>NZ_CM151157.1:380000-4990000 GCF_056481625.1 Stenotrophomonas sp. 86156_Sma
GGTCGCAGTAACCAGGCCGCTGCGACTGTTTATCAAAAACACAGCACTCTGCAAACACGAAAGTGGACGTATAGGGTGTGACGCCTGCCCGGTGCTGGAAGGTTAATTGATGGGGTCAGCCGCAAGGCGAAGCTCTTGATCGAAGCCCCAGTAAACGGCGGCCGTAACTATAACGGTCCTAAGGTAGCGAAATTCCTTGTCGGGTAAGTTCCGACCTGCACGAATGGCGTAACGACAGCGGCGCTGTCTCCACCCGAGACTCAGTGAAATTGAAATCGCTGTGAAGATGCAGCGTTCCCGTGGCAAGACGGAAAGACCCCGTGAACCTTTACTATAGCTTTACACTGAACGTTGAGTTCGTCTGTGTAGGATAGGTGGGAGGCTATGAAACTGTGGCGCTAGCTGCAGCGGAGCCATCCTTGAAATACCACCCTGTCGTGCTTGACGTTCTAACCTGGGCCCATTATCTGGGTCGGGGACCGTGTATGGTGGGTAGTTTGACTGGGGCGGTCTCCTCCTAAAGAGTAACGGAGGAGCTCGAAGGTACGCTCAGCGCGGTCGGACATCGCGCACTGTGTGCAAAGGCATAAGCGTGCTTGACTGCAAGATCGACGGATCAAGCAGGTAGGAAACTAGGACTTAGTGATCCGGTGGTTCTGTATGGAAGGGCCATCGCTCAACGGATAAAAGGTACTCCGGGGATAACAGGCTGATACCGCCCAAGAGTTCATATCGACGGCGGTGTTTGGCACCTCGATGTCGGCTCATCACATCCTGGGGCTGTAGTCGGTCCCAAGGGTATGGCTGTTCGCCATTTAAAGTGGTACGCGAGCTGGGTTCAGAACGTCGTGAGACAGTTCGGTCCCTATCTGCCATGGGCGTTGGAGATTTGAGAGGGGCTGCTCCTAGTACGAGAGGACCGGAGTGGACGAACCTCTGGTGTTCCGGTTGTCACGCCAGTGGCATTGCCGGGTAGCTATGTTCGGAAGCGATAACCGCTGAAAGCATCTAAGCGGGAAGCGCGCCTCAAGATGAGATCTCCCGGGGCACAAGCCCCCTGAAGGAACCATGTAGACTACGTGGTTGATAGGTCAGGTGTGTAAGTACAGCAATGTATTGAGCTAACTGATACTAATGATCCGAGAGGCTTGACCATATAACCTCAAGTTGCCTTGGCTTTACGACAGCGTCGTAAGAGCATCCAAGTGCACGCTACGTCACAAGAACTACGAGAGGCAGGCGCCTTATCCAGCTGTATCGGATGGCGACGCTCCAACCGCCTCCCTGGTGAAATTAGCGCTGTGGAACCACCCGATCCCATCCCGAACTCGGAAGTGAAACGCAGCTGCGCCGATGGTAGTGTGGCTCAAGCCATGCGAGAGTAGGTCATCGCCAGGGTTTACACCCAAAACCCCGCTGCTTACGCAGCGGGGTTTTTCTTATTAAGTGAAGGCACTGCATTTTCCGGGTGCCTTCCGCCCCAAGGGCAAGATCGCGAAGCTGGCGCTGCAAGCGCTGCTGCAACCGTCTCCCTGGTGAAATTAGCGCTGTGGAACCACCCGATCCCATCCCGAACTCGGAAGTGAAACGCAGCTGCGCCGATGGTAGTGTGGCTCAAGCCATGCGAGAGTAGGTCATCGCCAGGGTTTACACCCAAAACCCCGCTGCTCGCGCAGCGGGGGTTTTTCTTTGTGCGCGCGAAATGCGGGTAGTGCCGGCCGCTGGCCGGCAACCCGACGGCGTTACATCGCCCGGTAGATCCACGCCATGCGTGGATGCTCTCTGCATGGAACCACGGCGCCAACCAAGGTTGGCATCTAAAACTGCAGGGCGCGATCACACACAAAAAAGCGGCGCCCTTGCGGGCGCCGCCTTGGCTTGCTTCAGTACTCAGTCGAGCAGGCTCGACGCTACTTCGCCGCAGCCGGGGCCTTGTCCTTCATCATCGCGTCGCGGGCTGCCTTGAACGGGTTGCCTTCGTACCAGTTCGGCCAACGATCGCCACCGGCCAGTTCCTTGCCGACGCCGTACATCAGCTGCAGGTCTTCGACGGTGCCGTCCAGCTTCCAGGTGGCCGCATCGAACTCATCCTTCGGGCCGTGGTAGCGGTTGGCGCCGTAGTCGGCTGCAGCCTTGCGGCCCGCGTCCACGCCACCCTCGCGCAGGTCTTCGCCGCCATCGGCGTACAGGGCCGGCACACCGGCCTTGGCGAAGTTGAAGTGATCGGAACGGAAGTAGAAGCCGCTCTGCACCGAGGTCTCACCGTGCAGGGTACGGTCCTGGGCCGCGGCCAGCGGCTTGAGGATGTCTTCCAGCTCCGAGCTGCCGAAGCCGGTGACGGTCACGTCCTTGGCACGGCCAGCCACCGACATCGCATCGATGTTGATCACGCCGGCGATCTTGTCCAGCGGGAAGGTCGGATGGGCAACGTAGTACTTCGAACCCAGCAGGCCGGATTCTTCCAGGGTCACCGCCAGGAACACCACCGAGCGCTCCGGCTTCGGCTCCTGGTGGGCCATGGCTTCAGCCACCTCGAGGATGCCGGCCACGCCGGTGGCGTTGTCGACCGCGCCGTTGTAGATGTTGTCGCCGGTCTCGCCCTCGTGCTTGCCCAGGTGATCCCAGTGCGCCATGTACAGCACGGCCTCGTCGGCACGCTTGCTGCCCGGCAGCACGCCCACCACGTTGCGCGACTGCTTCTGCGCGATCTGGCTCTTCAGATCGACCGCAGCGGTGGCCTTCAGCGGCACCGGCTTGAAGCCGCGCTTGCTGGCGTCCTTGTAGGCCTGCGCCAGGTCCAGGCCGGCACCGGCGAACAGCGCCTTGGCAGCGTCGGCACTCAGCCAGCCCTGCACCGGAATGCGGGCTTCCGGGTCATCCTTGGCCGGCAGGTCGTACTGCGGGCCTGCCCAGGAGTTCTTCACCACGTCCCAGCCATAGGAGGCGCCGGCGGTGTCGTGCACGATCAGCGCGGCGGCGGCGCCCTTGCGTGCGGCCTCCTCGAACTTGTAGGTCCAGCGGCCGTAGTAGGTCATGCGCTTGCCGTCGAACAGCTTCGCGTCATCGACATGGAAGCCCGGGTCGTTGACGAACATGACGACCGTTTTGCCCTTCCAGTCCTGGCCGGCGTAGTCGTTCCACTTCTGCTCCGGCGCGTCGACGCCGTAGCCGACGAACACCAGGTCGCTGGCATCGACCTTCACCTCGGCCTGGCCGGTACGGGTACCCACCACCATGTCGGTGCCGAACTTCAGCTCGGTGGTCTTGCCGCCCTGGGTGATCTTCAGCACGGTCGATTCGTCGGCCGTGGTCTCGGTCATCGGCACATCCTGGAACCAGCTGTCGCCGTTGCCGGGCTGCAGGCCGATGCGCTGCATCTGGTCGCGGATGTAGTTGACCGTCAGTTCCTCGCCCTTGCTGCCTGGGGCGCGGCCTTCGAATTCATCCGAAGCCAGCGTCTTGACCATCTCGGCGAAGTCGCCGGCGTTGATCTCCGGCGAGAACGCATGGGCCGCCGGCTTGGCAGCGGCGGTGTCGGTGGCCGGCGCGGGCGCCGGAGTGTCTTCGCCTTTGCAGGCACTGAGCGCGGCCGCAGCGGCCAGGCACAGGAGGAGTTTGCGGGGCATCGTCGATTCCTGGAAAACAAAGGGCGGCCGCACCACGTGTACGACCGGTAACAGCGAGTATCACCGAACCGATGGGCGCGGTGTGCTCAGTCCGCCGGAGCGGTTTCGGTGTCGAACGGGATCGGCTCGGCGCCGGTGACCGGGCCGATGCGGGCCGTGCGGTGCACGTACAGCACCACCTCGCGTTCGAACTGCAACGGGCCGTCCACCACGGCATTCGGACCGATGATCACGCGTGGCTTGCGGCTGGCGGTCAGCGAGACGCTGAAGTTTGGCTTGCGCACGTGCACACCGCCCTTGACCTGCGAACCGATGCCCACGGTGATGTCACCGTTGACGGTTTCTACGTCGTTGCCGACGCGGCTTTCGACCAGCCCGATGCCACCGTTCACGGTTTCAACGCCGCCTTCGATCTGGCTGCCGCGATCGCTGAAGATGCTGCCGTTAACGGTGCTGACGCTGCCGTGGGCGATCACTTCGCGGCCCAGGCGTACGCCGCCGTTGACCGTTTCGATCTTGCCGGTGCGCGCGCGATCGGCGACCTTGACCCCGCCGTTGACGGTGTCGATGCTGCCGGTCTCGACGCCTTCGCCGACGCGGATGCCGCCGTTGACGGTGTCCAGCTTGCCGTAGCGCTGGCCGGGTTCGGCGCTGATGCTGCCGTTGACCTTGCTGATGTTTTCCTGCGCTGCCACTGGCCCGGTGACCAGCAGTACGCCCAACAGCAGCGGAATGGAGAGAGCTTTCATGGGGACCTCGATGGATGTGCGGCTGGCAGGCCGCGTGCGGAGATGTCACCATTCCCCGGTACCCCCTGCAACTGCCTGAAGTCACTGGAAAGCCCTTGCGCAACAACGCCTTCCCATCACGCCGACATCACATCGCCGCTGCTCGCGGCGGGCGCTGCCTGCTGTTGGGGCTGGCCTTGGCACTGGCGTTGCCGCTGCCGGGGGCCGCGCAGACCACGCGCGAGACCGAGCGCAAGCTGCAGAAACTGCGCAGTGAACTGAAGGGCGTGGCGCAGGAGCGCCGGCAGATCGAGGGCCAGCGTGGCCAGGCCTCGCAGCAGCTGCGTGAGGCCGACGAGAAGGTGGCCCGCACCGGCCGCGCGCTTGCGCAGACCGAGACCGCGCTGCGCGAGCAGGGACGGGCCCTGGCCGAGGCCGAACAACGCCGCAGCACGCTGCAGGCCAATCTCGCCCAGCAGCATCGCGAGCTGGCCGGCCTGCTGCGTGCGGCCTACCAGCTGGGCAACCACGCACCATTGAAGCTGCTGCTGTCGCAGGACACGGTGGCCGATGCCAATCGCGCCCTGGCCTACCACCGCTACCTGCAGCGTGAGCGGGCCCAGCGCATCACCACGCTGACCGCCGACCTGAAGGAACTGGAAGCGCTGCAGGCGCAGATCGCCGAGCGCAAGCAGAAGCTGCAGGGGGCGCAGCAGGACCAGAAGCAGCAGGCAGCGGCGCTGGAAGCCGACCGCCGCGATCGCGCAAAGACCGTGGCCTCGCTGGACGAGCGCTTCAAGGACCAGCGCGAGAAGGAACAGGCGCTGGGCCAGGATGCCAAGGCGCTGGAAACACTGCTGGCCAATCTGCGTGCGGCCGCCGCCCGTGCCGAGGCCGAGCGTCGCGCGGCTGCGCGCCGTGCGGCAGCGGAGAAGGCCGCTGCCGAACGTGCTGCACGCCAGGCCGCGGCACAGGGACGGCCGCCACCGCCCACCAAGGTTCCGCCGGCGGTGGCTTCCGCACCGGCGCCGAAGGTGGGGGGCCTGGGTTGGCCGTTGTCCGGCAACCTGCTGGCCCGCTACGGCGGCAAGCTGCCTGACGGGCGTACCAGCAGCGGCGTGCTGATCGGCGCACCGGCCGGCAGCACCGTCACCGCTGTGGCCGACGGTACCGTGGTGTTCTCCGACTGGATGACCGGCTACGGCATGATCCTGATCGTCGACCACGGCAATGGCTACATGAGCCTGTACGCCCACAACGACACCCTGCTCAAGGACGCCGGTGCACGGGTCAGCCGTGGCGATGCGGTGGCCAAGGTCGGCAACTCGGGGGGCCAAGGGGTCACCGCGCTGTACTTCGAGCTGCGTCGTGGCGGGCAACCGGTGAATCCGGACAGCTGGCTGCAGCGGCGCTGAATCCCGGCTCGCCACGTGCGGGCCGGATTCAACGGGAATTTAGCTGTGCTTCGCGCATAATCGGTGCATGTGCCTTGGGCACCATGCCACCGTCGACAGGAGTGATCCATGCGCGCAGCCCGTACCGCCACCCTCTTGCTGGCCCTGTTGCCAGCGCTGTCCTGGGCGCAGCAGACCGCGCCCGCCCCGAGCCAGGAAACCGGCGGGCAGGCAGCGAGCAGCGAGGAGGCGGTGACCTCGAAGGTGCCGCTGGAGGACATCCGCCGCTTCGTGGCCGTCTACAACGCAGTGCGGGCCGCCTACGTCGATCCGGTCGATGACAAGAAGCTGATGCAGGCAGCGGTGCGTGGCTTGCTGCTCGACCTCGACCCGCACAGCACCTACTTCAACAAGGAAGACGCGCAGGCCTTCGACGAACAGGCCAGCGGCGCCTACGAAGGCATCGGCGTGGAGCTGCAGCAGCAGCCAGACAACGCCAGCATGAAGGTGATCTCGCCGATCGACGACACGCCGGCGGCCAAGGCCGGCATCCTCGCCGGTGACCTGATCATCGCCATCGACGGCAAGCCGATCAGCGCGATCGATGCCAGCGAACCGCTGCGCGGCCCGGCCGGCAGCAAGGTGGTGCTGACCATCGTGCGCGAAGGCAAGCCCAAGCCGTTCGATGTCAGCCTCACCCGCCAGACCATCCGCGTGACCAGCGTGCGCAGCCGCCTGCTGGAACCGGGCTATGGCTACATCCGCCTGAGTACGTTCCAGGCCGACACCGGTTCGGACTTCCAGAAGCACGTGCAGCAGTTGCAGAAGCAGTCCGGTGGCCAGCTCAAGGGCCTGGTGCTGGATCTGCGCAGCAACCCGGGTGGCCTGCTGACTGCTGCCGTGCAGGTGGCCGACGACCTGCTCGACAAGGGCAACATCGTCAGTACCCGCGGCCGCATCAGCATCAGCGATGCACGTTTCGATGCAACGCCGGGCGACCTGCTGAAGGGCGCACCGGTGGTGGTGCTGGTCGACGCCGGTTCGGCCAGTGCCTCGGAAGTGCTGGCCGGCGCACTGCGCGACAACAAGCGCGCCCGCGTGGTTGGCAGCCGCACCTTCGGCAAGGGCTCGGTGCAGACCGTGCTGCCGCTGGACAACGGTGACTCGGTGAAGCTGACCACCGCGCGTTATTACACGCCCAGCGGCAAGTCGATCCAGGCCACGGGCATCGTGCCGGAGGTCGAACTGAAGCCGGCCGCTACGCCGGCCGAGGATGCACTGCCGGCCAGCCTGAGCGATTACAGCGAAGCGACCCTGCCGGGCCATCTGCGCGGTGACGACGAGGGCACCGAGGGCTATCACGCAGGTGCGGTACTGCCGGGCGATGGCCCGATCAACGACGCGCTGGCCGAGCTGAAGACCCCGGGTTCGGTGGCTGCACGCTTGAAGGCCGAAGCGGCAAAAGCGGATGCGGCCAAGGCTGCGAAGGCCGCTGCCGCGAAGCCGGAGGCGAAGGTAGAAGCGAAGCCAGAAGCGAAGCCAGAAGCGAAGCCAGAAGCGAAGCCAGAAGCGAAGCCAGAAGCGAAGCCAGAAGCGAAGCCCGCACCCGTCCCGGCCACGCCCTGATTCTGTAGAGTCGAGCCGTGCTCGACTGATCCACGAACGAGCGGGTGCGCGTGGAGCCGGCCAGCGGCCGGCACTACCAGGGGTCAGAAGCCGTGGCGCTTGCGCAGGCGGCGGGCGATGGCCGCCCGCACGTAGACCCCGTACACCACGCCGAACACGAAGCCGCCGATGTGCGCCCACCAAGCGACCATGCCGAAGCTTGGGCCGATATGGGCGAACACCACCTGCAGGGCGGCCCAGACGCCGATCAGCAGGTAGGCCGGGGCGCGCACGAACTCCAGGAACAGGCCGAGCGGAATGACCACGCCCAGCCGGGCGCCCGGGAACAGGGCCAGATAGGCGCCGATCAGTGCGGACACCGCGCCGCTGGCACCGATGATGATCTGGTCCGGGCTGCCCATGGTGTAGATCGCTACCAGGTTGGACACCGCACCGCCGACCAGGAACAGCAGCAGCAGCCGCCACGGCCCCAGCACCCGCTCGGCGGGCAGGCCGAAGATCAGCAGGAACACCAGGTTGCCCAGCAGATGTGACCAGTCCGCGTGCAGGAACAGAGCCGTGAACAGCCGCAGCACGCTGCCGTCCTGCAGGGTCGCCCACCAGTCCAGCGGGTGGGTCAGGCCGGTGGACAGGGCGCCCCAGTCCAGCCAGAGGCTGCCCCGGGCGTCGTCCGGACGCGAGATCGACCACAGGAACGCCAGCCACAGTGCCGCAAACAGCACGGGCGTGGCCCAGCGCAGGGCCGCCTTCTTGCGCGACGGGAGGGAGACGAACATGGGCAATAGCCTAGCGTGCGGGCGCTTACGGCGGGGATTGTCCTGTTCAGCTTCTGGGACGAAAAAAGCGCCTGCGCTGTTATTGTTTCATTAACAGCTCTGGGTAATACTCGCATACGGCGTCGTATGTCGGGAGGGGAATCCGGCGCGCTCCGAAGGGCCCCAAGGCCTGCCGGGCGCAGGCGCACTCAGAGCACCATCACCGCTTACCGGAGAGAGAACTACGATGCAAACCGCTTCCACCATTGCCCGTCTGACCCTGCTGGCCGTCGGCGTTGCCGGTGCGCTGGCCGCCGCCGACGCCAACGCTGCTGCCTTCCAGCTGAAGGAAAACAGCGCCAAGGGCCTCGGCCGCGCGTTCGCCGGTTCCGGCAGCGCCGAAGGCGACGCCTCCATCATCGCCGTCAACCCGGCCGGCATGCGCCAGCTGGAAGGCACCATGGTCCAGGGCGACCTGAGCGCCATCAGCTTCGGTGCCAAGTACAAAGGCACCGGCCGTACCGGCGTCAGCCAGCGGACCCCGAATGGCTTCCCGGCCCAGGGCGGCAACGGCGGCGACGCCGGCATGATCGCCCCGGTTCCGGCTGCGTACTTCCACATGCCGATCGGCGAGCAGGCCCACTTCGGTGTGTCGTTGACCGCTCCGTTCGGCTTCAAGACCGAATACGACAACGGTTGGGTCGGTCGCTACAGCGGCCTGAAGACCGACCTGAAGGCCATCGACCTCGGCTTCGCCGCGTCGTATGACGTCAACCCATACGTGTCCTTCGGCGCGTCGGTGTTTGTTGAACACCTGACCATCGAGCTGAGCAACGCCATCGACTACGGCAGCATCCTGGCCGGTGCTGGCGCTCCGGGCTTCACCCCGGGCAGCTCGGATGGCACCCTGAAGATCGAAGGCGACAACAATGCCGTGGGCTGGACCGTCGGTGGCCTGTTCTCGCTGGACGAGAACACCCACATCGGCCTGAGCTACCGTTCCAAGGTCAAGCACAAGATCACCGGTGGTGATGCGACCTTCAGCGGCGCCGATCGTGCCCGTGCCCTGCTGACCAACTCGCCGAACACCCGCGGCTGGTTCATGGACACCAGCGGCAAGGCCAACGTCACCATGCCGGCCTCGGCCACCCTGAGCGTGACCCACAAGGTCAACGACCGCTGGACCGTGATGGGCGACGTGACCCGTACCGCCTGGTCGACCGCCTTTGACAACGTCACCGTCGACTACGCCTCGCCGCAGCCGAATTCAGAGCTGAAGTTCGGCTACCGCGATACCACCTTCGTGTCGCTGGGCGCCGACTACAAGCTGAGCGATACCGTCACCCTGCGTGGTGGTGTGGCGCTGGACCAGACCCCGACCACCGACGCCCACCGCGACGTGCGTGTGCCGGATACCAGCCGCAAGTGGCTGTCGCTGGGCGTGGGCTGGACCCCGTCGGCGAACACCGAGTACAACCTGGGCTATACCCATCTGTTCACCAGCGACCCGAACGTTTACGTGCCGGCTGGCAACAACAACCAGGGCAACTCGCTGTCGGGCAAGTACAAGGTCCGTGGCGACGTGCTGGCCGCTTCGTTCCAGTACAAGTTCTGATTCGGGCCTCGGCCTGACGCAGCACACGGAAGGCCCCGCGCAAGCGGGGCTTTCTTTTCTGTGGCCACGGGCCATCCACGCGTGGCGTGGATCTACTGAAGAGCGCAGCCATCCACGGCGTGGATCCACGACAATAGCGCCATGAACCTGTCCGATCCGAACTTCCAGCTGGAGCTGGCTGCCAACATCGCCGTCGCCGGCTCGATCCTGCTGGCCGGCCGCAACAACGTGCACACCTGGTGGCTGGGCATCGTCGGCTGTGCGCTGTTTGCCGCGGTGTTCGAGCGCTCGCATCTGTACGCGGACATGGTGCTGCAGTTCTTCTTCATTGCCATCAGCGTGCTGGGCTGGTGGCAGTGGTTGCGCGGCGATCACGGTGCGCCGCTGCCGATCACCTCATTGCGACCGCGTGCATGGGCCTGGCTGGCGCCGCTGGCGGTGGTGGCGACCTTCGGTTACGGCTGGATGCTGACCCGCCTGACCAACGCCTACGCCCCGTACATTGATTCGGCGGTGCTGGTGCTGAGCGTGATCGCGCAGATCCTGATGATGCGGCGCAAGCTGGAATCGTGGTGGGTGTGGTTGCTGGTGAACACCGTGGCGGTGCCGCTGTACTACAGCCGTGGCCTGCACCTGACCTCGATCCTGTATGTGGGCTTCTGGATCAACGCGCTGGTGGCCTTGCGCCATTGGCGGCACCTGATGCGCAACGAGGCCAGGGCGGCCGATGCCGCTGCCTGAGCGTGCTGCGCGGGGGCTGGTGGTGGGCAAGTTCTGCCCGCTGCACCTCGGCCATGAACGACTGATCGACTTCGCCGCCACGCGCTGCCAGCAGCTGCTGGTGATCGGCTGGTCGCAGCCGGGCTTTGCCGGCTACAGCGCCGAGCGCCGTGAGCGCTGGCTGCGTGCGCGTTTCCCGCAGGCGACGGTAGCAGTGCTTGACGACGCGCGACTGGCGGCATTGTGCATGCAGCATGGCTTGCCAGTGCGAGCGCTGCCGCAGGACAGTGATGACGAACAGGTGCAGCGCGACTTCACCGCCTGGCTGTGCCTGAACCTGTTCGGTGGGCCGGTGCAGGCGGTGTACACCGGTGAGGACTATGGAGACGGCTTCGGGCAGGCGTTGGCCACGCACTTCGGCACACCGGTGCGCCATGAGCGGCTGGAGCGCGCGCTGGACGTCGGGCAGGCCTGTGGCACCCAGCTGCGCACCGATCCGCATGCGCATCGCCATGGCCTCGCATCGCAGGTGTATGCCGACCATGTGCAGCGCGTGGCCTTCATCGGTGGCGAGTCCAGCGGCAAGACCACGCTGGCGCGCGTGCTGGCCGAGCGCCTGCAGACCGCCTGGGTGCCGGAGTATGGCCGCACCCTGTGGGAGCAGCAGGGGGGAGAACTGACGCCGGACGATCTGCTTCGCATTGCAATGACACAGCCACAGCACGAAGACGAGGCCGCGCGGCGCGCGCATCGCTGGCTGTTCTGCGATACCACGCCGTGGGTAACGCTGGGGTACAGCGGCTGGATGTTCGGCACGGCGCCGGAGCCGCTGCGGCAGGCGGCACGACGACGCTACGACCTGCTGTTCCTGTGCGCGCCGGATATTCCGTTCGACCAGGATGGTACGCGCGTGGGCGAAGCCTTCCGGTCGCAGCAGCATGCGTGGTACCTGGCGCAGCTGCAGGCAGAGGGTGTCGAGTACGTGCTGCTGGAAGGCGATCTGGAGACGCGCATCGTACGCGTGCAGGGCGAGCTGGCGAAGCGGGCGGACAACCGGTTCAGTGTCACCCCGCCACTGTAGAGCCGATCCAGTGCCCGCTGCACCATGCAGGCCGAGCGTGGGCTCGGCTCTACAGGAATAAAAGGCACAAAAAAACCCCGCTTTCGCGGGGTTTTTCGTTCACCGCAGGACGCAGGCGATCAGTCGCCCAGGGTCAGCAGCGAGGCGTTGCCGCCGGCGGCGGTGGTATTCACCGTCACCGTCTTTTCGGTGGCGAAGCGCAGCAGGTAGTGCGGGCCGCCGGCCTTCGGACCGGTGCCGGACAGGCCCTGGCCGCCGAACGGCTGCACGCCGACCACCGCACCGATCTGGTTGCGGTTGACGTAGACGTTGCCGACGTGGACGCCGTTGCTGATGCGGTCGACGGTCTCGTCAATGCGCGAATGCACGCCCAGGGTCAGGCCGTAGCCCGTGGCGTTGATCTGGTCGATCACCGCGTCGAGCTGGTCGCCCTTCCAGCGGATGACGTGCAGGACCGGACCGAACACTTCCTTCTGCAGTTGGCCCAGGTCCTTCAGTTCGTACGCGCGCGGTGCGAAGAAGGTGCCATTGGCGGCTTCGGTTGACAGTTCGGCAGCGGCGATCAGGCGTGCTTCGCGGTCCATGCGCTCCGCGTGGTCCTGCAGGATCTTCAGCGCATCGGCGTCGATCACCGGACCGACGTCGGTGGACAGCAGGCCGGGGTTGCCGACCTTCAGTTCCTTCATCGCGCCGGCCAGCATGGTCATCACCTTGTCGGCGATGTCGTCCTGCACGAACAGCACGCGCGCGGCCGAGCAACGCTGGCCGGCAGAGGTGAAGGCCGAACCGATCGCGTCCTTGACCAGCTGTTCCGGCAGTGCCGAGGAGTCGGCAATGAAGGCATTCTGGCCACCGGTCTCGGCAATCAGCACACCGATGGCGGCGTCACGTGCGGCCATCGCGCGGTTGATCGCACGGGCGGTGTCGGTGGAGCCGGTGAAGGCCACGCCGGCCACGCGCGGGTCGGCGGTCAGCGCGGCACCGACGGTGGCACCGTCGCCCGGCAGGAACTGCACCACCTCGGCCGGCACGCCGGCGTCATGCAGCAGCTTCACCGCGTAGTAGCCGATCAGGTTGGTCTGCTCGGCCGGCTTGGCGATGACGCTGTTGCCGGCGGCCAGGGCGGCAGCGACCTGGCCCAGGAAGATCGCCAGCGGGAAGTTCCACGGGCTGATGCAGACGAACACGCCACGGCCGTGCAGTTGCAGCTCGTTGGACTCACCGGTCGGGCTCGGCAGCTTCTCGGCGTGGCTGAACTGCTCGCGCGCCTGCTTGGCGTAGTAGCGCAGGAAGTCCACCGCTTCGCGCACTTCGGCGATGCTGTCGGGCAGGCTCTTGCCGGCTTCCTTCACGCACAGCGCCATGAACTCCGGCATGCGCGCTTCCAGCTGGTCGGCGGCGTGCTCGAGGATGGCGGCGCGGCTGGCGGCCGGGGTGCGGTTCCAGGCCGGCTGCGCGGCCACGGCGTTGGCCAGGGCCTTCTGCACGGTGGCGGCATCGGCGGCCAGCCACTGGCCGACCACTTCGCGGATGTCGGCCGGGTTGGTCACCGGCAGCGCGGCGCCGGCCGGGTTCGCACCCGGCACCAGCGGGGCGGCCTGCCACGGCTTCACTGCAGCGTTGATCTGCTCGGCGAGGGCGCGCAGTTCGTTGTCGTTGGCGAGGTTGGCGCCCATGGAGTTCTTCCTGTCGTGGTTCTGGCTGCGCAGCAGGTCAACCGGCAGCGGGATCTTGGGATGCGGAATCGATTCGAACGAAGCGACCATCTCGACCGGATCGCGGATCAGGTCGGCGATCGGCACGCGTTCGTCGGTGATGCGGTTGACGAAGCTGGAGTTGGCGCCGTTTTCCAGCAGGCGGCGCACCAGGTACGGCAGCAGGTCTTCATGCGAACCGACCGGCGCATACACGCGGCAGGGCAGGTTCAAGCGGTCGGCCGGCACCACTTCGGCGTACAGGTCGTCGCCCATGCCGTGCAGCTTCTGGTGCTCGTACACGCCGCCATTGGCGATGCTGCGCACGGCCGCGATGGTGTGCGCGTTGTGCGTGGCGAACATCGGGTAGATCGCGTCGGCATGCGTGAACAGGCGCTTGGCGCAGGCCAGGTAGGAGACATCGGTGTTCTGCTTGCGGGTGAACACCGGGTAGCCCGGGTAGCCTTCGATCTGCGCGCGCTTGATCTCGGCGTCCCAGTAGGCGCCCTTGACCAGGCGCACCTGCAGGCGGCGACCGGCGCGGCGCGCCATGTCGGCCAGGTGGTCGATCGTGTACGGCGTGCGCTTCTGGTAGGCCTGCACGACCACACCAAAGCCATCCCAGCCGGCCAGCGAGGCGTCGGAGAACACCTGCTCGATGATGTCCAGCGACAGTTCCAGGCGGTCGGACTCTTCGGCGTCGACGGTGCAGCCGATGCCATAGCTCTTGGCCAGCTGAGCCAGTTCCAGCACGCCCGGCACCAGGTCCTTCAGCACGCGCTCGCGCTTGGCGTGCTCGTAGCGCGGGTACAGCGCCGACAGTTTGATCGAGATGCCCGGCGCGTTGTTGACGTCGCCGTCCGGACGGCCGCCGCGTGCCTTGTGGTCGCCGCCGATGGCGTGGATCGCACGACGGTAGTCTTCCAGGTAGCGCAGCGCGTCCTTCATGGTCAGCGCGCCTTCGCCCAGCATGTCGAACGAGTAGCGGTAGTTCGCGTTGTCGCCCTTGTGCGAGCGCGACAGCGCTTCGCTGATGGTGCGGCCCATGACGAACTGGTGGCCCATGATCTTCATCGCCTGGCGCACGGCCAGGCGCACCACCGGCTCACCGACGCGGCCGACCAGGCGCTTGAACGCGCTGGGCGCATCGGCACGGGTGGCGTCGTTCATCTGCACCAGCTTGCCGGTCAGCATCAGGCCCCAGGTGGAGGCGTTGACCAGCACGGAGTCGCTGCCGCCCAGGTGCTTTTCCCAGTCGGCATCGGCCAGCTTGTCGCGGATCAGCTTGTCGGCGGTGTCCTGGTCCGGAATGCGCAGCAGCGCCTCGGCCACGCACATCAGCAGCACGCCTTCCTCGCTGCCCAGGTCGTACTGGCGCATGAAGGCTTCGATCGCACCCTGGTCCTTGGCACGCACGCGCACGCGGCCGACCAGGTCGGCGGCCAGCGCCTGCACCTTGGCCTGCTCTTCGGCGGGCAGGCGGGCCTGCGCCAGCAGCTCGCGCACGTGGCTGGCCTCGTCCTTCAACCAGCCATCGGTGATGGCCTGGCGGAACGGGTTGGGGGGCGCCGGCAGTTCCGGCGACAGCAGCGCGCCGGGACGCGGAGCGTCGTGGGCGGCAGGGGAGGAGGAAGGTGCGTTCATGCCGGTCCGGCCAGTGGAAAACTTGGCGATTTTAATCATTTTTGCGGGTTGCGGAAGTGCCCATCAGCCACCTTCGTGAAGCGCTGATAGCCCCTAGCTGCGGTGGATTCAGCGTGTTCAGCAAGCTCGGCAGAATTTGTGCTGAATTCGTCATTCGTGCCGCCGACCTCATGCTGTGTTGCAGCATGGTAAAAAGTGTGAATGCACCCTTGCTACCGGCGAGAGGGCGGGGCTACCATCGAGACGTTTCCCGCGGCAGGAACGCGGTTGCGACATGATCGAGGTGCTTCCAGCTCCGGATGGGTCAGGTACGCAGCTGCGGCTGCGTCCCCCACGGGCGCTCGATGCCCGGCAGTTCGTCCTGTTGTTCACCGTGTTGTCGGGTGCGATGTGGCTGGTGTCCGCCCTCGGGTGGTTGGCCGGCAATGCATTCGCCCCCCTGTTCGCGCTGCTGTACAGCCTGGTGCTGGCGGCGGCACTGCGTGCCTTGTGGCGCAGTGGTGAACGGCAGGAGGAGATCCGGGTAGTGCCGGCGTACGTGGAGGTCATCCCCGTACCCGGTGGATCGCCGGTGTTCCGGGCCCACCCCCACTGGGTGCGCCTGCTCACCGACGACGAGAGGGTCCGGCTGGCATCCAGCGGCCGGCAGGTGGAGGTGGGGAGTTTCCTCGCGCCGGCCGAACGTCAGACGCTCGCAGAGACACTTGAAAGCTTGCTCGCCGCCAGCGATGGCGGCAACCGACGACGCTAAGGGTCTAGGCAATGAAGCAAAGCAGCAGGTGGGGCACGAAGTGCGTTGCAGCGGTCGCCGCCATGGTGGCCGGGGGACTGATGCCGGCGTTGGCCTGGGCCCAGGCGGCCGATCCCAAGCCGTGGCAGCTGAACATGGGCAAGGGGGTGACCCAGACCTCGCGCCTGGCCTGGGAATCGAACAATCTCTCGTTGATCATCTGCACGGTGATCGGCGTCATCGTGTTCGGGGCGATGGCCTACGCCATCTTCAAGTTCCGCAAATCCAAGGGCGCGGTCGCCGCCACCTTCAGCCACAACACCAAGGCCGAGATCATCTGGACGGTGATCCCGGTGATCATCCTGATCGTGATGGCATGGCCGGCCACGGCCAACCTGATCAAGATGTACGACACCCGCGATGCCGAGATGACGGTGAAGGTCACCGGCTACCAGTGGATGTGGAAGTACGAGTATCTCGGCGAGAACGTCACCTTCACCAGCCGCCTGGACCGCGAGTCCGACCGCGTGCGGCAAAGTGGCATCGTGCCGACCCGCGAGACTCACCCGCATTACCTGCTGGATGTCGACAACCGCCTGGTGCTGCCGGTCGATACCAAGGTGCGTTTCGTCATCACCTCTGATGACGTGATCCACGCTTGGTGGGTGCCGGCGCTGGGCTGGAAGCAGGACGCCATCCCCGGTTTCATCAATGAAGCCTGGACCAGCATCGAGCAGCCCGGCGTCTACCGCGGCCAGTGCGCCGAGCTGTGCGGCAAGGACCATGGCTTCATGCCGATCGTGGTCGAGGCGGTGTCCAAGGAAGAGTTCAAGCAGTGGCTGGCGCAGCGCAAGCCGGCGCCGCCCGCCGAGCCGGCAACGCCGGCGGCACCTGCCGAACCGGCGGCACCGACTGCACCGGCGAGCGAGGCACCGGCTGCGCCTGCTGCTGCAGAAGCGGGCAGCGCGCCTGCCACCGTGGCCAGCGGCGCGTGATGTAAAGCCCGCGGCCGTTCGCGGCCGTGGTGACAACCGATTCTGAGAGGTGTTTTGCAATGGCGCACTCGGCAGTTGGGCACGACGATCACCATCACCAGCAGAGTTTCTTCGAGCGTTGGTTCTTCTCGACCAACCACAAGGACATCGGCACGCTGTACCTGGGTTTCAGCTTCATCATGTTCATCATCGGTGCGGCGATGAGCGTGGTGATCCGCGCCGAGCTGGCGCAGCCGGGCCTGCAGTTCGTCAAGCCCGAGTTCTTCAACCAGATGACCACCGTGCATGCGCTGGTGATGATCTTTGGCGGCGTGATGCCGGCCTTCGTCGGCCTCGCCAACTGGATGATCCCACTGCAGATCGGCGCGCCGGACATGGCGCTGCCGCGCATGAACAACTGGTCGTTCTGGCTGCTGCCGGTGGCCTTCAGCCTGCTGCTGCTGACCCTGTTCCTGCCTGGGGGGGCGCCGGCCGGTGGCTGGACGTTGTATCCGCCGCTGTCGCTGCAGGGTGGCTACAACGTGGCCTTCAGCGTGTTCGCCATCCACGTGGCCGGCATCAGTTCGATCATGGGCGCGATCAACATCATCGCCACCGTGCTCAACATGCGTGCGCCCGGCATTGATCTGCTGAAGATGCCGATCTTCTGCTGGGCCTGGCTGATCACCGCCTTCCTGCTGATTGCGGTGATGCCGGTGCTGGCCGGTGCGGTGACCATGCTGCTGACCGACAAGTTCTTCGGCACCAGCTTCTTCAACGCCGCCGGTGGCGGT
The DNA here is from genome assembly GCF_056481625.1 of Stenotrophomonas sp. 86156_Sma. Classification (NCBI taxonomy): domain Bacteria; kingdom Pseudomonadati; phylum Pseudomonadota; class Gammaproteobacteria; order Lysobacterales; family Lysobacteraceae; genus Stenotrophomonas; species Stenotrophomonas sp. 86156_Sma. The sequence goes on from NZ_CM151157.1 coordinate 397,382, forward strand.
GACCCGGTGATGTACCAGCACATCTTCTGGTTCTTCGGTCACCCCGAGGTCTACATCATGATCCTGCCGGCCTTCGGCGTGGTCAGCGAAATCATCCCGACCTTCAGCCGCAAGCCGCTGTTCGGCTACCAGGCGATGGTGTACGCCACCGCCGCCATCGCGTTCCTGTCGTTCATCGTCTGGGCCCACCACATGTTCACCGTGGGCATGCCGCTGGGCGGCGAGATCTACTTCATGTTCGCCACCATGCTGATTTCGATCCCGACCGGCGTGAAGGTGTTCAACTGGGTCAGCACCATGTGGCGTGGCTCGCTGACGTTCGAGGCACCGATGCTGTGGTCGGTGGCCTTCGTCATCCTGTTCACCATTGGTGGCTTCTCCGGCCTGATGCTGGCCATCGTGGCGGCTGACTTCCAGTACCACGATACCTACTTCGTGGTCGCGCACTTCCACTACGTGCTGGTGACCGGTGCGGTGTTCGCGCTGATCGCGGCGGTGTACTACTGGTGGCCGAAGTGGACCGGGCGGATGTACAGCGAGAAGTGGGCCAAGGTGCACTTCTGGTGGTCGATCGTGTTCGTCAACCTGCTGTTCTTCCCGCAGCACTTCCTCGGCCTGGCCGGCATGCCGCGCCGCATTCCCGACTACAGCGTGGCCTTCGCCGACTGGAACCTGATCAGCTCGATCGGCGCGTTCGGCATGTTTGTCACCCCGTTCATGATGGCCGCGATCCTGCTGTCCTCGCTGCGCAATGGCGAGAAGGCCGAGGCCCGATCGTGGGAAGGTGCGCGCGGCCTGGAATGGACGCTGCCGTCGCCGGCACCGGCGCATACGTTCACCACGCCGCCGACCATCCGCCCGGGGGATCTGGCGCATGACGACATCACGCATTGAGGTGGGGCATGCATAACGAGAGCCCGCTCCCGATCGGTAGAGTCGAGCCATGCTCGACTGACGAAAAGCAGCCGACCAGCGGTCGGCTCTACCAGGGTGGAAGCATCGAGCAGCAACGCCAGCGCGCCAGGCGCACGGCGATGTGGGTCGGCGCCATCGCCGTGCTGGTCTACGTCGGTTTCATCCTCAGCGGGGTGATCGGCCGATGAGCGAGGCGCCGGCCAGCACACCGTCACGCAGTGCGGGGCTGCCGCGCCTGATCGGCGTGGCGGTGGCGGTGTTCCTGCTCACGTTCTCGCTGGTACCGCTGTACCGCATCGCCTGCGAAAAGGTGTTCGGCGTGCGCCTGGAACGCGGTCCCGGCAGCGAGGCCAGTACCGGCGCGGCGGCCGGCAAGCGCACCGTGCGCGTGGAATTCGATGGCGGGGTCAACTCACGGCTGCCATGGTCGTTCCATCCCGAGCAGCTGACCATGGACGTGGTGCCCGGCGAACTCAACGAAGCGCTGTACTTCGCCCGCAATGACAGCCAGCAGGCAGTGGTCGGCAGCGCGGTGCCTTCGGTGGCACCGGCGCGTGCGTCGGGCTTCTTCAGCAAGACCGAGTGCTTCTGTTTCACCGCGCAGACGCTGCAGGCCGGCGAGAAGCGCGACATGCCGGTGCGCTTCATCGTCGATCCGGACCTGCCACCGGAGATCAAGACGATCACGCTGTCCTACACCTTCTACCGCAACGACGCGCTGTCCGATCGGCTGGCTCCGGCCGCCACCTCGGAAGGCGCGCACGCCGCACCCTGACCCCGGATACCGACATGGCCCAGACACCGACCGACGCCAACGTGTACTTCGTCCCGGCCCAGAGCAAATGGCCGTTCGTGGGTTCCATCGCGATGATGGTGACCATGGTAGGCGTGGCCAGCTGGCTCAACGATGCCAGCTGGGGACGCTGGACGTTCTACATCGGCATCGCGATGCTGGTGCTGACCCTGTTCTGGTGGTTCAGCGACGTGGTGCGCGAATCGCAGGCCGGCAACTACAACCATCAGGTCGATGGCTCGTTCCGGATGGGGATGATCTGGTTCATCTTCTCCGAAGTGATGTTCTTCGGTGCGTTCTTCGGCGCGCTGTTCTACACCCGCAACCTGGGCCTGTCGTGGCTCAGCGGCGAAGGCCGCGGGGTGATGACCAACGAGCTGCTCTGGCAGGGCTACTCGGCGGGTTGGCCCACCAATGGCCCGGCGGCGATCGGTGGCGCGTTCCAGACCATTCCGGCCTGGGGCCTGCCGCTGATCAACACGCTGATCCTGCTGACCTCCGGCGTGACCCTGACCATTGCCCATCACGCGCTGAAGGCGGGCAACCGTCGCCAGCTGCTGATCTGGCTGGGCCTGACCGTGGTGCTCGGCCTCGGCTTCCTGACCCTGCAGGCGGAGGAGTACATCCACGCCTACAAGGAACTGAACCTGACGCTCGGTTCGGGCATCTACGGTTCAACGTTCTTCATGCTGACCGGCTTCCACGGCGCGCACGTGCTGCTGGGCACGATCATGCTGATCGTGATGTGGCTGCGTTCGGCCAAGGGGCACTTCACCCGCGACAACCATTTCGGTTTCGAAGCCGCCGCGTGGTACTGGCACTTCGTCGACGTGGTGTGGCTGATGCTCTTCATGTTCGTCTACGTGCTTTGACCGCGCACGTATCGGTGGCCTCAGCCGCCGATGCCGTGCGGTTTGATCCAGCCCATGTAGATGCTCACGATCACCAGTACGATCAAGGCCACCGACACCCCGATGCGGCGTGTCAGTGCGTTGACCGTGCGCTTGGTCTGGCCGCGGTCGACCAGCAGGTAATACAGGCCGGCGCCCAGATTCCAGACGATGACGATTAGAAACGCGATTACCAGCAGGGTCTTCAGCGAATCACTCATGCGCGGCTCGAGGGCAGGGTGGATGGGCCTATCTGACCGCGTTTGCGCGGACTTGTCATGATGCGCCAGCACACGCGCCTGATCGGCTGGCTGTTGGCGCTGCTGGCGATGGCTGCTTTCACCGCGTTGGGGCTGTGGCAGCTGCAGCGCATGCATGCCAAACAGGCAATGTTGGATGCACAAGGTCCAGCCGTGGCACAGGCGCTGCCACTGGCGCAGGCTCTGGCGGCGCCCGGCGCCTTGCACGGCGTGGCCGACCACGGCCGCTTCCTGCCCGGCGTGGTGCTGCTGGACAACCAGACCCGGCATGGTCGCGCCGGGGTGAAGATCTATCGTCCGTTCCGCAGTGACGGAGGCAGCGTGCTGCTGGTCGACCTCGGCTGGCGCGCGCTGCCGCCGGATCGCACGCTGCCGGATGTGCCGGCGCCGCCTTCGCCGGTGGCGGTGCGTGGGTTGTTGGCGCCGCCGCCGTCGGCGGGACTGGCACTGGGCCCGGCGTTCTCCGCTACCGATGAGGCCGGGCGTTGGCTGGCCAGCCGTTTGCCCGCCGAAGGCCTGGCGGCGGCGCTTGGCCTACCGGTATTGCCCGACCGCGTCCTGCGCCTGGACCCGGCACTGCCATTCGGCGACGAACGCGATCTGGACCTGCTGCCGAACACGCTGCCGCCGCAGCGTCACCTGGGCTACGCCGTGCAGTGGTTCGGCCTGGCCCTGACCGTGCTGGTGGTCGCGCTGGTGCTGGAGTGGCGCAGGAGACGTGCCGTGGCCCGGTAGTGCCGGCCGCTGGCCGGCATCCCCTCGGATTCCTGGATGCCGGCCAGCGGCCGGCACTACCGGGGCACCACACCCGCATCCCTTACCCAACCATGAGAAAATGCCCCGCATGAACACTGCTACGTCCCCGCAGGCGCGCGGCTCCGGCCGCCGGACCCTGGTGCTGCTGTTTGCCGTGTTCTTCGGTGCGATGGCACTGGCCGCCGTGCTGCGCTTCTCCGGCTGGCAACCGACCGGGCACCGCAATGCCGGCCAGCTGCTGAAGCCGCCGGTGGACCTGCGCCAGCAGGCGCCGACCCTGGCCAGCGGCCAGCCCTACGCCTGGAACCCCGAGGCCCGTACCTGGCGCCTGCTGGTGGCGCCGGCCGGTGCCTGCGACGCGCAGTGCGTCACTTTGTCGCAGGGGCTGGGCAAGGTGTGGCAGCTGTTCGGCCATAACGCCGATAATGTCGAAATCCTGTGGCTGGGAACGCCACCGGCGTCGATCGCCTCGCTGCCCGCGCTGCGGCCGCTGGCTCCGTCGCCAGCACTGCGCGCGGCCCTGCCCGGCGTCGACGATCCGGCTGGCCTGCCGGTCTACGTGATCGATCCGAACGGCTTCGTGATCATGCGTCATGCCCCGGGCACCGACCTGGGTGGCCTGCGCAAGGACATGGCCACGTTGCTGAAACTGAAGTGAGTCCCGTTTGATGAGCCTTTCCGCGCGTCCGGCGCTGCACCGCAATTTCCACCGCCTGGCGTGGTTCGCCATGATCATGACCGCGAGCACGATCATGTTCGGCGCCTTCGTGCGCCTGTCCGATGCCGGCCTGAGCTGCCCGGACTGGCCGACCTGCTATGGCCAGGCCACCTGGCCGCAGCACGTGGAAGAGACCATCGGCCACCCGGCGGCGGAGATCCGCCCGCTGGAGACCCACAAGGCCTGGCGTGAGCAGGTGCACCGCTTCCTGGCCGGCGCGCTGGGCATCGAGATCCTGACCCTGGCGCTGCTGGCCACGCGCAAGCGGCGATTCGGAAGCACGGCGGTGGTGACCGCCTGCGTGCTGGTGGCCGCCGGCATACCGCTGTACATGATGGGCTGGCATGGCACGGCCAGCGTGCTGGCGTTGATCGGTGAGGCGATCCTGCTGATCGCCGCGCTGCGCTGGAGCAACATCGACCTGGCGCGCGCTGCATTGCTGACCCTGGCGGTGGTGATCTTCCAGGCCTTGCTGGGCATGTGGACGGTGACCCTGCTGCTCAAACCCATCGTAGTGATGGGCCATCTGCTCGGTGGCATGCTGATGTTCGGCCTGCTGGTGTGGATGGCCTGGCGCGCGACGCACATGCCGATCACCCTGGCCGAGGCGCCGAAGCTGAAGTGGCTGCTGCGCATCGGCGTAGCGGTGCTGGTCACCCAGATCGCGCTGGGGGGCTGGGTCAGCGCCAATTACGCGGCGCTGGCCTGCGGCGGTGGCAGCGCCTCGCTGGACAACTTCCCGCGCTGCGCCAACCAGTGGTGGCCGCAGCACAACTTCGTCGAAGGCTTCACCCTGTGGCGTGGCATCGGCGTGGACTACGAAGGCGGCGTGCTGGATGGCGCCTCGCGTATCGCCATCCAGATGGCGCACCGCCTGTTCGCGGTGGTGGTGGCCGTCTACCTGCTGTGGCTGGGCGTGCGCCTGTTCCGGTTGCCGAGCATGCGTGGCTGGGCCAGCGCGTTGATCGCGCTGCTGGTGCTGCAGGTCACCCTCGGCATCCTCAATGTGAAGCTGGCGCTGCCGCTGGAAGTGGCGGTGGCCCACAACGGCGTGGCCGTTGCCCTGTTGTTCGTGCTGGTCAGCCTGCTGGCCCGCCTGCGTGCCCCGGACTGATTCCATGTTTTCCAATTACCGCCAGTACTGGGACCTGACCAAGCCCAAGGTCGTTGCCCTCATTGTCTTCACCGCCCTGGTCGGCATGGTCCTGGCCATCCCCGGCGTGCCCAGCTGGGAGCAGGTGCGCGCAGGCGTGCTCGGCTTCCTGGGCATCTGGCTGGCCGCTTCGGCGGCCGCGGCGATCAACCAGCTGCTGGATGCGCACATCGATGCGCAGATGGCCCGCACCTCGTGGCGTCCGCTGGTGGTGGGCAAGGTCAAGCCGTGGCAGGTGCTGGTGTTCGCCGGCGTGCTGATCGTGCTGTCGATGGTCATCCTGGTGCTGTGGGTGAACCTGATCACCGCAGTGCTGACCTTCGCCTCGCTGATCGGTTACGCGGTCATCTACACCGTGTACCTGAAGCGTGCGACCTCGCAGAACATCGTCATCGGTGGCCTGGCCGGCGCAATGCCGCCGATGCTGGGCTGGGCCGCGGTGACCGGCATGCAGGGCTCGTCGGACTGGGCGTACTCGTCGCTGCTGGTGCTGATCATCTTCATCTGGACGCCGCCGCACTTCTGGGCGCTGGCGATCTTCCGCCGCGAGGACTACGCAAAGGCGGAGATCCCCATGCTGCCGGTGACCCATGGCGTGGTGCATACCCGCAAGCAGATCATGGCGTATTCGGTGGTGCTGGCGCTGGTCTGCCTGCTGCCGTACCTGGTGGGCATGAGCGGTGCGTTCTACCTGGGCGGCGCGATCGTGCTCAACGCCGTGTTCCTCTGGTACGCCTGGCGCATGCTCAATCCGCCGGACGAACTGTTCTCGATGAAGATGTTCTATTACTCCATCGTCTACCTGATGGCGCTGTTCGCCTTCCTGCTGGTGGACCACTGGATCCTGCCCTGGTTGTAGAGTCGAGCCATGCTCGACTCGGGGCCGGATCCCCGTCGGGGCTCTGACCCGGTCTGATGGTGGGCGCATCCACGCATGGCGTGGATCTACTTGAACCGCGGTTGCTGTGTCGCCATTGCTGTTCCTGACCTCAAGGAAAGGAAGGCGCAGGGATGAATTCGATCTTCCGCTGGACCAGCGCGCTGCTGCTGGCGCTCGGCATGGCCCTCAATGCGCATGCCGACGACACCGCCGTGCAGATCCGCCAGCACGCCGGTGAGCATCGCCTGCTGGTGCTGGGTGAATTTCACGGTACCCGCGAGACACCGCTGCTGGTACGCCAGCTGGTGGACGACTACAGCCGTAACGGCCCTGTCCTGCTGGCCCTGGAACTGCCGCGTGCAGAGAACCCTGCGCTGCACGACTATCTGGAATCCGATGGCGGGGCCGCGGCGCGCCAGCACCTGCATGGCCGCGCGTTCTGGACCGTGCGCGATGACCAGCATGACGGCCGTCGCAGCCGCGACATGCTGGCGATGATCGAAGACCTGCGTGCGCTGAAGGCACAGGGTCGTGCCATCGATGTGGTCGGCTATGACGTCGACAACAGCGATGGCGGCAACCAGGCACGCGATGACCGCATGGCTACCGAGTTGCGGCGCCTGTACCGGCGCCTGCCGGCTGACGCACGCATGCTGGTGCTGACCGGTAACGTGCACGCCATGCTGCAGCGGCCGCAGGGCATGCCGCCGGAAATGCAGCTGCACCCGATGGCCTCCCAGCTGCGGGATCTGGAGATCTACAGCGTGCGGTTGGGCGCGCAGCGTGGTCAGGTGTGGGGATGCGCGGGCCGCTGCGTGGCGCGGTCACTTCCAGAGCAGGTGGCCACGGCGCCGCGGGTCGATGCCGATGCGAAACGGCCGTACGACCTGTGGGTGTGGATGCCGGAGCTGAGCGTCGGCACGCTGGTGGGCCCGTAACGGCAGGCAACCCATCCACGAATGGCGTGGATCTACTGGTGGTTCACGCCATCGGTGGGAGTAGAGCCACGCTATGCGTGGATGGGCTCTCATGGAACCCGGCGCAGCCAGTGTCGGGTTTCTCCCGGGAGGGCTGCAACTGCGCCCATCGACCAAGCCGTCGCGCTGTAGGGTTTTGCCGCGCTGTCAGCTTCCTGCACGCAAGGCGTCACAGATACCGACTGTTCCACCAGACCGGATCATCAACAGTAGATACACAGGTATTGCGGGATGACTCGCAATTCTGTGGAGCAATCAATGAGATGTCATGTTTCTCTGCCCATCGTTCTGTGTGCCGCGCTTACCTGCCTGGCTGGCAATGCAGCAGCAGAAGTAAAAGCACTGAGTCGGGCCAACTGCATTGGATTCATCAACGAATCCGTGACCTATGAACGGCCCCAGTTTCGCAATTTTCAGGGGTCGGCCGTAACCAGGCACGTTCCCCTCGGGAACATTGAGCCGAAGCATGCTTTCGGTGCGCCTAACAATGGACTGTACTCCTGGCGATTTTACGCAGGCGATGGCAGTGATCCAGAACGAATGGTTGTTCACGGATATCACACATGGGTGCTGGGCGGTCGCGTATTTACGCAATCCACGAGTGCGGTCGATTGCCAACTTTCGGGGTGGTGAGCATCATGAAGATTCTTTGCTTTATCGCATTCTCGCTGGCCATGTCGATGTCAGCTCAAGCATCCCAGAATGAACCTGCTCCCGATGCGGTAGGGAGCTGGCTACACCAACGTGCCATGCAGGCTGCAATGCAGGAGGCCTCGGCAATGGGAAGATCGTCCGCCAGAGTGGGCAGCTACCAGATGGTGAAACTGGCAGACCTTGATGCCCCCCGAGAAGTGAAGCGGCAGCTTCGCGATGACATCGAACGATCCAACGGTGTCGTGCGGGTTGCAGCAGGGAGCATCCCAACGCAGGCCGAAATGCTGGCTGCCGTGCCGCGGACTCACCGCTCAACTCCAGAACTACGCCAGCGCCTGCCGCAGCCACCCAGCAGGCTGGAAAGCAGCCTGCTGGGCGCAGCCGAGATGATTGGCATGGAGCCCAGTGGTGCGTTGGAGGGTGGAAAGTCCTCGGGCTTGAGCCGTTTCTACCGGCTGGAGGGTGTCGGCATCGTGGAGTTCAGCGAGAACAACTTCCTCGCTGCGGGCATGCAGATCGAGGTCATCGCGGAGGCGCAGAACACCGTGGTGGACGGCAAGCCCGCTCACCTCGGGAAGGTTGTGGATAGTGTCGGCCGTACTCGGGTTGAGCTTGCCTGGACGGGAGACAGCAAGAGCTACAGTCTGACCGTCACGGGCGAGCCGGGCAGCGACGTGGAGCGCAACGCCCGAGTGCTGCACGACATCGCCGCGGCCATCGTGGATTAGCGGCGGCGTATGCGTCATCCACGCATGGCGTGGATCTACTGTGGGTTCACGCCATCCGCGGTTTGGTAGATCCACGCCGCGCGTGGATGGGCTCTCTACAAAAACCCGCGCGCCCAATCAGGGCGCGCGCTTCGCATACCGCTGCGCGATCACACCGCAGACGATCAGCTGGATCTGGTGGTAGATCATCACCGGCAGCACGATCGCGCCGAGGCTTCCACCGGCGAACAGCACCTTGGCGATCGGCACGCCGGTGGCCAGGCTCTTCTTCGAGCCGCAGAAGACGATGGCGATCTCGTCCTCGCGATTGAAGCGCAGGCGACGCGCGATGAAGGTGATCAGTGGCATCGCGATGCCCAGCAGCACGGCGGCCACGACCGCCACGGCCAGCAGCGACAGCAGCGGTGTCTTGCTCCACAGCCCTTCGGTCACCGCTTCGCCGAACGCGGAGTACACCACCAGCAGGATGGTGGCCTGGTCGGTATAGCGCAGCAGCGCGCGCTGCTTCTCCACCCAGCCGGCGATCCACGGCCGCAGCAGGTGGCCGGCCACGAACGGCACCAGCAGCTGCAGCATGATGCCGCCGATCGCATGCAGCGGGTCGTGCACGCCGCCGGAGGTACCGGCCAGTGCGGTCAGCAGCAGCGGCGTCAGGAACACACCGAGGATGCTCGACAGCGACGCGCTGCATACCGCGGCAGGCACGTTGCCGCGTGCCATCGAGGTGAACGCGATGGACGACTGCACGGTGGAGGGCAGGGTGCACAGGAACAGCACGCCCAGGTACAGCTCCGGGGTCAGCAGCCAGCCCGACAGTGGCTTGAACATCAGCCCCAGCAGCGGGAACAGGATGAAGGTGCAGGCCAGGATGGTCAGGTGCAGCCGCCAGTGCAGCATGCCGCCGATGATCGACTCGCGCGGCAGGCGCGCACCATGCAGGAAGAACAGCGCGGCGATGGCGACGGTGGTGACATCATCGAGCACGATGGCGGCGGCGCCCTTCATCGGCAGCAGCGAGGCCAGGCCGACGGTGCACAGCAGGGCGAGGGTGAAGTTGTCCGGTCGCAGGCGCGACCACCAGCGGGTCATGGTGGGCAGAGTCCTTGGTGCGGAGGGTTCAGGGCGAGGTGACCGGCGTGGCCAGGCGCTGGCGGGTGGCGGCTTCCAGCGACTTCAGGCCAGCACGCTGGCCCAGCTGAAGGGCCTGTTCGGGGCTGGCGTGTTCGTAGCGTGCATTGACCAGGCCGAGCACGGCACCGGCGCGGTTGCCGGAGGCGCAGTGCAGCAGCACCGGCCCCTGGCTCTGCTGCAGGGCCTGATGCACGGCGCGCACGTTGGCGGCATCGAGCCCCTCGGCGCCGGCCACCGGAATGCGTACGTAGCGCAGACCCAGTGATTCGGCCACGCGCGTTTCATCGAAGCCGCGGTCTTCGTCGGGCTGGCGCAGGTCGATCACGGTGCGCACGCCCTGCGTGGCCAAGGCCTGCAGCTGTACAGCGCTGGGCTGGCCGCCGGCGTACAGGCCGGGGCGGACTTCGTTGAGGGGCGCGTCTTCGGCCAGGGCCGTCAGCGGCAGGCAGAGCGACAACAACAGCAGGCAGGTCAGGCGCAGCAGCATGGTCCTCTCCGTGAAAACGTTCTGCCGCTACAGGCGCAGTCCGGCGCGCGCCTTCAGCAGCTCGCGCAGTTCGTACTTGTCAGTATCGTCCAGGCCCTGCTGGCGCTGCTTTGCCAACAACTCCTCCAGACGTTGCACCAGCAGCTGTTTCTCCAGCTGGGCCACGGCGTCGTGCAGTTCCTGGGTCCAGCTGGCCTCGGTGCCAGGCAGTGTCTGCGCAGCCAGCGTGTGCAGTGATGTCTGTTCCTCACGCCCGTCGAAGTGCTCCAGCAGTGCGCCGGTGCTGATGTCCGGACGTTGTTCGACCAGTCCCAGCAGCTCCAGCAGCAGTTCCACGCCGGGCAGGCGCAGGCCCTGGAAGTGATGCTTGCCGCCCAGCGTCAGCGCCAGCGACGGCTGCTGCAGCAGCACGGCGATCGCGCCGCGCACCAGACTGCGCTTGGCCACGGGCTGGATCGTCCGCTGCGGCTGGCGTTGCGGCATCGGCGCGCGCGTGGCCTGGGCAGTACCGCCCAGGCCGGTCAGCTGCGCCAGCTGCTGCTTCATCAGGTCGCCGAAGGCACCGTCGGGAATCTGCGCCAGCATCGGCTTTGCGCGCTCGGCCAGGCGCGCCTTGCCATCGAGCGTGCCCAGGTTGATTTCGCGGGTCAGTTCGTCGAAGAAGAACTGCGACAGCGGGGTGGCCTGCTTCAGGCGTTCGTTGAAGGCCTCGGCGCCTTCCTTGCGCACGATGGTGTCCGGGTCCTCGCCGTCGGGCAGGAACAGGAAGAAGGCCTGGCGGCCATCCTTCATGCGCGGCAGCACCGACTCCAGCGCCTTCCAGCCGGCGCGGCGGCCGGCGGCGTCGCCGTCGAAGCAGAAGAACACATCCGGTGCGTTGCGGAACAGCAGCTCGGCATGGTCCGGCGTGGTTGCGGTACCCAGCGTTGCCACCGCCTGGGTGACCCCGAACTGGAACAGCGAGACCACGTCCATGTAGCCCTCGACCACGATCAGCCGCTCGATCTTCTGGTTGGCCTGGCGCACCTGCCACAGTCCGTACAGTTCGCGGCCCTTGTGGAACAGCGCGGTTTCCGGCGAGTTGAGGTACTTGGGGCCGTCGTCCTTTTCGAACACGCGGCCACCGAAGGCGATCACCCGGCCGCGGCGGTCGAAGATCGGGAACATCACCCGGTCGCGGAACTTGTCGTAGACGTGACCGCGATCGTTCTTGGAGAACAGGCCGGCGCGGTCGAGCAGCTTCATCCGCCGCTCGTCCTTGCCCAGCGCATCGCGCAGGCCGCTGTAGCCATCCGGCGCGTAGCCGATCTGGAAGCGCGCGCGGTTCTCTTCATCCACGCCGCGGCCATCCAGGTAGCTGCGGGCCTTGTCGCTGCCCTGCAGGTTGCTCTGGAAAAACTTCGTGGCCGCCTCAAGCGCCGAGTACAGCTCGCGGCTGTCGTCCTGCTGCTGGGGGCTGCGCGGATTCTCGCTGCGCGGCACTTCCATGCCTGCGCGCTTGGCCAGTTCATCCACCGCGTCGAGGAATTCGAGGCGGTCGTAGTTCATCAGGAAGCTGATCGCGGTGCCGTGCGCGCCACAGCCGAAGCAGTGATAGAACTGCTTGGTGGGCGAGACCGTGAACGACGCCGAGCGCTCGTCATGGAACGGGCAACGCGCTGCGTATTCCTTGCCCTGTCGCTTCAACGGCACGCGGCTGCCCACCACCTCGACGATGTCGGAGCGGGCGAGCAGATCGTCGATGAAAGCGTCGGGGATACGGGCCATGGGCAACAGGGCAGGGCGCGGTACAGGACCACGCGACGGAACCGGGGGCGGTTGCCCTAGTTTACCCCCTGTCGGGCACCTGGCTGGCGGTGGCCGGATCGATGCCGGCGGCGGCCAGGTGATGGCGCGCGCGCAGGCGCTCATCGATCACCGCGGTCATCAGCGCGCCAACGAAGAAGACCACGGTCGCGTAATAGATCCAGACCAGTGAGATCACCAGCGCGCCCATCGAGCCGTAGGCACTGCCGGGGGCCACGGTGGCGATGTAGACGCCGATGCCGTAGCGGCCCAGTGCGAACAGTGCCGAGGTGATGACGCCGCCGATGAAGGCCTGGCGCCACGCCACGCGGCGGTCGGGCAGGTAGTGGTACATGAAGGCGAACCCCACCGCGTACAGCAGCAGGCTGGTGACGTACCCTAACGCGGGGAGGATCGAGGGCAGTTGCGCGAAGGCCACCTGCAGCACCGTGGTGGCGGTCATCGACAGGATCAGCAGGAAGCCCAGGGCCAGCACCACGCCGAACGAGAACACACGCTTGCGCAGCCATGCCTTGATGCCCTCCAGGCGCTCGCCACTGGTGCGGAAGATCAGGTTGAGCGCGTTCTGCAGCTGCGCGAACACGGCGGTGGCGCCGACGAACAGCAGCAGCGTGCTCCACAGCCCCGCCAACGAGCCGACGTCGGGCTGGTTGTCGGCGTTCTTCAGGACGGTTTCGGCCACCGTAGCCGCGCTGCTGCCAGCCACCGAGCTGATCTGGTCGATCAGCGCCTGCTGTGCCGGCGGGTACAGCGAAGCGGTCAACCACAGCAGCAGCACCAGCAGCGGGGCCATCGACAGCAGGGCGTAGAAGGAAACGGAGGCGGCCTGGGTCAGCACGTCGACGTCGATGAAGCGCTTGGCCACCGCCATCGGAAAGCTGTCCTGCAGGCGCTTGAGGTACTTGTGCAGGGACACGGGAACGTTGGGCTCGGGTTCAACCATGGGTGTGGTTGTAGCAGGCGAGCGACGAAGGTGCGGTGAAGCGGGTGCATCAATGGGGTCAGAGCCCTTCCGCGATGCGAAAGGGATCCGACCCCGGCAATGGCTTACGCCAGCTGCTGCTTGACCAGCTTGGAGACCAGACCCATGTCGGCCTGGCCAGCGAGCTTGGGCTTCAATGCGCCCATCAGCTTGCCCATGTCGGCCGGACCGGAAGCGCCGGTCTCGGCGATGGCAGCCTGGATGGCGGCCACGATCTCGGCTTCGCCCATCTTGGCCGGCAGGTAGGCTTCGATGACCACGATCTCGGCGCGCTCGATCTCGGCCAGGTCTTCGCGGTTGGCCGCTTCGTACTGGCTGACCGAGTCCTTGCGCTGCTTGACCATCTTGTCGAGCACGGCGATCACGGCAGTGTCATCCAGCTCGATGCGCTCGTCCACTTCGCGCTGCTTGATGGCGGCGTTGATCAGGCGGATCACGCCCAGCTTGTGCTTCTCGCCCGCCTTCATGGCGGCCTTCATGTCTTCGGTGAGCTGCTGCTTCATGCTCATGAGGAACCTCGTGGTGGTAGGTGGGGCGGGGCGGATGCCCGAACCCGGAAACGCAAAAAGCCGGCGACGCTCGCGCGTGCCGGCTTCGGCTCCATCGCGACAGGCAAGCCCATCGCAATGAAGATGCGTCCGATCAGTACAGGCGCTGACGCTTGGTGACGTCGCGCGACGAGCGGCGCAGCTGACGCTTCACAGCAGCGGCGGCCTTGCGCTTGCGCTCCTGGGTCGGCTTTTCGTAGAACTCGCGCTTGCGGGTTTCGGCCAGCACACCGGCCTTTTCGCAAGTGCGCTTGAAGCGGCGAAGAGCAAACTCGAAGGGCTCGTTCTCGCGGACTTTGACGCTGGGCATGGAATCTCCGGGACACAGTAGAACCGGGTCACGCCCGGCGAGCCGCACATTATAGCGGCGAAACGACAAACTGCAAGCGGCCAACCCTGAATACGGGCCAGAGGTTCGAAAGCAGTGAGACCTGCGCGTCCCCCGAGGGGGCGGCAGGGGCGTCATAATAGCAGGCATGCGAGTCCTTGGCATCGAATCTTCCTGTGATGAGACCGGCGTGGCGGTGTATGACACCGACCTGGCCGGCAGCGCGGCCCTGCGCGCCCATGCGGTCTACAGCCAGATCGCCCTGCACGCCGAATACGGTGGTGTGGTGCCCGAACTGGCCAGCCGCGACCACGTCCGCAAGCTGCTGCCGCTGGTGCGCCAGACCCTGGCCGACGCCGGCCTGGGTGTAGGTGATATCGACGGCGTGGCCTATACGGCCGGTCCCGGCCTGGTCGGCGCACTGCTGGTCGGCGCCGGCGTGGCGCGGTCGCTGGCCTGGGCGCTGGAGGTGCCGGCGGTGGGCGTACACCATATGGAAGGCCACCTGCTGGCCCCGTTGATGGAGGACGACCCGCCGGAAGCGCCGTTCGTGGCGCTGCTGGTGTCCGGTGGCCATACCCAGCTGGTGGCGGTGGACGCGATCGGCCAGTACCGCCTGTTGGGCGAAACCCTGGACGATGCCGCCGGCGAGGCCTTCGACAAGACCGCCAAGATGATGGGCCTGCCCTATCCGGGCGGCCCGCAGCTGGCCAGGCTGGCCGAGCAGGGCACGCCGGGTGTCTACCGCTTCGCGCGGCCGATGACCGACCGCCCGGGGTTGGATTTCAGCTTCTCCGGCCTGAAGACCCAGGTCCTGATGGCCTGGCGCGACAGTGACCAGAGCGAACAGACCCGCGCCGACATCGCTCGGGGCTTCGAAGACGCCGTGGTCGAGACTCTGTCGATCAAATGCGAGCGCGCGCTGGAAGCGGCCGGCACCAACGTGATCGTGGTGGCCGGCGGTGTCGGCGCCAACAAGCGTCTGCGCGCCCGCCTGCAGCAGATGGCCGAGCGTCTCGGCGGCCGTGCCTGCTTCCCGCGGCCGGCACTGTGCACCGACAACGGCGCGATGATCGCCTTCGCCGGCGCGCTGCGCCTGCAGGCTGGCCAGCACAGCCCGCCAAAGGTCGAGGTCACCCCGCGCTGGGACATGGCGACCCTGCCTGCGGTCTGAGCCCCCGGCCGCGCGAACCGCTCGATCGGCGTTTGTAGAGTCGAGCTTGCTCGACTGGGCGCAATGACGAACACAGAGCAGTCGAGCAAGCTCGACTCTACAGGCAGGCCTCCGTAGCGCCGGGCCACGCCCGGCTACACATTACGGACGCCCTGCCAACGGCGACGCCGCCAACACCGTTGTCGCCCGCTCATGGCGCTGCAGCCAGCCCAGCGTATGCGGGCAGCGGGCGTGGATCAGCCGTCCGATCGCCGCCAGGTCGGCACCGATGTCGCGTTCCAGGATGGGTTCGTGGTGGGCGATCCGATTGCGCAGGAGGCGGATGCGGTCGAGGTCGGCATGGATGGACCGACGCAGGACGGACAGCGGCACCGAGGGTGCGTGTGGCAGCGCCAGGCCCATGGTCCCGGCCCAGATCGAATGCTCGAACCGTCGAGCGAACAATTGCTGCCAGAAGCCGAATCGCAGTTTGGCGATGACCTCCGGTACATCCCGTGGAGCTCCGGCGCTGCCGCGGACATCGCATAGCGAGGCAAGGGCGCCTTCGGCAGGAAGGCTGCGCAGCAGCGCTGGATGCCAGGGCCAGCATCGACCATAGCGATGCACCAGCGCCGTAGCTGCTGCATTGCGGATCACGACTTCACAGATGTGCAACGGTGGCAGGAGAGCAGCACACATCTGCATGTTCCAGGCATAGAGCGTGGCTGGATCGGCTACGCAACGAGAAGCGATGCGCTCGTAGGTCGACCATCTCTGCCTGGATAGAGCTGCCTGCAGGATCCTGCTTTCCTTCATCAACTCACTCCCAGGGAACGTGGTTTCACCTTGACCCTGGGAACGATGCAGGAACATCAGAAAACGGCATCATGATCGTCAGTGTTCTTTCGTGGATCGGCTCGGTTTTTCACCCGGTCGTCTGCCGTGACGCATTTGCCAATTGACTGGTCAGGGGGGCACTCCTAACCTTGCGGCGTGTGCTCCGGGACTCGCGGCTGAATTCCAGCTTCCCCTGGGGACGTTGAGCGGTACCAAAGGGCCCCGCTAGCAGGGCCCTTTGTCTTTTCTGGAGCCGCGTTCCTGCCGGCCACCCACCGCCCGTTCCGGGCAGGCTCACCGTCGTGCCGTTACCATGGCCCCCTGTATTCGGGCTGGTTAAGCGCAATGGACAAGGTTTTCATCGAGGGGCTGACGATCGACGCCCTGATCGGTATCTACGATTGGGAACGACGGATCCGCCAGGACCTGGTGTTCGACCTGGAAATGGGCTTTGACAACCGTCGTCCCGCGGCCTCCGACGACATCGCCCATACCCTGAACTACAAGGCGGTGAGCAAGCGCCTGGAGCAGTTCGTGCGCGAGTCGGAATTCGGCCTGGTGGAAACCCTGGCCGAGCGCTGCGCACAGATCGTGCTGGACGAATTCGACGTGAAGTGGCTGCGCCTGAAGCTGAGCAAGCCGGGCGCGGTGCGTGGCGCGCGCGCGGTGGGCGTGATCATCGAGCGCTCGCGGGACTGATCCGGTAGTGCCGGCCGCTGGCCGGCACCCCCAACAACAACGACAACGCAAGGAGACAACTGATGGTGGACGCGGTGGTGGCGGTACAGTGGCTGGAAAAGCTGCAGAACACACTGGAACCCTATCCCGGCGCCTACCTGGCGTTGATGATCTCAGCCCTGCTGATCGCAGCGGGCCTGGCCAACTGGGTGACCAAGCGCATCCTGGTGCGTGGCCTGCGGCGCCTGCTGCAGCGCCTGCCGGGCGCCGAGTCCGGGCGCGGCAGCCACTTGATGCGGGTCATTTCACGCCTGTCCAACGTGGTGCCCAGCCAGGTGATCGCCTCGGGCATCACCCTCATTCCCGACCTGCCACCCGGCTTGGTCAACGTCATCATCAAGCTGTGCATCGTATGGGCCGTACTGACGGTGTCGATGGCGTTCTCACATGCGCTGGACGCGGCCAACAGCCTGTACGAGCGCAAGCCCGATGCGCGCAACAAGCCGATCAAGGGCTACCTGCAGGTGGTCAAGATCGTGGTGTTCGTGGCCGCCGGCCTGTCCATCATCGCCACGCTGCTGGGGGTGAAACTGGGGCCGTTGGTGACCGGCCTGGGGGCGGCCACGGCGGTGCTGATGCTGATTTTCCAGGACACCATCCTGTCGTTGGTGGCCAGTGTGCAGATCAGTGGCGATGGCCGTGTGCGCATCGGCGACTGGATCGAAATGCCCAGCCAGAACGCCGATGGTGACGTCATCGATATCGCGCTGCATACCGTCACGGTGCAGAACTTCGACAAGACCATCACCACCATCCCGACCAAGAAGCTGGTGACCGAGTCGTTCAAGAACTGGCGCGGCATGCAGGAGGCCGGTGGCCGCCGCATCAAGCGCGCGCTGTATCTGGACCAGCACAGTGTCGGCTTCCTGGACGAGGGCGACCTGGCCTTCCTTGGCCAGGTCGCGCTGCTGCGGGATTACCTGCAGGCCAAGGAGCAGGAGCTTGGCCAGTGGAACGGGCGCCTGCGCGAACAGGGCGTGGCCGAGGTCAACAGCCGCCGGGTGACCAACCTGGGTACCTTCCGGGCCTATGTGGAGCGCTACCTGCGCAACCACCCGGGCATCCATACCGACATGACCCTGCTGGTACGGCAGCTGCAGCCGACCACCGAAGGCCTGCCGCTGGAGCTGTACTGCTTCACCCGCAGCACCGCCTGGGGCGAGTACGAGGCGGTGCAGTCGGACATCTTCGACCACCTGCTGGCGATCCTGCCGGCCTTCGGCCTGCGCGTGTTCCAGGCCTCCAGCGACGCCATGTTGATGGCCGGGCAGCGCCAGTTGGCCGGCTCGGAGTAAGCTGCGGTGCCCCTGGCGGGGCCATACGGACCCCGCTGGTGGCTGAAACTGAATGAAGAAACCTCTCGCCAAATCGCCCGGGATCGCTAGAATGCCGGGCTTGTAAACGTTTTCATCAAGGACTGCCGGTGGCCTCCGATCGCATCGAATCCCTCATTGCCCAGATGACCGTCGAGGAAAAGGTCGGCCAGCTGGGTGTCTTCGCGGACATGGTCCGCCCGTTCGCCCCGGACGTGAACCCGGAAGCCAATGTGCGCAATGCCGACCAGGTGCTGCAGCAGGTGCGCGAGGGCAAGGTCGGCTCGCTGTTCAATGGCGTGGGCGCCGAGCTGGGCCGCCGCATCCAGCAGGTCGCCACCGAAGAGAGCCGCCTGGGCATTCCGGTGATCCTGGCCGCCGACGTCATCCACGGCATGCGCACCGTGTTCCCGATCCCGCTGGGCGAGGCCGCCAGCTTCGAACCGGCGCTGGCCGAGCGCACCGCACGCGCCACCGCCATCGAAGCCACCGCTGCTGGCCTGCACTGGACCTATGCGCCGGCCGTGGACATCGCCCGCGACCAGCGCTGGGGCCGTGGTGCCGAAGGTGCCGGTGAGGACGTGGTGCTGGGGTGTGCGTTCGCCGCCGCCCGCGTGCGCGGCTTCCAGGGCAGCGACCTGCGCGCTGCCGATTCGCTGCTGGCCACGCCGAAGCACTTCGCCGCCTATGGCGCGGTGATGGCGGGCATGGAATACAACATGGTGGACATCTCGCCGCAGACCCTGCGCGACGTGCACCTGCCGCCGTTCAAGGCCGCCTTCGATGCGGGCGCGATCACCGTGATGTCCTCGTTCAACGACATCAACGGCGTGCCGGCCAGCGCCAACGCCGAACTGCTGACCGACATCCTGCGCGGTGAGTGGAAGTTCCCGGGCGTGGTGATCTCCGATTACACCGCCGACATGGAACTGGTCGCGCACGGTTATGCCGCCGACGACCGCGATGCCACCGCCAAGGCGTTCACCGCCGGCCTCGACCTGAGCATGCAGAGCGGCTTCTACGCCGAGCACCTGCCGGGCCTGGTCGAGAGCGGCGAGGTGCCGATGGCGGTGCTGGATGAAGGCGTGCGCCGCATCCTGTGGCTGAAGGAAACCATCGGCCTGTTCGACGACCCGTACCGTTCGCTGGACCCGGCGCGCGAAGCCGATACCTCGCACATTGCCGCACATGACGCGCTGTCGCGCGATGCCGCGCGTCGTTCGATCGTGCTGCTGAACAACCGCGACAACGTGCTGCCGTTGCAGAAGAGTGGGCAGAAGATCGCGCTGATCGGCCCGTTCGTGCAGGACCGCGAAAACATCGAAGGCTGCTGGACGCTGTTCGGCGACAAGCAGCGCTACGTGGATCTGGAAACCGGCGTGCGCGCCGCCATCGGCGATGAAGCGCTACTGGAAATCGTGCCGGGTTGCGATCTGGAAGCCGCGATTCCGGGCGGTACCGAAGCGGCCGTGGCCGCCGCGCTGCGCGCCGATGTGGTGGTGCTGGCGCTGGGCGAACCGCAGCGTTACAGCGGTGAAGCGCAGTCGCGCGTGGAGATCACCCTGCCGCCGGCACAGCAGGCGCTGGCCGAGGCAGTGGCGATGACCGGCAAGCCGCTGGTGGTGCTGCTGCGCAATGGCCGCGCGCTGGCGCTGCAGGGCGCGGTGCGCAATGCACAGGCCGTGGCGGTGACCTGGTACCTGGGCACCCAGACCGGCCATGCCGTGGCCGATGTGCTGTTCGGTGACTACAGCCCGTCCGGCCGCCTGCCGGTCAGCTTCCCGCAGGTGTCCGGCCAGCAGCCGTACTTCTACAATCACCCGCGCACCGGCCGCCCGGAACTGCCGACCATGTCGGAGTTCAAGGCCCGCTGGCGCGAGATTCCGAACGAGCCGCTGTACCCGTTCGGGCATGGCATCGGCTACACCACCTTCGCCTATGGCGTGCCGCAGTTGAGTGCGGGCCAGCTCGGCTGGGACGACACCCTGACCATCACCACCACGCTCACCAACAGCGGCGACGTGGCCGGCGAGGAAGTTGTGCAGCTGTACATCCACGACCGCGTGGCCAGCCGCGTACGTCCGGTGCGCGAACTGAAGGACTTCCGCAAAGTGGCGCTGCAGCCGGGCGAGTCGACCGAAGTGGTGTTCACCCTGACCCGCGAGCAGCTGGCGTTCACCGGCCGCGACGGCGTGCTGCGTGCCGAGCCGGGCCAGTTCGACCTGTGGGTCTGCGCCTCGTCGGCAGCAGGCGAAGCCGTGCAGTTCGAGCTGCTGAAGGCCTGATCGAGAAAAAGGGGACGGAGGGGATTAAGTCGTTTGTGCCACTAACGACTTAATCCCCTCCGTCCCCTTTTTTGTTGTCCTCACTGGGGCGGCGCTACCATCGGTGTTCTTGAACCGATGGATGCCCGCGCATGCGCACGATCGCTGTGTTGATTCCCGCCCTGTTGCTGGCGGCCTGTTCGCATCCGGCACCGCCGGCCGAGCCTGCGGTGGACGCACCGCCGCCGATGGAGGCCAGTGCTGCGGCAACGCCTGCGGCTGAACCGGCGAAGGCTGCTGCCGAGCCGGCCGGCGCCGCACCGACGGATGCGCCCGCGGAAGACGCGCGTGCACGCATTGAGACGCTGCTCGGCGACGCCGCGCAGTACGAGAAGGTGTTCAACGCGTTCAAGACCGCGGTGGTCGGCGGTGATCGCGCTGCGGTGGTGGAGGAAGTGCGCTTCCCGCTGAATATCGCTAACGGAAGGAAGATCACCGGCCCCGGTGAGTTCCAGCGCAACTACGAGCAGATCATCACCCCGGCGGTGGTCAAGGCGGTGTCCGAACAGGACTTCGGCAAGGTGTTCGTCAACCAGCAGGGCGTGATGAGCGGCGATGGCCAGGTGTGGCTGAACGGGCAGTGCCTGGACCAGGCTTGCACGAAGACCGAGGTGAAGGTCATCACCATTCAATGAATGCGAACGGCCCCGCGTGCGGGGCCGCTTCGTATGGGTAGTGCCGGCCGCTGGCCGGCAACCGCAGGATGCCGGAAGAACCCAGGGTGCCGGCCAGCGGCCGGCACTACCAGTACATCAGGTCTTCGGGGTGAGCTTCAGCAGGCGCGCCTTGCTGCCGTCTTCCAGCAGCCACAGCGCGCCATCCGGGCCCTGTTCCACTTCGCGGATGCGCTCGCCCATGTTGAAGCGTTCGGCTTCGCGCGCGCTGTCACCATCGAAGGCCACGCGCACCAGCGAGGTGGAGGACAGGCCACCGATGAAGCCGCTGCCCTTCCACTGCGGGAACAGGGTGCCGCTGTAGATCACGAAGCCGGCCGGCGAGATCACCGGCGTCCAGGTCACCTTCGGGGCGGCGAATTCCGGCCGGGTATCGTGGTCGGGAATCGGGCGGCCGTCGTAGTGGTTGCCGTTGGAGACGATCGGGTAGCCGTAGTTGGCGCCGCGCACGATCAGGTTCAGTTCGTCGCCGCCGGCTGGGCCCATCTCGTGCGCCCACAGCTTGCCGTTGGCGTCGAAGGCCATGCCGAGGATGTTGCGGTGGCCCAGCGACCACACCTGCGCAGCAACACCGCCCTGCGAGGCGAACGGGTTGTCGGCGGGCAGGCTGCCGTCGTCGTTGAGGCGGATGATCTTGCCGAGATTGCCGCCCATGTCCTGCGCCGGATCGAACTTCTGGCGCTCGCTGGAACTGATCCACAGCTTGCCGTCCGGGCCGAAGACGAGGCGGTGGCCGTAGTGGCCCTCGCCACTGACCTTGGGCGTCTGTCGCCAGATCACCTTCAGGTCCTTCAGCTCACCGCCACCCTTGGCATCCAGCGCCAGCGTGGCGCGTGCGACGGCAGCGCCACGGGTGTCCAGCGTGCCTTCCTCGGCATAGCTGAGATAGATCACGTGGTTGCTTGCGAACTGCGGGTGCAGGATCACGTCACCGAAACCACCCTGGCCACCGTAGGCGACCTTCGGAACGCCGGTGATCTCGTGTTTCTGGCCGCTGGCCAGGTCCAGATGCTGCAGCTTGCCGCGCTTTTCGGTGACCAGCAGGCTGCCATCGGGCAGGAAGGTCATTGCCCACGGCTGGTCGAAGCGGCTGACCTCGGTGGCGGTGAACGGGCGTTGATCGGCGGCGGTGGATGCCGTGGCCGTGGCCTGGGTGCCGCTGGCGGCCGGGTCGGCGGCGTTGCAGGCGGAGGTGGCGAGGATCGGCACCAGGCCGAGGGCGAGCAGCAGGGGTATGCGGGTCATGGGTATCTCCAGGGCGGGGATGCGGATGGCCAGGCCCTCCCTTGTATACCACTTGCACGGTCATCGTCGTGGCCCGAAGGTCCCGCGCCCCCTGTGCGGCGGCAGCGGGATCGTCTAGGGTGGGCACGCCCGGGCAAAGCGTGCCCGCCTCTGCCTGCCAAGGATCTGCAATGAGCACAGCCATGCCCCACAAGCCGTCCACTGCCTTCATCGCCGCCTCGTGGGTGGCCTTGCTGCTGGGTGCGGCGGCCTACCTGATCGGCCTGTTCAACGCCACGATGGCGCTCAACGAGAAGGGCTACTACCTGACACTGCTGCTGTTCGGCCTGTTCGCGGCGGTGTCGCTGCAGAAGAGCGTGCGCGACCGCGTCGAGGGCATTCCGGTCAGTGGCCTGTACTACGCGCTGTGCTGGTTCGCGCTGCTGTCGGCGCTGATGCTGCTGCTGGTCGGGCTGTGGAATGCCACCCTGGCGTCGAGCGAGAAGGGCTTCTACGGCATGGCCTACGCGCTGTCGCTGTTCGGTGCGGTGGCGGTGCAGAAGAACACCCGCGACCTGATCGCCGCCGGTGGCGCTGAAGGCAAGCGCAGCACGGCCGTGCCGCCGCTGCCGGAACAGGAATGATGCAGCAACGGTAGCGCCGGGCCATCCCCGGCGTTGCCGCATAACGGGTCCGTCAGGGGCCGCGTACCAGGCGAGGTTCCACCTGCTGCGCTTCCTCCCAGCCTCGGCGAACGGCATTGCGGGCCTGCGCCCACTCCAGCCGGCTCTTGCCACGTTCGCTGGCCCAGCGTGATTCCAGCTCGCCTTCCACTTCCTCGTAGGCGCGGATCATGTCCTGCGCGCGGGCCGAGTGGCCAATACGGTAGGCCGGTTCGTAGTCGTCGAAGAACAGCTGATCGTCATAGTACGGTTCAGAGGTATAGCGCTCGCGCCAGAAGTTGGAGATTGCATCACGCGGCGTGCTGTCATCCGGCACGCGGCCGGGGATCTGGTATTCGGCCATGGAAGGGCTCCGTTGTTGACGAAGCCTGATCGTGCCTGTGCGGTGGTTAATGGCCCGGTCCGGCAGCGTGATCGCCAGATCAATCCGCCGGGCATGGCCCGGCGCTCCGCTCACCCGGCGTCGGCATCCTTGCGCGGCAGCTTGTAGATCACCGCGCCGATGGCAAACGCGACCAGTGCAGCGGCAATGTTCTGCCAGCTCGCACTGGCGAACAGGGCAACACATAGCAGCAGCGCCAATACCGGAATCAGTGGGCCGCCCGGCAGCTTCAACGCACCAGGGCGGTCGGCATAGCGCTTGGCCAGCACCAGTACTGCAGCGGCAGTACCGATGTAGGCGAACAGGCGCGTGGTCATCGACAGCAGCGCCAGCTGCACGAACGAACCGGACAGCGCCAGGCCGAGTGCGATCAGGCCCTGGCACAGGATCGATGCGGCCGGCGTATGGAAGCGCGGATGCACCTGCGCCAGGATCTTCGGCCCGTAGCCATCGCGCGCCAGCGCGAACAGGAAGCGCGGGCCCATCATCATCGTGTTGCTGTTGGTGCCGAGGATGGAAATGGTCGCGCCCACGGTCAGGATCAGCGCGAGTGCCTCACCACCGAAGCCTGCGGCGGCGTCGGCCAGCGGCGTGGCCGAACTGGACAGCCCGGCCAGCGTGCCCTGCGCCACCACCTGCACCGCTCCATAGATGACGGTGACGGTGATGATCATGGTGATCAGGGCGAATGGAATATCGCGGCGCGGATTACGGTACTCGCCGGCGGCCGCCGGAATGTTCTCGAAGCCGGCGTAGGCGTACAGCAGCAGCAAGGCGGCTTCGCCCATGCGCTGCAGGTCATGCGGGTCCGGGCGCTGGCCGGAGAAGGCCAGCTGCGGATCGATGTAGAACGCACCGATGGCCACGAACAGCAGCAGCGGCAGCATCTTGCCGATCACCAGCACCACGCCGGTGCGCGCGGCCGAGCGCACGCCGATGATGTTGACGCCGGTGAGGAAGCCCAGCGACACCACGATCACTGCGATGCGGCCCATGCCGGCGCCGGCCCACGGCCAGAAGCGCGCGACCGCATCGGCCAGTGCATTGCTCAATGCGGCCGCCGAGCTGATGCGGGTCAACCAGATCATCCAGCCGATCTCGAACCCGGCGAATCGCCCGAACGCCTCACGGGCATACAGGTAGCTGCCACCGGGTTCATCGAAGTAGCTGGCGGCCTGCGCGTAGCACAGCACCAGCAGGGCAACGACGATGCCGGCGGCGACCACGCCCCACAGGCTGAAGGGGCCGAGCAGGGCGACGGTGGCGGCCGGCAGCAGGTAGATGCCGCTGCCGATCACATCGTTGATCGACAGGCCGACGATCTGCCAGCGGCTGACCGCGCGCTGCAGCTGCGGTTCGTCCTGCGCGCTCAACGGGCGTCTCCGCTCAGTGCGGGCAGCTGCCACTGGGCCTGCAGGCGCGTGTACTCGGCGCGCGGCAGCAGCACGAAGCGCGGCGTATCCTGCGGCCGCAGCCAGTCAAGCAGCGCCTGCATGCGTGGCTGCGGCATGGCGGTGCAGCCGGCCGTGGCCTCGCCGGGCTGGCGCCACAGGTGGGCGAAGATGCAGCTGCCCTTGCCGGGCTGGTTGTCCGGGTTGTGGGCGATGACGAAGCCTTCCCGGTAGCGCACGTCGCCCTGGTTGTGCAGGTCCAGCCGCATCGGCTCGGTGGAGCCCTTGACCGCTGCACTGCCGACCTTCTTTTCATCCACGATGCGGTTGTAGAACGGAGAGCCGGGCACATCCATGCAGTAGCTGCTTTCAAGCATGGGCTGGTAGGCCATCGCGGTGCCGGGGCGGGTGATGGCATAGCCGAAGGCGCTGCCGAGCGCGAACACGCCGGCCGGGCTGCGGCCATCGCCTTCCTGCTTCTGCGGGCCTTCGCCCTGTGCCGGATGCAGGCCCAGGCCCCACGCGCTGCCGGTACGGCCGAGCGCCACCGGGAACGCCTGCCCATGCGCATGCCAGCCGTTGCCATCGCGCACATAGGCCTGCAGTTGCCCCTCGGTGCTGCCCCAGCTTTCGCTGGTGACCACGATCAGCTGGCGCGCACCATCCAGCGGCGCGGCGTGGGCGGATATCGCTGCAGAAAGCAGCACGGCAGTGGTGGCAAGGCGGACCAGCGATTTCATCAACGTGCGCTCCGGTCAGGAATCCAGCAGGTGGTCGATCCGCTCCAGGTTCACCGCGAGCTGCTGCTGGCGGTCCGGATTGGCGTGGCAGAGCAGCACGAACAGGAAATCGAGCAGCGCGTGCATGGCGCTACGGTACAGCAGCTGCGCGACCTGCGGCGTGCGGTCGTGCGCACACACCACCAGTGTTGCATCAGCATGCGCGCGCAGCGGGTTGGCGGTGTGGCGGGTGATGGAAATCACCTTGCCACCCATGTCCTGGAACTGGCGCGACAGCTGCGAAAGCTGGGGCAGGTTGCCGAACTCGGAGAACATCAACAGCACGTCACCCGGGCGTGCCGCCGACAGGTTGGCCAGCATCAGGATCGGGTCGGTATGCGGCACCACCAGCAGGCCGAGCAGCGACAATCGCATGGCGAACTCACGCGCGTACAGGCCGTCATCACCCAGGCCGTACACGAACAGCTTCGGCGCGCCGTCGATCAGCTGCACGATGCGCTCGATTTCCCCGCGTGGATTGGCCTGGCGGGTTTCCTCCTCGGCTTGTGCCTTGCTGCGGCGCAGGGCCTCGCCCAGGCGCAGGTAGTCATCGCCGCTGTCGGGTTCGCTGGGCGCCTGCTGCGGATCGGCACCGGCGCGAGCCACATCCTGGCCGATCGAGTACTTCAGGTCCGGGTAGCCCTTGAAGCCGAGCTTCTGGCTGAACTTCACCACGCTGGACTGGCTGATGCCCAACGCGTTGGCCAGCTGCTGGGACGAGTAGTCGCGCAGCAGGTGAGCGTTGTCGAGGATGAAGTCGGCGATGCGACGCTCGATGGCCGACATCTGCCCGCGCTCGGAACGGATCTTCAGCAGGGGCGGCATGCGGGGAGTCCGGGCATATGTAGGCGCGCTGCGGTTGGCAGCGTAGAGCGTTTCATGGAATGGGTCGCGCGCGTGCCAGCCGCGAAGGGGATACGGAGTGCAGTTATCGCCTTTGACGTTGAGTCCGCCTTCAAGCGAGCCGAGCACCGCAGGTCCGGCGAGGGCGAAGAGGCGCGGGTGTCTGAGCGCAGCGAGTTCCGCGCCGTCCCTCGCCGGACCGAGGAGCACAGGGCACCGACGTGCGCAGCACGCCGGCTCGCGGCCGGCGGAGCGTTTCTTTTGGTTACTTTTCTTTTCGCGAAAAGAAAAGTAACGCCCGACCCAAAGTCAGTTGTACGCCAGGCCAGCCGCAAGGCAGAGATCAACCCAGCATCTCCAGCCCGCGCACTTCGGTGATGCCCAGCCCCGGCACGTCGCTGATGCTGATCTCCGATTCGTTGAAGTGCACGCCGCCACTGACCGGGTCGAACTGGCCCAGCGAGGGGCCGTCGAGGTCGACCTTGGTGATCACATCGCTCTTGGCCACCGCCAGGTGCACCGCCGCAGCCACGCTGATGCTGGATTCGATCATGCAGCCGATCATGCAGGGCACGCCGTAGATGCCGGCGATGTCGGCAATGCGGATCGCGTTGGACAGGCCGCCGGTCTTCATCAGCTTGATGTTGATGATGTCGGCCGCGCGCTGCTGGATCAGGTCCATCACCTGGCTCGGGCTGAACACGCTTTCGTCGGCCATCACCGGCGTGTTGACGCGGTCGGTCACGTACTTCAGGCCACTGATGTCGGCCGCCTTTACCGGCTGCTCCAGCAGTTCCAGCACCACGCCGGCTTCTTCCAGCGTGCGCATTGCGTGCACGGCCTGCTTGGCGGTCCAGCCCTGGTTGGCGTCCAGCCGAAGCAGGGCGCGGCCTTCCACGGCGGCGTGGATCGCCTTGACCCGTTCGATGTCCAGACCGATGTCCTTGCCGACCTTGATCTTCAGCGACTCGAAGCCGCGTTCGATCGCCGACAGCGAATCGGCCACCATCTTGTCGATGTAGTCCACGCTGATGGTGATGTCGGTGGTGATCACCGGGTCGCCGCCGCCCAGCATCTGGTACAGCGGCGCGCCATGCAGCTGTGCCCACAGGTCGTACAGCGCGATCTCCACCGCCGCCTTGGCGCTGGTGTTGCGCTCCATCGCGGTCTGCACCAGACCGCACAGGCGATTGAGGTTGGCCACGTCCTGGCCGATCAGGCGCGGCGCGATGAAGTGACGGATCGCTTCGATGATCGAGCCGTGCGTATCGCCGGTGATCACCGCCGTGGCCGGGGCTTCACCGTAGCCGGTGTTGCCCGTGTCGGTGCGGATCAGCACCACCACGTCTTCCACGGTTTCCACCGTGCGCAGGGCAGTCTTGAACGGTGTTTTCAGCGGCACGCGCAGCATGCCCAGTTCGATGGCAGTGATCTTCATTCAGGGGGTCTTGGCACGCAGGCGTTGGATGTTGGTGATGCGGTCGATGTAGCGGACGCTGTCGCTGGCCATCATCGGCTCCAGCGGGGTGACCGAAACACCATTGAGGTGGGCCTGCACGCGCGTGCCGTCAGCACCAAACCAGCTGCCGCCCGCCGTATCGTGGATGACCCAGGTGCGGCCGTCGACGTGGCCGATGGCCATCATCACGTGGCCGGGGATGTAGACCAGGTCGCCCACCTGCAGGTCGGTGACGGCGCGGTCGCGCACGGCCTTGCCGTCCTTGCCGGTGAATGGCACGCGGTCCAGCGCCGGGCTGACCGCCTGCGCGCTGGTATTGCGCGGTAGGAGCACGCCGAAGCTGCGGTAGATCTCGGAAACGAAACCGCTGCAGTCGCGGGTGTCGTAGTCGTGGCCCCAACCGTAGCGCTCGCCGAGGAACTTGAAGGCCTGCTGCAGCAGCAGGCGTGGGGTCAGCGGCAGGTAGTCAGCGGCGGTGTCCTGCGAGCGCGGCAGCAGCGCCGGCACCAGCTTCAACCGGCCATCGGCTTCGCGTACCGGCAACTGCACCACCCACGAGGCGTGCGCCTGCTGGCCGTTCACCGGCTCTGACGCCGGCCAGTCGGCCAGCACCGGCAGGCGCACGCCCATGTCCAGCTGCAGGCGCGAGACGCGCGGTTCTTCCGGGGTGTAGGCGGTCTGTGCGGTGGCGCCGGTGACGATCCGGTACGGTCCCTTCGCGCCGTAGCCGAGCACGGTGGCTTTGTCGCCGCTGGCGATGGCATCGGCCTCGATCCATGCGCTGTAGCGCTCGCTGTGCACGAACAGCCAGCGGCCGTCGGCGCTACGATGGACCACGGCAACCTTGTCGCCGGGGAACAGCGCCGATTCCTGGAAGCGATCGATGTCGGTGTCGCCGATGCTGCTGAAGACGCGCTCGCGGGTGGGGAAGGTGCGCAGCGCCGCGCGCTTCACCACCAGCCCATATTGCGGTGTCGTCTGCGCGGGAATGGACTGCAGGCCCAGATTGGCTTCAGTCGCGCTGCGCAGTGCCGGCGCAATGGCCTGGCCCTTGTCGTTGTACAGAGTGCGGGTGGGCCAGCTCGACAGCGCGGTGATGCTGGCACGCACCGCCGCCGCATCAAGCTGCTCGGGCAGTGCGGCGATGTCCTGGATGTGGCTGTCCTGTGAGCGCATCCGTGCGTTCTGTGCCTCGATCTGGCTGCGGTCCAGGATCGGCACGTCTGCGTTGTCCAGGCGCGCGGTCCAGTACTGCGGGGTGAGGTAGGCCTCGTGCAGGCCGATCACATAGGGCAGCGGCGCGCCCGGGTCGGGCGGCGGGGCCGCCTGTGCAAAGGCCGGTGCGGCCAGCAGGCACAGGGCCAGGGTCAAGCGGCGTGGCCAATGCCGATGCCGTTCGCGGGAAGCCAGGATCATGCGCTGCACACCCTCCTCGAATGCCTGTTGGAATATTTATTCCTTTTGGCACCGAAATCAAGAATAAATTATTGACCGGCATCCCGGCCCGTGTTACACAGCCGTTACCACCCGCGCTGGGGAAGTGTCGCTGTGGATCCTGCCGTTCGCAAACCACGTCTGCCTGCCACTGCCGGCCTGTGTGCCGCGCTGCTGCTGTGGGCGTGGTCGGCGGGAGCGGAGCCGCCACCCTCGGCCATCCAGTTTGCGCGGGTCGTGCAGATGATCGACGCGGGACGGTTCTCCGAAGCCGGCAGCGAACTGAACACCTGGTCGGCTGCGGACGCGGCGGAGCCTGGCGTCAGTTTCGACGACATCGCGTTCCAGGAAGAACGCATGCGCCGCATCCGCCTGGATTTTTCCCTCGACGAAACCGCCGCAAAGTCTGCCGTGCGCCGCTGGATTCCCGACCTGACCGACGAGGAATTCGCACGCTGGGACCAGCTTGGACTGATCGAACACCTCGACATCGATGGCACGCGCTGGTACTTCAAGCGCGCACCGTCGAACCTGTTCCTGCTCAGCGATGAGGCACGCGCACGCCGCCGCGCGGATGCACCGATGTCGCCGCCGGGCCCGAACGAGGTGCTCAACGCGCACCACGCGCGCGTGCTTGCCGCAGCGGAACAAAGTGGCCAAGCGTCGGTACTGCCGCAGCGCATTGAATTCACCCAGTCGCTCACGGTGAAAGCCGATGCGGTGCCGGCCGGCGAGACCGTACGCGCCTGGATTCCGTACCCGCGCGAGATACCCGGCCAGCAGGAGCAGGTGCAGTGGCTGGGCAGCACCCCGGGCAAGGCGCGCGTGGCGCCAGCCAGCACCCTGCAGCGCACGGCCTATCTGGAAGCCAAAGCGGTGGCCGGGCAGCCGACCCGCTTCGAGGTCCGCTACGCGGTCACGATCCTGGCCCGGCATACCGCGATCGATCCGGCCAAGGTGCAGCCGACACCGGCCGATCCGGCGCTGAAACCCTACCTGGCCGAGCAGCCGCCGCACGTGCGATTCACGCCGGCACTGAAGCTGTTCTCCGACCAGGTGCTGCAGGGGGAAACCCGCCCGTATGAAGTGGTGCGCAAGCTGTTTGCTGCCGTGGATCGCATTCCATGGGCCGGTGCGCGCGAATACTCCACGATCAGCAACATCAGCGATTACGCGCTGCGTGCCGGACATGCCGACTGCGGCCAGCAGACGCTGTTGCTGATCGCGCTGCTGCGCATGAACGGCATTCCCGCGCGCTGGCAGTCGGGCATGGTGTTCTCCGACGATGGCAGCGGCTACAACAACCTGCATGACTGGGGGCAGGTCTACCTGGCGCCGTATGGCTGGCTGCCGATGGATGTGACCACCGGCGCGCTGGCCAGCGACGTGCCTGCCCTGCGCGATTTCTACCTGGGTGGCCTCGACGGCTACCGCATCGCCTTCAACGACGATTTCGGCCAGCGCTTCGCGCCGGCCAAGCAGCACTTCCGCTCGGAAACGGTCGACTCGCAGCGCGGCGAGGCCGAGTGGGCAGGCGGCAACCTGTACTTCGACCAATGGAGCTACGACTTCCAGTGGCGGGTACTGCCAGCCGGGCAACGCTAGCGCGACACATCGCACTCCACACCATTCAATTCTTGCAGGAGAGAGCAGGGGATGAAGGCTTACAGCATCAAGCGGGCGGCGTTGTGCGTCGCCCTCGGGGCGTGTCTGGGCGTGATGCTGCCCGGCACCGCAATGGCGCAGAACGTGAGCGGCGCGGTGGCGGGCCGCGCCACCGCCGGTGATCAGGTGACCGTGGTCAGCAACAGCACGGGCCTGACCCGCTCTGTCACGGTCGGTGCCGATGGCAGCTATCGCCTTGGCCAGCTACCGGTGGGCGACTACCAGTTGCAGCTCAGCCGTGATGGCCAGAAGCTGGGTGATCAGGTTGCTGTCAGCGTCGCGATCGGCGGCACCACCACGGTCAATCTGGCAAGCGGCGGCGGCGTCACCAATCTCGATGCACTGCAGGTGGTCGGCACACGCGTGGTCAATCGCGTGGATGTCTATTCCACCGAAACATCCTTCAACATCAATCGACAGGAAATCTCGCGCCTTCCTGTGGCGCAGGACCTGTCTGCGGTCGCACTGATGGCGCCTGGCGTGGTCGGCGGCAACTCGTCCTTTGGTGGCTTGTCCTTCGCCGGCTCGTCGGTGGCTGAAAATGCCGTCTTCATCAATGGCCTGAATGTCACCGACATGTACACCCGTCGCGGCTTCAGTACCGCGCCGTTCGCCTTCTTCAAGGAGTTTCAGGTCAAGACCGGCGGATACTCGGTCGAGTTCGGCCGCTCCACCGGTGGCGTGATCAATGCGGTGACCCGTTCGGGCAGCAACGAGTTCGAAGGCGGCGTGGAAGTCACCGCTGAGCCCAGTGCATGGCGCTCCAGCGGCGGCGACCACTTCCATCGTGATGGAACCCCGCATTCGTATGGCAGCCGCGACAACAACTCCTTCCTGAAGACCAACGTGTGGGGCTCCGGTCCGATCATCAAGGACAAGCTGTTCCTGTTCGCGATGTACGAAGACCGCAGTGACAAAGGGCACAACACCTCGTCCGATGGCAGTACCTGGTTCAAGAATGATTCCGGCAACGGCTTCTGGGGCACCAAGCTGGACTGGAACATCAACGACAACCACAGCCTGGCGCTGCTGGCGTTCTCCGACGAAGGTGACGTCACCAACGCCTCGTATGGCTACAACTGGAACGCAGACCAGCTCGGTGCATGGGGCGGTGATTCGGTCACCGAGACGGGTGGTCGCAACTGGTCGGCCACCTATACCGGCCACTTCGGCCAGAACTTCACCGCCCGCGCCATGGTCGGCCAGAACAACCAGCGTGCGTTCACCAATTCGTCGCTGGATCAGGCGTGCAGCCCGGTGTTCACCGACAGCACCTACGGCCCGCGCCTGGGCAAGCTGCAGGGCCTGCGCGCAGGCTGCCACCCCACCGGCACGGCAGTGGCCGAGCGTGACGATACCCGTGACGTGGCGCGACTGGACTTCGAATGGCAGCTGGGTGATCACCTGCTACGCTTCGGTGTCGACCGTGAGCTGATGACCACAAAGCAGTCCACCCGCTACCCCGGTCCGACCGAGTTGAGCTACACGGCCTACGTAGCGCGACCTGGCGATGAAGTCTGGGACGGTGCCAATGCCTACGTGCCAGCAGGCGTTACCGAAATGCTGCGTGCGCGCAACCGCAAGTCGGGAGGCACGTTCGAGACTGAAGCCAATGCCTTCTACGTGGAAGACATCTGGAACATCACTCCGAACCTGATGCTCAACCTCGGCGTGCGCTGGGACCGTTTCGAAAACCGCACCGCCGCCGGCAAGGCGTTCATCAAGATGGACGACCTGGTCGCGCCGCGTGTGGGCTTCTCGTGGGACATGCGCGGTGATGGCAGCACCAAGCTCTTCGGCAACGCCGGCCGCTACTACCTGCCGGTTACCAACAACATCAACGTGAACTTCGCCGGTGGTCTCACCGACGAATACAGCTATTACGTGCTCAACGGCTGGGAGCAGAAGAGCTCGCCGACAGGCTCGCCGTACATGGCACCGATCGTCGGCCAGCAGATCGGGCCGACCGACACCCGCATGAACACCGGCGGTGCCGACCTGCGCCAGAGCGTGGACCGCGATCTCAAGGCGGTCTACCAGGACGAGTACATCCTCGGCTTCCAGAACATGATCAACCAAGCCTGGTCGTGGGGTGTCAATGCCACCTACCGGCGCATGACCCGCGCCCTGGATGACATCCGCATCAACTACACCCCGTGCGGCCCGACCCCAAGCACGCTGTGGCCGATCGCCAATCCGGGCGAAAGCCTGACGATCTGGGGCGACAAGAGCATCGGTTGTGCCAACGAGGGCTGGATCACCATCGATACCGCCAACAGCGGCTATCGCAAGGGCGGCAGCGGCGAGGTGATCGGTTACTCCAAGCCCAAGCGCACCTACAAGGCGCTGGAGTTCCAGATCGACCGCGCGTGGGACGAAAAGTGGATGTTCAATGCGTCCTATCTGTGGTCCAAGAGCGAGGGCAACTTCGAAGGGCCGGTGAACTCCGATACCAACTACGGTGATACCGGCATGGTCCAGTTCTGGGACCACCCCGCCACCAACGAGCGCTACGGCGTACTGTTCAACGACTTCCGCCACCAGTTCAAGCTGCGAGCTGCGTACGCACTGAACAAGCAATGGTCCTTCGGCACCACGTTGCAGGTGCAGTCCGGTGGCCCGATCACTGCGTATGGCGTGATGTGGCCAAACGACTCCATCGCCGGTGGCAGTACCTCCAGTGAAGGTAGTGGCGGTGGCACCGGTTGGCTGTGCGTGGCCAACTGCTCCGGCCCATACAACCAGCGACAGTTCGAGTACAGTCCGCGCGGCGCGTTCGGTCGCCTGCCATGGACGTGGACCATGGGCGCCAATGTGACGTGGCGTTTGCCGGTGGAGGGCATCGACCTCAGCGCACGGCTGTCGGTCTACAACCTGTTCAACAATCAGAAGACCATCAATGTGCACCAGCGCTATGAAGCGCAACCCGGCCAGTACCGCGAGGCGACGTTCGCCACCGGGACGCGCTGGCAGGCTCCGCGTTATACACAGTTGGTGGTGACCTGGAATTTCTGAGGCTGCATCCCGTGCCGTCTGTGTGGGCGGCGCGGGCATTGGAAGGGAAGCGTGCATGCATCATCTGCTGATCCTCGCAGCGGCACTGGCCGCACCCTCCGCATCGGCGATCGACACCGCTTCAATTGATGCCGATGTCGCCGCCGTGGTTCGCGCCGAACATCTCCCCGGGCTTGCGATGGCGGTGGTCGAGAACGGACAGGTGGTCTATCGCCATGCTGAAGGTAAGCGTGGCGATGGCGGCCGCATCGACGAGGACACGCTGTTCAAGATCGCCTCCAACAGCAAGGCGATGACCGGCGCGTTGCTGGCGCGGCTGGTGCAGCAGGGCAAGCTGCGCTGGGATGATCCGGTGCAGCGGCATCTGCCGGGCTTCCGCATGCATGACGCATGGGTGAGCCAGCAGATGCAGGTGCGCGACCTGCTGATCCACAACAGCGGTCTCGGCCTGGGTGCCGGTGACCTGATGCTGTGGCCGGAACCGAACACGTTCTCCCGTGCCGACATCATCGCCGGGCTGGCACACCTGAAGCCGGTCAGCAGTTTCCGCAGCCGTTATGCCTACGACAACCTGATGTATGTGGTGGCCGGTGAGGTGGCCGCTGCGGCCGCTGGCAAGCCGTACGACCAGTTGATGCGCGAACAGGTGTTCGAACCACTCGGCATGACGCGCTGCCAGGTAGGGGCGTGGTCGGTGAAGCGCGTGGGCAACGTGGCGCAGCCGCACGCCTGGCGCGGTGATCGCCATGAGGTTGTGAACGCAGACGGTGCGATCAGCCCGAACCTGACCTCGATGGCGGCAGGCGGCATCCGCTGTTCACTGCGCGACATGACGCGCTGGATGCAGGTGCTGCTGGATCCTGCGCTGGTGCCGGACTGGCTGGGCAGCGAGCAGCGGCGCACGCTGTGGACCCTGCACATGCCGATGCCGTTGGGTGAACGCCAGCGGCGCTGGGACAACGCGCATTTCTACGGCTATGGCTATGGGTGGCGTGTGTCGGACATGGACGGGCAGTGGAAGGTAGCGCATACCGGCACGCTGTCGGGCATGTACTCGTCGCTGGCGCTGCTGCCCGACCGGAAGGTGGGTGTGGTGATGCTGATCAACGGTGAAGGCGAGGATGCGCGTACCGCGCTGATGCAGGCCGCGCTGAAGCGCTTCACCACACCCGACGATGCGCGTCCGGCGATGGAGTACCTGACCGAACTGCAGGCGGACCAGGCCGCTCGTGCGGCAACCGGGCATCAGCGACCTGTGACTTCGGATGCACAGCGACTCACGGCTTCCGATCTGCAGCGCTGGCAGGGCCGCTACATGGATACGTGGCTGGGCCCGGCCTCGCTGTGCCCGGGCAAGGACGGCCTGCGCTTCAGCGTGGACAAGTCGCCCCGGCTGCAGGCCACGGTGCTGCAGTTGCAGGGGCGTTGGCTGCTGCGCTGGGATACGCTGGGCGAAGACGCACAGGCCTGGCTGCAGCCCGGTGACGGTGCACCGCCCACACTGGACCTGCGTGCCATCGATCCGGACATCGACTTCAGCTATGACTTCCAGGACCTGCATTTCACTCGTACTGGCGACTGCCCTGGCAGCGAGCGCCAGCGCCGCTGAGCCGCCGCGTGTTTCACCGGCCACCGATGCCGCCAGCGCCGGATTCGTGGAGATCCGCACGTTGTCGCCAGGCATCGAGATGGACATCCGCTACGCCGGCGCCAACAACTTCACCGGCGCGCGCGTGCCGGGTTACGAGGCGCCGTCCTGTTACCTGCTGGCGCCGGTGGCGAAGGCACTGGCACAGGTGGAACAGGACCTGCGCGCGGATGGCTTTGGCCTGCGCCTCTACGACTGCTACCGGCCGGTGCGCTCGGTGCAGGCCTTCATGGCCTGGGTGAACGATCCGCGCGAGCGCTCGCGCAAGGCTCTGCAGTACCCGGATCTGGACAAGCCACGGCTGCTGGCCGACGGCTACATCGCCGAGCGCTCCGGCCATAGCCGCGGTGCCACCGTCGACCTCGGTCTGTTCGATTGCCGCAGCGGTACCTGCACGCCGCTGGACATGGGGACGGATTTCGATTTCTTCGGCCCTCGTGCGCACACGCAGACAAGCGGATTGAGCGATGCACAACAGGCCAATCGCCAGCAGCTGGTGCGCGCGATGGCGCGGCGGGGCTTCGTGAACTATCCGCAGGAGTGGTGGCACTACACCCTGCAGCCCGAACCGGACCCGGGCACCGCATACGACGTCCCCGTGCGGTAGGGACATCGGCAGAGGGGCGCTGCTGTTGGTAGGTGTCGACCTTGGTCGACACGGTAGATCCACACCATGCGTGGATGCTCTTCGTTCAATCATCGGAGTATTCGATTTCGATGGGGATTCATCCACGCATGGCGTGGATCTACCGGGGCTAACGGATTGGGTCCGAGGCAGATCCCTTACACTGGCCGCCTCTTCATCCCTGCCCACCCGATGAACCTTCCCCTGCACTTCGGCCTGCTCGGCACCCTGGAAGCCGGCGCCATCGCCCTGCTGGTCGGCCTGCTGGTGTACTTCCTGTGGTCGCAGTTGTGCCGGTTGCTGCACTGGACGGTCGGCCACGCCATCGGCTGGTCGTGTGTCATCGCCGTGATCATCTCCGCCGGCATCGATGCCTGGAAGCTGTTCTACATGGGCATCGTGCGTCTGGAGTCGCCCCTGTATGCGCGCCTTTTCCTCGCCACCATCCACGATCCGAACGAACTCGGCAGCCGCGTGGTGCTGGAAATCGCCGGCGCGCTCGCTGGTGTTGCCCTCGGCTGGGTGGTGTTCAGTTCGCGGTCATCGGCTCAGAACGTCGACTGACGCAGGTTTTTCGTTCGCTGCCGGTTAAATCCGGCAGCGCTGAATGCGCATCTTATGAGCTGCTCACTTGCTGCTAACCACCGCGCTAAAGCATGCGTGGAGGTGAGTGGTTAATCGTGCGTGTTGACGCCGGTCGCGGGGCAAAATCGATTCAGAAAAGCGGTGGCAGGGTAGGTGCCGTGCGGAGACAACACGCCGCGCAACACCACCCAATTGGTAGGAGACACCCCTGATGACTATTCGCAACCGCAAGCCCCTGATCGCCCTGATCGTCGCCGCCGGCAGCGTGCTGGCCATTCCGGCGATGGCCCAGTCGGCCAAGCAGCAGGCCGCGCAGGCACAGAACGAGGCCGCGCAGGCGCAGCAGTCGGCGGCACAGGCAGGGCAGGCGGCTGACCAGGCGACCAACGCGGCCGCAGCGGCTTCGGCACAGGCCAATGGCGGTGGCCAGACCTGGGCCAGCATCGATACCGATGGCAACGGCACCATCAGCAAGACCGAGGCGCAGGTGAACGCAGGCCTGGCCCAGGTGTTCGACCAGGCCGATACCAACAAGGACGGCGAGCTGAGCGCCGATGAGTACAAGGCCTACGTGGCCGCCCAGCAGGCCGGTGCAGGTGCCGGCGCGGCGCAGGGCCGCTGATCCACGCCTGATTCGGGAAGACCGGTGCATGGGGACCCGGGCGGCTGCGGCCGCCCGGGTTTTTATCGTCACCAGCACCCCTGTATCCTTGTGCGATGAACACCCCCACGCCTGCGCCGTCGCGCGCCATCGGCCTGGTCGGTTTTGACGGTGACGATACGCTGTGGAAGAGCGAGGACTACTACCGCAAGGCCGAGCAGGATTATCTTGACCTGCTGTCGCGCTACGTCGACGTGCATGACACGCAGACCGCGCGCCACCTGCTGGAAGTGCAGCAGCGCCACCTGGGCACCTTCGGTTACGGCGTGAAGAGCATGACGCTGTCGATGATCGAAGCGGCCATCGACATCACCGGCCAGCGCATCGAGGCCAAGGACATCCAGCGCATCCTGGACATCGGCCACGACACCCTGCGCCACCCGGTCGAACTGATCGACGGCGTGCGTGAAGCAGTGGCGGCCATCGCCGAGCACTACCCGGTGGTGCTGATCACCAAGGGCGACCTGTTCCACCAGGAAGCCAAGATCAAGGTCGCCAACCTGGCCGAGTTGTTCCCGCGCATCGAGATCGTCTCCGAGAAGGACCCGGAAACCTACGCCCGCGTGCTGGCCGAGTTTGACCTGCCGATGCAGCGCTTCGTGATGGTCGGCAACTCGCTGCGTTCGGACATCGAGCCGGTGGTGACCTTGGGTGGCTGGGGCGTGCATACCCCGTACGCGGTGACCTGGGCCCACGAGACCCAGCACGGCGTGGCCGACGATGAACCGCGCATGGTCACCGCCGATACCGCCCACGACTGGCCGGCCGCACTGGCGGCGATCGAGGCCAAGGCGGCTGCGGCGGCCTGACAGGACCCGGCGGCTGCGGCAGAATCGGGGCATGAACGTCCGACTGCGCGCACTGTTGTTGTCCTTGCTGCTGGTGCCGGCCACCGTGCTGGCCCAGCAGACCGCCGAGCGTTCGGCGGCCTACACGGTGGAAACCGGTGACCGCTGGGTCGATGCCCAGCTGCAGGACATCAACCACTACGCCGAACGCTACCCCGACGCCTTCCTCGACGAAGTGTCGCGCTATGCCGAGGTGCCGCGCGGTTACATCAGCGCGCTGTTCACCACCCATGGCTGGCAGGCCGGGGATATCTACTTCGCCTGCTTCTGGGCCAAGGCCAGCGGCCAGACCTGCCGCGACAGCGTGCGCGCCTTCAGCCAGGACCCGGAGGGCGGCTGGGAGGCGGTGGTGAAGCGCATGCCGACCAAGCCGGACAACCTGCACTACCGCGCGCTGCGCCACGCCATCGTGGCCAGCTACCAGCACTGGGACCGGCCGATCACCCTGGATGCCACCCTGAGGCGCCAGCTCAAGCGGTAGTGCCGCCCGCTGGCCGGCAACTGCACCCTTCCAGGCATCCCGAGGTTGCCGGCCAGCGGCCGGCACTACCGATTTCCTTCATGTTGCTCTGCATATCGCCGCGGCCCTGCGCTCCGGCGACAATACGGGTTCGAGCTGTTCCCCGTTCCCGTAATCGAGTGACTGATGAGCGCCTCTTTCGTTTCGCCTGATGTGATCCGCCGCCTGTTCGCGCAGGCCATGTCCCGCATGTACCGCACCGAAGTGCCGCTGTACGGCACGCTGGTGGAACTGGTGGAGCGGATCAACGCGCAGGTGCTTGACCAGGACCCTGCGCTGGCCGCGCAGCTGCAGCGCAACGACGAGCGCGCGCGCCTGGATGAAGAGCGCCACGGCGCGATCCGGGTCGGCACCGTGCAGGAACTGGCCACGCTGCGCCGCCTGTTCGCGGTGATGGGCATGTACCCGGTTGGTTACTACGACCTGTCTGTGGCCGGCGTGCCGGTGCATTCCACCGCGTTCCGCCCGCTCACCGGCGCCGCGCTGGCGCAGAATCCGTTCCGCGTGTTCACCTCGCTACTGCGCCTGGAGCTGATCGAAGACGAAGCGCTGCGTGCCGAATCGGCGAAGATCCTTGCTCGCCGCCGCATCTTCACCGACGGCGCACTGGCGCTGATCGATCAGGCCGAGCGTGACGGTGGCCTGTCGCAGGCCGACGCCGGGCGCTTCGTCGATGAAGCACTGGAAACCTTCCGCTGGCACGGCGATGCCACCGTCGATCTGCCGACCTACCACGCGCTGCACAACGCGCATCGCCTGGTGCCCGACGTGGTCAGTTTCCGTGGCCCGCACATCAACCACCTGACGCCGCGCACGCTGGATATCGACGCTGCGCAGGCCGCGATGATCGAGCATGGCATGGCCGCCAAGGCGGTGATCGAAGGCCCGCCGCGCCGTGCCTGCCCGATCCTGCTGCGGCAGACCAGCTTCAAGGCATTGGAAGAAGCCGTGCATTTCCCGGACAGCGAGGGTGGCGATGCCGGCACCCACACCGCGCGCTTCGGCGAGATCGAACAGCGTGGCCTTGCCCTGACCCCGAAGGGCCGCGCGCTCTACGACCAGCTGCTGTCGCAGGCACGCGATGCCGGTGGCGAAGGCAGTACCGGCGGCGACTACGGCCAGCGCCTGCAGGCGGTGTTCGCCAGCTTCCCGGATGACCATGACACGCTGCGCCAGGAAGGCTTGGGCTATTACCGCTACCAGCTGACCGATGCCGGCCGCGCCGCGCCGGAGCGCGTGGCTGATCTGCCGGCTGAAGTGCTGGTGGCCGCCGGCCTGGCCACGGCCGACCCGATCGTCTACGAGGATTTCCTGCCGGTCAGTGCCGCCGGCATCTTCCAGTCGAACCTGGGCGGTGAAGAACAGCGTGCGTATGCCGCACACGCCAACCGCGAGGCCTTCGAGCAGGCGCTGGGCGTGGCGGTGAATGACGAGTTCGAAATCTACGAGCGGCTGCAGGCCGAATCGCTGGCGGCGCTGCGCACCGCGTGAAGGTAGAGCCGGCCGCTGGCCGGCTGTTCTGGGGAGCCGGCCAGCGGCCGGCTCTACCAGAGTCTCCGGATCTCAGCCCTTCATCGTGCCGGTATCCAGCCAACGCTGGTGCCACGACAACGCTTCCGGCAGCAGGTGCGGGGTGTGCTTGCCGTAGCTCTCGCGGCTGGCACGGTCGAAGTAATCCTGCAGCTGCGGGCGGAAATCCGGGTGCGCGCAGTTGTCGATCAGCACCTGCGCACGCTTGCGCGGGGTCAGGCCACGCAGGTCGGCCAGGCCCTGCTCGGTCACGATCACTGACACGTCGTGCTCGGTGTGGTCGACATGGCTGGCCATCGGCACGATCGCCGAGATGGTGCCGTTCTTCGCGGTGGACGGGCTCAGGAACGCCGACAGGAAACCGTTGCGGGCGAAATCACCGGAACCGCCGATGCCGTTCATGATCCGCGTACCCATCACGTGCGTCGAATTGACGTTGCCGTAGATGTCCACCTCGATCATGCCGTTCATGCCGATGCAGCCGAGGCGGCGCACCAGTTCCGGATGGTTGGAGATTTCCTGCGTGCGCATGATGATGCGCTCGCGGTAGAAATCGATGTTCTCCTTGAACGTCTCGTTGGCCTGCGGGCTCAGCGCGAAGCCGGTGCACGAGGCATAGCTCAGCACGCCG
Source organism: Stenotrophomonas sp. 86156_Sma (assembly GCF_056481625.1). NCBI lineage: Bacteria > Pseudomonadati > Pseudomonadota > Gammaproteobacteria > Lysobacterales > Lysobacteraceae > Stenotrophomonas > Stenotrophomonas sp. 86156_Sma. The sequence continues at coordinate 438,350 of NZ_CM151157.1, forward strand.
TCACGCAGCAGGTCGAGCATGCCGTCCTGGATCACTTCGGTGAACGCGGCCAGGTCGCGGAAGCCGCTCTTGGCCAGGCCGGCCAGCACCGCGTTCGGAATATTGCCCACGCCCGACTGCAGCGGCAGCAGGTTCGGCGGCAGGCGGCCCTTCTTCACTTCATGCTTGAGGAACTCGATCAGGTGCGAAGCGATCTGCTCGCTGGTCGCATCGATCGGGCTGAACGGGCTGTTGCGGTCCGGGCCGTTGGTGCGCACCACGGCCACGATCTTGTCCGGGTCGCAGCGCAGCGCGGTGTCGCCGATGCGGTCGTTGGCGTTCACCAGCGGAATCGGCTTGCGGTGCGGCGGCAGCGCGGTGCCGTAGTAGATGTCATGCATGCCGTCGACGCCGGCCGGCTGCCACTCGTTGACCTCGACGATCACCTTCTTGGCCAGGTCCAGCCAGGTCTTGTTGTTGCCGACCGAGGTGGAGGGCACCAGCGAACCGTCTTCGCGGATGGCCGAGACTTCGATCACGGCGGTATCGATCTCGCCATAGAAACCGAACCACACGTGCTGGGCCACGTGGCTGAGGTGGATGTCGATGTAATCCAGCTTGCCCTCGTTGATGCGGTTGCGCGCATCCGGGTCGCTCTGGAACGGCATGCGCATGGCGATGCCATCGGCCTTGGCCAGCGCGCCATCGAGTTCCGGCGCAGTGGAGGCGCCGGTCATCAGGCTGATCTGGAAGGGCAGGCCCTGGGCATGCACCGCTTCGATGCGGCGGGCCAGTTCGACGGGAACGGCCTTGGGGTAACCAGAGCCGGTAAAGCCGCTCATGGCCACGGTTTCACCGGGCTGGATCAGCGCGGCTGCGGCCTCGGCGGAGACCACGCGGTCACGAAGACGCGCGTTGGCGATGCGATCAACAGACATGACGACAGTGTTTCTGGGGGGAAAGCCGATTATCGGCCATCCTCATCCGTACGGGGGGTTCTACCTTCGTGGAATGGCTTTTCCCGCAGGGGTCACCCATACCCACCGGTTTTGTTTTGCAGTGCAGCGTGCAAAGTGCTTTCGCAGCCCGCACGATGGCCCTGCATCCCGACGTGGGGGAGGGAGCAGAGCCCGCTGGCAGTTCGCTGCAAGCGGGCTTTTTTATTGCCTGTCGCCCAGTATGAATGCGCGGCCTCCATTATCGGTAGTGCCGGCCGCTGGCCGGCAACCCCAGTAACCTTCGGCAGGATCATCGGATCTGCCGGCCAGCGGCCGGCACTACCGGGTCCGTTGCGTCCCGGCCGGGTCGATACAATCAGCCCATGACCCTCGCCCCCGCTGACCTGCCCGCCACCCTGCAGCCTCTTGTCGACCGCGCCTTGGCGCGCCTGGCCCAGGTCCTGCCCGAGCCCATTCCGGCCAACCTGCTGCCGTTGCTAACTCGGCTGGCGGTGAGCAGCGACTTCGCGCTGGACACCCTGGTGCGTCAACCGGCCTTGCTGGCACAGCTGGCCGCGCCCGGCTGCCCGCCGATCCCAGCGCCGGTGCTCGATCCGCTGCAGCCCAGCGACTGGCCGGCGCAGATCCGGCGCTGGCGTACCGCGATGTCCACACGGCTGATCTGGCGTGACCTGACCGGTCTGGACGACGTGGCGCAGACTCTGGCCGGTGCCACCGCTTTGGCCGAAGACTGCCTGCGGCTGGCGCTGGACGCCCTGCAGCAGGAATTCGCCCAGCGTCACGGCGTCATCGCCGATGAACACGGCATCCCGCAGCAGCTGGTGGTGTTCGGCCTTGGCAAGCTGGGCGGTGGCGAGCTCAACTTCAGTTCCGATGTGGACCTGGTCTACGCCTATCCGCAGGGAGGTGAATCCGATGGACCGCGTCCGTTGGCGGCGGAAGAATATTTCGCCCGTCTCGGCCAGCGCCTGGCCAAGCTGCTGGATGAAACCACCGTTGATGGTTTCAGCCACCGCGTCGACCTGCGCCTGCGCCCGTTCGGCAGCGCCGGTCGGGTCGCGCTGTCGTTCGCGGCGATGGACCAGTACTTCCAGCGCGAGGGCCGCGATTGGGAGCGCTATGCCTGGCTGAAGGCGCGCGCGGTGGCCGGCGATATCGAGGCCGGTGAGGCGTGGCTGCAGACCCTGCGCCCGTTCGTGTACCGCCGCTACCTGGATTTCACCGCGCTAGACGGCCTGCGCGAAATGAAGGCGGCCATCACCGCTGAAGTCGCACGCCGCGAACTGCACGACGACATCAAGCGCGGTGCCGGTGGCATCCGCGAGATCGAATTCCTGTGCCAGGCGCTGCAGCTGATCCGCGGTGGTCGCGAACCGGCATTGCGCGAGCGTCGGCTGCTGGTGGCGCTGGACGCACTGGTGGCCGCCGGGCAGATCGCGCCCGAGGATGGCAGCGCGCTGCGCGAGGCGTACCTGTTCCTGCGGCGCCTGGAGAACCGCCTGCAGATGCTGCGTGACGCGCAGACCCATGTGTTGCCCAGTGATGCGCTCGACCGCGAACGCATCGCCGTCGGGCTCGGCTATCCAGACTGGGAGGTGCTGCGCGCGGCGCTGGCCGAACAGCAGCAGCGGGTCAGTACCGAATTCGCCGCGTTGCTGGCACCGCGCAAGGGCCAGGCCGCGCCCGATGCGCTGGCCAACTACTGGCGCAGCCTGCCCGAAGGCAGCAACGCACCGCTGCTGGCCGAAGCCGGTTTCCTCGATGCCAACGGCGCTGACCAGTCGCTGCGCGACTTCGCCCAGGGCACCGGCGTGAAGTCGTTGTCCGATGCCGCGCGTGCGCGGCTGGATCGCGTACTGCCCGCGCTGCTGCATGCGGCCACGCGTTCGCCGCAGCCGGATGCAGCGCTCAAGCGCGTGCTCGGCCTGTTGCAGGCGGTGCTGCGCCGGACCAGCTATCTCGCCTTGCTGGACGAACAGCCCAGCGCACTGGCGCGGTTGGTGGACGTGCTGGCGCGCAGCGCGCTGCTGGCCGAACGGTTGGCGGCGTATCCGCTGCTGCTGGACGAACTGCTGGACGTGCGCGTGTCCGGGCCGATGCCCGATGCCGCCGGCATGCTGGCGGAGTGCCAACAGGTACTGGCAGTGGAGGATCCCGAATCCGCACTGCGCTGGCTCAATGAAACCCGGCTGGCACTCAGCTTCCGCATGGCGATGGCCACGCTGGATGGCCGCCAGGGTGCGGTGGACAGCACGCGGCAACTGGCCGAGCTGGCGCAGGCCGTGGTGGTCACCGTGTTGGCGATGGCCGAAGCGGACATGCATGCCGCACACGGCGAGATTCCCGGCGGGCGCTTCGCGATCATCGGCTACGGCAGCCTTGGTGGGCTTGAACTGGGCTTCGGTTCCGACCTGGACCTGGTGTTCCTGCACGACAACCCGGCCGGCGTGGATGCCAGCAATGGCGCGCGTCCGCTGGAGCCGGGGCGCTGGTATGCGCGCCTGGCGCAGAAGGTGATGGCGCTGCTTGGTGCGGTCACCGCTGCCGGCCGCCTGTACGACATCGATGTGCGCCTGCGCCCGGATGGTGGCAAGGGTTCGCTGGTGTCTTCGTTGGCCAGTTACACCGAATACCAGCGCGAACGCGCGTGGACCTGGGAACACCAGGCGCTGGTGCGCGCGCGTGGTGTGGCCGGCGATGCCAGCCTGCTGGCCGACTTCGAGCAGGTGCGTGCGCAGACGCTTGGGCGTGAGCGCGACACGGGTGTGCTGTACGCGGACGTGCTGAAGATGCGCGGCCGCATGCGCACCGAACTTGACCGCAGCGATGCCGCGCGACTGGACCTGAAGCAGGGCGCCGGTGGCGTGGTGGATCTGGAGTTCCTGCTGCAGACCGGTGTGCTCGCGCGCAGTGCGCAGCACGTGGCGTTGCTGCAGCCGCGCGATACGCCATCGTTGATCGATGCGTTGGCCGTTGCTGGTTTCCTGCCGGAAGACACGGCGCAGGCATTGCATGGAGCACATGCCACGCTGCTGGACGTGGGCCTGGCCTGCACCCTGGACCGGCGCCCGCGACTGGCACCGACCACGCCCGCGATTGAGGAGGCATGTGCCGCGATTACGGCAGCGTGCATCGCCGCGGAGCTGCCGTTCGCCTGAGTGGGGGCACCCGCCAGCGCAATGGCCTGCTTTGGGTGGGTGCCGACCGTTGGTCGGCACAATCTGTCGGCAGCGATGAGTTCTGCTGGGCGTGCCGACCAACGGTCGGCACCCACCGGATCATTGGCCGGCGATGACCCGCTGTTGGCAGCTACCAGATCAATGGCTCGGCGATGGTCGCCGTTGGTAGGTGCCGACCGTTGGTCGGCACCATCTGTCGGCAGCGATGGGTTCTGCAGGGCGTGCCGACCAACGGTCGGCACCCACCGGATCAATGGCCGGCGATGACCTGCTGTTGGCAGCTACCAGATCAATGGCTCGGCGATGGTCGCCGTTGGTAGGTGCCGACCGTTGGTCGGCACAATCTGTCGGCAGCGATGAGTTCTGCTGGGCGTGCCGACCAACGGTCGGCACCCACCGGGTTCAAGGTGTGTGCCAACCAAGGTTGGCACCTACCAGAGCAACGACGGTCAGCTGGTGGTGCGCAGCGGCGCCATCTTCCACAACAGCGCGCGGAACGGGGCCAGCAGGCAGACGCCAATCGCCAGCTTCACCGCCAGGTCGCCGGCAGCCCAGCTCACCCACGGCAGGGTCGAACCGGCAAACGCGATCGACCAGAAAATGGTGGTATCCACCGTCGCGCTGCAGGTGGTGGCCACCATCGGTGCGCGCCACCAGCTGCCACGGCGCAGGCGGTCGAACACGGTGATGTCCAGCAGCTGCGCCACGATGAAGGCCGAGCACGAGGCAATGGCGATGCGCGGGGTGGCCACCCAGATCGACAGCAGCACCGCCACCGCGAAACCGATCCACGCCACGCGGCGGGCAGGGCCCGGGCCGAAGCGGCGGTTGATCAGGTTGCTGACCAGGAACGCGACCGGGTAACTGAAAGCACCCCAGGTCAGCCAGTCGTTGATCGGGTACTGCACCAGTACGTTGGACAGCAGCACCACCGCGCCCATGGCCAGCACCGCCAGCACCAGGGCGCGGGCGGTCAACGGGGCAAACACAGGGGCAGGACGCACGGACATGGCGAGCCAGGGGGACAAAGGGGATCGCCCATTATCCGCCCGGCCCGCGGCAATGCCAAAACCGGCCGTTCAGCTTTACAGCGTTTCGCTCATCACATCGCCGGCGGCATAGGCGGTCGGCACATAGGCCAGCGCCTGGCCCTGCGCGCTCTTCACGGTCCAGCCGGCACCCGCGTCGGTCGGGTCGAAGCGCACCTGCTGGCCGACGACGAAACCGGCAATCGGGTCATCGCCTGCAGCCGCCGGCCATTGCAGCGTTGCGGTCTGGTCGGCCTTGCCGGGCACCTGCAGGTGCACCTGGCGATCACCGGCTGGCGTGGTGGCGACCTGCTTCACTTCCATCGGTGGCAGCGGCACCGCCGGCGTGCGTGCGGCGACCTTGCCGTTGCGCTCGCTGGCCTTGAACGGGGCCTTGGACAGTTCGGCCAGTCCCATCGACGTGGCCAACGGAATCGACAGCACGATCAGCGACGTGACCAGCACGCTGGTCTGGCCGCTGTTCAACTGCGGCGCGGCGCCGGCATGGACGGTGGGCACCACCAGCGCCGAAAGCAGCAGGGCAGTGGCGGGAACGCGCAGGCAACGGAACATGGAGACCTCCTGGTCAGCGTGGGAACGGCGGCTCAGCGCCGGGTATCGAAAATGTCGCGCGGGCCGGTGGCCTCGGGCAGGTATTCCAGCGGGCGGCCCTGGTTGTCCTTCAACTGCCATCCCTGGTCGGCGCCGGTCGGTTCGAAGTTCACGGTCTGGCCCACGGTGAACTGCACGGCGGGATCGCCGATGCCGCGCGGGTACTGCATCGATGCGGTGTTCTGCGGGTCGTTGGCATCGCGCAGCAGCACTTCGCGGCGGCCATCCACGGTGGTGGCGATCGCACTCACCTGCATCTGCGGCAGCTTGATCTGCTGCGGGCGGGCCAGCGGCTGGCCAGCATCGGCGGCATCCTGGGCTTCCTTCGCCGCCGCCGCGCGGGCCGACGTCACCATCTGTGTGGACATCTCCAGGCTCGGTCCCTGCGGACCCGGGTCATGGATGATCACGATGCGGCGCTCTGCATGAGCGGCCGTGGACCAGGCCAGGCTTGCGACGATCAGCATCGGCATCAGGACGGCGGGCAGGGTACGCATGTCGTTCTCCTTGCTGGATTCAGGGCGTGGCGGCGGCAGCACCAGCAACCGGCACGTGAGGGATCACCAGTTCCTGCTGCAGCTGGCTGCGCTGGTGCAGGAAATCGAACACCGATTCCACCGTCACCACCGAATAGTTGCCGGAGATGCGTTCGCCGGCCGGATGGTCAGTGGTGGTGGCGTTGGCCACGAACAGGCGCGCACCCACGCGCTTGCCGAGGCCGATATGCAGCACGCTGGGCTGGTACTTCTGCTGGCGCAGCCACTGCTGCGCCTGTTCGCGCTTGACGATGGCCGGCGCGCCTTCGGTCTGCGCCATCGCCGCGGCCAGCACTTCCAGCACCCACTGGTTGGAGTTCTGGTAGTCGGTGGCGAACGGGTAGGCAACCACGTTGTATTTGGTTTCGTGCAGTGCCTTCGGCTGGATCGACGGCGACACCAGCATCGCTTTCAACGCGGCACGCAGTTGCGCCGAGGGCACGCCGATGCGCAGGTCGGTATGGCCGCCGCTCTCACCGACGAAGTTGCCCAGCCCTTCGTGGTACAGCTGCGAGCTGTCGGTCTTGCAGCGGTTGAGCAGGTGCATCGCGCGCCAGCGGCCATTGTCCTCACGCACCAGGAAGGCCAGGTGGCTGTGGCGCAGGCCGTAGCGGCTCAGATCCTGGCCACCGCGCGCGGCCACCACCACGTCCACATCGGGCAGCGCGTCCAGGCGCTCAGCGGTGGTCCAGGCCACGTCCAGCATCGCCGCCTGCGCGGCCACGCTCGGGTAGCGCTCGCGGCATTCGGTGCTGTTGGCCCAGGCCGGTGCGGTCGCCAGCAGGCTGGCGATCAGCAGCGCGGCGCGCGGCAGGCGGGAGAAACGATCCATGTCGATACCTTCAACGGCGGGCAGGCCCGCGCGCCGATCATACGCTGCTCAGCGCAGGGGACGATCCACGCCCTTGCGCTTGAGCTCCTTGTCGCAGGCATCGCTGATCGGGGCCACCGGCAGCGGTGGGCGCTGGCCCTTCGGATCGCGCAGCGCCGGTTGTTCGCGGTACGCGTCCAGCTGCTGCTGGCATTGATACGAAATCGGATCCAGCTCGGTGGGCGTGGTGGAGCAGGCCGCGAGCAGGGCCAGGGGCAGCAGGAGCAGGGTACGCATGAAGACGTTCAGAGTGATGGGGGAAGCTGGACTCTAACCGCGCAGCTGGATCGAAATGTTCAGAAATCGCTGGATACCCCGGTAGTGCCGGCCGCTGGCCGGCAATGTCAGGATCTTCGGCAGCGCGTAGAGCATTGCCGGCCAGCGGCCGGCACTACCCCAATGCCAGGCGCTGCTTCACCTCTGCCGCCACCCGCGCGGTCTCGCGCAGTGGCTCGATGCGGTCGTACTGCCAGTCCAGCCAGCGTTCCTGCAATCGCCCGCGCTCGCGCAGCTGCTGCTGGAAGCGTGCCAGCCGGCCCTGCACGGTATCGGCCAGCGCCACCATCACCGGCATGCGCGTGGCGCAGGCTTCAGACAGCAGGTTCACCGAATCGGGCGAGACCACCACGCGGTTGGCCCAGCCGAGCAGGCCGCCATAAGGATTCGTGCCGTCGCCGCCGTCGCCCCAGATCACGTGCGGCAGGTCGGCGAACGTCGCGCGCAGGATCTCGGCCAAGGCCGGTGGCGTGCGCCGCGAAGTCGTGGCCAGCAGGCTGCCGCCCTCGCTGCGGATCTGCTTGGCCAGCGCCTGGAACACGCCCACCATTGCGGTCTCGTCCCAGGGCGCCAGCGGCGTCGGCCCACCGACCAGCAGCGCGGTGCGCGGGCCGGGCAGGGTACTGAAGCCAGCGAACGCGGCGCGACCCCAGGCCAGCCAGTCATCGTCCACCGGGTTGAGGCTGCCGAGCAGGGTCAGCACGTTGCTGCCACGCAGGGCATCGTGTTCGGGCACCACCACCATGTCCCAGTGGCGGGCATTGATGCGCGGGTCGAGGATCTGCACCACCTGGCTGCCACGTGCGCGCAGCACGCGCAGTGCGCCGGCGGCCTGGCGGCCACAGCCGATCGCCAGCGGCGGTGAGTCTGCGGCCAGCGTCGCGAATGCCTCGCCGTAGCCGTTCACATCACCGGGCAGCCTCCGCGGCGACAGCCAGCGCCAGGGTGCGCGGGGCTGCAGGACCAGCGGCCGATGGGTGCCCTGGCGCAGCGCAGAGGCCAGCGCGACCGCCTGGCGGACATTGCCCGCACGGCCGTCCGTGACCGTCCAGGGCGCACTCGATCGTTTCACCTGTGGCATTAATTCGTTTCAGCCCTGCTGGGTGTTGCAACAGTCGCGACACTCTACACTGCGGCTCGTCGTTTCGCCCCGCGCCGCCCGCGGGCACTGACTTCCCTTAGCCGCCCTGGAGATCCACCGATGTCCCACGCGCTCGACGCTGCTGCCCTCGACCAGCTGTTCCGTACTGCCCGCACCCAGAACGCTTTCCTCGACAAGCCGGTCCCGGCCAGCCTGCTGCAGGAACTGTATGACCTGGTGAAGTGGGGCCCGACCGCCGCCAACACCACGCCGGCCCGCTTCGTCTTCGTCACCTCGAAGGAAGCCAAGGCCAAGCTGGCCCCGGCCCTGTCCGAAGGCAACCACGACAAGACCATGGCCGCCCCGGTCACCGTCATCATCGGCTTCGACCTGGACTTCCACGAGAAGCTGCCGTACCTGTTCCCGCACACCGATGCCAAGGCCTGGTTCGACGGCCCGCAGGAAGGCCGCCACGAAGCCGCCATCCGCAACGGCAGCCTGCAGGGCGCCTACCTGATCCTGGCCGCACGCGCGCTGGGCCTGGATGCCGGCCCGATGTCCGGCTTCGATGCAGCCAAGGTGGATGAAGCCTTCTTCGCCGGCACCTCCATCAAGTCGAATTTCCTGGTCAACCTGGGTTACGGTGACTCGGCGGGCCTGTTCCCGCGTCTGCCGCGCCTGTCGTTCGACGAAGCGGCGCGCATCGCGTAAGTCGCTGTATCGGTTTCGGGCCTGCCGTCCCGTGGCAGGCTCTTGCTGCACCGTGTACCCACCCTACGATCCGGAGAGTTCCTCAGATGAGCGCCACCCGTAAACTGCTGCTGCCGCTGGCCCTGACCCTGGCCATCGCCGCCTGCTCCAAGCCGGTCGACACCGCTGCCCCGGCTGCTGACGCTGCCGCCCCGGCCACCACCGAGCAGGCTGCCACCCCGGCTGCCGATGCCGCTGCCGCTGCGCCGGCCGCCGAAGCGATCAAGATCGCCTCGGGCACCTACAAGCTGGACCCGAGCCACACCGACGTGCTGGCGCAGTGGAGCCACTTCGGCTTCTCCAACCCGAGCGCGCACTTCGGCAACGTTGAAGGCACCCTGGTGTACAACGCCGAAGACGTGACCAAGTCCACCGTGGAAGTGAAGCTGCCGCTGAGCGGCCTGAACAGCTTCACCGCCAAGTTCGACGAGCACCTGAAGAGCGCCGACTTCTTCGACGCCGCCAAGTTCGCCGATGCCACCTTCAAGAGCACCAAGGTGGAAGCGGCCGGCACCAACAAGCTGACCGTCACCGGCGACCTGACCATCAAGGGCATCACCAAGCCGGTCACCCTGGACGTGACCGTCAACGGCGGCGGCGAGCACCCGATGGCCAAGGTTCCGGCCGCCGGCTTCGATGCCACCACCACCCTGAAGCGCAGCGATTTCGGCGTCGGCGCGTATGCCCCGAACGTCAGCGATGAAGTGAAGATCCGCATCACCACCGAAGCCACCGGCGAAAAGCCGGCGGCTTGATGCACCCCACTCACTCGTCGTGAGAAGGCAGAAGGCCCGCTGAAAAGCGGGCCTTCTTTTTGGGTTCTGGTAGAGCCGGCCGCTGGCCGGCTGCATGCTAGGTGCCCGATGCTGATGGGGTTGCCGGCCAGCGGCCGGCACTACCCGGTAGGTGCCAACCTGCATCTGGTAGGTGCGGACCTGCATCTGGTGGGTGCGGACCGTTGGTCCGCACGATCCCTCAGCGCAGCGCGCCCAACCATGCCACGCACGCTTCGCTCGGGCTCTGCTTGGCCCTCACCGCCAGCCCGCTCACGCGCACGAAGGTCTGCGCGGCCTGCGCCACCACCTGACGTGCGATCAGCGCGGCCTGCTTGGTCGCGGCCTGCTGCTTGCGCAGCTGCACGATGTTGATCGAAGGCCGGCCCACCGGCGCGTACTTCTGGTCGCGGCGCAGCACATCGGCCACCTGCGTCACTTCGAATTCGGCCTGCAGGTAGCGGTGTTGTGCTTCCACCAGCTCACGCAGCGGTACGCGCAGGGCAGCGGTGTCGGCGAAGGCGGCCAGTGCCGCGTCGCAGGCGGCGTCATCGGCAAAGCGGGTACGCAGCGCATCCACGCTGGCCAGGGTCAGTTTGGCCATGTGGCCCTCGTTGCTGCAGGAAAGGTGCGCGATTGTCGCATTGCTTGCCGGGTCGTGCCGGCCGCTGGCCGGCAATTGCATGGGAATGTGCGGACCAACGGTCCGCACCCACCAGTCGATGGCGGTCCGCACCCACCGAGGGCGGAGCAGCCGAGCATGGGCTCGGATCTACAATGGCCCGCTGTACCACCCACGGAAGGAAGATCCATGCAGGACGCGCAGTACTGGTTGAACGAATTCTGGACGGGCCTGAGCGTGCTCGATCTGCTGGGCGGCAGCGTGCTCGGTACGCTGCTTGGCCTGGTGCTGGGCATCTTCGCCTGGCGCTGGGTGCACCGCCGCGGTTGGCTGCAGCGGCGCAAGCGCTGGCATCACTGGCTGCTGGCCAGCTACGTGGTGCTGCTGCCGCTGGCCACCGCCTTCTTCGGCCTGCAGCTGGGCTTCACTGCCGGTGCGCACCGCGCGCTGTTCAAGCAGCTGGATCATTTCCAGCCGCACCTGCAGACCCTGGTGGAAGGCTGGAGCGAAGGCTTCACCGATTCGCTGGACGACCCGCGCATGCGCGAGGCATTGCGCAGCCAGGGCACGGTGGGCGATGTGGCCGACACCATCGCCTCGGCCTACCTCAGCGAACATCCGTTGCCCGGTCTTGATCGTCTTGGCAACGGCCCGTCGGCGCGCGGCACCGGTTGGGTGATCGGCAAAGTGCGCGAAGGCCTGCTGCGCGGCATGGTGGAAGACACGCTGGTGGACAAGGCCGGCACGCTCGGCCTGGAGCCCAAGGTGGTGCGCGAGGCGCTGACCATGCATGTGGATGAGCTGCTGCACACCCGTGGCGTGCTGCGACTGGTGAAGGCGCAGATCAACGGCATGATGCCCGGCGTGTACTTCGGGCTGCTGTTGCCGTTGCTGATCATCGCGCTGCTGGTGGCGCTGGAGATCTGGGCCGCGCAGCGGTTCGGGTGGACGCGGCAGGTGGTATCCGGCGCGGTAGTGCCGGCCGCTGGCCGGCAATTGCAGGTTCCTGCCGAGGGTTCATGAGGTTGCCGGCCAGCGGCCGGCACTACCTGTTGCAGGGCGTGCGGACCAACGGTCCGCACCCACCAAGCAGGGTCCGCACCCACCGGCTGCCCGATCAATCGCCGTCGGTTTCGTCCGGGTGGGCCTTCCAGTAGCCGGTGGAACGGATCCAGTCGCGCGGCACGCCCAGGTGGCCTTCGATGAACTTGCGCATCATCCGGGCGCGGCGCGATTCGGTGGCGATCCAGTAGAAGACATCGCCTTCCGGCGCTTCGAAGTCGGTCAGCATGTCTTCCAGCAGCGTGCTGCTGGCCGCCGGAAAGCCATTGCGCTCCAGCCAGTGGATACGCACGTTCTCGTACTGCGGCAGGTCCTGGCGTTCGGCTTCATCGCTCACTTCGATGAAGGCCTGCACCTCGGCATCCTCCGGCAGCACGTCCAGCCAGCGGGCGATGGCCGGCAGCGCGGTTTCATCGCCAATCAGCACATAGGCATCAAAGCTGTCGGCCACCACGAACGAGCCGCGCGGGCCGCCGATCACCAGCGTATCGCCAGCCTGGGCCTGCTCGGCCCACGGCCCGGCAATGCCCTGGTCGTGCAGCACGAAGTCGATGGCCAGCTCGCCGGTTTCGTGGTCCCACCAGCGCGGCGTGTAGTCGCGGGCCGGTGAGGGCTCCTTGCCGGCCGGATAGCTGCGGCCTTCGGCAGTGACCACCGGCAGCACCATCTCGCCGCTGGCATTGGGGAAGAACAGCTTGATGTGGTCGTCGGCGCCGGGCGAATCGAAACCGGCCAGCTCGGCGCCGCCCAGCACGATGCGGCGCATGTGCGGGGTGACCTCTTCGGTGCGCAGCACGGTCAGTTCACGGAAGCGCACATCCAGGCGCAGGCGCGTGTTGTTGTGTTCGGTCATGGGGTTACCTGTAAAGGTGTCGCGCGGGGGCGCGCGGCGTAGGGGCGACCTGGCTGGAGTCAGTCTGGCTGGGTCATTGAAAAGGATTGGCTCTCGCTACCGGCCGTACCGTTGAGCAGCGCGGATGCCCGCGTCAGCAGCGCCGCTACTTCTTCCGCCTCGCCCTCGGCCCAGCGGCCGTGGTGATGCACCAGCGCCCGCTTGAACTCGCGCAGGGCACCGGCCAGCGGCGGCGGCAGCGAGGCCTTGGTGATCTCGCGGGCACGGTCGAAGGCGCGTCGCTGCGCCAGGCGCACCTGGGTGCGCTGCACCTTCAGCTCGAACTCGCCGGCGGTGGTGATGCGGAAGATCCGCTTGCCGTCCACTTCCTCGGCCTCGATCCAGCCGGCCTGCTCGAAGCTGGCCAGCAGCGGATACATGGTGCCGGCGCTGGGCGTGTAGGCCTGCATGAACTGGTTGCTGATCAGCTGCATCAGCTCGTAGCCATGGCGCGGCTGCTCGCCGATCAGGGCCAGCACCAGCAGGCGCAGGTCGCCGCGGCTGAGCACCCGCGGCTGGCCGTTGCGGCGCGGCACTTCCGGATTGGTGGAACGGGCTCTGGGAGAAGCGGTACGGCTCATTTCGATATATCGGTAAACGAGTGTGCAAACGATATATCGATATATCGAAGCCGACAATCATCGATCCGGCCACAAGCAGGTCAGTTTTGGGCCACGGCCGGCCCCGCCCACAGCAAAAGGGGCGCCCCTTGCGAGGCGCCCCGGGCAACACTGTGGAAGGGAGTGAGGCAGGGCCAGACGGCGGACCGAAGCGGGCGAGGCCAACACTCGAGGCCTACCCTGAGGGCAGGGCGGGGGGCGATCCAGAGGCAGGTGCGACACGTTGTCGCCCGTTCAGCGCCAGCACGCGGAGCCGATACAGGTGGGCATGGCGCTGCCCTACAACCGTCATCGGCAGCGGTAACACTGCGTCCTGCACATGGGCGCAGCGGCCCGCAAGCGACAGCCCGCGCAGCCAACAAGGCCCGCCGCAGGGCCTTCAGCGGGCCCGGCAAGCCCCTTGCGGACACTGGCCGGTTGCATCCATACGCCTGCGTAGCCAAGTGACGAAAGCCCTTGGTGCGCTACACTTTGCGGTCTAGAAATCTATACAACAGTCGCGCGCGTGCGTGCGGTTATGGGAGCGCTAATGAACTGGTTGAACGAGGTGCTGAACAACGACCCGAATCCTGTGGAAACCCAGGAGTGGATCGAGTCGTTGAAGGCCGTTATTGATGTCGAGGGCTCCGAGCGCGCGCATCAGCTGCTGGAAGGCATGGTGGAGCTTACCCGTCGTTCGGGCGCCTACCTGCCGTTCTCTCCCACCACCGAGTACGTCAATACCATCGAGCCGCAGCTCGAGGCCAAGAGCCCGGGCAATGCCGAGCTGGAATGGCGCATCCGTTCGATCATCCGCTGGAACGCGATGGCCACCGTGGTGCGCGCCAACCGCAAGCCGGGTGACCTGGGCGGCCACATCGCTTCGTTCGCCTCCGGCGCCACCCTGTACGACGTGGGCTTCAACCACTTCTGGCGCGCCCCGAGCGAAAACCACCCGGGCGACCTGCTGTTCATCCAGGGCCACAGCGCCCCGGGCATCTACGCGCGTTCCTTCCTGGAAGGCCGCATCAGCGAAGAGCAGCTGGACAAGTTCCGCATGGAAGTGGACGGCGGTGGCCTGTCCTCGTACCCGCACCCGTGGCTGATGCCGGAATACTGGCAGACCCCGACCGTGTCGATGGGCCTGGGCCCGCTGGCCGCCATCTACCAGGCGCAGTTCATGCGCTACCTGGAAAACCGTGGCCTGATCGAGAAGTCCGACCGCAAGGTGTGGTGCTTCATCGGCGACGGCGAGAGCGACGAGCCGGAAACCCTGGGTGCCATCGCCCTGGCCGGCCGTGAAGGCCTGGACAACCTGATCTTCGTGGTGAACTGCAACCTGCAGCGCCTGGACGGCCCGGTGCGCGGCAACGGCAAGATCATCCAGGAACTGGAAGGCGTGTTCCGCGGCGGCGGTTGGAACGTGATCAAGCTGCTGTGGGGCGGTTACTGGGATGCCCTGCTGGCCAAGGACAGCGACGGCGTCCTGAAGAAGCTGATGATGGAAACCGTCGACGGCGAATACCAGAACTGCAAGGCCTTCGGCGGCGCGTATACCCGCGAGCATTTCTTCGGCAAGTACCCGGAAACCGCTGCGATGGTCGCCGGCCTTTCCGACGACGACATCTGGCGCCTGAACCGTGGTGGCCACGACCCGCACAAGGTGTACGCCGCCTACCACCAGGCCGTGAACACCAAGGGCATGCCGACCGTCATCCTGGCCAAGACCGTGAAGGGTTACGGCATGGGCAGCGCCGGTGAGGCACTGAACCCGACCCACCAGACCAAGAAGCTGGACGACGAAGCGGTGCGCCACTTCCGCGACCGCTTCAACATTCCGGTGACCGACGCGCAGCTGGCCGACGGCCAGGTGCCGTTCTACCACCCGGGCCCGGATTCGCCGGAAGTGCAGTACCTGCAGGAACGCCGTGCCGCGCTGGGCGGTTACCTGCCGCAGCGCCGCCGCAAGGCCGACAAGACCTTCGTGGCGCCGAAGCTGGAAGCCTACGACCGCCTGCTGAAGAGCAGCGGCGAGCGCAGCTACTCCACCACCATGGCGTTCGTGCAGAGCCTGAACATCACCCTGCGTGACAAGGAACTGGGCCCGCACATCGTGCCGATCGTGGCCGACGAAGCCCGTACCTTCGGTATGGAAGGCCTGTTCCGCCAGATCGGCATCTACGCGCCGTTCGGCCAGAAGTACAAGCCGGTCGATGCCGACCAGCTGATGTTCTACCGCGAAGACCAGAGCGGCCAGGTGCTGCAGCAGGGCATCAGCGAGCCGGGCGCCATCGCCTCGTGGATGGCCGCCGGCACCAGCTACTCGGTCAGCAACGTGCCGATGCTGCCGTTCTACATCTACTACTCGATGTTCGGCTTCCAGCGCGTGGGCGACCTGGCCTGGCAGGCAGCGGACATGCGTACCCGCGGCTTCCTGCTGGGTGGCACCGCCGGCCGCACCACGCTGAACGGTGAAGGCCTGCAGCACGAAGATGGCTTCAGCCATCTGGTGGCCGGTGGCATCCCGAACGTGCGCAGCTACGACCCGACCTTCGGCTTCGAAGTGACCGTGGTGCTGCAGCACGGCACCAAGCGCATGATGGAAGACCAGGTGGACGAGTACTACTACGTCACCCTGATGAACGAGAACTACACCCACCCGGAAATGCCGGAAGGTGCCGCCGAGGGCATCATCAAGGGCATGTACCTGCTGACCGACGCCGGCAAGCCGAAGAAGGGCGAGCTGCGCGTGCAGCTGCTGGGTTCGGGCACCATCCTGCGCGAAGCCATTGCCGCGGCCGAGCTGCTGGACAAGGACTTCGGCGTGACCGCCGACATCTGGAGCTGCCCGAGCTTCAACGAACTGCGTCGCGATGGTTTCGACGTGGAACGTGCCAACCGTCTGCATCCGGAAGGTGAGCAGCGCAAGGCCTACGTGACCGAGCTGCTGGAAGGCCGCCAGGGCCCGGCGATTGCCGCCACCGACTACGTGCGTGCGTATGCGGACCAGATCCGTGCGTTCGTGCCGATGAGCTACACCGTGCTGGGTACGGATGGGTTTGGCCGTTCGGATACGCGGGCTAACCTGCGCCGGTTCTTTGAGGTTGACCGGTACTACATCGCCCATGCCGCGATTGCGGCGCTGGCGAAGGAAGGGAAGATGACCGCGAAGGATGTGGCCCGGGCGATCAAGCAGTACAAGATTGATCCGGAGAAGGCTAATCCTGTTGGGGTTTGATGTAGTCAATTAATTGACGTGAAAAGGGCGGCCATCGGTCGCCCTTTTTTGTTGCATCCCGTTCGCCTCTACGTGCAATATCAATTTCAACTAAATGGAGAGTGAAAAATGGAAAATAGTCAGCTTTGGGGCAGGGCATTAGGTGAGGTCGATGGAAAATCCTCGCCAGATCGCGAGCGACTTCGCCAGGCGCTGCTAAAGTTCCGCTCCAGGGTTGATGATCTTGTTTCCAGTATTAGTAGCGAACTTCCCGGACTTACTGTTCATGATGTAACACACCTTGATGGCTTATGGCACGTCGCGGATGAGGTTCTTGGGCAGGACTACCCAATAAATGCGGCAGAAGCCTTTGTGCTGGGCGGAGCGATACTCCTTCATGATTCCGCACATGCTGTCGCAGCTTATCCAGGCCGGCTATCTGAGATAAAAGCTGGCCCTGAATGGAGCGATTTTGTCTCGCTTCGGCTCATGGGAGTTGAGCCGGCGTGCGGGACCGAAGAAGAAAAGTACGCGATATTCAATGTATTGCGTGACCTCCATGCCAAGCAGGCCGAGAAGCTCCCGTGGGTCTCGTGGCAGGACTCCTCTGGCAATCAAGCGTACCTTTTGGAAGATGCAGAGCTGAGGGCATACTTTGGTGGCGCAATTGGTTTGGTCGCAGCTAGCCACCATTGGGATGCTGGAATTGTGCCCGAAAGACTCAAGCCTCTTTCATTGACTCCAGCAGGATTTCTAAAATCGACCAAATGGGAGGTTGATCTTCTGAAGTTGGCGATGATTCTAAGGATTATTGATGCTGCCCATATCGATGCGCAGCGTGCGCCATGGTTTCTCTTTGCACTCAAGAATCCGTCCGGAATATCAAAGAATCATTGGAAATTTCAGGGAAAGATTGGGCGCATTGTAAAAAATAGTGCGAATGAGCTTGTTGTTGCGGGCTCTCCGTTTAATGCGACTGAGCAAGCTGCATGGTGGCTTGCATATGACACTGCGACGATGATCGATGCGGAAATTAGGGAAAGTCAAAGAGTCTTGGCTGATTATTCTAGGCTAGCGCTGCCCTTGACGGGTGTTAGTGGTGTCCAGTCAACAGCGAGGTTCTCGCAAAGCCTTCCGGTCGATGGGTGGGTTCCAATCGATGTTCGCCCCAAGATTGGAGATGTCCCATCATTAATTGAAAGGTTGGGAGGTGCAGCTCTCTACGGAGATGATCCCGCCATTGCACTCCGAGAACTTCTCCAGAACTCCATTGACGCGTGCCACGCATACGAATGCATTGTGGCAAGAGGTGCCAGATTAATTGAGGTGATAGTCGAGGAAAGGTTCGACTCTGACGTGAAGATTTCCATTAGAGATAATGGCATTGGAATGAGTAAGCATGTTCTTACTCAGGTTCTAATGGATTTTGGGAAGTCTTTGTGGTCAAGTAGCGACGTGATGACTGAGCTGCCGGGGCTAGTTAGCTCAGGTTTCCAACTCGGGCGGAAAATTTGGAATCGGATTCTATTCGGTGTTTATGCTTGGGCATGAGGTTCGCGTAACAACCAGGCGATTCGAAAGGGTTGAATCCGACGCTAGTGAACAATGGATGCTCTGCTTCTCGGAAGGCCTAAGGTCCCGTCCATCACTACAGATTCCAGGCAAGGAAAATAAGCTTGCCTCATGTGGGACTGAAGTGTCCGTTGTATTGAGGCAAGGCATTTTTCAAAATATAATAAATCCATATGTATGGAGCCAGGATAAGGATAGTGTTCCGCCAAAGATGGCGCGTTTGATAAAAGGATTTGTTCCCGCATGCCCTTACGATGTTGATTTGGTGGTGGGTGGTCAGAGGCAAAGAGTTATTAATGGAGATGACTGGAAGGAGGTAGGGGATGCCGAGTTGTTATCTCGAGCCGATGAAAGGCCGATGAAGCTTTGGCCCGTATCGGATCGTGATGGCAAATTAGTTGGCCGCGTGAGACCTGCCGGTCTTCTTGACAGTGGCGCGGTCGGTGTGGTCAGAGGGGTTGCTGCTGCAACGCATGACGGCCTAAAGGGCTTGGTATTTGTAAGCGGAAACAATTCCGATGCCAAGCGTAGTCAAGCGATACCCTACAGTAATGTCGAGGATTGGCGGCGTTGGGCAATGCTGATCCTGTCCGATTCTGCAGATCTCGACTGCCAAGAAAGTATTGCCCTGCATCCATTGCTTCCACATGTCGACATGAAGGTTTGGATCATGCGTGGGGAAAATATAAGTTTGGAGCGGGTTAAGTCGAATATCAAAAAAATGAATGAGCTGGTCGTTCATTTTGGGGAGATCGAGCATGACGATGATGATGACATGGCGTCATGGCGGTTCGATCACGATTTCAAACTATATGATTCTGTTCTGCTCGCTCCCGATAATTATTACATTGATTGGGAAGATGATAGCGAGCGCGGATATCCCCGGCGAGGGCGGGTGGGAGCTTCCGCGTTTCCTTGGGTACTTGGGGTTCCAAAGATTAAGTATATGGAAATTCTTTGCGAGGCTATCGAGCAAGTTTGGGGTGCATTTACGGAGGAGGAAGAGGATTCTCATGTGGTCGGTACGGTGGACGGATCTAAAATAAGCAGGCCCTGCATTAGGTTTGTGCGAAGTGGATTATAATTTTCGATGAATCAGAGGCGGCAAGGGTGGCTGCTGAGCCCGGCGTTGGCGATCGACTGTGGCACGCGACAACTGCTTTCTTGGCTTTTTTCGCGAACGGGCACGGTCGGCACCGCCTCTGCCGCATTGGAGCTGGTCCTCATCACCCGCGACGGCGCAGTGGTGCGGCTACCCGCGTCCTTCCTACTGTGATCTGGCGGTGGCCTGGTGTTTACCACTCGGGATCACACGCGACTGGTGCGCAGCTATGGCCTGAGATGGGAGTTCATCACGCCACATTGCCAGCAGTAGAACGGCATGGTGGAGCGAGTGATCCGGACGCTGGAGAGGCAATGCGTGCACCGGCATCGTTTCGAGAGCCAGTTGCACACTACACGGGTGATTGCTGATTGGATCACCCTCTACAACCAACAGCGCCTTCATCAGGCGCTGAAAGTGAATGCCCAAGATGCCGCCTTTGTCGCTGCGTTCACCGCATGACCTGAGCAGAAAGCCGGTGGGTCATTACAAGCCTGCGCGTCTGCGGTCACCGCCTTTTCGCAGAGTATCCTTGATGACGTCTTTTTCGAAGACCTGCTCTTCCAATAGCTTATTAAAACGAGTGTTCTACGCCTCCAAGTCCTTAATCCGCGTGGCGTAGGGCACGCTCATGCCATCCAATTTGCTGCGCCGCAGATAGTACGAGGCCTCGCTGAAGCGATGTTGGTAGCAGAGGTCCTTGAGCGGCTTGCCAGCCATGGCTTCGCGCAGAAAGCCGGTGATCTGATTCTCGGGAAAGCCCTACTTCGCGTCCAATCTCCTTGTCATTGAGGATTGGACTCAAAACCGTTTCGCTACCCAATCTCGGTGGGGCACCAGGACCCAAGAGGCCATTGATGAACACTATGGCGTTCCGATACTGTTGTCGCAATTGGCCCATTCTCCAAATGGCCATCAAACAGCCGCTCGGAGCCTCATATGAAAGATCAGTTGCCAGGCCAAGAATCCCAAGGCCTAAGGGCCAAGCTTGGCACGATCCTCCGCACGTACAAGCAGGCCCGGTCTGAAGTCAGCTTTGGCGGAGAGAATGAAGTCGCCGAAGTCTTTCGGGAGCTAAAAGAGGCAATCGAGAGCCTTCCGACTGTTGCCGGCAACGAGCATCTAAAAGTGGTCGCGAGCTACGGCAAGGGCAACTGGGCAACGATCCCCTGGCTGTCAATCCTTGATCGACGAGAAACCACCACCACGCAGCGTGGGGTCTACGTGGTCTATCTCTTCAGCGAGGCAGGGGACGGGGTCTACCTTACTCTCGCCCAAGGAGTCACTGAGCTAGAGTCATTTCATCGGAAGGAGGCCGTCCGAAAGCTCAATGACCGTGCAGAAGGGGTAAGGGCCCTCATTCCCAGTCTCGCCGAAGCGGGCTTCGACTTCTCCGCAGGCATAGATCTCCGCTCCAAAGGCAGCAAGGCGCGCATGTATGAAGCGTCCACGATCGTGTCCAAGTACTACGGTGTGGACGAACTCCCCTCGGATGAATCGCTGATCGCGGATCTTGACGCTGCTCTGCAGGCTTACGGCACAGTCGTCGATGCTCACAAAGATCGGATGGCGCCACGACTTGATCGCCGCATTGCCCTCGTGGGGACCTGGCAGACAATTTCTCGGGACTACGGCTCTGTGCGAGAAGGCGTAGGCAGCAATGGAGGATGGGCTAGCGGCTGGACATTCAGGCTCCGAGAAGGTGTCCGTGACGAGCTTTCAAGCGGCTTCACGCTCTACATAAATGGTGGCAGGCGGCAGATCGTCGCGAAGGCCCGCGTCGGGGCGCTCCGCTGCGCGCCGTCTGCGGACGGGATGGCCAATCCATGGCCCTCCCTACCAGGGACCTACGATGAAGGAAACCGCTTCAACGATAGCGCCAATGGCGCGTATAAAACATGGTTCAAGCTCGAGGCCATCGAGTTCATTGAGCCATTCCCAGTAGAAGAGTTGGAATTGGTCGATGGGTTCTCCACCTCTAACAGCGTGGTGAACCAAAACGCATTTGGTTACGTGTACGAGCGCCTCAAAGATTCATGGCTCAGAGTCGATGAAAGCCAGGAAGCTGCTGGCGTGGACGGGTCAAGCAGTTCAACCGAGCTCGAGGTCGATCTAGACATGTCTTGGTTGGTGGCTGAGACACTCCTCGCCGAAGAAGCGCTTGGCAGCATGATCGATTGTCTGCGCGGGAGCCAGCCGCAGCTGATTCTGGCCGGTCCACCCGGCACCAGTAAAACCTGGGTGGCCCAGAAGCTAGCAACCTACCTAACCAGCGGTCGTAAGGGGGCGGTGCGACTGGTCCAGTTCCATCCTAGCTACACGTATGAGGCCTTCATCGAGGGTTTGCGTCCAGTGGCAGGTCCTTCAGGCGTTTCGTTTGACGTGACGGCCGGCGTAGTGCTGCAGGTAGTGCGTGATATGCGCAAGGCAGGACATCTCAACGATCCGGACCACCCCTACGTCATCATCATGGATGAGGCAAATCGGGCAAATCTCCCAAGGGTTATGGGGGAGCTTTTGTATCTTCTTGAGTATCGGGACCAGGCAATCAGTCTGCAGCTCTCCAAAGAGTTCAAGCTGCCTTCCAACCTGGTGTTCATCGCCACGATGAACACTGCCGATCGCAGCATTCGTTCCATAGACGCGGCGATGCGGCGCCGCTTCGAAATTTTCGAGCTTGCCCCCGATGCCGATGTGTTGGAGCGCTACTTCAACTCAATAGCTCTTCCGTCAGAAGTCGTAATTGAAGGGCTGTCCAGGCTCAATGAACATCTCACTAGGGACTTGGATCGACACCACACCATCGGCCATTCCTTCTTCATGCGCAAAGACATGTCCCCAAAAGTTCTACGGGAAGTTTGGATGCGAAAGTTATTGCCCCTCATTGAGGAGTACTACTACGATCAGCCGGACGGCATGGGCGCCCTAAGCGTTAACCAGCTGTGGCCTGATTATGCTGACTGAAGTGGTTCTCGAAGAGAATCGAGAAAAGCCCGTTCGCTTATCAGATCATCAAGTTCAGGCGTTAGAGGAAATCGGTCGTCGGATGGCTGGGCGCCTAAACTGGTGGGGCTCAAAGTCTAAAGCGAATACCGGCGGTAGCGGTAACCCGGATGAACAAGCGTCAGTGGTTAGCGTCGGGTATCGGCCGAATGGCACGCACCTATTGAAATTTAGGAACGTAGTGGGTGTGGTTCGCCTGGGTGACTTACAGCTCCAGGTTGTGCCCAAGATCCCGCTGAGCCACTTCTGCCACCTCATGGGGAAGTCTGAGGTGGCTCCGAGAGTGGATGATTCGCCAGCTCGCGTCGGCAGCTCGCAAGATTTGCGTGAACTGGTCTGTGGATGGCTGCTCGCGGAAGCTGAGCGAGTGGTGCGGCTTGGGCTGCATAGGGACTACAGCGAGTACGAGGAGGAGCTATCTGAGGTGAGAGGCTCCGTACAGCCAGTCCCCACGGTTCTGGCGAACCTCTCTGGTCGAGTCGCGGTTCATTGTAGCTATTCAGAGCTGGACGAAGATGCAGCGATCAATCGGCTAATGAAGGCGAGCTGTGCTGCTCTTGCTTCGGACTCGACTATCGACGCGAACCAGAGGCGGCGCGCGCGCCGTCTCGTTTTGACGATGGGACCTGTGGGTGTGCTGCGTGAATCCGATTGGCGATTCCAAACCACACGTTTACATGCGCGCTATTCAAGGGTACTGCCGCTTGCCAAGCTAGTTCTGGCGTCGCGAGGAGCCTCCATGGAAGCGGGCAATGTCGTGGGGACCTGCTTTTTGGTCCCAACGCCGGGCATAGTGGAGAGCGGTTTACGCAATATCCTCGCAAATGCGCTTTCGCCGATTGATGTGAGGAAGCGAGGGCTCCGCCTAACGGAGGGTGGAATCACGCTCAATCCCGACCTCGTCGTGGATGGAGGTCGCATCGTGGGAGACGTCAAGTACAAATACTTCGGGGGTGACTGGGACCGTGCGAGCTTCAATCAGATCGTAGCATTCGCATCTGGCTTTGAAGCAGAGAGAGGATTCATCGTGGGCTTCAGGCACAGGGAGGATGGCTTGGTACCCTCGCCGGCCGCAATCGGCAAGATTCGGGTGAGGAAGTTTGCGTGGGTGGCGTCAGATGGGACAGATCCTTTGCTGAGCGAAAGCGCGCTCGCTGAAGAGATCCGAACTTGGATCGGCATGTAAGCCTATGAGTTGAACCGCGCCAAGTTTCTATTTCTGGTGCCACAGGGACCGGAATGGGCCCATCCGATTCAAGTCGTAGTCCTCATCAGAAACCAGGACCAGACCTGATTGGTTGATTCCGGCCGAGGTAGCGGTTGGCGCTCGCCGAGCAGAGCTTTTCTCCGCTTGCACCGACGCACTGGTCTGGCACGAGGCGGCTGCTCCAGCGGAGGAGAAGGGGCTGAGCGCAAAGTGTCTTGTGGGCCCGGCTTGTGAGACCAATGATGAGCAACTGCGACGAGGAATTATCCACCAGTAGAGTGGGCTCGCTACGACAATTGAGCTCGAAGTAGCTGTTCCCAGAAAGTCCCCAATCCAAGTCCGCATTTCCTGCGGCTAGACGCAAAGCGTCCTCGCGCATCACTGCGAACTCAGTGGCAGAGACCTTGGGGTAGGTCCTCAGCTCCAGCTCACCTTTGGGCAGATAGAGGTGGGTCAGCGCAGTACCCAAAATCACTGCCATGTAGACAACAGCGTACATCAGAGACTTCATTGGAAGTCCTGTAGATCGAGAGCGAACAGAGAATGGGCCGCGACGGCAGCCCGCAAGTTAGTACTTGAAGATCAAGCCTTGGGCGCTACTCCCGCACCTGCAACCGCTCAATAGCCTGCGCAGTCAACGCCACACACGCCATCTTCAACCCCTCCATCACCCGATCCCCCAGGTACTCCTCGGGCGCGCCGTTCTGCCGAGTCCGCTCCGCAGCCAGCATCAGCTCCGCCACTACACGTAGCCCCGCCAGCGCGCAATCCGCATCCGCCAGCTGAAGACACCGCCCAGGCAGTTGATGCCGCTCCGGCCAAGGCTGGCCGTCCGCAGCAGCACCGGTGCCGATGCGGCGTAGCGTAGCGACAAAGGCGTTGGGATCGACGGACGGTTCGCGCTCGGCTTCGGCGTTGTCCGGATCGTACTGCGCGTGCAGGGAACGGAAGTCCGATGTGTTCATGGCAATGCTCCGTACAGGACAGATAGCAGCGCCACCGATAAAGGTGGCGGACGGTGCGGGCTCGAAAACCGGTATGTACCAGACCGGCGGATCCGAAGATCCCCACGCACCGCCCGCCATGGAACGCGAACGGATTGCCAGCCGGCGCCACACAAAAGGTGACGCCGGCCGGCAAGCGCATACATCTGGTACAGAGACGGGTTTTCGAGTCCCGCGCCACCCTTTTCCGGTGGCATGCCAAGGTGTACTCGCATGATTGCGAGATGCCAAGAAACCGTAGGCCCCAGGGGCCGCAAATGCTGACGCTTACGGCATTGTTGCATGGCGCGCGCGTGGCAGAACCCTTGCGGTGCAGTGGTTTCGGCCGGTGTTAAGTTGCCGCCCGAATGCGCATTGAAAAGCACGGTTTGCAGAGGGTCAGGGTCTCAAAAGCGACAGTCCGCCCGCAGGTCTGAGATCCGAAGCGTGCTGATTGCGACGCAACTTAACTTTGCAGCGCCACGCCCGGTCGTGGCCACAGCGCATCGTCGCGCTCCAGGTCGTAGTCGCTGCCGAAGGCCAGGGCTGCTTCGCGTGGAGGAAGGTCTGCGTAGCAGCCCAGCAGGTACTCATCCATGCCGGCATCGCTGTGGCCGATGGCGAACAGGTGGAGGAGTTCCTTGTCGAAGGCCTCCAGCCATGTGGGGTCGATCTTGGTCATGGTTATCCTCCAGAGAGGGAAGGGAGGATGCCTGGAGTGCGTCTCAAGACGTGGGACGCGTGCTTGATTGGCTTCCGAATCTCGCAGTGATCTGATTGCACGAGGCGCAAGGTCGGGGTAGAACGGGGCAGACTCGCTACGGCGCATCATAGCTAAAGAAGGCGAAAAAGCATGGAAGCATTGAAGTCGAACCAGCCTGTTCCTGGCGAGTACTTCCTCTTGATGCCTGATACCACGCGTGGGGGAAAGGGGCACGGCGTTGTGTTCGAGAACGCAAAGCGGCTCCGCACCCCACCGCGCCTGATCCTGCGACCCGAAGAAGGGGGATTCCCGCCCATGGCGGAGAAGCCGCTGCTGGTCTACTCAGCAAAGAAGGGGAGCCTCCCGGAGGATCTGGAGGGGGGCATGAGTGGCTACTGGATGGTCTCCGAACGATTACGCGGTGCTCTTGTGTCTGTAGATCCGGCTGGCTTCGAGTTTGTAGAGTGTGACTATCGCCTTGCCGATGGATCCAAGGGCCCGCGGTACTTCCTGTGTGATGTAACCCGTGAGCTCGATGCGGTGGACGAAGAAGCCTCGAAACTTCGGATCATCACTGACGCAGGCTATCGAGGTGGGAAGTTCTACGACCTTAGGGGCGGAGCCAGTCTGGCGTTCCGCAAGCAGGTCATCGGTCAAGCCAGAATATTCCGGACGCCTTACTCGGGAAGCCTCGTCTTCTGCGACAGAGAGCTCCGCGACGCTGTGTGGAACGCTGGAATCGGTAGGCCGCGCGTATCCCGGGGCCTCTGGGTCACAGACGCGGCCAGCATCTGAGTCAGAGCTCTGAGGATCGTACCCTTGGATGCCTTCTGGATTCGCTTCAACTGCTTACGAGGAATCTCGATTCACATTTACAGCGTGAGATGATAAGCATGGGATCAACTTCCACCCACCAGCCGCGCAAGGGCGAGTTCTTCAAGCTACGACCGGATGCTACCCGTGGAGGAAAGGGTCACGGGGTGGTCTTTGATAACGAGGATGCGTTGCTTGCGACTCCCAGGCTGATCCTCTTACCCGAGGCCGGTGGCTTCCCTCCACTGCGTGAAACCCCGCGCTTGGTCTATCGGGAGCGGCAGGGTGTCCCTCCACAGGACCTGGAAGGCGGGTTGAGCGGCTACTGGCTGGTCTCCGAGCGTTTGCGCCAGGTCATGGAAGAGATTGACCCTGGCGCGTTCGCGTTCGCTGATACCGACTATCGCTTGGAGGACGGTTCAAAGGGACCAACCTACTTCCTTTGCGACGTGGTCCACACGCTGGATGCCTTGGATGAGGAAGCCTCCCAGCTCAACATCGTGATCAGCGATGAGTACAAGGCAGGGAAATATTATCGCCTGACCGGTGATATCCGGTTGGCGTTCAATCGCGAAGTGCTGGGTTCGGCTCACGTGTTCAGATTGCCGTTCCATGTCGGGGTATTCTGCGACCGAACGTTCAAAGATGCGGTGGAAGCTGCCGGCATCGTCACGGCCAAGAGATCCAACGGACTCTGGTTTGAAGATGTGGTGAACTGCTGAGTCGGTCCCACCGGCGCCAACCTCGCGACCTATGCTGCAAGTATGCAAAGTGCGATACATGCCTCAAATTTGGAGAGGAACAAGCGCATGCCCACGTTAGAACGTAATCAGCCTGTGCCCGGCGAGTTCTATCTGCTCATGCCTGACACGACCCGAAGGGGAAGAGGGCATGGCGTTGAGATCGAGAATGAGGACGCACTGCTGACGCCTCCCAGGCTGATCATCCGCCCCGAAGAAGGCGGTTTCCCTCATCTGGCGCAGAGACCGCGCCTGGTTCTCGATCCAAAGCTGGGGGATCCACCGCAGGACCTCGAAGGAGGAATGAGTGGCTACTGGTTGGTATCAGAGCGCCTCAAGAAGGCCTTTACCGAAATAGATCCCGTTGCCTTTGAGTTCGTGGAGTGTGACTACGTGCTTCCGGACGGCACAGAGGGCCCAACGTACTACCTGTGCGAGGTTGCTCGCGAACTGAATGCCGTCGACGAGGAAGCGTCGAAGTTACGGGTCATCGTTGATGAGGGCTATCCGGGCGGAAGGTTCTACGACCTTCGTGGCGGAGCAAGCTTGGCATTCAAGAGGGACGTAATCGGGGGCAGTCATGTCTTCAGGAGCCCCTACTCCGGCGATCTTGTCTACTGCGATCGCATGTTCCAGGATGCCATACGAGCTGCGGGAATCGGAAGCGAGTGTGAAACGCGCGGCGTTCGGTTCATCGATGCAAGCGATATCTAGGAGAGGCTGGCGCGATAAGGTGTGGACGCCGTACGGAGTCCGGAGCCAAGAGGTCACAATGAAAGAGGGAAACGTCCCGAGTGCCGGTGAGTTCTACCTACTTACGCCAGATACGAGGGGTGGCGGGCGTGGCCGAGGCGTGGTGTTGGAGAACAAGCGGGAAATCACCTTGGCAAGTTATCTCAGCTTGCCACCAGGAAATGGGGGACTTTCCGCATTGAAGGAAACCCCTCGACTGCGGCTTGACAGCAGCTTGGGTGAAATGCCAAGGGATCTTGAAGGAGGCTTTAGAGGCTATTGGCTGGTGTCCGAGCCGCTTCGATGCCTCCTTGATGCGATTGACGGAGCGGGTTTTGAATTCAGACGCAGCGTCGTCACTCTTGAGGATGGATCAGCAGGCGAGGCGCGCTATCTTTGCGAAGTTGTGCGCACGCTGGACGCGATTGGCGAGGAGGCATCCACCGTGGAAGTACTGTCGGATGGCTACCCGAATGGAAAGTTCTACGACATAACGGGCGGCGCTGATCTTGCATTTCGAAAGGATGTAATTGCTGGGGCACACGTCTTCAGGACGCCCTTCACCGCAGATGTCTACTGCGACCGGGTTCTGCGTGATGCCCTGATCGAGTCCGGGTTTGGAGTCCCGCCGGCCACTCGTGGCGTCTGGCTCATGGATGCGGCCAGTCTGTAGTTCGCTGCGTGTGGGGCGGCGTATGCTGGCTTGCTGAGTAGATGCATAACAATGGAATCGTTCTGCGTGCCATTGACCGGGTGTGACTGGGGCCCGTGCTATGGGATGGCTCGGGTATTCCGCGCGAGATGGATCCCAATTTCTTGTTGATCTTCAGGCGAAGCGAGCAATGACTTCGAATCTGACAAAGAAGGGCGAGTTCTTCGAGTTGCGCCCAGACGCCCGACGGCGCGGCAAAGGGCATGGCGTCGTTCTTGAGAACGAGTCTTCCCTGAAGACGCCTCCAAATTTCCTCTTGCGTCCCGATCAGGGGGGCTTCCCGCCTCTGCGCGAGACCCCGCGCTTGGTGTATTACCCAAGCGAAGGGTGGCTACCGGAGGATCTTGAAGCTGGGATGAGCGGCTATTGGCTCGTTTCCGGGCGTCTCCGCGAGGTGATGGCGGCCGTGGACCCAGGAGCTTTTGCGTTCAGGGAGACTGACTATCGACTCGCTGATGGAGCAATGGGTGGCCCCTATTTCCTTTGCGATGTCATCAGAACCATTGATGCCTTGGATGAGGCAGCATCCCAGCTGAAGATCATCGTGAGTGACGACTATGAAGATGGGAAATACTACGATCTGACGGGGGACGTGCGTCTGGCATTCAAGCGGGAGGCCATCGGTGACGCAAACGTGTTCCGCCTCCCCTACTACGAGGGAGTCTTCTGCGACAACATATTCAAGAGCGCAGTAGAAGGCGCCGGCATTGTGACCGCCAGAACATGCAACGGGCTTTGGTTCGAAGACGTTGTGAACTGTTGAGCCAGACGGCCCTCCGAAGATTGAGTAGTGCTGCGGTTTCGAGCCCAATCTTTAATGACAATGCGATTGGGCGTGTTCTGTGGTGACAGAGACCGTAGCCTGCTTTCAGGCTAGGTATACAGGAACGCCTGATGTGCGGCACACCTATCAATCCAAGCGAGGCCAGCAGATGCTGCGATTGGGACGACGGATGGATTCATAGGCTTCTGATTGCTTGCTGTTGATGTTCCGGGTAGAACGGAGGCCAACGGATGCATCACGCCAACAGCGGGAGAAAGCCATGGCTGCTAGTGAAGACAACGTCGGGCTGTTCGATCTGTGCGCTCCGAACAATGTTCGCCTGAGCTCGCTGACACCAGTGGATAACAAGAATGAGTGAGGACGGCATGAATAAAGTTGCCCCCCCTAAAGGTCGCTTCTACGTGCTTAGCCCCGATATGGGCGCACCTGGCCGTGGTCATGGGGTCGAATTGGACAATGAAGAGGAAGTCCCTTGGCCGACCTATATGAGCGAGCCTTCTGAGATGGGCGGGCTTGCATCACTGAGGGTTGTTCCCAAGCTTCGCTTCGATAGCCAAGTGGGTGATATGCCTTTGGATCTGCAAGGCGGATTCAACGGCTATTGGCTGGTTTCTCAACCCCTAAAGCATGTAATGGAGAAAATCGATGCCGAAGGTTTTGCCTTTGCGAAGTGTGCCTTTCAGCTCGAGGACGGTTCAGAAGGTGAGCCCCACTACTTGTGTGAGGTGATAAGAATTCTGGACGCGATTGACGAGAATGCGTCGAGCGTGAAAGTTCTAGATGGCTACCAGAACGGCAAGTACTACAGCCTCTCCGGTGGCGGCAAGTTGTCCTTCAAAGAATCGGAAGTGGCTGATGCGCATGTGTTCATGGATATCCATTCGGGCAGCCGTGTCTACTGTGACAGAGTGCTTCGCGACGCGCTAATTGAGCATGGATTTGGAACGGTGATCAATCCGCGCGGCGTGTGGATTGAAGACGCTGCAGGCTACTAGTTCAACAGCACTTTTCGCCCTCTTGGGAATGGAATCCTATGCCCGCAGAAAGCGTAATTCTACAAAGTCATCATGTCTTTGAGCAGGTGGTGTTCAGGGATCATCCTCTCGTCAAGTAGCTTGCTGGGGCGTGGCGAACGAAAATGAACGAGGAAGTGATGAATAGAGTCGACCCTTCTACAGCTCGCTTCTGTGTGCTCAGCTCTGACATGGGTGCACCGAGTTCGCGCCGTTTCACTGCTGACGTGTGCTGTAATCGGGTTGTGCGGAATGCGCTGATTGAGTCTGGAGTTGGCGTTGCGCCTGCCACCTGTAACGTTTTTCTCACGGAAGTTGGGGAACCTTGTTCGATGGCTGGATAAGAAATCTGCTCCGAACGTTTGAATCTGCGAATCCATTCATTGCTGAAATCGAGGGCTTCTCATGGGAACTGAAAATACGCCAGTGGAAGGTGAGTTCTATCTCCTCCGGCCGGACGTGCGCGGGGGCGGGCGCGGCCACGGAGTGGTGCTGGAGAACGAAAACGAGTTGCCACTACCGGAGCATCTAAGCGAACCACCATCGGCGGGCGGAATTGGCTCCATGAATGAAATCCCTCGATTGCGGTATGACAGCCGGATTGGCGAAATGCCGGAGGATTTGCAGGCGGGCTTCAAGGGCTACTGGCTGGTGTCGGAAGCGCTGAAATCTGCCATGCAGACCATGGATGCAGACGGCTTCTCTTTCATGAAATGTGAGTTCCGGCTCGAAGACAGCTCAGAGGCGGCGCCGCACTACTTGTGCGAAGTGGTCAGAGTGCTGGATGCGATTGACGAGGATGCATCATCGGTGAAGATCCTTACGGACGACTATCCGAATGGGAAGTACTACAGCATTGGCGGCGGGGCCAAGTTTGCATTCCGCAAGAGTGTGATTGGCACGGCGCATGTTTTCAGAACGCCCTATACATCGAATGCTTTCTGTGATCGGGCCATGAGGGACTTCCTGATAGAGAGTGGGTTCGGCCGGCATCCTAATGCGCGCGGAGTTCGTCTGACCGACGCTTCTGACATTTGAAGACCCAGCATCTCCAGGAGTGAGGTAGAAAGGGATGTCAACTGCCAAGACAATTCTCCAGAGCCATCACATCCTGGAGCAGGCGCTGTTCACCAGCAGTCCATTGCTGAAAAAACTGGATCAATTCAACCTGCTGGGCAAGGATACATCGGCCAATCGGCTGTATCTGCCGGTGATAGGTGATCTCGCCGATGATTTGGATACTTCACCCCACAGGGGCCGTACGCGTAGCTCCTACACGGATGGAGTGATGGACTACCTCGAAAGCCTGAGCGAGACTCGAGACGGCCGCGCTGCCCTGGTGAACGACGTTGAGGCACTTCAAAGAGTATCGGCGAGGGTTGAGCGCTTTCGAGACACGCTGAAAGTGGCGCTGATAAACGGCGACGCGTTTGCAACAACGCCGAACGGAATGACCGATGCGGAAGCAAACGCTGTCAATAGGAAGCTGTACTCCCACTTCGCTCAATACGATGTAGATCATGCAGGTCAGATCAATGCGTTGAGACTTATGGGCGGTGTCGAGTCCGAGTGGGCGGCGGTCACCCGTTCTGATTCGAGGGTTTCGCGAGTTATTGATGAAATCTACGGGGCGCCGGGTAACTTGGTGCGCGGATCAAGCAAGGTGGATATGTCAGCTCGTGAAGTCGCGGGCAGAATGGAAATGCGCCTGGCCATATCTGACGCGGTGAGGGCTGGTCGCTTGACAATGTCTGAGTCAACGGCTGCTCAGGTACGTAGGGCGCTGCTGGATGATCTGCCCGAGATCGATGGCGCGGCTCGGGGCTTCTACGATCTGACATCGGGACCGCTCGGGAACTACAAGCCCGTCTCGCAGCGCGGCTTTGTCTCTATGGAGGCGCTCCTCGGCGAAGCCTCCACCAGCCAACTGATCCGCTCCGGCGGCCTGCTCGCCTCCGGCGCCGACGCCGTCATCACCGCCCGCCGCACCTTACAGCTGCTGGAAGCGGGCAACGGCACCGCCGCCCAATCCGAGCTCACCCACGCTCTGGCACGCAACGGCGGTGGCTGGATCGGTGGCATGGCCACGGCATCGGTGATCGGCACGTCCAGCTTCGTCCCTGCGGCCATCGTCGCGGGCGGTGCGCTGCTGATGAGCAAGGCGTTCGACAAGGGCGCCGATCTGCTCGACAACCGCGCCGTCTACTGGCAGACCGACAAGGCCGATGTCACGTGGCAGTTCAATGGCCTGAACTGGCAGCGCCAGGCGGTCATGGACAGCGCGGGCGACGGCCTGGGCAATCCGGCTGAGCGCAGTGTGGGCGCCAGTTACGAGAAGGCCCGCGAGCTGGGCGCATACGCCCACGTAAAAGCGGTAGAGCTGGCGCTGGGCAAGGCGCCGCCGCCGCAGGATCCTTTCAGCATCCCGGCGAAGGACGGCGAGGGCCGTCTGAACAATCCCAACTGGCACCGCGATGCGCAGACCGAGCAGTGGACGCGGCAGGTCAAGATTGGCGTGTCCGGCGTTAATGACAGGGGGGTGTACGAGACGCAGACCGCCACCCCCGAGCGCGCCGACGAGTTGAATCGCGAGGCGGTGCAGCGCATCGAGAACAACATCGCCAACGGCAAGGCCGCCATTGCCGCCAGCTATCTGGAGACCTACGCCGCTACTCGTGCCAGCGACTTCGTGCCGCTGGTGCCGGAGGCGGTGGAGCAGGCCCGTGCCAGGCCCGACGCCGTCCAGGGCTCCGACAGCCATCTTTACCAGCGCGACGAATCAGGGCAGTGGAGCCATGCTGGCCAGATCGCGCAGGGCAACATGGCGCTGGAGTTGGAGCTGACCCGCACCATCCAGCAGCCATCACTCGATCAGTTCAACCAGACCATTGCCGCGTTGGACGCGCGGCCATTGCCGTCTGCGGCGGAAGTGAACCAGAACGAGCTGCGCCACAGCTACTACGCTGCGGGCGTTGCGCTGACCCCGGCGTGGGAGCAGGCGGTTGCGCTGGCCACGGCGCGCACGCGCGAGCAGCACGGCATTACGGGGCCCACATTGCAGGAGCTGGGGCCTGTAGCCGAGGGCAACGCCGGCGCCTCCCGGCCCATCACCCATTACCAGGTAGGCCAGGATGGCGTGGCACGCGCCGTCGCGACCACCAGTACGCAGGAGCTGCAGGCCGCATGGAATGAGGTGCGCGCGCGTGCCAATGAGCAGGCGCCGGTGCCGGACTCGCCCGAGCTACGTATTGCAGCGCTGTCGGCGGGTGAGCAGGAGGCGTACCGGCAGGCACTGCAGGAGGCAAATCGGTTGGGTGCTGCGCAGGTAGATGCAGGACAGGCTGCACGAGCAGCCGCGCAGGTGGCACATGGCGACAAGCCATCCGAGCAGGATGGGAACGTGGAAGTGCGGCCTGAAGAGCCGGCGACTGCGCAACCCATCGCGCCTGCGGCGGTTGCGGCAGCGCCGCCCGCGATAGGGGTCACGCCACCACCTACTCCCGCGCCACAGGACAAGCCCGCGCCTCAGCGGCACGCCGAGCAGCGCGATCCGCCGCGGCGTGAGGTGGAGCCTCAACCTCAGCCCCATCCAAACAACGAGGCGCCCACCGAAAGCCTTACCGCCTCACAGACGCCGGAGCCCACCGGGCCTATGCAGGCGCACCCGGCCGTGCCTGAGCGCGCGACGCCACACGCTGCCGCACCTCTGGCAGCGGCAACGCAGGCGGTGCCCACGCAGCACACAGAGCAGGCATCGGAGCCGGAGCGGATGGCTGCGCCCGAGGTTGCTCCCAGTCCAAAGTTGGACGTGGCAGTACAGGAGGTCGAGTCGGTGCCCTTCAAGGAGCCGTTGCCTGCTGAACCTGCGCGCGATCCGTGGCCTACGGAGGAGGAAGCGGCACAACACGTGCCGGAGCCCGAACCGACTCCATCGGATGACCTCCAGCCCGTCACTGCGGCTGTCACTGTTCCTGCCGAGCCCACGACAGCGCCAGGCCCTGAACCGGCCGCGCCCGCACCGGATGAGGCATCGGGCCCGAACCGGGCGCTGCAGGACCCCACGCAGCCCGGCCACCCCGATCACGCGCTGTATCAGCAGATCCGTGAGGGCGTGGAAGCGCTGGACGCCAAGCACGGCCGCAGCTTCGATGAAGTCAGCGAACGCATGACAGCCAGCCTTCTGGTACTGGCCAAGGACAACGACCTGGAACGGGTGGACCATGTGCTGGTGAGCAACGCTACGAGTGAACATCCGGCTGGGCACACGCTGTTCGTGGTGCAGGGCGAACCGAGCAATCCGGCGCATCAGCGCGCTGCGATGCCGACCGAGCTGGCGGCGCAGACATCGGTGGAGGAATCACTGCAGCAGTTCGACTCTGTCAGCCGCGAAGCGCATCAGCGTGCGCTTGCCAATCAGATGGATCAGCAGCTGGAAGATCAGCGGGTGCAGCACGACATCCAGATTCGTGCGGCCAGCGGGGGATGATCAACGTGTGAGCTGCACTGGGCGACCTGCGATAAGGACCGAAGATGAAGCCACAAGGAAAGCGCCGGATATGCATGCTCGCGGGACTACTCGTTCTTCTGGCTACCGCCTGCCGGCCCGATGCGGCTCGCGACGAAGGCTCGATAGCAGAGGCCCATCGTCCGGATCTGGTGCCGCTTGTGCGAGCCATGCCCACCTCGTCAATGGGTGCGCCATTGACGGTCGAGTTCGATGTGGCTGCTCCCAGCAAAAATTCCTCTCCAACGCTCATGATCGGCATTCGCGTTGACCGCACGGATAACACCGCGGCGTTTGGGGCACTGGCCGATGTTCGGGCGTCCGGGTTCCAGGCGAAGGTTTCCATGCAGCGCCTGGAATCGAGTGGATGGAAGGACGTGCCCTTGCACCGGCTGGAATGGGTCATTGGGGAACCTGCCAGAACAATTCCCATCCCCGCCGATGGTCGAGTGACAAATGCGTGGCTGGACGATGTTGACGTGCTGGCGCTGCAGAATGCTGGGCTGGAACGACCCGATGATAACTATGCACAGCTGGCCTTCGCATGGGCACGCAATCCATCGCCGGGCCGATACCGAGTTGAAGTGCAACTGCATTCGCCTCTGACGCAGCTTGATTCGTATCACCCCGAACTGCTGATTGCCTACCTGCGCAGGCCCAAGTAGCGAAGCAGTCAGCTTCTTGGATTGCTGGCTGGTTCACACATTCAGCATGCCAGTCGTGGCCCCAACTTTGTCCTCCACCTGCCCCCCATCCTACCTATGCCATCATCCAGCCAGGACCGCAGCACCCATCAAGGCTGAACAGGCATGGAGCAGGCAACACGCTACACCGCAACGCTGTACCTGGCCGCCCCCGGCACCCCGCTGAAGAGTGGGGGCATCTCGCCGCGCGGCCACATGTACCTGCAGGTCGCTGCGGGCGACGAGGCCCACAGCTATGGCTTCGCACCACCACGCCACGCGCCGGGCGAAGCCCGCTCCGGCGTGCAGTGCGCGCAGGTGCGCCACGATGATGCCGACGAACATCTGGACCCGTACTACAGCCGCACCCTGGAAATCTCCGAGGAGCACTACGGCTGCCTGCGTGATTTCGCCGAGGAACCGGCCGAGTTCGAATTCGACGTGGATCGCCCGGCCACCATCAACCGCTGCAGCGATTTCGTCTGGGCGGCGCTGCATTACGCGGGCCTGCATCCGCTGCCAGCGCCGCTGGACGGCGGCAGCAACCTGGGCGAGTTCGCGGTGCTGTTCAACCTGCCGGAAATCCAGTGCATTGCTGCGCCGTTCCCGGGCAGCGATCTGAATGCCGAAACCCACCACGCGATGCCCGAGCGCGAGGCCGAACATCATCGCCAGGGCGACCGCGCCAGCGATGAGCCGCCGCCGACGCCGATTGAAGTGGCCGGCACGCTGCTGGACCCCTCGCATCCGGACCATCGCCTGTTCGCGCAGCTGATCCAGAAAGTGGCCGAGCTGGACGCCGCGCATGGCCGCCCGTTCGATGCCGCCAGCCAGCGCATCAGCGCCAGCCTGCTGGTGCTGGCCAAGCAGAACAATCTCTCGCGCGTGGACCACGTGCTGCTCAGCCAGCCGACCAAGAGCAGCCATGCGGCAGAGAGCATCTTCATCGTGCAGGGCGACCGCAACGACCCGGGGCACCGCCGCGCCAGCATCGCCACTGAAGTGGCGGCCAAGACGGATGTGGCCGATTCGCTGCGGTTGAAGGAGCAATGACGCGGCCACTGCGGCGGGGGGCGGTGGTACTGGCGGTGCTGGGCACGCTGGCGGCATGCCGTGCGTCACCAGCGCCTGAGGTTGCGCCGCCCCTGCTGACGCGCGCACAGGCCGAGTCCCGCACGGTTGTGCCGTTCACGCGGGCCGTGCAGTTGCAGAAGGCCGGTCGGATTGCCGAGGTCACGTTTGATTTGCCGGCACCCCAGAAGCCGGCCATTCCGATTCTGAACATCGGGTTGCGGCTGCAGGATGCCGACGCGCGACGGCTGCTGGATGCTTCGGAGAAGATCACTCTCGGGCGTTTGCCAGCGCGGCTGCGCCTGGAGCGTATTGATAGCGGTGCATCTGGTCCTGTGCAGCTCTGGCAGCGTACTCGCGATGGACGCGACTCGCAGAAGATCGCGGATGATGGCGTGGTCACAGACCTGACGACGGGGAGTGTGGACATCAACAGCTTGGCCGAGGCCGGGTTGTACTCCGAAGACGTGCTCTATCGCACGTTGCAGTTGGCGCAGGTCGGAGGCATTACACCCGGGCGCTACCTTCTGCTGGTGGAACTTGTGGAGGATCGGCCCCAGCTGGAAGGCCTGAAAGCAGAACTGATCGTTGGTTATCAATCACTAGGGAAGTAGACATGCACAAGGACGATGCCGAGCGCTACAGCGTAACCATCCATCTGGCGGCCCCCGGTACGCCGCGCTACGGCCGTGATGCTGAGGGAAACAGGTTTCTGCTGGAGCCTTCGTTCGCGGGGCACATGTTCCTGTCGCTGCGCCGTTCGAGTGAACACTTGCCGGAGAGCATTGGTTTCACCCACGCAGGCACCAAGGACGATCCGAACAGGGGCAAAGTCGATGACATGGACGTGTCGGTCTACGACAAGCCCCGCTTCGAGCGCACGATCGAGATCAGCAAGGAGCAGTACGACCGCATCCTGGAATTCTCGGCGGACCCGAAGAAGCACGGTTTCGACATGAACTACGACTTCTTTTCCAACGCCTGCACCGATTTCGCATGGGGTGCCCTGAACCAGGCAGGCCTGCGCCCAGTCGGGCTGGCCGGGGAGATCAGCAACTACGAGGGCGCTACCAAGGTCCTGGACAACATCCGCGCCGTCAATGCCATTCCGCAGCAGGTGAAGGGCAGCGAGCTGGACAGGGTGCAGTGGAACCCGATGCCGAAGCAGACGTTCCGCGAGTGGATGTTCACCGAGAACGGCGAGCAGTGGCGCGGCAACAGCACCCTCGCGGCAAGCGGGTCGCCCGCAGACCCGGCGCACGACGATCATGCCCGCCTCAACCAGATCCACCAGCAGGTGGCCGACCTCGGCGCTTTCGGTGCACGCAACGGCAATGTCAGTGCCAGCCTGCTTGCGCTGGCGAAGGAGCAGCAGTTCTCGCGTGTGGACGAAGTGGTGCTGGGTGAGCAGCGCGGCGATACCGCGCCGAAGCTGTTCATCGTGGAGGGGGACCGCAGTGACCCGGCACACCAGCGCGCCAGCATGCCGGCGGAGCTTGCGGCGCAGGCCCCGGTGGAGGCCTCGTTCGAGCGGGTCGCGCAGTTGCAGCAGGACCCGTCGCATCGCGATATGCAGCGCCTGCAGGAGGAGCGGCAGCTTCAGCAGAGCCACGGCCCACGGATGACATAGCCGGCGGGCAGCACCAAGGTCGCGCGTCTGCCATACGCGGGCAGACGCACGCCACGCCCCCCCACCTGCTACCATTCCCCCGCAACCCCAGCCAGCCCACCCCGCGCAGACAGATGCGGGGCGGGCCGTCGCAGTACGGCCCAGCGAGCCAGGACACCTTCCCGTGCCCATTCAAGGACGCTCGCATGTTCCGTAATCCTCTCTTCCGCTCGGCCGCCCTGGCCGTTGCCGTTTCGCTCAGCCTCGGCGCGCCCTCCGCATTCGCCGACAACGCACCTGCCGCCAGCGCCACCACCGCGGTGCAGCGCCAGGCCGTGGCCAAGGGCCTGTACGAGCTGGCCTACAGCCCGAAGCAGAACGCCGTGTTCGTGGCCTCGTCCGGTGGCTTCGGCGATGACGCCGGCCCGGCCCAGGTGCTGCGCCTGAACCCGGCCACGCTGGCCGTGGAAACCCGCATCCCGCTGGAGCGCAAGGCGTTCGGTGTGGTGCTGGATGACGCCCACAACCGCCTGTACGTGGGCAACACCGTGGACCTGTCGGTGACGGTGGTCGACACCGCGCAGAACAAGGCCGTCGGCACCATCCAGCTGATGGAGAAGAAGACCGGCAAGGATGGCAAGGCTGCCTACACCCACGACCTGCGCGAACTGGTGGTCGACAGCGCGGCCAACCGCCTGTACGTGACCGGCCACAGCAGCCAGCCGGACGTGAGCAGCGTGCTGTTCGTGATCGATACCACCACGCTGAAGGTGATCAACACCATCGACGGCCTGGGCAATGCCAAGGCACCGGGCCTGGCGCTGGATGCGGCCAACAAGCGCGTCTACACCAGCAACCTGCTGGCCGATCTGGTGGTGGTGGGCACCGATTCGAACAAGGTGGTGGCGCAGCACAAGATTGCCGCCGAGCAGCCGATGAACATTGCGCTGGACCCGGCCGGCAAGCGCCTGTTCGTGACCGATCAGGGCTCGGAATTCCTGCGTGGTTACCAGGCCAAGAGCAGCGGCCTGGTCAGCAAGCACCCGGGTCAGCGCGTGCTGGTGCTCGACCGCAGCACCGGCAAGGAACTGGCCAGCATCCCGACCGACGCCGGCCCGCTGGGCATCCTGCTGGATGCGCCGCGCAAGCGCCTGTACGTGACCAACCGCGAAGCCGGTACGGTGACCGCCTACAACAGTGACAGCTACCAGAAGGTGGCCACCTACACGGTGCCGACCCACCCGAACAGCCTGGCGCTGGATGCGAAGAACAACGTGCTGTTCGTGAGCATCAAGAACGGCGAGAAGGATGACAAGGGCGCTGACGAGAGTGTGGCGCGGATTCAGTTGTAACCGGCTACGCGGCCGCCCGTGCGTCTGGCACGGGCGGCCCTGCTCGGATCAGGGCATCAGCTTCCTTATGCCCCGGGTGACTTCTCGGTGTCTGTTTCCCGCGGGCACGGGTTGAACTCGGTAACCTGGTCCATGGGGATGCGATGGATGGTCCTGCTGTCGTCATCCTTCAAGCGTACAAGCAGCACGGAACTGGTCGAGTAGACAACGTTGACCGGATTGGTAGCGGCACCATCACCGATCAGGAGCTTGCGGGATGCGCTGTCACGCGATCGCAGATCCAGCGTCATGCAGCCGCGGGATTTTCCGCTTGGCGGATTGACAACCTGCGAGGCCAGGTATGCACCGGTCGAAGGGAAGAGCATGGCCACGGTGACCATGATCGAGGCGAACGAGAGTGCAAGTACACCAACGCCGTATCGTCCACTCAGTTCATCGACCACTCTGATGACGATGGACTGGAATATGCCCAATGCTACTGCGGCCGTGAGCAGGCACATGCCAATCACCAGATCACTTTCCCTGGAGACCAGGCCGAGCATGAGCCGCATGATCGTGTTGATGGACAGCAGTTGCATGAGCCCCATGCCCAGCAGGAAGTAGCTATCCAAGGAAAGCCATTTCTGCTTCCTGTCATCGGGCTTCGCCCAGCGGGAAAATAGAACGAAGATCAGCAGGCAGCCAATCGTACTGAACCACAGTGCTGCATCTGAAATCTCGGTGTAGAAGGATGCGACATAGATTCCGCTGAAATGCAGTACGCCCGGAGTGATCAGCGCAAGGCTCCAGCGCCAGAGCGTCCTGTTCCGGCTCGCCGGATCGTCCGGCAGCAGTTTGATTCCCTGGCCTGGGATATACGAGAACCGATTGGGTGACAGTACGATGGGGGAAAGCAACATGACGGCCAGGGCAAGGACGCGCAGCCCGGTCACCGCAAGCATCATGGGGAGTGCGGAAACGGCATCGGACGAAAGCAGGCTGAGAGGCAGCTCTTCCCTGACGGCGTAGTAGAGGATGCCTGCGCTGGGCAGAAGTACGGCAATCGACGCAATAAGAACCGGATGGCGCTCGATCCAGGCCAGCACCGGGCGAAGTTCTGCGACGACATTGTCAATGAAGATCACGAGCTCGGAATGACGCTTGTTCATCAATCTCTCTTTTGGGGGTTCCATCATCCTGATCTGTGTTCCCTCGCTGTCCGGTGAGGGGATTGCCTGCTGTCGACCGCTGAGGTCGTCCGGGTTTCGACAGGAGTAAAGGTCTACCTCGTGTCACGTACTTCGTGGTTGTCACGTACCCAGCATCCCAGGCCATACAGCGCGAGCCCGTACACCACGGTGGCACCGATGATTCTGAACATGGCGTTCCTCGTCAGGTGATGGAAGGAAAGGAGGCCCAGCACCTGCGTGGCCTCCCCGGAGAGGAATATGCGGATTCCTCCGACAATCTGTGTCGCAGTGCGATGTGTCGTCGCAATCGGCCACGAAAAGTTCGCAATAGGCCTAAAGTTTTCGGAAGTGCTGTCGATGATCCGGGGGATCAGGCGTTACGACATGGTTTGTCGCTATGTACGCCGAAGATGGATCTCCCAGCCAAACCCGCCGGCGAAGCATGCCTGGGTATTGGCCCACAGCTGGATGCTTTGCGTCACGGAGGAAAACGCAATGGAACCCAATGCAAATGCAGATGACAGTGCCCGCGAAACGTCGGGCAGGCAGATCCTGGACGCAGCGACGACGATGTCAACGCTGGAGACTGTCCAACGCTATGGCAATGCTAATGCCGAATACATCAAAGGGTATACCGGAAGAGACGAACTGACCGGTCAGACATTTACCCATGGCCTGAAGAAGATCTCCGGGTACAAGCTTGATCCGGTACGTCCGGAAAACAGCATTGCCCAGCAGGCCGGCTATGCGGCTGAGGTCGCAGCGACCAGTCGTGACAATGCCGAGGCCATCATCAGTGGGTCACCCGTTCGCACGGTGCGCAGTGATGACCATCCCCAGTACCGGCGGAACGATGATCGCGTTGACCGGGTAAGGGTGCTGGATGGCCAGATCATTGAAGGCAGCCAGTCACAGATGAAGTTCGTGGGCAACCGTGACCGGCTCCTTGAGAAGATCGCTGCGCCCGATGGAGAGTTCTCGCGCTATCGTGGGCTGAAGTTGGAGCTGCCCTCGGAGCAGTACGTCGATGCCGAGGCATATTGCCGGGCGCAGGCAGCAGATCTGCGCCGCCAAGCGGACGTGGTCGACGCGAGGGGCAAGCCTGAGGTAGCACTGCATCTTCGTGCGAAGGCAGACAACTACGAGCAGCTGGCCGGCAATCTTCTGGATACGGGGCTGACCAGTGACGATGCGAAGTTCTATCGCACCCACCCGCTGATGGCTACGGTGCGCGATATCGCGCATACCAGCCACAGGGCAGGTCTTAAAGGCGCGCGCGGGGCGTTCATGGTTGGCGCGGCGATCAGCATGGCGACCAATGCCTATGCGGTGGCAACCGAGCGCAGGGGGATGATTGATGCGGGCCGCGCAGTCCTGGTGGATGGTGCCGTCTCTGCCGGCATGGGCTACGCAACGGCTGCGTCCGGGGCCGCATTGACCGCAGTGATGCAGCAGTCAGGCCGACAGAGCCTGCAGGTCCTTTCCCGTACAGCCGCTCCGGCCATGGTGGTCGACGTCTGCGTGACCATGACCGGCTGCATACGCCGCTACGCCAGGGGTGAGATCGACGGCGTCCAGTTCCTGGATGAGATCGGTGAGAAGGGTTCCGGCATGATGGCTTCGGCCATGATGGCGGCATTGGGCCAGATCGCGATTCCGGTCCCGGTGGTTGGCGCCGCCATCGGCGGGATGATTGGCTGCACGCTTTCATCGATCTTCTATCGGGAAACGTTGGAGGCGGCCCGGAGTGCAGATCTGGCTGCCGAGAGGCTGGCCTTGGCAATCGAGCTCAATGAAGCTGCCCGTGAAGAAATTCTGGCGCAGCGTTTGGCGCTGGCGCAGTTCATTGCGGCCGAGCTTCCAGTGCTGAATGACGAGACGGCCCAGTTGCTGTGTGCACTCGATACCACCCAGCCAGAGATTGACGCCGATGGATTCGCGGCTGCAATCAACCGCTTTGCGCTTCTGCTGGGCAGCCGCCTGCAGTTTGCTTCGCTGCAGGAATTTGAGCTGTTCATGAATGGTGACGAGCCGCTTCGGCTTTGACCAGTCGAACCATTTCTGGTCGTGGCCTTCCGGGCAGGTTGGCCACGCCGGCTTCCGTGTGTGATCCCAGGACCTTGGAGATACGATGTTCCTTTATCTGCTTCCAGACACCGAGCAGGCAACCTTCCTGAAGGTTGCGCGCCTGCTGAGCGTGAGTGACAACCCGATGCTGTGGGACGGAAAGACCCACGAAGAAGTGACTGGCGATACCAACCTGAGCAAGGTTTCGCTGGATGAATCCGAACACGAACGTGCGATCTTCGACAGCTTTTCCCGTGAGTGCGGCAAGGTATATCGGTCCGACGGGGTGACGAAGGAACTGTTGACGCGCCTGCAGACGATGCCGCTGGTGCGCCAGAGCGACCCGGTGGAGCGGGCGCGGG
This sequence comes from Stenotrophomonas sp. 86156_Sma, assembly GCF_056481625.1. Lineage (NCBI taxonomy): Bacteria > Pseudomonadati > Pseudomonadota > Gammaproteobacteria > Lysobacterales > Lysobacteraceae > Stenotrophomonas > Stenotrophomonas sp. 86156_Sma. The sequence goes on from NZ_CM151157.1 coordinate 480,967, forward strand.
TGGCGTGCGAGGTGCTCGACTCGCTGATCGACAAGGCCATGGTCGAAGCCGCGCAGCCGGCCGTACCGAAGGTGATGCTGTATGAGTTGATGCTGCTTGCACTGGCCGACGGTGAAGTGTCGAGTGTCGAGGAAGCACAGCTGCGTCGCCTGGCCGATATCTTCGGTATTGACGACTACATCTACAACGACCTGCTTGAGCGCGCGGAAAGTATCAATCGCGAGGCCAGTCGTACCGTTGCCATCATTCTTGAGTAAAAGGAGTTACCCATGATTCCAATCGTAGTCGGGGCCGCGATGGCGGCCAGCGCGCTGTATGGCATCTACAAGGGCGGCAAGGCCGTGGTCGATCACAAGGATGCCGGCATCGCCAACGCCGATGCAAAAGGGCTGATCGAGAAGGGCTCGTCGTTGCTGGAGACGCAGCGCAAGCGTACCAACACGGTGCTTGAGGACTATGGTGCACGCAAACTGCGTGCTTTCAATGGGGGGATCGCAGACTTCATCGATGCATTTGGCCAGCTCAAGAACGTTGAGGGGATCGGCTCACCCGAACTGGACAAGCTGGTGCAGGGCGATTTCACCACGGCGTCGCTGGAAGGCCTGAAGCGGGACTACCAGTTGCTGATGGACTCGGGCCTGGGCCTGGGCGCCGGGCTGGGAAGTGGCGCCGCGTTGGCATTTGGTGCGTACAACGGGACGATGCTGCTGGCCAGTGCCAGCACCGGCACTGCCATTTCGACCCTCAGCGGTGTTGCAGCAACCAACGCAACGCTGGCGTGGCTGGGCGGCGGTTCGTTGGCTGCGGGCGGATTCGGAATGGCTGGCGGCACCCTGGTGCTGGGTGGCCTAGTTGCCGGTCCTGCGCTGGCGATCTTTGGCTACGTGGTGGGCAGCAAGGCTGAAGCCGCGCTGGCCGATGCACGCCGTAACAAAGAGGTTGCTCGAACCCATTACGACGAGGCCGTGTTGGCCGCCGAACAGTTGGCAGCGGTCGAGGCCGTTACAACGCTCGCCAACAGGACGTTCTCCAAGCTGTGCATGTCGCTGCGTCGTGGTGTAGCCGATATCCGTGATGTCATCCGGGAGCACGGCTGCGATTTCAGTAGTTTCCCCCAGCAGGCGCGGGAGCGGGTTTTCCGTGCCGTGAAGATTGCCCAGCTGATCAAGGTGATGATCGATACCCCGATCCTGGATGACGCAGGAGCGCTGGTGCTTTCGACCGAGAAGACCGTGGCCGATGTGGATGCGGCGATGGTGGTGATGAAGGGCGAGGAGCCCGCCAAGGCGGCTTGACGATGGGCAGAGCCCCACGCCGTTCTGGTGGGGCTCTTGTTGCCTGTCGGCTCTGGAAGGGAAGATTGATATGAAGATCCGTTCGAACGACACGTTGATGCGGCAGTGGGAGATGCTGCGCATGATCCCGCGCGCTCCGCGCAGGATATCCGTCAGGCAGATACTGGAGAATCTGGAGCCGCTGGGCTTTAGGACCAGCAGTCGCACCATTGAACGGGACCTCCAGAACCTGTCCACGCGGTTCCAGCTCATTGCCGACGACAGTGAAAGGCCCTTTGGCTGGAGTTGGTCCAGGGAAGCGAACTTCGCCTTCACGCCCAGGCTGTCGATTTCGCAGAGCGTTGCACTGCTGCTTTCGCATGCACATCTGCGTCAGCTGCTCCCGGCAACGGCCATGAATGAGCTGATGCCCGTGTTCGACATGGCGCGGGCGGAAGTCTCGACGTCGGGCTGGGGGGAGTGGGCCAGCAGGACCGCGATCCTGCCCATGGGCCCGAACCTGCTCGCCCCCGAGGTGGAAACGGCCGTACAGGTGGATGTCCACAGGGCATTGGCATCCCGACGCTGCCTGTCAGGCTGGTACCGCAGCAAAGGCAAGGACGAGCCGAAGGAGATGATCATGCATCCTCTGGGGCTGCTGATGCGCGGTTCTGCGCAGTACCTTGTCTGCATGCTGCGGGACTATACGGACATCCGCCACCTGGCGTTGCATCGCCTGAGTGGAACCCGGGTGCTGGAGATGGAGGCAAGGAGCCTGCCGGACTTCGACTTCCAGCGCTATGCGACGACCACCGCCACCGCGTTCCAGGGGCAAGGACGCATCGTGCTGGAGGCGCGCTTCCGGGCGCAGGCTGCGGAGCATCTCAGGGAAACGCCCCTGTCGAATGATCAGACGATCAGTGATCTGGGTGACGGCTGGATCCGGCTGCGCGCTACGGTGGAGGACGACCAGACCTTGCGTTGGTGGCTGATGGGCTTCGGGGGCAACGTACGGGTCGAGTCCCCATCTCACCTGTGCGACGCCATCGGCGCGGAGTTGGCTCAGGCAGCAAGCTACTACGCCCGCGATCTGGAGGAGACCGTGGGCTGAATGGTCTTGGTCAGGGCGAGTGAACAGTCGCCGACGGGTTCATTTCTTTGCCGGCCGATGGTCATAGCTGATCACCCGCTCGGCCAACCAGCGCCCGTCCACGCGGTGCCAGATCTGGATGAAGCGGGCCTGTCCCACCCAGCGCTCCACGCCGTCCTTGCCGCGTTCATGGAAGCGGTGGTCGCCGATCTCCAGCGCCCGCTCGGCGTGCAAGGGGAACACCTGCAGCGAAGGTTCCACCAGCTCACGGCGCAGGCTCCAGCCGCCCTTGCGCGCATTGCTGCACATGTTGGCCACGCTGCGGCGGAAGTCCTCGCGGCTGCTGGCAGACTTGCCGTCCTTGTCATGGAAGAACTCCATGTCTTCGGTGGTCATCGCGGCGGCCTTGTCGGCGTCGCAGGCCTCGAAGGCCACAGCAAAGAGCTGGGTGTCGGCCTGGCGGATCTGTTGGCGCAGGTCATCGGCGGGCGACGGTGCGGCAGCGAGACCGGCGGCGAGCAGGGGCAGGGTGAGCAGCAGCATGGCGAAACTCCCGGGGATGGTTCACGCAGGCTCGCATGGCGTTTGGGCCGCTGCAGCCGGCGTCCGATGAAACGGCCCTTCTACGGAGTCAATGCCCGCATTGGCGGCCCGGCCGAGGCGTCGTCGCCTGTGCAGGCGATGTCATGGCGACCGGCGATTCCATCACGGTCGCGATAGGGGCCCGCCAATAGCCTGAAAGCCTCCCCTTCCACAGGAGCTCCCATGCCTGCTTCCCGCATCCGCCTGCACGTTGAAGACACCGGTGGCGACGGCCGCCCGGTCATTCTGATCCACGGCTGGCCGCTGTCTGCCGATGCCTGGAAACAACAGGTGTCGATCCTGCGCGATGCGCAGCACCGGGTGATCAGCTACGACCGGCGCGGCTTCGGCCGCTCCGACAAGCCGGCCGAGGGCTACGACTACGACATGCTGGCGGCGGACCTGGCCGGGTTGATCGAGGAGCGTGACCTGCGTGATGTCACCCTGGTCGGCTTCTCGATGGGCGGCGGTGAGGTGGCGCGCTACGTGGCCAACCATGGTCAGGAGCGCCTGCACAGCGTGGTGTTTGCTGCTGCCGTGCCGCCGTATCTGCTGCGCAGTGATGACAACCCGGATGGCCCACTCACCCAGGAAAAGGCCGATGAAATGCGCAGTGGTCTGGAGAAGGATCGCGAGGCGTTCTTCGATGGCTTCACCCGCGATTTCTTCAGCGCCCATGGCCAGTTGATGGTGACCGAAGAGACGCGTCAGGCGGCAATCGCGCTGTGCCATCAATCCGACCAGAACGCAGCGCTGGGGTGCATGAAGGCGTTTGCTATCACCGACTTCCGCGAAGACCTGAAGAAGATCACGGTGCCGACCTTGATCCTGCACGGTGACAGCGATGCCATCGTGCCGTTTGAAGGTTCTGGCCAGCGCACGCACCGAGCCATTCCGGGCAGCGAAGTGGTGATCCTTGAAGGCGCGCCGCATGGCTGCAACACCAGTCATGCTGATCACTTCAATCTGGCGCTGTTGAACTTCCTGAAGCAGTAAGCTGCGGCCATGCGTGAACCGAAGACGCCCCCGTGGAAGAAGCCCAATCCCAAGGGCCAGACGTCGCAGCCGTTGTCGCCTGCGCAGAAGGAGGCAGCCCGGCAGCGTGCGGAAGAGAACGGGCGGCGTTATCCCAATCTGGTGGACAACATGTGGGCCGCGAAGCTGCCGCGCGGAACGTGATCTGTAGAATCGAGCCATGCTCGACGCTGCATGGTGCCCATCCACGCATGGCGTGGATCTACTGCAACAGCGGCCGAGCATGGGCTCGGCTCTACAGGTCGGCCAGCGGCTTCCAGCCGGGTTCCAACCAGGGTGAGATCTCGCGCTGGCGGACGGTGATTGACTCCGCCGGCAGCCCCGCCAAGCGCGCAAGCTCCGCACGCAGCCGTGCGGCGTCCACCGGCACGGCCGTAGCCACCTGCAGGCGATCCCCCTGATGCCTCACCTGTACCGGTAGCGTGGCGTGCGCATCATGCTCGCCGCCGGTGCGTCCGATCGGGTAGCGCATCGTTACCGGCCGCGACAGTTGCGCCAGTGCTGGCTGCCAGGCCTGCAGTACGAGGGGCTGCCCGGCAGCGGGAACATGTACTTCAGCAATCGTAGCCGGGTAGCCGGTGATGCTCTCGACCATGACCTGGAAGCGCGCGCCATCCGGCACGACCAGCACGGTGGCGATCAACGTGAAGAGCGAAACGAACACCGCTGCGAGGTTCCAGCTACGCGGCGCGGAGGCCGGGCGCGTTGCGGTACGCAGACCTGGCTTGCGCCGCAGCTTGCGCGCGTAGATGCGCCGCTCCTTCCTGCGCGGGCTGCTGCTGTGCTCGGGCAGGTTCAAGGGAACCCGTGGAAGGCGCGCCACGCGGGCCTTGATCAGGCGCGACAGCAGCATCCACGCGATCACGAACGCCAACAGCGGAAGCAACGTTCGCACCCACAGATACAGCGTCACCATCCACAACACCTCTACATACGACCATCCATGCTCATCCACATCCTACCGGGACCGCGCGCCGGTTGTCGTATCCGCCAGCCGACAAGCACAGGGCGCTTGGTTAGGATGGTCCTTTGTTGTCATGGATGAACCGATGGTCTCTGCTGCTACCCGCTTCTGTCGTATCTGTGGTCCTGGCCCGATCCTGCTGGCACTGCAGGTGGTGGCGCTGCTGGCAGTCGCCCTTGCAGTCGGCTTCTTCCACTACCGTGTGGGACTGCTGCTGGAGCCGGTGGATGATGCATGCGGTGGGCCCGACCCTGTGGCGCGCATGCAGGTGGCCGAACAACTGCTGGCGCGGTCCACTGCGCTTGCACCGTGGCAACCCTTGCAGTGGATTCCGATGGCGGGCGTGGTACTGGCGCTGCTGGGCGCGATGTCGATCAGCGTCTACCGGCTGGGCCGCCTGTCGGAACGCCTGCGACGTGCCAACTGGGGGCTGATGGCGCTGCACGCCGCGATCCTGGCGCTTGCCCTCAGGGCATTGCATCTGTACGACCTGGCATGGACCGGCGTGGCCAAGTTGTCCCCAGCGGCGTGCCTGGTGGAGCTGGGCGAGCAGGGCCGGTTGCCGCTGGCACAGGCGCAGCAGGTGGTGTTCGAGATTCTCACCCATGAGCATGCACCGCTGCTGCGCAACCCCGATGATCTTGCCCTGGTGCTGGTCGCGTTGATGCTGATGGCGATGGCTGCGGGATTCATGTTGTGGCGGGCGATCGTGCGCGAACGTCAGGTGCAGTCGCCCGGCCCATAGCGGGTGTGGGGCCGGCCGCGCGCCCGCAATCGCGCTAGAGTCAGCACTTCACCCCTGCAAGGATGTGCTGATGCGTTGGTTGCTGCGTGCTGTGCCATTGCTGCTGTGTTCGTTGGCGGTGCACGCCGCCGAGGTGGATCGCCGGATCGCGATGACCATCGACGACCTGCCGTGGGCGCGGGTGGACGAGATCGTTCCGCCGGACCTGCAGTCGCGGCACGAAGCGCTGATGGCCCAGCTTCGCCAGGCGGGTGTGCCGGTGGTCGGCTTCGTCAACGAGAACAAGCTTGAGATCAACGGGCACGTGCAGCCCGCGCGGGTGCAGATGCTGCGCGACTGGCTGGACGCCGGGTATGTGCTAGGCAACCACACGTATTCGCACATGGATCTGAACGCCAGGGGGGTGCCTGCGTTCCAGCAGGATTTTCTGCGTGGTGAAACGGTGCTGCGGCCGCTGCTGGCCGAGCGCGGACTGAAACCGCAGTGGATGCGCCATCCCTATCTGCGTGCCGGACGCACACCGGAAGAACGCGCGGAGATGGACGTGTTCTTCAAGCAGCACGGCTACCGCGTGGCACCGGTGACGGTCGACAACGGGGAGTGGGTATGGGCGTTTGCCTATGCCAACGTGATGAACGAGCAGCCCGATTCCCCGGCGCGCGAGGCGACGCTGGCGCAGCTGCGCAAGGGCTATGTGCCGTACATGCTGAACAAGCTGGACTACCACGAGAAGCAGTCGCAGGCACTGCTGGGCTACGCGCTGCCGCAGGTCTGGCTGATGCATGCCAACGAACTCAATGCAGCCACCTTCGCCGAACTGGTGGCGGCGACGAAGCGGCGCGGCTATCGCTTCATTTCACTGGATGAGGCGATGCGCGATCCTGCTTACGCGCGCGGCGCCGAGGGCTACAGCGGTCGCTATGGCCCGAGCTGGCTGCACCGCTGGGCGATGGCCGAGAAGAAGCCGAAAGACTTCTACGCCGGTGAACCGGAAGTGCCGAAGTGGGTGATGAAGCTGGCGAAGGTTGACTCGGAATGAAGCTCAGCGCTTGACGGCCAGCACGCCGTCAAGCGCCAGCTCGGCCTTGAAACCGGCCTTTTCCAGGCGCTTGGCCACTTCGCGTGGCACGTCGCGGCCGCTGGTCAGCTTGTTCGGCGCGCCGGTGTAGTGGAACAGGCGCCCGCCCTTGCGGATGACGCGGGCGAGGTGGTCGTAGAACACCTGCGAGTACAGCTCGCCGGCGATGCCGAAGCGCGGCGGGTCGTGCAGGATCGCGTCGACACTGTTGCTGGCCACCTGTTCGATCTGCTGCGAGACGTCACCGTGGCTGAACTGCAGGCGGCCCCCGGCGGCGGCCGAGTCCGGATCCGGCGACCACGGGTTGAGCGTGCGCAGCCACATCACGTCGGCGTTCTTTTCGAACGAGCGGATCTGGCCGACACCGGCCTCCAGCGCGCAGGCGGCGAAGTAGCCCAGGCCGCCGCAGGTATCGAGGATGACTTTGCCGGACGGGGCGACCAGCTCGACCTTGCGGCGCGCATCCTCGAACGGTGACAGCTTGGAGGTCGGCAGCATCTTGATGCCGTCGATCTCGAAGGTCGGTGCGCCCCATCCGGTCGGCACCAGCTTGATCAGCGAACCGCTGTAGCGCGAGATCGGTGCGAAGTCCTCGCCGTCCCAGTAGTACAGCGTGCGGTCCTTCAGCTTGCCCGGCCACGGGTAGCGTTGGCCACGGAAGTGGAAGCCGTCGGCATCCAGCACCACGCTGTCCTGACCGCGGCCAAGGTCGAGCGAGCCCTGCCATTCAGCAGCACCCTTGTCATGGGCACGGCGCAGGGTGTCAGCGCTGTCGCGGGTCAGCAGGGGGCCGGTGTAATGGGGCACGGCGGGTACCGGGGCGGTTCGGGGGAGGGCATGGTACCGCAGCTGTTGCCGGGGCCACGTGTGGCTGCTGCAGTAGATCCACGCCATGCGTGGATGTAGTCGGGTGGAGCCGAGCGAGGGCTCGGCGCTACCGCTGGCTGGTGCAGCTGTAGCCGTGTGTGGTCCCTTCCCCCGAGAGCATGCCGACGCCACGCGACGGCTGCATGCCTACACGGGCGCACGACCGACGGTGGACCTCCTGGGTTTCCGGTGGCTGCCGATCAAAGTCGTAGCGCAGGCTGCCGTCTTCCTGCATCAGCCAATGCACGGTAACGCGCTCATGGCGACCATCACCGAGATCCCAGTCCAGGGTGCGCATGATCAGGGTCTGGCCATCGGGCAGCTGCCAGACTTCGTCATAGGCACCCTGGGTCTTCGGCGCGCTTACCGCAAGCAGCAGAAACAGCAGCATTGGCATCGCTCCTCAAAGAGGACAGGATGTGCCCATATTGCCCTGAGCCGCCATCAGAATCATTGCGTCTTACGGGCACTTGACCGCATACACCGGCCCGGCTCCGATCAGCATCAACGCCATGTAGTCACTGTCGCTGGCCTTGCCCTTCAGCGTCGCGCCCTTGTTGAAGTGGAAGATGCCGAAGCCACCGGCCATGCGGATCAGGGCGCTGTCGATCTGATCGGCGTCGTCGCGGAAGTAGCGGCTGATCTCGCTGCGGGTGGCCTTGTGCAGGGCATTCGGCTCGCGCTGCCACTGCTCGCCACGGCTGAAGGAGACGAAGTACTGGCCGCCTTCCTTGTCGATGCGGAAGTCGGCCGGTTTGCGCGCACTGGTGGCAAAGCAGCCCTGCAGTGGGTCGGCGGAGAAAGGAAGCCCGGCATCACCACTGCAGGCGGTGAGCAGCAGGAGGGCACCGGGCAGCAGCAGGCGGAGCGTGCGCATGGGATGTCCCGACGGGGCAGGTGCGGCTAGTGTAGGCAGCACACGGGCGTGGTCCGTACAGAAATTCGGCAAGGACACAGGGGTTTTCGGATGGCGAAGGGCAAGGCACCGTGGTGCGGCGTGGCGAGTTGGCTGGGGATCGTGGTGGGCTGGGGCGCGGGCAGCCTCGCTGCGCAGGCGGCGGTGGCCGCAGGCGGCAATGGCATGGCTGCGGGATTGGGCGTGGGGGTGCTGGGCGCGGCGCTGGTGGGCTGCGGTCTGGCGGTGGCCTCGCGCGTGCGCGGCGAGCGCTGGCCGTGGATCGGCATCGGTGGTGCAGTGCTGAGCGCGCTGCCGCTGCTGATGTACCTGTTGCGGATGATGTTGAAGCTCTAGCGGTAGTGCCGGCCGCTGGCCGGCACCTGCAGGTTGTGTGCGGCGTTCATGGGGTTGCCGGCCAGCGGCCGGCACTACCCGGCGTGGATCATGCGCTGCGGTGAATCTCCACCGTCACGTGCACCAGCTCCTCATGAATCGCCAGCGCGTTGCGCACGGTATCGGCATCCAGACTGACGTCGCTGGTGACCACGCTGGCGCTGACCGCGTACTTGCCGCGACCCACCTGCCAGACGTGCAGGTCGGCCAGGCGTGCCGGCCACGGGCCCTGTTCGATTACCTCGCGCACTTCGGCCACCACCGGCGCATCCATCTGCGCGTCGAGCAGGATGCGGCCACTGTCGCGCAGCAGGCCGATCGCCCAGACCGTCACCAGCACGGCGCCGACGAGGCCCATCACCGGGTCCAGCCAAGTCAGGCCCAGCAGCTTGCCGCCAAGCAGGGCGACGATGGCCAGCACCGAGGTGGCGGCGTCGGCCAGCACGTGCACGTAGGCCGAGCGCAGGTTGAGGTCGTGACCGTGCGCATGGCCGTGATCGTGGTCGTGCCCGTGCCCGTGCCCGTGCCCGTGCCCGTGATGATGGTCATGGTCATGCCCGTGGTGGTGGTGCGCGTGGCCCGGGCTGTCGTGCAGCCACCAGGCGCAGAGCAGATTCACGCCCAGGCCCACCGCTGCAATGGCGATGGCTTCGTCGTAATGGATCGGTGCCGGCACCCAAAGCCGTTCCAGCGATTGCACGGCCATCAGCGCGGCGACGCCAAGCAGTGCGATGGCGCTGGTGTAGCCGGCCAGGATCTCGATCTTCCACGTACCGAAGGCAAAGCGCGGATCGTGCGCGTAGCGGCGCGCGCAGCGGTAGGCGAACACCGAGAGGCCCAGCGCCAGCGCGTGCGAACTCATGTGCCAGCCGTCGGCGAGCACGGCCATGGAGTTGAACCACCAGCCGCCGACGATCTCCACCAACATCATGCTGACGGTGAGCCACAGGGCGCGGCGGGTGTTGCGTTCAGCCAGCGGGTTGCCGTCGTCGAAGCGGTGTTCGTGGCGACGGGCGGCGGCGAGGGCGTCCAAGTGCATGGCGGCGGGAGCTGGAGTGGATACCCCCATAGGGTATATGATCCCGCCATGGCCCATGTACACAAGAATCGAAAGCAGCTGCTGACCCGGGTACGCCGTATCGCGGGTCAGGTGGCGGCGTTGGAGCAGGCGCTGGACAAGCCCGAGGGGGAAGCGGGGGACTGCGCGGGCGTGCTGGTGCAGGTCGCCGCGGTGCGCGGTGCCGCCCACAGCCTGCTGATGGAGTTGCTGCACGAGCATCTGCAGGAACACGTAGTGGGTGCCGATGACCCGCAGCAGCGGGCGGACGAGGCTGCGGTGCTGGTGGAGCTTCTTCGCCGCTACGGCAAATAGCAGGGGTAGTGCCGGCCGCTGGTCGGCAACTGCAGGTTGCGTCCGAAGCTCATGCGGTTGCCGGCCAGCGGCCGGCACTACCCGTGGCGTCCGAAGCTCATGCGGTTGCCGGCCAGCGGCCGGCACTACCCGTGGCGTCCGAAGCTCATGCGGTTGCCGGCCAGCGGCCGGCACTACCCGCGGCGTCCGAAGCTCATGCGGTTGCCGGCCGGCGGCCGGCATTACCCGTGCCGGTGCCGCGCGTTCCAGATGTGCGTGGCGGCCAGCAGCAGGCTGCCGGTGACCGTCATCGGTGTCTCCCAGTCGTGCGAGGGCAGCGCCAGCGCGCCGGCCAGCAGCAGGCCGAGCCCGGCGCCGGCGGTGGCCCAGGCCAGCACGGGCAGTGGGTGGCGGCGCTCGGCCCGCCACAGCGCGTAGCCGGTCAGTGGCAGGGCGATGGCCACGAACAGCAGGTGGACCCATTCCGCTTCGGCCCAGGTGCCGAACAGCGGCAGCGCGGCGGCAAGCAGGGGCAACGCCAGGCAGTGCAGCAGGCACAGGCTGGACAGGGCGACCGCGCCGGCATCGAGCAGGGCGGCAGAAGGCGACTTCATCAGGGGAGGTTCCTTGCGCGGCAATTGTTATACAGTAACATTTCCGTTCCGCAGCCAACCCGCTCCGACATGAACACTGTTTCCCGCGCCGACCGTCGCCTTCCGGTCACCGTGCTGTCCGGCTTCCTTGGGGCCGGCAAGACCACCCTGCTCAACCAGATCCTGCGCAACCGCGAGGGCCTGCGCGTGGCAGTCATCGTCAACGACATGAGTGAGGTCAACATCGATGCGCAGCTGGTGCGCGAAGGTGGCGCCGAGCTGCGCCGCACCGAAGAGACGCTGGTGGAGTTCAGCAACGGCTGCATCTGCTGCACGCTGCGCGATGACCTGCTGCAGGAAGTGCGGCGCCTGGCCGACGCGGGTCGTTATGACTACCTGCTGATCGAGTCGACGGGCATCGGTGAGCCGATGCCGGTGGCGGCCACGTTCGCGGTGCGCGACGAGCACGGTTTCAGCCTGAGTGACATCGCGCGGCTGGACACGATGGTGACGGTGGTCGACGGCAGCGCGTTCCTTGCCGACTTCGGTTCGACCCTGCGCCTGGCCGAGCGCGGCCAGCAGGCCGGGCCGGACGATGATCGCGGTGTGGTCGACCTGCTGTGCGAGCAGGTGGAGTTCGCCGACGTGATCGTGGTCAGCAAGATCGACCAAGTGGATGACGAAGTGTTGCAGGACACGCTGGCGGTACTGCGTGGCTTGAACCGGGATGCGAAGCTGCTGCTGTCCAGCTTCGGTGATGTGCCGTTGGCCGAGCTGCTGGATACCGGCCGCTTCGACATGGAGCGTGCGCAACGTGCGCCGGGTTGGGTGAAGGAGCTGCGTGGCGAGCACACGCCGGAGACCGAGGAATACGGCATTGGCAGCTTCGTCTACCGTTCGCGGCGTCCGTTCCACCCCGCGCGATTCGCCCGCGCGCTGCAGTCCGGCATGCCCGGCGTGATCCGCAGCAAGGGCTGGTTCTGGCTGGCCAACCGCATGGATTGGGTAGGCGAGTTGAACACCGTGGGCGCGGCGACGCGGACGCAGGCGGCGGGCTTCTGGTATGCCGCGCGCGACCGCGTGCGTGCCGGCCTGGAAGACACCGCACCGTTGTTGCCGCCGACACCGCTGCCCTACAGCGACCTTGGCTGGGCACGGCAGCAGGCCGACTGCTGGAGCGCGCCGCTGCCGGGGCTGGAAGAGTTTCCGGATGCAGCCGCGCACACGGCGATGCAGCGGCTGTGGCACCCGTTGTGGGGTGATCGGCGCCAGGAGCTGGTGGTGATTGGTGTGCACATGGACGAGCGCGCGGTGCGCGCGGAACTGGATGCGTGCCTGCTCAATGACCAGGAGCTGCGGGCGGGGCCACTGCTGTGGCAGCAGATGCCACAGGCGTTCCCGGTGTGGAAGCGCTGATGGTGCATTGAGGTTTCCTGGGCTGCCGGCCAGCGGCCGGCACTACCCCGGGTCGATACGCCATGCGTGGATCTACAAGGCGTCGCGCCATTGCCAGGCGTCGCCGGTGACCTGCAGCACCTGGGGCGGCCGCAACGCCTGCAGCAGGTGCCGGTCGTGGCTGACCATCACCAGTGCGCCCGGCCATGCCGCAAGCAGTTCTTCCAGCGCCTGTAATGCACTGAGGTCCAGTGCATTGCCGGGCTCGTCCAGCAGCAACAGTTGGGGCGCGGGATCGGCGTACAACACGCTGGCCAGTGCGCCCTTCACCTGCTCGCCATCGCTGAGGCTGCTGGCGGCGCGCTGGATGCGCTGTGCGTCCAGACCCAACAGGGCCAGGCGCGTGCGCAGCTCCCCGGGGTCGGCACTCGGGTTGGCGGCCTGCACGCTGTCGAGGATGCTGCATTCGCCGGACAGCCCCAGTAGCTGCTGGTCGAGCAGGGCCAGTGGCGCATGCCGTTGCACGATGCCGCTGCGTGCAGGCCGCTGGCCGGCCAACACACGCAGCAGGGTCGATTTGCCGCTGCCGTTGTCACCGACCACGGCAATGCGCTGGCCGCGGCGGATCTCAAGCTGCAACGGGGCACTGCAGCCATGTGGCAGGACCAGATCCTGCGCCTGCAGCAGGCGTGCGCTGCCACGTTCCCCATCACCGGAAAACAACGCCAGCTCTGGCGCGAGCTGCACCGCCGACGCCGCTGCGCGCAGCTGCTCTGCACTGGCCTGCAGGCGTTCGGCCTGCACCTGTTGCGCGCGCCCATGACTGGCTTCGGCGCGCTGCTTCTGGCGGCCGAGCAGGATCGGTGCCTGGTTGGCCTGCTTCGCATCGCGGTTGCCGCGTGCCTGGCGTTGCTGCTGGCGCTCGCGCTGTTCGCGTGCACTGCGTTGCTGCTGCCGATGCTGCGCACGTGCATGGTCAAGCTGGGCGGCGGCGGCTTCACGTTCGGCGGCGCGCACTTCGGCATAGTGCTGCCACGCGCCGCCATAGCGATGCAGCCCGCGCCCATCGAGTTCGACAATCTGCTGCATGCGGCCCAGCAACTCGCGATCATGACTGATCACCAGCAGGCCACCGCGCCACTGCTGCAACTGTTCGTACAGCTGTTGGCGATGACGCGCATCAAGGTGGTTGCTGGGTTCGTCCAGGATCAGCCAGTCGGCACCGCTGGCCCACGCGCCGGACAGTGCCACCTGCATCGCCTGGCCGCCGCTGAGGCGCGCAGCAGGCTGGGCGTGATCGAGATCATCGGGCAAGCCCAGCGCCTGCCACTGTTGCTGCAGGCGTTCGCGCAGGTCCCAGCGCTCGCCTAGGCAGGTGAAGTCGGCCTCATCGACGCTGCCGGCTTCGATGCGTGCGAGCGCGGACAGCGCTTCACCCACACCGGCCAACTCACCCACGGTGCCGCCGGGTGGATAGCCCGGTGTGAGCAACAGGAACACGCGGCCATTGCCACGCACCTGGCCACTGTCGGGCGACAGCCGGCCGGCCAGCAGGCGTGCGAGCACGCTTTTGCCAGCGCCATTGGCACCGACCAGGCCGGTAGCAACCGGTTCGAAGGAAAACGTCAGATTGGAAAACAGCACACGGCCGTCGGCCAATCGATACGACACGCGATCGAGCGTGAGGGAATACGGGGTCATGCGACCTCCATGGATGCCGGGTTCTCCCCTGCGCGCAGGGGCGGGAAGAGTCAGGCCGTCTAGTGGGAAGACGGCGGCATCAATGGCGCATTGGTCGCGAGCCTCTGGGAGGGATGAGGGGAGATTATACCGCCCGCAGGGCATGCGAATTGTAGAGTCGAGCTTGCTCGACTGCTTTTGAGGAGCAGTCGAGCAAGCTCGACTCTACGTGGCACGGCCATCGAGCGCGGATCTACCGGTCTACGGCACGGTTTCCAGGCGCGCGCTGACGAAGTCGATGAATACCCGCAGCTTCGGGAGTACGTGGCGGCCCGACGGCCACAGCAGGTGGAAGATGCCGCAGGAGTGCACATGCTCGTCGAGCACGGTCAGCAGGCGTCCATCGGCCAGTGCATCGCGCACCGAGTGCACCGGCACGAAGGCCAGGCCAATATCGCGCAATGCAAGCGCCACCCGCGCTTCGATGGTATTGGCCACCATGTGTACCGGCAGTTCCTGCGGTGTTTCATGGTCGGGCCAGTGGATCGGCCACAGTTCCAGCTTGCCGGTGCTGGGGAAGCGATAGTGCAGCAGCGTGTGCTGCATCAGATCGGCCGGCGTGCGCGGCGTGCCGCGCCGCTGCAGGTACGCCGGCGAGGCGACGATGCGGCGTGGGAACACGCCCAGGCGTCGTGCGTTCATGCGTGAGTCGCTGGGCTCGCCGACGCGCAGCACGGCATCGAAACCCTCCTCGATGACATCGACCAGGCGGTCGCTGAAATCCAGATCGAGGCGGATGTCCGGATACGCGGACATGAACTCGGCCATCAGTGGCAGGGTGAGATCACCCACCAGCGGCAGACCGATGCGCAGCGTGCCACTTGGTGCGGCATGCGGTTGCGCCAGCTCGGTGCGCGCGGCATCGCGCTCGTCGAGGATGCGCCGGCAGCGTGCCAGGAACAGCTGGCCCTCGGCGGTGAGGGTGATGCTGCGCGTGCTGCGGTGGAACAGGCGCACGCCCAGTGCCTGTTCCAGCCGGGCAACGCATTTGCCGGCGGCCGAGGCCGAGATGCCCTGCAGGCGCCCGGTCTCGACGAAGCTGCGGGTGTCGGCCGCGTGCACGAAGGTCTGCAGATTGGCGAGGTTGTCCAGGACTGACATGGGCGTGCGGGCAATGAAAGCGGCAGGGTAGGTCGGCGCGGCAGTAGCGGACGGCTCCGCCATCGCAACACTGTGGTGCGAAGTGGTGTGGAGCCCGTTGCGGCCTTGCAGTTCCGGCCATCATGCCGATTGCGGACTGCACGGTCCATGATGCCCGGAGCCGCAACCGGCTTTTTGCACGAGGGCGTGGTGCCTAACGTGGCGGGCCTCTCCCCACGGATCACCGCGATGAACGCTGTTCCTTCCCTTGCACCTGCGCCGACGCTGCCGTCGGTGCAGCGGCTGCTGCAGCAGGTCCACCCACAGCGCCTGGTCGGTACGGTAGTGCTGGTGCGCGAGCACGGTGTGCTGCGCCACGCCAGCGCGACCGGGCTGGCCGATCGCGAGTCGGCCAAGCCGATGCAGCGCGATCAGTTGTTCCGGCTGGCATCGGTCAGCAAGCCGCTGTTGACCACGGTGATCCTGCGCCTGGTAGCCGAAGGCGTGCTGGACCTGGATGCGCCGGTACAGCGCTGGCTGCCGGACTTCCGCCCGGCGCTGGCCGATGGCAGCACGCCGCCGATCAGCCTGCGCCAACTGCTCAGCCACAGCAGCGGGCTGGGTTACCGCTTCCTCGAAGCCGATGCGGATGGCCCGTACGCACAGGCCGGCGTCAGCGATGGCATGGATGCGAATCCGCTGACGCTGACCGACAACGTGCATCGCATCGCGCAGGCGCCGCTGTTGTTCGCGCCGGGTAGCCAATGGTTGTACTCGTTGGGCGTGGACGTCGCGGGCGCCGTGGCTGAAGCCGCGACCGGTGAAACGCTGCAGGCACTGTTCGAGCGCTTGTTGGCCGCGCCACTGGGGCTGGCCGACACCGCATTCGCGACCACCGATGCCGCGCGGCTGGCCACGCCGTATGTGAGTGACACGCCGCAGCCGCATCGCCTGCAGGAAGGCGAGGTGGTCGCTCCATTCGAGGGTACGGTCGGCATCGAGTACAGCCTCGCCCGTGCTACCGATGCCAGCCGTTTCCCTTCGGCCGGTGCTGGATTGATTGGCAGCGCCGACGAGGTGATGGCGGTGTTGGAGGCCTTGCGCGATGTGCAAGCTTCGAATCTGTTGCCGCCCGCGCTGGTGGCGGAGATGGCCAGCCCGCAGGTGGGCGAGCAGGGGCCGCCGGAACCGGCCGGCTGGGGCTTCGGGTTGGGCTTTGCGGTGCTGCGCGATGCCGCCGCCAGTGGCACACCGCAGAGCGAAGGCACCTGGCGCTGGGGCGGTGCCTACGGCCATAGCTGGTTTGTCGATCCTGCGCGTGGGCTCAGCGTGGTGGCGCTGACCAACACCCTGTACGAAGGCATGGATGGCGCCTTCGTCGATGAACTGCGTGACGCGGTCTACGCCGATCTGGAGGCTGCGCGATGAGCGGCCATGCCATTGATGCGGCCAGCCCGGCCGGTGAAGCCACGCGCCTGCCGTGGGCGGGGCTGCTGGCGCTGGCCGGCGGCGGCTTCATCACCCTGCTGACCGAAACCCTGCCGGCCGGTGTACTGCGGCCGATGGGCGAGAGCCTGGGCGTGAGTGATGCGGCGGTGGGCCAGCTGGTCAGCGTGTACGCGCTGGGATCGGTGATGGCCGCACTGCCGATGACCGCGTTGACCCAGCGCCTGCCGCGACGCCCCTTGTTGCTGGCCGCCATTGCCGGCTTCGTGGTGGTCAACACGCTGACCGCCGTGAGCAGCAGCTATCCGCTGATCCTTGCCGCGCGTTTCCTGGCCGGTGTGAGTGGTGGCCTGCTGTGGTCGCTGGTGGCCGGCTATGCGGCGCGCATGGTGGTGCCGTCGCTGCAGGGCCGGGCAATCGCGGTGGCGATGGTTGGATCGCCGTTGGCGCTGTCGCTGGGTGTACCGGCGGGCACGTTGCTGGGCCAGCAGATCGGCTGGCGCTGGGCGTTCGCGTTGATGAGCGTGCTGGGGGTCGGCCTGCTGGCGTACGCGCGCTGGGCATTGCCGGCGTTGCCGGCGGCCGCGGCCGGTCAGCGCACGTCGTTGGGTACGGTGTGGCGCATGCCCGGCGTGCGCAGCGCATTGGCGGTGATGGTGCTGTACGTGCTGGCGCACAACGTACTGTACACCTACATCGAACCGCTGGCGGTGGAGGCCGGCGCCGGCCCGTGGCTGGACCGCCTGCTGCTGGCCTTCGGCGTGGCTGCCATCGTTGGTATCGGCATTGCCGGTTGGGGCGTGGACCGTCATCTGCGCACGCTGGTGTGGGCGGCCGTGATCGGCTTCATTCTTCCGGTGTCGGCCCTGCTGTTGTGGCCAGGACAGGCCACACCGCTGCTGCTGGCAACGATCCTGTGGGGCGTGGCGTTCGGGTCGGTTGCGACCCTGTTCCAGACCGCGCTCGCACGCCGTGCCGGTGCTGCCGCCGACCTGGCGCAGTCGATGCTGGTGACCGGCTGGAACCTGGCGATTGCCGCCGGTGGCGTAGCAGGCGGTGTGCTGCTGCAGGCCAGTGGCCCGAGCCAGCTGGGATGGTTGCCGTTGCTGCTGCTGGCGGTGACCGTGGTGTGGCTGCTGGCACGGCCGAAGGCCTGGGCGTAGGCGCAGACCAGACGTTACCGAGGTGCCGGCCAGCGGCCGGCACTACCGTGGTCCACGCCATCCACGCATGGCGTGCATCCACCGAGCGCAGCGACCCGCGTTTGCTTTTGCTTTTGCTTTCTTCTGTTGATTCCGTGGTGGGACGCCGCCGCAATGTGTCCGTGGCCGGGTGGGTGGGTTGCGCAGGGGCGTGAGCCGCATGGATGCGGCGACCGAGCTTACATGGACGTACTTGCAGCGCCCCCTGCGCGACCCATCCACCCGGCCCCAACTGATGGATCCACTGGGCGCGACCCATCACGAGGGGCTCCGCCGTTGGCCGTCCTACTCGATCCCCTCACGCTCGATCGGCACGCTGCGCGGATTCTGCATGTGCTCCCGCGCCGCGCCATAGCGCTGCTGCCGCTTGTGATGGAACACCACGAACTCATCCCGCGGCAGCGGCCGCGAGAACAGCCAACCCTGCGCGAACTCGACCTTCCGGGTATGCAGATACGCCAGCTGTGCCTCGGTCTCCACGCCCTCGGCCACCACCCACAGGCCCAGCTCCTTGGCCATGTCGATGATGTGCGGGGTTACCGGGCTGGTGGCGCTCTCGGTGTCGATCGCATCGATGAATGATTTGTCGATCTTCAACGCGTCCAGCGGCAGCTGTTCCAGGTACTGCAGGCTGGAGAAGCCGACGCCGAAATCGTCAATGGCCACGCTGTGCCCGGCCCGACGCGCCTGCGCCAGCATCGTGCGGGCGCGGTCCAGATCCAGGAAGCCGCGCTCGGTGGCCTCCATCCAGATCTGCTGCGGCAGGATGCCGCTGCCGGCCATGTGCTTGGAGATCATCTTCAGCGCACGGCCGCTGCTGATATCTTCGGCGGCCAGGTTGATCGCGATGTGCGCGCTGCGGTCGGCCACCAGCAGTTCACGCATGTCGCGCACCACGTTCTCGATCACCAGATCGGTGACCGCGCCGATCATGCCGGCCTCTTCGGCCAGCGGAATGAACAGGTCCGGCCGCACCTGGGTGCCATCCGGGCGCTGCCAGCGCACCAGCGCTTCGGCGCCGACGCAGATGCCGGTATCCAGCTCGATGATCGGCTGGTAGTGCAGGTACAGCTCGCGGCGGCGGATCGCTGTGGCCAGCTCGCCGCGCAGGGACAGGCGGCGACGCGACAGCCAGATCACCAGGCCGGCACCGGCAGCGGCCAGCAGAACGCCGATCGGCACGAACAGCCACGCCTGCTGGCGGAAGGTCGCGGCAAGCGCGGTACGCGGCATGGTCGCGATCGCCAACCACTCTTCGTTGCGGGCGGTGGCATACAGGGTGTGGTGGTCCAGGCCTTCATCGGGGGCGCGCAGCAGGGTCTCCAGCAATGCCGGATCCATGCCGTCCTGCCTGGCCAGGAGACGCCCATCGGGGCTGGCCAGGGCAAGGCGCACGTTCGGGTCGGCGATGACATCGACGAAGCGGCGCGGATCGACCAGCACGTCGTAGTTACCGTACAGGAACGACAGGACCTGGCGCCGTCCGCTGGCCTCGGGGCGCACATCCACGGCGATGCCGGCGCCATCACTGGTGACGTGGTCGGCCTTGGGCTGGTTGACGTCGGACAGGAAAGGCCCCCACGACGTACAGCGCAGCTTGCCACCCTCGAAGTAGCCCATCTGGTCGACCGACGGCGAGGTCATCACCAGCGTCTGCATGCGCCGGATATGCTCGGGCCCGCAGGCGTCGTGGGCGCTGGCCTCGGCCGACTGCAGTGCCGCCAGCGCTTCCTGGTAGGACTGGTCGGCGCGGCGCAGCGCGCGACCGGCGATGTCGCGCAGCCGCTGCTGCTCGACGCTGACTGCACGGTCCCAGGTGGCATAGGCCATCACCGCGATCGGCACGGCCGCGGCCAGCAGCGCCAGCGTGGTGCCACCAATGATCACGCGCAGCCGACTCAAGGCCGGAGCTCCAGCGGGGCGGGCAGGGCAGGGCACATGGTCGGGCCGATCCTTGGGCAGGTGCGGCTATCTGAGCATGACGCCGGGCCGGGCGGAATGGGACGAATCCGGTATTCGGTCACAATGTGATGAAAGCGACCATGATTGACGCAATCGGGCCGTCCAGTGCTGGCGCTCCGGGCCGGGGAGGACTAACGTCGAACGCTTCGCCCGCCCCAGTGCACGCCCATGACCGAGCCCGCAACGCCCCCCGAGCACCTGCGCCGCAGCCTGTCCAACCGCCACCTGCAGCTGATCGCCATCGGTGGTGCCATCGGCACCGGCCTGTTCATGGGCTCGGGCAAGACCATCAGCCTGGCCGGCCCGTCCATCGTCTTCGTCTACCTGATCATCGGCGCGATGCTGTTCTTCGTGATGCGCGCGATGGGCGAGCTGCTGCTGTCCAACCTGCAGTACAAATCCTTCATCGATTTCTCCACCGATCTGCTCGGTCCCTGGTCCGGCTTCTTCTGTGGATGGACGTACTGGTTCTGCTGGATCGTCACCGCCATCGCCGACGTGATCGCGATTGCCGCCTACGCGCAGTTCTGGTTCCCTGGGCTGGATGCCTGGATACCAGCACTGGCCTGCGTGCTGCTGTTGCTGGCACTGAACCTGGTGACGGTGAAGCTGTTCGGCGAGATGGAATTCTGGTTCGCGCTGATCAAGATCGTGGCGATCTGTGCACTGATCATCACCGGCGCCGGGCTGGTGGCGTGGGGCTTCACCTCGCCCAGTGGCCACACCGCGTCGTTGTCGAACCTGTGGAATGACGGCGGCATGTTCCCGATGGGACTGGTCGGTTTCTTCGCCGGTTTCCAGATCGCGGTGTTCGCTTTCGTCGGCATCGAGCTGGTGGGTACCACCGCCGCTGAAACCGCAGACCCCGAGCGCAACCTGCCCAAGGCGATCAACTCGATCCCGGTGCGCATCATCATCTTCTACGTGCTGGCGCTGATCGCGATCATGGCCGTCACCCCGTGGCGCCAGGTGGTGCCGGACAAGAGCCCGTTCGTGCAGCTGTTCGTGCTGGCCGGCATTCCTGCCGCGGCAAGCCTGATCAACTTCGTGGTGCTGACCTCGGCCACGTCCTCGGCCAACAGCGGCATCTTCTCCACCAGCCGCATGCTGTACGGTCTGGCCGAAGAGGGCCACGCACCGCGCGGGTTGTCGAAGTTGTCGCGCGCCGCAGTGCCCGCCCGTGGCCTGCTGTTCTCGTGCCTGTGCCTCCTGGGCGGCACGTTGCTGATCTACCTGATCCCGAACCTGGTGACCGCCTTCACCCTGGTGACGACGCTGGCCACCGTGCTCTTCATCTTCGTCTGGTCGCTGATCCTGGTGGCCTACATGGCCTACCGCCGCCGCTACCCGGAACGCCACGCCGCCTCGATCTTCAAGATGCCCGGCGGCGTCGCCATGTGCTGGGCCTGCCTGGTGTTCTTCGCCGCCGTGCTGGTGCTGCTGAGCCTGCAGGCCGACACCCGCCAGGCGCTGGTCGCCAGCCCGGTGTGGTTCGTGCTGTTGGGCGTGGGGTACTGGGTGCGGCGGAGGGCGGCAAAATGACCGGGAATGCGGGGGGCGGCAAGGCCGAAATCGGGAACGTCGGTAGAGTCGACTGTTAGTCGACTGCTCTCCCCTGGGCTACCGGAAAACCCCGCGCTGCGCGCGATAGTCGACTCTACCGCCGCCGGCGCCGGCGCCGGCGCAGGTGCAGGGCGCAGCCCTGCCGACCCCCATTCACCCAGCATTAGCGGGCGCGGCCGGATGATCCGGCCGCCATGTTCCGTCGCCCTCTCCTGCTTGCGCTGTTGCTGCTGCCCAGCCTGTGGCCCGGGCTGGCCGCCGCGCGCACCGTCTACCGCTGCGTGCAGGGCAACACCGTCAGCCTGGCCACCGCGCCGGAACCCGGTTCACGCTGCACCCCGAAGGAAATCGACGACAACGCCATCCAGACCCCGAATCTGTGGGGCAACATGGGCGTGTTCAGCGGCGTGCTGTACGAGCGCGAGCAGGATGGCGCGCTGGTCTACTCCACCCGCAACCTGCCCGGCTCGCGGGTGTTCCTGAAGTTCACCATGGCCACGCCGCCGGGTGAACCTGCCCACGAAGGCCTGGGCAAGGTGGGCAAGCCGCAGCTGGCGCAGCATGCCAAACAGTTCAAGGCCGCCGCCAAGGCCACCGGCGTGGATGATGCGTGGCTGCGCGCGATCGCCCATGCCGAAAGCAACTTCGATGCACTGGCGGTGTCCAGCAAGGGCGCACAGGGCGTGATGCAGTTGATGCCGGACACCGCGCAGGAGTACGGGGTGAATGATCCGTTCTCGCCGCAGCAGTCGATCGATGGCGGCGCCCGCTACATGCGTGCGTTGCTGCGTCGCTACAACGGTGATCGGCCGCTGGCAGCGGCCGCCTACAACGCCGGCATCGGCGCGGTCACCCGCTACAAGGGTGTGCCGCCCTATGCCGAAACCCTGGCCTACGTGGACAAGGTGATGGCCCTGTACGCACGCTACCGCGAGGCGATGGGCATCCGTACCGAGGTGCCGGCGCGCTAGGCGGGTGGTGCTGCACGCACGTGGTTCTACATGGGAGCTTGCTCAGCGCGAGGTGGAGGTGCTGACCAGTTCGTAGCGTTCGATGCGGCCCAGGCGGGCAACCTCGGCCTGCACGTCGGCGCGCTGCTTCAGCGCACGCCAGGCCGCATCGATCTTCACGTCGCCGGGCAGCGACGGATAGGTGCGCATGTCCTGCAGGCTGGCCAGCGTTTCACCGCGTTCAACGGGTGAGCGCAACTGTTCGATCAGCACGGCAGCTGCGCCGTCGAGATTGCCCTCGTCCAGCAGCATCTCGCGCTGGAACAGGCGCGCGCCATCGCCCTGGGCCAGGATCGCTGCACGCGCGGCCTGTTCGGCCTTGGCATCGCCACGTTCACGGGCGGCAACGAACTGCAGCAGTGCCTGGGCCGCCTTGCCGTAACCGGCCAGGCCCGGCATGTCATTCACTGCCGTGGCGGCATCCTGCATGCGGCCCAGCGAACTGAACACGAAGCCGACGTTGAACTGGTGCTCGGCACCATCGGGGCCCAGTGCACCGATGCGTGCGGCCAGCTTGGCTGCCGCCAGCGCATCCTCGTTGCGACCCAGCCGGCGCAGCGCCGTGAGCCGGCTGTTGAGCAGCCATGCCACCCATTCGGCCTCTGCCGCCGAAGGCGCCTCGCCTTCGGCGGCCGCAGCGGCCATGCCATCGGTCAGCGCCAGCACTTCCTCGTTGCGGTCCAGCATCAGCAGCGTGCTGCTGAACTCGGCCATGCGCGCGTCCAGCGCCCGGTCGAGCAGGCCGGAAACCCGCAGTTCGTCGAGGTGCTTCTGTGCAGCCTGCACGGGATCAAAGCGCGGGTTGGCGCGGTCGACATAGGGATCGAAGCGCTTGTCACTGCGCAGCCGGATGATTTCGGCGGGCGCGGAGATGCGGGCCAGGGTCGCGGGGATGGCCTCGCCACGGCCGTTGTCGGCCTGCAGCGTGGCCAGTGCCAGCCACAGTCCGGTGGGTTCCAGACCGCCGCTCTTCCAGCCGTTGTCGAACAGTGCCTGCAGCAGTTCCATACGCTGCTGCGGCTGGTCCCGCAGGCGGAACTGCAGGTAGTTGATCGCGTGGTGGTCCACCGGCAACGGCGCGTCGGCATGCTTCAGCGCCTGCACCAGGTGCTTGGTGGCAGGCGCCGGTTGGTTCTCGGACAGTTCCACCGAGACCAGGGTCAGCAGGATCTGCGCATCGTCCGGCAGTGCCTCCTGCGCGCGCTGCAGATAGCGGCGAGCCTGGTCCGGCTTCTTCTGCACCATCGCGGTCCAGCCGGCCACCTGCGCGGCGCGGCCGCGATGTTCAGCATCGAAGTCATCCAGCATCGGATCTTCCATCAGCCGTTCCATCGCGATCAGTGCGCCCAGCGTGTTGCCACTGCGTGACTGCTGGATCGCCTCATCCCATCGCGTGGCATAGGCCTGGTGCATCGCATCGGCGGTGACTGACGGCTTCTGTGGTGCCACCGAGATCGAGGCGGAGGCCGGCGTGCTGGCCAGTGCGGCCACCAGCAGGGCGGCGAGGGGGAAGATGCGGGGCATGGAGGATCTCCATCCGTGGGAAGAGCATTGAACCCGCTGTAGCCAGGGAGAACAAGCGCGACGCATGGAACTCTGGTATCCGGCAGTACGTTTGGCCTTGGCGGATCCTGCGTTCAGCGTCTATTGTCGGTGCCTCTTCAGACAGCAGGCAGGCAGCACAGCACGATGGCACGGTGGCAATGGATGGCGGCAGGCGTAGCGTTGGCGACCGTAGTGGCACTGGCCGCGACCTGGTGGGAGACGCCGCTGCATACGCCGGCTGAACCGGCAGGTCCGGTTCCAACGCCGCTGGCGTGGACCGCGCAGATCGAGCCGCTGGCCGGCGATGGCCACCCGGGTGACCGCGATGGCGCGTCCGCGCAGGCGCGTTTCGCCGATCCGTACGCGTTGCTGCGCAGTGCCGATGGCAGCGTCTATTTCACCGATGCCGGTGACAACAACCGGATCCGTCGTCGACTTCCCGATGGCCGCGTTGAAACGGTGGCCGGGCAGGGCGAGGGGCGCATTGATGGCCCGGCACTGCAGGCCAGTTTCAATACGCCCTCGGGCATCGCCGCCGACGCGCAGGGCAACCTGTATGTGGCCGACACCGGCAACCACGCGATCCGCCGTATCGGCACCGATGGCCAGGTGACCACGCTGGCCGGTGGCGAACAGGGCTACGCCGATGGCCCTGCCGCGCAGGCGCGCTTCGATGCACCGATGGGCATCGCGGTGGACGCGCAGGGCCAGGTCTATGTGGCCGACACCTTCAACGACCGCATCCGGGTGATCGGTACCGACGGCAACGTGCGTACCCTGGCCGGCGGCGAGCGCCCGGGGCTGGCCGATGGCCTGGCGGGCGATGCACGCTTCGATACACCGGTGGCACTGGCCTTCGATGCGCACGGCGCGCTGCTGGTGGCCGACCTGTTCAACAACGCGGTGCGTCGGGTCGGTGCCGACGGCACGGTCAGCACGCTGCTGGGCGATGGCGGCGTGATCAATGGGCCGCTGTCGCTGGCCACCACGCACGACGGCGTGCTGTACGTGGGTGACCTTGATGGCCGCATCGTGCAGGTAACACCGCAGGGCCACCAGATCGCGCTGGTGGGCAACGGCCGCCTGCCACGCCTGGCCCGCCCCAGTGGTCTGGCGATGGATGCCGATGGCAGCGTGCTGGTCGCCGATTCCGCCAGCTATCGCCTGCACCGCCTGCGCCCGCTGCCGGTGGGTGACCTGCCGGCACCGGCGCTGGTCGGGCCCGCTGCCGATGCAGCGTTGCCGGACACCGGTGGGCGCTGGCCATTGGCACCCCAGGATGGCTGGCATGAAGTGGTCGGCACGCTGGGCGAGGTGCGCGGCAACTTCAAGGGCGAGAGCCGCCACCACCTGCACGGCGGTTTCGATGTGCGCGGCGATGTCGGCCAGACCGTGCTGGCAATCGCCGATGGCAAGATCAGCAGCCCGGTAGCGGCGTGGAGCCTGGGTGGGCAGGCCGAGGGCCTGGCGGTGGACCGCCTCAAGTACATCCACATGCGGGTCGGCCGCACACCGCGCGACCAGCCGTTCGATGCGCGCTGGCAGGCGCTGTACGACGAACAGGGCAAGCTGGAGCGGATGCGCGTGCGTCGCGGCACGCGCATCCACGTCGGCGATCGCCTGGGCAGCATCAACAACCAGGCGCACGTGCACCTGGCGGTGGGCACCGGCGGCTTCGAAACCAACGCCGTGGCGCTGGGTTTCCATAACTACGCCGACCACTTCGCACCGCGCATCACCGATGTGGCGCTGCTGGACGACAACGACCAGCCACTGGCGGCGGGCAGCGACGGCGTGGTGATGCTGGCGCGGCAGGGACGTGGCGTGCAGATCGTGGTCGAGGCCTGGGACCAGGTCGACAACAACCTGCCGCGGCGCCGGCTGGGCATGTACCAGGTGGGCTACCAGATCCTCGATGCTGCCGGGCAGCCGCTGCAGGGCTATGAGCAGCCGCGCTGGAACATCGTGTTCAACCGCATGCCGCCGCAGACCGAAGCGGTGCGCGTGGCCTACGCACCGGACAGCGGCATCACCGTGCATGGCAGTGCGGTGACCCGCTTCCGCTACCTCGCCACCAACACCGTGCGTGATGGCCTGATGGAAACCGGGCGCTGGCAGCCGGCGGCGCTGCCGCCGGGCGAGTACATCGTACGCGCCAGCGTGCGCGACTACAGTGGCAACGAAGGCGTGGGCCCGCGCGAGATCAGGGTACGGCTGCTGCCATAGCCGCAGCCGGGGCGCCGCAGCGTTCGCGCTCGGCGTCCATGTCTTCCAGCGGCCGCACCTCGATGCTGCCGAAGCGCGCCCAGGGGAAGTCGCGGGCGATGCGCATGGCTTCGTCGCGGTCGCGGGCGACGATCAGGTTGAAGCCGGCCAGCAGTTCGCGGGTTTCGGCGAACGGGCCATCCAATACACGGCTGTGGCCATCGCGCACGCGCAGGGTCTGCGCGGTGTCGACCGGCTGCAGCTTCTGCGCGGCCAGCAGCGTGCCTTCCGCCTGCAGTTTGTCGGCGTGGGCGAGGCAGTCGCGCATCAGCGCGTTGAATTCTTCGGTGGGCAGGGCCTGCAGCAGGGCAGGCTCGATGTAGATCAGAAGCAGGTACTGCTGCATGGCACGGTCCTGGCGGGGGCGGGGTGTCCATGATGGCGCAGGTTTGCCTGCCGGCATGCTGCAGCGCGAAAGGCCGCCTGCGGCGGGCGATCGGCGAACGGCGGAGCCCCTCCGTGGTGGGTGGGTTGGTCGCTGAAAGCTGGGTTTCAGAGCGTGGGTCGGGCGGGTGGGATTGGCGGGGACGCCGTGAATCCGTCCCTGGAGGCTTAGCCGCGCCATCCATGGCGCGGATACCCCGCCAATCCCACCCGCCCGACCCCTGACAGATTCCGGTCGCCGACCCACCACGGGAAATCAACAACAAGAGCAAAAGCGGGTCGCTCCGCTCGCAAAGCCGAGGTCGCCAGCCACCCGCTGTTGCTGTTGCTGTTGCTTCTGCCTTTTTTCTTGATCTTCCCGTGGTGCGTGCCGGAGGCAGGTAACTGTCCAAGGCCGGGTGGGGAGGCGGGGCAGGGGCGTGAGCCGCATGGATGCGGCGACCGAGCTTACATGGACGTACTTGCAGCGCCCCCTGCCCTGCCTCCCCACCCGGCCAAATCCATGAACCGAGCTTTCAGCGACCAACCCACCCCACCACGGAGGGGCTCCGCCGTTCGCCGACCCCCGCCGAAGGCGCGCTTTCCACGGAAGAAATAATTTTCAAAAGACGTGTCGATTCCCAGCCCCCTGGTTCGTTGTACCCAGTGAAGGGCACGCACCACGCGTCCCCACGGGAGACCGCAATGAAAGTGATGGTGATCGTGAAGGCCAACGCCGACTCCGAAGCCGGCCGCATGCCCAGCGAACAGGAATTGTCCGAAATGGGCGCCTTCAACGAACAACTCGTGGCCGCCGGCATCATGCTGGCCGGTGAAGGCCTGCATGCCACCCAGCGCGGACGTCGCATTCATTTCGGCAGTGGCGCGCCCAAGGTCGAGGCCGGTCCGTTTGGCCCCGCCGGCGACCAGATCGCCGGCTTCTGGCTGTGGGACGTGCGCTCGCTGGACGAGGCCGTCGAGTGGGCCAGCCGTGCGCCGTTCGGCAGTGGCGGCACCCTCGAACTGCGTCCCTTGATCTCCGCTGAAGACTTCGGCGAAGCCTTCACCCCCGAATTACAGCAGCAGGAACAGCGTCTGCGTGCACAGCTGGAAGGTTGACCCGATTCAATTCCGCCGCCGGGCATGGCCCGGCGCTACCCCCCTGAAATCCACGACGGAGCATTGCCATGAAATTGATTCCCTTCCTCGGCTTCAGTGGCCAGGCCCATGAGGCGATGGCGTTCTATGCCAAGGCACTCGGTGGCCAGGTCACTTCGGAAATGAAATACCGCGACATGCCGCCCTCCGATGGTTCGCCAGGCTGCAACGAGATGCCGCCGGAAACCCTGGACCACGTCGCGCACAGCCAGCTGGAAATCGGCAGTGCCATCGTGATGGCGGCCGACGGTCCCGGTGGTGGCGAGGGTGGTTCGACCACCATCAATGTCGACGTCGACAGCATCGAAGAAGCCGAACGCGTGTTCGCGGCGCTGGCCGAAGGTGGCCAGGTACAGATGCCGATCGCCGAAACGTTCTGGGCGCACCGCTGGGGCATGTTGATCGACCGCTACGGCAAGCCGTGGATGGTCAACTGCATGAAGCAGCCCTGATCCCTCTTCTTTTCATCCACAAGGAGCTTCACCGATGAGTGCACCGCAACCGCAGATGATCTTCGTCAATCTTCCGGTGAAGGACCTGGAGAAATCCAAGGCCTTCTTCACCGCGCTGGGCTACAGCTTCAATCCAACTTACACCAACGATGACGCGGCAGGCATGGTCATCAGCGAGCGCATCTACGTGATGCTGCTGACCCAACCTTTTTTCCAGCAGTTCACCAACAAGCCGATTGCCGATGCGCACACCCACACGGAAGTGATCAACGCACTCTCGGCACCCAGTCGCAAGGCAGTTGACGAGTTGGTGGACAAGGCACTGGCCGCCGGCGGCAGCGAACCGCAGCCGGCGCGCGACCTGGGCTTCATGTACCAGCGCGGCTTCCAGGATCTGGATGGCCATCTCTGGGAAATCGCACACATGGACGGCGAGCCGGGCTGACGGCCGCCGCAAGGGAGAACCCTCATGGCTTACGTGGATGCTTACGTGCTGCCGTGCCCACAGGATAAGGTGGCCGCCTACCGCCGCCTTGCCCGCAAGGCCGGCGCGGTGTGGAAGGACCATGGCGCGCTGCAGTACATGGAATGCGTGGCTGACGATGTGGAACCGGGAAAGAGCACGTCCTTCCCGCGTGCGGTCAAGGCAAAACCGGGCGAAACGGTGATCGTCGCCTTCGTGGTGTTCCGTTCGCGCGCGGCGCGCGACCGTATCAACGCGAAAGTGATGGCGGACCCACGGCTGGCGTCGCTGGGCCCGAAGGACATGCCGTTCGACACCAAACGCATGTTCTGGGGCGGCTTCAAGCCGATTGTTGAAGCATGAGCCACGGCGCTTGTGCGGGCCGGGCGTGCGTGCTGTGATCGACGCATGCTCGAGCCCGCACTGACGCAGCGTCTGGAAACCCTCTGGCGGATGGAGTCGCCGGTGTTGATCGCGCGCCTGGCGCGGCTGCTCGGGGGCGATGTCGGCCGCGCCGAGGAGCTGGCCCAGGACACCTGGCTGGCCGCGCTGGAGCGCTGGCCGGAGCAGGGCATCCCGGACAACCCCGGAGCCTGGCTGATGACCACTGCGCGCAACCGTGCCATTGATGTGCTGCGCCAGCACCAGCGGGTGGCGCAGCAGCATGCGCAGTGGGGCGAGGAACTGCATCCGGCGCCGCTGCCGGCGCCCGATGACAGTCAAGCGCTGGAAGATGATCTGGGTGACGACCTGCTGCGGCTGATGTTCGTGGCCTGCCATCCGGTGTTGCCGGCCGATGCACGGGTGGCATTGACCCTGCGCCTGCTGGGTGGCCTGACCACTGTCGAGATCGCGCGCGCCTTCCTGCAGCCCGAGCCGACCATCGCCCAGCGCATCGTGCGCGCCAAGCGCACCTTGGCGCAGAAGCAGGTGCCCTACGAGGTCCCGCGTGCTGACGCGATGCCCGAGCGGCTTGGTTCGGTGCTGGAAGCGATCTACCTGGTGTTCAACGAAGGCTATGCGGCCAGTGCCGGTGACGACTGGATGCGCCCGGCACTGTGCGAGGAGGCGCTGCGGCTCGCGCGCATCCTGGCGCACCGGCTGCCGGTGCCGCCGGTGCTGGGCCTGCTGGCGCTGATGGAGCTGCAGGCCTCGCGTGCCGCGGCACGGACCGATGCGCAGGGCGTGCCGGTACTGCTGGACCAGCAGAACCGCGCGCGCTGGGACTGGCTGCAGATTGAACGCGGGCAGCAGGTGCTGGCGCGCGCGCTGGCCGCCGGTGGCGCTGATGATCCCTATGTACTGCAGGCGCGTATCGCAGCGTGCCATGCAGCGGCGCGCCGCCCCGAGGATACCGACTGGCCGCGCATCGCAGCGCTCTATACGCAGCTGCTGCAGGTGCAGCCCTCGCCGGTTGTTGCATTGAACCGGGTCGTGGCGGTGCTGCGCAGTGACGGTGCCTTCGCGGCGTGGGCGCAGCTGCAGCCGTTGCTGGTGGACGCGCGACTGCGTGAGTACGCGCCGCTGCAGGTGGTGCGCGGGGAGTTACTACAGGCGCTGGGGCGCGACCTGGACGCACGTCACGCTTTTGCGGAAGCCGCCAGACTCAGCCAGAACCAGGCAGAGCGGGGCCTGCTGCGGCAACGGGCCGGCCTGCCTCCCACGGAGTGACCTCGACGAAGGCAGCACTTGTCGGCGGGCCCGCGAGCCGTTATGTTTCGCGCCCAGCGGACGCGTCAGCGTCCACTTTCCATGCGTATTGACCGAGGAGCGGTTGGATGTATTCAAGGACGAAGAGCGCATCGCGCGCTTTTGCGCGCCTGCT
The DNA here is from genome assembly GCF_056481625.1 of Stenotrophomonas sp. 86156_Sma. Lineage (NCBI taxonomy): Bacteria > Pseudomonadati > Pseudomonadota > Gammaproteobacteria > Lysobacterales > Lysobacteraceae > Stenotrophomonas > Stenotrophomonas sp. 86156_Sma. The sequence goes on from NZ_CM151157.1 coordinate 511,306, forward strand.
TGCCTGTGCCCTGTGCCTGGCCGTATGGCCGATGGCCGTACAGGCGGCAGACAAATCACAGCAGGCCTATTGGGCCGGTTTTGCCTATACCGCTGATGCCGCTGCCGTGCAGGCGACCACGCCGCATGCGCACGCCGTGCTGGAAAAGCGTGGCTTGATCCCGCTCAACCAGACCCTGGGGCAGGGGCTCAAGCGCCGCGCCCCGGCCCACCTGCAGCTGATCGACCAGCCGGTGGCGATGCTCGACGGCACCACCAGTGCGACAGTGCTGGCCGCGGCACTGGACCGCGAACTGGTCTCGGTCGAGCCGATCGGTGACCAGTACAAGGTGCTGGTGGAAGTGGCGCTGCAGGCGCTGTTCTTCGATTTCCGCGAGCGCCAGGTGATCGCGTCCTATCCGCTTACCCTGCAGCGCATCGACGTGCAGGATTACCGGCCGGACAACGACGATATCGACGCGATCGTCGCCGATCTCCTGTATGGCAGCGCCGATACCAGCCTGTCGCAGGTGCTGGCTGCCAGCCTCGCCCAGGCCAGGCTGCCCGATGCCGCCGTGCGTCGCCTGCAGGTCGGTGGCGTAACCCTGTCCGACGTGGTCCGCGCCAAGCTGCCCGACCCGAAGTGGGAAGCCCCGCTGCGCGCCACGCTGGCCCATGAGCTGTCCAAGACGCTGTCGTCCAATACCGGCGTCGGCCTGCTGCCGCCGGCCTCGGGCCAGGCGATCGGTGGTGCGATGGCGGCGCGCTTTGCCGACGGCAAGGTCTACCAGCTGAAGATTCCCGAGCCGGACTACGTCATCAACCTGCAGGTGGATGCGCTGAAGAACGGCGTGATCGAAGAAACGCCGGCGATGAAGACGATGCTGTTCGGCGCGTTCTTCACCGCCAAGGTGACCGAGCCGTTCTCCGGCAAGGTCTATTTCGAACAGCCGCTGCGCAAGGGTGCCACCAAGGTGGTGCCGGTCACGCAGTGGCAGGTCGACCAGTGGTCGGCCAGCTACGAAACCCTGCTGGCCGGCTTCGACGCCTTCGCCGGCGCCGCCGCCAAGCGCGCCGATTCGCGCGGCTGGCTGGACGAACAGAAGCCGGGCGGCCGCCCGTTGCAGCAGCAGACCCAAGCCCTCCAGGAGTTGATCAAGTCATGTCGTTGATGCGTACCATCCTGCTCATCCTCATCGCCCTGGTGGTGGCCTCCCCGGTCGCTGCACAGACCGCCAGTTCGCGCGGTACCGGTTCGGCCAGCTACGGCCTGCGCCTGAGTGCCGACACCCGCGCCCAGGCCCTGAACAAGGCCAAGGTCAATGCACTGGAGGCGTACATCGCCGAAACCGGTGCGGCCAAGCTGCGCCTGTTCGAAGCACGTCGCGCCGAGTTCATCGGCGAGATCGACCGCTACGTGCTCAGCGCCGTGCAGCTGTCGGACACCGAAGACAAGAAGGCCAAGACCTACAGCGTCACCGTCCGCGCCGAGATCAACACCACCCTGCTGCAGACCAAGCTGGATGCTGGCTCGGCCGTTGCTGGCGCCACTGCTGCGCAGCGCTCGCTGCTGACCTTCCTGTTCATGGCGCGCTCGCAGGACACCGTGCAGTCGTTCCAGGACAAGGAATACCGCCGCGTCGACGCCAGCAGCAGCTACAGCGAGAACACCCGTGAAGGCGACAGCTTCCGCGGCAACTCGGTCAGCACCAACGGCAGCATCAACCAGAACGGTTCGATGTCGGTCACCAGCGGCGGCAGCACCACCCAGCGCAGCGACAACATCAGCTGGAAGGTGGCCAACGCCGCCGAAGTGAACACCGCGATGACCGGTGCCTTCAGCGCCGCCGGCTACGAAGTGGTTGAAGCCGAATACGTGGAAGGCGAATCGCGCGGCCTGCTCAGCATCGAGCGTATCCGCAAGGACTTCAGCACCGGCAACGACCTGGCCCCGGCCACCCTGCGTGATACCGCCAACGGCATCCGTGCGGCCAACATCCCGTACATCGCCGTCGGCACCCTCGACGTCGGCATGCGCGACCGCGACCCGGCCAGCGGCAACACCCGCGTGTTCGTCACCGTCACCGGCAAGGTGCTGGACGTGACTGGTCGCTTCCCGCGCACCGTGTCGTCGGTGGGCCCGGTGCAGTTCTCCGGTACCGGCCCGAACGAAACCGTCGCCCGTACCAACGCGCTGCAGCTGGCGGCTGAAAAGGCTGCCCAGCAGATGATCAACGAACTGAACGTCAAGGCAGTTCGTTGATCCGCCACCCCGGTGGGTGCCGAGCTCGCTCGGCATCGCCCTCGGGTTACCGATTTCCCACGTGCCGCTTCGCGGCCGTCTCTCCCAAAAGGACACTCACATGATCCGCAATACCGCTCTTGTCGTGGCCATCGCTGCCGCCACCCTGTCGATGCCGGCCCACGCTGGCCTGGGCAAGCTGAAGGACCTGGCTGGCGCCGCTACCGGCACCTCCAGCAGCAGCGCCTCCAGCGCCGCCGCTCCGGACGAAGCCGCGCAGGAAGCGCTGGTGCGTCGTTTCGTCAGCTCGCAGTCGCACTCGCTGCAGGCCCAGACCTCGTTTGCCCGCGCCTTCGGCCTGGCCGAGCAGGTGCAGCTGCTGGAAGCCGAGCGCCAGGCGCTGTCGTCGGGTTCGGTCAGCGTCGATGCGATGAAGAAGTCGGTGTCGGTCAGTGAAGCTGCGCAGGCGGCGATCAACGAGCGCCAGGCCGCACAGCCGGAACTGAACGCTGAATCCAAGCAGCACTACGCCGAAGGCCTGGTCTCGCTGCTGTCCTCGGCGGCCGAAGCACAGAAGCTGGGCGGCGAAGCCAGCAACTTCACCGCCGGCATGAAGAACCTGGGCGCGACCCAGCTGGCCACCGTCGGCCGCAAGCTGGCCGCCGGTGCATGGGTGGCCAAGGAATCGCCGGGCTTCATCCAGGGCCTGTACGGTTCGACCAAGTCGGCCGTGACCTTCGCCAAGAAGAGCAAGGTGAAGGTGCCGTCCAACGCCGATTCGATGCTCGACACGCTCTGATCCGAGGCGAATCTCCATGCGTATGACCTACCGTTTGATCGGCCTGGGCCTGGCTGCCACGCTGCTTGCAGCCTGTGGCAAGCAGGACACCCCGGCCGCCGCGCCCGCCAAGGACAAGGCAACCAGTGCACTGGCCAGCAATGCGCCAGTGGAAGCAGCGCCCCTGCGTGGCACGCCGGATTTCGGCGGCACCACCCAGGTCGCGCGCGAAGCCGACGGCATCGGCAGCACCCCGGAACTGGCGGTGCTGGCGGCATTGCAGTCGGCGGTGGCGCAGATCAACGGCGTACGCGTGGCCAGCCAGATGCAGAGCCTGCGTGCAGGCCTGCATGTGGATGTGGATGACGAACACGTCGGCGATATCCGCGCCGACGCGTTCACCCAGCAGATGATCGCCGGCTCGCAGGGCGCGGTGCTGGGCTATGAAATCCTGTCGCAGGATGAAGTGCGGCAGCTGGACGAGGAAACCATCGCCCGCGTGCGCGCCAGCGACGAAGGCTGGAGCTTCAAGGGCTCGGCGTCGGCCAGTGCCTCCGGCGAAGCATCGGCCAAGAGCGGTTCGGCCTCGGCCAGCGTCAGGGAAAGCTACGACGAGAAGGTCAACGTCGATGCCAAGCGTGGCGCCAGTTCGTTCGATTCCGACGTGACCCATCGCAGCATGCGCAGCTACTGGAAGGTGCGCGTGCGCGCACAGATCGCCCAGTACCGCGCGCCGGACGAGCAGGGCAAGCCGAAGATCGTGGTTGCACTGCCGCGCACCAAGGCCGGCAGCTATGCCGTGGGCGACGGCCGCGTGGACGCGGACGAAGTGGCCGACGCGATCCGCGCACGCCTGTCCGACACGTTGACCCAGACCCAGCGCTTCATCGTGCTGGACCGAGAGTTCGGTGACGAACTACAGGCCGAGATCGACCACATCAACAGCGGCAACGTGCGCCTGCAGGACACCGCACGGGTCGGCCAGCAGCTGGCGACCGACCTGATCCTGATCCCGACCATCGAACGCTTCGAGTACCCGCGCAGCGTGCGCAACCTGCGCATGTCCGACCGCCAGGTGACCTCGTACTCCGGTGGCGGCCGCATTACCCTGCGCCTGATCAACGCCACCACCGGCCAGGTGGTGATGTCCGACAGCTTCGACCACCAGCTGGCCTCGACCGGCCCCAGCACCCTGCCGCGCGTGGTCAACGGCCGCAACATGGCCGCGGCGATGATGGAATCGCTGTCCGGCCAGATCGGTACCACCATCGTCACCACGCTGTTCCCGGTGTCGGTGGTGTCGGTGGACGGAGACCAGGTGGTGCTGAGCCAGGGCGGTGACACCGTGCAGGCCGGCCAGCGCTGGCAGGCCGTGCGCCTGGGCGAAGAACTGAAGGACCCGCAGACCGGTCGCTCGCTGGGCCGCAGCGAACACCCGTGCTGCACCATCCGCATCGACCGCGTGGCCGCACAGACCTCGTACGGCACCATCGAAGACGGTGTCGACGCCATGCGCGGCGGCTTCCGTCCGGGCCAGATTGAACTGCGCCAGAAGCTGGGCAGCAAGCCGGCTGCCGCCGCTGCTGGCGCAACGGCCTCGGCTGCACCGGCCGCCGCCGCGCGCCCGGCGGCCAAGCCGAAGCCCAAGCCCGCTGCCGCCCCGGCCGAAGACCCGAACTGGTAACAGGCTCAAGCAACACACCGATGGGGTCAGAGACCTTTCCCACCGGGAAAGAGCTCTGACCCTTTCTTGTTTCCGTCCGTGTCGACCAAGGTCGACACCTACCAACAGCAGCGGGAACCTGTCGAAGGCGGGGTGGGTCCGGTTGCGGGGGTGTAAGCGCCATGGATGGCGCGCCCAAGCCTCCAGGGACGGATTCACGGCGTCCCCCGCAACCGGACCTACCCCGCCTACACTCAGGAACCCAGCTTTTGCTGTTGCTTCGGCCGTTGCCGTTGTTTCTGCGGGTGCAGGGCGCAGCCCTGCCGAACCCCTTACACTCCAGAAGGATTTCCCTGCTGGAGAGAGCAATGAAACGAGTAGTACTGGGCGTGCTGGCCCTGTCAGTGTCGAGCGCACTGATGGCGGCCACCCCGAAATTCGATGGCGCGCGGATCTCCGCCGACGTCAAGGAACTGGCCTCCGACGCCTACGAAGGCCGCTCCCCGGCCACCGCCGGCGAAGAGAAGACCATCGCCTTCCTCAGCAAGCAGTTCGCCGACGCCGGCCTGCAGCCGGGCGGTGACCTCAAGGATGGCAAGCGCCTGTGGACCCAGGCCGTGCCGCTGCGCAAGGGCGACATCGTCGGCGCACCGCAGCTGGCGCTGCACCAGGGCGGCAAGACCGTTGCGCTGGAACAGGGCAAGCAGATCGCCGTGCGCGCCGCCATGAACGGCGCCAGCAACGTCGACATCAGCAAGGCCCCGCTGGTGTTCCTCGGCTACGGCGTGAAGGCCCCGGAGCGCAACTGGGATGACTTCAAGGGCGTGGACCTGAAGGGCAAGATCGCCGTCGTGCTGATCAATGACCCGGACTTCGAGACCGGCCAGGGTGATTTCGACGGCAAGGGCATGACCTACTACGGCCGTTGGACCTACAAGTACGAAGAAGGCGCCCGCCAGGGCGCGCTGGGCGTGCTGATCGTGCACGAGACCGCACCGGCGTCGTACGGCTGGGCCACCGTGGCCGGTTCCAACACCAACACCATGTTCGATGTGGTGCGCGACAACCCGGCCGACAGCCACCCGCTGCTGGAAGGCTGGATCCAGCGCGACCTGGCCGTGGAGCTGTTCCGCTCGGCCGGGCAGGACTTCGAGGCGCTGAAGAAGAAGGCGCAGCAGCGCGACTTCACCCCGGTGCCGCTGACCGGCGCCAGCCTGGACGCGAAGTACGCGGTGAAGACCGAAGTGATCACCTCGCACAACGTGGCCGCACGCCTGGAAGGCAGCAGCCACCCGGACGAGACGATCATCTACAGCGCGCACTGGGACCACATCGGCGTGGGCGAGCCCGACGCACGTGGCGACCGGATCTTCAATGGCGCTCTGGACAACGCCAGTGGCACCGCATCGCTGATCGAACTGGCCCGTGGCTTCGCCAAGGCCAAGCGCCCGCAGCGTTCGCTGCTGTTCCTGGCGGTCACCGCCGAGGAAAAGGGCCTGCTGGGTTCGGAGTACTACGCCACCCATCCGCTGTATCCGCTGGAAAAGACCGTGGCGGTGATCAACATGGATGGCATGGCGCCGTTCGGGCCGTCGCGTGATTTCGGCATCTACGGTGCCGCGCGCTTCGAGCTGCTGGACCAGCTGAAGGACGTGGCCAAGGGCTGGGATATCCGCTACACGCCGGACCCGAAGCCGGAAGCGGGCCTGTTCTTCCGCTCCGATCACTTCCCGTTCGCCAAGCGTGGCGTGCCGGCGCTGTCCTGGTCGGCCGGCCAGGACTGGGTGGACGGTGGCGTGGCCGCAGGCAAGAAGGCCTCCGAGGACTACACCGCCAAGCGCTACCACCAGCAGGGCGACGAGTGGCAGCCGGACTGGGTGTTCGCCGGTGCCGCCCGCGACCTGGAAGTGCTGTACACGCTGGGCAACCAGCTGGCCAACTCGCGCAGCTGGCCGAACTGGAGCAAGGACGAATCGTTCCGCGCCGTGCGTGACGCCAGCGCCGACCAGCGCAAGTAAGGGAATGCACCGGGTTCGCCCGGCGCCTCCCGGGTAGTGCCGGCCGCTGGTTGGCAACCTTGTGATGCTTGTGGAGGTCATGGGGAGCCGGCCAGCGGCCGGCTCTACCAGAATGGCTTCCATCCCCGCTTTCCGGCCCTTCGTCGCAACCCGCTTGTTTGCCCGGCGGGCCGCCCTATGCTCGGCTCACCCCCTTCCTCCAAGGCGCCGCCGTGTTCGCCAGCCTCTCTCTCCTGCTTCGTCACCTGCTGGCCTGGGCTGCGGCGCTGTTCGTCGCCGGCATGGTCTGGAGCGGCATTTTCAGCGGCATGAACGACGGCCCTGGCTGGGTGTTCGGGCTGCTGGTGATGTTCCTGATGATTTCCGCGCTGGGCAGCGCGATTACCCATGTACGCCGCGTCTGGCTGGTCGCCGGCCGGCTGGATTCGACCACGCTCTCCGGCCGCCAGCGCCGCCAGGTGGAACTGCCGATGGATGCCGGCCAGGCATTCTCGGTGGTGGAAGCGGCCATCGCTGAACTGCCGCGCGTTGAAGACGTGGAAAGTTCGGCCGGCAGCCTGCAGGTGCGGGCCTACGTGCGCCGCGTGGATGCCTGGAACGGCCGCCAGCCATCGCGCTGGAACCTGCCGGCACGGCTGGCGATCAAGCGCAACAGCGTGCTGGCGACGGTCACGCCGGGGCAGGGCACCAGTACCGTCACCCTGTTGTTTGAGCCGGATGCCGGCTGGTGGGCCGACCTGCTGGCACTGGATGAGGGCAGCAACTTCGAGAACGCCGAAGCGGTCACCCGCGCGATCAGCCGCCGTGTTGCCGACCAGCGTCGCGACGAGCAGGCTGCGGCTGAGCAGACCCAGGTGGAAAAGGAGCTGTCGGTGGCCCGGTTGAACCTGCTGCATGCGCAGGTGGAACCGCACTTCCTCTACAACACGCTGGCCAACGCGCAGGTGCTGACCCGCACCGACCCGGCACGTGCCGACCAGATGCTGGGCCACCTGATCCAGTACCTGCGCAGCTCGTTGCCACAGGTGGACGAATCGCTGTCCACGCTGGGCGTGGAGCTGGAGCGCACCCGTGCCTACCTGGAGATCCTGCGTATCCGCATGGGCGCACGGCTGGGGGTGGAGGTGCAGGTACCGAACGAACTGCACGGCGTGCAGCTGCCGGCGATGGCGCTGCAGACGCTGGTGGAGAATGCGATCAAGCATGGCCTGGAACCGAAGCCCGGCGGTGGCACGATCTGGATCCTGGCGCGTGGCTTCGATGACCATGTAACGGTGACGGTGGCCGACGATGGCCTCGGCTTCGGCCAGGGCACCAGCGGCACCGGCATCGGCCTGAAGAATCTTCGCGAGCGCCTGCGCCTGACCTGCGGCGAGCAGGCCGGTGTGGCGATCGTCGCCAACTTCCCCAGCGGCGTGGCCGCGACCATGACCCTGCCGCAGTCGAACAAGGAGCGCAGCCATGCCGCTTGAAGCGCTGATTGCCGAAGATGAGGAACTGCTGCGGCAGTCGCTGGTCGAGCAGCTCGGCCGGTTGTGGCCGGACCTGAAGCTGGTGGCCGAGTGCGAGGATGGCGCCAGTGCGCTGGAACAGCTGGCCGAGAAACAGCCGGACATCGCCTTCCTCGATATCCGCATGCCCGGCATCAGTGGCATTGAAGTGGCGCGTTCGCTGTCCGAACTGAGCCCGCGCACCCAGGTGGTGTTCGTTACCGCCTACGACCAGTACGCCATCGACGCGTTCGAGCAGGGTGCGATGGACTACCTGCTGAAGCCGGTCAGCGATGAGCGCCTGCTGGCCACGCGCGAACGCATCCTGTCGCGGCTGCCATCAACGCGCCAGGACGATGCCGTACTCGAACGCCTGCTTCAGCGCCTGGGGCCGTCGCAGAGGGCGGCAGAGCGCCCGCCCTTGGCCTGGATCACCGCCAGCAACGGCCGCGAGACGCAGCTGATCATGCTGGAAGACGTGGCCTACTTCCGTGCTGACAACAAGTACACCACCGTGATGACCGCGGCCGGTGAGAGCCTGCTGCGCACACCGTTGCGCGAGCTGCTGGAAGTGCTCGATCCGCAGCACTTCCGCCAGATCCATCGCTCGACCATCGTCAACATGAAGGCGGTGGCAGCGGTCAGCCGCGACGATACCGGGCGCGGGGTGCTGCGCCTGCGTGGGCGTACGGAGACGCTGGTGGTCAGCCAACCCTTCATGAGCCTGTTCCGCGGCATGTAGCCGCACCCTGGAGGCACCATGCGCCTGTTCCTGTTTGCCTGCGTTGCTGCGCTGTCGTTGGCCGGCTGCGAGAAGTCCAGCGAAACCTCGATCACCCGTACCAATGCCAACGGCGTGGACACGCTGTACAGCAAACGCACCGTGGTCGATGGCGAGGCGCGGTTCCAGTGCATCGCCAGCAGCAGTGGCCACTGCCACTACGTGGTGCTGGACCCTGCATGCAGCAGCGGGGCCGCGTGTGCCACGCCGCCGTTGCGTCGGTTCGCGGTGGCGGTGGGAAAGACCGAGGCGATGCGTGACCTGCCCAGGGGCTTCCACCAATGCGTCAGCCAGGACCCGATAGAACAATGCCACCGTGAGTGATCACGGTGGCATTGTGGGTCCCCCCGCTTCCCTGAAGGGTCAGTAGGCAGGTTGCAGTGTCAGGTCGTGGTGGTGCTCGTTCTCACCCACATGGTTCAGGCGGCCGACCAGTTCTGAGTGCTGCTTCATGCGCCCGATCTCGGTCATGATGCGGATGTCCTCATGGCGCAGCTCGCGCTTGGCGGTGACGGCCTGCTTGTAGTCCAGCACTTCCGGGTAGTGCTCGGCCAGGTCCAGTGCCTCGGCCACGTTCTCGACGCTGTCGGCCTTGGAGCTGATGCGGGCGCGGCTGTTGAAGGCCTTCATCCAACGCTCGAAACCGGCGGTGCGGTCGAACATGTTGGCCATGAACCAGATCACGAACAGGATCGAGATCCAAGAGCCGAACACCACGACCACGCGGGTGAAGGTGATGTGGTAATCGTCGCGCCACAGGTAGTTGGTGATCAGCCCGAGGATCAGCAGCGAGGCCGCCTGCCAGCCGACGATCGAGGCGATCAGCCATTGGCACTTGGCCTGGGCCAGCACAGCCACTTCATCGCGGATCTGCTGCTCGCTGAGGCTGCGCCAGTGCGCGACCTGTTTTTCGAACGGGCTGCTGTAGAGCTCGTTGTCGCGAAGCAGTAGTCCCAAACCCTTGAACAAAGCAATCATGGCTGGCTCCTTGTGGAACGTGCGTCGATCAGCGTTGGACGGTGTGGCGGGTTCAGTTCTAGCACTTCCAGCGAGCCGTGCAATGGGCGCAATGCCTAGCGGCGTAAGGGTTTTGTCTGAATGGGTGAATGTTGTTGCATCGCAACATCAAGGTCGCAGCCTGCGACAGGATGTCGCAGGGTGAAACGTGCTGCGGCTGCACATGAAACCGTGGCTGAGCGCGGAGGCTCGCCGTCGGCGTCGTGATCGCCCAGAATCGGGGCCGACCGCGCAACCTGCGGCCGCTCTTCCGCCTTTCCTGGACCTGTGATGCCGGCTCTGCTGCAGCGACTCTCCCGCCCCGTCACCGCGCCGATCCGGCGCTGGGTACTGGAGGCCTTCCCGCGTGGCCAGAGCGGCATCGATTACGACCACCCGCTGGGAGACCCGGGCTGGTTCGGCCCGGACAGCGTCACCTGGCGGCTGCACGCCGAGTTCCCCTCGATGCTGGCCGGAGGCCTGTGTGCGCTGATGCTGCAGACCCTGCACCCGCGCGCACTGGCCGGGGTCTACGACCATTCCAACTTCCGGCAGGACCTGGTGGGCCGCCTGCGCCGCACCACCGCCTTCGTTGCCGGCACCAGCTATGCGCCCCGCGGCGAGGTGGAGGCGCTGGTGGCCAAGATACGCCGCATCCATGCGCAGATCCGCGGCCAGACCGCGCAGGGGGAGCCCTATGCGGCGGACGATCCGCAGCTGCTGACGTGGGTGCACGTGACCGAGGCGTTTGGCTTCCTGCAAGGCTTCCGCCGCTACGGGCGCGAGGTGCCGGCGCACATCGCCGATCGCTACTACGACGAGTACCGCTGCGTGGCCGAGGCACTGGGTGCGGTGGATGTGCCGCGCAGTGAAGCGGAAGTGGCCGCGTACTTCTGCGCGCGGCAGCCGGAACTGCGCGTCGACGAACGCTCGCGCGAAGTGCTGGAGGTGTTGTCCGGCGTGCGCCTGCCGGTACCGGTGCCGGGTCTGTCGCGCGAAGTGTTCCTCGGCGCCGGTGCGGCGCTGCTGCCGGATTGGGCCGAGGGCATGCTGGAACGCAATGCGCGCCAGCGCGCACAAGCTGCAGCGTCGGCGAAGCTGATGCAGGGCATGGCGCCGCTGTTCCGCCGCGCGCTGCCCGATGGCCTGGCCAGCCGCGCCTGCACGCGCATGGGCGTGCCGGTGGCGGTGTTGCGCGAGTGGCCCGAACTGCTCCGGTAGCTGCCAACCTTGGTTGGCACGCATTTCGCGCGGTGCCGCAGAAGCGCCAACCAAGGTTGGCCTCTACCAGAGCGGATTCCGCAGTAGATCCACGCCATGCGTGGATGGGCGTTACCCGGCCGACTTCAACCCACGCAACAGCATCTCCAGCGCCGCCGTCGCCTGCCGCAGGCGCGCGTCGCCATCCTCGCCCTCGGCGATCCAGAACGCGGCTTCGGCCAGGCTGCCGTAGATCAGCGACGCCAGTGCCTGCGCATCCACCGCTGCCACCACGCCCTGCGCCACCAGATGTTCGATCAGGTGCTGCATCGAGTGCACGCAGTGGCGCTGCGATTCCGGCGAGGCGCCACCCAGTACCGCGCGCGCATCGCGCAGCACGATGCGCTGGATCTCCGGCTCCAGTGCCATCTCCAGATAGGCGCGGCAACGCTGCACGAAGCCGTCCCAGGCATCATCCGCGCCATCGCTGATCGCCTGCAGACGCAGGTCGGTCTCGGCATCGAGCTGGGCGACGACAGCCGCCAGCAGACCCTTCTTGTCGCCGAAGTGGTGGTACAGCGCGCCGCGGGTCAGCCCGGCCTGGGCGGTCAGGTCGTCCATCGAGGTGGCGGCATAGCCATGCGCGCTGAACACCCGACGGGCGGTGGCCAGCAGGGTGGCGCGGGTTTCTTCCATCTCGGCGCGGGTGCGACGAACCATCCGGAGCTCCTTACATACACAGTGCATGATTATTTACATACGGTACGTATGAATGTAGCCTCTTATTCATACGCTCTGTATGTATTGTCGTGGCGCCCGGTGCGCCAGGCAAGTCACTGCCCTGGAGAACCTGATGGCCACCCCCTATCGCGACCTGTTCGCGGCCCCCGGCACCGCCGGCCTCGCCCTGGCCGGGCTGCTGGCACGCCTTCCTCTACCGATGACCGGTATCGGCATCATCACCCTGCTGTCCCAGCTGCGCGGCAGCTATGCACTGGCCGGTGCGGTGTCGGCCACCTTCGTGCTGACCTACGCGTTGCTGTCGCCGCAGGTATCGCGCTGGGTCGACCGGCGCGGGCAGGGCAGGGTGCTGCCGTGGGCTACCGCGGCCAGTGCGGCCGGGTTGCTGTTGCTGCTTGCGTGCACGCTGCTGGCCGCGCCGGACTGGACGCTGTTCATTGCGGCGATGCTGGCCGGCTGGATGCCCAGCGTGTCGGCGATGGTGCGCGCGCGCTGGACCGCGATCCATCGCGGGCGCCCGCAACTGCAGACCGCCTACTCGCTGGAGACGGTGTTCGACGAGGTCACCTTCATCGCCGGGCCACCGTTGTCCGTCGGGTTGTCGGTGGCGGTATGGCCGCAGGCCGGCGTGCTGGCTGCAGCCCTTCTGCTGGTGATCGGAGTGACCGCACTGGTCCTGCAGCGTGGTACCGAACCACCGCTGCAGCGCTGCGAAGGCGCAACACCCTCGCGCTCGCTGCTGCGGCAAGCGGAGATCCGCCTGCTGGCGTTGCTGATGCTGGCGATGGGTGTGATTGTCGGTACCATCGACATCACCAGCGTGGCCTTCGCCGAACAGCGCGGGCAGCCACTGGCTGCCAGTTGGGTGCTGTCGGCCTATGCGCTGGGCAGCTGCGCGGCGGGCCTGCTGTTTGGTGCACTGAAGCTGCAGATCCCGTTGCCGCGCCTGTTGCTGACCGGAGCAGCGGCCACTGCATTGGCCACGCTACCGCTGCTGTGGGTCGGCAGCGTGCCTGCCCTGGCCGTTGCCGTGCTGCTGGCCGGGGTGTTCTTCGCGCCGACGATGATCGTGGCGATGTCGCTGGTCGAACAGTACGTGCCCGAATCGCGCCTGACCGAAGGCATGACCTGGTTGCTGGCCGGATTGAACATCGGCGTGGCGCTGGGCGCGGCGCTGTCTGGGCGGAGTGTCGATGCGGGGGGCGTGCGCAGCGGCTTTGTTGTTGCGCTGGTGGCAGGCGGTGGCGTGCTGCTGTTCGCCGTGCTCGCGCAACGTGCACTGCGCCCGTCTGCCTCGACCACATCCCCTGAAGGAATCGTCCCGTGAGCGCTTCATCGCCTGCGCACGCCGCGCCTGTGCCTCGTCATCCGTGGTGGGCGGTTTCCGCCGTCGGCCTCGCCACGTTCTCGGTGGTCACCACCGAAATGTTGCCGGTCGGCCTGCTGACCCCGATCGCCGAAGATCTCGGCGCGTCCACCGGCACAGCCGGCCTCATGATCTCGCTGCCGGCCCTGCTGGCGGCAGTGTTCGCACCGCTGGTGGTGATCGCAGCCGGTGGCATCGATCGCCGTCGCATCCTGTGCGCGCTGCTTGCGCTCCTGCTGGTCGCCAACCTCGCGTCGGCGCTGGCACCGGGCATCGGCTGGCTGTTGGCCGCACGGGTGCTGGTGGGGTTCTGCATGGGCGGCATCTGGGCCATCGCCGGCGGTCTGGCTGCGCGTCTGGTGCCGGCTGACCGCATCGGCCTGGCTACCTCGATCATCTTCGGCGGCGTGGCCGCAGCGTCGGTGCTGGGCGTGCCGTTGGGCGCGCTGATCGGGGATGCATTGGGTTGGCGCAGCGCCTTTGCGGCGATGGCGTTGTTCAGTGCGGCGGTGATGCTGCTGCATCTGCGGGTGGTTCCCGCGTTACCTGTAAGTACATCGGCGCAGCCGCGGCAGTTCGTACAGCAGCTTGGCCAGCGCGACCTGCGGCGTGGGCTGTGGCTGACCGTGCTGCTGGTGTCCGGGCACTTCATCGCCTTCACCTACGTGCGGCCGCTGCTGACGTCCGTCTCGGGCGTGGAGGCGTCGTGGATCGGTGCACTGCTGTTTGCCTACGGCCTGGCCGGCATCGCCGGCAACTTCATTGCCGGGCCGCTGGCAGCGCGCCATCCGCGCGGTACGTTGCTGGCGATCGCATCGGGCCTGCTGCTGACGCCGCTGCTGTTGCTGTGGCTGGGGGGCACGCCGAGCGGTGGCATTGCGGTGCTGCTGCTATGGGGCCTGGCCTATGGCGGCGTATCGGTGGGCCTGATGAGCTGGATGATGAAAGCGGTGCCGCAGGCCGTGGAGATCGCCACCGCCCTGTATGTGGGCGTGTTCAACATCGGTATCGCGCTCGGGGCGTGGGGCGGGGGACGGCTGCTGGATGGTGTCGGGTCATACGCCACGCTTTGGGCTGCTGCGGTGTTGGCTGCGAGCGCTCTGCTGATGGTTGCCACCACCCGCAGGTAGATCCACGCCATGCGTGGATTCCTGCCCCGTGCCAACCAAGGTTGGCACCCACCAGAGCGGGGCATGTGCCAACCCAGGTTGGCAGCTACCGGGAAATGAAACGGGCGCCTTGCGGCGCCCGTTCCGGTTACATCACCACACCTTGACCCGCTTGTCCGGGGCCAGGTACAGCTTCTGGCCTTCCTTCACTTCGAACGCCGGGTACCAGGCGTCGATGTTGCGCACGGTGAGTGCGCGGAACTGGCCCGGTGCATGCACATCGGTCAGCAGCGAGTTGCGCAGCGCCTGCTCGCGGCTCTTGCTGCGCCACGCCTGGGCGAAGCCGAGGAAGAAGCGCTGGTCGGGGGTGAAGCCTTCCAGGGTCTGGCCCGGCTTGCCCTGCAGCGACAGCTGGTAGGCATCGTAGGCGGTACCCAGGCCAGCCACGTCGGCGATGTTCTCGCCCAGGGTCAGCTTGCCGTTCACATGCACGCCCGGGAACGGCTCGTAGCTGCTGAACTGTGCGGCCAGCGCATCACCAGCGGCGTTGAACTGCTTCAGGTCTTCAGCGGTCCACCAGTTGTGCAGCTTGCCGGTCTCGTCGAACAGCGCACCGGCGTTGTCGAAGCCGTGGCTGATCTCGTGGCCGATCACTGCGCCGATGGCGCCGTAGTTCACCGCGTCGTCGGCAGCACCGTCGAAGAACGGCGGCTGCAGGATCGCGGCCGGGAACACCAGGCGGTTCTCCAGCGGCACGTTCATCGCGTTGATGGTCTGCGGCAGCATCGCCCACTCGCTGTGGTCGACCGCCTTGCCCAGCTTGGCGATGTTGCGCTGGTACTCGAACAGTTCGGCGCGCTGCGCATTGCCCAGCGCGTCATCACGGCGGATCTCCAGGCCGGTGTAATCACGCCACTTTTCCGGGTAACCCATGCCCACGGTCAGCCCGGCCACCTTGGCCTTGGCGCTGGCCTTGGTCTGCGGCGACATCCACGCGAGCGCGTCGATGCGCTTGGCGAAGGCGGCGATGATGTTCTTCGCCATCTCGTCCGCGCGTTCCTTGGTCTTGGCGTCGAAGTGCTTCTCGACGTAACGCTTGCCGATCGCTTCGCCGATGGCATGGTTGGCGTCGTCCACTGCACGCTTCCAGCGGTCGCTCTGCTGCGGCGTGCCGCTCAGCGTGGTGCCGTGGAAGGCGAAGCGGGCATCGGCGAATTTCTTCGGCAGGTAGGCAGCGGCGCGGTCCAGCGCGTGGAAGGCCAGGTAATCCTTCCAGACATCCAGCGGCTCGGTGGCGACCAGCTTGGACAGGCCGGCCACGGCCTTGGGCTGCCAGACGATGAAGTCCTGCTGCTTGCCCAGCGCGGCCGCGTCGAGGAAGGCGTTCCAGTCCATGCCCGGCGCCTTGGCATTGAAGTCGGCCTGTGTCCAGGGATTGGCGCCCTTGGTCACATCATTGGTTTCTTCCTGGGTGGCGTGCGCCTGCGCGATCTTCGTCTCCAGCGCGAGGATGCGCTGCGCCTTGCCCGCCGGATCGGCGACACCGGCCAGCTGCAGCATCTGTGCGATGTAGGCCTGGTACTGCTTGCGCAGCTCGGCCATGCGGCCGCCGCCCAGGTAGAAGTCACGGTCGGGCATGCCCAGGCCGCCCTGCACCAGGTAGGGCGCGTTGCGGTCCGGCTGCAGCAGGTCCACCGACACCCACAGGCCGAACAGGCGGTCGGTGTAGAAGTTGGTCGCATTGAGCAGATCGACATCGGCACGCACGTCGCCGCCGAGGGCACGGGCCAGCCCGGCCTTGTCGGCGATCGCATCGATGGCCTTCAGCTGCGGCTGCACCGGCGCGATGCCGTGCTGCTCGATGCCGGCTTCGTCCATGTAGGCGGCGTAGTAGTCGCCGATCAGCTTGTCATCACCGCTGGCCTGGGTGTTGCCGGCGGCGCCTTCGAGAATGGCGCGGGTGTCGGCCAGGGTCTTCTCGGCGATGACGTTGAAGCTGCCGAAGCGCGAGCGGTCGGCCGGGATCTCGGTGTTCTTCACCCAGGTGCCGTTGGCGAAGCCGAAGAAATCATCGCCGGCGTTGATGCTGCGGTCCATGCCGCTGGCATCGAAGCCGAAGCTGCCCAGCATCGGCTTGGCGGCCGCAGGTGCGGCATCGGCAGGCGCGGCGGTGCCGGCAGCCGGATCGGCCGGGCGGTCGCAGGCGGCCAGGGACAGGCTGGCAACGATGGCCAGTGCCAGGGTGGGACGGCGCAGCTTGGACATGGACTTCTCTTGCAGCGGAAAACCCCAAGTCTAATCCGCTCCGCCCCGGCTGGCCCTCCCGTAGTGCCGCCCGCCCTGTGCAGGATCTGGCTGAACGCGCGGAAGCGATCTTCACGCCGTCACCGGTGTGGTGCATGCTGGCCTCAGGAGCCCTGCGCGGACACGGGGAGGTGGCCATGCGGGGGCGGGTCAGGCGTCAAGAATGGCGTCCGCCGGCCGTTGAGGTCGGGGATGTGGAGGATTCGTTCGCGCATGAAGCCAGCCGACTGCACAAGGAAGACCAACCGATGCCCGCGCTGAAACGGGCGTTGGCCCGGCCGCTGCGCGCCATTACCTGGGGCGGGGTGTTGCTGGGCATTCTGCTGGTGGCCGGGTTGACCACCATGCTGGCCAACGACCATCACCGCCGGCTGGAGGCCGCACAGCGCCAGAGCCGTGCACTGGCGGTGGGCAGCGAGCGCCTGCTGGCGCTGGAGCTGCGCAACCTGGAGCGGGCGATGTCCGGCATCGCCGCCGATGCCGTTGAAGTGTTCCGCAGCGTGCCCGCGCAGGCGCCGGCGCTGCTTGATGCCTCCATCGGCGGCGTGCTGCGCCGGCATGCCGAGCTGCACAGCATCGTGGTGCTGGACAGCTATGGCCGCGCCCTGACGGCCGGCAAAGGTGACCTGAACCTGCCGCTGTGGACCGATCCGCAGCGCCGCGGCCTGGGCAGTTCGCTGTACATCGGCCCGCCGCTGCGCGCCAGCGACGGTGGCTGGGTGGTGCCGCTGGCGCTGCCGATGGCCGGTGACCGCTGGTTGCTGGCGCGGCTGCGCTGCGGCGAACTGCAGCGCATCATCGGTGGCCTCGATGTTGGCCCGAACGGGCTGGTGTCGATCAGCGATGCGGAAGGCTACATGCTGGCCCGCGTACCGGACCCGCACGGCACGGTCGGCCGACGCTACGATCTCCCGCATCGCGACCTGCTCGGCAAGCAGGCCGTGGTCGAGCTGGGCAGCCTGCCGGGCGCGGTCGATGGTGTGCAGCGCATCATCACCATCAGCACGCTGGAGCGCAGCCCGCTGGCGGTGCAGGTCGGGTTGGCCGATGAGGACGTGCTGGCGCCATGGTGGCCCTACCTGCAGGCGTCAGTAGCAATCGTGCTGGCCTACGTCGGGGTGCTGCTGGTCCTGCTGTACGCGGTGCGCCGCAGCACCCGCCGCCAGCAGTCGATGGCGGAGGAACTGAAGACCGGGCATGCCGAACTGCGCCTGGCCCACCAGGTCGGGCGCGTCTGCACCTGGTACGTGGACGAGGATGCCGCACTGTTGCGCTGGTCACCGCTGGCGCGTGAGATCTTCGGCGTGCAGACCGATGCGCTGCCGGTGGCCGATTTCTTCGCGCGCGTGCATCGTGATGATGCGGCGCGCCTGCAGCAGGCCTTCGACCAGGCCTTCGCCGGTGGCGCGGTGCTCGACCAGGTGTTCCGCCTGGTGCTGCCCGGAGGCGCAGTGCGCTGGGTGGGTGCACGCGGGCAGCGGGTGGAGGTGGCCGACAGCGAGCGCCGCATGATCGGTGCGCTGACCGACCTGAGCGAACGCTACCAGGCCCGCGAGCAGATGAGCGAAGTGGAACGCCGCTTCCGCCTGTTGTTCGACCGCAATCCAGCACCGTTCTGGGTGTTCGATCCGGATACGCTGCGCTTCATCGAGGTCAACGATGCCGCCGTGCGCCAGTACGGCTACAGCCGCGAGGAATTCCTGGCGATGAGCATCCTCGACATCCGCCCGCGCGAAGGCTGGGACGAGGTGAAGGGTGCGATCGCCAAGGCCCGTGTCGGCGAGCTGCAGGATGCCACCGTGCGCCTGCACCGGCGCAAGGACGGCAGTGTGTTCGAAGTGCGGGCACACCTGTCCAAGCTCGATTTCGATGGCCAGCCCGCCTGCCTGGTGCTGGCCGAGGATGTGAGCGAACGGCTGGCTTACGAGCGCGACCTGGCCTACCAGGCGCGGCACAACCCGGCCACCGGCCTGCTCAACGTGCGTGCGTTGACCGAACAGCTGGACGAGCAGCAGGAGGGCTACACCATCGCCTTCGTGCAGTTGCGCGGACTGCAGCTGGTGGCCGACACGCTGGGCCGCGAGATCGGCGATGCGGTGCTGCAGTCGATGGCGACCCGGCTCGGTGGCCTGGGCGCGCGCTGCGGCACGCTGGCATTCCAGCCGGCAGAGGACTTCGTGTTCGCCATCGGTGCCGAGCACGATGCCCAGCGCGTGCTGGACGACCTGCTGCAGATCGTGTCGGCACCGATGCGCGGCAAGGATTCGCTGCACCAGTTCGAGCCGCGCATCGGCGTGGCCGTGCACATTGCCGGCGACGGCCACAGCGCCGAGCAGGTGATCGGCATGGCCGCACAGGCCGCGCATGCCGCGCGCGCCGAAGGCAATGTGGTGGTCTGGTTCGACGCGGCGGTGACCACGCGGTTGGCCGACCGCCTGCGCCTGGCCGGACGCATCCACGCCGCCATCGACAACGAGTTCCAGCTGTATTTCCAGCCGATCCGGCACGCCAGCGATGGCAGCCCGGCCGCGCTGGAGGCTCTGCTGCGCTGGCCGCAGGCCGATGGCAGCTTCATCCCGCCCAACGAGTTCATCCAGCTGTGTGAGGACACCGGGCTGATCCTGGCGCTGGGCCGCTGGGTGATCCGTGCGGCGGCGAAGGCGCAGCGCCGGCTGGTCGAGGCCGGTTGGGGCGAGCTGCCGATCGCGGTCAATGTATCGGCGGTGCAGTTCTTCAACAGCGACCTGGTGGCCGAGTTCACCCGCGCGCAGCAGGAGTTCGGCCTGGCCCGCGGCGCGCTGCACGTGGAGCTGACCGAGAGCAGCCTGATGCGCAAGCCGGCGCAGGCGATGCAGACCATGCAGCGCCTGCACGAGCAGGGCATCAGCGTGTCGCTGGATGACTTCGGTACCGGCTATTCCAGCATGTCCTACCTGCAGCACCTGCCACTGGACATCCTGAAGATCGACCGCAGCTTCGTCGCCGACGTGGAAACCAATCCGCGCAATGCCTCGATCTGCCGCGCGCTGCTGTCGCTGGGCCACAGCATGGGCCTGACCATCATCGCCGAGGGCGTGGAAACGCCAGGGCAGCTGGACTGGCTGGCTGCGCACGGCTGCGACCAGGTGCAGGGTTACCTGCTGGGGCGGCCGGCGCCGCTGGAACGGATCATCGAGGCGCTGGATGAGGTTGCCGCCTAAGTGGTAGTGCCGGCCGCTGGCCGGCATTCGCCCAGGACCGGGATGTGTCTGATTGCCGGCCAGCGCCAGACTCGGCTACACCCCGGCCTCCACCAGGTGGTCGATGAAACTGCGCACCTTCGGTGCCAGATGGCTGCGGCTGGTATAGACCGCGAAGATGCCGATCGGCGAGGCCTCCCATTCGGGCAGGATGCGCACCAGGCGGCCATCGGCCAGCGCGTCTTCCAGCAGGAAATCGGGCTGCAGGATCACGCCCATGCCGGCGATCGCCGCTTCGCGCAGCACGTCGCCGTTGTTGGCGTGCAGCAGGCTGCTCACCGCCACCTTCACTTCGCCGTCCGGCCCCTGCAGCGGCCAATGGTCGCCGGCGGCCCAGTAGCTGTAGCTCAGGCAGGCGTGGGCCTGCAGCTCCTGCGGCGTCTGTGGCGTACCGCGTGCGGCCAGGTAGGCCGGCGCGGCGCACAGGCTCACCCGCGATTCGCCCAGACGTCGCGCGATCAACGTCGGCCCCGGCTCGCGGGTGATGCGGATGGCGACGTCGTAACCTTCCTCGACCATGTCCACCAGCCGGTCGGACAGGGCCAGGTCCAGTTCCACCTGCGGGAAGCGTTCGCGGTAGCTGGCCAGCAGCGGGCCGAGGCGGGCGATGCCCCAGCTGACCGGTGCGTTGATGCGCAGCGTGCCGGAGGGCTCCAGCGCCTGCGCGCCGATGCTGGCCTCCAGCGCGTCGAACTCGGCCAGCAGGCGCACGCACTGGGCGTAGTAGGCGGCACCGGCACTGGTCGGGCTGACCCGGCGCGTGGTGCGGTGGAGCAGGCGGGTGGACAGGCGCTTTTCCAGCGCGGCGACCTGGCGGGTGACGCCGGCAGTGGACATGTCCAGGGCCTGGGCGGCGGCACTGAAGCCGTTGCGCTCGACCACCGCCACGAACACGCGCATCGCCTCTAGGGTGTCCATTGTTGCGCCTTTTGAAATAAATACGGTCAATCCATCGTATTTATTGGTCCACGAAGGCGCAATAACCTGTGCCCACTCCCTTCAAGGTGTTTCCCCATGCACACCACGACCGCTCCTGTTTCGCCGCTGGCCCCGTACGGCGCCACCCTGCTGCGCCTGGCCCTGGGCGTGCTGTTCCTGGTCCATGCGCTGACCAAGCTGCTGGTGTTCACCCCGGCCGGCACGGCGGCGTTCTTCGAGTCGCTGGGCCTGCCCGGCGTTCTCGGCTACCTCACCATCGGCGTCGAGCTGGTGATCACCGTCGCGCTCCTGCTGGGCATCTACGCACGCTGGGTGGGCCTGGTAGGTGTGCCGCTGCTGCTGGGCACCATCGTCACCGTGCACGGCGCCAACGGCTTCGGTTTCGCCAATGCCGGCGGCGGCTGGGAATACCCGGCGTTCTGGGCACTGGCGCTGGTAGTGCTGTTCCTGGTCGGCGATGGCAAGTGGACCCTGCGTTCGCGCTGATCGCCGCCTGATCCTGCAACTGGAGAATTCCATGTCCCGCCTGCCTTCGCTGTACATCTCGCATGGTTCGCCGATGACCGCCCTGCATCCGGGCCAGGTTGGCGTGCGCCTGGCCGAGCTGGCGCGCGACCTGCCGACGCCGCGCGCCATCGTGATGGCCTCGGCGCACTGGCTGGGCCGGCAGCCGCTGGTCGGCGCGCATCCGCAGCCACCGACCATCCATGACTTCGGCGGCTTCCCGCGCGCGCTGTTTGAACTGCAGTACCCGGCGCCGGGCGATCCGGCGCTGGCCGACGAGGTGGCCGGCCGCATCGCCGCCGCTGGCCTGCCGGTGGCACTCGATCCGCAGCGTGGCCTCGACCACGGTGCCTGGGTGCCGCTGCGGCTGCTGCGCCCGCAGGCCGACATCCCGGTGGTGCCGGTGTCGATCCAGCCGCTGCTCGGCCCCGAGCACCAGTTCGCGCTCGGCCGCGCGCTGGCGCCGCTGCGCGAGCAGGGCGTGTTGCTGGTCGGCTCGGGCAGCATCACCCACAACCTGCACGACTGGGGCGACTACCAGGACGGCAAGGAAGCGCCGTACGTGCGGCCCTTCATCGAGTGGGTGGAGCAGCGCCTGGCCGCCGACGACCGCCAGGCCCTGCTCGATTACCGCCGGCAGGCGCCGTTCGCCGAACGTGCGCACCCGACCGACGAGCACCTGCTGCCGCTGTTCTTCGCGATGGGCGCGGCCGGCGAGGGCGGTTTCGGCGCACGCCGCATCGACGCCGGTATCGATGCCGGCTTCCTTGCCATGGACCTGTACCGCTTCGACGGGGCATGAGCCGGGGCTGACGCGCGGCGGCCCCGGCCGTCGCGGTCGTGGCCGCGTGTGGTAGTTTTTCCCGGGTTTCCGGCGCTGGCTTGCGAGCCTCCCCGCGCGCCGCTTCCTGGAAGAAGCATGCATACCATTGAAGTCGTCCTGGCGATGCTGGTGGCCGTTGTCGCCAGCGGCTACCTGGTTCGCGTCCTGCCGTTCTCGCTGCCGCTGCCGCTGGTGCAGATCGGCCTGGGTGCGGTCATCGCCGGCGTGTTCAACCGCGGCCACGCGCTGGAGCCGGAGGTGTTCTTCCTGCTGTTCCTGCCGCCGCTGCTGTTCCTGGATGGCTGGCGTATTCCCAAACAGGGCCTGTTCCGCGACAAGGGCGCGATCCTCGAGCTGGCGTTCGGCCTGGTGGTGTTCACCGTCATCGGCGCCGGCTTCCTCATCCACTGGCTGATTCCAGTGATGCCGCTGGCGGTGTGCTTCGCGCTGGCGGCCATCGTGTCGCCGACCGACCCGGTGGCGGTCGGGGCCATCGCTTCCAAGGCGCCGATTCCCAAGCGCCTGATGCACATCCTTGAGGGCGAGTCGCTGCTGAACGATGCCTCGGGCCTGGTCTGCTTCCGCTTCGCGGTGGCGGCGGTGATGACCGGCACCTTCTCGCTGGCCACCGCCTCGCTGACCTTCGTGTGGGTGGCGGTGGCCGGCCTCGCCGTGGGCGTGGCGGTGACGCTGGGCGTGTCGACCTTCCAGCGCTGGCTGTGGCGCCGCTTCGGCGAAGAGCCGGGCGCGGCGATGCTGGTCAACCTGCTGATTCCGTTCGCAGCCTATCTGCTGGCCGAAGAGATCCATGCCTCGGGCATCCTCGCCGCGGTCGCCGCCGGTATCGCGATGAGCTATGTCGAGCTGACCGGACGCGTCTCCGGCAGCATGCGCGTGCAGCGCGCCGGGGTCTGGAACATGCTGCAGTTCAGCTTCAACGGCATCATGTTCGTGCTGCTGGGCGAGCAGCTGCCGGGCATCGTCGAACGCGCCACCACCACCATGAACGAGACCGGCCACCAGAGTGCGTGGTGGCTGCTGGTGTATGTGGTGGTGATCAATCTGGCACTGGTCGTGCTGCGCCTGTTGTGGGTGTGGTTGTCGCTGCGCTGGAACCTGCTGCGCGCGCGCCGTCGCGGCCTGGAGCGGGGCGAGGCACCGAACTGGCGCATCGTGGTGGCGACCTCGGTGGCCGGCGTGCGCGGTGCGATCACCCTGGCCGGTGTGTTGACCCTGCCGCTGTTCCTGCCCGACGGCAGTGCGTTCCCGGCGCGTGACCTGGTGATCTTCCTGGCCGCATCGGTGATCCTGTTCTCGCTGCTGGGCGCCAGCATCGCGCTGCCGCGGCTGTTGAAAGGCCTGCAGCTGCCGTCCGATTCGGGTGAGCGCAAGGAAGAGGATCTGGCGCGCCGGCTGTCGTCGAAGGCGGCGCTGGCCGGGGTCGAGCGCATGCGCCAGCAGATGGTGATGAACCAGAACACCGAGAACGTGCAGCTGTACAACGATGCCGCCTCGCGGGTCAGCCTGCTGTACCAGCGCCACCTGGAGAAGGACAGCGACGGGCCCGACGTGGACCCGGAGAAGGTGCGGCGCATGGAACTGGGTTACCGCCAGCTGCGCAGCGCCGGCCTCAATGCCGAGCGCGAGGAGCTGTTCCGGCTGACCCGGCGCGGGGTGATCTCCGATGAGATCTCGCGGCGCCTGATCCGCAACCTGGACCTGCTGGAATCGCGCAAGCGCGAATGACCCTGCCCCGAAACGTAGAGTCGAGCTTGCTCGACTGCTCTTTCGCAAAGCAGTCGAGCAAGCTCGACTCTACCGATCCCACGGCGCGGGTTATTCCGGCTTCTGGTCCAGGAAATACGCCTCGACCTTGCCCTTGACCTTGATGGTCATCGGGTTGCCGCGGCGGTCGCGGGCCTTGCCGGCCTGCACGCGGATCCAGCCTTCGCTGACCGAGTATTCCTCAACGTTGTCGCGCTCGACGTCGTTGAAACGCACGCCAACGCCGCGCTCCAGCGCCTGCGCATCATGGAAGGGGCTGGCCGGGTTGATCGCCAGGTGGTCGGGAGGGGTATCGCTCATCGCTTCATTCACAGTGACGGCCACCAAGGCCGGCTTCAGCGGCACAGGATAAACCGTAGAATGCCGGCCTGCCCCAGAGGAAGTTCCGCCATGCCCGACAACAGCGACTATTTCGACTTCGAGGAAGACATCCACGACTTCGACGAAGACGGCTTCGAGGCGCGGGTCTGGAACCTGCTGGTGCTGATCAACCCGGGTGACGAGGAACTGGCCCTGCAGCAGTTCAACCGCTGGCGCGAGCACCTGGCCGAGGACGGGCAGCCGCTGGAAGCGGATAGCGACTGGCTGCCGGCGCTGTTCACGGCCATCGCCTGGCAGTCCGGTTTCGAGGTGGAACGAGATGACCTGGAATCGCTGCAGTCGGCGGTGAACGAGCTGTCGGCGCGCTTCAACCTGCAGCTGGACTGGGGCGGCGACCTGGATGACGAGGACTTCGCCGAAGACCTGGACGGCGTGCAGCTGATGTCCACCGCCTTCGACCGCCTGCGCGAGCACAATTACACGCTGTGGAGCGTGGATGCCGGCAGCGACGGCTTCACCGGCGTGATGGCGCTGACCCGCGACGATGACGCGATGCTGGCGCTGTGCTCGCTGCTGAACGTGGAAATCCGGCTGGGCAGCGACCCGTTCTGAGATTGATCGGTAGCGCCGGGCCATGCCCGGCGCTCCCATCTACGGCCGGTACTGCGCCCTGGCGTTGGCGATCACTGCTTTGACCAGCTCGCGGTCGGCGTGCCGTGAAATCGCCCGCGCACCGAGCGCGATCGCCTGCGCGCGCAGCTCGGCAGTGACATCGTAGTGGGCGCCGCTGGCCTTGTTCTGGAAGGCCCGCGGGGGAATGCCGAGCTGCGCCGCCATCGCGTGCAGCTCGGCCAGGGTGTCGGCCATCAGGTGCGCCCAGCGCTGTCCGCGCCAGGGATGCACCGCGTCATCGACGTAGACCGTCACCGCCGCGGCCGGTTCAGGCCTGCGGCTTGCTGTCGCTGTCAGCGGCCGGAGCGGCCTCGGCAGCGGCTACTTCGGCCACGTCGCCCTCGGCGGCTTCGCCTTCCTCGCCCTCAGCAGCGTCGACGCCTTCGAACTCGGCGACCAGCTTGTCCAGGTACTCGTCGGCGGTCTGCTCGGATTCGGCGGCCAGGGTGTCCAGCAGCTTCTGCAGCAGTTCGGAGTACTCCAGGTTGACCTTGCGGCCTTCCTTCTCCTGCACGTTGGCCAGGTGCTTGAGCATGGCCAGCATCGGTACCGGGTTCTCGGCATTGCCCATGGTCTGGCCGCCGATGGCCAGCAGCCACTCACGGCCCTGCAGGCCGATGGCCGCGACCACCTGGCCGTCTTCGTTGGTCAGCACGGCATGGTTCTGCACCTGCTGCTGCGCGTTCAGGCGGAGGAACGGGCGCTTGGCCTGCTGCTTCTTGCGCTTGTCGCGCTTGGCCTTGGAGTTCTGGGACATGGGGTGGAGTCACCTGGAAACGGAAAGACCGCCATTGTAGCGGGTGCGCCGGGTCATGCCCCTGGTGGGTGCGGACCTTGGTCCGAACGCTTTTCCCGGATGTGCGGACCAAGGTCCGCACCTACCATTTACTTTGCCGGCCCCTGCGCGGCCTGCACGTCCGGGTCGGCGGCGGGGGCCGACAGCCCCACCTGCGGGCCGGCACCGGCCAGGGCGGCCGCTTCGGCGGCCTGGGTCATCACCACGATGCTGATGCGGCGGTTGATCGGATTCTGCGGGTCGGCCTTGTCGAACAGCACCGACGAAGACAGGCCGACCACGCGGGTGATCTTGCTGTCCTCCAGGCCGCCGTCCACCAGTGCGCGCCGTGCGGCGTTGGCACGATCGGCGCTTAGTTCCCAGTTGCCGTAGCCGCGCGCGGCCGAATAGGCGGTGATGTCGGTGTGGCCGGTCAGGCTGATCCGGTTCGGCACGTGGTTCAGGTAATTGGCCAGCTCGTGCAGGATCTGCTGCGTGTACGGCTTCAGCGTGGCGCTGCCGAGGTCGAACATCGGCCGGTTCTGCTTGTCCACGATCTGGATGCGCAGGCCTTCCGGGGTCAGATCCAGCAGCAGCTGGTCCTTGAACGGCTCCAGTGCCTGGCTCTTGCTGATCGCTTCCTGCAGTTCCTTCATCAGCGCTTCCAGCTGCTGCTTGTCGCGCTGCTGCTGGTCCACCGGCTGCGGCACGGCTTCCTTCTGGTTCTGGAAGGGATCGTTGCTGCTGCCCCGCGAGATGTCGGTGGCACCACCCAGCTTGATCATCGAGGTGCTGGCGCCACCCGGGCCGGCCATGCCGGGCGCCGGCGTGGCGTTCTGCCCGCTCAGCGGGCTGGGGTTGCGGAAGTACTCGGAAATGGCCGCACGGTCGTTCTTGTTGGTGGTGGCCATCAGCCACAACACCAGGAAGAACGCCATCATCGCGGTCACGAAGTCGGCATAGGCCACCTTCCACGAACCGCCATGATGGGCGGCGTGGCCGGCCTTCTTGACCCGGCGGACGATGACGGTGGGCTTGGTCTCGGCCATGGCTTACTTGACCGTCTTCAGGTGCTGCTCGAAATCGGAGAAGGCCGGGCGCACGTTCGACGGCAGCGTCTTGCGGGCGAATTCCAGCGCGATCTTCGGGTTGTAGCCACGCAGGCAGGCCAGCAGCGCGGTCTTCACCGATTCGTAGATGCGGCTGTCCTGCTCGGCGCGCGCTTCCATGGCGGCTGCCATCGGGCCGACGAAGCCATAGCCCAGCAGGATGCCCAGGAAGGTACCGACCAGCGCGCCGGCCACATGGCCGCCGACCTCGACGATATCCCCGCCGATCGAACCCATGGTGATGACGATGCCGAGCACCGCCGCGACGATGCCGAAACCGGGCAGTCCGTCGGCGACCTTGGTCAGCACCTGCGACGGCGCCATGGCCTCGGCGTGGTGCTTTTCCAGCTCCAGTTCCAGCAGCGGCTCCAGCTCGTGTGGCTCGATGTTGCTGCCGATCATCAGGCGCAGGCAGTCGGTGATGAAGTCGATCAGGTGGTGGTCGGCCTGCACCTTGGGGTAGTTGCCGAACAGCGCGCTTTCGGCCGGGCGCTCGACGTGGTCTTCCAGCGCCATGAAGCCTTCGCGGCGGGCCTTGTTGAGCAGTTCATAGAGCAGGCTGAGCACATCGATGTAGTCCTGCTGCTTGTAGCGCGGGCCCTTGAACACGCCGACCATGGCCTGCAGGGTCTGCTTGACCGTCTTGGCCGGGGTGCCGACCAGGAAGGCGCCGAGCGCGGCGCCACCGATGATGACCAGCTCGTAGGGCTGCCAGAGGGCACCCAGGCGGCCGTGGGCACCGAGATAGCCCCCGATCACGCTGACGATGACGACCAGGAATCCAACGATGATGAGCATGGGGCGACGCAAGGAGAGGGGATATCTCCTTGTCGGCCCGTCGCCCGGTTTTCTGAAGAGGGAATTCTGTGAAATCGGTCAGCGGGGTGTTTCAGCCCGCCACGCCGCTTTCGGCGCCGCCACGCTGCAACGGGTCGGGCCAAGGCTCGCCATTGCCGGTGAACGAAAGTGAGACGGAGTTCAGGCAGTGGCGCTCGTAGGTGGGCGGCGGGCCGTCCGGGAAAACGTGACCCAGGTGGCTGCCGCAGCGCGCGCAGGTGATCTCGGTGCGGACCATGCCGTGGCTGGTATCGCGGATTTCGCGCACGTGTGCCGGGTCGAACGGGGCGAAGAAGCTCGGCCAACCGGTGCCGGAATCGAACTTGGTGCTGGAGCGGAACAGCGGCAGTGCGCACAGCCGGCAGCAGTAGACGCCCTCGCGCTTGTTGTCGAGGAACACGCCGCAGAACGGCGCCTCGGTACCGTGCTGCAGCAGCACGCGGCGCTCTTCACTGCTGAGGCCGGCGATCAGCGCCTCGGTCTGGGTGGCGGTGGGGGGCGTCAGGTCGAAGGCAGTCATGGCGGCGCTCCGTGGGGTTGATGGCCTGGGGATGGCGGAAAACGTGGGGGTGCCGGCGCGCGCTTGCAAGTGTGATGGCCGTTCATGGCCGGCACACAGGTGCAGGTGCAAGGTAAATGTGATCCACGCCGGAGCGTGATATGAAACTGAACCTTTCCCTGCTGTTGATGGCCCTGTTGCCCCTGGTCGCGCAGGCCCAGGTACCGACGTCGTCGAGCCCGACCGCCACCCGCAGTGCCACCACCGTGGCACCGCAGCCGGTGATGCCGCCGCCGCAGGCCGCTCGCCCGCAGCCGCAGGTCCTGCCGTCGCCGCAGCCGGCGCAGCCGATCAGGTCCACCGGTCCCGCCCAGATCGCGCCCACCCCGGCGCCGAAGCCGGCCGACAAGGTGTACGACCGCAATGGCCGCATCGTGCCTGGCGTGCGCCCGGCCGGTCCGAACCGCGTGTTCGATTCGCGTACCGGCCGCTATTACGACAGCGTGCCGGCCGGCGATGGCCAGCAGATCAAGCGCTGATCTCGGGTGCCAAACGAGGTTGGCGGCTACCGCACGCTGTCCGGCCTGAACGCACGAAAACAACCCGCTGCAGATCACTGCTTTTTCGCCTGCGATTAACCGTTCCGGGACCAACGTGACCGTGCGCCGGCATTGCGCCGCCGCATGTCCTTCGTCCACTGGATCGCGATCATGAAAAACCAGCAGAACCGTCATCCCGGCAAGGAACCGCAGGGCCGCAACCCGCAGCAACAGCAACAGCAGCAACAGCAACAGATGGACCCGCAGCAGCCGCACAAGGGTGGCAAGCAGCAGGAACAGCGCTCGCAGAAGCATCCGCAGCAGCGCTGACGGACCCGGGGGTCAGAGCCCGCTGCACGGGATCTGGCCCCACTACCGTTCCGGACTCAATCCGGAATCGGCAGGCTCAGCGTTTCCTTCACTTCTTCCATCACGATGTAGCTCTTCGACTCTCGTACATGCGGCAGTGTCAGCAAGGTGCTGCCGAGCAGCTTGCGGTAGGAGGCCATTTCGCTGATCCGCGCCTTCAGCAGGTAATCGAAGTCGCCCGAGACCAGATGGCACTCCAGCACGTTGGGCAGCTTCAGGGCCGCGCGCCGGAACTCCTCGAAGATGTCGCCAGACTTGTAGGCCAGGCTGATCTCCACGAACACCAGCAGGCTGGCTTTCACCGCCGCCGGATCGAGGTGGGCGTGGTAGCCGGTGATCACCCCTTCGCGCTCGAGGCGGCGCACGCGCTCGGTGCACGGGGTGGTCGACAGGCCGACCCGCTCGCCCAGTTCGGTGAAGGAGATACGGCCCTCGGCCTGCAGGATGCGCAGGATCTTGCGGTCGATCTTGTCCAGTTCGCGGGTACGGGTGGCCATGGCCGTCAACCTTGGGGAATGAATTGCAGGGGAACATCCTGCCGGTTGATTGCAAATCAGGCAAATCAACTGGGAATGGCTGTCTATACTTCCCCAATTATGGTCCCGGCACGCTCCAGTGCAGGGAATGATCGGGTTGGAGAAGTCCCATGCGAGTCCTAGTTCTCGGCAGCGGCGTGATCGGCACCACCAGTGCCTGGTACCTGCGACAGGCCGGGTTTGAAGTCACGGTCATCGACCGCCAACCCGGCCCGGCGCTGGAAACCAGCTTCGCCAATGCCGGCCAGCTGTCGTTCGGCTACACCTCGCCGTGGGCCGCCCCGGGCGTGCCGAAGAAGGCCATCGGCTGGCTGTTCGAGAAGCATGCGCCGCTGGCGATCAAGCCGGGCATGGACCTGGCCCAGTACCGCTGGCTGTGGCAGATGCTGCGCAACTGCACCCACGAGCGCTACGCGATCAACAAGGCGCGCATGGTGCGCATGTCCGAGTACAGCCGCGACTGCCTGAACGAGCTGCGCGCGCAGATCGGCATCGAGTTCGAAGGCCGCGACCTGGGCACCACCCAGCTGTTCCGCACCCAGCAGCAGCTGGATGCCTCGGCGCAGGACATCGAGATCCTGGCCCAGTACGGCGTGCCGTACGAGGTACTGGACCGCGCCGGCATCATCCAGGCCGAACCGGCCCTGGCCCATGTCGATGGCCTGGTCGGCGCGCTGCGCCTGCCGCGCGACCAGACCGGCGACTGCCAGCTGTTCACCCGCCGCCTGGCGCAGATGTGCGTGGATGCCGGGGTCGAGTTCCGTTTCGACCAGGACATCACCGGCCTGGAATTCGATGGCGACCGCATCACCGGCGTACGCATCGACGGCAAGCTGGAAACTGCCGACCGCTTCGTGGTCGCGCTCGGCAGCTACTCGCCGGCGCTGGTCGCATCGTTGGGCATGCGCCTGCCGGTGTATCCGCTGAAGGGTTACTCGCTGACCTTGCCGATCACCGACCCGGCGATGGCGCCGACCTCGACCATCCTCGATGAGAGCTACAAGGTGGCGGTCACCCGTTTCGACGACCGCATCCGCGTCGGTGGCATGGCCGAAGTGGCCGGCTTCGACCTGTCGCTGTCGCAGCGCCGTCGCGAGACCCTGGAGCTGGTGGTCAGCGATCTCTACCCGAAGGGCGGCGACCTGTCGCGCGCGCAGTTCTGGACCGGCCTGCGCCCGGCCACGCCGGACGGTACGCCGGTGATCGGCGCCACGCCATTCCGCAACCTGTACCTCAACACCGGCCACGGCACGCTGGGCTGGACCATGGCCTGCGGCTCGGGCCGCTACCTGGCCGACCTGATGAGCGCGCGCCAGCCGCAGATCAGCACCGAAGGCCTGGATATTTTCCGCTACGGCCAGTACGGTCACGCGCCGCAACAAGAGAACCGCACATGCGTCCTGCCCGCGCGCTGATCGATCTGGGCGCCCTGCGCAGCAACTACCGGCTCGCCCGTGAACTGGGCGGTAGCAAGGCCCTGGCGATCATCAAGGCCGATGCCTATGGCCACGGCGCAGTGCGCTGTGCGCAGGCACTGGAAAGCGAGGCCGATGGTTTCGGCGTGGCCACCATCGAAGAGGCGCTGGAACTGCGCCAGGCCGGCATCCGTGCGCCGATCCTGCTGCTGGAAGGCATCTTCGAGCCCAGCGACATGGCGCTGGTGGCCGAGCATGATTTCTGGTTCGCCGTCGGCTCGCCGTGGCAGCTGGAAGCCGTCGCTGCCTTCGACAGCCCGCGTCCGTTGACGGTGTGGCTGAAGCTGGACAGCGGCATGCATCGCCTCGGCCTGGACGTGGACAGCTTCCGCGCGGCGCATGCACGCCTGTCGGCGCTGCAGCAGGTCGAACGCATCGTGCTGATGACCCACCTGGCACGCGCCGACGAGCTGGACAGCGAACGCACCCACGAGCAGGCGGCGACGTTCGCGCGGGCCATCGACGGCCTCGATGGCGAGACCAGTGTGTGCAACTCGCCGGCGCTGCTGGGCTGGCCGGATGTACGCAGCGACTGGGTGCGCCCGGGCCTGATGCTGTACGGCGCCAATCCGCTGCCTGACAACACCGTACTGACCGAGCGCCTGCGCCCGGTGATGACGATGCAGTCGAAGGTGATCGCCGAACGCTGGATCGAGGCCGGTGAGCCGGTGGGTTATGGCGCACGCTTCGTGGCCAAGGCGCGCACCCGCGTGGGTGTGGTCGCGCTCGGCTATGCCGACGGTTATCCGCAGTTCGCTCCGAATGGCACCCCGGTGCTGATCGATGGTCAGCCCGGTGCCCTGATCGGGCGCGTGTCGATGGACATGCTGACGGTGGACCTGACGGCGCATCCGCAGGCCGCGGTGGGCAGCGTGGTGGAACTGTGGGGCAGTGCGCCGACGTTGGCGGAACTGGCGCCGCGATGCGGCGTGAGCGCGTACCAGCTGCCGTGCGCGGTCAAGCGCGTGGCGAAGGTGTACGTGTAACGCCGAGCCCACGCTCGGCTTCGGTGGCGGCCGACCTTGGTCGGCGCCATGAATGCGTGTCGACCAAGGTCGACACCTACCGGGGGCCTGGCGCGCAGCGGTCGCCATGCGCAGTTCTGGTAGCGGCCGACCTTGGCCGGCGCGGTGAATGCGTGTCGACCAGGGTCGACACCTACCGGGAGCCTGGCGCGCAGCGGTCGTCATGCGCGGCTCTGGTAGCGGCCGACCTTGGCCGGCGCGGTGAATGCGTGTCGACCAGGGTCGACACCTGCCGAGGGGCCTAGCGCGCAGCGGTGGCCTGGCTGGCCAGCTGGCGCTTCACCCAGTCATCAATCAGGCGCTTCTCGTAGCGCAGCGGATCGCTGTTGGTCAGCAACCCACTACCCTGCAGGTAGCCGGAGTCGCTCAGGCGGGCGTCGCCTTCGCTCACAATACGGCCGCTGGCGTCCTTCAACGTGTACTGCAGGGTGATGCGGGGCGGGTAGATATCACGCATCACGCGGATGTCGCGCGCACGCGGGCCGTGCCACGGCTCGTAGTCACCGGCACGCTTGATGTCCACCAGGGTGACATCGAGGGTCTGCCCAGGCTGCAGCGGCTTGGCAGCGGTGGTCTGCAGGTAGCGGGCCAGCTGCTGTACCCAGTCACCGCGTTCGGCCTCGAAGCGGTTGGTGCTCTGGCGGATCTCGGTGAATTTGGCCGGGTCCTCCCATTTCACGCTGACCGGGCCATCGGCCTGCAACGCACGTGGCGCGTCCGCATCGGTCACGGTGCGCGGTGCAGCGGCGGCGCCGCCCGCCACCAGGGCGCCTGCCAGCAGGGCAATCGCGAGTGAGCGTTTCATGACGGTCTCCTGCGTCCCCGCGATGGGGACGATGTTGATCACAGATCGAGTGTGATCCTGCGGCCGGGGCGCCGCAATGGCAGATTGCGTCATGCGCAAGAGTGGTTGCCGCCAATTCATCGTCGTCAACCCTGACTGACGGCGCTTGACGCTGTGAATACGCCCTTTGGAAGATGCTGTGCCTCCAATCCGGCCTGCACTGACGCCCTTGTCCACACTGCCGCCCCTCGTGGAGCGCCCACCGATGATGGTGCCGGCGCCCGAACCCGACCTGCATCGTGGCGTGCTTGAGCGCATCAACGCCGGTTTCTGCGTGATCCAGGTGCTGTTCGAAGGCGACCGCGCGGTGGACTATCGTTTCATCGAGGTCAACGACGCCTTCGAGCGCCATACCGGCCTGAAGGACGCACGCGGTCAGCGCATGAGTGCGTTGGAACCGAACCACGAGGAAGACTGGTTCCGCATCTACGGTGAAGTGGCCCGCAGTGGTCGCCCCGCCCAGTTCGAGATGGAAGCGCGCGCCCTGGGCCGCTCGTTCGCGGTGGATGCGGTGCGCGTTGGTCGTCCGGGCGAAGACAAGGTCGGCATCCTGTTCTTCGACATCACCGCGCGCAAGCAGATGGAAGTGGAGCTGGGCGAAAGCGAAGCCCGCTTCAGCGCACTGGCCGATGGCCTGCCGATGCCGGTATGGGTGCTCGACGAGCGCGGCCACGCCCGCTTCGTCAACAGCGCCTTCAGCGAGTTTTTCGGTGGCGACGAAACGCGCGTTCCGGAAGATGTCTGGCGCGGCCTGGTACATCCAGACGATGCGTCCGTATTCGAGTACGAGCTGCAGGAAGCACTGAAGGCGCAGCGTTCGATGCATGCGCTGGTACGTGCGCGGCGCGCCGACGGCCAGTGGCGCTGGCTGGAGATGAACGCGCGCCCGCGCTTCTCGCGCATGGGCCGCTTCATCGGCCTGGCTGGCAGCAGCCCGGACGTGACCGAGCGCCGCGAGATCGAACTGGCACGCGAGGAACTGCTGCAGTCCGAGCGCGCCGCGCGCAGCGCCGCCGAGAACATGGCGCGGCTGAAGGACGAGTTCCTGGCCACGCTGTCGCATGAGCTGCGCACGCCGCTGACCACCATCCTCGGTTGGAGCGAGCTGCTGCTGCAGCGCGTGGACAACACCAGCCCGCTGTACAAGGGCCTGAACGTGATCGCCAACAGCGCCGGTGCGCAGAAGCGGCTGATCTCGGACATGCTCGACCTCAGCAGCATGCTGCTGGGCAAGGTGCAGCTGGAGGTGGAGATACTGGACCTGCGCGACCTGCTGGGCGAAGCCATCGGCGCGCAGGAGCTGGTCGCCGAAGGCAAGGCGCTGGACGTGAGCCTGCAGCTGCCGGAGCAGCCCAGCCTGGTGCTGGGCGATGCCACCCGCCTGCAGCAGGTGTTGTGGAACCTGCTGTCGAATGCGATCAAGTTCACCCCGGCCGAAGGCCGCATCGATCTGCAGCTGCAGGCCGACGGCAACCACTGGGTGATCACCGTGCGCGACACCGGCGACGGCATCGCGCCCGAATTCCTCAATCATCTGTTCAGCCGCTTCCGCCAGGCCGATGGCACCACCACCCGACGCCATGGCGGCCTCGGCCTGGGCCTGGCCATCGTGCAGCAGCTGGTCGAACTGCATGGCGGTACCGTCGCCGCCGCCAGCGAGGGCCATGGCCACGGCGCCACCTTCACCGTGCGCCTGCCGCAGCACATTCCCGATGCCGAACGGCGGCCGCTGCGCGAAGTGATCAGCGGACCGATCCTGGAGCCGGTGATCGTCGAACCGTATCCGCTGCGCGGCATGCACGTGCTGGCGGTGGAAGACCAGCCGGAAGTGCTGGAGTACCTGCGGCGCATGCTGGAAGAGCAGGGCGCAAGCGTGTCGGCAGCCAGCTCTGCCGGTGAAGCGCTGGCGCTGCTGGCCGATACCGGGCACCTGCAGTACCACGTGATGCTGACCGACATCGGCATGCCGGGCATGGATGGCTATGGCCTGGTGCGCACGCTGCGCGAGGACATGGGCGTGGATGCCATGACCCTGCCGGCGGTTGCCGTGACCGCGCTGGCACGTGCCGATGACCGGCGCCGAGCGCTGGCGTCGGGCTTCCAGGAACACGTGGCCAAGCCGTACTCGGTGGCACAGCTGGTGGCTGCGGTACGCAAAGTGCAGGTGCCACGCGCGGACAGCGCGCTGCACTGAGCATTCACGGCCGATCGGCGACCCTGCACGCAGGAGGTCGCCGATGTCCCGTACAGCTCCCCGCATCCATACCGATCCGGCGCAGATCGCGCGCCTGGAAGCCCTGCTGCCGCAGCTGGAAGGCGAAACGCAGGTGGAACTGACCCTGCAGGATGGTCGCCGACTGCTCGGCACCGTCGCCGTGAAACCGACGGTGCAGCAATACCGCAACGAGGCCGGCGACGAAGGCAGCAACGGCCAGCTGCGCCTGGATGACTACGATACGCCGGTGCAGCAGCACCACGTGTGGCTGGACGAGATCGCCAGCATCCGCAGGTTGCCGCCCAGGGTCTGACGGCAACCTGCCGCGCCCATCCACGCATGGCGTGGATCTACTAGAGGTTGCAGTAGAGCCACGCCATGCGTGCCTGCTGCGCTCAGTGCTCGAACAACGTAGGCGTCGCCTCGAAACGGCGCGCGTAGGCGCGTTCTTCAGCGACCCGGGCCACCTCGTCGTCGGCCAGGTCCGGTGCGCCGTACACCGCATAGGCCACGCTTCCGTCGGCACCATGGCCGACCTGGTGCAGCCGGTAGCGCGAGTGGCCACCGCCGGTGTCCTCGGGGTAATGCACGGGCGGATGGCTGCCTTCCAGGTCCATTTCACTGTTGTCGACCACGCCACCGACGAACAAGGCTCGCATGCAGGTTCTCCTGGGTTTCCGGGGGAGCCTCTACCCTGAACGTTTCAATGTTGCTGGCAGATCAAGGCCCCGTTCGGGTTTCGCAAAGCGGCCGCCGGGGCCGGCCCGGCCAAGCCGGTACAATGGACGGCCCTCACGCTTGAAGTACCCGCGCCGATGGCCTCCAGCGACGACGCCCCCCTGCAGACCCTGTTCCTGCCGTTCTCCCAAGGCGCCCTGCGCTGGCCGGAGGGCCCGGTGGCCTTCCTGCGTGCCCGCGACGGCTGGCCGCTGCGCGAAGTGGCCGGCAACCGCGAAGTGCATTGCGAGCAGAGCTTTGCCCCGTTCGCGCAGCCGCTGCAGCAGGCCGCCGGCTGGACCGTCAGCGGCCAGCTGGATGATGTGGCCGGCAAGGGCCGCTACCCGCTGGTGCTGGTGCTGCCGCCGCGCCAGCGCGAGGAGGCCCGTGCCCTGTTCGCGCGCGCGCTGGCGCTGGTCGCCGACGGCGGCCGCATCGTCGCCTGCCAGTCCAACAACGAAGGTGCACGTTCGGGCGAGGGTGACCTCAAGCAACTGACCGGCCTCGGCGGCAGCCTGACCAAGAACCACTGTCGCGTGTACTGGACCGCCCCGATGCAGGGCCAGCACGACGCCGACCTGGCCAAGCGCTGGTCGGCACTGGATGCGGTGCGGCCGATCGTCGGCGGCCGTTTCCTCAGCCGCCCGGGCGTGTTCGCCTGGGATCGCATCGACCCGGCGTCGGCGCTGTTGGCCGAGCACCTGCCGGCCGACCTGGCCGGGCGTGCCGCCGACCTCGGCGCGGGCTATGGCTACCTGTCGCGCGAGCTGCTGGAACGCTGCCCGAAGATCACCGCGCTGGACCTGTACGAGGCCGAGCAGCGTGCGCTGGCCCTGGCCGAACTGAACCTGGCGCCGCCGCCGCGCGCGCTGCCGCTGCGCTTCCTGTGGCAGGACGTCACCGCCGGCATCGAGCCGGGCTACGACGTCATCATCAGCAACCCGCCGTTCCACACGCCCTCGCGCGCCGATCGCCCGGACATCGGCCAGCGCTTCATCGCCGTGGCCGCGCAGGCGCTGCGCCCGGGCGGACGCCTGTACGTGGTGGCCAACCGCCACCTGCCGTACGAGTACACGCTCAACGAGAGCTTTGGCGCGGTGCGCGTGATCGCCGAGCGTGATGGCTTCAAGCTGGTGGAAGCGGTGAAGGGGAAGGGCAAGTGAAGCTGGTCAAGCTTATCGCCAACCTGGGCTATGGCAGCCGCAAGCAGGTGCAGTGGATGTTCCGCGAAGGCCGCGTCACCGACGCCGACGGCGAGGTGCTGTATGCCGACGACCAGGTGCCGCACGAGGCGATCCGGGTCGACGGCGAGCCGCTGGACCCGCCGGTGGGGCTGTCGATCGCGCTGCACAAGCCGGCCGGCTACACCTGTTCGACCAAGGACACCGGCCGCCTGATCTACGACCTGCTGCCGCCGCGCTTCCGTGACCGCGATCCGGTGCTGTCCACCGTGGGCCGCCTTGACCGCGAGACCAGCGGCCTGCTGCTGCTGACCGACGATGGCGGCCTGCTGCACCGGATCATCTCGCCGAAGTCGAAGCTGCCCAAGGTCTACGAAGTGGAACTGAGCGACGACCTGCGCGGCGACGAAGTGGCGTTGTTCGCCAGCGGTACGCTGATGCTGGAGTCCGAGAAGACGCCCTTGCTGCCGGCTGAACTTGAAGTGCTGGATGCGCGCCGCGCACGCCTGGTGCTGCATGAAGGCCGCTACCATCAGGCACGCCGCATGTTCGCCGCCACCGGCAACCATGTGCAGGCCCTGCACCGCAGCCGCGTCGGCGGGCTGGACCTGCAGGGACTGGACGAAGGGCAATGGCGGCAGCTCACTCCTACCGACCTGGATACGCTTTTCGCTCCATGACCACCATCGCTGCGCTGCCGTTCCTGCCCGACGCCGTCATCTTTGACATGGACGGCCTGATGATCGACAGCGAGCGGGTCTCGCTGGCCTGCTGGAGCGAGGCGGCCGACGAATTCGGGCTGGGCCTGGACGAGACCGTGTTCCTGCGCATGGTCGGCCTCGGTGACCGTGACACGCACGCGCTGCTGCGTGCGCAGGGTATCGAGGACAGCGTGATCGAAGCGGTGGCCGCACGCTGCCATGAGCTGTACGAAGCACGCACACAGACCGGCCTGCCGCTGCGTCCGGGCATTCTGGAGCTGCTGGAGCTGCTGAAAGCGCACGCGGTACCGCGCGCGGTGGCAACCACCACGCGGCAGCCGCGGGCCAACCGCAAGCTGGCCGCTGCCGGCCTGCTGCCGTATTTCGATGCCGTGATCACCAGTGGTGATGTGGCGCGGCCGAAGCCGGCGCCGGATATCTACCTGCTGGCCGCGCAGCGGCTGGGCCAGGTGCCCGAGCGCTGCCTGGCGCTGGAAGATTCACCGGCCGGCACGCGTGCAGCGCTGGCTGCCGGCATGACCGTGATCCAGGTGCCGGACCTGGTGCATCCGGATGAAGAGCTGCGCGCACTGGGCCACCGCATCGTCGGCTCGCTGGTGGACGCGCACGCGCTGCTGCTGCCGCTGCTGCTGAAATAAGGTGGGTGCCGACCGTTGGTCGGCACTCTTTGCTGCTTTGGTGGGTGCCGACCGTGGGTCGGCACACGCAATGCCTCGGTAGGGCCAACCTTGGTTGGCACGCCCAGACGCCCCGGTAGGTGCCAACCTTGGTTGGCACGCCCAAACGCCCTGGTAGGTGCCGACCTTGGTTGGCACGCCCAAACGCCCCGGTAGGTGCCAACCTTGGTTGGCACGCTTTTCAATGCAGTCGAGCAAGCTCGACTCTACGGGTGCCGACCGTTGGTCGGCACGCCTTCCCATCACACCCGGCCGAACACCAGCGCAGCGTTGGTGCCACCGAAGCCAAAGCTGTTGGACATCACCGTATCCAGCTTCTGCTCGCGGCTCTCGCGCAGGATCGGGAAGCTTTCCACCTTCGGGTCCAGTTCGCCGATGTTGGCCGAACCGGCAACGAAGCCATCGCGCATCATCAGCAGGCAGTAGATCGCCTCATGCACGCTGGCCGCACCCAGCGAGTGGCCGGACAACGCCTTGGTCGAGGACAGCGGTGGCACCGCATCGCCGAACACTTCGCGGATCGCGTTGAGCTCGGTGACGTCGCCCAGCGGCGTGGAAGTGCCGTGGGTGTTGAGGTAGTCAAGCGGACGATCGACGCCCTGCAGCGCCATCTTCATGCAGCGCACCGCGCCTTCACCGGACGGCGCGACCATGTCGGCGCCATCGGAGGTCACGCCATAGCCGATCAGCTCGGCATGGATGCGCGCACCGCGCGCAACGGCGTGGTCGTAGTCCTCCAGCACCAGCATGCCGCCGCCACCGGCGATGACGAAGCCGTCGCGGTCCTTGTCGTACGGACGCGAGGCGCTGGCCGGGGTCTCGTTGAAGCTGGTCGACAGCGCACCCATCGCATCGAACATCACGCTCATCGACCAGTGCAGGTCTTCACCGCCACCAGCGAACATGATGTCCTGCGCGCCATGGCGGATCATGTCCGCGGCGGCGCCGATGCAGTGCGCCGAGGTGGCGCAGGCGGCCGACAGCGAATAGCTGACGCCCTTGATCTGGTAGGCCGTGGCCAGGCAGGCCGAGACCGTCGAGCACATCGTGCGCGGCACCATGTACGGGCCGACCTTGCGCACCCCACGTTCGCGCAGCAGGTCGACCGCGCCGATCTGCCATTCGCTGGAGCCGCCACCGGAACCGGCGATCAGGCCGGTGCGCAGGCTGCTGACCTGCTCGGCGCTGAGCCCGGCATCGGCGATGGCATCGCGCATGGCCAGATAGGCGAAGGCCGCCGCATCGCTCATGAAGCGCTTCTGCTTGCGGTCGATCAGCGCCTCCAGATTGAGGTCGACACGACCGCCGACCTGGCTGCGCAGGCCCGCTTCGGCGTGGTCGGCCAGGGCGGTGATGCCCGAGCGCCCTTCGCGCAGCGCAGCCGAAACGGTATCCAGATCATTGCCGAGGCAGGACGTGATGCCCATGCCGGTGATGACGACGCGACGCATCAGAAGCTCCCGGTTTCAGTGAACAGGCCGACGCGCAGGTCGCGCGCGCTGTAGATTTCGCGGTCATCCACGTACATGCGGGCGTCCGACTGGGCCATCACCAGCTTGCGGTTGATGACACGGCTGATGTCGATCTCGTAACGCACCAGCTTGGCCTCCGGCAGTACCTGGCCGGTGAACTTCACCTCGCCGCAGCCCAGTGCGCGGCCCTTGCCGGGGGCGCCCAGCCAGGTCAGGAAGAAGCCGGTCAGCTGCCACATGGCATCCAGGCCGAGGCAGCCGGGCATCACCGGGTCGCCGATGAAGTGGCAGCCGAA
The DNA here is from genome assembly GCF_056481625.1 of Stenotrophomonas sp. 86156_Sma. Taxonomy (NCBI): domain Bacteria; kingdom Pseudomonadati; phylum Pseudomonadota; class Gammaproteobacteria; order Lysobacterales; family Lysobacteraceae; genus Stenotrophomonas; species Stenotrophomonas sp. 86156_Sma. Next base: position 551,543 of record NZ_CM151157.1, read on the forward strand.
GAACCACAGGTCCGGGCGGATATCCAGTTCGGCGCGTACCATGCCCTTGCCATGCGGTCCGCCGTCCTCGTGGATGTCGGTGATGCGGTCGAACATCAGCATCGGATCGTTGGGCAAACGGCCGGCGGCGGTGCCGAACAGTTCACCGCGTGCGCTGGCCAGCAGCTGTTCGCGGTTGAACGCGTGGAGACGGGTCATGAAGCACAATCCTGGAAGCGGGGAAACAGGGAAACAAGCGCTCGAGGATGCCCGTGGAAACTGCGCCGATCAAACATTTCAACCGTACGCAACCGTAGTGTTTTCAATGGAATACGCGCATCCTGTTGATGTGCAACGACCATACTTCGGCGTGTGGCCCGTTCGGCACGCCCCCGCCCTTTCCGCCTGACATGACCCGACTGCGCAAGATCATCCACGTCGACATGGACGCGTTCTACGCGTCGGTGGAGCAGCGCGACGATCCGTCACTGCGCGGCAAACCGGTGGTTGTGGCATGGCGTGGTGCACGCTCGGTGGTGTGCGCGGCCTCGTACGAGGCACGCGTGTTTGGCGTGCGTTCGGCGATGCCTGCCGTGCGTGCCGAGCGCCTGTGCCCGGACGCGATCTTCGTGCCGCCGGACTTCGCGCGTTACAAGGCGGTGTCACAACAGGTACGCGCGATCTTCCTGCGCCATACCGACCTGGTCGAGCCGCTGTCGCTGGACGAGGCCTATCTGGACGTGACTGAGCCGAAGAGCGGCATCGAACTGGCCACCGACATCGCCCGCACCATCCGTGCGCAGATCCGCGAGGAGACGAACCTGACCGCTTCAGCCGGGATCGCGCCGAACAAGTTCCTGGCCAAGATCGCTTCGGACTGGCGCAAGCCCGATGGCCAGTTCGTGATTCCACCGCAGCGGGTGGACGCGTTCCTGCTGCCGCTGCCGGTGAACCGCGTGCCCGGCGTCGGCAAGGTAATGGAAGGCAAGCTGGCTGCGCGCGGCATCGTCACCTGCGGCGACCTGCGGCAGTGGGCACTGATCGATCTGGAAGAGGCGTTCGGCAGTTTCGGCCGCAGTCTGTACAACCGCGCACGCGGCATCGACGAGCGCCCGGTGGAACCGGACCAGCAGGTGCAGTCGATTTCCTCCGAAGACACCTTCGCCGAAGACCTGCCGTTGGAAGACCTGGGGGAGGCAATCGTGCAGTTGGCAGAGAAGACCTGGAATGCCACGCGCAAGACCGAACGCGTCGGCCACACCGTGGTGCTGAAACTGAAGACCGCGCAGTTCCGCATCCTCACCCGCAGCTTCACCCCCGAGCGCCCGCCGGAATCGATGGAAGAACTGCGCGACATCGCCCTGGCCTTGCGCGCCCGCGTCGACCTGCCGGCGGAGACGCGCTACCGCCTGGTCGGCGTCGGGCTGGGCGGCTTCCGCGAAAAGGAACCGGTGGTGCAGGGCGAATTGTTCGAGCACTGATCATTGCCGTGCCGACCAACGGTCGGCACCCACCAACAGCGGCAGGTTCCATCAGCAGCAGGTTCCGACAGATGGCGGGAAACTGTCGAAGGCGGGGTGGGTCCGGTTGCGGGGGCGTGAGCGCCATGGATGGCGCGACCGAGCCTCCATGGACGGATTCACGGCGTCCCCCGCAACCGGACCCACCTCGCCATCCCACGGATAGCCAGCTGTTGCTGTTGCTTCGGCTGTTGCCGTTGCATTGAGCGGGTGCAGGGCGCAGCCCTGCAAAAGAACCCCCCTACTTCATGGCCACTGCATCTCGCCCTTGGCCACCTTCGCACTCAACTCCAGCGACTCCACGCCCGCCAGCTTCGGGTGGCGCGCCTGCATCGCCTTCACCAGTGCCGCACTGTCCTTGGCCTTTGCCGTCTCGGCGTCGAACGCGCGGATGTAGTCCGCGGTGAAGCGCAGCGCACTGGCATCCAGCGCCGCGCCCGGCGCGTAGTGCCCCGGCACTACCACCTTCGGTTTCAGCGCCTGCAGCCGCTGCAGGGTCTGCAGCCAGTCGGCATGTGATTTCGGCGTCTGCGTATCGGCCATCCACACGTGCTCACCGGCTACCACCGGAATACCACCGACGATCGCGCGCAGCGACGGCACCCATAGCACCGTGCGGTCCGGGGTCGGGCCATCGAGGCCGATCAGCTGCAGGCGCTGGCCTTCCAGTTGCAGGGCATCGCCGTCCAGCACCTGCGGCACCACGATGCGCGCCGGCACGTCGGCGCCCATCTTCGGTCCCCAGTAGGCCAGCTTGCCGGCCTGGGTCTGCTGGATGTGGGCGACGGTCTGCGCAGTGGCGACGATGCGCGCCTGCGGGAACGCGTCCTGCAGCGTGGCCAGGCCGAAGTAGTAGTCCGGATCGCCGTGGCTGATGTAGATGGTGGTCAGCTGCTTGCCGCTGGCGCGGATCAGCTCGACCAGCTTGCGCGCGTCGCTTGCACCAAACTGCGCATTGACCAGGATCGCGTCGTGGCGGCCTTCGATCAGCACCGAGGACACCGAGAACATCGCCTGCGGGCCGGGATGGAAGGTCTGCAGGTGCAGCTGGGATTTCGTGGCCGTGGCCGGCGCCGCGGCGGCCGGCGCGGCGAGCAGTGGCGCACTGGTGAAGCTGGCGGCCAGGGCAAGGGGGAGCAGCAGGGCAGCGGTACGCATGGGGCATTCCTTGTGGCGGACGGCGAGCCGGGCGTGGGCCTGGCTCACAGGTGGGTAGCGCCGGGCCATGCCCGGCGGCCTGGCATCAGTACGCCGCAGTGATGATCTGCTTCGGGTACTGGTGCGCTTCCAGCTCGGCGACGAACGCCGCGCCGTAGTCGGCGTAGCTGATGCGGCTGTGGCCGCTGGCATCAGCGAGGAAGGCCTTGGCCTGCACGCGGTACTGGCCGCGCTCTTCACCCGGGCCGATCTCGGCGGCCGGCGAGAAGAAGGTCCAGTCCAGGTCATTCACCGCCTGCAGGCGGTTGAACGCCTCACGGTGGGCCAGTGCATACGGCTTGTAGGCGTCCGGGAAGGTGGGGGTATCGACCAGCTGCACGCCGGGTGCGACTTCGAGGCTGCCGGCGCCACCGACCACCACCAGGCGCGGTACACCGGCCTTGCGTGCGGCGGCGGCCAGCTGCGCGGCGACCTCGCCGACGCGGCCGATGTCATCGCCCGGGCGCGGGCCGTAGGCACTGGCCAGCACGTCGTGGCCGGCGATGGCGGCGACCAGCGCGTCCTGGTCATCCAGCGAGGCGATCACCGGGTGGGCGCCGGCCAGTTCAGTCGGAAGGTCCTGCGCGCTGCGCACGATGACGGTGAGTTCGTGGCCGCGGGCCAGCGCGTGGCGGGCGATCTGGCGGCCGATGTTGCCGGTGGAACCAACGAGGGCGATTTTCATGGCAGGACTCCGTGGGGCGGTGTGGGGTGGGAATGGGGTCACTCTAGGCCGCTGCAGTCGCTCGAAAAACAGCGTATAACGCGCTTGTTTGTTGCATGGATCGAGCATGTGGACCGAATGACCGCCATGACCGTGTTCGTCGAGGTCGCCGAGCGCGGCAGCCTCACCGCCGCCGCCGAGGTGCTGGACATGTCGCGGGCGATGGTCAGCCGCTACCTGGCCGAGGTCGAGGGCTGGCTGGGCGCACGCCTGCTGCACCGGACCACGCGCCGGGTCAGCCTGACCGGCCCCGGTGAGGCGGCGCTGGCGCGCTTCCGGCAGATGCTGGCGATCGGCGAAGAACTGCAGGGCGAGCTGGCCAGTGATGATCCCGAGCCGCACGGTACGCTGCGGGTGACCGCCAGCGTCTCATTCGGGCAGAGCCACCTGGCGCGGGCGGTGGCCGGCTTCGTCGCGCGCCATCCGGCGGCACGCATCGAGCTGCTGCTGGTCGACCGCACCGTGAACCTGGTGGAGGAGCGGGTGGACCTCGCCGTGCGCATCGCGCGCCAGATCGATCCCAGCCTGATCGCACGGCGGCTGGCCACCTGCCGTTCGGTGCTGTGCGCGACGCCGTCCTACCTGCAGGCACGCGGTACGCCTACCGCACCCGAGCACCTGGCTGCGCACAACTGCCTGACTCACCACTACGTCGGCAAGAGCCTGTGGCAGCTGCACCGCGATGGGCGTTCGCTGTCGGTGGCGGTGGGTGGCAACATCAGTGCCAACGAGGCCTCGCTGCTGCTGGAGGCGGTGCGCGCCGGTGCCGGCATCGCCATGCTGCCGACCTACCAGGTGGCGCCGTTGCTGCGCAGCGGTGAGCTGATCGAACTGCTGCCCGAATTCAGCCTGGACGAACTCGGCATTCATGCCGTGTACGCGTCACGGCGCCAGCAGCCCGCTATCATGCGGCGATTCCTGGATTTCCTGGGCGAGTGTTTCGCCAGCCCGGCCTTCCAGGATCTGGATTGGCGCCCACCGGGCAAGGAGAACTCATGAACCATGGACAGGCCTTGATCGACCACAACCGTGCTGCCTGGGACCGCCAGGCCAGCGAAGTGCGCGAATGGTCGCGCCCGGTGGAAAGTTCAACGATTGCCGCCGCGCGCGAAGGCCGCTGGCAGGTGCACTTGACGCCCCGCGCATTGCCACTGGACTGGATGGGCGATGTACGCGGCCGCCGCATCCTGTGCCTGGCCTCTGGCGGTGGCCAGCAGGCACCGGTGCTGGCGGCGGCCGGCGCAGACGTCACCGTGTTCGATCTGTCCGACGGACAGCTGGAACAGGATCGCAGGGTCGCTGCGCGCGACGGCCTGCAGCTGCGCACGGTGCAGGGCGACATGCGCGATCTGCACGTGTTTGCCAACGACAGTTTCGATGTGGTGTTCCACCCGATCTCGAACCTGTACGTGCCTGATGTGCGCCCGGTGTGGACCGAGTGCCGCCGCGTGCTGGCACGCGATGGCATGCTGATGGCCAGCTTCTACAACCCGGTGCTGTTCGTTGGCGCGCGCGATCCGCAGCTGGATGCACAAGGCCTGATCCGGCCACAGTACGCCATTCCCTATTCGGACCTGGAAGACCTGGCGCCGGCCGAGCGCGAGGCGAAGCTGGCACGGGGTGACGCGCTGACCTTCGGCCACAGCCTGACCGAACTGATCGGGGGTCAGCTCGATGCCGGCTTCATCATCGATCGCTTCATGGAAGACTGGCAGCCGCAGCCGCGCTTCCTGATCGATCGCTATCTGCCCACCTTCCTGGCGACCCGCGCGCGCCGGATCGGCTGAGGCGGATCGGCGCAAAAACCAGCGGCGTACAATGGACGGCCCCACGTCATGCAGGTGCCGTCCCTTGTCGTATCCCTATCCGCTGGTCGTGTTCGACCTTGATGGCACGCTGGTCGACAGCGCAGCTGATATCGCCGAAGCACTGAACCGCACGCTGGAGGACATCGGTGTGCCACGCGTGCCGGAAACCACGGTGCTCGGTTGGATCGGCGATGGTGTGCGCCGCCTGGTCGAGCAGGCCGTGCATGCCGCCGGTCGCGAGGTCGACCTGGCCGAAGTGATGCCGGTGTTCATGGTGCACTACCGTGAGTGCCTGCTGCGCAGCCCGCGCCTGTTCGATGGCGTGGCCGAAGCGCTGACGCAGCTGCGTGCGCGCAACGTGCCGCTGGCGATCTGCACCAACAAGCCCGAAGCGCTGGTGCCACCGCTGCTGCAGCATCTGGGTATTGGTGATGCGTTCGCGCTGGTGTTGGGCGGCGACTCCCTGCCGCAGCGCAAGCCCAGTGGTGAACCGCTGCTGCATATCGCCGCGCACTTCGAGCTGCCTGTAGAGGCGTGCCTGATGGTGGGTGATTCGTTGACCGACTACCGCGCCGCCGAAGATGCGGGCATGCCGATCGCACTGGTGCGTTACGGCTATCCGCGCGGCCTGGACCTGGCCACCGCGCATGCGGTGGCGTTGATCGACGACCTGCGCGAGTTGCCGGGGTTGCAGGGCTGATGCAACGGACATCCCTGGTCGCCGGCCGGTAACCCGGGCTGACGCAATGGGTAGTGCCGGCCGCTGGCCGGCAACCCGGGATGCGTTGCCGAAGGTCATGATGTTGCCGGCCAGCGGCCGGCACTACCATGACCGTCGCGGTCACTTCGGCTGGTAACGCACGCTCAGCTGGTACTCGCGGCCCGGCTGGTTGAACCACGCCACGGTTTCATACTTGCGGTCGAACACGTTGGCGGCGCGCGCCAGCAGTGACCACGACGGTGTCAGCGCGTACTCGGCGCGCAGGTCCAGCGTGCCGTAGCCGCCAACCTTCACCGAGTTGCTGGCGTTGTCATAGCGCTTGCCCGCACCCTGCACGGTCAGGCCGGCGCGGACGTCACCGAAGCGGCGGTCGACGTCCAGGCGCGCGGTCTGCTGCGCACGGCGCGGCAGCCAGTTGTCGAACTGGGTGCTGCCGTGGGTGCGGTTGCGCGGGTCGGTGTAGCTCAGCTGCGCGTTGATGTCGAAGCCGGCCAACAGCACGCCACCGGTCAGCTCGGCACCGCGGATGCGCGCCTTCTCCACCTGCTGCATCTTCATCGTGGACGCATCGTAGGTGATCAGGTCATCGATGCGGGTCTCGTACACATCCAGGCCCCAATGCCAGCCCTGGCCCTGCTGCGAAACACCGAGATTGGCGCTCTTGGACTTCTCCGGGTTCAACGTCGGCACCCCGCTCCACGGGTCGTACAGGTCGCTGAAGGTCGGCGCCTTGAACGCAGTGCCGTAGCTGGCATTGACGCGCAGGCCGTGCTCCAGTTCCATCGCCCAGCCCACGCTGCCGGTGGCATGGTTGCCGAACTGCTGGTTGTCGTCATTGCGCGCGCTGGCCTGCAGCTGATGGCGGCCGAAGCGACCCTGGTACTGCACGAACACGCCGGTGTTGCGGCGGCTGTCGACGAGATATCCGGCGCTGCTGCCGTCCAGGTTGTCTTCGCTCCAATCCACGCCTGCACTCAGCAGCTGGCCCTCGGCCACGCCGAAGTCGCCCTGCAGCGAGGCGTTGTCACGATGGGTCTGGGCGCTGCCGAACACCCCCGGTGCGCCGAAGTTGTCCGACTCGTTGTCACTGCGGCCGACGTTGGCGGTGAACGCCAGGCGCTCGGACGGGGTGTAGCGCACCTTGCCGGCCAGCACCTGCTGGCGGGTTTCCGAATAGTTGTAATAGCCGTCGTAGTGGTTCTTGCCGTCGGCGCGCAGCGCGCTGCCTTCCACGTTCCACTGGTCGTTGAAGGTGTAGCCGCCACGCAGGCTCTTGGACAGGTTGCGGTAGCCGTCGCGGTCGGGTTCGTCGGCGAAGCAGCCGGTGAACAGCGTCGCCGAGCCGCGGCAGGCATCGATGCCATCGGAATGCTGGTAGGCGATGTCGGCGCCGAACCAGCCGCGTTCGGTGCCACCACCGATGCCGCCGCTGGCTTCGCGCAGGCCGTTGCTGCCGCCACCGAGCTGGAAGTGCGGAGCAAAATCGCCCTGGTTGCGTCGGGTGAAGATCTGGATCACGCCACCGATGGCGTCGGCGCCGTACAGGCTGGACTGCGGGCCGCGCACGATTTCCACGCGTTCGATCTGCGCCAGCGGCAGGTCCTGGTACATGGCCAGGCCGAGGTCGGCACTGTTGATGCGCACGCCATCGACCAGCACCACGGTGTGGCCCGAGTTGGTGCCACGCAGGAACAGCGAGCTCTGCTTGCCGAGGCCGCCGGCATTGGTCAGGTTGATGCCGGCACGGCCGCGCAGCAGCTCCTGCAGCGAGGTGGCCTGGCTGGATTCGATCTGCGCGCGGTCGATCACCTGGGCCGGCGCGATGCTGTCCTGCAGGGCGATCGGGGTGCGGGTGGCGGTGACCAGGATCTGGTCGAGCGCGGTGGTGTCATCGGCGGCCTGGGCCAGCGCGGGCAGGGCGGCCAGCACGGCCAGGGACAGCATTCGGGACTGCAGCTTCATGGGGGACTCCAGGTGCCACGCACGCCCGCGTGGCGAAGGGGAGGAGCCGCGAAGGCAGGCATGCGCCGACGCCGCAGCGCATGCTGCGGTCATCCAGCGCCATGCCCACCGCATCGCGACCTGAGGCTTCCTGGCCGGTCTCCGGGCTCGCCGCCGGGTGGCGTGAGGCCACCGTCCAGGCGCCTTCCCATGCCTGCGGCACAGTGGCGGTGTTGCCTGGAACTGACGTGCTTACCGTTGCGGGGGCAGCGCCGGCCTGGCGTGGAATCACGCGTCACCGGCTTCCCGTTTCAACCTGCCGGCCGTGGCCGCAGGTCACCTGGAAGTGCGCGCAGTCTACGGCATCGCAGGCGGCCCGTAGCGTCGAGCCTGCTCGACTGCCTTTGCTGTGCCCTTAGAATGGTCCCTCGATCCCGTGGTGCCGTTGCCGATGTCCGCCCGTTTTCCGCTGTTCCCGCGTTGCCTGTACAGGACGCACGCATGATCCTCGACCTGGTCCGCCATGCCGGCAACGGTCGCGATGAGTTCCTCGATGGCCGCAGTGATCCACCGCAGCTGGCCCGCCTGCCGCAGGAACTGGTCGACGCCTACGCTGCGCAGCCCTGGGAGCGGGTGATCAGTTCGCCGCGGCTGCGCTCGCTGCACACGGCGATGGCCCTGGCCACGCCGCGTGGGCTGGACGTGGAAGCGGACGAGGAATGGGAAGAGCTGGATTTCGGCGATTGGGACGGGAAGTCGCTGTTCGACCTGCCGGAGGACGCATTGGCGGCCTTCCATGCCGACCCGCATGCATTCCCGCCGCCGAACGGCGAAAGCTGGGGCCACTTCGAGCGGCGCATCGCGCGCGCGCTGGATCGCCTGCTTGATGATGACGATCCCGTGCCGACGCTGGTGGTCAGCCACGGCGGCCCGCTGCGCATGGTGCTGTCACAGGTCTGCGGCCTGCCGATGTCGCTGTGCTGGGCCCTGCGTATTGACCACGGCACACGCCTGCGGGTGTGGCTGGAGCGCGGCGAGGTCGGGCTGGTGGGCGAACTGCTGGAGCTGCAGCAGCCCTGACCGCACTCGCCGGGCATGACCCGGCGCTACCGATCCCGCATCACAGTGGTAGTGCCGGCCGCTGGCCGGCATCCCCAGGAACGCGGAGGCCTCAATCCTCGTCCGCGCGCTCGGCCACGCTGTCCTCAGCGTCGTCGTCAGCATCGAAGCGCTGCTCATGCACCGGGCCCGAAGCGGGGCCGGCCGCCTTCAGCGGATGCGCAGCGATGCGCGCTTCGTAATCCTGCACCAGCGCCTCACGCTGCGGCTCGCTCAGTTCCTGCCAATGGCAGTCCAGCAACGCGCCTTCCAGTGAATAGAGCAGGTTCAGGCTGGGCTTGAAGCCGGCGCGCTTGACCTTGACGAAGGCACCGACCGCGCCGATCGCAACCAGATCCTCGCGGCTGCGCAGGCCGACCTGACGCAGCCACGCCGCACTCTTCGGGCCGATGTTGCGCAGCTTCGGTGCGCTCATCCCAGCGCCTCGACGAACACGCGGGCGATGGCTTCCAGGCCGGCTTGGTCGTCGGTATCGAAGCGGCCGACTTTCGGGCTGTCGATGTCGAACACGCCGATCAGTTCATCGCCGCGCAGCAACGGCACCACCAGCTCCGAGCGCGAGGCCGAATCGCAGGCGATATGGCCGGGGAAGGCATCGACGTCCTCCACGCGCTGGGTCACGCGCTGGCTGGCGGCGGCACCGCACACGCCCTTGTCCAGCGGGATGCGCACGCAGGCCGGCAGGCCCTGGAACGGTCCGACCACCAGCTCTTTGCCGTCGTACAGGTAGAAGCCCACCCAGTTCAGGTCGGGCAGTGCGTGGTAGACCAGTGCGGAGAGGTTGGCCGCGTTGGCGATGCGGTCGGACTCGGCGTAGACCAGGCCGCGGGCCTGTTCCAGCAGCTGGGCGTATTGTTCCGGCTTGCTGCCGGTGAGCGAGGCATTGGTGAACATGCCCGCAGTCTAGCAAGCACGCCGGGCCGGCGATAATGCACGCTCTGTTGCCCCGCTGGAGCTTATCGATGCCGTTGCCCGCCACGCTGCCGCCTGCCCTGTTCGTCACCGGCACCGATACCGAGATCGGTAAGACCGCGGCCAGCACCGCGCTGCTGCATGCACTGCGCCGGCGCGGCCTGCGCGCAGTCGGCATGAAGCCGGTGGCCAGTGGCAGTGAAGATCTGGGGCAGGGCCTGCGCAACGAGGACGCGCTGGCGCTGCAGGCGGCCAGTTGGCCGGTGCCGGACTATGCCGACCTGAATCCGTACGCGCTGCGGCAACCGCTGGCGCCGGAGCTGGCCGCTGCCGAGGATGGCGTGCAGGTGGAACTGGCACCGATCGTGGCCGCGTTCGAACGTCTGCGTGCGCAGGCCGATGTCGTGGTGGTGGAGGGTGTTGGCGGTTGGCTGGCGCCGGTCTCGGCCACGCTGGACCAGCTTGATCTGGTGCGCGCACTGCAGCTGCCCGTGCTGTTGGTGGTGGGCATGCGGCTGGGCTGTGTCAACCATGCGCGGCTGACCGCGCAGTCGCTGCAGGCCAGCGGCGTGGAGTGCCTGGGCTGGATCGGCAACCACATCGACCCGGTGATGCAGCGCCAGGATGAGAACATCGCGACGTTGCAGCAGCGCCTGCCGATGCCGTGCTGGGGGCGGCTGCCGTATCTGCCGGGAGCGGATGGCGAAGCACTGAGCGCGTACCTGCTCGAGTGACCCTGGGTAGTGCCGGCCGCTGGCCGGCAACTGCATCCACCCGGCGATCCCGAGGTTGCCGGCCAGCGGCCGGCACTACCGTGCCGCAGCTGTCAGCTCCCGCGCAATCGCACCCAGTCGTTCCATTGCGACGTTGCAGCAGCGCCCGCCGATGCCGTGCTGGGGGCGGCTGCCGTATCTGCCGGGAGCGGATGGCGAAGCGCTGAGCGCGTACCTGCTCGAGTGACCCTGGGTAGTGCCGGCCGCTGGCCGGCAACTGCATCCACCCGGCGATCCCGAGGTTGCCGGCCAGCGGCCGGCACTACCGTGTTGCAGCTGTCAGCTCCCGCGCAATCGCACCCAGTCGTTCCATTGCGACGTTGCAGCAGCGCCCGCCGATGCCGTGCTGGGGGCGGCTGCCGTATCTGCCGGGAGCGGATGGCGAAGCACTGAGCGCGTACCTGCTCGAGTGACCCTGGGTAGTGCCGGCCGCTGGCCGGCAACTGCATCCACCCGGCGATCCCGAGGTTGCCGGCCAGCGGCCCGCGTTACCGTGCCGCAGCCGCCAGCTCCTTCGCGATCGCACCGAGCCGCTCAACCGCACCGATGAAGCGCGCATCCAGCGTCTGGCAGCACGACAGCCGCAGGCAGTGGCGATAACGCGCACCACGCGAATACACCTGGCCGGGCATGAACACGATGTCCTCTACCAGCGCACGTTCGAACAGCTCACGCGTATCCACGCCCGGCAGTTCCAGCCACAGCAGGAAGCCGCCCTGCGGCTCGGTGGCACGGGTGCCGGCCGGGAAGTGTTCGGCCACCAGCTGGCGCAGCCGTCCCAACTGTTCGCGGTACAGCCGGCGCATGCGGTGCAGGTGATGCTCGTAGCTGCCAGCTTCCAGATACGCTGCCACCGCATCGCCGAGCAGTTGAGGCTCGCCACCGGTGGACTGGAATTTCAGCAGCGCGATGCGCTCGGCGAAGCGGCCGCCATCCAGCCAGCCGATACGGTAATCCGGCGCCAGTGTCTTGGAGAACCCACCGACCACCATCACCCAGCCATCGCGATCGAAGGCCTTCAGCAAGGGCGCCGGCGGTTCGCAGAACTGCAGCTCGGCATACACCGCATCTTCGATCAGCGGCAGTTGCCGTGCGTTGACCAGTTCGGCCAAGCGCTGTTTGGCGGGTGTCGGCATGGTGCAGCCCAGCGGGTTGTGCACGGTCGGCATCACCACCAGTGCGGCCAGCGACGTGTGCTCCAGCATCGCTTCCAGTGCATCGACATCCAGGCCGTGCTGCGGGTGGGTGGGCAGCTCGATGGCCTGCAGGCCGAGGTTGGCCAGCAACGGGTACAGGTTGAAGTAGGACGGCGCCTCGATGCCCACCGCATCACCGGGCTGGGTGACCGCGCGCAGTGCCAGCTGCAGGGCCTCCATCGCGCCGTGGGTCAGCAGCAGCCGCTCGCTATGGGTGTGCAGGCCCATGCGTGGACCACGGCGCACGATCTGCGCCAGCAGCCGGGGTGAACCGTTGGGGCGCGCGTAGGTCTCCACCGTCTGCTGGCCGTGACGCAGCACCTGCGCGGTGTGACGGGCCAGCTGTGCGCCCGGATAGAACTGGCGACCGCGCGGACCGGCGAACGCCAGGTCGATCACTCCGGAGCGACGTTGTGCCTCCAGCACGCGAGCCATCAACACCTGCTGCAGCGGCGCGGTGGGCGCAGACGGCGTGTCGCGCAGCGAACGTTCCGGCACCGACAATCGCGGCGCGACCTCGAAGCCGGCTTTGGGCCGCGGAATGACCAGGCCGGCGTCCTCCAGCTGGCGATAGGCCGCGATCACCGTGTTCAGGCTGAGCCTTCGCTGCAGGGCCATCTGCCGCAGTGAAGGCAGGCGGCTGCCGACCGGAAGGCGTCCGCCGTGGATGGCTTCGGCCAGTTCATCGGACAGCCGTTGGTAGCGGGGTGGGATCATCGCGCTCTGGTTATCTGTATCCATCGAACTTCCCGCCATCTGGTGCTGTACCCATGATGATGGCGAGCCTAGCATGTCGTTGTCGGACGGGCCTGATCGGGGCGCGGCCGATACTTCCCAAGCGCACGGCTGGATGGCCGTGCGTCTTTTTGGAGGTGGTACCGGCCGCTGGCCGGCGATCCCCAGATCCGCAGGAGCCGGCCAGCGGCCGGCACTACCCGGGTCGTTACCGCATCGGCACCAGCGCCGCGTCGCGCCGGTACAGCGCCGGGAACTGCTTGCCCAGTGCCGCCAGCTTCGGTGCGTCGTAGTAGCGGATGTAGGCCGCCTGCGGGTAGTTGGTCATGTAGTTCTGGTGGTAGCTCTCGGCCGGGTAGAAGTGCTGGCCGCTGACCAGCTGGGTGACGATCGGTGCGCGGTAGCTGCCGGCCTGGCCGAGCTGGGCGATGTAGGCGCGGCTGGCCGCCTGCTGGCGTGCGTCATCACTGAAGATCGCCGAGCGGTACTGGCTGCCCTGGTCCGGCCCCTGCCGATTGAGCTGGGTCGGGTCGTGCACCACCGAGAAGAACACCTGCATCAGCTGGCCATAGCTGACCTGGCGCGGGTCGTAGTCGATCTTCACCGCCTCGGCATGACCGGTCTGGCCACCGCTGACGCGCTCATAGCGCGCATTGGCCGCGCTGCCACCGATGTAGCCGGACACCGCATTGCTCACGCCTTTGACGTGCTGGAACACGCCCTGCACGCCCCAGAAGCAACCGCCGGCGAACACCACGCTGGCATGGGTGGCGTCATCGCGGAACGCGGCGTCGCCGCTGGGCGCCGGTAGTGCCTTGGCCTGCGCGCTGGCTTCCAGCGGTGCCGCGACTGCGCCGTGGTCGACCAGCAGCACGCCAGCGATCAATGCAGCAGCTACCAAGCCGGCGACACCGGCGGCGATACCTTGTTCAAAAGAGAGTTTCATCGTGTGCTCCCGTTTCAACCGAAGGTGAAGGCATAGGCCTGCACGCCCGCATCGAGAAATTCGATCTCGAAGCGATGCGGGCCGACCGCGCCGTGCTGGCGCACCAGCTGGTACAGGCGGTGTTCGTTGACCACGCCGCTGCCATCGGCGCCGACATCGCTGCCGGCATCGGCGATGGGCAGCGGCTTGCCATCCAGCCAGACGCGGAAGCGCACTGGCTTGCCGTCCTCGCTCGGTGCCAGCACCAGGTGCAGGTCGCGCGCATGGAACTGGAATGCAATGCGGCCACCGGCCTGCTGCAGCTGCGCAGCTTCGTCGGTAACGGTCCAGCGCCCCGACAGTCCCCACCGGTTCAACGCCAGGGTGGCCGGCAGGTTGTAGTCGAACGCGGTGTCGCTGCGCTGCCCGCCGGGCGAGGCGAACTGCTCGGCGCGGGCGTGGCCCAGGTAGGTTTCCGGCGAACGCAGGTTGCCCATGTCGGCCTGCACGGCCACGCCCTTCAGGTCGGCGGCAGCGGGATCGGCCGGTGGTGGCAGGTTGGTCTGCCCGGCTTCGGTCAGCAGGCGACGGATCATCTGTTCCGAGCGCGCATAGTTGCCCTCGCCGAACTGATGGCCGCGGATGTTGCCCTGCGCGTCGACGAAGTACTGTGCCGGCCAGTAGCGGTTGTTGAAGGCGCGCCAGATCGTGTACTGGTTGTCGAGCGCCACCGGGTACTCGACCTTCAGCTGCTGCACCGCCTTCATCACGTTGCGTGGGTCACGCTCGAACGCGAACTCCGGCGTGTGCACGCCGACCACCACCAGACCGTGGTCGCGGTAGCGGCGCTCCCATTCGTGCACGAACGGCATCGCGCGCAGGCAGTTGATGCAGGAGTACGTCCAGAAATCGACCAGCACCACCTTGCCGCGCAGCTGCTGTGCACTCAGCGGCGGGCTGTTGAGCCAGCCGGTGGCGCCATCCAGCGCGGGCAGGGTGCCTTCCACCGGCAGCGGTGCATCGGCACCTGCATTGGCGCCGGCCATCATCATCATCGGTGGTGCCGCCGGCTGCGCGCCGGGCACGGCGTCCAGCAGGCTTTGCTCGATACGCGCGGTGCTGACCGTTGAAAGACGGGTCAGCAGGCCGGTATCCCAGCCGAGGCCGATCGCCACGACGGCCAGCAGCGCGGCTACACCCAGCACCTTGCGCAGGACATCGCCGAGGCCGAGCCGCGCCTGCAGCGCACGGAACACCCGGCCGCCGACCCACACCGCCAGCGCCAGCGCGGTGATCGCACCCGATGCATAGGCAAGCAGCAGGGTGCTGGTACCGACGCTGGCGCCATGCAGGGCAGCACCGGTCAGCACCAGGCCGAGGATCGGCCCGGCGCACGGCGCCCACAGCAGGCCGGTGGCGATGCCGATCAACAGCGAGGTCCATGCGCCGCCATGCCCAGCAGCATCAGCGGCATCGGCACGCGCGCTCAGGCGTGCACCCACACGCTGGAACGGCGCCAGCAGATGGTCGGCCAGCCGCGGCCAGAGCAGGGCGACCGCGAACAACGCCATCAGCAGCAGGGCGATCCAGCGTCCAACCTGGTTGGCCTGCGCCACCCATTGGCTGCCCACCGCGGCCAGGCTGGCGACCACGGTGAAGGTGAGCGCCATGCCCAGCAGCAACGGCAGCGTGCTGCGCAGGAACGGGCGATCGGCACGCGCGAACACGAACGGCAGCACCGGCAGGATGCAGGGGCTGAGCAGGGTCAGCGCGCCCCCGAGGTAGGCAAGCAGCAACAGCAGCATCGTCAGGCTCCGGAAGCAGGGGAAGAACCGACAGGCACCCGCCAGCCGTCGGCAGTGCCATCAGTGGCACCGGGAACGAACACCATCGCCGCACCGTTCATGCAGTAGCGCAGCCCGGTCGGACGTGGCCCATCGTTGAACACATGGCCGAGATGGCCGCCGCAGCGGCGGCAATGCACCTCCACCCGCAGCATCCCGAAGGTGACGTCGCGGTCTTCGCCGATGGCGTTGTGCAGCGGTGCCCAGAAGCTGGGCCAGCCGGTGCCGCTCTCGAACTTGGTGGACGAGGAGAACAGCGGCAGTGCACAGCCGGCGCAGGCGAAGGTGCCCTGCCGATGTTCCTTGTTGAGCGGGCTGCTGTACGGGCGCTCGGTGGCCTGCTGGCGCAGCACCGCGTACTGCGCCGGGGTCAGCTGCTGGCGCCACTGCGCATCGCTGCGCATGACCTCGAACTGTCGCGACGGACGCGCTTCGGCGGCGGCCGGGGCGGCGCGGCTGCAGGCCCCCAGGCCGAGCAGGCCGGCGGCGGTGGCAACACCGCCCAGGCCGAGTAGATGGCGGCGGGAGAGGGACATGGCGGACTCCGGGAAGGGGCGACGGGGCCATGCTGCGCCCGCCCGGGTCAACGAATCCTCACGCAGGATTCAATTTTTCGTGAGGTATCGGCGGCCGTCCCGCGTCACAATGCAGCCAGCCTCCCCACTGGCCCCGAGCTGCCGATGTCCACCAAACGCGTGCTGATCGTTGAAGACGATACCCATATCGCCGACCTGCTGCGCATGCATCTGGGCGATGAGGGCTACGACGTCGCCCATGCCGCCAGTGGCGACGCCGGCCTGCGCCTGCTCGAGCAGGACGGCCCATGGGATGCGCTGGTGCTGGACGTGATGCTGCCCGGTGTCGACGGCCTGCAGGTCTGCCAGCGTGCACGCGCGATGGCGCGCTATGTGCCGATCATCATCATAAGCGCGCGCGGCAGCGAGACCCAGCGCATTGTCGGCCTGGAGCTGGGCGCGGACGACTACCTGGCAAAACCCTTCTCGATGCCGGAACTGGTGGCACGGGTACGCGCGCTGCTGCGCCGCGCCGAGGCGATGGCGCAGAGCGCGCGCATCGATGCCGGCGCGATCGAGCTGGGCGGGCTGCAGCTCGATCCGGTCGCGCGCACCGCGTCGGTGGATGGCAATGCGCTGGAGCTGACGCCGCGCGAATTTGATCTGCTGCTGTTCTTCGCCCGTCATCCGGACCAGGTGTTCGCGCGCATGGAACTGCTCAACCAGGTCTGGGGCTACCAGCACGATGGTTACGAGCACACGGTCAACACCCATATCAACCGCCTGCGCAGCAAGATCGAGCCGGACCCGGCCAACCCGCGGCGGCTGCTGACGGTGTGGGGCCGCGGCTACAAGCTGGTCGACCCGGGCGGGGCGGCGGCATGATCAAGCCCAATCTATGGCAGAAGCTGGCGGCGGTGATCGCCGCGCTGATGCTGATGTGCTGCATGGCGTTGCTGGCACTGCAGATGCGCGCCAACACCCGCCATGAGCAGGAAGTGGTGCAGCGGCTGTCGCTGGGCCTGGCCGAACACATCGCCCAGCGCAGCGAACTGATGGACACCAGCGGCATGCGCGATGCGGCGGTGCGCGCGCTGTTCGGTCAGTTGATGGCGGTCAATCCCAGCGTCGAGGTCTACCTGCTGGACGACCAGGGCCGCATCCTCGGTCACGATGCGCCCAGTGGCCATCTGGTGCGCAACAAGGTGGACGTGGCACCGCTACGCCGCCTGCTGTCGGGTGCGCCACTGCCGATCCTCGGCGATGACCCGCGCAGCGCCGAGGGCCGCAAGGTGTTCAGTGCTGCACCGTTGATCGTGCAGGGCCGGCCGGCCGGCTATGTATACGTGGTGCTGGTCGGCGAGCACCGGCAGATGCTCGCCGACGATCTTGCCGCGGGCAGCCAATGGAACACCACGCTGTGGTCAGTCGTGCTGGTGGGGGGCCTCGGCCTGCTGGCCG
Organism: Stenotrophomonas sp. 86156_Sma; assembly: GCF_056481625.1. Lineage (NCBI taxonomy): Bacteria > Pseudomonadati > Pseudomonadota > Gammaproteobacteria > Lysobacterales > Lysobacteraceae > Stenotrophomonas > Stenotrophomonas sp. 86156_Sma. Next base: position 568,913 of record NZ_CM151157.1, read on the forward strand.
GGCTGGTGGCGTTCTACTGGGTGACGCGGCCGCTGCGGCGCCTGACCCGACGCATCCAGGCGTTCGACATCGACGCGCCGACCCCACTGCCGCCGCCGGAGCCACTGCGGCCCGGTGAGCGCGATGAACTGGTGATCCTGGAACACGCGCATGCGCAGATGGCGCAGCGCCTGGGGGAGCAATGGCAGCAGTTGCGCCAGCAGGACCTGCAGCGGCGCGAACTGGTGGCCAACATCTCGCATGATCTGCGCACGCCGTTGTCGTCGCTGCACGGCTACCTGGAAACGCTGGCGCTGAAGGACGCCACGCTGTCCCCGGACGAGCGCCGCCGTTACCTCGGTATCGCGCTGGCGCAGAGCGCCAAGGTTGGTCGGCTGGCGCGCGCGCTGTTCGAGCTGGCGCGGCTGGAGCATGGCGAAGTGCGCCTGGAGTGGGAAGTGTTCGCGCTGCCGGAACTGCTGCAGGACGTACTGCAGAAGTTCGAGCTGGCCGCGCAGGCGCGCAACCAGCGCCTGCACGCCGAGTTCCCGCCCGGCCTGCCGCTGGTACGTGCTGACCTGGGCCTGGTCGAGCGCGTGCTGACCAACCTGCTCGACAATGCATTGCGGCACGCACCGGAAGGTGGCCAGATCGAGGTGCGCCTGCGCGCGACGCAGGACAGCGTTGAGGTGAGCGTGGCCGACGATGGCCCCGGAGTAGCTCCCGCGTTGCGTGCGCAGTTGTTCCAGGCGCCGGCCGCGCTGGGCGCACGGCGTGGCGAGAACGGTGGGCTTGGCCTGCTGATCGTGCAGCGTATCGTGCAGCTGCATGGCCGCCGCATCGAACTGCGCGACAGTGAGCAGGGCGCGCTGTTCGTGTTTGCCCTGCCGCGCGCGGAACCGGCGGTCTAGCAGGTCGTCTCGCTCTCCACGGCACCGCCGCTTTCCTGCGGCAGGTGCAGGCGGATGCAGGCACCGCCCAGCTCCGAATCGGTCACTTCAACGTGGCCGCCATGCTTGTCGGCCACCACCTGCACCAGCGCCAGGCCGAGGCCGAAACCGGGGCTGCCCGGGTCCAGCCGCACATAGGGTTGCAGTACCTGGCCGCGCAGTTCGGGTGCGATGCCGGGGCCGTCGTCCTCCACCTGCAGGCACAGCCAGCCGTCGTTGACCGTGCTGGCGATACGGATCTGCCGCCGTGCGTAACGCAGGGCATTGCCGAGCAGGTTGCGCAGCGCCAGTTCCAGCATATGCCGGTTGACATTGACCAGGCCTGCTGGCGACAGCGCCTGCTGTACCGGCAGCGGCAGCGGTGCGAACTGGGCCACCACGCCACGGACCAGTGCCGCCAGCTGCAGGCGCTGGCGGGTCAGCTGATGGCAACGACCGAGTGCGGCGTATTCGACGCCGGCATCGGTGAGGTGCTGCAGGCGATCGACGTCGGTGCGCAGCCCGCCCAGCGCATCGCGTTGTATCTCGTCCAGCGCGGTGTCCTCCAGGTCGGCCAGGCCGAAGCGCATCCGCGCCAACGGCGTGCGCACTTCATGCGCGACCGCCTGCGCCAGCACGCGCTGGCTCTCCAGCAGCTGCTGCAGCTGCTCGGCCATGTGGTTGAAGGCATTGGCCAGCGGCCGCACCAGCGCGGTGCCGGCACGCGGCGCACGCGTATCCAGCTGGCCGTCGCGCATCTGCCGCGCCGCCTGTGCCAGCTGCGACACATCGCGCCACAGGCGGTAGACCATTACATACATCGGCAGCGCCACGGCCACCATCAGGATCAGCAGCAGGATCGCCACGCCGGACACTTCGCTGTCCTGCCAGCCTTCCTCAGGCAACGCTTCATCCAGTGGCCCCAGCATCACGGCATAGTCGCTGTCGCCGATCCGCTGCAGGCTGCGCATGTGTTCCAGGTCGATCTGCACACGGCCGTTGTTGAACGGCGGTCGCTGGCTGGCCGACAGCGCCTTCTCCGCCTCGGCCAGCGGCACCATTCGCAGGGCATAGGCGAAGTCGGCGTCGAGCCCTCGTGCCAGCGCCGGCCACTGGTCACGTGGTGTTTCCGCGAAGCGTTGCTGCAGCAGCGCATGGGTGCCACGCATCTCGGCCAGCAGGCTGGCTTCGGTGCGGTCTTCCAGCAGCGCATCCCAGGCCCACAGGCCCAGCACGATCAGCAGCAGGTGGGCGACCAGGAAGCCGATGCCGTAGCGCAGGAAGTGGAAGGCGTGGCCGCGCATCGCCGAGTGCGTGCGCTTCATCCCCATGCCGAGCGGCTGAACAGGTAGCCGCGTCCACGGACGGTCTTGATCCGCTCCGGTTGTTCAGGGTTGTCGCCCAGCTTGCGGCGCAGGCGCGAGATGCGCGCATCGATCGAACGGTCCAGGCCGTCAAAGGCGATGCCACGCAGGCCGCGCAGCAGCGCATCGCGGTCCAGGATCTGGCCGGCGTTGCTGGCCAGCAGGAACAGCAGGTCGAACTCGGCCGTGGTCAGCTCCAGCAGGCCGCCCTGCAGGTGCACGTTGCGGGTGGACGGGTCGATGTTCAGCTCGCCGAAGCGCAGGCTGCCGTCGCGAGGTTCGACCCGGCGATGGCGGCGCAGGTGGGCACGCAGGCGGGCGAGCAGCACCCGCGGTTCGATGGGTTTACCGATGTAATCGTCGGCCCCCAGCTCCAGTCCCAGCACCTGGTCGATGTTGTCGGTGCGGGCGGTCAGCACACAGATGATGCCGTCATAGTGGGGCCGGATCTGCCGACACACTTCGAAACCATCCTGGTCGGGCAGGCCGACATCAAGCAGGACCAGGGCCGGCTTCTCGGCCAGGATCCGGGCCACCGCGCGCTCGCCACTGCGCTCATGGGCCACCTGATAGCCATGCCGCTGCAGATAGTCGCTGACCATCGTACCCAGGCGGGCATCGTCTTCAACCAGTACGATATCCAGCATTTTCAAGGCCTCCGTGGGCGCAAACGTACCGCCACGGCACGAGCGCGGCGATGCTATCCCAGCCTGCGGGCCGCCCGGGTCCCGGGGGCGGGCGCCATTCAGCCGGGGTTGCTGGCGCTCGGGCCGGGCCTCAGGCCTGGCAACAACTTGGCGTCCAGCATAGCTTGTGGCCGTTACAAAACGTTACCTTCGTGATACGTCTGGTGACCATCGCTGACAGCAAAGCGACTGACGCGGGGCAGGTGGGGCGCCGAGCATGGAGTCTCCTCCGCTCCGCGTGCCGTTCCCATGTCGCTCGCCGCCCCCTGCCTGCTGAACCCGTCCCGCCGCTGCCGCTGCGGAGGTGCCCGATGAGCGGCGTGGTCGGGGCCTGGTTGCCGCCCGCCGAGGACGAACATCTGCTGCAGCAGCTGGCACCGATGCTGCGCGCCCTGCAGCAACGTGGCCGGGGCCGCATCGGTTACTGGACCGACGCTGAGGCCGGCCTCGCGCTGGGCCATTGCCGGGCGCCGACCGATACCCCGCTGCAGCCGCTGAGCTCGGACTGCGGCCGTTACGTGTTGTGCCTGGACGGCCGCCTGTACAACCGCGCCGACCTGCAGGCGCAGCTGCGCGAGCTGCCACGCAGCTGCAGCGACGCCCGGCTGCTGCTGCAGGCGATCGTTGAATGGGGCGTAGAGCGGGCGCTGTCGCGCATCGAGGGCGCCTTCGGTTTCAGCGTCTGGGACCGTGAGTCGCGAGCGTTGTGGCTGGCGCGTGATCCGGTTGGCGAGCGGCCGCTGTATTACGGCTGGTTCCAGGGCCAGTTCCTGTTCGCCTCGGAAATGAAGGCGCTGCAGGCCTTCGCCGGCTTCGCGCCGAGCATCGACCAGGATGCGCTGAGCCTGCTGCTGCGCCACGACTATGTGCCGGCGCCGCACACCATCTACCGGGGCATCCACAAGCTGGTGGCCGGCGCAGTGCTGCGCGTCGATCTGGATGACCACGCTGCCGGCGGTTCCAGCCAGGCGGCGGAAGGGGGCGCGCGCTACTGGTGCGCACGCGATGCGATGCAGAGTGCGCTGCAGGAACCCCTGCAGCCGGCGCCGAGCCTGGAACAGGCCACCGACCAGCTGGAAGTGGTGTTGCAGAAGGCGATCGCGGCACGCATGCATTCGCCGCTGGCCTGCGGTGCGTTCCTGTCCGGCGGCACCGACTCGTCGCTGGTGACCGCGATGATGCAGGCGCAGTCGACGCTGCCGATCGAGGCCTGGACGGTCGGCTTCGACGATCCCGGCCACGACGAAAGCGATTGGGCCTCGCAGGTCGCTCGCCACCTGGGCGTGCAGCACCATCTGCACCGGATGGATGCGCGCCAGGGCCTGGACCTGCTGCAGCGCCTGCCGCAGGTCTGGTGCGAACCGTTCGCCGACGCCTCGCAGCTGCCGACCCTGTTGGCCAGCGAACTGCTGGGCGCGCGCAAGCCGGTGGCGCTGACCGGCGACGGTGGAGATGAACTGTTCTTCGGTCATCCCAGCTATGGCCGGGCGCTGCGCAATGCACGCCTCTGTGGTGGCTTGCCGGACTGGGTGCGTGATCTGGCGCGACGCAGTGGCAACCGCATGAACGTCGAACGTGGCCGCCTGGGCGGTTGGCGTGCGCTGGTGGCCGAGGTTGCCGCCAACGATGTGGAAGGGCATTACCTGCAACGTGTCACCCGCTGGCGGCAGCCGGCGCAGGTGGTGCTGGGCGCACGTGAGCCGATGACGATCTTCCAGCAGCAGGACACCGCGCTGCCGGCCGAGGCGCGCATCCAGCTGCTGGATTTCCGCATGGACCTGGCCGAGGGCATCCTCGCCAAGGTCGATCGTGCCGGCATGGCAGCCGGCGTGGAGACGCGTGCGCCGCTGCTGGACATGGAAGTGGTGCGCCTGGCCTGGCGCCTGCCGCAGCACCTGAAGTACCACGATGGTGAGCACAAGCGGATCCTCAAGCACCTGCTGGCGCGCTACCTGCCGGAACCGCTGGTGTACCGCCCCAAGCGCGGTTTTGGTCCGCCGATGGCGCGTTGGCTGGCGGGCCCGCTGCGCGATTGGGCGGAGGCGCTGCTGGACCCGCAGCTGCTGCGCAACCAGGGCTGCTTCGATGTGGCACGCGTGCGCGGTATCTGGGAGGCGTTCCTGCGTGGCGAGCGCAAGTGGCACACGCACCTGTGGAACGTGCTGATGTTCCAGGCGTGGCATCAGCACTGGCACGGTGGTCGCGGGCGCTGAGCCGTTCCTGCATTGCGTGCAGCGGATTGAGTCAGCGTGGCGCGGGGCGGAGGCCCTTGCGTACGAATGTCCCCCGGCGCCGGCCGTTGGCCGTCACCTCCTCCTTTACTTCGTACGCAAGGGCATCCGCCCCGCGTTCGGAGTTCATCGGCGCCTAGTTGAAAGGCGCCACGAGCGCTGCGCTTTACCTGCCGTAAGCCGAGCCTCGTCGGGGTGGGCAGGGGTCTGAGCAAAGTAAAGGAGGACGTGACGGCCAACGGCCGGCGCCGGGGGACATTTGCCCAGGCCCCTGCCCACCTCGGCGGGGCCCATCAGCTCGCAAGGAATCCAGACGAGGAAGCGCTCTTCAATCCAGACGCCAGGCAAAAAAAGACCCGGCAGAGGGAGGGATCTGCCGGGTCCGGATTGCGTGGGGGGAGGGACCCACGCAATGAGCGTTGCGTCGCGTCAGTGGTTGTTCGCGTCCGCCGTTGATTCGTTGTAGCCCTGCACCAGTTCGGACCAGGCCTTGCCGGCCTGCAGGCCGAGCCCGACCACGTCCTGCTGGGCCTGGCCGAGCCGCTGCAGGTTGTCCTGCCACAGCTGTGCGCCCTTGTTGAGCACCCCGGCCGCGTCGTCACTGCGGGCCAGCTCGCCGAGCCAGCCGCCGGTCGCGGTCAGGTTGCGCTCCATCGCCTTCAGCTGCACCCCGAACATGCTTTCCGCGTTCTCCAACGCCAACCGGTTCGCACGCGTTGCCGCGGCGGCGAGCTGGCGGGTGGCATCACTGAAGCGATCGCTGAAGGCGGTGGCCATGGGGGCATCAGGGAGTGGCTTGATGCAGTGCAGCATACGCCGTTGATGCGGCAATGCAACAAAAATAACAAAGGCGCCCACGGCGCCTTTGAAACACCTTTCAGATCAATGGGTTGATCAGGCCGTCGGGCCGCGGTAACGGCACCCCGACGTGCAGGTTTCGTGCACGGTGATCTCGCTCAGCGCCGGCAGGCCCGGCTTCAGCTCGTTCCAGATCCACACCGCCAGGTTCTCGCTGGTCGGGTTCTCCAGGCCGGGGATGTCATTGAGGTAGTGATGGTCCAGGCGGTCGTAGATCGGCTGGAAGGCCGCCTTCACGTCGCCGAAATCCATGATCCAGCCGGTCTGCGCACCCGGCTCGCCCTCGACCTTCAGTTCCACCCGGAACGAGTGGCCGTGCAGGCGCGCGCACTTGTGCCCCGGCGGCACGTTGGGGAGGCGGTGCGCCGCCTCGAGCATGAAGACTTTGAAGATTTCCATGGCGCGATTGTACGCCGCAGGTGGCCGGCCAGCCTGAGCGGATGTTGGGCTTTTGTGAAGTAAGTCTTTTCATCCGGATGAAGAGATGATAATTTCTCTTATATCCGTATGAAGAGATGTTATTGGCCGGACCCCGGCCAGGCATGGACTACTGCGGAACTACGTCGCCCTTTCCACCTCCCCCACATCGTCATGCCCAAGCACACCCTGCTCGTGGCGGCCCTGGCCGTCGCTCTGGCCGCGCCTTTGTCCGCCGCCGCCGAAACCTCCGCCGACGCCAGTGGCGAAGCCAGCACCCTGGCCGCCGTGCGCGTCACCGGTTCCAACATCAAGCGCACCGATACCGAGGCCTCCAACCCGGTGCAGGTGATCGGCCGCCAGCAGCTGGAACAGACCGGCAAGGCCACCGTGGCCGATGTGCTGCGCTCGATCTCGGCGAACACCGGCAACGCCAGCAACGAAACCACCAACAACGGCTGGGCCTCCGGCTCGGCCGGCATCGGCCTGCGTGGCCTGTCGCAGAAGAACACGCTGGTGCTGCTCAATGGCCGTCGCCTGGCCAACTACGGCTTCCCGGCCGGTGGCCTGTCCGACACCTTTGTCGATCTCAACGCGCTTCCGCTGGTCGCGGTCGAACGCATCGAAGTGCTCAAGGATGGCGCCTCGGCGGTCTACGGCTCCGACGCCGTGGCCGGTGTGGTCAACATCATCACCCGGCAGAACTTCGAAGGCGCCGAGATCGGCGGCAGCTTCGGCGGCGCCGACCAGGGCGGCCTGCACGAGCAGAACCTGAAGTTCGTCGGCGGCCTGGGTGATCTGGACACCGATGGCTACAACATCCTCTTCAGCCTGCAGGGCTACAACCGCGAACGCCTGGACCAGGACGAACGCAACCTGACAAAGAGCGGCATCTACACCGACAAGCCCGGCGGCCGCTGGAACGGCTGGTCGGCCAAGGGCGCGCGCTACCTGGTCAACGGCGTGTCGGTGCCGATGCTCGATGCCAACGGCAACTGCCCGACCGGTACCACCCGTGTTGCCAGCGCGCCGATCGACGGCCTGGCCGGTGATACCTGCGGCTTCAACCAGGCGCCGTTCACCACGCTGATCCCTTCGACCAAGCGCTACCAGGCCTATGCCAACGGCACCTTCCGCCTGAACGACAACGTCGAAGCCTTCGGCGAAGTGCTGTACAGCCAGATCAAGAGCACCGCGTGGTTTGGCAGCAGCCCGTTCTTCACTCTGGAGAGCGGCCGCTTCGCACTGAACGCGGACAGTGGCCTGGCCGAACCGGTGTCGTCGCTGCTGCCGGCCAGCAACCCGTACAACCCGTACGGACGTGCGATCCCGATCGAATACACCTTCTTCGACCTTGGCGGCACCCTCAAGACCAACCGCTCCACCGCTTACCGCGGCGTGTTCGGCCTGCGTGGCACCACCGCGAAGTGGGACTGGGAGGTCGCAGCGTTCGGCGCGCGCAGCAGCGAGCGCGAGAGCGTCTCCGGTGGCTTCGCCAACCGCTGGGCGCTGGCCGATGCGCTGGCAACGGGCAGCTACAACCTGCTGAACCCGGCGGCCACGCCGCAGTCGGTGCGCGACTCGATCAACATCGCCACGCTGCGTCCGGCCGAATCCAAGCTGCAGGGCATCGATGCCAAGATCTCCGGCAGCCTGGGCCACACCTGGGCCGGCGAGATCGGCTTCGCTGCCGGTGCCGAGTGGCGCCGCGAGAAGCTCGATTCCAACAACCCGTGGCAGATCGACGCCGGCCTGCAGGTGCGCCCGGCCATCGCCGAAGTGCACGGCCAGCGCCAGGTCAGTGCGGCCTACGCCGAAGTGAACGTGCCGCTGGCATCGACGCTGGAGCTGTCCGCTGCCGCGCGCGCCGATCACTACGATGATTTCGGCGATGCGTTCTCGCCGAAGATCGGCCTGCGCTGGCAGCCGCTCGACTTCCTGCTGGTGCGTGCCTCCGCCTCGAAGGGCTTCCGTGCGCCGTCGCTGTCGGAAAACTCCAACAGCACCAGCATCGCCTACGGCAGCGTGGTCGATCCGCGTGACCCGGACGTGCCGGGCTCGCGCCAGAACCCGACCTTCTTCACCGTCGGCAACAACGAACTGAAGCCCGAGCGCACCAAGAGCGTGAACTTCGGCGTGGTGCTGTCGCCGTGGGCCAACACCAACCTGAGCGTGGACTACTACCGCATCCAGCTGGACAACCTGGTCGGCACCAACAACACCCAGACACTGGTCAACGACAACGTGGCCGGTGCGGTGCAGCGCGATGAGCGCGGCAAGCTGCAGGCGGTCTACAACCGCTACCAGAACCTGAGCGAGCTGAAGACCTCGGGCATCGACGTCGAGCTGCGCCAGCGCATCCCGACCGCTGCGCTGGGCGACTTCACCGTGTCCTCGGCCTACACCCATGTGCGCGACTACCGTCGCCCGACCGTGGTCGGCGGCCCGCTGGTGGACTACGCCGGCAGCAACCTGGGCGCAACCCTGCCCAAGGACAAGGCCACCACCGCGCTGGACTGGAAGTACGGCGACTTCAACGCAGCCGTGACCTGGTACTACACCAGCAGCTACCGCCAGGAAGCCAGTACCGCCGCCAAGGCCGTGCAGCAGCGTGTCGGCAGCTACAGCCAGTACGACCTGTACCTGGCCTACACCGGCATCGACAAGCTGACCGTGTACGCCAAGGTGCAGAACCTGGCCGACAAGACGCCGCCGTACGACGCCTCGTTCCCGGGCATCCGCGCGCCGTACGACTTCAGCCAGTACGACCTGCGTGGCCGCTACTTCACGCTGGGCTTCGATTACCGCTTCTGATCCATCCGCCGCGGCCGGTCACCTGAAGGGACCGGCCGCGCGACTGTCTGCCGTTGTGTTCCAGGGGAGTCATCGTGTCCTTGCATCGTCGTGCCGTTCTTCCGTTGCTGCTTGCCGCCGCCACCGCACTGTCCTCGCCGCAGCCGGCGCAGGCACAGAGCGCGTACTTCTTCCCGCAGGTGACCGACGCAGCGGCGTTCGATGCAGCGGTGCCCACGCCGGAGCAGTTCCTCGGCTACCCGATCGGCAGCCGTTACACCCGGCACGACCAGCTGGTGGCGTACTTCCAGGAACTTGCGAAACGCTCGGACAAGATCAGCGTGCGCGAGATCGGCCGCAGCTATGAAGGTCGCCCGCTGCTGATCGCCACCGTCACCGCTGCAGGCAACCACGCGCGGCTGGAACAGATCCGCCAGCAGCACGCGACCCTGGCCGATCCGGCGCAGCCGCGCAGCGCCGCCGGTGACAGCCCGGTGGTGGTGTGGCTGGGCTACAGCGTGCATGGCAACGAGACCTCCAGTGCCGAAGCGGCGATGCTGACGGCGTACTACCTGGTGGCCAACCGCAGTGCCGAAACCCAGCAATGGCTGCAGCAGGCGGTGGTGCTGTTCGACCCGGCGCAGAACCCGGACGGCCGTGATCGTGCTGCCAACTGGCACAACGCGTGGGCCTCCGATCCGGCTTCGGCCGACCCGGCCGACAAGGAACACGTCGAGCCGTTCCCGCAGGGCCGCACCAACCACTATTTCACCGATCTCAACCGCGACTGGCTTGCCCTGACCCAGCAGGATTCGCGGCCGAAGGTGGAGGTGTTCCACCAGTGGTACCCGAACGTGCAGATCGACTTCCACGAGATGGGCAAGGACAGCACCTATTACTTCGAGCCCTCGCCGAAGAGCATGCACAGCCCGCTGATTCCGGCGGCGTCGTACGAGTTCAACAAGACCCTGGCCAAGTACCACGCGCAGGCATTGGATGCATTGGGGTCGCTGTACTACACCGGCGAGAATTTCGACAACTTCTCGCCGGTCTACGGCTCCACCTACCCGGACTTCCATGGTGCTGTCGGCGTTACCGTCGAGCAGGCCAGCTCGCGCGGCCGCGTGCAGGAGTCGATGAATGGTCTGCTGACGTTCCCGTTCACCATCCGCAACCAGGTGGCTACCGGGCTGGGCACGGTGCGCGGCGCGGTAGCCGAGCGCAGCGGCCTGTTCGACCTGCAGAAGCAGTTCTTCCAGAGCGCGTTGAAGCAGGCCGCACAGCAGCCGGTGAAGAGCTTCGTATTCGGCGATGCGCATGACCCCGCATTGACCCGTCGTTTGCTGGAACTGTTGCTGCTGCATCGCATCGAGGTGCGCGCGCTGGAACGTGACGTCAGTGTCGACGGCCAGCGCTTCGATGCCAGCAGCGCCTACGTGGTGCCGGTGCAGCAGGCGCAGTTCCGCCTGGTGCATTCGATCTTTGCCGAGACGCCGCCGATCAAGGGCGATGTGTTCTACGGCAGCACCAGCTACGCGATTGCACCGGCCTACGGCGTGGCCTTCGCCGGTAGCCGCAGCCGCATCGACGGCGGCGCACGCGTGGCGGCGCTGCCGGCGGAGCAGGGCACCGTGCTGGGCGGCCAGGCAGGATTCGCCTACGCGATCGACTGGCGCGACTACAATGCCGGGCGCGCGCTGGCCGCGCTGCAGGGCAAGGGCGTGAATGCACGCGCGGCATTCCAGCCGTTCACCACCGCGACGGCGCAGGGCGAGGCCAGCTTCGCCGCCGGCAGCCTGGTGATTCCGGTAGCCGGGCAACCACTGCAGGGCACGGCGTTGCTTGAGGCAGTGACATCCGCCGCACGCGAGGCAGGTGTGCAGGTGCACGCGCTGTCCAGTGGCCGCAGCCGCGAAGGCATCGACCTCGGCAGTGACGGCGTCAAAGCGCTGCGCAAGCCCTCGGTGGCACTGGTGATGGGCGAGGGCGTGGCCGCCACCGAAATCGGATCGGCGTGGTTCCTGTTGGACCAGCAGCTGCGGTTGCCGGCCAGCAAACTGGATCCGCAGCAGCTGGGCAAAGTGCCGCTGGACCGTTACACCACCATCGTGTTGTCCGGCGGAACCTATGCCGGCGTCGATGCCACGGCGGTGGCTGCACTGAAGCGCTGGGTACAGGCCGGTGGTTCGTTGGTGACCTACGGCAGTGCCTCGAAATGGGCGATCGAACAGAAGCTGGCCGACGGCGAGAAGCTTGGCAAGGAAGAAGAAACCGCTGACGAGAGCCGCCGTGCATTCGGCGACCAGCGTGACATTGCCGCGATCGAGCGGGTCAGCGGCAACATCCTCAGTGCCGACGTGGATACCAGCCATCCGCTGGCGTTTGGCGTGCCACGCCGGCAACTGGCGATCAACAAGGAAAACACGGTGACGCTGCAGCCGAGTGCGAACCCGTTCTCGACGGTGGTACGCATCGACGCGCCGCCGCGTGTGAACGGTTACTTGTCCGAGCGCAACCGCACGCGGGTGGCGGGCAGCGCGTGGCTGCTGGTGTCGGCGCAGGGGCAGGGCAACGTGGTGCTGTTTGCCGATGATCCGGCGCATCGCAAGTACTGGCACGGGACGGATCGACTGCTGATCAACGCGGTCTTCTTCGGGAATCTGGTGAATCCGAGTAAAGCGCGGGGTTGAGGCGTTTGGCGCCGAGTTGTTGCTGGGTTTGGGAGGCCGGGGGCCTCAGCCAGGACACGCCGTAAACCCGTCCCTGGGGGCTCGATGGCGCCTTGCTCGTGTGCGCTGTCCTGCGCACACGGCAAGGCCGGGGTTGGGCGTCCTGCCCAACCCGCCCGAGGCATGCCTCGGGCCCATGGCGCCAACGGTCCTGGCTGAGGCCCCCTGCCTCCCATGACAGTTTCCTGCGGGCGCGGACGCATCAAACCCAAGGCGGGAGCAAGGGCAAAAGCAAAAGCAAAAGCATCAGCACTTGCTCTTGAACTTGATCTTGATCTTTCTTCGCCCGGCTACCCGGCCGGAGAAGAAGGCGCGGGCAATGCTTGAAGCGGATGGGCGTGGGGGCAGCGCAAAACCGTGAGGCGCATGGATGCGCCGACCGAGCCCCCATGGATGGGTTTACGGCGTGTTTTGCGCTGGCCCCACGCCCATCCGCCCTCAGCGCAACGCACCGCCGGCTTCTACTCACGGTAGCCAGCAACAAAAAAGGACGGCGCGTCAGCGCCGTCCCCCGATAGCCTCCCGCGCAGCGGGAAGCACAACAGCTGTCAGCTGTGATCAGCCGGCGCGACCGCCGCCGTTGCCACTCTGGCCGCGGCCACGGCCGCCACCATTGCCGCCACCGCCACGACGCTGGCCCTGACCGGCGCCTGCACGCTGCTGGCCATTGCCACCGCCCTCGCGACGGCCACCACCGGCCTTCTTCGGGCCCGCATGTGCATGGCGCGGCGCATCGCCGTGCGGACGGCGCGCGTGGCTCTTGCGCGGTGCGCGCTCGCCGGTATCGTGCTCGGCCTTGCCCGGCGCACTGTTGCCCCAGCGGATCGGCGTCTGCAGCTCGAAGCCCGGCACATCGCGGATGTCCATGTCGCGGCCCAGCAGGCGCACGATCGCGCGCAGCAGCTTCACTTCATCCTGCGCCACCAGCGAGATCGCCTGGCCGGTTGCGCCGTTACGGCCGGTGCGGCCGATGCGGTGCACGTAATCTTCGGCCACCATCGGCAGGTCGAAGTTGATCACCTTCGGCAGCTCGTTGATGTCGATGCCGCGCGCGGCGATGTCGGTGGCCACCAGCACGGTCACGCGGCCGGCCTTGAAGTCGCCCAGCGCACGCAGGCGCTGGCCCTGGCTCTTGTTGCCGTGGATCGCCGCGGTCTTGATGCCCGACTTTTCCAGGAACGTGGCCAGCTTGTCGCTGCCGTGCTTGGTGCGGGCGAACACCAGGGTCTGCTCGCGGCTGTCCTGCGCCAGCAGGTGCAGCAGCAGGTCACGCTTGCGACCGGCATCGACCGGGTGCACACGGTGGGTGATGGTTTCGGCCACGGTGTTCTTCGGCGTCACCTGGATCTGTTCCGGGTTGCGCATGAACTCCAGCGCCAGCTGGCGGATGTTGTCCTCGAAGGTGGCCGAGAACAGCAGGGTCTGGCGGTTCTGCTTCGGCAGCTTGGCCAGGATGCGCTTGATCGACGGCAGGAAGCCCATGTCGAGCATGCGGTCGGCTTCGTCCAGCACCAGCAGTTCAATGCCGGACAGGTCGATGCTGCGACGCTCCAGGTGGTCGATCAGGCGGCCCGGGCAGGCCACCAGTAGGTCCACGCCACGGCGCAGGATGTCCAGCTGGTTGCCCATGCCGACGCCACCGTAGATGCAGGCGCTGGGGATGCGCAGGTACTTGCTGTAGCCGCGCAGGCTGTCATGCACCTGAGTGGCCAGCTCGCGGGTCGGGGCCAGGATCAGCGCGCGCGGCTTGCGCGGGCCGCTGCGCACTTCCTGCGAGGCGGTGCCCAGGTGCTGCAGCAGCGGCAGGCCAAAGGCAGCGGTCTTGCCGGTACCGGTCTGTGCACCGGCCAGCAGGTCGCGACCGGCCAGCGCCAGCGGGATCGCCTGCTGCTGGATCGGGGTCGGGTTTTCGTAGCCCTGCTCGGCGAGCGCACGCAGCAGGAAGGGCGCCAGGCCCAGCGATTCAAAAGACATTGAGATTGCTCCAAGTACAAGAAACGCCTGTCCGAACGGACAGACGGGGGCAGATCAAACTGATCGGCTGACTCGGAGCGTTCCCGTGAACCGCGCTGCGAGAATTGGGTGCAGCCGGCACGGAGCGCAGGCTGGAATGCGTGACGAACGGCGTCGGAGTGGGGGCGGGCGAAGAGGGCGGACCCTGGTCGCCGGCGGTCCCGGAGGGAAACGGACGGCCGCTGCAGACCCTGCAAGTCTAAACGATGTTTGAGACTTCACGCAAAAAGGCCTGTTCAGGTAGGGGGCTCTCTGCAGGGCTGCGCCCTGCACCCGCAGAGGCCGAAGCAACGTCAGCGTCAACGTCAAAAGCCGGTTTCCTGAGGGATGCGGGGTGGGTCCGGTTGCGGGGGGCGCTGCAAGTACCCCTCCGGGGCCCGGCCCAGCCGCTGGCGGCTGTGCGTTCGGGCGCTTGCGAAGCGGTGCTTCGCAAGCAAAGCGCCCTCACCCATGTAAGCTCGGTCGCCGCTTGCTCGTGTGCGCTGTCCTGCGTACACGGCAAGACCCGGGTTGGGCCTCCTGCCCAACCCGCCCGAGGCATGCCTCGGGCCCATGCGGCTCACGCCCCCGCAACCGGACCCACCCCGCCTTCGAGAGTTTTCCGCGATCTGTCGAATCTCATTCGATCAATTTCGATATCTGACGGATTTCGACGATGAATGATGTGGATGTTCGATCCGTCATCGGGAAATTGTCAGGGGTGGGACGGTGTGGGTGGGCAGGACCGTTGGCGCCATGGATGGCGCCATCGAGCCCCCATGGGTGAGGGCGCTTTGCTTGCGAAGCACTGCTTCGCAAGCGCCCGAACGCACAGCCGCCAGCGGCTGGGCCGGACCGCGGAGCGGGGTTTACGGCGTGTCCTGCCCACCCACACCGTCCCGCCCAGCTCACAGACAACCCAGAGCCGGCTGTTGCTGTTGACGTTGCCCTGGCTTGAAGCAGGTGCAGGGTGCAACCCTGCCGAACCCCCCACTACGGTAGGGTGGGCCGATGCCGCGCTGCAGCTTGGCGTCGACGCAGATTTGATTACACTTGAAACTTGTTTGCCCACGACTCCGGACACCCACCAATGAAGCTTGGTTCTTTGAAGGAAGGCGGCCGCGACGGCACCCTGATCGTCGTCTCGCGTGACCTGCGCCACGGCGTGCGCGCCACCGGCATTGCCGCCACCCTGCAGCAGGCCCTGGAGGACTGGAGCCACATCGCGCCGCGCCTGAACGCCCTGTACGAATCGCTCAACGCGGGCGACGCCGATGGCGTGTTCGACCTGGACCCGCAGGCGCTGGCCGCGCCGATGCCGCGTGCCTATGAGTTCGTCGATGGCAGCGCCTACCTGCCGCATGTCGAGCGCGTGCGCCGCGCCCGTGGCGCCGAGGTGCCGGAGAGCTTCTACACCGACCCGCTGATGTACCAGGCGACCAGCGCCGGTTTCTACGGTCCGCGCGACGCGGTGAAGGTGGTCAGCGAGGACTATGGCATCGACCTGGAAGCAGAGATCGTGGTGATCACCGACGACGTGCCGATGGCCGCCACCCCGGAACAGGCCGCAGGCCATATCCAGCTGGTCGGCCTGGTCAACGATGTCTCGCTGCGCAACCTGATTCCGGGCGAGCTGGCCAAGGGCTTCGGCTTCCTGCAGTCCAAGCCGCGCTCGGCGCTGTCGCCGGTGTTCGTTACCCCTGACGAGCTGGGCGCCGCGTGGCAGGACAGCAAGGTGCACCTGCCGCTGCTGACCCACATCAACGGCCAGTGGTTCGGTGCGCCGGAAGCCGGCGTGGACATGCAGTTCAACTTCGCCCAGCTGGTCGCGCATGCGGCCAAGACCCGTCCGCTCAGCGCCGGCACCATTGTTGGCTCGGGCACCATCGCCAACGAAGACACCAGCAAGGGGGCTTCGTGCTTCGCCGAACAGCGCGTGGTCGAAACCCTGCGCGACGGCAAGCCGAGCACGCCGTTCATGTCCTTCGGCGACGTGGTCCGCATCGAGATGCTCGATGCAGCCGGCAACAGCATCTTCGGTGCGATCGAGCAGCGCATCGAACAGGCGACCAGGCCCTGAGCAGGGAGGCGGCGATGGAGATCCCGGTCGACGACGGCATCGTGCTGTACACCTACTGGCGATCCAGCGCCGCCTACCGCGTGCGCATCGGCCTGGAGCTGAAGGGCCTGGCCTGGGAAGCCCGGCCGGTGCACCTGGTGCGCGACGGTGGCGAGCAGCACCTTGACGCCTATCGCGCGCTCAATCCGCAGCAGCTGGTGCCAACTCTGCTGCATGACGGGCATGCACTGACCCAGTCGCTGGCGATCCTTGAATACCTGGAAGAACGCTTCCCGCAGGTACCGCTGCTACCGGCCGATGCCGCCGGCCGTGCGCGGGTGCGCGCGCTGGCCCAGCTGGTGGCCTGCGACATCCACCCGATCAACAACCTGCGGGTGATGCAGTATCTGGAGCGCAGCCTGCAGGTGCCGGCCGATGTCCGCACGCAGTGGACCCTGCACTGGATCGCCGAAGGCTTCGCTGCCATGGAGGCAATGTTGGCCAACAGCAGCGCGACGGGCACGTTCTGCCACGGCGACCGCCCCGGGCTGGCCGATATCTGCCTGCTGCCGCAGCTGTACAACGCGCATCGCTTCGGCCTGGACCTGGCGCCGTACCCGACCCTGCGCCGTATCGAAGCTGCCTGCCAGGCACTGGACGCCTTCGACCGCGCACGCCCGGAAAACCAGCGCGACGCCGCCTGAAAGTAGAGGGGACGGAGGGGATTAAGTCGTTTGTGCACTTACGACTTAATCCCCTCCGTCCCCTTTTTGTTGCAATCGGGCCAGGTCATCGCGGAACAGCCGATAGGCATCCTCGCGGCGCGCATCGTCGGTCTGCCGCAATACCCATGCCGGGTGCACCGTGGCATAGCCGCGGGTGCCGTCCTCGAGGGTGTGCCAGCGTCCGCGGTCGCGTGAGAGGTCGAACCCACGACCAAACACCGAGGCTGCCGCTGTCGCGCCGAGGCACACGATCACCTGCGGCCGCACGCGCGCGATCTCACCCATCAGCCAGGGGCGGCAGGCCTGGATGTGCCGGCTTTCCGGTCGCTTGTGCAGTCGCACCTTGCCACGCCGTTCATGATGGAAGTGCTTCACGGCGTTGGTGAGGTACAGCGCCGCGCGATCGATTCCCAATTCGGTCAGCGCACGGTCCAGTAGCTGACCGGCAGGACCCATGAACGGCCGTCCGCGCAGATCCTCGGTGTCGCCAGGTTGTTCCCCGATCAGCATCATGCGGGCGTCTGCAGGCCCCTGTCCGAACACGGTCTGCGTGGACTGCTCCCACAGCGGGCACTGGCGGCAGGTGCTGGCCTGTCCGCGTAGATTCTCCAGACTGCTGGCATCCGCTGCTGGCATCGCAACACCTGCACGCAGGGGGATCCTGCGCTGCGGTGCCTGCGCGGGACGGTCATGCATTTCCTGCACGCGGTCGGCCGCATCGCGCACCAGGCGTGGCAGCAGCTGGGCCTCCGGCAGGTGGCGCCAGTACTTTGCCGGCATCTCCTGCATCATCATGCGTGTATTGAGTCGCGCCGGATTGAAGATGTTGGCGTAGTAGGTCTGCCACAGTGATTCGCGCGCATCCTCGGCCGGGGCATCCTCGCGCCGTGCGCCGGGGCCGAAAGCAAGCGCCTGCCCATCCCATGCGACGCTGCGCGAAGGCGTGAGGATCGCCCAGCGCATGCCGGTGAAGCGGCGCGCGAAGAAGGGCGCGACCCGGTCGACAATGTGGTGCTGTGGCTCAAACCAGGCGATGAACGCATCAGGCTGGCCAGGCACCTCGCGGAAGCGCACGAATGCCTTCATCTTGTGCGTGTCACGGCGGACGGCCTGGGCGAGCGCCGTTGCGCGCAGGACATCGGCGTCGGCGGGGTTGCTCAGCACCGAACGCTCGCCATGGACGATGCGCCACAGCAGGCGATACAGCACGGCCAGTCGCTGGGGGTCGCGATGGCACAGGCAGGTGGCCGCCAGTTCCAGGAAATCGCGGGGCACGTTGGGTGCACTGGCATCAGCCAGCATCGGCGCCCGCTGCACGGCCGGCGCATCCAGCAACGACGTTTCGCTCCCTTCCAGCCAGTCCAGCTGAGGCGGGGCCACGCCTCGCAGCAACGCTTCGCGCGCAGCATCGCGCCAGGCCTGCAGCGACCACTGCGGGTCCACCCGCAGCGACCAGCGCTGCGCGTCAGGCGGCGGGCGGTGCATCAAACAGCGATCCCTGACGAGGCGGTGGGGCCAACTGCGCGCGCAGCGCCGCCGGATCGTCCAGCGATTTGCGTGGATGGTGGTCAGCCAGCTGCACAAACGGAAGCAGTTTGCTCATCGGTGCCTTCAGGCGTGCTACATCGGCAACCCGCAGGCGACCGTGGCGGCGTGCCATCAGCACCCGTTTCACGTTGCGCACGCCCAGCCCGGGTACGCGAAGCAGCATTTCCTTCGGCGCACGGTTGAGATCCACAGGAAAGCGCTCGGGGTGACGGATCGCCCAAGCCATTTTCGGGTCGATATCCAGGTCGAGCATGCCGTCCTGGGTGGTATCGGTAATCTCATCCACGCCGTAACCGTAGAAGCGCAGCAACCAGTCGGCCTGGTAGAGGCGATGTTCGCGCTGCAGCGGAGGCGGTTGCAGTGGCAGCTGCCGGCTGGCGTCCGGAATCGGGCTGAACGCGGAGTAGTACACCCGGCGCATGCGGTAGTTGCCGTACAGCGCATCGGCGCTGGCCAGGATCTGTTGGTCGTTGGCCCCGTCCGCGCCGACGATCATCTGCGTGCTCTGCCCGGCGGGTGCGAAACGGGGAGGGCGTGGACTGCGGCTGGCCCTCGGTGCCATCGCTGTGGGGGCTTTGCGCGCCTCCTTGGCTTCCTCGATGCGCCAGCGTAGTTCGCCCATCGCGCCGCGTATCGAATGCACCGTCTTCTCCGGCGCCAAGGCGCTCAGGCCGGCTTCGGTCGGCAGTTCCACGTTGATGGACAGGCGGTCGGCATAGCGCCCGGCACTGGCCAGCAGCTCCGGCGAGGCCTCGGGAATGGTCTTGAGGTGGATGTAGCCGGCGTAGCGGTGTTCTTCGCGCAGCTGCCGGGCCACTTCCACCATCTGTTCCATGGTGTAGTCCGCATTGCGGATGATGCCGCTGGACAGGAACAGGCCCTCGATGTAGTTGCGCTTGTAGAAGTCCAGGGTGAGTGTGACCACCTCGTCCACGCTGAAACGTGCGCGGGGCACGTTGCTGGAGACGCGGTTCACGCAATAGGCGCACTCGTAGATGCAGAAGTTGGTCAGCAGGATCTTCAGCAACGAAACGCAGCGGCCATCGGGCGTGTAGCTGTGACAGATGCCCATGCCCTCGGTGCTGCCGATACCGCCACTGACGCGCGAATCGCGCTTGCCCGAGCCGCTGGAGGCGCAGGAGGCATCGTACTTGGCGGCATCGGCCAGAATGGCCAGCTTGCGGATGGTTTCCATTGAGGAAACCTACGGATGAGGGGTCTCATTGGATGAGACCGCCCCTGAATTCTTCAGAAAAAGGGGACGGAGGGGATTAAGTCGTAAATGCACTTACGACTTAATCCCCTCCGTCCCCTTTTTCGTGCGGTCAGAAGCCGTGGGTGATGCTTGGCTGCCCGGCCGAGAAATCCGCATACGGGTCGTGCTCGCCGCTGCTGCCTTCGGACAGGCGGAACTTCAGGGCCAGGCCATCGCGCGAGTCGGCCGCGCGCAGCGCTTCCTCCTGCTCGATGATGCCGGCCTTGGCCAGACGGAACAGGCACTGGTCGAAACTCTCCATGCCTTCCTCCAGCGAGCCTTCCATCGCCGCCTTGATCTCGTGCACCTGGCCGCGACGCAGCAGGTCACGGATCATCGGCGTGTTGATCAGCACCTCGGTGGCCGGCAGGCGACGGCCCTCCTTGTTCTTTACCAGGCGCTGGCTGATCACCGCACGCAGGTTCAGCGCCAGGTTCATCAGCACGTTCTTGTGCGCGCTTTCCGGGAAGAAGTTGAGGATGCGCTCGATGGTCTGGTCGGCGTTGTTGGAGTGCAGGGTGGCCAGGCACAGGTGGCCGGTTTCGGCGAAGGCGATCGCCGCCTCCATCGTTTCCGCATCCAGGATTTCGCCGATCAGGATCACGTCCGGCGCTTCACGCATCGCGTTCTTCAGCGCGTTGTGGAAGGCATGGGTGTCCAGCCCGACCTCGCGCTGGTTGACGATCGACATCTTGTGCTTGTGCAGGTACTCGATCGGGTCCTCGATGGTGAGGATGTGACCGGTGGTGGTGCTGTTGCGGTGGTCGATCATCGACGCCAGCGAGGTGGACTTGCCGGAACCGGTGGACCCCACCACCAGCACCAGCCCGCGCGGGGTCATGATGACGTCCTTCAGCACCTGCGGCAGGTTCAGCTCCTCGATGCTCGGGATGCGGCTGCGGATGGCGCGGATGACCATGCCCACTTCGCCGCGCTGCTTGAACACGTTGACGCGGAAGCGCCCGGCATCGGGCAGGGCGATGGCCATGTTGAGCTCCAGCTCGCGCTCGAACTGCGGCACCTGGCCTTCGTCCATCAGCGAGTAGGCGATCTTCTTGACCATGCCCGGCGGCAGGCCGGTGTTGCCCAGCGGATAAAGCTTCCCCTCGATCTTGATGTAGACCGGTGCTCCGGTGGTCAGGAACATGTCCGAAGCGTTCTTTTCGGTCATCAGCTTCAGGAAGTAGCCGATATCCATTGCGAATTTTCCCCAACGAAACGGCCGACGCCCGTTGCCAGCACGGTGTCGGCTTGACGACAATGGCCGTGAACCGACAACCGGTACGGCCTCCCCAATGAAACGACTTAGCTTCGCACGAATGCGCCATGGCCTGTATGTGATGGCGTTTGCATTCGCACTGTCTGCCCCCGCCTGGGCGCAGGACGGCGCACTGGAACTGGCCCAGGCCCGGCAGGCGGTCGACAAGGCCACCCAGGCCGACGCCGACCAGTACGCCCCGGACCTGATCGGGCTGGCCCGGCAGGGGCTGGAACAGGCCCAGCGTGCTGCCGGCGACCGCCGCGAGCGCAAGAACGCCCCGGCGATCGCCCTGCGCGCCGCTGCCGATGCCGACCTGGCCCGCGCCCGCAGCGAGGAAGCCACCGTCACCGCGCAGCTGCAGCTGCGCCGCAACGAGGTCAACCAGCTGCAGCGCCAGCTGTCGACCGGGGAGGACCGCCGGTGAAGCCGATGACTGCCGCAACCCTGGCTGCCCTGCTGACGCTGCCGACCCTGGCCCTGGCCGCCGACAACCCGATGGTGGCGCAGCTGAGCCAGCGTCTGATGGCCATCCAGGCCAATCCCGACACGGCTGAGCTGGGCGCCTTCGAGCGCATGCAGGCCCAGCAGGCCATCGCCACCCTGGACAAGGCCAAGCGCCGCGACCAGGAGCTGGCCACCTACCTGGCCGAGCGCCGGGTGGAGATTGCCGAGACTGCCGTGCGTGCCGCATTGGCCGCGCGTGAGGTCGACCGTCTCGAGCGTACCCGCAGCGACCTGCTGATCGAGGCCAGCCGCCGTGATGCCGCCCGTGCCCGCCAGGAAGCCGAGCAGCTGCGCATGCAGGCGCAGATGCAGGCCGAGGAGGCTGAGCGCCTGCGTCAGGCCGCCGAGGCCGAGACCTTGGCCCGCCAGGATGCCGAGAATGCTCTGACCAGCGTGGCCGGCAAGCAGCAGCAGCGCCTCAGCGCCGCCCAGCAGAACGCCGCCAAGCTGGCCCGCGAGGAAGCCGAGCTGGTATCCGGGCAGAAGCTGCCGGGCTCGAAGTTCGATGGCCGTGGTGAGGTCTTCACCTTCAATGGTGACGCATTCGCCGCTGGCGCCTCCAGCCTGTCCGGTGGGGCCCGCAACCAGGCCAAGGCGCTGGCCGAGTACCTGAACATCGGCAAGAAGGGCCGCCTGCGCATCGAGGCCTATGACAGCGCCAACGGGGTCGGTCAGAAGCGTGCCGAGGCCCTGCGCGATGCCCTGGTCGCGGCAGGTGTCGCGAGCAACCGGATCCAGCTCAGCGGCAAGAAGGCGGCGTCCACCCGGGCACGCTCGGCCGAGGTCATCATCGCCCCGTAATTGCTTGATATTGTTTGTTTTTCGTTGCGATGAGCATTCAGCCTGAACCCCGCCCCGGCGGGGTTCGGTCTTTTTGCCGCAGGGGTCTTGTACCCCGCCTTGAGCAGGCGTAGGGTCAATCGTCCGGGACGCAATGCCGCGGACCGGACGATGGGAGGGCCGGGCCGATGCAAACAGGGCGCGAACCGCAGCAGATCGACGTGCGCAGGCCAGTGCCGCAGGTCGTTGCAGGCGTCCAGGTGGCCATCGACCGGCGCTCCTCCATGAACAACGCCCCGTGCCTTGCGGCCGGGGCGTTCGTGTATCTGTCGAAGGAGGTCCATCATGTTTGAAGATCAGCCCCAGAGCGAGATCGACGCCCGTCGCGCGCGTGATCCGGAGTTCAGGGCACTCCATGACCAGCACCGCAAGTTGAACAAGAAGTGCATGGACGCGGAGTTGGGTGTACTCCCGATCGATGATGTCACCCTGGGTCGCATGAAGCGCGAGAAGCTGCTGGCCAAGCAACGACTTCTGCGAATGTACGAAACACCGCTCCCAATGACGTCCCCCACGCTTTGACGCACCCCGTCACGCCCGGAACGGCGTGACCCGGCCATCGATGGCCCCGCCGGGCGCTCCTGCCCCGGCATCGCGGCACCGCCGATGAGGCGGCCGCGCCAAGGCACCACAGGCCGTGGTGCCTTGGCCTGCAGGCACAACTCACCGATGCGGGCGGTACCGGTCTCCTCGTCGATCCGGGGCCGTCCGCATCTCTTTTTTACGGTGGACGGGCTGCGGCCCTGCCGACCTGACTTTCATCGCCATCCGTCGGATAATCATCGGTCCGGCCCTGTGCGGCGCGAACCGAAAGTCCTCCGAATGCCCATCCATTCTTCCGTCCTCGAACTCATCGGCCAGACCCCGATCGTCAAGGCCCAGCGCCTGGACACCGGCGTCTGCGAGCTCTACCTGAAGTTGGAGAGCGCCAACCCGGGCGGATCGATCAAGGATCGCATCGGCCTGTCGATGATCGAGGCGGCGGAAAAGCGCGGCGACCTGAAGCCCGGTGCCACCCTGGTCGAGGGCACGGCTGGCAACACCGGCCTGGGCCTGGCGCTGGTGGCCCAGCAGAAGGGCTATAAGCTCATTCTGGTCGTTCCCGACAAGATGAGCCGGGAAAAGATCTTCAATCTGAAGGCGATGGGCGCCGAAGTGCGCCTGACGCGCTCGGACGTGGCCAAGGGCCATCCGGAGTACTACCAGGACCTGGCCAAGACCATCGCCGAGCAGACCCCGGGCGCCTACTTCATCAACCAGTTCGGCAACCCGGACAATCCGGCCGCGCATGAATTCGGTACCGGCCCGGAAATCCTCGAACAGATGGGCGGCGACCTCGATGCCATCGTGTTCGGCTGCGGCAGCTCCGGCACCATGACCGGCCTGTCGCGCGCCTTCGCCAAGCTGTCGCCGAAGACCGAGCTGGTGCTGGCCGACCCGGTCGGCTCGATCCTGGCCGAGTACATCAACGACGGCAATCTGAACGACAAGTCGGGCAGCTGGCTGGTGGAAGGCATCGGCGAGGACTTCCTGCCGTCGATCTCCGATTTCAGCCGCGTCAAGAAGGCTTATGCCATCAGCGATGCCGAGAGCTTCCACACCGCACGCGAACTGCTGGGCAAGGAAGGCATCCTGGGTGGCTCGTCCACCGGCACCCTGCTGGCCGCCGGCCTGAAGTACTGCAAGGAGCAGACCACGCCGAAGAAGGTGCTGGTGCTGGTGCCGGATACCGGCAACAAGTACCTGTCGAAGATGTACAACGACTACTGGATGCTGGACAACGGTTTCCTGCAGCGCCCGCAGCACGGCGACCTGCGCGACCTGATCCTGCGCCCTTACGGCCAGCGCGACACCGTGGTGATCGGTCCGAACGACCTGCTGACCACTGCCTACCAGCGCATGAAGCTGTACGACGTGTCGCAGCTGCCGGTGATGGACGGCGAGCAGCTGGTCGGCATCGTCGACGAAAGCGACGTGCTGCTGCACGTGTATGGCGATGAGGCACGCTTCCGCGACACCGTCGCCACCGCGATGGTCAGCAAGCTGGACCGGCTGGACGTGAAGTCCCCGATCGAGGCGCTGCTGCCGGTGTTCGACCGCGGCCAGGTGGCGATCGTGATGGACGGCGACACTTTCCTGGGCCTGATCACCCGTATCGATCTGCTGAACTATCTGCGCCGTCGCGTGCAGTAAGCCGCTGATCGCCGACGTTCACTGCTGAATCCTGGTTTATCCGCGTCAAAGGTCGTTAAGGCCGCGCTGGTAGACTTCCGCACCTTCGATGGCGCCGTGCGTCGGCGCCCCTCAGGAAAGAACATGTCCAACGCAACTTCCCAGGATCGCGCCCTGGCCCTGGCTACCTTGGCCATCCACGGTGGCCAGTCGCCCGACCCCAGCACCGGCGCGGTGATGCCGCCGATCTACGCCACCTCGACCTACGCCCAGTCCAGCCCGGGCGAGCATCAGGGCTTCGAGTACTCGCGCACCCACAACCCGACCCGCTTCGCCTATGAGCGTTGCGTGGCGTCGCTGGAAGGCGGCACCCGCGGCTTTGCCTTCGCTTCGGGCATGGCGGCCAGCTCGACCGTGATCGAGCTGCTGGACGCCGGCAGCCATGTGGTGGCAATGGACGATATCTACGGCGGCAGCTTCCGTCTGTTCGAGCGCGTGCGTCGCCGCACCGCCGGGCTGGATTTCAGCTTCGTCGACCTGACCGATCTGGCGGCGTTTGAAGCCTCCATCACGCCGAAGACGAAGATGGTGTGGATCGAGACCCCGACCAACCCGATGCTGAAGATCGTCGACATCGCTGCGGTCGCTGCCATCGCCAAGCGCCATGGCCTGATCGTCGTCGTCGACAACACCTTCGCCTCGCCGATGCTGCAGCGTCCGCTGGAACTGGGTGCGGACCTGGTCCTGCATTCGGCCACCAAGTATCTCAATGGCCACTCGGACATGGTCGGCGGCATGGTCGTGGTCGGCGGCAACGCCGAACTGGCCGAGCAGATGGCCTTCCTGCAGAACTCGGTGGGTGGTGTGCAGGGCCCGTTCGACAGCTTCCTGGCCCTGCGTGGCCTGAAGACCCTGCCGCTGCGCATGAAGGCGCACTGCGCCAATGCGCTGGCCCTGGCACAGTGGCTGGAAAAGCACCCGGCGGTAGAGAAGGTGATCTACCCGGGCCTGCCGTCTCACCCGCAGCATGAGCTGGCCGGCAAGCAGATGGCCGGCTACGGCGGCATCGTCTCGATCGTGCTCAAGGGCGGGTTCGAGGCGGCCAAGCGCTTCTGCGAGAAGACCGAACTGTTCACTCTGGCCGAGTCGCTGGGCGGCGTGGAAAGCCTGGTCAACCATCCGGCGGTGATGACGCATGCCTCGATTCCGGTCGCGCGGCGCGAGCAGCTGGGTATCAGCGACGCGCTGGTAAGGCTGAGCGTGGGTGTGGAGGATCTGGGGGATCTGCAGGTGGATCTGGAAAGGGCGCTGGGTTGAGATGAGAGTGATCTCTGCTCCGGTGAGGGCAACCCAAACCGGTAGTTGCTCATGACCCGCCATGCGTTGGCTGGCCCGTCGGTGGCGTCGGTCTCGCTTTCCGCGTGGATCAGGCGGGGGGCGGTCGCCGCCTATCGCGCACTGTTGCCGCAGCATCTGCGTGAACGCATCCGCCAGCGGCGCGACCGCAAGCTGTTCGCCTCGGTGAGCTTTGGCAATCTTGGCGACTGGCCTGCGCCCGCTACACCACCGGTGCCGGATGTACTGCCGGCGACGGACTCCTTCAGCAGCGGTGCCAATCTGCTGGGGTACATCAGTGGTCAGTTCGGATTGGGCGTCAGTGCGCGTGCTTACTCCAGCGCGCTGCTGCAGGTTGGGTATCCGGTAACCCTGATTGATTCGGACATCGATATTCCGCACTCACGTGCTGACAGAAGCTTGGCCGGGCACGTTGCTGCATCCAGCACACGCTTTGATACCACGGTGGTGTTCGTCAATCCTGATCAGTTCGATGCGGCAATTGATTCGGTGGGTCGGCAGCGCTTGGGCAGGCGTGTGATCGGCTGCTGGTTCTGGGAGTTGCCGCAGGCTCCGGACGCTTGGAGGGGAGCTATCGAGCAGGTTGATGAGATCGTAGTGGCGACCGCGTTCGTCGCTGAAGCATTCCGGGCTGTTACCGACAAGCCGGTCACCCGTATTCCCTTTCCGCTCCTGCCGGCCGCCACCAGTGCTTTGACCAGGGGCCATCTCGGGTTGCCGGATGATGCATACGTGTTCCTATGCACTTTTGACTGCAATTCGTCATTGGACCGCAAGAACCCGGAAGGGGTGATCAACGCCTTCCTTCGCGCATTCCCCGCAGATCGGAATGACGTCCGGCTGCTGATGAAATCGAGCAACGGCATGCGGAACCCGGATTTGCTGCGCCGGCTTGCAATGGCAACCCAAGGCGACCCACGCATCATGTTGCGTGATGGGGTGATCGACGTCAGTCACGTCAATGCACTACAGGCCCTGAGCGACTGCTACGTATCCCTGCATCGTGCCGAAGGCCTGGGGTTGGGCATGGCCGAGTGCATGCGCCTTGGAAAACCGGTGATTGCAACGGCATGGTCGGGCAATCGCGACTTCATGGATGAGGGCAACAGTTTCCTTGTCGACTACAGCTTGGTGCCGGTGAGGCCGGGCCAGTATCCTCATGCGGAAGGCCAGGTATGGGCGGAGCCGGACATCGACCATGCGGCGAAGCAGATGCAACGTGTCGTGGCGAACCCGGAGCATGCCTTGCGCGTCGCCCAAGCCGGGCGTGCGACCATCCTGCAGGACATGTCGCTGGAGCGTACCGGCCGGCTGTTCGCGACTCATCTTGATCGGTCCTCCGGTCTGGACCACGCCGACCGCGACGATGCGGCGGACAACGAGGCTGCATCCACGTGATCAATGTACTGCGCTCCCTTTGGGGCTATCGCTATTTCATCCTGTCCTCGATCAGGAACGATCTGCGGGCCCGGTTCGCCCGCAGCAAGCTGGGCGGACTTTGGATGATCATCCACCCGTTAGCGCAGGTGCTGATCTTCGCACTGATCCTGTCTGAAGTGCTGTCGGCGAAACTGCCGGGCGTCAACAACAAATATGCCTATGCCCTCTATCTGATGGCAGGCATGCTGTTCTGGACCCTCTTCTCCGAAACGCTGAGTCGATGCGTGAACCTGTTCATCGACAATGGCAATCTGATGAAGAAAATGGCGTTTCCGCGGCTGTGCCTGCCCATCATCGCGGCAGGAACGATGCTGGTTACCAATCTGTTGCTGACCTGCGCCATTTTCGGTGTGTTTGCGGTGCTTGGTCATTATCCGGACAGCAACGCGCTCTGGCTCCCGCTGCTGATCCTGATGACGCTTGCATTGTCTGTCAGCTTGGGGACGCTGCTTGGGGTCATCAACGTATTCATGCGTGACCTTGGCCAGATTGTGCCGGTGGTGCTGAATGCGCTGTTCTGGCTTACACCTGTTGTCTACAACCTCAATACGCTGCCTCCGAAGCTGCAGGCGTGGTTTGCCTACAACCCATTGTACGCACTGGTCAGCAGCTACCAGAACGTGTTGGTCTACAACAAGCCGCCAGCCTGGGACCAGTTGAGCATGCTGGTGATCGTTACCGCTGTACTGGCAGTGATGGCGTTGGTGATGTTCCGCAAATCCGGTGCCGATATGGTGGATGCCCTATGAGCTCCTTGTTGACCGTGCAGGACGTCGGCAAGTCCTATTCGACCTGGCGCAGCGAGTGGATGCGCGTTTTTTCTTGGTTCGGCCTACCCTTCAAGCCTATCGAGCAGCATTGGGTGCTGCGCGATATCTCCTTCGCCGTGGGGCGGGGTGAGAGCGTGGGCATCGTAGGACAGAACGGCGCCGGTAAAAGCACGCTGCTGAAGATGATCACTGGGACTTCGCAACCGACCCGCGGCCGGGTGGTGCAGTCAGGCAAGGTTGCCGCCATCCTGGAACTCGGCATGGGCTTCAACCCGGACCTGACTGGCCGGCAGAACGTGTTCCATGCTGCGGGCCTGATGGGGCATGCACAGGCTGCTATCGCCGATGCGATAGACGCGATTGAGGCATTCGCCGAGATTGGCGAGTACTTTGATGCGCCGGTCCGGACATACTCCAGCGGCATGCAGATGCGCGTGGCCTTCAGTGTCGCAACAGCATTTCGCCCCGATCTATTGATTGTCGACGAGGCGCTTTCCGTCGGCGACGCCTACTTCGTGCACAAGTGTTTTGACCGGATCAAGGCATTCCAGGCCGAAGGAACGAGCCTGCTGTTCGTTTCGCACGACCCGACTGCCGTGCAGGTGCTCTGCGATCGCGCGATCCTGCTTGATGGCGGCACCATGGTGATGGATGGTGAGCCGAAACAGGTAATGGACTATTACAATGCACTCATCGCCCAGAAGGAGCAGGGCACAATCAATCTGACTGCGCGGGAAGATGGTGGAACCGCGGTCGAGTCGGGGACTGGTGAAGCCACCATCGAATCGGTGTCGCTGATGGACGTGCATCGCAAGGCCACCGAGTATGTTGCGGTGGGCGAACCGGTGCGTTTGCGTATTACGGTCAGGACTCGCCAGGATCTGGAACGGCTGGTTCTGGGTTACATGATCCGTGACCGGCTTGGCCAGGCCATCTTTGGTACGAACACTTTCCATACGGACCAGATGCTGGAAAACGTTGCGGCCGGTCGGATATTGACCTTCGACATCGATTTCCAGGCCGAACTCGGTCCGGGAACGTACTCGGTATCGATCTCGCTCAGCGATACGCGCGACCATCTGGGCAAGAACTACCAGTGGCGCGACATGGCGCTGGTGTTCTCCGTGGCAAACCTTGACAAGCAGTACTTCGTTGGCACCAGTTGGTTGCCATCGCAGATTTCGATCACCCAGAGTTGATCGGTACTGTTTCGAGCCTCAGGCCATTCCATCTTTATACAGACTAGACGAGAGAATTGAACATGGCAGCCAATCAGGAATCCTTGCTGTCGGCCAACGAAGTAATGCGACGGGTGCGTACGCGCCTTGGTGTAGGTGACTTGAGCATGCCTCTTGCAGCTACTCCCTCCATGACAGATCTGGGAGTTTCATCGCCGAGCTTCGTTGCTTCGCCTCCGACCGGGGAGTTTCCGATCAAGAGCGAATATGTCGTTGCCGATTTCCTTGGTTACGACGATGTTGCTTTCATCGTCAATGTCTATCGCGCCATTCTTCTTCGTGAGCCTGACGAGGGCGCGCAAGGACATCTGCGTTCATTGCGAGCGGGCCTTCGCACCAAGGTCGAGATACTTGGTGCGATTCGTTGGTCGGACGAGGGGGAAAGCAAAGGCATTCATATCGATGGTCTGCTCCTGCCCTACAAACTGCACGAATGGCGTCGGCTCCCCGTGATCGGTCGCTTCCTGCACTGGGGGCATGCACTGGTGCGCCTGCACCGCAACGAGCGCGTATTGGATACGCATATCGCGGCGGTAAGTGGCAACCTCCAGCATGCGCAGAGATTGCTGACGCGCACTGCTGCCGAGCAAGCTGTCCAGCTCGGCTCTCAGGCCCGCAGTATCGCAGTTCTGCCAACCCGTGAGGATGTCGATGCTCTGGCTCTCCAGATCGAGACGCTGGGCGAGAAGCTCGCTGAGTTGCAGGCTGGCCCTGTTCCCAGGGTGCCGGTTGCCGCCACAGCGCTGCAGGTGCCGGTCCGTGATGTCGAGATGCGTACGTCCGCGGTGGAGTCGCACCTTGACCAACTCTATGCCGATTTCGAGGACCATTTCCGTGGGCCTCAGGAGCAGATTCGCCTGCGCCTGCAGCCCTACCTGAAGTTCATCAGCGATGTCGGAGCCGGTACGTCCAATGCACCGGTCCTGGACCTGGGCTGCGGTAGAGGGGAGTGGCTGGAGCTTCTGCGGGAAGCCGGGCTGAAGGCATCGGGTGTCGACCTGAATATGCTCTTCATTCGGGAATGCTTGCGCAAGGAGCTTGACGTTGAGTTCGGTGATGCACTGTCCAAGCTCAGGTCCCTGCCTGACGCATCGGTGGGCGTGGTTTCCCTGTTCCACCTCGCCGAGCACCTGGATTTCGCCTCGTTGATCGAGCTGATCGACGAAGCCCAGCGCGTGTTGGTGCCTGGAGGTGGCCTTATTGCCGAAACCCCGAACCCGGAGAACGCCCGGGTGGCCCAGTGGACCTTCTATATGGATCCCACTCATCGCAATCCGCTTCCCCCGCAGATGCTGCGCTGGGTCGTGAGCGCACGCGGTTTTGTGCAGTCCGACATCCAGGCCCTGTTCGAGGCACGTCCTGCTTCGGACATCGCATTCGTGGCTGCCGATGTACCTGGGGCGGAAACGATCAACGCCTTGGTCCAGCCCCATCATCAATCACTTGACTACGCAGTGATTGCACGAAAGTCGGTGTCACGACCATGAGCTCGCGCCTCTTGGTTACTGGCGCCAGTGGCTTCGTTGGAAGGCACCTGTTGGCGGCTGTCGATGCGGGCATGTTCGGTGAAAACGTGCAGGCTGTCGCTTGGCCTGGTGGCCGTGATCTGCGCGATGCCTCAGCGGTAGCGGAATTCGTTGCTGAAGTGGGAGCAACCGACGTAATTCATCTTGCAGCGCAGAGTTTCGTTCCCCGGGCGATCGCGCAACCACGGGAAACCTACGAAATCAACGTCATCGGCACGTTGAATCTGCTCGAAGCGCTGACGATCGCCGAATTCCGTGGGCGCTTCCTGTACATCAGTTCCGGCGACATCTATGGACGCGTCGACCTGGATGACCTGCCGGTCAACCTAGCGACCGTGCCCCGCCCGGGCAACCCCTATGCCTCCAGCAAGCTGGCCGCCGAGGAACTATGTCTGCAGTGGGGGCGCCGCACGCATCGGGACGTCCTGATCGCTCGGCCGTTCAATCATATCGGTCCGGGGCAAAGCCGCGACTTCGTTGTATCCTCCCTGGCCCACCAGGTGGTGGCCATCAAGGAGGGGCGGCAGCCGCCAGTGATCGACGTCGGGGATATCGAGGCGACCCGCGATTTCACCGACGTGCGAGATGTGGTCGCCGCCTATGCCGCCATTCTCGCCAAGGGCACTGCACAGACTCGCTATCTGGTAGCTTCCGGCGTTGAGCGCACCGTGGCGAAGGTGCTCCAGCAGATGCTGACGCTGGCGGGGACCACCGCGGAAGTGCGCGTCGACCCCGCGCGCCTGCGACCCTCCGATCAGCGACGGATGGTGGCCGATGCGTCACAGACCACTCAGCAGACCGGCTGGCGGCCGACGATCAGCTTTGATCAAACCCTGAACGACATCCTGACATCAGTGAGAACCTCATGAGCAAGAAATCCGCGTTGATCACCGGCATCACCGGCCAGGACGGTGCCTACCTCTCCAAACTGCTGCTCGAAAAGGGCTACGACGTTCACGGCATTCTCGCTCGTCGGAGTACCGACACGCTGTGGCGTTTGCGAGAACTGGGAAT
This sequence comes from Stenotrophomonas sp. 86156_Sma, assembly GCF_056481625.1. Classification (NCBI taxonomy): domain Bacteria; kingdom Pseudomonadati; phylum Pseudomonadota; class Gammaproteobacteria; order Lysobacterales; family Lysobacteraceae; genus Stenotrophomonas; species Stenotrophomonas sp. 86156_Sma. The sequence goes on from NZ_CM151157.1 coordinate 600,599, forward strand.
CGAGACGCAGGTGAAGCTGATCGATGGCGATATCTCGGACCTGTCCTCGTTGATCCGTGCAATGCAGATTTCGCGCGCCGAAGAGGTCTACAACCTCGGTGCACAGAGTTTCGTCGGCAGCTCCTGGCAGCAGCCTATCCTGACTGCCCAGGTGGACGGTGTTGGTGTACTCAACATTCTGGAGGCCGTGCGCATCACCAATCCGCAGGCACGCTTCTACCAGGCATCCACCAGCGAAATGTTCGGTTTGATCCAGGCGGAGAAGCAGGACGAGAGAACGCCCTTCTACCCGCGCAGCCCCTATGGCGTGGCCAAGTTGATGGGCCACTGGGCTACGGTCAATTACCGTGAAAGCCACGCGATGCATGCCTCCAGCGGCATTCTCTTCAACCATGAATCCCCGCTGCGTGGCATTGAATTCGTAACCCGCAAGGTGACCGACGCCGTTGCCCGCATCAAGCTGGGCATGCAGAGCGAACTGCGTCTGGGCAACATCGATGCCAAGCGAGATTGGGGCTTTGCTGGAGACTACGTCGAGGCGATGTGGCTGATGCTGCAGCAGGATAGGGCTGATGACTACGTCATCGCCACGGGTATCACCACCACGGTGCGCGAAATGTGCGAAATCGCCTTTGCCCACGTGGGCATGGATTACCGCGACCACGTGGTCATCGATGAGAAGTTCATGCGCCCCGCAGAAGTGGATGTGCTGCTTGGCAACCCGGCCAAGGCGCAGCAGAAGCTCGGCTGGCAGCCCAAAACCAGCCTGCAGGAGCTGATCACCATGATGGTGGACGCCGACCTGCGACGCCTCAAGGCCTGAGGCTCAGCCGGGAACAAACCATGGGAGTTGATGTAGGTGATCGAATGGATGTAGACATCGAGCAGCAACGGCAGAAGCGGCCTGGCCCGATCGCGTTGGCAGCGGTTGTTCTGGCTATTTCAATGCTGTTGTTCGTCAGCTGGGGTGCCTACCAGGCCGATCCGCGTCGTTCTCCGCAGCTGCAGGCCGAGTCCGTCCAGATGGACGGATTCGAAGCAGATGGCAATGGTTTCCGGGCATCGGGAAAGCTGCCTTCGCACATGGTGTCAGGGCAGTTCCGGTTGCGGTCGCAGCAGCGTTACGCGTTCTCTTTCTCGGTGGACACCGCACCCGGCGCGCCGGCGGATGTTGTGGTAGATCTGTTTGCTCCTGGATACGACAGTCCGGCTCAGGAGCGTAGTTTCCATACACAACCCGGGCAGACGTCGGTTCGCTGGTCCGACATGATGGACGTTGGCCCGGACGTTCCGGAAGTGGTGTCACTTCGCATCTTCTATGACGGTCCAGCGGGCCTGCATATCAGTGACATCCGGGTTGTGCATGTTCCCAAATGGAAAATCTGGATTGGCCATCTGTTGCGTGCCTTCGTGCTCGTCGCCTTGGCCGCGTTCGTTCTTGTGTTCGCGCGGTGGACTACTCACGGTTTGAGTGGCAGGAAAGCACCAGTACCGTGGGCGCTGCTGAGCGCCTTGTGGCTTGGAGGCACCCTGGTCCGCTTCCTCGCCGCACAGATGTTGCCGTACTGGTCCGGTGACGAATACGCCTACAAGATGATCGCCAGCGGAATCTGGGCAGGTGGCGGGCGATCGGGCATTCCCTCGCCAGACCAGATTCTGCACGCGACAAATCTGCCGAACATGCTGTACCCCTACCTGATCGCGCCCAGTTTCATGGCGGGCGAGTCGTTCTATATCGGGGTGCGGCTGATCAATGCGCTGATTGTAGCTTCGGCAGTTTTCCCCGCCTATCTGATCGCCCGCCGGTTCCTGGATGCTCGCTTGGGTGTGCTCGTCGCTCTGGCCGCCATTGCCATACCGGGAGTGTTCATCTCGGCCTATGCGGCGACCGAAGTTCTTTACTTCCCGTTGTACCTGTGGGCGTGCTGGGCTGGCCTGCGCTTCCTGGAGCGGCAAGGCTCGGTCGCCGCGGCTGTTGTATTTGGCGTGACGATCGGCTTGCTGCTTAATGTGCGCCTGAACGGTATTACCGTTCTGCTGGCATTGCTGGCAACCATGGGCGTAGTTGCATTGAAGGAGCGCACGCTGCGCCAGTTCATGGCTCGGCCGATCTGGCTGCTGGCGGTGCTGGTCAGCTATGCCGTATTCAAGGGAGTTTCGATCGGACTGTCATCCCCGGAAACCGACGGGCTCGGCATGTACGGAAATCGGCTCCATGGATGGCGCGACACGCTGATGTCCGACCTGCATGGATTCGCCGGCTTGCTGCTCGGCCATCTAACGATCCTGGCAATTCCATTCAGCCTGTCGCTGGCTGCTGGTGTGGGCTTGCTGTTGGCCACGCGGGAGCAGGCAAGCAGGCGTGGTGAGTTCAACCCGACCCTGTTCCTTCTGATGGCCACGGCAGGCGCCATCGGCATGGCCATTGTCTTCACCGTAGGCATTGCCCCGAGTGACCTCGGTGGGTTGGGGCGCTGGCACAGTCGCTATTACTTCTCGTCGTTTCCGCTACTGCTGATGCTGTTGTTCTTGCCGCGGCCACGGCGCGAGCAGTCCGCTGCAGGCTGGTACGCGTACTGGGGCGTGATCGTGTCGATCCTCGGCGCGGCAGTCCTGTTCATTTTGGTGCTCAAGCTGCACCTCAATCCGTGGTTCGGTTCAACCGTGGACAGCATGGAGGCGCAGATGTATCGCCTCAGTCGCTGGTGGTTCCTGGCATTCGCGGCGCTCATCATTGCCATTGCCGTGGTGAGTGAGGGGTGGTTGCGTCGTGCCCTGCAGCTCGTGTTGTTGGGGGCGTGGCTGTTGGCCGGCAACATGGCGACATGGCGAGAACTGAGTCGCAGCCCAGGCGCATTCGATGCGGGCTGCAGCGCCCTTGCGCAGGAGATGGTCGCCCACGATCCGGGAGGCGTCGCAGTGGTTGCCAGTGGCCGCCGGGAACTGGTCGACAATGCATTCTGGTTGCCCTATCTGCCGGTTGCGGTACGCATGCTTCCCGACGGTGGCTTAATAGATGCGCGCACGCTGAGCGAGGCCAGGTATGTGCTCGCCGACGACCGTATCGAAGTAACCCACGCATCCCGCATTCCCGGCACCGGTACCTGCAGCATCTACAAGGTGGACTGATATGATCATTGAAAACCGTACCACCATTGTGCCGGCCGAATCGGCCCCGGCTCCGCGTCCTGTCTCGGTGGTGATCCTGACCTGGAATGGTCTCGAGTACACCAGGCCCTGCCTGGACAGCGTGCTTCGCAACACCGACACCAATGCGGTGGAAGTCATCGTCGCCGACAATGGCAGCACGGACGGTACCGTTGAGTACCTGAAGAAGGTGCCGGGCATCTCGACCATCTTCAATGGCGAGAATCTCGGCTTTGTCCGGGGTAACAACGCCGCGTTGAAACTGATCGATCGCGATCGTGATGTGATCCTGCTCAACAACGATACCGAGATTGATGATCCGGACTGGATTTCCAAGCTCCAGGCCACGGCATATGGGTATGCGGGCGCCGGCGTAGTCGGATGCCGCATACGTCGCCTCGATGCTGACGACTTCCAGCACGCGGGCACGTACATGCCTGACCGCAGCTACTGGGGCCAGCAACTTGGCTCCGGCGAGAAGGACATCAATCAGTACGGCTTTGATCAGGATGTCGAAGGGGTGGTGTTCGCCTGCGTCTATATCCGGCGCGAAGTAATGGATGCTGTCGGTTTCCTCGATGAGGACTTTTTCTCCTACTACGAAGATACCGATTACTGCCTGAAGGCCCGTGCTGCTGGTTTCCGGGTCATGAACTGTGGAACGCTGACGGTTCGTCATCGCGAGCATGGGTCGACCTCGGTCAACAAGGTCAACCTCAACGACATGTTCCTCAAGTCCAAGGAGACATTCCTAGGCAAATGGAAGGATGTGCTCGATGCACGTTACAAGTACAAGTTGAATCTTCATTCCACGTTCTTCCGACCGGTTGGCTATGCCATGACGGCGCGGCAGATCGCGCTGGGCCTGGACGAGACCGGTATTTCGGTGTCTTACGAGTACCTGTATGGACCGGGTACCGTGCTGCCGATCAGTGAAGTGAAGACGCAGAACACTGGCGTTTACATGCTGGAGATGATCAAGCAGCGCTCTTCCCCGGGCAGCAGCGCCCCGCAGCTGGTATATGGCCAGGCTGACGCGTTTGACAAGGTCGGCGAGGGATACCGGATTGGTTACACGATGCTGGAAACCACCGGTATTCCCAAGGACTGGGTGCATGGTTGCAATTCCGTGGATGAGGTATGGGTTCCCACTGAGTTCAATAAGTGGACCTTCCAGCGCTGCGGCGTGAAAGTGCCTGTGCGGGTCATGCCTCTTGCGCTGATCGATACCAATTACTTCAACACCAGGATCAAGAGCGAGCGCATCGAGGGAGTCTTCACTTTCCTGTCGGTGTTCGAGTGGGGGGAGCGCAAGTCGCCGGAGATATTGCTGAGGGCGTTCAACCGTGCGTTCCGGCGTACTGATCCGGTGGTGCTCATCTGCAAGTATTCCAACCATGATCCGGGTGTCGATCCGGACGCGATTATCCGCAGCCTGCAGTTGGATCCGGACGGCGGGCGTGTCGTGTACTCGGTTAACGAATCAGTGCCGTACTACCAGATCGCCCAGTTGTACCGCTCGGCCGATTGCTTCGTTCTCCCGACCCGAGGTGAGGGCTGGGGAATGCCGCTGTTGGAGGCAATGGCCTGCGGAGTGCCGGTGATCGCCAGTTACTGGAGCGCGCAGCAGGCCTTCATGGATGAGGACAACAGCTATCCGTTGCAGGTTTCGCTGGTGCCCGCCGAGGCAAAATGCCCCTACTACGATGGTTTCAAATGGGCGTTGCCGGATGAAGACCATCTGGTGAACCTGCTGCGCCGGGCCTTCGAGAATCAGGGGGAGGCACGCGCCAAGGGCCAGCAGGCCGCGCAGGACGTCCGGAACCATTGGTCCTTGAGGCATTCGGCGCAACGCATGCATGCGCGCATTGCTGACATTGTTGATGGAACGCGGAACTCCGATGCGGTTCCTGCCAAGATGCGGCCACGTATCGCCATTGATGCATCCCGCGCGATGGTCGGAGAAGTCTCCGGTGTTGGTCGCTATGTAGCTACTCTGGTCAAGGGCATGTCTGCCCACCAGGCAGCCCATGGGCGCCTGCATGATTACCTGTTGCTTCCGGGGTTCGGCGACTTCGTCCATCCGGATTATGTACCTGGCAAGAGCAAAGGCCTGACTACGCTGCTTGGCAGCGGCATGACGACCTATCGCGGCCCACTCCCTGCCTATCGCGATGAAGACCACTTCGTACCTGGCATGGACCTGGTCTACTGCTCCGGCAATGTCTATCCAAAGGGACTCGGATCGGATGCGGTGATGGTCGTATACGACACGACGTTCCTGTCGCATCCTCAGTTCCATACTGAAGAGAATATCAAGCTGTGCTCGAGCAACTTCGAGCGCGCAGTGAAGGAAGGGGCGAAGTTCGTGGCGATTTCCGAGAATAGTCGTCGGGACTTCATTCATCATTACGGCATTGCGGAGGAGCGCATCACGACCATTCACTGCGCGGTAGACCATGATGTCTTCAAGCCGGCCTCGCAGATCCAGCGTCGTAGCGTCGAGCAGCGCTATGGCCTTCCACAGAAGTACTTCCTGTACGTAGGGAGCATCGAGCCTCGCAAGAATCTCAAAACCCTTCTGCAGGCCATGTTGTCCTTCAAGGGTGACGAGAAGCTGGTGGTGGTCGGAGCTGCCGGCTGGAAGAATGAAGACCTCCGCCGTTTGTTGGCGTCCGCTGGAGATCGCGTGCAGACGCTTGGTTACGTGCCGGTTGAGGACCTGCCAGCGCTCTACAGTGGGGCGCGTGCCTTCGTCTATCCGTCGCTGTACGAAGGCTTCGGCTTGCCCGTGGTCGAATCGATGGCCTGCGGAACCATGGTTATCACCGCCGACAACAGCTCGTTGCGCGAGATTGGCGAAGGTGCAAGCCATCTCCTGGCCAACCCTGAGGATCCGGCAGAGATGCTTGAGGCTCTCAATCGGGTGGCAACCGATGATTCCTATGTCGAAGCAATGGTTGCCGCTGGCCGAGAGCGCAGTCAGCGCTTCACCCAGCAGCGCCAGGCCGAGGCGCATGCGGAGTATTTCGGGGCCCTGTTGCAAGGACGCCAGGCATGAGGCCGATCCTGTTCACTCTGGGGGCCGCTCTGATCCTGTCGGCTTGTGGTCGAGCCGAAGGGCCGGCTAGCATGGAGCCGAACCAAAGGGGGGCGTGGACCGGGGGGGCCAGGCGCGGCGCCAATGGTGGCAGTGCCCGACTGGATGCAACAGGCCAAGATGGCGCCTGGACAGGCCTGTTATCTGGACATCATTGAAGGTGCGAGGCATGGTGCGGACGGTTGGTCCCTGCCGCGCACGGCGTCGACGCGTGCGGTAGGGTGGGCGGTGGACGGCAGCGTAGTCCAGCAGCCTGACGCTTACCTTGAACTACGCAATGAAGCAGGTGCCTCAATCTATTTCAAGGCAGTGCGTTCGGAACGGCCTGACGTCAGCGACAGTCCGCGATTTTCCGAAACCCGCCCAGTCAACGCTGGACTGACGGTTCCATTGGAGCTGGTGACGCTGGCTCCAGGCCGTTACGTCCTGTCACTGGTGGTGGGTGACGGTCCGAGCGCGGGCCGTTGCGCTTTTGAGGCGGAGACGGTGCTGTCCATCCAATGAAGTTGATTCCGTCCATGGGGTGCTCGCTTCGGATCACCTATTTACGTGAGCGGCTCGGCCCTGTACTTGGCCAGATGCTGAAGTTCGGTGTCATTGGCGGCGTACAGTTGGTGATCGATTGGGCATTGTTCGTGGTCCTCTCGTGGGGCGGTACACCTCTGGTGGCTGCCAATCTCGTGGGACGCGTGGGGGGGGCCGCCTTCGGTTTCTGGCTCAACGGCAAATACACATTCACCGACGGAAAGAATGTTGCCAGGTTGAGCCGGACGCAGGGGCTGCGTTTTGCAATGACCTGGGTGCTGATGAGCCTGTTGAGTTCGGGCCTTGTCTGGGTGGTCGGTCATCATGCGGGCATCGGCTGGGCATGGATCGCCAAACCCGCCTGCGATCTTCTACTTGCCCTGGCAAGTTTCTTCATTTCCAAGCACTGGATCTATCGATGAGTGTCCCATCTTCCGCTATCGTTGCTGTGGTCATTCCCTGCTACAAGGTGAAACGGCATATCCAGTCAGTGGTGGCGTCCGTCGGCCCAGAGGTCCACACCATCTACTGTGTGGATGATGCCTGCCCGGAGGGCAGCGGCGACTTCATCGAAGCGAATGTCAGCGATCCACGTGTCCGGGTCCTGCGCCACGCGGTCAACCAAGGAGTTGGTGGCGCGGTGATGACAGGGTATCGCCAGGCCATCTCTGACGGCGCAGCGGTGGCGGTCAAGATCGATGGCGATGGTCAGATGGACCCAACACTGCTGCCACAGTTCATTGCGCCCATCCTGCGCGGTGAGGCTGACTACACTAAGGGGAACCGGTTCTGGGATCTGCGCCAGATCAAGCAGATGCCCTTGCTGCGCCGCGTGGGCAACCTTGGATTGAGTTTCATGTCAAAGGCTTCGTCCGGTTACTGGGACCTGTTCGACCCCACGAATGGCTATACGGCGATCAGCCTGCCAGTGGCGAGCCACCTGCCGATGGAGCAGATCAGCAGGCGCTACTTCTTCGAAACCGACATCCTGTTCCGGCTAAATACGATGCGGGCGGTGGTGGTTGACATCCCCATGGATGCCCTCTATGGAGATGAAGAAAGCGGGTTGAAGGTCGGCAAGATTCTCGGAGAGTTTGCCTTCAAGCACGCCCGTAATACGTTCAAGCGTATAGGCTACAGCTACTTCCTGCGTGATCTTTCGGTGGCTTCGTTCGAATTGGTCGCTGCGCTGGCACTCCTGTTGTTGGCACTGGTCTTTGGCGGCTGGCACTGGTGGGAGTCAGCACAGAATGGCGTTCCCACTCCATTGGGCACGGTCATGATTGCCACTGTAGCCGCAGTGTCCGGCCTGCAGTTCCTGTTGGCATTCGTAGGCTATGACATTGCATCGGTACCGCGTCGCCCATTGACAGGAGTCCTGGTTCCAAGGCGCCAGGCATAGTTCCCTATAATCGGCCACCGGGGACATCCGGACTCGCCCGTGGCAAGTCCGGATTACCACTTGCGTATCAACCGAACCAGAACAGAGGCACCAATGGATATCCGCCCAGCCGGTACTGCTCCCGAACTCCTCCGGCACTATCAGGCGATTTTCGCCAAGTGCTTCCCGCAGGCAACCCACTTGGACAGGGTCTATCTGGAGTGGTTGTACGCGCATAATCCAGCAGGCCCTGTAATCGGCTTGGACGCCTGGGACGGCGAACGATTGGCCGCGCACTATGCCTGCATTCCTGTGCAAGCCGTGGTCGATGGAAAAGTCTGCCGGGTCATGCTTTCGCTCAACACGGCGACGGATCCGGACTACCAGGGACGAGGCCTTTTCACCAAGCTGGCTGACGGAACCTACGCTGACGGTGCAGCTCAGGGCATGGCAGGCATTTACGGTGTTGCCAATGCAAACTCAACGCCGGGCTTCCTGCGCAAGTTGGGCTTCGACCTGGTCGGCCCGCTGGACGCCAAGATCGGTGTTGGTTCGTTGTTGCCTGAAGCGCCGGCCAACAAACAGGACGACGTCCAGTTCCGACGGGAGTGGGACCAGCGATCATTGCAATGGCGATGCGCGAATCCAAAGCGAGGCTATCGTCTGGCGCGTTCAAGCACGGGGCGGCTGTCTGCATCCGCGTCCACGGGCAAGTTCATGCTCTCAGCGTTCGCAGAGCTGCCAACCCCGATTGACGGCGTGCAGACGGCATCGGCGCCACTTGGTCTGCGTCTTCACTTGGGTCTCGTACCCCGATCGATGGGGGCGCTCAAAGGAGCATGGCGGGAGTTGCCTGCGCGCTTCCGCAGTAGCCCGTTGAACCTGATCTACCGTGCACTGGATGAGCGAGTAAAGGCTCCAGCAAGTGGCAGCGTGCTGTTCAGCGTGCTCGACTTCGATGCGTTCTGAGTCTCGGGGGAGGGGCCCGGTCCTGTTCCTTCTGGCTCATCCAGATGATGAGTTCGGCGTCTTCCCATGGATCGAGCAGGCCATGGCGGAGGGGGAGGCAGATCCATCTGGCCTGGATGACCGATGGCGGCTGGGGTGGGCAGGACATCCTGCGCAGACAGCATGAGAGTGAGAAGGTGCTGACGGCACTGGGAGTTCCGCTCACGTCCATGTGCTTCCTGGGGGCGCAGCACGCCTTTGCTGACGGTGGCCTGTGTAACCAGCTGGATCCCGCCATTGAAGCGCTGCGCGCCCACTATGCGGGTGCCAGCCTCGACGAGATCATCGTACCTGCTTGGGAGGGAGGGCATCCTGACCATGATGCTTCGCATCTTGCGGGCCTGGCTCTCGCTACCGAGTTGGGGGCGGCGCTGTTTCAGTACACGCTTTACCAGGGTGAGGGGCTTCCTGGTCCTGTGTTTCGGGTACTTTCGCCCATGGCCCGAAATGGCCCATTGCTGCCGATTTCTGTCGGTATCGGCCAGCGCTTGCGCTGCATTCTGGCCTGCCTGCAGTTCCGCTCGCAGTGGAAGAGCTTCGTTGGCCTGCTTCCCTTCTATGCGTTGAAGCTGTGCTTCAGTCGCCATCCTTTCGTGCTGCAACCCGTCTTGCCGCAGCGCACCGCGGAGCGGCCGCATCCCGGTCCATTGTTGTATGAACGCCGCGGTGGTCCTGGTTGGGAAGAATTTGCTGCACGAACCGCGCCTTACCGTCATCGGTAAGGCGCGGCGGGTTTTCATACAGGTGCGCGCCCGTACTGATCCTCAAAGCGCACGATGTCATCTTCGCCGAGATAGCTGCCCGACTGCACTTCGATCAGTTCGAGTGGCAGCTTGCCGGGGTTTTTGAGCCGGTGGGTTACACCCAGTGGGATGTAAGTGCTCTGGTTCTCGGTCAGAAGAATGACTTCGTCGCCGCGGGTCACCTCTGCAGTTCCGCTGACCACGATCCAGTGTTCGGCACGATGGTGATGCATCTGCAGGCTGAGCGTGGCCCCCGGGTTGACTGTGATCCGCTTGACCTGGAACCGGGCGCCATTGTCGATGGAATCGTACGCGCCCCATGGGCGGTACACCTTGCGGTGTGCTGCTGCCTCACTGCGCCCCTCGCGCTTGATGCGGCCAACGATCTCCTTGACGTCCTGCACGCGATCCTTGTGCCCCACGAATACAGCGTCGTCGGTCTCAACGACAACGACGTCCTGCAGGCCGACCATGGCGATCAGGCGGCTGCCGTAGGCGTAACTGTCCTTGCAATCCAGTGCGATCACATCGCCGTGGCAGGCGTTGCCATCGACGTCCTTATCGGAGACCTCCCACAAGGCTGACCATGAGCCGACATCGTTCCATTCGGCATCCAATGGCACGACAGCAGCGTCGGCGGTCTTTTCCATCACGGCGTAGTCAATGGAGTCATTTGGGCTGGCTGCGAACGCATCGGCGTCCAGGCGGACGAAGTCATTGTCGCGCGAGGCCTTTTCAAGCGCGACGCGGCACGCTGCCAGAATCGCCGGCTGCAGGATCTCCAGCTCCTTCAGATAGCGTGAGGCCTTGAACAGGAACATGCCGCTGTTCCAGTAGTACTCACCCGAGGCAACATATCGCTCGGCCGTCGCCAGATCCGGTTTCTCGACGAAACGGTCAACGGCATGCACGCCTTCGCCAGCGGCGGCTTTGATGTAGCCATAGCCGGTTTCCGGCGAGGTGGGCACAATACCGAAAGTCACCAGCTTGCCCGTCTCAGCTGCTTGCGCCGCGAGCAGCACCGCAGAGTGGAACGCGGCTTCATTACGGACGACATGGTCCGATGGAAGTACCAGCAGTAGGGCATCATCGCCGCCGGCGAGCGCCTGAAGCGCTGCGATCGCGATGGCTGGCGCGGTGTTTCGGCCAACCGGTTCAAGGATCAGAGCCTGCGGCGCGATATCGCATTCGCGAAGCTGCTCGGCTGCCATGAAGCGATGCTCCTGGTTGGCTACCACGATGGGCGCGGCGCCAGCGATCGAGGCAACACGCTTCCAAGTTGCCTGTAGCATCGTGTCGCTGCCGACCAGCGGCAGGAACTGCTTCGGATAGGCTTCGCGCGACAGCGGCCACAGACGGGTGCCCGAGCCGCCAGAAAGGATGACGGGGACGATGGGAGTCATACGTGTGGGGTCCTCTTCAATGATTGGCTGGCGTGCCGCCAATCAGGGCGGTCAGCTCGCGGGTGCGATCCTGCAGCAGTGCTTTATCGCCGCGGGTCTCGATGTTCAGGCGAAGCAGCGGCTCGGTATTGGAGCTGCGCAGATTAAAGCGCCACTTGGCAAAGTCGGCGCTAATGCCGTCGGTATGGTCCAGGACAGGATGCTGGGGCTCGAAATGTGCCAGCACACGCGCGACTGTAGTCTTGGCATCATCCACACGGAAGTTGATCTCACCGCTGCACGGATAAGCCTCCATGCGGTCGGCCACAAGCTCACCCAGCGACTTCCCGGTGCTGGAAACCAGTTGTGCAATCAGTAGCCAGGGAATCATGCCCGAATCGCAGTATGCGAACTCGCGGAAATAATGGTGCGCGCTCATTTCGCCGCCGTAAATCGCGTCTTCGGCGCGCATGCGCTCTTTGATGAAGGCGTGGCCGGTTTTGCTCATGATCGGCGCGCCACCTGCCTGCTCGACCATTTCCACGGTGTTCCAGGTCAGGCGAGGATCGTGGATGATCTTTCCTCCTGATTGGCGGGCGAGCAGGGCCGTGGCCAGCAGGCCGACCAGATAATAGCCCTCGATGAAGTTGCCTTCCGCATCAAAGAAGAAGCATCTGTCGAAGTCGCCATCCCAGGCGATGCCGAAGTCTGCACCATGCGCGCGCACGGCATCGCGGGTCGCCGCACGGTTTTCCGGCAGCAGCGGATTGGGAATGCCATTGGGGAAGTTGCCGTCCGCTTCGTGCTGGATGCGGATGAACTCGAACGGCAGATGCGGCGCCAGTTCGTCGATCACCAGGCCGGCGCCGCCATTGCCGGGGTTGGTGATGATCTTCAGCGGCTTCAGGCTGGCCACATCGACATAGCCCAGCAGGTGCTGGATATAAGCGGCCTTGTCGACATCCCGGGTGATGGTGCCATGGCCGTTGCCCAGCGGTGCGTCGGACGCCGCGAAATCGCGGATGTCGAACAGACCGGTGTCGCCACTGATCGGCTTCGCGCCGTCGCGGACCAGCTTCATTCCGTTATAGTCCATCGGGTTGTGGCTGGCGGTCACCATGATGCCACCGGCAGCCTGGCGGTGGAACGTCTGGAAATAGACTTCTTCCGTGCCGCACATGCCGATATCGATCACGTCGCGGCCACTAGCCGTCAGTCCCTCGATGGCTGCCTGCAGTAGGGCGGGGCTGCTCAGGCGGATGTCGTGCCCTACCACCACCGGTCCCGGGCCCAGCAACGCGGCAGTGCCTGAGCCGATGCGGCTGGCAAGGCGTTCATCCAGTTCATCCGGAACGCGGCCACGGATGTCATAGGCCTTGAAACACGGAAGCGTCATCAATGCAGTCCTTACGCGGGTTGACCACGGATTATAGCGACAGGTACTGCAAGGACGGGGGATCCAGGCCGGCGTCCCTGCAGGCCCCAAGGTAGGTTGAGATGCCACGTAACCCTTTGATTGCGTGGCATCTTTCAGGTTTTCTCAGCTCAGTGCTGTTTCCAGCTCCGGCAGGATCGTGAACAGATCCCCCACTAGGCCGATGTCGGCGATCTCAAAGATCGGCGCATCACCGTCCTTGTTGATCGCGACGATCGTGCCGGCGTCCTTGATGCCGGTCAGGTGCTGGATCGCACCACTGATGCCGACCGCCACATACAGTTCCGGTGCGATGATCTTGCCGGTCTGGCCGACCTGCAGGTCGCTGGGAACGTAGCCGGCATCGACCGCGGCGCGCGAGGCGCCGACGGCGGCACCGAGCTTGTCGGCCAGCTGGAAGATGACCTTGAAGTTCTCTTCCGAACCGACGCCACGGCCACCGGAAACCACGCGCTTGGCGCTCTGCAGGTCCGGGCGGTCGCTGGCACCGGCGGCCAGGCCGACGAAGCGGGTGTGGGTCGGCAGGGCAGCGTCGACGCTGGCTGCTTCAACGGTGGCATTGCCACCCTGGGCGGCTTCCGGCCACGAGGCGGCACGCACGGTGGCGACCACGATCTGGTCGGCCGGGGCTTCCACGGTGATGATCGCGTTGCCAGCGTAGATCGGGCGCTTGAAGGTGTGGCTGCCTTCAACGCTCATCAGGTCGGAGACCTGGTTGACGCCGAGCAGGGCGGCCACGCACGGCATCAGGTCCTTGCCGAAGGTGGTCGACGGGCCGAATACGTGGGTGTAGCCCTTGGCCAGCTGTGCGATCTGCGGCGCCAGCACCTGGGCGATGGCCTGCGCGTTGGCCGCGTTGGCGACGGTCAGGACCTTGGCGACCCCAGCGATCTTCGCGGCTTCAGCGGCGACAGCGGCCGGATCGGCGGCCAGCACCAGCACGTCGATGCTGGCACCGCTGATGGCGGCGGCGGCGCTGACGGTCTTGGCGGTGGCGGCATTGAGCTTGCCGTCGTGGTGCTCGGCGATGACGAGAATCCTGCTCATTACAGCAACCCCTTCTGCTTGAGTGCGGCAACCAGTTCGGCCGCGTCCTTGACCATCACACCCTTGCTGCGCTTGGACGGCGCGGCGTACTGGGTGGTCTTGAAGGTGTCGGCGGCTTCAACGCCGAGGTCGGCCAGCTGCATGGTCTCCAGCGGCTTGGCCTTGGCCTTCATGATGTCCGGCAGCTTGATGAAGCGCGGTTCGTTCAGGCGCAGATCGGTGGTGACCACGGCCGGCAGATCCACTTCCAGCGTTTCCAGGCCGGCGTCGACTTCACGGGTCACCGTGGCCTTGCCATCGGCAATTTCGAGCTTGCTGGCGAAGGTCGCCTGCGGGCGGCCCCACAGCGTGGCCAGCATCTGGCCAGTCTGGTTGGCGTCGTCGTCGATGGCCTGTTTGCCGAGGATCACCAGATCCGGCTGCTCCTTTTCGATCAGCTTGAGCAGGGTGCGCGACGCGGTCAGCGGCTGGATCGCCTGGTCGGTGACGACGTGGATGGCACGGTTGGCGCCCATGGCCAGGCCGTTGCGCAGGTGCGCCTGGGCGTCGGCCGGGGCGATGGTGGCAACCACGACTTCGCTGGCGATGCCCTTGTCGCGCAGGCGCAGGGCTTCTTCCAGAGCGATTTCATCGAAGGGGTTGGGGGACAGCTTGACGCCGTCGGTGACCACGCCGGAACCGTCCGGCTTGACCTGAATGCGGACGTTGTAGTCCACCACGCGCTTGTACGCGACGAGGATTTTCATCTGGTACGGGGTCCTTCAATAACGGGGAGAACGTCCGGTCCTGGAGCAGCAACCGGTTCGGGGGTGGGACCCCGATTCTAGCTGGCTTGGGGTGACCATGCGAATGCGTATGGTGGGGGCTCCGGCTGTTGCGATGCAGCAATGCAGTCGGCCTGAGTTCACTTGTGTGATCGCGTGTTACCGGAGGCCCGTTGTATCCTTCAACGTTGCATTGTCGTGGCCATGAAGGCCCCGTCTCACGAATCACGATCAGGAGAACAGGTAGTGCCCACATGGCTTGTCACCGGCGGCGCCGGATTCATTGGCGGTAACTTCGTTCTCGAGGCTGTCGCGCGCGGCGTCAAGGTCATCAACCTCGATGTGCTGACCTACGCTGGCAACCTGAAGACCCTGTCCAGCCTGGACGGCAATCCCAGCCACCTGTTCGTGCAGGGCGACATCGGCGACCGCGAACTGGTCGCCCGACTGCTGGCCGAGCATCAGCCGGATGCGGTCGTGAACTTTGCCGCTGAAAGCCACGTTGACCGCTCCATCGATGGTCCCGGCGCCTTCATCCAGACCAATGTGGTGGGCACCCTGGGCCTGCTGGAAGCGGTCCGTGACTACTGGAAGGCGCTGCCGGCCGAACAGGGCGCGGTGTTCCGCTTCCTGCACGTGTCCACCGACGAGGTGTACGGCACCCTGGGCGAAACCGGCAAGTTCAGCGAAACCACCCCGTACGCCCCGAATTCACCGTATTCGGCGTCGAAGGCGGCTTCGGACCATCTGGTACGTGCGTTCCACCACACCTATGGGCTGCCGGTGCTGACCACCAACTGTTCGAACAATTACGGCCCGTACCACTTCCCCGAGAAGCTGATCCCGCTGGTGATCGCCAAGGCGCTGGCTGGCGAGCCGCTGCCGGTGTACGGCGATGGCAAGCAGGTGCGCGACTGGCTGTTCGTGTCCGATCACTGCGAAGCGATCCGTACCGTGCTGGCCAAGGGCCAGGTCGGCGAGACCTACAACGTCGGCGGCAATTCGGAAAAGCAGAACATCGAAGTGGTGCAGGCCATCTGCGCGCTGCTGGATGCGCGTCGTCCGCGCGAAGATGGCCAGCCGCGCAGCAGCCAGATCACCTACGTCACCGATCGCCCCGGTCATGACCGCCGTTATGCGATCGATGCTTCCAAGCTGAAGAACGACCTGGGCTGGGAGCCGGCCTATACGTTCGAGCAGGGCATCAGCTTCACCGTCGACTGGTACCTGGACAACCAGGAATGGGTCAACGGCGTGCTCGACGGCAGCTACCTACTGCAGCGCATCGGCACCACGGCCTGAACCCGGGAGACAACATGACGCAGCGCAAGGGCATCATCCTCGCCGGTGGCTCCGGCACCCGGCTGTATCCGATCACCAAAGGCGTCAGCAAACAGCTGCTGCCGGTGTACGACAAGCCGATGATCTACTACCCGCTCAGCGTGCTGATGCTGGCGGGCATCCGTGAAGTGCTCATCATCAATACCCCGCACGAGCAGGCGCTGTTCCAGCAGCTGCTGGGTGATGGTTCGCAGTGGGGCATGGACATCCAGTACGCGGTGCAGCCGAGTCCGGATGGCCTGGCCCAGGCCTACCTGATCGGTCGCGACTTCGTCGCCGGCAAGCCGAGCTGCCTGGTGCTGGGCGACAACATCTTCCACGGCCACGGCCTGCGCGAGGTGCTCAAGCGTGCCGATGAGCGCGTGGACGGTGCGACCGTATTCGGCTACTGGGTGAACGACCCGGAGCGTTACGGCGTGGCCGAGTTCGACACGAGCGGCAAGGTCATCGACCTGGTGGAGAAGCCGGCGAACCCGCGCTCGAACTATGCGGTGACCGGCCTGTATTTCTACGACGGCAACGCCAGCGATTACGCGGCTGAACTGAAGCCGTCGCCGCGTGGCGAACTGGAGATCACCGATCTCAACAAGCGCTACCTGGCCGAGGGCAACCTGCACCTGGAAGCACTTGGCCGTGGCTATGCCTGGCTCGACACCGGCACCCACCAGTCGCTGCTGGAAGCCTCCAACTTCATCGAGACCATCCAGACCCGCCAGGGCCTGCAGGTGTGCTGCCCGGAAGAAATTGCCTTCGGCAAGGGCTGGATCAACGCCGAACAGCTGGAAGCGCTGGCTGCACCGCTGATCAAGAATGGCTACGGCCAGTACCTGCATAAACTCGCGCTGCGTGGAGTCGTTCCGTGAAAGTGATTGAAACCAAGCTTGCCGGCTGCAAGATCATCGAGCCAGCCGTGTTTGGCGATGCGCGTGGCTATTTCTTCGAAACCTGGAATGCAGAGCGCTTCGCTGCGCTGGGCTTGCCGGACCGCTTCGTGCAGAGCAACGTATCGACGTCCGCAAAGGGCGTGCTGCGTGGCCTGCATTACCAGTGGCCGCGCCCACAGGGCAAGCTGGTCAGCGTGCTGGAGGGCGAGGTCTATGACGTCGCCGTGGACATCCGTCGTGGCTCGCCGACCTTCGGCCAGTGGGAAGCGGTGGTGCTGAGTGCGGAAAACAAGAAGCAGTTCTGGATTCCAGAAGGCTTTGCGCACGGTTTCGCCGTATTGTCCGAGCGTGCGGTGTTCAGCTACCTGTGCACCGAGGTCTACCTCAAGGACTTCGACGCCGGCGTGCGCTGGAACGATGGCGATATCGCAGTGGATTGGCCGATCAGTGCGCCGACCCTGTCGGCCAAGGACGACACCGCGCCCTTCCTGAAGGACATTGCCGAAGACCGCCTGCCGGTCTACATCCCGTGACGGTGCTGGTGTTCGGCGGCAATGGCCAGGTCGGCCAGGAGCTGCTGCGCGCGCTGGCGCCGCTGGGCAAGGTGGTCGCAACGACCCGCAGCGGGCAACTGCCCGACGGAAGTGCCTGCGAAACCGCCGATTTCGGCCAGCCCGACAGCCTGCCGGCATTGCTGGATCGCCTGCAGCCATCGGTGGTGGTCAACGCGGCCGCCTACACGGCGGTTGATCGTGCCGAGCAGGATGCCGAGGCCGCCTTCGTCGCCAATGCGCAGGCGCCGGGCATGATCGCGCGCTGGTGTGCGGCGCACGGCGTGCCGTTCGTGCATTACTCCACCGACTACGTGTTCGATGGCCAGGGCAGCGCGCCCTACCGCGAAGACGAGCCTACCGCGCCATTGGGCGTGTACGGCACCAGCAAGCGCGATGGCGAGGATGCGGTTCGCGCGGCCGGCGGTCGTCATCTGATCTTCCGCACGGCGTGGGTATACGCCTCGCATGGCGCCAATTTCCTGCGCACGATGCTGCGGGTGGGCGCCGAGCGCGACCAGTTGCGTGTGGTGGCCGATCAGATAGGCACGCCGACACCGGCTGCGCTGATTGCCGATGTCACTGCGCAGGCACTGCAGCATCCGGGGCAGCTGTCCGGCATCTGGCATCTGACGGCCAGCGGTCAGACCAGCTGGCACGGGTTCGCCGAGGCGATCTTCGCCGAAGCGCTGGCGACCGGCGTGTTGGCGAAGGTGCCGACCGTCGAGGCGATTCCCAGTTCCGAGTACCCGACCCCGGCCAAGCGCCCGGCCTGGTCGGTGCTGGACAACCGCAAGCTGCAGCAGGATTTCGGCATCGTGCTGCCGACATGGCAGGATGGTCTGAAGCAGGTGATGGCGGAAGTGGCGCCCGCCTGAAGATTGCAGTGCTCTACCAGGGCGGAAAAGGTTAGAGCTCAGATCCGGCGACGTACCCTGCGCGACGCTGGTGGTTTTCCCGGCAACGGCGCCAGCAGCGCCTGGACGTCTTCCTCACTGAAGCGTGGACCCGTGCTGCCGCCGCCTTCCAGAATCGATTCCGCCAGCAGGGCCTTGCGTTCCTGCAGCTCGGCAATCCGTTCTTCGATGCTGCCTGCGGCGATCAGCCGGTAGACGAACACCGGCTGCTGCTGGCCGATGCGGTGGGCGCGGTCACTGGCCTGGTTTTCGGCCGCCGGGTTCCACCAGGGATCGAAGTGGATGACGGTGTCTGCAGCAGTCAGGTTCAACCCGACGCCACCGGCCTTCAGGCTGATCAGGAACACGGGTACCTCGCCCTGCATGAAGCGCTGCACCGGTGTGGCCCGGTCCTGGGTATCGCCGGTCAGCGTCACATAGGCCAGCCCGAGCTCCTCCAGCGCCTGCGCGATCAGCGCCAGCATGCCGGTGAACTGCGAGAACACCAGGATCCGCCGGCCTTCCTCGACCATCGACGGCAGCATGTCGCGCAGCAGCTCCAGCTTGGCCGAGCCGGCATTGCGTGCAGGGGCGTCGCCCGGCAGCAGGCGCGGATCGCAGCAGACCTGGCGCAGCTTCAGCAAGGCATCCAGCACCACGATATGGCTGCGCGCCAGCCCGCTGCCGCTGATGGCTTCGCGCACCTGCTTTTCCATCGCCGCACGCACGGTTTCATAGAGATCACGCTGGCCACCCTCCATCTCCACCGCGCGGGTAATGAGGGTCTTGGGCGGAAGCTCTGACGCGACCTGATCCTTGCGCCGGCGCAGGATGAAGGGGCGCAGACGCTGCGCCAGCAACGTGGCGCGACGGTGGTCGCTGCCGCGTTCGATCGGATGGCGCCAATGCTGGTTGAACTGTTTCTCGCTGCCGAGCAGGCCGGGCAGCAGGAAATCGAACTGCGTCCACAGTTCGCCCAGATGGTTTTCCAGCGGCGTACCGGTCAGGCACAGGCGATGGCGGGCCTGCAGCGTGCGCAGGGTGACCGCCGCACGCGATTTCGGATTCTTCACCTGCTGGGCCTCGTCGAGGATCAGCAGATGGTAGGCATGTGCCTGCAGCGCCTGCTCGTCGCGCCACAGCAGGGGATACGTGGTCAGTACAAGATCGTGCTCGGGGATCGCCTCGAACAGCACTTCACGTGCCGGTCCGTGCAGGGTCAGTACGCGCAGGCCCGGGGTGAAGCGTGCCGCTTCGCTCTGCCAGTTGTGCAGCAGCGAGGTCGGCACCACCAGCAGCGCCGGCCGGTCCAGGCGGCCACTTTCCTTTTCGACCAGCAGATGCGCCAGTGTCTGCAGGGTCTTGCCCAGCCCCATGTCATCGGCCAGCACCCCGCCCAGCCCCTGCTGGCGCAGGTACTGCAGCCACGACAGGCCCTCCAGCTGGTAGGGACGCAGCGTTGCCACCAGCCCCGCCGGTGGCGGCACTTCGCCCAGTGCGGGTGCCTGCATCAGCCGCTGCACCAGCGCCTGGGTATCCTTGCGGCCCCGGAACTGCAGGCGCGCCGTGTCCTGCAGTGCCTGCAGGCGGCCACGGTCAAGCGCTGACAAGCGCAGCGGCGCGCCACGCTGGGCGAACAGGTCCGCCAACAGGGCCATGATCGGCTTCAGTCGTGCGGCCCGCAGTGCCAGGCGGGTGTTGTCGCCTGCCATCAACAGGACGTTCTCGTCGTCGCCGATGGCGTCCAGCTGGCCACGCATCCAGCGGGGATCGGACTGCAGCACCTGCTGCAGCAGCGGAACCATCGATACGTTGCGGCCTTCCACCTGGATGTCCAGACCCAGGTTGAACCAGCCCGCATCCGTCGGGTCCGCCTGGATGTCCAGGTCGATCTCATCCACCCGGGTGATGCGATGGCGGAAATCGTCGTCCGTCTCCACCTTCCAGCCCAAGGCTTCCAGGCGCGGCACGTCATCCAGCAGGAACCGTGTCCAGTCATGGGTGCGCAGCTGGAACTGCGGGCCAGCGCCGTCCAATGGCGCCCGCGGGTCCGTGTCGCGATACAGTCCCACCGTGCGCAGCTCGGCCTCGCGCCGTGATTCCTCAGCCAGGTCACGGGGCAGCAGGGCGAGCTGGCCCTCCGGATCGAGTGCGAACAGGCTCGGATCATCCAGGAACCGCACGTGCTCGTCGTACTCGAAGGCCACGGTCGCGATATCGGCCCATTGCGATGGGTCGCGGCGGCCGAGCCACGCCGGCCGGAACTCAATCGTATGCAGGCGCAGCACGGGGATCATCGCGCTGATCTGCAGGGTGGGCAGTGTGTCGCTTGCACCGGGGCGCGGCAGGGCAGGGTCGATCTGTTGCAGCATCTGTGCGACCACCGCTTCTTCGTTGGGTAACAGATTGGGCAGGCTCAGGAAGGCGTCGGCGTCCTCGGCCCTGACATCCAGCAGCAGCGGACCGACCTCGCCGGTGACCGGGTCCAGATAGCACGCACTCCGGCCCAGGACCACGCCTCTGGCGCCGCCTTCCACGCTCAACGTGGGTTCCAGCAGCGTCGCGCCCTGCGTCATGCCAACGGTCCAGCCCAGTTCGCCGCGGCGTGGAGCTCCTGACCGGGCCGGCACGTCGCCGTGCGTACCGCAGGAGACCCAGCCATGGCCGCTGGAGACGATCAACTGCAGGGTGGCCGCGAAGTCGATCCATTCGTCCTTCGTCGCGGGCTGCCGTTGGGTGCGTAGCTGGATCATCACCGCCAGATCAGTCGGCGTGAGATAGGCCGGAGGATCCAGCAGCAGGTCCGCGGTGATATCCATCCACTTGCCTGTGCTGATCGCACCATCGGTCCCGTACTTGACGCGCCGGACCAGCACGGCGGGGTGGTGGTTGTAGGTGGACAGTTCGAAGATGACACCGTTCCGGCGTGGCTGGGCCGGCCGGATCCGTGCGCTCTGCCAACGCGAAAGCTCTGCCAGCAGTTCAGGACGCGGCGGTTGCGTCAGGTCCTGTTCGGTCAGGGGGCTCTCGTCGTCCATGGCAAGCGAATCCAGCATGTACGAGACCAGCACCGCCGCCACATGCTTGCAGGTGCGGCCGACGGGGCAGGAACAGGCACTCTGCAGGCGGCTGCGCGCGGTACGCGTACTGGCCGTCAGATCGATCTCCACGTAGTAGGGATGCCTGGCCGAACCCTGTACCTCGGCCGTCAGCAGGCCATCGCGAAGTTGCCGGTTGCGCACGCCACCCAGGCACTGCTCGCTTTTCTGCAGTGTCCATTCGTCGATCCAGCGGAACAGGTCTTCGTCTGTGAAGGTCGGCGTCATCGTAGATCGAGGGGCGTAGGCGCTGAAGCACCCTTCTGCGTGGAATCGCCCATTCTACCCAATGCTCGCCTGGTGCTCCGTCAATGCTGCGGCGCATCCAGGCCCTTCGCCGCCCTCCAGCTAGAATGCGGTCATCCTCAACGTGCAGGGTAGTACAGCAATGCAGCAATCGACTTCCACCGGCAAGCGCGGCAAGCGCTTCGCCAGTGCGGCGGAGGCCCTGCAAGGGGTGGTCGCCGATGGCCAGACGCTGGCCGTGGGCGGCTTCGGCCTGTGTGGCATTCCCGAGGCACTGATCGCCGCGCTGCGCGACAGCGGCGCCAAGGGCCTGACCGTGATCTCCAACAATGCCGGCGTCGATGGTTTCGGCCTGGGCCAGCTGCTGGAAACCCGCCAGATCAGCAAGATGATCTCGTCCTACGTGGGCGAGAACAAGGAGTTCGAGCGCCAGTTCCTGGCCGGCGAGCTGGAGCTGGAATTCAATCCGCAGGGCACCCTGGCCGAGCGCCTGCGTGCCGGCGGCGCGGGCATCCCGGCGTTCTTCACTGCCACCGGCTACGGCACCGTGGTGGCCGAGGGCAAGGAAACCCGCGAGTTCGACGGCAAGCACTACGTGATGGAGACCGCGCTGCGTGCCGATGTCGCGCTGGTCAAGGCGTGGAAGGCCGACGAAGCAGGCAACCTGGTGTTCCGCAAGACCGCGCGCAACTTCAACCCGGCCTGCGCGATGGCCGGCAAGGTCTGCATCGTGGAAGTGGAGGAGGTGGTGCCGGTCGGCGCCATCGATCCGGACCAGGTGCACCTGCCCGGTATCTACGTGCATCGCATCGTGCACAACCCGCATCCAGAAAAGCGTATCGAACAGCGCACCATCCGCGCGGAGGGCAACTGACATGGCGTGGACCCGCGATGAGATGGCGGCACGCGCCGCCCGCGAACTGACTGATGGCGCCTACGTGAACCTGGGCATCGGCCTGCCGACCCTGGTTGCCAACCACATCCCCGAAGGCGTGGACGTATGGCTGCAGTCGGAGAATGGCCTGCTCGGTATCGGCCCGTTCCCGACCGATGCCGAAGTCGATGCCGACCTGATCAACGCCGGCAAGCAGACCGTGACCGCACGCGCCGGTGCCAGCTACTTCGGCAGCCACGACAGCTTCGCGATGATCCGCGGCGGCCACGTCAACCTGGCCATCCTCGGCGCCATGCAGGTCACCCACAAGGGCGACCTGGCCAATTGGATGGTGCCCGGCAAGATGGTCAAGGGCATGGGCGGCGCGATGGATCTGGTGGCCGGCGTGCAGCGCGTGGTGGTGCTGATGGAGCACACCGCCAAGAACGGCGAGCACAAGATCCTGGCCGAATGCACGCTGCCGCTGACCGGCGTGGGCGTGGTCGACCGCATCATCACTGACCTGGCGGTGTTCGACGTGACTGACAAGGGCCTGTTGCTGGTGGAAGCGGCGCCGGGCGTCAGCGATGACGAGTTGAAGGAAAAGACGGGCGTAGCCTTTCAGCGCTAGTCCTGAGGGCTCGCGCTGACTGTACCGCGTCCGGTGAACGCGTCTTCGGTGGCGAGTTGGGCAAGTACAAGGTCGGCATTCCATCGACCACTGCCCAGACATTGGAGTGGAACCTGGACGCCCTCGGCGTCCAGGTTCAGCTCGGCGATGTCCTCATGGAGCGTATGGCAGGTTTCTTCGATGAAGGTCAGCGTCCCGGTATGGACCTCGGCGAGGATCTCCAGGGCAGCCGTTGGAAGTTCAACGGAACCGAAGCGGGGCGTATTCAGGCCCTCGCTGCTTTCAGTGAAGCCGTTGAACTGGCCGTGCGGAGCTGCCAGCAGTGACTCCAGCAGCAGGTCGTTGGCAAGGATGGGGGAGTCTGTTTCGTTGCCGCCATTGCGGCCGTCGAAGTACCGTGCCTCGGCCCAGCCCTGCGATGCCAGTGCGCTGGCGCCTGCGCGCAGGGCCATATAGCAGCCGCCCAGTGGTGTGCCGAGCAGGCGCGCGAGGTTGCGCTGGATGCTGCCGGCGTAGCCCACGTCGATCACCATTGGCGTCGATGAGCCGACGGTACGGGCCCAGTACGCCTGATAGACCTTGCGATGGCGGGCAGCCAGCGACAGAAGTGCATCCCTGACCGGGTGCAGCCAACGCTGTACCTCGTCGGCCATTTCCGGCAGAAAGACGTCGCGTTCCATCAGCGCCGGCTGCAATGCCGCCACCCGTGCCACGGCATCTTCGCCGAGTCGTGCCTGCAGCAGGCCGCGCAGCGACCCGTTGAACGTACCCTGCATGAGCAGTGCAAGATCTGAGGCATCGAGCTGTGCGGGCAGCAGCGTCGCCCGACGCGACGCCAGAAAATAGGTGCTCTTGATCCTGGCGGCGAACGGGTGTGCGGCCTGCAGCCGGGTGAATGCCTGCTCCAGCAGATAGCCTTCGCGGCTCAGGAACAGCAGGTGGTCCACCTCGCGGCGGCGAGCTACGTCGATGATATGCAGCAGGAAGTCCAGGACCAACGGGCCGAGTACCGTATAGCCCAGCGTATGTGCATCGAGCTGGGGACGACCGAGCAGCCGCTGCGGAGAGGTGTCGGCGATCGCAGCGAAGCTGTTTGCCAGCAGGCCGCGCCAAAGCTGCTCAGACCATGGTGCCTGGGTGCCCTGGGGATGGCGGAGCGGGCGAAGGCCCGGTACGACGTCCAGCAGGGTGGCCGGCCGCAGCACGTGCACGGGCGTAAGCAGGCCGCCCAGCTGCGGCATCTGGATGTCGGCGTGTTCGTTGTCACCCACATGTAGCCAGCGGCCATCTTCGCGCCCTTCCTGACGCGCCAGCTGCTTCCAACTGTCGGCAGAGTCCTTGCGCAGGCCGGTCTCGCAGGAAATCCACCACCGCGAGATGAGCTGCTGCACTCGATCGGGCAGGACCTGCCGCATGTCCTCGCTGGATAGATACATGTCGGAGAACGCCGTCAGCGAAGTCAGCTTTGCATCTACAAGCGCTGTCAGCAGACCTTGCCGCGGCCGGAGTATCGCGCACTCATGCATTCGCTCGGCATTGGCAAGCATGCTCGCATCCACGCCAGGCAACGCGAGGCGCCCGGCAAGCTCGATGTGGATCTCGGAGAGGGAGGGGTCCCGCTGCAAGATTTCACGCAGGCAGCTTTCCGCATCGGCGCGATGCCGGGAGAAATCGCATATGCCCCATTGCCGCTCCAGTCGCCAAGCGAGATGCTCGCGGGCCGCGGCGGGTGTCAGGAACACGCGGGTGACCAGCGTATCGAAAATATCGACCGTGACCATGCGTGCGTCCAGCGCGGCTAGCGTCAAACGGTCAGACAGGCCGGTTTGAAGTGCCTCGCCGACATTACGTTCACCTTCGGCAGCAAGTGCCAGGCGACCATCGGGTGGCAGGATGCCCAAGCGGAACCCCTGGTGGCGGGCGATGACGCCAAACAGGCGCTCGACGGCGTGCTGCAGCGTTCCATCCACCTGGCCCTGTTCCACGGGGAAGGCATCCAGTGGAAGGTTCAGATCGTACAGCGGTCGCAGCGCATCGACTCGCGCCCAGAACATCGAGCCGGCGGGGAAGTCTATGTAACGCTGCGCATCCAGGGCGATTCCAAGTTTCTGCGCGAGTGCGTCGCACGCGGGGCCATTGCTCAGCCAAGTGTGTGCCCAGAGTGGAACACCGTCGTAACTTTCAGGATAGACCAGGCCCAGCTGTGGGTCGGCCTGGAAGGTGCCCAAGATCCAAGCGATGCGCTCACGTGAGCCCAAAAGGCTGTCTAACAGGTAGTGGCGCCACGTCTGCTGTTCGCTACCGGTATAGAGCGATTTCTTGGTGTGAATGTGGCACACCAGATCCAGTGCCTTGATCTCTTCGCGGAACGTTACTAATAGTGGAGCGATGTCGCGACCACGATTCTGGACCTGGCGGACAAGGAGGGTCTGGACGTTCGGAAGGCGCCCGAATGCTTCACGTGCCTGCGCTTCGGCTGCAGCGTCCATCACCGAGACCAGCAAGGTAAAGCGCAGTGGCATACGCGAGAGCGTGGTGGCGAACTCGTTGATCAGGTCTGGATAGAACACGTGCGCCATCACGCCCACACTCAACCGCAGCTGTTCCAGGGGGATCGGCACAGGCAGCGCAGGCGTATCGAAGGGTTCGCTGGCGCGGGTGCGGACGACGCTGGCCGAGCGCAGGCGCGCAATGAAACCGCGCACGCCCATTGCATGAACTACCTTCAGTGCGCGGAGCAGCACCGATCCCAGTCCAGCCATGCCACCGCCGTGGCGCTGCACCGACCGTCGCGCGGTGGCGAGATAGCGCCCCAGGCTCATGACTGGCCTCTGCGGGGCTGTGGAAGAGGCGGCAGGGGGGAGGGGCACGGCATCAGGTGCATTGGGCAGTGGCGCTGAAATGTCCCGTCATTCTCCGGTTTGCGCCTGAATCGAGCAAATCAGGCATGCTCGCTGTTGCTCCTGTCCAGTACCCGGCCCAATGCTGTTTCCTCCTGATCTGCCTGACGCTGATGTCCGTCATCTATCGGGCTGGCTGCCCGCTGGCAAGGCCGCTGCATTGCTGCTGACTCTGCAGGCCGAAGTCCCCTGGGAAGTCCACCGCA
This sequence comes from Stenotrophomonas sp. 86156_Sma, assembly GCF_056481625.1. Taxonomy (NCBI): domain Bacteria; kingdom Pseudomonadati; phylum Pseudomonadota; class Gammaproteobacteria; order Lysobacterales; family Lysobacteraceae; genus Stenotrophomonas; species Stenotrophomonas sp. 86156_Sma. The sequence continues at coordinate 626,758 of NZ_CM151157.1, forward strand.
TCCGCATGTTCGGCAACTGGGTGGATTCGCCGCGGCTGAGCTGCTGGATCGGCGATCCGCAGGCGCGCTACCGCTATTCGGGGGCTGAATTCGTGCCGCACTTCTGGCCACCCGCGTTGCAGGCCATGCGTGATCGCCTGCAGGTGGAGGGCCTCGGCCGCTTCAACAGCGTGTTGCTGAACCGCTATCGCGGCGGCGGTGATTACATGGGCTGGCACAGCGATGACGAGCCGGAGCTGGGGCCGGCCCCGGTGATTGCTTCGCTGAGCCTGGGCGCGGCGCGGCGCTTCCTGCTACGCCGGCGCGATGACCCGGCGCGGAAGGCCGAGTATCTGCTCGGCCACGGCGATCTGCTGGTGATGGCCGGTCAGACCCAACAGTTCTATCAGCACGCGCTGCCGAAGATGGCGCGGGTGCAGGGCGAGCGGATCAACCTGACGTTTCGCTGGATTACGCCGCGCTGATCGATCAGTGTGCGATGGTCGGCTGGTCGGCCTGCCCGCTGGTCAGCGTCCAGCCCACCATCTCCTGTGCCAGCTGCTGCAGGCCGCGCTCGAAGGCCGCGGTCACCGCCGGTACGTCGGTGCTGCCGACCGGCTGCGCCTGGCGGAAGGTGCGGTCAGCCACCACGCGCTGGTCGGCGACGTGGATCAGCTTGGCGTTGACCTCGATCACCACCGTCGGCGTGGCCTGTCCCTGGTAATCCGATTCGAAGCGGCGCACGTCGGTGGACAGCTTGTAGTCGGCGCGGATGCCGGCGGTGCTGCGCGCCACGCCGCGGATGCGGCCGGAATCCTCGAAGCCGCGCAGCAGGGTGTCCTCGATCATGTCGGTGGCCGGCTGGGCCCAGCTGGCGCCCTTGTAGATCTCCAGCTGCGACGGCGTCGGCCGCACGTTGATGCGCGGACTGTCGACCATGCGCGCGGCGCTGGGTTTGGCCAGTACCAGCTGCCAGCTGGCCTGTGGCCACGCCGGGTCCGCCTTGACCTGCACGGACGGCGAGTACAGCGTCACTGCGGTTTTCTCGCTGCTGCCAAGGATGGAGCAGCCGCCCAGCAGGGTGACCATCGAAGCGGCCAGCAGCAGGCGCGGAAGGGTGGTCGGGCTCATTTGGGTTCGAACTCCTTCGGTGCGTCGCGGCCCAGCAGGTAGCGCGCGGGGTTGTTCTCGAGGCGGTCGCTGACCCGGCGCAGGTCGCGGATCAGGCCGCGCAGTTCGGTCAGCGTCGGGCCCAGCTGGCCGAGGCCATCGTTGGCGAAGCTGTTGATGGCAGCGCGGTTCTCGCCAAGGATCGAATCGGCGTTGCCTGCGGCCGAATCAAGCTTGGCCAGAGTGCCGTCGAGCTTGTCGATGATGCCCGGCAGCTGCTGCACCAGGTTCTTGTCCAGGCGCTCGATGGTGCCGTTGGTGGTCTTCAGCGTGGTGTCCAGGCTGCGGGCGGCGTCGCGCGCGCTGAGCAACAGCGCCTGCGTGCCCTGGTCACGGTCGGCCAGACCACCACTGATTGTTTCCAGGTTGGCCAGTGTCGCGTTGATCGAAGCCACGTTGCGGTCGCTGAGAATCTGGTCCATGCGCTCGACGATGCGGTTGGCGACGTCGGTGATGTTCTGCAGCGCCGACGGCGTGGTCGGGATGATCGGCGCCGGGTCCTTGTTGACCGTGGTCAGCGCCGGCGACTGTGGCGTGCCACCGCTGAGCTGGATGATCGACGGGCCGGTCAGGCTGGTGATCGCCAGCTTGGCGCGGGTATCGGTCTTGACCGGCGTGTTGGAGTTCAGGCGGATGCGCGCGACCACCTGGCGCGGGTCGTCCGGTACCAGGTTCAGTTCGGTGATCGAGCCCACCGCGATGCCGTTGTACTGCACCGGGCTGCCCACCGACAGCCCGGTCACCGCTTCGCGGAACACCACGCGGTATTCCTGCCAGGTGCGGTCGGAAGAGTACTTGGCGGCCCACAGGCCGAAGGCCAGCAGGGCCAGGCCGGTGATCAGGGTGAACGCGCCGATCAGCACGTAGTTGGCTTTGGTTTCCATGGCTCAGGCACTCTCGATCTGTTCGCCACGCGCGGCACGCGCGCGGGGTCCGTGGAAGTATTCCTGGATCCACGGATGATCCAGTTTCTCGATGTCAGGCAAGGGCGCGTTGGCCACCACCCTGCGGTCGGCGATCACCGCGACCCGGTCGCAGATCGCGTACAGCGTGTCCAGGTCGTGGGTGATCAGGAACACGGTCAGTCCCAGCGCTTCCTGCAGGGTCTTGATCAGGCGGTCAAATGCAGCCGCACCGATCGGGTCGAGGCCTGCGGTCGGTTCGTCCAGGAACAGCAGCGGCGGATCCAGCGCCAGCGCTCGGGCCAGGCCGGCGCGCTTGCGCATGCCACCAGACAACTGCGAGGGCAGCTTGTTGATCGCATCGGCGGGCAGGCCGGCCAGCTTCACCTTCAGCAGCGCCAGCTCGTAGTGCCAGCGCTCGGGCAGTTCGCGATGGTGCTCCTTCAGTGGCACCTGCACGTTCTCGCCCACGGTCAGCGAGGAGAACAGGGCACCGTCCTGGAACAGCACGCCGGTGTTGCGCTCGATGTGCAGGCGGCTCTCGGTATCGTCGGCACGCGCGTCGCGGCCGAGCACTTCGATCTGCCCGGCATCGGGCACGCGCAGGCCGAGGATCGAACGCATCAGCACCGATTTGCCGGTACCCGAACCACCCACCACGCCCAGGATCTCGCCGCGGCGCACGTCCAGGTCCAGGTCCTCATGCACGGTCTGGCTGCCGAAGCGGTTGACCAGCCCGCGCACGCGGATGGCCAGCTCGTGGCCGTTGTCGTCCTGCATGGGAATTTCTTCGGGCGTCGCATGCGTGCTCATGTCACCAGTCCATGTGCATGAACCACAACGCCGCGAAGGCGTCGATGATGATCACCAGCGAGATGGTCTGCACCACGCTGGAGGTGGTGCGTTCACCGACCGACTGCGCCGTGCCCTCCACCTTCAGGCCTTCCAGACAGCCGATCAGGCCGATCACCAGTGCGAACACCGGCGCCTTCGACAGGCCGACCAGCATGTGCCGCACTTCCATCGTCTCGTGCATGCGCGCGATGTACATCTGCGGCGGAATATCCAGGTCGAACGCACCCACCGTGATGCCGCCGGCCAGACCGGCGACCATGGCGATGAAGGTCAGCAGGGGCAGGGTGACCAGCAGCGCCAGCAGCCGTGGCAGCACCAGCAGGTCGATTGGATCCAGGCCCAGAGTGCGCATCGCATCGATTTCCTCGCGCGCTTTCATCGCACCGATCTGCGCGGTGAAGGCGCTGGCGGTGCGGCCGGCCAGCACGATCGCGGTCAGCAGTACCGCGAATTCGCGCAGGAAGGCGATGTTGACCAGTTCGACCACATAGATCTCGGCGCCGAAGTCGCGCAGGATGGTCGAGCCGAGGAAGGCGATCACCGCGCCAACCAGGTAGGACAGCAGTGCCACCAGCGGTACCGCATCCAGCCCGACCTGCTCCATCTGGTGCACGGTGGCGGTCAGGCGGAAACGGCGGGGTTCCTTGACCAGGCGCGCGGCCTTGACCAGGTTCTCGCCGAGGAAACTGCACAGCGCCTTGATGTTGTGGCCGGTGGCATGGACGCTGACACCCAGCCGTTCCAGGGCGGCCAGCACGCCGAAATCGCGCTTGGGCTTGGGCCGGTCGTCGGCCACTTCCTCGATGGTGCACACCAGCGCCTGATGGTCCGGGCGGAACTTCAGTGCGTCTTCGCCGAGGTCGGCACGGTGGGCTACGCGCAGCACCTGCAGCACGCCGGCCGAATCCATCTTCTCGATGGCGGTGGCATCGATGCCGGTCAGCGTGTCGGGAACGCCGCGCAGCACTTCGGCCGCGGCCAGCGCGGTCTTCAAGGTCCAGGTGCCGGACAGGCGGATCACGCCCGGGTCATGGGCATCCTGTTCGAGCTGGGGGGCGTGGTTCGGGGTCACTTGGGCCATTCGGGTCGCAGCATAACCGTTCTGTATTGGGCATCGCGTCGAACTCGGATGAATTTCTCCGGTAAGGCCCAGCCTAGGTAATACTACGGCGCATGTCCGCAGACGCTCACACGATCCCCACGCCCCAGGCCACCTACGCGCAGCGCGTGGCCTTCGTTTCCGAGATCGCCGGACGCCTGCACAGCTATGGCACAACGGCCCAGCGCCTGGAAACGGCAGTGGTGGCACTGGCCCGCCAGCTCGATCTGGATTGTGAACCGTGGTCGAATCCCACCGGTATCATCCTCAGCTTCAGCGACCCTGCGCAGGCGATCGGCTCCAGTGACATCACCCGCGTGATCCGCCTGGCCCCCGGTGAGAACGACCTGCACAAGCTCAGCGTGGCCGACCATATCGCCGAGGAAGTGGCCAACGGGCGGATGAGCATCGCCCAGGGCCACACCGCGCTGCGCCAGCTGGACAAGGATCCGGGTCGGCGCGGCAAGCTGCGCACCATCCTTTCGTTCACCCTCGGCGCGGCCGGCGTGGCCGGCATGTGGAAGCTGCCGTGGCTGGACATTGCCACCGCCGGTGTCATCGGCCTGATGATCGGCCTGCTCGGCATGGTCACCGACCGTCGCCCGGCCACCCGCGAAGCCGCCGAGGCACTGGCTGCGCTGCTGGCCGGCCTGGTCGCCACCCTGGTGGCGTCCTTCATCGGCGCGCTCAACCTCAACACGGTGATCATCGCCTCGCTGGTGGTGCTGCTGCCCGGCATGTCGCTGACCAATGCGGTCAATGAACTGGCCAGCCAGCACTGGGTGTCGGGTACCGCGCGCTTTGCCGGCGCGCTGACCACCATCATGAAGCTCAGCGTCGGCGCGATGATCGCGGTGACCCTGGCCGACGTGCTCGGGCTCGATCCGGTGATCCGCGCCACGCGGCCGCAGGGGCCGTGGGTGGAGTGGGGCTCACTGCTGACCGCGGCGTTTGCCTTCGCGATGCTGTTCAAGGCCAACCGCCGCGATTATCCGTGGGTGATCGCGGCCTCGGTCGCTGGTTATGCGATCTCCAAGTTCGGTGGCCACGCCTGGGGCGCGCCGGCTGGCATCTTCCTGTCGGCGATGCTGCTGACCGCCGGTGGCAATCTGTTCGGCCGCCTCGTCGGCCGCCCGGGCGCAATCATCCGCCTGCCCGGCATCATCATGATGGTGCCCGGCAGCACCAGCCTGCGCGGCGTGCTGACCCTGGTCCAGCAGCAGGACGTGGGCGCCGGCCAGAGCGTGTTCCTCACCGTGCTCAACGTGGTGATGGCGCTGGTCGCTGGCCTGCTGTTCGGCAACCTGCTGATGCCGGCCCGCAAAACCCTGTAATCGCCCTCTGGGCTGCTTCCTGTGGGTGTGGACCGTTGGTCCACACACCTTTCCTTTCCGGGGAATGAAAAACGCCGGCTTTCGCCGGCGTTTTTCATTGCATCCCGATCCGGCCTCAGGCCTTCTTGATCAGGAAATCTTCCGGCTTCTTGTTGCCCTTGGCGGTCAGCTCGGCCATCCAGCGCGGCTGCTTGCCACGGCCGGTCCAGGTTTCCTTCGGATTGGCCGGGTTGCGGTACTTCGGCGCAACCTTGCCCAGCTTGCGGCCAGCGGTCTTCGACGGTGCCTTGGCGACCTTGGCCACCTTGCGCGCGCGCGGGGCCGGGGCGTCGCCGAACAGTTCCTCGATGGTGTAACCCTCGGTCTTGGCCAGCTTGGTCAGCTGTGCCCGGACCTTGGTGATCGGCCGGCGCTTGGCGACGATGGTCTGCTGTTTCTTGGCGGTGCGGATCAGGGCGCCCAGCTCGCGTGCCGACAGGCCGGTCAGGTCAATGCTCATTTACGGTTACTCCGGAAACTAATAAGTGGACGGGACGAGCCAGTCCCTGGCGTCGCGGGACAGAATAAAGATGAATTAATCCCAGCACAAATGCAGACCGGTCATGGCCTGGCAGCATCCCGGCTGCATTGCGTCGATTTTGACCGGATTATGTCCGCTGCAATATTGCTCAAATGGGCGTCAGGCAAAAAAAAAGACCGGGGCATGCCCCGGTCTTTTCATGATCAACCCTGCAGGCGCTGCAGCAGGGTGGCCTTGTCCAGGCTTTCCGCTTCGCTGGCGCGGCGCGAACGGTACTCGTAGGTGCCGGCGGCCAGGCCACGTTCGCTGACCACCACGCGGTGCGGGATGCCGATCAGTTCCATGTCGGCGAACATCGCGCCCGGGCGCAGGCCACGGTCGTCGAGTGCCGCGTCCAGGCCCGCATCGCGCAGCTCCTGCAGCAGGTTGGCCGCGGCGTCGGCCACGGCGGCGTCGCCCTTCGGATTGATCACGCATACCACCACCTGCCACGGCGCCATCGCGTCCGGCCAGATGATGCCGGCATCGTCATGGTTCTGTTCGATCGCGGCAGCCACCACGCGCGAGATACCGATGCCATAGCAGCCCATCGCCATCACCGCGGCCTTGCCGTTCTCGTCCAGAACGGTGGCATCCAGCGCTTCGGCGTACTTGCGGCCGAGCTGGAACACGTGGCCGACTTCGATGCCACGGGCGATCTTCAGTTCACCACCGTCCAGCGCACGGTCACCGGCACGCACGTTGCGGATGTCGGCCACTTCCGGTTCCGGCAGGTCGCGGCCCCAGTTGACGCCAGCCAGGTGGAAACCGGCTTCGTTGGCGCCGACGACGAAGTCGGACATCGCCGCCACTTCGCGATCGGCCACCACGCGGATGGCCTTGGCCGGGGCGACCGGGCCGAGGAAGCCCGGCACGCTGCCCAGGTGCTCGGCGATTTCCGCCTCACTGGCGAAGCGCTGTTCGTCCAGGCCGGCAACCTTGGCCAGCTTGATCTCGTTGACCTCATGGTCGCCGCGTACCAGAAGCAGCACGAACTGCTGTGCCTTGCCTTCGCCGGCGATCAGCGCCACCGATTTCACCGTGCGCTGCAGGTCGATGCCGAGCAGCGCCGCGACATCCTCGCAGGTCTTCTGGGTGGGGGTATCGACCTTGCGCATGGCTTCGCTGGCGGCCGCACGCGGTGCCGGATCGGCAGCGATCGCCGCTTCCATGTTGGCCGCGTAGTCCGAACCGGTGGAGAACACCAGCGCGTCTTCGCCGGAATCGGCGATGACGTGGAACTCCTGCGAGGCATCACCGCCGATCGCGCCGGAGTCGGCCTGTACCATGCGGAAATCCAGGCCGAGTCGGGTGAAGATGCGGCTGTAGGCCGACTTCATGTTCTCGTACTCGCGCACCAGGCACTCATCGTGCAGGTGGAACGAATAGGCGTCCTTCATCAGGAACTCGCGCGAACGCATCACGCCGAAGCGCGGACGGATCTCGTCGCGGAACTTGGTCTGCACCTGGTAGAAGTTCACCGGCAGCTGCTTGTAGCTGGACAGCTCGCTGCGCGCGAAGTCGCAGGCGGCTTCTTCGGCGGTCGGGCTGTAGCAGAACACCTGGTCCTTGCGGTCCTTGATCTTCAGCAGCTGTGGGCCGAACTTCTGCCAGCGCCCGGTCTGCTCCCACAGTTCCTTCGGCTGGATGGTCGGGATCTGGAATTCCACGGCACCGGCGCGGTCCATTTCCTCGCGCACGATGCGCTCGACCTTGCGCAGCACGCGCAGGCCCAGCGGCGACCAGGTGTACAGGCCCGATGCCAGCTTGCGGATCATGCCCGCGCGCAGCATCAGCCGGTGGCTGGTCAGCTCGGCGTCGCTGGGGGTTTCCTTGGTGGTGTGCAGGTGGAACTGGGAGAGGCGCATCGTCGGCTTCGGATAACGGCAGAGACGCCTATTCTGCCAGCCCGGCCGGGGGGAGGGGTATCGGCAGGGCTGCGCCCTGCACCCGCCTCAAGCAACGTCAACTGCAACAGCAACAGCAACAGCAACAGCGGGTCTCCCGTGGTAGGGCGGGATGGGTCCGGTTGCGGGGGGCGCCGTAAATACGTCCCTGTGGCTCGGTCGCGCCATCGATGGCGCTCACGCCCCCGCAACCGGACCCACCCCGCCTTCGACAGTTTTCCGCGATCTGTCGCCCTTTTGTAGGGCCGAGCCATGCTCGGCTGCTGTTCGATCAATTCTCGAAATATTCAATTTCCATGGAGATTCATCCACGCATGGCGTGGATCTACTGACCACCGGGAATCTGTCGGGGGTGGGGCGGTGTCGGATTGCGGGGTGTCAGCCGCATGGATGCGGCTGCCAAGCCTACAGGGACGTACTTGCGGCGTCCCCGCACTCCGACACCGCCCCGCCATTCCACGGAATGCCCGCTTTTGACGTTGCCCTTGCCATTGCCTCTGCGGGTGCAGGGCTGCATGCCCTGCCGATACCCTTACTCTGCCGGGCAGTAGGCCTTGATGGCGGCTTCAGCCAATCCCTTCTGCGCGCTGCGCTGCTCCGGAGCCAACGCGGTATCGGCCTTGCCATCACCATCGGTGTCCTGCATTACCTGGCCGCCGCCGTCCAGCAGGGCCAGGTTGGCGCGGGCGGTGCTGCACTGCTCGGGCACCGGCGCGGCCGGGGTCTCGGCGCTGGCCGCCGCCTGGGGACTGCGCGCCTGCGCCCGGGTCTCGAACTTCCTGCCCGCCGGCGGGGTCTCCGAATACTGGGTCACGCCATTGGCGTCCTTCCATTTGTAGACCGGGCCGGCCACGGCGTTGGCACTGGCCAACAGCAGCAGGCATCCAAGGCAGGACAGGGCACGCATGGCAAACTCCACGGAATGGGCGTAGAACGCCGATTGCAGCATTGGCGCCGAGCACTGGCAAGTCGATTAAACTGGATTCCATGGACCCGATCACACCGCCGCCGCGTTCGCGCACGATTTACCTGCTGCCCAACCTGTTCACCACCGCCGGCCTGTTTGCTGGCTTCTACGCGATCATCGCCGCGGCCAACGGGGACTTCGTCAACGCCAGCATCGCCGTGTTCGTGGCGGCGGTGATGGATGGCCTGGATGGGCGCGTGGCGCGCCTGACCGGCACCAGCAGCGAATTCGGCGTGCAGTACGACTCGCTGGCCGACCTGGTCAGCTTCGGCATGGCCCCGGCGCTGGTGATGTACCACTGGTCGCTGTCGTGGCTGAAGTTCGACGACCCGCTGCTGGGTCGCGTCGGCTGGGCCGTGGCCTTCCTGTATGCCGCCTGCGCGGCGCTGCGCCTGGCCCGCTTCAATACCCAGGTAGCGGTGGTCGACAAGCGCTGGTTCGTCGGCCTTGCCAGCCCGGCCGCGGCCGGCCTGATGATGTCCTTCGTCTGGGCGTTCGCCGATGGCAACCTGGGCTGGGACGGCAACCAGCTGCGCTACGTGGCGCTGGCGGTGACGATCATCGCGGCGCTGCTGATGGTCAGCCGCATCCGCTTCTGGAGCTTCAAGGGCGGCGGCGCCAAGGGCACCCGCTCCGACCGCGTGCCGTTCCTGGTGCTGGCCCTGGTGCCAGTGGCGATCGCCATTGCGGTCATCGACCTGCCGCGCGTGCTGTTCGCGGTGGGCATCCTGTACGTCTTGTCGGGCCCGGTGATGTGGGCCGTGCAGCGCCTGCGCAAGAAGCCCGAGGCCGCGTGAGCGAGGACCTGCCCGTGCTGTGGTCACCGGCCCAGCAGGCCTGGCTGCAGGCCATGGGCTATACCGTCTATCACGACGGCCAGCTGGCCGCCGAGCTGGATGCCGCGCTGCAGCTGAGCGTGGCCGACGCCGAGGCGGCTGCCACACCAGCGGCGGAGCAGGCGCGGGCGCCAACCGCACCCGCGCGCGAACCTCTGGCTGCGGCCGCACCGGTTTCCCGCCAGGAACGCCCGGCGCCAGCGCGTCGCGAGACCCCGGTCAGCGCACCGGACACCGCGCCCGCGGCTGCCCGGCCGCTGCCTGGCGGCAATGCCCGGCAGCCGGTGGTGCGCCTGCCGGATCGCCTGCAGATCGCCTTGCTGCGCGCGTCCGGCTGCAATCCCAATGATCCGGCCACGCAGGCGCTGATGGACAGCTGGCCGCTGGACCAGCTGCGTCAGGACCCGGCCGCCAAGCGCGCGCTGTGGCCGCAGCTGCGCGCCCTGCGCAAGCGGGGTGCGCCATGAGTGCGGTCAGCCAGCCCGGTCCGGTCAGCCTGCGCGCGCTGCGCGAGAGCGACCTCAACGCGGTGATGGCGATTGAAGTACGCGGCTATCCGTTTCCCTGGACCCGCGGCATCTTCGTCGACTGCCTGCGTGCGGGCTATCCGGGCCTGGCCATGGAGCGTGATGGCCAGCTGATCGGCTATGGCGTGCTCAGCATCGCGGCCGACGAGGCCCATGTGCTGAACGTCTGCATCGATCCACTGACGCAGTCGCGTGGGCTCGGACGTCAGTTGCTGCGCGCGCTGGTACAGCTGGCCGGCGACCGGGGTGCGCAGCGTGTGTTCCTGGAAGTGCGTCCGTCCAACACACCCGCGCTGGCCTTGTACCACAGCGAAGGCTTCAACGAGATCGGTCGCCGCCCGCGTTACTACCCGGCCGCACAGGGCCGCGAAGACGCGGTGGTGATGGCGATCGAACTGGTCGACGGCGACCTGCAGGCGATGCCGCCGCTGTAACGGAGCAGGGTTGCCGGCCAGCGGCCGGCACTACCGATGGATCTCCGCTGTCATCGACACGTCACCTGCCGTGGTAGGTGCCAACCTTGGTTGGCACGCTTTCCTCACGCCAGCCGCAGTGCCAACACACCCCCGACGATCAACGCCGCCGCCAGCCAGCGCGCGCGCGGAATCCGTTCGCGCAGCAGGAACACCGAGATCAGCAACGCGAACAGGATCGACGATTCGCGCAACGCCGAGACCATCGCCACCGGCGCCTGGGTCATTGCCCACAACGCCATCGCATACGAGGTGGTGGTGCCGACGCCACCGGCCAGCCCCAGCGGCCAGTGCTGCCGCGCATAGTCCAGCACCGCGCCGCGGCGCGTGTACAGCGCCCACAGTGGCAGTGGAATGCCCGACAGCAGGAACAGCCACAACGTATAGCTGAGTGCGCTGCCGGACTGACGCGCGCCCTGCGCATCGACCAGCGTGTAGGTGGCGATCATCGCCGCGGTCAGCAGCGGCAGGCGCAGCTGGCCGCCGCGCGCGCCCAGCGCCATGCACAGGATGCCGGTGCTGACCAGCACCACGCCCAGCCACGCCGCAGGCGGCAGCTGCTCACCGAGCAGGGTGCCCGCCAGCGCGACCAGGATCGGCGCGCTGCCACGCATCAGTGGATAGGCCAGGCTCATGTCGACCTGCTGGTAACAGCGTGCGACCAGGCCGTAGTAGGTCACCTGCAGCAGCACCGACGCGCCCAGCCACGGCCAGCTGTGCGCGGCGGGAAATGGCAGGAAGGGCAGGCCGGCAGCCGACAGCAGCGCGGCACTGCCGGTCACCAGTACGGTGCCGAGGAACTTGTCCGGCCCGCGCTTGACGATCGCGTTCCAGCTGGCGTGCAGGGCTGCAGCGGCGAGAACCAGCAGGAAGATGGAAAGCGGCATCCGCCGATGATGCCATGCGCGGGAAATGTAGAGTCGAGCCATGCTCGACTGCTGTCATGAGTCGAGCACGGCTCGACTCTACAAAAGGAAACGCCGGGCAATACCCGGCGTTTCCCTGCGCTTACAGCTTCGCGCGCTGCTCGCGCAGGCCGGCCAGCTGGGTGTTCCAGTCGACCAGGCGCACGCGTTCCTGCTCGACCACCGCCGGCGGCACCTTGTCGGTGAACTTGGCGAGCTTGGTTTCGCTCTTCTCCTGCTCGCCTTCCACGCGCTTGATCTCCTTGTCCAGGCGGGCACGCTCGGCGTCGAGATCGACCAGGCCTTCCAGCGGCACCAGCAGCTTCAGTTCACCGACGATCGCGGCGGCAGCCGGCGGTGCACTTTCGCCTTCAGCCAGCCACTGGATGCTGTCCAGCTTGAGCAGGAACGACAGCGAGGCGCTGAAACGTTCGATGCGCACGCGGTCCTGCTCCAGACCGGCCTGCAGGCGCAGCGGCACCAGCTTGGACGGCGCGACGTTCAGCTCACTGCGCACGCGGCGCACCGCACTGATCACCGCCTTCAGCCATTCCACGTCGGCCTCGGCCTGGGTGAAATCACCGGCGAATTCGGCGGCGGTCGGGTAGGGGCGCAGCGACAGCGTGGTTTCGGCCAGGCCCAGGCGCGGGGCCAGCTGCTGCCACAGCTGTTCGGTGATGAACGGTGTGAGCGGGTGCAGCAGGCGCAGCAGCGCTTCCAGCACGTACAGCAGAGTGTGGCGGGTGCTTTCGGCGTCGGCGGCATCGGCACCATTCAGTGCCGGCTTGCTCAGCTCCAGGAACCAGTCGCAGAACTCGTTCCAGGCGAACTCGTACAGGCACTGCGCCAGCAGGTCGAAGCGGTAGTTGGCGTAGTGGCCCTGCGCCTCGGTGGACACCGCCGCCAGGCGCGCAAGGATCCAGCGCTCGGCATCGGTGCGCGGCGTCGGCACGCCGGTGAACGTTGCACCCTCGGTGTTCATCAGGGTGAAGCGGCTGGCGTTCCACAGCTTGTTGCAGAAGTTCTTGTAGCCCTCGGCGCGGTTCATGTCGAACTTGATGTCGCGGCCGTGGGTGGCCAGCGCGGCGATGGTGAAGCGCAGCGCATCGGCACCGTGGGCAGCAATGCCGTCCGGGAATTCCTTGCGGGTGGCCTTCTCGATCTTCTCCACCATCTTCGGCTGCATCAGGCCGCCGGTGCGCTTGGCGACCAGATCGTCGATGGTGATGCCGTCGATGATGTCCAGCGGATCGAGCACGTTGCCCTTGCTCTTGGACATCTTCTGGCCCTGGCCGTCGCGGATCAGGCCGGTGAAGTAGACGTCCTTGAACGGGATCTTCCCGACCAGGTTGTCGGTGGCCATGATCATGCGCGCCACCCAGAAGAAGATGATGTCGAAGCCGGTGATCAGCACCGACGACGGCAGGTAGCGGTCGAAGCCGCGCTCGGCCATGGCCTGTTCGTTCGGCCAGCCCAGGGTGGAGAACGGCCACAGCTGCGAGGAGAACCAGGTCTCCAGCACGTCGCTTTCCTGGTTCAGCACCACGTCGCTGCCCAGGTTGTGCTTCGCCCGCACTTCCTCTTCGCTGCGACCGACGTAGCAGCTGCCGGTGGCTTCGTCGAACCACGCCGGAATGCGGTGGCCCCACCACAGCTGGCGGCTGATGCACCAGTCCTGGATGTTGTTCATCCAGTGGCGGTAAGTGTTGATCCAGTTCGGCGGCACGAAGGAAATGCTGCCGTCTTCGACCAGCTCCAGGCCACGCTTGGCCAGGTTGTCCATCTTCACGAACCACTGGTCGGTCAGGTACGGCTCGATCACCTGGCCGGTACGGTCGCCGCGCGGCACCTGCAGCTTGTGCGCCTTGGTCTCGACCAGGATGCCCAGGTCTTCCAGCTCGGCCAGCACGGCCTTGCGCGCGGCGTAGCGGTCCAGGCCCTGGAAACGCTCCGGCGCGTTTTCGTTCAGCGCCGCCACCGGGGTGAACAGGTTGATCATCGGCAGGCTGTGGCGCACGCCCACTTCGTAGTCGTTGAAATCGTGCGCCGGGGTGACCTTGACCACGCCGGTGCCGAAGGCACGGTCCACGTAGTCGTCGGCGATCACCGGGACGCGGCGGCCGGTCAGCGGCAGCACCACGCTCTTGCCGATCAGATGTGCATAGCGCTCGTCTTCCGGGTGCACCATCACCGCGGTATCGCCCAGCAGGGTTTCCGGGCGGGTGGTGGCGACGACCAGGTAGTCGCGGGTTTCGCGCAGGGTTTCCACGCCGTCGGCATCGCGCTCGACGTGTTCGTAGCTCAGGCCCTCATCCAGCGTGTAGGCGATCGACCACAGGAAGCCGTCTTCCTCGGCGCTTTCCACTTCCAGGTCGGAAATGGCGGTCTTAAGCACCGGGTCCCAGTTGACCAGGCGCTGGCCGCGGTAGATCAGGCCCTGCTCGTACCAGCGCACGAAGGCCTCGTTGACCGCCGCCGACGGCTGCGGGTCCATGGTGAAGGTGCTGCGCGACCAGTCGGCGGAGGTGCCGAGGCGGCGCATCTGGCGTTCGATGGTGTCGCCGGACTGCTGCTTCCACTCCCAGACCTTGCCGATGAAGCCTTCGCGGCCCAGCGAATCGCGGGTCTCGCCCTTGCCTTCCAGCGCCAGGTTGCGGCTGACCACCATTTCGGTGGCGATGCCGGCATGATCGGTACCGACCTGCCACAGCGTGTCGTAGCCACGCATGCGGTGGTAGCGCACCAGCGCGTCCATCAGGGTCTGCTGGAAGGCGTGGCCCATGTGCAGGGTGCCGGTCACGTTCGGCGGCGGCAGCAGGATGGTGTAAGGCTCGCCCGTGCCGGACGGCTTGAAGTGGCCGGCCTTCTCCCAGGCCTCGTAGAGGTCGGTCTCGAAGGACTTCGGGTCGTAACTGGAGGCGAGTTGGGTCATGCGGGGGAACCGGTAATCAAGGCGGAAGGGAGATCAGCGCGGCCCGAGGGCGCGCCGGATCTTCTGGTCGGTGTGGTACTGGCTGACCGCGTAGGCGGCCCAGATGGCGGCGGGCAGCCAGCCGATCAGGGTGATCTGCAGGATCAGGCAGACAATGCCGGCAAACGGCCGGCCGATGGTGAAGAAGGACAGCCAGGGAAGAATCAGGGCGATCAACAGGCGCATCAAGGGGTCCTCGCTGGACTTACATGTCGTGCTTGTTCAGGTCGTAACCGGCGGTCTTGTACTGGCGCCAGCGTTCGCGCAGCGGTTCGCGCGCTTCCGGGTCGGCCGGAACCACTTCCAGCACGCGCTCGCACTCGCCCAGCCAGGGTTCATCACGCAGGTTGATCACCAGCGGGCGCGCCGGTGCCTCGGTGCCCGGCACGGCGATCAGCACCAGGGCTTCTTCCTCGTCCATGTCCTCGCCGGCGATCTGGTGCGGGATGTAGGCATCGTTGTCGAACGCCCACAGCAGTTCGTCCAGCTCCTCGGCCTGGGCCTGGTCGCGGGCCAGCACCAGGGTGAACAACCCGGCGTCGTTGGCCTTGCGCGCCAGCTCGCAGACCAGGCGCAACGGCTCGGTCAGGAAGCGGGGCTTGGCGATCAGGTAGAAGTCGGCGCGGGGCATGGCAGGGTCCGGGTCAGGCAGGGGCCCGGCAGTGCCGGGCGAGGCCCTGGCCGGCGGGGCCGGCCAGGGTCGGGTACGGCATCAGGCGCGGGCGGCCTGGTCCAGCAGCCACTGGCTCAGCAGGCCGACCGGGCGGCCGGTGGCCATGCCACGCTTGCCTTCATCGCTGGCCACGCCGGCGATGTCCAGGTGGGCCCAGCGCTGGCCTTCGGCGAAGCGCGACAGGAAGCAGCCAGCGGTGATCGCGCCGGCCCAGCGGCCGCCGATGTTGTAGACGTCGGCGAAGGTCGAATCCAGCATCGGCTGGTACTCGTCCCACAGCGGCAGGCGCCAGGCGCGGTCGAACACCTGCTCGCCGGCGGCCAGCAGCTCGTTGGCCAGGTCGTCGTGCTTGCTCATCAGGCCGGCGGTCTGGTGGCCCAGGGCGACCATGCAGGCGCCGGTCAGGGTGGCGACGTCGACCAGCGCGGCCGGCTCGAAGCGCTGCGCGTAGGTCAGCGCGTCGCACAGGATCAGGCGGCCTTCGGCGTCGGTGTTGCCGACTTCGATGGTCTTGCCCGACATCGAGGTGATCACGTCGGACGGGCGGTAGGCGTTGCCATCGATGGCGTTTTCCACCGCCGGCACCACCACCACCAGGTTCAGCGGCAGCTTGGCCTTGACCGCAGCGACGAAGGTGCCGATGACGTTGGCGCCACCGCACATGTCGTACTTCATCTCTTCGATGCCGCCCTGGGTCTTCAGGTTGACGCCACCGGTATCGAAGGTGATGCCCTTGCCGACCAGCACGTACGGCTTGGCGTCGCCGCCATTGTTCCACTTCAGTACGACCAGGCGCGGGCGGTTGGCCGAACCACGGGCCACGGCCAGCAGCGAGCCCATGCCCAGCGCTTCCATCTGGTGCTCGTCGAGGATCTCGGCTTCGGCACCGTCGTGCTCGCCGGCGAACTTCACACCCACTTCGGCCAGATGGGCCGGGGTGCAGTAGTTCGGCGGCAGGTTGCCCAGCTCGCGGGCGAACTCGACACCGGCGGCGATGGCCTGGCCCTGGGCCAGGGCCTGCGCGTCGTCACCGGCGATGGCCAGCTGGGCCAGGCCGGCGTCGTCGGCCTTCTTCTTGCCCAGGGTGGCGGTGTAGCGGTACGCGGCGTGATCGGCGGCGATCACCGCCTGGCGGATCGCCCAGGCCGCGTCGCGGTCCTTCACCGCCACTTCGGACAGGGTGAACAGTGCGCTGCGGGCAGCACCGGCCTTCAGCGCGCGCACGGCGTCGCCGACGGCCTTCAGGTACTGCGGCACGCCGAAACGGGCGACTTCGCCGAGGCCGACCACCAGCACGCGCGGGGCGGTCACGCCCGGCAGGTCATGCAGCAGGGTGGTGGCGCCGGTCTTGCCGGACAGGTCGCCGCGCTGGGCCAGGGCGGCCAGGCGGCCACCGCTGGCGGCGTCCAGGGCCTGTGCGGCCGGGGTCAGGGTATGGTCGGCATACGCGCCAACCACCAGGCAATCGACGGTGGCGGCGGCCGGAGCAACGTGGTTCAGGGTGAATTCGAGGGCCATTGAGCAGATTCCATTGGCGAGTCCGTACAATCGCAGGCCGTTTACGCCCAGACAGTAGACTGGGCGGCACCGCGAACGAACCCCAGAGTTTAAACCACCGCCCCATGCTGAAGCTCGACCGATACCTGCTGGGCGATTTCGTCCAGAGTTTCCTGGCTACCCTGATCGTCCTGCTGGTGGTCAGCGTGGGCGGCGTGCTGGTGGACATCCTCGGCAACATCGCCGACGGGCGCCTGCCGGCCAAGCTGCTGTTCTCGCAGCTGGGCCTGCAGTTCATCGCCTACCTGCCGCTGATCCTGCCGCTGGCGCTGATGCTGGGCCTGCTGCTGGCCATCGCGCGCCTGTACCGCGACTCGGAAATGGCAGTGATCACCGCCATTGGTGTCGGCCCCAAGCGACTGCTGCGGCCACTGCTGATGCTGGTGGTGCCGGTGGTGGCCCTGGTGGGCGCCTGCTCGCTGTGGCTGGGCCCGTGGGCCGGCCGGGTGGCCGAGCAGATGATCATCGAGGCCAACCGCAGCGTGCTGATGGCCGGTCTGGAGCCGGGCCGCTTCACCCCGCTGCCCAATGGCGGCGTGGTCTACCTGTCCTCGATCTCGCCCGATGGCACCCAGCTGGGCAAGGTGTTCCTGCAGCGCCAGAAGGATGACCGCCTGGAGGTGGTGTCGGCCAATGGCGGCCGCATGTTCTTCGAGGGCACCCGTCAGCGCTTCCTGGAGTTGGATGACGGCCACCAGGTGGAAGGGCCGGTGGCTGGTGGCCTGGACTACCGCCTGGCGACCTTTGCCCGCAATGACGTGGCCCTGCCCGATGGCGCGCAGACCCGCACCGAGGATGACCCGGAACTGATGCCGACCCTGCAGCTGATCGGCGATGAGCGTCCGCAGGCGCAGGCGCAGCTGCACCGCCGCCTGGCGCCGCCGCTGATCGCGCTGGCGTTCGCCCTGCTGACCGTGCCGCTGGGCCGCAGCTCGCCGCGCCAGCAGCGCTACGGCCGCATGATGCTGGCGCTGATGGCCTACATGGTCGGCACCAATCTGATGTTCATCGGCAGCGGCTGGATCGCCAACGGCAAGATCCCCCCTGCGCTTGGCCTGTGGTGGTTGACCCTGCCGTTGCTGGCGCTGGCAATCTGGATGTATGCACGTGATGGCCGCCTGGGCCGCCCGAAGGGAGCCCGCGCATGAGGCTGCGCCCGATGCGTTTCGACCTGTACCTGGGCCGGTCGGTGTTCACCACGGTGCTGCTGACCTGGGCCGTGCTGGTCGGCCTGGACGTGGTGATGGCGTTCTCCGGCGAGTTCAAGGACATCGGCAAGAACGGCTACACGCTGGGCCATGCCGCCGCCTGGGTGCTGTATACGGTGCCACGCCGCGCCTACACCATGTTCCCCACCGCCGCGGTGATCGGTGCACTGATGGGCCTGGGCCAGCTGGCAGCGACCTCGGAGCTGACCGCGCTGCGTGCGCTGGGCCTGTCGCGCAAGCGCCTGAGCGTTTCAGTGGCGATTGCGCTGTCGCTGCTGACCGCGGTGATGGTGTTCAGCGCGGAGACCCTGGGCCCCTGGGGCCAGGACCGCGCCGATGCGTTGAAGTCCAGCGCCAAGTGGGGGCGGGATATCGCCACCAGCCGCTACTCGGGCCTGTGGGCACGCGAGGGCGATACCTTCCTCAACGCGCAGAGCGGCGAGGAGCAGCTGGTCGGCGACAAGGGCACGCGCCTGATCCTGCGCGACGTGCGCCTGTACCGCATCGCCGAGAACGGGGGCATCGCCTCATTGACCCATGCCGACACCGCCGAGCATGACAAGGATGGCTGGGTGCTGACCGGGGTACGTCGCGATACCTTCGGCGAGCGCTCGGCGACCCGCCAGGAAATCGCGCGCGAACCGTGGAATTCGAAGCTGGATGCGGCCGCATTGGCCACCGGCATCGCCAAGCCGCGCAACCTCAGCCTGGCCGAACTGAGCACCAGCATCACCTACCGGCAGCGCAACGGGCTGGACGCGCGTGACTTCGAGGACGTGTACTGGAGCCGCTGGTTCTACCCGTTGAACGTGCTGGCGCTGTGCCTGGCGGCGGTGCCGTTCGCGTTCGGTTCGCTGCGCAGCGGCGGCATGGGCAAGCGCCTGTTCCTGGGCATCCTGTTCGCGCTGGGCTTCTGGCTGCTGCAGCTGTTCTTCGGCCGCATGGCCGGCGCGCTGAAGTTCGATTACCGCATTGCCTATGCGCTGCCACCGATCGTGATGCTGGCGGTGTCCGGACTGCTGTTCCGGCGCAAATCGGGTTGATTCCCAAGGAGCCGGGCAAGGCCCGGCTGTTTCCGTTTCACTTCAAGGACGAACATGAGCTTCCAACGCTTTCTGCCGTACATCGCGGCCGTGCTGCTTTCTGCCGGCTGCAGCCGGTCCACCGTCGACTTCGAGATCGACAACCCGACGGATGCACCGCTGACCTTGTCGGTCGACCAGCAGGTGCATACCCTGCCGCCGCACACCTCCATGCCCCTGGTCCTGGAGCCGGGCCAGTACCGGCTGCAGAGCGAGAAGATCGGCAGCGTACGCATGGTTGTCTACGCCGACGGGATCGGTGGGCTGATCAACCCGGCCATGGCCGAGTACGTGATCGTCACCGAGCAGTACGTCACCAGCAAAACCAATACCGGCAACCTGGCATCGAAGATCGAACTGAACGATGTGGAGATCGAGGGTCCCTACGTGAAGGCGACCGGCTTCTTCATTCCGCGCCGTTGGGACGCAGGACTGAAGGACGAACTGCCTGACACGGTGGTCTCCAGCAGCCCGGATACCTCGTCCGACTACCGGACCAAGCTCTACAACGTGCCTGGCTTCTTCGAATACCTGGATGCCGGGGACGAGCTGAAGGAGGCTTTCGGGCCGGATGGCTACCGGCCGCCGGCAGCATCGGTGGCTTTCACTGCCGCCCAGCTGCCGCCGCTTCCGGCGGCCTATGAGGCCCAGGGCAAACCGATGCGCGAGCTGTACGCGCAGTACCTTGCCGCAACCGATGCAGGCGAGCAGAAGCGCCTGAAGAAGGCCAGCCTGAAACTGTGGCAGGAGTTCGTGAAGACCCGTGCGCAATTGAGCGGACAGTCGCCGGTGGCCGATGATGTGCAGGCCAATGCGTTTGCGTCCGCCTTCTTCGACCTCTGGACGCAGCCGGCGGTGATCCTGCCGGACCCGGCGCCAGCCGGCTGATCGCTGCGTTGATCGTGTAGAGCCGAGTCCATGCTCGGCTCTACACGTGGTGCATCACCGCTTCGGCATGCGCATCAGGCGGGTGCCGCTGGCGCGGTCGTGCCAGGTCAGGCGGTCGCGGTCGACCCATGCCCACCAGAACCCCAGTCCACCCAGCAGCAGCGACAGTGAGCCCACCGCGAAGCGCAGCCACAGTTGGCCGCGCCGCAGCGGCGTGCCATCGCTCGATTGCAGTTTCAGCCGCCACGGTCGCATGCCCAGCGTCTGTCCGCCACGGCGCCAGCTGGCCGTGGCGTACCACCCCGTGATTCCCCAGCACACCGCCCACAGCAGCCACTGCCAGGCACTGAACGGTGCGATGTTCTCGCGCTGCGCGTGGCCGCTGAAGGTGTAGGCGAGGGTGAACAGCGTGCCGGCCAGCATCCACAGCGCCAGCACCGGCAGTGCGTCGTAGACCATCGCCAGCACGCGCCAGGCCAACAAGGCACGTGGGCGGGGCATTTCGGTAGCGGCCGCAGGGGCCGTGTCGGTGGCGGGGCGGGACATGCGCCGAGCATACGCAAAGCTGGCCGCGCCCGCAGTGGCCCTCGTATCCTGCACCCATGGCCCTTGTTTCCACCCCCGCCGAACGCCGCCAGCTGGTGCAGCAACTGCCCGAGCTGCGCGCCGACGACAGCGCGCGCATCCAGCGCTTCCTCGATGCGATCTG
This sequence comes from Stenotrophomonas sp. 86156_Sma, assembly GCF_056481625.1. Taxonomy (NCBI): domain Bacteria; kingdom Pseudomonadati; phylum Pseudomonadota; class Gammaproteobacteria; order Lysobacterales; family Lysobacteraceae; genus Stenotrophomonas; species Stenotrophomonas sp. 86156_Sma. Next base: position 647,359 of record NZ_CM151157.1, read on the forward strand.
GGCCGAGAACGGCCTGGCCCGCGCCACCCTCGACAGTTACCGGCGCGACCTGGAAGGGCTGGCGCGCTGGATGGATGGACGCGACGGTGGCCTGGCCGGCATCGAGCGCCCGGGGTTGTTCGATTACCTGGCCTGGCGCACCCGGCATGGCTGGTCGCCGCGCAGCAATGCGCGCCTGCTGTCGGCGCTGCGCGCGTTCTTCGCCGATGGCGTGCGCCGTGGTGAACGCAGCGAGGACCCCAGTGCACTGCTGGACCCGCCGAAGCTGCCGCGGCTGTTGCCGAAGGCGCTGGCCGAAAGCCAGATCGACGCACTGCTGGCGGCGCCGGACATCGACAGTCCGCTGGGCCTGCGCGACCGTGCCATGCTGGAGCTGATGTATGCGGCCGGCCTGCGCGTGAGCGAGCTGGTGCTGCTACCGGCCACGGCAGTCAACCTGCGCCAGGGCGTGCTGAGGGTCACGGGCAAGGGCAGCAAGGAGCGGCTGGTGCCGCTGGGCGAGGAATCGCAGCACTGGTTGGAGCGCTATCTGCAGGCGTCGCGCCCGCAGCTGGTCGGCAAGGGCAAGGTGCAGGCGCTGGCCGATGGGCAGACCCCATTGTTTGTCGAGCCGACGCTGCATGCGCTGACCCGCCAGGCGTTCTGGCATCTGGTCAAGCGCCACGCGCAGGTGGCCGGTATCGATCCGGTGCGGATCAGCCCGCATGGCCTGCGCCACAGCTTCGCCACGCATCTGCTCAACCGCGGCGCCGACCTGCGCGCGCTGCAGATGCTGCTCGGCCACAGCTCGCTGTCGACCACCCAGATCTACACCCTGGTGGCCCGCGAACACCTGCAGAAGCTGCACGCGCGCCACCATCCGCGCGGCTGAGCAGCGGCCTGAACCCCGGCCTCGGACGGTGGGCAGTGTCGCGGCCCGGTAGCGGCGGCTGTGTCAGAATCCGGGGTCTTCTTCTGTCGCGGACCGCTCCATGCTCCGATTTGCCATCGCCGCCGTGTTCGGTGCGCTCAGCCTGACCGCCTGCGCCCAGCCGGCTCCGCCGGCCGCCAAGGCACCCGCCGCGGCTGCGGCCAAGGCCGCCCCGGCCGCCAACGCTTCGGCCGACCAGGCCGTACGCGCCGCGCTGACCGCCCTGAATCCCGGCTTCCAGGTGGACTACATCGGCGCTGCGCCGTTCCCCGGCTTCCGCGAGGTCGTGGTCTCCGGCCAGTTGCTGTACGTGTCCGACGATGGCCGCTACCTGTTCCAGTCGCAGCCCTACGACACGCGTGCCAAGGGCCCGGCCAACAGCGAAGGCCTGCTCGGCTACCGCCGCGATCTGCTGGCCAAGGCCAACCACGGCGACCGCATCGTATTCGCTGCGCCCAATGCCAAGTACACCATCAGCGTGTTCACCGACATCGAGTGCGGCTACTGCCGCAAGCTGCATCAGGACATCGCAGAGCTCAACCGCAACGGCATCTCGGTCGAGTACCTGGCATTCCCGCGCATGGGCCTGGGCAGCAAGGACTACACCGACATGATTTCGGTCTGGTGTGCAGCGGATCGCCGCCAGGCCCTGACCAACGCCAAGCGCGGTGGCAGTGTGCCGGCCAAGAACTGCACCAACCCGGTGGCGATGCAGTACGCGCTGGGCCAGCAGTTGGGCGTGAACGGCACGCCGGCGATCTTCGCGCCGGATGGCACCCAGCTGGGCGGTTACCTGCCGCCGGCGCAGCTGCGTGCGGCGCTGGACAAGCTGTCCGAGAAGCGCTGACGCGGAATCGTAGCGTCGAGGCATGCTCGACTGCGGGACCATCAGCCGAGCACGGGCTCGGCGCTACAGATCAGAGGCCGGGGGCGCACAATGCGCCCCCGGCTTTTTGCTTATTTCAGGCCATCACTGACCGCCTTGGTCAGCGTGCCCTGCGCATCGTCACCGCTGAACTCCCAGACGAACGCGCCGCCCAGGCCCTGGGTCTTCACGTAGCCCATCTTGCGGGTGATGTTGGCCGGGGTATCGAAGCTCCACAGCGTGCTGCCGTTGTAGATCCAGGTGGCACCGGCGGTGTTGTCGGTGTAGCCCGGCCACGCCAGGTTCTTCAGCACCTTCCAGTCTTCGATGCCGGCCTCGTAGGTGCCCGGGGCGGCACCGCTGGCGGTCTGGTACAGGCCGTTGTTGGCATTGGCCACACCGGTCCAGCCACGCCCGTAATAGCCGATGCCCAGGTTGAGCTTGCCGGCGGGCACGCCACGGCTGATGAAGGCCTCGATGGCGTCGTTGCTGTTGTAGAGCTTCTGGTCGCCGGTGGACGGATCATTCGGCGAATCGAACAGCGCCGACTGGTGATTGGTCTTCGCATCCCACGCGCCGTGGAAGTCGTAGGTCATCACGTTGATGTAGTCCAGGTACGGGTGGTACGCGGCCGGATCAGTGACGCGGATCTTGTCGATGCCGGCACCCACCGCCACCGTCAGCAACAGGCCCGGACGCACCGCATCGAGCTGGCGGCGGAACTCGGCCATCAGCGCGGTGAAGTTGGCGTTGTCCTCCGGCTTGCCGCATTCGATGCCACAGGCCACCGGGTACTCCCAGTCGACGTCGATGCCGTCGAACACGCCCAGTGCGGCACCGGCGCCACCGGCACCGTCGGTCACCGGCAGGTTGCCCTTGATGTAGGCGTCGATGCACGAGGCGACGAAGGCCTGGCGGTTTTCCGGGCGCGCCGCGCTGGAGAAACCACGCGACCAGGTCCAGCCACCCAGCGAGATCAGCACCTTCATGCCCGGGTACTTGGCCTTGAGCTGCTTGAGCTGGTTCCAGTTACCGCGCAACGGCTGGTCCCAGGTATCGGCGCTGCCGCTGACGCTCTCGGCGGCACTGAAGGCCTTGGTGTAGTCGGCGAAGGCATCGCCACCGGCACCGCTGTTCGGATCCGACGGCTGGGTGATGCCCACTTCGCAACGGTTGTTGCGCACGTTGCCGAACGCGTAGTTGATGTGGGTCAGGCGTGCGGCCGAGCCACTGCTGTCGATGTTCTTGACCCGGTAGTTGCGGCCGTAGATGCCCCACTGGGTGAAGTAACCGATCACCCGCTTGCCGGTGGTGCCGCCGTCGCCGGCCAGCGTAGTGGCGCTGATCTCGGTGCCCTGGGCCGAGGCGTTGCCGGCGTTGTCGCGGGCACGAACCCGGTAGCGGTAGGTGGTGGAGGCAGTCAGCCCGCCATCGATGTAGCTGGCGCTGGACGGTGAACCGACCAGGCTGCCGTTGCGGTACACGTCGTAGCCGGCCACGCCGCTGCCACCGGTGTTGTCGGTGGACGGGCTCCAGCTGAGCGCGATGCTGTTGGCGGTGCGGGTGCCGACCGCCAGCCCGCCCGGCACGCTCGGTGCGGTGGTATCGCCACCGGCGGCGTTGACGGTGATGGTGATGGTCGCGGTGCTGGTGGTGGCGTTGTTGTTGTCGGTCGCGACTGCACGCAGGGTGTGGCTGCCGGCGCTGGCATTGGCCCAGCTGGCCGCGTACGGCGCACTGGTGGCCACGCCCAGCGTGCTGCCATCGCGGAAGAACTCGACCTTGGCGACGCTGCCGTCCGGATCACTGGCGTTGGCGGTCACGTTGACCGTGCTGCCGGCGCTGAAGGTGGCGCCGTTGGCCGGCGAGGTCAGGCTGACCACCGGCGGCTGGTTGCTGCCGCTGCCATCGCAGGCACCGAGGTTGGTGTAGTAGGGCGCACCGGCCGGATGGTCCGGCGGCGCGTTCCATATGTCCTGGTTCGCCCGATAGAGGACGCCTCCTTTCTGCAGGGTATCGCCAGCCCGGTAGATCTTGGCCTGGTCCCACTGGGCCACGCCGGCACAGCTGGCGGCCTGCGCCAGGCCGGGCAGGGCGGCGGTACCGGCGGCCAGGGCAAGCAGCCAGGCCAGGCGGCGGGGACGACAGCTTCGGGTCGAACGTTCGGCACTGCGCACAATCGGGTCGTACATGGGTAAGTCTCCGATCAAAGGGCGCGCGGGCCCCGATGGCGCCGCGCGTGACGCAGGTCCGGGCGTCGCCCGGGAAGGCGACGGAGGGGGCGGACGGAGGTACCTGGGAGGCCGGGGAGAGAGTCCGGCACCAGGTAGGGACAACGTTGTCATCAATCGTGTGGTCAATCCGTGAGCAAGCGCATGGTTCGGGGATTCGGGCGGAGGGCGGCGCTGCGCGCGGTCGGCGGCCATCGGCGGAGCCCCCTCGTGGCTGGGGTGGGTCGCTGAAAGCGGGTTTCTGAGGGTTGGCCGGGTGGGTGGGCTGCGCAGGGGACGCTGCAAGTACGTCCATGTAAGCTCGATCGCCGCTTGCTCGTGTGCGCAGTCCTGCGCACACGGCAAGACCGGGGTTGGGCGTCCTGCCCAACCCGCCCAAGGCATGCCTCGGGCCCATGCGGCTCACGCCCCTGCGCAGCCCACCCGCCCGGCCACGGACAGGTTCCTGCGCGGCCAGCCACGGAAGACAGAACAAAAAATCAAAAGCAAAAGCCGGTCGCTTCGCTCTTCAATGCCTGACTTCTGAGATTTCCCTGGTTGCCGGCCAGCGGCCGGCACTACCGGGGAGCATCCACGCATGGCGTGGATCTACCGCAGATCGCGGAAATCTGTCGAAGGCGGGGTGGTGGGGGCCAGCAGGACCGTTGGCGCCATGGATGGCGCCATCGAGCCCCCATGGACGGGTTTACGGCGTGTCCTGCTGGCCCCCACCACCCCGCCAGCCCACGGAATGCCTGCTGTTGCCTTGGCCGTTGCTGTTGCTGTTGCCGTTGCCTTGGCTTCGGCGGGTGCCGGGCGCCGCCCGGCCAAAGCCCTTCCCCCGCTTCCGGTACAATGTCGGGCCCGTTTCCCAACTACGGTTCCCCGGACATGATGGTCCTTGAGGGCGCGCCCGCCCTGTCGCCGTTCCGCCGCGAACGTCTTGAATCCCGCCTGCAGTCCATCGCTCCCTCCCTGCGCATCAGCGGTGCTTGGCACGTCTACTTCGTGCAGCCCGAAGGCAGCGCCGCCCCCGACCTGACCACCCTGTGCCGCATCCTCGAAGCTGCGCCGCAGGCCGAGGTCGTGGCCGACGGCGCGGTCAGCCGCATCGTGGTGCCGCGCCTGGGCACGCTGTCGCCGTGGTCGAGCAAGGCCACCGAACTGGTCCGTGGTGCCGGGCAGCCGGTCAGCCGGGTCGAGCGTGGCCTGCGCATCGACGTGCAGGGGTGGCCGGCCGATGCCGCCGCCCAGCAGGCGCTGGTCAAGGCGCTGCACGACCCGATGACGCAGTCGGTGCTGGAGACCGTGGAACAGGGCCTGGCGCTGTTCTCGGCGCCGGCCCGCGGTGAACTGGAACGCGTGCCGGTGGACCAGCTGGAGGCTGCCAACCAGCGCCTCGGCCTGGCCATGGCCCAGGACGAGATCGACTACCTGCGCGAACGCTTCACCGCGCTCGGCCGCGCCCCGTCCGACGTCGAGCTGATGATGTTCGCGCAGGCCAATTCCGAGCACTGCCGGCACAAGATCTTCAACGCCAGCTGGACCATCGACGGCCAGGAACAGGACCGTTCGCTGTTCCGGATGATCAAGAACACCCACCAGCAGACCCCGCAGCACACGCTCAGCGCGTACAGCGACAACGCCGCGGTGATCGAAGGCCATCCGGCGTCGCGTTACCGCCCGGATCCGGCCAGCGGCGAATACCGCCGCGAGCCGCAGGTGCCCAGCGCGTTCCAGATCAAGGTGGAAACGCATAACCATCCGACCGCGATCGCGCCGTTCCCGGGTGCATCGACCGGCAACGGTGGCGAGATCCGCGACGAAGGCGCGACCGGCCGCGGCGGCAAGCCGAAGGCGGGCCTGTCCGGGTTCTCGGTCTCGCACCTGCGCATTCCGGAACTGCCGCAGCCGTGGGAAGCGCCGCGCGCGCTGAACCCGCGCATGGCACCGGCGCTGGAAATCATGACCGACGGCCCGCTTGGCGGCGCCGCGTTCAACAACGAGTTCGGCCGCCCGAACCTGCTCGGCTACTTCCGCAGCTTCGAACTGCCGGAAGGCGCCGATCTGGTGCGCGCGTACGACAAGCCGATCATGCTGGCCGGTGGCCTCGGCGCGATCGACCGCGTGCAGGTCGACAAGATCCAGCTGCAGGCCGGTGATGCGGTCATTGTGCTCGGCGGTCCGGCGATGCTGATCGGCCTGGGCGGCGGTGCCGCCAGCTCGGTGGCCTCCGGCGAAAGTGCCGAGGATCTGGACTTCGCCAGCGTGCAGCGCGACAACCCGGAAATGGAACGTCGCTGCCAGGAGGTCATCGACCGCTGCGTGGCGATGGGCGCCAACAACCCGATCAAGTTCTTCCACGACGTCGGTGCCGGTGGCCTGTCCAATGCCATCCCGGAACTGCTGCACGACTCCAAGGTCGGCGGTGTCATCGATCTGGGCAAGGTGCCCACCGATGATCCGTCGCTGTCGCCGATGCAGCTGTGGTGCAACGAGTCGCAGGAACGCTACGTGCTGGGCGTGGCCCAGGAGCGCCTGGCCGAGTTCGCCGCACTGTGCGCCCGCGAGCGCTGCCCGTTCGCCGCGGTTGGCGTGGCGACTGCCGAGGAGCACCTGGTGGTGGCCTACGGTGCCGTGCCGGGCCATACCCCGGCCGATGCGCCGATCGACCTGCCGATGGATGTGCTGTTCGGCAAGCCGCCGAAGATGCACCGCGACACCGCGCATCCGCCGGCCCCGCGCTGGCCGGCGCTGAAGACCGGCGGGCTGGACCTGCAGGAGGCTGGCCTGCGCGTGCTGGCGCACCCGACGGTCGCTTCGAAGAACTTCCTGGTCACCATCGGTGACCGCAGCGTCGGTGGCCTGACCGCACGCGAACAGATGGTCGGCCCGTGGCAGCTGCCGGTGGCCGACGTGGCGATCACCCTGGCCGACTTCGACGGCGTGTCCGGTGAAGCGATGTCGATCGGCGAGCGCACCCCGCTGGCCCTGCTCGACGCCGCTGCTTCGGCACGCATGGCGGTGGGCGAAGCGTTGACCAACCTGTGCGCGGCCCCGGTCGATGCGCTGGATGAGATCAAGCTGTCGGCGAACTGGATGGCCGCAGCCGGCCACCCGGGTGAAGACGCGCTGCTGTACGACGCGGTGAAGGCGGTGGGCATGGAACTGTGCCCGCAGCTGGACATCAGCATCCCGGTGGGCAAGGACTCGCTGTCGATGCAGGCGCAGTGGCACGACCAGGGCGAAGCACACAAGAGCGTGTCGCCGGTGTCACTGGTGATCTCGGCGTTCGCGCCGGTGGCCGACGTGCGCCAGCAGCTGACCCCGCTGCTCGACCGCGACGTGGAAAGCGAGCTGTGGCTGATCGGCCTGGGTGCCGGCAAGCAGCGCCTGGGCGGTTCGATCCTGGCCCAGGTGCATGCCGACCACGGCGATCTGCCGGCCTTCGCCGGTGCCGCGCCGGACCTGGACGACCCGCAGCGCCTGCGTGGCTTCTTTGAACTGATCCGCGATGCGCGCCAGTCCGGCCTGCTGCTGGCCTACCACGACCGCAGCGACGGCGGTGCCTTCGCTGCGCTGTGCGAAATGGCCTTCACCTCGCGCCTGGGCCTGGATATCACCCTCGATGCCTGGGGCGATGATCCGTTCCGGAGCCTGTTCAATGAAGAACTGGGTGCGGTGGTGCAGATCGCGCGCGAAGACCGTGCTGCGTTCGCCGACCTGGTCGAACGCCACGCACTGACCGAATGCGCACAGCGCATCGCCAAGCCGACCACCGCGCCGGTGGTGCGCGTATCGCTGGGCGGCGAGAATCTGGCCGAGTGGCGCTGGGACGCGCTGTTCGACGCCTGGTGGTCGGTCACCCACGCCATGCAGAAGCGCCGCGACAACCCGGCCAACGCCGACGCCGAGCGCGAGATTGCGCGTTCCTTCACGGCGCCGGGCCTGAAGCCCAAGCTCAGCTTCGACCTCAACGAAGACGTGGCGGCGCCGTTCATCAGCACCGGTGCGCGCCCGCGCGTGGCCGTGCTGCGCGAGCAGGGCGTGAACGGCCAGATTGAAATGGCCAACGCCTTCGAACGTGCCGGCTTCCGCGCCTTCGACGTGCATATGAGCGACCTGATCGAAGGCCGCGTGGCCCTGCAGGACTTCACCGGCCTGGTCGCCTGTGGTGGCTTCAGCTACGGCGACGTGCTCGGTGCCGGCCGTGGCTGGGCCACCTCGATCCTGGAGCGCAGCGCGCTGCGTGATGCCTTCGCTGCGTTCTTCGCCCGCGAGGACAGCTTCGCGCTGGGCGTGTGCAACGGCTGCCAGATGATGAGCCAGCTGAAGGGCATCATCCCCGGTGCCGAGCACTGGCCGCAGTTCCGCCGCAACGCCAGTGAGCAGTTCGAAGCCCGTACCGCGCAGCTGGAGGTGGTGGAATCGCCGTCGATCCTGCTGCGCGGCATGGCCGGTTCGCGCCTGCAGGTGGCGGTGGCGCATGGCGAAGGCCAGGCGGTGTTCGACAATGCCGTCGACCAGGCCGCCGCACGTGTCTCGCTGCGCTACATCGATGGCCACGGCAACGTTGCCAGCCAGTACCCGCTGAATCCGAACGGTTCGCCGGACGGCATCACCGGCCTGACCAGCAGTGACGGCCGCGTCACCATCATGATGCCGCACCCGGAACGCACCCCGCGCGCGCTCAACCTGAGCTGGGCTCCGGCCGAGTGGCAGGGTGACTCGCCGTGGATGCGCATGTTCCGCAACGCGCGGGTGTGGTGCGGCTGATCGCACTGCATCGCGCAGGCCTCAATGCCATCGCGTATGGAAAAACCCGCCGTTGATCGGCGGGTTTTTCTTTGCGAGCTTGAAACTCCAGTCGCGACCGCTAGTTACATGCATTTTCATGCGTCGAGGAATCGTCACGCATGCATAACAAAATCCTTTCATAAACACGTGAAATAGTGATGTGCTTCACGGCAATAGGATTTGCTGTGTCAAAGTCTTGACGATCTGCAAAGTTGCCGTTAACACTTGAACCCCGTTTCAGAATCATTCATTTCGCAGTAACCGCTTGGCGCACGCGCTCGGTTTTCTGTCGCTGCGCGCCGTTCGGCAATACCCCGCAGTAAATCACGCGAATAAACGCCCCCAGGGGACGTTGGGCCGGAAAGCCCAGCGGTGGCGTTGCTTTGCCCAAAACCAGTCCAATCAGGAGCCGTACCGATGAATCGGATTTATCGCAAGGTCTGGAACAAAGCATTGGGTCAGTTGGTGGTGGCCTCGGAACTGGCCTCCTCCGACAGCGGCGGCGGGGTCGTCGACCAGCGCCGCGATGCAACGCAGGCTGCGCCCGCAAGGTTGGCGATGGCACTGGGCCTGGTATTGGGATTGGGCATGAGCGGTATCGCCGCAGCACAGTCGGTGCAGATCGGCGGCAGCGCCACCTGCGTGGCATTCAGCGGCAAGCTGCTCGAAAAGTGCCTGATCGAAGGCTCGGCCACGGCCAAGGGCAGCAACGCGGTGGCGATCGGCAGCAACAGCAGCGCCAGTGCGGCCAATAGCGTAGCGCTGGGCGCCGGCTCCAAGGCCACGCGTGCCAACACGGTGTCCGTGGGTGATACCGGCAAGGAACGGCAGATCACAAATGTTGCCGCAGGCAGCCAGGCCACCGATGCGGTGAACAAGGCGCAGCTGGACGCGCAGGCGCGCGCCACCCAGGCTGCGCTGGCCGATGTCGCCGCAGACGGCAACCGTTATTTCAAGGCCGATGGCGCAGGCGATGACAGCGACGCGGTGAAGATCGACGGGCAGGGCGCAGTCGCGGCCGGTGCCGGCGCACAGTCGCTGGCCAATGCCACCACTGCCATCGGAACCCAGGCCATTGCCGCGGGCCTGGGCGCAAGCGCGTTCGGCCAGGGCGCCTTGGCAATCGGCGATGCCAGCGTGGTGGTCGGGCAGAGCGCTGCGGCCTTCGGTCTCGGCGACACCGCGGTTGGCGCAAGCGCGACCGCCGCCAGCGAAAACGGCGCGGCCACCGCGCTGGGTGCGCTGTCCGAAGCCACCGCCGATGGCGCTACGGCTGTCGGCGGCGGTGCCGTGGCGATGGGCCCGGGCAGCACCGCATTGGGCCGCGGCGCTACCGCCGCCAACGAAGCGTCGATCGCGGTGGGTGCGTTCAGCACCGCCGTCGGTGAATACAGTACCGCGCTGGGTTCGAACTCCGCGGCGGTGGCCACCGGCAGCGTGGCGCTCGGCGCGGGCTCGCTGGCCGACCGCGTCGATACCGTGTCCGTTGGTGCCGCCGAATACGGCCTGACCCGGCAGATCACCAGCGTGGCCGCAGGCACCGAAGACAACGATGCAGTCAATGTCGGTCAGCTGAAGGACGTTGCCGCCGTGGCCGATGCCACCGCCAAGCGCTTCCAGGCCAATGGCAGCAGCAACAGCGATGCCGGTGCACTGGCCGAGGGCGACGACGCGCTGGCGGCCGGCGAGGCCGCCAATGCCATCGGCAACGGCACCACTGCAGTCGGTGCCGGCGCCACCGCCGTCGCGCAGAACGCCACCGCCGTTGGCAACAACGCGCTGGCCTCGGGCCAGAACAGTGCCGCGTTCGGCAACAACGCGCAGGCCAACGGTCCGGGCAGCGTTGCCGTGGGTGGCGCTGCGGTGGATGCCGACGGCAACCCGCTGATCACCAGCGGCGGCGTGCCGGTGGAGACCGGCGCAACCAGCGCAGGCGTCGGCGGCACTGCGGTCGGCGCCAGTGCCGAAGCCAGTGGTTTTGCGGCGTCGTCCTACGGCGTCGGCGCCTATGCGGCCGGTGCGCAGGCATCGGCCTTCGGCGCCGTGGCCAATGCCATCGGCGATTATTCCACCGCGCTGGGTACGCAGAGCAACGCGACGGGCACCAGCAGCGTCGCCATCGGTGGTCCGGCTGACCTGATCCCCGGCCTGGGCTTCTTCGTGCAGACCCAGGCCAGTGGCGAAGCCGCCACCGCCGTCGGCGCCGGTGCCATCGCCAGTGGCGACCGTGCCGTGGCCAACGGCAGCCTCAGCGAAGCCTCCGGCGCCGAAGCGACCGCGGTCGGCTACTTCGCCTATGCACCGGGCGAGAACGCCAGTGCCCTCGGCGCGCAGACCTGGGCGAGCGGTGCGCAGAGCACGGCCGTGGGTTACTACGCCACCGCACGCGGCGCGAACAGTGTGGCACTCGGCGCGAATTCCGAAGCGGTGCGCGCCAACAGCGTGGCCGTCGGCAGCGCCGGCAACGAGCGGCAGATCACCAGCGTCGCTGCGGGCAGCGAAGCCACCGATGCGGTGAACAAAGCCCAGCTCGACGCCGTGGCCGGCACTGCCGACACCACCGCGCGTTTCTTCCAGGCACAGCCGGAGGCGGGCAGTGATGCTGGCGCACTGGCTGATGGCGAAGGCTCCATCGCTGTGGGTTCGTCGAGCAATGCGATCGGCGCAGGTGCCATTGCACATGGTGCTGCCGCGTCGGCCATCGGCGATGACAGCGTGGCCGTGGGCCGCAACAGCGCGGCCACCGGTAATGGCGGTGTCGCCATCGGTGGCCTCGGCCAGGCCTACGACGAGTTCAACCAGCCGATCATCGGTGCCGATGGCACGGCGCAGCAGGTGGGCACCACCGCTGTTGCCGATGCCACCGCAGTCGGCAGCGGCGCGCAGGCCACCGGGGCTGCCAGCAGCGCCTTCGGCAACGCGGCCAAGGCCAGTGGTGACAACAGCTTCGCCGCAGGCGGCAAGTCGCGCGCCACCGGCAGCTATGCGGTTGCGGTCGGCGACAGCGCATTCGCCAGCAGCGATGACAGCACTGCAGTAGGCGGTTACAGCTGGGCGACTGCCAGTGGCGCAGCAGCATTCGGTTCGGGTGCATGGGCCACTGCCACCAACGCCTCGGCATTCGGCAACGCGGCCTGGGCCAGTGGTAGCGGCGCAACGTCCATCGGTTACAACAGCTGGGCCAACGGCGCCAGCTCCACAGCGGTCGGCCGCGGTGCCTTCGGCTATGGCGACAACAGTGTGGCGCTGGGCTTCCAGGCGTTGGGCAACAGCATCAACAGCATCGCCATTGGCACTAACACGGTGGCCGGTGGTGAGAGTGCGATCGCGCTCGGTGCCGGCAGCAATGCCAGCGCCAGCAACACGGTCGCGCTGGGGGCCGGTTCGGTCGCCAACCGCGCGCGCACGGTGTCGGTGGGCAGCGCCGGCAACGAACGCCAGGTCACCAACGTCGCCGCCGGCACCCAGGCCACCGATGCGGTGAACAAGGCGCAGCTGGATGCGGTGGCGACCACGGCCACCACCACCAGCCGCTTCTTCCAGGCCAGCGGCAACGGCGACGACGTAGCCGGTGCATTGGTGGAAGGTGACAACGCACTGGCGGCCGGTGATGCCGCCAACGCCATCGGCAATGGCGCCACCGCACTGGGTAGCGGCGCCAACGCGCTGGCCAGCAACGCACAGGCGCTGGGCTTCAATGCGTTGGCGACCGCAGCCAACGCCAGCGCTGTTGGTGCCAACGCACAGGCCACGGGCGAGTACGCCACCGCGCATGGCGCGGAAAGCGAAGCCAGCGGCGAGCAGAGCGCGGCGTTCGGTGCGGCCAGCATCGCCAGCGGCGCCGGTAGCACTGCCAATGGCGTGCTGTCCGAAGCGTCCGGCGAAGAGGCTGTGGCCGTGGGCTACTTCAGCAATGCCAGTGGTGACGCGGCCACCGCTGTCGGTAGCGAGAGCGTAGCCAGTGGTACGGCGTCGGCGGCCTTCGGTATCGGTGCCGAAGCCAGCGGCGGTTACAGCACCGCCATCGGTGGCTACGCGCAGGCCTCGGCGTTCAATACCACCGCGTTCGGCAACTTCGCCAACGCCTCCGGCTCCAACAGCGTGGCAGTGGGTGGCGACTCGGAAGCGTCCGGCGCCTACAGCACCGCCACCGGCCAGGGCAGCCTGGCCACCGGCACCAACAGTGTCGCCGTTGGCGGCTCGCTGTTCGGTCTGCTGGCCACCGAGGCATCGGGCAACTACTCCACTGCGGTGGGTGGTGGCGCCTGGTCGGGGGGCATCAACAGCACCGCACTGGGCAACGCCGCCGAATCGCGCGGTGCCAACAGCGTGGCGCTGGGTGCCGATTCGATCGCGGATCGCGACAACACCGTATCGGTGGGCGGCGGTGGCAATACCCGCCAGATCACCAATGTGGCCGACGGCACCCAGGGCAACGACGCGGTCAACAAGAATCAGCTCGATGCCGTAGCCGCGGCAGCGGAAAAGACCAGCCGGCAGTTCCAGGCCAGTGGCAATGCCGATGGCGAAACCGGGGCGCTGGTCGAGGGTGACAACGCGCTGGCGGCCGGTGACGCGGCCAATGCGATCGGCAACGGTGCCACCGCGCTGGGCAGCGGTGCCAATGCGCTGGCGGCCAACGCCACCGCCGTGGGCATCGATGCGCTGGCCACCGGCAGCAACGCGGCGGCCCTGGGCAGCACGGCACAGGCCACCGGCGAAGACAGCCTCGCGCTCGGCACCGGCGCCAGCGCCAGTGAACTGGGCGCAAGCGCGGTCGGTGCGCGCGCGCAGGCCAGCGGTGCCTACAGCACGGCCACGGGCACTGAAGCCAATGCCAGCGGCACCCAGGCACTGGCCAGTGGCTTCCGCAGCGCCGCGTTTGCCGATGGCACTACCGCTGTCGGCGGCTACGCCGAAGCCAGCGGTCGCCTCGGCACTGCCTTGGGCTACGGCTCGGCAGCCAGTGGTGCCAACACCACGGCGGTCGGCTTCGGTGCCGCCGCCGCCGGTACCGGTGCAGTAGCGGTCGGTCAGTCCAGCGAAGCCAGTGGCGAAGAAAGCGTGGCGATCGGTGGCAGCACCTTCTTCGGCCTGATCCCCTCGCGTGCCAGTGGCACCGGTGCCGCGGCATTCGGTGCGGGCGCGTGGGCCACCGAAGACTACGCCACGGCGATCGGCTGGAATTCGTGGGCGGCGGGCAGCAGCGCCACCGCGCTGGGTGCCAATGCCACCGCCAACGGCAGCAACAGCGTCGCGCTCGGCGCCGGCTCCAAGGCCGACCGTGACAACACGGTGGCCGTCGGCAAGGCGGGCGGTGAGCGCCAGGTCACCCATGTCGCAGCCGGTACCGAAGCCACCGATGCGGTGAACAAGGGCCAGCTGGATGCGGTCGCCGGCGTCGCCGACAAGACCAGCCGCCAGTTCCAGGCCAGCGGCAATGCCGATGGCGAGGCCGGTGCACTCGTTGACGGCGACAATGCACTGGCTGCTGGCAACGCGGCCAACGCCATCGGTAACGGCGCCACCGCGCTGGGCAGTGGCGCCAATGCCATGGCCGGCAATGCCACCGCCGTGGGCTTCGATGCACTGGCCACCGGCAACAATGCGGCGGCGCTCGGCAACGCGGCGCAGGCTGCTGGTGTCGACAGCGTAGCCGTGGGCAGTGGCGCCAGCGCCAGCGAACTCGGCGCCAGTGCTACCGGCGCCGGCGCCCAGGCCAAGGGCGCTTACAGCACTGCCAGCGGCGCGCAGGCCACGGCCAGCGGCACCCAGTCGCAGGCCAGTGGTTTCCGCGCCAATGCTTCGGCCGACGGCGCTTCGGCGCTGGGCAGCTATGCCGAAGCCAGTGGTCGCCTTGGCACTGCAGTGGGTTACGGCAGCAAGGCCACCGGCGCCAATGCCACTGCGGTGGGTGTCAGTGCCAACGCGTCGGCGGCCGGCAGCATCGCACTGGGCGCAGGCTCGGTGGCCGACCGTGCCAACACCGTGTCGGTGGGCAGCAGTACCAGTGATCGTCAGATCACCCGCGTCGCTGCCGGTACCGAGCGCACCGATGCGGTCAATCGTGGCCAGCTTGATGCGGTCGCAGCGACTGCCGATGGCACGGCACGTTACGTCAAGGCCACCGGCGCAGGTATTGCCAGCGCCAGCGGCAGTGATGCCGCCGCGATCGGTTCGGCGGCCAGTGCCAGCGGCGCGCGCAGCAATGCGCTGGGCGCCAACGCGATGGCGATCGGCAACGGTGCACTTGCACTGGGCAACAGTGCCGGAGCGTCCGGTGCCAACTCGGTGGCGCTGGGTGCGGGCTCGCGTGCGCTCGATGCCAACGTGGTGTCGGTCGGCGGTGGCAACGGCACCGAGGGTCCGGCCACGCGCCGCATCGTCAATGTGGCCGATGGCCGCATCGCCGCCGGCAGCAGCGACGCCATCACCGGCTCCCAGCTCAACGTCACCAACCAGCGGGTGGGCGCGGTGGAAACCCGCGTGGGCGATTTTGATTCGCGCATCGCCACCGTGGAAACCACCGCGGCCAGCGCGGTCAGCTACGACGACGCCAGCCGTGACCGCCTGACCCTGTCCGGTTTCCAGGGCACCACCATCGACAACGTCGGTGCCGGCAGCATTGCCGCGGGCAGTCGCCAGGCGATCAACGGCGGCCAGCTGTTCCAGTCGCTCAGCGATGCCGCCAGCTTCCTCGGCGGTGGTGCCAGCGTCGGCATGCAGGGTGTGTTCGTGGCCCCGAACTACGTGATCCAGGGCGCCACCTACAGCAACGTCGGCGATGCGCTCGGCGCGCTGGACCGCAAGGTCAGCGAGATCGACCGCAGAACCGCCGGTGGCTCGCGTGCCGGGACTGCCAACCTGCGCGCGATGAGTGCCTCGCTGGATGAGAGCCCGCTGGCAAGCACCGCTGATGCACCTGCAACGGCCGACGCGGCACCGGCCAGCACCGCGCGTGTGCAGGGCACGCCGACCGCTGCTGCCGCCGGTGCCGGGATTCCGGTTGGCACTCCCGCGACGGGCTTCAATGCCGTCGCCATGGGCGAGGGCGCCGTCGCCAGTGGCGCTTCGTCCACGGCCATCGGCCAGGGCGCCAATGCCACTGCGGCAAATGCCGTGGCGCTGGGCCAGGGCTCGGTTGCCGATCGTGCCAACACGGTCTCGGTGGGCAGTGAAGGCAACGAGCGCCAGGTCACCAATGTGGCGGCGGGTACCACGGCCACCGATGCGGTCAACAAGGGCCAGCTCGACCGTGGCATGGCCACGGCCAACAGCTACACCGACAGCCGCGTCCAGGCCGTCGCCGACAGCTTCGATGTGTTCAAGGGCGAGATCGACGGACGCCTGCGCCACATGGATCGCCGCATCGACCGCCAGGGTGCGATGAGCGCGGCGATGCTCAACATGGCCACCAGTGCCGCCGGTATCCGCACCCAGAACCGGGTCGGCGTCGGCATTGGTTTCCAGGGCGGCGAGTCGGCGTTGTCGCTGGGCTACCAGCGTGCGATCAGCGATCGCGCCACGGTGACCTTCGGCGGTGCTTTCAGCAGCGACGACAGCTCGGTTGGCGTCGGTGCCGGCTTCGGCTGGTAAGCCACTCCATCGCGCCGGCGGCCACCCACGCCGGCGCAGCACCTGCAGTGAGGGCCTGGGGGGAGGTCACGGCAATCCCGGCTGGGCCGGCCGGGAGTCGTCAAGGAATGATGGCCGCAGTGTTGGTTCGATCCATGACCCAGAAGAGGAATTCGACGTGATCAAGAAGCAGAACCTTCGCATCAATGTGCTTGCCGCCGCCGTGCTGTCGATGACGGCCGTCGGTGCCGTCCACGCCGCCGGCCTGCCGACCCGCGAACCGGTGCGCCAGGCCAGCACCGCCCAGCCGGGCGCCGAGCGCATCATCGTCAAGTACCGGGCCGGCGCTGCCGCCGCCACCGACCGCTCGGCGAAGCTGTCCACCGTGCAGTCGGCGCTGACCCGGGCCAGCCTCTCCGGCGGTACCTCACGTGCCAGTACCCTCGGCCCGCAGGTGGTACGCAAGCTCGCTACCGGTGCGGACCTGATCCGCGTGCAGGGCCGCCTGGCCCCGGCCGAACTGCAGCGTGTGCTGAAGGAACTGCAGGCCGACCCGTCGGTGCAGTACGCCGAAGCCGACGTCAAGCTGCGCCGCACCGAGCTGCGTGCCGGCGACGTACAGCCGGCGCTGGTGCCGAACGATCCCTTCTACCAGCAGAACCAGTGGCACCTGCACAACGCCGTCGGCGGCATCAACGCACCGGCGGCATGGGATGTCTCGCAGGGTGAGGGCATCGTGGTGGCGGTGATCGATACCGGCATCCTGCCGCAGCATCCGGACCTGGTCGGCAACCTGCTGGAGGGTTACGACTTCATCAGCGATGCGGAGACCTCGCGGCGCCCGACCAACGATCGTGTGCCGGGTGCGCAGGACTACGGTGACTGGGTCGAGAACGACAACGAGTGCTATGACGGCTCGCTGGCCGAGGACAGTTCCTGGCACGGCACCCACGTCGCCGGCACCGTCGCCGAGCAGACCAACAACGGCGTCGGCATGGCCGGTGTCGCCTACAAGGCCAAGGTGCTGCCGGTGCGCGTGCTGGGCAAGTGCGGCGGCTACCTGTCCGACATCGCCGACGCGGTGGTCTGGGCATCGGGTGGCACGGTGACCGGCATCCCGGCCAACACCAACCCGGCCGAGATCATCAACATGAGCCTGGGCGGCAGCGGCGCCTGCGGCAGCACCTACCAGGACGCCATCAACGGCGCCATCTCGCGCGGTACCACGGTGGTGGTGGCGGCCGGCAATGAGACCGACAACGCGTCCAAGTACCGTCCGGCCAGCTGCGAAGGCGTGGTGACCGTGGGTGCCACGCGCATCACCGGTGGCATCACCTACTACTCCAACTATGGCACCCGCGTGGACCTGTCCGGTCCGGGTGGCGGCGGCAGTGTCGACGGCAACCCGGGTGGCTACATCTGGCAGACCGGCTCCAATGCGGCCACCACGCCTGAATCGGGCACGCCGGGCTACATGGGCATGGGCGGTACCTCGATGGCCTCGCCGCATGTGGCCGCCGTTGCTGCACTGGTGCAGAGCGCACTGATCGCCAAGGGCAAGGATCCGCTGACTCCGGCGGCCATGCGCACCCTGCTGAAGGAAACCGCGCGTCCGTTCCCGGTCGCCATCCCGGCGGCCACCCCGATCGGTACCGGCATCCTCGATGCCAAGGCTGCGCTGGCCAAGGCACTGGAAGAACCGTGCACCGAGAACTGCGGGCCGGTGGCCACGCCGCTGACCAACAAGGCCGCCGTCGGTGGCCTGTCCGGTGCGGCCGGCAGCAGCAAGCTCTACAGCTTCGAAGCGGCTGCCGGCAAGCAGTTCAGCGTGATCACCTACGGTGGCACCGGCAACGTTTCGGTCTACGTGGCTGAAGGCCGTGAGCCCAGTGCCAGCGACAACGACGCCAAGTCGACCCGTCCGGGCACCTCCGAGACGGTGCGGGTGACCAAGCCGGTGGCGGCCACCTACTACATCAAGGTGGTGGGTGAAGCGGCCTACAACGGGGTGAGCATTCTCGCCACGCAGTAAGCTTGAACTGTCGTAGTTGAATGGCCGAAGCCCGTCATCCCATGTGACGGGCTTCGTCTTTTTACGAAAGGTGGCGCAGGGGCGGCGGAAATCATGGCTTAACTGTTAAAGTCGAGCCGATTGACAGGAGAGTCATGTGAACGCGCTTGCTGCTACCGCCGCTGCCGACGACGCTGAAGGCCGCATCCTGGATGCGCTGCTGGCGCGCGGCCGGCTGAAGGAAGGCGATCTGGCACGTGCGCGGCCGCTGCACGCAGAGGCCGGCGGCAGCCTGCTGGGCCTGCTGGTGCGGCTGGGGCTGGTCTCCGAGCGTGACCAGGCCCAGGCCAGCGCCGAAGTGCTGGGGCTGCCGCTGCTGGAAGGCAAACAGCTGTCGGAAGCACCGCCACAAGGGCTGGCGGAAGGCTTGCCGTTGTCGCTGCGCTTCCTCAAGCAGTTCCATGTCTGCCCGCTCGCGCTGGATGAACAGGGGGTCCGGCTGTGGCTGGCCGATGCCCATGATCCTTATCCGCAGCAGGCCGTGCAGCTGGCACTGGGTGTGCCGGTGACACCGGTGCTGGGCATGCGCGCAGAAATTGATGACCTGGTCGAACGCTGGTTCGGCCAGGGCCGCAGCGCGATGGGCGCGATCGTCGAAACCGCCGATGGCGAGGGCGGTGCGGTCGATGATATCGAGCATCTGCGTGACCTCGCCTCGGAAGCGCCGGTGATCCGCCTGGTCAACCTGGTGATCCAGCGTGCAGTGGAGCTGCGCGCTTCGGACATCCATGTCGAACCGTTCGAAAGCCGGTTGAAGGTGCGTTACCGCGTCGATGGCGTGCTGGTGGAAGGCGAAAGCCCGCCGGCCAACCTCACTGCTGCGGTGATCAGCCGCATCAAGATCATGGCCCGGCTCAACATCGCCGAGCGCCGCCTGCCGCAGGACGGCCGCATCATGCTGCGCGTGCAGGGCAAGGAGCTGGACCTGCGCGTGAGCACGGTGCCGACCGCGCACGGCGAAAGCGTGGTGATGCGATTGCTGGACCGTGAAACGGTGGTGTTCGATTTCCATCGTCTCGGTTTCACTGACGCCTTCCTGCCGCAGTTCCGCAAGGTGCTGGAACAGCCGCACGGCATCCTGCTGGTGACCGGCCCGACCGGTTCAGGCAAGACCACCACGCTGTACACCGCGCTGAGCCAGCTGAACACTGCCGACGTCAAGATCATCACGGTCGAAGACCCGGTGGAATACCAGATCGAAGGCATCAACCAGATCCAGGCCAAGCCGCAGATCGGCCTGGACTTCGCCAACGCCCTGCGCAGCATCGTGCGCCAGGACCCGGACATCATCATGATCGGCGAAATGCGCGACCTGGAAACCGCGCGCATCGCGATCCAGTCGGCGCTGACCGGCCACCTGGTGCTGTCCACCCTGCATACCAACAACGCAGCCGGCGGCATCACCCGCCTGCTCGACATGGGCGTGGAAGACTACCTGCTTACCTCCACCATCAACGGCATCCTTGCCCAGCGCCTGGTGCGTCGGCTGGAGCCGACCCATGCCGAGCGCTATGAAGCCTCGCCGGAGGAGATCGAACGCTTCGAGCTGCGCCGCCTGCAGCCGGAAGGACCGATCCACCTGTACCGCCCGAAGCCCTCCGCGCTGGCGCCGACCGGTTACCTCGGCCGGACCACCATCATGGAATTCCTGGTGATGAACGACGCGCTGCGGCGCGCGGTGATGCGCCGCGACGGCATGGGCGAGATCGAACGCATTGCCCGCGAAGCCGGTATGCGCACGATGTACGAAGATGGTCTGTCCAAGGCCCTCAGTGGTCAGACGACCATCGAGGAAGTGCTGCGTGTCACCGAGGAAAGCTGATGCGCGCAGGACGCCGGGGCTGACATGCCGACCTACCGTTACAAGGCACTGAATCCGCACGGCGAGATCTTCGACGGGCAGATGGAAGCGGCAAGCGAGGCCGAGCTGGTCGCGCGCCTGCAGGACCAGGGCCATCTGCCGATGGAGACCCAGCTGGCCGATGGCGGTGCGATCGGTGGCAGTACCTGGCGCAACCTGTTCCGCCAACGGCCGCTGCAGGGTGCGGCATTGCTGCAGTTCACCCAGCAGCTGGCGACACTGCTCGGTGCAGGCCAGCCGCTGGATCGCGCGCTGTCGATCCTGCTCGGGTTGCCCGAAGACGAACGCTCGCGCCGCGCGATCACCGACATCCGCGATGTGGTGCGCGGTGGTGCGCCGTTGTCGACCGCACTGGAGCGCCAGCATGGGTTGTTCTCGCGCCTGTACGTGAACATGGTGCGGGCCGGTGAAGCCGGCGGCAGCCTGCACGAAACCCTGCAGCGCCTGGCCGACTACCTCGAACGCAGCCGCGCGCTGCAGGGCAAGGTGATCAACGCGCTGGTGTACCCGGCCATCCTGCTGGTGGTGGTGGGCGGCGCGCTGCTGTTCCTGCTCGGCTACGTGGTGCCGCAGTTCGCGCAGATGTACGAAAGCCTGGATGTGGCGCTGCCGTGGTTCACCAACGCGGTGCTGCAGCTGGGCCTGTTCGTGCGCGACTGGTGGGTGTTGCTGCTGGTGGTGCCAGGGATACTTGCGCTGTTCTTCGAACGCAAGGCGCGGCAACCAGCCTTCCGGCTGGCGCTGGATGGCTGGCTGCTGCAGCGTCGCGGCATCGGCCGCCTGCTCGGCGAACTGGAAACCGCGCGGCTGGCCCGCACGCTGGGCACGCTGCTGCGCAATGGCGTGCCGCTGCTGGGTGCCTTGGGCATCGCCCGCAACGTGCTGGGCAACCGCGCGCTGGCCGCCGATGTGGAAGCCGCCGCGGATGAAGTGAAAAATGGTACCGGCCTGTCGCTGGCGCTGTCGCGCGGCAAGCGTTTCCCGCGCCTGGCGCTGCAGATGATCCAGGTCGGCGAGGAATCCGGTGCACTCGATACCATGCTGCTGAAAGCGGCCGATACCTTCGAACAGGACAGCGCCCGGCGCATCGACCGCCTGCTGGCGGCGATGGTGCCGGCGATCACCCTGGTGCTGGCCTCGGTGGTCGGTGCGGTGATCGTTGCCGTGCTGGTACCGCTGTACGACCTGACCAATGCCATCGGTTGACGATGGATCCCTACGCAACCCCGACACTCCGCAACTGAAAGGACCGACCATGATTGCTTCCCGTCGACCGATCCGCCTTTCCTTCACCGCCGCGCGCAACCAGTCGGGCATGAGCCTGCTGGAAATCATCATCGTCATCGTGCTGATCGGTGCGGTGCTGACCCTGGTCGCCAGCCGCGTGCTGGGCGGCGCCGATCGCGGCAAGGCCAACATCGCCAAGGCGCAGGTGCAGACCGTTGCGTCCAAGGTCGACAATTACCAGATCGATACCGGCAAGCTGCCCGGCTCGCTCAACGATCTGGTGACCGCACCGGCGGGTGTCGGTGGCTGGCTGGGGCCGTATGCCAAGCCGGCTGACCTGAACGACCCATGGGGCCACGCGCTGGAATACCGTGCGCCGGGCGAAGGCCAGCCGTACGAGCTGATCAGCCTCGGCAAGGATGGCAAGGCCGGCGGCAGCAGCGTCGATGCCGACATCCGCTACCAGCCGTAATCCTGCATGACGTATTTCCTGCCGCGCCGGCTGCCTCGCCCGCGCCTGCACGGCAGGCGCGCAGCGGGGCTGTCGCTGCTGGAAATGCTGCTGGTGATCGCGCTGATCGCAGCGATCGGCCTGATTACCGCCGCCGGCCTGTCGCGCGGCTTCGCCGGCATGCAGCTGCGCAGCGCCGGCAAGGACATCGCCAACCAGCTGCGGGTAGTACGCGCGCAGGCGATCGCCCGCGGCGAGCCGCAGCGCTTTGTCATCGAACCGGCAAAGCGGCGCTGGGAAGGCGCCAACCAGCGCCATGGTGACGTGCCGGCACAGCTGCAGGTGCAGTTCGAAGGCGCCGCGCAGCTGGCCACCGCGCCAGGGCAGGGCGTGATCGAGTTCCATCCCGATGGTGGCTCCAGCGGTGGCCGCATCCGGCTGCAGCGTGACGATGCCGAATGGCGCATCGACGTGGGCTGGCTGACCGGTGAGGTCCGCTCCGGCCCCTGGCGGGCACAATGAAGCGGCACGTTCGCGGCTTCACCCTGCTGGAAGTGATCATCGCCTTTGCCCTGCTCGGGCTGGCGCTGACCCTGCTGCTGGGCAGTCTGTCCGGTGGTGCCAGGCAGGTGCGCGAGGCCGAGCTGCGCACGCGCGCGATACTGCATGCGCAGTCGCTGCTGGCCGAAACCGGTGTCGCCACGCCACTGCAGGTGGGTAGCCAGCAGGGCGACTGGGAACAGGGACGCTACCACTGGGAGCTGCAGGTGCAGCCGTGGGTGGAGCCACGTGCCGGCAACGTCGTGCAGTCACAGTCGGCCGGTGCCCCCTGGCTGGCCGAACTGCAGCTGCAGGTGCGTTGGGGCGACAGCGAACGCGAGCAGCTGCGCTGGCGCAGCCTGCGCCTGCTGCCGCCGGACCTGGAGAGCGCGCGATGAAGCGCCGCGCCGCGGGTTTCACGCTGGTTGAAGTGATGCTGGCCACGGTGCTGCTGGCCGGTGGCCTGGCGCTGGCGTTCGCCAGCGTCCGCTCGGCAATGGCGGTCAGTCAGCGTGGCGAGCAGATCGCGGCCGAGAGTGAGCGCATGCGCGCGGTGCAGGCGCTGTTGCGGCGGCAGCTGGCCGGTGCGCTGCGCACGCCGCTGGAAGTACCCGATCCCACCCGCGAACCGATCTTCTTCCAGGGCGAAGAGCAGCGCATGTTGTTCGCCGCCGATCTGCCGGGCTACCTCGGCCGCGGCGGACCCTACCTGCACGCGCTGCAGGTGGACGGCCGCGATGGCCAGCAGCGCCTGCTGCTGGACCTGGTGCTGCTGCAGGAAGGCGAGCGCATCGCCGAGAACCCGCCGCGCCGGCCGGAAGTGCTGGTGGAAAACCTGAAGTCGGTACAACTTCGCTATCGCGGCATCGATGCCAGTACCGGCCAGGTGAGCGACTGGATGCCGCGCTGGGACGATACCCGCCGCCTGCCGATGCTGGTGGAGATCAGGATCGTCCCGGCCAGGGGCGCGCCCTGGCCGACGCTGGTGGTGGCGCCGCGTAACGGTGGCAGCGGAGGCGCGCGATGAACCGGCAACACGGTGCGGCACTGGTACTGGTGCTGTGGTTGATCGCATTGATGACCGCGCTGGTCGGTGCGTTCGCGCTGAGCGCACGGGTCGAGCATCTGCAGCAGCGGGTGCTGGATGACGATGCACGCGGCCAGGAACGGGCGCGCGCCGGCCTGGAGTACGCGCTGCTGCGCCTGTCCGCCGATCCGCTGCGGGCGCCCTGGCGCGCTGATGGCCGAACCTACCGCTGGCAGTTCGATGACGCCAGCATCGAGATCAAGGTGCTGGACGAGAACGGCAAGATCAACCTGAACCTGGTCGACGTGACCTTGCTGACCGCGTTCCTCAAGGCGCTCGGCGAAGACGAAGGGGCAGCCCGGCAGCTGGCCGGTGCCATTGTCGACTGGCGTGATGAAGACAGCCTGCTGCAGCCGAGCGGCGGTGCCGAAGCCCCGGACTATGCGGCGGCGGGGTTGCCGTATGGCCCACGCAACAAGCGTTTCGAGACGCTCGGTGAACTGCAGCGGGTACTGGGCATGCGCGGCCCGCTGTACAAGGCCATGCTGCCGCACCTGACCCTGTACAGCCGCCAGGCACGCCCGGATCCCCAGTTCGCCAGCGCGCCGGTGCTGACCGCACTGGGCCTGGATGCGGATACCGTGCTGGCGCAGCGCGCACAGCAGGAGCGTGACGCAGATACCGCTGGCGGTGCGACAACGCTTGCCAGCAGCAGCGGCACCTATAGTATCGAGTCTCGTGCAACCGACGGCAGTGGACGCCGGTCGGTGTTGCAGGCAGTGGTACGCAATGGCTCGGGCGGGGTTCCCGGGCGGTCCTACACAGTGCTTCGCTGGGAGCAGGGAATGACAGCAAGATGACGGCATGGCAGGACAGTGTGCGGCAGGTGCAGGGCCGGATCGGCCCTGGCGCCGGCCGTTTCCTGCGCTGGTGGCGGCAATCGCTGCTGGCCTGGGTGCCGGCACGTTGGCAGTGGGCACTGGGCTGGGCACAGGCGCGCCTGCTGCTGCAGCGCCAGGGTGAGCAGCTGCAGGTCTGGCGAGAGGCCGGAGAACGCCGCGAAG
Source organism: Stenotrophomonas sp. 86156_Sma (assembly GCF_056481625.1). Lineage (NCBI taxonomy): Bacteria > Pseudomonadati > Pseudomonadota > Gammaproteobacteria > Lysobacterales > Lysobacteraceae > Stenotrophomonas > Stenotrophomonas sp. 86156_Sma. The sequence continues at coordinate 671,957 of NZ_CM151157.1, forward strand.
CAGTTGCCAGCGTGCCATGGCCGCTGTCGCCGGCCGAACTGGACCGCGTGCTGGAACCGCGACTGCGCAGCCTGCCGCGGGTGTGGCTGCTGCCGGCCAGCGAGGTACTGCGTCGTCATCTGCGCCTGCCTGCGGCTGCGGCCGACCGGCTGCGCGCCGTGGTCGGTTTCGAGATCGACCGCCAGACGCCGTTCGAATCCAGCCAGGTCAGCTATGACGTGCGTGAACTCGGGGGCGCCGCCGAGGGCCAGCTGCAGGTCGAACTGATCGCCTGGCCACTGCGCCAGCTTGAGGCGTGGCGGGCCAGCGTAGGCGAATGGGCCGATGCACTGGCCGGTGTCGATGCCATCGACACCGAGGGTGAACCCCTGCAGGTGAATCTGCTGCCACCGGGGCAGCGCCAGCTGCGGGCAGACCCGACGCGGCGCTGGAATGTGCTGCTGGCCGTGGCCGCGCTGGTGATGCTGGTGCTGGCGGCCCTGCAGCTGCTCGACAACCGCCGCGCCGCCGCCGACGAACTGCGTGCGCAGGTCGAGCGCAGTGCACGCAGTGCGCGTGGTGTCGCCAGCGAACGCGCGCAGCTGCAGGCGCTGATCGATGGTGCCGCATTCCTGGAAAAGCAGCGCAGCCAGCGCGCCGGAACGGTGGAAATCTGGAATGAACTGACCCGGCGCCTGCCGGAGGGCACCTACCTGGAAAAGCTGGCCATCGAGAACAACAACCTGCAGCTGATCGGCCTGAGCCGCGAGGCCTCGCAGCTGGTGCAGCTGCTGCAGGACGCACCGCAGTGGCGCAAGGTCAATCTGACCGGCGTACTGCAGGCCGATGGCGCCGCCAGTGGCCGTGACCGCTTCACCATGACCGCCGAACTGCAGCCGTTGCCGGCTGCGGCCCCGACCCGGGAGGCGGCCGATGCCGATGCCAAGCGCACGCCGTGACCGCTGGCTGGCACTGGCGCTGCTGCTGGCAGTGCTGGGCCTGGCCTACCTGCTGCTGGTGCACCCCTGGTTCACCCAGCCACTGCGCGAAATCGACGCCGACGTGGCTGCCCTGCGCGAGCGCGAGCAGCGCGTGCAGGCGCAGCTGCAGCAGCAGCCGCAGATCGAACAGCGCCTGCGCGCCACCGGCGAGGCACTGCAGCAGCGGCCGGGCTTCCTGCGCGAAGCCACCGCCGAAGCTGCGGCCGCTGCGCTGGGCGCGAAGCTGCAGGATGCGGTGGCGATGGCCAGCCCGGGCAACCGCAGCTGCACCATCAGCAACCGCACGCCACTTACCGACAACCGCCGTGACGCCGAATTCGTGCGCGTGGCCATGCAGGTGCGCCTGCGTTGCGGTGTGGCCGAACTGGCCACGGTGCTGCACAGCCTGGAAACCGGCAGCCCGCGCCTGTTCGTCGACAACCTCAACCTGATCGCGCAGCGCTTCCAGCAGTCGCCCAACGAGTCCGGGCTCGGCCTGGACGTGTCGTTCGAACTGGCCGGTTACCTGCTGCCCGGTGCTGCGGCCGATGGCGCTGCGCCGGCACCTGCAGCCGAACCGGGCGCGGCGCCGCAACCGCCTTCGGCCACACCTTCACCGGCCGCCGCACCGGCTGCGCCGGAAGAAGGGCAGGAGGTGGCCGATGAAGCTTGAGCAGATCAGCCTGCGCACCGGCTTCCTGCTGGCACTGGCCGGCTGGGCGGCAGCGGTCTGGCTGGCCACCGGCTTCGGTCTGGGCAGCCAGCTGCCAGGTGCGGACGGTGATGCCGATGCGGTGCCTTCGTTGCCGGTGCTGCCGCCGTTGGCCGCAGAACGCATGGCCAGCGCCGACAGCTATAGCGCGATCGGCGAGCGACCGCTGTTCGCCGAGGACCGCAGGCCGAAGCCCTACCTGCTCGGCGGCAGCGAGCCCGCCGCCAGCGCCGCGCTGCGCCTGACCGGCGTGCTGCTGACCGGCGACTTCGGCATGGCCACCTTCACCACCGAACAGAACCGCTCGCTGCGCCTGCGCCTCAACGGTGAAGCCGTCGACGGCTGGCAGCTGGTCGCACTGCAGCCGCGCCAAGCCACCGTGATCGGCCCCGGTGGCAACCAGGTGCTGGAACTGGCGGTATTCAACGGGCAGGGGGGTGAACCGCCGACCGTGCTGCGCGGCGCCAACGGTGCGCCACCGGCCGGTGCGATCGTTGTGCCGCCCCCGGCAGGCGCTCCGCCGGCACCGCCGCCGGCTGCGGCAACCGCATCGCCGTCGCCTGCTGGCAGTGCGCCGGCATCCTCGGCTGCGGCGGCCGCCACGCCGCCTGCCAACAACAACGGCCCCAGCGAAGCGCAGATGCAGGCCATCCGCGAACGCATCCAGGCCCGTCGCCGCCAGCTGCAGCAACAACAACAGCAGCAACAACCGTCGCCGCCCCCGGGCGATGGCACCAACCGATAGAGTGAATGCATGAGCCTGCGTTTCCTTCCCTGGTCCTTTGCCCTCGCGCTGCTGGTCGGCTGCAGCACCGTGTCCGCACCGCATGTGCAGCGCAAGGGCAATCTGTCGCCCACTGCCGAGGCCGGCCAGGCGGCCGAAGTCGCCGCTGATGCTGCCCGTGACGCCCAGGGCGCTCCGCAGGCGGTGATCCGCCGTGGCACCGGCACCATGATCAACCGCGAAGCAGCACGCGCACCGGCTCCGGCACTGCATGGCGCCAGCACCGGTGAAGCAACCTTCAATTTCGAAGGCGAATCGGTGCATGCGGTGGTCAAGGCCATCCTCGGTGACATGCTGGGCCAGAACTACGTGATCGCACCGGGGGTGCAGGGCACAGTCACCCTGGCTACGCCCAAGCCGGTGTCGCCGGCACAGGCGTTGAACCTGCTGGAGATGGTGCTGGGCTGGAACAATGCCCGCATGGTCTACAGCGGCGGCCGCTACAACATCGTCGCCGCCGATCAGGCATTGGCCGGCACTGTCGCGCCGAGCACGGCGCCGGCAGCCAGTGCGCGTGGCTTCGAGGTACGGGTGATCCCGCTGCAGTTCATCTCCGCAACTGAAATGAAGAAGGTGCTGGAGCCGTACGCGCGCCCCAACGCCATCGTCAACGTCGACAGCGGCCGCAACGTGATCACCCTGGGCGGTACCCGCGCCGAGCTGGAAAACTACATGCGCACCGTCGAGATCTTCGACGTTGACTGGCTGTCGGGCATGTCGGTGGGCGTGTTCCCGATCCAGTCCGGCAAGGCCGAGCAGGTGGCCGCCGACCTGGAGAAGGTGTTCGGCGAGGAGAGCAAGACGCCCAGCGCCGGCATGTTCCGCTTCCTGCCGCTGGAAAACGCCAACGCGGTGCTGGTGATCACCCCGCAGGTGCGTTACCTGGACCAGATCCAGCAGTGGCTGGACCGCATCGATACCGCCGGTGGCAGCGCCCGCCTGTTCTCCTATGAGCTGCGCTACATCAAGGCGCGCGATCTGGCCGAACGCCTCAGTGAAGCCTTCGCCAGCAGCGGCAATCGCGGCGGCTCCAGCCCGGCCTCGCTGGCACCGGGTGCAATGCCGTCGCAGCTGGGCAGCGACGGTGAGCGTGGCATGGACAGCAACAACAGCAGCAATTTCGGTTCGACGCCGGGCAGTGGCTCCAGTGGCACCGGCAACGGCAGCATGAACCTGCCGCAGCGCCAGTCCGGCAATGTCAGCGTCAGCCTGGAAGTGGAAGGCGATCGCGTGGGCGTGTCGGCGGTGGAGGAAACCAACACCCTGCTGGTGCGCTCGACCCCACAGGCCTGGCGTTCGATCCGCGAAGTGATCGAGAAGCTGGACGTGATGCCGCTGCAGGTGCATATCGAAGCGCAGGTGGCCGAGGTCGCACTGGAGGGGGACCTGAAGTACGGCGTGAACTGGTTCTTCGACAACGCGGTGGCCGGGCGCGCGCTGACCGGCGCATTGGCCGGCGTGACCCTGCCGCCCGCCGCCGGCGGCTCCTGGAGCAGCTTCGCCGGTGCTGCAACCGCTGGTGAAGGACTGGGCTGGGCGTTCACCGGCCACAATGGCGCGGCGGTGGTGAGCGCGCTGGACAAGGTCACCGATGTGCGCCTGCTGCAGACCCCCTCGGTGTTCGTGCGCAACAACGCCGAGGCCACTCTCAACGTGGGTGACAAGGTGCCGATCAATACCACCACGGTGAACACCGGTATCGGCACCAGCAGCTACAGCTCGGTGCAGTACATCGACACCGGCGTGATCCTGAAGGTGCGCCCGCGCGTGACCCGCGACGGCACGGTATTCCTCGACATCGTGCAGGAAGTGAGCAGCGCCTCGAACGTGCCGGAGAACTGCAACCCGACCGAGCGCAACTGCAACCCGCGGATTTCCACCAAGAAGCTGTCGACCGAAGCGGCGGTGCAGAGCGGCGACACCATCATGCTGGCCGGCCTGATCACCGACACGGCCACCGATGGCAGCAGCGGCATCCCCGGCCTGAGCCGGATTCCGGTGGTGGGCGCACTGTTCGGGCAGAAGAGCCGCACCAGCCGCCGTTCGGAGGTGATCGTGCTGCTGACGCCGAGCATCGTGCGCAACGGGCAGGAGGCACGCACCCTGACCGACGAGTACAGCCAGCGCTTCCGCGCGATGGAACCGCTGAACCAGCCGCGCGCAAAGAAGTAAGGGGTTGACGGCCGGGCTGCGCCCGGCACCCGCAGAGGCCAGAGCTGGAGCAACAGCAACAGCAACAGCAACAGCAACAGCGGGTTTCTGGGGGATGGCTGGGCGGTGTGGGTTGTCAGGACACGCCGTAAACCCTTCCATGGGGGCTCGATGGCGCCATCCATGGCGCCAACGGTCCTGCCAACCCACACCGCCCCGCCTCTGACAGATTCCCGCGGCTGTTGGTAGGTGTCGACCTTGGTCGACACGCTGGATCCACGCCATGCGTGGATGCTTTTCGATTCCAATTCGAAATATTCGATTCCGATGGAGATTCATCCACGCATGGCGTGGATCTACTGCAGATCGCAGAGATCTGTCGAAGGCGGGGTGGGTCCGGTTGTGGGGGCGTGAGCCGCAAACCCACAGTGCCCCGCCTTCGACAGTTTCCTGCTGCTGTTGGTAGGTGTCGACCTTGGTCGACACGCTGGATCCACGCCATGCGTGGATGCTTTTCGATTCCAATTCGAAATATTCGATTCCGATGGAGATTCATCCACGCATGGCGTGGATCTACTGCAGATCGCAGAGATCTGTCGAAGGCGGGGTGGGTCCGGTTGCGGGGGTGTCCGCGGCATGGATGCCGCGGCCAAGCCCCCATGGGTGAGGGCGCTTTGCTTGCGAAGCACTGCTTCGCAAGCGCCCGAACGCACAGCCGCCAGCGGCTGGGCCGGACCCCGGAGGGGGGTTAACGGCGTCCCCCGCAACCGGACCCACCCCGCCATGCCACGGATAGCCGACTTCTGCTGTTGCTTCTGCTCTGGCCTCTGCAGGTGCCGGGTGCAACCCGGCCGATACCCTCCCAGTGCTAGGCTGTGGCTACCGACAACCACGGAGGCGGGATGGGGGCGATCGTGTTGTTGCCGCTGTGCGTGGACGATGCCGCGCTCGACCGCTGCCTGGCCGCGCTGGATGCCGGCACCGCGCCGGGAACCGCGGTCTGGCTGGCCGATGACGCGCAGACCGGCCCGCGTGCGCAGGCGGTGGTGGAGCATTGGTTGGCGCATACGCCACTGCAGGCCGAATACACCCGCCGCGCGCGGCCGTTGGGCGAGGTCGCCCATCTCAATGAGATGCTGCGCGCCTGCGAGGGCATGGACGTGGCGGTGCTGGCGCCGGACAGCGTGCCCGCGCCGGGCTGGCTGCAGCAGCTGCAGGATGCCTTCGCCCGCGACGCCGCCATCGCCACCGCAACCCCGTGGTGCAATGCCGGCGAAACCGCTGCATGGCCGCGGCTGGGCGAAATCAATCCCGAACCGGAGGACCCGGCGCTGCTGGCACACACCTGTGCCACGCTGCCGGTGCTGCATCCGGAGCTGCCCTCGGCGGTCACCCACGCGGTACTGGTGCGCGGCAACGCACGCCGGCGTGCCGGCGGCCTGGACGTGGACAGCTACGCCGGCTGGAACGCGGCACTGGTGGACCTGAGCCTGCGCATGGCTGGCCTGGGATGGCGCAACGTGCTGTGCGAGACCGCCTTCGTCAGCCGGGCAGGGGAGGCGGTCAGCCGTGATGGCGATCTCGAGGCCCTGGCCGCGCGCTGGCCGGGGTGGGTGCCACGGTTGGCTGACTTCCTCATGCACGATCCGCTGCATGGCCTGCGTGTCGATCTGCAGCAGCGCATGCGGCAGGCGATAATGCCGAAGGAACAGGGTGACCTGTTCGTCTCGTCTTCCGCGCCGGAGCCTCCTGCTTGAATGTTGCCATTGCCGCCATCGTCGTCACCTACCAGAGCGGCAGCACCATCGACGCCTGCCTCTCGCGCCTGCGCCAGGCGCAGGACGTGGCCGAGATCCGGGTGATCGACAATGGCTCGATGGATGGCACGCTGGATATCGTGCAGCGCCATGCCAGCCACGACCCGCGCGTGCGTTTCGTCGGCAATCCGGACAATCCCGGCTTTGCCGCCGCCAACAACCAGGGCGTGGCCGATTCGCACAGCCCATGGCTGGCCTTCATCAACCCGGACCTGATGGTCGAACCGGAGACGTTGGCCGCACTGCGCAGCCGCGCGGAAGGACTGGGCGACTGCCTGCTCGGTGTCGAGCAGGTGGACGAGCAGGGCCATGCCGACGAAGCCGTGCGCCGCCGCGACCCGGATTTCCTGATGATGCTGCGCTCGCCGGGCAAGGGCTCGAAGCTGGCGGTGCCGCGTGACCCGCAGCAGGCGCTGCAGCGGGTGCCGGCGCTGTCCGGTGCGCTGCTGATGATGCCGCGTGCATTGTTCGACTGCATCGGAGGTTGGGACGCCGGCTATCGCCTGCATGCCGAAGACCTGGACCTGTGCCGGCGTGCACGCGAAGCCGGAGCAGTGGTGGCGATCGCCAATGACCTGCAGGTCACCCACGTTCGTGGCGTCTCCAGCCGCTCGCGGCCGTTCTTCGTGGAATGGCACAAGCACAAGGGCCTGTGGCGCTATTTCCAGAAGTTCGAGGCCAGGCAGCGTTCGCTGCCGGTGCGGGTAGCGGTGTGGGGCGCGATCTGGGCGCACGCGCTGATGCTGGTGCCGAAGCTGCTGCGCAAGGCGCTGTAGCGCCGCAAGAGCATCCACGCATGGCGTGGATCTACCAATGTTGTTTCCCGTGAGCTGAGTGTGGCCGCAGGCACCCCGGTTCACCCTGCCGGGCGCATAATCCGCCCCATGCCTATCATCCAGTCCCTGCTCGACACCGACCTGTACAAGTTCACCATGATGCAGGCGGTGCTCCACCAGCACCCCGGCGCCCAGGTGCAGTACCGGTTCAAGTGCCGCACGCCCGGCATCGACCTGGCCCATTACATCGACCAGATCGACGAAGAGATCGACCACCTGTGCAGCCTGCGTTTCAGCGACGCGGAGCTGGACTACATGCGTGGCCTGCGCTTCGTGAAGCCGGACTTCGCCGATTTCCTCGGCCTGTTCCACCTCGACCGCAAGTACATCCAGCTGCGCGCGTCGAAGACCGTGCCCGGCGAGATCGAACTGGACATCACCGGGCCCTGGCTGCACACCATCCTGTTCGAAGTGCCGCTGCTGGCGATCATCAACGAAGTCTGGTTCCGCAACACCACCACCGCCGACTTCGCCGAGGGCGAGCGCCGCCTGCAGGCCAAGGCCGCGCTGCTGCGTGATACCCCCGGCTTCGAGCAGTGCCGCATCGCCGACTACGGCAGCCGCCGCCGCTACTCGCGTGACTGGCATGCCCGTCTGCTGCCGCTGCTGCGCGATGCGCTCGGCCCGCAGCTGGTCGGCACCAGCAACGTGCACTTCGCCCGCCTGTACGGCATGACCCCGCACGGCACCATGGCCCATGAGTACCTGCAGGCATTCCAGGCGCTGGGCCCACGCCTGCGCGATTCGCAGGTGGCGGCACTGGAGTCGTGGGCACGCGAGTATCGCGGCGACCTCGGCATCGCGCTGTCCGACGTGGTCGGCCTGGATGCGTTCCTGCGCGACTTCGACATGTACTTCTGCAAGCTGTTCGACGGCGTCCGCCATGACTCCGGCGATCCGTTCGACTGGGGCGACCGCATGCTGGCCCACTTCCAGCAGCGCCGGGTGGATGCACGCAGCAAGGTGCTGGTGTTCAGCGACGGGCTCGACATCGCCAAGGTGATGCGCCTGTACGACTACTTCCGTGGTCGCTGCCAGGTCGCCTTCGGCGTCGGCACCCACCTGACCAATGATCTGGGGCCAACGCCGCTCAACATCGTCATCAAGATGGTCCGCTGCAACGGCCAGCCGGTGGCCAAGCTCAGCGATTCGCCGGGCAAGAGCATGTGCGACGACCCGGGCTACCTGGCCTATCTGCGCCAGGTGTTCGAGCTGCCGCCGGCGTAAACACGTCGGCTTACAGGTAGTCGACCACCACCAGGTAGGCGCCCTGCAGCGGCTGCTGCTTCGAAGCCTGCACGCTGTAACGCTCGGAGAAGGCGATATCGCCGGCGCGCATCGCGCTGGCCGACACCGACAGCTTCTGGCCCTGGCGCTTGCCGTCGCGCAGCGTCGCGGCCTGGCCATCGGCCAGCGCCGTCACGGCCACCGTCGAGCCCTTGGCCGAGGGCGGGCAGGCGGCCAGGCTCAGCTCACCCTGGGACAGGTTCGTCGTGCAGCCCGGCTCGGCGATACGGCCGCTGAAACGGATGCTGCCGCTGCTGGCCTGGGCCAGCGCACTGACGGACATCAGGGCCACACACAGCAGAATGGAGTTCCTCATGACACGTTCTCTGGTTCGGTGTGTCCTAGTTAGCGACAGGTCCGATCCGTCTTTAATAGGACAAATCCGAATCTGCTAGGGCCATCACCAAGAAAGAGTGATGCGCATCAAATAAGGCGATTTCCACCTGAAAAAAGCCTGTTTTCGCGCATGCCGAACGCGCCACGGGAAGCGTCATGCAGGGTCGTTTGTGACCTGATCGCCTTGCCGTCAAATCCCCCACGCCCGCCGGGCTCTCATTCCGCCTACCACGTCACATTTGAGGCGTCAATGAATTGGCGTTCAGAAAAATAATGAGACTTTCATCACAGTTGTGCCTATACTTGCGTCACGGATTCAGGGGAAGGTATGTCCGAGTCCGGCCACAGGTGAGACGCAAGGATGGGTCTTGATAGCCCGGCAGTGCTCCTTGCTTCCTCCTCTACTTCTCATCTCTTCAGTAGGGTTAGGTAAAAGCGAATGCACAAGATCAATATCATCGCCGCTCTGATGCTGGCCGCCGCTCCGCTGGCCGCCAACGCCGCCGACGGCACCATCACCTTCAACGGCAAGGTGACCGACAAGACCTGCACCATCTCGACCCCGGGCGGCAAGGACTTCGCCGTCAACCTGCCGACCGTGTCCAAGAACACCCTGGCCACCGCCGGCGCCGTTGCGGGCCGTACCCCGTTTGCCATCAACCTGACCAAGTGCAGCGCCGGCAACGTCGCCACCTACTTCGAGCCGGGTTCCACTGTTGACTTCAACAGCGGCCGCCTGGTCAACCAGGCTTCGGCCAACGCTGCCACCAACGTGCAGCTGCAGCTGCTGGGCTCGAACAACACGTTCCTGCCGATCAAGGCGGCTGGCACCGGTCTGGCCCAGGACAACTCGCAGTGGGTGACCGTGGCCGGCGACGGCACCGCCAACCTGAACTACTACGCTGAGTACTACGCCACTGCCGCCGCCACCCCGGGCGACGTCACCAGCAGCGTCAAGTACACGATCATCTACAACTGATCGAGTCGTACCCGCACTGGCCGGCGTACGCGCCGGCCAGTGCATCGCGGCCCCTGGCCACATACCTCGAGCGTAGTACTTCCGATGAAAGCATTCTTTCCCCGGGCGCTGCTGCTGGCAGCGTTCACGCTGCCCTTCTGCCAGAACGCTCTGGCCGGCGTGGTGGTCAATGGCACGCGAGTGATCTATCCGGCGCAGGCGCGCGAAGTCACCGTGCAGGTCGACAACGTGGGCGATTCGCCGGCGCTGGTGCAGGCCTGGATCGACAGCGGCGACGCCAACCAGACCGCCGACACCAGCGATGCCCCGTTCGTGCTGACGCCGCCGATCGCGCGCGTCGAGCCGGGCCGCAGCCAGGCGCTGCGACTGATCTTCTCCGGCGCGCAGCTGCCGACCGACCGCGAGTCGGTGTTCTGGCTCAACGTGCTGGATGTTCCGCCGTCCCCGGACAACGCCGACAGCGGCGAACAGAATTACCTGCAGGTCGCGTTCCGTTCGCGCCTGAAGCTTTTCTACCGGCCGCAGGGCCTGAAGGGCGTCGCCAACGACGCGCCCGCAGCGCTGCGCTGGACCCGCACGGGCGACCGTCTGCGGGTGGAAAACCCGAGCCCCTTCCACGTCACTCTGGCCGAAGTACATGCCGTGACCGGCAGCAGTGAAAAGGCCGTCGAGGACAAGGGCGCGATGGTCGCGCCGAAGCAGAGCCTGGAGTTCGCCGCACCGGCGGGCACCGACCAGGTCCGCTTCATCACCATCAACGACTACGGCGGCCGGGTGGAACACACCATCCGCCTCGGCAGCACCGGGGGCTGAACGCGCCGCGCCGGCCTTGGGCCTGCGCATCCCGCCACCGCCGCTGTGCGGCGAATTGAAGGAATGTCAGTGTGATCGGAAACAGATTGACATTGTCGATCCATCAGGCGCTTTGCCTGTTGGTTGCTGGCGTGGCCTGCCCAGGATGGGCGCTGGCTGCCCCGGCCAATCTCGGCGAACAGGCGCTGATGGCGCAGAGTGGTGCGGCCAATGCGCGTGCACCGGAATCGGCCCAGTTCAACTCCAGCTTCCTGTCTGGCCAGGCCAAGCAGGTCGATCTGGCGGCCTTCAGCAACGGCAACCCGATGGTGGCCGGCAACTACCGTGTCGACGTCTACGTCAACGGTGCCTGGCAGGGCCGTCGCGATCTGCAGTTCAAGGCCGATGCGCAGGGCCGTGTCGACGCCTGCCTGCCGCTGCCGATGCTGGAAGAAATGGGCGTGGACAGCGAAGCCGTGCTGCTGCAGCAGGATCCGTCCGTGCCGACCGACAAGACCAGCTGCGTGCCGGTCCAGCAGCGCATGGCCAATGCCTATGGTGTCTATGACAGCGGCAACCTGCGCTACGACCTGAGCATCCCGCAGGTGTTCCTGCGTCGTGAGGCACGCGGCTACGTCAACCCGGCGCTGTGGGACCGCGGCATCAATGCCGGCTTCGTCGGCTACAGCTTCAATGCCATCGACAGCGACAGCCGTGTCGAAGGTGGCCAGCGCAACCGCAGTGCCTACCTCGGCCTCAACGCCGGCATGAACCTGGGTGGCTGGCAGTTCCGCCACGATTCGAACCTGACCTGGTCCGAGGGCGATGGCCGCCATTGGCAGAGCATCGCCACCTATGCGCAGCGCGGCATCCCGCAGGTGCGCGGCATGCTCACCATCGGTGAGGCCTACACCACCGGTGAACTGTTCGACTCGATCGGTTACCGCGGTGCCAGCCTGGCCAGCGACGACCGCATGCTGCCCGATTCGCTGCGCGGTTACGCGCCGGTTGTGCGCGGCATCGCCGAGACCAACGCACGCATCGAAGTGCGCCAGAACGAGCAGCTGATCTACTCCTCCACCGTGTCGCCGGGCAGCTTCGTCATCGACGACCTGTACCCGACCGGCTACGGCGGCGACCTGGAAGTGAGCGTGATCGAGGCCGATGGCCGCCGCCGCGAATTCAAGGTTCCGTTCGGTTCGGTGCCGCAGATGCTGCGCGAAGGCGTGTCGCGTTACTCGCTGACGGCCGGCCAGGTGCGCAACAAGCTGCTGGCCGATGAGCCGTGGCTGGTGCAGGGCACCTACCAGCGCGGTATCGGCAACCAGCTGACGCTGTACGGCGGCAGTGCACTGAGCGATGGCTACCTGTCGCTGCTGTACGGCGTCGGCCTGTCCACGCCGGTTGGCGCGTTCGCCGCCGACATCACCCACGCACGTACGACGTTCGACCACTACGGCAACCACACCGGTGCCAGCGTGCGCTTGAGCTACAGCAACATGATCGGCGAGACCGGGACCAACCTGACCCTGGCCGCCTACCGTTATTCGACCGAAGGCTTCTACAGCCTGCAGGACGCGCTGTATGGCCGTGATTCGGACAAGCGCGGCATCGATCCGACCACCCGTGGCCGCCAGCGCAGCCAGTTCCAGGTAACGCTGAACCAGCCGCTGGGCCGTCGCGGCGGCGCGCTGTACGTGACCGGCTCGGTGCGTGACTTCTACGACCGCCCCGGCACCTCCAAGCAGTATCAGGTGGGCTACAACAACGCCTGGCGTTCGGTGAACTACGGCTTCTCGGCGCTGCGCACCGAAGAGGGCGTGCTCGGCCGTTCCGATACCCAGTACCTGCTGTCGATGAGCGTGCCGCTGGGTCGTGGTTCGCACCCGGTGTCGTTCAGCGCCGACCTCGGCGTGCGCGAGCGCGGTGGCTACGACAACAGCCGCGTTGGCATCACCGGTTCGACCGGCATCGACAACAACTTCAGCTACGGTGTGGCGCTGTCCGACTCCCGCGAAGGTGGCACCACCGCGGTGGGCAGTGCGGAATACCGCAGCCGCTACAGCGCGTTGAACGCGACCTACAGCCACTCGCGCGATTTCCGCCAGGCGTCGGTCGGTGCCAACGGCAGCGTGGTCGTGCATCCGGGCGGCTTCACCTTCACCCCGCAGCGTGGCGACACCATGGTGCTGGTGGAAGCACCGGGCGCGCGCGATGCGATCGTCAGCAACGCCCCGGGCCTGCGCGTCGACGGCCGTGGCTATGCGGTGGTCCCGTACGTGTCGCCGTACCGCCTCAATACCGTCACCCTCGATCCGCAGGGCATGGCCCACGACGTCGAGCTGGAAAGCACCAGCCAGTCGATCGCGCCGTTCGCCGGTGCCATCAGCTACCTGCGCTTCGATACCCGCAAGGGCAACGCGCTGCTGATCCAGGTGCGCAACACCGATGGCCGCACCATGCCGTTCGGTGCGCAGGTCAAGGACGAGCAGGGCCAGCCGGTGGGCATGGTCAGCCAGGGCGGCCGCCTGTACGTGCGCAGTGACAGGAACCAGGGCAGCCTGCTGGTGGAGTGGGGCGCCGGCGCCGACCAGCGCTGCACCGTCGATTACCAGGTTCCGGCAGGCGCCGATGCGTCCAAGACCGGCTTCATCCCGCTGGAGGCAGCATGCCGATGATTTCTTCCCGTGGCCGTAAGCTGCTTGCCACCGTGGCCATCTTGGGAGGTATTACCCTCGCCAGCCCGGCGTTGGCAACCTGCTACATCACGCAGCAGGGTTTTGTCGCGCAGGACGTGCAGATGGACATGGGGCAGATCGTCATTCTGCCCAACCTGCCGGTCGGTGGTTTGATCAAGGAACTGATCGTGCCGATCAACCAGCGTAACAACATAGGCACATGTGATCGCTGGGGGGGCAGCGCCAATGGCCGCTTCGTCAACGCTGCACAACAGAATGCTGTGCCAGGTTTCAACGACGTCTATGCTACCGACGTTGCGGGGGTCGGTATCCGTGTCTATCGCGATTCCGGTTCCATCCAGACTTACTACCCGCATACTCTGCCACTGCCCGGCAATCGCACGTTGACACTCAATGGTGGGCGTTTCCGGGTTGAACTGATCAAGACGGCCGCGCAGACGGGGTCGGGCATCATCGCGCCCAACGGTCGCTTCACCACCTACTATCTCGACGGCGACGGCCCTGGCCGTCCGGAACTGACCTCCACCTTCAAGGGCTCGGGCACCACCGTGGTCAGCCCGACCTGTGAAGTGCAGGCCGGCAGCCGCAACATTGCTGTCGATTTCGGCAGCGTGCCCAACACCACCTTCACCGGTGTCGGTTCCAAGGCTGTCGATCGCGATTTCGAGATCCGCCTGAACTGCCAGGGCAGCAACGTTGCTGCCTACCAGAGCAAGATCGGCATCCGCCTCGACGCCGACCAGGACAGCTCGAACATGCCCGGCGTGCTGAAGCTGAGTGCGGCCACCAACAGCGCCACCCGTATCGGCATCCAGATGGTCCAGCGCGATGGCAGCACCGAGCGCGAAGTGCGTTTCGGCCAGACCGTCAACGTCGGCACCACCGTGCCGGGTACCAGTGTCATGGCGCTGCCGCTGCGTGCCCGCTATGTGCAGACCCAGGCCGGCACGGTGGGTGCAGGTGTCGCAAACGGCCAGGCCACCTTCACCATCCAGTACGAGTAAGTCGGCCGCAGGCCGCGCCACTGCTGCGTTCCACCGCAACGTCGCCCGTTCCACGGGCGGCGTTGACTGCGTCTTGATCTTCCAACGATGAAGATCAATGCCACGACGCGCGTACCATCATTCGAATGTGATGTACGTCGCGATTTTGGAGTTTCCTCATGAGGTGACCGTCTCCTGCCTGCGGGTGTTGGACGGGAACGCCGAAAGGATCCAGACGTGGCTACAGCTCCTGGCATTCCCTCGCGCCGGCCTTTCGGAGCGCTGCGATGAAGGTCCTGTCGGTGTTCGGCACGCGACCGGAAGCGATCAAGATGGGGCCGCTGGTAAGGGCCCTGGCGGAGGCTGCGGACATCGAATCGGTGGTCTGCATCACCGGCCAGCACCGGGCGATGCTGGACCAGGTGATGTCGCTGTTCGCGATCACCGCCGACCATGACCTCGATGTCATGGTGCCCAACCAGACGCTCAATGGCCTGTGTTCCAAGCTGTTCGAACGGCTTGACGCGCTCTACACGCAGGTTCGTCCGGACCGGGTACTGGTGCACGGCGATACCACCACGGCGATGACCGCCGCACTGGCTGCGTTCCACCACCGCATTCCGATCGGTCACGTCGAGGCCGGCCTGCGCACCGGCGACATCAACCGGCCGTGGCCGGAGGAAATGAACCGGCGGGTGATCGATGTGGTCGGCCACCAGCTGTACGCGCCCACGCCCAGCTCGCGCGCCAACCTGGCCGGTGAACACCTGGGCGGGCAGATCCTGGTCACCGGCAATACCGTCATCGATGCCCTGCAGCAGACCGTAGAGCGGCTGGATGCCGACCCGGCGCTGCGTGCGCGGGCTGACGAACCCTTCCACATGCTTGACCCCGATCGTCGCCTGCTGCTGGTCACCGGCCATCGCCGCGAGAGTTTCGGCCAGGGCTTCGAGGACATCTGCCGTGCGCTGGCCGAGCTGGCGCGGCGGCCGGACCTGCAGGTGCTGTACCCGGTGCACCTCAACCCGAACGTGCAGGGCCCGGTCAACGCCCACCTCGGCCATCTCGACAACGTGCACCTGGCGCCGCCGCAGGACTACCTGCGCTTCGTGCGCCTGATGCAGCGCGCCGACGTCATCCTCACCGACTCCGGTGGCGTGCAGGAAGAAGCGCCTGCGCTGGCCAAGCCCGTGCTGGTCATGCGCGACGTCACCGAACGCCCGGAGGCGGTCGAGGCCGGAGTGGTGACGCTGGTCGGCACCAGGCCCTCGCGCATTGTCGAGGCGGTCAACGCGGCACTGGCACAACCACCGCACCCGACCCGCTTCGATCCCGACGCCAGCCCCTACGGCGATGGCCGTGCCAGCGCGCGCATCGTCGCCGCCCTGCGTGGCACGCCCCTTCCCGAATTCTCGCCCGGCCTCCGCAACAGCGGTGCCGCCCACTCCCATCCACGCGAAGTGACGCCATGACCCAGACCGGCCGCTCTCCCCTGTTTGCATCCGCCGCCGCGTTCGTCCTGTCGGGCGTGGTTGCCAGTGCCCATGCCGCCGACAGCGTCGCCGGCCAATTCGCCGAATGGAGCGGCGACAGCACGGTCAACCGGCAGATGACCCTGCGTGAACTCGGTTTCCGCCAACCGCTGGTGCTCAGCGGGCAGGAGAGCCAGCGCGAGGTCTACCTGCCGGTGCCGGCCGGCGTCGCCACCCGCGATGCGCAGCTGCAGCTGGACGGGCGCTATGTGCGCGGCCACGCCGGGCGCACTTCCGGCCTGTGGTCGGTCGATGGCGATCCGATCGCCGCGCGCTCGATCACCGACGCGCAGGGCGACGCCAGCCAGCTGCTGGCCATTGATGGCGAACCTCGCCAGAACGGCTTCGTGCGGGTCGGCGTCGGCTGGTGGTCGATCGTCTCCGACTACCAATGTGCCGACCAGAGCGCGCCGGCCAACGTGTTGCGGCTGTCGCCGGACTCGCGTTTCAGCTACCGCTTCGATGGCCGGGCCGTGGACACCGTGGCCAAGGCCTGGGGCGCGCTGCCACCGCAGGTGCGCCTGCTGGTGGACGGCAAGGCGCTGCAGGCGCTGGCCTACGATGCCGCCTGGCGCGTCGGTACCGCGTTGCAGGGCGGTGGCAAGCAGGTGCAGGTGGTGGCGCTGCCCAAGGTCGGTGACAGTGTCGACCTGGCCGGCATCAGCATCCCGGCCAGCCTGCAGGGCGTGCCGGCCTACGCCGCGCTGGCCACGGGCGAGCGCGCGCACGCGATCAAGGACCTGGCCGAAGTCGGCGCGCTGCTGTCGCTGCGTGACAGTGGGCCGCTGGCGGCCGATGTGATGATCGGCAGTGACGCACTGCGCGCCGGCGTACGCGCGGCACTGGACGCGCTGGCCGTACAGGTTGCGGCTACGGGGGCCGATGCGGGCGCTGCCTTCGCCGCGTGGCGCGGTACCGATATGGGCGGCATGGAAAAGCCCACGGCCAACGCATCGGTCAGCGTGGTCGCCGTTGCTGGCCGTCCGACGCTGGTGGTCGACCCGGCGGCGGCGGGCAAGGTCGCCGGGTTGTTCGCCGAACAGTGGCGCAGCTATGCGCTGGGCCGCAGCCTGCAGGTCAGCGCGGTGGGAACACCGAAGCTGGACGGAGACCAGGTGCTGCTGAGCCGGCTCGGCAACATCGCCGGTACGATGGATGTGGTCACCCGCGCGGACCGCAGTGCCACCTTCGACCTCGGCGCGCTGTCGGCCGATGGGCGCCTGCCCGAGGAAGTGGTGATCGATGTCTCGGCGGCGCCCAACGCCGCCGGGCAGGGCGCGGTGGCCACGATCCATTTCAACGATTACCTGCTGGGCGGCAAGGTGCTGTCGGCCAATGGCCAGCCGCAACGGCTGGTGGCCAAGGTGCCGGCCTACGCGCTGTCGGCGCGCAACGAGATCCGCGTCAGCTTCCTGCGCCAGCCGGCACGACCTTATTGCCACGATCCCGCCACCGCCTATCCTGTCTCGATCCTGCCCAGCAGCCACCTGACCCTGGCCAAGCGGTCGCTGGGCAGTGATTTCGTCGGCGCCAGCAGTCAGCTGTCGCGCGGCAACCAGGTGTTCGTGCCTGCCACGTGGCTGCAGGATGCACCGGCATCGCTGCGCAAGGTGATTGCGGTGGCCAGTGCAGTGGGTGCCTCGCCGGAGGCGTCGGAACTGAAGGTGGTCGATGCCGGTGCGGCGGTCAGCCCGGGTGCGCCGTGGCTGGCGTTCGGTGTGGCGCCATCGGGTGTCGATGTGGCCGGCCTGAAGGATGGGCACCTGCTGATCGGCGGGAAGCCGCAGCCGCTGCTGGATGTCAGCGGGTTGGACCGGGCCGCGGTGGTGCAGGTCGGCACCTCCGGCGGACAGCTCGGCGTGCTGTACAGCGACCTGGGCGCACAGGCACCGTCATTCGGCGCACCGTTCCGGCTGCTGCGCGGTGATCTCGCCGTGCTCGACGGCAGTGATGCCGTGCGCGAATTCGACCGCCAGGATCCCTATGGCACGCGTATCGCGCAGGACGGCAATCCGCAATCGAAGTGGGAACGGCACATGGTCTGGTTGCTGCTGCTGGTCGGCGTGATCGTGTTCGCGCTGCTGGCCGCCCGCGTTACCCAGGTGCGCCGCCGCAAGTCCGCCAACACAGGGCACTGATCCACCGTGGACGGTCTGTTCTGGAATATCCAGCTGGCCAACTACTACGCTGCCCTGGAAACCACGGCGGCGGCGGTGGCCGTGCTGATCCTGATCTCCAGCCTCGATGACCTGTTCATCGATGTCTGGTACTGGGTGCGCGAGAGCTGGCGCGCACTTACCATCAAGCGTCGCGATGCCTACAAGCCGTTGACCCAGGAAGACCTGATGCAGCGGCCGCAACAGCCGCTGGCAATCATGGTGCCGGCGTGGATGGAGTACGACGTCATCGCGCAGATGGTGGAGAACATGATCAACGTGCTCGACTACCGCGAGTACGTGGTGTTCGTCGGCACCTATCCCAACGACCAGCAGACCATCGACGAAGTGGAGCGCATGCGCCGCCGCTACAAGCGCCTGCGCCGCGTGGAAGTGCCGCATGACGGGCCGACCAGCAAGGCCGACTGCCTGAACTGGCTGATCCTGGCCATCTTCGATTACGAGAAACGCCACGACATCGAGTTCGCCGGGGTGATCCTGCACGACAGCGAGGACGTGCTGCACCCGATGGAACTGCGCTTCTACAACTACCTGCTGCCGCGCAAGGACATGATCCAGTTGCCGGTCACCTCGCTGGACCGCGAGTGGTACGAACTGGTGGCCGGCGTCTACATGGACGAGTTCGCCGAATGGCATGCCAAGGATCTGGTGGTGCGTGAAAGTGTTTCCGGCATGGTGCCGTCGGCGGGCGTCGGCACCTGCTTCTCGCGGCGCGCGCTGCTGGCACTGAGCGCGCAGACCGACAACCAGCCCTTCAACACCGACAGCCTCACCGAGGACTACGACGTCGGTGCGCGGCTGGCGGCGATGGGGATGCAGTCGATCTTCGCGCGCTTCCCGGTGCAGTTCCGCGTGCGTCGCCCGTCCTGGTTCGGCTGGGGCCCGGTACGCGAGCGCACCCAGCAGATGGCGCTGTGCGTGCGCGAGTACTTCCCCGACAACTTCCGCGCATCGTACCGGCAGAAGGCGCGGTGGGTGCTGGGCATCGGCCTGCAGAGCTGGGAGTCGCTGGGCTGGCGCGGCTCGCTGGCCACCAAGTACCTGCTGGCGCGCGACCGCAAGGGCATCATCACCTCGTTCGTCAGCATCATCGCCTACGTCATCTTCCTGCAGCTGCTGCTGTTCTGGCTGTTGAAGATGACCGGGCTGTGGACGATGCAGTTTCCCAGCGTGTTCCAGGCCGGTACCTGGCAGATGAACGTGGCGCTGCTGACCACGGCGGCGCTGGCCACCCGCGTCGTGCAGCGCTTCTACTTCGTCAACCGGCTGTATGGCTGGGAACACGCGCTGATGTCGATCCCGCGCATGGTGGTCGGCAACATGATCAATTTCATGGCCACCGCACGCGCGTGGAAGGTGTTCCTGGCCTACCTGCTGTTCGGCAAGCGCATGGTCTGGGACAAGACCATGCACGACTTCCCGGATGCGGCGCAGCTGGTGCAGACCCGCAAGCAGCTCGGTGAGCTGTTGAGCACCTGGCAGGCGGTGGAACCCGAACGCCTGCAGCAGGCGCTGGATCAGCAGCAGGCAGGCCGCCAGCAGCCGTTGGGCCGCATCCTGCTCACCCAGGGCTGGCTGGATGATGAAACGCTGGCCGAGGCGATCGCCTTCCAGGGCGACCTGCCACGCGCGGTCATCGACGTGGACTACCTGCGCGCCTGCCAGTTCCCGGTCAGTGCCGATGCCTGCGTGCAATGGCGCATGCTGCCACTGCCACCGCGCCAGCAAGGCACCCTGCGGCTGGCCGTGGCCAGCCCATTGCCCGAAGAGGCGTTGGCACTGCTGAAGCAGGAAACCCGCAGCGAGCACGTTGAACAGAGCATCGCCCGCGAAAGCGAAATCAACGCGGGCCTGCGCCTGATCGGCGGCGACCGGCAGTGGCACCTGGACAACGTGCCCTTGCTGGGTGACCTGCTGGTGGAGATGCGCCTGATCGACCACGCGCGGTTCGAGATCGCACTGGACCACTACATGCCGCAGCGCGACGGCCGTATCGGCGATTACCTGGTGAAGCAGGGCATCACCACCGAGGAGGCCGTGGCCCAGGCCATGCAGGAACAGCGCCGGCGTGCGGCCACGCTGCAGTCACCGCCTCCCGGAGCCTTGCCGGCATGAAGACCACGCTGCTGTCCACCGTCATTGCTGTCGCGTTGGCCACGGCCAGCGTATCGGTACAGGCCCAGGCCGATGCGCAGCTGCCATTGTCTGGAGCTGCCTACCGTATCGCCGAACAGGCGTTTGCCGCCTATGAGCGTGGTGACTACCGAGCGGCGTACCAGCAGTCCACTGAAGCGATCCGGCTGCGCCGGATGTGGTGCGGCTGCGCCTGCTGCAGATCTATGCGCTGCAGAAGCTCGGTCGTGGCGCAGAAGCGCAGCAGCAGGCGCGGCGTGCGCTGGACGCGGGGATGAAAGATCCGGCCTTGCCGGCGCTGGCGGCTGCCACCGCTGCACGTAGCGCGGCAACCGGAGGCGAAGGTGCGCGCACGACATCCCCATCGCGTCCGGTCGGCAGCGCCGCAGACCGCAGCAGGCAGCAGGCCTACGCGCTGGCCACCGAGGCGTACGCGGCCTATGACGCCGGGCGGATGGGAGAGGCGGCCAGCAAGGCCGAGCAGGCGTTCCGACAGCAGCCGAAACAGGGCGCATGGGCCCTGCTGTGGGTGGCGGCACTGGAGGCACAGCAACAGCCCGAACAGGCCGACGCCGCCATCGGCACCGCGCTGCAGCTGGGTGCACCGAATGCCGAGGCGCTGCGCACGCGGCGCGTGGCATTGGGTCGCCAACGCGCCCTGCTGCAGGCCCAGCAGGCCTATCAATCGCTGTCCGCAGGCGAGGATGCCGCCGCCATTGAGCATGCACACGCTGCCGTGGAACTGGCCCCCGACGTGGCTTCATACCGGCTGCTATTGATCACCGCGCAGCTGCAGGGCGATCAGCTGGCCGACGCTGAGCACAGTGCTGATCAGGCATTGCAGGTGGATGCCAACGACCTCAATGCGCGGGTCATGCGCGGTTACCTGCGCCAGCGCCAGGGCAGCACGTTGCGGGCCAATGAAGATTTCGACGCCGCGCTTGCCACGCCGGGATCAACCGCGCAGCAGCGCAACGTGCGACTGCTGGCGGTAGATGCGGCACTGGCCGCAGGTGATCGGGTACGCGCTGCTGCACTGCTGGCACCGTTGCAGGCGGCGGTACCGCCAGCGGAAGGCGATGCACGGACACGGCAGCTGCTGCAGCAGGGCATCGAGCAACGCAGCCGGGCGATCCGCTCCAGTCGCGAGCTTCCGCGTATGAGCGCGCAGACCTATCCGGCGCCGTTCCAGCACTGCCAGTCGGGCGACACAGGCAATGTCTGCGAGTTGATGCCGGCCGACCTGCAGGGCGACGGCGGTGCCGCACAGCGTGCCTATGCTGCCTACGCGCGCCAGGATTACACCGATGCCATCGGTGAGGCACGGCAGGCCGTGCAACTCGCACCGGACGACGCGAACCTGCAAGCCCTGCTGACCACCACGCTGGCAGCGGGCAACCGCGCACAGCAGGACGAAGCACGGCAGCGCCTGGATGCGGCACTGGCACAGCGTCCTGACGATGCGGAGGCGCTGATGCAGCGCGGCTACCTCAACCAGAAGGCGCACGAACCTGCGCAGGCACTGGCCGACTTCCGTGCCGCCGAGGCCACCGGCAAGGCACCGAAAAGCGTGGTGCTCGACCAGGCCTACGCCAGCGCAGCCAACGGCGATCATCCACAGGCGGTGACCCTGCTGCGTAGCGCCATCGACCGCGCCGACGTCGGTGAGCTGCCGCTGGATGGGCACCAGCGCTACAACGTGCGCAATGCCATCGCCAACTATTCACGCGAGTGGGGCGTGGTCGCCTCGGCGGGTTTCCGGGGTGCGCGCCAGGCCGCAACCAATGTCGGCGGTGCGGCGATCAGTACGCCCGGCGATTCGGTGTTCAGTACGCTGGAGGCGTTCTGGCGGCCCCCGGCCTTCAACGACCAGCATGGCACGCTGGAGCTCTACGCACGCCTGCTCAACACGCTGTACGACGAGGGCGGCACCTACGAGTCGATCCGTGCGGTGGATCCGTGCACCGGCGAATCAACGCCGGATGCGCGTGCACGCGCCGAGCGCCTCAGTCATTCGCGCTCGACCACCGGCTGGCCGTCCACCATCGCCTCGTTCGGCCTGCGCTACGCCTTTGGCCAGACCGGTCTGAGCGCAGGCATCGAGCGCCGCCAGTTCCTGGGCAGTGCCACCCGCCAGGGCGAGGTCTACCCCGCATCGGCAGCGGTGCAGTGCCGCCTGCAGCTGGCCCTGAACCGGCCACTGGAAGCCAGCACGCTGGCGCGCTACCGCTTGGCCAGCGGTTCCGGTGGATGGATGTCCTACCTGACCTACGGCTATTACCACGGCACCGATCTGCGCACCGATGTGAACCAGTGGTGGATGGTCAGTGGCTATGCGCAGGGGGGATATACCTGGGACGACAACGGTGCCACCTTCACCCTCGACGCGCTCGATGCCAACGGCACGCCGGTGCGGCGGATCGGCGACGCCAACGGGCGCCTGCATCGCGAACAGTGGTTCGCTGCCGGTGAACTGCGCGCCGGGCGCAGCTTCCGTTTCGGTGCCGGGCAGACGCACTGGGTGGTCACACCCTATGTCGTGGTTGGCGCCGATTGGCTGGACCAGCGCTCGCGCGTGCGCGACATCCGTTACCCGCTGTTCCCGGCGCAGTCGTTCGCGCTCAACGATACGCAGCGCAGCTGGTCACTTGGCGCAGGGCCAGGCGTGGGCATGCGTTACTGGTTCCGCGAGGACCACCACAACACGCCGCGTTCCTACCTGGACCTGACCGTGCAGTACCGCATCGCCATCGGCGGTGGTGATACGCAGCGTGCCAAGGGCCTGTTCGCCACCGCCATCCTCTACTACTGAGGCAGGCCCCAGCGTCGCCGCAGCGCTGCGGCCTGCGGTGTGTCCTGGGTCAGCCATGGCTCCAATGCATAGACCAGCACGTGCTGTGCGCCGCTGTCGCGTGCCCATGCCAACTGCCGCTGGATGCGTGCGGCATCGGCCGTTTCGCCCTTGAATCCGCTGCCGTCGGCGGGGCCGCCGGGCAGTTCGCGGAACAGTTCAACGATCGCATCGAAACCGATGCCGTTGGCATGGAGATGATCGAGCAGCGGTTGCAGCTGCTGCACGTTGCCGGCGCCGGCCACCCCCACGCCGTCCTGTACCATGGGCCGCACGGCCGCGTGCGCGAGTACCGCCTGCCACAGCGTGACCAGGTTGCCATTGGTCTGCAGGCGGCTGAAGTAACAGGAGATCGCACAGTCACCGCCGCGTGCGCCAGCAGCCTGCACCAGGCCGTGCAACCACTGCGCCAGCCACAGCTGGCGGGCCGGATCGGCCCAGTGGTACTGCTCCAGTTCGTAGGGCAGGTACCAGCCCCCGAAGGCCGGCTGCTGCGCCCAGGGCGCCTGTGCCAACCAGCGGCGTGCGTGCGCCAGGCTGTCGGCCAGGAACGCCTGCAGCGTGGCATCGTCGGCGCCGATAGCCTGCCACCAGCGTTGCTGGAAGGGCAGGCCGACGCGGATGCGGATGTCGTTCTCGCTGGCGGCGGTGAACAGCTGCTGCAGGCTGCTGTCCGGCAGCGACCAGTCGCCGTCGCTGCCACCGACGATGCCGGTCCACTGCAGCACCAGCTGCCGGCAGCCCAGCGTACGTGCAAGCTTCAAGGATCGCTGCCAGTCGGCCAGGTCCCACTGCAGGTGGCTGCGCCAGGGCTGCAGGAAGGTGCCATCCACCTGCACCGGCAGCGAGCAGCCGGGCAGGGTGGCGAGCGTCCCGGCCAACGGCGCCAGAACCGCCGCGCGCAGCAATCGACGGCGCAACGGCGAAGACGGATCCGCGGGAAGGTCAGGCCGAACCATGCCCGCATCATCCCAGAGCACCGTGCGCAGCAGGTGAACCCCGCGTCCGGTAGTGCCGGCCGCTGGCCGGCATCGCCTACCGCTTATTCCAGCGCGTAGCGCAGGGTAAACAGCACCGCCACCAGCCACACCGCCGGATGCACTTCGCGCCAGCGGCCGGTACCGGCCTTCAGCGCGGCGTAGGCGATGAAGCCGAACGCCAGGCCATTGGCAATCGAGTAGGTGAACGGCATCGCCAGTGCACACAGCGCGGCCGGCACCGATTCGGTCAGGTCGCTCCAGTCCACTTCCACCAGCTCACGCAGCATCAGCCCGGCCACGAACAGCAGTGCTGGCGCGGTGGCGTAGCTGGGCACCATCGCCGCCAGCGGCGAGAACAGCAGCGCGGCCAGGAACAGCGCCGATACCACCAGTGCGGTCAGGCCGGTGCGGCCGCCGACCTGCACGCCCGAGGCGCTTTCGGCAAAGGCCGTGGTGCTGCTGGTGCCGAGCATCGAACCGGCCACGATCGCGGTGCTGTCGGCCAGCAGCGCACGGCCGAAGCGCTTCTGCGCGCCCGGCAGCTTCAGCAGGCCGGCGCGGCCGACCACGCCATACAGGGTGCCGGTGGCATCGAACACTTCCACCAGCACGAACACCAGCACCACCTGCAGCAGCACCGCGATCGGCGCACCGCCGTCATGGTGCAGCAGGCCCGGCAGGTCCAGCTGCAGGAAGGTGGGTGCCAGGCTCGGCGGCAGCGAGACCAGACCCTGGTACTGCACGTCGCCCAGCGCCCAACCGGCGCCGGTCACCGCCAGGATGCCGATCAGGATCGCGCCACGGATGCGACGCGCTTCCAGCACCGCGATCAGCAGGAAACCGGCCAGCGCCAGCAGCGGCGGCGCCGTGTTCAACGGGCCCAGCGCCACCAGCGTGTCTTCATTGCCGACGATCACGCCGGACTTCTGCAGCGCGATGATCGCCAGGAACAGGCCGATGCCGGCCACGATGGCCGAGCGCAGCGACGAAGGAATGCCCGACACCAGCCATGCACGCACGCCAGTCAGCGACAGCACCAGGAACACCAGGCCGGAGATGAACACCGCGCCCAGTGCCTGCTGCCACGGCAGGCCGGCAGCGCCGACCACGGTGAAGGCGAAGAACGCGTTCAGGCCCATGCCGGGCGCCATGCCGACCGGGAAGTTGGCGGCCAGCGCCATCACCGCCGAACCCAGTGCAGCCGCCAGGCAGGTGGCCACGAACACCGCGCCCGCATCCATGCCGGTGGTGCCGAGAATCTCGGGATTGACGAAGACGATGTAGGACATCGTCAGGAAGGTGGTGACACCGGCCAGCAGCTCGGTGCGCACGGTGGTGCCGTGCTGTTGCAGCTGGAACAGGCGCTCGAACAGGGACATGGGGGAATCTCGCGACAATAATGCGTCACGACCAACGGTCGTGACCTACCCGAATGCAGAACGTGGGTGCCGACCGTTGGTGGTGGGTACCGACCGTTGGTCGGTACGCTTCACAGCGTCACCACCAACGGCGGTGACCTACCAAAAGGAGAAAGGCCGCGCGAGCGCGGCCTTTCCGGTTGCCTTACTTCAGTGCCTTGAAGCGCAGGCGCTTCGGCGCGGCGTCGTCGCCCATGCGGCGGCGCTTGTCTTCTTCGTACTCGCGGTAGTTGCCCTGGAAGAACTCCACGTGCGAGTCGCCTTCGAACGCCAGGATGTGGGTCGCGATGCGATCCAGGAACCAGCGGTCATGCGAAATGACGAAGGTGTTGCCCGGGAACTCCAGCAGCGCATCTTCCAGCGCACGCAGGGTTTCGATGTCCAGGTCGTTGGACGGTTCGTCGAGCAGCAGCACGTTGCCACCCTGCAGCAGGGTCTTGGCCATGTGCAGGCGGCCACGCTCACCACCGGACAGCGAACCAACCATCTTCTGCTGGTCCTGGCCCTTGAAGTTGAAGCGGCCGATGTAGGCGCGCGACTGGATCTCGATGCCGTTGATGTTGAGGATGTCCAGGCCGCCAGCGATTTCCTGGAAGACGTTGTGGTTGCCTTCCAGCGCGTCGCGGCTCTGGTCCACGTAGGACAGCTTCACGGTCGGGCCGACCACGATCTCGCCGGTATCCGGCTTTTCCTGGCCGGTGATCATCTTGAACAGGGTCGACTTACCGGCACCGTTCGGGCCGATGATGCCGACGATGGCGCCGGCCGGCACCAGGAAGCTCAGGTTGTCGAACAGCAGGCGGTCGCCGAACTTCTTGGAGACGTTCTTGAACTCCATCACCGCATTGCCCAGGCGCTCGCCCGGCGGGATGAAGATTTCATTGGTCTCGTTGCGCTTCTGGTAATCGACCGACTGCAGCTCTTCCAGGCGGGCCAGACGGGCCTTGCCCTTGGTGCGGCCGCCCTTGGCGTTCTGGCGCGACCACTCCAGTTCCTTCTGGATCGCCTTCTGGCGGGCCTTTTCCTGGTTGTCTTCCTGCTTCAGGCGCTCATCCTTCTGGGTCAGCCAGTCGGTGTAGTTGCCCTTCCACGGAATGCCGCGGCCGCGGTCCAGTTCCAGGATCCACTCGGCGGCGTTGTCCAGGAAGTAGCGATCGTGGGTAACGGCCACCACGGTGCCGGTGTAGCGCGCCAGGAACTGTTCCAGCCATTCCACCGACTCGGCGTCCAGGTGGTTGGTCGGTTCGTCGAGCAGCAGCATGTCCGGCTTCTGCAGCAGCAGGCGGCACAGCGCCACGCGGCGCTTTTCACCACCGGACAGCTTGCCGACCACGGCATCCCACGGCGGCAGGCGCAGCGCATCGGCGGCCACGTCCAGCTGGTTCTCCAGGGTGTGCGCGTCGCCAGCGGCCAGGATCGCCTCCAGGCGCTCCTGTTCCTTGGCCAGCGCGTCGAAGTCGGCGCCTTCCTCGGCGTAGGCCAGGTACACCGCGTCCAGCGCGGCCTGGGCCTGCAGCACTTCGCCCACGCCTTCCTCGACCGCTTCACGCACGGTCTTGGTCGGGTCCAGTTCCGGTTCCTGCGCCAGGTAGCCGACCTTGATGCCCGGCTGCGGGCGGGCTTCGCCCTCGAAATCGGTGTCCACGCCGGCCATGATCTTCAGCACGGTGGACTTGCCGGCGCCGTTCAGGCCCAGCAGGCCGATCTTCGCGCCCGGGAAGAAGGACAGCGAGATGTCCTTGATGATCTGCCGCTTGGGCGGGACCACCTTGGACACGCGGTTCATGGTGTAGATGTATTGCGAGGACATGCGGTCTCCGTAGGCGCGGCCCTGCGCCCGACCCGTCACGGGAACATCCCGTTGCGGCAGCGGGCACAGACTGAAATGGAATACCGCCAATTATAGCCGGAACCGGTTCCGGGCCGCGCCCGGGCAGGGGCGCCGGGCTGGCCGCGGCCTGAATACCCGGTCACAGTCCTGTAGCGGGAAGCGTTTCCAGCCGGAAACGGTTCAGATCGGGTGCGCAATATGGGCTCACCACCCACCCGAGCAGAGGTCTGACATGCGCATCAATCGAGTAATGGCCGGCGCCGTGGCCTCTGTGCTGGCGCTCGGCGCCGTGGCCCCGGCCTTCGCCGACAACGACCACCGCCGCGACCATGATCGCCGCGAGTGGCGCGAGGACCGCCGCGAGTGGCGCCAGGATCGCCGTGACTGGGAGCGCGACCGCCGCGAGGCCCGGCGCGACTACCGCCAGGATCGCCGCGAGTGGCACCGCGACCATGACCGCTACTACCGCCCGGCACCGCCGCGTGTGGTGTACCGCCCGGCCTATGGCCCGGGCTACGGCTGGAAGGTCGGCCATCGCTACCGCGACTACTACCGTGGCCCGATCTATGTGGTGAACGACTACCCGCGCTATCACCTGCGTCGCCCGCCGTATGGCCACCACTGGATCCGCGATGACCGCGGCAACATGCTGCTGGTGGCCATCGCCACCGGTGTGATCGCCCAGTACGTGCTCAGCAGCCGCTGAGTCCGCAGCCACCTCCACGCATGGCGTGGATCTACCGGTACGCCGGTACAGCGCACTCGAAACCATACGGGGCCGGATTCCTTCGGGGATGCCGGCCCCGTCCGTTTCGGCCCCGGCAGGCCCGGTGCGGAGCTACAATCGGGGGCTGAGCCGTACCCCTTTTCCCTGCCTGCTGGAGTACCCGATGTTCCCGCGTGACGTCCGCATCGAATCCTACGATCCCGAACTGGCCAAGGCCATCGCCGCTGAAACCCAGCGCCAGGAAGACCACGTCGAGCTGATCGCCAGCGAGAACTACACCAGCCCGGCGGTGATGGAAGCGCAGGGCAGCCAGCTGACCAACAAGTACGCCGAAGGCTACCCGGGCAAGCGCTACTACGGTGGCTGCGAATACGTGGACATCGCCGAGCAGCTGGCGATCGACCGCCTGAAGCAGCTGTTCGGCGCCGACTACGCCAACGTGCAGCCGCACAGCGGCTCGCAGGCCAACCAGGCCGTGTACTTCGCCCTGCTGCAGCCGGGTGACACCATCCTCGGCATGAGCCTGGCCCACGGCGGCCACCTCACCCACGGTGCCAAGGTCAATGCCTCGGGCAAGCTGTTCAACGCCGTGCAGTACGGTGTGAACGACCAGGGCCTGATCGATTACGACGAAGTCGAGCGCCTGGCCCTGGAGCACAAGCCGAAGATGGTCGTGGCCGGCTTCTCGGCCTACTCGCAGGTGATCGACTGGGCGCGCTTCCGCGCCATCGCCGACAAGGTCGGCGCCTACCTGTTCGTCGACATGGCCCACATCGCCGGCCTGGTCGCCGCTGGCGTCTACCCGAGCCCGCTGGAGCACGCGCACGTGGTCACCTCGACCACCCACAAGACCCTGCGCGGCCCGCGTGGCGGCATCATCGTCGCCAAGGGCGCCGACGAAGACCTGGTCAAGAAGCTGCAGTCGATCGTGTTCCCGGGCATCCAGGGCGGTCCGCTGATGCACGTCATCGCCGGCAAGGCCGTGGCCTTCAAGGAAGCGCTGGAACCGGGCTTCAAGGCCTACCAGCAGCAGGTGGTGAAGAACGCCCAGGCGATGGCCAACACGCTCATTGCGCGCGGCTACAAGATCGTCTCCGGTGGCACCCAGAACCACCTGATGCTGGTCGACATGATCGGCAAGGACGTGTCCGGCAAGGACGCGGAAGCCGCGCTGGGCAAGGCCCACATCACCGTCAACAAGAACTCGGTGCCGAACGATCCGCGTTCGCCGTTCGTGACCTCGGGCCTGCGCCTGGGCACCCCGGCGGTGACCACCCGTGGTTACGTCGAACAGGATTGCGTGGATCTGGCCAACTGGATCGCCGACGTGCTCGACGCACCGAACGATGACGCCGTCATCGCCCGCGTGCGCGACGCCGTCAGCGCGCAGTGCCGCAAGTACCCGGTCTACGGCTGATCGCAGCAGGGGTCGGATCGAAGCAGGGGTCGGATCCCTTCCCGCAGGGAAGGGCTCTGACCCCGGTATCGGAGCAACTGCGCATGGATGAGCGCCACCTCAAGTACCTCTACACCGTCCTGGCGGTGCTGTTCGGCCTGCCCAGCCTGGCGATGGGCGGCGCGGCGGCGACGATGCTGCTGCTGATGGGGCTGGGCCAGTTTGGTCATGGCACGCTGGCCTCGGTAACGGTGATGCCGCTGTGGGGCCTGGCCGGCATTGCCGGCTGCCTGGCCTGGTTGTGGCTTAGCGCGGGTTTTCTGATGCAGGGGCGTGCCGGGCTGCACGTGCACCGCCTCTGGTGGTGGATGCTGCTGGCGGGCGGTCTCGCCGCCTTGCCGCCGCTGGGGCTGGCGCTGTGGTGGGGCATCGCCGTGCACGGCGAAGGCCTCGGCTTGTTGCTGCTGGGCCCGTCGATGCTGGTGCCGGCTGCGATGCTGGTGTGGATCAAACGCCGCGGATGATGCGGCCCAGGGAAGGAAACCGAACGCATGGATGAGCGTCTGCACAAACGCTGGATGGCCATTGCCGGCCTGTTGGTGGGCCTGCCAACGGTGGCCGCCGGAGGCACGGGTGCCGTGCTGGGTCTGATGGTCGTATGGGATGGCAAGTACCTGACCGGTGACGAGTACAGGATCCTGCTGCTGTGGTCGTCGGCCGGGATCATCGGCCTGCTGTCGTGGTTGTGGCTGAGCGGCCTGTTCCTTTGGCGCGGTGTTACCGGCCTGCGCCAATCGCCGGTTGTCGCCTGGATAGGCCTGGCGCTGGGAAGCCTGGCCGCGCTGGGCGTGGTCGCCGCCACGCTGTACTTCACCTTCAAGCGCGGGGAGATCTCGACCCTGGCCTTCTTCGGGTTCGGCCCGCCGCTGCTGGTGATGGCAGGGCATCTGGCGTGGCTGCGTTGGGCGCGCGCGGCCTCGGCGCCGCCGGCACCCGGTTGAACGCGCAGCGCTGACCGCGCTGGAGGCTCTGTTCGGCCGAAATGCAGGCACTTCCGCGCAGACAGCATTTGCTGCGGGGCCCTTTCTCAGGTACCTTTGCGACGCTGCCATGACCGTGGCAATAGGTACTTTCCTGAGCCAGGCGTTCCATGCACTGCCCCTTCTGCCAACATGCCGATACCCGGGTCATCGACTCGCGCGTCTCCGAAGACGGCGCGACGATCCGTCGTCGGCGTGAATGCGAAGCCTGTGGCGAGCGCTTCAGCACCATGGAAACGGTGGAGTTGAAACTGCCCGCCATCGTCAAGAGCGATGGCACTCGTGAAGCATTCGACCAGCGCAAGGTCCGCGCTGGCTTCGACCGCGCGCTGCAGAAGCGTGCGGTGGCCGAAGACAAGATCGAAGCGGCGGTACGCGCCGTGGTCCACCAGCTGCGCATCAGCGGCGAGCGCGAAGTGCCCTCGATCAAGGTCGGCGAGTTCGTCATGAACGAACTGCGCAAGCTCGACCATGTCGGCTACGTACGCTTCGCGTCGGTCTACCGCAGCTTCGAGGACGTGGCCGATTTCCGCGAGGAGATCGAGAAGCTGGAGCGTGACCTGCCCTCCAGTACCGAACAGCTGCAGCTGCTGGGCGACGTGATCGCCCTGACCAAGAAGAAGAAGGGCTGACCGCCCCGGTAGATGCCAACCTTGGTTGGCACCGATGGCACATCCACTGGTGGGTGCCAACCGTTGGTTGGCACTGATGGCATGGATCCACACCAACGGCGCTACCATGGCCGCATGACCACCCCGTTCTCCGTTCTCGACCACCTGCACATGGCCAACGCACTGCGTCTGGCCGAGCGTGCCGCCTACACCACCCGCCCCAACCCGATGGTCGGCTGCGTCATCGCCCACGGCGAACGTGTGGTCGGGCAGGGCTGGCACCAGCGCGCCGGTGGACCGCACGCTGAGGTGTTCGCCCTGCGCGAGGCCGGCGGCGAAGCACGCGGTGCCACCGCCTACGTCACCCTGGAACCCTGCGCACACTACGGTCGTACGCCGCCGTGTGCGCTGGCCCTGATTGAAGCGGGCGTGTCGCGTGTGGTTGCCGCCATGCGCGATCCATTTCCGAAGGTCGATGGGGGTGGCTTTGATCTGCTGCGCAACGCCGGCATCGAGGTCGCCGAAGGGCTGATGGCGGCGCAGGCACGCGAGCTCAACAAGGGCTTCCTGTCGCGTGTGGAGCGCAACCGGCCGTGGCTGCGGGTGAAGCTGGCGGCCAGCCTCGACGGTCGTACCGCAATGGCCGATGGCAGCTCCAAGTGGATCACCGGGCCGGCTGCGCGCGAAGACGTGCAGCACTGGCGCGCGCGTGCGGGTGCGATCCTGACCGGCGCCGACACGGTGCTGGCCGACGACCCGATGCTGACCGTGCGCCTGGCGGACACCGAAGTGATGCCGCCGTTGCGCGTGGTACTCGATGCGCGCCTGCGCTCGCTCGAATGCAGGCGCGTGCGCGAGGGCGGGGCACCGACGCTGTACCTGCACGACGCGGCGGTGAGCGCACCGGACGCGGCCGACGCAGAATTTGCCAGCGTACCCAGTGTTGACGGCCGTCTCGATCTTGGCGCGGTGCTGGCACTGCTGGCCGAACGCGGCATCAACGAGGTGCACACCGAAGCCGGCGCGACGCTGGCTGGCGCGCTGCTGCGCGGCGGCTGGGTGGACGAACTGCTGATGTATCAGGCGCCCACGCTGCTGGGCGATAACGGTCGTCCGCTGCTGGCCGGTCTCGGTATCGATGCCATGGACCAGCAGCGTCGCCTGCGCGTGGTCGACCAGCGCCAGGTCGGCGAGGACATCAGGCTGCTGCTGCGCCCGTGAGGGAATGACGCGAAGCAGGGGCGATGCCCTTGTCGTCAGGCATCCTCGTCGTCTTCTTCGCCGACGGGGCACTGGCCCTTCCATTGCTGCTTCCACAGTGCATGCAGGTTGCGGCAGTACGCGCCCAGTGCCTTGCCCGGCAGGTTCTTCGCCTTCAATCGCAGCTGGTGACGGGTAAAACCGTCGTCGTACTCATGCGGCAACACCAGCACGGCACACTGATCGTGGTACATCAGGAACGCGTGGCAGTCGTCGTCTTCGCTCATCCACGCATCCAGCTGCCGGTCGCTCAGCAGGGTTGACTCGAACGCAACCGCTGGGATGACCGAGAAGGTCGTAATCCTGGACTTGGGAACTTTGGCTTGCCCGCACGCCACCAGTGCCAGCAGCGTCAGCAACATGACCATGGTCGACGTCGTGCGGTGTTTCATGCGGTTGCCCCGATGGAAGAGGGCAACAGCATTGACCATGCAGGCCACGCAGGGCCATGCAACGGTTCTGAAAGTGCGGCCGCCCTCGTCGTCGGCGACAATGAGCCGAGCGTGGGCTCGGCTCTACACGCGGCTCACGCGCACTCGTCGGTCCACATCATCTCAGCGATCGGGCGCAGTGCCTTGCACTCCTGCGTCATCTCATCGGCCGACTGCACCTGTGCCTTGGCCTTCAGCTCCTCGGCCATGGCGTCCACGCCGCTGATCTGGTCCGGTGCGATCTTCGCCACGCAGGCACGATGCTGCTGCAGCAGCAGGTCGCAGCCCGGTACACCGGTCACCTTCGGCGCGTTGGCCGCCTGCGCGTCCTGCATCCAGTCCTCGAACGGTGCCAGCGCACCGGCCACGGTGCCCACCAGGTCATCGAAGTTGCCGCTGTACCAGTAGCCGTTGTCCTTGGCCGGATACAGGGTGAAGGTGCCGCTGACCGGCACGCGCGAACCACTCTGCAGCGCCTGGGTGTAGGCATCGGTGAACTGCTTGCGCGAGGCCGGGCTGGCGTCGGATGCGAGGCTGGCGGCGAACAGCGGGCGCACCTTGCCCAGGTCGGGCAGCTGGCAGCTGTAGGTGATCCGCGCCAGCTTCTGGTCTTCAACGTATTCGTTGTCTTCGATCACGCTCTTGGTGGCGCGGCACTTCGAATCACGCAGCGCCTTGGCATACAGCGCTTCGGTGGCTGCAGCGTCGACCTTGGCGCCGGTGCTGGCCAGTACGGTCTGCCAGGGTTCGGCCAATGCCTTGGCCAGCGCACCCGGGTTCGGGGTCACAGCGTCCTGGCCTTCGAATGCCGGTTTCAGTGCGTCGTTGAGCGCGCGCGTGGCGGTCGCGTCGTCTTCCAGCAGGGTGCGTGCATACAGGTCGAACGCCTGTTCGGGCGATAGCGTGGCCGGGGCGGCCGTGGCGATCAGCGGGGCGCACAGCAGCATGCTGGCCAGCAGAGTACGGGTGGGGGTCTTCATGACGGTGTTTTCCTGTTCCAGAGGCGCGCAAGCCTAGCGCATCTGCGTGGACTTTCGATGGCGCGATGGGGTCACGAGGTCGTGTATGTCGGCCAAAAAAACGGGCCCCTTGCGGGGCCCGTTCGATCGCACGACGAGGAGCGATCGCTGGATCAGAAGCTGGCGCGGACGCCGGCCGAGTACTGGGTGACGTCGCGGTAGCCGGAGATCTCGCCCACCAGACCCCAGGTCCTGGTGAAGTTGATCTGGCCACCGATGGTGCCGACCCAGGTGCCCTTGTAGTTGTTGCCGCCGTCCATGTAACCGGCCTTGGCCCAGGCTTCGGTCATGCGCGACGGCTTGCCGCGGATGCCCATGGTGGCGCGGGCCAGGTTGGTGTGGTCCTTGTAGCGGTCGCTGTAGCCGTCATAACGATCGGTCAGCTCAGCGTTCTGGCGCACCCAGGCGATGTCGGCGGTGAAGTCGACGCGGTCGGTCCACGGCATGTGGTAGCCGATGCCCAGCTCCGGCTGATTCAGTTCAACCTTCAGCGAACCGTCGCTGTAGTGATAGGTCTTGCTGGTGCGCGACCAGCCACCAAACACGTAGACCTGTTCGGCGATGGCCACGGAGCCACGCAGGTAGCCGCCGTCGACCTTCGGGTCGTCCAGTGCGTTGTCGTCAACCTTGACCTGCGTCCAACCGCCTTCAACGTAGGTGTAGCTCAGGGCGTCGGCCGAAGCCGAGAGCGGGGCGGCGGCCAGCAGGGCGGCCACGATCAGCATCTTGCGCATGGGAATTCCTGTGAATTTCAGTCCTTTGGCGGGCCTGCCCAGCGGGCTGCCCGTGGCGACCTCATGTCGTCCGGGGTAGAATTTTAATGAAAGTTTTACAAATTGCGAGCGACGGCCGTCACAGCTGTGGCATCCGACCCCGTTCAGCACGGGCTGGTACACTAGCCACGCCGGTTCGCCGGTACACAAACGTCTTCAGGGCGGGGTGCAATTCCCCACCGGCGGTAGGTGCGCAAGCACGAGCCCGCGAGCGCCCCGGCCCACGGCCGGGGGTCAGCAGATCCGGTCCAATGCCGGAGCCGACGGTCATAGTCCGGATGAAAGAAGACGGTGCCACAGGGCTCATGCCCTGCGTGCGCCTGTTTGCCTTGCGGCGTTTTTCGCTCACTTTTCGCGGAGAACGTTACTTGTTTACTGGAATCATCGAAGGCGTCGGCCGTCTGGCCGCACGCGAATCCATTGGCGGCGATGTCCGCTTCACCTTCAATGTCGGGAATCTGCCGTTCGACAACGTGCAGATGGGCGAGAGCATTGCCATCAACGGCGTCTGCCTCACCGTCATCGCATTCGACGCCAGCAGCTTCCAGGCCGATGCCTCCACCGAGACCCTGGGCCTGACCACGCTGGGCCAGCTGGGCGAGGGTGCGGTCATCAACCTGGAACGCGCCATGCGCCCGACCGACCGCCTCGGCGGCCATCTGGTCAGCGGCCACGTCGACGGCCTTGGCCAGGGGCTGTCCATCCACGAAGACGCGCGGGCCCGGGGTGGGCTTTTCGCAGCGCCGGCCTCGCGGCGCCGCTACATCGCGAGGGGGGGCGCGCTCGGGGGGGGGGGGGGGCCCCGGTGGGGGGGGGGGGGGGGGGGGGTTTTGTGGGCCCCCTCCCCCCCCCCGCGGGGGGCCCCCCCCCCCCCCCCGGGGGGGGGGGGGGGGGGGGGTTTTTTCCGTTACGTCGAGCGATTGATGGGTGTGCCGACCAACGGTCAGCACCCACCTGCCAACGGCCAGCACCCGCATGGAGATGCAGCATGAACTTCGCCCCGATTCCAGAAATCCTGGAAGACATCCGCCTGGGCCGCATGGTCGTCATCGTCGATGACGAAGACCGCGAGAACGAAGGCGACCTGATCATGGCCGCCGAGCTGGTCAAGGCCAGCGACATCAACTTCATGGTCACCCATGGCCGTGGCCTGGTGTGCCTGCCGCTGAACCGCACCCGCGCCGCCGATCTCGGCCTGGCGCCGATGGTGCAGGCCAATACCGCGCAGTTCCAGACCAATTTCACGGTCAGCATCGAGGCCGCCGAGGGCGTCACCACCGGCATCTCGGCGCATGACCGCGCGCATACCATCCGCACCGCGGTGAAGCCCAACGCCAAGCCGTCGGACCTGCACCAGCCGGGCCACATCTTCCCGCTGATCGCCCAGCCGGGCGGCGTGCTGACCCGCGCCGGCCACACCGAGGCGGCCGTGGACATGGCCATGCTGGCCGGGCTGGAACCGGCCGGCGTGCTGGTGGAGATCCTGAACCCGGATGGCAGCATGGCGCGCCGCCCGGAGCTGGAAGTGTTTGCCCGCGAGCACGGCCTGAAGATGGGCTCCATCGCCGACCTGATCGCCTACCGTCTGGCCACCGAGAAGACCGTCGAGCGCGTCGATGAACGCGACATCGATACCGAATTCGGCCCGTTCAAGCTGGTCACCTATCGCGACCGCATCGCCCACGACGTGCATTTCGCCCTGGTGCGCGGCACTCCGGATGCCGAAACGCCGACCCTGGTGCGCGTGCAGGTGGAAAACCCGCTGGCCGACCTGCTGCACTGGCGCCGCGATGACTTCGGCGTGGCTGCCACCGATGCCCTGCGCGCGATCGATGCCGAAGGCGCCGGCGTGATGGTGGTGCTGTCGGCCCCGCGCGACGGCGAGGCCCTGCTGGCCCGCCTGCGCCAGCAGCCGGCGCCGGTGGTACCGGGCAAGGACAAGGACGTGAGCCAGTGGCGCCGCAATGGTGCTGGCGCACAGATCCTGTCCGACCTGGGCCTGGGCAAGCTGCGCGTACTGGGCACCCCGCGCCGCCAGATCGGCCTGGCCGGCTACGGCCTGGAAGTGGTGGAGACGGTGACCCTGTAATGGGTAGTGCCGGCCGTTGGTCGGCACGCCCCGGGCCCCCATCGGCCACGGCCGGGGCCCATCCACGCTAGAATTACCCCCTTATCGAGTCCCCCAAGCCGCATATGAGCCACTTCGAAGGCGATCTTCGCACTCCCGAATCGGCGCGCTTCGCCATCCTGGCCAGCCGCTGGAACGCCCGCATCACCGACACGCTGGTCGCTGGCGCCCGCCAGAGCCTGGCTGGCAACGGCATCACCGAAGCCAACATCGACGTGATCCGCGTGCCGGGTGCCTGGGAACTGCCGCTGGTGGCCGCGCGCCTGGCCGCCGCCCACGAACACGCCGCTATCCTTACCCTGGGGTGCGTGATCCGTGGCGATACCCGCCACTACGAGCACGTGGCCGATCGCTGCGCCGAAGGCCTGATGCGCGTGCAGCTGGACTTCGGCGTGCCGGTGCTGAACGGCGTGCTGGCGGTGGAACGCGTTGAAGACGCCGAGGCCCGCGCAGGCGGCAGCCACGGCAACAAGGGCGAGGAAGTCGCACTCGCCGCATTGGAAATGGTCAATCTTCTGGAGCAGCTGCCATGAACAAGAACACCCAGGGCAAGCCCTCCGGTAAACCCGTCCGCCGTGATGGCGTCGATCCGGTGCTGCGCTCGCGCGCGCGCCGTCGTGCTGTGCAGGCCATCTACGCCTGGCAGATCTCCGGCGGCAACGCCCAGTCGCTGATCGCCCAGTTCGCCCACGAGCAGGCCCGCGAAATCGCCGACCTGGCGTACTTCGAAGCACTGCTGCACGGCGTGCTCGACAACCGCCGCGACATCGACGAAGCGCTCGGCCCGTACCTGGACCGTGGCATCGAAGAAGTGGACGCGATCGAACGCGCGGTGCTGCGCCTGGCCGCCTACGAGCTGCGCTACCGCCTGGACGTGCCGTACCGCGTGGTGATCAACGAAGCCATCGAATCGGCCAAGCGCTTCGGTTCCGAGCATGGCCATACCTACGTCAACGGCGTGCTGGATCGTGCCGCCGTGGAATGGCGCAAGGTCGAATCGGGTCACTGACCCACCTGTGGTAGTGCCGGCCGCTGGCCGGCAGCTGCAGGGATCCTGAGGTTGCCGGCCAGCGGCCGGCACTACCGCCCACCGCGCACCGCGCGGCACGTACAACAGCGGGAACGCCCCTTGTCCCTGGCCGAATTCGCCCTCATTGACCGCATCCGCGCCCGTACCCTCGAGCGCGACGACATCCTGCTCGGCATCGGCGACGACGCTGCGCTGCTGCAGCCGCGTGCCAATGAGCAACTGGTGGTCACTGCCGACACGCTCAACAGCGGCGTGCACTTCCCGGTGGAAACTCCGGCCTTCGACATCGGCTGGAAGACCCTGGCGGTCAACCTGTCGGACCTGGCTGCGATGGGCGCGCGCCCGGCGTGGTGCACGCTGGCGTTGTCGCTGCCGGAAGCCTCTGAAGACTGGATCGATGCGTTCGCCGATGGCTTCTTCGCCCTGGCCGACCAGCACGACATTGCGTTGATCGGCGGTGACACCACGCGCGGTCCGTTGTCGCTGTCGGTGACCGCGATGGGCCAGGTCGGTCGTGGCCAGGCCCTGCGTCGCGACCGCGCGCAGCTTGGCGATGACATCTGGGTGAGCGGCACGCTCGGCGATGCCGCCGGTGCGCTGCGCCTGTGGCAACAAGCTGCGCTGAGCATCGCCACCGCCACGCTGCTGGCCGACTACGAAAGCCTGCGCCTGCGCCTGCTGCGGCCGACGCCGCGTGTGACCCTGGGCCTGCGCCTGCGTGCGTTCGCGCATGCCGCAGTGGACGTGTCCGATGGCCTGCTGGCCGATCTGGGTCACATCGCCACGCGCAGCAACGTGGCCGCGCATGTGGATGCCGATTCGCTTCCGATCTCGCACGCGCTGCGTGAACTGCTCGGCCGCGATGGCGCGCGCGACTGCGCACTGCGCGGTGGTGACGACTACGAGCTGTGCTTCACCGCCGCCGCCGACCAGCGCGATGCGCTGCACTATCTGGCCGAATCGCTGGACGTGCCGCTCACCCGAATCGGCCGCATCGCCGAAGGGCAGGGCGTACACGTGGATGGCGAAGCCGCCGACGGCGGTTACCAGCACTTCGCCTGATCCGGAACGCCGGACATGGCCCGGCGCTGCCACGCGACTGAAACCGCCGGGCATGACCGGGTGCTGCCGTATCGGTGCGCGGTTGCTGGATGACATCGACGCTGCAGAGCCGAGCCTACGCTCGGCTCACGCGCGAAGCGCGGCTTTCATCGCGATGTGCCCCATGGCAGCCGAGCATGGGCTCGGCTCTGCAAATGTCGCTAAGCTGCCTGCAACTGCGCATCCAGTACTCAGTCAGCCTGCGGCTGCCTGCCGCGATGCTGCTGCAGGCAGGACTCACACGTGACCGTTGCCAGCGACCGCGCATCGTTGACCGCGGCCAGGGCCTGCTCCAGGATCGGCGCGAGGTCATGTGGCAGGCGCGCAGCGGCTTCGCCAAGAGTGGTGATGACATGGGGATAGAGAGGCTTGTACATCTCGGCATCCTTGTTCGCAGGGCGTGGGCGCTGTTGCTTCGACCCAACCCGTTCGGCGGTTGCCAACGGCTCACAGAGATGCCGATGGTGCTGTCACTGCAGGCTCGCTGGACCAGGCAGCTGGCGCTCACGGCGGGCGTGGGTCAGAGCTGTGTGGTGCTGTTGGCGATATGTTCCTGGCAAAGGCGCAGTTTTCCCATGCAACAAGTTGCAAAGCACACTGGACACCGGAAGGAGCTTCAGTTGACGGCTGGCAGCGTGAAGGTCCGTAGCGGGCACAGTGCGACGCCTCCAGCTGGGGAGGGCTCCTGCGGGTCGTCGTCAACACATTGGCAGTGGCCCTACACCGGCGGCAGCACCTTGCCGGGGTTGAGGATGCCGTCCGGGTCCAGCGCGGCCTTGATCGCTCGCATCGTCGCCAGCGTTTCTGCGGTGAAGGCCTTCGCCATGAAATCTCGCTTGGCCAGGCCAATGCCGTGTTCTCCCGACAGCGTGCCGCCCAACGCCAGCGTCAGCTCGAAGATCTTTGGCAGCGCGGCATGCGCGCGCGCGTTCTCGTCGGCATCATCCGGGTGGTAGAGGATGTTGACGTGCAGGTTGCCGTTGCCGGCATGGCCGAAGGTGACGATGGTGAGTGCGTAGTCACGTGCCAGTGCCTGCACGCCGGCCACCAGTTCCGGAATGCGCGACACCGGTACCACCACGTCTTCGTTGATCTTGCCCGGCGCGACGCTGCGCAGTGCGGGCGACAACGCTTTGCGTGCGGCCCACAGCTGATCGCGTGCACGACCTTCCATCGCCACATCCAGTTCGATCATGCCGTCGCCCTCTGCGGCGCTGGCCAGCGCCTGCAGCAGGTAGGGCAGGGTGTCGTGGTCACCATCGGCTTCGACCAGCAGCATCGCACCGGCCTCCGGCACGTCGGCACCATTCAGCCGCAGCAGCTCCAGGCTGCGTGCGTCCATGAATTCCAGGCGCGTGGGCACCACCGGTTGCGACATCAATCGCGATACGGCGGCCGCGGCGGCATCGGCATCGCGGTACAGCACGCGCAGGCCGGCCTGGCTGACCGGCAGCGGGGTCAGTTTCAGCGTGGCTTCCACGATCAATGCCAGCGTGCCTTCGCTGCCCACCAGCAGATGCGTGAGGTCATAGCCGGTGGCGTCCTTGGTGTAGGCACCGCCGCAGCGGATCACGTCGCCGGTGCCGGTAACGGCAACCAGGCCCAGCACGTTGTCGCGGCTGGTGCCGTACTTCACCGCGCGCGGGCCGCCGGCATTGCAGGCCAGGTTGCCGCCGATGCTGCAGATCTCGGCGCTGGAGGGGTCCGGTGCCCAGAACAGGCCATGCGGGGCCAGCGCCTGCTGCAGGGCGCCGTTGAGCACGCCCGGTTGCACCACCGCGCAACGGTCACCGGTGCGGATCTCGACGATGCGGTCCATGCGGGTGAACGACAGCACGATGCTACCGGGCAGCGGCACCGCCGCGCCGGTGGTGCCGGTACCAGCGCCACGTGCGACCAGGGCCACGCCATGCGCACGGCAGGCCCGCACCAAAGCCTGCACCTGTTCGATGTCGGCTGGCAGCGCCACCGCCGCCGGGCGCTGGTGGCGCCATGAGTTGTCCTGCGCGTTTGCCTCCAGCGCGCCGTCATCCATGCGCCAGCCCTCCGCGCCCAGCAGGGCGGACAGTTCGGCAACCAGTGCAGCAGGCAGGGCAGGACTCATGACGGATCTCGTGGGGCAGCAGGAGCGGGTTGGATCAGTTTCCAGGCAACAACGGCGGTAGCCAGTGGCAGCCACACCCAGCGCAGTTCGGAGAGCAGGGTGGCCACGCCCCGCGCGCTGAAGAACTGCGGGGCGAAGGGTGAAACGCGGATGGGTCGCCACGGCGCGAAGAAGCGCTGTTCGCTCCATGGCCAGGCCAGAGCGACGCCGAGGCCGCCGGAGGTCATCGCATCCAGCAACGGATGGCTGGCGGCGCAGACGAAGACGAACACCGCCGCTTGTAGGGTCGATGCCACCGTTGGCCCTGCCTTGGTGGGTGCCAACCTTGGTTGGCACAGAAGCGCCGACCAAGGTCGGCGACTACCGGAGCTGTGTGGTGCCGACCAGGATCGGCGGCTACCAAAGAACGCCAACACCGCGGCCAATGCCGCCAGCACGCCGGCAAACAGCAACGAATGGCTGGCACCGCGATGTCCGAACGCATCGGCGTAGGGAATATGCAGTGCAAAGGCCAGCACGTCGGCATCGGGCAGCATCGCAGCGATCACACCGGCCGCCAGCAGGCGCGGTGGGATGCGGCCACGGTCAGCGGCGCACCAGAGCGCCAACGGCACAGCGGCATGGGTGATGATCGAAGGCATCAGTCACGCACCGTGGTTGTGCCGGCCAGGCTGCGCTCTGGTAGGTGCCAACCATGGTTGGCACAGAAGCGCCGACCAAGGTCGGCCTCTACCAGAGCGGACGGTAACCATCAGCAGTCATCCAGCCGGAATGCATCACGCAGCCACCGCAGCTGCGGCGGTTCACCACTGGCTTCAACCACATCGAAACGGCAGGGTGCATTGGCCAGTGCCGGGTTGTCCTGCAGGTACAGCTGCGCGGCATGCGCCAGGCGCCGGCATTTGCGCGCATCCACCGAAGCGGCGCCGCCACCGAAATCGGAGCGCGCGCGATAGCGCACTTCC
This sequence comes from Stenotrophomonas sp. 86156_Sma, assembly GCF_056481625.1. Lineage (NCBI taxonomy): Bacteria > Pseudomonadati > Pseudomonadota > Gammaproteobacteria > Lysobacterales > Lysobacteraceae > Stenotrophomonas > Stenotrophomonas sp. 86156_Sma. The sequence continues at coordinate 713,799 of NZ_CM151157.1, forward strand.
ACGAACACCACGGTACCGGCGTCATCCATCACCAGGTCCAGTTCACCGCCGCGATAGCGCACGTTGCGCGCACGCCGCTGCAGTCCGGCCTGTTGCAGATGCAGCTCGGCGGCGGCTTCCACCGCCGAGCCACGTTGGCTGCGCTCAGCGACCACCGACGATCGGCATCGGCCGGCCGCCATTGAAGGTGGACCATGCCGGCTGGCGCAGGATGTTGCCGTTGCTGTCCAGGAACAGGGTGCCGGTGGCACCGTCCAGGCCGCCCTCGTTGGACAGCTTGTCCAGATAGGCGGTGATCTTCCAGGCATCGGCACCGAAAGCGAACAGGCGGCCAGCGGCGCCGCGAGCGCTGGGCAGCGCGCTGGCCACCTGGCTGGCCGACGGCAGGCCGGACACGCTGCGCACATTCCAGGCTTCGTTCGGGTAGACGATGCCGTCCAGCGCCACGTCTTCTTCCACCTTGCCGCTGCCGACGGTCAGCTGCGAGGTGCCGACGCGGGTCGCGCCACCGGCACCGGCCAACGCCAGCTGCGGCGCCAGCAACCGGGCCTGCGGGGCGCGCACGGCGAGGAACACGGCATCGACCTGACCGGCATTGCGCACCTGCGCGCCGACATCGCCGACGGCTTCGCTGACATTGACCGTGGCCACCACCTGGCCGCCGCGCTGAGCGAAGCGCTGGGCAAAGGCGGCGGCGGAACGGCGGCCGGTGTCGTCGTTGCTGCTGATCACCAGCGCGCGGTTGCGCTCGCGGCCACGCAGGTACTCGGCGGCGACGATGCCGTCGTCTTCCGGTGCCAGCGAGAAACCAGCGCTGCCGGCCGGCGGTGCATCCTTGCCGCGGTTCAGGGCCAGCACCGGTACCTGCAGCTGCTGGCGGCCGTACACGGCGTCCACTTCGTCGCGGCCCAGCGGGCCGACCACGAAGTCGGCACCGGAGGCGACGGCCTTGTCGTAGGCGGCGAGGGCACCAGCCGGGGTGCCAGCGGTGTCGAAGAAATTGATGTCCGGGCGGCGACGGCTTTCACCGTAGTAGGCGCTCAACAGGCCATCGCGCACCGGCTGCGCGGCGGTGGCCAGGCGGCCGCTGAGCGGCAGCAGCACGGCCAGCTTGGCCGGCGGCCGGTAGCCGTCGCTCATCGCCGGCGGACGCTTGCTGGTATCAAACTGGGCCGCGCCATCGCGGTCGAACGGGCGCGGCAGCGGCAGGCCGCGCGCGATCAGCGCACGGCCGGCGAAGTTGTACAGAGGATCGTTGGCCGGCAGGGCAGCGGCACGGCTGCGCAAAGTGGCGTCGTCGAGGGTACCGAGCAGGCCGGCGATGGCGGCCTGGTTCTCGCTGCGCGCACTGCCGGTCAGGCTGGCATGGGCGCGTGCACGTTCGGTGGCGGCGCCGAAGGCATCGCCGGTGCCCTGCAGGGCCTGGGCGCGGGCCAGCAGCCAGCGGGTGCGCAGGCCGACCGCAACACTGTCGGCATGATCCTTCAGCAGGGCCAGCGCCTGCGCCGGTTGCTTGTCGGCCAGCGCCAGCTCGGCACCGGTCAGCTGGTAGCGCTGCAGGCTGGCGCCGGACAGCTGGCGGGCGGTGAGCTGGCCCAGCAGGCTGCGCGCGCGCGCACTGTCACCGGCCAGGTGCCAGGCCCAGGCCGCGTCGGCCAGCGCGTTGCTGCGAGCGCCGCCGCGCAGGGTGGCGGCCAGGGCTTCCAGCTGCAGCGCGGCGTCGCGTGGCTTGCCCTGTTCGATCAGCGCCAGCGCCTGGCTCTGGGCCGGCGAATCGGGCGTGCTGGTCAGGCTGGTGGTGGCACAACCGGCCAGCAGCATCAGCGACAACGACAGGGCGGAGATCCGTGCGGCGGGCTTGTTCATGATCGGGTCCATGCGATGAGGGCAGCGGCCTTGGCCGGGTACACGCTACGATTCTACCCTTGCCCCGTGAGTACCGCTGAAATGAGTGTGCCAACCCTGTACGTCGTCGCCACCCCGATCGGCAACCTGGCCGATCTGAGCCCGCGCGCGCAGGAGGTGCTGCGGTCGGTGGCGGCCATCTGTGCTGAAGACACCCGCCGCAGTGGCCAGCTGCTGTCCCATTTCGGCATCCAGCAGCCGTTGGTGGCCCTGCACGAACACAATGAAGAGGCCCTGGCCCAGCGCCTGGTCTCGCGCCTGCAGGCCGGCGAATCGCTGGCGCTGGTCAGTGATGCCGGCACCCCGCTGGTCAGTGATCCCGGTTTCCGCCTGGTGCGTGCTGCGCGCGCGGCGGGCATCAAGGTCAGCCCGATTCCCGGCGCCTGTGCTGCCATCGCCGCGCTGAGCGTGGCCGGCCTGCCCAGCGACCGTTTCAGTTTCGAGGGTTTCCTGCCGGCCAAGGCCAGCGGCCGCCGCGACCGCCTGCAGGCGCTGGCCGGTGAAGTACGCACCATGGTGTTCTACGAATCCTCGCACCGCATCGCCGAATCGCTGGCCGACATGGCGGCGATCTTCGGCGGTGAGCGCCCGGCGGTGTTGGCCCGCGAGCTGACCAAGCTGTTCGAGACCGTGCTCGATGGTGACCTGGCCGGCCTGTTGGCGAAGGTGGAAGCCGACGAGAACCAGCGCAAGGGCGAGTTCGTGGTGATGGTGCAGGGTGCCGGCGACGATGAGGAAGCGCAGCTGGCGCATGGCCGCCGTGTCTACGCCAAATTGAGCGAGCATCTGCCGCCGTCGACCGCCGCCAAGCTGGCTGCCGAGCTGACCGGCGCACCGCGCAAGGCGTTGTACGGCAGTTGATGGATCGTGCGGACCAAGGTCCGCACCCACCAACGCGGAATCCGCACCCTCCAGAGCAGCGGAGTCGGTAGATCCACGCCATGCGTGGATGGATGAACCGGACGCTGCGATCAGCACGGCAGGAAGGGCGTGCGTAGGCTAGAATGTGCACTGGCGGAGCCGGCCAGACAGTCGCGTCATCCTTTCGGGGGTGCCGAGGAAAGTCCGGGCTCCATAGGGCAAGGTGCCAGGTAACGCCTGGGCGGCGCAAGCCGACGGAAAGTGCAACAGAAAGATACCGCCTACGTCTTCTTCGGAAGGCCGGTAAGGGTGAAATGGTGCGGTAAGAGCGCACCGCGAGTCTGGCAACAGACCGGCACGGCAAACCCCACCTGGAGCAAGACCAAATAGGGATCCTTTGGCGCGGCCCGCGTTGGATCCGGGTAGGTTGCTTGAGCGTTGCGGTGACGTAACGCCTAGAGGAATGACTGTCCACGACAGAACCCGGCTTATCGGCCGGCTCCGCCTCCTTCTTCCATATGCGTGAACCGCGCATCGGTAGTGCCGGCCGCTGGCCGGCAGCGTCACGATGCCTGCAGGGCGGACAGAGTGCCGGCCAGCGGCCGGCACTACCTCGACGCCGCGTGTTCCTCAACCCGGCGTGCGGTACTGCCCGGCGGAGATGAACTGCGAGAAGCGCTCGCACCACACCACGACCGTGGTGTAGTCGTCCACGTTGACGTCATCGGGTACATCGACCAGGAAGCGGTTGAAGGTCTTCACTTCACCGATGCGTTTCGCCTGTGCCTTGATCTTCAGGAAGTCGGCCTTGTTGTCGACGAAGTCGCGGACCAGGTACACCTTGTAATCCGGGCCCGGCCCCATCTTGCCGTCGAAGGCGACCTGGCGCGGGCTGACGCTGATTTTGCCTTCCGCCCAATGCACTGCATCGCTGCCCTTGAGGTCGCGGCGAAAGGTGGTGCGGTAGGGGGCATCAGTCATGGCGGCCTGCACCTGTGCGACCGGCGGGTCATCGGGGGCAATCAGGATCGGCAGGAAGTACACGCCCAAGCCGAAGCCAAGGCCGAGGGTGAGCAGGTGGGTGACGATCAGGATGAGGATGCGGCGCATGGGGCCTCCATGGGGGTTGCGGTCGATCGCGCGGCGGGGTGCCGGGCGCCACCACCCTGGGAGGTCAGGGGCGACATTTATAGACACAGTGCCGATTGCGAAAAGGGCACAGTGGGCGGACTGCGACGCCGGAGCCCCTGTGGCGTGGGCGGATCGCGGTCGCGGTTGGAAGCTGAATGACGTTTCGAGCCCGTTGCGATGACGACTGCCGTCGCGTGGATCGCGACAACGCGATGCCCGGTAGTGCCGGCCGCCGGCCGCCAGCTTCATGGCGCATCCAAAGATCCAGAGGTTGCCGGCCAGCGGCCGGCACTACCCTGCTGGAAAGGAATTCCCGCCAGCGGCCGGCACGACCCGGTCAGAAAATGACGTGACTCTGTCCGTTGGCTGCGCCCTGTGGGCCAAAGCGGCGCTCGTGGATCTGGCCGTGGCCGTCGGCGTCGATCAGCAGCACGGTGCTGGCGCGGGTGCCGTAGTCGTCGCCGCGGATGAAGGCGGGGCTCAGCCAGCGCTCGCGTTCCAGGCCGATGCCGGTGTCGGGCAGGTCGCTGTCGGCGGGGCGATGTTCGTCGGCCAGGGCGGCCCAGAGCGGGGTCAGGTCCGGGGTCAGATCCTTTTCGCTTTGCGAAAGGGATCTGACCCGGTCTTCCTGCAGCCAGGCTTCAAGGGCCGCCATCAGCCGCCGGGTCTTCGGCCAGGGCGCGTCCAGCGCACCGTTGGACATGCCATGCACGCCCGGGCCCAGGCTCTGCCGCTCGGCGGGGTGGTTGCCCAGAAACTCCAGGCTGTGGCCGTCGGCCAGCAACAGGTTGAACGGCGCGTAGGCGCCGGCCACCGTTGCCAACCGGTCGATATGCACGGCGGCCGGGTCGCGGCCGCGCAGGAAGTCGGCCACCAGCGCGCCCCGTGAAGGACCGGTCTGGGAGGTCAGCGGATCACGCACATTGGTGACCACCGCCATCCGGCCTGCGGCACCGACGCCCGCCCAGCCGCCGCCGGAGCGCAGGTCGCGCCCCCCGATGACGGAGGTCTCATCTTGCCAGGGGGCCAGCGCCGCCGTCGGGCGGGCGTGGAACTCATCACGGTTGCCGGTCATCACCAGCCGCCAGCGCGGGTGGTGCATCCAGCCAAGAGCGAGCAGGCACATGGCCTCATTGTGCACGGTTTGCGCAGTCTGGCGCCGCTTCCAGCCCGTTTTGGATGAATGCGCGGCCGATGTTTCACGCGCTGTCCACAGCCCTGAACTTCCGTTCAATCTCAAAAATTGAGACGGATCAGCAACTTGTGGATAAGCCTTGAACAATTCTCTAAAGGTTGTTGCAAGCCATTGATGTGGCTGGCGATTTCCCCGCTGAAAAGTTGTTGACAACCCTTCGGCCGCTGCTAAGGTGGGCATCAGAGGGAAATCCGGGTGTTTTGTGGGTTTTCGTGGTTCAATGTTTCACCGGGCGAAGGATAGGTGCACGCGTCGTGTTCCAGGGCGAGACGGCCATCACAGTTGACGATAAAGGGCGCATGGCGGTTCCCACCGCTTACCGCGACCTCGTCGCGCGCGCCAGCAACAACCGTCTCGTGCTGACCTACAACCCGTTCGAAGCCGGCTGCCTGTGGCTGTATGCAGAGTCGGAATGGGAGCGGGTCCGCGACGACGTGATGTCCAAGCCCAACACCCAGCGCGTCGTGCGCCTGTTGCAGCAGAAGCTGGTCGGCTCGGCCGCCCATCTTGAGCTGGACGGCAACGGTCGCATCAGCATCCCCGCCAGCCACCGCGGTGCGGTGGGCATTGAGAAGAAGGCGGTATTGCTCGGTATGGGCGACAAGTTCGAATTGTGGAGCGAGCAGGCGCATCGGGCCCTGATCCAGCAGACATTGTCTGACGAGGATCTGGGTGATGGGTTGCTCGACCTGAAGTTGTGAGCCGGGGTGCCCGGATGCGCCCAGAAGCGCAGGCCGGTCACCTTCCGGTGTCGCAGTCGCCGGCGGTGCACCTGCCGGTCCTGTACACCCAGGTCCTTGAAGGCCTGAGGGTGATCGAAAACGGACGTTATCTGGATGGCACGTTCGGTCGTGGCGGTCATGCACGTGGCGTGCTCACCCAGCTCGGTCCCGAGGGGCGCCTGCTGGTCATGGACAAGGATCCGGAAGCCATCGCCGTAGCCGAGCGCGATTTCGCGCCGGACCCGCGCGTGTCCATCTTCCGTGGCAGCTTCGCCCAGCTGCTGCAGTGGGATGCGACGGCTGAAGGCCTGGACGGCGTCCTGTTCGACCTGGGCGTGTCGTCGCCGCAGCTGGACGTGGCCGAACGTGGCTTCAGCTTCGGCAAGGACGGCCCGCTGGACATGCGCATGGATCCGGACAACGGTGAAAGCGCCGCACAATGGATCAACCGCGTTGAAGAGCGCGAGATTGCCGATGTGCTGTGGACCTACGGCGAAGAGCGCCAGAGCCGCCGTATCGCGCGCGCCATCGTGGCCCGCCGCGAGAAGCAGCCGTTCTCCCGTACCGCCGAACTGGCCGAGTTGATCGCCTCGGTGATGCCGCGCGGAAAAGACAAGATCCACCCGGCCACGCGCAGCTTCCAGGCCATCCGCATCCACATCAACCGCGAGCTGGCCGACCTGGAAGCCGGGCTTGATGCGGCCGTGGAACGGCTGAAGCCCGGCGGCCGCCTGGCGATCATCAGCTTCCACTCGCTGGAAGACCGCATCGTCAAGCAGTACATGAACCGCCTGGCCAAGGCGCCGCCGGCCAACCGCCGCCTGCCCGAGGCGGAGGTGTTCGTGCCGACCCTGGATCTGATCGGTGGCGCCATCAAGGCCACCGACGAAGAACTGGCGGCCAACCCGCGTGCCCGCAGCGCCGTGCTGCGCGTGGCCCAGAAGCGGGAGGCCGATGCATGAGCCGGCTGCTGCTGATCATCCTGTTGGCCTCGACCGTGGCCTCGGCGATCGGCGTCGTGTTCGTGCGTCACCGTCACCGGCAGACGTTCATCGAGCTGTCGCGCGCTGAGCGCAAGCGCGATGACATCAATCTGGAATTCGGCCGCCTGCAGCTGGAACAGGCCACCCTGGCCGAAGCCAACCGTGTGGATCGCATCGCCCGCGAGAAGCTCGGCATGAAGTTCCCCGAGGCCGCCGACATTGTGGTGGTGCGCCCATGAGCAAGACCGGCCGCAACCGCCCGCGCAACGCCTTCAACCTGCGCCAGCGCCTGCGTTGGGTTGCCCTGGCGCTCGGCCTGTGCTCGGTGTCGCTGGTCGGCCGCGCGGCCTACGTGCAGATCATCAACAGCGATTTCTACCAGCGCCAGGGCGAAGCCCGCTACCTGCGCGAGCTGCCGATCAAGACCTCGCGCGGCATGATCACCGACCGCAACGGCGAGCCGCTGGCGGTGTCGACCCCGGTCGCTTCGATCTGGGTCAACCCGCAGGACCTGCTGCGTTCGCCCGAGCGGATTCCTGAGCTGGCTCAGGCGGTCGGCATGTCGGTGGATGAGCTGAGCAGCCGCCTGTCGCAGAAGTCGGACAAGGAATTCATGTACCTGCGCCGCCGGATCAATCCGGACGAGGCAGAGAAGGTGGTCGCGCTGAAGATTCCAGGCGTGGCCGCGCAGCGCGAGTTCCGCCGTTTCTACCCGCAGGGTGAGGCGATGGCGCACGTGCTGGGCTTCACCAACATCGACGACCGCGGCCAGGAAGGCCTGGAGCTGGCGTTCGACGAATGGTTGCGTGGCAAGGCCGGTGCCAAGCGGGTGATCCGCAACCGCAAGGGCGAGACCGTCGAAAGCGATCTGCTGCGCGCCGCCGAACCGGGCAAGGACCTGACCCTCAGCATCGACCGCCGCATCCAGTACCTGGCGTTCAAGGAACTGCGCAACGCGCTGGTGGCCAACAAGGCGGCCGGCGGTTCGATGGTGATCATGGACGTGACCACCGGCGAGATCCTGGCCATGGTCAACCTGCCGACCTACAACCCGAATTCGCTGACCGGCGCGCTGCCCGATGCGCGCCGTAACCGTGCAGTGACCGACCTGGTCGAGCCGGGTTCGACGATGAAGCCGTTGACCATCGCCACCGCGCTGCAGGCCGGTGCGGTGACCAAGGACACCATCATCGATACCAACCCGGGCTACATGCAGGTGGCGCGCTTCACCATCCGCGACGTGCCGCGCAACAACGGCGTGTTGAACGTGACTGGTGTGATCACCCGCAGTTCCAACATCGGCGCGGCCAAGGTCGCGGCGAAGATGCCGGACCAGGTGTTCTATGACGGCGTGCGCCGCTTCGGCTATGGCTCGGTGCCGCACAGCGGCTTCCCGGGTGAATCCGGCGGTGTGGTGCGGCGCCCGGCCAACTGGGACGGTGCCACCAAGACCACCATGTCCTACGGCTACGGCCTGAATGTGACCCCGCTGCAGATCGCCACCGCCTATTCGGCGCTGGCCAATGGCGGCAAATTGATCGCGCCGACCTTTGTCAAAGGCCAGCGCAACGAAGCGCATCAGATCATCGATGAGAGCGTCGCCAGGCAGGTGGTGGCGATGATGGAAACGGTTGTTACCCAAGGCGGCGCCAAGCAGGCGGCGGTGCTGGGTTACCGCGTGGCCGGCAAGACCGGTACCGCGCGCAAGACCGGCCCGGGTGGTTACGAGCGCGGCCATTACAACGCGCTGTTCGCCGGCGTGGTGCCGGCCACCAATCCGCGCTTCGCCACCGTCATCGTCATCAACGACCCGCAGGCCGGCAAGTTCTACGGTGGCCTGGTGTCGGCGCCGGTCTACCACAACGTGATGGAAGGCACCCTGCGCCTGATGGACGTGCCGCTGGACGACCTGCAGTCGTGGCTGGCCGCACAGCAGTCCGGCAAGGTCGGCCATTCGGCCTCGATCCTGCCCGCGCCGCCGGCCGAGGCCGCGCTGCCGGTGGATGCCGCCGCTGAATTCGACGCTGCGCTGCCCAGCGCGCAAGCCCAGACGCCGCCCGCTACGGGAGGCACGCAATGAGTCCTTCGATGTTGCTTTCGCAGTTGCTTCCGGATGTGGCCCTGGCGGGCCACGATCCCGTTCTGACCGGCCTGGTGCTGGACAGCCGCGCCGTGCGCCCCGGCAATGCCTTCGTCGCCATCGCCGGTTTCGGCGCGCATGGCCTGGGCTTTGTCGAGCAGGCCCGTGCGGCCGGCGCTGGCGCCATCCTGTTCGAACCGCCGGCACCGGTCGAACTGCCGGCACCGGACGATGCGATCGCTGTGCCGGGCCTGCGCGCGCGCATGGGTGCGATGGCCGACCAGTTCCATGGCGCACCGTCGCGGGCGATGGCGATGGTGGGCGTGACCGGCACCAACGGCAAGACCTCCACCGTGCAGCTGCTGGCCCAGGCCTGGCACCTGCTCGGAACGCCCAGTGGCAGTATCGGCACGTTGGGCGCCGGACTTTATGGTTCGGTTGAGCCGACCGGTTTCACTACGCCGCTGGTGCTGCAGATGCATGCGCTGCTGGCGCAGCTGCGTGATGCCGGTGCGCGCGCGGTAGCGATGGAAGTCAGCTCGCACGCGCTGGACCAGGGCCGCGTGGATGCGGTGCACTATGACGTGGCGGTGTTTACCAATCTCACCCGCGACCATCTGGACTACCACGGCGACATGGCCAGCTACGGCGCGGCCAAGGCGCGGCTGTTCCATCGTCCGGGCCTGAAGGCCGCGGTGATCAATCTTGACGACGCGTTCGGCCGCCAGCTGTTCGCCGGCCTCCCGGCGGGCGTGCAACCGATCGGCCTGAGCTCGCGCGGTGCCACCGATGCCAGCGTGCGCGCCGAGGCGCTGCAGCTGGACGGCCGTGGCATTGCCTTCGAACTGGTCATCGACGGCCAGCGCGCGGCGGTGCAGTCGCCGCTGCTGGGCCGCTTCAACGTGGACAACCTGCTGGCCGTGGCCGGCACCCTGCACGCGCAGGGTCAGCCGCTGCCGCGCATTGCCGAGGTGTTGTCGGCGCTGCAGCCGATCCGTGGCCGCATGAACCGCCTGGGCGGCGAAGACGGTCTGCCGACCGTGGTGGTCGATTACGCGCATACCCCGGACGCACTGGAACAGGCGCTGGACAGCCTGCACGGCCACCTGCAGGGCACGCTGTTCTGCGTGTTCGGCTGCGGTGGCGAGCGTGATACCGGCAAGCGCCCGCAGATGGCCGCGATCGCCGAGCGCTTGGCCAACCAGGTCATCGTCACCGACGACAATCCGCGTGGCGAAGATGGCGACGTGATCGTGGCCGACATCCTGGCCGGCTTCACCGATGCCTCCGCCGTGACCGTGCAGCGCAGCCGCGCGCGTGCGATCGGCCTGGCGGTGAAGCGTGCCGGTGCCGGCGACATCATCCTGATCGCTGGCAAGGGCCACGAGCCGTACCAGGAAGTGAATGGCGTGCGCCATGACTTCGACGACACCGAAGTGGCCGCCGCTGCGTTGGCCGCCAAGGCCGGTGTGCTCAGCGCGCAGGCCGGGGAGGGCATCGCATGAAGCGCACCCTGCTTTCGCTGATCGCACACTGGGCCGGCGGCGAGATTCACGGCGACGACGTGGCCATCGATGCGGTCAGCAATGACACCCGCAGCCTCGGCCCGGGCAGCCTGTATGTGGCGCTGCGCGGCGAGCGTTTCGATGGCCATGACTTTGCCGCCGACGCGCAGGCGCGCGGTGCCAGCGCGCTGCTGGTCGAGCGCCTGCTGCCGATCGAACTGCCGCAGGTGCTGGTGGCCGACAGCGAACTGGCGCTGGCGAAGATCGCCACCGGCATGCAGCGTGACCGTGATACTGAGGTGTTCGCGATCACCGGCAGCAACGGCAAGACCAGTGTGAAGAGCCTGCTGCTGTCGATCCTGCAGCAGGTGGCCCGTCATGCGCACAAGGTGGTCTACGCCAACCCGGGCAACCGCAACAACGAGATCGGCCTGCCGCTGGCAGTGATCGATGCTCCCGAAGATGCCGACTACGCTGTCTACGAGATGGGCGCGGGCAAGCCGGGTGACATCGCCTACCTGACCGACATCGCCCGCCCGCGCTATGCGCTGGTCAACAACATCGCCCCGGCGCACCTGGAACGCATGGGCAGCCTGCTCGGCGTGGCAGTGACCAAAGGCGCGATCTATGCCGCGCTGCCGGCCGATGGCGTGGCGGTGATCAACGTCGACGATGCCTACGGCCGCTGGTTCGAACAGCACTTCGTCGGCACCCCGCCGCGCAGCCGTGTGTTGCGCTATGGCCTGGAGCACACCGCGGACATCACCGCGCGCGACATCCGCGCCGGCGCCCAGGGCAGCCAGTTCACCCTGGTCGCACCGGGCGGCGAAGCCCGCGTGGTGCTGGGCCTGCCGGGTCGCCACAACGTCAGCAATGCGCTGGCCGCTGCCAGCCTGGCGCTGGCCGCCGGTGTCGATCTGGCGCTGATCGCGGCCGGCCTGGCCGAAGCACAGCCGGTACCGGGCCGCCAGATCGCCCATCAGCTGCGCAACGGCGCGGTGCTGGTGGACGACAGCTACAACGCCAACCCCGGTTCGCTGGCCGCGGCCATCGACGCCCTTGCCGCCGCACCGGAAGAGGGTTGGCTGGTGCTGGGCGACATGCGCGAGCTGGGTCCGGACGCCGAAGCGCTGCACGCGCAGGCAGGGCTCCGCGCGCGCGCTGCTGGCCTGAAGCGCCTGTATGCGCTGGGCCCGCTCAGCGCCGCTGCCGCCACCGCCTTCGGTGAAGGCGGCCGTCATTTCGCCACCCATGACGCGCTGTCGCAGGCGCTGAAGGACGAGCTGCACGCCGGCGTGCGCTGCCTGGTCAAGGGTTCCCGTGGCAGCGCCATGGACACGATTGTCAAAGCGCTGCTGGCGCAAGGAGAGGAATCCCCGCATGTTGTATGAACTGGCTCGATGGTTGCAGCAGTTGGAGAGCCTGTTCGGGCTGTTCAACTACCAGACGTTCCGCGCCATCCTTGCCGCGTTGACGGCCCTGTTCCTGTCGCTGTGGCTCGGCCCGGCGATGATCCGCAAGCTTGCCCAGTTCAAGGGCGGCCAGCCGATCCGCAAGGACGGTCCGCAGACCCATTTCTCGAAGGCCGGTACGCCGACCATGGGCGGTTCGCTGATCCTGCTCACCATCACCCTGTCGGTGCTGATGTGGGCCGACCTGCGCAACCGCTACGTGTGGCTGGTGCTGGCGGTGATGCTGTGCTTCGGCGCCATCGGCTGGTATGACGACTGGATCAAGATCGTCCGCCGCGACCCGAACGGCCTGAAGTCGCGCTGGAAGTACCTGCTGCAGTCGATCTTCGGCCTGGCCGCGGGCCTGTTCCTGTTCTACACGGCCGACGTGCCGGCAGCACTGACCTTCTACATCCCGATGTTCAAGTCGATCGCGCTGCCGCTGGCCGGCATCGGATTCGTGGCCATCGCCTACTTCTGGATCGTCGGCTTCTCCAACGCGGTGAACCTGACCGACGGCCTGGACGGCCTGGCGATCATGCCGACCGTGCTGGTGGCCTGCGCACTGGGCGTGTTCGCCTACGCCTCGGGCAACGTGGTGTTCGCCAACTACCTGCAGATCCCGCAGATCCCGGGCGCCGGCGAGCTGGTCATCATCTGCGCGGCCATCGCCGGTGCGGGCCTGGGGTTCCTGTGGTTCAACACCTATCCGGCCATGGTGTTCATGGGCGACATCGGCGCGCTGGCGCTGGGTGCGGTGCTGGGTACGATCGCAGTGATCACCCGCCAGGAGCTGGTGCTGGTGATCATGGGCGGCGTGTTCGTCATCGAAACGCTGTCGGTGATGATCCAGGTCGCCTCGTTCAAGCTGACCGGCAAGCGCGTGTTCCGCATGGCACCGATCCACCACCACTTCGAACTGAAGGGTTGGCCGGAGCCGCGCGTGATCGTGCGCTTCTGGATCATCTCGGTCGTGCTCGTGCTGATCGGCCTGGCCACGTTGAAGGTGCGCTGAGATGAACGACCTGTCCCGCCAGGCAACACGCCTTGAGGCCATCGAAGGCAGCTACGACAAGTGGCTGCTGGGCGCGATCATCGCGCTCACGGGCATCGGCGTGGTGATGGTGGCGTCCAGCTCGATCGCTCTGATGAGCAGCCCGTTCTACTACCTCAACCGCCACCTGATCTTCCTGGCGGTGGGTATCGTGCTGGCGGTCGTAGCCGCCCGCACTGAACTGAAGTCCATCGAGCAGTACAACCAGATGCTGCTGCTGGGCTGCTTCGTGCTGCTGCTGGCGGTGTTCGCACCGGGCCTGGGCAGCACGGTCAACGGCGCACGCCGCTGGATCAATCTGGGCATCTCCAAGTTCCAGACGGTGGAAGCGGTGAAGGTGCTCTATATCGTCTGGCTGTCCAGCTACCTGGTGCGCTTCCGCGACGAGGTCAACGCGACCTGGCCGGCGATGCTCAAGCCACTGGGCGTGGCCGGTGCGCTGGTGCTGTTGCTGCTGCTGCAGCCGGACTTCGGTTCCTCGACCCTGCTGCTGGCGATCACCGCCGGCATGCTGGTGCTGGGCGGTGTGAACATGCCGCGCATGTCGATGCCGGTGATCATCGGCCTGGTCGGCATGAGCGCGCTGGCGATCATCGAGCCGTACCGCATGCGCCGCATCACCTCCTTCCTGGACCCGTGGGCCGACCAGCAGGGCGACGGCTACCAGCTGTCCAACGCGCTGATGGCCGTGGGCCGCGGCGAGTGGACCGGCGTTGGCCTGGGCAACTCGGTGCAGAAGCTGTACTACCTGCCGGAAGCACATACCGACTTCATCTTCTCGGTTACTGCCGAGGAATTCGGTTTCCTCGGCACCTGCGTGATCGTGGCGCTGTACGCGCTGCTGGTTGGCCGCACCTTCTGGCTGGGCATGCGCTGCGTGGAAATGAAGCGCCACTTCTCCGGCTACATCGCCTTCGGCATCGGCCTGTGGATCAGCATGCAGACCTTCGTTTCGATCGGCGTGAACCTGGGCATCCTGCCGACCAAGGGCCTGACCCTGCCGCTGATCTCCTCCGGCGGTTCGTCGGTGCTGATGACCTGTGTGGCGATGGGCCTGCTGCTGCGCGTGTCCTATGAACTCAAGCGCGCCGAGCGTCGCCAGGCCGTGCGCATCGGCGGTGGCGACGAGGCCGTGGCCGATGCACCCGTGGACGCGCCGGCCGCACCGGCTGCGGCCAGCGTGCCGATGAGCGCCGAGCCGACGGCTGCCGCTGCAGCGAACGCCGCACGTGGTACCAGCCGCCTGCAGTCGCGCATCGAACCGACCTTCGGGAGGCTGTCATGAGCGCAGCCACCGATAACGTGCGCCCGGTGATGATCCTGGCCGGTGGCACCGGCGGTCACATCTTCCCCGGCCTGGCCGTGGCCCGCGTGCTGCGCGCCCGCGGCGTACCGGTCACCTGGATGGGCGCCGATGGTGCGATGGAAACCCGCCTGGTGCCGCAGCACGACATTCCGATCGACACCCTGGCCATCACCGGCCTGCGCGGCAAAGGCAAGCTGGCCCTGCTGGGCGCGCCGTGGCGGCTGATGCGCGCGCTGCGCGCGGCCGGCATGATCATCCGCAAGCGCCAGCCGCGTGCGGTGGTCGCCTTCGGTGGTTTCGCGTCCGGCCCGGGGGGCATGGCCACACGCCTGCACGGCCTGCCGCTGCTGGTGCACGAACAGAATCGCGCTCCCGGCATGACCAACCGCATCCTGTCGCGCTATGCGCGCCGGCTGCTGACCGGCTTCCCGGGCACCTTCGCCAAGGGCGAGGAGTTCGTCGGCAACCCGGTACGTGCGGAAATCGCCGCCATCGCACCGCCGGAACAGCGTTTCGCTGACCGCCAGGGTCCGCTGCGCGTGCTGGTGGTCGGTGGCAGCCAGGGCGCGCGTGCGCTCAACACCGGCGTGCCGCAGGCGATTGCTGCGCTGGGCACGAGTGTGCCGGTGCAGGTTCGCCACCAGAGCGGCGAGAAGCTGCATGCCGAAGCGGTCGAGGCGTATGCCAAGGCCGGCGTGCAGGCTGAAATCACGCCGTTCATCGCCGACATGGCCGAGGCCTTTGCCTGGGCCGATCTGGTGGTGTGCCGTGCGGGCGCTTCGACGCTGGCCGAGCTGTGTGCGGTGGGTGTCGGCAGCGTGCTGGTGCCTTTCCCCGCTGCCGTCGACGATCACCAGACCCGCAATGCGGAGTACCTGGTCGAGCGCGGCGCGGCGGTCTTGCTGAAGCAGGACGGAACGCTGGCCGACGGCATTGCCGCACTGCTGCGCGATCTGTCCGAAAATCCCGCCCGCCGCATGCAGATGGCGCAAGCCGCGCGTGCCCTGGCCAAGGTCGATGCCGCCGAGCGCATCGCCGATATCATTCTTGAGGAAGCTGTATGAAGAAGGCATGCCACCGCGCCTGCCCTGCGCGAGGCCGCGCATGATCCGTCGCCTGCACGACACCAACGACCTGGTGCGCGCGTTCCCGCGCGTGCATTTCGTCGGCATCGGCGGCACCGGTATGAGCGGTATCGCCGAAGTGATGCTGACGCTGGGCTATGAGGTGTCCGGCTCGGACAACGCCGACAACGTGGCGACCCGTCGCCTGGCCAGCCTGGGTGCGCGCATCATGCGCGGCCACTCCGCAGCCAACGTGCTGGGCACCGACTGCGTGGTGGTCTCCAGTGCCATCCGCGAAGACAACCCGGAACTGATGGAAGCGCGCAGCCAGCGCATTCCGATCATGCCGCGTGCGGCGATGCTGGCCGAGCTGATGCGCTTCCGTCGCGGCATCGCGGTGGCCGGTACCCACGGCAAGACCACCACCACTAGCCTCACCGCTGCAGTGCTGAGCGAAGGCGGGCTCGACCCGACGTTCGTGATCGGTGGCCAGCTGCTGGCTGCCGGCGCCAACGCCAAACTGGGCGGTGGCCAGTGGCTGGTGGCCGAGGCTGACGAAAGCGATGGCAGCTTCCTGCGCCTGAATCCGCTGATGTCGATCATCACCAACATTGATGCCGACCACCTGGAGAACTACGGCAACGACTTCGCCCGCGTGCAGGCGGCGTTCGCCGAGTTCCTGCAGCGCCTGCCGTTCTACGGCCTGGCGGTGCTGTGCATCGACGATCCAGAAGTCGCGGCTCTGGCTGCCAAGACCCCGCGCCACGTGATGAGCTACGGCATGAGCCCGCAGGCCGACGTGCGCGCCGAGAACGTGGTGCAGGAAGGCTCGCGCATGCGCTTCACCCTGCGCCTGCCGCAGGGCACCAGCCAGGAAGTGGTGCTGGCGCTGCCGGGCAAGCACAACGTACTCAACGCGCTGGCCGCCGCTGCGGTGGGCTGGCAGCTGGGCGTGGCACCGGACGCGATCGCGCGCGCACTGGAAGGCTTCGCCGGTGTCGGCCGTCGCTTCAACGATCTGGGCGAAGTGACCACCGCCAGCGGCGCCAAGGTCCGCATCATCGACGACTACGGTCATCACCCGAGCGAGTTGGAAGCGGTGTTCGCCGCCGCCCGTGGTGGCTGGGCCGACAAGCGCCTGGTGGTGGCCTTCCAGCCGCACCGCTACAGCCGTACCCGCGACCAGTTCGACAAGTTCGCCGCAGTGCTGTCCAGCGTCGATGCACTGGTGCTGAGCGAGGTCTACCCGGCCGGCGAGGAACCGATTGCCGGTGCCGATTCGCATGCGTTGGCCCGCGCCATCCGAGCGCGTGGCCGCAGCGAGCCGGTGGTGGTGGGCAAGGCCGCCGAGCTGGCCAGCGTGCTGCCGGACGTGCTGCAGGACGGTGACCTGCTGCTGATGATGGGTGCCGGCGACATCGGTGCCGTGGCCACCCATATCGCGGTGGAAGGCTTCAAGGGGGAGGGCGAGGCGTGAGCGCGCTGACCTTCCCGCCGCTGCGCGTGACCGACCCGGCCGTGTTCGGCCGCGTCGCCGTGCTGCTCGGCGGCAGCTCCAGCGAACGCGAGGTGTCGCTGGACTCCGGCCGCAACGTACTGGAAGCGCTGCAGTCGCGCGGCGTCGATGCGTTCGCGGTGGATGGCATTCCGGCGCTGGCCAAGGCGCTCGCCGCCGGTGGCATCGATCGCGTGTTCAACATCCTGCATGGCCACAACGGTGGCGGTGAGGACGGCATCGTGCAGGGCCTGATGGACGCCTTCGGCGTGCCGTACACCGGCTCGAACGTGCTGGGCTCGGCGCTGAGCATGGACAAGATCCGCACCAAGCAGGTGTGGCTGTCGCTGGGCCTGCCCACCCCGCAGTACCGGAAGGTGGACGCGACCACGGTGCATGCACTGGCAGCCGAACTGGGCCTGCCGGTAGTGGTGAAGCCGGCCAATGAAGGCTCCAGCGTGGGTATCAGCCGGGTCACCGACGACGCCGGCCTCGATGAAGCCGTGGCGCTGGCCGCGCGCTACGACGGCCAGCTGCTGATGGAACAGATGGTGGTGGGCGACGAACTGACCGTGGCCATCCTCGGCGATGTCGCACTGCCGTCGATCCGCATCGTGCCCAAGGGCCAGTGGTACGACTACAACGCCAAGTACATCGCCGAGGACACCCAGTACCTGTGCCCAGGCCTGGACGGTGACGACGAAGAGGAAATCCGCCGCATCGCGCTGGCCGCGTTCCGTGCCGCTGGCTGCCGTGGCTGGGGCCGCGTGGACGTGATGCGCGATCGCAGCAGCGGCTGCTTCTTCCTGCTGGAAGTGAACACCGCGCCGGGCATGACCAGCCATTCGCTGGTGCCCAAGGCCGCAGGCCAGGCCGGCATCGGTTTCGAGGAGCTGGTGTGGCGTGTGCTGGAACAGACCCTGGAGGCCTCGCACGCATGAACGCGGTGCTGCGCATCTTCGTCTGGCTGTTGGCGCTGTCGGTGGTTGCACTGCCGGTGGTGGCCGTAGTCAATGGCTGGGTCGGCGCCGAGCGCTGGCCGCTGGCGAAGCTGCGCGTGCATGGTGAGTTCAAGCGGGTGCCGGCCGAGCAGCTGCAGCAGGTGCTGCTGCCGTACGCGCATGCGGGCTTCTTCGCGGTCAAGCTGCAGGACGCGCAGGATGCACTGGAACAGCTGCCCTGGGTGGAAAGCGCGCAGGTGCGCAAGCAGTGGCCGGACGTGCTGGAAGTGACCCTGGTCGAGCACAAGCCGTTCGCGCGCTGGGGCAACGACCGCCTGGTTTCCGAGCAGGGCAAGCTGTTCCCCATGCCGAAGAAGCTGGCCGATCTGGCGCTGCCCGAACTGGATGGCCCCGACAGCCAGACCGAAGAAGTGATGAAGCTGTACAGCGACTCGCGTGCATTGTTCGCACCGGCCGGCGTCGACGTGCGCCGGGTGACGATGGATGCGCGCGGCAGCTGGTCGCTGGTGCTGAGCAACGGTACCGAAGTGGTGGTCGGCCGCGACGACGCGCGCTCGCGCATGCAGCGCTTCGTCAAGGTGCTGCCGCAGCTCAACCGTCAGGACGCGCCGATCGAGCGCGCCGATCTCCGTTACACCAATGGTTTCACGCTGAGCTGGGGTACCCCGGCCACGCCGGCGAAAACGCCGGCGACCCCAGCCAGCAGGACGCAGGAAAGGACATGAATCGCAAGGGTGACAAATCGCTGATCGTTGGCCTGGACATCGGCACCTCCAAGGTGGTGGCGCTGGTGGGCGAGTACTCGCCGGGCAATCCGATCGAAGTGATCGGCATAGGCTCGCACGAGTCGCGCGGGCTCAAGCGTGGCGTGGTGGTGGACATCGAATCGACCGTGCAGTCGATCCAGCGCGCGGTGGAAGAAGCCGAGCTGATGGCCGGCTGCGAGATCCGCTCGGTGTATGCCTCGATCTCCGGCAACCACGTGCAGTGCAAGAATTCGCCCGGCATCGTGCCGATCCGCGACGGCGAAGTGACCTGGGGCGACCTGGATCGCGTGCTCGATGCGGCCAAGGCCGTGGCGATTCCGGCCGACCAGAAGATCCTGCACGCGATCCCGCGCGAGTACGTCCTGGACGATTCGCAGGAAGGCATCCGCAACCCGGTCGGCATGACCGGCGTGCGCCTGGAAGTGCATGCCCACCTGGTGGTGTGCGCGCAGTCGGCTGCGGCCAACATCAGCAAGTGCGTCCAGCGCTGCGGCCTGCAGGTGGACGACCTGGTGCTGTCCTCGCTGGCCTCCAGCGTGGCGGTGCTGACCGCCGACGAGCGCGAGCTGGGCGTGGTGCTGGTCGACATGGGCGCCGGCACCACCGATATCGCGGTATTCGTGCAGGGCGCGATCTGCCACACGGCTTCGCTGCCGATCGCCGGCGACCACGTCACCAATGACATCGCGCACATGCTGCGCACGCCGACCCCGGAAGCCGAGCAGATCAAGGTGCGCTATGCCTGCGCCCTGGCCCAGCTGGCCACCGCCGAGGAAAGCATCCAGGTGCCGTCGGTGGGCGACCGCCCGCCGCGCCGCATGCCGCGCCATTCGCTGGCGCAGGCCGTGCAGGGCCGCTACGAGGAAATCTTCGAGATGGTGCAGGCCGAACTGCGCCGCTCCGGCTTCGAGGAACTGGTACGCGCCGGCATGGTGCTGACCGGTGGCGCTTCGAAGATGGAAGGCGTGGTCGAACTGGCCGAGGAAATGCTGCAGATGCCGGTTCGCGTGGGCATCCCGCAGCACGTCACCGGCCTGGGCGAAGTGGTGGGCAACCCGGTGCATGCCACCGGCGTGGGCCTGCTGCTGATGGGCAGCCAGATCGAGCACCCGCGCCGGCCGTCGCTGCCGACCGGGCGCGCTGGAAGCATGTTCAAGAAACTCAAGACCTGGTTCCGCGGCGAGTTCTGACGCGGAACCCGTAACACCGGGCATCGCCCGGGCGCAGCACCCGCAGTACCCGTAGCACAACGCAACACCGGCAACACACAACCCACACAGCCGCAACGTCGGCATGCAGCAGGACGGCAGGACGCCCGAATGCCCATGCCAGCCAAAGCGGATACAACGAGGACACGGACATGGCGCATTTTGAACTGATCGAAAAGATGGCACCCAATGCGGTGATCAAGGTGGTTGGCGTGGGCGGCGGCGGCGGCAATGCCGTGGCGCACATGGTCAACTCGGCGGTGGACGGCGTGGAATTCATCACCGCCAACACCGACTCGCAGGCCATCAAGAATTGCGGTGCCAAGCTGCAGCTGCAGCTGGGTACCAACGTGACCAAGGGCCTGGGCGCAGGCGCGAACCCGGAAGTCGGCCGCCAGGCCGCGCTGGAAGACCGTGAGCGCATCATGGACGCCCTGCAGGGTGCGGACATGGTGTTCATCACCGCCGGCATGGGCGGTGGTACCGGCACCGGCGCTGCGCCGGTGGTGGCACAGCTGGCCAAGGAAATGGGCATCCTGACCGTGGCCGTGGTCACCAAGCCGTTCCCGTTCGAAGGCCGTCGCCGCATGCAGGTGGCGCTGAAGGGCATCGAGGAACTGAGCCAGCACTGCGACTCGCTGATCACCATCCCGAACGAGAAGCTGATCACCGTGCTGGGTCGCAACGCGACCATGATCCAGGCCTTCCGTGCCGCCAACGACGTGCTGCAGGGCGCCGTGCAGGGCATCGCCGACCTGATCGTGCGTCCGGGCCTGATCAACGTCGACTTCGCCGACGTGCGCACCGTCATGTCCGAAATGGGCCTGGCGATGATGGGTACCGGCACCGCCCGTGGCGATGACCGCGCCCAGGCCGCCGCCGAAGCCGCGATCCAGAACCCGCTGCTGGACGATGTGAACCTGGCCGGTGCCAACGGCATCCTGGTCAACATCACCGCCGGCGCCGACTTCACCATGGCCGAGTTCGACGAAATCGGCCGCACCATCGATGGCTTCGCTTCCGAGGACGCCACCGTGGTGGTCGGTACCGTGCTGGATCCGGACATGCAGGACGAAGTGCGCGTGACCGTGGTCGCTACCGGCCTGAACCGCGTGTCGGCCAGCAAGACCCAGCGTCCGGGCGAGCGTGCGCCGATCAAGCTGGTCCGCAATGCCACCACCGGCCAGCCGGAATTCGGTGACTTCGACAACGGCGGCGACGCCGTGTCCAAGGCCGTGGGCGGCATGGGTCTGGGCCTGCGTCGCGCCAGCAGCGATACCGCGGCAGCCTCCGCTCCCTCGGCCCCGGCCGCTTCGGCCCCGGCGGCGGCGGAACTGCCGAACGATTACCTGGACATCCCGGCGTTCCTGCGCCGCCAGGCGGACTAAGCGGGGCGCCCGGGGCTTGTCCTCCCCGGGTTGCGCCACCATGTCCTGAAAACGCGGGCGCCGGGCCAGGATGGGTCCGGCTGCCCTGCTTCACGCGCGTCCCCGCGGCGTGCCGGTGCGTCCTGCCGGCAGCCTTCACTGGCGTTTCAGCCAGGGTAGGGGAGGGCGCGTGTTAATCTAATGTGTCACTTCCGGCCCATCCCCCATGATCCAGCAACGCACCCTCAAGAACACGATCCGCGCCACCGGCGTTGGCCTGCACAGCGGTGACAAGGTCTACATGACCCTGCGCCCGGCACCGGTCAACCATGGGATCGTGTTCCGTCGCGTGGATCTGGACCCGGTGGTGGAAGTGCCGGCCAAGGCCGAACTGGTCACCGAAGTGACCCTGTGCACCGGCCTGACCTGCAACGACGCCAAGATCCAGACCGTCGAACACCTGATGTCGGCGCTGGCCGGCCTGGGTGTGGACAACATCATCGTCGAACTGTCCTCGGCCGAGCTGCCGATCATGGACGGTTCGGCCGGCCCGTTCGTGTTCCTGCTGCAGTCGGCAGGCATCGTGGAACAGGACGCGCCCAAGCGCTTCATCCGCGTGCTGAAGACCGTGGAAGTGACCGAGGGCGACAAGGTGGCCCGCTTCAGCCCGTACGAGGGCTACAAGTTGGGCTTCACCATCCAGTTCGATCACCCGATGATCCCGGCCAAGCAGTCGCGCCAGGAAATCGAGTTCTCGACGCTGGCCTACACCAAGGAAATCTCCCGCGCGCGCACCTTCGGTTTCATGCGCGACCTGGAATACATGCGCGAGCGCAACCTGGGCCTGGGCGGTTCGATGGACAACGCCATCGTGCTGGACGAGTTCCGCGTGCTCAACGAAGACGGCCTGCGCTACGCCGACGAGTTCGTGCGCCACAAGATCCTCGACGCGATCGGCGACCTCTATCTGGCCGGTGGCCAGGTGCTGGGTGCCTACGAAGGCTTCAAGTCCGGTCACGCCCTCAACAACAAGCTGGTGCGGGCGCTGATGGCCGACGCCACCGCCTGGGAATGGGTCAGCTTCGACTCGCCGGCCACCCCGGACCCGGTGGAATATGCCACTCCGGCCTACGCCTGATTCCTGTAGATCGTTGGATTGAAAGACAAAAGCGCCGCCTTCCAGGGCGGCGTTGTCGTTTCAGGCGTGTCCGGCGCATTCAGCATGCTTGACGCGCGTCAAGGCCGGTTCAAGGTCACGGTTTTGTGAACCTGTTGGATCGGAAGCCTGAATTTAACGTAGTTTTAACAACAATCTAACGACAGGCCCCCGGATGGCAGCTAGGATGCGACCCGGTCCCCGAAATGTTTCACGCCGTGGTGACACGCGCGACGGGGAGCGGAGCCGGATGCTCCGTTGTCGTCAGGACCGCTTCTTCGGCTTCGACGGAACGTCCTGCAGGCAAGCCAAGGCGTCGCGTAGCCCTTTGTGCGTGGCGGCTGAAACTGCGTGGGGTCCATTCCGGTTGTCGAGCGCTGGGGAGCGCGTGGGAGTGGGAGACGCAGTCTTGATGGTCACCCTGGTGGCCTTCAGCCCGATGGAACGGGCCGCGTCGAGCAACTGGGCTTCGGCAAGCCGCAACTTGGCATGCCAGACCGGGGACTCGACGAGAAAAACGAGGTGTTCCCCGTCCACATTGGCCAGCCGGCAACGGCTGCGCAGAGGTGGCGGCAACTGGGGGCGCAACTGACGGTCCAGCGCGTCGAGCCACAAGGCACGCCGCAGCGGGTTCCCGCTTTTGTCCGCCATCACCGCATCCAGCGCCGGCTTCGGCACTGACGCGGGGCGAACGCTGGATTTCGGCTCAGACATGAAAACTCACTGATGGCATTCAAAAAGATCGTAATCAAAACGCGTGAAGGACAGGCCAAAGCGTCGCCGATCGCGCGTTTGCGGTTCTATTTCGAGGACCGCCCCCGCGCCCTGCTGGGCAGCGTGCTCGGGGTAGGCTGCATTATCGGCCTTGCCGGCGGCATTGGCGCCAGCGCGCTGAATGATTCCCGCCTGCAGGCCAAGGTCGAGCGCCAGGATGCAGAGCTGGCCAAGGTCAAGCGCGATGCGCAGACCCAGGTCAACGCGCTGGCGGCCCGCCTCGGCGAGCTGCAGGCCCAGGCCACCCGCCTCAACGCCCTCGGCGAACGGCTGACCCAGATGGGCAAGCTGGAAGACGGCGAGTTCGACTTCAACGAGACCCCCGGTCTCGGTGACGGCGACGCCGGCGGCCCGACCAGCGACATCCCGGTCAAGGACGTCAACGCCGACTTACAGGTGCTGGAGCAGCGCTTCGCTGCTTCAGGCCGCCAGTTGTCGGTGATGGAATCGCTGATGTTCGACCACCAGCTGCAGCAGAACGCCGTGCCGTCGCGCATGCCGATCCGCAACAGCTACGTGACCTCCGGTTTCGGCACCCGCGCCGACCCGTTCGGCCGCGGTGCCGCCACCCACAAGGGCATGGACTTCCACGCCAGGGTCGGTGACCCGGTGATGGCCGTGGCCGAAGGCGTGGTCAGCTTCTCCGGCGTGAAGGGCGGCTACGGCAACGTGGTCGACGTCGACCACGGTAACGGCTACGTCACCCGCTACGCGCACAATTCGCGCCTGGTGGTGAAGGTCGGCGACCTGGTCCGTGCCGGGCAGGAAGTGGCCAAGGCCGGTTCCACCGGTCGTTCGACCGGCGCCCATGTGCACTTCGAGGTGTGGGAGAACGGCAACGTGGTCAACCCGCGCAAGTTCCTCGGCGACGGCGGCAACACGCCGGTCGGCCGCGTCAGCCGCGGCTGAAGCCCCATTGGGGTGCCGGCTGCCGTCGGCACTACCGCCCCCGGAGTACGGGGGCAGCGCCGTAGGCGCGGGGGTGTGGAGGCGAGGTAAGTGGGGCCCACGGTTCGCGCAGCGAAGCGTGGGAGCGCCAGCGCGCATGCGCTGACGCGTACCCGGCCAGCGGCCGGCACTACCCCTCGGGGTTGAAACCTCAGCCGGCCGTCCCAAGCTACAATGGGTGTTGCCATCGACAGGGCGCCAGGCGCCCTGTTTCGTTTGCGGCGGACGGATCCCAAGGGGGAGGCCGGGCGTCGTGTCCATCCAACCCGGTTCCTTCAATGATCAACAGCCTGCTTACCCGCGTATTTGGCAGTCGTAACGAACGACAGCTGCGCCAGCTCAACCGCATCGTCGCCAAGATCAATGCGCTGGAGCCGGAGATCGAGAAGCTTTCCGACGAGCAGCTTCAGGCCAAGACGCCGGAGTTCAAGCAGCGCATCGCCGACGGTGAAGCCCTGGACAAGGTGCTGCCGGAAGCGTTCGCGGTCTGCCGCGAAGCCGGTCGCCGCGTGCTGGGCATGCGCCACTACGACGTGCAGCTGATCGGCGGCATGGTGCTTCACCTGGGCAAGATCGCAGAAATGCGCACCGGTGAAGGCAAGACCCTGGTGGCGACCCTGCCGGTGTACCTCAACGCGCTGGAAGGCAAGGGCGTGCACGTGGTCACCGTGAACGACTACCTGGCGCGCCGCGACGCCGCGCAGATGGGCAAGCTGTACAACTGGCTGGGCCTGAGCGTGGGCGTGGTGTACCCGGGTATGCCGCACAGCGACAAGCGCGAAGCCTATGCCTCGGACATCACCTACGGCACCAACAACGAATTCGGCTTCGACTACCTGCGCGACAACATGGCGCTGTCCAAGGCCGACCGCTACCAGCGCGGCCTGCACTACGCCATCGTCGACGAAGTCGACTCCATCCTGATCGACGAAGCGCGTACCCCGCTGATCATCTCCGGCCCGGCCGACGATTCCCCGGAGCTGTACATCCGCGTCAACCGCGTCGTGCCGAACCTGGTCAAGCAGGAAGCGGAAGACGGCGAAGGCGACTTCTGGGTCGATGAGAAGGGCAAGCAGGTGCACCTGTCCGAAGCGGGCATGGAGCACGCCGAGCAGCTGCTGGTCGAGGCCGGCATCCTCGACGGCGAGACCGAAGGCCTGTACGCGCCGCAGAACCTGACCGTGGTCCACCACCTCAACGCCGCGCTGCGCGCGCACGCGATCTACCAGCGTGACGTGGATTACATCGTGCGCGATGGCGAAGTGGTCATCGTCGATGAGTTCACTGGCCGCACCCTGTCCGGTCGCCGCTGGTCCGATGGCCTGCACCAGGCGGTGGAAGCGAAGGAAGGCGTGCCGGTCCAGCGCGAGAACCAGACGCTGGCGAGCATCACCTTCCAGAACCTGTTCCGCATGTACAAGAAGCTGTCCGGCATGACCGGTACGGCCGATACCGAAGCCTTCGAGTTCCAGAGCATCTACGGCCTGGAAGTGGTGGTGATCCCGACCAACCGCCCGACCATCCGCAAGGACAGCCCGGACCAGGTGTTCCTGAACCGCAAGGGCAAGTTCAATGCGGTGCTGGCCGACATCGAAGAGTGCGCCAAGCGCGGCCAGCCGGTGCTGGTGGGTACCACCTCGATCGAAACCTCGGAAATGCTGTCCGAGCACCTGCGCAAGGCCGGCGTGAAGCACGAAGTGCTCAACGCCAAGCAGCATGACCGCGAAGCGACCATCGTCGCCAATGCCGGTCGTCCGGCCGCGGTCACCATCGCCACCAACATGGCCGGTCGTGGTACCGACATCGTGCTGGGCGGTTCGCTGGAAGCGGAAATCCACGAGCTGGGCGAAGGCGCGACCGACGAACAGAAGGCCGCGGTCAAGGCCGATTGGCAGAAGCGCCACGAGGCCGTCAAGGCTGCCGGCGGCCTGCACATCGTCGGTACCGAGCGCCATGAATCGCGCCGTATCGACAACCAGCTGCGCGGCCGTTCGGGCCGCCAGGGTGACCCGGGTTCGTCCCGCTTCTACCTGTCGCTGGAAGACAACCTGATGCGCATCTTCGCCTCCGACTGGGTGCAGAAGGCCATGCGCATGATGGGCATGAAGGAAGACGACGTCATCGAGGACCGCCTGGTCAGCCGCCAGATCGAGAAGGCGCAGCGCAAGGTCGAGGCCCACAACTTCGACATCCGCAAGAACCTGCTGGACTTCGACGACGTCAACAACGACCAGCGCAAGGTGATCTACGCACAGCGCGATGAACTGCTGGACGCCGAGTCGGTGAAGGACAACGTCGACGGCATCCGCGACGACGTGATCTTCGACGTGGTGGCCCGCTTCGTGCCGCCGAACTCGATCGACGAGCAGTGGGACCTGCGTGGCCTGGAAGCGACCCTGGAGTCGGACTTCGGCCTGCAGATGTCGCTGACCGACCTGGTCAAGTCGCACGAAGAGCTGGACGCCGAAGCCATCGCCGCCAAGGTGCAGGAGCGCGTCAACCAGCACTTTGCCGAGAAGGAAGCCGGTGTCGGTGAGGAAACCATGCGCGCGCTGGAGAAGCACGTGATGCTGACCGTGCTGGACCAGAGCTGGAAGGAGCACCTGGCGCGCATGGACTACCTGCGCCAGGGCATCTACCTGCGTGGTTACGCGCAGAAGCAGCCGAAGCAGGAGTACAAGAAGGAAGCCTTCGAGCTGTTCTCGGACATGCTGGAGAACGTCAAGCGCGAAGTGGTGACCCTGCTGTCGCGCGTGCGCATCCGCAGCGACGAGGAAGTGCAGGCGCTGGAAGCAGCCGAACGCCAGCAGGCCGAAGCGCGCCTGAGCCAGTCGCAGTTCCAGCACCAGGACGTGGGCGGCTACAGCGCCGACGAGGAAGCCGCGCAGGTGCAGGCTGCCCAGCAGGGCATTGCACAGGCGCAGCGCGATGAGCCGAAGATCGGCCGCAACGATCCATGCCCGTGCGGCAGTGGCAAGAAGTACAAGCACTGCCACGGCCAGCTGAGCTGACCCCGAAGAGCCCCGCGAAAGCGGGGCTCTTTTTTCATGGCGGCTGTTTCGTGGGGCTGATCCGGCCCGATCCGAGATTGCGCGGGCCGCCCTGTTCTGGGCATGCTTCCCCCATGGCTCCCCCCACCCGATCGATCCACGTCGTGGCCGCCGTCATCACCGACGCCCGTGGCCGCGTGCTGCTCAACCGTCGTACCGAGAACCGCGACATGGCCGGCCTGTGGGAGTTCCCCGGCGGCAAGCGCGAATCCGGCGAGACCTCCGAACAGGCGTTGGTTCGCGAGCTGCGCGAGGAACTGGGCATCGAAGCCGATGTCGGCGAATGGCTGATGGATGTGCCGCAGCGCTACCCGGACAAGCACCTGACCCTGGAAGTGCGCCACGTGCGCAGCTGGAAGGGGACGCCACGTGGCCGCGAGGGCCAGGCCATTACCTGGGTGGCGCCGGACAAACTGGGTCGCTATTCGATGCCACCGGCCGATCTGCCGGTGGTGGCCGCGCTGCGCCAACCCGACAGCTACCTGATCACCCCGGCGCCGGCCGATGACGCCGACGGCGTGCAGCACTGGCATGAGCAGCTGCAGCGCGCGGTGGCGGCGGGCCAGCAGCGCATCCAGCTGCGGTTGCCGACGGCGCATCCGCAGCGCCAGGCGATGGTCGAACAGGCCGTGCGCGCGCATCGTCGCAGCGGGGTGCAGTGGTTGCTCAACCGCGATATCGAGCTGGCACGCGCATTGGGCGTGGGGGTGCACCTGGGCAGCGAGCAGCTGCTTGAGCTGTTGCAGCGTCCACTGCCCGAAGGCCAGCTGGTGGCCGCGTCCTGCCATGACCTGCAGCAGCTGCAGGCCGCACAGCGGTTGGGCTGCGACTTCGCCGTGCTGGGCCCGGTTCAGGCCACGGCCAGCCATCCGGACGCCGTGCCGCTGGGCTGGAACGCGTTCGCCGAGCTGCGCGCGCAGGTGTCACTGCCGATCTACGCGCTGGGTGGCATGGGCAGTGGCCATGTCTCCGAGGCGCGCCGCCATGGCGGGCAGGGCATCGCCGCCATCCGCGCGCTGTGGCCGGAGTAAGGCTGCTTCGCTCGCCGGGCATGGCTCGGCGCTACCGTGTGGGATGGAGGCATTAGATCCACGCCATGCGTGGATGGATGCTCGCGATCACAACGTGATCCAGAAACACCCGTACTGGCGCCGCAACCCCAGCACCGTCGACGCGCGCGACGCGCTGCCGGGCAACGTCTGCTCCAGGCGCAGGCCGATGGGATGCCGCGCCACAGAGGCCACAGGGTCGGATCCCAACGCGGCAGGGCTCTGATCCTCATCCTGCGATTGCGGCAGCGCCTGTGACGGATACACCGGCACCACGTCCACCAGGGGCCGCCGCGCCAACGATTCCAGCTGGCCGAGGATGCGCTGCGCGCCCGCATCGGAAACCGCGCCCCACAGATACAGTGAGGACAGCCGATTCACATCGTTGCTG
Organism: Stenotrophomonas sp. 86156_Sma; assembly: GCF_056481625.1. Taxonomy (NCBI): domain Bacteria; kingdom Pseudomonadati; phylum Pseudomonadota; class Gammaproteobacteria; order Lysobacterales; family Lysobacteraceae; genus Stenotrophomonas; species Stenotrophomonas sp. 86156_Sma. Next base: position 742,223 of record NZ_CM151157.1, read on the forward strand.
ACGATGCCGACGCGCAGCGCGTCCACCAGTTCACTCAGCCGCCGCGGGCAGCGTGCCCCCAGGGTGTCGCGCTGCAGGGTGTTGCCGGCGGGCGCAGGCGGTGGCAACCGCGACCGCGCGCCCAGGCTGTCGCAGGGCCGGTCGGTGTAGACGCTTTGGCCCTGGGCATCGGTGCAGCGGTTCAGGCGCGTGGACTGTGCGTGGGCGGCGCTCGACAGAACGCACAGCGGCAGCAGCAACAGCAGGAAGGAAAGCCGGATCATCCTCGCAGGGTAGCGCCGATCACGCTTGCGCGCCGTGCTTTCAGCCCTGCAGCAGCTTCAGTACCGAGGTGGTCGGCTTGGCCAGGTTCAAGGTGTAGAAGTGCAGGCCGGGTGCGCCGCCTTCGATCAGGCGCTGGCACAGCTTGGCCACCACTTCAGTGCCGAATGCACGCACCGACTCTGCATCATCGCCATAGGCCTGCATCTTGCGGCTGATCCAGCGCGGGATCTCCGCACCGCACTGTTCGGAGAAGCGGCGCAGCTGGCTGAAGTTGGCGATCGGCATGATGCCGGGCGTGATGGGTACCTGCACGCCCAGCCGCCGCACTTCGTCGACGAAATGGAAGTAGGCATCAGGGTTGAAGAAGTACTGGGTGATCGCCGCATCGGCACCGGCGTCGATCTTGGCCTTGAAATGCTTCAGGTCGGCCAGTGCGTCGGAAGCCTGCGGGTGCGTTTCGGGGTACGCGCCCACTTCGATATGGAACGCATCGCCGTGCTCGGCGCGGATGAAGTCGATCAGTTCGGCGGCATAGCGCATGTCTCCGGGGAAACCCATGCCCGACGGCAGATCGCCGCGCAGCGCGACCAGGCGGCGGCAGCCGATGGCGCGATACAGCTTGAGCAGCTCGCGGATTTCCTGACGGGTGCCGCCGACGCAGGACAGATGCGGTGCGGCATCGAAGCCATGGTGCTGGTTGAGGTGGCGCACGGTCTCGGAGGTATAGCTCAGCGTCGAGCCACCGGCGCCGAAGGTACACGACACGTACTCGGGACCGTAGTCCTTCAGCCTGGCCGCGGCGCGGTCCAGCTGGCTGCGCTGTTCGTCGGTCTTGGGCGGATAGAACTCGAAGCTGATGGCGGTCATGGCACGGGCGGCAGCGGCGGGTGCGGATTAGTATATCGCTTCATCAAGATGAATGTTGTCAATTTCTGCGGGCGTATATCGTCAGCCGCCTGCGACCGTTCGCCCCGGCGATCGGCCGCTGCTCCGAAATCGCCCCCCGGGTGCCATGGCCGGCGGCACGCTGAGCCCATCCCGGCACCACCCACCTGACGAAGGAGCAGACGATGAAGATCTTCCTGGCACTCTGGTATGCAATGAAGGCCCTGGCCCGGCTGGCGATGATCGGCATGGCGATGGCCGTGCTCGGCTCCGGCTCGGCGCACGCCGCCAGCGCCCCGGCGGCGGGCAAGGTGCAGGTCGAGGTGGTCGGCAAGGGCCGCCCGCTGCTGATGATTCCCGGCCTCAACAGCAGCGCCGAGGTGTGGCGCGAGACCTGCCGCGCGTTGAAGGACGTGCAGTGCCACCTGGTGCAGTTGCCCGGCTTTGCCGGTGCGCTCGCGGCCGATCCGCGCCCGGTCGAGTTCCTGCCGGCGATGCGCGGGCAGCTGCTGGCCTACCTGCATGACCAGCATCTGGGGCCGGTGGTGGTGGTTGGCCACAGCCTCGGTGGCCTGCTGGGCCTGCAGATGGCGCAGGCCGAGCCGAAGGCGGTCAGCGCGCTGGTGGTGGTTGACGCCCTGCCATTCCTGCCGGCCGCGCGTGACCCGAAGGCCACCGCTGACAGCGTGCGGCCGGTGGCCGACCAGCTGCGCAAGGGCATGCTGGCCGCCGACGCCGCGCAATGGCAGGCGCAGTTGAAGGCGGGCCTGCCGGGGATGACCCGCGATACTCAGCGCCAGGCCGAACTGGGCCGCTGGGGCGAAGACAGCGATCGCCAGACCACGGCCGATGCCATGCATGCGGTGATGACCACTGACCTGCGTGACAGCATTGCCTCGATCACCGCACCGACGCTGGTGCTGGGCAGCTGGGCCGGCTATCAGCCGATGGGTGGCACCGAGGACGGCACCCGGGCGGTGTTCCAGTCGCAGTACGCGAAACTGCAGGGCGTACAGATCGCGATGAGCGCGCAGGGTTTCCACTTCCTGATGTGGGATGATCCGCGCTGGTTGCAGGAACAGGTGCAGGCCTTCCTCGACCGCCACCACTGAGTTTCAACACGCCTCGGAATGGACATGCCGGATTCCTCCTCGACGGTACGCTTCTGGCTGCTCAATGCGCTGGTATGGGCGCTCTATGGCGTTGCCGGAATCGGCCTGCGCCAAGCCTATTTCAGCGATGCCGGAAGCGCAGGCGTGTTGATCACGCTGGGCCTGGCGTTGGCCCTGTTTGGATGCAGCGGTGCCATCCGCGCGCTGGCGCGGCGTGCAGACTGGTGGGCGCGCGGAACGGCCGGGCTGTTGCTGCGGCTGGCGCTGTCGGTGGCATTGGGCGCGGCAGTGGCGCAGCTGCTGGTGAACATCGCGCTGCACTCGGCGCTGGCCTGGAACTGGGTGAGCCTGGGGCGGCAGACGGCCGACTTCAGCCCCAAGGCGCTGCTGCTCTACTGGTACACCACTGCGGTGATGCTGGCCCTGTGGGCAGCGCTTTGGGCAAGCCTGCACAGCCTGCGCCGGATACGCGGGGCGGAACTGGCCCGCCTGCGCGCCGAGGCCGAACGCAGCGCCCTGGAGCGCGATGCGCTGCGTGCGCGGCTCAACCCGCACTTCATGTTCAATGCGCTGAACAACCTGCGTGCGCTGATCCTGGAAGACCCGGAACGGGCCCGCGACATGGTCACCCGCCTGTCGCGCACGCTGCGCCAGGCGCTGGCGCACAACCGCAGCGAGCAGGTCACGCTGGCCGAGGAACTGGCGGTGGTCGACGACTACCTGGCCATCGAGGCGGTCCATTTTGAACAGCGCCTGCAGGTGCGGCAGCAGATCGATGCCGATGCCATGCAGGCGCAGCTGCCTGCGATGGCGTTGCAGCTGCTGGTGGAAAACGCGATCAAGCACGGCATCGCCAGCCGCCCCGGCGGCGGCGAGGTGCAGATCCGTGCCACGCTGGACAATGACGTGCTGCGCCTGCAGGTGGATAATCCGCTGGGCAGCGCCAACGAGCCCACCCCTGGGCATGGCGTCGGCCTGGCCTACCTGCGTGCGCAGCTCGGTACGCAAGGTCGTTTCACCCTGCAGCCGGTCGGCGACCGCATGCAGGCCCTGCTGGAGATTCCGCAATGAGTGGCGTGCTGCGCGTATTGATCGTTGATGATGCGCGGCTGGCGCGGCAGGAGCTGCGCACGCTGTTGTCGGCGCTGCCGTGGGTGCAGTGCGTGGGCGAGGCCGACGATGTGCCGGCCGCGCGCGAGGCGATCGCCACACTGGCGCCGGACCTGGTGCTGCTGGATGTGCAGATGCCGTCCGGCAGTGGCTTCGATGTGCTGGACGGGCTGGAGGCGGTGCCGGCGGTGGTGTTCGTTACCGCCTATGACACCTACGCGGTGCGCGCGTTCCAGGCCAATGCGCTGGACTATCTGGTGAAGCCGGTCGAGGCACCGCGCTTGCTGGAAGCGTTGCAGCGGGCGCGCCAGCGCGAGGTGGTGGCGGGCGAAACGCCGGAGCCGCGCAGCACGCTGGGCGCGCAGGACCAGGTGTTCGTGCGCGAGGGCGAACGCTGCTGGTTCGTCGCGGTCTCGGAGATCCGCCGGCTGGTGGTGGATGGCAACTACACGCGGCTGTGGTTCCGCGACCAGAACGCGTTGCTGACCCGCAGCCTGAGTGCGCTGGAAGCACGCCTGCCGCCGGATCTGTTCTTCCGTGCCAACCGCAACACGCTGGTCAACCTGCGCCGTATCCGAGGCGTGACGCCCAGCATCGCTGATGGTTATGACCTGGCACTGGACGACGGCAGCGAGGTGGAGGTGTCGCGCCGGCAGGCGCGTGAACTGCGTGAACGGATGGCGTTGTAGCTGCCGCTACAGCTCGGCACTGACCGGGCTGGTGATGAAGCCCCACAGCAGGCGCGCCATCACCGCCGGTGAACGTGCCTGCGCGCGGGTGTAGGCGAGCAGTGCATCCAGCCGCGAGCGGTCGTAGAGGTGCCCGGCCAGCAGCACCGCGTGCACACGACGGGTGTTGGCGGTGTCCTGCAGCGGGTTGCCGTCGAGCAATACCAGGTCGGCGGCTTTGCCGACCTCGACACTGCCATGCGATGCCTGCAGCTCCAGATGACGCGCCGCGTGCAGCGTTGCCGCGCGCAGCACGTCGGCCTGGCTCAGGCCTGCCTGCCGCAGCCACTGCAGTTCCTCGTGATAGCGGAAGCCACCCAGCCCGGTATCGGTGCCGACCAGCACGCTGACGCCGGCACGGTGCGCGGCACCGGTGAGGGCCAGTCCATGCTCGAAGTACGCCTTCAACGCGTCTTCGCCGCGCAGGCCAGGATAGCGTTCGGTGGTGGCCGTCAGATCATCGCGCCATGCCCAGCGCGAAAGTGGATCGAGATAGGCCAGACGTGGATCGTTGATGAAGGCGGGGTCGCGCGCACGCGCATCCTCTTCGCGGGTGACATGGGTGGGTACGAACGCGGCGCCGCTGGCCTGCATCAAGCCGAACGCCTCATTGCACACGGAAGGCTGGTAGCCACCGACCATGCGTTCGGCCAGTGCGGTCGGATCTTCGCCATCCAGCGTACCGCCGCGCCAAGCGGCGGCGTTGTCGAAGCAATGACGCACGAACAGGTGCGCATGCTCGAAACTGCGCTGGCCTGCCTGAAGCGCGTCCTCCAGCGGAACCGCCCTGGGCAGGTGGCCGACCAGCGGGCGATGCAGGTGCCGCGCTTCGCTGGCCAGCCGCTGGTAGGTATCCGCACGCAACCGGTTGTAGACCTTCAACGCGTCGACACCGCGCGCGCTGTACGTGCGCGCACGCTGTGCCGCGGTGTCCGGCGCCGACGCTGGATCTTCGAAATAGAAGCTGGCGATCTGCACGAAGCGCGGTGCGACCTGCTGGCCGGCAACGGCCTGTGCGGTCCAGCGGCGCTTGTCGGCCACGCAGGCGATCAGCGGATCGGTAGCCTGCGGGCAGTCCATCATGTCGCGGGTGCCGGTGATGCCATTGGCCAGCATCAGCGGGAACTGCAGCTGCGGCGACAGCTGCAGGGCGTGGGTGTGCATGTCCCAGAAGCCGGGCAGCAGCCAGCGGCCGCCGGCGTCGAAGACCGGCAACGCTGCAACGGCAATGCCTTCGCCGACGGCGGTGATCGTGCCGTTGCGGATGGTGACCGTGGTGGGTTCACTGACCTGGCCGCGCGCGACGTCCACCACCCGCGCGTTGACGATCATGCGGCTGTTGCCCGGCTCGGGCAACGGCGGTGCCGACAGCGGCCAGAGCAGAGCGGCGGCGAACAGCAATGGCGGCGCCAGCAGCAGGATGGTCAGGACGATCTGCCATCGCCGACGGTGGGCGGAACGGGGCAACGCGCGTGCTACATCCATGAGCCGGCGATCCTTGCATTGGGTCGCCCGCAGGGTGCTGCAAGCCGGACGCGGGCGCCAGTGACCATCGGCATCCGACCCTGCCTGCCTCCGGGGCGGTTACCCTGTGCGGTGGAACTCCTGACCACGCCACGCCATGTCCATCGTCCTCACCGATTTCGCCCGTCCCCGCCTGTTCCCGCGCGTGCCGCGTGGCAACACCATCCAGGACTGTACTGCCGAGCAGTTCGAGGCACACCTCAATGCGCACGCGCCGCTGAAGGTGCTCGACGGCTACGCCCCGTTCTGCAAGCTGTTCGTCTACGAGAACTGGACCAGCACGCGTTGCCTGACGGTGCCGGTCACCGACGCCAACCGCCACCAGCTGCGCAGCGGATACGAAGCGCGCAACCGCGAGGAACTGCCGGTACTGGTGCGCTGGTTCGAGGGCGTGGAGTCGCCGCGCGCGAACTATCTGGTGGTGATCCTGTACAGCGCCGGGCAGCTGGCGAAGGAGGGTTCGCCGATCGAGGCCGACTGGGGCATCGTCGGCTGTATCTACACCGCCGAACCCGAAGAGGTACCGATGGCGCCGATCACCATGATGCGCAATGCGCTGGGCGTGGAGGAGGGCGGTTCCGGCGTGCCGCTGGACCGCGAGGCCTACCAGCGCGCCGTGCAGTTCTGGGAGAACAACGCCAACTGGCGGCCGTGAGCCCACGCTGCGGCCGGCCAGTCGGCCTGTGAACAGGGAAGATTGCAGCGGGGCGCTACCATGGCGGTGGATCAACGCAGGGAGCACAGGGATGGATGTTCGCAGTTGGATGCCGTTCGCATGGGTCGCCGCAGGCCTGCTGGCCGCGTGTGAGGGCTCTGCAGCAAAATACGATGCAGGCGCTGCCTGTGGTGCTTTGTCCGACGTGACGCCGATCCGCGATGCCGGCGTGGGTTCACTGCAGGCGCAGGCAACGTCGGGGCGCTGCACGTTCCATGTGGAAGCGGATGACGCTGCAGCGCTTTCGCGTCAGCAGTCGTTGCTGCAGAGCGTGTCGGCGATCGCCTGTGGTGCGCCAGCCACCACCCGGCCTTCGCAAGGGGCTGCAGGCTTCGACCTGCAGATGCCTGCACGTTGCCCACTCTCTTCCAGCACGCCGTTGATTGCCCGGGAAGGAGGCTGGCACCAGCGGCGACTTTCGTCGGTCCCGACGTATCCTGCGGCCGCCATGCGCGAGGCCCAGCAGGGAGGTGTCGAGCTGATGCTGCTGCTGGATGCGCAGGGCAAGACCCAGGCGATCATCCTGTCCCGATCCAGCGGCTACCCGCTGCTCGATGCGGCGGCGCTCAAGCACGCGCGTGACTGGCGCTACGAGCGTGAAGCGGCAGGCAAGGCACCAAGCATGAGCCTGATACGCGGCACGGTCACGTTCAAGCTCAACTAAGGCGTCTGCAGGGCGGGCTCGGGCTTCCACTCCCACCAGGTGTAGTGGTATTCGCGCTCGGTCGCGCTCCATTGCTGCGCGCAGCAGGTGCACGTCAGCCGGTAGCATTCGCCCCAGCCGTCCTCCGCTTCGCCCCGTGCACGCAGCTGCACGTGACCTTGTTCCAGCAGCGGCTCGGGGCTGAAGAACACATAGGATGGGTAGAGCGCGCACAGGCAGCCTTCGCGTGCCTGCCAGTAGCGCAGCCGTTGCAGGGCCGCCTTGAGGTGCGCCTGGTTGCTGATCAGCATGCCGCCAAGGGCGATGCCTTGGCAGCTGCGTTCGATCGTATCCACATGCGCGACCAGCGCGTCCAACGATGAGGCGCTGAACAGCCGAGCGACCGTACGCGCGGCATCGGTAATGCGCGTTGCATCGCGCGACAACAGGTCCTGCAGCAGCACATCGGCCTGTGCATCGTCGAGCCGGGGTATCGGTGCTGCAGACCAGGGCCAGCGCATCAGCGTGACTTGCCGATGGCAGCGTAGTGGCCGGCAGTCAGCCGCAGCAGGTCGGCTGGTGCCAGTTCCACTTCCAGGCCGCGGCGACCGGCGCTGACATGCAGCGCGGGCAATGCCTGCGCGCTGGCGTCCAGGAAGGTGCGCAGGCGCTTCTTCTGCCCGAGTGGGCTGATGCCACCGACCAGGTAACCGGTCGCGCGCTGTGCGGCATCGGCCGCGGCCATTTCGCACTTCTTGCAGCCGGCCGCTTCGGCAAGGGCCTTCAGGTCCAGCTGGCCGGCCACCGGCACGATCGCTACCAGCAGTTCGTGGGTCTCGGTGCTGGCCAGCAGGGTCTTGAACACCTGGGCCGGGTCGAGGCCGAGCTTGTCGACGGCTTCGCCGCCATAGGATTCGGCGTGAGCATCGTGCACGTAGCTGCGCACGGTGTGGGCGATCTTCTCGCGCTTGAGCAGGTTGATGGCCGGAGTCATGGGGGCATCCTAGCGCGGGGCAGGGGTGTTGCCTTGACCGAGGCTATTGTTCCCGCTCCGGTGGGGAACATCCACGCATGGCGTGGATCTACTGTGGGTTGGCTGGGGGATATCCACGCATGGCGCGGATCTACTGGGGCCGGACGATCAGTAGATCCACGCCATGCGTGGATACGTGGTGTACGGCCACACGCGAATGCAGAACGGGCGCCCGAAGGCGCCCGTTCCGTGTGTTGCATGCACCGGTAGTGCCGGCCGCTGGCCGGCACCGCGCAGGCATCAGTAGCGGTAGTGGTCCGGCTTGAACGGGCCTTCCACCGGCACGCCGATGTAGTCGGCCTGTTCCTGGCTCAGGGTGGTCAGCTTCACGCCGATCTTTTCCAGGTGCAGGCGGGCCACTTCTTCGTCCAGCTTCTTCGGCAGCAGGTAGACCTTCTTCTCGTAGCTGTCCTTGTTCGCCCACAGGTCGATCTGTGCCAGGGTCTGGTTGGCGAAGCTGTTGGACATCACGAAGCTCGGGTGGCCGGTGGCGCAGCCCAGGTTCACCAGGCGGCCTTCGGCCAGCAGGAAGATCGCGTTGCCGTTCGGGAAGATGTACTTGTCCACCTGCGGCTTGATGTTGACGTGCTTGATGCCGGCGAACGACACCAGTGCATCGACCTGGATCTCGTTGTCGAAGTGGCCGATGTTGCAGACGATGGCCTGGTCCTTCATCGCGCTCAGGTGCTCGATGCGGATGATGTCCTTGTTGCCGGTGGTGGTGACGTACAGGTCGGCGCGGCCCAGGGTCGATTCGATGGTGTTGACTTCATAGCCTTCCATCGCCGCCTGCAGGGCGCAGATCGGGTCGATCTCGGTGACGATCACGCGCGCGCCGTAGGCACGCAGCGAGGCCGCACAGCCCTTGCCGACGTCGCCGTAGCCGCAGACCACGGCCACCTTGCCGGCCAGCATCACGTCCATCGCGCGCTTCAGGCCATCGGCCAGCGACTCGCGGCAGCCGTACAGGTTGTCGAACTTGCTCTTGGTGACCGAGTCGTTGACGTTGATCGCCGGGATCAGCAGGGTGCCGGCCTGGGCGAGCTGGTACAGGCGGTGCACGCCGGTGGTGGTCTCTTCGGAGACGCCCTTCCAGTCCTTGACCACGCGGCCCCAGTAACCCGGGCGCTCCTTGGCGACGCGCTTGAGCAGGTTCTTGATGACCTGTTCTTCGTGCGAGGCAGAGGCGGTGTTGACCCAGTCGCTGCCGTTTTCCAGCTCGTAGCCCTTGTGGATCAGCAGGGTCACGTCACCGCCGTCGTCGACCACCAGTTCCGGGCCGGTCAGGGTGCCGTCGGCCAGGGTGAAGGTCAGCGCGTCCAGGGTGCAGTCCCAGTACTCTTCCAGGGTCTCGCCCTTCCAGGCGAACACCGGGGTGCCGGTGGCGGCGATGGCGGCAGCGGCGTGGTCCTGGGTCGAGAAGATGTTGCACGAGGCCCAGCGCACGTCGGCACCGATGTCCTTCAGGGTCTCGATCAGCACCGCGGTCTGGATGGTCATGTGCAGCGAGCCGGTCACGCGCACGCCCTTCAGCGGCAGCTCGGCCTGGTACTTGCGGCGGATCGACATCAGGCCCGGCATCTCGTGCTCGGCGATGTCCAGTTCCTTGCGGCCCCAGTCGGCCAGCGTGATGTCGCGGATCTTGTAATCACCTTCGGTGGAGAAGGTCTTGGCAACAGCGTTCATTCGTGTGCTCCGGTTGTGGGCGAGCGGGTGCTCGCATCTAGCCGGGCGCCGTTGTTACAAAGCCACCTTACCGAGCCTGGCCGGGCCTCATGGGATCCGGTCGCAGCGCCCCTCGGCAGGGGAGAACCCCCATTATATCGCGGCCCCGGCGTGACATCCGGATGACCCAACCATCGGCAGGTGGGATCGCGTGCACGGCCTGTTAAGGTCGGTGTTTTCACGCATCACACAGGTGGAACGATGAGCATGCACGCGCGCCGCACACGGCGCTGGACCGGTCTGGTCCTGTCGATGGGACTGCTGGCGGTGGCTCCGCTGGCCTGGGCCGCGTCCCCGCAGCCCGCCCAGGTACAGGCCCAGGGCGCCACCAGCTACGAACTGCCGTCGGCCGCGCTGCAGGCGGTGGTCGACGCGCCGCGCGCGCCTTCGCTGTACCTGTCGCCACGCCGCGATGTCGCCGCGATGATGCAGATGCCGTCGCTGCCGTCGATCCAGGTGGTGGCGCAGCCGGAACTGAAGCTGGCCGGCCTGCGCATCAACCCGCGCACCTTCTCCGACAGCCGCTTCAGCTTCGGCGAGAAGCTGTGGCTGATGAACGTGGCCGACGGCAAGGAACGGCAGATCAGCGGCCTGCCGGCCACGCTGTCGATCGCCAGCGTGATGTGGTCGCCGGACCAGAAGTGGCTGGCCTTCAACCAGGTCGACGCCGCCAGCGGCGCCAATGAACTGTGGCTGGTGGATGTGGCCGGCGGCAGCGCCCGTCGTCTGGTCGCCGGCCTGAACACGGTGATCGGCAGTGGCTACCAGTGGCTGCCGGACAGCCTCGGCCTGGTGGTGTTCACCCGTCCGGCCAACCTTGGTGCGGCCCCGGCCGCCGACGGCATTCCGACCGGCCCGGCCGTGCAGCAGACCAGCCAGGGCGGCGGCGTGGTGTCGATCCGTACCTACCAGGACCTGCTGAAGAACGAGGCCGACGCGCGCCAGTTCGATTACTACGCCACCACCCAGCCGATGGAAGTCAGCCTGGATGGCAACACCCGCGCGATCGGCGCAGCTGGCATCTTCATGGGCTTCGCGGTGTCGCCGGATGGCCGCTTCGTGCTGCGCCAGCCGGTGCAGCGGCCGTATTCCTACGTGGTGCCGGTGAGCAGTTTCCCGCGTCGCATTGAAGTGATCGACCGTGCCAGCGGCAAGCTGGTGCACACCGTGGCCGTGCGTCCGCTGGTGGAAGGTTTGCCGACCGGCAACGACGCTGAAGTGACCGGCGTGCGCGATATCAGCTGGCGTGGTGATGCCGATGCCACGCTGGTCTGGGCCGAAGCCCAGGACGGCGGCGACCCGAACAGGGAGGCCAAGGTGCGCGATGCGGTGCTGATGCAGGCTGCGCCGTTCGACAAGCCGCCGGTCACGTTGGCCCAGCTCGGCAGCCGTCTGGTGGGCATCAACTGGGGCCGTGGCGACCTGGCCCTGCTGACCGAGTCGTGGTGGAAGACGCGCAAGACCAGGACCTGGCTGATCGCCCCGGACAATGCCGGCGCCGAGCCGCGCCTGCTGTGGGATCGCGACGGGCAGGACCGCTATTCCGATCCGGGCCGGCCGCTGTTGTCCAGCGACGACCGCGGCCGCTCGCTGCTGCAGACCAGCGCCGATGGCAGCAGCCTGTATCTGGCCGGTGCCGGTGCATCGCCGGAAGGCGATCGTCCGTTCGTGGACCGCTTCGACGTCGCCACGGGCAAGGCCACCCGCCTGTTCCACTCGCAGGCGCCGAGCTATGCGCTGCCGGTGGCGCTGCTGGACAACCAGGCCAGCTCGCTGCTGCTGAGCCGCGAGAGCCCGGATGAGCCGGCCAACTTCTACGTGCAGTCGCTGGCCGACGCTGGTGCTGCGCCGCGTGCGCTGACCCACTTCGCGCATCCGCTGCCGCAGTTGAAGGGCGTGCAGAAGGAGCAGATCCGCTACAAGCGCAAGGATGGCGTCGACCTGACCGCGACCCTGCTGCTGCCGCCGGGCTACGACCCGAAGCGCGACGGCCCGCGGCCGCTGCTGATGTGGGCCTACCCGGGCGAGTTCAAGAGTGCGGCTGCGGCCAGCCAGGTGACCGATTCGCCGTACCGCTTCAATGCGGTCAGCTACTGGGGCCCGCAGGCGTTCCTGGCCAAGGGGTATGTGGTGCTGGCCAGCCCGTCGATGCCGATCATCGGCGAGGGCGACAAGGAGCCGAACGACACCTACATCGAACAGTTGGTGGCCAACGCGCAGGCAGCCGTGGATGAAGTGGTGCGCCGTGGCGTGACCGATCGCGATCACATCGCCATTGGTGGCCATTCCTACGGTGCGTTCATGACCGCCAACCTGCTGGCGCATACGCGCCTGTTCAAGGCGGGCATCGCGCGCAGCGGCGCCTACAACCGCACGCTTACGCCGTTCGGCTTCCAGGCCGAGGAGCGCAACTACTGGCAGGCGCAGGACGTCTACCAGAAGATGGCGCCGTTCAACTACGCCGACAGGATCAAGGATCCGATCCTCTTCATCCACGGTGTGGACGACAACAACTCCGGCACGTTCCCGATGCAGAGCGAGCGCATGTTCGCCGCGGTGAAGGGCCTGGGTGGCACCGCGCGTCTGGTGATGCTGCCGAACGAATCGCATGCCTACCGCGCACGCGAATCGATCATGACCATGCTGGCCGAAAGCGAGCGCTGGCTGGAACAGACCATCGGCCCGGCCGAGCAGGGCAAGGCGAAGAAGAAGCGCTGACGTGACCCGGTAGTGCCGGCCGCTGGCCGGCAACCTCATGGACTCACGCGACCTGAGGTTGCCGGCCAGCGGCCGGCACTACCAGATGAAACCATTTTTGCATCGCAGCACGATGCCCGTTCTGGTTTAGGCTTGGGGTCTGGATCCGTTGACCGAGGCCTGTGCGTCGCCGATGAACGAGTACCGCAGCAGCATCGAGTTTGCTTCCCCCGATCTTCCGCTTCGCGATGACGTGCGCCGGCTCGGCGCGCTGGTTGGCGACCTGCTGGTTGAACAGGTCTCCGCCGCCTTCCTCGACGATGTGGAAGACGTGCGCACCCGCGCCATCGCCCGCCGCGAGAATCAGGCGCCGTTGTCGGAGCTGGCCGATGGCCTGGCCGGGCGCACGCCGCAGCAGGCCGAAACCATGGTGCGGGCCTTCAGCACCTACTTCCAGGTGGTCAACATCGCCGAGCGCGTGCATCGCATCCGCCGTCGCCGTGACTACCAGCGCGCCGGTACCGCAGGGGCGCAGCCCGATGGCCTGCAGGATGCACTGCAGCACCTGAAGGCACAGGGGGTGGGCCTGGACGAGCTGGCGCAGTGGCTGCCACGCATCGACATCGAACCGGTGTTCACCGCACACCCGACCGAAGCGGTACGCCGCGCGCTGCTGGAAAAAGAGCAGTTGATGGTGGCCAGCCTGGTCGACAACCTCGACGGCCAGCGCACGCCGGGCGAGGCCGCCGCCGATGCCGCTCGCTTCCGCATGGCATTGACCGCTTCGTGGCAGACCACCGATTCCTCGCCGGTGCGGCCCACCGTCGATGACGAACGCGAGCACGTCGGCTTCTATCTGGTGCAGGTGCTGTACCGGGTGATTCCGGTGCTGTACGAATCGCTGCAGCAGGCGTTGCGCGATACCTATGACGAAGAACTGCCGCTGCCGCGCCTGCTGCGTTTCGGCACCTGGGTGGGCGGCGACATGGACGGCAACCCGAACGTGGATGCCCATACCATCCGCAATACGCTGGATGCGCAGCGGCAGGCGGTACTGGGCCGTTACCAGAAGGAACTGCTGCAGCTGGCCAGCCTGCTCAGCCAGTCCACCGAGCGGGTGGGCGTAAGCGATGCACTGCAGGCGCGCGTGGCGCAGTACCACCAGTTGCTGCCGCAGGTGCAGTCGCGCCCGCGCCATGCCGACATGCCCTACCGCCTGCTCAATGACCGCATGCGTGCACGCCTGCAGGCCACGCTGGATGACGGCGAAGGCGCCTACGCCGGCCCCGATGAACTGATCGACGACCTGCAGTTGATCCTCGACAGCCTGCGCGCCAACCGCGGCGAACATGCCGGTGGCTTCGCCGTGCAGCGCCTGCTGTGGCGGGTGAAGACGTTCGGTTTCCATCTGGCGCGGTTGGACGTGCGCCAGGAATCGAGCGTGCACGCGCGCGCGCTGGCCACCGTGCTGGGCGGCGACGCGGCGTGGGACGGTCTGGACGCATTGGGCCGCGCGCGTCTGCTGGCGCCGCATGCCAGTGGTGACGCGCCGTTGTCGAAGGGCGACGACGAAGGCAACCAGCGTCTGGATGCGGTATTTGCGGCGATGGCCGATGCGCGTGCGCGCCATGGTGGCGATGCGCTGGGCAGCTACATCATCTCGATGGCACACGACCGCAGTGACGTGCTGGCCGTGCTGGCGCTGGCACGCCGTGGCGGCCTGGTGGAAGAGGGCGGTTCGGTGCCGCTGGATATTGCGCCGCTGTTCGAGACGGTGGACGACCTCAAGCGTGGCACCGCGACCCTGCGCGACCTGCTGGCCGATCCGGTGTACCGCGCACACCTGCATGCACGCGATGACGTGCAGATGGTGATGCTGGGCTATTCGGACAGCAGCAAGGACGGCGGCATCGCTGCTTCGCGCTGGGGCCTGCAACGCGCGCAGGTGGAACTGCTGGAGGTGGCGGCCGAGGCCGGCATCCGCCTGACCTTCTTCCATGGCCGTGGTGGTTCGATCAGCCGTGGTGGTGGCAAGACCACGCACGCGGTGGATGCGTCGCCGCGCGGCAGCATCGATGGCCGCCTGCGGGTGACCGAGCAGGGCGAGGTGATCCATCGCAAATACGGCATCCGTGCGCTGGCGCTGCGCTCGCTGGAACAGGCTACGGGTGCGGTGTTGCGCGCCAGCCTCCGCCCGCGGGCTGCCGAACCCCGCGAGGATGAGTGGCGACCGGTGATGGATGTGGTCGCTGGCTCCAGCAGCGAGGTGTACCGCGCCTTCGTCGGCCAGTCTGGCTTCATGGACTACTTCCGCACGGCCACGCCGATCGACGTGATCGAGCGGATGACGCTGGGTTCGCGTCCGTCGCGCCGGCTCGGCCAGGACGCGGCGTTGGGCAACCTGCGCGCGATTCCGTGGGTGTTCGCCTGGAGCCAGGCGCGTGCCGTCATTCCCGGCTGGTACGGCGTGGGCAGCGGCCTGCAGGCGGCGGTCGATGCTGGTCACGAGCAGACCCTGCGCGAGATGGCACGTGACTGGCCGTTCTTCCGTACCTTCCTGGACGACATCGCGATGGTGCTGTCCAAGGGGGATATCACCATTGCCGAGCAGTTCTCGCTGTTGTCGGGCGACCTGCACGGGCGCTTCTTCCCGCAGGTACAGCGCGAACTGGAACTGACCCGGCACTGGTTGCTGGCGCTGATGGGCCAGCAGACGTTGCTCGACCACGATGCGCGGCTGTCGCTTTCGATCCGCCTGCGCAATCCGTACGTCGATCCGATCAGCGTGCTGCAGGTGGATCTGCTGCAGCGCTGGCGCGAGAGCGGGCGCGAGGATGAAGACCTGCTGCGCGCGCTGGTGGCCTGCGTGAACGGTGTTTCGCAGGGTGTGCAGAACACCGGGTGAAATGCATCCGCCGGGCGTGGCCCGGCGAATTCGAAATGGTAGTGCCGGCCGCTGGCCGGCAACCTCATGATGTCTGGCAGCACGCGCGAGGTTGCCGGCCAGCGGCCGGCACTACCGGGTTCACGCTCATTCTTCCGGCGACGGCGGGTTCGACGCCAGCAGTTCCAGATGGCGCTGCTCCATTTCCTGGCGCAGCTGGCGGCGGATCAGTGCGGCCGCCTGGCGGCGCTTCTCGTCCGACGTGACCGGCTGCAATGACGGCACCGGCGTTGGCCGGCCTTCCTCATCCACGGCCACCATGGTGAAGAAGCAGCTGTTGGCATGGCGCACGCTGCGCTTGAGGATGTCCTCGGCCACCACCTTGATGCCGATCTCCATCGACGAGGTGCCGGTGTAATTCACCGAGGCCAGGAAGGTGACCAGCTCGCCCACCGCGATGGGCTGGCGGAACATCACCTGGTCCACCGACAGGGTGACCACGTAGCTGCCGGCGTAACGGCTGGCGCAGGCGTAGGCGACCTGGTCGAGCAGGCGCAGGATGGCGCCACCGTGGACCTTGCCGGAGAAATTGGCCATCTCCGGCGACATCAGCACGGTCATGGACAGCTGGTGGGTTTTCAGTTCGGTCGACATGGGGCGATTGTATCGGCAACCGGTTGTGCCGGCCGCTGGCGGGCAACCACGCGATTGTTTCCGGAGGCCATGAAAAAGCCGGCCAGCGGCCGGCTCTACCAGAAGCAGAAGGGCCGCGTGAGCGGCCCTTCGTGTTTCTTACTTCAGCTTCGCATCGGCGCGCAGGGCGGCGGCGCGGTCGGTCTTCTCCCAGGAGAAGGCCGTGGCGTTGACGGTCTCGCCTTCGCCGTTGAGGTAGCTGAACTCCTTCGGCTTGCGGCCGAAGTGGCCATAGGCCGCAGTCTGCTGGTACATCGGGTGCACCAGGTCCAGCATCTTGATGATGCCGTACGGGCGCAGGTCGAAGTGCTTGCGGATCAGCTTCTCGATCTTGTCGTCGCTGATCTTGCCGGTGCCGAAGGTGGTGACCGAGATCGAGGTCGGCTCAGCCACGCCGATGGCGTAGGAGACCTGCACTTCGCAACGGTCGGCCAGGCCGGCGGCAACCACGTTCTTGGCCACGTAGCGGGCCGCGTAGGCCGCCGAACGATCGACCTTGGACGGGTCCTTGCCGGAGAACGCGCCACCACCGTGACGGGCCCAGCCGCCGTAGGTGTCGACGATGATCTTGCGGCCGGTCAGGCCGCAGTCGCCCACCGGGCCGCCGATCTCGAACTTGCCGGTCGGGTTGATGTGGAACTTGGTGCCCTTGTGCAGCCACTTGGCCGGCAGCACCGGCTTGATGATCTCTTCGCGGACAGCCTCGATGAGGTCCTTCTGCTTGATGCCCGGGGCGTGCTGGGTCGACAGGACCACGGCGTCGATGGCCGAGACCACGCCGTTTTCATAGCGCAGGGTGACCTGGCTCTTGGCGTCCGGGCGCAGCCACGACAGCGGCGAGTTCTTCTTCTTGCGGATCTTGGCCTGCTGCTCGACCAGGCGGTGCGACAGGTGGATCGCGGCCGGCATGTAGCTGTCGGTCTCGTTGGTGGCATAGCCGAACATCAGGCCCTGGTCGCCAGCGCCCATTTCTTCCGGCTTCTTGCGGTCCACGCCCTGGGCGATGTGCGGCGACTGCTTGCCGATCAGGTTCAGCACGCCGCAGGTGGCGCCGTCGAAGCCGACGTCGGAGCTGTCATAGCCGATGTCCGTGATGACCTTGCGGGTCAGCGCTTCCAGGTCGATCCAGGCGCTGGTGGTGATCTCACCGGCCACAATGGCAACACCGGTCTTGACCATGGTCTCGCAGGCCACGCGGGCGCGCTGGTCCTGGGTCAGGATCGCGTCCAGCACCGCATCGGAGATCTGGTCGGCAACCTTGTCCGGATGGCCTTCGGAGACCGACTCGGAGGTGAAGAGATAGCTGGACATCAGGCGTAATATCCCTTGATTCGGATGGAAAGATGGGCGCGAATGATACACGGGGTGCGCCGCCTGTGCATTGTGAACCTGTACCGGTTGCCGGTGGTTAAGCCCGCGTAGCCCCGGCAGGGGCCGTCCGGCCGGGATTGGGGCTCAGCCTCGAGGTCCAGTGTTCCACCAGCGTGACAACGCACCGGGCGGCTACCGGCCCCGACTGCGCGGGCCACAACGCCCGGCAGCGGCTGTGCGGCCGTCATCGTTCTGCCCAAAAACCGCCATCTGGCTGCCGCCTGCCGGGCGCAGGCTGTCGGCCAATCCGGCCGCCGGGCATGAGTGGATCCGCCATGCAGGAACTTGAACAGCGTCTCCAGCAACGCTTCCCCGATTGGTTCCATGGCCGCCGGGGCCAACTGGCGCGACCACTGCTGCGCAGCGTCGGTCGCTGGTCGCGGCTGGACCAGATCGAAGCCTTCCTGCAGCGCAGCTCAGGCCTGCGTGGCTTCGGCTTCGTCGCCGCCGGCCTGGAGTTCATCGACGGCCAGTACCAGGTGGACCCGGCCGCGCTGGCCAGGATCCCGGCCACCGGCCGCCTGCTGATCGTCGCCAACCATCCCTCCGGGGCACTGGATGCCCTCGCCCTGCTGGACGCGGTCGGCCGCATCCGCCGTGACGTGCGGATCGTGGCCAACGACCTGTTGGGGGCAATTGCGCCACTGCAGGACCTGCTGCTGCCGGTACGCATCCTCGGTGGCAAGGCCCAGCGTGGCAGCCTGCATGCCGTCGAAGAGGCGCTGGCCGCCGAGCAGTGCGTGATCGTGTTCCCGGCCGGCGAGGTCTCGCGGCTGTCGCTGCGCGGCATCCGTGATGGCCGCTGGCAGCGCGGATTCGTCCGCTTTGCCCGTGCCGCTGGCGCGCCGGTGCTGCCGGTGCGTGTGGAGGCGCGCAACTCGGCGCTGTTCTACGGCGCCTCGACCCTGTTCAAGCCGGCGGGCACCGCGTTGCTGGCGCGTGAGATGTTCACCCGTCGTGGCCGTCCGCTGCGGCTGCGCATCGGTGAGCCGATGCAGCTGGGCAAGGGCGGCGACCCGGGCGCACAGCTGCTGGCGGTGCGCCGCGCGCTGTATGCGCTGGGCCGTAATGGGGCGGCGGGCGATGCAGCTGCTGTAGCAGGCCCCGAGCCGCTGGCGTCCCCGGTGCCGCCTTCACAGGTGGCCGCAGGCATCGCCGCGGCGACCCAGCTGGGCCAGACCGTCGACGGCAAGCAGATCCTGCTGGCGACCTGTACCGCCGATTCGCCGCTGCTGCTGGAGCTGGGGCGCCTGCGCGAGCTGACCTTCCGCCAGGTAGGCGAGGGCACCGGGCGCAGCCGCGATCTGGACGATTACGATCCGCGGTACGAACACATCGTGATCTGGGACGCGGCCGCGCAGCGCATCGCCGGCGCCTACCGGATCATGCGTGGTGCTCACGCGCTGGCCCGGCACGGCCTGTCCGGGCTCTACAGCGCGTCGCTGTTCCGCTATTCCGACGACGCCATCACCCACATCGCCGAAGGCCTGGAACTCGGCCGCAGCTTCGTGGTGCCTGATTACTGGGGCAGCCGCAGCCTGGACTACCTGTGGCAGGGCATCGGTGCCTACCTGCAGTGCCGGCCCGGCATCCGCTACCTGTTCGGCGCCGTGTCGATCAGCGCAGCGCTGCCACGCGATGCACGCGAGCAGCTGGTGGCGTACTACCAGCGCTACTACAGCGGTACCGCCGGCCTGGCCGAATCGAACCGCCCGTTCCAGTACTTCGCCGCGCCGCCAAGTTTCGGCGAGCTGGATGCAGGTGCCGCGTTCGATGTGCTCAAGGCCAACCTGGCCGCACTCGGCACCGGCGTGCCGACGCTGTATCGCCAGTACACCGATCTGTGCGAACCCGGTGGCGCCCGTTTCCTTGCCTTCGGTGTCGACCCGGACTTCAGTGATTCGATCGACGGCCTGATTGAAGTGGACCTATGCGCGATCAGGCCGAACAAGCGCAAACGCTACCTGCGCGACGCGGGGACGCCGGCATGAGCGCGCTGGCGAACCTGTCGCCGCACCGGCGCGCAGTGTTCGTCTCCGACGTGCACCTGGGGTCACGTCATTGCCATGCCACCGAGCTGGCGCGGTTCCTCTCGCAGCTGCGCTGCGAACGGTTGTACCTGGTGGGCGACATCATCGACCTGTGGTGGATGGCGCATCGCCGCGCCAACTGGCGCCAGTCGCACAGCGAAGTCATCCAGGCCCTGCACGCGCTGCGCCGTGCCGGGACCGAGATCGTCTACATTCCCGGCAACCATGACGCATCACTGCGCCACGTGTGCGGGCTGATGCTCCCAGCGATGCAGGTGCGCCGTCGCGCCATCCATGTGACCGCCGATGGCCGTCGCCTGCTCGTTGCGCATGGGGACGAGTACGACGGCGTGACCCACTTCGGTGGCCTGCAGGAAAAGTTCGGTGACTGGCTGTACTACCGCATCCTGACCGGCAACCAGGCGTTGAATGCGGTGCGGCGGCTGCTGGGGATGCGCTACTGGTCGCTGTCGGAGTTCCTGAAGAAGCGCAGCGGTGCGGCCGAACGCTATATCGAACGCTTCGTGCAGGCCGGGCTGGACGACGTGCGGCGGCGCGGACTGGATGGCATCGTCTGTGGCCACATCCACCGCGCCGCGCTGATCGAGCGCGATGGCCTGGTCTATGCCAACGACGGCGACTGGGTGGAGAGCCTGACCGCGCTGGCCGAAGACCATGATGGCGCGCTGCGCCTGCTCGACCACAATGGCCAGACCCTGGTGGAACTGCCGGGCGCGCGCATCAAGCAAGCGGCTTGACCCACTCTTGTAGAGTCGAGCCATGCTCGACTGCTCTTCTCAGACTGCCCCGCGTACAGCAGTCGAGCATGGCTCGACTCTACAAAAGAGCGCGAGCGGCTGTGCCATCAAGACGGCACGCCCGCAAGCCGCTAGCATCGGCCCATGGATTCCCTGACCCAGATCGTGCTCGGCGGCGCCGTCGCTGCTGCCATCGCCCCGCCCGGACATCGCCGTGCGGCCCTGCTGGCCGGTGCCGCGCTCGGCACCCTGCCGGACCTCGACGCCCTGTGGCTCGGCTTCACTGCCGCCGACCCGGTGGCGAACATGATCGAGCACCGCAGCTTCAGCCACTCGCTGCTGGTGCTGCCTTGGGTGGCGGCACTGATCTGGTGGTTGTTCAAGCGCTTCGGCAATGGCCGTGTCGCCCAGTCACCTGTGCGCTGGTTCTGGGCGATCCAGCTGGCGCTGGTCACCCATCCCATGCTGGATGCGTTCACCGTCTACGGCACCCAGCTGTGGTGGCCGCTGCGCCCACACCCGACCATGGGTTCCAGTGTCTTCATCATCGATCTCGGCTACACGGTATGGCTGCTGCTGGGCTGCGTGCTGGCCTGGTTTGGTCGCGCCCGCCGCTGGGCTGGCAAGGTGCTGGGTGTGGCGTTGCTGGTCAGCAGTGCCTACCTGGGTTGGGGCCTGATCGCCAAGGCGCAGGTCGACCGTGCTGCCCAGCAGAGCCTGGCGGCGATGGGCCTGGGCGATGCGCCGCGCTTCTCGGTGCCGATGCCGTTCAACACCCTGCTGTGGCGCGTGGTGGCAATGACGCCGAACGGCTACGTGGTGGGCGACCGCTCGCTGGTGGCCGACCACGGGCCGATGCGGTTCGAAGGCCACGCATCCAACGTGCAGGCCTTGCGCGAAGCGCAGGCCATTCCGGCGGTGCAGCAGCTGACGTGGTTCAACCGTGGCTTCATGCGTGCACAGGTGGTTGACGGCCGGCTGGTGCTGAGCGACCTGCGCATGGGCCTGGAACCGGATTACACGTTCAACTTCGCGGTGGCCGAGCAGGCCGATGGGCAGTGGCGGGCGATCACGCCCGAGCAGGTGCGGGTGGATTACAGCAGCCCGGCTGCACGCGCCGACGTCGGACGCCGGTTGGCCGCGATGTGGCAGCGGATCTGGCAGGAGCCGGCAGCACAGCCGGGGGCGGCCGACCACAGCGCCGTGCATTGATCCGTAGATCCACGCCATGCGTGGATGGCGGGGGCATCGGAAGGCAGCCACGCATGACGTGGCTCTGCTGCCTCAATCGGCAGTGCAGTGTCGCATCCGTAGATCCACGCCATGCGTGGATGGTGCGGGCATCGGAAGGCAGCCACGCATGGCGTGGCTCTACTGCCTCAATCGGCAGTGCAGTGTCGCATCCGCAGATCCACGCCATGCGCGGATGGCGGGGGGCATCGGCGAAGGCAGCCACGCATGACGTGGCTCTGCTGCCTCCATCGGCATGCAGTGTCGCATCCGTAGGTCCACGACATGCGTGGATGGCGGGGTGCATCGGCGAAGGCAGCCACGCATGGCGTGGCTCTACTGCCTCCATCGGCAATGCAGTGTCGCATCCGTAGATACACGCCATGCGTGGATGGCGCGGGCATCGGCGAAGGCAGCCACGCATGACGTGGCTCTGCTGCCTCAATCGGCAGTGCAGTGTCGCATCCGTAGATCCACGCCATGCGTGGATGGTGCGGGCATCGGAAGGCAGCCACGCATGGCGTGGCTCCGCCGAATCAATACACCGTGGCGCGGCCCTGCACGAACGAATAGAAGAACACCGCGTTCGGATCGTTCTGCACCAGGCGGAACTCGCGACGCATGCCTTCCACGGTTTCCTCGTCCACCGATCCGGCCTGCAACAGTTGGTCGGCGGCCGACAGCAGCAGCTGTTCCCAGAATGCGATCATCGTCTTGCGACGTGCCGGCTCGCGGTTGTCCAGGTGGATGGTCTTGATCTCGGTGTGCACGTCGCGGAAGCCGCCGGCCAGCAGCAGGTTGCCCAGCTTGGCGCCGACGAACGGGTCGCCCCCGTGGTCGTACTGGAAATCGTTGAAGGCCATCCAGTAGCGCCAGATATGCGGCGAATACGGGTCGAGCAGGAACGAGGCATTCATCACCTCGGTGATGTAGACCGGCGAACCCGGGGCCAGCACGCGGCGCACTTCGCTCAATACGCGTGCTGGTGACGGCACGTGCTCCAGCACCCAGCACAGGAACGCCGCGTCGAAGCTGCGTGCTTCGAACGGCAGCTCCCCGGCGTCGGCCTGCTGCAGGGTGTAGCGGTCGCTGCACCACGGTGTGCGCGCCAGGTTCTCGCGCGCGGTGGCCAGCTGTGTTTCGCTCAGGTCCACGCCGGTCACGTGCAGATCGGGGAAGCGGCGCAGCAGGATTTCGGTCTGCGCGCCGACGCCGCTGCCGACTTCCAGCAGGCGACGCGCGCCGCTGTAGTCGATCTGGCCGAAGATGCTCGATTCCAGCAGCCGTGCCTGGGTCATCAGGCGCTGCTGCTCGGTGCCGGAGAATCCGTGCAGGTAGGTCGGGGAGGAAATCGGCGGGGTCATGGGGGCGGGCTCTTGTAGCGTCGAGCGTGATCAATGGAAGGGGTGCGTAGAGTCGAGCGTGCTCGACTGTTCAGAAAGCCAGTCGAGCAAGCTCGACTCTACGGATCAAGGCAGTCGGGCGGGTTACGAGGGGCTGGCGCGCTCAGGCAGCAGATGACAACGCCGGTTCCCCGGCGATCAGGCGGTCGAAGTATTCGGTGGTCAGCGCGATCTGGCTCTGCGGGTCTTCGGCGCGGTTGACCACTGCGCGGAAGGCGGCATTCTCCGGCCGGTCCTTGGCGTACCAGCCCAGGTGCTTGCGCGCGATGCGCACGCCCTGCGGCTCGCCATAGAACGCATGCAGCGCATGCAGGTGACCAAGCAGGATGTCGCGCACTTCCGCCAGTGACGGCGGCGGCAGTTCCTCGCCGGTGGCCAGGTAATGCGCCACCTCGCGGAAGATCCATGGCCGGCCCTGTGCCGAGCGGCCGATCATCACTGCATCCACGCCGGTTTCCTTCAGGACGTAGGCGGCCTTCTGCGGCGAATCGATATCGCCGTTGGCGATCACCGGAATGCGGAGTGCGGCCTTGATCTCGCCGATCGTGGCGTACTCGGCCTGGCCGGTGTAGTGCTGGTCGCGGGTGCGGCCGTGCACCGCCAGTGCGGCGATGCCGCTGTTCTCTGCGATGCGGGCGATCACCGGGCCGTTGCGGTGGTCGCAGTCCCAACCGGTACGGATCTTCAGGGTGACCGGCACGTCCACCGCGTTGACCACCGCTTCGAGGATGCGCGCCACCAGCTGTTCGTCGCGCATCAGTGCCGAACCGGCCCAGGCGTTGCACACCTTCTTGGCCGGGCAGCCCATGTTGATGTCGATGATCTGCGCGCCGTGGTCCACGTTGTAGCGCGCGGCCTCGGCCAGCTGCTGCGGCTCGGTGCCGGCGATCTGCACGCTGATCGGTGCCGGCTCGCCCTCATGGTCCATGCGATGGATCGACTTGCGCGTGGTCCAGAAGCGCGGGTCGCTGATGGTCATTTCCGAGGCGGCCAGTCCCGCGCCCAGCCGTTTGCACAGCAGGCGGAAAGGCTTGTCGGTGACGCCGGCCATGGGCGCCAGCACGACGTTGGGGGCAATGGTGTACGGGCCGATCTGCATGCGCCCATTGTAGGGCGCGGGCGGCGGTACGGCCGTGTCGGGGGCGTTCCGGTTCAGGCCGATCCGCACCCAGCTCATGCCGTACCGGCATCAACAGATGCTTGACGGTTGCTTCCGCCGCCCCCAAGGGCGGGCGATGGTGGGCGGCTACCCCAGGCTCTGCCAGGCCTGGCGGGTACCCAACGCGAAGGCCAGCCCCAGGCTGAGGCAGGCCAGTGAACTGAGTACCCAGAAGTGCCGGCCGTTGTAGCCGGGCCGGAGCAGCGCCAGCCCGAAGCCCATCGCCGCGCGCACCAGCAACAGCAGGGCGATGCCCGACAGCACCGGACGGCTGGCCGGCAGCGGCGAATGCCAGCCCGCGGCTGCCAGCGCATACAGCGTCCAGGCGACCAGCACGGCAGTAATGCCGGCGGTCATCAGTGGTGGCCACCAATGCCCCGCCTGTGCCAGCCGGACCATGCGCTGGCCAGCGCCGAACCACCGGTACCAGGGTGCCCCAAAGGCAATGCAGCCGATATGCAGCAAGGCTGCGATGGCACTGCCGGCGGCGGCAACCAGCAACCAGGGGAATCCGTCCATGTCCTGCCCGTGCAGAGAAGCTGCGCGGATGTTCGGCGAGGGGCGGGGTGAGGGCAATGCGGCAGGCGGTCGCAGAGCTGGACAATGGGCAAAAGAAAGGCCCGGATGCCAGCGCACCCGGGCCTTCCCATCCACGCATGGCGTGGATCTACTTCACTTCCACGTCGGCCGGGGTGAAGCGCGGCATTGCCGCAGCAGCGCCTTCCTTCTCGGTCGAACGACCGGCGAACTGGTTGGCGAAGCGCACGTGGCGGGCGAACGGGGCGTCGGCCACCTGCGCCAGCGACGCGGCCAGCGCACCGTTGAAGGCGTCACCGGCACCGGTGGTGTCGATCGCCTGCACCTGTTCGGCACCCACGCGGTAGTACGGCTGGGTATCGCCGCGCAGGTTCTCGTCGGCATGCGACACGAACACACCCACCGAACCCAGGGTCACCACCACGGTGCCGTTGCCGACCAGCTTGCGGCACAGCGCATGCAGGCTGGCACCATCCAGCGCGGCGACGTCGTTGGCATCCACGCGCTCACCGACATGGCGGCCGAGCAGGGCGGCGAACTCGGTCTCGTTCGGGGTGATCACATCGGCCAGCTTGAGCAGGCCGATGGTCGAAGGGGCGTCGGCCGGTGCGGTGTTGAGCACGGTGGTGACGCCGGCCTCGCGGGCCGTGGCCAGTGCCGCTTCGATGGTCTGCACCGGCGATTCCAGCTGCACCAGCACCACCTTGGCGCCGGTCAGCAGGGCCTGCTGCTGTTGCAGGAAGTCGGTGCTCAGCGCGGCGTTGGCACCCGGTCCGATCACGATGGTGTTGCGGCCACGGGCATCGACGTAGATGCCGGCGGTGCCGGTCGGTTCGCTGCTGGCTTCGGCGATCAGACCGAAGCCGTCCTGCGCGGCCAGCTCACGGGCGGTGGCGCCACCAGCGTCGTCGCCCAGCGCGCACACGAAGTGCGTGTCGGCACCGGCGCGGCAGGCCGCCACGGCCTGGTTGAAGCCCTTGCCACCGGGGCCGGTGCTGTAACGGCCGGCAATGGTCGCACCCGGTGCCGGCAGCGACTCGCACCGCCACACGTGATCGACATTGAAGGAACCGACGACAACGACACTGCTGCTCATAGGGAATCTTTTCTCAACCAAGGGTTCAACTGAAGTGCGTCAGCACGCCGGCGATGGTCGCCGTCATGAAGGTGGCAATGGTACCGCCCAACACCGCGCGCAGGCCGAACTTGGCCAGGTCGTGGCGACGTTCCGGGGCCAGGCCGCCGATGCCGCCGATCTGGATCGCGATCGAGCTGAAGTTGGCGAAGCCGCACAGCGCGTAGGTGGCGATCAGGCGACCTTCCTCGGACAGGCTCACGCCCGCGATCTGGCCGTTCACGATCTGCGACAGCTCGGTGTAGGCCACGAACTCGTTGATCACGACCTTCTGGCCGATCAGCGAACCGACGGTGGTGGCATCGGCCCACGGGGTGCCGATCACCCAGGCGATCGGGGCCAGCACGTAACCGAAGATGGTCGACAGGTTGGTCGGCTTGCCGATGGCAGCGGCCAGGCCGGTCACATCGCCGATCCAGGTCAGCGGGGCGTTCAGCAGCGCGATCAGGGCGATGAAGGCTAGCAGCATCGCACCGATGTTCAGCGCCAGCTTCAGGCCGTCACCGGCGCCGGCGGCGGCCGCGTCGATGATGTTGCTGGAGGTCTTCTCGACTTCCATCTTCACCGTGCCGCGGGTCAGCGGGGTGCCGGTTTCCGGAATCAGCAGCTTGGCCACGACCAGCGTGGCCGGCGCGGCCATGATGCTGGCCGCCAGCAAGTGCTTGGCGTAGAAGGCCTGCTGCGCCGGATCGCCACCGCCGAGCATGCCCACGTAGGCCGCCAGCACGCCGCCGGCGATGTGCGCCATGCCGCCGATCATCATGGTCAGCAGCTCGGACTGGGTCATCCTGGCGATGTACGGGCGCACGGTCAGCGGCGCCTCGGTCTGGCCGATGAAGACGCTGGCGCAGACGCTGGTGGTTTCAGCGCCGGACACGCGCATCACCTTGGTGATCGACCAGGCCATCACGCGCACGATGCCCTGCATGATGTTGAGGTGGTACATCACCCCCATCAGCGCAGAGAAGAAGATGATGGTCGGCAACACCTGGAAGGCGAAGATGAAGCCGTAGTTCTTGGTGTCCATCAACGAGCCGAAGATGAAGCCCGAGCCCTCGTTGACGTAGCTGAGGATCTTGACGAAGCCCTTGCCCAGCGCGTCGAACACGTCGCGCCCGCCCGGCACCAGGATCACCAGCGCCGCAAAGGCGATCTGCAGGGTGATACCGGTGGCAACCAGCTTCCAGTCAACCGCGCGCTTGTTATTGGAAAACAACCAGGTGATGCCGATCAGCACCGCCAACCCGAACAGGCCGAAGCCGATCCTGCCCAAACCTTCGACCATGTGAGTGACTCCCCTGGGGCGTCGCGAAAAACGGGAAGCCTAGTGCAGGGCAGGGGCCGGGGCAAGAAAAAGCAGCGTGTGCGCGGCCAACGGTACCGATCAGGCCAGCAACGGCAAGGGCTTGCGGCTGGCGGCGGCGGGTAGAATGGGGTTCGATCCCGGCCCGGATGCGGGCCCGCAGCAGGAGATTCGCATGCAATACCGTCGCCTGGGCTCCACCGGCCTGCCGATTTCCGCCTTGTCCTTCGGCGCCTGGGTGACCTTCGGCGACCAGGTCCCGCGCGATGAGGCCCGCAACCTGGTGGCCGCCGCCTGGGATCATGGCGTCAACTTCTTCGACAACGCCGAGGGTTATGCCAACGGCCGTGCCGAACAGGTCATGGGCGACGTGATCACCGACCTGCGCCTGCCGCGCGACGGTTTCTGCGTGTCCAGCAAGGTGTTCTTCGGCAGTGCCAAGGACCCGCGGCCGACCCAGCGCGGCTTGTCGCGCAAGCACGTGACCGACGCCTGCCATGCCGCGCTCAAGCGCCTGCGGGTGGACTACCTGGACCTTTATTACTGCCACCGCCCGGATCCGGACGCGCCGATCGCCGAGACCGTGCACGCCATGGATACCCTGGTACGGCAGGGCAAGATCCTCTACTGGGGCACTTCGGAGTGGTCGGCGGCGCAGATCCAGCAGGCGCTGGACATCGCCGAGGCGCGCAACCTGCAGGGCCCGTCGATGGAGCAGCCGCAGTACAACCTGCTGCACCGCGAGCGGGTCGAGGTCGAGTACGCGCCGCTGTGTGCGGGTGCCGGCCTGGGCACCACCATCTTCTCGCCGCTCGCCTCGGGCCTGCTCACTGGCAAGTACGACCAGGGCATCCCGGCCGATGCGCGGCTGGGGCGGGAAGGCATGGAGTGGTTGCAGGATCTGGTGCTGGGGGCCGACGCCGGTGCCCGCCTGGGCCAGGTGCGGCGCTTCAGCGAGGTGGCACGCGCGCTCGGCCATGCCCCGGCCACGCTGGCGATTGCCTGGTGCCTGCGCAACCCGAACGTTTCCAGCGTGATCCTCGGCGCCAGCCGGGTCAGCCAGCTGCTGCAGAACCTGCAGGCACTGGACGTGCTGGAGCAGGTCGACGCGGCCGGCTGGGCCCAGGTCGAAGCCGTCTTCGCCTGACAACCCTTTGGAGAGTCGAGCCACGCTCGACTCTACAAAAGCCGTGTGCCCCCACCTTTCAATATATGAAATCTATCGAATTTCAGAATTCGATCATTAATCTCATCAATGAAATTGAGAATGGTTGTTGATTGTCAACTGAGAATCATTATCATTTAACTCGTCCCTCGCACGAGTCCAGATGCTCATGAATGCTCAACCTGTACTGCTGCGCCCCGAAACGCTGACCCTCCGCGATCGACCGGTCCGCGTCGTTCCGCCGGAAGAGGTCATCGACAGTGAAGCCCTGCTCAAGGGCCGTCGTGAAATCCTGATCCAGCACGGCGACCGCTTCTATCGCCTGCGGCACACCAGCAACGACAAGCTGATCCTGACCAAGTAATCGCGGCCTGGTCGCCCGCCTCCCTCCCTCCTGCCGGCAGCGCCGACAGGGTGGGCGACCCGTCCGCTCCCGCTCTCTCCCCCTCGGTCTACCGCGTGCACCTTCCGGGTGTGCCGGTAACCGGGGGTTCCCCTGCCTGACCGAATGAACCCGATGACCCGCCATACCGCCCTGTGTCTTGCTGTCTGGATGGCGTTGCCGCTGTCCGCCCACGCTGCTGCCGCCGCTGCGCCCGACGCGCGCGAATTTGACCGGGTGCAGGTCACCGCGACCCGCACCGAGCGGGCGGTGAGCGACGTGGCGGCCACCGTGGACGTCATCGACCGCGAGCAGATGGACCGGCACCTGGTGCAGGACATCAAGGATCTGGTGCGCTACGAGCCGGGCCTGTCGGTCACCCGCAGCGCGACCCGCTTCGGCCTGGATGGTTTCCGCATCCGTGGCCTGGACGGCAACCGTGTGCGCATCCAGACCGATGGCATCGTCATGCCGACCCGGTTCGACATCGGTTCGTTCGCCAGTTCCAACCGCAACTTCACCGACCTCGATACGCTCAAGCGCGTGGAGATCGTGCGCGGCCCGGCCAGCTCGCTGTACGGCTCCGATGCACTGGGCGGCGTGGTGGCGTTCGTCACCAAGGACCCGGCCGACTACCTCAAGGACGGCAAGAACAGCTACTTCGGCCTGAAGTTCGGCTACGACGGTGAGTGGAAGGGCCTGCTCGGCGGTGCCACCGCCGCCTTTGGTGGCGACCACTGGAGCGGCCTGGTCAACGTCAACCACCACCAGGGCCAGGAAACGGACAACAAGGGCACGGTGCGCAGCGACAACGACACCCGCACCGCGTCCAATCCGCAGGATCGTGATGGCCGCAGCCTGCTCAGCAAGCTGGTCTACGCACCGAGCGAAGACCAGCGCTTCCGCCTGACCGTGGAAGGCAACGAAGACACCACCGATACCAATGTGTTGTCGGCGATTGCCAGCGTTGCACCGCGCCCCGGCACGATGGCTGCGGCTACTGGCATGAAGTCCCACGACACGCAGAAGCGAACCCGCGTGTCCTTTGCCCACGAAATGGATGCGCTGGACCAGCCGTTCGCCGACAGCCTGCATTGGCAGGTGTATGCGCAGAACAGCGAAACGCGGCAGCAGACCGACGAGACCCGCACCGACGGCAGCCGCCGTCACCGCGTGTTCTCCTTCGACCAGCATGCCTTTGGCCTGCAGGCGCAGTTCAACAAGGCCTTCAGCACCGGTGCGGTCGAACATGCGTTGACCTACGGCTTCGAGGGCACGCGCACCGAGATCCGCCAGAAGCGCGACGGCTACCAGGTCAACCGTGCCGGTGTGGTCAGCAACATCGTTACCCCCGACACCTTCCCGGTGCGTGACTTTCCGATCAGCAAGACCACCGAGTTGGGCCTGTACGCGCAGGATGAAATGCGCCTGGCCGACGGCAAGCTGTCGCTGGTGCCGGGCGTGCGCGTGGACCGTTACGAGCTGAAGCCGGAAGTGGACAGCATCTTCGCCGAAGACAACCCGACCACGGCCGTGGCGCGGCTGAAGAAGACCAGCGTGTCGCCGAAGCTGGGCATGGTCTGGCGCTTCACCGACCAGTGGTCGCTGTTCGCCGGCTATGCGCGTGGCTTCCGTTCGCCGCCGTACAACGACGTCAACATCGGCCTGACCAACGTGGCCTTCGGCTACACCGCCATCGCCAACCCGGACCTGAAGCCCGAAACCAGCGACGGCTACGAACTGGGCCTGCGCTTCATCGCGCCGGCGGCGTACGTCAGCGTCAGCGGCTACTACAACGACTACAAGGATTTCATCCAGTCCAACGTCGATACCGGCCGCAACGCACAGGGTTTGACCGTGTTCCAGTCGCAGAACATCGCCGACGCGCGCATCTATGGCGCGGAAATGAAGGCCGGCATCGAGTTCGGTGAACTCAGCCCGGCGCTGAAGGGCTGGGCGCTGCGCAGTGCGCTGGCCTGGTCGCGTGGTGACAACCGGACCGATGACGAACCGCTGGCCTCGGTCGATCCGTTGCGTGGCACGCTGGGCCTGATGTACGACACCGATACCTGGGGCGTCGAACTGGCCGGTACCTTCGTGCAGCGCAAGAAGCGCCTGCCGCCGCCGGCGGCGCAGACCAATCCGAACGCACCGGCGCCGTTCGTCTACCAGCCGGCCGGCTATGGCGTGCTGGACCTGATGGCGCACTGGAACTTCGCACCGGGTGCCACCTTCAATGTCGGCGTGTTCAACCTGGCCGACAAGCGCTACATCGAATGGTCGTCCATCACCCCGAGCCTGATCACCAACCGCGCACTGAGCGATCGTTTCAGCAGCCCGGGCCGCACCTTCTCCGCCAGCCTTGCCGTTTCCTGGTGACCTCATGAGCCGAGCACTGTCCGCACGCAGGAATGACTCCATCGCCGCGCCGCACAGCGCGGCCTGGCCGACCCCGGCACAGCTGGCCACGCTCGGCACCGTGCTGTGCCTGTACCACGCCGACGGCAACGAGCTGGGCGGCTGGCGCCAGGCCGTACGCGTGCATGCCTGCCAGGGCGTGGACAGCGAAGGCCTGCGCGAAAGCCTGTGCTTCCTCGATGGCCGCGGCCGCTGCGTGTGGCGCCTGTACCTGCTGCCGGACAGCGACTTCCTGGCCTGGGACCGGCTGGTGGCTGCGCTGCCGCCGGGGCCCGAGCACGACAGCGATGGCAGCGTCGGCGAACGCCTGTGGCGGCGCCTGGCCGGTCATCTGGGTGGCCAGCGCTGGCGCCTGTGCGCGCTGCGCCTGCATGCCGCCGACGATGGCCGCACGCTGGCCGCCAGTCTGTCGACCCTGTCCTCGCTGGGCGCAGCCACCGCGCGCCGCATTGCACGGCTGGAAGGTGCCGAAGGCGAGCTGGCAATCGACGATTGCTGCTGTGCCGATGCCGCGCGGCGTCCGGCGCCGCGGATTCCCGGCGACCTGCCGCTGATCCGCCTGTGACCCACTCCTGATGGAACGCCTGTCGGCCACGGACGGCCTCTCAACGCATCTGCAACCCCGAAGGAAGACCCCGATGAAGCTCCAGACAGCCAGCGCCCTGCTTGTGCTCGCCGCCAGCGGCGTGGCTAGCGCGCAGCCCTCCGATATCGCCCGTGACCACGACAGCATCCTTGCCATGCAGGGTGAGTACACCGTGGACTTCGCCTTCGACGAGACCGTGCTGCTGAAGCCGGGTTACGAGCGCGCACCGGCGATGCGCAGCGGCGGCAGCGAAGTGGTCATCGTGGTCGAGGACACGCCGAAGCGCATCGTGCTGCAGCACCTGCTGCTGGACGAGAAGAGCGGCCACATCACCAAGCACTGGCGTCAGGACTGGGTGTACGAAGCACCGAACCGTTTCGAGTTCAGTGCCGACCAGACCTGGAAGGTGCGCAGCATTTCGGCGGCGGTGAACCAGGGCGCCTGGACCCAGTGCGTATACGAAGTGAGCGACGCACCGCGCTATTGCGGCACCGGCACGTGGACCTACACCAACAACGTGCCGAGCTGGACCAGCGACCTGAGCTGGCGTCCGCTGCCGCGCCGCGAGTACACCAAGCGCAGTGACTACAACGCGCTGGCCGTGATCAACCGCCACACGCTGACCCCGAACGGCTGGACCCACGAGCAGTTCAACACCAAGGTGCAGCGCAACGCCGATGGCAGCCAGGTGGAGATCGCCCGCGAGTTCGGCTTCAACGACTACGTGAAGACCACCGAGGTCGACTTCACCCCGGCGCGAAACTACTGGAAGGCCACTGCCGGTTACTGGGCCAAGGTGCGCCAGCGCTGGGACGGCTTCCTCGGCCAGGCCCCGGGCGTGCACCTGAAGACCAAGATCGACGGCATGGCGATGATCATCCCGATGTTCACCCAGGCCGAAGAGATCCAGGCCGGCAAGAAGGTGAAGGACAAGCAGATCGACGACGTGTTCGCCAAGTACGTGGAAAAGGCCCAGTAAGTCGAGCCCTGCTCGACTCATGGCGCGGATCCTCTGGTCAGGTGCCGCGCCGCGTATCCGCTTCTGGTAGGTGCCGAGCTTGCTCGGCACGCTCTTCGCCGGTGATCGCACACCGCATCCACGCGTGGTGTGGATGTGCCGTGCCGGATATCCGCGCCTGGTAGGTGCCGAGCTTGCTCGGCACGCTCTTCGTTGGCGATTGCGCACCGCATCCACGCATGGCGTGGATCTACCGTGCCGCATATCCGCTCCTGGTAGGTGCCGAGCTTGCTCGGCACGCTCTTCGTCGGTGATCGCACACCGCATCCACGCATGGCGTGGATTTACCGTGCCGCATATCCACTTCTTGTAGGTGCCGAGCTTGCTCGGCACGCTCTCCATCGGTGATCGCACACCGCATCCACGCATGGCGTGGATCTACCGTGCCGGATATCCGCTTCTGGTAGGTGCCGAGCTTGCTCGGCACGCTCTCCATCGGTGATCGCACGCTGCATCCACGCCATGCGTGGATGCGATGCACTCAGGACGCCGGCCCACTCAAGGTGGTCAGGTCCAGCCCGGCGTCCTGGAACGCACGCAAGGTGGCCTGCAGGCTGGCCTCGTCATCGCGGGTGCGAACGCCCATGACAGCTTGGTGGCAACGCACTCGATCCGTGCTGCAGGCGCTACGGTCCGGCAGCAGCAGCGCGGTCTGTGCGACGAGGATCGCCATGTGCGCCACTTCCTTTCTCGGCTTAGGTTGGCCCCGGTAGAACCGGTCGAACTCAGCACGCAGGTCGGCCACCACGCCGGCATCGCTGCGCGTGCGTGACACGCTGGCCGGAACCAGATAGGTCGGGTGGCCCTCGAGGAAGGCTTGCGCTTCATCGGCCAGCACCGTTTCCAGCACGAAGGCCTGCACCGCGTCAGGAACATAGCCCTCCGCCGCGCGGGCGCCTGCGGGCAGCACCGCGGTGAGCAGCGGGGAACTGGCCAGAAGGATGCGCAGGCAGAGGCTGTATTTCATCTTCATTCCTTGAACATCGGGAGCGCGGGAGCAACCTTCCGCGCTCCCGGACGATCTGATCGCGTGGGGCGCGCAGCATAGCGCCCCACCCGAGCGTGTGACGATCGCGTCAGGCTTCGCGCAGGGCCAGTGCCGGTGGCGTATGCAGGATCGCGCGCGTGCCCCACCAGCCTGCCAGCAGGCTCAAGCCGATGCCGACCAGGCCGCCGATCAGCAGGCCCGGCCACGGCGGCAGCAACGGCAGCTCGAACACCTTCTGCGAGACCGCCACACCGATCGCAGCGGCCGCGCCCACCGCCAGCAACGCCGCCAGCGTGCCCAGCGCACCGAATTCCACCAGTACCGCGCCACGCAGCTGGCGCCGGGTCGCGCCCAGCGTGCGCAGCACCGCGCTGTCGTAGCGTCGTTCGCCCGCCGTGGCCTGCAGCGCGGCCAGCAGCACCAGCACGCCGGCCAGCAGACTGAACACCATCACCAGCTGCACCGCCTGTGCCACCCGTTCCATCACATCGCGCACCTGCGAGATCACCGCGTCCACGTCCAGCAACGACAGGTTCGGCTGCGCGCGTACCAGCTCGCCCAGTCCGGCGGCCTTGCCGGCCGGTAGATGGAATGCCGACAGCAGGTTGTGTGGCGTATCGCCCACCGCATTCGGGTTCAGCAGCACGAAGAAGTTCGGACGGAAAGTGTTCCAGTCGGCCTTGCGCACGCTGGTGACAGTGAACTCGCGTTCCTGCTCGCCCACCGCAATGGTGATGCGGTCGCCGGGATGCACGCCGTAGCGCTTGGCCCAGCCGATTTCCACCGAGGCTTCGGCGGCGGTGCTGTCTGCCTTCCAGAAGGTGCCGTTGACCAGTGTGTTGGCCGGCGGGAAGCTGCTGCGCCAGCTGAAGTTCAACGGCCGGTTCTCGTCGTCGTCATCGCGCTGGCCTTCGCCCTGTGCCGGCTGCCCGTTCTGTTCCGGCGAGCGGTCCACGCGCAGCGGCGGCTTGCCGTTGATCGCGATCAGGCGGCCAGTGGCCATCGGTTCGATGCTGGCGTCGTTGGCACCCAGTCCACGCAGTGCGGCCAGCACGCTGTCGCGCTGTTCGGGCTGGATGTTGATCAGGAAGTAGTTCGGCGTATCCGCGGGCAGTCGCTCGCGCCACTGCTGCAGCAGGCCGGGGCCGGTCACCGCCAGCAGCAACAGCGCGCACAGCGACAGCGACAGCCCCACCAGCTGCATCACCGCCAGCATCCGGCGCCGGGTCAGCGCGGCCAGACCCAGCCGCCAGTGGCCATGCAGGCGGTGCTGCAGGCCGCGCAGCAGCTGCAGCAGCACGAAGCCGACCACGCCGGCCGCCACCGCCAGCGCGGCCAACCCGCCCAGCACCCACAGCGCCAGCTTGAGATCACCGGTGACCTGCACCGCCAGCAGCAGGCTGGCCGCCAGGGCAGCCACGTAGGCCAGCAGCGAGGCCGGCGGCAGGGCGGCAAAGGAACGGTTGAGCACCCGCATCGGCGGCACCCCGCGCAGGCGCAGCAGCGGCGGCAGGCCGAAGCCGAACAGCAGCAACAGCCCGATGCCGGCACCGGTCAGCGCAGGCATTGCCTCGGGCAGCGGCAGGCGCTGCGGCACCAGACTGCCCAGCACCTGCACCAGGCCCTCCTGCGCCGCCATGCCCAGGCCGATGCCGAGTGCGCAGGCCGGCACCGCCAGCATCAGCAGCTGCAGTGCCAGACCGGACAGGATGTCGCGCTGGCGCGCGCCCAGGCAGCGCAGGATCGCCACCTGGTCGATGCGGCGCAGGGCGAAGCGGTTCGCCGCCAGCGCCGTGGCAACACCGGCCAGCAATACCGCCAGCAGCGCGCTGAGGCCGAGGAAGCGCCCGGCCAGGTCGAACGCCTGGCGCACGCCACGCTGGGTGTCGTCCACACTCAGCAGGCGCAGTCCCTTCACCTGCGGCAGCAACCACTGGCGCAGCGCGGCAATCTGGTCGGCCGGCCCGGCGAACATCAGCCGGTAGTTGATGCGGCTGCCGGGGCCGAGCAGGCCGGTGCCTTCCACATCGGCGCGGTTGACCAGCAGGGTCGGCGAGAGCGTCAGCAGGTCGCCGCCGCTGTCCGGCTCGGCCTCGATGATGCCAGCGATGCGCAGCGTGCCAGCGCCGAATTCAAGGTCGTCACCGGCCTTCAGTCCCAGCCCCTGGAGAAGGCGTGGGTCGGCATAGGCCTGGCCTTTGGCCGGCATGCCGGCGTTGTCGATCAGGGCGCCCCCGGGCGTGGCCCGCACCCGCAGCGTGCCACGCAGCGGATAGCCCGCCTGCACCGCCTTGATGCTGGCCATCTGGCTGGCATCAGCGTTGAACAGCACGCTGCCGAAGCTGGCGATACGGGTATAGGCCAGTCCGCGCCGCTGCGCCTCGTCGGCGAACGCCTGCGGCGGGTCATCGCGCCCGGCGATGCCGAGGTCGCCGCCAAGCATTTCCGCTGCGCTGCCGGTCAGTGCCAGGTTGACCCGGTTCACCAGCGTGCCGACCGCGGTCATCACCGCCACGCCCAGCACCAGCGCGGCGAACACGGTCAGCAGGTCGCCGGCCAGCGCCTCGCGGCGCAGCGCGCGCCACGCGTGCCGCAGCAGGTTCATGCCTGCGCCCCACGCTCGACCGGCAGCAGGCGGCCGTCGTCGATGCGGTGGATGTACTGGCAACGCTGGGCCAGGCGCAGGTCGTGAGTGACCAGCACCAGGGTGGTGCCGCTGCCGGCGTTGAGTTCGAACAGCAGGTCGCTGATGTGCTGGCCGGTGGCGTGGTCCAGCGAGCCGGTCGGTTCGTCGGCGAACAGGATGCGCGGGCGGGTGACGAAGGCACGTGCCAGTGCCACGCGCTGCTGCTCGCCGCCCGACAACTGGCGTGGATAGTGGCGGGCGCGATGGGCCAGGCCGACCTGGGCCAGCACTTCATCGACCCGCGCCCGGTCTTCGCGCCCGGCCAGTTCCAGCGGCAGCGCGACATTCTCGGCGGCGGTCAGTGCCGGCAGCAGATGGAAGCTCTGGAACACGAAGCCGACCTCACGCGCGCGCAGCTGGGCGCGGGCCTCCTCGTCCAGCGCCGCCAGGTCCTGGCCGGCCAGCGCGATGCGGCCGCGGCTGGGCAGGTCCAGCCCGGCCAGCAGGCCGAGCAGGGTGGTCTTGCCGGAACCGGAGGCACCGACGATGGCCGCGCTGGTCCCTTCATGGACGGTCAGGGTGATGTTGTCCAGTATGTGGACTTCACCCTCCGGGCCCTGCACGGATTTGCCGACCTGGTCGACGGCGATGGCAACGGACGCGCTGCGGGGGGACAGGCTGTCGATGAGGAGACTCCAATGCGCAAGACGGGATGGAGCCGGCGAGCCGGCGTGATGATGGTGCTGCTGCTAGGGTTCCTGCTGCTGCCTGGGCTGGCGTGTGCCAAAGGTCCGGCTGGCACCGTGCTGGTGCTCGGCGACAGCCTCAGTGCTGCCCACAATATCCCTGCCGACGCCGGGTGGGTGAGCCTGCTGCAGCAGCGGGTCAGGCAGCAGTCGAAAACACCGGCGCGCATCGTCAACGCCAGCATGAGCGGGGAGACCACCGCCGGCGCACTGACCCGCCTGCCGGGCCTGCTGGCGAAGGAAAAGCCGACCGTGGTGGTGATTGCCCTCGGCGGCAATGACGCACTGCGCGGGCTGACCCCGGCGCAGGTGCAGGGCAACCTGGAAAAGATGGTGCAGGCCAGCCAGAAGGCCGGTGCCAAGGTGCTGCTGCTGGGCATCGACGTGCCGCCCAATTACGGGCCAGCCTATCGCCAGCGCCTGGCGGCGGCCTACAAGGCGCTGGCCACGCAGTACAAGGTGCCGCTGCTGCCCTTCCTGCTGGAGGGCGTGGCCCTGCAGCCGGGCATGATGCAGGCCGACGGGCTGCACCCGACCGCACAGGCGCAGCCGAAGGTGCTGGACAACGTCTGGCCGCTGCTCAGACCGCTGCTCTGAACCGTTTGTTTACCTCTTGACGGAACTTCACATCGCGTCCACCGTCGATCCGGCATGTTTCACAAAGCTGAAGTTAGAGGGAATCACATGCGTCAGACGAAGGAGACCTCCGGCTTGGTGCTGGTGGTCGAAGACAACCGCAACATCTCCGAGATGATCGGGGAATACCTGGAAGGTCGCGGCTTCGAAGTCGACTATGCACAGGACGGCCTGGATGGCTACCGCCTTGCGGCGGAGAACAGCTATGACGTCGTGGTGCTCGACTTGATGTTGCCGCGCCTGGATGGCATCGAAGTGTGCCGTCGCCTGCGCAACGATGCGCGCAAGTCCACCCCGGTGCTGATGCTCACGGCACGCGACACGCTGGACGACAAGCTCACCGGCCTCGGTTTCGGCGCCGATGACTACCTGACCAAGCCGTTCGCGATCCAGGAGCTGGAAGCCCGCCTGCGCGCGCTGATCCGCCGCGAGCGTCGCCAGGTGGGTTCGGAAGTGCTGAAGGTCGCCGACCTGGTGCTCGATCCGGTCAGCATGCGTGCCACCCGTGCCGGTACCGAGCTGCAGCTGTCGCCGATCGGCCTGCGCCTGCTGACCATCCTGATGCGCGAATCGCCGCGCGTGGTCACCCGCCAGGAGATCGAACGCGAGATCTGGGGCAACGGCCTGCCGGATTCGGACACCCTGCGCAGCCACCTGTACAACCTGCGCAAGATCATCGACAAGCCGTTCGACCGTCCGCTGCTGCATACCGTGCAGAGTGCCGGCTACCGCATTGCCGACATCGCCCAGCCGATGGCCTGAGCAGGCCCGCGCCGGTGCAGTCGCAGGCCGGGCCGGGCTGCGGCCAGGCACAAGGGCAGGGGATGACCGTCCGGCAGTGCCGCCGGTCATCGCCCGTGCATCCCAACGGCGCGGTGCGCTGCCTATAATCGCAGCGCTCTGACCGGGACCCCGCAATGCCGCACGGCCTGCCGCGCAAGATCCGTATCGCTTTCATCCTGCAGGCAGTGCTGGCCAGCCTGGGCATCCTGCTCGGTGCGTGGCTGGTTTCGCTGGTGATCAAGCACAGCCTGGTCGGCGCCGCCCTGCGCGAGGAGGCGGCGTACTTCTGGACGCTGCACGAGGCCTCGCCGGTGCAGCCGCCACCCAACACCCAGAACATCCGTGGCTACCTGCTGGAAAGCGGGCAGTCGGCCCTGTCGTTGCCGGCCAATCTGCGCAGCCTGGAGCCCGGCTTCCACGAACTGCCCAAGGACGACCAGCTGGTGCTGGTCGATGTGCGCCCGGCCGGCCGCCTGTACCTGGTGTTCCTGCGATCGCGCGCGGAAATGCTGGCGTTCTGGTTCGGCATCGTGCCGGTGCTGCTGACCCTGCTGGCGGTGTATGGCGCCAGTTGGGTCACCTATCGTGCTTCCAAGCGCCTGGTATCGCCGGTGAACTGGCTGGCGCGACGCGTCTCGCGCTGGGACCCGGGCCACCCGGAGGCGGCCGACCTGGAGCCGAACAAGCTGCCGGCGGACATGCAGGGCGAAACCCGCCAGCTGGCGGCCGCACTGCATTCGCTGGCCAACCGGGTCAGCGCGCACGTGGCGCGCGAGCGCAATTTCACCCGCGATGCCAGCCATGAACTGCGCACACCGCTGACCGTCATCCGCGTGGCCAGCGACATGGCGCTGGGCGATGACAGCCTGGAGCCGCGCCTGCGCCGCAGCCTGCAGCGCATCCAGCGTGCCGGCCGTGACATGGAGGCGGTGATCGATGCCTTCCTGATCCTGGCCCGCGAGGCCGACGTCGAGCCCCAGGTCGAGTTGTTCGACGTCAATGACATTGTCCGCTACGAAGTGGACAACGCCAACGAACTGCTGGGTACGCGCCCGGTGTCGGTGCATCTGCACAGCGATGGCCCGGTGCAGCTGCATGCGCCGCCGCGGGTGCTGCAGGTGGTGGTCAGCAATCTGGTGCGCAACGCGTGCAGCTACACCGATGAGGGGCGCATCGACGTGCATGTGCACAACGATCGGGTGGTGGTGCGCGATACCGGTATCGGCATGTCGGCCGACGCACTGTCGCGGGCCTTCGAGCCGTTCTACCGCGCCGAGCCGAGCCGCCCGCAGGGCACCGGCCTGGGCCTGTCGATCGTGCGCCGGCTGTGCGATCGCTTCGGCTGGAAGGTCAGCCTGGCCAGCGAGCCGGGTCAGGGCACCGAGGCCACGGTGGTGTTCCGCTGACGCGGCACCTGCTGCCTCGGTAGATGCCGACCTTGGTCGGCGCTTTCAACAGGATTCACGCCGGTGCCCCATGCCAACCAAGGTTGGCATCTACCGGAGCGAGTCCGCAGCCTTCTTCAATCGCACTTTGCCTTCGGCGCCAGCGCCTTGGTCCAGATCGCATAGCCGGCCGGGGTCATGTGCAGCATGTCCTCGCGGAACAGCGACGCATCCGGCTGGCCGTCGGCGCCGAGCATCGGCGTGTAGACGTCGGTGAAACCGGTGTTGGGCAGCTTGGCCAGGGCTGCCTTGATCAGCGTGTTGGCCTCGTTGATCGCCGGCAGCAGGTGCGCGCGCGACGGGCTTGGCTTGATCGACAGGTACTCCACCTTCGTCTTCGGCAGGTCGCGATGCACGCGCTGCACGAAGGCAACCACATCGTCGCGCACCTGCACGGCGCTGCGGCCGCTGTTGAGGTCGTTGTCACCGGCGTAGAAGAACACCTTGCACGGTGCATACGGCACCACGATGCGGTCGGCATACCAGGTGCTGTCGCGCACTTCCGAACCGCCGAAACCACGGTTGAACACCGGCTGGCCGGGGAAGTCGGCTGCCAGGCCTTCCCACATGCGGATCGAGGAGCTGCCGATGAACTCGATGCCGCCCCGTGGCGGCGGGCTGGCCTGGTCGGCGCTGGCAAAGTGGGCCATGTCGCCGGCCCAGGCCACGTTGGAGACCTGCTCGGGCACGCGCGGCGGCTTGGCCGGGCTCAGCGCCTGGGCCAGGGGGGCGGCGGTCAGCAGGCCCAGCATCAGCAGGCAGGTACGGCGACGGGACATCAGGCGCTCCAGCAGGGAAGGGGAAAGCCATCATAGAAGCTGGGGCGGGCCGGGGCTTGCCCCTGGCAGTCCATTCACCGGGCCGGTGCCGGGATGCGGCTGGCGGCCTTGTGGCAAAATGGCGGCCATCTGCCTATCCCTGTGCACCCATGATTCCCTGCCGTGCGTCTGAGCGGTCGCTGCGCCGCGCCCCTGTTGCTGGATGTTCCACCCGTGGCTGATCAGTTCGGCCATCTGCCCCGCGGCCCGCGCCGCATCTTCCAGGCCGCCCGCTGGTCCTGGCAGGGCCTGCGCGCCGCCTGGCTGCATGAGTCCTCGTTCCGGCTGGAGGTCTACCTGCTGATCCTGCTGACCCCGGTCGCGGTCTGGCTGGGCCAGACCCCGGTCGAGCGTGCGCTGCTGATCGGCTCGATGCTGCTGGTGCTGGCGATGGAACTGGCCAACTCGGCCATCGAGGCGGTGATCGAACGTTACGGCAGCGAGATCCACGAGCTGGCCGGCCGCGCCAAGGACATGGGTTCGGCGGCGGTCTTCGTGCTGATGATGAACGTGCTTCTGTGCTGGGCGCTGGTCGTGGTCCCGCATGCAATGGCCGGCAATTACGGCTGATCCCCATTCCCCCACTGCCCTGAAGAGTTTCCATGTCCTTTGAGTTCCTCGCCGACCCCAATGCCTGGGTGACCCTGTTCACCCTGAGCGCACTGGAAATCGTGCTCGGCATCGACAACCTGGTGTTCATTTCCATCGCGGTCAGCAAGCTGCCGGAAGAGCGTCGCCCGTTCGCGCGCAAGCTCGGCATCGCCGTGGCCTGCATTACCCGCATCGCCCTGCTGGTGTCGCTGGCCTATCTGGCGCACATGTCCGCCAACCTGTTCACTGTG
The DNA here is from genome assembly GCF_056481625.1 of Stenotrophomonas sp. 86156_Sma. Classification (NCBI taxonomy): domain Bacteria; kingdom Pseudomonadati; phylum Pseudomonadota; class Gammaproteobacteria; order Lysobacterales; family Lysobacteraceae; genus Stenotrophomonas; species Stenotrophomonas sp. 86156_Sma. The sequence goes on from NZ_CM151157.1 coordinate 783,615, forward strand.
GCTGGTATGGGCATCTCCATCCGCGATCTGGTGCTGATCGTCGGTGGCCTGTTCCTGATCATCAAGGGCTACATGGAGATCAAGGAACTGATCACCGGTGGCGAAGACGAGAACCCAGCCACCAGCAAGGCCTCGGGTGTATTCGGCATGGTCATCCTGCAGATCGCCATCATCGACATCGTGTTCTCGCTGGACTCGGTGATCACCGCCGTCGGCATCGCCGATCACATCCCGGTGATGGTCGCCGCCATCCTGCTGTCGGTGCTGGTGATGTTGCTGGCCGCCAACCCGCTGGGCCGCTTCATCGACGCAAACCCGACCGTGAAGATGCTGGCACTGGCCTTCATCCTGCTGATCGGTGCGGTGCTGATCCTGGATGGCCTGGACGTGCACGTGCCCAAGCCCTACATCTATGCCGCCATGGGCTTCTCGGTGCTGGTGGAATGGCTGAACCTGCTGATGCGCCGCCGCGCACGCGATCACCACGTGCCGGGTGCTGGCGACTGGTAAGCAGATCACAGGCAAATGTGTCTTCCAGAACCCCCGGCCAGCGCCGGGGGTTCTGCGTTATGGGACCGATTGGGCTCGCCGGGCCATGCCCGGCGGGGAGGTTCCCGCCAGCTGTGAATTGGGGTCAACAGTGTTTTCCCGGGGCGAGGCTTAATCCGCGGCAGCAAAGCGCGCAGGCTACGCGCTCTTTTCCAGGACCTGCCCCACGCAGGATGACCCCATGAACTCCAGAGCCGCCTTGTTGGCCCTTGCCGTCGGCGCCTTCGCCATCGGCACCACTGAATTCGCGCCGATGGGCCTGCTGCCCGTCATTGCCGACGGCGTCGGCGTGAACATTCCCACCGCCGGCATGCTGATCACCGCCTATGCCGTGGGCGTGATGCTGGGCGCGCCGGTGATGACCCTGCTGATGGGACGGTTTGGCAAGCGCACCGCGCTGATGCTGCTGATGTCGATCTTCGTGGTCGGCAACCTGCTCTCGGCACTGGCCCCGAACTACGGCCTGCTGTTGCTGTCGCGTCTGGTCACCAGCCTCAATCACGGTGCCTTCTTCGGCATCGGTGCGGTGGTTGCCGCCAGCCTGGTGCCGAAGGACAAGCAGGCTGCCGCCGTGGCCACCATGTTCATGGGCCTGACCATCGCCAACATCGGCGGTGTGCCGCTGGCCACCTGGGTGGGCCAGCAGCTGGGCTGGCGTCTGTCCTTCGCCGGTACTGCGGTGCTGGGCCTGGTCGCGATCACCGCGCTCGGCCTCGCGCTGCCGGCATCCGCGCCGGGGCCGCGCCCGGACGTGCGCCGCGAACTGAGAGCGATCCTGCAGCCGCAGGTGCTGCTGGCGATGGCTACCACCGTGCTTGGCGCCGGAGCGATGTTCACCCTCTATACCTACGTGGCACCGGTGCTGACCGAACTGACCGGTGCCTCCAACGCCTTCATCGCGATGTCGCTGGCGCTGATCGGTATCGGCTTCACCTTCGGCAACGGCATCGGTGGGCGCATGGCCGACTGGTCGCTGGATGGTGCCACCCGCATCCTGCTGGCGGTCCTGGCCGTGTTGATGTTCGTGCTGCCGCTGGCCTTCATGAATCACGCCACGGCGGCGCTGGGCGTGCTGCTGTTCGGTGCGGCGACTTTCGCCATCGTGCCGCCGTTGCAGATCCGGGTGATGCAGGCGGCCAGCGAGGCGCCGGGCCTGGCGTCTTCGATCAACGTCGGTGCGTTCAACCTGGGCAATGCGGTGGGTGCGGCGCTGGGCGGTGCGGTGATCAGTTCGGGCCTGGGCTATGCCGCGATTCCGGTGGCCGGTGGCCTGCTGGCGGCCTCAGGGTTGCTGCTGGCGTGGCTGGGGCGTCCGCGCACTACGGTGGCTGAGGCTTGCTGAGTGATGTGGGGTTCCGGCAGGGCTTGCAGCCCTGCACCCGCAGAATCCAGAGCAACAGCAAGAGCCTGCATTCCAAGGGTTGGCGGGGTGGGTCCGGTTGAGGGGGACGGCGTAAATACGTCCATGTAGCCTCGGTCGCCGCATCCATGCGGCTCACGCCCCCTCAACCGGACCCACCCCGCCTTCGACAGATTCCCGCGGTCTGTCGGAACGTCGTTCTGCTTTGGTAGGTGTCGACCTTGGTCGACACGAATGCCTGAAGAACCGGCTTTTGCTTTTGTTTTTTTCTTTGTGATCTTCCCGCGGTGCGCAGGAAATTGTCCGTGGCCGGGAGGGTGGGTTGGCTGGGGGCGTGAGCCGCATGGATGCGGCGATCGAGCTTACATGGACGTACTTGCAGCGCCCCCCAGCCAACCCACCCTCCCGGCCAACCACAGAGAACCCGCCAACCACCGCGGAGGGGGCGGCGCCCGATGGCCGGTCTTTCACCCGAACCATGGCATGCTCGGCGCCAAGCCCACCCGGAACCTCCACCATGCGCCTGTTCACCCGTGTCCTGCCCCTGATGCTGTTGGCCTCCCTGCTCTCCGGCTGCGGCTACAACGCCATCCAGCAGAAGGATGAAGCGGTCAAGGCCAGCTGGTCGGAGGTCATCAACCAGTACAAGCGTCGCGCCGACCTGGTGCCCAACCTGGTGCAGACCGTGAAGGGCTTCGCCAGCCAGGAAGAGCGCGTGCTGACTGAAGTGACCAACGCCCGTTCGCGTGTCGGCCAGATCAACGTCAATGCCGACGACGAAGCCTCGCTCAAGCAGTTCCAGCAGGCCCAGGGCGAACTTGGCAGCGCGCTGTCGCGTCTGCTGGTGGTCACCGAGAACTACCCGGAACTGAAGTCGAACCAGAACTTCCGCGACCTGCAGGCGCAGCTGGAAGGTACCGAGAACCGGGTCACCGTCGCCCGTGGCCGTTACATCCAGCAGGTGCAGGACTACAACACCTACATCCGCTCGTTCCCGCAGGTGATCACCGCCAAGATCTTCGGCTACAAGACCAAGCCGAACTTCACCGTGGACAACGAAGCGCAGATCTCCAACGCGCCGGCGGTCGATTTCGGCAACGCGCCGCAGCAGCAGCCGGCACCGCAGCCGGGGACCTGATCGATGCGCCTGGCCTCTGCGCTGCTGGCCCTGCTGCTGTGGCTGCCGCTGGCCTCGCATGCGCAGCAGCTGGCGCCGGTTCCTGCGCTGGATTCGCCGGTGGTCGATACCACCGGCACGCTGGATGCCGCGCAGAAGCAGGCGCTGGTGCAGCAGGCGATCGAACTGCAGCAGCGCAAGGGCAGCCAGCTGCAGGTGCTGGTGGTGCCGACCACCCAGCCGGAGGACATCGCGCAGTACACCACGCGGGTCTTCGACCAGTGGCAGATCGGCCGCAAGGGCGTGGATGACGGGGTGCTGCTGGTGGTGGCCAAGGACGACCGGCGCGTGCGCATCGAGCCGGGCTACGGTCTGGAAGGCGCCATTCCCGATGCCATCGCCAACCGGGTCATCCAGGAATACCTGGTGCCGCGCTTCCGCAGCGGCGACTACGCCGGTGGCATCACCGACGCCACGGCGGTGCTGGTCAAGCTGATCGACGGCGAAACGCTGCCGGCACCGGTCAGCGGCCATCGCGGGCGTGAGCCCAGCGGTGGTGGCGATACCTGGTTCCTGGCGCTGTTCATCGGTGTGTTCGCCGGCAGCATCCTGCGCGGTGTGTTCTCGCGCGTGCCGCGACCGCTGCGAGGCCTGCTCGGCGGCGCCGGTGCAGCGCTGGCGGCGTTCCTGTTCACGTCCACGCTGCTGGCCAGTGGCCTGGCGGGCATCGTAGGGCTGATCGTGGCCATGCTCTCCGGCCATCCGGGCCGCTTTGCCGGTGGCGGCGGCTGGGGCGGTGGCAGCTGGGGCGGCGGAGGCGGCTTCGGTGGGGGCGGTGGATTTGGTGGTGGCGGCGGCTGGGGTGGCGGTGGCGGCCGCTCCGGTGGTGGCGGTGCTTCGGGGGGCTGGTGATGATCCAACGTCTATGTCGGCACGTGTTTTCGCCGTCGGTACGGCGCGCGTTCCCGCCCGCCACATTGCAGGCGATCACCGAGGCCATTGCGGCCGGTGAGCAGCGCCACGGCGGGCAGGTGATGTTCGCGGTGGAAGCGGACCTGCCGCTGGCCGCGCTGTGGCACAAGGTCACCCCGCGCCAGGCTGCCGAGCATGCCTTTGCCCGCCTGCGCACCTGGGATACCACCCACAACAACGGTGTACTGATCTACCTGCTGCTGGCTGACCACGCCATCGAGATCGTCGCCGACCGGGGCCTGCAGGGCCGGGTCAGTCCGGCGCAGTGGCAGCGGGTCTGCACCCACCTGCGCGAGGGCCTGCGTGGTTCCCATCCGGTGGAAGCGCTGCAGGATGCCATCGACGAGGTCTCCAGCCTGATCGAAGGGCACTTTCCGGCCTCGACGCGGTCGAACGATGACGCGTTGCCGAACTCGCCCCAGCTCCTTGGTTGAGCCGGGGCGGCACTGGCCCGAGAATAGGCGTTCAACCGCAAGGCACCTTCCATGATCTATTTCCACGACATCGACCCCATCGCCCTCTCGCTGGGGCCGATCAAGGTGCACTGGTACGGCATCATGTACCTGCTCGGCTTCACTGCGGCCTGGCTGCTGGGCCGCAAGCGCATCGCTGACGGGCGCCTGCCGGGTGTCGATGCCAACGGCTTCTCCGACCTGCTGTTCTACGCCATGCTCGGCGTGGTGCTGGGCGGGCGCATCGGCTACATGCTGTTCTACGCGCTGGGCGATTTCCTGCACAACCCGCTGCTGCTGTTCAAGGTGTGGGATGGCGGCATGAGTTTCCACGGCGGCCTGCTGGGCGTGATTGCCGCCTGCTGGTGGTGGTCGCGCAAGCACAAGCTGCACTTCTTCGACACCATGGACTTCATGGCGCCGCTGGTGCCGCTGGGCCTGGGCTTCGGCCGTATCGGCAATTTCATCGGTGCCGAGCTGTGGGGCAAGTACACCGACGGTAGCTGGGGCGTGGTGTTCCCGTCCGGCCTGCCTGCCCCGCTGAACCAGCTGGACCATGCGACGCTGCAGGCGCAGTTCGCCACCGGCGCGCTGAATCAGTTCGCACGCCACCCCTCCCAGCTGTATGAAGCGTTGCTGGAAGGGCTGGTGATGTTCGTGGTGCTGTGGACGGTGTCGGCCAAGCCGCGTCATCGCTACCTGGTCGGTGGCCTGTTCGCGCTGATGTACGGTCTGTTCCGCTTCGCGGTGGAGTTTGTGCGCATGCCCGACAACGGCGTCTACGTGGCCTTCGACTGGCTGACCCGTGGCCAGATCCTCAGCCTGCCGCTGATCGCCTTCGGCCTGGTGCTGCTGGTGATGTCGCGCCGCGCGCCGGTACTGCAGCCGCAGCCGCTGGTAGCTGCCGAGGGCAAGGCATGAAGGCTTACCTGGACCTGCTCTCGCACGTGCTGGAACACGGTGCGGAGAAGAGCGATCGCACCGGTACCGGCACCCGCAGCGTGTTCGGCTGGCAGATGCGCTTCGACCTCAACGAAGGCTTCCCGCTGGTCACCACCAAGAAGCTGCACCTGCGCTCGATCATCCACGAGCTGCTGTGGTTCCTGAGGGGCGACACCAACATCGGCTACCTGAAGGACAACCAGGTGCGGATCTGGGACGAGTGGGCCGACGAGAACGGCGACCTCGGCCCGGTCTACGGCAAGCAGTGGCGTAGCTGGGCCACCGCCGATGGCGGCGAGATCGACCAGATGCAGTGGCTGGTGGACGAGATCAAGCGCAACCCCGATTCGCGCCGGCTGGTGGTCAGCGCCTGGAACGTGGGCGAGCTTTCGCAGATGGCGCTGATGCCGTGCCACAACCTGTTCCAGTTCTACGTGGTGGATGGCAAGCTCAGCTGCCAGCTCTACCAGCGCAGCGGCGACATCTTCCTCGGCGTGCCGTTCAACATTGCCAGCTACGCGCTGCTGACTCACATGGTGGCGCAGGCCACCGGCCTGGGCGTGGGCGACTTCGTGCACACGCTGGGCGATGCGCACCTGTATTCGAACCACTTCGAGCAGGCGCGCGAGCAGCTGTCGCGTGAACCGCGCGCGCTGCCGAAGTTGTGGTTGAACCCGGAGGTGACCGATCTGTTCGGCTTCCAGTTCGACGACATCCGCATCGACGGCTACGATCCGCATCCGGCCATCAAGGCGCCGGTGGCGGTATGAGTACCCGCCTGATTTCCAGGGGCCTGCTGGCGCTGTGCGGCCTGCTGCCGCTGGCCATGGTGCAGGCCGGACCGGCCGATGCGCTGTCGCTGGCCAGGCAGGTCAATGAGCAGATCGTGCACAAGCACATGCGCGAGGAAGTGCAGGCGTTCGCCGGAGCATTCAACGGCAGCACGATGCTGCCCCAGGATGTTCCGGAAGGCTGCCGGGCGCAGATGCGTGAGGCGGTAACCGGCATGTACACGGCGATGACCGAGCACCTGAAGGCGGGCGTCGAGAACCCGGCGTATCAGCGTGAGCTTGAACAGGGTCTGGCCACCGTCTATTCCAACGACCAGCTGAAAGCGTTCCTGGTGCGCGGCGCCAGCGACGATATCGCTGCGCTGTCGGCAGAGATCCTGTCGGGACCGGGCCTGAAGGAGATCGAAGAGGCGCAGAAGCAGAAGATCCTCGCTGGCCTGGATGAGCAGACCACGTCCAGCCCTGCGCTGGCTGCGGCGTTGCAGGCCGCCAGTGCCGCGAACGCTGCCTGCGAACGCCTGCAGATCGACGCCAGCTGAGGAGGTGGTAGCAATGAAGCTGTCGATGATCGTGGCGCTGGACCGCAACCGTGGCATCGGCCAGGGCAATGCCATGCCCTGGCACCTGCCGGATGATTTCAAGCATTTCAAGGCGCTCACCCTGGGCAAGCCGATCCTGATGGGGCGCAAGACCGCCGAGTCGATCGGCCGCGTGCTGCCGGGGCGGACCAACCTGGTGCTGACCCGCAGCGGCCAGGTGCCGTTCGAGGGCATGCGTGCGGTGGCGTCGCTGGACGAAGCGAAGTTGATTGCCGAAGGCGAGGGCGCCAGCGAGCTGTGCATCATCGGCGGCGGCGAGATCTTCCGCCAGCTGCTCGACCAGGCCAGTGACCTGTACCTGACCTGGGTGAATGCTGAAGTGCCCGCCGACACGCATTTCCCCGAAGTGGATGCGCAGGACTGGCAGGAAGTGAGCAGCGAGCCGCACCCGGCCGACGAACGCCACGCGTACGCGTTCCGCTTCGTGCACTACGTGCGCCGCTGATCGCTGCGCATCTGTAGAGCCGAGCCATGCTCGGCTGCTGTTGCCGGACACATCCCGTAGCCGAGCATGGCTCGGCTCTACAGGATTGCCTACGGCATCCGGTAATGCCCGATGATGGCGTGCCGGAACAGCAGGTTCTCTTCGCGGGTGCCGCGCGCGATGTTGTGCAGCACCAGCGGCGTGCCATCGGCCAGCTGCCGGTCGGAGACGATGCCCACATGCAGCAGGCCGTTGCCGTTGAGCTTCCAGGCAACGATGTCACCGGCCGCATAGTCGGTGGCGAGGGCGGTGATCGGTTGCTGCCAGCCCTGCCGTTCGAACCAGCGCATCAGGTTCGGTACACGACGATGATCGATGTTGCGGTCCGGCCGTGACAGGCCCCAGATCGCCGGATAGGCACTGAAGTTGCCGCGCATGTCTTCATGCACGCGTGCCTGCAGGTCCAGGCCCTGGCTGCGCAGGGCGCGCACCACCACGTCGGTGCACACGCCGCGATCCAGTGGCACGTCGCCGCCGGGATAGGCCAGCACTTGATAGGCAGGGTCGTAGCGGGTGGTGACGCCGATCTGCGCGCGCGCCGCAGCCACCAGTGGCGGCGAAGGCGCCTGTGGTGGCGTCGGTGTGCGTTCAGCGCTGTCCGCAGCCGTGGGAGCAGTCGGCGAGCCGGGCTGGCAGCCGCTGGCCAGGGCCAGCGTCAGCAGCAGCACCGTCCATGGTGCCCAGCCGTGCCGCGTCATGCCTGCGGCGGGGTGCTGTTGTTGTTGGGACCGCCGGAGCCACCACCACCACCGCCCCCACGGCGACGACGACGGCGCGGGCCGCGGTTGCCCGGGTTGGCGGCCGGAGCATTGCCGCCGCCCTGTTCCTTGCCCTGCGCCGGTGCAGCCGGGCGCTCGTGCGCCGGGCGCGCTGGCGGGCGGGCGTTGGGCACGGGTGCCGGTACATCGCGGCCTGGTACCTGCACCACGCGCAGTTCATCGGTATCGAGCTGGATCGCGGTCAGCTTGCCGCCCCAGACCGCGCCGGTGTCGATGGCGTGCACGCCCTGGGTGATGGTCAGGCCCAGCGCCGACCAGTGGCCGCAGACGACCTTGAGGTCACGCTCGACCCGGCCCGGCACTTCGAACCAGGGATACAGCCCCTGTTCCTGGGTGCCCGGCGTGCCCTTGTCCTCGATGCCGATACGCCCGCGCGGGGTGCAGTAGCGCATGCGGGTGAGCACGTTGATGATCGCGCGCGAGCGGTCGTAGCCGGACAGGTTCGGTGCCCAGCTCGGCTTGTCGCCGTACATGTTGCGGAACAGCTTGCGGTAGCCGGCGCCGTGCAGCTGCACCTCGACTTCGGCTGCATGCTTCTCGGCCATCTGCGTGGTCCACTTCGGCGCCAGGCCGGCGTGCACCATCATCCAGCCCAGCTCGCGGTCCACGTGCACCAGCTTCTGCAGGCGCAGCCAGTCGAGCAGTTCGTCGCGGTCCTCGGCCTGCACGATGCGCAGCAGGTCCGGGTTGACCTTGCGCTGTTCCTCTTCGGTGCGCGCACCGACGGCCAGCAGCGAAAGGTCATGGTTGCCCAGCACCACCACGCTGTGCTCGCGCAGCGAATGCACCAGCCGCAGCGTTTCCAGTGACTGGCCACCGCGGTTGACCAGGTCGCCGCAGAACCACAGGGTGTCCTGCGCCGGGTCGAAACGGATCTTCTCCAGCAGTCGCTGGGTGACGTCATAGCAGCCCTGCAGGTCGCCGATCGCCCACACACTCATCGTTCGGCCTCCGTGTCAGTGCAGGGTACGCGGGATGGCCAGCACGAAAGGTGCGACCGGCGCGGCAAATTCGGTGCCGTCGTCGGCGACCATGTCGTAGTGGCCCTGCATGGTCCCGTGATCGGTCCCCAGCATGACACCGGACGTGTAATGGAAGTCTTCACCGGGACGCAGGCGCGGCTGCTCGCCGATCACCCCGTCACCATCGACGTGCTCGACGCGGCCGTTGGCATCGGTGATGCGCCAGTGGCGTGCGACCAGGCGCGCGGCAACACGCCCCTGGTTGTGGATGCGGATCGTGTAGGCGAACGCATAGCGCCCGTCTTCCGGCGCGGATTGATCGTCGAGGAAGCGCGGTGCGACTTCGACGGAGATGGCATAAACGTCAGCGTCTTCCATACCGGCAGTGTAATCAGGAGGCATTGGCCAAAGCGATGAATTCGGCCACGTCCAGCTGTTCGGCGCGGGCATCGGGACGCACGCCGGCGGCAACGAACTGTTCGGCGGACACCACGTTGTTCAGGGCGTTGCGCAGGGTCTTGCGGCGCTGCCCGAAGGCGGCCTTGACCACCTCGGCGAAACGCTTATGGTCGTGGATGTTGATCGTGGCTGGGTCACGCGGCACCAGCCGCACCACGGCCGAATCGACCTTCGGCGGCGGCCGGAACGCGCCCGGCGGCACCACGAACAGCGAGGTCACCTGGCAGTAGGCCTGCAGCATCACGCTGAGCCGGCCGTACACCTTGCTGCCGGGGCCGGCGGCCATGCGGTCGACCACTTCCTTCTGCAGCATGAAGTGCATGTCGCGGATCACCGCTGCATGCTCCAGTGCATGGAACAGGATCGGCGAGGAGATGTTGTAGGGCAGGTTGCCGACCAGGCGGATCGGCTGGCCGACAGCCAGCTCGGTGAAGTCCACGCGCAGCACGTCGCGGTGGACGATGGTCAGCTCGCCCAGCGGCTCGGCGGCGGCGGTCAGCGGCGCGATCAGGTCGCGGTCGAACTCGATCACCGTCAGTTTCGGATGCACGCGCAGCAGCGGCAGGGTGATCGCGCCCTGGCCGGGGCCGATCTCGACCAGGCGGTCACCGTCTTTCGGGTTGACCGCCATCACGATCTTGTCGATGTAGTGGCGGTCGGCCAGGAAATGCTGGCCAAGCTGCTTCTTGGCCGGGGCGGTGAACACCGGGCCGGAGGGGGAATGCGGGGAATTCATGCGCTCAGTGTACGTTGCCGCGCAAGCTGCGCACACAGCGTCGTTGCCGCCTGCAGGCTGGAAGGATCGGCAATGCCGCGGCCGGCAAGGTCCAGCGCGGTGCCATGGTCCACCGCCACGCGCGGGTAGGGCAGGCCCAGGGTCAGGTTCACCGCCTGCTCGAAGCCCGAATACTTCAGCACCGGCAGGCCCTGGTCGTGGTACATCGCCAGCACGGTGTCGAAGCCGGCCAGCTTGGCCGGCAGGAAGGCGGTATCGGCCGGCAGCGGCCCGATCAGGTCCATGCCCTCCGCGCGCAGGCGCTGCAGCAGCGGGATGACCAGGTCCAGTTCCTCGCGGCCCAGATGACCGTCTTCACCGGCATGCGGGTTCAGGCCGAGCACGGCGATGCGTGGCGCGGGCAGGCCGAATTCGCGGCGCAGCGCAGCGTGCACGGTGCGCAGGGTGTGTTCCAGGCCGGGCGCGGTGATCGCGTCGGCCACCTCGCGCAGTGGCAGGTGGGTGGTGGCCAGGGCCACGCGCACGATGTGGTTGGCCAGCATCATCACCACCTTCACCCCGGCCTGGTCGGCCAGCAGTTCGGTGGTGCCGCTGTAGGCGATGCCGCCTTCGTTGATGACCGCCTTGTGCACCGGGCCGGTGACTACGCCGTGCAGTTCACCGGACAGGCAGGCCTGGCCGGCACCGAGCAGGGCGCCGATGACGGCGCCGGCATTGGCCGGATTGGCCTGGCCGAAGTGGCTGGGCACGGTATTGGCCACCACGCGCACACGCAGATCGCCGGGGACGCGTGCTTCGGCGTCCTCGGGCAACAGCTGCAGGGGCAGGTTCAGCGCGGCCGCGGCCGCGCGCAGGGTATCCGGGTCGGCGAAGGCCAGCAGCCGGCAATCTTCACGCGGCTGCTGGACGAGGCGGACACACAGCTCCGGGCCGATCCCGGCGGGCTCGCCCGGTACCAGAGCGAGCTCGGGGCGCATCGGTCAGGACTGCGGCGGCGTGGCGGTGTTTTCCGCGCGGTCGCCGCTGCGGAAGCTGACGTAGGCTTCGCCACGCAGTTCCTGCAGGAAGCGGTTGTACTCGTCTTCCAGCTTGCGGCGGCCGATGGTCTCGCGGACCTGGGCACGCTGGTTGTCAGTGGTCACGTCGGTCTGGCGGGTGCCCACGCGCTGCACGATGTGCCAGCCGGCATCGGTGCGGAACGGCTGGCTGACGCCGCCGTCCTGGATGCCGGACACCTGCTGGCCGAACGCCGGACCGAACGCGTCGGCCGGGAACCAGCCCAGATCGCCGCCCTGGCCCTTGCTGTTGTTGTCCTCGGAGGACTCCTTGGCCACGGTCTCGAAGTCCGCGCCACCGGCGATGCGGGCACGCAGGGTATCGATCTTGGCCTTGGCGGCAGCGTCGGTCTGGTGATCGTCCACGCGCACCAGGATGTGGCGGCCGTGGTACTCGGTGACCGTGTGCTCGCCACCGCTGGCGGCGCTGGCATCACGCACTTCCACCAGCTTCAGCAGCTGGAAGCCGCTGGGGCCGCGGATCGGGCCGACCACTTCGCCGGGCTTCATCTTTTCCATCATCTGCGCGAAGGCCTGCGGGATTTCGTCCAGGCTGCGCCAGCCCAGGTCGCCGCCTTCCAGCGCGTTGGGGCTGTCCGAATAACGCACGGCGGCGGCGTTGAAGTCCAGCTCACCCTTGTCCAGCAGGGCCTTCACGCCTTCGGCTTTCTTCTGGCCGGTGGCGATCTGGTCGGCGTTGGAGCCGTCGGGCAGGGCGATCAGGATGTGCGCCAGGTGGTACTGGTTGCCAACCGTGGCCTGCTGCTTCAGGGCGGCGTCGACTTCGCCCTCGCTGACGCTGATGCGGCTCTGCGCGAAGCTCTGGCGCAGGCGCTGCACGGTGATTTCATCGCGCACCGAAGCGCGGAAATCGTTGAAGTCGATGCCGTCGTGGGCCAGGCGCTGGCGCAGTGCATCCAGGTTCGAGCCGTTCTGCTGGGCGATGGCATTCATCGCCTGGTTCAGCTCCTGGTCGCTGACGCGGATGCCGCTGCCCTGGGCGCGGGCCACCTGCAGCTTGACCAGCACCAGGCGCTCGAGCACCTGGCGGCTGAGTACGTCTTCCGGCGGCAGCTGGTTTTCACGGCCGGCGTACTGCGCCTTGATGTTGGCGATCGCACGCTGGAGCTCGCTCTGCAGGATCACGTCCTCGTCGACGACGGCGGCGATGCGGTCCAACGGCTGCGCCTCCTGCGCGAGCACCTGCACGGGGGCGGACACGCTGGACACCGCCAGCAGGGAGGCGAGAAGAACGGGGAAGCGCTTGGTCATGGGATCTGATTCGGATCGTAGTCATCCCGGGTCGCCCCGGTGTTGCTGGGCGGCACGAGATAGAGGTCGTCGCGGTTGTAGCCGAGGATAGCACGGCGCAGCGTACGGTCCGTGTCCTGGCCGATGGAGCTGAGGCCCTTGAGGACGAACTCCAGCTGGATGGAATTGTTCATGTCGCCTTCGCGGTTGCGCACGTAGCGGCGGGCCACTGCACGCACGGCCAGGCAGCAGCTGTCCCACTGCACGCCGGCGATGATCTCCAGCGGTTCCTTGTCCTGCAGCGAGTAGTAATACCGGCCCACCAGGCTCCAGCGCGCATTCAGCGGGTACAGGAACGACAGGTCGGCCTGCTCCAGCAGGGTCCGGTCATGCTTGTTGGCGGTTGCCGGGGCGCCGGCATTGATGCGATAGCGGTAGCTGAGGTTGATCACGCCATCGTTGGGCATCAGATAACGGGCGCGGACGCTGGCCAGATCTTCGCGCTTGTACTTCGGGTCCCACTGGTAGGTGGCGCCCAGGGTCCAGCGGTCGTTGATCATGTAGTTGCCGTCGGCGATCCATGCCGACTTGCCCTTCTCCACCGGCGCGCCGCCCGGCGAGGTGCTCACCCGCGATTCGTCGAAGTACTGGATCTGGCCGATCGCGGCCGAGAAGCGTTCCTTGCCGGTGGTCTGGTCGATGAAGCGGGTGCCCAGTGCCAGGGTCAGCTGGTTGGCATCGTTCTGGCGGTCGGCGCCGGTATAGCGCGAGTCGCGGAACAGCTGGCCCCAGCTGAAGGTGAAGTCACGGGTGTCGAAGATCGGCAGCTCGTCCTGGTTGCGGTAGGGCGTGCGCAGGTAGAACAGGCGCGGCTCCAGGGTGTGCAGGAACGACTTGCCGCGGATGGTGGTCTCGCGGTCGAAGAACAGGCCGGCATCGAGGCTGCCGATCGGCAGGCTGCGGCTGGGCGAGGTATTGCCGCGCAGCTGCTCGGGCGTGGCGGTGTTCGGATCGATGCCCTGGGAGGTGAGCACGGTACGGCGGACACTGTCGGCCAGGCCGCGATCCAGGTCATAGGCGGTGTAGCGGTAGGCCAGGGTCGGGGTTACGTACCAGGCTGCGCCACTGATCGGGAACGACACGTAGGGCTTCACGTCCAGGCGCGAACCACCGAACATGCGCTGCACCTGCCCGTTGCGGGTGTACTGCAGGTCGGTGCCGGCACTGGCGTCGTACTTGAAGTTGACGTCGTCGTGGGTGAAGCGCACCGCTTCGGTGTAGATGCCGGTTTCCAGCCACGGCAGCACCGGCTTGTTCCAGTTGAAGAACAGGCGTGGCTCGCGGTTGTAGGGCAGGGCGCGCTCGTCGAGGGTGTAGTCGGTCAGCTGCCAGCGGTCGGCCATGATGCCGGCCGTCCAGTTCTGGCCGGTGCCGTACAGGCCGATGGTGCTCTGCAGGTTGGAGGCGGTCACCCCCACCAGGCGGTTGGCGAAGTCCTCGACATAGCGTTCGTCGCTCACCCAGGCCAGGTTGGCGCGGGCCTGCCAGTGGCTGTTCACGTTGTGGTAGCCGTCGAACATCACCCGGCCGCGGTCGCGGTCGCGCAGCTTGTCGTTGGGCATGTAGCTGGTCAGCACCTCGCCACGGCCGCCGTTGTAGAGGTAGCGGAACTCGTTGTCGAGCAGCAGGCCGCGCCGGCTCATGTAGCGCGGGGTCAGGGTATCGTCGTAGTTCGGCGCCAGGTTGAAATAGATCGGCTGCGCATAATCGAAGCCATTGCGCCCGGACATGCCCAGCTGCGGGAACAGCAGGCCGGTCTTGCGGCGGTCATCGATCGGGAACTTGAAGTAGGGCGCCCACAGCACCGGCACCTTGCCGATCCGCAGCACGGCGTTGCGGGCCGTGCCGAAGCCTTCGTCGTTGTCCACTTCGATCTGCGGCGCCGACAGTTTCCACACCGGCTGCGACGGGTCGCAGGTGGTGTAGGTGGAGCGGTGCATCTGGCCGACCGCGCCCTGCAGGTCGACCGACTCGGCATCACCGTTGCCCCGGCGCGACACCAGCTGGTACTTGATGTCGGAGATCTTGTGGGTGTCGCTTTCCTGGTTGCCTTCGGCGCGCTTGGCGACCATCCGGATCGACCCGTCCTGGTAGCGGACATTGCCGTCGGCGATGTAGTTGCCGGTCTCGGTGTCGAAGCTGAGCTTGTCGGTACCGACGAACTGGTCACCCCGGCGCAGCGCCACGTTGCCCTCGTACTGCGGCACCGTGGTGGTGCCCAGCAGCTGGTCGCCTTCGATGTCGGTCGGCTGGTTCTCGCGGGCGGCTGCGGCAGCAGCCTTGTCCTGGGCCGGGACCGGGGTGGGGGCGTCGGTGAACGCGGGAATGACGTCGGTGGCCGGGCACAGGCCCCAGTTGAGCGGCTTATCATCGGCCATCGCCGGCAGGCTGATGGCGATGCTCAGAGGCAGGGGAAGCAGGCGGAGGGCTCGGCGCACGCGGTTCGGATTCGGGCGAAAACGGACGGTAGCTTGCCCCATCCCTTGCATAGGGGCAATGAAGGGCGCCGGAGCCTGCCGGTTCGGGTTCATCCGGCGGAGGCACCCGCAGAGGGGGTGATCAGGGCCTGGACATGGGCCACGCTGCACTCGGCCAGGGCCTGCAGGTCGTAGCCGCCCTCCAGCATCGAGACCACCCGGCCGGCGGCGTGACGGCGTGCCAGCGCATGCAGTTCACGGGTGATCCAGGCGAAATCGTCGGTCTCCAGCATCAGATCGGCCTGCGGGTCGCGCAGGTGGGCGTCGAAGCCGGCGGAGATCAGCAGCAGCTGCGGACGGAAGTCGTCGATGGCTGGCAGCATCTCGTCGGCCCAGACGTTGCGGAAGCGGAAGCCGCCGCTGCCCGGTGGCAACAGGATGTTCATCAGGTTGCCGGCACCGCGGTCGCGGCGCAGGCCGGAATTGGGGAACAGCCCGGCCTGGTGGGTGCTGTAGTAGGAGACCCGGGCATCGTGCTGGAAGATGTCCTGGGTGCCATTGCCGTGGTGGACGTCGAAGTCGACCACCGCGATACGCTCCAGTCCGTGGCGGTCGCGGGCATAGGCGGCGGCGATGGCGATGTTGTTGAGCAGGCAGAAGCCCATCGCGGTGCTGCTGGTGGCGTGGTGGCCCGGTGGCCGCACCGCGCAGAACGCCAGCGGGTCTTCGCCCAGCATTACTGCATCTACAGCGGCCACGCCGGCGCCGGCGGCGTGCACGGCGGCACTGGCCGAGCCGGGTGAGGTCCAGGTGTCCATGTCCAGCTGGCGCAGCGGCACGGTCTGCGGCTGCAGCACGAAGTCGAGCAGGGCGCTGTCGTGGACCCGGGTCAGTTCACCGAACTTGGCCGGCGGCGCCTCGCGCCAGTCCAGCTGGCCGGGGAATGCGGCGTGCAGGGCATCCAGGACATGCTGCAGGCGCTGCGGGCACTCCGGATGGCCGGGGCCGGGGTCATGCAGCAGGCAGGACGGGTGGGTATAGACCAGCATCGTGCCGACTCAGCGCTGGCGCTGCTGTGGCTGCCACAGCGCTTCGCCGTGGCCATCGGCACGGGCCAGCACCCGGGCCAGCACGAACAGCAGGTCCGACAGTCGGTTGAGGTACTGCAGCGCCTCGCTGCGCACGGCCTCGTGGCGGGCCAGGGTGACCGTCTCGCGCTCGGCGCGGCGGACGATGGTGCGGGCCAGATGGCAGCGCGCGGCGGCTTCGCCGCCGGCCGGCAGGATGAATTCCTTCAGCATCGGCAGGTCGGCGTTGTAATGGTCCAGCTGCTGTTCCAGGGCCGAGACGTCGGCGGCGTGGATCGCGGCATGGCCGGGAATGCACAGCTCGGCGCCCAGGTCGAACAACTGGTGCTGCAGATGCACCACCAGCGCGCGTACATCCTCGGGCAGGGGCGCGGCCAACAGCAGGCCGAGCGCGGCATTGGCCTCGTCGACGGTGCCGTAGGACGCCACGCGGGCGTCATCCTTGGCTACGCGCTGGCCGTCGCCAAGGCCGGTACTGCCGTCGTCGCCGGTGCGGGTGTAGATGCGCGAGAGGCGATGACCCATGGCGCGGCTCAGTGGCGGATGTCGCGGCGGGCCTGCTGGAGCTTCAGCACCTGCTCCACGGCCAGCTGCAGGGCGGCGGCCAGCGCCACATAGATCGCCGTGGTGCGCAGGTAGGGCCCGAACCACTGCGCGTAGTTCTGTGCCCAGCCGGCCAGGGTCGGCTCGACCACGTTGCGGCTGCTCCAGTAGAAACCGCCCTGTGCCAGCAGGTGGCAGACCGCCACCGAGGCGACCAGCAGCAGTGCGCCCTTGGCCAGTACCGGCCAGCGCGCGCTCTGGTAGTTGCGGCCCAGCAGCATGCCGCCGGCCCACAAAGAGAAGTAGGCCGGCAGCAGCAGCCAGTAGCCCGGCGACACGCAGTAGTGCTGCCAGAAATCCAGACCGCTGCTGCGGATCACGATCCAGTCCACCAGCACCGCGAACACCATCAGCAGCGGGAACGCCCAGCGTGTCCAGCGGGCCAGGTAGAAGCCACCGATGAAGAACACGGCCCAGGAGGCATCCGGAATGGCCGCGAAGTGATTGACCCGGGTCGCCGCCAGCAGCAGTACGAGTACGGACAGGACGAAGGCGCGGTTGGCGGTATCGGACATGGTGGGGGCCCGGAGCGGATTCAGGTTTCATTCTAGCCCGCCGCGCAGGTTGGCGCAGGTGCCGCCCGTTCGGCGTACAGTCGGGGCGAGCGCGTATCATGAACACATGAGTGAACGACATGACGTGCTGATTGTCGGTGGTGGCCTGGTGGGTGCCAGCCTGGCCATCGCCCTGGACCGCCTGGGCCGCGACGTGGGCCTGCTTGAGGCCAGCCCGGCCGGCGAGCTGCCTGCGGTGTTCGACCAGCGCAATCTCAGTTTCGCCGCTGCCACCGTCAATGCGCTGACCGCGCTGGGGGTGATGCAGAAGCTGGCGATGGCACCGGGCCCGATCCGGCGCATCCATGTCAGTCGTGCCGGCGATTTCGGCCGTGTGCAGCTCGAAGCGGCCGATTACGACCGGCCGTGGTTCGGCCAGGTGGTGGTCGCGCGTGATTTCGGCCAGGCGCTGGAATCGCGCCTGCAGGAACTGCCGCGCCTGCGTCGTTACCGGCCGATGCGGTTCCTGGGGCTGGGTGAGGTGGTCGATGGTTACCGCCAGGTACGGGTGGCTGACCAGGCTGGCGAGCGCGTGCTGCTGGCACGGCTGGTGGTCGGGGCCGATGGCACCACCAGCGGCGTGCGTGGCGCGCTGGGCATCGAGGTCGACCGTCATGATTTCCAGCAGACCCTGTTCGTGGCCCGCGTGCGCAGCCAGCGTGCGCCGGATGGCACCGCCTGGGAGCGGTTCACCGATACCGGCCCAACCGCCCTGCTGCCGCGCGGTGACCGCCACTTCGGAACCGTGCACGGTGTTGCACGCGACCAGGCCGATGCGGTGATGGCGTTGGACGATGCGGCCTGGCTGCAACGCCTGCAGAGCGCGATCGGCTGGCGTGCCGGCCGCCTGCTTGAATCCGGCCCGCGCAGTGCCTACCCGCTCATCCAGGTGCTGGCGCGCGCGCTGGCCGGTGAGCGCACGGTGCTGCTCGGCAATGCCGCGCAGACCATCCACCCGCTGGGCGCACAGGGCTTCAACCTGGGCCTTCGCGATGCGCTGACCCTGGCCGAACTGCTGGAGGATGCGCATGAGGATGCCGGCAGCGATGCGCTGCTGAAGGCCTACGTCGCGCGGCGCGAGGAAGATCGCCGGCAGACGGTGGCGTTCTCCGGTGGGCTGGCACGATTGACCAGCAACCCGGCACCGCTGATGCGGCCGCTGCGCAGCCTCGGCCTGGTGGCCGCACAGCGCGCGTCGGTGCAGTCGATGCTGGTCGGTGGTGCGATGGGCTTCCGTGGTGACGTGCCGCGCCTGTGCCGCGGAGAAGCCGCATGAGCCGGCGCACGCGTCTTGATGTGGCCATCGTTGGTGGTGGCGTGGTCGGTGCCGCGTGTGCGCTGGCGCTGGCCGATGCCGGCCTGTCGGTTGCGCTGGTGGAAGGCCGCGAACCGGCACCGTGGCAGGCCGCACAGCCGGACCTGCGCGTGTTCGCCTTCGCCGCTGACAACGTGCAGCTGTTGAACCGCCTGGGTGTGTGGCCGGCGATCGCGCAGGCCCGCGCCTGGCCTTACCGGCGCATGCAGGTGTGGGATGCCGCGGGTGGCGAGGATCTGTTGTTCGACGCCGATCGCTTCGGCCGTCGTGAGCTGGGCTACATCGTCGAGAACGGCCTGCTGCAGGATCGCCTGTGGGCGGCGCTGCCGGCGGCGGGCGTGCAGCTGCACTGCCCGGCACGGGTGGAAGCGCTGGAACAGGATGAAGACGGCGTGCGCCTGCGGCTGGATGACGGGCGCCGCCTGGAAGCGGCGCTGGCGGTGGCCGCCGACGGTGCCGAGTCAACCCTGCGCCAGCTGGCCGGGATCGAGGTTGAAAAGCATGACTACCACCAGCGTGGCGTGGTGGCCTATGTGGACAGCGATCTTCCCAACCAGGCCACCGCATGGCAGCGCTTCCTGCCGACCGGGCCGCTGGCGCTGCTGCCGGTGGCCGAGCGTCGCAGTTCGATCGTCTGGACCCTGCCCGAGGATGAAGCGGCTCGCGTACTGGCCCTGGACGAGGACGCCTTCAACCGCGAACTGACCCGCGCCTTCGCTGCGCGCCTGGGCGAACTGCGATTGGCGTCACCGCGTGCGGCCTTCCCGCTGCGTCGCCAGCTGGCCCGTCACTACGTGGCTGGCCGCGTGCTGGCGCTGGGTGATGCTGCGCATGTGGTGCATCCGCTGGCCGGGCAGGGCGTGAACCTGGGCCTGCGCGATGTCGCCGCCCTGCAGCAGTGGCTGGCGCCGTCGGCCGAACGCCGCGGCCAGCCGCGGCTGTCGCCGCAGCGCCTGCAGCGCTGGGCACGAGAACGGCGCAGCGACAACCACATCGCCGCCCACAGTTTCGATGCGATCAATCGGCTGTTCTCCAACGACGAAATGCACCTGACCCTGGCCCGCGGCCGCGCGCTGGGCTGTGTCGGCAAATGGCCGCCGCTGGTGCAGGCGTTCTGGAAGCGCGCCGCCGGGGTCTGACCGGAATACAGGTCGCTCTGGCAGGTGCCAACGCCGCTCCGGTAGGTGCCAACCTTGGTTGGCACAAGGCTGGAAATACCCTCGCCTCATCTGGGCCCAGGATGCCTGATGGATGTGCCAACCAAGGTTGGCACCTACCAGAAGCGGGCTCCGCTACCGCCGTTGATCCAGTAGATCCACGCCATGCGTGGATGAAGATCGCGCCGGTGGATCAATCAACCAGCCAACCAGCCAGGTCGGCACGATCCAGCTTGCCGCGACGCTTCACGTCCAACGCATTGAACTCATCGGCCAACGCCGGATTCTCCTGCGCTTCCTCGCGGCTGATGAAGCCATCACCGTTCACATCCAGCGCAGCGAAGTGGATGCGGTACTGGCCGACCACGCTGCTCGGTTCCAGCGAACGCACGGTCACCTGTGCCTCGCCGGCCGGCCGTGCAATCTCGACGCTGCCGCTGACCCGGCCGGCATCCAGCGGTTGCTGGCGGATCGCGCCGCCGGTCGGGCCCAGTGGCTGGCTCTGTGCAGGGGTGTGCGGCAGCTGCTGGGCAATGGCCGGTGCGGCTGCCAGCACGGTGATCAGCATGGCGAGCGGGTGGTATCGCATGGTTCCCTTCCTCGGTAGCGCCGGGCCATGCCCGGCGGGCATGTTCCTCAGCGCAGCGGCGAGGCCAGTACCGTGATCTCCTCACGGTCGTGATAGAGCTGCTTGGCGCGGACCACCAGCGGCTTGCCGGCCTGCTCCTGGAACAGGTCCAGGCACAAGCGGGTTTCGTCCCAGCGCTTCTTCATCGGCAGCTTCAGATTGAAGATCGCGTGCCTGCACCAGCCTTCGCGGAACCAGGTGGCCATGCGTTCGGCCACGCGCCGCGGCTGCTCGACCATGTCGCAGACCATCCAGTCCAGCGGCTGCTCCGGGTGCCAGTGGAAGCCATCGGCGCGCAGGTGCTCGACCAGGCCGGTGTCCAGCACGTGCTGGCGCAGTGGGCCGTTGTCGATGCTCAGCACGTGCATGTGCTGGCGGGTCAGCACCCAGGTCCAGCCGCCGGGTGCGGCACCCAGGTCAGCCGCGCGCATGCCGGGCCTGGCCAGCGCTTCGCGTTCTTCCGGCGCCAGCAGGGTCAGCAGGGCTTCGTCCAGCTTCAGTGCCGAACGCGACGGCGCTTCGGGCAGCAGCTTCAATCGCGGGATGCCCAATGCCCACGGTGCGCTGTCGGCCGGGTCGGCTACGCAGACGAAGGCGTGGGTGCCGTCGACGAACACCACGTGCAGGCGCGGCAGACGGTCGTTCGGCTTGTCAGTGAGCTTGCCGGCCTTGCGCAGCGCCGGGCGCAGCGCATTGCCGAAGGCACGGGCCAGCCCGGACAGCGGCTTGCCGGCGTCCGAGTCGGGATGCTCCACCCACAGGTCGCCGAAGCGCGGCGCATCGGCCAGCACCTCCAGCATCGGGGTGATGCGGTCGGCCGGGTCCAGCTGCGGCAGCTCGGCCAGCACCACCAGCTTCTGCCGCGCGAAGATCAGTTCGCGCCAGCGCAGGCGCGGCGCCAGTGCCGCAGCTTCGTCGCACATGAACAGCACGTAGCCATCATTGCGCTGGGTGCGCGCATAACCGGCGAAACCGGCTTCACCGGCGCGGAACTGCAGTTCGCCGGCCAGCTCGGGCTCGAAGCCCTGCCGGCACAGGCACAGCAGGCCGATGCCGGCCTCAGTAACGGGCGCCATCGCTTTCCCCATAGGCACGCAGCACGCTGCGTGCGGCGTCGCGGTTCAGGCCCTGCACCACTTCGATGCCGCGCTTGTTGAGTTCACCCACCCAGTCGGCCGGCAGCGGGCCTTCGTCGAACGGGGTCAGCTCTTCGACGTCGGCCGAGTTGGCACCGATCAGCAGGCGGTCGATGCCGGCCCACACGGTGGCGCCGTAGCACTGGCAGCACGGCTGCGAACTGGTGGCCAGGGTGACCGGCGCCAGCACTGCGTTCAGGCGCGGGGTCTGCAGGCGCTGCTGGGCCAGCATGTAGGCCATGTTCTCGGCGTGCGCCAGCGAGGTCGCGTGCGGCATCACCCGGTTCACGCCGGCGGCGATGACCTTGTCATCCGGGCCGAACACCACTGCACCGAACGGGCCGCCACTGGCGTGCTCGACGTTCAGCCGCGACAGCTCGATCGCCAGCGCGACCTTGGCCTCATCGCCCGGATATCGACGATCCAGGTCGATCTGGTCGTGAATCCAGGCGGGAAGGGTCAGGTGGACTTGCGCGTACAGCATCGCGGGGGTGCCTCGTAGGGAATGGAAGAAGGTGCGGTTGCTTGGGAAACCGGCGCGCAGTGTAGCTGCACCGGCCTGTATCGGGTGTGGCGGCGGGTCAGCCCGGCGCGCCGGTGCGGATCACCACGTACTGTTTGCGGAACTCCAGCCCGGCCTGCGGCCAGCTGGCGGCATAGGCGCGCAGTAGGGGCAGGGCGGCGGCGAAGTCGTGGCCGTTGACCCGGCAGTCGGCTTCGCACAGGCCGTCGGCATCGCGCGAGGCGAACAGGCGGATGGCGAGGAATTGGCGGGCCTTCAGCAGCTCATCGAAGGCCTCCATGCTGCGGGTGAACAGGCAGCAGGGGCAGGAACCGTGGTCGTCCTCGCTGCAGGTGGAGGCATCCACCTCCTGTGCGCGGTAGTGCGCCAGCGGCCCCAGTACCACGGTGCGCTCGTGTTCCTCGCCATCGTCACCGGCCGGATAGGTCAGGCCCATCATCGGCAGGCCCTGCGCGTCTTCGGCGCCGATCGCGGTCTGCAGCGTCGCCAGGTCCACCCGCACCCAGGTCTGGAAGCCGGACAGCAGCGATGCCTGCTCATCGGCACCGTTGGCGTGCTGGTACTCGAACAGGCCATCTGCGAACAGCAGTGGATGCTGGCTCTCGATGACGGTAGAGGTCTGCCAGCCGCCGTTGTCGCGCGCGTGCGCGGCCATCGCATGCGGGGTCAGGCGCAGGCCGCTGTCCAGCAGCAGGGCGTCGCCGTCGACGTGGCTGGCGATGCCGGCCTCCTGCAGGACCTGCTGCAGCAGCGGGAGGAGGTCGGTGGAGGTCGTGGTCATGTCAGGCCTGTGGATGGATGGGGTGGAACATCCAGGCAAGGCCTGGGGATCTAGCGGTCGAGCGCGTCAAGTTCGGCGCGATATCGCTGCGCGTCGGACTGCTGCTGCGGATCGTTGCCGTGGTCGCGCAGCCAGGTTTCCAGCTCGCGGCGATAGTCCGCGCGGAAATCGGCATTGCCCGGGCTGAAGTGCAGCTTGCGCGCCGCCACTTCCACCCGCTCGCGCGCGCTGGCCCGGGCCTGGGCGATGCCGTGCGGCGATTCATTGGTGAGGATGACGAAGTTGCGCGGGAAACCCGGCGTGTACTTGACCACGAACGGCTGGTCGGGCGCCGGGATGCGGATCGCGTTCTCCAGCGGCCACAGCGAGGCGGTGTTGGTGTGGAACACCACTTCCACGTCGCGGCTCTCGGCGGTACGCAGCACCCCTTCGTAGCGCCAGATGTACTGCTCGTTCATCGTCGAACTGGTGCGCTCGGACTTCACGATCACCGCTTCACCACGCTCGCCCACCACGTTGAGGAAGGCGGCGTTGAGGAAGTGGCCGAGGAAGATGTTGAGCATCGCCAGCGGGAACACCACGATGGCGTAGCCCGGAAAACGCCGCCACCACGAGACCAGCCCGGCCAGCACCATCGCCGAAAAGAACGTCAGCAGCGGATGCTGCGAGATGAACCAGAACAGGACGGAGAGGGCGGTGATCATCGTCGGGGTCATGCGGGCGCCGTGCTGGCGCCCGCGCAGGTCCTCAGGCCGACCAGGTGTCGCGCAGAGTCACGCTGCGGTTGAACACCGGCTTGGCCTCGGTGTGGTCGCGGCGGTCGGCGACGAAGTAGCCGGTACGCTCGAACTGGAACGACTGCTCCGGCGCGGCGCTGGCCGCGGCCGGCTCGACATAGCCGGTGACGGTGCGGCGCGATTCCGGGTTGAGGTAATCACGGTAGGTCTTGCCTTCCGATTCGTCGTCGGGGTTCGGCACCGAGAACAGGCGGTCGTATATGCGGATCTCGGCCGGCACGCCATGTACGGCGCTGACCCAGTGGATGGTGCCCTTGACCTTGCGGTTGGCGCCTTCCATGCCCGGACGCGATTCCGGATCCAGCCAGCCACGCAGCTCGGTGATGGTGCCGTCGGCATCCCTGATCACTTCATCGCAGCGGATGATGCCGGCACCACGCAGGCGCACTTCGCCGCCGGGGACCAGGCGCTTCCAGCCCTTCGGCGGCACTTCGGCGAAGTCCTCGCGGTCGATCCACACTTCACGTGCGAACGGCACTTCGCGGCTGCCGAAGCTCTCGTCCTTCGGGTGGTTGCTGAAGGTCAGCTGTTCTTCGTGGCCTTCCGGGAGGTTGGTCAGCACCAGCTTGACCGGGTCGACCACGGCCATGCGGCGCGGCGCGGCGCTGTCCAGGTCTTCGCGCAGCGCGCCTTCCAGCACGCTGAAATCGATCAGCGAATTCTGCTTGCTGATGCCCACGCGCTCGGCGAACAGGCGCATCGCGGCCGGGGTGTAGCCACGGCGACGCAGGCCCTGCAGGGTCGGCATGCGCGGGTCTTCCCAGCCGTCCACCAGCTGTTCGGTGACCAGCGCCATCAGCTTGCGCTTGCTCATCACCGTGTAGTTGATGTTCAGGCGCGAGAACTCGATCTGGCGCGGCTTGGCGGCTTCGCGCGGCAGGCCGGCGTCGACCAGCGGCTGGGTCAGCGTGTCGTCATGGGCGAAATCGACGTTGTCCACGCACCAGTCGTACAGCGGGCGGTGGTCTTCGAATTCCAGCGTGCACAGCGAGTGGGTGATGCCCTCGATCGAGTCGCCCAGCGCGTGCGCGAAGTCGTACATCGGGTAGATCGGCCACGCGTTGCCGGTGTTCTGGTGCTCGACGTGCTTGATGCGGTACAGCGCCGGATCGCGCAGGTTGATGTTGCCGCTGGCCATGTCGATCTTCGCGCGCAGGGTGCGCGCGCCATCCGGGAATTCACCGGCGCGCATGCGGCGGAACAGGTCGAGGTTTTCCTCGACGCTGCGGTCGCGCCACGGCGACGGGCGGCCCGGCTCGGTCAGGGTGCCGCGGTAGGCGCGCACTTCCTCGGCCGACAGGTCGCAGACATAGGCCTTGCCCTGTTCGATCAGCTTCTCGGCGGCCAGGTAGTAGGTCTGGAAATAGTCCGAGGCGTGGCGCAGCTCGTTCCACTCGAAGCCCAGCCAGCGCACGTCATCCTGGATCGCGGCCACGTATTCCGGGTCTTCCTTGGCCGGGTTGGTGTCGTCGAAGCGCAGGTTGCAGACGCCGCTGAACTCGCCGGCGATGCCGAAGTTCAGGCAGATCGACTTGGCATGGCCGATGTGCAGGTAGCCGTTCGGTTCCGGCGGGAAACGGGTCTTGATCGCCTGGTGCTTTCCGCTGGCCAGGTCCTCGCGCACGATCTGGCGGATGAAATCGCGCTTTTCGTGGCTGTCGGCGGGGGTCTCGGGGCTGGCGGGGGTGTGCTCGGACATGAGTCGGCGAAAAGAAAGGCAGAAAGACCAACAGTCTAGCGCGTACCGGGCAGGGCTGCCCGGTGGGGCGTGGGGATGCCGGCCAGCGGCCGGCACTACCAGGCCCTCTTCCGGGAAGCGCCGGCCGCTGGCCGGCGGAATGTGGATCGCCGTGCAATTGGGTAGTGCCGGCCGCTGGCCGGCAGAACGGTCATGCGCCGTCACCACCACCATTCAGCCCCCGGGCGTATGCTGGGACCCTGTCCCACGGAGCTGCCGCATGCACATCGTGTACAAGGCCGACAACCTGTTCGACGCCCACCTGGTCAAGCACGCGCTGGAGGATGCCGGCATCCCGGCCTTCGTGTTCGGCGAGTCGTTGCTGGGTGGCATGGGCGAGCTGCCGCTGTTCGGCGTGCTGCGGGTAGGCATCCCTGATGCGGCACGGCCGCAGGCCGAGGACATCGTGGCGGCGCTGGACTTGGGCCACGCGCCGGACGCCCCCATTTCAGATGCAGACGACATAGCCGGCCTTCCGGCCTAGGAGCGCATCATGTTGGGAATTGGCCAGGGCATCCTCGGCATCGGCGCCTTCAAGCAGCGTCTGCCGCGCCCGGAAGAAGCACTGCCGGGGCGTGACCAACCGCTGCCGCTGCACAGCAACCAGCACTTCGTGAACAGCCATCCGCTGAAGGACCGTTTCGCCGGCCTGCAGCAGATCCGCTTCGCGCTGGGCTGTTTCTGGGGCGCCGAGTGCAAGTTCTGGACCGAACCGGGCGTGTACAGCACCTCGGTCGGCTATGCCGGCGGCATCACCCCGAACCCGACCTATGAAGAGGTGTGCTCGGGCCTGACCGGCCACACCGAAGTGGTGCAGGTGGTGTTCGACCCGGCGGTGGTGAGCCTGGAGCGGCTTCTGCAGCTGTTCTGGGAAAGCCACGACCCGACCCAGGGCATGCGCCAGGGCAACGACACCGGCACCCAGTACCGTTCGGCGATCCACGCCACCGACGAGGCGCAGTACGCCGCCGCGCTGGCCAGCCGCGAGGCCTACCAGGCGCAGTTGGCCGCAGCCGGCTACGGGGTGATCACCACCGAGATCGAGTACCCGGCACCGGCGTACTACTACGCCGAGGACTATCACCAGCAGTACCTGGCGAAGAACCCGAACGGTTACTGCGGCATCGGCGGCACCGGGGTGAGCTGCCCGATCGGGTTGGATGTGGAGGCGCCGCGCTGACGCGCGGTGGTCCGCCTGCGGCGGGCAGAATCTACGGCAGAAGCCAAAGCCAAAGCGGCTCTGCGTTTCTGCGGGTTGGGCGGGGCGGTGTGGGTTGTCAGGACGCGCCGTAAACCCGTCCTTGGGGGCTCGATGGCGCCATCCATGGCGCCAACGGTCCTGCCAACCCACACCGCCCCACCTCCGAGAGTTTCCCGGTGACGGTGGGCAAGAGCATGGGTTACTGACGAACTGAAGGAAAACAAAAAGGACGCGGCGTTCGCCGCGTCCTTTTTGTTTGATCCTGCATTTTTGTTTGATCCTGCATTGCTCCGTAGAGTCGAGCTTGCTCGACTGCGAGCAAGCGAAGCGCGCGACCCGCTTTTGCTTTTCTTTCTTTCATCCGTGGCGGGCGGCCACCGGAAACTGTCAGAGGGCGGGCGGGTTGGGTTCGCGGGAGTGTCCGCCGCATGGATGCGGCGGCCAAGCCTCCAGGGACGGATTCACGGCGTCTCCCGCGAACCCAACCCGCCCGACCCAGCGCGGCTTTTGCTTTAGCAGTCAGTCGAGCAAGCTCGACTCTACAAAACGATCCGTCACGAGGGGCTCAGCCGTTGGCCGGAATCACAGTTCCGAACGAATGCGCTCGCGCAGCGCCTGTAGATCCTTGGCAAACGCATCGATGCCGGTCGCCAGCTTCTCGGTCGCCATCGGATCGGCCGCCAGATCCGCTGCGAACTTCGCCGCATCGATCGGGGGCACCGACGCGCCATCCGCCGCACCGGCCACCAGCTTGCGCGGCAGCTCGCCGTGGTCAGCGTCCAGCTTCTCCAGCAGGTCCGGCGAAATCGTCAGGCGGTCGCAGCCGGCCAGCGCTTCGATCTGCGCGGTCGAACGGAACGAGGCGCCCATCACCACCGTCGGCGAACCGCGGCGCTTGAATTCGGCATACACGCCGCGCACGAACTTCACGCCCGGGTCTTCATCGATGTTGGCCGGGGTCTGGCCGTTGGCCACGTACCAGTCCAGGATGCGGCCGACGAACGGCGAGATCAGGAACGCGCCGGCTTCGCTGCAGGCCAGCGCCTGGGTCGGGTTGAAGATCAGGGTCAGGTTGCAGTCGATGCCCTCGGCCTGCAGGATGCGCGCGGCTTCCACGCCTTCCCAGGTCGCGGCGATCTTGATCAGGA
Source organism: Stenotrophomonas sp. 86156_Sma (assembly GCF_056481625.1). NCBI lineage: Bacteria > Pseudomonadati > Pseudomonadota > Gammaproteobacteria > Lysobacterales > Lysobacteraceae > Stenotrophomonas > Stenotrophomonas sp. 86156_Sma. The sequence goes on from NZ_CM151157.1 coordinate 811,269, forward strand.
TCTTCTCGCGCGGCACGCCGGCATCGGCGTACATCTGGATGAACTGGCGGGCCTTGGCTACGGTGGCAGCGGTGTCGTGGGCCTGGTCGGCATCCACTTCGGTGGACACGCGGCCCGGCACCAGCGTGCTCAGCAGCGCGCCGACGCCGATGGTCAGGCGGTCGGCCACGGCGTGCACCACGGCTTCGCGGTCGCCACTCTGCTGGCGGCCCCAGGCCAGTTCGCGTTCGATCAGCTCGGCGTAGACCGGCAGGTCCAGCGCCTTCTTCACCAGGGTCGGGTTGGTGGTGCAGTCCACCGGCTGCAGGCGCTTGATCGCCTCGTAGTCACCGGTATCGGCAACGACCACGGACAGTTCGCGCAGCTGGGACAGTTTGGACGGGGTACTCATTACGGCTCCTGGTGCAGGGGGATCGAATCGCGCGCGGTGCGCAGCGGTAATCAGGGGCGGTCGTTGTGAACCGCGGTCACGCGCAGGCGCAGCTTGCGGCCGCCGGGCGCGTTCCAGTCGATGCTCTGGCCGATCGAAAGGCCGAGCAGGGCACTGCCGACCGGGGCCAGCACGGAAACCTTGCCTTCATCGACGTTGGCTTCGCGGGGGAAGACCAGGGTCAGGACGTGCTTCTCGCCCGACACTTCATCTTCGCACTCCACGCGCGAATGCATCATGACGATGCCTTCGGGAATCTGGTCCGGTGCCAGCACGGTGGCACGGTTGAGTTCTTCAGCAAGCGCGAGCGCGGCAGGCGTCTGGCTCAGCGCAGGGGATTCGAGCATGGCGTCCAGGCGGTCCATGTCGAAGGTGGAAACGGTGATCGACGGCGGCAGGCCGCTGGCGGTACTCATGGTGAAGCTCCTTGGTTGAAAGCCATGCAAAAGGCGGCACCTGCTGGCGCCGCCTGTCTGTATTGTGGGGACAAATGCGACCGGAATCGACTCCTGCCGATTCCAGGCCGGTGCTGCGGGGGTTCAGCCGTTCAGCGCGGGGCCGGGCAGGGCGGTCGTGTCGCCGGCGGCGTTGACCGCTTCCAGGGTGAACAGCGCCTGCGGCAGGCGCTTGAACTGATCGGCCAGCTCCATCAGGAAGTCGTTCATGGCCGAGCTGCGGCGCCAGATCATGGCGATGCGGCGGCTGGGGCGGCCTTCGCCGGTGAAGTCGAGCAGGCGGATGTTGTTCGAGCGCGGCACCGGCGGCTGCACCGACAGGCTTGGCAGCAGGGTGATGCCGACGTCGGCGGCGACCATCTGCCGCAGCGTTTCCAGGCTGGTGGCGCGGAACTCGGACTTCTCGTTGGCACCGAACAGGCGGCAGACTTCAAGCGCCTGGTCGCGCAGGCAATGGCCATCTTCCAGCAGCAGCAGCTTCTGCGTGGCCAGTTCCTGCACGTCCAGGTGTTCGCGACGGGCCAACGGGTGGCGCCCGGACACGGCCAGCAGGAACGGTTCCTCGAACAGGAACTCGGCATGCAGCTGGTCGTCGATCACCGGCAGGGCCAGCAGTGCAGCGTCGAGCTTGCCTTCGCGCAGGCGGTCCAGCAGCACATCGCTCTTTTCCTCGACCAGCAGCAGTTCCAGCTCCGGGAAGCGATCGCGGATGCGCGGAATCACATGCGGCAGCAGGTACGGGCCCAGGGTAGGGAAGATCCCCAGGCGCACCGTACCGGCTTCCGGATCGCGACTGCGACGTGCCGCTTCCTTCAGCTGTTCCACTTCGGACACGATCACCCGTGCCCGTGCTGCTGCTTCCTGGCCGGCCGGGGTCAGCATCACCTTGCGCGGTGCACGTTCCACCAGCGGCAGGCCCAGCTCTTCTTCCAGCTTGCGGATCTGCGTGGACAGCGTCGGCTGGCTGACGAAGCAGGAGGCGGCAGCCCGGCCGAAATGCTTGTGGTCGGCCAGGGCTACCAGGTACTTCAGATCACGTAGGTTCATCCTTACACCCCAGGGGTAACGGACCGGCTGACGGCATGGTTACCCGACAGGCAGACAATGTTCCCGGTGATCTGGGAACGATGGATCAGGCAGCTTCAGCAACGGCACCGCTGCTGCTGCTCACCGACGAGCGGATCAGGTGGTCGAACGCGCTCAGTGCGGCGGTCGAACCGGCGCCCATGGCAATGATGATCTGCTTGTAGGGTACCGTCGTGCAATCGCCAGCAGCGAACACGCCCGGCAGGTTGGTCTGGCCGCGGTCATCGATGACGACCTCGCCACGCGGCGACAGCGCCACGGTGTCCTTCAGCCACTCGGTGTTGGGCAGCAGGCCGATCTGCACGAAGATGCCTTCCAGCTCGACGCGGTGGGCGTCGCCGCCGACACGGTCCTTGTAGACCAGGCCGGTGACACGGCTGCCGTCGCCCAGCACTTCGGTGGTCTGTGCGCTGGTCAGCACGGTGACGTTGGCCAGGCTGCGCAGTTTCTTCTGCAGCACTTCGTCGGCGCGCAGGCTGGAATCGAACTCCAGCAGGGTTACATGCGACACGATGCCGGCCAGATCGATGGCCGCTTCCACGCCGGAGTTGCCGCCGCCGATCACCGCCACGCGCTTGCCCTTGAACAGCGGACCATCGCAGTGCGGGCAGTAGGCCACGCCCTTGTTGCGGTACTGGTCTTCGCCCGGCACGTTCATCTGGCGCCAGCGTGCGCCGGTGGACAGGATCACCGAACGCGACTTCAGCACCGCGCCGTTCTCCAGCTGCACCTGCACCAGGCCGTCTTCACCGGCCGGCACCAGCGCACTGGCGCGCTGCAGGTTCATGATGTCCACCTCGTACTCGCGCACGTGCTGTTCCAGTGCCGTGGCCAGCTTCGGGCCCTCGGTCTCCTTCACCGAGATGAAGTTCTCGATCGCCATGGTGTCCAGCACCTGGCCACCGAAACGTTCGGCGGCGATGCCAGTGCGGATGCCCTTGCGTGCAGCATAGATCGCTGCTGCCGCACCGGCCGGGCCACCGCCCACCACCAGCACGTCGAAGGCATCCTTGGCGGCGATCTTCTCGGCATCGCGCTTGCTGGCGTTGGTGTCCAGCTTGGCGACGATCTGCTCGAGGGTCATGCGACCCTGGTCGAAGACTTCACCGTTGAGGTACACGGTCGGCACCGACATGATCTCGCGCTTCTCGACTTCGTCCTGGAACAGGGCACCGTCGATGGCCACGTGCTGGATGCGTGGGTTGAGTACCGCGGCCAGGTTCAGCGCCTGCACCACGTCCGGGCAGTTCTGGCAGGACAGCGAGAAGTAGGTTTCGAACTTGTATTCACCTTCCAGGTTCTGCACCTGCTCGATCAGCTCGGCGGTGGCCTTGGACGGGTGGCCGCCGACCTGCAGCAGCGCCAGCACCAGCGAGGTGAACTCGTGGCCCATCGGCAGGCCGGCGAAGGTCAGGTGGATATCCTGACCCGGGGTGCCCAGGTCGAAGGACGGCACACGGCCCTGGCCATCGCGCAGCACCTGCAGCGAGATCTTGTCCGACAGGCTGTCCAGGGTCTGCAGCAGTTCCAGCATTTCCTGCGACTTGGCGCCGTCGTCGGCGTGCGCGGTGATCTGGATCGGGCGGGTCACGCGCTCCAGATAGGTCTTCAGCTGCGACTGCAGGTTGGCGTCCAACATCGGGTCATCTCCTGGCTTCAGGCAAACAGGGGGCGTGGCACCGCTGTAGAAGGTAGCGGACCAGCAGGGGGTAGGGGTGAACCCAAGACAGCGACCGTGGAAGGGGCTGGCTGGCCAAGGCGGGCGAGCGTTGGCTGTCTTGGGTTCACCCCCACGCCGGCGGGGGGACCGGCACGGGGATGAAAGACGCGCCGTGGCGTGGGGCCACGGCAGGCCGGTACTGCTTTAGATCTTGCCGACCAGGTCCAGCGACGGGGTCAGGGTCTTCTCGCCTTCCTTCCACTTGGCCGGGCACACCTGGTTCGGGTTGGCGGCGGTGAACTGGGCAGCCTTCAGCTTGCGCAGGGTTTCGGAGACGTCACGGGCGATCTCGTTGGAGTGGATCTCCAGGGTCTTGATCACGCCTTCCGGGTTGATGATGAAGGTGCCGCGCAGGGCCAGGCCTTCTTCCGGAATGTGCACGCCGAAGGCGTTGGTCAGCTGGTGGGTCGGGTCGCCGACCAGCGGGAACTGGGCCTTGCCGACGGCCGGCGAGGTTTCGTGCCACACCTTGTGCGAGAAGTGGGTGTCGGTGGTGACGATGTAGACCTCGGCGCCGGCCTTCTTGAACTCGGCGTAATGGTCAGCGGCGTCTTCGATCTCGGTCGGGCAGTTGAAGGTGAAGGCGGCCGGCATGAAGATCAGGACCGACCACTGGCCCTTCAGGGTGCTGTCGGAAACCTTGATGAACTCGCCATTCAGGTAAGCATTGGCTTCGAACGGCTGGATCTGGGTGTTGATCAGGGACATCGTTTTTCCTCTGGGTGAAGGGGAGTGGGTGAATCGACAGGACCTAGAGTACCGACTCGCTATCGATAAGAACAATCCATTGATTGCATCTATTTGATAGATATAGTCTATCAAAATGCACTGAGCAGGCACTGAACCCGGACGCTTTCATCCTGCAACTGCCTGTGTGACAAGGAAAATCTTCCGGAACGGCTGAATAGGGCCAATAGTCCCTCCTTATCCGCTCGGGCAGAACCTGAACGGATTGCAGCCTTTTGTAGAGTCGAGTCATGCTCGACTGCGGACCTGTGGATGTGTAGCTCGACTGCGCCAGAAGCAGCCGAGCATGGGCTCGGCTCTACAATTACGGAATGCCTTTCCAACCCGAACCTTCCCTGCGCCAGGTCGTGGCCGAGGCCAGTGCCCGCCTCGGCGGCGTCGAGGCCCGCCACGAGGCCGAACTGCTGCTGCTGCACGTGCTGGACCGCCCGCGCAGCTGGCTGTTCGCACATGCCACCGATCCGCTGGCCGCCGCCGACCAGGCCACCTTCGAAGCGTTGCTGGCCCGCCGCGTGGCCGGCGAGCCGGTGGCCTACCTGACCGGCCGCCGCGGTTTCTGGACGCTGGACCTGGAAGTCGATCCAACCACGCTGATCCCGCGCCCGGAAACCGAACTGCTGGTCGAGCTGGCGCTGGGGCGCCTGCCGCAGGACCAGGCGCTGCAGCTGGCTGACCTGGGCACCGGCAGCGGTGCGATTGCACTTGCACTGGCCAGCGAACGGCCCCAAGCGCAGGTGCTGGCTACCGATGCCAGCCGGGGCGCGCTGGCCGTGGCCGCGCGCAATGCTGCGCGCCATGAACTGCGCAACGTCCGCTTCGCCGAGGGCGGGCACGACTGGTATGCGCCACTGCAGGGTGCACGCTTCGACCTGATTGCCAGCAACCCGCCATACATCGCCAGCGATGATCCGCACCTGGCACAGGGCGACCTGCGTTTTGAACCGGCTTCCGCGCTGGCCTCCGGCGTGGATGGCCTGGATGACATCCGTCGCATCGTAGACGGTGGCCAGGCCCACCTGCTGCCCGGCGGTTGGCTGCTGATCGAGCACGGTTGGGATCAGGGCGCGGCGATCCGCGCGCTGTTCGACGCGGCGGGTTTTGCAGAGGTGCAGACCGTGCAGGACCTGGAACAGCGCGACCGCATCACCCTGGGCCGGCGTCCGGCCTAGAATGGAGGTTCTCCTGCCCCGGCAGGGCATCACCCTGGAGCTGCAAGCATGCGTACGCTGTACCCCGCCATCACCCCCTACGACGTCGGCACCCTGAAGGTCGACGACCGCCACACGCTGTACTTCGAACAGTGCGGCAACCCGGACGGCAAGCCGGTGGTGATGCTGCACGGTGGCCCGGGCGGCGGCTGCAGCGACAAGATGCGCCAGTTCCACGACCCGTCCAAGTACCGCATCATCCTGTTCGACCAGCGCGGTGCCGGCCGTTCCACCCCGCACGCGGACCTGGTGGACAACACCACCTGGGACCTCGTCGCCGATATCGAGAAGCTGCGCGAGCACCTCAAGGTTGATCGCTGGCAGGTGTTTGGCGGCAGCTGGGGTTCGACCCTGGCGCTGGCCTATGCCGAAACCCACCCGCAGCGCGTGACCGAACTGGTCCTGCGCGGCATCTTCATGCTGCGTCGCTGGGAGCTGGAATGGTTCTACCAGGAAGGCGCCAACCGCCTGTTCCCGGATGCGTGGGAGCACTACCTTAAGCCGATTCCGTCGGTGGAGCGTCATGACCTGATCTCGGCCTTCCACCGTCGCCTGACCAGCGAAGACGAAACCACCCGCCTGGAAGCGGCCAAGGCGTGGGCGGTGTGGGAAGGCGCGACCAGCTTCCTGCACGTCGATGATGATTTCATCAACAGCCACGAAGACCCGCACTTCGCGCTGGCCTTTGCCCGCATCGAGAACCATTACTTCGTCAACGGCGGCTTCTTCGAGGTGGAAGACCAGCTGCTGCGCGACGCGCACCGCATCGCTGACATTCCCGGCGTGATCGTGCACGGCCGCTACGACGTGGTCTGCCCGCTGGCCAACGCCTGGGACCTGACCAAGGTGTGGCCGAAGGCCAAGCTGGAAATCACGCCGGCCTCGGGCCACTCGGCGTTCGAAGCCGAGAACGTGGACGCACTGGTGCGCGCCACCGATAGTTTTGCCTGATCGGTAACGCCGGGCCATGCCCGGCGCTACCGGCCCTCATCCACGCATGGCGTGGATCTACCGCAGCCTGGTAGTGCCGGCCGCTGGCCGGCAACCCGGAAACGGTTGGATGCGCGCAGACGCCGGCCAGCGGCCGGCGCTACCACTCCCCGGCCAGCAACGCGTCGGCCAGTACCTGCAGCTTCGGCGAGCATTGCCGCGAGGGCGGATAGATCAGTGACAGTGCACGGCTGCGGCCTTCGAACGGCTGCAGCACGCGCTGCAGGCGGCCATCGGCCAAGGCGTCGGCCACCGCGAAATCCATCACCTGCACGATGCCGATACCGGCGATGGCCGCTTCCACCAGCGGATCGCCGCTGTCGAACACCATCCGCGTCGGCGGCGTGAACTCGCGCAGTTGCCCGTCCTGCAGGAACTGCCAGTCCACCAGCCGGCCACTGCGCAGGTTGCGCACCGCCAGGCAGGCATGGTCCTGCAGCGCGGCCACATCGTCCGGTGCGCCACAGCGGGCCAGATAGGCGGGGCTGGCCACCGTCACCCAGCGCAGCGGCGGCAAGGGCCGCGCGACGATGCGCTGGTCGGCGATGACGCCGGTGCGCAGCGCGGCATCGAAGCCTTCCTCGACCAGATCGACCAGACGGTCGCTGAGCACCGCTTCCACGTGCAGCTGCGGATGCTGCTGCAGCAACGGCGCCAGCATCGGCACCAGCACCTTGCGCCCGAACATCGACGGCGCACTGATCTTCAATGTGCCCGAGGGCGTGCACGGGCGGTCGGCCAGTTGCCGTTCGGCATCGTCCAGGCCGGTCAGCAGTGGTGCCACCTGTTCCACGAACTGGCGGCCATCCGGGGTCAGCGCCACGTTGCGGGTGTTCCGCTGCAGCAGCTTCACCCCCAGCGTGGCTTCCAGCCGCCCGATCGCGCGCGACAGGCCGGACTGGCTCAGGCCCAGCTGGCCGGCGGCCACGGTGAAACTGCGCGCTTCGGCCACCTGCACCAGCATGCGCACCGCATTGAGGTCCATGGAGGCTCCATTCATGCCGAAAATCATGACAGATATGGTCGGGGAGGGGTTTATTGATTGGCTCGCATCAATGAGACTGCGCTCCCCCACCGCGCCAGACCGCCGATGCCTCCCCTCAAATACCCGCGCTGGGCGCTGACCCTGCTGGCCACCGCCCAGCTGATCATTGCCCTGGATGCCACCATCATCTTCGTTGCCCTGCATGACATGGGTCGCGCGCTGCAGATCAACGCGCAGCAACTGCAATGGGTGGTCAGTGCCTACACCGTGGCCTTCGGCGGCAGCCTGCTGCTCGGCGGGCGCGCCGCCGACCTGATCGGCCGCCGCCGCTTCTACCGGCTGGGCATGCTGCTGTTCGCGCTGGCCTCGCTGCTCGGCGCGCTGGCGCCGAACGCCACGCTGTTGATCATCGCGCGCGCCGCACAAGGCGTCGGGGCGGCGCTGCTGTTCCCGGCCACGCTGGCGCTGATCAACACGCTGTACGCCGAAGGCCCGGTACGCAATCGTGCGCTGGCGATCTGGAGCATGGCCAGCGCGGTCGGCCTGGCGCTGGGCACGCTGCTCGGTGGCGTGCTGACCCAGGCGTTCGGCTGGCCGGCGGTGCTGGCGGTGATCGTGCCGCTGGCCACGGCGTGCGCGGTCGCGGCCGGTACATGGCTGCCGGCCGATGGTCCTCGCGTGCAGGGCCGTTCCTTCGATCTGGCCGGTTGTCTCACTGTCACCGCTGGCGGCAGCCTGCTGGTCACCACCCTGGTGCAAGGGCCGGAGTGGGGCTGGACGGCGCCGGCCACGCTCATCTGCCTGCTGCTTTCAGCCGTACTGCTGACGGTGTTCGTACAGATCGAAAAGCGCAGCCGTGACCCGCTGATGCAGTTCGCACTGCTGCGCCTGCCCGGCCTGCGCGCGGCACTCGGCCTGACCTTCGCCTTCATGAGCAGCTATGGCGTGCAGTACTACTTCTTGGCGCTCTACTTCCAGGATGGCTATGGCTGGAGCCCGCTGCAGGCCGGCATGGCCTTCCTGCTTCCGACATTGGTATGCACCTTCGGCATCCGTATTGCCGAACGCATGCTGCGGCGCCGTTCACCACGGCAGGTGCTGGCCTGGGGCTTCGCGGCCGGTGCCATCGGCATCAGCGCGGTGGCGCTGGCGATGCCGCATGGCGCCAGCTACTGGCCGCTGCTGCCGGGCATCGTGGTGCTCAGCGTCGGCCAGGGCATGAGCTGGACGGCGATGTGGATCGTGGCCGGGCACGGCGTGCCGGGTCCGCAGCAAGGCGTCGCGTCCGGCATGGCGGCCACCGCCCAGCAGATCGGCGGCGCCTTGGGGTTGGCGGTACTGGTGATGGTCGCCAACGCCGCGCGCGGCACGCAGGCGGCAACCAGCCCTGATGCGTTGCAGGGCATGGTCAATGCACAGTACGGCGCCGCGCTGTTCGCCGCGCTCGGCGTGGTGATCGCGCTGGGCCTGCGCCCGGCGCCGGTAGACTCGGCAGCGACTGCCTGCCTGAGCACCGACGCATGATCGAACTGCTGGACCTGCAACAGACCCTGCATGCCTTCGCTGCCTGCAACGATGACGATGAGGTGTGGAACGCCTTCGGCTGGGTGATGGCCAGCAACGAGGACCTGCAGGCTGCGCGGTTGTGGTTGCCGTCATCCAGTGATGAAGCGCTGGATGACGACGGCGAGCGATCGGCCGCTTCGGCAGCGATGGGGCTGTTCCCGTATCTGGAGCCGGCCACGTTTGCCGACGTGCTGGATGTGCAGAAGCGCCAACGCCCGCTGTCGTCGCTGCAGGACTACGCGCAGGCACTGGCGTACTACGCCGAGTACGACGCGTTCCAGCAGGTCGAGGGTATCGACGAGGCTCTGGGCGAAGCGGGTGCTGAGGAACAAGTGGAGGCGCGCGAGGCAGGGGTGGGCGCAGGCATCTTCGCTTCGTTCGATCTGTGCCTGGTGGCGTGCCCGGCTGACCAGCTGAAGGCTGCTGCGCAGCGCGTGGCGCGCCTGCTGGAGATTCCGGTGGGCGAGGCGTTGGCGCGCTGCCGTGCGTTGCCGCTGGTGCTTGGTGAAGCGCTGGATCGTCGCCGCGCGCAGGCGATCAAGGATGATTTCGAAGCGATCGGTGCGACCGTGCAGGTGCACGGGTTCAAGCCGTTCCCGTGGATGGATGCACCCGTATTGCGGTAGTGCCGGCCGCTGGCCGGCAACCTCAGGTTCGTTGGATCATTGCAGTTGCCGGCCAGCGGCCGGCACTACCAAGCCTGGGTAAATCACCCGGCGGCCAGCAACTGCGGTTGCAGCGCGCTGAAGATCCGCGCCAGCCGCTCCCAAGGATGACTTCGACGCCACCGGTGCCACCGTGCAGGTGCACGGGTTCAAGCCGTTCCCGTGGATGGATGCGCCCGAATTGCGGTAGTGCCGGCCGCTGGCCGGCAACCTCAGGTTCGTTGGATCATTGCAGTTGCCGGCCAGCGGCCGGCACTACCAAGCCTGGGTAAATCACCCGGCGGCCAGCAACTGCGGTTGCAGCGCGCTGAAGATCCGCGCCAGCCGCTCCGCCCATGCCTGCTGCCCGGCGGCATCGGCGATCAGGTCCTGGCGGATCTCCAGTTCCACGTGCACCAGACCGCGGCCCTCGCCATGCACCGGCACCGCGTAGTCGCTGGTGCTGCTGACCGAATAGGGTTCGTTGTCACCCACCACCAGGTCGCCTTCGTCGCGCAGTGCCTGCAGCAGTGCATGCGCAAAGCGCGTGTCCTGGTGGTACAGCACGCCGGCATGCCACGGCCGCTGCATGCCGTTCATCGCCGGGGTGAAGCTGTGCATCATCACCAGCAGGGTGGGGCGACCGGCATCGCGGCGTGCGTCCAGTTCGGCGTCGATGCGTGCGTGGTACGGCGCATGGATCGCATCAATGCGCTGTTGCCGCTGCGCCGCCGACAGACCGGCATTGCCCGGGACCACGGTGTGGTCGCTCACCTCCGGAATCAGCGTCGGCGAGGCCAGTGGGCGGTTGCAGTCGATCAGCAGCCGCGAATAGGTCTGTTCGATCGCCCAGGCATCCAGCCGTTCGGCCAGTGCGCGGGTGGTGCCGGCAATGCCGATGTCCCAGCCGATGTGGCGACCCAGTTCGGCCTGTGGCAAGCCCAGGCCGGCGAGGGTACCCGGCACCTGTTGGCCGGCATGGTCGGCCAGCAGCAGGTACGGCGAAGCGCCCTGAGGCCGGTGAATCGCGTAGATTGCCGGATCATCGGCGCCGAGCAGCGCCGACAGCGCATGCAGGTCGGCGTCAGCCACGCGGGCGCCCGTCCAGGTGGTGCTCGATCATCCACAGGCCAGCCCAGAGCTTGGCGTCCAGCTCGTAGCCTTCGCCCATCTTCTGCACCAGCCAGGCCGCGGCCTCACTGCGTGGAATCTCGTGCACGGTGATGTCCTCGCTGTCATCGCCGCCACCTTCGCCGATCCGGCGCAGGCCGGTGGCACGGACGAAGGCGATCTTCTCGCTGCTGGCGCCGGAGGACGTCGGGCCGATCATCAGCACTTCGGCGTGATCGGCGGTCCAGCCGGTTTCTTCTTCCAGTTCGCGCACGGCCGAGACTTCAATCGATTCGCCGGCGTGGATGTCGCCGACCAGGCCGGCGGGCATCTCGATGGTGGGTGCCTGCAGCGGCACGCGGAACTGCTCGACGAACAGCACCTTGTCCTCAGGGGTGACGGCGATGATGATTGCGGCCAGGCCACCGGCGTGGGTACGTTCGCTGTATTCCCAGGTGCCGCGCACCAGCATGCGCTGGTACTTGCCTTCATAGACGACACGCGGGGCTTCGGTGTTGCGCTGGCTCATGCGGGCTCGCCGGAATTGGAAAAGGATGGAGTGGGAACGGGGTCGGCCACACCGGCGGCATCGAACAGCCGGCGGCGGGTCATCGGGCCGAAGCGCAGGGTCTGGCACAGGCCACCAAGTAGCTCCGGATCGGCTGCCTGGCGCAGCAGCCCGGGCTGGCTGCCGTCCAGCGGCGCGTCCAGCGCGATGGTGGTCAGCTGGCGCCAGAGCTGGGCGTGCTCGCGCTGCTCGCGCAGGCGCACCGCCATCTGTGCCGCGCCGCGCAGGCGCAGGAACGGCACTTCGTCCAGGCGTTCGTACAGCGCATCCATGCTGCCGAAGTGGGCCAGCAGCACGGCGGCGGACTTGCTGCCGACACCACTGACACCGGGAATGTTGTCCACCGCATCGCCGCACAGTGCCAGGTAATCGGCGATCTGGTGCGCGTGCACGCCGTGCCGCGCCTTCACTCCGGCTACGTCCCAACGCTGGTTGCGTGCGTAGTCCCACTGCTCGTCGTGATCCAGCAGCAGCTGCGACAGGTCCTTGTCGGCGGAGATGATCACCCCGCGGTGGCTGCCACGGTGCACGTGCAGGGCGCTGCCGATCAGGTCATCGGCTTCGTATTCGTGGTGGGCAAGCACCGCAAGGCCCAACGCCGCGCACAGCGCCTTGCAGTGTACGAACTGGCGCTTGAGCGCTTCCGGCGCCGGGTCCCGATTGGCCTTGTAGGCAGGGTACAGGCGATGGCGGAAGCCGCTGTCGAGCGCTTCGTCGAAGGCGATGGCGATGTGCTGGGGGCGCTCGCGCTCCAGCAGGTCCAGCAGGAAGCGGGCGAAGCCGTGCACGGCGTTGGTCGGCCAGCCCTGCGCGTCCTGGAACTGGTCTGGCAGCGAATGCCAGGCGCGGAACACGTAGATGCTGGCATCAACCAGGTACAGCGACGGCGGCGGAGCCGGCAGGGTCATGCCGGTGGCGTCCAGTCGCGCAGCAGGGCCGCCGGATCGGGGCGCTCGCGCTCAGGTACATCGGCCTTGGGTGTACCGATGTGGATGAAGCCGGCGATGCGTTCGCCTTCGGCCAGGCCCAGATGTACCTGCACGACCGAGTCGAAGGCCATCCATGCAGTCAGCCACTGCGCACCGAAGCCCAGCGCCTGCGCGGCCTGCAGCAGGGCGAAGCAGACGCAGCCGGCGGTCATCAGCTGTTCCTGTTCGGGCACCTTCGGGTCCGGGCGCGGGCTGGCGACCACCACGATCACCAGCGGCGCATGGCTGAAACGCTGGCGGTCCTTCTCGAATACCGCCTCGCCGGCATGCGGGTCGCGCTGGCGGCTGCGCTCGGCCAGGAAGTCGCCCAGAGTGTGACGTGCATCGCCGGCAATCTTCAGGAAGCGGAACGGTATGCGCTTGCCGTGGTCGGGCACGCGCACGGCCGAGGCCAGCATGCGCTGCAGGGTGGCTGGATCCGGTCCGGGCTCGCCCAGTTGCCGCGAGGGCACCGAGCGGCGGGCATCCAGGGCAAGCAGGGCAGCGGGGTCGGGCATGGAGTCTGAACCGGTCATCACGGGTGTTTGATTATAGTCGGGGTGGTCAATGACGCCGTCTGTGTCGCGTCCCGCCCCTGAATATCAAACTGTGATGAACATCATGCCACTGGCGGGAAAGGGACGACCGCTTCCTCTCGCCTCGTGGGCCTCGCACGGCTTACGATATCTATCTTGCCGGGCCGCCGGTCATGAGGTTTGAAGTGAGGACTGTTTCACTGTCCGTGACGGGCTGGCCGGCCTACCATCGACGTACCGGTACATGGGGTGTGCCGGCCGTCGCGATGTCCATGCTGTCTGTCGTACCAGAGAAGGTGGGGAGCCTTCCCGAATGATGAGCGCGCCCACACCGATGGGATCGCCGGGCCGTGACCCGGTCCAGCTTCAGCGTGCCCGGGACATGGTCCTGCCGGCGCTGTGCCAGGCGTTCGGGGCCGCACTGGCGCGTTTCGACGATGCACTGTTCGACCGCGCCGGCAATGCTGGCTCGTCGCAGCTGCTGTTCCTGGATGCGATGCGCGAGCTGCGCCGTCGCCGTGAGGACATCGCCGCCGCCTTCGCCGGCCACCTGCAGCGGGCCTGGGATGCACTGGCCAGTGGCGAGCCGTTGTCGGCCGAAGCCACCCTGTCCGGGCCGGCCGAGGATGGCCTGAGCCTGCTGGCTGAACATGTACTGGAATCGCGGCTGGCGGTGCGCAATTTCGCCACCGTGCTGCTGCGTGACTTCAAGCCGGTGCTGGCGCGGCTGGACCGCCGCCTCGGCCGCCTGATCGGCGGCGCCGAGCTGGACGCCGACCACAACCCGGTCAGCCCCGAACACCTGGGCGTGGCCATCCATGAGGCCTTTGCCGGCTGCGAACTGGCGCCGGAAGTGCACCTGGTGCTGATCAAGCTGTGCGAGCGCGACCTGCGCGCGCCGGTGGGCCGCATCTACGAGAAGCTGGACGAGCAGCTGGCCGCCGCTGGCGTGATGTCGCAGATGGGGGCGCCGCGGCGTCCACTGTCTGCCGCGCCCGACCCGCGCATGGCGCCCGGGTCGGACGATCTGGTCGAGCCGCGCCACGCGGCGGGCTTCGAATCCGAATTCAGCGATGATGAACAGGCCGCGCCGGCCTGGGCACAGCGCTTCGCTGCGCGCTGGTCCGAGCGCCGTGGCCACATGCAGCAGCACCTCGGGAGCGAGGATGCCGGCAACGGCGAGGCGTATGCCGGCCAGCAGGGAATGCTGCTGGAGGCCCTGCATGAGCTGCTGCAGCAGACCCGTCATGTCCGCGAAGACGCCACCTCGGCCGCGCAGGTCGCGGTTGGCCAGCACCGCCCGTTGAGCCAGCGCGAGATGATGTCGGTGCTGTCGCTGCTGCAGGCCACGCCCAGCGCGACCCTGCGTGCGGCGATCGGCGAGGACGGCGAATCACTGGCGCAGCGGCTGAAGAGCGAAGTGCTGTCCAGCGCCACCCGCCTCGGCGTCGATCCGGGCCAGACCCGGCTGGACCCGCAGGACGAAGATGCGATCGATCTGGTCGGCATGCTGTTCGACGTGATGCTGGACGAACGCGAACTGGAAGGTCGCTCGCGCGAGCTGATCGGCCGCCTGGTCGTGCCCTTCGTCAAGGTTGCGATGCTCGACCGCCGCATGTTCGTGCAGAAGACCCACCCGGCCCGCAAGCTGCTCAACTCGCTGGCCGAAGCCTGCGAGGGCAATACCGGCGAAAGCCAGGCCGAGCGCATGCTGATGGCCAAGGTCGAGGAAATCATCGAGCGCCTGGTGGCTGAGTTCAACGAGAACCTGGCGATCTTCCTGACCCTGGAAGAAGAATTCCGCGAGTTCCTGGTGCAGCACCGCCGCCGCGTGGAAATCGCCGAGCGCCGCGCCGCCGAAACGCAGCGCGGCCAGGAGAAGCTGGAAATGGCCCGCAGCCGGGCCGGTGCCGAACTGGATCGCCGCATCGGCGATGCCACCCTGCCGCCGGCCATCGCCGAGTTCCTGCGCCAGCCATGGCAGCACCACCTGACCCTGGCGCTGCTGCGCGAGGGCGAGGAGGGCGCGTCGGTGGCCGAGGCACTGAGCCTGGCTGACGGCCTGCTGGAGGAAGTGGCCGAGGCCCGCCGCCAGATCGTCGGCAAGCCGTGGCTGCAGGCCTGGCAGCCGGTGCTGGCCAAGGTATTTGCCAGTGTCGGCGTGCACGGCGATGCCGCCACCGGTGCCATCGACGCCCTGCACGACACCCTGCAGGGCATTGCGGAATCGCGGCCGGAACTGCAGCGCGCGCTGCCGGAGCTGCCGCAGGTTGCCTTGCCGGCGCCGCCGGTGGCTGAGTCGCCAGCGGTGGAGCTCGGCGGGCAGATCGACGCCGACGATTTCGACAACGCCGATGCCGACCGCTTCCGACGCATGGAAATCGGCAACTGGCTGGACTTCGTCGACAAGGACGGCAAGGTGCAGGCCGGCAAGCTGTCCTGGGTCAGCCCGATTTCCTCGCGCCTGCTGTTCGTCAACCGCCGCGGCGTGCGCTTCTGCGTGGCCTCGCCGGAAGAGCTGGCGGTGATGGTGCGGCTGGGCCGCCTGCGCGCCCATGTGGACGATGGCGCCTTCGACAGCGCGATGCAGGGTGTGATCGACCGCCTCGACCCGGGCAGCGCCACCCTGCACTGAGCGCTGGCCGCCTGCTAGGATCGGGAAAACTCACCGATCAGCGGGGACCTGCATGGCCGTGGCGTTGCTGGGGATCAAGGAGACCGCGCCGGGCGAACGGCGCGTGGCGTTGACGCCGGAAACCGCGCGCAAGCTCGGTGCCTTGGGCATCACTGTCTGGTATGAGGCCGGCGCCGGTCTGGCGGCGGGATTTACCGATGCTGCCTATGACGACGCCGGTGCACGTGTGTTCGATGAAGGTCGCTGGGCCGAGATCGATATCCTGCTGTGCGTGCAGGCACCGACGGTGGCGGTCCTGGAGCAGCTCAAGCCCGCTGCCAGCGTGGTCGGCCTGCTGACTCCGGCCAGTGATCCGGCGCTGGCCTCGCTGGCGGCCGATGATCGCCTGCAGCTGTTCCCGCTGCAGCAGCTGCCGCGCACCACCCGTGCGCAGGCGATGGATGTACTCAGTTCGCAGGCCGGCATGGCCGGCTACAAGGCCGCGCTGATCGCCGCCGAACGCGCGCCGCGCTTCTTCCCGATGCTGACCACCGCCGCCGGCACCGTGCGGCCAGCCAAGGTGCTGGTGATCGGTGCCGGTGTGGCCGGGCTGCAGGCCATCGCCACCGCACGTCGTCTCGGTGCACAGGTGGAAGGTTTCGACGTGCGCCCGGAAACCCGCGAGCAGATCCAGTCGCTGGGCGCGCGCTTCCTTGATCTTGGTGTGAGTGCAGCCGGTGAAGGCGGCTATGCGCGTGCGTTGACCGATGAGGAACGCGCCGAGCAGCAGCGCCGGCTGGCCGACCACCTGCGCAGCGTGGATGTGGTGATCTGCACGGCAGCGGTACCGGGGCGACCGGCGCCGACGATCGTGACTGCCGCGATGGTGGAAGGCATGGCCACCGGCAGCGTCATTGTCGATCTGGCGGCAGAGAGCGGCGGCAACTGCGCACTGACCCAGCCGGGGCAGTGCATCGAACATCAGGGCGTGACCATCGATGGCCCGCTGGGCCTGGCCAGCCGCGGCGCGACCCAGGCCAGCGAGATGTACGCGCGCAACCTGCTCAACTTCGTCGCCTTGTTCGTGCGCGAAGGGGAGCTCAGTTTCGACTGGGACGACGAGTTGCTGGCGAAGACACGCTGGCAGGCGTGAGCCGGTAGCGCCGGTTGCCTTCCCGGTAGATCCACGCCATGCGTGGAGGAACGGCCCAGTGTGCGGACCAGGGGCCGCACCCACCCTGCGGATGCCGGCGTTACCGCGGCTTCGCCGGCGGCGGGTTGTCGCGCACCCAGTCCTTGCGTTGTTCCGGCGTCATCTGCGACCAGCGCTCGCGCAGGGCGTCGCGCTGTTCCGGCGGCATGTTCCGCATCTGACCGAACAGGGCCCGGGCCTGCTCACGCTGTTCCGGGTTCATGTGCTCGAAGCGGCGCAGGCCACGGCGGGCCTTGTCGCGCTCCTCCGGGCTCATCGATTGCCAGCGCTGGCCGTGCGAAAGCATGCGCTGGCGCTGGCCGGCATCGGCGCTGTTCCAGCGGTCGCGCAGCGGCGCCAGCAGGGATTCGCGCTGCGCTTCGCTCAGGTGTTCCCACGCCGGCAGCGGTGCGGCCGGCGCAGGGCGTGCGGCAGGGGCGGGCGCGGCGCTCTGCGCCAGTGCCGGGAAGGCCGGCAGCAGCAACAGGGTCATCAGCAGTGGCAGGGTAGGCAGTCGGGACATGATTTACTCCATCGCCAGGTCGGTATCGCCCAGCCACAGGTACAGATCGGGATTCTCGTCGTAGAGCGCGCCGTTGTCTTCCACTGAAGCAAGCACGGGGGCCGGCGCCGGACCGGCAAGCGTGCCATGGCCGGTGAACTGCAGGCCGATGCCCAGTGCCACGACCAGTGAACAGGCGCTGGCCAGCCACCAGCGCCAGCGTCCGCGATGGGCGGCCGTGGCGCCGTGGCGTGCCTGGCGCAGCCGTGCCAGCGTGGCCGGCGACAGCGCCTGCAGCGACTGCGCGTGCAGGCTGCGCAGGGTGTCATCGGAAGGCAGGGAGCGGTTCACGGGTGGGTCTCCAGATAATCCTGCAGCGCCTGGCGGGCGCGTGCCAGATGGGTTTTTACCGCGCCTTCGCTGCAGTCCATGGCGCGGGCGGTGGTGGCCCCGTCCAGGTCCTGCAGCACGCGCAGGGTGAAGGCCTCGCGCTGGCGGGCGGGCAGGCGGCGCAACGCGTCCACCAGCTGTTGGTACTGCTGGCGCTGTTCGTGCGCCTGTGCCGGGTCCGGGCCGGGGTCAGCCCAGTCGATCTCGCCGCCGTCGGCGTCCTGGTTGTCGCGCCAGAACGGCAGTCGGAAGCGGCGCCGGCGCTGCACGTCGATCACGCGTCGGCGCAGGATGCTCCAGAACAGCGGGGCCCATTCGGCAGCCGGCTTGTCGGCGTAGTCCAGCATGCGCAGCAGCGCGTCCTGCACCGCGTCCATGGCGTCTTCGCGCTGGCGCAGGCCGGCCTCGGCGAAGCGGAACGCGCGCGGGCCAACACTGGCCAGGAACGCCTCCAGCGACGCCGGCAGGGCATCGGTCTCGGCGCTCGGGGGGACGGGGCTGCTCACCAGCACAGGGTACGGTTCCTCGCTCGGGGTCACCATCGACAACGCGTGAGCGCGGCTTCGGTTGACGCCGGGCGCGCACCGGGTTCAGCCCATGGTTATGATGGGACGACGAAGACAGAGCAGGAGCGTTGCCGGTGAGTGACGGGTTCGTAGCGCTGTACATCTTCATGCTGGCAGCCATCGCCGGCCACGTGATCATTTCGCGGGTGCCGGTGATCCTGCATACCCCGCTGATGTCGGGCTCCAACTTCATCCACGGCATCGTGCTGATCGGTGCGATGGTGGTGCTGGGGCACGCGCAGACACCGCTGGAGAAAGCTCTGGGCTTCCTCGCCGTGGTGCTTGGTGCCGGCAACGCCGCCGGTGGCTACGTGGTCACCGCGCGCATGCTGGAAATGTTCAAGCCGAGCGCGCCCAAGGGCGGCAAGGACGAGCCGAAGGAGCCGCAGGCTTGAACATCAGCACCGTCGAACTGCTCGATTGGCTGGTCAAGGCCAGCTACCTCGTCGCCGCCACGCTGTTCCTGCTGGGCCTGCAGCGCATGGCCTCGCCGCTGACCGCGCGCAGCGGCATCCGCTGGGCCGGGCTGGGCATGCTGCTGGCCACGGTGGCGACTTTCTTCCTGCCCGAACTGCACAACGTGCCGCTGATCCTGGTGGCGCTGCTGCTGGGCGCGGGCCTGGCCTGGTGGTCGGCCGGCAAGGTTGCCATCACCGACATGCCGCAGATGGTGGCGCTGTACAACGGCATGGGCGGCGGCTCGGCCGCGGCCATCGGTGCAGTGGAACTGCTGCGCTACGCCTTCCTCGCCAACCGTGATACCAGCCACTGGAGTGCGCAGGCGTTGGCCGACCTGGCCGCGCGCCAGCCGTCGGGCATGGTGCTGCTGCTGGCGGTGGTCGGCGCGGCCATCGGCGCGGTGTCGCTGTCCGGCTCGGTGATTGCCTGGGCCAAGCTCGATGGCCGCCTGGACAAGCGCGTGACCTGGCCGGGCCAGCAGGTGATGAACCTGGTGGTGGCACTGGCGGTGGTGGTGCTGGCGATCATCGCGGCCAGCACGCTCAACACCTGGGCGATCGTCGCCTTCTTCGTGCTGGCGCTGGCACTGGGCGTGCTGATGACGCTGCCGATCGGTGGCGCCGACATGCCGGTGGTGATCTCGCTGTACAACGCGTTCACCGGCCTGGCGGTGTCGTTCGAAGGCTATGTGCTGGGCAACGAGGCGCTGATCATCGCCGGCATGATGGTCGGCGCGGCGGGCATCCTGCTGACCCGGCTGATGGCCAAGGCGATGAACCGGCCGATCCGCAACGTGCTGTTCTCCAACTTCGGCGGCGGCGGCGTCGGCGGCGAAGCGCAGGCGATCACTGGCGCGCAGAAGCCGATTGAAGCGTCGGACGTCGCGGCGATGATGGCCTACGCCGAACGCGTGGTGATCGTGCCCGGTTATGGCATGGCGGTGGCGCAGGCCCAGCACAAGATCTGGGAGCTGGCGCAGCGGTTGGGCCAGCGCGGGGTGAAGGTGAAGTTCGCGATCCACCCGGTGGCTGGGCGCATGCCTGGGCACATGAACGTGCTGCTGGCCGAAGCGGGTGTGCCCTACGACCTGATCGCCGACATGGACGACATCAACCCGGAATTTGCCAACACCGATGTGGTGCTGGTGATCGGTGCCAACGACGTGGTCAATCCGGTGGCACGTACCGACCCGGCCAGCCCGATCTACGGCATGCCGGTGCTGGATGTGGTCAACGCGCGCAACGTGGTGGTGATCAAGCGCGGCAAGGG
This sequence comes from Stenotrophomonas sp. 86156_Sma, assembly GCF_056481625.1. NCBI lineage: Bacteria > Pseudomonadati > Pseudomonadota > Gammaproteobacteria > Lysobacterales > Lysobacteraceae > Stenotrophomonas > Stenotrophomonas sp. 86156_Sma. Next base: position 831,274 of record NZ_CM151157.1, read on the forward strand.
CACCGGTTTTGCCGGCATCGAGAATGCGCTGTTCTACGCCGACAACACCCGCATGCTGTACGGCGATGGTGCGGAAGCGGCGGCCTCGCTGGTGAGCGAACTGAAGGCGCTCGACGGCGGGCATTGAGCGGCGGCTGCATCGGGTAGGTGCGGACCTTGGTCCGCATGCTTCTGCCGGCCAGCGGCCGGCACTACCGAATCCATGCGTGGTGGTTGCATCGGGTAGGTGCGGACCTTGGTCCGCACGCTTCTACCGGCCCGCGGCCGGCACTACCTGCCGGTGGGTCAGCGCGCCAGCCAGGCGCCCACGACCACGGCCACGGCCAGCCACAGCCATTCCATCGCACCATTGGCCAGGGTGACCAGGGTCCAGGCCAGGTGCGGGCCCATCCGCGTGGTGGCGGCCCACAGGTCCAGGCCGATCGAGCCGCCCATCCAGGCGCTGGCAATGGCCCAGTTGGCCACGGCGGCCACCAGCAGGGTGCCCAGCACGACCAGGGCGATGCGCAGCCGGCCCGGGCCCAGTGTGCCCAGGCGCAGCATGAACACCAGTTCCAGGGCGGACACTACCGCCATCCAGCCGACCTGTCGGCCGGTCATCAGCGCCAGGACCATCCAGGCGAGGGGAGCAACAAGCAGACCCAGCAACAGCATGAGGGGCCAGAGCCAGGTCACGGTCCTGGCACGCGCGGCATTGGAGGACATCGAAGCTCCCTGAAGATCACCCACAGGATACTGTGGTTTGCCGCAGTGCACCGGCGGCGGCAGGGCGGCTGGGCTAGAATGCCGTCTTGCGTGGCCTTGGCCACGGCCCCATATCGGTCCCCATGTATTCCCGTAGCAGCGAACCTGTCCACTTCGAACGCGATTGCGAGGCCGTGATGGTCCCGCAGGGCGACACCGTGACCCTGCCCGCCGGCAGCTATGGGTACATCACCCAGGCGCTGGGCGGCAGTTATTCGGTGTTCGTCGAGGGCAACCTGTTCCGCATCGCCGGCAAGGACGGCGACGCCATCGGCAAGGAGGCACCGGCACCGCTCGAGCTGCCGGCCGACGCCACCGATGAACAGGTGGAACAGCTGGTGTGGCAGCAGCTGCGCACCTGCTTCGATCCGGAAATTCCGGTGAACATCGTCGAACTGGGCCTGGTCTACGAGGTCGAGATCAAGCACCTGGACGAAGGCAAGCGCGAGATCGACGTGAAGATGACCCTGACCGCACCGGGCTGCGGCATGGGCGAGATCCTGGTCGACGACGTGCGCAGCAAGCTCGAAATGATTCCGACGGTGGCCGAGGCCGACGTCGACCTGGTGTTCGACCCGCCGTGGAACCAGCACATGATGTCCGAGGCGGCCCGGCTCGAGACCGGCATGCTTTGACCCACGGCCCGCAGTGACGCGGGCCGGGCATTACCCGCAACCAGAACAGGAAATCTCCGGTGTCCCAGTCCATTCCCAGCTTCGCCGTCACCCGTTCGGACCACCCGCGCAGCGCTGAAGAGCGCGCCCAGATCCTGGAGAAGCCGGGTTTCGGCCTGCACTTCACCGACCACATGGTGGAAGTGCGCTGGGACAAGGACACCGGCTGGCACAACGCCAACGTGCGCGCCTACGGTCCGCTGCAGCTGGACCCGGCCGCGGCCGTGCTGCACTACGGCCAGGAAATCTTCGAGGGCATCAAGGCCTACCGCCATGCCGACGGTTCGATCTGGACCTTCCGCCCGGATGCCAACGGCCGTCGCCTGCAGCGTTCGGCGCAGCGCCTGGCGCTGCCGGAACTGCCGGTGGAGATCTTCGTTGAATCGCTGAAGCAGCTGATCGCCGTCGACAGCGCCTGGGTGCCGTCGGCCGATGAGTCGAGCCTGTACTTCCGTCCGTTCATGATCGGCGACGAAGCCTTCCTCGGCGTGCGCGGCGCGCACAAGGCCGGCTACTACGTCATCGCCAGCCCGGCCGGCCCGTACTTCGCCAAGGGCGTCGCCCCGGTGTCGATCTGGCTGTCCACCGAATACGCACGTGCAGCCAAGGGCGGCACCGGTGCCGCCAAGTGCGGTGGCAACTACGCGGCTTCGCTGCTGCCGCAGCAGAAGGCGCAGGCACAGGGCTGCTCGCAGGTGCTGTTCCTCGACCCGGTCGAGGGCAAGTACCTGGAAGAACTGGGTGGCATGAACGTGTTCCTGGTCTACAAGGACGGCACGCTGGTTACCCCGCAGCTGTCCGGCAGCATCCTCGAAGGCATCACCCGCGAGAGCATCCTGCAGCTGGCCCGCGACCGCGGCATGAAGGTCGAAGAGCGCAAGGTCAGCATCGACGAGTGGAAGGACGGCGTTGCCTCCGGCGAGATCACCGAAGTGTTCGCCTGCGGCACCGCGGCGGTAGTTACCCCGATCGGCCAGCTGAAGGGCGAGGGCTTCTCGGTGGGCGACATCAACGCCCCGGCCGGCGAAGTGACCATGTCGCTGCGCAAGGAACTGACCGACATCCAGTACGGCCGCCTGCCGGACCGCCACAACTGGCTGGTCAAGCTGGGCTGATCGCCCGCGTTGAACCGGTAGCGCCGGGCCATGCCCGGCGGCGCTTCTTGAAAGCCCGTCCCAGTGACGGGCTTTCTGCGTTGTGGGCCCGCCCGTCGACCGCAGCAGACGGGCGCTTGACGCAAATAGGTTTGCAATGCAAACTAAATTCAAGCGACCCCGATGGAGCGTGTCATGCAGCAGCCGTCCGTCATTGATCCTTCCTCGCGCCTGCAGGCGCTGACCCGTGAATATTCGCGGTACTCGCGAAGTGCCGGGGGCCTGTCGGCGATGGCAGGCGGCATTGCCTGCCTGGCCTCGTTCCTTGCCGGCGCGCTGCTGCCGACCACCCTGGCGCTGCGCATCGTGCTGATTGCCGTGCCGGTGCTGTGGATCGTCGGCAAGCAGTGGCTGGCGCGCCGCTACTACCAGCGCCTGGGCCAGGTTGAGGAGCAGGTCACGCCGGCAGAACGCAACTTCCAGCGCTTCTTCATCGCCTTCACCGCGCTGGTAAGCGTGCTGGTGATCGGCAGCGTGCTGACCCGGCTGGCGCCGATGGGCGAGCTGCCCTGGGACCTGCGCGCCATCGGTTACCTGGCCGTGGTGGCGCTGCTGCCCTGGGTGGTGTGGCGCTGGCTGCGTACGCCGCTGGAGTTCATCGTGGGCGTGTTCCTGCTGTGCCAGGCCGCGCTGGCCTTCACCGGGCAGGCGTATGGCTTCGGCCCGAGCACGGCGGTGTTCCCGCTGGCATCCATCGCACTGATCGTGGTCGGCTGGCGTGACCACCAGCGCTTCCAGCGGCTGCAGGTGGAGATGCGCGCGTTCATGGTGGCGCGGACGAACGTCGGATGACCCAGCTGCCTGATTCCAGAGCATTGCTCCAGCTCGACCGCTTGATCCACGAGCCGGCACGCCTGCTGATCCTGTCGATCCTGGCAGGTGCCGAATCGGCCGAGTTCGGCTTTGTCGAACATCTCAGCGGGTTGAGCAAGGGCAACCTCTCCAGCCATCTGAGCAAGCTTGAAGCGGCAGGGCTGGTCGCAATCGACAAGTCGTTCCGCGGCAAGCGCCCATTGACCACCCTGCAGTTGACGCCGATGGGCCGCACTGCCCTGGCCGAGTACCGCACGCAGCTGGCGGCGATCGTTGCCGGCATTCCCGATCCGGATCGAAAGGACGCCTGACATGACATTGCTCCCGCGCCTGTTTGCAGTTCTGGTTGTTTCCTTCTCTGCCCTCATCGGCGCGGCTGCGGCTGCAGATCCGCGCCAACAGGGAGCTGCGCTGACCACGCAGTTCTACGAAGGGCACATCGACGCCCTGTGGGAACGGATGACGCCGCAGATGCAGGCGGGGCTGCAGTCCCCGCAGAACCTGGTGGCGCTGCGCGAGCAGGTGCTGGCGGGCTGGGGCGCAGAAACCGAGCTGGTCAGTGAGAAGGTCGAGAAGGTTGATGGATTCGACACCTATCTGCGGCAGGCGCGCTTCGCCAGGAGCCCAGACGTCATCCAGGTGCTGTGGGCCATCGATGCCGACGGGCGGATTGGCGGCTTCTACATCCGCCCGCTACAGACCACGCCGCCGCAGGCCGCAGCGAGCGGGTTCCTCGACTACCAGACCCGCACACGGCTGCAACTGCCGTTCAACGATGAGTACTACGTGTTCTGGGGCGGGCGTACCGTCGAACAGAACTACCATGCGGCCCATGCCGGCCAGCGCTTCGCGCTGGATCTGCTGGTGGTCCGCGATGGCCGGTCGCACCGTGGCGATGGCCTGCGCAACGATGATTACTACTGCTTCGGTCGCCCGATCCTCGCGCCCGCCGACGGCACGGTGGTGGAGGTGATCGAGGGTGTCGCCGACAACGTGCCGGGCCAGATGAATGCCGCCCAGCTCACCGGCAACCGCGTCATCCTCGACCACGGCAACGAGGAATACTCGGTGCTGGCGCACCTGCGCCAGGGCAGTGTGCGTGTGGCGCAGGGACAGGCTGTCCGCAGCGGCGCGCACCTCGGTGACTGTGGCAACAGCGGCAACTCCTCCGAGCCGCACCTGCACTACCAGCTGCAGGCCGGGCCCGTGTTCGGTGTCGGCGAAGCGCTGCCAGCACAGTTCTCCGGTTATGTGGCCGATGACCAGCCGGTTGCGCGCGGCGAGCCGGTCAAAGGTCAGCGGATCCGGCCGGCGCGCCTCCCGCAGGCAAAGTAGTCAGCGCGTCCGACGCGATGGGCAGGCACGCCGCGGGCACGCTGCGCCGTCGTTGGTGTCAGCAGTGGACGCCGATGTCGGCAAAGTCATCGCAGGACACGTGATGACCCAGTCAGGTGCGTGCAGGGCAGGAGAAAGTTCCTTCACCTTCACAAACCCTCGACCCGAAAAGTCTCAGAACGAACATTTCATCTTGCTGAAAAGACGCTGAAAATCTTGTGGTGTCCGGTTTTGGTCATTAGCGTCATCTGCACGGCGGATCGTTAGGGGGATCCGCTGACTCGCCGGACTTCGAACCTCGCCAATGCAAGCCAGCCCAGGGTTCGGGCCGGTGCTTCTGCCGATTCCGGCATTCACACCACAAGAAAGGGAAATACGATGTCCCAGGTAACGCAACAGCGTGTGCGTCGAGTGTGGGTGGTCCTTGGTGCGTCCGTTCTGTCATCGCTGCTGCTGGCCACGCCTGCGCTGGCCGGTGATGTCCAGCTCAGCGGCCTGCAGTCCGCACAGACCCACCAGCGTTTCATCGTGAAGTACCGCGACGGCAGCGCGCCGGTGGCCAACACCACCGCACTGGCCTCTTCGCTGAAGAGCGCCGCCGCCGGCCTGGCCAGCAGCCAGGGCCGCGCGCTGGGCCTGCAGCAGGTCCGCAAGCTGGCCGTCGGCCCGACCCTGGTCAAGACCGATCGTCCGCTCGACCAGGCCGAATCCGAGCAGCTGATGCGCAAGCTGGCCGCCGACCCGAACGTGGAGTACGTTGAAGTCGACCAGATCATGCGTGCCACGCTGACCCCGAACGACACCCGCTTCAGCGAGCAATGGGGCTTCGGCACCTCCAATGCCGGCATCAACATCCGGCCGGCCTGGGACAAGGCCACCGGCACCGGTGTGGTCGTGGCGGTGATCGATACCGGCATCACCAATCACGCCGACCTCAATGCCAACATCCTGCCGGGCTACGACTTCATCAGTGATGCGGCGATGGCGCGCGACGGCAACGGCCGCGACAACAACCCGAACGATGAGGGCGACTGGTACGGCGACAACGAGTGCCAGGCGGGCTACCCGGGTTCGAACTCCAGCTGGCACGGCACCCACGTGGCCGGCACGGTAGCGGCGGTGACCAACAACAGCACCGGCGTGGCAGGTACTGCGTTCAACGCCAAGGTCGTGCCGGTGCGCGTGCTCGGCAAGTGCGGCGGTTACACCTCCGACATTGCCGACGCGATCGTGTGGGCGTCCGGTGGCAGCGTCAGCGGCGTGCCGGCCAATGCCAATCCGGCCGAGGTCATCAACCTCTCGCTGGGCGGCGGCGGCAGCTGCTCGACCACCTACCAGAACGCGATCAATGGCGCTGTCGGGCGTGGCACCACCGTGGTGGTCGCTGCCGGCAACAGCAACACCAACGTGTCCTCGTCGGTGCCGGCCAACTGCCCGAACGTGATCGCAGTGGCGGCCACCACCTCGGCCGGTGCGCGTGCCAGCTTCTCCAACTATGGCAACGGCATCGACATCTCGGCACCGGGCCAGGGCATCCTGTCCACCCTCAACAGCGGCACCACCACCCCGGGCAGTGCCAGCTACGCTTCGTACAACGGCACCTCGATGGCAGCACCGCACGTGGCCGGCGTGGTCGCGCTGATGCAGTCCGTAGCCCCGAGCCCGCTGAGCCCGGCGCAGGTGGAGAGCATCATCAAGAGCACTGCACGTCCGCTGCCGGGCGCCTGCTCGGGCGGCTGCGGCGCCGGCATCATCGACGCCGACGCGGCCGTGGCTGCGGCGATCAACGGTGGCGGCCCGAACCCGGGTGGCAACGTCCTGCAGAACAACGTTCCGGTTACCGGCCTCGGCGCTGCCAGCGGCGCTTCGCTGAGTTACACCGTGAACGTTCCGGCCGGCAGCACCCAGCTGCGCGTGGCGATCAGTGGCGGCAGCGGTGATGCCGACCTGTACGTGCGCCAGGGCAGTGCCCCGACCGATACCGCCTACACCTGCCGCCCGTACCTGAGCGGCAACAGCGAGACCTGCACCATCAACAGTCCGGCTGCCGGCACGTGGTATGTGCGGGTGAAGGCCTACAGCACCTTCTCGGGCCTGACTCTCAACGCCCAGTACTGAGCCCAAGCCCCTCTCCATGGGCACGCCCCGGCTCCGGCCGGGGCGTTTTTGCATGGGGACGCGCGGTGATACGAGCCGCCGCGTCGTAGTAGGTGCCGACCTTGGTCGGCACGCTGTTCCTCAGACCGATTCGAAGCGGTTCGCGGCCACGTTCTTGCGCACGTGCTGCGGGTCGAAAATCCGCCCGTTCATCGCGATGTACACGCCGCTCGGCAGCGACTGTACCGCACCGATCGCGCAGCCGATGTTGAACTCCGCATCCGAGCCGCGGAAACGCGCCGGGCTCAGCGCGCCGGTCATCACGATGGTCTTGTCCGGGATCGTCGCCAGCACCTGGCCGGTCTGCACCATCGAATCGGTGCCGTGGGTCACCAGCACGTGGCGGGTCGGCTGCGCGGCGATGGTGGCGCGGATCAGTTCGCGGTCCTCATCGTTGATGTGCAGCGAATCCTTGCGCAGGATCGGAATCACGTTGAAGCGGAACGTCACGCCCAGCTCGCGCAGGATCATGCCGATCTGGGGGTCGCCGATCTGGTAGTCCGACTTGTCGTCGAAGTAGATCTTGTCGATCGTGCCACCGGTGGTGACGACCAGGAGCTCTTCCATCATGTGCATGCGCGAAACCAGGACAGGTACAGCGGCGCGGGGCCAGGAACACAGATGATACGGCCCGGCGGCCGCAGCGTCAGCGTCGCTTGCTGAAGCGGGCGCGCAGCCCCGGCAGGCTGGCGCTGAAGATCACCAGCAGCGCCAGCGCGATCTCGATCAGCGCCAGCCAGCGTGTTTCCGGGTGGCTCCAGGCACTCATCACCCCGTGGCTGAACCAGCCCAGGGCCAGCACCGAGGCCCAGAAACCGGCCTTGCGCCAGCCCAGTCGCAGGGCAACGGCCAACGCCAGCGGCGGCGCGGTGAACACCAGCTGGGTGGCCAGCCAGTGCTTGTCATTGATGAACCAGCCGGCGAACAGCGCGGCCAGCCCCATCAGGGCCAGCAGCAGGGCCGTGCGCGGCGCGGCGCTCATCGGGCCAACCGCTGTGCGATGTCGGCCACCCGGCGGCCCAGCGCGCGCGCCAGCACGGCTTCATCGTCGGTCGGCTGCGGGTCGTCGGCTGCACCGGCCACATGGCTGGCGCCATACGGCGTGCCGCCACTGGTGGTGTGGCTCAGCGCCGGCTCGGTGAACGGGATGCCGACGATCACGCAGCCATGGTGCAGCAGCGGCACCTGCATCGACAGCAGGGTCGATTCCTGGCCGCCATGCATCGAGGCGGTGGAGGTGAACACGCCGGCCGGCTTGCCGGAGAGGGTGCCGTTGACCCATTCGGCGCCCAGCCCGTCCAGGAAGTGCTTGACCGGCGCCGCCATGTTGCCGAAGCGGGTCGGGCTGCCGAGCAGCAGGCCCTGGCATTCGACCAGGTCCTGCACGCTCACGTAGGGGGCACCATCGTCGGGGACCGGAGGTTGTGCGGTCTGGGTCACGGCGGCCACCGGCGGCACTGTGCGCAGGCGCGCGGTCATGCCCGGCACTTCGCCGATGCCCCGCGCGATCTGGCGCGCCAGCCGTGCCACTGAACCGCCCCGGCTGTAGTACAGCACCAGAATCTCGCCCATCGTGCCCGCTTCTCCTCGTCGTGTGGCCACCAGTATGGCTATCCTGCGAGCATTCCGCATCGGGTACCCTTTCGCCGATGGAACCTTTGGATACGCTCAACCTGTGGATGGAGCGCGCGCGGGATCGCGCACGGGCCATCAGTTTCGGCCGCTTCCTGTGGCATCGCTTCCTCGACGACCGCCTGTTCCAGGCAGCGGCGGCGCTGGCCTACACCACGGTGTTCGCGCTGGTGCCGCTGGCCATCGTGGTGTTCGGCGTGCTCTCGGCCTTCCCTGTCTTCGACCGCTGGAGTGACCAGCTCAGCGATTACGTCTTCTCCAACTTCGTGCCCAACGCCGCGCGTGCGGCGGAGGGCTACCTGCGGCAGTTCTCGGCCAGTGCCGGCCAGCTCACCGCCGCCGGCTTCATCGCACTGGTGGTCTCGTTGCTGATCACCCTCAACAGCGTTGAAGAGACCTTCAACCAGATCTGGCGCGTGGGCTCGACCCGGCCCAAGCTGACCCGCTTCCTGGTCTACTGGACCGTGCTGACCCTGGGCGCAATGCTCGCTGCCGCTTCGCTGGCGGTGTCGGCGCGGGTGTTCGCGATGCCACTGTTCGGCACCCAGGAGGGCCGCTGGCTGGCCGAGTTCGCGCTGCGGCTGGCGCCGATCCTGATCGAGTTCGTCTGTATAACGCTGATGTTCCGGGTGGTGCCGCACCACACCGTGAAATGGCGGCACGCGGTGCCCGGCGCGATTCTCGCGGCGGTCATCCTGGAACTGGTGAAGTGGGGCATCGGCGCCTACCTGGGCAGCTTCCAGTCCTACCAGAAGCTCTACGGCACGGTCGCCTTCGTGCCGATCCTGCTGCTGTGGATCTACCTGTGCTGGGTGGCGGTGCTGCTGGGCGCGTCGCTGTCCTCGTCGATGGCCGCCTTCCGCTACCAGCCGGTGGAACTGCGCCTGCCGCAGGGCTACGAGTTCTATGGCCTGCTGCGCCTGCTCGGCCGCTTCCACCATGCCCGAGCCAAGGGCAAGGGCCTGGCCGATGATGAAATCCTGCGGCTGGAGCCGATGCTGACCGATTCGCTGCTGCAGGACCTGGCCTGCAACCTGCAGGAGATCGGCCTGCTGCGCCGCGATGAACGTGGCGAATGGCTGCTCTCGCGCGACCTGGACCAGGTCAGCCTGGCCGATCTGTACGAATGTACCCAGCTGCGCATTCCGGTAGCCGAGCAGCATCTGCCATACCGCGACGACACACTGGGCCGTGCTGCGCTGGCGGCACTGGACGATCTGCGGCTGCCCCTGCGCGAACGCCTCAAGCGCAAGGTCAGCGATATCTACACCGATTCCGGAGACATGCCATGACCCGCAAGACCCCGTTGCTGCTCCCGCTGGCCCTGTTGCTGGCGCTGTCGGCCTGCAAACCGGCCCAGGAGCCGACCCCCGCCAGCAGCCAGCCGCCAGCACAGGCACCGACGCCGACCACACCGGCACCGGTCGAAGAGACCCCGGCCGAGCGCACCACTGCCGAGTTCCCCACGCTGAAGATGAAGGCGGTGGATGGCAGCGACTACGACCTGGCGGCGCACCGCGGCAAGTGGGTGATCGTGAATTTCTGGGCGACCTGGTGTGCCCCGTGCCGCAAGGAGATGCCGGAGCTGTCGGCGCTGCATGCGATGCGCAGCAACATCGAGGTGGTTGGCCTGGCCTATGAGGATATCGAGGTACCGGAGATGCAGTCGTTCCTGACCAAGCACCCGGTGACCTATCCGATCGTGATCGTGGACCCGTTCGATCCGCCGGCGGACTTCGCCACGCCGCGAGGCCTGCCGTTGACGCATCTGCTGAATCCGCAGGGCAAGCTGGCGCACACCTTCCTCGGCCCAGTGACGGCCGCCGACATCGAAAAGCAGATCGCCAGCGCAAAGTAGTGGGTTGGTCGGCAGGGCCTGCGGCCCTGCACCCGTGGAGGCCAGAGCAACAGCAACAGCAACAGCCGAAGCAAAGGCGGGTCTCCTGAGGGATGGCGGGGTGGGGCCGGTTGCGGGGGCCGCTGCAAGTACGTCCATGTAAGCTCGGTCGCCGCTTGCTCGTGTGCGCAGTCCTGCGCACACGGCAAGACCGGGGTTGGGCATCCTGCCCAACCCGCCCGAGGCATGCCTCGGGCCATGCGGCTCACGCCCCCGCAACCGGACCCACCCCGCCTTCGACAGATCTCCGCGATCTGCAGTAGATCCACGCCATGCGTGGATGAATCTCCATCGGAATCGAATATTTCGAATGGGAATCGAAAAGCATCCACGCATGGCGTGGATCTACTGTGTCGACCAAGGTCGACACCTACCAACAGCCGCAGGGATCTGTCAGAGGTGGGGCGGTGTGGGTGGGCAGGACCGTTGGCGCCATGGATGGCGCCATCGAGCCCCCATGGACGGGTCTACGGCGTGTCCTGCCCACCCACACCGCCCCGCCATCCCGCGGATAGCCGCTGTTGCTGTTGCCGTTGCGTTGAGCAGGTGCAGGGCCGCAGGCCCTGCCGACCCACCCTAATCTTCGACCGGGAAGTCCTCGATCGGCTTCAGTACATCGTAGTGCTCGCGATGCAGCTTGCCCTTCAGCTTCGGCAGCTCCGGCAACGGTGCATCCACCCGCGTGTCCGGCAACCGGTCCAGCAGGTTGCGCACCAGCGTCAGCCGACCCAACCGCTGGTCGTTGAAATCCACCAGCGTCCACGGTGCCGCCTCGCGATGCGTCGCGCGCAGCATCGCCTCGCGGGCCTCGGTGTAGGCGCTGTACTTGCTGCGGGATTTCAGGTCCACCGGGGAGAGCTTCCAGCCCTTCAGCGGATCGAGGTGGCGCTCGGCGAAGCGTTTTTCCTGCTGTTCCTGATCCACGCACAGCCAGTATTTGAACAGCAGGATGCCGTCGTCCACCAGCAGTTGCTCGAATACCGGCGCCTGATGCAGGAACTGCTGGTACTCGGTTTCGCTGCAGTAGCCCATCACCCGCTCCACGCCGGCACGGTTGTACCAGCTGCGGTCCATCAGCACGATCTCGCCGGCGGCCGGAAGGTGCGAGGCATAGCGCTGGAAATACCACTGGGTGGCTTCGCGGTCGGTGGGCTTGGGCAGTGCCACCACCCGGCATTGACGCGGGTTGAGGTGCTGGCTGATGGCCTGGATCGCGCCGCCTTTGCCTGCGGTATCTCGGCCTTCGAACAGCACCAGCAGGCGTTGCCCGCTGTGCTGCACCCAGCGCGCCATCGCGGTCAGTTCCAGCTGCAGCGGCAGCAGCAATTCGTCGTAGTCCTTGCGCTTGAGCTTGGCCATCATCACACCACGCGGGGAGGAAGCCCGAGCGTAGCGCAGGGATCGCTCAGGCGATGTCGAGGCCCTGCCAGCCATGCTCGCCGGCCAGCCGCTGCAGCAGCGCCGACAGGTTGCGGGCGAAGCCGGCCATGTCGAACAGTCCACTGTGGTCGCGTGCCTGGGCCACTTCGGCGCGCAGCGTGGCCAGCGCCGACGGGTCATTGCCCAGCGTACTGGCGGTGGCGATGAATGCCGCATCGTCGGCGACATTCATCCGTGCCAGCCCCAGATGGTGATTGAGGCTGCCGGCCACGCGCGCGGCGAAGGTGTCGCCGGGGCAGGTCAGTACCGGGCAGCCGGCCCACAGCGCATCGGAGGCGGTGGTGTGCGCGTTGTACGGATGCGTGTCGAGGAACAGGTCGGCCAGCGGATAGCGAGCCAGGTACTGCGGATGTGGCAGCTTGGCCATGAACACCAGGCGTGCCGGATCCAGGCCAGCGGCCTGTGCGGCGCTGCGCAGGCGCGCGTCGGCCTGGCCGGGACCGGACAGCAGCCACAGTACGCTGCCGGGTACCGCCTGCAGCACCGCGAAGGCGCGGCCCATGCTGCGTGGATTGAGCTTGTAGCTGTTGTTGAAGCAGCAGAACACCACGCCCTGTTCGGGCAGGCCGCACTCGGCCCGGGACGGTGCCGGTTCGAGCAAGCGGGTGTTGTCCGAGGGCTGGAACGCACGCGGCAGGCGCAGTACGCGCTCGCTGTAGTGGGGTTCCAGTGACGGCGGCAGAACGAAGCTGTCGCCGATCACCGCATCCATCCACGGCGCACCGGACGTGCCGGGATAGGCCAGCCAGTTCAACTGCAGCGGGGCAGGGCGCATCGCCAGCACTTCCGGCGTACCGCCGCCGCCCCAGCCGCGCAGGTCGAACAGCAGGTCGATGCCCTGTGCGCGGATGCGTGCAGCAGTGTCTGCATGGCGCAGCGCGGCCACATCATGCAGCTGCGTGGCCACCTGCAGGCGCTGGCGGATGCGGCTGCCGTCATCGTGGTTCAACGCGAACAGGTGCAGCTGCAACGCCGGGTCATGACGCAACTGCTCGAACAGGGCCACGGTCAACAATCCGGTGGGATGGGCGCCGAAACCATTGGAAAGGAAGCCGACCCGCAGCGGGCCCTGGGAACGCACCTTCACTGGCGGCAACGGCCGCACTGAAGCGGCAACGGCGGATGCACGGGCACGCGCGCAGGCCAACTGCTCGGCTGCGCTGGCATCTTCGCTGAGGAACGCGAACGGTTCGACCACGCCCTGCCCAGAGGCAAGTGCACCACGTACCTGTGCCGCCAGCGCGTCCACGTCCTGCCAGTCGCACAGGCGACGCTGCCAGGCCAGGCGCTGGGCGGCGATATAGGGTTCGCCCGGCATCAGTGCATGCGCACGGCGATAGGCTGCCGCCGCGCCTTCGGCATCATCGGCATCTTCCAGCGCATGGCCCAGCCACAGGGCAATGCCCGGGTGCTGCGGGGCCAACGCCGAGGCCTGGCCGAGCAGTTTCGCCGCATCGGCATGCGCGCCGGCCATCCAGGCCACGCGGCCCAGCCGCGCCAGCGCTTCAGGGTGGTTCGGGCGCAGCTGCAGTGCACGGCGCGCGGCCTGCTCGCCGGCGGCGATGTCGCCGGCTTCCAGTTCCAGGTCCGCCAGCATCACCCAGGCGACGAAGTCGCCCGGCTGGCGTGCAATCGCCTGTTGCAGGTGCTGCCGCTGCTGCCAGGCCGACATGCGACTCAGCCCGCCGACAACTGGGCCAGGGCGTCGACCTGGTGCTCGTGGCTGAGCCGCTGCAGCAGCGGGTCGAGGTCGCCGGCCAGCACGTTGGGCAGGTCGTACAGGGTCAGGCCTTCCACGCGGTGGTCGGTGATCCGGCCCTGCGGGAAGTTGTAGGTGCGGATGCGCTGGCTGCGGTCACCGCTGCCCACCTGCAGGCGCCGCGACTCGGCCTGCGCCGCGTCCTGGCGCTGGCGCTCGGCATCGAGCAGCTGTGCCTTCAGGCGCTTCATCGCCTTGTCGCGGTTGGCGTGCTGGCTGCGCTCGGTCTGGCATTCCACCACCACGCCGGTCGGCACGTGGGTGATGCGGATGGCCGATTCGGTCTTGTTGACGTGCTGGCCGCCGGCACCGGACGAACGGAACGTATCCACCTTCAGGTCGGCCGGGTTGATGACGATGTCATCGACCTCATCGGCCTCGGGAATGATCGCCACGGTGGCCGCCGAGGTATGGATGCGGCCCTGCGATTCGGTGGCCGGCACGCGCTGCACGCGGTGCGTGCCCGATTCGAACTTCAGGCGCGAGAACGCGCCACGCCCGACCACGCGCGCCACCACTTCCTTGTAGCCGCCATGCTCGCCCGGGCTGTCCGATTCGATCTCGACCTTCCAGCCCTGGCGCTCGGCGTAGCGGGCGTACATGCGGAACAGGTCGCCGGCAAAGATCGCGGCCTCGTCGCCGCCGGTACCGGCGCGCACTTCCAGGAACAGGTTGCCTTCGTCACGCGGGTCGCGCGGCACCAGCAGCAGCGCCAGCTCCTGCTCCAGTTCCTGCAGGCGCGCCTGTGCAGCAGCGATTTCCTCATCGGCCAGCTCGCGCAGGTCCGGGTCGGCGCGCATGCCTTCGGCGGCGGCCAGATCGGCCTTGGCACGGGCTTCATCGGCCAGGGCGATGGCGATCGGTTCAAGTTGGGCGAATTCGCGCGAAAGGTCGCGGAAACGAGTGTTGTCGGCGACCACATCGGGTTCGGCGAGCAGGCGTTCCAGTTCTTCGCGGCGCTCGGCCAGCGCTTCCAGCTTACGGCGCAGGGTCGGCGTCATCGGGTCTCACGGGTGGGTGGCGGTAACCCGGCGTGGCCGGGAACAGGCGCTCGGCGGCGCGGGTCAGGTCAGCATCGCCGCTCAGCGCGGCCGCGCGCAGCGCAGCAGTGGGCGGGTGCAGGAGTCGATTGGTCAGGCCGTGGGCCAGCAGTTCCAGCACTTCGTCGGCCGGCTTGCCGTTGGCCAGCTGCTGTCGCGCGCGCTCCAGCAGTTCGGTGCGGGTGGCTTCGCCGAACGCGCGCAGCTGTCGCAGCGGCGCCTGGTGGGCACTGGCCTGCTGGGTCTCGACGAAGCGCGACACCTGAAGGTCGATGATCGCTTCGGCCTCGGCGGCCGCTTCGCGGCGACCACGGCGGTTGTCTTCCACCGCGCGTTCGAGATCGTCCACGGTGTAGAGGAAGGCGTCGTTGAGCGTGCCGACCTCGGCCTCGATGTCGCGCGGTACGGCCAGGTCGAACAGCAGCATCGGCTTGTGCCGGCGCGCGCGCAGGGCCTTGGCCACCATTTCGCGATGGATCACCGGTTCGCGCGCAGCGGTGGCCGAGAACACCACGTCGGCCTCACCCAGGTGGCGGTCCAGTTCGGTCAGCGGCAGCGCCACGCCACCATGTCGGCTGGCCAGTTCCTGCGCGTGGGCGAGGGTGCGGTTGGCGATCAGCAGCCGGCGTACCTTGCCTTCGCTCAGGTGCCGTGCAGCCAGTTCGATGGTCTCGCCGGCACCGACCAGCAGTACGGTGGAACCGTCCAGCCGCGCGAACGCGTTCTGCGCCAGGCGCACCGCAGCCGACGCCACCGATACCGGGTTGGCGCCGACCTGGGTATCGGTGCGCGCACGCTTGGCCACCGAGAAGGTCTGCTGGAACAGGCGGTCCAGGCGTTGGCCGAGCAGGCCATGGTCGCGCGCGGTCGACCAGGCATCCTTCACCTGGCCGAGGATCTGCGGTTCACCCAGCACCATCGAGTCCAGCCCGGTGGCGACCCGGAACAGGTGACGTACGGCCTCGGCGTCGGCGTGCTGGTACAGGTAGCCCTGCAGGTCGCCGGCCTGGGTGTGCAGCCACTGGTCCAGCGCCTGTGCCGAATCGGCCACGGCGTACAGCTCGGTGCGGTTGCAGGTGGACAGCAGCACCGCCTCGGCGATCTGCGGAGTATCGCGCAGCGAACCGAGCGCGCGCCGCAACGCCTCACCGGCGAAGGCCGCGCGCTCGCGCAGCTCCACCGGTGCGGTCTGGTGATTCAGTCCGAGCACCCACAGGGTCATTGTTCAGTTGCTTGCGATAAGCTGCTGGCCATTGGACGACATTTTAAGGCCCCGATGCCGACGATGCCCGCATTGATTCGCATCCCCAGTGTTCTGCTGCTGTCCCTGGCCTGCAGCCAGGCCCTGGCGGCGGTGCCGGCCAAGGCCCCCGTACGGGCCCCGGCCACTGAGGAACTGGCGCTGGAACCGGTGATGGCCGGTGAGTTCGCCCTGCAGGCCGGCAAGCTGGCCGAGGCCGCGCGCTGGTACCTGCAGGCGGCCCAGCAGACCGACGGCGACGCCGGCCTGGCCGAGCGCGCGACCCGCATTTCCATGCTCGCCAACGATGATGCCAGCGCCGCCAAGGGCCTGGCCCTGTGGCAGCAGCGCGCCCCGCGTTCGTTGACCATGCGCAGTGCGGCCGGTGCGCTGGCCATGCGCCAGGGCGATGTGAAGGCGGCCCGCACCGAACTGCAGGGCCTGCTGGCCGACCCCGACGAGCGCGGCTGGAAGTTCGCCCTGGCCGCACTGATCGGTGGCGGCCGTGATCCGGCGGTGCCCGCGCAGGTGCTGGGTGAGCTGGTCGACGCCAATGCCATTCCGCCGAAGATCGAAGCCTGGCAGGAGTTTGGCCGCCTTGCCCTGCGCATGGAAAAGCCCGAGCTGGCCCGGCGCATGATCGATGAAGTGGTCAAGCGCTTCCCGGAAGAGCCACGTGTGGCGCTGCTGCGTGCCAGCCAGCTGCAGCAGGCGGGCGAGACCGGCAAGGCGTTGTCGCTGCTGCACGATGTGGAGCCGAAGACCCGCCAGGACCCGGAACTGCGCAATGCGGTGGCCATTGCCTATGACAGTCTCGGCCAGCCGTCCGCCGCCGAGCGCGTGCTGGCGTTCGGTCCGCAGGACGTGCAGACCTGGGGCATGCGCGCCTCGCTGCTGGCCAAGCAGGGCGACAAGGCCGCGCTGTCCAATCTCTACAACGAACTGTCGCGGCAGGCGGCCAAGCCGGACCCGGCGCAGCGCCTGCTGCTGGGCAAGATCGCCGAGTACCTGAAGCGTTATCCCGAGGCAGTGCAGTGGTACCACAGCGTGCCCGGTGGCGATGAGCTGAGCGAGGCGCGCCTGCGCGCGGCCAATGCCCAGGCCCTGGCCGGGCGCCTGCCGCTGGCGCTGGAAGAAGTGCATGCGATCCAGTCCGATGCGGTGGTCGACGACGACGTGCGCCGCGACGCCTACCTGCTGGAAGCCGAACTGCGCCAGCGCGCCGACGACAGCGCCGGTGAACTGGATGCGCTGGCCCGCGGCCTGGCCGCTTACCCGGATGACAACGGCCTGCTGTACGCCCGTGCGCTCACCTGGGAACGCCGCGACGACATCCCGCGCGCCGAGGCGGATCTGCGCAAGATCCTGGTGACCGAACCGGAGAACGTGCCGGCTTTGAACGCGCTGGGTTACACCCTGGCCGATCGCACCGGCCGCCTGCAGGAAGCACTGGAGCTGATCGACCGCGCCCGCGTGGCCGAACCGGACAACGCCGCCATCGTCGACAGCTACGGCTGGGTGCTGTATCGCCTGGGCCGCAAGGAAGAGGCACTGGTGCAGCTGCGCCGGGCCTGGACCCTGGCCAAGGACCCGGAGATCGCTTCGCACGTTGGCGAAGTGCTGTGGGTGCTGGGCAAGCACGATGAGGCCCGTCATTTCTTCGAGGAAGCGGCCAAGCTCGATCCTGAAAACCGCGCGCTGCTGCGCGCCCGCGAGAAATTCAATCCATGAGTGTTTCCCTGATCCGGCCGCTGCTGTTGGCGGCCGCGACCCTGGCGGTCAGCGCCTGCACCAGCGTGGGCACGCAGAAGACCCCGGCGCCGGCGGTGGTCGAGATCGTGTCCGCCGAAGCCGCGCAGGCCGAGGCCGCACGCGTGGCCGCGCTGCAGGCACGGCCGGACTGGGCCTTCCAGGGCCGGGTCGCGGTCAGCAAGGGCAAGGACGGTGGCAGCGGTCGCATCGACTGGAAGCAGGAAGGGCGCCGTTATGTGGTCGAGCTGAGCGCGCCGGTGACCCGGCAGAGCTGGAAGCTGACCGGCGATACCCATTCCGAAGCTGGCCGTCTGGAAGGGCTGGCCGGCGGTCCGCGTGACGGCGAGGATGCCCAGCAGCTGCTGCTGGAGGCGACTGGCTGGGACATTCCGGTCAACCAGCTGCCGGAGTGGATCCGCGGCCTGGTGGCCGGCGACGCCGCTGGCCCGGAGAAGGTCGAGCGCGACGGTGAAGGCCGGCCGCGTCGCATGCAGCAGATGGGCTGGCAGGTGCAGTACCTGGACTGGTACCCGGCCGAGGCCGGGCGCCCGGCGTTGCCGCGCCGGATCGAAGCCAGCAATGGCGACGCCAAGGTGCGCCTGCTGGTGGACCAGTGGGGGCAGGGTACGCCATGAGTGCCGGGCGCGACGACGCGGGCTGGTCCTGGTGGCCGGCCCCGGCCAAGCTGAACCTGTTCCTGCATATCACCGGCCGCCGCGCCGACGGTTACCACGAGCTGCAGACCGTGTTCCGCCTGCTGGACTGGGGCGACCGCATCGGCCTGCGCCTGCGTGAAGACGGCCAGGTGCGTCGGCAGGGCGAGGGCTTGGCTGGCGTGGCCGAGGCGGATGACCTGGCGGTGCGGGCCGCGCGCCTGCTCCAGGATGAGGCAAATGTCGCGCAAGGTGCGGACATCATCGTTGAAAAGCATGTATCTGCCGGTGGCGGCTTCGGCGGCGGTTCGTCCGATGCCGCCACCGTGCTGGTGGTGCTGAACCGCCTGTGGCGGGCCGGTCTGGACGAGGACGCGCTTGCCGCGCTGGGCCTCCGCCTGGGTGCGGACGTGCCGGTGTTCGTGCGCGGGCGCAATGCCTGGGCCGAAGGGGTGGGCGAGCGCCTGCAGCCGATCGTGCTGGAACCGGCCTGGTATGTGGTGGTTGAACCGGGCGTTCATGTTCCCACCCCGGCCCTGTTCGCAGACCCGGATTTGACGCGCGACAGCCCAGTGGCGAAAATAGAGGACTTCGCTTCCGGAACCCTGGTCGGGAACGCGTTCGAACCGGTGCTGCGCCGCCGTGAGCCTGCCGTCGAGGCAGCGTTCGCAGCGTTGAGCGACATCGGCACGGCGCGGCTGACCGGTTCGGGAAGTGGTTGTTTCGTCGAGTTCGCATCGCAGTCTGCCGCAGAGCAGGGACGATCGAAGTTGCCGAAGGAGTTGCGGGCAAGGGTGGCAGCGGGCGTTGCGCGTTCGCCACTGCTGGATGCACTCGAGCAACACTGATTTATCAATGCAGGGGCGTCGCCAAGAGGCCCAAGGCACCAGGTTTTGATCCTGGCATTCGTAGGTTCGAATCCTACCGCCCCTGCCAATAGCGGCTGTGTCCGCGCCTTCCAGCGCATCACCTGCGCGGGACGTGGAAACAACCGCGGTGTTGTCAGCAGCAAGGGTCCATCGGGTCCTTGCCGACTCCGGATCCCCGCCACTCGTCCCCGCCCGAGACAATCATGATGCAAGAGTCCCCGAACCTGCTGGTCTTTTCCGGCAACGCCAACAAACGTCTGGCGCAGAACATCTGCAAGGAACTGGGGGTTCGCCCGGGCAAGGCGCTGGTCTCGCACTTCTCCGATGGTGAAGTGCAGGTGGAAATCGAAGAGAACGTCCGCAAGCAGGACGTGTTCGTGATCCAGCCGACCTGCGCGCCGAGCGCGGAAAACCTGATGGAACTGCTGGTGCTGATCGACGCGCTCAAGCGCGCATCGGTGGCCAGCGTGACCGCCGTGGTGCCGTACTTCGGCTACTCGCGCCAGGATCGCCGCATGCGTTCCTCGCGCGTGCCGATCACCGCCAAGCTGGCGGCGAAGATGTTCAGCACCGCTGGCGCTGATCGCGTGCTGACCGTCGACCTGCACGCCGACCAGATCCAGGGCTTCTTCGATATTCCGGTGGACAACGTGTATGCGTCCCCGCTGCTGCTGGCCGACATCTGGCGCGCCTACGGCACCGAGAACCTGATCGTTGTGTCGCCGGACGTGGGCGGCGTGGTCCGCGCCCGTGCGGTCGCCAAGCGCCTGGATGACGCCGATCTGGCGATCATCGACAAGCGCCGCCCGCGCGCCAACGTCTCCACCGTGATGAACATCATCGGTGACGTCGAAGGCAAGACCTGCGTGATGGTCGATGACATCGTCGATACCGCCGGCACCCTGTGCGCCGCTGCCGCTGCCCTGAAGGCGCGCGGTGCGCTCAAGGTCGCCGCCTACTGCACCCACGCGGTGCTGTCGGGCCCGGCGGTGGACAACATCACCAATTCCCAGCTCGACGAGCTGGTGGTGACCGACACCATCCCGCTGAAGGACGCAGCGCGGGTGTGCAGCAAGATCCGCCAGCTGAGCGTGGCGGAAATGCTGGCCGAAACGATGCGCCGCATCGCCTTCGGCGAGTCGGTCAGCTCGCTGTACGTCGACTGAGTTTTTCGTCCCTGCCGGCAACGGCGGGGACATACCCCGGGTGCTTCTGGTCGCGGAAGCATCTTCAACCGCCACGCCGCAAGGCGCGGCAACAACCTGAGTAGTCGAAAATGTCGAAGACCCATGAAATCAAGGTCACCAAGCGTGAACTGCAGCGTAAGGGTGCGAGCCGCCGCCTGCGTCACGCTGGTGTGATCCCGGCCATCGTGTACGGCGGCAACGCCGAGCCGGTCGCCATCAGCCTGGACCACAACGAAATCTGGCTGGCCCAGCAGAACGAGTGGTTCTATGCCTCGATCCTGGACCTGAACCTGGACGGCCAGGTGCAGAAGGTCCTGCTGCGTGACATGCAGCGCCACCCGTACAAGCAGCTGATCATGCACCTGGACTTCCAGCGCGTGAATGAGAACGAAGCCCTGACCGCTTCGGTCCCGCTGCACTTCATCAACGAAGACACCTCGCCGGCCGGCAAGGCTGCCGACGTCGTGGTCACCCACGAACTGAAGGAAGTGACCATCACCTGCCTGCCGAAGGACCTGCCGGAGTCGATCGAAGTCGACCTGGGCGAGCTGAAGGCCGGTGACGTGGTGTACCTGTCCAACATCAAGCTGCCGAAAGGCGTGGAAATCCCGGCCCTGGCGCTGGGCAAGGACCACGACGACGCCATCGTCACCGCCAAGGCCGGCAAGGCCGACGCGGCTGACGAAGAAGCGGCTGCCGCCGAGTAATACCGCTACGGTGCCTGCCTCCGGGCAGGCACCGTATTGGAAGGAACCATGGCAGGACTGCGACTGATCGTCGGTCTGGGCAACCCCGGATCGGAACACGCCCGGACCCGGCACAATGCCGGGTTTCATTTCGTTGAGGCCCTGGCGGAAAAAGCCGGTGCCCGATGGAATGTGGACAGCAAGCTGTTCGGTGAGACCGCCAAGGTCGAGATCGCCGGGCAGACGGTGTGGCTGCTCAAGCCCGCCACCTTCATGAACCTCAGCGGCAAGTCGGTCACCGCCGCACAGCGGTTCTGGAAGATCGAGCCAGAAGAAACCCTGCTGGCCCACGACGAACTGGACCTGGCGCCCGGCGTGGCGCGGCTGAAGTTCGACGGTGGCCACGGTGGCCAGAACGGCCTGCGCGACACCATCCGCCTGCTCGGCCACGGAAAGTTCCATCGCCTGCGCGTGGGCATCGGCCACCCCGGCCACAAGGATCGCGTGGTGGGTTGGGTGCTTGGTCGCCCGTCGAAGGACGACGACGTGCTGATCGCGCGCGCCATCGATGATGCGATCGACGTGCTGCCGCTGGCGGTGCAGGGCGATTTCAGCGAAGCGATGAAGCGGCTGCACACTCCGCGCTGACCATGACCGACCCGCGTACTCCCTGCACCGTGTGTGGCGCCATGATCCTGCTGGCGACGGCGGCCCGGAACAATGGGCTCTGCATGCCGTGCCGGAATGGAACGCGGCAAAGCATGGAAATGGCGAGAACGCGGGATCGGGAGATTCGCGAAGAGCGGAAGCGCTTCGGAGAATCCGCAGAGGGGCGGCATTGGCATTGGTTGATCGAACAGGTCCACGGGAACGGTTGTGGATTTGCCGGATTGTCAGTGCAGGATCAGCGTTACTTTGCGATCAACGCGCTCATCAATGATGTCTATCGTGGAGGGCTTGATGCCTATTTCCTCAATTCTGCTGGCGCCTACATTGCTGAAGCGCTTGCAGGGCTTGGGGAGATGCAGCAGCTTGGCGTGCGAGACATCGTGCTCGCTGCCCAGCAGCTACTGTTTGGCAATGAGGCCATGGAAGATCATCATGCGCAAAGACGCCTGCAGATCTATCGTGCTGACGGGTGGCTCGACGATGAAGTCGAAACAGCACTTGATGCGCTGGATGGGCGATTCTATGCACTGGTCGACGAGGGCCAGCTTGAAGAACTGCTGAAAGCGTACGCAGAACGTCACAGGTTGTACGCCGCGTTCTAGCGCGGGCTACTGGAAGGACGATTGGGGATTGAAGGCATGCCCGCAGGCGAGCCTTGAATCCCGAATCATCCACTTACACTCAAACCCGGATTCAACCCATGGGTATCAAATGCGGCATCGTCGGCCTGCCCAACGTCGGCAAGTCGACCCTGTTCAATGCGCTGACCAAGGCGGGTATCGCCGCGGCGAACTTCCCGTTCTGCACCATCGAACCGAACGTCGGCATCGTGCCGGTGCCGGATCCGCGCCTGAACGAGCTGGCAGCGATCATCAACCCGCAGAAGGTCATCCCGACCGCGGTCGAATTCGTCGACATTGCCGGCCTGGTTGCCGGTGCCGCCAGCGGTGAAGGCCTGGGCAACAAGTTCCTGGCGCACATCCGTGAAGTCGATGCGATCACCCACGTGGTGCGCTGCTTCGAGAACGCCGACGTCATCCACGTCAACAACAAGGTCGACCCGATCTCGGACATCGAAACCATCGATACCGAGCTGGCGCTGGCCGACCTGGACAGCGTCGAGAAGGCGCTGAACCGCGCCGAGCGTGCGGCCAAGGGGGGTGACAAGGACGCCGCGGCGCGCAAGCCGGTGCTGGCCAAGCTGCAGGCGGCGCTGTCCGACGGCAAGTCCGGCCGTTCGGTGGGCCTGGATGAGGAAGAGAAGGCGCTGGTACGCGATCTGTTCCTGCTGACCCTGAAGCCGGTGATGTACATCGCCAACGTGCTGGAAGACGGTTTCGACAACAACCCGCACCTGGAAGCCGTGCGTGCGCATGCTGCCGCCGAAGGCGCGCAGGTGGTGCCGGTGTCGGCCGCGATCGAAGAAGAGCTGTCCCAGCTCGATGACGAAGACCGCGATACCTTCCTGGCCGATCTGGGCCTGAGCGAGCCGGGCCTGAACCGCGTGATCAACGCGGCCTACAGCCTGCTCGGCCTGCAGACCTACTTCACCGCTGGCGTGAAGGAAGTCCGTGCGTGGACCGTGCGCAAGGGCGCCACCGCCCCGCAGGCCGCCGCGGTCATCCACACCGACTTCGAGAAGGGCTTCATCCGCGCTGAAACCATCGCGTATGACGACTTCATCAAGTACAAGGGCGAAGCCGGCGCCAAGGAAGCCGGTCGCCTGCGCCTGGAAGGCAAGGAATACCGCGTGCAGGAAGGCGACGTGCTGCACTTCCGCTTCAACGTCTGATCCAGCGGCATCGGATCGACCCAGGACGCCCCGCCTTGTGCGGGGCGTTCGCGTTTCTGGTGATGGACAAAAAAGCACCAGGCTGCGAAACGCTTGCGGTGCGACGTTTGCCGGCACTTGTCCACAGCAAACTCCCATCGCTTTCCACGCCGGATGTGGAAAACCGTGGGGGCGGATCCCTTTCCACGGGAAAGGGCTCCGACCCCGATCAGTGCAGTCGGACCGTGGACAGAATTTCACCACGCTTCGAAACGCCTGCGCTGCAATGCTCGCGCCCACTTGTCCACACCAAGTTCCCATCGCTCTCCACGTCCGGTGTGGAAAACAATCGAAGGACATGGACAAAAAATCACCACGTCCGGAAACGCCCGCACTGCAAGCCTCGCGGCCACTTGTCCACACCAAGTTCCCATCGCTTTCCACGCGCGGTGTGGAAAACCCGCGTGGCCCGCTCTGGTAGTCGCCCACCTTGGTGGGCGCGTGGCAGATCAGTGCCCACCAAGGTGGGCATCTACCAGAGCCAGGTTCCCAAACAACAAGGCCCGCCAATGGCGGGCCCTGTCGTCCACGTTCTGCAATGCGGCGTGCCTTACAGCGCGCTGCCACCGAACTTGTGGGTGTACTGCAGGTTGATGGTGCGGCCGACGCTGTCGAACCAGGACACGTCGTAGTACGGATACGCGGTGTACGTGGCGTCCTTCGGCGGCATCTTGTTGAACACGTTGACCACCGACAGCGACAGGCGCGAGTGGTCGTCGAAGCGGTACTGCAGCGACGCGTTGTAGCGGTAGGTTGCCTTGATGTACGGGCTGTCACCGCTGTCCCACTTGAATACCTGGTCGTAGCTGTCCGAGGTCGGCAGCTTGCCCAGGCGCGAACCATAGACCGTGGCCGACCACGCGTCCTTCTCCCAGGTCACGCTCAGGCTGGTCTTGGTACGCGGGATGTCGAAGTTGCTGTTGACCGCGAACTGGTCCTGGATCGGATCACCGGGGTAGCGCTGGAAATCGTGCTTCTTCACCCAGGTGTGGGTGCCGTTGAGGATGAAGTCGCCGATGCCGGTCTGCAGGCGGTAGCGCAGGCCAATGTCGATGCCGGAGGTGGATTCGCGGGCGACGTTGATCGGGGCGACACGCACGCCGTACAGGCGGCCATCACTGGTGCGGGTGATGCGGTCGAGCGCGTCCACGCAGGTCGGCGAGTTGATGTCGGCACTGCCGAGGCGGCAGTTCGCTTCGCTGGCCAGGATCGTGCGCACGTCCATGTCCTGCACCTGCTTGCGCATGTCGATGTCGAACCAGTCCACCGACAGGTCCAGGCCGATCGCCGGCGACCAGACGAAGCCGGCACTCCACGAGGTGCTGGTTTCCGGGTCGAGCTGGCGATTGCCGGTGCGGCTGCGGATGATACTGACGTCTTCGTCGCATTCGGTGCCATTGGCGCGACAGTCGTACAGATCCACTACGTCAGTCTCGTCGTTGCCCGGGCCGGCGAACACGTAGTGCAGGTCCGGTGCGCGGAACGCAGTGCCATACGAACCGCGTACCAGCAGCGTGTCGATCGGGCGCCATTCCAGGCCACCGCTCCAGGTCGCCTTGCCGATGGTGTGGCCGGAATAGCGGTACTGGTCGTAGCGGCCGGCCACGCTCAGGTTGACCGTCTCGTGCAGCGGCATGCGCAGCTCCGCAGCGGTCGCCCAGCGGTTGCGCGAGCCCTTGCCGTCCGAATCCTTCCAGCTGTAGTAGTAGTACTGGGTCGCCAGCGGATCGGGGTTCAGCGAGTACGCCTGCTGGCCCACTTCCACGGTCGCGGCGAAGCCGGCATCACCGCCCGGCAGGCCGAGCAGCGCGGAATTGGTCAGCGTGAACGCAGCCGTCTCGGTGCGCGACTTCGGGGTGTAGGTGGTGCGCGCCGCGATCGAATCGTACTCGGCGCGGGTCAGCGGCCGGTACAGGCGCGACGGGTCGGCGTTGTAGATCGGGAAGCCGTCGTCGTCCACGCCCAGCTGCGGGCCCAGGAACAGGTCATTGGCTTTGGCGGCGATGATCTGTGCCCAGCTGATCCGCGACTGGTACTGCGAATGGCTCAGGGCCGCTTCGTAGTCCCAGTTGCCGGCCAGGTTGCCCTTGAAGCCGGTGGTCACGCTGAAGGTCTTCTGCGTGCTGCGCACCATTGCATTGCGCAGGCCACCCATCTCCTCGGGCGAGAACTGGCGCTGCCAGAACTCGATCTCGCCGGTGGCCTGGTTGTTGAAATAGCCCGACTCATCGCCGTTGGCGTCCATGCGGCCCCACTTGGTGACGTCGCGCATCAGCGACATCGTGTGGTAGCCCAGCTGCACATCGGCGAACCACTGCTGGCCGTTGTCGAAGTCGTAGCTCAGCGAGGCGTAGCCATTGGCGCCGCGGCGCTTGCTGAGGATGGTGCCGTAGCCGATCGAGCTGTCGCTGCCGCAGTAGTAACCGTAGCGCGGGCGGTAGGCGCGGTAGGTGCTGCCCTGGTTCTGCCCGGCCAGCGCTTCGCAGGTGACCGCGCCCGGATCCAGGTAGTCGTCGTTGTAGTCCGTGCGCAGGTAAGCGCGGCGTGCGATGCGTGAGCCCTCGGTGGGGCCGTCCTGGGTCGAATCCTGGATGTCGCGCTCGTACGCCCACAGCGGGGTCTGCGACTGCAGTTCAACGCTGTATACGGCGTTGAAGTTGCCACGGCTGAAGCCACTGGCCAGGCTCATGTCGAACGACTCGCCACCGCCTTCGCTGGTGGTGCCCATGCGCATGTCGACGGTGGTGCCGTCGGCCTTCTTCTTCAGGATGAAGTTGACCACGCCGGCGATCGCGTCCGAACCGTAGATGGCCGAGGCACTGCCGGTCAGCACTTCGATGCGCTCGATCATGCCCAGCGGGATGTTGGAGACATCGGTGAAGTTGCTGCGGCCCTTGAACGGCATCGGGAAGTCGGCGATGCGGCGGCCATTGACCAGCACCAGCGTGTGATTCGGGCCCAGCCCGCGCAGGTCCACCTGCTGGGCGCCCGGCGAGAAGTCGGCGCCGCTGGACGACTGCTGGCTCTGCGTCTCACCGCCGTTCTGGGTCATCGAGCGCAGCACGTCGGGCACGCTGGTGAAGCCGCTGGAGCGGATCTGCTCGGCGCTGATCACCGTGATCGGGGCGGGGCCTTCCACCTGGGCGCGCGGAATGCGCGAACCGGTGACCTGCACCGCATCCAGTTGTTGAACCGAAGAGGAAGCCGGTGCCTGGGCCGCCGCGGAAGCAGCCACGCCCATCAACGCCAGCTGGATCGACCACGCCATCGCCTTTCTACGCATGAGGAATTCTCGGAAATGAAGCCGGCCCGCAGAGGAGGGGCCCTGTCCCCCATTCAGATTTCCGGAATGGGCGCGCGCATTTAACGCCTTTTTCATGCCCTTGACTACTGGGTCCCTATCTGGCAAAGAGTGAAAACGCTTGCAAGTCGATTTTGTTCAGGGAGATCAAGATGCGACGCCTCCATTGCACCCTGCGCGCCCCCTTCGCCTGGCTGACGCTGCTGCTGTTGGCCGTGCCGTTGGCCGCCCTTGCGCAGGACCTGCAGGGCCCGGGCTTCGCCTACTACGAAGCCGGGGATCTCGACGCACCCCGGCCCGGCCCGCGCGCGCCGGCCATGATGCTGATGGGCGGTGGCGAATGGGTGCCGGAGGCCTTTCACTGGTGGCTGAAGCAGGCCGGCAACGGCCGCGTGCTGATCCTGCGCGCATCTGGCAGTGACGAGCTGCAGGACCGCCTGTATCGCGAGATTGGCGGGACCACCGCGGTGCAGACGCTGGTCTTCGACAGCCGCCGCGGCGCCGACGATCCGGCCGTGCTGCGCGTGGTGGCTGCGGCCGATGCCATCTTCATTGCCGGTGGTGACCAGTCGCGCTACATCCGCTTCTGGAAGGGCACCGCGCTCAACCGCGCGCTCAATGCCCATGTGCGCGCCGGCAAGCCGATTGCCGGTACCAGCGCCGGGCTGGCCATCCTCGGTGGCTATGCCTACGGCGCGATGGACGGCGGCAGCATCACCTCCGCCGGTGCGCTGGCCGACCCGATGGGCAGTGCGGTGACCATGGACAGTGGCTTCCTGCAGATGCCCTACCTGCAGCGCGTGGTCACCGACACCCACTTCGACAAGCGCGATCGGCTTGGCCGCCTGATCGTGTTCGTGGCGCGCGCCGCGCAGGACAGTGGCGACCCCGACATCGTCGGCATCGGCGTCGACGAGGACACCGCCCTGTGCGTGGAGCCCGATGGCCAGGCACAGGTCTACAGCGCCGACGGCGAAGGCAAGGTCTGGGTGGTCAGCCCCGGCCGCGATGCCGACCGTCTGGTCGAGGGCGAGCCGCTGCGCTTCCACGCGGTGCCGGTAACGGTGGTCGCCAGCGGCAGCCGCATGCGCCTGGACGATTTCCAGGCCGAGGCCGATTACCAGGCGATGGCCGACGTCAGCGACGGCGAGATTGAGTTCACGCTTCGGTAGTGCCGGCCGCTGGCCGGCAACTCGCCTTCCCTGATGCGCCCCTTGCCGGCCAGCGGCCGGCACTACCCCGCAATCCATTCCCTCGTTCTGCTGGAGACGTACCCGATGAAACTGCGCCTGGCGCTGTCCGCACTGTTGTCCCTGCCCATGCTTGCCCAGGCCGCACCGGCGGCTTCACCGCTGCTGGTCATCCACGGCGGCGCCGGCGTCGAGCGCAAGGACCTGTCGCCGGCCGAGGAAAAGGCCGCACGTGACGCGCTGCGGGCGGCCCTGTTGAAGGGGCATGCGGAGCTGGCGGCGGGTCGCCCCGCGTTGGCTGCAGTCACCGCTGCGATCACCGTCCTGGAGGACGATCCCACCTTCAACGCCGGCAAGGGCGCGGTGTTCACCCATGACGGCCACAACGAGCTGGATGCCGCAGTGATGGACGGGGCCACCCAGGCGGCGGGCGCGGTGGCCGGCGTGCAGCGGGTGCGCAACCCGATCCTGCTGGCGCAGACCGTGATGCAGAAATCCAGGCACGTGATGATGGTGGGGCAGGGCGCCGAAGCCTTCGCGGTCGAGCAGGGGATGTCTCTGGCCGATCCCTCCTACTTCCGTACGGAGAAGCGTTGGCAGCAGCTGCAGCGTGCACTGAAGGAAGAGGCCAGTGGCCAGGCGCATGCCGACCTGGAGACTGCAAAGCACTTCGGGACCGTCGGTGCGGTCGCATTGGATGCGCAGGGGCACCTGGCCGCCGGTACCTCCACTGGTGGCATGACCAACAAGCGCTATGGCCGGGTGGGTGACTCGCCGATCATCGGTGCAGGCACCTGGGCCGATGCGCGCTGTGCGGTGTCCGGCACCGGCTGGGGCGAGTACTACATCCGCACCGCGGCCGCGCACGAGATCTGCGCACGCATGCGCTACCAGGGGCAGACGCCGGAACAGGCCGGCAAGGGCGTGATCAACGAGACGATTCCGCAGATGGGGGGTGACGGCGGTGCGATCGTGCTCGCTGCAGACGGAAAAATGGCCACGCCATTCAACACCCAGGGCATGTATCGGGGCTGGATCGGCGGCGACGGCGTCCCTCATGTCGCAATTTTCGCCAACGAGACCCTTGCGGTCCCGGGGCAATAACCTTGCGTATCAATGGGTTTGCGACAGCGTGTGAAAAAAGTGGAAAAAAGCGTTGACAGCCCCCCGTCCCATCAGCAGAATAAGCGGCTCACCACCACACACCGCAACGCTTCGGCGGCAACGGAATGGGGTGGTAAGGAGGGATACCCAAGCGGCCAACGGGGGCAGACTGTAAATCTGCTGGCTTACGCCTTCGGTGGTTCGAATCCACCTCCCTCCACCAGTTTCACGTTGTGACATTCCCGGCGCGGGAGTAGTTCAATGGTAGAACCTCAGCCTTCCAAGCTGATGGTGCGGGTTCGATTCCCGTCTCCCGCTCCATTGAATGAACTTTGAATATTATCGAGTTCATGTCATAATGCAAAACTCGGCTCACGTAGCTCAGTCGGTAGAGCACTTCCTTGGTAAGGAAGAGGTCGAAGGTTCGATTCCTTTCGTGAGCACCATCTTAAGCATCACCTCTCAGACGAATTCGAGATAAGCAGCCATGGCCAAGGGTAAGTTCGAGCGCACCAAGCCGCACGTCAATGTCGGCACCATCGGTCACGTCGACCACGGCAAGACCACGCTGACCGCCGCACTGACCAAGATCGGTGCCGAGCGCTTCGGTGGCGAGTTCAAGGACTACTCCTCGATCGACGCCGCGCCGGAAGAAAAGGCGCGTGGTATCACGATCTCGACCGCGCACGTCGAATACGAATCCCCGGTCCGTCACTACGCCCACGTCGATTGCCCGGGCCATGCTGACTACGTCAAGAACATGATCACCGGTGCCGCCCAGATGGACGGCGCGATCCTGGTGTGCTCGGCCGCTGACGGCCCGATGCCGCAGACCCGCGAGCACATCCTGCTGTCGCGTCAGGTCGGCGTGCCGTACATCGTCGTGTTCCTGAACAAGGCCGACATGGTTGACGACGCCGAGCTGCTCGAGCTGGTCGAGATGGAAGTGCGCGAGCTGCTGAGCAAGTACGACTTCCCGGGCGACGACACCCCGATCATCGCCGGTTCGGCCCGTCTGGCGCTGGAAGGCGACCAGAGCGACATCGGCGTGCCGGCCATCCTGAAGCTGGTCGATGCCCTGGACAGCTGGATTCCGGAGCCGGAGCGCGCGATCGACAAGCCGTTCCTGATGCCGGTGGAAGACGTGTTCTCGATCTCGGGCCGCGGCACCGTGGTGACCGGTCGTATCGAGCGCGGCGTGATCAAGGTTGGCGACGAAATCGAAATCGTCGGCATCCGTCCGGTGCAGAAGACCACCGTGACCGGCGTTGAAATGTTCCGCAAGCTGCTGGACCAGGGTCAGGCAGGCGACAACGCTGGCCTGCTGCTGCGCGGCACCAAGCGTGACGACGTCGAGCGTGGCCAGGTTCTGGCCAAGCCGGGCTCGATCAAGCCGCACACCAAGTTCGAAGGCGAAGTCTACGTCCTGTCGAAGGACGAGGGCGGCCGTCACACCCCGTTCTTCAACGGCTACCGTCCGCAGTTCTACTTCCGCACCACCGACATCACCGGCGCAGCTGCTCTGCCGGAAGGCGTCGAAATGGTGATGCCGGGTGACAACGTCAAGATGGTCGTCACCCTGATCAACCCGGTGGCAATGGACGAAGGCCTGCGCTTCGCCATCCGCGAAGGCGGCCGTACCGTCGGCGCCGGCGTGGTCTCGAAGATCATCGAGTAAGCCTGCAGTACCGGTGGTTGCATAGCGCCGCCGGTTACGCGAATGGCGGGCCGGGAACCTCGGTCCGCCTTCGCCGTCTAAGGGAAGGCAAGTTTCAACACGTACGCCAGTAGCTCAATTGGCAGAGCAGCGGTCTCCAAAACCGCAGGTTGGGGGTTCGAGTCCCTCCTGGCGTGCCATCTGCCCACCTTATCCAGCGGCCTGGGCCGCTAAAGCAGACACAGCCGGATGAATAGCAAGATCGAACACTCCAAGGACAACTCCGCCAACGGCGGGGATATCGTCAAGTACGTCGCCGCATCGCTGCTGGTGCTGGCCGGTCTGTTCGTCTGGTTCTGGTTCTCCGCCGACTCCGGTCGCGCCACCCAGCTGGGTGCGTGGGCGGGTCAGCTGCGTGCGTTGGCGGTTGTGGTCGGTCTGGTTGGCGGTATCGGCGTGTTCATGCTGACCGGCAAGGGGCGCGACACCCGCGAATTCCTCTCCGAGTCGCGCTTCGAACTGCGCAAGGTGGTCTGGCCGACGCGCCAGGAAGCCATCCGCATGACCTGGGTCGTGATGGTGGTGGTGACCATTCTCAGTCTGTTGCTGGGTGGGTTCGATTACGTCATTCAGTGGCTGGTTCAGTTGTTCCTGAGCCGCTAAGGAGAATTGCATGAAGCGTTGGTACGTCGTTCACGCCTATTCGGGCTTCGAGAAGTCGGTGGCGCAGGCTCTGCGCGATCGCATCGTCCGTGACGGCATGGAAGAGCGCTTCGGCGATGTCCTGGTCCCGACCGAAGAAGTGGTCGAGATGCGCGCTGGCCAGAAGCGCCGCTCCGAGCGCAAGTTCTTCCCGGGTTACGTGCTGGTCCAGATCGAGACCCACGAAGAAGCCGGTATTCCGCGCATCGACAACGAAAGCTGGCACCTGGTCAAGGAAACCCCGCGCGTGATGGGCTTCATCGGCGGCACCGCCGACCGTCCGCTGCCGATCGCCGATTCCGAGGCCGAAGCCATCCTGAATCGCGTTCAGGAAGGTGTCGAGAAGCCGCGTCCGAAGGTGCTGTTCGAGCCGGGCCAGATGGTCCGCGTTACCGACGGCCCGTTCAACGATTTCAATGGCGTCGTCGAAGAAGTCAACTACGAGAAGAGCCGTCTGCGCGTCTCGGTGCTGATCTTCGGTCGTGCCACTCCGGTCGAACTCGAGTTCGGCCAGGTCGAAAAGGCCGTCTGACCTGTCGGTAGAGTCGAGATCCTATGTTCGTGGTCAAGCCTGCTGGAAGCAGGCTTGACCCACCTTCAGCATGGCCGGATCGAAGTCCCGGCCGCTTTTGAAGACACCCCAGGCGATCCTGGCCAGCTTTCTGGCCAGGATGTTGAAGACGGCGGTGCTGGGGTGACCGCGTTTTGACAGCTCGTCGTAGAGCGGTTGCCCCCGACGACACCGCTTGAGCCCCATGGCGGCCATGTAGAGCATCTGGCGCAGCACTGGCGCGCCCTGTTTGGACAGCCGACGCCGTCCCGTTCTGCCGCCAGACTCGTTGGGCCGGGGATCCAGGCCCGTGCAGGCGATCCACGCGTTGGCGTTGGCCAACGGCCAGCGCGTCATGTAGTAGATCAGGTGAGCGGCGACAGCGGGGCCGATACCAGGGATGGTCAACAGGCGCTTGTAGAGCGTGCCATGCTCTCCATCGCGACCCAAGCGCTGCAGTTCGCTTTCCAGCTCGGACAGCGTCCCAGCCAGAGCGCAGAACAGATCTGACAGCTCCCCGGGGGCACTTTTGCTTACCCCGAAGGATTGCTCCAGCCGCGCGCGTGTCTTTACCAGCGTCTGCCGCTTGCGCAGCAAATCGTGCATCTGCTGCTGCTCATCGGTACGCGGTACGTATTCACGCAGGCGATCGTTCTCCTTCTTCACGTATCGGGCGATCGCTTCGGCGTCCATGGCGTCCGTCTTGCCACGCGAGCCCGTCGCCCGGCCGTAGTGCTTGATCAGACGTGGATTGATCACATAGACAACGTGGCCTGCCTGGCCAGCCATCCGAGCCAACAACTCGTAGTACCGCCCCGTCGCCTCCATGCCAATCCGGCATCGCTGGGGCAAGGTGTTGAGCCACTGGGCTATGCCGGCCCGGGTGTTGGCGATCCTGTCGCCGGCCTTGCGGTCGGCCACTGCCGGTACGAACTCCTTGGAGTCCACGTCCACGCCAATATCGAGAGAATCAGACATTTGTACGGCTCCCAGCTATCTTTAAGGGGCTGGGGTGGTACCGCACCGACGTTAGCTTGCCTACATCGACGATCCCCTTTGGGGGCCGTACGATCCTTTATCGACGTTCGTGTGCGGGATGGGGATCGCTCGACTCGTCTGTCGGCTAGTATCCGCAGATGCATGCTTGACGGTCCCTCCACCCTGGCTCCTACATACCGCGTAGGAGCCGGGAGGAACATACAAGCTTGCTCGACTCCAGGCTCCGGATGGCGGTGCAGTCGAGCATGGCTCGACTCTACAAGGGGAACCGGGCTCTGCCCGGTTTCGTCCGTTTATGTGCCGCTTCAGGCATGTGAAGAAAAAACCTGATATAGTGCGCGGCTCCCCGCTGGGAAGCCAGCAGGACGAGGCCGCCGCAAGGTGGCCTTCAGCATGATTTCAAAACGCGATGCCGGGACGCGTGATTCCCGGTCCGATGGGGAGCCTGTTGTCGAAAGGCGCTAGCACCCGGAGAGTACTCACATGGCAAAGAAAGTTGTCGGTTACATCAAGCTGCAGGTGAAGGCCGGTCAGGCCAACCCCTCGCCGCCGGTCGGTCCTGCGCTGGGTCAGCGCGGTCTGAACATCATGGAATTCTGCAAGGCGTTCAACGCTGCCACGCAGAAGCTCGAGCCGGGTCTGCCGGTTCCGGTGATCATCACGGCCTACTCGGACCGTACGTTCACCTTCATCACCAAGAGCACCCCGGCCACCACTCTGCTGAAGAAGGCCGCTGGCATCTCGTCGGGCTCCAAGCGCCCGAACACCGAGAAGGTCGGCAAGGTCACCCGTAAGCAGCTGGAAGAGATCGCCAAGGCGAAGGAACCGGATCTGACTGCCGCCGATCTGGACGCCGCCGTGCGTACCATCGCTGGCTCTGCCCGTTCCATGGGCCTCGTGGTGGAGGGTTAATAAGATGGCACAGACCAAGCGTGAGAAGGCCATCAAGGCCGCCGTCGTTCCGGGCAAGGCATCCGCCTTCGAGGACGCGATCAACATCCTGAAGAGCGCCACCAAGGCCAAGTTCGTCGAGTCGATCGACGTCGCTGTGCGCCTGGGCGTCGATGCGAAGAAGTCCGACCAGCAGGTCCGTGGCTCCACCGTGCTGCCGGCCGGTACCGGCAAGTCGGTCCGCGTCGCCGTGTTCGCTCCGGCCGGTGCCAAGGCTGACGAAGCCCTGGCCGCTGGCGCCGAAGCCGTCGGTATGGATGATCTGGCCGAGAAGATGCAGGCCGGCGATCTGAACTACGACGTCGTCATCGCGACCCCGGACGCCATGCGCGTCGTCGGTAAGCTGGGCACCGTGCTGGGCCCGCGCGGCCTGATGCCGAACCCGAAGGTCGGCACCGTTTCCCCGAACCCGGGTGAAGCCGTGAAGAACGCCAAGTCGGGTCAGGTCCGTTACCGCACCGACAAGGCTGGCATCATCCACTGCACCATCGGCAAGGCCGACTTCGCCGAAGACGCGCTGAAGTCGAACCTGACCGCGCTGCTGCTGGACCTGATCAAGGCCAAGCCGGCCACCTCGAAGGGCACCTACCTGCAGAAGGTTTCGGTCAGCTCGACGATGGGCCCGGGCGTCACCGTCGACCAGTCGTCGCTGACCCTGAAGTAATTGTTTCAAGCGGTCACGGTACCTTCGGTGCCGTGACCGTGACATTTGAAGGCATCGCTGGCCGTACATCGCCCGCGGTAGCCGTCAAAGACCGCAGGCGCGGTCGTGGCAATACCGGCGACGGGCACGGAAGCTCGATCTGGCAAGGAGTCGCCGCCGGAGCAGTCATGAGCGCTTAATCGATTCCCCGGAATCACCCTGCGTAGATGGTGCCCTTCTGGAGTTTTTCTGGTTCACGCACGTCTGGGTTTCCCAGGTTGGCCCACTCCAGGTCTAGAACGGCCCACCCCCGGAACATCATCCCGATGTTCCCGGCGTCCAGGACGGATGCCGCACAGGACCGCACACGGCAGGAGCCGTAAGCGGAGTTCAATAGGAGGAGTGCAATGGCTCTCAATCTGTCCCAGAAGCAAGAAGTAGTCGCCGAGCTGGCAGACGTCGCCGCCAAGGCCCACTCCTTGATCGCAGCCGAATACGCTGGCACCACGGTCGCCCAGATGACCGCGATGCGCAAGCAGGCTCGTGAAACCGGTGTTTTCTTGAAGGTTGTCAAGAACACCCTGGCTTCGCGCGCCGTTGAAGGCACCGAGTTCGCAGTCGCCCAGGACCAGATGGTTGGTCCGCTGCTGTACGCGTTCTCGCTCGAGGAGCCCGGCGCTGCCGGTCGCCTGATCAAGGAAGCCGCCAAGGGCAACGACAAGCTGAAGGCTAAGGTCGTCGCCATCGGTGGCGAAGTGTTCCCGGCAAGCCACGTCGAAGTGCTGGCCTCGCTGCCGACCCGCGACCAGGCCCTGGCCATGCTGGCCCGCGTCCTGACCGAGCCGGTCACGATGTTTGCCCGCGCCATCAAGGCCGTTGGCGAGAAGCAGGGTGGTGGCGACGTCGCCGCCGACGCTGCCGAGCCGGCCGCCGAGACCGCCTGAGTTTCGACTTACCGTGGTTCCTGACGGAACCTCAACCCAGAAAATCATCCAAAGGTATTAATCATGTCCCTTACCAACGAACAGATCGTCGACGCCATCGCCGAGAAGTCCCTGATGGAAGTGATGGAGCTGGTCAAGGCCATCGAAGAGAAGTTCGGCGTCTCCGCCGCTGCTCCGGTTGCCGTGGCTGCTGCTGCTGGCCCGGCCGCTGCTGTTGAAGAGCAGACCGAGTTCACCGTCACCCTGAAGTCGGCCGGCGACAAGAAGGTCGAAGTCATCAAGGCCGTCCGCGCCATCACCGGCCTGGGCCTGAAGGAAGCGAAGGACCTGGCCGAAGCCGGTGGCGTCCTGAAGGAAGGCGCTTCGAAGGACGACGCCGAGAAGATGAAGAAGGACCTGGAAGCTGCTGGCGCGACTGTCGAAGTCAAGTAAGCAGTTACCTTGCATCGTCACCGATTCACGGCGATGCAGCCAAGGCTGGGGGCGTAAGCCCCCGGCCTTTGGTCGTTGTTGCAGTACCGGTAGGGTCGACTGTTGGTCGACTGTTTCAAAAGCAGAAAAAGCCCAACACGGGCTGCGGTCAGACCCCGGCAGGCCAGCGCAGAGCGCGGCAGCGGGGGAGTGGATGCAGACGAGTTGGCAGTTGGAAGTAGCGGGAGAAGGCGTGCTGGTGCCGGCAATACCAGCGACTTCCAACTGACAATTTCAAGTTCCCTTCGGATCGTGGGCGCACGATCCGCACAACAAGGTGGAAGACCTCATGACGTCCTATTCGTTCACCGAAAAAAAGCGTATCCGCAAGGATTTCGGCAAGCAGCGCTCGATTCTCGAAGTGCCGTTCCTGCTCGCCATCCAGGTGGATTCCTATCGTGAATTCCTGCAGGAAAACGTCGATCCGGCCAAGCGCACGGACCACGGCCTGCACGCTGCGCTGAAGTCGGTC
The DNA here is from genome assembly GCF_056481625.1 of Stenotrophomonas sp. 86156_Sma. Classification (NCBI taxonomy): domain Bacteria; kingdom Pseudomonadati; phylum Pseudomonadota; class Gammaproteobacteria; order Lysobacterales; family Lysobacteraceae; genus Stenotrophomonas; species Stenotrophomonas sp. 86156_Sma. Next base: position 867,790 of record NZ_CM151157.1, read on the forward strand.
TTCCCGATCGCCAGCTACAGCGGCAATGCTGCCCTGGAATACGTCGGCTACAAGCTGGGCGAACCGGTCTTCGACGAGCGTGAGTGCCGCCAGCGTGGCATGAGCTACGGCGCCCCGCTGCGCGTGACCGTGCGCCTGGTGATCTACGACCGTGAGTCGTCGACCAAGGCCATCAAGTACGTGAAGGAGCAGGAGGTCTATCTGGGCGAAATCCCGCTGATGACCGAGAACGGCACCTTCATCGTCAACGGCACCGAGCGCGTCATCGTCTCGCAGCTGCACCGTTCGCCGGGCGTATTCTTCGACCACGACCGTGGCAAGACCCACAGCTCGGGCAAGCTGCTGTACAGCGCCCGCATCATTCCTTACCGCGGTTCCTGGCTGGACTTCGAGTTCGACCCGAAGGACGCGCTGTTCACCCGTATCGACCGCCGCCGCAAGCTGCCGGTGTCGATCCTGCTGCGCGCGCTCGGCTACAGCAACGAAGAGATGCTGGCCGAGTTCTTCGAGATCAACACCTTCCACATCAACCCGGATGAAGGCGTCCAGCTGGAGCTGGTGCCGGAGCGCCTGCGTGGCGAAACCCTGGGCTTCGACCTCGCCGACGGCGACAAGGTCATCGTGGAAGCCGGCAAGCGCATCACCGCGCGCCACATCAAGCAGCTGGAAGCCTCGGGCATCGCCGCCCTGGCCGTGCCGGACGACTACATCGTCGGCCGCATCCTGTCGCACGACGTGGTCGATGCTTCGACCGGCGAACTGCTGGCCCAGGCCAATGACGAGATCACCGACGAGCAGCTGCAGGCCTTCCGCAAGGCCGGTGTGGATGCCGTGGGCACCCTGTGGGTGAACGATCTGGATCGTGGCCCGTACCTGTCCAACACCCTGCGCATCGACCCGACCAAGACCCAGCTGGAAGCCCTGGTCGAGATCTACCGCATGATGCGTCCGGGCGAGCCGCCGACCAAGGATGCCGCGCAGAACCTGTTCCACAACCTGTTCTTCACCTTCGAGCGCTACGACCTGTCCGCGGTCGGCCGCATGAAGTTCAACCGTCGCGTGGGCCGCAAGGAAACCACCGGCGAAGCCGTGCTGTACGACCGCAAGTACTACGGTGAGCGCAACGACGAAGAGTCCAAGCGCCTGGTTGCCGCCCATGGCGACAGCTCCGACATCCTGGACGTGATCAAGGTCCTGACCGAGATCCGCAACGGTCGCGGCGTGGTCGATGACATCGATCACCTGGGCAACCGTCGCGTGCGTTCGGTCGGCGAAATGGCCGAGAACGTGTTCCGCGTGGGCCTGGTCCGCGTCGAGCGCGCGGTCAAGGAGCGCCTGTCGATGGCCGAGTCGGAAGGCCTGACCCCGCAGGAGCTGATCAACGCCAAGCCGGTCGCCGCTGCCATCAAGGAGTTCTTCGGCTCCTCGCAGCTGTCGCAGTTCATGGACCAGAACAACCCGCTGTCGGAAGTGACCCACAAGCGTCGCGTCTCGGCCCTGGGCCCGGGCGGCCTGACCCGTGAGCGCGCCGGCTTCGAAGTGCGCGACGTGCACCCGACCCATTACGGCCGCGTCTGCACCATCGAAACCCCGGAAGGCCCGAACATCGGCCTGATCAACTCGCTGGCCGTGTACGCCCGCACCAACCAGTACGGTTTCCTCGAGACCCCGTACCGCAAGGTCGTGGACGGCAAGGTCTATGACGAAGTCGAGTTCCTGTCGGCCATCGAAGAAAACGAGTACGTCATTGCGCAGGCCAACGCCCTGACCAATGCCGACAGCGTGCTGACCGAGCAGTTCGTTCCGTGCCGCTTCCAGGGCGAGTCGCTGCTGAAGCCGCCGGCGGAAGTCCACTTCATGGACGTCTCGCCGATGCAGACCGTGTCGATCGCGGCCGCGCTGGTTCCGTTCCTGGAGCACGATGACGCCAACCGCGCACTGATGGGCGCCAACATGCAGCGTCAGGCCGTGCCGACCCTGCGTGCGCAGAAGCCGCTGGTCGGTACCGGCATCGAGCGCGCCGTGGCGCGTGACTCCGGTGTGACCGTGAACGCCCGTCGTGGTGGCGAGATCGTGCAGATCGACGCGGCCCGCATCGTGGTCAAGGTCAACGAGGAAGAGATCGTTGGCGCCACCGACGCAGGCGTGGACATCTACAACCTGGTCAAGTACACCCGTTCGAACCAGAACACCTGCATCAACCAGCGTCCGCTGGTCCAGGTGGGTGACGTCATCGCCCGCGGCGACGTGCTGGCCGACGGTCCGTCCACCGACATCGGCGAACTGGCCCTGGGCCAGAACATGCTGATCGCGTTCATGCCGTGGAACGGCTACAACTTCGAAGACTCCATCCTGCTCTCCGAGCGCGTGGTGGAAGAGGATCGTTACACCACGATCCACATCGAAGAGCTGACCTGCGTCGCGCGTGACACCAAGCTGGGGCCGGAGGAAATCTCGGCCGATATCCCGAACGTTTCCGAGCAGGCGCTGAACCGCCTGGACGAAAGCGGCGTGGTGTACATCGGTGCCGAAGTCCGCGCCGGCGACATCATGGTCGGCAAGGTCACCCCGAAGGGCGAAAGCCAGCTGACCCCGGAAGAGAAGCTGCTGCGCGCGATCTTCGGCGAGAAGGCGTCGGACGTGAAGGACAGCTCGCTGCGCGTGCCGCCGGGCATGGACGGCACCGTCATCGACGTGCAGGTCTTCACCCGCGACGGCATCGAGAAGGACAAGCGCGCCCGTCAGATCGAAGAGTCTGAAATCAAGCGCGTCAAGAAGGACTTCGACGACCAGTTCCGCATCCTGGAAGCCGCCATCTACATGCGTCTGCGTTCGCAGATCGTGGGCAAGGTGGTCAACGGTGGCGCTGGCCTGAAGAAGGGCGACGTCATCAGCGACGCCTTCCTGGACGGCCTGAAGAAGGCTGACTGGTTCGCCCTGCGCATGAAGGACGAGGACGCCTCGGAAGCCATCGAGCGCGCCCAGAAGCAGATCCAGGCGCACGAGAAGGAATTCGAGCGTCGCTTCGCCGACAAGCGCGGCAAGATCACCGCCGGTGACGACCTCGCCCCGGGCGTGCTGAAGATGGTCAAGGTGTTCCTGGCCGTGAAGCGCCGCATCCAGCCGGGCGACAAGATGGCAGGCCGCCACGGCAACAAGGGTGTGGTCTCCAACGTGGTGCCGGTCGAGGACATGCCGTACATGGCCTCGGGCGAAACCGTGGACATCGTGCTGAACCCGCTGGGCGTGCCGTCGCGTATGAACATCGGCCAGATCCTGGAAGTGCATCTGGGCTGGGCTGCCAAGGGCCTGGGCCGCAAGATCCAGGCGATGATGGAAGCCCAGGCGGCGGTTGCCGACCTGCGCAAGTTCCTGGACGACATCTACAACCACGACGACACCAACGTGGCCAACCGTGTCGACCTGTCGCAGTTCAGCGACGAGGAACTGCTGCGTCTGGCCCGTAACCTGACCGACGGCGTGCCGATGGCCACCCCGGTGTTCGACGGCGCCACCGAAGCGGAAATCAAGCGCATGCTGGAACTGGCCGACCTGCCGAGCAGTGGCCAGACCCAGCTGTACGACGGCCGCACCGGTGAAGCGTTCGATCGCCACACCACCGTGGGTTACATGCACTACCTGAAGCTGAACCACCTGGTCGACGACAAGATGCACGCCCGTTCGACCGGTCCGTACTCGCTCGTCACCCAGCAGCCGCTGGGCGGCAAGGCGCAGTTCGGCGGCCAGCGCTTCGGTGAAATGGAAGTCTGGGCGCTGGAAGCCTACGGCGCGGCCTACACCCTGCAGGAAATGCTGACGGTGAAGTCCGATGACGTGCAGGGCCGCAACCAGATGTACAAGAACATCGTCGACGGTGAGCACGAGATGGTCGCGGGCATGCCGGAATCCTTCAACGTGCTCGTGAAGGAAATCCGCTCGCTGGCCATCAACATGGAACTGGAAGACAACTGATCCATGCCGGCGCGGCGGTCAACGCCGCCGCGCCGCTGGCAGTGAACTGAAAGCCCATCGACACAGCATTCCTCCTTCTGGAGAACACCATGAAAGACCTGCTCAACCTCTTCAACCAGCAGCGCCAGACGCTGGACTTCGACGCGATCAAGATCGCGCTGGCTTCGCCGGACCTGATCCGTTCGTGGTCCTTCGGCGAAGTGAAGAAGCCGGAAACCATCAACTACCGTACCTTCAAGCCGGAACGCGACGGCCTGTTCTGTGCCGCCATCTTCGGCCCGGTGAAGGACTACGAGTGCCTGTGCGGCAAGTACAAGCGCATGAAGCACCGCGGCGTGGTCTGCGAAAAGTGCGGTACCGAAGTGACCCTGGCCAAGGTGCGCCGCGAGCGCATGGGCCACATCGACCTGGCCTCGCCGGTCGCGCACATCTGGTTCCTGAAGTCGCTGCCGTCGCGCATCGGCCTGATGCTGGACATGACCCTGCGCGACATCGAGCGCGTGCTGTACTTCGAAGCCTACGTGGTGACCGAGCCGGGCCTGACCGCCCTGGAGCGCCGCCAGCTGCTGACCGAGGAACAGTACCTGCAGGCCCGCCAGGAGCACGGTGACGACTTCGACGCCGCCATGGGCGCCGAGGCCGTGTACGAACTGCTGCGCACGATCGACCTGCAGTCGGAAATGACCCGCCTGCGCGAGGAAATCGCCGCTACCGGTTCGGAAACCAAGCTCAAGCGCCTCACCAAGCGCATCAAGCTGATCGAAGCCTTCCTGGAATCGGGCAACCGTCCGGAATGGATGGTCATGACCGTGCTGCCGGTGCTGCCGCCGGACCTGCGTCCGCTGGTCCCGCTGGATGGCGGCCGCTTCGCGACCTCCGACCTGAACGACCTGTACCGCCGCGTCATCAACCGCAACAACCGCCTGCGCCGCCTGCTCGAACTGAGCGCGCCGGACATCATCGTGCGCAATGAAAAGCGCATGCTGCAGGAGTCGGTCGATGCGCTGCTGGACAACGGCCGTCGTGGCCGTGCCATCACCGGCACCAACAAGCGCCCGCTGAAGTCGCTGGCCGACATGATCAAGGGCAAGCAGGGCCGCTTCCGCCAGAACCTGCTCGGCAAGCGCGTCGACTACTCGGGCCGTTCGGTCATCGTGGTCGGTCCGTACCTGCGCCTGCACCAGTGCGGCCTGCCGAAGAAGATGGCGCTGGAGCTGTTCAAGCCGTTCGTCTTCGCCAAGCTGCAGCGTCGTGGCCTGGCCACCACCATCAAGGCCGCCAAGAAGCTGGTCGAGCGCGAAGAAGCCGAAGTCTGGGACATCCTGGAAGAGGTCATCCGCGAGCATCCGGTGATGCTGAACCGTGCGCCGACCCTGCACCGTCTGGGCATCCAGGCGTTCGAGCCGGTGCTGATCGAAGGCAAGGCCATCCAGCTGCACCCGCTGGTCTGCACCGCGTTCAACGCCGACTTCGACGGTGACCAGATGGCCGTCCACGTGCCGCTCTCGCTGGAAGCCCAGCTGGAAGCGCGTGCGCTGATGATGTCGACCAACAACATCCTGTCGCCGGCCAACGGCGAGCCGATCATCGTGCCGTCGCAGGACGTCGTGCTGGGTCTGTACTACATGACCCGCTCGCTGGAAAACAAGAAGGGCGAGGGCATGGCCTTCGCCAACATCGCCGAAGTGAAGCGTGCCTACGACAACCGCGTGGTGGAACTGCACGCGCGCGTCAAGGTCCGCATCACCGAGGTGGTGACCGACGAAGACGGTGTGAAGCAGAACAAGACCTCGATCGTGGACACCACGATCGGTCGCGCCCTGCTGGCTGAAATCCTGCCGGAAGGCCTGCCGTTCGCGCTGGCCAACACCGAGCTGACCAAGAAGAACATCAGCCGCCTGATCAACTCCAGCTACCGCCAGCTGGGCCTGAAGGACACGGTCGTGTTCGCCGACAAGCTGATGTACACCGGCTTCGCCTACGCGACCCGCGCCGGCGTCTCCATCGGCATCGATGACATGCTGATCCCGGACGAGAAGAAGGGCATCCTCACCGAGGCCGAAGCCGAAGTGCTGGAAATCCAGGAGCAGTACCAGTCGGGCCTGGTCACCGCCGGCGAGCGCTACAACAAGGTGGTCGACATCTGGTCGCGCACCAACGAGCGCATCGCCAAGGCGATGATGGACACCATCGGTACCGAAAAGGTCGTCAATGCCAAGGGTGAGACCATCGACCAGAAGTCGATGAACTCGCTGTACATCATGGCCGACTCCGGTGCGCGTGGTTCGCAGGCGCAGATCCGTCAGCTGGCCGGTATGCGTGGCCTGATGGCGCGTCCGGACGGCTCGATCATCGAGACGCCCATCAAGGCGAACTTCCGTGAAGGCCTGAACGTGCAGGAGTACTTCAACTCCACCCACGGTGCCCGTAAGGGTCTGGCCGATACCGCGCTGAAGACCGCGAACTCGGGTTACCTGACCCGTCGTCTGGTCGACGTCGCGCAGGACGTGGTGATCACCGAGGTGGATTGCGGTACCACCGAAGGCCTGATCATGACCCCGATCGTGGAAGGCGGCGACGTGGTCGAGCCGCTGAAGGACCGCGTGCTGGGTCGCGTGGTTGCCGAGGACGTGTTCCTGCCGGGCAACGACGAAGATCCGATCGTCACCCGCAACACCCTGCTGGACGAAGCCTGGGTTGCCAAGCTGGAAGATGCCGGCGTGCAGACCATCAAGGTCCGCTCGACCATCTCCTGCGAATCGGCCTTCGGCGTCTGCTCGCGCTGCTACGGCCGCGACCTGGCCCGTGGCCACCTGGTCAACATCGGTGAAGCGGTCGGCGTCATCGCCGCGCAGTCCATCGGTGAGCCGGGTACCCAGCTGACCATGCGTACGTTCCACATCGGTGGTGCGGCGTCGCGAGCTGCTGCGGTCGACAACATCACCGTCAAGACCACCGGCTCGGTCAAGTTCAGCAACCTCAAGTCGGTCGAGCACGCCAATGGCTCGCTGGTGGCAGTGTCGCGCTCGGGCGAAATCTCGGTGCTCGATGCCCACGGCCGTGAGCGTGAGCGTTACAAGCTGCCGTACGGTGCGACCATCACGTCCAAGGACGGTGATGCGATCAAGGCTGGCCAGACCGTGGCCAACTGGGATCCGCATAACCACCCGATCGTGTCGGAAGTGGCCGGCTTCATCCGCTTCATCGACTTCGTCGACGGCATCACCGTCATCGAGAAGACCGACGAGCTGACGGGCCTCGCTTCGCGCGAAATCACCGATCCGAAGCGTCGTGGTACCCAGGCCAAGGACCTGCGCCCGATCGTGCGCATCGTTGATGCCAAGGGCAACGACCTGTCGATCCCGGGCACCGACCTGCCGGCGCAGTACCTGCTGCCGCCGCGTTCGATCGTCAACCTGCAGGATGGCGCCCCGGTGGGCGTGGGTGACGTGGTTGCCAAGATCCCGCAGGAAGCGTCGAAGACCCGCGACATCACTGGTGGTCTGCCGCGCGTGGCCGACCTGTTCGAAGCGCGCAAGCCGAAGGATCCGGCGGTGCTGGCCGAGCGTTCGGGCATCATCAGCTTCGGCAAGGACACCAAGGGCAAGCAGCGCCTGATCATCAAGGACACCGATGGTTCGGAGCACGAAGAGCTGATCCCGAAGTACCGCCAGGTCATCGTGTTCGAAGGCGAGCATGTCACCAAGGGTGAAACCATCGTGGACGGCGAGCCGAGCCCGCAGGACATCCTGCGTCTGCTGGGTGTCGAACCGCTGGCGGCCTACCTGGTGAAGGAAATCCAGGACGTGTACCGCCTGCAGGGCGTAAAGATCAACGACAAGCACATCGAGGTGATCACCCGCCAGATGCTGCGCAAGGTCGAGATCACCGACCAGGGCAGCAGCAAGTTCCTGAACGGCGAACAGGTGGAGCGTCAGCGTGTTATCGAGGAGAATGCGCGCCTGTCGACCCGCAACGAGCTGCCGGCGCACTTCGATCCGGTCCTGCTGGGTATCACCAAGGCCTCGCTGGCGACCGAATCGTTCATCTCGGCCGCGTCGTTCCAGGAAACCACCCGCGTGCTGACCGAAGCGGCCGTCCGCGGCACCTCGGACAACCTGCGTGGCCTGAAGGAAAACGTCATCGTGGGCCGCCTGATTCCGGCCGGTACCGGCCTGGCGTACCACAGCAACCGCCGTCGCGGCGCTTCCGGTCTCACCGAGTCGGAAATGCAGACCCTGGCCGGCACCCCGGCTGCGGTCGAGGCACCGGTGGTTGAAGCCGAAGCTGAACAGGCCTCGGGCGAAGAATGAGGTATCCGGTCCGGCCGCTAGGCCGGACCACCCCATCGGTCCATCGATGGGATTGGGAAAGGGCAGGGGAGATCGTCCGCGATCGACCCGGCCAACCTGAACGGGGTACATGGAGGCCCCCCAGTAACGTTCCGGGATCAGGAACGGGCTTGACAGGAGGCGTTTGACTGCTTTCCTGGCAGGTTGCTACAATCGTCTGTCTCAGCAGGCCAGAATTTTGGCCTGCTTTAACATTTCCGCATCTCTGGTCGGATTTTCCGGCCACCAATCAGAAGAACCTACTGATGGCGACGATCAACCAGCTGGTCCGCAAGCCGCGGCAAGCGACCACCTACAAGAGTGCCTCGCCGGCGCTCGACAAGTGCCCGCAGCGCCGTGGCGTCTGCACCCGTGTCTACACCACCACTCCGAAGAAGCCGAACTCGGCTCTGCGCAAGGTTGCCAAGGTCCGCCTGACCAACCAGGAAGAAGTGATTTCCTACATCGGTGGTGAAGGCCACAACCTGCAGGAGCACTCCGTGGTCCTGATCCGCGGCGGTCGCGTCAAGGACCTGCCGGGTGTGCGTTACCACACCGTTCGTGGCTCGCTCGACGCCGCCGGCGTTGCCAAGCGTCGCCAGGCCCGTTCCAAGTACGGCGCCAAGCGTCCGAAGGCATAAGGAGAGAGCACTATGTCGCGTAAGGGTAATACTCCGCAGCGTTCCGTCCTGCCCGATCCGAAGCACGGAAGCGAAACCATCGCCCGCTTCATCAACATGGTCATGCAGAGCGGCAAGAAGTCCGTCGCCGAAAAGATCGTGTATGGCGCCATGGACGTGATCACCGAGAAGAACAGCAGCGCCAACGCCATTGAACTGGTGCAGAAGGCTCTGGACAACGTCGCTCCGGCGGTCGAAGTCAAGTCGCGCCGCGTCGGTGGTGCCACCTACCAGGTGCCGGTCGAAGTGCGTTCGTCGCGCAAGATGGCCCTGGCCATGCGCTGGCTGATCGACTCCGCGCGCAAGCGTGGTGAGAACACCATGCCGAAGAAGCTGGCTGCTGAACTGATCGACGCCTCGGAAAATCGTGGCGGCGCCATCAAGAAGCGCGAAGAAACCCACCGCATGGCCGAAGCCAACAAGGCATTCGCCCACTACCGCTGGTGAGTTTGACGGCCTTGTAAAACAGGCAGGGCAGCACCACTTCGGTGCGTGCTGCCTCGCGGTCCCAGAAGGACTGCGCCAATCCGAAGGCCGCCGAAAGGCGGCGTTCGGCCATCCGAAATCCAAGAAATCTGAGAGGCTCCCGTGGCCCGTTCCACTCCCATCGAGCGTTACCGTAACTTCGGCATCATGGCTCACATCGATGCCGGCAAGACCACCACGTCCGAGCGCATCCTGTTCTACACCGGCAAGAGCCACAAGATCGGTGAAGTGCACGACGGCGCCGCCACCATGGACTGGATGGAGCAGGAGCAGGAGCGTGGCATCACGATCCAGTCCGCTGCCACCACCGCGTTCTGGAAGGGCATGGACAAGTCCCTGCCGGAGCACCGCTTCAACATCATCGACACCCCCGGGCACGTCGACTTCACCATCGAAGTGGAGCGCTCGCTGCGCGTGCTCGACGGTGCCGTCTTCGTCCTGTGCGCCGTCGGTGGCGTGCAGCCGCAGTCGGAAACCGTGTGGCGCCAGGCCAACAAGTACCACGTGCCGCGCATCGCGTTCGTCAACAAGATGGACCGCACCGGTGCCAACTTCCAGAAGGTCGTCGGCCAGCTGAAGGCCAAGCTGGGCGCGGTTGCCGTGCCGATGCAGCTGCCGATCGGCGCTGAAGACAACTTCAAGGGCGTCGTCGACCTGCTGAAGATGAAGGCCATCCATTGGGATGAGGCTTCGCAGGGCATGAAGTTCGAATACGGTGAAATCCCGGCCGAGCTGCAGGGCCCGGCTGAAGAGGCTCGCCAGTTCATGGTCGAGACCGCTGCCGAAGCCAGCGAAGAGCTGATGGAAAAGTACCTGGGCGGCGAAGAGCTGGCCGAGGCTGAAATCATCAACGCGCTGCGTACCCGCACCCTGGCCACCGAGATCGTGCCGATGTACTGCGGCTCGGCCTTCAAGAACAAGGGCGTGCAGGCCATGCTGGACGGCGTGATCCAGCTGCTGCCGTCGCCGGTCGACGTGCCGGACGTGAAGGGCGTGGACGTTGACGACGACACCGTCGAAATGACCCGCAAGTCGGACGACAAGGCTCCGTTCTCGTCGCTGGCCTTCAAGATCATCACCGACCCGTTCGTCGGCGCGCTGACCTTCTTCCGTGTCTACTCGGGCACCCTGAACGGTGGCGACACCGTGCTGAACTCGGTGAAGGGCAAGAAGGAGCGCATCGGCCGCATCCTGCAGATGCACTCGAACAACCGCGAGGAAATCAAGGAAGTTCTGGCCGGTGACATCGCCGCTGCCGTGGGCCTGAAGGACACCACCACCGGTGACACCCTGTGCGCCGTGGACGCCCCGATCATCCTGGAGCGCATGACGTTCCCGGAGCCGGTGATCTCGATGGCCGTCGAGCCGAAGACCAAGTCGGACCAGGAAAAGATGGGTCTGGCCCTGGGCCGTCTGGCGCAGGAAGATCCGTCGTTCCGCGTCAAGACCGACGAAGAATCCGGCCAGACCATCATCTCGGGCATGGGCGAGCTGCACCTGGACATCATCGTCGACCGCCTGAAGCGCGAGTTCAACGTTGAAGCCAACGTCGGCGCGCCGCAGGTGGCCTACCGCGAAACCATCACCCTGGCCGACGTCAAGTCGGACTACAAGCACGCCAAGCAGTCCGGTGGTAAGGGTCAGTACGGTCACGTCGTGATCGAACTGTCGCCGATCACCGCTGCCGACCGTGCCGATCCGAAGCTGGCTCCGGCCATCAAGGACGACTTCCTGTTCATCAACGACATCACCGGCGGCGTGATCCCGAAGGAATTCATTCCGTCGGTTGAAAAGGGCCTGCGCGAAACCATCACCAGCGGTCCGCTGGCTGGCTTCCCGGTCGTGGACGTCAAGGTGAAGCTGGTGTTCGGTTCGTACCACGACGTCGACTCCTCGGAAATGGCGTTCAAGCTGGCTTCGTCGATGGCCTTCAAGCAGGGCTTCGCCAAGGCCAAGCCGGTGCTGCTGGAGCCGATCATGAAGGTCGAGATCGTGACCCCGGAGGATTACCAGGGTGACGTGATGGGCGACGTCAGCCGTCGTCGCGGCGTGCTGCAGGGTTCCGACACCACTGGTGACGGCTCCGCTTCGATCATCAACGCGATGATCCCGCTGGGTGAAATGTTCGGCTACGCCACTGCGCTGCGTTCGCAGACCCAGGGCCGCGCCACCTTCACCATGGAATTCGATCACTACGAGCCGGCTCCGACCAACATCGCCGAAGCCGTCATGAAGAAGGGCTGAGCCTCGCTCAGCCTCTCTTGAAACCACTTACGAACAATCAAGGTATAGAACAATGGCAAAGGGTAAGTTCGAGCGCACCAAGCCGCACGTCAACGTCGGCACCATCGGTCACGTCGATCACGGCAAGACCACGCTGACCGCTGCACTGACCAAGATCGGTGCCGAGCGCTTCGGTGGCGAGTTCAAGGATTACTCCTCGATCGACGCCGCGCCGGAAGAAAAGGCGCGTGGTATCACGATCTCGACCGCGCACGTCGAATACGAATCCCCGATCCGTCACTACGCCCACGTTGACTGCCCGGGCCACGCTGACTACGTCAAGAACATGATCACCGGTGCCGCCCAGATGGATGGCGCGATCCTGGTGTGCTCGGCCGCTGACGGCCCGATGCCGCAGACCCGCGAGCACATCCTGCTGTCGCGTCAGGTCGGCGTGCCGTACATCGTCGTGTTCCTGAACAAGGCCGACATGGTTGACGACGCAGAGCTGCTCGAGCTGGTCGAGATGGAAGTGCGTGAACTGCTGAGCAAGTACGAGTTCCCGGGCGACGACACCCCGATCATCGCCGGTTCGGCCCGCCTGGCGCTGGAAGGCGACCAGAGCGACATCGGCGTGCCGGCCATCCTGAAGCTGGTCGATGCCCTGGACAGCTGGATTCCGGAGCCGGAGCGCGCGATCGACAAGCCGTTCCTGATGCCGGTGGAAGACGTGTTCTCGATCTCGGGCCGCGGCACCGTGGTGACTGGCCGTATCGAGCGTGGCGTGATCAAGGTCGGCGACGAAATCGAAATCGTCGGCATCCGTCCGGTGCAGAAGACCACCGTGACCGGCGTTGAAATGTTCCGCAAGCTGCTGGACCAGGGTCAGGCAGGCGACAACGCTGGCCTGCTGCTGCGCGGCACCAAGCGTGACGACGTCGAGCGTGGCCAGGTCCTGGCCAAGCCGGGCACGATCAAGCCGCACACCAAGTTCGAAGGCGAAGTCTACGTCCTGTCGAAGGACGAGGGCGGCCGTCACACCCCGTTCTTCAATGGCTACCGTCCGCAGTTCTACTTCCGCACCACCGACATCACCGGCGCAGCTGCTCTGCCGGAAGGCGTCGAAATGGTGATGCCGGGTGACAACGTCAAGATGGTCGTCACCCTGATCAACCCGGTGGCCATGGACGAAGGCCTGCGCTTCGCCATCCGCGAAGGTGGCCGTACCGTCGGCGCCGGCGTGGTCTCGAAGATCATCGAGTAATCTGGTAGTATCTGCGCCCCGATGTTGCCTGGGTAGGGCATCGGGGCGTATCAAATGGGAAAGCAGGCACAGGATGTGCCTTGTGTTCCCCGGACCAGGAAGGGTCAATGCCATTCAGGCGGCGTCAACAGGCGACTGTTGACAGCTGCCTTGCGTGCCATTATGCTTCTACGTCTGGGCAGGCCGGGAAACTGGTCTGCCTACGTTTTTGAGGTCTATGGATTGACCTTGGCGGCCTGCAGGAGTGCGGGCCGTCCGTATTCAGGAATTTCATGGGGCAAAGCAACCCAGAGGCTTTGTCTGTCGCTCTTTTAACGAAGGAACCTACCGCCATGGCGGACCAAAAGATCCGGATCCGGCTGAAAGCGTTCGATCATCGTCTGATCGACCGTTCGGCCAGCGAGATCGTTGAAACGGCAAAGCGGACCGGCGCGCAAGTGCGTGGCCCGATCCCGCTGCCGACCAAGATCGAGCGTTACACCGTTCTCGTTTCCCCGCACGTCGACAAGGACGCGCGTGACCAGTACGAGACCCGCACGCACAAGCGCGTGCTCGATATCGTTGACCCGAATGACAAGACCGTGGACGCGCTGATGAAGCTCGAACTGGCTGCCGGCGTCGACGTTCAGATCAAGCTGACCTGAGGACTACGACCATGACGAAGAAGTATTCGTTGGGCTTCGTGGGCCGCAAGGCTGGCATGAGCCGCGTGTTCACTGAAGATGGCCGCTCCATCCCGGTGACCCTGATCGAAGCAACCCCGAACCGCATCGCGCAGATCAAGACCGTCGAAACCGACGGCTACAGCGCCGTGCAGGTGACCGTCGGCGCGCGTCGCGCTGCCCTGGTCAACAAGCCGGAAGCCGGCCACTTCGCCAAGGCGAAGGTGGAAGCGGGTCGTGGCCTGTGGGAATTCCGCGTTGAAGACGCGCAGCTCGGCGAGTTCGCCGTTGGCGGCGAAGTCAAGGCGGACATCTTCGAAGTCGGCCAGATCGTCGACGTCCAGGGTGTCACCAAGGGTAAGGGCTTCCAGGGCACCATCAAGCGCCACAACTTCCGTATGGGCGATGCAACCCACGGTAACTCGCTGTCGCATCGCGCGCCGGGTTCGCTGGGTCAGCGCCAGACCCCGGGTCGCGTTTTCCCGGGCAAGAAGATGTCGGGCCACATGGGCGCGGTGCAGCAGAGCACCCAGAACCTGGAAGTGGTCAAGGTCGACGTCGAGCGCGGTCTGATCGCCGTTCGCGGCGCCGTTCCGGGCGCGGCGGGTGGCGACGTGATCGTCCGTCCGGCGAGCAAGGCATAAGGAGAGATGACGATGGAACTCGTTATCACGGGTAGCAACAACAAGGTCTCGGTCTCCGACGCCGTGTTCGGTCGCGATTTCAGCGAAGATCTGGTCCACCAGGTCGTCGTTGCCTACCGCAACGCCGGTCGCGCCGGCACCAAGGCACAGAAGACTCGCTCCGAAGTGGCTGGTACCACCAAGAAGTCGAAGAAGCAGAAGGGCGGCGGCGCGCGTCATGGCGCACTGACGGCTCCGATCTTCGTCGGCGGCGGTGTCACCTTCGCGGCCAAGCCGCGCAGCTTCGAGCAGAAGGTCAATCGTAAGCAGTACCGTGCCGCCATGTGCGCGATCCTGTCCGAGCTGAACCGTCAGGGCCGTCTGACCATCGTGGAGTCCTTCGACGTCGAAGTGACCAACACGAAGGGTCTGATCGCCAAGCTGGCCGGCCTGGAAGTGGGCAAGCGCCCGCTGATCGTCACCGAAGAAGCGTCCGAGCACCTGTACCTGTCCGCCCGCAATCTGCCGTACGTGCAGGTGCGTGACGTCCAGGGTCTGGATCCGGTCTCGCTGGTGGGTGCCGACACGGTCGTCATCACCGCTGACGCGGTCAAGAAGGTCGAGGAGTGGCTGGCATGAACAGCAACGAAAAAATCTTCAGCGTGCTGCGTGCCCCGCGTGTCTCCGAAAAGACCGCGCGCCTGCAGGAACTCTCCAACCAGTATGTCTTCGAAGTTTCGAACGAAGCCACCAAGGCCGATGTAAAGGCCGCGGTTGAGCAGCTGTTCGACGTCAAGGTCGAAGCCGTCAACGTGGTCAACGTCAAGGGCAAGAACAAGTCCTTCCGTAACCGTGCTGGCCGCCGCGGCGATTGGCGCAAGGCGTACGTTCGCCTGGCCGATGGCCAGTCGATCGATGTAACGGCCAAGGCCTGAGGTACATCCCATGCCATTGATGAAATTCAAGCCCACTTCCCCCGGCCGCCGTTCGGCCGTGCGCGTGGTCACTCCCGACCTGCACAAGGGTGCTCCGCACGCTGCGCTGGTCGAGTCGCAGAGCCGCTCGGGTGGTCGTAACCACCATGGCCGCATCACCGTGCGTCACGTCGGTGGTGGTGCCAAGCAGCACTACCGCATCATCGACTTCAAGCGCAACAAGCTGGGCATCCCGGCGCGCGTGGAACGCATCGAATACGATCCGAACCGCACCGCGCACATCGCTCTGCTGTGCTACGTCGACGGTGAGCGTCGCTACATCATCGCCCCGAAGGGCCTGAAGGCTGGTGATCAGGTGATCGCTGGTTCGGATGCCCCGATCAAGGCTGGCAACACCCTGCCGCTGCGCAACATCCCGGTCGGCACCACCATCCACTGCATCGAACTGAAGCCGGGCAAGGGCGCTCAGATCGCTCGCGCCGCTGGTGCGGCCGTGCAGCTGGTGGCTCGCGAAGGCATCTACGCCACCCTGCGCCTGCGCTCGGGTGAAATGCGTAAGGTTCCGGTCGAGTGCTGCGCCACCATCGGCGAAGTCGGCAACGACGAGCACAGCCTGGAAAAGCTGGGCAAGGCCGGTGCCAAGCGTTGGCGCGGCGTCCGCCCGACCGTTCGTGGTGCTGCCATGAACCCGGTTGACCACCCGCACGGTGGTGGTGAGGCGAAGGCCGGCCAGGGTAATCCGCATCCGGTCACCCCGTGGGGTGTCCCGACCAAGGGTTACAAGACGCGCCATAACAAGCGCACTCAGCAGTTCATCGTCCGCGATCGTAGGGGCTAATCGACCATGGCACGTTCACTCAAGAAGGGCCCGTTCGTCGATCACCACCTCGTCAAGAAGGTGGAGGCCGCTGCGGGCAGCAAGAAGCCGATCAAGACCTGGTCGCGCCGTTCGATGATCCTGCCTGACATGGTAGGCGTCACCATTGCCGTGCATAACGGCAAGAACCACATCCCGGTTCTCGTCAACGAGAACATGGTCGGCCACAAGCTCGGCGAATTTGCCATCACCCGGACCTTCAAGGGTCACGGTGGTGACAAGAAGTCGGGCAAGTAAGGAGAGATGACAATGGAAGCGAAAGCCATCCTGCGCACTGCGCGCATCTCCCCGCAGAAGGCTCGTCTGGTCGCTGACCAGGTGCGCGGTCTGCCGGCCGAGCGTGCGGTCAACCTGCTGAAGTTCTCGGACAAGAAGGCTGCCCACCTGATCAAGAAGGTGGTGGAGTCGGCAATTGCCAACGCCGAGAACAACCAGGGCGCCGACGTCGACGAGCTGAAGGTTCAGACCATCATGGTTGATGAAGGTCCGACCCTGAAGCGTTTCATGGCGCGGGCGAAAGGCCGCGGTACCCGCATCCTCAAGCGCACCAGCCACATCACTGTGGTTGTGGGCGCCGCCAAGTAAGCGGATAAGGAAAAGACCATGGGTCATAAAGTTCATCCGATTGGTATCCGCCTCGGCATTTCCAAGGACTGGAACTCCAAGTGGTACGCCAACAAGGCCGAGTTCGCTGGTTACCTGGCAGCCGACCTGAAAGTGCGCGAAATGCTGCGCAAGAAGCTGGCTCAGGCCGGCATCAGCAAGATCCTGATCGAGCGTCCGGCCAAGACCGCTCGCGTGACGATCCACACCGCCCGTCCGGGCGTGGTGATCGGCAAGCGCGGTGAGGACATCGAGAAGCTGCGCAAGGAAGTGAGCGAGATGATGGGCGTCCCGGCGCACATCAACGTCACCGAAGTGCGCAAGCCGGAACTGGACGCGCAGCTCGTTGCCGAGTCGATCGCCCAGCAGCTGGAGCGTCGCATCATGTTCCGCCGTGCAATGAAGCGCTCGGTCGGCAACGCGATGCGTCTGGGTGCCCTGGGCATCAAGGTCAACGTCGGTGGCCGCCTCAACGGTGCAGAAATCGCCCGTTCGGAGTGGTACCGCGAAGGCCGCGTGCCGCTGCACACCCTGCGTGCCGACATCGACTATGGCTTCGCTGAAGCCAAGACGACCTACGGCATCATCGGCATCAAGGTCTGGATCTACAAGGGCGAGGTCTTCGATTTCTCCCAGGTTGGCCAGGAAAAGCAGGACGACACCCCGTCGCGCAACGATCGTCACGATCGCGGCGACCGTGGTGACCGTCAGCGCCCGGCCCGTGAAGCGAGGTAACGACAATGTTGCAACCCAAGCGAACCAAGTACCGCAAGGTACACAAGGGCCGTAACGATGGCCTGAGCTGGAGCGCCAACGCTGTCAGCTTCGGCGAATACGGCCTGAAGGCAACCGCACACGGTCAGCTGACCGCGCGTCAGATCGAAGCGGCCCGCCGCTCGATCAGCCGCTACGTCAAGCGCGGCGGCAAGATGTGGATCCGAGTGTTCCCCGACAAGCCCATCACCAAGAAGCCCATCGAAGTCCGAATGGGTTCTGGTAAGGGCAACGTGGAATACTGGGTGGCCCAGATCCAGCCCGGCCGCATGATCTATGAAATCGAGGGTGTTTCCGAGGAAGTGGCTCGCGAGGCGTTCCGCCTGGCCGCCGCCAAGCTCTCGGTCACCACCACTTTCGTGACCCGTACGGTGCGCTGATGGATATCAAAACTCTCCGTGAAAAGTCGGCTGACGAACTCAAGGCCCACCTGATCGACCTGCGTAAGGAACAGTTCTCTGTCCGTATGCAGCAGGTCACCGGCCAGCTGCCGAAGACCCACGACATTCGCCGGGTCCGTCGCGAGATTGCTCGCGTCAAGACCCTGCTCGGCAGCACGAAGTAAGGATGGCCGCTATGAGCGACAATACTGAAAAGAAGACGCTGCGCACGGTCGAAGGCCGTGTCGTCAGCAACAAGATGGACAAGACGGTTACCGTCCTGGTTGAGCGTCAGGTCAAGCACGCGCTGTACGGCAAGTACATCAAGCGCTCGACGAAGCTGCACGCCCACGATGCCGACAACGCCTGCAAGGAAGGCGATGTCGTCCGCGTGACCGAGATTGCTCCGATGTCCAAGACCAAGAACTGGCGCGTGGTGGAAGTCATCACGCGCGCGGCTGAATAAGGAGCTGAATCATGATCCAGATGCAGAGCTACCTTGACGTCGCGGACAATTCGGGTGCCAAGCAGGTGATGTGCTTCAAGGTGCTGGGTGGTTCCAAGCGCCGTTACGCCGGCATCGGCGACATCATCAAGGTCACCGTGAAGGATGCGATTCCGCGCGGCAAGGTCAAGAAGGGTGAAGTGTATGACGCCGTCGTGGTGCGTACCCGCAAGGGTGTGCGTCGCGCCGACGGCTCGCTGATCCGCTTCGACGGCAACGCTGCCGTTCTGCTGAACAGCAAGCAGGAGCCGATCGGTACCCGTATCTTCGGGCCGGTGACCCGTGAACTTCGTTCGGAGAAGTTCATGAAGATCGTCTCGCTCGCTCCCGAAGTGCTGTGAGCGACAGGAGATAATCATGGCTAACCGTATCAAGAAGGGCGACCAGGTTGTCGTCAACGCTGGCAAGGACAAGGGCAAGCAGGGCGAAGTCGTCCGCGTCGACGGCGACCGTGTGGTCGTCGCCAACGTGAACATCGTCAAGCGCCACACCAAGCCGAACCCGCAGGCAGGTGTTGCCGGCGGCGTGGTCGAGCGCGAAGCTTCGATCCATATCTCCAACGTGAATGTTCTGAACCCGGCTTCGGGCAAGGGCGAACGCGTTGGCTTCAAGGTGCTGGAGGATGGACGCAAACTGCGTGTGTTCCGCTCCAGCGGTGAGGCGCTCGACGCCTGAGGAATGAGAAGATGAGTTCCCGTCTCGAAAAGTTCTACAAGGACGAAGTGGTGCCGGCGCTGATGAAGCAGTTCGGCTACACCAATCCGATGGAAGTGCCGAAGCTGGTCAAGGTCACCCTGAACATGGGTGTCGGCGAAGCGGCCACCAACAAGAAGATCCTGGAAAACGCCGTCGGCGACATGACCAAGATTTCCGGCCAGAAGCCGGTTGTCACCAAGTCGCGTGTGTCGGTTGCGTCGTTCAAGATCCGCGATGGTTGGCCGATCGGCTGCAAGACCACGCTGCGTCGCCACAAGATGTACGAGTTCCTGGATCGCCTGATCAACATCTCGCTGCCGCGCGTGCGCGACTTCCGTGGTGTTTCCGGTCGTTCCTTCGACGGCCGCGGCAACTTCAACATGGGTGTGAAGGAGCAGATCATCTTCCCGGAAATCGACTTCGACGCCGTCGACGCGATCCGCGGTATGGATATCGCCATCACCACCACTGCGAAGACCGACGCGGAAGCGAAGGCGCTGCTGGCAGCGTTCAAGTTCCCGTTCCGTAACTGATCTGTCGAGGAAACCGAAATGGCAAAGACCTCCATGGTCAACCGCGACATCAAGCGGGAAAAGCTGGCAAAGAAGTACGCTGAAAAGCGTGCAGCTCTGAAGAAGATCGTGTCCTCCGTGGACGCGACCTACGAAGAGAAGATCGACGCCGCAACCAAGCTGGCCAAGCTGCCGCGCGATTCGTCGCCGAGCCGCCAACGCAACCGTTGCGAGCTGTCGGGTCGTCCGCGTGGCGTCTACAGCAAGTTCGGCCTGGGCCGTAACAAGCTGCGTGAAGCCACCATGCGTGGCGACGTCCCGGGTCTGCGCAAGGCCAGCTGGTAATCCCAGCCGGCCCTGCGATCAGGAGCCCCTTCGGGGGTTCCTGAACCGGGCAGGGGGGGGCATTCAGCTTTCCCGACGTAAAAAAACCGAAGAGCCCGGCGCAAGCCGGGCTCTTTTGGCGTATACTCCCGCGTCTTGCCCTGTGCAAACGGGGTTGTAGGAGTGGGCCCCTGGCCCGCTGCATCAAGGGACCTGGCCCGTTTCCAGGAGACAACAGATTTTCGCGAAAGCGGATATCGGTGCACTCAAAGGTACTCATATGAGCATGACTGATCCCATCGCCGACCTGCTGGTCCGCATCAAGAATGCGGCCGCGGTTGGCAAGCAGACGGTGAAAGCCCCGTCGTCCAAGATCAAGGTTGCGATCGCCCAGGTCCTGAAGGACGAGGGTTACATCACCGACCTGCGCGTGACCCAGCTGGAAAACAACAAGTCCGAGCTGGAAATCGTGCTGAAGTATTTCGAAGGCAAGCCGGTCATCGCGACCCTGAAGCGCTTCTCGCGTTCGGGCCTGCGCCAGTACCGCGGCAAGAGCGAGCTGCCGAAGGTCATGAACGGCCTGGGTATCTCCATCATTTCCACCTCCAAGGGCATCATGACTGATGCGCAGGCGCGCCAGCTGGGCGTCGGCGGCGAAGTCCTGTGCTTCGTGGCCTAAGGCGAAAGGAGTAGAACTATGTCCCGCGTAGCCAAGAAGCCGATCGACCTGGGTAAGGTTGAACTGAACGTCCAGTCGGACAGCGTCACCGCCAAGGGCCCGAAGGGCACCCTGTCGCTGGCCAAGCCGGCCGGTATTGCCATCAACGTCGACAACGGCGTTGCCACCCTGAGCACCGAGAACGCCGACCTGGTCGCACTGACCGGTACCGTGCGTGCGATCCTGTCCAACATGGTCAAGGGCGTGTCCGAAGGCTTCGAGCGCAAGCTGGAGCTGGTCGGCGTGGGTTACCGCGCTGCCATGCAGGGCAAGGACCTGAGCCTGTCGCTGGGCTTCTCGCATCCGGTCGTGTTCGTGGCGCCGGAAGGCATCACCCTGTCGACCCCGACCCAGACCGAGATCGTGGTCCAGGGCGCTGACAAGCAGGTCGTCGGTGAAGTTGCCGCCAAGATCCGTGCGTTCCGCAAGCCGGAGCCGTACAAGGGCAAGGGCGTGAAGTACTCCGACGAAGTCATCATCCGTAAGGAAGCCAAGAAGGCGTAAGTGCGAGTCCCTCGCAAGAGCCCGCACATCCTTGTGCGGACTCCTCAGGGAAAAGCCCAACCTTCAGCTTTCAAGGAATAATCAAAATGAACAAGAACATCGCCCGCCTGCGTCGCGCCAAGTCGACCCGCGCCCACATCCGTGAGCTCGGCGTCGCCCGCCTGTCGGTGCTGCGCACCGGCCAGCACCTGTACGCCCAGGTCTTCACCGCCGACGGTTCCAAGGTGCTGGCTGCTGCCAACACCACCCAGACCGACGTCATGGAAGGCCTGAAGAACGGCAAGAACGCCGACGCCGCCGCCAAGGTCGGCCGTATCGTCGCTGAGCGCGCCAAGGCCGCCGGCGTCGAGAAGGTTGCCTTCGATCGTTCGGGCTACCGCTACCACGGCCGCATCAAGGCCCTGGCAGAAGCCGCCCGCGAAGCCGGCCTGCAGTTCTAAGGGACAAGGGCAGGGGGCCATTGGCCTCCTGCCTGCCTGCTCGCCAGCCTGAGTGAGGCTGGACGGCGCCGCTCTTCTGCAGCGGCCCACCGGAACGCCGCGTCACGCCACAACCATAAGCGGCTTCGAGCCGTACATACCCAAACAACCAAGGAATCAACATGGCAGAAGAGCGTCAGCAGCGGGGTCGCGATCGCGACCGTAACCGCGAAGAGAAGATCGACGACGGCATGATCGAAAAGCTGGTCGCGGTCAACCGCGTCAGCAAGACCGTCAAGGGTGGCCGCCAGTTCACCTTCACCGCCCTGACCGTTGTCGGCGACGGCGAAGGCAAGGTCGGTTTCGGTTATGGCAAGGCCCGCGAAGTGCCGGTCGCCATCCAGAAGTCGATGGAACAGGCCCGCAAGAACCTGGTCAGTGTTGACCTGAACAATGGCACCCTGTGGCACACCATCAAGGATGGTCACGGCGCAGCCCGCGTGTTCATGCAGCCGGCTTCGGAAGGTACCGGCGTCATCGCCGGCGGTGCCATGCGCGCCGTGCTGGAAGCGGTTGGCGTGAAGAACGTGCTGGCCAAGGCCACCGGTTCGCGCAACCCGATCAACCTGGTGCGTGCCACCGTGAAGGGCCTGTCTGCTGCGCAGTCGCCGGCCCGCATCGCGGCCAAGCGCGGCAAGAAGGTGGAGGAACTCAACCATGGCTAATGAGTCCAACAAGACTGTCAAGGTCCGCCTGGTGCGTGGCCTGCGTGGCACCCAGTCGCGTCACCGCCTGTCGGTGCGTGCCCTGGGCCTGAACAAGCTCAACGATGTGCGTGAACTGAAGGACAGCCCGCAGGTGCGCGGCCTGATCAACAAGGTTCAGTACCTCGTCCAGGTTGAGGAGTAATCGACCATGACTCTGCGTCTCAATGAACTGAGCCCGGCACCGGGCGCCCGCACCGAGCGTACCCGCGTCGGTCGCGGTATCGGCTCGGGCCTGGGCAAGACTGCCGGCCGCGGCCACAAGGGTTCGTTCGCCCGCAAGGGTGGCGGCAAGATCAAGGCTGGCTTCGAAGGCGGCCAGACCCCCATGCAGCGTCGTCTGCCGAAGATCGGCTTCCGTTCGCCGATCGCCAAGGACACCGCTGAAGTGCTGCTGTACGCGCTGGACAAGCTGCCGGCCGGTGAGATCGACTTCGCCGCCCTGCGTGCTGCCAAGCTGGTCCCGAGCACTGCCAAGAAGGCCAAGGTCGTCGTCAAGGGCGAAGTGACCAAGGCGTTCACCCTGAAGGGTATTGCTGCCACGGCGGGTGCCAAGGCCGCGATCGAAGCTGCCGGCGGCAGCGTAACGGAGTAAGAAAATCATGGCGCAAGCTGGCATCGGTAACCTCGCGGGCGGAATGGGCAAGTTCACTGAACTTCGCCAACGTTTGCTGTTCGTCGTCGGGGCTTTGATCGTCTATCGCATCGGCTGCTACGTGCCGGTGCCGGGCGTCAATCCCGATGCCATGCTTGCCATGATGCAACAGCAGGGCGGCGGCATCGTGGACATGTTCAACATGTTCTCGGGCGGCGCCCTGCACCGTTTCAGCATCTTCGCGCTGAACGTGATGCCGTACATCTCGGCATCGATCGTGATGCAGCTGGCCGTGCACATCTTCCCCGCCCTGAAGGCGATGCAGAAGGAAGGTGAGTCCGGCCGCCGCAAGATCACCCAGTATTCGCGCATCGGCGCCGTGCTGCTGGCAGTGGTGCAGGGCGGCTCGATCGCGCTGGCCCTGCAGGGCCAGGTCTCGCCGTCGGGCGCTCCGGTCGTGTACGCGCCGGGCATGGGCTTCGTGCTCACCGCCGTGGTCGCGCTGACCGCCGGCACCATGTTCCTGATGTGGGTCGGTGAGCAGGTCACCGAGCGCGGCATCGGCAACGGCGTGTCGCTGATCATCTTCGCCGGTATCGTCGCTGGCCTGCCGGGTGCGATCATCCACACCTTCGACGCCTACCGCGACGGCAACATCCAGTTCATCCAGCTGCTGCTGATCGCCATCGTCGTGCTCGCCTTCACCTTCTTCGTGGTGTTCGTCGAGCGTGGCCAGCGCCGGATCACGGTCAACTACGCGCGCCGCCAGGGCGGTCGCAACGCGTACATGAACCAGACCTCGTTCCTGCCGCTGAAGCTCAACATGGCCGGCGTCATCCCGGCGATCTTCGCCTCGAGCCTGCTGGCCTTCCCGGCCACCCTGGCCATGTGGTCCGGCCAGGCTGCCAACCAGAGCAGCTTCGGCCAGGTCCTGCAGAAGGTCGCCAATGCCCTCGGCCCGGGCGAGCCGCTGCACATGATCGTGTTCGCTGCGCTGATCACCGGTTTCGCGTTCTTCTATACCGCGCTGGTGTTCAACTCGCAGGAAACCGCCGACAACCTGAAGAAGTCGGGCGCGCTGATTCCGGGCATCCGTCCGGGCAAGGCCACCGCCGATTACATCGACGGCGTGCTGACCCGCCTGACCGCAGCCGGCTCGGCCTACCTGGTGATCGTCTGCCTGCTGCCGGAACTGATGCGCACGCAGCTGAACGCCTCGTTCTACTTCGGTGGTACTTCGCTGCTGATCGTGGTGGTGGTGGTGATGGACTTCATCGCCCAGGTGCAGGCGCACCTGATGTCCCACCAGTACGAGAGCCTGCTGAAGAAGGCCAACCTGAAGGGCGGCAACCGCGGCGGTTTTGCCCGCGGCTGATTGGCCTGTTATACTTTCGTCTTCCTGACGTGATGGTCCCTCCGCTTCGCGGACTCCGGCCACACAAACGAAGGGCGGCCCCCGCAGCGGTTCCGGGTGGGGGTGTGATGAGGTGGTCCCGCGCTGGAGTAGCGCGGGCGGCCCCGGGGGAAACCCCAGGTCCAACCCCATCCGGCGCCGGAGCCTGGGCACACTCCCCAGGCCGGGTTCATGAAACCAATGGTTTCACGGGCTTCCATGTAAACCGGAACCTTGTTAGTATCGCTAGTTCACTTTTTTGATCCATCCTGCCGGATTGGCGTGCCCGAGGTGCGCTGTCGGCCATCACTCAGCTGGAGAACCGCGTCATGGCGCGTATTGCAGGCGTCAACCTGCCAGCCCAGAAGCACGTCTGGGTCGGGTTGCAAAGCATTTACGGCATCGGCCGTACCCGTTCGAAGAAGGTCTGCGAAGTCGCAGGCGTTGCTTCGACCACCAAGATCCGCGATCTGTCGGAGCCGGAAATCGAGCGCCTGCGCGCCGAAGTCGGCAAGTACATCGTGGAAGGCGATCTGCGCCGTGAGATCGGCATCGCGATCAAGCGCCTGATGGACCTGGGCTGCTACCGCGGCCTGCGTCACCGTCGTGGCCTCCCGCTGCGTGGCCAGCGCACCCGTACCAACGCCCGCACCCGCAAGGGTCCGCGCAAGGCGATCAAGAAGTAAGGGACTGAGAAATGGCTAAGCCCGCTGCTAAGACCAAGAAGAAGATCAAGCGCGTCGTCACCGACGGCGTTGCCCACGTCCACGCTTCGTTCAACAACACCATCGTCACCATCACCGACCGCCAGGGCAACGCTCTGTCGTGGGCGACCTCCGGTGGCGCTGGCTTCCGCGGTTCGCGCAAGTCGACCCCGTTCGCTGCCCAGGTGGCTGCTGAAAAGGCCGGTCGTGCTGCGCTGGACTACGGCGTGAAGTCGCTGGAAGTCCGCATCAAGGGCCCGGGTCCGGGCCGTGAGTCGGCCGTGCGTTCGTTGAACAACGTCGGCTACAAGATCACCAACATCATCGACGTGACGCCTATCCCGCACAACGGGTGCCGTCCGCCGAAGAAGCGTCGCGTCTAAAGGGAGCGATAAGAAATGGCTCGTTATATCGGTCCTACCTGTAAGCTCGCCCGTCGCGAAGGCGCCGACCTGTCCCTGAAGAGCCCGGCGCGTGCGCTGGACTCGAAGTGCAAGCTGGAGCAGAAGCCCGGCCAGCACGGCGCCACTGCCCGCAAGGGCAAGCTGTCCGACTACGCCACCCAGCTGCGTGAAAAGCAGAAGGTCAAGCGTATCTACGGCCTGCTGGAGCGTCAGTTCCGCAACTACTACAAGAAGGCCTCGACCAAGAAGGGCAACACCGGCGAGAACCTGCTGCAGCTGCTGGAAACCCGCCTGGACAACGTCGTCTACCGCATGGGCTTCGCCGTGACCCGTCCGGCTGCCCGTCAGCTGGTGTCGCACCGCGGCGTCACCGTGAATGGCAAGTCGGTCAACCTGGCTTCGTACCAGGTCAAGGCTGGCGACGCCATCGCTCTGTCTGAAAAGGCTGCCAAGCAGCTGCGCGTCCAGGAAGCCCTGACCGTCGCCGCCCAGCATGACCTGAGCCCGTCGTGGGTTGAAGTGGATTCCGGCAAGTTCACCGGCATCTTCAAGGCTGTTCCGGATCGTTCGGATCTGCCTGCGGACATCAACGAAGCGCTGATCGTCGAGCTGTATTCGAAGTAATTCACATTGGAGAGCCCCCGGCGACGGCCGGGGGTTCACTAGGAGAACCCGCAACATGACGGTTACCGCCAACCAGGTTCTGCGTCCTCGCGGTCCGCAGATCGAACGCCTTACCGACACCCGTGCAAAGGTCGTTATCGAACCTTTGGAGCGGGGTTACGGGCATACGCTGGGTAATGCCCTGCGTCGCGTGCTGCTGTCGTCCATCCCGGGCTTCGCCATCACGGAAGTCGAAATCGACGGCGTGTTGCATGAGTACACCACGGTCGAAGGTCTGCAGGAGGACGTGCTCGAAGTCCTGCTGAACCTCAAGGACGTGGCCATCCGTATGCACTCCGGCGACAGCGCCACCCTGTCCCTGTCCAAGCAGGGCCCGGGCGTTGTCACCGCTGCCGACATCAAGGTCGACCACAATGTGGAGATCCTGAACGGCGAACACGTGATCTGCCACCTGACCAAGGATACGGCGATCAACATGCGTCTGAAGATCGAACGTGGTTTCGGCTACCAGCCGGCTGCCGCGCGTCGTCGTCCGGACGAAGAAACCCGTGCCATCGGCCGTCTGGTCCTGGATGCCTCGTTCTCGCCGGTCCGCCGCGTCGCCTATGCCGTGGAAGCGGCCCGCGTCGAACAGCGTACCGACCTGGACAAGCTGGTCATCGATATCGAGACCAACGGCACCATCGACGCCGAGGAAGCCGTGCGCACCGCCGCCGACATCCTCAGCGACCAGCTGTCGGTGTTCGGTGACTTCACCCACCGCGACCGCGGTGCAGCCAAGCCGGCCAACAACGGCGTGGATCCGGTGCTGCTGCGCCCGATCGACGATCTGGAGCTGACCGTGCGTTCGGCCAACTGCCTGAAGGCTGAAAGCATCTACTACATCGGCGATCTGATCCAGAAGACCGAAGTGGAGCTGCTGAAGACCCCGAACCTGGGCAAGAAGTCGCTCACCGAGATCAAGGAAGTGCTGGCTCAGCGCGGCCTGTCGCTCGGCATGAAGCTGGAGAACTGGCCGCCGGCCGGTGTCGCCAGCCACGGCATGCTGGGCTGATATCGGTAATGCCTGAAGGCTCCACCGTTCGCGGTGGGGCCTTCAACGCAACACAACATGCCATGACGAACCCCAGGTTCGCGTGGCAGGTCGTCCAGGACGGGCGGCCAGGACCAACCGCAGTCCGCGCAGCAACGCCAGGATGGCGACAACGATCCACACAGCCTCATCATTAACCAAGGAATATCACCATGCGTCACCAGAAGTCTGGCCGTAAGTTCAGCCGCACCAGCGCCCACCGCGAAGCAATGTTCAAGAACATGGCCGCCTCGCTGTTCAAGCACGAGCTGATCAAGACCACCCTGCCGAAGGCCAAGGAACTGCGCCGCGTTGCCGAGCCGCTGATCACCCTGGCCAAGGTCGACTCCGTCGCCAACCGCCGTCTGGCCTTCGCCCGCCTGCGCGACAACGAAGCCGTGGGCAACCTGTTCACCATCCTGGGCCCGCGCTACGCGAACCGTCCGGGCGGCTACCTGCGTCTGCTGAAGTGCGGCTTCCGCGCTGGCGACAACGCGCCGATGGCCTACGTCGAGCTGGTTGACCGTCCGGTCGTGGCCGAGGAAGTGGCCGAGTAATCGGACCGCTCCAATGCGACACAGCGAAAGCCCGGCCTCTGCCGGGCTTTTGCGTTTCCCGGGGGCGGATCCCTTTCCGCAGGAAAGGGCTCTGACCCACACCGTTCCGACAGGCGTCACCTGTGGCGGTTCGAATGGCGCGCACTCTCGGTTACGCTTGGCGCCTGATCCATTCGAGCGTTGACGATGAATCCACTGCGCTGGCCCTTCCGCGCCCAGTTCTTCCTGGGCTTCCTGATCTGCGCGGGCCTGCTTGGCTACGCGATCTTCCTGCAGCTGAAGATGGGCCTGGAGCCGTGTCCGCTGTGCATCTTCCAGCGCCTGGCCTTCGCTGCGCTTGGCCTGCTGTTCCTGATCGGTGCACTGCATGGTCCGTCCAACCGCCCCGGACGCGCGACCTATGGCGTGCTGGCGTTCATTGCCGCCGCAGTGGGCGTGGGCATCGCCGCGCGCCACGTCTACGTGCAGATGCTGCCGCCGGAAATGGGGTCCACCTGTGGCCCGCCGCTGGCCTTCCTGAGCGAAACCATGGGGCCGCTGGAAGTGTTCCGCACGGTGCTGACCGGCACTGGCAACTGCGGCAACATCGACTGGACCTTCCTGGGCCTGACCATGCCGATGTGGTCGGGCGTGTGGTTCGTGCTGCTGGCGCTGTGGGCGCTGGTGGTGTCGCTGCGCAAGGTCAAGCGCTGAAGCAGGGTAGTGCCGGCCGCTGGCCGGCACACCGCGGGAATGCCGGCCAGCGGCCGGCACTATCTCAGAAATCCTGCTGCAGGCTCAGGTAGGCGCCGCGGCGCGGTCCCCATTGCGGGGCGAACACGCCGACGCCACCGCCATCGCGCAGCTGGTAGCTGCGGTCCAACGCGTTGATCACCGCCAGCTGCACATGCAGTGGATGGCCGCTGTCGACGTTGAAGTCGTGCCCGGCGCTGAGGTTCACCTGCAGGTAGGACGGCAGCTCGCCACCGTTGGGTACGCCCTCGGTGTCCGAACGCAGGCCACTGCCGAACACGTAGTTGGCCCCGATCCGGTTGTGCCCGGCGAAGGCGTAGCTGAGGCCACCCGACGAGGTCAGCTTCTGGTCGTGGTCCAGGTGGATCCAGTGGTTGGCCACATAGGCCAGCGCCTCGGGATCGAGGTTGTACTGGCTGGTGATGACATCCGTACCGATGGCTTTGTTCAGCGCGGCATTGAAGTAGGCACTGAACGGACCGTTGCTGTAGTCGGCACTGAACTCCAGGCCACGGATGTGTCCGCGGCGGTAGTTGAAGGTCGAGTAGATGTAGGCGGCGCCGAACTGGCCTTCGTCCTGCAGGCGGGCGACGCGGCGGTCGTACGCATCCAGTCCAAGGGTCAGGTGTTCGCCCAGTTGCTGCGAGACGCCGATGTCGTAGTAGTCGCTGCGCTCGGCCAGCGGCGTGTTGTTGCCGCCGCTGGGCTGCTGGTTGGTGGTGCCGTCGTACAGGGCGATGTCGCTGCTGGCGATCAGTTCACTGGCCGGTGGCGTGAAATAGCGCGAATAGCCGGCATGCACGGTGGTGCTGTCGCTGGCATTCCAGACCACGCCCACGCGCGGACTGAGCTGGCCCTCGGTGCGGCCGAAGGCCTTGTAGCGGTCACCGCGCAGACCGTAGTTGACGGTCCAGTCGTCGCCGATTTTCCACTCATCCTGTACGTACAACGCCAGCGTGCTGGCATGGAAGGCGCTGTGGTCAGGAATCAGCAGCGGCGTGGTGCTGGACTGCTGGCCGCCGTCATCAACCGGGAACACCCAGCTGTTGCTGCTGGCCCGTGCGTTCTCGTAGTTGCCGTACAAGCCGTAGCGCAGCGTGTGGTCGTTGCCCAGTGGTGTGGAGAAGTCGGCCTGCAGGGTGTTGGCACGGTTGCTGCGCTGCACCTGCGAGGCGACGCCACTGAACACCAGATCGCCGACGACGTCCGGGTTGAACGCTGCATCGCTGTAGCGCTGCCCGGCGGACAGTTGGTAGGCGGTGCTGCCCAGCGTGCCCTGCAGTACCAGCATGCCGAAGCGGGTGGTCTCGCGCTGGGTCTCATCCAGCTGGCTGGAATCGAAGGTGGTGGTGTCCAGGTAACCGAACTGCGGCGTCTGCCCCGGATTGACCGGAATCTGGAAACGGTTGTTGGCGAAACCGGCGAACACACTCAGGCGGGTGTTCTCGTTGACCAGGTAGGTCAGGTCGGCGAAGGCCTTGCCCTGGTGGGTATCGTCGTGCAGCGGCTTGCGCGAGTTGGTCGGATTCTCCAGGCCGACTTCGTTCTGGTCGTAGTTGCCGGTCAGGAACCAGCTCCAGCGTCCCTGGTTGCCCCACCAGGAGGCATTCGGGTTCACCTTGCCGAACGAGCCGGTGGTCAGTCCGGCGCTGCCACCGTTGCCCAGCTCGGCGCCATTGCGGGTGGTGATGTCGACCACCGCCGCGGTGCGCTCGCCGAACTGCGCTGGCAACGCGCCGTCCATCAGGCGGATGCTCTTGATGGTGCGCGCATCCAGGGTCTGGCCGAAGCCGGAAATCGACTCGGGCAGCAACACGCCGTTGATCCGGTACTGCAGGTTGGCGTGGTCGCCGCGCACGTGCACGCCGCCATAGGAATCCTGGACCACGCCGGGTGCCTGCAGCAGCACCTGGCTGAGCGGCGCGGAGGCGCCCAGCGGCTGCTTCTGGATGTCCTCGGCGGTGATCTGGTACTGGCTGCTGCCGATGTCCGGCGACAACGCGTTGCGGGCCTGGTCGAGCTGGGCGCTGACGGTGACCGTGTCCAGGTCCTTGACCGCAGGCCCGGCGCCATCGGCGGCGGCCGCGAAGGCGGGCAGGCTGGCCAGGGCCAGGGCGAAGGTGATGCCGGTAGCGAGGGGCGAGGGCTTCATGATGGGAAGAGTGATGGCAGGGCGTGGAAGGGGCCGGTCCATGACGTGGAAGTGTTACTCCGTAACAGATCATGCGCCTGCCTTGAGCGGCTGACCATGCGGGATCTGGCTGCTCGCATCGGCCTTTCCCTGCCGTTCAGGCGGCCTGGCCGAGCAGGTCGGCCCTTTGCGCCAGCGGCTGGCTCTGCGACCATGACCGCCCCCCATCCCGGAAGTCTGCAATGAGCCTGTCCGCCGTTCCGCCCGTGCCCGATCCCGCCGCAGCCGCCACTGGCGCCGCCTGGTCGCCGGAGAGCTGGCGTGGCAAGACCGCGCTGCAGATGCCGACCTACCCGGACCCGGTGGCGCTGGACGCCGCTCTGCACGAACTGAAGCGGCTGCCGCCGCTGGTCACCTCCTGGGAGATCCTGGCGCTGAAGCAGCAGCTGGCCGAGGCGCAGGAAGGCAAGCGCTTCCTGCTGCAGGGCGGCGACTGCGCGGAGAACTTCAGCGACTGCGAATCGGGCACCATTTCCAACCGGCTGAAGGTGCTGCTGCAGATGAGCCTGGTGCTGGTGCATGGCCTGCGCCAGCCGGTTATCCGCGTCGGCCGTTTCGCCGGCCAGTACGCCAAGCCACGTTCGGCCGATACCGAGACCCGCGACGGCGTGACCCTGCCCAGCTACCGCGGTGATGTCATCAACGCGCCGGCCTTCACCGAAGCGGCACGGCTGCCGGATCCGAAGCGGATGCTGCAGGCCCACGCGCACTCGGCGATGACCATGAACTTCGTGCGTGCGCTGATCGACGGCGGTTTCGCCGACCTGCACCACCCCGAGTACTGGAACCTGGAATGGGTGAGCCATTCGCCGTTGGCCGCCGACTACCAGAAGATGGTGGCCTCGATCGGCGATGCAGTGCATTTCATGGAGACCCTGGCCGGGGCCCGCGTGCACAACCTCAACCGCATCGATTTCTACACCTCGCATGAAGCGCTGCTGTTGCCCTACGAGCAGGCGTTGACCCGGCAGGTGCCGCGCCAGCAGGGCTGGTTGAACCTGAGCACGCACTACCCGTGGATCGGCATGCGCACGGCCGCTCTCGATGGCGCGCACGTGGAATACCTGCGTGGCGTGCGCAACCCTATCGCGATCAAGGTTGGCCCATCGGTGACGCCGGACCAGCTGCTGCGCCTGATTGATGTGCTCAACCCGCATGACGAGCCGGGTCGACTGAGCTTCATCCACCGCATGGGTGCAGCGCAGATCGCCGAGAAGCTGCCGCCGCTGCTGGATGCGGTCAAGCGCGATGGCCGCCGCGTGCTGTGGGTGTGCGATGCGATGCATGGCAACACCGAAAGCACTGCCAATGGTTTCAAGACACGCCGCTTCGACAACGTGCGTGGCGAAGTGGAGATGTCGTTCGATCTGCACGCGGCCGCAGGTACGCGACTGGGCGGTGTGCACCTGGAGCTGACCGGCGAAGACGTGACCGAGTGCACCGGTGGTGCGCGCGAACTGACCGAACGTGACCTGGAGCGCGCCTACCGTTCGACGGTGGACCCGCGGTTGAACTACGAGCAGTCGCTGGAGATCGCGATGGCGATCGTGCGCAAGCAGGAGCAAGTGCGGTAAGGGGTTTTCGGCAGGGCTTGCAGCCCTGCACCTGCTGTAGTCAACGTCAACGTCAACAGCGGGCATTCCGTGGGTTGGCGGGGCGGTGTCGGAGTGCGGGGACGCCGCAAGTACGTCCATGTAGGCTTGGCAGCCGCATCCATGCGGCTGACACCCCGCACTCCGACACCGCCCCGCCTCTGACAGATTCCGGCGGCTGTTGGTAGGTGTCGACCTTGGTCGACACGGTAGATCCACGCTATGCGTGGATGAATTTCCAATGGAATCGAATATTTCGATATCTGTGAGATTTGAGCCGAGCATGGCTCGGCTCTACAAAAAATGCCGACAGATCGCAGAAAACTGTCGAAGGCGGGGTGGGTCCGGTTGCGGGGGCGTGAGCCGCATGGGCCCGAGGCATGCCTCGGGCGGGTTGGGCAGGACGCCCAACCCCGGTCTTGCCGTGTGCGCAGGACTGCGCACACGAGCAAGCGGCGACCGAGCTTACATGGGTGAGGGCGCTTTGCTTGCGAAGCACTGCTTCGCAAGCGCCCGAACGCACAGCCGCCGGCGGCTGGGCCGGGCCCCGGAGGGGGACTTGCAGCGTCCCCCGCAACCGGACCCGCCCCGCCACCCCACAGGAAACCCGCTTCTGCTTCGGCTGTTGCTGTTGCTGTTGCTTCGGCTCGCAGCAGGTGCAGGGCTGCAAGCCCTGCCGACCAACACCCTCCTTACGAACGACTGACGTGACGCTCATGCGCCATGCGCGAGGCTGTCCGCCTGCTGTTCGAGTGGAGGTGGCAACGGTGCACTGGCAAACCGCACAGGCCTACGCATGGCCGTTGGGATTGGCCGTTGTAGTGGGCGGCATCGGCGCGTGGTTGATCCTGTGGATCTACCATCGACTGAAAGGGCGTGATCGCCGGCGCGCACGCATCGGGCGTGTGCTCGGGTTGCCGCTGGCCACCGCATGGCCGCTGCTGTTGTTGATCCCCGCATTGCAGGCGACGCCGCTGCAGGATCCGTTGCTGGGCCATCTGCAGCACGGACTGCACATTGCATTGATGGCCTGCTTCGTCTGGCTGCTGGTACGCGCGGTGGCGGCGGGTGAGCGGGCAATCCTGCGCAGCCATCCCATCGATGTCTCCGACAACCTGGAGGCACGCCGCATCCAGACCCAGACGCGGGTGCTCAGCCGCGTGCTGATGGGCGGCATCATCGTGCTGGGCGCATCGCTGGTGCTGTTGACCTTCCCGATGGTGCAGAAGATCGGCACCGCGCTGCTGGCATCGGCAGGCCTGATCGGCCTGGTGGCGGGTATCGCGGCCAAGCCGGTGTTCGGCAACCTGATCGCTGGCCTGCAGATTGCGGTGACGCAGCCGATCCGGCTGGATGACGTGGTGATCGTCGAGGGCGAGTGGGGCCGCATCGAGGAGATCGGCAGCAGCTATGTGGTGGTGCGCATCTGGGATGAGCGACGGATGGTGGTGCCGCTGACCTGGTTCATCGAAAACCCGTTCCAGAACTGGACGCGGCGCAGCGCCGATCTGCTCGGCACCGCGTTCCTGTGGTTGGACTACCGTGCGCCGATTGCCGCGATCCGCGCTGAGCTGGAACGCATCTGCCGTGGCGAAGCGCTGTGGGATGGCCGGGTCTGCGTGACCCAGGTGACCGAGACCAGCGAGCGTGCGATCCAGGTGCGCCTGCTGGTCAGCGCGCGCAGCTCGGGCGATGCCTTCGATCTGCGTTGCCTGGTGCGCGAGCGCATGCTCGATTTCCTCGCGCGCGAGCATCCGCAGTCGCTGCCGCAGGTGCGTGCGCGGCTGCAACACGAGGATGAGCTGGATATGCCGCGTGGTCCACGTGCACGCACCGCGGATGTGCGTTCGCCGGGTGCTGAAGATGGTGAGGCGGCGATCGTGCCGGTGGAGCCGGAACCCGGACGGTAGCGCCGGCCGCTGGCCGGCAACTCCGGATCTGCCGGCCAGCGGCCGGCACTACCGGATCACGGCTCGCCAGCGTCGATCAGTGCGTCGGTATCGAAGTGTGGCGGGCGCCGTGCGCGCGTGCGCTGTTCGTAGGCGTAGGCCATCTCGATCAGCTTCGGCTCGCTCCAGGCGGTGCCCATGAACAGAAGACCGACCGGCAGGCCATCGATCTGCCCCATCGGCACGGTGAGGCTGGGATAGCCGGCCACGGCGGCGGCGCTGTAGCTTTCACCGGGGAAGTCGTCGCCTTCGCTGCGGATCGGCCATGCCACGCCGGTGGTGGGCGCGACCAGCGCATCAAGCTGGTGGGCGGCAAGGGCGGCATCGATGCCCTCCGGCCCGGCCAGCCGGCGCGCATCGCTGCGGGCGCGGATATAGGCGGGGTCGGCCAGGCCGGCGGTGGCATCGGCCTCCACCAGCAGCTCCTGGCCGAACAGGCCCAGTTCCTGCTTGCTGTGCGCCTGGTTGAAGGCGATCAGTTCGGCCAGGCTGCGCAATGGTGCGCGGTGGGTGCTGAAATAGCGCTCCAGCCCGGCCTTGAATTCGTACAGCAGCAGCGTGCGCTCGGCCTCGGTCCAGGCGCCCTGGTTGGGCAGCTCCACCGGCACCACCACGGCGCCGGCGCGGCGCAGCTCGGTCGCCGCCTGTTCGATCAGTGGCGGCATGCCACGGTACTTCAGCAGCGGTGTCTGCAGCAGGCCGATGCGCTTGCCGCGCAGGCCCTGCGGGTCCAGTCGCGCGGTGTAGTCGTAGACCGCGCGGCCGGGCATGGTCGCGGTGGCCGGATCGGCATCGTCGCGGCCGGCGATCGCGGTCAGCACGGCGGCAGCGTCGGCGACGCTGCGTGCCATCGGCCCGGCAGTGTCCTGGCTGAAGGAAATCGGGATGATGCCCTCGCGGCTGACCAGGCCGACCGTCGGCTTCAGGCCGACCACGCCGTTGATCGCCGCCGGGCAGACGATGCTGCCGTCGGTTTCGGTGCCGATCGCCACGCTGGCCAGGTTGGCGGCCACGGCCACCGCGCTGCCGCTGCTGGAACCACACGGCGAATGGCTGATGCGATAGGGGTTGCGGGTCTGGCCGCCACGCGCGCTCCAGCCGGAGATGGAATCATTGCCGCGGAAGTTGGCCCATTCGCTGAGGTTGGTCTTGCCCAGCACCACCGCACCGCCATCGCGCAGCCGGCGCACCAGGTAGGCATCGTCCGGACGGAAGCCCTGCAGGGCCAGCGAACCCGCACTGGTGGCCATCGGCGCGGCGTTGATGTTGTCCTTCAACAGCAGCGGGATGCCATGCAGCGGGCCGCGCAGGCGGCCGTCACGGCGTTCGCGGTCGCGCGCGGCGGCTTCCTTCAAGGCATCGGGGTTGAGCTCGATCACCGCGCGCAGGCGCGGCCCGGTACGGTCCAGCGCGGCGATGCGCTGCAGGTAGGCCTGGGTCAGGGTGGTGCTGTCCAGTTCCCCGGCGGTCATCCGCGCCTGCAGGTCGGCGACATCGGTTTCGGCGTACGGGAACGGCACGTTGCGGCTCGCAGGTTCGGCCGCATGCGCGCTGGGCGTGGCCGGGCTGCAGCCAGCCGAAAGCAGCGCCGGCAGCGCGGCGAGCAGGCAGGTCAGCAGAGGCGGCAAGGACGGGCGCATGGGGCGGCTTGGTCGGCTCCAATCCCCAGTGTAGCCGGTGCTCAGCGGTGGCGCTTGCGCAGGTCGCGGGCGAGCACGTAGACCACGATCAGGTTGATCGCCAGGATCGTCCACGACGGCCAGCCGGGGTGGCGGATGATCGCGAAGATGTCGAAAGGCAGGTATAGGGCGGCGGTCAGGCAGCCCAGCCAGGAGGCCCAGGCCTTGGCCCGCCACAGGCCCCAGGCTTCGACCAGGTGCAGCAGGCCGTAGCCGATCATCCCCGCCGCGGCCAGGTGGACCGCGTCGGGGCTGATCATGTGCAGCAGCGAGGGCAGGGTGCCATGGTCCGGGTCCAGGCTGAAACGCCGGATCAGGGCCATGATGCCGTGCCGTAGCGGCTGCGGTCCGAGCACTTCCAGCCCGGTGGCGGCCAACAGCGCCAGCATCGCCTTGCTCGCTTCGAGCAGGGCGATGACATGGAGACCCGGATGCCGGTGTGGATCCGGGTTGTAGCCGCTCTGGTTCACGGGGTGCTGGCTCAGCCGCCGCGCGAAGCCTTCTTGCGGTCGCTTTCGGTCAGGAACTTCTTGCGCAGACGGATCTCCTTCGGGGTGATCTCGACCAGCTCGTCGTCTTCGATGAAGTCCAGGGCCTGTTCCAGCGAGTACTTGATCGCCGGGGTCAGCTGGATCGCATCGTCCTTGCCCGAAGCGCGCATGTTGGTCAGCGGCTTGGTCTTGATCGCGTTGACGGTCAGGTCGTTGTCCTTGGAGTGGATGCCGACCAGCTGACCTTCATACACGTTGTCGCCTTCAGCAGCGAACAGCTTGCCGCGCTCCTGCAGCGGGCCCAGCGAGTAGGCCGGCGTGGTGCCCGGCGCATTGGCGATCATCACGCCGTTGATGCGCTTGGCGATCGCGCCCTGTTCCTTCGGACCGTAGTGGTCGAACACGTGGAACAGCAGGCCCGAACCCTGGGTCAGGGTCTTGAACTCGTTCTGGAAACCGATCAGGCCACGGGCCGGGATCGAGTATTCCAGGCGCACGCGGCCCTTGCCGTCCGATTCCATGTTCTTCAGCTGGCCCTTGCGGGTGCCCAGCTTTTCCATCACGCCGCCCTGGTGGATTTCTTCGATGTCCACCACCAGCTGCTCGATCGGCTCCATCATCTGGCCGTCGATTTCCTTGATGATCACTTCCGGACGCGACACGGCCAGCTCGTAGCCTTCGCGACGCATGTTCTCGATCAGCACCGACAGGTGCAGTTCGCCACGGCCGGAAACCAGGAACTTGTCAGCGTCTTCCAGCTGTTCGACCTTCAGGGCCACGTTGTGGACCTTTTCACGGTCCAGGCGGTCCTTGATCTGGCGGCTGGTCAGGAACTTGCCACCGGACAGGTCCTTGTTGCCGGCGAACGGCGAGTTGTTGACCTGGAAGGTCATCGAGATGGTCGGCTCGTCGACGGTCAGCGCAGGCAGCGCTTCCGGGAAGTCCGGTGCGCAGATGGTATCGGAGATGGTCAGCTCCTGGATGCCGGAGATGGCCACGATGTCGCCGGCCTCGGCCGAATCCTGCTCGATGCGCTCCAGGCCCATGAAGCCCAGCACCTGCAGCACCTTGCCGTTGCGCTTCTTGCCTTCACGGTCGATGACCGCGACCTGCATGTTCTTCTTCAGGGTGCCGCGCTGGATGCGGCCGATGCCGATCACGCCCACGAAGTTGTTGTAGTCCAGCTGGCTGATGCGCATCTGGAACGGGCCTTCCGGGTCCACTTCCGGACGCGGCGCGTGCTGCATGATCGCTTCGTACAGCGGGGTCATATCGCCGTCGCGCACGGTGTCTTCCAGGCCGGCATAGCCGTTCAGGCCGGAGGCGTAGACGATCGGGAAGTCCAGCTGCTCGTTGGTGGCGCCGAGCTTGTCGAACAGGTCGAAGACCTGGTCGATCACCCATTCCGGACGGGCGCCCGGACGGTCGACCTTGTTGACCACGACGATCGGCTTGAAGCCCATCGCGAAGGCCTTCTGGGTCACGAAGCGGGTCTGCGGCATCGGGCCGTCCATCGCATCGACCAGGATCAGTACGGTGTCGACCATCGACAGCACGCGCTCGACCTCACCACCGAAGTCGGCGTGGCCGGGGGTGTCGACGATGTTGATCCGGTTCTTGATGCCGGTCTTCTTGTCTTCCCAGGTGATGGCGGTGTTCTTGGCCAGGATGGTGATGCCGCGTTCCTTTTCCTGGTCGTTGCTGTCCATCACGCGCTCGGCGAGGACGGTACGCTCGGACAGGGTGCCGGACTGCTTCAGCAGCTGGTCGACCAGGGTGGTCTTGCCATGGTCGACGTGGGCGACGATGGCGATGTTGCGAAGATTTTCGATGGACATACGAAAGGGGGCCAGTCGGCGCCGGATTTGGAAAAAGAAGTCCAACATTATACGTCGAACTTGACGATTCGCGAAAAGGTGGATTTCACACCCGTCATGGGGCCCATTCAGCTGGGGGCCGCGGCGCCGGTCGAGGCCGCCTGGCCTGCACCGCGGGGCACCCCGTCCCGTGGCTGAAGCCCGGATCTGCGCCCATGGTCGAAGCCGCCGCCGCCACGAGGCAGGTGTAAACTAGGTGGCTAGACGCGTTCCCCTCTGCATCAAGGATCTTCATGTCCCTCATCGCCACTTTCGACACCACCCAGGGCCCGATCAAGGTCGAGCTGTTCGCCGACAAGGCGCCGCTGACCGTGGCCAACTTCGTGAACCTGGTCAAGCACGGTTTCTATGACGGCCTGATCTTCCACCGCGTGATCGCCGACTTCATGATCCAGGGCGGCTGCCCGCAGGGTCGTGGCACCGGCGGCCCGGGCTACAAGTTCGAAGACGAGAAGAATGGCGTGAAGCACGAGGTTGGCTCGCTGTCGATGGCCAACGCCGGCCCGAACACCAACGGCAGCCAGTTCTTCATCACCCACATCAAGACCGACTGGCTGGACGGCCGCCACACCGTCTTCGGCAAGGTCCTGGAAGGCCAGGCCATCGTCGATTCGGTCAAGCAGGGCGACGTGATCCATTCGATCACCCTGGAAGGCGACGTCGACGCCGTGCTGGCCGCTCAGGCCGAACGCGTCGCGGAGTGGAACAAGCACCTCGCCGCCTGATCCCCCTTCGAAACGGCCACCCTCGGGTGGCCGTTTCCCTGTTCCCCGCCGCCCGCCAGGCCTGCGTGGCCACGCCCGCGGCGTCCCATCAAACGCTTGCAAGCAAGAGGAAACCCCCATGAAAGCACCCGTTCGTGTTGCCGTGACCGGCGCCGCCGGCCAGATCGGTTATGCCCTGCTGTTCCGCATCGCCTCCGGCGAAATGCTGGGCAAGGACCAGCCGGTCATCCTGCAGCTGCTGGAACTGCCGGTGGACAAGGCCCAGGCCGCCCTGAAGGGCGTGATGATGGAGCTGGAAGACTGCGCCTTCCCGCTGCTGGCCGGCATGGTCGGCACCGATGATGCCGAAGTCGCGTTCAAGGACGCCGACATCGCCCTGCTGGTCGGCGCGCGTCCGCGTGGCCCGGGCATGGAGCGCAAGGACCTGCTGCTGGAAAACGCCAAGATCTTCACTGCCCAGGGCGCGGCGCTGAACAAGGTCGCCAGCCGTGACGTGAAGGTGCTGGTGGTCGGTAACCCGGCCAACACCAACGCCTACATCGCGATGAAGTCGGCCCCGGACCTGAAGCCGGAGAACTTCACCGCCATGCTGCGCCTGGACCACAACCGCGCGCTGAGCCAGCTGTCGACCAAGCTCGGCAAGCCGGTCGGTGGCATGGAGAAGCTGGTGGTGTGGGGCAACCACAGCCCGACCATGTACCCGGACTACCGTTTCGCCACCGCCGATGGTGCGTCGATCGCCGATGCGATCAACGACCAGGAGTGGAACGCCAACACCTTCATCCCGACCGTCGGCAAGCGCGGCGCGGCGATCATCGAAGCCCGTGGCTCGTCCTCGGCTGCTTCGGCCGCCAACGCAGCGATCGACCACGTGCGTGACTGGGTGCTGGGCAGCAACGGCAAGTGGGTCACCATGGGCGTGCCGTCCGACGGTTCCTACGGCATTCCGGAAGGCGTGATCTTCGGCTTCGCGGTGACCACCGAGAACGGCAAGTACACCCTGGTCAAGGATCTGCCGATCGACGACTTCAGCCAGAAGTACATCGACAAGACCCTGGCCGAGCTGGAAGAAGAGCGCGCCGGCGTCGCCCACCTGCTGGGCTGATGCAGGCGGTACCGGCTCCGGCCGGTACGTCTTCCATCAAGGTAGGTGCCGGCCGTTGGCCGGTACGTGATCCAGAAGGTAGGTACCGACCGTTGGTCGGTACGCGATCCAGAAGGTAGGTACCGACCGTTGGTCGGTACGCAGCAACGGGGAAGCTCAGGCTTCCCCGTTTCTGTTTGAGGAATACAGGAACTGATGATCCACCTGCATTACATCGACGACGCGCTGCTGGTGGTCGAGAAGCCGGCCGGCCTGCTGTCCGTGCCTGGCCGCAGCGCCGAGAACCAGGACTGCGTGGTCGCGCGCCTGCAGGCGCTGTACCCGGATGCGTTGACCGTGCATCGCCTGGACCAGGTGACCTCCGGCCTGCTGCTGCATGCGCGCGGCAAGGACATGCAGGTGGCGTTGTCGATGCAGTTCGAGCAGCGCCAGGTTGGCAAGCGTTACGAAGCGATCGTGGAGGGGCTGCTTGAAGGCGATGCCGGCGAAGTGGACCTGCCGTTGATCGTGGACTGGCCGAACCGGCCGAAGCAGATGGTCGATCACGAACGCGGCAAACCGGCGCTGACACGTTGGCACGTAATGGCACGTGATGTTGAAGCGCAGCGCACCCGCGTGGCGTTGGAACCGATCACTGGCCGCAGCCATCAGCTGCGCCTGCACATGGCCAGTCTCGGCCATCCCATCGTTGGCGATGTCCTGTATGACGCCGCGTCGGCGCAGCGTGTGCATCTGCATGCGCGCAGCCTGCGGTTCACCCATCCGGTGACGGGCGAGGCGCTCGCGTTCGAGTCCGCGACTCCGTTCTAGGGGTTCGGCAGGGCTTGCAGCCCTGCACCTGCAGAATCAACGTCAACGTCAGAAGCGGGCTATCCGTGGGTTGGCGGGACGGTGTCGGAGTGCGGGGACGCCGCAAGTACGTCCCTGTAGGCTTGGCAGCCGCTTGCTCGTGTGCGCTGTCCTGCGCACACGGCAAGACCGGGGTTGCGCGTCCTACCCAACCCGCCCGAGGCATGCCTCGGGCCCATGCGGCTGACACCCCGCACTCCGACACCGCCCCACCTTTGACAGGTTCACTCGGCTGTTGGCAACTGCGGCCGTTGTTCCGCGCGGCTGTTGGTAGGTGTCGACCTTGGTCGACACGATTCTTCTGTCAGATATCGAATGAATCATCCACGCATGGCGTGGATCTACCGTGTCGACCAAGGTCGACACCCACCAGAGCAGTCGACCAAGGTCGACACCCACCAGAGCAGTCGACCAAGGTCGACACCCACCAGAGCAACACGCCTTTCCGACAGATCGCAGGAAACTGTCGAAGGCGGGGTGGGTCCGGTTGTGGGGGCGTGAGCCGCATGGACGCGGCGACCGAGCCTCCATGGACGGATTTACGGCGCCCCCCGCAACCGGACCCACCCCGCCATCCCTCAATGGCCCCGCTTTTGACGTTGACGTTGACGTTGACGTTGATTCTGCAGGTGCAGCGCTGCAAGCCCTGCAGAACAGAACCCCACCCCCTACCAAGGTAGGGCGGCCCGCGCGCCAGCGCCGGACTATCCTCGAACCCATGACTTTGTCTGGGAGGGCTGCGTCATGAACTACGAGGAAACCTACCGTCGCTCGATCGACGAGCCGGAGGCCTTCTGGGGCGAGGAAGCCAAGCGCATCCATTGGCACAAACCGCCGCAGCAGGTGCTCGACTACAGCAACCCGCCGTTCCGGCGCTGGTTCGTCGGTGGTGAAACCAATCTCTGCTACAACGCCGTCGACCGCCACCTGGCCGAGCGCGCCGACCAGCTCGCACTGGTTGCCATCTCCACCGAGACCAACAGCACCCGCGAGATCACCTACCGCCAGCTGTATCGCGAGGTGAATGACTTCGCCGCCGTGCTCAAGCACCTCGGCGTCGGTCACGGTGACCGCGTGGTGATCTACATGCCGAACATGGCCGAAGCCGTGTTCGCGATGCTGGCCTGCGCGCGCATCGGTGCGGTGCACTCGGTGGTGTTCGGTGGCTTTGCCGCGCACAACCTGGCGCTGCGCATCGACGACGCCAAGCCCAAGCTGCTGATCGCGGCCGATGCCGGCATGCGCGGTGGCAAGTTGATTCCGTACAAGCCGATGGTCGACGCCGCCTGCGCCGAAGCCACGTCGCCACCGCCGCACGTGCTGATCGTGTCGCGTGGGCTGGATGCCGCCGAACCACGCGTGCCGGGCCGCGATGTGGACTACGCCGAGCTGCGTGCGCAGATCGGTGAAGTCGACGTGCCGGTGCAGTGGCTGGAAGCGAGCGAGCCGAGCTATCTGCTGTATACCTCCGGCACCACCGGCAAGCCGAAGGGCGTGCAGCGCGATGTGGGGGGCTATGCGGTGGCGATGGCACAGTCGATGGAAACGGTGTTCGACTGCAGGCCGGGCCAGGTGATGTTCTCCACCTCCGACGTCGGCTGGGCGGTCGGCCATTCCTACAACGTGTACGGCCCGCTGATCGGCGGCTGCACCTCGCTGCTCTACGAAGGGCTGCCGACCAACCCGGATCCGGGCATCTGGTGGGCGCTGTGCGAGCAGTACAACGTGCGCACGATGTTCTCGTCGCCCACCGCCATCCGCGTGCTGAAGAAGCACGACGCGGACTTCATCCATCGCCACGACCTGGGCGCGCTGAAGTACCTGTTCCTGGCCGGCGAGCCGCTGGACGAACCGACCGCGCACTGGATCAGCGAAGCGCTCGGCAAGCCGATCATCGACAATTACTGGCAGACCGAAACCGGCTGGCCGGCACTGACCCTGCTGCCGGGCCTGGAGATGAAGCCGGTGCGTTTCGGCTCGCCCGGGTTCCCCAATCTCGGCTACCGGATGAAGGTGATCGACGAGAACACCGGCGAGGAAGTGGCACCGGGGCAGAAGGGCGTGCTGGTGGTGTCGCCGCCGCTGCCGCCGGGCTGCATGAGCACGGTGTGGAACGACGACAGCCGTTTCCTGCAGAGCTACTTCAGCCACTTCAAGGAGCTGCTGTACAGCTCGCTGGACTGGGCGATCCGTGACGACGATGGCTACACCTTCATCCTCGGTCGCACCGATGATGTGATCAATGTGGCCGGTCACCGGTTGGGTACGCGCGAGATTGAAGAAGCCATCTCCAGCCATCCACGTGTGGCCGAGGCGGCGGTGATCGGGGTCAAGGATGAGCTGAAGGGGCAGGTGCCGCTGGTGTTCGTCACCCTCAAGCAGGGGCTGGATGGCGAGGATCCGGCGCTGGTGGTGGCCGAGATGATGGCCACGGTGACCACCTCGCTCGGCGCGGTCGCGCGCCCGGCGCACGTGCACGTGGTCAATGCGCTGCCCAAGACCCGATCCGGCAAGCTGCTGCGGCGCTCGCTGCAGGCGCTGGCCGAACAGCGCGACCCGGGTGACCTGTCGACGCTGGACGACCCCAGCGCGCTGGAGGAGATCCGCCGCGCGCTGGGCCGTTGACCTGGTAGTGCCGGCCGCTGGCCGGCACCCCCCATCAATCCCGAGGTTGCCGGCCAGCGGC
The DNA here is from genome assembly GCF_056481625.1 of Stenotrophomonas sp. 86156_Sma. NCBI lineage: Bacteria > Pseudomonadati > Pseudomonadota > Gammaproteobacteria > Lysobacterales > Lysobacteraceae > Stenotrophomonas > Stenotrophomonas sp. 86156_Sma. Next base: position 911,267 of record NZ_CM151157.1, read on the forward strand.
CGGCACTACCCGCAGCACTTGCGCTAAGCTCGGCCTGTCATCGACCTGCAATACGCGGTGCGCGCCGGGGAAGGCGCGTGCCGTCCGGGGATGGCACACAGGGGAGCGCGCCCGCCAGGGCGCGCTGGCATTGCGCATCGAGAGATTGGGGGGAGGCAATGGCTTTGCTGCACGCCAAGACGGCCGCTGGCCGCCAGGAAATCGAGGACCGTGGTCGGCGCCTGCCGGCGGCACTGCGTTCGATCCTGCTGATGGTCGACGGCCATCGCGATGACACTGAACTGCGCGGCCTGTTCGAAGGCCTGCGCGCACCACCGGACGCACTGGAGCAATTGTCAGCGCAGGGCCTGATTGAAGTGATCGGCGGAAGTGTCGAAGCCGCACCGACGCGCAGCATCAGCACCGGCCGTGAACAGGACCCGGCGCTGTACCAGCAGCTGTACGACGCGATGAGTGAGGCCGTGCGTCGGCATCTGGGCCTGAAGGGCTATTTCATGCAGTTGAAGATCGAACGCTGCACCGATGCGCTGGCACTGGAGCGCCTGTGCCCGGAACTGCTGGCGGCGGTGGGCAAGGCGCGCAGCCCGGCATTGGCGCAGCGCTGGTGGCAGGAGACCCAGGCGGCCGTGGTCAATGGCGGCGGCGAGGTCGTGCAGGCCTGAGCCACCGCGTAAAGTGATCGGTTCACTTCCCCACAAGGAGTCCCGCGTGCAGGACGACCACGACGACACCGATACCCCCGGCTGGGACGCGATCAATGCGGCGCTGGCGCCGCTGTATGCCGGGCAGGAACCGCGTCACTTCGGCACCGCGCTTCCGTACACGCTCGGTGGCCAGGATCCGCTCGATGGCATCAGCGTGTACTGGGCGGATGCGCCGGTACCGCATTGGCATTACATCACCTACGGCTTCTCCGAGCTGTACGCCAAGGAGAGCAGTGATGCCACCGCCAGTGGCTATGGTTTCGAGCTGACCTTCCGCCTCGCTGCCGACGCCGGTGAGAACGCCGGCAGCACGCCGCCGGTGTGGCCGATGAACCTGCTGCAGAACCTGGCGCGCTATGTGTTCGGCAGTGGCAACGTGTTCGAGGATGGCCACCACCTCAACGCCAACGGCCCGATCGCGTTGGAGACCAACACGCGCTTGTGCCATCTGGCCTTCGTCGCAGATCCGCAGTTGCCCGCACGCGACACCGCCAATGGCCACCTGCAGTTCCTGCAGCTGGTCGGGTTGACCGATGAGGAGATGGAAGCGGTCAAGCGCTGGTCGACGCGCGGCGTGCTGCAGGCGCTGCAACCGGCGATGCCGCTGTGGATCAGCGACCTGCATCGCGGCAACCTGCTGGAGGATCCGGCATTGGCTGCACAGGTGCAGACCGGCAGCGAGCGCGAGGGCTCCAGCACCGGCATGCTGTTCATCGAGACGCTGGACTGGCGCCAGGAGGCGGGCGTCACCACCCTGGTGCTCGGTGCGGGCCAGGTGGCCAGCGTGTGCGAGCTGCTGCCATTGCGCCTGCGCCACGGCAAATCACTGGAACTGGTCAGCCGCGAGCGGCAGTGGGAATTCATTCCGGCCGCGCGCGGTGAAACCGGCGAGGTATCGGCCGACAGCGCGCGCTGGGCACTGGACGAGACGGGTCTGGAAGCCTTGGCGGGCGTGCGTGCCGAGCGCGGCATCTACCCGGTGGAGGCGGCGCTGCGCATCGAAGTGGTGCCGACCTACCTGCGCGATGCCAAGGGCGAAGTGATCCGCCAGATCGGTTGAGTGTGGCGATTGCACCGATGGGGGCAGAGCCGTCTGCTGCGCAGACGGCTCCGACCCATGGTCTGGATCAGGCCAGGCCTTCGGCCTTCAGCGCGGCCTGCACGCCGGCATCGGCATCCATGCGCGCCTTGTAGGCGGCCAGGTTGTCCAGGCCGGACAGGTCGACCTTGGTGCCAGCAGCCCAGCGCAGCGTGATGTAGAAGTACGGGTCGGCGAAGCTGCGGAAGCCGGCCAGCCACGGCTTGTCGGCCAGCTGCTTGTCGGCGGTCTCGAACAGGGCGCGCAGGCGCTTGTGCGCGGCGGCGCGGATCGCATCGAACTGGCTCTCGTCGGCAATGAACTTGCCCGGCGCGAACAGCGGCGAGAAGGCAGGATGCACATCGGAATTGACGAAGGCCAGCCAGCGGGTGGCTTCGGCGCGCTGGCGCGGGCTGCCGTCGCCGCCGAGGCCGGCCTGCGGGAAGCTGTCGGCGATATAGCCCATGATCGCGGCGTTCTGCAGCAGCACGAAGTCGCCGTCGACCAGTGCGGGGACGGCACCGGCCGGATTGATCTTGAGGAATTCCGGGCCCTTCAGGGTGTCCTTGTTCAGCAGTTCAACCTCGAACGGCTGGCCGGTCCACTGCAGGGCGATGTGGTCGGCGGTGGAACAGGCACCGGGCTTGCTGTACAGCTTCATGGGAACTCCAGGTGATGCGGGCGGGAAACGCCCACTATCCCAGAGCTTGCCAGCGGGCGGCAACGCTGCCGCCAGCACGGATCGTTACGACTGCCGCGGCTTGAGGTTCTGCACCTTATAGAAGGTGTGATCGCCGATGGTGGCCACCTGGTAGGCATTGCGCCAGTTCGGGCTGGCAATGGACAGCGCGGCGAAGTGGCTGGCACCGGGCACGATCTCGCGGCGCTCGCCGGCCGGCAGCGCCCAGTTGCGCTCGGCGTCGAAGGCCACGTTCATCGCCTCGCTCCAGGCCGCATCATTGCCCAGCTGGGTGCCGGGCGAGACGATGGTCGGTGCGAACTGCTTGCGCGCGGTGACCACCTGGCACATGGAGTCGCCCCACAGGCCACTGTCGAGGCGGCGCAGGGCGACCTCGGCGACGGCCTGCTGGCCACGCAGGGTCTGGTCGCGGGCTTCCAGGTAAACGGTGGTGCTCAAACACAATGAATCAGCGGCCGGCTGAGGCAACAACTGCGACAGCCAGAGAATCCAGGCCAGTTTCATATAACTCCTTGCTCCGTATGGGCCGCACGCTCCGGTTCCGGCCGCGGGGGCGACAGGAGGCGGGGTACGACTTGGCGTCATGGGGAGGCGGCCATCGGGGCCGCCCCGTGGGCAGCCCCAAAAGAAACGATCAGTACCGATCGAGGGGCTGCGCCGGCTCACCGGAAACTGGCTGGTGAGCGGAAAGATGGCGCAAGGTAGGGGGGGATAGCCGAACGCATCGTGAACCGCCCGGCTTGACATTCAGGTTCGGCAGGGGTGACGGAAATCACATTCCGCCCCCCATTCAGGCGCTCATCAGAGCGCGGCGGCGACCCGGCTGCCCTGGTCGATGGCCCGCTTCGCATCCAGTTCGGCGGCCACATCGGCACCCCCGATCAGCTGCGCGTTGATGCCGGCGGCCTGCAGTTCGGCCTGCAATGCACGGTTCGGTTCCTGCCCGGCGCAGATCACCACATGGTCGACCGGCAGCAGCTGTTCGCTGCCTTCCACGCGGATGCGCAGGCCTTCGTCGTCCACGCCCAGGTACTCGACGCCACCGAGCATGCGCACGCCCTTGGCCTTCAGTGTGGCGCGGTGAATCCAGCCAGTGGTCTTGCCCAGTCGCGCGCCGGGCTTGCCCGGGCTGCGCTGCAGCAGCCAGAGCCGACGCGGTGACGCCTCGACCTCGGGCCGGCCCAGCGAGCCGCGGGCCTCGAACGCGCTGTCCACGCCCCATTCGGCCATCCAGCGTTGCGGGTCGAGGGAGGGGGACTCACCGGCGTGGCTGAGGAACTCGCCGACATCGAAGCCGATGCCGCCGGCGCCGATGATCGCCGCATTGGTGCCCACTTCAACCCGGCCCAGCAGCACGTCCAGGTAGCTGACCACCTTGGCGTGGTCGGCGCCAGGGAAGTCGACCTTGCGCGGGGTGATGCCGGTGGCCAGCACCACCTCGTCGAAGCCGGCCAGGGTGGCGGCATCGGCACGGGTACTGAGGCGCAGCTGCACGCCGGTTTCGGCCAGCGTGTGGCGGAAGTAGCGCAGGGTCTCGTGGAACTCTTCCTTGCCGGGGATGCGCTTGGCCACGTTGAACTGGCCGCCGATCTCCTCGTTGGCATCGAACAGGGTGACCTGGTGGCCGCGCTGGGCAGCGACGGTGGCACACGCCAGGCCTGCCGGGCCAGCACCGACCACGGCAACTTTCTTCGGCGTGGCGGTGGGGCGATAGACCAGCTCGGTCTCGTGGGCGGCGCGCGGATTGACCAGGCAGCTGGCCAGCTTGTTCTCGAACACGTGGTCCAGGCAGGCCTGGTTGCAGGCGATGCAGGTGTTGATTGCCTCGGCGCGGCCGGCACGGGCCTTGTTCGGCCATTGCGGGTCGGCCAGCAGCGGCCGCGCCAGCGACACCATGTCGGCGCCGCCGCCGGCCAGGATGCGCTCGGCCACGTCGGGCATGTTGATGCGGTTGGTCGCCACCAGCGGCACCTTCACATGCGGCTTGAGCTTGGCGGTGACCCCGGCGAAGGCAGCGCGCGGCACCGAGGTGGCAATGGTCGGAATACGGGCTTCGTGCCAGCCGATGCCGGAATTGATGATCGTCGCGCCGGCGGCCTCGATGGCCTGCGCCTGCTGCACGATCTCCTCCCAGTTGCTGCCGTCCTCCACCAGGTCCACCAGCGACAGGCGGTAGATGATGATGAAGTCCGGGCCACAGGCCTCGCGGATGCGGCGCACGATCTCGACCGCGAAGCGCATGCGCTGGTTGGCATCGCCGCCCCAGCGGTCGGTGCGCTTGTTGGTGCGCGGGGCGATGAACTCGTTGATGAGGTAGCCCTCCGAGCCCATCACTTCCACACCGTCGTAGCCAGCCTCGCGGGCCAGCTTCGCGCTGCGTGCGTAGTCGGCGATATGCCGCTCGACGCCGCTGGCCGACAACGCACGCGGGGTGAACGGGTTGATCGGTGCCTTCAGCTTCGACGGCGCCACTGACAAAGGGTGGTAGGCATAGCGGCCGGCATGCAGCAGCTGCAGGCAGATCTTCGCGCCGTGCTGGTGCGCGGCGGCGGTGAGCTGACGGTGCGGGCGTACTTCCCAGGGCCAGGACAGCTTGCCGCCGAACGGCTTCAGCCAGCCGACCACGTTCGGCGCGAAGCCACCGGTGACGATCAGGCCGACACCGCCCTCGGCGCGTTCGGCGAAGTAGGCCGCCAGCCGCGGGAAGTCGCGGGCGCGATCCTCCAGGCCGGTGTGCATCGAGCCCATCAATACGCGGTTGCGCAGCTGGGTGAAGCCCAGGTCCAGCGGGGCGAACAGATGGGGGTAGGCGCTTTCGTTGGCTGGCGACATTGTCGATACGCTTGCGTACGGAAGCGCGAAGCGTGCCGCGAAACGGCGGCCGGGGCAAGGGCCGGCCTTTGGGTAGTGCCGGCCGCTGGCCGGGTACGCTCGGCACATGCGTGCTGTCGCTCCCGCAATTCGCTGCGCGAACCGCGGGCCCCACTTACCGGCTTCCACGCCCCCGCGCCTGCGGCGCTGCCCCCGAACTCCGGGGGGTAGTGCCGGCCGCTGGCCGGGTACGCTCGGCACATGCGTGCTGTCGCTCCCGCAATTCGCTGCGCGAACCGCGGGCCCCACTTACCGGCCTCCACGCCCCCGCGCCTGCGGCGCTGCCCCCGAACTCCGGGGGCGGTAGTGCCGGCCGCTGGCCGGCATCCCGATCAGCTCAGGGGGACTGCGGCTGCCGGCCGGCGGCCGGCACTACCGGGGTGCGACCGATCCCGAACCAGCCCAGCGTGACACCACACAGCGGACCGATCAGCAGAGCGAAGGCGAGGGTGCCGAGCCCAACATTGCCGCCCAGCCACCAGCCCAGCAGCAGCACGCTGCCCTCGATCAGGCTGCGCACTTTCCAGATCGGCCAGCCGGTGCGGGCATGCAGGCCGGTCATCAGGCCGTCGCGCGGGCCAGGGCCAAGCCTGGCGCCGATGTACAGGCCGGTGGCCAGCGCGACCAGCAGCATGCCCGCGCAGAACATCGCCAGCTGCCAGCCAAGGCCGACGGCCGGCGGCAGCAACCATAGCCCGAACTGCGCGGAAGGGCCGATCAGCATCACGTTGAGCACGGTGCCGACACCCGGTTTCTGCCGCAGCGGCCACCACAGCAGCAACACCAGCGCACCGATCACGTTGGTGGCCAGCCCGAACGACAGCGGCGTCTGCGCGGCGATGCCCTGCGACAGCACGTCCCAGGGCGCCACGCCGATGGCCGCACGGATCATCAGCGAGGCGCCGAAGCCGTACAGGAACAGGCCGGTGATCAGTTGCAGCAGGCGCAAGGGCAGGGCGGTGGGCATGACGGTCTCGGGGGAGGGGAATCTGTTCCCACCGTAATCCCGATTTATTCACTTCCATAGATACAGATGCCGATCAATCCGCCGCTACAGTGGCGTCGAGCTTGCTCGACTGCTCCTGATGAATCAGTCGAGCACGCTCGACGCTACGATCAGACCGCACGGCCGGGCATGGGCTCGGCTTTACATCGGCGTTCCAGCCTGGCTCAGTCGCCCCAGCCTGCCAGCGCCAGTTTGCCCACCGTGCGTCCGCTGGCCAGGCGCTGATGCGCGATGTCCAGATTTGCCGCATTGATCGGGCCCAGGCTTTCACTGAGGGTGCCGCGCAGCTGGCCGGCATCGATCATGCTGGCCGTGCGGCTGAGGATGCGGTGCTGCTCGATGCAGTCGGCAGTGGCAAAGCGCGAGCGCGCGAACATGAACTCCCAGTGGATTCCGATGCACTTGGCTTTGTAGGGATCGCCGATGCGCAGCGGCCCACGTGGCTCGACGATCAGGCCCACATGTCCCTGCGGCGCCAGCAGCAGGCCCAGTTCGTCCCAGTAGTGATCGGTGTCGGCCAGGTTGAGTGCGACCTGCACCGTGTCGATGCCCAGCGCCTGCAGCTGGGCCTGAAGTGGTTGCCGGTGGTCGATCACGTGCCGGGCACCCATCTGCCGGCACCAGTCGGCCGAGGCCTCGCGCGACGCCGTGGCGATCACCTCGAAACCCGCATGGCGGGCCAGCTGGATTGCCATCGAGCCGACCCCACCCGCACCGCCGATCACCAGCAGGTGCTGGCCGGCGTGGCGGCGATCGTCCAGCCGCAGCGGCATGCGCTCGAACAGCAGCTCCCAGGCGGTGAGCGTGGTCAGCGGCAGCGCTGCGGCTTCAGCGAAATCCAGCGTGGTTGGCTTGCGCGCGACCAGGCGTTCATCCACCCAGTGGTACTGCGCATTGCAGCCGGGGCGGGTGACATCGCCTGCGTAATAAACCTCGTCACCGGAGGCAAACAGGCTCGCCTCGTCGCCGATTGCCTCGACCACGCCGGCAGCGTCCCAACCCAGCACGCGGGGTGCCTGGAGCGTGGCCGGATCCGTGCTGGCGCGCTGCTTGCCATCGACGGGGTTGACTGAAACCGCCTCGACCCGGACCAGCAGGTCACGGCCCCGGGGAGGCAGCGGCGGAGGCAGGTGGATATCGCACAGGGCAGGGGCGGATTCACGACTCAGGGCGACGGCTTTCATCACGGCTCCGGCTGGGTTCGTGGCTCCATCATAAGGTTCCTCACGTTTCCGCAGACGCGCTGAACCGTTTGATGCAGCGCGCTGCGCAATATGTCGTTTTCCCCGCCTAAACCCCGTCAAACCCTTGCAGCGTGAGGGTCTTGCGGATTTTCATCATCCTGTATAGGGTTTCAACGTCGGACCGGCGGACGGTCGGGCGCAACACTTCACATGTTACGGGACTGTTAACATGGCCTTCACCCGCCTGAGCATAATGTTCGCGGCGGTGGCGTGCTGAATCGGCTGTCGTACATCGACGCACTTGTGCTGGCCCATGCCTCTACCGGTTTCATACCCCCGAAATAGGAGCTGTACTCAATGAACAAGAAGATCCTTACTGCCGCGCTGCTGGGCGGCCTGGCTTTTGCCCAGGCAGCTTCGGCGCAGGAGTTCGATGACCGCTGGTACCTGACCGGTTCGGCCGGCTTCAACTTCCAGGACAGCGACCGTCTGACCAATGACGCTCCGTTCGTGACCCTGGGCCTGGGCAAGTTCATCAGCCCGAACTGGTCGCTGGACGGTGAGCTGAACTATCAGAACCCGAACTTCGATTCGAACAAGGACCTGAACTGGTCGCAGTACGGCGTCTCGCTGGACCTGCGTCGCCACTTCATCAAGGAAGGCCGCGGCTGGAACCCGTACATCGTCGGTGGCCTGGGCTACCAGAAGTCGGAAGAAGAGTACCCGGCGCTGAATGCCAACGGTCCGCGCCAGCGTAAGGACGGCAACGTTGCCGCCAAGCTGGGCGTCGGCCTGCAGACCACCTTCGAAAAGCGCGTTGCTGTCCGCGCCGAAGTGGCCTACCGCGCTGACTTCGACGACCAGAGCGTTGCCGCTCCGAAGGAAGACTGGTTCGGTGACGTGCTGGCTTCGGTCGGCGTCGTGATCCCGCTGGGCCCGGCTCCGGTCGCGGCTGCTCCGGCTCCGGCTCCGGTTGCCCCGAGCTGCGCCGACCTGGATGACGACGGTGACGGCGTCAACAACTGCGACGACAAGTGCCCGAACTCGCAGCCGGGTCAGACCATCGGTCCGGACGGTTGCCCGGTGCCGGTCTCCATCGACCTGAAGGGCGTCAACTTCGACTTCGACAAGTCGAACCTGCGTCCGGACGCCGTGGCGATCCTGAGCGAAGCCACCGAGATCCTGAAGCGTTACCCGGATCTGCGCGTTGAAGTTGCCGGTCACACCGACTCGAAGGGTACCGACGCTTACAACCAGAAGCTGTCGGAGCGTCGCGCTACCGCCGTGTACAACTACCTGACCAAGAACGGCGTTGACGCCGGTCGCCTGGTCGGCCCGATCGGCTACGGCGAGAGCCGTCCGATTGCTCCGAACACCAACCCGGATGGTTCGGACAACCCGGAAGGTCGCGCCAAGAACCGTCGTACCGAGCTGAACGTCCAGAACTAAGTTCTGACGCTCTGCCAGTAGGACACAGCAGGACCCGGCTTCGGCCGGGTCTTGTTGTTTCTGCGGCCCGGAATCCGCGTGTCCGTCGGTCCGGGAACAACCGTTCGTCGGGTTTTTATCCGTAAAACCAATGAGTTGCCGTATTCATTGAAAGTGGCGCTTGAAAGCTGTCGCGGCATTGCTAAACTCGCCGCGTCACTTCCTTTCCTGGATGCCCTTCATGCTGCGCTCTGCATCGGCCGCCTTCCTGGCGCTGGCCCTGGTTCCCGCCGCCCACGCTGCGGTCGATTGCTCGGTCAACACCAGCGCCTCGCCGCTGCCGTTGCCGGCCACGACCATCGCGCCGGTGGCCGACGAGCTCTACATCCGTGGCAACCAGCTGGGCATGCCGGCCGGCGTGCTGAGCAGCAACTACGATCCGTCGCAGTCGCTGGACCAGGTGCTGCAGCGCCTGCGCATCGATGGTTGCCAGAACATCGCCAAGGCCATTCCGAGCGCCCCGGCAGTGAAGCCGAACGATCCGGCGGCCTACAAGCCGCAGACCGAATTCGACAACACGCCCTGGCGCTTCGACATGAGCCAGAACGGCAAGCGCATGACCGCCGAAGAGTTCGACGCCTGGATGAAGGCGCGTGGCGTGCGTGTGGTCAAGGCGCGTCCGGCTCCGGCCGCCACTCCGGCCCCGGCCGAAACACCGGCTGAGACCAAGCCGGTCGACAAGAAGTAAGCACCGCGGGGAGCAGAGGCTTGCGCACGCGCCGCCCACCTGCCGCCCCCGCCGCCCGCTCCCACGCACCGCGTGGGCGTGCGACTCCCGCTGCCACAGCCGCCGGTGTCCGTCATGGCCTGGCGCGCGTGCTGTCCAAGGCCGGCGTGTGTTCGCGCAGCGAGGCCGCGCGCTGGATCGCCGATGGCCGCGTGCGCGTCTCCGGCCGCATCGTGCGGGATCCCGAATTCCCGATTGGGCAGCCGGCGCCGCCGATCGAGGTCGATGGCCAGCCGATGGGCGCGCCGCAGCGCCTGTACCTGATGCTCAACAAACCGCGTGGGGTGGTGACCACCGCGCAGGATGAGCGTGGCCGCGATACCGTGTACCGGTGCTTCGATGGTGCCGGCCTGCCGTGGATCGCGCCGGTCGGGCGCCTCGACAAGGCCAGTGAAGGGTTGTTGCTGTTCAGCAACGATCCGCAGTGGGCGGCGCATCTGACCGATCCGGAAACGGGTCCGCAGAAGACGTACCACGTGCAGGTCGACCGCCTGCCCGATGACGCCACGCTGGCGGCCCTGCAGGCTGGCGTGGATGACGAGGGCGAGTTCCTCGTGGCCCAGGCCGTGCGCGTGCTGCGCAGCGGCGACAAGACCGCGTGGCTGGAGGTGGTCCTCGACGAGGGCCGCAACCGCCACATCCGCCGCCTGTTGGCGGCCTTCGACCTGCAGGTGCTGCGCCTGGTCCGGGTTGCGATCGGCGGGCTGCAGCTCGGCGATCTCGGCAAGGGCCAGTGGCGGGTGCTGGAGGTCAGTGACCAGCAGCGGCTGGGGGCCGCTGCACCGGGCTGATCATCGCCCGCGGCCGGCGGTTGCCGGCCACCGTTCCAGGCGTAGGGGGCGTCTGGCTGCTGAATTTCCCGAACGGAGCCTGCCCATGTACCACCCGACCCTCAACCAAACCCTGCGCTGCGCAGGCCTGCTGCTGCCGATGGTGCTGCTGACCGCCTGTGGTGGCCACAAGAAGGTGGCCAAGGCGGAAACGCCGGCCGAGACCCCGGTGGTGGAAGTGAAGACCCCGGAACTGGATGGTCGCGGCAGCTACCGCTTCCTCATGAGCAACGGCGACAAGAAGATGACCGCCGACGAGTTCGACGCCTGGATGAAGGCCAACGGCATCCGCGTTGCCAAGGGCAACGGCCAGGATGCTGCCGCCAAGCCGGTGGTGGTGGCCAGCAAGGACGAGCCGAAGGGCAAGAAGAAAAAGAAGTGATGCCGGGAAGGTGCCGACCTCGGTCGGCACGCCCTCACGCCTGGTAGGTGCCGACCTTGGTCGGCACGCTTTGGCCGGTGGGGATCAACCCTTGATCACGCCCAGCTCGACACCGATGCGGGTGAACGCATCGATGGCGCGGTCCAGGTGTTCGCGCGTGTGTGCGGCGCTGATCTGGGTACGGATGCGTGCCTGGCCCTTGGGCACCACCGGGAAGAAGAAGCCGATCGCGTAGATGCCTTCTTCCAGCAGGCGCTGGGCGAACTTCTGCGCCAGCGGTGCGTCGTACAGCATCACCGGGCTGATCGGGTGTACGCCCGGCTTCACGTCGAAACCGGCGGCGACCATCTTTTCGCGGAAGTAGCGGGTGTTTTCCACCAGGGTGTCGCGCAGATCGTCAGCGGCGGCCAGCATCTCGAACGCTTTGATGCCGGCGGCCACCACATGCGGCGGCAGCGAGTTGGAGAACAGGTACGGGCGCGAACGCTGGCGCAACAGCTCGATCACCTCGGCGCTGGCGCAGGTGAAGCCGCCCAGTGCACCACCCATGGCCTTGCCCAGGGTGCCGGTGATGATGTCGATCTTTTCCAGCACGCCCTTCACTTCGGCCGAGCCGCGGCCGGTGGCACCGAGGAAGCCGGTAGCGTGGCATTCGTCGATGTGCACCAGCGCGTTGTACTTCTTCGCCAGCGCGGTGATCTCGTCCAGCGGCGCAATGAAGCCGTCCATCGAGAACACGCCGTCGGTGGTGATCAGCTTGGTCTTGCAGCCGGCGGCGTCGGCGGCCTGCAGCTGGGCTTCCAGGTCGGCCATGTCGCAGTTGGCATAGCGGAAGCGCTTCGCCTTGCACAGGCGTACGCCGTCAATGATCGAGGCGTGGTTCAGCGCATCGGAAATGATCGCGTCGTTCTCGCCGAGCAGCGGCTCGAACAGGCCGCCGTTGGCATCGAAGCAGGCCGCGTACAGGATGGTGTCCTGCTTGCCGAAGAAGTCGGCGATCTGCTTCTCCAGCTGCTTGTGCAGGTCCTGGGTGCCGCAGATGAAGCGCACCGAGGCCATGCCGAAGCCGTGGGTATCCAGCGCATCCTTGGCGGCCTGGATCAGGTCCGGATGGTCGGCCAGGCCCAGGTAGTTGTTGGCACAGAAGTTCAGCACCTTGCGGCCGTCCTCGAGGGTGATCTCGGCCGACTGCGGGCTGGTGATGATCCGCTCGGACTTGAACAGGCCCTGGGCGCGGATGGCGTCCAGTTCCTCGGCGTAGTGGCGGGTCAGGGCGGAGGAGGCGTCGGTCATGGCGTGGGCACGGCTCTGAACGGGGAAACCGTTGATTCTACCGGGCATCGCCGCTTGCCGACCGGCCCGGATGGGGCATCGCCACGGCCGGCACATGTTGCATCGCAATAGCAAACTGGTTAAAAATTCGTGAACCGGAGCTGTCCCGCTCCGGCCGCTACGCCCGCTCCCCGCCTTCCACGCCACCGCCCCCACCGGAGACGCTCATGAAGCACGCCCGTGCCTGCCTCGCCATTGCCGCTGCCCTGACCCTGGCCGCCCCGTTCGCCGCCAGCGCCCAGGAAAACGAATCGCCGTACAGCTGGAACGTCACCGCTGTTTCCGATTACCTGTTCCGTGGTGTGTCGCAGACCGACGAGGATCCGACCCTGCAGGCCGGTTTCACCTACACCAGCCCGGTTGGCCTGTATGCCGGCGTGTGGGGTTCGGGCGTGGACTTCGGTGCAGGTGATCCGAAGACCGAGGTCGACTACCTGATCGGCTACGGCGTGGACGTCACCGAGCGCGTCAACGTCGACGTGCTGCTGAACCGCTACACCTACCTGAAGTCCAGCCACCAGAACTACAACGAGCTGATCACCACCACCACGCTGGATGACACCTACAAGCTGACGGTGGCCTACACCAACGATGTGTGGAACAGCAGCACCGATGGCTGGTACTTCGGCCTGGGTGGCAGCTGGGGCCTGCCGAAGGACTTCACCCTGAATGCCAATGTCGGCCGCAGCACGTTTGAAGACGGCATCGCCAAGGATTACACCGACTGGAATGTCGGCGTTGAGCGCCAGTTCGGGATGGCCAAGGTCGGCCTGGGCTACTACGGTACCGACGGCAACGGCCGCGACAACTCCGGCAAGCTGGCCCACAGCCGGGTGATGCTGAGCGTCGCGATCGGTAACTGATGCGCCTTCGCTGATGTCCACGAAAAAGGCGCCCAATGGGCGCCTTTTCAATTTCAGCCGCATGCCTTACCCCGGCTGGGGGAGAGCCCCCTTGTTGTTCAAGGGGGCGCGCCGACGGCGCGGGGATAAGGAAACCTGCGGGGGAATTGACCCGAAGGGTCAATTCCAGCTCAACACCACCTTGCCGGCCTTGCCTTCTTCCATCAGGTCGAAGCCCTTCTGGAAGTCGTCGATCGGCAGCTGGTGGGTCATCACCTTGCCGAGCGGGAAGCCGGACAGCACCAGCTGGGTCATCTTGTACCAGGTCTCGTACATCTTGCGGCCGTAGATGCCCTGCACGGTCAGGCCCTTGAAGATGATCTTGTCCCAGTCGCAGCCGGCGCCCTTGGGCATGATGCCGAGCATGGCGATCTTGCCGCCGTGGTACATGCAATCGAGCATGTCGTTGAACGCGCGCGGGTTGCCGCTCATTTCCAGGCCCACGTCGAAGCCCTCCATGTGCAGTTCCTTCATCACGTCCTTCAGCGACTGGTTGGCCACGTTGACCACGCGGGTGGCACCCATGTCGGCGGCCAGCTTCAGGCGGAAGTCGTTGACGTCGGTCACCACCACGTTGCGTGCACCGATGTGCTTGCAGATGCCGGCGGCGATGATGCCGATCGGGCCGGCACCGGTGATCAGCACGTCTTCACCGATCACGTTGAACTCCAGCGCGCAATGCGCGGCGTTGCCGTACGGATCGAAGAACGCGGCCAGCTCGGACGGAATCTGGTCCGGGATCGGCCACAGGTTGCTGGCCGGCATCACCATGTACTCGGCGAAGGCGCCGTTGACGTTGACGCCGATGCCGACGGTGTTCGGACACAGGTGCGGGCGGCCGCCACGGCAGTTGCGGCAGTGGCCGCAGACGATGTGGCCTTCGGCCGAGACGCGCTGGCCGATTTCATAGCCGGTCACGGCCGAGCCGAGTGCGGCGACGCGACCGACGAATTCGTGGCCGATGGTCAGGCCCGGCTTGATGGTGCGCTGGCTCCACTCGTCCCACAGGTAGATGTGCAGGTCGGTGCCGCAGATCGCGGTCTTCTCGAGCTTGATCAGGACCTCGTTCGGGCCCGGGGTCGGAACCGGAACTTCTTCCAGCCAGATGCCCTTGGCCGCTTCGCGCTTGACCAGGGCCTTCATCGTTTGCTGCGCCATCGGGGTGGAACTCATCAGGGGGAAAGCGCGGATTATAGGGTGCCGCGCGGATTTCCCATGTTGCGCTGCGGGTGCAGTGGCGGAACGAAAGGCGTGTGTTGGCGGGCGTTTCGAACGTGCTGCGAACAGCGGCGCCTCCCTGATCCGGGAAAGGGGGCGTGGTCACCCTGGCCAGGACACGCAAAAGCCCCTCCATGGTGCTCGATGGCGCCATCCATGGCGCCAACGGTCCCGTCCAGGGTGACCACGCCCCCTCTGGACGATTTCCGTGTGCGCGGCCGACGTGCGCGTGGCAGAGCAAGAAGCAGGCCCATGACTTCCGGGGTTCGGGCCGGGGCAGGGCGGCGGGCTACAATCGAAGGTTCCACTACCAGGGGCCGCTCCATGCGCTCGAACCTGCTTGCATTCTCCATCGTCGCCAGCCTCGGGCTGGCCCAGGTCGCCCATGCCGCTGAAGGCATGTGGGTGCCGCAGCAGCTGCCGGAAATCGCCGGCCCGCTGCAGAAGGCCGGCCTGAAGCTGTCCCCGGAACAGCTGGCCAACCTGACCGGCGACCCGATGGGCGCCGTCGTTGCCCTCGGCGGCTGCACCGCCAGCTTCGTCTCGCCGCAGGGCCTGGTGGTCACCAACCACCACTGTGCCTACGGCGCCATCCAGCTGAATTCGACCGCGCAGAAGAACCTGATCAAGGACGGCTTCAACGCGCCGACCCTGAAGGACGAACTGAGTGCCGGCCCGAACGCCCGCGTGTTCGTGCTCGACCAGATCACCGACGTCACCGCCCAGGCCAAGGCCGCCATTGCTGGCGCCGGCAACGATCCGCTGGCCCGCAGCCGCGCGCTGGACGCCTTCGACAAGGCCCAGGTCGCCGCCTGTGAAGCCGACGCCGGCTTCCGCTGCCGCCTGTACAGCTTCTCCGGCGGCAACACCTACCGCCTGTTCCGCAACATGGAAATCAAGGACGTGCGCCTGGTCTACGCGCCTCCGGGCAGCGTCGGCAAGTTCGGCGGCGACGTCGACAACTGGATGTGGCCGCGCCACACCGGCGACTTCTCGTTCTACCGCGCCTATGTGGGCAAGGACGGCAAGCCGGCCGCCTTCGCCGCCGACAACGTGCCGTACCAGCCCAAGCACTTCCTGAAGTTCGCCGACCAGCCGCTGGGCGCCGACGACTTCGTGATGGTGGCCGGCTACCCGGGCCGCACCAACCGCTATGCACTGGCCGGTGAGTTCAACGAAACCGCCAGCTTCACCTACCCGACCATCGCCAAGCACTACAACGCGGTGCTGAAGATGATCGCCGATGCCGGCAAGGCCGACGCCGACGTCAAAGTGAAGTACGCCGCCACCGCCGCCAGCATGAACAACGTGGCCAAGAACTACCTGGGCCAGCTGGAAGGCTTCAAGCGCATCGACGCCGCCGGCCAGAAGCAGGCAGAAGAAGCCGCCGTGCTGGCCTGGCTGAAGAAGCAGGGTGCTGCCGGCAAGCCGGCCCTGGCCGCCCACGCGCAGCTGCTCAAGCATCTGGATACCAGCAAGTCGACCCGCGAACGCGACCTGTTCGTCGGCCAGTTCAACAACACCTCGGCCGTTGGCGCAGCGATCACCCTGTACCGCCTGTCGATCGAGCGCAGCAAGCCGGATGCCGAGCGGGAAGCCGGTTACCAGGAACGCGACCTGACCACCATCGAAGGTGGCCTGAAGCAGATGGACCGTCGCTACGTAGCAAAGATGGACCAGCAGCTGCAGACCTACTGGCTGGACCAGTACGTGGCCCTGCCGGCCGCGCAGCGCGACAACGAAGTGCTGAACAAGTGGCTGGCCGGCAGCGATGCCGCTGCGGTCAAGTCGCTGGTGAACAAGCTGGGCGGCACCGAGCTGGGCAGCCTGGACAATCGCCTGAAGTGGTTCAAGGCCGACCGTGCCGCGTTTGAAGCCAGCAGCGATCCGGCCATCCAGTACGCCGTGGCCGTCATGCCGGCACTGCTGAAGCAGGAAGAGCAGAAGAAGATCCGCGAAGGCGAATCACTGACCGCCCGCCCGCTGTACCTGCAGGCCGTGGCCGACTACAAGAAGAGCCAGGGCGAGTTCGTCTATCCGGATGCCAACCTGTCGCTGCGCATCACCTTCGGCAACGTCATGGGCTATGGCAAGGACGGCGTGAAATACACCCCGTTCACCACCCTGGAAGGCGTGGCGGCGAAGGAAACCGGTGAAGATCCGTTCGATTCGCCGAAGGCGCTGCTCGATGCGGTCAAGGCCAAGCGTTACGGCGGCCTGGAAGACAAGCGCATTGGTTCAGTGCCGGTGAACTTCCTGTCCAACTTGGACATCACCGGCGGCAACTCCGGTTCGCCGGTGCTGGATGCCAACGGCAAGCTGGTCGGCCTGGCCTTCGATGGCAACTGGGAATCGGTCAGCTCCAACTGGGTGTTCGACCCGGTGATGACCCGCATGATCGCCGTCGACAGCCGCTACATGCAGTGGATCATGCAGGAAGTGGCGCCGGCGCCGCAGCTGCTGAAGGAACTGAACCTGGTCAAGTAAGGTTCGCGGTTCGGGGCGGTCCATCCACGCATGGCGTGGATCTACTGCCTGTACCGAGGGTAGTGCCGGCCGCTGGCCGGCAACCTCGACCAGATAGCCGGAGTTTCCGAAACCCCGCGACCCACGTCGCGGGGTTTTTTCATGCCCGGCCCGGCTGGGTGCGCCGAACAGGTATCATCCCTGTTCCGCGTACTTCACAGGATGTGAACGAAACGCGGAAACCTCCTCCCCCCAGGACCCCTTGCACGCATGCGCATCCTGCTTGCCCGCCACGGCGAAACGCCGTGGAACGCCGAAGGCCGCTACCAGGGCCAGATCGATATTCCGCTTTCGCCGATCGGTGAAGCCCAGGCCCAGGCACTGGGTGCCCGCCTGGCCTCGGTGGACATCACCCGTGCCGTCGCCTCGCCGCTGTCGCGCGCGCAGCGCACCGCGCAGCTGGCGCTTGGCGCCGCGCGTGCCGACATGCTGCTGACCGAGCCGGAGCTGCAGGAAATCGCCCACGGTGAGTGGGAAGGCCTGCTCGCCAGCGAGATCAACGAAAAGGATCCGTCGCGCCTGCAGGCCTGGCGCGAGGAGCCCGATACCGTGCTGATGCCCGGTGGCGAATCGCTGCGGCTGGTGCTGGAACGCAGCTGGCGTGGTCTGGCCCGTGCCACCGAAGGCCTCGGCGAGCACGACACCCTGCTGGTGGTTGCGCACGATGCGGTCAACCGCGTGATCCTGTGCAAGGTGCTGGGCCTGCCGATTTCCCGCCTGTGGACCTTCCGCCAGGCGCCGACCACGCTCAACCTGCTCGAAGGCGCCGACCTGGACAGCCTGGAAGTGGTGCGCCTGAACGACTGCGCCCACCACACGCCGTTCTTCGGCGAAGCCAAGCACCGCGCACTCTGACCCGCCACACCGAACCACCTGTACCTGCTGGAAGCACTGCCGTGACGAACACCCCGACCACCCTGGCCGATTGGCTGGATTACATTGAACGCCAGCACCCGGCGACCATCGACATGGGCCTGGAACGCGTGCGCGCTGTGGCCACGGCGATGGGTCTTGGCGCGCCGGCCGGGCGCACCATCGTGGTCGGTGGCACCAACGGCAAAGGCTCCACCGTGGCGTTCATCGAGGCCATCGGCCGTGCTGCCGGTTGGAAGGTGGGTGCCTACACCTCGCCGCATCTGCTGCGCTACAACGAACGTGTGCGCATCGATGGCCAGGATGTCGACGATGCGGCACTGGTTGCTGCGTTCAATGCCGTCGAAGCGGCACGCGGCGACACCACGCTGACCTATTTCGAGTACGGCACGCTCGCTGCTTTGCAGCTGTTCGCCGACGCCGGGCTGGACCTGGCGGTGCTGGAAGTGGGCCTGGGCGGCCGCCTGGATGCGGTCAACATCGTCGACGCCGACGTGGCGGTGATCACCACCGTGGACATCGACCATGCCGAGTGGCTGGGCGAGGACCGCGAAGCGATCGGCGCCGAGAAGGCCGGCATCATCCGCGGCTGGAAGCCGGTGATCCTGGGCGAGACCGATCCGCCGTCCAGCGTGCTGGCGCGTGCCTATCTGGTCGGTGCCAACGCGATCCGCGGCGGCAGCGATTACTTCTACGAGCCGATCGACGCCCAGCGCTGGCGCTGGCGCGACGTCGGCCTGCGCATGGAGCTGCCGACCCCGGCGCTGTCCGGCCCGATCCAGCTGGCCAATGCCGGTGCTGCCATCGCCGCCCTGCGCGCGCTGGACAAGCCGGTGCCGCGTGCGGCGTGGGCCGCGGGTATCGCAGCAGCGCGAATCTCCGGCCGCATGCAGGCATTCGAGCGCGACGGCGTGCAGATCCGCGTGGACGTGGGCCACAACCCACAGGCGGCGGGCCAGCTGGCGCGTGCGCTGAAGGCCGAAGTGTCAGCCGGCCGCACCCTGGCGGTGTACGCCGCGTTGCAGGACAAGGACGCGGCGGGTGTGGTGCAGGCCCTGCAGGACGTGGTGGGCGAGTGGACCCTGGCCGGGCTGGACGGTCCGCGTGGGCAGAGCGCCCAGCAGCTGCAGGCACGCCTGAGCGGTACGGTGGCGGCCAAGGCACCGCTGGCCGATAGCGTCGAACAGGCGCTGGCGCAGGTGCTGGCCCAGGTTGAGCGGGGTGACCGGGTGTTGGTGTTCGGCTCCTTCCATACCGCCGCTGCGGCCCTGCAGTGGCTGCAGGGCGACGCCTGATCCGCGTTCAGCCAACGCCGACGCCGGCCGGTCCGGCACCCGTATAATCGACGGCAATCTCCGGACAGTTGCCTGCCTCACGTGGATACGCCTCTGAAACAGCGTCTGATTGGTGCCATCGTGCTGGTGGCACTGGCCGTGATTTTCCTGCCGATGCTGGTCAAGGGACCCGCACCCGACAGCGGTGTCGCCAATGTGCCGATCGCCGCGCCGGATGCGCCGGCCGATGGTCAGTTCGAAACCCGTGAGCTGCCGCTGGTCGCCCCGGCCGGTGGTGCCACCGGCCTGCAGACCGGGCAGGCCAAGCCGCTGCAGGAGGCTGCCACGCCGGCTACGCCGCCGACCGTGGACACCTCGCCGTCAGTCGCCGCCGGCAACTATGCGGTCACCTTCGGTGCCTACGGCAGCAAGGCCGACGCCGATGCGGTGATCGCCTACCTGAAGCGCTCGCAGCTGCCGGGCTTCGCCGAAACGGCCACCATCAACGGCCGCCAGGCATGGCGCGTGCGCGTTGGACCTTACGCCGACCGTGCCCAGGCCGAAGCGGCCCGCCTGCAGGCGGTGAAGATCCGTGCGGATGTGAAGGCCGAAGTGATCACCCTGGACGCGGCGGCCGGCAGCAGTGCCCCGGTTGCGGCCACCCCGGCACCGGCTGCGCCGAGCGCCAGCACCCCGTCCGCAGCTGTTGCGCCCTCGGCCAGCGGCAACCCGGTCCGCAGCGAAAGCCTGCCGCCGAGCACGCCAACGGCGACCGCGCCGCCGGCCGCCAAGCCGGAACCGCCGAAGCCGGCGCCGAAGCCCGAACCGAAGCCGGAGGCCACCGCCAGCAAGCCGGCGACGGCGCCGACCACACCGGCAGCACCGGCTGCCAGCGGCGTCGGCTTTGCCGTGCAGCTGGGCGCGTTCGGTCAGGCCAACGATGCCAATGCCCTGCGCGACAAGGTTCGTGCCGCTGGTTTCAGCGCTTTCGTCGAGCAGGTGCGCACGGACAAGGGCACCCTGCATCGCGTCCGCGTCGGGCCGGTGGCCAACCGCGCTGACGCCGAGCAGCTGAAGGCGCAGGTCGCCGCCAAGGTCGGCGTGGCCGGCATGGTCCGACCGCACCCATGACCCACGCGCAGCCCCGTTGCCAGCGCCGCCGAAGGAGCGGGGCGCCATGATCGACGTGGTGCTGCTGATCGTGATCGCCGCCTCGACCCTGCTGGGGATGCTGCGCGGCTTCGTGGGAATCGTCATCGGCACCCTGTCGTGGCTGCTGGCCGCGTGGGCGGCCTTCGCCTTCGGTAATGACGCGGCCCACTGGTGGGCCGCGCCGGCGGCCCCCGGTGGCGAACACTTCGTCGGTGGCTACCTGGGGGTCGGCATCGGCGTGATGATCGTGGTCGCGGTGATCGGCATGGTCATCAAGGCCCTGGTCCACCGCAGCATGCTGACCAGCCTGGACCGCCTGCTGGGCGGGGTGCTGGGCGCGGTGCGAGGCGGCCTGATCGCAGCGGTCCTGCTGCTGCTGGGCAGCTTCACCCCGCTGACCGCCGAACCCTCCTGGCAGCGCTCGGCGGTGCGTCCGTTGCTGAACCCGACCGTGGCCTGGATGAACAGCAAACTGCCGCACTGGGAGGTTCCCGGGGCCGATCTGCTGCCCAAGGCCTTGCCGACCGACGCGCTGTCCCCATCTGCATTGATGGAGTTGGGCAAGAACGCAGGCGCCGGGTTGGGAAAGCCGGGCGCGGCAGGCGATAATGGCATCCTCAACCAGGTAGTGGCAGGCAGCGGATGGCTGCGGCCTGCGAAAGCGGAACAGGGCGATTCCTACGATCCGGCCGAAGTGCGCCCGGACGCTCCTGCACTGCCGGACAGTATCGAGCCGGGCGATCCGGCCAACGTCGACCGCGCGCGCGGCGACCACCGCGGCCAGGTACGGCCACCTTCCTTGTAACTGGGCACAGCCCAGCGGAGACCTCGCACCATGTGTGGCATCGTCGGAATCGTCGGCAACCAGAACGTCGCCGGGCAGTTGTATGACGGCTTGACCGTTCTCCAGCACCGTGGCCAGGATGCGGCGGGCATCGCCACCGCCAGCGGCAGCCGCCTGCGCGTGCAGAAGGCCACCGGCCTGGTCCGCGATGTGTTCGATGCCCGCACCATGTCCACCCTGGAAGGCAGCGTCGGCATCGCCCATGTGCGCTACCCGACCGCCGGTTCGGAAGGCATGGACGAGGCACAGCCGTTCTACGTCAATTCGCCGTACGGCATCGCGCTGGCCCACAACGGCAACCTGATCAACACCGAAGCGCTGCGCCAGCAGGTGTTCGAGCAGGACCGCCGCAACGTCAACACCGATTCGGACAGCGAAGTGCTGCTGAACGTATTTGCCTATGAACTGGAGCAGCAGCGCCAGCTCAGCCCGGAAGCCGCGATCCGCGCGGTGGCCGGCGTGCACCGCCGCTGCAAGGGCGGCTATGCGGTGGTCAGCGTGGTGCTGGGCCTGGGCCTGGTCGCCTTCCGCGACCCGCATGGGATCCGGCCGCTGGTACTGGGCAAGCGCAGCCACGCCGAAGGTGACGAGTACATCGTCGCCTCCGAGTCGGCCGCGCTGGACGTGCTGGGCTTCCAGCGCGTGCGCGACGTGCAGCCGGGCGAAGCGCTGGTGATCACCGCGCGTGGCGAGCTGTTCTCGGAAATCTGCGCCGAGCCGGCCGAGCACACCCCGTGCATCTTCGAATACGTGTACTTCGCGCGCCCGGATTCGATGATCGACAACGTCTCGGTGCACAAGGCGCGCATGCGCATGGGCATCAAGCTGGGCGAGAAGATCCTGCGCCTGCGCCCGGACCACGACATCGACACCATCATCCCGATCCCGGATACCTCGCGCGATGCCGCGCTGGAGATCTCCAACGTGCTCGGGGTGAAGTACCGCGAAGGCTTCATCAAGAACCGCTACATCGGCCGCACCTTCATCATGCCGGGCCAGGGCGAACGCGTGAAGTCGGTGCGCCGCAAGCTCAACCCGATCCACTTGGAGTTCCGCAACCGCGTGGTGCTGCTGGTGGACGACTCGATCGTGCGCGGCACCACCAGCCAGCAGATCGTGCAGATGGCCCGTGATGCGGGCGCGCGCAAGGTCTACCTGGCCAGCGCGGCACCGCCGGTGCGCTACCCGAACATCTACGGCATCGACATGCCGGCGGCCGAAGAGCTGGTCGCGCACAACCGCACCGTGGAAGAGATCGAAGCCCACCTGGGCTGCGACTGGCTGATCTACCAGGACCTGGAAGACATGGAAGCGGCGGTGAGCGAGGGCAACCCGGCGCTGCGCAACTTCGATTCGTCCTGCTTCAACGGCCACTACCCGACGGGTATCGAGCCGGGCTACTTCGAGCGCATCCAGCAGCTGCGTTCGGACGACGCCAAGCACAAGCGCCGCGCCTGAGGTCCAGGCGTGGTCGATGTACCCGACGTTGGTGGCGACCTGCTGCGCGCTGCGCAGCAGTGCCTGGCCGAAGCCGACCCGCTGCGCAAGGTGGCGCTGACCCAGGCCTATGCCGCCGCGTTCCGTGCTGGCCGCCTGAAGGTGGCGGCCGATGCACCGCCGCCGGAGCCGATCCGCATGCCCGGCCGGCCGCCGCAGCTGGTGCTGGTGCATCCGCGTGAAGTGCCGCGGCGTGGACTGGGCGGTGTGGAAGGGCGTGCCGCCTTCATCCACGCCATCGCCCATATCGAACTCAACGCGATCGACCTGGCCTGGGATGCGGTATACCGCTTCCGTGGCCTGCCGCCGGCGTTCCATGCCGACTGGGTCAGCTGTGCCGACGACGAATCGCGGCACTTCATGCTGCTGCGCGAACGCCTGCAGGTGCATGGCCACGACTATGCCGATTTCCCAGCGCACAACGGCCTGTGGGAAATGTGCGAAAAGACCGCCCATGACGGCCTGGCACGCATGGCACTGGTGCCGCGCGTGCTGGAAGCGCGCGGCCTGGACGTAACGCCTGGCATGATCGGGAAGCTGCGCAATGTCGGCGATGGCGAAACCGCCGATGTGCTGGAAGTGATCCTGCGCGAGGAAGTGGCGCACGTCGCTGCCGGTTCGCGCTGGTACCGCTGGTACTGCGACCGCGCCGCTGTCGAGCCGCGTGCGCGCTTCAAGGAACTGCTGGTGGAGTACGCCGGCGGCTACCTGCATGGGCCATTCAACATCGAAGCGCGCCTGCTGGCCGGGTTCGATGCGGATGAGTTGGCCAACCTGGTTGAACAGGCCGGTTGAAGAAAAGGGGACGGAGGGGATTAAGTCGTTTGTGGCACAAACGACTTAATCCCCTCCGTCCCTTTTTTCATGCGTTCGGCAACACCACGCGCTTGCCATCCACCGTTGGCCGGTTGATGTAGAACAGGCCGGGACCCGGCCGGTACGGCAGTTCGCTGACGCCGGCATCGGCGGCGTAGGTCAGTGCGGTGTCGCCCAGTGCATCGAAGTTCCAGTGCGCCGACTGCATCAGGTAACGCCGTCGCAGCAGCGCCTCCTGTGTCTGCGTCAGCGGCTGTCCGGCAACCAGTCGGCGTGCGATCGGCTGCAGGGCGGACGGCAGCTCCCAGCCGGGAACTCCAGCGGCATTGGCGGTCCATTGCACGCCAGCATCGATGGCCTGCTGCTGCATCACCTGCAGTGCGATCAGCTGGTAACGCCAGTCGATGCGCCGACGCAGCACCACCGCGGCGGTCACATACAGCACCGGCGACAACAGCACGCTGCGGCTGCCGGCGCGACGCTGCTGCTGCCACTGGTGCCAGACATCCACCCAGATCTCCTTTTCACCCACGCCCAGCTGCTGCCGCCAGCGTTCGGCGTCGGCCTGCGTTTCGGCGTAGGCCGTGGTGGCCTGCAGCAACGCCAGTGGAGGGACCTGGTAGTCGGAAACCGGTGGGCGACGCAGCTGCTGCCGGCGTGGACGGCTGAGCAGCTTGGGCCCTTCTTCCAGCTGGTTGTAGCCACCGCCGATGTTGGCGTGCACGCCGGGCAGGGCGATCTCGGTGAACGTTGGCGCGACGCTGGTCAATGGATAGTGTTGGCGATGCTCGTCACGCGCGGCCAGTTGCACGACGTGTGCCGCGATGCCACTGCGCAGGGCGAGCTGCGGGTGTTCATCGGCGCGGCCACCATTGACTGCAACCACGGTGTCGAACAGTCCGATGAAGCGCAGCACCGGCGTGACGGCGGCGAAGTCCGCAGTGCAGGGCAGGCCGGCGCCCTGCAGCAGCTGGCGCCAGCGCGCGCTGTCCCAGGCCTGCAGCTGGTTTGAGATATCACGTACCGCGGCAGCACCGCGCGAATAGCCGAACAGATCCAGCTGCACGCCATGCAGCGGTCGCTGCCAGCGCGCGGACAGCTCGGCCAGTGCCGCCGGCAGCAGCACCTGCAGCGCGCGCTGCACTTTCGCGCGAACGCCACTGGCACCGATGCCGAAGGCCAGTCCGATCAGATCATCATCGGCATCATCGCGGGTCCCCACGCCCTCGACATAGATCGACAGCGAAGGCGCGGCCATCGCATCGCGGCGGCTGTCCGGATACAGCTGCTGCAGGCGCGCGATGTTGGTCAGGCCGTTGTCGTAGCTGCTGGTCAGCCGGCTCTGGTAGGTCGAATCATCATCCGCGCGCAGCTGCGCCGGGCGTGGCTGCGGAACCTGTGGGCGACCGCGTGCCAGGTTGTGTGCGTTGTTGCGGGTGCCATCGAAGAACAGGCCGATCCGCAGCAAGCCGACATCTTCGTCCGTGTCCTGCGATGGTGCCATGTGCATTCCCCGTCGTGGCTGCGTCACGGTAGCGCGAAAGCGGTGTATTGGCGAAGTGTAGTGACGCTTTTGACCTTACTTAACGCAGATGCGGTCGATCACAGTTCCTGATTTTCATTCCCATCTTCTATTGAATTCACACGACCCGCGCAGGCCAGATGGCCAGACCCGGTAGACCCGGGCGTGCTGCATCAACGCTGTTCACATCATTCAAGGAGCGACGCAATGTTGTCCAGATCGATTGGCAAAGCGGCAGGTGGCCTGGTGTTGGGTTTGTCGGTGGCAGCGGCCGCGCATGCGGCACCGTTGTTCGAGCCGGTGACGGTCATCAGCCGCGCATCGGCAAACAGTGAGCCCGCGCTGGGCAAGCTGCTGGCCACCCCGTCCACCGCGACGGTACAGGAAGTGCGTGTCGACGCTGCTGCCACTGCGCAGCCGCAGCTGGAGTTCGAACTGCTTGGCCAGCGCGTGCAGGCGGTACGCAGCAAGGTTGAAGCCCTGCCCGATGGCGGCAGCATCTGGTACGGCCAGTTCCGCTCACCTTCGGACAAGCTCACCGCCGCTACCTCCAATGGCCAGGACGATCCGGGCAATTCGCTGATCCTGGTGCGTTCGGGCAACACCATCACCGGTTCGATCCGCAAGGACGGCAAGCTGTATCGCCTGCGCCCGCTGGGCAACCGCCATGTGCTGGTGGAAGTGGATGAATCGCGGATGCCGGCCGACCATCCGGCCGACTACAACCAGCTGCCGAAGATCCCGATGGGCGACAACGATCGCATCGGCATCGCGCAGGCCTCGTCCGGCACGCCGGCCACCATCCGCGTGCTGGTGGTGGCGACCAATGCCGCCGTCGCCGCCTATGGCGGCAACATGCAGTCGCTGGTGCAGCTGGCGGTGGCCGAATCCAACCAGGGCTACGTCAACAGCAACGTGGGCATCACCCTGCAGCTGGCCGGCTATGAAACCACCAGCTACACCGAATCCGGCAACTTCACTACCGACCTGACCCGCTTCCGCAACACCAGCGACGGCTACATGGACAGCATCCACACCAGCCGCAACAACACTGCGGCCGATGTCGGCGTGCTGCTGATCAACAACACGAGCTACTGCGGGTTGGCCTCGGGCATCGGTTCGACGGCATCGACGGCGTTCGCGGCGGTGTACTGGGATTGCGCGACCGGCTACTACTCGTTCGCGCACGAGATCGGCCACCTGCAGAGTGCACGGCACGATATCGCCAGTGATCCCAGTACGTCGCCCTACGCCTATGGGCACGGTTATCGCTACGAGCCGTCCTCCGGTTCGCGCTGGCGCACGATCATGGCTTATGACTGCTCGGCCGGCTGCCCGCGCCTGAACTACTGGTCCAACCCGAACATCAACTACAACGGCATCCCGATGGGCAATGCCAGCACCGCCGACAACCAGCGCGTGCTGGTCAATACCAAGGCCACCATCGCGGCCTTCCGCTGAGGCCAAACGCCGACCGAGGTCGGCGTCTACCCGGGTGCGTTCACCTGCCCTGGTAGATGCCAACCTTGGTTGGCACCCCGCGATCCATCATTCGCGCGGCAGGGTATCCAGCGTCCAGCCGCTGGCATCCACGCGCAGCACCGAACCCTGTTCGTACCAGTCACCCAGCACGATGCGGGTGCAGGCACGGCCACCGGCCTGCAGGCTGTGCACCGCCGGGCGGTGGGTGTGGCCATGGATCATGGTATCCACGCCATGGCGCACGAAGGTGGCATCGACTTCGGCCGGCGCCACATCGGTGACGGACTCGAACTGCGCACGATCATCCTGCTTCATTTCCGACTGGCGGGCCTGGCTGGCGTCGCGCGCTTTCTGCGCGAAGGCGATGCGTGCGGCCAGCGGCTGCGACAGGAACTGGGCCTGGAACACCGGATCGCGCGTCTGTGCGCGGAACTGCTGGTAGGGAATGTCGTCGGTACACAGCAGGTCACCGTGCTGCAGCAGTACCGGACGGCCGTACAGCTCGATCACGCAGGGGTCGGGCAGGATGCGCAGGCCGGCACGGCGCGCGTAGTCCTCACCGAGCAGGAAATCACGGTTGCCGCGGATGAAATACACCGGCACACCGCTGTCGGACAGTACCTTCAGCGCATCGGCCACCGCATCGGCAGCGGGCGAGGGCGTGTCGTCGCCGATCCAGGCTTCGAACAGGTCGCCGAGGATGTACAGCGCATCGGCGCCGGGCGCCTGCTCGCGCAGGAAGCGCAGGAACAGGTCGGTGATCTCCGGACGGCTGGGGTCCAGGTGCAGGTCGGAAATGAACAACGTGGTCATGCAGGTATTCTAGGGCATCCACCGCCGGGCATGGCCCGGCGCTACCGAAGGGATCTGACCCCGGGGGCTACACCGGCAGCGGCAACCAGGCCAGGCTGGCCGATGCCAGCAGGATGGCAATGCCGGTGGCGGCCAGTACATCGGACGGGTAGTGCAGGCCAAGCACCACCCGCGACAGCGCGACGCCGAAGGTGAACGGCACCAGTAGCGGCGCCAGCCACGGGTAGTAGGCCAGCGCGACGATGGTGAACGACACCGCGTGCAGGGTGTGCCCGGAGGGGAAGCTGAACTCGTCCAGCGGCGCCACCCAGGCGCGGATGCGCAGATCGGCCGCATACGGGCGGGGACGCCGGGTCCAGCGCTTGAGGCTTTTGTAGAGCAGCAGTGCGGCCAGGCCGGTGGCGGCCATGTGCACCGATGCACGCAGTCCGTCGAAGCCGTCCAGCGCCACCAGCGCGCCCATCAGCACGTACCAGAACACGCCATCGCCGAGCCGGCTGATGACCGAGAACAGGCGACGCACGCGGCGACGCCGGCAGTAGTGGTTGGCCCGGCGGCAGAGCCGCGCCTCGCGGCCAGCCAGCAGCTCAAGCGGCGTGGTGCGCATGGCCGCTCCTCCGCGACTGGGCCAGCTCGGCCAGCAGGGCATCGAATTCGGCAACCACCTGCTGTGGATGCAGGCGCTTCATCGCACGCGCGGCGCTGCTGCCGAATTCGCGGCGCCGTGCATCATCGGCGGCCAGCTGCACCGCTGCCTCGATGAACTGCTCATCGTTTTCCACGGCCGCACCGTTCTCGCCATCACGCAGGTATTCGCGGGCCGCACCGTAGTCGAAAGCGACGGTGGCCAGGCCGCTGGCCATGCTTTCCAGGGTCACGTTGCCAAAGGTCTCGCTGCGGCTGGGGAACAGGAACAGGTCACCGCTGGCGAAATGCCGTGCCAGGGCTTCGCCGCGCTGGATGCCGCAGAAAATGAAATCGGGGTTTTCATGTGCCAGTTTTTCGCGGGCCGGACCATCACCCACCCAGACGAAGCGGGCTTTGGGCCGGATCTGCTGCAGGCGGCGGAAGGCTTTCACCGCCAGGCCAAGGTTTTTTTCCGCAGCGATGCGGCCGACATGGATCGCGACCAGGCCGTTGCCGTCCACGCCCCATTCCTCGCGCAGCGCCGGGTCGCGCCGGCCCGGATCGAACTGCTGGCTGTCGACCGCGCGTGCCAGCAGGCGCACGCGTTCGAAGCCCTGTTCACCGAGGAACTGCTGCAGCTCGCGGGTGGGCACCAGGGTTGCATCGGCCTGGTTGTGGAACCGGCGCATCCAGCGCATCGCGGCAGCCTGCAGCCAGGCCACGCCGTAGTCGGGCAGGTACTCGTCGAAGCGGGTATGGAAACCACTGGCG
This sequence comes from Stenotrophomonas sp. 86156_Sma, assembly GCF_056481625.1. Lineage (NCBI taxonomy): Bacteria > Pseudomonadati > Pseudomonadota > Gammaproteobacteria > Lysobacterales > Lysobacteraceae > Stenotrophomonas > Stenotrophomonas sp. 86156_Sma. The sequence goes on from NZ_CM151157.1 coordinate 939,886, forward strand.
ACCGGAATGCCAAGGCGGCGCGCGGTGCGCAGCGCCGACCAGCCCAGCGGGCCTTCGGTGGCGATGTAGACCGCATCGGGACGCTGCTGCTGCCAGTGGCGGTTGAGCCGGATCGGTGCAGGCAGGCCGAAGCGCAGGCCGGGGTAGCGCGGCAGTGCGGCGCCCGGCACCAGCAGCGTGCCCGGTGCCGAGTCCAGTGCTTCGCTGGTCTGGCGTGGCCGGATCAGGTCGATGTCATGGCCGGAATTGCGCAGTCCCTGCTCCAGGCCCTGCACGGTGAGGGCAACGCCGTTCACTTCCGGCGGGTAGGTCTCGGTGACGATGGCATAGCGCATGGCGGGCCTCCGGGTTTCCGGCATGCTCGGGCCTGGCGATGTAGCCGATATGACCGCTTTGCGACCACGGGATGACGGTGGTCAGGTCCCTGTACGAAACCACGGCCCCGAAGGGCCGTGGCGGTCGTGCAGATGGCGGGGTGGATCAGAAGCGCTGCTGGTATTTCATGTAGATGAAACGACCGATGTCGAAGCCACCGTAGTAGGAGAAGTTGGCGCTCGGCTGGCTGTACATGGCCGGTCCCTGGCGGCCGAACACATTGTTGGCACCGATCGAGACGGTCGCATCCCATGGCAGGTTGTAGCGCGCCTGCACGTCGTGGAAGGTGACCGATCCGCGACGGTTGTAGTCACGGCTGCCACTGAACCACGGCGCGCGCTGGCCCGGGTGCGAGCACTCACCCGGATACGTGGCTGCATCCAGGCAACGCTCCTTGACCGCGGAGAAATAGCGCAGGCCCCAGCTTAGGCCGAGGTTGCCACGCTCCCAGCCCAACGATGCGTTGGAGCGCACACGGAAGCCGATGCCGCCGTTGCTGGCGATGCCATTGCTGGGAATGGGCGGGGCATCCGCCTCGTTGGTGGTCCGTTCTTCCGCGGCGACCACATAGGTGGTCTTCCAGTCGGCGCTCAGCGTGCCCCAGGACGTTTCGATCTTGTGGCCGATCTCCAGGTCATAGCCTTCGGCCTGGCGGAACCCGCTGTTGCGGCTGCCATAGTTGAGCGTGTTGACGATGCCCAGTTCCGGGTCGCGGGTGAAACTGCCGCAGCGCTCGGCGATGCCCAGTTCGTAGCAGTCGCGGAGGATGTCGTTGGGATGGTCGGCGACGATGGTGTTGTCGATGCGGATCTTCCACCAGTCCAATGCAATGTTCAGTCCTTCGGCAAACGTCGGGCTCCAGACCAGGCCCAGCGTGCGGCTGATCGAGGTTTCCGGCTTCAGGTCGGGATTGGAACCGTTGGTGAAGGGCAGGGGCGTCTGCCCACTGCTGCCGGTGATCGGCTCGTTGCCCTGGCCGAGCTGGCGGTAGCTGTCCGCGTTGGCGATGTCGGCGGCGCAGCGTGCACGTACCTCCGGGCTGCTGGCGGCGGCGCCATAGACCGTATCGCAGGGATCACGGAAGCCGGTGGTGAAGGTCTGCGAGCCGCCGCCGTACAGATTCGAGATGGTCGGCGCACGGAAACCCTGGGCCCAGGTGCCACGGACCAGCAACTGGTCGATCGGCTTCCACGAGATGCCGAACTTGCTGTTGAGGGTTCCGCCGAAGGTGGTGTAGTCCGAGTAGCGCGTTGCCATGTCCAGGGTCAGCTGGCGTGCACCGGGGAGGTCGCTCAGCACCGGCACGCTCAGCTCCAGATAGGCCTCGTCGACACGGTAGCCACCGCCGGTGGGGCCCGCCGCCAGGTTGGTGGTGGCGCCGGTCTGGGCCAGCGCGTCGGGAATGAAGCGACCCTCCTCGCGGCGGCTCTCCACACCCAGGGCGAAGCCCAGTTCCCCGGCGGGCAGCGTGGCAAGGCCGCCACTGAGGCTGGCGAACAGGTTGCGGGTGGTGTTTCGGCCACGGGTGAGTTCCTCGGGGAACAGCCAGTCCTGCAGTTCGCCATTGCCGGTCAGGCCGTACGGGTCATCCTGGCCATACGGCACCAGTGGATTCCAGGGCTTGCAGCCGGCAATCGGTGCATCCGGTGTACCGCATTCCACCTTGCCGGTGGCCGGGTTGTAGAACGAAGGACCGGTGGAATCGGCAACGCGCTGCTTGTGCAGGTTGCCGGTAGCACGCTGCTCCAGCTCGCTGCGGTTGTACTGGTAGCCGGCTTCCCAATCGAAGTCGCGACCGGCGAACTGGAAGCTGCCTTCAAACGCTGCAACACCCTGCCAGGTGGTCAGTTCACTGGTGCTGACGCGTGGAATCTCCCAGGTGCGGCGGTTCCAGTGCACGTCGCTTGGGCGTTCATAGCCGTGGTGGCGGCCGAACGGATTGAACCAGCTGTCGGCGGACATCGGCGTGATGCCGGCCGCACCGGACTGGAACGGATAGCCGGCAATCTGGCGCGTGGTCGTGCGTCGGTTGTAGGCCAGCTGGGTGTTGAAGCGGATCTGGTCGTTCAGGTCCATGCGTGCATCGACGAAGAGCGAATCGCGCTTGATCGGCGTCTGCACGTGCATCTGTTCATTGCTGTTGCTGACATCACCGGTGAACGGTGTGTTGTCACTGAGGTGGAAGCTGTCCGGCCCGCCCGGCTGGCTGCCGCGATCGAGCGAATAGCTGCAGCCACGGGCGCTGCTGCAGCCCGGGCCCTTGAAGCCGACGATGCGCCCCCACTGCCCGACCGTGGTCCAGCCATCGTCCGGATGACGATCGGTATAGGTGTAGGCGCTGAAGCCGCGGTCCTTCGCCCAAACGCCCTTTTCTTCGACATGCTCGGCGGCGACACTGATCGAAGCGCGGTCATTCGACCAGCCGGCAACCACGTCGTACTGGGTGCGGGCACCATCGCCTTCGCTGAACTGCCCGTGGTAGACGTTGGCGGTCACGCCTTGGACGTTGCGCCGGGTGATGATGTTGACCACGCCGGCCATCGCGTCGGAACCGTAGATGGCCGAGGCGCCGTCCTTCAGCACTTCCATGCGTTCCACGGCAGCGGCGGGAATGCTGGATATATCCTGGTAACCCGAAGTGGTCATGCCCAGGCGCTTGCCGTTGACCAGCACCAGGGTGCGCTGTGCACCGAGGCCGCGCATGTCCACGTAGCTGCCGCCTGCGGCCTCGCCCGCACTGAGCGGGCTGGCACGGCTCAAGGCCGGGCTGCCGGTTGCGGTCAGGTTCTGCAGGATGTCGGCAACGGAATTGAAGCCCTGCCGCTCGATGTCGGCGCGGCTGATGGTCAGCACCGGCTGCGCGGTTTCCAGGTCGACCTGGCGGATGCGCGAACCGGTGATCTCGATACGGTCCAGCGTGGTGGCTTCCGGTGCGTGCTGGGCGAATGCGGGGGCGGCCAGTGCGGTGGTGGCCGTCATCGCCAGTGCACGACGGATCGCCAACCCGAGCTCGGGAATACGGATGGTCATGGGTCTCTCTCTCAGTCTTCGAAGTCTTCGGAACACAGCCAAGCGGGGCTGCGTCAACTCCACCGCGGCGGTGGATGTTCGAACCTAGTGAAGATGGATGGGGAGACGTATGGGCAAGCGACGAAAGCGCTGCAGACGGCCGTGACGCTTCTGCACAAAGCGGAAGCAAATCAATCGATTGCTCCAACCTGTGGCATCGCGGCGGACGCAGCGCAGAGGACCGTGTCCCTGATTGAACGCATCACGGTCAATGTGGAAAGCGACAGTCTGCGCGGAGGCAAAAAAAAACCACGGCCCCGAAGGGCCGTGGTCGTCGAGCTTCAACAGCGCGGATGGATCAGAAGCGCTGCTGGTACTTCATGTACATGAAACGACCGATGTCGTAGCCACCGTAGTAGGAGAACGACGAGTTCGGCTTGCTGTACATCACCGGCGCTTCCTTGCCGAACACATTGTTCGCGCCCACCGAAACGGTGGCATCCCACGGCAGGTTGTAGCGGAACTGCACGTCGTGGAAGGTCACCGCACCGCGCTCGTTGTACGCGGTCGGCGACTTCAGCCACGGAGCCAGGAAGGTCGGATCGGAGCATTCGTCCGCATAACGCGAGGCGTTGAGGCAGCGCTCCTTCACACCGGAGTAGTAGCGTGCCGTCCAGCTGACGCCGAAGTCACCCACATCCCAGCCCAGCACCAGGTTCGAGCGCACGCGGAACGCAAGGCTGGTGGCGGTGCCGATGGTGTTGGCAACGCCGTTGATCGGCGTGATCGCATCACGGACATCGTTGGTGGAGCGGTAGACGTTCTTGCTCACATAGGTGCTGGTCCAGCCTGCGCTCAGCTTGCCGTAGCTGGTGTCGACGCGATAGCTGACATCCAGGTCATAACCTTCGGTCTCCGCGAAACCGGCATTGCGGTTGCCGAACTTCAGGCCGGTGACGATGCCGTTGGACGGGTCGCGGGTGAAGCGGCTGCAGCGCGATTCGATGCCCTGCTCGTAGCAGTCCTTCAGGATCTGGTTCGGGCTGTCACCGACGATGGTGTTGTCGATGCGGATCTTCCACCAGTCCAGCGCCACGTTGAGGTTGCTGAGGAAGGTCGGGCTCCACACCAGGCCCAGCGTCTTGCTGGTCGAGGTTTCCGGAACCAGCAGCGGGTTCGAACCGGACACGAACGGCGTCGGGGTTGCATCCTGTGCCGTGGTCACCGGGGCGTTGCCCTGCTTCAGCTGGCGGAAGTTGGCAGCATCGGCGATGTCACGTGCGCAGCGCGCGCGGACTTCAGCACTGCCCTTGGCCGAGCCGAACACGGTGTCGCACGGGTCGCTGAACTGCGCGAAGGTTTCCGAACCGCCACCGTACAGATCGTTGATGGTCGGTGCGCGGAATCCTTCGGCCCAGGTACCACGGACCAGCAGCTGGTCGATCGGCTTCCACTTGAAGCCGAACTTGCTGTTGAGCGTGTTGCCGAAGGTGTTGTACTTGGAGTAGCGGGTGGCGGCACTGAAGCTCAGCTCACGCGCACCGGGCAGGTCGGCCAGCACCGGCACGCTGAGCTCCAGGTAGGCTTCCTTCACGTTGTAGCTGCCACCGGTCGGGCCTGCGGCCAGGTTGGTGGTAGCGCCGGTCTGGGCCAGGGCATCGGGGGTGTAGCGGCCATCTTCCTTGCGGCTTTCCACGCCGAAAGCGAAGCCGAGGTCGCCGGCCGGCAGGGTCATGATGCTGCCGGACAGGTTGGCGAACGCGTTCTTGGTGGTGGTGCGGCCGGTGGTGTGCTCCGCCGGGAACAGCCAGGCCATCAGTTCTTCATTGCCGGTCAGTCCGTTCGGATCGTTCTTGCCGTAGGGCACCAGCGGGTTCCACGGCGTGCAGCCGCTGATCACCGCGCCCGGACGGCCACACATCACCTTGCCGGTGGCCGGATCCAGGAACGACGGACCCACGGCGTCACGCACGCGCTTCTTGTGCAGGTTGCCGGTGGCGGTAGCGGTCAGCTCGTTGCGGTTGTACTGGTAGCCCACGTCCCAGTCGAAGTAGCGCTGGCCGATCTCGAAGCTGCCATCCAGCGACACTACCGCACGGTAGGTCTTCAGTTCGCTGGTGCTCACACGCGGGATTTCCCAGGTGCGGCGGTTCCAGGCCACGTCGGTTGGCTTGGCATAGCCGTGCTGGTTGCCGAACGGATTGAAGTAGCTGTCCTTGGACATCAGGCCGGTGGCGGTCGGGTCGCCCGAGATGGACACCGAGCTGGACTGCAGGGGGTAGCCTGCAATCTGGCGCTCGGCCGAACGCTTGTTGTAGCCGAATTCGGTGCGCAGGTTGACCTGGTCGGTGATCTTGAAGCGACCGTCGAAGTACACCGAATCACGCTTGAGCGGATACATGACGTGCATCTGTTCGTTGGCGTTGCTGACGTCGCCGGTGAACGGGGTCGCATCGGTCAGGTGGTAGTTGGCCGGGTTGGTCGGGTCAGCACCACGGTTGAGCGAATAGCCGCAGCCGTCCTTGGTGTTGGTGCAGCCCGGGCCGCCCTTCAGGCCGGTGACCTGGCCCCACTGGCTCAGCGTGGTCCAGTTGGAGGCATCGTTCGGGTGGCGGTCGCTCACGCCGTACTTGCTGAACCAGCGGTCCTTGGCCCAGACGCTCTTCTCTTCCGAGTGCTCCAATGCCAGGGTCAGCGACACCCGGTCATTGCTCCAGCCGCCGACCACATCGAAGCGATCGCGCGCGCCGTCACCTTCGCTGTACTGACCGTGGTACACGTTGGCGGTCACGCCGTTGACGTTGGAACGGGTGATGATGTTGACCACGCCGGCCATCGCATCGGAACCGTAGATGGCCGACGCGCCATCCTTCAGCACTTCGATGCGCTCCACCGCCGACACCGGCAGCGAGGACACATCCTGCAGGCCCGAGGTGCTGATGCCCAGGCGCTTGCCGTTGACCAGCACCAGGGTGCGCTGCGCGCCCAGGTTGCGCATGTCGATGTAGGTGCCGCCGGTGTTTTCGCCCGAGCTCAGTGCGTTTGCACGGCTGATCGCCGGGCTGCCCATGGCGGTCACGTTCTGCAGGATGTCGGCCACCGAGCTGAAGCCCTGGCGCTCGATGTCCAACCGGCTCAGTGCCAGGACCGGCTGAGCGGTCTCCACGTCCACCTGGCGGATGCGCGAGCCAGTGATCTCGATGCGATCCAGGGTGGTCGGCGCGGCGGTGCTGCCACTCTGGGCGAACGCAGGCAGGGCGGCCAGCGTCGCAGTGGTTGCCAGGGCGTAGCGGATGGCCTGCCCCAGGGGGGTGGTACGTGAAGTCATGACGAGCTCTCTCTCTCTCAGGTCGTGCAGGGACGCCAAAAGGGGCGTCGAAGAAATCGGCCGCCCACAAGCGGACCGATGACCCGATAGTAGTCTCGTTGGTTAATGCTCTGTAAAGAGGTCGTGTCGATTTGTACCAGGCTTCATCGTCAGATTTCACGAAAGCTCAACAAAAGCAGTCGCTTAGCTGTAACGCTGAATGCGCCCCCCCGACTTGATCTGCTGCGTCGCAGCAGGTCAACCAGGGGCGCATGCGCGAACCGTAACGGTGTGTGACCTTCTTTCCCTCGCGGGAAAGCGTGAGCCTCAGGCTACGAAGGGCCGGAACTGGATGCCCAGCCCGGCGATGCCGTCGGTCTCGCCGATCAGATCGGCGCGCAGCAGTGGCCGGGCATCAATGAAGGCCTGCGGCACGATCAACGACAGGCGGTTGTCGTCGGCGGTCAGTTCCAACGCCGGCAGTGGATCGTCCTCATGGGCACGATTGAGCAGCACCGCCAGGCGCAGCAGGGCGGCCAGCCGGCGAGCGGTCAGCAGCAGGCGCTCGGGCAGGGCGTCGAAGGCGGTCTTGGTCACGCTGCGGCGATGGCTGCGCACCAGCGCGGCCAGCATCTGCTGTTCCTGCCGCGAGAAGCCGGCGATATCCGAGTGTTCCAGCACGTAACTGCCATGCACGTGGTAGCCGCTGTGCGCGATCATCAGGCCCAGCTCGTGCAGGCGCGCGGCCCAGCCGAGCATGCGCGCGTCGTCGGCATCGAGCCGCCAGCGTTCCTGCACCTGTTCCAGCAGTGACAGCGCGGTGTCCTGCACACGGTCGGCCTGCACGGTATCGATGCCGTAGCGCTGGCTGAGCGCGGACACCGATTCATCGCGCAGATCGTTCTCGCCAGCGCGGCCGACGATGTCGTAGAGGATGCCTTCGCGCATCGCGGCCTTGCTGACCAGCAGCTTCTGCAGGCCCAGCGCCTGGAAGGCGGCCTCCAGCACCAGGATGCCGCCGGCAATGATCGGGCGGCGGTCGCTGGACAGTCCCGGCAACTGGATGTCGTCGATCTTCTTGGCCTTCAGCAGTTCGTCGCGCAGTTGCGGCAGGGCCTCGGCGGTAATCGCGCCCTTGCTCAGCTTCATCGTCGCGCAGATCTCGCTGATCGCCTTGTGCGTGCCTGAAGAACCCAGCGCTTCCTGCCAGCCCAGCGCGCGGTACTTGCTGGCGAAGGGCTGGAACTCGCGACCGATCTCGGCCAGCGCGTCCTTCCAGCGCTTCTTGCTCAGCTTGCCGCCGGGGAAGAAACGCCGGGTGCTGGCAATGCAGCCGGCCTGCAGGCTTTCGCGCTCCAGGGTCTGCATGCCCATGCCGATGATGAATTCGGTGGAGCCGCCGCCGATGTCGATGACCAGCCGTCGCTGGCCGGGCTTGGGCGGTTGTGCATGGGCCACGCCCAGGTAGATCAGGCGCGCTTCTTCGCGGCCGCTGACCACTTCGATGGCGTGCCCGAGCGCGGTTTCGGCGGGAACCAGGAACGACTGCGGTGAACGCAGCTGGCGCACGGTGTTGGTGGCCAGTGCGCGCACCCGGTGCGGCGGTACATTGCGGATGCGCTGGCCGAAGCGGGCCAGGCATTCCAGCGCGCGCTGCCGGGCAGCGGAGGAGAGTCCCCCTTTGCCATCCAGGCCGTCGGCCATGCGCACCGTCTCGCGCAGGCGGTCGATTACCCGCAGCTGGCCGAGCGTGTAGCGCGCGATGACCATGTGGAAACTATTGGAGCCAAGGTCGATGGCGGCCAGCAGGTCGCCATCCTGCAATGCGGGCGGAGTCGTGGTGGTGTGCGGCATGGACGAATGTTAGCCGAAGGGGCGGTGTGCTCGTCACCGCGCGGCCTTCACATTTTGGAAGAGGGGAGTGCGGCTGGGCTGCGCCCTGCACCTGCAGAGGCAACGTCAACGTCAAGAGCTGGCTATCCGTGGGATGGCGGGGTAGGTCCGGTCGAGGGGGACGCTGCAAGTCCCCCTCCGGGGCCCGGCCCAGCCGCTGGCGGCTGGGCGTTCGGGCGCTTGCGAAGCGGTGCTTCGCAAACAAAGCGCCCTCACCCATGTAGCTTCGGTCGCGCCTGCTCGTGTGCGCTGTCCTGCGCACACGGCAAGACCGGGGCTGGGCATCCTGCCCAACCCGCCCGAGGCATGCCTCGGGCCCATGCCGCTCACGCCCCCTCAACCGGACCCACCCCGCCTTCGACAGATTTCTGCGATCTGATGGTGGGTGCCGACCGTTGGTCGGCACTGATCCTATCCAGCCCCAAATCGGTGCCTACCGCTCCTGGTAGGTGTCGACCTTGGTCGACACACCGGGTTACAGACCCTGCATCAGTGCCATCTGCGCAGAATGCGGTGCCTCGTCGTGGGCGGGCGCACGCTTGTGGTAGATGCCGTCGGCATCCAGTTCCCAGGCATTGAGGTTGTCGTCCAGGTAGTTCTGCAGGACCTCGCGGTAGACCCGCTTGGCCAGCTCCGGATCGAGGATCGGGAAGCAGGTCTCGACCCGGCGCAGCAGGTTGCGCTCCAGCCAGTCGGCGCTGGCGCAGTACATCTCCGGTGCGCCGTCGTTGCCGAACCAGTAGACGCGGCTGTGCTCCAGGAAGCGGCCGACGATCGAGCGCACGCGGATGTTGTCCGAGATGCCCGGCACACCCGGGCGCAGGGTGCAGGCGCCGCGGATGATCAGGTCGATCTGCACGCCGGCCTGCGAGGCGGCGTACAGCGCGCGCACCACCTGCGGTTCGTTCAGGGCGTTCATCTTGGCGATGATCCGCGCCGGGCGGCCGGCGGCGGCGATGCGCGTTTCGCGCTCGATGCGGCCGAGGATGCCGGTGTGCAGGGTGAAGGGCGACTGCAGCAGGCGCTTGAGCTTCATCTTCGAGGCCAGCCCGGACAGCTGCTGGAACAGCAGGTGCACATCGTTGCCGATGTCCGCATCGGCGGTGATCAGGCTGATGTCGGTGTACGCACGGGCGGTACCGCTGTGGTAGTTGCCGGTACCGAGGTGCACATAGCGGCGCAGCTTGCGGCCCTCGCGGCGCACGATCAGCAGCATCTTGGCGTGGGTCTTGTAGCCGACCACGCCATACACCACCTGCACGCCGGCCTCCTGCAGGCGATCAGCCAGGCCGAGGTTGGCTTCCTCGTCGAAGCGGGCGCGCAGTTCGACCACCACGGTCACGTCCTTGCCGTTGCGTGCGGCCTGGATCAGTGCATCGACAATCAGCGAATCCTTGCCGGTGCGGTACAGGGTCTGCTTGATCGCCAGCACGTTGGGATCGACCGCCGCCTGCCGGATCAGGTCCAGCACGGCGGTGAAGGCATCGAACGGGTGATGCAGCAGCAGGTCGTGGCGCGCCACTGTCTCGAAGATGCCGTCGCTGTCGCGCAGCGTGCGCGGAGTCATCGGCGGGTACTTCAGGTCCGGCTGTGCGATCAGGTCGTACAGCTGGATGATGCGGTTGAGGTTGACCGGGCCGTCGATGCGGTACACCGCGTTCTCGGTCAGGCCGAAGTTCTGCAGCAGGGTGCGCACGATGTCGCGCGGCATGTCCTGCGCGATTTCCAGGCGCACTGCCGGCCGGTAGCCGCGGTCGACCAGTTCGTCGCGGAGTGCCAGCGCCAGGTTCTCCACTTCCTCCTCGTCCACCACCAGCTCGGAGTTGCGGGTAACGCGGAACTGGTAGGCACCCTGGACTTCCATGCCCGGGAACAGTTCATCGACGAACGTGGACAGCACCGAGGACAGGAACACGAAGTTCTGCGGACCGCCGAGTTTCTCCGGCAGCTGGATGATGCGCGGCAGCGAGCGCGGCGCACGCACGATGGCCAGGTGGCCGGCGCGGCCGAACGCGTCGGTGCCCTTCAGCACCACCACGATGTTCAGCGACTTGTTGAGGATCTTCGGGAACGGGTGCACCGGGTCCAAGCCCAGCGGCGACAGTACCGGCATGATCTCGTTGCGGAAGTACGCACGCAGCCAGCGCTTCTGGCGATCGGTCCAGGAATGGCGGCCGAGCACGCCGATGCCGGCCTCCATCAGCGCCGGGCGCAGCGTCTCGTTCCAGCAGCGGTACTGCTGGTCCACCAGTTCCGCGGCGCGGTCATGGATGGCGTTGAGGATGGCCTGCGGGCTCATCCCGTCCGGCGCCGGCGGCAGGCCGAATTCCTGCGCGTGGCGTACGGCAGCGGCGCGGATCTCGAAGAACTCGTCGAGGTTGGTGCAGGAGATGCACATGAAGCGCAGGCGCTCCAGCAGCGGCACCTGCGGGTCCATCGCCTGCGCCAGCACGCGGAAGTTGAAATCCAGCTGCGACAGCTCGCGGTTGATGTACAGCGCCGGGTCGCGCAACGGATCGTTGTCCGGGCTCACGGGGAGGGGGAGGGATCCGAGGCTGCTCATGGCGTCATTCTTCGATGGAGGTCAGGGGGGCGGACTCGCGCGGGCGCACGTGGTCGGCATCGAAATGGCAGGAGAACACCGAGCCCTTGCCGACCTCGCTTTCAATCTCCAGCCGTGCGTGGTGCAGGCCGAGGATGTGTTTGACGATGGACAGGCCCAGGCCGGTACCGCCGCTTTCGCGGGAGCGGCTGCTGGAGACACGGTAGAAACGTTCGGTCAGGCGCGGCAGGTGGGAGGCCGGGATGCCATAGCCGGAATCGCGCACCGCCAGCACGGCACCGTCGCCTTCGCGGCGGAACTCCACGGCGATGCGGCCACCGGCCGGCGTATAGCGCACCGCATTGGTGACCAGGTTGGAGAAGGCGCTGTGCAGTTCCTTGGTCGAGCCCTGCAGGTCAACGCCGGCCAGGTCGTCGATGCTGATCTGGTGGCGGCCCTGGCTGTGCGCTTCGGCTTCGCGGCGCAGGGTCGCCAGCATCGGTTGCATGGCCACGGTCTCTTCCTCGCTGTGTTCCTGCGATTCGAGGCGCGACAGGGTCAGCAGGTCTTCCACCAGCTGGGCCATGCGCTGGCTCTGCTTGCGCATTTCTTCCAGCATCGGTCCGGTTCCCGGGAAATCTTCCGGGTCCATCATGTCCAGATAGCCGTGGACCACGGTGAGCGGCGTTCGCAGCTCATGTGAAACGTTGGCCACGAAATCGCGGCGCACCTGTTCCAGGCGCAGCAGCTTGCTGACGTCGCGGGCGATCAGCAGCCAGTAGTCCGACGAATAGGGAATCAGGCGCAGGTTCAGGCGGATCGCCGGATCGACCGGCGAAGGCACGTCGAGGATCGGCTCGGCATTGCGGCCGCCGGCCAGCCAGTGCGCCAGCGGCATCGGCTGCAGGCGTTCGACCAGGGCTTCGCCGAGGTCGCCGGGGTGATGCAGGCCGAGCAGGGCGGTGGCCGCTTCGTTGAACCACTGCACGCGCTGGCTGTTGCGATCCAGCACCACCACCGCATCGGGCAATGCGGCGGCCGCAGCGCGATAGCTGCGCAGCATGTCCAGCAGGCGGCGCTTGCGCACGCGCATTTCCACCTGGTTGCGGTACAGCAGGCGGTCCAGCTCGTTCCATACGCCGGTGCCTTCTTCGGCGGTATCCCAGCGCTGGCGCGCGGTCAGGCGCCGCAGCACGCTGCGCAGGCGCCAGTAATGCCATGCCAGCGTGGCCAGCGCGCCCAACGCGATGCACAACCACAGATGGCCCGTGAACCACCCCACCAGTCCGGCGAACAGCAGTACCGCGGCAACGGTGGCCAGGGTCTTCAACCAGGCAGAGCGGATGTGGCGGGGCATTGCGATCTCGTCGTTGAGGTGCGGCGGTTCACTGGGGTGAACCGAGGGTTATAGCAGAGTTGCCGGCGCCGGCACCCGCAGGTGCGCGGTGCCGGCACGACGAGGCTCAGGTAGCAGTGGAGAAGCGGTAGCCGGCGCCGCGCACGGTCTGCACCATGTTTTCGGCGTTGAACGGTTCCAGCGTCTTGCGCAGGCGGCGGATGTGCACGTCGATGGTGCGCTCCTCCACGTACACGCTGCCGCCCCACACATGGTCCAGCAGCTGGGCGCGGGTATAGACGCGCTCCGGGTGGGTCATGAAGAAGTGCAGCAGGCGGTATTCGGTCGGGCCGATCGGCACCGGCTGGTCGTTGGCGAACACGCGATGGGCGGCGCCGTCGATGCGGATCGGGCCGACCGCCACGCTGCCGTCCTCGTCGTCCTCGCGGGCGCGGCGCATCACCGCACGGATGCGGGCCAGCAGTTCGCGCGCCGAGAACGGCTTGACCACATAGTCGTCGACGCCGGCTTCAAGGCCACCCACGCGGTCGTTCTCTTCGCCGCGGGCGGTCAGCATGATGATCGGCACTTCGCGGGTCAGGGTTTCCTTGCGCCAGCGCCGGGCCAGGTCCAGGCCGCTGGTGCCGGGCAGCATCCAGTCCAGCAGGATCAGGTCGGGGACGCGGTCGGCGATGGCGGTCTGGGCCTCACGGGCGTCGCCGGCGTGGACCGGTTCGTAATCGCCCTTGCGCAGGGCGAAGGCGACCATTTCACGGATCGCGGGCTCGTCATCGACGATCAGGATGCGTTTCTGCACGAGGACACCGTAGGGCTCGGTTACTGGAGTGGTGCCAGTAGACTACGGTTTGATGACATGTTTGTGACTACCTAGCCGGAACCGTTCGGGATTGCCATCGGCCGGTCATGCAGCGCTCAGCGGCGGTCCAGGTCCGGGTCCTGCACGCCCTGCCGGCGCAGCTCCAGCACGGTGGGGGTGATCGCCTCGATGCGCGCATCCACCCGCGCCCGGCCTACGTAGTCCAGCGCCGGATTGCGCTTGAGCGCCTGCAGCTGCATCAGCGACTGTTCCGGCCGGCCGCTGAGGAAGGCCGCCTCGGCGTAGGCCTCGCTGGCACGCACGCTGTCGCCGGCCAACTCGCTGGCGCGGGCGTACCGCTGCTGGAAGACCGGATCGTTACCGCTTTGCGACAGCAGGGGCCGCAGCATGGCCTGCGCGCGCTGGCCCGCCTCGCGGCTGCCCTGTTCGTTCAGGATCTCGGCATAGGTCAGCGCCACCGGACGGCTGTTGGGGTGCTGACGCAGCAACTGCTCGAAGCGGCTGTTGGCCTGGGCGGTCTGGCCTGCACGCGATTCGGCCTCGCCCAGCCCCAGAGCCAGCCACAGGTTGTCCGGGCGGGTCTGCAGCAGGCCTGCCAGGGTCTGCCGGGCCTGGGTGGCGCCGGCGCGACCGCTGCGCATCACCGCCAGCGCCTGGCCATAGCGCTGCGCATCGTTGAGGCCGTCCTTCTGACGCTTGGCCAGATCGGCATACTCGCGTTCCAGCTCGGGGGTGGAATCCGCGCTGAGCACCCGCAGGCGCTCGCGGGCCCAGTCGAAGTCGCCACTGGCGCCGCGGCTGAGCTGGCCCATCGGGATGCGCAGCACGCTGCTGGGCAGCAGCGGGTTGGTTCCGCGCAACAGGGGTTCGGCCAGGCTGGGATCGGCCGGGTCCACGCGCTCCCTGCGCTCGCCGCTGGGGGTGCTGGTGGTCAGCAGCACCGTGTCCTTCTTCATCTGGTCGGCGCGGGCCTTCGCCTCGCTGATGCGGGTGATGTTGACCGGATGGGTGCGCAGGAACTCGGGCACGCTGTAGCCACCCTCGTTGCCGCGCATCGCCGATGCCATCCGCTCGAAGAAGCCGGCCATGGCGTCCACGTCGTAACCGCTGCGCGACAGGGTGCGGATGCCGAGGCGATCGGCCTCGGATTCGTTGGAGCGGGTGTAGTTGATCTGGCGCTGCTGCATCAGGCCCATGCCCGAGCTGATCGCGGCCATGGTCGCGTTGCCGGACGACGTGCTGTTGCTGGCCTGTGCGGCCACCACCGCCGCCAGCATGCCGAGCAGGATCGGGATCTGGTCGCGCTGGGCACGCTCGACCCCGCGCAGCACGTGCTGCTGGGTGACGTGCGCGATTTCGTGCGACAGCACAGCAGCCACCTCGTCTTCGCGCTCGGCGGTCAGCACCAGGCCGGCATTGACCCCGATGTAGCCGCCCAGCGTGGCGAAGGCGTTGATCTGGCGGTCCTTCATCACGAAGAAGGTGTACGGCTGGCGAGGCTGGTCGCTGTTGGAGCCGAGCCGGGTACCCATGGTCTGCAGCCAGTCGTTGACCAGCGGGTCATCCAGCAGGTAGCCGTAGTTGCGCAGCTCGCGCAGCATCATCGCGCCGTACTCGGCCTGGCGGGCCGGGGTCAGCAGCTCGCCGGCCGAGGAGCCGATGTCGGGCAGCTTCTCCTGGGCCTGGGCGAGCGGCATGGCCAGGGCCAGGGTGACGGCGGTAGTCAGCAGCAGGGCTCGCAAGCAGTGGGTCCTCGGGCAGGGCGCGCCAAGCGTGGCAGGGTGGGGGGCAACCATTCGTTAATCCACAGTGTTGCGGCCGTGGCGTGGAAATTCCAGCGCACCGGTACCATATGTAGACCGTCGATCCATCGTGGAGTTTCCCGTGACAGCCCAGACCGCCGGCGGTGCCCCCGCCATCACCATCTATTCCACCGCCGTCTGCCCGTACTGCGTGGCCGCCAAGAACTTCCTGAAGAGCAAGGGACAGCAGTGGACCGAGGTCCGCATCGACCTGGACCCGGTCGAGCGCGAAAAGATGATGGCCAGGACCCGCCGTACCAGCGTGCCGCAGATCTTCGTCGGCGACGTCCACGTGGGCGGCTACGACGACATGATGGCCCTGCACCGTGAAGGCAAGCTCGAGCCGCTGCTGGCCGGGCAGGGCCAGGCATGAGCGCGGCCGACGACGGCAGCAAGGATCGCATCGCCGAGTTCACCGACTTCCGCAAGCGCATGAACGAGCGGATCCTGGGCGAGCCGAACCAGGTGGTGCGCCGCTTCTTCGCGCTGGACACGCAGACCTACCAGGCCGGCGCGCTGGACGTGAAGACCAAGGAACTGCTGGGCCTGGTGGCCTCGATGGTGCTGCGCTGCGACGACTGCATCAGCTACCACGTGGCCCAGTGCAAGGACGCCGGGGTGACCCGAGAAGAGTTCTTCGAGACCTTCTCGGTCGGCCTGGTGGTGGGCGGCTCGATCGTGATCCCGCACCTGCGCCGCGCGGTCGACTTCCTCGACCAGCTCGAAGGCGGCGCCGCCGCCCCGGAAGCGCACGCGCACTGAGGTAGCGCCGGGCCATGCCCGGCGGACACCTGAACGAACGGCCGCCGGGCGTGGCCCGGCGCTACCTGGTACGCAGGGGCCGTTCCCGCGATCCAACAGCCCAGGAGCCCCCTTGTTGTTCAAGGGGGCGCGCCGGTAGGCGGGGGGATAAGGTGGAATGCGCGGGCAAACCGCAGAGCGGTTTGCTCAAGGGGGCGCGCCGACAGGCGCGGGGATAAGGTGGGATGCGCGGGCAATTCTGCCTGAGCCGGGCACTGGGACCATGGTCTATTTGGGACCTCGGCCCCGGCTCAGGCATAATTGCCGGTGAAACTTCCTTTGCGCCGGCGTTTCCGGGCACGTCCGGACGGCGTTTTTCCCCCTGTTCGGAACATCGATCAATGACGCAGAAAATTACGGTCATCCGCGGCGACGGCATTGGCCCGGAAATCATGGACGCCACCCTGTTCGTGCTCGACCAGCTCAAGACTGGCCTGGAGTACGAAGACGCCGACGCCGGCCTGGTGGCCCTGGAAAAGCACGGCGACCTGATGCCGGCGGTGACCCTGGAATCGATCGCGCGCAACAAGGTCGCGCTGAAGAGCCCGCTGACCACCCCGGTCGGTGGTGGCTTCACCTCGATCAACGTCAGCCTGCGCCGTCACTTCGACCTGTACGCCAACGTGCGTCCGGCCCACACCTTCCCGAACACCAAGTCGCGTTTCGACAACGTCGACCTGATCACCGTTCGCGAGAACACCGAAGGTGCCTACCTGGCCGAAGGCCAGGAAGTGTCGGCGGACGGCGAAACCGCCTTCTCCGGCACCCGCATCACCCGCAAGGGCTCCGAGCGCATCGTGCGCTACGCCTTCGAGCTGGCCAGGAGCACCGGCCGCAAGAAGGTCACCGCCGTGCACAAGGCCAACATCATCAAGTCGACCTCGGGCCTGTTCCTGAACGTCGCCCGTGAAGTGGCCGCGCAGTACCCGGAGATCGAGTTCCAGGAAATGATCGTCGACAACTGCTGCATGCAGCTGGTGATGCGTCCGGAACAGTTCGACGTGATCGTCACCACCAACCTGTTCGGCGACATCATCTCCGACCTGTGCGCCGGTCTGGTCGGCGGCCTGGGCCTGGCCCCGGGCGCCAACATCGGCAAGGACGCAGCGATTTTCGAAGCCGTGCACGGCACCGCGCCGGACATCGCCGGCCAGGGCAAGGCCAATCCGTGCGCGCTGCTGCTGGCAGCCGCGCAGATGCTGGACCATGTCGGCCAGCCGGAAAACGCCGAGCGCCTGCGCAAGGCCATCGTCGCCACCATGGAAGCCAAGGATTCGCTGACCGGCGATCTGGGCGGCACCGGCACCACCATGAGCTTTGCCCAGGCCATCGCCAGCCGCCTGTAAGCGGCCGGCGTTCCTTGACGGAACCGCAGCGGGGCGCCTTCGGGCGCCTCGTTGCGTTGTGGGTCGGCTCGGTAGATCCACGCCATGCGTGGATGGCGGGGCTTTGGTCCGCAGCCACCCATGGGGCGGCTCTACAGGGGATTGTCTGTGCGAAATTCGCACAGATCATGTGCTTTTACATGGCTGGTTCGTGCGCCGTCCGCTCCGCATCATGTGCCCACTTTCCACCGCACAGGAGCTTGAACATGAACCTCACCGCCTTTGGTCTGGCCAGCCTGATCGGCATGGCCACCGTTACCCCCGTCACCGCTGCCGAACCGGCCCATCCCACCATCCGCCACATGGCTGGCGCACCCGTTGTGGCTTCGCTGGATGCGGCGAAGACCGCCGTGCTGGTGATCGACTTCCAGAACGAATACTTCGACGGCAGCGCTGCGCCGGGCTTCGCCGGTGGCCGCATGGTCATCCCCGATGGCGTGGCCGCACTGCGGCAGGCGAAGCGGGTGGTCGAGTTCGCCGATGCTCACGGCATCCGCGTGATCCATGTACAGCACGTGTTGCCGGCTGGTGCGCCGCTGTTCGCGCAGGGCAGCGTCAATGCCGCCTTCCATCGCGACCTGCAGCCGCGCAAGGGCGAGACCGTGGTGCAGAAGGACAACGTCAGCGTGTTCGCCGGTGACTCGGCCGCAGTGCTCGACCAGGTGCTGAAGGATGCCGGCATCGACACCCTGATCGTCACCGGCCTGCAGACCCATGCCTGCGTGGCCGGTGCCGCCCGCGATGCCGCAGCGGCACCGCGTGGCTACCGCGTCATCGTGTCGTCCGATGCAACTGCCAGCCGTGATCTGGATCTTGCCGGAGGCCAGCGCATCGGTCATCGCGCGCTGCATGACGCCTCGCTGGCGCAGATTGAGGACACCTTCGGCGATGTCATGGCGACTGACGCGATCCTGGCACTGCCGGTGCGCAAGGCCGGCGACGGCGCTTGATAAGCTGACGGGGCCCGCACGCCGCGGGCCCCGCCACCTGGAGCCGCCCGCCGATGGACCATTTCGCCGCCCTGCGTGCGCTGCGCGCCATCGTCGATGCAGGCAGTTTCACCGCCGCCGCCGAACGACTGGGTACCACCCATTCGGCGATGTCACGGCAACTGCGGCAGCTGGAAGAACATCTGCAGGTTCGACTGCTCGATCGCAACAGCCGCCGGCTGTCACTGACGGAAGCCGGTCGCGACTACTACCGCGAGGCGGCAGCGCTGCTGGATCGCCTGCAGGAGGCGGATGAGCGCGCACGCGCAGGGCAGGCACAGCCCAGCGGCACCGTGCGGATCAGCGTGCCGCAGGTGGTCGCCAGCCAGGAGCTGCCGCATTGGTTGCCGTCGTTCCTGCAGCGCTACCCACAGGTCACGCTGGATCTTTCCGCCGACGACCAGCTGGTTGATGTGGTCGGGGGCGGCTTCGACCTGGCGCTGCGCATCGCGCCTTCCTTGCCGGACAGCCAGCTGGTCGCGCGCGAGCTGGCCAGCTGCCTACGCATCCTGGTCGCCGCACCGGCCTATCTGGCGCGGCACGGTCTGCCCCGGCAGGCTTCGGACCTCGCACAGCACACGCTGCTGGGTTTCAGTCCCACAGCGGCGATGTCGCCCTGGCAGCTGCAGGGACCACGCGGTGCCGCCGCGAGCATCGAGGCGGGGCAGCGCCTGCGGGTGGATGCGACGCCAGCGTTGTATGCCGCTGCGTTGGCTGGCATGGGCATCAGCCTGTTCACTGCGCTGACCGTGCAGGAGGACCTGCGTGCCGGCCGCCTGATCCGTGTGCTGCCCGCCTGGCACGCCGGACAGCGGCGCTACTTCGCGCTGTATCCGCACGCGCGGGCGCTGGCGCCGAAGGTGCGTGCGCTGGTCGAGCACCTTGCGGCGCACTACGCTGCACAGGTGGGCGCGGCGGGGTAGTCGCGCGGCAGCAACCGAGGTGGTGATGGAGTCGGTGTATCTGCTGGTCGCGCTGGGCGCGATCGTCGCCGGATTCGTGCAGGGCCTGTCCGGCTTCGCCTTCGGCATGGTGGCGATGTCGTTCTGGGCGTGGGGACTGGAGCCGCGGCTGGCGGCGACGCTTTCGGTGTTTGGTGCGCTGGTTGGGCAGCTGGTCGCAGTGTTCACCGTGCGCCGCGGTTTCAACCTGCGCCTGCTGCTGCCGTTCGTGCTGGGTGGGCTGGCCGGCATTCCGCTGGGTGTGACGGTGCTGCCACGGCTGGACATGGACTGGTTCAAGGCGCTGCTGGGTGGCTTCCTGGCGCTGTGGTGCCCGGTGATGCTGATGGCGCGCTCGTTGCCTCCGGTCCGCGTCGGCGGCCGTATCGGTGATGCGATTGCTGGCATGGCCGGTGGCGTGCTCAGTGGCATCGGCGGCTTTGCCGGGCCGGTGCCGACGTTGTGGAGCACCCTGCGAGGCTTCGGCAAGGACGAGCAGCGCGCGGTCATCCAGAACTTCAACCTGGCGATGCTGGCGGTGACCATGGCCACCTATGTCGGCAGCGGCCTGGTGAGCCGGCAGATGTTGCCGTACTTCGCCATCGTGGCACCGGCCATGCTGGTACCGACCCTGCTGGGCGCGCGGGTCTACATCGGCATCAGCGAGGCACGCTTCCGGCAGGTCGTGCTGGGCCTGCTGACCGCGTCAGGCATCGCGTTGCTGGCGTCGTCGCTGCCGGTGCTGCTGGCGCGCTGAGGGAAGAACGACAAAGGGCGCCACGAAGGGCGCCCTTTGTCGTCTACGGCATGTTTCGGCTCAGCGCTGCTGGATCTTCGACAGCAGGCGCAGGAATTCAACGTACAGCCAGACCAGGGTCACCATCAGGCCGAATGCGCCATACCACTCCATGTACTTCGGTGCACGCTGGGCGACACCGGTTTCGATGAAGTCGAAATCCAGCACCAGATTCAGCGCGGCCACGACCACCACGAACAGGCTGAAAGCAATGCCCAGCCAGCTGGAGTCGTGGATCACCGGCACGTCGATGTTGAAGAAGCCCAGCACGAACGACGCGAGGTAGAGGAGGGCGATGCCGCCAGTGGCGGCGACCACGCCCATCTTGAAGTTCTCGGTGGCCTTGATGAGGCCGCTGCGGTACGCGAACAGCAGCGCGAACAGGGTGCCGAAGGTCAGCAGCACCGCCTGGAACACGATGCCCGGGAACTTGGCGTTGAACACGGCCGAGATGGCGCCCAGGAACAGGCCTTCCACCAGCGCGTACATCGGTGCGGTGACCGGCGACCACTCCTTCTTGAACACGGTGATGAGCGCCAGCACCAGGCCGCCGATGGCGCCGCCCATGGCATACAGCTTGGCTCCGGCCATGACCTGGCCGTAGTCATCGATGGTCTGGTTCCAGGCGAAGGCGGCGGTCAGCACGGTCAACAGCAGCAGGAAGCCGGTCTTGTTGACGGTACCGTTGAGGGTCATTGCCTGGTCGGGGCTGGTCACCACCGAGCCACTGGCGAGGTCGAGGAAGGTGGACTCGGAAAGAGCCGGGTTGCCGCTGCGCATACGCGTTCTCCGTGCGAATGAGGGTCAGGACGGCCATCCGGCCGATGGGCGTGAGCATAGCCGATGACTGCTTTCGGCGTTGTGGCAGGCGCCGGATCTGCGCATCCTGCGTTGACAGTTCCCAATGCGCTTGGCGACAATGACCAGCTCCCCGGGCCTGGCCCGAGGGGATTGCAAGACCGGGGTATAGCGCAGTCTGGTAGCGCGCCTGCTTTGGGAGCAGGATGTCGGGGGTTCGAATCCCTCTACCCCGACCAATCCCACATCACGTCGGATTGGACACCGTTCCGGTTCGGGCGCCCGTAGCTCAACTGGATAGAGCACCGGCCTTCTAAGCCGGCGGTTACAGGTTCGATTCCTGTCGGGCGCGCCATTGGAATCAACGATTTATGCGCTCACGTCCGTGAACACCGGTTCCCATTCGATGGCTGCACGACCCTGGGTGGCGAGCATTCCACCTTCCTGTTTTTGATGAAAGATGCCCTTTACATGGGGTGCAGTCACACGACGTGATGTCATTCCGGTTGCGGTTGACCGGCGTCTGACGTCGATCGGCTCACTCCGCAGGTGCTTGAGCAGCGCCGCCTGGGGTGGGGCAATGCGCCCGGCAACGAAAAAAGGCCAGCGCTATGCGCTGGCCTTTCTCATGTCGCGGTGGTCGCGATGGACGCACTCTGGTCGAGTGCACCCCGGATGGATCACATCTGTTCCAGTTCGCCCACCCGCACCTTGCCGCCACCGCCGCAGTTGCCGTGGCAGCCGCCGCTGATCGGGCCGCTGCCGCCGCCACCACCGCCGCCGCCACCACCGCGGGAGTTGGGCGGGAGGACGGTCGAAATCACTTCGCCGGAGTCGAAACCTGCACCTCGCCACGTGTAGTTGACGCAGGAAATACCGTTGCAGACGGTCAGGACATCGCCGGTCTGGACGCGCGTCTGGGCTGTCCAGACCGTGGTCCGGCCGGCATTGAGATTCTTGACCTCTTGGGAAAGCTGCTGGTTGGTCACCGGATCGGGATACGGGGTTGTCAGCGTGCATCCGGCGGTGCAGTTGATGACGCCAGGAAGCTTTTTCGCTTGAAGGCTCCCGGCCGCCATGAACAGCAGCACGCCTGCAATGGCGGGAATGGAGTTTCTACCAAGCGAAGGGATAATCCCAATCAGTCTAGCTTTCACAATAGGTCCTTATCGTGGGATGCAACAGTTCTTGAAGATTTCGTTCGATGAAATGCGGGCTTTCTCTTTCTCTTGGCTGCTCAGGTTTTTCTCATGGTTGGCAATGTCATCGGTGGTGGCAAAACGTGGGTCCAGCCGGTTGAGGACGCGGGTGTACGCCAGGGCCGCAACGGGATCCGCAGGAACGATGCCGCCATAGGTGTAGGCCATCGCCATGTCGCTGATGACATTGACGTTCCCTTGTGATTCCAGATCGCGCAGATATCCGGTGGCGGTGTCCTTCCACGCCTCGAGCGCCGCGGGATCACGGATTGCGTCATCAAGCGAACCGATGACTTTCTCCGGCGATCGCGAGTAGGCGCGCATCGCTTCCTGCGAGCCCATGGCGGCGGCCTTCGAAAGCCAATCGGCGTGATAGATGTCCTGATCCAGAGCCAGCGACTCGCACTCTTTGAGGATTCGTTCCGACCGCTCCAGGAACCAGTTGCCGGCCCCGACCGTGGTGGCCGAATCCGCCAGCTTGTCAGCGCGATCCGAGATGAAGGTCTGGCATTGCTCGATGGTTCGATAGATTTCGTAGGTTGCCGTGGCATCTCCGGATTCGGAGCGCAGCATCAGTTGCTTGACGTGGGCAAGCGCGTCACCGGGAGGCCGGAACTCATTGCCTCTTACGATTTCGTAGGCCTTGGGGCCCACGGCCTTGTACGAGCCCGGCGGGATCTTGTTGTCCCGCTCAAGCCTTTGCGCGGCCGCCGCACCTGACGCCGGAAGCTGCCTTCCCTGGTCAGGCCGTTCATCGAGGCTGCCACTCTTCCCGGATTCCTCTGCCGTGGCATCCGCAGTTGCCTGCTGCCGGTAGCCGGACATTGCAACGGCTGCCACTGCCAGCACGGCTGCCAGCGCGACGAATCCGATTAGCCGCTTGCTCATCTATTGATCTCACCTTCATTGCAGGAATCGGCATGGTTGCAAACGCGCGCCCTGCGTTCCATGTCCTGCAGCTAACGTTGTATGAATGGACCTCCCCCATCCCTATTTGAGATTCATTCACGATTTGTTCACTAAGCGTTCATGCTCTCGGGGCGTGCCCGACGACGGGCGGGCTGTTCGCCAGCGCCTGACATCCGGTGCGTGCGGCACGCGCCTTCTCTAGCTCGGGATGGATGCAGATTCGAACGGCGTGGGTGAGGTGAAGCAGGTGCTGGTCGAAGTACATCGGCGGCGCAGGCGCCAACGGCGGCTTACCTTCTGCCGCGGTGCTGTCGCCTTGCGGGCGTTTGCTGGCCTGCTGATGGGGGTGACGGCCGAACGCAACACGTCGTTCGATGTGATCGAAACGATGTCGCCGATGGACAGTTGCGACCGATGTTCTGGGCCGACGATGAGCGCTTGCACGCGCAGGGTGTGCAAGCGATTACCCGTCGAGTGCTTCTTGGCAGGACGCAGTCGCGCAACGTGATGTTTCAGTTGCTCGACGGAGCGGGCCAGCCACGCCTGCAGCTGCAGGTCACGCCGAAAGGGGAGGCCACGCTGTCATTCCTGGATGGGCATGCGGACATCGCGCGCGTGACCTCGGCGGAGCAGCATTGATCTCCTGTTCCGGCCCCTGCACATCAATGTGAAGAAGTGCTTGCAATTCCTTCGCGACTCCCGGAAAATGCCGGACTCGCTTCGGGGGACGGACTTCTGGTTCCACCCGCTAGCAAAGCATCAAGGTCCAGCGTCAGCCTCATCGGCGGTGGAGCGAAAGTTTCAGTGGTGGCTGTAGCTCAGTTGGTTAGAGTACCGGATTGTGATTCCGGTGGTCGGGGGTTCGAATCCCCTCAGCCACCCCACTGATTCAACCGCATCGGCGCAGCCGAAACGGTATTGCAATAAACAGAAAGCACGCTACAATGTGCGTCTGAGTTTCACGGGCCGTTAGCTCAGTTGGTAGAGCAGTTGACTCTTAATCAATAGGTCCAAGGTTCGAATCCTTGACGGCCCACCAAGACAGAAGCCACCTGGTATCCCAGGTGGCTTTTTTCTTATAAGTGTGACTCCCATCGTTTCGATGGATCACGGGTTGCAGAGCCCCGCTTGGCCGTGGATCTGCAATGCAGCGGGACCGCAGTGCTGGTTTCAACGATGTTGAAAAAAGTGCTTGCACCCACCGAGCGGATCGGGTCATAATTCGCGCCCCGATTTCGGGCTGTTAGCTCAGTTGGTAGAGCAGTTGACTCTTAATCAATAGGTCCAAGGTTCGAATCCTTGACAGCCCACCAGACGAAAGCCACTTGGTTCGCCAAGTGGCTTTTTTTGCCTGCACGCCGGGTTGGGCGTGCGGATGTCTGTGCGCTGGCTGGTGTGGAGCCCCCTTGAGTCAAGGGGGCGCGGCAAAGCCGCGGGGATGTGGGGGCTGATGAAGTGGGGCCCGCGGTTTGCCGCGCAAAGCGTGGGGCTGCGGCGCGAATGCCCGGCAGCTTCCCACTTGGTTCGCCAAGTGGCTTTTTTCTTGTCTGCGCGCCGGGTTGCGCTTCATCCACGCATGGTGTGGATCTGCTGAAACGGCGCATGGCGTGGATCTACTGAAGCGATGCTGAAATCAGGGGCATACGCGTCATCAGTGTTTTCAATGCTGTGCGCTGCTTCTCACCGCATCCTTCCTGCATCGCACCCAATGGATCTTCCGCGCCGAAGGCGCATGCACGAAGGAAGATGTTGATGGCTGATATCAATCGATTGCACCGCACGCTGTGGGTTCCCTTCGCGTTGATGGCGCTGGCTGCCTGCGCGCCGGCCAATGATCCCGCGAAGACCGTTGAACGCGATGCGGGCACGGAGAGCACTCCGGCGCGCCCGGTGGGTGACGCCATGCAGATGCAGCCGGCTCAGCCTGCGGAAGCGGAGGTCCTGCCTGACGCGGTGGATGTGCAGCGCAATGCGGACGGTTCGGTGGATGTGCGCAAGGCCATGCCGGAGTCGGTGGCTCTGCGGCGCACCGATGACGGGGGCGTGGAGATCCGCAAGGGGGAGGCGCCCGCCGAACATGCAGGCATGGCACCGGCCCGCGCTGTACCGCAGCAGTAAGCCGCAGTCGTCCTGGCGGGTGGTGCGCCCGCCGGGGCGGCAGCGATGCAGGGGCCGCGCGCATCGCGGCAGATTCAGTTTTGTGCAGGTCTTCCGCTTCCAGCGCCCGCCTGCGACAATGAACGCCTGAGCCGGCCACGCGAAAGTGGCGGAATTGGTAGACGCCCTGGATTTAGGTTCCAGTGAGGGTGACCTCGTGCGGGTTCGAGTCCCGCCTTTCGCACCATCTGGCCGAGCACAGATTGCCTAAGTGATTGAAAAATAAGCTGGCGACGGTCAGTTGTCCTATTGGATTCCCGCTTTGGCAATTGATCCCTGTCTCGGAACGTCACCTGTTCCGTTCGAGGCGGCTGGGAGGCGGAACTGCTCCAGTGCAGACATGCCTTGGAGCGATTGCTCGGCCAGTACCTTCGCGTAGACCGCTGAGGTGGTCTGGATGTCGCGGTGTCCGAGCCACTCCTGCACGAGCTTGATGTTGCCGGTCGCCAGCAGCAGCCGAGTGGCGCACGTATGGCGGAGCGCATGCGGTACGCACTCCTTCTCGGAAGCGAGATGTGTCCCCTTGATGGCCCATTGCCACAGCCGGTCGGCGCGCGTGCGATTGAGCATCGTGAAGGGGCCGTCCGATGTGGCCGCCAGGGCGTCCTTGCGCCGCTGTAGAACCTCGGCGACACGGGCGGTGCAGGGTAGGGTGCGGGGACGCCCCTTCTTGAGCGTAGCGTGCCGCCAGAAGCGGACGTGGAGCCTTCCGCCCTGATCGACTACTTCGGACCACCGGATGCCGATGGCCTGGCTCATGCGGCAGCCCAGGTCGGCGAGGCACACGAACAGGTCGCGGTAGTCCGCCCCGTCGCGCACCCGTGGGTGCCCTCCGGCAGGGCCGTTCGGGAGCGTGTCCCACTCCAGCAGCCGCGCCAGGATCAATTCCTCGTCCTCAACGTTCAGGACGAACGTGCGTGCGTTGTCCCTCTCGTCGGCCAAGCTGTACTCGGGCAGCTCTCCCAAGAACCGGCCGGCCTTCCTCTCGCGTTTCAGTAGGGCAAGGAGGCACTGCATCTTGCGGTTCACGGTGGCGGGAGCCGCCTTGTCGGCGAGCATGCGCTGCGCCATGTCGTTGACCGCGGCCTGCGTGATGTCGTTGATGGGCGTTTCCTCGCCCAGGTAGCTCTGGACCACCTTGCAGTTGGTACGCACGGTGTCGATGGACCGGAGCTTGCCCCAAAAGTTGCGGTCGTCCAGCGCGTCGTCCATCGCGTCCTTGAGGGTGCGCTGGCGGACCTTGGCCTTCGCCACGGCCATCTGCACCGACCGGGACTTGCCCCGAATCAGCTCCCGCAGCGCGTCCTCTGCAATCTCGGGGTCGTCGCGCAGGGCGTCGAGGACCGCCTGCTCCTTGCGCTCGGCTGCCACGCGGTCGCGGGTGCCGGTGGACAAGCGCACGCGCCGGTATCCCTCCTGCACGTCGAGCATGTAGTAGCGCTTATCGGGCGCACCCGGCTTGGGCGCGGTCCCTTTGAGGCGAAGGGCCATGTGTATCTCCAGAAATGAAAAAGGCCCGCACTAGGCGGGCCTCGGGGCACAACGGGGTGTTGGGGGTTAGGCGGCTGCGACGCGCGCCGTCACCTTGCGGTTGACACGTTCTGCGAGCGAAGCCAGCCAGTGCAGCGCCTTGGTCGTCGGGAAGATCAGGTTGCGCTTGCGGTAGGCGGGATCAGGGCGCTGCTCTAGGAAGTCAGGCCCCGGCTCGCGGTTACGCTTGATAGACGACAGGTCGAGCACATTGCGGCTCACTGCGGAGGGAGAGAGTCCGCCGAGGACGCGCTCAAGGTCCACCTGCTGAATGCCCGGCTCGTCCACAACGGCGAGTAGGGTGAGGATGCGGGTGGCGGTGATGTCCTCGTCGATCTCTTCCCGGAAGGCTGACAGTGCGGTTGTGAGAATGGCCGTCAGTTCTTTCTGCGAGAGATTCATGGTGCGCTCATTTTCCGTAAGGGGATGGTTCCCCCTTGGGAAACCATCAGGGTCTATCTTGGAGCCGCAATGTAAGGATTACAAGGCCCAAGCCAATGTTGATGGCATTCTTGCCAATTTTGTCCATCCAGAAACCACGCTGCCAAGGCGTGGGGGAGGGGTCGATTCCGATCTCATATCCAAAGGCTTTCACGAACAGGTCCAGGTACTTCTGCCCTGCGAAGGGGCCGTCCTGTCCCCTGCTCACGGCGTTGTAATGCGCCGCCACCCCCGGCTGCGCTCCACAAAAAGGTCTTACGTTTCAGTGTTTTAAGAACGGTAGTGCCAGCATCGCCGCCAGGGTCACAATGGCCCCGACCACGGATGCAAAAAACAGTCCTTGCCCTACGCGGACTACCGCGCTGGCTATTGTCCGTCTCACCGTACTCATAGACTGAGAACGCCCCCCTGGTCGTCTGCGGATGCGCAGCCCGACAGCATGACGCTGCCGTCGGGCAGACTACAGGCCACAATGATGGCGCGTCCGTAGGAATCAAGTACCACGGGAGAGATTGATCCCGACTGGTGCAGTGAAGTCATGGCCGCGGGGTCTCCGTTGGGGCCGCGGGTGGGACCGGATACGACACCCGCCAGCCACAGTCCTCGGGGACGACCGAGAACTGGACGCGCTCGTTGAGTAGGCCGAGCATCGCGCGGAGAGCGCCGCGCTTCTCGTTATGGTCGAAATTGATGGTCCGAATCATTCGGGCACCTCGTAGGTCCGTTCATGCAGGACCAAAACCTCCCGCTCGAATACCAAGAACGGGCCGAACTGGTGGACGCGGAGGGCCACGTTGACGATCACCAGGGTCGAGTTTGCGGTGAAATCTGCGTTACGCATATGTAAGTCTCCTGTTATGCAAGTGCTACAAATGGAACAATGAGTGCCAAATATCGAGATTGGCCTTATGATTAGGGCTGAAGGGCGTGATCGCCACTCCCGACCCCAAGGACCGTTCGATGATTGACCCCCGCGTAGAAGTCGCCATTACGGCCCTTCACCTAGTCGTATGGGTGTGGACTAGCTCGGTGCCGGCGCATCGCACATACCTGTATTGGCGCAGGGTCTTGCGGAAGCGGCGTTAGCGGCTCCAGAAGTAGAAGCCGCTCACCTCAAACGCGTCACCGTTGAGCCGAATGTCGCGGCCATAGCTCTCGTAGTCGAAGTAGCGGGAGAGGGCGTCGGGCACGCCGTGGAGAAGCCCCGATTCGTCCACATAGTTCTCGGCAAAGTCGGCCCAGCTATCGAACTGGCCCACGTAGGCTTCGTGGAACTGCTCCACGGTCACATCGTCGAGGCCCTCGTGGTCGCAGAAGGCCGTGTAGGCAGCGCGTTCGGTGTAGTTGTGCAACTCGTCCAGCCGCTCTTGCAATGCGCACAGCTTGTCCAGGTCGGGGTGCTCGCCCCAGGTATCCCCGAACACGTCGTCGTAGTCGTGGACGGCCCACTCCTCGGCGCTGGCGACCTTGCCGCTTCCGCCACACGCCGTGCATTCCGCCCCGCCGAATACTCGGGGGACGTATGTGGTTCCAGTACCGCCGCAATCCGGGCAATCAACGGTCACGTTCGGGTGCGGCGACTCGCGCAGGATGCGGGCAATCTCATCGCGCACGTCGTCGGCGTCGCGTCCCTCCAAGTCGATCCACTCGCCGTGCAGGACGCCAGCGTTATATGAGGCAAGGCAGGCAACGTAGATTTGCATGGTGTGCTCCAGAAATGCGAAGGCCCGCACTAGGCGGGCCTCGGGATCAGGGGTGGTTATCGGTCAGTGCGCCCAATCGGGCTTGACGTTCAGCAGGTAGGCGGCGGCCACTGCGCGGGCGGTGTCCTCGTCGGCCACGTCGGCAATCCACCACCAGCGGTCCTTACCGGCCCAGCGGTAGACGCCCCAAAACTGCGCGGCCATCGGTGCGCAAGGCTCGACGCTCCCGTCGAACTCTTGGCGGGGACCGTAGGAGACCGATCGGTCGCCCAGGGTGACCAGCTTGTCACCGGCAGGTACAGCCAGCTCGTTGTCATTGCTCATTGCGACAGGCCCTTTGCGTGTTCGATGGCGCGATCCAGTGCGCCGGGGATGTTGTGAAAAATGCCGTGGCGTGTCGAGTGGGTGAGGCCGATTTTGTAGACCTCAAAATGGTTCGGCCCCTTGCGCAGCACCCATGCCTTTTCGGTCTCGAACAAGATGTCCTCCTCGCGGTAGCTCATCGCGCGGCTCCCATGCCCTCGGCGATCCATGCGCGGGCCTGCTGCTCGGCGCGGGCCACGCCATCGGCGGTCTCGTGGTTGATGCCGTTCCTCGACAGCCACCCGCCCAGCGGGTCGGCGATGTCGTAGGCCCAAACGCCGCTCCACTGCTCGCCGACCTCCTGCCAGAGGCGGTGCAGCATGCGCGCCACCTCGACAAGAAATTCGGAGTCCTCAATGCCCAGCGGCGCGGTGCTCATCGGCTCGGGCCACGTCCACCCGCTCGCCAGCTGCGCGAGGTCGATGGGGTCGAAGTCGGTATCCCTGATTGCGCGGTTGACCACGGTGGCGAACTCCTCGGCTTGCTGCGGCGTCATCGCGGTCGCCGCCAGTTGTTCGTGATAGCGCCCCGGCTGTGCCAGGAACACGTTGCGGGTTCCGTAGGTGCGCAGTTCCATCACAGCACCCCCAGCCCGCGCAGCACCGGCATCACCAGCGCGTTGGTCTCGTCGTTGTCGCTCCAGTCGCTCGCGGCGTCGTCCCCGTTCTCCCAAATCAGGAGCACAAACCCCGCCTTTGTTGCGTCCGGGCGGTAGAACCGCAGGTGATCGTGGTCGGTAGAGGCGAGGGCCTCCAACA
The DNA here is from genome assembly GCF_056481625.1 of Stenotrophomonas sp. 86156_Sma. Classification (NCBI taxonomy): domain Bacteria; kingdom Pseudomonadati; phylum Pseudomonadota; class Gammaproteobacteria; order Lysobacterales; family Lysobacteraceae; genus Stenotrophomonas; species Stenotrophomonas sp. 86156_Sma. Next base: position 969,758 of record NZ_CM151157.1, read on the forward strand.
CTTCTTGCCGGTCGCGGCTGTGCCGCACCGTGGTTTCTTCGCCGTCGTAGACGCCGAGCGAGTAACCAGCGGCGAGGGCGGCATCCACCAGCGCCACGGCTATGCGCTTCGCGCTCTCGGGGGCGTAGTTGTCGAGGTTCATGGCTTTCTCCGGGCAACAAAAAAGCCGCCTTGCGGCGGCTGATGGGTTCGGGTTAAGCGCGGAGCGCGTCGCTGCACAGGGCTTCCGGGTATGACGAGTCGCGCATTGGCATGACGATCAAAGACGCGCACCTGATGCTCGGATCGGTGATGCCGCCAATACCGAACATGGCCGCCACGTCGCCGCCAGTCACCGGAATCAGTGAAGTGGCCTTGCCGCCGAATGCCTTGCAAATTACACCGGCCGCCTTCACTACGCCTTCGAGGACGGCAGGCGCGAATCCGGACAGCTTGAGTTCGTTCGGCTTGGACACCGCAGCACGCCAGTCCGGGTAGGTTCCATCAACGGCAGCAAACTCAATGGCCTGGCCTCCGCGCTCCGCCTTGAACCGGCTGGCATCGCCCACGGCGCTGAAATAGACATCGCCCTTCATCTTGGCGACCAGCTCGCACGCATTGCGCGGCACGATGATCTTGCCAATGTCCCACGGCAGGCTGGTACGCACCACAAGCATGCGGTGGCCGTCTGTAGCAACGATGATCGCACCATCGGCGTGCGACTCAATCAGCACGCCATTCAAGTAGAAGCGAACGTCATTCTTGGGGGCCACATGCAGAGCGGCGGCGATCAGGGCGGAAGGAATTTTGTTCATAGCTTTCTCCGGGCAACAAAAAAGCCGCCTTGCGGCGGCTTCGGGGGATTGGGGTAGGGCGCTGTTAGAGGAACAGCTTGGTCAGCGTGACGATGCCAGCCACAAAGGCCGTGGCGACCACCAGCGGATACCACCGGGTCTCCATCATCAGCTTGTCGCTCTCGCGGTTGATCTTGCGAATCTCAGCGGTGAGCTTGCGCACTTGCAAGTCCTCCAGTGGTCCATTGGTGCTCATGGTAGCTCCAAAAAAGACCCGCCGTCACACGTCGGCGGGGTGTGGAAAACCGGGTTGACGAAAGGGGATCAGATGACAACGGGGGATGGACAAGGCGCAACTTGGGTGCGGTTCTTGTGTGCCTGGCGCTCCCGCTCGTTGAGTCGGGCGCGGTGCTCGCGGATGCCGCGGCGGATGCAACCGGCCACGTAGTAGTCGCGGGCGGTCATATCAAACGGGATCATCGTCATGGGTTGCTCTCCAGTGAATCGGACCACCAAAACGCCCCATCACAACGGTAGGGGCGCTTTGGCGGTCAGACTCATGCTCGTAAGGCATGGAATCTGACCGTCGCCAGCTTCCGGGAGCGCCTCCAGCTCGCCTAGGAATCCCGTACAGATGGCCCCGCTCTTTCTGGCGGTGACCCGGTATCCGTGGCGGCCTTCATCGGCCCTTACACTTCCCGGCGCGGCTAGTGTTCCCAGCTCCCCGCGTTCTGCCGTGGGCGGCGCTCCTGCCTGCCCCTTTCCTACTGTCCCGACCGCACCCTGCGGCCGTTGTTCGATGGTGGGCATTATGCCCTTTTGCTCCCGGTTTGTCAATCACTCCCGGTAGGGGGATGGTTGAGCCGGACGTTACCTGCGGTGCGCTTAGGGGCCTTTGGGGCTAGTCCTCAGTGCTGGCGGGATAAGCTCTAGGTGCTGTCGATCCATCGGTCGCACGTCTGTCGCCGCCTTTTCCGCTGCCGCCGTGTTGCTGGCGACGGGTATAGATTAGATCAATCCCCGCATGGCTGTCAATACCCCGATGGCAACGATTTTGGATGGTCGCAGGGAGCGCCTAGCGCGCGCGTGGGGAGCTTCTATAGGCGGGGCGGTAGGGGTGCCCGTGGCGGGCCTTGCGTGGGCCGTGGTGGCGCATTGGCTGGCCGTGGTGGGCGGCAGGTGGGCATAGGCCGGGCAGGGTGTGCCGAGGTGGTCGGCAGGTGTGCCGAGGTGGTGCCGAGGTGGGCGCGTGGCGGTCAGGGCAAAAAGACAGATAGGGACAGACAGGGGCGCGAACGTTTGAGCGCGGATGTCCGCAGGTTGCCCAGGTATCGCATGGGATTGCCTAGGCACTGGATACCTAATCCGGTGGTTCACCTTTGGAATCAGTAGGTTAGCCGAGGTGGTGACGCCGCAGGTGACGCGAAGGGGGCGCATCGTGCCTTACGCTACAGGGGGCGACCCCCTACGGGGGGTGATCGCGCCGTTCCAAGTAGTTGGATACTCCTTCGGAAATTTGCCGCAAACCTTTCGACCACCTCTGTCACTTCGAGGAGACGTTATGTACGCCCGCCGATACACGATAAGAACCGCTACCGCGATCACCGTCCTGGCCTTAGTGCTCGCAGGACTCCCTGCCGCGTACTTTCAGACCGGCGTAAGGAGCGCTGAGGAGTTGCGTTCCTGGAACGAGCAGATCATCGAGAACGACGCCTCGCCGCAGGTGTTGGTTGATGAGGCGGTGCGGACGTTTGACGCCGCGACGAATGACCTCATCAGCAACCGCAATTCCCGCAACCTGTTTCTCCAGCTCGCTTTGGGCATCCCGGCGCTCGCTTGGATTGGTGCGGGCGTGGTGCTATGGGTCATCAAGGATGGGACGGAGGTCTAGTCCGCCGCAGTGGCACCCAAGGAGGACAGAGGAACACCCCAGGAGTGCATAGGAGAACTGTAGCTCTACTTGATGGTGAATACCAATGAATAGAACTCTATAGTCCTGCTAGAGTAATACTTAGGTCTTACTATGATAGCACCCTTGTCAAGCCCTCCCAGTGCTCCGTGGTCGAATAAACTTAGCGGTTGGCATAGACATTACAACGAGCATCTATGGCATCGCTCAATACCCTCCTCATTCGCTTGGCGGCGCTGGTCACTGTCCTCTCGCTGGTCTGTGCTGGAGTGCCCGCCGCATATCAGCACGCGAAGCTTCGAGCAGCACGGGAGCTGGTCGAACGTACCCGCGAGGTCATAAACGATGACACGACCTCGTACAGCGTGGTGGCCGATGCGGTGCCAATTCTGGATTCTGCACTGACTGAGGCCGCGCAGCACGAGCACATGAGAGGCCTACTCGTGGAATTCACGATTGGCGTCCCGCTGATCGTTTGGTTTGTCGTCTTGGCTGTAATGTGGTGGTTCAAGGATGAAGAATTGGCGTGATAGCTGAACTGTTCACTTTCAGGTAGAGTCGTTTCCTGTCTTTTAACTGGCCGTCGTGTACGGTACGAACCGTTTGGGGAACGTAGGCGTGGGAGAACGCGCGATGGCTACGGATGCATACAGCCAGGGTCGGCTCGGCTCGTTGTTGGTCATGGAAGATGATCCTGACCTCTCAGGGATGTTGAAGGAAATCCTGGCGATGCAGGGTTACGAGGTCGATGTGGTCGCCTCCGCTGCCGATGCATTCGACCGCATAGAGGCGAAAGCATTTCACGCGGCGATCTTAGACATCCAGACGCAGGACGGAGCATCAATGTCCGTCGCCGATTACCTGCTGTCGCACCGAATTCCCTACATGTTCGCGTCCGGGGTGCCGAACCCGCAGCTCCCTGACGCTCACCAGTGGGCGACCTTTCTCCCGAAGCCGTACCGCATCAAAGAACTCATGAGCGCCCTTGATAGGACTCGCCAAATCGGCATTCCTGTTTAGGCGCGTCCATGCGCCAGTAGTTCAGGTCCGGCGTTTTAGGAAACGCTTTGTAACCGTGTCGTAGGTCTGCACCGGAGGACCGCTGTAGAGGTCCGTCGAGCAGGCCATGAGGACTGCTTCGGTCGCGTTGTGGCCTGCCTTCATGGCGGCCAGGGCAATCGCACCACCACTACCGGCGACGAGGAAGTCGCGCCGGAGGTCGAGAGGGAGACCGTCGTGGTAGAAGGCCACCGGGTTGTCCCGCAGGCCGACCACGAGGATCGTGTACTCGCCCTTGGTCAGTTCGTCGAATCCCTCCGACAGCTCGCGCACGGCTCGCTGGATGTGGGAAGTGGTGCCCGCGCCGAACACCACCAGGTCGCGCCCGGTGGTGTCGGTGGTGCGGTAGAACTTCTCCTCCTCGTACCGCAGATCACCAGCGGTGACCTGCGAGTCGATAGCAACGAGCCGGCCGTCAAAGGCCAGCGTGGTCACTGCTTGATGTGCTCCCGCCAGTAGCTCGGGGTGAACGCAGCCCACTCGATGTCGTTCACGTCATCCCACAGGCGCTCCGCGGCATTCCGCAGGTGCTCCCACAGGCCGCCGAGGACGACGTAGGGCAGCGCCAGGAACACGACGACGAACAGCCAGCCGGTGTAGGTGCGACGGGAGGTCTCGCGCAGGCGCTCCAGGAGCCACTGCGAGGCGAGGGCAATGCGTAGCGCTACGTACCCCTTAGCGCGCTCGTAGGCGCGCACCAGGCGCTCGCTGGCGCGGTTGTAGATGGTCTTGAAGTTCATGGGTTCCGGTTAGGTGTTGCGGATGGTTGCCAGGGCCTTCGCGTAGAGCGCGTCCCAGGTGTCACGGTGCGGCTTGCCCGGCCGCCAGTTGCGGACGTAGTAGTCCCATGCGGCCTGGGGGTTACCCAGGGCGGGCAGCGGACGCGGATCGGTGAACAGCAGCAGGCGAGCGAACGCACAGGCGAGCACGTCGTCGGAGGCGAGCGCCTCGTTGACCGCAGCGGTCGAGGGACGCTCCAGACGCGCGGAGACGAGCTGTGAGGCGCGTGCGGAGGTCGCCGGGTGACGGAGTACACCTGCGGTGCCGCCGCCCGCCTCGAACTGCCAGAAGCCGCGTGCGGGGCCTTTGATCTGCCTGCGGTGCTCGAAGCGAGATTCCTGGAGACCAATGGCGAGCAGCATGACCTTCGCTTCGGGAGTGAAGGCCACGCCGGGGAGCAGCCGGGCCGCCGCGGGGATCAGGTTGTCCCTGACCTCCACGAGGCTCGGCAGCTTTGCGTCGGTCATACCGGCGCGTAGGGGTTCGACTGGCCGCCCTGGGTGTGGCAGCAGGGAGCGTGGTTGCAGTCGCACGGCGTTACCGGCGCGGGTGCGCTCGGGCCGTCGTTGTCGTCGTCGTTCTTGCGGCGCAGGAACAGGTACAGCAGGCCAGCGGCGGCGAGCGCCATCAGCCACGCAGCGAGCGTGTTGGACATTGGGTCTCCTACAGGATGTCGAGGTAGTTGTCGGGTGACGGCATGCGGCCGGTCACGGACTGGATGAAGGAGGCGTACTCGCGGTCGAGCAGCTCCTCCAGGTAGCGCTGCTCCTCCTTGGACACGTCTCGGGAGAGCTGGTCGGCCCAATACTTCACGGCCATCGCCAGCGCTTCGAGGCGGTCGTCGTGGCGCAGTGCGCCGCGGTCGCGCGTGATGCGCGTCAGCTGGTAGCACAGCTGGTACTTCTGTTCGGACTTCTGATCGGCGCGGATGATCGAGGCATCGACCACCAGGCGGTGCTGGTTCAGCACCGGCTCCAGCACGTCGATGATTCGGTTCTCCTTCGAGGTGCCGTAGTGCTTCACCTCCTCGATGGAGCACGGGTACACGCGCGCCAGGACGCCGGAGAGCATCTTGGCGAACATGCCGTCACCGAAGTTCGCCTCAATGAGGACTGCGGAGACCTTCTCGGCGCGCGCGATGTGCGCCAGGGTCTCCAGCGTGTCGTCGTCGTAGCCGCCCTTGGTCGCACCAGCGCGGCGCGCGTAGAGCATGCCGCGAAGCATGCCGACGACCGCGTAGCCGGTTTCGTCGCCACCTCGGCCCGAGGGGTCGATGGCGAGTACCTTGCCGGTGAACTCCTCCATTTCCGAGGCGAGGTACATGGGCCGGTACAGGCGGTCGCCAGTGAAGCCCACGGACGGGATGTCGCTGACGATGTACTCCGGGCCGCTGCTGTAGACCACGCGGATCGGAGCGACCTCGCGGTCCACGTCCATCACGATCAGGTCGGACAGCTTGAGCGGGTACTTCTCGGCGTCGGACAGCGACGCATCGAGCATGAACTGGAGCATGAAGCCGGAGCGTCCGTAGGACGCCTCGCGCTCCATCAAGTCCTCATCGGAGAAGCGGACGCTCTCGCAGTTCTTCCAGGCGAGCTTGGGGTTCGCGTCGAACGCATCGGCGATCATCGGCGCGAGGCGGTCGCCGTACACCTGACGGTGCTTGGTGTCCTTCGGGTAGCGCGCAGGCCAGATGCGGATGACGTAGCCGCGCTCGGGCAGCTTGTTGTAGAGCGACTCCTCGGTCTGCGGAGTGCCGAGGTAGATGATCTCGCCGCCAGGCTTGAGCACCGCGTCGAACTCCTTGACCAGCTCGGCGAGCTTCTCGCGCTGCACGACGGTCATGGAGTTCTTTGGGACTTCGATGTCGTCCGCGATGATGGTGTCGGCGCGGGAGCCGGTGAGCTGGCCGTTGATGCCGACCGACTTCACCGAGGGCGACTGATCGGGCTGCGCGGGACCGACATCGAACGCCAGGTTCGAGTTGCGCTGGTCGGGACGCGGGCGCAGGTGTTGCAGCTCAGGCAGGGTTTCGATCAGGCGCTTGACGAACACCGAGAACGCATCGGCGCGTTCCTTCGATGCCGAGACCACCATGATCTTGTGCTGGGGGTCTTTCCAGAGGAGCCAGCAGACGTAGGCGGCCGTCACCCAGGACTTGCCGACGCCGCGGTACGCCATGATGACGCGACGGCGCGGGCCGGTTTTCAGGAACTCGCAGATGTCGTACTGGATCGGAGTGGGGCTTGGTAGCCCCAGCTCCTTCCAGACGTACCAGGCGAAGTTGCGGAAGTCCTCGAAAGGGTGACGAACGTGGAGGCTCGTCATGCCCTCCATCAGTTCAGCCGCCCATCCTCAGCGGGATCGAACGGGAACTCGGACACCTTGTCGGCCAGCTTGCCCAGCGGTGAGCCGGGCGGCGTGGCCGCAACGTCGATGCCGTTGTCCTTGAGAAACTGCCGGGCCACGTTGAGGATCGAGGCCAGGCCCTTCGCGTCCGACTCCATCGAGTCGATGGTGTCGGCGAGCTTGTCAGCGACTGCGGCGTGCAGTCGCTCCAAGGCATCCTTGGGGGCGGTCACTTGTTGACGACGCGGTTCAGTACGGTCTCCAGCGCGGACGTGCCGAGCGACGCCAGGATGCACGCGAGCGCGACCTGGGCGACGAAGGAGACGCCGGGGATGAAAATGACGATGGCACCAGCGGCAAGGCCGGTAGCGCCAGAGAGGATTGCGCGGCCGAGCGCCTGCTTCCAGGTGATCGGATCGTTCGACGTGAGCATCTTTGCGATGCCCACGATGAGGCCGACGCCCGCGAGAGCGCCGACCAGCTTCACTTCATCGTGCATTAGGTCTCTTGTAGGTGGTGGATGCGTTAGAGCGGACGACCGAAGCTGTACTCGTAGTTGCCGGTCAGGGTGATCTGCGTGACGCCATCGGTGACGACGACTGTGAACTGCCCCATGCGGGAGGTGTTCCGCCCAGAGGCGGTCACAGTGCCACCGAGGCCGCTGCCGGAGATCGACGCGCCGCCTGTGACGGAGCGGGAGACCACGGAGTAGTTGCCGGTGCCGCCCGAGCAATAAACGCTGAACGACTCGCTGACCGTGCCGTTGGTGGACTGAGGCCAGTTACCCATCAGGTAGCTCGGCGACAGCGATGCTTGGAACGGCGTCGCCTTGACCGCGTTGTAGAACTGCGAGGCGTAGATCGGGCCGCTCGTGGGGACGCCGTAGTTGGCCGGAACGTCGGGCACCAATCCACGTCCTCGGTAATACTGGTCCGCGTAGATCGGGTAGCCGCCGCCAAACTCGGCGCGGATCATTTCCCAGGAGATAGGGCCGGAGCCGGGGAGGGCCATCAGGCACCTCCCCCAAGGTCCGCGACGCGCTTACGCAGCGCCTGCACCTCAGCGATAAGGAAGGGAATAGCCTTCTCCCACTGGATCGTCTTGATGCCGTTTGCGTGCGTGGCGACCATCAACGAGTAGACCTCCTCGGCCTCCTGCGCGATGCCGCCGACCTCGTGATCCGCGCTCGGGTGGAACGTGGGATTCAGCTCGGCGATTGCCTTGGCATCCCAATCGAACTCGCGTACACGGAAGCGGTCGAAGAAGTCGGCCACCTTGGAGGCCGAGGCGTCCACGATGTTCTTCTTTAGACGCGCATCGGACGCATAGGCGACGATGTTGCCCGTGGCGACCCAATTGTTGCTGCCGTCGCGGTAGGCGCACCACGAGAAGGCGTTGCTGGCGAGGAAGCCGTGGTTGTTGTCGTTGCAATGGAGCCAGTGCGTGGTCCCGTTGTCGGAGTCGTAACAGGTGATGGTTGGCGAGTAGCTCTCCAAACGGAGGTCGCCACCGCTACCGCCTGGGCCAGCGATAAGGAATCCCTTGCCGCCGTAGGTGCGAACCCAGGTGCTGTCCTGCATCCAGATGCCGCCGCCGTGCGCTTCCGAGTACCAGCCGGTGCCGGACTGCTGGGAGCGGAACCAGCCAGCGTTGAGGTAAATCTGATCGCCGACCGTCAGGCGGCCCGCAATGTTCGCAGCACCGTTCCAGTACAGGTTGTACCAGCTGTTCGTGTTCACGCGGGTGATCGAGCAAACGTCATCGCCAGCGCCGTTCGTTCCGTGGATGTACGCGGTTCCCGCTGCACCCATGCCGGTCAACCGCAGCGGCGCGCCATAGGCCAGAGTGACCTGCCCGGTGAAGGTTGCGCCACCCAGGCTCGCCTTGCCGTCCAGTGCGGACTGGAGGCCGCTGACGTTTGCGATGGTGTGCGTGTGACCGGCGTCGGCCTTTCCTGCCGGGTTGAAGTTCGCCGAGGTCCAGACGGTGCCGCCAGCGTTGAGGGACGCGACGCCACCCGTGCCATCGCCGAATCGGAACTCCAGCGAGTTCGCAGCTGGCGGCACGTACACATAGCGATCCAGCGACCCCAGGTACATGACGCCGGACGTGGCCTCGCCGCCAAATCCCTGCACACGAATCTGCCCGGAGGCGAACGTCTTGACGCCACCGATGGACTGATCGTCGGTCACGTTGACGACGTTGGCGATCTCGGCGGCGGTATGCGTGTGGCCGATTGCCGACTTCCCGTCGAGCGCCGCTTGCAGCCCGGTTACGTTTGCGATGGTGTGCGAGTGGGACGCCGCCGCTTTGCCGTCGAGCGCGGACTGGAGGCCGGTCACGTTGGCGATGGTGTGCGTGTGCGTCGCCGCCGCCTTGCCGTCGAGCGCCGTCTGCGTCGCGGTGCTGATCGGCTTGTCGAGGTCGGCGGTATTGTCCACCTTGTCGAGGCCGACCTGCGCCTTGGTGTGCGTGTGGGTGCTCGGCGGGTAGGTCGTCGGCTTCCCGGTGACGTGGGTGTTGAAGTCCACGTCGTCGCGGGTCGCCAGCGCGCCCAGGCCGCCGATGTCGCCAGCCACGAGGGTCACGTCGCCCTGCTTACCGGCGACGCTGGTGACCTGATCGGTGTTGTCGATCTTCTCCCAGGTAGCGCCGTAGAGCGCCTGGTCGCCGACTCGCCAGTGGATGTCGCCCACAGTGCCTTCGCCGACCACCTTGTAGAAGTGACCCTTCACCGGGTTGGCCGGGAACGCACCAGTGCCGGCATCCCACGATCCCATGTAGACCAGCGAGCCAGTGACGGCAGCCTGCGCCTGGGCGGCCCAATGCTTCGCCGAGAACTCGCCCGGCGAGACCTCGGTGCCCTGCGGCGCGTTCGCGTACAGGCCAGCCTTGTCGCGGGCAGCCTCGGCAGCGGCCTTGGCCGACGATGCGGTCTGCGCCGAGATCGAGGCGGCAGACGCCGAGCCGGACGCAGCGGAGGCATGACCGGCTGCGGTGGTCGCCGAGCCAGCAGCCTCGCCAGCCTTGGTCGCCGCGGCGGACGCCTGGGCTTCCGCCCGGTTGGCCTGGGTGGTCGCCTGAGTGACCGAGGTCGCTGCGGCGGTCGCGCTGTCGGCGGCTGCGGCAGCCGATGCTGCGGCAGCGGTGGCGTCAGCTTCCGCGCGGTCGGCCGCGTCGGTCGCATAGCCCAGGATGGTCTGCGCCTGATCCCGTGACGTGGCGGCAGCAGTCGCCGCTGCTTGCGCGTCGGAACGCGCCTGACCCGCTGCGGTGGCCGACGTGCCCGCCTGGCTTGCGGAGCCAGCCGAAGCCAGCGCCGAGGTGGCCGAGGCCGTCGCCGAAGCGGCGGCGTCCACTGCGGAGCTTGCCGCCTCGGTCGCGCTGTCGGAAGCCTCGGCCGCCTTGGCAGCAGCGAAGGTCGCCGCGTCGGCGGTGGCCTGCACGTCGTCGTCGATGCTCGCGGCGGATTCCGCAGCGCGCACGGCGGATGCTTCGGCAGCGTCGGCGAAGCCAGAGGCGTCATCTGCGGACGCCTGCGCGGCGTTCGCCATGCCGGTTGCCACGGACACCAGGTCGCGCACCTGCACGACCGAGCCGGTCAGCTCGTCGGTCAGCCCGGCCACGTCCTTCTGGAGCTGCGGGAACGAGAGGAGGGTGTGGTTGTTGCCCAGGCCGTCCGTCACGACGACGGTGCCTTCCTCCTGAGTCAGCAGCGCGATCATCTGATTCTCGCGCCGGTTCCAGCGGTCTACCAGCGTCGAGAGGCGCGAGGCCAGCTCGGCGTTGGAGACGTAGCCGGGGGTAGTGCTCATGCGGTGCTTGGGTTCTCTCTGAGGGTTATCGGATGCCGAAGGCGAAGCCGCCAATCGACGTGATGAGGTAGTTCGGGTAGGCCGGGGCGTCGTAGCCGTGGACCTGCGGAGGCGGGCTGGATGCGCGGCACCGCACGCGGAATGCGCGGGCACCGCCTGTCCATGCGCCGGACGCCGAGAGCGTCACCGACTGCTCGTAGGTGTAGAAGTTGGACGCGGTGAAGGTGTTGCCGTCGCCGCCCATCTGCTGAATCAACGCGCGGTACATCGGCGGCTCGTGCGAGGCGATGACGACCCACACAGAGTCGCGCAGCTCCTCCAAGATGACGTGCAGCCCGTAGACGCGCGTGTTCGCGGTGACGGTCACCGACACGGAGGGCGTATGACCCTCGCCAGCCAGCACCGGAGCGCCGAGCCAGAACTCGTGGATCGCCACCCAATCGCCGAGCGGGATGAAGTTGTTGCCCGCCTGGTAGCAGAGGCTCGTTGCCCCGGTCCACCACACGCCGGTCGCCGACTGGAACTGCCCAACGATGTTGGGAGCATTGACGCGGCCTCGGAAGAACGCGCCGCCGTTGCGGTCCACGTAGAACACCGCGTTGTTGGCGTTCTTCGCGCCGGAGCCGACCCACAGGGGCCAGTCGCCGAGGTTGGAGATTTCCACGCGGAACTCGGCAGCGTTGACGATGTTGCCGTTGCCGTCGAGGGTGTGGGTCTTGAACGTGCCGCCGTTGATCGTGCCTGCGTTTGCCGTGAGCGCGGCCAGGGAGTTCACCCTGATCTTGTCCGCAGTGATCGTCCCGTCCACCACCAGCGCACCCTGGATGCCCACGGTGGACTGGCCGCCGACAGTGCCGATCACGAACGGATACTTGATGCTCGCCAAGGTGCCGCCCGAGGTGTACTGCGGGTGGACGAAGGCGAAGCGATCCGCGGTGACGATGAAGTCGCTGCCGGTCTGCGGGTTGGCGGAGAGGGCGATACCGGCGACCACGGGGACGCCGTTGATGGTGCCCGCGTTGATCTTGACCGAGTAGTTGGCCTGCCACTGACCGTACATGCCGGAGTGCTGCCCGGCGACCACGTTGAACTCCTGCCGGATGGTGGCGAAGTCGCCGTCCTTGAACGCCTGGACCTGCGTGGCCGCGATGGCCTGTGCCTGCTCGGCGGTGATCTTGGTGGTGTTGAGCTGCTGCACCAGCGCGCCGGTCGGAGAGGTGACATCCAGGTCGGCCTTGCGCCAGCCGGTGCCATCCCAAATCTGCGTCAGGTACGCGCCGGTCTGCACGGTCTTGACCCAAAAGGTCGGAACCTTGAAGCCGCCAGCGGGCGGGGAGGGCTGCGCGTCCGAGAAGATCGTCGGCGCGGTGCTGGTCTCCAGCGTGGATACCTGGGAAGCCAGGGCTTCGCGCGCGGACGCTTCGGTGTCGATGCGCTGCTCGAAGGCGGCCGAAACCGCCGACACCTGGCCGTCGATCTCATTGGCAATCCCCTGCGGCACGTTCGCGCCGTAGCTGGCCGCCATCTGCTGTCGGAATGCCGTGTTGGCACCCTCGGCGTCCGTCAGGGCTTCGGTGGTCTCGGCCAGGCCAGCGATGTTCTCGCCGTGGCGGACTACTGCCGTCTCAACGTCGGACACGCGGGCCTTGGTTGCGTCAACCTCGGCCATGACCGCGGTGCGGACCTGCGCCGCGCTGTCCTCGATCTCTGCGCCGAGGCGCTGCTCGGTGGCCGCACGCGCCGCTTCGGTGGTGCTCTCCACCTCGTCGATGCGCTGGTTGAGCGCTGCGGAGATCGTCTTGCCGTTCTCGACCACCTGGCCTTGCAGCTCGGTGATCGCCTCGACGCGCGCGGAGCGCTCGTCAGCGATGGCGCGATTGACCTCCAGGAATCGTGCCTGGCTACTTTGCTCGCCGTAGTCCACCCGCGCGAACAGGTCGATGATCTGCTGCGCGATGACCTTGTTGCCTTCGGTCAGCAGTCCGATCTCGTGGGTGGCCGTGCTGATCTTGTCGCCATAGTCGCGCTGCACGTCGAAGAACTCGTGCGAGCGCATGATTTCCTCCAGGATCGCCTCGGCGTTCACGTCGATAAGGTCGATGCGGGTCAGCAGGTCTTGCAGTGCTGGCGAGCGGAGGAGCTGCTCGATGATTGCGTTGAGGTCCGGGTCGCCACCGGGGTTACCGGGGCCGCCACCGGGGAGGCCGCTGCCACCACCGAACTCGGCGAGTTCCTGGTGTGCGTACAGCAGTTGGCGGAACGACTTGGACAAGTCGCGCGCCGGGAGGTTTGCGCCTTCCTTGTAGTTGACCAGGAGGGCGTCAATCGGCGTGAATCGCCGGATGGTCACAGTGTAGGGTGCGTCGAGCACGCCATCCTGCGACGGAATCTCGATGGTGCTGGCGTCCACCCACGACACGGAGACAGCGCGGGCCGCGTCCGGTTCACCGACGAACGCCCGGATGTGTTCGCGGGCGATGTACGGGAACGGCACGGTGAACCGCGTAGGGCCTCCCTCGTAGGTGTAGAGCACGAAGGAAAGGCCGCGCGATAGTTCGATCATGCGTCCTCAAAAAGGTGGAGGCCCCGAAGGGCCTCCTGGTTACGGTCGATCAGTCCCGTCCTTGCGGTCAGGGAACTGCTGTAGGGCTTGATCCGCGATGTTGCGGACGCCCGTCATGTTGTTGAACCACCAAATCTTCCAGAAGTCGCGCATCTGCTTCTCGGTGATCTCCTCATCGTCGCGGATGGCCGAACCGATCATCCGCGTGCTGCCGTAGACCTTGTTGAACAGGTCGATGGACGGGATGCCCATCACGCCGTTCTCCAGGCCGGTCGAGCGGTTGTTGGCGAACACCGGGTCGTTACCCAAGGCGTCCGCCCACACGGCGTCGGTGACCGCGGGGATCACGTTCGACCAGCTCGATTGCGCGACAGCGTTCTTGTAGAAGTTCTCCTGCGTCAGCTGCTTCTTCCGCTGTTCGGGGTTGCCCGCAGTGTTGATGTACGTGCGAGCCGCCCAGCCCATGCCTGCTGCCGAAGTGGACAGCACGACCATCGCGTAGGTGCGCCAGTCGTCGTAGTGGTGGACGGAGTTCAGGAAGTGGCGGGTGTAGCTGTTGACCATGAAGCTGCGGAACTGCGTGACGATGCGGCCGGTGGTGGAGTGCATCAGCTCGATGCTGTCCGAGGCGTCACCTTCGAGAACCTGGTGTCGCGTCACGCGGAACAGGAAGGCCGCCATGCGCTCGCGCGTCTGGAACGGCAGCTTGTCCGGGTCGATCTGCTCGATCTGCCGCTTGCCTTTGAGGTAGCCGAACACGTCGGCCTGGGCCTTCTCGTCGAGGCCCCAGGTGCGCAGGCGGGCCACTTCGGCGTCCGACAGCTTCTTGGCGTTCGCCATGTCCAGCAGCCGCAGCAGCGTGGCGCGACCGGCGATGCGTTGGAGCATCGTGTTGATCGGGGCCATGCCGGATGCGACCGAGGTGACGTGCGTCGCCATGTTCATCGCGTTGTCGATCTTCTCGCCGTGCTTGACGTTGAACGTCTGCGGCACTAGCGCATCCTCGTCCAGGCGCAGGAACGGCGGGTTGCGCAGCCAGTCGGTGCCGGGTGCGAACAGCCGCTCCATGACGCGCGCCTCCTGCGAGGACAGCTTGCCGTCAGCGCCGCGCACCAGGAAGTCGCGGGCGGCACCCACGGAGTTCCAGAAGTTGCGGAGACCGGCATGCGCGATGGTCGGGCCAAGCTCGGCGAACAGCGAGAAGCCGACCTGGTTCATCACGCGGGCGAAGTTCCAGTTGCGCAGGAACCGCGCGTAGCGTGCGCCTCGGCTGGCGGGATCGAGTTCGGTGCTGCGGCCGAAGGTGGACTTGAGGCCGATGTCGATCAGGCGCTCGATGTCCTTCACGTCGTCGCCGGACTTGCGGGCGTCGCTCTTGAGCTTCGACACGAAGCGGTCGAGCTGTGCGCGGTTCTTGATGCCAGCCTTCGACGACAGCGCCGACCAGCCGGTGATCTCGCGCATGTAGCGGGTCATCACCGAGTCCACGTCGTTGTCGAACAGGTCGGCCATCGAGACCTGCACGTCCTCGCCAGCCTCGTTGCGGATGGTGGTGGAGTAGGTCTCGTCGAGGTCGATGCGCTTCTTCGCGCGGTCGAGCTTGCCCGACTCGTAGGTCTTGCGCTCCAGCTTGGACAGTAGCTCTTGCGACCGCACGGGCGAGACGCCCGCCTCGGTCAGCATGTTGCCGATCTCCTCGACCGAATCGCTGTCCAGCGGGCGGACCAGCAGGTCCATCCCGTCGCCCTCGAAGTTCGCTTGGGCGCGCTTGAGGTAGGAGCGTGCAACCGCCCCGAGCAGCTCGTCGTCGATCTCGTCGCCTTCGTCGGTGGTGGCCTCCCAGGCGCGACGCATGGCGGGCTTGATGAGCTGCTCGATCACGTCGTCCTGGTGAAGCTGCATCTCGCCGAACAGGCGCTTGAAGCCCTTGCCACTCCAGTAGCGCGGCAGGTAGCTGCCGTTCTGCGCCACGTTGGCGAAGCCGTCGAGGTTGCTGTCCTGCGCCAGCTTGAGCGCATCGCGCATCGCCTTGGCGACGCTGCCGGCCGCCTTGGCGGCTTCCGGTGATACGTCAGGCGCACCGCGCACGGCACGGCCGACCTCCTCGTTGAACTTTGCGCGCTCGGAGAAGTTCCACCAATGGGTGCCTGTCCGTTGCTTGTAGGCGTCCCATGCGGCGTTCACTCCGCTCCGCCATTCCGTCTCCATGACGGCCAGGTGGCGCTTGGCGAACTCGCTGGTGGACTCCTGGACCGCGACGGAGCGATCGGTGTAGCCGACGCCATCGCGGAACAGCAGGCGGCCCGCCTCGCGCACCAGCGGCGACTTGGCGCTACCCATGCGGGCAGCAAGGTCGCGGCGGACGGTGGCGAAGTGGGGCGTGATGTGCGCGTTGACCAGCGCCTTGTCGGTGAACTCCTGCTCGAATGCGCTCTCGTTGCGCAGCGGGAGGACGCCTGGCGTGAGGTCGTTGGCGGCGGTGCCTGCCACGCGGGCGGCGGACAGCGAGTCGTCACCGGCCAGCCGCTTCACCACGTCAGGCTTCACCTCGCCGTCGAACAGGGCACCCCGGCGAGCGCCGAGGGCACCACCGAACGCGAACGACAGGGCGGCGCTCTGCACGCCATCCGCGAGCGTCTGCTCGGGGTCGTAGGTGGAGGTTGCGGCCGACATCAGCGCGGAGGTGCCCGCAGCCTGTAGACCGGAACGCACCGCGTTGGCGAGGCGTCCGGCCTTGGCTGCGTACCCCAGGCCGCCCGTGGCGAGATCGAGGCCGGTTGCCACCGGGTCGGTGAAGCCGAGGGCGATCTGTCCGCCCAGGCCGAACTGCGCCAGGTCGTCGTCCGCCATCTGATTCATAAAGGCCACGGATTCCAGATAGGAGAGGTGCTCGTCGGACGTGGCCCGGCCGAACAGCTCCCACTGCTCCGGGCGCAGGCCCATCGACTCCCAGCGCTTGCGCGCGTCTGCGGGAATGCGATAGCCCTGCTGCGGCTCGTAGCCCAGCTCGGTGATGAAGCGGTCGATGAAGCCGATGCCGCCCTTTGCCTGGGCAGCGCCCCATCCGTCCCATACGGTCGTCTGATCCTTCCGGCGCTCCGCGGCCTCTCGCTGCTCCTTGCGCTCGCGCACGGCTTGCACGATGGGCTGCTGGGTTGCCGGCTTGACGATGTTCTCGTCTGCGCCGGGTAGGGATTCAAACATGCGGTCTTACTTCCTCGTCAGGTACTCCAGGAAGTCCTCGGGGACTGCCGGGGTGGTGGTGGTTTGCTTGGTGCCCGCGTTGGGAACCAGCGGCTTGGTGAGGTCGAACTTGGGCAGCTCGAAGGCGGGAGCCTCGGCGGCGCTGGCGTCGCGCTTGGCGATGGCCGCAGGGACTTCCGTGGTCGCCGACTGCGAGCGCAGGTCGCGGATGTTCCGGGACTGGTCCGCCCAGGTGGTGCGCTGCTCGACCCGACGACGCGCCTGGGATTCCGCAAGGTCTCCCTTCCAGCGCTGGTGCTGTGCCGCGATGGCACGCGGGTCGAAACCGATGGCGCGGCCGGTGTCCGGGTCAGGGATCAGCCAGTTGTCGGGGCCGACGATCTGCCACTGCCCCGGATTGCGGGGATTGGGCAGGGCCGACAGCTCATCCGGGTCGCGGCCGAGCTTGCGCGCGACCGTCTGGATCAGCTCGTCTACCGCTGGCTCGGCACCCTGCGGCATGCCGATGTTTGGCACGCGGCGGCCGTTGACGGTCGTGCGCTGGGCGTCGATCTGACCGACCGCTGCACGGATGGCAGCTTCGCCGGACACTCCGCCACGCGAGGCGATGCGCTCGGCTTCCTGGCGGATGCGGTGCAGCTCACGCGGGTCACGCGGCTTGCCGTCGATCTCCAGGTAGTCCTTGATGCCGGACTTCCAGGTGTCGTTGATGACCGAGCGGGCCTCCTCGACTTCCCGCTTCGGTTGCGTCAGGACGCGAGCGGCCTCCTGGTGAGACTGACCGCTGCGCCGGGTGTCGTAGAGGTACTGGTCCAGCATTGCGGCAGCCTCGCCGCCAGCGACCGTATCGGCGTACTTGGGCGAGACCTTGCGGAGCTGTTCGTACAGCGTCGCGGCGTTCTGGAAGTTCTCCTGGAACGCCGGGTCAGCGCGCTTGAGGATGCGTTCGAGCTGGGGGATGACGATGCCCTGCCGTGCCCACTTCTGGAGCACCTGGCCGCGTGCGGCCTGCGGGGTTTCCTCCCACTCCTTACCGGCCTGCTTCTTGAGGTCGGCGTCGCTGATCTCGTAGGGATTGCCCCCGGCTACCAGCTTGCGGATGCGCTCCTCTCGGGCGCGCTCCTTCGCTTCCTGCTCCCAGCGGCGAAGCGTCTGCTCCTGCTGGTTGTTCCAGTATCGCTTGAAGGACTGGAGGTCGCCACCGCTCAGGCCGAATTTACTGGCCCAGGTGTCGATGGTCTTGTGGGTGAGCTGGCCGCGATCCGCGAGGCCCTGGAGCGTCCACTCTGCCTCGGCCATCGCCTGCTTGCGTGCCTCGTCCTCGCGGTGTGCGATCACGCGGGCACCAGCGGCAGCCGCCGCGCGCAGCTCGTCGCCGTGCTCGGTGTTCATCAAGCCGGGCTGGCCGTCGCCGCGGTCCTGCTCCAGGAACGCCAGGATCGACTGAGGATCGCGGTTGCCTGCGGCCAGCTCCTCCTTGGCGGCCTCGACGTAGAGTTCGTCCACGTCGCGCTTGTTGAGATAGGCGTACTCCTCCTGGTCCAGCATCGCGTACAGGCCGTTCATGCCCTCGGAAGTGAGGAACGTGCCGCCCTTGATGCCGTCGCGGATGATCGCGGTCAGCGACTCCTTCTGCCGGACCAGCATTTCCCGCATCGAGTCGGCCTGCCACTGCTGGCGGACCTGCTGCGCGGCGCGCATGGCGACCGGCATCAGGGCCTTGCGGACCTGCGGGTCTTGGAACTCGGGGTTCTGCGTCAGCGCAGCCATCCGCTCCTTGATGAGCGGCTCGATGTCGGTGCCGGGTTCGGCCTTGGCGATCTCTTTGGCCGCTTCGATCTGCCAGTCGCGGACGCGGATGATGCCGTCTGCCTTGAGGTAGCCGCGACGCCATGACTCCGACTGCTGGGCAACGAAGTCCTCGGCCTGCCGGGGCGTACCCTCGGCGTCCTCCTGCATACGTTGGGTCGCCGCGGCGCTGTACTGCTCGCGGCTGTTTGAGATCATCTGCGAGTTGACGGAATCCGAGACGCGCGTCAGCACCGCAGCGGCGGTGCGAGAGAGGACACCGGCACCAGCGGAGGACGCTTGGTCAGCCTGCACCGCCAGAACGGGGCGCTCGGCGAGACGCTGCGGCACCTGCGCGCGGCGGATGATCTCTTGGGGTTTCGTGCGAGCCACGGGTTACTCGTCTCCGGGAATGGAATAGCGCTTGTAGGTTTGGATGTTGCTGTAGGCATTCGCGCCTGACTGCATCACGCCGCCCAGCGCCTCGGCATTGCCGGTGCGGATACGAGCGCGTGCTTCGGAGCCGCTTTCGACGACTCCGTTCCTGCGGTTCTTCTCGATGAGGGCCACGTCACGGCCAGCCTGGGCCATGATGTCGTTCGCCAGCAGCTCGACCGAGTTGCCGGACACTGCCGCTTCTGCTGCGGAGGCGCGCATCGCGGATCGCAGTGCGCGGGCCTCCTCCATGCGCTGTTGGGTGCGCTCGGCGGCCTGGTCGTTGATCTGCTCCTGCTGACGCTCCGCGGCTTCCTCGATGGCCTTGTTGTTCTGATCCTGGCCGTACATGGTCGCCATCGCGCT
Organism: Stenotrophomonas sp. 86156_Sma; assembly: GCF_056481625.1. Classification (NCBI taxonomy): domain Bacteria; kingdom Pseudomonadati; phylum Pseudomonadota; class Gammaproteobacteria; order Lysobacterales; family Lysobacteraceae; genus Stenotrophomonas; species Stenotrophomonas sp. 86156_Sma. Next base: position 988,799 of record NZ_CM151157.1, read on the forward strand.
GACTGCGGCGATACCGACCTGGACTGCTACGGGGTTGCACATGGGGTCTTGGTTACTCGGACGAAGGGTGTCTTGGCGAAGCCGTAGGCGGACTCGACGCCGCTCTCGCGGAAGCCAAGCCAGCCGAGCCATCGCCGCGTGGTGACGGCGTGGACATCGACGAAGTTGAAGATGGTGCCGAAGGTGGCCGACCACTCGTCGCTGATCCGCCGAGCTTCTCGGAGGAACGTGCGGCAGAACGTGGGAGCCACCAGGGCGTCGGTGCCCAGCAGCCAAACCGAGGCGATACCCTCGGCGTGCTGGCTGAAGCCGAAGATGCACACGGGGGAACCGTCGTGCATCGCGGCGAAACTGCGGTCGCTCGCGGTCACTGCAAATGCGAGCGCCTGGAGCGGGGTGTGACCATGCGAAGCCGCCACCTCCAGGATGTCCTCCTGCCGCATGTTCTCGGCGACGTGGAGGATGTCGCTGGCGGTGGGGCTTCGATAGGTCAGGGTCATACTCGGCTGCGGGAGACGAACATGCCGCGCCACTGTGCTGACTGGAACCAGCACTGGAACGGCAGGCGGTTGACGAGGTGCATGCGGACGCTGTTGGCGTCGCCCAGCACGGGGAACCGGCGAGAGCCGGAGTGGAACGTCGGGGCGCTGGTGCGGAACACCGAGTCGTTGAGGACGCGCGCGGTGTACGCACCGGAGTGCGACGCCACGTAGGTCTCGACGCGGCCATTGCCGTGCTGCTCGACCTCCAGCTCGAAGTACGCGCCATCCTTGTAGGCGACCTCGATGTCACGCACCTGCGTGCGGCCCACCAGCACGGCCTGGTTCTGCCCACCGCGAACGATGGGCTTGGTCAGGGTGAGGCGGTGCTCGTAGTCCATGCCGACGACCACGCGGCCCTCGGTGTGGTTACCGGGGAGCGCAAGGCGGGTGCGGGCGTTGTCCCAGCGCGCCTTGGTGATGTCCAGGTACGCGCCGGGGTCTTGCCAGTCGTCCGTCTTGAGGACGGTGACCGTCATGCCATCGGGCACGATGTAGGGCAGGTCGATCCAGGTCTCGTTGCCGAACTGCTGATAGGTGGGCTGCACCACCAGCATGCGGTCGAGCAGGAAGTTGTAGTCGCCCGTGGCATCCGTGTCGTGCTGGTTGAGCACCATGCGGAACTTGAGCAGCTCGCAGCCGCCGCCTGGGGCTTCCGCGACGGCGTACAGCACGTCGTTGATGGCGTGCATGTGGACGATGCGACCGACGCCGGAGATTGACCAGCGCGTCCATGCGGACTGCTGCTTCTCGTCGCCGATCCAGCGGACGAAGTAGACGTAGAGCTGCGCGTCGGTCGGCTCGTCAGGAGCGAAGAACACGCAGTCGGCACCACTTGCGCTCGCCATCGCTCGCATGCGGCCCGGCATCAGCTTGGGCACATGCGCCGTCACGTCGGCGGCGTCGCCGGTCACCGACAGGTCGTCGATGAAGTATTCGCGCACGCTGGCGTATGCGCCGCTGTCCTCGGTGAAGTACAGCGACTCGCCCATCAGCTTCGGCCGGATGTACGGCGAGCTGCTGTAGCTGTTGACCGGATCGCTCTTGACGTTCTTGGCGGCCAGGTACGGCTCGGCGGTCAGGAGGAACTGGCCGCCCGCAGCGGCAAGGAACAGGGCCGACTGGAACGGGACTGCGTGGTAGAGCGTGGTGACGCCGTTAGACCCGCTGACGCTCACGTCGATGGGGTCGGCGTCGAGCACCTGGGTCACCGAAGTGCGCCAGAGGTTGAACGGATCGGAGACCTCGGACATCAGCACGTTCTCCCCGGCCAGGAAGCCTAGGCGGTCCCGGTGCTTGAACACCTCGCGGATGCGCTGGCCGTCGATGGACGGGAACGGGTTGCTTTGCTCGTCACCCGCGAGGCGCGCGGTCCACTCCGGTCCACCGAAGGAGAACCAAAAGCCGTCCGCATGCACTGGATCGGGGATGCGCTTGAGGATGTGCGGCATCGTCTTGGCATCGAAGCGGTGCTTGATGCCCGGCCGGGCGACCTCCAGGTAGACCGAGGAGGACTGCTTCTGGACGTAGTAGTCGTCGAATTGCGATTCGGACGAGCCGATGATGTTGTAGATCGCGCCGGTCGGCACAACGGCCGAGCCTTTGTCGCCGGGCTTCGGCAGGTCGGACATCGTTTGCGCCGATCCGTACAGCGAACCGGGCGACAGCTCATCGCTCTGCTTCACGTCTACCAGCCGGTTGACGATGAAGGTGGTGTCGGAGAACGTCGCCAGCGCGAAGCACGACCACGCACGCTGTCCCTGGGTGTCCAGGTAGTTGAGCGCGTCGCCCGTGGCGTTGACGGTGTATTCCTTGCCGGTCTCGTGGTCGAACACGCGGATGCTGCGGTGACCCACGGCGACGATGTAGCGCTCGTTCTCATCGCGGACGATGGAGTGGAAGGCACAGTCGTGATCGAGGGTGACGCCAAGGCCAGCAACGAACTCGGCGGGCGGGCGCTTGCCAGCGCCCATTGCGGCATGCAGCCAGGCGTTGATCGCCTTGGTGAGCTGGTTCGGCGAGCGGACGGTATCGTCCTGCTGCGACTCGCCTCCCAGGAACGAGGGATAGTCCCCCGTGATTAGCGGCATCAGCGGTCCCAAATATCAGACACGTCCGTCGAGCCACTGAGGAAGTTGTGGCCGCGGGCGTAGGTGAAGTCGGCGTGCTCCTGCGCGAAGATGAGGTATGCCTCCTCCTCGTGCTTCTCGGTGAACACGTAGAGCTGGTCGCTACCCAGCACGCTCGTCTGGAACAGACGCGCAGCGCGCACGGCGATGTAGCGGCGGGCCGACTCGGGCAGCTCCTCGTAGGCGAGGAACCAGGTCACGAAGTCGGCGGTGGGGGCCGACGAGAACGTGTCGGCGAGGGTGAGCGGGTTGATGAGGCGCGTGCCTCGGATCACCAGCGGCTCGCTTCCGCGTGCGGGGACGAGCTTGAGGATCGACTGCGGCGGCAGCACCTTGCCTTCCGCGTTGAGCGTGAAGGTGAACGACTCGCTGGTGTTGAACCACCAGCCAGCGGTTTGGACCTCGCGGCTCACCGCGCGGAGGGTGTCGCGCGCCTGCGAGGCGTACAGGTTGCCGAGCGCTTCGAGGTCGCTGATCGGCGCTTCGCCGATAGCACCGAGCAGCACATTGACGGCTTCGAGTTCCGTGGTCGGAGTGAGTTCGAGGTTCATGGATTCGGGGCAAAAAAACGGGGGACACCCATGTGGATGTCCCCCGTAGATGGAGAGAGATTGAAGCGCCGCGGGATTTGCCCAACGGCGCGGTATTGCTTACGGGGCCTTCGACAGCTCGATGGCACCGCGCGGAGCCAGGATGCCGTGACCCAGCGCGTACTTCGCCAGCATCAGGGTGCCCTGCTTCTCGCCCTGGTACACGTCCTCCAGGGACAGGTCCAGCAGCTTGAGGGTGCCGACCGCCGAGCGGTGGAAGATCACGCCCACGGTGTCCGCGAAGTTGCCGCGGTACTTGGCCGGGATCGAGGCCAGGGCCGACTCATCGACACGCGGCATCGCGTTGATCTTCACCAGCGGGATGCGGGCGACCGAGGAAATGATCGCCTGGCCGTAGGAGCCGTTCGATTCCGCGTTGATGTCGCGGTCGATCAAGTCCTTGTTCTCGGTCAGCAGATACCACTGAGCCGGGGCCAGTGCGCCAGTGAACTCCTGCGGGTTGTCCGGCAGCAGCTTCTCGTCGAACAGCATGCGGGCGTTGCGGAACGCATCGGCCAGCACGGTCGGATCGGAGGCCATCGTGGCGGCCTTGATGATGGCACCACCCGGCTGGCCTTCGACCTTGCCTTCGGTGGTACGAGCGGCCAGGATCGCGCAGCGCAGCTCGTTCTGCATGCGCTTGAGCGCCAGCTCCGCACCCTGCTGACGGGTGTACTCGGAACGCACGTCGTAGTGGTTCATCGCCTCGTCGATGTTGGCGATGAAGGCGTGCGAGATCAGCATCGGATCGAGGGTGATGATGGTCTCGTTGTGCTCGACCACCAGGCCCTTGATCTCGGTGCCCGGCACATGGTACTCGGAGCCGATGGTGCCGACGTTCGGGAACGAGGCGGACTTGCCGCTCTCGATGTTGCGCACCGACACGCGGCCGTCCAGCTTGTAGTTCTCGACGAAGCTGGTGATGGTTTCAGCAGTGTAGTTCTGCTTGAACAGCGCCCAGGCGTCGCCGTTGGCCTGGGCTTGACCCAGGCGGGAGGGGATTGCGTCCGACATTTAGTCCTTGCTTGAGGTTGAGTGGATTACTTGAACAGCGGCGACACGGCCAGGCGGGCGGAGACTTCCGCGCGGTAAGCCGGATCACGGTGGTAGCGCACATCGCGCATCGCTTCGACGACCTGCGCCTGCGACTGGAACGGCTTGGGGCCTGCATCGGCGTTCGATGCGGTCTTGCCATTCAGAAGGCGGCCGTTGCCGCCACGGAGGGCGACGAGGCCCTGGACTGCCAGCGCTGCGCGGCCGGCGTCGCCGGACTGCACCGCTTCGTTGAACGCCCGCTTCTGCTCGGCGCTCAGGTTGGTCTTAGCCCACTGGACCAGGCCGTCGTAACCGGCCTTGCCACCTGCGGGCGAGTAGACGGCGTTCTCGTAGGTCTGCACGCGAGCGCGCAGGCCATCGACGTACACGTCCACCAGCTCCTTCGGATAGCCCGCGTCCTGGAGCTTCTTGTAGCTCTCCTCGGACAGCGAGCCGTTCGAGTTGAACTCGGTGGCGAAGTCGTCCAGGTTCAGGCCAGCCCGCGCCAAGGCGTCACGCGCGTCATCCGCGGTGGCGTCGTCGATGGTCGCGGGGCCGCCCTTGCCACCCTTGTCGTCGGCTGGCGTGCTCAGTTGTGCGTAGGCGGCTTCCAGCTCCTCCACGGTCTTGTACTTGCCGCCGAACAGGCGCTCGCCATCGGTGCCACCCTGCGCGCCCGGTGCGGGCTGCTGGGTGTCCTGGGAGTTCTGCGGCGGCTGCTGACCTGGGGTCGGCTGGCCGTTGATGCCGTCAAGGCTGACGGTCACTTCGGACTTGCCCGGCTGCGACATTACTTGTCCTCGGGCTTGTAGTTGACGATGACCAGGCCGTTCGTCTTGCGGGTGATCTCGGCCTTGCCCTTACGCTCGACGCTCGGAGCCTTCGGGGCTTCCTTGGTCGGCTTGGCGGGCTTCTCGGTGGTTTCGTTCGACATTGCGTCCTTCTCGGGGTTACGGGGTTTGGGTCATCGCTGAGGCGATATTCGGAGCGGCACGGACCATCGCCTCCTGCGCCGAGGCGTCCTGCTGCTCGGCAGCAAGCTCGTCGTCGGAGCGGATCAGGCCCTTGGTGGAAATGTCGGAAGCGGCGGCCAGTCGGGAGATCGCCTCGCCACTGTTGAGGCGGCGCGCCTTCTCCTCTGCGCCGACAAGCGCATCCACTGCCTGACCGAACTCGATCAGCTTGTTCAGGTCGTGGCCGCGGCCGAGGGCGGCGATGCCAACGGTGATGCGCGGCTTGATGAGTTCCTGCGGCAGCTCGGGCAGGCGACCCTGCTTCTGGAGCTTGTGCAGGCGGCGGCGGATCAGCGGCAGCAAGAGCTGCTCGCCCGACATCGCCATGAAGCCGCTGAGGGCGTCGTCGAGTTCCTGGGTGAGCACCCGGATTTCGTAGGCGGTCACGCGCTCGCCGGGGCGCTGCACGGCGGACTTCACGCCGAAGATCAGCTCCAGCGAGTTCGCCAGCCCTTCGGCCTCCTGACGCACGAAGTTCAGGTCGTAGGCTTTCTGGAGCTGGAGCGTGGTCACGTCGCTGGCCTCGCCACGCAGCACCGCGCCGGACTCGGCCTCGGTGAGCTGGCGCTCGCGGATCGTCGAGGTCGGCTTGAGGAACATGATGATCTTCGCCAGCGCGGCGGCACCCTTACGGATCGCCTTGCGCAGCGCCTCCAGCGACTCGAACGCGCCCACGTAGTCGTAGACCAAGCCCTCGCCGTAGTCGTCCACGAGGGACGGCGGCGCGCACAGGGGAATCCACGGGCAGGCGTCGATGGGGTAGGTGCCCACGGTCTCGGGGACTTCGACGCCCTCGACCTCCTGGACCACTTCCCACTCCTTGCCATCTTCCGAGCGACGCACCCAGGTGTAGAGGTTCACGTCGTCGTTCTTGGTCTTTTCGTCGCGTTCCTGGGCGAGCTTCTGCATCACCGCCGCGCGGATCGAGTCCGGCAGCATGGCCGGGGCGATCTTGTCGAGCGTGATGATCTCCAGCACGTTGCCCAGGCCGTCGCGGTCGGTCACGTAGGAGGTCAGCGGATACAGCTTAGGCTTGCCCTCGTCGGGGTCGTAGAGCAGGAAATTGCCGAGGACGATGGCGTGCTTGGCCGCCTCGCTGAGGACCGGGCGGACGCCGCTGGTCTCCAGGTCGTTGACGATGACCCGCTCCACGTCCACCAGCGCGGCCTCCAGTTCGGAGGTCTCCACGCCAGCCTGCTCGGCGATGTTCTCGGCGACTGCCTGGTCAGGCGCGAGCTTGAACACCGAGGCGTTCGGCGGGAGCCAGGCCAGCACGATCTTCGAGGCCAGGGCGTTGACGCACTTCGGGCCGGTGTCGATGTAGGCGGAACCGGGGGTACGCGATTTCGCGCCCTCGTCCACCCACAGGCGGGGCAGGGTAACCTTGGCGCAGCGCTTGGCGCGCGTCTCGGCTTCTTTGCGGTTGGACTTGAGATCGCCGTAGCGCTTCGCGGCCGTCTGCTTCTCGGCCGAGGTCTGCTTGGCGTCAGCCATTCGGAATGGTCAGTCCTTGGTACTGCGTTGCGTTGTTCAGGTCCAGTCGGACCTTGGACTTACGCCGCTGATCGGCCGCGTGGCCGGTCGGCTGGGTGTCCTGGCGGGTCAGCAGGATCGGGTCTTTCTCCTGCTGGTCCGGCATGTTGGGCTTGCTGCACATGATTAGCGGGCGCGGTGCTCCATCTGCTCGACCTTCCGCAGCGCCTTTAGCCGGAGGATCAGGCGGCGCTCGCCCTGCCGGAGCAGGAACTCCTCCTTCGGCTTGGCGGGGTCGTAGATCACTTCGGGGTGCAGTTCGTCCAGGAGGTCGATCAGGTCGTAGGAGTGCAGAGGGATTTGCATAGAACTCCTGGGTTATGAATAGGTGGGGAAACTGTCGTTTCCCCCGATGATGACCACTAAACCCTTAGAGTCGGGCCAGCGATTCCGCGACCATCCGCAGGCGGTGGATCGGGCCGTTGTTGTCGATCACGGTGTCGATCAGGTCGCCGTGGACGCCTGCCTCGGAGGCATGCGCCGAGACCGGGGCCGCGCTGTCGCGGAGCACCTGGACCACCTGGCCGCCCCACTCACGGATGAACTGCGCCTCGTTGTCGAAGCGAACGTCCGACACCACGACGCCAGCAGCGCCGTCGCGGCGGGCCTGACGGATCTTCTGCGCGACCACCTTGACCCACAGGTCGCGGTCGATCATTTCACGGCCCCACTCGGTGCCCACGGTCTGCATCAGGCGGCGCGGGGTCTGCCCGTTGAGCCAGTCGAGCGGCTCCTCCTTGAGCGGGCCGTCCTCCATCGCGGACACCGGCAGGCCGGTGATGTCCGCCACGAAGGCGCGGATCGGGGCCGCGAAGGACAGCTTCACGAAGCCGTGGTCGCTGACCAGGAACTCGGCCAGGGTGTCTTTGCCGCTGCGGGCGCGGCCGGTGATTCCGATGATCTTCATGGGGACTCCAAAAGAGAAACCCGGCCTTAGCCGGGTACAATTCGTGTTCGTTATGGAAGGAGACAGGTATGGCGAGTTCTACGCCGAGTAACACAAACGGAGCGGAAATCTCTGAGCTTGCACAGAAGCTCTATGGCCTACAGGAGGCGATGGATGCGCTCGTGGCATCAGGGCAAGCACAAGGAATTCAGCGAGAGCGCTACGATGCGGCCAAGCAGCTCATCACAGATAAGCTCACTGAGTTCAGCTGCACGTATGAAACGTTGACTACGCCGAAGGCGATCCAGCTTTGGGTTTTCAATAGCCGAGAACCCGTAAGTCGGAATCCGTCAGAGATTGCACACTGGAAGCAGTTCTACGTGGACGAGTTGCGGTAAGCAGGATCAGGTGGCTTGGTTGTCGTCAGGCGAAACACCGGGCGATCAGCCAAGCCGCGCCAGCAACGCCGACAGCGGCCGGCCACAGCTTGACGCTGCCAGCCGAGCGGTACAGGGTGCGTTCGAGGGTGTTGAGGCTGCGCCACCACAGCCAGGCAGCGCCGTAGGCGACGAAGGCGAACAGCACGGCCAGCACGGCGACGATGGTGATGAACAGGATCAGGGTTTCCACAGCTTCACTTCCTTGGTCTTGGGGTTGTAGTCGCCGTAGCGCAGGATTCGCGCGAGGCGTGCTTGGCGGATCGCATCGTGCTTCGACAGCGGCTCGGTGCCGCCGCGGGGGATGCGGGTGGTGTAGGTGGTGACGACGGTGTTCCACAGCGCGCCGAGGTGCTCCTCGACGGACGCATCGCGGTACGCCTCGTGGATGGGCATGAGCAGCTCGTCCGCGCCCTTGTGGCCGATGCCGGGGAAGCCGGGGTAGTTATCCACCTGGTCGCCCGTGAGCACCTGCTTCATCCAGAACAGGTCAGCGTCGTGAGCCGAGATCGGCCGGACGCCCACGTCGGGACGGTTGGGGTTGTAGAGACGGATGCCGGGGATCGTCTGCATGTCCTTGTCGATGGACACGACGATGCGGCTGCCTGGCGCGCGCTTCGGATTCGGGTGCGAGGCCAGCAGCCCCAGCACGTCGTCACCTTCCAGGTTCTCGATCTCCACGATCTTGTCGCCGAACTCGTCGTAGACGAACTCGTCGAGCACGTACCACAGGGCAGGCTTGTCCTTGCTGGCACGGTTGAGCTTGTAGGTTGGGTCGATGTCCTTGCGGAAGTTGTGCTTCTTGCAGGACAGGGCCAGCAGGTAATCACGCGCGCCGAACTTCTCGACGATCTCGTCGATGTAGTCCTCCAGCTTCGCCTTCGCGCGCTCGGGCTGGATCGCTTCGACCTTGTTGCCGTCGCCGTTCCAGTCGATGTTCGCGGTGTTCGAGAACGCGAGCTGGTAGCGCAGCACATCGGCGTCGATCAGTAGCAGGGGGCCGCGCTTGTTCATGCGTCCACCCACTGCCATCCCAGGAACGCCAGCGCGAACCAGCGGTGCAGCCAGTTCGGACGCTCCCGGACCTGCACGAAGAAGTTGCCGCCAATGACCCAGGAACCGGCCGCCTGCGGTGGCCGATAGGTGACGTAGGAAGTCATGGCCGCTTCTCCGGGTGGCGCTCATACCACGCCTGTAGCTCGGCGGCGTAGCGCTTCATTCCGGCCTGGTACTCCGGGCCGTCGCCGAGCGGGTACTCGTGCTCGTCGCACACGAAGTCGGTGGTCGGGATGGTGTACGGAATCTGCGTGCAGGAGTTCCCCGTACACATCGACTGCCACATGATGATGTAGGAGTTCTCGCTGTGCCCTTTCAGGCACGAGCCATAGTCCGCACTCGGCGGCCAGGGCTTCATATCGCACGCAGCGAGGCCAGCACACAGCGCCAGGATCAGGAGAGCGCGCTTCATACCATGCTCTCGTGTACGGCGACCCAGCACTTCTCGCTAACGCGGCGGATGAAGTAGGTCGCGGTGCTCCACTCCACGGGGCGCAGCATGCGCTCGGTGCAGCACGGGCACTTGGCGTTGTAGGCATGAACCTCGGGCTGGTGTTCGAGCACAGCCACGCGGTAGGTGGTACACGGATCGATCACGCGGACATCGCCGTCAGCGGGGCCGCCAATGAAATGCACGCGAAGCCGGTTCTCGTTCATCGGTTCGATTCCTTGAGGACTTCCAGGGCGCTCGCCTTGTCGGCGTTGCAACGCTGGAGGCCGTCCTCGGCGTTGCCGCCGAAGCGGTAGAGGTCGTAGGTGGTGGTGGTCGGGTCAGCCATCACGGCGTCGAGTGAGGAGTGCGTGCCCTCAATGACGGTCGGCTGGAGGAACTGCTCCGGCACGACTTTCGAGGTGTGCGCGGCGCAGCTCGTCAGGAATGCGGCGAGACAGGTAATCGCCAGTTTCCGGGTCAGCATTTGCTGCAATCTCCACAGAGCGGTTGGTGGTGGCGCGGGCGTTCCGCAGCGCTGCATCGAAGGCAGAGCGGCGCACGGCTTCGCGGTTGAGGGTCTCGACGGTCTGCTTGAGGTCGGCCAGTTCCTTTGCCGACTCCTCCAGCTCCGTCACGCGCTGGGCCATTGCGGTGTACTTCCAGGCTGCGAAGCCGCCTGCCGCGAGCGCGGCAACGACCAGCAGCGCCGCGAGGGCGCGCAGGATGTTGGTTGGGTTCATCGGTTCTCTTGGACGTAACAGGCGACTCGCAGAAGCTCCGAGGGAGTCGCGTCGGACTTGATCTGATTCGCGCGTGCGGAGATCACGCGCACGTTGCCCCGGACGTAGCCGAGGTCAGGTTCGATGCGGTCGAGCGTGGGTGAGTTGGGGCCTTGGGCCTTGCGCCCGACAGCGCGGTACAGCGGGATGCCCAGTGCCGGGCAGAAGTCGGGGACCACGATGTCGTCCGACGTGAGGTCGAACGGCAGTCCCTTCCTAGCTGCCCGGCGTTTCGCTTGGCGCACCAGGGCGAGTGCAATGTCCCGCTTGCCGCGGGTCAGTGCGTCTCGGCCCAATTCCTTCCGATCTTGAACTCGCCATCGAGCGGACAGCGGAAGCCGAAGTAATCGCCAGCCTTGCGGATGGCAGCCTGGGCGGTCTTGCCCACGAACTCGGCCTTGTCCTCGTCCACTTCGATTTGCCACTCGTCATGGACGTTGGCGAGGAACTCGTAGTGGACGCCCGGCACCAACCCTGCGGCTTGCAGGTCGGCGTCGAGGATCACCAGGGCTTTCTTCATCACCAGCGCACCGGCCGACTGGAGCAGGGTATTGAGCGCGGCGTGGTCGCTGCGGATGTGCAGCTTCCGGCCGTCGAGACCGATCAGGTATCCCTTCTCGGCCGCGCGCTTCTTGACCCCGCGTACCAGCTTCTCCAGCGCAGGCAGCCCGGCCAGGAACTTCGAGCGGAGCTTCGCCCCGGCCTGGCGACCCTTGCCAACGATGGAGCCGAGCTTCGCGTCGCCTGCCCCATAGAGGAAGGCGTAGATGAAGGTCTTGGCGTTGTCGCGGGTTGGCAGTCCTGCCGCCGATTGGTTGACGGAGTGGATGTCGCCTTCGAGGATGACCTTGGCGTACTCGCCGCCGTCGTGCTTTGCCATGAAGTGCGCCAGGCAGCGCAGCTCCAATCCCGAGGCGTCCGCGCCGACCTGGAGCTTTCCCTGTTGGGACGCAGAACAACGAGCGGCACTCGAATCCGTAGCCGCCTTCCTGGCCCTTGAGGATTCCCTTCTCCTTCGAGTGCTGGACCTTCGGCACCTGAGCGATGTTCGGCTTCGAGTGCGTCATGCGGCCGGTCACCGCTGCGTTCTGATTCACGCTGCCGTGGATGCGGCCGTCCTTCTTGATGGCCTTGAGCCACGCCTCGTCGCCTTCGGCGAGCTGGCCGAGGCGCTTGTTGACGATGAAGTGCTCCAGCAGGAGCGGGATGATCGGGAACTTGAGCGCGCCCAGGACTTCTTCGTCGATCTTCGGCTGGCCCTTCTCGGTGAACTCCTGGGGCTGCCAGCCGTACATTGCAGTCAAGCGGTCAGCAATGTGCTGGCGGCTTGCCGGGTTGAACACCACGTCCTTGTAGGTCGTGACCTCCACGCCCTTGACGTAACCGCGGCGCTTGTCGTCGCGCTTCGGTACGAACTTGCGCTTCACCACCTTCCACGGCGGAATGACCTTGCGCAGCTCGGCCTCCAGCGCAGTGCGCCGGGACACGAGGATGCACTCCAGCTCACGCGCCTTCTCCTGATCGAACAGGTAGCCGTAGCGCTGCTGACGCGAGAGGATCGGCGCGACGGCCTGCTCCAGCTCGATGGCCTCGGTAGGGAGGCCCTTGCTCATCAGCAACGCGAACAGCGCTTGCGTGACCGCAACGTCCTGGTCGCAGTAGTCGTCCATTTCCTGAGACCACTGTGCCCAGGGATCGAGGCCGCGTGCGGCCATCTGCGCCGCGTAGTCGCCTTTCCAGCGACCGAGGCGGTAGCCCCACGCTTCGAGGGCGTGGCGGCCGATCAGCTTGCCCGGCAACACCGGGTTCGCTCCCTGCTTCTTGCGGGCCTTGAAGTCGCGGTCCTTGAGGTCCGGGTAGACCAGCGTGGACATCAGCAACGTGTCGAAGTACGCCTGGACCTTGAAGTCCGGGAACACCTTGGCGATAGCCGGAATGTCGAATCCGGCGATGTTGTGGCCGACAACGCGCTTGGCCTTCTTGAGCCTCTCGACGGCCTGACGGACTGTCATTTCGCCCGTGCCGTGATCGTTGGCGGACAGGATGGGACCGCGCGGTGCGCCGGTCTCATCTACCTCTTGGAGGGAAATGCAGTGGATCGTGTCAAGTTCGTCGAGGAGGCCATTGGTCTCGCAGTCGAATACGAGGATCAACGGCGGTCCTCCTTACGGGTAGCCGTGGTTGGTTACGGGGATTGCGCGGACGCGGCGGCGGGCGCGGAGGATGTACTCCGGCTCGGGGGCCTTCGGCGGCGTGTGGACGCCCTGCGGCGCGTGGCCGGGGAAGTCGTCGTCCTCGAACAGTTCGTCCTGCTCGGGCTGGTCGGGATGCAGCGTGTAGCCGTAATCCTCGACGTAGTGCGTGATGCGGCGGATGGTGCGCTCGGTGCCGTTGTTGTTCAGCACGAACAGCAGCTTCTCCGATGCGTCGGCAACCGCGCCTTCGAGGGATACGACCACCACCTCGTCGGTGCTGGGTTCGTAGATGGCGACGTGGGCGCAGCACCGCAGATCGAACCGGGCGCAGTGCTCGTGCGGCGTACCGAACTCGAAGCCGATCAGGCTCACGAGGTGACCCTCGGGCGAGCGGAAGTTGCGGATGCCGTTCGGAGCGGCCTCGCTGGTCCAGTCGTTACGGCCGCTCAGGTACGCGGCCACGTAGGTGTAGCTCGCCAGTGACACGAAGAAGCAGTCGATGTCCTTGATTTCGGTCCCGTCGTAGAACGCGCGCAGGCTTCCGCCACCCAGGATCACCAGGTGGCGGACTTCGGCCGGCAACACGTCGAACAGGGACCGAGCGTGTTGCTCGGCAGTCATGGTTGGTCCCTTAGCGGATCAGGTTGGTGAAGCGCTCGGCGACGCGCAGGGCGCGCTCGGCTTCTTCCTCGTGCTCGTCGGCCTGCGAGTGCAGGACATCGGCCTTGTCGCGCAGCGTCGATGCGGTGGCGATGCGGTCGGCGCTGATCTTGAACAGCTTGTCCACCTGGCCCTCCAGCACCTTCACCACGTCGGTCACGGTGTCCTTGCGGAACGGAGCGGTCAGCAGGTCGATTGCGATGGCGACGATCTCTTTCATTGGGGTAGTTCCTCGGCTTTGATGTGGATGACCACGCGCCGCCCAGGCTTGCCGTACATGACACGGCAGGCTTGGTCGGAGCGCGGGAGTTGGTAGGGGAGAACGAGGCTCTCAGCGAAGGAGAGCGGCGCATCAGCTGGGATGAAGCCGACGACCGAGCGGCCGTCAGTAGTCGGAGGTGGATACATCGGATGACTCGTCGGCGAAGTCGCCGTATTCGCCCGGAGCATCTGCATTGAGCAGGCGGCCGGATGCGTGGTCGTAGCTGTAGTAGAGAACCTGGCCGTTCGACTGGCCGGTGAAGCGATCCTTTAGGACGCGGAAGGTCGTGCAGTTGCGCTCGGCCTCGTTCTCGGCCTGCGTGTTGCGCTCCAGGCCGAACGCGAAGTGCGTCCAGAAGCCAATCGCGCGGCTGCCCTTGAAGTGGCGGAGCATCACGCGCCCGCCTTCCTCGTGTGGCTTGCCTTCCGGCGTGGCGAGGTGCGAGACCAGGTAGATGCAGATGAGGTGGCGCTGCGCGAACTGCGCGATCTTCGCCATCGTGTCCTCCAGCATCTTCCGCTCGTCCTCGGCACCGGCCGCAAACGACGTGAGGTTGTCGAGGACGATGTGCTTGACGCCCTCGGCGACGACCATGTGGGCCATCTTGGCTTCGATCACGTCCCACTCGGACGAGCCGAAGTGGTCGTAGATGAACACCTGGCCCTTGTCGAGAATCTCGAACGCGGCTTCCAGCTCCTCCTGCGTCCAGCTCCCATCGGGGACGTGGAAGCGGCGGCCAGCAACCTTGCCTGCCATGCGCTTCGCCGTCTCGACCGGCTGCTGCTCCAGGAAGAACAGGCCAACGCGGTCGCCGGTTTCCTGCGCGATGAAGGCTGCTTCCTCCATCAGCCAGTCGGTCTTGCCGATGCCGGTGCCCGCGCCGAAGGTGTAGACCTCGCCGTACCGCTTGCCGTAGGTCAGCGCGGTGAGGCGCGGGTCGTGCCAAGGCATGCCCATCGAGACCGGCTTGAGTGCCTTCTCCTTGAGGGAGCCGAACGTCACCACTCCATCGGGGCGCTTGGTCTGCGCTTCGTAGATGGCGCGGGTGATCGCCTCGGCATCGCCACGCTGGAGCAGCTCGTTCGGGTCTTTCGCCGGGAGCTGTGCGATCTTGGCCTTGCCGGGAGTCAGCAGCAGCGCCACTTCCTGCGCGGCGGCTTGGCCCGGTTCGTCCATGTCGAACATGAGCACAACCTCGTCGAAGCCGTTGACCCACTCCAGCTCGCGCTTGATGGACTTGGCCGCGCCTTGCGCTCCGTTCGGAACGGACACCACCGGCCAGCGGAGGCCGAGTGCCTGCGCCACGGAGAGCGCGTCGATCTCGCCTTCGGTGATGACGAGGCGTCGCCCCGGTTCGTAGAGGTGCTGGCCGAACAGCCCGCACGCCTTCGAGTCGCCGATGAATGAGAACTTCTTGTCGGGGTAGCGGAGCTTCTGCGCGACGATGCCGCCATCGCGCTTGTAGTTGGCGATCTGCACGGTCTTGCCGTGCTTGTCCTTGCCGATCCAGTAGCCGTACTTACGGCATGCTTCCTCAGTGATACCGCGCTTCGCCAGGGCTTGCGGTTCACCCTTCGCAAAGTCGCTCATGGTTTTCCTGCTGGTGGGTTGAGAGACCTCCTCGCCTTCGGCTGGCTCGTAGTGACCGCAGCCGAAGCAGTAGCCGTGCCCGTCGCTGTAGCGCGCAAGGTTGTCCTTGCTGCCGCAGTTCGGGCACGGCTCTTTGTGGAGGTATTCGGAGTCAGCGCTTTGCACGCTCCACGGACCACATGCGCTTGCGGTAGGAAATGCCGAGGCGACGATTCAGCGCACCCTTGACGGTGCGGCCCAGGCCGCGGAACGGCTTGTCGGCGCGCGCCCATGCGCGCTCGAAAGCCAGGCGCATCGCGGACGGAATGACGGTGGTAGCGGTGTTGGTCATGCGTTCTTCTCCAGCAGGAACTTGGTGAATGCGGCGACTTCTTCGGTCGCATCGTTGGCGTCGAGGCCCAGCTCGTCGGTGCAGTAGTTGCGATACAGCTGGAGCAGCGCATCGACGCGGTACTGCTTCGGAGCGCGGCGCGCTTCCAGGAGCGGAGCCTTGCTGCGGCGCTGACGGCGCGACAGGCGATAGCGCGTGTACCGCTGCCCCGAGGCGTCCTCGCAGGTCTGCGTTTCGATCTCGAAGCCAGCAGCGCGCAGCTCATCGACGCGCGAGGCGAGGCGGCGGATGCGGTAGACGCCTTCGGCCTGCCACGAGGTCAGGTGCGAGTGGCGACGCAGGTGATCCAGGACGACCTGGGTTTGCGGGGGCAGCGGTTTCACGTTGGGTTCTCCTATCGAGGGAAGTCAGGTGCCCACACGACGGGCTTGCCGTAGGCGGCGAGCAGGCGTCGCAGCGCGGCGTGTTGGGCTTCGGTGAAGTTGTCCTCGGGCTGCATGGCGTCGTTGACGCCGCCCAGGAGGCAGACTTGGTATGCGGATTGGTTGTGCTTACCGGCGAGAGCGCCGGGCTGATTCAGCGGGCGACCGTCGTAGATCGAGCCGTCACGTTCGATGACGAAGTGGACGGCGATCTTCGAGTAGCCCTGCGAGCGGTGCAGGCGTGCGAGTTCTTCGCCGGTCGTGACCTGCTCGGGGCGGGTCATGCTGGCGAGGACGAACAGCGCCTCTACCGATTCCAGAGGTTTGAGGCGCACTTAGAGTTTGTAGAGGTGGACTTCGGTGCGTGGTTCTTCGTCCGGCTGCGCCCAGCGCTTACCGGAGAGCAGCCACATGACTTGCTTGTCGTCGGCCCAATAGCCGGTGGCTTTGGTCACAACGTCCATCGGCCCCTTGGCGAGGTTGTCCACGTCGCCCTTGGGAAACGCGGCCTTCGAGGTCTTGGCGCGTTTGCATACCGCGATGATGACCACTAAAACCGGATCGGTCGGCGACAGGTCCAGATCACCGGCTGGCAGATGCTTCTCTGCGGCTTCCTTCCAGGTCTTGTAGGTCTTGCCGTAGTAGACGCCCCAGCGCGAAACCTTCGGGCGCGAGGCGGGCACCGGGTCAAACGGGAACGTGAGGGAGGCCAAATGCTTGGCCCCCCTCGCGGTGTTCACGATGACCGACAGCGGATCAGTAGTCGCCGTCATCGCCCTCGTCGTCGGAGTCGCTGTCGTCGTCCGAGTCGTCATCGCTGTCGCTGAACGGCGCGCTGTCGGCGGCCTCGTAGCCGTCCTCCTCGCCGAAGCCGTAGTCCTTGGCGTTGCGCTGGCCGAACTCGACCAGCTCGATCACCTGGACGGCGACCATGTAGCAGGTCAGGTAGAACTTCTTGGCCGATTCGACGAACGAGCCGCCGATCTCGTAGGAGACCTTGAGTTCGCTGCCGCCGCCGATCTGCGGCGGGTTGTCGATCTTCTTGCCGCGGGCGTCGAAGATGTCCGGGCGCATGGTGAACTTCTTGCCGGTGCGCTTGCTGACGCCGCTGGCCTTCATCTTGAACTTCACCAGCACGCGGCCGGTGTCATCGCCGTTCTCGTCGGTTTCTTCGGTGAACACCGGGGCCACTTCGGCACCCTTCTTCTTCTTCGGGTTCTCGCTCAGGAACTCCTGGAACAGCTCGTCGCGCCGGGTTTCCAGCTTCTTCGCCAGCGCCTTGAAGTCCTTGTCGTTCGGGTCGAACGCCAGGCTCACGGTGTATTCGCCTTCCGGCTTGAACTTGGTGTCCGGTTCGTTCAGGCGCGGCCACACGGCGGTGCCCTTGGGGGAGACGAATCGTTCGCGCTTCTTGGTTGCCATCAGTTGTCGGTCTCGTAGTTGGTCGGGAGATAGATGCCCGCGCGCCACAGGTCAGCGGCGGCGGTCAACGGGGTGTCGGCGGAAATGCCGAAGGCTTCGTCGATGTCGAAGCCGATGAGCGCCTCGTCGATGAAGGCGTCGGTGATCGGGTCACGCATCACGGGTAGTGCGGTTTCAGCTCGCGCTCCGCGTAGCGGCGCACGGCGTTGAGGGTGTTGACCTGCCGGTAGCGGCAGTCCTGCTCCATGCGCGAGACGACCCGCAGCACTTCCATCGGATCGAGGCCGAGCACTTCGCAGAAGTTCTTGAAGGCGCACGCCAAGCCGATCACCTGATCGGCCGGGTGGCCGAGGGACTGCACGCTGTCGATCACTACGAAAGCGCCGCGTGCGGCGCTCTCGGCAGAACGTGAGTGCAGTCCGTCGATGACGCGATCACGCACCTGCGTGCAGCTCCGTCATGCGGTGCTTGAACTCCTCGACCGTGCCGTGTTCGGCCGGGTTGTAGATGCCGAGGACCACACCGAAGTGGTCCTGGGCAACGTAGGTGTTCAGTGCGTGCTGGTAGTTGATGCTCATGTTGATGTTCTCGCTTGGGGTATCAATTGCCAAAGGGGGATGGACTAGGCAAAGAAATAGCGCGACTCCAGCACCAGGCTGAGGTCCAGGTCGCCATGCGGCGGGAGGGGTGGGAGTTTCTCTGCCGCTTCTGGCGGGAGCTGCTCGACGAGTTGCTGTCGGAAGTCGGCCAGTACGTCGCCGCTGTATTGATCGACGAACGCCTGCCGGAGTGCGGCGGCGAGGATTGCTGCCTGGCCCGCGTGCGTACCGTAGGAGTCGTGGATCATGGCGAACGACTCGATGCCGTTCTCTGCCGCGAGGCAGGTGGTCAGCATCATGTGGCTGGCGTCGCAGGAGTGGACGAAGTTCGGACTGATCCCGAGGGTCTGCCTGCGACGGTCGAGCTTAGTACCGCCGATGTTGACCACTAAATTCACCTCGCGGCCTCCGACGTGCGGCCGGATGCGGACGCCTTCCTCCTCGCGGTACTCCTGGAGGACCGGGAAGCCAGCGGGGGTCGTCCAGCTCACCGGCAGGTCGGCCGACGAGGCGACCTTGGAGGCGTCACGCAGCCAGTCCATCGCCGCGCGGGCTGCGATCACGACCTCGCCGATGCACTCCCACAGCAGGGTCGCCAGGTACTCGGCGGTCTCCCAATCGTCCTCCATGCCCAGCTTCTTGAACTTGGAGAGCACCTGGGCGCGCATGCCCGACTTCGTGACGCCGTAGGGCAGCGTCATCACCGGCTGCTTCACGATGTCGCGGGTGAGCTGGCCGTCCAGCTTGATCGCCAGCGGGTCGCCGCTCTCGGCACGGGCGCGCAGCTTCTCCTGGGCCACGTCTTTCACGCGCGAATAGATGTCGGCGGGCTTCGGCTGCGGGATCAGGTTGGTGGCTGCACCGCCCACGGAGTCGCGGAGCATGGCCGAGAAGTTCTGGAGGCCGTTACAGGAGCCGTCGAGCGCGATGGGCAGATGGGAGACGTGATCGCGGCCGTTGAGGCTGTAGCCGAGCCACTCGAAGCACGCTGCCAGCGCGCAGAACGGGCTGTCGGCGTCCATCCAGAAGCGTTGGCCGTCCAGCGGATCGAGGGCGCTGTCGAGAATCTGCTCCTCGTGCTCGCGCACCCAGGCCACGCGCTCCTCGAACGACACCTTGTCCACGCCGAAGCAGTTGGCGACGTGGATGGCGAGCCAGTAGGCACCGTCCTCGCCGAGCGGCACGCCTTGGGCGAACGTCAGCAGGCCCTTGGCCGCATCATCACCCTGCGGGGTCAGCGTCGGGGGCAGGGGGTAGCACCGGCCGCGGAAGTCGAGGTTGTGAGGGAAGTAGATCGCGGGGTACTCGGCGAACTTCTCCGCCAAGGCGATCTTCTGCGCGGCGGCGAGGCGGGTGGACACGCTGCGCGCGTTGGCCTCGTAGACCTTGGCGCGGTCGCGCTTCCATTCCTTGAACTCGTCGGCGTGGTGCTCCTTGAAGTAGTCCGGGTCGGTCTCCAGCAGGGCAGGGCGGCTCGGCAGGTCCATCAGTTCACGCTCCGGCAGCCCGGCGACACCGCCGCCTGCGTTCCACAGCTCGCGCATGACCTCTAGGACGGGCACGTTCACCTTCCAGGCGGTTGCCTGGATGGCGTTGAGGGCCTGGTAGACGTTGGGCATATCGACCAGCGCCAGCTCGCGCTTGTAGGCGCGGTTGCGGGTACGCACGAGGTCAGCCCGGCCGCCGATGTCGGTCAGGTAGCCGCCGTCGCGGGGCGTGGTCCACGGACGGGGCGGGACGACCATCGGCATCAGCACCGGCTGGTACAGGGCGGCGCTGTCGTGGGCCTTGGTCAGCCAGTCGAGCACCTTCTGATTCCCGGCGATGAGCAGGTGGCGCTTGCCGCGCTCGGCGACGGTGACCAGCTCGACCAGCCCGGTCGCCTCGACGAACAGCTCGATGAGCTTCATGCCCACCAGCAGCGCGTCCTTGTCGGACAGGTAGAGGCGCTTGTCGTCCTCGGGGGCGAACTCGGCGTCGGCGATGACGTGCCGCATGACGGCGGTGGAGTGCCGGGCCGAGGTGGACTTCTTGAGCTGCTCCTGGACGACCCGGTACAGGCCGGGGTGCTTCTCGCGGAGCAGGGAGAAGTTGATCTCGTTGGCGACCTCGTGGCCCAGGGTGATCGCCACGGACACCGCCTTGCGGTGATCGGCGACCAGCGCGTTGACGCAGGTGAAGCTGGTCAGATAGGCGAGGGCGTGGGGGTTCAGGTGGCGGATGAATTTGAGGGCGGCGTGGCGCTTGCCCGGCTTGCCGGTGTCGGCTTCGGCCACGAACGCCATGATCGCGGCGGCGGTGGCGTCGATGCTCTCCATGACCAGCTTGCGGCCGGGGCCGGTCTCGGCCTCCTGGCGCTGCTCCCTGATCTTCTCGTAGCGGGCAATGCCCAGGCTGGTGCTTTCCTTCTCCAGTTCGAGCTGGGCGGCGTGCAGGTCGTTCTCTTGCCAAGTCGTCATCGTTTGCCCTCGGGGGATGCAAAAGTCAAAACGGGAGGACCGCACCGGGGGCTGCCCGGTACGGTCCTGAGTGGTTCGGTTGTTGGTCCTGGGTGGACCTATGTGGAACTGTAGTAGTCCTCGGTGGTGAACAGCAATGAGTAGTTCTGAATGGTTGTCCTAGGAGGAGGTCCGCCGAAGATGACCACTTTATTCGGCGTCACCTGGTGTCACCTGTCGCGGCACCCGGCGTCACCTATATGTCACCCGAAGCGTCACCTGATAGACTGGAACGCTGTAAGTAGTTGAGTGGTCAGCACTAATCGGCAGGGGCTTCGGGATTTAGGTTCCAGTGCCGCAAGGCGTGGGGGTTCGAGTCCCCCCTTTCGCACCAGTGCCGGCCTGTCCCCGCCCTGATCGGGCCATCTGCGCCCCCTTGACCGGCACGCGCTGGCAGTGCAGGCCGAATTGGGCGAAACTAAAGGGCTGCGGCAAGCAGGCGCGTCCCAGACGTCGTGTCCTTACAACCGTTTCATCCCAATCATCGAGCCGGGGGCGTGGGCCACCGGTGGCAGGAGTCAACATGCAAGCTTCGATCGAATCCACCGGCAACCTGGAACGCCGCCTGAGCTTCTCGCTGCCGGAAGAGCGTCTGCAGAGCCACATCGTCGGCCGCCTGGGCGAAATCGCCCGTACCACCCGCATCAAGGGTTTCCGTCCGGGCAAGGTGCCGGCCAAGGTGATCGAGCAGCGCTTCGGCGCGCAGGTCCGTGGCGAGGCGCTGGACGGCCTGCTGCGCGAAACCTTCGATGCCGCCGTGCGTGAGCACGACCTGCGCATCGTCGGCAGCCCGCGCATCGACAAGGGCGACGAGGGTGAATTCTCCTTCGTGGCCACCGTGGAAGTGGTGCCGGACTTCGGCGACATCGACGTCAGCAAGCTGACCGTCGTGCGCCACAGCGCCGAGATCACCGACGCCGACATCGACCAGATGATCGAGAACCTGCAGAACCAGCGTCGTACCTGGGCTCCGGTCAGCCGTGGCGCGCAGGACGGTGACCTGGTCGCGGTGGAAACCTGGTCGCAGGCCGGCGAAGAGCGCCTGCCGGCCGAGGGCACCGAGAAGGGTTCGATCGTGCTCGGCCAGGGCATGATGTTCGACACCATCGAAAAGGGCCTGGTCGGCCTGGCCAAGGGCGAAGAAAAGACCCTGGACGTCGAGTTCCCGGCTGACTGGCGCGTGCCGGTGCTGGCCGGCAAGACCGTGCAGGTGACCGTCAAGGTCGCCGAAGTGTCCGAGCCGGTCGTGCCGGCGGTCGACGAAGCCTTCATCAAGAGCTTCGGCGTGAAGGGCGGCGACGTCGAGCAGTTCCGCAGCGACATCCGCGCCAACCTGGAGCGCGAGCTGAAGGGCGCTCTGATGAACCGCCTGCGCCGCGAAGTGGGCGAGCAGCTGATCGCCGCCTACTCGTCGGTGGAAATGCCGCCGCGCCTGGTCGAGAACGAAGCCCGCGCCATGCTGGCCCAGCAGGTCGAGCAGATCCGCCGCAACGGCCAGAACGTCGGCGAGATCCCGGCCGATGCCCACGAAGGCTTCAAGGAAGCGGCCGCCAAGCGCGTGCTGGTCGGCCTGCTGGTCGGTGAAGTGGCCCGCATCAACGACCTGCGCCTGGAAGCCAAGCGCCTGAACGAAACGATGCGTCTGATCGCTTCGACCTACGAAGAGCCGGAACAGGTCATTGAGATGTACCGCAACGACCCCCAGCTGATGTCTGGCCTGCAGAACCGTGTGATAGAAGAGCAGGTGATCGACTGGATCGCCGAGCGTGCCCAGCACACCGAAGAGAAGCTGTCGTTCCAGGACGCGATCCGCCAGTAAGCCCGGGCGGATCACCGGATGCCCCGCGCCTTTGCCGGCGCGGGGTTGTTGCCCCCCAAGATAGGTACCTCACGTAATGGACAACCGAACCAAAGCCCTGAACCTGGTTCCGATGGTGGTCGAGCAGACCAGCCGCGGCGAGCGTGCCTACGACATCTATTCGCGCCTGTTGAAAGAGCGCCTGATCTTCCTCGTGGGCCCGATCGACGATCACATGGCCAACGTGGTGGTGGCGCAGTTGCTGTTCCTGGAGTCGGAGAACCCGGAAAAGGACATCAACATCTACATCAACTCGCCGGGTGGCGTGGTCACCGCCGGCATGGCGATCTACGACACCATGCAGTACATCAAGCCGAATGTGAGCACCACCTGCATCGGCCAGGCCGCCTCGATGGGCGCCCTGCTGCTGGCCGCGGGCGAAGCTGGCAAGCGCTATGCGCTGCCGAACTCGCGCGTGATGATCCACCAGCCGCTGGGTGGCTACCAGGGCCAGGCCACCGACATCGACATCCACGCGCGTGAGATCCTGACCCTGCGTTCGCGCCTGAACGAGGTGCTGGCCAAGCACACCGGCCAGTCGCTGGAGACGATCGCCCGCGACACCGAGCGCGACAACTTCAAGAGCGCCTTCGAGGCGCAGGCCTATGGTCTGGTCGACCAGGTCCTGGAGCGTCGTCCGGACGAGTCGATCCAGGCCGGCTGACCGGCCATCACGGGGCCAGGGAGGCCCCGTTCCTGCAGGGTCGGGCGGGACTGGTGTCCCCTCGGCCCTGTGCTATTCTCGAATCGAACCCCCGTTCAGCGGGTGGGGTAACTGGGTAAGCGAAGCATGAGCGAAGACCGCCAAGGTCGTTCCACGGACACCGGCAAGATCCTCTACTGCTCTTTCTGCGGCAAGAGCCAGCATGAAGTGCGCAAGCTGATTGCGGGTCCGAGCGTATTCATCTGCGATGAGTGCGTGGAGCTGTGCAACGACATCATCCGTGAGGAACTTGAGGAAAAGGCGCAGTCGGCGCGCAGTTCGCTGCCCAAGCCGCGCGAGATCCTCGAGGTCCTCGACCAGTACGTGATCGGCCAGAACCGCGCCAAGCGCACGCTGGCCGTGGCCGTGTACAACCACTACAAGCGCATCGAGAGCCGGCAGAAGAACGACGACGTCGAACTGGCGAAGTCGAACATCCTGCTGGTCGGTCCGACCGGTTCGGGCAAGACGCTGCTGGCCGAGACCCTGGCCCGCCTGCTCAACGTGCCGTTCACCATGGCCGACGCCACCACGCTGACCGAAGCCGGTTACGTGGGCGAGGACGTGGAGAACATCATCCAGAAGCTGCTGCAGAAGTGCGACTACGACGTCGAGAAGGCACAGCAGGGCATCGTCTACATCGATGAAATCGACAAGATCTCGCGCAAGAGCGAGAACCCGTCGATCACCCGCGATGTGTCCGGCGAAGGCGTGCAGCAGGCCCTGCTGAAGCTGATCGAAGGCACCGTGGCCAGCGTTCCGCCGCAGGGTGGCCGCAAGCACCCGCAGCAGGAATTCCTGCAGGTGGACACCAAGAACATCCTGTTCATCTGCGGCGGCGCGTTCGCCGGGCTGGACAAGGTGATCCAGGCCCGTTCCACCGACGTCGGCAGCATCGGCTTCGGCGCCAAGGTGAAGAGCAGCGAGCGCAAGCAGGAAGTGGGCAAGGTGCTGGCCGAAGTCGAGCCGGAAGACCTGATCAAGTTCGGCCTGATCCCCGAGTTCGTCGGCCGCCTGCCGGTGGTGGCGACCCTGGAGGAGCTGGACGAGCCGGCCCTGATCAGGATCCTGACCGAGCCGAAGAACGCCATCACCAAGCAGTTCAAGAAGCTGTTCGAGATGGAGAACGTCGAGCTGGAGTTCCGTCCGGACGCGTTGTCGGCCATCGCCAGGAAGGCGCTCAAGCGCAAGACCGGCGCCCGTGGCCTGCGCACCATCGTCGAATCGGTCCTGCTGGACACCATGTACGACCTGCCGTCGCAGGAAAACGTCAGCAAGGTGGTGGTGGACGAGTCGGTGATCGAGCACAAGTCCGAGCCGTACCTGATCTACCAGACCCCGGCGGCCCCTGAACAGAAGGCCGCAGGCGCCGAGTGATCCTTCCAGGTTGTTGATTGGAAAGGATTTTCAAGGAATGCCTTGCATCTGAAAGCCGATGGCCCCATAACGGGGCCATCGGCTTTTTTTGTCTCCGGAAGATGCCCTCCCGGAGGCGGTTTTCCCCTTCCCTGGAGCCCCCATGGCCCGTTCCCCAAGTGAAACCCTCGACCTGCCGGTCCTGCCGCTGCGCGACGTAGTGGTGTTCCCGCACATGGTCATCCCGCTGTTCGTCGGCCGTGACAAGTCCATGCACGCGCTCGAACAGGCAATGGAAGCGGACAAGCGCATCCTGCTGCTGGCGCAGAAGTCGGCCGAGACCGACGACCCGCATGCGGCCGACCTCTACCAGGTCGGTACGCTGGCGCAGGTGCTGCAGCTGCTGAAGCTGCCCGACGGCACCATCAAGGTGCTGGTCGAAGGCCTGTCGCGCGTGCAGGTCACCCACGTCGACGAGCGCAACGGCTCGCTGCACGGCCAGGCCGTGGAGATCGACGCCACCGACGAGCGCGAAGCACGCGAGGTGGAGGCGATCGCCCGCTCGCTGATGTCGCTGTTCGAGCAGTACGTGAAGACCAACCGCAAGCTGCCGCCAGAGCTGCTGCAGACGCTGTCGGGCATCGATGAGCCGGCCCGCCTGGCCGACACCATCGCCGCGCACATCAGCGTGCGCCTGGCCGACAAGCAGCGCCTGCTGGAAACGCTGGCCGTCGGTGACCGCCTGGAGATGCTGGTCGGCCTGGTCGATGGCGAGATCGACGTGCAGCAGATGGAAAAGCGCATCCGCGGCCGCGTGAAGTCGCAGATGGAGAAGAGCCAGCGCGAGTACTACCTCAACGAACAGATGAAGGCCATCCAGAAGGAACTGGGTGACCTGGACGATGCACCGGGCGAGCTGGAAGAGCTGGCCCGCAAGATCGCCGAAGCCGGTATGCCGAAGGCGGTTGAAGCCAAGGCACGCAACGAGCTGAACAAGCTCAAGCAGATGTCGCCGATGTCGGCCGAAGCCGCGGTCGTGCGCAACTACCTGGAGTGGCTGCTGGGCGTGTCGTGGAAGAAGCGCAGCAAGGTGCGCAAGGACCTGAAGGCCGCGCAGGACACCCTCGACGCAGACCACTACGGCCTGGAGAAGGTCAAGGAGCGCATCCTTGAATACCTGGCGGTGCAGTCGCGCGTGAAGCAGATGAAGGGCCCGATCCTGTGCCTGGTCGGGCCGCCGGGCGTGGGCAAGACCTCGCTCGGCCAGTCCATCGCCAAGGCTACCAACCGCAAGTTCGTGCGCATGTCGCTGGGCGGCGTTCGCGATGAAGCCGAGATCCGTGGCCACCGTCGTACCTACGTTGGTTCGATGCCGGGCCGCATCGTGCAGAACCTCAACAAGGTCGGCAGCAAGAACCCGCTGTTCGTGCTCGACGAGATCGACAAGATGTCGATGGACTTTCGTGGCGATCCGTCGTCGGCGCTGCTGGAAGTGCTCGACCCGGAGCAGAACAACGCGTTCAACGACCACTACCTGGAAGTGGACCTGGACCTGTCCGAAGTGATGTTCGTGGCCACCTCGAACTCGCTCAATATTCCCGGCCCGCTGCTGGACCGCATGGAAGTGATCCGCATCCCCGGCTACACCGAGGACGAGAAGCTCAACATCGCCACCCGCTACCTGGTGCCGAAGCAGATCAAGGCCAACGGCCTGCAGCCGGAAGAACTGGAGATCGGCAGCGATGCGATCCAGGACATCGTGCGCTACTACACGCGCGAATCGGGCGTGCGCAACCTGGAACGCGAGATCGCCAAGATCTGCCGCAAGGTGGTGAAGGAGATCGCGCTGGCCGGTCCGCAGCCGGTGAAGGCGAAGAAGGGCGCGAAGAAGTCCAAGGCGCTGGTGAGCGTGTCCAGCAAGAACCTGGACAAGTACCTGGGTGTGCGTCGCTTCGATTTCGGCCGCGCCGAGGAAGAGAACGAGATCGGCCTGGTCACCGGCCTGGCGTGGACCGAAGTCGGTGGCGATCTGCTGCAGATCGAATCGACGCTGGTGCCGGGCAAGGGCCAGCTGATCCTGACCGGCCAGCTCGGCAACGTGATGAAGGAATCGGCGTCGGCGGCGTTGTCGGTGGTGCGTTCGCGCGCCGTGGGCTTTGGCATCGACAGCGACTTCCTGCAGAAGCACGACGTGCACCTGCACGTGCCCGATGGTGCCACGCCGAAGGACGGACCGAGTGCCGGTGCGGCAATGGTCACCTCGCTGGTGTCGATGCTGACCAAGGTGCCGGTGCGTGCCGACGTGGCGATGACCGGTGAGATCACCCTGCGTGGTCGTGTCACCGCCATCGGTGGCTTGAAGGAGAAACTGCTGGCCGCACTGCGCGGTGGTATCCGCACGGTCATCATTCCGGAAGAGAACCGCAAGGACCTTGCAGACATTCCGGCCAACGTCACCCGCGATCTGGAGATCGTGCCGGTGAAGTACATCGAAGAAGTCCTGGACCTGGCGCTGGAGCGCCCGCTGGCACCGAAGAAGGCGCGCAAGAGTGCGCAGCGTGTCACGGTGCGCAGCAAGGCCAAACCGAGTGGAAGCGCGCGCGTCAAGCATTGACGCGCGCTGTCCGATGGCCCGAAACCCGCGTCGTTGCTGGCTTTCCAGCTTGCGTGGGGGTAGGGCCACTGGTATAAAAGCAGCACTCGCGAATGAGTGATCGCTGTCAGCGATGACTGAATCGGCGAACCGTTTCCACATGGCGGCCGCATGCAGAAGGCGTGCGGTTGCTTCCCTGTCGAATAAGCGGAACCCACCGCCAAAGGAGTTGTAGAGAATGAACAAGACCGAATTGATCGATGCCGTTGCTGAAGCTGCCGACCTGACCAAGGCCGAGTCCAGCCGCGCTGTCGATGCCGTCGTTGCTGCCGTCACCAAGGCGCTGAAGGACGGCGATGCGGTCACCCTGGTTGGCTTCGGTACCTTCCAGGTCCGCGACCGTGCTGCCCGCACCGGCCGCAACCCGAAGACCGGCGACACCATCAAGATCGCTGCTTCGAAGAATCCGTCGTTCAAGGCTGGTAAGGCCCTGAAGGATGCTGTAAACTAAGCGGCTCGCTGGGGTGCTTAGCTCAGCGGTAGAGCGTCTCCTTTACACGGAGAGGGTCGGGGGTTCGAAACCCTCAGCACCCACCACAGCACCGCGGTAAAAGTTTGAGTGTGGAGCGGTAGTTCAGCTGGTTAGAATGCTGGCCTGTCACGCCGGAGGTCGCGGGTTCGAGTCCCGTCCGCTCCGCCATTCAACGAGGCCTCCGGCCAAAAGCTGGAGGCTTTGTTTTCTCCCCGGTCCAGGCCGGTGGGAAAACAGGAAATAGCAACAATGCGGAGCGGTAGTTCAGCTGGTTAGAATGCTGGCCTGTCACGCCGGAGGTCGCGGGTTCGAGTCCCGTCCGCTCCGCCACTACATCGAGGCCCCCGGCCTAAAGCTGGGGGCCTTGTCTTCTCACCGACAGGTTCGGAAGGAAGGCGAAAAGGTTTTTGCAAGAACGGAGCGGTAGTTCAGCTGGTTAGAATGCTGGCCTGTCACGCCGGAGGTCGCGGGTTCGAGTCCCGTCCGCTCCGCCATTGCAGAATTCTTAAGTTCCTGTGAAAAAACTTTGAAAAAAGTGTTCATCGGGCTGGGTTTCCAGGGAGTCTTCGGATATACTGGGCGCCTGCAAAGTTTCAGCGCGGAGCGGTAGTTCAGCTGGTTAGAATGCTGGCCTGTCACGCCGGAGGTCGCGGGTTCGAGTCCCGTCCGCTCCGCCAACTTTAAAAGCCCTCGGCGCAAGCCGGGGGCTTTTTCTTTGTGCCCTGCGGCAGGCCTGCCGAGGTGCTGACGGCACAGGTCCGCGGAGATCGGCGCAGGCCGCGCCGGCGCTGCTTTTGGTCCCTGCGACGAAGCGGGTTACACTGCCGGGCTCGCCAATCAGGCCTTGTGATTCCTCACCATGCTGCAGAAACTCCGCGACAAGACCTCAGGCTGGATCGTCACCGTGATCCTGGGGCTGCTGATGATTCCGTTCCTGTTCGTGATCGACAACAGCTACCTGGGTGGCGTTGGCGCACAGAACGTGGCCAAGGTTTCCGCGCCTCCGACCTGGTGGCGTTCGGCACCGTCGTGGTGGCCGGTGCGCATGCTGTGGCAGCACCACGAGATCAGCGCGCAGGATTTCCGCACCCGCTTCGAGCAGGAGCGCATGCGTGAGCGCCAGCAGCAGGGCGAGAACTTCGACCCGCGCGCGTTCGAAAGCACTGAAAACAAGATGGCCGTGCTCGATCAGCTGATCGACGAGCAGGTCGTGCGCCTGGTGGGCGAGCAGGCCGGTGTTGTGATCGGCGATGGCGCGGTGCGCGAGTACATCGCCACCATCCCGGCCTTCCTCGATTCGAACGGCAAGTTCAACGAGAACAACTACCGCCTGGCTCTGGCCGGTGGCAATCCGCCGCGTACCCCCACGCAGTTCCAGGAGCTGGTGCGCGAGAGCCTGCAGCAGTCGGTGATCCCGTCGGGCCTGCAGAATTCGGGCTTCGTCACCCAGGCCGAGACCGAGCGCCTGCTGAAGCTGCTGGGTGAGACCCGCGACGTCGAACTGGCCGCGCTGCCGGAGGTTCCGGCCGATACCGCGCCGGTCACCGATGAGCAGATCAAGCAGTGGTACGACAGCCACGGCAAGGATTTCCGCCAGGCCGAAAGCGTGTCGCTGGAATACGTCGAGATCAATGGCGCCAACCTGCCGGCACCGACCGCGGCTGACGAAGCGACCCTGCGCAAGCGCTATGAAGACGAGAAGGCGAAGTTCACCTCGCCGGAACAGCGCCAGGCTGCGCACATCCTGATCACCGGTGACGGTGCCGAAGCCAAGGCGAACAAGCTCGCTGCCGAAGCCAAGGCGGCGGGTGCCGACTTCGCGGCGCTGGCCAAGGCCAACTCGGAAGACCCGGGTTCGAAGGACCAGGGCGGTGATCTGGGCTGGGTCGAGCGTGGCGCGATGGTCAAGCCGTTCGAAGACGCCCTGTTCGCCGCCAAGGCGGGTGACGTGATCGGCCCGGTGAAGACCGACTTCGGCTACCACATCATCAAGGTCGCCGCGGTGCGTGGTGGCCAGGGCAAGTCGTTCGAGGAAGTGCGTGACACGCTGGCCGCCGAGCAGCTGAAGGCCGATGGCGAGCGCGGCTTCAACGAGCTGGCCGGCCGCCTGGTCGATGCCATCAACAAGAGCCCGAGCGACCTGGCCGCTGCCGCCAAGGAAGTGAACCTGCCGCTGCAGACCCTGGGCCCGATCACCCGCGCGACCGCCAGTGGCATCGCCGCTGATCCGGCCGTGCTGCGCGCCGCCTTCTCCGAAGTGCTGGTGCAGGACGGTACCGCCAGCGATCCGATCGCCCTGGGCGGTGCCACCAACCACAGCGTGGTCATCCGCGTTGCCGCGCATACCCCGGAGCAGGCGATGCCGCTGGACAAGGCCCGCGAGCAGGTGATCGCCGCGATCCGCGCCGACCGCCAGCGCCAGGCCAGCGACAAGGCCGCTGACGCCGTGCTGGCCAAGCTGAAGGCGGGCGCCACCCTGCAGTCGCTGGCTGCCAGCGAGAAGCTGCAGCTGAGCCCGATGCCGGGCCTGCCGCGCAGCCAGCCGGTGCCGACCCCGGAAATCAACCGCGCGATCTTCAGTGCGCCGGTGCCGGCGGAAGGCAAGCCGAGCTACGGCAAGGTCGACGTCAACGGCCACGCGCTGCTGTTCGCAGTGAACAAGGTCAACCCGGGCGACATCAAGGAAGTGACCGCCGAGCAGCAGAAGCAGCTCAAGGATCAGCTGAGCCAGATCGACGGCATGGCCGCAGCCAAAGCCTACGTCGAGGCGATGCGCAGGAAGTTCGTGATCCAGACCACCGAAGAGAACCTGTAAGCCTCGCGGCGAGCAGGATAGAAGAGGGCCCGGCATTGCCGGGCCTTTTTTGTGGGTGTGGGCGCGTAGAGTCGAGCTTGCTCGACTGCACATGTGGAGGCAGTCGAGCAAGCTCGACTCTACGAGAAGCATGTCGAAGCAGCCGCACCGCGCAAGAAAAAGCCGAGCATGGGCTCGGCTCTACCGCAGGGAAGGCCTGGCTGGCGCGTCAGTCTTCCACGCGCAGCACTGCGCCAGGCTTCAGCACGCTGCTGCCACTCAGGCCGTTCAGCGACAGCAGGGCCTTTACCGGCATGCCGTAGCGGCGGGCGATGGTCCAGGCCGACTCACCATCACGCACGGTGTGGCGGCGGCTGCGCGGGCGGTCGGCGATCGCGGCCACGGCCTTGGCCACCTGCGGCGTCGGCGTGGTCGTGGCAACCGGTGCGGTGCTGGCCACCAGCGTGGTCGCGGCTTCCGTCACCGTCGCATTGGCGGCCGAGACCGGGGCCAGGACCCGGGTGGTTCCGGAGGCGCGGTTGCCGGCGGCCAGGGCCGGGTTGAGGCGGGCGATCCTGGCGGGGTCCAGGGCGCGCTGTGCGGCCCACTGCTGGACGCTGGTGCCGGCCGGCAGGGTGTGGTCCTTCAACACCGGCACGGTGCGGTCCAGCGAGGCCATCACGCGAGGCTGGTCCTCCACGTCTTCCAGCACGCAGGCCAGGGCATGCAGCTTCTCGACATAGGCATGGGTAACCGGCGACAGCCCCGGCAGGGCTGCCGGCTTGGCATTCTGCGCGTTCATGCCGGCCTTGCGCATGGACTGCAGTACCCGGTACTCGCCGGCGTTGTAGGCCATGGTGGCCAGGCGCCAGTCGCCGCCGAACATGCCGTGCAGGGTCTTCAGGTAGCGCACCGCGGCCTGGGTGGAATCAACCGCCGACAGGCGGCCGTCGTAGCCGTTGGCCATGGGTACGCGGTGGTTGCGCGCCGTGGTGGCGATGAACTGCCACAGGCCGGTCGGGCCGCTGCCGTTGCGGGCATTGGGCCGATAGCCGCTTTCCACGAACGGGATCAGCGCGAATTCGGTGGGCAGGTTCGCCTTGCGCAGCTCTTCGACCACATAGCCGAACAGCACCAGCGCATCGTCATCCTGGTTGGCCAGGCGCGAGGGGGCGTGGGCGAACTGCTTCTGCCAGCGCGGGCTGGTAGCCTCGGCATCGCAGCTGGGCTCGGCCAGACCGTCGCGGAAGCTGGTGAAGATCTCCTGGCCATTGCGCACCGAGGGCGCAGGCAGCGCGGACGGATCCAGCGGCAGCGCCGCAGCTGCGGTCAGGTTCTGGCTGATGCCGGCGCCCAGCGACTGTGCGCCCGCGGTTCCGGCCAGCCCCAGGGCAAGGCCCAGGGCCAGCGGCAGACTTCGGCGCATCATGCGCGGAAGCCGTCTTTCCAGTGCCGGAGACCGGCCATCACGTCGACGTCGTCCACGACGTCACGGCCCAGGTGTGCCGACACCGACGCACGGATCGGTGCAGCGTGCACACGCAGGAAGGGATTGCAGTCGAATTCGTTGGCCAGGGTTACCGGCAGGGTGGGACGGTCATCGCGGCGCATGGCCAAAGCCTCCTCTTGGCGCTGCCACAAGGCAGCGTTGGCGGGGTCGACATGCCGCGCGAAGACGGCATTTGACACGGTGTACTCATGAGCGCAACAAAGCAGCAGTTGCGCGGGCAGGGCACCCAGCTTGCGCATCGACGCCAGCAGCTGGGACGGCGTACCTTCGAACAGGCGTCCACAGCCCAGGCTGAACAACGAATCTCCGCTGAAAAGATGTTCAGCAGTGTGAAACGCGATGTGGCTGCGGGTATGCCCGGGCACGGATAGTACGTGGAACGTCCGGCCCAGTGCCTGAACGCGTTCACCTTCGCCGACCCGCTCGGTGGCCGTGGGAATGCGTTCCTCGACCGGCGCGATGACTCGCACGCCGGGGAAACGCGCCTGCAATGCCGGCACGCCACCGATGTGGTCGTCGTGGTGATGGGTGAGCAGGATCGTGTCCACGCGCAGGCCCTGATCGGCCAGTGCGAGCACTGGCGCGGCATCGCCGGGGTCGACGACCACGGCAGCGCCCTCGTTGTCGATCAGCGTCCAGATGTAGTTATCCGCAAATGCGGGCAGGGCAGTCAGTCGCATAGAATTGGACCATGCCCGCGCTGCAGAGCACCCGTCAAGCGAGCCAGACCCCGTGGTTCGACAGCGAACCGGCGGAGGCCTTGCGTGTGCTGGAGCGGCAATTGCTGCTGCCGCAGCTGTCGGTGCTGCCGGCGCAGCCCTGGCTGTGGATCGCACCAAGTGCAGCCTGGCTGGACGATGCACAGCTGGGTGGACGCGGTCTGCGCCTGTATCGGCAGGGACAGGGCTATGCCGGCGACACCCGCTGTGCGCTGCCGCTGCCGCTGGCCAATGAGAGTGTCAATGCGATCGTGCTGCAGCATGTCACTGCGGCCGACGCCGACCGGCTGCTCGACGAGTGCGAGCGCGTACTGATGCCGGGCGGCCATCTGTGGCTGAGCAGCCTCAATCCGTTCAGTCCGTATCGCACGCGCTGGCGCCAGCATGGGCTGGTGGTGCGCACGCCGCAGCGGATCCGCCTGCTGCTCGGCCGTCATGGGCTGGAATGCGACGATATGCGTTACCTGGGCCCGCTCTGGCGCGGTGCGGGCAGCCGTCGTCCCGGAGGTTGGGCACCGCTGCGCGCGGCCTGCCTGTTCCATGCGGAAAAACGTACGCTGGCCCTGCCTGGGCCGAAACCGCTGCCGGTGCGCTGGCACGGCACCGTAGCTACCTGATTCTGGAGTTGTATTGAAAACCATCGAAATCCACACCGACGGTTCCTGCCTTGGCAATCCCGGCCCCGGCGGCTGGGCTGCGCTGCTGCGCTACAAGGGCCACGAGCGCGAACTGAGCGGTGGCGAGGCGCACACCACCAACAACCGGATGGAGCTGATGGCGGCCATTTCCGGGCTGGAGTCGCTGACCGAGCCGTGCAACATCGTGCTCTATACCGATTCGCAGTATGTGCGGCAGGGTCTGACCCAGTGGATGCCGGGCTGGATCCGCAAGAACTGGAAGACGGCTGGCGGCGATCCGGTAAAGAACCGCGAGCTGTGGGAGCGCCTGCAGGCGGCCACGCTGCGGCATCAGATCGACTGGCGCTGGGTGAAGGGTCACTCCGGCGACCCGGACAATGAGCGGGTGGATACGCTGGCCCGCAACGCGGCGATCCAGATCCGCGACGCCAGCCCGGTAAACTGAGCCCATGCGTCAGATCATCCTCGATACCGAAACCACCGGCCTGGAGTGGAAGAAGGGCAACCGCATCGTCGAAATCGGCTGCGTGGAGCTGTTCAAGCGCCGCCCGACCGGCAACAACTATCACCAGTACATCAAGCCGGACTGCGAGTTCGAACAGGGCGCGCAGGAAGTCACCGGCCTGACCCTGGAGTTCCTCGATGACAAGCCGGACTTCGCGCAGATCGCCGACGAGTTCCTGGCCTTCATCGATGGCGCCGAGCTGATCATCCACAACGCGGCGTTCGACCTCGGCTTCCTCGACAACGAGTTGTCGCTGCTGGGGCCGCAGTACGGGAAGATCACCGACCGCTGCGCCGTGATCGATACCCTGGTGATGGCGCGTGAGCGCTTCCCGGGCCAGCGCAACTCGCTGGATGCGCTGTGCAAGCGACTGGGCGTGGACAACTCGCACCGTGCGCTGCACGGCGGCCTGCTCGATGCGCAGATCCTGGGCGACGTCTATATCGCGCTGACCTCGGGCCAGGAAGAAATCGGCTTTGGTCTGGGCGATGACGATGGCGGTGCTGCCGGTGCGGCGCTGCAGGCCTTCGACACCAGCAAGCTGCTGCCGCGCCCGCGCGTGGTGGCCACGCCGTCGGAGCTGGAAGCGCATGCGGCGCGACTGGAGCGGCTGCGCAAGAAGGCTGGCCACGCGCTGTGGGATGGCCCGAAGGTGGAAGAGCCCGCCAGCGCTTAATGCCTGGTGGGGTAATGCCGGCCGCTGGCCGGCAGCGCCGCATCCACGCATGGCGTGGATCTACCGGTTAGTGGCAGCGCACCAGGATCACGCTGATGTTGTCGCGGCCGCCGCCATCGAGCGCGGCGGCGACCAGCGTGTCCACGCATTCCTGTGCGCTGGCATCCTCGAAGGCGAGGGTGCGCGCGATGCTGCGGTCGTCCACTTCCTCGGTCAGGCCGTCACTGCACAGCAACAGCTGCATGCCCGGGCGCAGTTCGCCGCTGGTGGTGGCCACGTTCAGATGCGCCGGATCGGTCACGCCCAGCGCCTGGGTGACCACGTT
Organism: Stenotrophomonas sp. 86156_Sma; assembly: GCF_056481625.1. Taxonomy (NCBI): domain Bacteria; kingdom Pseudomonadati; phylum Pseudomonadota; class Gammaproteobacteria; order Lysobacterales; family Lysobacteraceae; genus Stenotrophomonas; species Stenotrophomonas sp. 86156_Sma. Next base: position 1,023,417 of record NZ_CM151157.1, read on the forward strand.
GCGGTGCGGATGCGCACGCGCCTGTTCGGCGGTCAGGTTGCCCTGCGCGACCAGCTCCTGCACCACGCTGTGGTCCTGGCTGAGCTGGGCCAGCTGTCCGTCGCGCCACAGGTAGGCACGGCTGTCGCCGACCCACGCCACTTCATAGCGGTTGCCCTGTACCCGTGCGGCGACCACGGTAGTGCCCATCGGCAACGTGTCGTTGCGCCGGCGCGAGGCGCGGATGATCTCTTCGTCGGCGGTGCGGATGGCCTGCGCCAGCGGTGCGCCGCGGCGGATCTCGCGCACGATGGTCTCGCGCGCCAGCGCGCTGGCCACTTCACCGCAGGCGTGCCCGCCCATGCCGTCGGCCACCAGCCACAGGGCCAGCTCACTGTCACCGTAGTAGGTGTCCTCGTTGAGCTCGCGGCGCATGCCGGGGTGGGTGAGGTGTCCGAATTCGATCATGGGCGCTGGGGCGGGGTGTTGCTGGGGAGACAGGCATCATCGGGTGGCTGCGCGCATCCGGCAAGGCGTGTGCTCAGGAAATTTTCACTTCGTTGGCCGGAATGACTTGTCGTCGGCCTCACTTCCTCGTATGATGCGCGTCCCCGGTCCGCCGGGGACCACCCGGAGAGGTGGCAGAGTGGTTGAATGTACCTGACTCGAAATCAGGCAGGCGTTTATAGCGCCTCGGGGGTTCGAATCCCCCCCTCTCCGCCAGATACTTGAACTAAGCCCTTGAACTTCAAGGGCTTTTTTCATTTCCGGCTAGGCCGGTATGCCATCTGGTATGCCATAAGGAGCTGGCTGCTGCTGGATCATTCTGGACGTGTCCACGCCTGCAATTGGCGCAGATGGTTTGCCTTGCTGAAAGGGACGTTTGCATGCCATAGATCGCAATACTGGGCAGCTCACGACACTGTGCGCCTTGCGACTGGCTCCGCTGGTCTTTACTCGTCCTGGCGAGCTGGGGTTCACCCCCGTTTTCACGGACACTACCAAGAAGGCCGATTGAGGCAATGAGGAGTGTTCAAGTCAAAGCGTCGCAAGTTCAGTGCCGAGTTCAAGCGTGGTGCAGTGGAGCAAGCCAGTCGGCCAGGGGTCAACTGCGCCCAGGTAGCCCGTGAGCTGGGCATCCGTGACAGCCTGCTGACTCGCTGGAAGCGGGAGGCACAGGCGGTGGGAAAAGCCGCCTTTGTTGGCACCGGTAGCCCGCGTGACGAGGAGGTTGCCCGGCTCAAGCGCGAGTTGGCCCGGATCACCAAGGAGCGGGATTTTTTGCGAGAAGCGGCGACGTTCTTTGCCAAGGCATCATCCTGAGATATCAGGTGATCGAACGTTGCCGCGATGAGTTTCCGATTCGCCTGATGTGCCGCTGCCTGCGGGTATCGACCAGTGGCTACTACGACTGGAGCAAGCGCCTGCCCAGTGCCCGACAGCGCGACAATGAGCGCCTGCTGGGCCGTATCCACGCGCTGCATCAGGACAGCCGGGGCACGCTGGGGGCCGGCCGCATGCAGGAAGATCTGGTCGAGGAAGGGCTGACGGCCAGTCGAAATCGGGTTGCCCGATTGATGGCGGCAGCGGGCCTGCAAGGCTTGCCACGCCCGAAACGGCGTGGCCAGCGCGCTCAACCGGCACTGACACCGCCGGGCGTGCGCAACGTGCTGGAGCGTGATTTCAGCGCGCTGGAGCCGGAAACCAAGTGGGTGACCGACATCACCGACATCACCGAGATCAAGACCCAGCAGGCCAAGCTGTATCTATGCGTCGTGCTGGATCTGTTTGATCAGCGAATTGTGGGCTGGTCCATGCATCATCGGCAGGACCGGCAGATGGTGATCAGAGCGGCGCAGATGGCGGTTTGGCAACGGCAGGAGCGGCATCCGCTGATCCTGCACTCCGACCGCGGCAGTCAATTTCGTAGCGGCGATTACCAGGATTACCTGACCGCCAATGGCCTGTGCTGCTCGATGAGTGCGGTGGGGCATTGTGGCGACAATGCAGCCTGCGAGGGCTTTTTCGGATTGCTCAAGCGCGAGCGGATCTATCGCACAACGTATCCCACACTCGATGCCGCCCGGTCCGATGTGTTCGAATACATCGAGCGCCGCCACAACCCCAGGATGCGACGGCGACGGGTCAAGCAGGATCAGAAGTTTTCAGCCCTTTCCAAACAGTCCGTGATTTCGGGGTAGAACCCCCGGCATCCCCGCACTTACCCAGCCTGCGCAAACGAGTCGCCAAGATCGGGGGATGCTTGTACGATAACGCAGTTGCACAGACACTTGCGGGGCGCCAATGCGATTCACCGACACAAAGACCGACACCTTGAATCTCCGAGTCTCCCCAATCTTCAAGCAGGTTTTGAAAGGGGTCGCAGACCACGAGCAACGCAGTATGGTGAACATGCTGGAAGTGCTGCTGGTCGACTACTGCGACCGCAAGGGCATCGTTCCCCTTGACCAAAGGGCTACCCCTCCTGCCCAGAAGCGGGAGCGTGCCGGCCGTAGGGCGCAAGTGGGAACAGCTGTATGACCTTCCGCTACATCGGCTCGAAGTCTCGGCTCATCGATCAGATCACGGTCTACATGGGGCGCCCACAAAAGGGTGCTTTCTTTGTGGATGCTTTCTGTGGCACGGGGGTGGTGGCTGAGGCTGCTGCTAACCTCGGCTGGAACGTGCGCATCAACGACAGCTTGCACTCTGCGGTGATTTCCGCAGGGGCACGTCTCATCAGTACAGAGCAAGCGTCTTTCAAGAAGCTCGGCGGCTATGCCAAGGCGATCGCCAAGCTCAATGCTGCCAAGCCCAAGCACGGCTTCATGTGGCGCGAGTACAGCCCCGCGTCGTTTGACACGTGTGGCCTTGAACGGCGCTACTTCACCCAAGAGAACGCAGCGCGCATCGACGCGATGCGCTCATTGATTGGTGAGTGGGTAGAGGACGGAACCATTGATGAAATGGAAGAGCGCCTGCTCATTGCAGACCTCTTCGGGGCGCTTAATCGTGTGGCCAACATCGCGGGCACGTTTGGCTGCTTCCTCTCCAAGTGGACCAGCCAATCGCAAGGCAAGATTGCCATGCGTTGCCGCGAACTCAAAGCCAGTGGTGTGAGCGTGGAAGCCACCGTCGGCGATGTGTTTGATGTGCCCAATGCCGTGGACGACTTGGTTTATTTGGATCCCCCTTACACCAAGCGCCAATACGCAAGCTATTACCACATCCTCGAAACCGTGGCTTTGGGGGACGAGCCCGAAGTGGAGGGCGTTGCGGGCCTGCGCCCTTGGAAGGGCCTTGCCTCTGACTTTTGCTACAAGACCCGGGCGCTCAAAACGCTCTCGCGTTTGGTCAGTGGCTTGAAGGCTCAAAAGGTGCTGCTCTCGTACAGCAGTGAAGGGCACATCAGCATGCCTGACGTGAAGGCCGAGCTCTCGAAGATCGGCAAGTCCACGATGCAACCGCTAGGGGCCATTGGCCGCTATCGCCCCAACAAGGTCGCCAGCAGCACTGCGTCTGATGTGAAAGAGTTCTTGGTGGTTGTGGAGCGCCCCATTGTGCAGCTTTCCAAGGCCCAACCCAAACCTGTCCAGGCGACCAAACCCATCCTCGTTGAGAGCTATGCATGAGTGCACCGCGCCCTGTTGAAGCGGAGTACCTGTCCCCAGCAGAAGCAGCCCTCACACGGGCTGTGGGTGAAGAGCGTGGGCCAGCGAGTTTTGAGTTGCGCCTTCAAGTGTTGGAGGCAGCATCGGCGCGTTTTGGTGGGTTCGACCTGGCAGCATTTCATGAGGCGTTTGGAACTAAAAGCAAGCGTTCTACAGCAGAGCTCTTGGCGCTTGCTGCTCCCGTGGCAACTGCCATCGAGCGCTCACCGATTCATCCTGCATTGGCGTTGAGTGCCTTGGCACGCGAAGCCCTGCATGAACAGGACAGAAAGAGCACGGGCGCGTATCACACGGACTTTCGATTGGCCACGCGGCTGGCGCAGCTCGCAGCCTCCAAGCTTACCCACAAGAGCCGGGTGATAGATCCGGCCAGTGGTGCGGGAATTTTGCTTGCTGCACTGACCCATGCGGTATGTGGTATGGACCGAGCCAAGACAGCTCATTGGCTGGCTCATGGCGTGTGTGCAGCGGACCTCTCGGCCAATTCGCTGCGCGCAGCACTGCTGGCTCTGGCCTCCTTTACTGACGATGTATCGGCTCTCAAAGCCATGCGTGCGCGTTGGTACTGTGGCGATAGCTTAATGGCAGATCGCAAGGTCTGGGCTGCGATGGCCCCTGAGGGCTTTGATGCAGTGATTGGCAACCCCCCGTGGGAGAAGGTCAAGCTCTCGCGGCATGAGTTTTTGAAGTCCTCAGGCACCAGGCGCCACTACGGAGCACAGATTCATGGGCTCGATGAGGAGCGCTTTGCCCAGCAGCGCGATGAGGTTGCCAACTACTCTCGGCGCCTCTTGGCGCGCTACCCAGATTTGAGCAATGGTGAGCCAGACCTCTACATCGCCTTCACGGACCTCTTCTTTGAACTGTGCAAAGAGCAGGGGGTTGTGGCTGCGCTGATCCCAGGGGGCCTCATCCGTTCGCAAGGTACTCAGACCATGCGGCAAAAGATTTTTGACGCCAGCCAAAGCGTGTCGCTCTCGATCATCGACAACCGTGCACGGTTCTTTGCCATCGACACGCGGTTTAAATTTCTGGCTGTGGCCCTCACCAAAGCGGGTTCTGAAAAGAGCAAGCGTAAGCCCATCACGCTCTTGCACCAACGGGGCACTCCCACGGGGTTGGAGACGACGGGCACTGCCACCATTGGACGTGCAGCACTGGCTGCAGTTCGGGACGATTTGAGCCTTCCTGAGGTTCGTAGCGTTGCCGAGTGGAAGCTCTTCTCGAAGATCGCAGAAGCCGGTGTGTCGTGGGATGAGCCCGGCTGTGGCTGGACTCCGAAGTTCTGCCGTGAAGTCGATATGACCAAGGAGCGCGCCAAGTTCCTCAGTCGTGCCACCCTAGGTGCTCTACCGTTGGTGGAAGGGCGCATGGTGCAGGCACATCGCTTTGGTGTGAAAGGCCACGTGTCTGGCACCGGCCGCAGTGCCTTGTGGGAAGCCTTCCCCATCGGAGGCTCGCGCCTCTCGCCTCAGTTTTGGATCCACCCTAGCGACATGCCTCGTGCCAACCAGCACCGCGCGGATGTGCTACGCGCGGGCTTTTGCGATATTGCAGGTCAAACCAATGAGCGCTCGCTCATGGCCTCGTTGATTCCGGCTGGGGTGGTCTGTGGCAACAAAGTGCCTACGATCCTGTTTCCCGATGATCCATCGGAAGAGCGGTTGCTGGTGTGGGTGTCCATCGCCAACAGCTTTGCTTTTGATTGGATGCTTCGGCGCGTGCTCACCACCACGGTGAACTACTTCCTGCTGCAAAGCGTGCCCATGCCAAAGCTGGCCAAAGAGGGCTTGCCGTGGAAGAAGCTGGTGAGCGCTGCGCGCGAGCTGCGCTCACTCGATGGCGCTGGGGCTACCCGTGAAACTTACGAGCGTATGGCGCAGCTTCGTGGGGAAATTGATGCCGAAGTGGCTGTGGCCTACGGGCTCGATTTAAAGGACATGGAGCTGGTGCTTCAAGACTTCCCGATTTTGGACCGGGGGCAAATAGGATTGCCTGGTGAAGCCAAGTCCACGATTACCCGAGACAGTGTTTTGGCCGCTATGGCAAAACGCACAGGAAGTCAGACTATAGTTTGGTTGCGCCGTGTGGTGGAGGCACGTGCGCTGGGGGCCATGGCTTATGTGCCCTCAGAGCTCGCCCTTGGAGGCGAAGAAATCGAAGAAGAGGGAACCCGAAATCATGGCTAACCAGGTAGGGCAAGTGGCCCGCATCCTCTACAAAGAGCTTGTAGAGGGGGATTTGCGAAAGCTTCAAGCGAAGTCCAATGATGCCGACACAGGCGGTGGAGCTCGGGACTTCCGATTCGGCTCCTACAACACCCTCTTGCCTGTGATTCGCCCGATGTTCCCGGAGACGGTCAAAGAAGCCCGTAAGCGTGGTGGTGAAGTCGTGTTGATCGACGTCTTTAAAGGGGCGTTCTCTTGGCGCGATGCTCTAGGTAACAAACACAGCAAAGACGCGTACTTTGAGCCGCCCACTGATGTGCGCCCTTCGGAAGGGCGTATTGCACGTGTGCACGATTACCCGTGTTTTGATGCGAGCCACGTGAAGATTGGCGTTGGCAATCGCGTTCTGCTTTTGCTCATCCAACTCGACGATGGTTCGCTTTGGCCACACTATGCAGAAGAGAAATCGTTGCGTACTCCCAATGCTTGGCATCCAGTGGTGGCCAAAGAGCTTTTGGATTGCTTGGATGCTGCACGGCCTGTAAATCAAGCAGTCATTGGCTACCGAGACTTCACCAACGCGGGTAGATACTGCAATGGCAAGTGAAGAGTGCAAACACGCGCTAAAACTGCTCGCGCGTTCGCGCAACGTGCTGGTGTCTGGTGCGCCCGGCACGGGTAAGTCGAAGCTTCTGGCCGAGGTTGCTCTGGCCTTTGAAACGGCCTTTGGACTTGCTCCCGCAGGTGGAGCACCAAAGCTCAATCCCGTGGGTGGCATCCCGATCCCACCTGCCGCTGGTGTTGTCAAAGATATTCCTGCGCCTACGAAGATGGACCGTAAGGTCTTTCGCACAGTCTTCCACCAAAACTCCAAGTACCGCGATTTCGTATCAGGCATCACGCCAGCCGTAAACAAGGTAGCAGGTGCCCCAGACTTCACCATCGTGAAGGGAACGCTATACCGTGCCAGTGAGCATGCGAAGGGCGCCAATGGCGCTGCACTCTTGATCATCGATGAGATCAACCGAGGGCCAGCTGTGCAGGTCTTTGGTGGTGCCATCGTGGCCATTGAGTCCGACAAACGTCTGGCCTCTGATGGGTCCAAGCGCGCCGAAACGCAGTTCTTTGAAATGCTCGATCCGGCCACTGGCGATGTGATCGAGTACGCGTTGCCTCATGACCTCTACATCTTGGCTGCGATGAACCAAGCCGATGCTTCGGTGGAGCCTTTGGATGTGGCCTTCCTGCGGCGTTGGGAGCCTCTGCGTTTGGAGTCCGATGAAGCAGCGCTGCGGACCTTCTATGGGCTTGGTGCCAAGGGTGCCAATGCGTTGCCTGGTGCTCCTGCCAACGTGGGTGATGCCTTGGAGGCATCGGTTCGTGCATGGGCGGCCATCAATGCACAGATTGCGCTGGGGCGTGGCCCCGAGTTTCAGATCGGGCATGGCGTGCTCATGTCCGATGTGAACCCCCAAACGCTGGCACTTCCTGAGGCTCTGGGCACCCTGTGCGTGGGTTGGGCCAAGGTGCGAGCGCACGTGGAAGAGGTGTTCTTCGGGGACACCCGTGGCATTGCTGCTGCCCTCAATGCGCTTGATGGCCCAGCTTACAATCCGTTCAAGCTCACCGAGACGACCTTTGCCGATGACCTGCGGTTTCGTCTTGAAGGCCCCACGAATTTTGCTGAGGACAACATCTACGCAGCACTGCGGGCATTTGCCAATCCTCGGGGGTAGCGTGTGGCGCACACCCGAACACGGCTGTCCCTTGTTGAGTACGGTGCACCCGTAGACCTGAGCCGTCAGATTGTTGACGCCATTGGGGTAGATCGCACGAAGGCCAATAGCCTGTTGATGGAGGCTGGAAACCGTGCTGCATCGAGCCTTCGGCTCAACTACAACCCCATAAGTGTGGATGCCAAAGGCGCACGGGCAATCGATTTTGCGGGCCTCATCCGCCTGGCGCCTTCACTGGAATTGGAAGTCGCGCCCAAGTTTTTGGGACTCGATGACACCGATGCCGCGTGGCGCGAGGACTTCTTTTTTCTGTCCACGCTTTCAAGGCATGGGCGCCTCTTGGCCTCTGAACGACTCTCGGCCTCAGGCGGCACACCACGGGACCTCTCCACGTTGGTGGCGCGTTCCATCACCAGCATGTACGAGGCCCGAAAGCAGCGCCCATTGCGCACCTACCGCAAGGTGCGTGAGGCAGGCTTTTTCATTGATGGGGACCCCGATCCGGTGGACCTCATCTTTCCGTCTCCCGATGGATTTGAGCAAGAACTCACCCGTTTTGATCGCAAGAACGGTTGGAACGGGGACATCGTGGCGGCGGCTAAAGAGCTGTTGCCTGAGGTGAGCGCTCCATCGGCTGCAAGTTCCTTGGTGCGGTTGATCGAAGACCTCTCACCCCAAAACGCCCCTGCCAATCGTCGCAAACCCATTCCTGCACGGCACCGAGCTTGGAAGCCCTTGCATGAGTTGTCCCTTGATGTGCTTGGAGGCTTGGGCCTCAACTACAAGCAGGGACAAGCACATGCACCGGGCTACTTGGTCGATACGTGGCGCGTGTGGGAAGACCTGTTGACGGTGGCTGCTCGATTGGGCTTTGGCCGCAATGCCGTGGTGCCTCAACGAGGCTACACCTTAGGCACCAAAACCAAGATCACTACGGGGGCAGTGAGCAAACTTTCGGTGTATCCCGACTGCGTGATTGAGCCCGAAGGCACACGCCCAAGGATGCTGCTGGATGCAAAGTACAAGGGCCACGTGGAGAAGGGGCAACTTCGCATCAGTGAGGCTGACATCTACGAGGCCTTGGCCTTCTCAAAGGCCACCGGATGCAAGCTGGTGGCGCTGGCCTATCCTGCGCAACCGGAAGACGCCCCGCAGCCTGTGGGCACCTGCACGGTCTTTGAAAAGGTTGTGATCGATGCGGTTCAGATCGTGGGTATCCAGATCGAGAGCCGTCTGATTTCCAAGACAGGCGCCCTCAGAGTGTTCGCCGCCAACATGGCTGCCGGGGTGGAAGCAGCCTTCACTTGATCGATGTGAGGGACCGTCTGTGCGCCTGGCACTAGAACAAATCAAAGCAGCCACGTTGGGTGGCACTGGCCGAACTCAGTCGGTGACAATCGTTCTTGCCAAAAAGTTACGGAACTTTCGGGACGATCTCGACACATTGGTGTTGGATGCCGATCTATTGGAGGCAGTGCTCTCGAATCCCGATCCTAAAAAGGCTAAGGAGATTGAGATCAAGCTGAGTCGGCGTATGCGTAAGCACGCAGGCAACCCAAAGTTCAAACAGCTCTCCGAGCGGTTGGACGCGCTGAAAGACCGTTTCGAGTCCGGTCAGATCAACAGCGTGGAGTTTCTGAAGCAGTTGTTGGAGATCGCCAAGGAAACGCTGCAAGCCTAGAAGGATGTCCCGCCCGAAGAGGACGAGGATCGCGGCAAGGCGGCGCTCACCGAGCTGTTCAACGAGGTCAAGACGGCCGAGACGCCCATCATGGTCGAACGCGTTGTGGCGGACATCGACGAGATTGTGCGTTTGGTCCGCTTCCCGGGCTGGCAAGGCACCCAGGCCGGCGAGCGTGAAGTCAAGAAGGCCCTGCGCAAAGCCCTCTTCAAATACAAGCTGCATGCGGATGAAGAGCTGTTCGAGAAGGCCTACAGCTACATCCGGCAGTATTACTAAAGGGGGCGAGGGAGCACCACTCAGGCGATAGATAGTGCACCGCATTCAACCTCGTTGGGGCCAGTTACGGATGCGTAATATAAATAAATTCAGACACATATCACCCAGTTGATGCCGGTGGTTACTGGCTTCGCGTGTAGATGCTCCGCGATGATGCATCTGCTTTGGATATGGCTTTATGAAAGAAAGATCCGATTGCCTCTACTGTGTTTTAGTTGTCGCAGCATCCATCATCGCTGCGGTTGCTCGGTGTGCTCTGTCTTCGGGCAGTGAAGACATCGAACCCTTTAATTGATACTGCATTGGCATACGCACAAGGCCCGGCATCGTCCGGGCCTTGTGCGTTTGTGCCATAAGAAGCGAGGAAAATACGATGCATCTGGTTGAAACAATGGCTTATGCGGGTGCTAAGCCGTGGCATGGTCTGGGCAATAAGCTTGAACAGCACCAGCCCATTGAGGTCTGGAAGCGTCAGGCTGGTATGGATTGGCAAATCGAGGACTCCGAGGTCCGCTTCATCACGGGTAGCAACGCCATCGGTGCCATCCACTCCTTCCCGGAGCAGAAGGTTCTTTATCGCTCCGATACCAGGGAGCCGCTGGCTGTCGTATCCAAGCGGTTCAAGGTTGTCCAGCCGGGAGAGATCCTGGAGTTCTACCGTGATCTGACGCAGCACAGTGGCTTTGAACTGGAGACGGCGGGTGTGCTCAAGGGCGGCAAGAAGTTCTGGGCCATGGCTCGGACGGGCCAGAGCACTTCGCTGAAGGGGCGTGACAGGGTGGATGGCTATCTTTTGTTGGCCACCGCTTGTGACGGCACGTTGGCCACTACGGCGCAGTTCACCTCGGTGCGCGTGGTGTGCAACAACACCCTGCAAATCGCTCTGGGAGACAGCAGCGGAGCCATCAAGGTCCCGCATCGTAGTCAGTTCGACCCGGATGCCGTGAAGCGCCAGTTGGGGATCACCGTCTCGACATGGGACAGCTTCGTGGCTCGCATGAAAGCCCTCTGCGACCGTCCAGTTGATCCCGATACGGTCGATGGTCTGTTGCGACGGGTGCTTACCTACCAAGGCCAGGGCACCACCGCTGAGGTCGTCAACGAGCAGGCGCTGGCCAGTGTCCGTGCCCTGTATGAGGGCGGCGGTCGTGGCGCGTTGTTGCCTTCCAGCCGTGCAACGGCCTGGGGCGTACTCAACAGCGTCACGGAGTACGTTGACCACCACCGACGAGCCCGTAGCGATGATCACCGCCGTGATGCGGCATGGTTCGGTGCTGGAGCTCAGCTCAAGCAGCGCGCGTGGGATGAAGTGATGAAGTTGGTGGCCTGATGGAAGCGCAGGCCTATCACATGACCACATCAAGGGCCGGATCCGATGAGGAGGAGAGCAGGATCCGGGTACGTGAGGACAGGACGATTGCGAGGGCGCTGCAGATCCTGCAGAAACGGGCATCGTTGCCAGGGGAGGTGCTGGGAGGAGCAACCCAGGGTGCATTGCTCTTCCGGCTACGTCTGGGAGGCGAAAACCGCGAGCATTTCGAGGTTGCCTTTCTCGACACGCAGTTCCAGCTCATCGCAGTTGAGCGGCTTTTCTCAGGAACGATTGATGCAGCCGAGGTTCATCCTCGGATCGTGGTTCAGAGGGCACTTGCCCACAATGCATCGGCGGTACTCATGGCTCACAACCATCCAAGCGGTAGCTTGCAGCCATCTGCATCAGATCGCGCAGTCACGGCGCGGCTGAAGGCTGCCTTGGACACCGTGGACGTGAGGCTGTTGGACCATTTCGTTGTCACCAGTCATGAGGTGGTCTCGATGGCCTCTCAAGGCATGGTCTGACAGAGCTGCAGCGATCAGTGCTGTCGCTTCGCCCATTCATCTTGACCACATCGATAGCTTGAAATGAAAGACCTGACCAAGGCCGCCCATCAAGGCGGCCTTTTCTATTCCGGAGATTGCCAATGAGCAAGCACACCGCGTTGCGTTTGGTTGATACGCGTTCACTGGATCGCCAGCAGTGGCTGGAGGTCCGCAATGGCGGCATCGGTAGTTCGGATGCTGCCACCGCCGTGGGGTTGAACCCCTACAAGAGCCAGCTGGAGCTGTGGCAGGAGAAGACGGGCCGCAAGCCAATGGAAGAGATCCCCCCTGGACAAGAGGATCCCCGCTATTGGGGAACCCTGCTCGAACCCATGGTGGCCACAGCCTACCAGGAGCGCACGGGGAACCGGGTACGCCGAGTCAACGCCGTTCTGCAGCATCCGACCTTCCCGCACATGCTGGCCAACCTCGATCGAGAGGTAATTGGTTCCCCGGCGGTCCAAATCCTTGAGTGCAAGACAGCAGGGGAGTTCGGCTCTCGGCTGTGGAAAGACGGGGTTCCCGAGTACGTGCAGCTGCAGGTACAGCATCAGTTGGCAGTGACGGGGAAGCAGGCAGCAGATGTGGCAGTGCTGCTGTGTGGCCAGGCGCTAAGGATCCACCGTATTGAGCGAGACGAAGAGATCATCAGCCGCTTGGTGGTATTGGAGGCCCGGTTCTGGGAGCACGTCATCAATGACATCGAGCCTCCAGCCGATGGCTCGGAGTCAGCGGCCAGTGCGTTGCGGAGCTTGTACCCAGGCAAGGACACCGTTGTCGATTTCAGTCAGGACCCGGAATTGGTCGAGACCTTCACCAACCTGGTCTCGTTCACTGAGGCAGTTGCAGAGCAGGAACAGCAGATAGAACTGCTCAAGCAGACACTGCAGCAAGCCATGGGGGACGCTTCCATTGCCCGGTTCGGCTCACTGGGAGAAGTCATCTACCGCCGTAGTAAGGATGGCACGTCACTGGATACCAAGCGGCTCGCAGCCGAGCACCCGGAGATCGCTGCGGCCTACACGGTAGTCCGTCCGGGGTCGCGCCGATTCCGGATCAACACCACGATCAAAGAGGTCACATCATGCTGAAGGGACTGGCCATAACGCCGCCCGTGATTGGGCGTATTTCCATCGGCCGGGTAGTAGAGCGCAATGGCAAGCGGCTGCCCGAAAAGGACGACCAGTTCACCCTCACCAGCCAGGTACAGAACCGTGAGGGCTGGGTGCTGCACCCGCTGGATGAAGAGCTGCGGAAGGCATCGGAGGGTAACAAGCTGCGATCCATCCCGGTGCGCCTGCTCTTCGACGATCCAACCCTGAACCTCCGGGCTGACTATTCGCTGTTCAATCGCGAGAACGGAAGACCGCTGTGTGTAGGCAACGGAGACACCTGCCGGCGTGCTGGGCCTGAAGGCATGGAGACGTTGCCTTGTCCTGGTCCGGATGGGTGCCAGTTTGCCAGTGGGGGCTGCAAAGCCTATGCCCGCTTGAATGTGGTCATTGGGGACGGGGCGGGGGATGCGATGGGTAGCTTTGTTCTGCGCACCACCTCCTACAACACCATCCGCACACTGGCAGCACGGCTGCACTACCTCAGTGCAGTGTCGGGCGGAAGGCTGTCTTGTCTGCCGCTCGAGCTGAAGCTGCGGGGCAAGTCCACGACGATGAGCTACCGATCAGCGATCTACTACGTCGATCTGGTGGTTCGGAGCGGGCTGACGCTCGAACAGGCTGTCGCAGAGGCGGTTGAGCGACACGCAACAAGAGCTGCAGCGGGGATCGACCAAGCTGCACTGGATGAGGCGGCGAGACAGGGCTTCGCTAACGGGGCCTTCGAGGACTTGGATGAGGACGTACCGGCTGTGGTTGAGGAGTTCTATCCGTCAGGTCACGGCGAGGTTGCTCAGGCAACTGCAAACGGAAGTCTCAAGGACAGACTGGAAGCGCAAGCGTCTCGGTTGGTGTCGTAGGGGAGCAGTACCGGTACGGATCTGTATCAGGTACGGACAAGAGGCAGTTCAGGTCCTGAGCGGACATCGGATGGAACGGACCGGTTTGTGGGCGCAGAGGACGAGACATGCCAGGGAGCGAAAGCTCTCTGGCATGTAAGTGTTTGATTTTTCTTTGATCTGGTCGGTTGTGCGCGTCCCTGGAAAAAACCTGGATTTTTTTTCCCTGTACCCCCAACAGCAGCATATCGACACTGATCACGTCGGAGGCCAATCCCCTTCGATAGGAAACCGGCCGGATTCCTTCCTCTAACGATCAACAACGAGAAGGAATCAGTAAATGACGCACATCAAGAACAGTCTGCGTGAGAGCCTGGACAAGAGAACGACTTTGCCCAGTTTGGATCTGAAGCGGAACCAGATCGGCTGGCCCGATAGCCCCACGCTGCGGTTGAAGGAGCTGATCGTATTGCTTCGCGTCAGTAGGAGCAAGGCATACGAGCTGATGAAGACCGATCCGGACTTCCCGAAGGGCATTCCGCTCTATGACAGTGAACTGTCTCCGAAGTTCTACTGGACGCATGAAGCCATGGCATGGGCTGAAGGTCGTGCAGCGAAGTTCCGTCGTGCGAAGGGAGCGAAGTGATGATGGCTAATCTCGGAATCACCAACACGCCGCTCGCCTCGCTCGAGAAGGCCCTGCATGAACAGCTGTCCAAGGGCAAGACCAAGCTCGAGCAGGACTTCAGGGAGGCGTACCCGGTGTTGGAGCAGCATATCGCAAAGAAGATGCGCAAGAAGATCTTGGTGGAGCAGTTCAATGCTGCTTACAAGCATGATCTGAACCTGATTCAATTCCGCAAGCTGCTCAATGAGGAGCGTGCTCGTCGCCATGCGGAGGGCGATGCTGCTCGGTGCCAGAGCTGTGGCCATCTGTTGGTCGAGGCTGAAGAGCAGACCGCGTTTGGCGCGGCAGAGGAGGATGCATGATGACTACCCATTGGCAGCGTTATGCCCCCAAATATCCCCTGGAAAGCTTCCACCACATTGCGCGTGAGGCTGGTCTTGAGATCTTCCGCAACGTGCAGGTTCCTGATGCCATGGTTGGCATGGGTCTCATCAATGCCATCTCGATGGCTTGTCAGGGGCTGATTGATGTCAAGTTGCCAACCGGGCAGCCCCGGCCTGTAACGCAGAACTTGATGCTTGTGGCTGAGTCTGGTGAACGCAAGTCAACGGTGTTCGAGCTGCTGCAGGCGCCTTTCCGTGATGCTGATACGAAGGCGCTGGCTGCGTTCAAGCAGCAGACTGAGGCTTATGAGATCGAGTACGGACTCTGGACGGCCAAGATGAAGGGGCTGAAGAGCGCGATCAGTAAAGCAGTTGCAGCAGGTAAGTCTGTGGAAGCACTCGAGTCTCAGCTGAAGGAGTATGCAGAAAAGAAACCACTGCAGCCTCGCTTGCGTTGCTTCCTGCGGCAGGACATCACGGCCAAGGCCATTATGGAGGCCGTTCAGGGTGATGGTGAGTCCATAGCCATCACGACTGATGAAGGTCACATGCTGTTCAAGAGCGAGGCAATGGCGAATGTGGGCTTACTCAATCGTCTCTGGGATTCACCAGGAATGATGCCGTTGGATCGTGCGGAGAACGAGCATCTGATTGCGATGAATCCGCGTGTGTCTGTGAGCATCATGACCCAGTATGAACCGCTCAAGCAGTTCCTCAATAGGCGAGGCTCTGTCGCAAAGGGGAGTGGGCATTGGGCACGTTACTTGGTCGCGTGGCCTCGCTCCATGATGGGCTATCGGCGAATCGAGGACGTGGAACCGGTGTGGGAGCATTTGCCGGCATTCCATGAGCGGGTCGCGGAGCTGTTGTTGAAGTACAAGGAGCTTTCAGCCTCGGGCGCCGTTGCTCGTGAAGTGGTGTCCTTCTCCATCGATGCCAGGGCACGCTGGGTAGAGTTGGCATCAGAAACTGAGTCTTTGCTGCGCGACGGGGAGTACTTGAGCGATATCAATGACTTCGCGGCAAAGATCATGGAGATCGTGGCACGACTCGCTGCATCGATGCAGTACTTCAGTGGAGAGGGAGGTGACATCACCCTCGATACGATCAATCGTGCCTTCGAGATCGTTCGGTGGCATGTTGATGAGTACAAGCATCTGTTCTCACCTGCGTTCGTGGTATCGCAGGATCAGGCCGATGCTCAAGCTCTGGATCGGTATCTGCATGCCAAGTGGTGGAGAGGGATTTATTCGGATACGTGCGTTCCCAAGAACCAGGTTTTGCGCTGTGGACCTGTACGTAACCGAGCAAGGCTGAATGCAGCCATCTCGGTTCTTGAAGGCCAGGGAGCAATTCAGATCTGCAGTGGGTACCGGGACAAGAGGACGTATCTTCGCTTGATGAATCACTACTTTGACCGGAGGGCGCTGTAAGCAGTCTTTGTACCAAGGGAGCCCCGGCGATAGGCCGGGGCTTTTCTAACGTGGTCAGCAGGTGTCATTGCGATTCTGCGACTTTGTAGCAGAATCGCTGGGTGAGGTACTGGCCGCTGTCTGATTTTAAGTGTCTGAAGCTACCTGCGCTTCTTTACGGCATTGAGCATACTGTGACTTCTCTGCATCTGCCATCTCCTTTACGAAGCGTTGGCCGAGGTGGCGCTCCGGGGGCCTGGCAATGCCCTGGTCGCGCAAGCTGCGGTGGTCTACATGGGCGGAGTATCCGTTCTCAGCAAGGAACTGATTCTGGGTGTCCGCTACAAGCTTTCGTTGTGCAGTCACCTGCTGCTTCAACTCCATTGGGCTCTTTCCGCCACTATCCTTGCGGCATCCGCCTGCGGAAGGATTCTTGGCGTTGTAGCGGGCGAAGGTCTGTTCAGGTGTACGGGGGATGCCATCAGGCAGTCTGTCCGAGCACATCAGGTGGATGTGTGGGTTCGGATCCCCTCCGAGTTTTCCTTCAGGCGCATGAAGCGCGTATTGGTAGGGTTTGATCCCTGCGAGATTCTTTGCAAGCCGGTCGGCAAGTTCGACCTGCTGTTCAGTGCTGAGCTCACTCGGAAGAGTGATTTCATGTTCTCGGTACACTGCTCCGTTGGCACGCTCATGCTTGTCAGCAACGCTCCAGAACCGTTTCGGATCATCTCCTGCCCATTCGGGCATGTTCCCATGTCCTGTTTGGACAAGGTCTTTTTTGTCGCTATGTGAACCTTGCCGTTCGATGTAGTTGGCGTGCCTGCGTGCACTGCCTTTCTTTCCGCTTTTGATGCTGTAGTGGAAACTTGCCATTGCTGTATCACCCTTTCTCTTGGGAGAATAAAAAAGCCGACAAGAGTGATTCTTGTCGGCTGTAGGTAGATGCTCACGATCAAAGGGTGTTGCGATTAGATAGAAAGGGTAAGTGCGCGTACCACACCCTGCCTGTAATCTATTGCCAGTTCTATTTTATTTCTATTCCCTTCGATTCCTTTCATTCTTCGTGTTGTTGCTTCGAAGGATGTAAGTGAGTTTCTACATATGTATAAGGGTGATGTGAGTTAAAAATTACATTGTGTGCGAAGTGGCTTGATTTTCGATATATTGAATAAGGTCTTCGCAAAACATGTTGATCTTTCTCTCGTATTCGTTGCCTGCTTCAAGATCGAAATGAGAGTGAGCTATGGACATGTGCTTCAGATATGCGATCTGGAATCGCATAAACGCTTCCATGCGGTTGCTGCGACCGAAAAGTAATGCGTAGGCGATGCAATATCGATGATAGAGGGTGAGCATCGCGCCTTGCGGGATGTAGTCCTCTTCATATAGCTCTTCGATGTCTCTTGAGGTGTCCAGGTGACTCAGTAGGCGAGATGCCGTTTTATCGCTTGAGCTCTGTCCCTTCCAGTAGGGCGTGTACTTCGTTTTGATCTTCTTTTGGATCGTGATGGCTGATAAGGCTGCAACACAGTCCGCCATTGAAATGTTGATGACGTCAAGATCTGTTCTGTGCCATTCGTGGAAGACATAGGCATGCAGAACCTTCTGCGTTTCGTCGGCTATGTTTGTGATCTCGCTGGATCTCAACTCGTAACCAGTGGCTTGGTGAACCAAGCGTGCCAGCTCATTCGCATGGGTTTGCAGGAAGAAGTGAATGGCTGCGAGTGATGTGACAGGTCGCAATAGGGCATCGCACTCCGTCGGTGAGGAGATGGCGTGAGCGAAGAGTGGCTCTATCTTGTATTTGCTCAACTCGCCGTATTCTGATTCGACAACCTGCTGATACTCTCCAACGAAGTGCAGGAATGGGAGCGTTAGCAAATAGATGTACAGCCTTTCGTGGAGGGGGGCGGATTCTTTGCTGGGCAGGATAGTTGAGGGTTGATAGCTTTCTATTTGATGTGCGCCAAACATAAAGGCGCTTGCAATGGCTTCATCATTGCCATCGAAAGCCATGTAGATGGGTTCTATAAGCTCCTTGATGTGTCTGGCGTAGTATTCAAGGAGTTTCGATGGTGTGAGTCTATTGATGTGGATTTGGTTAAGTCTTTCCTCGTCGATCTCAAGCTTAAGTGTGGACATGAGATAGGACGCTGCTTTTATGGTCTTTTCGTTTCTTGGAGAGTTACGTTCTGTCCAGTGCTCGAAGGTGGCCTTAATGGTTCCTGGTTTCGATATTCTTTGAAGCAGCTGGGTGTCGCTGGAGTCGTTCTTGATGTAAAGGAGCTTGATTGTTTTTAGGGTCGAGATTGGAAGTGTGCAGTTCCCGGAAGGAATCTCTTGTCCCAATGTGGAGTTTATGAAGTCAATGACCCCTTTAAGTTCCTTGCGGGTTATTGTTTTCCCTGAAGCATTAGAGTGTTTCGCTTTGCTGCCATCTGACGCATGCGCTATCTCGTAGTTGAGCTCTTCCAAAAGCTCGCTGATACTTCCAGTCTCAGGCGGATCTGTTTTTTGATCTTTTTCGAAGTCAAAGCGCGGCTTGTACTTCCCTGATTCGATGTTTCTGTTTTCCATTTTCAACCGCCATCCTTTTGGTTGTGTCTAGTGTTTGATGGTCGCTATTTCACCGATCCTTGTCAGCGCACCTGCAGAAGGTCGCCCCACTTCGTTGTATAGCTGGGCGACAACGAATGCAATATGGGTCGCCATTGAGCGTTGATAGTCACGTTGGACTGCTCTCCAAGTCTGGCTCCACCAACCCGCCAGCCCACGTTGCCTACTCCCACAGTGCCTCTGCCGAACTTCGCGTTGATCTGGTCCAGCACGGCCATGGTGCGTTCGGCTTTCTCGTTAGGGCCAACGAAGAGGTCCGCCTGACGGGCTTCAGCCTGGACCAAGTTGGTCAGACCCACACCTCCACGTTTATAGGCCTGGATGCCTTGGCCACGGTCTGCCTGATCCATGATCGACTTGGCCAGGCGTCGCACTGTCCGTAGGACTTCCCCTGTGTCCTGCGTAGGAAAGGGGAAGGGTGAGGCTCTGCTGGCATGGAACGAATCGCCCTTGAAGGGGTTGCCGTCCAGCCAGACCCACAGTGCACCTGCCGCTTGGCCTCGCTTGCGTAACTTCTCGCAGGCCACGCTGCAGAACGTGGCCAGGGCCTCCATCGGGTCGGTCACTTCACGACCAAATGTACGGCTGACCACCAGTTGCTTGCGTTCGGGTTCTTCTAGTTCCAGATCGCTGCAGGGAATTCCCCGCAGCTCCATTTGGGTGCGGGCCAGAACTACCCCATAGTGCGCACGAACATGGTCGGTGGGGAGTGCGGCCAAATCTGCAGCAGTTCTTACCCCTTCGCCTGCCAGGCGTTCGGCGTAGCGCCTGCCCACTCCCCACACATCCTCGACGGCCAGAGCGTTGACGTTCTGTGCGGTGGCATGGAAGACGGCTAAGGAGCCCGCATGGACGGCACGCTTGGACTGGTCCTTGGCGAGCTTGTTGCCTGCCTTGGCCAGGGTGCGTGTGGCACCCAGGCCAGCGCAGCAGGGAATGCCCACCCATTGCAGGATGCGTTGGCGTGCTTCCAGGCAGGCCGCAAGAGGGTCTTTGAGGCCTTCCAGGTCGACGAAATTTTCATCGATCGAATAGATCTCCACCCTGGGGAAGAGATCCTGAAGAATCGTCACAATCCTGGCTGACAGATCCCCGTACAGCGCGAAGTTGGCTGACCTGACGAAGACCTGCTTTCTGATGTCCTTGGGGACCTGGAAGATGGGCATACCCATCTTCAATCCCAAGGCCTTCGCCTCTGGCGACAGGGCTATACAGCATCCATCGCCATTGCCAAGCACAACAGTGGGTTTGCCTCGCAGCTTGGGGTCGAAGACCCGCTCGCATGAGACATAGAAGGTGTTGCCGTCGATAAGTCCGTAGCGCATGCGGGCACGGTACGGGGCTCATGTATCAGGAGCTGAGATCAGAGGTGCTGGGTGATGGAACTGCGCACCACCCCCCAGATTTCCAGCTCGACATCCTCTGGCACGATGATGGAGGGATATCCGCTACCGCTGGCCAGGACCATGCAGTTGTTACGCATGTAGAGCTTCTTGCAGACGAAGCCACCTTCCCACAGAGCCACGACTGTGTGCCCAGGTCGTGGACTGATCGAGCGATCGACAACCAAGAGATCGCCGTCGTGGATACCGAAATCGGCCATCGAGCCGCCGCAGTCGGCCTGCACAAGGAACGTAGCTGGTGGGTTAGGCACCAGCTTGGCATTGAGATCCAAGCGGTCCTCTTCCCGGAAGAAGTCTTCGGCAGGGCTAGGAAAGCCGCAGGCTGCAGTCGAGGCTAGAACAGGTAGGTGTAGGGATGGCAAGCCGTCCCGGACAGGTAGAGCTATCGCAGGCAGAGTCATCATTGGTATGGCGCTCCATAGTCGTGAGTTGGAGCTAGATGTAGGCTTGTTAGTTATATTACTAACAAGTCATTTGAGGCAAGCAATTGAGGAGCAAAGTGGCCTCGACCTGGCTGGTAGGGCGGCTCCCAACTCCGCACTGATGCTCCTTTTTCAGCCGGGCGGCGAGAGGAACCCATGGGCTCTAATCATTACGTATCATCGACTTACCCTGAGTTGTGTATGAAACTGTCCGTGTATGTACATGGGCATCCCTTGCTTTTGGGGGTACAAAAAGGGGTGTTTCTGCCTCGTTTATGTGAAGAGTTCATTGACATTCAATGACTTACCCCGGTAATTTGATTCGGATGGGTCCCCCGATTTCACGGACACTTACAAGAAGGCCGATTGAGGCCATGAGGAGTGTTCATGTCAAAGCGTCGCAAGTTCAGTGCCGAGTTCAAGCGTGGTGCAGTGGAACAAGCCAGTCGGCCCGGTGTCAGCTGCGCCCCGGTGGCCCGTGAGCTGGGCATCCGCGACAGTCTGCTGACCCGCTGGAAGCGGGAGGCGGAGACGGTGGGGAAAGCCGCCTTTGCGGGTACCGGGAGCCCGCGTGACGAGGAGGTTGCCCGGCTCAAGCGCGAGTTGGCCAGGATCACCAAGGAGCGGGATTTTTTGCGCGAAGCGGCGACGTTCTTTGCCAAGGGATCATCCTGAGGTATCAGGTGATCGAACGTTGCCGCGATGAGTTTCCGATTCGCCTGATGTGCCGCTGCCTGCGGGTATCGACCAGTGGCTACTACGACTGGAGCAAGCGCCTGCCCAGTGCCCGACAGCGCGACAATGAGCGCTTGCTGGGCCGTATCCACGCGCTGCATCAGGACAGCCGGGGCACGCTGGGGGCCGGCCGCATGCAGGAAGATCTGGTCGAGGAAGGGCTGACGGCCAGTCGGAACCGGGTTGCCCGGCTGATGGCGTTGGCAGGCCTTCAAGGCTGGCCGCGCCCGAAACGGCGAGGTAAGCGCGCTCAACCGGCACTGACGCCGCCGTGCGTGCGCAACCTGCTGGAGCGTGATTTCAGCGCCCTGGAGCCGGAAACCAAGTGGGTGACTGACATTACCGAGATCAAGACCCAGCAGGCCAAACTGTATCTGTGTGTCGTGCTGGATCTGTTTGATCAGCGCATTGTGGGCTGGTCAATGCATCATCGGCAGGACCGGCAGATGGTGATCAGAGCGGTGCAGATGACGGTTTGGCAACGGCAGGAGCGGCATCCGCTGATCCTGCACTCCGACCGCGGCAGTCAATTTCGTAGCGGGGATTACCAGGATTACCTGGCCGCCAATGGCCTGCTCTGCTCGATGAGTGCGGTGGGGCATTGTGGCGACAATGCCGCCTGCGAGGGGTTCTTTGGTCTGCTCAAACGCGAGCGGATCTATCGCACAACGTATCCAACACTCGATGCCGCCCGGTCCGATGTGTTCGAATACATCGAGCGCCGCCACAACCCCAGGATGCGACGGCGCCGGGTCAAGCAGGACCAGAAGTTTTCAACCCTTTCCAAACAGTCCGTGATTTCGGGGTAGAACCCCCTCCGAGGTCGCATGTGTCTGTCCTGGGCACAGTGGTTGCGTACGGGGATACAAGCCGGCAGGTTAGGAGAAGCCGGCGACCATGTAGGTCTGCTCAATCCGGACACAGATTCATGGCTGCATGTGTTAATGCCGGCGGAGGCCGGGACAATGCGCTGCAGGCGGGACTCTCACGTAATGCTTCCCCTGCAGGTGGTGTGCTGTTGTGCGGAGCGTGGTGCTATTCAGCGCTAATCACACATGAAACAAGGAGCCCAGGATGCGTTCGCCATTACGCAAGCAGGATTTCCCCGTGGAAAAAGTGCGTCAGTACCTTTAGCCCGGCCCCATCGTGCTGGTGACGTCGCAATGGCAGCAGCAGCGGAACATCATGACGCTGGGCTGGCACACCGTGCTGGAGTTCTCACCGTCGCTGGTCGGTCTGATGATCTCCCGCGCCACCCACAGTTTCGATCTGATCCGCCGTAGTGGGGAGTGTGTGATCAACCTGCCGACGGTCGCGTTGGCGGATACGGTGGTGCGCATCGGCAACTGCAGTGGCGTGTCGGTGGACAAGTACGCGCTGTTCGATCTTGCGCCGGTGCGGGCATCCCGGGTGCGTGCGCCGCTGCTGGGGCGGTGTCATGCCAACCTCGAATGCCGTCTGCACGAAGATGCGCTGGTGGAGCGCTACAACTTCTTCGTCTTCGAGGTGGTGAAGGCGCATGTGGCAGTGTCGCCCAGGCATCCGCGTACGCTGCATTACACCGGCGATGGAGTGTTCATGACGGCAGGCAGGATGATCAGCCGCCGTTCGTTGTTCCGGCCGGACATGCTGGGGTGAGTATGGTGCGGGCCGTTCGGGCGGCTCGCCTGGGCGTTGGGCTCTGTCCGCGCGCGCCGACACCGGGCAGGGATTTGACCCGCCCGCCTCGGCGGCGCAAAGTGTACCCATGCCTCGCTGACTAGGAGTTGCAGCCATGACCGCTGTCAGTTCCCTCCACGCCCAAGGTGACAAGCTGCCGCCCTCCCGACTTTGGCGCGTGTTCTGGCTGCAGGGGGTGATCCCCAGCAACCTGTTATGGGCCGCCGCCCTCTGGGCGTTGGCGCAGGGGCGCACCCCGTTGTTGCTGGCGTTGTTCGCGGCGCTGCTGCTGTATACGGGCTGGATCATCCCGGCGGTATGGCGGGCGGCGCCGAGCGCGCAAAATCCCAATTACGGTGTTGCCGCGCGCGGCCTGACCGTGGCCTGGGGCTTGAATACGGTGCTGGTGGTGTTCTTCCTGATGCTGCAGCTGCTGGCTCAGTAGAACTGCACCGGTGTGCCATCGCGATCGAAGGCGGCAAAACGGCTGATCTGGCCGTCGTTGACCGCGTTGACCATCAGGCGCAGTGGTTGCGTTGCTTCATCGCTGGACGGGGCAATGCCGCCACGGCCATCCAGTGAGGCAACAAACACCAGGTCCCAGACCAGCCCGGTCTGGGCGGATTCGGCGGCCAGGGTCTGGAAGGACGCGATTTCCTGCGGGGCCTTGTCCACACACAGCACCGGGCTCAACGTGCCACCTTCGCCGTTGCTGTGGCGGGCATGCTGATCGGCGGTGGGTGATTCGGGCAGGTCGGCTTTGACGAACACAAACAACAGGCGTTGGGGCTCGGTTTGCTGTCCTGCTGCCTGCAGCAGGCCATTGAAATCGTTCAGCATCATGATCGGGGTCACAGGACAGGGCGTTGGTAAAGGGTATGCTGCCATAGCTTCGCAAGGCATGGCGGTGCCCTTGATTGATTTAAGTCATGCCATCGCTTCAAAGCCCCACGTAGGCTGACGGTCAGTCACTACAGGCGAGGGAACCCCGGCATGCCGGGCGAGCGTGGATACGTGCACTCAGGAGGTGAAACAGCCATGAGCCAACTCACCGATGGCTTCGGGCGCAGCTTTCCATACCTGCGTCTGTCGCTGACCGAAGCCTGCAACTTCCGTTGCAGCTATTGCCTGCCCGACGGCTACCAGGCCGACGGCCGGCCGCGCTTTCTTGCGGTGGATGAAATCGCAAGGCTGGTACGGGCGTTTGCCACGCTGGGCATGCACAAGATCCGCCTGACCGGTGGCGAGCCGAGCCTGCGCAAGGACCTGGACCAGATCATCGCCACCGTGGCGCAGGTGCCGGGCGTGCGCAAGGTTGCCATCACCACCAACGGCTGCCTGCTGCCCAGGCGCCTGCCAGGCTGGCATCGTGCGGGCCTGACTGCGCTCAACGTGAGTATGGACAGCCTGCGTCGCGAGCGTTTCCATGCCATCACCGGACATGACCGCCTGCCCGAGGTGATGGAAGGCATCGCCCTGGCCCAGGCGTTGGGCCTGCAATCGGTCAAGCTCAATGCCGTGCTGCTGCGCGGCCTCAATGACGACGAACTGCCGCAATGGATGGCCTTCCTGCGCGACCGGCCAGTGAGCGTGCGTTTCATCGAACTGATGCGCACCGGTGACAACCGCGATTACTTTGAACGTCACCATCTGTGCGCCGATGTGATCGTCGGGCAGTTGCTGGCTGCTGGCTGGAGCGAGCGCAGACGCGCTGCCGATGCGGGCCCCGCACGTGAGTTCAGTCATCCCGACCATCGCGGCAGCATCGGCATCATCGCTCCTTACTCAAAGGATTTCTGCAAAGGTTGCAACCGCCTGCGGGTTACCGCGCGCGGCGATCTGCGGTTGTGCCTGTTCGGTGACTTCGGCATCGCACTGCGGCCGCTGCTGCAGTCAGATGAGGACCAGGGCGCGCTGCTGGCGCGCATCACCACCCAGCTTGGGCTGAAGGCAGCCGGGCATGGACTGCATTTCGGCCAGACCGGGTTGACCCCGCATCTGGCCTCGATTGGAGGATGAGACAAGCAATGAGTGGGCAGATGAGTGCGGCATTCCATATGGCCGATGTACGTGACAAGCGCATTACCCGTCGCCGCGCGGTGGCGGTGGGTGAGCTTGTCGCCGGGCCTGTTGCCTATCCCCTGATCGTCGAGCGACGTCTGCCCAAGGGGGACGCACTGGTGATGGCCGAGATTGCTGGCCTGCAGGGGGCCAAAATGGCCTCGGCGTTGATGCCGCTGTGCCATCCGCTGCCACTGGAACTGGTGAGGGTTTACTGCGCGCCGGCGCCGGAGCGGCTTGCCATCCGGGTGTGGTGCGAATGCGCCAGTGAAGCGCGTACCGGGGTGGAGATGGAAGCGCTGGCAGGGGTCAACGCGGCCCTGCTGACCTTGTATGACCTCAGCAAGCCGGTCGAGCCCGCATTGGAGATCGGCGGTGTCCGGCTGCTGTTCAAGGAAGGCGGCAAGAGCGGCGTGTGGTTGCACCCACAGGGTATGGATGCGGAGGAGCGTGAGCGCTTCCGCCCGCGTCCGCCAAGACAGCTGCAAGGTGCGAGCTGTGTGGTGATCACGCTCAGCGATCGTGCCAGCCGGGGCGACTATGTGGATGAATCCGGGCCAGTGCTGGCCGAGGGGCTGCGTGCACTGGGCGGCGAAGTGGTCAGCACGGAAGTACTGGCCGATGGCATCGAGCCGCTGGCCGGGCGTCTGCACGCGTTCGCCGCCAGCGGCATCCGCATCTGCCTGTGCACTGGCGGCACGGGCCTGGGACCGCGCGATCTCACTCCAGAGGCGTTGCAGTCGCTGGGTGGGCGCAGCGTGCCCGGGCTGGCGCAGATGCTCCGTGGCCTTAGCGCGCAGCACACGCCGTTGGCATGGCTGAGCCGTGCCGAGGTGGTGCAACTGGGGGGCATGCTGGTCATCGCCCTGCCGGGTAGCCCGCGTGCCGCGGCACAGTGCATGAGCATTCTCACGCCGGTGCTGGGCCATGCATTGGCGATGATCGACGGGGCCAGCCACGCATGATCACTTACGCGCAGGCCCTGCAGATCCTGTTGGCCGAGGCGCCGGCGCCAAAGACCGAGCAGGTGGTGGTTGCCGAGGCAGCAGACCGGGTGCTGGCTGCGCCAGTGGTAAGTGCCCAGCACCTGCCACCGTTCGACAATGCTGCGATGGACGGCTTCGCCCTGTGCGCGGACGGCCAGCCCTTGCCTGCCGGTGCCGTATTGCAGGTTGCCGGCTGGCAGGCCGCAGGCGATGCCGCAGCACAGGGGGAGGCAGCACAGGCCTGGGAAATCATGACGGGTGCGCGCATGCCGGCCGGCCTGGACAGCGTGGTGCCGGTCGAGCAGGTGGAGGTGCTGGATGCCGTGGAGGGTCGTCCTGCGCGCGTGCGTCTGCAGGCGATGGTCACGCCCGGGCAACACGTGCGGCTGCGCGGCCAGGACGTGGAGTTGGGCGAAACCGTGCTTGCCGCTGGCACGTCGCTGGATGTGAACGCCATGACCTTGCTGCATGCCCTCGGGACAGCCCGGGTGCAGGTGCAGCAGCGGCCGCAGGTGGCGGTCATCAGCACCGGCAAGGAGCTGATCAGTGATGCGGCCCAGCCGTTGCAGTCCGGGCAGATACGCGACAGCAACCGCCCCTTCCTGGTCAGCCGCCTGCACGCCGCGGGTGCTGATGTGGTCTGGAACGGTGTCGTTGGCGATGACGTGGCTGCTTTTGATGCTGCGCTGGACGCGGCCTTGGCCGCCGGCGCGCGCGTGGTGCTGAGTACGGGGGCGGTGTCGCAGGGCCGCTATGACTTCATCCCTGATGCCCTGCGTGCCCGTGGTGCCACCGTGCTGTTCCACAAGGTCGCCATCCGCCCGGGCAAGCCGCTGCTGTTCGCCCGCCTGGCCGATGGTTGCCTGTACTTCGGCCTGCCGGGCAATCCGATATCCGCGGCAGTGGGGTTGCGCTTCTTCGTGGAGCCGGTGTTGCGCCGCATGCTGGGTTTGGAAGAAGAGGCGCAGTTGCAGTTGCCGTTGCAGGGCGATGTGCGCAAGCCACCGGGGCTGCGCATGCACGCACGGGCACGGGTGGAACTGGATGCGGGGGGGCGGCTGAGCGTGCGGGTGTTGTCCGGGCAGGAATCGTTCCGGCTCAAGACCATGCTGCAGGCCAACGCCTGGGCGATTCTGGAAGGTGAGGATGCGTTGGCCCCGGCCGGCACATTGGCTCGCGTGCAGGGTTGGGGGCATCGCGAGCCGCTGCAACTGGCCCGGCAGGAGGAAGCATGAGAGAGGTCGTTGTGCAGTTGTTTGGTGTGTTTTCCGAGCTGGATCATCGTCGCGAGCTAAGCGTGCGGGTGAACGGTGAACACATCGTGGACCTGCGCCGGGCATTGCGCGAGTTGCTGCTGGAACGGTTCCCCCGGTTCCGTGCCGGGCTGGTGGACTATTCGGTGTTTGCCGATGAAAAGCGCGTGCTGCGCGACAGCGAGCCGCTGCCTGCGGACGGTCGTGTGGCCATCCTGCCACCGGTGAGCGGAGGTTGAAATGAGCGCGGAAAATCTATGGAAAGTGGTCGAGCGCAGCGCCGCCGCGATTGATCCGGGCGAGGGCATCGCTTTTGTGTCCGACCCCGGCTTTGGCGGCATCGATGTATTCATCGGCAAGGTGCGCGACCTGAACCAAGGGCGCGCGGTGCAGGGCATCACCTATGACATGTTCGAGCCGCTGGTACTCAACGAGTTCCAGCGCCTGGTGGCCGAGGTGGAGTCCGAGTTCGGCCCGCGCATCAAGCTGTACGTGGCCCACGCCAGGGGCCGCCTGGCGGTGGGTGAGGTGGCGGTGGTTGTTGCCGCCGGCAGTCCCCACCGTGACGAGGCTTTCCGTGCCTGCCGGCAGCTGATCGAGGCGGTCAAACACCGCTCGCCGATCTGGAAGCAGGAGCATTACCAGGATGGCGACAGCGAGTGGAGCGAAGGCTGCAGCCTGTGCCAACCCAGCGCCGAGCACGCCGACGACGGACATGTCCACGATCACGCCCACTGACCTGCCGGCCATGGCCGGCATCGTGCTGGCCGGTGGCCTGTCCAGCCGCATGGGCCAGGACAAGGCCTTGCTGCGTTGGCAGGGCAGGTCCCTGCTGGCGCACATGTGCGCGCTGCTGCAGGCCGCGGGTGCGCAGACGCTACGGGTCAGCGGCAGCTACCCGGTGCTGCCGGGGGTCGAGTCGGTCCCCGACCTGGTGCCGCGCTGCGGTCCGTTGGGGGGGCTCTACAGCGTGGTGAAGACGCTGCCGGATGGCCCTGTCTGGGTGGTGGCGGTGGACATGCCGCTGCTCGACCGGCAACTTCTTTGGCGGTTGCGTGACGCAGGTGACGCTCGCTGCGTGCATTTCCGCGGGCAACCGCTGCCAATGCGGTTGAACATTGACCGCAGCTGTCGCACCCTGTTGCAGTCGATGGTGATGGACGTGAACGGGCCGCGCTCGTTGTACCGCCTGCAGCGACAGCTGGGCAGCATCGAGCTGCGCCTGCCCGACGATGGCGATGCCCGTCTGCTGAACTGCAATACCCCCATCCAATGGGAGGCTCTGCCTCATGAAAGTGCAGATCCAGTCGCAGTCCGTACGACTGCGCATTGACGAAAACGAGCTGGCCGAGTTGTTGGCGGGGCAGTGGGTGACCAGCCGGACCGACCTGGGGGCACTGGGCGGCTTTTCCTGCGCGCTGCAGCTGCATGCAGGCGAACAGGCGCGGCTGGATGGCAGCGTCACGGCGCTGCGGTTCGCGCTGCCTCAGGAGGATGTGCTAGCGTTGCAGCAGCGCCTGCCGTGCCGT
Source organism: Stenotrophomonas sp. 86156_Sma (assembly GCF_056481625.1). NCBI lineage: Bacteria > Pseudomonadati > Pseudomonadota > Gammaproteobacteria > Lysobacterales > Lysobacteraceae > Stenotrophomonas > Stenotrophomonas sp. 86156_Sma. The sequence continues at coordinate 1,051,829 of NZ_CM151157.1, forward strand.
GATGGACTCTCTTACGAACTCCCCCTGCAACCGCAACCGCTGCATCTTCAGTTTGATGTCGATGTACGTGACAGCGTGCGCCAGCGTGGCGTGCAGCGCCGTGCAAGCGACGTCAGCGTCGCCGCAGATTGATATTTGTCAGGTAGGCGCCGTTATGGCGCCTTTGGTTGATCAAGATCAATACCGGCCCCAGGGCCGCCGGGCTTAATGACGCCGTGGCGACTGGGCAGGCAACAGCACAGCAGAACCAGCGCCGTATCAAACAGCCTTGGAGCGTTGCATGAGTGTCAGTCGCGATGCCGTAAAAAACAGCAGGCCCGGTCCCGGCGGTGTCATCACCGATTGGCGGCCGGAAGATCCGGTTTACTGGGAGCAGACCGGTAAACGCGTTGCCACCCGCAACCTGGTCATATCCATCCCCGCGCTGCTGCTGGCGTTCTCGGTGTGGGTGCTGTTTTCGGCGGTGACCATCAGCCTGCCGAAAATCGGGTTTGCCTTCAGTACCGATCAGTTGTTCTGGCTGGTGGCCTTGCCCAGTCTTTCCGGCGCGACGCTGCGCATCTTCTACTCCTTCGTGATCCCGATCTTCGGTGGCCGCCGTTGGACGGCCTTGTCCACCGCCTCGCTGTTGCTGCCCACCTTGTGGCTGGGCTTCGCGGTGCAGAACCCGGCCACGCCGTACTGGGTGTTCGTGTTGATCGCGATCCTGTGCGGCTTTGGTGGCGCCAACTTCTCCTCCTCGATGTCCAACATCTCGTTCTTCTATCCCAAGCAACGTCAGGGCATGGCGCTGGGCTTGAACGCGGGTCTGGGCAATGTCGGCGTATCGGTGTCGCAGGCGGTAGTGCCGCTGGTGATCACGGTGGGCGTATTTGGCGCGCTGGGCGGTGCACCGCAAGCGGTGGTTGATGGCGGCGCGCCATTGTTCGTGCAGAACGCCGGCTTCATCTGGGTGCCCTTCATCGCCTTGTTCGCGATTGCGGCCTGGTTCGGCATGAACGACCTGACCAGCGCCCGCTCTTCGTTCTCCGAGCAGGCGGTGATCTTCCGCCGCAAGCACAACTGGCTGATGTGCTGGTTGTACATCGGCACCTTTGGTTCCTACATCGGCTTTTCTGCCGGTTTCCCGATGCTGGTCAAGAGCCAGTTCCCGGATGTGAACCCGCTGGCCTATGCCTTCATCGGTCCGCTGCTGGGCGCGTTGATGCGCTCGGTGGGCGGCAGCCTGGCCGACCGCTGGGGCGGTGCGCGGCTGACGTTCTGGGTGTTCGCACTGATGATCGCGGCGGTGTTCGGCGTGCTGCACTTCCTGCCAAGCAATGGCCAGGGCGGCAACTTCTACGGTTTCCTGCTCTCGTTCATGGCCTTGTTCGTGCTCAGCGGCATCGGCAACGGCACCACGTTCCGGATGATCCCGGTGATCTTCCGCACCCTGCATGAGCGCCTGTCGGCCAATGAAGGCGCCGAAGGCAAGAAGGCCGCTGCCCACCAGGCCAGCATTGAATCGGCCGCCGTGGTCGGCTTCTCCGGCGCCATCGGTGCCTACGGCGGCTTTTTCATTCCCAAGAGCTACGGCTCATCGATCACCTTGACCGGCAGCCCGGATATGGCGCTGTACGGCTTCATTGCGTTCTACATCACCTGCCTGGTCGTCACCTGGTGGTGGTACTACCGGCGCGGGGCCGAAACCCCCTGCTGAGAAAGCAATGCACCGCAGCCAGATGACACACACAGCCACGATGCAGCAGTTTGCGAACGGAGATTCACCATGAGCTATTTCCTTGATCGCTTGCAGTTCTTCAAGCGTGATCCACAACCCTTCGCCGATGGCCATGGGTTCAGCAAGAGCGAAGGGCGGGACTGGGAAAACAGTTATCGCGCCCGTTGGCAGTACGACAAGATCGTGCGCTCCACCCACGGCGTGAACTGCACCGGCTCGTGCAGCTGGAAGATCTACGTCAAGAATGGCCTGGTCACCTGGGAAACCCAGCAGACCGACTACCCGCGCACCCGCCCGGACCTGCCCAATCACGAACCGCGCGGCTGCCCGCGTGGTGCCAGCTATTCCTGGTACCTGTACAGCGCCAACCGGCTGAAATATCCGCTGATCCGCGGCACCTTGCTGCGCATGTGGCGGCAGGCCCGCAAGACCATGTCACCGGTCGAAGCCTGGGGCAGCATCGTGCAGGACCCGGCCAAGTCGCGCGAGTACAAGCGTCGGCGTGGCATGGGCGGATTCGTTCGATTGAACTGGGACGAGGCTAACGAAATCATCGCTGCCTCCAACCTTTACACCACCAAGGAGTTCGGCCCGGACCGCATCGTCGGTTTCTCGCCGATTCCGGCGATGTCGATGGTGTCCTACGCGGCCGGTGCGCGCTACCTGTCGCTGCTCGGTGGTGCCTGTCTTTCCTTCTACGATTGGTACTGCGATCTGCCGCCGGCCTCGCCGCAGGTGTGGGGCGAGCAGACCGACGTGCCCGAATCGGCTGATTGGTACAACAGCCGCTACATCATCGCCTGGGGCTCGAACGTGCCGCAGACGCGCACGCCCGACGCGCACTTCTTCACCGAGGCGCGCTACAACGGCACCAAGACGGTGTCGATCTGCCCCGACTATTCCGAGCTGGCCAAGCTCACCGACCATTGGCTACACCCCAAGCAGGGCACCGACGCCGCGCTGGCGTTCGCCTTCGGCCACGTGATCCTGCGCGAGTTCCACGTCGATACGCCCTCGCAGTACTTCCAGGACTACTGCCGCAAGTACTCGGACATGCCGATGCTGGTGCGTGTGGAGCGACGCGCCGACGGCCGCCTGGTGCCGGGCCACTTCCTGCGCGCAAGTGAGCTGGGCGGGCTGGGCGAGAGCAACAACCCCGAATGGAAGACGCTGGCGTTCGACGAGAACAGCGGCGATGTCACCGTGCCGAACGGCTCGGTCGGCTTCCGCTGGGGTGAAAAGGGCAAGTGGAACATCGAGGAAAAAGCCAGTGATGGCCATGAAACCCGCCTGCGGCTGAGCCTTGCCGATATCCACGACGGTATCGAAGCAGTGAGCTTCCCGTATTTCGGTGGCATTGAGAGCGACGGCTGGACCGCTGCGCCGGCCGAAGAAGTGCTTGATCGCAACATCCCGCTGCGCCGCCTGCCGCTGGCCGATGGTGGCGAAGCACTGGTGGCGACGGTGTACGACCTGCTGCTCGCGCAGTACGGCGTGGATCGCGGCTTTGGCGGCGCCAATGTCGCCAAAAGCTTCGACGAGAATGTGCCGGGTACGCCGGCCTGGCAGGAACGCATCACCGGCGTGTCACGCGCCGAGGTGATAGAAATCGCCCGCGAGTTCGCCCGCACTGCCGACAAAACCCATGGTCGCAGCATGATCATCGTCGGCGCCGGCATGAACCACTGGTTCCACAACGACATGAACTACCGTGGCCTGATCAACATGCTGGTCATGTGCGGCTGCGTGGGCCAGACCGGCGGTGGCTGGGCGCATTACGTGGGGCAGGAAAAACTGCGTCCGCAGACCGGCTGGCAGCCGCTGGCGTTTGGCCTGGATTGGAGCCGTCCGCCGCGCCAGATGAACGGCACCTCGTTCTTCTACTTCAACACCGGGCAGTGGCGTTACGAAAAGCTGCAGGTGGACGAACTGCTGTCGCCGCTGGCCGATGCCTCCAAGTACAGCGGCAGCCTGGCCGACCTCAACCTGCGCGCGGTGCGCATGGGCTGGTTGCCGAGTGCACCGCAGCTGGACCGCAACCCGCTGCAGCTGGTGCGCGAGGCCGAACAGGCCGGCATCGCACCGGCCGACTACGCGCTGTCCAAGTTCAAGGACGGCTCGCTGGACTTCGCCTTCGCCGATCCCGATGCGGCGCAGAACCACCCGCGCATGATGTTCATCTGGCGCTCCAATCTGCTCGGTTCCTCCGGCAAGGGCCACGAGTACATGCTGCGGCATCTGCTCGGCACCCGTCACGGCCTGCAGGGCAAGGATCTGGGCGAGATGGGCGCGGTCAAGCCCGAGGACGTGAAGTGGCATGACGAGGCGCCGGAAGGCAAGCTCGATCTGCTGGTGACGCTGGATTTCCGCATGTGCACCACCGCGCTGTATTCGGACATCGTGCTGCCGACTGCCACCTGGTACGAGAAGGACGACCTCAACACCTCCGACATGCATCCCTTCATCCATCCGCTGTCCAAGGCGGTGGACCCGGCCTGGGAATCGCGCAGCGATTGGGACATCTTCAAGGGCGTTGCACGCACGCTGAGCGACATGGCACCGGGCGTGCTCGGTGTCGAAAAGGATCTGGTGCTGGTGCCGACCCTGCACGACACGCCCAACGAGCTGGGCATGCCGTTCGGCGTGGCCGACTGGAAGAAGGGCGAGTGCGAGGCCATCCCCGGCAAGACCATGCCGAGCATGACCGTGGTCGAGCGCGACTACCCCAATCTCTACCGCAAGTTCACCTCGCTCGGTCCATTGCTTGACAAGCTGGGCAATGGCGGCAAGGGCATGAGCTGGGATACCAAGCACGAGGTTGAATTCCTCGGCAAGCTCAACCACACCGTGCTGGAAGAAGGCATCAGCAAGGGCCGGCCATCCATCGACACAGCGATTGATGCCTGCGAAGTGGTGCTGCATCTGGCCCCGGAAACCAACGGGCATGTCGCGGTCAAGGCCTGGGAATCGCTGAGCACCTTCACCGGCCGCGAGCACGCCCATCTGGCGCTGGGCAAGGAACATGAGGCAATCCGCTTCCGTGACATCCAGGCACAGCCGCGCAAGATCATTTCCTCGCCCATCTGGTCCGGGCTGGAAGACGACAACGTCAGCTACAACGCCGGCTATACCAATGTGCACGAGCTGATTCCGTGGCGCACGATCACCGGTCGCCAGCAGTTCTACCAGGACCACGAGTGGATGATCGACTTCGGTGAGGCCTTCATGAGCTACCGGCCGCCGGTCAACACCCGCACGGTGGAGCCGCTGCTCAACAAGCGCTCCAACGGCAACAAGGAGATCGTGCTGAACTGGATCACCCCGCACCAGAAGTGGGGCATCCACAGCACCTATAGCGACAACCTGATCATGCAGACACTGTCGCGTGGTGGTCCGATCGTCTGGCTGAGCGAGGACGACGCGCGCAGTGCCGGCATCGAGGACAACGACTGGATCGAGCTGTTCAACGTCAACGGTGCGATTGCCGCGCGTGCGGTAGTCAGTCAGCGGGTGATGTCGGGCATGGCGATGATGTACCACGCCCAGGAACGCATCATCAACGTGCCGGGTTCGGAGATTTCCGGCACCCGTGGCGGCATCCACAACTCGGTGACCCGCATCGTGCTCAAGCCCACCCACATGATCGGCGGCTACGCGCAGCTGGCATGGGGCTTCAACTACTACGGTACCTGCGGTACCAACCGCGATGAGTTCGTGATCGTGCGCAAGATGGACAAGATCGATTGGCTGGATGGTGAAGAGTCCGTTGTCGCCGCACGGGAGGTGGTGTGATGAAAGTACGTGCCCAGATTGCGATGGTATTGAACCTGGACAAGTGCATCGGCTGCCACACCTGCTCGATCACCTGCAAGAACGTGTGGACCTCGCGCGAAGGCGTGGAATACGCCTGGTTCAACAACGTTGAAACCAAGCCCGGTATCGGCTACCCCAAGGAATGGGAAAACCAGGACAAGTGGAACGGCGGCTGGGTGCGCACCAGCGCCGGCAAGCTGGTGCCGCGCGCCGGCGGCCGCTGGCGCATGCTGGCCAAGATCTTCTCCAACCCCGACCTGCCGCAGATCGACGACTACTATGAGCCGTTCGATTTCGATTACCAGCACCTGCACGACGCGCCCGAGCTGAAGCATCAGCCGACCGCACGGCCGCGCTCGCTGCTGACCGGGCAGCGCATGGAAAAGATCGAGTGGGGCCCGAACTGGGAGGAAATCCTCGGTACCGAGTTCTCCAAGCGCTCGCGTGACTACAACTTCGACAAGGTGCAGAAGGAAATCTACGGCGCCTTCGAGAAGACCTTCATGATGTACCTGCCACGCCTGTGCGAGCACTGCCTCAATCCGGCCTGCGTGTCAGCCTGCCCATCCGGTGCGATCTACAAGCGCGAGGAAGACGGCATCGTGCTGATCGACCAGGACAAGTGCCGTGGCTGGCGCATGTGCGTGTCGGCCTGCCCGTACAAGAAGATCTATTACAACTGGAAAAGCGGCAAATCCGAGAAGTGCATCTTCTGCTACCCGCGCATCGAGATGGGCGAGCCCACCGTGTGTTCGGAAACCTGCGTGGGCCGCATCCGCTACCTCGGGGTGATGCTGTACGACGCCGACCGCATTGCCGAGGCCGCATCGGTGGCGGCGGAGAAGGACCTGTACCAGGCCCACCTGGACATCTTCCTGGATCCGTTCGACCCGGCGGTGATCGAAGCCGCGCGTGCCGAAGGCATCCCCGACAGCTGGCTGGAATCGGCCAAGCAGTCGCCGGTCTACAAGATGGCCATCGACTGGAAGCTGGCACTGCCGTTGCACCCGGAATACCGCACCTTGCCGATGGTCTGGTATGTGCCGCCGTTGTCGCCGATCCAGTCGGCGGCCGAGCGTGGCCACGTCGGCATGAGCGGCGAGCTGCCGGATATCGCTTCGCTGCGTATTCCGGTGCGTTACCTAGCCAACCTGCTGACGGCGGGTGACGAAGCGCCGGTTGTGCGGGCGCTGGAACGCTTGATGGCAATGCGTGCCTGGCGGCGCGGCAAGAACGTCGATGGCGTGGAAGACATGCGCGTGCTTGAGCAGGTTGGTTTGACCCCGGCGCAGGTCGAAGAGATGTACCGCTACCTGGCCATCGCCAACTACGAGGACCGCTTCGTGATACCCAGCGCGCACCGCGAGTACGCCAACGACGCCTTCGGCGAACGTGGCGGTTGCGGCTTCACCTTCGGCAATGGCTGCAACGGTGACAGCCCGGCCGATCTGTTCAGCCAACGCAAGAACACCACCTTTGCGGTGCATCCCAACCGCCAGCACCGGCACGAGGTGACGAAATGAGTGTGCTCAAGCTGATTGGTGTATTGCTGGATTACCCGCGTGACGAGCTTTGGCAGCATGGCGAGGAGCTGCTTGAGGCCTGCGACGATCCGGCGCTGTCGCCGGCCCGTCGCGGGCAGTTGCAGGCCTTCGTACGCGAGCTGCTGGCCAGTGATCCGCTGGATGCGCAGGACCGCTGGTTGTCCACCTTCGACCGTGGCCGCTCGATGAGCCTGCTGGTGTTCGAACACATCCATGGCGAGTCGCGCGACCGTGGTCAGGCCATGGTCGACCTGATCGACGCCTATCGCAAGAACGGTTTCGAGCTGGATGCGCGCGAACTGCCGGATTATCTGCCGCTGTTGCTGGAATACCTCTCGCACCGGCCGCAGGCCGAGGCCAAGGACTGGCTGCACCACATCGGCCACATCGCCGGCATGCTCGCCGCGCGTGCGGCCGAGCGGCAGCTGCCGCATGCGGTGTTGCTGGAAATCCTGGTCGAGGCCGGCGAAGGCAAGGTCAACTTGGCGGTGCTGCGGCAACGGGCAAGCGAGGAAGTGCGCGACGACACCGTCGAAGCCATGGACAGCCTGTGGGAGGAAGAGGCGGTGCGCTTCGGCACCGATGCGCCTTCGCAGGATTGCGACCCACCCCATCGTTCACCGGCACGCGCGCAGCCGCGGGAGATCCAGCCATGAATTACGTCAATCAGTTCGCCTTCCAGTTCTATCCCTACATCGCGGTGGCGGTGCTGTTGATCGGCAGCTGGGCGCGTTATGACAAGGCCATGTACAGCTGGCGTACCGGCTCCACCCAGTTGCTGTCCGACCGTGGCATGCGTATTGGCAGCAACTGCTTCCACATCGGCATCATCGCCATCCTTGGTGGCCACTTTGTCGGCCTGCTGACCCCGCATGCGTTGTATGAGCCCTTCATCACCTCCTCGCAGAAACAGTTGCTGGCGATGGTGGTCGGTGGCTTCTTCGGCGCGCTGTGCTTCGTCGGCATCACCATTTTGCTGGTGCGGCGGCTGACCAATGCGCGGGTCCGCGCCATCGGCAGCTTTGGCGACACGCTGGTGCTGGTGCTGCTGTTCGCTCAGCTCTGTCTTGGCCTGTACAGCATCAAGGTCTCGGCCGGCCATCTGGACGGCGGGGTGATGGTGATGCTGGCCGAGTGGGCGCAGCACATCGTCACCTTTCGTGCCGGCGCGGCCGATTATGTCGAAGGCGTGCATTGGGTCTACAAAGCGCACATCTTCCTCGGCCTGACGCTGGTGCTGATCGCACCGTTCACCCGTCTGGTGCATGTGTGGAGCGTGCCGATCAGTTACCTGTGGCGGCCGTACCAGGTGGTGCGTCGTCGTCAGGCCACGCTGCGCTACGGTCCGCGGGAGTAAGCCATGGGCAGCCTGCCACGCATACTTCCGATCACGGTGATCGACTCGGACAAGTCGGTGCCGGCCGAAGCCGGCCACCATCACGAACAGGATGCGGGAACCCGTGGCCTCGGCCAACCGGCACCGTGCAGCCTGTACGTGCAGGACACGCCGATCAGCGAGGCCGATATCGCCCGCGAGATGCAGTACCACCGGGCGATGCGCCCGGAGCAGTCGCGTGCCGATGCGGCGCGTGCGCTGGTGGTGCGCGAACTGCTGCGGCTGGAAGCCGAACGGCTTGGCCTGGCCGATGTCCCCGGCGTCGGCCAGGAGACCAGCGAGGAAGCACGCATCCAGCAGCTGATCGAACAGGCGCTGGTAGACCGCGTGCCCAGCGAAGACGACTGCCAGCGTTACTTTGCGCAAAACCCCGAGCGTTTCCGCTCACCGGACCGCATCCGCGTACGCCACATCCTGCTGGCGGCACCGGCCGACGATATCGCCGGCCGGCTGAAAGCCCGCACCCTGGCCGAGAAGCTGATCGCCGAACTGCTGGAACAGCCGCATCTGTTTGCCGATCTGGCCGCGCGTCACTCGCAATGCCCGTCCAGCAGCGAAGGCGGCGATCTGGGCTGGCTGCAACGCGGCCAGACTACGCCGGAGTTCGATCGCCAGGTATTCCGCCTGCGACAAGGCTTGGCCGGGTTCCCGGTGGAATCGCGCTGGGGCTACCACGTGGTCAGCATCGATGCGCTGGAAGCCGGCACGGCGCTTACCTTCGAGCAGGTGCGGGCGCAGATCAGTGACTACCTGGAACTACAGGTGCGCCAACGCGACCTGCAGCAGTTCCTGCTTGAGCTGCGCGAGCGCTACCCGGTGCGCGGGCTTGAAGACATCGAAGCACAGGCTGAGTAGAACGTAACCCCCAGGAGTGGCAATGAGCCAGAATCTACAGAACATCAGCAGCGGCGAACAACAACGTGCGCTGTGGTTGAGCACGTTCGCCTTCACCATGTGCTTCGCGGTGTGGATGATTTTCGCCATCATCGGCATCCAGATCAGCAAGCAGCTGGGTCTGAACGACACCCAGTTCGGCCTGCTGATTGCAACCCCGGTGCTGACCGGCTCTGTGATCCGCGTCTTCCTCGGCATCTGGTCCGACCAGTTCGGCGGCCGCAAGGTGATGACCTTGGTGATGTTGTGCGGCGCGGTGGCAACGTGGCTGCTGACCTACGCTGAAACCTATCCGCAGTTCCTGCTGGCGGCGTTGTTTGTCGGCATTGCCGGCGGCAACTTCTCGGTCGGCGTCACTTATGTCTCCAAGTGGTTCCCGCCGGAGAAGCAGGGCACCGCATTGGGCATCTTCGGGGCCGGCAATATCGGCTCGGCAGTGACCAAGCTGCTGGCACCGCTGGTGATGGTGGCGTCCGGTTGGATGATGGTGGCCAAGCTGTGGGCGGTTGGGCTGGCGGTTACCGCGGTGCTGTTCTATCTGTTCAGCAAGGAAGACCCGTCGCTGGAAGAGCGCCGTCGCAGCGGCGTCAAGCCGATGTCCTTCGCCCAGCAGATGGCGCCGCTGAAGAACCTGCAGGTGTGGCGCTTCTCGCTGTACTACTTCTTCGTATTCGGCGGCTTCGTCGCCCTGGCACTGTGGCTGCCGCACTATCTGGTCGGCGCCTACGGCATGGACGTCGCTACAGCGGGCGTGTTGGCCGCGTGCTATTCGATCCCGGCCAGCCTGTTCCGGGTGGTGGGCGGTTGGATGTCCGACCGCATCGGTGCGCGCAGGGTGATGTACTGGACGCTGGGTGTGTCGTCGATTTGCACCTTCATCCTGGCCTATCCGGATACCCGCTACATCGTGCAGGGCATCCATGGCGAGATCAGCTTCCATCTGGCAATCAGCGTGACCTTGTTCACCATGCTGGTGTTCGTGCTCGGCTTCTTCATGTCGCTGGGCAAGGCCGCGGTGTACAAGCACATCCCGGTCTATTACCCGCAGCATGTGGGCTCGGTCGGCGGTGTGGTCGGCATGATCGGTGGCCTCGGCGGCTTCATCCTGCCGATCGTGTTCGGCGCGTTGAACGATGCGCTCGGCATCTGGAGCAGCTGCTTCATGCTGCTGTTCGTGCTGGTCAGCATTTCCCTGGCTTGGATGCACTTCGCCATCCGGCGGATGGAGCGTCGCAACTTCCCGCAGCTGGATCGTGAGACCGACCTGCCTGAAGCCATCGACGCCGCCGCCGCGGAGAAACAGCGCCGGGCTTGATCCAGATCAGTGAAACCCGGCGGTCGCTGCGCGAGGATGCTTGCATGCCAGTAGAGACCGCCGGGATGGATGACGCCACATTGCATGTTGCATTGCTGCAGCAACCCGCGCACGTGTTGTTCCCGGCGCCGGCGGAGCTGAGCCCCGGCTTCGCCGAGGCGGGCTGGCGTGCGGCCATGCAGGCCAGCAACGAGCATCTGATTCCACGTGCGTTGACGCTGGGTTTCTGCGCACCCCCACATGAGCTGGAGCGCGCCGAGAACGTGCTGGACGCGTTGCTGGTGTGCGTGCGCCTGCATGCGAACATGCTGGCCAGCGATCGCGAAGTGGCGGCCATGGTGCTGCAGCCGGGTATCGTCGAGCATCTGCCGCCCGCCCTGCTGGGCCGCCTGTTGGACGCGGTGCCGGAGCAGCTGTGCACCATCGCCCGGCCGCAGGTTGAGGTGCGCCTGGATGCGGCCAGCGATGTCGCACCGGCTGCATTGCGCGAGGTCGGCTGCACGCGGATGACGGTGATCGACCATGCCGGCGTCAATGGCCCGGCGATGCTGGCCCAAGCCCAGCAGACCGGCTTTACCGCGTGTTACTACCAGCTGCGCGTGCCGTGCTACGCCGATGTGTCGTTCCTGCAGCGGCTGCAGCGGGTGCTGGAGCTGGCGCCCGAACGCATCATCCTGCCATCGCCTGCCTTGCTGCCCGAGTACCCGTTGCCAACGGACTGGCTGCAGGCATGGCGGCTGCTGCGTGCAGGCGGCTACCTGCCGCTTGGCGGCGATCACTATCAGCGGCCGGACCTGCCGATGCCGCTGCGCAACGGCGATGGCCAGCGTCATTGCGACCTGCTCGGGGTGCCGCGGCGCGAGCGCCATGACCTGCTCGGCATTGGTGTGGGCGCCTTCAGCCAGATCGGCGATGTCATCTGCCGCATCGAGCCTGAGCCGAGCCATTGGCGCGCCTGCCTGGTGGTTGGGCAGCCAGGAATATCCTCCGGGCTTATTCTTTCCGAGCATGAACGTATGACCGATGAGGTGGTGCAGAGCCTGGCCTGCGACCACGCATTGGACATGCGCGCCTTCGAATGGCGCAACGCGCAGCCATTCGACGCCTGTTTCGAGCACGCGTGGAGCCGCGTCGCCATGTTCATCGAGCGCGGCTGGCTGCGCCGTGACGGCGACATGCTGTTGATCCAGAACGAAGGTGAGCTGCTGTGGCGTATGATCGCAGCGTGCTTCCGCCCCTTGGCCGCTGTTGCTTGAAAACGGAATGACGTCACCTACACCCCCACCGCGCGGCCCCTTGGGAACCGCGGCGCCGAATCCAGCCGCTGCCGGCGACGGTGACGCGCTGCATTTCTGCACGACCTGTGCGTTCTCCGATGCCTGCAGTTCGCAGGGCTATGACAAGACGGCGCTGAACGAGCTGCACGTGATGGTCGACCACGTTGGGCCGTACCATGCGGGCGACTACATCTTCCGCGCGGGTGAACCCTTCGATGCAATCGCTGAGGTGCGCGCCGGCATGGTCAAGACCTTCGTCGACGACAGCCTTGGCAACGAGCAGGTGCTGGGCTTTGCCTTGCCTGGCGAAGTTATCGGCCTGAACGCCATCCACGGATCGCGTTATCCCTGCAATGCGGTGGCGTTGGATACCGTGCATCTGTGCCGTATCTCGTTTCCGCGCATCAGCATGCTGGCCAGCCGCATGCCCGGCCTGCAGGCCAAGCTGTTCAGCCTGCTCAGTGCCGAGATCGGCAAGGCGTTGCTGTTGGCGGCCAATTACCGTACCGAGGAGCGCATGGCGGCGTTCCTGCTGGATATCTCCAGCCGCTACGCGCGGCGTGGCTTCTCGGCACACCGCTTCAACCTGACCATGACCCGCACCGAGATCGCCAACTACCTGCGCATGGCGCCGGAAACGGCCAGCCGGGTGTTGCGGCGTTTGAGCGACGAAGAAGTCATCGCGGTGAAGCAGCGCGAGATCATCCTGCTGCAACCGGAACGTCTGGCGTTGATGGCGGCCACCGATGACGCAAGCGAATGATGCCCAACCAAGGATGCATGCATGAACAAGCTGTGGGCGTTGTTGTTGCTGGCCGTCACGCTGCCGGCAAGCGCAGCTGATCTGACGGTCTCCGCGGCTTCCAGCCTGACCGAGAGTTTCCGCGAGATATCCAGCGCATACGAGACGGCCAACCCGGGCACGAAGGTGGACCTGAACTTCGCCGCCTCCGGCACCTTGCTGCAGCAGATCGCACGCGGCGCGCCGGTCGACGTGCTGGCCTCGGCCGACCAGACCACGATGGCACAGGCCAATACCGAAGGCCTGATCGATCCGGCAACCCAGCACGTATTCGCGCAGAACAGCCTGTGGGTGGTGGTGCCGCCGCAGGCCAGCAACAAGCCGACCACGTTGGCGGCGCTGACCAAGGCCGATGTGAAGCGCGTTGCCATCGGCAATCCCGACAGCGTACCGGTTGGGCGCTATGCACGCGGTGCGCTGCAGCAGGCCGGTGTGTGGCCGGTGGTGCAGGCCAAGATGATCAGCACCCAGAACGTGCGCCAGTCACTGGACTATGTGGCAAGGGGTGAAGTGGATGCAGGCTTCGTTTACGCCACCGACGCGCAGGCGATGAGCGAGCGCGTGCAGCGCGCCTTTCAGGTGCCGGTTGCCGGTGGTATCGCGTATCCGTTGGCGATGGTGAAGACCAGCCGCAATGCCGCCGAAGCAAAGCGCTTCATCGCCTTCGTGCGCTCGGCGCAGGGCCAGGCCATTCTGCACAGGCACGGCTTCGGTAGTCCTTGATGGTGGATCTGGACTGGAGCGCGCTGTGGTTGTCGTTGAAGGTGGCCGGCTGGGCGACCGCGATCAACCTCGTGCTCGGTGTCGGATTTGGTGCCTTGTTGGCGCGGCGGCGCTTCCCCGGCCGTGAGTTGCTGGACACGATATTCACCCTGCCGATGGTGTTGCCGCCGACGGTGCTGGGCTATTACCTGCTGGTGCTGATCGGCAGCAAGGGCCCGCTTGGTGCATGGCTGGAAGACAGTTTCGGCATCAATCTTGTGTTTACCTGGCAGGCAGCGGTGATCGCGGCTGCGGTGGCCTCGTTTCCGCTGGTGTTCAAGCCGGCGCGTGCGGCCTTCGAGGATGTGGATGGGCAGCTGGAACAGGCCGCGCGCACCTTGGGTGTATCCGAGCTGGCGCTGTTCTTCCGGGTGACCTTGCCGCTGGCATGGCGCGGCATTCTTGCCGGCTTGCTGCTGGCGTTCGCCCGCGCGATGGGCGAGTTCGGCGCCACCATCATGGTCGCCGGCAGCATTCCCGGCCGCACCCAGACCTTGTCCATCGCCATCTACGAGGCGGTGCAGGCCGGCAATGACGGTCGCGCCAACGCCTTGGTGCTGCTGTCCTCGCTGGTCTGCATCAGCGTGCTGCTGCTTGCCGCGCGATTGGTCGGGCGGCGGCAGGAGGGGGCGCGCAATGTGGCTTGAGCTGGATATCCAACGCAAGCTGCAGGCTGCAGGCCAGCACTTCCAGCTGCAGGCGGCCTTGCGTTGCACACAGCGCAATGTGGTGTTGTTCGGCCCGTCTGGTGCGGGAAAAAGTTTGACCTTGAAGGCGGTGGCTGGATTGCTGCGGCCGGACGCCGGTGTGATCCGTATGCACGGGCAAGCGCTGTTCGATGCGGCTGCCGGCATCAATCTGTCACCACAACGGCGCCGCATCGGCTATGTGTTCCAGGACTACGCCTTGTTCCCGCACCTGACGGTGCGGCAGAACGTGGGTTTTGGCCTGCAGCGAGGCCTGTTGAATCCGCCGCGGAGCCGTCGTATCGATGCGGTCGAGCAATGGTTGCAGACGTTCCGCATCGATCACCTCGGTGACCTGCTGCCGTCGCAGATCTCCGGCGGCCAACGTCAGCGCACCGCCTTGGCGCGGGCGCTGGTGACCAAGCCGCAGGCACTGCTGCTGGATGAGCCGTTCGCCGCACTCGACCACGCCCTGCGTGCGCATCTGCGCCAGGAGCTTGAAACGGTGCTGGACCAGACCGGCATCCCGCTGCTGCTGATCAGCCATGATCCGGAGGACGTGGACATGTTCGGCCAGCAGGTGGTGCATCTGGCTGATGGCCGCGTGCAGGCCTGATTCTCCGCGTAACGATTAGTCCGGCTTGCCGTCCGCACGTGGGCGCCAGTAGATCCACCCCAACCGCAGCAACCACGGTGCAAGCACCAGCAGCCAGCCGGCGGCGGCGACGGCATGCCAATGCCAGGGATCATCCAGTAGCGGCGCCAGGATGCGCAGCACTGCAACCAGTTGCAGGCCGAGCAGGGCGACCCATGCGACCACCGGCATCACCAGTGCACGCCCGGAATGGCCTTGGGTCACACGCGTGACCATGGCCACCAACAGGCTGCCGAACAGGCCGATCGCCAAGGCATGTAGTGGCGCGCGTTCCAGCCAGCCGGTATGGCCGGTAAGCGCAGCGATGTCCTGCAGCAGATACAGCAGCATCGCCAGCGGCCACCACGCCAGTCCGTAAAAAAGCACGCTCAACAGCGGCGGCTTGGGTCCGCGCGGCCACCAACGCCACAGCGAGTACAGCGACAACAGCAGCAGGCCCGCATCGGCCAGCAGCGTCGCCAGTGGCTGCTGCAGCTGTTCCCCGGCCAGATGCAGCAGGCACAGTCCCCACAGGATCGCCAACCATTGTGGTGGCCGCCATGCCTGGTAGCCCGGCACCACGTTGCCGGCGAAGAACGGAAACATGCGGTGGGCGACGCTTGCGTAGATCGGCAGCAACAGCCCGAAGGTGCCAAGCGACACGCTCAGTGCCTGCCAGCGGATATCAGCACCTGTGGCAGCGGCGGCGAAACCGAGCAGGCCGATCCAGCCCATCAGCAAGCCGGACCAGCATGACCACGCATGCCAGGTGCGGCCTTTCTCCTGCAACAGCAGGCGGCCGAGTACGACCAGCCCGAATGCCCATCCCAGCGCCGCCAGCAACAGGGCCAACCACATCCCGGGTTGCCAACCGCTGCTGGCGGTCAGCAGCGCGATCTGCGCGCCGAACAGTCCGCTACCAACGCCTGCGTATTGCCACCGCGGCAGTGCCGGCAATCCCATCCAGCGTGGGAATACGGTCAACAGGAAGCCGAAGATGAAACTGGGCAGCACCAGGTACTGCATCCACAGCCCATGCAGCCAGGCCGGCGGCACGGCGGGCACGGGCAGGGGGCTGCCCAGCTGCAAGCCGGCCAGCCAGAGCGCCCACCAAGCCATCGCCAAGCCGAGATTGCAGACACCGATGAAGAACAGCAGCCGGTGTGGCGCATTGAATAGCTGCACGCGGGTCGTGAAAGTTTCCACGCAGCGAGTATCCGCCCCTTCGTCGCCGCCGGGACTGACCAATATCAAGGCCGGCGCCATCAGCAGAAAGCCGCGGCAAGCATCGCCAGATCAATGGCTGGCCGTAGCCCGGGTAAGCGCAGCGCACCCGGGGCGGTTGGTGCGGAGTGGGAGGGACGCCCAGATCCGTCGGCGTGGCGTTCGCACAGGAGTGAGCCACAGCACACATCGCGAGATTGAACGAAAGCCCGTAGCCCGGGTAAGCGCAGCGCACCCGGGGCAGTTGGTGCGGAGTGGGAGGGACGCCCAGATCCGTCGGCGTGGCGCTCACGCAGGAGCGAGCCACAGCACACATCGCGAGATTTAACCAAAGCCGTAGCCCGGGTAAGCGCAGCGCACCCGGGGCGGTTGGCGCGGATACGGATGCCCGGACCGCTCTTCCCGGGTGCGCTGCGCTTACCCGGGCTACGTTGCTGCGGGCGAGTGTGGTGCACCCTGGACGATAGTGGCCAGATCGTGATGGCAGGCAATCCGCCTGCCGCGGTGCGATGATGGAGCACGGGCGTAGCTGGCGTACCCTGCGGCCTGTGGGGGCTGATTGGCGGCGGGTCGACGCAACACGCCAGCGGCAAGTCATCTCTTCTTGCGGGGAAGCAGAAAGATGTTCCGGAGCAGCCTCGAAACAGCACCACTGGCACGCGGGTTCACCTTGATGGCATCGCTGCTGCTTGTGCTGTGCGCCTCGCTGCTGCTTGCACCTGCGCCGCTGCTGGCTGCGACCGAAGAAAGCACCGCCCAGGCGCATGCCCCAGCGACGGTGCGCTATTACAACCGTGACATCCTGACCTTCCGCAGTGCGTTCATGGGGCGCTCGCCCTTGCAGCGGGCGCAGGTTGCCGAATTCAACATCAAGCGCATCGTCGACGAGCCGGGAACGCCCGGCGTCACCTTCAACGATACCGCCGCCGGTGTGATCCTGCTGCTCGGCGGGGAAGTCGTCACCCTCATCACGCCTGCCGATGTGGATACCGCGCAGGGCCAGAGTCTGGCCCAGGTACGCGAGGAGGTGCGCAGCCGGCTTGGCGAGGCGGTCGCCGCCGCCGAGCGCGAGCGTGCGCCGGGACGGGTGCTTCGCGGTGTGCTGCACAGCCTTGTCGCCACCGCACTGGCCGCCGCCTTGGCCTGGGTGATGGCCTGGCTGGCACGTCAGCTGCGGGCGGCGATGCTGGTCTGGGTGGGTAAAAAAGCCGGGACGTTGCGTAGTGAACCGCCCCGGGATTCCTGGAGGCTCCAACTCTTGAGAGGATGGAGTCATGAACAAGCCAGTGAAATATTCCGCGGAAGTACGGGACCGGGCGGTGCGGATGGTGCTGGAGCACCAGGACGATCACGGTTCGCAGTGGGCGGCGATCGCATCGATTGCCGGGAAGATCGGGTGCACTGCCGAGACGCTGCGGTTATGGGTGCGGCGGGCCGAGCGTGATCAGGGCAAGCGGCCGGGCCTGACGACGGATGAGCGGGCGCGGATGAAGGCGCTGGAGCGGGAGAACCGCCAGCTGCGACAGGCCAACGAGATCCTGCGCAAGGCGTCAGCATATTTTGCCCAGGCGGAGCTCGACCGCCACTTCAAGCCATGACGAGGTTCGTGACCGAACACCGCCACGCCTACGGAGTCGAGCCGATCTGCCGTGTACTTCAGATCGCTCCGTCGACGTACTACAACCATGCGGTCCGTCAGGCCGATCCGGAGCGCAATCCGAACCGCTGGTGGCAGGACCAGGGACTGGCGGTGGAGGTCCGCCGGGTCTGGGACGAGAACAGTCAGGTCTACGGGGTGCGCAAGGTGTGGCGGCAGTTGCTGCGGGAAGGCTGGCAGGTGGCCCGGTGCACGGTGGAACGGCTGATGCGTCGGCTGGGCCTGCGTGGTGTGATCCGCGGCAAGGTGGTGAAGACCACGGTCAGCGACAAGGCGCAGCCGTGCCCGCTGGACCGGGTGAACCGGCAGTTCCATGCCGATCGACCCAACGCGCTATGGGTGAGCGACTTCACCTACGTCTTGACGTGGCAGGGCATGGTGTACGTGGCGTTCGTGATCGACGTGTACGCACGTCGGATCGTGGGCTGGAAGGTGTCCAGTTCGATGACGACCGACTTCGTTCTGGACGCACTGGAGCAAGCACTGCAGGCCCGGCAAAGGGAGGGCGAATTGATCCATCACTCCGACCGCGGGTCGCAATACGTGTCGATCCGCTACAGCGAGCGATTGGCCGAAGCTGGGGTTGAACCGTCGGTGGGAAGCGTGGGCGACAGCTATGACAACGCGCTGGCCGAGACGATCAACGGGCTGTACAAGGCCGAGGTGATCCATCGGCAGACGTGGCGCAGCCGCCAGCAGGTAGAACTGGCCACGCTGGACTGGGTGTACTGGTACAACCACCAATGACTGCTGGGGCCGATCGGGAACATCCCGCCAGCGGAAGCCGAAGCGGCTTACTATCGGCAGCAAGCCGGTCAGGCCAAAGCGGCCTGACTCAAACCAAATGGCCTCCAAGAAAGTCGGGGCGGTTCAGTCCGGAGCAGGTCTGGGGAGGATGAAATCAGCCCATGCCTGCATCATGGGGCGTCGTTGCTCCAGCAGATCGGTGCGGTGATAGGCAGCTTCGACCTTGTTTTGGACAGTGTGGGCCAGCGCGCGTTCAGCAAGATCCCGAGCATAGCCTTCCTCGCTGCACCAGTCGCGAAAGCTTGACCGGAAGCCGTGCGCGGTGGCTATCCGCTTGTCGCTATCGCTGTGGGCCTTCAGGCGGCGCAATAGCGCAGTTAGGGTCATGTCCGAGAGGACTGTTCGGGAATGGATCGATGGGAAGACCAGATGATCGTGCTTGCCTACCTGTACCTGCAGCAAAGTGATGGCTTGCTCAGAGAGTGGGACTCGATGGGTCTGGCTGGCTTTCATGCGATCGGCAGGAATGATCCAGACTTTGTTGCGCAAATTGACCTCATCCCAAGTCATTCCCCTGACTTCGCCAGAGCGCGCAGCGGTCAAGATCAAAAACAGCAGCGCACGTTTGGTGACATCTAGCTCGTATGTATCCACCAGTCTGGTTTTGACAAACGCCGGGATGTCAGTCCAGGGCATGGCAGGTTGGTGCTCTTGTCGGACCGTCTTGCTGGGTTGTACCGGTAGCAGATGGGTGACTACATCCACAGGGTTGGCTTGGTTGAACCCGTGCGCCCAGCCCCAGGCCATCACGGCATGCAAACGCTGCTTTACCCGGGAAGCGGTCTCCGCTTTTTCCAGCCAGATCGGGCGCAAGACATCGGCCATATGGCGGGGCTGAAGTTGGTCCATCGGCAAGGAGCCGATCTTGGGGAAGGCGTACTCGGTAAGCGTGTTGATCCACTGCTGGGCGTGCTTGGCATTCTTCCACCCTGGCTTGAGTTCGGCATGTACCTGTTCTGCCGCCTCTTGGAAGGTTGGCATCACGGGTGCAGCAACTGCGGGCGCCTTGGTCGCCAGGGGATCTTGCCCAAGTGCAATCTCTTCGCGCATTTCGCGAGCCAGCTTGCCGGCAAGGGCGATGCTCACATGCGGGTAGCTGCCGAGGCCTGCATTGCGGCGTTTGCCAGTGGTAGGGCTCACGTAGCGTAGGACCCACTTACCTTGCCCCTTCTTTGTGCGTGAAGGATGCAGGCTTAGGCCGGGGACTCCGCCGTGTGGCAGTGCTGTGCTCCCGGGAGTGGTGCTTCTGGCTTTGATGTCGGTAAGCAGTGCCATGGGTGTCTGGTATGCCATCTGGTATGCCATCCAGTATGCCATCTGGTATGCCATTTCGCGTTGGGTGGTGATGGGTGTTGCTGGACGGTGCTGGATGATGTCACTTGTAAGCCATTGAAACTAAATGGCAAATATATGTTATTTGCGATGCCACTGGATTTCCTTGGACGGATCTATGGCAGTCCCCCTCTCCGCCAGATTAAAGAAAAAGGGCTGCCGAAAGGCAGCCCTTTTTCTTTAATCTGGCGTGGGACGCGCCGCGCTCAGCGCGTCGCCCCACACGTTGCTGCGCAACCTGTGGGCCCCTCCCTTTGCCTGCCTCTCCCCGCCCCTGTCGGGGCAGGTGCATCAGTAGATCCACGCCATGCGTGGATGCTGTTCCTGCTGGCAGGCTCATCCACGCATGGCGTGGATCTACCCATTCCATCGCGAGCTGCGGGTTAAACTGCCTGCATCACCTGTTGGAGCTTTCCCCATGACCGCTGAAATCCTCGTTCCCGTTTCTTTCGGCGAGCTGCTGGACAAGATCTCGATCCTGCAGATCAAGTCCGAGCGCATCAGTGACGAGGGCAAGCTGGCCAATGTGCGCAAAGAACTGTCGGCGCTGGAGCAGACCTGGATGGCACACCCGGCGGCGGTGAAGGACATCGCCAAGCTGCGTGCCGAACTGAAGGCGGTCAACGAGCAGCTGTGGGACATCGAGGACGACATCCGCCTGAAAGAGAAGGCGCAGGCGTTCGACCAGGGTTTCATCGATCTGGCGCGCAGCGTCTACCTGCGCAATGACGAACGCGCGCGCATCAAGAAGGCGATCAACCTGGCGCTGGGTTCGGCGTACGTGGAAGAGAAGTCCTACCAGGATTACGCGCAGCGCGCGTAATCCGGGGCTGCCTGCCGCTCACCCCAGGTGGTCGGCGACGTAGCGTTCGAACGCAGCGATACCGTCTTCCACGGTGATCAGTTCCATCACATCGTCGAACTCGATCTTGGTGCCCCACTTCAGATCGGCGGCCTGCTTGGCCAGGTACTTGCGCGCGGCATCGTCGTAGCGGTCCACGCAGTAGCGGCGGTCGGAATAGGGACCGCTGCGGTTCGGGTTGCTGGCCGCATGCAGGCCCAGTACCTTGGCGCCCATCGCGTTGGCGATGTGCATCGGGCCCGAGTCCGGGGTCATCACCAGATTGGCGCGGGCCAGCAGCGCCGGCAGCTGCTTCAAGGTGTCCTTGCCGACCAGGTCAAGCGCCGGTGTGTGCAGCTGCGCCTGGATGGCATCGGCCATGCTGCGCTCCAGTTCGCTGCGGCCTCCGCACAGCACCACCTGCCAACCGCGCTGTGCGGCGTGGTTGGCCACGGCGGCGTAGCGGTCTGCATACCAGTTGCGGCGCACGTGGCTGGAACAGGGCGAGATCATCAACACCGGGCGGCCATCGTCCTGCCATTGCGCGGCGGCCCACTCATATGCGGACTGCGGCACCGCCAGGTCCCAGCTGACCTCGGTCTGGCGCAGGCCAAGGGGTTCACAGAAACTGCCGATGGCATCCAGCACATGGATGCCGGGGCGGTCGGGGATGCGTTCGTTGATGAAGAGACCATGCAGGTCCTTCGAGCGGCTGCGGTCATAGCCGATGCGACGCTCTGCGGGAATGAAGGCCGACAGCAGGTTGGCGCGGAACGCCACCTGCATCTGCAACAGCGCTTCGAAGCGCCCCGGCGGCAGCTGCCTGCGCAGTTCCTTGACCCCGGCCATGCCGCTCTTCTTGTCGTAGGCATGGAAGGTGACACCGGGCAGGCCGTCGAGCAGCTTGTGGCCGGCCTTGTCGATGATCCAGTGGATCGGCGTATCCGGGCGCGCAGCCTGCAGGGTGCGCACCAGGGGCACCACGTGGGTGACATCGCCAAGTGCGGACAGGCGCAGGAGGCACAAGGAGGAGGACGCTGATGCCATGTGTTGTTAGACTCAATGAAATGGTCGCATTCGACGCCAATGAAGCGCTGACGCCATGCCGCGAGGGTCGCGGCATCGGGGCCATTCTGTTCGACCGCGAGCGGCTGCGGCAAGCCGAGATCGGCCTGTTCTCGCCCCAGCACTGGGGCAGCAGGGCTCGGCCGGTGGGCGAGGGCGGTCGTGGCAGCGCCTGGTTCGTCGATGCGCCGTTCGGCGCCAGCGTGCTGCGCCACTACCTGCGCGGTGGCCTGGCGGCGAAGATCAGCCATGACCAGTACCTCTGGCGCGGCGCGGACCGGACGCGCAGCTTCGCCGAATTCCGGCTGATGCGCGCGCTGCGCGAGAAAAAGCTGCCGGTGCCCCGGCCACTGGCGGCGTTCTACATGCGCGAGGGCCTGCGCTACCGGGCTGCGATCCTGATGGAGCGGATCGAGGGTGTCCGTTCGCTGGCCGACCGTGCGCTGGTCGCGGGCCGGGGCGCACCGTGGGAGGAGACCGGGCGGCTGATCGCCCGCTTCCATCGTGCCGGCCTGGACCATGCCGACCTCAATGCGCACAACATCCTGTTCGACGGCAACGGCCACGGCTGGTTGATCGACTTCGACCGCGGGGTGATCCGCATCCCGGCGACCGCCTGGCGCGAACGCAATCTCAAGCGCCTGCTGCGCTCGCTGATCAAGCTGCGCGGCGAGCGCAGCATGGAAGACGTGCAGAAGGATTACGCGCGGCTGCGCCGCGCCTATGACATGGCCTGGAACCGGGGCACCTGATGGACTGGTCGTTGCGTTTCCTCGGCGTCGGCAATGCGTCGGCGGTCGAGCTGGGGTCGCCGATGTCGGTGATCGAACGGGACGGTCGGCCGTGGCTGACCATCGACTGTGGCGGCGAAGGCCTGACCGCGTTCAAGGCGCACTACGGGCACATGCCGCAGGCGCTGTTCGTCACCCATGTGCACCTGGACCACGTGGCCGGCTTCGAGCGCCTGTTCGTGGACACCTTCTTCAATGCGCACCGGCGCGGCAAGGTGCGCCTGTACGTGCCCGCCACGGTGGTGCCGCTGCTGCACAAGCGCATCGGTGATTATCCGAATGTGCTGGCCGAGGGCGGTGCCAACTTCTGGGATGCGTTCCAGCTGGTCGTGGTGGGCGAGGCGTTCTGGCACGAGGGCGTGCGCCTGGAAGTGTTCCCGGTGCGCCACCACTGGCCGGAGACGGCCTATGGCCTGCGCCTGCAGGGCGCGCTGACCTGGAGCGGCGATACCCGGCCGATTCCGGAGATGCTGGCCCGCTTCGCCAACGACAATGAACTGATCGCGCACGACTGCGGCCTGCACGGCAACCCGTCGCATACTGGCGTGGACGACCTGGAGCGCGAGTACAGCGCCGAACTGCAGGCGCGGATGATGCTCTACCACTATGCGAGCGCGGCCGACGGCCAGGCGCTGGCCGCGCGGGGGCACCGTGTGGCGCAGCCGGGGCAGTGCGTGCCGCTGGCCAACCCCACTGCAGCGCACGTGCTGGTGCAGGATCCGCCGTGAGCGGTGCTGGCCAGCCCGCCGACGCGGCGCTGGCTGCCGAGCTGGAGGCGCTGGAACGCGCGCTGCATGCGCCGCAGGTGCGGGCCGATCGCGAGCAACTGGCGGCACTTCTGGACGAGGATTTCAGCGAGATCGGCAGTTCCGGGCGATGCTACGGCCGTGATGCGGCGTTGCAGGAGATCCCGCTGGAGCGCGCTCAGGTGCTGATCGAATCGGAACAGTACGCGGTGTGGCTGTTGGCCGAGGATCTGGCCCAGGTGCGCTACCGCAGCCGCTATCACGTTGATGGCCAGGCCCAGGGCTGGGTGTTGCGCAGTTCGCTGTGGCGACGGCATGCGCAGGAATGGAGGGTGGTGTTTCACCAGGGCACGCCCGCGGCGGGGTAGTGGTGGGCGATGCCCGGTGAAGGGCGCCAGCCAAGGCTGGCAGCTACCAGAAGTGGGGCCACGCCCGAAAAGGCGATGGCCCCGCCGGCTGACCTCGGCGCCCGCGTCGATCGATACCGTTGCTGCCTTCCGGCCCTGGCGGGATTTTCGACCTAGCGTCGCGAGGGGCCGACGGGGCCACCATAGAGACGTTGGCCGCCCAGTGGGCGGCCGGTTCACGGATCAGGGGAAGCAGCGCGCGATGCGCCGGAGACCACAGCCGGACTGCACATCGGCTGGCCGATGGCAGACGGCAACTATAGCGCAGGCAGGTACATCGACGCCAGCTTCGTGCACTGAATCGGCTGTAACCCGCGTCTGCCGGCAACGCCCCGCGCCGACCGGCGTTGCTAGAATGCCGGCCAGGAGGAACGACCTCCCCCACATCGGGAATCAATGACCAGGACGGCCTGGCCCTACCAAGAGGAGGGCTGTCATGGCCTGGATCTATCTGTTGTTCGCCGGCCTGTTGGAAATCGTCTGGGCCGTGTCCATGAAGCAGTCCGAAGGCTTCACCAGGCTCACCCCTACCGTGGTCACCATCATCGGCATGATCGCCAGCTTCTGGCTGCTGGCGGTGGCCATGCGCAGCCTGCCGCTGGGCACCGCCTACACGATCTGGACCGGCATCGGCGCGGTCGGTGCGTTCGTGGTCGGCATCGTCTTCCTCGGTGAGCAGGTCAGCCCGATGCGGATCGGTGCGGCGGTGCTGATCGTTTCCGGCCTGGTGCTGATGAAACTCTCGAGCAGCTGAATGCATTTAGTTGGGCGGAGAAAGGAATCTCCGCCTGCTGCAGGTATATGCATTTTCGGCAAAACCATTTTGTCCGCACGTTTTATTTGACGTGCGTCATGAAAATAACGCGCGTGATTCACATGCCGCTGGCGCGATCGGCCGCACAGTGCCGCCATTCGTCATGCGAAATCGGGGAGTTTTCGCCTTGACGGACACGTTGACCTGCCTTTTCCAGGTGCGGTCGCGTGAAGATGTGAAGATTTTCAGAAGTTAATGACGCCAGGCCTTGTTCCCGTGTCGGGAGCCGGGGTAGGCCGCATTGTCTTCAAAAAACCTGCCTGCAGTGCCATCCGGTCTTTTCATGGAGATTTACCGATGAACCGCATTTACCGTCTGGTTTTCAATCGCGCCCTCGGCGTAATGCAGGTTGCTTCGGAGGTCACCCAGAATCCCGGCGGAAGCGCGGTCTGCGCAGGGTGGGTGCCGCGATTGCGGGCGCACCAGTTGGCGGTGGCATTGGCGGCCACGCTGGCCAGTGGTTCGGCGTTCGCGGCGTGCACTACCGCAGGCACCACGGTGACCTGCGCGACTGGCTCTAATACCAATTCGCTGGCCAACAGCATCAATGGCGTGACGCTGGATATCCAGACCGGCGCTGTGCTCAGCGTGCCGCCGATCGTTGGCGGAAGTGCCGTGAATTTGAGCGGTAACGGCATCACCGTGAACAACCAGGGCACGATCGATCCCACCCTCAACGGTGGCCTGAGCCTGGCGGCGTCGGGCATGGTGCTGGGTAACAACACCGTCGGTGGAAACACCATCAACGTCAACAACCAGGCGGGCGGGGCGATCAAAGGCCTGGTCAATATCGGCTCCATTCTCGGTTTCGGTGGACAGGCGCTGGTGATGCAGAACGCTTCCGGCGGTGTCAGCAACATCATCAACGCCGGCAATGTGGACATGTCGATCCTTGGCGCAGGCCTGTTGACCACGGCCGATGCGGCATCGATCGTCAGCTACGGTGGTGCGCAGACCAATCTCAACAACACCGGCACCATTACCGGCCGCATAGGGTTCCAAGGCTCGGCCACGGCGGGGGCCGGCAATACCTTCCTCAATGCGGGAACCATCAACGGCAGCGTGAACCTGGGTAGTTCGGTCACCGGCAACACCTTCACCGCCGTGTCTGGTTCCAGCGTCAATACCGCCGGTATCGGCGTCGCTGGACAGGTCGGCGTGCTTGCGGTGAATCTGGCCGCGGCCGGCATCGTCGACGGTGGTTCGGCGTCCAACAACAGCCTGGTGCTGCAGAACAGCCCAACCGGCCCGGGCAGCGGTACCGGTGGGGCGGTGACCACGCTGGGCTGGAACCAGTACATCAACTTCCAGAGGCTCACCGTCAACAGCGGTACCTGGAACCTGCAGGGTGCGTGGGCTGGCGCAGGTACGACCACGCTCAATGATGGTCTGATCAATTTCAACAATGCCGGTTCCTTCGGCACAGGGCTGTTCACCGCCAGCGGCGGTGCCATCGCCTCCTCCACGGCCGGTCTGAACCTGGCCAACGCTTTCAGCCTCGGTGGCAATCTGTCTCTGTCCGGAACCAATGCATTCGGTCTGGGTGGCGTGCTGTCCGGTACTGGCGGGCTGACGGTCAGCAACACCGGCATCGTTACTCTCGGCGGCGCAAACCTGTTCTCCGGCGGCGTCAACCTCAATGCCGGCGGCCTGGTACTGGGCAATGCCGGGGCACTGGGCAGCGGCAGTCTGACCGTCGGTGGCAGCGCGTCGCTGGATACGACGGCGGGCTTCACCCTGGGCAACAATCTGGTGATCAACGGCGGGGGCTCGCTGAACCTGCTGGGCAGCAATGCGTTGTCATTGAACGGTTCGATCTCCGGCGCTGGCGACCTGGTCAAGGCGGGTCCGGGTACCCTCACCTTGAATGGTGCCAACCTGCTTACGGGCTCCTTCGCGGTCACCGGTGGTGCGCTGGCATTGGGCGCCGGTGGCAGCCTGTCGCCGACAAGTGCGATCTCGCTGAGCGCAGGTACCAACCTCGATCTCTCGGTTGCGGCCAGCCAGACCATCGGCTCACTTGCCGGATCCGGTGCGCTCAACCTTGGCGCGCGCAGCCTCACGTTGGGTGGCTTGAACACCAGCACCAGCTTCTCCGGCGTCATCGGCGGTGTCGGCGGCGCGCTGGTCAAGGTCGGTACGGGTACCCAGACCCTGTCGGGCGCCAATACCTTCACAGGTGGCGTCACGCTCAACGGCGGTGGCCTGCTGCTGGGCAATGCAGGCGCGCTGGGTACTGGAACACTTAGTGTTGGCGGCAACGTGTCTCTCGATGGCACCGGGGCGCTCGCTCTCGCCAACGCGGTCAATCTGGGCGCGGGCAGCATCCTCAATCTGTCCGGGAACCAGGCATTGACCTTCAACGGCGTGATCGGTGGCTCCGGCAGCCTGGTCAAGAACGGCGCGGCCACCTTGACCCTCAACAACGCCAACACGTTTGGTGGAGGGCTGTCGCTCACGGCTGGAGGACTGGTGCTCGGCAACGGCGGTGCGCTGGGAACCGGCGCATTGAATGTCGGTGGCGCGGTGACGCTTGATGCCAGCTCGGCACTGACCGTGGGCAACGGCATCAACCTGGGGGTGGGTGGTTCGCTCAACGTGCTGGGCTCCAACGCGCTGACGCTGGGCGGCGTGATCGGTGGTACCGGCAGCCTGGTCAAGAACGGCGCCTTCACGCTCACGCTGGGTGGGGCCAACGCATTCACCGGCGGTCTGAACGTGAACGCAGGAAAGGTGGCACTGGCCAGTGGCGGCAGTCTGGCGGCCACCGGGGCGGTGAGCATGGCGGGGGCCGGCGCCGAACTGGACATCTCGCTCGGCGGCAACCAGACCATCGGTGCGCTGTCCGGTGCGGCAGGCAGCATCCTCTCGCTGGGCGGCAGCACGCTCACCTTCGGTGATGCCACCAACCAGACATTCGGCGGCGTGATCGGCGGTACCGGTGGCCTGGTCAAGCAGGGAACGGGCACGCAGACGCTCAGCGGCGCCAATACCTTCAGTGGTGGCCTGAACCTGGCGGCCGGTGGCCTGTTGCTGGGCAACGGCAGTGCACTCGGTACCGGCGCATTGACGGTCAGCGGCAATGGCTTGCTCGACGTAACCGCAGCACTGAATCTGGGCAATGCCATCAACCTTGGCGCGGTGCTGACCCTGCCGGGCAGCCAGAACCTCACCCTGGGCGGCAACATCACCGGCACCGGCAGCCTGACCAAGAACGGTGCCTCGCTGCTGACCTTGAACGGCACCAATGCCTTCAGCGGCGGCCTGAACCTCAATGCCGGCAGCCTGCTGCTGGGCAACAGCGGTGCACTCGGGACGGGCGCATTGAGCGTGGGTGGCAATGCATCGCTCGATGGCAGCACGGCGTTGAACCTGGTCAACAATGTCACTCTGGGTAGTGGGGCTGCGCTGTCGCTGCCGGGTTCGCAGGCGATCACGCTTGGCGGGGTGGTTTCCGGAGCCGGTGGCCTGGTCAAGAACGGCGCCAGCACGCTCACGCTCAACGGCGCCAACAACTTCGCCGGTGGGCTGACGCTCAACGGCGGTGGCCTGATGCTGGGCAACGCTGGCGCACTGGGAACCGGGCTGCTTGCCGTGGGCGCGAACGCGACCCTGGGCAGTACGGTGGCATTGAACCTGGGCAATGCCATCGATCTCGATGCCGGTGCGCAGCTGAGCCTGACCAGCAATGAGAATGTTGCTCTGGGCGGACTGATCACCGGCACCGGTGGCCTGATCAAGACCGGCACTGGCGTGCTGTCGTTGAACAACAGCAACACCTTCAGTGGTGGTCTGACGCTGAATGCGGGCGGTCTGTCGGTCGGCGCCAACGGTGCGTTGGGTACCGGTGCACTGAACATCGGCGGCAATGTTTCTCTGGATGCGAGCGCCCCGGTTTCGCTGGTCAATGCAGTGAACCTGGGCGCCAATACGCTGACCCTGCTGGGCAGCAGCAATCTCACTCTGAGCGGTGTGGTGAGTGGTGCCGGTGGCCTGATCAAGGACGGCGCCTCGACGCTGACCTTGTCCGGTGCCAATACCTTCCTCGGTGGCGCTACGGTCAACGCAGGTACGCTGGCACTCGGCGCGGGTGGCAGTCTTGCCGCCATCGGTGCGGTGGACCTCGCCGGTGCCGGCGCGACGCTGGACATCTCCGCAGCGGGTGCCGGGCAGACCATTGGCGCGTTGAACGGCGCGGCAGGCAGCCATGTGGCATTGGGCGCGCAGACCCTTACTTTCGGTGGCGCCAGCAATGGCAGCTTTGCCGGTGTCATCGATGGCAGCGGTGAGCTGATCAAGGTCGGTGCTGGCGTGCAGACGCTGTCCGGTGCCAATACCTTCAGTGGCGGTGTCGCGCTTGATGCCGGTGGCCTGATCCTCGGGAATTCGGGGGCGCTGGGCACGGGCACACTGGGCATCGGCGGCAACGTCAGCCTGGACGGAACGACGGCACTGAACCTGGCCAACGCCGTGAACTTCGGTGGGGGTACGCAGCTGACGCTGGGCGGCAGCAGCGATCTCACCCTTGCAGGCGTGGTGGCCGGCAGCGGCAGCCTGATCAAGAACGGTGCAGGCCTGCTGACGCTCAACAACACCAATACCTTCGGTGGCGGCCTGACCTTGAACGGTGGTGGCCTGGTGGTCGGCGCGAACGGCGCACTCGGTTCCGGCACGCTGGCGGTGAATGCCAGCACCACGCTGGATGCGGGTGCTGCTGCGACGCTCGGCAATGCGGTCACGCTGGGCTCGGGTGTCGCACTGACATTGCCGGGTAGCAATGCGCTGACGCTGTCGGGTGTGATCGATGGCAACGGCAGCCTGATCAAGAACGGTGCCACCACGCTGACGCTGTCTGGTGCCAACACCTATACCGGCGGTACCACCATCAACGCCGGTACGCTGGCACTGGGAACAGGTGGCAGCCTTGCCGCGGCGGGTGATGTCACGCTGGGCGCAGGCGCTGGCTTCGATATCTCCGGTGCCGGCAGCAGCCAGACCATCGGCGCGCTCAACGGTGCGGGCGGAAGCACGCTGGCGCTGGGCGGAAACTCATTGACGTTCGGAACCGCCAGCAACGCTGCGTTCGATGGCGTGATCAGTGGTGGCGGCGGTCTGGTGAAAGTGGGCGCCGGCGTACAGACGCTGTCCGGCGCCAACACGTTTGGCGGCGGCGTGACGCTCAATGCAGGCGGGCTGGTGCTCGGCGATGACGCGGCGCTGGGCTCTGGCGCGCTCACCGTCGGCGGGGCCGCCACGCTGGACACCACCGGCCTGGCGGCACTGACCAACAACATCGCGCTCAACGCAGGCCTGACCGTACTGGGCACCAATGCGCTGACGCTCAACGGGGTGATTTCCGGTACCGGCAGCCTGACCAAGAATGGTGGCGCAACGCTGACCTTGAACGGTATCAACTCCTACACCGGTGGCACCAACATCAACGCCGGCACGCTGGCGCTGGGGGCCGGTGCCAGCCTGGCGGCGAGCGGTACCGTGAACCTCGCCACCGGCGCTACGCTGGATCTGTCGGCCGGTAGTGGCACGCAGGTGTTCGGCACCCTGGTCGGCAACGGTACGGTCAACCTGGGCGCCAACTCGATCGAAGTCGGCGGTGCGACCAATGGCACCTTCAGTGGCTCTATCGCAGGTACGGGTGGCCTGACCAAGGTCGGTGCGGGCATCGAGACGTTGACCGGTGCCAACACCTATACCGGCGGAACCTTCATCAATGCCGGCACACTGGCGATCGGTCCGGGCGGCAGCCTGGCGGCCACCGGTGCAGTGACACTTACCGCAGCGGGAACCGGCTTCGACATCTCGACGTCCGGTGCCAGCCAGACCATTGGTTCGTTGGCCGGGGTGACTGGCTCCACGGTCACTCTGGGCGCGCAGTCGCTGATCCTCGGCGGCAACGGCAACAGCGTGTTCGACGGCGCGATTTCCGGCACCGGTGGCCTGGTCAAGAACGGCACCGGCATCCTCACGCTGGGCGGCGCCAACCTGTTCAGCGGCGGCCTGGCGCTCAACGGCGGTGGCCTGGTGGTCGGCAACAACGCTGCGCTCGGCAGCGGTGCGCTGACGGTGGGGGCCAGCGCTACGCTGGATGCTTCGACCGCGGCCAACCTGGCCAACAACATCACGCTGGCATCAGGTGCCAACCTCAACCTGCTGGGCAGCAATGCACTGACCCTGGGCGGCATCGTTTCCGGTACCGGTGGGCTGATCAAGAACGGTGCGGCCACCGTGACCCTGACCGGTGCGAATACCTACACCGGAGGCACCACCATCAACAGCGGCACGCTGGCGATCGGCGCCGGCGGCAGCCTGGCGTCGACCGGCGCGGTGAACCTGGCCGGTACCGGTACCCTCGATATCTCTGCGGGCAACCAGAGCATCGGTTCGCTTGCCGGTGTGGCCGGCAGCACCGTGGCGCTGGGGGGCAGTGCGCTGACCCTGGGCGGCACGGTAGACAGCACGTTCAACGGTGCGATCACCGGCAATGGTGGCGTCGTCAAGAACGGCGCAGGCGTGCAGACCCTCAACGGCGCCAGCACCTTCAGTGGCGGTGTAACGCTCAATGCAGGCGGCCTGGTGGTCGGCAACGATGCCGCTCTCGGCACCGGGGCGGTAACGGTGGGTGGCAACGGCACGCTCGATTCGAACACTGCGGTGACGTTGGCCAACAACTTCGTCCTCAACGCCGGGCTGACCGTACTCGGCAGCAACAACCTCACCCTCAACGGCAGCCTGAGTGGCACCGGCTCGCTGACCAAGGAGGGCGCGGCAACGCTGACCTTGAACGGTGCCAATACCTATACCGGTGGCACCTTCATCAATGCCGGTACGTTGGCATTGGGTGCCGGCGCGAGCTTGAATGCCAGTGGCATCGTCAACCTGGCCAGTGGTGCCACCTTCGATCTGTCGGCGGGCAGCGGCACGCAGCAGTTCGGTACCCTGATCGGCAACGGCACGGTGAACCTGGGCGGCAACACCTTGACCATTGGTGGTCCCGTCAATGGCACGTTCAGTGGTTCGGTGGGGGGCACCGGTGGGCTGATCAAGGAAGGCACCGGCACCCAGACCCTGACCGGTGCCAATACCTTCACTGGTGGCACCACCATCAATGCGGGCACGCTGGCGATTGGCGCCGGAGGAAGCCTGGCAGCGAATGGCGCGGTGACACTGGCCAACGCCGGAACAGCGTTCGATATTTCTGCCGGTGGTGCGCAGAGCATCGGATCACTGGCCGGTGTTACCGGCAGTACGGTCGCGCTCGGCGGCAGCACGCTGACCCTCAATGGCGTAGGAAACACGACCTTCGCTGGTGACATTACCGGTACCGGTGGCCTGGTGAAGAATGGTGCAGGCATCCAGGGCCTGACCGGCAGCAATACCTTCAGCGGTGGCGTGGCACTCAACGCCGGTGGCCTTGCCTTGGGTAACAACAATGCACTGGGAACCGGCACGCTGACCGTGGGCGGCAATGCCAGCCTGGACGGCACCAGCGCGCTGACGCTGGCCAATACCGTGCAGCTGGCCAGCGGCACGCTGACCCTTGCCGGCAGCAACGCGCTGACCTTGAACGGCCCTATCAGCGGCGCTGGCGGCCTGCTCAAGGATGGCGCAGCAACGGTCACCCTGGGCGGTGCCAGCACCTACACCGGTAACACCACCATCAACAGCGGCACGCTGGCGGTGGCGGCCGGTGGCACCCTGTCGGGTGCGAGCACGGTCAATCTGACCGGTGCCGGTACGCTGGACATCAGTGCCGGTGGCAACCAGAGCATTGGTGGCCTGGCCGGCGTAGCCGGATCCAGCGTAGTGCTGGGTGGTGCGACCCTGACCACCGGCGGCAACAACGGCAGCACCACCTTCGGCGGTGTGCTCAGTGGCACCGGTGGCCTGGTGCAGAGCGGCACCGGCACGCTGACCCTGAGCGGCGACAACGTCTATACCGGTGGCACCACCATCAACGGTGGCAGCACGCTGCAGCTCGGCAACGGCGGCAGCTCCGGTTCGGTGCTGGGCGACATCACCAACAACGGCAGCCTGGTCTACAACCTGGGCAGCACCGCAACCGTGGGCGGTGTGGTCAGCGGTAGCGGTGGCCTGACCCAGGCCGGCAGCGGCACGCTGGTGCTGACCGGCAACAACACCTACACCGGCGGTACCACCATCAATGCAGGCGGCACGCTGCAGGTCGGCAATGGCGGTGCGACCGGCGCGATCGTCGGCGACATCACCAACAACGGCGCGCTGGTGTCCAACGTGGCGGGCAACACCACGCTGGGCGGCACCATCAGCGGCAGTGGTGGCCTGACCCAGGCCGGCGCTGGCACACTGGTGCTGACCGGCAACAACACCTACACGGGCGGTACCACCATCAATGCCGGTGGCACGCTGCAGGTCGGCAATGGCGGTGCGACCGGTGCGATCACCGGCAACGTCGCCAACAACGGTAGCCTGGTCTTCGACGTGGCGGGCAATACCACGGTCGGCGGCGCGATCAGTGGCAGCGGTGGCCTGACCCAGGCCGGTGCCGGCGTGCTGACGCTGGTCGGCAACAACACCTATACCGGCGGTACTATCATCAATACCGGTGGCACGCTGCAGGTGGGCAATGGTGGAGCGACCGGTTCGATCGCTGGCGACATCACCAACAATGGTTCGCTGATCTCCAACGTCGCGGGCAACACCCTGCTGGGCGGCACCATCAGTGGTGCGGGTGGCTTGACCCAGGCGGGCAGTGGCTCGCTGGTGCTGACCGGCACCAATACCTACACCGGCGGCACCACCATCAACACCGGTGGCACGCTGCAGCTGGGTAACGGTGGTGCGACCGGCTCGATCGTCGGCGACATCACCAACAACGGCACGCTGGTGTCCAACGTGGCCGGCAACACCACGCTGGGCGGCACCATCAGCGGCAGCGGTGGCCTGACCCAGGCCGGCAGTGGCACGCTGACCGTGACCGGCAACAACACCTACACCGGCCCGACCACCATCACTGCCGGTGGCACCCTGCAGGTGGGCAATGGCGGCGCGACCGGTGCGATTGGCGGCAGCGTCACCAACAACGGCAGCCTGATCTTCAACGTGGGTGGCAACACCACCGTCGGCGGAGCCATCAGCGGCAGCGGTGGCCTGACCCAGGCCGGCAGCGGCACGCTGATCCTGGGCGGCAACAACACCTATACCGGCGGCACCACCATCAACACCGGCGGCACGCTGCAGGTCGGCAACGGCGGCGCGAGCGGATCGATTGCCGGCAACGTCAGCAACAACGGCAGCCTGGTGTTCAACGTCGGTGGCAATACCACCGTTGGCGGCACCATCAGCGGCAGCGGTGGCCTGACCCAGGCCGGCGCTGGCACCATCACCCTGACCGGCAACAACACCTACACCGGCGGCACCACCATCAACGCCGGTGGCACGGTGCAGGTTGGCAATGGCGGCGCCAGTGGCTCGATCACCGGCAACATCACCAACAACGGTGGGCTGATCATCAACACCGGTGGCAGCACCACGCTGGGTGGCACCATCAGCGGAGGTGGCAGCATCGTGCAGGCCGGCCCGGGCGGGCTGAATCTCGGCGGCAACAGTGGTGGTTTCAGCGGCGCCGGCCAGGTCACCGGCGGTGGCCTGAATGTCACCGGCAACATCGGCGGCCAGTGGACCATCGGCAGCGGCACCACGCTGTCCGGCACCGGCACCATCGGTGGCACCGGCGGTGGCGTGACCGTATCCAGCGGCGGCGTGCTGTCGCCGGGTAATGGCCCAGGTAATGGCAGCGGCGCGGGCAATGGCACCGGCACGATCACGGTGGGGGGTAACCTGACCCTGTCGCCGGGCAGCACGCTGGGCATCGATCTGGGCGCCACCGGCAGCGACACGGTGCAGGTGGGTGGCAGTGCCAACGTGGGTGGCAGCAGCGTGCAGGTGAATACCATCTCGCCGAGCACCAGCTACCAGCAGGGCCAGCAGTACACCGTGGTCAATGCGGGCGGTGGCGTGAGCGGGCAGTTCGCTTCGGCGAAGACGCCGTCGGCCTTCCTGACCATCACCCCGGTCTACACTGCGAACACGGCCAATCTGCAGATCGATGTGGCGCAGACCGCAGCCTTCACCACGGCGGCGAAGACGCGCAACCAGTACAACACCGCCGCAGCGCTGGACAGCCTGCCGCAGAGTGGTCCGGCGCTGGGCCTGTACAACACGGTGTTGATCTATGACGCCGCCACCGCGCGCAGCGCATTCGACCAGCTGTCCGGTGAAGTGCATGCCGCCAGCCGCGCTGTGCTGCTGTATGACAATTACCTGGAAGAGGGTATCCGCCAGCGCCTGGGCAGTGAGCTGCCGACCGTGCGCGGTGAGCGTGCCTCGGCCTGGCTGGCCGGCAGCGGCAAGGTGTTCAGGCAGGATGGTGATGGCAACGGCGACGACATCCGCTCCAACCGCAATGCGCTGATGGCCGGCGTGGACTGGCAGCTGGGCGAGCACGTGGTGCTGGGTGCAGCGGCCGGCAACGAACGGCTGGATACGCGCCTGTACGATCGCAGCTCGCGCGCCCGCCTGCGTGGCAACACCTTCGGCCTGTATGCGCAGGGCCAATGGAACAACGGCTTTGCGGTCGGTGGCAGCGTGTCGCGCGGTGACTACCGCACGCGCACCACGCGTGAGGTGCCGCTGCTGGGCCAGACCCTGTACAGCCGCCAGGACTCGGATGTGACCATCGCCCAGGTGGAGGGCAGCTGGACCTGGACCCACGGCAGGACCCAGCTGCAGCCGTACGTGCAGTTCACCAAGCACTGGGTAGACAGTGATCGCGCGGTGGAGCAGGGCGGCACTGCTGCGCTGGAGCTGGAAGGCGGCAAGGACACGCTCAATGTCAGCACCGTGGGTGTGCGGGGCCGCTGGGACGTGGGCAGCGGCGAGCGCTTCCCTGCACAGCTGACGGTCGGCCTCGGCTGGCAGCATGCTTCGGGTGACACCGACGTGGCCAGCCGCAACCGCTTCGCGGTCGGTGGCAATGTGTTCGATGTGTACAGCGCGGTGATGGCACGCAATGCGTTGGTCAGTCAGGTCGGCGTGGCGGTTGGGCTCGGCCGCAACAGCCAGCTGTCGATGTTCGTGCAGGGCCAGCACGGCGACGGTCGCCGCGATGTCGGCGGGCAGATCAACCTGCGCGTGGGTTTCTGAGGGGAGCGGGCCAGCGGTAGAACCACGGCGGGCGTGGATGGGACCGGGGCGGGAGCGCTAGAGCTCCCGCTCCATTTCCACAGCGTCGATCCCGGCGCCGTGGCCATCGGGCACCACACGTGTCACCTGGAAGCCCAGGCCGGCGTAGAAGCCCTGGGTGTGCTGGCTGGTGCTGAGCGTGACGCGATTGATCGAGGGATCCGCTTCGGCCTGGCGCAGGCGCGCCAGCGCCAGTTCGCGTCCCAGTCCATGCCGGTGCAGCGCGTGCTGCACCATGCCCCAGCAGAAACCGGCACTGCCATCACCGCGTCGCGACAGGCCGCCACAGGCCACGATGCTGCCATCGCGCTCGATGACCTGGAATGCACAGTCCATGGCGAGTTCTCGCAGGAAGCGTTCAAAGTCGCTGCGCTCTTCGGGCGCGAAGTAGGTGGGCACGTTGCTGTCGAAAATCGACAGGCAGGCGCTGGCATCTGCGGGGCGGTAGAGGCGGAGGTTCATGGGCCCACGATAGACGATCGTCAGTAGATCCACGCTACACGTGGATTCATGGGCCGGATGCCGTGCGTGTATCCCTCAGGCCGAGATTCCCGCCAGCACCGCATACATCACCACGAAGCTCACCAGGAACAGGTAGACGCCGCCGATGGCAAGGTAGCGCAACACGGTCAGCGCCTTGTTGCCGCCATACACGCGTTGCTGCATCCACAGCAGATAGACCGGGACCGCCAGCCACAGCAGGGCATACAGCCATTGGCTGGCGGCGGCGAAGGCGGGGGATGCGAGCGCGCTGCTGATGCCGGCGATGAGGAAGGTTGCCAGCAGCACCATCATCAGCCAGCAGTGGCTGTACAGCGCCACCACCAGATGTTCCAGATACCCCATCTGCCGTGGCACGTAGGCGATGCGCAGTACCAGCGCGAACACCGGCATCAGGAAGAACAGGGCACCGGGCAATGCGGTCAGGATCGCCTGCATGTACAGATCGGTCTTGCCCCCCATGCGCTGGATGTTGGCGTTGCCGTTGTGCAGGCGCTTGTTGAGCCA
Organism: Stenotrophomonas sp. 86156_Sma; assembly: GCF_056481625.1. NCBI lineage: Bacteria > Pseudomonadati > Pseudomonadota > Gammaproteobacteria > Lysobacterales > Lysobacteraceae > Stenotrophomonas > Stenotrophomonas sp. 86156_Sma. The sequence continues at coordinate 1,088,602 of NZ_CM151157.1, forward strand.
GTTGTTGGCGAACCGGGGCCAGCCGGCCACCACGATGGGGTTGGTGTCAGCGTCCCACGGTTTGCCGTTGACGGTGTGGTTGAAGAAGGTGCCGGGCTCGGTCGTGGCGACCTCCTTGCTGGTGCCGGTGAGCTCGGCTTTGCGCTGTGCGGCTGCCGCATTCACCGCCGCTCTGGCCATGGCGAAGCCGGCGTTGCTGGTGGCAGGTGAGCTGGCCTGCTGTTGATCGATCATCGTCAGCTGTTTCGCGCGTGCGGCCTCGACCTGTTCAACGGTGATGGACTTGGCATACAGCGAATCGCCTCCGCCCATGCGGATGTCGTCGACGTGCACGAACAGTTTGCCGATGAAGAACGTAAACAGGGTGAGGATGACGAACAGCCGCAAAGGCTGCACGTATCCGACCCGGCGGCCCTTGAGGTAGTTCTGCGTGATGCGGCCGGGAACCCAAAGATCGCGCAGCGTGCGGAAGATGCGCCCGTCCAGGTGCCAGAAGGATTCGAACACTTCTTCGATGGCATGGCCCACGTGCTTGAGCGGGTTGTGCGCCGATTGCCCGCAGCGATGGCAGTAGTGGCCCTGCAGGGCGGTGTTGCAGTTCTCGCAGTCGGCGTGAGCGCTGTCGATCGAGCTCATGGGCAATGGGCTTGGCGTCGGTTGAAGGCGCCTACGATAGCGAATTTTCAGGATCCGTTCAGCTTTGTTTTGGAGTGCCAACGAGCGTGCGTAAGGCGATCAAAAGCATCCACGCGTGGCGTGGATCTACTGATGGATCTGGAGGAACAAGTCCCTCTGTTGAGGGGCTGCCCCGACAGGGCGGGGAGAGGCAGGCGAAGGGAGGGGCCCAATGGTTGCACAGCAACGTTTGGGGCGAAGCGCGCGCAGCGCACTTCGCGTCCCGCGCCAGATAACTGAAAAAGGCCACCCCTTGAGGCAGCTTTTTTCAGTTATCTGGCGGAGAGGGGGGATCCAGTTGAGTCGGATCCAACCCCTTGAACCGCTTGGCATTCACAAACCGGGAGTGCCCTGTTTTGTGCCCGGCGCATTGTAGGACTATCCAAGCATGCACGGATAGCTCCGGGGCTCCTCCGTGTGCCTTTAGAGAATGCCGCCTGGATCGCCGAGGGCTGGTCGCGGGATAGCTACTCCAATTGGTCCTACCCGCTGGACCCGACTGCTCAATGAGCCATCTCAGGGCCTCCTAGTGGCTAACCACTTCACTGCGAACAACGGGCACCCGGCGAGGGGAGAGGATCTTCTCCCAATCACCGGGGGTGATCATGCCACTTCTACGTTAGTACGTATCGGGACGACTCATAAGCGCCGCCCAAGCTCTCAATTCGCTATCGGGGACATGAAGAATGCCGTCGGCTGTTGAAATCCATCCGGGCTGCCTATTCACACCGCTGCCGTTGATCAAGGAAGCGGCCGATCCCCGCATATGGGAAGACCATGGAGTCGTTGTCTCCAGTCCCCAGCCACTGTCAGGGCACTCATTTTCCTCAGTGACGCACACTGCCTGGCGGATGGACATGAAAGCGGCTCGGGCACTGCTGCTGATTACAGCCCGATTCAATCGTGTCCACAGAGTCCACGTGGCTGAGAGCTATTCACTTTCACCCAGTGCCAAGGACGGAATCATTCAAAGCATCCGACCGCTGGCAACTAGCGATGTTCAGGATTGGAGGAGTTTTCTGGAGCAGATGGCTCAGTGCTCCGGAATTGCACCGTTCCAACTTCGCTCAGATCGCTCCTGGGTCGGGGCAGCATCGCCCTTAGAGGCAAGTCTTGTTTGCCCCGCAATGGCAAGAGTGCCGCAACAGATGGCGGATCTAGTGTCATTCCTCGCAGATCATCTCGACAACCCCAATGAGGAGATTGACGAAGCCGCGGCATTTCAGTTCTTGACGATCCATCCGTTGCATGACGGCAACGGCAGAGTGGCCCGAACCCTCTTGATCAAAATGGCCTCCAGGAAACGTAGCTTGTATCCGCTTTACATTGCGTGGCGGCTCATGTTCGACAAAATTGGCCTAACTAGATCATGGCGGGAGCGATCCATGGACGGTGGAACCTTATTCGATGTGAACCACTACATCCAATGGCGTCATACCAGCTCTAACATCGGGAAAGCCTATCTCGATGCAGAAGCGGCAGGGTGCGATACCCGCGTTCTGGATTGTCTAGCAGCCTTCGGACAGATTTCCTCAGCCGGCATCTGTGCACTCAACAGCACGGTAAATCATGGGCTTTCCGCAAAAATAGTTTCCAAACACGAGGACTGTCGCCACATCAAGTTCTATAGCGAAACGCTTCGCACCCTTCTCCGGAAGATCTGCAAGGACAGTGCTTCGGGAGAAAATTGCCCTCCTCAATCGATAAATGCACAAGGATGAATTGAGAAAAATGCGACACGTGCACCGCTCAAAAAACTCGACAACTCGGGGCTCGGATCTGAGTGCCGCAATACGGCATAGCATCAGATTGACCTTGGTAGTTGCAGGATGCTTCTTTGCCGTTCAGCCCGGCTTCGCAGACACCTCGACGGACAGGGGCACTACCAATCTTCCTCCGGTGGACGCAACCCCTCCTCCCTACGTTCCTCCATACACTCCTCCGATGGAACCGCCGGCTCGCCCGCCTGACCTAGGATATGATCCCGGCGATTCAAGTGGTGGGGGCGGTGGCGGGGCTGGTAGTGACCAGCAACAATCTTGTGAATTCCTGCTTGCCACTCGTCCCGCCGCATGCCCTAATCCTATTCCCATGCCAACGGATCCGCTGTTTGGGGATGATCGAATACCCGCGGGACAACGCTCTTCCATGCGGATGGCTCATTCGTTCGTCAATGGCAAGGCCTATTGGGAAGGAACGCCGATCCAGATGGATTCCCTAGCCATCTGGTTCCTTCAAGTAGCTTTGCAGGAACAGGTCAACAGTTTCGCCTCAGGCGCCAGCCTTGTGGAGACCAATGCTCGCATGCGGATTCAGCTTGGTTTGACATGTGACATTCAGCTCGATGCGTCGAGTCAGTATCGCGTCGGGGGAACGCTGACCAAGCCGGAACAGTATTGTATCGAGATGCTGAAAGCATTCGATGCTGAGGCCAACGACAATCAGAATTTCATGATTTGGTTCATTGAACATCAACGAAAGGTTGGCGTACCCCTCGAAAACTACGTTCCGTATGGGATCGTCGAGCTCGTTGACACGCGAAACTCTATCGGCGAGAAATGGCGTGCAGTGACGGAAGACGCATCCTGCTCAAAATGGTGGACACAGGTCCAGAAAAACATGTGCGGGGTAAAGTAATGCACGCGAGATCGATTCTGTTTACGGCCATTTTGGCAGTCATCGCCACGGCTTGTTCAGAACAACCCGCCCCAGACAAGGGCGCAGTGGCACCGGCGGCAGAAGGCGCCGAGTCGTCCCACTCTGTTCCGGGACAGACACCACGCGCTACCACGTCCCAGCACTCGACGGGTGGTGAATCCCATAGCTTTGACGCGGCCGTGGTTGCGCAGCGCTTGTGCACTGGAGACTGCCGTGACGCCGGCCCTCTGCAAGCAAGATCGCAAGAAGAGGCTGAATGGCTAATTCGGCATCAATATCCTTCGCAGGCTGAACTCGAGCGGCTTCGATCAGAGTCGCTGGATGTATTGCAGCAAAAGGCGTCAGTGGGCGACTCCACCGCAGCCGCGGTGCTGGGAAAACGGATTGCCTTGGAGAAGAACTTCATGGACGGCCAAGTCATGCTCCGAAATCAGGTGCTATCGGGCAACTTCTATGCGCTTTACGCGATCTCAGAGTCGTATCGCGAATCGAAAGTGCCAAACGCGGTAGATGGTGCAGCATATCTCCGTCTGGCTTACATCATGGGCGACCACAAAGCAGCGACCGAGATTGCGAAGATGGGTCTCAGCTCTGCGGAGCTGGCGGCTGCCGACAGGAGAGCGTCTTTGCTCTACAAGGGATTCGCAGGAGACCAGGTGCCTGATCCGCGCCCACAAGGGTAGTCGTATATGGTGCAGCAGGGTGCCCTCTTAAGGGCACCCTGACTTCGCAGGCATGGGCAATAATGCAGTGCTGGTCGATGTAAGCCATCGACCAGCGCGCCAGAGCTCTCCGCATTGTTCCCTTCTTCTTCCCTTGCTTGGCGGCATTGGCTGCTTTTCGCTTTTTCTTCATGGTTCGGCGCAAGCTTCGCCGCTCGTGTCGTAACCAGCGGCTTTCAGGAGTTTGTCGGCGGCGCGTGCCGCTGCTAGGACGTTTGCCCACCCCTAGTGCATAACGAGTTTTCGCCGTTGCGCAAGCCCGGCGGCGCAGGAGCGCCGCCATTACCGTTTTGCCGAGAGGGGGCCGAGCGGCAGCGAGGCCAGTCGATTTGCTAGTGCTCGGTCACCGTCCCGTCTGCCGCCTTGGTCCGGTTCAAGATCAACTGCTGTAGCGGGTCGCCATCGGTCAGGTGCTTGGAAGCGCGCCGATGTCCTCTTCCTTGATTCCCATGCGTTGCTCTCTCAGCGCCTCGAAAGCCCGAGCATAGCGCGCCGTCAGTTGCAGGGCGCAGCTGGGCCACGGCCAGCTCGGTCTTGCGCAGTCGGCGTTTGAAGACGCGATGGCCTGGAGATCGGCGGGACCCGTTGCCGGAACGATCAGAGCCCAGAGGGCGCGCGAACAAGATGGTGTGGGATGTGCATCGTCAGATGTGTCCCGATTCGTGTCCCGCCGAAGGTTACCCCAGAAAAGCAAAAATCCCTGCGTAAACAGAGGCTTGCGTAATCTTGCGGAGAGAGGGGGATTGTCGTGTGCATCCATGCACCCGATCCCGATGCGCGTTGCGCCTCGGGACCCGCCTGCGGTGATCTGTCCGTGCATGTCCCGCATCTGGAGGAACAAGCCCCTCTGTTGAGGGGCTGCCACGACAGGGGCGGGGAGAGGCCGGCAAAGGGAGGGGCCCAAAGGTTGCGCAGCAACGTTTGGGGCGAAGTGCGCGCAGCGCACTTCGCGTCCCGCGCCAGATAACTGAAAAAGGCCGCCCCTGGGGGCAGCCTTTTTCAGTTATCTGGCGGAGAGAGGGGGATTGTCGTGTGCATCCATGCACCCGATCCCGATGCGCGTTGCGCCTCGGGACCCGCCTGCGGCGGTCCGGTTCTGCTCCTGCAGAACCGTCGAACCCCGGCGTGGCTTCTCACCACCCATCCCATCCGCCAGACAAACGCAAAAAGGCCACCCTGTGGGCGGCCCTTTTGCATTTGTCTGGCGGAGAGAGGGGGATTCGAACCCCCGAAGCGCGGTTTAGACGCTTACACACTTTCCAGGCGTGCTCCTTCAACCACTCGGACACCTCTCCGGATCCCTGCCATCGGCAAACGCCTCAGCAGGGGCGCAGATTCTAGCGGGCTGCGCGACACTTCACAAGCACCCCGGTCAGGAACCTGCGAAGGACGTGCCGGAGGCGAGGGGGCTGGACAGGCATGGCACAATGGAACATCCGATGGAAAACGGTGGCCTGATGTCCTATCTCGTCCTTGCCCGCAAGTGGCGTCCGAAGCGTTTTGCCGAGCTGGTGGGCCAGGAACACGTGGTCCGTGCGCTCAGCAACGCGCTGGACAGCGGCCGGGTCCACCATGCGTTCCTGTTCACCGGTACCCGCGGCGTGGGCAAGACCACCATCGCGCGCATCTTCGCCAAGTCGCTGAACTGCGAGCAGGGCACCAGCGCCGACCCGTGCGGCCAGTGCGCGGCCTGCCTGGACATCGACGCCGGCCGCTACATCGACCTGCTGGAAATCGACGCCGCGTCCAACACCGGTGTGGATGACGTGCGCGAGGTGATCGAGAACGCGCAGTACATGCCCTCGCGTGGCAAGTACAAGGTCTACCTGATCGACGAAGTGCACATGCTGTCCAAGGCGGCGTTCAACGCGCTGCTGAAGACGCTGGAAGAGCCGCCGGAGCACGTGAAGTTCCTGCTGGCCACCACCGACCCGCAGAAGCTGCCGGTCACCGTGCTCAGCCGCTGCCTGCAGTTCAACCTCAAGCGCCTGGACGAGGATCAGATCCAGGGCCAGATGACCCGCATCCTGGCGGCTGAGGAAATCGAGGCCGACGGCAGCGCCATCGTGCAGCTGGCCAAGGCCGCCGACGGCAGCCTGCGTGACGGCCTGTCGCTGCTGGACCAGGCGATCGCCTACGCCGGCGGCGCGCTGCGCGAGGACGTGGTGCGCACCATGCTGGGCACGGTCGACCGCACCCAGGTGGCAGCGATGCTCGATGCGCTGGCCGAAGGCGATGGTCCGCGCCTGTTGCAGGTGGTGGCTGCGCTGGCGGAGTTCTCGCCGGACTGGAGCGGCGTACTGGAAGCGCTGGCCGAAGGCCTGCATCGCATCCAGGTGCAGCAGCTGGTACCGGGTGCCGCAGCGGCTGCCGAAGGCCTGGATGCGACGGTGTTCGCCGAACGCCTGCGTCCGGAAGTGGTGCAGCTCTGGTATCAGATGGCCTTGAACGGCCGTCGTGACCTGCCGCTGGCGCCTAGCCCGCGCGCGGGCTTTGAAATGGCTGTGCTGCGCATGCTGGCGTTCCGCCCGGCCGCGGCGGTCCCGCCGGTGCCGAAGTCGGTGGACGGTGCAGGCAATGCGCCGGGTGGCAATGCTGCCGGTGGTGGCAGCGGTACGGGTACCCACGAAGCGACACCGGTTGCTGCCGCCACTTCGGCAAGCCCGGCCGTAGTAGCGCAGGTGGCCGCTCCGGCGCAGGCCGCGCCGCGCGAACCTGAACCCGAACCTGAGCCGGCCCCACGACCCGAACCGGACCCGACCCCGGAGCCCGAGCCGGTTCCGGTGGAAGAGCCCGTGTCACCGCCGCCGGTGAAGGCCGAAGCAGCGGCACCGGCATCCGTTGAAGCCGAAGCGGGCGACGACCTGCCGCCGTGGGCCACCGACGAAGTCGAGGCGCGTGACGAGGCGCTGGCGGCCGAGATGGCTGGGCCGGACGCTGCCATGGTGGCGCCCTGGCATGAACCGCCAGCTCCCGTCGCGGCTCCCAGCGAGCCTGCGCCGCTCGAGCGCCCGTTCCGCACTGAAGGCATTGCCATCGCGCCGGCCGAGCCGGCCCCGGCACGTGATGCCGTGCCGCAGGAAGGTGTCAGCGATCTGGCCAGCGCCGAGGGTTGGCTGGATCTGGTCGCCAACAGTGGCCTGAGCGGCCCGTCGCGGCAGCTGGCCGCCAACGCTGCCTTCATCAGTTGCCAGCACGGGACCTTGAAACTGGGCCTTTCGCCCGGATTTGAATACCTGCGCTCGGAGCGCGCGCTGGCCGCCCTGGGCGAGATGCTGGAGAAGGCCCTCGGCCAGGCGCCGAAGATCGTGGTCGAGACCGTGGAAACCGAACACGTTCCGGCCGAGACCCTGCACCAGCGTGCCGACCGCCAGCGTAGTGAGCGGCAGCAGGTGGCAGAGGCCGTTTTCATGGACGACCCGGAAGTGCAGGTGCTGATCCAACAGCACGGTGCCCGGGTTGTTTCCGATTCCATCCGTTCTTTTGACGAGTAAGACACCATGCGCGGAAACATCGCCCAACTGATGCAGCAGGCCCAGAAGATGCAGGAAAACCTGCAGAAGGCCCAGGAAGAAATCGCCAAGATCGAAGTGACCGGCAGCGCCGGCGGCGGCATGGTCAGCGTGACCCTGACCGGTGCCAAGGAATGCCGCAAGGTGCGCATCGACCCGTCGCTGACCAGCGACCCGGAGATGCTGGAAGACCTGATCGCCGCCGCCTTCAATGATGCGTCGAACAAGATCGATGCCGAGTCGAAGTCGAAGATGGGGTCGGCCACCGCCGGCATGCAGCTGCCGCCGGGCATGAAGCTGCCGTTCTGATCTTCAGCGTGGCACCCGTGTAACCGGGTGCCACGGATCCCGTAGAGTCGAGCTTGCTCGACTGTTCCAACCTTCAGTCGAGCATGGCTCGACTCTACAAACAGCTGTCGAGCGTGCTCGACGCCATGAAAGCATGCCGCCGTGTCCGCACCCCTGCTTGAACAATTGATCGACGCATTGCGGGTGCTGCCTGGCGTCGGCCAGAAGACTGCGCAGCGCATGGCCTATCACCTGCTCGAGCGCGAGCGCGAAGGTGGCCAGCGTCTGGCCGAGACACTGGCATTGGCGGTGGAGCGAATCGGCCACTGCGTGCAGTGCCGCGATTTCAGCGAAACCGAGCTGTGCCCGACCTGCGCCAACAGCAGCCGCGAACGCAGCCAGCTGTGCGTGGTCGAATCGCCGGCCGACCGCCTGGCCATCGAAAACGCCACCGGTTTCCGCGGTGTCTACTTCGTGCTGCAGGGGCGGCTGTCGCCGCTCGATGGCATCGGCCCGCGCGAGCTGGGCCTGGAGCAGCTGGAGCGGCGGCTGGCCGAAGGCGAGGTGCAGGAGCTGATCATCGCCACCAGTGCCACTGTCGAGGGCGAAGCCACCGCGCACTACCTGGCGCAGCTGGCGCGCGCACGCAAGGTGCAGCCCAGCCGCCTGGCGCAGGGCCTGCCGCTGGGCGGTGAACTGGAATACGTCGATCGTGGCACGCTGTCGCACGCGTTCGGGACGCGCAGCGAATTCCGCGATTGAGCAACGGCCGGCATGGCCGGGCGTGAGCGGCCTACAATGCGGGAGACATCCCCGCCGAGGCCGACCATGAGCAACGAAACCCTCTTCAGCAAGATCATCCGTCGCGAGATCCCGGCCACCATCGTCTACGAGGATGACGAGGTGCTGGGCTTCAAGGACATCGCACCGCAGGCGCCGGTGCACGTGCTGTTCATTCCGAAGAACGAGATCATTCCGACCCTGGATGACCTGCAGCCGTCGCAGGCGCACCTGATCGGCAAGCTGGCGCTTGCTGCCGCCGAGTATGCGCGCCGCGAGGGCTTTGCTCAGGACGGCTACCGCATCGTGATGAACTGCCGCGAGGATGCCGGGCAGACCGTGTTCCATATCCACATGCACCTGCTGGCCGGTGCGCCGCTGGGGCACTTCGGTACCCCGGGGCGTTGAAGCCCCTATCCACGCATGGCGTGGATCTACCGTATCCCGGCGTGGATGGAAAAGGCCGCCCGAGGGCGGCCTTTTCCGTCATGCCTGTGCGGTGATGATCACCACCAGCCCCAGCGACCATAGCCGCCCCAGTACGGGCCATACGGGCTCGGGCCCCACGGGCCATAGGGATAGGGCACCACGTCGACCTGACGCTGTTCCGGCCACAGGTAGATCACATCGGCCGACAGCTTCGGCAGGCGGTAGTCGTATTCGCCGATGCGGGTGTTCTGGTAGCCGTCGATCTTGCCGATGAAGGTCACGTCACGACCGGCTTCGAACACCGCCGGGTCGTAGAAGCCGGCACGGCAGGCGATGAAACGACCGTCGCTGGCATCGGACGAAGTGGTGTTCGGGCGGCCACTGCCATTGAGCGGGCGCGAGATGATCTGGAAGCAGGTCTCGCCCTGGCCGGGCTTGGTTTCGATGATGCGACCGCCCCAACGGACCGGCGTGCCGACCTGCTGGGTAGCGACTGAATCGCGAGGGGAGACCAGGCTGAACTGTCCCTGCAGCGGCTTGGGGGCCGTGGCGCAGGCCGACAGGGCCAGCGTGGCCACAGCGGTGAGAAGGAACTTGGTGTTCATGGGGAGGCTCCGGAAGTCGGGCGATGCCTGCGCAGGTCCCGCAATAATGAAGCGAGGTCGGTGCAAGTTCCAGCGTAACGCGCATCAGCGAAACGCTGGCTGAGCGCGAGCAGGGCCGGGTCAGGACGCTGCCGGTGTACGCGCTGTGCCCAGTCCTGGGCGGTTTCGTGCGGTTCACGGGCCAGGCCGAGGCGGGCGTAGCGCCGTCCGAGCCGGTGCCAGGCGCGCAGCAGCGGGTCGCGTTCGCGCTCGCCACGGGCCAGCAGCCAGGCCATCCACGCCAGCGCCAGCAGTGCGGCCACCACGAAGCCAGCGACCAGCTGCCCGGGGCCCAGATCGTCCAGCCCGAACGGCTTGAGCAGCTGTTGCTGGCGGCGCGCATCGAACGACAGCACCAGGTCGTTCCAGCCGCGGCGCAGCCAGTCGCCCAGCTGGCCCAGCTGCAGCCAACGCTGCTGCAGTGGCGTGTCCGTGCCGGCCTGCAGGCGGTCATCCAGTGTGTCCAGGATGCGTTCCGGTGCCACGGCTGCGGTCGGGTCGACCCGGACCCAGCCGCGCTGCGGCAGCCACACCTCGGCCCAGGCGTGGGCATCCATTCGCCGCACTACCCAGTAGTCGCCGATACGGTTGCGGGTGCCGCCGGCGAAACCGGTCACCACCCGCGCCGGGACGCCGGCGTTGCGCATCAGCACCACGAAGGCCGAGCTGAAGTGTTCACAGAAGCCGGCCTTGTAGCCGAACAGGAACTCGTCGATCGGGTCGCGTCCCGCCGCAGGGGTGTCCAGCGTGTACGAGAAGTCGGTGGTGATCCACTGCAGCGCGCGGCGCACGATGGCCTCGTCATCGCTGCCAGCCTCCTGTCGCCATTGCTGCGCCAACGTGGCGGTGCGCGGGTTGAAGCCGGTCGGCAGCTGCAGCGTCGCGCGGCGCAGATAGGGCGACAGCGTGTTGTCGAAACGCAGGGGAGGGGCCGAATGCAACCGCCAGCGGCTGAGCGAGGCCAGCGGGCGTTCGCTGCTCAGGCTCATGTCCGCATCCAGCATGCTGCCTGCAGGCGCGCGGCTGGGCAGGTCCAGCGCCACCAGCTGGCGGCGGTCGGTCGGCTCGTAGTCGATCTGGTAATCCCAGCCCTGTGTACTTGCTTCAACCACCGCAGCAGGCCGCCGCGCGCTGGCGCGGTCGCGTGTCCAGCGCCGTCCATCGAAGGCAGTAAGTACAGGGCCGCGCCAGTAACGCTGCGGCGGCTCGGGTGGAGTGCCGAAGAACTGCACGCGCAGCGCCGGGCTGTCGTCGGCCATCAGGTCCAACCACTGGCCGGGCTCCATGCTGTCGGACAACCCCGGTGTACCCACGGCGCGCTCGGGAACACCCCACAGTGGTGTGGCCAGGCGCGGGAACAGCCAGAAACAGGCCAATGCCAGCGGCAGGCCGATCGCCAACAGGCGGCCGACACCATGCAGCTGCCCGCGCAGTGGCAGGCGGCCGGCATGACCTTCATCCTGGGCCAGGCGTTGCAGCGCGATCAGTGCGCTGCCCCCGGCCAGCGCGGCCAGCGCGGTTGTCAGCGGCCCCTGGTCGAGCAGGAATGCTGCAAAGGGCGAGAACAGCGCGAAGCCGAGCAGGCTGCGGGCATCACGCAGGCTGCGCAGCTCGCTGGACTTGATCGCCAGCATCGCGGCCAGCAGTGCGCAACCGGTATCGCGCCCGGGGCGCACCATGCCCATCTGCCAGACGATGGCGCCGAGCATGCCCAGCACCAGCAGCAGGCGTACCGGCATCGGCAACACTGTCCGCCACGACAGGGCGGCGGTGATGATCGCCGCCAGCGCGATCACACCAGCCAGCAGTGGCGGCAGCTGCAGCAGCAACGGCAACAAGGCCAGCGCCGCGCTGGCCAGGGTCCAGTTGCGGGCATTGCGGTCGAGCAGGGCCGGGGTCTCAGTCATGCGGCATCAGCGCCAGCGCGCGCAGGCACAGGTGATGGTGGCTGGCGCCCTGACCGGGCCCGAACGGCGGGTGTGCAGGCAGCAGCAGGGTGTAGCGGCGGCCCTCGCGCTCGGCCACATCCACCCAGCGCGCCAATCGAGCGATGCGTGCTTCATGGCCCAACGGCGCCAACGAGCGCCAGTCGAGGATCACTTCGATGCCGACCGGCTTTTCGTACTCGCGCACCAGCAGGCTGTCGCGGCGTGCCGAGTGCTTCCAGGAAATGCTGCGCGGCGCATCGCCGGCCCGGTAGGGGCGTAGCTGATGCAGTTCCTCGCCGCTGGCATGGGCGCGGGTGTGCAGCGGATCGCTGCCGCTCTCCGGCAGTGCAGGCGCCACGGCTTCGGCCAGCGGGTAGACCAGCAGTGGCTGTTCCGGCCACACCCACGACCACGCCCGCACCAGGCCCAGCGGCTGGGTGGTGGACAGTCGGATGCGCGGCAGTTCCAGCCAGCCACGGCGTTCGCTGGGAACGTCCAGTTCCACTTCGCCACGGCCGTGCGCAGGCAGCGAGGTCCAGGCGTTGCTGTCACCCAGCTGCAGATGAAGGCCGTGCCGCGCACGCGGGTCACGCAGTGAGAGGTCCACGCGCAGACGCAATGGTTGCCCGGCCGCTACCGGCTCGGCGGAGATCGCATCGATCTGCACGCCGGACAACTGGAGATGCGCGGCAATGGCACTGGCGATTGCTGCTGCCGCGAGCAGCAGGGCCAGCAGCAGCGCCGGGTTGTTGTTGTAGTTCAGTGCGCCCAGCAGCATGGCCGCCAGCAGGGTGGCAACGAACAGGCCGAAGCGGGTGGGCAGCACATAGATGCGATGGCGGTCCAGCCGCCTCGGCAAGGCTTCGGGCCTGCGTGGCCGAGCCAGCAGCTGCATGCGTGCCCAGCGTGTGGCCACGCTCAGTCCACCGCGACGGTCTGCAGGATCGCGCGCGCCAATGCCGGACCCGAACTGGATTCGGCTTCCGCCACCAGTCGGTGACCGGCCACCGCCACGAACAGGGTCTGCACGTCTTCGGGCACCACATGGCCGCGCCCCAGCAGCAGTGCATGTGCCTTGGCCGCACGCAGCAGCGCCAGGCCCGCACGTGGCGACAGGCCCACGCGCACACCGGCATGCTGGCGGCTGCGGGTCAGCAGCGCCTGCACATAGTCGATCAGCGCGTCGCTGGCATGCACCTGGTTCACTGCGTCGCGCAGCGCGCGCACCTGGGTGTCATCCAGTTTCGGTACGGCACGCGCGATCAGGTCGCGGCGATCGCTGCCGCGCAGCAGCTCGCGCTCGGCCTGCGCGCTGGGGTAACCCATCGCCAGTCGCAGCAGGAAGCGGTCCAGCTGCGAATCCGGCAGCGGGAACGTGCCGGACAGATCCACCGGGTTCTGCGTGGCGATCACGAAGAAAGGATCGGGCAGGGCATGGGTCTGTCCATCCAGGGTGACCTGTTGCTCGGCCATCGCTTCCAGCAACGCGCTCTGCGTGCGCGGTGGTGCGCGGTTGATCTCGTCGGCCAGCAGTACGTGGGTGAACACCGGGCCGGGGTGGAACTGGAACTGACGGCTGCCGGCTTCATACACCGACACGCCCAGCACATCGGCGGGCAACAGATCGGAGGTGAACTGCACGCGCTGGAAGCTGAGGCCGAGGCTGCTGGCCAGCGCATGCGCCAGCGTGGTCTTGCCCAGGCCGGGCAGATCTTCGATCAGCAGGTGACCGCCGGACAGCAATGCGACGAACGCCAGCCTGACTTCCGGCACCTTGCCCAGTACCAGTGCGTTCACCTGATCCTGTGCCTCCCGCAGGGCCTGACGCAATTGATCGGTTAGCATGCTGGGGTTGGGGGACGAAGCTGGCATGATCGTCTCAGATCTGGAATCCACTCGATTATCCATAGAGCAATGCAAGGCGAACAGCGCGCACGGACGATATTTCTCTGGTTATGGACGCTGGTCACAGCGGCCAAGCTGATCGTTGCCGCGCGCTTGCCGCTGTTCGTCGACGAAGCGTTCTATTGGCAGGAAGGCCAGCATCTGGCCGCGGCCTATTCGGATCTGCCCGGGTTGACCGCCTGGCTGGCCCGCCTGGGCGTGGAGCTCGGCGGTCATCACGTGCTTGCGCTGCGCCTGCCGTTCCTGGCCATCGGTGCACTGTTGCCGCTGCTGGTGGTGCGCACGGCCACGCGCTGGTTCGGCAATGTGGCGGGTTGGCAGGCGGGCAGCCTCACGCTGTTGATGCCGTTGTCGGCGACGCTGGGCCTGCTGGCGGTACCCGACGTGCCGATGGCGCTGGCGGCGGTGATCTGCCTGCACGCCGGTGCGCGCCTGCTGCACAACGTGGATGCCTCCTCGGCGATGAAGCTGGCGCTGGGCCTGCTGATCGGTGCACTCAGCCACTACCGTTTCATCGGTGTCATCGGCGTCGGTTTCATCGCGCTGCTGGCATTGCCGCAGGGGCGGCGCATGCTGGCCGATCCGCGCGTATGGGTCGCACTGGCGGTGGGCGTGCTGGCATGGCTGCCACTGCTGGCGTGGAATGCGGACAACCACGATGCCGGTCTGAAATTCCAGGTGGTCGAGCGTCATCCCTGGGCCTTTGAATGGGGCGGGCTGTGGTTCCTGGTGATCCAGCCGATGCTGGTGACGCCGATCCTGTGCATGGCGATGTGGAAGGTGGCGCTGGCAGGAACCCGGAGCGGTGGCGGTGCGCGCGTGCAGTGGCGCTATTTCGGCCTGGTGGGCGGCGTATCCACACTGGGCATTTTCGTGCTTGGCTTCTTCACTGACGTCGAGCGGATCAGTTTCCATTGGCCGCTGCCGGGCTACCTCGCACTGCTGGTGGCGGTGCCGGTAGTGCTCAACGGCTGGCCGCGCTGGCTGCGCCGCACCGGCTGGTGGCTGGCAGGCGCGGGCATGGTGCTGGCGTTCGGCTACTACCTGATGGCATCCACGCCGGCACTGCGCGAGCAGATGGCCGGCAGCAAGTACTACCCGCGCAATTTCGCTGGCTGGCAACCACTGGCCGTAGCGGTCCATGAAGAGCTTCGGCAGATGCCGGAAGGGACGCGCGTGCTGGCCGGCAACTTCAAGGTCGGCGCCGAACTGGGCTTCCAGCTGGGCAATGGCAACATCGAGGTGCTGCCGCATCCGCTCAATGACAAGCATGGCCGCACCGCGCAGCTGGCACAGTGGGGCCTGCTGCATGAGGGCGAGCGCACGGCGCCGATGCTGCTGGTGCTGTCACCCAGCGACCAGCGCTATCGCGAACTGCTGGAGCGCTATCACGCCATCTGCGATCAGGTGGGGCCGATGCCGGCGCCACGCGTGGTCAGCAGTGATCACGGGTTCCAGCGCTTCCTGTTGTTCCGCCTGCCGGTGCAGCGCGCGGAAGGGCCGTGCGTGACGCCGGCGATGGCGTGGCTGGATGCGCCGTCCAATGGCGAGAAGGTGTCCGGCACGTTCGCGATCAAGGGCTGGGCGTTCAAGGATGGCGTCGGCCTGGCACGCGTCGAAGTGCTGGTCGATGGCCGTTCCATCGGTGACGCCCGCTATGGGCGTGTGTTCGACGTGCGCCCCGTGTGGCCGGACAGCACCGATCCGCAGCACCCGGCGGTGGGCTTCGACGCATCGCTGGATACCACCACGCTGGCGCCGGGCAGGCATTGGCTGGGCCTGCGCCTGTATGGCCGCGATGGCAGCGTGGAGCAATGGCAGGAGCAGCCGTTCGAGGTCCGTTGAGGCCTCTGCTTTTGTAGGGTCGAGCCATGCTCGACTGCTTTTTCCGGGCCGCCTGCCATCTACAGCAGAAGCAGTCGGGCAGGGCTCGACGCTACAGTTCAGGGCACCGCGAAACCGGCCCTGCGCAGCAATCCGCATACCGCAATCAGCGGCAGGCCGACCAGCGCGGTCGGGTCGCGGTTGTCGATGGCGTCGAACAGGCTGATGCCCAGGCCCTCGCATTTGAAGCTGCCGGCGCAGTCCAGTGGCTGCTCGGTGGTCACGTAGCGGGCGATCTCGTCCGGTTCCAGTGCGCGGAAGCAGACTTCGGTCAGATCGACGGCCGTGAATGATTCTCCATCACGGCTGAGACAGACGGCGGTGTGGAAGCGCACGGTCTGCCCGGACATCGCTGCCAGCTGCGCACAGGCGGCCTCGACCGTACCGGGTTTGCCCAGCGGCTGGCCGTTCAGGTCCGCGACCTGATCCGAGCCGATTACCCAGGCGCCCGGATGGCGGGCAGCCACCTCGGCGGCCTTGGCCGCAGCCAGGCGCGTGGCCAGAGCCCGCGGCGCTTCGCCATTCAACGGGGTTTCATCCACCTCCGGGCGCGCGCAGTCGAAGGCAAGGCCCAATCGCTGCAGCAGTTCGCGGCGGTAGCGGGAGGTGGAGGCCAGGACCAGTGACATGCGAGAATACCGGGGCAGGGCGCGGCAGTCTGGCGTGTCCGCAGCGCCAGCGGCAAGTCCTGTATGGCGGGCATTTGACAGCCGCCGCCCCGATCCTTAGTATTCAGCGGCTTATGTCCGCGAACGTGCCCGAAACGCTGGATGCCTGGCGGATGGTTGTAGCGCGAAGGCGCTTCGACGGTCAGGTGTCCCTGGCTGAATTGACCCGCCTGCAGGGGTTGGTCGCAGATACCGACGGTGAGTGCAATTACTCGCTTGAATTCGGTCGCGACGACGTCTTGCGGGTATCCTATGTGGAATTGACCATCGACACCGCGTTGCCGCTGACCTGTCAGCGCAGCATGCAGCGATTCCTGTTGCCGGTGAAGATGACCCAGAGGCTTGGCCTGATCCGCGACGAGGACGAGGAATCGTCCCTGCCGGAGGAGTACGAGGCGTTGCTGGTGCCGGAAGACGGCCAGCTGCGTCCGCTGGACCTGGTCGAGGACGAGCTGGTGCTGGCGGTGCCTGTGGTGCCGCTGTCGCCCGACGGTGAAGCAGTCGACAAGGACTGGGCGCCGAGCGAAGAAGAAACAAAGCAGGCCAACCCGTTCGCGGCGTTGGCGGCACTGAAGAAACAATAGCAGCCGGATTGTCGTCGGCGGCTGCGGCGAAAGCGAAAGTGTGCTGGGCGCTGGCGTCCTGCGCGACGATACGACGAAGCAAAACGAACCGAGTTTGGAGCAATCCCATGGCTGTGCAGAAATCCCGTGTCACCCCGTCCCGCCGCGGCATGCGTCGTGCGCATGACGCCCTGAGCGCCAAGCAGCTGTCGACCGACCCGACCACCGGCGAAGTGCACCTGCGTCACCACATCACTGCCGATGGTTTCTACCGCGGCAAGAAGGTCATCCAGACCAAGACCTCGGCCGTCGAAGAAGATTGATGTGCCGGGAAGGCCGCTGCCTCCGGGCAGCGGCCTTTGCCTTCTTTCCCGGGTGTGCCGGTGATCGGCGGCCCGCGCAACAGGAAACATGATGAGCAAGCGGATCTACTCGAGGATCGCGGGCACCGGTAGCTATTTGCCGGAAAAAGTCCTGACCAACGCCGACCTGGAAAAAATGGTCGAAACCTCGGATGAGTGGATCCAGTCGCGCACCGGCATTCGTGAGCGGCACATCGCGGCCGAAGGCGAAACCACCAGCGACCTTGGCTACAACGCCGCCCTGCGCGCGCTTGAAGCCGCAGGCATCGACGCCTCGCAGCTCGACATGATCGTGGTCGGCACGACCACCCCTGATCTCATTTTCCCGTCCACCGCGTGCCTGATCCAGGCAAAGCTCGGTGTGGCCGGGTGCCCCGCCTTCGACGTCAACGCCGCCTGCTCGGGCTTCGTGTTCGCGTTGGGCGTGGCCGACAAGTTCATCCGCTCCGGCGACTGCAGGCACGTGCTGGTGATCGGCACCGAAACGCTGACCCGCATGGTCGACTGGAACGATCGCACCACCTGCGTGCTGTTCGGCGATGGCGCCGGCGCCGTCGTGCTCAAGGCCGACGAAGACACCGGCATCCTCAGCACCCACCTGCATGCCGATGGCAGCAAGAAGGAGCTGCTGTGGAACCCGGTTGGCGTTTCGACCGGCTTCAAGGACGGCGCCAATGGCGGCGGCACCATCAACATGAAGGGCAACGACGTGTTCAAGTACGCCGTCAAGGCGCTGGACTCGGTCGTGGACGAGACTCTGGCTGCCAACGGCCTGGACAAGTCCGACCTGGATTGGCTGATTCCGCACCAGGCCAACCTGCGCATCATCGAAGCCACCGCCAAGCGCCTGGACATGTCGATGGACCAGGTCGTGGTCACCGTCGACAAGCACGGCAACACCTCGTCCGGCTCGGTGCCGCTGGCGCTGGACGCCGCCGTGCGCTCGGGCAAGGTCGAACGTGGCCAGCTGCTGCTGCTGGAAGCCTTCGGCGGCGGCTTCACGTGGGGTTCGGCTCTGCTGCGCTATTGATAGTGCAAGTTACGACAACGTGAAGCTTTGTCGTTGCGGCCCCTCTGGGGCCGTAACGCGTTTAAGGAGGACCTGTCATGGTTGAGCCCATCGTCATAGAAGGGCAACGTGCCTGGCTGAAGCAGTACGGCAAGGGAAGCCGCGCGCTGGCCCTTGGCCTGCTCAATTTTGTTGCCCGTCGTTTTCATCTGGATGCCCTGCGCCCGCCGCCGCACCGTGGCGGTGACGCCGCGCGCGAAACCGAAGCCCGTCGCCTTGCAGAACTGCAGGCGCAGGGCGTGAACGTGCCCGATGTGCTGGGCACCGGCCATGCTGCGCTGGTGATCGGCGACAACGGCAGTTCGTTCAATACCTGCCTGCGCGAAGCCGACGAGGCCGGTCGCGACCGCCTGGTGATGGCGGCCATGCTGGCCATTGCCGCAGCGCATGCGCGCGGCGCCTATTTCGGTCAGCCGTTGCCGCGCAATCTCACCTGGGATGGCGAGAAGGTCGGTTTCATCGACTTCGAGGAAGATCCGCTGGAAGTGATGGATCTGTCCGAAGCGCAGGCCCGCGACTGGCTGATGTTCGGCTATGGCGTGGCCAAGTACTACGCCGACCGCCCCGAGCACCTGCAGGCGATGATGGCCGAGGCGATGGGCGATGCGCAGGCGCCGGTGCGCGAGCACGTGCACGCGGTCACTGGCCGCCTGCGCAGCCTGGCCCGGGTCTGCATGAAGCTGGGCCGCTCGGCGCGCGCGCTGGCCCATTCGATCTTCATTGCCCACGGCGCCAGCACCGCCGGCGTGCTGATGCTGGTGGGCCTGTGCGTGGATTTCCTCGCCGACGGCGATCTGGACGTCCTGCAGCTGTTCTGCTGACTGTGCGTCCGCCGGGCCATGCCCGGCGGCGTTCTGCGGCTGGCCCACCATACGCGTGCATACGCGCACGTACAGACGACACGGCATGTTCCCCCTTATCATGGCCCGCTTCGATTGCAACAAGCGGATGACCGCGTGACCGTATCCACCCTCGCTTTTGTCTTCCCCGGCCAGGGCTCGCAGTCTGTGGGCATGGTGGCCGAGCTGGCTGAACTGCACCCGCAGGTGCGTGAAGCCTTCACCGAGGCATCCGATGGTGCCGGCGTCGACCTGTGGGCGCTGTCCCAGGGTGGCCCGGAGGAAATGCTCAACCGCACCGAATACACCCAGCCGGCCCTGCTGGCCGCAAGCATCGGCGTGTGGCGCGCCTGGAACGCCGTGGGCGGTCCGCGCCCGTCGGTGCTGGCCGGTCACAGCCTGGGCGAGTACACCGCCCTGGTTGCCGCTGGCGCGCTGAGCCTGCATGACGGTGCGCACCTGGTGCGCCTGCGCGGCCAGCTGATGCAGGAAGCCGCACCGGCCGGCGTCGGTGCCATGGCCGCCGTGCTCGGCGCCGAAGACCAGCTGGTGCTGGACGTCTGCGCCGAAGCCGCAGGCAGCCAGGTGGTGGTGCCGGCCAACTTCAATTCGCCGGGCCAGATCGTGATCGGTGGCGACGCCGACGCGGTCGACCGTGCGCTGGCGCTGCTGGCCGAGAAGGGCGTGCGCAAGGCGGTCAAGCTGGCCGTGAGCGTGCCCTCGCACACCCCGTTGATGCGCGAAGCCGCCAACCGCCTGGCCGAAGTGATGGCCGGCCTGGCCTGGCAGGCGCCGCAGCTGCCGGTGGTGCAGAACGTCGACGCCAAGGTGCATGACGGCATTGACGCGATCCGTACCGCGCTGGTCCAGCAGCTGTACCAGCCGGTGCAGTGGACCGGGTGCGTGCAGGCGCTGGCTGGCCGTGGCGTCACCCGGATCGCCGAGTGCGGCCCGGGCAAGGTGCTGACCGGTCTGGTCAAGCGTATCGACAAGGCCATCGACGGCCGTTCGCTGGCCACGCCAGGCGACTTCGAAGCCGCCCGCGAGGCATGGTCGGCCTGATCCCCCTTGTTCCTGCCGACCGTACCGGTGGCCGCTGCAAGCGGTACGGGTACGGCGGCCGTCCCAGCCTGAGGAAAACATCATGAGCAAGCCCCTGCAGGGTGAAATCGCACTGGTCACCGGCGCCAGCCGTGGCATTGGTGCCGCCATCGCCGATCTGCTGGCCGCCCAGGGCGCCACCGTCATCGGCACCGCCACCACTGAATCCGGCGCCGCCGCGATCGGTGAGCGCCTGGCCGCCCACGGTGGCCACGGCCGCGCGCTGAACGTCACCGACGCCGCCGCGCTGGACAGCGTGCTCGATGGCATTGCCAAGGAATTCGGCCCGATCTCGATCCTGGTCAACAATGCCGGCATCACCCGCGACAACCTGCTGATGCGCATGAAGGACGAGGACTGGGCGTCGATCATCGACACCAACCTGACCAGCGTGTTCCGCACCAGCAAGGCGGTGATGCGCGGCATGATGAAGGCGCGCAAGGGCCGCATCATCAACATCGCATCGGTTGTGGGCGTGACCGGCAATGCCGGCCAGGCCAACTACGCTGCCGCCAAGGCCGGCATCATCGGCTTCAGCAAGTCGCTGGCCAAGGAAATCGGTTCGCGCGGTGTCACCGTCAATGTTGTCGCACCCGGCTTCATCGACACCGACATGACCAAGGCGTTGCCGGAAGAAGCGCGTACCGCGCTGATCAACGACATCGCCCTCGAACGCCTGGGTTCGCCGGAAGACATCGCCCATGCGGTGGCCTTCCTGGCCGGCCCGGCTGCCGGTTACATCACCGGCGAAACCCTCCATGTGAACGGTGGCATGTACATGCCGTAAGCAAGGGGCGCAGGGATTGCGCCGCAAGTGGTTGATCTGCGGAGGTTTTTGCTGCGATGCAAGGCCGCGCCGGTTTCCACTACACTATCCCACGGCCATCGCCTTTGATGGCGACCACTTTTGAACCACAACTCCATCTGGAGCGAGATCCCATGAGCACCATCGAAGAACGCGTCAAGAAAATCGTCGTCGAACAGCTTGGCGTCAAGGAAGAAGAAGTCACCAACAGCGCATCGTTCGTCGATGACCTGGGCGCTGACTCGCTGGACACCGTCGAGCTGGTGATGGCCCTGGAAGAAGAATTCGAGTGCGAGATCCCGGACGAAGAAGCCGAGAAGATCAGCACCGTGCAGGCCGCCATCGACTACATCAAGGCCCACGTCAAGGCCTGATGTCAGACGGCAGTGCGCGCGCGGGCTCACGCTCGCCGCGCACCGCACCCCATGGGGCCGCTGTTGCGGCCCCGTGTGTTTGAGCATCACACCGAAGCAAACCGAGTTGCCCGTTGAAATCATCCGGGCCAGGAGAATCAGCAATGAAGCGTCGCGTCGTCGTAACCGGCCTGGGTATCGTCTCGCCGTTGGGCAATGATCTGGCCAGCAGCTGGGAAGGCATCACCCAGGGTCGTTCGGGCATCGGTCCGCTGACCAACGTTTCTGATGCCTATCTGGATCGGTTCACCACCAAGATTGCAGGTGAGGTCAAGGGATTCGACATCACCGCCGACAATGAACTGTTCGGCAAGTTCCGGGTCAGCGGCAAGGATGCCAAGAAGATGGACCCGTTCATCCATTACGGCCTCGGTGCCTCGTTCATGGCCCTGCACGACTCGGGCCTTGAGATCACCGACGCCAATGCCGAGCGCATCGGCGCCATCGTCGGCGCCGGCATCGGCGGCCTGCTCGGCATCGAAGAGCAGACCATCGAGTTCCATGAGGGCAAGAAGATCTCGCCCTTCTACGTGCCCAAGACCATCATCAACATGCTGCCGGGCCAGCTGAGCATCATCACCGGCCTGAAGGGCCCGTCGTTCTCGGCGGTGTCTGCGTGCGCAACCTCGAACCATTCGATCGGCACCGCCATGCGCATGATCCAGTACGGCGATGCCGACGTGATGGTGGTCGGTGGTGCCGAGCGTGGCTCGTCGCCGACCGCACTGGGCGGCTTCTGCGCGATGAAGGCCATGAGCACCCGCAACGACGCCCCGGAACAGGCCTCGCGCCCGTGGGACAAGGACCGTGACGGCTTCGTGCTGGGCGACGGCGCCGGCATCCTGATCCTGGAAGAGTACGAGCACGCCAAGGCACGTGGCGCGAAGATCTACTGCGAACTGGCCGGCTTCGGCGCCAGCTCCGACGCGTACCACATGACCGCACCGAGCGAGAACGGCGAAGGCGCCGCCCGCTGCATGGTCATGGCCATGAAGGACGCCGGCGTGACCCCGGAACAGGTGGGCTACCTCAACGCGCACGGCACCTCCACGCCGCTGGGCGACCTGGGCGAGACCATGGCGATGAAGACCGCCTTCGGCGACCACGCCTACAAGATGATGGTCAGCTCCACCAAGTCGATGACCGGCCACCTGCTGGGCGCTGCCGGCGGCGTGGAAGCAATCTTCTCGGTGATGGCGCTGCAGGACAACATCATTCCGCCGACCATCAATCTGCAGCAGCCCGGCGAAGGCTGTGACCTGGACTACGTGCCCAACGAAGCACGCCAGGCCAAGGTCGACGTGGTGATGTCCAATGGCTTCGGCTTCGGCGGCACCAACGGCACGCTGATCTTCAAGCGCGTCTGACCGACGTTGTAGAGTCGAGCTTGCTCGACTGAACGTGCAACACAGTCGAGCAAGCTCGACTCTACGCACGAGGAGGCCGCCGCAAGGCGGCTTCCGTGCATCTGAATCCCCGAACTGGCTGCCATGACCCACGCACCGCTGATCCACCCGCTGCCGCACCCGATCGATCTGCTGGCCCTGCAGCAGCACGACCCGTCGCGCTTCCCGCTGCTGATGGAATCCACCGCCTCGGGCACCGCCCAGGGCCGCTGGAGCCTGCTGCTGGCCGCGCAGGGCGATAGCCTGCGACTGGATGCCGATGGCCAGGTGCGCGACCAGCATGATGCGGTGCAGGCCGGCAGCTTCCTGCAGGTGCTGGACCGCGCCTGGCAGCACGAACGCCTGCCGCATGACGGCAGCCACAGCCTGCCGTTCCGCGGCGGTTGGGCGTTGATGCTGGACTACGAAGTGGCCAGCCAGATAGAACCGGTGCTGCCGGCGCGCGCACGCGAGGACGGCCGCCCGACCGCGCTGGCGCTGCGCTGCCCGGCCGCGGTGCTGCACGACCACTACAACGAGGCCAGCTTCGTCATCGCCGAAGCCGGCGAGCAGGCGTTGCTGGATGCGCTGGTGGCACTGGCCTCGGCCACGCTGCCCGAAGCCGGGCAGGGCTGGCAGCCACCGCAGTCGGTCGGCGAGGACGCGCCGCAGCGCTTCACCGACGGCGTGCGCCGGGTGATCGAGTACCTGCGTGCCGGCGATGTGTTCCAGGTGAACCTGTCGCGGCGCTGGAGCGCGCAGTTCGCCGCGCCGGTCAGTCCGCAGGCGCTGTACGCGCAGCTGCGCCGTGCCAACCCGGCACCGTTCGCCGGCCTGTTCAGCGCGCACGGCCGCCATGTGGTCAGTTCCTCGCCGGAACGGCTGGTGTCGGTGCATGCCGGCCACGCGCAGACCCGGCCGATTGCCGGCACGCGTCCGCGCTTCGAGGGGGACGATGATGCCGCGCGCATCCAGGAGCTGGTCGGCCACCCCAAGGAGCGTGCCGAGCACGTGATGCTGATCGACCTGGAACGCAACGACCTGGGCCGCATCTGCCTGCCTGGTACCGTGGTGGTCGATGAGCTGATGACCGTGGAGAGCTACGCGCACGTGCATCACATCGTCAGCAACGTCAGCGGCCATCTGCGCCCGGAGGTCACCCCCGGCGAGGTGATCGCCGCCACCTTCCCCGGCGGCACCATCACCGGCTGCCCGAAGGTGCGCTGCATGCAGATCATCAGCGAGCTGGAGCAGGTGCCGCGTGGTGCCTACACCGGCGCGTTCGGCTGGCTGAACCGCGATGGCGACCTGGACCTGAACATCCTGATCCGCACCGCCGAAGTGGATGGCCACGAGGTGAGCTTCCGCACCGGCGCCGGCATCGTGGTCGACTCGGACCCGGACAAGGAACTGGACGAGACCCGCGCCAAGGCCCGCGGCCTGCTGCGCGCGCTCGGCCAGCAGGGGTAGGCGCATTCCGGTAGTGCCGGCCGCTGGCCGGCAACCTCATGCACCCATGATCCGCGCGATTGCCGGCCAGCGGCCGGCACTACCGGTACCGGTGGGTGCCATTGTTCGGGTGGGTGTCGACCGTCGGTCGGCACAGGCGCATGCCCCCGGTCATGACCCCAATCCACCGGCACGGTATCCTGCACGACGGAATCGAGTTCAGAGGTAGTCCATGGCGGGAGCCAAGCGCGGGTGTCTGTTCGTGGTAACGCTGGTGGTGGTGCTGGCCGCCGTCGTGGCCGGCGCGGGCGCATGGTTCTTCTACCAGCAGACCCGGTTCGCCGACGCCCCGATCACCCCGTCCGCCGAGAGCGTGGTCATCGCCAGCGGCGATGGCATGAACAGCGTGCTGCGCAAGCTGCGCGACGCCGGCGTGGACGAGGGCCAGGACGCGCAGTGGCAGCTGCTGGCGCGCCAGCTCGATGCGGCCGGCAAGCTGAAGGTGGGTGAGTACGCGCTCAGCAGCGACCTGACCCCGCGTGATCTGCTGCTGCGCATGCGCGCCGGCAAGGTGCTGCAGCACCGCGTCACGATCATCGAAGGCTGGAACATCCGCCAGTTGCGTGCCGCGCTCAAGCGCGCCGAGCCGCTGCTGCACACCACCGACAACCTCGATGACGCCGCGTTGATGCAGCGCCTCGGCTTCGGTGGCCAGCATCCGGAAGGCCGCTTCCTGCCGGAGACCTACGTCTACCAGCGTGGCGACAGCGATCTGGATGTGCTCAAGCGTGCTCACGCTGCAATGCAGGACGCACTGGATGAAGCCTGGGAAAGCCGCGCGCCGGACCTGCCGATCAACACGCCCTACGAACTGCTGACGATGGCCTCGATCATCGAGAAGGAAACCGCGCTGGCCAGCGAGCGCCCGCAGATCGCCGGCGTGTTCATGCGCCGCCTGAAGATCGGCATGCGCCTGCAGACCGACCCGACCGTGATCTACGGCATCGGTGCTGCGTATGACGGCAACATCCGCCGCCGCGACCTGACCACCGATACGCCCTACAACACCTATACCCGCGCCGGCCTGACCCCGACCCCGATCGCCATGCCCAGCCGCGATGCGCTGATGGCAGCCGCGCAACCCGCAGCGGGCGACGCGCTGTACTTCGTCGCCGTGGGCGATGGCAGTGGCGCGCACGTGTTCTCGCCCAGCCTGGACCAGCACAACGCCGCAGTGGCCCGCTACCTGCAGCAGCTGCGCCAGCAACGTACCAAGGAGACCCCGGCGCAATGAGTCCCGCGCTGCTTCGCCACCCGCGTTTCGTCAGCCTGGAAGGCGGCGAGGGCGCAGGCAAGACCACCGCCATCAATGCCATCCGTGACTGCCTGCGCAGCCACGGTCATGAGGTGGTGCTGACCCGCGAGCCGGGCGGTACGCCGCTGGCCGAGCGCATCCGTGGCCTGGTGCTGAAACCCGATGCCGAGATCGCCGCCGAACCGCTCAGCGCCGAAGCCGAGCTGCTGCTGGTGTTCGCTGCACGTGCGCAGCATGTGCGCCAGGTGATACAGCCGGCACTGCAGCGCGGCGCCTATGTGCTGAGTGATCGCTTCACCGATTCCAGCTATGCCTACCAGGGCGGTGGCCGTGGCCTCGACCCGCAGTGGATTGCCGATCTGGAACGTCGCGCGGTGGGCCTGCTGCCGGGCCTGACCCTGCTGCTGGACGTGGAAGTGGCAGTGGGCCGCGCGCGCGCCAATGGCCGCGACCTGTGGCCGGACCGCATCGAGAGCGAACAGGATGATTTCTTCCAGCGCGTGCGCGAAGTGTTCCGCAGCCGCGCGCAGCAGGACCCGCAGCGCTTCGCGCTGATCGACGCTGGGCAGGTGCAGGCGCGCGTGGCCGCGGATGTGGTGGCGCGTGTCGAGCGCTGGCTGCAGGACGGGGAGGGCGCATGAGCACGTTCTCGCCCTGGCAGCAGCGCGCCTTTGATCAGACCGTGGCAGCGCTCGATGCCGACCGCCTTGGTCATGGCCTGCTGATCTGCGGCCCGGCCGGGCTGGGCAAACGCGAGGTGGCACTGGCGCTGGCCGACCACGTGCTGGCGCGCGGCGATGCCGCGCATGCCATGCGCACGCGCCAGCTGATCGCCGCCGGCACCCATCCTGACCTGCAGCTGGTCAGCTTCATTCCGAACAAGAGCGGCGACAAGCTGCGCACCGAGATCGTCATCGAGCAGGTGCGCGAGATCACCGACAAGCTGGCGCTGACCCCGCAGTACGGCGTGGCGCAGGTGGTGATCGTCGACCCCGCCGATGCGATCAACCGCTCGGCGGCCAACGCGCTGCTGAAGACGCTGGAAGAGCCGCAGCCCGGCCGCTACCTGTGGCTGATCAGCAGCGACCCGGCGCGCCTGCCGCAGACCATCCGCAGCCGTTGCCAGCGTCTGGAATTCAAGTTGCCGCCGCAGCACGAAGCGCTGGCCTGGCTGCAGCAGCAGGGCCACAGCGAAGCATCGGCGCGCGAAGCGCTGGACGCGGCGCGCGGCCACCCCGGCCAGGCCGACAACTGGCTGCGCGAAGATGGCCTGAGCCTGCGCCGCGAAGTGGGCCGCGAGCTGGAACAGCTGGCCGCCGGCAAGACCGGCGCGGTGGAGCTGGCGCAGAAGTGGTGCGGTGATGACAACGCGGCGCTGCGCCTGCGCTTCGCTGCCGACCTGGCGCTGGCCCAGGCCAGCACCGATGCCTTGACCACGCCGGAGCGATTGCACAAGCTTGCAGCCTGGTTCGATGCGGCCAACCGCACCCGCGACCTGCTGCGCACCACGGTGCGTGCAGACCTTGCCGTGGTCGAGTTGCTGCTGGCCTGGAACAAGGTGAACGAGCGGCCTGCCGCAAGGGGAAATCGATGAGTGCCAGCAACGCCCGCCAGGGCATCCTGTCCCTGGCCGTGAAGGACAAAGCCGCGCTGTACAGCGCGTACATGCCATTCGTGAAGAACGGCGGCATCTTCGTGCCCACGCCCAAGCGCTACTTCCTGGGTGACGAAGTGTTCCTGTTGCTGACCCTGCCCGATTCCAGCGAGCGCCTGCCGGTGGCCGGCAAGGTGATCTGGGTGACCCCGGCCGGCGCGCAGGGTAACCGCACCGCCGGCATCGGCGTGCAGCTGGCCGACGGTGCCGAAGGCGAGGGCGTGCGCCACAAGATCGAGACCCTGCTGGCCGGCCTGACCGGCTCGGACAAGCCGACGCACACGATGTAAGGCTGCGCCGGGCCGTTCTGTAGAGTCGAGCCATGCTCGACTGCCGCCCTCGAAAACACCCGTGAACACGAATGTGAAAAACTGTTGACGGCCTCTGAAAAGCCCCTATAATGAGCGGCTCAGCAACACACCGGGCGGTTAGCTCAGCGGTAGAGCATTGCCTTCACACGGCAAGGGTCACAGGTTCGATCCCTGTACCGCCCACCATGTTGCAGAACGAAAGAAGCCTCCAGCAATGGGGGCTTTTTTGTTGCCTGTGATTCCGTAGTGCCCGCCGAAGCGATCACCGTTTCAGCCGAGGTCCTCCAGCAGCTCGCGCGCGATCATCGCGGTTGCATCCAGCAGGTCGTGACCGCTGCCGGCCCGCACCACCACCGCCAGCAGGCTACGGCCCACATTGGCATTGCCGCCGCTCAGTTCCATCTCGCCTTCAAAGCACAGATCGGCCAACCATTCTTGGGCCTGCTGCAGCCCGCGCTTGCGGACGCGGCGGAACTCCGCGAGCAGCTTCGCCTGGCCGGCCTCCTGCTCACCATCGGCAAGCAGGCCGATGGCACCGCCGTGCGCCGCGCGCCAGATGGCCGGTAGCGGGCGACCGTTCGCGTCCACCACGTCCGCCGAGAACTGCGCGCAGTACATTTCGTAGCGCTTGCCCGCTGTGCTGCAGGGCACGATGCCGGCCTCGGCCAGCAGGCGTTCGGCTTCATCCAGTTTGCTGAACTTCAAGCGCAGCAGTGCAGGACGGCTCAGGTGTTGTGCCAGCGCCTGCTGGTTGGCGGTGAACCAGACGTTCCAGCCCACGCTTGCGCGGCCTTCCAGTGCGGCCTTGAAGTACTCCAGGTGTTCGGCGTCCATTGCGGCCTCCTGCGCTCCCTGCTCGATTGTAGCGGGCGCATATCCGGGCCGGTCAGGCGTCGTCGCCGGAGAGGCAATGATGTGCCTCGCGTACCAGCTGTCGCGCGGCCACGATCAGCCCGTCGGTGTGGAAGGCGCCCAACTGTTCGTCCGGGTCGCCTTCGTTACGCACGTGGGCGGGCCCGTGCCACGAATGGAAGCAGAGGGTTCCATCCCTGCGCTGTCCCGCCGCCCCGGGCAGGCGTAGTCTCAGCCCGTCGCCGTGCCCATCCACTCTGGAGTGCCACCATGCCGCTCGCCCGTATCGATCTGCGCAAAGGTAAATCCGCCGACTACCTGCAACGCGTCGGCGAAACCATCTACCAGGCCATGCGCGCGGTGGGCGTGCCGGAGAACGATCGCTTCCAGATCTTCCAGCAACACGAGCCGGGCACGTTGATCTATGACCCCGGCTACCTGGGCGTGGACCGCACCGACGATTTCATCTGCATCCAGATCACCTGGAACGAAGGGCGCACGTTGGAGCAGAAGAAGGCGCTGTATGCCGGCATCGCCGAGGGCCTGCACGCGGCGGTGGGTATCCGCCGCGAGGATGTGTTCATCAACCTGGTGGAAGTGAAGCGGGAAAACTGGTCGTTCGGGAACGGGCAGGCGCAGTACGTGAGTTGATGCGCGAAGCGCATCCACGCATGGCGTGGATCCACAGCGTGGTGGGCGTGCGCAGGGAGGGCGTGCCCATCGCTGTGGCCGGCAGCACAGCCCTGCGTCACCGTGTCGCAGGGGGCAAACCCTGAACCGGGTCCAAGGTTGGTCAGGGCCCCGTAGAATGGCGGCGTGCGTCGTTCTGTCCTCCACCGCCGGTTCCAGGCCCTGGCATGGCTTGCCATGCTGCTGGTGCTGCTCGCCCCGCTGGTGAGCCGCTGGCTGGCGCACGGTCACGTGGCTGCTGCAGTGCCGGCGGCGGCGATGGATCACGCGATGCACGCAGAGCATGCGCAGCACGCGATGGAAGGGCACCACGACCATCACGCGATGGCGATGCCGCATGGCGACGCCGCAAAGAAGCCGCCCGCCGACCCACATGCCGATCATGAAATGGGCGTGGACTGCGACTACTGCCTGATCGCTGCACGGCTGATCACGCTGCTGGTGGCGGCAGTGCTGCTGTTGGCGCCGATGGCACCGGTGTGCCGCGCGCTGCGCGGTGCGGTGCGGGCGTTGCCGCAACGGATCAGCGGCACATTGGGAGCGCGTGGGCCGCCGGCACTGATGGCTGCCTGAGCCGCACGCGCGTTGCATTGAACATTTTTCCATGAGGTTGCCGGCCACGGCCGGTGACCGCACGCGCGTGCTTGTCCCTTTCTGATTGCTGCCCTGCCATTGCGGGGTGGCCTTGCATGCCGTGAACAAATGAAAACGAACCCCAACTCCGCGCACCCGCGCCGGGCGACGCTGCCTGTCCTGTGCGCATTGCTCCTGCACGCCGCGCCCCTGCTTGCCGCCGATGCGGCACCACCGACCACGCTGGATACCGTGCGGGTGGTCGATACCCGCAGCGGCGAGCTGTCGTCCACCGCCAACGCCGGTTCCGCGCTGGGCCTGAGCGTGCTGCAGACACCGGCCAGCCTGACGGTGATTTCGCGCGAACAACTGGAGCAGCGTGGCGACAGCAACCTCAACGATGCGATCAGCCGGGCAGGTGCGATCAGTGCGATGCCGCACCCGGGCAACGGCCTGAGTGCGCTGTCCAGCCGCGGCTTCACCGATGGCGCTTCGGTGATGCGCCTGTACGACGGGCTGCGCCAGTACGGTGGCGTGGGTATCACCTTCCCGTTCGATACCTGGTCGATCGAGCGCATCGAAGTGCTGCGCGGCCCGGCCTCGGTCATCCATGGCGACGGTGCGATCGGCGGCGTGATCAACATCGTGCCGAAGAAGCCCACGCGTGGTGCGATCGAGAACGAGATCAGCGTAACCGTGGGCAGCGAGGACACCGCGCGCCTGGGCTTCGGCAACGGTGGCGCGCTGACGCCCGAGCTGGCCTATCGGCTGGACGTGAGTGGCAACTACATCGGTGGTTGGGTCGATCGTGGGCGCAACAGTGACGCGACATTCTCCGGTGCGTTGCTGTGGCAGCCGCGCGCGGACCTGCAGCTGACCCTCACCCATGCGCAGGGCTACCAGCAACCGATGCGCTACTTCGGCACGCCGCTGGTCGAGGGCCGCCAGCTGGAGGCGCTGCGCCACCGCAACTACAACGTGGAAGACAGCCAGATCCGCTATCGCGACCGCTGGACCCAGCTCGATGCGCTGTGGACGCCGAACGCGAACGTGGAATGGCGCACGCGCCTCTACCAGATCGACAGCCAACGCGATTGGCGCAATGCCGAAGCCTATGTCTACAGTCGCGCTACCGGCTTGATCGATCGCTCGGGAAACACCGAGATCACCCACAACCAGGACCAGACCGGACTGACCTCGACGCTGCGCGTGCAGGGGACCGCAGGTGGCCTGCAGAACAGCTTCGCGGTGGGCCTGGACGCCAACCGCGCGCACTTCAAGCACACCAACAACACCTATGCCGGCAGCTCGGGCCCGGTCGACCCGTTCGATCCGGTGCCGGGCCAGTTCGTCAGCGACGCGCCGAACCTGCCGCGCTACCGCAATCGTGCCGAGCAGTACGCGCTGTTCGTGGAAGACCGCTTGGCGCTGAGCGAGCGCTGGTCGGTGCTGGGTGGGCTGCGCCACGACCGGGCGCGCATCGACCGTACCGATCTGATCAGCGGCCAGAACGCGTTCTCGAAGACCTACCGCAGCACCGGCTGGCGTGCAGGCACGGTGTTCGCGCTGCAGCCGACGCTGAGCCTGTATGCGCAGTACTCGCAGGCAGCAGACCCGGTCAGTGGCCTGCTGATGATCAGCCCGGCCAACGGCGCCTTCGACCTGGCCAAGGGCCGGCAGATCGAGGTGGGCCTGAAGCAGGCGTTCGATGGCGGCGAGTGGACGCTGGCGGCGTATCGCATCCGCAAGACCGGGCTGCTCAGCCGCGATCCGCTGGTGCCGGACCGCCGCGTGCAGGTGGGCGCGCAGACCTCGCGTGGTATCGAGGCGTCGTTGAACTGGAACGTCGCGCCGCACTGGACGCTGGATGCCAACGCCACGGTGCTGAAGGCCGAGTTCGAGGACTTCCTGGAGACCACAGGTTCGCCGCCGATGCTGGTGTCGCGCGATGGCAACGTGCCGCCGAACGTGGCCGAACGCCTGGCCAATGTGTGGCTGAGCTGGCAGTTCGCGCCGGACTGGAGCGCGGCGGGTGGCGTTCGCTATGTCGGCAAGCGCTACGCCGACAATGCCAACACGCTGGAGTTGCCCAGCTACAGCACCACTGATCTGGCGCTGACCTGGCAGGCAGCACCGCGCACGCGATTGTCAGCGCGCCTGTTCAACGTATTCGACAAGGCGTACTACGCCACCGCGTACTACACCAGCACGCAGTGGCTGCTGGGCGCGGATCGTCGCGTCGAGTTCACCGTCGACCATCGCTTCTGAGGACGCGCACCATGTCGCTGCGATCCACTGCCAAGCGTTGGACCTATCTGGTGCATCGCTGGCTGGGCATCGGGGGATGCCTGCTGATGCTGCTGTGGTTCGTCAGCGGCATGGTGATGCTGTTCATCGGCTACCCGAAGCTGACGCCGGGTGAGCGGCTGGCGGCGTTGCCGGTGCTGCCGGAGGCCCGCGATTTGCACGGGCTGTCGGTGCTGCCTGCCACCGTGCAGGCCGAGCCGGAGGCCGTGGCACTGACCACGCTGCGCGGCGAGCCTGTGTATGTGGTGCGCACGGGAAGCAACGTGGGGGCGTGGTCAGCCGTCACCGGCCAGGCCCTGCTGCCAGTGTCGGCACAGCGCGCCGAAGCGTCAGCGGCACAGTTTGCTGGCGGCCCAGCCTTCGTCGGCGCGACGCGCGTGGACGAGGATCGCTGGACGCATTCGCGCGCGCTGGACGCGCATCGGCCGCTGTACCGGGTGGAGGTGGGGGGCGCGAAGCCCGGTGACCTGTATGTGTCTTCGCACACTGGCGAAGTGGTGCTGGACGCGCCGCATGTGCAGCAGCGCTGGAACTATGTGGGGGCCTGGCTGCATTGGCTGTACTTCCTGCGCCTGCAGTCGGTGGACCCGGTGTGGACGTGGGTCGTGATCGTGTTGTCCGCGCTGTGCACGGTGGCGGCGGTCAGCGGCATCGTGGTCGGTGTGTGGCGCTGGCGTTTCCGTGGGCGCTACCGATCCGGTGCGAAGACACCGTACGTGGAACCGTGGATGCGCTGGCACCATCTGATTGGGCTGATGGCTGCGGCCTTCGTGTTCACCTGGATCTTCAGCGGGCTGATGTCGATGAATCCGTTGGGGGTTTTCAGCAGCACGCGTGAAGCGATTGACAGCGGACGCTATCGTGGCGGTACGGTGGCGGTGGATGGCGCACTGGGCGAGCCGGCGACACTTCTGGCCGCCGCCGATGCCGAGCGCTTCCTGCCGGTGGAAATCCAGTGGCGACGGATCGGTGGTGAGCTGTTCGCGGTGCTGCTGGATGGGAAAGGCGATACCCGCATCGTGTCCGGCAACGATGGGCATCTGCAGGTTGCGCGGTTGCTGCCGGCCGCGTGGCTGCAGCAGAAGGTGCGGGCGCTGTCCGATGCGCCGATGCAGGTCTTCGTGGTGCAGCAGGCCGCGGATGCCTACTTCTATCCGCGTGCGCCCGAGGCCATGAATGGTGCAGCGGTACGCCGCTTCCCGGTAGCAGTGGTGGACTTCGGCGATGCCGAGGCCACGCGCGTCTACCTCGACCTGGCCACCGGCGATCCGTTGCTGACAATGGGGCACCGTGAGCGCCTGGGGCGCTGGCTGTTCTACTTCCTGCACAGCTGGGACCTGCCGGCGATGCTGCGCCAGGACGGTGCCCGGCTGGCGGTGTTGCTGCTGCTGAGCGCTGCTGGCACCGCGCTGTGTGCCACGGCGACGGTGATCGGCTATCGGCGATTGCGGATGAAGCTGCGGCACAGGCGGCACAGGCGGCGCTGAGGCCCTGGGCTACATCCGCAGCCAACGTGTGGACACGGCCACCAGCAACAAGGCCGTGGCCACGCCGATGAACGCAGCGATCAGGCCGAAGTGGTTGGCAGCAAAACCGATCAGTGCTGGGCCAGCAAGGATGCCGGCAAAGCCCAGCGTGGAAACGGCGGTGATTGCCAATGCGCCGGGCATGCGGGTCTGGTGGCCGGCCAGCGAGAACAGTGCCGGTGCGATGTTGGCGCAGCCGAGGCCGACCAGCACATAGCCCACCAGCGACGCCTGCCACGGGGTGACCAGGGTCAGCACCAGCACTCCCGCGGCGGCGAGCAGCGCGCCGAACACGATCGCGCGCTCACGGCCTACGCGCTCCACCAGTGCGTCGCCGAACAAGCGCGCCACGGTCATGGTCAGGGTGAAGGTTACATAGCCGATACCGGCGAGGCTGGCATCGACGCGACGCACATCGCTGAGGAAGACCGCGCTCCAGTCCAGCATCGCGCCTTCACCGAGGAAGGCGACGAACGCCAGCACGCCGATGAACAGCACGATGCCGTGCGGCAGGGCCAACATCGGTGTGTCGTGCGGCATGCGTTCGCTGTGCCAGTACGCCGCCGACAGCAGCATCACCAGCAGCATGGCGCCAACGCCGATCAGCACCGATGCCAGTGGCGGCAGCTGTGCGGACAACAGCACGGTCATGGTGGCCGCGCCGAGGAAGCCGCCGATGCTGAAGAAGGCATGGAATCCGGACATCATCACCCGCCGTGCTTCGCGCTCGACGATGACGGCCTGCACGTTCATCGTGCAGTCCATTGCGCCCACGGCGGCGCCGAACACGAACAGCACCAGCCCCAGTGACCAGGCCGAACCGGCCAGCGCCAGGCCGGGCACAGTCAGGCAGATCAGCAGGCTGCTGGCCACCATCACCCGCCGGCAGCCCAGGCGTGCGGCCAGTACACCGGACAGCGGCATGGCCAGCAGCGAACCGGCACCGAGGCAGAGCAGCACCAGGCCCAGCGTGGCGTCGTTGATGTCGGTGCGCGCTTTGGCGAATGGCACCAGGGTGGCCCACAGCGCAGTGGCGAAGCCGGGAATGAAGAACGCAGCGCGGGTCGCGTGCTGTTCGGCACGCGCGCGGTTGGCAAGGGACATGAGCGGTACGGTCAGGGCGGAGTGGGGTGTACCGCGATGCCTGCGGCGCGGAAGCGCGCAGCCAATGCGGGGGGCGCGGTGGTGGTCAGCACCAGATCGTCGATTTCATCGAGGCTGGCGATCTGCCAATTACCGCGGGCACCGAGCTTTTCAGTGGTGGCGGCGACGATGACGCGGCTGCTGCAGGCCACCATCGCGCGTTTCAGCGTGGCTTCTTCCGAATCCATTGCCCACACGCCGGTGTCGCCGTCCACCGCGCAGGGACCGGGCAGGTACACGTCGGCGCGCAGGCGCTGCACCTGGGCCAGTGCTTCAGCGCCGACCGCGCCACCACCGCTGGCCAGGCGTCCGCCGATCAACTGCACCGAGGTGCCTTCAAGCACGCTGGCGGCGGTGGCGATCTGTGGCGCGTTGGTGATCACCGTCAGGCCGAGAGCGGCCGGCAGCTGCTGGGCGATCGCCAGGTTGGTCGACCCGGCGTCGAGCAGTACCACCTGGCCGGGTTGCAGCAGTGCGCAGACACGGGCGGCCAGTTCGGCCTTGTCGCCGCGGTCGCGGGTCAGTCGTTCGCGCAGTGGGCGTTCCTGCGGCGGCGGCAGCACGGCGCCTCCGTAGACGCGCTGGCATAGCCCTTGGGCGGCCAACTCGCGCAGATCGCGGCGGATCGAATCTTCGGAGACGGCATAGCGGCGCGCCAGTTCGGCGGCGACCACGCGGCCCTGCTGGCGCAGTTCCTCGAGGATCTGCAGGGTGCGCTGGGCGGGGAGGGGGCTGGGATCGGAGCTCATGACGCAAGTCTGCACGTTCGTGCATTAACATGCAACAACGTGCATTGGGCGGGCGTGGCCATAGATCGGCTGAACTGCCGGTGAACCCGACCGCGCCAGCGTCTATGGATCGCCCTCGCGGCCCGGCATCATGGCGGGGCACCTGGCATGGAATCCACGATGTCCCCCACCGTTCACCGCAAGCTGCGCATCGGCGCGGACCAGTACACCGGCCAGAAAGTGGTCGACCAGCAGTTCCACGAATGCGATTTCTCCGGCGCTGACCTCACCGCCACGGAGTTCATCAACTGCAGCTTCTACGACGCTGAAAACCGCGCCGGTTGCCGCTTCAACGGCGCCACATTGAAGGAAGCCAGCTTCCGTAGTTGCGACATCAGCATGTGCCACTTCAGTTTCATCAAGGCGCTGGGCCTGGAGATCAGCGAGTGCCGTGCGCAGGGCGCGGATTTCAGCAACGCCAGCTTCATGAACCAGATCACCACGCGCAGCTGGTTCTGCAGCGCGTTCATCAAGAAGTCGAACCTGCGCTATGCCAATTTCTCGCGAGTGACGCTGGAAAAGTGCGAACTGTGGGAGAACCGCTGGGATGGCGCGAACGTGAGCGGTGCCAGTTTCGCCGGTTCGGACCTGTCCGGTGGCCAGTTCGAGGGGATCGACTGGAACAGTGCCAACTTCACCGACTGCAACCTGACCAACTCCGAGCTGGGCGAGCTGGACCTGCGCAGCACCAACCTGCGCGGCGCCACACTGGATGTGCAGCAGGTGGCGCTGTTGATGCAGCGCATCGGCATTACCGTGGTGCCGTAGGCATCATCCGGCGTACGCCACCCAGCCCTTGAAGCTGAAGCCGGCGTAGAACAGCTCCACGTTGTCGAAGCCGGCCTCCTGCAGTAGCACAACCTCCTGCTCCGGCGACAGCAACGGCAACCGTTCGGCAATGGCGTCGATCGCGCGCTGCGCATCGGCGTGGGCAACCCCCGAGGCTTCGGCGAACGCCGCGTAGCGCTGCAACCAGCGCAGCTTGCCGGCCGGGTCCTGTGGCACGCTGTGGTGCGCCACCACCAGTGGCGCGCCGGGTTGCAGGCGCCGGTGCAGTTCGCGCAGCGTGTGCAGGCGCTGCCCGGCATCGAGGAAGTGCAGGGTCAGCAGGCAGCTGGCACCGTCGAAGCGCGCATCGGGTGCATCGTCGATATAGCCTTCCAGCAGCTGCACGCGCGACATCAGCGGACCCAGTGTCTGCTCGGCCAGGGCCAGCATCGGCGCGGCCGGGTCGACCCCCAGCAGCTGCCAGCCCGGCTGCGCCTCGGCGAAGGCCTTCAGTTCCAACCCGCCACCGGCACCCAGCACCAGCACGCGGCCCTGCGCAGGGACACGTTCGGCCAGCAGCAGCCGGCTCATCTGCTGCAGGGCGAGGAAGCCGGGCACCTGGCGCAGCGGTGCTTCGGCATAGCGGGCCACCGCCTGCGGATCGGAGAACGTGGACATGCGCGGATTCCTGCAGCGGGGGACATACCACTGTAGCGCGGCGCGCAAGAGGCATTGCGCGCCGCTGCCGCACGGGCAGGACAGGGCTCAGGCCGCTGCGGCCTCAAGCACGTCTTCCAGCCTCACCTCGCCGAGGAATCCACCGCCGCTGGTTGCCGGCTGCTGCGCTTCGATGGCGTGGGCGAACTGCACGCCGGCGTCGTCCTGCAGGCGCTCGAACAGCTGCTGCACCCTTGGGAACTCGCGTCGATCGACCACCTGGTGATAGTCGTTCCAGCGCGCGATGCCGGCGAAGTAGGCGTCGGCAAAGCTGCGCTGTTCGCCCAGCAGCCACGGGCCGGCGCCGATCATCTGCTCCAGCGCCTGGTGGGCGTGGCGCACCTTGGTCGTGCCATAGGCACGCAGCGCCTCGCCTTCATCGCCTTCCGCATGCTCCAGTGCGTGCCAGAGCGGCGCGTAGGCACCGAAGAAACTGGTGTTGAGATAGGCCAGCCGATGGTTGAGGCGATCGAAGCCGGAGGTGCCCTGTGCGAAGCCCAGGCCCTGTGCGATGCCCTTCGCGGCCAGGTGGTTGAGGATGGCCAGGCTCTCGCTGAGCAGCTCGCCCTGTGTGGTTCGCAGGGTCGGGGTTTCGCCCAGTGGATTGAGGCGGCGGTAGTCTTCGCCCTGCACCTGGCCGGGCATCTCGATGCGGCACAGGTGATACGGCTGGCGCAGCCACTCCAGCGCGATGATGGAGCCGAACGAGCAGCCCGAGGGCACGCCGTAGAAGAGGATCGGGGTCATGGCAGGTTTCCGGTTCGAGCCGCGATGCGGCGGGTGAGGAAAGCGTGCCCGCGTGGACATTGCTCCGGAAGCCGTCCGAATGGCATCCTGAAGTCTACATATGTGGACGTTGCGCATGCTCAACCTCAACGATCTGGCCCTGTTCGTCACTGCGGTGGAGCAGGGCGGTTTCGCCGCAGGCGGGCGCCATCTGGGCCTGCCGCGCTCGACCCTGAGCAAGCGCGTGGCGCTGCTGGAAGAACAGCTCCAGGTGCGGCTGCTGCAACGCAGTTCGCGCCGCTTCGCATTGACCGAGGTCGGTCAGGAGTTCTTCGAGCGCGCACGCGCAGCGTTGTCTGAGGTCGAGGCGGCCGAGGCCATCGTCCGCGACCGCCAGGCCGAACCCAGCGGCACCGTACGCATCAGCGCTTCGATTCCGGTGGTGCAGGGCGAGCTCGCCGCGTGCCTGCCTGCACTGGCCCGCCGCTATCCACGGCTGCGCATCGAAGTTGAAGTGAGTGATCGTTTCATCGATCTGGCTCAGGAGGGCATCGACATCGCTCTGCGCAGTCACTTCGGTCCGCTGCCGGATTCCGGGTTGGTGCAGCGAATGCTCGGCAGCGAGCGCATCGTGCTGGTGGCGTCCCCTGGCTATCTGGCAGCCGCGCCGGCAGTGGATACGCCCGAGCAGCTGCGTGCGCATGCCGGCCTGCTGACCGCGCGTCATGCAACGCGCTGGACGCTGCACGGCCCCGACGCCCGCACCGTGCAGGTGGAGCCGAAGGTGGCGCTGGTCGGCAATGAATCGCAGCTGCTGATCGCGGCGGCCGAAGCCGGTCTTGGCATTACCGTGTTGCCACAGAGCCTGTGTACCGAGGCCCTTGCCGCTGGCCGCCTGCAGCAGGTGCTGCCGGCGTGGCATGCCGGCGAAGTGACCACCAGCGTGCTGCTGCCGCATCGTCGCGGCCAGTTGCCGGGCGTGCGCGTGGTGGTGGATGCGCTGGTCGCGCATTACCAGCTCAACGCAGCGCGCGCGCCAGTACCTGCCAGATCCTCGGGTCCTGGCACTGCGAAACGTTGAAACGTACATAGTCAGCCGCGCGCTGCGACTGGCTGAACGCGTTGCCCGGCGCCAGCACGATGCCCTCGCGCAGGCATTGCCGGGCCAGTGCGGCGGCATCGCGGCCATCGGGCAGCTGGCACCACAGGAACAGCCCGGCTTCCGGCTGCAGCCACGGCGTGATGCCCAGCGCCTGCAGCTTCCGCAGCGTGTGCCGGCGCGCATCGGCCAGGCGCGAACGTACCGACTGCATGTGGCGGCGGTAGCCGCTGTCGGTCAGCGCGATGTGCATCAACTGCATCGCTAGATGGCCGCCGCCGAAGCTGGTGGCCAGCTTCAGGTCGGTCAACGCTTCGATCCAGTCATGGCGCGCAGCGATGTAGCCACAGCGCGAAGCCGCCGACAGCGTCTTGGAGAAACTGCCGACGTGGATCACCCGCGACAGCCCATCGAGCGCGGCCAGCCGCGGTGCAGGCTGCAGTTCGAAGTCGGCGAAGATGTCGTCCTCGACGATGATCAGTTCATTGCGTTCGGCCAGGCCCAGCAGGCGGTGGGCGGTGGTGGCCGACAATACGGCGCCGGTCGGGTTGTGCAGGCCCGAGTTGGTGATGTACAGCCGCGGCGTATGCGCCTGAACTGCCTGCGCGAACGCCTCCAGGTCCGGGCCGCTGTGCGTGTACGGCACGCCGATGGCCTGCACCTGGTGCGCCTTCAGCAACGCGTGGTAGTTGAAGTAGCTCGGGTCATCCACCAGCACGCAGTCGCCGGGTTTGAGCAGGAAACGGCAGAGCAGATCGACCGCGTGCGTACCGGATTCGGTCAGCAGGATCTGCTCCATCGGTGCATCAATGCCCAGCGCGGCGCTGCGTCGTTGCAGCAGCTGGCGCAGTGCGGGCAGCCCGAGCGGGCCGGCGTAGTCGACCAGCTGTAGGGCATCGGCACGCGCCAGCCGACGCAGGCCGGCGGCGCACGCCATCGTGGTACAGCCAATCGCTGGGCATCCAGCCACAACCCGGCTTGAGGTGGCCCGCGGGCGTTTCCAGCGATTGCCGCGACACCCACAGCGGGTCCACGGCGCGATCCAGCCGGGGTTCCATTTCAGCCAGCGCCAGCGGTGCGGTCGGCCCACTGACGTAGAAGCCGGATCCTGCGCGCGCACTGATCAGACCTTCGGCGGCCAGGCGCTCGTAGGCCTCGACCACGGTTGAGACCGACACCTCCATCGCCGCCGCCTGCGCACGTACCGAAGGCAGGCGCGAGCCGGGGCCATCCACCCGCGCACCGATGCGGGCGCGGACAGTCTGGATGACCGATTCAATGCGGGTGAGCGAACGTGGCATGGCTGAACCGTAGTGGAAGTGTGGGCAGTACAGTTACTTGCGACTGTACTGGATTGTAGCTGGGGTCGTTCCGCGCTGGATGCTTCCATACAGGTCCAGCCGGGCATCGTCCGGCATCTTCAGGAGTACAGGCGTGGAACGGTCGGCGAGTGGTTGGATCAATGGCTTCATCGGTGTAGTGATCTTCGCGGGCTCCCTGCCGGCCACCCGCTTGGCGGTGCTGCAGCTGGACGCCGGATTCGTCACTGCTGCACGCGCGACCATTGCCGCTGTGCTCGGCCTTGGCCTGCTCCTTCTGCTGCGCCAGCCGTGGCCGCGGCGCAATGACCTGCCAGGCCTGGTGGTGGTCAGTCTGGGGGTGGTGGTCGGCTTTCCGCTGTTGACCGCGCTCGCGCTGCGGCATGCGTCATCGGCACACACCATCGTGTTCCTCGGCCTGCTGCCACTGAGCACTGCGGTGTTCGGCGTGCTGCGCGGCGGCGATCGACCGCGCCCGGCGTTCTGGTTGTTCTCGCTGCTGGGCAGTGCCTGCGTGGTCGGCTATGCGGTGCGCAACGGCATCGAGGCCTCGCTGCAGGCTGACCTGCTGATGCTGGCGGCGATCGTGGTGTGTGGGCTGGGCTATGCCGAAGGTGGTCGACTTGCCCGCCACCTTGGCGGTTGGCAGGTGATCAGCTGGGCGCTGCTGCTGGCGTTGCCGGTGATGCTGCCGCTGACAGTGCTGATGCGCCCGGCCTCGTTCACCGCGGTCGGTGCGTCGGCGTGGTGGGCGCTGGGCTACGTGGCGGTGTTCAGCATGCTGATCGGCTTCCTGTTCTGGTACCGCGGGCTGGCCCAGGGCGGCATCGCGGCCGTCGGCCAACTGCAGCTGCTGCAACCGTTCTTTGGCCTGGCTCTGGCTGCGCTGCTGCTGCACGAATCGGTCAGCCTCAGCATGGTGCTGGTGACCGTGGTCGCCGTGATCTGCGTCGCCGGCGCGCGCCGCTTCAGCCGCTGAGCGAAAAAGGGGACGGAGGGGATTAAGTCGTAATCGGCCCTACTGTGCCTGAAACGACTTAATCCCCTCCGTCCCCTTTCCGACGATAGCGTGCGCGTATCGTGGAGGGCGGTGAACAGTATTGGCTGCGGCCTGCGTGCTTGGTTGAAGCTGGGCGCATGAAGCCGATCTCGCGTATTTCCTTCGAAGGCCAGGTGGGTCTGGTGACCGGCGCCGCCGGTGGACTGGGCCTGGCCTACAGCCGCCTGCTGGCCGAGCGTGGCGCGCATGTGGTGATGCATGACGTCGGTGCCGGCACCGATGGCCGTGGTACCGATCCGCTTCGCATCCAGCACAGTGCCGAAGCGTTGCAGGCGCGGGGGCTATCGGTGCAGGCCGTCAGTGATCCCATCGACCATCGCACGGGCTGCCACGGGCTGGTGCAGGATCTGCTGCAGCAGCACGGCCGCATCGATTTCCTGATCCACAACGCCGGCTGGGTCGAGTACCAGACGCTGGAAGCGATCGAGGACGATGCGCTGGAGCAGATGCTGTGCCTGGCCGCGAAGACGCCGTTGTGGCTGGCGCAGGCGGCGTGGCCGGCAATGCGCGCGGCGGGCGGTGGGCGCATCGTCATCACCACGTCCGATCGCGCGCTGTATCCGCAGTACGCACAGCGCGGGCTGTCTGCGTACGCGATGGCCAAACTGGCCGCGCTCGGTCTGGTCAATGTGCTGGCGCTGGAAGGCGCCGAGCATGGCATCGTGGTCAATGCGGTTTCGCCGGTGGCAAAGACGCGCATGTGGGGCATCGAGGGTGAGCCCGATGAGCTGCATCCGGAAGCTGTTGCGCACGGTGTGGCCTATCTGGCGTCCACGCGCTGCCAGGGCGGCGGCTGGGTGCTGCGTGCAAGCAACGGCCAGTTCCACGCACTGCGCATGCAGGAGGCCGAGCATGTGGCATACCCAAGGGATCTGCGCGCGGTCAGTGCCGACAGCATCGAGTCGGTGGCGCTGCAGTGGCCGGCCATCGCCCGCGCCAGCGTCGACGTGCGCGGCTGAGGGCGTACCCTAGGCGGGTTACCACTGCCTGCTTCGAGATGATCGACCTGCGCCTGCTTCGCCAGTATGTGGCCGTGGCCGAAGAACTGCATTTCCACCGCGCCGCCGCCCGCCTGCACATGTCGCAGCCGCCGCTGACCGCGGCGATACGACGGCTGGAAGACGAGCTCGGAAGTGAACTGATCGTGCGCGGCAACCGCACGCTGGGCCTGACCGTGGCCGGGCAGACCTTGCTGGTGGAGGCGCGGGCAACGCTGCAGCAGGCTGAGCAGGGGTTGCAGCGCACGCGCGAAGCTGCAGCGGGGCAGTCCGGCAGCCTGCGCGTAGGCTATGTCGGCAGTGCGCTGTATGGCCGCCTGCCAGGTTTGATCCGCCGCTTCCGCCAGCAGTACCCGCAGGTGCAGTTGCACCTGCAGGAAGCCACGTCGCGCCAGCAGCAGTTGTGGCTGCGTGAGCAGCGCATCGACGTTGGCGTGTTGATTCCACCGATTCCCG
Organism: Stenotrophomonas sp. 86156_Sma; assembly: GCF_056481625.1. Lineage (NCBI taxonomy): Bacteria > Pseudomonadati > Pseudomonadota > Gammaproteobacteria > Lysobacterales > Lysobacteraceae > Stenotrophomonas > Stenotrophomonas sp. 86156_Sma. Next base: position 1,130,983 of record NZ_CM151157.1, read on the forward strand.
CCGCCGAGCTGGTGCTGCACGACTTCGACCATGACCGCCTGGCGATTGCGCTGCCGCGCGCTCATGCGCTGGCCGACGCGCCGGAGGTCAGTGTGGCGATGCTGGCTGAAGAACCGTTCGTTTCATGGCCTGCAGCCGAGGGCATCGGCTTCCACGCGCAGGTGCTGGGCCTGTGTACCGCTGCGGGCTTCACCCCGCGCGTGGTGCAGGAAGCGCAGGGCATGCACGCGGTGCTGTCGCTGGTGGCGGTGGAGGCGGGCGTGGCGATCGTTCCGGCCAGCATGGCCAGCTTCCGTTCGCAGGAGATCGTCTATCGCGTGCTGGAGGACGAAGCAGCGCGTTTCGACCTGCCGTTCTGCAAGCGGCCGGAACAGCCATCGCCGGTGCTGCGCAATTTCCTGCAGACGGCGGGCACCAACTGATTCTGTGGACCTGCTACGCCTTGTCGCCTTGGAACAGATGCGCAACGGCATAGTCGATGAACACCCGCAGGCGTGCACTGGGATGGCGCCCACCGGGCCAGAGCAACGAGAACTGCCCCTGGTGCGTGGGCAGTGCTGGCAGTACCTGTTGCAGGCGGCCATCGGCCAGCGCATCGGCTGCGAGGAAGTCAGGCATCCAGGCCAGGCCCATGCAACCGATCGCAGCGGCCAGTACGGCCTCCATGTTGTTGCAGGTCATCGCCGTGGGAAGGCGCGCGCCGGCATCGCCTTCGATGCCCGGCAGCTGCCACGGGTGCAGCTTTCCGGTGGTGGGGTAACGGAAGCGCAGCGCGGTATGCAGGCGCAGCTCGCTCACATCACCGGGCGTGCCATGCGCCTGCAGATAGCCCGGCGCCGCACAGAGGATGAAACGGAAGCCGCCCAGCCGCCGTGCGGTCAGGCTGGAATCGGCCAGTTCACCGCTGCGTATCACCGCGTCGAGGCCTTCGCTGACCACGTCGACGATGCGGTCGTTGAAGTCCAGCTCCAGCTGCACCTGCGGGTAGCGCTGCTGGAACCCCGGCAGTACCGGCAACAGGAAGCGGTAGCCGATGGTGGGCAGGCCGATGCGCAGCAGCCCGCTGGGGGCGTGCTGTCGCTGCGCCAGATCCGCCTGCGCTTCGGAAAGTTCATCCAGTGCCCGCCGGCAGCGCTGCAGCAGCAGTTCGCCTTCGTCGGTGAGGTGCACGCGGCGGGTGGTGCGCTGGAACAGGCGCGTGCCGAGTTCCTGTTCAAGGCGGGCGATGCGCTTGCCTACCGCCGACGCGGAGAGGCCGAGCACGCGGGCGGCACCGACGATGCTGCCCGCCTCCGCGGTGCGGACAAAGGCGAGCAGGGCAGAGATGGAGTCCATGGGGGGCATGATTGCGGAACATCTGGCCGTAATCAACGTCCATCGAGCCTGTTTTTCAGGAATAGCGTCCTGTCCATCATCAATGCCCCTGATGGATGGAGGCCCGCATGGCCCCGGTTTCGATGCTTCCCGTACCTTCCCACACGCAGCAGCGCTGGGCCCTGCTTGCCGTCTGCCTGGCTGCACTGGCGCTGCCCTTGTCCTTCTCGGCCGGTGCCGTCGCGGTGCCGGCGCTGGCCCGTTCCGCGGCGTCGTCGCCGACTGCGCTGGCTTGGGTGACCAACGCCTTCATGCTCACCTTCGGCAGCCTGTTGCTCGCTGCCGGTGGCCTGGCCGATCGTTATGGTCGGTGGCGGTTGTTCCTGCTGGGTACGGCGGGCTTCAGCATCGCCACTGCCGTCGTCTGCCTTGCGCCCACGCTGCTGTGGCTGGATCTGGCGCGCGGGCTGCAGGGCGTTGCCGCTGCAGCGGCGCTGGCGTCCGGCACCGCTGCGCTGGCGCATGCCTGGCAGGGGCCGGTGCGTGCCCGTGTGTTCGCCCTGCTGGGCACCACATTCGGTGCGGGGCTGGCGCTGGGGCCGCTGCTCGCGGGTCTGCTGTTGCAGGCATTGGGATGGCGCAGTGTGTTCGCCGCGGGCGGTGTACTGACGCTGGCGGCGTTCGCCGTGGGCGCGCGCGCGTTGTCCGAAAGCCATGGCGAACGCGGGCGGCTGGATGTCGGCGGCATGCTGGGTTTCAGCCTGATGCTGGCGGCGTTGACCCTGGCCCTGCTGTGGCTGGGGGAATTCGGCCTGCATGCCATGCGCGTGCAACTGGCGCTGTTGGCGACGCTGGTGCTGGGCGGGGTATTCGTCTGCATCGAACGACTGCACCGCTCACCGTTGCTGGACCTCTCGCTGTTCTCGCAACCGGCGTTCCTCGGTGTCCAGCTGCTGCCGGTCGCAACCTGCTTCGGCTACGTGGTGCTGCTGGTGGTGTTGCCTCTGCAGCTGTTGGGCGTGCATGCACAGAGCGCGACATTGGTCGGGCTGCAGATGCTGGCCCTGTCCGCGCCGATGCTGGTGCTGCCGATGCTGGCCGCGCGCTGGGCGGAACGCGTTGGAAGTACGCGGCTGTGTACGCTGGGCCTGCTGGTCTGTGCCTCTGGGTTGTACCTTTTGTCGCGCCACGCATCGCATCCGTCGCCGTCGCAGTGGGTGCCGTTGCTGATGCTGATCGGCGCTGGAACGGCCTTGCCGTGGGGCCTGATGGATGGGCTGTCGGTCAGTGCGGTGCCGGTGCAGCGTGCGGGCATGGCCGCCGGCATCTTCGGAACCGTGCGGGTGGCCGGTGAAGGCATCGCATTGGCCGCAGTCACGGCCTTGCTTGCGCTGCTGATCGGCCACCAGCTGCAGGGAGCATCGCCCGCATCGCTGGCGCGCGCCGGTGCCTATCTGGCAACGGGTGCGCATGCACAGGCACAGGCACTGCTTCCGGCGATGAGTGGCGCACAGCTGCAGCAGGCCAGTGCCGAGGCGCTGGCGATACTGCTGCGTGTCCTGGCGCTGCTGACCGCCGCATGCGCGGTGCTGTTGCACCTGCTGCTGCGGCGGCCAGCGTTGGCCGTGATCAGAACCGATAGCTGATGGTGCCGGTCACCACGCGCGGGTAGCCGGGGGGGCGGCGGTTGCCAGCTGATTTTCCTTTCTTGCGTGGGGCCGCGCATTGGCTCGAAGGCCATTGCTCAGGGCAGGCCGTCCGTCGCGCCGCGGATGCTCATCCAGGCGCCGCCACCGGGGGCGCTGCCGGCGCGGACACGGAAGCCGTGCAGGCCGGCAATGGCGGCCACGATCGACAGGCCCAGGCCGAATCCAGGCCCTTGGCCGGCGCTGCTGCTGCCACGGAAGAAGCGCTGGTAGATCAGCGTGCGGTCCTGTGGCGGAATGCCCGGCCCGTTGTCGATCACATCGATCCTCGGGGCGCCGTGATCATCGACCGCACGTAGCAGGATGCGGCCGTGTGCAGGGGTGAACTGCAGGGCATTGGACAGCAGGTTGGCCAGCGCTTCGAACAGCAGCTCGCGGTCGCCACGCAGCGGGCCCACCTTCGGGTCCACCTGCAGCTCCAGCAACTGCTGCTTCTCTTCGGCCAGCGGCAGGTAGAACTGGTGCAGTTCCTGCAGCAGCTCGGAGACGTCGACCGCGTCGAAGGCCGAACGTCGCTGGTGGCTCTCCAGTTCCGACACCCGCAGCAGCGCGGCGAAGCGCGCCATCAGCATGTCAGTCTCGGCCAGCGCCTTGTCCAGTGGATCGGCATGCGGGTCCCGTTCGTCCAGGCCCACGCGCATGCGGTACAGATGCGCGCGCAGGCGGGTCAGCGGGGTGCGCAGATCGTGGGCGATGCTGTCGCACACGCCTTTGACCTCGGTCATCAGCTGTTCGATGCGTTCCAGCATGGCATTGACGATGCTCGACAGCCGATCGATCTCGTCGCGACGGCTGGACACCGGCAGGCGCTGGCCGAGGTCGCCGGCAACGATGCGGTTGGTGGCCGCTTCGATCTGCTGGATACGTTTCAACGGGCGCCGGCGCAGCAGATGCCAGCCCACCAGGCCGGGAATGACGGTCAGCGACACGCCCCACAGCAGCGCATCGAGGATGATGCTGTTGACCGCCATGAGCTTGCCATTCTGGCGCACGAATACCAGCGTGCGGCCATCGCGGGTCACCACGCCGAGCGCACTGCCGCCGTTGTCGTGGCGGCCATCGGCCAGCGTCCAACCGTCCACCGCATGCGAGTTGCCATCCAGCGGCAGTCCCTCGGGGATCGCTGTCAGCGGGCCCGCCATCGGCATGCCGGCCTTGTCGAACAACCCATAGGTATAGACCTGGTGCAGATCGAAGCGCTGGCTGTCGCGCAATGCTTCATCCAGTGCCGGCCCGTCGAAGCTCATGAACAGGTGGGCGCGCTGCTGCAGGCCTGAATCGGTCAGGTCACTCAGGTAATCCGAGATGCGCCAGTACATCACGCCCAGCAGCAGGCTCGACCACGCCACGAACAGGATGCAGTACAGGCCCAGCAGTCTGCTGCTGGAAGAGCGCCAGTGGTCAGGATTGCGCGTCGAAGACATAGCCGGTTCCACGTACGGTCATGATCGGCTGCGGCCGGCCAGGTTGTTCGATGCGCTTGCGCACGCGGCCGATATGCACGTCGATCAGGTTGGTGCCCGGATCGAAGTGGTAGCCCCAGACTTCCTGGAACAGCATGCTGCGGGTGACCACCTGGCCGGCGTTGCGGACCAGGAACTCGAGCAGCTTGAACTCGGTCGGCAGCAGTGCAATCTCATGGCCACCGCGTCGCGCCGAGCGGGTCATCAGGTCCAGTTCCAGGTCGCCGGCGCGCAGTACGTTGTCGATGACAGCGGCCTGGCCCTGGCGCCGGACCAGCACTTCCACGCGTGCAGCCATCTCGTCCGAAGCGAAGGGCTTGGTCAGGTAGTCGTCGCCGCCGGCGCGCAGGCCGCGCACGCGCTCATCCACGTCCGACAGTGCGCTGATCATCAGCACCGGCGTGGTGATGCCTTCATGGCGCAAGGCGGTGACCAGGGCCAGCCCGTCGATGCCGGGCAGCATGCGGTCCAGGGTGATCACCGCGTAGTCGCCTGCACGTGCCAGCGCCAGGCCGTTGCTGCCGTCGCTGGCCAGGTCCACGTCGAAGCCGTGGCTGCGCAGTTCGGTGGCGATCTCCTCGGCAGTGACAAGATCGTCCTCGATGGTGAGTACGCGCGGCATGGGCCAGTGTGCAGAGTGGGACAGGGGCATCCTCGCAATCGTGGGCAGCGACTGCAAATGAAAAATGTTTCATGCGCCATTTAGCAGGATCGTGCCGCCACGTCTTCTATATTCGGCGCCGAACGCTCCCCCACGCGTGGAACCTGCAGCCGATGATCCTTCCGAACCCCTCCCGTCCGTACCGTGCCTGGCGGCTGCCGCGAACCGCGGGCCTGCCGCTGCTGGCGCTCGCCCTGGCCGGCCTGCTCAGCGCCTGCGGCAAGGACGCGCCCAAGCCCGGCGCGACGACGCCTGAGGTGACGGTGCTGACCCTGCGCAGCCAGCCGCTGGCACTGCAGCAGGATCTGCCTGGGCGCAGCGTTGCCTCGCAGGAATCGGACGTGCGTCCGCAGGTGGATGGCGTGCTGGTGAAGCGGTTGTTCGAGCAGGGCCAGTGGGTGAAGGCCGGGCAGCCACTGTTCCAGATCGAGCCCGCGCTGTACCAGGCGGCGCTGAACGAGGCGCAGGCCAACCTGAAGACCGCCGAGGCCGCTGCGGTGACCGCGCGCCTGCGGGCGCAGCGCATGCAGGCGTTGGGCAAGGACCAGCTGGCCGCGCGCCAGGACGTGGACGATGCGATCGCCAGCGACCAGCAGGCTGCCGCCGTGGCGCAGGCCGCACAGGCCGCGCGTGACACGGCCAGCACACGGCTGGGGTTTGCCACGGTGACCTCGCCGATTGCCGGGCGCATCGGCCGCGCGCTGTTCACGCCGGGTGCGCTGGTCACCTCGGGCCAGGCCGATCCACTGGCACGGGTGCAGCAGATGGACCCGATGAACGTGGACATCACCCAGTCCAGCAATGAGTACCTGGCACTGCGCCGCGCCATCGCCGACGGTGGCGTGCAGGCCGACACAGCACCGGTGCGGCTGCGCCTGTCCGATGGCACCGACTACCCGCTGCCCGGCACGCTGGAATTTGCCGACGTGGACGTGCAGCAGGAAACCGGCAGCATCACCCTTCGGGCGCGTTTCCCCAACCCGGATGGGCAGCTGCTGCCAGGCATGTACGTGCGCGCGCTGGTGGGACAGGGAACCCGCCAGCAGGCGCTGCTGGTGCCACAGGCTGCGGTCGATCGCAGCCCCAAGGGCGAGGCACAGGCGTGGTTGGTGGACAAGGACGGCAAGGCGCGGCTGCGCCTGTTCCGCACCGCGCGTGCGGTGGGCGACCAGTGGCTGGTGCTCGATGGCCTTTCCGCCGGTGAGCGGGTGGTGGTGGCCGGCGCGCAGGGCCTGGCCGATGGCATGGCGGTGCGGGTGAAGCCGGCGCCGGCGCCGGCCGGGAAGGACTGAGCAGATGCTGCCGCGCTTTTTCATCCATCGCCCGGTATTCGCCTGGGTCCTGGCGATCTGCATCATGGCATTCGGCACCATTGCAGTGACCCAGCTGCCGGTGGAGCAGTACCCGGACATCGCGCCGCCGCAGGTCAACATCACCGCGAACTACACCGGTGCCTCGGCGCAGACGGTGGAGGACAGCGTCACCCAGGTGATCGAGCAGCAGATCAAGGGCATCGACCATCTGCTGTATTTCTCATCCACCAGCTCGTCATCGGGGCAGGCGCGCATCACAGTCACTTTCGACCAGAGCGCCAATCCGGATATCGCCCAGGTGCAGGTGCAGAACAGCGTCAACCAGGCCATCAACCGGCTGCCGCAGGAAGTGCAGCAGCAGGGCGTGACGGTCGCCAAATCCCAGGGCGATTCACTGATGGTGGTCTCGCTGTACGACACCAGCCGGCGCATGGAGCGGGTGGATGTTTCCGATTTCCTGGTCAGCAACGTGCAGGACCCGATCAGCCGTATTCCCGGTGTCGGCGAGATCAACGTGTTCGGCTCGGCTTACGCAATGCGCGTGTGGCTGGACCCGCACAAGCTGCGCGCCTATGACCTGATGCCCTCGGACGTTCGCGCTGCGATCCAGGCGCAGAACACCCAGGTGACGGCGGGTGAGCTGGGCGCGATGCCCTCCAGCCCGACGCAGAGCCTCAACGCCACGGTCACCGCGCAGTCGCGCCTGCAGACCCCCGAGCAGTTCCGCGCGATCATCCTGCGCACGCTGCCCAGTGGCGCGGCGGTGTTGCTGGGCGACGTCGCACGGGTCGAGATCGGCGCGGAGAACTACCAGACCAGCAGCTATCTCAATGGCTATCCGGCGGCTGGCTTCTCGGTCACTCTGGCCTCCGGCGCCAATGCGTTGGCCACGGCCGATGCGGTGCGCGCGGAGATCGAGCGGCTGCGGCCGACTTTCCCGCCCGGCCTGCAGGTGGCCTACCCGCGTGACAGCACACCGTTCGTGCGGGTCTCGATCGAGGGGGTCATCCATACCCTGATCGAAGCCATCGTTCTGGTGGTGGTGGTGATGTTCCTGTTCCTGCAGAACCTGCGCGCCACGCTGATTCCGGCGATCACGGTGCCTGTGGTGCTGCTGGGCACGTTCGGCGTGCTGGCCGTTGCCGGATTCACCATCAACACACTGACCCTGTTCGCGATGGTGCTGGCGATCGGGCTGCTGGTCGACGATGCGATCGTGGTGGTGGAGAACGTGGAGCGCATCATCCACGACGAGCATCTGCCACCGCGGGAAGCGACCGAAAAATCGATGGGTGAGATCACCGGCGCGTTGATCGGCATCACCGTGGTGCTGGGCGCGGTGTTCCTGCCGATGGCGCTGTTCGGTGGTTCCACCGGCATCATCTACCGGCAGTTCTCGATCACGATTGCATCTGCCATGGCATTGTCGGCGCTGGTGGCGCTGACGCTGACCCCGGCGCTGTGCGCGACCCTGCTCAAGCCGTCTTCGGCGCAGAAGCCACAGGGTCGTTTCTTCCGGGCGTTCAACCGGGGCGTCGAGCGCAGCCAGTTGGCCTACCAGGGAAAGCTCGGTGGCGTCGTTACCCGGCCGCGGCGCTGGATGGCGTTCTACCTGCTGCTGGTGGTCGCCATGGTCGCGCTGTACGCGCGGATGCCGACCGGCTTCCTGCCGGTGGAAGACCAGGGCCAGGTGACCTTCCAGTTCTCCACGCCGGAAGGCACGCCGATGGGGCGTACCGAAGCATTGGGCGAGCAGATCAGCCGCTACTTCATGGAGCACGAGAAGCAGAGCCTGGATGTGGTGTTCGTGGTGGTCGGCCGCAACAATGCCGGCACCGGCCAGAACGCGGGGCAGGGCTTTCTCGCACTGAAACCCTGGGATGAGCGCACGGGCGACAACACCGCTGCAGCGATCATCAAACGCGCCAATGCCTACTTCCGCAGCTTGCCGGATGCCAAGGTCAATGTACTGGCACCGCCGGCAGTGCGTGGACTGGGCCAGTCCAGCGGCTTCGAACTGTGGCTGCAGGACACCAGCGCGGCCGGGCGCGTGGCCCTGCAGGCAGCGCAGGAACAGGTGGTGCGCGCGGCCGGCGAAGACGACGGGCTCACCTCGGTGCGCCTGAACGGTCTGGGCGACAAGGCCGAGCTGCGGCTGGACATCGACCATGCCCAGGCCAGCGCACTGGGCCTGGCCCAGGCCGACATCAATTCCACGCTGTCGGCGGCCTGGGGCGGCAGCTACATCAACGATTTCCTCGACCGTGGCCGGGTCAAGCGGGTCTACATGCAGGGCGACCAGCCCTACCGCAGCGTGCCCGACGACATCGGCCAGTGGTATGTGCGCGGTGGCAACGGCCAGATGGCGTCGTTCGCCAGTTTCGCCAGCAGCCACTGGGCACGCGGGCCGCAGCTGCAGCAGCGCTTCAATGGCCTGCCGGCGATGCAGATCCAGGGCAGCGCCGCCGAAGGCCGCAGCTCGGGCGAGGCGATGCAGCGCATGCAGGCGCTGGTTGCCGATCAACCCGGGTTCGACCTGCAGTGGAGTGGCCTGTCCTACCAGGAACAACTGGCCAGCAACCAGACGTTGTGGCTGTACATCGCCTCCATTGCCTTCATCTTCCTGTGTCTGGCAGCGCTCTATGAGAGCTGGACGGTGCCGGTGGCAGTGGTGCTGGTGATCCCATTGGGCGTGATTGGTACCGTGCTGGCGACCACCGCGGCCGGGTTCGTCAATGACATCTACTTCCAGGTCGGCTTGCTGACCACCATCGGCCTGTCGGCCAAGAACGCGATCCTGATCGTGGAGTTTGCCGAAGCTCGCTATCGCGCCGGCAGTTCGGCGGTGGAGGCGGCGCTGCAGGGCGCACGCCTGCGCCTGCGTCCGATCGTGATGACGTCGTTGGCATTTGTGGCCGGTGTGATTCCGTTGGCGTTGGCCACCGGTGCGGGTGCGGTCAGTCGTCGTGAAATCGGCATGAGCGTGATCGGCGGCATGGTCTCCGGCACGGTGCTGGCGGTGGTGCTGGTGCCGTTGTTCTTCGTGCTGGTACGCCGCCTGGGCCGGTCACGGCCGCAGGACTGAGGGGGACGCGGCTGTCATCTGGTTGCCGCAGCACCCTCACCCGTTCTTTGCCCAGGTGTCGCTAGCGTAGGTCGTCCCCGTCCCCCACGGAGACCTGCCATGTGGCTGCTCGATCATCTCTGGCCCGGCCGCAGACCTGTTCCTCCCCCGGTCGCCACCGAACCGCAGGCGACGCCCCGCCGGCCCTGGCTGAAGCGCCCGGTGCGGGCAGGCCGCAGCGGCATGGCCCCCTGGCAGAAGGTTGCCGCACCGCCACGGCGCACGCGCCACTAACCGGTGCGGTCGGCGGGATGGTTGACCCCATCGTTGACCGGGATCACACCCAGCGCGAACGGGTCGATGCCTTCCAGGCAGGCCACGTTGTAGCCGTACTGTTCCGGGTTGGAGCGGCGCCGGTGATGGGTGTAGATGCCGCACACGCCACAGAAATAGTGCTCGGCCACATGGGTGTTGAACTGGTACCGCTGCAGGTGGTTCTGCCCGCGCACCACCTGCAGGCCCGCGCGGCTGACGCTGGCGGCAATGGCCCCCCGGCGCCGGCACATCGAGCAGTCGCAGCGGCGGGGTTCGACAATACCGTCCGGCAGGTCCAGCAGCAGTTCGACCGTGCCGCAGTGGCAGGTGGCTCGGTGCCGGGGTTGGACCGGAACGCCGGCCACGGAAGTGATGCCCATCGTTGCTCCTGTGAAGTGAACCTGGCCGCAGAGGCCGCCGCCGACGGTGCGCTGCCCAGCCTGAACGGTCCGTAGATGCCACGGTGAACCCGCTTGTGGCTAACTATGCGGCTTCAAGACCGCGACAGGATGCCAGTGAACGCCGCAGGACGTTGGATGACAGGGAGTGCCATGGCGCTGGCGGCGCTGTGGGTGAGCGGGCTGCTGGCCTACCAGCTGCCGGGGCCGGGTTGGTTGGCCACCGGCGTGGCCGTGCTGTGGCTGCTGGTGGCGCTGTGGGCGTCGTGGCGGGTCGCGCGGGGACGTGCCTCCCGCCGCCTCGGCACGGCCTTCGGTGTGGCACTGGCGTTGGCCGGCCTGTGGTGGCTGCTGCTGACCCCGCGCCAGGACCGCGTATGGGCCGACGACGTGGCCCAGCGCCTGCACGTAGTGTCCTTCGACGGGCGCCATGTGGTGCTGGACAACGTGCGCGACTTCAGCTGGCGCAGCGAAACCGACTACGACGCGCACTGGGTGCGCCGCGAATACGACCTGGACCAGCTGCGCTCGGCCGACCTGGTGCTGTCGTACTGGATGGGCCCGGCGATCGCCCACACGCTGATCTCGTTCGGTTTCGAGGATGGTCGCCACGTGGTGTTCTCGCTGGAGATCCGCAAGGAGCGCGGTGAGTCGTTCTCCGCGCTGGGCGGCTTCTTCCGCAAGTTCGAGATGACCCTGGTGGCTTCGGAGGAGACCGACATCATCCGCACCCGCACCAATGCGCGTGGCGAAGATGTCTACCTGTACCGCCTGCATGGCATGGACCGCGCGCAGCTGAAGGAACTGTTCGCTGCGTACATCGAGCAGGCGCGTGAACTGGATGCGAAGCCGGGTTTCTACAACACGCTGACCAGCAACTGCACGACCATCGTCTTCGACCTGGCCCGCCACATCGCACCGCGCCTGCCGTTGGACTACCGCCTGCTGCTGTCCGGTTACCTGGCCGAGTACGCGCAGGAGGTCGGCGCGCTCACGCCGGGCGTGCCGTACACCGAGCTGCACGACAAGGGCCGCATCACCCAGCGCGCATTGGACCTGGGTGATGGCGAGCATTTCTCCACCGTGATCCGCCAGGGCGTGCCCGGCACCGAGCAGGACCCGCAGTAATGACCCAACTCTTTCTGACCCGCTGGCAGCGCCTGCTGCCGGTGTTGTTCGCCGCCTTCCTGCTGCTGGGCAGCAGCGGCTGCGCGATGGTCACCGTCAAGCAGGTCAAATCCAGTGATTCACTGGTCAACAAGCGCGCGGATGTGCTCAACACTGGCAAGCTCAGCCCTGCCGCGCGTGAAACGCTCAGCGCAGCGGGCCTGGACGAATCGCAGTGCGAGAAGGACTTCCTGGTCTGCCGCAGCACGTTGCTGATGACCGACGACCTCAATGTCGAGCAGCGGCTGTCGGCGCTGTCCGAGCTGTGGGTGAAGGCTGCATTGGCGATGACGCCGAAGAAGACCGCCGCAGGCGACCCGCCGATGAGTGATGCGGCATTGGATGCCTGGCTGGAAGCCGCACGCTATGCCTATGCCTACCTGTTCTACAGTGGCCGCTCACCGTCCGACCGGGCCTTCGAGGACCGCCAGACGCAGGTGCGCGACTACTACAACTACGCGGCCGAGAAGGCGGCGGTGGTGTTGTTCGTGCGCGCACGCGCCGCTGCGCTGGCCGGCGAGGACTATACGAAGCCGCTCACGGTCGGTAGCTGGTCGCTGGCCTCCAACTACCAGCAGCTGGGTCTGAAGAGCATTCCGGCGCAGCTGGTGCCAGCGGGAACGGTCAGCTTCGTTGGCCTGCGCAGCACCTATCGCCGCGATGGCTTCGGTGCCGAGCTGGTGATGGTGATGGACCCGCCGAAACTGGTCGCGCCAGTGATCGCGCCCGACGGCCCGAAGGCTGAAACCGCGCAGGACGACGAGGACGACGAGCGTCGTGGCCGCCGCCACCGCCATGACGATTCGGTGCCCGAGTTCAGTGAGATGTCCTCGATCAACGTCACCGCACTGCTGCGGTTCGAAGGCAGCAGCCTGGAAGACGTGATGCGCACGCGCCGGGTCGAGCTGGATGCCTATTCGCCGGAAGCGACCGAGCGCATCACTCTGCACGGTGAGCAGGTACCGCTGGCCGGCAACTTCACTGCCGCCTACGGCCTGTGGCTGGCGCAGAGTGGCTTCGCCCGGCAGTCGCTGCGTACCCTGTTCGGCATGAGCGAGGGCATCGGCGAGCCGCACATCTACCTGATGCAGCCGTGGGACCCGAACCGCCGCATCATCTTCATGCTGCACGGCCTGGCCAGCAGCCCGGAAGCGTGGGTGAACCTGGCCAACGAGATCATGGGTGACCCCGAGCTGCGCCAGCAGTTCCAGGTGTGGCAGGTCTATTACCCGACCAATGCGCCGATCGCGCTGAACCGCTACGAGATCGCCAATGCATTCAACGACACGCTGAAGCATTTCGATCCCAACGGCAGCACGCGTGCGTCGAAGGACATGGTCTACATCGGTCACAGCATGGGCGGCGTGCTGGCGCGCCTGCTGGTGAGCGATTCCGGCGATGTACTGTGGAACGACCTGCTGGCCAACTACGACCTGAAGGGGGAACGGCTGAAGCGGGTGCAGAACAAGCTGGGTCCGCTGCTGCATTTCAAGGCACAGCCGAACGTGGAGCGTGCGATCTTCATCGCCGCGCCGCACCAGGGCACCGACATTGCCGGCAACAAGGTCGGTCGCCTGATTGGTCGCTTGGTACGCCTGCCGCTGACAATCCTCGGCAAGTTCGAGGACGTGTTCATGGCGCTGGCGCAGGCCGAGCAGCAGGTCGATGGCACCGCCAAGCCGAAGATCCCGAACAGCATCGACAACCTCAAGGCCAGCGATCCGTTCGTGAAGGCCGCCGCACAGCTGCCGATTGAGGCGGGCCTGAAGTACCACTCGATCATCGCCCAGCGCAAGCCGGAGCTGCCGGTGGAAAAATCCGATGATGGGCTGGTGCCGTACTGGAGCGCACATCTGCCGGGCGCGCTGTCGGAGAAGGTGATCATCTCCGGCCACAGCGTGCAGGAAACCCCGCAGGCGGTGCTGGAGGTGAGGCGCATCCTGCACCGGGATATCGATGACATGGGGACCGGCAGCCGGTAGTGCCGGCCTCTGGCCGGCAATCCCGCAATGCGGCGGTGCTACACCCGCCGCGCGATTACCGTGGCCAGCAGTGCCAGGCCGAAGGTGATTGCCAGGCACAGCACGTAGCCGGTGTGTGGTGCGGTTTCCACGAACAACGCGAACAGAGCACCGGAAACCGCCAGTGCGGTGGTCACCGACAACGCTTCGCTCAGCTGCAGCGCCGAGGTGTTGGCGCCCTGCTCATGCGGCGCCGACAGCGAAAGCGTCAGCACCGACAGGCTGGCGTAGATCATGCCCATGCCGAAGCCGGTCATGGCCCAGCCGACCAGTGCCACCGGCAGCGGCACGGCGTTGAACAGCACGGCCAGTGTGGCGGCGATACCGATCGTCATCAGCGGTGTGCCAACGCGCAGCAGCTGCTGGCGTGACCAGCCGCGCTGCTGGTGGCCCTGCAGCCATGAACCGGCGAACCAGCCCAATGCGCCGAGGCTGAGCACCGCGCCGGCCCAGCTGGGCGAGAGCCCGCGTTCGCGCTGCAACAGCAGTGGCAGGTAGGCCTCACAGGCGAAGAATGCGGCCGCCGCGATGCCGCGCAGGGCGATCACGCTGGGCAGTCCGCGGCGCAGCAGCAACGTGCCGGCCGGCAACAGGCGGTGCACGCAGAACAGCAGCGCCAGCATGGCCACGCCGATGCAGAGCAGCGCAGGCAGGCCCTGCTGCTGGCCGCCGAAGTAGAGCAGCAGCGCCGCCAGCGAGGCGCCGCTGGCCCAGCGCACCACGTTGCCGCGACCATCGTCGCTGTTTCCTGCATCGCTCGGTTGCCTGCGCGCCAGCGCCGGGCGCAGCAGCAGCGCGGCCGGGACCGCCAGCAGTGGCACGGCCAGGAACACCCAGCGCCAGCCGAGATGCTGCACGATCAGCCCGCTCAGCGCGGGACCGATCATCGACGGCACCACCCAGCCGGCGGAGAACGCGGCGAATACCTTCGGGCGCAGGTGTTCGGGATAGCTGCGGCCAACCATCACGTACAGCGAGACCGAGATCGCGCCTGCGCCCAGGCCCTGTAGCAGGCGCCCGGCCACCAGCATGCCCATGCGCATGGCGAAGCCGGCCAGCAGCAGGCCCAGCACGAAGCAGCCCAGGCCATACCACAGCGGCCGAGCTGGTCCCTGGCGGTCGGCCCAGCGTCCGGCCAGGGTCATGCCGATGACACTGGTGGCCAGGGTGCCGCCAAAGGCCAGCGCATACAGGCGCAGGCCATCCAGCGCCTCGGCCACGGTCGGCATGGCGGCCGCCACCGCCAGGGCCTCGAAGGCATGCAGCGCCACCAGTGCCACCATGCCGATGGTGGTGGCGCGATAGCGGGGAGACAGGATCGACGTATCAGCCGGCGCACGGGCGTCGGCGGGCGAAAGAGTGGGGGACATACGAGTCAGATGCGGGCCGCGCTTGTCAACTGGCGGCGAAGATAGCAGCATGCCACCTCAACTGCAGTTTAGGTCAAGCAATGGTTTCCCAGGAACTCAGCGTTGGCGAAGTCTCCCAGCGCAGTGGCGTGGCGGTTTCCGCGCTGCATTTCTACGAGCGCAAGGGGCTGATCAGCAGCCTGCGCACCTCGGGCAACCAGCGGCGCTACAGCCGTGACGTGCTGCGACGGTTGGCCGTGATCCGCGTCGCGCAACGGGTGGGCATGCCACTGGAAGCTGTCGGCCGTGCCTTCGAAAGCCTGCCCGAGGGCCGCGCGCCGACCAAGGCCGACTGGGCCAAGCTGTCCGCGCGCTGGCGCACCGAGCTGGAGGAGCGCATCCACATGCTGGAACTGCTGCGCGATGAACTGACCGGCTGCATCGGCTGCGGCTGCCTGTCGCTGCAGCGCTGCCGCCTGGCCAACCCCGAAGACGTCCTCGGCGAACGCGGCGACGGCCCGATGCGCTGGGAGTGACCCGCGAAAAGGGGACGGAGGGGATTATGTCGTTTGTGCATTAACGACTTAATCCCCTCCGTCCCCTTTTCGTCCCCTTTTTTCTTACCAGACCGTGATCGTCTCGCCGCTCTGGATGCCTTCCACCGCGCGCTGGAAGGCCAGCGCCGCGCGCTGCGCGCTCACCGCTTCGAAGCCTGGGAAATAGGGGCCGTAAGCCGCCATCGATTCGATCAGCACGTTCGGGCTGACCACGTTGATGCGCAGGCCACGCGGCAGCAGCTCCAACGCGGCGGCACGCACGAAGCCTTCCAGTGCGGCATTCACCGAGGTGGCGTTGGCGCCATCGCGGATCGGCTGTGCGCTGACGATGCCGCTGGTCAGGGTGATCGAGCCGCCGGCGTTGAGGTGGTGCTGGGCGACCAGTGCCAGCCGCACCTGGCCCAGCAGCTTGTCCTGCAGGCCGAGGTTGAACTGCTCGGGTGTCATGTCCTTCAGCGGACCGAAGTGCAGCTTGCCGGCGGTGGAGATCACTGCATCGACCGGACCGGTGCGCGCGAAAAGTTCGGCGACGCTGGCGTCGTCTGTCAGGTCGACGCGCAGTTCGCCGCTGTTGCGGCCGGCGGCCAGGATCTGGTGCTGCTGGCCAAGCTGGCGCGCGACTGCCTGGCCGAGGGTGCCGCTGGCACCCACAAGGAGAATCTTCATGGCGGTTCCTTGCGAGAGGGGGAATGAGCGCAGTCTGCGCCCTCACAGTGGGGTTAGGTAAGCGGCGTATGCTTCGCAGATTCCTAACTATGGATTAGCAATGGATACCCTTCGCTGCATGCAGGCCTTCGTCGCCGTGGCCGAGTCCGGGAGCTTTGCAGGAGCTGCCGAACAGCTGCAGGTGTCGGCGGTGATGGTCGGCAAGTACATCCAGCAGCTGGAGGCGCACCTGGGTACCGCGCTGCTGCAACGGAACACCCGCCGCCAGCGCCTGACCGAAGCCGGCAGCGCCTACCTGGCCGGGTGCCGGCAGGTGCTGGAGCAGGTGCAGCAGGCCGAGGCCGATGTCGCCGGCCTGCAAGTGCAGCCGCGTGGCCTGCTGCGGGTCAGCGCGCCGACTACCTGGGGCAGCTGCGTGCTGGCGCCGGTACTGTCCGGACTATTGCGTGAGCAGCCGTTGCTGAACATCGAACTGGACCTGAGCAACCGCCGCGTGGACCTGATCGAGGATGGCTTCGACGTGGCGATCCGGGTCGGGCCGCTGCCATCGCAGGAGGTGGTGGCGCGGCCGCTGCCGCCGTATGCAATGAGCCTGTGTGCGGCACCGTCCTACCTGCGCCGGCGCGGCACGCCGCGCACGCCCGCGGATCTGCAGGGGCATGATTGCCTGAGCCACCTGGCCTGGCGCGGCGGCCATGGCTGGCAGTTGGCCAACGGCGAACAGGTGGACTGGGAGGCGCGGCTGACCTGCAACGACGGTGTTGCACTGCGCGAGGCCGCCGTGGGCGGCGCAGGGCTGGTGCTGCAGCCGACCGCGCTGCTGGCCGGCGAAATCGCGGCCGGGCGGTTGAAGCCGCTGCTGCGCGACTACCTGCCCGAACCGCGGCCGATGCACCTGATCTACCTGCCGGATCGACGGCCGCGCCCGCGGTTGCAGTGCTTCGTCGATTTCGTCATGGCCACATTGGGGCAGTGAACATCCACGCCATGCGTGGATGATGGTAGGTGCCGACCGTTGGTCGGCACACATCGGGATCAATCATTCGCCGCAGACAGTTCCTGCCCACGTACCTGCGCGGCGCGCAGCGCGGTGTCCACCAGCGCCTCGAAACCACCGGCCTGGAAGCTCTCGATCGCGGCCTGGGTGGTGCCGTTCGGCGAGGTCACGCGACGGCGCAGCTCGGCCGGGCTTTCACCGGCCTCATCAAGCATGCGCGAGGCTCCCAGCAGGGTCTGCACCACCAGCGCACGCGCAGCGTCGGCCGGCAGGCCCTGGGCGATACCTGCCGCTTCCATCGCTTCGGCCAGCAGGAACACATAGGCCGGCCCGCTGCCGGATACGGCAGTCACCGAATCCATCAGCGACTCGCTGTCGATCCACACCGTGCGCCCGGCACTGGCCAGCACCTGTTCGGCGCGTGCGTGCTGCTGCGCATCCACCGACGCGGTGGCGTACAGGCCGGTCACGCCGGCGCCGAGCAGGGCCGGGGTGTTCGGCATCGCGCGCACCACCGGCAGATTGCCACCCAGCCAGCGTTCCAGCTGCGCGCTGGTGATGCCGGCGGCGATCGACACCACCAGTGGCCGGTTCGCCTGTGCCAGCGCCTGCAGCGACTGGCACACATCGCGCAGCACCTGCGGCTTCACCGCCAGCAGCCAGGTGCGGCCGTGCGCGGCGGCATCGGCGGCGTTGTCGTGCACCTGCACGCCGAAGTCGGCAGCCAGTGACTCGCGCAGTGCGGCCACCGGTTCGGCCACGTGGATGTGCGCGGCAGGCACGCCCTGGCGGATCAGGCCGGCGATCAGGCTGCGGGCCATGTTGCCGCCGCCGATGAAGGTGATGGAATCAGCTGCCATGGAAGTCTCCTTGGAAAATCAGGCCGGGCCCGGGCGGGCGCCGAACAGGGCGGTGCCGATGCGCACCAGGGTGGCACCCTCGGCGATGGCTTCGGCGTAGTCGCTGCTCATGCCCATCGACAGCGTGTCGATCCGCGCGTGCTGGGCAGCCAGCGACTGGAAAAGTGTGCGCATGCGCACGAATGCATCCCGACGGCGCTCCGCTTCCGGCCACGGTGCGGGAATCGCCATCAGGCCACGCAGGCGCAGGCTGGGTTCGGCGGCAATCGCGGCGGCCAGTGCATCCACTTCTTCCGGTGCACAGCCATGCTTGCTGGATTCATCGTCGATGTTGACCTGGATCAGTACGTTCAGCGGGCCACGCGCGGCCGGGCGATGGCGTGCCAGCGCGGTCACCAGCTTGGAACGGTCCACGCTCTGCACCCAGTCGAAATGGCTGGCCACGGCATCGGCCTTGTTCGACTGCAGGTGGCCGATCAGGTGCCATTCCAGGGCCAGGTGCTGCAGCGCCTGCATCTTGGCCAGTGCTTCCTGCACGTAGTTCTCGCCGAACGCGTGCTGGCCCTGTGCGGCCAGCGCGGCCACGGCCTCGGCCGGCTGGGTCTTGGACACCGCCAGCAGGCGTGGGTCGGGCCTGCCAGCGGCCTCGGCGGCGGCGTGCAGGTTGCTCAGGATCTGGGGCAGGGGAGTGGCCACGTAACGCGTTCCGTTGAATCAGGAGGCTATACTGCCGCCCGGGGAAAGATCCTTCCAGTCGAAGCCGTTATTGGGGAGTAGCCGCTCATGGATATCGCCGAGCTGTTGGCGTTTTCCGTAAAGAACAAAGCGTCCGACCTGCACCTGTCCGCAGGCCTGCCGCCGATGATCCGCGTGGACGGCGACGTACGCCGGATCAACATCCCAGCCCTGGACCACAAGCAGGTCCACGCGCTGGTGTACGACATCATGTCCGACAAGCAGCGCCGCGATTACGAGGAATTCCTCGAAGTGGACTTCTCCTTCGAGATCCCGTCGCTGGCGCGCTTCCGTGTCAACGCGTTCAACCAGAACCGCGGCGCCGGTGCGGTGTTCCGTACCATTCCGTCCGAGGTGCTCACCCTCGAGGACCTAGCCTGCCCGCCGCTGTTCCGCGAAGTGATCCAGCAGCCGCAGGGCCTGATCCTGGTGACCGGCCCGACCGGCTCGGGCAAGTCGACCACGCTGGCGGCGATGATCGACTACATCAACAAAAACGAATACGGCCACATCCTCACCGTCGAGGATCCGATCGAATTCGTGCACACCTCGCAGAAGTGCCTGATCAACCAGCGCGAAGTGCACCGCGACACGCATGGCTTCAACGAAGCGCTGCGCTCGGCACTGCGTGAGGACCCGGACATCATCCTGGTCGGCGAACTTCGTGACCTGGAAACCATCCGCCTGGCACTGACCGCCGCGGAAACCGGCCACCTGGTGTTCGGCACTCTGCACACCAGCTCGGCGGCCAAGACCATCGACCGTATCATCGACGTGTTCCCGGCCGGCGAAAAGCCGATGGTGCGTTCGATGCTGTCCGAGTCGCTGCGTGCGGTGATCTCGCAGGCACTGCTGAAGAAGGTCGGCGGCGGCCGTACCGCTGCGTGGGAAATCATGGTCGGCACCCCGGCCATCCGCAACCTGATCCGCGAGGACAAGGTGGCGCAGATGTATTCGGCCATCCAGACCGGCCAGCAGTACGGCATGATGACCCTGGACCAGCACCTGCAGGAGCTGGTCAAGCGCAGCCTGATCACCCGCAACCAGGCCCGCGACTACGCCAAGGACAAGCGCCTGTTCGAGTAAGGCGGGCAGCAACGGGGCGGCGGGCGCCAGTGCGCCGCCGTTCCCGCGCCGTTTCCGCCTCCGACCGTTTCCTGGTACATGCCCCATTGGGAGCCCGCCGTGAACACCACCGCGACCACCATCGATTTCACTTCGTTCCTCAAGCTGATGGCGCACCAGCGCGCCTCGGACCTGTTCATCACCGCCGGCATGCCGCCGGCGATGAAGGTCAACGGCAAGATCTCGCCGATCACGCAGACCCCGCTCACGCCGCAGCAGAGCCGCGACCTGGTCCTGAACGTGATGACCCCGGCGCAGCGCGAGGAATTCGAGAAGACCCACGAGTGCAACTTCGCCATCGGCCTGTCCGGCGTCGGCCGCTTCCGCGTCAGCTGCTTCTACCAGCGCAACCAGGTCGGCATGGTGCTGCGTCGCATCGAGACGCGCATTCCGACCGTGGAAGAGCTGAGCCTGCCGCCGATCATCAAGACGCTGGCGATGACCAAGCGCGGCATCATCCTGTTCGTCGGTGCCACCGGTACCGGTAAATCGACCTCGCTGGCGGCGATGATCGGTTACCGCAACCAGAACTCGACTGGCCACATCATCACCATCGAAGACCCGATCGAATTCGTGCACAAGCACGAGGGCTGCATCATCACCCAGCGCGAAGTCGGCATCGATACCGACAGCTGGGAAGCCGCGTTGAAGAACACCCTGCGCCAGGCGCCGGACGTGATCATGATCGGCGAGGTGCGTACCCGCGAAGGCATGGACCACGCCATTGCGTTTGCCGAAACCGGCCACCTGGTGCTGTGCACCCTGCATGCCAACAACGCCAACCAGGCGATGGACCGCATCGTCAACTTCTTCCCGGAAGACCGCCGCAACCAGCTGCTGATGGACCTGTCGCTGAACCTCAAGGGCGTGGTCGCGCAGCAGCTGGTGCCGTCGCCCGATGGCCGCTCGCGCAAGGTGGCGATGGAGATCCTGCTGGGCACGCCGCTGGTGCAGGACTACATCCGCGACGGCGAGATCCACAAGCTGAAGGAAGTGATGAAGGACTCGGTCCAGCTGGGCATGAAGACCTTCGACCAGAGCCTGTTCGAGCTGTACCAGGCGGGCGAGATCAGCTACGAGGACGCGCTGCGCTACGCCGATTCGCAGAACGAAGTGCGCCTGCGCATCAAGCTCAGCCAGGGCGGCGACGCGCGCACCCTGTCGCAGGGGCTGGATGGCGTGGAGATTTCCGAGATCCGGTGACCTGGGTGTTCCGTAGCGTCGAGCCTGCTCGACTGTTCTTGTCGAGTCGAGCAAGCTCGACGCTACGGGCGGGCGGCTGCGCGTATTGATGAATTCCAGTCATGACCAACTGCAATGCTGCCCATTCAATCCGTGGGCTCTGCAGGCGTATCGTCAGCGCTCCCCCTTTGGAGCACGACGATGCAGACACGTGAACTCGGCCGCGGTGGCCTGAAGGTTTCCGCCCTCGGCCTGGGCTGCATGGGCCTGAGCCATGGCTACGGCCAACCGGTGGAGCGCAGTCAGGGCATCGCCCTGCTGCAGGCCGCCGTCGAGCGTGGCGTGACCTTCTTCGACACCGCCGAAGTGTATGGCCCCTACACCAACGAAGACCTGCTCGGCGAGGCGCTGGCGCCGTACCGCGACAGGCTGGTGATCGCCACCAAGTTCGGCTTCAAGGATGCGCGCGTCGATACCGGGCTGGACAGCCGTCCCGAGAACATCCGCGCGGTGGCGGAGGCCAGCCTCAAGCGCCTGCGCACCGACCATATCGACCTGTTCTACCAGCACCGCGTCGACCCCAACGTGCCGATCGAGGATGTGGCCGGTACCGTGCGCGACCTGATCGCCGAAGGCAAGGTCGGCCACTTCGGCCTGTCCGAGGCCAGTGCCGCCACCGTGCGTCGCGCCCATGCAGTGCAGCCGGTGGCCGCCGTGCAGAGCGAGTACTCGCTGTGGTGGCGTGAGCCGGAGCGCGAACTGTTGCCGACGTTGCAGGAACTGGGCATTGGTTTCGTGCCGTTCAGCCCGCTCGGCCGTGGCTTCCTGACCGGCGCGATCAACGCCGATACCACCTTCGACGCCAACGACTTCCGCAACACCGTACCGCGTTTTGAAGTGGAGGCGCGTCGTGCCAACCAGGCGCTGGTTGACCGCATCAGCACGATCGCTGCCGCACGTGGCGCGACGCCGGCGCAGGTAGCGCTGGCCTGGCTGCTGGCGCAGGCACCGTGGATCGTGCCGATTCCGGGCACCACCAAGATCCATCGCCTGGAAGAAAACCTGGGCGCGGCCGACCTGCAGTTGGCGCCGGAGGAACTGCAACGCATCGCGCAGGAGCTGGATGAAGTGTCGATTGTCGGTGAGCGCTACAACGCGCAGCGCGCCGCGCAGGCCAAGGGCTGATCACCAGGTGGGTGCGGACCGTTGGTGGTGGGTGCGGACCGTTGGTCCGCACTCCTCAACTCCCCATCGGCCCGCGCAACGCATCGAGCACCGTGCGCATCGCCACGGTGACGTGGCGGCGTGACGGGTAATACGCGTAGTAGCCATCGAAGTGCGGGCACCAATCGTCCAGCACCGACTGCAGCCGGCCATCGTCCAGCATCGGCTGCACCTGGTCTTCCGGCAGCCAGGCCAGCCCGCTGCCGGCCAGTGCAGCCGCGCGAGTCATGCCCATGGTGTTGAAGGTCCACTGACCGGTCACGCGCACGCTCAGTTCGTTGCCGTCCTGGCCGAAATCCCACGGCATCAGTCCGCCATGCGTAGGCAGGCGCAGGGTGATGCAGTTGTGGTTGGCCAGGTCGTGCGGATGCCGTGGCACCACATGCTGGCGGAAGTAGCTGGGCGCACCGACCACGCGCATGCGCAGCGGCGGGCTGACCGGCACGGCGATCATGTCGCGCGCCAGCCGTTCGCCGAGGCGGATGCCGATGTCGTAGCGCTCGGCGACGATGTCGGCCAAGCCGTAGTCTGCAGCCAGTTCCACCTTCAGGTCCGGATACTGCTGCAGCAATGGCGCCAGCCGCGGCCAGGCGATGTATTCGGCGGCATGGCCGGTGGCATTGATGCGGATGGTGCCGGCCGGGCGTTCGCGGTACTCGGCCAGTGCGGCCAGTTCGTCCTCGATCTCGGCCAGGCGCGGGGCGAGGGTCTCGAGCAGGCGCGCACCGGCTTCGGTGGTGGACACGCTGCGGGTGGTGCGGGTCAGCAGGCGCACGCCAAGGCGCTCTTCCAGGCCGCGCATGGCATGGCTGAGCGCGGACTGGGAGACACCCAGCTGGGCGGCGGCCCTGGTGAAGCTACCTTCGCGGGCAACGTGGACGAAGGCCTGCAGGTCGTTGAGGTTTTCACGGGGCATGAAGGGATGATACGGCTCCCGGATTGAACGGATCTGTCGATTTCCGGCTCCCCGGTTCGTCGTACCCGTACATCCAATGCAAGGAGCTTCCACATGAGCACTGACACCAAGCCGAAAGGCCCGGCCTCGTACTTCCCCTCCATCGAGAAGACCTATGGGCAACCGGTGACGCACTGGTTCGGGCTGCTGGCGGGCAAGAAGGGCCTGAAACACATGGAACTGGTCAGCTTCCTGAAAAGCGAGCATGGGCTGGGCCATGGCCACGCCAACGCGCTGGTGGCGCATCATCTGGCCGGAAAGGGATGAGGCAGGCAACGCTGCGCTGAATGGCCGTGTGGGGCTTGGCCACACGGCATCCAGAGTCAGGCAGACTGGGCGTTCATCCCGAGGCAGGACGCCCTCATGCAGGTCACGCTGGACGCGATCACCGTCGACAACTACGAAGCCGTGTGCGACCTCGACGTCAGTGAGGCGCAGCAGGATTTCGTTGCCGGCAATACCTGGTCGCTGGTGCAGGCCGCATTCCATCCCGGCTACCAGACCCGCGCCATCCAGGCCGATGGCGAGCTGGTCGGGTTCTTCATGTGGGTGCCGGAGACGCCGCAGCGCATCTCGATCTGGCGCTTCATGGTCGATCAGCGCTGGCAGGGGCGTGGCATCGGGCGGCGGGCGCTGGAACTGGCGCTGGCGCAGATCCGGGACACGCCCGGCCTGGCCGAGATCGAGATCTGCTACAACCCGCGCAATCCGGTGGCCGGCGCCTTCTACGGCAGCTTCGGGTTCGTCGAGACCGGCATGGACGACGATGGCGAGGACATGCTGGCCGTGCTGCCGGTGACGCCTCCGAAATAATCTGAATGGGCGAGCGCAGCTGAACGATTTCATCTGCAACTGTCATGCAGATCGTGTCTAATATCGCTCCCCACCTGCTGTTCCCCCACCCGTATGTCTCTTCCCGCCCATGGCTCCGCGCCGTGCGACGACGCTGACGGCCACCTGGTCACCGCTGGTCCGCTGACCCCACCGCCCGACAGCGCCGGCACCACCGCTGACGAAAAAGCGCTGCGCCACTCGATTGCCGAGGACGTGCAGGGCATGGTGCTGGCCACGATGGTGGCCTCGCTGGGCCTGGCCATCTTCGCCAAGGGTGGGCTGATGATCGGCGGCATGGCCGGCATGGCGTTCCTGCTGCACTACGCGATGGGCTGGAACTTCGGCCTGGTGTTCGTGCTGGTCAACCTGCCGTTCTACTGGGTGGCGCTGCGTCGCATGGGCTGGGAATTCACCTTGAAGACCTTCGCTGCGGTCACCGCCTGTGGCGTGCTGACCGACCTGCTGCCGCGCTGGATCGACTTCTCGCACATCAACCCGCTGTATTCGGCGATCGTGGGCGGTGCGTTGTCCGGCCTGGGCATCCTGTTCTTCATCCGCCACCGTGCCAGCCTCGGTGGTATCGGTATCCTGGCGGTGTACCTGCAGCGCACCCGCGGCTGGAGCGCGGGCAAGGTGCAGATGTCCTACGACGCCTGCCTGATGGTGGCCGCCTTCTTCGTGTTGTCGCCGTCGAAGGTGCTGTACTCGGCGATCGGCGCGGTGGTGCTCAGCCTGGTGCTGATGTTCAACCACCGCCCGGGCCGCTACATGGGCGTGTGACGATTCGACGGTAGTGCCGGCCGCTGGCCGGCAACACCTGAGGCGTTCCGAGGCTGCCAGCCAGCGGCCGGCGCTACCGGGAGGCCTGCAACCACGGTGGTGACAGCGTCAGCAGCCGCGCATGCACCGGGCAGTCCTCGGCATGCGCACCGGGCAGGTAGCCCAGGCTCATCAGGAACTCGCCGGTGATCTCGCCGCCGGTGAAGCGGAAGGTCTTCTTGAACAGCTTCACCCAGTCGGCCTTGCTGCGCGGGTGGTGCGCGTCCAGCCACGCCGCGAAGCTGCCGTGGTTGGCCCGCAGCTGCTGGATCACCTGCGCGTTGTGGATCGCCGCCAGCACCTTCAGCCGGTTGCGGATGATGCCCGCGTCCGACAGCAGGCGTTCGATGTCCTGCTCGGCGTAGGCTGCAACCCGATCCACATCGAAGCCGTCATAGGCCGCGCGGAAGCCCTCGCGCTTCTTCAGGATGGTCTCCCAGCTCAGCCCGGCCTGGTTGATCTCCAGCACCAGCCGCTCGAACAGCTCGCGCTCGTCACGCTGCGGGAAGCCGTATTCGTTGGCGTGGTAGTAGTCGTGCACCGGATGGCCCGGGGCGATGAGGCAGTAACCGCTCATGGAGAAGACTCGTTGGATTCGGGTTCGGGATCGATGGCCACCGCGGGGCGCCCGCCGATGGACAGCATCGGCCAGCGCGGTGGCACAAGCGTGAGTTTGCCGTCACGCAGGGCCTGGTTGATCGCCTCGGCCTGGCCGCTGACGGTGCCGAACAGCGAGCCGGCCCGGCGCCACTGGCCATCCCCGCCACGTGCGTACAGCACGCAGTCCGGCCCACGGTGGGTGTACAGCTCGCACAGCAGCACCTCGTTGCTGCCATCGCCATCCAGGTCGCGATGCACGATCAGGCAGTCGCGCTCGCTCTGGGCGCAGGATTCGCCATTGATCGCGCGGGTGGCCAGTGCCTGCCACCAATCGTCCGGTGGCGAGCTGGATTCCTTGGCCAGCTTCAGCGCGCGCTGCAGGGCGGCGACGTCCTGCAGACCCTTGTCCAGGCGCTGTCCATCGTCCCAGCGCGAGGTACGTGCCAGCGCGGCAGCGATCACCTGTGGCGCGTTGGCATCGGCGGTGATGGCCGGATCACGCTGCAGCTCGCGCAGCGCCTGCACGCCACGGCGCCCAAGATCGAAGCGCAGCACGTTGACGTCACTGCTGGTGATCGCTGGCGGGTCCGCACGCAGGCGCGCCAACTGGCTGGACAGGGTCAGCCGCACCGGGTCCAGCAGCGGCGAGTTGCCCAGCAATGCCAGTGCCAGCACCGCCCAACACATC
The DNA here is from genome assembly GCF_056481625.1 of Stenotrophomonas sp. 86156_Sma. NCBI lineage: Bacteria > Pseudomonadati > Pseudomonadota > Gammaproteobacteria > Lysobacterales > Lysobacteraceae > Stenotrophomonas > Stenotrophomonas sp. 86156_Sma. Next base: position 1,156,996 of record NZ_CM151157.1, read on the forward strand.
CAGCGGTTGACCGGCTCCAGCGTCTGCAGCCAGCGGCCCTGCCGGCGCACTACCGCCAGCGCGTAGCCCAGTGCATAGCCGGCCACGGTCAACGCGATCAGCACCGCCCAGAAGCGGTCCAGGGTCCAGCCGTACTGCACCACGCGCAGGCCCAGTGCATACAGCGCCAGCACCGCATAGACCGGCAGCGCCAGCAGGCTGGCCTCGACCAGCCGGCGCAGCACGACGGGGTAGGGCGCGGTGTCGTCGCCTTGCTGGTAGACCGCATTGGTGAATGACACCAGCAGCAGCGACAGCACCAGCAGCAGACTGGCGGCCGAGCGGGTCTTCCACAGCGGTTCCAGCCCGGTCAGCGGCAGGCTCAGCACGAACAGCACGGCAATGAACGAGAGCAGCGGCAGCAGCCCGCGACAGATCGCGAACAGCACCTGGCGGGTGATCTGGATCGCGCGGTGCTGGGTGCGCCCGATCAGCACGCCGAACCCGGCCAGGCTGCCGGTGGCCAGCGCGATGAACGCGTCCTGCCGGAACAGGTCGCGGAAGATGGTCACGTCGAGCAGCTGGAACAGCGCCGCCCACAGCCACAGCAGCAGCCAGGTCAGCCCGGTGAACAGCGCGGCGAGGGCCAGGGTCAAACCATTCTGCCAGGCGCGCTCGAACAGCTCCGGATAGCTGGCGCGCCAATGCCCGTGCTGCAGCTGGAACTGCCACCAGGGCAGGGCCACGAACACTGCTACGGCCATGCCCACGGTCAGCGGGAACTGCAGCGCGCCCGATTCCAGTGCGGTCTCGCCGTTGAGGTTCCAGCCGATCCAGGCGGCCAGCGCCAGCACCACCGCCGAGCCGAGCGCGGCCTGCAGCCACAGGCGGCGCTGGCCCAGCTCGACCAGGCTCAGCGCCACCGCGCTGGGAATGGCCAGCACCCAGGCATACCAGCAGTAGAGCCAGCCGATATCGCGGAACGGCCACGCATCGGACAGTTCCTGCGCGGCATACAGCATCAGGCCCTGCAGCAGCGCGATCAGGACGATGGCGCTGCGTGCCGGCAGGGTCAGGGGCGATGAAGACTGCATCGATGACCTTCCATGGCAAAGCACCATCCTAGCCCATCGCGGTTCGGCGCCATCGCGCGACCATCCCGCCCCCAGCAGGTAGAATGGGCCCATGCCTGTAACGCCGACCTCCCTTGCCGATCACCTGCTCGTCGCGCTGCCGTCGCTGCTCGACGTGACCTTTGCCCGCAGCGTCGCGCTGATCTGCCAGCACGACGAGAACGGCGCAATGGGCGTGCTGGTCAACCAGCCTTCCGAGTACACGCTGGGTGAAGTGCTTGCACAGATGGACATCACCACCGGTGATGGCGACCTGCAGGCGCGCATGGTGCTCAATGGCGGCCCGGTGCATCCCGAGCGCGGCTTCGTCATCCATGACGACGCGCGGGCGTGGGATTCCAGCCTGACCGTGGGCGACGGCCTGTACCTGACCACCTCGCGCGACATCCTCGAAGCGATGGCGCGCGGCGAAGGCCCGGCCAATGCCGTGGTCACCCTCGGCTGTGCCGGTTGGGGTGCAGGGCAGCTGGAAAGCGAGCTGTCCGAGAACAGCTGGCTGACCGTGCCGGCCGATGCCGAGCTGGTGTTCCAGCTGCCGCTGGAGCAGCGCTGGCAGGGCGCGGCTTCGCGCATCGGCGTGGACCTGTTCCGGCTGACCGACTACAGCGGCCATGTCTGAGCCCATTACGCCCGCGCCGGATTCTGCTGCCCCGGCAATCCGCCGTGATGGCACCGTTCTGGGGTTCGATGTCGGCTCGCGCCGCATCGGCGTGGCCATCGGCAGTGCCTTCGCTGCGCATGCGCGCGCGGTGGCGGTGGTCGATGTGCATGGCAACGGCCCGGACTGGACCGCGATCGAACGCCTGCTCAAGGAATGGAAGCCCGACGGCCTGGTGGTCGGCGACCCGCTGACCCTGGACGGCCAGGACCAGCCCAACCGCAAGCGCGCGCAGGGCTTTGCCCGCCAGCTGCGGGAACGTTTCAAGCTGCCGGTGGTGATGATCGACGAGCGTTCCAGCTCGGTCGAGGCCTCCCGCCGCTTCGCTGTCGAGCGCGCCGAAGGGCGCAAGCGCCGCCGTGATGCGGCCGCCCTCGATGCCGTTGCCGCGGCGGTGATCATCGACCGTTGGCTGTCGTCGCCGGACGACGCCACCCCCATTCCCTGACTGCCCGACACCGCCATGACCGCCCAGCAACTCGATGCCTCCGGCCGCCTGCGCCACCTGCTGACCCTCGAAGGCCTTCCGCGCGACACCCTGCTGCAGCTGCTTGACCGGGCAGGGCAGATCCGCGACGCCGCGGTCGGTCGTGTCGGCAACAAGCGCCACGTGCTGGCCGGTTCGGCGGTGTGCACGCTGTTCTTCGAACCGTCCACGCGCACCCGCAGCTCGTTCCAGCTGGCCGCGCAGCGCCTGGGCGCCGACGTACTGAACTTCGATGCCTCGACTTCGTCCACGCGCAAGGGCGAAACCGCCTGCGACACGCTGCGCAACCTGGAGGCGATGGGCGTGCGCGGCTTCGTGGTGCGCCACCCCGATGATGGCGCCGTGGCCGCACTGGCCGAGGCAGCGGGTGAGGGCACTGCACTGATCAACGCCGGTGACGGGCGCAGCGCGCACCCGACCCAGGGCCTGCTGGACATGCTGACCCTGCGCCAGGCCAAGGGCCCGGATTTCTCGAAGATGAAAGTGGTGATCGTCGGCGACGTGAAGCACTCGCGCGTGGCCCGCACCGACCTGCATGCGCTGCGTACGCTCGGCGTGGGCGAGATCCGCGTGTGCGGCCCGCAGTCGCTGCTGCCGGACGACGAGACCCTGAAGGGCTGCGTGGTCGGTGATGATTTCGACGCGATGCTGGAAGGCGTCGACGCGCTGATGATGCTGCGCCTGCAGCGCGAGCGCATGGAAGAAGGCCTGGTGCCGTCGCTGGAGCAGTACCACGCGCAGTACGGCCTGACCAACGAACGCCTGGCCCGCGCCGGCAAGGATGCCGCGGTGCTGCATCCAGGCCCGATAAACCGCGGCGTGGAAGTGACCGACGAGGTGGCCGACGGCCCGCAGTCGTGGGTGCTGCGCCAGGTCGCCAACGGCGTCGCCGTGCGCATGGCCGTGCTGGAAACGCTGCTGGGCTGACCACTTTGGTGGGTGCCAACCTTGGTTGGTACTGCTGTTGTGGTGGGTGCCAACCTTGGTTGGCACACTCACCGCTCCGCTTGTCCGCGCACCGCTTTGGTAGATGCCAACCTTGGTTGGCACTATCCACCGGAGCTCATGTCATCGGGTAGATCACATGATGCCCCTAGCTCCCATTCGCACCATGCATGGGGATATTGCCCCAACCGCGACGTCAGCCCGGCCCTGATCGGATTTCCCATCAGGTACATCGCATGTCGATGCAACGATTCGTCCGAGCGGATCGCATGATCGTGATAGCAGGCCTGCCAGAAGCGCCCGACTCGCCCCAGCAGCCGGTTTGCCTGCTGGGCTGTGCGCGACTTGAAACGCTTCATGACGGTTTCCAGTGACCCGGCGCGCAGTTCGACCAGCCAGTGAATGTGGTCGGGCATGACCACGTAGGCAATCGAGCGGGTGAAGCCTTCCTGATCAAGTCGCTGGAATTCGCGCACTGCCAAGGCGGCCACTGCGGCGTTGGTGAAGAGCGGTGCGCGGTCATGGACGACTGTGGTGAGGATATAGCTGAGGCCGACGCTGGAGCGACGACCGAGCAGGAGACGTGTGTTCTGCATGGAGCAAGCATGGATGGGCCTGCTTCCAGTGAACATCGGGGAATGGCTTGGTTTCAGGTAGGCCAGTGCCAACCAAGGTTGGCAACTACCAGAGCAGTCAATGCCAACCAAGGTTGGCAACTACCGGAGCAGTCAGTGCCAACCAAGGTTGGCAGCTACGAGAAACTGCGGTTCAGCGCTTCTGCGCGAACAGCCACGCCCACATTGCCGGGTCGGCGTAGGTAGCGTCCCAGGCATTGTGGTTGCCTTCCGGGTACTCGGTGTAGCGCACGTCGCGTGCAGCGGCGCTCTGGAATGCGCTGTGCAGCCTGCGGTCGTCATCCGGAGGCACCACGTCGTCCAGCGCGCCGTGGAAGATCCAGACCGGCGTGTGCTGCAGGCGCTGCGCGATCACGGCATACGGATCGGTTTCCTGGGCGACCTGCTCTACGAACAGCGTCGGGCGCTTTGCGCGTGGTGCCAGCACGGCACCGCACACGGGGACGATCGCGGCGAAGCGGCGCGGGTCATCCAGGGCGATGTTCCAGCTGCCGTAGCCGCCCATCGACATGCCGGTCAGGTACTGCCGTGCCGGGTCGGCGCCGAATTCGGCGATCGTCGCGTCCAGCGCGGCAACGGCCGCACGGTTGTTGCGGCCGCTCCATTCCTCATGGCCCGGTACCTGTGGGAACACCACCAGGGCAGGGAAGTCGGGATGCTCGCGCAGATAAGGCCCCAGCCCGGCGTGGGTCTGCTTGATGCCATCGGCGCCGCGCTCGCCCGAACCGTGCAGGAACAGGATGACCGGGACGTTGGAGGTTGCGGGCGTCTGCCCACCAGGGCTGCGGGCCTGCAGGCCCGCGGGAATGAACACCTGGTAGTAAGCCGTGTGCCCGTCCACCTTCACCGCACGTGCTTCGAAGCGGCCACGCCCGCTGTCCGGCAGCGAAGTGCAACCGCTCATCATCAGAAGGGCCAGCAATGGCAGCCAGCGCGACAGCAAACGGACCATGGGGTTTTCCGAAGCGGCGAGAACGCCTGCATCGTAGTCCGCCAACGTCGGCCCGGCATCATGCGCCGCGTCACTGCGGGCGCGGGAAGCTGGCGATGATGTCCAGCTGCTCCTGTGCCTCGGCATTGCCTTCGGCGGCTGCAGCCTGCACCTGCGCCATATCCGGGTGCAGCACCACCAGCAGCGGGTTCTCGCAGACCGGGCAGTCGTACTCGGTGGCGTCCTCGTCCAGCTCCATCTCCATGGCACGAGAGCTGCCCTTCCATTCGCAGGCCGGGCAGGTGTGCTGCTGGTCGCGCCAGCCGGGCTGGAAGTAGTTTTCTATCGTTGTTGCCATGGGTGTTCCCGTTGAGTGGGGTCCGAGCCCCGCTTGGCGGGCCCCGATCCTTGATGCGGTCAGTGCAGCAGCACCAGGGTGGCCAGGCCGAGGAAGGTGAAGAAGCCCATCGAGTCGGTCACGGCGGTCAGGAAGATGCCGCTGGCCAGCGCCGGGTCGAAGCCGAAGCGTTTCAGGGTCAGTGGCACCAGCACGCCGGCCAACGCGGCGAACAGCAGGTTGCAGGTCAGCGCGATGGCGATCACCGCCGACAGTCCGGGTGAATGGAACCAGGCCAATACGATCAGGCCCAGTACCGAGCCCAGCATCACGCCGTTCAACAAGGCGACCCGCACTTCCTTCCATAGCAGCGTGCGCGCGTTGGAGGCGCCCACCTGGCCCAGCGCCAGGCCGCGCACCATCAGCGCCAGCACCTGGGTGCCGGCATTGCCGCCGAGGCCGGCGACGATCGGCATCAGCACCGCCAGCGCCACCAGCTTGTCGATGGTGCCCTCGAAGTGGCCGACCACGCTGGACGCCAGGAATGCCGTGCACAGATTGACCGACAGCCACATCAGGCGGCGGCGCATGGCGCGCCAGACCGGGCTGAAAAGATCCTCGTCCTCGTCCAGGCCGGCGGCGCCCAGCGCCTGGTGCTCGGCCTGTCCACGGATGATGTCGACCACGTCATCGATGGTGATGCGGCCGACCAGGATGTTGTTGTCGTCCACCACCGGCGCGGAGATCCAGTCATGGTCGGAGAACTGGCGGGCGACCTCCTGGTCGCTTTCGCCGACATCGATCGCTGGTTGCTCGTCGTCGATCAGGCGGTTGATCGGGGTGGTGTCCTCGTGGGTCACCAGTGCCGCCAGCGACACCCGGCCGAGGTACTGATGGCGCCGGCTGACCACGAACAGGTGGTCGGTGTGGTCGGGTAGTTCGCCACGCAGGCGCAGGTAGCGCAGCACCACGTCAACGTTGACGTCGGCGCGCACGGTCACCACGTCCGGGTTCATCAGGCGGCCGGCGCTGTCCTCGGGGTAGGACAGCACCTGCTCCAGGCGCTCGCGGTTCTCGCGGTCCATCGACTTGAGGACTTCGTCGATGACCGTGTCCGGCAGATCTTCGACCAGGTCGGCCAGATCGTCGATGTCCAGGTCTTCGACCGCGGCGATGATCTCGTCCGGGTCCATGTCGGCGAGCAGGCTCTCGCGCACGTCGTCGCCGACGTGGACCAGCACCTCACCGTCATCTTCCGGATCGACCAGGCCCCAGACCACCTCGCGCTTGCCCGGCGGCAGCGATTCGAGCAGGTTGCCGATCTCGGCCGGGGCCAGGGTGTTGACCAGGCGGCGCACCGGGCCCAGCCGACCGCTGTCCAGTGCGTCGGACAGCATCCGCAGTTGGCGCGCAGTCTTGTCGTGGCGTACAGCTTCAGCCATCGCAGCTCCCGCGGGATAAGAAAAGCCGCGATCCCGGCAAGGATGCGGCAACAGGGGTGTTCAGCGCGTCATTATCGCAAGGGGATGTTTCAACGCATAGCCGCCGGGCGGTGGTAGTGCCGGCCGCTGGCCGGCAAGCGGCCCCATCGAAGGCCATGAGGTTGCCGGCCAGCGGCCGGCACTACCCTTGGCGCTCAGGGCGTATCCGCCACCAGCGCCAGCCAGCGCTCGATCGCGCGGCGGTCGCGTGCGGCCAGCAGCTTCGGTGCGCGCGCGCGCAGCGCGGCCAGGTCGGCCTCGCGGATCGCGCGGCGCACCTCCAGCAGTGTGCCGGGGTGCAGGCTGAATTCGCTCAGGCCCAGCGCCAGCAGCAGCGGAGTCATCCGTGCATCACCGGCCATCTCACCGCAGACCGCCACCGGAATGCGATGCCGCGCGCCGGTCTCGATCACCATCTGCAGCAACCGCAGCACGGCCGGATGCAGCGGCGAATACAGCTCGCCCAGTGCCTCGTTGTTGCGATCGGCGGCCAGCAGGTACTGCACCAGGTCGTTGGTGCCGATCGACAGGAAGTCGACCAGGTCGATGAAGCTCTCCAGCGCCAACGCCGCAGCGGGCACCTCGATCATCGCGCCCAGCGGCACATGGTCGGACACCATGTGGCCTTCGCTGCGCAGCTGTTCGGTCAGCTTGAGCATGCGCCGGCGCACCGCCAGCAGTTCCTCGCGGGTGCTGACCATCGGCACCAGCACGCGCAGCTTGCCGTAGGCCGAGGCGCGCAGGATCGCGCGCAGCTGGGTGTCGGCCACCTTGGGCCGTGCCAGCGACAGGCGTACGCCGCGCAGTCCCAGGGCCGGGTTTTCTTCGTTGCTCAGGGTCAGGCCGGTGCGGTCGGCCTTGTCCGCGCCCAGATCGAGCGTGCGGATGGTGACCGGTCGCCCGCTCATGCCCAACGCGGCATCGCGGTAGGTCTGGAACTGTTCTTCTTCGTCCGGCAGCTCGTTGCGCTGCAGGAACAGGAATTCGGTGCGGTACAGGCCCAGCCCCTGCGCGCCCAGCGCATGCGCCTGGGTGACGTCCTCCAGCGATTCGGCATTGGCCAGCAGGGCGATGTCGACCTGGTCGCGGGTACGGCTGGGTTTGCTGCGCAGGCGGCCGAGCTCGCGCTGCTCGCGCGCATGTTCTTTCAGGCGCGCGCGGTAGTCGCGCAGGTTGTCGGCCTGCGGGTTGGCGGTGATGCTGCCGTCGGCGCCATCGATGATCAGCACGTCGCCATCGGCGATGCGGCTGAGCAGCTGCGGCACGTTGACGATCAAGGGCAGGTGCAGGCTGCGCGCCAGGATCGCACTGTGCGACAGCGCGCTGCCGGCGGCGGTGACGATGCCGACCACGCCCTGCGCCTGCAACTGGGCAAGCTCGGAGGGCGCGATGTTGTCGCAGACCAGGATTTCACCGGCCAGGCCTTTCATCACCTGCGGGCGTTCGGGCTGCAGGAAGGCGTGGATGCGGCCGATCACATGGTCGAGGTCGTCCATGCGGCTCTTCAGATAGGCATCGTCCATGCCATCGAAGACCTTGGCCAGGCGGTCACGCTGCAGGCGCAACGCATAGCCGGCGCTGTACGGGCCGCTGCGGATCAGTTCGTCCAGCCCGAACAACAGCTCGGGGTCGTCCAGCAGCAGGGCATGCAGGTCGAGGAACTCGCCCACTTCCTGGTTCAGGGCGCCATGCAGGCGCTGCCGCAGTTCGTGCATTTCGGTGCGCGCGGCATCCACCGCGCGGTGCAGGCGGGCCAGCTCGGCCTCGACCTGATGGGCGGCGACGCGCTGCTCGGCCACTTCCAGCGCATGTGGCAGGCGCACCCGCGCCCGGCCCATCGCCGCGCCACGGGCAGCACCGTGCCCGGCCAGCAGCTGTACCGGCCGCTGGCCGGAAGGGACCTGGCCGGCGCGCGCGCGTGGCACGCTCAGCTGTCCTCGTCGAAGCGGCGTTCGAACAGGCCGACCACCGCTTCCATCGCGGCGGCTTCGTCCTCGCCGTTGATGCGCACCGTGACCGGGGTGCCCTGGCCGGCGGCCAGCAGCATCACGCCCATGATGCTCTTGGCGTTGATCTCACGGCCCTTGGCGGCCATGGTCACGTTGCAGCGGAACGGCGCCAGGGTCTGCACCAGCTTGGCGGTGGCCCGGGCGTGCAGGCCCAGGCGGTTGCTCACGGTGAGTTCTCGTTCAAGCATCGTCGACTATCGCTCCATTACGGGTACCCGCCGCGGCTGTGGCGGGCAGTTGATCCAGTCCCTGTTCCGGATAATTCATCACCCGCAGCAACATCGGCAGGCTCAGCGCCGACACCCGGCGAACCGGGGTCCCCAGCCGGGCCAGCTGCCCGGCAAGGTTGGCGGGGCTGGCGCCGTACAGGTCGGTCAGGATCAGCACGCCTTCACCATTGTCGACCCGCCGCAGAGCGGCCGAGGCGAGCGGGAGCAGGGCGTCCAGGTCTGCGTCGAACGGTACTTCGAAAGCTTCGGTTTTCAGCGGCAATTGCCGCAGGAGCCGGGTCGCCACGTCTAGCAGGGCGGTCCCGACCCCGGGATGTGTTACGAGGAGAATGCCACAGGTCATTACTGCACGTTAACAGGTCAAGGTGAATTGGCGATAGCAGCAGATGAGGGGCACTGTGTCCCGTATTCAGCGTTGCTCGGGTCGGAGCCCATTTCCGTTGGAAAAGGATCCGACCCCATCCGTTTTTCGATGCCTGACCGGGACTCATCCACGCATGGCGTGGATCTACCGTGTCGACCAAGGTCGACACCTACCAACAGCACACGGAATCTGTCAGATGTGGGGCGGTGTGGGTCTGCAGGACCGTTGGCGCCATGGATGGCGCCATCGAGCCCCCATGGACGGGTTTACGGCGTGTCCTGCAGACCCACACCGCCCCGCCATCCCACGTAATCCCGCTCTTGCCGTTGACGTGGCCTCTGCGGGTGCCGGGCGCAGCCCGGCCGACCCCCTCAATCCTGTTCGCGGTGGTAGGTCGCCACGTCTTCCCAGCCCATCTCGCGGGCATGCCGGGCCAGGCGCTCGGCCAGGAACACCGAACGGTGCTTGCCGCCGGTGCAGCCGAAGGCCACGGTCACATAGCTGCGGGTGCCATCCCCCAGCTTCGGCAGCCAGGTATCGAGGAAATCCATCAGCTGGGTCAGGTAGCGCTGCACGTCCGGCTGCGCTTCCAGGTAGTCGCGCACGCCTGGTTCGCGGCCACTCAGCGCACGCAGATCCGGGTCCCAGTGTGGATTGGGCAGCACCCGCGCATCGAACACGAAGTCTGCCTCGGCTGGCACGCCGCGCTTGTAGGCGAACGATTCGAACAGCAGCGACAGGCCGGTGGCATGGTCCATCGTGAACTCGGTGATGATCCGCCGCCGCAGCTGATGCACGTTGAGATTGCTGGTATCGATCACCGCATCGGCCTCGCGGCGCAGCGGTGCGGTCAATTCACGCTCACGCGCGATCGCTTCGGGCAGCGACAGGCCCAGCTGGCTCAGTGGATGGCGGCGGCGGGTGTCGGCGTAGCGTTTGAGCACAGCCTCGTCGCTGGCCTCGAAGAACAGCACCTTCACTTCCACGCCGGCATCGGTGGCCAGCTGCCGCCAGTCGCCCAGCTGGCTCAGGTCGGCCTGGCCGCGCACGTCGATGCCTACGGCCAGGCGGCGTGGTGCGCTGCCGTCGTGGTTGGCCAGCAGGCTGCGCACGAAGTCGGGCAGCAGATTGATCGGCAGGTTGTCCGAGCAGTAGTAGTCCTGGTCCTCGAAGGTCTTCAGGGCGACGGATTTACCCGAGCCGGACAGGCCGCTGACGATGATCAGGGTCGGGGCGGAGGGGGTGACGGTGCTCATGGACAGGCTCTTCGAAGGACAGGGGAATCAGGGTGTTCGCCGTTCCAGCAGGTTGCTGTGGCGGGCGATGAACATGGCCGCCGGGTCGATGCCCTTGGTGCGCAGGATGTGCAGGCGGGTCGCGGCCTCGGTCAGCACGGCCAGGTTGCGGCCGGGCATCACCGGCAGGGTGATCAGCGGTACATCCAGGTCCAGCACATGGCGGGTGCCCGAGTCGCCGGTCAGGCGCTCGTAGCCATGCGGGGTGGGTTCAGTCATCGGCTTGGTCAGGTGGACGATCAGCCGAAGGTACTTGTTCTTCTTTACAGCCGTGTCGCCGAACATCTCGCGCACGTTCAGCACGCCCAGGCCGCGCACTTCCAGCAGGTCCTGCAGCAGTTCGGGGCAGGTGCCATCGAGCACGTCGGGCGCGATCTGGGTGAATTCGGGCGCATCATCGGCGACCAGGCGGTGGCCGCGGCTGAGCAACTCCAGCGCCAGCTCGCTCTTGCCCGATCCGGCCTCTCCGGTGATCAGCACGCCGATGGAGTAGATCTCCATGAACACGCCATGCAGGATCACCCGCGGCGCCAGCGTGCGGGCCAAGTGGTAGGACAGGTGGTTGAGCAGTTCGTGGCCGCGCTTGGGCGACAGCCACAGCGGCGTGCCGGATTCATCAGCGGCGGCACGCAGGTCTTCCGGGCAAGCCTGGTTGCGGGTCAGCACCAGCGCCAGCGGGTGCGACTGCATGATCTTTTCGATGGTCTCCCAACGCTGGCGCGGTTCCAGCGCATCCAGCCAGGACAGTTCCTCGGTACCCAGGATCTGCACCTTGTTGGGGTAGATCGCATTGAGGTAGCCGGCCAGCGACGGACGCCGCGAGACCGTGTTGCCGGCCTCCAGCTCGCGCTTCTCGCCGGACTTGCCGGCAGCCCAGCGCAGCCCCAGCCGCTCGCGCTGCTGTTCGAACAGTTCACGGGCGGTGATGCTGGTATTCATGCGGCACTCGCAGGTGGGGTCATGTCCAGCGCCTCGCGCAGCGCCCGGGCATCGCCCGCTTCGCGCAGGGCCTGGCGGATGTCGGGCGCCGAAAACAGCTCGGCCAGCTCGGACAGCAGCATCAGGTGCTGGTGGGTGTAGTGGGCGGGGACGGCCATGGCGAACACCAGGTCCACCGGCTCGTCGCCACCGAAGTCGACCGGGGTGGCCAACCGCAGCAGGGCGCCGCGGGGGCGGTCCAGGGTTGGCGCGCGGCCGTGGGGAATGGCGATGCCGTGACCGATCGCGGTGCTGCCCAGCGCTTCGCGCTGGCACAGGTTCAGATAGATCTGTTCGGCGTTGGCCTGGCGGCAGGCCAGCAACCCGGCGGCGGCCTGCAGGACGCTGTCGCGGTCGGTGGCCGTGCAGAGCTGGGTCTGCACGGCCGCCAGGAGGTCAGTCAGGGGCATGTCTGCGGGGAACGGTGGCGATCAGCCACCATTGTCGCCCACCGGCAGCGGTGCGTGCTGCTGTTTTTTCTCCTTGTGCTTGATCACCAGACGGTCAAGCTTGTCCGCAAGCAGGTCGATCGCGGCATACATGGTCTGGGCATTGGCCTCGGCGTGCAGGGTCTGGCCGGGAATGTTGAGGCTGGCGTCGACGTGGTGTTCGGTCTTCTGCAGCTTGAGGGTCACCCGCGCTTCGCAGTGCTGGTCGAAGTGTTTGCCGATCCGGGCCAGCTTCTCCTCTACATAGGACTGCAGGGCCGGGGTGACTTCGACATCTTTGCCAAACGTTTCGATGCGCATCGGGTTTCTCCTGTGTTCGGATGTGCCAATGAACCTCTCCGCCGGGCGCGGCGGCGCGTCAAGCGATTCTGACCCTTTCGTGCGAGGCGGAAATGTTCATGGCTTCACGATACTTCGCCACGGTGCGTCGCGCTACTGGAATTCCCGACGATTTGAGCAGGTCAGCCAGCTTGGCGTCAGAAAGCGGCTTGCGCGGGTTCTCGTCGTCGATCAGGCGCCGGATCATCGCCTGGATGGCCGTGCTGGACGCCTCGCCACCGCCGTCGGTATCGATGCCCGAGGCGAAGAAGGCGCGCAGCGGCAGGGTGCCGCGCGGGGTACGCACGTGCTTGCGGGCGATCGCACGCGAGACCGTGGATTCGTGCAGGCCGAGCTCGGTGGCGATCTCGCGCAGGGTCAGTGGACGCAGCGCCTGCTCGCCGAATTCGAGGAAGCCGGCCTGCTGCAGGATCAGGCTGCGTACCACCCGCAGCAGGGTTTCGCCACGCTGCTGCAGCCCTTTCAGCAGCCAGCGCGCTTCCTGCAGCTGGGCACGCAGGTAGCCGGCATCGGCGTCGCCGCAACGTCGGATCAGCTGTTCGTAGCCGCGGTGGATCACCACCTTCGGCCCGGCATGCGCGGCCAGCGCTGCGCGCCATACGCCGTTCTGCCGCCACACCACCACATCCGGCACCACATAGGTGTCCTGCGACAGCGGTGCGATCTGCGTGCCCGGGCGTGGGTCCAGCGAGCGCAGCAGGGTGACTGCCGTCTCGACCTCGTCCAGGGGCTGTTTCAGTTCATGGGCCAGCCCGGCGACGCCGCTGCGCGGCAGCCGTTCCAGCGGGCCTGCGGCAATCTGTCGCGCCAGCACCAGGCCGGGCGTGTCACCGGCCAGCACATCCAGCTGCAGCAGCAGGCATTCGCCCAGCGTGCGTGCAGCCACACCGACCGGATCGAAACGCTGGATGCGATGCAGCACGGCGAGGATCTCGTCCTCGTCGGCGTGGATCGCCGGCAACAGGGTTTCGGCGATGGTGGCCAGCGGCTCGCGCAGGTAACCGTCGTCGTCCAGTGCGTCGATCAGTGCGGCACCGATACTGCGATCACGCGAGGACAGATGCGACAGATGCAGCTGCCACAGCAGATGGTCGGCCAGTGTTTCGGTTTCGGCTATGCGCTCGGCGGCGCTGCCGGTGTCGTCGTCATCGTCGAAGCTGCCGCCGCTGCCGGCCGCGCTCCAGTCCAGTTCGGCCGGTGCCCAGTCGTCGCCGGCATCGGTACGTTCTGCGGGCGCGTCACCGTCGTTGCCATCGCTGCCTTCGTTGCTGGCGCTGCTGCTGTCACTGCTGTCGGCCCAGTCCAGCAGCGGATTGCTTTCCACCGCCTGGGCGATCTCCAGCTCCAGCTCGGTGGTGGACATCTGCAGCAGCTTGATCGCCTGCTGCAACTGGGGCGTGAGCACCAGCTGCTGTCCCAACGATGTCTGCAGCCGAGTCTTCATGCCTGTGCCGAAAGGAAGGAGAGGGACCCGGCGCTTGCCGTCACAGCTTGAAGGAATCCCCAAGGTAGACGCGACGCACGTCGGCATTGTCCAGGATCGCTTCCGGCGAGCCCTGGGCCAGCACGCTGCCCTCAGCGAGAATATACGCGCGGTCGCAGATACCCAAGGTCTCGCGCACGTTGTGGTCGGTGATCAGCACGCCGATGCCACGCTGCTTGAGATGGGTGACGATGCGCTGGATCTCGCCGACGGAAATCGGGTCGACGCCGGCGAACGGTTCGTCGAGCAGGATCAGGCGCGGCTGCGCGGCCAGGGCACGGGCGATCTCGCAGCGGCGACGTTCGCCACCGGACAGGCTGGCGCCGAGCTGGTCGGCGACATGGCCCAGCTGTAGTTCGTCGAGCAGGCTGTTCAATTCACGCTCGCGGCCAGCCGAATCCAGGCCCTCGCGCAGCTCCAGCACCAGGCGGATGTTGTCGGCCACGGTCAGCTTGCGGAACACCGACGGCTCCTGCGGCAGGTAACCCACGCCCTGCTTGGCCCGGGTATACATCGGGTCGCCGGTGATGTCCTTGCCGTCGAGCACGATGCTGCCAGCATCGGCGGCAACCAGGCCGACGATCATGTAGAAGCAGGTGGTCTTGCCGGCGCCGTTGGGGCCCAGCAGGCCGACCACTTCACCGGCGTCGAGGGTCAGCCCGAAGTCCTTGACGACTTCGCGTTGCTTGTACTTCTTGCGCAGGCCCTTGGCGACGAGCATTACTTCCTGCTCCCGGCCGGCTGTGCCGGCGTGGTGGCCTTGGGCTGTGCCGCAGGTGCGGCCGGGGTCTTGTTCTTCGGCGGGATGACGGTGCGCACGCGGCTGCCGTCACCACCGGAGTTCATTTCGCCGGTGCGGGTGTTGTAGACCATGCGCTGGCCGGCATTGGTGCCGCGCGCGCTGGTGACCTTGTAGTTGCCGGTCAGGGTGATGATCTCGGTCTTGATGTCGTAGTCGATGCGATCGGCCAGCGCGTCCATCCAGGTGCCATCATCGAGCTGCTGCTTCATCTTGGCCTGCTTGCCGGTGAACACCACACGCACCGCTTCGCCGTCCTTGAGGTAGATCTCGGCCTCGGACGAGCGCAGGTCCAGCGTGCCCTGGGTGATGATCACGCCCTGCGACAGCACGGTCTTGCCGTCGCCGGTGAGCGTGCCCGACTGGGCGCCGGAATCGATGTGCATGTCTTCGTTGCGGTCGGTGGACTTGGCGAAGGCGGCGCTGGGGACAAGAAGACCAAGCGCGAGTACGGCGGCAAAGGGAATCTTCATCGGGGTCCGTTCTACCGGTGGGGGCCTCCCGGGTGGACCGGGGGCGGGCGGGTGGGGCTGCCGGCCTTGCGCCTGTCCGGAGACGTCGCAGGCTGGCGGCGGAATCAGCGTTTGGGCGTGTAGCGGCCCTTGGACTGGCTGAGGAAATGATACGTGTTGTTCTTCGAATCCACTTCGAAGCCGACACCGGACTGTTCCATGCCCGGGCGGGTCATGGTCACCAGGGCGTCGGTGCGGGCGCGGTTTTCCTTCGGGAACACGTCCAGATGGTAGGTGCGGAAGGTGGTCGGCACCGTGCCCGGGCCGACCGGGCTGTCGCCGGCGACATTGCCGCGCAGCTTCATCTCGTCGCCCTTGGCGCTGAGCCAGCCGGTTTCGGCACGCAGGGTCCAGTGCCTGCCATCCTTGTCCGGCATCTCGAACAACGGCGTGGCGATGTTGATGGTCTGGTCACCGCGCTGGCGTTCCAGCAGCGGCGCACGCAGCGTGGTCGATTCCTTGCCGTGCTCATCCAGGGCGACGATCTGGAAGTCGTGCAGGATGTAATCCACGCCCACTTCCTGGCCGCCACTGGCTGGCCCCTTGTCGCGGTTGCGCAGCGCCGCCCAGCTGCTCAACAGGGCCGCCAGCAGCAGGCCGATGCCGAGCAGGGTGCGCCAGTTCACGGTCGGCAGGTTCATGCGCCGAACCTCGCCAGCACCGCATCCACATGCCCCTGCGCGGCCAGCAGGATGTCGCACAGCTCGCGCGCGGCGCCACGCCCGCCATCGGCACGGGTCTGCCAGTGCACGCGCTCGGCGATCCACGGATGGGCGTTGGCCGGCGCCACGGCCAAGCCGACCGCGCCCAGCGGCGCCAGGTCCGGCAGGTCATCGCCCATGAAGGCCACCTGTTCCAGGCCGATGCCATGCTGCGCGCACAGCGCCTGCACGCTGGCCAGCTTGTCGCCCACGGCGATCTGGGTGTCGATGCCGAGGTCGGCGCCGCGCTTGAGCGCGGACTGGCTGTTGCGCGCGGTGATCAGCACGGGGTGGATGCCGTGCTGCTGCAGCAGTTTCAGGCCCAGGCCATCCTGCACGAAGTACGCCTTGCTCTCGTTGCCGTCCTTGTCGTAGTACAGCCGACCGTCGGTGAGGGTGCCGTCCACGTCGAAGCAGGCCAGGCGGATACGGGCCGCGGCGGCATGCAGGTGGGCAGGGAAGGCGGGCAGGGGGGACCAGGGCATCAGGGCGGCAGGCTCGGTGGGTTCGGGTGGGGCAGTACAGACTGAATGGGGTCTACGGACTGTCGGTTAAACCACCCGGGCCCGCAACAGGTCATGAATGTTCAGGGCGCCGACTGCACGGCCCTGGTCATCGACCACGATCAGGCCGGTGATCTTGTGGGTCTCCATCAGCCGGGCCGCCTCCACCGCCAGCTGGTCGGCGCCGATGGTGCGCGGGTTGCGCGTCATCACATCTGCGATCTTGGCGGTGCGCACGTCCAGCGCGCTGTCCAGCGCGCGACGCAGGTCGCCGTCGGTGAACAGGCCGATCAGCACGCCGCCGGCATCGACCACGGCGGTCATGCCCAGCCGTTTGCGGCTCATCTCCATCAGCGCTTCACTGAGACTGGCGTCGGCGCCCACGCTGGGCAGGTCGTCGCCGGTGTGCATCACGTCGGTGATGTGCAGCAGCAGGCGGCGGCCGAGGCTGCCGGCCGGGTGTGAACGGGCGAAATCGTCGGCGGTGAAGCCGCGTGCGTCGAGCAGGGCCAC
Source organism: Stenotrophomonas sp. 86156_Sma (assembly GCF_056481625.1). NCBI lineage: Bacteria > Pseudomonadati > Pseudomonadota > Gammaproteobacteria > Lysobacterales > Lysobacteraceae > Stenotrophomonas > Stenotrophomonas sp. 86156_Sma. The sequence continues at coordinate 1,173,757 of NZ_CM151157.1, forward strand.
GGCCAGCGCGTCGCCCATCGCCAGCGAGGCGGTGGTGCTGGAGGTCGGCGCCAGCGCCAGCGGACAGGCCTCGGCCGGCACGCTCACGTCCAGGTGGATGTCGGCGGCGGTGGCCAGGCTGGACTGTGGGCGCCCGGTCATGGAAATCAGCACGTTGCCCTGGCGCTTGAGCACCGGCAGCAGCATCAGCACTTCGTCCGACTCGCCCGAATAGGACAGCGCCAGCACCACGTCGTCCTCGGTGATCATGCCCAGGTCGCCGTGGCCGGCTTCACCCGGGTGCACGTAGAACGCCGGCGTACCGGTGGACGCCAGGGTGGCGGCGATCTTGCGAGCGATGTGCCCGGACTTGCCCATGCCGGTGGCGACCACCCGGCCGCGGCTGGCCAGGATCGCCTGGCAGGCCTGCTGGAACGCCTCGCCAAGGCGGTCGGCCACGGCGTCCAGCGCCTGCCGCTCGATCTCGAAGACGCGGCGGCCGCTGGCGACCAGGCCGGCAGGGTCGACGGAACGGGGGGGCAACAGGGATTCGGCCATGCGGACGCCACGCAGCGGAAGTAGAATGGAGGCACATTTTATTAGGAAAGCCCGTTGGACGCCGACACCATCCGCAATCTGATCGAAACCGGCCTGCCCGGCGCCCGCGCCGACGTGCGGGGCGACGATGGCGTGCATTTCGAAGCGACCGTGGTCTGCGAGGCCTTCGCCGGCAAGATGCCGCTGGCCCGCCACCGCATGGTGTATGCCACGCTGGGCGACCTGATGGGCGGCGCGATCCACGCGCTGGCGCTGAAAACCGTGACCCCGGCCGAAGCCGGCTGAACCGCAGAAGATCCCGAATACATGGCCAAGATCGTTGTGACCGGCGGCGCTGCGCTGCACGGTGAAGTGAGCATCTCCGGCGCCAAGAACGCCGTCCTCCCCATTCTCTGCGCGACCCTGCTGGCCGATGCGCCGGTGGAGATCACCAACGTGCCGCACCTGCACGACGTGGTCACCACGGTGAAGCTGCTGGGCGAGCTGGGCGCCAAGGTCACCATCGACCAGGGCACGCTGTCGCGCGGCAGTGCGATCGTGGTCGACCCGCGTTCGGTCAACCAGCACGTGGCACCGTACGAGCTGGTCAAGACCATGCGCGCCTCGATCCTGGTGCTGGGCCCGCTGCTGGCCCGCTTCGGCGCGGCCGAAGTATCGCTGCCGGGCGGCTGCGCGATCGGTTCGCGTCCGGTCGACCAGCACATCAAGGGCCTGCAGGCGCTGGGTGCCGAGATCGTGGTCGAGAACGGCTTCATCAAGGCCACCGCCAAGCGGCTGAAGGGGGGGCACTTCACCTTCGACATGGTCAGCGTCACCGGCACCGAGAACGTGCTGATGGGCGCGGTGCTGGCCGAAGGCACCACCATCCTCGACAACTGCGCGATGGAACCGGAAGTGACCGATCTGGCGCACTGCCTGATCGCGCTGGGCGCGAAAATCGAAGGCCTGGGCACTGCCCGCCTGGTGATCGAAGGCGTCGAGCGCCTGTCCGGTGGCCGCCACGAAGTGCTGCCCGACCGTATCGAGACCGGCACCTTCCTGGTGGCCGCAGCGATGACCGGTGGCAAGGTCACGGTCAACCGTGCGCGCCCGAACACCATGGACGCGGTACTGTCCAAGCTGGTCGAAGCCGGTGCGAAGATCGAGACCACCGACGACAGCATCACCCTGGACATGCAGGGCAAGCGGCCGAAGGCGGTCAACCTGACCACCGCGCCGTACCCGGCGTTCCCGACCGACATGCAGGCGCAGTTCATGGCGCTCAACTGCGTGGCCGACGGCGTGGGCGTGATCAACGAAACGATCTTCGAGAACCGTTTCATGCACGTCAACGAACTGCTGCGCCTGGGCGCGGACATCCAGGTCGAAGGGCATACCGCCATCGTGCGTGGCAACGAGCACCTGAGCGGCGCGCCGGTGATGGCCACCGACCTGCGCGCCTCGGCATCGCTGATCCTGGCCGGCCTGATGGCCAGCGGCGATACCACCATCGACCGCATCTACCACCTTGATCGTGGCTACGAGAACATCGAAGAGAAGCTGTCTTCGCTCGGTGCCACCATCCGGCGCGTGCCATGATCCTGCGCGGCAAGTTCAGCCCGCGTCGCAAGGCGCTGCTGGCCCTGGTGCTGATCGTGCTGGCGTGGCTGGGCTATGCCTGGTACGCCAACATCGCCATCACCCAGGGCATCGAGCAGAAGGACATGGACTGGAACGGCGACGGCACGGTCTCGCGTGATGAAATCATCGAGTCGTTCTATGCGGTCGCAGTGAACGACAGCCAGGACGGCAACCGTCATTGCCGCACCTTCGTCTGGCGCAGCACCGGTGAGCAGATCCGCGTGGACTGCCGGACCGAGTTCAAGCCGGCCGAGGAACAGAAACCGGCTGAAGCGAAGAAATAAGAAAACGCCCGCGAAAGCGGGCGTTTCTTTGGGATACACCCATCCACGCATGGCGTGGATCTACTGGAACGTGAAGTAGATCCACGCCATGCGTGGATGACGTGGATCTCCGGTCAGTTCATCGCCTTGATGGTCAGGTCCAGCGCATCGCGGCCGCTCTCACGCTGCAGCATGCGCGCCGGCACCGGGAATTCCGGCACGATCCAGGCGATCAGCTCCTTGTTGCCGTCGGCGCGCGAGACCTTGGTGGCCTCGTAGCTCTTGCCGCCCACGGTGATCGATTCCTTGCCGATCACACGGTACGTCATGTTCTTGATGCGGCCTTCGTCGACCATGCGATAGGTCAGCGGCTTGCCCGCCGCCAGGTCACGGGCGATCGCCAGGTTGATCAGCAGCGCATCCATGTCACCGGCTTTCAGCGCAATCGGGCCAGCGCGATCCGGCTTGATGTCACCGGTCCAGGTGGCCTGGTTGCTGGTCCAGTTGTAGTTGGCCTGCACGTTGCGCCTCTTCACCAGCAGCGCCGAACGGTCCTGGCTGCTGAGCGGGCGCAGCTGGCCACGCACTTCCTCGAACACCGTGCTCTGGCTGAGGTCGGCCAGCTGGTTCTTCACCTGCAGGCTGTAGCGCCACTTGTTGCTGCCTTCGCTGGCCAGGGTCATGGTGCCGTTGGCCTGCATGCCCATGTAGCTGGCCAGGTAATCGGCCTTGAACGGTTCCAGCGCCATGGCCGGCAGGCTGGCCACGGTCAGGGCAGCGGCTGCGATCCAGGTGAGGGGGCGGGTCAGGGTGTTCATGCTCAGACTCCTTGGTATTCGATCAGGCGCAGATCGACGCGGTCTTCGCCGTCTTCGCGTTGCAGGATGCGCACCGGGGTGGGGACACCGTTGGCGATCCAGAGAATGGTTTCGTTTCTGCCACCGTTGGTCCGGTAGACCCGCAGTGCGTTGTAGGACAGGTCGCCGACCTCGACGTTCTCGGTCTGCGGCGCGGCCTGGTAGTCGTGTTCGCGGACCTTGCCCATGTCCACGTAGCGGTAATGCATGGAGGCGCCTGGACGCGCATCGCGCATGATCGCCAGGTTGATCAGCAGCGCGCTCTGGTCGCCTGCCTGCAGCGGGATCGGTTGCGCGCGTTCCTTCTTGACGTCACCGGTCCATTGCGCGGTGCCGGCCTGCCAGTTGTAGGTGCCGACCGCCTTCTTGCCCAGGAACAGGCCCTTGCGCACCGTGCTCTGGCTGAGCGGCGCATACACGCCGCTGCGCTCCTCGAACACCGTGCTCTGTTCGATGTTCAGGCCCAGCACGCTGGCAAAGCCGCGGCGGCCGACCACCTGCATGTCCACCCGCCACTGGCTGCCGCCGGTGTGGGTGACCTGCATGCTGGCATCGCCCGCTTCCTTGCCCTTGTAGAAGGCCTGGTAGGTGGCGCTGAACGGTTGCAGCGGCGGTGGCTCCCAGGCCAGTGCCGGTGGCATCGGTACGGCCGGCGCATCGGCTGGCGACTGCGCTGCGGGCACCGGTGCCGGCGGGGCGGCGGGCGCCTGTGCCTGGCCCCAGCCCACGCCGGGGAACACGGCAAGCGACAACAGCAATGGAGTGGACAGCAGGGTCGTGGTCTTCATGGAGGACAGGGACCGCAGGAGGGGGCAGGATGCCAGCCCCGCAGTCAGCGGGGCGTGTGCATGGGGACTACCGGTTCAGGTTCCCGGCGGAATCTAGGGCCAACGGGCTAAACAGGGGGTGACCGTCCAGTTGCGGCTGGCCCTCCCGTTCAGCCAGGCGGCCGGCGCACAACAGCTGCAGGGTGGCGATCAGCAGCGGATGCTCCACCGCCAGCACGCGCGCGGCCAGGCTGTCGGCGTCATCGCCGGGCAGCACCGGCACCCGCACCTGCGCCAGCACGGCGCCCGCATCCAGCTCGGGCACGACCAGATGCACGCTGGCACCGTGCTCGGCGTCGCCCGCCTGCAGCGCCCGTGCGTGGGTGTCCAGGCCCTTGTGCAGCGGCAGCAGCGATGGATGGATGTTGACCAGCCGGCCATTGAAGCGCTGTACGAAGGCCGCGCCGAGGATGCGCATGTAGCCGGCGCAGACGATCCAGTCCGGTTGTACTGCGGCCAGCGCATCGCCGAGCGCCTGCTCGTAGCTGGCGCGGTCGCTGAAGGACTTCGGTGCATGCGCCCAGCGCAGGTTCGGTGCGACGCGCTGCAGGGCCTCTGCGGCGGGGCGGTCGGAAAACACGCCGACCACCTCGGCGGGCAGTCGGCCGTCGGCAATGGCATCGAGTATGGCCTGCAGGTTGCTGCCGCGACCGGAGGCGAGCACGGCAATGCGGGTGGTCGCGGTCACTGCTGGGCGCTCCGGCGGATCAGCGGCCAGATCAGCAGGCTGCCGAGGGTGGCCATCAGCATGTCGGCATGCGCGTCCCACATGTCGCCCTGCTGCCCGTTGTAGGCCTCGGCAGCATCCGGCGACAGCGCCAGCGCGATGGCCCACTCGAACCATTCGTACACCAGGCTGGCACACATCACCGTCATCACCGCCAGGGTGAAGGCCTGGCCCAGGCGCAGCGCCGGCCACGCATGACGGGCAAGCTGCAGCAGCGCAGGAGTGAAGCAGACGCCGAACAGGAAGTGGATGAGGCGATCGAAATGGTTGCGCTGCCAGCCGAAGGCCGCATTCGGCGACCAGCCGCTCAGCGTCTGCGCCCAGGCGTCGTAGGGCACGTTGGAATACAGCCAGCGCGCGGCCACGCAGTGCAGGGCGATGAAGCCGCAGATCGCGATGAAGGCACCATTGCCCAGCCAGCCACCGCGACGGTCGACCCACAGCAGCGCGGCCAGCCCGATCACGGTCAGGGTGCTGTGCAGGGCCTGTTCGGTAGGCCACAGCGGGTGGACCCAGCTGATTGCGAACACCGCCAGCACGGCGGCAAAGGCCAGCTTCTTGGGGCCCGAGAAACGGTGGGTGGTGGGCGAAGCGGACGTGGGGAGGGCAGGCGCGGACATGGGAAATCGATCAGGAAAGGACGGGGCGTCTGCCGGCAGGTTCAGACACTGAGGTGGTCGCCGCGGTCGAACAGCGCGGCCATGTCAGGTTTGGACAGGAACACCCAGGCATAGGCGGCCAAGGCCATGCCCAGCGGGCCGGCCAGTACGCCCAGCCACGCCGCGCGCCGGCACCAGGCCAGCCCGGTGCGATGTGACAGCTGGCGCGCGGTATACAACTGCACGAACCCCAGCACGGCCGCCAGCACGGCGATGGACGCATAGACCGTGGCCAGCATCCAGGCATCGTCCAGTCCGCGCGAGTGGGCCACCCATCCGCTGAGGCCAAGGAACGCCACTGTGGCGAACCAATGGAAGCCGGCCAACGCGTAGAACAGCACTTTCAGCGTCTGCAGATGGCTGGTCAGCTGCAGCTGCGCCAGGGTCTGATGCGGCAGCGGCGGCGGATTGCCGGAGGCGGTCATGCGGGCGTGGCGGGAAGGTCGAAGGCGGCCTTCACCTGCGGGCGCAGCAGGGTGATCAGGCTGAACACCCCCAGCACCGTGCCGACGGGGGTGAACAGGCAGGCCAGGCCGGCCGCGATCAGGCACAGCAGGTAGCGGCGTCTCTGGGCCAGGCAGCGGCCGGCATAGGCGACGAACGCGCCCAGGGTGACGCCACCGAACACGGCGACGCAACCGATGAGGGTGAACATCCAGCCGAACAGGCGCTGTTCGGCCGGCGACGACGGCTGGCCGCCGGAATTCATCGGCAGGTTGCCGGTGAGCGCGGTGATGCCCAGCACGATGTGGATGATGAAAATCAGCGAGAACAGCACGATCAGGCCGCCGACCACGTAGTGCGCGATGGCCAGCATGCGCAGGTGGTCGGCATCCTGCGCGTTGAACACCGGTACCGTCGCCAGCGGCGGCGGCACGGGGGCGGGCGACAAGGGGGGCGTTGCGTCCATGCGGGCTCCTGGGTTGTCGGGATCAGGCGATGTGGACGCGCTCGGCGCCTTCGGCGGTGACCACCTGGCCGATGGTCCAGTGCTCCAGGCCCTGCGCCTTGACCGCATCGGATACCGCGGCCACCTGGTCCGGCGCCACGATCAGCACGAAGCCGATACCGCAGTTGAAGGTGCGCCACATCTCGCTGTCGGCTACCGCGCCTTCCTTCTGCAGCCACTGGAACACCGGCGGCAGGGTCCATGACGAGGCCTGGATGTCCAGACCGAGGCCTTCAGGTACCACGCGGATGATGTTCTCGGTCAGGCCGCCACCGGTGATGTGGGCCATGCCGTGGATGGCCGCGCCGTGTGACTTCAGCAGCGACAGGATCGGCTTGACGTACAGGCGGGTCGGCGCCATCAGCGCGTCGACCAGCTTCACGCCGCCTTCCAGCTCCAGCTCGGCCGGGCGGCCGGCGCGGTCATAGATGCGGCGGACCAGCGAGTAGCCATTGGAATGCGGGCCGGACGAGGCGATGCCGATCAGCACGTCGCCGGCAGCCACGCTGGCGCCGTCCTTCAGCTCGCTCTTCTCGACCGCAGCGACCGTGAAGCCGGCCAGGTCGTACTCGCCCGGGGCATACATGTCGGGCATTTCAGCGGTTTCGCCGCCGATCAGCGCGCAGCCGGCCTCGGTGCAGCCGTTGGCGATGCCGCCCACGACCGCTGCGGCGGTGTCGATGTCCAGCTTGCCGGTGGCGAAGTAGTCCAGGAAGAACAGCGGCTCGGCGCCCTGCACCAGCACGTCGTTCACGCACATGGCGACCAGGTCGATGCCGATCGTATCGTGGCGGTCCAGCTGGTGGGCCAGCTTCAGCTTGGTGCCCACGCCGTCGGTACCCGACACCAGCACCGGCTCGCGGTACTTGTTGGACAGGTCGAACAGGGCGCCGAAGCCGCCCAGGCCGCCCATCACTTCCGGGCGGAAGCTGCGCTTGACCAGGGGCTTGATCCGCTCGACCAGTTCGTTGCCGGCGTCGATGTCGACACCCGCGTCACGGTAGGTGAGGGGGGAGGGGGCGGAAGACGGGGTGTTGGTCACGGGCGTCGGCGCTGGCAGGGGTTGAACGGGCGATTTTAACAGGCCGCATTGGCGCAAAGGCCGTATTCGGGCAACAATTCCCCCGGATACGTCGAGCCAATGGATGTCCTGATGCGCCGCAGCCTGATTCTGACCCTGCTCCTTGCGCTGAGCCTGCCGGTGGCCACGATGGCCCAGAGCGGCCTGCGCACCGAGGGTGATGTTGCCACCGCCACTGGCGCGTACGAGGCCGAAGTGCCCGTCAACAGCCAGGCCGAAGCCGACCGCAACGGCGCCCTGGCCCGCGCCTTGAGCGTTGTACTGGGCAAGTTGTCCGGCGATCGCAGCGTGATGTCGCGCCCTGGCGTGGCCCAGGCGCTGCGCAATGCCAAGGATTACGTGGCCAGCTACGACTACAAGCAGGACCAGAGCGTGAGCGCCAGTGGCGCCCCCAGCTTCCGCACCCTGCTGGTGGCCCGCTTCCGCGAGGACGATGTCGATTCGCTGGTGTCGGCGCTGGGCCTGCCGCTGTGGCCGCAGCCGCGACCGAAGCCGGTGCTGTGGCTGGCCGTCGATGACGGCAGCGGTCCGCGCCTGGTCAGCGTGCAGCAGGCCAACGCCGCCCGACCGTTGCTGAACCGCGCCATTGAACGCGGCTACAAGCTGGGCCTGCCCAGCGGTGGTGCCGCCGAACAGGCGCTGGCCGGTGCCATCTGGCGCCAGGACAGTGCCGCCGTGGCCCGTGCCTCTTCGCGCTACGCGCCGCCGATGCAGCTGATCGGCAAGCTGTACCGCGCCAACGGCGGCTGGCAGGCGGACTGGGTGTTCGTCGACAACGGCCGTGAGCTGAACAAGTGGACCAGCAAGGACGCCAACGCCATGCGCGCGATGGCCGCCGGTGCCGATGGTGCCGCCGATGCGCTGGTCAAGCGCTATGCCAAGGCCGGCGCGGCCGTCGGCCAGGCCGGCACCTATCGGGTGGTGGTCACCGGCATCAACAGTGCCGACGACTACCTGCGCCTGGCTGCCGGCCTGCGTGAGGTGCCGGTGGTGCGCAACGTCACCCCGCTGCACGCTTCGGCTGGCCAGCTGGAGCTGAGCCTGGAGATGACCACCGGCCTGGCCGGCTTCAACCGCATGCTGGGCGACAACGGCGTGCTGGTGCCGAGCGCACCGCTGCCGGCCCTGCCGACGCCGATCGACGACACCACCGGTGCCCCGGTCGCTGCGCCGGTCAGCAACGAGTACCGCCTGCGATGAACCTGACCCCGGAAGCGGAAATCGCGCAGTTCCTGCGCCGCCTGAAGTACATCCTGTTCGCCGGCCTGATCGGCTGGGTGGTGTGGTTGCTGGCGCCGATCCTGACCCCGTTCGTGCTGGCGCTGGCGCTGGCCTGGCTGGGCGATCCGCTGGTGGACCGCATCGAGGCCACCGGCCGTTCGCGCATGACCGGCGTGGTGCTGGTGTTCGCGGCGATGGTGCTGGTGATCGTGGCGCTGCTGCTGGTGCTGGTGCCGATGATCGAGCGCCAGATCACCACCCTGATTGCGGTCGCGCCGCAGGCACAGGCGTGGCTGATGGAAAAGGGCATTCCCTGGTTCGAGCAGAAGACCGGCCTGGAAGTGATGCAGTGGCTGGACCCGGACCGCCTGATCGAATGGGTGCGCAGCCACTGGCAGCAGGCCGGCGGCTTTGCCACCACGTTCATGGGCTACGTCTCGCGTTCGGGCTTTGCGATGGTGACCTGGGTGGTCAACATCCTGCTGCTGCCGATCCTGGCGTTCTACTTCCTGCGTGACTGGGACAAGCTGGTCGAGCGCGTGGCGTCGGTGATTCCGCGCAACCAGATCGGCACCATCAGCGCATTGGCGCGTGAGTCCAACGAGGTGCTGGGCGCCTTCATCCGCGGTCAGTTCCTGGTGATGCTGGCGCTGGGTGTGATCTATGCCGGCGGCCTGTCGCTGGTCGGCCTCAAGCTGGGTCTGCTGATCGGCCTGATTGCCGGCCTGATCAGCTTCATTCCTTATCTGGGCGCGACCACCGGCATCCTGATGGCGGTGGTCGCCGCACTGGTGCAGGCACAGGGCTTCGACCTGAAGCTGCTGATCCTGGTCGGCGTGGTGTTCACCGTGGGCCAGCTGCTGGAAAGCTACGTGCTGACCCCGCGGATTGTCGGCGACAAGATCGGCCTGCACCCGGTGGCAGTGATCTTCGCGGTGATGGCCGGCGGCCAGCTGTTCGGCTTCCTCGGCATGCTGCTGGCGCTGCCGGTGGCAGCGGTGACCAACGTGCTGCTGCGCTACGCGCACCAGCGTTATCGCCAGAGCGAGCTGTACGTGGGTGAGAAGCCGGCGATCGTGCTTGATGGCGTGGTCGATGCCCCCCATATCATCATTCCGAACGACAAGGGCCCCGACCTGAAGTGATGGGTGTGCCGCAACTGCCGCTGGCCCTGCATTACCCGCGGGACCAGCGCCTGGAGACCTTCATCGGCGCGCCGGACGGCGCGCTGGCGCAGCTGCGCGCGATCGCGGTGGGTGCCAGCCACGATTGGGTTTATCTGGAAGGTGCGGCGGGCACGGGCAAGACCCACCAGGCACTGGCGATGTGCTCCAGCGCCGAGCAGGCCGGGCGACTGCCGACCTACGTACCGCTGGCCAGCGCCGCCGGCCGCGTACGCGCGGCGTTGGATGGGCTGGAGGCGCGCGAGCTGGTGGCGCTGGACGGCCTGGACGAGGTGGCCGGCAACCGCGAGGACGAGATCGCGCTGTTCGATTTCCACAACCGCGCGCGCGCTGCGGGCGTGACCGTGCTGTACACGGCGCAGAAGGCGCCGGAAGAACTGGGCCTGGTACTGCCCGATCTGCGTTCGCGGCTGGGCCAGTGCGTGCGTGTGCTGCTGCAGCCGCTGGATGAGGAAGGGCGGGCAGCGGTGCTGCGTGAGCGCGCGCTGCGGCGTGGGCTGGCGATCGACGAGGCCTCGATCGAGTGGCTGCTGTCGCATACCGGGCGCGAGCTGGGTGGGTTGATCACGCTGCTGGACTGGCTGGACCGCGAGTCGCTGGCGGCGAAGCGGCGGATCACCGTGCCGTTCCTGCGCCAGGTGCTGGAAGAAGGCCGGCCGCGTTACTGAGGGTGGGGTTTGCTTTGCAGGGCTGCGCCCTGCACCCGCCGTAGTGCCGGCTGCTGGCCGGCAACAGCAAGAGCCGAAGCAACAGCAGAAGCTGGCTTCCTGAGGGGAGGCGGGGTGGCTCAGGTTGCGGGGGACGGCGCAAGTACGTCCATGTAGCCTCGGTCGCGCCATCCATGGCGCTCACGCCCCCGCAACCTGAGCCACCCCGCCTTCGACAGGTTCCCGCGATCTGCCGGGACTGCGTACTGCACTGCTGTTGGTGGGTGTCGACCTTGGTCGACACGTGTCTTGCTTGTGGTGGGCGACTCTTGCTTGTGGTGGGTGACGACCGTTGGTCGTCATCGGAGCAAGCGTAGCGACGCGACCCGCTTTTGCTTTTCTTTTTTCTTTTCCGTGGCTGGTCGCCCACGGAAACTGTCAGAGGCCGGGCGGGATGGGCTGCGCAGGGGCGTGAGCCGCATGGATGCGGCGACCGAGCTTACATGGACGTACTTGCAGCGTCCCCTGCGCAGCCCACCCCGCCCGGCCAAGCAAGGCTTCTGCTTTCAATAAGCCCAGCCACGAGGGGCTCAGCCGTTCGCCGCCAACTCCGCATCCAGCGCACGCAGGCGATCAACGGTGCCGACATCGGTCCAGCGCCCGCGATGGTGCTGCCCCGTCATCAATCCCTGCGCCATGAAGTGCTTCTGCAGCGGCACCACCGAGAACTTCGGCGGCAGCCGCTCGCTGCCCGGTGCATCACCGATCACCGTGTGCCAGTCGGCCACGATGGAAGGGCGATACACGCCGATGCCGGCATAGGTCAGGCACGGTCCTTCGCGGTCGTGGTGCAGCAACCCCTGCGCATCGAGGCGGTAGTCACCGTTCGGGTGCTGAACCGGATTGTCGACCAGCACCAGATGCGCCTGGCCCTGCGGCTCGCGCGGCAGCGTGGCGAAATCGAAATCGGTCCAGATGTCGCCGTTCACTACCAGGAACGGGGCGTCGCCCAGCACCGGCAGTGCGTTGAGGATGCCGCCGCCGGTTTCCAGCGGGGTCGGCCCTTCGTACAGGAAATGCAGTTGCAGGCCCCATTGGTTACCGTCGCCCAGCGTCGCTGGGAACTGCTCGGCCAGCCATGCGGTGTTGACCACCACCTCGCGCACACCGAGTGCGGCCAGGCGTTCCAGGTGCCAGACGATCAACGGCTTGCCGGCCACGTCCAGCAGCGGCTTGGGCGTGTGCAGGGTCAGCGGGCGCATGCGCTCGCCGAGGCCGGCAGCAAAGACCAGCGCCTTCATCGGGCCACGCGCATCGGTGCGGCCAGGTCGGCCAGCGCTGGCTTGATGCGGTCTTCCAGCAGCTGCTGCAGCGGTGCCAGCTCGCGGTAGCGCGGCAGCACTTCATCCAGATAGTTGATGAAGCGCGGCGCGTCGTCGAGGTAATGGCCCTTGTTGTCGCGATAGCGCAGGCGGCAGAACAGGCCGAGGATCTTCACGTGGCGCTGGATGCCCATCCAGTCGGCATCGCGCAGGAAGGTGGCACGGTCGGGCACCGGCAGGCCGGCGTTGCGGGCGCGCTCGTGATACTGCGCCAGCCACTCGTCCACACGCTGCAGCGGCCAGCTCAGGAACGCGTCCTTGAACAGGCTCATCGCATCGTAGGCGATCGGGCCGCGCACCAGGTCCTGGAAATCCAGCACTGCCGGACCATTCTCGACCGGCATCAGATTGCGTGGCATGTAGTCGCGATGGGTCATCAGCTGGGCCTGGCCCAGCGCGTTGTCCATCAAGCGGCGGTGCACCAGCTGCAGCCCTTCAATCTCGCCGCAGTCCAGTTCCAGGTTCAGGTGGCGCTGCAGGAACCATTCGTCGAACAGGCCGGCATCGCGCTGCAGCAGTGCTTCGCCGAACTGGCCGAAGTCGGCCGGCACCGGGATCGCCTGCAGGCGCAGCAGCTGTTCGATAGAGCGGCCGAACCATTCGTCCGCGTTGCGCTCGTCGAGGATCTTCGCCAGGGTCGGGCCGCCGAGATCTTCCAGCAGCAGGAAGCCGGCATCCAGATCCTGTGCCAGCAGCGCGGGCACACGCAGGCCGTTGTCATCCAGCAGGCCGCGCATGCGCAGCCACGGGCGCGGATCTTCCAGCCCCGGCGGGGCGTCCATCACGATGTGGCTGCCGCGCGTGCTGGTGGTGCGCCAGTAGCTGCGCATGCCGGCATCGACCGATGCGCGTTCGACCACCGCACTGGAATCATCGAGCTGGGTACGGGCCCACTGCAGGCGCTGCGCGCTGCGCTGGGGATCGGAGGCGGGTTCGGTCATGCAGGCATATCCGGGCGCGCCGGGCGCGCCTACGTCGGGAACAGGAAGGGAAGAGGGTGCGGGATCAGCGGCGACCGCTGAACAGACGCAGGACGGCAAGCACGGCCACCGCGCCCAGCACAGCACCGAGGAAGCCGGCCGGCTCACCGGGGGCGTACCAGCCCATGTACTGGCCGAACCACCCGGCCAGGAGTGCGCCGATGATGCCCAGCACGATGGTCAGCAGGCAGCCCATGCGGTTGTTGCCGGGCATGAAGAATCGCCCGAGCAGGCCGACGAAGAAGCCGACCAGGATGATGTAGAGCCAGCTGCTGCTGCCGAACAGACCATTCATGCGCGCGATTTCCACCAAGGGTGGACGCAGCCTAGCAAGGCCAGGCTGCGTCCGTCACGGTGTGCCGGATTCAGCAGCAGCCGTGGTCGCCGTGGCGGGTGCCACTGTCGGCAGCCACCGGCGAACCGCTGGTCTCGCCGCGCAGGCTGGCGGCGTAGTGCTCGCTGATCACCTTGGACACGCAGGCGGTGACCTTCTTGCCCATCGGAATGTGCAGGAACTCGTTCGGGCCGTGTGCATTGGAGTGCGGACCGAGCACGCCGGTGATCATGAACTGGGCGCCCGGGAACTTCTCACCCAGCATGCCCATGAACGGGATCGAGCCGCCTTCGCCCATGTACATCGCCGGCTTGCCGAAGAAGGCTTGGCTGGCGTCGTCGATGGCCTGGGTCAGCCACGGCGCCATGGCCGGGGCGTTCCAGCCGGTGGAGGCCTTTTCCAGATCCAGAGTGACCTGCGCGCCGTTCGGCGGATCGCGCAGCAGCGCTTCCTTCAGCAGCTCACCGCAGGTCTTGCCATCGGCGGTCGGCGGCAGGCGCAGCGACAGCTTCACCGAGGTCTGCGGGCGCAGCACGTTGCCGGCCGATTCCAGCGCCGGCATGCCACCGACGCCGGTGACCGACAGTGCCGGGCGCCAGGTGCGGTTGAGCACCAGCTCGGTCAGGTCCTCGTTCATCGGACGCAGACCGTCGACCATCGGGAACTTCTCGAAGATCTCGGTATCGACCACTTCGGCGGCGCGCTTGGCCTGTTCCTGGCGCTCGGCCGGGATCTCAACGTTCATGCCGTCGATCAGGATGCGGCCGGTGTCCTGGTCCTCGATGCGCGACAGCAGCTGGCGCAGCAGGCGGAAGCTGGACGGCACCACGCCGGAGGCATCGCCGGAGTGCACGCCTTCGTTGAGCACCTTCACGGTGAAGTTGCCGCCGGTCAGGCCGCGCAGCGAGGTGGTGCACCACAGCTGGTCGTAGTTGGCGCAGCCCGAATCCAGGCAGACCACCAGCGACGGCTTGCCGATGCGGTCGGCGAGGTGGTCGACGTAGGCCGGCAGGTCATAGCTGCCCGACTCTTCACAGGCTTCGATCAGCACCACGCAGCGGGCGTGCGGCAGGCCCTGGGCCTGTAGTGCCAGCACCGCGGCCAGCGAGCCGAAGATGGCGTAGCCGTCGTCCGCACCGCCACGGCCATACAGCTTGTCGCCGCGCAGGACCGGGGTCCACGGGCCGAGGTCGTCGTCCCAGCCGGTCATTTCCGGCTGCTTGTCGAGGTGGCCGTAGAGCAGGATGGTGTCGTCGCCGGTTTCGGCGCCGGTAGCCGGAATTTCCAGGAAGATCAGCGGGGTACGGCCTTCCAGACGCACCACTTCAACCTTCAGGCCGGGCAGCTGCTGGGCCTTGGCCCAGTTCTCCATCAGGGTGACCGCCTGTTCCATGTAGCCGTTCTGCACCCAATTGGCGTCGAACATCGGCGACTTGTTGGGAATGCGGATGTAGTCGACCAACTGCGGGACGATTTCGCTGTCCCACTTGTCATTGACGAATTGGCCGAGCTTGGCGCTGTCCATCTGAAACTCCGGTTGCATGGGCTGATCCGGCCATTCTACGCCTGTGCCGCGGGTAGGGTTTTTCCTACATCACGTCGGGTATTTGGCTGGCTTTTAGAAATCCAGGAAACCGATAGGCTGTGTGCATGTGGTGACGGACACTGTTCCTACCGACGGGATTGCCGGTCGGGACGGCCAGAATCACAAGGAGATACACGTCGTGCCTTGGAGTGTCGTGTTGAGGGCACTGGTGCTGGTCGTGTGGGTCGCTGGGGCGCATGCCGCCGAACCGATCGACATCAACCGCGCCGATGCCCAGGCGCTGCAGCAGGGATTGACGATGGTCGGAGCCGCCAAGGCCAAGGCGATCGTCGAGCACCGGCGCAGACACGGCCCGTTTCATCGCGTCGAGGACCTGACGCAGGTGAAGGGGATAGGGAAAGCAATCGTCGAACGGAATCGACAGCGGATCACCGTAGGCAACAGGTTGTTGCCGGCGGATCCGGTACCCGGATCGGTACCGGTGCGAACCGTACCCAGGCGCTGACAGCAGGAATCGTCGGAACCGGCAGGAGGCTGGTTCACCGGACACGGACAGGAAGGCCGTGACCACCGACCGCCGCAGGACGCGGCACCAATCACCAGGATGGTGGCATCACAGACCTGTGGAAGGGGCTGAGATACAAACAGGACAGACGCGGCCGCGTGCAGGATGCAACGCTACCCCCACAGCGCAGGATGCGAGGGGGCGGCAGCAGGCCGACAAGGACGTAACGATTGCCCGGTACGACACATGGCTGTGTCGCCGGGCAGTTTCATTTCCGGCGCCTGGTTTTGCCGCGGCCACCACGGGTCGATGGTGTACGGTGGCCGCACCGCATGGAAAGGACCCCCGCTGGATGCTTCTGCACCGCCCCACCACCCTGATGCTCGCCCTTGCACTGGCTCTACCGCTGCTGGGCCATGCCGCTGCGCCGACGCCGGTTGCCAAGCCTGCCGCTGCCGCAGCCAGCACCGCCGAAGTGCGCGGACCGACCGACCTCAAGCCGGGCGAATACCTGTGGCATCCGGAAATTTCGCCGACCGGCCCGATCGTGCTGGTGGTCAGCCTCGATGAGCAGCGCGCGTACGTGTACCGCAACGGCATTGCCATCGGCCTGACCACGATCAGCTCGGGCAAGGCTGGGCATGAGACGCCGACCGGCGTGTTCACCATCCTGCAGAAGGACAAGGACCACAAGTCCAACCTCTACAACAGCGCGCCGATGCCCTACATGCAGCGGCTGACCTGGGACGGCATCGCCCTGCATGGCGGCAGCCTGCCCGGTCATCCGGCCTCGCATGGCTGCGTGCGGCTGCCGCAGGCCTTCGCGCAGAAGCTGTTCAGTGAAACCCAGCGTGGCGACACCGTGGTCGTGGCCGATGCCAAGAGCTCGCCGATGACGCTGGCCTATCCGTCGGTGTTGGCGCCGGTCAACGCGCGCGGCCAGGCCCTTCCGGAAACCGAGGGTGGGGCCCCGGCGCAGGCCTGGTGGGATGACGCCGCGGCGCCGACCGGGCAGGTCGGCATCCTGGTCAGCTTGCACGACCAGCGCCTGTACGTGCTGCGCGATGGCGTGATGATCGGCGAGTCGCCGCTGAAGGCCGACGCCCTGCCGGCGTTCCAGGGCACCACCCTGTTCGTGATGGGGCAGGGCTACAGCGATACGCCCAGCCCGTTGGACGCGAACCAGCGCCTGCACCAGTGGACGGCCTATCCGCTGCTGGGCCAGGACCGTGCCCAGGCCACGCCGGACCTGCTGGCCACGCCCTCGCTGCCGATGGCGTTGCCGGCCGATTTCGCCCGCCAGCTGTACCAGGTGCTGGTACCGGGCACGACCCTGCTGGTGACCTCGCTGCCGGCGGTCCGCCCAAGCCCGGCTGAATCCGGAATGCAGCCGGTCTTGGAATCCGAGCCGCCAGGGTCCACCCTCAAGGGCAACTGAGTCCCCCTGTTGTGCCCATGACTGCATCCCGCCTGTGCCGGCTGGCCGCGTTCGGCCTGCTGGCGACCTCGGCCAGCGCTCCGGCGCTGGCACAGACGCCCGCCCTTGCCACCAGTGCCGATGATCTGGCCGCCTTGCTGTCGCGCAGTGCACCCAAGGCCGACCGCCACGTATTGCAGCTGGCGGCGCACGCCATGCGCTGCGCGCTGCAGCGGCCGGAGCTGGGCATCAATGGTGATCGCCTGAGCGTGATCGATTATTCGCGGCCGTCCACCGAGCCGCGCCTGTGGGTGTTCGATCTGGCCCACCAGCGCCTGCTGTTCGAGGAATGGGTGGCGCATGGCCGCAACAGCGGTGAGAACCGCACCGAACACTTCTCCAACCGCGATGGCAGCTTCATGTCCAGCCTCGGCGCGTTCACCGCGCAGGAGACCTACATGGGCGGCAACGGCTATTCGCTGCGCCTGGCCGGGCTGGAACCGGGCTTCAACGACCGCGCGCGCGAACGCGCCATCGTCATCCACGGCGCGCCGTACGTGAACCCGGCGACTGCGCAGCTGCAGGGGCGGCTCGGCCGCAGCCTGGGCTGCCCTGCGGTACGCCTGTCGGTGGCCAAGCCGCTGATCGACGCATTGCGTGGCGGCACGATGGTGTTCGCCTACTACCCCGACCAGGACTGGCTGAAGCACTCGCAGCTGCTGGGCGGTGAGTGTGGTGGCCAGGGCACGCTCGCCACGCGGTGATGCATGACGGCGCGCGGCATGATGCAATGCGCCGATGAACATCGACTCCCTGTTGCACACTCCGAGCCAGGTGATCTCCCGCCTGGACTATCGCCGCGAACGCTGGCGCAACGGCCTGGGCTGGACCCGCGAGATCCTGCGCCTGCCGGCGCAGGGTGACGACTGGGCGCTGCGCCTGTCGGTGGCCGAGATCGAACAGGACGCCGCGTTCTCTGCTTTCCCCGGCGTGGAGCGCGAACTGGTGCTGCTGCAGGGCAATGGCGTGCGCCTGCGTTTCGAGGATGGCCGTGTGGCCGAGGTGCTGCCGCCGCACGGACGGGTGCGGTTTGCCGGTGAGGAAGCGCTGCACGGCGAACTGGTCGATGGCACCACCCACGACTTCAACCTGATGTGGAAGCGCGAGCTGCTGCAGGCCGAACTGCTGCACCGGCCACTGGTGGGGGCGATGTTCTTCTTCTGCGAACCGGGCGTGGCCTGGGCGCTGCATCTGCTGGCCGGTCAGGCGGAGTTCGGTGCCGACAGCGGCTTGCCGGCGTTGCAGGCGGGAGACACTGCGTGGTTGGCGGCGGGTGCACGGCAGCGTCATGCGCTCAGCGGTGGTGGCGAGTTGTTGGCGATACGGGTCAGCGCGGCGGGGGCATGATGTGTTGGCGCCGGTGGGCACCATCCACGCATGGCGTGGATCTACCGGGGTGCGGTTGCAACCATGCCTGGACACGCCGTTGTAGATCCACGCCATGCGTGGATGCGGCCACCGACACCGCGTCATGGTGCGAACCGAGGTTCGCACCCACCAGAATGCGGTTCGCGCCCACCAGGATGCGGTGGCCTCAATACACATCGCGCCGGTAACGACCGGCCAGCAACAGCGCTTCCTTGCCCGCGGTACCCAGCACCTGCTCGATCACTGCATCCACCGCCGGGGCCATGCCCTGCAGGCTGCCGCAGACCAGGATCGTGGCGCCTTCATCCACCCATTGGCGCAGCGTTGCCGCTTCGGCCAGCAGCCGGTCCTGCACATAGCGGTGCGCACCGCCATCGCGGCTGAACACTGCATCCAACCGCGCCAGCGTGCCGTCGGCCAGCATCGCCTGCAGTTCTTCACCGAAGTGGAAGTCATGCGCGGCGGTGCGCTCACCGAACAGCAGCCAGGTGCGCCGTGCGCCACTGCGTACGCGTTCGTGCAGATGCGCGCGCAGGCCGGCGATGCCGGTGCCGTTGCCGATCAGCAGCAGCGGCACGTCGGCGGCCAAGCCGTGGAAATTGTCGTTGCGGCGCAGACGCAGCTGTACCGGTTCGCCGATGGCAGCGTGGTCGCACAGCCAGCCGCTGCCGATGCCGGGTGTACCGTCAGCGCGCAGCTGGCGGCGCAGCAGCAGCTCAACCGCACCGTCGGCCATGACCGAGGCGATCGAGTACTCGCGATGCGGCAGCGGTTGCAGGGTCGCCAGCAAGGCAGGCAGATCACCCGGGGGAACCAATGAGGGCAGGTGCGAGCGCGCGACACGTGCCAGCAACGTCTGCCCATCATCCAGCACGGTGTCCGCGTCGAAGCGTTGTGCATCCAGCCAGGCACGCACGGTGTGCGATGCGTGCTGCGGGCCGATCTCGGCGATGTCACCGGCCTGCCACTGCGCATTTGCATCGGCCGGGGGCTGCAGGCGCAACCAGTACACCGGACCACCGGGGCTGCCCGGGTTCAAATGCTCGCGTTGCAGCAGCGTCCACGGCTGATACTCGGCCGGGCTCCAGTCGGGCAGTTCAGTGGCGCCGCCGCCAAGTTGTCCCAGCAACTGCTGCCAATGTCGCAGCGCCGCCGGATCGGCATTGTCGACCTCGATCGCATCGAACAGCGGATGTGCACCGTGCTGGCGCAGCCAAGTGTCCAGCTGGTGGCCGAATCCGCAGAAGTGGCCATAGCTGCGGTCGCCCAGCGCGAGCACGCCGTAGTGCAGGTGCTGCAGCGGGGGCGGGGTGGCCATCACCCCGCGCAGGAACGGCAGGGCGTGGTCGGGTGGATCGCCTTCGCCGGTGGTGCTGGCAATGAACAGCGCGCGCTGGCTGGAAGCCAGCAGTGCTGCATCCACCTCATGCAGTCCGCGCACGCGCACTGGCACGCCGGCACCGCGCAGGGCCTCGGCGCTGCGTTCGGCCAGTTCGCGGGCGAAGCCGGTCTGGCTGGACCAGACCAGCAGGATGGGCGCGGTGTCTCCGGTTGCGGCGTCGTCGCGCGGGCGCCCACGCCACCACAGTGCCGCGCAGGCCAGCGCATACAGCACCGTGGCGAGCACCGCGATCTGCGAGTGCCGCGCCGGTGGTGCGCCCCACCACCACGCTTCGCCGAGATGCAGGCGAAGCAGTGCCCAGCCGATCGCTGCCAGCAGGAGCAGAACCAGTGCGTTGCCGAGCCAGGCGCGCGATGGACGTGCGCTCATGCGTCCTGCTCGTCGAGCAGGCGCTGGAAGGCGCTGCTGAGGAATTCGCGGGGGCCGTCTGCCGCACGCTGCAGGTAGCGCGCAGCCAGTCCTTCGCGCTCGGCCAATGCCATGCCCTGTTCGCGACCGAGTACGGTCAGTGCGGTGGCCCATGCATCGGCGTGCATGGCGTCGTCGGTTACCACCGTGACCGCCGCTGCAACCTGCCGCACCGGTCTGCCCGAGCGCGGGTCCAGGCTGTGACTGTAAGCCTCGCCATCGGCCTGGTACTGGTGCCAGCGATCACCGGAGGTGGCCACCGCCTTGCCGTCCAGCGCCAGCACCCGTGGCGGGGTATCGGTGTGCACGTCTTCTTCGGGTGCGGATTCCACCAGCACGCGCCACGGCTGGCCGTCCGGTTTGCGGCCGTAGCCGGCCAGTTCGCCGCCGACTTCGATCAGCGCGGCAGTGATGCCTTGTCCACGCAACCAGGCGGCCACGTGATCGACGCCGAAGCCCTTGGCGATCGCAGAGAGATCCAGTTCCAGTCCACCCGGTTGCAGCAGCGCATCGTCCTGCCACTGCAGGCGCTGCCAACCGCAGCGATCACGCGTGGCCTGCAGGGTAGCGTCGTCGGGCTGGCGGCGTTCACCGGCATGTGCACCGAAGCCCCACAGTGCAACCAGCGGACCGATGGTGGGATCGAAGGCGCCGCCACTGGCGGAAGCGATGGCCTGTGCGCAGACCAGAACGTGACGGGTTTCGGCCGGCAGCACGCACCATTGGCCGGCGTCGGCGCGGTTGTAGCGGCTCAGATCCGAACCACGCTCCCAGGTGCTCATCTGCGCGACCACCTCGTCCAGCCGCGCCTGGATGCCAGCGTGCAGCGGGTGCAGGTCGCGCTGGCGCGATGCGACCAGCGACACGCTCCAGGTGGTGCCCATGGTGGTGCCACCGAGGCGGGCGATGTCGAGCAGGGGATCGGTCATGGTGGTGTGCTGCAGGCGCGATGCCGGGGCGTGCCCGGCATCGCGGTCCACGTCATTACTGCGGCAGCACTTCCAGCGTGGCGACGTAGCTCAGGCGGCGCTTGGCGGCCTGCTTCACCGACGTCTTGTTGTCCTCGGTGCCGGTCTCCAGCCAGTACATGCCGGCTTCCGGCCAGGTCACCTTGATCTCGCCCTTGGCGTCGCTGGTCAGCTTCAGTTCGTCCTGCGCGTTGCGGTAGCGGGTGGCGCCACGCACGATCTCGAATTCGAGGCCGGCGGTCGGCTTGCCATCGACCAGTACGCGGAAGGTCGCTTCCTCGCCGGCGAACAGATCGTTCGGGTGGCCGACGGCGACCAGCTCGATACCACGGTTGGTCGGCTTCAGCGCGGTGTCGTTCGGTGCGCCGTTGGTGACAAAAGTTTCCACGCGGCCGACCGACTGGCTCACTTCCAGCTTCTTCGCGTCCTTCGGCAGTTCACCGAAGGTAGCCACGCTGCCGCGCCAGCGCTTGCGCTCGCCGTTCTGCTCGTAGGTGGCGAACAGGCCGTCATTGACCGACGCGATGCGGTAGGTGCCCGGCTGCTTCAGCTCAACGTCGAACACGCTGCGGTACTTGCCGGTGGCGGCGTTCTGCGCCTGCACGGTGCTGCCGTCCGGCGCGGTGATCACCACCGACTCCAGGCGCAGCGGCACGTGGTTGAAATAGAACAGGTCGTTGGAGACCGCACCGTCGACGGTGATCCACGGCGCATTGCCGGCGATCACGGTCTGCGAGGGCAGCAGCCAGGCCTTGTGGGCCAGGGCGGAGAAGGGAAGGGCAGCGGCCAGAGCGGCGGCGAGGACGAGCGTGCGCTTCATGCGGAAGACTCCAGGTGGATGCAGGGTGGTGCGGTGAGAGGAGGGGAATTACGACTTAATCCCCTCCGTCCCCTTTTCAGGGTTTGACGGCGAGGGTGACCTGGCCCAGTTCGGTGGCCCCCTGTGCCTTGCCGGTCTGTGCGGCGGTGGCCGGCCAGGTGAAGGGGATCTTCAGCAGCTCGCGGCCGCCGACTTCGCGCACCGCTTCCACCACCAGGGTGTAGTTGCCCGGAGCCAGCTGCTTCAGCGCCGGCTGCTTGTCGTTGAACGACAGCGCGTGCTTGCCGGCCGGGCGGGTCGGGCCGGTCACGCCGTCCACCGGCACCTGCAGGGTGCGGCCGCTCTTGCGCCACCACTGGCGCAGGTCCGGCAGCCACTTGGTGCCATGGCCTTCGCTGTTGCTGGTCTGCTGGTACCAGACCGAAAGGTTGGCGGCGACCTTCTGGTCGGCGCCTTCCAGCCACACCGCCACGTACGGGCGGTGGTACTCGGCCACGTTGAGCTTGGGCACTTCGACGTTGATGTCGAGGGTGGTGGCATAGGCCGGCGAGGTGGCCAGCAGGCCGCTGAGGGCGATGGTCAGGGTGACGCGCATGGGGCGGCTCCGGAAACGAAGGAAAGTCAGTGGATCAGCAGCAGGGCGATCAGCAGCGGGATCATCAGGCCGAGGCCGACCAGCGGCCAGGTCATGCGCCGCTGCCGTGCATGCAGGTGAAGCAGGAACAGGCCGGTGATGCAGAACACCAGGCAGGCCACGGCGAACAGATCCAGGAACCAGCCCCACGCCGGGCCCGCGTTGCGGCCCTTGTGCAGGTCGTTGAGATAGGACACAGCGCCGCGCGAGGTGGATTCGTATTCCACAGCGCCGGTTTCGCGGTCGATGCTCAACCAGGCATCGCCGCCGGGGCGTGGCAGTGACAGGTAGATCTCCTCGGCCGACCACTCGGCCGGGCGCCCGCCGATGGCGATGCCCAGCTGCGTGTCCAGCCATTGCCGGGCCGGGCGCGGGATCGGCGCGTTGCCGTCCTCGCGCGTGCCCAGCTGGCCCAGCAGCGCGGCCGGCAGTTCCAGATGCTGGTTCTGCACCTCGGGCTTGGCCTCGATCTTCGCGGCATGGTTGAGGGTCAGGCCGGTCACCGCAAACAGCAGCATGCCGATCAGGCAGACCGCCGAGCTGATCCAGTGCCACTGGTGCAGCGTCCGCAGCCAGAAGCCACGGTTCTGTTGCTGCTGCACGGTGGAAGAGGCAGGACGGCTCACGGCACGGTTCGAGGCGGACGGGGACTGCCCATTACATCATTGATGAGAATAGCTCGCAATTGCGTGTCGTTCTGTATCCCTGGGGAATTGCCGGCCAGCGGCCGGCACTACGGACTGGCCGGCAATCCCACGGATCAGTAGATCCACGCCATGCGTGGATGGAGCGGTGCCGACCAAGGTCGGCACCCGCCAGGGCAGGGCGCAGAGATCAGAACTTCGCGTTCAACGAAATCCAGTAGCTGCGGCGCTGGTCCTTGGTCGCGTAGTCGTCCACGCAGCTGAACTCGCTGGGATTGAGCAGCAGGCACGACTGCGAAACGAAGTCCTTGTCGAACAGGTTGTTGACCCGCGCGTTGACCGTCAGCCACGGCGTGGCCTTCCAGCTGCCACCGAGATGGAAGATCGTGTAGTCCTCGTAATAGCGCACGTGGCGGGCGCCGGCACTGTCGATGAGGGTGTCGCGATAGCGGTCGTAGCGGCCTTCGCCGATCAGCGACAGGCTGATCGCTTCGTTGATCTGCCAGTTGAGGCTGGCGTTGGCCATGTGCTTTGCCGGCGTGGTGCCAGAGATCGGGCGCCCCTTGTCGGGGCCGCTGGTCTGTTCGCTCTTGGTCCAGGTGTAGTTGCCGCGCAGCTGCAGGGTGTCGAGCAGGTCGACGTGGCCGGCCAGTTCCGCACCGCGGGTCTCGGCCTTGTCGATGTTCACGCTCTGGGTGAAGGTGCTGTAGCCCAGTGCTGCCCAGCCTGGGCCGATGTCCACGCAGTAACCGCTGCCGGCGCGGGCCACTTCGCAGTTCGGGAACGTGCCGCCGCTGGCGATCTTGTCTTCGAACTTGTTGAAGAAGCCGGTGACATTGAAGCCCCAGCGCTGGCCTTCGTAGTACGCGGCCAGCTCGTAGTTGGTGCTGGTTTCAGGCTTCAGGTTCGGCGAACCCACCAGCGGCAGCACGCCCTGGCCACCGAAGCCGGTGATGCCCGGGAACAGCTGATCCGGTCGCGGGGTCTTGTAGCCGGTGCTGACGCCACCCTTGAAGGTCCAGGCGTCAGTGGCGTTCCACACCAGGTAGCCGCGCGGGCTGACATGGCTGCCGAACACGTTGTGGTCGTCGTAGCGCAGGCCGAAGGTGGCGGTGAGGGTGTCGGTCAGCGACCAGTTGTCCTCGGCGAACAGCGCCCACATGCGGTGCTTCTGCTTGGTGTTGCTGCGGTAGCCGGCGCCATCCATGCCGAACACGCCGTCGATCATGTCGGTGTCGTTGTACTGGCCGCCGACGGTCAGCTTGTGCGCGCCGAAGTCGAGGTCGAGCATGGTGTCGAGCACGTAGCCTTCCAGCTCCATGGTGCGCAGCGGACGCGGCAGGAATGCCTGCAGGCGTGCCATTTCACTTGGGTTGAGGGCGGCCAGTGCATTGCCGCGGCCGGCCGCGCAGTTGTTGGCGCCGCCGGTGCGGCGGCAGACGTCGTTCCACAGGGTCTGCAGGTTGGCGCGTTCGTCCAGGGTCAGCGGCAGCGAGCGGCCCAGGTTGCTGTTCTTGCTGTGGGTCAGCGAGGTCTGCCAGGTGCCGAAGCTGTAGCGGCCCTGGTGGGTCAGCGACAACTGGTCGCGCTCGTAGCGCTGGTAGGCGGTGTAGCCCACGCGCGGCTGCACCACGCGGCGGGTGACGGTACCGCTGCCGTTCGGGTTGGGGATGACGGCATTGCCGACGCGCCACAGGCTGGCCAGGCTGTCGAGGGTGCCGGTCTGGCCCTCGCTGTTGTCGTACTTCTGCCGCGACACGTCGTAGTCCAGCCACAGTTCGTGGTCATCGTTGACGTGGAAGTTCAGCCGCACACCGGTGTTCCAGTTGGTGTTGGCCACCGACTTGCCGCCGCCACCGAAGCCGATGCTGCGTTCCCACAGACTGCCGTCGGGCAGGGTCAGTGCATCCCACTCCGGATTGGAGGCCTTGGCGTCGTAGTAGCTGCCGCGTACTGCCAGGCCGATACGGTCCTTGACCAGCGGGCCGCTGAGGTAGACGTCGGTGGTACGCGCATCGCCGAACTGATCGTCCTGCTGCACGGTGAAGCCCTGGGTGAGTGCGCCGTGCCAGCTGTCTTGGTTGCGACGGGTGATGATGTTGATCACGCCGCCCATTGCATCCGAGCAGTACAACGTGGACATCGGGCCGCGCACCACTTCAATGCGCTCGATGGCATCCAGCGGCGGCAGGTAGGCGAACTGGCCACCGCCGAAGTTGTTCGGATACAGCTGGCCGACATTGCTCTGGCGGCGGCCGTCGATCAGCACCAGGGTGTACTCGGAGGGCAGGCCGCGCATCGAGATGGTGGCACGGCCGTTCTTGTCGCTGGCTTCCAGACCGACGTCGATGCCTTCAACGTCGCGCAGCGCGTCGACCAGATTGGTGTACGGGCGCTTGCTGAGTTCTTCGCGGCTGACCACGCTGATGCTGGCGGGTGCATCGACCACCTTCTGCTCAAAGCCGGAGGCGGTGACCACCACCTTGTCCAGCGTCTGTGGCGCGCCGGAAGCGTCACCGTGGGCGAAGGCAGGGGCGGTCATGGCTGCCAGCACGGCGCTGGTCAGCAGGGTACGGGACAGGGACGAACGGACACGATGGCGCTGGGCCATGGCAGTAACCTCGAAGGATGCAGGGTGGTGCAATGCCAAGCGCGAACGGCGCGGCATGCACGGGGAGGCCCGGTCAGGGGCGGCAGGGATGAAGCAGGCAGCGGCGTGCGGGCACGACCGCGCAGGCGGTCACGCGGGACCGTGATTCAGGCGAGCGGCGGCGCCTGGCCGCGTTGCTGGCGGCGCCCGGGCGCGTCGGCCCAGGGCGTGTCCGGAGCGGCCAGCGGCCAGTCCGGGCGCACGCCGGGCATGGCCGGCGTGGTGGGTACGAGTTCAAGCTCGGTGCGCAGCCATTGGCTGGCCAGCAGCAACGGCGGGCGTGCCTTCTCGGCCGATTTCACCGGGGCGGCAGCACAGCGGCGCAGTTTGGCCGGTGCTTCTTCCTGCGGGGACGCTTCGCCACCGCGCTCTTCCAGCGGCATCTGCACGGCCATTCCGGCCTGGCCGTGTGGCAGCAGCGGCAAGGTGCCCAGCAGCAAAGCCAGCATCGCCACCCACGCCAGCAGACTGGCCAGCGCAGGACGCTGGCCGCGCATGGCGGTGCCCATCTTTCGATGGATGAGTGGGCGAGGGCGAAGCGGGCGCAGCAAGCAGGGGTCCCCAAGGGTCTGCCGGCAGCGGCCGGCATCAACGGGGCGTGATTGTAATGAGAGCTGTTAGCTGTTGCAAATGAGAATGATTGCCAAAATGTTGCAGGCCGGCCGGATCCGGCTCAGACCTCGCTCCAGCGTCGCAGCAGGTTGTGGTACACGCCGGTCAGCTGCAGGATCGCCTCGGCGTCACCGCCGGTCTGCCGCAGGCGCTCGATCGAGCCATCCATTTCCCACAGCAGGCGGCGCTGCACATCGTCGCGGATCATGCTCTGTACCCAGAAGAACGAGGCCACGCGCGCACCGCGGGTGACCGGCCGCACCTGGTGCAGGCTGCTGGACGGATACACGATCAGGTCGCCGGCCGGCAGCTTTACCTCGTGCTCGCCGTAGGTATCGCTGATGATCAGCTCGCCGCCTTCGTATTCGTCCGGATCGGACAGGAACAGGGTGCAGGAGATGTCCGAGCGCAGCTGTTCGCCGTTGGCCAGGTTCATCACCGCGCCATCGACATGGAAGCCATAGGTGCCGCCACCGCTGTAGCGGTTGAAGCGCGGCGGCAGGATCTTCAGGGGCAGCGCGGCAGCAAAGAACAAGGGGCTGCGGCTCAGCGCGGCCAGTAGGTCCCTGCCCAGCTCCGCTTTCAGGGGAGATGCATCGGGTAGCTGCAGATTGTGCTTGACCATCGCGCCCTGTGCACCGACGGTCTCGCGACCGTCGGTCCAGTCTGCAGCGTCGAGTCGCCTGCGTGCCTGCGCCACGTCCTGGGGTGAAAGCACGTCGGGAATGTGCAGCAGCATGGCGGTTCCTTTGGGGGCGCGGGGGAGTGGGCTCCCCCGCGTGCTGCATCAGAAGCGGATGTCCGCGCTGAGCAGGAAGGTGCGCGGGGCACCCGGGGTGTAACGGTAGCCGCTCTTGTTGATGCTGGCCACGTACTGCTTGTCGAACAGGTTGTAGCCGTTCAAGCGCAGCGAGATCGTCTCATTGATTGCCCAGGACACGACCGCGTCATACACCACGTAGGACTTGGTGAACGACGGGGTGCCCACCGCGCCGTCGGTGCCGCGGTGCATGCCGGCGGCATAGCGTACGCCGCCGCCCACGGTGATGCCGTAGGGCAGGGTGTAGCTGGTCCAGCCGGTGAATGTGTCGTCCGGGGTATAGGTCAGGTTGGTGGTGCCATCGGCGGCCACCTTCGCGCCTTCCCTTACGTCGGTGTCCAGGTGGCTGTATCCGGCGCTGACCGACCAGTTGTCGGTCAGGCGGCCGACTGCGGAGAGCTCCACGCCCTTGACCCGCTTGCTGCCGGTCTGGGTCGGGTTGCCGGCATCGTCGAGCACGGTGGTGTTGATCTCGTTGTCCACGTCCGTCTGGAACAACGCAAGGTTCACTGCCAGGGCGTCATCCAGGAACGCCCACTTGCTGCCCACTTCGAAGGTCTTGGCCTTCTGCGGGTCCAGCTTGGGGTTGTCGGCACTGCTGGCCGAGCTGCTCAGCTGGAAGTTGGCACCACCCGGGGGTTGTTGCGAGATGGCGTAGTTGGCGTAGACGCTGACGGCATCGCCGACCTTGTAGAGGGCGCCGAGCTTCCAGTTCAGCAGCGTATCGGACGCGTCCAGCGTCGGGTTGCGCAGCACCGTGCCGGCAGGATTGCTGCCACACGCCGGGCCGCCGCGGCCACCACACACCGACGCGCTGGCATACTCGGTCTTGTAGTGGTCCGCACGCACGCCAGCGGTCAACAGGAAGCTTTCGCCGAAGGACAGGGTATCGAACAGGTACACCGAGGAGGTGGTGGTCTTGCCATGTGCATCGGCGCCGTTGTGCGCCCAGTTCAGGCCGCTGACGTTCCAGTCCGGGTTGTACAGGTTCGCAGCGGGCCAGCTGGTGCCGGCAGCGGCGGCCTGGCCGTAGCTGTCCAGTTCTTCACGGGTGAATTCCAGGCCAGCGCTCAATGCGTGCCCGACCGCGCCGGTGGCGAAGTCGGCGCGCAGGTTCAGCTGATCGGTGAGGATCGTGTTGCGCTGGTCCTTGAAGGTCGGCAGGCTGCGCGCGATGGCGTAGCTGGAAAGGTCGGCCGGGTTGGCATAGGTGATGTTGCCGGTCGGGCGGCCGCCTGCGCCGCGCACGCCGGTGCCCATGAAGGCGGTGAGCAGGTAATCCTGTTCGGTGCGACCCCAGCGGGCGGTGTTGGTCAGGCGCACGCTGTCGTTGAAGTCGTGCTCGAAACGGAACGTGGCCATCTTCGCGGTCACGTCATCGTGGTCGGCGCGGGTGCCGTAGAAGTTCTCCGGATCGACCGGGTGCCCGGCCAGCGCTTCCAGCGTCGGCTGCGGCGTCCAGCCCGGCAGGCCCAGGGTGGGCACGCCACCATCTGGCACGTTGTCCTGCTTCACATACAGCAGGTTGAGGTAGTAGCGGGTGGCGGTACCCAGACCGAAGGCCAGCGACGGTGCGATGCCCCAGCGCTTGTTCTGCACGTGGTCGCGGCCGGGCTGGTCGCTGTCCTGCCACATGCCGTTGATGCGCAGCGCGCTGGTGGTGCCCAGCGACTGGTTCCAGTCGGCGGTGGCGCGGCGCTGCTGGTCGCTGCCCAGCGAAATGCTGGCCGACGTCGCGTCCTGCAGGTTGGCCTGCTTGCTGACAAGGTTGATCGCGCCGGTCGGCGCCGAACGGCCATTGTCGGTGCCGGCCGGCCCCTTGGTTACTTCCACCTGTTCGATGTTGAACACATCGCGCGAGATCGAGCCCAGGTCGCGCACACCGTCCACATACAAGCTGTTGGAGGTGTCGAAGCCGCGCATGAACAGCGCATCGCCGGTGGTCGTGTTGCCGTTCTCGCCGGCATAGAAGGTGCCCACGCCGGGGCTGTTGCGCAGCGCCTCGGTGAGGGTCGTGGCACCCTGCTGGTTGAACAGGTCGCTGGTAATCACTTGGATGGTTTGCGGCGTGTCCTGCAGGCGCTGGGTGAACTTCGGCGAGGCCACCTTGTCGGCTTTGTAGCCCCGGGTGGCGTGCACGTCGATCTTGTCCAGCGTGCGGGCGTTGTCGGTGGCTTCAGCGTGGGCCAGCGCGGGCAGGGTGGCCAGGCCGAGGCCGGCGGCAAGACTGGCGGTGGCCAGCGGCAGGGTACGAAGCGGCGAAGCGTGCTTGCGGCTCTTGATCGGGTTCATGGGCGTCTGCAGAAGGGGAACAGGGAGAGGCGGCCGGCGCGGGCCGCGCGGCAGCAGTACGTAGAACGAGGGGGGGCGTGCGGATGCGGCTGCGCATGGCGCAGCAGAGCGTCAGGCCAGCAGCGCGGGCGGTGCGTGGGATGGGGGCTGGCGCCGGCCCGGTGCGAGCACCGGAGGGGGCGGTGTCACCGGCGCCGGAGCGTCTGCAGGTGCATTGTCAGGGTGCTGCAGGCAGAGTCGCCGCAGGGCACGAGGTTTGTCACCGCGACTGCCATCGGGTTCGGATTCAGCGGGGTGCATCGCCTGTTCGTGCGGCAGCACGTGTGGCGGGGACGCGGGCGACACATCATGAGCATACAGAGTCGGCGCATCGGCGGTCGCCGTGTGCCTGCCTTCATGCAACGCAGACCAGCCCAACACCAGCGTCAGCAGCACGGCCACGAGCAGCGGCCACCCTTGACGGGCAAGCTGGCACAGCGTGGCGGTGGGCGCGGGCGAAGCCATGGCGCGGGGGCGGAGTCGTTACGAAGATGTTACGTAGAATAACATCAACGATAATGATTCGCATCTGCGGGGCGTAACGGCCCGCTGGGGCCGCCCCGGAGCGGCCTGGGGGCGCCCTCATGGCCTTCCGGTAGTTCCACCCCATGGGTGGATGCTCTCCCGCGGGGCGCCCTCTGGGGGGGCTCTCTGGGCCGAGCGCCGCCTCAATCCCGGTCGTCGCGGGTCCAGACAGCGTCGTGCTCGCGCTTCACCGGAAACTTGGGCACAGGGCTGTAGGCCGGGGCACACAGGGCGCGGCCGTCACGCACGTCGAAGCGCGCGCCGTGCAGCACGCACTCCACGCTGCCCTCGGTGGTGTTGAACTCGCCCGAGGACAGCTCGAACTCTTCATGCGTGCACTGGTCTTCCAGCGCGTACAACTCACCGTCGAGGTTGAACACCACGATCGGCGTGCCGGTCACTTCGTCGAACACGCTCTTCATTTCACCCGGCAGCAGCTCGGTGCCGGCACAGACGAAGGTCCAGGTATCGCTCACGCGGCGGCTCCGGCCAGCGGCTTTTCCAGGATCTCGAAGCGCAGGTCGTCGCGCTTGGGAATGCCGAAACGCTCGTCGCCGTATGGGAACGGCTTCTTGATGCCGGTGCGCAGATAGCCGCGGCGCTCGTAGAAGGCGATCAGCTCGTCGCGCACGTCGATCACCGTCATCTGCATCACCGGCACCTTCCATTCGCGTGCGGCGAGCGCTTCGGCGGCGTCCATCAGCTGCTTGCCGACGCCGCCACCCTGCTGGGCCGGGTCGACCGAGAACATGCCGAAGTAGCCCTTGCCGTCGACATCGGCGACGTGGGCGCAGGCCACCAGCTGGCCGTCGCGTTCGGCCAGCAGGATGGTGGAGCGCGGGCGGTCCAGGTCGGCCTGGATGCCCTCGGCATCGATGCGGGCGCCGTCCAGCAGGTCGGCTTCGGTGGTCCAGCCGACGCGGCTGGCGTCGCCGCGGTAGGCCGAGGTGACGAGGGCAATGAGGGCGGGGATGTCGGCCGACGTGGCGGCGCGGAAGGTCAGGGTGCTCATGGGGACATTCTAGGTGGAGCGGGTAAGGGCGCGGGAGGCTGTCGATTGGGCCAACTTTGCCGAATATGGCCAATACGCGGGGTTGACGCCATCTTCATTATTCGTTCATATCTGTGATCAGCACCCGCCCACCGTGAAGCAACGCGTGGCTGTCTGCCGGAGTGGGTGCCGCCTGGTCGAAGGCCAACTGCCGTTCGGCGCAGGTGGGGCACACAGGGACGTCGATCCAGGGAGGATCTTCATGCAGTCTGGCCTCATTTCTCATCCGCGCGCCGCAACGGCTGCCAAGGGTCTGTTTCTCGGTTTCATTGCCCTGTGTGTGCTGGCACCGGTCGGCGTTTCAGCCCAGATCGTTCCCACCTGGCGCCAGGAGTACGACAAGCGGCTGAAGTACGGGGACCTTGTCGAACCGCTGAAGGGCGAGATCTTCGGCGAGCAGGTCAATCTCTATGACGGCTCGATCAGCTTCAAGGCCACGGATATTTCGATTCCAGGCAATGGCAGTCTGACGATGACCTTGGGCCGCAGCTACAGCGATGACGATGGTGGCGGAGAGAACTCATTCTCGAATTGGGGCCTGGATATCCCGTCCATGTCCGGCGTCTATGGTGATCTGCCGGAGACCGCGTCTGTCGGCTATTGGGCGCCTGCCGCGCGCTGCAGTACGGTGGCGGCGCCTCCGTCACTAGAGGTCTGGAACCGTCGCAAAACCCAGACCGTCAATTTCAGTCCCACTACATTCTGGGATGGCGTGCGACTCTCTCTACCGGGTGGTGGCAGTGAGCCGGTGCTGGGAGGCAGCGGAGATGCGCGCCAGCCGCAGCCACAGTTTGGCGAACCGGCGCCTTGGAATACCAAGGGCGGCTGGACGTTCAGTTGCCTGACCGCCCTGAAGAGCGGACAGCCGGGACAAGGCTTCCTTGGTCATGCGCCGGACGGTACCAAGTACTACTTCGACTGGATGGTCGCCAAGCACCACAACGGTGCAACGCTGCAACCCTACGGGCCAGAAAGCAATGCACTGCTGAATCGAAAGCGTGTGTTCCTGTACCCATCGCAGGTTGTGGATCGCTTCGGCAACTGGGTGCGCTACGAGTGGAGTGGCGACCGGCTGTTGCGCATGGTTGCCAACGATGGCCGCGAGATCAGCCTGGGCTACAACGCGAAAGGACTGATCGCATCCGCAACCGCTGCTGGGCGTACCTGGACTTACGGGTACACGGAGGCCGATATCCTGCGGACAGTGACGCTGCCGGACGGAACCCAATGGGTCTACAACCTGCCGCCGCTGTCAGTCACCCACAAGTATGCCGACTACATCGGGCAGAGCATCTGGGAGTACATGGACTACCCGGCCACATGTTCGCGCGTCAACAAGATCGTGCCCAGCGAGATCACCCTGAGCATCCAGCATCCGTCGGGTGCGCTGGGGACGTTCCTGTTCCGGCCGTTCCGCCATGGGCGCAAGAATGTGAAGCTGGATTGCCAGACCTCTGGCGACAATCACCTGTTTGCCGATGGCTGGAACTACACGCCGGTCTACCGTGACGCAATGTCACTGGTGACCAAGACCATCAGCGGTCCGGGGATGCCCACTGCACAGTGGACCTATCAATACACCAATCTCAATGGTGCTTTCGCCCAGGACCTGGGCGGTCCCGTAATCCCCGTAGGCCAGGCCGAGCCGAAGATCACCACCGAGACGTTGCCCGATGGTGTCGTTCGCGTCTACGAGTTCGGCAAGGAAGTTGCCTACAACGACGGCCTGTTGCTGTCCACGACAACGCGATCGGGCGGCTCGGTCGTGCGCGTTGACCGCAATAACTACTATCCAGATGCCCAGCTGGATGCGGCGCCCTTCCCGAAAGAGGCCGGCAAGGACTTCAAGTACGGTGCGAGCGATCTCAAGGCCCATTACAATCGCCCCGTCCAATCCACTGTGGTGGAACAGGATGGCGTGCAGTTCACCCGCACCGTGCAGGCCTTTGATGCATTTGCGCGCGAAGTCACCGTCGTTGAAGCGAATTCCGCAGGCCAGAGTCGCACCACCAGCACCAGCTACTACGACAATCCCGCGCTATGGGTGAACGGCCAGACAGCGCGCAGTGTGCTCAATGGCATCGAACAGTCCCGCACCGAATTCGATACGGCCAAAGCACTGCCGCTGCGCGCCTACGCATTTGGCCGCCTGGCGCAGCAGGTGACCTATGCAGCCGACGGCACGGTTGCCTCGGTGGCCGATGGCCGTGGAAATACCAGCCATCTATCGGGATGGAAGCGTGGTGTTCCGCAGCAGCTCCGCATGCCGGCCACGCCCGAAGCGCCCAATGGTGCGGTGCGCACGGTTGCCGTCGACGACAACGGTTGGATCACCTCGCTGACCGACGAAACCGGCGCAACCACCAGCTTCAGCTACGACAGCATGGGCAGGCTGCGCAGCCAGCAGTTCCCTGGCGGCGACAGCGTTAACTGGAATGGCGTAACCATGGACCTGCAGCGGCTGGGTGGCGCGCAGCTGGGGGTGCCCGCCGGTGCGTGGAAGCACTCCCGCACGCAGGGCGGACGGCGCACGGATACCTACCTGGATGCGATGTTCCGCCCGGTGCTGGTGACCGAAAACGCCAACAATGTGCTGGACAGTGCCGTGGTGACCCGCTACGACACCAGCGGCAAGACCGTGTTTGCCTCGTATCCCACGCGGCAGCTCTCCGATATCAATGCCACCCTGACTGGCACCACGACGCAGTACGACGCGTTGGGCCGCCCCACCGTGGTCAGTCAATCGTCCGAGTTGGGGGCACTGGTTACCCGCACCGAGTACGTGGGCAACCTGTCAGTGAAGGTGACCAATCCCCGCGGCCAGGCCACGACGACCCGTCATCTTGCCTACGACCAGCCCAGCTACGAGATGCCGCTGACGCTGCAGCACCCGGAAGGCGTGGTGACCGAGATCCAGCGCGACACGCTGGGCAAGCCGCTGGCGATCACCCGCCGCAATGCGGACGGCAGCCAGTCGCTGACCCGCCGCTACGTCTATGACGGCTACCAGCAGCTGTGCAAGACCATCGAGCCGGAAACCGGTGCGACCGTGCAGGACTACGACGCGGCAGGCAACGTGCTGTGGTCGGCGGCCGGCACGGGTTTGACCAGCACGACCGACTGCAACCGCAGTGAAGCCCTGGCCAGCGGCCGCGCGGTGAAGCGTAGTTACGACGCCGCCAACCGCTTGTCGACCCTGATCTTCCCGGATGGGCGCGGAAATCAGAACTGGTCCTACGCGCCTGATGGTCTGCCGGCCGAGATCAGTACGCAGAACGATCCGACCCGGCCGATGGTCGTCAACCGCTACCAGTACAACCGCCGCCGCCTGCTCAGCGGCGAAACCCTGCAGCATCCGGATCTGGGAAGCCTGAGCCTGGCCTATGGCTACGATGCCAACGGCACACTGGCCAGCAATACTTATCCGGGTGGGCGTGTCGTCAGCTATACGCCGGACGCACTGGGTCGGGCGACGACGGTCGGCGGCTATGCGAAGGAGGCCAGTTACTTTGCCAACGGCGCGTTGGCCCGCTTCGTATATGGCAACGGAATCGTGCACACGTTGACCCAGAATGCCCGCGGGCTGCCCGACCGCAGCCGCGATGCCACTGCAGCGGCCGCAGTGCTGGATGACAGCTATGACTACGATGCTGGTGGCAACGTGATGGCCATTTCCGATGGTCTGCCCGGGGCGCCCGGTAACCGGGACATGACCTATGACGGCCTGGACCGGTTGCGGACGGTCACTGCACCGGGCTTCGGCAACGCATTGTATGAGTATGACGCGCTGGACAACCTGCGCCGTGCCAAGGTTGGCAGCCGCGATCGTACGCACTATTTCGATCCGACCAATCGGCTGGTCAACGTGATCGAAACCGGGACCGGGGCAACCGTGACCGGTCTTGGCTATGACGTGCAGGGCAATCTTTCGGTGCGCAATGGTCAAGCTTTCGCGTTTGACTACGGCAACCGGCTGCGCGCGGCGGGAACAGCAGAGAGCTACGAGTACGACGCCCACGGTCGCCGGGTGAAGGCTGGTGCCAGTGGCAAGGGGGCAATCTACTCGTTCTACGACAACGGCGGCGTGCTGCGATTCCAGCGCAACGAACGTACCGGCAAGCAGACCGACTATCTCTACCTGTCAGGCAGCCTGGTTTCCCAGGTGCATGGTGAAGCCGCACCCAGCGTTCCCGCGCTGAGTGCGCCGGGCTACATCACCCAGGGCAGCGTGAACCTGACCTGGAGCCCGGCCGGTGGTGCCAACCGCTATGAGTTGCAGCGTGCCCTTGCGGGCACCTGGAGCACGGTCTTCGATGGCGCGGCGCAATCGTTCACCAGCACCGGCCTGGTCACGGGGACCTATCAATTCCGGGTGCGCGGCTGCCGGGCGGTGTGCGGCGGATGGAGCAATGTCGCGTCAGTGGCCGTGGCATTGGCGCCATCTACCGTGCCGACCTTGAACGTGCCTGCCACGGCCTTCAACGGCAGCTACAACGTGGCTTGGTCTGCGGCTTCCGGTGCCGAGCGCTATGAGCTGGAGGAAAGCGCCAATGGTGGCGCCTGGGTCCAGGTGCATAACGCCATCGGTCAGTCCAAGGCCTTCAGTGGCAAGGCAGCGGGAAGCTACAACTACCGGGTTCGCGCATGTAACCCGGTAGGGTGCACGGGATACAGCGCCACGGCTGCGGTGACGGTGGTGTATCCGCCTGCCACTGCGCCAGGTCTCTCTGCGCCGGCACGCTCTGCGCCGGGCAGTATCGGCATTGGCTGGAACGGGGTGGCTGGTGCCACGCGTTACACCCTGCAGGAGAGCAGTAATGGTGGCGGATGGGTCACGCTGTTCGACGGCAACGCGGGTTCCTATGCCACCGCTGCGCGCGGCGTGGGCAACTATGGCTATCGGGTTGCCGCCTGCAATGGCGCAGGCTGCGGACCGTGGTCGGCCACGTCGACGGTAGCGGTGATCGGGCCGCCGACGATCGAGCCGGTGATCAGCGCACCGGGCCTGGTGAACGTGCCGCAGTACAGCCTGAGCTGGTCGGTGCCGGCCAACAGCGAGAGCTTCGTGCTGGAGGAGAGTGCCAACGGTGGTGGCTGGACGGTGGTGCATAACGGCGGCGGGAACAGCTTTGGTGCCAGCAGGGGTAATGGCAGCTATGCCTATCGCGTGAGGGCGTGCAATTTCGCGGGGTGCAGTCCCTATTCGGGCATCGCCAGTGTCTCCGTCGTGCTTCCTCCCGCGGCCACTCAGATCTACGTGGCGGAGTGGCTCAGCACGCGCAAGGCGCCCTATCAGGTGCAGTGCAGCGTCGGCTGGCGCGCGGTTCCGGGGGCAACGGAGTATCAGCTGGAGCCTTCCGGAGCTGGACGGCGCCTGTACACCGGCCCCAAGACCTATGTGCAGTCGAGCGGCGGGACCTACTGCGCCAGTCTCTACATTGTCAGGGCCTGCAACGCCGGTGGTTGTTCGGCATGGTCCGCAGACTTCCCCGTCACCCGTGGCGTATTGAACTGGGACTAAGCCATGAACGGACTCTGTTCGCTGTTGATTCGGGCGGTACTCGCGGTGGTGGTGCTGGCGGCCTGTGTGGCTCCGGCGGTCGCACAGGAAGTCGTCGAGTACATCCACACTGATGCACTGGGTTCACCGGTGGCGATCACCGATGCCAGCGGAAACGTCATCGAGCGTACGGTGTATGAGCCGTATGGGGCGGTGGTGAATCGGCCGTTGAAAGATGGACCGGGATATACGGGGCATGTGACGGACTCGGGTACCGGGCTGAGTTACATGCAGCAGCGGTACTACGACTCGGGGCTGGGTGTGTTTCTTAGTGTGGACCCAATTTCCGCATCGAGCTCAATGTTTGGACGCTACTACTACGGTAACAATAGCCCCTACAGATTTGTGGACCCGGACGGGCGTGCGCCTGAAGAGAAGAGCCAGAGGAGATCCGCAGTGGTGGGAAGCAAAATAAAGAATGGGATGGTCGCTCCAGGGAGCCGTATGGGAACTCTGGGAGCTGCGAATGCTGCATCAGGTTCGAATGGAAGCTATGGACGAGAGCCGCGGGCATCCGATCCTGAATGGACCCGAGATCCTAAAGTAAAGGGACAGATGGAGAGCGCTTGGAATGATTCGAACCCGTTCGCCCCGGCCGTTCGCAGGGGGGAGTCTGGGTCTCTGAAGCGAGAGAACGGCGGATGGGTCGTCCAGTTTGTGGGAGAGGAAGGCCATGAGTTGGTAAGGTCGCCCGCGGGAACCAGGGACAGAATGTCAATGGAGTCCACTAGAAAGCCTTCTGAATTCGAATGCGGATGTATAGTAAAGGGATATTTTCATACGCATCCAAATACCAGAGCAGAGGGTTATTTCCCTGGTACAAACGGGTATGATTACGACTATCAGTTACAGCAGGGAGTCCCCGGTATGATTCGGGGGCATGAGGGTTATGAGTTCATCCCCATTCCGGGAGGTCGCTGATGATAATTTATAGGCTGACGCTTGGTTCAATGCTGTGCCTTGTCGCAACTGCGGGTTGTTCGGCGCGAGAGGTAAATGAGGGCGGGCATGTTGATGCATGTATGTCGGTAATAGCTGACTACGTGAAGGCCTCGCGGGGGTGGGGCAGAGATCTCTACGACATTGTTCCGGAGGGTAAGGAGGGGCCGCTTCGGGGGTATGCAGTAATGCATCGTGACGACAAGGGCAGGTTGCCATCAGAAGAGCTTAAATCATTTCACGTTGATTTGGATTCGAGCTGCAAGGCTGTCGTCGCTGAACTGGGTTATCAGTGATCAAGGGTGTTCTCGAGAGAATTGTTCGTTCCCGTCGGTATGGGGTGGTAATTGAAGTTGAATGAAGCTCACATTTTCCTTCAGGTGGGGGCTAAGTGACAGTCATTATTGAGAGCTATCCTGTCTGCTCTGCCTTCATTCTAGGTGCCATGTGGATAAACGCATTTGCGGCTCACAGGATGTTGCTTAAAATCGAGCGTGAACGGCCGGAAGTACTGGCTGCAGTCGGAATCATCAAGGTTGATTGGTGGCTTAGGTGCTTGCGCGGTATTGCAGTGCTTGCCCTTACTTCCAAAGGGCAGACGCTCCATCAGGGGGAACGGTGGGTGTTGAGGGGCGTCGTGATGATGTACGTCTTCTTGATTGTCTCCGGGGTATCCATGCTTGTTGGCATGTAAAAGACGGCGCCTCAAGGCCGTTGATGGTGGATGGATCGGCGTTACGGTGAGATTGCCCGTTCCTGGCATCACTCGGTGTTTCCCGGTCACGCCTCTGCTTGCTTGCGTCCAGCGCGCAATAAAAAAACGCCGCAGTTTCCTGCGGCGTTCTCATACTTCCCCGATTCTGGCGAATCCTCAGCCCAGCAGCTTGCGCACCTTGGTCAGCGCGGTCATGAAACGCTCGATCTCGGCGTGCGTGTTGTAGAACGCCAGCGAGGCACGGCAGGTCGCGGCGACACCGAAGTACTGCAGCAGCGGGTGTGCGCAGTGCTGGCCCGAGCGCACGGCCACGCCTTCCAGGTCGAGCAGGGTCGCCAGGTCGTGCGCATGCGCGCCATCGATCAGGAAAGAGACCACCGCAGCCTTCTCCGGCGCTTCGCCGATGATACGCAGGCCGTCAACGCGGCGCAGCTCTTCGGTGAAGTGCGCCAGCAGTTCGGCTTCGCGTGCTTCCACGTTCTCCTGGCCAAGCTGCTGCAAGTAGTCGGCAGCCACGCCCAGGCCGATGAAACCGGCGATGTTCGGGGTGCCGGCTTCGAACTTGTGCGGGGCATCGTTGAACACGGTGCCGTCGAAGCTGACTTCCTTGATCATCTCGCCGCCGCCGAGGAACGGCGGCATCGCGTCCAGGTGCTCGCGGCGCGCCCACAGTGCGCCGGTGCCGGTCGGGCCGCACATCTTGTGGCCGGTGATGGCGTAGAAATCGCAGCCGATCGCGGCGACGTCGACCTTGCGGTGCGGCACGGCCTGCGAGCCATCGACCACGGTGATGATGCCGCGCTTGCGCGCTTCGCGGCAGATCTCGCGCACCGGGTTGACCGTGCCCAGCACGTTCGAGACATGGGTGACCGCCAGCAGCTTGACCTCCGGGGTCATTGCCGCGCGCAGCGCATCCAGATCGAGTGCGCCGTCAGGCGTGATCTCGGCCACGCGGATGGTGGCGCCGGTACGCTGCGCGACCAGCTGCCACGGCACGATGTTGGCGTGGTGCTCCATGCGCGTGATCAGGATCACGTCACCGGCCTTCAATCGCGGCAGCGCCCACGAGTAGGCCACCAGGTTGATGGCGAAGGTGGTGCCACTGCACAGCACCAGGTCGCTGGGCCGCACGTTGAGGAAGCGTGCCAGCTTGTTGCGTGCGCCTTCGTAGGCATCGGTGGCTTCGCTGCCCAGTGCATGCACCGCGCGGCTGACGTTGGCGTTGTAGCGACGGTAGAACTCGTCCACCGCGCCGATCACCTGCACCGGCTTCTGGCCGGTGTTGGCGTTGTCGAAATAGACCAGCGGCTTGCCGTGCACTTCACGCATCAACAGCGGGAAGTCGAGGCGGACGCGGTCCCAGTCGGGGGCGCCGGTGCGTTCTTCGATCGGTCGCGGCGTGGACAGGTTCATGCCACACCCGCCTCGGCGAGGGCCTTGTCCAGGCGACGTGCCAGCTGCGCACGCAGTGCGTCGGGCAGGATCTTCAGCGGCTCGTGGCAGAACGCGGCGCTCAGCAGTGCCTGCGCCTGTGCCTGCGGCAGGCCGCGCGAGCGCAGGTAGAACAGCGCATTGGCATCGAGCTGGCCGACGGTCGCGCCGTGCGCGGCCTTCACTTCATCAGCGTCGATCACCAGTGTCGGCTGGGTGTCGATCTCGGCATCGGCCGACAGCAGCAGGTTCTTGTTGGACAGGTTCGCGTCGGTGCCATCGGCGCCTTCGCGGATCTGGATGCCACCATGGAACACCACGCGGCTGCGGTTGGCGGCGACGCCGCGCCACAGTAGCTCGCAGGCGGTATCGCGTGCGATGTGGTCGATGCCCAGGCGGGTTTCGACGTGGCGGCGGCCATTGCCAAGCAGCACGCCGTTGGCGGTCAGCTGGGCATTGTCGCCTTCCAGGCGCACGTTCAGTTCATGGCGGCTGAGCGCGGCGCCCAGTTCCAGGTCGACGCGGTGGTACTGCGCGTCGCGGGCCAGCACCGCGTCGGTGCGCAGGAAGCTGGTCTGGCGCGCGCTGCCGGCCTGCACGCGGGCGTGCTTGAGCACGGCATCGCGGGCGACATGGGCATGCAGCACGGTGTTGTCCAGGTGGGCGGAGTCACCCACGCTGAAGCGATGCTCGACCACGCCCAGGCTGGCGCCGGCACGCAGTTCGATCAGGTGACGGTGGTGCCAGGCCAAATCGGTGTCGCCGGCGACGCTGGCGAATACCAGCTGCAGCGGCGTTTCGACCTGCACGCCTTCGTCCACGCGCAGCACCACGCCTTCGTCGGCCAGTGCGGCGTTGAGGCGGGCGAAGACCTCTTCACTGCGCTCGTAGCGGCGGCCGAGGAAACGCACGGCGTCTTCGCCGGCGGCCAGTGCGGCCGACAACGGCTGCAGCTGCACGCCGGCCGGCAGCGCCTGCACGTCGCTCAGCGCGGCATCCAGGCGACCGTTGACGAACACCAGGCGCGGCGCCGGGATGTCGTCCAGCAGCGTGGCGTCCAGCGCCGGGCCCTGCAGCGGCGCCGCAGCGAACGCACGGCGTTCCAGCTGGCGCAGCGAGGTGTACTTCCAGGCTTCGTTGCGGGCGGCCGGCAGGCCGTCGCGCAGGGCCGCATCCAGCACTTCGCGGCGCGCATCGCTGCCGCAGAAGGCCTGGGCCATCGAATCAAGCAGGGCGCTCATCAGACCGCCGCCTCGGGCACGACCCGGTCCTTCAGGAAATCATAGCCGTGCGCTTCCAGTTCCAGTGCCAGCTCCGGGCCGCCACTCTTGACGATGCGGCCATCGGCCAGCACGTGCACCACGTCCGGCTTGATGTAGTCCAGCAGGCGCTGGTAGTGGGTGATGACCAGGAACGAGCGATCGGCGGCGCGCAGTGCGTTGACACCATCGGCCACGCTCTTCAGCGCATCGATGTCCAGGCCCGAGTCGGTCTCGTCCAGGATCGCCAGCTTCGGTTCCAGCACGGCCAGCTGGAAGATCTCGTTGCGCTTCTTCTCGCCACCGGAGAAGCCTTCGTTGACGCCACGGTGCAGCAGTTCGTCCTTCAGGTGCAGCACGGCCAGCTTCTGGCGCACCAGCTTGAGGAACTGCATGGAATCGAGTTCTTCCTCACCGCGCGCCTTGCGCTGGGCGTTCAGTGCCGCGCGCAGGAAGTAGGTGTTGTTCACGCCCGGGATTTCCACCGGGTACTGGAACGCCAGGAACAGGCCGGCAGCGGCGCGCGCTTCCGGGTCCTGCTCCAGCAGGTCGACGCCGTCGAACTGCACGCTGCCTTCGGTCACTTCGTAGCCGTCGCGGCCGGCCAGGACATTGCCCAGGGTGGACTTGCCGGCGCCGTTGGGGCCCATGATGGCGTGCACCTGGCCCGGCTGGACGTCCAGCGACAGGCCCTTGAGGATTTCCTTGTCGCCGATGCGGGCGTGGAGGTTTTCGATCTTCAGCATGGTGGGGGTTTCCGTGGGGCGGGCCGCGGCCCGCCGGTAAAGAGAATGCGTTTGCGAGGGGCAGGGGCGGGCGGTCAGCCCACCGAACCTTCCAGCGAGACTTCCAGCAGCTTCTTGGCTTCCACCGCGAACTCCATCGGCAGTTCGCGGAACACCTGCTTGCAGAAGCCGTCGACGATCATCGACACCGCGTCTTCCTGGCTGATGCCACGGGCGCGGCAGTAGAACAGCTGGTCGTCGGAAATCTTGGAGG
Source organism: Stenotrophomonas sp. 86156_Sma (assembly GCF_056481625.1). Lineage (NCBI taxonomy): Bacteria > Pseudomonadati > Pseudomonadota > Gammaproteobacteria > Lysobacterales > Lysobacteraceae > Stenotrophomonas > Stenotrophomonas sp. 86156_Sma. The sequence continues at coordinate 1,215,689 of NZ_CM151157.1, forward strand.
TGGTGGCCTCGTGCTCGACGGTGGCGCCCGGGTTCTTCACCTCGATGTAGGGGAAGGTGTGCGCGCCGCACTGCTTGCCGATCAGCAGGGAATCACACTGGGTGTAGTTGCGCGCGCCATCGGCATTGCGGTCCACACGCACCAGGCCGCGGTAGGTGTTCTGGCCGCGGCCGGCGCTGATGCCCTTGCTGACGATCTTGCTCTTGGTGCGCTTGCCGACGTGGATCATCTTGGTGCCGGTGTCGGCCTGCTGGCGGTGATGGGTCAGCGCCACGGAGTGGAACTCACCGACCGAGTCGTCGCCCAGCAGCACGCAGGACGGGTACTTCCAGGTGATCGCCGAGCCGGTTTCGACCTGGGTCCAGGTGACCTTGCTGCGCGCACCACGGCACTCGGCACGCTTGGTGACGAAGTTGTAGATACCGCCGACGCCGTTCTCGTCGCCCGGGTACCAGTTCTGCACGGTGGAGTACTTGATCTCCGCGTCTTCCAGCGCGACCAGCTCGACCACCGCAGCGTGCAGCTGGTTCTCGTCGCGCATCGGCGCGGTGCAGCCTTCCAGGTAGGACACGTAGGCCTTGTCCTCGCACACGATGAGGGTGCGCTCGAACTGGCCGGTGTGGCCGGCATTGATGCGGAAGTAGGTGCTCAGTTCCATCGGGCAGCGAACGCCCTTGGGAATGAACACGAAGCTGCCATCGGAGAACACCGCCGAATTGAGCGCGGCGAAGTAGTTGTCGCCCACCGGCACCACGGTGCCCAGGTACTGGCGGACCAGTTCCGGGTGTTCCTTGATGGCCTCGGACATCGAGCAGAAGATGATGCCCTTCTCGGCCAGTTCCTTGCGGAACGTGGTGCCGACGGACACCGAGTCGAACACCGCGTCCACCGCCACGCCGGCCAGCTTGGCACGCTCGTGCAGCGGCACGCCCAGCTTGTCGTAGGTGTCCAGAAGTTCCTTCGGCACGTCATCCAGCGAGGCGTACTTCGGGCCCTTCGGCGCGGAGTAGTAGCTGAGCGCCTGCAGGTCGATCGGCGCGATCTCCAGCTTGGCCCAGTCGGGCATCGGCATGGTCAGGAAGTGGCGGTAGGCGTCCAGGCGCCACTGCGTCATCCACTCCGGCTCTTCCTTCTTGGCCGACAGGGCACGGATGGTGTCCTCGTCCAGGCCCGGCGGCAGGGAGTCCGATTCGATCTCGGTGATGAAGCCGGCCGAATACTTGCGGCCGAGCTGCTCGTGGATCTCGCGGTTGGGGGTGTCGTCGTGGGCGACGTTTTCGATGGTTTCGGTGGCCATGGGGGGCTGCCTACGGATCAGGAGACGACGTCGACAGCGATGGTGCGGCGCTGTTCGTCATCGGCAAGGGGGAGAGGGGGCAGGATCTGCGCAAGGGTGACATCGCGCAGGGCCTCGGAGACCACGTCGTTGATCAACCGCCAGCTGCTGCGCGCGCCGCACTTGGGCGCCATGCCGCACTGGTGGTGGTCGTGGCTGCATTCGGTCAGGGCCAGTGGCCCTTCCATCGCTTCGACCACTTCGAACAGCGAGATCTCGATGGCCGGGCGGGTCAGGCGGTAGCCGCCACGCACGCCGCGCAGGCCTTCAACCAGGCCGGCCTGGGCCAGCGGCTTGAGCACCTTGCTGACGGTGGGCGGCTCCAGACCGGTGAATTCGGCCAGCTCGGTGGCACTGAGCACCTCGCCCGGACGGGCGGCGAGCACGGTCAGCACGACGGTGGCGTAATCGGTGAGTTTGGTGACGCGCAACATGGGGATGCGAGTGGTTCTTAAAGCGGACTGAAATTGTACGCTTTTATTCGCCGCCATCCAACCCGGGCATTCAGCCGGCGCTGGGGCCGGGCCGGGAGGACACACCGGGGCCGTTGCCAGGGCGCAATGCTGCGCCAACGGGGTGATTTTCGCAATCACCCGGAATGGGCGAGAATCCCTGTTCCATTCGCTGCAAACAGCCCGTGCCGATGCCGAAGAAGATCCAAGCCCGCAAGTCCGCCATCCATGGCAACGGCGTGTTCGCCGTGGCCCCGATCAAGCAGGGCGAGCGCGTGATCCAGTACAAGGGCCTGCTGCGCAGCCACGGCGACGTTGATGCCGATGACAGCGGCGACGTCGAAAGTGGCCATACCTTCCTGTTCACCCTCAACGACGACTGGGTGATCGATGCCAACTACAAGGGCAATGACGCGCGCTGGATCAACCACAGCTGCGACCCGAACTGCGAGGCGGTGATCGAGGAAGACGAGGACGGCGACAGCCGCGGCGACAAGGTGTTCATCGAGGCGCTGCGCGATATCAAGGCCGGCGAAGAGTTGACCTACAACTACGGCATCACCCTGGCCGAGCGTCACACCGCCAAGCTGAAGAAGATCTGGGAATGCCGCTGCGGCTCGCCCAAGTGCACCGGCACCATGCTGCAGCCCAAGCGCTGACCCGCAGCGGGTAGTGCCGGCCGCTGGCCGGCACACATGTGAAAAGCGTGCCGGCCAGCGGCCGGCACTACCTTACTTACCCAGCACGCCTGCCGGCACCAGGTTGCCCAGGTTCTGGTTGAAGGTGACCACCAGCTTGCCGTTCTTCACCTGCGCCGACTGCACCTGCAGCGCGCCGAGCAGGCCGGCCACGGCCGGGTCCAGCTTGTAGATCGGTTCGCGCTGGGCGTAGTCGCTCAGCCAGGCATTGAGCAGGCCGCGGGTGCGCGAATCGAGACGACCGCCCTGGTTGGCCGGGGTGAAGTCATCCACGCTCGGCTGCTGCAGGTGGAAGCCCTGGGTCTGCGCGTCGTAGCGCAGTCCACTGCTGAGCTTCACCGTGCCCAGCTTGGCCGGGTTGCCACCGGCGGTGGCCAGTGCCACATCCATGCCCAGGTTCAACCGTTCGCCGGCCGGAAGGCTCAGCTGTGGATGGCTCATGGTCAGCGCGATCAGGCCGCCGAGGGCGTCCTGGGTGCGTGGGAAGCTGCCATCGAGGTACTGCTGCACGTCACTGGCGCCGACCGACAGTTCGCGGCCGGAGATGGAAGGGGCGGCCTGGGCGCCGATCGCAGCGGCGATCAGCACGGTGGAGGCCGCGAGGCGGGTCATCAGGGAACGCAGGCGCATGGCGGTGACCGGTGGATATGAATGGACGAATCAAAGAGTAGCCGTGCCGGCTGAATCGCGCGTGCATGCCGCTGCAACGGTTCAGTCCAGCGTTGGCCGCAGTTGCGCCGACTGGATCTGCCAGGCGCGGCCATCGGCACGGGGTTGCACCCGGTACCAGCCACCGAAGCGGAAGGTGCCCTCAGGGGTCACTGCGCGGATCTGCACCGGAACCTCCAGCAGCTGCGGTGGCTGGTGACCGTCGCGCGCGATCGGTAGTTCGCTGGTCAGGCGCAGGCTGCGCACGTCCGTGAGCTGGCGCAATGCGGCATCGTCGGCGCGTCGTGCATCGCTGGGCGGGAATGTCCACGCGGCGTCGACGGCCTTGCGATCGCGATTGAGCAGGGCCATGACATAGGCATTGAGCATTCCCGCCGGCAGCTCGGCCTCGGCCGCGACGGCGGCAAACAGGGGATCGACATCGATGGCCTGCACGGCCGGTGCATCGCCTTCTGCGGCGGTCTGTGACTTCGTGCGGGCAGCCGCCTCGGCCGTGGCCGACGGTGTGGCATCCGCTGGATCGGATTGCGATGTCGGCCGGGAACAGGCCAGCAGCACCAGCGGTGCGAGCAGTATCAGGAACCTGCGCATGTCTGCCTCCTCCCCGAGGCGAACGGAAGGAGGCAGTGTATCGGCTGTTCCGCGATCAGCGGGAGGAGGGCAGCTGTTCCAGTGCATCCAGCGCCGGCAGCACCTGCGTGGCGATGGCGGCCAGGGCATGCCCTTCGGTGTCGGCGTGGCGCTGCACGATGTCGCGCAGCAGCTGGGTGGCGATCACCAGGGTCGCGCGCTCGTCGCCGCTGATACCAGCGGTGCGCGGCGCCGCTTCCAGCAGGCGCATCAGGTCGCGGCTTGCGCGATGTTCCAGTTCGATGGTGCAGCGCCCGGTGCACTGCAACCCGTCCTTTTCGATGGGGGTCACCGAGATCCGGTAGCGGGTGGAGGGGCTGGCCATGAGGGTGTGCTCGCCGTAGCTGTGGAGGATGTGCCCACCTTAGGCAAGGCCGTGCCCGGCGGCGATGGCCGGGGCTGCACGCAGTGTTCCACCCGGTACGTTCCGGGGCCGCAACGGACCACGCCCAGCCAATGGCGACGGGCCTGTACGCGCATTCCCGGGGATGCGGCAACGCTGTGTTGCGGGCTGTGGTTGGGACAAAAAAAACGGGACGGCCAGAGCCGTCCCGTCGGAATCCGCGTTGGGGCGCGCGCTTACAGCGCGGCGTCCTTCAGCTTCTTCAGCGGACGCACCTTCAGCTTGGTGGTGGCCGGCTTGGCGGCGAACCACTGCTCTTCCTTGGTGAACGGGTTGATGCCCTTGCGCTTCGGCTTGGCCGGCACATTGACGGTGGTGATCTTCAGCAGGCCCGGCAGGGTGAAGGAGCCAGCGCCCTTCTTGTGCACCGAGGAGGCGACGGCGCTTTCAAGCGAGGCCAGCACAGCGCGGACGTCCTTGGCGATGACGCCGGAGGCTTCAGCGATGTGTGCAACCAGGCCGGACTTGGTCAGCACTTCCTTGATCGGCTTCGGAGCGGCCGGCTTGGCGGCTGCCTTCGTCGCGACTTTCTTCACTGCCTTCTTCGGGGCAGCCTTCTTAGCGGTCTTTGCCATGGTTTCCTGTTCCGTGAACGGTTGGTTGTTTGGTCGGCGCCGAACCCCGTCGGCAAGCGCAATGTAGGGCAACTCTCGGGCGCCGCCAATAGCCCGAAGCGCGGAAAGTGCATGTTTTTTCATATCCAGGCCGATTCAGTACATGGCCGGCAGTGGGGGAAGGGGGTGTGGCAGCATGCGCGATGGCTGGTGCCCCTCCATCGGTGGAATGCGCGAAACCACTGAAAACAAGGGGGAAATGCGCAGATGGCTGGTGAAGAAGTGTCCATCTGCCCGGTTCCCGGCGGACGTTCGGCATGCGGCGGAGCGACGCAGGGCTAACGCGTGCCGTGCGAGGGTGACCGTTCATCACCGCCACGCAGGAGCAGCATATGGGAATCTCGCGACACGCCACCGCGCACTGGGAAGGCGATCTGAAGTCGGGCAAGGGACAGTTGAGCACGCCGCAGAGTGGGCTGCTGGACAAGACCCGCTACGGCTTCAACAGCCGCTTCGGTGACGAGAAGGGCACCAATCCGGAAGAACTGATCGCTGCCGCGCACGCCGGCTGTTTCACCATGGCGCTGTCGGCCAAGCTCGGCGAGGCCGGCTTTACCCCGACCTCGCTGGATACCGAAGCCAAGGTCGATCTGTCATTGGAGGGCGGCCCGCAGCTGTCGCAGATCCGGCTGAAGGTGAAGGCGGTGGTGCCGGGCATCGACGCGACGCAGTTCCGTGCGATTGCCGATGACGCCAAGCAGAACTGCCCGGTATCCAAGGCGCTGAGCGCAGTGCCGATCAGCCTGGAAGCCGAGCTGGGCTGAGCGGCCGTTACCTGTAGAGCCGAGCCCACGCTCGGCTCTACCGCTTGCGGATCACCAATCGATGGTGCCGCTGATCACCGTCTGCACCTGGCCGCCCGACCAGACCTCGCCGTCCTCGTCGACCAGCAGCGTCAGGCGTGCATCGTGGCCGACTTCGCGGCCCTGGCTGACTTCGAACGGTGCACGACCACGGGGCAGGGCATCGCGCAGGTCCAGCCATGCGGCCAGCACGGCGTTGGCGGCACCGGAGGCGGCGTCCTCGAAGCGGCGTCCATTGCCGACGAAGGCACGTACCGCCAGATCGAAGCCCTCACCACCATCGCTGAAGGCATAGGCGAACACGCCCATGCTGTCGGTGGACTCGGCCAGTGCGGCCACCGCATCCCAGTCCGGCTGCAATGCGCGCAATGCGGCCTCATCGGCCACCTGCACCACCCACCAGCTGCGTCCGCCCTGCATCCGCGCCGGCGGCAGCGTGCCCAGCGGCCAGTCCTTCAGTGCGGCCTGCAGGCGTGGATCGGTCGCCTCGGCAGTCTCGGCCAGCTGCGCGCGCGGCGTGCGGATGGCGATGCGCTGCTGCGCACCTTCACCGCTGACGCGCAGCGGCAGGGCACCGGCAATGCCGTCCTGTACCAGCACACCATCGACCGCTGCGGCCAGGCCGGCCTGCAGCACCGCATGCGCGGTGCCGACGCTGGGGTGGCCGGCAAACGGAACTTCCTTCTGCGGGCTGAACATGCGCAGCCGGTAACTGGCACCGGCGACCTGCGGCGGGAACACGAAGGTGGTTTCGGGCAGGCGCGTCCAGCGCGCGATGGCCTGCATGCTGGCGTCGTCCAGGCCCTCGGCATCGAGCACCACGGCCAGCGGATTGCCGGCGCCGGCGCGCGGGGAAAACACATCCAGCTGCAGGAAACGGCGGGTGGACATCAGGCGGCACTCCAGTAAACAGGCCGCATAGCGTAGCGCGGGGCACCAAAAAGGGGACGGAGGGAATTAAGTCGCTTTTGCCCCATGTGCCATAAGCGACTTAATTCCCTCCGTCCCCTTTTTTCCGTGGGCTACCAGCGGATGTGGCCGTCGATGACCGGCTGCACCTGGCCGCCGATCCAGACCGTGCCCTGCGCATCGACCTGCACCTGCACGCGGCCATCGCGGCCGACTTCGCGGCCCTGGCTGGCCACGTAGTGGCCCTCGCGGCCGGGCAGGGCATCGCGCTGCCGCAGCCAGGCACCGATCAGGGCATTGGCGCTGCCGGTCACCGGGTCCTCCGGTACGGCGGCCGCATCAGCGGGGCAGAAGGCGCGCACCACCCGGGTGTGGTCGGTGCCAGCTTCGTCGGCGAACACGGCCAGGCCGGTGGCATCAGTGGCGAGGCTCCAGTCGGCCAGTGCGGCCATGTCCGGCACCAGGTTGCGTACGGCGGATGCGTCGCGCAGCGGCAGCAGCCACCAGCGTGCGCCGTTGTCCCAGAGTTCGGGCACGTGCCCGTTGGCGGCGAGGGCCAGCAGCGCTTCGGGTGCTCCGTCCGCCGCTGTGTCCAGATGTCGCGCCGGTGGGCTGGCCAGCTGGATCTGCAGTGCCTCGGCCGGGCCGCTCACCCGTACCGGCAGCAACCCCGCAGCGCATTGCTGCAGCAGGGCACCGTCGCGTGGTTGCGCCAGGCCGCAGGTCACCGCCGCCCAGGCGGCGCCGACGCTGGGGTGGCCGGCAAAGGCCAGCTCGCGGGTCGGGGTGAAGATGCGGATGTGGTAATCGGCGCCGGGCGCGCTGGGGCGCAGGAAGAACACCGTCTCGGACAGGTTCAGCCAGGCGGCCAGGGCCTGCATCTGGCTGCTGGAGAGCCCGTCGGCGTCCAGGATGGCGCCCAGTGGGTTGCCGGTGCCGGGGCGGGGGGCGAAGACATCGAGCTGCAGGTAACGGAGGACGGCCATCTACGGGGATATTGCGCTTAGAATCAAAGGTTCCGCCCCCGAGGGCGGCTTCCCCACATTCTACATAGCCAATCCATGTCAGCTTCCCCCCTTGTCGATCGTTGGATCGTACTGAAGTTCGGCGGCACCTCGGTGTCGCGTCGTCATCGCTGGGACACGATCGGGAAGCTGGCGAAAAAACGTGCGGAAGAGACCGGCTCGCGCGTGCTGGTGGTGGTGTCGGCGCTGTCCGGGGTCACCAACGAACTGACCGCAATCGCCGATGGCGCGCCGGACAGCCGTGATCGCGTGGCGGCGCTGGTCGAACGCCACGAGGCCTTCCTGGTTGAACTCGGCCTGGGCCGCGAGGTGCTGGCCGAGCGCCTGGCGGCGCTGCAGGGGCTGCTCGACGACGCGCGCGCGGCCACCCGGCCGCTGCAGTGGCAGGCCGAAGTGCTGGGCCAGGGCGAACTGCTGTCCTCCACCCTGGGCGCGGCTTATCTGCACGCTTCGGGCCTGGACATGGGCTGGATGGATGCCCGCCAGTGGCTGGACGCGATGCCGCCGCAGCCGAACCAGAGCGACTGGTCGCAGCGGCTGTCGGTGAACTGCCAGTGGCGTGCCGATGCGGAGTGGATGCAGCGCTTCCGCGCGCAGCCGACCCGCCTGCTGATCACCCAGGGCTTCATTTCGCGGCATGCCGATGGTGGTACCGCCATCCTCGGCCGTGGTGGCTCGGATACCTCGGCGGCGTACTTCGGTGCGCTGCTCGGTGCCAGCCGCGTGGAGATCTGGACCGATGTGCCGGGCATGTTCAGTGCCAACCCGAAGGACGTGCCGGACGCGCGCCTGCTGACCCGCCTGGACTATTACGAGGCGCAGGAAATCGCCACCACTGGCGCCAAGGTGTTGCACCCGCGCTCGATCAAGCCGTGCCGCGATGCCGGCGTGCCGATGGCCATCCTCGATACCGAGCGCCCGGAACTGCCGGGTACCAGCATCGATGGCAGTGCTGCGCCGGTCCCGGGCGTGAAGGCGATCAGCCGCCGCAACGGCATCGTGCTGGTGTCGATGGAAGGCATCGGCATGTGGCAGCAGGTCGGCTTCCTGGCCGATGTGTTCAACCTGTTCAAGAAGCATGGCCTGTCGGTGGACCTGATCGGTTCGGCCGAAACCAACGTCACCGTATCGCTGGATCCGTCCGAGAACCTGGTCAACACCGATGTGCTGGCCGCGCTGTCGGCCGACCTGTCGCAGATCTGCAAGGTGAAGGTGATCGTGCCGTGCGCAGCGATCACCCTGGTTGGCCGCGGCATGCGTTCGCTGCTGCACAAGCTGTCGGACGTGTGGGCCACGTTCGGCCGCGAGCGCGTGCACATGATCTCGCAGTCGTCCAACGACCTGAACCTGACCTTCGTCATCGACGAAGCCGATGCCGATGGCCTGCTGCCGATCCTGCACGCCGAGCTGATCGACAGCGGTGCGATGCCGGTGGAAGAGACCGAAGTGTTCGGCCCACGCTGGCGCGAGATCGCCGGCACCGTGCGCCCGCGTGGCACGCCGTGGTGGCGGGGCCAGCGGGCGCACCTGCTGCAGCTGGCCGACGCCGGTACGCCGCGCTATGTCTACCACCTGCCGACCGTGCGCGCCCGTGCCCGCGCGCTGGCCGCGATCAAGCCGATCGACCAGCGCTACTACGCGATCAAGGCCAACAGCCACCCGGCCATCCTGCAGCTGCTGGAAGCCGAGGGCTTCGGCCTTGAGTGTGTATCGCACGGCGAACTGAAGCACGTGTTCCAGCACCTGCCGGAACTGTCGCCCAAGCGTGTGCTGTTCACCCCCAGCTTCTGCCCGCGCAGCGAGTACGAAGCCGCGTTCGCGCTGGGCGTGACCGTCACCGTCGACAACGTCGAAGCGCTGCAGCGCTGGCCGGACCTGTTCCGCAACCGCGAGCTGTGGCTGCGCGTGGATCTGGGCCGTGGCGAAGGCCACCATGCCAAGGTCCGTACCGGCGGCAAGGACTCCAAGTTCGGCCTGCCGATCGCCCGCGTCGATGAGTTCGTGCGCGCGGCCACCGATCTGGGCAGCCGCGTGGTCGGCCTGCACGCGCACCTCGGCAGTGGCGTGGAAACCGCGCAGCACTGGCGCCTGATGTGCGATGAGCTGGCCGGTTTCGCCCGCCGCATCGGCAGCGTGCACACCATCGACATCGGCGGTGGCCTGCCGATTCCGTACAGCGACGAAGACGAGCCGTTCGACCTGGACGCCTGGGCCGAGGGCCTGGCCGAGGTCAAGGCGCTGCATCCTGCATTCCGCCTGGCGATCGAGCCGGGCCGCTACCTGGTGGCCGAATCCGGCGTGCTGCTGACCCATGTCACCCAGGTGGTGGAGAAGGACGGCGTGCGCCGTGTTGGCCTGGATGCCGGCATGAACGCACTGATGCGTCCGGCCCTGTACGACGCCTGGCACGACATCGAGAACCTCAGCCGCCAGGGCGGCTATGCCGAAGCGGCGTTCGATGTGGTCGGCCCGATCTGCGAATCCAGCGATGTGTTCGGCAAGCGCCGCAAGCTGCCGGTGTCGACCGCGCCGGACGACGTGATGCTGATCGCCGATGCCGGCGCGTACGGCTATTCGATGGCCAACACCTACAACCAGCGGATGCTGCCGCGCGAAGACGTGATCGAATGACCACCGCGCGCGCCCTGCACCCGCCCACCGACACGCCCCGCGCAGCTGCGCGGGCCCGTGCCTGACCGGATACACCATGACTGCTTTCGATAAACACCAGGTTTCCCGCTTCCGCTTCGTCCGCTGCGAATTCGCTGCGGACACCGGCGTGGCCAAGCTGGTCTACGCCTTTGATGACGGCCCGGAGATGGTGGAAACCATCACCGTGCCGGGCGCCCCGTTCGTGCTGGACGAAGCGCGTACCGCCGCTGTGCAGCGCGCGCTGCAGCTGCTGCACCTGATCGCCGGTGTCAGCTACTACAAGGCGGGCGTGCCGGAGACGGTCAGCATCGACAGCTACGCCATCGATGCCGATACCGCTGCGCTGGTGGAGACGGTCTACCTCAACGGCCTGGGTGAATTCGCGTACCGCAATGGCCTGAACCTGCGCGGGCGCTTCCGCCTGCCGGTGCAGGGCGAGGCAGTGCAGGCGCCGGTGCTGGGCCTGCAGCCGCACGCGCTGGTGGCGATCGGTGGTGGCAAGGATTCGCTGGTCAGCATCGAAGCGTTGCGCCGTGCCGGCGTGGACGAGACGGTGACCTGGATCGGTGGCTCGCAGCTGATCCGTGCCTGCGCTGAACGCACCGGCCTGCCGACGCTGAACCTGGGCCGCGCGCTGGCGCCGGAACTGTTCGAGCTGAACCGCCAGGGTGCGTGGAACGGGCATATCCCGGTCACTGCGGTGAACTCGGCGATCATGGTGCTGGCCGCGCTGCTGCAGGGCGTGGACCAGGTGGTGTTCTCCAATGAGCGTTCGGCCAGCTACGGCAGCCAGATTCCGGGCACCGGCGAAGTGAACCATCAGTGGTCCAAGGGCTGGGCATTCGAGCAGGCGTTCGGCAGCCATGTGCAGACGCACGTAGCGGCGGACCTGCAGTACTACTCGCTGCTACGCCCGATGTCGGAGCTGGCGGTGGCCCGCCAGTTCGCCAAGACCGACTTCTACGACGCGCATTTCTCCAGCTGCAACCGCAACTTCCACATCCTCGGCGAGCGCCCGGTGAACCGCTGGTGCGGCGTCTGCCCGAAGTGCCACTTCGTGTTCCTGGCGCTGGCCCCGTTCATGCCCAAGACGCGCCTGGTGCGCATCTTCGGCCGCAACCTGCTGGATGATGCCGAGCAGGCCGGTGGCTTCGATGCGCTGCTGGAATTCCAGGACCACAAGCCGTTCGAGTGCGTGGGCGAAGGCCGCGAATCGCGTGCGGCGATGGCGACCCTGGCACAGCGCCCGGAGTGGAAGGAAGACGTGCTGGTGAAGCGCTTCTGCAATGAGATCCAGCCGCAGCTGGATGCCGCCGAACTGGAACTGGCACCGCTGCTGCAGCTGCAGGGCGAGCACCGCGTTCCGGCTGCGCTGTGGGAACGGGTGCGTGAAGATTTCGAAGCTTGAAGGAAAGCGCGTTGCGCTGTGGGGCTGGGGCCGTGAGGGCCGCGCCGCGTTTGCGGTGCTGCGCGAGCGCCTGCCCACGCTGCCGCTGAGCCTGTTCTGCCCGGCGGCAGAAGTCGAGGCCGCACGCGCAGAAACGCGGGGCGCGCTGGATGTGCGTGGCGAGCCTTCTGCTGAAGCGCTGGCCGCGTTCGACGTGGTGATCAAGTCGCCCGGCATCAGCCCCTACCAGCCGGTAGCGCTGGCCGCGGCGGGGCAGGGCACCACCTTCATCGGTGGCACCGCGCTGTGGTTTGCCGAACATGCAGGTGCCGATGGCATCGTGCACGACACCGTGTGCGTGACCGGTACCAAGGGCAAGAGCACCACCACCGCGCTGGTCGCGCACCTGCTGCGTGCCGCCGGCCACCGCACCGGCCTGGTCGGCAACATCGGCCTGCCGCTGCTGGAAGTGCTGGACCCGCAGCCCGCACCCGCGTACTGGGCGGTGGAACTGTCCAGTTACCAGACCGGCGAAGTGGCGCGCAGTGGCGCCCATCCGCAGGTAGCGGTGGTGCTGAACCTGTTCCCGGAGCACCTGGATTGGCACGGCAGCGAGCAGCGTTACATCGAGGACAAGCTGCGGCTGGTGACTGAAGCCGCACCGCGGATCGCCGTGCTCAATGCCGCCGATCTGCATCTGGCTGCGCTGTCGCTGCCCGATAGCGAAGTGGTCTGGTTCAACCAGCCGCAGGGCTGGCATATGCGCGGTGACATCGTGCATCGCGGCGAGCAGGCCGTGTTCGATACCCGCAACACGCCGCTGCCGGGTCACCACAACCGCGGCAACCTTTGTGCGGTACTGGCGGCGCTGGAAGCGCTGGGGCTGGACGCCGTGGCGCTGGCACCGGCGGTGCAGGATTTCCGTCCGCTGCCGAATCGCCTGCAGCGCATCGGCGCGGCCGATGGCCTGACCTACGTCAACGATTCGATCAGCACCACGCCGCATGCCAGCCTGGCCGCGCTGGAGTGCTTCGCCGGGCAGCGCATCGCGTTGCTGGTGGGCGGGCATGACCGTGGCCTGGACTGGACCGATTTCATGCAGCACATGGCGCACGACGTGCCGCCGGTGGAGATCGTGACGATGGGCAGCAACGGCCCGCGCATCCACGCGATGCTGCAGCCGCTGGCCGATGCCGGTCGCTTCGGTCTGCACGCGGCGGCGGATCTGCCCGAGGCAATGGCGCTGGCACGTGCCGCGTTGGGTTCTGAAGGCGGGGTGGTATTGCTGTCGCCGGGCGCGCCGAGCTTTGGTGCCTACCGGGATTACGTGGCGCGTGGCCGTCATTTCGCTGAGCTGGCTGGGTTTGACCCGGAGAGCATCAGCGCGATTCCCGGGCTGGGTATCGCTTGAAGGTAGTGCCGGCCGCTGGCCGGCAACCTCCGGAGAAATTCATCCACGCATGGCGTGGATCTACTGCTCCTCATCGATGAACGCGTAGCCGCCCTCGATCAACTGCTGCAGGTACGCATCGAAGCTGGGCGCGATCACCGCATAGCTGTCCGGATCGTGAAGGTAGCGCACCACCTGGCCGACCGTACCGCCCGGCGCGGGATCAAAATCCAGGTACAGCATCGAGGTGCCGCCGTTGTTCATGCAGTGCGAGAAGCACAGGCGGCGGTTCATCGGCAGATCGGCGTCGATGCCCTCACCCAGGATCTCCGGCTCGTCATCCAGCCACTCTTCGTAGATGGAACGGATGCTGTCGTCCCACTGCTGCTGGTCCTCGAAGATCTGCGCGACCGAGCGCAGGTAGTAGGGGTAATCGCCCACATCTGAACCCAGCATCAGCACGCAGACCTCGCCGCCGGGGTACTCGCGGAAATGGGTGCCATCCACGCGGGACAACAGTTCCGCCAGGCTGTCCGGCACCTGCGGCCACTGCGCACGCAGGCGCTGCAGGTCTTCGGCGCTGGCGCCCTGGACCCAAGCCCACTGGGCGGCATCCTCGGCAGGCAGACGCGGAACAAGGCCAGACAGGAAGCGATCAACAAGATTCATGCGAAAAAAGGGGACGGAGGGGATTAAGTCGTATCCAACCACACCTGCGTCACGTCGCCAATGCAGAATGCGACGCGGGAGGGGCGAATACGGCTTAATCCCCTCCGTCCCCTTTTTCTTGCGGAGCAGGCGCATGAATCGTTGGCGATGCGGTGTGGCGGTGATGCTGGGGCTGGCAGCGATGCCGGCGTGGGCGGCGATGAAGACGCAGCCGGTGGAGTGGAAGCACCAGGGCACGACTTTCAGCGGCGTGCTGGTCTATGACGACGGCGACAACGATAAGCGCCCCGGGCTGGTGATGGTGCCGAACTGGAAAGGCGTGAACGAATCGGCGGTCGCGAAGGCCAAGCAGCTGGCCGGCGATGACTACGTGGTGCTGGTGGCCGATGTCTACGGCAAGAGCGTGCGGCCGAAGACCGATGCCGAGGCCGGGCCGGTGGCCAGCAAGCTGCGCAACGATCGGCCGCTGCTGCGTGCGCGTGCACTGGAGGCGGTGAACGTGCTCAAGGCGCAGGCCGGCAAGGCGCCGCTCGATGCCAGCCGGATCGGTGCGGTGGGCTTCTGTTTCGGTGGCACCACGGTGCTGGAGCTGGCCCGTGCCGGTGCGCCGCTGGCAGGGGTGGTCAGCCTGCACGGCGGGCTGGGTTCGCCGCTGCCGGCGCAGGCTGGTGGCAGCCACCCGTCGGTGCTGGTGCTCAATGGCGCCGACGACACCAGCGTGACCGCCGAGGACATCGGCAGCTTCCAGAAAGAAATGGACGCGGCCAAGGTCGATTGGGAATTCACCAACTACAGCGGCGCGGTGCACTGCTTTGCCGAGCGCGATGCCAACAGCCCGCCGGGCTGCCAGTACAACGAGCGCGCGGCGAAGCGTGCGTGGAAGGCGCTGGATGAGTTCTTCGAGGAGCGCTTCCGGTAAACAAACGCGTGCCGACCAACGGTCGGCACCCACCGGAATGCCAGTTTGGTGGGTGCCGACCGTTGGTCGGCACGCCTCAACCCATCAATGCGAGCGCTGCACCGCGTAGCGGGCCAGGCCGCGCAGGGCAGCCACGGCATCATTGTCGGCCAGGCAATCGAGCGCACGTTCGGCGGCTTCGGCATATTCCTCGGCGCGACGGCGGCTGTACTCGAGGCCGCCGGTGGCGCGGATCGCGGCCAGCACTTCCGGCATCGCCGAGGCGTCGCCGTCCTGCACGATGGTGCGCAGGCGTTCGCGGGTGGCGGCGTCCGAATGGGCCATGGCATGGATCAGGGGCAGCGTGGCCTTGCCCTCGGCGAGGTCGTCACCCAGGTTCTTGCCCAGCTCCTCGGCATTGGCCGAATAGTCCAGCACGTCGTCGGCAATCTGGAACGCGTAGCCCAGGTGCATGCCGTAGTCGAACAGGGCCTGCTGGGTGGCTTCATCCACGCCGCTGGCCAGCGCGCCCAGGCGGGTGCCGGCGGCGAACAGCACCGCGGTCTTGCGCTCGATCACGCGCAGGTAGGCGGCTTCGTCGGTATCCGGGTTGTGCACGTGCAGCAGCTGCAGCACTTCACCCTCGGCGATGCGGTTGGTGGCATCGGCCAGGATCTGCATCACCGACATGCGCTC
Source organism: Stenotrophomonas sp. 86156_Sma (assembly GCF_056481625.1). NCBI lineage: Bacteria > Pseudomonadati > Pseudomonadota > Gammaproteobacteria > Lysobacterales > Lysobacteraceae > Stenotrophomonas > Stenotrophomonas sp. 86156_Sma. The sequence continues at coordinate 1,230,920 of NZ_CM151157.1, forward strand.
CAGCTCGACCATCAGCTGGAAGCTGCGCGAGTACAGGAAGTCGCCGACCAGCACGCTGGGCGCGTTGCCCCACAGGGCGTTGGCGGTGCTGCGGCCACGGCGCAGGCTGGATTCGTCCACCACGTCGTCGTGCAGCAGGGTGGAGGTGTGGATGAACTCGATGATCGCCGCCAGCTGGTGGTGGTCCGGGCCGGCCTGGCCGACCGCATGGCCGGCCAGCATCACCAGCATCGGGCGCAGGCGCTTGCCGCCGGCGGAAATGATGTGGTCGGCGATCTGGTTGATCAGCACGACGTCCGAGGACAGGCGGCGCCGGATCAGGGCGTCGACGGCGGCCATGTCGGCCGCGGCAAGCGACTGGATCTGGGGCAGGCCCAGGGCGGGACGGGTGTCTTCGGTGATGGTCATGCGATCAGGCTTTCAGGCTCATCGCTGATTATAGGCGTTGCCTGTGAATTCGGGCGCAAACCGGGCAGGCCGGCGTCCGCGGCCCGGCCACGGATGCCGCCTGCGTGAATACGTATGCAGGTTGCGCCATGCCCGTGAGGCCACCGCTAAGCTTGCGGCATCAGGATTTCGGCCCGCTCCCGGCGGGTCCCGCACGCCCGGAGGGGGGCTGTCGATGTCGCACTATCCATGGTGGCGCGGAGCCGTCATCTACCAGATCTACCCGCGCAGTTTCCTTGACGCCAACGGCGACGGGGTAGGCGACCTGCCGGGCATCATCCAGCGCCTGGACCACATCGCAACGCTGGGCGTGGACGCGATCTGGATCTCGCCGTTCTTCAAATCGCCGATGGCCGACTTCGGCTACGACATCGCCGACTACCGCGACGTCGACCCGCTGTTCGGCAGCCTGGACGACTTCGACCGCCTGCTGGCCAAGGCGCACGGTCTGGGCCTGAAGGTGATGATCGACCAGGTGCTGAGCCATACCTCGATCGAGCACGCCTGGTTCCGCGAGAGCCGACAGGACCGGACCAACCCCAAGGCCGACTGGTACGTGTGGGCGGACCCGCGCGAGGACGGCACGCCGCCCAATAACTGGCTGTCGCTGTTCGGCGGCGGCGCCTGGCAGTGGGAGCCGCGCCGAGAGCAGTACTACCTGCACAACTTCCTGGTCGACCAGCCGGACCTGAACTTCCATCACCCGGACGTGCAGCAGGCCACCCTGGACAACGTGCGATTCTGGCTGGACCGCGGCGTGGATGGCTTCCGCCTGGATGCGATCAACTTCTGCTTCCATGACGCGCAGCTGCGCGACAACCCGGCCAAGCCGGCGGAGAAGCGCTTCGGTCGCGGCTTCAGCCCGGACAACCCGTACGCCTACCAGTACCACTATTACAACAACACCCAGCCGGAGAACCTGCCGTTCCTGGAGCGGCTGCGCGCGCTGCTGGACGAGTATCCGGGGGCGGTCAGCCTGGGTGAGATCTCCTCGGAGGACTCGCTGGCCACCACTGCCGAGTACACCCGCGATGGCCGCCTGCACATGGGCTACAGCTTCGAGCTGCTGGTGGACGATTACAGCGCGGCCTACATCCGCGACACGGTCTCGCGGCTGGAAGCGGCAATGACCGAAGGCTGGCCGTGCTGGGCGGTTTCGAATCACGATGTGGAGCGGGCGGTCAGCCGCTGGGGCGGCCACCCGGCTGACCCGCGCCTGGCGAGGATGCTGGTGGCGATGCTGTGCTCGCTGCGCGGCTCGGTCTGCCTGTACCAGGGCGAGGAACTGGGCCTGGCCGAGGCCGAGGTGCCGTTCGAGGCCCTGCAGGACCCCTATGGCATCACCTTCTGGCCCAACTTCAAGGGCCGCGATGGCTGCCGGACCCCACTGCCGTGGACCGACGCGCCGCTGGCCGGTTTCACCGCCGGCCAGCCGTGGCTGCCGATTCCGCCCGAGCACCGCGCCGCGGCCGTGGCGGTGCAGGAGCGCGACCCGGACTCGGTCCTGGCTGCGTTCCGCGGGTTCCTGGCCTGGCGGCATAGCCAGCCGGCACTCCTGCATGGCAGCATCCGATTCATCGAAAGCGCTGAGCCAGTGCTGCTGTTCGAGCGTATGCTTGCAGATGAAACCCTCCTGCTGGCCTTCAACCTGTCGGCCGAGGCGGTGAGCCATCCGCTGCCGCCGGGCAACTGGCAGCAGGTGGCGGTGCCGGGCCCGGATGCGGGTACGGTGCAGGGCAATGAACTCCAGCTGCCGCCGCGCGCGGTGTATTGCGCCCGACGCAGCTGACCGTTTTCTCCGGTGGCGGTACTTGCGGGGACGGGGCCGAAGCGCCCCGTCCCTTTTTTGTGGGTGGGCTTCCGGCGAAAGGCATCCACGCATGGCGTGGATCTACCCAGAGACACCCCAACCAGTAGATCCACGCCATGCGTGGATGGGCCTTGCCGACCAATGGCCGGCATCCGCGCAAAAGAAAACCCGCTGCCTGCGCAGCGGGTTTCCGGTCCTGCTCCCTTTGTGTTGCCGGCCAGCGGCCGGCACTACCGGGTCCGGGTTGCCGGGCGCGGCCCGGCGCTACCTCAGAACTTGTAGTTCACGCCCAGCATGTAGGTGCGGCCCCACTCGATGTATTCCAGCGGGCGGTCCTTGCTGCCGGCGTAGGTGCGGTACGGCTCGTTGGTCAGGTTGCTGCCCTGCAGCAGCAGGGTCAGCCCGCGCAGGCTGCTGCTGTCGCTGAAGGTGTAGCTGACCTGTGCATCGGTCACGTTCTCGCCCACCACGTAACGCAGGGTGCGATTGCCGTTGAAGTTGCCGATCTCACCGATGAAGTCCGAACGGCGGCGCTGGCTCACACGTGCTTCAAAGCCGCTGCGTTCGTAGTAGGCGGTGAAGTTGTACACGCGCTTGGACAGTCCCGGCAGGCTGATCGGGTCGGTGCCCACACTGGAGGCGCTCTCCGGATCCAGGATGGTGATGTCGCTCTTGTTGAAGGTCGCGCTGGCCTGCACGCCGAAGCCGCGCAGGCTGTCGGTCAGCATCTCCAGCGGGAACGACCCGGTCAGCTCCAGCCCCTTCAACGTGCCGCCCTTGCCGTTCTGCGGCGTGGAGAAGGTGCCGGTGGACAGCACCGGTGCGGTCATGCCCGGCGGTGGCACGTAGTTGCCGAGCAGGCCGCTGAAGTCGTAGTTGTCCACCGACTGCGTGTAGACGTAGCTCTTCAGGTCCTTGTAGAAGATCGCCGCAGCCACGTAGGCCTTCTCGCCGAAGTACTTCTCATAGGACAGATCCAGCGCGGTGGCGCGCCACGGATCCAGCAGCGGATTGCCACCGCTGCCACCGGGGCGGCCGTTGTTGGTATCCACGCCGAATTCCAGGCCGGCACGCATCTGGTCCACGCGCGGGCGCGCGACCTGCTTGGCGGCGGCGAAGCGCAGCGTCTGCTGATGCGGGAACATGAACACCAGGTTCAAGCTTGGCAGCCAATCCTTGTAGGTCTTGCCGGCAGAGAAGGGCTGGATGTTGCTGCCCGCCGGCTGCGAGCTGTCCCAGTAGCGCGAATCCGAGCTCTGGTCGGTGTGCTGCATCTGCACGCCGATGTTGCCGCGCACGCCGACCACGCCGATGTCGGTGTTGATGTTCAGGCGTGCCCACGCCGTGGTGATCTTCTCCTCGACCGTCCAGGATTTCGGAATCAGGTAGTCCAGGTTGTCGACCGGGTTGAAGGTCATGTAACGACCGACGGCTGCCGGCACATTCCACGACGGGATGTAGCCGATGCCGGCGAAACCGAGGTTGACCGGGCGGTACTGCAGGTCCGGTGCGATGGTGGATTCGCCTTGGGCGCCGAGCAGGATGTTGCCTTCGGCCTGAGCCTTCTGCTTGCGACGGTCGGCATAGTTCACGCCCACGTCCACATCCGAGAACCAGCTGGACATGGCCTCGGGAACCGGCAGCGTCGCCGCCAGCTTGGCACCCTTCAAGCGATCTTCCACCTCCGGCACCTTGCCATAGCCGGAACCATAGATCGTGTTGGTCAGGAACAGGCTGTCCGGATTGGAATAGTCGCGCCCCGGCGTGATCTGCGAGAAGCTGTTGTTGTTCACCACCAGCCCGATCGTGTCGAACTGCGGGCGCGGCACCAGCTGCAGGTTGTTTTCCAGGTTGATCTCGCGGCGGGTCGCCTTGGAGTAGTTCAGGTCGGCGACCAGCTTCACGCCACCGACGTTGAACTCGTTGTTCCAGCCGAACGCATCGATCTTGTCCTTCCGCTTGTTGTACATGCCGCGCACCAGCGGGTACGCATTGTTGATCGTGCCACCGGTGAAGCTGCCATCGGCATTGCGACCGACATTGCTGAACACCGGCAGGATCGCGTTGGGATTGTTGCTGTCCTCGCCGTTGCCGCTGAGGCTCAGCTCGAACTGGTTGGCGGTGTCGATCTGCTCGGCTTCGGTATGGAACGCATCGAAGGTGCTGGTCCAGCTGTTGCTGGGGCGGAACTGGATCGTTGCCATCACGCCGTCGCGCTTGTTGTTGCCGGTACGGCGCAGCGCCTTGATGCCATCGGTGAAGTAGGTGCCAGGTGCGATTCCGCGACGCTCGCCCTTGTCGGTGTGTTCGGTGGTCCAGGGCTCGTACAGGCCGACCTGGTTCTCCTGGATCGGCATGTCGCTGTGCGCATAACCAATGGCGATGCCCAGGGTGTTGTCGAAGAACTGGTCGATGTAGCTGGCGCTGAAACGGTTGCCATACGGGTCGATGTTGGCAGCGCGGCCCAGGGAGCTCTTCTGGTAGCGGCCGCTGACCGCGATCACGCGCTCGCCGAAGCTGAGCGGGCGTGCGGTCTGCATGTCGATGGTGCCCGACAGGCCCTGGCCGACCAGCGCCGCGTCCGGGGTCTTGTACACGGTCACGCCGTTGACCAGCTCGGACGGGTACTGGTCGAATTCGACGCCGCGGTTGTCGCCGGTGCTGACCACTTCACGGCCATTGAGCAGGGTGGTGGCGAAGTCGGGCGACAGGCCACGCACACTGATCACCTGCGCACGGCCGGCCACGCGCTGGGCAGCCAGGCCGGGCAGGCGCGAGATGGATTCGGCGATGCTGACGTCAGGCAGTTTGCCGATGTCTTCGGCGGAGATCGCTTCGACCACCGAGGTGGCGTCCTGCTTGATCGCGATTGCGTTCTCGATGCCGCGGCGGATGCCGGTGACCTGCACCGTATCCAGGTTGGTGGCGGCGGTGGCGGCCGGCGTGGTGGTGCTCTGCGTGGACTGTGCCGACGCCAGCGTCGGCGCCAGGACAACGGCCAGCGCGATGCTCAGCGCGCTGCGCTTGTGGTTCAACATTTTCCCCTCCCAGGCAATGTTGCAGATCGATTCGTGAACGTCCCGGAGTGACCGTGGACGTGCGACGCGGTGGCCGCTGTCGTCGCCGCTATGGTAGGCAGCGCGTTCTTCGCGGGAATCACCCTGCATACGTATTCAATGGCGTTTGCAGGGATGTAATCGCTTTCAGGTTCTGTTTGCGGTAGTGCCGGCCACTGGCCGGCAATCGCGTTCACCGGGTTGCCGGCCAGCGGCCGGCACTGCCGGGGCATTCAAAGCGGCGTGAAACGAATGGCCTGCCCGCCACCCGGCGCCAGCACCAGCGTCAGTGCGTCGGCGCTGGTCACCTCACGGGTTTCGCGCGCGAACGCGAAGGGATTGCTGCGGAAATCAGCACCCGCGCCATCGCGGTAGATCTCGGCGCGATAGCGCACGCCCGGCTCCAGGAAGCCCAGCGACACCGGCAGCACGCGGCCGTGCTCGTCGGTGATGCTGCCGAGGAACCAGTCGCGGCTGTTGCGGTCGCGGCGCACGATCGTCACGTAGTCGCCCACTTCGCCATCAAGCACGCGGCTCTGCTCCCAGTCCACCGCGACGTCTTCGATGAAACGGAATGCCTGGCGATGCTGCAGGTAGTGCTCGGGCAGGTCGGCGGCCATCTGGATCGGGCTGTACAGCACCACGTACAGCGCCAGCTGGCGTGCCAGCGTGCTGGGAATGGCCTGGCCGTGGCGGCCCTTCAGGCTGAGGATGCCGGGCGTGTAATCCATCGGCCCGGCCAGCATGCGGGTGAACACCAGGTTGACCTCGTGTTCTGGTGGATTCGGTGGCTGGCCCCAGGCGTTGTACTCCATGCCGCGCGCGCCTTCGCGCGAGATCCAGTTCGGGTAGGTGCGGCGCAGGCCGGTGTCCTTGATCGGCTCATGCGGGTTGACTGACAGGTGCCGGCGCGCGGCTTCCTGCACTACCTTCAGATGGTGGCGCGCCATGAACTGACCGTCGTGCCACTCGCGCCACAGCGGGCCGCCCGAGGGATTGCGGCGGTCGACCTGGCCGTCATCGCAGACGTAGCCGGTCTTGAACTGGTCCACACCCAGCCGTGCGTACAGGTCCAGCGCAGCGCCCAGCTGCTCCTCGTAGTGCTCGATGGCGCAGCCGGTTTCGTGGTGGCCGATCAGGTGCACGCCCTTGTTCTGGCCATACGCCGACAGCGCTTCAATGTCGAAATCGGACGTGGCACGGGTGAAATCAAAGTCGTAGCCATTGCCCACCCACATGCCGTCCCAGCCCGGATTCCAGCCTTCCACCAGCACGCCACGGAAGCCGTGCGCGGCGGCGAAGTCGATCACCTTCTTCGTCTTCGCGGTGGTGGCCGCATGCTTCGGCCCGGTCGCCCAGCTCTCGTTGTCCAGGTGCATCGACCACCACACCCCCAGGTACTTGGCCGGCTTCACCCAGCTCACATCACCCAGCGCATTGGGTTCGTTGAGGTTGAGGATCAGGTCCGATTCGACCAGGCCACCGGCACGGTCGGCAATCTGCAGCGTGCGCCACGGCGTGGCGAAGGGCAGGGCGCGGCGCACCTTCCAGCCTTCGGCCGAGGGTGACAGCTGTGCGCGCAGGCGCTGGCCCTCGCTTCGCCGCAGCCACATGCCGGCATAGTCCACCAGCGCAGCCTCGTGAATCGCCACGTGCAGGCCATCGCGGCTGCGCAGGGTCATCGGCGTATGCACCAGCGGAACCTCGCGCAGCGGCGTGCGCTGGTACAGGTACTCGTAGTGGATCGGTTCGCCGGCAGGGATCCACCACGCGGTGGAATCCTGCGCGATGGCGAACTCGGTCAGCTCGTCATCGATGATCGCTTCGTGCAGGTTCGGCTGCTCGGGGAATACGTAGCGGAAGCCGAGGCCATCGTCGTACACGCGGAACACCACATCCAGCCGGCGCTTGCTGCCGGTGGTCTCGGCCAGCTGCACGGTCAGTTCGTTGAAGTGGTTGCGGGTGAGCCGGCGTTCGCCCCAGGGCTGTTCCCAGTTGTCATCGACGCTGCGTTGCTGTTGGCCGAGCAGGGTGAAATCCCGGTCCAGGCGCCCATCGCGCAAGGCAAAGCCCAGCTTCGAATCTTCCACCACGGTCTCGCCGAAACGCTCGACGCGATAGCGCGCGGCGCCACCGTCCAGCACCAGGCTGACCTTGAGCACCTTTCCCGGTGATTCGACGCTGGCCACCTGCGGCGCGGCCTGCGCCAGCGTGGCCAGGCCCAGCAGAGCCAGACCGAGCAGGTGCGCGAACACCGCGCGTACAGCAGTGGGTGACATCGGCATTTCCCCTCCCAAGGCGCCGTTGGCAGACCCGGACCATAAGCCAGCACGGCAGGCCCGCTACCGCGCAACGCCATGAATACGTATGCAGCTGGACGCAGCCGACAGCGCCGCGTCTACCATGGGGCCAAGGCACCTTGAGGGAGGGGCCGCGCCCGCCCGCCGGCAACGACGGTGCGGACCTACAACGCGTGCAGAGAGGGAGGGAGGCCGACGGGCGAAAGCCGGTCCGCCGCTTCGATGCTGAAGATCATTTGCCTGACCGCTGCCCTGGGGGCAGCGCTGGGATCGACCGCGCAGGCGGCCGACCTGCAATTCGACGGCCGCCATGCGCGCGCCGAAGCCGCTGCCAAGGGCAGCTACGTGCTACATGCGCCGAAGGCTGAGGTGCGTATCGCGCCCATGCCGATGCGCAGCCAGACCGGCAGCGTGATGTTCGATGCACTGTTCGCGCTGGCCCAGCAGGAGATGGACCAGGACCGCGTGGATGCGATCCGCGATCCCGCGTTCGACGAAGGCCGGCCGGTGCCATGCGAGTGCTTCCAGACCGGCGCGCGCTGGCCCTATGTGTGGACCCGCGATGTCAGCTTCGCCGCCGATCTGGCGCTGGCGCGGCTGGACCCGCAGCGCACCCGGCAGTCGCTGCAGTTCAAGCTCTCGGCAGCGCGCGATGGCCATACGCCTGGCCTGTTCGTCGCGCAGGACACCGGTTCCGGCGGCAGCTGGCCGATGAGCAGCGACCGCGTGGTGTGGTTCCTGGCGGCACGCCACCTGCTGGACGATCGCGCGTTTGCCGACCAGGTCTGGCAGGCGCTGCAGGGCACGCTGGCGCAGGACCGCGCGATGGTGTTCGACGCGCAGGTGGGCCTGTACCGTGGTGAGACCTCGTTCCTGGACTGGCGCGAGCAGACCTATCCGGACTGGACCCGCGAGGACGTGCGCTTCATCGGTGATTCCTACGCACTGTCCACCAACGTGCTGCACTACCAGGCACTGCGCCTGGCTGAACGCCTGGCCGGCCAGCACGGCGACGCCCGCGCAGCCGACTACAAGGACTGGGCCGATGCGCTGGCGCAGCAGATCGATGCGCGCTTCTGGCGCGAGGGCATGGGCCAGTACATGAGCTACATCGGCGAAGCCGCGCACCCTGTGCCGTACGTCAAGGTCGATCTGCTCGGCCTGTCGCTGGGCATCCTCGCCGAGGTGCTGCCACCCGAGCGCGCGCGCCGTGCACTGGCTGCCTACCCGATGGGGCCGGCTGGCAGCCCGGTGGTGTGGCCGCAGGAATCGCAGCAGCCGATCTACCACAACCGTGCGATCTGGCCGTTCGTCAGTGCCTACTCGCTGCGTGCCGCGCGGCAGCTGGACGATGCGCCGCGCATCGCCGCCGAGATCCGTTCGCTGATGCAGGGCGCTGCGCTGGCCGGTTCCAACATGGAAAACTACGAACTGGTCAGCCAGGCCGTGCATGTCGAGGAAGGTGCGCTGAGCGGCCCGGTGGTCAACTCCGAACGCCAGTTGTGGTCGGTGGCCGGCTACCTGTCGATGGTGCTTGAAGGCGTGTTCGGCGTGCAGGACGATGGCGGCGTGCAGCCCAAGCTGCCGGCCGTGCTGGTGCCGGAGCTGTTCGGCACGCATCCCCGCATCACGCTGGAAGCCAACGGCAGGCGCTATGTGCTGGAGCGCCCGCAGAACGTGGGCGATGGCCTGCTGGTAGCCGGCAGCACCATCACACGTGGCACGACTACCACGGTGCAGCTGGTCGCTGCCCCGGCAGCAACCGGTTTCGCTGCCACGACTGCGGATGCCAACGCGCGTGCGCCCGCAACACCGGCGGCACCGCAGGCCCTGCGCATGGGCACGGGTTGGAACGTTCCGGTGCAAGCCGAGCAGGTTCTGTGGAAGGACGGCAGGGCCCTCGTCGCCAGCAATGGCCAGGTGTACATCAGCGACGATGGCCTGCAGCACTGCCTCAGCCTGACCCGGCGCGAGGGTGCATTGGAATCACTGCACAGCCCGACGCTCTGCGTCGGTCCGCAGCAGGTGCTGAAGGGCGAGGAACGCTGGCAGTTCAACTCGGTCAAGGCCGGGCAGGTGCGCCTGCGGCTGCAGTACCGCAACCCGAACGGGCCGATCAACACCGGCGTCACCGCTGCGGTCAAGCAGCTGGTGCTGCAGTGCCCGGGCCAGCCATTGCAGCGGCATACGGTCACTCTGCCACACAGCGTGGCGGTGCAAGATTCGACCTCGGCAACGTTCGCAGTGCCCAAGGGGCGGTGCACGGTCACGCTTGAAGATGGCTTCAACATGAGCGCGCTGCAGCACTTCGCGCACTACACCGGCGGCAAGGGCGGGCGTGATGGTGTGCTCAACCAGGCCCAGGTGCAGGCACTGACGGTGGCGCCGGTGGCGATGGAAGAGGGCGCACGATGAGTCGTCCCGCCAAACCGCAGCTGTCGTTCTGGCAGATCTGGAACATGTGTTTCGGCTTCCTCGGCATCCAGTTCGGGTTCGCCCTGCAGAACGCCAACGCCAGCCGCATCTTCGAGACACTGGGCGCAGACATGGACGCGGTACCCGGGCTGTGGATCGCGGCGCCACTGACTGGCCTGCTGGTGCAGCCGGTGATCGGTTACCTGTCCGATCGCACCTGGACGCGCTGGGGCCGTCGCCGCCCGTTCTTCATGATCGGTGCGGTACTGACTACGCTGGCGCTGCTGGTGATGCCGAATTCGCCGACGCTGTGGATCGCCGCCGGTACCTTGTGGGTGCTGGACGCCTCCATCAACGTGTCGATGGAACCGTTCCGCGCCTTCGTCGGTGATCAGCTGGCACCACGCCAGCGGCCGGTCGGCTACGCGATGCAGAGCTTCTTCATCGGCGTGGGCGCCATCGTCGCCAGCTTCCTGCCGTTCATCCTGGCCCACTTCGGTGTTGCCAATACCGCAGCTGCCGGAGAAGTGCCCGATACCGTGCGCTATGCGTTCTACTTCGGCGCGGTGGTGCTGCTGGCGGCGATCACCTGGACGGTGGTCAGCACCCGCGAGTACTCGCCGGCAGAGCTGGCCGGTTTCGATGACGCCGAGCCGCCGGCGCACCACGCAGGGGCTGCGATCAGTGGCCCCGCACCGTGGACGCAGGTGGCGCTGTGGCTGGGGCTCGGCGTGGTGCTGGCGCTGTTGATCGCCTGGCGGCAGGGCGACAGGATGCTGTATGTGCTGGCAGGACTGTGCGCCGGCTACGGCCTGCTGCTGGCGGCCGCGCGTGCCTTGCCGGCCACGCATATGCTGGCCGCCATCGTCGGTGACCTGCGCGCGATGCCGGTGACCATGCGTCGTTTGGCGTGGGTGCAGTTCTTCTCGTGGTTCGCGCTGTTTGCGATGTGGATTTACACCACCGCCGCGGTGGCGGGTATCCACTTCGGCTCGACCGATCCGCAGTCAGCGGCCTACAACGAGGGCGCCAACTGGGTGGGCGTGCTGTTTGGTGCCTACAACGGCTTCGCTGCGCTGGCCGCGGTACTGATTCCGCCGATGGTGCGTGCGATTGGCCTGCGCTGGAGCCACCTGGTCAACCTCTGGCTGGGCGGTGCAGGTCTGGTCTCGCTGATGTTCATCCGCGACCCGCACTGGCTGCTGCTGTCGATGGTCGGCGTCGGCTTCGCCTGGGCGTCCATTCTTTCGCTGCCATACGCACTGCTGTCCGACAGCGTGCCGGCATCGAAGATGGGCGTGTACATGGGCATCTTCAATTTCTTCATCGTGATCCCGCAGCTGGTTGCGGCCAGCGCGCTCGGCTTTGCCCTGCGCGCCTGGCTGGGTGGCCAGCCGATGCATGTGCTGGTGCTGGGCGGCTGCAGCCTGTTCGTCGCCGGCCTGTGCGTGCTGCGGGTTCCGTCCCGTCCGGAGGTGGTGTGATGCGTGGTGCGCTGTCTGTTGCTGTTTCTCTGGTACTGCTGGCCGGCCATGCGACGGCCGCGCCACGCCCGGACTATGTGGGCACCACCGAGCCGTTCGCCAGCGATGCGGTGTACTTCGTGGTCACCGACCGCTTCGTCAACGGCGACCCGTCCAACGATCATCGCGACCAGGGCGGCAAGAACCGCACCTTCGATATCCCGGTGCCGTGCCCGGACAAGGTGGACGGCAATATCGGCTACCTCGGTGGCGACTTCCGCGGCGTGCTCGAAAATGCGCAGTACATCCGCAACCTCGGCTTCGGCGCGGTATGGATCACGCCAATCATCGACAACCCGGACGAGGCGTTCACCGGCAGCAAGGCGATCAGCTGTACCAGCACGCTGACCGATCGCGGCAAGACCGGCTACCACGGCTACTGGGGCATCAACTTCTACAAGCTCGATGAGCACCTGCCCAGCAAGGACCTGGACTTCGCGGGGTTGACCAAGGGCCTGCATGGCGCAGGCCTGAAGGTGGTGCTGGACATCGTCGGCAACCACGGCTCGCCGGCCTGGACCATGCCGACACGGCAGCCGCAGTTCGGCCAGATCTTCGACAAGGACGGAGCGCTGATCGCCGACCACCAGAACCTGCCACCGCAGAAGCTGGATCCGAAGCACAACCCGCTGCACGCGTTCTACAACAACATCGGTCCGGTCGACGGCAAGAACGGATCGATCTTCGACGGCAACCTTGCCGAGCTGTCCGACTTCAACCAGGACAATCCGGCGGTGATGGATTATCTGGTGGGTGCTTACCTGCAGTGGACCGCGCAGGGCGTGGATGCCTTGCGCATCGACACCATCGGCTGGCTGCCGCACCCGTGGTGGCATGCCTTCGTGAAGCGCATCCGCGCCGAGCACCCGGGCATGTTCATGTTCGGCGAAGCGTTCGATTACAACGCGGCGAGCATCGCCGAGCACACCTGGCCGTCCAATGCCAACGTGAGCGTGCTGGATTTCCCGTTGCGCGGCGCGTTGGAACAGACCTTCGGCATCGCCGGCAAGGGCTTTGAAACCCTGGCCGAGCCACTGCACCTGACCGGCGGCCCGTACGCCAATCCGTACGAGCTGATGAGCTTCTACGACAACCACGACATGCCGCGCCTGCAGGCCAGCGACAGCGGCTTCATCGATGCGCACAACTGGTTGTTCACCGCACGCGGCATTCCGGTGGTCTATTACGGCTCGGAAACCGGCTTCATGCGCGGCCGCGCCGAGCATGCCGGCAATCGTGCCTACTTCGGCCAGCCGCGTGTGGACGCCGCACCGGAGAGTCCGATCTTCGCGCCGCTGCAGCGTATCGCGCGATTGCGCGAAGCCACGCCCGCGCTGCAGCGTGGCCTGCAGGTGAACGAGCGCCTGCAGGGTGATGAAGCGGTGTTCTTCCGCGTGCTGCAGTATGGCGACGTGGCGCAGACCGCGCTGGTGCTGCTGAACAAGGGCGACCGGACCAGGACCCTCACCGTGTCGCGTTACGTGCAGGCGGGCCGCTGGCGCGATGCACTGGACGGCGGTTCGTTGCAGGTGGATGCATCCCTGAAGGCCGACGTGCCCGCGCACGGCGTGAAGGTGTACGTGCTGGACGCCGCCGTGCAGCAGCCGGCATTGCAGGCCGAGCTGGACAAGGCGATGGCCGACCAGAAGGCGCGGGATCAGCGGCTGGGGCGGTAGTGCCGGCCGCTGGCCGGCAACCCCGGATTCCTGGCTCCTGCCTACCGCTCTGGTGGGTGCCAACCTTGGTTGGCACGCTTTTCGAGCAGTCGAGCAAGCTCGACTCTACAATAGGCACCCCTCACGCCCCACCGTACCGCCATGACCGACCTCGCCCCGCAGACCCCGATCGAAACCCTGCTGAAGGCGGCGATGGACGGGGCGGTGCCGATCCGCGCCTTCATGGAAGCCTTCGTCGCCTCCGAAGTGGTGCTGCTGACCGGCAGCCTGGTCACTCCCGACGGCAGCGGCTTCGACCCGCTGCTGTTCGACAAGCAGGGCACCCTGCACGTGGCCGTGTTCACCGACCCGTCGCGGGTGGGCATCTACAGCCAGCAGGCCGAACACCAGATCCGCTGGCTGATGCTGGACGTGCTGCGCCGCGTGCCGGGTGGCTATGGCGTGGTGATCAATCCGGGCACTTCGCTGGGCTTTGAGATTTCGCCAAGCGGCGTGGGCGAGATCCTGAAGGACTTCGCCCAGGGCTGAACCGCCACCGCGCTATATTTGTAGAGTCGAGCCATGCTCGACTGCCTTTCGCACAGTGCCAGATCAGTCAAGCATGGCTCGACTCTACAGAACGCTTCCCCATCGAGGCATTGCCATGGAATTCAGGGTATTACCCGCCGGCGCACCGGGACGGCAGCAGTTGGCCCGGTGGTACCACGCCGAATGGGGCCGCGACGCCGGCCTGTCGCTGGAACAGGAACTGCAGCGGCTGAACACACCTCAGGACGCCGAGGGTTTCCCGCACCTGATCGCCGCCTTCGATGGAGACCAGGTGGTCGGTGCCGTGCAGCTCAAGCGCCGGGAAATGCAGGCCTTCCCGCAGTACGAGCATTGGCTGGGCAGCGTGTTCGTGGCCGATAGTCATCGCGGGCGTGGGCTGGCTGGCGCGCTGGTCGAACAGGCCGCGGCGCAGGCGGTGCGGATGGGGGTTTCCGAACTGTACCTGCAGACCGAATCCCTGGATGGCGGCCTGTATGCGCGGTTGGGCTGGAAGCTGCTGCAGGAAGCCGACAACCGCAGCCACCGTGTGCTGGTGATGGTGCGTTCGCTGTAGGAGAAGTGCCCTGGTGCTTCGTCCAGGCGGTGAGCTGGATGTGCCGGTTGAATGAGCTTGGGAGCTCCGGCTCACTGCTGTCGGAAAAGGGGCGACCTCAGGGCTTGGAGACTTCGGACATCGCATGCTCAATCGGCAGCCAGGTTGCCCGCGACGAGGACAGCGTTGTGTCGTACATCGTCACGCTCGATGTATCGCAGGAGGTCCTGTGCGAGAACGCGTTTGCTGATTGTTGCCAAACGCTCATTGTCCGCATCCGATTTTGCCGATGAGCTGGCTGAGAGCAACAGCATGTTAACGATGTGGGATGAGATTCTGGACTGCAGTTCAGCCTGGGATCTTGCTTCACCATCCTCGTCGAAAAGCATGTGGATGGACATCGCAAGATCATCGCTGTACTGCTGCTTCAGACTGGGTAGTCCATGGGTGATGTGAAAGGCTCCCAGAAGCGAGAACGCAATGGCGACCAGGGAATGCGATCCCAACTGCAACCATATCTTCATGACGGAACTCCTAGCGGGGACGGACCCATTCGCAGCGGTCCAGCTTTCCGTTTATCGATCCGCATCGGTAATAGCCGCCACTAAAGTTGTAGCGGATCTCACGTGGCCAATCCCCCTTGTCGATATTAATATCAATCTGTCCCCCATTCCTGATGGTGTCTGATTCAGGCAATGCCTGGCCAAAAACATCCCTGGCGGTGTCTTTGATCAGTCGAGCCGCCTCTCTTGCCATTGGATTGATCTGCCAGCAAGCGGTGTCGCCGTTGTCCATCAGCAGGCAGCCGCCAACGCCTCTCCCGAAGAAGTACTCGAGCGACCGGAAGAGTGAGCCAATGAGGTTTCCATTGATCTGCCCGTGTTGCCAGGCTGGATTGTTTGCGGTGTGCGCGATTCGGATAGCATCGTCCACTGCGGGGATGAACTGGTTTGCGACATGCAGGCTTGAGAAGTAGCCGCTGTCGTTTACGGGTTTTATGAACACCCATTCTTTCGACATGCGGACGATCGCTTCAAGCTGAAGTCGTTCGCCGTCTGCCAGGCCCTGTGAACTGCTATCGAAGTCACCTTGCCCATACCGGGTCAGCACCGGTTGGCTCGGTAGGCGCCAGCTTGGAACGTTGATGTCGGCAGCGACTCCCAGATCGCCCTGGGAAGGGGCCTGGTGGAGGCGTCTGGGAACCTCGCCAGGAGGAATGTAGTTGACGGTGACGTAAAGCGCTTGGGCGGTGTTGGGGTTGACCACGAGGTAGGCCTCCCAGCCACGACGGAACCCATGAGCCATCTCGCCAGCGGATTCGTATTGCCAGGATTGAGTGCAGTTGCCACAGGTGACTACCTGGACCGCGTGTGCCTCGAACGGGGAAAGCACGGAGCCTGCGAGAATCAAGGTGGCTGCAGAGATCATTTTCACAAAGTGGCTCCTTGGACGAGTGGGTGTACCTGCGGGTACACCTTCCTGATCCACGGTGTTCCCACGCATTCACCTTGCGCTTCGTGGCGACTGCCGCGTATCGGTATCCGCCGTGCGGTTCGTCAGAGATCCGAGGATCTTGATGTCAGGCATCCAATCTGACCCCTGCTGCACCCAATGTCAGTCAGCGTTATTCTGGAAGCGGACTTCATCTTCTGATGGCTGATAACGTGACCATGGCTGTACCCCGCCATTCCCGCTCCGCCCTGATCTTCCTGATCGCGGCGATCGTTGCCGCGTTGGTCTCCATGCCCCTGCTGCGCGCCCTGGGCATGGTGCTGTGGCCGGTGTTCGTCATTGCCTGGCTGATCAATCTGGGCGCGGCCTGGCATCTGGCCCAGTGGGCGCGCCAGCAGGGCCGTTCGGCGTGGGCATTCGGGTTGCCGGCGGCGCTCGGTACCGTCGCCTCGATCGTGGTCTATGTGCTGCTGGCGTTGCTGGGGCCGAAAGCCCCGGTGCACTGAATCTTCGCGGCTGTCGTGGACAATGTGCCGAGCATGGCTCGGCACTACAGTAAGGCCGAGCCAAGCCCGCAGGTGTTGCGTGGAGCGCCGGCGGACAGGCCGGCGCCCCGTTGCCTCA
The DNA here is from genome assembly GCF_056481625.1 of Stenotrophomonas sp. 86156_Sma. Classification (NCBI taxonomy): domain Bacteria; kingdom Pseudomonadati; phylum Pseudomonadota; class Gammaproteobacteria; order Lysobacterales; family Lysobacteraceae; genus Stenotrophomonas; species Stenotrophomonas sp. 86156_Sma. The sequence continues at coordinate 1,247,304 of NZ_CM151157.1, forward strand.
CATCGTCACCTTGCGCCGGTTGTCATCGCTCACCCGGTCGATCAGCTTGTTGTAGGGATCGAAGCCTGCTTCATCCGGCTTTTCATCCACCGTCACCGTGATCTTCGGCTCGGCACTGGTGATGTGGTGGCGCTGCAGATACAGCACCTTCTGGTCGCGTTCCTTGCCGGAGGGCCCGTTGGCGAACACGCCGATCTCGACCCAGTCATCCATCGTGCCGTCGCTCTCCTTGCCCTTGCCATCGGCGTACTGCTTGGCGGCGTGCAGGTCCAGGGTTACGTCGTAGCGACCGTCAGCACGCTTGCGGGCGCTGGCGGCCATCACCCGGTTGTCGTAGAAGCTGATCTTCTCGAACAGGTCGGTGACCAGCTGCTGGCGGTCGGCCGGGGTTTCGGCCCGGATGTAGTCCAGCAGTTCGCGTGAGGTGGTGTACGGCGGTTGCTGATAGCCCTTGTCCTGCAGGAAGTGCTTCAACGCACGGTTCAGCGCCTGCTCGCCGATTTCCTCGCGCAGCCGGTAGAACACCAGCGAACCCTTCTGGTAGTGGATGTACTGCTGGTTTTCCACGCGCTCCAGCGGCTGCTCTTCGATGGCTTCGCCGCCGCGCCCGGAAAGGTAGCCGTCCAGTTCGCGCTTGAGGAACTGGCGCATGTGCTGGCGGCCGTACTCCTGCTCCATCACCATCAGTGCAGAATACTGCGAAAGCGATTCGGACAGCACCGTCGCGCCCTGCACGTTGGCACCGATCACCTGGTGCGCCCACCACTGGTGCGCGATCTCGTGCGCGGTCACGTAGAACACGTAGTCCACCTTGTCCGGATCGCGCAGGTCGGCGATGAAGCCGATGGCCTCGGAGTAGGGGATGGTGTTGGCGAACGACTGCGCGAAACGCGCATAGCCCGGGAACTCGATGATGCGTACCTGGCGGTGCTGGTAGGGCGTGAAGTTCGCTTCGTAGTAGGCCAGCGACTTCTGCACCGCTTCGATCATCCGGTCCACGTTGTAGCCGTGCGCCGGGTCGAAGTAGACCTCGATCGGGATGTCCTTGTACTTCGCCTTGCGAACCTCCCAGCGTGCCGACAGATAGGCGTAGAAGTTCAGCATCGGCCGATCCATGGCGTAGCTGAAGCAGCGGCGGCCATTCACCGTGGTCTCCTTCTGCAGGTAGCCCGGGGCCAGCGCCACCTGGTCCGGCGCGGTGCAGACCGTGGTGCGGAAATCGAGCCAGTCGGCGTCGTTGGAAATGTAGGTGTTGGCGCGCGCGGCTTCGTCTTCCAGCTTGGGCATGCGCCGCGGCTCACCCAGGCCGCGCTTGCGCCGCTCGTTGCGGTCGCTGATCTCGGCGCCTTCGTTGTAGCCGAACGACGGCAGTACGCGGCTGTTGAAGAACGTGCCGTTGTCGACGATGTTGCTCGGCGCCTGGCCGGCGGTGATGCCGTTGGGTTTCTGCACCACCCGGAAGTGGACGTTGCGGCTTTCACCCGGTTGCAGTGGCGCGGCCAGGCGGTAGATGCGGTAGCCGAGATCGGCGTCATGCATCGACAAGGTCTGCCCACCCAGGTCAGCCGCGACCAGCTGCTTGTCGTCGCCCATCGAGACATGCACGTCCTGGATCGGTACGGCATGCGTGTTGCGCACCGTCCAGTTCGCATCGATCACCATCGACTGCGATTCGGGGAACAGGTCCACGCGGTTGTCCACCGCCACGATGCGAGGCTGCGGCAAAGTGCGGTACTTCGACAGCTCGCGCTCGTAGCGGGCCTGCAGATCCAGCTGCTGGTCGGGCGAGATGAACTCGTTGCGGATGTTGGTGCTCCAGTAGAGCCAGCCGCCCACGCCGATGAAGGCCAAGGCCGCTACTCCAGCGAAGACGCCGGTCGGACCGCGCAGGCGGCGGCCGGCCAGGGCCAGTCGCTGGCGCAGGCCCTGGCTGACACCTCGTACCCAGAAGGCCGACGCCAGGCACATCAACGTCAGCAGGAACAACGCCCAGTAGCCCTGGAACGCCAGCTGCCCGGTCAGGAAGTGGCCGTAGCCGTTCATGTCCGAATAGGGCGCGTTGGGCCAGCTGCCGAAGTTGTACAGGTTCTGCGTGTAGTCGAGCAGGCCGAGCACACCCTGGCCGATCATCACCACGATCAGCAGTGCGTAGCCGACGAACTTGTTGTTGGTGAGCACCTGCAGCACCAGCGCCAGGCCGCCCATCAGGATGTAGACCACCGAATCCAGGGCCAGGCTGCGCAGGTACAGCAGCGGCTCAAGATGCGTGTAGCCCTTGGCCAGCTGCACACCCATCGCCGCCAGCGCGCCGGCGGCCTGGAAGCAGACGATCACCGCCAGCAGTGAGGTGAACTTGGCCAGCAGCGGTACCCAGTTCGGCACCGGCATGGCATCGGTCACTTCATTGATGCGCGCGCTGCGTTCCTTCCAGACCAGCTCACCGGCGAAGAACAGCACGATGATCACCAGCAGCCAGCTGAAGGCGCCCTGCAAGCCCATGATCATCTGCGAGGTGACCGGCCAGATCGAGGTGCCGTACAGGGTCTGCCGGAACAGCGCGCTGGGCAGGAAGTTGGCCAGGCCCAGCACCAGCAGCACGATGAACGGCACGCTGCGCAGGACACCACGTGTATCGAAGCGGACCTGGCGCAGGAACTGCTGCCACGCCGTGGTGGTAGTGAACGCCGGTACCACGCGCGGCAGCGTTGCGCGGGTGGGGTGGACGGCGCCGGCATCGGCAACCGGTTGCGCCTGCCTGCGGCCCCAGCGCCGACGGCCACTGCCGCTGCGTTCGGTGCGGAACAGCGCGAAGGTGGCGGCGAACAGCGCGGCAGCCACGCCCAACCACAGGGCGCGATTGGCCAGCAGGTAACCGGCCAGCTCGGGAATCCCGTTGTTGCGTTCGGCGGTGGACCAGTAGCGGATCGTGCGGCCCAGTGCGCGCATGCCCAGCGGTTCGCTCAGCACTGCGATCCACGTGTTGTCGATGTCGCGCAGCAGGGCCGCGCTGGCGCCGTACAGCACCAGGTAGGCCACCAGGCCGATGTAGACCCACAGGATCGAGCGCGTCAGCGCCGCCAGCAGCGACAGCAGCGCGGTGGTGAACAGCAGGTTCGGAATGACGATGACCGCGAACGTCCACGCATAGCCCTGCCAGCTGATCGGGCCCATGCGCTCGGGATCGACCCACGGCATGAACGGCGCCAGCCACAGGCCGAACGCGATCAGGACGTAGACCAGCAGCCCGGCCGCCAGGGCGGCAGCGATGCGCCCGGCCAGGTAATCGCGGCGCTTCACCGGACTGGCGAAGATCAGTTCGGCGGTGCCGAGTTCGAAGTCACGCAACAGCGCATTGCTGACGAACAGTGCGGTGACCAGCATGCCAAGCAGGGTGAAGATGCCCAGCATCTGCGCGATCACGGTGGGCGCGTTGCTGTGCACGTTGCCAGTGCCGCCACCGATCTGCACGGCGTCGCTGGAGGCGGCGGCGAAGGCGAGCAGGGCGAACAGCCCGGCCAGCAGCCACAGCAGCGGGGAACGCAGCTGCTCGCGCAGCTCGAAGCGGAAGAAGTTGAGGATCATGGCGTGCTCCGCTCAGGCTGCCGCGCGGGCACGGGCCTGCAGGCGCAGGCGCTGGAAGTACACGTCCTCGAGGTCGGGAGCTACGGCCGCAAAGCCGTCGCCGGGGTCGTTGGCGCTGTGCACGTGGATCACCGGGCGGCCACCGACCAGACGGGTCGACAGCACCACATAGCGCGCTTCGTGGTCGGCCAGTTCCGACGGATCGACCTGCTTGCGCCAGACCTGGTGCTGCAGGGCGTCGATGGCTTCGGCCGGACGGCCGGTCAGCAGCACCTGGCCCTTGTTCATGATCGCCATCGTCGGGCACAGATCGGTCACGTCCTCGACGATGTGGGTGGACAGGATCACCGCCACGTTCTGGCCGATGGCGGCCAGTAGGTTGAGGAAGCGGTTGCGTTCTTCCGGGTCGAGGCCGGCGGTGGGTTCATCGACGATCACCAGCCGCGGGTCTCCCAGCAGCGCCTGGGCGATGCCGAAGCGCTGGCGCATTCCGCCGGAGTACGTGCCCAGCTTGCGCTTGCGCGCGTCCCACAGATTCACCTGCTGCAGCAGCCCATCGACCACCTCGCGGCGCTGGGCGCGCTGGGTCAGGCCCTTGAGCACCGCGAAATGTTCCAGCAGGTCCAGCGCGCTGACTTTCGGGTACACGCCGAAATCCTGCGGCAGGTAGCCCAGCCGGCGGCGCACCGCGTCCTTGTCGCGCAGCACGTCGATCGACGCTTCGCCCGGAATGCTGAGCGTGGCCGTGCCGCTGTCGGCTTCCTGCAGGGTGGACAGCGTGCGCATCAGCGACGACTTGCCGGCGCCGTTCGGGCCGAGCAGGCCGAACATGCCGCGCGGGATGTCCAGGGTGACGTTGTTGAGGGCATGCACGCCGTTGGCGTACGTCTTGGACAGCGAATCGATCTTCAGCATGCGACGTACACCTTTCCATGGGCGATGTCTGCGCGTTATCCGCGCATCAGCCTCCGTGCGCATCCGCCGTTGGTCATGGGGGAGAATTCCGCCGTCGCACGTTGGGGCGTGGGGCGGTGGCCTGGCAGCGCTTACCCGCGCAGCGAAGATTCCCGCACCACCAGCTTCACCGGGATGCTCTGGCTCTCCACCGGTTGCCGGCCGATCAGTGCCAGCAGGCGCTCCACCAGCAGCTGTCCGGCCTGCTTGGTGTCCTGCTGCACGGTGGTCAGCGCCGGGGATACCGAGGCCGCCAGTGGGATGTCGTCGAAGCCGGTCACCGCCACGTCCTGTGGCACCCGCAGGCCAGCCTCGCGGAGCGCGCGCATCGCACCGATGGCGATCAGGTCGCTGGCGGCGCAGATCGCATCGATCGGTTCACCGCGCGCCAGCAGCACCTGGCAGGCCTCCTGGCCGGAAGCCTCGGTGGTGATCGCATCGTGCTGCAGCGCCGGTTCGGCGGCCAGGCCGTGGTCCTGCAGGGCCGCGACGTGGCCGCGGTAGCGTTCCTGGAATTCGGGGTAATGGCTGGAGGCATGGCCGAGGAAGGCGATGCGGCGGCAGCCCTGGTGCAACAGGTGGGTGGTGATGTCATGCCCACCCTGGAAGTTGTCGCTGCCGATCGACACGCCGGGCTGGCCGGGCAGGGCGGCGCCCCAGCGCACGAAGTGCGTGCCCTGTTCAACCAGCCGCTGCAGGCGGTCGCGCGATTCGTGGTAGTCGCCGTAGCCGAGCAGGATGATGCCGTCGGCCTTGTTGCTGTCCTCGTAATCGGCCTGCCAGTCGGTGGACAACTGCTGGAACGAGACCAGCAGGTCCTGCCCGTGCAGGGCGCAGGCGCGGGTGATCGAGCCCAGCATCGAGTGGAAGAACGGGTTGATCAGCGAGTCGTCGTTGGTCGGGTCTTCGAAGAACAGCAGGGCCAGGGTGCCGGCGTTGCGCAGGCGCAGGCTGGAGGCGTTCTTGTCGACCTTGTAGTTCAGTTCGCGGGCGATGCGCAGGATGCGCTCGCGGGTCTCGGCATTGACCATCGGGCTGCCACGGAGCGCCCGCGACACGGTCGGCTGGGAGACCCCGGCCAGGTGGGCGATGTCCAGGGAGGTGGCTTTGCCTTTGATCGTCATGGGCACGCAGAGGGGGCAGGGGAAAGGTGCCCGGGCATGATGCCATGCGGTGGCTGCCGGCCGTCCTGGCCGGCGCCGCTTGTGGTCAAGGTCGCGGGTGTGCGACGGTCAGTGCCACAGCCTGATGGAGCCAAGCGGTGTCCTTTCGCCTGTACCCGGATGTTCCGGATGATTTCGAGGCGCGGATCCGTATCCTCGCGCCGGAGGAGGGCGGGCGACGCAGCCCGGCCCGGAACGGTATCCGCTGGGACTTCGCCTACGCCGATGACGCCGGGACACCCGAGCTGTTCATGATCTGGCCCGACTTCCGGCACGCTGAGGGCGACAGCTGGGCGACCGAGCTGCCGCTGCCGGTGGGCGAGCCCCTTCTGGCGGGCCTGACCGTGGTAAATGAGGTGCTGAGGGCGGGGTTGCACCGGGAGCGTATCCAGCCGGGCGTGCGCTTCCACTGCCATGAAGGGCCCAAGGTGGTGGCGGTGGGGGAGGTTACGCGGGTCACCGGCCTGCTGCTGGATCGTCCCCTGCTGCGTTGAGGCCGGTTCCGACCCGGATCGGCCGGATTCCCGACGGGCCGGGGGCGAAGGGAATGGTAAGATGCCTCGTTCCGATATCCCCCATTCGCAACCGTGGGAGGTCCAGCGTATCGGCACCCCGTCGGGTGTGCTATCACTGGTCCAGCCCCGGACAACGGAAGAATCCATCTATGGCGCGCGGCATCAACAAAGTCATCCTGGTCGGCAATCTCGGCAACGACCCGGACGTGAAGTACACCCAGGGCGGCATGGCGATCACCCGCATCAGCCTGGCCACCACCAGCGTCCGCAAGGACAAGGATGGCAACCAGCAGGAGCGCACCGAATGGCACCGCGTGGTGTTCTTCGGCAAGCTCGGCGAGATCGCCGGCGAGTACCTGCGCAAGGGCAGCTCGGTCTACGTCGAAGGCAGCCTGCGCTACGACAAGTACACCGGCCAGGACGGCGTGGAGAAGTACTCCACCGACATCATCGCCGATGAAATGCAGATGCTGGGCGGCCGCGGTGAAGGCGGCGGCGGTGGTGGCAACTACGGCGGCGATCGTCCGCAGCGCCAGCAGGCTCCGCGCCAGGAGTACGGCGGTGGCGGCGGTCAGCGTGGTGGCCAGGGCGGTGGCTATGGCAACCAGGGCGGCAATCAGGGCGGCGGTTACGGCAACCAGGGTGGCAACCAGCGCCCGCAGCCGCAGCAGGCGCCGCCGATGGACGACTTCGCTGACGACGATATTCCGTTCTAGAACACTATGTAGTCTCAGTTGTACATTTACTAAGGTGGCAGGGAACTTCGGTTTCCTGCCATTTTTTTTGCCAGAGTTTGCTGGTAGATTTCTATCCAACCACGCTGTTCATAAAAGGACCGGCTGTGCGGTTGACTGGCGCGACAGCACCACGTTTCCGAGTGGTCAATGTGACCTTGCCGGCAGCGGGCCCGCAAGAGCAGGAGCTTGTGCCGACGCTGGTGGATGAGCGCACTGGATTACCTCCACGCTTGGCCTTGCGATGGGTGATGCGCTCGCGACGAAATGCGGTCAGTGAAAAGACGTTAGCAAATGGCCTGCGTGCAGTGGCCTTGCTCTACACGTTCTGCGAGGACCGGTTGAATGCATCGTTGGACGACCTGTTCGCTGACGGCCATCGATTGACGGCAAATGATCTTGAGCGGCTGATCGAGTACTTGCGAGTAGGGCAAGGGGATACCCCCGGCGTCCGGGCACTGGCCACGATCGGCCAATGCGTGCCCAACATTGAACGTTTCTTGCGTTGGCTTGCAAAGCCAATGGATCGAGGGGGGAAAGGCTATGTGCCCCCGTCGGAACTGACACTCTATGACGAGCAGCTGCGGCTGACATTCTCGGACTTGCGTGCCTTCAGGTCTCGTGGAAAGCGAATCCAGCCTCTTGCCGCCGGCGATGATGTTGCCCTGTGGGAGCTGATTGGTCCCATCAGGCGCAAGGATGGGCGCTACGAGACGCCGCTGCGCTTTCCCGATCATAACCCTTGGCATCCGAAAACCCGGTTGAGAAACTGGATTGGGGCTCTTCTTGGACGCTACTCAGGGCTTCGGCGGGGCGAAGTCGGGAAACTCCGTACGGACGATGTACGCAATGTAGACGGGCCATGCATCGCAGTGCTTCGGCGACCGCAGGATGTGTTGGATACACGCACCAGCGCTAACCGTCCGAAAGTGAAAACTGTCGAGCGTGAGCTTCCCATGTCCAATGTACTGGCGCTGGCCATTCGGCAGTACAGCCACACGCTGCTCCGTGATGGTGGCCGCCGTGGAGCGCGAACGCCCTATCTACTCGTGACTGAGGAAGGTACACCGATTTCCGGTTCGAGCTTGGATGCCATCTGGAAGGCCGTCAATGGACGTACTTCGCGTCGAATGAGCTGGCACGTGCTGCGACACACCTGGGCCGAGGAGGTTGCGGACGATCTGCTGGAGCAGTATCTGGGCAGTCCGGATTCATCGGAACTGGTGCTCGGAATGCTGCGCGAGATGGGGGGCTGGGCGCCCACATCGAACACGCCCATCACTTACATCAAAAATGCGCTCAAGAAGCGCGGCAATGCCTACCTCCGAAAGCGCAATGCACGGTTCGATATGGAGTTGGGGAATGACTCCGACTACTGACGGCCTTCTTGCAGAGCAGCTGAGCGACTTGTCCGACCTGCCAGAAATAGTGTTGACCAAGGATCGGCAGGAGCTGAGTACGCAAGGTGATATCTGGTCGTTGCGTGCCAATAGAGATGGTGGAGGATTGGTTGAGGTTGACTATCGGCCGCTGCGGAAGCTGTGTAGTGACCGATTCATTTTGATCGTCAAGCTGTTTGTTGCTAAGAAGGCAGCTACTTCAGTTGCATGGAGCCTCAGAAATATTGTCCAAGCGGTAGCAAGATCTGTTAGATGCTGGCGCACTGGATCGTGAACGGGCAGTGTTAACTGGTCCGAACTGAGAATTTCGGACTTCCAAGCAGTTCTTTCGTCTGGCCTGAAATCACCACAGGGAGTTGGTGGGAATGACTTCGCCCATCTTCGTGCGATCTACGCGTGGGGAGCGCATGTTGCCAGGCTAACTGACTTCGATCCGGCACTCTCACTGCAGTTGAAGGGCATGAAGGCGCCTGGGAATCTGAAGGGTCGTAAGGTGCTTGGCTCCGATCCTAAAGAGGGTGCCTTCACGCCCGAAGAAGTGGAGCTTCTCGACCAAGCACTGAAGCGGGGGGCAGGCGATCCGAGGGCTGTGATCATTGCCCAGCTGTTTCAGGAACTGGGCCTGCGCCCGACCCAAGTGCTGCGAACGTGGTGGTCAGGTTTGCGTCGGTTTGAAGCCAACGTCGTTGAGTCGGGTGAAACAAGAACATTGGTGCGCTATGTGCTGTCAATCCCTCGCGCTAAGGAACGTGGGGAACACCGGGTTGAGGAAGATCGACCCATCAGTACCTTGCTTGGCGAAAGGCTAGACAAGCTCAAGCCGTCGATGTACGACGAAACAACACCGCTTTGTTGGTGGTTGGACCCGGATACGTCGAGTAAGGACCTGGGCTGCCTGCTGCAAGGCTGGGTCGATGAGGTGGGTATCGTCTCGCCTCGAACCGGTGATCTCTTAAAGGCAAATCCTTCCAGATTCCGCTACACACTCGCAACTGAGGCTGCAAGAGATGGTGCCTCGCGCTTCGATATTGCGCATCTGCTGTTTCACACAGATCTGCAGAACGTAGAGGTGTACTTCGATGCAGCTGGAACCGTCATGGACCAGATCGAGGAACGCCTGGAAAAGGCATTCGGAAATCACCTGAATCGATTTCAAGGAAAGCTTGCTGGCACCGCAGATGTCTCGCCATATGAGGGGCTACAGCGAAGAGTAGTCCCAGGTGTGTTCCCTCAGCTTCCTGAAGCGCCCATTCTGCAGATGGGGCTTGGCGCCTGCGGCCATGATGTACAACGGTCCGGGATCTGTAAGTTGGCTCCCCCAATCACCTGCTACCGATGCCCAAAGTTTGCGGCGTTTCGGGAGGTGGATCACAAGGCGGTTGGTGATGCGCTTGAGGCAATGGCGCGCAGCAGGTTCGGCAATCGCGCTGATGACAGGATCGGGGGAGAGTTGGTGTTGACCATCCAAGCCATTCGCGACTTGGAACGGCAGATTGCTGAGGAGCGTGGATCGTGAAGATTGTTAGGCCGTTTGCGAGGCCATTGTCTCCAGCGGAGCACGCGTACCTCGAACGAGGTAGAGCCGCATTCGAGGTGAGGTTTCCCGGGCAAGATTTCGCTGCTCTGAATCGCCCAGGGTTTTGTAGACAGTCGTCAGCCGTCTAGTGCGTACTGCTTCTCGAACTCTACCGGGGACAGCCCGTTGTTGGAACTGTGCCGCCGTTTTGGGTTGTAGAACATCTCGATGTACTGGAAGACGTCGGCCCGTGCCTCGTCGTGATTGCTGTAGATCCTCCGCTTAATACGCTCCCGCTTCAGTAGTTGGAAGAAGCTCTCCATCGCTGCGTTGTCATGGCAATTGCCTCGTCGACTCATGCTGCACACGATGTCGTGCTCGCGCAGGAAGCTCTGCCAGTCTTCGCTGGTGAACTGGGTTCCTTGGTCGGAGTGAAGCAGAAGCCCGGGGCTTGGCTTGCGCCGCCACACTGCGGCCAATAGCGCCTGCAAAGCCAGGTCCGTATGTTGAGTTGGCCGGGTTGCCCATCCAACGACCTGACGCGAGAACAGATCAAGCACTACCGCCAAGTACAGGAAGCCGTCGTACGTGCGGATGTAGGTGATGTCCGTGACCCACGCGCGATTTGGCTCACTGACTTTGAAGCCGCGAGCCAGAACGTTCTTGGCGACTGATCCAACAGGGCCGCTCAATGGGCGTGGTCGCCGACCGTAGCCGACCATTGCCCGCAGCCCCTCGCTCTTCATCAAGCGTGCCACGCGATGCCGACTACACGTCTCGCCAAGCTCGCGAAGATCTGTGGTCACTTTGCGGTGGCCATACACGGAGCCGCTTTCCAGCCAGCTGTGCTTGATCAGGCCGAGCAATCGCTGATCGTCCTTGTCGCGAGCGCTTGCCGGCTCTTTTAGCCAGGCGTAGTAGCCACTGCGATGGACGCCAAGCATCCGACACATCGCCGCGAGGCCGAACTCATCTGCGTGCTGCTTCATGAAGGCGTACTTTGCTCTTACCCCTTTGCAAAGTACGCGGCGGCTTTTTTTAGGATGTCTCGCTCTTCAGTGACCCGGCGTAGCTCAGCCTTGAGGCGGCGCACTTCCGCGTTCTGGTCCTGCTCCACACGCCGGCCAACATCGCCTTTGCCTTGTTGCCGCTTCCAGTCGTAAAGACTGTGGATCGACACGCCCAGTCGCTCGGCAACCTCCGCTACCGGACGGCCGTACTCAACAATCTGCCGTACCGCCTCGATCTTGAACTCATCGGTGTACCGCTTCGTGCTCATAACCACCTCCGCCTAAGCCATAGTTTATGGCTGCGAGGTGTCTACGGAACCCTGGGCGATTCACTTCTAGCTACTACGAACAGGGGCCGCCCCCAGATCTTCGCCCGCCAATTGAGCCACGTTCAGCGATCATCATCTACTCTTTCGCTTCTTGGTCAAAATCCAAATCCGACCCGGTAGACTCAATTGATGCAAAGTCACTCCTGCAGCAATCCGATTTTCTTGCAGGAAATCATGGGCTGCGAGAGTACTTGAAAAAGTTCCCGAAGATCACGGGTGGGACATAACAATTCATTCAAGCCGAAGCCGCTTCGTGGCTCGGCTTAACTCAGGCATTGAACGTCCGCTCCTGGCCGGAAGCGGGCATGCGCCAGCTCGGCCGCTGTGATCAATAGCGAATGCACGTCGCGCTTGGCTCGCTGCCGCCGTTTGAGAGGAGCCTTCTTGAAGATATGGCTCGAAGGCCCCCACCTGCTGGCCACTATCACGCCGTAGAGATGCCATATATACCCCCCATGCATTAGTGACATGCATGTGCACTCTTCTTCCAGCATGCCCACGAGGGTAGATTCCCTTGATGATCCGTAACGGAGTGAACCATGCAGACTCGGACCCGCCTCCGCACTCTGGTGCCTGGCTCCCTCTCCACGCTGATCTGGATGGTGGTTTCCCTCTCTTCCGCGGCCGCCTTGGCCAACGAGCCACTCCAGATCGATGTGCAAGGGAGTTTCCTCGCGGGTGGCATCGAGAAGACAGAACCTGGCACGTTCGATCCGTTGAAGCCCTCCAGTCCGGATGGCCAGAGCTACCACGGTGACCACGTCTATGCCTTCTACCAGAAGCCGGTGCATGCGCGCCCTCTGCCGATCGTGATGTGGCACGGAGCGGGGCAGTCTTCCAAGAGCTGGGAAACGACCTCCGATGGCCGCGAGGGCTTCCAGAACCTGTTCCTGCGGCGTCGCTTCACCACTTACCTGATCGATCAGCCACGGCGAGGCAAAGCTGGCCGAAGCATGGTCGAGGCAACGCTGAAACCCGTGGCAGACGATCAGATGTGGTTCAACCAGTTCCGAATTGGCCTCTGGCCGAAGTACTTCAGCGGCAGCCAATTCCCGAAGGGTGAGGCCACGCTTGACCAGTTCTTCCGCTCAGTCACGCCCAATACTGGCCCATTCGACCTGGCCGTAGTCTCGGACGGGGTCGCCGCTGTATTGCAAAAGACCGGGCCTGCGATTCTGTTTACCCATTCGCAGGCGGGAGGCCCTGGCTGGATGACGGCCATAAAGAGCCGGAACGTTCGGGCCATTGTTGCCTTCGAGCCCGGCAGCAGCTTCGTGTTTGCGAGGGGCGATGCGCCGGCACCGATTTCCAGCGCTTTCGATACGGTGGCACCTGCCGTGGTTTCGCCCGAGGAGTTCAAGGCGCTGACCCGGATTCCCATTCTGGTGCTGTATGGCGACAACATCCCTGACAAGCCCGTTGACCTGCCCGCGCAGGACAGTTGGCGGGCACGGCTGGAAATGGCCCGTGCCTGGCGTGATGCGGTCAATCGGCAGGGGGGCGATGTCACTCTGGTCCATCTGCCGGACATGGGCATTCGCGGCAATAGTCACTTCCTGTTCTCGGACCTCAACAACGTCCAGATCGCCGATCTGGTGAGTGAGTTCCTGGAAAAGAAGCATCTCGATCGTTGAGCTGAGTGTCTCGTGCCTGGATCGGGCAATGGCGTGTGCGCAACTTTGGCCGCAGCGTCGCGCGCCAACGCGCCATTCATATCATGCATGCATGAGTGATATCCGGCTGATGCTCTGTATCCATGAGTGCACGGGGGTTAGTTTTACTCCTGATCCCCACCAACGTGTGCGTGCCACACACACCGGCAGGGGGAGCGTCCAAACTGGGAGCAGTTGAATGAAGCACATCGTGCACGCCACGCTGTTGGCGATGTCTCTTGGTCTGGCGGCAGGCAGCGCCTTCGCTGCCGACTACAGGCTCAATCCTTTCAAACTGGCCTACGAAGGCGCGATCACGCGTAATGTGCCCAGAGAGGTCAACATCCATTCGGTGTCCTATCCGCTGAATGGAATCGAGATCGCGGCCAACTTCTACACGCCGGCCAACTTTGACGCCTCGCGCAAGTACCCGACCATCGTGGTTGCCCACCCTAACGGTGGGGTCAAGGAACAGGTCGCCGGCCTCTACGCGCAGCGCCTGGCCGAGCAGGGCTACATCGCCATCACCGCCGATGCTGCCTACCAGGGCGGCAGCGGCGGTCAGCCCCGCAGCGTGGACATGCCGTCGCACCGCATTGAAGACATCCACGGCATGGCAGACTTCATCAGCCGGTTCCCGTGGGTGGACACTACGCGCCTGGGCCTGCTGGGCATCTGTGGCGGTGGCGGCTATTCGCTGGCGGCCGCGCAGACAGACAAGCGCTTCAAGGCCGTCGCCACGATCAGCATGTTCAACTCCGGTCGCGTACGCCGCAACGGCTATGCCGACTCGCAGCTGGACACCGTCCAGCAGCGGCTGCAGCAGGCTTCACAGGCCCGTGCGCAGCAAGCCGCCGGCGGCGAAGTGTTGTACTCCGGCGATGCCAACCTCAGCGACGAGCAGATCGCCAAGCTCCCCTTCGATCTGTATCGGCAGGGCTATGAGTACTACTGGAAGACACACGCCCATCCCAATTCCACCTTCCGCTATACCACCAGCAGCCTGATGGACCTGATGCGGTGGGATGCCACCGACCAGATCGAATTGATCCACCAGCCGCTGCTGATGATCGCCGGTAGTAAGGCTGACAGCCTGTACATGACCCAGGATGCCTTCGCCAAGGCGACCGGCACCACCGACAAGCAGCTGGTGCTTCTGGACGGTGCCACGCACATTGAGACCTACTGGGTGCCGAAATACGTGGATGCTGCCGTCGCCTCGCTGACCACGTTCTACGGCCGGACGCTTGCGCCATGACCGCGCCTCGTAGATCGCCCGCGCAGACTGCGCTGTTGGGCGTTACGTTGAGTGTGGCGGCTCCGTTTGCTTGTGCCGACGAACCCTCTGTGCAGCAGATCGCCCGAGCGGGGACGCAGCCATCGGTTACCGGCCCGGCCGAGACCTTTGCCGGCAAGGTACGCGTGGACCCATTGTTCCCGGCGGACAAGGACGTGCAGGTCTCTTCCGCTTACGTCAGCTTCGAACCGGGTGCGCGTTCGGCGTGGCATACCCACCCAGCTGGGCAGCGATTGGTGGTGACCTCTGGTGTTGGGCTGACCCAGGAATGGGGCAAACCGGTGCAGCAGATTAATGCAGGGGATGTAGTGGTCTGCCCTGCCGGCGTGAAGCACTGGCACGGTGCTGCGCCGCACAGCGCGATGACCCATCTCGCGGTAACCGGTGTGGCAGAGGGAAAGTCGGTGGCGTGGCTGGAACAGGTCAGCGATGACCAGTATCGCGAAGCGTCAGCAAGCATTGACACCCCCGTTGCGGGACCACTATCGCCCAGGCAGCAGGCGATCCCCCTGATTGCGGCCGCAGCGGCCAGCAGTGACATGCCTCAGCTCAACGCCGCATTGGGCCGGGGCCTGGATGCCGGCCTGACCGTGAGCGAGGCGAAGGAAGTACTCGTGCAGCTATATGCCTACGCGGGGTTCCCCAAGAGCCTCAATGCCTTGGGCGAGCTGATGAGCGTGGTGCGCGAACGTGAGGCGAAGGGTATCGCTACCGCAGCTGGGCAGCCGCCGAGCGGCAACATCCCAGTGGGCGATGCATTGCGGGCCGTGGGCATCGCCAACCAGACCCGGATTTCCGGCGCCCCAGTGACGGGGCCGGTCATGGACTTCGCCCCCATCATCAATCAGTACCTGCAGACGCACCTGTTCGGCGACATCTTCGAGCGCGACAACCTGGACTGGCAAAGCCGCGAACTGGCCACAGTGGGGGCACTTGCAGCCATGCACGGGGTCGAGGCGCAATTGCGCTCACATATGGCGGCAAGCCAACGCGTGGGCCTCAGCCGTGCGCAGCTGCAGCACCTGATCCAGCTGCTGGCCCATGGTGGTTACACCGCCGCATCGGCCCGGGCTGCTCAGGCACTTGAGCAAGCCCCGGCGCCTTCACCCTGATCTTGCCCTCTTCCCGGAGATCGCAATGAGCAACTTCCCCGCCAACCCCCAACGCCGGTCGATTCTGAAGGGGGCGGCCACATTGACGGCGCTGCCATTGACTGGCGTGCTGGCCACTTCCTTGGCAACGCCATCCTCAGCAGCCGCAGCAACGCCGAAACTGGATGGCCGCCGCATGCTCGGAAAGCTACAGGTTTCCAGCATCGGGCTGGGCGTGCAGAACATGAGCCGCACGTACCAGACCACCATCCCGTCTCGTACCGAGATGCACCGCATCATCCGTGCCTCTTTCGATTGCGGAATGAACTTCTACGATGCAGCCGAGGCCTATGGCCCTCATGAGGTAGAGCGCATCCTGGGCGAAGGTGTAGCCTCGTTCCGCAACCAGGTGGTGATCGCCACCAAGTTTGGATGGAACATTGACCTGGAAACAGGTGCGCGTGGTCCGGGGCTGATCAGCAGGCCAGAGCATATCAAGCTCGCGGTGGAAGGCATGCTCAAGCGTCTGCGTACCGACCGCATCGACCTGCTGTACCAGCACCGCGTGGACCCGCAGGTGCCGATCGAAGACGTTGCGGGCGCAATCCAGAAGCTGATGACCGAGGGCAAGGTCCTGCACTGGGGCCTGTGCGAGATGGGCCTGAAGACGCTTCGACGCGCGCACGCTGCGCTGCCGGTGACGGCTGTGCAGAGCGAGTACTCGATGCTCTGGCGCGGGCCGGAACAGGAGGTACTTGCCGTGTGCGCCGAGCTGGGCATTGGATTCGTACCGTGGAGCCCTCTGGGCGTGGGCTTCCTGAGCGGTGCGATCGATGCCGGGACGCGGTTTGCCGAGGGCGATATCCGGGCCATCGAAACGCGCTTCACTCCTGAGAACATCGAACGCAACCTGGAACTGGTGGAGCTGCTCAGGGCCTGGGCAACACGAAAGCAGGCAACGCCTGCGCGGATCGCTCTTGCCTGGCTGATGGCGCAACGGCCGTGGATCGTGCCGATCCCAGGCACCACGCAGATGGCACATCTGCTGGAAAATCTAGGCGCAGGAGAGGTTGTATTCGGAGCAGATGAGTTGAAGGAGCTCAACGCCGCGGTTGCTGCGATAGCATTGCATGGCGAGCGCCTTCCGCCGGCAGTGCAGGTTTACAGCGACGTTGAGGCGCCTTTGCGCTAGGGCTCAATCGCGATAGCGCAACGCATCACGCAGCACGGTGAACGCAGGTGATGACTGCCGGCGGCTGGGGTAATAGAGGTGGTAGCCGGGGAAGGAGGGGCACCAGTCCTGCAGCACGTGAACCAAGGTGCCTGCCCGCACATGAGGGCGCACCAGATCCTCAGGCATGTAGGCCAGTCCCAGCCCCTCAAGCGCAGCCCCCAGCCGCAGGGCGATGTTGTTGAACACCAGCTGGCCTTCCACCCGCACTTTCAGCTCTTGGCCCTTCTTCTCGAACTCCCACGCGAAAATCCCACCATGGGTTGGCAGGCGGATGGTGATGCAGTTATGCCGGGTGAGGTCGTGCGGTGATCTCGGCTTTGGATGACGCTGGAAGTAGGTCGGCGATCCGACCACGGCCATGCGCAGGTCCGGCCCAACGCGCACGGCGATCATGTCCTTGGCCACCTGCTCGCCCATGCGGATGCCGGCATCGAAGCCCTCGGCCACGATATCGGTCAATCCGTAGTCGACGATCACCTCGATGTTCAGATCGGGGTTGGCCGGCAGCAGCTTGCCCAGCACCGGCTGCATCACGGTCAGCGCAGCGTGTTCACCTGCGGTGATGCGAAGGCGGCCGGCCGGTTTGTCGCGGTACGCGTTTAGCTGAGCAATCTCACTGTCGATTTCCTCGAACCGCGGTGCAATCACCCGCAGCAGCTGTTCTCCGGCCTCGGTCGGCGAAACGCTGCGGGTGGTGCGGGCAAGCAGGCGCACACCGAGGCGTTCTTCCAGCTGACGCATCGATCGACTTAGGGCGGGCTGGGACATGCCCAGCTGGGCAGCGGCTCGGGTAAAGCTGCGCTCCCGGGCAACTAGGGCGAACATGGCCAACTGATCGTAATTCTCGACGCTCATTGATGCGCACCGGATATAAGCGATATCCGATTATGCCTCTGCAAGAATGTGTTGTGGGGGCGTAGATTGGCGCCATGATCATCCCAATCCCTAATCCTGGTCGCCGGGCCGTCATCGCCGCGCTGGCCTCGCTCCCGCTGGGATGTTCCGCCACAGCGCCGGAGGAGGGCACGACCGCAGGCCGATCAAACGCACGGACGTTGGTTGCCTGCTTCTCACGCTCGGGCAACACCCGGGTCGTCGCCGGGCTCATTCATCGCAGCATGCCCAGCGACCTGTTCGAGATACAGCCTGCCGTGGACTACCCGGCGGACTAGCTGGAAACGGTGGCCAAGGCACGGCAGGAGCGCGACGACAATGTGGAACCTGCGCTGCGCACGCGCATTGCCGGCATTGATCGCTATGACACCGTGTACCTAGGCTTCCCGATCTGGGGTGAAACCACGCCGTCGATCATTCGATCACTACTGTCGCAGCACGACATGAGTGGTAAGACCATCGTGCCGTTCATAACCCATGGCGGCTACGGCGTGGGCAGCAGCCTGCGCGTGCTTGCTCGCCACGCACCTAACGCACGCATTTTGGAGGCATTCGTGATGCAGGCCGACCAAGAGCGCAAAACCATGGAGAGCGTCAATGCATGGTTGGCCGCTCCGCACACTTCCCGATGAGGATTAGAGCATGAAGACCCGCACCCTTGGACAAGGCCTTGAAGTTTCCGCTCTCGGGCTGGGCTGCATGGGCATGAGTTCGGCGTATGGCCCGGCCGCCGACAAGCAGGAGATGATCGCGCTGATCCGCGCAGCGATAGAGCGCGGCATCACCCATTTCGACACTGCTGAAGCCTACGGGCCCTTTGCCAACGAAGAGCTCGTGGGCGAAGCACTGGCACCCGTCCGCGACCACGTGGTGATCGCCACCAAGTTCGGCTTCGACATCGACCCGGTCACCGGTGCCCGCGGAGCAGGCACCAACAGCCAACCCGCGCACATCCGGGCAGCTGTCGAAGCCAGCCTGAAGCGGCTACGCACCGAGCGCATCGACCTGCTGTACCAGCACCGTGTTGACCCGGCGGTGCCCATCGAAGAGGTTGCCGATACGGTGAAGACCCTCATTGCAGAGGGCAAGGTTGCACACTTCGGTCTGTCCGAAGCGGCTGTGCAAACCATCCGCAGGGCGCATGCAGTTCAACCGTTAACGGCTGTGCAGAGCGAGTACTCGCTGTTCTGGCGTGAGCCGGAGGAAGAGCTTCTTCCCCTGCTTGAGGAACTGGGCATTGGCTTCGTACCCTTCAGTCCACTGGGCGCTGGCTTCCTGACCGGAAAGATTGACGAGCACACGCAGTTCGATGCAGCGGATTTCCGCAATGCGGTCCCGCGCTTCTCCGCTGAGTCACGCCGAGCCAACATGGCTCTGGTAGGCGTGGTCAAGGCGATGGCTGCAGGAAAGGGCGCCACGGCGGCCCAGGTCGCGTTGGCTTGGCTGCTGGCGCAGCGACCGTGGATCTCGCCGATTCCGGGCACAACGAAGCTTCATCGGCTGGATGAGAATCTAGGTGCGGTGGATCTGGCGTTGGATGGAGCCGAACTAGCACGCATCAGTGAGGAAGTGGCGAAGATCAGCGTCAGTGGCGCACGATTGCCGGAGGCTGCCTTGAAAATGACTGGCAAGTGAGCGATCACGGGGCGGTTGTGGACAGGGAGGATGCCCGCTTCTGGCCGAAGTCAGACGTGCCGGCGGCAGGCAACGCGGCCAAGAGTGCTGGAGTTCGCTATCGAGCCTAGGTAGGCCTAGACGCGCAGCGCATCGACGACCAACCGGAATGCTGGCGATGACTGCCGCCGACTGGGGTAGTACAGATGGTATCCGGGAAATGGCGGACACCAGCGTGCCAGCACCCGCACCAGTTCGCCCGTTTCGATGTGGGGCGCGAACTCATCTTCGGGCAGGAAGGCGACACCCAGGCCCTCCAGCGCCGCAGCAACGATATGGTGACTGGCATTGAAGATGACTTGCCCTTCGACGCGCACGTTCTGCTCTCGCCCGGCTCGCTCGAATTCCCAAACGTAAAGGCCGCCATGGGTCGGGAACCGGATGTTGATGCAGCGATGGCCGACCAGATCACGCGGTGCCTTCGGCGGCGGATGTTTGTCCCAGTAGGCGGGTGAAGCCACTGCCGCCATGCGCAACTGCGGCCCGATGGGCACGGCGATCATGTCCCTGTCGATCTCTTCGCCCATCCGCACGCCAGCGTCGAAACGATCCGCCACGATGTCCCGCAGGCCATAGGAGACGTCGAACTCGATATGGATGTCAGGGTACTGGTGCATCAACGGCGTGAGCTTGGGCAACAGCGTCGTGCGCAGCACGTGGTCGCCGCTGGTGATGCGCACCGTTCCGGCAGGCTTATCCCGCAGTTCGGTGATGGCGTCGAGTTCGGCTTCGATCTCGTCGAAGCGATGCCCGATGGCCCGCATCAGGCGCTCGCCGGCAGGTGTCGGCGCCACGCTGCGCGTGGTTCGGGTGAGCAGGCGGATCTGCATCCGCGCCTCCAAGCCGCTGACCGCCTGGCTGACCGCCGATTGGGTGACTCCCAATTGGGCGGCTGCGCGCGTGAAGCTGCCCTCGCGCGCTACCGCGATGAATGCAAGCAGATCGTTGAGGTTGCTCCTGGCCATGGGGCCCAGTGTGCCATGCACATTCATTAGAAGCACTAATAGACGCATTCACTAGCCAGTACCTAGTCGCAGAAGCGTCCGGGGACCAGACTGCACCGGCAATGGTGGTCGCCCGACCCCCAGGAGAGCCATATGAAAGCCCTTGCTCTGTCCGCCGCGCTGCTATTGGCCTTGGTGCCTGTCGCTGGCAGCGCCCAGGACGCCCCGACATCAGGAGGATATGCCATGACACTGACGCAGACCTGGGACAAGGTGTTCCCGAAAAGCGACAAGGTCGAGCACCGCAAGGTGACGTTCAAGAACCGCTATGGCATCACCTTGGCGGCCGACCTGTATCGGCCGAAAAATGCCAGCGGCACACTGGCGGCGATCGCCGTCGGCGGCCCGTTCGGCGCGGTGAAGGAACAGTCGTCCGGCCTGTATGCGCAAACGATGGCCGAGCGCGGTTTCGTCACTCTGGCGTTCGACCCGTCCTATACAGGCGAAAGCGGTGGCGAGCCGCGCAATGTCGCCTCGCCAGACATCAATACCGAGGATTTCAGCGCCGCCGTCGATTTCCTCGGCCTGCAACCCAACGTCGATCGCGAGCGCATCGGCATCATCGGCATCTGCGGCTGGGGCGGAATGGCCTTGAATGCCACCGCCGTTGACAAGCGGGTCAAGGCCGTCGTGGCCAGCACCATGTACGACATGACGCGCGTCATGTCCAAGGGCTACAACGACCGCGTGACGCCGCAGCAGCGCACGCAGACACTGGAGCAACTGAGTCGGCAGCGCTGGAAGGATGCGGAGGCCGGCAAGCCCGCCTACCAGCCACCCTACAACGAACTGAAGGGTGGCGAGGCGCAGTTCCTGGTCGAGTACCACGACTACTACCGCACGAAGCGCGGGTATCACGCACGCTCGGTCAATTCCGGCAACGCCTGGACGATCACGACGCCGCTGTCCTTCATGAACATGCCGATCCTGACCTACATCATGGAGATTTCGCCGCGCCCGATCCTGTTCATCCATGGTGAAAACGCCCACTCCCGCTACTTCAGCGAAACCGCGTACGCCGCTGCGGCGCAGCCGAAGGAACTGGTGATCGTACCGGGCGCCAACCACGTCGACCTGTACGACCAGATGGACAAGATTCCGTTCGACAGGATGGCGGACTTCTTCAATCAGAACCTGGCGGCGAAATGAGCATGCCGGTGGATATGCCGGCGGTCGTCGGCCAAGGCGAGGGGGCGGCGCAACCTGCACATTGGGGCGGGGTCTTCGCCATGACCCTGTGCGTGTTCGCGCTGATCGCGTCCGAGTTCATGCCCGTGAGCCTACTGACGCCGATGGCCGCCGACCTTCGCGTCAGCGAAGGTTGGGCGGGTTACGGCATTGCCATTTCCGGGGCGTTCGCCGTGCTCACGAGCCTGTCCATCTCCACGCTGGCCGGCAGCATGAACCGCAAGACCGTGCTGCTGGCACTGACCGGCCTGATGGCATTGTCAGGCACCGTGGTCGCGCTGGCGACGAACTATTTTGTCTATATGGCCGGACGTGCGCTGATCGGCGTGGTGATCGGCGGCTTCTGGTCGATGTCGGCGGCCACCGCGATGCGCCTGGTGCCGCCGGACCAGGTGCCGCGCGCATTGGCCATCTTCAATGGCGGCAACGCCCTGGCCACGGTCATTGCCGCGCCCTTGGGCAGCTACCTGGGTTCGGTCATCGGCTGGCGCGGGGCCTTTTTCTGCCTGGTGCCGGTGGCGGCGATGGCGCTCGTCTGGCAGTGGATCAGCTTGCCAGACATGGCCATGGAGCCGGCAAGCAAGCCGGCGAACGTGTTCCGTCTGTTCAAGCGCCGATCGGTCGCATTGGGCATGGCTGCCTGTGGTGCGTTCTTCCTGGGGCAGTTCGCCTTGTTCACCTATGTGCGACCGTTCCTGGAAACAGTGGTGCGCGTGAACGTATCCACGCTGTCGCTCATCCTGCTGGGGATTGGTGTGGCCGGCGTCATCGGCACCGCAATCATCGGGACATTCCTCAAACAAGGTCTGTATCGAACCCTGATTGTCATTCCCGTCCTGATGGCGGCCATCGCCCTGGCCCTGATCCCCTTCGGCACCGGGCTCTGCACCTCGGCCGCCCTCCTGGCAATGTGGGGCCTGCTCGCTACGGCGGCGCCAGTGGGCTGGTGGAGCTGGATCGCGCAGGCCTTGCCGGGGGATGCCGAAGCCGGCGGTGGATTGATGGTAGCGGTGATCCAGTTGGCGATTGCCTTGGGCTCCACCATTGGCGGGATGCTGTTCGACGGCAGCGGCTATCAAAGCACCTTCGTGGTGAGTGCAGCCGTCCTCCTTTTGGGTGCCTTCCTGACCCTGCTGGCATCGCGCTCACAAGCGCCGCGGGGCGTTGCATGAGCGGAACGACCATGACCGCCGTCTCGACGGCCAAGGCCAAGGCCAAGCCTATGCGGTGAACGAAGGTTGCCTTGATTTGTTAGCGCACCAACAACCTATGGGGAGTGGAGCTCTTCAGCGGAGCACAGCCAGCCACTTTGATATCGAGGTCAACGATGCCCAGGAGGTGCCTGAGCAGACTCGAGCCTGAAGGGGGCTGGCCTCGGTCACATGGGCACATGTAACAGCCGCTGCATAGACGCCAGGAAATGATCTTATAAATCAGTTATTTATGCAACCCCTCTGTGTCCACTGCAGGGGCAGACTTCTGATGGACAGTCTTCGCCACATTTCCGTGGTCTGGCCGGTGATTTCCCTCTGGAATGGATGCCGCTTTTCATGAGGATCTCCTCGCTTCGGACTCTACGGGATTACGTAAAGTTTGAAATTCGACGCAAGCTTGCCAGCGTTGCATCAGAGTGGGAGCCCTTAGCGCGAACAAAGCAGACAGCGGGCGAATACTGGGGATGCTGCAAGCTGTTACCTGTAGAAGAGTGTAGGCTTCAGAACTAATGCGCATTGCCGCTATGTAACCAATACGGGTGAATAGAGACTACACAGGAACTGCCTTGATGGACCAAGTACCACAACACGGTCGTGGCGGCTACGGGGCGCAACTAAAATCGATGCTGGACGCGACATCGCAGGCGGTGGCACGCAGCCGTGGCGCGCATGAAATCGCGAGACAGGATCTATGCAACGCACCAAGCGTTCCTAACCTCAAATCAGCTGAAGAGCTACTGGAGGAGTTCCTCAGTGGAGCGCGGAAGGAACTGACTGCCGCCCAAGAACTTGTGCGTTCCAGTGGCGAGGCTAGCCTGCTGCGCCGCCCAATTGCGGTCTTTAAGGCGAAGCGGGCACTAAGTGAGGCAAAAGCTAAATTCAACGAGCGGTACGAGCACGCCACCCAGCTCGAAGTCACGGCCCAAAGAGAGGCGGTTGCGGCCGGCATGCGAGATCAGCACGCGCTCCATATAAGTCGTAAGAAGGCTGCTAAGGAGGCGGCCACAAAACTCGCAATATTGAGCCAGTTTCAGGTTCAACTAAGAACTTTGATTGAGCCGCTAGCAGATGCGATCGAACGCAACGCATGGATTGCGCCAGGGCTGGGGAATCTCTTAGCCCAAGTCAATAGCGAGATGAAAAAGGGACTGCTCAACAATGCACTTGAACTGCTTGGAAGTGCGCAATACCAACGACTTCCCACTGAGTCAACGCTGGGTGCATGGGCACAAGAGCGAGAGGAACTCATTGTCAGGATGGAGCACTTGCGACCTGGCTTCTCGGCAATCGCGCCATTCCAGGGATTGGTAAGCACTACGCTAGAAATCATTCAGAAAGGCTGCCCGGGACCACCTTGGGAGGCCTCAATGGCAGAATTCGAACATTGGTCGGATCGCTGGCATGCGATCCCAAGATGTCTTCTCTCGCCTGCACATCTCGCCGATCCCGTGCAGTGGATTCTCTACTGGGCAATTCTGAGTCAGACCCAAGTGTTTACCGAGGATCTGCATGATTCCATTGCCAATGAGGACGTGCTAACCGGGGTTGTCACCGGAATGCTTAGGCAAGAGCTGCGAGGTTGGGCCAAAAATCGCCTGAAGGATCTCGGCTACCCCCGAGCAAAGGCCGAGCTGGAATTGGTCCAGATCGCCGGTACGCGGGGCGAGCGTCAGACTGGAGCCGATCTTGGCGTCATCGTGCAAGTAGACGTCGGGGACCTGCGCGTTCACAAGGTAGCTTTACTGCAAGCCAAGATTAGTGAGCGTGGGAAGGCCAACATTGGAAGCAAGCCCTCTGGCGCGCGTAAACTTACTCAGTTGCAGAAGTTGACGAACGCAAGCAAAGACCACTTCCTCTTCTATCACATCGCGAAGAGTGGCTCTCCGGCCATGCTCCCCACCGTCAGCCCAGTGCGTCACTTTATAGAGACCTACAATCTCGACGAGGCGGGGATGGCGCGAGAACACATTCCGGTCGACACTCGAACGCAAGGCTCAGACTTGGCATCTTTCGTGGCCTTCGGACTGTGCAGGCCTCTTGGGGAGGGCCTGGGGCAAGATGTCCTAACTGAGCAAGACGCGCTAGACGTGCTTAGCTCCGGCGGGGCAACTGAGCTGCCTAGCTACGTGGTAGTCGTCTCCATGACGGACTATGACCGAAGTCCTCAGCATGTGCTTAGCAAGCTTGCTAATCGAGGGTACAGCTCGCCATCAAGGGGGAAAGGGGTAACGCGACGTTGCTCGCCAGAGCCCTCACGGGATGAGCCTGAACTGGATATGTAGTGCCTCAGATCGCATAGCTGAATCTAACTCCGCACCAGACGTCACCTGCGATGATATTGGAGGGCATTGAATGCAGCAGTTCATTGAACGTGTTAGGGACAACATCCTCCCCCTGTCTGTCGCCAAGAGTCTCCCGATTGCGTTCCAGGAGTGGCGATTCACTGAGAACACATACGATCACGAGCAGCCATCCGAAACTTGCGAGCTGTGTGAACAGGAGCAGCTTCGATATCAGTTCGAGATTGCCAACGAGCATAATGGGAACAAGTTGCTCGTGGGTTCCACGTGCATACTTCGCTTCCAAGTTGCCGTCTACGATGAAGGTCGAAGGCTGAGCGAGGTGGAGGCGCGGGCCAAGCTCAGCAAGCTGACTGACAAGATGCGACAAGATAGCTGCATTGAGCAGTTGCAGCGTGTTAGCGACGCAGAACAAAAGGGAAAAAGTGGCAAAGAGGACATTCTGTCCAATGCACTTGCTTACTATCGGAAGAACGGAAGGCTGACCCCGAAGTATGCTTTCGTCGTGCTTTGGCGTCTGAAAGCGCACGACATCGATCACAACCCTAGCTTTTTCAAGATATCGCTAGCAACCGACAAGCACAAGGAAGACCTCAGGGGCATGCAGACCGGCAGGGTGCATCTCATCTGGCCTTCCCTAACATCCCAGCAGCGGAAGATTGCAGAGCGACTTGGCCATAAACCACCGTCTAGCACCACCAACAGCTAACGCTCTTTCGTACAACAGGCCGTAGAAGGAACGGAATAATGCACCTGCACCGCATCAAGGCGAAAGGATTCAGAGCGTTCGGGGGAACAGCGGCCTCACCCAGCTTGGATCTCACTCTCAACGAAGGCCTGAACCTTCTGATCGGAGAGAATGACGCTGGGAAGACCACGATCATAGATGCCATACGTCTACTCCTCTGGACGACCAGCTACGAGAACGTTCGGCTGCAAGAGTCGGATTTCCATGCCCAAGGCACGTCCCAGGTTGATACTCTGACCATCGAGGCCTGTTTAAAGGGGCTGTCTGTTCCACAGGAGGCAGCGGTCCTCGAATGGTTGACCTACGAGAGTGACGGAACCAGATCGCTGATTCTTCACCTTAAGGCTACTCGCATACCCGTAACACCCGGAAAGCGCGCGAGGGTCTTTGCGGTCACACACAGCGGCGTTGGCGGCGCAGGGCCGGAGATCGGCGCCGCTGTGAGAGAGTTGGTGCGTGCTACGTACCTGCGCCCTCTCCGGGATGCCGAAGCAGAGCTACGGCCAGGTCGCATGTCGCGTCTTTCGCAGATACTGGGAGCGCACAAATCAATGGTTGCGCAAGATAGGAACGACTTCGATCCCGCTGCGACCGACCCTCCTGAGACTCTAGTAGGCATGATGAGCCGGGCTCAGTATGACATTCAACGTCACGCGACAATCGGGGTTGTCCAGGACGACATCAATAGTAACTATCTCTCAAAGATGTCCTTTGACGGGGAGGAACTCACATCCCGGATTCGCATCGCCGGCTCAAGCAACCTGACGCAGATCCTCGAGCGATTTGAGCTGTCCCTGACTCCGCCCACGGCAGTTGATCAGGATGCGAAGTGCGGGCGCGGGCTGGGGTACAACAACGCGCTCTTCATGGCCACCGAGCTCGTGCTGCTGAGCGGGGATGACGAAGGGCTTCCGCTTCTCCTTATTGAGGAGCCGGAGGCTCATCTACACCCGCAACTGCAGGATCGCGTTCTCAAGCTGATGCAAGCGAAGAGTGGTGACGTCGACTCACCAGTTCAGGTTCTAATGTCTACGCACAGCCCATCCTTGGCGACCACTGCGCCGCTGGAGTCGCTCATTCTGGTACGGAAGGCGCGGACGTATCCGCTCCGCCAAGCCGATACGCGTCTTGACCGGCTGGACTACGAGTACCTTGAGCGCTTCTTGGATGCGACCAAGGCTAACCTCTTCTTCGCCCGCGGCGTCCTGGTGGTTGAGGGGCCGGGCGAGGCGCTGCTTCTTCCCGCCCTTGCTGAAGCAGCTGGCCTCTCCCTCTCCGCCCACGGAGTCTCGATTGTCAATGTGGGTGATGTCGGCCTCTATCACTACGCTAGGATTTTTCAGCGAGCTGAGGGCGCGGTCTCTATCGGAATGCCAGTAGCGTGCATTACGGACCGGGATATCGTTCCAACAATGGCCTCTTATGTCGCCGTGCCAAAGAAGAAGAGCGTAAAGCGATTTGAGCACGACTACGATTCTGCTCAAGCAGCTGCAGCTGTCCAAAAGAAGGTCGATAGGGTTCAGATCGCCAGCGACGATGCAGTAAGGGTCTTTGTCTCTGATCACTGGACACTTGAGTATGACCTTGCACTCAGCGGCTGCTCGGAGCTCATCTTCACGGCAATTGCGCTGGCATGCATCAAGCGCTCGCAAGGGGAAAGGTTTGACGATTCCAAGATCGATGAAATGGTGGCAAACGCCGCTGCAGAATGGATGATTTTGAGCGCGAAGCATGTTGGTAACCCAGTGGCCCTTGCGTGTGAGATCTACGAGCCGCTGTACGCGGGGGATGCATCAAAGGCTGTTACGGCGCAGTTTGCCGCCCGCCTCTTGGCGAGCGGGAAGTACGGAAAAGGCAGGGACCTGCTCGACCGACTTCCGGCGTACCTTCGGCATGCGCTTGTCCACGTGACATCCTTGACAGACGATGCCTCCGGGGTAGGTAGGGCCGGTGACGCTGAGCCCGAGCATGAGGGGACAGCGGTATGAGCTTACCAACGATCTCAGACGAAGACTTGGCGCTGTTATCGGAAGCGATGCCGGGTCTGGACTTCACGGATCCAGAGAGGGCTGCAGTTCTTCGTATGATGGGGTCCTGCGATGTCCAGGCTGCGCCTGGCAGCGGCAAAACAACACTTCTCGCAGCGAAGTTGACCCTGCTTGCTTCGAAGTGGAAGCATTCCAATAGAGGGGTCTGTGTTATCAGTCATACCAATGTGGCTGCAGCGGAGATCTCCAAGCGTCTGGCTGGCAGTCCGCAAGGTGCGTCCCTCTTGGGGCACCCACATTTCATTGGCACTATTCACTCATTTGTAAATACCCATCTCGCACTCCCGTTTCTTCGATCACAGGGCACCGATGTTGACTCGATCGACAATGAAATATTCGGAAAGAATGCGCTCTATCTGATGTGGAAGAAGCCGGCGCTTCGTGCTTGGCTGAAGAGGCAGGCTAACGGTGAAGAAATCGTCAGAACGCTCATCCATGTGGGTGCGGATCTGGCGATTGGCACCGAGAAAGGGCAGCTTCCTAGCAAGGATTCTCCGACGTGGAAGCAGGCGAGTGAGATCAAAAGGGAGCTGTCTGAGCGCGGGATCTTCCGTCACGCAGATATGTTTGCGTTCGCCACCCGTCTGCTGCGGGATTTCCCTGCGGTCAGTGTCGCCGCATCTTTTAGGTTTCCGCTGGTGCTAATTGATGAAATGCAGGATACGGATGCGGAGCAAGAGGCAATGCTCGATTCCATCTTCGGCGACGAGGTGATAGTTCAACGCTTCGGTGATAGGAATCAGCGCATCCTGTCTGGCGGAAAGGAAGAGGCTAAGCTTACATTCCCCAGGGATGGGGCTCTCACTGTCAGCTCGACCAAGCGATTTCCGACCGACATCGCCTCTGTCGTTTCATCGGTTCAGGACTATCCCGCAAGTGTGGTATCCCATCGTCCTTCTGAGCAGCCACCTACGGTCATTCTTTACGATGATGCGACAGTCACCAATGTCATTGAGCGATTCGGGAGGCTTGTTCTTGAAGAACTGACTGACACACAGCTCGCGAGCGCGCCCGTCAAGGCAATCTGCGCCCGCAAGGCGGGGGATTCTGGATCGGGCCTAGGCCGACATGTCGGTGACTACTTCCCGGTGTATGCGATGAAATCCCCAACGAGTGGAGGGAAGGAGAGTATCAGGACCCTCCTGACGGACCCAGCAGGATGGGGCGACGCTCCTTTGGGTTTGGCCTCACGTACCCGGGACGTGTCCCGTGCACTACTCCTCGGTCTGAGGGCCGGCAACAGTCCCCTAGTGAAGGACCTGCGAGATGCGAATCGGCTCATACGAGCACTAGAGAGCAAAGGTGTGGATCTAGAGCCTATCCGTCGTCTGCGTCATCACCTCGTCACCTCAACCGGTCTTGCCGGAACAGATAGCTGGC
Source organism: Stenotrophomonas sp. 86156_Sma (assembly GCF_056481625.1). NCBI lineage: Bacteria > Pseudomonadati > Pseudomonadota > Gammaproteobacteria > Lysobacterales > Lysobacteraceae > Stenotrophomonas > Stenotrophomonas sp. 86156_Sma. Next base: position 1,276,231 of record NZ_CM151157.1, read on the forward strand.
AAGGCACGATGTCGCATCTGTTCAACACGTTGCGGTCATATCTTGATGATGGTGTGGACGAGGCAGCTTTCATTGCGGCATTGGAGGACGGCGCCGGTGCCGGCCTGGCTCATTCCATCCCGGACAACGTTATGCGGGTTGATGACGGTGACCGCTCTGTGTCGATTGAAATAGCGACGACTGCATCCGTGAAAGGTGAGACGCACCTTGCTACGCTCGTTCTTGATTCGATGGTTCACTATCTGAGAAGGCACGATATTGGAGCCGCAATGGACAGCATTGCACTAGGGAGTCCTATCCCAAGCAAGCCAAAGTCCATCAAGTCGGCTTACCGGGGTCTCTACGTTGGCATGTCACGTCCGACGACCCTATTGGCAATTGCAACTCACAAGGACCGCGTCAGTACTGCACACCTTGCTGCACTTGAGTCAAACGGATGGAGGGTGATTAGGATCGATCCCTAGAGTCGGTGTTCGACAGCGAAGGTAACGAGTTGTTGACTAGGACATCGAACCAATGGCGCTTGCTCAAGTCGAATCTGTGACGTTGTGACTTCCTAACCTCGTCGGTGCTAAGAGGACAGCTTTGCAACAATCTTGCCGCACTGCGGTGCACGCCTGCCACGGTTTTCTGGGGTCCAATAGTATCTCAGCGCTGCTCATTGATTGGGATGCATGCATAGATGCGGGCTAGGAGCGGTTAAATGCGGTCTGCCTTTCGTATTCTCGAGGTCTTCAGAAGTGGCCAGCAGTACGATGCTTTTCGTTGTCGCGTCATGGCCGTACTGAATCGCCCAGGGTTCCGTAGACACCTCGCAGCCATAAACTATGGCTTAGGCGGAGGTGGTTATGAGCACGAAGCGGTACACCGATGAGTTCAAGATCGAGGCGGTACGGCAGATTGTTGAGTACGGCCGTCCGGTAGCGGAGGTTGCCGAGCGACTGGGCGTGTCGATCCACAGTCTTTACGACTGGAAGCGGCAACAAGGCAAAGGCGATGTTGGCCGGCGTGTGGAGCAGGACCAGAACGCGGAAGTGCGCCGCCTCAAGGCTGAGCTACGCCGGGTCACTGAAGAGCGAGACATCCTAAAAAAAGCCGCCGCGTACTTTGCAAAGGGGTAAGAGCAAAGTACGCCTTCATGAAGCAGCACGCAGATGAGTTCGGCCTCGCGGCGATGTGTCGGATGCTTGGCGTCCATCGCAGTGGCTACTACGCCTGGCTAAAAGAGCCGGCAAGCGCTCGCGACAAGGACGATCAGCGATTGCTCGGCCTGATCAAGCACAGCTGGCTGGAAAGCGGCTCCGTGTATGGCCACCGCAAAGTGACCACAGATCTTCGCGAGCTTGGCGAGACGTGTAGTCGGCATCGCGTGGCACGCTTGATGAAGAGCGAGGGGCTGCGGGCAATGGTCGGCTACGGTCGGCGACCACGCCCATTGAGCGGCCCTGTTGGATCAGTCGCCAAGAACGTTCTGGCTCGCGGCTTCAAAGTCAGTGAGCCAAATCGCGCGTGGGTCACGGACATCACCTACATCCGCACGTACGACGGCTTCCTGTACTTGGCGGTAGTGCTTGATCTGTTCTCGCGTCAGGTCGTTGGATGGGCAACCCGGCCAACTCAACATACGGACCTGGCTTTGCAGGCGCTATTGGCCGCAGTGTGGCGGCGCAAGCCAAGCCCCGGGCTTCTGCTTCACTCCGACCAAGGAACCCAGTTCACCAGCGAAGACTGGCAGAGCTTCCTGCGCGAGCACGACATCGTGTGCAGCATGAGTCGACGAGGCAATTGCCATGACAACGCAGCGATGGAGAGCTTCTTCCAACTACTGAAGCGGGAGCGTATTAAGCGGAGGATCTACAGCAATCACGACGAGGCACGGGCCGACGTCTTCCAGTACATCGAGATGTTCTACAACCCAAAACGGCGGCACAGTTCCAACAACGGGCTGTCCCCGGTAGAGTTCGAGAAGCAGTACGCACTAGACGGCTGACGACTGTCTACAAAACCCTGGGCGATTCATACCAGTAGGCTCACAAGCTGCACCAGTAGGCTCACGATGTAGACAAGGCCGGCTGTTGCGAGCATGGTGTTTGCACTACTGCCGTGACCTGTAATGACTCTATGCGCCCGAGAATTCTTGCAATGGATCTTGAGGGTACGCTCATATCCAATGCTATTAGTCAGATTGCAAGGCCTGGACTGGCTGAATTCCTTGCCGGCGCGCGGCTTCAATTTGAGACGCTGGTGATGTTCACGACGGTGCCCGAAGCGCGCTTTCGGAGCATCGCGGAACTCCTGATGCGTGAGCGGAGCGCCCCGGAGTGGTTCGCAGATATTCACTTCGTCCAATGGTCAGGAAAGACCAAGGATCTCAGCTTCGTATCAAAGAGGATCGGTGATGCGTTGCTTTTGGATGATTACGCTCCCTATGTCCATCTAGGACAGGAGCACCTCTGGGTTGAAGTTCCACTGTTCGCCTCTCCCTACGCGATGAGTGATGATGGGCTCAGCGTGGCCTCTGGGCGCCTCCTTGAGCGCGTTGAGGAGCTCAATGCGGCCTCCGGGAAGATGAGCTAGTCCCATGCGACCTCCAGCCTTGTCGCACAAGCACATCGAGCCAGAACGCCTAAGCGGTAACGTCCGTGGTCGGTCCCCATTGCAGGTGGTACAAGGCGGGCCTGGCCTCGCATGAACTTGGCTATTTGTAACGCTGAGCTGTGAGCAGGCGTTATTGAGCCTCCGGTTCCTTGCGGAGAGGGTGTGCTTGGACAGTTGAAGTTCCGCAGGCGTGACCTTTACAAGGGTTGCAATAGGGCATTATCTATAGCAATCTGAATCGCGAGTAGGCACGGGAACGCCTGCCGTATGGCATAGGTGGAGTCGGCCGTATTAGCCCCAAGGGGGGGGGGACATGCAAGGACTGCTGATTTTTCCAGACGACGTTGCAGTCGTAGATTTGCTGCACGCTGAGCCGCTGGCTCGGACGATCGCCGAAGTGATTCGCGCCCATCCCGACCATGGCCTAGTGCTTGGAGTGCATGGCGACTGGGGGGCTGGCAAGTCCACAGTGCTGTCATTGGTGGAGCGCTCACTGAAGGACCAGTCGGGGGTGACCACCCTATGGTTCAATGGCTGGGAGTATGAAGGATTCGAAGATGCCAAGATCGCAATCCTTGAAGGTATCGTTCGCCATCTTCAGCAAGAGAAGACCTTCGTTTCCAAGGCAAAGGACTTGTTCCGTCGTCTGCGCAAGCGGATCGACTATCTGAAGCTGGCTAGGGCTGGCGTGGTCGCGGGCGTCGGTGCAATGGTTGCTGGTCCCGCCGGACTGGCGCTGCTACTGCCAACACTGCTATCGAAGGATGCAGCGGGAGAGACTTTCGATAAGGTCTCCGACGTTCTAGGCAAGGACGATTCAGCGGATGATCCCTTAGATCTGCACGGATTCCGCCGTGATTTCAATGAGTTGTTGGACAAGGTCGCGATTAAGCAACTTGTGGTCCTGGTCGACGATCTGGATCGATGCTTGCCGCAGACAGCCATTGGTACTCTAGAGGCGATACGTCTATTCCTATCGGGACCGCGGACTGTTTTCGTGCTTGGCTGTGACCGACAAATGATCGAGTACGCGGTTCGCGAGCACTTTCCAGCACGTCCCGGACTGAAGGCCGACGAGTACGCTCGGAACTACTTGGACAAACTGATCCAAGTGCCTTTCGTGCTACCCATTCTGGGGCCAGTCGAAGTTGGCCATTACGTTCAGCTTCTCCTCCTTGAGGGAGTTCTAGGAAGTTCCGATCCCGGATTCGCGCAGGTGCTGGCCCAGGCCAAGGAGCTGCTGAAAAAGCCGTGGCTGAAACAAGAGCTTGATCTGAAGCCAGTCAAGAGAAGTATGGATCGAGATAGATCCCTGCAGCCTCTTCAATCCTTGATGCTGGGCATTGCGCCGGTCCTAGCTGCGGGCACTGACGGAAATCCGCGCCAAATCAAGCGCTTCGTCAATGCGGTGTTCGTCCGCCTACGTGCAGCGCACGCGCGCGGCTTGGACGACATCACCGTAGCTCCGCTGATGAAACTGATGCTTGCTGAGTACTTCCACCCAGACCTGTTCGATGCTATTGCATCGGAATCCCGCGATGGCAACGGTGATAGTCCGTTGCTGCGCCAGCTCGAGGGAAGTAAGAGCCCCGCGCCGGTACCGAAGGCGGCGCCTAAGGTACGAACTTCAAAGACGAAGGGTGAAGAGCCGGAGCCTTCCACGGACTTCATAAATGATCCAAAGATCGCCCGGTGGGCAAAACTTGAGCCAAAGCTGGAGGGCACTGACCTGCGTCCGTATCTCTTCATTATTCGGGATGCGCGCCTGGTGACGAGCTCCGGGCTGCCAGATGACGTCGGCGAGCTGCTTGCTGCATCTGCAAGCGGAGTGTCCTTGCTTGCGCGCAAAGCTGAGGTGCTCAAGCTGTCAACTGAGGGGCGTGGGCTACTTGCATCCGAACTGATCACGCGATTGATCCAAGCCAGCGATCACGGTCGTCGAGATTCTTATGCCCAAAGCCTTGGCGACCTACTACGCCTCGATGCCGAAGGGGTGGCCGGCATCATTGATCGCGGCTTCGTCAGCATGCCGACAGCCGCTGCCGGCACGTGGCTGTCCCATTTCAGCGAGCTGGCTAAGTCGGGCAACAATCTCAGGGCTTGGCTGCAACGGGTTCTTGATGAGGATGCTCCGCGCCCGCTGGTCACCCTCATTCAAGCACTCCTCCAGAGCCGGGGCTCGTAACGATGGGCACCTCTGCAAGCTATTCCGGCCCGAGGGGCAGTAATCCATTGATTCCTTCTTGGGCTGACTTGCCGCTACCGGGAGAGGTTCCAGGCGAGGCAGGAGCCGAGTCTGCCGATGAGGGGGCTGAAGCCGACTCTCGTGGCGACGGCGTCCAACCGGAGCCTGCTTCCGACCCGCTACGACTTACCCCATTGCGCAGAGCGGTGCGCCGCTCCGCGCGAGCCGGTGGATCTGACGACAGCGCCATGCGCGCAGCAGCCCGCCATTTCGCCAGTAGCGCGATGGGAGGGGGCGAAAGGGGCACCCGTCGCATGGGCTCAGCTCGCCGCGCCGGTGACCGTATGGTGCAGGCGTTCAGCGCTCTCGCTACCGGCGGCGGGCAAGCGCTCGCACGGGTGCTGCGCCTAGACTCACTAGCCGGTCTGTCCACCACGCAAGTATGGGACCGACTCGCTGAGTTCGTCTGTTCAGACGGCGCGTCGATCGACGAAGCCATAGTTCGCGTCGCCTTCTTTCAAACCCTGCGCTTTGAGATCGAGAACGGCTTGGACGATCTGTTGGAGGCAAACTCCGAGCAACTATCTGCGTTTTTTGAGCGCTTCATTGGTGAGTGCGTTTTGGAGCGCCTTTCACAGGACGGCGGCAGTTTGCTTGAGCAGAACGGCGTGTCCGCCGCAGCCGCGTTCACTCACCTATCTACGTTGAGGGCGTTCGTCGTGGTGCAAGTACGTCAACGCCTGTCCGCCAGCCAAAGCCGATTTCTTCCAGCTCAGATCGATGCAGGCCGCTTTGACGCGATCGTCAGTCATACCCTCAGAGAAGCCATCACCGCCGTTGGAGACTGGGGAGCGCACGAATGAGCCGATTGGAAATCGTTCTTTCATGGGACGGTAGTAACGTTGCAGGAGGCACTGCTGAAGATTCTCTGCGTGTCACGCTTACCGACCGTCGTGGGAATCCTCGCTTCGGACTGCATCAATTTTTGGAGACAGTGCTGCGCACCGGTCGACAGCCAAGTGCGCAAGCGTTTGAGCTTGCTCTAGTCGCGCTCGGCGTATGGCTTGCTGATACGCGGCTGTCACGCCAGCAGCACTCAGAGGACAACTGGACGCGCAACATCCACCTTTTAGTTCCCGTCCGCAATGTGGCGCGCTGGCAGAGTTGTGCGCGGCTTATCTGCCGCCTGCTCGGTACTCTAAGCGGTGACATCTGGTCGATCAGTTTCTACGCCGCATCTCCCGAAATGGGGGTCTATGCAGAAAGACTCTCGCTCGAGGATTCGCTGGATGCAGCCGCACCACCTGTTGCGCTTTTCTCAGGAGGGTTGGATAGCTTCGCGGGCGCAATCGACGCCTACGGGCGTGAGCCTCATGCCCCAGTATTCGTTAGCCAGGTCGATGGCGGCAACTCTCAGACCGTTGAGTCGTTGACAGAGCTTCTTGCGACGCGCACGGGACGCCCGGTAGAGATTGTTAAGTGGGCTGTTTCCTCGCGCGCAGCAGACTTTGGCCCAGGATTCTCTGGGCAGGGCGAGCTGACTATGCGAGCCAGATCATTCCTCTTCTTCGCAGCGAGCGCTGTAGTTGCTTCTGCCTGGAAGAGCGCTCGCGTACTTGTACCCGAGAACGGCTTCATTTCACTCAACGTTCCGCTCGATCCTTGGCGGCTGGGTGCACTGACTACCCGGACTACCCATCCATTCGTCATCGCGAGGTTCAATGACCTCCTTGACGAGCTCGGTCTCCCCGCGCGCCTCGAGAATCCATTTCAGGGTAAGACTAAAGGTGAAATGCTCGCTCAGTGCGAGGACCTGAGCCTGCTTTGGGATGGCCTTGACCTGACCGTTTCATGCTCAAAACCGAAGTTCGTGCGGCGGTATCGCGCGGAGTTTGGAACAAGCCACTGCGGAACGTGCTGGCCATGCCTGATCAGGCGGGCAGCGATCAAGCATGCATACCCGACGCGTTCAGATCCCACGAAGTACGTCACTGAAGGACTGGACTACCTAGACACAGAGCCAGGAGCTAAGGGGCATGTTATTCGCTCGATCCAGTACGGCCTCAATATTCTGCGTCTACCAGACGATCAACTCCGGTGGGCTTTGGCGACGGTCGCACCATTGACGGATGTCGAAGGACATACGCAGGAGCTCCTGCGCTGCGTACGCAGCGGCTTGCTAGAAGTGGCGGACATCGCAGGTCTGGAGGCGCCTCAGTGAGCGGCTTTAGGCTCGTAGATGCCCACTGCCACGTCGACCTGCTACCGAAGTGGCAGGAGACCTTGGAGCTCCTAGAGTCAAGGCAGCAGTTCACTTTTGCTGTGACGACCACGCCACGGGCGTGGCAAGTCGAGAGGGAGATGGTGCGCGAGTATCGGTACGTTCGCGTTGGGATTGGACTTCACCCCCAGGTGGTACACGATCGTGTCTCTGAACTCGTCGCCCTTGAGCGTGGAATTCCCGAAAGTCCGTTTGTTGGTGAAGTTGGTCTCGATGGTTCGCCGGCGCACAGGGGTAGCATTGCGCAGCAAACCAAAGTACTTCAGCGGGTCTTCTCCGTGTGCAACGAGGTGGGGGGGAGAACCCTCTCACTGCATAGTTTGCGAGCCGCCACCGCCGTTCTCGACCTGATCGAGAGCTCAAGAGTGCACGAGCGGAACACCTTGATCTTTCACTGGTTCACGGGATCAATGACGGAGCTTCGACGCGCTCTCGATCTGGGAGCCATCATATCGGTCAACGCGGATTTGCTAAGCACCGCGCGTGGTCAATCTATAGCACGTGCGGCAGGCCCAAGTCGTACCCTTACGGAGACGGACGCTCCGTTCAGCAAGCGCCATGCAATTGGCAATGGAGTGCCAGAGCTCCAGCCCGTTCTAGACTCGCTTTCTCACTGTTGGGAAGCCGATGTGCTCAAAGTAGCTAGAGACGTAGAGAAGCTAGCTGGCGACGTATGGTTCCGACGTTGAACTGCGATGATGAATGGATAAAGTTTGTGCTGCCAGTTCTTGATCCCGGTGATATCGGTTAGCCGCTTGGTCATCTACTGAGAATGGTACGAGGTTGTCCTCTAGAGCGATCGAAGAAGCCGTCGAGCCCGCTCGGATACGCAGATCTGTGCTCAACTTCAAGATCGTTCTTTCAAAGCCGAAGTTGGTAGAGACACGCACACCGATGTGCCGGTCTTCCCACATGGGCCATTCAGGAGATATGACGCGGTGGGTGCGGACCCATCGATAAAATTGAACTATGGCGCGCATCCTGGCCGCGGCAGTCCGAGGCTTGATGCTCTGGGTGCCTATCTCGCGGAGTAAAAATGCTCGGTAGAGAACTAGGCAGCGCTTTGCCCTGTCTACGGGGAAGTCCCACCAGTGGGTATTCGTCTGCTCAAGCCATTTGGCGTAAGCAAGGAGGTGCGTCAACAAGGACTTTAAGGTGGCGCCATCAACGCCCTTCTTTTGCGAGATCCATAAGTTCACCTCTCGCCAAGGGTTGTTGTCCTGCCAAAACAACGCCGGGAGACTGTTCTTTTCCGCTCCGGTGCCTGGGTCTTCTCCCTGACTGGGCCGGGCAATCTGTTCCAGAACAGCCATTGATCCATTCATGAAGTTACGTTGGCGTATTCATCTTAGCATTGTTACGTGTGTCCACTCACGAATGAAGGCCTCCTGTGCGTGTGTCTCTACGGCACCTGGGCGGACCTGTCGGATCATTCGTATAGCATCGTCGCCATCTCGAGCGGTTCCGGTGTCCAAGAGCAACATTGAGGCGACGGTTCCAGCCCGCCCTAATCCACCTTTGCAATGGACGACGACCTTTCGCCCAGCAAGTAGCTCCCGCGACAATGTCGGTCCCAGCGTCTCCCATCGGTCAAGCAAGCGTGCGTCTGGCGCAGCGCCATCTGTTATTGGCAAGCAATGCCAGATGAGTCCGTGGGCGGCAGCGCGTTCCGGCAGCGACACGATCCGAAGCTCGTCGAACTCCCAAGGCTCGATCAACGTGATGAGGTGATCTGCTCCCCAGGCGCGGATTGCTACAAGGTCTATGTCGATGTCCCTGGCCCAGGCACCGGTCATCGCCGATTCCTGGAATTTTCCCGGCGCAAAGGTGACCCCTATCGCACCGCCTTGCGGACCTACGGCTAGCTCCGCAATGCGGATCGGGTCCGACAGACTTGTCCTGACCATATGGAGCTCCTGCGTCCAGAGTGTAAGCAAGTTTAATAGGAGCGCTCCTCGCGTGGGCGCGATTTTCAAGGCGCTGCTGTGACCGCTAGCGTTCATGGAAATCCGATGAACCACGCGAGTGGGGCGCCTTCCGCAAGATCAGTACTTGAGACTAGCCGCGTACCAGCAGGCTCACACCTGCATATCTGGCCAAGCGTACCAGTAGGCTCACGATGTAGACACGAAATTTTTTTTGGAGCAATGTCAGCGCTGACGAAGCGGCCAATTAACCGAGTTCAGTCCAGAGATGCACGTGACGACAGCTGATGAATATTGAAGAGCCGTGCAAGTAGGTGGGCTTCTTGCGAGGGTTTCCATGGTGAAGCAGTCTAACCTCTGGGTGCATGGGCAAGTCCACGATTCATTGGATTATCGAATCGGTCGCGGAAGGGTGGTCTGCAACCCGCTTGGCTATCCAATTCCGCATCGAAAGAAAGGCGTCATACCAGAGAATCCCGATTTCGACCCAAACTTCGTCATTGAGGTTTGACTTGAACCCACGCTTCACAAAAAACCCATGCGCTTTCCTTAGTCCGATATCATGAGTCAATCGTTTGTGAGGAACGCCCCTAGCCTCGCAGGGCCGGCCCTATTGGCATTCACTCAAGTTGCCACTGCTTGGTCCCTGACTAGGGTGGAGCAATCGGCGATTCTGGGGCAACCTGTGGAGGCCGCCTTCGCTGTATTGAAGACGGGCGTTGTGGATGATCTTTGGCCCGAGACCCTTGAGCGGGTAAGCTACCTTATTGGCATATACCGCGCGCTACGCACCATCTTTCCCAATCAGCAGCAAGCAGACAGTTGGGTCCGCCGCCCAAACACGGCTGCTCCGTTCAGAGGAACTAATGCGTTAGCGCTTATGTGCAGTGGTCGGCTAGGCGGCCTTGCCACGGTGCGACAGTACTTGGAAGCCGAGGTAGTAGTCGAACCCTAGCAGGCACGTGCTTCTTCGCGCCCTGTCGCTAACTGATGCTCGCCGGTTTCAGTCATGAGGTGCTGGTTTTTCGGACGTCGATTTTGCTGGGTTCTGACTGCAGCTGGCTAGCTTGAGCGTGAGCATCAAAACTTGAAGTGCCGACCAGGGTTCACTTGCGTTTGGGCAAGCCCGTGACGTTCGCGCTCATGGGTTAGCTTGCCATCGCCTTGGCGGCAGTTGCGGTGATCAACTTGGTTTTCTGCCTATAAGGGTATCGCGCCAAGACCGAACAGCTGTTGCCAAGGCCATGTGTTACCGCCGGCAGTCCTGTCACGCTTCCAGCAGCGCTTCCGGATCGGCGAATTCATCCGGATCACTGACCAGGCCGAACAGCAGGTTGCACAGCTCGTAGAAATCGATCTGGTGCACCCACAGGCGGCGGTAGTTCAACGTCGGCTTGCTGCGTTCGGCCTGGTAGCTGCGCTTCACCGCGTCGAGCGCGATGCGCAGCTGGTCCTCGGAAGCGGTTGGGACATCGATGTCCAGGGAGGACAGCAGGAACCAGCGCCGGTCGGGGCTGTACATCGACGGCAGGGGCCGGCCGCCCAGGTCGGGTGACAGGCTGCGCACATTGGCAAAAGAGGCCTGCACGGCGTACTTGTCCCAGTCGAAGGATTCCCCTTCCTCCGGCGGTGCCAGCGGGGCCTGCTCGTAGACTTCGGCGCGGACGAACAGGCGTCGCGGCTCCGGTGGTACTGCTCGCTGCGTCCCGGTCTTCCGGAAGCCATTGGCCTCCAGGACGGCGCGTACCATCGACCCGATGGCCCGGCGCGCGCGGTCGGCCGTCTTGCCCGCCTCCGGGTCGGTCTCGGCCAGTTCGTCGATCGGCGCCAGTATGGGGGCGAGCAGATGGGTGATGCTGGCCACCGCCGGCAACCCACGCAGGGAGAACGCTGCCATCTGGCGGTACACCGGTTCGGAGTTGATCAGCTGCCACAATCGGCCCTGATTCCAGGTCACGAAGTCGCCGAAGTGCGGCGAGCTCTCCTGGAAGGACTCAGCGTCGACGGGGCGGAACGAGTTCACGCGGGGGTGTGGCTGCATGGCCGTTATCCTTATGTGCGAATATGGCACGTAAGCTATCAGCGCAAATGGTGCTCGGCAAGACGCAATCCATAAGCCCGCGCTGGCAGCTTGCAAATTAGGCGTATATCCCTAATAGTCGGGCCGCTCGCCCATTCTTTAGGTGCATACGTCTAATGCAAACGCTCACGGAACTAGGGGCGGCCGTCGCCAATCGCCGGCGCGCCCTGCGCATGACCCAAGCCGATGTGGCCGCGCAAGCGGGTGTGTCGTCGGACACGCTGTCTCGGTTCGAGCTTGGGAGGGTCTCCGAGTTCGGATCCCGAAAGCTGCTGGCTGTCCTGTCCGCCCTGGGCATGGAGATGGAGTTCAAGGAAGAGGGTGCCGCCGGCAACCTTGATGAGCTCCGGAAAGAGCACATGGCGCCGCGCCGATGAAACTGTCTGTCTATGTGCACGGGCGTGAGGTCGCCTCGCTTGAGGATCTGAACAGTTTCACGAGCCGGCTCAGTTACCACGATGATGTGGAGCAAGACGACTTCGTGTCGCTCACCATGCCGGTGCGGCGGGAGCCGTGGGACTGGGACGACCAGCTGCACCCGATCTTCCAAATGAACCTGCCCGAGGGCTATCTGCTGCAGGTGCTGCAGGAGCAATTCGGCCCCCACATCGGGGGCAGCCCAATGAACCTGCTGTCGGTGGTCGGCAGGAACATGATCGGGCGCATCCAGATCGCGCCCCCTGGCGCCGCGCTCAATGAGCCGGCCAAACCGGTTGACGTGGCCGCGCTCCTGCAGGGCGACAACTCCGCCGAAGCCTTCGCAGAGCTGGTGCGCGAGCATGCCACCAGCGGTGTTTCTGGCGTTGTCCCCAAGTTCCTGGACACGGAGAAGCTGACCGGCCTGGGCAACCACAAGAAGGGAACGCTGTTCACCCACCGGCACATCATCAAGGGCTCATCCCCGCACCTGCCGTTCGTGTCCCTCAACGAGCACCTGTCGATGCAGGTGGCGGCGAAGGTGCTGCCCACGGCCAAGACTGAAATCTCGCGCGATGGCCAGGCGCTGGTCGTGGATCGCTTCGACGTGGATGACGACGGCCAGCCCCTATGGGGCATGGAGGACTTCTGCGCGCTGCTCGGCATGCGGCCGGCGAACAAGTACGAAACCACGTGGGAACGGATCGCCAGGGCTGTTCGCGATCATGTTCCAGCCGATCGCAGGATGGGGGCGTACCGACATCTCGCCACGGTTGTTCTGTTGACCTATGCGCTCAGGAATGCCGACTGCCATGCGAAGAACGTGGCGCTTCGGTACACATCCCGCCGCGACGTTGAGGCCACGCCTGTCTACGACATGCTCACCACGGCAGCCTACGGCCAATACGCCAAGAATCCGCCAGGCATCAGCTTGGGTGGTCGAAAGACTTGGGATCCGGGCCGGACCCTGCAGCAGTCGATCGTGTCGGTATTCGGGGTGCCCGCGCGCGATCAAGCCCTGATCGTGGAGCAGATTGGCCAGGCAATCTCCGAGGTCGCGCCGGCGGTGCGCGAAGCAGTCAACGAGCATCCGGGCTTCCGCGAGATCGGCAAGCGGATGCTCCTGGCGTGGCAGGATGGCCTGGGCATGCTGCGAAACAAGCGCACCTACAACCTGGGGGAGCTGGACCTTGGCGAGTCGTTCCGTGGCCTGTCCGACCCAGAGCCAGTGAACGCTCAGCGGACTGTAATTGGCCGGTCCGACCTTGCGGATTCGGATCCGATGGGCTGACCAATAACGGGGCCGGATTGCCATCGCCTTTGTGGCAATTGCAGTCATTAGTTTGGTTTCTGCCTATGCGGGTATCGCGCCAAGACCGAGCAGCTATTGCCAAGGCCAAGGGCAGGGCATAGACAGTGTCAAGCTGAGTGCCGACTGTCCGCGTTGAGGATCAATGCCCTGACTCGAGGCCTTCCCTCTCGGATGAATGCCTTCAGCTAAGCGTCCGCATGCGGACGACCGTCTTCGGTCGGGATGTCCCGGGCGGATCAATGCCGTGACTCGAGGCATTCCTCTCGTAAGAATGCCTCCAGCTAGGCGTCCGCATGCGGACTGATGCCTCCGCCTTGGGGAGGGACAGTAGTTGGGCAGGGATACTACGCCCAAGGTAAAATGCACAATCGCCGGCCCGTCGAGGGGGCGACGTGGTCATGTGGATCGGAGCCGGTAGGTTTGGCGACTGCCATTTATGTACACTGGGTTATTGCTCAGGCTTCTGTATTTTATGTGCAAATTCGGCTCATCTTATCGGCGATATGGGTTTATGTGCATGCTACATGCTAATTTACTACCGTTCTGATCGAACGCTCGCCTGCAGCACAAAAGAAAGCCCCGCTCATGCGGGGCTTTTCTTTGTCCGCGATTCCTGCGGAGTTGTGCCCCGCAGCATTGAATTTTCGTGCACCGCGACTTGCAAACAGACAATTTCCTCCCCTATGGTGCAATCGATTGCATTGCTGTGAATCATTGCGTTTGATACCGGTTGGGAGGCCGGCAGGTGGATGTCCATCCATTCGATCAGACCGGCCCCGGCGACGGGCCTCACGCGGCGCGATGCGTTGCGCATGGCGGTTGCTGGAGGCGTAGCTCTGGGTACTGCGGGTACGCTGTCCGCATTCGCCGCCATGGCGCCGCTCAAGGGCAACCTGAAGCATTCTGTCGCCCGCTGGACCTTCCCGCAGCTGTCCGTCGCCCAGCTTTGCGCGACGGTGAAGGACATCGGCTTTGCCGCGATCGACCTGGTCGGCCCGGAAGACTGGCCCACGTTGAAAGCCAATGGCGTATACAGCTCGATGTGCAACGGCGCGGAGCTGGGCCTTACCAAGGGCTTTGCCGGCCGTGAGTTCCACGACCAGCTGGTGGAACGCTACACGCGGCACATCGATCTGGTCGCCGATGCCGGCTATCGAAACCTCATCTGCTTCTCCGGCAACCGCAACGGTATGGACCCCGCCGAAGGCATGGCCAATGCCGAGGCCGGCCTCAAGCGCATCCTCGGGCACGCCGAGAGGCGCGGGGTGGTGCTGGTGATGGAACTGCTGAATTCCAAGGTCGATCATCGTGACTACCTGTGCGACCACTCCGCATGGGGTGTGGAGCTGTGCCAGCGGCTCGGCTCGGACAACTTCGGCCTGCTCTACGACATCTACCACATGCAGATCATGGAGGGCGACATCATCGCCACCATCGGCAAGCATCACGCCTGCTTCAAGCATTACCACACCGCAGGCGTGCCCGGCCGGAACGAGATCGGAGACCAGCAGGAGCTCCACTATCCGGCCATCTGCCGCGCGATCCGCGACACCGGTTTCAAGGGGTATCTGGCGCAGGAGTTCACGCCTGCAGCGCCCGATCCCGTTGGCTCATTGCGCGAGGCGATCCGCCTCTGCGACGTCTGAAACGATATCCACCCAGGTGAGAAACCCATGGCAGATAATCACTACGACGCCATTGTTGTTGGCTCGGGAATCAGTGGCGGTTGGGCGGCGAAGGAGCTGACCGAAAAGGGCCTGAAGGTCCTGATGCTGGAACGCGGACGCAACATCGAACACGTCAAGGACTACGTCAATGCGATGAAGGAAGCGTGGGACTTCCCGCACCGCAACCGGCCAACGCAGGCGATGAAGTCCGACTTCCCGGTGCTGATGCGCGACTACGGGCTGGCGGAGAATCTGGAAGGAATGTGGGCCAACGAACAGGACTCACCCTACATCGAGACCAAACGCTTCGACTGGTTCCGTGGCTACCACGTCGGCGGCCGCTCGCTGCTGTGGGGGCGGCAGAGCTATCGCTTCTCCGACCTGGATTTCGAGGCGAACCTCAAGGATGGTATCGCCGCTGACTGGCCGATCCGCTACGCCGACATCGCGCCATGGTACGACTACGTGGAAAAGTTCGCCGGCATCGCCGGCACGCGCGAAGGACTGGACGTGTTGCCGGATGGTGAGTTCCTGCCGCCGATCCCGTTGAACATCGTCGAGAAGGACGTAGCTGCGCGGATCAAGAAGGCCTTTGGCGGAACGCGCCATATGATCCACTCGCGCACCGCCAACATCACCAAGCCGATGCCCGAGCAGGGGCGCGTCAACTGCCAGTACCGCAACAAGTGCATCCTGGGCTGCCCCTTCGGTGCCTATTTCTCGACCCAGGCGGCGACGCTGCCAGCGGCGATGAAGACCGGCAACCTGACCTTGCGGCCGTTCTCGATCGTCAAGGAAGTGCTCTACGACAAGGACCGCAAGCGTGCGCGCGGGGTGGAGATCATCGACGCCGAGACTGGGCAGACCTACCAGTACACGGCCAAGGTCATCTTCCTCAACGCGTCGTCGTTCAACTCGACCTGGCTGCTGATGAACTCGGCCACCGATGTGTGGGAGGGCGGGCTGGGCTCATCGTCGGGCGAGCTCGGGCACAACGTGATGGATCATCATTTCGGTGCAGGTGCCTCGGGTCGGGTCGAGGGCTACGAAGACAAGTACTACTTCGGTCGTCGTCCCTGCGGCTTCTACATTCCGCGTTTCCGCAACGTCGCGGCCGACAAGCGCGGTTACCTGCGCGGGTTTGGCTACCAGGGCGGTGCCAGCCGCACCGGCTGGTCGCGCGAGATCGCCGAGCTGAACATCGGTGCCGATCTGAAGGAGGCGCTGACCGTGCCCGGTGACTGGCGCATCGGCATGACCGGGTTCGGTGAAATGCTGCCGCACCACGACAACACGATCCGCCTGGACCGCGACCGCAAGGACAAGTGGGGACTGCCAGTGCTGGCGATGGACGTTGCCATGCGTGCCAACGAACTGGCGATGCGAAAGGACATGGTCGCCGATGCCGCCGAGATGCTGGAGGCGGCCGGCGTCAAGGACGTGAAGATGCACGACAACGATTACGCCCCGGGCAAGGGCATCCACGAAATGGGGACCGCGCGCATGGGACGTGATCGGAAGAGCTCGGTGCTGAACCAGCACAACCAGGTCTGGGATGCACCCAATGTCTATGTGACCGACGGTGCCTGCATGACCTCCAGCGCCTGCGTTAATCCTTCGCTGACCTACATGACGCTGACGGCTCGGGCCGCAGATCATGCGGTGCGCGAACTGAAAGCGGGGAATCTCTGATGGATCGCCGCGAGCTGTTGAAGATGATCGTCGCCGCCACCGGTGCGGCCATGGTTGGGTTGCCTGCCCTTGTGCAGGGTCAGGCACCGGCGGGCGCCACCAAGATTCATTTCTCCGATACCGACGTCGCCACGCTGGACGAGATCGCCGAGACCATCCTGCCGCGGACCCGGACACCAGGGGCGAAGGATGCCGGCGCCGGCCTGTTCATGGCGACGTTCGTCAGTGACTGCTACACCGCCCGGCAGCAGGCGACGTTCCGCGCAGGGCTGGTCGATATCGACAAGCGCGCCGGCGGTCGCTTCGTGTCGCTCACGCCGGAAGCCCGAACCGAATTGCTGCGCACGCTCGATGCAGAAGCCAAGGCACGACATGCCGATGTGACTGAAACAGGTACGCCTGAGGAGGGCGAGGCGATGCCGCACTACTTCACGATGCTCAAGCAGCTGGCCATCTTCGGCTTCTTCACCTCCAAGGTCGGCGCGACCGGGGTGCTGCAGTACGTTGCCGTGCCGGGGCGCTACGACGGCGATCTTGCTTATGTTCCCGGCACGCCCGCCTGGGGGACCAGCTGATGGAGCGCAACAGGATGATCAAGCCGCTGCTGATTGCGGCCACCGTGCTGGCCGCCGCACCCGTGTTCGCGCAGAACGGTGCCGACGCCGCGCGCGATCCGAAGAAGACCGAGGTGTGGACGCCGGTGCCTGCGACCGTTGCCACGCCGCCAGGCAAGGCACCGTCCGACGCAATCGTGCTGTTCGATGGCAAGGATGTCTCCGCGTGGGAGTCAGAGCAGGGCGGAGGCGTGCCCTGGAAGGTTGCCGATGGCGCCATGACCGTCGTGCCCGGCAGCAAGGGCATTCGCACCAGGCAACGCTTCTGCGACGTCCAGCTGCATGTCGAGTGGCGCACGCCTGCCGACACGAAGGGCTTCGACGGGCAGAACCGCGGCAACAGCGGCATCTTCCTGCAGGAGCTGTATGAGCTGCAGGTGCTCGACAGCTACAACAACCCGACCTATGCCAATGGCCAGGCGGGCTCGATCTACAAGCAGGCCATGCCGTTGGTGAACGCCTCGCGCGCACCGGGTGAGTGGCAGGCCTACGACATCCTCTGGAAGGCGCCGCGCTTCTCGCAGGGCGGTGGACTTGTGTCGCCCGCGCGCATCACGGTGCTGCACAACGGCGTGCTGGTGCAGGACGACACTGTGCTGGCGGGCAAGACCGAGTACATCGGCGCGCCTTCGTACGCACCGCATGGGTGTGCGCCGCTCTACCTGCAGGAGCACGACGCCAAGGTCAGCTACCGCAACATCTGGGTGCGCGAGCTATAGTGGCACACAGCCGGCGTGGTTGCCGGCCGCTTACTTCGCCAGGTAACTGGCGATGTCATCGATTTCCTGTTGCGACAGCTGGGAGAAGGGCGGCATCAAGCCGCCGCCCTTGCTGATCTTTTCCTTGATCTGCGCAGGAGCCATGCGCTTGCCGATATCGGTGAGCGCCGGGAATGCGCCCGGCATGCCCGCACGATCCGCACCATGGCAGGCCACGCAGTTCGCGGTGTAGAGCTTTGCACCCGCAGCCGGGTCATCCTTGCACCAGGCGGTTGTGGCAACGCTCATGCCGCCCAGGGCCACCGCCATTGCCAGGATCATTTTCATGTGGGGCTCCTTGATGCGTCAGCGCCGCGCACGGGCGGGCACGTTGGTGGTCAGGTGTTCACGCAGATAGTCCGCACCGGTCTGGATGATCTTGGCCGGATCGCGTGGCTGGTCGTGCTCGATGATGTACCAATGCACGCCGGCGGCTGCCGCAGCAGGCAGGATCGCGCTCCAGTCCAGCACGCCCTGGCCCACCGCGGCGAATCCGCCTTCGTCCTGGGCCTGGCCCTTCGGTGCATTGTCCTTGGCGTGCACCGCGAATACGTGGCCGCGGAACTTTGCCAGCATCACGGCCGGGTCCAGGCCTGCACGCGCGACCCAGGCCAGGTCCAGCTCGGTCTGCAGGTCGGGGCCGGCGGCGGCGAACAGCAGCTCCAGTCCGGTCCTGCCGTCGAAGTCGGCCAGTTCGAAGTCGTGGTTGTGGTAGGCCAGGCGCATGCCCTTGCCGCGCACCTGTTTCGCGATCCGGCCCAGTTCCTGCCCCAGGGCAGTCCAGCCGGCGGCATCGCCCGGGCGATCCTTCTTGTCCAGGTACGGCACCACCAGCATCGTGTTGCCGATTGATCGGTTGAAGGCGACCACACCGTCCAGGTTGCTGCGCAGCTCGGCCAGCGGCACATGCGATGAAACCGCCCTGATCGAATACCGGTCCAGCAGCTGCTTGAGTTCGGCCGCGCTGGTGTTCTGCGTGCCGACCGTTTCCACCGCATGGACGCCTGCGTCGTGGACGATCTTCAGTTGCTGCTCGAGCGAGCCGGCATCGCGCAGGGTGTACATCTGTACCGCGATCGGCTTCTGCGTGCTGACAGCTTCGACTGCGAAAGCGGGCAGGGTAGCGAGCAGCAGGACGAGGCTTGCAGTTCCATGGACAAGGGCTTTCATCAACAGATCCTCCCGGGTTTCAACCGATGACGGTCCAGGCACGCGACCTGGCCGATGCAATGACACGATCGACGATCTGCGCCGAGCGCACGCCGTCCTCGAAGGTGGGCAGGCCCTGCGGCCGCTCGCCCTCGATGGCGCGATAGCTGTCGGCGACGAATGCTTCGAAGCACTGGGCGTAGCCCTGCGCGTGGCCGGCGGGTAGCAGCGACAGCCGGCGCTGTTCGGCACTGCCGGCGCCCGGCCCGCGCACGAAGACCTCCTCGCGCTGGTCGGGCAGGCCGATCCACAGCCGCTCGGCATCCTCCTGGTTGAAGGCCACGCTGGCCTTTGCGCCATCGATCTCGAACCAGAGGCGGTTGTGGCGCCCGGCCGAGACCTGGCTGACCGTCAATGACGCCAGCGTACCGGCGCCGGTCCTGAACATCGCCGCGGCAACGTCCTCGCTCATGACGGCCTGCATCGCGCTGGCTGCCATTGGCGTGCTGAAACTCTGCCCGCTGACGGCGCCGCGCTCGGCGATCACCGTGGCGAATGCCGCGTTCACTTCGGCGAAGCGCTCGCCGCTGACCCATTCCACCAGGTCGCACCAGTGCGAGCCGATGTCGGCGAACACGCGCGATGCGCCACCCAGCGCCGGGTCCACGCGCCAGTTGTTGCTGGCCGGGTCCAGCAGCCAGTCCTGCAGGTAGCTGCCGTGGATCAGGTGCAGCGGCCCCAGATCGCCTTCGGCGATGCGTGCGCGTGCCTCGCGCACCACCGGGTGGTAGCGGTAGACGAAGGGGACCGTGGCAACCAAGCCGGTCGAGGAGGCCAACGCCGCCAGCGCCTGCGCATCGTCCAGCGTGGTCGCCAGCGGTTTCTCGCAGATCACGTGCTTGCCGGCTTCCAGTGCGGCCTGCGCCATCGCGCGGTGCAGATGGTTGGGCGTGCAGACATGCACGACCTGCACCTGCGGATCGGCGATCACCTCTTCGATATCCCGATAGGCGCGCGGGACATTCCACAGCTGCGCCATCTCACGCGCGCGCTGCGCTGACGAAGCGGCAACGCCGCGTACCTCGGCACCGGCGAGCAAGGCCGCGCGGCGGTGCACGGCGCCGATCATGCCGGCGCCGACGATGGCGATTCCAAGCGTTGGCATCGGCTCGAATCCTCAGCGTGTGGAAGATGCGGCGGCCACGGCGGGCCGGTCGCGGAACAGCAGCAGGAAGGCGATCAGCACCACCAGCGCGACAGCGGCCGGGAACAGCCATATCTGCTGCCAGTCGGGGCCGGCTTCGGTGGTGAAGTGCTCCACCACCGCGCCGGACAGGAAGGTGCCGATCAGCATGCCCACGCCGTACGTGGCCAGGGTGATGAAGCCCTGCGCGCTGCTGCGCACGGCGGGGCCGGCATGGGCATCGGTGTAGATCTGGCCGGTGACGAAGAAGAAGTCGTAGCAGATGCCGTGCAGCACGATGCCGATCACCAGCAGCGAGAAGCCGCTGCCCGCATCGCCGAAGGCGAACAGGACGTAGCGCACCACCCAGGCCGCCATGCCGACCGCCAGCATCGTCTTGACGCCAAGGCGAACGAACAGGAACGGCATGGCCAGCATCAGCAGCACCTCGGAAACCTGGCCCAGCGACTGCAGGCCTGCGGCGCCGCGCACGCCCAGGTCGTTGAGATACGGATTGGTGAAGTTGTAGTAGAACGACAGCGGGATGCAGATGGCGATGGAAGCCAGGAAGAACACCAGGTAGGCGCGCGACTTCAGCAGCCGCAATGAATCCAGCCCGAGGATCTGCCCCAGCCCGGCATCGCGCTGCTGTGCCAGTGGCGGCGTGTGTGGCAGGGTGAACGCATACAGGCCCAACACCAGCGATGCCAACGCTGCCATCCGGAATGTCAGTTCAAGCCGATGCGCCTGCTCCCAGCCCAGCCAGCCGATCAGCACGCCTGCGACAATCCAGCCGATGCTGCCGGCCACGCGTACCAGCGGGAACTGTTTCTCGGGCGACTGCATGTGCCGCATCGCCACGCTGTTGGCCAGCGCCAGCGTCGGCATGAACAGCAGCATGTAGCCCATCACGCAGGCCGAGAACACACTGAAGCTGGTGGCGGTGGACGCCAGCCACATCAGTACCGCGCCGGCCAGGTGCAGCACCGCGAGGATGCGCTGCGCGGCGAAGTAGCGATCGGCGATCAGGCCGACCAGGAACGGCGCCACGATCGCGCCGATCGACTGGCTGAGGAAGGCGGTGGCCACCTGGCTGGCGCTGGCCTGCAGCGGGCCCTGCACCAGGTACGTCCCGAGGGTCACGAACCACGCTCCCCAGATGAAGAACTGCAGAAACATCATCGCGCCCAGGCGCGACATGGCGTGCGACATGGCTTGCCCTCCCGGGGCGGTAATGGCTCAGATTCCCAGCATGTGGTGCAGTGATGCGGCGTCCGTGCCACTGTCGGCAAAGTCATCGAAGGCGCGCTCGGTCACCCGGATGATGTGGTCGCGGATGAAGGCGGCACCTTCGCGTGCGCCGTCCTCCGGGTGCTTCAGGCAGCACTCCCATTCCAGTACCGCCCATCCGGGGAAGTCGTACTGGGCGAACTTGGAGAAGATCGCCTTGAAGTCGATCTGGCCATCACCGGGCGAACGGAACCGGCCCGGACGATCGATCCAGTCCTGGTAGCCGCCATACACGCCGCTGCTCGCGCTGGCGCGATACTCCGCGTCCTTGACGTGGAAGATGCCGATACGCGCGTGGTAGCGGTCGATGAAACCCAGGTAGTCCATCTGCTGCAGCAGCAGGTGGCTGGGGTCGTACAGGATCTTGGCGCGGGGGTGATGGTCCACCACGTCGAGGAAGCGCTCGAAGGTCGCGCCGTCGTGCAGGTCTTCACCCGGGTGGATCTCGAAGCACAGGTCCACGCCGCAGGCGTCGAACGCATCCAGGATCGGGCGCCAGCGGCGGCCGAGTTCGGCGAAGGCTTCTTCCACCAGTCCCGGTGGACGCTGCGGCCAGGGATAGAAATAGGGCCAGGCCAATGCGCCGGAGAACGTGGCATGCGCGGTCAGCCCCAGGCGCTGGCTGGCTTTGGCGGCCAGCAGAAGCTGCTCGACTGCCCAAGCCTGGCGGGCAGCCGGATCGCCGCGCTTGTCCGCCGGCGCGAATCCGTCGAACAGGCTGTCGTAGGCCGGATGCACCGCGACCAGCTGCCCCTGCAGATGGGTGGACAGCTCGGTGATCTGCACGCCATGACCGGCCAGCATGCCGGCGACGTCGTCGCAGTACGCCTGGCTGCGCGCGGCCTCGGCCAGATCGAACAGGTGGGGCGCGCCGGTGGGGACTTGTACGCCAGAATAGCCCAGACCCGCGGCCCATCCGGCCAGCGTGTCCAGCCGATCAAAAGGAGCTGTGTCGCCGATGAACTGCGCCAGGAACAGCGCTGGACCCTTGAGCGTCTTCAACGTGATTCGCCCTCGATGCAATCGATTGCATTATCCTAGCAGGGGCTCACGCAGGACCTGTTGTGCACTGCACAGCAGACAGGAGAACTAACGCCATGGCCACCATCTACGACATCGCGAAGCACGTCGGCGTCTCCGCAGGCACGGTGTCGCGGGCGCTTTCCCGGCCGGACAAAGTGTTGCCGGCTACCCGCGCGCGCATCGAGCAGGCCGCCGCCGCACTGGGCTATGTGCCCAACACAGTGGCCCGCACGCTCAAGACCCAGCGCAGCGGCAAGATCCTGGTCACCGTCCCGGACATCGCAAATCCGTTCTTCGCGCAGATCCTGCAGGGGGCGGAGGAGGCCGCGCAGGCGGTCGGCTATGCGGTTCTGCTCGGCGATACCCAGCATCAACCCGACCGCGAGGAGCGCTATGCGCAGATGCTCCGGCGCAACGAGGCCGACGGCATGATCGTGCTGGGGCACCGCCTGCCGCCCACGGCGCGCGAGATCGTCCAGCAGCGCGGTGCCGCCGCGCCGGTGATCAACGGCTGCGAGTTCGACCCCGCACTGGGCATTCCCAGCGTCCATATCGATAACGCCGCGGCCGCGCGCGTGGTGATGGAACATCTGTATGGGCTGGGACACGAGCGGATCGCCGTGGTCGGCGGACCGCCGGACAATCCGCTGCACCAGCAACGGCTGGAAGGGGTGCGGGCGGCTGGCAAGGCGCGCGGACGCCTGCGCCAGCTGAACATCGTGCCGGGTGACTTTTCGGTGGAATCCGGCCATGCGGCTGCCATGGCGCTGCTGGACGGCATGTCTGCGCCAACGGCGATCTTCTGTTTCAGCGATCAGATGGCGCTGGGCACCCTGGCGGCCTGCCGCGATCTGGGCATCCGCGTGCCGGAGGATCTGTCCATCGTCGGCTTCGATGATCTGGCATCTTCCCGCTACCTCACGCCGCCGTTGACCACCATCCGGCAACCGATGCGGGAGATCGGTGAGCGCGCGGTCAACCTGCTGCTTGCCATTATCGAGCACATGGATGTGCCGCTGCAGCAGACGCTGGATTTCACCCTGATGCTGCGGGGTTCAACGGCGCCACCCAGGCGTGGGTGAGGCAGGATAACCGCCGTGAATCCTTGATCCCGAATTGACGCAGAGGTGTCAGACTCACCACAGGCCGCCCGGCAAGGGCGTGCGATCGCGCAAGGGGGTCGGCAATGCCGTTCTTGACGGACTCGACGGAAGTCGCGGTCGAAGGCATCGGCGCGGCACGTCGCATCGGCTGGATGCGCTTCGTGGGCAATGGGCTGGGCGCGATTCCCATCGCCTCGATCATTCTTGAACGTCAGGACGGCCCGTGGGCCTGGGTGTTGCTGCTGCTCAACGCGCTGGCCTGGCCGGCGCTCGCGCTGGTGCTGACCCAGCGCTCACGGCAGCCTGCGGTGGTCCAGTTCCGTTGCATGGTGGTTGATTCCTTCTTCGGCGGTGGCTGGATCGCCTTCATGGGGCTCAGCGTGGTACCCAGTGCGTTGTTCGCCGCGCTGCTGGTCGCCGACAAGATCGCCGCCGGTGGGGTGAAGCTGGCGGTACGGGCCACACTGGCACTGGTAGCGGGATTCGCGCTCACCTGGTGGGGCCTCGGGTTTCCTTACCAGCCGGTGTCATCGCAGCGCACGATCGTGCTCAGCGTGCCGTTCCTGTTCGTCTACGGCATCGGCCTCAGCATCCTCAGCTGGCAGCTGGCGCGGCGGGTGAAATCGCAGAACCGCCAGTTGAAGCGGCTGAGCCGCATGGACCCGCTGGTGGAGCTGGCCAACCGCGGCTTCCTGATCGTCCGTGCGCAGCAGGCACTGGACAAGGCGCAGGGGCAGGGTGGTTTTGCCTGCCTGCTGATGCTTGATGTTGATGACTTCAAGCGCATCAATGACTCGCACGGTCATCGCGCCGGGGACGAAGTGCTGCGCCATATCGCCTCCACCTTGCGCGCCTTCGCCCGGCCCGGGGATACCCCTGCGCGGCTGGGAGGCGACGAGTTCGTCGTGCTGCTGCAGGACTGTGCGCCCGTCGATGCGATGCATGTGGCAGAGCGGGTTCGGCTGCAACTTCTGGAGGCAGCACGGCAGGCAACCCCGGGCATCGAGTTCAGCGTCAGCATCGGAATCGCGGCGACGCCGCGCGGCGGCAGCGTCGAGGACTGGCTGGCACTGGCCGACCGCGCGCTGTACCACGCCAAGCGCCAGGGCAAGAACAACGCCAGCTATGGCGAATGAGGTGTTGACACGTCTCTGGCGCAGGCCAGCAGCTGGGCGGCCGTTGCCGGAGGCTTGCAGCGCACCGCCAACTGCAGCGTAGTGGTCGGCATGCCCAGTTCCAGCGCAACAAAAGCCAGGCCGCTGCGGTGCATGCTCTGCATCGAGGCCGGCACGATGGCGATGCCCAGGCCGGCAGCGGCAAGGTTGATCGCTGAAGCCACCTGCGGCGCTTCCTGCTGGATGGTGGGCGCAAAGCCCTGGCTGCGGCAGGCAGCGACGACGTCTGCACTCAGGCCCTGGCCCGATTTCCGCGAGAACAGGATGAAGCGCTCGTCGCGCAGCTCGATCAGCGCGATGCTCGTCCGGCACGCCAAAGGGTGATCGGCCGGCAGTACTGCCACCAGGGGTTCGGCACTGAGTTGCTGTGTCATCCGTTCACCGGTATTGGAAAACGGCGGGCGCACGATTACTGCATCGAGCTCGCCATCATCGAGGCGCCGGACCAGGGATTCACTGCCATCTTCTACCAGCCGCACCTGCACTGCCGGATGCGCCCGCTGGAAGCTGCGCATCAGCGCGGTGACCGCCTCGTTGTAGGTCGCCGATTCGGTCAGCCCCAATGTCAACGTGCCGACCTCGCCGCGTGCGGCGCGCAGCGCCTCCTCCTTGGCCTGGTCGACGCGCGCGAGGATGTCCTCCGCGGCTTTCCAGAATACCTGGCCAGCATCGCTGAGCACGATGCCGCGTCCCTGCCGGTGGAACAGCGGTGTGCCGATCTCTTCCTCCAGGGCGCGGATCTGCTGCCCGAGCGGCGGCTGGGCGATATGCAGGGCCTCGGCGGCCTTGGTGAAGCTCTGCAGCTGGGCAGTCATGACGAAGTAGCGCAGGTGCCGCAGTTCCATTGGAACCTCAAACGTTCTGGTGCTGTACGAACACGGTATTGGACGGTCGCCGCTGGCGGCAACATCATCGGTATCCCACGGCAGATGTCCAACGACAAGGGAGACCACATGAAAAAGACACGTCAGTTGCGCGATCTGCTCCGCCAGGGCAGCGTGATTGCGCCAGGTGCATTCGATGGATTGTCGGCACGCCTGGTGGAGCTGGCCGGCTTCGATGCGGTGTATGCCAGCGGCGGCGCCATCGCGCGTTCGGCCGGCGTGCCGGACATCGGCCTGCTCGGCCTCAGCGAAGTGCTTGCGCAGGTTGAACGGATCGTCGATGCCTGCGATCTGCCGGTGATCGCCGACGCTGACACCGGCTTCGGCGGCACCGCGAATGTTGAACGCACGGTGCGCGCGTTCGAAAGGGCAGGCGTTGCCGCCCTGCATATCGAGGACCAGGCCTTCCCCAAGCGCTGCGGACACCTGGATGACAAGACGCTGGTCGACGCGGGCGAGATGTGCACGAAGATCCGTGTCGCCTGCCAGTCGCGGATCGACCCGGAGTTGATGATCATCGCGCGTACCGATGCCATCGCCTGCGAAGGCCTGGATGCGGCGATCGAACGGGCGCAGGCCTATGTGGACGCGGGCGCGGACATGATCTTCGTCGAGGCACCGGAAACGCTGGAGCAGATCGAGGTGATTTCGCAGCAGGTTCCCGGGCCGAAGCTGATCAACATGTTCCACAGCGGCAAGACGCCGCTGGTACCCGTGGCGCGGCTGGCCGAACTCGATTACCGGCTGGTGATCATTCCCTCGGACCTGCAGCGCGCTGCGATCCGGGCCATGCAGCGCACTCTGCAGGAGATCGCAGCGACTGGCGACAGCGGGCGTGTTGCCGGCGAGCTGGCCAGCTTCGGCGAGCGTGAGACGATCGTGCGCACGGCGCGGTATCTGGCACTGGACCGGGTGTGATCCGGGCGTGATTGCGGACGTGCCGATGGACGGAGAAGGGGCGGCGGAATCCGCGTGTGTTGCCTGTTCATCCTTCACCCGGAATCATCGCCGCCAATCCTCTACCATGGGCCACCCTGCCCGGACGTGCCGCCCATGCAAGACGCCCTCGTTGCCCAGCCCAAGCCCCCCGTCCCGAGGATCGCGGCCTGGCTGATGATGCTGCTGGGCATGTGGCTGGCGTTGAAGCTGGGCCTGGTGGTGACCCTGCTGTCGGGCCTGCTGGTGTTCCAGCTGACCCACCTGCTGGCCTCCACCGTGGAGGGCAAGCTGCCGCCAGGCCGGGCGCGGGCGATCGCGGTGATCGTGCTGTCAGCGGTGATCATCAGCGCGCTGGTGCTGGCCGGGATCGGCGTGGCGTCATTTTTCCGCAACGAGACCGGTGGACCGGACGCATTGCTGGCGCGGCTGATGGAGATCCTCAATTCGTCGCGGCACCAGGTGCCGGCGCTGCTGCAGCCGTACATCCCCGAGGACATGCCGGCGCTGCGCACGGCACTGAACGACTGGGCCGCCGAGCATCAGCGCCAGCTGGGCGTGGCCGGTACCTCGGTGGTGCAGGTGGGCGTACGCGTACTGATCGGTATGGTGCTGGGCGCGATGATCGCGCTGTATGACGAACTGCCGCTGCCGAAGATGGGCCCGCTGGCGCAGGAGCTGATCGGCCGCACCAGCCGCCTGGCCACCGCGTTCCGCCAGGTGGTGTTCGCGCAGGTGAAGATCTCGCTGCTCAACACCGTGTTCACCGGCATCTTCCTGCTGGGCGTGCTGCCGTTGTTCGGCGTGCACCTGCCACTGTCCAAGACCCTGGTACTGATCACCTTCATCGCCGGCCTGCTGCCGGTGGTGGGCAACATCATTTCCAACACCATCATCACCATCGTCGCGCTGTCGGTCTCGTTCTACGTGGCCGTGGCGGCGCTGCTGTACCTGATCGTGATCCACAAGCTGGAGTACTTCCTCAATGCGCGCATCGTTGGCGGCGAAATCCAGGCCCGCGCCTGGGAGCTGCTGTTGGCGATGCTGGTGATGGAAGCGGCGTTCGGCCTGCCCGGCCTGGTGGCGGCGCCGGTGTTCTACGCCTACGTGAAGCGCGAACTGGTCGACCAGCGCTGGATCTAGTACGGCAGGGTGTGACGCATTCGCCTCAGCCCGGCGCGGGGTGAGACCTTGCCGGCGCGTTCGCGGTGGCTGCGGTATACCCATGGTCACGGTTCGCGCGGCACTGGCTTGGCGCTCCCGGGACCGGCGGCTACAGTGATCCGCACTTCAGGGGAAATTTGCATGGCCGGCAAGGCATCGCCCATCGGACTGCGGACCTGGGTCTGGATCCTGGCGGGGTCGTTCGTGGTCTGTACGCTGCCGTTGATGGCCATCGCGCTGGTCCAGGGCACGCTGCGCTACAGCGCTGCCGAGGACAACCTGGTCAGCCTGCGCCAGCTGCGCCAGACCTTCGACCTGGCCAACCTGGTCTCGGCCGAACGCGGCCCGGCCAACAGCCTGCTCGGTGCCGACCCGGCCGATGCCAGCGAGCATGCGCGGCTTACGCTGCAGCTGGCGGTGGTGCGCAGGCGTGTGGACACCGCGCTGCAGCAGCTGGATGCCGTGTTCACGGCTGATCCGGGCGTGGTGGATGAGCATGGGATGCTGGCAGACGCGCAACGTCGCCTGCAGTCGGCACGCGCGGGCGTGGACCGGGTGGCAGCGCAGCCGCGCGACGCACGACGCGTCGAAGACGTGGAGCGCGCGATCAGCGGCATGTTTGCCGTGGTCGACCGCCTGCACCTGCTGACCTCGGCACAGATCAACGTACTGGTCCGGGCCGACCGCGAAGCGGCGATTCCAGCCATGCAGGGGCAGGTGCTGATCGACCTGCGCGAACACGGCGGGCGTCTGGCCTCCAACGTGATGGCGCCGGTGGCGGTCCCCGGTGCCTGGCGCAACGAACAGGTGCGCGCGGCGCTGCAGACCGAGGGCCGCCTGTTGGAACTGTGGCGGCTGGCCGGCAGCCACGAATCGGTGTTCCGCAGTGATCCGACGCTGTCCTGGCATTGGGATATGGCGCGCCGGCAGTTCTTCGGCGAGTCACTGCCGATGATCGAACAGCTGATCGACGACGGACGGCGTGGCCTGCCGCCGCCGTGGACCGCTGCCGAGTTCACCACGCGCTACGTGCCGACCCTGCAGTCGTTTGAGGCGCTGCGTGACGGTTACCTGAGTGTGTCCATCGCCAGGTTCGAGCACACCCGCAACCGGGAGGCCACGCGGCTGGCGGTACTTCTGGCCACCGCGCTGGGAACCCTGGTGGTACTGGGTGTGGCGCTGCGTATCGCGCATCTGCAGATCCTGCGGCCTCTGCTGCAGGCACAACGGCAGGTGATCCAGATTGCCTCCGAAGCGCCGGGGCCCGAGCAGCATGTCACCCATCCGCTGGCCGAGATGCAGCGCCTGTTCGATGCGATTGAAGTGCTGCGTGAGAAGTCGCGCGAACGCTCGGCGCTGACCAGCGAGCTGCGCCAGCTGGCCGGCACCGATGAATTGACCGGACTGCTGAACCGTCGCGCGCTGGAGGAACTGGTGCAGCAGCGCCACGACGAGGGGCGGATGAGCGCAGTGGTGATCCTGCTGGACGTTGATCGCTTCAAATCGATCAATGATGGTCATGGCCACGATGCGGGTGATGAAGTGCTGGTACAGGTGGCGCAACTGCTGCAGCGCCATCTTCGCCGCAGCGACAGCATTTCCCGCTATGGTGGCGAGGAGTTCCTGGTGCTGCTGGCCGACGGTGACCTGGCCGCTGGCCGACAGCTGGCCGAATCGCTGCGGCTTGCGCTGCAGCAGCTGGACATCGTGGTGGCCGGCGGTACCGTGCTGCGGGTGACCGCCAGCTTCGGCGTGGCCCGCGGTGCTACCGACGCCTTGGGCTGGCGGACCCTGCTGCGTGCCGCCGATGCGGCCATGTACCAGGCCAAGGCGCAGGGCCGCGACCGCGTGCGGGTCGCCGGTGGTGGGCGCATTCCACGCTGAAACATCATGTTCATCGCTGGCGCACGCATGGCTGCCTAGACTGGACCTTCGACCATCTGGCAGGAGCGCATCATGACCGTTTGCCCCGTCGTTGCTGCAGCGCTGCTGGCCGGGATGCTGGCCGGCTGTACCTCCACTTCGTCGCAGACCGCTGCGGATGCGCCGCGCCACCCCTCGGTTGCCGCCGACCTGAGCCCGGTGCCGGCTTTCACCGGCGGCGGTGCGGGTTGGAGCATCGAGATCGCCTCCACCGGCCAGGGCAACCACGATGCCAGCCTCAGCGCTGACGGCCGTACCCACAAGGGCACGCTGCGCTATCCGGGGCAGCCGGCCGATGCACCGAGCTCGCTGATCGTGCTCAACGGCGAGCTTGGCCAGCAGCCCGCCATCGTCGAGATCAAGCGTGAGTCGTGTCGCACTGCCGAAGGTGTGGACACCCTGGCCAGCGTGCAGGTGACGATGGAAGGGCAGCCGCAGCGCCGCGGTTGTGGCCACCTGGCCGTGTATTGATCCTGTGCGCCGTCGTGCTTGAGATTCCAACCCTGCACACCGTGCGCCTGCGGCTGCGTCCACAGCAGCTGGATGACTTCGGCGTCTATGCCGCGTTCCTGGCCTCGCCGCGTGCGCGGGGAATGGGCGGGCCGTTCGGTGAGGTGGCGGCGTGGGGGCAGTTCTGCCATGACCTCGCCAGCTGGCATCTGTTCGGCCATGGCGCGTTGATGATCGAGCGTGCCGATACGGGAGCCTGCATCGGCCAGGTCGGGATCAATCATGGCCCGCTGTTTCCTGAAAAGGAGCTGGGCTGGTTGCTGTACGACGGCCATGAAGGGCAGGGCTTTGCCACTGAAGCGGCCGGTGCACTACGCGATTGGGCGTTCGTGGTGGTGCGGCTGCCGACGCTGGTCAGCTACATGGCGCCGGACAACCTGGCATCGCAGGCCGTCGCGCGGCGCCTGGGCGGGGCGCTCGATGCGCACGCCGTGCGCAGCGATGCGGATGATCTGGTCTACCGCTACAGCACCCGGTAGTGCCGGCCGCTGGCCGGCATCATCGGTGCACCGGGCGCGTCATCCACGCATCAACGGTGGCCAGTTCCGGCGCCAGCGCGTGTTCGACAGCACGCCGCAACAGCGCTGGTGCCACGTAGTGCCGGTGTGCGGCATCGATCAGTGCCATGTAGATGCGGCCGAACGCATTGAGGGTCTGCACGCGTGAGCCGAGGCTGATCTCGAACTGGCCATCGGCACAGCGCCGTACCCGTACGCTGCTGCGGAAACGTAGATGGCGATCATCGGCGCCGAGCAGCACTTCGGCACAGTCATCTTCTGCATCGACGTGCGAATCCAACACTGGATAGCGACAGGCGAACAACCGGCTGCGGTCGGTCGACAGCAGTGACGATACCGGGCAGCCGAGCGGCGACGTACGCAGCCGCAACGGCGCCACGAGGCGGTTACGCAGTGCCATCAGGTGGCCCACGCCGGTGGGCGGATTGCGCAGGAAGCCCTCCAGTACATCGGCCAGCAGTACCGACGCGGAGTGATGCGCGACCTGCGCGCTGTCCAGGCACAGCGTGGTCTGGTCCTGGTAGTGGCTGTGCGGCAGCGCAGTGGCCAGCAGCCCGTCGCTGTGTGGTGCCTGTGACTGGACCGGGTAGGCCGGTGTGGCGCGTTCGACGAACCCGCGCAGCGGCCGCAGTGGAATCCGGCGCAGCGGACCGAGCAGGGCACGGGTACGCGCACACAGCTGAGCACTCAGGCTGGGGGGGGCGGCCTGCAGCGACAACTGCAGCAGTGGCGCTGCCGCGAGTGCGGTGGCCGATGGCCAGTGGGCATCGGGCAGTACCTCGGTCAGGCTGGGGATATCGGCCGCGTTGCGTTGAACCTGTGCACGGGCCTGCTCATCCATCGCCCCGGCCAGCTCATTGCTGTGGCAGGACAACGCGAACAGCGCCGGATGTGCGCGATGGTTCGATGCGAACTGGTGCCAGGTGCCGCCGCCGAAGCGCACGGTGAACAGGCAGTCCGGTGGAATGCGGATGCGCCGCAGCGTGCGTGCGAAGGCAGCGGGATCGCGCGCCAGCTGCGCGTCGGAGGCGGTGGCGAAGCGCAGCTCGGCGCCTGCGCTTCCGGCGATGGCGGTGAACATGCGCGGGCCTGCATGGCGATGAAACGGGTGGCCACCGGCACCGACGGTGAAGCTGTACAGCGAGGAGGCGTCGCCCTGCTGCAGATGCATGCCGCCCAGTCGCGCCGAAGGCTCGTCCAGCGCATCGACGAAGGCCGGGTGGTGGCGCTGGCGCTGGCTGGCGTCGGTCACCAGCACATCACCGGCACCGATGCCGAGCTGCGCGATCAAGGTGACTTCGGTCGGGCTGCCGCCCTCCTGCCCCGGAAGCTGCACCCTTGGAAACGAACGGCGGTCGCGGGTCGAACCAGGCATGGTCATGCTCCTTGGCGGGGCGGTTCAGCGGGCTGGGGACTTGCGGCGCGCGCGTGCTTCGCGCTTCAGCGGGCCGCCGACCGGACACACTTCGGCTGCCCAGGAAAACAGCGTGTTGGCCAAGCGGTCGGGCACCTGCCGGAAGTAGACGAACTGGCCGCGCTTCTCGCGTTCGATCAGGCCGGCTTCCTCGAGGATGCGCAGGTGGCTGGACAGCGCCGGCTTGCTGAAGTCGAAGCGTTCGGCCAGCTCGCCCGCGCTCAGCTCACCGGCGCTGAGATAGGCCAGGATCTGGCGGCGGGCGGTGGAGGCGAGGGCTTCGAAGATACGGTCTATGGCGAGCTAATTAACTAATTCGTTAACTGATGCTCCTCCCGCCAGCGGCGGCTGTCAAGCCATGACCCGTTGCGCGTGGCGCCCGGGCTTTGCCATCCTCCCTGCTGTTTTCCGTAGCGTGGAATCCCGATGCGTCCTGTGTTCTGGCTGGCTTTGGCCGTGCTGCCCACCCTGGCGGTGGCGCAACCTGCGCGTACTGCAAAGGGCAAGGCCCCTGCGCAGGATCCCTTCAGCGAGCTGTTCGATACTGCCTGCATGCAGCACATCGGTGCCCCGGCGCGGTTGCAGTCGCTGATGGAATCCAATGGGCTGTCGCCGTTGCAGCCCGCCGAAGCCGCGACGCTGTTGCAGGGGCAATCGGGCGTGGCCTGGATGGTGCCTCTGGCCAGTGGCCGCTATGCGGTGAGCTGGGCTGACGATGGCACGTGTACGGTCTACGCCGAAAAGGCCGACGCGGCGGTCGTGCAGAAGGGATTCGCCCGGTTGGTGCAGGCCGCACCGAAGCCGTTGCAGGTGCGGTCGCTGCCAGGGCGTGGGCCGCTGTCGGCCGATCAGGTGGCCATCCAGTACGGCTGGGCCACGCCGGGGCAGAGCAAGCTGCAGGTGCGATTCCGCCTGGTCACACGGCAGGCGGCCGAAGCCGGCGTGCAGGCGATGGCCTCGGCGGCCCCGGGCGAAGCGATGCTGGCGCAGGGCGCGCCTGGGCCCTGAAGGGCCCACGCTCGCGATTCAGCCTTTCACGCGGCAAGTGGTATATCGTTTATCGATAAATTCATCCGGGGCGGCGAGGCCACCCCAATGCCGGAGGCCGCTTGACCGCTCGTCCCGCCCGCGCCAGACCCGCGCGAGGCTTGTTCACCCTGGCCCAGGCCGCCGTACAGGCGGTGCGGGCGATGTGCTGGCTGGGCATCCTGGCCGCACTGCTGGCCGTGCCGCTGGTCGCCCACGACCGCAGCTGGCTGCTCGACAGCATCCACGACGCTGATGCCGCTGCCGTGCATGGCAGCGACCTGTTCCTGCATTTCTGCCTGGGCCTGGGCGCGATCGTCGCGCTGCTGGTGCTGTGCCTGATGTTCCTGCGCCACCTGCTGCGGCTGTTGAAGTCGGCGGCGCGCGAGCGGCCGTTCACCCACGCCAATGCACAGCGCCTGCAGCGCATGGCCTGGCTGATGCTGTCGATGGAGGTGCTGTCGATCCTGATCGGCGCCTACGCCGCCTGGATGGGCCCGGACTTCACCTGGATGGAGGTGGGCGGCGGCATGTCGATCACCGGTCTGGTCGCGGTGCTGATGCTGTTCGTGCTGGCACGCGTGTTTGCCGTTGGTGCGGCAATGCGCGATGACCTCGACGGTGTCATCTGATGGCGATTGTCATCACCCTGGACCGCATGCTGCAGGAACGGGGCATGACCCTGTCCGAGCTGGCCGGGCGCATCGACATCACCCTGGCCAACCTGTCGATCCTGAAAACCGGCAAGGCGCGCGCCATCCGCTTTTCCACACTTGATGCGATCTGCCGTGAGCTGCAGTGCACGCCCGGTGACCTGCTCGGGCATGACCCGACGCAGGCGCAGGACGCTGACTGAGTGTTTCCCCTTCTCCCTTACCTACTGACGAAACGGACCTGAAATGGAATGGTTGGCTGACCCCTCGATATGGATGGGCCTTGCAACCCTGGTCGTGCTGGAGATCGTTCTCGGCATCGACAACCTGGTGTTCATCGCGATCCTGGCCGACAAACTGCCGCCGCACCAGCGTGACCGCGCGCGGGTGATCGGCCTGGCGCTGGCCCTGCTGATGCGGCTGGTGCTGCTGGCCGCGCTGGCATGGATCATGAAGTTGACCGAACCGCTGCTCACGCTGTTCGACCACAGCTTCTCCGGGCGTGACCTGATCCTGCTGGGCGGTGGTCTGTTCCTGCTGTTCAAGGGCACGATGGAACTGCACGAGCGGCTGGAGGGCCGCGAGCATCACGAGGATGGCAAGAAGGTCTACGCCAGCTTCGCGATGGTGGTGGCACAGATCGTGGTGCTCGATGCGGTGTTCTCGCTGGACTCGGTGATCACCGCAGTTGGTATGGTCGACAACCTGGGCGTGATGTATGCCGCGGTGACCATCGCGATGGTGCTGATGCTGGTGGCCAGCAAGCCGCTGACCCGTTTCGTCAACAAGCATCCTACGGTGGTCGTGCTGTGCCTGGGCTTCCTGTTGATGATCGGTTTCAGCCTGGTGGCCGAAGGCCTGGGCTACAAGATCCCGAAGGGTTATCTGTACGCGGCGATCGCCTTCTCGATCCTGGTTGAAGCCTTCAACCAGTGGGTGCGCTTCAATCGCGAGCGCAACGAGCGTCGCCAGCCGTTCCGCCAGCGTACCGCCGACGCCGTGCTGCGCATGCTGGGCGCGCGCCCGGCCAATGGCCACGACGACGAAAACGCTGACGAACACGTCGATGCCGAAGAGCGGTTGCAGCCGGCCGAGCACGAGATGATCCGCAGCGTGCTGGGCCTGGCTGATCGCCCGGTGTCGAGCGTGATGACCGTGCGTGCCGACGTGCAGTGGATCGACCTGGCACGTGGGCAGGAGGATGTGGTGGCACGCCTGGTGGCATCGCCGCACACCCGCCTGCTGGTGGGTGATGGCGACCTGGACAGCCTGCGCGGCGTGGTGCAGAGCCGCGACCTTCTGGCCGACCTGCTGCAGGGCAGGCCGCTGCAGCTGGAGGGCAACCTGCGCGAGCCGCAGTACGTGCTGTCCAGCGCCAGCGCACTGCAGGCGCTGGAACTGATCCGCCAGCACCCGGTGCCGTTGGCGGTAGCGGTGGACGAGTACGGCAGTGTGGAAGGCCTGGTGACCGCCAACGATCTGCTGGCGGCCATTGCCGGTGACCTGGTCGACACCCAGGACGAGCGCTATGGCGTGGAGGCGCAGGGCGAGAACCAGTGGGAGGCCGACGGTGCGCTGACCCTGGACGACCTGCAGCGCCTGGCCGGCGTGTCGCTGCCGCGCAGTGCCGACTACATGACCATCTCCGGACTGGTACTGGAGCAGTTGGGTCGCCTGCCGGACATCGGTGACACGGTGGAGATTGCGGATGTACGCATCACCGTACTGGCAATGGAGAAGCGTCGCATCGCCCGCCTGCGGGTGGAACGCATCGGGCTTTCGTAGAGTCGAGCCATGCTCGACTGGCCCTCTGTAGAGTCGAGCCATGCTCGACTGCTTCCTGAGCAGCCGGGTACGGGCCCGGCTCTACACAACACTGCCGGCAACCGTCACCATGGCGGGCCCGCTTTCTTTCCAGGATGGTTGCAGTGCTGAGTACGATCGGTTTGTTGATGGGCCTGTATGTGGCCTGGCGCCTGTTCTGGCCACTGCGCATGCCCATCTGGATGAAGGTCGTGCTGTCGCTGCTGCTGGTGAGCGTTGCCGTGCAGCTGCGCATCGTCGCCATGTTCTGGGGCACGATGGCCTCGCCGGAAATCCCGAAGCTGGCCATCGCCTCGTTGGCCACGGGTTCGACTGCCGTACTGCTGCTGGCGCTGTTCCTGCTGGTGCTGGACGCGGGCCTGCTGGTGTCGCGCATCCTGCGCAGGCCACGTGCTGTATCGGCGTTGCGCGCGCCGAAGCTGCGCCCGGCGGCGGGTGTGCTGGCGCTGCTGGTCAGCGCCTATGGCGTCAGCCAGGGAATGGCGGTGCCCAAGCCCAGGCAGATCGAGGTGAGCATCGCCGGGTTGCCGGCCGGGTTCGACGGCTATCGCGTGCTGCAGCTGACCGACATCCATGCCAGCCGCCTGCTGACCGGCGACTGGGTGCGCAGGGTGGTGGAGGAGAGCAATGCGCTGAAGCCGGACCTGATCGTGATTACTGGCGATCTGATCGACGGCAGTGTCGAGGCCCGTCGCGACGACGCGCGTCCGTTGGCCGACCTGCAGGCGCCGGATGGCGTCATTGCCATCACCGGCAACCACGAGTACTACGCGCAGTACCAGGACTGGATGCAGGCGTTCCGCGCGCTGCACATGCAGGTGCTGGAGAACAGTCATCTGCAGGTACGACGCGGTGACGCGGCGCTGACCATTGCCGGCGTCACCGACCCGGTGGCCGCACGCTACGGTCTGCCGCTGCCGGACCTGGAGGCCGCGCTGGCTGGCGCCGATCCGGGCGCACCGGTGATCCTGCTCGACCATCGCCCGCGCAACGCACGCGAGGCTGCCGCGCGTGGGGTGAAGCTGCAGCTGTCCGGGCATACACATGGCGGCCAGATCATTGGCATGGACCAGCTGGTGAAGCGCGCCAATGGCGGTTATGTGTCCGGGCGTTACGAGGTGGATGGCATGACACTGTACGTGAGCAATGGTGCTGGCCTGTGGGCCGGTTTCCCGGCACGCATCGGCGTTCCTTCGGAAATCACCCTGATCACCCTGCGCCGCGCCCCGTGACCCCTGACAAACCACAGGGAAGGAACCATGTCCCATCCCCGCGCACCCATGGAACGTCTGATCCGCGCCAATGCGGACGAGATCAATCGGCTGCGCCAAGCCATCCGCGAAGCCGCTGGCGCGCGCTGGCGTGGCCCGGAAGAAATGCAGCAGCACGCGGCAGCCTGCGCGGAATACAGCCAGCGCTATGAACAGCTTGCGTTCCCGGGTGGCTACGCCAATGCACTGAAGCAACTGGCTGAGCAGGATCCGAATACGGTGGATGTCGTGCTGACCTTCCTTGAGGTGCGGCCCTACTTCTTCCGTTCCGGATATATGTGGAAGACGCTGCTGAAGCGCGTGCAGCGGGTGCCGATGGGCGCGAAGCAGCAGGCCCGGATGCAGAAGATCCTCGATGCCTACGCCGCTTACAGGGCGGCAAACCAGCACACCGGGTAGCTCCACGCCATGCGTGGAGCTCGCGCAGCACCCAGCGTCCCAGCTGGCCCCGGATCGGCGATCATCTGCACTGGGTTCTGAAACCAGGAAACACGCAATGCAGGGAGCGCATCATTCAATCCGGCGTCCGCGCCACGTCGCGCTGCTGGTTGGTCTGCTCGCGCTGGCGGCATGCCAGCGCACAACGGATGCGCCGACCGGAGCACCCGCAGCGGGCACACCGCTTGCCGCCCCGGCCATGGCAGAAGACCTCTCTCCGCTGCTCGATGCGCTGCCGAGCTGCGCGCTGGACGGCTGGTACATCGACGTTCAGACCGATCGCCCGGCCCATCCCTGGCTGGCCGCGAATGCGCCGAAGCCCTGCAAGGTGGACGAAGAGAATGAGATCGCCACGTTCTGCACGGGTGGGCAATGGAAAGGATTGCCGGTGGAAGAGGTGATCCTGCCGACGATGACGTTCGTCTCGTTCCGTGGCGTGAAGATCGGCCTGCCGTTGGAGAAGGCGCGTTCAATCGCCCGCCAGCACCTGGGGCAGGACTTCCCGGGTGGCGCGGCTTACGAAGCGGGCCGTGAGCCGAAGCTGTTGGCCGACCCGGAGGATGCGCAGCGTTCGTGGCTGCTGTGCAGCACGCCCGAACCGGGGGACGATGCGGGGAGCAAGGGCAGCGTCAGCTATTCCGGCATGAACCTGCCCTACGACCACGACGGTTGCAGCTACCGCTACAGCCCGGTCGACTTCTGCGATGCGCGGCACCGGGCCGCCATTGAAGAAGCTCTCCAGCATCAGAAGCCCAATTTCAACCAGCACTATCTGTTGGTACAGGTCGATGATCGTCCCGAGTACTTCCAGCGCACGCTGGTGCTGGTCGACACCCGCACCGGACGCGCCACGCCATTGCCGATCGATGCCTTCACCGGCCCGGCGGGGAAGGGCGGAGACGCCGCCGGCTACGGGACCCTGGAAACGGGTGTGGACCAGCAGCAGTTCTGCCTTGATGGTGCGTTGCTGGTCTACCACGTGTTCGAGGAAGGACGCTTCTGCTTCGGCTTTGACGGTGAGCGATTCACCGGCCATGAAACCCAGTACATGCAGGCGACGGACAGCCGATGACCGGTATTTCACCCCGGCCATGACATCCTGCCCCGAACCTGCGCAACCGGGATCGAGGCTGTTGAAGGCGAACACGCAATGACTGCCGAGCGGCAGCGCTCGATGTGGGTGGCCGGCCTGTCCACGGTGGTGGAGTGGTACGACTTCACCTTGTACCTGTACTTCGCCACGGTGCTGTCGCGGGTGTTCTTCGGTGGTGGCGAGCAGGCGCTGCTGGTCACCCTGGCCGGCTTTGCGGTGTCCTACCTGATGCGCCCGCTGGGCGCACTGTGCTTTGGCCACCTGGGCGACCGCCTGGGCCGGCGCTGGATGCTGCTGGCGTCGATGGCCTTGATGGCGGCGGCGATGCTGGCTACTGCGCTGCTGCCGACTGCGGCCACGGCAGGTACCACGGCGGGCGTGCTGCTGCTGGTACTGCGCTGCGTGATGGCATTTTCGGTGGGCGGTGAGTACACGGGCGTGGTGGCGTACCTGCTGGAAAGCGCGCCAGCACGGCGACGTGGCCTGGTCACCTCGCTGGCATCGGCGGCCAGTGAGGTGGGCGCGCTGCTGGCGGTGGCGATCTCGGCGCTTACGGTTGCGCTGCTGCCCACCGCGCAGCTGGACAGCTGGGGCTGGCGCATTCCGTTCTTCTTCGGTGCCGCGCTGGCACTGGTGATCCTGGTTGCGCGCTCGGGCATGCACGAATCGCCGGAGTTCGAACGCCAGCGTCGCGAGGGCAGTATTCCGGCTACGCCGCTTCGCCACGTATTGCGTAACCACCCGCTGGCGGTAGCGCGCACGTTTGCGATTTCGGCGCTGGGATCGATCACTTACTACGTCGGCATCACCTATGTGCCGGCATTCCTGCATGCGCAGGGTCATGACGAAGGTGATGCACTGTGGCTGTCGACGATTGCGGCGGTGGCCGTGATCGTGATCACGCCGCTGTGCGGCGCATTGTCCGACCGCGTCGGGCGGCGGCCGATGCTGCTGGGCCTGACGGTGCTGGCAGCGCTGTTGCCGCTGTCCCTGTTCGCCTGGATGGCACAGGCGGCGCCGCTGGGCATCGCGCTGGCCGCGATGCTGCTGGCCTGCGTGGCCGGTGGCGTGAGCGCGGTCGCGGCCCCGGCCACGGCCGAGCAGTTCCCCGGCGAAGGCCGGGTCAGCGGGCTGGCACTGG
Source organism: Stenotrophomonas sp. 86156_Sma (assembly GCF_056481625.1). NCBI lineage: Bacteria > Pseudomonadati > Pseudomonadota > Gammaproteobacteria > Lysobacterales > Lysobacteraceae > Stenotrophomonas > Stenotrophomonas sp. 86156_Sma. The sequence continues at coordinate 1,315,478 of NZ_CM151157.1, forward strand.
GGGTGACCATGGCCACCGCCTTCTTCGGCGGCGCAACGCCATGGCTGGCGCAATGGTGGGTGGAGCGCAGCGGCTGGGCAGCGGCGCCGGGCGCGATGATCGCGCTGGTGGCGGTGCTGGTGCTGCCGGTGCTGTGGACCCTGCCCGAGACGGTCCCGGGCAGGGCCAAGCGCTAGCGGGTCAGACCTTCAGGGTCTGCTCGATGTCGGCCAGTACCGCGGCCGCATCCACGCCGATGGCAATCGACTGCACCACGTGGCCATCCCACACGCTGGGACCGAACGCCAGGCCTTCCGGCTTGGGAATGGTCATGCCGCGGGCGACACCGTCGGTGGCCACGCGCACGCTGGCGCGCTCGAACTGGAACAGCTCCGGGCGGGTCAGCGCGATGCACGCGCAGCAGTCGTGCACGACCATGCCCTTGTGGCCGGCCTGCAGGTAGAAGTCCACGTAGTCCTGCGACAGCGCACGCACCAGCTCGGCGTCGGCACCGCCGATGGCAGCCAGCGTGTCCAGGCCGTCACGGTCCATTTCCACGCGGGTGGTCACGTCCAGACCGATCGCAGTAACCGGCCAGCTGGCGGTGAACACCACGTCGGCGGCTTCGGCGTCGCCCCAGATATTGGCCTCGGCGGCCGGGGTGATGTTGCCGTTGACGTGGAAAGCGCCACCCATGATCACCACGCCGCGCACCAGGCCGGCGATGTCCGGGGCCTGCTGCAGGGCCAGGGCCAGGTTGGTCATGCGACCGACCGCGACCAGGGTCACTTCGCCCGGATGGGCGCGGACCAGGTCGATGATCAGCTGGTGGGCCGGGCGCGCATCGGCGGCCACGTCCAGGCTGGCCGGCACCGGGTGGTTGCCCAGGCCGTTGTGGCCATGGATGTGCACCGGCCAGGCTTCCGGGGTGGCTTCCGGCTGCAGCGGGCCGCCGGCACCGCGCGCGACCGGAGCGGCAAAGCCCCAGGCCTGCTTCAGGTACAGCGCATTGTGGGTGGTCGACTCCACCGAGGCGTTGCCGAAGGTGGTGGTGACGCCGATCAGGTCGATCTGGGCGTGCTTGTGCAGGTACAGCAGGGCCAGGGCGTCGTCGACGCCCGGGTCGGTATCGAAAATGACTTTCAGCATGTTGTTGTTCTTCTTCTTCCGTGTGGTGCGGGGGGCGCCGGCGGCCACGGGGCAGGCCGGCGCGCCCTACATTGTCCCATCTTCATGACAGGCAGGGCCATTGCCGGGGTGGCAGGCCATAATGCCCCCAGTCCAGGCACGGAGTCGCCGAATGCTGATCGTTGCCCTTCTGCTGGTCCTGCTGGTGCTGGGCCTGAACGTGGTGGCTACCGTGGTGATCGTCAGGCGTGATGGCCTGTCGGCGGGCGGCCGGACGGTGCAGTTGCTGCTGGTCTGGCTGCTGCCGCTGGTCGGCGCGATCCTGTGCATGGCAATGGCCACGGCCGATGACTCATCCGCGCGGAGCGATGGCAGTGGCGGTGGGCCCGCCGATTTCTCCGGCGGCTATTCCGGGGACAGCCACAGTCATCACAGCTACAGCAGCTCCGACTGTGGAAGCGACGGCGGCAGCAGTGACGGTGGTGGTGGCAGCTGCAGCGATTGAGGTCTCTGTAGAGTCGAGCCATGCTCGACTGCACTTCGCTCCAACGCCGCGGTGCCTGATCGAAAGGCAGTCGAGCATGGCTCGACTCTACAGAACAGCGGTTGGCTGCGGCCGGTAGTGCCGGCCGCTGCCGGCAACCTCAACAGCTCAGCCGCCGCCTTCGGTCGGCAACGGCGCCGGTACGTTCAGCAGCCCGCCTGCCGCCACATAGGCGGCCAGTGCCTGGCCCTGGCTCAGCAGATGGCGTTCCATGGTGCGTTCGGCAGCCTGCGCGTCGCGGCGGCGGAAGCACTCCATCAACTCGCGGTGTTCGGCCAACGACTGCGCGGTGCGGCCCGGCGTCAACAGCTGGCGGCCACGGTGCATTTTCAGGATGCGGTGCAGGTCGTGGGTGATGCGGATCAGCCACGGGTTGCCCGCGTAGTGCTGCACGGTTTCGTGGATCAGGTAGTTGTTGCGGTAGTACTCGGCGATGTTGCCCTCGGCTGCCGCGGTTTCCATCGCCGCATGCAGGTCTTCGAGCTGCTGCACGCCGGCATCGTCGATGTGCCTGACCGCCTCATGCGCGCAGCGGCCTTCCAGCATCGCCATCACCGGGAACAGCTGGTTGAGGTCTTCCAGCGTCAGTCGCGTGACCCGGCTGCCACGACCCGCATCGATCTGCACCAGGCCTTCGGCGGCCAGCAGCTTCAGCGCCTCGCGCAGGGGTGTGCGGCTGATGCCCAGTTCTTCGCACAGCGCGGGCTCGTCGATCCATTCTCCCGGCGGCAGCCGGTAATCGTAGATGCGCTCGCGCACGTGTTCGGCCACCTCTTCGTACAGAGGTGCGCGCTTCTTCGGTGACCGCGGGGCAGGGGCAATGGCCATGGTGGAAGTGTACCGCCAGGTAGTGCCGGCCGCTGGCCGGCAACCCATGATTGCTGGATGGCTTCATGAGAGTGCCGGCCAGCGGCCGGCACTACCGTTGGGTGGTTACATCCAGCCTGGCACCACGAACACCAGCCAGGCCAGCAGCGGCCCTAGCGCCACCACCAGTCCGCTGTAGACCAGGAAGCGGCGGAACAGGGTCTCGCGCTCTTCCTTCGCTGCCGAGGCCACCACCAGTGCGCCATTGGTCGAGAACGGGCTGACATCGACAATGGTGGATGACACCGCCAGCGCGCAGATCACGCCGGCGGCGCTGAGGTGGCCCTGCATCAGGAACGGCACCGCCAATGGGATCGTCGCGCCGAGTACCGCTGCCGACGAAGCGAATGCGGAGACGATGCCGCCGACGTAGCAGACCAGCAGCGCACCGAGCAGCGGGATGCCGATGTCGGACACACCGTTGCCGATGAAGTCCACCGCGCCGGCATGTTCCAGCACGCCGATGTAGGTCACCACGCCGCAGATCAGCAGCACGGTGGACCAGCTGATGCCATCGACCGCACCCTTCTGGCTCTGCGGGGACAACAGCGCCAGCGCCACCGCCACGGTGATCGAGACCAGGCCGACGTTGAGGTTGTAGATCAGCGCGGCCACGCCCAGGCCGAGCAGGCCGATCAGGGTGAACAACCGCTCGCGGGTCAGGTTCACCGCATCCAGTGCCACCGGATCATTGCTGAGCGTGCCGCCGCCTGCCGCGACCAGCGCGCCATGACCTTCGATCGCGAACTGGCGCGACGACGCCTGCGGGCCACCGGCCATCGCCAGCTCGGCATTGCCGAGTGTTCCTGCTGCGGTGATCGAGCCACGGCGCAGCAGGGCGATGCCACCAAAGGCGAAGAAGCAGATCGTCGCCATCATGAAGTTGAAGCCCAGACTGGTCAGGAACACCGCCATCTCGGTCACTTCCAGCCCGGCTTTCTGCACCACGCCATTGGTGATGCTGCCGTACACGCTGATCGGCGAGAAGCCGCCCGCCTGCGCACCATGGATGACCAGCAGGCCCATCATCAGTGGATTGATGTTGTACTGCTTGGCAAAGCGCAGCGCGACCGGGCCGATGATCGCGACCGCCGCCGGGCCCAGTGCACCGAACGCAGTGAGGACCGCGGTGATCACGAACATCACCCACGGAATGGCCACGATATGGCCGCGAACGGCTTTCACTGCCCAGTGCACCAGCAGGTCGATGGTGCCGTTCTTCTGCGCGATGGCGAACAGATAGGTAATGCCGACCAGGGTCAGGAACAGATCGCCGGGAAAGCCGGCCAGGACCTCCTTGCCGCCCATGTCGACCCACAGCCCGCCGATGATGAAGGCCAGCGCGAAGGCGACGGCACCCATGTTGATCGGCATCGCGGTGGCGACGATGAACATGATCACCAGACCGATGATCGTTGCGATTTGTGGACTCATGCGCCCTCCCAGACACGTGACTCACGTACAGCGCGGATGGAGACCCGCCATCCCGGGGTAAGGCGACGTACTGCGTGTTGCGTGATACGTACTGCTCGAACCCGTTACTGCAGCCGCTCCAGCGCGCTGCGGACCCACGCCGCGGCGCCTTCAAGGCTCTGGAACTCTTCCACCGCGCGCACCTCGCAGCACGGATAGGCCGGCGCGACCATGCGCGCCAATGCGTTGCCCGGGCCCAGCTGCAGGAATACCCGCGCGCCACGCTCGAAGGCCTGGCGCATCACCTGCGCCCATTCGATGGTCTGCACGAGCTGCGCCGACAGCGTGTGGACTGCCGTTGCGCGATCCCGCACCGGTCGCGCATCGATGCCGGCCAGCAGCGGCAGGCGTGGGGCCTGCAGTGGCGAGGCGTCGAGTGCGGCAGCGAACGGTGCGACCGCCGCTGCCAGCAACGGTGTGTGTGCAGGCACGTGCACCGGCAGTGGACGGATGTCCGCACCCTGCGGCCGCGCGGCATCGGCCAGCCGCTGCAATGAGGCGTGCGTGCCGCCCACGATGAAATGGTCCTGCCCGTTGGCGATGGCCACGTGCGCTCCGTGCAGATCGCACAGCGGCTGCAGTACATGGCGTTCCAGGCCAAGCACTGCCTGCAGGCCTGCATCGGCGGGGCTGGCACTGTCCATCAACAGCGCGCGCTGCGCAGCCAGGGCAAGGCAGGTGGCCGCATCGACGCCGCCGGCGATGGCATGTGCGGCCAGCTCGCCGATGCTGTAACCCGCGATCACCGTCGGGGTTGGCAATACCTCGCGCAGGCCCTGCCAATGCGCCAGGCTTGCTGCGCACAGCAGTGGTTGCGCCCGCACATTGTCGAAGCGGTCGTCGGCCGCCGCAGCGGCGAATACATCGCGGCCGAGCAGTTCGCTCGTGGCATCGAGCACCGGCCGCGCGGCAGCCAGATCGCGCACGCGATCGAACATCGCCGCGTGCTGCGCGCCTTGGCCAGGGCAGAGCAGGGCCAGGCTCATGCCTGCTCCTGCTGCAGCAGGAACACGCTGCAGGCCAACAGGTCTGCGCTGCCGCCCGGGCTCAGCCGGCGCATGACGAAGCCGTCACCGATGCGACGCAGATGTACCTGCCAGTCCGGCGCGAAGGTGCCACCGGCGTCCAGGAAGGTGCGTGCCTGCCGCTGGGCCCAGCGCAGGCCGTCGGCGCCGCCGCGGTGCAGCAGGTTGAGGTCATCCACGCACGCGATCAGCTGCATCAGGGTCTGGCACATCGCGGCCCCGCGTGGCAGGCCGCTGGCCACTGCGTGGCGCAGGGCAGGCAGTGCCACTTCGCGCAGCAGCGGGTAGCCGGCGGCCGCTTGTTCGCGCACACCTTGCACGCCGTGCCGCGCACGCGCGCGCTGGCCAGGGCTGTTCGCATCCAGAGGCGCGTCGGCGAGCTCGGGCGCCCAACGGCGCACTTCCTGGCAGACCTGCTCGGCTGCGGCGACACGGCCCGCGCGGCCCCAGCAGGCAGCGGACGCGGCCACCAGCAGGCCAAGGCTGAAGATCGCACCGCGATGGGTGTTGATGCCCGCAGTGGCGTGCAGCATCGATATCTCGGCGGCGATGCCATGCCGGCGCAGCGTCTGGAACGGCGCCGCGCTGGCACCGGCGTCGGCCACGGCGATGAAATAGTGGCGCAACGCGAACAGGCTGCGCAGGAAGGTGCCGGCATCCATGTCGTGGTGGCTGCCGCGATCGAACGGTGTAACCAGTCCCGGTTTGGGGGCAAGGGCCAGTTCGGCGTGCAGGCTGGCGATGGCAAGGCGCCCCAGGCGCACGCTGTCCACCGCCGGGGTGGACCGGGCGACGCGCTTCACGACAGCGTTCATGCGACAACTCCAGTGGCGTTGAACAAGGCCTCGCGCAGTTCCAGAGCGGCACCATCAATGCGTTTGACCAGTACTTCGCGGCTGCGACCGGCGTATTCGCGCCAGTTCACCGCGCCACCATCCACCAGGCACAGTTCGCCATCCACGCGATGCCCATAGGCGCTTTCCCAGTGCTGCAGGCGTTCGACCAGCAGGTCGGCCTGGCGCGCGTCATCCACCTGCCACAGCAGGTCGATGTCCGAGCGCGGGTGCACATAGGGCAGTCCGGTGAGGTGCTGCCATGCGAAGGCGCCGAATACGCGGGCTGGTGCAAGCCGCAGCATTGCCTGCAACGCCGCCTGCCAATCCGCCGGAACGCCGCCGGCGAGAACGTGATCCAAGGCAGGGGGAGGCTGCAGCTGCTGGACGTCCTGGAGGGCCACGCGCAGCGCCAGCCGTTGCTTGCCTTCGCTTGGCGGTAGCGGTACCCCCAGGCGCAGCCGAGGGTCGGGGTCGTCCGCCGCACAGCGCGCCACCATGGCCGGCAGGCCCTGCGCGAACCACGCTGCCAGGCGTGGTTCCTGTGCAGTCACGTCAGCCCGCCAGTCGGCATCGGCCGACAGCCAGGCCAGCGTGTGGCGGGCGGGCCGCTCAGGCATCGCCGTGGGCCACCGCAGATGAAACGCCTGCGGCCAGGGCACGACCGCCGCGCTGTGCGCCGCGTGCGGCACGCAGGTCGCCTTCGGCGGGCGTGCGCAGCGCCTGCAGCAGGTGCTGGGCAAGATCGCCCTCCCATAGCGATTCCACCGCACCCATCGCCACGTAGTTCTCCACGCCCGGCGCGAACACCGGCGAGGTCTGGCTGAGTGCCTGCAGTTTCTCCAGCGGTTGCTTGGTCACCCGCGCCATCGCGCGCAGGTCCATCACCCGCACCTGTGCATCGGGCAGGGCGTGGATGTGGTCGGCCATCAGGCCGAACGACAGAAAGCCGCCGCTGACCGACTCGCCATAGACCAGGGTCACCAGCCGCGCACCGCGTCGGCGTGCCAGATCCAGCGTCTGCGCCAAGTGAGCGAAGTAGCCGTTGATGCCAAGCAGTTCGTCACGGCGTGCCAGGCGTTGGCCGGCGGTGTCGACCAGCATCACGATCGGTCGCTGTGGAAGCGCGGCGGTGCTGGCAAGCACGGTTTCGGCCAGTGCCAATGCGTGGTCCACGCCGACTTCGAGTTTGTCGGCGGTACCGATCACGGTCACCTCGCCATCCTCGGTGGTGGCGCTGCCGGTCAGCACCGAATCGTTCACCGCAATGGCATGCCCATGCGGGAACAGGGCATCGAGCAGGGTCTGCAGCGGCATGCTCATGGCAGGCTCCGGTCGGCGGTGGCGCTGAGGAACGCATCGGTGTCGAGCAGCGGCAGTCGCTCGGGGGAAGTGATACCCAGCCGCGCCCAGATCTCCAGGCCATCGCGGCAATCGCCCCAGGCCTGCACGCGCGCCTTCAATGCCGCATGGCGTTCCTGCAGCGCGGCCAGTGCAGTATCTGGATCGGTGCTGCTGGTATCGGGCTGCAGCGCATTGCTGGCAGCCTGCGCGAACGCCTCGATGGCATCGGGCACCAGCACCTGTGCCTGGTCGATCAGGTAGCGGTGCTTGCCTCCCGTTACGCGCCAGACCAGCGCACGATCGCGGGAATCGAACTCTTCCACACCACGCACGGTCTCGATTACTTCCGGCCCGGACAGTGACAGCCGGCCTTCCTCGGACATGACCACCGTGCTGCAGCAGCGGGCGACGATGCCCATGCCACCGAATGCGCCGTTGCCGCTGCCGATCAGCGCCACCACGGGGACGCCTGCAGCGCGCGCATCCAGGGTGGCGCGCATGATCTCGGAAATGGCGATCAACCCCGCGTTGGCTTCGTGCAGGCGCACGCCGCCGGTATCGAGCAGCAGCAGCACACCGTCAGGTCGGGTTTCTGCTGCACGGTGCAGCAGCCCGGTCAACTTGGCGCCGTGCACCTCGCCCACGCCGCCGCCCATGAATTCACCCTGCTGTGCAGCCAGCAGCACACGTCGGCCGCGCAGTGTGGCTTCGCCGACAACGATGCCGTCGTCGAACGCCGCGGGCTGGTCGAGCTGTGCCAGGTGCGGGCTCATCATCCGCCGCGCCGGGCCGAGGAATTCACGGAACGAGCCGGCGTCGATCAGGCCGGCGATGCGCTCGCGCGCATCGGCTTCGTAGTAACTGTGGCGCTGCGTCCGGCTCATCGTGGATCTCCAGCTAGCAGGGTTTCCACTGCCTGGTCCAGGCGCAGGCTGACCACCGCCGGGGTCGCACCGGCATCGTTGATCGAGACGCGTACATCGCGCAGCGGATGGCGCTGTGCGAAATCACCGATCACCGCCTCCCAGACGCGGCCAAAGCCCTGCGCGGCGGTGATGATGCGCACCGTCATCGCGCCGTCCAGTGCGGCCGGTTCCAGCAGGATTTCCAGGTTGCCCGAGGCCAGTACGCCGACCAGCACTGCATCGCGCGGAAACTGCACCGCCGTGTGTCCTTCGAATCGATAGTCGAGGGTTTCCATGCTCAGCCCCTTACCAGTTGCGGAAGCGCTTGGGCGGGTCGTACAGGCCGCCGGACCAGCGCACCAGGTCCTTCACCGAACGCGCCGCAAGCAGGTCACGGCTGGCATCGCGCACGGAGATGCCGAGGTCATCGGGACGGCGGATCACGCCGCGGTCGCGCAGGTTCTCCACCATCGCGCGGTCGCGCCCCATGCCCACGGCGGTATAGCCGGACACGCCGCGGATCGCTTGTTCGCGTTCCTCAGGAGTGCGGCACAGCAGCAGGTTGGCGATGCCTTCCTCGGTGAGCACATGGCTGACGTCGTCGCCGTAGATCATCACCGGTGGCAGCGGCATGTCCGCGCGCTCGGCCAGCTCCCGGGCGTCCAGCCGATCGACGAAGGCCGGTGCCATATGTTCGCGGAAGGTTTCCACCATCTGCACCACCAACTTGCGGCCACGCGGCATCTCACCGGGGCGTGCGGCCTGCTGGCCGGCCTTGATCCAGGCCTCGCTGGCATGGCGGCGGCCACGTGCATCGGAGCCCATGTTCGGTGCGCCACCGAAGCCGGCGATGCGGTCGCGGGTGGCAGTGGAGCTGTTGCCCTGCAGGTCGATCTGCAGGGTGGAACCGATGAACATGTCACACGCATAGAGGCCCGCGGTCTGCGAGAACGCGCGGTTGGAGCGCATCGAGCCGTCGGCACCGGTGAAGAACACATCGCTGCGTGCGGCGATGTACTTCTCCATGCCCAGTTCGGAACCGAACGAATGCACCGATTTGACGAAGCCCGATTCGATTGCCGGAATCAGTGCGGGGTGTGGATTGAGGGCCCAGTGCTGGCAGATCTTTCCCTTCAAGCCGAGCGATTCGGCGTAGGTGGGGAGCAGCAGTTCGATGGCGGCGGTATCGAAGCCGATGCCATGGTTGAGGCGGTTGACGCCGTACTCGGCGTAGATGCCCTTGATCGCCATCATCGCCATCAGCACCTGGATCTCGGAGATCTGCGCCGGGTCGCGGGTGAACAGCGGTTCGATATGGTTCGGCTTCGGCGCCTGCACCACGAAGTTGACCCAGTCAGCCGGAATGTCGACGCGGGGCAGGGTGTCGACGATCTCGTTGACCTGGGCGATGACGATGCCGCGACCGAACGCGGTTGCTTCGACGATCACCGGCGTGTCTTCGGTGTTCGGGCCGGTGTAGAGATTGCCGTGGCGATCGGCGGCCTGCGCGGCGACCAGCGCTACGCGGGGCGTGAGGTCGATGAAGTAGCGGCCGAACAGTTCCAGGTAGGTGTGGATGGCACCGATCTGGATGCGCCCTTCGGCCACCAGGTTGGCCAGCCGCACCGATTGCGGGCCGGAGAACGAGAAGTCCAGCTTCGAGGCGATGCCGCGTTCGAACACATCCAGGTGCGAGGGCAGCGACAGCACCGACTGCACCATGTGCAGGTCATGCACCCGCGCGGGATCGAGGTCAGCCAGGCACTGGGCGAGGAAGTCGGCCTGCTTCTGGTTGTTGCCTTCCAGGCAGACCTTGTCGCCCGGCTCCAGCAGTGCGTGCAGCAGCTCGCCGACGTCGCTGGCAGCCACCTCGCGGCCCCGGGCCCACGGCGCGGCCCGTTGCAGGCGGGCCTGGCGGCTGCGTTCCAACGTATCCCAGCTCGGGTTCATCGACCGGCTTCCGATTGGTGTCGACGTAATTACGGCATAATTACAGTCGGGCGTGCAACCCGCACTGCAGCAAAAAGAAGGGCCCGCGCGAAGGCGGGCCCATTCAGATTGAAATGGAGGATGACCCGCATCGATCGGGGTAGTGCCGGCCGCTGGCCGGCTCCGCGTCATCGATGCATCGCTTGGAGCCGGCCAGCGGCCGGCACTACCGTTTCTGGTGGCTCAGAACTTCCAGCGCAGGCTGGCCGACACGAAGCGCGGTTCGCCGTAGTTGTTGTAGTCCAGATTCGCCCAGTAGGTCTTGTCCAGTGCGTTGCGCACGCTCAGCGTTGCCGTCCAGTTGTCGCTGATGCGGTAGTTGGCGTTGAACTGCACCAGCATGTAGGCCGGCTGGTTCACCGTCACCGTGCCGCCCAGCGGGTAGGCGATGTTGTAGCCCTGCACCTTGCTCTGCCACTGCACGCCACCGCCAACGCTCAGGCGTTCCAGCGCACCGCGCAGCTGCAGCTGGGTGTTGAGCTGCAACAGATCCTTCGGCGGGTTGGCGTACAGCAGATCGGTGGCGGCGCGGGTGACCTTGACGTGGGTGTAGCCGGCATTGACCGTCCAGCCCGGCAGGATCTCGCCATTGACGTCCATCTCCCAACCGCGCGCCTTGGTGCCGTTGACGCCGACGTAGGCGGAGGTGCCATCGCTCAGCGAACCCTCCGGCACGCCCATGTCACGCACCGCGTAGTTGTCCTGCTTGGCTTCGAACACGGCGGCATTGGCGGTCAGGCGGCCATCGAACCACTGCGTCTTGATGCCGGCTTCCAGGTTCGAGCCCTGTACTGGCGCCAGCAGGTTCTCGTTGCGGTCCTTGAAGTTCTGCGGGTTGAAGATCTCGGTGTAGCTGGCGTACGCCGAGACGTTCGGCGTGATGTCGTAGACCAAGCCCACCTACGGGGTGACTTCATCACTCACCTTGTATGCACCGCTGGTGCCGGTGTAGGCGCCTGCGGCGTTGTAGGAGCGGCTGAGGGTTTCCCAGCGGCTCAGGCGTGCGCCGGCAATCAGCGACAGCGGATCGGCCAGGCGCAGGCGGGTGGCCAGATAGACGCCACTCTGCGTGGTCTTGGCCACGCGGCGCGCGCCGGTACGGCGGTAGGTGACCTCGGAGATGTCGCCGTTCCAGCTGTACACGTTGGGAATGTAGTAGCAGCGTTCGCGTGCACCCGTGGCGCTGACACACATTGCCCAGTCGGCCGGGAAGTTCAGTGCCAGGGTATTCGTCGTGCTTTCCAGGTCCGACCATTGCGCCCCCACGGTGAGGTCGTGGTCGCGGCCGAACAGATCGAAGCTGCCGGTCAGGTAAGCATCGACGTTGCGCCGGGTGTCCTTCGAATCACCGGCGGCCGCGCGCAGGAAGATGCCCGAGCCGGTCACCGGGTCCGGCTCGCCGGTGCCGTACAGGCGCACATTCTGAACGTTGCCGCGGGTGTAGGCGGTGTTGATCTTCAACAGCCAGTTGTCGCCGAAGCGCTGTTCCAGGTTGGCGAAGGCGGTGTTGCTCTCGCGCTTCCAGTAGCTCCACTTCGGCGACAGGTTGGTCGAGCGCGGCAGGTGCGCGAAATTGCCCTGGTTGTCGAAGAACGGCACGGTGCCCCAGGTCGAGCCGGTCGGATTGTTGTCCTGGCTCTGGTAACCGAGGGTGATCGTGGTGCTGTCGGTGACGTCGCCTTCCAGCACCGCCATGCCGGCCATCTTGTTCTCGTCGTAGCGGTCGTAATACAGGCCACGATCGGTATAGGCGGCGACCACGCGGCTGCGGAAACGGCCGTCATCGGTCAGCGGCGCGGTCACGTCCGCCTCCATGCGTCGATAGTCCCAGCTGCCGGCGCTGATCGCGAACGAGGCATCGAACTCCTTGCCCGGCCGCTTGCGCAGCAGGTTGACGGTGGCCGACGGCACGCCGGCGCCGCTGAGCAGGCCGTTGGCACCACGGATCACTTCGATGCGGTCGTAGAAAGCGGTGTCGTATTCCTGGTTGGTGGAATCGCTGTAGGTGGGAATGCCATCGACCTGGAAGTCGGTGATGGCGAAGCCGCGTGCGTAGTACAGCGGGCGCTGGGTGTCATAGAAGGACACGCTGACGCCGGTGACGTTGCGCATCACGTCGTTGATGCTGAACAGCGATTCGTCCTGCAGGCGCTTCAGGCTGATCGCAGTGGCCGACTGCGGGGTTTCCTGCAGTGTGATCGGCAGGCGGGTGGTGCTGGATGGCGGAGCGGCCTGCTCGGCACGGACGCTGACCCGGTCCAGGGTCTTGGCATCGGATGCATCGGCGGCGGCCTCGGCGAACGCCGGAGACGCGACCAGCGCGAGCGAAGAGAGCAGGGCAGCCGGCAGCAGCGCACGGCGGGGCAGGCGGTTACGGAACGTCAGGGACATGGTGGGTTCGAAGCTCGGAGACGGGAAGGGGGCGGCAACAGTCGTCCAGCACCCGGGGCGGCGGCTTCGGGCACATCAGGTCCATCTGGGAGGGGCGCGGTCACTGCGCAGGGCGCAAATGTAAATAATTCTTAACAACATTACAATTCGCGTCATTGTGCATAGGATTCCCGGCGCCGGGCATCGCTTTCTGCAGCAGGGAGCGGCCCAAACGCGAACGGCCACCCGAAGGTGGCCATCCGTGTCTGCTGCAGGGAATCTGCCAGGCTTACAGCGCCTGCAGTTCCTCGTTGGCGTTGCGCTTTTCCTTGGCCGGCGCCGGAACGGCTGCCGGCACTACCGCCGGGGCCGGAGCCGCCGCATTGGCTTCCACCGGCACCTCCAGGTACGGCAGGCGCAGGGTCTGGCTGGTCAGCGTGCGGATCTCGTTGACCAGCGCGGCGTTGTCGTTGAGCTTGCGCCCGTACGACGGCACGATCTCGCGCAGGCGGGTTTCCCAGCCGGCCTTCATCTGGTCCGGGAAGGCCTTGGCCATCAGGTCCAGCATGATCGGCGGCGAGGTCGATGCACCCGGCGAGGCACCGAGCAGGGCGGCGATGGTGTGGTCCTTGTCGGTCACGATCTCGGTACCGAACTGCAGCACCGGGCCCTTCAGCGGATCACGCTTGATGATCTGCACGCGCTGGCCGGCGGTGACCAGCTTCCAGTCGCCCGGCTTGGCATTGGGGAAGTACTTGACCAGTTCGGCCTGGCGATCGGCATCGTTCAGGCGTGCCTGGGCCATCAGGTACTGCACCAGGTCCAGGTTGTCCTTGCCCACTTCCAGCATCGGGCCAACGTTGTTGTGGGTGACCGAGGAGTACAGGTCCCACCACGAGCCGGGCTTGAGGAACTTGGTGCTGTACAGCGCGAACGGCCCGAACAGGACCACCGGCTTGCCGTCCAGCTTGCGCGCATCCAGGTGCGGCACCGACATCGGCGGCGAACCGGTTTCGGCCATGCCGTAGGCCTTCACACCGTGGCGCGAGGTCACGTCCTGGCCCTGGAAGGCGAGGAACTGGCCACCGACCGGAAAGCCGGCGTAGTCCTTCGATTCCGGAATGCCGGACATCTGCAGCAGCTTCAGCGCGGCGCCACCGGCACCGATGAACACGAAGCGGGCGTGGGTGGTGGACTCGGTTCCGGCCTTGAGGTCCTTCACGGTCACGTTCCAGCTCTTGTCAGCGTTCTGCCGCAGCGCGCTCACTTCGTGGTTCAGGTGCAGGCTGAAGTTCGGGCTGCGCTGCAGGCCGGTGGTCAGCTGGCGGGTGATCACTCCGAAGTTGACGTCGGTGCCCAGCGGCATCCAGGTCGCGGCGACCTTCTGCTTCGGGTCACGGCCTTCCATCAGCAGCGGTGCCCACTGCTTGATCTGTGCCGGATCCTCGGAGTACTGCATGCCGTAGAACAGCGGATTTTTCACCAGGGCCTGCTGGCGCTTGTGCAGGTAGGCGATGTTGTCATCGCCCCAGACGAAGCTCATGTGCGGGGTCGGGTTGATGAAGTCGCTGGGCTGGCTCAGCCGGCCTTCCTTCACCTGGTGCGACCAGAACTGGCGCGAGACCTCGAACGATTCGGCGATGCCAACCGCACGCTTGGTCTCGATGCTGCCGTCGGGCAGTTCCGGGGTGTAGTTCAGTTCGGCGAAGGCCGAGTGGCCCGTGCCGGCGTTGTTCCAGCCGTCGGAGCTTTCACCGGCGACGCCGTCGAGGCGTTCGTAGACCTGGATGTTCCAGTCCGGCTGCAGTTCCTGCAGGTAGGTGGCCAGGGTGATGCTCATGATGCCGGCGCCGACCAGCACAACGTCGACGGGCTTGTCGTTGCTGGCGGCGGGCACCGAGCGCTGGGTCAGCGGCCAGTACAGGAACAGCGCGGCGGCCAGCAACAGCAGCACGAGCAGGGCGAGCAGGGCCTTGCCAAATTTCTTCATGGGGGCGGGATCGTTGGCGGAGGGGAAGGGGTCAGGATGCGCGTGGGGCAGGGAAAGGGCGTGAAGAAACAACGCCTTGCGCCATCCATCCGCGATTCTAACCGGATCCGGTCCGTTTTTGATGCAACGCAGCATCCGACGTTTCGCGGCCCCGTCACGTGAGCGGCGGGCCCAAGCCTGGCGATCGTAGCCCCAGTAGCGCCAGGCCATGCCTGGCGACGCCTTCAATCAGACCAGCTCCAGAATCTCGTCACCGGCCTCATCGATCTCCCCGGTCGGGCGCCAGCCCAGGCGCCGGTAGAAGCCATGCGAGCGCGAACGCGGGTCGGCCGAGCACGCCAGGAACAGCCGGGTATGGCCCGCATCGCGGGTCAGGCTGACCACTTCCTGCAGCAGCTGCCGACCGACGCCACGGCCTTCGTAGTCCGGCAGCAGGGCCAGCACCAGCACCTCGCCGCTGTCGCGGTCGGCGAAGCAGTAGCCGGCCATGCGTTCGCCTTCCCAGGCAACGCGGCCGATCGAATCGCCCTGGGCGATGCCGGCCGCCCAGCTTTCCGGCGTGATGCCCAGCTCCGCCAACTGCGCGGCACTGAAGGCGTTCTCGCGGGTGCGCCCTCGCAGGTCGATGCAGGCGGCGGCATCTTCGGGGCGCGCATCGCGGACGAATACAGGCATGCAGGGCATCCTTGCAGTGATCGGCCGACCAGTATCCGCATCACGCATGGACCCGGTGTGGAGACTTCGTGGAGATTGGATGGAGCAAAAAGGGGACGGAGGGGATTAAGTCGTCTTTGCCCAGAATGTCGTATGGGCCTTAAACGACTTAATCCCCTCCGTCCCCTTTTTTGCAGGGCTGCCTCAGCGCTTGCGCCGCACCAGCGCTGAGGAGGCGTCCAGCACGGCGCGGGTCAGCAGGGCCATGGTCTGGACGTCACCCTTCCAATGCTGCCAGTACAGCGGCACGTCTTCCCACGCGCGCTGGCGTACGTAGACCAGGCGGCCGGCGTCCAGGTGCCGCTTGACCAGCGGCAGGGGATTCATGGTCCAGCCCATGCCGCCCAGGTTGGCCTGCACGAACGCGCGGGTGGAAGGAATCCACCAGGTCGGCGCGGTGCTGGGCAGGTCGTCGCCCGCCATGCGCCGGGCAAAGCGCGACTGCATTTCGTCCTTGCGGTTGAACACCAGTACCGGTGCCTGCGCCAGCGCCTGCGCGGTCACGCCCTTGGCGAAATGGCGTTCGCGGAATTCGGGGGTACAGGTGGCGGCATAGCGGATGCTGCCAAGCGCATGGATCTGGCAGCCCTGCACCGGCTCGTCCAGTGTGGTCACCGCGCCCAGTACGGTGCCCTGGCGCAGCAGTTCGACGGTGTGGTCCTGGTCCTCCACGCGCAGGTCCAGGGTGGTGCCGGTGCTCTGCGCGAACTGTGCGGCGGCCTGCGGGAACCAGGTTTCCAGGCTGTCGTGGTTCACCGCCACCGGGATGCTGGCCTGGGGCAGGTCTTCGTCGGCCAGGCCCATCCGGTGCAGTGCATCGTGTTCGAGCAGGGCGGTCTGCTCGGCCAGCTGCACCAGCAGCTGGCCCTCGGCGGTGGCGGTGGCCGGGGTGCCGCGCTTGACCAGCAGGCGGCCGACCCGGTCCTCCAGCGCCTTGACCCGCTGCGAGATGGCCGAGGGCGTGACATTCAGCGACTGCGCGGCGCGGTCGAAGCTGCCTTCGCGGATCACCGCGGCCAGGGCGCGCAGCTGGGCATGGTCGATACGCATCGAATTAAGTTCCGCTAATGTTGGTTTAGTAAGTTTAGCTCGTCTTTTTCATGTTGCGGCGCGACAATGGCGCCCGTTCCGGTGCTGTCCGCCTTCGCGAGGCACCGTCCCCCCAAGCAAGCAAAGGCAGTGAATCCCATGTTCTCGGTCATCTCCGCCAGCACCGGCCTCGGTGCCTGGTTCTCTGGTGCAGCTACCGGCATCGGCCTGTTCGCCGTGGTCGGGGCCCAGAGCGCCTTCATTCTGCGCCAGGGAATCCTGCGCAAGCACATCGTGCCGGTGGTTGCCACCTGTGCGGCCATCGATGCGATCTTCATCTTTGCCAGCGTGGCTGGCCTGCGCACGCTCACTTCAGCGCTGCCGTGGCTGACCACCGCCGTGCTGTGGACCGGCGTGGCGTTCCTGGCCTGGTACGCCATGAAGTCGGCACGCCGTGCGATTGCCGGTGGCGGCGGCATGGGCGAGGCTGACAGCGACGACGGCAGCCGCCGCGCGGTGCTGATGGCTGCGGTCGGCTTCTCGCTGATCAACCCGCACTTCTGGCTGGACATGATGGTGATCGGCTCGATCGCCGAGAACTTCGGCAACGCCCGCATGGCCTTCGCCGCCGGTGTGGTGACTGCCAGCTGCCTGTGGCTGACCGCGCAGGGCCTGGGCGCACGCTTGCTGGCGCCGCTGTTCACCAAGCCCAGTACCTGGCGCGTGCTCGACGGCACCATCGCCGTGATCCTCAGCATCCTGGCCCTTACGTTGGCGGTGCGCGGGGTCCACTGACCCGGCGCACGCCCCCCGAACCCACGTCCTGACTCTCTCTCCAAGGTAGTGGTAACGACGGCACCGGCAACGGTGCCGTCGTTTTTTCTGCCGATGTGGCGCGGCAAACGGTCACGTGCCTAGAATCGTGCATCCGGACAGGGTGTCCGGTTTTCCATGGGGGAAGGATGCGCAGGATTGTGCTGGCTGTACTGTTGGGCGCGGTTGTGGGTGGGGCATCGGCCGCAACGCTGGACCTGGATCGCTATCTGCGGCAGGAGTCGTTTACCGACATCAAGATTTCACCAGGGGGCGAGTACATCGCCGCGACGGTTCCGCTGGAGGCGGGAACCGCATTGGCGATCTACCGCATTGCCGACATGAAAATGGTCGGCAGCTTCCGCCCGCCCCGCAACGATCACGCCCACACCTTCGACTGGGTCAGCAACGAGCGGCTGCTGGTGGGCATGGCACAGAAGTTCGGCGTGCTGGACCGGCCGACGCCGACCGGCGAACTGTTCGGTATCAATGCCAACGGCAAGGGCGGCGAGCTGCTGGTGGGGTACCGGGTTGCCGACCAGAGCCTGGGCACCAACATCAAGGTCAAGCCGGCAGGCCTGGTGGCCGCCTACCTCAGTGATGAGCTCAAGGACGATGACCGCAACGCGCTGGTGACGGTGATCCCGCTGGTCGGCAGTTCGCATGCGCAGGTCGAGCGCCTGGACGTGATCACCGGTCGCCGCAACGCCGTGGCGCGCGCTCCCATTCCCGATGCGGACTTCACGACCGATGAGCAGGGCGAGGTGCGTTTCGCACGCGCTGTCGTTACCGATGGCACGCAGAAGCTCTACTACCGCACGGGCAGCAACAGCGACTGGGTCCTGCTCAATGATGAATTCCTGAGCAAGCGCATCGAGGCGCCGCTCGGCTTCTCGGCCGATGGTCGCCTGGCGTACCTGCAGGTCGAGCAGGCAGATGGACCTGATGCCATTGTCAGCTGGGACCCCCAGAGCAATGAACGACGCACCGTGCTGCGCGATGGGAGTGCCGACCCGGCGCGCATCATCCGGCGCCCCGGCAGCCGCGTGCCGGTCGGGGCCCTGTTCCTTGGCAGTGCGCCGCGAACGGCATTCTTCGATGACGCCTCGGACGACGCTCGCCTGTACCGCAGCCTCGAAGCCGGCCTGGGCGGAGCGGTCTACATCACCTCCAGCACGCGCGATGGCAAGACGGTGCTGGTGGAAACCTGGTCAGGCAGCAATCCGGGCGATTTCTATCTCTATGACACGGTTGGCAAGAGTGCACGGCACCTGATCAGCCGCAGCGACTGGATCGACCCCGCGCTGGCGGCGGAGGTGCGTCCGATCAGCCTGACGGCGCGTGATGGGCGTCCGCTGCATGGCTTCCTTACCGTTCCGCATGGCCGCGAGGCCCGTGCGCTGCCGATGGTGGTGGTACCGCACGGAGGTCCGATCGGCGTTGCCGACCAGGGCGCCTATGACACCGAGACACAGATGCTGGCGGCGGCAGGTTACGCGGTACTGCAGGTGAATTTCCGCGGCTCTTCCGGCTATGGCCGCGCCCACATGCAGGCTGCGCGAAAGCAATGGGGGCTGTCGATGCAGGATGACGTCACCGATGCCACGCGCTGGGCGATCGAACAGGGCGTGGCCGACAAGAACCGCATCTGCATCTATGGGGCCAGTTACGGTGCCTATGCGGCGATGATGGGGGCGGTGCGCGAACCGGGCCTGTACCAGTGCGCGGCCGGCTACGTCGGCATCTACGACCTGCCGTTGATGTACGCCCGCGGAGACATCCAGAGCGATGAGTCAGGCCTGGCCTACCTGCGGAACTGGCTGGGATCGCCCAAGGATCTGGCAGAGCGTTCCCCGGTGAATCTGGCCGCGCAGGTGCGGGTGCCGGTATTCCTGGCCGCGGGTGGCCAGGATCAACGTGCGCCGATCGTGCACAGCGAACGCATGGAAGCTGCGTTGAAGAAGGCCGGCACGCCGGTGGAAACCCTGTACGTCAAGAATGAAGGGCATGGTTTCTATTCCCCTGCCAACCAACGTGCGTACTACAGCAGGTTGCTGGCCTTCCTCTCGCGCAGCCTGGGGGGCCAGGTGGCCGGGCAGGCCGCACCTGCGGAGAAGAGCAGCGCGCCCTGAACAAGCCGGGGGCGGCGGATGATCGATCCGCCGCCCCCGGAGTTCGCCTGCATCGGGCTTACTTGACCCCGTGCATCATCTTCTTCAGCAGCGGCGCGGCGATGAAGGCGGCCAGCGCACAGCCCAGGCCGATCCACATCAGCAGCCAGAACAGGTGCGCATAGGCACCGGCCGCGGCCACCATGTCCAGCGATTCGCCTTCGGGCACTTCGATCGCGGCCAGCTTGCCGAACAGCGCCGCCAGCGTTTCCGAGAACGCGGTGGCCAGGAACCAGGTGCCCATCATCAGGCTCATCACCCGCGGCACGGCCAGCTGGGTCACCGCCGACAGGCCGACCGGCGACAGGCACATCTCACCGCTGGCCAGCAGGAAGTAGGCCAGCACCAGCCACCACACGCTGGCCATCTCGCCGGTGGCGCCGACCTGCTGTGCGGCCAATGCCAGCGGCACGAACGACAGCGCGCCGATCACCAGACCCCAGGCCGATTTGACCGGCTTGCCCGGTTCCCAGCCGCGGCGGTCCATCCACGTCCACAGTGCGGCGAAGGCCGGCGCCAGCAGCACCAGGAACAGGCCGCCGAGGTAGGTCAGCGAGCCGGCGGTCTGCGGAATCACCAGGCAGTCGCGCACCAGCAGCACCAGCATCAGCACGACGATGGCGGCGAAGAACGTTCGCGGCGCAGATGAGCCCGGACGGCGCTCGGACAGCCGCGCGCTGACCACGAAGCCCAGCGGCGCCAGCAGCAGCGAGATGATCGACCACGGCAGCGGCGTACCGCCGGTGATCACCAGCGAGGGCACGATGTCCTTGGTCAGCAGGCGGTCGGTGAAGGTCACCCAGGAGCCATACGACTGCTCGTACATGGTGAAGAACACCAGTGCCATGAAGATCAACACCATCAGCGCGACCATCTGCTGGCGCTGCACCGGCGTGCACTTGCTGCCGGTGAACCAGGCGAACCAGACCAGCACGCCGCCCAGCACCACCAGCATCAGCATCAGTGCCAGGCTGATTTCACCGCCCAGCGCGAACGCGCCGTTGCCGGCCGCCCACATCAGCCACGCCACCGGCAATACACCGAGCATCGCGCACAGATAGATGAGCCATTCGCGCGGCAGGCCCAGCACCTTCTGCTTCAGCGCGGCCGGCTGTGGCGGCTCGGCGTGGCCCTGCAGGTACTTCTGGCCCCACAGGAACATCGCCAGGCCGGCCAGCATGCCGATGCCGGCCGCACCGAAACCGTACTTCCAGCCATAGGCCTCGCCGAGGAAGCCGCACACCAGCGAAGAGAACAGCGCGCCGAGGTTGATGCCGGCGTAGAACAGCGAGAAGCCCGAATCGCGGCGCGGGTCGTCCTTGGCGTACAGCTTGCCGACGATGGTGGAGATGTTCGGCTTGAGGAAGCCGACGCCCATGATGATCAGCGCCAGCGACAGGTAGGTCACCGCCAGTGCCGAGGTGTCGCGCACCACTTCGCCGTTGACCCGATAGGCGGCGTGGCCCTCGAAGGCCATGCCGAGGTGGCCGAGCACCAGCAGGATGCCGCCGAACAGCACCGCCCGGCGCATGCCCAGCCAGCGGTCGGCCAGCATGCCGCCGAACACCGGGATGCAGTACACCAGGCCGCCATAGGCACCGAGCAGGTCCAGGCCGGCCTTGTCGCCGAACAGGTGGTACTTGGTCAGGTACAGCAGCAGCAGCGCCTTCATGCCATAGAAGGAGAAGCGCTCCCACATTTCGGTGAAGAAGCAGACGTAGACGCCCTTGGGATGGCCCAGGAAATCGTCGGAAGCGATAGCGGTGGAATTCATCGCGGAATTATAGGCCTGTGGCCCGATCCGCTTTCAGTAGATCCACGCCATGCGTGGATTGCCGGACTGGCCTGGGCGATCACAGGTACCGCAACCACGCCAGATCGCGCCGTCGCGCCTTGAACCGCGCGAACGCCCGCGTCGGCGGGTACAGCACCACCGCCAGCGCACAGGCCACCAGCAGCAGGCCGGCCACAGAATCCAGTGCGTACAGATCACCGTGTGTCGGCCCCCAGATCGCCAGCGCGGCCAGGTACAGCCCCTTCAGCACATACAGGTGCAGCAGGTAGAAGAACATCGGCGCGGCGCCGACATCGGCCAGCGGGCGCAGCGCACGCGCCAGTGGCGGCCATTCGTACAGTCGCAACAGCAACAGGCCCACGCCCAGCGTCAACAGCAGGAACTGCAGCGACGGCGGGTACTTGGTGATGTTGAACACGCTCATCCAGGTGCGCAGCGTGCTGGTCTGGTACTGCCACGGTGCATCCCCGTACTGGTTGGCGAACCGCAGCAGGGCGAACAGGGCCAGCGCGCCGACGCCTGCGCACAGCAGCCAGCGCTGGCGTTGCGCGGGGTCGCGGTCGCGGGCGAACCACGGCCCCATCAGGTAGCCCAGCGCGATTACCCCGATCCACGGCAGCACCGGGTAGGAAGTGCGCAGGCGCAGCGCGCCGGTCTCGATCCAGTCGCGCTGGTGCAGCACTTTCCACAGCATCGCCAGCAGGCCGTGGCCTTCCACTCGCACGCCGTCCAACAGGTTGTGCCCGGCCACCACCGCGACTGCCAGCACCAGCAGGGCCGGGCGCGGCAGCCACAGAAGGCCGGCCAGCGCGATCATGCTCAGCCCGATGGCCCAGATCACCTGCAGGTACAGCGTTTCCGGCGGCAGCTGGAAGGTCCAGGCGAAATTCACCAGGGTCAGTTCCAGCACGACCAGGAACAGCCCGCGCTTGAGCAGGAACGCGGCGGTGGCCCGGCGCGGGTCAGCCTGGCGCTGGCCGTACAGCCAGGCCGACAGCCCGGTCAACAGGACGAACACGGGCGCACACAGATGCGCCAGCAGACGGCAGGCGAACAGCGCAGGGGAGACCGTCGATGCGTCCATCGGGTCGCTTACCTGATGCTGCAGGAAGAAGGTCTCGCGCACGTGGTCCAGCAACATCAACAGCATCACGGTGCCGCGCAGCTGGTCGATGGAGGCCAGGCGAGGGGAGGGGGAAGGGGGCATGCGATGCAGTAACAGCAAGGTAGCATTAAGATATAACATATCATTTGCTCTGCGCCCAGCCGGACTTTGCCGGGTCGGTCGATTGCCCGTCCACGTACTGGCCCATTGCGCTGCAGCACACGCCCCCATCCTTTGGCACGCTGGACTTGATCTGCCCTGAACGCTAGCGTGGCAGGGATTTTTTGCCAGCAGGGGCTTCCATGAACCACGACGCTGCGCCCAAGCAGCTCACCTTCCGCGCAGTGGCCCTGGCCATCGTGCTGGCGGTGGTGCTGTCGGCCGCAAACGCCTACCTCGGTCTGTTCGCAGGCCTGACCATCGCCACCGCCATTCCCGCCGCGGTGATTTCCATGGGCGTGCTGCGCCTGCTGGGCGGTGGCTCCATCCTTGAAAACAACATCGTGCAGACCGGCGCCTCGGCCGGTTCGTCGATCGCCGCCGGTGTGATCTTCACCATCCCGGCGCTGGTGATCATGGGCTACTGGCCGGACTTCAAGTACTGGTGGGTGCTGGGCATCGCCGGCCTCGGTGGCCTGCTGGGCGTGCTGTTCTCGGTGCCGCTGCGCCGTTCGATGATCGTTGAAGACCCGCTTCCGTTCCCGGAAGGCAAGGCCGCGGCCGAAGTGCTCAAGGCCGGTGAGAACCCGGGCCCGGGCCTGAAGATCCTCGGCCTGTCGGCAGTCATCGGTGCCTTCGTCAAGCTGGCCGCGGAAAGCGGCATGCGCCTGATTCCCGATGCCTGGGCCACCTCGGCCTACGTCGGCAGCTCCAAGGTCACCGCCTTCATCGGTACCAACCTGTCGCCGGCACTGCTGGGCGTGGGCTACATCGTCGGCCTCAACGTCGGCATCGTGGTCGTGTCTGGCTCGATCCTGACCTGGCACATCGCCATTCCGATCTACCAGGCGTTCTTCATGAACACCGATCCGGCACTGGCCGCGTCGGTCGCCACGGCATCCTCCACCGAAGCGGCGTTCGCCATCTGGGGCGCGAAGATGCGTTACCTGGGTGTCGGCGCGATGCTGATCGGTGGCATCTGGACCCTGATCTCGCTGCGCAAGTCGCTGCTCAATGGCGTCAAGAGCGGCTTTGCCGCCGCCCGCAAGAGCGGTGGCCCGGTGCTGGCGCACACCGAGCGCGACCTGCCGATGAAGTGGATGCTGGTGGCCCTGGTGGTCTTCGTGCTGCCGCTGCTGGCCCTGTACCAGGCCATCGTCGGCCAGTGGCACGTGTCGATCCCGATGACCATCATCATGATCGTTGCCGGCTTCCTGTTCGTGTCGGTCTCGGCCTACCTGGCCGGCTTGATCGGTTCGTCCAACAACCCGGTGTCGGGCATCACCATCTCCACCATCCTGTTCGCCTCGGCCGTGCTGGTGGTGCTGCTGGGCGCCGATGGCCTCAAGCCGGTCGGTGCCGGCGGTGCGCCGCTGGGCGCGGTGGCGGCGATCATGATCGGCGCGGTGGTGTGCTGCGCCGCAGCGGTCGGCGGTGACAACCTGCAGGACCTCAAGGCCGGCTATATCGTAGGTGCCACCCCGTGGAAGCAGCAGCTGATGCTGGGCATCGGTGCCTTCTCGTGCGCGCTGATCATGGCCCCGGTGCTGAACCTGCTGGCAACCGCCTACGGCATCGGCGTGAAGTCCGAACTGCACCCGAACGCGCTGGCTGCGCCGCAGGCCAACCTGATGGCCTCGGTGGCCAAGGGCCTGTTCGGTGGCGAACTGCCGTGGACCTTCATCGGCATCGGTGCCGTGGTCGGTGCCGCCATCATTGCCTTCGACAGCTGGCTGAAGTCGCGCAACGCACGCTTCCGCGTGCCGGTGCTGGCCGCCGCCATCGGCATCTACCTGCCGCTGGAGCTGATGGTGCCGATCTTCCTCGGCGGCCTGATCGCCCACCTGGTCGAGCGCTTCCACAAGGTGCGAGCCGATGACGAAGAAGGCCGCGACCGCGTGCACAAGCCGGGTGTGTTGTTCGCTGCGGGCCTGATCACCGGTGAGGCACTGATGGGCATCGCCATCGCGATTCCGATCGTGGTCAGCAGCCGCGCCGACGTGCTGGCCGTGCCGTTCCACCTGCCGGGCGCGCAGTGGATCGGCCTGGCCGTGCTGTTCCTGGTGGGCTGGCTGATCTACCGCACCGGCAAGTACACCAAGGCGTAAGGGAGGGGTAGTGCCGGCCGCTGGCCGGCAATCCCGGAATCCCGTGATACCCCTGGTTGCCGGCCAGCGGCCGGCACTACCGCAAACCGCGCTACGGCGCGGTTTGCTTTTTCTGGCGGCGGGGCCAACCCCGCGGGCAGCCATGACCGATGGCCTTGGCAGCCCCGGCCGCACGGGCCTACCATCGGTTTTTTGCCGTCCTGCGGAGACCCCGATGAAACTGCGTCATGCCCTGCTGCCACTGAGCCTGCTGGCTGCCCTGCCCAGCGTTGCCGCTGCCCGTGGCCTGGAAGTCCGCGACATGGTGGCCATGGACCGCGTCTCCGCGCCGGTACTGACCACGGACGGTGGCACTGTGGTGTTCGCCAAGCGCAGCGTGGACGCCAACCTGAAGGCCTCCACCGCGCTGTTCGCGCGCAACCTGCGCACGCGTGACGCCGCTCCGCCGAAGCAGATCACCCCGGCTGGCTGGAGCGTCAATTCCGCGTCGCTGTCGGCCGATGGCCAGACCGTGTATTTCCTCAGTGCCAAGAACGGCAGCCAGCAGCTGTACGCGCAGCCGATCAACGGCGGCACCCCGCGCCAGCTGACCGACTTCCCGGTGGACGTGGACAGCTACCACGTATCGCCGCAGGACGACCGCGTGCTGTTCAGTGCCGGCGTGTTCCAGGCCTGTGCCTCGGATCTGGCCTGCACCGAGAAGAAGCTGAAGGAAAAGAAGGACGCCAAGGCCAGCGGCCAGGTGTGGGATTCGCTGTTCGTGCGCCACTGGGATGCCTGGAACGACGGCCGCCGCAACACCCTGTTCGTGGCACCGCTGCCGGCAGGCAAGGCCGGGGCGGTCAAGGGCGCCTCGGCGCTGAGCGCGACCATCGACGGCGATGCACCGTCCAAGCCGTTCGGTGGCAATGACGATTTCGCGTGGTCGCCGGATGGCGCCAGCGTGGTGGCCAGCATCCGCGTGGCCGGCAAGCAGGAGCCGTGGTCGACCAACTTCGACCTGTACCGCTTCGACGCTGCGGGCAAGCAGGCGCCGGTCAATCTGACCGCCTCCAATCCGGCCTGGGATGCCGGCCCGGTGTTCAGTGCCGACGGCAAGACCCTGTTCTACCGTGCGATGAAGCGCCCGGGCTTCGAGGCCGACCGTTTCGGCCTGATGGCGATGGACCTGGCCAGCGGCAAGAGCCGTGAGATCGCGCCGCAATGGGATCGCTCGGCTGGCGGCATCACCCTTTCCGCCGACGGCGCCAGCATCTACACCACCGCCGATGACCTCGGCGAGCACCCGCTGTTCCAGATCGACGTGGCCAGCGGCAAGGCCACCAAGCTGATCGGCGACGGCAGCGTGACCTCGGTGGACGTGGCCGGCACCAGCGTGGCGATCACCCGCAACAGCCTGAAGAGCAACGACCAGGTGCTGGTCGGCCTGCTGCCGGCCGCCGGCGAAGCCATCGGCGAGCTGCGCGCGCTGACCCCGGCCGCTGGCGACGTGCTCAAGGACGTCAGCTTCGGTGACTACGAACAGTTCGAGTTCAAGGGCTGGAACAACGACACCGTGCACGGCTATGTGGTCAAGCCGCACAACTACCAGGAAGGCAAGTCGTACCCGGTCGCGTTCCTGATCCACGGCGGCCCGCAGGGCAGCTTCGGCAATGGCTGGAGCTACCGCTGGAATCCGCAGACCTATGCGGGCCAGGGCTACGCCGTGGTGATGATCGACTTCCACGGCTCCACCGGCTATGGCCAGGCCTTCACCGATGCGATCAGCCAGCACTGGGGCGACCGCCCGCTGGAAGACCTGCAGAAGGGATGGGAAGCGGCGCTGAAGAAGTATTCCTTCCTCAACGGTGACAAGGCCTGTGCGCTGGGCGCCAGCTACGGCGGCTTCATGGTCAACTGGATCGCCGGCAACTGGAACGGCCCGTTCAAGTGCCTGGTCAACCATGACGGCGTGTTCGACCAGCGCATGATGGGCTACGCCACCGAAGAACTGTGGTTCACCGAGTGGGAGCAGGGCGGTACGCCGTACCAGAAGGCGGCGAACTACGAGAAGTTCAACCCGGTCAACCACGTGGCGGACTGGAAGAAGCCGATCCTGGTCATCCACGGCCAGCAGGACTTCCGTATTCCGGTCGAGCAGGGCCTGGCCGCGTTCACCGCCGCCCAGCGCCAGGGCATCGAATCGAAGTTCCTGTACTTCCCGGATGAGAACCACTGGGTGCTGAAGCCGAACAACAGCATCCTGTGGCATGACACCGTCAATGCCTGGCTGAAGCAGCACATCGGCAACTGATGACTGCAGCGCCGCCCTTCGGGGCGGCGCTTTTGTTTCGCCATCTGCTGTACCGGTGGGTGCCGACCGTTGGTCGGAACACCTTCCTGATCTGCCGCCAACAGCAGCCGGCCAGCGGCCGGCTCTACCCAGAGCGCCTGCATGCCCTCGACTGCCCTGATCCAGAACGACATCGTCGTCTTCGGTTTGATCGCCGCCACCCTGGGCGCCGTGTTCTGGACCGCCTCGCGCGAACAGGGCCTGTGGAAACGCTTCTACACCTTCGTGCCGGCACTGCTGCTGTGCTACCTGATTCCCGGCATCTACAACACCGTCGGCCTGATCGACGGCCAGAACACCAGGCTCTACAACCCGATCGCACGCGACATCCTGCTGCCGGCAGCGTTGATCCTGCTGACCCTGGCGGTGGACATCAAAGGCATCCTGCGGCTCGGCCCGAAGCTGGTGCTGATGTACCTGGGTGCGTCCGCCAGCATCATGCTCGGTGCGGTGGTGGCTTTCCTGGTGATGCGCGCGCTGCACCCGGAAACGGTGGCCGGTGACACCTGGGCCGGCATGGCCGCATTGGCCGGCAGCTGGATCGGTGGCGGGGCCAACATGCTGGCGATGCGCGAAGTCTTCGACGTCAACGCCACCACGTTCGGCCAGTTCGCCGTGGTCGATGTCGGTGTCGGTTACGTGTGGATGGCCGCGCTGATCTTCCTGGCCGGGCGCGCAGCGAAGATCGACGCGCGCAGCGGTGCCGACACGTCGGCCATCGATGAGCTGAAGGAGCGCATTGCGCGCTTCCAGGCCGAGCATGAGCGCGTTCCCAGCCTCACCGACCTGATGCTGATCGTGGCAGTGGCCTTCGGCGGCGTGGGTCTGTCACACGCGATCGGTGCGCCGCTGGCAGCATGGTTCAAGGCCAATGTCAGCTGGGCCCCGCAGTTCAGCCTGGATGTGCCGTTCGTGTGGGTGGTGGTGCTGTCGACCACGCTGGGCCTGAGCCTGAGCTTCACCCGTGCACGCACGCTGGAAGGTGCGGGCGCCTCGCGGCTGGGTTCGCTGCTGCTGTACTTCCTGATTGCCTGCATCGGCATGCAGATGGATCTGCAGGCGCTGCTGGACCGCCCGTGGCTGTTCCTGCTCGGCCTGATCTGGATTGCCGTGCACATCGCGCTGCTGTGGTGCCTGGGCAAGCTGCTGAAAGTGCCGTTCTTCTACTTCGCGATCGGTTCGCAGTCGAACATCGGTGGCCCGGCTTCGGCGCCGGTGGTGGCTGCAGCGTTCCATCCGGCCCTGGCGCCGGTGGGCGTGTTGCTGGGCACGATGGGCTACGCCACCGGCACCTACCTGGCCTACATCGTCGGCATTACCCTGCGCGCGCTGGCAGGGCAGGGCTGATGGGGTAGTGCCGGCCGCTGGCCGGCAACCTCCTGAACCTGGAAAGCATCGCCTGGTTGCCGGCCAACGGCCGGCACTACCGATGCGTTACGCCACCGGCAATCCGCGTTCGATCAACCACGCCTTCGCGTCTTCGGCGTCCTGCTCGAACCGCGCCGAGTGAAAAGAGGGGCGCCGCAAGGTCCGGCGCGTCGCCACGCGCCCGTGGCCAACCGCGCCCGCGGCTTTACGCCACCGGCAACCCGCGTTCGACCAGCCACGCTTTCGCGTCTTCGGCGTCCTCTTCAAACCACGCTTTCGTAGACCCCAGCCGATACGTATACCCCCAGGCATCCATGTCGGCCATCAACCGCGCACTGCCAACGCCAGGCAGCT
The DNA here is from genome assembly GCF_056481625.1 of Stenotrophomonas sp. 86156_Sma. Taxonomy (NCBI): domain Bacteria; kingdom Pseudomonadati; phylum Pseudomonadota; class Gammaproteobacteria; order Lysobacterales; family Lysobacteraceae; genus Stenotrophomonas; species Stenotrophomonas sp. 86156_Sma. Next base: position 1,343,873 of record NZ_CM151157.1, read on the forward strand.
GCCCGGCCAGCACGATCTGCAGGTAGCAGGTGGCATCTTCCTCGGCCACCGAGTCGGTGGCGTCGGTATGCACCTGCGCACGCCGCTCCGGCGGCAGCACGATCAGATGGCAGGCTTCGTGCAGCATCGAGTGCACGGGCGTGTCATCGCGCACGTACACGTTGCTGGCGATGATGCCGGCCTCGGGTTCGCCCCAGTAGCTGCCGGGAATCGGTTCACCGGCCGCGACGTGGTGCAGCTGCAGGCCATGCGCGGCGAGCAGGCACTGCGCATCAGCGAAGGCGATGTCGCCCACGCAGGTGATGTCCACGGCGGTTGTCGTATCGGTCATGCGGGTCAGGCAGCCCCGCCCGTGCAGGCACGGGCGGGGCAGAGCATCAGGGTTTGTCCGGGCCTTCAGGCAGCGCCACGGAGATGTCCAGCACATCGTGCTGGCCATCCTTCACCAGGTCGACCTTCACTGCATCGACGTCGATGTTCACGTACTTCTTGATCACTTCCAGCAGCTCGCGCTGCAGCAGCGGCAGGTAATCGGGGCCGCCGCGGTTGCTGCGCTCCTGCGCGATGATGATCTGCAGGCGGTTCTTGGCGGTTTCGGCGGTGGTCTTCTTCGCTTTGAGGAAATCAAACAGGCCCATGCTTACCCTCCGAACAGCTTGCTGAAGAAGCCCTTCTTCTCGACGTTGGTGAAGCGCATCGGGCGTTCTTCGCCGAGGATGCGCGCGACGGCGTCGTCGTAGGCCTGGCCGGCTGCGGACTCGACATCCAGGATGACCGGCTCGCCCTTGTTGGAGGCGTTGAGCACGTCACCCGACTCGGGGATCACGCCGATCGCCTTCAGGCCGAGCACTTCCTCGACGTCGGCGATGCTGAGCATCTCGCCGCTTTCCACGCGCAGCGGGGTGTAGCGGGTCAGCAGCAGGAAGGCCGGCACGTCCTGGCCGGACTCGGCCTTGTGGGTCTTCGAGTCGAGCAGGCCGATGATGCGGTCCGAGTCGCGCACCGACGACACTTCCGGGTTCACCACCACCACGGCACGGTCGGCGAAGTACATCGCCAGGAAGGCGCCCTTCTCGATGCCGGCCGGGGAGTCGCAGATGATGTAATCGAAGCCGTCGGCGGCCAGGTCCTTCAGGACCTTGCCCACGCCTTCCTGGGTCAGTGCGTCCTTGTCGCGGGTCTGCGAGGCGGCCAGCACGTACAGGTTCTCGAAGCGCTTGTCCTTGATCAGGGCCTGCTTGAGGGTCGCTTCGCCGTGCACGACGTTGACGAAGTCGTACACCACGCGGCGTTCGCAGCCCATGATCAGGTCGAGGTTGCGCAGGCCGACGTCGAAGTCGATCACCGCCACCTTCTTGCCGCGCCGTGCCAGGCCGCAGGCCAGGCTCGCGCTGGAAGTGGTCTTGCCGACGCCGCCCTTGCCGGAGGTGACTACGATGATTTCAGCCAAAGGACTTCTCCTGATGATTCTGTTTGGGTGCTGCGTCAGTCCAGCGCAGCGATCTTGATCTGGTCCTGTTCCAGCCACACCTGCACGGCCTTGCCGCGCAGGGAGTCCGGGACATCGTCCAGTACCTTGTAGTGGCCTGCAATGGCGACCAGTTCCGCATGGAAATCACGGCAGAAGATGCGTGCCGCGGTGTTGCCCTGTGCCCCTGCCAGCGCACGGCCGCGCAGGGTGCCGTAGATGTGGATGCTGCCATCGGCGATGACCTCGGCGCCGGCGCCGACGGTGGCCATCACGGTCAGGTCGCAGTTTTCCGCGTACAGCTGCTGGCCCGAACGCACGTTGCCCAGCTGCATGCGGCCCGGCTGCGGTGCGGCGGCGTCGGCAACCTTGGCCACCGGCGTGGCCGGCGCCGGCTTCGGTTCGGCACGGGCTGCGCGACGCGGTTCCGGCGCGGGCGGCGGCGGCGGGGCCGGCTCGGCCTCGGCACGCTCGTACTGAGCGCGGAACTTGGCCAGCAGTGGCAGCCCGAGCTGCTGCGAGAGCAGGTCGACCGCGCTGGTGCCATAGGCCAGCGCCACCGGCAGCACGCCGGCACTGCGCAGGCCATCGACCAGCGCCTGCGCGGTAGCCACGTCCGGCACCTGGCTCAGGCCGCCGAAGTCGAGGATCACCGCGGCGCGGCCGAACAGTTTCGGCGCACGGGTGACGCGTTCGCGCATTTCCTGCACGAGGCGTTCGACATCAAGGGTACGGATGCGCAGGTTGGCGATGCCCACCTGGCCGATCTTCAGTTCACCGGCCTGTTCGTAATCGAAATTCACCGCCACGCTCAGGTCCCCGTCGGCCGCTGTGCCTGCGCCGGCAGATGCCGGGCACGTGTCCATGCCACATCCGGCAGCTTGCCGCCGTAGGTCTCCTGGACCCACGGGTAGCTGCACAGTTCCTTGGCCAGCATGCTGGCGCGCACGTCGACCTGCGGCATGGTGTTCTGGCCCAGCTCGCGGAAGCCGAAGCTGCCGTGGAAGAGCAGGGCGGCATCGGCGCCATGGTCGAGGAAGACTTCGCAGGTCATCTGCGGGTAGCGCAGCTCGGCAAAGCTCTGCGCGTCGGCATAGAACGCACGGCCGACGCCACCGCCACGACGGCGGCTGGCGACCACGATGCGGTCGATATAGAAGAACGGGGTGTCCAGCTGCTGCTTGAACCAGGCGAAGTTGCTGCTGTCGTGCTGGCTGTCGCTGCCGAAGCCGATCAGGAAGCCGGCCAGGTTGCCGTCGCGCTCGGCGACGCGGAAATACTCAGCGGTTTCGTAGAACAGGCGCAAGCGGGCCGCATCCAGGGGAAGGATGGCCAGGCCAGCGTTGTTGTTCAAAGCCAGGACGGAATCGAGCTCGTGCTCGCGCACGTCGCGGATGACAATCGACATTGTGACTCCGTGGGGTAACGCGGTTGGTCCATCAAGGGACCCTGCGCACGATTATTGCATGCCCGGGGTGGGCTGCGGCATGAACAGGGGATATGCCCGAGCATGACTTTCGGCGCTTGGGAGCGGCCGTGCACGGGCTACGATGAGGGATGCTGGCCCGACTGAACCACAATGCGATGCTGCGCTACTCCGGGTTGTTCACCTGGGGCACCGTCGGCCTTTGGCTCGCGATCTACCTGATCGATCCTGTCTCGCTGACGCTGGAGACGCTGGACGGCGAAGCCGGCTTCCGCATCATTCCCTGGGCCTCGGCCTACCTGGCTTTCGGCATCGTGTACTGGGCGCTGACCCGCTCGCTGGGCGAGGGCCGTCCGGGCTTCTTCGACCACGCGGCGCTGATCCTGCTGACCGCCTGCGCGATCGGCGTAAGCTATTTTTCCGGTACCGCGCTGGGCAGCATCCTGTTGATGGTGGTGGCCGGCCTGCTGCCATGGCTGCTGGGGCCGCGCATCGGCGTGGTCTGGCTGGTGGCCAGCAACCTGGCAGTGTTGCCGGTCTATATCCAGCCGCTGGGCTTCCCACCGTTCATCGCCGTGCTGCAGGCGGTGGGCTACATGGGCTTCTCCAGCTTCGTGTTCGTGATCGCGCTGGTGGCCCGCCGCCAGGCCGAGGCCCGCGACGAACAGCGCCGGCTCAATTCGGAACTGCGTGCCACCCGCGCCCTGCTGGCCGAAAGCGCCCGGGTCAATGAGCGCACCCGCATCTCGCGCGAGCTGCATGACCTGCTGGGCCACCAGCTGACTGCGCTGACCCTGAACCTGGAAGTGGCCGGCCACCTGGCCGACGGCAAGGCGCTGGAGCATGTGAAGCGTTCCCACGCATTGGCCAAGCTGCTGCTGGGCAACGTGCGCGAGGTGGTCAGCCAGCTGCGCGAGACCGGTGCCATCGACCTGGCTGCGGCGCTGCGCCCGCTGACCGAGAACGTGCCCTCGCTGGACATCCAGCTGGAGATCGAGGATCCCCTGAATGTGGAGGACCCGCAGCGGGCCCACGTGCTGCTGCGCTGCACCCAGGAGATCATCACCAATGCAGTGCGCCACGCCGGTGCCCGCCACCTGTGGATCAAGGTGTACCGTGAAGCCCCCGACCGGGTGGTGGTGGAGGCCCGCGACGACGGCGTCGGCGCGGAAATGGTCAATGTGGGCAATGGCTTGCGCGGCATGCGCGAGCGCCTGCAACAATGTGGTGGCCAGCTGCAGGTCGAGACCCGTCCCGGCGAAGGCTTCCGGCTGCGGGCGACGGTGCCGGCAACGGTGCTGGTGGCCGCCCTTACCAAGGTTCCTGAAGGAGTGCGTTGATGATTCGCGTCTGCCTGGTCGACGACCAAACCCTGGTGCGGCAGGGAATCCGCTCCCTGCTGGCGCTCGACGACGGTATCGAGGTGGTGGCCGAGGCCGGCGATGGCCGGCAGGCGGTCGAACTGATACCGCAGGTGCGCCCCGACGTGGTGCTGATGGACATGCGCATGCCGGTGATGTCCGGGCTGGAGGCGCTGCAGGTGCTGTCGCGCCAGGAGCAGCTGCCACCGACCATCATCCTCACCACCTTCGATGACGACCAGCTGGTGCTGGCCGGGCTCAAGGCCGGAGCCAAGGGCTACCTGCTCAAGGACGTGACCCTGGCGCAGCTGGTCGGTGCCATCCGCACCGTGGCCGACGGCGGTTCGCTGGTGCAGCCGGCCGTGACCCAGCGCCTGCTGTCCGGCCTGGAGCACATGCGCAACGAGTTCGTCAGCCTGGACCGCCCGGACCCGTTGACCGACCGCGAAACCGAGATCCTGCGCCTGATGGCCAGTGGCTTCTCCAACAAGGAGATCGCCAACTCGCTGGGTGTGGCCGAAGGCACCATCAAGAACCATGTGTCCAACATCCTGTCCAAGCTGGGCGTGCGCGACCGTACGCGCGCCGTACTGAAGGCGTTCGAACTCCAGCTGGTCTGAGGAAAACCTTTTCAGGACAATGACTTGAGGTCCAGTCATGGCCCTCGGGTGGGGTTGCCCTCTACTTCACGGGTATCGGTATGCGGTACCCTTCGAATTCTTTGTCCATACAAATACGCAGCCGGCAGGGAAACCGGTGCGCCAATCCCGATAAACAATGCCCGCGAAGCCTGCTAGGATTGGCGCTTCGCTTCAATCAACCCGGCCGTGGGATCGGCCCCGGAGACTCTCTGAATGACCCGTATTATCGAGTTCCTGATCGCCTTGGGGATCGTGGCTGGCCTGTTCGTCATCATTGGCGTATGTCTGCCGGGCGAGCGTCACATCACCGAAAGCATCGAGACCAACCGCAAGATGACGATCGTGTACGACACGGTCAGCAGCCTGCGCCGCTTCAAGGACTGGAACCCGCTGGTACTGCGCGATCCCGCCGTTGAACTGAAGCTGTCCGGCCCGGCCTCCGGCGTCGGTGCCACCCTCGACTTCACCTCCAAGGACCTGGGCACCGGTTCCTGGAAGATCACCGAAGCCGAAGAGAACAAGCGTGTTGCGATCGCCATCGATGACGCCACCAAGGGTCACGACAAGATCACCACCTTCACGCTGGAGCCGACCGGCAAGGGTGGCCGCAACGTCAAGATCACCCAGGACTACTCGGTGAAGTACGGCTTCGACCTGTTCGGCCGTTATGCCGGCCTGTATGTCAGCCGCCAGATCGGCGACGACATCAAGATGGGTCTGTCGCGTATGGCCAACATGCTGGCCAGCGTCCCGAACGTGGACTACCGCACCCCGGAAGCCCCGCTGACCGATCTGGCCATCGTCAATGTGCCGGCTGAAGACCTGCTGGTCGTCAACGCCGGTAACGTGGACCGCGGTCAGGACACGATCACCAAGTCCATCAAGGACAACCAGGAGTGGATCAAGCGCGTGATGGAGGCCAACGGCCTTGAAGCCGCCGGTCCGTTCCGCATCATCACCACCGATTTCGGTCAGGAGAAGTACGCCTTCGACATCGCCCAGCCGGTGAAGAAGAAGGGTGCTGAAGGTGCCACCGCTGAAGAGCTGACCGTCAAGATCGACGGCGGCGCTCCGGTCAAGTACGTGCACGTGGCCCCGCACCGTTCGGCGCATGCCGCCTACACCGGCCACATGGCGGGTCTGGACGTGGCCCGCAACGGCCTGCGTGCCTGGGCTGTGACCAACGGTTCGGAAGTGGTCGATCGCCCGTACGAAACCTGGAAGGACGGTCTGGACAAGTCGTTCACCCCGGAAGCGACCTACGACATCTACTGGGCCGTCAAGTAAGCCTCGGCTGACCCATGTAGTGTTGGACACGAAAACGCGCCGCTCATTGCGGCGCGTTTTTTTTCATCTGGCGCCCGGCAAGGGCGCTGCGCAAGGAGCCCACATGTTCAATCTCGAACGTCGCGCACGTAAGCCATCACTGCTGGCCTGCCTGGGGGCGCTGCTGGCCGCCGCCTCTATCGGCCTGTCGGCCTATGCCTCGCACGGTGTGGCCGACCCGCTGGCGCAGCAGCATCTGAACATGGCGGCGCTCTATGCGTTCGCGCATGGCGCGGTACTGGTGGCGCTCGGGCCGCGCGCGCAGGGCGCGATCGCGCACCTGGCGTTGTACGTGCTGCTGCTGGGCGTGCTGCTGTTTTCCGGCAGCCTGGTGGGCGGTGCGTTGTGGCAGTGGCCGACGCGGATGGCACCGATCGGTGGCACCAGCATGATGGCCGGATGGGTGCTGCTGGCGATCAATGCGTTGAGGCGGTGACTGAGTCGACGTTGTCGCTTCGATCCATGCTGATGCGATCGTGATGGTTCATGGGCGTTACTTTTCTTTTCGCGCGAAAAGAAAAGTAACCAAAAGAAACGCGCCGCCGGCCGCGAGCCGGTGCTGCGCACCGGTCCCCTGTGCTCCTCGGCCCGTCGAGGGACGGTGCGGAGAGCAGCCGAGCATGGCTCGGCTCTACAGAATCGCACGCACCTCTTCGCCCTCGTCGGACCTGCGGTGCTCGGCTCGCTTGAAGGCGGACCCAACAGCCGCGCGCTGATCCGTTACAGGGGCTTCGAGCGAAGCGACCCGCTTTTGTCTTTGCTCTCTTGTTCCATTCCGTGGCGGACGCACGCGGAATAATTCCAGGACGCGGGCGGGGTGGGCTTGCGGGGGTGTAAGCCGCATGGATGCGGCGCCCAAGCCTCCACGGACGGATTCACGGCGGCCCCCGCAAGTTCATCCCGCCCGCGGCCATGCATTGACTGCTTCAGGCTTTCGCCACGAGGGGCTCAGCCGTTGGCCGGTCTCCAGCACCAGTGCCAAGGTTCGTAGACGATCCCATGCGGGTTGTCGCGCGGGTAGCTCAGCTGGAAGCCATGCCCACCGGCATTCGCCTGCAGCCACGCAAACGCGTCGGTGGCTTCGAACGATTCTTCAGCCGGGGCGTCGCCCGGTGTACCGATGTCCAGCGCATGGCCGCTGTGGTGTTCACTGAAACCCGGTGCGGCATTGACCTTCAGGATCTCCGCCACGCTCAGGCCGCGCGCCAGTTTTCGTTCGAAGATGCCCAACTGGTAGGCATGGCTGCGGAAGCCGGAGATGGCGTCCAGCGCAATGCCATCCTGTGCCGCATGCAGTCGCATCCGTCGCCAGCCCTGCGCGGCGCCACGGCGCAGCCACAGCGGGCGGGCGAAGCGATCGCGGCCGGCAAAATGCAGCAGGCAGGGTTCGGGTTCCAGCGGCAGGCCGCTATCGTCGGCGTAGCGCTGCGGGTCCAGGCCAAGCTGCTGCAGGCGCTGCTGCAACCCGGCCAGCGGCAGCCACTGATCTTCCAGTCCGGCGCCGAAGGGCCGTGCAACCGCGGTGTCCAGCAGCGCCAGTGCATCCTCGACCCCGGGCTCGCGCGGCAGGCGCGGCACCATCGAATGCACGCCGTGCGGCAGTACCGCCGCCAGATAGCGGCCATCACGCTTGCGCCGCAGCACCCACTGCGCCTGCGACAGCAGGCGTGCATCCAGGTTGCTGCGTGCGCGCAACAGGTGGGCGGGCCACAGCTCGATGGCCTCGGTGTTGATCAGCAGGGGCAGGCGTCGTTGCATCGCCTCAGCTTACTGCCGTGGTGCCGACGCGGCCACCTTGCGCAGTGCATCGAGCAGCGCCTGCGGCCGGTCCACGCTGAGCAGCAGCGTGCTGCCATCACTGACCGGCAGGGCGAGGACACGCGCACGGTCGGTAACCAGGGCGAAGCCCTTGCCGCCTCCCTGCAGGCGGAAGTGGCCCGAGTAGAAGCCAGGCATTGAATAGCCATTGGTTTTGACACGGATGCCATAGCGGCGGTCACGCTGCAGGTCGACCACCTCGGCCTGGTCCAGCCGCAACTGCGCCACCGGCACCCGCCGCCGATACATCGTCGAGCGCACGTCCAGCACATCGCCGGCCAGTTCCACCCGGCGGCGGAAGAATGCGGCCCCCAGCCCGACAGCGAGTACAGCGATGACGATCAGGCTCCATGCCGCACTGCCGCCCATCCGGAACCAGGGCGGCGACAGCGTTACTTCGATCCAGGGTGCGTTCGCCGGTGCCTTGTACAGCTGCGCATACAGGCAGGCCACGAAGGCAGCCAGCAGCGGCAGCACGATCCACAGCACGCGCAGCGGCGAACTCTCGGCCACGTCAAAGGGTTTCGGGTCACTGCCGCCCATGGTTCAGGCCTCCTTCTTGAACACCAGCATCGCCGGGCGCATCGGCGCCGGGATGATGATGTTGACCAGCTCCCAGCCCAGCTGGCCCTGCCGGCTCAGCTCAGCCTGGACATCCTCGGCCTTGAGTACGCCCATCATGGAGGTCTTGACCTCGATGGTCTGGTAGCTCCAGCGCTTGCTCATTCCTTGTCCTCCGACGATGGCGTGGGTTTGGGCAGGCGTCCTGCCTTGCGCAGGGCGTCGCGCAGCACGTACTCGATCTGCGCGTTGAGGCTGCGCAGTTCGTCATCAGCCCAGCGCTGCGCCGCGGCCAGGACCTCGGCATTGATGCGCAGCGGATAGGCTTTCTTCTCACTCATGGGGGCTCCTGGCGGGGCGGTGGGGCGCCCCGTTGCGAGGGTGGCTCAGTACAGCGAGCCTGCATTGACGATCGGCTGGGTGCCGCGGTCCGAGCACAGCACGGTCAGCAGGTTGCTGACCATGTGCGCCTTGCGTTCCTCGTCCAGCTGCACCACGCCGTTCTTCTGCAGTTCGGCCAGGGCCATCTCGACCATGCCGACCGCACCGGCAACGATGCGCGTGCGTGCGGCGATCACCGCGTTGGCCTGCTGCCGCTGCAGCATCGCCTGGGCGATTTCAGCGGCGTAGGCGAGGTGGCTGATGCGTGCATCGATCACCTGCACGCCGGCGTCGGCCAGGCGCTCGGCCAGTTCGTTCTTCAGGTGCTGGGAAATCTCGCTGGCATGACTGCGCAGGGCCAGCTGACCATCCTCATGCTGGTCGTAGGGGTAGCTGGTGGCCATCGCGCGCAGCGCCGATTCGGACTGGATGTGCACGAAGCTCTCGTAGTCGTCCACGTTGTAGACCGCCTCGGAGGCATCGACCACCTGCCAGACGATCACCGCCGCGATCTCGATCGGGCTGCCATCCAGCTCGTTGACCTTCAGCTTGCCGCTCTCGAAGTTGCGCACGCGCTGGCTGACCCGGCGCTTGGCATAGAAGGGGTTGTTCCAGCGCAGGCCGTTGTCCTTCACGGTGCCCACGTATTTGCCGAACAGGCTCAGCACCGCCGCCTGGTTGGGCTGGACCGTGTACAGGCCGGCCAGGGCGAAGATCGCCAGCGCCGCCATCAGGATGCCTGCCAGCATCAGCAGCAGGTTGGGCGAGCCGGTGCTGGCCTTGGCTGCTACCCCCAGTACGAACAGGGCGCCGCCGGCGAGGGCGACAAGCAGGGCGCCGGCCAGCGTGCCGAGGCCGTTGAGGGAAGACAGCGACTTCTCTTTCATGGCAGTACGTCCTTGAGGGTTCGGAATGAAGATATCAAAGTGATATCACTTATCGAATACCGTTCGTCGGATGCCGTGGCCGGGACAGTCGGCCAGCTAGAATGCCCACCCGCCTTCACATCGCTGCTGGAACCGCCATGGCCAAGCTTGGAACTCCGTTGTCCCCCTCCGCCACCCGCGTGCTGCTGCTGGGTTCGGGCGAACTCGGCAAGGAGGTGGCCATCGAGCTACAGCGGCTGGGCGTGGAAGTGATCGCCGCCGACCGCTATGCCGATGCCCCGGCCATGCAGGTCGCGCACCGCTCGCACGTGATCGACATGCTCGATGCGATGGCCCTGCGTGCCCTGATCGCCCAGGAGCAGCCGCACCTGGTGGTGCCGGAGATCGAGGCCATTCACACCGAAACCCTGGTCCAGCTGGAACAGGAGCAGGGCCTGCGGGTGATCCCGACCGCGCGCGCCGCGCGCCTGACCATGGACCGCGAAGGCATCCGCCGCCTGGCCGCCGAGACCCTGGGCCTGCCGACCTCGCCGTACCGCTTCGTCGATACCGAAGCCGAGTACCGCGCCGCCGTGGCCGCCATCGGCCTGCCGTGCGTGGTCAAGCCGGTGATGTCGTCCTCGGGCAAGGGCCAAAGCACCCTGCGCAGCGAGGCGGACATCGCACCCGCCTGGGACTATGCGCAGACCGGTGGCCGTGCCGGTGCCGGCCGCTGCATCGTCGAAGGTTTCATCGATTTCGACTACGAGATCACCCTGTTGACCGTGCGCCATGCCGGCGGCACCTCGTTCTGCGCGCCGATCGGCCATCTGCAGAAGGACGGCGACTACCGCGAGAGCTGGCAGCCGCAGCCGATGTCGAGCGCGGCACTGGCGCGTGCCGAAGAGATCTCGCGTGCGATCACCGATGACCTCGGTGGCTGGGGCCTGTTCGGTGTTGAGCTGTTCGTGAAGGGCGACGAGGTGTGGTTCAGCGAAGTGTCGCCGCGCCCGCACGACACCGGCCTGGTGACGCTTGTTTCGCAGGAACTGAGCGAGTTCGCGCTGCACGCGCGCGCCATCCTTGGCCTGCCGATCCCGGTGATCCGCCAGAGCGGGCCGTCGGCCTCGTGCGCGCTGCTGGCGCATGGCGAGGGCGTGCCGTACTTCAACAACGTCGCCGCCGCCCTGCAGGTGCCGGACACCGCCGTGCGCCTGTTCGGCAAGCCGAGCGTGCACGGCCATCGCCGCGTGGGCGTGACCTTGGCGCGCGCGGAAACCCTCGACGAAGCGCGCGCCATCGCGCGTGATGCCGCCGACGCCATCGGCGTCGAACTGCGCCCGTAAAGCAAAAAGGGGACGGAGGGGATTAAGTCGTTTGTGGCACAAACGACTTAATCCCCTCCGTCCCCTTTCTGTTATTTCACATCCACCCACACCAGGTGATGGTCGCTGCCATCGGCGATCTTCGCTTCCGGGCTTTCATTGGCCGGCCAGAACACGCCGCTGCCGATGTACTCGAAACCGGTGGAGGGCAGCACGTAGTCCAGGCGCATGGTGCCGGACTTCGGGCCGAAATCGCCGGTGGCATGGAACGGTGCGCCCTTGCGCTCGATGCCCTTGGCCGCATAGGCCAGGCTGGTCTGCTCGCCACCAACGCTGCGCGGGGTGGGGTAGCGCAACACGCGGGCGTTCTCGATCAGTTCGACGATCGCCTCATGGCGGCCATCACCATCGACCGGGTCGTTGTTGAGGTCGCCAAGGATCACGAAGCGCGCGTCCTGCGCCAGGCCACCGCACTGGCCCTTGTCGTCGCACAGCCACGGCTTGTCACCCTTGGACAGGTATTCCTGCCACAGGCGCAGTTCGTCGTGGTTGCGCGCGGCGTTGCGCTTTTCCGGGCCATCGAACACTGGCGGGGTCGGGTGCGAGACCAGAGCGTGGACCACGCCGGCCGGGGTCTTCACCGGCACGTCCCAATGTGACTTCGACGACAGCCGCAGCTGCGACCACACATGGTCGTTGTAGAAGCTCTTGCCGGTGCGCGGGTCGACCGGACGGATCGCGCCCGGCATCGCGCTCCACTTCAGCAGCTGGAAGCTGCGCACCTTGGCTTCATCGATCGGGTAGCGCGACAGCACCAGCATGCCGTACTGGCCCGGGTGCAGGCCGTAGCCCCACGCGTCGTTGCCGCGGCTGCGGCCTTCGCCGCCGACCACGCCGTTGTTGTCCAGGTCCAGGCCGCTGGGCACGCCAGTGTTGACCGGGGCCAGGTAGCGGTAGGCGAAGTGCAGCGGCTTGCCGCCGCCGGGCTGGGCCACTTCCAGGTAGCGCTTCTGGAACAGGTCGGCGGCGCGGTGGGCGTCGTCGAAATCGAATTCGTTCAGCAGCACCAGGTCCGGGCGTGCCTGCTGCAGCACCGCGGCGATCTTGCGCGCGTGCTCGCTGTCGCCTTCCAGCTCCTTGATCAGGCCACCGGTCTCATCGGAGTACAGCGAGGTGTTGTAGGTGGCCAGGCGCAGCGCAGCGGACGGCTTTTCGGTCATCGCAGGGGACGTGGCGAAGGCGGGGGCGGTGGCGCCGCAGAGCAGGGCCAGGGCGAGGGTCTGGGGTCGGAGGTTCATGCGCCGTATTGTGCACCCGGCCCGGTGTCAGTGGTTTGTCAGCGTCCGTCCAGTTCGTCGTCGAAATCGTGCCAGCGGCGGCCGTCGTAGGCCTCCAGCGGATGGAAGCGGCGCTTGTAGTCCATCTTCTGGTGGCCGCGGATCCAGTAGCCCAGGTAGACGTGCGGCAGGCCCTCGCGGCGGGCCCATTCGATCTGCTGCAGGATCGCGAAGGTGCCCAGCCCGCGCGCGGCGTGCTCCGGGTCGAAGAAGGTGTAGACCGCTGACAGGCCGTGCTCGGTGACGTCGGTCACCGCCACACCCAGCAACTGGCTGGGCTGGCCGTCGTGGCCGGGCAGGCGCATCTCCATGAAGCGGGTGTGCGACCAGCTGCCGATCAGGAACTGCTCGAACTCGTGCGGGCCGTGGTCATCCATGCCGCCATTGGCGTGGCGGTGGGTGAGGTAGCGGTGGTACAGCGCGAACAGGTCGTCGCGGGCGGTGGCGGCGGTGATCCGCACCTCCAGGTCTTCATTGCGGGCGGCACAACGGCGCTGGCTGCGGTCCGGGGCGAAGCGCGCCACCGGAATGCGCACCGCCACGCAGGCCTGGCAGTGCGCGCAATGCGGCCGGTAGACCAGATCGCCGCTGCGGCGGAAGCCCCAGCTCAGCGCCAGCGGGTACAGGCCGCCAAGGCGGCGATCGTGCGGGTCCAGCACCAGGTCGCGCGCCACCCGGTCCGACCAGTACCCGCAGGGGTGCTCGCCGGTCTGGAAAAGCCGCAGTTCGTCGTCTCTGTCGCCGTGTATCGCCATGGGCACAGCATAGCCCCAGGCTGTCGCAGTGGCGGCGACTGTCCGCCGGATGAATGGAACCGGCAGCGGCGTCAACCGATGTCGCGCCCGGGCGTTGTTGTCCCCCGAGGGTGAAGTGATCACCCCGACGCAATCCCCATCCCCAGGAGTGACCTCATGATCCGTACCCCCCTGCTGCTGGCCCTGCTGCTCGGCACTTCCGCCACCGGTATCGCGCTGGCCGCCGATGCCCCGACTGCGCCGGCGCAGCGCCCGGCCAAGCTGGACACCAACGGCGACGGCGTCATCGACCGCAGCGAAGCCGCTGCCAACCCGCGCCTGGCCGCGAAGTTCGACGAGCTGGACAAGAACAAGGACGGCAAGCTCTCGCGCGATGAGCTGCCGCGCTGGCAGCACGGTCGCCGTGGTGGCCACGGCGGTGAGCGCTGGGCCAAGCTGGACGTCAACAAGGACGGCCGCATCAGCCGCGAGGAAGCCAAGGCCGATCCGCGCCTGGCCGCGCGCTTCGACGAGCTCGACCTCAACAAGGACGGTTACCTGGACAAGGCCGATCGCGAGCTGCGCATGAAGCAGCGTCGTGATGCCTGGTTCGCCGCCGCCGACACCAACAAGGATGGCCAGCTGAGCAAGGCCGAGTTCGACGCGGCCAAGGGCCCGATGCACGGTGGCCCGCGCCACGGCGGTCCGCGCGATGGCGCGGCGCCGAAGCCGCAGCGCTGAGGTTCAACGCAGTGAATGACGACAACGCCGGCGCACTGCCGGCGTTGTCCGTTACAGGCGGCCGCTGCGCATCAGTGAGTACACCACCAGCGCGATGACCATCAGGTTCATCGCGATGATGCCGGTGCGGCCGTACATCGATTCGAACTTCCAGTTGATGCCGGTGCGTCCGCGGCGGGCCGAATCGCGCGCGATCATCGGTGCCATCACCCGCTGCAGCGGCACCAGGCACTGGTAGTTGACCACGCCCAGGCCTACCGCCAGCACCGTCAGCTGCGTCCAGACCGGCGCCTGCAGCATCACAGCCAGCAGGATCGCCAGGCACCAGAACATGCCGGTGATGATGTTGAGGTAGAGGAAGCGGCGCACGTCGGCGCGCTCGGATGCCGTTTCGGTGTACGACATCAGGAAGCGTCCGCCCAGATAGCTGCCGATCGCTCCACCGACCACACCGCCGATCACCGCCCCCCAGCTTTCGGCCGGCAGCACGTGCAGCTGGCCCAGCGTGGCAGTCAGCGAGCCCATCGCAGTGCCGCCCGCAACGCTGGCACCGCCGAGGCCAAGCTTGCTGCCGCCGATGCCGACACCGGTGCCGAGCAGCACCGCAGCACTGGCCGTGCCGGGCGCGGCCACCAGCACCATCGACACCACGGCAGTGGCGAATGCCGCGCTCGGGGCGCTGCTGCGCGCGAATTCGCCGAAGCGCTGCAGCAGGCCGTCGCGCACCAGGGCGCGGGCACGCGACAGGCGCTTGCGCACGGCTGCGTCACTGAGCCCCAGCAGGTCGGCCACCTGCTGCGAACGCTGGCCTTCGCGGTAGTACAGCAGCAGGACTTCGCGGCTGTCGGCCGGCAACGCGGAAATGATGTCCTCGGCGGCGATCTCTTCTTCCACCCGTTGCAGGCGGTCGGCCGCGCCCGGGGCCGGGTCGGCCGCCATGCCCATCGCCACCTCGGCCGCTTCGCCGGTCAGCGGCCGGCCACGTTGTGCACGCAGCCAGTCGCGGGCCAGGTTGCGGGTGATCTGCCGCAGCCAGGGCAGGAAGCTGGTCGAGCTGCGCAGCTGGTGCAGCTGCTGCCAGCCCTTCACGAAGGCCTCCTGGGCGATGTCCTCGCTGGCCTGGCGGTCGCGGGTGATGGCCAGGGCGATGGCGGTGACCGTGTTCTGGCAGGCCAGCACGATGCGGCCGTAGGCATGCTGGCAACCGCTGGCGGCGGCGGGCAGTTCGCGTTCCAGGGTCTGGTCGATCGATGCGGCGAACGTCGTCATGGCGGCGGCTCTCCTGCTGGGATTGTGTCCCAAGACGGAGCCGCGCGCCGAATGTGACCGGCCTTCTGCACGGTAGTGCCGGCCGCTGGCCGGCAACCTCATGACAAAAAAGGGGACGGAGGGGATTAAGTCGTTTGTGCCTCAAACGACTTAATCCCCTCCGTCCCCTTTTTCGGCTGCCGGCCAGCGGCCGGCACTACCCGTGCGTCACTTCGAGGGCTGGATGCGGACCCGGACTTCTTCCTCTTCCGGTGCGGCCTGCGGGGCCGGTTGCGCCTGCTGCGGCTGGGCCTGCGGGGCAGGGGCCGGTGCGACCGGCGCCGGGGCGCCGCGATGGCGCAGGCCGATCACCAGCGCCACGCCGGCGATCACCACCAGCAGGGCGATGCGGATGCGCCAGGCCCAGCTGCGGCCACTGCTGCCCTGTTCCGGCGCGTCGCGGAAGGCGAATTCGGCGGTCGGATGGTCGCGGCGGGTGGTGTCGAGCAGGCGCGCCTCGCGCAGGATTTCACGCGCGCGCGGCTGGTCGTCGGCGCGTACGATCCACACCGCTGGGTAGGCGTTGGCGTTGCCCAGGTCGGTATAGCTGAACTGGCCGCGGCGACGGGTCTTGTACGAGCGCCCGTTGGTCACCTTGACGTCGATGCCATGCTCGCGCAGGAGCTCGGCGACGCCTTCGACGGTTTCCACGCGCTGGCTGCTGAAGATCTGGCGCATCGGATCAATCCTTGGCCGGCACGGCGGCCGCTGCTGCCTGGTCGGGAACGACGCGGATCAGGCCTTCCTGCGCGGTGCTGGCCACCAGCACGCCATTGCGGGTGAAGAACTGGCCGCGGGCCAGGCCGCGCGAATCCTGCGCGCTGGGGCTGTCCAGCGAGTACAACAGCCAGTCATCGGCGCGGAATGGGCGGTGGAACCAGATGGCGTGGTCGAGCGAGGCCATCTGCACGTGCGGGTGGTAGTAGCTGATGCCGTGCGGGAACGTCGCCGTGCCCAGCAGGTGGAAGTCGGAGGCGTAGGCCAGCAGCGCCTGGTGCAGCTCCGGGGCATCGCCGACCGGCTCGCTCAGGCGCAGCCACACCTGGTGGTACGGCGGGCGCTTGGGCGGGTTCAGTTCGTCACGCGGGTAGACGTGGCGGAACTCGAACGGGCCGCCGCGCGACAGCCAGCGCTGCACCTTGATCGGCAGCCGCTCCAGCACTTCGGCCGGCAGCGGGCGGTTCGGTTCGATGTCTTCCGGCTGCGGCACTTCGGGCATCTTGTGCTGGTGCTCGGCACCCGTTTCGGCCTGCTGGAACGAGGCCGCGCAGAAGAAGATCACCTTGCCGTGCTGGATCGCGGTAACCCGGCGCACCGAGAAGCTGCCGCCGTCGCGGGTACGGTCCACGTCGTAGACGATCGGATGGTCGATGTTGCCGGCGCGCAGGAAGTAGGCGTGCAGCGAGTGCACGTGGCGGCCATTGTCGACCGTGGCCTGTGCCGCGGCCAGCGCCTGGCCCAGCACCTGCCCGCCGAACACGTACTTGGTACCGATGTCGCGGCTCTGCCCGCGGAACAGGTTGTCCTCCAGCCGCTCCAGCGTGAGCAGGTCGATCAGCTCGGAGACGACGGGTTCGGGCGTGTCGTTCAAGGGGGCGGCCACAGCAATGAAGAGGCCCCGATTATACCGTTGCAGGCCAGTCCATCATTGGTAGTGCCGG
Organism: Stenotrophomonas sp. 86156_Sma; assembly: GCF_056481625.1. Taxonomy (NCBI): domain Bacteria; kingdom Pseudomonadati; phylum Pseudomonadota; class Gammaproteobacteria; order Lysobacterales; family Lysobacteraceae; genus Stenotrophomonas; species Stenotrophomonas sp. 86156_Sma. The sequence continues at coordinate 1,360,827 of NZ_CM151157.1, forward strand.
CCGCTGGCCGGCAACCTCATGATCCTCCTGGGGCACCTGCGGTTGCCGGCCAGCGGCCGGCACTACCGGTTACTTGCCCAGCCGGGCGACCAGCGCCTGCAGGGCATTCTGCGCATCCGGGGCGAACCAGGCCTCGACGAAGCGGTCGAGCTGGATCAGGTCCGGCTGCAGCGCAACGTGCAGGTCCGCGCGGGCAATCGCACGGGTCAGCAGCATCGGCTGGCGCGGCTGCTTGAGCAGGTTCTGCAGCCAGGCCACGGCACGTGCCACCACCAGGTCGCCTTCGGCCAGTTCGTCGACCAGGCCGATCTGCAGCGCCTGTTCGGCCGGCACCAGCGAACCGGTGGTCAGCAGGACGCCGGCGCGGTGCACTCCCACCGCACGGCGCAGCAGGCGCTGGATGCCCTCCGGTGCGATCAGGCCCACCTGCACTTCGTTCAGGCCGATGGCATACGGCCGCGACGGATCGGCGCTGCGCGCCATCACCCGGTAGTCGCAGCAAAGGGCCAGCACGCAGCCACCCGCCGGTGCGTGGCCGGTGATCGCCGCGACCACCGGGATACGGCTCTCGGCCAGCGTGCGCACGGCGCCAAAGAAGGCGTTCCAGGTGTCCAACAACTTGTGCTTGTCATCGCCATGCGAGAGCAGGTGCGGCACGTCCATGCCACCGGTGAAGATGCGCTCGCTGCCCGACAGCACGATGCCGTGCGCGTCTTCGGCCATGGCCAGCTCGATGGCATGGATCAACTGCCGGCACAGTTCGGTGTCCAGTGCGTTGACCGGCGGCCGCGCCAGGCGCAGCTCGCGGATGGGGCCATGGTTGATCACCTCGATGAGCGTCGTCATGCTGCGGTCTCGTTGCGAAGAAGGAACCTGGGCGATGATAACCAAACCATTCGTTGGCGTACTGTTGGTTCTGTGTGCGGCCGCAGCATCGGTCTCGGCGGCGGAACCGGACTGCGTCACGGTGGAGCAGGGCTGGGCGCGGCTGCCACCGAATCCGGCGATGCCGATGACCGCCGGCTACGGCGTGATCCACAACGGCTGCAGCAAGGCGGTGGCGATCACCGGCGCGACCAGCAGTGGCTTCGGCGATGTGTCGCTGCACGAGACCACGATCGTCGATGGGGTCAGCCGGATGCGCGCGATCGAGCGTCTGCCGCTGGCGCCGGGCGCACGTGCCGAGCTCAAGCCCGGTGGCCTGCACCTGATGCTGATGCAGGGCAAGGGCGCCTTGAAGGAAGGGCAGGCGCTGCCGTTGCGGCTGCAGCTGGAAGGCGGTGGCGAAGCGAGCGCGACGTTGGTGGTGCGCAAGGCCGCGCCGTAAGCGCGCGGGGAAACGGCACGCTGCTGCTGAAGCAAGGAGTTGGGATGGCCGTCGTAGCGTCGAGGACGCTCGGCGCGACCGGAATATCCGGTAGTGCCGGCCGCTGGCCGGCAGCGTGGTGAAAGCCGGCCAGCGGCCGGCACTACCAGGGGGCTTACGACCAGTCGAACGAGAACAGCACCGTGCGGCTTTCCGGCTCGTACAGCATCACGATCGCATCGGCACCGGTGGCGCACCAGTTGTAGCCGGCCACTTCGGCCACCGCGAAGAACGCGTTGCCATCGCGGCGGATGATTGCCAGCTCCGCATCGTCCGGTGCATGCCGGTCGTTGGCGGCGTCGGTGAATTCCAGGGTGAACGCGTTCGGGATGTCAGCCGTCTCGATCCAGTTGCCGCAGGAAATCTGTCCGCCCAGCGTATCCAGGTAATCGCGCTCGCTGGCTTCACCCTTGCCGTAGCGCGAATAGCAGGCGAGGCGGCCATGGGCGGCGTGATAGTCGCGTGCCTTGGCGTAGCTGTCGCGCATCTGCGCGATGTGCTCCTGCGCATCCTTGTCCTGCACCGCGTCGCCGATGAAATAGCCTTCGTTGCCGAGGAAGCGCATCTCGTTGCCGGCGGTCAGTTCGAAGGCGATCCAGTTGGTGCCGGTGAAATCGTTGTGGTGTTCTTCTGTGGTCTCGCCGATGCAGCCGTCATACGGCTCGATCGGGCACAGCATCGTTGCCACCTGGCCGGCCAGTTCCGGGCGCAGCACGCCGAGGTCGATCTTCAGCAGCGGCAGCAGGTGCTGGCCGAGCCAGGCCTGGTCGGCGGGGAAGACACCGGTGGGGAAGGCGACCATGCCGGGCAGCAGGTCGCGCAGCTCAGTCTGGTGGATCATGTCAGTCCTTTGAATTGGATCGGTAGTGCCGGCCGCTGGCCGGCATCCGCGATACATCTGGAGGTTGCCGGCCAGCGGCCGGCACTACCACAGGCGCGTCAGGTCGACGCGCTGCGGATCGCGTCCGGCAGCGGCGCGCTCTTGCCGGTCTGGGTATCCATCCACACCACCACCACGTTGCCATCCGAATACAGCTTCGATTCGTCCTGCTGGTCGACGATGCGGTGGCCGATGGTCACGCTGCTGTTGCCCAGGCGCTCGACGAAAAGTTCGACCAGGATGTCGTTGGGCCACACGATCGGCAGCCGGTAGTTGACGTTGGTCGCGGCCACCACGGGTGCGATGCGGTCGGTCATCGACACACCCTCCACGCCCAGCATCCAGCGCACGCGCGCTTCTTCCAGGTAGGAAATGTACTTGGCGTTGTTCACATGGCCCATGCTGTCCATGTCACGCCAGCGCACGCTGATCGGGATGCGGGCCAGGATCTTGTGTTCGCTGCTCATCAGGCGTCCTTTTTCTTCTTGCTGGCAGTGGCGGTCTTGCTGGTCTTGCCGGTGCTCTTGGCAGCCACGGCCTTCTTCGCCGGCTTCTCGGCCTTTTCAGGCTTCACCTTGCGCGGCGGGCGGGCGTCGGGCTTGTTCGCCACGGCGGCCGGCTGCTCCGGGCGCGCGTGGGTGGACGGCAGCATGCGCGCAAGGAACTGGCCGGTGTACGACTGCGGGCAGGCCGCCACGTCTTCCGGCGTGCCGGTGACCAGGATGGTGCCACCGCGATGGCCGCCTTCCGGACCCAGATCAACGATCCAGTCGGCGGTCTTGATCACGTCCAGGTTGTGCTCGATCACCACCACCGTGTTGCCTTCGTCGCGCAGCTTGTGCAGCACACCCAGCAGCGCTTCGATGTCGTGGAAGTGCAGGCCGGTGGTCGGCTCGTCGAGGATGTACAGGGTGCGGCCGGTATCGCGGCGCGACAGTTCCTTGGACAGCTTCACGCGCTGCGCTTCACCACCGGACAGCGTGGTCGCGCTCTGGCCCAGCTTGATGTAGCTCAGGCCGACGTCGACCAGTGTTTCCAGCTTGCGCGCAATCGACGGCACCGGCTCGAACAGCTTCAGTGCATCCTCGACGGTCATTTCCAGCACGTCGTTGATGTTGAAGCCCTTGTACAGGATCTCCAGCGTCTCGCGGTTGTAGCGCTTGCCATGGCAGACGTCGCAGGGCACGTACACGTCCGGCAGGAAGTGCATCTCAACCTTGATCAGACCGTCACCCTGGCAGGCTTCGCAGCGGCCGCCGCGCACGTTGAAGCTGAAACGGCCCGGCGAATAGCCGCGCGCACGCGCTTCGGGCACCTGTGCGAACAGTTCGCGCAGCGGCGTGAACAGGCCGGTGTAGGTAGCCGGGTTCGAACGCGGGGTGCGGCCGATCGGCGACTGGTCGATGTCCACCACCTTGTCGAACAGGTCCAGGCCATCGATCTCCTTGTACGGAGCGATCGGGTGCGAGGCACCGTTGATCTCGTTGGCGGCCAGCGAGAACAGGGTGTCGTTGATCAGGGTCGACTTGCCCGAGCCGGATACACCGGTCACGCAGGTCAGCAGGCCCGACGGAATCGCCAGGTCCACGCCCTTCAGGTTGTTGCCGGTCGCCCCGCGCAGGTGCAGGGTCATCTTCGGGTTCGGCGTGTGCCGGCGCGCCGGAATCTCGATCGCGCGCTTGCCCGACAGGTACTGGCCGGTCAGCGAGCGCGGTGCCTCCAGGATGTCCTGCAGGGTGCCCTGGCCGACGATCTCGCCGCCGTGCACGCCCGCACCCGGGCCGATGTCCAGCACGTAGTCGGCCAGCCGGATCGCATCCTCGTCATGTTCGACCACGATCACCGTATTGCCCAGGTCACGCAGGCGGGTGAGGGTACCGAGCAGGCGTTCGTTGTCGCGCTGGTGCAGGCCGATCGACGGCTCGTCGAGCACGTACATCACACCGACCAGGCCGGCGCCGATCTGGCTGGCCAGGCGGATGCGCTGTGCCTCGCCACCAGACAGGGTGTCGGCCTTGCGCTCCAGGGTCAGGTAATCCAGGCCGACATCGACCAGGAAGCCGAGGCGTTCGCCGATCTCCTTGACGATCTTCGCGGCGATCTCGCCACGCCAGCCCGGCAGGCTCAGTTCACTGAAGAACTTCAGTGCCTCGTCGATCGGCAGCACCACCAGCTCCGGCAGCGGGCGATCGGCCACGAACACGTTGCGTGCTGCCTTGTTCAGGCGCGCGCCATTGCATTCCGGGCACGGCTGTTCGCTGATGTACTTGGACAGCTCCTCGCGCACCGCAGGCGACTCGGTTTCCTTGTAGCGGCGTTCGAGGTTGGGAATGATGCCCTCGAAGCGGTGCTTGCGCTGGGTGCGGCCGCCAGCTTCGGTGAAGTAGGTGAAGGTGATCGTCTCGTCGCCGCTGCCGTACAGCACGGCCTGCTGCACCTTGGCCGGCAGCGAATTCCACGCGGCATCCACGTCGAACTTGTAGTGCTTGGCCAGCGAGGCGATCAGCTGGAAATAGTAGGCGTTGCGGCGGTCCCAGCCGCGCACCGCACCGGCGGCCAGCGACAGCTCCGGATGCACCACCACGCGCGAAGGGTCGAAGAACTCGGCGATGCCCAGGCCATCGCAGCCGGGGCAGGCGCCCATCGGTGCGTTGAACGAGAACAGGCGCGGCTCCAGTTCCGGCAGCGAGTAGTCGCACACCGGGCAGGAGTACTTGGAGGAGAACAGCGCCGGCGTGGCGTCGGCGGTGTCCAGGCTCTGCACCGAGGCCATGCCATCGCCCAGCTTCAGTGCGGTCTCGAAGCTCTCGGCCAGGCGCTGCTTGATGTCCTCGCGCGGGCGGAAGCGGTCGATCACCGCCTCGATGGTGTGCTTCTGGCGCAGCGCCAGCGGCGGCACCGCATCGATTTCATACAGCTCGCCGTCCACGCGCACACGCACGAAGCCCTGCGCACGCAGCTGGTCGAACACCTGTGCGTGTTCGCCCTTGCGGTCGCGGATAACCGGCGCCAGCAGCATGTAGCGCTGTTCCGGGTCCAGCGTCAGCACCTGGTCGACCATCTGGCTGACCGTCTGCGCTTCCAGCGGGTAGCCGTGGTCCGGGCAGCGCGGTGTGCCGACGCGGGCGTACAGCAGGCGCAGGTAGTCGTAGATCTCGGTGATGGTGCCGACCGTCGAGCGCGGGTTGTGCGAGGTCGACTTCTGCTCGATCGAGATGGCCGGGGACAGGCCTTCGATGTGGTCCAGGTCCGGCTTTTCCATCACGCTCAGGAACTGGCGCGCATAGGCCGACAGCGACTCGACGTAGCGGCGCTGGCCTTCTGCATAGATGGTGTCGAACGCCAGCGAGGACTTGCCCGAACCGGACAGGCCGGTGATCACGATCAGCTTGTCGCGGGGCAGGTCGAGGTCGAGGTTCTTCAGATTGTGCGTCCGCGCGCCGCGGATGCGGATGAAATCCATCGCCATGGGGGATCCGGTTGTGGGGGCGTTGGCTGGGTGCCGGGCCAGCAGGGAACGGCAATCGGTCAGCCTACCGAGGTGACCAGATGGGGGCAATGGGCGACAATGCCAGCCCGATGTCTCACCTGATGAGACCGGCGGACAGCTTTGTGTAGAGCCGAGCCATGCTCGGCTGCCGGGACCTCGAACCGTTCAGCCGAGCATGGCCCGGCTCTACAGGGCCCGGTCTCCAGGCCGTTCAGGGGTTGACTTGACCCGCGCCCGCTGATCTGCGTACAATTCCGCTCCTGTCCGCCCTCGATGGCGGCAGCTCAGACCACAATAACTACAGAGGAAGGCCTGGTCATGTACGCAGTACTGGTCACCGGCGGTAAGCAATACCGCGTGGCGCAGGGCGAAAAGCTCCGCATTGAAAAGCTCGAAGTCGAAGTCGGCAGCGAGATCAAGTTTGACAACATCCTGATGCTGGGTGACAGCGACGGCGTGAAGCTGGGCGATGCGCTGAAGGGCGCTGCCGTCACCGCCAAGGTCCTGTCCCAGGGTCGTGCTGACAAGGTCCGGATCATCAAGTTCCGTCGCCGCAAGCACCACATGAAGCGTCAGGGTCACCGTCAGTACTACACCGAAATCGAGATCACCGGCATCGCCGGCTAAGCATCAGGAGAAGCAGTCATGGCACATAAAAAGGGCGTAGGCTCCTCGCGCAACGGTCGCGACTCCAACCCGAAGTACCTGGGCGTCAAGATCTTCGGCGGCCAGGCCATCGAAGCCGGCAACATCATCGTGCGTCAGCGCGGCACCCAGTTCCACCCGGGTTCGGGCGTTGGCCTGGGCCGTGACCACACCCTGTTCGCCCTCGTGGACGGCAAGGTGGAGTTCTCGGTCAAGGGCGCCAAGAAGCGCCGCACCGTCAGCATCGTCTCGGCCGGCGCCTGATCCAGGCATCGCCGGCACCCGTGCCTCGGCATGGGGGTGCTGCATGAAGAGCCCCGCTTCGGCGGGGCTTTTCGTTAGAGTGAAAGCAAGACCGGCCAGGCCGGGGTGCCGGCCAGTGGCTGGCATAACATTCAAGGCGACGGCAGGCAGGCCGCGCCCATCGCAGGCATCGAAACAATGAAACTGGTAGACGAAGCAGAAATCGAAGTGTTCGCCGGCAACGGCGGCAACGGCTGCATTGGCTTCCGTCGCGAGAAGTTCATTCCGCTCGGCGGCCCGGACGGCGGCGACGGCGGTGCGGGCGGCAGCGTGTACATCCGCGCCGACGAAAACCTGAACACCCTGGTCGACTTCCGCCATGACCGCATCTTCAAGGCGCAGCGTGGCGAGAACGGCATGGGCCGCCAGGCCTATGGCAAGGGCGGCGAAGACCTGACCATCACCGTGCCGGTCGGCACCGTGGTGATCAACGTCGCCACCGATGAAATCATCGGCGACCTGACCCAGCATGGTGATCGCCTGCTGGTGGCGCAGGGCGGTCGTGGTGGTCTCGGCAACATGCACTTCAAGAGCTCGACCAACCGCTCGCCGCGCCAGGCGCTGCCGGGCGAGCCGGGCGAAGAGCGCACGCTGAAGCTGGAGCTGAAGCTGCTGGCTGACGTCGGCCTGCTGGGCTTCCCCAATGCCGGCAAGAGCACCCTGATCCGTGCCGTTTCGGCGGCGACGCCGAAGGTGGCCGATTACCCGTTCACCACGCTGTACCCGAACCTGGGTGTGGTGAAGGTGGAGAACTACCGCAGCTTCGTGATTGCCGACATTCCCGGCCTGATCGAAGGCGCTGCCGACGGTGCCGGCCTGGGTGCGCAGTTCCTGCGCCACCTGCAACGCACCCGCCTGCTGCTGCACCTGGTGGACATCTCGCCGATGGAAGGCGGGGTGGAAGGCATTTCCCCGGTCGAGCAGGTGCGCGCGATCGAGCGCGAACTGGAAAAGCATGATCCGGAGCTGCTGCAGAAGCCGCGCTGGCTGGTGCTGAACAAGGCCGACCTGATGTTCGAAGACGAAGCGAAGGCTGCGGCCGAACAGATCGTTGCCGAGCTGGGCTGGAAGGAGCCGTGGTTCCTGGTCTCCGCGCTGGGCCGCGAAGGTACTTTCCCGATCATGAGCCGGATCATGGCCTTCTTCGATCGCCAGAAGGAAGACGAGCTGGAAGCCCGCAACGCGCAGTAATGCTGTTGTGGTTCCATGCGAAAAACCCGGCTTCGGCCGGGTTTTTTTGTTGTGGTAGTGCCGGCCGCTGGCCGGCAACGTCGATGGGTTGCCGGCCAGCGGCCGGCACTACCGGATCGCGTGGATCGCAGGCAACAAAAAAGTGCCGGTGTCAATTCTTTCGCGCAAATCAAGAAGGACTTGAAACCGTATATGGGACAGTAGGTTAGCTCCTTTCGGGGCCGCTTAGAAGAAGAGCGGCGTTGTCGGCTAGGAGCGACATAGGAGCGTTGGGAGAGAAAGCCGCATCGCACTGTGTAGTGCTGGATTGCCGAGGAACGGCGGGCCTGTCGCATCATCATAGCCCAACAGGCTCGGCGGCATCCAGAATGAAGAACGCGCAGCCTGGGCTGCGCGTTCGATGGATGCCGTTGAATAGCATGCGGTGCAATCATGGCGGCTTCGGTGGTGTGCTGCGGGTCGCCGTGCCCTTCCTGAATCCTCGATCCCCCGCCATGAACGCTTCCAGCATATGCGGGATCAGCGTCGCCGCATCAACGGCCTCGCCATACGCCTGCGCGTGTAGCGCGGCGTAGCGGTCGAGGTCGACTTTCAAGCTGGTCGGGCAAACGAAAGTCAGCTTGGTGCTCTCGGTCTTCGGCAGCGGGCCGAGCCGCAGCTTCTTGGTCGTGCTCATCGTGAAGTCCCCCGGTTGAAGAACAGCGGCTGGTACGGCCGCAGCACCAGATCCCGGTTGACGATGATGCGAACCGGCAGGCCCGGCCGTTGCGTTAAGGTCGGCTGGATGTTGAGGTTGCGCCGGGTCATCTCCTGGCCGACCTGATTGATGCTGTCCTGCGCGCTGTCGCGCCCAGCGATGATGACGCGATCACCATCCTGCCGGTTCTCCGGCGCGGCCAGCTCGGCACCGACGCCCAGCAGCGTGGTGAGTGCCGCACCGGCAAAGATGCGGCCCCAGTGGTAGTCCACATCGTCCTCCAGCCCGGCATAGCCGGCTGGGTCGGTGCCGGCCAGGTTGTCGAGCGTGAGCGAAGACGTGTCCGGCAGGATGATCCGGTTCCAGACGACTTGAACGCGGCTCTGCCCGTAGCTGACCTGGCTGTTGTATTTGCCCAGGATGCGCGAACCCTGCGGAATCAGCAGGAAGCGCCCGGTGGCTGTGTCATAGACCGGCTCCGTCACCGTGGCGATCACGTCGCCGGGCAAGTCCGACTTGATGCCCGTCACCAAGGCACCTGCGACCACTGTTCCGGCCATAACCTGATACGGCGAAATTGGCAGAGTCAGATTGCCGGAATTACGGGTTTCAGTGGGGCCAGCTTTCATGAAAGCCTCTTTCTGGTCTTGCCGGTTTTGCACCGCTGTCGGGTCAGCAGGTTGGGCCGCCGTGGAGGCCGGCCCGGCCGCCAGCGGGTCAAACGCCGCATTGGCGGCGAAGCCCGGCGCAGCGGCCACCTGTGTCTGCGCTACCGGCGCCGCATTCTGCCCACCCGAGCGGAAGAACACGGACGAGGCCGCGGCCGCCTCGGCTTCTTTTCGCAGGGCATCGTTCGGGTCGTGACCGGGGGCCGCGTAGGCAGCCGTCGCCGGTTGCTGCGACTTCACGATAGCCGGGCCAAGATCGCCCGGCAGCGGTGGCCCTAGTTCGGGAACGGCAGGCAGCAACGCCGGCGGCAGCTTGGAATAGTCCGTCGGCAGCGCATCCAGTCCTTCCGACTTTGACACGCGATCGACGTTGTAAAGCTCGGTCTGCTCGCCTGTGCTGCGTCGATGAGGTTGCAGCGACCACATCAGCGCGCCGAGCACGGCGACCGCTAGGACGCCGGCAAGGATGGCCAGCGAGCGCCGGTTCAGGCGTGTGACTGGACGCGGCTGGGCGCGCAGCGCCACTGCCTCCGGCGCCACCTTGTCCGCCTGCGGCGCGGCAAGGTCGGGAGTGTCATCCTGGCTCATGGTCAGTTCCTCCGTGCAACACCATCGGTGCGCTCGATCCGCACCACGTCGCCGCCATCGCCGCCCAGCCGCAGTTCGGCCGCGCCGAACAGGCGATCCACGACGTAGTACGGCGAGCGAAAACGGTAGTTCACCAGTTGCCCGTCGCCCTGCGCGCCGATGACAAACAGCGGCGGCAGCTCGCCCTGGGCGATGCCCGGCGGGAACTGGATATAGACCTTCTCTCCATCATCGAAGGCGCGCAGAGGCTTCCACGGCGGGTTGCTGCCCGATACCGCGTAGCGGAAGCGGATCTTGTCCAGCGACAGGCCCGTATCGACAGGCGTTGTTGCCTGCGCTGCCTGCGCCTGGCGCTGCAACGCGAGCATTCGGTCTTTCGGATAGTCCCAGGACACCGACGCCATCCATGCCCTCTCGGTCGAGGTCAGCTCCAGCAGGTAGGTGCGCCGACTGGTGGTGATGACGAGATTGGTTTTCAGACCGGAGCGGATAGGCTTGACCAGCACATTGACGCGCAGATCGGCCCCGCCGCCGCTGGACGTGTCGCCCACGATCCAGCGCACGGTATCGCCGGCGGCGACCGTTACCAGTTCCTCGCCCGGTTGAAGCGAAACCACCGTCACGCGCCCCGGCGACGCATAGACCTGATAAAGCGCGCCATCGGTGAACGGCCACACCTGAATCGCGTTGACGTAGCCCTCACGGGTAGGCGCGATACGCGCTTCTGCATTGGCACGGGAAACGCGCACCTTTTCGTCGGCCGGCTCCGGCGCAACGGGGGCCTCATCGAGTTCCGGCAGGGGCTTCAACTGCGCCGGCAGCGCCAGCGGTTCAGGGACGGCGACGACTTCGACGGGCTTGGGCGGTTCGGGCAACGGCTGGGCCAGCACCGTCTCGTCGAGCGAGATGGATGGCGGCGGCTTCCCCTGCGAGGCGCAGCCCGCGAGGGCCAGCAGCGTCAAAGGAACAACGTAAAGGCGGAAACGAAGTTTCATGGTTTGGCTCCTTCGGAAGAATCCAGTTCGCGGCTCCATGACAGGCCGTTGACGTAGATACCCAATGGGTTCTTGAGCAGGCGCTGTTCAGTACGCGGGGTTTGCAGGACGGTCGAAAGCACGGCGTTCCAGCGTTCGGTGCCGGCGGGCGCACCGTTGACATAGCGCTGCTCTGTCCAGCGCACGTTGAAAGACGTGTCGCTCGCGCGAACCACGCTGGTGATTTGCACCGTTACCGATTCCTTGCCGATGCGGGCGAATGGGTCATTGGTGCGGGCGTAGTCGTTGAGCACCGCCGCGCCCTTGTCGGTGGTGTAGTCGTAGGCATCGAGCCAGTTCTGCCGCACCACGATGGGGTCGATGGACAGCGAGCGAACCAGCGTCACGAAGCGCGCCAGGTGGTGCGCGATCTGCGCGTCGCCGGGCCGGTACGGCGTGGCGGCCTCTCCCACGGCGCGCACCTGCCCGGCTTGATCGACCTCGATGACATAGGGCGTCACGATGGACTGCGCCGAGCGCCACACCAGGCCGCCGGCCATCAACAGCGCGAGCACTAGGCAGCCGAAGGCCATCAGGCGCCAATTCTTCGCCTGCACGCGGGCGGAGCCGATACGGTCGTCCCACACCTGGGCGGCGGCTTGATACGGGGTGGCAGGCTGCGGCGTATCGGCGTAGCGCACCTGCGGTCGTTTGAATCGCATGGGTGTTCTCCTTGAAGGTTAGGTATCGGAATCCCGCAGGCTCGGGCCTTGCCCGGAGCCGCCGCCGTCGCCGCCGCGCAGCGTGTGGGCGGCAGTGGTCGCGGCATGGGTAGCCTGCTGGCGGCGGTGCATCCGCTTGGCCCAGGCCGGTTGCTGTTGCTTCTGCGAGCCTGCGGTGCCGTCTGCGGTCTGGCCGGGGCCAGCACCGTCGCTGCCGGCTTCTGTGCCGTTCCAGCCAGCGCGGAAGGAGTCGGCCACCTTCTGCCCAACAGCGGAAGCACCAGAGGTGACGCTGCGGCCTGCGGCTTGTGCGCCAGTCTTGGCGACATTGCCGAGGCCAGCCGCCGCGCCCTTGGCACCGCCGCCGGCCGCAGCGGAACCGGCCTGGAACGCCGATCGGGCACTGCCGGCCGCCGAAGTCGCGGCACGCGCACCGGCACCGGCCAGCTTTGCGGCCGCCGGGGCCATTCGTGCCCCGGCCATGACGGCGCCGCCCACGCCCGTTACGGCGGCGCCGATGGCAACGCCGGTGCCGACAGCCCCGACCGCAGCACCAGCCATCGCGCCCGCACCAAGCTGTGGCGCACCGGACACCAGGCCGGTGGCGATACCGGGGCCGAAAATGCCCAGCGCCAGCAGCGCGAGCGAGGCCAGCATCACGACCAGCGCGTGGTCGATGGATGGTTCGTCGGGATGCACCTGGAACTCGGCGAACAGGCCTGAACCGATGCCGACGATGACGGCCAGCACCAAGACCTTGATGCCTGACGACACCACGTTGCCTAGCACCTTTTCCGCGAGGAACGAGGTCTTGTTCCAGAGTGCAAACGGGATCAAGACGAAGCCGGCGAGCGTAGTCAGTTTGAACTCGATCAGCGTGATGAAAAGCTGTACGGCCAGCACGAAGAAGCAGAGGATCACCACCAGCCAGGCGATGAACAGAACCACGATAGGGTCGATGTTCACGAACACCTCGGGGAACCCAGCCATGTCCCCGATCTGTTCCAGAATCGGCGCGGCTGCGTCGATGCCGGTCTTCGCCAGCCGGCCCGGCTGAAGGAAGTTCTCCATCGTGATGGCCGAGCCGGTAGCGGTAATTCCCAAGCCGGCGAACGAGCGGAACACGATGCTCGCCAGCCAGTTGAAGTTGCCGATGATGTAGGCGAACGCGCCGACACAGAGCACCTTGCGCAGCAGCTTGGCGATCACGTCGTCGCCCTGGCCGGTGGCGTGGCTCATGGCCCAATACAGGCCAGCGATCGTCATGTCGATGACGATGAGCGTGGCGGTGAGAAATGCCACTTCGCCCTGCAATAAGCCGAAGCCCGAGTCGATGTAGCGCGAGAACGTATCGAGGAAACGGTCGATGATGGTCACGTCGTTCATGGCGAATCCTCGGGCGGAGTGAGCGGAACGGCGCCCTCTGGCAATTCATCTGCGGGCGTATCGAAGCTCGGCGGAATCGGCGGGAGTTCAGCCAGCGAGTTGTATTCATCCGGCCCGGTATGGCCGGCGAAGAAGCGCCGCCGGAAGGCTTCAGCGGCGGCGCGGCAGGCATCCTCGCCCACGGCCTGCCGGTCGGCCGCGCATTGCCCGCGCAACGCCTTGAGCCGCACCGGATCTGCGGCCAGGGCGTCGGCCAGGTTCTCGGCCGGCTGCTGGCCGCACGCGGTCAGCAGCACGGCCATCAGGACGGAAGCGCATCGCATGGCCGCCTCCGGTCAGTTGTTATAGAAGTTGACGGACTGCGGCGTGTACGGCGTGCCGGTGCCCAGAAAGCGCCGCCGCACTTCGCGGGCGCGCTCCATAGCCGCCGCTTGCCGCGCCAGTTCCAGTGAAGCGGCCCGGTCTTGCGTGATCTGGAGCTGCTGCGCCTGGATCGACTGCTTGGCCTGCAAAGCCAGGAGCTGGTTCGTCGCCTGCATCGCTTGCAGCGCGCCGGTGGCCGACTGGCTCTGGCTCACGAGATCGGCCAGCGCGCTTTCGTCTTGGGCGAGGTTCTGCGACACCTGCGCCTGCATCCGCATCGCGGTGTGCAAGCCGTTCAAGGTGTTCTGCCAGCGTTCGCGGGCGTCCTGTGCCATGCGGTCGCCGCTGATGGTGGCGGCGTACTGTTCCGGGTACAGGCGGGCGAACGTGGCATCCATGCTCTGCACGTCGTAGGCCAAGCCGCGCGCCTCGGCGATCAGGCGCTCGGTGGTGGCGAGCGTCGAGCGCAGGCGGTTGACGATGTTGAAGTCGAGATTTGCCAGGTTCCTGGCCTGGTTCATCAACATCTGCGCCTCGTTCTGAAGCTGGTTGATCTGGTTGTTGATCTGTTCCAGCGTGCGCACGGCGGTCAGCGTGTTCTGCACGAAGTTGGACGGGTCGAACACCGTCAGCGCGGATGCGGGCTGCACGGCCAGCAGCGATACCGACAGCACGGCAGCGAGTGAGACAGAGAGCAAACGGGGCTTGGTCTTCATGGTGAAACCTCCAGCGGTTGAGAAGCGAGAAAGGAAGCTGCCGCCGGAGCGGACGGCAGCAGGTCGGCGGCCCAGCCGAGGCCGCGATGGCGCAGCCACGCGCCGGCGAAGCCGGGAGCGCCGGCCTGCGTCAGCACGCGGTCAATATCGCGTTGGTCTTGAGGGGTGGATGCGCCCGCGAATGCGAGCGCGACAGGCCCCAGGTCGAGGTCGAACAGGCGATTGCCGAGGCGCGACTGGTAGTAGTAATCGCGCTTGGGCTGTGCGGTCGCCACGATCTCAATCTGGCGGCTGTTCAAGCCGAAGCCTTCGTAGATCGTGCGAATCTGCGGCTCGGTGGCCTGCGGGTTAGGTAAGAAGATCCTGCTCGCGCAGCTTTCGATGATGGCTGGCGCGATGGTCGAGTCCTTGATGTCGGCCAGCGACTGCGTGGCAAAGATGACGCTGACGTTCTTTTTTCTGAGCGTCTTGAGCCATTGCCGGATGCGGGCCGCGAAGGACGGCTCATCGAGGAACAGCCACGCTTCATCGAGGATCAGCAGCGTGGGCGCGCCGTCAAAACGTTCGTCGAAGCGGGCGAACAGGTAGCGCAGCACTGCTTGCACGGCGGCGGGGCTGTGCATCAGTTCTTCCATCTCAAAGCCCTGCACGTCGGCCATGCCCAGCCGGTCGTGGTCAGCGTCCAGCAGCTTGCCGTGGGCGCCGCCCAACACATAGGGCGCGAGCGCTTGGCGCAGCGCGTTGGACTGCAATAACACCGACAAGCCGGTCATGGTGCGCTGCTCCACTGGCGCACCGGCAAGGCTTCGCAGCGCCGACCAAATGGCAGCCTTCTCGTCCGGGCCGACCGTCACGCCTTCGTGCAGCAGCCGGCCCTCCACCCATTCGGCGGCCCAGGTGCGGTAGCCCTCGTGGGCTATTCGCGCGAGTGGCTGGAAGGCGATGCCGCCATCGGCACCGAGGTCGTAGTGCTCACCGCCAAGGCCGAGGATGGTGGCGCGCATCGAGCGCCCCATGTCGAAGGCGAAGATCCGCGAGCCGAAGTAGCGCCGGAACTGCATGGCCAATATGGCGAGCAGCACCGACTTGCCCATGCCGGTCGGCCCGGCGACAAGGGTGTGCCCCACGTCGCCGATGTGCGTCACCAGCCGGAACGGCGTCGCGCCATCGGTGCGGGTGACGATCAGCGGCGGGCCATCGAGGTGTTCGTTCTTCTCCGGCCCAGCCCATACCGCTGACATCGGCATCATGTGCGCCAGGTTCAGCGTCGAAACGATGGGCTGACGCACGTTCGCGTATGCGTTGCCGGGGACGGACGACAGCCAGGCATCGACTGCGTTGAGGGTTTCGGGGATGGTCACGAAACCCCGGCCCTGGATGACGCGCTCCACCATGCGCAGCTTCTCGTCGGCCACGGCCGGGTCGGCGTCGAGCACCGTCACCGTGGCGGTGAGGTAGCCGAAGGCGACTTGATCGCTGCCCAGCTCCTGCAAGGCGGCATCGGCGTCGGCGGCCTTGTTGCTGGCATCGGTATCGACCAGCGGGCTTTCCTGCTGAAAGATCGTTTCGCGCAGCAGCGCGATGACGTTCTTGCGCTTGGCGAACCATTGGCGCCGCAAGCGCCCCAATTCCCGTTCCGCCTCGGCTTTGTCCAGGCACAGGAAGCGCGTACTCCAGCGATACGCAAAGCCCAGGCGGTTGAGGTCGTCCAAGATCCCCGGCCAGGTCGAGGTCGGGAAGCCTCGTACCGACACCACGCGCAGGTGCTGATCGCCCAGCATGGGCGCCAGGCCGCCGACCAGCGCGGCATCGGCCAGCAGTGCGTCGATATGGAACGGCACGTCGGGCACGCCGACGCGATAGCGCCGCGTGGAGACTGTGGCATGCAGGTAGGTCAGCGTCTGGCTATCGTCCAGCCAGGCAATCTCCGGCATCACACCATCGAGCAGGTCGAACACGCGATCGGTCTCTGCCACGAAGGAATCAAGCCGACCACGCCAGTCCACACCCTCAGTGGGCCGGTTCTCGTACAGCATCCCAGCCGCACGGGCGCGAGACTCTTGCGGCGGTAGGTGTTGCAACGTGAAGTGATAGACGCTCTCGAAATGGCCATCCGACTCCTCGAACGCCGCGCGTCGCTCCTCATCCACCAGCCAGGACAGTGGTTCGGGAAAGGAGGATTGCGGATAGCTCGATGCCCGCATCCGCTCGGCCTCGATATAGAAGGCCCAGCCAGACCCGGTACGGCGAAGCGCGTTGTTCTGCCGCGCCGACGTGGCAATCAGCTCGCCCTGTGTCGCACTGTCCAAGTCGGGGCCGCGAAACTGGAACGTGCGTTGAAACGAACCATCTTTGTTCAGCACAACGCCCGGCGCGACCAGCCCGGCCCAGGGCAGCCAGTCGGCAAGCAAGGCCGGGCGCTGACGATATTCGGCAAGGTTCAGCATGGCGTCCTCCCCTCACACGTCCAGAAGCGGGCGGTGTTTGATATGCCGCGCGAAGACCTGCATGAACTGCGGATCGACGCGCGCACCCCATACGGCCAGCGAGTGGCCGACGATCCAGAGCACCACGCCGGGAATCCACAGTTGCAGGCCCAGCCCGACGGCGGCGGCTAGCGTGCCGTTGGCAATCGCCACGGTGCGCGGCGCACCGCCCAGCAGGATCGGCTCGGTCAGCGAGCGATGCAGCGGCACTTCAAAGCCCGGAAGATCGGTGGCCTTACTCATACGACGGCCCCTCCGGAGAAGCTGAAGAACGACAGGAAGAACGAGGACGCGGCGAACGCGATGGACAGGCCGAACACGATCTGGATCAGCTTGCGAAAGCCGCCGCTGGTATCACCGAACGCCAGCGCAAGCCCCGTCGAGATGATGATGATCACCGCCACGATCCGGGCGACTGGCCCTTGGATGGATTCGAGGATGGAGGTCAGCGGCCCTTCCCACGGCATCGAGGAACCGGCGGCCTGCGCCGTGCCCGCCAGCAACAGCATCAGCGCGGCCAGCAGCAGCCCTTGCCCTGCGGGACGGGCCAGGTGGCGCAGCCGCGCCATGCTGGACAGGCGAGAAATAGGATTTACGGAAAGACGGAAAGCATCAACGTGCGTCATGGCAGTTCTCCAGGTTGGTCAGGGGTCGAGGAAGGCGCAGCGGCAGCGGCTGCAAGAGGAACCGGCGGCAGCTCGGGAAACGGCGTTTCCAGCGCATCTGTCAGGCGATAGCCCGCACCGTCGAAGCCGACGACACGGGAGATGGTTTCGACGTGACGTTTGCGGCCACGGCCTGCGATGTGAATCACCACGTTGACCGCCTCGGCGATCAGGGCGCGGGGCGGATTCACTGCCACTTCGAGGATCAGTTGCTCCAGACGCAGCAGTGCGCCCAAGGCGGAGCCGGCATGGATGGTGGCAATGCCGCCGGGGTGGCCGGTGCCCCAGACCTTCACCAAGTCCAGGGCTTCGCCGCCACGCACTTCGCCGACGATCACGCGGTCAGGCCGCAGGCGCATCGTGGCCCGCACCAGCTCGGTCATTGTGACGACGCCGGCGCGGGTGCGCAGCGGCACATGGTCGCGGGCCGCGCATTGCAGCTCGATGGTGTCTTCGAGCACCAGCACGCGGTCGCCTGTGGCGGCGATCTCGGCCAGCAGCGCGTTCGCCAGCGTGGTCTTGCCGGTGCTGGTGCCGCCGGCGATCAGGATGTTCTGCCGCTCGCGCACGGCGCGGCGCAGGAACTCGGCCTGCCCGGCGGTCAGGATGCCGTCGGCCACGTAGCGATCCAGGCCGATGATGCTCACGGCCCGCTTGCGTAGCGCGAAGGCTGGCCCCGGGGCGGCCGGAGGCAGGATGCCCTCGAAACGCTCGCCGGTTTCCGGCAACTCGGCGGTCAAGAGCGGCTGGCCGCGATGCACCTCCGCGCCGACATGCGCGGCGACCAGGCGGATGATGCGTTCACCATCGGCCTCGGGCATCTCCACGCCCAGCGGCGAGCGACCCGACGACAGCCGATCCACCCACAGGGTGCGATCGGGGTTGAGCATGATTTCCACAACATCCGGATCTTCGAGCGCAGCGGCGATCAGCGGCCCCATCGCCGTGCGCAGCATCTGGATGCGGCGATCCTGGGACGCCGCGGCGGATGAGCGAGATTCAGGCGGAATCTGCGGAACGGCACTCATGACGCACGCTCTGCAGCTCGCTCATCGGCGGACGCCATCGCTGCTGCGTCATCCATCCGCATCGGATCGGGGTGCAGTTCCTCCACCACGTCGCGCACCAGACTGCGGCCACGCAGCAGGTGGCGACCCAACTGCTCGACGAACTGCTCGAAGCGCGCTTTGCCCTGGGCGCGGGCCGCGTCCTTGTGGGCTTCTGGCACCGGCGTGCTGATGGTCAAGAAATAGCGGATGAACAGCGCCAGCGTTTCGATCTGGATGTTCTGGTCGCGCTCCATGCGTTCGGTCTGCCGCGACAGTCGATCCAGCCGCTTGGCAATGGCGGCCTCACGCTGGTCGCCCGCATCGGGTGACAGCCAGGACGCCAAGGCCGCTGCGACGATGGAGGACTTGGACACGCCTTTCTTGGCGGCAAGTTCATCCAGGCGCTTGGCGTGCTCGGGCTGGATGAAAAGATTGAGGCGGTATTGGCTCATAGGTCGATTCCGTCGTTGGGGTCGAGAGAAGCCAGCCGGGCCGTGCGCTGCATGGCCGGGTCGAGCTGGCCGGGAAGCGGGAGCGCCAGGTCGTCGTCATCGAGCAGCTCCAGGTCGTTCGCACACGCGTCCAACTCGGGCTCGTAGGCGACGGTTTCGGAGAGTTCGAGCTGGCGGCGCGGGCCGCCGTCATCGGTGCCGCCCGGACCATCGGCGGATACCGAGGTCGGCGCCGTAGGTACGGCCGGGATCGCCAAGCCGCTCCAGTCGTCGGGGCGGGCTGGCGGCGCGTCGGCGTACCTCCCGACTGCGAGCACGGGCGGTGGCAGGACGCGATCCTTGAAATTGGCGTCGACGTAGTAACGCAGCTTCTTCGCGCGGATCGGGGCAACGCTGGACACCATGACTACGGCGTCCTCAGGTGGAAGCTGCATCACCTCGCCGGGCGTCAGCAGCGGACGTGCAGTTTCCTGACGCGACACCATCAGGTGCCCCAGCCACGGAGCGAGGCGGTGGCCCGCGTAGTTGCGCTGCGCGCGAAGCTCGGTGGCGGTGCCGAGGGTTTCGGAAATCCTTTTCGCCGTCCTTTCGTCGTTGGTGGCGAAAGTCACCCGGACATGGCAGTTGTCGAGGATGGAATGGTTCTGCCCATACGCCTTGTCGATCTGGTTCAGGCTTTGAGCGATGAGAAAGCTGCGGATGCCGTAGCCGGCCATGAAGGCAAGCGCGGACTCGAAAAAATCGAGGCGACCCAGCGCCGGAAACTCGTCCAGCATCAGCAGCAGCTTGTGCCGGCGCGCGATGCCATCGCTGCCGTCGAGCGATTCGGTCAGCCGCCGCCCGATCTGGTTCAAGATGAGCCGGATCAGCGGCTTGGTGCGGCTTATGTCGGAGGGCGGCACCACCAGATAGAGCGATACCGGGTGCTCGGCGGAAATCAGGTCGGCGATGCGCCAATCGCAGCGCGATGTGACTTCGGCCACGGTCGGGTCGCGGTACAGGCCGAGAAACGACATGGCGGTGGAGAGCACGCCCGATCGCTCGTTGTCCGACTTGTTGAGCACTTCGCGGGCAGCGGATGCGACAACCGGGTGAGGCGCATCGCCCAGGTGCTTCGTCGTCATCATCCGGTGCAGCGTCAGCTCGAACGGACACGCCGGGTCGCTGAGGAAGTTGGCGACGCCGCGCAGCGTCTTGTCCTCGCCTGCGTACAGAACATGCAAGATTGCACCGACCAGTAGCGCGTGGCTGGTCTTCTCCCAATGATTGCGCTTCTCTAACGCACCTTCAGGGTCAACCAGAATGTCGGCGATGTTCTGCACGTCGCGCACTTCATGTGCGCCGCGCCGGACTTCAAGCAGCGGGTTGTAGGCGGCCGACTGCCTATCGGTGGGGTTGAAAAGCAGGCAGTGCGAAAAGCGCGAACGCCAGCCCGCCGTGATCTTCCAGTTCTCTCCCTTAATGTCGTGAATGACGGCGGACGCCGGCCACGAAAGCAACGTAGGCACCACCAAGCCCACGCCCTTGCCCGAGCGCGTGGGTGCGAAGCTCAGGACATGTTCCGGCCCCTCATGTCGGAGGTATTGGTCGTCGTGTTGGCCGAGGAAGACGCCCGCCGGGAGGGTCAGTCCAGCTTTGCGGATGTCGACGGCATCGGCCCAGCGTGCCGAACCATAAGTCGTAACCAGCCGCGACTGCCGAGAACGCCATACCGACATGGCGATGGCGACGAGTAAAGCGAACAAACCGCTACCACCCGCAATCGCACCGCCTGTGTCGAAGACGTGCGGCGCGTAGGCATCAAAGAAGAACCACCATTCGAACAAGCGCCACGGGTGATAAACCGGTACACCTAGAAGATCGAACCAGGGCGATCCGAGGCGTACTTGATAGCCAAGGGTCGCTGCTGTCCATTGTGTGGCGCCCCAGACGCCGGCGATCACGATGCCGATTACCACAGCGATCTGGCCGAACAGAACGTTCGTCCCTTGCATGACCTGTCCTCCGATTTCTCCTGCGCTGGTGTCTCATTGAAAGCGTTGCACAGGGGGTGTCGCAGGCGTCAGGATCGGTTCTGGGCTAGTGCCGGTCAAAGACCGTTCGCAGCACAATGGTCGAGGGAAAAGAAAGAATGAGCGCGGTGGCGAGTCAAAGAAAAGCGCCGCAAGCGAAAGCGCACTGCGGCGCATACAGAGTTCCAAGCAAGTTACCCAAAAAAAGCCGTCAATGGGCCTTGCTTCCACTCATAGGCAATATTTAGATATCATGAAAAACGATGATATTTAAGATTGGAATAAAAATGAAAAATATCAAGAGTATGGATCTCAACTTGCTCAAGGCGCTGGACGCATTGTTAGACGAACGCAATGTGACACGGGCGGCGGCCCGTCTGGGACTAACCCAGCCGGCCTTGAGTGGCATGCTGACGCGGTTGCGCGAGAGCTTCGGTGACCCGCTTTTCGCGCGCTCGCAGCGGGGTATCGTTCCAACGCAGCGGGCGCTGGATCTAGGGATGCCTGTCAAGCAGGTGCTCGCCGAAATCGACGCGCTGCTCCAGCCACCTTCCTTCAATCCGGCCACCGCACAACTGACCTTCTCCATCGCCGCGACGGACTATGCGCTGCGTGCCGTTGCTGTCCCATTTCTATCGGCACTTAAACGGCACGCACCGCGTGTACGAGTCTCATTAGTGCCAGTCGAGAGCGGGCAGCTACAGAACCAGCTTGAGCGCGGTCAGATCGATTTAGCCCTCCTGACGCCAGAGATCACTCCGCCAAATCTGCATGCCCGAGAGCTGTTCAAGGAACACTATGTGTGTGTCCTGCGGGAAGACCATCCTGCGGCTATGGGGCGCAAGCTGACCGTTAAACAGTTCTGTGCTCTCGACCATGCGCTTGTTTCCTACGATGGTGGAGGTTTCCGCGGCGTCACCGACGATGCGCTAGAACAGTTGGGCAAACGACGCAGCGTCACACTGTCGGTCAAGAGCTTTCTGATCTTGCCAGACATCCTGCGTGCCAGTGACATGGTTGCGATCTTGCCGAGCCGCTTGGTCGCCGGTATGGACAAGCTGGCTATCTCCCTGCCGCCGGTGAAGATACCGGGGTTCACCAAGACGGCTGCTTGGCACGAACGCACCCATCACGATCCAGCACATCGCTGGATACGAGCACTGCTGTTCACTTCCTGTGCTAACAACAAGTAGGCAAGATCGCTCCTATCGTCATGCTCAGCACAACTCTACCTCGCACTACAAATAAGCAATCAGTCGGCTCAATTGGAGACGCGCCCTTTCGTAGCGCCGCTGCGAGATAGCCTAGTCGGTGGATGGCAGAACCTAGGCCTTGATATCATATTTTATGATATCAAAAATAGAAACTTAGGATTTCACTTATTGCAGATGGAGGCTCATGATTTGCTCCATGACCACTTGAATGACGCAGCCACCCCTGTTGCGTCATCGACATTTTGTGAAGGAGCTTCGATATGAGCAAGCAACAGAACGCCATCCTCTGGCCCGAAGGCTACACGCCGGGCTTTACTGAGAATTTCGCCTCCAATGAGATCATCGCCGCCGGCTTGAGCGCGGCCGACGTATGGCCTCTACTCGTCACACCATCGCTGTGGCCAAGCTACTACGCCAACTCGGCTAACGTGTGCTTTCATGACGGCAAAGGCCCGGTACTGGCCGACGGCGATCGGTTTTACTTCGAGACCTTCGGCTTCCCGGTAGAGGGGCAGTGCAACGAATACGTGCCACCTGCGGATGGGCAACCCGGCCGCGTGGCCTGGCACGGCTGGTCCGGCGAGGAAGGCACAGATACGCGCCTGGATGTGCATCACGCCTGGCTGGTTGAGAACCTGGACGGCAGGCGCGTGCGCATCCTCACGCAGGAAACTCAGAAGGGCAAACCGGCCGAGGAGCTGCACAACGCCAAACCCAACCCGATGATCAACGGCCATCAGGACTGGCTCGACAGCTTGGTCGAGGCAGCGCGCAAAGCCAAGCAGGCGTAGTGGTCTCCGGCCGCTTGATCCCAAGCGTCTGAACGGAGAAAACCATGATGAGAACTCCCCTCAGGATTCTGCTGGTCCTGACTTCGCAGGCAACGATGGGCGACGAACTGCTCAACCGCGAATGGTTCCGCAGTCGGACCGAAGCGAAGGTGCTGATCGAACGTTGGCGACAGTTCTACAACGAGCAGCGGCCGCATAGCGCGCATGCTTACAAACCGCCGGCGACGATCCGGCGCAACTGGATCCAATCCGATAGCATCCCCTCCGAACTCACTGCCTGACTGGCTACAAAGTTCGTACTCAGGTCACCTTGGCGCAGGCACTGAAGGTGGAGCCACCCGGAATGGGTGCTCCCACCGCCTTACGCGCACTGGCTCGAACTCTCCCGAGGCGCCGGCAAGCTCGTCACATAGCGACTAGAGAGAGGAGGTGACCGTACGAGTTCCCAGCGCCCGATCCACTCTGGGAGCTGGGTCGCCTAGCGACTACGCTACCAATGGAGCTAGCGATCAACTCGATAACTTGAGCGTGATAACGCCCAGGATGATCAACGCCACGCCAAGGTATCGCATCAGGGAGGTTGGGTCGCCATAGAAATGAATTCCGACTAAGAAAGTTCCCGCCGCTCCGATACCCGTCCACACCGCATAAGCAGTCCCAATCGGTATCTGACGCTGAGCAAGCCATAGGAAGGCGCCGCTAATTGTCATGAAAGAGACGGCTACTGCGACCCCACTCCAACGCGATGTTGGCTCTTGCGCCATTTTCAGCCCGACCGGCCATCCGATTTCAAACAATCCAGCCAAAACAAGATAGATCCAACCCATTGCGATTCTCCTTCAAATTTTTCATATCCGGCATACATACTCCGGCATGACCACCAGCTTAGAACTTCGGCGGCTCTTTAGGCGTGGTGTGGGGCACATCGCCATCTTCGTAAAAGCGCTTTCGCGTAGCCTCGGCAACCCGGTTACATAGTTGGTCGCCCAGCATTGGTCGATCCAACTTGCATTGCTTGCGCAACTCTTTCAGACGCTCAGGATTGAGCGCTAATTCATCGACTGTCGGAAGGTTGGCTTTATCTGGTTTCCCAGATGGGCTGCAGGCTGCCAATGTCGAGGAAAGCAATATGAGAGCAATCTTCTTCATGGTTAATTTTCTTTGGGAGATTGTGTGATGGTTTACCGCCGACCTTTGGCATCTGGAGATTTGATCGAATGAACGCGTTCCATGAAGCGAGTCAGCATTTCTGACGGCTCGCTGGCCGGCCGTAGTAGATAGGTCGTGAGCATTGGCGAACGTCCAGTCAGCGGCCGTGCGACCACCCCCTGTTCCCTGCTGGCTGTGATATGCGCGCCTCCTGTGAGGCCTAGTGCAAGTCCCGCCGAAACCAGGACCATCATTAGATCGCTGGAAGTCACGCGTTCGGCAATCAGTGGCTCTATGTCCACGCGACGTAGCACCCGTTCAACTTGCCGAGCATGGCCCTCACACGCCACCGCGTCGCAGAGCACCAGCGGATACCGCAACAGCTCTTCTAGGGGAATCTGTTTGTGGGATAGCAAGGGGTGCCGTGCGGGCACAGCTACCATCAGAGGGTCACTCCACACCGGCACGGCGATGATGCCTTCGCCGACTTCATCCGATTGAGCGAAGCCGAGATCGTACAGTTCGCCACACAATCCCTTGATTTGCTGTGCCAAAGGCACCTCGAAGAAGCGAACTTCCACTTCCGGCTCTTCCTGCCGGCAGAGCGCCAACAACGCAGGCAGGCGCGATGGCGTGATTCCATCAGACAATGCAATACGGAGCTGGCAATGAAAGCCATTGGCTGCGGCGTTCACACTGTCGCGCGCCTGCTGCAAAGCTGCGAAGACACGCGGCACGCTCTCAAAGAAGAGCCTGCCCGCACGAGTCAAGCGGGTGCTCCGAGTGGTTCTCGCAAATAGCGCTACGCCCAACTCTTCCTCAAGTTCCTTGATGGCGCGCGACAGCGGCGATGTCTCTATGTGGAGGCGCTCTGCGGCTCGGGCAAAGTGCAGCTCCTCTGCCACCGCCAGAAAGTAGCGCAGGTGTCGAATTTCCATGTTCGCATTCCTCATCACTCAGGCCTCACCACCTTCGCCTTGCGTCACGCTATTTAGCTAGCCTTCGCAAGCTGCTCCAGCATGTTTCTGCGATCAAACAGGAGAGCCGGATAATGCTTTTGCCAGGACGCCCCATTGCATGGCTGTCTCGGCCCGCGTGCGGATCAGCGAAGCCTGCGCTGACAGCACCCCGGCCTCAGCCTCGGCCACCACCGTGGCGTCCACTTGTCCCGCCTCGAACAGACGTCGGCTGCGATCGAGCTGACGCTCCGCGACTGCGACACCCTCGGCCTGATGCTCCAGTGCTGCGTGCTGCGTATGCCAACCGAGATATGCGTTCTCTACGTCCTGCAAAGCACTCAACAAAGTGCGCTCGAACTCCGCACGGGCAGCTCGGCTGCGCGCCTCTCCGGTCTCGATGCCGGCACGGATCGCGCCACCATCGAAGATCGGCAACGACACCCCGGCCCCAAGTGAAAAAATGTTTCCAGTGATGCGGGTTCCCACACTCTCTACGCGCTGCCGTCCGCCGCTCAGGTCCAACACCAGCCTGGGGAAGCGTTCGCCTTCGGCTGCGTTCCAGCGCGCGGTTTCGGCGGCGAACTTCGCTTCGGCGGCGCGCACGTCGGGCCGCTCACTCAGCAGGTCCGCAGGTATGCGTGTCGGTGTCCAGTCCGGGACGGCGAGCGACGCAAGAGTTGGGGAAGCTGCAGGCGCTCCGGGCGTTTGTCCCACTAGTACATCGAGTGCATGCGTCGCCTCGCCGCGCGCACGCCGCAGTTGCTCTTGCTCCACGCGCAGTGCGACGACGCCGGCGCGGGTACGCTCGATGTCGAAGCCGGTAGCTTGTCCGGCCTCGAACTTCCGTTGCATCAGCAAGACGAGTCGTTCTGCGGATGCCAGCCGCGCCGCGGCTAGCGCTTCGAGCTCACTGGCTTGGCGCTGCTGCACAGCCGCCGACACTGTTTCAAACGCGACCTGCCACCGCGTGGCAACCCACGCTTGTTCGGCTGCCACCGCATCCAGGCGCGCACCTTCTGCTGCCTGCGAAAGCCGTCCCGACAGGTCTGCCTCCCACGATGCGGACAACGTGGCGCGGCCATCATTGCCGATTGCAACGTTCTCTGAATAGTCGCGTCCTCGAGTTGCCTGCGTGCCCGCGGACAACGAGGGGAGCAGGGAGGCCCGTGCTCGCCGCGTGGCGGCCGATGCCTCGTCCACGCGCGCTCGCGCAATCGTCAGTTCGGTATTGCGCTCCAGCGCCGCCCGGACCAAGGCATTGAGGTGCGGATCGCCGTAGGCCGTCCACCAATCGACGGGAAGAGTACGGCGGGACGATTTGTCCAAGATGCCTTCACCTCCCTCTTCATTTGAGAAATGGGCCGGTACATCCAGGCGAGGTGGATCGGCAGAGTGCGGGGCATGGCTGCAGGCCGCAAGAAGCAGTAGCGGAGAAATCATGGCAATGAGGCGATAGCGTTCAAGAATTTGAGACATGGCAGCTCCTTGCGCTCCGAAAAAGTCTTGACGGACTGTTGTATGGCTTCTACTATACCGTCTGGACTGTATATGACTCAAGCTTTTTTGGAGCACGACCATGCCGCCCCGCGCGAAAACAAAGTTGCCCCCCCCCGTCCACTGCCCATAGCAGCGCCGATGCGCAGCCCGGCCTCCAGCAAGGAGCCCAGCGAACTCGCGACCGCATCCTGCAGGCCGCCCGCGAACTGGTGCTGGAGGAAGGTGCCAGTCGCTTGACACTGGACGCCGTCGTTGTGCGGGCCGGGTTGAGCAAAGGGGCGTTTCTCTATCACTTCAAGACCAAACGCGATTTGTTCGTGACACTGATCGACGAGATGATCCGGGCGTTCGACGCGGTACAAGCCAATCACGAGCGCAGGTTTGCCGGAGATCCGGACCCCTGGCTGTCGAGCCAGGTGGAAGCGATGCCCGACGACGAGATGCAGAAGATGGGCGCAGCGCTGCTCGCGGCAGCTGCGGAAGATCCAACACTTCTCGACCCACTGCGCGAGTGGTACCGCGTGCAGTACGAACGCGTGCGTCGATCCCCGCGTGGCACCGAGACCGCGGCACTCATCATGCTGGCATTGGATGGCGCCCTGTTCGCCGATCTTCTGGGTTTGCCAATACTCGCACCCGCAGAGCGGCGGCATTTCTTTCGGGCGCTCCAGGATCTCGCCTCGGGCCATCTCGAACTTGTCCCGGCAAAAGGACGCACATGAGTCGCGTCCGTAGCGGTGTCATGACCGCGTGCGCACCGCGCTCCTTGGCGGTTGCTTGCACACTATCCATTTCGACTCTGCTCTCAGGGTGCGGAAACTCGCAATCCACCGTATCCGAGCCTCCGCGCGCAGTGAAGCTCGCCGCCGCGCAGTCGGATCTCCCGCATAGCTCTCGCATCGAATTGACTGGCTCGGCGCGAGCAACCGAGCGCAGCATCCTAGGATTTGAAACAGGAGGACGGATCGCCAAGTTGAACGTCGACGTGGGTGAACGGTTCTCCCGCGGCCAAGTCCTGGCAGAACTTGATGCGCAACCTGACCGGCTTCGCGTGACACAAGCGCAAGCATCCCTGGCGGCCGCCGAAGCCGGCCTGATGGATCGACGTGTACAGACAGATCAACAGCGCCGGTTGCTCGAAAGCGAAGTCATCTCCCCTGCTGCGTTCGAGAGCGCGAAGGCGCAGCTAGCGGTCGCAGAGGGTCAAGCGCGCACTGCCAAGGCGGCGCTTGGCCTGGCCGAACGAGCACAACGTGGCACGATGATCGTCGCTCCTTTCGATGGTGTCGTGGCGGAAAAGCTGGCTTTGGCGTTCACCGACATTGCTGCTGGTGCGCCGGTATTTCAGGTCGACGGCGTGCGCAGTGGCACTGAGATCATCGCGAACGCGTCTACTACACAGGCACCTCACATAGATGTCGGCCAACGCGCAGAACTGAGCTGGAGCGGAGCCGAACAACCAATCCGAGCGGTGGTACGTCGTGTCGGTCTGCGCGCCGAAAATGGCTCGCTCCTACCCGTGGTGCTAGTGCCTGAAGATAACGCGCAAGCGCGCGCACTTCGGCCAGGTATTCCCGTACAGGTCGTGCTCGACGCACCTGCGGCAACCTCCAAGACCTCTCGGCCCGAGACTGTATCCATACCTTATGCCTCGCTGGTGCTCGGCACGAAGCCGGGCGAGGCTTCCGTCTTCGTCTACACCCCTGAAGATAAGAAGGTGCACCGTCGCGCGGTGCGCTTCACGCCGGTACAGGAAGGAGACAGCGCGCGCGTCCTCGCTGGACTCAAGCCCGGCGAGACGGTGGTTGCCGCCGGAGGAGGATGGCTCACCGATGGACAGCCAGTGACACCACTGGAAGCCACCACTCAATTGACCAAGCGCTAACGCGATCCACCAGGTTACTTCATCATGAAGATCACCGAGATGGCGCTGCGCGCCAGTCGACTTACCTACTTTGTAGCGCTCATCATTTTCGTCGCCGGCATCGCGACCTTCCTGAATTTTCCTTCTCAGGAGGAGCCGACTGTCACGGTCCGCGATGCGATGGTCACGGCGTTGAACCCGGGGCTGCCCGCCGAACGCGTTGAGCAACTCATTGCCCGGCCGATCGAGGAGCGCTTGCGCGAACTGGCAGAGGTCAAGCGCGTGACGAGCACCGTGCGCGCAGGCAGCGCCATGATCCAGGTCACGATCTGGGACCGCTACACCGACTTGGCACCGATCTGGCAGCGCGTCCGGGCCAAGGTCGCCGATTCGAAGGATGCCTTACCACAGAGCACGATGGGGCCTTTCGTCGACGAAGACTTCGGCCGCGTCGCGGTTGCCTCGATTGCGGTCACTGCACCAGGTTACTCCATGAGCGAGATGCGCGTCGCGCTCAAGCAGATGCGCGACCGCCTGTACACCGTGCCTGGTATTGAGCGCATCACTTTCTACGGCCTGCAGGAAGAGCGCGTCTATCTCGAATTCGATCGGCCTAGGCTCGCGCGATTGGAGCTGACACCACAGGGGGTGATCGACCAACTCGTCAAACAGAACGTCGTCGCTTCGGGTGGACAAATTGTTGTCGGCGGCATCAATGCAACCTTGGCGGTCAGTGGCGAAGTGCGTGACGCTCCCTCCCTGCGAGCAATGCCGATCGCGCTGCCACGACCGCAAAGTAGTACGGCGCCCGTGCCGACGATCGCATTGGGTGAACTGGCGCAGGTGAGTGTGCGGCCAGCCGATCCGCCGGAATCTGCTGCCATCTACAAAGGCCAGCCCGCTGTCGTCATGGCGGTTTCGATGGCCTCCGGTCAGAACGTGGAGCAGTTCGGAAAAGCGCTCAAAGCACGGGTTGCAGACCAGGAGAAGCTGCTGCCGGCGGGTTTCGATCTGTCATACGTCACTTTCCAGGCCGATGTCGTCAAGCACGAGATGGGCAAAATGAACCACGTCATGATGGAGACGATCATCGTCGTCCTCGGTGTCGTCGTGCTATTTCTCGGTTGGCGCACCGGGATCATCGTGGGCATGATCGTGCCGTTGACGATCCTCAGTGCACTCATCGTCATGCGCGCGATGAACATCGAGCTTCAGAACGTCTCGATGGGCGCCATCATCATTGCGCTCGGCTTGTTGGTGGACAACGGCATTGTGATTGCCGAAGACATCGAACGCCGCCTGGCCGGTGGCGAAGATCGTAAGCATGCCTGCCTCGAGGCGGGCCGCACGCTCGCCATTCCGCTGCTCACGTCCTCGCTCGTGATCGTGATCGTGTTCTCGCCGTTCTTTTTTGGCCAGAACGCCACGAGCGAGTATCTGCACAATCTCGTGGTCGTGCTGGCACTGACGTTGTTCGCTTCGTGGCTGCTGTGCCTGACTGTCACGCCCCTATTGTGCTACCACTTCGCCAAACCCCATCACAAGCAGGAGCAGGGCGACGCCTATGACACCCGCTTCTACCGTGGCTACCGGCGCGTACTGGAGTGGGTGCTCCACCATAAGGCGGTCTATGTAGCGTCGATGATCGCGGCGCTTGCCATTGCGCTGTATGGCTTCACCACCCTGCCGTACGATTTCATGCCCAAGTCCGACCGGCTTCAGTTCCAGATTCCGGTGCAGCTCGCCCCCGGTACCGACTCGCGCGAAACGCTCGCCCGCGTGAAGCAGATCAGTGGTTGGCTGGGCGACACGAACATCAATCCAGAAGTCTCCGATCACATCGGCTACGTCGCCGATGGTGGCCTGCGCTTCATCCTTAGCCTGAATCCACCACTGCCGGCATCGAACATCGCGTACTTCGTTGTCACATTGAAGCCGAAGAGCGACATCGACGCCGTCCTCGCCCGCACCCGCAGCTACTTTGCGCAAGCACATGGCGACGTGCGCGCCGAGCCCAAGCGTTTCTCGCTCGGTGCGACCGAGTCAGGGACTGCCATTTATCGCGTCAGCGGTCCGGATGAGGAGGTATTGTTGGGGGCCGCGTCCAAAATCGAAGCAGCGCTGCGCAAGCTGCCCGGCACCATCAACGTCAAGAACGATTGGGATACGCGCGTTGGCCGCATCGACGTACGGGTCGACCAGGACCGCGCGCGTCGGGCGGGCGTGACGACTGAAGACATCGCTGGCGGGCTGGATGTCCGCTACAGCGGCAGATCGATCTCGGTTATTCGCGACGGTGACACCTCCGTCCCGATCGTCCTGCGCAGTATCGTAAGCGAGCGTCGCAGCACGGCAGACGTAGGCGCGACGCTCATCTATCCCACCAACGGCGGTCCAGCGGTGACGCTGGCTCAGGTCGCAGACGTATCGCTCGCGAGCGAGCCCTCGGTCATCCAACGGCGCAATCTCATCCGCACGATCACCGTGCAAGGACAGAACACCTCTTACACCGCCCAGGAGATCATCAACCGCCTGGCGCCTAGCGTCGCTGCCCTGGACCTGCCCGCGGGCTACTCGGTTGAACTTGGCGGCGAGATCGAGGAAGCCGCCGAATCGAACGCCGCGCTGTCGACCTACATGCCCCTCGCATTTCTGGCGATGCTGATGCTGTTCGTATGGCAGTTCAATTCTTTCCGCAAGCTCGGTGTGATCCTCGCGACGATCCCTTTCACGCTTATCGGCGTGGTATTGGCTCTGAAGCTGACCGGCACACCTTTCAGCTTCATGGCGACCTTCGGCGTACTGGCCCTGTTCGGGATCATTGTCAACAACGCCGTGCTCTTGCTGGAACGCATCGACCAGGGGCTAGCGGAAGGCCTGCCACGCCATGAAGCCTTGGTTGGGGCCGCGATACAACGGCTTCGTCCAATCGTGATGACCAAGGTCACCTGCATTTCGGGACTGGTGCCACTCATGCTCTTCTCCGGACCATTATGGAAAGGGATGGCGATCGCGATGATCGGTGGGCTGGCACTCGGAACGCTGGTGACGTTGGGCTTGATTCCGCTGCTTTACGAAGTCCTGTTTGGAATCAAGCGAATTGGGCCGTGGAACCTGAGTGTCGCCACCGCGCATGGAGATCGCTCATGAGTCTCTTGCGAGCCGCCGCGTGCTGCGCATTCTCAGAATTCGTATGCACCCACGCTTCATGCGTATGTCTCGCTAGGCTTATGCGATTCAGCACCCATCCGCTGATCTGGAAATCCTGGTCGATTGTCATTGCCGCAGGGGTTCTAGGAGCGGGCTATCCACTGGGCCTGCGGGCCATCACGGCGGGCGGTCCGATGCGCTGGGTCGGCCTCTGTGTGGCAGTGACGTGCATGGCGGCCAGCGGCGCACTTTTGTGGTTCGCGCTCAAGCGGATTCCGATCAGCGCGGCCTCTGCAGCCTGGGCAGGAATCGGGCTACTTGGAAACTTGGGCGTCGGCGCCCTCCTACTAGGCGATGTCGCATCGGTAACGCGCTGGTCTGGCACCGCCCTCATCGCAGCAGGCATTGCCTGTCTTAGTTTCGTTTGATCAAGGAGACCCATTATGAAGAGCAAAACTGCATTGATCCGCGGCGGCATCTTTTTTTGCGTAGCAGGCGCGCTCTCTGGATGCGCGACCAACAGCATGACGCGCTCCGGATTTCTCGGCGACTACGAGAAGTTATCGCCGACACGATACGAGAACGTACTGATGTACCGCGCAGCGGGATTCGAGCCCAAGCGTTATGCCGCTGTCGTGGTGGAAGAAGCGCAGATCAAGACCGCCTCGGGTCGCATCGATGGGCTCGATGACGCGCAGCAGCGCGAAGTGCTAGACCATGTGACGAGCGAACTGAAACGCCAGGAAGGCAAAAGTCCCGCCCCCCCAGGTGGCGCGGGACAGGTTCGGGTGCGTGTAGCGGTCACCGAACTGCAGACACCGAATCGGGCAGTCAATGCAATGACGACCCTGCTGGTTGGACCCGTGACGACGGGTGGTGCCAGCCTAGAGTTCGAAGCAGTCGATTTAAGGACGGGACGCCGGGTTGCTGCCGCCAGTTGCTTCGAGCGCGGCAACGTCATTAAAGAGTTCGCCGGTTCGTACACATTGCTGGGTCATGCCAAAGCGGCGATCACGAACTGCATCGAGCGCATCGACAGCGCTTGGCGGGACACGCAGCCATGAGCAACGCTTCACAGGCTTGGCTCCGGCAGGATGCCATGGTCGGCGGTGATCACAAATGGCTGGCGGGTGGCGACTGGACGATAGAGCACTACGCCAGTCTGGCAAAATCCGTGTCCGCCGCCCGCATCAGTCATGCCGAGGGGTACGCCACTCCCTTACTCGACTGGACGCAAGTCCAGAGACTGGACACCGCCGGCGCGGCTCTGCTGGTGGAAATTCTCGGGCCAGACTCGATACTCGACCGGCCGGAGGCAGCTCCAAATCTGTCCTCGGATCGCCTCGCCCTAATGAGAGCGCTGGCCGCCGCTGCTACCGATCAGCAGAAGACGGAGAAAGCAGCGGTGAGCGGGAATCCTCTGCTCCGCGGTCTGGGACGCATAGGCCTGACCTTGGAACAGGGCTGTCGTGCGTGTCTTGGTCTGGCCGGGTTCGTGGGCCAGATCATCGAAACATGGAGCCGTACCGTTCGTCACCCGCGTCGCTGGCGCGCGACCTCGGTGATCGCTCAAATCCAGCGATCAGCGGTGGACGCCATTCCCATCGTGGCGCTACTGAGCTTCATGGTAGGAATGGTGGTGGCGTTCCTGGGAGCAACGGTGCTGGCCAACTTCGGTGCGAGCATCTTCTCGGTGCATCTGGTCGCCTTCTCGTTCATGCGCGAGTTCGGAGTGCTGCTCCCGGCCATATTGATTGCAGGCCGTACCGCAAGCGCGTACACCGCCCAAATCGGTTCGATGAAGGCAAATGAAGAGATCGATGCGCTTCGCTCCAACGCGCTCGACCCCATCGAGTTACTGGTGCTGCCACGCGTGCTGGCGCTTCTTGTGTCCTTGCCACTGCTCACCTTAGTAGGCATCTTGGCTGGCATTGCGGGCGGCGCCACCGTATGCGCACTGAGCTTGGAAATTCCTCCCGCACAGTTCCTTGCCATCGTGCAGGAAAAAATCGAGGTGCGCCATTTTCTTGTCGGAATGAGCAAGTCCCCGCTCTTCGCGGTGATGATCGCCGCTATCGGCTGCCATGAAGGGTTCAAGGTCGCCGGTAGCGCTGAGTCGGTAGGCGACCACACGACGTCTAGTGTCGTGCAATCAATCTTCATGGTGATCCTGATAGACGCCATCGCTGCACTGTTCTTCATGGAGATGGGCTGGTGAGCGCGGTGAAGCAAGACACCGACAACGGTGTGCGACACGCTATTGAAGTGCGCGGCCTGGACAACAGGTTTGGAACCCAGCAGGTCCATCAGGACCTAGACCTGGACGTGCGGCGCGGGGAAATCCTTGGCGTGGTGGGAGGGTCAGGCACCGGGAAATCCGTGCTCTTGCGTAGCGTCGTCGGGCTGCAGAAGCCGCATTCGGGCGTGGTCCGTATCGGGGGGCGCGACCTACTGCGAGCCCAATGGCTTGCGCGCGCGCGTATGGAGCGAAGGTTCGGCATTCTGTTCCAGAAGGGCGCGTTGTATTCATCGCTGACCGTCTTGGAGAACGTCGCTCTTCCTTTGATCGAGCATGTCGGTCTGGCGCGGCCTCTTGCCGAGCGTTTGGCAAGAAGCAAGCTGGGCTTGGTGGGGTTGCCTGCCGGAGCGGGAGACAAGTATCCGGCCTCGTTGTCCGGAGGCATGGTGAAACGAGCAGCACTGGCGAGAGCCTTGGCGCTTGATGCGAACATCCTGTTTCTTGACGAACCCACCGCAGGACTGGATCCAATCGGGGCTGCATCTTTCGACCAATTGATTCTGACCCTGCGCAATGCACTGGGCCTCACGGTGTTTCTGGTAACCCACGACCTCGATACGCTGTACACCATATGCGACCGTGTCGCGGTCCTGGCGAACCAGAAGGTACTCATCAACGACGGCATCGAGGCAGTCGAGCGCTTCAAGCACCCGTGGATACAGGAATACTTTCACGGCCCCCGTGGCCGTGCGGCCGCACAGGCCACTGGTGCTTCCAGCCAAGAGACGCAGCCATGAAACCCCTCCGCATCTGCATCATTCTTCCGTCGCGCACGCATTGGGCTGGGCGCACGCAATATTTAAACTCTGAGAACGAGGTGGTCTGATCATGGAACCACGTGCCCATCATGTATTCATTGGTCTGTTCGTCGTGCTGCTCGGTGCGATTGGTATTGGCTTCGCGCTTTGGCTCAGCGACACACGTTCCGACCACGATTACCAGTATTACCGGATTATGTTCGATGAGCCAGTGACCGGGCTTACGCCCGGCAGCCAGGTTCAGTACAGCGGAATCACGATTGGCGAAGTCGTTGCACTTTCTCTTTCACCGCGAGACCCAAGGCGGGCGATAGCGCGCGTACGCATCAATGCCACCATCCCGGTCCGGCAGGATACCCGCGCTGAATTGGTCATCACGGGAATTACCGGCAACGCGGTGATCGAGTTGAGCGACGGTGGGCCAAACGTGCCATTGCTGGATCGGAGAGAGGACGAGGAACCGTTGATCCTCGCACCACGTTCGGCGATGGCATCCCTGGTCTCCGGTGAGGGGAACAGCATGACGACACTCAACGGCATCTTGCTGCGCACGCAGGAGTTACTGTCGAAGGAGAATTTGGCTCTTGTGCACCGCAGTCTGGTGAATCTTGAACAGACCACGGGCGCGGTCGCTGACCAGAGGGCCGAGATCGCGACGTTAATCAGCAATCTGACCGAAGCAAGCAGAGAATCGACAGCTGCCGTGCGCCAAGCAAATAGCACTCTTCGCGATGCCAACCTGCTACTAAATAACGATGGTAAGCAAATCATGGTGAACACGCGTGATGCAACGGCATCCCTCGAACGCGCCGCTTTCAGGGTTGAGACGCTACTGCAAAACAATCAGGAATCGCTGAACCAGGGCTTGGCCGCCACAGGTCCTGCCATGCACGAACTCCAGCAGGCGCTGGCCAATCTAAACACCGTGCTGCGCCGACTGGATCGCAATCCGGCGCAATACCTGCTCGGTGGAGAGAACATTGAGGAAACCAAGCCGTGAACACTTCCGCCAGGATGATTCCCGTCGCTGCCGTGACTATGACGCTAGTACTCGGCTTGTCCGCGTGCAGTGTGCTTCCCAAAGCAGCTCCAATGGTCACCTACAAATTGCCCGACTATCACATCGCCCAGGCGGAGAGTACGCCGCGCGCCGTTCCGGGACCCGGGGCGCTGCGCGTCTACGCCCCTGAGAGTAGTCGCGTCCTGGATTCGGAGCGGCTGTTCATTGCGCAGCCCGATGGTCGCTTGTCGGCTTGGCAAGGAGTGCGTTGGGCCGACCCCGCACCGGTGCTGCTGCGTGACCGAATCGTCGAAGCCTTCATGCGCGATGGGCGGTCGACTTCCGTGATTACCGATAGCACCCCAATGAGCGCCGATATGGAGTTGCGCAGTACGCTGCGGGCGTTCCAGCTCGAATACCGCGGCACTGAAGCGATCGCCGCGGTTCGGCTCGATGTGCAACTGGTCGATCCGGCCAAACGGACTGCTATTGCCAGTAGACGCTTCGAAGCAATCCAAGCCACAGGCAGCAAGCGAGAGGCCGATGTGGTGAGCGCGTTCGGTGTCGCCACGGATATATTGGCCGGGCAGATCGTTGAATGGGCAGTTCAGGTCGGGGCAGCGCGTTTGCGAGTTGCACCGGAATTGGCAAGCAACCATGCACCCACAGCGTCGTCGATAAGCACAGACTAGTCGTCTTAACGGAGCACAGAAGCTAGGGCCAAAACGCTGCTCGACACCTTAACTCGGTACGACAGCCTACGGCCCCGATCCAATCCCAGGACCTCTTTGCCGTCCAACCTCCCATGACACACCGCCGCCGCGTACAGTCGCGGCGATCTGCTGCCCCAGTCGTGGCTCGATTATCGGCCGCCAAGGCACCAGACTGAATCCCATGCCGTCATCGAGCAGCGCATAGCGACCGCTGGCGAGCATGACCGAGCGCCGGTAGATGCCGGCTACGCGCTGCCCGTCTGTGACGTGCCGATGCTCCAATCCGCTATCGGCGGCAATGTGCTGGGCGGCCTGCGCCAGCTCCCGATTGCGCAGCGTTTCCAGCAGATTCCGGGAGAGAATCAGCCGCTGCCCGCGCCGCTGGGCCAGCCCCTGTTCTTCGAGGAAGTCGGCGCGCTGCTGCAAGGCTTGCCTAGCATCGCCGCCAAAGCCCAGGTCGCCCAGTCCCTTGCCGCCGCCGATCAACTGCTGATCCAGCCAGGTCGCGCCGATGACGCGGGCCTGCCGTTCAATCGGCAGATGCGATTTCAGTTCGACCGCCACGCCGCCCAGCCGCTGCGCGTCGTACTGGCGGCCACGCTCGGCCAAGTCGTCCGGCACCTTCCATAACCCCTCGGCCACGCGCTCCACGATGCCGGCCCGCCGTAGGGCTTCCAGCCGGCGGATATGGGCCGCCACAGCCTCTTGCGGGTCGCGGCCGGGCTTGGCTCGGCCTTGCTCGATCGCCAGGTGGTGATCGGTGCGGTACAGGCCATTGCTCGCCAGCGTGGCGATGTTCTTGTCGGCCGCCCGCACCTCGGCGGAACCGCGTACCTCCACCACCGCGCCGATGGGATAGTTCGCCAGCTCGTCGCGGGCGTCCAACGCGACGTAGTGGGCTTTGCCGTCCAACCCGTCGATGACCAGATAGCCGCGGTCGTGCAGCTCGTCGGCCAGACCCTTAGCAGCCACGCGACCGACGATAGTGCGGCCGTCGTCGCCCGGCTCGAACACCGCCAGCTCGCGAGGCTTGCCGCTCATGGCCCGCTGCATCGTTCGGATGATGTCGCCACGCTCGCCCAGGGCACGCAAGGTCTTCTCCGCGTCCGCATGGACGGCCCAGGTGCCGGGCTGCACCTCGTCGGCCAGGCCCAGGCGCTGCAAGTGTTGCAGGCGGCCGATCAGCAGCAGGCGCTGGCGTTGCAGCCGGGGTTCGTTGAAGCGTTCGATCTGCACCCGGCCATCCTCGCCGGCCTCGCGCTGCAACGTGCGGTCGAGGCTCGTCCACCGCTCTTGCTCCACCTCGCGCTGCAAGGTCTGCTGGATCTCCAGTTCGGTGCGCGGCCCCAGCCATTCCGTCGCCAGCTCGGCGGCGCGATGGCGGAAGCCGTGGGCGATGTAGTCGCCCGCGATGATGAGGTCTTTGCCGGTATCGTCGCGTCCGCGCACGATCAGGTGCGTGTGCGGGTTGTCGGTGTTCCAGTGATCGACCGCCACCCAATCCAGCCGCGTCCCCAGGTCGGCCTCCATCCGGTTCATCAGGTGCCGGGTGTAGGTGCGCAGGTCGTCCAGCTCCGCACTGTCTTCAGGTGAGACGATGAAGCGGAAATGATGTCGGTCGTCCTGGCAGCGTTCCTTGAAGGCATCGAGGTCGGCTTCGTCGGTCTGCGGCCCGTAGGCACGGCCCGGCTCGCCGTTCCGGCCGGCACCGTCGCGCTCGATGTAGCGCAGGTGCTTGGCGAGCGACTGCGGACTGGCGTTGCGCTGGTTGACCAGCAGCGTCTTGATGGTCACGCGCCGTGACATAGGGGTCAGCTTTGCGCCTGCGAAGCGCGCCGCCGTATGGCCGCGTCCAAGCCGTGAGCCGGGCCGCTGGCCGGCGTGCTGGCCGCTCCCGCCAGCGGTAGGACGGCGCACCGCCGACTTGCCGCCGCTGGCCTTGCCAGCCTGCTTGAGCACCTTGGAAACGAAGCTCTGGCCCTGGCCTTTGCCTCGGTTCTTCGGCGCGCCAGGGCGCACCCAGAAATCATGGTCGCCGCGGTCGGTCATGGCTGTGCTCCCTGCAAGCTCCGGCGTGTCCGAGCGTGCGAAGCACGCGGACATGCCTGCATCGGCGCGTGCCTCGCGCCCCACGCGGCACGGCGGCGAAGCCGCGCCGTGCCGCGCCACCCCCACGTGCAGACTGGCTTTGCGGGCGGCAGAGTGCCGAACCCTTTTGTCTTGCCTTCCGCCTTTGCCCCTCGCTCCCGCTCCGGGCATCGGCGGCCCGGCGGCGCTGCTGCACGAGCAGCCAGCCCGCCGGCGAACACGCCAATGGCCGCAGGCCAGGCGCGTTCGAGGCAAGACGCCTGCACGTTGGGCGGCTGCGCCGAAGGCAGCGCGAAGTGCGGTGCGAATGCACCCGCACTGCACGCGCGACGACACGGCGACGAACAGTAGAACGACATGCCCGATGGCACGATGAGAGGCGCGGCAAAGTGCAGCGAATCGGCGGCCATCATGGACGTGTCTCCAGCCAGATCGGATGCGCAACGCCGATCACGGCGAACGCGCTGACCGGCCCGAAATAGCGGCTGTCGAACGACGCCGGGTTGGTCGCGCTCAACAGGAACAGTTCGCCCGGTTGGAGACGGCGGCAAAGCTGCAAGGATGGCAGCGGCCGGCCCAGCCGGTCGGCAGGCAGGGCGGCGGCCACCGGCACGCCGTCGATGCGAACCTGGCCGGCGACGATGCAAACGTGTTGTGGCGCGACTGCGCCCACACGTTTGAGCAGCGGAACGCGGGTCGGCAGGTAGCCGCGCTGCGCAGCCAGCATGGCGGCCCTGTCGGGCAGCGGCATCAGCACGATGCTGTCCACGGACAGCGGACGTGGCCGCGAGGCGGTGCGCGGGTCGAACGGTTCGATGCGATACCAACCGACCGCCACGCTGTCGGACGGGTTGTAGGCCATTCGCGGCAGGGGCTGCACGAACGCCGCCCAGGCCAGCGCAGCGAGGCCGACGGTGGCGAAGCCTGCCAGCACGAGGCGAGCGCGCAGGCGCGAGCGAGGATGCGGCACGGGGCCGGTCGTGGAAATCGTGGTCATGGCAATGCCCTCCCGGCCAGCCAGGCGGCGTGCCGTTCTGCGGTGTATGTGGGTAGCGCCGAGCGCGCTGCGAGCCGGTTCGCGAGCGTGCGCCAGTACGCGGGCGATGTGTCTGCGGCTGCGATGCCCAGCGCCTCGATGCCGTCGATGCGTTCCAGCACGGCGCGCACGTTGGCATCGCCTTCGGCGTGCAGCAGCAGACGCGCGCCCGGCTGCACGCCGGGGATGCGCTGCACGGCGTCCAGCGGCGTGGCGGTCTGCATCACCATGAGCTGCCAGCGGATCGTGCCGTAGTCGTTGGCCTGCCAACGGATGCGGCACAGAACCGCGTTCGGCAGGAACACGGCGCAGCGCCGCCAGCGGTCGAGCTGGAGCGTGCGCGCCGGTTCGCCGAAGCGCAGGTAGAGCTTGAAGCGCGGTTCGATGTAGGCCAGCGCCACGCGCGTCAGCGGCACGTTGCCGGCCTGGCCGGCGAGTGTCGAAGGCGCCGGCGGCGGCGCAGCCGTGGGCGCACTTGCTTTGGGGGTGTGGGCGGTCGAAGCGGATGCGTTCACGGCGTGCCCTCCGGGGGAAACTCCCGCTCCAGCAGGTCGCGCAGCAGTTCGGCTACGGTCACGCCTCGCGTGAAGGCCGACACCTTGATGCGCGCCCGCATGGCGGGCGTGATGTCGAGCGTCAGTCGAGCGGTGTAGAGGTCGCCTTTCTGCACGGCATCTGCGTCGCCCTGGCGAATCCACGCTTCGGCGTGCGGATTCGCTGGGGGACGCGCACCGATGCCGACGCGCTTGCTGCGTGGTGGTGGCTTCCCAGTCATGTCGGCCACCGCAGCAGTTCGTCGGTGAGCGCGGCGATCTCGCGGGCAGCGGCGCTGTCGGGCGCGGTTTCGCGGGCGAGCCGGCCAGCGGCTACGCTGTCGGCAAAGACGATGCGCTGGTGGATCTCCGAGCGCAGCGCGGGCAGCGGCTGTTCGGCCAGCGATTGCCGTGCCTCCCTGCCGATGATGGTGGTGCTGACGCGCCGGTTGATGACGAAGGCCGCGCGCAGCGCTGGCCGGAACACCTGTGCTTCGCGGATCAGTGCGACCATCTCGGCAGAAGCCCATACGTCGTAGGGGCTGGGCTGCACGGGGATCAGCACGCGCTCGGCCGCCAGCAGCGCGGAACGCGCGAGGGCGGCGATGCGCGGCGGGCCGTCGATGATGATGTGATCGGCCCGCCTGGCGAGTTCTGGCGCTTCCTGATGCAGCGTTTCGCGGGCAAGGCCCACGGCGCTGAACAGACGGGGCAGGCCCTGCTGGCTACGCCGCTGCGTCCAGTCGAGCGATGACCCCTGCGGGTCGGCATCCAGCAGGATGACATGCAGGCCGCGCATCGCCAGTTCGCCGGCGATGTGCGTGGCGAGCGTGGTCTTGCCGACGCCGCCTTTCTGGTTGAGAAACGCGAAGATCATGGCGCGGCCCTCCGAGCTGGAAAGCCGGCCTGGCCGTGCCGTTTCGTGGTTGTCCACCGAAACGGCGCGCTTCTACTAAAAGTTATGTATTTCTTGTTAGGTAAGTTAGAGGGAACGCAAACCCGCGCCGTTGTTGGCTTTCCGGCGTTTTCGTACTCCTGATAGCACGAGGGTCGTACTCCTGATAGCACGATACCCGGTACTCCTGATAGCACGAGGCCGTCCACAGGTTCTCCCGCAGTTATCCCCGTGCCGCGTGCGGCACGGGCCGGAAGGTCAGCAGCTCGGTGTTGTCGTCCGGCATCCGCTCGATGCCGAGGACGTAGCCGGGCAACGACTGCCGCGCCACCAGGGCGCGCACGTCGTAGGCGAAGTCCGAGAAGCGGGCCGCGCTGCCGGATTTGCGGTACAGGTGTCGGAAGTCGAATTGCCAGCCGTGCTCCTGCCGCCCGCCATGCTTGCGCACCAGGCGGTACAGCCAGCGTTCGATACCGCCCTTCAAGCGGAAATAGGCCGGGTCGATGGTCAGCACCAGGGCGGCGTCGAGCACGCCGGCATAGAACCAGTCCGGCAAGATCAGCTCGATGCCCAGCGGGGTGCCGCTGGCGTCGGCGAGTTCCTTCCACTCGTTGATCCACGAGAAGCGATGCAAGCGCCTTCCCGTGGTTTCGCGGATGGACGTGGCCACCGTGGTCGATTGCAGCCGGTCGAGGGCGGCCTTCAGGCGCTGGTAGTCGTTGAGGGACGTGCCGCGCCCGATGAAGCGCAAAATCTCGTAAGGCGTGGCGCGTATCCAGCGCGACGGGCGCAGGCCCGCGTCGCGCGCCTCCACGATCTGCGAGGCGGCCCATATCAGCACGTCGGCATCCCATATCGTTGCGATGCCGTGCTCCTGCGTGCCTTCCACGCGAATGGTGACGTTCCCGCTGCGGAAGTCGATCGGCGCCGTGCGCCGCGACTTGGCAAGCGAGAAGAACGGAAAGGCCATCAAGTCCTGGGAATCGCGTGGCGCCATGTCGCCCGGCAGCGCGCGGAACAGATCGAGCTGTTCGCGCTGCGGCAAGGCTTGCCCTGGCGGGCTGGACATGGCGAAGGCCACCCACGCGCCGACGATCAGCGGCCATCACGGTAGTCGCCCGCGTGGCGCTCGGCGTATTCGGGATCGGACGTGGCCTCGTAGCTGCGCTGGTCGGCCCAGGCATCGAGGTCGGACACCGCGTACATGACGCGGCGGCCGAACTTGCGGAACTTGGGGCCGCCGCCGATCACCCGCTGCTTCTCCAGCGTGCGCGGCGACAGCCGCAGGTAGTCGGCGGCTTCGTCGTTTGTCAGGTAGCGTTGAGGCTGCGAGGTCGCAGTGACGGCAGCGGCGGCAGGCCGCGAGGGAGCAGGTCGCATGGGATGTACCTCCATCAAGCCCGGCCACACCACGCGGCCGGATAGAGGCACTCTCAAGAAAGCAAGGCTTCTTGCTAAGGGACGATTCGCACGGGTCGAGAAACGTCCCCCCTAATGCGACGGGAACATTGGAAGCTGCGCTAGTCGGCGGTAGCCGCCGTGCATCAGCTCATCGCCGCGGCGTACCAGCCGCCGTACGCGGGCACGCAATGCACTGTCTTTGTGCCAGTCGGCCGCGACGGCATCCGCGCCGAACAGACCTTCGCCCACCTCGCGCAAGGAGGCTCCCGCGAGGGTCGCGTCGAGCGCTTGCAAGGTATGCAGTTCCAGCAGCGCGGCGGGCGTGGGGCGGGAGCGGGCTGTTGCCACAGGCGTGGCCACGGTTGCGGCAGATAGCGCATCCAGCTTCGCAGCGAGCGTGCGGTAGCGCGCACAGGGCGTGGCGCAGGCGCGTGTGGCGTAGAGATAGGCCGAACCATCTTCCAGGTCGGGTGCGAGTGCCAGCCGAACGCAGCAGCCTGGCCAATGCGATACGAGCACCAGGCGCTTGCCGTCGTGGGTCAGTTGCTTGCGCCCAGGAATGCGCCAGAACTCGAAGGTATGCGCATCGGGTGGTGGGTCGGCGTCGGGGTATAGCTGCACCACGGCATCGTGATCGGGGAACCAAGCAGGATGTGCGTCGCGCGCATCCAGGCCGGGATCTTCCAGCAGGCGCAGGCCCCAGGCCTGCGCCGCATCAGGCTTGCGACGCCGGCGTAGCCAGTCGCGCCGGTAGCTTGGATTCCTGCGCAAATACTCCCAAGCCAGCGCTGGGCCATCGAGGTGCAGCGTGTAGAGATACGCGGCCGTGGGATACCAGTGTTGGCTGCTGCGGTCAGTCATGGCGAAACCTCCCTGTTTCTGGGAACGTCGCCACAATTCCGCTGTGCGGGAGCTATCGAATCGCCATCAAGTGGTCATCAAACTCGGGTTACGCTTTAACTGCTGGTGTCAAGACAGATTCGCTCCAGTGCATTGCCGAAATCGTCTAAATGCGACGACTGCACCGCCCGGAAATGGGGTGCAGCATTGAACACCGTGCCGAATCTCGCGCCTGGCATCATGACTGTTTTGGTCAGGAGCGCACCACCCTGGTGCAAGCATGCGGATCAAGACTTGCCAGGTCTTGGCTAAGACCGAAATAGTCACAATGCGATACTTTTTGCCTGGTCGCGCTGGAATGCGTCAATCGGTGATCGAACCGTTTTCCTGAGCCAGTCGAACGTATTCCGACAGCGGCCGCGTCGGCTGGAAATACCGATCTCGTATCACGGGCTGCTTGAGCGGCCCGACGATGGACGCCAGATCGGACAGCTTCACCGTCGCCAGGGCAGGCATCCCGATCCCGAGGTCGATCAGGCCGTAGGCCGTATCGCCATCGGTCGGATCGAGCGCGGCCAATAGCCAGGTCGCATGTGCGTCCGGTGTGAACAGGCGCACCACGGGCAGCGGGTCACATTCCTGGCCTGCGGCGCGGGTGAGGCCGTGGGCCAGTAGGTGCACCCGGTCTTCCTCGGTGACAAGCGTGGTCAAGGCCGCGCCCCTTCCACGAACACACGCAATCGCCGAGGCGCATCTGTGCCTGCGGACGGATGCACGTATGCGCAAGCGCACGAAGCCGCAAAAGCGGAGAGGCACGAAGGCGTATTGGTGGAAGTCAGGAAAGACACGGATGCGGTTCCCTGGGTCTGAGGAAATCCGCAGATGCGGATCTCCGTAAAAGCACGGAAAAGGAAAACATCACCACCAAATGAACACTATAGATTGTAGTCCTATAGGGCGCAATGGGCTGTCATCTTGGTTTTTTGGGGAAACCATAGGTGGCAGCGAAGAACTCATTGGCAGCGGCGATTCGGACGGTAAGGAAGGCGCGTGGTTTGAGCCAGGAAGCGTTCTCCAACGTGTCCAGTCGCACCTACATGAGCACGCTGGAGCGCGACCTGAAAAGCCCAACCATCCAGAAGCTGGCCGATCTGTGCGAGGTCATGGAAGTGCATCCGCTCACGCTGCTCACATTGGCTTATGCCGGTGACAGCACCCGCGAAGCTGATGAATTGCTGGCACAGGTGCGCCAGGAACTCAGGGCGATATTGGAAGAGCCCGACACGCCTTAGCGCGTTGGCGTGTGGTACTGAATTGCAGCAAGCGGAGCGCGCAGCGCCGCAGGCGCGAAGGCGTGAGGGATTGAAGCCGGATGGCCGTGACGGCTTGCCGGCACGGGGCGAAGCCCGAAAGCCCGGCGGCGCTTACAGCGCCGACACGCCACACACCGCTCGTTGACACGGATTGCGAGCCACAAGGCACGCATGCAGGCCCGCCGTGACGGGCGTATCCAGCACGCGGCAGCAGCAGAAATCCTGCGCGTGCGGTGCTGCGATCAGCAGCATCGCGCCCCGCCGCAGTGGGCGGGACGCGGTAAGCGGCTGTCAGGCCGCCTTCGGCTTGTTGCGCGACCAGATCAGGTCGTGCGTGCCGTCCTCGTTCTCGATCAGGCGGGCATAGACCGTCGCCGGGAACGAAGGGTCGTCGATGGATACGGACAGGTATTCCCGCCCGGCCTCGCTGGTCTTCTTCCACGCTGCGCCGACTTCGTGGCCAGCCGCTTGCAGGTGGAAGTCGGGGGCGTTCTCGGTGTCGCCCTTGTCGTTGGGAACCAGCTTGACCTTGACGTTGAGCGTCAGGGTGCGAAGCGTGCCGGTGAAGCC
This sequence comes from Stenotrophomonas sp. 86156_Sma, assembly GCF_056481625.1. Taxonomy (NCBI): domain Bacteria; kingdom Pseudomonadati; phylum Pseudomonadota; class Gammaproteobacteria; order Lysobacterales; family Lysobacteraceae; genus Stenotrophomonas; species Stenotrophomonas sp. 86156_Sma. Next base: position 1,405,550 of record NZ_CM151157.1, read on the forward strand.
GTCTTTCTCTGCGGTGAAGGTGCCGATGTTAGCCATGATGTTTCTCCTTTCGGGTTGAACAAGGTCGCGCCAGTGCGTCCTTGTTGTGATCCGGCCGGCGGGGGATGGGCTGGTCGCACCGCACAGCGGTCGCAACAACGTGGAGAACCTGGAAGCGAAAAGAATTTGTCCCGCGAGGAATGCGCGCAGCGCAGGGGAAATTGTTTTCGCTGCAAGGTTGCGGCCATCAAGCACAAGGCGCAGCCGCGCCACCGCCAGGATTCACAACAAGACAAGGACGCACAGGCCGCCCGCTCCCGAATGGAGACGTGGCCAACTCGGCATCCCCGCGTGACGGCTGCACCGGCTTGCGCCCTGACGCGGGCCAGGTCAATGCCCCGACGACAAGGCCAGAGCGCCCCTGCCGCAGCTCACGGCCACATACTGAGGCGTGGTGTGGAAGCTCCATAGAAGCGAGGCTGGGCGGCGTGTCGGTGAACCGTCTTTCGTGACGTACAGACAACGAACCGCCAGCGTCGGGGACGGCACGCTTTCGTGCAACCTGCCGCAGCAAGCCGGGGCGTAGCCACACCAGCCCCGCCCATTGCGGCGGGGCTCGGTCGAATCGTTGGCGGCGCGATGCGCCGCCACACTTGCTGGCTTCGTGGATTTCGCGCACGAGCGCCCTTGTGCGTGGCCCCATCGCCGCCTGTCCGAAGGCGGCGATGGGGCGTTTTGGCTTTGAGCAGTGAAACCGGGCGCGGCCACCGCCGCGCCCGGAGTTTTCGACCACCGGCCCCAAGGCGGCACGGCTTGGGGCCGGTGCGGCTCGTTATTCCTTGGTTTCGATGATCCACCACACGGCGCGCGGCAAGGCGCGGCCCGTGAGGGGATGCAGATCGGTCAGGTCGGCGCGGGCCGTCCAGCCACGCGGCGGACGGTAGCCGCGCACGTCGCCGTCGCCGTGCCAGCGGCGGGCGCGCACCGTGCCGGAGGCATAGGTCGCAGCTATGCGGGGGCGGTTTGCGGGTTGGTGGGTCATGGCAGGCATCCTCAACATGAAGCGCCCCGGCCGGAACCGGGGCGCTATCTACGGTGCGAAGTCACGCGGCCAAAGCCTCGGCCTGCGGCTGGTCATCCGCCACGGCGGCCACTTCTTCCTGTGCTTCGGCTTCGCCATCCGCCGGCGCGTCCTGCCCGGTCTGCTGCGGGCCTTCGGAGCGGAAGATGGCGGGCATCCAGCCGGTGCCAGCGGCCAGCCGTTCGGCTTCGCTGGCAATGTCGCCCTTCTTCAACTTCGCCAGTCGGGTGACGTGCGAGGGCGCGAACCCGCCAACGGCTTCCAGAATCGCGGCCTTCGGCACATGCCGGAAGTAACCCTCATTGGTGGGCTGCCACCACGCGGCCATATCCAGCCCCACGGCCTGCGCCAGTTCCGCGCCGGGCTGGTGCGGCGTGGCGCGAGGCGTCACCACGTCCACCGTGGAAGCTAAGCACACGGCCAACAGCCGCACCAGTTCATCCTGTGATTTCGCCAGCAGCGCGGCGAACAGTTCGGCGCTGTCCTCCGGCAAGGTTTCGCCTGCCACCTGTTGCAGTTCGCGCAGCGCCACGGCGGCGGGTGATTCCGGCCAGTCCGGGGCCATGCCTTCCAGCCGGTCTTGCACCGTGAGGCGCACACCCAGCGGCAGGTCGTGCCCGTAGTGCCTTTCCTGCAAGACGGTCTGCACCATGCCATGCACCACGGCGGCCAGCGCTGCTTGCGGATGCCGTGCAACTTCGATTTGCAGCGCAGCGGTACGGTGCGCGCTCAACCGCTGCGCCAGTCGGTCAGACATGGCGGCGGTCTTGGGCTGCTCGTCGTCCTCGCCTGCGTCCTCGTTCGCGGCTTCGCCTTCGCTGCCGAAACCCTGCCGCAGCCGCTCCAGCGTGCGCAGTGCCTTGGCCTCCGCTTCGCGCAGCAGCCCGCGATGAATCGCGGCCTGCCCGTCGCGGTCGATGGTGACAATGGCACCGGCTGCGGCCTTCACGTTGGCCGCATAGTCCAGCAAGCCATCTTCCAGCGCCTGCAACTGCTCGCCCAGGCGTTCGCCTTCTTCCTGCAAGGCATCGGCCTTTTCCTCGTCCTCGTCGTCCAGCGCGGCATCCACCGCCTCGGCCAGTTCGTGCAGCTTGGTTTGCAGCTTCTCGATGCGCTGCGCGTCGCGCTTGTTCGGACTGCGGCGTTCCCTTGGCGCACGCTGGAAGGCTTGCAGATCGGCATGGGTCATGCCCGGCGTGGCATCCACCCACGCCCAGCCCTCGGCCTGCACCTTGGCGGCGATACCTGCCAGCTTGTCCTGCGCCAGCCGTTCCAGCAGTGCGGCATCGGTCAGATACACGCCTTTGTCGCCCTCCGCGAACAGGTCGCGGCGGATGCCACCGCCTTCCTGCTCGTAGCCGTCCAGCCCGACAAAGCGCACCAGCGGATGCCGGTAGGCGTCGATTTCGCGTTCGGTCAGGCGGTCGCGCAGGTTGTGCGGGCCGCGCTGCCATGTGGGCGCATCGTAGAACGCGGCTTCCTGCGCAGCATGGTCGTCGGTGATGGCGAGGGCCATCAACTGGTCAAGGCTCACGGCCTCGGCCCGGTAGTCGGCCAGCAGGCGCGGCGACACGTTGGCGAGTTTCAGACGGCGCTGCACCACCAGCGGCGTGACGCTGAAATCCGCTGCAATGTCCTCGATGCTGCGGCCTTCGGCCACGAGCGCGGCGAACGCCTCGAACTGGTCGGCGGGGTGCATGGCTTCGCGCTGCACGTTCTCGGTGAGGCTGGCCGTGCGGGCGGTGCCATCGGCCACCAGCAGGCAAGGCACCTCCCATTCCTTGCTAATGCGGTGCTTTTTCGCCAGCAGCTTCAACGCTGCGAGGCGACGGTCACCGGCCACGACCTCGTAATGCTCGCCATCGGCGGCGGCAATCACGATGAGGTTTTGCAGCAGGCCGACACGCTGGATGCTGGCGGCGAGTTCGGGAATGGACATGCGCGGGGTCTTGCGCACGTTGCGGCCAGTGGGACGCGACACCAGCCGCGACAGCGGAACCAGAATCAGGTTCTTGGTCGGATCAGCGGCTTCCAGCGGGATAGCGGCGGCGGTGTTGATGGCGCGGGCTTCGGTTTGGGTAACGGCGTTCATGGTGATAACTCCTATCGGTTCAGGGATGCAGCAGCGAAGAAAGCGACAAGGGCTGCTGCCTGCCCCTGCCGCGTGGGGATTCAGGCTTTCAACTGGCGCATGCCATCGGCCAGCAGCCAGAGGGCGCGATTTAGTCGGATGTTTTGGTCGATGCCCTGCACCGGGCGGGTTTGCTGTCGGCGCCCGTTGGCGCTGCGGCCACGCAGCCCGCCTTGGGTCAGGTTTTCTTGGGTGCGGTTGAACACGCTCCACAGGTCGGGGCGGCGGTCGTCGAAGCGGCGCGGCATCAGGATTTGCGATTCCGTGATGGGCGCGGGCTTGTCGGGGTCGTCGTACTTGAGGGCGAGCGCGGCGCGGGCGAACACTTCGGATTCGCCATCGTCCAAGGTGATGCCGCGCATGGCATCGCGCGATTCCTTCACCCGATCGAAACCGCTCAAGACTTCGTAAGCCCCCTCAATGACCAGACCGGCCACGTCGCCTTTATGGGGCACTCGCACATCGGCCACGGTGTTGCCGCAGACAAGGCCATTGCTGCACACGAACCGGAACATTCCGGCCAGCATCTGATAGCTGCTGGTGCCGTCGTGCGAGTTCAGCAGCACGATTTCGTTGGCCTCCGCGCCGTTGATCTGGCTGGCATGGCGCAAGCGAATCATGTGTTTGGTGTGCTCGCGCTTGCCTTCGTCGCGCACGCGGGTTTGCGTCACCATGAAAGGCTGGAAGCCTTCTTTGCGAAGCTCGGTCAGCACGGCGGCGGTGGGGATATAGGCGTACCGCTGCGAACGGCTCTCGTGCGGGGCATCCGCGAAGATGGACGGGGCCACGCGGTGAATCTGGTCGTCGGACAGCGGGTAATCGCTGCGCAGCGAGGGGGAGCGGAAAGCGAAACGGGATGCGAGTTGCATGGTCTTTCTCCTGACAAAAGAGGTTTGCTGTTCACACCGCACACCGGATTTCTAGATTCGGAGCCCAGCCTTTCGGCTGTTTGGTGCGGTCGGCACGAGGAACCCGGTTGGCCCTGTTGCCACCGTCTTTCCTGAGTTCATCGCCCGCGCCCAAAGGAGCGCGCGGACGGGGGCCGTCAAGGAGCCAAGCGCAGGGTTGGTGCGGCCCGCAGGCGCAGCCGAGGACACGGCCCTGCGCGCCTTGACGGCACACGGTCGCGGGCTACGGTCGCGGGTAAGGTGATGAAGTCAGGGGAGACGGCTGGACAAGGCAACGGCCATCCCTTTGTGCTGACCGCACGCAAGCGAAGCGCGCAGGCCCGAAGCTGGAAGCCGGGCCGTAGGCGTCAGCGATGCGGAAGGCTGGCGAAGCCAGTCCCGCCAGGGATGAGCGACTAGCGAACCTGGAGCAGCGCGATCCGCGAAGCGGAGACGCAAGAGGACTCTTCGTTTACCATTTGTTTCGCAAGCAAATGATGGGAAAGCAAGAACACGGAGATATAGAGATGATTGTCTGCATCAACCGCCTCAAACAGTTCGGAATCTTCAGCGACTTCAATGGAACGAAGATCCAAAAGTTCGGCCGGTACAACCTGGTCTATGGTTGGAATGGAACAGGCAAGTCAACGTTATCGAATCTATTCTCTTGCTTTGAGCTTCGCTCGATGGTTCCCCGCTTCAGCACGGGCCAATTTTCAGTAGTTCTGGAGGATGGCTCAACGATCACGGAATCCACACTCCACTCATCCCAATTGAATATTCATGTTTTCAATCAACGCTTCGTGCATGAGAACATTGATTGGGACAAATCCGTAAAGAGCATCCTTCTTATTGCGAAAGAGAAGATTGATGACTTGCAGAAGCTGGAGAAGCTGAAGAGCGAGCTTCAGTCGAAAAAGAAGGCTCACGACGACAAGCAAAGCGATATCAAGAAGCAGCGTGAGGCATTAGAGAAGTTCCTGACCAATGCTGCCAAGAAAATGAAGCTTGGACTTCAGGCGATTGATACGAGCGACAGTTATTACTTGAATTACGACCGCCGCAAGCTCTTCAACTTCATACAGAATAACGGCGAGACAATTATCAAGGCGGAGTCGGTTCTTCCAGATGAGAGGGTTATCGACCTTACGAATGCCGCCAAGCCAGATCAGCTTCCAAGCATTGCTTTCGCCTCAACGGCCATTGAGCCGGACTACTTTAAGAAAGCGGCGGGCCGCATCAGAGATTTGATTGGGACTACGGCGGTCAATCAAGCAATCCAGCGGCTGACCGATAACCCGGAAATCCGCGAATGGGTTCAAGCAGGCTTGGAAATCCATAAAAACCACGACTCGCAATCCTGCGAGTTCTGCGGCTCTCCGTTCGCCCAGCTTCGTGCCGAGGCGCTTGCTGCCCACTTCAGCAAGGAGTTCACGGAGTTTCAGAGCCGACTTCAGAACGCGGCGACATGGATTGAATCTCAAGGCGCTCCAGCTAATCAGTTTCCCGCATCGACCGAGTTTTATAAAGAACTATCGGCCGAGGCAGAGAAGCTTCAAAAGGACTACGCAACTGCTGCTGAAAAGATCGACCAGCAAATCGACGCCTGGCGGGAAGCCCTGAAGGCCAAGATCACAGACCCTGGGAAGACAGACATTCAGATCTCGGATGTGGTTGAAGACGATGTCACCAATTTCAATGACATCCTGAAATCGATTGTTGCTCTCGTTGGAAAGCACAACAATAAGACTTCAAATTTCAAATCTGAGACCTCAAAAAGCAAGGTGGCACTGGAGCTTCACTTTGCTGCGGCTGAGGTGCAAGAGTTTGACTATGCTGGAAGTGAGAAGAAGTGCAATGACCTTGAGTCAGAAGCAAAGAACGACCATAAGGAAATTGAAAAAATTAGTCTAGAGGTCGGAGCCATAGAAGCGGCGCTCTCGAATGAAACGGTCGGGGCAAAGGAGTTCAATGACATCCTGCATCGCTTCATTGGCCGCTCTGAGCTTTGCCTGAACTTCAATCAGAAGAAGAAAGGCTATGAGATCATCAGAAACGGGGTTGGTGAGCACGATGGGAATTTGAGCGAAGGTGAGAAAACTGCGATTGCATTTGTCTATTTCATCACGAAGCTCAAAGAAAATGGAAATAACATCAAGGATACGATCGTCGTCGTTGACGATCCGGTCTCAAGCTTTGATTCTAATCACTTGTTTCACGCCTACTCGTTTTTGAGAACGCAATGCACTGAAGCCAAGCAACTTTTTGTGCTGACTCACAACTTCACTTACTTTAAGCTAGTGAGAGACTGGTTCACTGGCACCAATAGGAATCGAGTCAAAAAAGGCAACGCCGAGAATTGCTTCTTTTATCGCCTGGATGCGCCACCTGGCTCCCCTCGTCACTCCCTACTTGTGGATGCCGACGACTCACTCAAGAACTACGGTTCCGAGTACCACTATATCTTCAAGAAGCTCTACGAATATAGGGCGCACACAACACTCAATCGAGATGAGGCGTTCTTGACCGCCAACCTCGCCCGAAAGCTTGTTGAATCGTTTTTCACCTTCAAATATCCAAGGCGTCGAAGCGACATTAGTCAATTGATGGAGGCTGGCCTAAAAGATTGCACCATCACGACACCAGAGCTTAAAGAAAAAATCTACCGCTTTATCAATAAGTATTCACATAGCGACGTTATTGAGATAACAGAGGAATCCGCAGAAAACTTGGCAGGCGAAAGCCACAGCGTCATCGGGAACATCTTCCAGTGGCTGGAAGAGGTGGACAAGAAACATTACGACGAGATGATTCAGGTTGCGACGGCCTGAGCATCAGGCCGCGAGGGCCATAGCTATGCCACCAGGCGCAGCAAAAAGGGGCCGAAGCCCCTTGGGCTAGATCAGCCCATGCTCGGCGAACGATGCCGTTTCGTTGCCCGCAACGATGATGTGATCGAGCACGCGCACGTCCACCAGACCCAACGCTTCCTTGAGCCGCTGGGTCAGCGCCCGGTCAGCCGCGCTCGGCTCGGGGTTTCCGCTCGGATGGTTGTGCGAAACGACGACCGCCGCCGCATTGAGCCGCAGCGCCTCCTTGACCACTTCGCGCGGATACACCGACGCACCGTCAATAGTGCCGTGGAACATCTCCCTGTATTCGATCAGACGATGGCGCGTATCCATGAACAGCACTACGAACACCTCATGCTCGAAGCTGGCCAACTTTGTACGCAAGTATTCCTTGACCGCCGCCGGCGAAGTGAACTCTGCTCCGCGCCGCATTTTCCGGTCAATGACCTGGCGCGCAGCTTCCAGAATGTCGTCGGCCGATGCCGGTAGATAGCGCCCGTGCGCGTCGCGCACCAGCAGACAGGAATCGAACGAGGGAAAGGACAGTTGCGACATGATCGTGCTCCGGTTGCTCGGGCGGAATTGCCCGGAACCGGCGGCAGCACGGCGCAGCGCAAGCAGTCAGGGGTCGCAGACGGCCGCCAGGACGCAAGCGCGCATGGCGCGCGCCGCCCTTGACGGCGAGAACGCCGTGATACGGTGAAGGGAACAGCAAGACCGCCCACACCCGCCCACTGCACAGAGTCGATTTTTGGCAAGCGGAGCGCGCAGGCCCGGATCAACGAGCCGGGACGGAGGCGTCAGTGATGGAAGCCCGACAGGGGCGAGACTCGCGCAGCGAAGCTCGATGCGCAGCACGACAGCGCGACGGCGGCACGCCGGGACGCCCGACTGCTTGGGACAGGACTACTCGTTGTCCGTCTTGCGCTGCTCGATTTGCAACTGCGCCCGTTGCGTTGCCTGTTGCAGCCGCTCCACCAGCACGCCCCTCGGCGGCAAGGCGGTCAGATACTCGGCAACGTGGATGCCGGACTTGTCCAGCTCCAGCAATTCGATCTGCTCGCGCTTCTTGCCGGTGCAAAGGATGATCCCGAGCGGCGAGGCTTCCTCCGGCTCCCGTTCGTGCTTGTCTAGCCACCGAAGGTAAAGCTCCATCTGCCCTTTGTAGGCCGCCTTGAAGTCACCTACCTTCAACTCCACCGCAACCAGCCGCCGCAGCTTGCGGTTGTAGAACAGAAGGTCAAGGTGGAAATCCTCGTCGTCGATCGGAATGCGCTTCTGCCGGGCGACGAATGAGAAGCCCGCGCCCAGCTCCAGCAGGAAGGACTCCATTTCACGGATGATCGCCGCTTCCAAGTCGCCTTCCTGCCAAGTGTCCCGCAGGCCCAGGAAGTCGAGGATGTACGGGTCGCGCATGACCAGGGCCGGCGACATGCGCTGCGCATCGCGCAGGGTCGCCAACTCCTGCGCTATGGTTTCTTCCGGCTTTTGGGAAAGCGCCGTGCGCTCGTACAGCATCGAGTCGATACGCTCGCGCAGCGTCCGCACGCTCCAGCGTTGGGTGCTGGCCATCTGTGCGTAGTAGTCCCGCTGGAGCGGGTCTTTCAGCGGCATCAGGGCGATGAAGTGCGTCCAGCTCAATTCTCGTATCAGTGATACGAGAATTCGCTCGTCGGGGAAGGTGGCGGCGAACTGCACCATGCGGCGCAAGTTCTGCTCTGCAAAGCTGCTGCCGTACTCCTCCACCAACTGCGCAGCCAAGGTGGGCAGAACTTCCTTGCCGTAGGCGCCCCGGCGCCTGTCCAAGACCTGCGTGTGGATGCGTTGGCCGATGCGCCAGTAGAGCATCGTAAGCTCGCTATTCACCGTCGAGGCGGCGCGCAAGCGCGCCGCCTCGATCAGTGCCCGAATGTCGCCCAGCAGCGCCGCGGGCGCTGCGAGCGATGCTGCTGATGGCCGGCGCCCGTTCATGCCACCGCCTCCGCAAGCTGCCGCGCGCCCGTGATGGCTTGGCGGCGGCTGGCCACCAGCTCGGCCGCCTCGCGCACCGGCTTGTCCTCGGTGTGGACGTAGTGCATGAACATCGCCACGGTCTTGTGGCCCGTCAGCTTCATTCCCACTTTGGTCGGCACACCGGAATTGGCAATGTCGGTGGTCGAGCGATGACGGATGCCGTGCGTGCCTACGTGCGGCACGCTGGCGGCCTTGAGCGTCCGGCACCAGCCGCCATAGTGCTCGCCAAAGGTCAGGTGCTTGGCCGGGTCGTTCGGCGACGGCAGGACGTAAGGGCAGCCTTCCAGACGCGGCGCCGTCGAAAGCAGCCGATAGGCTTCCTCGCTCATGGGCTTGGAAATGCCGCCAACCTTGCTGTCGGGCCACACCACGCGCCGGTTCTCGAAGTCCAGCCAGCTCCATTCGAGCGGGCAGATTTCGGAGCGCCGCGCCGCAAACTCGAATTGCAGCCGGATCGCCAACGGGATGACGTAGTTCTCCAGCCCCTCCGCCTCCAGTTTCTCCAACTGGCGGAAGATCCGCACCATTTCCTCGTCCACGATGAGCCGGGTTTCCTTGCCCGGCGGGTACATCGGGACGTGGCGGCACGGATTCGTGCCGTCCGGGCGGAAGCCCCAGACTTCGGCCAAGTTGAACATCTTGCGCAGCACGCCGAAGGTCTTGTTGGCCTCGGTCGGCTTGTAGGCCAGCTTTTCCATGAGCCCCGCAATGTCGGGCCGCTTCACGTCATGCACCTTCTTGCGGCCCAGCAGCGGGATGATGTTGCGGTCGATGACGCCCTGGTAGCCGTCCTGCGTGCTGACCTTGTTGCGCTTCTTGGAGTAGTCCTCCATGAACTTTTTGCACAACTCGGCCATCGTGGGCGCCTTGCGCGCCTCGGCCTTGGCACCGCCGGGATCACCACCCCGGCGAACCTCGGCCAGCCAGTCCTGCGCTTTGACCCGCGCCTGTTCGACGGTTAGCTCCCCGTAGAGTCCCAGCGAGGGCTTGCGGGGCTGGCCAGAGTTCGTGCGGTACTGGAGCATGAACACCCGGCGTCCCGTCGAGGTAATCTTGCAAAGGAAGCCGGGCACGACGGTATCCCGTAGTTCGATGTCCTTCGCCTGGGGTTGCGCCGACTCTACGGCGGTCTTGGTGAGCTTGATCTTTGCCATGATGACTCCTTGGAACGACCCGGATTCCAGGAGCCAGATAGGAGCGGCGCGAGGGAGAACCGGGTCAAGTTTCAGAAAGCACCGGCATATGATGGAAGCGCGTAAGCTATTGATAAACCTGCTGTATCGGGCTACGTCGCAGTCCAGCGAACTACCGGGCTGGAGTCATCGTGAAACAAAAAACCCGGCCGGGGCCGGGTTCTTGTCTGCTGCCCTACCCGAAGGGGCAGGGCGGCAACGCCGGATCAGGCGGCCTTGAGGGCCTTGATGCGGTCGTTCAGGCGGCTCTTGTGGCGAGCAGCCTTGTTCTTGTGGATCAGGCCACGCGCGCTGAAGCGATCCAGGATCGGCTGGGCAACGGCGAAGGCGGCTTCGGCGCCGGCGGCATCGTTGGCGTCCAGCGCCTTGATCACTTTCTTGACAGCGGTGCGCAGCATCGAGCGCTGAGCCACGTTGCGCGCGTTGCGCACGACGGTCTGCTTGGCGCGCTTCTTGGCGGACTTGATATTGGCCACGGTGGTGGTTTCCTGAAAAAATCGGTGTTATGGGAACAGCAAGCTAGCTAGTATGATGGCCCGAGAAATGCACGTCAAGTCGATTGTCAAGAGGGACGCTGAGTGAGTTCACCGAAGATGTTGCGAGGCCTGCTGTCGTTCAGCAGCATGACCATGGTCTCGCGGGTGCTCGGACTTGTCCGTGACCAGGTGATCACCACCACGTTCGGCACCAATGCGGTTACCGATGCGTTCTGGGTTGCCTTCAGGGTACCCAATTTCCTGCGCCGGTTGTTCGCCGAAGGCTCTTTCGCCACCGCTTTCGTGCCGGTGTTCACGGAAGTGAAGGAAACCCGCAGCCATGCCGAGCTGCGTGAACTGATGGCCCGCACCGCCGGCACCCTGGGCGGCGTGCTGATGCTGGTCACCGCGCTGGCGCTGATCTTCGCGCCGCAGCTGGCGGTCGCATTCTCGAGTGGTGCTGATACCGACCCGGTCAAGCAGACCCTGCTGGTCGACCTGTTCCGCCTGACCTTCCCGTTCCTGTTGTTCGTCTCGTTGACCGCGCTGGCCGGTGGCGCGCTGAACAGCTTCCAGCGTTTCGCGATGCCGGCGCTGACCCCGGTCATCCTCAACCTGTGCATGATCGCCGGTGCGCTATGGTTGGCGCCGCGGCTGGGCGGCACCCCGGAAAAACAGATCCTGGCGCTGGGCTGGGCGGTACTCGCCGCCGGCATCCTGCAGCTGCTGTTCCAGCTGCCCTCGCTGAAGGGCATCAACCTGCTGACCCTGCCGCGCTGGGGCTGGCGCCATCCGGGCGTGCGCAAGGTGCTGACGCTGATGGTGCCGACCCTGTTCGGTTCGTCGGTGGCGCAGATCAACCTGCTGCTGGATACCCTCATCGCGGCCAAGCTGACCGACGGCTCGCAGTCATGGCTGTCGCTGGCCGATCGCTTCCTGGAGCTGCCGCTGGGTGTGTTCGGCGTGGCGCTGGGCACGGTGATCCTGCCGGCGCTGGCCCGCCATCACGTCAGCACCGACCGCGAGGGTTTCTCGCGCTCGCTGGACTGGGGCCTGCGGATGACCCTGCTGATCTCGGTGCCGGCCATGCTGGGCCTGCTGCTGCTGGCCGAGCCGCTGATCGCCACTCTGTTCCAGTACCGCCAGTTCACCGCCTTCGATACCCGCATGACCGCGCTGTCGGTGTACGGCCTGAGTTTCGGCCTGCCGGCGTTCGCCCTGCTGAAGGTGGTGCTGCCGGCGTTCTATGCCCGCCAGGACACCAAGACCCCGGTCCGTGCCGGTGTGGCCGCGCTGGTGGCCAACATGGTATTCAACTTCGCCCTGCTGGCCGTGCTGTACCAGGTCATGGTGCCGGACGAGCTGAAGGCGCAGGGCGTGATGGCGGCCATCGGCAAGCAGCCGGGCCTGCACCTGGCGCTGGGCATCGCCAGCGCGCTGTCCAGTTACCTGAACCTGGGCCTGCTCTGGTACTGGCTGGGCAAGACCGATGTCTACCAGCGCCGGCCGGGCTGGGGCGGCTACCTGGTGCGGCTGCTGCTGGCCTGTGCGGCCATGGTCGGCGTGCTGTTGGCCCTGCTGCATTGGGTTCCCGACTTCACCGTCATGGACAAATGGCACCGTATCGGTGGGCTGATGCTGCTGGTCGGCGGCGGTGGCGCGACCTATGCGGTGGCCATGCTGGCGATGGGCTTCCGCCCGCGCGACCTGCGTGGGCATTGATCGCGGCCCGTGGCGGCTATACTTCAGGGTTACACCATTGAAGCAGCGGCCCCGGTCGGGCCGGAACGAGAGTTGATGAGCAGGCTGTTCAGAAGCGTCGAGGGCGGGGAGCTGTTCCCCAACGGAAGCGTGGTCTGTATCGGTGCATTCGACGGCCTCCACCTGGGCCATCGTGCGCTGGTCCGCCACGCGGTTGCCCGCGCGCGCGCCTTGGGCGTGGCCGCGGTGGCCGTGGCGTTCGAGCCGCTGCCGCGTGAATTCTTCGCCCAGGGCACGCCGCCGCCGCGGCTGACCCTGGCGCGCAGCAAGGTCGAGATCCTGCGCGAGCTGGGTGTCGATGCGATCGGCCTGCTGCGTTTCGACGCGGCGATGGCGGCGATGCCGGCCGAGACCTTCGTGCGCCAGTTGCTGGTCAATCGCCTGAGTGCGCGTGAGGTCTGGATCGGGCCGGAGTTCTGCTTCGGCAACCGCCGCCGCGGCGACCTGGCCCTGCTGCAGCAGCTCGGCGCCGAGCTCGGCTTCAGCGCCGGCGAGATCGAAGCGGTGGATCTGCACGGCGAGCGCATCTCCAGCACCCGCATCCGCCAGCTGCTGCAGGACGGCGATTTCGCCCGTGCCGGCGATCTGCTCGGCCGTCCCTACGCGATCAGCGGGCGGGTGGTGCGCGGGCGCCAGCTCGGCCGCACGCTGGGCTTCCCCACCGCCAACCTGCGGTTCCCGAAGACCCCGGCGCTGTCGGGCATCTACGCGACCTGGGTGCACGGCGTGTTCGACCAGCCGTGGCCGTCGGTGTCCAGCTTCGGCACGCGGCCGACGGTGGACGGCGTGGAGCCGCTGCTGGAAGCGCACCTGTTTGATTTCCAGGGCGACCTGTACGGGCGCCACATCGACGTAGAGTTCGTCGCCAAGCTGCGCGACGAAGAGAAATTCAATGATCTGGCGGCGCTGACCGACCAGATGCACCGCGATGCCGAACAGGCGCGCGCCATCCTTTCCGAACATAGATTGCGAGCCACTGCGTGAGCCAGGACTACAAGACCACCCTGAACCTGCCAGCCACCGAATTCCCGATGCGCGGCGATCTGCCCAAGCGCGAGCCGGGCATTCTGGCACGGTGGGAAGAACAGGGGCTCTACCAGCAGCTGCGCGACAACGCCGCCGGCCGCCCGCTGTTCGTGCTGCACGACGGCCCGCCGTACGCCAACGGCCGCATCCACCTCGGCCACGCGGTCAACAAGATCCTGAAGGACATCATCGTCAAGTCGCGCTACCTGGCCGGCTTCGACGCGCCCTACGTGCCGGGCTGGGACTGCCATGGCCTGCCGATCGAAATCGCCGTCGAGAAGAAGTGGGGCAAGGTCGGCACCAAGCTCGACGCCGTCGAATTCCGCCAGAAGTGCCGCGAGTTCGCCGAGGAGCAGATCAACATCCAGCGCGTGGACTTCAAGCGCCTGGGCGTGACCGGCGACTGGGAGAACCCGTACAAGACCCTGAGCTTCGACTTCGAAGCCAACGAAATCCGTGCGCTGGCCAAGGTCGTGGCGAACGGCCACCTGGTGCGTGGCGCCAAGCCGGTGTACTGGTGCTTCGACTGTGGCTCGGCGCTGGCCGAGGCCGAGATCGAGTACCAGGAAAAGGAATCGCCGGCGATCGACGTGGCCTACGCCGCGCGCGATGCGCAGGCCATCGGCCAGGCGTTCGGCGTGAGCGTGCCGGCCGATGTGGAAGTGGCCGTGCCGATCTGGACCACCACCCCGTGGACGCTGCCGGCTTCGCTGGCGGTGTCGCTGGGTGCGGAGATCAACTACGTGCTGGCCGAAGGCCCGGCGCACAACGGCAAGCGCCGTTGGCTGGTGCTGGCCGCGGCGCTGGCCGAGCGCGCGCTGCAGCGCTATGGCGTCGAAAACCTGGTACTGCACGGTGAAACCACCGGCGCGGCGCTGGAGAACCAGCTGCTGGCGCACCCGTTCTACCCGGAGCGCGAGATCCTGGTGCTCAATGGCGACCATGTGTCCGACGAGGACGGTACCGGTGCGGTGCACACCGCCCCCGGCCACGGCCAGGAAGACTTCGTGGTCAGCCAGAAGTACGGCCTGCTGGACAAGTACAACGCCGGCCAGGTGACCCCGATCGACGGCCGTGGCGTGTACCTGGAATCGACCCCGCCGGCCGGTGACGTGGTGCTGGCCGGCCAGCACCTGTGGAAGGCGCAGGAGGCCATCGTCAGCGTGCTGCGCGACAACGGTTCGCTGCTGGCCTTCCACCCGATCCGCCACAGCTATCCTCACTGCTGGCGCCACAAAACGCCGGTGGTGTTCCGCGCCACCCCGCAGTGGTTCATCTCGATGGACAAGGCCAACCTGCGCAACGATGCGCTGGCCGCCATCGACACCGTGGGCTGGTTCCCGAGCTGGGGCAAGGCGCGCATCCAGAGCATGGTCGACGGTCGTCCGGACTGGACCATCTCTCGCCAGCGCACCTGGGGCGTGCCGATCGCACTGTTCACTCATCGCCAGACCGGCGAGATCCACCCGCGTTCGGTGGAGCTGATGCAGCAGGTCGCCGACCGCGTCGAAGCCGAGGGCATCGACGTGTGGTACTCGCTGGATGCCGCCGAACTGCTGGGCACTGAAGCGGCCGACTACGAGAAGGTCACCGACATCCTCGATGTCTGGTTCGATTCGGGCGTGACCCATGAAGGCGTGCTTGCGGCGCGTGGCTTCGGCAAGCCGGCCGACCTGTACCTGGAAGGTTCCGACCAGCACCGCGGCTGGTTCCAGTCCTCGCTGCTGACCGGCGTGGCGATCGACAAGCGCGCGCCGTACATGCAGTGCCTGACCCACGGCTTCACCGTGGACGAGCACGGCCGCAAGATGTCCAAGTCGCTGGGCAACGGCATCGAGCCGCAGGACATCATGAACAAGCTGGGCGCGGACATCCTGCGCCTGTGGATCGCCTCGGCCGACTACAGCAACGAGATGTCGCTGTCGCAGGAGATCCTCAAGCGCAACGCCGACGCCTATCGTCGCCTGCGCAACACCGCACGCTTCCTGCTCGGCAACCTGGACGGTTTCGATCCGGCCCAGCACCTGCAGCCGCTCGAGCAGATGGTCGCGCTGGACCGCTGGATCGTGCATCGCGCGTGGGAGCTGCAGGAGAAGATCAAGGCGGCCTACGACGGCTACAACATGGCCGAGATCGTGCAGCTGCTGCTGAATTTCTGCAGCGTGGACCTGGGCTCGCTGTACCTGGACGTGACCAAGGACCGCCTGTACACGATGCCGACCGATTCGCACGGTCGCCGTTCGGCACAGAGCGCGATGTACCACATCGCCGAAGCGTTCACCCGCTGGGTGGCGCCGATCCTGACCTTCACCGCCGACGAGCTGTGGGGCTATCTGCCGGGCGAGCATGCCGGCCATGTGCTGTTCACCACCTGGTACGACGGCCTGGCGCCGCTGCCGGCTGATGCCCAGCTCAACGCCGCCGACTTCGACCAGCTGCTGGCCGTGCGCGAGCAGGTGGCCAAGGTGCTCGAGCCGATGCGTGCCAACGGCGCGATCGGTGCCGCGCTGGAAGCGGAAATCACGATCGCCGCCAGCGAAGAGCAGGCCGCGCGCTGGCAGCCGCTGGCCGATGAACTGCGTTTCCTGTTCATCAGTGGCGACGTGCAGGTGCGCCCGGCGACCACCGACGAGGTGTTCGTCAGCGCCCAGCCGACCACCAAGGCCAAGTGCGTGCGCTGCTGGCACCACCGCGCCGACGTCGGCAGCAACGCCGACCATCCGGAACTGTGTGGCCGCTGCGTGAGCAACATCACCGGTGCCGGCGAACTGCGGAGCTGGTTCTGATGGCCGCGCCCCGTCCGCATCCGAACGCCCTGGTCTGGCTGCTGCTGTCGGCCGCCATCATCGGCCTGGACCAGTGGTCCAAGGCCTGGGTGTTGTCGAGCCTGCCGGAGTTCCAGCCGGTGGTGGTCATCGACGGCTTCTGGAACTGGTACCGCACCTACAACACCGGTGCCGCGTTCAGTTTCCTGAGCGACGCCGGTGGCTGGCAGAAACACTTCTTCACCGTGTTGGCGATCGTCATCAGCGGCCTGATGGCCTGGTGGCTGCGTAGCACTGCCCGCGGCAACTGGAAGGCCGCGGTGCCGTACGCGCTGATCATCGGCGGCGCCATCGGCAACGTGATCGACCGCCAGGTGCACGGCCACGTGGTCGACTTCATCCAGTGGTACGTGGGCAGCTACACCTGGCCCTCGTTCAACATCGCCGATTCGGCCATCGTGGTGGGTGCCATCGGCATCGCCCTGTTTGGCCTGTTCGACGGCAAGTCCGCCAAAAAGGCGGATAATGCCAATCCGAAACCGTAAGCCGGCCGCTGCCGGGAGACTGAACTGATGGATGTGCTGCTCGCCAACCCGCGTGGATTCTGTGCCGGCGTCGATCGTGCGATCGAGATCGTCAAGCGCGCGATCGAAACGCTGGGCGCGCCCATCTACGTCCGCCATGAAGTGGTGCACAACCGCTTCGTGGTCGACGACCTGAAGCAGCGCGGTGCGATCTTCGTCGAGGAACTCGATGAAGTGCCGGACAACAACACTGTCATTTTCAGCGCGCATGGCGTGTCCCAGGCGGTGCGCCAGGAGGCCGAGCGTCGTGGCCTGAAGGTGTTCGACGCCACCTGCCCGCTGGTGACCAAGGTCCACTTTGAGGTTGCCCGCCACTGCCGTGCTGGCCGTGACGTGGTGCTGATCGGCCACGCCGGTCACCCGGAAGTGGAGGGCACCATGGGCCAGTGGAACCGCGAAGCCGGCACCGGCCAGATCTATCTGGTCGAGGATGTCGAGCAGGTTGCCACGCTGCACATCAACCAGCCGGAAAACTTCGCCTATACCACCCAGACCACGCTGTCGGTGGACGATACGCGCGGCATCATCGATGCATTGCGCGAGCGTTTCCCGGCAATGCAGGGCCCGAAGAACGACGACATCTGCTACGCCACGCAGAACCGCCAGGACGCCGTGCGCGATCTGGCCAAGCGCTGCGACCTGGTGCTGGTGGTCGGCTCGCCGAACAGTTCCAATTCCAACCGCTTGAGCGAGCTGGCCCGTCGTGAGGGCGTGGAGTCGTACCTGATCGACGGTGCGCACGAGATCGACCCGGCGTGGGTGGTGGGCAAGCAGCACATCGGCGTGACCGCAGGTGCCTCGGCGCCGCAGGTGCTGGTTGATGGCGTGCTGGCGCGTCTGGCCGAGCTGGGCGCCAGCGGCGTGGGCGAGCTGGACGGCGAACCGGAATCGATGGTGTTCGCGCTGCCGAAGGAACTGCGCCTGCGCCTGGTCGACTGACCGGGCCTGACTCTGGTGGGTGCGAACCTTGGTCCGCACTGCTTCTGGACACATTCCATCCACGCATGGCGTGGATCTACTGAAACCGCTCTGGTGGGAGCGAACCAGCACAAGGTGCGTGCGAACCTTGGTTCGCACGCCTTTGGCATGCACGGATCGGCGCACCGACCATGACCTTTGGCCATGGGGCAGGGCACTTTACGGGCCTAGCATCGGAAGATTCTCCGTTGTTGGAAGTTGCCCGATGAAGACCCGAGCCTTGGCGATGTCGTTGCTGTTCGCGCTGGCGGCCACGCCTGCACTTGCGCAGACCTCGCCACCGGCGAACGCGGCGGCTCCCGGCCTGCTGCGCATCGATGTCGACGCGCGCGATCTGGCCCGGCGCATCTTCAAGGTGACCGCCACCGTGCCGGTCAAGCCCGGCCCGGTCACCCTGCTGTACCCGCAGTGGATTCCCGGCAACCATTCGCCCACCGGCCCGATCGACAAGCTGGCCGGACTGCGCGTGACGGCCAACGGCAAGCCGCTGGCCTGGCAGCGCGACCAGTTCAACGTCTATGCGTTCAAGGTGAACGTGCCCGAGGGCGTGAGCGAGATCGTCGCCCACTTCGATTTCCTGTCCTCGCAGGGCGGCAGCCAGGGCCGGGTGGTGATGACCCCGGAAATGCTCAACCTGCAGTGGAACGCCAACTCGCTGTACCCGGCCGGGGTGGATGCACGCAACCTGCAGGCGCAGGCCAGCGTGACCCTGCCCAAGGGCTGGTCGTTCGCCACTGCCCTGGAAACCGCGCGACGCGACGGTGACACCGTGGTGTTCAAGCCGATCTCGTATGACCATCTGGTCGATTCGCCGTTGTTCGCCGGCGAGCACTACCAGCGCATCGATCTCGACCCGGGTGCGAAGGTGCCGGTGCACCTCAATGTGTTCGCCGACGAGGCCAAGTCGTTGAAGCCGAGCGAGGCACAGATCACGATGCACCGCGCGCTGGTGCAGCAGGCCGACAAACTCTATGGCGCGCGCCACTACAACCACTATGAATTCCTGCTGGCGTTGACCGACCGCCTTGGTGGCATCGGCCTGGAGCATCACCGTTCCAGCGAGAACAGTGCCGACCCGGGCTACTTCACCGAGTGGGACAGCAACGCGTGGATGCGCGACCTGCTGCCGCATGAGTACACCCATTCGTGGAACGGGAAGTACCGTCGCGGCGCCGATCTGGCCACCGCCAACTTCAACGTGCCGATGGGCGACAGCCTGCTGTGGGTGTACGAGGGCCAGACCCAGTTCTGGGGCCAGGTGCTGGCGGCGCGTTCGGGGCTGTGGTCGACCGCGCAGGCGCGCGACATGCTGGCCAACGTGGCCGCGACCTATGACCGTGGTCGCCCGGGCCTGGCCTGGCGGCCGCTGCAGGACACCACCAACGACCCGACCATCGCCCAGCGCCGCACGTTGCCCTACCGCAACTACCAGATGAGCGAGGACTACTACTCCGGCGGCCAGATGCTGTGGCTGGAAGTGGAGGGCAAGCTGCGCGAACTGAGCGGCAATCGCCGCAGCCTGGACGACTTCGCACGCGCCTTCTTCGGGGTCGGTAATGGCGATTGGGACGTCAACCCGTACACCTTCGATGATGTGGTCGCGACCTTGAACGGCATCGCGCCGTACGACTGGGCGACGTTCCTGCGCGGGCGCCTGGACGGACATGGTTCGTTGACCGGCGGCCTGGAACTGGCGGGCTGGAAGCTGGTTTACCGCGATACCCCGAACGACGCCTACAAGGCGCAGGAAAAGCGCGCCAAGGCCGCGTTGCTGGCGTACTCACTGGGTGCGACCGTGCTCGACAACGGCACGGTCGGTGACGTGATCTGGGACAGTCCGGCGTTCAACGCCGGTCTTGCACCGGGCATGAAGGTGATCGCGGTTGGCGGCCGTGAATACAGCAGCCAGCGCTTGAAGGACGCCGTCGCCGGCGCGGCGAAGGACAAGGCGCCGATCGTGTTGCTGGTGAAGCAGTTCGATCGCATCGAAACGATGAGCATCGCCTACCACGGTGGCCTGCAGTACCCGGTGCTGGAGCGCATCGCCGGCAAGCCTGACCGCCTGGCGGACCTGTGGAAGGCGCGATGAAACCGCGCGCCCGCGATGGCGTGATCCTGCTGATGGCGGTCCTCGCCATCGTCGGTGCCTACCTGCACGGCGATGGGCACTGGCTGCACTGGCTGGCCAAGCCGGCCACCACGCTGCTGATCGCTGCCATCGCCTGGCGCGTGCACGATCCCGCACAGCCGTTCTACCGCCGCACGGTGCTGGCCGGCATGCTGCTCTCGTGCGTGGGCGATATCGCACTGATGCTGCCGATGGATGCGTTCGTACCGGGACTGGTCGCATTCCTGCTGGCGCATGTCTGCTACATCATCGCCTTCCGCGGAGGCCTGCGTGCCGGGCGTGGGCTGGTCGGCGCCAGCGTCCTGCTCGGTGCGTTTGCCGTGCTCAACGTGCTGGGCCTGTGGCCACACCTGCCCGCACCGATGCGTATTCCGGTGCTGGCGTACGTGGTGGTGCTGGCATCGATGGCGGTGCTGGCCCTGGCACGGCAGTGGCGCCGCCCGCAGCCTGACGCCATGGAGGCCGCCAGTGCCCGTTGGGCCGCCGCCGGTGCGTTGCTGTTCGTCGCCAGCGATTCACTGCTGGCCTGGGACCGCTTCGCCGGCGGCCTGCCGCTGGCCAGCCTGCTGGTGCTGTCCACGTACTACGCTGCGCAGTACGCCATCGCGCGCTCGGTGAAATAGAAAAAGGGGACGGAGGGGATTAAGTCGCAAACCGCACCAAGGCACATACGACTTAATCCCCTCCGTCCCCTTTTTTGTGTGGCCTACCGGCGGCTCACGCCGCGCAGGGCGCCCTGCGCATCGAACTGCAGGCGCACCGATTCGCGGTCTCCGGCAACTTCATCCGGCAGCCACACCAGCTTGCCGCCCTTGCGTACGATCACGTAGACGTGGCCGACTTCAGATGCGGGGTTCTGCAGGGCATTGCGTTGTTGTTGCAGTGCCTGCGCCACGCGCGGAACAGCCTCGAAATCGATGCTGGCCAGGGATGTGCTGCTGCGCTGCAGGCTGATGGTCGGCGCAAACTGCTGCGGGTTCACCGGATTGCCCTTGCGCCATTGGCCACGTTCAAAGTGATAGCTGTCGACGTGGCCCGGCTGTTGCGGATCGACCAGATCGAGGTTGATGCGGCCATCGTCGTAGAAGTGGATGCTGTGGAAGACCGTCAGCCGCTGGCCGGCCAGCGCTGGCATCTGCTCCAGTGCCTGACGGGCAGCCAGCAGGTAGTCCGCATCGAACAGGCGGTTGTTGCGCTCGGGCGCTCCAGCGGTACTCGCGGCGGGGAAGGGCGCCGGGGACGGCACAAGCGATGCGGATTGCTCGCGCGGCGACTGGGACGAGACGGAGGCAGGCAACCGGTCCGGCTGTACCGAATGCCCCAGCGTTTCGCTGATGGTCTGCAGGGCGCCTCCGGCAACGGCCACGCCCGCCAGAACCAGCAGCAGTACCAGGAACACGGTGCGGGTTGAGGGCGGCTGTTTCATACTCCCTCCAGGCGCACGTTGCTGTGGTCATCCGGGTCGTACAGCAGCGTCACATGCTCGCGCGGGATGTTGGCAAGTTCAATCAGCGGGATGAAGCGGCGCACGCGGGCCTGCTGCATCTTGCCTTCGCGGTCGATGTATTCCAGCTGGAACTCCACCTGCGGCTGTTCGTTGAGGTAGGTACCGGTCTGACGCACCTTCAACACCCTGGCCTCCACGCCGATGCCGCGATACTTCAGCGCATCGCCGCGGGCATCGGCGTGCAGCAGGCGGCCGAGCAGGCGCAGGCCCAGCGCATAGCCACACAGCACCAGCGGGCACACCAGCAGCGGGTGACCGAACGACAGGAAGGTCCAGCCCAGCCCCTCGCTCTGCAACTGGTAGGCCCACACATAGGCAGCGGCAACGATGGCGATGCCGAGTGCTGCACCGATGCCGCGCCGCCACAGGCTGGCGACATTCAGTTCGGGCTGGGCACCGTCCAGCACGATGTTGGGGAATGCTCCGGGTGTCCGCCCCAGGCGTGCATCAATGTGCCTGCCCACCTCGAAGCGATGCAGCTGGGGTTTGCTGTCGACCACCAGCATCTGTTCGCGGACCGGCGTACCGGACAGGTTCTTGAAGGACAACTGCAGTTTCCATTGCGCGAACCCACGTACCTGCACGCCGGTCTGTTCGGCCTGCTCGATCAGCGCACTGCGCGGTTCACCGTCGGCCAGGATCGACTGCACCCGGTGCAGTGCGCGTGGCGGCCCCAGCAACAGGTAGTGCAGGAAGGCGAACAGCAGCATCAGCCACAGGACCATCGACAGTGCGAGCAGCAACAGTGCCAGCCACGGTGCGCTGCGGTCGACCAGCGCTACCGGCCACGAAGTGCCGAAATAGAGAATGCAGGGAAAAGGCAACGCGAAGAACAGCAGGAACGCGCCCCAGAACCAGAGATAGGCTTTCATGGGGGAAGGGGACCGCGGTGGAACAGGGCGCGTAGATTACTACGCTTCAGCGGAACTGCAGGGTAAGCAGGTAGTAGCGGCCGAGCGGATCGTCCAGCCCGGGCATCTGCCCGCCATTGCCGACCAGATAGTTCACCGGTTGCGTGTCCAGCACGTTGTGCACGTCCAGCGCTGCAACGATGCGCGGCCCCAGCCGGCGTGCGAGGTGCAGGTTCCAGCGCAGCTGCCGTGGGTTCATGCAGTGGTTCCGGTCGACCTGCTTCTGCGGGCACTCCGCCCCCGGCAGCCAGGCACGCGTGCGCCCGATCTGGTTGCCGCGCAGCGCGATGTCCCAGTTGCTGTTCTGCCATTGCACGTTCAACACCGCAGCCAGCTCGGGTGTCACATGGCCACGCAGGTCCACGGCGGCCTCATGGTCACGGCGGCGAAGCAGTTCCTGCTGCTTCAGCGCATCGAGCGAAAACAACCATTGGCCGTTGCTGCCGCTGTCGATGCGGTACTCGCCACGCAGCACCCAGTTGCGGGAGGTGGTGCGGCCGATGTTGTCGAACGACAGGCGCAGGCTGCCCAGGTGGCCGTCTTCATCCAGTTCCCACGTGCTGCGGTTCCACACCGCATCGCTCGGCTGCAGGGCGAGGATCTCGTTGCGCAGTTCCACGATGTTGTGGGTCAGCGACAGCGAGAACGTGTCGTCGGGCGTCCACGTGGCTGCCAGCGAATGGCTGCGTGATCGTTCGGCCTTCAGTGCATCGTTCTCAACCACGTTGGCCGTGACGCTGCAGCCGCCACCACGCGTGGCGATCGCACATTCCGGAAGGGCACTGGACACCGGAAGCGTGATCGAGCCGAAGTAGCCGGGAGGCCGCCGTTGCTCGAACAGGCTCGGTGCACGATAGCCGCGCCCGCTGGCCAGCAGGAACGACCAGTGCGGCGTCGGGCTCCAGCGCAGCCCGGCACGAGGCGAGAACGCCATGAAGCCGCCGTCGCGGTCCCAGCGTGCAGCCAGGTCCGCGCGCAGCGTGGGGGCCAGCGGCAGGCCCAGCTCGGCGTAGACGCCACTGCTTTGTCGCGACAGGCGGCGTCGCTGCTGTGGCAGGCCCAGCGCAAGGTCGCCCTGGCTCAGCAGTGCGTCCGGGCGCGAGGTCCAGCGTTCATGGCGCAGGTCGATGCCGGTGGCCAGCTGCGCATTGCCGCCGGGCATTGCCATCAGCTCACGCTGCACGCCCCACCAGCCCTGCCATTGTGCGGTGCTGCCGCGGTTGCGGATGGACGGAAACAGCGTGTCCGCCTCGGCCGCCGGCGGCGCGTCGAAACCGGGAGTGAACCTGAGCGCCTGCGTTGCTTCAAGCAGGCGTGTCGTGCGCACGGTGCCTGCAGTGGACAAGGTCACGTCGCTGCGCTGCGCGCTGATGCCCGCCTCCCAGCTGCGCCGGCCCTGGTCGCGGCCGATGCCGAAGGTAAGGTCGGCATCGGTGGCGCGGACGCTGGGGCGCACGTTGCCGGCCTCACGCAGCACACTGTTGAAGGTGATTCCGCGCGAGACCACCGCAACGGCGGTCGGGCCCAGATCGAAGCGCTGGCGGTTGTGACTGGCCCGCGCCTCGACATAGGCATAGCGTCCCTCACCACGTTCATGCCGGTAGTGCAGGAAGGCCGACGCGGTATCCGAGGCGGGCTGCAGCGACCGCGGCCGCGCGCTGTCAAACCAGCAGCCATCCTCGCGCCGCTTCAGGGGCGGCTCGCAGCGCCGGGCGGGCACGTACCAGTTGCCGAAGATCGCGCCGATCGGATACAGCGAGGTTTCCGCGTGCCAGTCACGCTGGTCACCGGCGACATGTTCGACACGGTGCAGATCGAGTCCGGCAAACCAGCGGTCCCCGTTGCCACGCGCGCCGCCCGTGGCGGCCTGCAGGCGGTACTGGCCCGCATCGCCGCGGCTGCTGAGCCCGGTCTGCAGCATGGCTTCGGGCCCATCGGCCTGGTCGCGCAGGATGATGTTGACCACGCCGGACATGGCGTCGGCCCCATAGATGGCCGAGGCACCACCGCGTACCAGTTCGATGCGGTCGACGAAGCTCAGCGGAATGCCGCCGAGGTCGGTGAGCCCACCCTGTTCCAGCGACACCATCGGATAGCGCGGCAGGCGCCGGCCGTTGACCAGGAACAGCGTCGCCCGCGGGCCCATGCCGTCGAGACTGGTGGTGGCCGCTGCGCCCACCGGCAGGTACTGCGAATCGCCGCCGCGCGAGGTGCTCATGGCCGGATGGCCGTTCATGCCGGGCAGGTGCCGCAGCAGGTCGAACAGATTGCCGTAGCCGCTGCGCAGGATATCGTCGCGATCGATGGTGGTGACCGGCAGTGTGGTCTGCACCGAAGAGCGCGGCAGCCGGCTGCCGGTGACATGGATGGGCGCCAGTTCCACCTGGTGTGGCGTGTCGGCGGACTTGGGAGCCGGGCGCGGCAGGCGCGGGGCTGCGACCGCTTTCGGCGGCGTGGCAGGGGGCTCGGGATGGACGCGCCGCACGACAAAGGCACCGGATGAAGTGCGCAGGATGTTCACCGGCAGGCCGGCGACCAGCTGCTTCAGGGAGGCCCCGGTATCGCGTTGGTCACGGCTGCCGCCGGTGCGCAGATCATCCAGTTCACGTGCGTCGAACAGCAGGGCGGTGCCACTCTGCCGGGCCCATTGCTGCAGTGCCGGCACCAGTGGGCCAGCGCCCACGTCGATCTCCAGCGTGCCGGCGGGCTCGCCGGCATCGGCCATCGGTAGTGCGGCAACACCCAGTGCAAGGCATAGCAGGGCGCGGAGCAGCCCCCACTGCAGCGCACCCGGACCTGCCTTCACTGCCGGTCTCCTCAGTAGGTGCGGCGCAGTTCCAGCGCGCCATCCGGACGCGTCTGGCCAGCCACGGACCAACCCAGTTCCAGCGCCGACAGCAGCTCCTGTGCATCACCGGCGCGGAAGGTGCCGCTTACCGCCAGGTCGGTGATCTCCGGATCGACGATCACCAGTGGCGTGCGGCCATAACGGTTCATGCGCTCGACCACGATCGACAGTGGCGTGGCATCGAACACCAGTTGCCCGCGCAGCCAGCCTTCAGCGGCTGCGTTGGACGAGAGGGCAGGGCCCGGCTGGATACGGCCGGAGGGCAATACCTGCAGCTGTTGGCCGGGCGCCAGCGTGTGCTGCGCTGCGCCGTTGCTGACTTCCACGGCACCTTCCAGCAGCGCGACCTCGACCAGACCGTCACGCAGGCGTTCCACCTGGAAGGTCGTGCCGATGTCGCGGATCGTACTGTCGCCGGCGTGCAGCTGCAGCGCCTTGTTCGACGGTGCGACCTGCAGTTGCAGCCGACCCCGTTCCAGCACCAGATCACGATGACGCCAGCCGAAGCGGGCGCGGAGGGTGGTGCCGGCATCCAGCATGGCGACGCTGCCATCGGCCAGCGTCTGCTGCTGTGCCTGGTGCGAATCATTGGCGTAGACCTGTGGCGTCGGGTTGCCGTCGACGGCAACCATCCAGCCGATGCCGATCGCCATGCAGACACCGGCGGCAGCGGCCACGCCCGGCAACCAGCGCCGGCGCGGCGGACGCGCCGCCCGTGCCGCGGCGGTGCGCAGCCAGGGGTCAGCCGCAAGCTCCGCACCCTGCTGGAACAGGGTTTCGGCCTGCACCCAGGCTTTGACGTGGGCCGGATCTTCGGCCAGCCAGTCCTCGAACGTTTCGCGTTCGGCCGATGTGCAGTCCGGGGCTTCCAGGCGGGCTACCCAGGCGCTGGCGCGTTCAAACAGCTGTGCATCATTCCTGTGCGGGGTGCCACTCATTGGCCGTCCCTGTCGTTGTGCAGCGGATCCGATCCCAACTCCTGACGCAGGCCCTGCAGGGCCCGGGCGATATGTTTTTCCACGGTCTTGGCAGTAATTCCACAATGCCGCGCGATCTGGGTGTAGCTCATGCCGGTGATGCGGTTGAGCAGATAGACCTCGCGTGCGCGTTCGGGCAGCTTGAACAGGGCCTGCCGCAGCAGGGACAGCATCTGCCCTGACTCGGCCTGGCGCAATGGATCGGGCGAGGAACTGGGCGGTTCGTCGCTGCCATCGTGTTCGGCCAGCGGCAGATGCGGCCGCGACTGCGGCGAGCGTCCGCGGTCTGCCAGGCGGTTGCGGGCGATACGATACAGCAGCAGGCGCAGTTCGTCCGGGCCCTGTGCGCGATAGCGGATCAGCCGCTCCATGCAGTCCTGCGCGATATCCTCCGCATCCTCAGGCCCGACCCCCCGCGTGCGCAGGAACGCGCACAGCGGTGCGCGCTCTTCGCGTACGAACGCGATGAAGGCATCCGCAGGTGCGGGCGGCTCCGGCGCGCGATGGATCAGGGGAGACGGGGTGGACAGGGCTGGCCTCGACTGTCGGTGGCGAATGCGTCATCGAGTTTTACGCGACGATGACCGGATGGGGAAGAGTGTGCATCGATCGGATTCTTATTGTGAATGTATTCATTTTTCAGGATCCGTTCCACTGGGGGAGATCGCCCCGCTGCGGCGTTGATCGTTCTACCCGCGTGTTGCGGGTGGAGAGAGAGAACGCATGAAGTATTCGAAGTTGAGCCTGGCCCTGGCCGGGCTGATGGGCGTTGGCGCCATCGCGGCAGCTGATGACGTCATGGCAATGAGTTATCACGTGCAGGACGATCGCGTCTTCCTCAGCGGCGGCGTCACCGTCGCCGATGTGGTGGCGCTGCCCGCACTGCTGGCCAAGGCGCAGGCTGAAGGCCGTCCGATCCGCGAAGTCGTGCTGCGAACGTCCAACGGTGGCGCGCTGATTGCCGGCGAGTGGCTGCAGGCGGTGATCCGTACCCAGGGCCTGGACACCATCGTGTCCGGCCACTGCATTTCGTCCTGCTCGATCATGCAGTCCGGTGGCGTCAACCGTTACCTCGGCGGCGATCTGCCGCTGGTCGACTCGGTGCAGATCCATGCCGCCAGCAGTGGTGGCAGGATCACCTATGCGCCGTCGGCGCGCATGACCCAGATCTACACAGGCAACTACGGCGGTGGCATGGATGCGGGCCTGTTGCACAAGGCCATGTATGAAGTGGTGCAGCCCAATGGCCTGCTGGTATTCCGCGACCCGGCGCGTACCACGGGTACGTCGGTTACCTTCGATCCGGATGGCAGTGGGAGCAAGCTGGAGTCATTCCCGGGCCAGGACATCCGCAGCAACAGCATCATCAACACGGCGGGCTATCGCGATCCGGGCGACACCCTTCGTGTCACCAGCAACGTCAGCGGCGACATCAACCCGGGCTACCTGCGTACCGCGCGCCAGCTGCAGGCCTTTGTCGACGACGATTTCGCGCGCTGGAACACCGACTGGGCCAGCACCTACATCAACTATGCGGTGAGCCTGTACAACTTCTCCACGCGGGGGGCGAACGGTATCGGCGCGCAGTCGTTGCAGCAGCTGCTCGCCGACCCCGACCTCCAGGATGAACTGCGCGGCCAGCTGCGGCTGGCCGATCTGGATGCCTCGACCCTGGCCAACTCCGCCGGCGTGATCCGTGTCAGCAATGGCGCCACCTGGCGCACCGCTGAAACCACCGGCGCCGATTTCATTCTGGTGGACAACGGCACCATCGCACTGGAGGGCGGTGCGCTGCGTACCCCCGAGCTGCGGGTGATGCCGGGCAGCATCGTGGTCGGCCACGGTGATATCGCATCGGTCGGCACCGACAGCGATGCGCTGCTGGATGGCACCGGCCCGTCCTACCGCGAAGATGGCTTCAACCGCCTGCGCGTGTTCGGCACGCTGATGCCGCGCGGTGGGGATCTGGTGACCCACGGCTACGTCAACATCATGCCCGGCGGCCAGGTGTTGTTTGATGTTACCGAAGCCGGTGGTACCGGCAGTGGCCGCCTGCGCGTCGGCAGCTTCTACGACGGCGGCACCGAGGAGGGCGCGCTGGTGATCGCGCAGGGCGCACACCTTGCGTTGAATGTGGCCCAGGGCTTCTATGCCGGTGCCTACCGCCGCGATCTGGTGGAAGGGCCGATCTACCAGGGGGGCTTCCAGGATGTCGTGCGGCTGGGGGACGCCGGATACAGTGCCAGCATCACTGCCGGTGAAGTGTTCCGCCCGCGCCACAATTCACTGCTCAGCTTCAACGTGAAGCAGACGGCCGATGGCCTGTGGCTGACCGCCAACCCGGGCTTCGACCAGCTGGGGCTGTTTGCCAACGGCACCTCCGGCGACGGGCTGGGGCGCGCGCTGGCAGCCGCATCGGACCGCCAGGACAGCGGCCTGAAGTCGCTGCTCGGCGCGCTGCAGTTCACCGACCGCGATGTGATCGCACAGCAGGCCGGCGCCCTGCGCGGTGATGCCCATGCCAGCCTGCGCCTGGCCGACAACGCACTGCTGGGCAGCATCGGCAACGTGGTGCAGCAGCACCAGGCGGCGATGCGCAGTGGCGGCGATGCCGATGGACTGGCTTCGCAGGCGGCGCAGTCGGTCTCGGCGCAGCCGGGCATGCGTCATGGCAGCCTGTTCAACCAGTTGGCCATGCATCTGGTCGAACCGGCCGGCGAGGGGACTGGCGGTGGCGGTGCGACGGGACGCAGCCATGGCCTGTGGGCACGCGGTTTCGCCAGCCATGGCCGCATCGACGCCGACGGTGGCGTGGGCGGCCTGAGCCACAACATCGGTGGCATCGTGGTCGGTGCCGACACCCGCCTGGCCGATGACCGCGTCACCCTGGGTGCCAGCGTGGCCGCGGCCGACATGTCGACCAAGGCCAGCGATGGCTCCGGCTTCAGCGGCGACGTGCGCGCGCTGGACGTGGGCGGCTACCTGGACGCGACCTATTCGCGTGGCTACCTGTCAGCGGCCGTGCGCTACACCGATCTGCGCCATGACACCCGCCGCAGCCTCTCCGCCATCGAGGGCCTGCAGCAGCCGCTGCGTGCCCGATACAGCAACGATGCGATCTCGGCGCGGGTCGAACATGCCTTCTCCTTCACCACTGGCAAGGGGCTGGTGATCCAGCCGCTGCTGCCGGTGGTGGACTACGCACGGACGTCGGCAACCCGCTTCAACGAAGGGCAGGGTGCCGGTGCGCTGGCCGGTCGCAGCGGCAGTCTGGAAAGTATCCGCGTGGGTGCCGGCCTGCAGTTGTTCAAGACCTTCGAGGGCAACAACGGCGAGCGCATCACTCCGCGT
This sequence comes from Stenotrophomonas sp. 86156_Sma, assembly GCF_056481625.1. Taxonomy (NCBI): domain Bacteria; kingdom Pseudomonadati; phylum Pseudomonadota; class Gammaproteobacteria; order Lysobacterales; family Lysobacteraceae; genus Stenotrophomonas; species Stenotrophomonas sp. 86156_Sma. Next base: position 1,434,998 of record NZ_CM151157.1, read on the forward strand.
GCCCGCGTGGTCTGGCAGAAGGAGCTGGGCGATTCGCAGGCGCGCTACAGCACCGGTTTCGCCGCAGCCCCGGACCTGGTGTTTGGTGCCAGCAGCCAGGCCGTGGGCGAGCAGGTGCTGGCCTGGAACGTGGGCGTGACCAGTCGCGCCAGCGAGCGCCTGTCGATCATGGCCGATTACGTGGGTGAGCGCCGCGACGGGCAGATCCAGAACGGCGTGATGCTGGGCCTGGGCTACAAGTTCTAAGTGGCACCCGGCACCGGCGATGAAGGCATCGCCGGTGCCATCCCAACGCGGGTGCTGCTGCGGTATGGTCGATATGCCATTCCACCCAGGCCCGTCCATGCAGATCGCCGTCTTCAGTGCCCGTCCCTACGACCGTCGTTTCCTTGATGAGGCGAACCAGCGCGATGCGGCTGGGGACGGCTTTGCGTTCGTGTACTTCGATGTGGCGCTGGACGTGCACACGGCCGCGCTGGCGCAGGATTGCGCAGCCGTATGCGTGTTCGTCAACGACCGCCTGGATGCGCCGGTGCTGCACGCCCTGCATGCGTTGGGCGTGCGGGCCGTACTGCTGCGCTGCGCCGGCTTCAACAATGTGGACCTGGCAGCCGCGAAAGTGCTGGATCTGTTCGTCGCACGCGTACCGGCCTATTCCCCGGAGGCGGTGGCCGAGCATGCGTTGGCGCTGGTGATGACCCTCAACCGGCAGACCCATCGCGCCTACAACCGCGTGCGCGAGGGCAACTTCATGCTCGATGGCCTGCTCGGGCGCACCTTGCATGGGCGCACGGTCGGCATCGTCGGCACCGGCAAGATCGGGCAGGCCACCGCGCGCATCTTCAACGGCATGGGCTGCACCGTGCTGGGGCACGACCCGTACCCGTCGCCGGCCTTCGCCGGCGTGGGCGACATGGTTGGACTGGACGAACTGCTCGCGCGCGCCGACATCGTCTCGCTGCATTGCCCGTTGACCCCCGATACCCAGCACCTGATCAATGATGCAACACTGGCACGGATGAAGCCGGGCGCGATGCTCGTCAATACGTCGCGCGGCGCACTGGTCGATACCCATGCGGTGATCCGCGCGCTGAAGTCGCGCCGGCTCGGTCATCTGGCCATCGACGTGTATGAGCAGGAAAGCGCGCTGTTCTTCCAGGACCTGTCTGGCGAGATCATCGACGACGAGGCCTTCCAGCGCCTGATGACCTTCCCGAATGTGCTGGTGACCGGCCACCAGGGCTTCTTCACCGTGGAGGCGCTGCAGGAGATCTCGGCGATCACGCTGGGGAATCTGCAGGATTTCGCGGCCGGGCGGGTGTGCGCCAACCGGGTAGAGGTGGGCTGAGCCGGATGGATTGACCGCCGGGGCGCCCAGCCCGTAAAATCGCGGGCTCCGCCGGAATAGCTCAGTTGGTAGAGCGGCGCATTCGTAATGCGTAGGTCGCAGGTTCGACTCCTGTTTCCGGCACCAGTTGTAATGAAAAGCCCCGGCCTTGGTTGGGGCTTTTTGTTTTGGCATTTGAAGCAATCACTGGCCTTGTGTCATGAGCGCGAACCCTTATCAGGCTCAAGCGCGCGCACCGGCTGCCGCAGCACGGTCTTCAACCGCGCCGCGTCGGTCTTGCGCGGATCGCTCAGGTAGATCTCGTGATGGGGGCCGGCGAAGGCGTAGCCCAGCGAAGGCATCAGTTCGTTGTGCAGATGGGCGAGGGCCGGACCCTCGTCATCGTAGGCGCCTACATGCAGGGTCTGCAGGCAGAGGCCTTCTTCAAGAATTTCATGGCGAAGGCTGGCCGGGACCTCGCCCAGTTTCTTCGCCGACTTGGCGATGGCAGCCTCCAACTGCGCTGGACTGATCCCGTCCGGCGTACGGATCATCACCGTCCACCTCCACTCATCCTTGCGGCGTGCGACAAAGCTCGACGGATCCTCGGCGGTCCACAGGGCTTCCAGCGGCGGCACCACGTAGTCCTGGCCCCCGGACTTCAGCGCGAACTTCAGTGCATAGCTCACCGCGTACAGCCACTGCACCGCCTGCACATACGCGGGGGCGGTATTCGGATCACCGTGGCCGTCGACCATCAGGTAGGGCAGGGGCGGTACGTCTACCGTCACGAACCGGCCCGCCGGGGGCAGGTACAACGCGCGATCGCGCTTCTTGAAGTCGATCTTGTCCACGGGCCTTCCTCCTGCGCCGAGCATCCCACGCCGGGCACCCGCCAGCACGCCTGAACAGGTTCAGATGACTTTGCCGAACACGGGCGGAGCAGCCGCCATCGCCCGATGCTAGGATGCCGCCCCCGGGTGTTCTGCCCGCCGCGGTTGCGCGGTGCGACAACGTGTCGCAGCCAGAAACGGGCCTTTCCTGCGCTCGATCATTGTCAATGCCTTTCTTAAATGGTGGGTGACGGCCTAAAATTGAAAGGCTGACTCGACCCCACCTCCCTGCCTGTCTTCCGGACCGGTGGGACCGGCTTTGGCCGGAACAGGCAGGACGGGGAACGGCATTCCCTCGCAATTGGATCGACCGATGATTCCGTTGAAAACCCTTGGGCGCTGGTTGCGCCCGGGCCTGCTGCTGTCGTTGCTGGTGATGCTCACCGGCTGCGATGCGGTGGCCATCCTCAGTCCGAAGGGCCAGATCGGCCAGGATGAGAAGACCCTGCTGATCACGGCCACCGTGCTCATGCTGCTGGTCGTCATCCCGGTCATCATCATGACCCTGACCTTCGCGTGGAAGTATCGCGCCTCCAACACCAAGGCCCGCTACGAGCCGAAGTGGTCCCACTCGACGGCGATCGAGGTGGTGGTGTGGTCCATTCCCTGCATGATCGTGCTGGTGCTGGCGGTCCTGACCTGGCGCTCGTCGCACGCACTGGACCCGTACAAGCCGCTGGATTCGGACGTCAAGCCGGTCACCATCGAGGCGATCTCGCTGGACTGGAAGTGGCTGTTCATCTATCCGGAAGAGAAGGTGGCGGTCGTCAACGAAATCAAGTTCCCGGTCAACACGCCGCTGAACTTCAAGATCACGTCCGATTCGGTGATGAATGCGTTCTTCATCCCACACCTGGGCAGCATGATCTACTCGATGGCTGCGATGGAGACCAAGCTCCATCTGATCGCCAACGAGACCGGTGAATTCCCGGGCATGTCCTCACACTACAGCGGCGCGGGCTTCGCCAAGATGCACTTCACCGCCTACTCGGTCACCGATGCCGAGTACCGCCAGTGGCTGGACCAGGTCCGCGCCGGCGAGCAGACCCTGGACAAGGCCTCGTTCAAGGCGCTGGGTGAAGCACGCAACGCCGAGTGGTATCCGGTCACCTACTTCGGCAAGACCGAAGAAGGCCTGTTCGACTGGGTCATCGCCAAGCACATGGGCGACAACAAGCATTACGGCATGAAGCACGAACACGCCGGTGCCGCCGCTGCCGATGCCGCCAGCCATGAAGCGCACGAGGGCCATGCCCCCAGTGACGCGCATGATTCCAAGGAATCGGGTGAAAACCTGGATGCCAACGAACACGAACACGCAGGCCACGCCGGCCATGCGGGCTCGGGAGAATGAACATGTTGGGTAAACTCTCAATTGAGTCGATCCCCCACGATCCGATCGTGCTGACCACCCTGGTCGGCGCGGTGCTGGGTGGCCTGGGCGTCATGGCCCTGATCACCAAGTTCAAGCTGTGGGGCTATCTGTGGAAGGAGTGGTTCACTTCGGTGGATCACAAGAAGATCGGCGTGATGTACCTCATCGTCGCCTTCGTCATGCTGCTGCGCGGTTTCTCCGACGCCATCATGATGCGTACCCAGCAGGCGCTCGCCGTCGGCGGGTCCGAGGGTTACCTGCCGCCGCACCACTACGACCAGATCTTCACCGCCCACGGCGTGATCATGATCTTCTTCGTGGCGATGCCGCTGATCACCGGCCTGATGAACCTGGCCGTGCCGCTGCAGATCGGTGCGCGCGACGTCGCGTTCCCGTTCGTCAACTCGCTCAGCTTCTGGCTGTTCGTGTCCGGCGCGGTGCTGATCATGCTGTCGCTGTGGATCGGTGAGTTCGCTGCCACCGGCTGGCTGGCGTTCCCGCCGTTGTCGGGCATCGAATACAGTCCAAGCGTAGGCATGGACTACTACATCTGGGGTCTACAGGTCGCAGGCCTGGGTACCACGCTGAGCGGTATCAACTTCTTCATCACCATCCTGAAGATGCGTACCCCCAGCATGAAGCTGATGCAGATGCCGGTGTTCACCTGGACCGCCCTGGTGACCAACGTGCTGATCGTCGCTGCCTTCCCGGTGCTGACCATCACCCTGGTGCTGCTGACCCTGGACCGTTACCTGGGTACGCACTTCTTCACCAATGACGGTGGCGGCAACGCCATGCTGTACATCAACCTGATCTGGATCTGGGGTCACCCGGAGGTGTACATCCTGGTCCTGCCGGCGTTCGGTGTGTTCTCCGAAGTCATCGCGACCTTCTCGCGCAAGGCGCTGTTCGGCTACAAGGGCATGGTCTACGCCACCGCCTGCATCGGCGTGCTGTCGTTCATCGTGTGGCTGCACCACTTCTTCACCATGGGCTCGGGTGCCAACGTCAATGCCTTCTTCGGCATCACGACGATGATCATCTCGATCCCGACCGGCGTGAAGATCTTCAACTGGCTGTTCACCATGTTCCGCGGTCGCGTGCAGTTCACCACGCCCGTGCTGTGGACCATCGGCTTCATGGTCACCTTCACCATCGGCGGCATGACCGGCGTGATGCTGGCGATCCCGGCCATCGACTTCGTGCTGCACAACAGCCTGTTCCTGATCGCCCACTTCCACAACGTCATCATCGGCGGCGTGGTGTTCGGCATGTTCGCCGGCATCACCTACTGGTGGCCGAAGATGTTCGGCTTCCGCCTGAACGAGTTCTGGGGCAAGTGCGCGTTCTGGTGCTGGTTCATCGGCTTCTACGTGACCTTCATGCCGATGTACGTGCTGGGCTTCATGGGCATGACCCGTCGTCTGCAGAGCACCGTTAACCCGGCCTACGAGCCGCTGCTGCTGGTCGCTGCCGCAGGTGCCTTCATCGTGGGTGCCGGCATCCTGTGCCAGATCATCCAGGTGGCCGTGTCGATCCGCGACCGCAAGAAGACCGCCGACCTGACCGGCGACCCGTGGGATGCCCGTACGCTGGAGTGGGAAACCTCTTCGCCGCCGGCCTTCTACAACTTCGGCAGCCTGCCGGAAGTCACCGAGCTGGACGATTTCTGGGAGCGCAAGCAGCGTGGTGAAGCCTGGCCGAAGCCGGCCAAGTACACCGACATCCACATGCCGCGCAACACCGGCACGGGCGTTGTCATCGGTGCCTTCAGCCTGGTGTTCGGCTTCGCGATGATCTGGCACATCTGGTGGCTGGCCATCGTCGGCTTCGTCGGCATGATCGCCACGTTCATCTACCGCACCTTCGACCAGGACGTGGACTACTGGGTCCCGGCCGCCGAGGTGGAACGCATCGAGAACGAACACCGCAAGCACCTGGAAAACCAGGGCCTGGTGAAGTCGGAGCTGAAGGCATGAGCACCAATACCTCGACCCTGAGCCACGGGCACGCCGCGCACGCGGCGGCCCATGGCCATGACGACCACGAGCACCACGACACCGGCGGCAACACCGTCTTCGGTTTCTGGGTGTACCTGATGAGCGACTGCCTCATCTTCGCCTCGCTGTTCGCCACCTACGTGGTGCTGGCCGGCGGTACCGATGGTGGCCCGACCGCGAAGGACCTGTTCGAACTGCCGTTCGTTGCATGGGAAACCGCGCTGCTGCTGACCTCCTCGCTGACCTTCGGCCTGGGCATGATTGCCATGCACCGCAAGCAGATGGGCCAGATGTACCTGTGGCTGGGCATCACCTGGCTGCTGGGCTTCGGCTTCATGTGCATGGAAGTGTGGGAGTTCCAGCACCTGATCCACCAGGGCTACGGTCCGGACCGCAGTGCCTTCCTGTCGGCGTTCTTCGCCCTGGTCGGTACCCACGGCCTGCACGTCAGCGCCGGCCTGCTGTGGCTGCTGGTGATGTTCGTGCAGCTGAAGAAGTACGGCCTGACCCCGACCAACAAGACCCGCATGGCGTGCCTGAGCCTGTTCTGGCACTTCCTGGACCTGATCTGGATCGGCGTGTTCTCCGTCGTCTACCTCAATGGAGCCCTGTAATGGCACATGACAACCATGCACACGACCACGGCACCGGCGGCGAAAGCCATGGCACCGTGAAGTCGTACCTGATCGGCTTCGTGCTGGCGGTGGTGCTGACCGTCATCCCGTTCTGGATGGTGATGTCGGGCGACTTCTCGCGCACCGTCAACGGTGTGGTGATCGCGATCACCGCGGTGCTGCAGATGCTGGTCCACCTGGTGTTCTTCCTGCACCTGGACCGCTCTTCGGAAAGCCGCTGGAACGTCAACGCTGCGGCCTTCACCGTGGTGGTGATCGGCATCATCGTGGTCGGTACCCTGTGGGTCATGCACAACATGAACGTGCACATGATGCACTGACGTCCTCGCGACGTTGCCACGCAGAAAGGCCGCCCTCGGGCGGCCTTTTTGTTTGTCTGCGGATGTGGGTAGTGCCGGCCGCTGGCCGGCAATCGCGGGAAGCCGGCCGGCTCTACCCCGCCACCCGGCGCAGGAACTCTTCGGCATCCATAGGCCGGCCCAGGTGATAGCCCTGCAGCTGGTCGCAGCCCAGTTCGCTCAGGTATTCGCGCTGCGCCTGCGTCTCCACGCCTTCGGCCACCACCTGCAGCTGCAGGGTGCGGCCCAGCGCGATGATCGACGACACGATGGCGGCATCCTCGTCGTTGCGTTCCAGGTCATGCACGAACGCACGGTCGATCTTCAGTTCGGTGGCCGGCATCCGCTTCAGGTACAGCAGGCTGGAGTAGCCGGTGCCGAAATCGTCGATGGCGATATGCACGCCCATCGCGGTCAGATCGTTGAGAATCGCCAGGCTGGCGTCGACATCCTTCATCGCCGTGGTCTCGGTGATCTCCAGGGTCAACCGCGCCGGCTCGATCCGGTGCCGCTGCAGCACCTCGCGCACGCTGTCCAGCAGGGCCGGCGAGGAGAACTGCAGCGGCGACAGGTTCACCGCCATCGACCATCCGGTATGCCCGGCCTCGTGCCATGCACGCAGCTGTGCACAGGCGCGGTCCAGTACCCAGTCGCCGATCGGCAGGATCAGGCCGCTGCGCTCGGCGATGGGAATGAACACATCCGGCGCCAGCAGGCCCAGTTCCGGGTGCTGCCAGCGCAGCAGGGCCTCGGCGCCGGTAGCTGGTGCGCCAGCGGCCGGGAACTTCGGCTGGTAGTGCAGCAGCAGCTCGTCACGCGCGATCGCCTTGCGCAGATCCTGCAGCAGGCGCAGCTGGCGGTTGGCACTGAGCTGCATCGACGGGGTGAAGAAGGTATAGCCGTTCCGGCCGGTTTCCTTGGTGTGGTACATCGCCGCATCGGCGTGCGCCATCAGTTCGCGTTCGTTGCTGGCATCATCCGGGTACAGGGCGATGCCGAGACTGGCGCTGACCTGCAGTTCGGCGGCATCCAGGGTGAATGGTTCGCCGGCGGCGGCGATGATGCGTTCGGCCACCACCACCGCATCGTCCGGGGTGTCGATGGCCAGCACGATCACGAACTCGTCGCCGCCGAGGCGCGCGAACGTGTCCTGCGGCCGCAGCAGGCCGCCGATGCGCTGTGCCACCGCCACCAGCAGGCGGTCGCCCAATTGGTGGCCGTAGGCATCGTTGACCGCCTTGAAGCCGTCCAGGTCGCAGAACATCACCGCCACGGCGCGGCCGCGGCGGCGCGCCTTCTCGATGGCCTGTTCGATGCGGTCCTGCAGCAGCATGCGGTTGGGCAGCTGGGTCAGCGGGTCATGCAGGGCGGCCTGGATCAGCTTGTCGTTGGCGTGTGCCAGTGAATCGGCCAGCAACCCGGTACGCACGCGCATCTGCCGATCGAACAGCGAGGCGACCAGGGCGATACCCAGGGTGGCTACAGTGGTGACGATCACCAGCACTGCCAGCCAGCGCGTGTCGATGCCGCCGCTGCCGACCGCGCCGCAGATGCTGCCTTCGGGGAAGCGTGCGGCGGCCATGCCGGTGTAATGCATGCCGACGATGGCCAGGCCCATCACCAGCGAGGCCAGTGCGCGCAGGCGCATGGTGTGGCGCTGCTCGGAACGCAGGCGGAAGGCGATCCACAGCGCCGCGCCGGCGGCACCGATGGCTACTGCAATGGAGGCGGCGAACCAGCCCGGGTGATAGTCGATACCCGGCTGCATGCGCATCGCGGCCATGCCGAGGTAGTGCATGGTGGCAATGCCCAGGCCCATCAGCACGGCGCCGGCCAGCAGTCGTCGCCAGGGCAGGCTGGGTCGTGACACCAGCCACAGCGCATAGGCCGAAGCGCCGATCGACACTGCAAGCGAATACAGGGTGATGCCGAGGTCGTAGCCGACCGGGATCGGCAGGTCGAAGGCCAGCATGCCGATGAAATGCATCGACCAGATACCCAGGCCCATCGCCGCCGCGCCGCCGGCCAGCCACCAGCGCGCCACGCGGCCCTCGGCCGTGGCCAGGCGGCCGGCCATGTCCAGCGCCGTGTACGAAGCAAGAATGGCCACCAGCAGGGAGATGGCGACCAGGCTCTGACTGTAACTGCCAGTCATGTTGAATCCAGAGGGGGAGGGAGGGGCGCCCGCAAGGCGCACGCCCGCGACAGCTATCGGCGCGGGTGGGCGGGACTTGAGCGGTCGCAGCACCTGCGACCCGGCTCGGCTATCCTGCCACGCCTGTTCCCGTTGCTGGAAATCATCCGATGGCAAAAGCCCGCACCGCCTACGTCTGCAATGAATGCGGCGCCGAATTCAGCAAGTGGCAGGGCCAGTGCACCGAGTGCAACGCCTGGAACTCGCTGTCGGAAATCGTGCTGGAGAGCGCGGCGGCGGCCAAGGCGCCCGCGTCGCGCCGGGCCGGCTGGGCCGGCAAGATCGACCCGCCGAAGATCACCGCCCTGAAGGACGTGGAGCAGACCGAGCATCGCCGTGTCTCGACCGGCATCGGCGAGTTCGATCGCGTGCTGGGCGGGGGGCTGGTCGAGGGCGCGGTGGTACTGGTTGGTGGCGACCCGGGCATCGGCAAGTCGACCCTGCTGCTGCAGGCGGTGGCGAAGATGGCGGCCGAGCTGCCGGTGCTGTACGTCACCGGCGAGGAGTCGCTGGCCCAGGTGGCCGGCCGCGCACACCGGCTGGAATTGCCGCTGGATGGTGTCAATGCGCTGGCCGAGACCGGCGTCGAGTCGATCCTGCAGCATGCGTCCAAGGCCGGCCCGCGGCTGATCGTGGCCGACTCCGTGCAGACCCTGTGGACCGAGAGCCTGACCGCCGCGCCCGGCTCGGTCAGCCAGGTGCGCGAGAGCGCGGCGCGGCTGGTGCGTTTCGCCAAGGAGACCGGCACCGCCGTGTTCCTGGTCGGCCACGTGACCAAGGAGGGCGGTATCGCCGGCCCGCGCGTGCTCGAACACATGGTCGATGCGGTGCTGTACTTCGAAGGCGAGAGTGGCAGCCGCTTCCGCCTGCTGCGCGCGTTCAAGAACCGCTTCGGTGCGGTCAACGAGCTGGGCGTGTTCGCGATGGGCGACAAGGGCCTGAAGGAAGTCTCCAATCCGTCGGCGATCTTCCTGTCCGGCGGCAGTACCCACCAACCCGGCAGCTGCGTGATGGTCACCCGCGAGGGCACCCGGCCGCTGCTGGTTGAAGTGCAGGCGCTGGTGGATGCCTCGCCGCTGTCGAACCCGCGCCGTGTCGCAGTCGGCCTGGAGCAGAACCGCCTGGCCATGCTGCTGGCCGTGCTGCACCGTCATGGTGGCGTGCTGGTCGGCGACCAGGATGTGTTCGTCAACGTGGTCGGTGGCATCCGCGTGCAGGAGACCGCTGCCGACCTGCCGGTGCTGCTGGCGGTGCTGTCCTCGCTGCAGGACCGGCCGCTGGCGGAAAAGACGATTGCGTTTGGCGAGGTTGGCCTGTCCGGCGAGATCCGACCGGTACCGAATGGCGAAGACCGCCTGCGCGAAGCCGCCACGCATGGCTTCAAGCGCGCCATCGTGCCCAAGGCCAATGCGCCCAAGGGCGGTTCGGTGAAGGGTATGGAAGTGATTGCGGTGGAGCGCCTGTCCGAGGCCATCGACGCGGCGTGATCGCGCCGGGCATGGCCCGGCGTCACCACCGCGCACGTGGAATACGGCGGCCGACACGGTAACGGTCAGCCTCCCTGTGCTAGTTTTTCCCGCTCGACGAAGGCGCCCTCTGGCGTCTTTCCGTGCCCAGGAGTAAACGATTACATGCAGGACACCGCGCTCACCGCCCCCAACGCCGAAATCCGTCGCGCCGGGGTCGATCTCAATGGACTGATGACGGTGCTGGGCAAGCACCTCTATTCCACCCCGGTGGTGGCGCTGCGTGAGCTGGTGCAGAACGCGCACGACTCGATCATCCGCCGCCGCATCGAACAACCCGGCGTCGAGGTGCCCTCGCGCATCGCGGTGCAGGTCGATGCCGCTGCCGGCGTGCTGCGCATCATCGATACCGGCGCCGGCCTGACCCGCCAGGAGATCCATGACTACCTGGCGACCGTCGGCGTCGGCTACACCCGCGGCCTGCGCCAGGGCGGCGAGGACGATGAGGGCCTGATCGGCATGTTCGGCCTCGGCTTCCTGTCGGCCTTCGTGCTGGCGCGCCGGGTCAGCGTGCGCACCACCTCGTACCAGACGCCGGAACTGGGCCATCTGTACGTGTCCAGCAACGCCGAGCAGTACACCGTCAGCGAAGTGCCGGCACGCGCGGTCGGCACCGAGGTGGAACTGGAGCTGCATCCGGACTTCCTGCCGCTGGCCAACGAAGCGCGCCTGCACGAGGTGCTGGGCCGCTACTGTGCGCTGCTGTCCGAGCCGATCTTCATCGGCGCTGCGGGCGAGGCGCTCAACCCCGAGCCGCCGCCGTGGCGCGGCCAGGGGGATGTCGCCGTGCATCCGGTGCAGGCGCGTCGCCAGGCGCTGCAGTTCGCGGCGCGTTTCGAACATGATTTCGAGCCGATCGTCACCGTGCCGCTGCGTGCCGATGGCAACAGCGATGCCACCGGCCTGCTGTGGGTGCAGGACGGTGCCACCTACGGCACCAGTGACAACCGCAACCTGTCGGTGTTCGTGCGCGGCATGCTGCTGGACGACGATGCGCGTGACCTGCTGCCGCCGTGGGCGGGCTTCATCGGCGGGGTGATCGAATCCTCGCGGCTCACGCCTACCGCCAGCCGCGAAGACCTGCAGCGCGACGACCAGTACCGCGCCGTGCAGCATGCGTTGCTGGAGGCGCTGATTGATGGCCTGGCCGACGTCGCGCGGCAGCAGCCGGAAGCGTGGCGACGTGTATTGAGCCGCCACAACGAGGCGCTGCTGGGCGCGGCGCTGTGCGATGACCGCCTGTTCGACCTGTTGCTGGAGCACGTGCGCGTGCCGACCTCGCAGGGCGATCTGCCTGCCAGTGCGCTGCCCACACGCGGTGCCGTGCATGTGATCCTCGACAACGGTGGCGGCTTCGAGGAAATGCTGTTCCGCGCGATGGGCGTGCCGGTCGCGCATGGCCATCGCTATGCAGTAGTGCCGTTCCTGCGGCGCTGGGCCCAGGCCAAGGGCCTGCGCCTGGTCGAGCTGGGGACCGAGCAGGGCAACCGCGCGCTGTTCCGCAGCGATGACAGCCTCGATGAGGCGCAGCTGGCATGGCTGCGCGAGCAGCTGGGTGACGGCGAACAATTGCTGCCGGCACGCTTCAGTCCCGAGTCGCTGCCGGTGGTGGTGGTGCCCGATCGCGAAGCCGAACTGAAGCAGCGCCTCGAAGACGATGAGAACGACAAGCGCGTTTCAATGGCGGCGCTGCGGCTGGCGCGTCAGTTCACCGCGCGCATCGAATCGCGTGCGCCATCGCGGCTGTACCTCAACCTCGACAACCCCGCGGTGCAGGCGCTGCTGCGCGCCCAGCGCGAGGGCCACCCGCAGGCCGAGGCCGCAGCGCGCCTGCTGCGCTCACTGAAGATCATCGTCGCCGCGCAGGGCCGTCCACTGGCCCGCGCGACCGCCACGCCCGGCCCGGATCTCAACGGCGCCTTCACCGATATCGCCGGTGCCCTGCAGCAGATGCTGCGCTGAGCACCGCATCCTCTCATCCAGCCTTCGCTAGACAGGAGTACTTACCCCATGGACATCTGGAACTGGGTCGAAAAACTGCAGGGTGACCTGCGCCAGGCCGGCCAGGCGCAGAATGCGCACCTGCTGAACCGCCTCGCCGACGAGGTGAGTGAACTGCGTGTCGACCGCGTCGACGCGCTGCTGCCCGAAGCGCGAGCGCTGGGCAAGGCGCTGGACAACCCGTGGGTCGACGTCTACGTCGGCCACTGGGCGCTGCGCAACCGCGTCGGCAATCGTGTCGAAGGCGAGAGCGCGCTGGGCGAAGCCGTGGCGCTGTTCGAGCGTGCGCATCGCGAGGACACCCTGGAGTGCCCGCAGTCGATCTGCGTGACCCAGGATCTTGCCGCCTGCTACGGCAACATCGATGGCCCCGGCTGGGTGCCCGAGCGTATCGAGGTGTGCGATGAAACACTGGGCCGCATCGACCCGAGCTGGGCCTGCTTCCAGTGCCTGAGCTGCGAGAAGGCCGATGCACTGCTTGATGATGGCCGTGGCCAGGATGCACTGGATTACCTGCAGGTGCAGTCCGACGCGATCGAGGCCTGCGGCAAGGAAGTGTTCGACAGCTTCCCGGAGATGCAGATCAAGATCCTGCTGGGCATGGGCCGCGCCGAAGAAGCGCTGCTGCTGATCGAGAAGCGCGAGGCCGAAGTGGCCGCGTCCGGCGAGTACGAGCCGGCCAACTGCACGGTGCCGCGCCGCCTGTCCAAGGCGTGGGCGCTGGCCCAGCTGGACCGCGACGAAGAGGCCCTGCAGCAGCTGGTGCCGTGGAGCGAGCTGACGCCTACCTACTGGCGGCTGTGGGCGAACACCGCCGCAGCGCTGTGCCGGCGTGATCCCGCACGCAATACCTGGGACCTGGGTACGCGCTTCAACACCATCATCGAACACTTTGCCGAGGTTGGCTCGCACCGCCTGCTGATCGAAGTCGCTGCGCTGAGCCTGGAGCTGGCCCTGCAGCGTGGCGCACGCTGGGTGGCGCTGCGCCAGCTGGAACTGGCGCGTACCCATCTGGCACAGCTGCGCCAGGACCGGGGTGCGGCTGCGCTGGTGGCCGGCCTGGCGGCACGCATCGATGCATTGCCGGATGTGGCGCCGCTGCCGGTGCCAGCCGCTGAACTACTGGTTTGGCTGAACGAACAGGGAGAGCAGAACCAGTCGCGCGATCCCGAACGTGAGGCGCAGTGGCTGCTGCAGGCACAGGCGCAGCTGCCAGATGACGAGGCGCTGGCCGAGATGGCTGCCTCCGCGCTGAGCGCCTGTGGGGCGCAGACGGAAGCGCGCGCATTGCTGTGGCGCTTCGTGCGCGCACACACGCAGGATGATACACGCTGATGCGCTGGCTGACCGAGCAGGGCGACGACGAAGGCCTGCGCCAGCTGGCTGATGCCTATCGCGGCAGCGTGCCGGTGTTCGCGCACTGGTGCGAGGTGCAGCGCGCCCGTCGCGTGTCCGACTGGCCGGCACTGGAGCAGGCCGCGCAGGCGCTGCTGGCGGCCTCGCCGGGCTCGCATGGCGCACGCGGTACGCTGGCGCGGATGTACATGGAAACCGGTCGCTTCAGCGAGGCGCAGGCCTGCTATGCGCAGCTGGTGGAGCTGCTGGAAGAACCCAACGCCGCACACTGGGACCACATGAGCGCGGCCAGCGCGGCACGCGACTGGGATGCGGTGCGCCGCTCGGCGGCGGCGATCGGCATGGAGCTGTCCAGCCAGGACGGCGTGGTCGAGGAGCCGTGGGGCTGGGTGATCATCCGCAGCGAAGAGAACGGCGAGCCGATGGAGTACTACGCGCGCCGCAGTGGCCCGGTCACCGCACGTATCGTCGAGAACGCACCGGCCAACCGTGCCCAGCAGGTGGGCGACTGGGTGGTGTTCGATGCTGCGCTGGTGCACCCGGCGCCGGAGGAGGAGGAAGCGCGCGAGCATTTCATCCCGACCTATGCGCAGGTGCATGTCCTGGAGCGCGGCGGCTTCGCCCGCAGCTGGCTGATCGACGGCGCGCACCCGGGCGAAGATGCGTGGGATGCCTTTGTCGCAGCGGCCGAGGCGCAGGGCTGGCAGGTGTGGTCGCACAGCCGCCCGGACTACACCGTGACCGATCCGGACGAGGAGGAGGGCACGCTGCCGGGCCTGCTGTTCACCGTCGCCCAGCCGCAGGACCATGCACCGCTGGCGCTGCACCGCTTCCTGCAGCAGGAAACCGCGAAGTGGCAGCATCCGCATTGCTGGCTGCGGCTGGCCGAAGCCTGCGACCAGGATCGCCAGCCGCACCTGGACGTGATCGAGCGTTACGGCTTGTAAGCCGGGTATCGGGTAGTGCCGGCCGCTGGCCGGCAGCGCCGGGATATTCTGTGTTGCCGGCCAGCGGCCGGCACTACCTCAAGGAGAAATACATGCGGAAGACAGGGATGTTCATGATCGCCGGGCTGCTGCTGGCCCCCGCCGTGCAGGCCGCACCGGCCTGCCAGGAACCAGTGGCTGTCGCCCGTGCCTTCTACGAGGCAACCACCGGCAATGGCGATCTGCTGGAATCGCCGCCGGCGCTGGTCAGCCCGGCCTTCGGCAAGGCCCTGCGTGGCGAGCGCGCCTGCCAGACGCGCGAGGAAGGCATCTGCACCATCGATTCGGACCCGTGGCTGGATGCGCAGGATGGCGACATCGAGAGTCCGGTGCGCTACATCTGGAAAGAGGTCTCGGCGACGTCCGGCCAGGTCGAGATGCGCTATTCGGTATGGAAGAAGGCCTACGTGACCCGGTTGCCGATGGTGCGCCAGGGGCAGGGCTGCTGGCAGGTGGATGACATCCTCACCAACAGCGGTCGCTCGGTACGGAAGATCCTGGCCCAGCCGCTGCCTTGACCGTCTGCGGCATCCACGCAGGGTGCGGTCCTGTTGCCGGCCAGCGGCCGGCCTACTACCCAGGTGGGTGCCGACCGTTGGCCGGCACACCGCTATCGCGAATGCCCGAACACCAGTTCGATCACGAACTGGCTGCCGAAGAAGGCCAGCAGCAGCAACAGCATTGCCGCCAGCGTCCAGTGCACCGCCTTCATGCCGCGCCAGCCGTAGCGGCGACGGCCGATCAGCAGCACGCCGAACACGATCCACGACAGCACGCTCAGCACGGTCTTGTGCACCAGCTTCTGCGCCAGCAGGTCGTCGACGAACAGCACGCCGGTGACCAGGGTCAAGGTCAGCAGCGCGAAGCCGACGGTGATCACCCGGAACAGCAGCGATTCCAGATCGGCCAGCGGCGGCAGGGCGCGCAGCCACGGCCGGAACTCGCGGCGGCGCAGGGCGCGTTCCTGCAGCCACAGCATGATCGCCAGCAGCGCGGCGATGCTCAGCGTGGCGTAGGCCAGCAGCGCCAGCCAGGCGTGGCTGGCCAGGCGCCAGCCCAGCACCTTGCTCGGTTCGTGGCCGTAGCCGTGGTAGGCCAGCAGCAGTACCGCGGCCAGCGGGAACACCACCACGCCCAGCGCCGACATGCGCCCGCGCGCGCCGACCAGCGAGGTCAGCCAGGCCATGCCCAGGCCGACCAGCGACAGCGCGGCGAAGAAGTGCATGTCCGGCCCGCCGTTGGTGCGCATGGCCACCATCACGTGGTAGCCGCCGTGCAGCAGCATCGCCGGCAGGGCGGGCCACAGCCAGGCGGGGGAGCCGGTGCTTTCATCGCGGCCAAGCGCACGCACCAGCAGGGCGCTGGCGGCCAGGTAGAGCAGGGCGGCGATGAGAACGATTAACATCGTTGCAGTTTCGCATACCCCTGCGGTGGTGGCGACGGCCCTGTGGTCGCAGTCCGGGGAGGGGAGCGGACCCGTTATACTGTCTGCCTTATTGTCCCCCGCTTTCAGACAGGTTGCGCCGCATGTTCGAGTCACTGACCCAGCGCCTTTCCGGCACCATCGAGCGCCTGCGTGGCCGCGGCCGCCTGACCGAGGAGAACATCCGCGAGGCCACCCGTGAGGTCCGCATCGCGCTGCTCGAAGCCGACGTTGCGCTGCCGGTGGTGCAGGCCCTGATCGAACGCATCAAGGTGCGCGCGGTCGGCCAGGAAGTGCTGAAGTCGCTGACCCCGGGCCAGGCCCTGATCAAGGTCGTGCGCGACGAGCTGACCGCGGTGATGGGCGCCGAAGCCAGCGACCTGAACCTCAATGTGCCCGCTCCGGCCATCATCCTGATGGCGGGCCTGCAGGGCGCCGGCAAGACCACCACGGTGGGCAAGCTGGCCAAGCACCTGAAGGAAAAGCGCAAGAAGAAGGTGATGGTGGTCTCGGCCGACGTCTACCGTCCGGCCGCGATCGAGCAGCTGAAGACCCTGGCCGAGCAGGTCGGCGTGCTGTTCTTCCCGTCCAGCGCCGACCAGAAGCCGGAAGCCATCGTCCGCGCCGCCATCGACGATGCGCGCAAGTCGTTCGTCGACGTGCTGCTGGTCGATACCGCCGGCCGCCTGGCCATCGACGAAGCAATGATGGCCGAGATCAAGGCCCTGCACGCGGCGGTGAATCCGGCCGAAACCCTGTTCGTGGTCGACGCCATGACCGGCCAGGACGCGGCCAACACCGCCAAGGCCTTCGGCGACGCCCTGCCGCTGACCGGCGTGGTGCTGACCAAGACCGACGGTGACGCCCGTGGCGGTGCCGCGCTGAGCGTGCGCTACATCACCGGCAAGCCGATCAAGTTCGTCGGTGTCAGCGAGAAGCCGGAAGGCCTGGACGTATTCCACCCGGATCGTATCGCCAGCCGCATCCTCGACATGGGCGACGTGCTGTCGCTGGTCGAGCAGGTCGAGCAGCAGGTCGACAAGGACAAGGCCGCCAAGCTGGCCGAGAAGGTCGCCAAGGGCAAGAAGTTCGACCTGAACGACATGCGTGACCAGCTGGAGCAGATGCAGAACATGGGCGGCATCGGCGGCCTGATGGACAAGCTGCCGGGCCTGGGCAACATCCCCGACCATCTGAAGCAGCAGGTCAGCCAGGGAAAGGAAGTGCCGCGCATGATCGCCATCATCAGCTCGATGACCAAGAAGGAACGGCGCAACCCGAACCTGCTCAACGGCTCGCGCCGCGCGCGCATCGCCAAGGGCTCGGGCGTGACCCCGGCCGACGTCAACAAGCTGATGAAGCAGTACATGCAGATGGAAAAGATGATGAGCAAGATGGCCGGCGGCGGCATGAAGGGCATGTTGCGCAGCATGAAGGGCATGATGGGCGCCATGGGCGGCCGCGGCATGCCGTTCCGTTGATGCGTTGAACACCGGCTTTTTTTGTAGAGTCGAGCCATGCTCGACTGCTTTTCTGCCGGTGCCTCGGTCGAGGTAGAGTCGAGCAAGCTCGACTCTACCCCCGTCCTGCGCGCACCATGGGGGCCTGTCCGAAACGATGGGCCGTCATGCAGAGTTCCGCTGTATCTGTATCTTCCCGCGTCGAGGCGTTCTGCCGGCGCTTTGGCGTATCCGTTCCGATCCTGCTGGCCCCGATGGCCGGCGCCTGCCCGGTGCCGTTGTCGGCTGCGCTGGCCAATGCCGGCAGCATGGGGGCGATGGGCGCAGTGCTGTCGTCATCGGCCGATATCGGCCACTGGATGGATGACTTCCGCGCTGCCTCGACGGGCCCCGCACAGGTGAACCTGTGGGTGCCGGACCCGGCACCGACCCGTGATGTCGCCGCTGAAGCCGCCAGCCGCGCCTTCCTCGCGCAGTGGGGTCCGGACGTGCCGGCCAGCGCCGCCGATGCCACGCCCGCCGACTTCGAAGAACAGTTCGCCGCACTGCTGGCGGCGCGCCCGGCGGTGGCCTCGACCATCATGGGCGTGCTGCTGCCGCGCCACGTACAGCAGTTGAAGGATGCCGGCATTGCCTGGATCGCCTGTGCGACCACCTTGTCCGAAGCGCGTGCGGCACAGGACGCCGGTGCCGACGCGGTGGTGGCACAGGGCGTGGAAGCCGGTGGCCATCGCGGCGCGTTCGATCCGGCGATGGCCGAGCGTCAGTTGGTCGGCCTGTTTGCGTTGTTGCCGCGCCTGGCCGATCACCTGCAGATTCCGGTGATCGCCGCCGGTGGCATCGCCGATGGCCGTGGCATTGCTGCCGCACTCACCCTGGGGGCCAGTGCCGTGCAGATCGGCACTGCCTTCCTGCGCACGCCCGAAGCGGCGATCGCTTCAGCGTGGGCCGATGGATTGGCGGCCAGCGAACCCGAAGATACCTGGCCGACCCGCGCCTTCAGCGGCCGCCTGGGCCGTGGCCTGGCGACCCCCTATGTGCGCGCCGCCGCTGCGGAAGGCGCACCGGCGCCACGCCCGTACCCGGTGCAGCGCGGCCTGACCGCGCCGATGCGCAGGCAGGCCGTGCAGGAAAATCGTCTGGCGGCGATGCAGGCCTGGGCCGGGCAGTCGGCGTGGATGGCCCCGGCACAGCCGGCCGCCGACGTATTGCGCGGCATGTGGGAACAGGCGCAGGCGCTGCTGCGATGACCGTGACCTGCAACGGCCAACCGGTGCAGGTGGAGGATCTGCTGCCTGCGCTGGTCAACTATGGCCACTTCACCTCGCTGCAGGTGCGCGGTCACGCCGTGCAGGGACTGGACCTGCATCTGGCGCGGCTGTCGCAGGCCACGCGCGAACTGTTCGGCAGCGAACTGGACGCGGCGCAGGTCCGGGGCTGGATGGCGCAGGCGCTGCAGCAGGCCGGCCTGGCCGATGCCTCGCTGCGGGTGACGGTGTACTCGCGCCGCTTCGATTTCCGCAATCCGCTGGCGGCCGTACCGGTGGACGTGCTGGTGGCGGTGTCCGCGCCGGTGGCGCTGACCGCACCGAAGCGGGTGCGCAGCGTGATGTGGCAGCGCGAGCTGCCGCAGATCAAGCACGTCGGCACCTTCGGCCTGTTTGCCGAGCGCCGTGCGGCGATGGCGGAAGGGTTCGACGATGTGCTGTTCGTGACCGCCGATGGCGTGATGAGTGAAGGCAGCACCTGGAACCTGGCCGTGCACGATGGTGAGCGCCTGCTCTGGCCACAGGCGCCGGCCCTGCGCGGTACTGCCGAGACGTTGTTGAAGCAGCATTGGCCGGGGGCACAGCTGACGCGGCCGTTGGCACTGGCTGAACTGGATAGCGTGAAGGCCGCTTTTGCCTGCAACGCCAGCGGCCTATGGGCGCTGGACGCCATCGACGGGCATGTCCTGCCGGGTTCGCAGGCACTGGCTGAACAGGGCAGGGCAGTGCTGGCGGCGGCGGCTTGGGACAGATTGGGGTGAAAACCCCCGCCGGGCATGGCCCGGCGCTGCCGTGAAGGCGGATTCACCCCGGGGTTGGCTCGGCCGGGCTCTGCCGCTATAATCGCCCGCTTACCTCGCCATCCTGGCGACTGGGCAATAGGAAAAACACCATGGTCAAGATTCGACTGACCCGCGGCGGCGCCAAGAAGCGTCCGTTCTACCACATCATCGTCACCGACGTGCGCAGCGCGCGCGACGGCCGCAACATCGAGCGCGTTGGCTTCTACAACCCGGTCGCCCAGGGCGCCGAGAAGCGCATCGAGCTGGACCTGGCCCGCGTTGACCATTGGGTCAAGAACGGCGCCCAGCCGACCGACAAGGTCCGCAACCTGATCAAGGAAGCGACCAAGTCCCAGGCCGCTGCGGCCTGATCCTGACGGGCCACGCTTCGGCGTGGCCCTCTTGGTTGAAGCAGATGAAAGATATCGAGCGCCGCATCCTGCTGGGCAGGGTTGTCGGCGCTTTTGGTGTGCGCGGCGAGATCAAGCTCGAGTCCTGGACCGAGCCACGTTCCGCCATTTTCCGTTACCAGCCGTGGATCGTGCGCAGCCCGTCCGGCGTGGAAACCACGATTGAAGGTGTACGCGGCCGCGACAGCGGCAAGCACCTAGTCGCCCGTTTCCCCGGCATCGAGGACCGCGATACCGTTGAAGCGATGCACGGCACCGAGATCTACGTGGCCCGCAGTGCATTGCCGCCGCCGAAGCCCGACGAGTATTACTGGGTGGACCTGGAAGGCCTGGACGTGAAGACCACCGAGGGCGTTGCCCTGGGCCAGGTCTCGCACCTGTTCAGCACCGGCGCCAACGACGTAGTGGTGGTCCGTGGTGACCGCGAACGGATGATTCCGTTCGTGCAGCCGGACTTCGTCAAGTCGGTCGACTTCGAGGCCAACCTGGTCGTGGTCGACTGGGATCCCGAGTTCTGAGTGTGAGCATGCGTTTCGACGTCATCACCCTGTTCCCCGAGTTCCTCGCCCAGTCCGCTGGACTGGGCGTGGTCGGGCGCGCGCAGGAGAAGGGCCTGTTCAGCCTGCATGGCTGGAATCCCCGTGATTACGCCGAAGGCAACTACCGCCGGGTGGACGACCGCCCGTTCGGTGGTGGCCCGGGCATGGTGATGCTGATCGAGCCGCTGCAGGCCTGCCTGCAGGCGATCCGTGATGCTGATCCGACCCCGGCGCGGGTGATCTACCTCAGCCCGCAGGGGGCGCCGTTGACCCAGGCCAAGGTGCGGGAACTGGCGGCGCTGCCGCGCATGGTGCTGCTCTGTGGCCGCTACGAAGGCATCGACGAGCGTTTCCTGGAGGCCAATGTCGACGAGGAGATTTCCCTCGGCGACTACGTGCTGTCCGGTGGCGAGCTGGGCGCGGCGGTGATCATCGACGCCGTGGCCCGCCTGCAGGACGGTGCCCTGAACGACGCGGAATCGGCGGCGCAGGACAGCTTCGAGGGCGACCTCGGCCTGCTCGACTGCCCGCATTACAGCCAGCCGGCCCAGCACCCGCTGGGTGACGTGCCGGAGGTGCTGCGCTCGGGCAACCACGCGGCCATCGCGGCCTGGCGCCGCCAGCAGTCGCTGGTCCGTACCGCCCAGCGGCGCCCGGACCTGCTGGATGAACAGGCGCTGGGCAAGGCCGACCGCAAGCTGCTGGAGCAGGCCCGTCAGGCCCAGAAACACAAGGCCAGCCCCTAGCGCAGGGCTGGCGTTATCGGCTATCATGGCCAATTCCCGTCGGCCCCGGCCGGCGTGCGCAGTACCCAAAACAAACGCGCAGCACAGTCCGGTGACTGCATGAGCCTACGTTGTCGATACGACACGCCCACCCGAACAAGAATCGGTGTAACCCATGAGCAAGCTGAACAAGTCCATCGTCGCGGAATTCGAATCCGCCCAGATCACCCGTGAACTGCCGAAGTTCAGCCAGGGCGACACCGTTGTCGTCAACGTGAAGGTGAAGGAAGGCAGCCGCGAGCGCGTGCAGGCCTACGAAGGCGTTGTCATCGCCACCAAGAACGCCGGCCTGAACTCCTCGTTCACCGTCCGCAAGATCTCGCACGGCTACGGCGTCGAGCGCGTTTTCCAGACCCACAGCGCCATCATCGACTCGGTCGAAGTGAAGCGTCGTGGTAAGGTCCGCGCCGGCAAGCTGTACTACCTGCGTGGCCTGGAAGGCAAGGCTGCCCGCATCAAGGAAGACCTGGCTGCCGCTGCTGCCGCCAAGGCTGCCCGTCTGGCCGAAAAGGCCTGATAAACAACTTCGGTTGTTGCCGCGACGGCCACCTTCGGGTGGCCGTTTGCGTTTCCGGCATCGCATCGGCCACGATCAGGGGATGAACGACATCAATCCGCGCTATCCCGCCGTGATCCAGTCGGCGCTGCGCTTCCTCGACGGCAAGGGGCTGGCGCGCGTGCAGTCGGCACCGCTGCTGCATCGCCTTCTGTGGCGCATGGGCATCGCACTGCCACCGCCGATCCTGGCCGGCTTCGGCACCAATGCGCTGGTGCAGGGCCTGCTGTTCGGGCTGTTCTGGACCGCGCTGATGTGGCTGATGCTGTGGCAGGGCAGTGAGCGCCCGCTGGCCCTGCTGCTGGTGGCCGGTCTGTTGGCCGGTGCGCTGTTCGGTATTGTGATGGCGGCGCTGATGCGCTCGCTGCGCCGCCACCGCAAGCTGCCGGACTGGCAGCAGTTCCGGGCGCGGCAGGCGGACTGAGCCGATGGCGCACTGCGCCGTGACCGCCAGCGATGGGCCGCGCTAGGCTGCAATCTCATCCTGATGGACGTGCCGTGCGATGCCTGCCCAGCGAACCGCACCCTCCGCTGCCCCTAAACTGCTGTCCGGCGGCAACCCGCAGATCGCCAAGGGCGAGGGCGATGCCACGGTGCAGGCCTATATCGCGGCGATGCCGGACTGGAAGCGACCGATCGGAGCACAGCTGGACGCGCTGATCGAACAGGCTGTACCCGGTGTGCACAAGGCAGTGAAGTGGAATTCGCCGATGTATGCGGTTGCGCCGGGCGAAGGCTGGTTTCTCAGCTTCCACTGCTTCACCCGCTACATCAAGGTGGCGTTCTTCCGCGGCGCTGCGCTGAAGCCGGTGCCGCCGGAGCCGTCGAAGAGTGCTGATACGCGCTACCTGCACATCCAGCAGGAGGGTGCGTTGGATGAGGCGCAGTTCCTCGACTGGGTGCGCCAGGCCGCGGCATTGCCCGGCGAGCGCATGTAAGTGCATCGTTCCGATCTCCCTGCCGACGAGAACCGCTGATGGCCACGCATGCACCGAACCCTGCCGATGCCGGAACCCCGGCCGCTGAACTGATCGATGCACGCATCGCCGAGCTGGGCGACTGGCGTGGCGAGGCGCTGGCACGCGTGCGTGCCTTGATCCATGAGGCGCTGCCGGACGTGCAGGAAACCTGGAAGTGGCGCGGCACGCCGGTGTGGGAGCACAACGGCATCCTGTGCACCGGCGAAACCTACAAACAGGCGGTGAAGCTGACCTTTGCCAACGGTGCGGCGTTGGCGGACCTGAAGGGCCTGTTCAACGCCAGCCTGGACGGCAACACGCGGCGTGCGATCGACATCCATGAAGGCGCGATGCCGGATGCCGCGGCGTTGAAGGCACTGCTGCGCGCGGCGGCCACGTTCAACGCTGCCAAAAAGAAGAAACGGTAGAGCCGGCCGCTGGCCGGCTGTTGCGCGATGCTTCCGGAGGGGCTTGAGGTTGCCGGCCAGCGGCCGGCACTACCACAGGCCCATGAGGTTGCCGGCCAGCGGCCGGCACTACCGCAGTGGCGCGGCATCCGGGTCGGCCACCGGCGACGGCGGGCAGGCCGGAATCTCCGACGGCGTGGCCAGTTCTTCGGCGTGCGAGGGCTTGCCCATCATCTTCGCCTTGCGCCAGCCGCCCCAGCGGTAATAGGCCAGCGACAGCAGCATCGACACCAGCGAGCTGACCGGGAAGCTCCACCAGATCGCGTCGGCGCCCCAGTACGGCTGCAGCAGTTCGGCGAACGGCACGCGTACGCCCCACAGCGAACCGGCCAGGATCAGCAGCGGCGGAATCACTGCGCCGGTGGAGCGAACCACGCCGGAGATCACGAAGCTGACGCCGAAGAACAGGAACGAGCCGATCACCACGTGGTTGAGGTGGCGGGCGATGTCCAGCGCCTGGCTGGCCGGCGGCAGGAACAGTGCCAGCAGCTGGCGATCGAACACCACCAGCGGCAGGATCAGCGCGCCGGTCAACAGGAAGTTGAACAGCACGCCCTGGCGCGCGGTGCCGCGCACGCGATCCCAGCGCTGCGCACCGACGTTCTGTGCCGCCATCGAAGAACACGCCGCACCGATCGCCATCGCCGGCATCTGCAGGTAGTTCCACAGCTGCAGGGCAGCGCCGTAACCGGCGCCGGTGTCGGTGCCGTACTGGTTGACCATGGTCATCAGCAGGATCACCGACAGCGAGATCAGCACCATCTGCAGGCCCATCGGCACGCCCTTGATGACCAGCGCCTTGAGGATGGTCAGGTCGAGCTTGAACAGGCGCATGTCGGCGCGGCCCAGCCACAGGGTGTGGCGCTTGTGCCGCATGTACAGCAGCAGGCCGGCCAGCGACAGCGTCTGCGCGACCAGCGTGGCCCAGGCCGAACCGGCAATGCCCAGCGCCGGGAACGGCCCCATGCCGAAGATCAGCACCGGGTTCAGCACGATGTCCAGCGCCACCGACACCATCAGGAAACGGAACGGCGTGCGTGAATCACCGGCACCGCGCAGCGCGGCGGTGAGGAAGGCGAACGCGTACAGCGTCGGCATCGCCAGGAAGATGATCTGCAGGTAGGCCTCGGCCAGCGGCAGCGAGGCGGCCGGCGTGCCCATCGCCGCCAGCAGCGGATGGGCCATGAACCAGCCGGCGATGGCGATGATCACCGACAGGCCGATGAAGAAGGTGGCGCTGGTACCGACCACGCGCCGTGCCTGCGCGATGTCGCGCGCACCGATCGCCTGGCCGATCAGGATGGTCGAGGCCATGCCGAAGCCGAACACCGAGCCGATCAGGAAGAACATGATGTTGTTGGCGTTCGCGGTGGCGGTCAGTGCCGCCTCGCCGAGGAAGCGCCCCACCCAGACCGCATTCACCGAACCGTTCAGCGACTGCGCGATGTTGCCCGCCAGGATCGGCAGGGAGAACAGCAGAAGGTTGCGGCCGATCGGGCCGGAGGTCAGGTCAAGCGGCGCTTTGGCCATGGAGTGGTGATCGATTCCCGGGAGGCGCACACTAGCACCAAGCCGGTTTGCAGGATGTGGCAATGCATCAACGACTGCAGGTGAAATGGAGCCTGGCGATGGCCTTGATCGGCACCGCACTGGCCGCATGTTCGACAGGTGACCGGCTGGGCGATACCCAGGTGCGGCCGACCGACCGACCCGAGTGCCTGGTCGGCAGCCAGCGCCAGGACCTGTCCGCTGGTGTACCCACGTTGATTGGGGGCAGCGGCTGCCGCACCGACCCCGACCATCCGCGTCCTCTGAACAAGCCACCGGAGTAGTCCGCACCGATGCCTGAGCTTTCCCCGTTGTCGCCCAGTGTCCGCCTGGACATCTGGTTGTGGGCGGCCCGTTTCTTCAAGACCCGCAGCCTGGCCAAGCAGGCCATCGAGACCGGCAAGGTCAGCGTGGCCGGGCAGCGCCCGAAGTCCTCGCGCGCGGTGCGCGTGGGTGAGCAGCTGCAGGTCGACCGCGGCGAGGAGCATTTCGAGATCCAGGTGCTGGGCCTGAGCGACCAGCGCGGGCCGGCGCCAACGGCACAGCAGCTGTACGCCGAGAGCGAGGCTTCGAAGGCGCGCCGTGCCGAACAGCGTGCACTGCGCATTGCCGCACGCGATGGTTTCCAGCCGCCGGAACACAAGCCGGACAAGCGCGCGCGGCGTTTGATCCGGGCCTTGGGTGACATCGACGCGCTCTAGCGAAATCCTGATTCCAACGGATTGTTCCTATCGCGGTGCGAAACAAAGCGCCGGTCACGGTGCGTTCGGATTGCGCTGGGCAGGCTGTTTTTTCACCTATCGGAGGCCTGCCCATGCGTCGTCTGCTGTTATGCCTGTCCCTGCTTGCTGCTGCGCCACTGCACGCTGCCGACATCACCTTCTGGGACGTTCCGCAACGCGGTGGCAACAGCATGAACATGTCGCCTCCGGACCGGAAATACTTCGAGGCGCTGCGTGCGACCGGTGCGACCTGGGTGCGGCTGGTGCCGGACAAGTGGAAGGGGCAGGGCGGTCGTGACTTCCTGATCGGCAACGCCGATGACTATCGCGGACTGGTTCCGGCCGACCTGGCCACGCTGCGGCGGGTGCTGGATGACGCCGATGCGGCCGGGCTGAAAGTGGTGCTGACGCCGCTGTCGCTGCCGTTGCTGCGCTGGAAGCAGCACAACGGCGATGTGGTCGACCAGCGCCTGTGGCAGTCCTTCGACAACCATGTGCCGGCCCGTCGCTTCTGGCATGACCTGGCCACGGCGCTGAAGGGTCATCCTGCCTTGGCCGCCTACAACCTCATCAATGAGCCGGTGCCCGAGTACGGTGCAGGCCTGGCCGAGCATGCGTCCACTGAGGCGATGCAGCGGTGGTATGCCGGTGTGCAGGACGGCCCACGCGATCTGCGCCACTTCTACTCGGAGCTGATCGCCAGCATCCGCGAGGTCGACACCGCGATGCCGCTGATGCTGGATGCGGGCTGGTATGCCGCCGCCGACGGTTTCAACTACTGGCCGGCACCGCTGGCGGATTCGAAGCTGCTGTACAGCGTGCACATGTACGAGCCGTACGCGGCAACCAGTGCGCCGAACCAGACGCGTGCCAAACCCTGGCGCTATCCGGCGCAGGTGCCGTTCGGTGCAGGCAGCGAGCGTTGGGATGCGGCGCGTGTACGCCGTTACCTGCAGCAGCCGATGACGTGGGCCGCCTCGCATGGCGTCGGTGCCAACCGCATGGTGGTGGCCGAATTCGGCTGCATGCGGCGGTGGCCGGACTGCAGCCGCTACCTGCAGGATGTGCTGCAGGTGCTGGAGCAGGACAAGGTGCACTGGGCCTTCTACGCCTTCCGCGAGGATGGCTGGGACGGCATGGACTACGAACTGGGCGACAAGCCGCTGCCGTGGTCGTACTGGCAGGCGCAGGAAAAGGGCGGCCATGTCGAGCCGCCGCGTTCGATGCAGGCGCCCCTGTTCGCACCGATCCTGCAGCGTTTGAAGGCGGGCAACCGGTAAGCCGCCGGGCATGGCCCGGCGCTACCCATGGCGATGCCGGTAGCGCCGGCCCATGTCCGGCCAGGCTTTCCTTCAGCGCTTGCCGCCGAGCAGATTGCCGCCCAGCTTGAGCAGATCGCCCACGCCCAGCTGACCATCACCATCCTGGTCCAGCAGGCTGCCGAGCAGGCCACCGGCCAGGCCACCCTGCTGCTGCACCTGCTGCTTTTCCTGGCCGAGGGCCTGGCTGAGCGAGCCGGCATCGGCCTGGCCGCCGCCGAGGCGCTGGGCGAGGAAGGCCATCACGATCGGCGCGAGGATCTGCAGCAGCTGGCTGGTGCGGTCGCTGTCGAGCTGGGTGGCCTGGGCCAGGCCGGTTTCCACCTTCTGCTGGCTGCCGCCGAAGATGTGGCCGAGGATGCCGGCACCGTCGCTGGCGGCACCACCGCCACCACCACCCAGTACCGAGCCGAGCACGCTGCCCAGGTCCAGGCCGCTGTGGTTGTTCTGCAAGGCGCCGAGCAGCGCCTGCGCGCCCTGCGGCTGCGAGGCGTTGTTGCCCAGCGCGCCCATCAGCACCGGCAGCGCGGCACTGATCGCGCCGGAAGCCTGGGTATCGCTGATGCCGAGCTGCTGCGACACCTGCTGCAGCGGGGCGCCCTGCAATTTGGCGAGAAGTTCGTCGGTCAGGCTCATCTGCGGAATCCTTGATTGGGGTTGGGCGTGCAGAAGGTACGACGCGGACCGTTAAAACGGCGACGCCGCCTCAGGGGGAGGCGGCGTGCCGTACACGGGGGCAGGGCGATCAGAGCTCGATGTCTTCGGCGCCCGGGGTCGCGGTAGGGAAGTCCGCTTCCGGCTGCGCCGGCTTGAACGGATCCGACGGCTGGCTAGCCAGCGCCTTCAGCGCCGCGGCAACACCGGCACCGTAGGCCGGGTCGGCCTTGCTGCAGTTGTCGATGTGGCGCTGCTTGATGAAGTCCGGCGCATCGCCCAGGGCGCGGGCGGTGTTGGCGAACAGGCGGTCCTTCTGTGCCTGGTTATAGCTGCGGAACAGCGCACCGGGCTGGCTGAAATAGTCGGCGTCGTCCTCGCGGAAATTCCAGAAGTCGGCGTCGCCCCGGATCTTCATCGGCGGCTCGCGGTACTGCGGCTGCTCCTGCCACTGGCCGTAGCTGTTCGGCTCGTAGTGCGGCAGGCCGCCGTAGTTGCCGTCCACGCGCATCGCACCATCGCGGTGGTTGCTGTGCACCGGGCAGCGCGCTGCATTCACCGGAATCTGGTGGTGGTTCACGCCCAGGCGGTAGCGCTGCGCATCGGAATAGGCGAACAGGCGTGCCTGCAGCATCTTGTCTGGCGACGGGCCGATGCCCGGCACCAGGTTGCTCGGTGCGAACGCCGACTGCTCCACGTCCTGGTACCAGTTGACCGGGTTGCGGTTCAGTTCGAACTGGCCCACTTCGATCAGCGGGTAGTCGCTCTTCGGCCACACCTTGGTCAGGTCGAACGGATGCACGCGGTAGGTTTCCGCGTCCAGCTCCGGCATGACCTGGATGAACAGCTTCCACTTCGGGAAGTCGCCCTTCTCGATCGCGGCGAACAGGTCGCGGCCGTGGCTTTCGCGGTCATGGCCGACCAGGATCTGCGCCTGTGCGTCGGTCAGCGATTCGATGCCCTGCTGGCTGACGAAGTGGAACTTCACCCAGAAGCGTTCGCTGTCGGCGTTGGTGAAGCTGTAGGTGTGCGAGCCGAAACCGTGCATGTGGCGGAAGCTGCGCGGAATGCCGCGGTCGCTCATCACCACGGTCACCTGCAGCAGGGCTTCGGGCAGCAGCGTCCAGAAGTCCCAGTTGTTGCGCGCGCTGCGCAGGTTGGTGTGCGGGTCGCGCTTCACGGCCTTGTTGAGGTCGGCGAACTTGCGCGGGTCGCGCAGGAAGAACACCGGGGTGTTGTTGCCGACCAGGTCCCAGTTGCCTTCTTCGGTGTAGAACTTCAGCGCGAAGCCGCGGATGTCACGCTCGGCGTCGGCGGCGCCACGCTCGCCGGCCACCGTGGTGAAGCGGGCGAACATCTCGGTCTGCTTGCCGACCTTCTCGAACAGCTTGGCGCGGGTGTACTTGCTGATGTCGTGGGTGACGGTGAAGGTGCCGAACGCGCCCGAGCCCTTGGCGTGCATGCGGCGCTCGGGAATGATCTCGCGGTTGAGGTTGGCCAGCTTTTCCAGCAGCCAGACGTCTTCCATCAGCAGCGGGCCACGCGGGCCGGCGGTCTTGCTGTTCTGGTTGTCCACCACCGGCGCGCCGAAGGCCGTGGTCATCGGCGTGACCGGATCATCGCCATGCTTCTGCTTGGGCGTGGTGCTGAGCTCGCGCTGCTGCTCGGCGCCCTGCTCCGGCGACGGGGCGGTGTGATACGGGCACTTGGCGTTGTTGTTGTCGGACTGGCTCATCGGCTGGCTCCTGGTGGCGGTGAAGACGTGGGAGAAACATCTTCACTCGACTTTAGCTATGGCCAGATGAAATGAATAATCGAATGATCCGTTCAGATTGATAGGTTCTGTCAATTGAAACGAAGAATCGGATTTGCACAGTCTTTCAACAGGCCTCCCGCAAGGCGAGCGGGAGGCCATGGGCGTGCGCTGCGGCTACAGCAGTGCCTTCAACCGGTACAGGGCTTCCAGCGCCTGCTTCGGCGTCAGTTCGTCCGGGTCGATCGCCGCCAGCGCGTCCTGCGCCTTGCTCGACGGTGCCGCGAACAGGCCGAACTGCTGCGGTGCATCCAACGCCTGCGGCGCCAACTCGGCGGCATGGCTTTCACCACCGCGCTGTTCCAGCTCGGCCAGGCGACGCCGTGCCTGTGCCACGGTGGCGCGCGGCAGGCCGGCCAGTGCCGCCACCTGCAGGCCGAAGCTGCGGTTCGCCGGGCCATCCTTTACCGCGTGCATGAACACCAGCGCCTCACCGTGCTCGACGGCATCCAGGTGCACGTTGGCGATGCCGCTGCGGCCACCCTCGTGCTGCTCGTCGGCCAGCGCGGTCAGCTCGAAGTAGTGGGTGGCGAACAGCGTGTAGCAGCGGTTCTGGTAGGCCAGGTGACGGGCCACCGCGTCGGCCAGTGCCAGGCCATCGTAGGTGGACGTGCCACGGCCGATCTCGTCCATCAGCACCAGCGAATGGGCGGTGGCGTGATGCAGGATGTAGCTGGTTTCGGCCATCTCGACCATGAAGGTCGACTGCCCGCGGGCAAGGTCGTCACCGGCGCCGATGCGGGTCAGGATGCGGTCGATCGGGCCGATCAGCGCACGGCTGGCCGGCACGAAGCTGCCGATGTGGGCCAGCAGTACGATCAGCGCGTTCTGCCGCATGTAGGTCGATTTACCGCCCATGTTCGGGCCGGTGATGACCAGCATGCGACGGTCCGGATGCAGATCCAGATCATTGGGTTCGAACGGCTGCTCGCGCACCGCCTCGACCACCGGGTGGCGGCCACGCTCGATCTTCAGGCACGGCTCGGCCTGCAGCTCCGGGCGCGCCCAGTCCAGCGCCTGCGCGCGTTCGGCGAAGGCCGCCAGTACGTCCAGTTCGCTCAGCGCGGCGGCGCATTGCTTCAGCGGTTCCAGTTGGCCGCCGAGGGTGTCCAGCAGCTGCTCGTACAGGTACTTCTCGCGCGACAGCGAGCGGTCACGCGCGGACAGCACCTTGTCTTCGAACGCCTTCAGTTCTTCGGTGATGTAGCGCTCGGCATTGGTCAGCGTCTGGCGGCGGGTGTAGTGCACCGGCGCGCGGTCGGACTGGCCCTTGCTGATCTCGATGTAGTAGCCGTGCACGCGGTTGTAGCCCACCTTCAGGGTGGGAATGCCGCTGCTTTCGCGCTCGCGCTGTTCCAGGTCGACCAGGAACTGGTCGGCGTGAGTGGACAGGCGGCGCAGTTCGTCCAGCTCTTCATCGAAGCCATCGGCCAGCACGCCGCCGTCGCTCAGTTTCAGCGGCGGCATTTCGGCGATGGCGCTGGCCAGCAGCTGCGCGCACTCGTCGTGTTCGCCCAGCGCGGCGTGCAGCGTCTGCAGGCGTGGTGAATCCAGCGGCGCCAGCACCTCGCGCACCGCCGGCAGCAGGCCCAGGCCGTCGCGCAGGGTGGAGAAATCGCGCGGCCGCGCCGAACGCAGCGCGACGCGGGTGAGAATGCGTTCCAGGTCGCCGAGGCGGCGGAACTGCTCGCGGATGTCCGCATCGCTGCCGCGATCGATCAGGGTTTCCACCGCATGGTGGCGCTGTACCAGTACCTCGCGCAGGCGCAGCGGGCGGTGCAGCCAGCGCCGCAGCAGGCGGCCGCCCATCGGCGTCACCGTACTGTCGAGCACACCCAGCAGCGTATTGCGGGTGTCGCCATCAACACGCGTATCCAGTTCCAGATGGCGGCGGGTAGCGGCGTTCATCGCGATCGCCTCGCCGGCGGTTTCCATCGCGATCGAGGTCAGGTGCGGCAGGCGCTGCTTCTGGGTTTCCTCGACATAGCCAAGCAGGGCACCGGCCGCAGCGGTGGCGCGCGGCTTGTCGTCGATGCCGAAGCCGCTCAGGTCATGCAGCTTGAAGAAATTCAGCAGCTGGCGGCGGCCGCTGTCGGCATCGAACAGCCACGGCGCGCGGCGACGTACGCCGGTGCGCTGGCGCAGGAACTCCGGCCAGTTCTCTTCATCGGGCACCAGCAGCTCGGCCGGTTCCAGCCGTGCCAGTTCGGCTTCCAGCGCGTCGTCGGTTTCCACCTCGTTGACCAGGAAGCGGCCGCCGGCCAGGTCGGCCCAGGCCAGGCCGTAGCCCTGCTTGCTGCGCGACAGGGCCATCAGCAGGGTGTCGCGGCGTTCATCCAGCAGCGCCTCGTCGGTGACCGTGCCGGGGGTGACGATGCGCACCACCTTGCGCTCGACCAGGCCCTTGGCCAGCGCCGGGTCGCCGATCTGCTCGCAGATCGCCACCGACTCGCCCAGCGCCACCAGCCGTGCCAGGTAGCCTTCATAGGCATGTACCGGCACGCCGGCCATCGGGATCGGTGCGCCGCCGGAGCTGCCGCGCTGGGTCAGGGTGATGTCGAGCAGGCGCGCCGCCTTGCGGGCGTCGTCATAGAACAGTTCGTAGAAGTCACCCATGCGGAAGAACAGCAGCAGGTCCGGGTAATCGGACTTGGCCGCGAAGAACTGCTTCATCAGCGGGGTGTGTTCCTTGGACGCCTTGGCGTTGCTGGTGTTGTCTTTTGTATCAGTCACTTGGGGCGTTTCGCGTCTTGGCAGGGCGTCGGGGCGTGGCCACGCGCAGGCATGGCCGGAGAGGACATTAGTGTAGCGACCTGGGGAGGTCGATGATCCGCGGCACCCGTGCTGGGCCCGGGGGCTGTCCGTGTGCCAACGCCTGCGCCCCTGCGCCGGCACTTTGGTTGATTTCCCCAGGGGCCCACGGTAGTGTCAGCCCCGGCGATTTCCGCCAAACGGCCTCCATGGAAACCGGGGCGACTTATCCCCCGGGCGGGCGTTGATGGAAAGAACAAGCATGACTGCAGCCTGCATGGCCGCCGAACCTCTTTACACCTGGCGTACCGTCCTGCTGAGCATCCTGGTCGCCATCGTTCCGCTTGCCGGCTCCGCACCCTACACCTTGCTGAAGGCGGTGCTGCTGCTGGCCCTGCTGGTCACCGGCGTGGTTCTGATCCGCCGCCAGCCCGATGTCCGCCTGCGCTACCGCATCGCCCGGTTCATCGTGATCGTCTGCTTCCTGCGCCTGGCCTATGCCTTCTACAGCATCCTCTGGCACGGGCTGCGCTGGAACGAGCTGGATCTGCCGGCGCAGACACTGCTCTACCTGGGTACCGCTGCCGTGTTCGCCACTGCGCTGGACTGGCGCCTGATCTGGAAGATCTTCGCCGTGTCCACCCTGGTCTTCGGCGGGTCGTGCATCGTGCAGCACCACGTGATGGGCCTTGAACGCGCGCACGGTTTCAGTGGCGGCGAATGGACGGCGATCGAGTTCACCATGGTGACGCTGTGCATGGCGTTGTTCTCGGTCATCCGGTTGATCCAGCCCAATGTGCATCCGGCCGAACGCTGGCTGCACGGCGTGGCCATCGCCGTTGGCGTCTACGGTTCGATCCTGGCGCAGAGCCGCGGGCCGATCCTGGCGTTCATTCCCGCCATGCTGATGGTGATTGCGGTGCACGTCCGGCGCACCCGGCGCTGGCGGGGGGCACTGGCCTTCGTCGGTGCCCTGGTCATTGGCGTGGTCGGTGCCACCTCGGTGCTGAACCATGAGGTGATCCAGCGCTTCGGTGAGGTCAGTGGCGAGATCTCCGGTTTCAACCAGGAAAACGAGGTCGGCTCGGTCCGCGAGCGCATCGCCATGTGGGGCGTGGCGGTCGACGCCTTCGCCGAGCATCCCGTGGCAGGGGTGGGCCTGAACCAGTTCGGTACCTATGCACGTGAGGGCATCGCCCGCGGCGAGGTGTCCGAGTCGATCTTCCGCTACAACCACCCGCACAACGAGTACCTGGAAGCGGCGGTGACCGGTGGCGTGCCGTTGCTGCTGATCATGCTGCTGGTCTTCATCCTGCCCGGCATTCATTTCGTGCGACGTCTCGGCCACGCCGACGACATCACCGCGATGATCGCCACCGCCGGACTTGCCGTGGTCATCGTCTATGCGCTGTCGGCGTTCACGGACAACGTGTTCTACCGGGCGATGCCGCATTCGTTCTATTTCTACCTGGTGCTGGGCTTCATGCTGGCGACCGCCTTGCCTGCGCGCGACCTGCGCCGGCCAGGGAGTCCCTCCTGATGGCGCATATCCACCTGCTGGCCGCCGACAACCAGCGTGGCCTGTCCCATGACATCCAGGTGATCGAGCGCTCGTTGCAGCAGCTCGGGCACACGGTGACGGTCAGCCGTCTGGACGCGGTGCGCAATGGGGGGGCCTGGAAGCTCCGCGGGATGCGCCTGCGCAGGCTGCTGGCCTCGTGGCTGAGCCTGGGGCGCACGCCGGCCCGGTTCGACATCAACATCTCGCTGGAGCATGTCCGGCCGGCAAGCTTCGGACTGGCCGAGGTCAATCTGTTGATTCCGAATCCGGAATGGGTGTCCGCACGCAGCCTGCGGATCCTGCCGCGGTTCGATGCGTTGTTGACCAAGACCGAAGACGCCACGCGCATCTTCAATGCGCTGGGCATGCGCGCGCTGGAAGTCGGTTTCTGCAGCCGTGACCGCTACGACCCGGCGGTGCCGCGCAGACCGCGCAGCTTCCTGCATGCAGCTGGTACCAGTCGCATGAAGGGCACGGCAACGCTGGTCGAGGTCTGGAAGCGCCATCCGGAGTGGCCCTTGCTGACCATCCTGCGCGGCGGCCCTTCGGACGAAGATGAGGGCGGGGCCGCGAACCTGCGGATCGTCCGCGAGCGCCTGCCCGACCAGGAGGTGCAGCGCCTGCAGAACGAACATGCGTTCCACCTGTGCCTGTCGCAGACCGAAGGCTGGGGCCATTACCTGGTGGAAGCGATGAGCTGCGGGGCGGTGGTGATCACCTGCGATGGCGCGCCGATGAACCAGATGATCGACGACAGCCGCGGCATCCTGGTTGCCGCGCACGAGGGCGCGCCCTGCCATCTGTCCAGGACCTGGCATGTGGATGAGAAGGCGCTGGAACAGGCCGTCGAGCGTGCGCTGGCGATGGACGAGGCCGAGTGGACCCGGCTGGGCGCCAATGCACGCGCATGGCACCTGGCCAGCGAAGTGGCGTTCCCACGCCGGCTGGGCGAGGCCCTGGCCAAGCTTTGAGTTGATGCGGCTGGTTGCTGCAGAGTGCTCAGCCTGGCACCAGGGTGATCTGCGGATGGCTGCCGAAGATCTCCATGACGATCTCGAAGTAGGTCTGTCCCTGGCCAAGTGACAGTGCCGTCAACTGAGCGTGGATGGCCGGACCGTTGAACCTGCCGCCCTGATCGAGTTTCGACTGCAGCCAGGCGCGCGTCGTCTCGCGGCCCAGTGCCTCGCGGCTGTGGGCGATGTCGCGCCACACCACCGTGGCGGTGGCATGACCGGCGAGCGCGCCGTAGCCCCCGTGCAGCAGGTCATCAAGCGCGTCCAGGCTTGCGCCCAGCTGCCAGTCTTCGTCGGCCATGAATACACGATTGATTTCCACGTAGAGGCTGGCGATGTCGTTGATGGACGCGCCTTCGATGTGCAGGATCCGTGTCATCTGCAGACTGTAGCCCTCCGGGGCGACGGTTGTGTCCGGCGCAGATAATCCGGGCCGCCCTGGATGGGGCGGCGTTATTATGGTGTTAATCCTGCGTGATTTTCATCGGGCGCTGGCGTGTCAGCGCTATTCGATAAGGATATGGCGCCATTATCGGTCGCCGCATTTTCTGACTTCCTGCACAGTTCCATATATTTGGATCGGTCCATATATAAAGTCCCGTAAAGTTTCCCTCCGCTGCGCCGCCATCGAACGTACGGCCACGATCAAGGGAATTGAGATGCTTGCCTTACGTAATCTCCGTGTGGGATCCCGGCTTGGCGCCGGCTTCGGTCTGCTGCTGCTGTTCATCATGGCCATCGTCGGCCTGGTGCTGTATGGGAATCAGCTGAAATCCGCCCAGTTCGAGAAAGTGGTGGACGTCAACATGGTGAAGATGCGCCTGTTGAATGACATGCTTGATACCAACAACGCGGTGCTGATGCATCGTCGCCTGATGGTGATCAAGCGGGGTGACGAGTTCGACAAGGATTACCAACGTGCCCAGGAGTTGTCGCGGACCTATGACGGTATCTGGGCCAAGTACATCAAGATTCCGCGTGACGCTACCGGCGATACCCTGGTCGCGCGCATCGAGGCGGCCCGCAAGGCCACCGATGCATCAACCCAGCAATTGCATGAGCGCATGAAGGCGGGGGATTTCGATGGTGCAGCGAAGGAGCTGCTGGCCGAGCACGGATTGGCAACGGCCTGGAATGAATCCATTTCGGCCCTGCTGCGCCACCAGGAAACACTGACCGAACGCAGCCGCGAAGAGTACCGCGCAACCGAATCGTGGACCGGCACGCTGTCGATCGCGTTCGGGGCACTGAGCCTGTTGCTGGGGACATTGGCGGCCTGGGCGATCACCCGCAGCCTGACCCGCCCGCTGGAAGGAGCGGTGAAGCTGGCCGACGGCATCGCCAGTGGCCGCCTGGACAGCAGCATCGACGCCACCGGCAACGACGAGGTGACCCAGCTGCTGAAGTCGATGCAGCGCATGCAGGCACAGCTGCAGTCGGTGATGGCGGCACAGGGCGAGCTGGCCCGCCAGCACGATGCCGGCAGCCTCAGCTACCGCATGGACGAGAGCGCGTTCCCCGGTGACTACGGGCGCATGGTGCATGAGACCAATGCGCTGGTTGGATCGCACGTGCAGGTACAGAACCGGCTGATCGAGGTGATGAAACACTACGCACGCGGCGATCTGTCGGTGGACATGGACCCGCTGCCCGGCGAGAAGGCGGCGATCACCCAGGCGATGGACGAAACCAAGTCCAGCCTGTCGGCGATCAACAGCGAGATCCGCCGGTTGGCGACAGCGGCTGCGGCAGGCGACTTCAGCCTGCGCGGCGACGAAGATCGCTTCGCCTATGATTTCCGCGACATGGTGGCCGGGCTCAACCGCCTGATGCAGACCACCGACGAGAACCTGGTGCAGGTGTCGACCCTGCTGCAGGCCATCTCGCGCGGCGACCTGACCGTGCGCATGCAGGGTGATTTCCATGGCGTGTTCGCGCGCATGCGTGATGACTGCAACGCCACGGTCGACCAGCTCAAGCAGATCGTCGGCCGCATCCAGTCCAGCGCCTCCAGCATCAATCTGGCCGCAGGTGAAATCGCTTCGGGCAACACCGACCTGTCGCGGCGTACCGAACAGCAGGCGGCAAACCTGGAAGAAACGGCAGCATCGATGGAGGAACTGACCTCCACCGTGAAGCAGAATGCCGAGCATGCACGGCAGGCCAACCAATTGGCCATCGGCGCGCATGGTGTTGCTTCCCAGGGCGGTGAAGTGGTGGGCCAGGTGGTCACCACGATGTCGGCCATCGAGGCATCGTCGAAGAAGATCGCCGAAATCATCTCGGTCATCGATGGCATCGCCTTCCAGACCAATATCCTCGCGCTGAACGCGGCGGTCGAAGCTGCGCGTGCCGGCGAGCAGGGCAGGGGCTTTGCAGTGGTGGCCAGCGAAGTGCGTACGCTGGCACAGCGCTCGGCCGGTGCGGCCAAGGAGATCAAGGGCCTGATCGAGGATTCGGTCGGCAAGGTCGCCGACGGCTCGGCGCTGGTCCGCCAGGCGGGCACCACGATGGGCGAGATCGTGGCCTCGGTGCAGCGCGTGACCGACATCATGGCCGATATCTCTGCTGCCTCCCAGGAGCAGAGCTCGGGCATCGAACAGGTCAACCAGGCGGTGGTGCAGATGGATGAGACCACGCAGCAGAATGCGGCGCTGGTCGAAGAAGCCAGTGCTGCAGCGCGCTCGATGGAGGAGCAGGCCAACCTGCTGGCCGAGGCGGTTTCGGTGTTCCGCACGGGGGCGGTGACCGCCGCCGCCGCGGTGCGCCCGGCGCTGGCTGCCGTGGCGGCATCGGTTGCGCCGGTACGCCGGCCCGCGGTGCTGTCGCCGCGGATCGAGCCGACGCTGGCTGCCAATGCGGGTGGCTGGGAAGAGTTCTAGCAAGGCAGCACGCCGGCAGGGAGACGGCGCCCATCGCGACGGCTGGTCGCGATGGGCGCGGATTTTCTTCCTGAACGTGCGATGGCCGATGAAGTGGCGGACACGCGCATTTCACTTCCGGTTGCCAACCGCGGGAGGACACTGGCGCCATACCGGAACTCAGGAGATGGCCATGAAGACCTCGACCCGATTGCTTGTGCTGGGCACCCTGCTGGCAGCTTCGTCGGTGGCCGGCGCGCAGACCTATGGCCCGCGCGATGAGGGACGCAAGTTCAACGACGGCAGCCGCGTGGTCTGCAAGAACGTGGAAGTGCAGCGCAACTCGCGCGATCCGAACCGCATCACGGGTACCGCTACCGGCGCGGTGATCGGTGGCCTGCTCGGCAACCAGGTAGGTGGCGGCAACGGCAAGAAGCTGGCCACCGTGGCAGGCGCCGTTGCCGGTGGTGCGGCCGGTCGCCAGATCCAGGGCAACAGCCAGCAGAAGAACGGCGACCGCGTGGTGGAACGTCGCTGCGAACGCGTCTACCGCTGATCGATCACAGCCAGACCCCGCTTCCCCTTCCACACCGCAGTACTCGAACGCCGGCCCAGCGCCGGCGTTCGTCGTTACGGAAAAAGGGGACGGAGGGGATTAAGTCGTAATTCCCCAAACCGGCCGCTTACGACTTAATCCCCTCCGTCCCCTTTTTTGCGAGGAGGCGCCAGCTGGCGAGGCTGCCGTAGAGCAGCAGCAGGGCAGTGAGGGTGACCAGTTCGTGGCTGACTTCGGCCAGGCGGGCGTCCATCTGGTTCAGGCGCACCATCAGGTTGATGCCCGAGGTGGTCGGCAGAAGCTGCGCCAGCCAGACCAGCGGTTGTGGCGTCATCACCGCCGGCCACGACAGGTTGGCGAGGAAGAACAGCGGGATCGAGGTGGCGATGATGTACTGGAAGGCGCGTTCGCGGGTTCGGAAGAAACTGCCGACGAACAGGCCGAAGGCCACTGTGGCGGCGATGAACAAGGTGCCGCCGAGCAGCTGGCCCAATGGGTTGCCGCCGCGCGGATAGTCCTGCACCCAGGCGGTGAAGCCGGCGTAGTAGAACAGGCCGAACAGGCCGATCAGGCCGAAGCCCAGTGCCATGCCGGCCAGCGTCGGCAGGTCGAAGCGCAGGCGCCGGCCGAGCGCGAGACGACGGCCGCCAAGCAGGACGCCGATGCCCATCAGCAGCGTCTGGTGCACGATCAGCTCGGCCACGCCGGGCACGATGGCGCTGCCATAGCCTTCCTGGGTGTTGTACAGCGGGCGCTGCACCAGCGTGACCGGTGGTGCCTGCGGTGCGCCCATGAAGGCGGCCTGGCCGACCACGGCATCACGTCCGAACGCGCCCAGTGCATCGGCCACGCTGCCCAGCACCCAACTGGCACGGCCCAGGTAGGCGCCGTTGCCGAGCAGCACCAGCTTGGCCGGATGGCCGCGCAGGATGTCGCGCTCCAGGTTGGCCGGGATCAGCACGATGCCTTCGGCGTGGCCGGCTTCCAGCTGCTGGCGCGCGCTGTCGATGTCTGCCGGTTGCCCGACCACGCGCGCAACACGGAGTGCATCGAGCTTGCGCAGCAGCTCGCGGCTGGTCGCGCTGTGGTCTTCATCCACCACCAGTACCGGCAGGTTGCCGGCCACCTGGTGGCGATACGCGGCCGGGTAGAAGAACGAGTACAGGATTACCGCGCCGACCATCACTACGATCGCATAGCGGTCGCACAGCACCGCCATCAGGGTCTGCCGCAGGCTGCGCCAGAGTGCGCTCATGCGTCGGCCCCCGCCGGTTGCGCGGCTTCGGGCTTACGCGCGAAGGCGATCAGGCGCAGCCCACCGATGCCGCCAGCCACCACTGACATCAGCAGCAACGTGGCCAGCGGCCATACCGAAACCTGCAGCGGCGAACCGATGAACTGTTGCTGGGTCTGCAGCTTGATATAGGCGCTGAGCGGCAGCAGCTGATGCCAGATGCGGGTGAATAACGGCCCGTCCAGCACCGGGAAGGTGGCGCTGGAAAATGCCAGTGCAGTACCGATGCTGAGGCCGACCGCGGACAGCGCGGTACCCATGTCGCGGGTGACGCCGACGAAGAACAGCGCGTAGGCGGCAGTAGCCAGGTAGAACAGGGGTTGTGCGAGCAGCAGCAGGAGCACGCTGCCGGCCACACTGTCGCCGCGCAGCCAGGCCAGGTAACCGATGCCGAGCGCGCCATACAGCGAGAACAGCAGGACGTACGGCGCGACCTTGCCGGCAATCGCCGGCCACGGTGTGCGGCCCAGCCAGGCGGACAGGCTGCCGTCGCGGATTTCTCGACCGAGGCTGCCGGCCACCGCAAGTGCCAGTACCAGTGACAGCACCGCTGGGAAGATCAGCGGCAGCAGGAACAGCTCGTAGCTGCGCGCCGGGTTGTACAGGATGTCCGACTGCACCGCGATCGGTGCCGCACGCAGCTTGCCCGGGCCGACCTGCAGGCCGATGCGCTCGCGCAGCAGGCGTGCGTTCCAGGCCGAGACCGCGTCGCCGATATCGCGCGCCGCGGACTGGCCGGTGGTCATGTAGGTGGCGTTGTAATAGGCGAACACCGTGCCCTGGCGTCCACGCAACGCCTGCCGGGTGACATCGCGCGGCACCAGTACGATGGCGAATACATCCAGCCGACGCAGCTGCGAACGTGCATCTTGCATGTCCGCAGGCTGGCTGGCGATGCGCACGCCGGGGCTGGCATCGAGCATGCGCAGCAGCAGGCGGCTGTCGCTGCTGTGGTCGAGGTCGACCACGGCGATCGGGATGTCGCGCATCACCGAGGGCGTGAACATCCACGCCATCACGGCCAGCATCAGCAGCGGCAGCAGGGTGACCAGCAGCAGGTCGGCGCGGTTGCCGCGCAGCGACCGCAGCTCGCGCCGCCAGCTGGCGGCGAAGCTGCTGCTGTCGGGGCTCAGTGCTGGGGCCATGCGAACAGCACGCTCATGCCGGGGCGGAAGCCCTCGATGCGGCGTACCGGGCGCACCCGCACCTCGAAGCTGCGGACGTCGTAGCCGGACGACTGGCGGGTGGTCCGCCAGGTCGCATAGTCACCGGCCGGATTGATGAAATAAACCTCGAACTCGCCGTCCTGGCCAAGCGCCGGCACGCTGCCCTGCAGCTTGCTGCCGACCTTTAGGCCCTGCATCTGCGATTCGCGCAGGTTCATCGCCACCCACATGCGGTCGATGTCGACCAGGGTGAACACCGGGTAGCCGGCCGGCACCAGTTCGCCGGGGTCGGCCATGCGCTTGTTGATCTCGCCGGCCACCGGCGCGCGCCCTTCCACTTCGACACGCGCGGCGTTGACTTCGGCCACCGCGCCCTGTGCCTGCTGCACCTGGCCCTGCGCGGCACGCTTGTCCTGCTCGCGTGCGCCGGCCAAGGCCATGTCGTACTGCGCGCGGGCGGCACGCGCCAGTTCGCGCGAACTGGTGGCCTGGGCATGCGCTTCATCGCGCTTCTGCCGGGTCATCACCCCTTCGTTGAACAGGTTCTGCACGCGCTGGTAGGTGGCTTCAGCCAGCGTCGCACCGGCTTCAGCCCGCTTCCAGTTCGCTTCGGCGGCGCGGATGTCCTCGCTGCGCGCACCTTCGTCGGCCTTGTCGGCCACCGCCTGTGCGGCGGCCAATGCGCCGTGCGCCTGCTGTTCCTTGGCGGCCACTTCGGGGCTGTCGAGCAGGAACAGCACCTGCCCGGGCTGCACGCGGTCGCCCTCGCGCACCTTCAGTTCGGCCACGCGCGCGGTGATCTTGGCGGCCACGTTGATGGTGTCGGCATCGGCCATGCCCTGGATCTGGTCGGCCGGACTGCGCCAGGCCAGCCACAGGCCGAGCACCACCACGACCAGCAGCACCACTATCAGGATCGGGCCCAGGCGGCGCTTGGCCGGGGGCGTCGTTGCATCGTCGTGCAGCACATCACTCATGGTCGATCACCTCGTCCGCACGCCGCCGGAACTCTTCGAAACGGTCCATCTGTCCACTGACCTCCAGCAACTGTGCCAGCGCAATATCGTATTGGTAGGCGGCCTGTGCGCGCTCGACACGGGCGCCGCCGAGGCCGAGCCGCGCGTCGATCACATCCAGCGAAGTCGCCTGGCCTTCGCGGAACGCCAGCTCCTGCAGGCGCAGGTTTTCCTGTGCCTGGGCGATGCTGCTGTCGAGCAGCACGTACTGCTGGCGCGCGGTTTCCAGCTCGTTCCATGCCTTGCGCACGCCCAGGGCGACCTGGTTCTCGGCCTCGCGCAGGCCCGCTTCGGCCTGGTCCTGCTGCGCACGCGCGGCGCTGATCTGCGCCGGCCGCGAGTTCGGCGACAGGAAGGTGTACTTCAGGCCGATGCCGAATGCCCAGTCCGGATCGGTCAACATCTCGTCACGGCGGCGGAAGTCGTACTGGCCGAAGGCGAAGATCTGTGGCTTCAGCTTGGCCTGCTGCACGCGCACGCCCTGTTCGGCCTGTGCCACCATCGCCCGCAGGCGTGCGATCTGCGGCTGGCGTGCCTGCGCAGTGCGCTCGAAGCTGGCGACCGGTTCCAATGGCACGCGCTGCACGAACAGCGGCGACACCGGCTGTACCTCGCCACCACTGCGCAGCAGCGTGGCCAGCGCCGCCTTCAGCGTGGCCAGGTCGTTCACCGTTTTCTGGTATTCGCGCTCGGCCTTGTCGCGGGCCACGGTGGCCTGCAGGCGCTGGGCGCGGGTGGCGAAGCCCTCGCGTTCCAGCTTCTCTGCGTCGGACAGGTGGCGGTTCAGGCCATCGCGTACGTCGCGCCGCACATCCACTGCCTGCTCGGCCAGGCGCTGGCCGAAATAGGCCTGGGCCAGCTGCACGGTCAGCGATTGGCGCTGAGCCTCGCGCTCGGCGCTGGCCTGCTCGTGGGCAGCGCTGGCGGCACGTTGCGCGGCCGGAATCACGCCGCCGGTGTACAACGGCAGCACC
This sequence comes from Stenotrophomonas sp. 86156_Sma, assembly GCF_056481625.1. Lineage (NCBI taxonomy): Bacteria > Pseudomonadati > Pseudomonadota > Gammaproteobacteria > Lysobacterales > Lysobacteraceae > Stenotrophomonas > Stenotrophomonas sp. 86156_Sma. The sequence goes on from NZ_CM151157.1 coordinate 1,477,526, forward strand.
GCCGTCACCACCGGGCGGGTACGCCAGTCGCGTTCGGTGAACGACAGCGGCGAGTCGATGCCATAGGCCTCGGCCACCGGTGCCAGCGAACCCAGTGGCAGGGTGAGGGTCTTCTGGAACTGCAGGCGGCGCACTTCGCCGGTGATCTCCGGCAGGCGCAGCAGGCGGGTGGCGTCCTGCAGGTCCTGCTTGTTGCGTACCGCTGCATCGGCGGCGGCCAGTGCATCGGAGACCTGCTCCAGGCGCTGCCGCGCCTGTTCCCAGTCCAATGCGGGTGCATCGGTGAGAGTCTGCGCCGCTGCAGCCAGTGGCAGGCAGGCTGCCAGCGCCAGCGCGGCCCTCGCGCCGTGCATCCTTGTACGTCGGCCGATCACGCCCATGCCGTCCCAGTGGTGAAGAAGTGCGCAAACGGTAGTGCGCACGGCGTGAAGCCCGGGTCTGCGGTCATTGGATTGTCCTCATCGTAGGGTGCCGCTGGCCGCAGTGCGCAGCGCCTGGGTGATGTGCTGCAGCGTGCTTGAGCGTACGGCGGCATGCTGCCAGTACAACGGCACATCGAGCCAGCGGCGGGGTTCCAGTACCACCACGCGGCCCGCGCGCACGGCGGGCGCGACCAGGGTTTCCGGGGCCATGCCCCAGCCGAGTCCGCACGCAGCGGCTTCGACGAAACCGGTGGAGGAGGGCAGGTAGTGTAGCGGTGGCTGCAGGCGGGCGCGGGTCAGGCGCCGCACGAAGCGCCATTGCAGTTCATCCTTGCGGTTGAACACCAGCATCGGTGCGCGCGCCAGTGCCGCAGCCTGCATGCCGTCGCTGAAGTACTGGCGGGCGAAGCCGGGCGAGGCGACAGCGTGGTAGCGCATCGCGCCGAGCGGGTGCACGTTGCAGCCTTTCACCGGCTGGCTTTCGGCGGTGACCGCGCCGAGCACGCTGCCATCGCGCAGCAGCTGCAGGGTGTGATCCTGGTCGTCCATGCGCAGGTCGAACAGGTAGCCATGGCGCTGGTGCAGTTCGGCGATGGCCGGCACGAACCAGGTATCAAGCGAGTCGTCGTTGACCGCCAGGGGGATCGGCGTGCGCGCAGCGTCGCTGCCACGCTCGGGCAGCAGCTCGGCCAATGCCTCGGCCTCCAGCGCCTGCATCGGCCGGACCCGGCGCAGCAGCGCTTCGCCTGCGGCGGTGGGCCGGCACGGTGCCTGACGTACCACCAGTACCTGGCCGAGCCTGTCCTCCAGCGCCTTGATCGGTTGCGACAGGGCCGACGGGCTGATCGACAGGCGGCGTGCCGCGGCGTCGAAGCTGCCTTCTTCCAGCACCGCAGCAAACGCGGCCAGTTGCGGATGTACCAGATCCATGCCGGTGCCTCTTCAGTTTTCCTGCACAGGATAAAGAAAAATCAGATTGTCTAAACAGGGTCAGCGGCCGCACCCTGCGCGTCCTCTCGCTGCCTGGCCTGTCCTGATGTGGATCGCCGCTACCGCCGCCGGCCTGTTCGCAGGTGCCGGCCTGATCATCGCCATCGGTGCGCAGAACGCCTTCGTGCTGCGCCAGGGCCTGCAGCAGCGCCATGTGGGCAGGGTGGTGCTGGCCTGTGCCGGCGCGGACATCGTGCTGATCCTGGCCGGCGTCGGCGGCATGGGCGCGCTGGTGCTGCAGTGGCCGCTGCTGCTGCAGGTGCTGCGCTTCGGTGGTGCGGGCTTCCTGCTCTGGTATGGCCTGCAGGCGGGGCTGCGCGCACGGCGCGGTGGCAGTGCGCTGGCCGCCGCCGAGGCGCAGGGCGGCAGCGGACGGCAGGTACTGCTGACCTGCCTGGCCTTCACCCTGCTCAACCCGCACGTCTATCTGGATACCGTGGTGCTGCTGGGCAGTCTGTCCACGCGTTACCCGGGCGATCTGCGCTGGGCCTTCGCCGCCGGTGCCTGCATTGCCAGTGTGGTCTGGTTCTGCACGCTGGGCTATGGCGCGCGCCTGTTGCAGCCGGTGTTCCGCAGGCCGGGCGCCTGGCGTGTGCTGGATGCAGGCGTGGCGATCTTCATGTTCTGCCTGGCGACGTTGTTGCTGCTGCGTCCTTTATCGCCATGAGTGCGTGACGTACGCCGGTGTTGCGTATGTGTTCCACCGGTACGGTTCACGTGGCCGGATACAGCGCGGATAATGCGTGCCTGGTCGCGACCCCGCCGCGCATGCCGTCGTTCGGCAGCCCCCCGGTCGCCTGTGTTCTCGTTGTACGACCGCCACGGCGCGGCATCGGTGTTGCATGAAAGACAATCTACAGCTGCTCCTGTCCCACCTGGGGCGCACCTTCCTGTTCGGCCTGATGATGGCGCTTCCGCCTGCGTTGGCCTGGCTCGACATCCATTGGCTGGGCAATGCAGTCGGCGAGTGGTCGCTGGTCGAACTGACCCAGGAAGGCTTCCTGGTCGCCAGCGTGGCTGCCTTCGTCCGGCTTGCATTGCGACGTGCCGATGATCGGGCCTTTGCCGTTCTGGCGGCCGCGCTGTTCGCCTGCATGCTCCTGCGTGAAATGGATGAGGCGCTGGACCTGATCGCACACGGCTTCTGGAAGTACCCGGTGGCCGTGCTGATCATCGGTTCACTGGCCTGGGCCAGCCGCGACTGGCGCCGGGCCATGCCGGCGCTGGTGCGTTTTCTCGTATCCCGGCCGGGTACCGTGATGACGATCGGCCTGGTTCTGCTGCTGTTCTATTCGCGTCTGATCGGCATGACGTCGTTGTGGACCGGACTGCTGGGTGACCAGTACATCCGCGTGTTCAAGAACACCATCGAGGAGACCACCGAACTCCTTGGTTACACCTTCATTCTCGCAGCCAGCGTCGGCTATGTGGCACAGCGGGTACGCGAACCGCTGACGGCGCGGAAGCGCGCCGTGCACGAGGGTGCCGGGATGCAGCAACGGCCACTCTAGGCGGCATCCACCGCGCATAACGGCGTCTCGCCGGGGCGCAGGGTCAGCACGCGCACGCCATTGCGAGTGACCGCCACAGTGTGCTCGAACTGCGCCGACAGCTTGCCGTCGCGGGTGTACACCGGCCATTCGTCCGGCTGCTGGCGGATGGCCGGCTTGCCCTGGTTGAGCATCGGCTCGATGGTGAACACCATGCCTTCTTCCAGCACCATGCCGGTATTGGGATGGCCGTAGTGCAGGATCTGCGGTTCCTCGTGCATCTCCTGGCCGATGCCGTGGCCGCAGTATTCCTTCACCACGCTGTAGCCGTGGCTGCGCGCGTGGCGGGCGATGGCGTGGCCGATGTCGCCCAGGCGCGCACCAGGACGCACGGCGGCAATGCCTTTCCACATCGCCTGGTAGGTGGTCTGCACCAGCCTGCGCGCGGCGTAGTCGACCTCACCGACCCGGTAGGTGGTGCTGGAGTCGGCGATGTAGCCGTTCTTCTCCAGGGTGATGTCGAGGTTGACGATCTGGCCGTTGCGCAGCACGTCGGTGGTGCTGGGTACGCCGTGGCAGATCACGTTGTCGATCGAGGTATTGAGCACGTACGGGAAGCCGTACTGGCCCTTGCTGGCCGGCCTCGCCTGCAGCTCATCAACGATCATGCGTTCGACGAAATCGTTGATCTCCATGGTGCTTCGGCCCTGCAGCGGCAGCTGGTCGAGTGCGGCGAACACCTCCGCCAGCAGGCGGCCGGATTCGGCCATCAGCGCGATCTCGTCGGGGCGCTTGATGATGCCCATCGGCTCAGACCTGGCCCGGCGGCAGCAACGGGGGCTGCACGCCGGCCGCGCGCAGCTCGCTGGCGACGATGTCCTGGAAGCTCAGCGTGGGGTTCAGCTCGCACAGCATGCCGACCCGGATCCAGAAGTTGGCCTGGGCGTTGATCGAGCGGCTGGAGACGGTACAGGCACGGCGCAGCTGGTCGTGCAGGGTGTCATCGATGTTGACGATGCCCATGGGCGGTCCCGAAGGAGTGGATATACGAAGCGTATATGATTCGTATATTCGACTCAAGGCCGCCCGGTTCAGCTCGCGTCGGTGGCGAAGCGCAGGCGGTTGCCGTCGGGGTCACGCAGCAGCATCTCGCGGCTGCCCCATTCGGTGTCATGCGGCGGTTGCTCGATCGGCACGTTGGCGGCGCTGAAGGCGCGGTGCAGGGCGTCGACGTCCTCGACGATGAAGTACACCGCGCCGCCGACCTCGCAGTCGCCGCTGTGTTCGGTGAGGAAGATCGTCTGGCCGTCGCGGGTGAGCTGGGCGAACAGCGGAAAGCCGGGTTCGAAGCGGTGTTCCCAGTCAACCACGAAGCCTAGTCCCTGCACGTAGAACGGCAGGGTGGAGTCGGCGTGGCGCATGCGCAGCTGGGGGATGACGGTCTGGGCCATGGCGAGGGCTCCTGGGGCAGGCGTCCAGTGTAGTGCCGGCCGCTGGCCGGCATCCCCGTGAGCCCGGGAACAATGAGGTTGCCGGCCAGCGGCCGGCACGACCGACGCTGCCTGGGTCTGGTAGTTGCCAACCTTGGTTGGCATTGCCGGCCAGCGGCCGGCACTACCGAAGCCACGCCGGCCAGCGGCCGGCATGACCGACGCGGTCAGCAGGCGGTCGGCACCGCGGCCATCGCCGCCAGCAGCTCGCGGTTCACCTGCTGGTGCCGCGCCTGCCACAGCGGTAGATCCCCGGCGCTGACGTCAGGCTGGCCATCCAGCGACGACAGCCAGCGTTTGAAGCGGCTCTGGTAGTTGGCCAGCGACACTTCGCCGGTGATGTCACTGCCGGCCAGGCCGCCGGCGCGCAGCGCTTCGATCACCACCAGTGCGTGTTCCAGCTGGAAGCGGCCCTGGTCCCAGTTGCTGCGGGCCACGTCCTCGGCAAACACATCCTTGTCGATCGACAGGTAGGTCGGCTGCGGCGACTTGGCCTGCTCGGCAGCGAACGCAGCCACCAGCGCTTCGGGATGCTCGAAACGGCGGAAGGCGTGGCCCATGCCGAGACGATGCCCCCAGCTCACGTCCACGTCCATGCACCAGTACGTCAGCCGGCCGCTCATCAGCGGGCGCCAGTGGTTCTCCCAGGCATGGCCGAGGCCGATGTCGCTGGAGGTGATGCCGAGCACGTGGATGTGCGAGATCTGCGGCAGCTTGCTGGCGGCGTTCACCCACGACCCGCAGTGCATGCCGAACGGGAAGCGCATGTTGTCCGGATGGTTGTCCAGCACCACCAGCTGGAACGGCGCCTGCATGCGCATGCGCTGCAGCAGCGGCAGGCTGAGGTGGTGGAAGTCGCCACTGCCGAGCATCACCGTGCCGAGCTGGGCCGGCAGCGGTGCCAGCACTTCAGCGGCGAAACGGTCGAGGGTGGCATTGCGGCAGGCGAAGCGCAGTGGATCGTGCCATTGCGGCAGGGCCAGGGTTTGCGCCTGGGGCAGCGGCAGCACGCCACCGTCCAGGTCCAGGATCAGCGGGGAACGCAATGGCATCGCTCAGCCGCCTCCGTCCGGTTCGCCCTGCAGGTACGGGGCCAGCCTGCGCAGGGCTGCACGCAGCAGCGGGGAACGGGCGTGGATCGCATGCCGGGTGGAGGTGAAGCTGGCACCCAGTTCGGCCTTGATCCGCGAATCGGTCCAGCCGGCCACGTAGTGGCTCAGGCCGTGCTGCAGCGCGTATTCGAGGTTGTGCATCCAGCTGACCGCGTACAGGTTGTGCTCGCGCGACTGCGGGTAGGCCAGGCCGATGTACTTGTCCACCAGCTTGCCCGCATGCACGTAACACAGGTTCCAGCCGATCAGCTGGCCCTGGTGGCGGTACAGGAACATCCGTCCCTGGCCCTGGGTATCGGCCAGAAGATGCTGGAAGTAAGGCAGATCGAGCTGGTCGAAATGCACCGCGCTCTGCGCGTACACGCCCAGGTACAAGGCATACAGTTCGGCCTGGAGCTGCGGGTCGGCCAGGGCCGGATCGCCGGTGGCGATGCAGTCGATCTGCAGGTCGTCGCGCGAGCGCAGCTTGCGCCGGATGTTCTTGCGGCGCGAAGACGACAGGCGGCCGAGATAGTCATCGATCGAATCGAAATCGATCGCCACCCAGGCCAGCGGCATGCCTTCCAGTTCGACGAAGCCGCGTGCCAGCAATGCCTGCAGGAAGGCACCGCTGTGTGCGTTGGCCGCGTCGTCCAGCAGCGGCGAATCGATCGCCAGGTCCTTGACCACCAGCAGCCGGGTATCGCCGATCGCGTGACGCGTCACGTCCTCGGCCAATGCTTCTGGTGCGACGTGCGCGGGCAGCGGAGTGTACTCGGTGCTGGTGGCACCGACGAAGCGGGTCTTCCAGGTGATCCACGGCCGCCACAGGCGCGACAGCGGCAGGCCAAGCAGCTTGCCGCGCAGGTCGTCGTCCATGGTGGTGGTCAGATCCAGCGGCGCACGGAAGGTCGGCAGGCCGCTCGGAAGGCGGCCTGCCTCGAACCCGAGCGGCGGGTGGGCCAGGAAGCCCTCCAGCAGCGCGGCCGGTTCCAGCGCGGTGCTGGACGCGCGTGACGTCATTTCCATCGGCACGGGAACCGGCAGCGCATCGGACCTCAGCCCTTGGCCTTGGTCAGCGCCTGGTCAAGCAGGGTGATCGCCAGGTCGATCTCTTCGTAGCTGATGTCCAGCGACGGCGCGAAGGTGATCACGTTCTTGTACCAGCCACCCACGTCGAGCACGAGGCCCATGCGCTTGCCGTCGTGCAGCAGGTCACCGGCCAGGCCGATGTCGACCATGCGGTCCAGCAGTTCCTTGTTCGGCGTGTAGCCGTCGGTCTGGCAGATTTCCGCGCGCAGGGCCAGGCCCAGGCCGTCGACGTCGCCGATTTCCGGGTGGCGCTTCTGCAGGCCACGCAGGCCATCGAGGAAGTACGCGCCCTTTTCCGGCACGGTGCGCTCGTAATCCATTTCCTTGCCCAGCTTCAGCACTTCCAGGCCCAGGCGGGTGCCCAGCGGGTTGGAGTTGAAGGTGGAGTGGGTGGAGCCCGGCGGGAACACGGTCGGGTTGATCAGCTCTTCGCGCGCCCACAGGCCCGACAGCGGGTTCAGGCCGTTGGTCAGCGCCTTGCCGAACACCAGCACGTCCGGGGTCACGCCGAAGTGCTCGATGGCCCACAGCTTGCCGGTGCGCCAGAAGCCCATCTGGATTTCATCGACGACCATCAGGATGCCGTACTTGTCCAGCACGCGCTTGAGGCCGGTGAAGAAGTTGCGCGGCGGGATGACGTAGCCGCCGGTGCCCTGGATCGGCTCGACATAGAACGCGGCGTACTCCGCCTGGCCGACCTTGGGATCCCACACGCCGTTGTATTCGCTTTCGAACAGGCGCTCGAACTGCCACACGCAGTGGTCGGAATACTCTTCCGGGGTCATGCCCTTCGGGCGACGGAAGGGGTACGGGAACGGAATGAACATCGCGCGCTCGCCGAAATGGCCGTAGCGGCGGCGGTAGCGGTAGCTGGAGGTGATCGACGACGCACCCAGGGTACGGCCGTGGTAACCACCCTCGAAGGCGAACATCAGGCTCTTGCCGCCACGCGCGTTGCGCACGATCTTCAGTGAGTCTTCAATGGCCTGCGCGCCGCCGACGTTGAAATGCACGCGGCCGTCGAGGCCGAACTTCTCGTGCATGTCCACGGCAATGGTCTTGGCCAGCTGTACGCGGGTCGGGTGCAGGTACTGGCTGGCGACCTGCGGCAGGGTGTCGATCTGGTCCTTCAGCGCGTCGTTCAGGCGCTTGTTGCTGTAGCCGAAGTTGCAGGCCGAGTACCACATCTGCAGGTCGAGGTAGGGCACGCCCGCACCGTCGAACATGTAGCTGCCTTCGCCGCGCTGGAAGATCTTCGGCGGGTCGACGTAGTGGACGGTATCGCCGAAGGAGCTGTAACGGGCTTCGTCGGCCAGCAGCTGCGCGTCGGAGGCGGCGGCGTCGGCGTTCTTGTCAAAAATGTTCATGCAGTTCGGTTCCGTGAAGGACGTTCGAAAGAGGTAGCGGGGGCGTGCTTGGAAGGGAGTGCTCAGGCGGTGGCCAGCAGCAGGGGCAGTACGGCGGGCTGCGGGCTGGCGTCGATACGACGTGGCTGCAGCAGGCTGCCATCGAGCAAGCGCGGCAGCAGTGCGATTGCATCGTGGAAGGTATCGATGGCGGCATGCTCGATGCCGGCATGGGTGCAATGGGTGATCAGGCGACGCTTGGCGAACACGAAGTCGGCATCTTCGGAGACGCAGAAATCCGAACTGCCATCGCCGATCATCAGCACACGCGGTGCTTCGTTGGCGCGCGCCTGCGCAGCGCAGGTGCACTTGCAGGTGCCGCTGCGGCAGCCTTCGGCCTGGTAGGGCGATTCCAGTTCCCAGTGGTCATCGCACCAGCGCAGGTGGTTGGCCACCACCGGCAGTCGCGACAGGCCGTGGTTGGCGAGGATGCGGTGGATCGCATGGTCCAGGCCGTCACTGACGATGCGCAGCGGCACGCCCAGCTGTTCGGCACGGCTGACAAAGGCGGCAAAGCCCGGATCGATCTGCACCTGGTCCAGGTGGGCGTCGAGCGTGGCCGGGTCCAGCTTCAGCAGCCTGACCTGGCCCTGCATGCATTCGCGCGAGCCGATCTTTCCCGCTTTCCACTGGTCTTCCAGTTCCTGCCAGCCCGGCTGGCCGTATTTCTCCAGCAGCGAGTCGATGACATCTTCGAGGCTGATGGTGCCGTCGAAGTCACACAGAATGCTCCAGTGCATGGGCAGGTCCGTCGATGAAAGGAACGTCCGGCGCGATGCCGGGGCAGGCTCAATGTAGGCAGGCAGCCTTTCTCGTTCCTTTCCTGTTGAAAGCCTGCATTGCAGGGCGCGGAAAGCGTTCAGGAAGGTGCATGGATGAATGCGTGAGGCGCACTCCATCCGTGCGTCCTGGCGTCACGCGCGGGCCAGTGCCCGCAGTATTTCGGCGGTCTCTTCACGGGTCTGCCAGGCGCTGTTGCCGAGGGTCAGCATGCGTGCGGCGAAGTCGCGTGCGTTGGGCATGTCGTCCTGCGGCACGATGCCGCGCAGGTAGGCATAGCCGGGCAGGGCATGGATGAACATGCGGCTGGCGCCAAGCCCGCGTGGCCACAAGTCCTTCAGTACTGCATCGCGGGCGCGTTGGCTGGGCAGCAGCAGCATCAACAGTGGCCAGGTGCCACCGCTACCGGCCAGCCCATCGACCACCTCAACGGCAGGCAGCTGTGCCAGCTGCACCCGCAGCTGCAACGCACGCAGCCGACCGGCCTGAAGGAATGCCGGCAAGCGCCGCGCGGCATGCGCGCCGATGTTCTGCCGCCACTGGCTGACCCGGTGCTGCGGGATATCCAGCGGGAAAATGTCACCGACCGCATCTTCCAGATCGCCACGCTGAAGCGCATTGCGCAGTGGATTGCCATACACCAGTGGCAGCAGCGAAGGGCGATAGCAGGCAGCAAGGCCCAGCAACTGCACGCTCCGCAGCAGCTCCCAGCGCAGGCTGGAGCGAACGTGCTGGACGGCATGTTCGGCCAGCGCAGCACGCAGTTCGTCATCGCGGCTGACCAGCAGGCCGCCTTCATGCAGGCTCAGGCCCTTGCCGGCGGCCAGGCTGAAGAATCCGATATCGCCGCGCATGCCGACACTGCTGTTGCCGACCCGTGCGCCGAGTGCCTGCGCGGCATCTTCGATCACCCAGGTGCCGGCGTTGCGGGCGACTTCGCAGGCCAGCTCGACATCGGCAATGCGCCCGCCCAGGTGGGTGGGCAGGATCGCCAGCGTGCGCGCATCGGCCAGCCGCTTGAGCTGGCCGGGGTCGAAGTCGAAATGACCGCGCCGGGTATCGCACAACTGCACGCGCAGGCCCAGGCTGTGCACCGCGATCGGCACCAGCGGGCAGGTATAGGCCGGCATGATCACGGTGTCGCGCTTTGGCGCACGCTTGCGCAGCGTGCGCAGGGCGATCAGCAGCGCGTGCGTGCCGGAACAGGTCAGCTGCAGCGGCGGTGTGCCGAGCTGGCTGGCCAGGATGTCACGCAGGTCGCCGCCACCGGGAAGGAAATCGCTGGCCTGCATCGGCAGGCCGGCGGTTGGTGGCAGTTCGCGCGCGAACAGGCTCATCGCAGCGCGCTCACGGGGTGCTTTCGGCAGGGCTGTGCGGGTCGTGCGCCTCGGCGCGGCCGAGGCAGACGATGCCGGCCACGATCAGTACCGCACCGAGCAGATGGTGCAGGGTCAGCGGCTCGTTCAACAGCCACGCCGACAGCAGCAGTACGCTGATCACTTCCAGGTGCGAGGCAGCAAAGGCGGGACCGATCGGCGCATGGCGCAGCAGGCTCATCCAGGTGAAGAATGCACCCACGTAGCCGAGGATGGCGCCGTAAACCCACGGCTGCGACAGCACGCGCAGCAGCCAGGCGGTGTTGGCCTCGACCGGCAACGCGGCGTCACCGGCGTACTTGAAGCACAGCTGGGCCAGCGTGTCGAAAGCCATCAGCAGCGGGAAGCCGATCACATACAGGCGCCTCATGAGCCGGCCCCCACCACGGCTACGCCGGCGGTGACCAGCAGCATGCCGGTCACCCGCAGCGGCGTGAGTTTCTCGCGGAACAGGAAACGGCCGGCGATCATCAGCGCGACGATGTTGATCGAGCCCAGCAGTACGCCCTTGGACAGCGGCACCAGCGACAGGAACGCGATCCAGGCGACGAACTCAAGCACGTAGCAGGCGATGCCGATCCACAGCCAGGGACGGCTGAGCATGTGTTTCCAGCGCTGCAGTCCTTCGCCCTCCTGCGGATCGCTGGCGGCGGCCTTGAAGGCGAGCTGGCCACCGGTATCGAGTACCACATTGGCCAGCCACAGCAGCGTGGCAAGTGCCCCCATGTCAGGCCACCGCCTTGAGCACGCCCGTGCGTTCACCGATTTCGGTGAAGAAGCGCGCGCTGCGGCGGATCACATCGCGGCGTTCGCGGTCGATGGTGATCATGTGGTAACTGTCTTCCAGCACCACCAGTTCCTTCGGGCCGCTGACCCTCGACATCACCAGCTCGGCGTTGCTCATGCTGGCCACGTCATCCTCGCGGGCGTGCATCACCAGGCACGGCGCGGTGACCTGGTGCAGGTGGCGCCGGGTCCAGTTGCTCAGGGTGCGCATTTCGGCCAGGGCGTGCCAGGGGTTGCCCGGCAGGCCGGCGGCGGCGCTGTCGCCGGACAGCATGGCGGCACTGACTTGTGCACGCAGGCGCTCGTCACGCAGGCCGTACGGCGGTTCTTCCATGAACATGCGGTCGCGGCCGATGTTGAAGCGCTTGAACCACGGCAGCAGGAACGAGAAGCGGGCCACGGCGGGGATGTTCCAGCCGTCATAGCGGAAGGTGGCGCCGTATACGCCAACCCCGGACACCCACTCGGGGCGACGTGCAGCCAGTGCCAGCGACAGCACCGCGCCCATCGACAGGCCGCCGACGAACAGCTGGTCGACCTTGCCGCGGAGGGTTGCCGCCGCATCTTCCACGCCCTGGTACCACTGTTCCCAGGTGGTCGCCAGCAGGTCATCCACGCTGCCGCAATGGCCGGGCAGCTGCACGCCGTGCACGGTGAAACCGGCGTTGTTCAGCCCTTTGCCCAGCATGCGCATTTCCGCCGGGGTGCCGGTCAGGCCATGGACCAGCAGCACGCCCTGTGGGCCACCGGGGAGGAAGAAGTCGTGCGATTCGGTCACCTGGCGGCTCCGGGACGGCAGTGGGGATGGCAGGATCGCAAGCGCGATTTTCGCCAGCCTTTCAGCGCCCCGGGCCGGGTCAGGGCGCCTTCAGCAGCGGCAGCGTGATGGCGACTTTCAGTCCGCCACCTGGGCGGTTCAGGAAGCTCAGGCGGCCGCCGAAGTGCTCCACCGCCTCGTGCGCGATGGCCAGGCCGAGGCCGGTGCCGCTGGCAGCGGTGCCCGGCGCCCGGAAGAAGCGCTCGCCCAGCCGTGGCATCACGTCGTCGGGCACACCAGGGCCGTTGTCTTCCACATACAGTTCGACATCATTGTCGTCCAGCGCGTGCACGCCCACCGTGACGGTTGCATTGCGGCCGGCATAACGCAGGGCGTTGTCGATCAGGTTGTCCAGCGCTTCCTGCAGCATGGCGCCGTTGCCGAGTACACGCAGCGGATGGGGACTGCCGCGGTAGCCCAGATCGATGCCATCGCGGATCGCCTCCGGTACGCGCATGCCGACCCACTGCGGTACCAGCTCGCACAGGTCCAGTGCCTCCACGGTATCGGGCACGGTCTGCGCCCGGCTCAGGGCCAGCAGCTGGGTGCTGACCCGGGCGGTGCGCTGGTTGAGCCGGCGGATGTGCTGCAGCGCCTCGCGCACTGTATCGGGGTCGCCATGTGCCAGTGCCTGGTCCACATGCAGGGCCATGCCCGCCAGCGGCGAACGCAGCTGGTGCGCGGCATCGGCGATGAAACGGTTCTGCAGGGTGATCATTTCCGCCTGGCGGGCAAACAGATCATCGATGGTGCTGATCAGTGGCTGGATCTCCTCTGGCACGTCGGCATCGGAGATCGGCGCCAGTTCGCCGCGGCGCTGGGCCAGGCGGGTCCTCAGCGGGGTCAGGATACGCAGGCCATAGGTCACGCCGAACCAGACCAGCGCTGCGGTACCCAGCGCCAGCATGGTCATCAGCGGGATGATGATCATCAGGATCTCGCGCGCACGCTGCCGGCGGTCGGCCATGCTCTCGGCCACGGTCACCGCCAGCTGGTCCTGCGGATCGTTCATCGCCTGCGTACAGACGGTGGCCATGCGCACCTGCTGGCCATTGAGGTTGCCGTCGTACAGCGCCGGATGCACGCCGGTGCAGTCCTGCGAAGGGGCGTACGGGCTGAAGTCTGCATTGCCGCTGAGCGTACCCATGCGGCTGCTGTCGACGTTGAAGTAGCGATGGCCGTCGGGGTCGTACTCGATCAGGAAGCGCGCCTGCGGAGACAGGTCGCTGGTCACCGGCATGGTGCTCAGCATCTGCGCGAACGAATGCGTGTCGTCGATCAGGTTGCGGTCGTGGATGCGGTTGGAATAGTCCAGCGCAACGTAGTAGGCCAGGATCGTGTTGAAGGTGAGCAGGCCCAGCATCGGCAACGCCAGGAAGGCGAGCAGGCGCCGGCGCAGGCTGGGTGGGCCACTGATCACGGTGTGCTTTCGTCCTGCGCGTCTTCCAGCATGTAGCCCAGCCCGCGCACGGTGCGGATGCCCATGCCGCCGGGCTGCAGCTTGCGGCGCAGGCGGTGCAGGGCGATGTCCAGGCCGTTGTCGGTGAGGTCCTGGCCCCAGTCGCACAGCGCCTCCACCAGTTGCGCGCGCGACACGATGCGCTCGGCGCGTACCGCCAGTGCCGACAGCAGGCCGAACTCGCGCGCGGTCAGTTCCAGCGACTGGTCGTCGATCCACACCCGGTGCCCGGCCAGATCGATACGCAGGCGGCCGATGCGCAGGTCCGGGTTGCCATTGCTGGTGACCCGCCGCAGCTGCGCACGCACGCGTGCTTCGAACTCGTCCAGCGCGAACGGCTTGACCAGGTAGTCATCGGCGCCCAGGTCGAGCACGCGCACGCGCTCGGCCAGGCCGTCGCGGGCGGTCACCACCAGCACCGCCAGGCCATCGCCGCGCTGACGCAGGCGCTGCAGCACATCGCGGCCATCCAGCTGAGGCAGGCCCAGGTCCAGCACCAGCAATGCGTACTGGGTCGAGCCCAGTGCCGCGTCGGCGTGCGCGCCGTTGTCGACGTGGTCAACCACGTGCCCCTGCCGGCGCAGCGAGGCGCACAGGCCGGAGGCGATATCCGGGTCGTCTTCAGCAATCAGAACGCGCATGCGCGGGGGCTCCTGTAACGGTCAGGCCCACCGGATGGACGGGGTGGGCCTCTCTCGGCTGCCGAGGGTAGCCGCAAACCGGGTGAAGGTGGAGCGCGCCGCCGCCGCCCGGTGCCGTCGCGCTGTCCCTTCATTCAGTCCTGCAGGCCCGGCTCACCCGGCGCCAACGGCACCCGCGAGCCATCCAGCAGGCCACGGCTGAGCCTGCCATTTTCGATGAACAGCAGTTCGCCGTTCTCGCCGTTCTTGATGCTGCTGTCGATGGCGATCACGCGGTCGCCATGGAAGCTGCTGACGTGTGGCATCGAGGTGTGGCCGACCACGATGCGTTTGAGCTGCAGGCGGTCGAGTACGGTCTGCACCCCCGCGGTGTCGAGGCGGCCATCGAAGTAGCCGCGGTACCAGATCGGGCTGGTCTTGCCGTCATACAGCGGTGCGGTGGCCGGGTCGGCCTTTACTTCGGCCTTTGGCAGGCCCAGTGACGCCTGGTAGGCCGCATTGGTGCGCGCCGGTTCCAGCGCCAGCTGCACTGCCTCGGGCGAAATGCCGCCGTGCAGGAACAGGGTGTCGCCGATCTTCAGCAGCACCGGGCGGGTGCGCAGCCACTGCCCGATCACCGAATCGGCACCGTACAGCTGCGGGTAGCTGCGGCCGAGCAGCTGCGCGCTGCGCAGGTACTTCGGGTTGACGTAGCGCAGGTCGTCGTACAGCACCATGGTTTCGTGGTTGCCGAGCACGAAGTGCACCGCGCCGCCGGCGGCGGCCGCCTGCTGCTGCAGGCCATACAGCAGCCAGAAGGCCTCGGTCACCTGCGGGCCGCGGTCGAACACATCGCCGGCGATGACCAGCGTGTCCTTGCCCAGCGCCCAGCGATCCTGGGCATCGATGACCTGGTGGGCGCGCAGCAGGCGCACCAGCAGCCCGTACTGGCCATGGATGTCGGACAGCGCAACGATGCGCGGCACGGCCGGCAGCACGGAAACCGAAGGCGCATTCGGGGCAGCCACGTGCACCGTGTGCTCGTAGCCGCAGCGCGGGGCGATGTCGGTACCTGCGGCCTGCGTGGCAAGCGTGTGCGACTCGACCTTGTCGTCGCAGATCCATTTGGCCTGCAGCTGGTCGCCCTGGCGGAACACATAGGGGCCATCGGCCTGCACGTGGTCGGCGGGCGCGGCAACCTCGCGGGCCTGCGTGGTTGCTGTGGCGCAGGCCAGCAGCGGCAACAGCAAGGCGGTCAGCAGGGAAGGGCGATCGCGCGACATCGGCGGCATCCAGTGGCGGAAAGGTCTGATGCTAACCGGCGCGGATGTTCGTCGGTGTGCGCGAATGGGCGGATCAGGTGTCGCGCCCGTCGTCCCTGAGCTTGCGCACGCGGGTGGCGCTGGGCTGAAGTGGCTGGCCGTCGCGCCCGCGCGGCTGCATGTAGGGCAGCGGCCGCCGCGTCGCCGATTCGATCAGCTGTGAATGGGCTTCACCGGCCTCGAAGCGATGGCGTTCACCCCATTGGCGCAGCGCGACCAGCAGCGGGAACAGTTCCTGGCCAGCGGCGGTGAGCACGTATTCCTGGTAGGCCGATCCATCGGAGGCCGGCTGCAGCTGCAGGATGCCGGCCTCTACCAGCCGGCGCAGGCGGTCGCTGAGGATGTTGCGGGCCGCGCCGAGGCTGCGCTGGAAATCACCGAAACGGGTGACGCCATCGAAGGCATCACGGATGACCAGCATCGCCCAACGGTCACCGAGCAGATCGGCGCTGCGGGCGACGGGGCAGGGGCTGTCGGCGTGCATGGTGGACCTCTCTGATGTGGTTGCAGTTTAAAACCAATGGCAGTAGCCTGCATCAAGTTTCAAATTGCAACCACGTCATGAGTGCCACATCGCTTCCCCGCCCGCTGCTGGTCCTGCTTGCGGTTGCCGCCGGCGCCAGCGTCGCCAACGTCTATTACGCGCAGCCGCTGCTGGATCAGCTTGCACGCGCCTTTGCGCTGGACCGGGCCGTGGCTGGCGCGGTGCTGGCTGCTACCCAGGCCGGTAGCGTGCTGGCGTTGCTTGGCCTGCTGCCGCTGGCGGACCGTGGTGACCGGCGACGCCTGCTGCGGCTGCAGTTGATCGCATTGGTGCTGGCGCTGCTGTGGCTGGCAGCGTCACGCACGGCGGGCTGGCTGTTGTCGGGCATGCTGCTGGCCGGCTTGCTGGGCACGGCGCTGACCCAGGGCCTGATCGCCTATACCGCCATGCTGGCACCGCCCGAGCAGCGCGGTCGCGTGGTCGGTGTGGTGCAGGGCGGCGTGTTCATCGGCCTGCTGCTGGCGCGCGTGGTGTCCGGTACGGTGGCGGCGGCCTTTGGCTGGCAGATGGTCTACCTGTTGTCAGCGGTGGTGATGGCGGGGTTGGCGGCGCTGCTGTGGCGGCGCCTGCCCCCAGTACCGGTGCCGTCGGTTCCCCCACGCTGGCGCGAGCTGCTGGGCTCGATGCTGGGCATGCTGCGCCGCGATCGAACGCTGCGCGAGCGTGGGCCGCTGGCACTGCTGCTGTTTGCCGGCCTCAATGTGTTCTGGGCGGCGGCACCCTTGCCGCTCTCGGCGCCACCGCTGCATTGGTCGACCGCCGCCATCGGTGCACTGGGCCTGGCCGGGGTGATCGGTGCGCTGCTGGCGGCGCGGGTAGGGCACTGGATGGACCGTGGTTTCGCGCATCCGGTCAGCGTCGGTGCGCTGTTGTTGATGCTGGTTGCGTGGTGGCCCTTGCTGGGCCTGCCGCAGTCGCTGTCGTTGCTGCTGTTGGGCGTGATTGTGCTCGACCTGGGTGGGCAGGCACTGCACGTATCTAACCAGGCATTGCTGCTGCGCGCGCCGGCTGAACAGCATGGACGCCTGGTGGCTTTGTACATGCTGTTCTATGCGGTGGGCAGTGGTGCCGGTGCAGCGGCCGGGCCCTGGATGCAGGCGCGCCATGGCTGGCCGGCGGTATGCCTGTTGGGGGCGGGCATCGCGTTGCTGGCACTGCTCTGGTGGGCAGCGTGGCGGGTGGTGGCGGTGAAAGCAGCGGCCGGCGGCCGTATCGGTAGTGCCGGCTGTCAGTAGAGTCGACTGTCAGTCGACTGCTCTTCGCCCTGCGTGCGAAAAACCCCGCGGTGCGCGCGATAGTCGACCCGCGGTCGACTCTACCTGTCCTGCCGTCATCGCTGCAGTGCGCGCCGTCCCGGGGCTTCCTGCAGGTCCGCACTGGCCACCACCACGCGGTTGCGGCCGCTGCGCTTGGCCTCGTACATTGCCGCGTCGGCACGGGCCATCAGCCGCTCGTAGTCCGGATGGCCGTCGTGGCCGGCCACGCCGATGCTGGCGGTCAGTGCCAGCACCTGGCCGTTGGCCAGTGCCACCGGCGACTGTGCGATCTGCCGCCGCAGGCTCTCGGCGATCACGGTCGCCTGCGATTCGCTGGCAGCCACCAGTACCACCACGAATTCTTCGCCGCCATAGCGGAACAGGTAGTCGCTGCCGCGCGTGAGCTGGCCGAGCAGGCCGGCGACGTGCTGCAACGCGCGGTCGCCGGCATCGTGGCCGTGGCCGTCGTTGATTGCCTTGAAGTGATCCAGGTCGAGCAGCAGCAGCGAGAATGGTGTGCGGTTGCGTGTGGCCAGCTCGATTTCCCGGCGCAGCACGGTGGGCAGGAAGCGACGGTTGAGCAGGTTGGTCAGCGCGTCGCTGCCGGCATCCAGTTCGCCGATGCGCTCGAACAGCAGTGTCATCAGGGTGCGGATGGCGGCCAGGTCCTCGCGGATGGCCGGCAGCACCGCCAGTCGCTGCGCCGGAGCATCGCCGCTCGCGCGCTGCAGGTGGCCATCAATGCGGGCCATCAACTGGCCCACCTGCTGCGTTTCGCTGCTTTCGCCGAAGCTGGGGATGCCCTTGTGGGTGAACCACAGGCCGAACTCCGAGGTGGCCAGGCTGGCGTTGTCGCTGGCCTGCACGTGGCCGGCCAACGCGTAGAGCAGGGCGTTTTCCCAGTCCAGCAGCAGTGCGCGCTGGCGCTCGCGTTCGGTACCGACGTTCTGTACCAGCGAGAACAGCCGGTAGGCGGCGTCGGCACGGGTGGAGCGCTCGCGCGCGTGGGTGTAGGCCAGGGTCATGCCTTCCATGGCGATATCCATGATCGCGCTGAGGCAGTCGATGGCGGCGAATGCGGTGTCGCTGTCAGGCGCATCGTCGCGCAGGCGCACGAACAGTTCGTGCTTGAGCACGCGCGCACCGCGGGTAACCAGGTCGACCGGAATGCCGACGCGGGCGTGCACGTCGCCGATGATCCGCTGCGAGGCCACGGTGTTGGCGATGCCGCTGGCATCAGTGGTCAGCAGCTGCGCCAGCCAGCGCTGCATGGCCGGCTGCAGGCGCTGCTTGACCTGGTCGTGGGACAGGAAACGGCGCGCACGGGTGTCCTGCAGCAGTACTTCGTAAAAGCGCTGGGCCAGCGCGGGTGGGGCATCGGTAGCAGCGGCCCTGAGCAGCGCGGTGGCGGCAGGGCCGGCCTGCAGCAGGCACTGCTGCCAAGCCTCGGCCAGCGGCTGGCTGGCATCGTCCAATTGGGGTGGTTCCACGTCGATCTCTGACTGCGTACGGCAAACCACGGGTATCGGCCGCGGCGGCATACGGTTGATGGCGGGTTAGCCGGCCAGTTTACGCGCGGTGCAGGGTTGTACGGTGCGCAAACCACATCGGCGCCGCTGCGGCAATGAGTGAACGCATTTGAGAATCAATCGCATTGATGGGAGAATGCGCGCACGGAACGGGCTGCAGGTGCCTGCTGCAGGACTGCTCCGCCTCCCCCTCGTCGTTGCCTCAAGCCCTTTGCCAGAGGCCCCGTAGCCCTGCCAGAAGGTCCTGATCATGTCCCCTGCCGTTGTCCTTTCGCCGCGCCCGCTGGCGCTTGCCGTTGCCGCCCTGCTGGCCGGCAGCGCTCTGACCGCCCACGCCGAAACCGACGCCACCGATATCGACACGGTGCACGTCACCGCCTCGCAGATCGCGCGCCAGGCCCTGGGTACCTCGACCATCACCGCAGAGGACATCGCCAGGCGCCCGCCGGCCAACGACATCGCCGAGCTGCTGCGGACCATGCCCGGCGTCAACCTGACCGGCAACAGTGCGTCGGGCCAGTACGGCAACAACCGCCAGATCGATCTGCGTGGCATGGGCCCGGAAAACACCCTGATCCTGGTCGACGGCAAGCGCATCGGTGCGCGTGATGCCGTGCGCATGGGCCGCAGCGGTGAGCGCAATACCCGCGGCGATACCAACTGGGTGCCGGCGGAAATGATCGAGCGCATCGAAGTGCTGCGCGGCCCTGCAGCGGCACGTTATGGCTCGGGTGCTTCCGGTGGCGTGGTCAACATCATCACCAAGCGCCCGACCGGCGACCTGACCGGCGCGGTCGACCTGTATGGCCTGGTGCCCGAGCACAGCGCCGAAGGCGGCAGCGAGCGCGTCGGCCTGCAGCTGAGCGGGCCGATGACCGACACCCTGTCGTTCCGCCTGTACGGCAATCTCAACAAGACCGACGCCGATTCGCTGGAACTCAACCGTGACTTCGCGGCGAATCCGAACGCGGTGCCGCCGGCCGGTCGCGAGGGCGTCAAGAACCGCGATGTCAACGCGCTGCTGCGCTGGGACGTGACCGCCAACCAGGTGGTCGAATTCGAAGCCGGCACCAGTCGCCAGGGCAACATCTATGCTGGCGATCGCGCGGTCAGCACCACCGGTACCTCGACACCGATCGATCTGGGGGCGTTGGCCGAGCAGCAGGCCGAGACCAACCGCATGTACCGCAACACCGGCGCGATCACCCATCGCGGCCGCTGGGGTGATGTGACCTCGCGGGTAACGGCTGCAGTGGAGGCGGTGAACAACTCACGCATCAACGAAGGCCTGGCCGGTGGCCCGGAGGGCAGCTTCAACGGCACCGACTGGTCGACCTCGCGCCTGCGCAACTACCAGCTGGACGGCGAAGTCAGTTTCCCGACCACGCTGGGTGGTGCCGAGAACATCTGGACGCTGGGCTTTGAATACCTGGACAGCCGCCTGACCGACCCGTACTCGATGAGCCAGTCCAGCAGCAGCGGCGGCGGCATCCCGGGGCTGTCGGCCGATCGCGCACGCGGCAAGTCCGACGCGCAGACCACCGCCGTGTTCGTGGAAGACAACATCTACCTGGGCGAGCGCTGGATCGTCACACCGGGCCTGCGCTTCGACCACCACAGCCAGTTCGGCAACAACACCAGCCCCAGCCTCAACGCGCAGTTCCGCATCAACAGCGACTGGGTGGTGAAGGGCGGTATCGCCCGTGCATTCAAGGCGCCGAACCTGTACCAGTCGAATCCGGACTATCTGTATTACACCCGGGGCAATGGCTGCCCGAATGCACTGCCGAGCCTGGGCGCCGGCTGCTACATGCGCGGCAACTCGGACCTGAAGGCGGAAACCAGCCTGAACAAGGAACTGGGTATCGAGTGGGCACCGCAGAGCGGCTGGCAAGCGTCGTTGACCTACTTCCACAACGACTACAAGGACAAGATCCAGGCCGGGTACAACCAGATCGGGCTGACCGCCGACACCAAGGGCCGCATCTTCCGCTGGGAGAACGCACCCAAGGCGATCGTGCAGGGTCTGGAAGGCAACCTGGTGGTCCCGCTGCTGGGCGAGCAGGGCAACCGCCTGAAGTGGAGCAACAACTTCACCTACATGGTGGAGAACGAGAACAAGAGCACCGGCCAGCCGCTGTCGGTAATTCCGAAGTACACCGTCAACACGATGCTGGACTGGCAGGCCACCGACAAGCTGTCGCTGCTGCTGACCGGCACCTTCTACGGCAAGCAGAAGCCGGCCACCACCAACATCAACAATGATCCGCGCTGCACCGGCACCTGCGATCCGTCGATCGCGCTGCAGGACCGTGGTGCGTACAACATCTGGGGCGTGAGCGCGCGCTACAAGGTGACCGAGACGGTCAGCTTCGGTTTCGGCGTCAACAACCTGGCCGACAAGCGCCTGTTCCGCGAGGCCAACAGCAGCGATGCCGGCGCGGCGACCTACAACGAGCCGGGCCGCGCGTACTGGGCCAGCCTGCGCTTCGGGTTCTGACCGCAGGCGGACGTCGGTCCGCTGCGTCCGCCAGGCGTGGCCTGGCGTTGCCGGCCGCGCTCCGGTAGCGCCGGGCCATGCCCGGTGAGGGACCGCGTGGCCTGCAATGTTATAAACACCGTGATAGTTTCCCAACGCCCTCCGGCGTAGCCTGCCTCCCATCGCAAAGGAGCTGTTGCCATGGGCCACGACCACGATCACCTGCCATCCGAGATCCGCCACGAGAAACCCTTGTGGTGGGCGCTCGGCCTGACCTCCACCTTCCTCGTCGTCGAGGTGGTAGGCGCGTTCTGGACCAACAGCCTGGCGCTGCTGTCCGACGCGGCGCACATGGCTACCGACGCTTTAGCGCTGATGATCGCGCTGGTCGCGGTGCGGCTGAGCCGGCGCCCGCCGGACGCGCGCCGCACCTACGGCTATGCACGCCTGGAAGCGCTGGGCGCGATGATCAATGGCGCGATGCTGTTCGTGGTCGCCGGCTATATCCTGTGGGAGGCCATTGGACGTTTCCGCGAGCCGCAGGAGATTGCCTCGTCGGGCATGCTGGTGATTGCCGCGGCGGGCCTGGTCATCAACCTGATCTCGATGCGCCTGCTGCAGGCCGGCAGCGGCGAGAGCCTCAACGTGAAGGGGGCCTACTTGGAAGTGTGGGCAGACATGCTCGGCTCGGTGGCCGTGATTGCTGGCGCGCTGTTGATCAAGTGGACCGGCTGGAAGCCGATCGACCCGATCCTGGCGGTGCTGATCGGCCTGTGGGTACTGCCGCGCACCTATGTGCTGATGCGCGAGGCGATCAACGTGCTGCTGGAAGGCGTGCCCAAGGGCATGGACGTGGCCAAGGTGCGCGACAGCCTGTCCGGCCACGCTGCGGTACTGGACGTGCATGACCTGCATGTGTGGGCGCTGGCCTCCAGCACCCCGGCGCTGACCGCACACATCGTGATGCGCGACGGCACCGATGCCGATGCGCTGCGTCGTGATCTGGGCGGGCGCCTGCACGATGACTTCGGCATCGAGCACGTGACACTGCAGATCGAAGCGGACCACTGCGGCGAAGCCTGTGGTGAGCCGGCGCCGGCCAAGGGCGGCGAGCACGAGGGCCATGAAGGCCATGACCACGGCGAGGACGCGCAGGGCCATCGCGGCCACGTGCATCGCTGATCGAGGATGCAGGGGCGTCGATCGGGTCAAGCCGCCTGGATGAAGCCGGCTTGGTAGAGTCGACTGTTAGTCGACTATCGCGCGCAGCGCGGGCTTTTTCGCGACCTTGCCGAAGAGCAGTCGACTAACAGTCGACTCTACCCCGTCGCGAGGCCAGCCGATCCGCCAGCCGGGTCGGTTCCGGCAGCCGGTACCCGCGCAGGTTGCGCTGTACCCAGTCCAGCGCGGTATCCGCACTGACCCGATGGCCGCCGGCCACGAACAGTGGCTTGCAGCGCAGCTTGCTGCGCAGCACCCAGCCCAACTGTTCATCGCCATCCAGCAGCGGCGTATGCGCACCGGCCTCGGCGCCCGGTTCGACGAACCTGCCCACCAGCTTCGACTTGGCCACGCCGATGCTCGGCAGGTCGGTGACCACGCCCAGATGCGCGGCCACGCCCAATCGTCGCGGGTGGCTGATGCCATGGCCATCGACGAACACCAGGTCCGGCGTATGCGGCAGCAGCGCCAGCGCGGCCAGCAGTGCCGGCAGCTCGCGGAAGCTGAGCAGTCCGGGGATGTAGGGCATCACCGTGGGAATCCGCGCGACTTCCTGCGCTATCGGCTGCAGCGTCTTCGCATCCAGCAGTACCGCAGCGGCGCGGGTGATGGCGCCGCCGTCTTCAAAGCCGACATCCAGCCCGGCCAGCCAGCGCACGTTGCGTGGCAGGCGGTCCTGGCGCTCCACGCGGCCGGCCAGCTGGAGCTGCTGCGCGCGTGCAGCGGCGACGCTGCCTTCCCAGCGCCCGGGGTCGATCACCGTATTCATTGGTCACAGCATCGCATGCGCGGTGCCACGGCCCGGTGAGCGGCGGCCGGGGCTACAATGGCGGCCTGTCTTTCCTCGCGTTGGAGACCCTGCAGTGACCCGTAAACTCGTACTGTTGCGCCATGGCCAGAGCCAGTGGAACCTGGACAACCGCTTCACCGGCTGGGTCGATGTCGACCTGACCGAGCAGGGGCGGCGGGAAGCGGCCGCCGCGGGTCGCCTGATGCGCGAGGAAGGCCTGCAGTTCGACGTTGCCCACACCTCCGTGCTCAAGCGCGCCATCCACACCCTGCAGGGTGCACTGGCCGAGCTGGAACAGGACTGGCTGCCGGTGAACAAGTCCTGGCGCCTCAACGAACGCCATTACGGCGGCCTGCAGGGCCTAGACAAGGCCGAGACCGCCGCCAAGCACGGCGAGGACCAGGTCAAGGTGTGGCGTCGTTCGTACGATATCCCGCCGCCGGCCATGGACCTGGAAGATCCGGGCCACCCGATCCATGACCGCCGCTACGCTGGCCTGGACCGCAACGCGCTGCCGGGCACCGAATCGCTGGCCACCACGCTGGACCGCGTGCTGCCGTACTGGCACGACGCCATCGCGCCGCAGCTGAAGGACGGCAAGACCGTGCTGGTCACCGCCCACGGCAATTCGCTGCGCGCGCTGTACAAGTACCTCAACAACGTCTCGCGCGAGGAAATCCTCGAGCTGAACATCCCGACCGGCATCCCGCTGCTGTTCGAACTGAACGACGACCTGACGGTGAAGTCGTTCCGCTACTTGGGCGACCCGGAAGCAGCGCGCAAGGCCGCTGAAGCCGTGGCCAACCAGGGCAAGGCGAAATAAAACAGAAGGCCGGCGCAAGCCGGCCTTCGCTTTTTGTAGAGTCGAGCCATGCTCGACTGCTGTTGGCCTCTTGCCGCAAGGACAATAAACCCGGAACGGTGAGCAGTCGAGCATGGCTCGACTCTACATAAGCGCGTCCTGTGACCTTTGGCCGGTCCCACCGCAGGCCTCCCCGGCTACCCTGTGAAATTACCCGCAGGAGAGCCTCATGAACGTCCGCAACCTGGTCCCGCTGGGCCTGACCATCGCCATCGCTGCCTCGCTGGCGGCCTGTGGCAAGAATGAAACCGCGCCGGCGGCCAGCGCCGACGCCAAGCCGGCCTTCGACCTGTCGCAGATCAAGACGCCGCTGATCTCGCTCAACAGCGCCGACCTGGATCCGGCCATTTCGGCCTGTACCGACCTCAATGGCTTCGTCAACAGCAAGTGGCTGAAGGCCAACCCGGTGCCGGGCGACCAGACCACCTGGGGCAGCTTCGAGATCCTGCGCGAGCGCTCGCTGGAAGTGCAGCACGCACTGGTGCAGCAGGCCGCGGCCAGCCAGGCCAAGGCCGGCTCGGTGGAAGCCAAGATCGGTGACATCTGGAAGACCGGCAACGATGAAGCCAAGATCGAAGCCGCCGGCCTGGCGCCGCTGCAGCCGCAGCTGGACAAGATCACCGCGCTGAACGATACCGCCGCCATCACCCAGTACCTGCGCGACAGCCAGGCCGAGGGCAAGGGCGTGCTGTTCTCGCTGTTCGCCAATGCCGATTACAAGGATTCGGCCAACGTCATCGCCTATGTCGGCCAGGGCGGCCTGGGCCTGCCGGAGAAGGGCTACTACTTCGATGACGCGCAGGCCAAGATCCGCGACGCCTACGTGGCCTACATCGCACAGGTGCTGACCCTGTCCGGCGTGGACGCGGCGCAGGCCGCCGAGCAGGCCAAGGCCGTGATGGCCTTCGAAACCCGCCTGGCCAAGGCCTCGATGTCGCGCATCGAGATGCGTGACCCGGCCAAGCGCTACAACCCGCTCAGCGCGGCCGACGCCGACAAGCTGACCCCGAACTTCAGCTGGACCGCGCTGTTCGACACCCTGAAGGTGCCGGCCGCGCAGAAGTTCTCGCTGGCGCAGCCGGGCTTCTTCGGTGAAATGGACAAGATGCTCGCCGACGTGCCGGCCAGCACCTGGCAGGCCTACCTGCGCTTCCACACCATCGATGACGCCTCGCCGTACCTGAGCAGCCAGTTCGAGAAGGCCAACTTCGATTTCTATGGCACCACCCTGCGTGGCCAGAAGGAAATGCAGCCGCGCTGGAAGCGCGTGCTGGAGTCGGTCAACGGCGGCATGGGTGAAGCCTTGGGCCAGCTGTACGTCGACGCCGTGTTCCCGGCCGAGTCCAAGGTGGCCATGCAGCACCTGGTGGAGAACCTCTCGGTGGCGCTGAAGGCGCGCCTGGAGCAGCTGCCGTGGATGGGCGAAGAGACCAGGAAGAAGGCGCTGGAGAAGTGGGCCAGCTTCACCCCGAAGATCGGCTACCCGGACAAGTGGCGCGAGTGGACGGGCCTGCAGACCAACGGTGACAGCTACCTGGGCAACATGCAGGCCGCGCGCGCGTTCAACTACCGCTACATGCTGGACAAGATCGGCAAGCCGGTGGACAAGACCGAGTGGGGCATGACCCCGCAGACCGTCAACGCCTACTACAACGCCACCAAGAACGAGATCGTGTTCCCGGCCGCCATCCTGCAGGCGCCGTTCTTCGACGCCAAGGCCGATCCGGCG
Source organism: Stenotrophomonas sp. 86156_Sma (assembly GCF_056481625.1). Classification (NCBI taxonomy): domain Bacteria; kingdom Pseudomonadati; phylum Pseudomonadota; class Gammaproteobacteria; order Lysobacterales; family Lysobacteraceae; genus Stenotrophomonas; species Stenotrophomonas sp. 86156_Sma. The sequence continues at coordinate 1,503,077 of NZ_CM151157.1, forward strand.
CTGAACTACGGCGGCATCGGTGCGGTCATCGGCCACGAGATGATGCACGGCTACGACGACTCGGGCAGCCAGTTCGCTGCCAACGGCAACTTCGACAACTGGTGGACCGACGCCGACCGCAAGGCCTTCACCGAACGTACCGACCAGCTGGTCGCGCAGTTCGATGGCTATGAATCGGTGCCGGGCGTGTTCGTGAAGGGCAAGCTGACCCTGGGCGAGAACATCGGCGACCTGGGCGGCTTGACCGTGGCCTACGACGCGTTGCAGATGGCGCTGAAGGAAGATCCGAAGGCGAATGTCGAAGTCGATGGTCACAGCCAGGACCAGCGCTTCTTCATGAACTGGGCCACCGTGTGGCGCCGCAACTTCACCGACGGTGAGCTGCGCGTCCGCCTGAACACCGACCCGCACGCGCCGGCCAACTTCCGTGCCAACGGCGCGCCGTCGAACATGCCGTCGTATGCCGCTGCGTTCCAGTGCAAGGCCGGCGACGCGATGGTGCGTGCCGACGACAAGCGCGTGGTGATCTGGTAATCGATCGCACGTGATGCGCGATGCAGAAGGCCCGGCGAATGCCGGGCCTTTTGTTTGTCTGATCGGTAGCGCCGGGCCATGCCCGGCGGATCTCAGGCCAGCGCTGGTTCCTGCGCCAGCATGCGATGGAAGCGCTGCAGCACATAGGGATCGATCAGGCCGCCGGACTGCTCGTCGATGATGCGCAACGCAGTCTCGCGTTCCATCGCTGCGCGGTAGGGGCGCACGCTGGTCATGGCATCGTAGGCATCAGCAACGGTGACGATGCGTGAGCCCAGCGGAATGCTCTCGCCACGCAGGCCGTCGGGATAGCCGCTGCCATCGAACGCTTCATGGTGGGCGCGAATCAGCCGCGCGACCGGTGCCGCATCGCTGCGGCCGGTGGCCAGGAAGATGTGTTCGCCGCGCACCGGATGCTCGCGCATGATCGCGCGTTCCTCGTCGGTGTGCCGGCGCGGTGTCAGCAGTACATCGTCGGGAATGCCGATCTTGCCGATGTCATGGAAGCGCGCGGCCAGGCCGATCTGCGAGCAGGCATCGTCATCGAGATCGCAGTGCGTGGCCAGGCGCTGCGCGAGCAGGCCAACGCGGTCGCAATGGTGGCGGGTGTAGGCGTCGCGCATCTGCAGCGACATCGAGAGGGCATCGATCAGGCAGGCCTGTGCGTGCAGCAGGTCGGGGGCGGGTACGGCGTCAGGAAACATGGTCATCCGCCCGCACCGGGTGGGGACCGGTGCGGGGTGTTCGGGGGGGCGATCAACCCGGGGCGAGGGTGGTCAGAAGGGCGCGGGCCGCATTGAAGCGGTCTTCCGGCAGCGGCAGCGGGTGCTTGATGCGCAGCTTGTCAGGCCCTTCCATGGCGTAGAGGTTCGGTTGTTTCTGGATCAGCTGGATCACCGCCATCGGATCGATGTTCGGCTTGGACTCAAACACGATGCGGCCACCGTTCTCGCCCAGGTCCAGCTTGCGGATGCCCAGCGTATTGGCCTTCAGCTTCAGCTCGGCGATGGCGAACAGGTGCTTGGCCGCATCCGGCAGCAGGCCGAAGCGGTCGATCATCTCCACCTGCAGTTCGCGCAGCGCATCACTGTCGCGCGCGCTGGAAATGCGCTTGTACAGGGTCAGGCGGGTGTGCACGTCCGGCAGGTAGTCTTCCGGAATCAGCGCCGGCACATGCAGCTCGACCTCGGCACCGCGCACTTCCTCGCCGGCATCCAGGTCGGGCAGTTTGCCCTGCTTGATGCTGCGCACCGCGCGCTCCAGCAGCTCGGTGTAGAGGCTGAAGCCGACCTCGGCCATCTGCCCGCTCTGGTCCTCGCCCAGCAGTTCACCGGCACCGCGGATTTCCAGATCGTGCGTGGCCAGGGTGAAGCCGGCACCGAGCTCGTCCATCGACGCGATCGCTTCCAGGCGCTTTTCCGCATCCGGAGTGATCGAGCGGCGGTCGGGCGCCACCAGGTAGGCGTAGGCGCGGTGGTGCGAACGACCGACGCGGCCACGCAGCTGGTGCAGCTGGGCCAGGCCGAAGCGATCGGCGCGGTTGATGATGATGGTGTTGGCGTTGGGGATGTCGATGCCCGATTCGATGATCGTGGTCGACAGCAGTACGTTGAAGCGCTGCTTCTGGAAATCAAGCATCACCTTTTCCAGCTCGCGCTCGGGCATCTGCCCGTGGGCGATGCCGATGCGCGCCTCCGGCACCAGCTCGGACAGCTCGCGCTGCATGCGGCCGATGCTTTCCACGTCGTTGTGCAGGAAGTACAGCTGGCCACCACGCGCCAGCTCGCGCTGGAAGGCTTCGCGCAGCAGCGCATTGTCCCACTGGGTGATGAAGGTCTGCACCGCCAGCCGGTTCGGCGGCGGCGTTGCGATGATCGACAGGTCGCGCAGGCCGGCCATGGCCATGTTGAGCGTGCGCGGAATCGGCGTGGCGGTCAGGGTCAGCAGGTGCACGTTGGCGCGCAGCGCCTTCAGCGCTTCCTTCTGGCGTACGCCGAAACGCTGCTCCTCGTCGACGATGACCATGCCCAGGTCCTTGAACTTCACGTCCGGCTGCAGCAGGCGATGGGTACCGACGATGACGTCGATGGTGCCGGCGGCGACCTTTTCCAGCTCGGCCTTGATTTCCTTGGTGGTCTTGAAGCGCGACAGCACCTCGACCTTCAGCGGGTAATCGGCGAAACGGTCGCGGAAGTTGCGGTAATGCTGTTCGGCCAGCAGCGTGGTCGGCACCAGCACGGCCACCTGCTTGCCGGCACTGGCGGCGGCGAATGCCGCACGCACCGCCACCTCGGTCTTGCCGAAGCCGACGTCGCCGCAGACCACGCGGTCCATCGGCTGGCTGCTGGCCAGGTCGCGCAGGGTGGCGTCGATCGCGGCCAGCTGGTCCGGGGTTTCCTCGAACGGGAAACCGGCCGCGAACGGCTCGTACATCGCGCGGTCCACCTGCAGCGCCAGGCCGGCACGCGCCTGGCGGCGGGCCTGGATCTCCAGCAGCTCGGCGGCGACGTCGCGCACCTTCTCGGCGGCCTTGCGCTTGGCCTTGCTCCACTGTTCGCCACCGAGCGAATGCAGTGGCGCGGTTTCCGCCGACGCACCGGAGTAGCGGCTGATCAGGTGCAGCTGGGCGACCGGCACATACAGGCGGTCGCCCTTGGCATATTCGATTTCCAGGAACTCGCCGGGCATGCCGCCGACGTCCATCGCAATCAGGCCGCGGTAGCGGCCGACGCCATGGTCCTCGTGCACGATCGGCGCACCCTCGGTCAGTTCACCGAGGTCGCGGATGATCGCTTCCGGCTCGCGGCCGGCACGGCGCGTGCGGCGGGTGCTGCCGGCGCGCTCGGGGAACAGCTGGCGCTCGGTCAGCACCGCGATGCGCGGATCGTCCAGTGCGAAGCCATCCTCCAGCGGCGCCACCGCGATCGCGAAGCGCGCATCGTCGGCGAGGAAGCTGGGCAGGTCGGCCACCACCGGCGGCTTCAGCTCGGCGGCCTGCAACACTTCCAGCAGCGCCTCGCGACGCCCGGGCGAATCGGCGGCAATCAGCACCCGGCCCGGATAATGGCCGAGGAAGGATTTCAGCGCGTCGCCAGCGGGGGCCTCGCGCGCGGCCACCGGCAGCGGCGGCAGCGGCTGGTCGCCCAACGCATGGGCATCGGCGATGCGCGCGTGGTCAGCCGACCACACTTCGATGCGCGGGGCATCGTTCAGACGCTCGCGCAGTAGTTCCGGCGACAGATACAGCGCCGACGGCGGCAGCAGCGGCCGTTCCACATCGTGGCGGCGCTGCTCGTAACGCTCGCCGGTCTGCGCCCAGAACGCCTCGGCGGCTTCGCCGGCACCGGCGCAGACCACCGGCAGGCTGCCGTCGGGCAGGTAGTCGAACAGGGTCGCGGCGCGTTCGAAGAACAGCGGCAGGTAGTACTCGACGCCGGCCGGGGCCAGCCCGGACTTCAGATCCTGGTACAGCGCGCTGCGCCGGGTATCGACATCGAAGCGTTCGCGCAGCGTGGCCAGCACGCGGGCGATGCTGGCTTCGTCCATCGGTACTTCGCGGCCCGGCAGCATGTGCACCGCCTCGACCTTGTCCAGCGAGCGCTGGCTTTCCGGGTCGAAGGCACGGATCGAGTCGATGTCCTCGTCCAGCAGCTCCACCCGCAGCGGCTCCTCGGCGCCCATCGGGAACACATCGAGCAGGCCGCCGCGCACGGCGAAGTCACCCGGGTCCATCACCTGCGGCACGTTGCGGTAACCAGCACTTTCCAGGCGACGCTTCTCGGCTTCCAGATCCAGGCGCTGGCCGACCTTCAGGTCGAAGCTGCCACCGATCACGTAGCTGCGCGGGGCCAGCTGCTGCAGCAGGGTCTGCACCGGCACGATCACCAGGCCGCGCTTCAGCGTGGGCAGGCGGTGCAGGGCGGACAGTCGCTGCGAAATGATGTCCGGATGCGGGCTGAAGCGGTCGTAGGGCAGGGTTTCCCAGTCCGGGAAGGCCACCACCGGCAGGGCCGGGTCACCGCCGAGCAGGGTCTGCAGGTCGGCTTCGAGCTGGTTGGCACCGTGGTTGTCACGGGCGATCACCAGCAGCGGGGCGTCGTGCGCACGCGCGGCCTGGGCCAGGTACCAGGCCAGGGCGGTCGGCGATGCGGGGGCGCGCCACCAGGCGCGGAGCTGGCCGGCGCGCGGCAGCGGCGGGGCGGGGTATGAGGTACGCGACATGGACCCCGGATTTTAGCAGAAGCCCGATCGAAGCCCGGCGAGTCGTGCCGGCCGTTGGCCGGCCGCCTCATGTGCCGTTGGGGTATCGGAATGCCGGCCAGCGGCCGGCACTACCGGGAGGCGTCGCCGGGCAGAGCCCGGCGCATCCGTCAGTTGTCCAGCTCCAGCACCATCCGCACCAGGCCATCGGCACCGGTCGGGTGCGGGACCGGCTTGAAGCCCAGCGAGGCGGCCAGCTGCTTCATCGGCTCGTTCTCGGCGGCAACGTCGCCGTACAGGCGGTCCAGGTACTTGCCGCGGCCCCACTTCACCAGCTTGCGCATCAGCTGCCGGCCCAGGCCCTGGCCAATGAGGAAGCGGCTGATCAGGATCGCGTACTCGGCCTCACGGGTACCGGGGATGATCGAGGCCCGGGCGACCGCGCCGACCACCGCTTCGCCAGCGGGCAGGGATTCGGCAGCGACCAGGGTGATCTCGGTCTTGGGATTCGGGTGGGTCAGGCGCTGGGTGGTTTCCGGCGACAGCTCGGTCACCGCCTGCAGGAAACGATCACGGATTTCTTCCGGCCCGAACAGGCTGAACGCCGCTTGCAGCGGCGCGCCATCTTCCGGGCGGATGGGGCGGATCAGCAGCTCGTGGCCGCTGGGAGCCTTGAAGATCTCATGCCAGGGCGGCATGCGGTTGCGAGTGGCCATACCGGGTGATTCCTTGGTGGTCCATCGATTGTGGCATCACCGGGGCTGCATTCCGTGAACGAAAGGCTCACGACGGTACAGCCTCGTGAAGGCCGTTATTCGGGTGCTTTGAGCCAATCCAGGCGGGTGCTGGCCCCGGGTTCACCCAGGTGCTGGCGCAGCGCCGGCAGGGCCGGGCCGACCACCCGGTCGAACTGCCAGGGCGGGTTGAGCAGCAGCATGCCGCTGCCGTTGAGGCGCAGCGGTGAGTCGTCCGGGCGCACCAGGAACTCGATCGTCATCGCCGATTTCACCGGCAGGGCGGTGGCCTTGCGCAGGAAGTGCAGGATGGTGCGGCGCTGCTTGATCGGGAACCAGACGGCACACGTGGCCTGCGGCCAGCGCGCCAGGGTCTCGCCCAGCGCGGCCAGGACAGCCTGGTATTCGGCGTCCTGGGCCTCGTAGGGCGGGTCGATCAGGACCAGGCCACGGCCGATCTTGCTGCCGTTGAACTTCGGCGGCAGCAGCGAGCGCAGCAGCGCATAGCCATCGCCCGCCCGCACGTCGACGCGGCTGTCATGGGCGAACAGGGCCTTCAGCGTGGCCGTTTCGGCTTCCTGCAGCTCACAGACCGCCATGCGGTCCTGCGCGCGCATCGCCTGCGCGCTCAGCAGCGGCGAGCCCGGGTAGTTGGTCAGGGCGCCCACCGGATTATCGGCCTGCACCGCCTTCAGATAGCGCTCGACCACCTCCGGCAGCTTGGGCTGGGCCATCAGCCGCATGATCCCGGATTCAGCCTCGAGGGTCTTGCGGCTCTCTTCGCTGGCCAGCAGGTAGCGGCCGGCGCCGCCGTGGGTGTCGAGCACGAAGAACGGGCTGTCCTTGCGCTTGAAGCTGTCGATCAGGGCCAGCTGCACGATGTGCTTGAGCACATCGGCGTGGTTGCCGGCATGGAAGGCGTGGCGATAGTTCATGGGCGGCAGTGTACGGGGCGGCGGCCGCAGCGGCTATGCTGCGCGCCATGACAGCTCCTGTTGCCCATGTCCTGGTGGTCGAGGACGAAGCCGCCATCGCCGAAACCGTGCTCTATGCGCTGCGCAGCGAGGGCTATGCCGCCAGCCACTGCCTGCTGGGCGGCGAGGCCCTGCAACGGCTGCAGGACGGCGATATCGACGTGGTGGTGCTGGACGTGGGCCTGCCGGACCTGGGCGGTTTCGAGGTCTGCCGGCGGCTGCGTGCGCAGGCCGGGCCGGCGGCGCAGCTGCCGGTGATCTTCCTGACCGCGCGCAACGACGAAGTGGACCGCGTGCTCGGCCTGGAGCTGGGCGCCGACGACTACATGACCAAGCCGTTCTCGCCGCGCGAACTGGTGGCACGGGTGCGTGCGCGGCTGCGCCGTGCGGCGCCGGTCGTCGCAGCGCCCAGCGCCGATGCGGGCTGGCAGGAGCATGGCGCGTTCGCCATTGACCGCGAGGGCCGGCGCATCCGCTTCCGCGGCCATGCGCTGGACCTGACCCGCTATGAGTACGCACTGCTGGAAGCGCTGCTGCAGCGCCCGGGTGCCATCCTCAGCCGCGCGCAGCTGATGGACCGGGGCTGGGACAGCAGTGCCGACAGTGCCGACCGCACGGTCGACACCCATGTAAAGACGTTGCGCGCCAAGCTGCGCGCGGCCGGTGCCAGCGACGACCCGATCCGCACCCACCGTGGCCTCGGCTACGCGCTGGAGGTCTAGCCGATGCGCCTGGTACTGAAGCTGTTCCTCGGCTTCTTCCTGATCACCGGCATCGCCGCGTTCTTCGTGATGCGCGTGTTCGTCAACGAGGTGAAGCCCGGTGTGCGCCAGGCGATGGAATCGACCCTGGTCGATGCGGCCAACGTGCTGGCCGAGATGGCCGCCGCCGACGTCAAGGACGGCACCATCCGCAGCGGCAGCTTCACCCGCAACCTGGCCAAGGCGCGGCAGCGCGACCTGAAAGCGATGGTCTGGCGTTTCCCCAAGCGCTCGCTGGATTACCGGGTGACCATCACCGACGCCAAGGGCATCGTCATCTACGATTCGCTGGGCCGTGATCTCGGCCGCGACAACTCGCGCTGGAATGATGTCTACCGCACCCTGCGCGGTGAGTACGGCGCACGTTCCAGCCCCGAGATTCCGGGCGAGGAAGGCGATACGGTGATGCATGTGGCGGCGCCGGTGTACGACCCGGCCGACGGCCGCACGCTGATCGGCGTGCTCAGCCTGGCCCAGCCCAACCGCAGCATCGATCCGTTCATCGCCGCCAGCCAGCGCGCCATCATCGAGCGCGGTGCGTGGCTGATCGGGCTGTCGGCGCTGGTCGGCGTGCTGGTGACGATGTGGCTGACCACGGGCCTCGGTCAGCTCAGCCGCTATGCACGCGCGGTCAGCGCGGGCGAACCGGTGCCACCACCACGGCGCCGTCGCGACGAGATCGGCGATCTCGGCCAGGCGCTGGAAACGATGCGCCGCAAGCTGGAGGGCAAGGCCTACGTCGAGCAGTACGTGCAGTCGCTGACGCACGAGATGAAGAGCCCGCTGGCGGCGATCCGCGGTGCCGCCGAACTGCTGCAGGAGCCGCTGCCGGAAGCCGATCGCGTGCATTTCGCGCGCAGCATCGTCGACCAGCAGGAGCGGCTGACCGAGACCATCGACAAGCTGCTGGCGCTGGCCGAAGTGGAACAGCACGGCTGGCTGCAGACCCGCGATCCGATCGCGCTGCCGGCATTGCTGGCCGATGCGGCGGCCGCCGCACAGGTGCGTGCGCAGGCGGCCGGCGTACAGGTCCGCATCGGCAACGTGCCCGACCTGCGGGTGCAGGGCGACGGCTACCTGCTGCGGCAGGCACTGCACAACCTGATCGACAACGCGATTGCCTTCTCGCCAGCCGGCGCGGAGGTCGCGCTGCAGGCCGAGGTGGACGGGCAGGGCGTGCGCCTGCAGGTGGCCGACCGTGGCGCCGGCATTCCCGACTACGCGCGTGAGCGGGTGTTCGAGCGCTTCTATTCGTTGGCCCGCCCCGGCAGCGGGCGGCGCAGCTCCGGCCTGGGCCTGCCGTTCGTGCAGGAGGTCGCGCGCCTGCATGATGGGCGCGCCAGCGTGGATATCCGCGAGGGCGGCGGCACCGTGGCCAGCCTGTGGCTGCCTTTGGGTGTGCCAGGCCAGCGCCCGCGCCGCTGACTTCACACTCGCTTCAAATTCGCCACAAACCCTGCTCACCGCGGCGGCCCATCCTGCAGCCCTCTCCAACGAGGATGGACCATGAAATCCCTGAAGATGCTGCTGCGGTTCGCCATTGTCGGCGGGCTGATCCTGCTGCTGCTGGTGCCGCTGACGATGATCCGCGGGGTCATCAACGAACGTAGCGCGTACCGCGACGAGGCCTTCTCGCGGGTGGCCGACAGCCGCGCCGGTGCACAGCAGCTGGTGGGCCCGGTGCGGGTGGTGCCGTGGGTGGAACGCAAGCAGGTTGAACTGGTCGACCCGCTGGGCGTCAAGAAGACCGAGGTGCAGGTCACCGAGGGGCACTGGCTGCAGATGCCGGCGTCGCTGGAGGTGGGCGGCGAGATGCTGCCGAGCCAGCGTGAGGTCGGCCTGTTCAAGGTGCCGGTATACAGCTGGAACGGCCAGATGAAGGCGACGTTCGCTGCAGACGACTATCCGGTGAAGGCCGGCCGCAGCTACGGCCAGCCGTATGTGGCGGTGGGCATTTCCGATGTGCGTGGCCTGGTCGGTACGCCGAACCTGCGCGTGGATGGCAAGCAGCTGCGCCTGCTGCCGGGGGTTGGTGCGGCCAGCGAGGTGGGGCGAGGCCTGCATGCGCCGGTGGCCGGATTTGCTGCGGAACAGGGCGGCACGCTGGCTGCCAGCACCGTCGAACTCGAGCTGCGCCTGGATGGCAGCCGCATGTTGTCGGTGGTGCCGGTGGGCGATGACACCAAGATCGCACTGCGTTCGAGCTGGCCGCATCCGTCGTTCAGCGGCGCCTTCCTGCCCAACGAACGTCGCGTCGACGCACAGGGCTTCGATGCGCGCTGGGCGGTGTCTTCGCTGGCCTCCGATGCACAACGACAGCTGCGCAATGATGGTGCGGTCGAGTCGCAGGCGGTGACGGTGTCGCTGGTTGATCCGGTCGATGCCTACACCCAGGCCGACCGTGCCTCGAAATACGGCGTGCTGTTCGTGCTGCTCACCTTCGTCGGCTTCATCCTGTTCGAGCTGATCAGGTCGCTGCGCATCCACCCGCTGCAGTACCTCATGGTGGGCCTGGCGCTGGCGATCTTCTTCCTGCTGCTGATCAGCCTGTCCGAGCACATCGCGTTCTGGAAGGCCTACCTGGTTTCGGCGGTGGCCTGTATCGGCCTGCAGGCGGTGTACCTGGCCAACGTGCTGGGCCACTGGAAGCGCGGCCTCGGCTTCGCTGCGCTGCTGACCGTGTTGTATGGCGCGCTGTATGGCCTGCTGGTGTCGGAGAACAACGCGCTGCTGATGGGTTCACTGCTGCTGTTCGTGATCCTGGCGCTGGCGATGTGGGTGACCCGCCGGGTGGACTGGTACGCGCTGGGCGCGGAACTGAAGTAAGGAGCACGCCATGAGCTGGCGCCAGGGATTGCGGCAACGGGCACGGCAGGGGATTCCGGCCCTGCTGGAAGTGGATGCACTGCTGCAGGCACATGGCGTGCTGGCGGCCCTGCCGGGGGCACGGATCGCCCCCGGCCTGGTCCGCTTCCAGCTGGCGGCGGCGACCTGCGAGGGACTGCAGGGCAAGGGGCTGGGCTGGCTGCAGGACGCGCGGCAGGGACGCGGCGCGCTGGCTGGCCGGGTGCCGCGCTACCGGCCATGGAAGGCCGGGGCGGAGGCGCTGACCGAAATCGGCATCGGCGGCCTGCCCGATGACTGGCCCGCGCATGCGGCGGTGTACGGCTGCAGCAGCATCGACCGGCGGCACTGGTTGCTGCTGCTGCCGGAACGGGCGCAGTTGTGGCTGGGATGGAGTGGGTGATTCGGTTGATCATCCACGCCTGGCGTGGATCTACTGTCGCTGTCCATGACCGATGGGACGGTATCGGCGCGCCCCTGCTGGCTAGACTCGATGGGTTGATGATCGAGCCGAAGGGCAGGGGTGCGATGTGTTGAAGTGGGGCATGCTGGCCGCAGCGCTGGCGATGGGTGGCAATGCAGGCGCGCAGCAGCGCGAGCCGGTGGACCTGGACATGGTCAGCCGCATCCGCCAGGAGGCCTTCCACCGTTCGCAGGTGATGGACACCTTCAGCTACCTCACCGAACGCATCGGCCCGCGACTGACCAACTCGCCGGCGATGGGCCGCGCCAATGCCTGGACCCGCGGCAAGTTCAACGAATGGAAGCTGGACAACGTCCACGACGAAGCCTTCGACGACTTCGGGCGCGGCTGGGAGTTCACCTCGGCCAGCGTGGAGATGCTGGGTGACCGTGTACAGCCGCTGCATGCACTGCCGAAGGCGTGGACGCCGGGCACCAAGGGACCGGTTGAAGGCGAACTGGTGCAGGTCGAGATCAAGAAGCCCGAGGACATCGAGAAGTACCGCGGCAAGCTGCGCGGCAAGATCCTGCTGCTGGGCGAGGCGCGCGAGTACAAGCGCGGCACCGAGGCGGATTCGCACCGCCACGACGCCACCTCGCTGGAGGGCCTGCAGGAGTTCACCCTGCCCAAGGACAAGGACGCCACCGCCGAGCGTGCGAAGCGGGTCAAGGAATACCAGGAACGCCAGCAGCTGGCGACCAAGGTCAATGCGTTCTTCGTGGAAGAAGGCGCGCTGGCCTCGATCAGCATCAGCAGCTGGGACAATGGCATCATCCGCGTTGCCGGCGGCGGCTCGCGCAAGGCCGGTGAGTCGGTGGGCATCCCCGAGCTGGCGATGATCAGCGAACACTTCAATCCGCTGGTGCGCGCGCTGGAGGCCAAGCAGACCGTGCGTCTGCGCGTGGATGTGGCCGCGCGCTTCACCGACGAGGCCGACCAGCCCGGCTACAACACGCTGGCGGAGATCCGTGGCAGCGGTAGGCCCGATGAAGTGGTGATGATCGGCGCGCACCTGGATTCCTGGCACAGTGGTACCGGTGCGGCCGACAACGCGGCCGGCGTGGCGGTGATGATGGAAGCGATGCGCATCCTCAAGGCCACCGGCGCCAAGCCCAAGCGCACCATCCGGGTGGCGCTGTGGAGCGGCGAGGAGCAGGGCCTGATCGGCTCGCAGGCCTATGTGGCCAAGCATTTCGGCCGGTTCCCGGAGCCCACCGACCCGGCGCAGAAGGCGCTGCCGGCCTCGCTGCGCGAACCGACCGGCGCGCTGCAGAAGACCCGCGACTACGGCAAGTTCCAGGTCTACTTCAACATGGACAACGGCTCGGGCCGCTTCCGTGGCATCTATGCACAGGAAAACCTGGCGGCGATGCCGATCTTCGAAGCCTGGCTGGCGCCGTTCCATGACGTCGGCGCCACCACCGTGGCCACCCGCAACACCGGCAGCACCGACCACATCAGCTTCGACCGCATTGGCCTGCCGGGCTTCCAGTTCATCCAGGACCGGCTGGACTACTTCACCAACGTCCACCACAGCCACCTGGACACCTGGGACCACGCCGAACCGGAAGACCTGAAGCAGGCCGCGGCCATCGTCGCCTCGTTCGCCTACAACGCCGCGATGCGCGAGCAGTCCTTCCCGCGCAAGGTAGAACCGTAAAAGGGGACGGAGGGGATTAAGTCGTTTCTCCCCTCCGTTTCCCGGTTGCAGGCCCAGCGGCTGGGCAATCGCGACTTAATCCCCTCCGTCCCCTTTTTCCGTCGGGGGCGGCGGGCTGGTAAAATCGGGGGATTCCCGTTCCTCGAGCCGTCCATGACCTGCCGCACCCGCTTCGCCCCCAGCCCCACCGGTTATCTGCACATCGGCGGTGCCCGCACCGCGCTGTACTGCTGGCTGGAGGCCCGCCACCGTGGCGGCGAGTTCGTGCTGCGCATCGAGGACACCGACCGTGAACGCAGCACCCAGGGCGCGATCGACGCGATCCTGGAGGCGATGGAGTGGCTGGGCCTGGACTATGACGAAGGCCCGATCTACCAGACCGACCGCGTCGCCCGTTACCTGGAAGTGGCCGAGCAGCTGGTGGCCGACGGCAAGGCGTACTACGCCTATGAGACCCGCGAAGAGCTGGACGCGATGCGCGAGGCCGCCATGGCCAGGCAGGAGAAGCCGCGCTACAACGGCGCTGCACGCGAACTGGGCCTGCCGCGCAAGGACGACCCGAACCGCGTCATCCGCTTCAAGAACCCGCTGCAAGGCACGGTGGTGTTCGACGACCTGATCAAGGGCCGCATCGAGATCGCCAACAGCGAGCTGGATGACATGGTCATCTTCCGCCCGGACGGCTACCCCACCTACAACTTCGCGGTGGTGGTGGATGACTGGGACATGGGCATCACCGAGGTCATCCGCGGCGATGACCACATCAACAACACCCCGCGCCAGATCAACCTGTACGAAGGCATCGGCGCGCCGGTGCCGAAGTTCGGCCACATGCCGATGATCCTCGACGAGCAGGGCGCCAAGCTGTCCAAGCGCACCGGCGCGGCCGACGTGATGCAGTACAAGGACGCCGGCTACCTGCCGGACGCGCTGCTGAGCTACCTGGCCCGCCTGGGCTGGTCGCACGGTGACCAGGAGTTGTTCAGCCGCCAGGAGCTGATCGACCTGTTCGACGTGAAGGACTGCAACTCCAAGGCCTCGCGTCTGGACATGGCCAAGCTGGGCTGGGTCAACCAGCACTTCCTGAAGACCGAGGATGTGGCCGCGATCGTGCCGCACCTGGTCTACCAGCTGCAGAAGCTGGGCCTGGACGTGGCCGCCGGCCCCGCCCCGGAGGACGTGGTGGTCGCCCTGCGTGAACGCGTGCAGACCCTGAAGGAAATGGCCGAGAAGGCGGTGGTCTGGTACCAGCCGCTGACCGAGTACGACGAAGCGGCGGTGGCCAAGCACTTCAAGGCCGGTGCCGAGGTGGCGCTGGGCAAGGCCCGCGAGCTGCTGGCCGCCTTGCCGGAATGGACCGCCGAGTCGGTGGGCGTCGCCCTGCACGACGCGGCCGCAGCGTTGGAAATCGGCATGGGCAAGGTGGCCCAGCCGCTGCGCGTGGCCATCACCGGCACCCAGGTCAGTCCTGACATTTCCCATACCGTTTACCTGGCCGGCCGCGAGCAGGCCTTGAAACGCATTGATGTGGCCATCACCAAGGTAGCAACGGCCTGAGGCATCCTTGCCAGGCCCGAACCGGAGAACACGCATGCCCGCCAAGACCGCCACTGCCTGTACCGCCCCGCACCACCACGTCCACGACGCATCGGATTTCGTGGCGGTGGTCGAGCGCGTCTCGCGCGAACGCGGGCTGCGCCTGACCCCGATCCGCGCCAATGTGCTGAAGCTGATCGCCGAGGCCGGCAAGCCGGTCAAGGCCTACGAGCTGCTGGAATGGGTGCGTAACGGCAAGGGCGTGGGCGCTGATGCCCCGCCCACCGTGTACCGCGCGCTCGACTTCCTGATGGCCAATGGCTTCGTGCACAAGCTGGAGTCTGTGAATGCCTTCGTGGCGTGCCACCATCCCAGCAGTGCCGCGCACTCGGTGCCGTTCCTGATCTGCAACAGCTGCCACAGCGCGGTGGAGCTGGAAGACCGCGAGATCGTCACCCAGCTGGAGAAGCGCGCCAAGGAGCTGGGCTTCCAGCCGCAGGCGCAGACCCTGGAAGTGCACGGCCTCTGCGCGCGCTGCGCGGGCTGAGTCGCGGCGCGTACCCGGACTGGGCCGCTCGCTCAGTCCCGGGCGGCGTGCTCTTTCAGACGCGTCAGGACGCTGCGCTGTGCGTCGACCAGCACAGGGTCGTCCACCCGCAACTGCTCGACCCAGGCGAGCGCTGGTACCGGGTCGGCACGGCGCACGAAGTACAGTGCCTGCGCCAGGAAATGCACATTGGGCACCCTGGCGTCCCAGATGAGCTTGGCGATACGCAGCATCGACGCCTGCATGCCGGGTGTAACCTCAACGCCGGTCTTCCCCGAAAGCGCGGTATTGAGGCAGTAAAGCGCCTGGCAGGGCAGATCACGCGGTGTGCCCGCACGCGACCAGTCAGCGCGTTCGGCAAAGTCCAGCAGGACGGCAATGGCTGCGGGGCCGCCCACATCGGCCAGTGTGCCGAGCGCGAACACTGCCAGCTGGGGGTCCCCCAGCATATCGCGCAGGCCTTCCACGCCCTGGCGTCCCCAGGCGGTGCAGGCCTTGGCCCAGCCGCCGAACGGTACGACCCGGCTACCATCGCCCAGCAGGCCATCATCCGGCCAACCGTGCAGTATCCGCAGCCGCTCAATCTCCTCGCCACCTTCGGCGCCGTGCTCCTGCACGAAGGCGATCAGATCTTCCGCTTCCAGCGTGTCCTTGGCCGCCCGCCTGGCCAGTGTCGTGAATTTCATCGTCTTCCAGCGATCCTGATCCAGATCCGCAACGGTAGCGGATCAATGGGGTGAAGGCAGCCAGCAGCCTGCACCCTAGTCCATCGGCTTGGACCGGGTATCCACCCGCACGATCACCGACATGCCGGGCCGCAGCTGCGCGGCCAGCGTCTGACCTTCATTGATCGATATCCGCACCGGCAGCCGCTGCACCACCTTGGTGAAGTTGCCGCTGGCGTTGTCCGGGCGCAGCACGCTGAACTCCGAACCTGTGGCGGGTGCGATCTCCTGCACGCGGCCGCGCAGCACCTGGCCCTGGAACGCGTCCACCGAGAACGTGGCCGGCTGACCGATCGCCATGCCCCAGGTCTGGCCTTCCTTGTAGTTGGCCACCACCCATAGCGTGTCAGGCACCAGGAACAGCAGCTGCGAACCGGCGGCGACGTACTGGCCCACGCGCACGCTGGCTTCGCTGATCTGGCCGTCGCGCGGTGCGTGGATCACCGTATTGGCCAGATCGATGCGTGCCAGCTCCAGCTGCGCCTGCGCGCTTTCCACCTGGGCCTCCAGGCTCTTGCGCGCCACCTGGGTCGACACCAGCGTTTCCTCGGCGATGCGGATCTGCGCCTGCGACTGCTGCACGCTGGCCTGTGCCGAGGCCTGGATGGTGCGGAACTTGTCGCGGTCGTTGACCGACACCAGTTGCTGCGCAGCCAGTTCCTCGTAGCGTTTCAATTCATTGCGCGAACGCTGCAGCTCGGCCTGGCCGGCCGACAGCGTGGCGTGCGCCGAAGCGATCTGCGCACGATTCTGTGCCTGCGACTGGTCCGAGTTGGCCAGTGCCGCACGTGCGCTGTCCAGCGTTGCCTGCGCCTGGGCGACACGCTGCGTGTAGATGCGGTCGTCGATGCGCAGCAGCGGCTCGCCCTCCCTCACGTGCTGGAAGTCCTTCACCAGCACTTCGGTCACGTAGCCGTTCACCTGTGGCGCCATCACTGTGATCTGCCCGCGCACATAGGCGTTGTCGGTCACCATCACGCTGCTGGTGAACGGCCACAGGTGCCAGGCGCGCAGGATCAGCGCAATGCCCAGCAAGGCCACCACCACCATCACCACCACGCTGCGCGCGCTGGGCTTGAGGTACTTCGGCGCGGCAGCCGGTGTCGCGGGCGTGGGCGCAGGCGCCGCATCGGTCGGCGGCGGTGGAGTGACGTTGTCGGCGTCGATGTCGTCGGGGCGGGGCGGGACGGGAGGCATGGAGGAGGACTCAGCGGGGCGCGGCCGGCGTGACCGCAGCGGGGGAAGTGGGGTGGCGCTTGCGCCATTGCTTGAGCACGGCGGTGCGCAGCGACAGCAGCAGCAACCAGCCCAGGAAGCCGATCGCCAGCCAACCGCTCAGCGTGAACACATCATTGAAGCCACGCACGTTGGCTTCGCGGCGCGTGGTCTGCGCCAGCTGCGCGCTGCCCTGCGCGCTGCGCAGCACCGGGTCGGTGATCTGTGCGCTGTACAGCTGCTGCTGGAGGCGCAGGCGTTGTGCCACCACCGGGTCGGCCGGGTCGAGCTGGCTGGTCAATGCACTGGAGTACAGCTGCTCGCGGTGCAGCTGGAAGGTGCCCAGCACCGCCGAACCGGCCAGGCCGCCCAGTGTCTGTGTGATCGACAGCGTCACCAGGAAGGTGATCATGTGGTCCACACCCTGCTTCAGCGCCGCGGAAATGCCGAGCATGATCAACGGGCCCATGAACATGCCGGCACCGACCGAGGCCAGGAACTGGCTGACATAGAAATCGTGCGGTCGATCCATGCTGGTGCGGTGCTGATCGAAGAAGGCGGCAGCGCCGAGCAGCAGGATCGCCATCAGCAGCTGCGCGATCAGCCGCTTCGGGCCGAAGGTCAGCGAGGCACCGGCGATGCCGGTGACCACGCCCGCGAGGATCACTACGAACAGCGGGCGCATCTGGTCCGGGCCCATGCCCAGCGTGCGCATCAGGTTGACCACGCCATAGGACTGCTCGGTGGTCAGGAAGCGGATCAGGAACGCGCCGACGATGAAGTGCAGCACCGGCAACTTCGACAGCCAGCGGATCTGCAGCAGCGGATTGCGCCGGTAGTGTTCGATGATGAAGGCAGTGGTGGAGAGCACGATCGATGCGACCAGCGCCCAGCCCAGCCACGGTGTGTTGAGCCACCAGCGGGTGTAGCCCTGCGCCAGTACGATCACCAGCAGGGCAACGGCGGGGGCGAGCAGGGCGAAGGTGAGGAAGTCCAGTGGCTCGAAGGCTTTCACCTGGATGCCGGGCGGCAGCTTCAGCACCACCACTGCCGCGAACGCGCACAGGGCCAGCCCGGCTTCAAACGAGTAGAGCTGGTGCCACTGGCCGGTATCGACCAGGCCCGGCGAGACGATCCAGGCAATCGGCACCGCCAGCTGCGAGAGGCCCACGCCAACCACCAGCAGGTTGCCGGTGAAGCGGCGTGGCAGCGCCTGCAGCATGTACAGCGTGCCCAGTGTCGAACAGGCGGCGCCAGCGAAGCCGCTGGCGGCACGGGTCAGCATCGTGGTCTCGAAGCTGCCAACGAACAGGTGCAGCACCGCCAGCGCCGCGTACAGGCCCAGGCCGATCTCGGCGAACAGGCGGATGCCGTACTGCTGGCGGAACTTGAAGGCCAGCAGGTTGGCCGTGACGTTGACCATTGCATAGGCCGCCACCAGCCAGCTGCCCTGGGTCGGCGTTAGTGCCAGCTGGCCCTGCAGGAAGGGCAGGTTGGCGGTGACCAGTGCATTGCCAAGGCCACCGGTGATCGCCACCAGCAGCGACACCAGTGCATAGGCCACGCGTCGATACGGTGGGTGCCAGGGCATCGACGCCGAACCGGGCATGGTCGGCTTCTCGTGCTCCTCCCAATCCGGAACCGGCTTCAGATACGGCTGGACCATCAGCGGGCCTCGCTGGTTGCTCCCTGGAGACCCCCGCGCAGCAGCTGCAGGGCACGCCCGGCCAGGTGGGCGCGCTCGTCGCGGGTCTTGCCGCGCAGGGCTGCGCCCAGCATGCCCGAGATCAGTGAAATATCCGTCTTCTCCAGGTCGGCACGGCACAGGCCGGCGGCCTTGGCACGGGCGATCGGTGCTTCCAGCAGATCGCGCACGGTCTCGCGCGCGGTGCGCATGGCTGGCACGTCCGAATCGACTGCACGCCAGTAATCGGCCAGTGCCGGCGAATCGATGATGCGCTGGGCCATGCCTTCGAACACCTCGAACAGGGCATCGTCGCGGTCGCCGAGCTGCTCGACCTGGCGCCGGATACGGTCGACCGTACGTTGCAGCAGTGCCTGGATCAGCGCGGTGCGGTCGGGGAAGTTGCGGTACAGGGTGGCGCGGCCCACCTGGGCGCGTTCGACCACCAGGTCCAGCGGGGCGGTGACACCGTGTTGGCCGAACACATGATCGGCGGCGTCGAGGATGAGGGCACGGCGGGCAGCAGCATCGGCACGTTGGGCAGTCATGGAATTATTTTCGGACAAAAGTGTCCGATTGGCGAGACTTTGAGTGACGGGATTGTCCGCTTGTTGTGGTACGCACATCTTTGTGACGAATGCGTGATGGATGCTGCACAAAGAGATGGGGGCCAGAAGGCCCCCATCGGATCTGCTTGCATTGGATCCACGCCATGCGTGGGCTGAGGCTGGGGTCAGAACCCATTCCTCTGGAATGGGATCCGACTCCACTACGCGATCAGAAGAACGCGCGGATGCCGAATGCGACACCGCGGCCCGGCAGCGGCGAGTAGTCGCGCAGCAGCGAGGTATGCGGGCGCACTTCGCGGTTGGTCAGGTTGCTGCCATCCAGGAACACCTCGTAGCTGTTGCTCGCGTTGCGATCCCAGCGGTAGGCCAGATGCGCGTCGACCAGGGTGTAGCCGTCGCTCGGCGCTTCGTTCTGGGCGACATCCTTCTGGCGGCTGTAGCGGACCGCACCGACAGAGGCGCGCCAGCCGTCCTTCGACCAGCGCAGGTCGGCGCCGACGCGGGCCGGGGCGATGCGCGGCAGGTAGCCGGTGTTGGCCAGCTCCACGCTGTAGTTGTGGTTGTGGTCGCCATGCGGCACGGCGATGTCGAGGTTGCGGCTGCCGTTGCCATCCAGCTTGGCCTTCACGTAGTCGCCGAACACGCGCAGGTCCCAATCACCGGCGCCGCCTTCGAACAGATGCACCAGCGCTTCGGCTTCGGCACCGCGGAACACCGCATCCTGCTGCGTCCAGGCGCGCACCGGCAGCCCCTCGGTAACGCCGGTGTCGGCCAGGTAGATGAAGTCCTTGAATTTGGTCTGGTAGACCGACGCCGAGAAGTCCAGGCGTTCGCTGTGGGTGTGGATGCCCAGTTCCACGCGCTGGCCGCGCTCGGTCTTCAGGTTGGCGTCACCGATTTCCAGCGAGCGGGTGGCGATGTGTGCGCCGGCGGCATACAGCTCTTCGTTGGTCGGTGCACGCTCGGAGCTGTCCACGCCGATGCGCAGGTCAACGGCATCGTTGAGCTTCCAGATGCCGGCCGCAGACAGGTTGGTGGCGCCGAAGGTGCGGCGGCGGTAGTCACCGGTCGGGTCCAGCTTGACCTGGTCGTGGCGGCCGCCCAGTTCCAGCTTGAACGGGCCGAACTGCTTTTCCTGCAGTACGAACAGGCCGATGTTCTTCGTGCCGGTATCCGGAACGAACGCCTCTTCGCCCTTGGCACCGAAATCACTGTTGCCGAACTGCAGGCCGAACGCGCCGTCCCAGCCGCCGATCTGCTGCTGCACGGCTTCCAGGCGCGCCTCGATGCCACGGTTGGTAAAGCGGGTGGACGGCGTGCCGGCTTCCAGCTCCACGTGTTCGTAGTCGGTGTAGGCCACGCGTGCATTGATGTTCTTCAGGAACGAGACCGGGTTGTAGATGCCAGCCTTGGTCTCGAAGCGGTTCTGCACCATGTCGATGCGCACGTCATGCTCGTCGCCGCCTTCCTCTTCATCGCCATGGTCGTGGCCGTGGTCATGGCCATGATCATCGCCATCGGCATGCACGTGCGCGCCATTGGGAATGCCGTAGTTGGTGCGATAGGTGCTGGCCGATACGCCGAAGTAGCCGCCGTCGCCCAGCCAGGTCGCGCCGACGCCGCCGGCGCGGGTGCGGATCGAGCTGTTGTCGAGGCGGCCGCGGCGCGGTTCTTCGCCTTCTTCGCCCGCGTGGTCATGGTCGTGATCGTGATGGTCTTCAAGGCTGTCGATCACTGCATAGCCGGGAATGCGGTAGTCGTCGCCATTGCGCACCAGGCCGTCCACATGCAGCACGACATTTCCGCTGACGCCATCGAGGCGGAACATGCCGCTGCGCTCGTTGTTCACCGAATTGCCGCGCAGCTCGGCGCGGCCGCTGAGCGGGCGCTCCGGCAGCTCGCGGGCGATGCGGCCATCCACCACATTGACCGCGCCACCGATGGCGCCACTGCCGAACAGCAGCGTGGCCGGGCCCTTCAGTACTTCGATCTGGTCGGCCAGGAACGGCTCGATGCTGGTGGCATGGTCGGCACTGACCGTGGACGCATCCATGTTGCCCATGCCATTGGACAGCACGGCCACGCGCGGGCCTTCCTGGCCGCGGATGATCGGGCGGCCGACGCCGGGGCCGAAGAACGTGCTCTGCACGCCCGGCAGCTTGGCCACGGTATCGCCGAGGGTGCCGGCCTTCTGCTCGTCCAGGCGTTCGCCGGCCAGCACCTCGACCGGGCGCGCCAGCGATTCGGCATCGCCCTGCAGCGGCGACGCAGTCACCTGCACCGACGACAGTTCGGTCAGGTGGCGGTCACGATGAGCGCTGTCATCGCCGGCGGCAAAGGCAACCGAAGGCAGCAGGGCGGCGAGGGCCAGAGCGAGGGAATGCGGCTTCAACCGCGGGGTGTGGGCGGGCATGGAGCGGGTCCTTTGTTACAGTGTATCAATCGCTGGGCGCACGTTTCCCGTCAGCGGGACAGGGGGAGGGAAACCGTGCGGGTCGGGAACAGATGTTATATTATTCCATAACGATTCGCCGACCCTGCTGGAAGTCATGTCCCTGTCCTCACGCCTGCGCCACCTGCTCGACCGTTTCGGCGCCACTGGTTCGATGCTGTGCGCGGTGCACTGCGCGGTGATCCCCGTGCTGCTGGCGGCGGCGCCGTCGCTGGGCCTGTCGTTCTGGCTGAGCGATGGGGTGGAACAGGCGCTGGTGGTGTTCGTCACCCTGCTCGGATTGTTCAGCCTGGTCTGGGGCTACCGCCGGCACGGTGCGCTGCGTGCGCTGGGCTTCCTGATTCCCGGCCTGGTCGCGTTGTGGGCCGGCGTGCTGTACGACCCGCTGCACCACAATGCGGTGCCACACGCGGTGGTGATGACCATCGGCGGCCTGCTGGTGGGAGTCGCCCATCTGGTCAACCTGCGCCTCAACCACGGTCACGTGCACGACGCCAGCTGCGCGCACTAGGCGCTCCGTGATAGGATTTTCGATCGTGCGCGGGGGCGCCCAGCAAGGCGGCCCCGCCGAACCCGTGTCAGTACGGGGTAACCAGATTTCACATTTGAGGAGTTGAAGACATGGGTAAGGGTGACCGCAAGACCGCCAAGGGCAAGCGCTACAACGCCAGCTACGGCAACGCCCGTTCGCACACCGCGAGCAAGGTCGCCGTAGGCGCCGCCGCTCCGGTTGCCAAGAAGACCGTGGCCAAGGCTCCGGCGAAGAAGGCTGTGGCGAAGAAGGCCGTCGCCAAGGCCTGATCCGGCCTGGACCGGTTCAATGAAAAACGCGGCGCCTGGCGCCGCGTTTTTTTATGCCTGTCCGGCGAGCCGAGCGTGGGCTCGGCTCTACAACCGGATCAGCGCAGGGTTTTCTTCAGCGTTTCCGGATTGCCGTCGTTCGGTGCAGCCGGCACCTGCAGCAGGTGCGCCAGCAGCGGGTAGACGTCGACATTGTCGAAGCCATCGATCACCAGGCCCTGGCGGAACGACGGGCCGCTGGCCACGAATACCGCGCGCATGGAGGGCAGGGCATTGTCGTAGCCATGCGAGCCACGATCCTGATGGTCTCGCTTGGCGATCTTCTCCTGGTGCAGGGCATCCCAGCCTTCATCCATCATGCAGACAATGGCGGGAATGCGCGGGTGGGTGCCGTAGTGCAGGCGCGGCGGCAGGTTCTCTTTCTTCCAGCACTCGTAGTGCGCGTGACGACCGAGCAGGGCGCGCTCGGCTGCGGCTTCGTGACCGGCCAACGGCGCAAAACCCACCGACTGGCCCTGGCTGACGTTGCGAGCGATGGCCGGGGCGGCCATTGATTCGGTGGAGATCACTTGGCCGACCGGGACGCTGGCCATGCCATGGTCGGAGACCACGATCACGTTGGTGGTCGCGGCCAGGCCGCGCTGCTGCAGTCCATCGAGCACCTGGCCGACGATCTGGTCGGCGCGCACGATGGCGTCGGCGTACTGCTTCGATTCGGGGCCGTAGTTGTGGCCGGCCTTGTCCACGTGCTCCATGTACAGCGTGGTCAGTTGCGGTGCGTCGGCATCGGTCTGTGCAAGCCAGTCCAGCACGGTGCCCGCGCGTTGTTCCAGCGGTTCCTTGCCGTCGTACACGCGCCATTGGCTTGGGCGCACTCCACGGATTTCCGATTCACTGCCCGGCCACGAGGTGGTGGCCGAACGCACCCCGGCGTTCTCGGCGCCGACCCAGATCGGTTCGCCGCCCCACCAGCCGCTGGTGGTGACCGCCTCACGGTTGCTCAGCTCGAACCGGCCTAGGGCTTCATCGTCCATGCTGTTGTTGACGATGCCGTGGTGGTCCGGGCGCAGGCCGGTGACGATGGTGTAGTGGTTGGGGAAGGTCAGCGACGGATAGGACGGGGTCATCCAGCGTGCACGCACGCCGCCGTCGATCAGGCGCTGAAGGTTGGGGGTCAGGCCGCGGTCCAGCGCATCGGCGCGCAGGCCGTCGATGGAGATCAGCAGCAGCTTCGGCGGCGCAGCCGCAGCGACAGCGATGGGAGCGGAGGCGGAAGGGGAGGGCGCGGTGGTGCAGGCGGCCAATGGCAGCAGCAGCGCCAGCGCGCAGGTCAGGCGTACGGAAGTCATCCGCGCATGATAAGCCGGTGCAATGACGCGCCCAAGACACGCTGCGCCGAAGGGCGCAGCGTGTCCGCGCATTTTTCCTTATCCCTGCGCCTGTCGGCGCGCCCCCTTCAACAAGAAGGGGGCTTTTCTCCAGACATGTTCCTGATGCTTCCATCCACGCATGGCGTGGATCTACCGTGTCGACCAAGGTCGACACCTACCCACAGCCGCGGGAGTCTGTCGAAGGTGGGGCGGTATGGGTGGGCAGGACCGTTGGCGCCATGGATGGCGCCATCGAGCCCCCATGGATGGGTTTACGGCGTGTCCTGCCCACCCATACCGCCCCGCCCAGCGCGTAGAAAATCGGAGCCGTATTGGCTCTTGACCTTGCCGTTGCCTCTGCGGGTGCCGGGCGCAGCCCGGCAAACCCTCTCAGGCGAACAGCGGTGCCTGGCGTTGTTCCAGTCGCAGCAGTGCGGCTTTGGTTTCCAGGCCGCCACCGAAGCCGGTCAGTGCCCCGTTGCTGCCGATCACGCGATGGCAGGGCAGGATGATCGGCAGCGGATTGCGCCCATTGGCAGCGCCGACGGCGCGGGTCGCACTGGGCTGGCCCAGGTGCTGCGCCAGCTGCAGGTAGCTCCAGGTCTGGCCGAACGGGATCAGAGCCAGCGCCTGCCACACGCGCAGCTGGAACGGCGTGCCGCGTGGCGCAAGCTCCAGGTCAAAGCTGCTGCGTTCGCCGTGCAGGAACTGCAGCAGCTGCTCGCGTGCTTCCGGCAGCGCATCCGGCGCGTAGTGCCAGTCGTCGCGCCCGCGTGCCGGGTGGCGGTTTTCCGGGAACAGCACGTGGGACAGACCACGTTCGTCACCGGCGATGGTCAGCACGCCGATCGGGCTGTCGAAACGGTCGAACAACAGGGTCATGTCGGTTCTCCAACGAAAGTGCCGGACAGGTGCCACAGGTGCAGCACGGCATAGGCACGCCAGGGGCGCCACGGTTGCGAGCGCGCTTCGGTCGCGCGTTCGCTCAGGCGCTGGCCCTGCGCATGGCCGAGCACCTGCTGCAGTACCAGGTCACCGGCCGGGAAGGCATCGGGCTGGCCGAGCCCGCGCAAGGCGATGTACTGCGCGGTCCACGGACCGATGCCGGGTAGTGCCACGCAGCGGGAAACGAACTCTTCCAGCGCCTGGCCCGGGCCGAAGTCGAGCGCGCCACTGGCACAGGCGGCGGCAAGCGCACGCACGGTGGCGGCGCGGCTGCGTGGCAGGCCGATCGATTCCAGTGGCGCTTCTGCCAGCAGCTCGGGGGCCGGGAACTGGCGATCGAACTCCGGCGGCATGCCCGGCAGGTGCGCGCCATAGGCATCCACCAGCCGCCGCGCGAAGGTGGTGGCCGCGGCCACGCTGACCTGCTGTCCGAGCACGGCGCGTACGCCCACCTCGAAGCCATCCCAGCCGCCGGGGACGCGCAGCCCGGGGCGCTCGGCGATGCCACGCGCCAGCAAGGGTTCCTCATCCAGTGCGGCGTGGACCTGCTGCAGGTCGGCATCCAGATCGAATACGCGACGCACACGGCGGACGATGTCGGGGATCAGGCGCGGATCGACCGCGCCCAGCTGCAGGCGCAGTTCCGGGCGCTTGGGGGCGGCGGTGACGCTCAGCAGGGTGGGGCGCTCCGGCGTGCCGAGCACGCGCTGGTAGCTGTCTTCGCCGATCAGCTCGATGCCGGGCAGGCTGCGCTTGCGCAGGAAGGCCAGCATGCGCGGGAAATCCAGCGGTGGCCGGTATGCCAGACGCAGTACCAGGCAGCCATCGTCGGCGGCCAGCGGCTGGTGCTGGCGACGCAGTGCGGTCGGCGCCATGCCGCAGCCCTGCAGGAAGGCCGTGTTGAAACGACGCAGGCTGTTGTAGCCGGCGGCCAGCGCGACGTCGGTCACCGGCAGCGTGGTCTCGGTCAGCAGCTGCTTGGCCAGCAGCAGCCGATGGGTGGCGTGGATCTGCCCTGGCGTTGCGCCCAGATGTTCGACGAACAGGCGCTGCAGCTGGCGCGCGCTGAGTCCGATCTTCTCTGCGAGGTCGGCTACCGGCTGTTCCTGCAGGAAGCCACCATGGATCAGGGCCAAGGCGCGCTGTACGGTCTGCCCGGCCAATGCCTGCTGCGCCTGCGGTGCCAGCTCGGGGCGGCAGCGCAGGCACGGGCGGTAACCGGCTGCCGCGGCAGCGGCCGCAGTCGGGTAGTAAGTGATGTTGCGCGGCTTCGGCGGCGGTGCCGGGCACATGGGGCGGCAATAGATGCCGGTGCTGCGCACGGCGGTGAAGAACACGCCGTCGAAGCGTGCGTCGCGGGCCAGGCGGGCGCGGTCGCAGGCGGCGGTGTCGAGGGCGAGGGCGGTGTCCATGGCGCCAGTCTAGGCGTGTGAGGGCGGGGATACTCGCCGGATTCGGACATGGATGCTGGAGGGGGTTCTGGCAGGGCTTGCAGCCCTGCACCCGCAACGTCAACGTCAACGTCTCAATCAAAAGCTGGCAGTCCGTGGGATGGCGGGGCGGTGTGGGCTGTCAGGACACGCCGTAAACCCGTCCATGGGGGCTCGATGGCGCCATCCATGGCGCCAACGGTCCTGTCAGCCCACACCGCCCCACCTCTGACAGTTGGTCGCTGCAGTTGGTGGGTGCCGACCGTTGGTCGGCACGCTTTTGCTGTTGGTGGGTGTCGACCTTGGTCGACACACTTTCCCAAGGGTCAGAAGGGGTTCAGTGCCACGCGCTGAATGCGCGGCCTGGGCGGGTAGACTGTGGCTCTTGCTCCCATCAATCCCGGTAGCCCGATGTCCGCCAAATTCCGCTGGTTGCCCCTGTTGTGCCTGGCCCTGGCGGGCTGCAGTCAGCTGGAGAATCCGGGCAATGTGACCGCTGCCGACAAGGCGGCGCGGGCGCCGGCCAGCGATGGCGAGAACATGGTGTCGATCAATGCGGCTGACGCACCGCCACCGCCGGCGCCGCCGCGCAGCCGGGCGGATCGGCCGTGGCCGCAGGCGCAGTTGGAGAATGGCCGCGCCTGGGTCAGCTGCAGTACCGAGTACGCCGGTGAGGCGGGCGATGGCGTCGAGCTGGAGGGCCTGCAGCGCGAGCAGATTGCCCAGGCCCTGGCGCCGTGTGCCGAGCGTGGCCTGATGCGGGTGCGTTACGCCGGCAAGATCAATCCGGGCTTCGCCGAAATGATGTGGCGACTTGCCGTGGTCGCCGATGAACAGAAGATCCACAAGCGCATCCTCGATCTGGACTCCAGCGGCGGTCAGGTGGAATCGGCGATCGTCGCCGGTGACAGCATCGGTGAATCGGGCTGGACCATCTGGGTGCGCGAAGGCTCGATCTGCCACAGCGCCTGCGTGTTCGTGCTGGCCGCTGGTGACAACCGGCTGCTGTCGGGAAAGGTCGGCATCCACCGCATGATGCGCATCAGTTCCAAGGCCACCTCGCGCGCCGAGCTCAACCGCGAGCTGCACGAGGTCTACGACAACGTAAAGGACTACCTGCAGCGCAACGGCGTGGCGGTGGGCGTGGCCGATCTGATGATGACGGTGCCCAACCGCAGCCTGCGCCTGCTGACGCCGGACGAACTGCGCCAGTACGGTCTGGATGGCACCAACGCGGTGCAGGACGATCTGGAACGGATCAAGCAGATGCGCGCCTGCGGCGATGACTTCGTGCAGCGCAAGGATGCGTTCCTGATCGCCTTCGACCAGCAGTGCAAGCGCGAAGGCGCCGACATGGAATCGATCAACAGCTGCGGCCAGGCACTGAAGCAGCGCTTCGGTTTCCCGGATGCGGTGTGCCCGGAAGAAAGCCCGCTGTCGGAAATCGATGTGGCAACGTTGCCGCCGGCACCGTCGGAGCCGCCGCCGGTGGCCGAACAGGCGCCAGCAGACACCGGCACGCCTGCCGCGCAGGCCGATGCCGCAGCGGTGGAAGGCAGCGCCCACGCGCGCTGACGAACGGCTCACTGCGCTGGCGTAGACTGCGGTTCTTTCCTGAGAACCGGCGGTGTCCATGAAGCGCGTGCTCCTGCTGCTGTCCCTGCTGCCCCTGACTGTATTGGCGCAGGCACCTGCGCCGGCCACGCCCGCCCCGGCGCCTGCGCGTCCGGCCCCGTCATCGCCGGCGGCTGCGAAACCGGCCACGGCCGGCGCTCCGGCGTTGACTGCCGCGCAGCAGGCGCAGGTGCAGAAGCAGGATGCGGAAATGGGCGCGGCCGCAGTGAAGGCGGCGCAGCTGGTCGATGCCAACCGCGCAGGCGAGTTGTGGGATGGCGCTTCGGCCGTCGCGCGCCGTGCAGTACCGAAGGCTGCCTTCGTCAGCCAGTTGACTGCCGAGCGCACACGCCTGGGCGCGCTGGCCGGGCGTGGCCAGCCGACCATCACCCGGGTCAAGTACAGCGCCGGTGCCGCGGTGCCGGAGGGGCTGTACATCAACGTCAGCTTCCCGACCCGTTTCGCCAACAGCGCGCAGCCGGTACGCGAGCTCGTCTCGTTCCGTTTCGACGAGGACCAGGTGTGGCGCCTGGCCGGTTACAGCCTGCGTGCGTCGGCACCCTGAGGAGATGATCGATGGCAACTGAACTGACGATGCTGGCCTGGTCGGTGCTGCTGGGCTTTGTCTACATCTTCGCTACCTCCACCGTGGTCACCCGCGAGCGCGGGATGAAGTGGAATGCCTCGGCGCGTGATGGCGAAGCCAGGCCACTCAGCCCGCTGGCCGGGCGCCTGCAGCGTGCGCAGGCCAACTTTCTGGAGACGTTCCCGTTCTTCGCTGCCGCCGCCATCGCAGTGGTCGTGGCCGGGCGCGGCAACGACACCACGGCGCTGGCGGCGCAGGCCTACCTCTGGGCGCGCGTGGTCTACCTGCCGCTGTATGCCGCGGGCGTGCCCTACGTGCGCAGCCTGGTCTGGGCAGTGTCGCTGCTGTCGATCCTGGCGCTGGTGTTCGCGTTGTTGTGATCCCGGCCTGATCCAGATCAAGGCCGGTCAGGTGCGCGGCGCTATGCTGGCGCGGACTGAATCAACGGCAGGAGGCGCGCATGCGCAGGATGGACGTGGTGGTGGTCGGCGCCGGACCGGCGGGGCTGTGTTTCGCGCGTGCGCTGGCCGGTAGCGGCCTGCAGGTCGGGCTGGTCGAAGTTCAACCGCGCCAGGCCCTTGCCGAGGCCGCCTTCGATGGCCGTGAGATCGCGCTGACCCATGCCTCGCGGCAGAGCATGGAGCAGCTGGGGCTGTGGCAGCGCCTGCCGCAGGCCGAAGTCGCTGAACTGCGCGATGCCAAGGTGATGAACGGCGGCTCGCCGTTCGCGCTGACCTTCGCCAGCAGCCAGGTGGACGGTCAGCCGCTGGGTTGGCTGGTGCCCAACCATCTGATCCGCCGCGCTGCATGGGATGCCGTGCAGGGGCAGGACGGCCTGGAGCTGTTCGACGGGCGCAAGGTGCTGGGCGTGCAGGCCGATGCGCAGGGCCACGTGGTCAAACTCGATGACGGCAGCCAACTTCATGCGCGCCTGCTGGTCGCCGCTGACAGCCGCTTCTCCGCAACCCGCCGCATGCTCGGCATCGGCGCGCAGATGCGCGACTTCGGCAAGTCGATGCTGGTGTGCCGCATGCAGGTTGAGCGTGATCATCACCACACTGCCTGGGAGTGGTTCGGCTACGGCCGCACGATGGCGCTGCTGCCGCTTAACGAAGGCCAGGCATCAGCAGTGATCACGCTGCCACCGCGGCAGATTGAAGAACTGCTGGCGATGGACGAGGTGGCCTTCGGTGAGGCCATCGGTGCCTGCTTCGAACACCGTCTTGGCCGCATGCAGCCAGTGGCCACGCCGCAGGCGTATCCGCTGGTGGGGGTGTACGCGCATCGCTTCGTCGGCGAGCGTTCGGCGCTGATCGGCGATGCCGCGGTGGGCATGCATCCGGTCACCGCGCATGGCTTCAACCTGGGCCTGGCCAGCGCACAGCGGCTGGCGCAGGGCATCGTCGCGCAGCAGCGCCGTGGTGCCGACATTGCCGCTGCCGGCATGCTGGCCAGCTACCAGCGGGGTCACCGGCTGGCGTCGCGGCCGCTGTACGAGGCCACCAATGCCATCGCCAGCCTGTATACCGACGATCGCCGCCCGGCGCGGCTGCTGCGCGCGGCGGGCCTGCGTCTGGCACAGGGCGTGGCACCGTTCAGGCAGCTGATCGCCTCGCACCTGACCCAGCGCGTGGCCTGAACCGGTTCAGATCAGCCCGTTCAGATCAGCCGGCGGCCAGCACGCGGATCTGGCTGTCGGCGAATTCAACCACCTGGCCTGCGCGGATCTTGCAGGCCTTGCGCAGTTCGACCTCGCCGTCGACCCGCACCTGGCCGTCACCGATGACCATCTTGGCCTCGCCGCCGCTGGTGACCAGGTCGGCCAGCTTGAGCAGCTGCTTGAGTTCGACGTAGTCACCGTCGAGGTCGAATTCGAGAATCTGCATGGAGCGGGGTTCCTGGGGAAGGGCGCAGCAGCGGCCGGGCCGGTGAAGAGGGCGCGTATTGTGCGCCAGCTTGGGGCATGACGGTACGCGCACGGCAAGCTGTACGCCTTGTTCAGGATCAATGCGGTATGATTCCGCTCTGAGCGAGTGAAATCTCCTCCAACCGAGCAGCGCCAGGGCACGCGATAAGAAGGGCGCCCAAAGCGCGGACCATCACCTTTTTTATCGCACTGCCAGGAAGACGGCAGTGTCTTCGGAGTTCCCCATGTCCCAAGATTCCCAAGCGCCGCTGCAGTTCGCGCAGCTCGGCCTGTCCGAGCCCGTGATGCAGGCGGTCACCGCCATCGGCTACGAAACCCCGTCGCCGATCCAGGCCGCCACCATCCCGGCGATGCTGGAAGGCCGCGACGTGCTGGGCCAGGCCCAGACCGGCACCGGCAAGACCGCAGCGTTCGCGCTGCCGGTACTGTCCAACATCGACCTGCAGCAGATCAAGCCGCAGGCCCTGATCCTGGCACCGACCCGCGAACTGGCCATCCAGGTTGCCGAGGCGTTCCAGTCCTATTCGTCGAAGATCCCGGGCTTCCGCGTGCTGCCGGTGTACGGCGGCCAGCCGTACGGCCAGCAGCTGTCGGCCCTGCGCCGCGGCGTGCACATCGTGGTCGGTACCCCCGGCCGCGTGATCGACCACCTGGACCGCAGCACCCTGGACCTGTCCGAGCTGAAGACGCTGGTGCTGGACGAAGCCGATGAAATGCTGCGCATGGGCTTCATCGACGACGTCGAAGCCGTGCTGAAGAAGCTGCCGGAGCAGCGCCAGGTGGCCCTGTTCTCGGCCACCATGCCGCCGCAGATCCGCCGCATCGCGCAGACCTACCTGCAGGACCCGGTGGAAGTGACCATCGCGGCCAAGACCACCACCTCGGCCAACATCCGCCAGCGTTACTGGTGGGTGAGCGGCATGCACAAGCTGGACGCGCTGACCCGCATCCTGGAAGTCGAGCCGTTCGACGCGATGATCATCTTCGCGCGCACCAAGGCCGGCACCGAAGAACTGGCCAGCAAGCTGCAGGCCCGTGGCCTGGCCGCTGCCGCCATCAACGGTGACATGCAGCAGGCCCAGCGTGAGCGCACCATCGCCATGCTGAAGGAAGGCAAGCTGGACATCCTGGTCGCCACCGACGTGGCTGCCCGCGGCCTGGACGTGGAGCGCATCAGCCACGTGCTGAACTACGACATCCCGTACGACACCGAAAGCTACGTGCACCGCATCGGCCGTACCGGTCGTGCCGGCCGCAGCGGCGAGGCGATCCTGTTCGCCACCCCGCGCGAGAAGGGCATGCTGCGCCAGATCGAGCGCGCTACCCGCCAGCCGATCGAAGAAATGCAGCTGCCGAGCGTGGAAGCGGTCAACGACACCCGCATCAACAAGTTCACCTCGCGCATCAGCGAAACCCTCGGCGCCGGTGGCCTGGACTTCTACCGCCAGCTGCTGGAGCGTTTCGAGAACGAGCAGAACGTGCCGGCCATCGAAGTGGCTGCCGCGCTGGCCAAGATGCTGCAGGGTGACACCCCGTTCCTGCTGCAGCCGCCGGTACGTGCCCCGCGTGAAGAGCGCGCACCGCGCGAACGCTTCGACCGTGGTGACCGCCCGGAACGTGGCGATCGCTTCGACCGCAACGAGCGTGGTCCGCGCTTCGAGCGTGGCCCGCGCCGCGACGACGCCGAAGGTGGCTTCGAGCAGCGTCCGCGCCGTGAGGTTCCGCCGCGTGGTGCGCCGGAGCAGGGCATGGAGACCTACCGCATTTCGGTCGGCCACCAGCACGGCGTGAAGCCGGCCAACATCGTTGGCGCCATTGCCAACGAAGCTGGCCTGGAAAGCCGCTTCATCGGCCGCATCGACATCCACGACGACTTCTCGCTGCTGGACCTGCCGGCACAGATGCCGCCGGACGTGCTGTCGCACCTGCAGAAGGTGTGGGTGTCCGGCCAGCAGCTGCAGATGCGTGCGCTGGCTCCGGGTGAAGACACCAACCCGGCCCCGCGTCCGTTCAAGCCGCGCTTCGACAAGCGTGGTCCGGGCGGCCCGGGTGGCCCGCGTCGCGGTGGCCCGGGCGGTCCGGGTGGCCACGGTGGCGACCGCGGCGGTGACCGCGACAGCCGCCCGCCGCGTCGTGACGGCTTCAAGCCGCGCGGCCCGCGCAGCTTCTAAGCCGCACCAGCGGTCCTGAACAACGCCAGCCTCCGGGTTGGCGTTGTCCGTTATGGGCCTGGAAAAGGGGACGGAGGGGATTAAGTCGTTTATGCCCGGCAGTGCGCTTATGCCGAAAACGACTTAATCCCCTCCGTCCCCTTTTCGCATGGCAAACACATTGCCGGTCATAGGCTGGGCCGGTTCCAAGGGAGGTTGTCACCGCAGCACATTCGGGGGGATCCGGGATGGGTAGAAGTGGCACGGACCAGCAGAGCCGGCGGGTGCCGATGACCCGTGGCCTGGGATTGCGCTTTGCGTTGTTGACGGGCATGGCGATCGGGTTGGTCGCGCTGTCCGCGTTGATCCAGGAACTGCAGGCGGCCTCGACGGCCTGGATTGCCGGCCAGGGCTACTGGTCGCGGGGGCAGCAGGATGCGACCGCTGCGCTGAGCCGCTACCTGGCGCGTGGCGATGCGCAGGACCTGGATGACGCGCGCCAGGCCCTGCGGATTCCGTTGGGGGATCTGCAGGCCCGGCTGGCGCTGGAACAGGCGGTACCGGATGAGGAGAAGGCCCGGCAGGGTTTCCTGCAGGGCGGCAACGCGCGCGCCGATATTCCACGCCTGGTGTTCTCGTTCCGCTACGCCCGTGACCTGGGAGCATTCCGCGAAGCCACTGCACTGTGGCGGCAGACCGATGGTGATCTGGAGGCTGTGCAGGCCCTGGTCGCCGAGCTGCAACGGAGGCATGCGGCAGGTGAACTGCCCGTGGCCGACCGCAATCGCTACCTGCAGCAGCTGCGGGATCTCGACCGCCGCCTGCAGGTGCAGGCCCAGGCGTTCTCGCAGGCGCTGCTGAGGATGGCCACCATGGTCCGGATCGCCACGCTGATGGTTGGTGGCCTGTCGGTGCTGGTGATCAGCCTGATGGCAGTGGCGCTGGCGCGTCGTGTCGGCAAGGACCTGACCGAGCACGAGAGCCGCTTCCGCGCGGCGTTCTATCAGGCCAATGTCGGCATGCTGAAGCTCGACACCGATGGCCGCGTGGTCGAGGCCAACCAGGCGATGGCGGATATCCTCGACTACCGGCGTGATGTGCTGCTGCAGATGCTGCTGGGTGACCTGCTGATGGAGGGGGAACTGGTCCTCGATGGTGTCGGCCGCATCGACTGGGACCGGCAGCTGCGGCCGAGCGAGCTGCGTTTCCGGCGGCGCGATGGCAGCCTCGTCTGGGGACGCTGGAGCGGTACCGCGGTTCGCAGCTCGGGCGGAGGATTGTCGGTGTTCGCGATCATCGAGGATGTCAGCCAGAACCATGCACTGGCGCGCGAGATCGAGCATCACGCCAGCCACGATCCGCTGACCGGCCTGATCAACCGCCGCGAGATCGAACGCCTGCTGGAACGCGCGCTGCTGCAGGTCCGGACCGACGGTGGTACGCATGCGCTGTGCTACATCAACCTGGACCACTTCAAGCTGGTCAACGACAGCTTCGGTCATGCCGCCGGCGACCAGATGCTGCGCGGTTTCGCCGACTATCTGGTGGCGGCGGTGCGTGATGGCGATTGGGTCGGCCGCCTGGGGGCCGATGAGTTCGCGGTGTTTCTCGCCCACGCCGGCCAGGATGAAGCCAAGCGGGTACTGCAGCGGGTGATCCGCAACCTGGGCCAGGCCACGTTCCCGATCAGCGAGGGCAGCCCGCAGTTGAGCTGCAGCATCGGCGTGGTCGAGGTCAGTGCCGACGCCCCCGATGTGAACTGGCTGATGAGCGCTGCCGACAGCGCCTGCTATGCCGCCAAGCAGGCCGGTCGCAACCGCGTGCACTGCTTCAACGAGAACCGCATGGCGCTGGAGGAGCGGCGGCAGGAGGCCGAGCGCCTGCAGGGTGTCAGCCTGGCCATGGCGGAGAATCGCATGCTGCTGTACGCGCAGCGCATCGCCCGCGTGGGCGATCCGTCCTACCTGCACTACGAAGTGCTGGTGCGCATGCGCGGTACCGATGGAAGCCTGCACCTGCCCGGTCAGTTCATGCCGGCGGTGGAGCGCTATGGCATGGCGGTGGCGCTGGACCGGCACGTGCTCGGGCTGCTGTTCCGCCACCTGCAGGTCTGCCCGGCACACGTGCGCCAGCTGGGCCTGTGCAACGTCAACGTGTCGGCGCAGTCGATCGCCGAGCCGGGATTCCTCGCCTTCGTCTGCGACCTGCTCGAGCGCAACCGCGCGCTGGCTTCGAAACTGTGTTTCGAGATCACCGAGACCGCGGCGATCAGCAACCTCAGCCAGGCACGCGCTTTCATCGATGCGGTCAAGGCGCGTGGCTGCCGGATGGCACTGGATGACTTCGGCTCCGGCCTGTCCTCGTTCGGCTATCTGCGCCAGCTGCCTGCGGACATCCTGAAGATCGACGGCACCTTCGTGCGTGACATGGACACCGACCCGGTCAGCCACGCCACGGTGCGGGCGATCAGCGAGCTCGGGCGGGAACTGCAGATGGAGGTGGTGGCCGAATGGGTGGAAACTGCCGAGGTGGCTGGCGCACTGACCCGGCTCGGCGTGCAGGGCCTGCAGGGCTACGCGATCGAGCGGCCGCAGCCGCTGGAACGGATGACCCTGAGTGACCTGAGGCCGGTCCGCCTGGTGGCGGTGAAGGGGCCTCCGGCCGCTGGCTGAACGGCGCACGGCGACTTTGGTCTACACATGCGCGGCGTGCCCGGCTGCGATAATGCGCGCCAGGGGCGACGCGCAGTGGGCGCGGACGTAAGCAGGAACAGGATGTGGCGTGGGCGTCAGGCAGTGGCGGTACGAAACAGGG
The DNA here is from genome assembly GCF_056481625.1 of Stenotrophomonas sp. 86156_Sma. Classification (NCBI taxonomy): domain Bacteria; kingdom Pseudomonadati; phylum Pseudomonadota; class Gammaproteobacteria; order Lysobacterales; family Lysobacteraceae; genus Stenotrophomonas; species Stenotrophomonas sp. 86156_Sma. Next base: position 1,537,612 of record NZ_CM151157.1, read on the forward strand.
GCGCTGCTGGTCGTCCTGCTGATGGGAGTGTTGCTTCCCGGTCTGGTGCACGCGCGCCTGGCCGAGGCCGGCCGGGATTTCCTGCTGGTTGGCGCACCGACGGACGAACCGACACCCCATCGTGGCTGTACGCCCGCGATGCTGGCCGGGCCGCGCGAGCAGGTAGAGGTACCGGCGCCGCCCGGGGGCTGGTCGGGGCAACCCCAGGCGCTGGATGTGTTCAACGTGTTCGCTGGCGAAGTCCGCGTACAGCATGGTGACCGCGAGATCTGCGGCAACATGCACGATGCGCGCACCCGTGATTCGCGCTTCCGCGCCGGCATCGGCCTGGTGGCGGTGCCAGCGGCAGGCAGCCATGAGCCGTTCCTGGTGTCGTGGCAGGCGCCGCTGAAAGCGCGCTGGGTGCCAACCTTGCGGCTGGGGGCGCCCAGTCCGGTCCAGCAGAACGATACCGCCCGCCTGCTGGTGCGCGCGGCCTGCATCGCGGTGGCGATCGCGCTGGCGCTGTCGGCATTGATGGCCTACCTGACCACCCGTGACCGCAGCTTCCTGGTCTACATCGGCGCGACGATCGTGGTGGTGGTGTGGCAGGCGGTTCTTGGCGGCTTGAGCGGCTATCCCGAACCGTGGCTGCCGGTGGGCGAGCGCGGCGCATGGTGGCTGCTGGCGCTGACCGCCGCGACCCAGGCGCTGGTACTGCCCGCTCTGTGGCGCCTCAACGGCGGGGACCGCTTGCTGCCGCGCTCGCGGCCGGCACAGCAGGCTGTGCTGTGGGGCCTGATGGGACTGGCCGCGCTGGTGCCGTGGCTGCGCTGGGACACCCTGGCGCTGGTCGCACAGAGCCTGCAGCTGACCTTCATCCTCGGTTGCCTGTTGTCACTGGCTGCTGGCATGCGTGCCTGGTTGCGCGGTGACTGCTGGGCGTTGGCGGGCCTGGCGGCGCTGGTGCCACTGCTGGTGATGATCGCCGCCGATGCCAGCAGTGCGGGGTGGCTGCTGGAGTACCGGGTGGAAGCACTGCAGCTGTCGGTGACCTGGCTGCTGATGATGGCCGCCTATGCCATGAACCAGCGGCTGGGCCGGCTGCGCCAGCAGCGCGATGAACTGCGCCAGCTGGCCGAAACCGACGGCCTGACCGGACTGCCCAACCGCCGCGCCGGCCTGCAGCAGCTGGCCCGTCACCTGGCACAGGTTGACCGTGAGCGCGGCCCGCTGGTGATCGGCTTCCTCGATATCGACCTGTTCAAGGACATCAATGACCGCCACGGCCATGCCGTAGGTGATCAGGTACTGGTGGCGGTGGCACGCGCACTGCGCGCTGCGGTGCGCAGCCAGGACGAAGTGGTGCGGATGGGCGGCGAGGAATTCCTGCTGCTGATGCCGGGCATGCCGCGCGAGGCGGCGTCGGCGCGCCTGGACCGCCTGCGCCAGCGCATCACCGAAGCCGGCCAGGCCCTGCAGGTGCCGGGCCTGGAAGTGACCGCCAGCATCGGACTGGCGCAGTGGCGGCCGGGTGAGGATGACCTGGCCGGGCTGCTGCGGCGGGCCGACCATGCCATGTACGTGGCCAAGCGGGCGGGTCGCAACCGGGTGTTCGACGGCGAAGAGCTCGATCCGCCGGCCCCGGCATGAAGCGCAGCGGGCGGCGATGCCGGATAATGGACCGATGACCACCCGACTCAACAAACATATCGCCGACACCGGCTTCTGCTCCCGCCGCGAGGCCGATCGCCTGATCGCCGCCCGCCGCGTCACCGTCAACGGCCACGCGGCCGGCACCGGTGCGGTGGTGGGCGAGGAAGACCAGGTGCTGGTCGACGGCCAGCCGCTGCGCGCGCGCGTGGCACGCAAGCCCGGCGCCCGCCGCCACGTCTACATCGCGCTGAACAAGCCGGTGGGCGTCACCTGCACCACCGAAACCTCGGTCAAGGGCAACATCGTCGACTTCGTCGGCCACGAACAGCGCATCTTCCCGATCGGGCGCCTGGACAAGGAGTCCGAAGGCCTGATCCTGATGACCAGCAACGGCGACATCGTCAACCAGATCCTGCGTGCCGAGAACGGCCACCAGAAGGAGTACCTGGTGGCGGTGAACAAGCCGGTCACCGACGAGTTCCTGCGTGGCATGGCGCGCGGCGTGCGCATTCACGACCAGATGACGTTGCCGTGCAAGACCTCGCGCATCGCCAAGTTCGGTTTCCGCATCACCCTGCAGCAGGGACTGAACCGGCAGATCCGGCTGATGGCCGCTGAGTTCGGCTACCGCGTGACCCAGCTGCGCCGCGTGCGCATCGACAACATCAAGATCGGTGCGCTGAAGCCGGGCCAGTGGCGCAACCTGACCGAGCAGGAGCTGCAGGGCCTGCTGCCGAAGCAGCTGGACTGGTAACGCGCGGTAGCGCCGGCCGCTGGCCGGCTGCACCAGGCATCGAATGAGCGCGGGATGCCGGCCAGCGGCCGGCACTCCCCGTTGTGCGGATTGCGCACCGGCATCAGCTAGACTCCGCAGTGACCTGCCGGAACGTGACGCTGCATGATCAAGCCCGACAAGCCTGCCAACGAAGCCCTGCGGCTCGAGGCGCTGTACCGCTACCGGATCCTGGATTCGCAGCGTGAGAAATCCTTCGACGACCTGGTCGCGATCGCCAAGGCGGTCTGCGGTACCTCGATGGCGGCGGTGACCCTGATCGACGTCGAACGGCAGTGGTTCAAGTCGATCCAGGGCATCGACGCGGCGGAAAACCTGCGCAGCGAATCGATGTGTGGCCACGCCATCCTGCAGCCGCAGGAAATCATGGTGGTCGAGGACGCGTTGCAGGACATCCGCTTCCACGACAACCCGGTAGTGACCGGCGACCCGCACATCCGCTTCTACGCCGGTGCGCCATTGATCAGTTCCGATGGACTGCCTCTGGGCACGCTGTGCGTGTTCGATGCACATCCGCAGCACCTGCCCAGCGACAAGGCCGAGGCACTGGCCGCGCTGTCACGGCAGGTGATGCTGGTGATGGAGCTGCGCCGTTTCGCGCTCGACATCCAGAAGCACATGCTGGAGCGCGATGACTACGAGCGCCTGTTGGCGGAGTACCAGGACGTGCTGCTGGCGCAGAATGCCGACCTGGCCGAGCAGAGCCGCACCGATGCGCTGACCGGCCTGCCCAACCGCCGCGCAATGGCGGCGGCACTGGAAGAGGCGGTGGTGGAGATCGATGGGCAACCGGGCGTCGCCTGCGTTGCGTTGCTCGACATCGATCATTTCAAGCACATCAATGATTTCCAGGGCCACGCTACAGGCGACCGGGTGCTGGCCGAGCTGGGCGTGCTGCTGCGCTCGCACTTCGCCGGCCGCGGCATGGCGGCGCGCTACGGCGGCGAGGAGTTCGTGGCGGTAATGCCGGGCACCGACCTGCACACGGCCGAACTGCAATGCGAATTCCTGCGCCTGGCCGTGGCGGATCTTCCGCTGGGTTTCCCGGTCACGATCAGCATCGGCGTTGCCCAGCACCAGCCAGGTGAAAGCGTGGATGACATGCTGGCGCGCGCCGACAAGGCGCTGTACCGGGCCAAGGGCAATGGTCGCAACCGGGTGGAACGGGCGGGCTGAAGCCCCAGGTAGATCCACGCCACGCGTGGATGAAAAACCACTCGAACACCGTGCGCGTCGCATTCCCTGCGATCCACGTGCTGCACCATGCCGTCCCTGTTCCCACGGACGCCGACCATGCTGCAGACCCTGGCCATCGCCCACTATCGCTCGCTGCACGGGCTGGTACTGCCGCTGCAGCAGTTGAATGTGGTGACCGGCGACAATGGCAGTGGCAAATCCAGCCTGTACCGCGCGCTGCGCCTGCTGGCGGAGACCGCGCAGGGCGGCGTCGCGGCGGTTCTGGCCCGCGAAGGTGGGCTCGGTTCGGCGCTGTGGGCGGGGCCGGAAAAAATGGACCGTCGGGTTGCTGCCGGTGAAATCCCCTTGCAGGGCGGCCCACGGCAGGAATCGGTGGGATTGAAGCTGGGCTTCACCACCGACGAGTTCGGCTATGCCATCGACCTGGGCTACCCACCGCCCAGCCGTTCGGCTTTCGCACTGGACCCGCAGATCAAGGCCGAGGCGATCTGGGCCGGGCCGTTCCTGCGCAGCGCCAACCTGCTGGTCGACCGACGTGGGGCAATGGTGCGGCAACGCCATGCGCGCGGTTGGGATCTGGTCGATGACCGGTTGTCGCTGTTCGACAGTCTGTTCACCCAGGTTGGCGATCCGCAGCGCATGCCGGAAACCATCGCCCTGCGCGAGTACATCCGTCGCTGGCGCTTCTACGACCACTTCCGCAGCGACGCCGATGCCCCGGCACGGCAACCGGCGATGGCCACGCGCACGCCGGTGTTGCATCACGACGGTCGCGATCTGGCGGCGGCCTGGGTGACCATCCTCGAGATCGGTGATCCGGGCGCACTGGCGCGCAGCGTGGACGATGCGTTCCCGGGCGCCACGGTGGGGTTCGAAGAACTGGACGGTCGACTCGCCCTGCGCTTCCACCAGCCGGGGCTGCTGCGGCCGTTGTCGATGGCCGAGCTGTCCGACGGCACGCTGCGCTTCCTGCTGCTGGCCGCGGCACTGCACACGCCGCGCCCGCCGCCGCTGCTGGTGCTCAACGAACCGGAGACCAGCCTGCATCCTGACCTGCTTCCGGCGCTGGCGCGGCTGATCATCGCGGCCAGTGCGCGCAGCCAGGTGTGGGTGGTCTCACACGCCAGCCGACTGATCGCAGCACTGGAGCAGGCGCCCGGCTGTCATTCGCTGCACCTGCACAAGGAACAGGGGCGCACGCTGTTGAGCGGGCAGGGCCTGCTGGATGCACCGGCATGGCACTGGCCGCAGCGTTGACAAGGCGATTCGCACCCTGCGCGGAGGCACTCAATCGGCGATGTTGCGTGCTTCCGACGTACCGAGAATCTCCGGGTGCTGCACCGGCTTGCGGCGGTTCAACAACGGATGCAGGAACACCGCGCCGACGATGATCGCCACGCCCAGGTAGAACCACGGCGTGACCTCGTGCTGCTCGCGCAGCAGCACCACCGCCAGCACCACCGCGTAGACCGGTTCCAGGTTGGTCACCAGCTGCACCGTGTAGGCGCTCAGGTGGCGTAGCGCGACCAGGGCCAGGGCGAACGGCAGCAGCGTGCAGAACCCGGCCAGTACCAGTAGCAGGATGCCGTCGTGCAGGTCCGGAACCACCCATAGTGGGCTGGCCAGCGCCGGCAGCAGGTAGGGCATCAGCGGTGCCAGCAGGGTCAGGGTGAGGGTGCCGGCGCCCAGCTCCAGTGCCGTGACCGTAAGCGGATCGGCGTGGCTGACCATGCGCTTGTTGAGCGAGCCGAACACCGCCACCAGCAGCGCCGAGATCGCGCCGATCAGTACACCCAGGCGCATGCCATCGGGCACGCCACCGACCACCAGTGCAACACCCGGCAGCACGGCCAGGCCGAAGGCGAGTTCACGCAGCTGGAACGGTCGCTTGGCTACCCACGGTTCGATGATCGAGGTGAATACCGGCGCCAGCGCGATGCAGGTGGCGGCCACCGAGGCGTTGGCCAGCTTCACCGCGCCGTAGAACGTCAGCCAGTGCAGGGCGACCAGCGCGCCGATGCCGGCGTAGCCCGCCACCAGGCGCAGTGGCAGGGTGCGCAATCCGCGCCAGACCCGCGGCAGCAGCGCCAACATTGCCGTTACCAGCAGCATGCGCCACCACACCAGCGGCAGCGCCGGCAGGGTGATCAACTTGCCGAGGATGGCGGTGACGCCCCACAGCAGGACACAGAAGTGGATCTGCCACAGCGCTTTGCGGGTGTCGGGTGTGCTCATCCGCCTATTGTGAGGCAAGGCGATGACCGCAGCGCTATCCGCGTGAGGAATTGCTGGCCCCATCTACCCGCCGCTGCAGGGCCATCGCCGCCGCCGGGTTGCGTGCCTTGCCCGCACCAATGCACAGCAGGTAGACCTCGCGCGGCTCTGACGGTGCCGGCGCGGCCAGGCAGGGCGGGTCGTCCACCGGTTCGCCGCGTGACCAGTGGAGCGCGCGTTCGGCCCAGCGCTGCTGCACGGGTGCCGGCAGACCCTCGTTCAAGCGGGCCTGGCTGCGCTTGATCCTGGCGTAGACGAAGCCGGCACTGACATCGCCGTGTAGTGGCGCCTCGTCGCTGTCCTCGATCACCAGCGCCACGCCGTGTCGACGGGCGGCAGCAACCAGTGCCGGGCCATGTGCCTCGGCGTTGCGGACCTCCAGCGCATGCTGCAGCGTCACCCCTTTCAGTTGCTTCGGCAGCTGCGCCATCAGGGCACCCAATGCATCGGCATCGGCCGGATGGCGCGGATCGAACTGCCACAGCAACGGGCCGAGCCGGTCACCGAGTGCAATCGCCGCCTGCAGGAAGGGCGCGGCCGCTTCCACCGTGCTGGACAGGTCGCGGCGCTGTACCAGGTAGCGTGGCGCCTTCATCGAAAACTGGAAGCCTTCCGGCGTCTGTGCGGCCCACTGCGCGCACTGCGCCGCGGTGGGCGTGCGGTAGAAGGTGCCGTTGATTTCGATACAACGCAGGGCACGGCTGGCATGGGCCAGTTCTTCACGCTGCGGCAGGCCAACCGGGTAGAAAACGCCGCCGCGCCATTCGGGAAACACCCAGCCACCAATGCCGCAGCGGATCTCCGCCTGCCGGGCGGTCGCGGTCACTGGCCGTGGTCCGCGCGCCACGGGTCGTAGCTGCCGAACCACCACAGATAGCCTTCCGGGTCGGCGCAGGCGTAGCCGCGTCCGCCATAGTCCTGGTCGGCGATGTCGATGACAATGCGGGCACCGGCGGCCTTGGCCCGTGCATAGTGCGCATCGGCATCGGTGACGATCACGCAGGCGTTCTGGGTCTGGCGGCCGCCGACCTCATCAGGCATCGCCGCATGCTGGCTCCACTCGCTTTCCTTGTCGGCCGAGCCGAGCATGATCATGCCGGTGCCGAAGGTCAGCTGTGCATGGAAGACCGTATCGCCATCGGCGTAGACGGCCTGGGCATGGAAGCCGAAGGCGCGCTGCAGCCAGTCGATGGCGGCCTGCGCGTCGCGATAGCGCAGGCACGGAATGATGGTGGAGCCGTTGCTCGGTTGGCCGTTCCCGCCCATGACACCCCTCCTATGGCACAGGGCAGGGTGCGCCGTAGATCGTTACCATCGCGCGAAACCCCGGTGACGGCCTGCACATGGCCGCCACCCCTGTTCGGAGATCGTGCTGGATGAAACCCTGGATTGGAGGAGCCGTGCTGCTGGCGTGCACGACCATGGCGAGTGCTGCCACCCCCGCGCAGCTGCAGGACCTGGATGCCACCGTCGAGCGCGTGCGCGCGCAGTTCGACGTGCCCGGCATTGCCGTGGCCGTGGTCAAGGATGGCGAGGTGGTGCTGGAACGCGGCTGGGGCGTGCGCGAGCAGGGCAAGCCGGAACCGGTGCAGGCCGATACGCTGTTCGCCATTGCTTCCAACACCAAGGCGTTCACCGCCACCTCGCTGAACCTGCTGGCCGAGGACGGCAAACTGAAGATGGACGACAAGGTGATCGACCACCTGCCGTCGTTCCGCATGTCCGATCCGTTCGTGACCGGGCAGATGACGATCCGCGACCTGCTGTCGCATCGCAGCGGGCTGAGCCTGGGCGCAGGTGACCTGCTGTTCTGGCCGACCACCTCCTACAGCAATGCCGAAGTGGTGGAGCGGCTGGGCAAGGTGCCGCTGAAGGGCGGTTTCCGCGAGAGCTATGCGTACGACAACATCCTGTACGCGGTTGCCCAGCAGGTGATCGAGCATGTCTCCGGCATGAGCTACCAGCAGTTCCTGCAGACCCGCATCTTCGACAAGGTGGGCATGGCCGGCACACGCTACAACGCCGATCACCTGAAGCCGGGCGACAAGGCCGCGGTCGGCCACGCCAAGTACGATTTCAAGGACCTGCGTACCGTTGCACCGCTGACCTGGTCGAACAATGCCGGCGCCGGTGGCATCTATTCCAGTGCGCACGACATGGCGCGCTGGATGCAGGTGCAGCTGGACGAAGGCAAGCTGGCCGATGGCACCGCGCTGTTCAGCAACAAGAGCCAGCAGCAGATGTGGCGGATGATCACGCCGCAGTCGATTCCGGCGCCGAGCGTGCCGGAGCTGGCGCCGGCGCGGGCCAACTTTGCCGGCTACGGCGAAGGCTGGAGCCTGAGTGACTACCGCGGCCGGAAACTGGTCTGGCATACCGGTGGCTGGCCGGGCATGGTCTCGCGTTTGACCCTGGTGCCAGGCGAGAAGCTGGGCGTGGTGGTGCTGACCAACCAGGAAGTAGGCGCGGCGTTCAACGCGATCACCCTGAGCGTGCTTGATGCTTACCTGGGCGGTGAGAAGCACGACTGGGTGGACGCCTATGCCAAGGCCGTGGCCAAGGGCCAGGACAAGGCCGATGAGGCCTGGGCCAAGCACCAGAGCGCGCGTGACAAGGGCAGCAAGCCATCGCTGGCACTGGCCGGCTACACCGGCACGTTCCGCGACCGCTGGTATGGCGACATGCAGGTCAGTACCGAGGGCAAGGGCCTGCGCCTGCGCTTCATGAAGACCGCGCAGCTGAGCGGGCGCCTGGAGCATTGGCAGCATGACACCTTCATCGTGCGCTGGGACGACCGTTCGCTCAACGCCGACGCGTTCGTGAACTTCAGCCTGGATCCGGACGGCAAGGTGCGCGAGGTGCGCATGCAGTCGATCTCCGACCTGACCGATTTCAGCTTCGATTTCCAGGACCTGCTGTTCACCCCGGTGAAATGACGCCGCGGGGCGTGGCCCGGCGCTGACGTTTGACGAATCCGATGGGTAGTGCCGGCCGCTGGCCGGCAACCTCATGATCCCCGGATGCGTCGCAAGGTTGCCGGCCAGCGGCCGGCACTACCGGAGCGGTGGCGATCATCGGCTGGCGTACACATCCGGCGTGGGATACTCCGCCGCTTGCAAGAGGCGAGGGAGTGCGATGTTCCGTTGGTTTGAATCCCTGATCCCGGTGTTCCCGCCCGTGGATGGGCGTATGCCACCGCGCAAGGTGCTGCCGTTCTACCTGCACTACCTGCGCCCAGTGTGGCCGGTGCTGCTGGCGACCCTGATCGCTGGCCTGCTGCTGGCGCTGGTGGAAGTGGCAATGTTCGATTACCTGGGCCGCATCGTCGACATGGTCGCCGAGCAGCCCGGTGCCGGCTTCTTCCAGCGCCATGCCAACGAGCTGGGCTGGATGCTGTTCATCACGGTCATCGCTCGGCCGATCCTGGTCGGCCTGCATAACCTGCTGGTCAACCAGGCGATCGTGCCCGGCCTGAGCAACCGCTCGCGCTGGCTGATGCACAACTACGTGGTGCGGCAGAGCCTGAACTTCTTCCAGAACGACTTCGCCGGCAGCGTGGCCAACCGGGTGATGCAGACCGGTACCTCGCTGCGCGAATCGGCGGTGCAGATGGTCGACTCGCTCTGGTACATCGTGGTCTACACCGGCACCGCGCTGTACCTGTTCGCGCAGGCCGACTGGCGGCTGATGGTGCCGTTGATCCTGTGGCTGCTGGCCTATGCAGTGATCCTGGCCTACTTCGTTCCGCGCGCGAAGGAACGCGCATGGATCGCCTCCGAAGCGCGTTCCAAGGCGATGGGCCGCATCGTTGATGGCTACACCAACATTCCCACGTTGAAGCTGTTCGCCCATGGCGGACGCGAGCAGGCCTATGTGGCCGAGTCGATCCAGGAACTGGCGGTCAAGCACCGTGCGCAGACCCGCATCACCACCGGCATGGACCTGACCATCGCCATCGTCAACGGTTTCCTGATTGCCGGTACCTGTGGGCTCGCGCTGTGGCTGTGGAACGGTGGCCACATCACTGTTGGCGCGATCACGTTGGCGACCGGCCTGGTGATCCGCATTCACAACATGTCCGGCTGGATCATGTGGACCATCAACGGCATCTTCGAGGACATCGGTACGGTGCAGGATGGCATCACTACCATCGCCCAGCCGCTGACCGTGCAGGACCGCGAGGATGCGGTCCCGTTGCAGGTGACCCGTGGTGGCGTGCATTTCCAGGACATCCACTTCCACTACGGCAAGAAGGGCGGTGTGATCGCCGGCCTCGACCTGGTGGTGAAGCCGGGCGAGAAGATCGGCCTGGTCGGTCCTTCCGGCGCCGGCAAGTCGACCCTGGTCAACGTGCTGCTGCGCCTGTACGACCTGGAAAGCGGCCGCATCCTGATCGACGACCAGGACATTGCCTACGTCACCCAGGAAAGCCTGCGCCAGCAGATCGGCGTGGTCACCCAGGACACGTCGCTGCTGCATCGCTCGATCCGCGACAACCTGCTGTACGGTCGCCCCGACGCGACCGATGAACAGTTGCGCGCTGCGGTGGCCAAGGCACGTGCCCAAGCCTTCATCGATACGCTGGTGGACGGGCAGGGCCGTCGTGGCTACGACGCACATGTCGGCGAGCGTGGCGTGAAGCTGTCAGGTGGCCAGCGCCAGCGCATCGCCATTGCCCGTGTGCTGCTGAAGGACGCACCGATCCTGGTGCTGGACGAAGCGACCTCGGCGCTGGACTCGGAAGTGGAAGCGGCGATCCAGGACAGCCTGGACCAGCTGATGGGCGGCAAGACGGTGATCGCGATCGCGCACCGGCTGTCGACCATCGCGCGCATGGACCGGCTGGTGGTGATGGACCAGGGGCGCATCGTCGAGACCGGCAGCCACGCTGAATTGATTGCGGCCGGTGGCCTGTACGCACGGCTGTGGGCGCGGCAGACCGGTGGCTTCGTGGCTGCCGATCAATGATCGCTTCGGGGTCGGATCCCTTTCCGCAGGAAAGGGCTCTGACCCCAGCGTGTTTCCGGAGACCTGCATGATCCGCCCCCTGCGCTCCCTGTTGCTGGCACTCAGCCTGGTTGCCACGGTTGCCACGGCTGCGCCGGCACCCATGGACGGCGACCAGCTCAAGCAGGTCGTCCTGCTCAGCCGTCACAACCTGCGCGCGCCGGTGGTAGCCTCCGGCGCGCTGGCCAATGCGACGCCCGAGGCCTGGCCGCGCTGGGAGGTGGCACCGGGCGAGCTGACTACCAAGGGAGGCGTGCTGGAGGTCTACATGGGCCGCTACATCGCCCAGTGGCTGCGCCAGGCGCAGCTGTTGCCGGTGTCGGGTTGCCCGCAGGAGGATGACTTCCACGCGTACGCCAACAGCCTGCAGCGCACCCAGGCCACCGCGCAGTTCTTCGTTGCCGGTGCCTTCCCGGGCTGCCATGTTGCGGTCGAGCAACGCATGCCGCTGGGCACGATGGACCCGCTGTTCAATCCGGTGATCCACCGCGATGACGCGGCGTTCCGCGCACGTGCGGCATCGGCGATGCAGCAGGCGCTGTCCGCATCCGATCTGGCACCGGCACTGTCCGTGGTGGAGGAGATCACCCGCTATCCGCAGTCGGCGGCATGCAAGGGGCACAACGACTGCCATCTGGCGCTGTCCGACACCACCTTCAGCGCGGAACCGGGAAAGGAGCCACGCGTCTCCGGATCACTGGCTCTGGCCAGCGGGCTGGTCGATGCCTTGTTGATGGAGCACTACCAGGGCAGTGGCATCCCCCGCGAAGGCTGGGGCCGGTTGACCACCGAGGCGCAATGGCAGGCGCTGGCGCAGATCCGCAACCGCTACCAGGACATCCTGTTCGGAACGCCCGAGGTGGCGCGGGATGTGGCCGGACCGTTGCTGGCACGCGTGGATGCGTTGCTGGAAGATCCCGCATCGCCGAAAGTGAGCCTGCTGGTCGGTCACGATTCCAATATCGGTTCGGTGCTGGCGGCGTTGGGAATCAGCGACTACAGCCTGCCGGGCCAGTACGAGAAGACGCCGATCGGCGGCCTGCTGCAGTTCGAGCGCTGGCGTGATCGCCACAGCGGGGTGGAACGGATCCGCCTGGCCTACGTCTACCCGACCACCGCGCAGCTGCGCGATGCGCTGCCGCTGGCCAACGCGCAGCCGCCGGGCCGCGTCGCGCTTCGTGTGCCGGGGTGCGCGGCTCAGGGGTGCACCGTCGCCGAGTTCCAACGTCTGCTGCATCCGGCAGCGCGCTGAGATACGCCGCTAACGCAGCGGCGCGCGCACGATGCCATGCGTGGCCATCAGCGTAAGGTCGCCGCCGAGCCGGGGCGAGTGGAACGGGCCACGTGCATGCGCGGCGTCGAACAGGCCGCCATCCGGTGATCGCAACCGGTAGAACTCGACCCAGCCGCTGGCCTGCAGCGGCAGCTGTGCAACGCCGGTGTGTTCGTTGAACCATGCAGGGTCCTTGCTGCCTTCGACGACGCGGCGGGCAAGGCGGTCGATGGCGTGATCCCTGCTGGCGTACCCGTCCTGGCCGCGCAGCCGCGCCAGCTCAGCCATCATCACCAGCGGCGCCAATGCGTAGTCGTGGTAGTGCAGGGCACGTTGCCCGCGCGCCATCTCCAGCGGCAGGCTGCCATCGTCCTGGATGTCATCGATGCCCTTCTGGAAGGCGGCGTGGCCGGCCTGCCACAAGGCCTCGTCACTCGTGGCTAGGCCGGCGGCCAGCACGCCCAGGCCGCCCCAGTAGTAGTGGTTGTTGCGGCGCCGTTTCGGATTGTCCCAGTACGCCAGATTCGCTAGGGCCAGCTTCTGCAACCAGGGGTCGATGCGCGCGCGCTGCCGGGCACCAGCCTGGTCATGCACCTTCAGGTAGGCCATCGCTACCGCATCGAGCATCCACTGCCGCATGTAGAACGACTGATCGTTGTTGACCCGGATCATCTGCCCGAGCATGGCGCCATCGTCGGCCCACGCACCCAGCCAGCTCAGCGTGCACTGTGCCGCTGCCGGGTCACCGGTGCGCAGGTAGTCGTCGCTCATGCGCGCCACGTCCGCGGCATAGCGGTCCAGCGGCGCAGTGGCGTCCTTGTTCTGCTGGTGCAGTACCGGGTCGATCACCGAGCCGGCCTTGTCGGTGTAGTAGCCAAGAGCGCGGATGTCCGGCTGGCCGGGCGGCGGCGGGGGGCAGGCGGCGAAGGCAGGACCGGCCGCCAGGGCAGCGCAGAGGAGGCCGAGGCGTAGCACCAGGGAGGGCATGGGAACCAGCAGGGACGGGGAGGCGATGCGAACGATGCGCCCGGAGTCGTTTGCCAGTTGTGAGGCCGCACGGGCCCGGTTTGCGAGTATTCAGGACCGGAGCGGCGCCTGAAGCTCAAGAGTCGGCTAGTCTGTCGTCATCAATTCAGCGGGAGGGAGTGGCGATGAGAATCACGGATTTTCTCGTGATGGACGGTGAGGGTGATGAGATCCCTGCTGATCCGCATGGCAACCATGTGGCTTTCAACTGTTTCGAGTGCGGATACCCGGTAGTGGCTGGCTCATTGGAAAACGAGCGGGGCAGCGATGAGGATTGCCCTTCAGCCTGTCGTGGCTGTGGTGTTGAGTACTTCGTGGATCTGCGGCTGGGCTCAAAGAAAATGTACATCCATCTGCTCTGACCCGGCAGCAGCCCAAGCAGGGGCAAAAAAAAGGTTCTTCTCCCATCTGAGGGGAGAGGCTCACGGCCGACCCGCTAGATTGTGGTTGTCGAGACTACAAACTGGGGCCGGCCGTGGCCAAGCTGGATTGTATGCCGTTGTTGGGGGACTGGGCGGGGTATCGCCTGGATGGTTGGAGACGCGAGGTTCGTCATGGGGTCTCGTGGCTGGTACTTTCGCTGCTTCCCGATGGACGCCGCAGGCACCGCTGCAGCGGCTGTTCCAAGTGGGTTACCTCCATCCACGACCATGTGATCCGGCGTATCCGTGATCTGCCTGTTTTCGATGAGCCGGTCGAGCTGGAGGTGCAGCGGCAGCGCGTGGCCTGCCCTCGTTGCGGGCCGAAGCTGGAGCATCTGGACTGGCTGGATCGGCACTGCCGGGTCACGCAACGACTCGCAAAGAGCGTTGCACAGATGTGTGCTACCACGTCGATCCATGCCACAGCCAGATGGCACGGACTGGACTGGAAAACCGTCAAGGCGCTTGATTTCAGGCACTTGCAGCAGACGTTGGGACCGGTGGACCTCTCCGGAATCCGTATTCTTGCAATGGACGAATTCGCGATCCAGAAGGGCCATCGCTACGCCACGGTGATAGTAGAGCCGTCCCGCAAACGAGTGCTATGGGTTGGGCGTGGTCGTAGCCGAGCGGATGTTCGCCCCTTTTTCGAGCTGTTGGGCCGGGAGGGCTGCGAACGTATCCAAGCGGTCGCCATGGACATGAATTCGGCATTCGACCTAGAAGTGAAAGCCCAATGCCCAAATGCCGAAGTGGTCTACGACCTGTTCCATGTGGTGGCCAAATACGGCCGGGAGGTCATCGACAGGGTCCGCGTGGATGAAGCCAACAGGCTGCGTCAGGACAAACCTGCTCGGCGTGTGGTGAAGACCTCTCGCTGGCTCTTGCTACGCAACCGGCAGAATGTCCCGGCGGATCAACGAGTGAAGCTCAAGGAGCTGCTGGCTGCCAACAAGGCACTACTGACGGCCTATGTGCTGAAAGACGACTTGAAGCAGCTCTGGCGCTACCGTAGCCAGGCTTGGGCAGCAAAAGCGTGGAAGAGCTGGCGACAGCGCGCATTGCGTAGCCGCCTGGAGCCCCTGCGAACGTTTGTCCGTCGCCTACAGCCCTATCTGGCAGGCATTCTGGCTCATTGCCGGTGGCCCCTCGGAACGAATCTGGTCTAGGGGATCAACAACAAGATAAAGGTCATAATGCGCGTTGCCTACGGATACCGGGACGACGCCTATTTCTTCCTCAAAATCCGAGCCGCCTTCCCCGGAGTTGGGTGAAGAACCAAAAAAAAGCGGCCCGGGTTTCCCCGGGCCGCTCCGCTTCATCTCACACCGTCCCGATCACTCGATCGGCTGGTCCAGCATCAGCTGGCGTGCGAAACGCACCGGCGGGGCGCCGTAGGACAGCACCTGGTCGTGGTAGGCCTTCAGGTTGAACGTGTCGCCCAGCTTCTCCTGCACCGCCTTGCGGGTGTCGAAGTGTTCCTGCGCACCGACGAAGTAGGTCGGCAGCTGCGCCGAGGTCAGCTGCGCGCGCACCCACTTGCCGGCGGCTTCGCTTTCCTGCTGGAAGGCATCGTGGGTCATCAGGTGCATCGCCTTCTCGCGATCCCAGTTGTCCACGTGCACGCCCTGGTCGAGGATCGCGTTGGAGATCGTGCGCAGGTAGAACTTCAGCTGCACCAGGTGGAACAGCGGGTCGTTGTTGAGGTAACCCTGCTCCTGCATCATGCGCTCGGTGTAGACCGCCCAGCCTTCGGCGAACAGGCCAGAACGCAGCACCGCACGCAGGGTGGAGGGGAACTTGGCCGAATGCCAACCTTCCAGGTAGTGGCCCGGAGTACCTTCGTGGATGCTCAGCAGGTGGATCATGCGCGAGTTGTACTCACGCAGGAACGAGTCGACCTGCTTGTCGTTCCAGTCGTCCGGAATCGGCGACACGGCGTAGAAGGTCTTCAGGTTCTTGTCCAGCGGGCCCGGCGAATCGCAGTAGGCCACGGCCACGCCGCGCTGGAATTCCGGCATCAGGATGATGTCCACCGGCGCGTCGGGCAGGGTCATCAGGTCGTGCTCGCGCACGAACGCGGTGGACTGCTCCAGTGCGGCCTTGGCATCGTCGACCACCTTGTCGCGCGCCGGCTTGTCGGCGTAGGCCAGCTCCAGCGCGGCCTCGATCGCCTTCTGCTGCTGCTCGTCGGTCGGCTGTGCCGGCATCTCCGGTGCGCCCGGCTTGTCCTTCAGCACGGTCTGCGCGATGCCGTACATGTCTTCGCGCACGCGCTTGAGTTCGGCGCGTGCACGCTCGCCGATCTCCTGGCGCGACAGCGACGAGTTCAGCGCGAACTTCAGCTTCTGGTCGTACTTCTCCGCGCCGATGCGGAAATCGCCCTTGGCGTTGGGCACCAGGGTCTTGTCCAGCCAGGTCTGCTGCTCGTCCACCGCCTTCTTCAGGCCATCGATGGCGGCCTGCAGGCGCTGCTGGTCGGCCTGCGGCAGTTCGCCGATGTGCGGGGTGATGAAGGTATCGACGATGCTGAGGATGCCCTTGTTCTGCTTGGCCACCGTCTCGGCGTGGATCTTCGGCACGCGGGCCGGATCCAGGTTCTCGCGTGCCTGGGCGAAGATCGCCGGCAGCTTTTCCATACGCGCGGTGGCCGACTTCAGGCGCTCCGGCAGCGGCGCGAACTCGCGGGCCATCAGGCCGTAGATCGCGCTGCCGGCAATGCCGTTGTACAGCTGCGGGTCCCACTTGCCGGACTGCAGCACTTCGGCGTTCCAGATTTCCGACTGCAGCTGGTTGCGCAGGATCGCCGCGTCCACCTGGTTCTCGCGGCCCAGCTTGGCCACCTCGATCTTGTCCAGCTCGCCCAGAAGCGCCTTGTAGGCGGCCAGGGTCTTCTGCTGGCCGGCGGCACTGAGGTCATCCAGTTCGCTGTCGTAGCGGTGGTCACCGATCTGGGTGGCGCTGACCGGCGACAGCTGCATCCAGGTGTCCAGGGCGCGCTTGGACAGGTCGGCGAAGGCGGCATCGACCGCCGCGTCACCGGCCTGCTGGCTGGCGGCCGGGGTGGAACCGTTGGTCGGGGCGTCGGCCGGCTGGCAACCGGCCAGGGCGGCGACCAGGGCGAGGGCAAGGAGATGCGGGCGCATCGGCGTTCCTGTACAGGGTCAAACCCCGAGCATAGGGCCCCGGGGCTGCTTTGTCCCCGTGCCATAGGATTACCATGGGCGCAGACAGGGACTCTCCAGCGGAGCGCAGGACATGGAATACCAGGGAAGCTGCCATTGCGGCAGGATCGCATTCACCGTACAGGCCGAGGCGCCAATCAGCGATGTCATCGACTGCAACTGCTCGATGTGCCGCCGCCGCGGCAGCCTGCTGTGGTTCGCCCCGCGCGAGGCGTTCCAGCTGACCACCGATCCGGCGGACGTGGCCACCTATCATTTCAACAAGGCGCATATCGATCACCACCACTGCCGCGAGTGTGGCGTCGCGCCGTACAGTGAAGCGGTGGATCCGCGCACCGGCACGCCGATGGTGGCGGTGAACGTGCGCTGCGTACCGCAGGTGGATCTGGCCACATTGGCCGTCATGTCCTACGACGGAGCGGCACTGTGAGGCCGCTGCACGCGTGGACGCGCGTGGTGGCGATGCCGGTGCTGCTGCTTGCATTGGCAGCCTGCGCCAAACACGGCGATGTGGCGGCCGATGCAGGCGCTACTGCCGCCGAAGCGGCCGTTGCTTCACCGGAGGGCGCATTCCTCGCCTACGAACACGACGTGCAGGTGCAGCTGGAAGCGGCGCAGATTGCACCGCGCATCCAGCAGGTGGCGCAGGCCTGCCAGAGCGCGAAGTTCGGTGACTGCGCGGTGCTGCAGGTCGACCAGCGCAGTGGCGAGCAGCCCAGCGGCGAGGTCAAGGTGCGCATTGCGCCGAAGGGCACCGAGCCGTTGATCGCTCTGGCCGGTGAGGGGGGCACGCTGCAGTCGCGCAATACGCGCGCCGAGGACCTGGCGCAGGAGGTAGCAGACACCGCACTGACCAAGGCGCGGCTGGAGAAGGAACACGCGCGGCTGCTGTCCTACCAGGACCGCAAGGACCTGAAGATCGAGGACCTGATGGCGATCACCACGCGCCTGTCGGAGATCGAAGCGGGCGTCGAGCAGGCCAACAAGGATTCTGCGCAGCAGCGCCGGCGCATCGATACACAGCTGGTCACGATGCACTTCGACACCACCTCGGGCCAGCGCAGCCGCAGCGAGATCGGTGAGGCGCTGAGCGAATCGGGCAGCATCCTCAGCACCAGTATTGCGTTCCTGATCCGTGCTGCCGCCGCGCTGCTGCCGGTAGCGGTGCTGGCGTTGATCGCGGCCTGGGGTGTGCGGGCGTGGTGGCGTCGCCGCCGCCGCAGGCTGCCGCCCAGCCTCTGAGGTGAAGGTTGATGCCGGCAACCCGCCGGCATCAGCCCTCGTCGGTCTCGTACTCGACGAACACGTCCAGCTCCAGTGCCAGTTCCTGCACGGCATCGCGCACCTTCTGCGCGGTGCTTTCATTGCCGACTTCCACTTCCAGTTCGTGGATGCCCGGGCCGATGTCATCGGACAGCCCGGCCGAACTGGAATCGTCGTCGTCCATGTGCGGCATCAGGTCGTCGGTTTCCTCGACATGTTCGATGCCGTCCAGGCCGAGCAGCAGGTCGCTGATGGCACGGGCGTCGTCTTCGGTTCCGGTGATGCGCAGTCGCAGCATGGCCATGGCGTCGATACGGTGTGGGGTTGCCTGCAGCCTAGCCAGCGTGAAGCAAAGAACGGGTGAGGGCGCAGTCAGCCGTGCGTGGCCGGGCGCCCGAGCAGGCTTTCCGGCAACGCGGGAATCGGCGTGCGTTCGTCCTGCGCCTGCTCCAGCAACCAGTCGATGAACAGGCGCGCGGCGTGGCTCGGCGGTTGCCCTTCGGCATGCACCACGTGATACGCGTAGCGCGCCTTCAGCGCCGGGCCAGGCAGGCGTACCACCTCGTAGCGCTGCAGGTAGGGCTGCGCGATATGGGTACGTGCCAGCACCGCGCCCATGCCGTACACCGCGGCACGCATCGCATCAGTGCTGTCGGCAAAGGTATGCATCGGCGGCAGCGGCGACGGTGGACGCACACCCGAGTGGCGGAACCAGTCGCGCCAGCCCTGCGGCGACAGATCGGTCAGCAGCGGCAGGTCGGCGATGCGCGCCGGATCGACCAGCGTTTCGACCCCGGCCAGCGCCGGTGAGGCGACCGGGAACAGGTAGTCATCCATCAGGTGCTGTGCACGCAGGCCCGGCCACTGGCCCAGGCCATAGCGGATGCCGACCTCCGGACCGTTGTCGTCGTAGCGGTCCAGACCGCTGCCCGTGTGCAGTTCGATGCGGATGTGCGGATGGGCCTGGGTGAAGCGTGGCAGCCGTGGCAGCAGCCAGCAGTAGGACAGCGAGCGCAGCGTGGTGATCCGCAGCGGCACGCTGTCGGCATCCGGCTGCAGGTGATGGGCGACGGCCGCGACATCGGAGAAGGCGGCGCTGGCGGCGTCGGCCAGCTGCCGGCCCTCGGCAGTCAGGCGCACGCCGCGGGCGTGGCGCAGGAACAGCCGGGTTTCCAGCACCTCCTCCAGCCGGCGCACATGGTGGCTGACCGCGCTGGCGGTCAGGTGCAGCTCCTGGGCGGCCTGGGCGAAGTTCTGGTGGCGCGCTGCGACCGCGAACACGGCCAGTGCGGGGAGCAGGGAAGGGCGTAGCTGCATGTCCAGCCTCAAACCATATTTGTGGCTGGCAGCGATACTACGCGCTTGTGTGGCGGGCGTCTGCGCCTGATCCTGTCTGCCTTGGCGAGGAACCGACGATGGACGGAGGCAGGGCATGAATGCGGTCCCACAGGCGGCCGAGCGCGACTGGCGCACGCCGCTGGAATTGACCCTGCTGGGCGCCATCTGGGGCTGCTCGTTCCTGTTCATGCGGGTGGCGGTGCCGTCGTTCGGCCCGTTCGCGCTGGTCGAGGTGCGGCTGGTGCTGGGCGCGCTGGTGCTGCTGCCGTTCCTGTGGCGTGCCCGCGCACAGTTCCCGCCGCGACGCTGGCTGTGGCTGGCACCGATCGGCCTGATCAACTCGGCGCTGCCGTTCGTGCTGTTCGCCTATGCCGCCGAACAGGCACCGGCCGCGATCGGTGCGATCTGCAATGCGATGACCGTGCTGTTCGCCGCGCTGATCGCCTTCCTGTTCTTCGGCGAGAAGATCGGCATGCGCCGTGCGGGTGCGCTGCTGGTCGGCTTCGCCGGCGTGGTGGTGCTGGCCACGGCCAAGGTCTCCGGCCTGAGCATCGGCACCGCGGTGCTGGCCGGTGCGGCGGCTTCGTTGCTGTACGGCCTGGGCGTGAACCTGGTGAAGCGGCACATGACCGGCCTGCCGTCGGCGGCCGCGGCGGCGGCAACGCTGTCGTGTGCCTCGCTGTGGATGCTGCCGATGGCGGTCAGCCACTGGCCGCAGGCGGCGATTCCGGCCAAGGCCTGGGGCGCAGCGATCGCGCTTGGCGTGGCCTGCACCGCGCTGGCGTTCCTGATGTTCTATCGTTTGATCGGCCGTATCGGCCCGTCGCGTGCGTCGACCGTGACCTATCTGATTCCGCTGTTCGGCGCTGCGTTCGCGTGGTTGTTCCTGGGTGAGCCGGTGACGCTGCAGATGCTGATTGCGGGTGCGTTGATTCTGGGTAGTGTGGCGGTGAGTCAGAAGGGCTGAGGTGTTGGCGTTTTGCGCGTGGCGCGTGCTGAAGGTGCTTCACCTTTCATGGGCGTTACTTTTCTTTGTACGCAAAGAAAAGTAACCAAAAGAAACGTTCCGCCAGCCGAGAGCCGATGCTACGCATCGGTGCCCTGTGCTCCTCGGCCCGTCGAGGGACGGCGCGGGAACTCGCTGCGCTCAGACACCCGCGCCTCTTCGCCCTCGCCGGACCTGCGGTGCTCGGCTCGCTCAAGGCGGACCCAGATCAAAGGCCACAGCTGCACCCAGTAGATCCACGCCATGCGTGGATGCCTTTGCGGTTGATCTTGACCTTCCAGTCCGCCTTGAGCGAGCCGAGCACCGCAGGGGAATCAGGGGCAAAGAGGCGCCGATGTCCTGTAGAGCCGACTGCTAGTTGTGTAAACCCACTACGTTGTTCAGCGGCACTCTTGAGATAGGTGGCTGGCCGCCGATCGCCATATGGGGACGGTGCCAGTTGTAGTAGTGCAGCCATTGGTTCAACACGGAATTGCGCTGGTCCGAGGATGCGTACTCGCAGGCGTAAGCCCACTCGCGCAGGCTGGTCTGGATGAAGCGCTCGGCTTTGCCATTGGTCCGCGGCGTGTAGGGCTTGGTTCTGATGTGCTTGATCCCAAGGGATTTGAGCAGCTTGGCAAATGCAGTGGAGCGATAGCACGCACCGTTGTCGGTCAGGATCCGCTTGAAGGTGATTCCCAGGCTGGCGTAGTACTCCAGAGCGCCCAGCAACGCCTGACAGGCGGTTTCGCCCTGTTCGTTGGGGTGGATGCTGCTGAAGGCGACCCGGGAGTGATCGTCGATGGCCACGTGGACGTAGCCCCAGCCACCGCCGGCGGCGTTTCCCCTGCGCTTGGCATCGGTTCTGTGCCCTGGCCGCTGGAAGTTGCCCAGCTTCTTGATGTCCAAGTGCAGCAGCCCTCCGGGCTGATCGTATTCGTATCGGATGACCTCCTTGGGCGGATCAAGCCGACACAACCGATTGAGGCCGTGGGCGCGCATCAGCCTTGAAATCGTACTGTGGCCGACCCCCAGCGCCTTGGAGATGGTCAGGTAGGTCTGCCGCTTACGGCGGTGCTCCTTGATTTGCTCGACTACCGGAGCAGGTGTGGCATGCGGCGTCTGGTGAGGCCGTGAGCTGCGGTTTTCCAGGCCCGGTGCCCCGAACTGGCGGAATCGGGCCAGCCACTTGTAGGCCGTACGCACACTTACGCCACACGCTTGAGCTGCTTCTTCCGGGCGTAGGCCCTCGTGGAGGATACGGCGGACCAGAAGCGCTCGACTAAACGGCGTCAAACGGGCATTTTTATGATTGTTCATCCGGGCTCTTTGGGGGCTGGAACGGTGTGGTAACCACCATTTTCCAAAGATGTCCCGGATGAACAACCTACAGAGAGATCACAGCTAGTCGGCTGACTTCCTCGCGCCGTCCCCTGATTCACCGAGAAGCGCAGGGGACCGGCGTGCGAAGCACGGCGGCTCGCGACCTGGCGGCGCGTTTCTTTTGGTTACTTTTCTTTTCGCGCGAAAAGAAAAGTGACGCCCATGAACGATGAAGCACCTTCAGCACGCGCCACGCGCAGAACCCGCGACGGCGTTACTTCACCGGCACCGGAACATTGCAAAGATCGATATGCCCCGCCGGGCGCTTGTAGAAATCATCCACGCGATTGCGACGCGCCTCCACCGTATCGGCGAACGTCTTCGAATCGGTGCGCAGCACCTGGATCGGCGTGCGCTCGGCCACCGGCACATCGCTGGCGCGGCGGATCGACACGATCAGCGTACGCAGCTTCGGGTCGGTGTAGAAGCCCATCGGCGCCGGGCCGCGCGGGGTCGCGCTGAGCAGCTCCATGCCCTTCAGCACGCGGCCGACCAGGGTGATGTTGCGGTCCAGCTGGCGCGGCGACTGGCCGGTCACCACGTACAGTTCGGCACCGATGCTGCTGTCTTCCTCGTTGCTGCGGCCAGCGCCGAGCATGCCGTAGCAGTGCGCCAGCCAGGCCTTGCCGGCCTGCGGGTCCTGGCCGACCGGGAAGCCGTCGACGAAACCGGTCTGCGCGGCCCAGCCATCGCGATCCGGCAGCACGCTGACCTTCAGGCCGGCGCTGGCGCGTTCGAATTCGGCCGGCAGCTTGCGCGCGGCGCTGCCGAACGGCTTGGCCTTGGCCGCGTCATCGGCGTCGGCATCGCCGAACTGCACCACGAAGTTGTCCTGCGAGCGGTAGATGCTGGTGCCGTCCCAGAAGTGCTCGTGGGCGAAGGTCTGGATGTTGGCGACATGGCGCGGAGCGAACTGCGGTGCCAGTTCGATGATCACCCGCCCGGCCGGCAGGTCCATGTACAGCAGGTTGGCGGGGTCCGGGGCGCGCCAGTCGCTGGCCGCCGAGGCATCGAGGATCTGCTGCGGGCTGCGGTAGGGCGTGGCCGAACTGGCCATGGCGGGCAGCAGGCAGGACAGGGCGAGGGCGGTCAGGGCAAGGCGACGGCGGTGCGGCATGGGATCCCCGGAACATGAACGAGGCTTCGATTCTGCGTGAGCGGCCCGGCCACGCCAACCGGCAGAGTGACTAATGACACATTCGCTATACTGAACTTCGCACTACTGTGGACTTCAACGTAGTGGAGGGCCGGTCATGTCCGAGGACGATGTCCAGCTGAAGAAGTTCCAGAAGGAACTCAGCGCTGGAACGGTGTCGCTGGCCCTGCTGGCGGTGCTGGCCCGGGCTGGGGAGCCGCTGTACGGCTACCTGATCGCCAAGGAGCTGGAGCGGGTGGGCGAGGGCGTGCTGAGCGGCAAGCAGAGCGCGCTGTACCCGGTGCTGCGCAATCTGGAGGGCGCCGGCCTGCTGGAAAGCCATGTGGAGCCGTCCAGCAGCGGGCCGCCGCGGCGCTACTACCGCATCAATGAACGTGGCCGCGAGGTGCTGGCGCAATGGCGCCAAGCCTGGCAGGCCACACGCGATTCCGTCGATTCCGTGTTGGAGGGGGTACCGCAATGAACGACCCGAGCCTGGCAGGCCGAGCCCTGCCCACGACCATCCCGCAGTACCTGGCGCAGCTGCGCGCGGCATTGGAAGGCGCCGACCCGGCGATGGTGCAGGACGCGCTGTACGACGCCGAGGAATACCTGCGCTCGGAACTGGCCGCGCAGCCCGGCCGCAGCGAGGCCGAGGTGATCGCCGACGTTGCCGGCAGCTATGGCGCGCCGGACGAGGTAGCCGAAATCTACCGCGAGACCGAAGTGACGGTGAATCGCGCGCTGCGTACACCGCGTGCGGATACCGCGCCGGTGCTGCGTGCGGCGGCGGAAGCCAGTGGTGTCGAGCCGGCCGCGCCGCCACCAGCGCCGGTACAGCGCTCGCTGCTGGCCCGCTTCTTCGGTGTGGTGGCCGATCCGCATACCTATGGTGCGCTGTTCTACATGTTGCTGTCGCTGGCGACTGGCACCTTCTTCTTCACCTGGGTGGTGACCGGCCTGTCGCTGTCGCTGGGCCTGCTGATCCTGATCATCGGCATCCCGCTGACCGTGCTGTTCTTCGGTTCGGTGCGCGGGCTGGCGCTGCTGGAAGGGCGGCTGGTGGAAGCGCTGCTGGGCGAGCGCATGCCACGTCGTCCGCGTTACACCGACCGCAGCCGCAGCTGGCTGCAGCGCATCGGCGACATGTTCACCGACGGCCGCACCTGGCTGACCCTGCTGTACTTCGTGCTGATGCTGCCGCTGGGCGTGATCTACTTCACCATCGCGGTGACGCTGCTGTCGCTGTCGCTGAGCCTGATCTGGGCGCCAGTCGCAGCGATCTTCAGTGGCGACATCCCCGGCGTGTACATCAACGACGTGAACGTGTTGCCGATGGCGGCCTCGCCGCTGGTGGCGATCGCGGTTGCCGCGGCGGGGGCGCTGCTGCTGCTGCTGACGATGCACCTGGCACGTGGCATCGGCAAGCTGCATGGGCTGATCGCCAAGAACCTGCTCGTGCGGCTGTAAGCGGGTGCGGACGCTCCGGTAGGTGCCAACCTTGGTTGGCACGATCCATCAGTGCAGGGGCGCTTGGCGGAATTCGCTTTGGTAGGTGCCAACCTTGGTTGGCACAATCTTTCAGATACCGGGATTCAGGGTAGAGCGCCAACCAAGGTTGGCATCTACCAGGGCATACCGACCAAGGTCGGCACCCACCCTGGGCGAGTTACCCCGCCTTTCGCCGCAACGGGGTGACGTTGCTCTTCTTCTTCGTGACCTTCGCCGCCGGTGCTTCGGCATGCGCGGCGAAGAAGTCGCGCACCTTCGGGTACACGACTTCGCGCCAGCGACGGCCGCTGAAGATGCCGTAGTGGCCGGCACCTTCGACAATGAAATGCTCACGGCGGTCAGCGTCGATGCCGGTGCACAGCGCCTGCGCCGCTTCGGTCTGGCCGAGGCCGGCGATGTCGTCCAGCTCGCCTTCGATGCTCAGCAGCGCGGTGTCGCGGATCGCCGACGGATCGACCTTCTCGCCGTTGACCACCCACTCGCCACGCGGCAGCAGGAAGTCCTGGAACACCACGCGGATGGTATCGAGGTAGTACTTGGCCGGCATGTCCAGCACCGCGTTGTACTCGTCGTAGAAACGACGGTGCGCGTCGGCGTCTTCCAGGTCGCCCTTGACCAGGTCGGTGTAGAAGTCCCAGTGCGAGCTGAAGTGGCGGCTCGGGTTCATCGACAGGAAACCGGCGTGCTGCAGGAAGCCCGGGTACACGCGACGGCCGGCGCCAGGATAGCTGGCCGGCACGGTGTGGATGACGTTGTTCTCGAACCACGACAGCGGGTTCTGCGTGGCCAGATTGTTCACTGCGGTCGGGCTGCAGCGCGCGTCGATCGGGCCACCCATCATCACCAGCGTGCGCGGCGTCGGTTCGCCACGGCTGGCCATCAGCGAAACTGCCGCCAGCACCGGCACGGTCGGCTGGCACACGCTGACCACGTGCAGGCGCTCCACGCCGAGGTGGCGGATGAACTCCTGGATGTAGGCAATGTAGTCGTCCAGGCCGAACTCGCCTTCGCTGGACGGCACCATGCGCGCATCGACCCAGTCGGTGACGTACACGCGGTGGTCGCGCAGCAGGGTGCGCACGGTATCGCGCAGCAGCGTGGCATGGTGGCCGGACAGCGGCGCCACCACCAGCACGAACGGCTGGTTGAGCATGGTGTGCAGCTGGTCGGCTTCATTGCTGTGGCGCTTGAAGCGCAGCAGCTTGCAGAACGGCTTGCTCACTTCCTCGTGCACGACGATCGGCACGCGCTCGCCATCGACGTCGATTTCGTTGATGCCCCACTCGGGCTTCTCGTAATCCTTGCCGATGCGGTGGAAGAGTTCATTGACCGCCGCCAGGCGATCGGCACCCGGCATCTGCGACCACCAGTGGCCCTGGTTGGCGAAGAACCTGGCGTTGGCCTGGGCCTGGTGCACCCAGGGGGCGAGCAGGTTGCGGGTCAGTTCGTGCAGTTGATAGAGCATGACGACCGAATATGTATGGTCATATGTTGCCGCGCAGCATATCCCATCCGGGTGTCCCGCAGGTTAAGTTGGCTGAAAATAATGAATCCGGATTCACATCCGTTCCAGCGCGGCCGCATCGCCTGCCAGGGCGGGGCCGAGCCAGCAATGCGACCCTACCGGCTGCAGACCGTGCCGGGCCAGCGTCCGCCGGTACCAGCGCGCCGGGCGGGCCTGGAAACCCTCGTGGTCGCCCTCGAACGCGTCCTCGGCGGCGAAGGTCTCCAGGAAGGCCACGCCGCCGGTCAGCTCCGCCACGCCGGCCAGTCCGGCACGCAGCTCACGGTCGGGCACGTAGTGCATCACGTCCGAGCAGATCAGCAGGTCGACCGGGGCGCAGGGCCGCAGCCAGGCGAAATCGCCGAAGCGGGCCAGGTGCAGGTTGCGGGTCCTCCCGTAGCGGCGCACAGCGTACTCGCTGCTGTCGAAGCCGAGGTATTCGACCTTCGGACGCAGCTTCAGCAGCGGCGCGCGCCAGGCGCCTTCGCCGCAGCCGATATCCAGCACGCTGCGGATCGGCCGCTCCAGGTAGTACTCGGCGCTGGCCACGGCCAACGCGACCTTGCGCGCCAGGCGAGCGCTGCCGCCGATGTCGGCACGGCGGTACCAGCGTTGGAAGTAGGCGGCGTCGTAGGTCTTGTCCATGGGGCGGTGCGCGGTCGGGGAAAACGGCGCCTATCGTACGGTGTTGCGACGCGCCATGCGTCGATGTGTCGCGGCGCTGGGGCGTGGGGTGGCCCGGCCACGGCATGCGAGAATGGCCGCCAACCTACGCCAGCCGCCGGAGCGAGCGCATGCAGAGCTACTACTGGGTCAAGACCTTCCACATCGTGTTCGTGGTGGCGTGGATGGCGACGGTGTTCTACCTGCCGCGCATCCTGGTGAACCTGGCCGAGACCGCAGGCGAGCCGGCGGTGACCGAGCGCCTGCAGCTGATGGGCCTGCGCCTGTACCGTTTCGGCCACTCGATGTTCGGCCTGGCGTTCCTGCTGGGCCTGGTGCTGTGGCTGGGCTACAAGGTCATTCCGGATTTCCCGACGATGGTTGCCTCGGGCGGCGCCGGTTGGCTGCATGCCAAGCTGGGGCTGGTGGTGCTGCTGCTGGTGTACTTCAGCTGGATCGGGCGCCTGCTCAAGGGCGTGGCCAAGGGCAGGGCGCTGCCGTCGTCGCGCGCGCTGCGCTGGATCAACGAGATCCCGCTGCTGGCCTTCATCCCGATCGTGTGGCTGGTGCTGGCCAAGCCGTTCTGACGCGGGGTCATCTGCACCCGGTAGATCCACGTCATGCGTGGATGCCGCCAGGGCGCAAACGAAAGAGCCGGGCGAATGCCCGGCTCTTTCGTTTCTGCAATCACCTGCGTGTTGCCGGCCAGCGGCCGGCACTACCGGGCTTAGGCCGCTTCGTACGTGCCGTAGCTGCGCAGGCGGGCGTAGCGCTGTTCCAGCAGCTGCTCGGTGGACAGCTTGTCCAGCGCGTCCAGCTCGTTCAGCAGCACCGCCTTCAGGCGCTTGGCCATCTGCGTCGGGTTGCGGTGGGCGCCGCCGGTCGGCTCGCGCACGACCTTGTCGACCAGGCCCAGGCTCTTCAGGCGCGGGGCGGTCAGGCCCAGCTGTTCGGCGGCATCCTTGGCCTTGCCGGCATCCTTCCACAGGATCGAGGCGCAGCCTTCCGGGGTGATGGTCGAGTACACCGAGTACTCCAGCATCACGGTGCGGTCGCCCACGCCCAGCGCCAGCGCGCCGCCGGAGCCACCTTCACCGATCACGGTGCAGATGATCGGCACCTTCAGTTCGGCCATCTCGATCAGGTTGCGTGCGATCGCTTCGGACTGGCCACGCGATTCGGCATCGATGCCCGGCCAGGCGCCGGCGGTGTCGATCAGGGTCAGCACCGGCAGGCCGAAGCGCTCGGCCATCTTCATCAGGCGCAGGGCCTTGCGGTAGCCCTCCGGCTTGGGCATGCCGAAGTTGCGCTTGATCTTTTCCTTGGTGTCACGGCCCTTCTGGTGGCCGATCACCATCACCGCACGGCCATTGATGCGTGCCAGGCCACCCATGATGGCCTTGTCGTCGGCGAAGGCACGGTCGCCGGCCAGCTCCTGGAACTCATCGAACATGACGCGGAGGTAGTCTGCGGTGTACGGGCGCGACGGATGACGGGCCAGCTGCAGCACCTGCCACGAGGTCAGGTTGCGGAAGATCTGCGCGGTGCGCATGCGCAGCTTGTCCTGCAGCGCGTGCACTTCCGCCTCGACATTGACCGCCGGCCCGGCACTGGCGTTGCGCAGTTCCTGGATCTTGGCTTCCAGGTCGGCGATGGGTTGCTCGAAGTCGAGGTAGTTCGGATTCATCGGAAGCCGTCGTGTAAAGAAGAGGGGAATTCTAGCCGAATGCGTGCAAACCACCCGTACGCCTTCGTCTGGAAGGCGACGGTAGCGCAGCCGGGCAGGGCGCGCCAGTCAGCTCAGGGCACCACCAGGGCGCTGCGGCCCATCAGCTGGCTGCGCTGGGAAACGAAGTCGTTGTAGGCCTCGTTGGCCTCCCGGCCCAGCCCGCTGCCCAGGGTGGCAGTGGCCGAGGTGAAGGCCATCTGCGCGGCGAAGTCCTGCTTGCGCAGGGCCTTCTGTTCATCGGCGGTGGTGGCCTTCAGCCAGCGCGCATAGACCTCACGCAGCGGCGCGGCATGCGCCTCGAAGGCCGGCACCAGCGCCGGCAGGCTGGCCGGGGCCGGTTCCAGGCTGAACGCCGGGGCCACGTAGCCGGCCGGCTGCTCGCGCTTGAACGCACCGGGCTCGCCCATGCCTTCTTCCACGTAAGCGATGAAGTCCGGCGCGGTGAACACCTTGGCCACGATCTGGCCACCGCTGGTGTCGACGTGGGCCACCACCTTTTCCTTCGGGAAGGGCTCGCGCACGCCGTAGGTCCAGGTCTTGTCGATGAACAGTTCGTGGCTCTTTTCGAACGGGCCTTCGAAGTCGACGCCGCCCAGCTCGATGCCGGCCTTGCCGGTGCCGAAGTTCTTCAGCTTGCTCTCGTCGGTGACATAGATCTCGCGGGCGACCACGTACTCGCTCAGGGTCGGGTTGATCAGCCCGCCACGACCGTCGACGTAGACGATGAAGCGCACATCACCGAGCTTGTCGGTATGCAGGCGATGCTCGCCGACAGCGAGCGAGACCGGGCGCGAGCCCTGTGCGGCCACCGGCAGGTCCTTGCCATCGATGCTCAGGGCCAGCGGCGCGTCGGTCGGGTTGTCGATCTGGAACTCGACCTTCGAGGGCGAGCAGGCGGCCAGGGCCAGAGCGGCGGCGAACGGGAACAGCAGGGTCTTCATCGGCAATCGTCCTTGATACATGGAACGGGAAAGCAGGGATTTCAGCAAAAACCAGGGAGCCAGCTTCAGCTGGCCCACGGCGGGCTGTAGCGCACCTTCAGGGTGCGCACGGCCGGGTCGGCGCGCAGCGCCTCCATCAGCTTGGAATCGATGCGTACCGCGCTCTGCCCGGACACATCGAGCATGCCGGCGACACCGCCCTGCGGACCCTTCAGCAGCAGATCCAGGCGCAGCGGCGTGCGGCCGGGGCGATGGCGGTCGAGCAGGGCGTCGATGCGCTCCCAGACCGGGCGCTGCTGGCGCAGGTCCAGGCGCAGCGAGAGCCGGGTGGCGTAGTTGGCGCAGACTTCGTCGAAGTCCCAGCACTGGCGGATGCGCAGCGCGAAGCCACCGTTGAATTCGTCCTCGCGCAGGCCACCCTTGACCACCAGGATGCGGTCCTTGGTCATCAGGTGGCCGAACTCGGCCATCGCGTCGGAGAACGCGCTGCACTCGACGCGGCCACGGCCGTCCTCGAGCTGGATGAAGATCTGGCTCTCACCCTTGCGGCGCACGCCGACCACCTGGCCGGCCAGCACGGTCTGTACTTCCGGGCGCCAGCGCTTCTCGCCGCCGCCGCCGCCACCACTGTTGGCGCTCCAGATCTTCTCCACCGAACCCAGGTCGTTGCCGACCAGGTCGCGCACATCGTCGCGCCAGGGATCGAACGGGTGGCCGCTGAGGTAGAAGCCCAGCGTGTCGCGCTCGCCATTGAGGCGCTGCAGCAGCGGCCATTCCTCGGCTTCGGGCAGGTCCAGCTGGATCGTGGTCGCGCTCGGGTCAGGGCCGCCGAACAGCGAGTTCTGCCCGGACGCACGTTCGCGCGCCATCTGGTCGGTGGCCTTGATCACTTCCGGCAGCTGCAGCATCAGCGAGGCGCGGTTATGCCCGAGCTCATCCAGTGCGCCGCAGTTGATCATCGCTTCCAGCGTGCGCCGGTTGAGCTTGGCCGATCCGACGCGGGTGCAGAAGTCGAGCAGGTCCTTGTAGTCGCCACCCTTCAGGCGCTCGTCCACCACCGCTTCGCAGGCACCCTGGCCGACGCCCTTGATCGCGCCCAGACCGTACTGGATGGTGTCCGGGGTGACGGCTTCGAACATGAAGGCCGAGTGGTTCACCTTCGGCGGCAGCACGGTCAGGCCGAGGTTGCGCACCTCGTCGAGGAAGCCGACCACCTTCTCGGTGTTGTCCAGGTCCGAGGACAGCGTGGCCGCCATGAACTCGGCCGGGTAATGGCGCTTCAGCCATGCGGTCTGGTAGCTGACCAGCGCGTAGGCAGCGGCGTGCGACTTGTTGAAGCCGTAGCCGGCGAATTTCTCCATCAGGTCGAAGATCGCGTCGGCCTTGGCCTCGTCCACGCCGTCCTTGGCCGCGCCTTCGCGGAAGATCTCGCGGTGCTTGGCCATTTCGGCCGGCACCTTCTTGCCCATCGCGCGGCGCAGCAGGTCGGCGCCGCCCAGCGAGTAGCCGCCGACGATCTGCGCCATCTGCATCACCTGCTCCTGGTACACCATGATGCCGTAGGTGTCCTTCAGGATCGCTTCGGTGCGCGGATCGGGATAGATGATTTCTTCCTGGCCGTGCTTACGCGCGTTGAAGGAGGGAATCAGGTCCATCGGGCCGGGACGGTACAGCGACACCAGCGCGATCAGGTCTTCGAAACGGTCGGGGCGCGCGTCCTTCAGCAGGCGGCGCATGCCCGAGGATTCGAACTGGAACACCGCGCCGGTGTTGCCGTTGGCGAAGATGTCCTTGTAGGTGGGCGTGTCGTCCAGCGGGATCGCGGCGATGTCCACCGGCGGGATGCCGGCGCGCTCATGGCGCTTGTTGATCGCCTTCACCGCCCAGTCGATGATGGTCAGCGTGCGCAGGCCCAGGAAGTCGAACTTCACCAGGCCGACTTCTTCCACGTCGTTCTTGTCGAACTGGGTGACCGGGTTCTTGCCGAGGCCGTTCTCGTCGTGTTCGGCGTACAGCGGGCAGAACTCGCTCAGCGGCTCGGGCCCGATCACCACGCCACCGGCATGCTTGCCGGCGTTGCGGGTCAGGTCTTCCAGCTGCAGCGCCAGGTCGATCAGGTCGCGGACATCGTCCTCGGTCTCGTAACGCTGGATCAGTTCGGCCGACGCCATTTCCGAGCTGGGGCCTTCCTTGCCCTTGCCCAGCGCATCCTTCAGGTGGATGCCGAGGATGTTCGGGATCAGCTTGGAGACACCGTCGACCAGGCCATACGGGAAACCGAGCACGCGGCCGGAGTCGCGCACCACCGCCTTGGCGGCCATGGTGCCGTAGGTGATGATCTGGCTGACGCGCTCGCGCCCGTACTTGCGCGCAACGTAGTCGATCACCTCGTCGCGGCGGTCCATGCAGAAGTCGATGTCGAAGTCGGGCATCGACACGCGTTCGGGATTGAGGAAGCGCTCGAACAGCAGGTTGTACGGCAGCGGGTCCAGGTCGGTGATCTTCAGCGCCCACGCCACCAGCGAACCGGCACCCGAACCACGGCCCGGGCCGATCGGAATGCCCTGGTTCTTGCCCCACTGGATGAAGTCGGCCACGATCAGGAAGTAGCCCGGGAAGCCCATCTTGATGATGGTGTTGAGCTCGAACTCCAGGCGCTCGAAATACTCTTCGCGGGTCTTGCCCGGCGCCAGTGGATTCTTCTCCAGGCGCTCTTCCAGGCCATCGCGCGACATCTTCTGGATCCAGGTGTCCAGGGTCTCGTCGTCCGGCACCGGGTAGTTGGGCAGGAAGTAGGTGCCCAGCCGCATCTCGATGTTGCAGCGCTCGGCCAGCGCCAGCGTGTTGTCGATCGCATCGGGGATGTCGGCGAACAGCGCGCACATCTCCTCGGCCGACTTCAGGTACTGCTGGTCGCTGTATTCGCGCGGGCGCTTGGGGTCGTCCAGCACGCGGCCGGTGGAAATGCACACGCGCGCTTCGTGCGCGCTGAAATCCGTCGGCGACAGGAAGCGTACGTCGTTGCTGGCCACCACCGGCAGGCCACGCTGGCCGGCGGCCATCAGCGCGAACTGGTTGAAGGTTTCTTCGCCCTCGCGGCCGGTGCGGGTCAGCTCCAGGTGCAGGCCGTCGCCGAACACGCGTTGCCAGTCGGCCAGCTGCTGCTCGGCCAGTTCATGCTTGCCGTCCAACGCCAGGCGCCCGGCCAGGCTCTGCCGGCCAGCGAGGGCGAACAGGTTGGCGTTGCCGGCCTTCAGCCAGTCCGGGTGGATTGCCACGCCGCCTTCCGGGCGATGGCCTTCCATCCAGGCGCGGGTCAGCAGGCGCGACAGGCTCAGGTAGCCCTCACGGTCGCGGCACAGCAGGGTCATCCGCCACGGGTCCTGGCCTTCCTCGGCGATCAGCACGTCGGCGCCGGCGATCGGCTTGATGCCCACGCCTTCGGCGGCCTTGTAGAACTTGACCAGCGCGAACAGGTTGTTGAGGTCGGTCACCGCCAGCGCGGGCAGGCCGAGCTCGACCGAGCGCGACAGCAGGTTGGCCTGCTTGGCCTTCTTCGGGTCCGCCTGGTCGGGCTTGGCCGGCACGCGGATGGTCGAGTCCGCCAGCGAGAACTCGGTGTGGACGTGGAGATGTACGAAGCGGGAGTTGGACATGCCGGACCAGGTTGGAGCGCGCGGGCCCCGGGTGCTGACGGAAGATCGTCGCCGGGGTCGGGATGCGCTGGAGTGCCCGGTCAGGGTAGCGAGGGCAGGGGGAAGCGACAAGGACTTGACGGTGCGCCGATTGCGCGAATGTCGCCGGGCATGGCCCGGCGCCAGCGGAGGCGTTCACATTGCCGTGAAAGCGCCGGACGATACCCGGCAGCCGTTGTTCAAGCGATGGCTGTGATCGCGGGGGCTGGCGCTGTTTCCAGGCACTCGCGCACCGGGGCGAAGCTGCGCCGGTGCTCCACGCAGGGGCCGTGCTCGCGCAGGGCGGCCAGGTGGGCCGGGGTGCCATAGCCCTTGTGCTGCTCGAAGCCGTACTGCGGGTGGCGGGCATGCACCTCCTGCATGTAGCGGTCGCGCGAGACCTTGGCCAGGATCGAGGCGGCCATGATCGCGCGGTCGATGCCATCGCCGCCGACCAGCGCCTGCGCCGGCAGTACCAGACCCTTGGGCACCACGTTGCCATCGATGCGCGCGAAGCCGGCCACGTGGGCGACCGCTGCGACCACGTCGCGCATGCCCTGCAGGGTGGCCTGGTAGATGTTCAGACGGTCGATGGTGTCCACGTCCACCAGCACCACATGCCAGGCCAGGGCGCGCTCGATGATGCGGTCATGCAGCTGCTCGCGGCGCGCCGCGGTCAGCTGCTTGGAATCGTCCAGGCCGTTGATGCGCGGCCGTGCCGGGTCGAACACCACGGCCGCCACCGCGACCGGCCCGGCCAGCGGGCCACGACCGGCTTCGTCGACGCCGGCGACCAGGCGCTCCGGCTCGACCACCGCCGCGCCATCGAACAGGGTCAGGCTGGCCGCTGCGGCGTGGCGGCGGCTCATGCCTGGGCCTGGTCGCGCATCAGCAGCTCGCCGACGGCGTCGGCGGCACGTGCCGACGCATTGCGGCGCAGGCGCTCATGCAGGCGGGCATAGGTGTCCTGCAGGTCGGTCACCCGCTGCGGGTGGTCGAACCATTGCTGGATGGCCGCAGCCAGCTTGTCCGGCGTGCAGTCATGCTGCATCAGCTCCGGTGCCAGGTCCTGGCCGGCCAGGATGTTGGGCAGGGCAAAGCGGTCGACCTTGATCAGGCCGAATGCCTTGACCAGACGGTAGGTCAGCTCGTTGACACGGTAGCCGACCACCATCGGCCGCTTCACCAGCATCGCCTCCAGGGTCGCGGTACCGGACGCCAGCACCACCACGTCGGCCGCGATCATGGCGTTGCGCGCCTGGCCGTCGAGCACATGCGAGTACGCGACCGGCAGCGCCGAGCGCGACAGCTGCTCTTCGATCAGCCGCTTGCATGCGGCGTTGGCGGCAGGCACCACCACGTGCAGGCCGGGGATGCGCTCGGAGACCTGCCAGGCGGCTTCGAAGAAGGGTTCACCGAGGCGCGAGATTTCGCCCAGGCGGCTGCCTGGCAACACCGCCAGCACCTTGGCCGACGTCGGCAGGCCAAGCGCGGCGCGCGCTTCCTCGCGGTTGCCCTGCAGGGGGATGTCATCGGCCATCGGATGGCCAACGAAACGCGCGTCGATGCCGTGCTTGGCATAGATGGGCGGTTCCATCGGGAACAGGCACAGCACCAGGTCGGCGCTGCTGCCGATCTTCTCGGCGCGCTTCTCGCGCCAGGCCCAGACCGAGGGGCTCACGTAATGCACGGTGCGCACGCCGCGCTGCTTCAGCCAGCGTTCGATGCCCAGGTTGAAGTCGGGCGCGTCGATGCCGATGAACACGTCCGGCTGCCATTCCAGCGCACGCTGGCGGAACGCGGAACGCAGCTTGAGCAGCCGCGGCAGGTGGCGCAGCACTTCGGTCAGGCCCATCACCGCCAGCTCGCTGGCATCGTGCCAGGTCAGGCAGCCGGCGCTGCGCATGGCATCGCCACCGATGCCGGCGAATTCGGCATTTGGAAAGCGTGCCTTCAGTTCGCGCACCAGGCCCGCACCCAGCAGATCACCGGAGGCCTCACCGGCCACCAGCGCGATCCGCAAGGGGCGCTCGCTGAGCACCCGCTGCGCGGGGACGCTGCCGGCCATCGAGGCCAGCGGAATCACGGCGGCGCCGGCCGGCGCCTGGCCGGTCGTGCTGCTCATCGCAGCAAGGGCCTCTCGGCGTGCTCGATGAAGTCCAGCATGGCCTTCACGTCATCGCTGTCGCGCGCCTGTTCGGTCAGCTGCACCTTGGCTTCGGCCAGTGGCAGGCCCGCCACGTACAGCGTGCGGTAGGCACGCTTGATGGCGGAAATGCGCTCGGCGTCGAAGCCGCGGCGCTTCAGCCCTTCGCTGTTGATGCCGCGCGGGCGGCCCAACGAATCGGTGCCGACCATGGTGAACGGCGGAACATCGCCATTGGTCAGCGCGCCCATGCCGAGGAAGGCATGCGCGCCGATCCGGCAGAACTGGTGGGCCCCGGCGAAGCCGCTGATGATCACGTAGTCACCCACGGTCACGTGGCCGGCCAGGGTGGTGTTGTTGGAGAACACGCAGAAGTTGCCGACATGGCAGTCATGCGCCACGTGCGTGTAGGCCAGCATCCAGTTGTCGTCGCCGATGGTGGTGATGCCGCCGCCGCCGCCGGTGCCACGGTTCAGCGTGACGAACTCGCGGAACACATTGCGGTCGCCGATCACCAGCTCGGTGCGCTCCCCTGCATACTTCTTGTCCTGCGGTTCGCCACCGACGGCTGCGTGGCCGATGAAGCGGTTGTCGCGGCCGATCTTCGTCGGGCCGTGGATGCTGCAGTGGGGGCCGATCACCGTGCCGGCACCGATTTCCACATCGGCACCGATCAGGGTGAACGCGCCCACCTGGACGTCATCGGCCAGGCGCGCGGCCGGATCGATGACGGCGGTCGGGTGGATCCGCGGTGCGTTGTCAGTCATTCCTGCCTCCAGTGGATCAGCCCTTGGCGCCGGCGCACATGACTTCGGCCGAGGCAACGACTTCACCGTTGACCTTGGCTTCGCCGTAGTACCAGCCCATGTTGCGGATCAGGCGCTTCATCTGCACATCCAGCATCAGCACGTCGCCGGGAACGACCTGCTTGTTGAAGCGGGCGTTTTCCACCTTGACCATGTAGAACAGCTTGGACTGCGAGTCACGGCCGAGCGTGAGCTGGGTCATCACGCCACCGGCCTGCGCCAGCGCTTCGATGATCAATACGCCGGGCATGATCGGGCGGCCCGGGAAGTGGCCCTGGAAGAACGGCTCGTTGATGCTGACGTTCTTCTGCGCAAGGATGCGCTTGGCGTCGATGTCGAGCTCAAGCACCCGGTCCACCAGCAGGAACGGGTAGCGGTGCGGGAGCAGTTCCTGGATCTGGCAGACGTCGATCGGAAGCTGCAGCGTGTCGTTCATTCTTTCTCCTTGCCAGCAGCCAGGACGCGGCGAGCCAATGCGTCCAGCTGCTTGAAGCGCGCGGCGTTCTTGCGCCACGTGCGGTTGTCGGTCAACGGGGTGCCGGACGAGTACTCGCCCGGCTCATGGATGGAATTGCGGACCACCGACTTGCCGGTGATCACGACCTTGTCGCAGATCTCGAGGTGGCCGACCACGCCAACGTGGCCGCCGAGCAGGCAGTAGCGGCCGATCTTGGCGCTGCCGGCGATGCCGGTGCAGCCGGCGATGGCCGAGTGCGCACCGATCTGCACGTTGTGCGCGATCTGCACCAGGTTGTCCAGGCGCACGTCTTCGCCCAGCACGGTGTCTTCCAGCGCACCGCGGTCGACGCAGGTGTTGGCGCCGATCTCGCAGTCATCGCCGATGCGCACGCCGCCGAGCTGCGGCACCTTGATCCATTTGCCGGCGTCCATGGCCAGGCCGAAGCCATCGGCGCCGAGCACGGCACCGGGATGCACACGAACCCGCTTGCCGAGCTTGACCCGGGTGACCAGGGTGACCCGCGCGATCAGTTCGCAGCCGTTGTCCAGGCTGCAGTCTTCGCCGATCACGCTGCCGGTGCCGATGATGCAGTTTTCGCCGACCACGCTGCGTGCGCCGACGGAGACGAACGGGCCGATATGCGCGCTGGCGGCGACCTGCGCGCTGGGATCGATGACGGCGCTGGGGTGGATGCCCGGCGGGCGCGTCGGCGCGATGTCGAACAGCGCGGCGATCTTGGCGAAGGTGGTGTACGGGTCCTTGGCCACGAGCGCGGCGCCGGGGGCGGCCTCGGCGTCGTCGGCACGCAGGACTACCAGCGAGGCCTGGCTGTCGGCCAGCTGGGCGCGGTAGCGCGGGTTGGCGAGGAAGGTCAGCTGGCCAGGACCGGCATGGGCGAGGGTGGCCACGCCATGGATGGCGGTGGCGGGGTCGCCGTGGACCTGCAGGCCGAACTGCTCGGCGAGTTGCTGGGCGGTGTAGGTGGGAGTATTCACGGCGGGAGTTTAACGTGTGACGGCATTGCGGTCATGCGGGGCGGTCATGCAGCCAACGGCAGGGCCCCTCGCGGCCGGCAGAGCCAGTGTCATGGGCTGGGTCGGACGGGGCGGGGCTGCGCGGGGGCGGCGCAAGTACGTCCATGTAGCCTTGGTCGCCGCATCCATGCGGCTCACACCCCCGCAGTCCCACCCCGTCCGACCTCCGAGGGCGTGGCGCGAGTGCCAGCCACGGAAAAACAGAAAAGATCAAAAGCAGAGCGGGCGCTTCCGGCATCCAGGCCAAACGAAAACGCCGGGCAATGCCCGGCGCTTCGCACCCCGTCTGGTGGAGAGCCCCCCTTTGTTAAGGGGGGCGCGCCAGCGGCGCGGGGGATAGGTGAAATGCGCGGGCAATTCACCGGAGGTGGATCAGTTCTGAGGAACGACGTTCCTCAGAACTGGCCACCGAACGTGAATTGCAGACGTTCGATCTTGTCATCGTCTTCCTTCTTCAGCGGGAAGGCGTAGCTGATCGAGATCGGGCCGACCGGGGCGCGCCACAGCAGGGCCACACCGGTGGACACGCGCAGTTCGTTGGCCTTGAAGTTCTTGGTGCCGTTGTAGACGTTACCGAAGTCGACGAAGGCGGACACGCGTGCCGACGGGCTGTCGAACAGGCGCGGGAAGTAGGCTTCGACCGAACCGACGGTCTTCAGCGAACCACCCAGCGGCTGGCCTTCCGGGTAGCCGTTGGTGACTTCGCGCGGGCCGAGGGTGTTGTCTTCGAAGCCGCGCACCGAGTTGGTACCGCCGGCGTAGAAGTTCTCGAAGAACGGCAGGCCGCTGGCGGTCACCGTACGGGTGGTGCCGTCCGGGTTGGTCAGCGTGCGGGTGTAGTCGTTGCCATAGGCATCGCCGTAGCCCACTTCGGCACGGGTGTTGATCACCAGCGACGGCATGATCGGCCAGTACTTGCTGATCTGGTAGTTCAGCTTGTAGTACTCGATGGTCGAACCCGGCAGCGTGGTTTCCAGGCCGATGCGCTGGTAGGTACCGCGGGTCGGCATGAAGTAGTCGTTGCGCGAGTCACGCGCCCAGCCCAGCTCGGTGCGCCAGGCATGGAACGTGCGCCTACCGACGGCGTTGATGTAGTCGATGATCGACTGCGGGGTCGAGCCCTGGTAGGTGGTGATCTGGTTGCTGTCGATGCCGAACATCAGCGAGACGGTATCGGTCTCGGTGATCGGCACGCCGAACACCACCTGCGCCGAACCATTGGTGCTGTTGTACTGCGCGGTGTTGAAGTCGGAGTAGTCCAGTTCGCGCCAGGACAGGTTGTAGCCCAGCGACACGCCGTCATCGGTGAAGTACGGGTTGGTGTAGCTGAAGCCGTAGCGCTGCAGGTAGCTGCTGCGCGAGGCTTCGACCGACACGCGGTTGCCGCCGCCGAGGAAGTTGTTCTGCGACAGCTGCACCGAGGTGGTCATGCCGTAGGACTGCGAGTAGCCCAGGCCGAACACGAAGCTGCCGGACGTGGTTTCCTTGACGTTGTAGACGACGTCGACCTGGTCGTTGCTGCCGCTCACGGCCGGGGTTTCAACGTCCACCGACTCGAAGTAGCCCAGGCGCTGCAGGCGGATCTTGGAGCGGTCGATCGCGGCCTGCGAGTACCAGCTGTTCTCGAACTGGCGCATTTCGCGACGCATCACTTCGTCGGACGTACGCGTGTTGCCACGGAACAGGATGCGACGCACCGATACGCGCGGGCCGGGCACGACCTGCATGTTGATCGCCACGGTCTGCTCGGGGCGGTTGGTGGTCGGGATCGGGTTCACCTTGGCGAACGCGTAGCCGATGTTGGACAGCGAGTTGGTGATGGTGTCCGAGCTGAATTCCAGCAGCGCACGCGAGAACGTGTCGCCGGACTTCTGGATCACCATGCGCTCGACGTCCTCCTGCGGAAGGATCGTGTCGCCGCTGACCTTGATCTCGGAGATCTTGTACTGCGCACCTTCGGTCACGCCGGCGGTGAGGAACATGTCGCGCTTGTCGGGGCTGATCGACACCTGGGTCGAATCAATGCTGAAGTCGACATAGCCGCGGTCGAGGTACCAGGAATTGAGCTTTTCCAGGTCGCCGGACAGCTTTTCCTTGGAGTACTGGTCGTCACGGCGGTACCACGATGCCCAGTTGTGCTCCTTGGACTCCCAGGTCTCCAGGATGTCCTTGCTCTCGAACTTCTCGGTGCCGACCAGGTTGACGTGACGGATCTTGGCCGCCTTGCCTTCCTTGATGGCGATCGCGATGTCCACGCGGTTGCGGTCCAGCGGGCTCACCGTCGGGGTGATCTCGACGTTGTACTTGCCGCGGTCGTTGTACTGGCGGCGCAGTTCCTGGGTCACGCGGTCCAGGCTCAGGCGATCGAAGGTGCCGCCCTCGGTCAGGCC
Organism: Stenotrophomonas sp. 86156_Sma; assembly: GCF_056481625.1. Classification (NCBI taxonomy): domain Bacteria; kingdom Pseudomonadati; phylum Pseudomonadota; class Gammaproteobacteria; order Lysobacterales; family Lysobacteraceae; genus Stenotrophomonas; species Stenotrophomonas sp. 86156_Sma. The sequence continues at coordinate 1,577,387 of NZ_CM151157.1, forward strand.
GATGTCGGACAGGCCCTTGAGCAGCTGCTCGGACTTGATGTCCTTGTTGCCGGTCACGGTCAGCTTGTTGATCGCCGGGCGTTCCTTGACGGTCACCACCAGGATGCTGCCCTGGCGGTCCAGCTGCACGTCTTCGAAGAAGCCGGTCTTGTACAGGGCGCGGATGGTCTCGCCGACCTTGTTGTCGGTGACCGTCTCGCCACGCTCCACCGGCAGGTAGGTGAATACCGTGCCCGAGCTGATGCGCTGCAGGCCATCCACGCGGATGTCGCTGACAGTGAAGGGCTCGGCTGCCTGGGCCAGGGCGGGAGCGCCGGTGACGGCGGCGAGGGCGAGGGCCAGCAGGCGGCGATTGGGGAGTCGCGTCATGTCACGTCCGGTAGGAAGGTCGATTTCATTGGTGCGGGATGCCGACGCTGTAGACGGCAACAACGTGGAAAAGTTCATCGCGGGACCAGGCCGAGGATGTCGTTGTAGAACGCCAACCCCATCAGCCCGGCCAGCAACGCCAGGCCGATGTACTGGCCGGCGGCGATGGCACGCTCGCTCAGCGGGCTGCCCTTGACCAACTCGATAAGGTAATACAGCAGGTGGCCGCCGTCCAAGATCGGGATCGGCAACAGGTTGATGATGCACAGGCTGAGTGACAGCAGGGCAAGGAACTGCAGGAACCAGTCCAGGCCGCGTTTGGCCGAGATGTTGGCTACCCGGGCGATGGTGACGGGCCCGGAAACGTTCTGCAGCGAGGCTTTGCCGGTGACGATGCGGCCCATCATGCCCAGCGAATCGGCCGCCAGGCGGCCGGTTTCGCGCACGGCCACGGTGACCGCGTCGAGCGGGCCATAGCGCAGCAGGGTGTCGTAGGGAGGGCTGAACGAGGTCGGGAACTGCACGCCGATCTGCCAGATCGGCTCGCCCTTTGAATCCTTGCCCTGGCGCGGGGTGACTTCCAGCGCCAGGCGCTCGCCGCCCCGCAGGACCTCGATCATGCCCGGGCCGCCGGCGCGGCCCAGCGTCTGGATCTCGCCGATGACCTGGTCGGCGCCGTCGATGCGCTGGCCGTCGATCGCTACGATCAGATCGCCCGGCTGCAGCTGCCCGGCCACCACGGAGTCCGCGGTGAGCGACTCGACCAGCGCCGGTTGCAGCCACGACTGCCAGTACAGGCCAGCCAGGATCGGCACGCGCCGTTCATCGAAGCCGGGGGGCAGCTGCGACAGCGGCAGGCTGCGCACGCGCACCTGGTCGGTCGGGTCCAGCACTTCCAGCTTCACGTCGCGGCGGTCCATCGCGGCGGCGGTCAGCGCCATGCTGGCCTCGCCGAGGGTGACCACCGGGCGCTCGTCCACGCGCAGCACGCGGTCGCCGCTGGTCAGGCCGGCGCTGGCGGCGATGCCGCTGACACGGCCGATGGTCGGCGAATAATCCTGCTTGCCGATCACGAACATCGCCCACAGCAGCAGGATGCACAGCAGCAGGTTGGCGATCGGTCCGGCGGCGACGATGGCGATGCGCTGCCAGACGGTCTTGTGGTTGAAGGCCTGGCCGCGCTCGTGCGGGTGCACTTCGACCTCGCGCTCGTCCAGGAACTTCACATAACCGCCCAGCGGGATGGCGGCGATGGCGAACTCGGTGCCGTGCCTGTCCCGGCGCGACCACAGCGGCCGGCCGAAGCCGACCGAGAAGCGCAGGATCCTGACCCCGCACAGGCGCCCGACCCAGTAATGCCCGAACTCGTGGAACGTGACCAGCAGCCCGAGGCTGACAATCATCCACCAGACCGATCCGATGAAGTCAGTCATGCAGGCTCACAGTGGCGGGCAGGGGCGGCGTCGTCATGCTGGGCGAGGCGGTCGTTCAGGCGGCGTCGATGGCGTTCAGGGTCAGCTGGCGTGCCCGCTGGTCGGCGGACAACAGGACCTCCAGTGTATCGGCTGGCTGGGTCGGCAGTGTTGAAAGAGCGTTAGCAACCAGCTCCGGGATGGTCAGGAAACCGATCCGGCCCTGAAGAAACGCTGAAACCGCCTCTTCATTGGCAGCGTTCAGCACCGCCGGGGCGGTGCCGCCGGCCTGCATCGCCTGCCAGGCCAGGGCCAGGCAGGGGAAGGCGTCGGTGTCCGGGGCCTCGAAATCGAGCCGGCCCTGGGCCAGCAGATCCAGCCCGGATACGCCCGATTCGATGCGTTGTGGCCAGCCCAGGCCAACGGCCAGTGTGGTGCGCATGTCCGGCAGGCCCATCTGCGCCAGAGTCGAGCCGTCCACGAACTCGACCAGCGAGTGGACCAGGCTCTGCGGGTGCACCAGCACTTCGATGCGCTCACCGGGGATGCCGAACAGGTGGTGGGCCTCGATCACTTCCAGGCCCTTGTTCATCAACGTCGCCGAATCGACCGAGATCTTCGGCCCCATCGACCACTTCGGGTGGGCAACGGCCTGGGCCGGGGTGACCTGGGCCAGTTCGGCGCGGCTGCGGCCACGGAACGGGCCGCCGGAGGCGGTCAGCAGGATGCGGCGCACGCCGGCGCCATCGACGCTGGCATCGCGCGAGCGCAGGCACTGGAAGATCGCGCTGTGTTCGCTGTCGATCGGGATGATCTCGGCGCCGGCGCGTTCAGCGGTGCGGGTCAGCAGCTCACCGGCCAGCACCAGCGATTCCTTGTTGGCCAGCAGGATGCGCTTGCCCGCGGCGGCGGCGGCCAGGGTGGAAGACAGCCCGGCCGCACCGACGATGGCGGCGACCACGGTGTCGCAGGCATCGCTGGCGGCCAGCTGGTCCAGCGCGGCATGGCCGGCATGCGCCTCGGTGGCCAGTCCGGCATCGCGCAGGCCATCGCGCAGCTGAGCGAACAGCGATTCGTCGGCGATCACCGCGTGCGCGGGCCGGTGCTGGCGGCACAGTGCCAGCAACGCCTGCACCTGACGACCGGCGGCCAGCACGGTGGCCTGGTAGCGCTGCGGGTGGCGGGCGATCACGTCCAGCGTGGAGGCACCGATCGAGCCGGTGGCGCCGAATACGGCGACCCGGCGCAGGTCTGCGACAGCATTCATGGTCAGAACCCGAAGATTTCCTTGCCGAGTGCGAACACCGGCACTGCAGCCAGGACGCCGTCGACACGGTCGAGTACGCCACCATGGCCCGGAATCAGGTGGCCCGAGTCCTTGGCGCCCGCGTGGCGCTTGATCAGGCTTTCGAACAGATCACCCAGCACCGAGGCGAATACGGCCACCACCGAAGTGATCAGCAGGCCCGGCAGGTGTGCGGTATCGATGCCGGCCAGCCAGCCCAGGCCGACGGCCACGGCGACACCGGCCAGCAGGCCGCCGAACAGGCCTTCCCAGGTCTTGTTGGGGCTGATGCGCGGGGCCAGCTTGTGCTTGCCGAAGTGACGGCCGGCGAAATAGGCGCCCGAATCGGCCGCCCAGACCAGTGCCAGCGCAGCCAGCAGCCACAGGTGGCCCTGCTTGCCCGGCGGATCGCCGCCGGCATGGATCAGCACCAGCGCGGCCCAGGCCGGAACGATGGCCAGCGTACCGGCCAGCATCTTCACGATGCGCGAGGGTGCCGACGGTTGCGCGCCGAAATTGAAGAAGCGCAGCCAGACCAGCGCCGCCAGCCACCAGGCAACACCGGCCAATGTGGTGATCTGGAACAGCACCAGCGTGCTGCCATCGGCCCACACCAGCAGCACCATCAGCAGCAGGTTCAGTACCAGCAGCACGGTGCGCGCCAGGGTGTCTTCGATGCCGGCCAGCTTCAGCCACTCCCACAGGCCGATCAGCAGAACCGCAGCGGCCGCCGCTGCCAGCCATTGGGTCGGCAGCAGCAGGATCGCGGCAATGGCGACCGGCGCCATGATCAGCGCGGCAAGGACTCGGGTCTTGGTCATGGGCTGGAAGTCTCGGTGGCCAGTGCGGCGATCTGGGCGCTGGTCAGGCCGAAACGACGCTCACGGCTGCCGTAGGCGTCCAGCGCCTGCTGCAGCAGGGCGGGATCGAAGTCTGGCCACAGCGCCTCGGTGAACCACAGCTCGGTGTACGCCAGCTGCCACAGCAGGAAGTTGCTGATGCGGGTGTCGCCACCGGTGCGGATGAACAGGTCCGGTGGCGGCAGGTCGGCCAGGGCGACCTGGCTGCCCAGCAGCGATTCGTCGATCTGTTCGGGCAGCAGGCGGCCGGCGGCGACTTCAGCGGCCAGCGCGCGCGCGGCACGGGCGATGTCCTGGCGGCCACCGTAGCTGGCGGCGATCGACAGGGTCAGGGTGGTGTTGTCTGCGGTGCGCTGCTCGGCCAGCTGCATGCGGCTGACCAGCCCGGCACCGAAGCGTTCGCGCTCGCCGATGAAGCGCACGCGCACGCCACGCCGATGCAGCTCGTCCACTTCGCGGTCGAGCGCGCCGAGGAACAGCTTCATCAACGCATCGACTTCTTCCTGCGGCCGGCCCCAGTTCTCGCTGGAAAACGCGAACAGGGTCAGCGCCGGAATGCCCAGCTCAAGGCAGCGCTCGATGGTGCGGTTGACCGCACGCGCGCCGGCCCGGTGGCCGATCACGCGCGGACGACGGCGCTGCTGTGCCCAGCGCCCATTGCCATCCATGATGATGGCAATGTGGCGGGGCAGGGCGGCCGGCAACGGAGGCGGGACTGAAGGCATCGACTTCAGACCGACAGCAGTTCTTTTTCCTTGTCGGCAACGACCTTGTCGACGTCCTTGATGTTGGTGTCGGTCAACTTCTGGATGTCGTCCTCACCGCGCTTCTTCTCGTCTTCGCTGATCGCCTTGTCCTTGACCAGCTTGGCGATTTCCTTGTTCGCGTCCTGACGGATGTTGCGGATCGCGATCTTGGCGCCTTCGCCTTCCTTCTGCACCTGCTTGGCCAGCTCCTTGCGGCGCTCTTCGGTCGGCGGCGGCATGTTGATGCGGATCGCGGTGCCCAGGGTGTTCGGCGTGAACTCGGCGTTGTAGAGACCCTTTTCGATCTCCTTGATCATGCTCTTGTCGAACGGCGTGACCAGCAGCGAGTGGGCGTCGGCGTTGGAGATCGATGCGACCTGGTTCAGCGGGGTGCTGGCGTTGCCATAGGCGCTGACCGTGACGCGGTCCAGCAGGGCCGGGGTGGCGCGGCCGGTGCGGATCGAGGTGAGGGTGTGCTTCAGAGCGTCGATGCTCTTGGCCATGCGCGTCTGCGCGTTGTTCTTGATGTCGTTGAGCATCGCCCGGTCCTGGGTGTAACTGGAATCGGGCGATTATAGGCGAATACGGGACGCTGCCGGGCCAGAATCGGCCCGGAGCTCGCCTGGCGCTCAGGCTCAGGCCGGGTCGCGGCCCTGGACCAGGGTGCCGATGTTCTCGCCGCTGAGGATCTTCAGCAGCTCGCCCGGCTGGCCCATGTCGAACACGCGCATCGGCAGGTCGCTGTCGCGGGCCAGTGCGAAGGCCGCGGTATCCATCACTTCCAGGCCGCGGCGGATCACTTCGTCGTAGCTCAGGCTGTCGAAACGGACCGCGTCGCTGTGCTTGTTCGGGTCCTTGTCGTACACGCCATCGACCTTGGTGGCCTTCAGCAGCAGGTCGGCACCGATCTCGATCGCACGCAGCGCGGCGCCGGAGTCGGTGGTGAAGAACGGGCTGCCGACGCCGGCGGCGAAAATCACCAGGCGGCCCTTTTCCAGGTGGCGGATGGCGCGGCGGCGGATGTAGTCCTCGCACACGTCGTTGATCTTGATCGCGCTCATCACGCGGGCCTTGGCGCCCAGCTTTTCCAGGGCGTCCTGCATGGCCAGGGCGTTGATGACCGTGGCCAGCATGCCCATCTGGTCGCCGGTGACCCGGTCCATGCCGCCAGCGGCCAGGCCGGCGCCGCGGAAGATGTTGCCGCCGCCGATCACCAGCGCCACTTCGGCACCGGCCTGCTGGGCTTCGATGACCTCACGGGCCAGGCGATTGATGATCTTCGGGTCGATGCCGTAGTCCTCATCTCCCATCAGCGCCTCCCCGGACAGTTTCAGAAGGATGCGGCGATAGGCGAGCTTGGACATAGGGACCTCGGGTGCGTGGAAATCGCGGGCGATTCTACGCGCATGCGGCGTTGGGCCAAAGTGTTTTGTGCACTGCGGCGCGAAATCCTGCCGTCCGCCCCGCTCACGCGGGGCGTCCCGTTCAGCCCAGCTCGGCGCCGGCGGTGGCTGAAAGCTCGTCGTGGCCGAGGGCGCCGGGGGAGCGGGCGATCACCCGGTTGCGGCCCAGGTTCTTCGAGCGGTACAGCACATCGTCGGCTGCGCGCAGCAGGTCCTGCACGTCGGCAAAGCGTTCGTAGCCGCCCTGGGTGGCCACGCCGGCGGAGAAGGTGACGAACAGCGGGCCCCCCTCCAGCTCGGCCATCGGCGTGGCGACGATGTTGGCCAGCACACGCCGGATCACGTCCAGCGCCACCGATTCACTGGTGTTGGGCAGCAGCGCGACGAATTCCTCGCCACCGAAGCGGGCCACGGTGTCGCTGTTGCGCAGCTGGCCCTGCAGCTTGCCGGCAAAGGCGCGCAGCACCTCGTCGCCGGTCAGGTGGCCGTGGGCATCGTTGATCTTCTTGAAGTCGTCCAGGTCGATGAAGGCCACCGACAGCGGCCAGCCCTGGCGCCCGGCGCGCAGGAACTCCTGTTCCAGCACCGCCTCCAGCTGGCGGCGGTTGAGCACGCCGGTCAGGGCGTCGCGGTGGGCCTGGTCGGCCAGGCGCTTGGCCCGCGCCTCGAATTCGTCGGCGCGGCGGCGTGCCTGATCGGCATCCTGCAGCTCGCGCAGGTTGCGCAGGGTGGCCAGTTCCTGCGCGTGGTCGATCAGCTCACGGACCCGCGAGGGCGAGTTCAGGCCGGCCTCGAACAGGCTGGCGATATCTGGAAGGGCATCGCTGATGCGGGTCAGCACCTGATCGAAACGGGCGCTGTCGAGCTCCAGCCGGTCATGCACCTGGTGCAGAGCGCGTTCGCGGGCGGCATCGGCGTCTTCGTCCAGCCAGATGTCGGCAACAGCGCCGGACAGCTGCACGCAGGCCTGGAACGGCGAATCGGCAGCGTCGTCGTCCTCGCTGTGGCTGATGCTTTCCACCAGGTAGCGCGGCAGGCCCCACTGTTCGGCCACCCAGGCGCCGACATCGGCGTGGCTGCAGCCCAGTTCCTCGCGCTCGCGTGCGACCAGATCGGTATTGTCACGGGCTTCGCGCAGCAGTGGCAGGTAGCGCTCCGATTCGGCCTGGGTCAGGCACAGCACGCCCAGGTCCTGCAGCAGCCCGGCCAGCATCAGTTCCTCCAGCCGGCGCAGGCCGCGCGCCTGGCCCAGCTGGCTGGCGGCCAGGGCGCTGAGAATGCTGCGCTTCCACGCGCGCTGGCGCAGGTCGTGGTCGGCACCGCCGCCACCGGTCAGGCCCTGGGTGACGGTGAAGCCGAGGGCGAGGCTGATCGTGGCATTCAGGCCGAGCATGGTCAGCGCCTGGCCGAGGTTCTCGATGCGGCGGCGGCTGGCGTACAGCGGCGAATTGGCGATGCGCAGCATGCGAGCGCTCAGCGCCATGTCGATGGCGATGATGTCGGCGGCGGTGGCGATGTCCGCTTCCGGGTCCTGGGCCAGCTCGATGATGCGCAGGGCAATACCGGGTGGCGAGGGCAGGTTGCGGCAGAGCGCCAGGGCAGCTGTCAGCTCGGGAGGCATGTCGGGTCGTTCAATTCCATTGGGACAAGAATACCTAGGAATGCATCACAGTCCGCGATTTTCGTTCCTGCTATGTGACTGTGGATTCCCTGCGCCGAGTATCGGCTTGATTCGCGCGCAACGCAAAGGTGCCGGTTGTGCGCACCAACGGTGCGCACCCACCGATGGGGCATGGGTTCATCCCTTGGCCCATACATAAAAAAAGAGCCGCGGTTTCCCGCGGCTCCTTCTGGTCGCTTCACAGCCGGAAGGCTGGAATCAGACCTGCATCGCCTTGGCAACTTCAGCGGCGTAGTCTTCCACCACCTTCTCGATGCCTTCGCCGACGATCAGCAGCTTGAAGCCAGCCACGTCGGCGCCAGCGGCCTTGACCACCTGCTCGACGGTGGTGTCGCCCAGCACGTAGGTCTGGCCGTACAGGGTCACGTCGCTGACGATCTTGTTGATCTTGCCGCTGATGATCTTTTCCAGGATCTCGGCCGGCTTGGCCTTGTCCTTTTCGGACATCTTGGCCAGCTCGATTTCCTTTTCCTTCTCGACGAACTCGGCCGGGACGTCCGCAGCCTTGTTGTGCGGCGGCTTCAGGGCTGCCACGTGCATGGCCAGGCCACGGGCCAGCTCGACGTCGCCGCCGACCAGGTCGACCAGCACGCCAACCTTGCCGTTGGTGTGGACGTAGGCGCCGATGGTGTTGTTGCCATCAACCTTCACCATGCGACGGATCTGGATGTTTTCACCCAGGGTCTGCACGGCGGTGGCGCGGGCTTCTTCAACGGTGCGGCCATCGGCCAGCTTGGCAGCCTTCACGGCTTCGACGTCGTTGGCGCCCGATGCCAGGGCGGCAGCGGCGACGGCATTGACGAAGGACTTGAAGTTGTCATCGTTGGCGACGAAGTCGGTTTCCGAGTTGACTTCGACCAGCACGGCCTTGCCGCCATCCTGGGCCAGGCCCAGACGGCCTTCGGCGGCCACGCGGTCAGCCTTCTTGTCGGCCTTGGCAGCGCCGGACTTGCGCATGGCTTCAGCAGCAGCGTTGATGTCGCCGTTGGCTTCGGTGAGAGCCTTCTTGCATTCCATCATGCCGGCGCCGGTGCGCTCGCGCAGTTCCTTGACCAGGGAAGCAGTGATTTCCACGGGATTACCTCACGAAAGAAAGGGGTTGGGCCGGCATGGTGGCCGGCCCGTGTGACACGGTCCTGTCACGCGCCAAAGGCTGCGCGCAGGGAGGGTGGACGCAGGGCGTCCACCCCGGGGCCTGGATCAGGCCTGGGCGTCGTCGCCCTTCTTGGCAGCCTTCTTGGCCGGAGCGCGGCGGGCCGGCTTTTCTTCGCCTTCAGCAGCGGCTTCGGCGAACTCTTCCTCACGCACCGAAGCAGCGTGCGGAGCAGCAGCCTTGCCTTCCAGCACGGCGTCGGCAGCGGCGCGGGCGTACAGCTGCACAGCGCGGATGGCGTCGTCGTTGCCCGGGATGGCGTAGTCCACCAGTTCCGGGTTGTAGTTGGTGTCGACCACGGCGATGACCGGGATGCCCAGCTTCTTGGCTTCCTTGATCGCGATGTCTTCGTGGCCGATGTCGATCACGAAGATGGCGTCCGGCAGACGGTTCATGTCCTTGATGCCGCCCAGCGAGGCTTCCAGCTTGTCGCGCTCGCGACGCAGGCCCAGCACTTCGTGCTTGACCAGCTTCTCGAAGGTGCCGTCGGTTTCACCGGCTTCCAGTTCCTTCAGGCGGGCAACCGACTGCTTGACGGTACGGAAGTTGGTCAGGGTGCCGCCCAGCCAACGCTGGTTCATGAACGGCATGCCACAACGCTCGGCTTCTTCCTTGATGGTTTCGCGGGCGCTGCGCTTGGTGCCCAGGAACAGGACGGTGCCGCGCTTCTGGGCAACCGACGAGATGAAGTTCATCGCATCGTTGAACAGCGGGACGGTCTTTTCCAGGTTGATGATGTGGATCTTGCCGCGGGCGCCGAAGATGTACGGAGCCATCTTCGGGTTCCAGTAGCGGGTCTGGTGGCCGAAGTGGACGCCGGCTTCCAGCATCTGACGCATGGTGACCTGGGGCATTGCAATACTCCTGATATGGAACCGGCGTTTCCGCCCGCGGGATAGGTATGCGGGACGCGTGGAAGCGCGGATGGTTCCGGGGTTGGGCTTCCCTGTTGCCTCCGTGGCCGAACTCCTTGCGGAGCACCCCGGCACGGATGGGGGCAGCAGGTGTGGATTCACCGGTGACGTCCGGTGTGGACGGTCTCCCGCGCACGCAGGCGGCAGGAATCCGGTCGATTATAGCCCGCTGGGAGCGCTCGCTGCAATTGCCGGGGCCGGCGCGGTCAGATCGACCACGCGGCCGTCCTGCAGCCGGGCCTGGAAATGGCCACCGGCATAGCCGTCGGCATGGACGGGGAGGGCCCAGCGGCGTTCCCTGCCCGCCAGCAGGTAGCCGGCCAGTCCCGGCAGCAGCAGGGTGCGGCGTCCATCGCCGGCGACGAACGCAAGATCGTGCAGGCGGGCGTGTACCGTGCCTGCGTTATGCAGTCGCAGAAGGGGCTGCGACGTTCCGGGCTCTATCTCGGCATGCAGGTCTGGCCGCGCCAGGGGCGCCGCATGCCCCCGGAACAAGGGCAGCGAGTAGCGTGGCAGGTCCGGTCCGCTGGGGCGCAGGATCACCCGGTAGGCCTGCTCGACGGCAACGGGCGACGTCTCCCGAGGCAGCAGCCAGATGCGTTGACGGGTGCCGGGCGGGAGGTCGAGCCGGGCGGGGCTGGCCAGGATCTGGTCGCTGGGCCGCAGCTTTTCCGCATCGACCTGCTGTTCCCAGGCCAGGATCCGAACCTCGCCCTGCCAGCGGCCGGGCCCGGGGTTGTACAGCCACAGCTCGCCGTGCCCCCCTTCGGCGGGCAGCTGCAGGGTGGTGGGCACCAGGTCCAGCGCCGCAGCGGGCAGTGCCAGCAGCAGTGCCAGCAGGCTCAGCAGGATGCGCATCAGTAGATGAGGGTCACGGCAGGCGCCGCGTCGTCGCTGTCGGCCGGCGGCGCGAGGTCGCGGATCTGTTGCGGAAGCTCGGGCGCGTCGCTGCGCCGGTGCGGTGCCGCGCATCGGGTGTTGCCGGCATCACTGCTGCAGCCCTCGACCACAGTCAGCCGGATCTGCAGGGAGGTGCTGCCGGGATCGGCCCACGCGGGCGTACTGGCGACCAGCATCGCCCCGATCAGAAGTGCGCGAACCACCTGCCATCCACCGTACTGTAGGACCCGTTGCGCGGTATCGGCCGGATCGGCCGAATCTGTAGGCTCGACTGCCAGTCGACTGGTCCTGGCGCAGGAGGGATGCGCACATCCACGCACGGCGTGGATCTACCGGAACCCACCCCGGTGGATGCCGACGATTCCAAACCCACGCCGGTGGGTGCCGACCATTCCAATCCATCCCGGTGGATGCCGACCGTTGGTCGGCACACAGGTCAGTAAGTGATCGTCACCTGCACCAGATCGTTGTAGGTACCGGCCGGGGGCTGGCCGGTGACCGGCGGCACCCGGCCATGGATGGTCAGCTGCTGCGCGCTGCCACTTCCGGTGCCGCCAACGGTATCGACGTTGAGGGTATTGCCCCAGCGCAGGCTGCGCGCGGCGTCGCGGTACAGCTCATAGGGGAGGTAGTAGGTGCCGCTGCCAATGGTGGTGGCCATGCGCCGGGTGGTGGAGGCGGCGGGGTTGTTCTGGCCGTTGTTGAGGCTGATCTGGTAGGCGGTGTTCTTCAGGCAGGTCAGCGTGAGCGTGGCGGTCCGGTCGATGTTGGCGGGAATGCTGCCGGTGACGTTGCCGAAGTCCATGTTGGTGGTGACGTAGCTGCCGCATTGCGGCAGCACGTTGGCAGTGGCAGTGAAGCTGAAGGCCGCACTGGCGCTGTTGGTGCCGGTTGCGCCGCCGTTGCAGGCGGCCGGCACGGTGGCGTTGCCGAGCAGGACTTCATTCCAGGCCCAGGTGAGCACCACGTTGGCGCCACTGAAGGTGCTGCTGTAAGCACCCGAAGCGAGGATCTGGTTGGCGGGGATCTGCGCGAACAGCTGCACGGACTGCGCACCGCTGCCGCCGGTCAGCAGCGGCACGTTGTAGCTCATGGTCAGTTCCTGCGCCGGCGGCGTGCCGCGTGGCACCAGGCCGGTGACCTGGCCGTAGCTGGCGTTGTTGTAGAGCTGGAAATTCATGGTGTCGCTGCTGGAAGTGGACATCGTGCGGAAGGTGGAGCTGCTGCCGCCGCCACTGCCTGCGCCGACACCCACGCAGACGCGGACGCCGGTGGTGGCCAGCAGGCTCAGTGCGGCGGTGGTGCAGGTCACCGTGATGTTCAGCGTCGCCGCCGTAGGGCCGGGAGCGTTGCTGTTGATGTTGCCGAACGGCAGGGTCGGGTTCGCGGTTGCCGTGCAGACCGCTGTCGCCTGGGCCGGTAGTGCCGCGAGCAGGCCGGCGAACAGCAGCATGCCGAGCAGCAGCACTCTCATGGCGCCACCTCCGGGATGCACGGCAGCGGTGCCGGCTTCGGCCGGGCGCCGGACGCCACTACCTTGGGCTGCTCGGGTACCTTCACCCGGCACTGGCCGCGGCTGGTGGTGATGTACAGCACGCTGCCGGCAGCGACGTCTTCCAGATACAGCAGGCCGTCATAGCCCACCGTGGCCTGGCGTCCGCCGGGCAACTGCACTTCGCTGCCCACTTCCAGCGGCTGCCCGTCCATGCTCTGCAGCGTCAGGCTCAGAGAGGGCCGCGAGCGCAACTGGAATGTCACGTGGGTCCCAGCGCGCTGGCGCGGCGTCACCCAGTCCTCGATGCGGTCGGCACGCATGTCCTCGGGCAGGTCCAGGGTGTCGATCGAGACCCGGTTGCGCTGCCAGGACAGCAGCGGGCTGACCAGCAACAGGCCACGATCATCGGTGACGCCGATCAGGCGGTTCTCCAGCCGCACCGGCACGCCACCGACACCATTGGTGCTGATCACCGCGAATGCATCGGAGACCTCGCGGGTGGCAAACGCGTGCCCGCCCATCCAGACCAGGCTGCCACTGGCGCTGCCGTAGGCATAGTTGAGCCCGCCCTGGCGCGAGGCCCCGAAGGAGTAGCGGCCGACGTCATTGAGGATGCCGACTTCGGCCAGGCCGCCACTGCCGTCCTCGCCGTGGCGCACCTGCGCGCGCCAACCGATGCCGCCTGCACTGCCATCGCCGGGCACCGGCTGGGTGACGTCGGCCACCCAGGTCTGGCTGTCGCCATTGCGCTGGCTGGACAGGCTGGCCTGGCGGTTGTTGCCCAGGCTGGCCGTCACCGACAGATAGATGCTGCGGTCATCACTCTGGTCCAGGTTCTGGTTCACCGAGAGGTAGGCTGACCAGCGCTGGCTCCAGGTACGCGACCAGAACAGGCTGGCGTAGCGGTTGTCTTCGCCATCGGGGTAGCGCAGCCGCAGGTAGCTGGCGCTGAGCGTGCCCAGCCGCAGCAGATCCGCGCCGACCGTGGCCTGTTCGCTGATGCTGGGTGGCAGGTTGCCCTGCAGTGCGCCCAGGTCGCGGTAATCACCATGGCTGCGCATAGTGCGCAGATTGACGTTGAGTCGGCGGTTGTTCCAGCTGTAGCCCAGTGCCCATTGCCCGCCCTGCAGGCCGTGATAGTCACTGTGCGCATAGGCGGCGTTGAACACGCCCGCGCCACCCAGCAGCCACCAGCCGCCGATGCCGGCCTGGGCCAGGCCACCACCGCCTTCGGCATGAGCCTCGCCGGTGAACGTGTCACTGATGCCACCGCGCCAGCTGGCACTGGCCACGGTGCGGTCGTCGTAGGCGAAGGAGCGTTGGCCGAAGTCCTCACGCAGGTGGCCGATGCCGGCGGACCAGTCCGACAGGCCCTTGGCCAGCAGCTGCTGGGTGCCATAGAAGCTGAAATCCAGGGTCTGCATGCGGCCGAACGCATCGGTCACCACCACCTGTGCGCTGCCGGTGCCGCTGATCCCCGGCTGTGCGGCCAGCTGGAACGGGCCCACCGGGACCTGGCCGCTGTACTGGCGCAGGCCATCGACGTACAGCTCGACCGTGGACGGCACCACCGCCTGGCCGAGGAAACTGGGCGTGGGGGTCAGCACGCGATAGGGCTGCAGGCCGTAGTTGCGACCGATCTGCAGGCCACCCAGGCGCACCGGACGGGTCCAGTCGACGAAGCCGCTGTAGAAATCGCCGACCTCCAGCGTCATCGCCTGGTCGGGGAAATCCAGGCTCCAGCGCGTATCCAGGCGCACGCTCTCCCCTCGCCAGCGACGGTCGCCAGGCTGCTGGTAGCGCCTGCTGACCGCGGTGTTTTCGAAGGTGCCGTTGCCGACGCCGAACAGGCGCAGTTCGGAGCTCAGGCTGAGGTTGCCCAGCGTATCCACGCGGCTGCCATACACGTCGTAGTTGAGCAGCAGTCCGGGTGAGGCACTGCCTGCGGGCGCGCGTGTCTGCGGGCGGCTGAGCACGGTGGTTGGCAGGGTCAGCTGGTCCAGTGGCACGTCCAGCGCCAGTGTCTGCAGGCGTGCGTCATAGCGCACCACCGCGCCGCTGATCTGGTCCAGGTACACCGGTGCATCGCCGTGGGCGTTGAAGCCGAGCTGGCGCAGTACGTCGGGGCTGGCCTGCAGGCGGCCACGGTTCTCGATGAAAGGCAGCAGTCCGCGTGGGGTGCTGTTGAGCGAAACGTCCAGGTACAGCGTCTGGTTGGCGGTCAACGGTGTGGGCGGTGGCAGCATCGCATCGGCGGAGATGCCTGATACATCGGCGGTGGCGGTAGCCGCTGCGCCGGACACATCGGCGGCTTGGGTCGGCGCAGGAGCCAGGGCAGCAAGCAGCGCGCCCATCAACGCCTCAGCGAGCCGATGGGGGCGACAGCGGCGTCTGTTCCGACTCGCCATTGAGCTTGGCCGTGATCTGGTCGTTGTCGCGGTCGATCGCCGTGCGCTCGATCGGCCAGCGCATCACCTGCCCGGGCAGCACGTAACCCAGCAGTCCGGGATGCACGATGCGTGGGCGCGTGGGGCTGCCCAGCGCAAGATCGGCGATCTGCGCATAGCTGTTGCCTGCGTTGGCCACCTCGACGCCGTTGCGGCCATCGGGCAACTGCACCAGGCGGGCCTGCAGCTGCGGCGCAAGCTTGCCGGCGGCGGGCTGCACGAACACCGGTATCGAATAGCGCAGCACGAACTGCATGCCGTCGGCGCGGGTGGCCAGGTCGGGCACCTCGTCGACAATCAGCCTGTAGTACTGCTGTGCCGGCGGTGGCGTCCTGTCCGGACGCATCACCCGGACCAGCTGCTGCTGCCCGGCAGCCAGTTCCTGCATCGGCGGGGTGACCACCAGTTCATCGGTGGGCAACAGTTGCTCCTGGCCGTCCTGCTGCACCCAGCGGAACACCCGAACCTGCAGCTTCACCGGCGAGGTGCCACTGTTGGTCAGCCAAAGCTCGCCGGCACGCTGGCGCGCTTCCAGCTGCAGGCTGGTCGGGGCGACCTGCAGGCTGGTGGCTTCGACCGGGGCGGCGAATACCAGGCTCAGGACGAGCAGCGCCACGCCGGTGGCGCGCCACGGGCGGGGTCCGGCCATGCGGGCGTGCTCCATCAATAGGTGATCGTGGCGGTAACCGTATCCAGGTAGTTGCCGGTCGCCGGGTTGTTGGTGCTCAGGTTCAGGATCTGGCCGTAGACGATGTAGGGCACGGCCAGGCCGGTGCCGATGCCAGCCTGGGTGTTGGTGCCGGAGGTGGCACCCCAGACCAGGGTGTGCGCGGCGTCCTGGTAGAGCTGGTAGCCGACGTAGTTGTTGGCGGTCACCGCGGCGTTGGTGTTCTTCATCCGGCGAGTGGTGACGTCATTGGCGGTGCTGGCATTGGCACCCGCATTCAGTGAAATCGTGTACGGGGTCAGTGCCGAGCACTGGGCGGTCACCGTGCCCTGACCCAGGGTGGGGGTCGCGGTGGTCGAGGCCGCCGTGCCGAAGTCAACGTTGGTGGCGGCAGCAGCCGTGATCGTGCAGGCCTTGGTCACCACCAGGGTGACATTGAAGGTGGTGGTGTCTGCGGCCAGGGCCGGGCCGGACAGCAGGACCCCGGCCAGGGCCCAGGCAAGCGGGGAACGAAGCGCGGATCGCATGGACAACCTCCCTGACCCGAAGGTCCGTTGAACAAGGCGAAGGCGGCACGTTCGGCACCGCTTCGGCGACGGTGACCCCAGCTTAGGAGGCGTAAGTGTCTGTATTCCGTGATAAACAGGGAGACGAAAGGGGGGCGGCGATCACGCTTTCACTTTCCTTGCCGGAACCGTGCATGGCCCGGATCGCCAGTTGGGTGGCGTTCGTTCAGATTGTGGCCGGATCGGCGATAATGGGGGCCATGAGCGTGAATCTGAAAACCCCGCAGGAAATCGAGATGATGCGAATCGCCGGCCGCATGGCCAGCGAAGTGCTCGACATCGTCACCCCCCACGTCAAGCCCGGTGTCACCACCGAGGAACTGGACCGCATCTGCCACGACCACATCGTGAACGTGCAGGGCGCCGTTCCGGCCAACGTCGGCTACCGCGGCTTCCCGAAGACCGTGTGCACCTCGGTCAACAACGTCATCTGCCATGGCATCCCCAGCGAAGGGAAGGTGCTCAAGGATGGCGACATCATCAACATCGACGTCACCGTCATCAAGGATGGCTGGCACGGCGACACCAGCCGCATGTACTTCGTCGGCACCCCGTCGGTGATGGCCCGCCGCCTGGTGGAAACCACCTACGAAGCCATGTGGCGCGGCATCCGCGCGGTGCGTCCGGGCGCGACCCTGGGCGACATCGGCCATGCCATCCAGAGCTATGCCGAAGGCGAGCGTTTCAGCGTGGTGCGCGAGTACTGCGGCCACGGCATCGGCAAGGTCTACCACGATGAGCCGCAGGTGGTGCATTACGGCCGTCCGGGCCAGGGCCTGGTGCTGCAGCCTGGCATGACCTTCACCATCGAGCCGATGATCAACGAGGGCACCCGCTACAACAAGGTGCTGCCGGATGGCTGGACCGTGGTGACCAAGGACCGCAAGCTGTCGGCACAGTGGGAGCACATGATCGCGGTCACCGAGACCGGCGTGGACGTGCTGACCCTGTCGCCGGGCGAGTCGCAGGTCTCCTGAGGATGCTGCCGGCGAGTTCGCTGCTGGACACGCCGGCCGCGTCGCTCAACGACCCGGACTGGGCTGCTGCCGCGCGCCAGGCGCTGCAGCAGGCCGACGCGCGCCTGTACCGCCGCTTCGACCAGGGCGACAACATCGAGCGCCTGCTGGCGCTGCGGGCGCGCGCTGCCGACCATCTGATCCGCCTGGCCTGGCAGCGCTGCCTGCCGGCCGACAGTGGCCTTTCACTGTTCGCGGTGGGTGGGTACGGACGCGGTGAACTGTTCCCGCGTTCGGACATCGACCTGCTGGTGTTCGGCGATCCGCCGGCACAGCTGGCCCATGAGGCGGCGCTGGCGCGCCTGTTCGCGCTGCTGTGGGACTGCGGATTGGCCGTCAGCCATGCGGTGCGTTCTGCATCGCAGTGCCGCGAGGCGGCAGCGGACCAGACCGTGCTGACCGCGCTGATCGAGGCGCGCCCGATCCTGGCCGATGATGTGGCGCGCCGCGCGCTGCGCGAGGCCGTCGACGATCGTGAACTGTGGCCGGCGCGCACCTTCTTCCTGGCCAAGCTGGAAGAGCTGCGCAACCGACACCAGCGCTTCGGCGACACCGCCGACAACCTGGAGCCGGACCTGAAGGATGGCCCCGGCGGCCTGCGCGATCTCAATACGCTGGGCTGGATGGCGTTGCGTGCCTTCGGCGTGCGTGACCTGGAGGCGCTGGTCGGGCTCGGCCATCTGGGCGCAGACGAAGCGGCAGCACTGAAGCGCGAACGTGCGGTGCTGGCGCGGCTGCGCTTTGGCCTGCATCTGGTCGCGCGTCGCCCGGAAGAGCGCCTGCGTTTTGATTACCAGAAGACCTTGGCGGCACGCCTGGGCTTTGAAGACGATGCCGAGAATCTCGGTGTCGAGAAGATGATGCAGGGGTTCTACCGTGCTGCACTGGTGGTGCGCCGGATCAGCGACCGCCTGTTGCAGCGCTTCGAGGAGCAGTTCGACGGCGAGGCGCAGCCGGAGCCGTTGACCGTGGGTTTTTCCCTGCGCCGTGGTTACCTGGCGGCCAACGAAGCCGACTGGCCGCGCGGCGACATCGGCCAGGTGTTCGCGCTGTTCGCCAGCTGGGCCAACAATCCGCAGGTGCGCGGCCTGCATTCGCTGACCGCGCGTGCGCTGGCCGAAGCGCTGCCGCTGCTGCCGGCCTACGACCAGGCTGATGCCGATGCACGCGAGCAGTTCCTGGCGCTGCTGCGCGGCCAGCGCCCGGTCGATACGCTCTCGCGCATGGCACGGTTGGGCGTGCTTGGCCAGTGGATTCCCGCTTTTGCCCAGGTCAGCGGGCGCATGCAGTTCGACCTGTTCCATGTCTACACCGTCGACCAGCACACGCTGATGGTCCTGCGCAATATCGGCCTGTTTGCCAGCAGTCGCGCCGACGAGCGCTTCTCGATCGCGCACGAAGTGTGGCCGCGCCTGCGCAAGCCGGAACTACTGCTGCTGGCCGGCCTGTTCCATGACATCGCCAAGGGCCGTGGCGGCGACCACTCGGAACTGGGCGCGGTGGACGCGCGCGCGTTCTGCCAGGCGCATGCGCTGAGCACGTCCGACACCGAACTGGTGGCGTGGCTGGTCGAACAGCACCTGCGCATGTCGGTGACCGCGCAGAAGCAGGACATCGCCGATCCGGAAGTGATCCATCGCTTTGCCACCCTGGTCGGCAGCCGCGACCGCCTGGACTACCTGTACCTGCTGACCTGCGCCGACATCGCCGGCACCAGCCCCAAGCTGTGGAATGCATGGAAGGACCGCCTGCTGGCCGACCTGTACTTCGCCACCCGGCGCGCGCTGCGCGAG
Source organism: Stenotrophomonas sp. 86156_Sma (assembly GCF_056481625.1). Classification (NCBI taxonomy): domain Bacteria; kingdom Pseudomonadati; phylum Pseudomonadota; class Gammaproteobacteria; order Lysobacterales; family Lysobacteraceae; genus Stenotrophomonas; species Stenotrophomonas sp. 86156_Sma. The sequence continues at coordinate 1,596,094 of NZ_CM151157.1, forward strand.
GGGCTGGAACACCCGGTGCCGGCGGCCGAGCGCGTGGCCGAAGCGCGTGACAGCGTGCGCGCGCTGGTGCGCGAGCGGGGTTACGACGATGCCACCATCGATCGCCAGTTCGCGGTGATGCCCGACGAAGGCTTCATCCGCCTGCGCCCGGAGCAGCTGGCCTGGCAGGCTGCCGCGCTGGTGCCGGTGAAGCAGGGCCAGGCGCTGGTGAAGGTACGCCGGATCAGTGTCGACGACCCCGCGCTGGAAGTCTTCGTGCATTCGCCGGACCGCGACGGCCTGTTCGCCGCGATCGTGATGACGCTGGACCGCAAGGGCTACGGCATCCACCGCGCACGCGTGCTGGACGGTCCGGCCGATACCATCTTCGATACCTTCGAAGTGAACCCGGCCGATACCTTCGCCGATGGCAGCAGTGCCAACCTGGAAGCGGCGCTGCGCGAGGCACTCAGTGGTGACCTGTCGCGCTTGCGGCCGTCACGCCGGGTGGTGCCACGGCAGCTGCGGCACTTCCGCTTCGCCCCGCGCATCGAATTCCGCGATGAGCCGGGCGCAACCCGTTTCGCCCTGGTCGCCCCCGACCGCCCCGGCCTGCTGGCCGATGTGGCGTTCGTGCTGCGCAATCAGGGCCTGCGCGTGCATGATGCACGCATTGCCACGTTCGGCGAACGCGCCGAAGACACCTTCGTGATCAGTGACGAACACGACCTCCCCCTGACTGAACCTGCCCGGCAGCAGCTGCATGACGCGATGCTGGCCTGCCTGGACCCTGATCGAAACGCCGGAGACCCCGCCTGATGGCCACCAAGCCCGCCAAGAAGACCGCCGCGACCCCCAAGAGCGCAGCGGCCCGGAAACCTGCTGCTGCCGCACCGGCCGCGAAGAAGACCCCAGCGCCGAAGAAGGCCGCTGCGGTGACGGCCCCGGCGAAGAAAGCGGCTGCGGTGAAGCGTGCTGTGAAGAAGCCGGCGCCGGCCAAGAGTGCCGAAGCGGTCCGCGCCGAAACCATCGCCCGCAAGTCGCTGCGCAAGCCGTCAGCCCCGGGCGTGGAAGAGCTGAAGTTCGGCATCGAGAGTGCCTTCGAGCGCCGCGCTACCTTGACCCTGCACGAGCTGGAAGGCTCGACCAAGCCGCTGGTCAACCGCGTGATTGACGGCCTGGAGAGCGGTGAGTTCCGTGTTGCCGAGCCGGACGGCCAGGGTGGCTGGAAGGTCAACGAGTGGCTGAAGAAGGCCGTGCTGTTGTACTTCCGCGTCAACGACATGGCGGTGGTCGATGCGCGCCCCGCACCGTTCTGGGACAAGGTCGAATCGCGCTTCGCCGGCTATGACGAAGCGAAGTTCCGCCGTGGTGGCGTGCGCGTGGTGCCGGGCGCGATCGCCCGCCGCGGCACCTACTTCGGCAAGGACGTGGTGCTGATGCCGAGCTTCACCAACATCGGCGCCTACGTCGGCGAAGGCACCATGGTCGATACCTGGGCCACCGTCGGTTCCTGTGCGCAGATCGGCCAGCACTGCCACCTGTCCGGCGGCGCCGGCATCGGTGGCGTGCTGGAACCGCTGCAGGCCAGCCCGACCATCATCGAGGACCACTGCTTCATCGGTGCGCGCTCGGAAGTGGTGGAAGGCGTGGTGGTCGGCCACCACAGCGTGATCGGCATGGGCGTGTTCCTCAGCCAGAGCACCCGCATCTACAACCGCGCCACCGGCGAGATCAGCTACGGCTACATCCCGCCGTACAGCGTGGTGGTGTCCGGTTCGCTGCCGAGCAAGGACGGTACCCACTCGCTGTACTGCGCGGTGATCGTCAAGCAGGTCGATGCCAAGACCCGCAGCAAGACCAGCGTCAACGACCTGCTGCGCGGCCTGGCCGACTGAAGGTGACTGCGCCGGAGGATCTGGCGCAGTCCGCGATCTACCGGCATCCGTCCGACACCCTGGTCGGGCGGATGCTGCCGCGCCTGCTGCACGCCCCGCGCTGGACCCGGCTGCGCCGTGCACTGTCGCGGCGCTGGCCGATGCCGGCGCTGGTCAGTGACGTGCGCGATGTGGTCTACGTGAGCTGGTGGGTCGACGTGCGTCACGCACCGATGCCACCACCAGGCCATCACTACGTGGTCCATGCCGGACGCACGCCTTACACCATCCTCAGCTACCGTCACGGCCACTTCGGGCCCGCGCTGGCTGGGCCGCTGCGTTCCCTGATGCCGTCGCCACGGCAGAGCAACTGGCGCTGGTACCTGCGTCGTGACGACGATCCGGACGGGACGCCGGTGGTGCTGTTTGATCGCAACGTGATGGACCAGCTGGCCTTCGTCGCCGGCGCGCGCGTTTTCAGCGATGCCATGCAGCCGCATCTGTCCACACGCTTCGAGCATGTAGTGCGCACCGATGGCGATGGGCACACCCTGATCGAAGGCGGGCAGGGCAGTGCCCCGGCGTTGCACCTGCAGTGGCAGGCCGCTGAAGGCTGGGAGGATGTGGCGGCGTGGTCGGCGGCCTTCGGCGGCCACCAGGCCCTGCTGCGTTTCCTCACCTGCCAGGAGGAGGCCATCGCCCGTACCTGCGACGGCCGCTGGGCCAGCACCCGCATCGCGCTGCCGGTGGAGATCGACAGCCTGCAGCCCCTGCGCCTGATCGGTGAGCAGCAGTGTCCGCGGCTGCAGGCGATGGACTTGGCGCTGCAGGAAGGGCTGGCCTTCCGGCTGCCACGGGTGCCGTTCCGGGTCGTGTCCGAGCGCCTGTTGTGAGATTCTGGCCCTCTGTTTTCCAGCATCACAGATGGCCATGAGCACCACTGTCTACGGTTTGAAGAACTGCGATACCTGCAAGAAGGCGACCAAGTGGCTGGACCGCTTCGGCGTGCCTTACACCTTCGTCGATTACCGCGAGAACAAGCCGAGCCCGGAAACGCTGCTGGCATGGGCGGCGCAGCTGGGTGGCCTGGCCGCGATGGTCAACAAGTCCTCCACCACCTGGCGGCAGCTGCCGGACAACCGCAAGGCCGCCGACTCCGAGGCCGAATGGAAGCTGCTGCTACGCGAGTACCCGCAGCTGATCAAGCGCCCGCTGGTGGTCACCGCCGACGGCGCGGTCAGCCAGGGTTTCAGTGACAACGGCTTCAAGGCCCGCTTCGGCGTGGGTGACGCATGAGCGCGGTCCTCGACCTGACCTGCGAGCTGATCGCACGACCCTCGGTGACGCCGGATGATGCCGGCTGCCAGACACTGCTGGCGGCACGCCTGAAGCAGGCCGGGTTCCAGTGCGATCACCTGCGCCTGGGCGAGGTCGACAACCTGTGGGCGACCCATGGCCAGGGCGCGCCGGTGCTGGTGCTGCTGGGCCATACCGACGTGGTGCCGACGGGCCCGCGCGAGGCCTGGGCCAGCGACCCGTTCACGCCGCAGATCCGTGACGGCGTGCTGTACGGCCGTGGCACCGCCGACATGAAGGGCAGCGTGGCTGCATTCGTGGTCGCCGCCGAGCAGCTTGTCGCTGCGCATCCCGATCATCCCGGCACGCTGGCGGTACTGCTGACCAGTGACGAGGAGGGCGATGCCATCGACGGCGTGCGCCACGTCGCGCGGCTGTTCGCCGAACGTGGCCAGCGCATCGACTGGTGCATTACCGGAGAGCCATCGTCGACCTCGACGCTGGGTGACCTGCTGCGCGTAGGCCGTCGTGGCAGCCTGTCGGCCAAGCTGCGCGTGCAGGGCGTGCAGGGGCATGTGGCGTACCCGGATAAGGCGCGCAACCCGATTCACCAGGCTGCTCCGGCCCTGGCCGAACTGAGCGCGCGGCGCTGGGATGACGGCTACGAGAGCTTCCCGCCGACCAGCCTGCAAGTCTCCAACATCCATGCCGGCACCGGTGCCAACAACGTGATTCCCGGCGAGCTGGAGGTGGATTTCAACATCCGCTACAACCCGCACTGGGATGCCCCGAAGCTGGAGGCGGAGATCACCGCATTGCTGGACCGCCATGGCCTGCAGTACACGCTGAAGTGGCACCGCAGCGGCGAGCCGTTCTACACCCCGGAAGGCACGCTGCGCGCCACCGCGCGTGCGGTGCTGGCCGAGCACATCGGCCGTGCGCCGGAAGAAAGCACCGGCGGCGGCACGTCAGATGCACGCTTCATCGCGCCACTGGGTGCGCAGTGCATCGAAGTGGGGCCGGTCAACGCCAGTATCCACCAGGTGGATGAGAACGTACGCGTGGACGATCTGGAAGCGTTGCCGGGGCTGTACCAGCGCCTGGTGGAACGGCTGCTGGTGGGAACCCCATGACGGAATGAATCCCGCGAGGGTGGGTGCCGACCGTTGGTCGGCACGCCTCCCGCCGGGGCCGCTTCTCTACTCGGAAAAAATGAAGAACGGCGGCTCGACCGCTTTCTTCCAGTAACTTGGCGCGGCCATGTAGAAGTGTTGCGCCTCGGCTCTGGCGAACCAGCGCGCCGCCGCGTCGATGTCTTTCTCCACACCCGGCGCACTGCGGCCCAGCAGCAGACCGGCGAAGTACTGGCCGAACACATTGCCCTTTTCACCGGCGCGCTGGTACAGCTGCAGCGCACTCGCCGGATCGCGCGGCAGTCCCACGCCCTTTTCCAGCAGCGCGCCCAGGTCGACCTGCGCTTCGGCGTCGCCGTGCTCGGCACGACGCTGGATCTGCGCCACCAGCGGATGCACGGTGTCACCCTGTGCGGCCACCGCATCCGGCAGTCGCGACGATGAACTCGGGTAGCGCTTGTAGATCATTCCGCGCAGGTCCCAGCGCAGCGCCTGCTGCGCGTCGCCTCGCTGGCGGTAGGCCTTGGCGAGCCCGTAGAACGCATAGGGATTGCCGTGGTTGGCAGCTGCCAGATACGCGCGTTCGCCACGTCGCCAGGACGCGCGCAGGACAGGTGCCGGGTTGATGTGGGGGCTGTCGGCATGCTGCAGTGTGCCGGAGATCCAGATCCGGCCCAGTGCTTCTTCCGCTTTGGTGTTGTGGAAGGTCCAGGGCGTGATCGCGGCAGCACGCTCGTAGTAGGTAACGGCGCGCGGATCGTTGAAACGTTCGAAGGTCTGCGCAGTGTCCCAGGCTCCGTCGAAGCTGCCGTCGGTGCCGCGTTGCTCCAGTGCCTGCTGCTGCGCCAGCGGCAACGTGGAGGGCCGAGGCAGGGTCTGGCAGGCGGCCAGGCCCAGGCAGAGCAGGGCGGCCAGCGCCGCGTTGCGTCCAGTGCGGTGTTGCATTTCCATTACACGTTTCACGGCGGGCCATTATGCGCGCCGGGGAGTGGTTGCCAACGCAACGGTTGCGCCGTGCCGGAAACCGGGGTAGGGTCGATGCCATGTCGATCCGCCTGGCCACCGCCGTCAATAACAACAACCGCAATAATCTGCGCGCGAATAATCGTGCGCGGCCGATGCGGGACTGCGACCTGGGTAGATAGACAGCAACACACGCCCGGACACCAGAAAACCCGCATCAGCCGATGCGGGTTTTTTTGTGCCCGGGCGCAGCCCCACCCGGGCCTGGATGGCCGGTCGAACACCCTCCCACCCGTGAAATCCCCCAACAGGAGCTCTCCCATGTGTTCGATCTTCGGAATCTTCGGCCTGCAGGCTGGTGACGATCTTCCCGCCCTGCGCCGCCATGCGCTGGAACTGTCGCAGCGCCAGCGCCACCGTGGCCCGGACTGGAGCGGCGTGTACCTCGACGAAGGTGCGCTGCTGGTCCATGAGCGGCTGGCCATCGTCGACCCGGCCGGTGGTTCGCAGCCGCTGCTGTCGGCCGATGGCCAGCTGGCGCTCGCGGTGAACGGCGAGATCTACAACCACCAGGCATTGAAGGCGGCGCTGACCACCGCCTACGACTTCCAGACCGGCTCGGACTGCGAGGTGATCAACGCGCTGTATCGCCAGGGCAGTTCGCCGGCGCAGTGGCTGGAACAGCTCAACGGCATCTTCGCCTTCGCGCTGTGGGACCGCGACAGCGGGCGCGTGCTGGTGGCGCGTGACCCGGTGGGCGTGGTGCCGCTGTACTGGGGCCACGATGCCCAGGGGCGCCTGCGGGTGGCCTCGGAAATGAAGGCGCTGGTCGATACCTGTGCCGACGTCGCACAGTTCCCGCCGGGTCACTACTTCGACAGTGCCAGCGGTGAGCTGGTGCGCTACTACCAGCAGCCGTGGCGCGACTACGCCGACGTGCAGGGCCGCCAGGCCGACCTGGCCGAACTGCGCCAGGCCTTCGAGCATGCGGTGGAGCGCCAGCTGATGAGCGACGTGCCGTATGGGGTGCTGCTGTCCGGTGGCCTGGACTCGTCGCTGGTGGCGGCGGTGGCCGCGCGCTATGCGCGCCGCCGCATCGAGGATGGCGGGCAGACCGAAGCCTGGTGGCCGCGCCTGCATTCGTTCGCGATCGGCTTGAAGGGCTCGCCCGATCTGGCGGCCGCGGCGATCGCTGCCGAGGCACTCGGCACCGTGCATCACGGCTTCGAATACACCTTCGAGGAAGGCCTCGACGCACTGCCGGAAGTGATCCGCCACATCGAAACCTACGACGTCACCACCATCCGCGCCTCGACGCCGATGTTCCTGCTGGCACGGCGGATCAAGGCGATGGGCGTGAAAATGGTGCTGTCCGGCGAGGGAAGCGATGAGATTTTTGGTGGCTACCTGTACTTCCACAAGGCGCCGGATGCACGTGAATTCCACGACGAGCTGGTGCGCAAGCTGGACGCGCTGCACAACTACGACTGCCTGCGCGCCAACAAGTCGATGATGGCCTGGGGCGTGGAGCCGCGCGTGCCGTTCCTCGATCGTGAGTTCCTTGATGTGGCGATGCGCTTCGATGCCGCGCACAAGATGGTCGGCGCCGGCTTTGGCGGGCGTCGCATCGAAAAGGCGGTGCTGCGCGAGGCGTTCGACGGCTACCTGCCGGACAGCATCCTGTGGCGGCAGAAGGAACAGTTCAGCGATGGCGTTGGCTACGGCTGGATCGACGGGCTGAAGGCGCATGCCGAAGCACAGGTGAGCGACCGTGTACTGGCGGCGGCCGACAAGCGCTTCCCGCACAACCCGCCACAGACCAAGGAGGCGTACTACTACCGCCACCTGTTCGAGCAGTTCTTCCCCAGCCGTGCGGCGGCCGAGACCGTGCCGGGCGGCAAGTCGATCGCCTGTTCGTCGCCGGCCGCCATTGCCTGGGATGCCAGCTTCGCCGCGGCGGCGGACCCCTCGGGCCGCGCGATCGCCGGGGTGCACGAACAGGCACTGGCCTAAGCCCTCAAAAAGGGGACAGAGGGGATTAAGTCGTTTGTGCCACTAACGACTTAATCCCCTCCGTCCCCTTTTTGTATGATCGCCCCCTGCGCATTGGGGAATGTTCATGGACGTACAGGCAGGTGGCGACGTGCCGCCCACGAAATGGGGATGGCGTTATCTGGCCTGGGCCGGGGTGCCGTTGCTGGCTGGCGTACTGCTGGCGCGGTATGCCGGGCCGGCGGCGCCCGAGGCGGTTGCCCGCGCCACCGCAGCCGCTGAAGGCGGCTGGGCTCAGCATCTGGCGTCCCCACTGGGCCTGTTCCTGCTGCAGCTGCTGGTGCTGCTGCTGGTGGCCAAGGGCGCGGGTGCGCTGCTCAAGCGCTTTGGACAACCGGCGGTGATCGGTGAGATGGCCGCTGGCCTGATGATGGGGCCGCTGGTGCTCGGCAGCCTGCTGCCGCAGCTGCATGGTGCGTTGTTCCCGGCCAGCTCGCTGGGTCCGCTGGGCATGCTCAGCCAGCTGGGCGTGCTGATGTTCCTGCTGGTAGCCGGTGCCGAGCTGGACCTGGCGGCGCTGCGTGGCCGCCGGCGCTTCGCCTTCACGGTCAGCCATGCCGGTATTGCAGTGCCGTTCGTGCTCGGCGTGGCGCTGGCGATCTGGCTGTATCCGCAGCACGGTCCGCAGGGTGTGGGCTTTACTGCATTCGCATTGTTCGTCGGCATCTCCATGAGCATCACCGCGTTCCCCGTGTTGCTGCGCATCCTTGCCGATCGTGGGATCACACAGACGCCATTGGGCCAGACCGCGATCGCCTGCGCGGCATTGGGCGATGCCACCGCCTGGTGCCTGCTGGCCTTGATCGTCGCCGCCGCCCAGGCCAGCGGCTGGTTGCCGGCCAGCCTCAACCTGCTGTGCGTGGTCGTGTTCGTGGCGCTGATGCTGGGGCTGGTGAAGCCGTGGTTTGCCCGCCAGCAGATCGCGCCGGGCCGTGAGGGACGTTGGTTGCTGGGTATCCTGCTGCTGTCACTGGCGAGTGCGCTGGTCACCGAGATGCTGGGCATCCACGCGTTGTTCGGTGCATTCGCTGCGGGCGTCGCGGTATCGTCCAACGCGCAGCTGCGCGACCTGTTGATGGCCCGCGTCGAACCGTTCGCGGTGACCCTGCTGCTGCCGTTGTTCTTCGCCATGACCGGCCTGCGCATGCGCGCCGATGCGCTGCAGGCCAGCGATATCGTGTTGTGCGTGGTGGTGATCGCGGTGGCCACGACGGGCAAGCTGCTGGGTACCTTCAGTTCCGCGCGCAGTGCGGGCATGCCCACGCGCGAAGCGTGGCGGTTGGGGGCGCTGATGAACACCCGTGGTCTGATGGAGCTGATCGTGCTCAACCTGGGCTACGAGCTGGGCCTGCTCGGCGATCGGCTGTTCGCGGTGCTGGTGATCATGGCGTTGGTGACCACGGCGATGACCGGGCCGCTACTGAACCTGATCGAGCGGCGCCGGGGCTGAGCGCTGGACGGTCGTGCCGGCCAGCGGCCGGCACGACCGCTACCGCGCCGGTACCAGCGTCATCGTGTGCTGCGCTTTGCCGGGCAGGAACGGTGTCGGCCGCCCATGCACCCAGTCTTCGTGGCCGGCGCCCCAGTACGGCGAAAGCGGGTGCCCGCTCTGGCCGCCGGGCATGTGCACGATGCCGTCGGCCTCGTGGCCGGGCGAAACCACCATGCGTTCGGAGGCGCCGAAGTTCGGCGTCTGCACGCGCGGCATGTCACGGTCACCGGGCAGGGGATCGGCGGGCATGCACAGCCAGCGCTTGGCGATGTCCGGCAATGCACGCGCGATGGGATGGCAGAGCGCCGCGGTGTTGCGCTCTCCCCAGGTGCGCTGGGCCAGTGGGCCCTGCTTGGCCAGCTCGCTCTCGGTGCGGCGAGCTGCATCAAGCAGCAGCGCGTCCCAGCTGTCGTAGGCCGGTGGCAGCAGGTTGGCGGGGCGCTGCTGCAGCATCGGCCAGGCCACACCTTCCAGTTGTGCCAGGCGCGGGTCCAGATAGTCATCGCCCAGCTGCGCGTTGGCCGGTGCCAGCAGTGCTTCGGACAGGGTATCCATCACCTGCGTGCGGAACGCGCGCACCACCCGGTAGCTGACCGAGCTGGCCGAGGCCCGGCCGCCCCATTGATGGCTGACGGACTTCAACCGCTTCAGCGCAGGATCGTCACTGCGTTCGATGACGTCATGCAGCAACGCCCACCAGCGCTGCAGGAACACGGCGCGATCATCGAGCTGGATCGCCAGCAGGTCGTGTTCGTCGAAGCGGTCCTGGATGGCGAGCAGGTCGCGGATCTGCTGCGCACGCGCGCCGAGGTCATAGCCACCGTTGCCGACGCTGGCCAGTGCCTCGCCGTCGAGGACGCGTCCGTTGGCGGTCCACAGGCGATGGTTGGGGGGATCGATCAATGCAGGCGAGGCATCGCTGCGGATCGGCCACGGTGCGCAGTCCTGGTTGCTGGCGGCCGTGAAGCCGGCCGGCGCACAGCCGGGGCCTCGGTCGGGGCGGGCGCCGATCAGGCGCCAGGCGATGCGTCCGCTGCGGTCGCCGACCACCAGGTTCTGCGCGGGAATGCCGGCACGGTCGGCGAAGTGCAGTGCACCGTCCAGGTCACCGGCGCGGGCCAGATCAGCGAAATCCAGGCGTACGGCGCCGGGCAGGTGTGCGACCCAGCGCAGGGCATCGCCACTGCCATCGGCATGGGTGTGCAGGATCGGCCCCCAGGCGGTTTCGCGTACCGGGAACAGCACGTCGGCCTGGCCGGCCACCGCAATGCGTTCTTCGTGCACGGTCACCGTGGCGTTGGCCGGTTCCGTGCGGTAGTCCGCCGTGTCGATGTAACTGTTGGTGAAGCCCCAGGCCACGTGCCCGTTGCTTCCAACGATCACCGCCGGCAGGCCGGGCAGCGAGAAGCCAGTGACGTCGACCTGGCCGCCGGCAGCCTGCGGGTCGGGGTAACGCAGGCGCACCCGGAACCACAGGCCAGGCGCGCGCAGGCCCAGGTGCATGTCGTCGGCGACGATGGCGCGGCCGTCGGCGGTGAGTGCGCCGGCCACCGCGAAGTTGTTGCTGCCGATGACGTCCGCCTCCTCCTGCTCGGTGCCCGGCTTACCCTTCAATGTGCGCAGATCGAGCTGGCTGGCATCGGGCAGAATCGCATTGCCGGTGGCTTCGCCAAACAGCGGTGCATCCCATTCGGTGCCGTCGTGGGCAATCAGCGCGTACAGCGCCGGCGGCACCACCGCACGGATGCGGCTGAGGGCAAGCTCGGTCTGGTTGTTCGGGTCCTGCAGGTCGGCGTACATGGCCAGCCCGGCCAGCACGCTGTCGCTGGCCTGCCACGGTTGCGGTGACTGCCGCAGCAGCAGGTAGGCCCATGGCCGCACGGAGAGATCGGTAAGGCCTTCGTTGACGCCATCCACATAGGCGCGCACGACCGCGCCGTTGTCGCCCAGCGCGGTATCCAGATGCGCCTCGGTGCGGGCGCGCAGGCGGTGCACGCGCATGCGCTTGTCGGCGTCGATGGCCTTCGGTCCGAACAGCGCCGACAGCTCGCCGGCGGCACTGCGGCGCATCAGGTCCATCTCGAAATAGCGTTCCTGCGCATGCACATGGCCGAGTGCGCGCATCGCGTCGGCCTGGCTGCCGGCAGTGATGGTGACCACGCCCAGCGCATCGCGCTCGATGGTGACCGGCTTGGCCAGGCCCGGCAGCGCATGCTCGCCGTCCAGGTCGGCCAGGCTGCCGCGCAGCAGGAGCCACAGGGCCAGTGCGGTGACCAGCACGATGGCGACCAACACACCCAGCACCCAACGCCATGTACGTCGCATCGCACGTCCTTTCCGAACTCGTGGGCCGATTGTAGCCGCAGGCGCAACTGCGACTGATTCCGATTAGATCACCGTATTTTGAAATGCGGCACCCTATGCCACATCGATTCACAGGAGCCCCCCATGAAAGGCAACCCGGACGTCATCGCCTGCCTGAAGGAACTGCTGCGCGGCGAACTCGCTGCCCGCGACCAGTACTTCATCCATTCCCGCCGCTATGAGGACCAGGGCCTGTTCGCGCTGTACGAACGCCTGAACCACGAGATGGAAGAGGAAACCCAGCACGCCGACGCGCTGCTGCGCCGGATCCTGTTCCTCGGCGGCGACCCGGACATGCGCCCGCATGCCACCGAGCCGGGCAAGACCGTGGAAGAGATGCTGCAGAAGGATCTGGATACTGAATACGCAGTTCGGAACAATCTCGCCGCCGGCATGAAGCTGTGCGAAGAGAAGGGTGACTACGTGAGCCGCGACATGCTGCTGGCGCAGCTGAAGGATACCGAGGAAGACCACGCCTGGTGGCTGGAGCAGCAGCTGGGCCTGATCAAGCGCATCGGCCTGGAGCTGTACCAGCTGAGCAAGATCGACGGCAACGGCGCCCCGGCGCACTGAGCCGGCGCCGCGATCCGGTAGGGCCGACTGTTAGTCGGCCGCTCTCCAAACGGCAGCCGACTAACAGTCGGCTCTACCAGAGGCAAAAAGCGGCCGACCAGCGGTCGGCTCTACCAGAAGAAGCACAGCGTTCTGTCGCCCGCCAGCATCGGAGCACCGCCAGCCAGCTTTCGCCAGCCAGCTGCTCCACCGCCCGCCAGCCGACAACGAAAAAGCCGGGGAATGCCCCGGCTTTTTCGTGTCTGGTCTCCGGCAAGGCGTGTCAACCAAGGTTGACACCCACCAGGAGCAAGGCCCCAGCCCTTATTCCACCGACAGCCCTTCCACCTTCTGCCAGCCGCGCGGCAGCAGGTGGCCGCGGGTGGCGCGGGCGCCGAGGTAGGCGTCGAGCTCGTTGAACTTCAGGCCCATCGTGCGCTGCCCACTGCGCACCTGCAGGGTCTGCCCCGGGCTGATCGCCACGATGGCGACCACGCGTTCGGTGGCGAGCTTGGCCTTGGGGATCTCGATGATCTTGTTGCCCTTGCCCTTGTCCAGTTCCGGCAGGTCGTTGGCGGCAATCGCCAGCAGGTTGCCGGAGCTGGTCACTGCCACGATGCGGTCGGTGGCGACGTTGGCGACCACCGACGGGGTCAGCACCGACGAACCCGCCGATAGGTTCAGCATCGCCTTGCCGGCCTTGTTGCGGCCGATCAGGTTCTCGAAGCGGGTGACGAAGCCGTAGCCGTGGGTGGAGGCCAGCACGAAGCGGGTGTCCGGCTCGGCGCTGGCCAGGGTCACGAAGCTGGTGCCCGCGGCCGGCGAGAAGCGGCCGGTCAGCGGTTCACCGTTGCCACGCGCGGAGGGCAGGGTGTGCACCGGCGTCGAGTAGGCGCGGCCCTCGCTGTCGAGGAACGCGACCTGCTGCGTGCTGCGCGCACGCACCGCGCCCTGCAGGGCGTCACCATCACGGTAGGACAGGGCGGACGCATCGACGTCGTGGCCCTTGGCGGCGCGGATCCAGCCCTTTTCCGACAGCACGACGGTCATCGGCTCGCTCGGCACCAGCTCGGTCTCGTCGATGGCCTGCGCGGCCTGGCGCTGCACCAGCGGCGAACGGCGCGCGTCGCCGAATTTCTTGGCATCGGCTGTCAGTTCGTCGCGGATCAGCTTCTTCAGCTTGGCCTTGCTGTCGAGGATGCCGAGGATCTTCTCGCGCTCCTTGGCCAGCTCGTCCTGCTCGCCACGGATCTTCATCTCCTCCAGGCGGGCCAGCTGCTTCAGCTTGGTTTCCAGGATGTACTCGGCCTGGTCGTCGGACAGGCCGAAGCGCGCGATCAGCGCCGCCTTCGGTTCGTCCTCGGTACGGATGATGTGGATCACCTCGTCCAGGTTGAGGAAGGCGACCAGCAGGCCTTCCAACAGGTGCAGGCGGCGCTCGACCTTCTGCAGGCGGTGCTGCAGGCGGCGGGTGACGGTGTTGCTGCGGAAGGTCAGCCATTCGCTGAGCAGCATCTTCAGGTTCTTCACCTGCGGACGGCCGTCCAGCCCGATCACGTTGAGGTTGACGCGGTAGCTGCGTTCCATGTCCGTGGTCGCGAACAGGTGGCCCATCAGCTGCTCGGCGTCGACGCGGTTGGAACGCGGTACCAGCACCACGCGCACCGGGTTGGCGTGGTCGGACTCATCGCGGATGTCTTCCAGCCATGGCAGCTTCTTGGCGCGCATCTGCGCGGCGATCTGCTCGATCACCTTCGACGGCGACACCTGGAACGGCAGCGCGGTGACCACGATGTTGTGTGCTTCCTTGGTGAAGGTCGCACGTGCGCGCACGCTGCCGTTGCCGGTTTCGTAGATGTTCCGCAGATCGTTGGCCGCGGTGATGATCTCGGCGCTGGACGGATAGTCCGGGCCCTGCACGTGCTCGCACAGGTCGCGCACGCTGGCATCGGGGTTGTCCAGCAGGTGCAGCAGTGCGCTGACGATCTCGTTGAGATTGTGCGGCGGCACGTCGGTGGCCATGCCCACGGCGATGCCGGTGGTGCCGTTCAGCAGCAGGTGCGGCAGCCGTGCCGGCATCCAGGTCGGCTCCTGCAGGGTGCCGTCGAAGTTCGGTGCCCAGTCGGTGGTGCCCTGGCCCAGTTCGCCCAGCAGCACTTCGGCAATCGGGGTCAGCTTGGATTCGGTGTAACGCATCGCCGCGAACGACTTCGGGTCGTCGCTGGAGCCGAAGTTGCCCTGGCCCTCGATCAGCGGGTAGCGGTACGAGAACGGCTGTGCCATCAGCACCAGCGCCTCGTAGCACGCGCTGTCGCCATGCGGGTGGTACTTACCGATGACGTCACCGACGGTGCGCGCGGACTTCTTCGGCTTGGACGCGGCATTCAGGCCCAGCTCGCTCATCGAATAGATGATGCGGCGCTGCACCGGCTTCAGGCCGTCGCCGATGAACGGCAGGGCGCGGTCCAGGACCACGTACATCGAGTAGTCGAGGTAGGCGCGTTCAGCGTACTCGCGCAGCGGCAGTTGTTCGAATCCGTGGAACACGGGGCGGGCAAGTTCGGTCATGCGGCGTTGTTACCTGTTGTCGGGAGGCGGCGACGGCGGTCGCCGCTCGCAATCCTGTGATTATCCGGATGCGGCGGGGGATGCCAAGCCGCGCGCAGGGTCCAGCCCGGTTTCCAGGCCGTGTCCGGCCCGTGCCAGGTAGCGCCCCGGTGGCAGCCCGAAGTGGCGGCGGAACACGGTGACGAAGGCGCTGGCGCTGCTGAAGCCCAGCGCGTGGGCGATATCGGCCACGCTGCGGCCGTCGGTCAGCTGGCGCAGGGCTTCGGACAGCCGGGCCTGCTGCCGCCACTGGGCGAAGCTGAGCGTGGTCTCGTCGCGGAAGTGGCGGGTCAGGCTGCGCGGCGACAGTCCGGCCCAGTGCGCCCATTCGGCCAGGCTGCGCTCGTCGGACGGGTCGGCCAGCAGCTGCGAGGCGATCTTCAGCAGGCGCCGGTCATGCGGCATCGGCAGGTGCATGCGCTGGCGCGGCGCGGTACGGATCTCGTCCAGCAGCACCTCGATGATGTGCTGGCGCTCGGGCGTGGTGTCGTAGCCCAGCGGCCATTCGCAGATGCGGTCGGCCAGCGCCTGCGCCAGCTTGGACAGGCCCAGTACGCAGGGATCGGCGGGCAGGGTGGCGCAGGCCGGTGCGGCCAGCGCCATGCCCCAGCCACGCAGCGGGCCGTCGAGGGTGACCGTATGCGGCTCCAGCGGCGGCATCCAGCCGGCCGAGCCCGGCGCCAGTGACCACGTTCCGTGCGAGGTGCGGGTGGTCAACAGGCCGCGTTCGACGCAGATCAGCTGCGCGCGCTGATGGTGGTGCCAGTCCACTTCACGGACCAGGCCCAAGGGGCTGTCGAAGCGGAAGGCGACAACCGGTGGCCCGTCATTGCGCTCGAACCAATCCAGCGCGTCGTCGCGCAGCAACCGCTTGGGAGGGGGGATTTCTGCCTTGTTCATCATATCCGCTGGCTGAAATGTGTCATCCATTGGCTGAATTGTACTACCGGGCCACCTGACCAGATCATTAAGGTAGGCGCCTTCGTTGATCCAGCCCGCTGCTGCAACACAGCATTCGATGCCAGATCGAATATTTCCATTGAGAAATATTTTTTTTGGAAGAGAATGCTCCTCCATGATCTGTCCTGCAACCACTCCCCCCAGCTTCGGCCTGCTGCTGCGCCAGGTGCGCGACGGCCTGGTCCGTCAACTCGACGCATCCATGGCTGAAGAAGACCTGGGTATCGGCTTCACCCATTACATCGGGTTGAAGGTGCTTTCCAACATGGCTCCGTGCACGGCCAACGAGCTGGCCCAGGCCATCGACCAGGTGCCCAGTGCGGTGACCCGCCTGCTGGACAAGCTGGAGTCGCTGGGCTGCGTCCGCCGCGAACCGCATGCCCAGGACCGGCGTGCGCTGCAGATCGTGCTGACCGATGAAGGCCGCGCACTGTGGGCGCGGCTGAAGCTGCGTGGCGACGCGGTGATGGATTACGCCCTGCGTGATCTTTCCGCCGACGAGCGCACGCAGCTGCTGTCCCTCCTCACCCGAATCCGCGATTCCCTGACGACCCCATGAACCCGATCCCGCAATCCACTCTCCGCCGGTCCGGGCGCGCGCTGCTGGTATCAGCGCTGGCCCTGGCCCTGGCCGCCTGCGCCAGCAGTCGTGGCCTCAACCCGCAGGGCCACGTGCTCGACGTGGACAGCCTGCACAGCGAACGCACCCTGGCCGACACCGACCTGAGCGCCACCGGCTTCCCGGCGCAGGACTGGTGGAAGGCGCTGGGCGATGCGCAGCTGGACGCGCTGGTCGCCGAGGGCCTGGCTGGCCACCCGAGCCTGGACGCTGCCGATGCGCGCCTGCGCCAGGCGCAGTCGCAGGTCGGTACCGCGCGTGCCGATCGCCTGCCGAGCCTGTCGGTGTCCGGTGGTTACACCGGTCTGCGCCTGCCCGAGTCGATGGCCGGCAGCGAGATGGGTGGCCATTACGCTGGCAGCAGCCAGGTCGCGTTTGATTTCAGCTATGGCGTGGACCTGTGGGGCGGCAAGCGCGCTGCCTGGGAAGCGGCCGTGGACGGCGCCCATGCCGCCACTGTCGAAGCCCAGGCTGCACGCCTGAACCTGTCCACCGGCATCACCCAGGCCTATGCCGACCTGGCGTATGCATGGCAGCTCAATGACGTGGCCGAAGAAGAGCTGGGCCGCTCGCAGAAGTCGCTGGAATTGACCCGCCAGCGCCGCAGCGCCGGCATCGACAGTGATCTGCAGGTGCGCCAGGCCGAGGCCCGCGTGCCCGCCGCGCAGCAGCAGGTGCAGGCCGCGCAGCAGCGCATCGATGCGGCCCGCACCGCGCTGGCCGCGCTGGTTGGCAAGGGTCCGGACCGTGGCCTGTCGATCCAGCGCCCGCAGGCGTTGAATCCGATGGCCCTGCAGCTGCCGGGCGTGCTGCCAAGCGAACTGTTGGGTCGTCGCCCGGACATCGTTGCCGCGCGCTGGCGCGTGGAAGCGGCCGACAAGCAGATCAAGGTCGCCAGGACCAAGTTCTACCCGAGCTTCAACCTGACCGCACTGGCTGGCGTCGTCGCACCGAACGTGGGCGATCTGCTGAAGAGCAGCTCCACCTTCGCCTACATCGGCCCGGCGTTGAGCCTTCCGATCTTCGAAGGCGGCAAGCTGCGCGCCAACCTGGCCAACACCGATGCGCAGTACGACCTGGCGGTGGCCAACTACAACCAGACCGTGCTCGATGCACTGCGCGACGTGGCCGACCAGGTCAACGCGGTGCGTTCGCTGGCACAGCAGGCGCATTCGCAGCAGCAGGCGGTGGATACCGCACGTTCGGCCTTCGACCTGGCCCAGCAGCGCTACCGCGCCGGCATCGGCAGCTACCTGGACGTGCTGACCGCGCAGTCCACCCTGCTGCAGTCACAGCAGCAGCTGGCCGGCCTGCAGTCGCAGCAGGTGCAGACCTCGGTGCGCTTGAGCAAGGCGCTGGGCGGTGGTTTCCAGCCCTCTGACGCCGACCGCGCACCGATCGCCTCCCATTCCGATTCCTCGCATTCCTGAAGACTTCCGCCATGAGCCAGACCCAAGACACTGCGGCCCCGGCCGCCCCCAACCGCCGCGGCAACCTGCTGCGCGGCCTGTTCGTGATCGTCGTGCTGCTGCTTGCCGCACTGGCGTTGTGGTACTTCATGTTCGGCCGTTGGTTCGAAGAGACCGACGACGCCTACGTGCAGGGCAACCAGGTGCAGATCACCCCGCTGGTGGCCGGTACCGTGGTCGCCATCAACGCCGATGACGGCATGCGCGTGGAGCGCGGCCAGCTGCTGGTGCAGCTGGACCCGTCCGACACGTCGGTGGCGCTGCAGCAGGCCGAAGCCAACCTGGCCAAGACTGTGCGCCAGACCCGTGGCCTGTACCGCAGCGTGGAAGGCGCACAGGCAGATTTGAACGCCCGCCAGGTGACCCTGAAGCGCGTGCGCGACGATTTCGCCCGCCGCAAGGATCTGGCCGCCACCGGCGCCATTTCCAATGAAGAACTGGCCCATGCCCGTGACGAGCTGGCCGCTGCCGAAGCCGCCGTGGCCGGTTCGCGCGAGACCGTCGAGCGCAACCGCGCGCTGGTCGACGACACCGTGATCGCCACCCAGCCGGACGTGCAGGCGGCCGCCGCGCAGCTGCGCCAGGCCTTCCTCAACAATGCCCGCGCCGGCATCGTCGCGCCGGTCACCGGTTACGTCGCCCGTCGTTCGGTGCAGGTTGGCCAGCGCGTGCAGCCGGGCAATGCCCTGATGGCGGTGGTGCCGACCGAGCAGATGTGGGTCGAGGCCAACTTCAAGGAAACCCAGCTGCGCCACATGCGCCTGGGCCAGGAAGTGGAGCTGAAGTCGGACCTGTACGCCGGTGACGTGAAGTACAAGGGCCGCGTCCAGAGCCTGGGCCTGGGCACCGGCTCGGCGTTCTCGCTGCTGCCGGCGCAGAATGCCAGCGGCAACTGGATCAAGATCGTTCAGCGCGTGCCGGTACGCATCGCCATCGATGCCAAGCAGCTGGCCGAACACCCGCTGCGCATCGGCCTGTCGATGAAGGCCGAAGTGAGCCTGCGCGACCAGAAGGGCGAAGTGCTGCCGAGCACCCCGGCCAAGGGCACGGTGTTCGACACCGACGTGTATGCCAAGCAGCTGCATGATGCCGACGAGGTGATCCACACGATCATCCAGGGCAACCTGCCGCAGCAGGCGAAGGTGGGCTGAGGTCGCCATGTCCGCACAAGCTCCAGCCGCGCCCGGTGCTCCGGGTGCCCCGGCGGCGCCGGGTGCGGCCTCCGGGTTCCTGCCGCCCAGCGTCGCCCTGTGCACCGTTGGCCTGGCGATGGCGTCGTTCATGCAGGTGCTCGACACCACCATCGCCAACGTCTCGCTGCCGACCATCGCCGGTAATCTCGGTGCCAGTTCGCAGCAGGCGACCTGGGTCATCACTTCCTTCGCGGTCAGCACGGCCATCGCGCTGCCGCTGACCGGCTGGCTCAGCCGCCGCTTCGGCGAACGCAAGCTGTTTGTGTGGGCCACGCTGGCCTTCGTCATCACCTCGCTGCTGTGCGGCCTGGCGCAGAGCATGGGCATGCTGGTGGTGTCGCGTGCGCTGCAGGGTTTCGTGGCCGGCCCGATGTACCCGATCACGCAGTCGCTGCTGGTCTCGATCTATCCGCGCGAGAAACGCGGGCAGGCATTGGCGCTGCTGGCGATGATCACGGTGGTTGCGCCGATCTGCGGGCCCATCCTCGGCGGTTGGATCACCGACAACTACAGCTGGGAATGGATCTTCCTGATCAATGTGCCGCTGGGCATCTTCGCTGCGCTCGTTGTGGGCAACCAGCTGAAGGGGCGCCCGGAGCACATCGAGAAGCCGAAGATGGACTACGTCGGCCTGGTCACCTTGGTGATCGGTGTCGGTGCGCTGCAGCTGGTGCTCGACCTGGGCAACGACGAGGACTGGTTCTCGTCGATGAAGATCGTGGTGCTGGCGTGTGTGGCCGTGGTCACGCTGACGGTGTTCCTGATCTGGGAACTGACCGACAAGGATCCGATCGTCGACCTGAAGTTGTTCCGGCATCGCAACTTCCGCGCCGGTACGCTGGCGATGGTGGTGGCCTACGCGGCGTTCTTCAGCGTGGCGTTGTTGATTCCACAGTGGTTGCAGCGTGACATGGGCTACACCGCGATCTGGGCGGGCCTGGCGACGGCGCCGATCGGCATCCTGCCGGTGATCATGACCCCGTTCGTGGGCAAGTATGCATCGCGCTTCGACATGCGCATGCTGGCTACGATTGCGTTCATTGTGTTGTCGATGACCAGCTTCCTGCGTTCGAACTTCAACCTGCAGGTGGACTACAACCATGTGGCGGGCGTGCAGCTGATCATGGGCATCGGCGTCGCGCTGTTCTTCATGCCGGTGCTGCAGATCCTGCTGTCGGACCTGGATGGACGCGAGATCGCGGCGGGCTCAGGCCTGGCCACCTTCCTGCGTACGCTGGGCGGCAGCTTCGCGGCGTCGCTGACGACGTGGCTGTGGGCGCGGCGCACCCAGGTGCACCACGCCGACCTGACCGAGCACATCTCGGTCTATCAGCCGGGCATGCAGGACCAGGTGACAGCGATGGGGCAGGGCGACCTGCAACATGGCGCAGCGGTACTGAACAACATGATCAACCACCAGGCATCGCAGATGGGCTTCAACGACATCTTCTTCCTGCTGGGCTGGATCTTCCTGGCGATCATCGCGTTCCTGTGGCTGGCCAAGCCGCCGTTTGGCGCAGGCGCAGGTGCGGCCGCCGGTGGCGGGCACTGAAACTCCCTGGAAACACGTGCTGTATTTTGACCCCGCCGCAAGGCGGGGTTTTTGTTTGTGCACCGCGGATCGCACGGGCCCTGCCCTTGGAGCCCTGCCGCGGCGCAGGTTCAGCGCGTGCGATAGACGCGCTTGAACACCACCCGATCGCAGAACAATCGGGAGATGGCCCACATTCCCGCCACAAGTACGGCGCCGCATGTGAGCCAGCCAGCAGTGGCCTGCAATCGGCTGCCGACCAGTGCGCCGCAGATGATGGCGGCAACAAAGACCAGCATTACGGCCTCCTTCGATGCGCCGTAGTGGACCTCGGCCTGGCATCCCACGCATACGCGTACGCCGTGGTTCGAGCCGGTATGGCAGTGAGGGCAGATGATGCTGCGCTGCATGGGTGCGTCCTTTGGGGAAGGGGGAGGGCGCTGGTCAGGTCGTGGCGATACACCTGCAACCGGCTTCTGTAAATCTGCCTTCCACCGAAAAGGAATCGGGTAAATCTCGACTAGGAAAAGTACGAATTGAACGGCTAACGTGAAATGCGCCCCCAAAAGGAGGCCGTTCAAGGTCTGGTAACGACGCGCCGGGAGGAGGTATGCAGCAGCAGGCGACTGCCGGGTGGTGCGAGATACGACAGTTCCAGCGGTAGATGCGATGCCTGGCTCGCCAGACCCCGGAAACGAAAAAACCCGCTTTCGCGGGTTTGATCATATTGAGTCGTGGTGCCCAGGAGAGGACTCGAACCTCCACGGTTTTACCCGCTAGTACCTGAAACTAGTGCGTCTACCAATTCCGCCACCTGGGCGACTCAGGAGATGAATTATGGGGAGCGACAGAAGATGTGTCAACAACATTTCACACCTTTTTCTGCGGCTGTACGCCCAGGTGAAGCAGCAGGCTGCGCATCGCCGATGACAACTGCGCCCACTCGGCAAAACAGGCGCACAGGCGGCGCTGTGCCCATGCATCGGCGAGCGGTACGGCGACGGTATGCGTGCTGCGCCGATGCTGGCGGGCGATGGTCCGCGGCACGATGCCGACACCAATGTTGTGGCCGACCATGATACATACGCCTTCGAAGGTCTTCATGCGGATGCGTACGTCCAGGCGCCGCCCGATGTCACGCGCCTGGTCCTCGATGTAGGTCTGCAGTGCATTGCCATCGGCCAGTGCGACGAAGGTCTCGCCGGCAACATCGGTGAAGGCCACGCTGCGCCGCGATGCGAAGCGGTGGTCTTCGGGCAGCAGCATCACCAGCGGATCTTCGGCGACCACATGCTGCTGCAGGCCGGCAGCGTCGACGGCATCGCTGATGATGCCGGCCTCGGCCTGGCCAGCACTGATCGCACGCACGACTTCAGGGCTGGTGCGCTCCAGCAGCTCCACGTGCAGGCGCGGGCGTTCGGCCAGCCACGGTGCCAGCCGAGAGGGCAGGTAGTTGGTCAGCGCTGCGGTGTTGGCATACAGATGCAGGGTGCCGCGCGCACCGTGCGCGAACGCCTGCAGTTCACCGCGCAGCTGTGCCTGCTGCTGCAGGATCAAGCGTGCATGGTGGGCGAGCGCGGCACCGGCTTCGGTCAGGCTGACGCCGCGTGGGTGCCGGTTCAACAGCGGGGTACCGGCATCGGCTTCGATCGTGCGCAGGCGCTCACTGGCTGAGCCCAGTGCCAGGTTTGCCTGCGCGGCACCGGCCGTGATGCTGCCCGCCTCGGCAATGGCCAGGAACAGGCGCAGGTCGGCGATATCCATCCGCATGTGATGCCCTCATCGCAACGCCTGCGCCTTCGGATCAGCCGAAGGCGAGGCCGGGAAGACCGCATTGTGCGCCGAGCGGCCGGCCGATCCAATGAAGGCATGAATGAATCGATGTACTTCTACGTGCTGCTGGTGGTGGTGTTCGTGCTGGCCGGTGTGGTCAAGGGCGTGACCGGCATGGGCTTGCCGACAGTGGCGATGGGTCTGCTCGGTGGCGCGCTGTCGCCGGTGGCGGCGGCATCGATGCTGTTCATCCCCACCTTCGTCACCAATGCGTGGCAGCTGTTGTCCGGCCCATCGCTGGGCCACATCGTGCGGCGCCTGTGGCCGATGATGCTGGCCGTGGTGGTGGTGACGCTGGGTTCGGCGGCGCTGCTGGTGCGGGTCGATCGCACCTGGTCGCGCGTGGCTTTGGGCGTGGCGCTGGTGGTCTACGCAGCATATGCGCTGCTCGCGCCGGTGTTCCGCGTACCGCAGCGGCGCGAGCGATGGCTGGGGCCGCTGGTGGGGGCGTTGTCGGGTGTGGTGACCGGCGCCACCGGCGTGTTCGTGATGCCGGCGGTGCCGTACCTGCAGTCGCTGGGGTTGCAGCGCGAGGAGCTGGTGCAGGCGCTGGGGCTGGCGTTCACTGTGTCGACGATTTCGCTGACCACTGGCCTGGTGCTGCACGGCGCATTCGGCATCCAGCAGCTGGGGCTGAGTACGCTGGCGGTGCTGCCGGCATTGCTGGGCATGTGGCTGGGGCAGGTGATCCGGCAGCGCATCAGTGCGCGGGTGTTCCGCGCCTGCTTCCTGGGTTTCCTGCTGCTGCTCGGGCTGGAGCTGGTGCTGCGGCCGCTGTTGTGATGCCGGCCGCCGGTCGCGGCGATGCCGAATCACGGGCATGAAAAAACCCGCTTTCGCGGGTTTTTCTCATTCTCGACGTGGTGCCCAGGAGAGGACTCGAACCTCCACGGTTTTACCCGCTAGTACCTGAAACTAGTGCGTCTACCAATTCCGCCACCTGGGCGTCGAGGAGCGAGATTATGGGGTGTTGTTACGGGGGTGTCAACACTTTTGGTCGTGTCCGGCGTCAATCGCTGTGCCGCCCTGCATTCCGCCCGCCCGCAGCAGGTTCATGCCGGCGACGGCGCCGAGGATCGCAGCGCTGCCCATCCATTGGGCCGGCCCCAGCACATGGCCGAATGCCGCCGCATCGATGGCAATGGCGATGACCGGGTAGAGGAAGGACAGGACGCCAACCAGCAGGGTCGGTAGTTTCTTCAGGGCTGAGTACAACAGCGTCGACATCATGCCGGTATGCACGAAGCCCAGCGTCAGCAGCAGTGCCCATCCATGCGACGGAGCGTTGCCCGGCCAGCGCGCGAAGGGTAGCAGCAACAGGCTGCCCATCAGGAGCTGCACCGTTACGACCACGGGCGTGGGCACATCCACCAGTCGTTTGCCGATGGCTGCGGCAATGGCGTAGAAGAGGGCGGCCGCCAGCGCCAGCAGAATGCCAGTGAAGTAGTTGGCCGAAGGGGGGGCGCCTGAGGGGGTGGCAACAACGATCATCACCACGCCGCCGAAGGCCAGCAGCAGCCAGCCCCACTGAGCGGGGCGTGGGCGTTCGCCGAAGGCCAGCACGCCAAGGGCCACCAGCAGGAACGGTTGGGTGTGATAGGTGACGGTCACCACGCCGATCGACGCATGCGGGTAGGCGGAGAACAGGCAGATCCAGTTGAGGGTCAGGGCTGCACCGCCAGCAAGAATCCAGGGTAGGCAGCGCCGCTTGCGCGCATCCCGTAACGGCAGGCGCAGTACGACGCAGGCCAGCAGCATGGCCAGTCCGCCCAGCAGGCAGCGCCAGAACACCACGGCCGGCGCGGGCAGTCCGGTTTCCACCACGAACCAACCCACGCTGCCGGATATCACCATCGCTGCCGCCATCTGCAACGCGCCAACGCGGACGGACTGCATGCCACCTCCAGCGGTGTTCGATATGTCGAACGATTGGCCGCTAAGATAGAAGTGACCACTAGTGTTCGTCAAGTCGAACGTTCGTTCGATATGGAGTATTCATGTCTTCATCCACATTCGCGCCCATTGATGTCCTCGCCCGTGCCCTCAGGCGGGAGCGTGACCAGTTGGGGGTGTCTGTTTCCGAGCTGGCCAAGCGCGCTGGCGTTGCCAAGTCCACGCTTTCCCAGCTGGAGGCTGGTGTTGGCAATCCCAGCCTTGAAACGCTGTGGGCGCTGGCCTCGGCGCTGGAGGTTCAGGTATCGCAGCTGATCGCTCCGCCGCAGCAGCCGGTGCAGGTGATACGTGCTGGAGAGGGCGCTCGCTTGGCCTCCGAGCAGGCTGATTACGTCGTGCATCTGCTGGCCGCGTGCCCCGCGGGGGCGCGCCGCGATATCTATCGGATCGTGGTCGAGCCTGCATCCATCCGTGAATCCGCACCGCATCCGCCGGGAACGGTGGAGCACGTGGTGCTATGCAGTGGCCGCGCGCGCCTGGGGCCAGTGGGGCAGTGCGTCGAACTGGGGGCTGGCGACTACATCAGCTATGCGGCCGATGTCGCGCATGTGCTGGAGGCGATATCGGAACCGGTCACCGCGGTGATGTTGATCGAGCATCGCTGAACCCGGACGACCGGAACGCTGGTAAGAGAATCCCTGCCGACATCCATGCTGGAGTGGTGGTGCCTGATGGAGCGTGGAAATGACTGAGAAGGCTTCGCCAGGTGACTGGGTCAAGCGCGGGGAGGGTGACGGTGGCATTGAGCGCATCGAGGCGTTCTTCGAAGGCCACGGTTACGCGCCTCATCGACATGACACTTATGCCATCGGATTCACGCTGGCTGGGGTGCAGAGTTTCCAGTATCAGCGCTCACGGCGGCACGGCGTGCCTGGATCGGTGCTCGTGCTGCATCCTGATGAACTGCACGATGGTGAGGCGGGCACGGCCGCCGGATTCCGCTACAGGATGGCCTATGTCTCACCTTGGCAGGTGCAACAGGTGCTTGGCGGTGCGCCGCTTCCCTTCGTGCAGGGGGGGGGTATCCAGCGACCCTCGCCTGAGGGCCGCGATTCTGCCTCTACTGGCGCACCTACAGGCCTGCCTGGATCCCATGGAAGAGGCTGACGCGCTCTATGATCTATCGCACAGCCTTGTCGCGGTGGCCGGGCGCCCGCGTGCCATGCGCAGGCCCGATGCGGCCGGGGTGGAGCGGGCCCGCGCTTACCTGATGGACAGGCTCGGACAGCAGGTGACCTTGGATGCGCTGGAGCAGGTCAGCGACATGGATCGCTGGCAGCTGAGTCGTGATTTTCGCGCGCTGCTGGGTACCAGCCCCTATCGGTTCCTGACACTTCGGCGGCTCGACAGGGTGCGCAGGGCCCTGCTGGCCGGGCAATCAATCGCCTCGGCTGCACTCGATACGGGCTTCTTCGATCAGAGCCACATGGCGCGGCAGTTCCTGCTTGCCTACGGGGTCACGCCTGCGCTGTGGCTCAAGCGGATGGGCATGCGCGGCCGGCGCCGTTGATCGTTGCACGATCGTACAAGAACCCCACGGCGGAGTTTTCCATGCTTCCTCTTCCATGTCGCCAAGAGCATCCGCATGTCACACCTTGATCCCTCTCCTCTGCCCCAGCCGGTCTCGCTTGCCCGGAAATTTGCGCTGTTTACCGAACAGTGGGCACCCAAGGTCATCGCCGAGATGAATGACTACCAGTTCAAGATCGTACGCATCGAGGGCGTATTCGTATGGCACGTGCACGCCGACACTGATGAGGCGTTCCTGGTGGTTGAGGGAGAGCTGCGCATCGAATTCCGCGACGGGCACATCCTGCTGCGACGAGGCGAACTGTACGTCGTGCCTAAAGGGGTGGAGCACAGAACCTGTGCCGATCACGAAGTGTGGTTGATGCTGGTCGAGCCGCGAGGCGTGCTCAATACGGGCGATTCGCGCGGCGAGCGCACTGCGCAGAACGATGTCTGGATATGAGGCGGAGGCGCCGGACAACAAAAAACCCCTGATCGCTCAGGGGTTCTTTATCAGTGGTGCCCAGGAGAGGACTCGAACCTCCACGGTTTTACCCGCTAGTACCTGAAACTAGTGCGTCTACCAATTCCGCCACCTGGGCGTTCCAGAGGCGCAATTGTGAAGATGAATCCGCAGGCTGTCAACGACTTCCTGAATATTTTTCATGCAAGGCCTTCAAGACAGCCGCTGACCCGTTCTGCACGCCGTCAGCGGCTACCATGTAGGGCGATGACTACCAAAAAACCAAGCAAGGGCGGGAGCACCTCCCGCAGCCAGGCCCCGAAGAAGGGCGCCAAGGCGGGCCCGGCCCGCACCACCAAGCCGGGCAAGCCGTTGCCGGGCTGGTTCCCCGAATTGAATGAAGGCGGCGCACCACCGCGTGGTCGCAAGGTCCGCAGCGCCGATGCCGCCGCTCCGGGCCCGGCCCCGGGCCGCAAGCTGCCGCCGACCGGCAAGGTGATCGACGATCCCTATGCCGCCCGCGAAGCCGAGAAGTACGAACAGCCCATCGCCAGCCGCGAGGCCATCCTGGCCCTGCTGGAGCGCTGCGAAGGGCCGCAGACCGCCGAAGAACTGGGCGCGCGCCTGGGCCTGACCGCGCCGGACCGGGCCGAGGCGCTGTCGCGCCGGCTCGGTGCCATGGTCCGCGACGGCCAGTTGGTGCAGAACCGTCGCGGCGGTTTCGCCCCGATCCAGACCCTGAACCTGGTCACTGGCGTGGTGATCGCCAACCCGGAAGGGTTCGGTTTCCTGCGCCCGGTCGAGGGCGGTGACGACCTGTTCCTGCCGCCGTATGAGATGCGCAAGGTCATGCACGGCGACAAGGTGCTGGCCCGTGTGACCGGCATCGACCATCGTGGCCGTCGCGAAGGCAGCATCGCCCGCGTGCTCGAGCGCGGCATGACCCGCCTGATCGGCCGCTTCAGCATCGAGATGGGCATCAACTACGTGGTGCCCGACGACAAGCGCGTGCAGCGCAACGTGCAGGTGCCGCCGGACCAGACCGGTGGTGCGCGCGATGGCCAGCTGGTGGTCTGTGAACTGACCCAGGCGCCGGACAGCCGCCGCCCGCCGATCGGCCGCATCATTGCCGTGCTCGGCGACAAGCTGACCGCCTCGCTGGTGGTGGAAACCGCCATCCACGGTCATGAGCTACCGTTCGAGTTCCCGCAGGAAGTGCTGGACGAAGCCGCCTCGGTACCGCTGGTGGTCGAACCGGCGATGATCGGCGACCGCGTCGACCTGCGCAGCACGCCGCTGGTCACCATCGATGGCGAGGATGCCAAGGACTTCGACGACGCGGTCTACTGCGAGCCGAATGCCGAGGGTTTCCGCCTGGTGGTGGCGATCGCCGATGTCTCGAACTACGTGCGCCCCGGCACGCCGCTGGATGAGGAGGCGCAGAAGCGCGCCACCTCGGTGTACTTCCCGGGCTTCGTGGTGCCGATGCTGCCGGAGACGCTGTCCAACGGCATCTGTTCGCTGATGCCGAAGGTCGACCGCATGTGCTTTGTCTGCGACATGCAGATCGACCGCGACGGCCTGGTCACGCATTCGCGCTTCTACGAGGCGGTGATGAACTCGCACGCGCGCCTGACCTACACCCAGGTGTGGAAGGCGGTGGGCGAGGACGATGCCGATACCAAGGCCTGGATGGGCGACCTGCTGCCGCAGGTGCAGCGCCTGCACCAGCTGTACAAGGTGCTGTCCAAGGCACGTGCCAAGCGCGGCGCCATCGAGTTCGAAAGCAGCGAAGTGCGCTTCGTGCTGGACAACCGCGGTGAAGTCACCCAGGCCGGCATGCTGGTGCGCAATGACGCGCACAAGCTGATCGAGGAATGCATGATCGCGGCCAACGTCGAGGCGGCCAGGTACCTGCTGTCGCGCCATGTGCCGGCCCCGTACCGCATCCACGAGAAGCCGCCGGAAACCAAGTACGCCGACCTGCTGGAATTCCTCAAGGAGTTCAAGCTGAGCCTGCCGCCGTGGTCCAAGGTGCGTCCGGGCGATTACACCAAGCTGCTGAAGAAGATCCGCGACCGTCCTGATGCCACGTTGCTGGAATCGGTGCTGCTGCGCAGCCAGAGCCTGGCGATCTACAGCCCGGAGAATCACGGTCACTTCGGCCTGGCGCTGGAGGCGTACGCGCACTTCACCTCGCCGATCCGTCGCTACCCTGACCTGCTGGTGCACCGCGCGATCAAGCACGCGTTGTCCGGCAAGCCGCTGGACAAGTTCACCTACAACGCACGCGAAATGGCTGCGCTGGCGCTGCAGTGCTCCGAGCGTGAGCGCCGTGCCGATGAGGCCGAGCGCGAGGTCGACGAGCGCTACCGCGCCGCGTGGATGGAAAAGCACGTAGGCGGGCAGTTCGACGGTGTGATCAGTGGCGTGACCAGCTTCGGCCTGTTCGTGGAGCTGGACGAGTCGAAGGTGCAGGGCCTGGTCCATGTGACCCAGCTGCCGCAGGACTATTACAAGTTCGACGCGACCCGCAAGACGCTGACCGGCGAGCGCCGTGGCAGCAGCTACCGGCTGGGTGATCGCGTGCGCATCCTGGTGCTGAAGGCCAGCATGGAAGAGCGCAAGATCGACTTCCGCCTGGTCGAGCACAAGGGTGAGGATGAAGGCGATGGCCTGCCGCCGCTGCCCGAGCGTGGCAAGCCGGCCAAGCGGAAGAAAGAGAAATACTGATGACCGTGGTAGTGCCGGCCGCTGGCCGGCATCCATGGCACCCTCGGCACCGACGGGTTGCCGGCCAGCGGCCGGCACCACCAGGAGACATCGCATGCAGGGCCAACCCGAATACAGCGGCGGCTGCCAGTGCGGCGCGATCCGCTTCCAGGCGCGAGGCGAGCTGACCGACAGCTCGATCTGCCATTGCCGAATGTGCCAGAAGGCCTTCGGTGCCTACTATGCGCCGCTGGTGTCGGTGCGCGGCGTGCAGTTCAGCTGGACCCGCGGCCAGCCACGCTATTTCCAGTCGTCCAACGTGGTGCGGCGTGGCTTCTGCGCCGACTGCGGAACGCCCCTGACCTACGAAGCCCCGGATGGCGTGGCCGTGGCCGCCGGTGCCTTCGACGAGCCAGAACGCCTGCCACCGACCATCCAGTACGGGGTGGAGCGCAAGCTGCCGTTCGTCGACAGTTTGTCCAGCCTGCCGGCGCGACGTACCGAGGAAGACGTCGCGGCGCTGGAGTTCCTGGCCACCATCGTGTCCCACCAGCACCCCGACCACGACACCCCGCACTGGCCGCCGCGCAGCCGCTCCGCCGAAGGCTGAGCGGCGGGTAGCGCCGGGCCGTGCCCGGCGAGCGCGCAGCGCGGTCGGCGCCGATGCTCTACCATAGCCACCCCCTTTCCGGTCCCCGCCAGCATGAGCAAGAACAGCCAGTGGATTGTCGGCGTCAACGCCGTCGCCTCCTCCATCGAGAACGACGCCGAGAACGTCCGCGAAGTGCTGGTCGAGGCCGGTGCGAAGAACCCGCGCCTGACCGAGATCGAGGAAAACGCCCGCCGCAAGGGCATCGACGTGCGCAAGGTGAACAGCCAGGCGCTGGACGGTGTTGGCGGTTCGGTGCGCCACCAGGGCGTGGCCGCGCGCTATGCCGCCGCCCGCACCTACAGCGAGAACGAGCTGGAAGGCCTGGTCACCGCAGCCGAGGGCAAGGCCCTGCTGCTGGTGCTGGACGAAGTGCAGGACCCGCACAACCTGGGCGCCTGCCTGCGCTCGGCCGCTGCCGCCGGGGCGACTGCGGTGATCATCCCGAAGGACAAGTCGGCCACGGTCAATGCCACTGTGCGCAAGACCTCGGCCGGTGCCGCCGATCTTATCCCGGTGGTGGCGGTGACCAACCTGTCGCGCTGCCTGAAGGACCTGCAGAAGCAGGGCGTGTGGATCTACGGCCTGGCCGGTGAAGCCACCGCCTCGCTGTACCAGCTGGACCTGAAGGGCAACATCGCGCTGGTGCTGGGCGGCGAAGCCGATGGCCTGCGCCGCCTGACCCGCGAGAACTGCGATGGCCTGGTCAAGATCCCGATGCCGGGCGAGATCGAGAGCCTGAACGTCTCCGTCGCGGCCGGTGTCAGCCTGTTCGAGGCCGTGCGCCAGCGCGGTTGATCGGCAGCAGCGGCTGTGTCGACCAAGGTCGACTCCCACCAGGTAGTCGCCAACCTTGGTTGGCGCTCCTAAAGCCTCACCCCGCGCTGCCGCCCAGTGCCTTGAACAGGGTCACGTCGTTGTTCAGCTGGCCCTGGCGCACGCGCGCCAGCGACAGCTCGGCATCGCGCCGGGTCTGCTGCGCTTCCAGCCAGGTGCGCAGGTCGGTGGCACCCACGCGGTAGCGCACTTCCTGCGCCCGTTCCACTTCCACCGCTTCGTCGTACGAAGCCTGCGAGGCCGCCACCTGGCGCGCCAGCTGCTCGCGTGCCGACAGCGCGTTGTCCACTTCCGAGAGCGCGGTATACAGCGTCTTGCGGAAATTGGTCGCGGCGATCTGGTAGGCGGTGCCGGCGATATCGGTATCCAGCTGCGCGCGCTGCAGGTTGAGGAACGGAAGCGACAGGCCGGCGCCCAGCGTGGCCACCGGGTTGCGCAGCACGTCACCCAGCGACGTTGCACTGGAGCCGAGGCTGCCGGTCAGGCTCAGCGCCGGGTAGTACTGGGTAGCGGTCACCTTGATGGTCTTCAGGCTGTTGCGCAGGCGCAGTTCGGCCGCGCGCAGGTCGGGACGGCGACCGAGCAGGTCGGTCGGCAGGCCCTCCGCGATGCTGGGGCTGCTTGCGCCGAGCAGGTCCTGCGGTTCGTCCTGCTGCGGCCAGGGCGTGCCGTCCAGCAGCACGGTCAGTGCATTGCGGGCCTCCACTCGCTGCTGTTCCAGCGCACTCTGCGAGGAACGCTGCGACTGCAGGTTCTGCAGTGCCTGGCGTACTTCCAGGCGCGATACTGCACCGGCGTCGAAGCGGGCCTGGACCAGTTCGCGGGTACGTTCCAGCCGCTCCAGGTTGGCCTGGCCGGTGGCGATGGATTGGTTGAGATAGGCCAGGTTCCAGTATTGGTTGATGGTGTCGCTGATCACCAGCAGCGCGGTGTTCTGCCGGTCTTCCTCGCTGGCCTCGGCTTCCCAGCGGGCGATGTCGCGCTGGGTGCGCAGGCGGCCCCACAGGTCCACTTCCCAGCCCAGCGAGACGCCGGTGGAATAGCTGCGGCGCCAGTCGTCGGCCTGGTCGGTGGCGCGGCTGGCATTGCCGCTGACGCCGGACGACGAAGGCTGTGGCCACAGCGCGTTGCTGGCCAGGCCGGCCTGCAGGCGCGAACGCTGCACGGCCAGGCCAGCGGCGGCAAGATCGCTGTTGGCGGCCAGCGCCTGCGCCACCAGACGGTCGAGACGTTCATCGCCGAAACCGGTCCACCAGGTGTCCTGGCGGATGTCGCGGCCCGGAGTATCCAGGCTGCTGCGCGGATCGTCGGCGGGCGCATTGAGGGTGGCGTCGCCACGACCGTAAGTCGCCGCCACGTCGGGGGCCTGCACCGGATAGCGGCCCACCGACGCGCAGCCGGACAGGGCGAGCAGTACGGCGCCGGCCAGCAGCAGGCGCGATGGAGCAGGGAAGGGCAGTCGGGTCATCATCTTCATTCGCGGGCCAGGGCCTCCACCGGGTCGAGCTGCGCGGCGTTACGCGCGGGCAGGAAGCCGAACGCCACGCCGATCAGGGTCGAGCAGGCGAACGCGGCAACGATCGAGGCAGTGGAGAACAGCACCTGGAAGTCGCTGGCGAAGCGCCCGATCATCGAGCCCAGCAGCAGGGCCAGGCCGATGCCGAGCACGCCGCCAAGCAGGCAGACCAGCACCGCCTCGATCAGGAACTGCTGGCGGATATCACTCTGCCGTGCACCCACGGCCATGCGCACGCCGATCTCACGGGTACGCTCGGTCACCGACACCAGCATGATGTTCATCACACCGATACCACCGACCAGCAGCGCGATGGCGGCGATGGCGCCGATCAGCAGGGTCATCGTGCGCGTGGTCTGCTCGATGGTCTGGCGGATCTCGGCGCTGTTGCTGAGGAAGAAGTCCTCGGTGCCATGGCGCATCGTCAACAGGCGGGTGATTGCTTCCTGTGCCGCATCCATCGGCGTGGCGTCGTCCACGCGCACGGTGATGCTGGACACGTGGCTCTGGCCGAGCATGCGCGACATCACCGTGGTGTACGGCAGCCACACGCTCAGGCTGGTGCTGCCGCCGAACCCGAAGCTCTGGCGCTTGGCCACGCCGACCACGCGCGCCGGCACGTTGCCCAGCAGGATCACCTGGCCGATCGGATCGACATCGGGGAAGAACTGGGTCTGGGTGTTCTCGTCGATCACCGCCACCTGGCCGAGGCCCTTCACCGCATCGGCATCGAAGAAGCTGCCGCTGAGCAGGGTCACGCCCTTGACCCGGAAGAACTGCTCGCCGACGCCGCTGACCTGGGCGGTGGAGGACTGGTTGCGGTAACGCGCGGTGACCGAGGTCGACACGCTGGGCGTGGAGCTGTCGACGTAGCTCTGCCGGGCCAGCGCATCGGCATCACTGGCTTTGAGCGTCTGCACGCGGGCCGAGCGCATGTCGCCGAAACCACGGCCGGGGTAGACATCGATGGTGTTGGTGCCGAGCGCGCTGATGTTCTGCAGGATCTGCTGCTGCGAGCCGTTGCCCAGCGCCACCACCGAGACCACCGAGGCGATACCGATGATGATGCCAAGCATGGTCAGGAAGGTGCGCAGCCGATGTGCGTTCATCGCCAGCAACGCCATGCGGAATGCTTCGGTGAAGCGGTCGCGCGCGGCCCGCCAGCTGTTGCCGCGGGCGACGCCGGTGCTGGCCTCGCGCTGCGCGCGGTAGGTCGGTGCATTCGGGTTGGCGCGGTCGGCGATGATCTCGCCGTCGCGGATCTCGATGATGCGCTGCGCGTGTTCGGCCACGCTCATGTCGTGGGTGACGATGATGATGGTGTGGCCTTCAGCGTGCAGCTCGCCGAGGATCGCCATCACTTCCTCGCCGGATTTCGTGTCGAGCGCGCCGGTCGGTTCGTCGGCCAGGATCACCTCGCCGCCATTCATCAGGGCACGTGCGATCGACACGCGCTGCTGCTGGCCGCCGGACAGCTGGCCCGGCTTGTGGTGCATGCGGTCGCTCAGGCCCAGCCGCTGCAGCAGCTGCTCGGCACGCGCGTTGCGCACCGGGCCGGGGCTGCCGGCGTACACCGCCGGCACTTCCACGTTGCCGCGCGCATCGAGGTCGCCCAGCAGGTGGTAGCGCTGGAAGATGAAGCCGAAATGCTCGCGACGCAGTTCGGCCAGCTCGTCCGGCTCCATCTTCCCGGTTTCGCGGCCGGCCACCTGGTAGCTGCCACGGGTGGGACGATCGAGGCAGCCGAGGATGTTCATCAGCGTCGACTTGCCTGAGCCGGACTGGCCGACGATGGCCACCATCTCACCGGCGTGGATGTCGAGGTTGACGTCGCGCAGCACGGCGATCACATCGTCGCCGGCCGGGAATTCGCGTCGCAGGTCGCGCAGGCGCAGCAGCGGCGCCGTCGTGCTCATCGGCGCCCCATGCCCGGGCCGCCGACCCGCATCTGCATGCCGCCACGGTTGCCACCGCCGGCGCTGGCACCGGCCGCACCGGCTTCGCCGACCACCACGCGCTCGCCTTCCTCCAGCCCGGACAGGATCTCGGCCGAGGCGCCGTTGTTGATGCCGACGGTGACCTTGCGCGGCTGCGGCTGGCCCTTGTCGTCCAGCACCCGCACCGTGCGCTCGTCGCCACGGCGCTTCGGCCCCAGTGCCACCGCCGGCACCATCAGCACGCCCTTGGCCTGCTTCAGCAGTACCGAGACCTGCGCGGTCATGTCGATGCGCAGGGTGCCATCCGGGTTTTCCACGTCGAACAGCGCGTTGTAGTACACCGCGCTGCTGGAGCTGGAACTGGACGAGCTGCTGGAACTGGACGAACTCTCGTTGGCGATCGAGGCCGGCGCCGGATTGATCTGGCGCAGCGTGGCGTGGTACTTGCGATCCGGGTCGCCCAGCGTGGTGAAGTACACCGGCATGCCGGCCTTGATCTTCACCACGTCGGCTTCGGAGATCTCGGCATTGACCGTGACCACGTCCAGCCGTGCCAGCATGACGATGGTCGGTGCGGTCTGGTTGGCGTTCACGGTGCGACCTTCCTCGGCCACCACCGCCACCACGGTGCCGTCCATCGGCGCGGTGATGCGGGTGTAGGCAAGGTTGGCGCGGGCGGTGCCCAGCTCGGTTTCGCGGCCCTTGATCTGCGCCTCGTAGGACTGCAGCTGGGCACGGGCGGTCTTCAGCTGCGCCTCGGCGGCATCGTACTCCTGGCGCGAGGTGGCCTCGGCGGCCAGCATCTGCTGCTGGCGCGCGAATTCCAGTTCGGCCTGGCGCAGGGTGGCCTGCTGCACGGCGCGCTGGGCGGTGACCTGGTCCAGCGAGGCCTGCGCATTGAGCACCTGGTTCTGCTGGGTGGTGGCATCGATCTCAGCGATCAGGTCGCCTTCCTTCACGGTGTCGCCCAGCTGCACCTTCAGCGATTTGATCTGGCCCGAGGCCTGGGCACCGACGCTGACCAGCTTGTAGGCGTCGATCACGCCGGTGGCGTCCACCGTCTGCTCGATGTCACCACGGCTGACGGGCGTGGTCGCCACCGCCGGGGCGGCGGGCTTGCGCAGCAGCCACCAGGCGGCTGCGGCAACGGCAAGGGCGAGCAGGGCGATCAGTATCAGGCGACCCCGGCGGGTCGCGGGCAGCAGGCGGAACGTCACGTCGTGGCTTCACTCTCGGGGCCGCGGTGGCGGCGTTGGTGGGCATTGTGAAGACCGGGCGATGGGCGGCTCAATCCTCGGGGTATGTCTCTATGTAACACTGTCGGTGAATACGCGTAACCACAGGTATCCCGCCCATGGGTGGATACACTGGTACGCATTGCCCCGGATGCGGTTCAGCTGCCGACACGGGATGATCGCGACATGGAGACTGAAAACACGATGCATCGACTGCTGATCGTCGACGACGACAACGACATCCGCACCCTGCTGGCCGAACAGCTCGGCCGGGCCGGCTACCAGGTGAGCACGGCCGCAGACGGCACCGCCATGCGCCAGCTGCTGGACCGCGAACACGTGGACCTGATCGTGCTCGACCTCAACCTGCCGCGCGAGGATGGCCTGACCCTGTGCCGCGACCTGCGCGCGCGCTCGAACACACCGGTGATCATGCTGACCGCGCGTGCCGAGCCGATCGACCGCGTGCTGGGCCTGGAAATGGGCGCCGACGACTACCTGGCCAAGCCGTTCGAACCGCGCGAGCTGCTGGCACGCATACGCAACGTGCTGCGCCGGACCGAGGCGCTGCCGGCGAACCTGGAGCCGCTGGCGGTGCGCCGTGCGCGCTTCTCGCGCTGGGTGTTCGATCTGGAGCATCGCCACCTGGTCGATCCGGACGATCGCGTGGTGGTGCTGTCCGGCGCCGAGTTCCGCCTGCTGCGGGTGTTCATCGCCCACGCCAACAAGGTGCTGTCGCGCGAGCAGTTGGTCGCGCTCAGCAGCGGCCGCAACTACGAGGCACAGGACCGCGCCATTGATCTGCAGGTCAGCCGGCTGCGCAACAAGCTGGGCGACGACGGTGGCCCGGACGGACTGATCAAGACCGTTCGCAACGAAGGCTATGTACTGGCCTCCTCGGTGAACCTGGAATAAGCCGCGATGAAGCGCCTGCGCCATTTCCTGTCCTCGATGGTCGGGCGGTTGTTCGTGATCCTGCTGCTGGGCATGAGCGTGGCCGCGATCGGCGCGACCATGCTGGCTACCTCCAAACGCCAGCAGGAGTTCGAGCGGCAGAACCTGAACCGCATCGCCGACCGCCTCCAGGGCTACGTCAACCTGCTCGACGGCAACCCCGAACTGCGCGAGCGCCTGCTCGAAATCGGTGGGCCGAGCGTACGTGCGCTGCAACCCGGCGCACGCCTGGGGCGGGCCGATACCGCGTTGATGGAAGTACTCGATGACCGGCCCGGCCCGGTCGCACGCGCGCATGTGCACTTCGCTTCGTTCCGCTCCTGCATTCCCAAGCTGCAGGACCTGCTGCCCCCGCCGCCACCGGGGCATCGCAAGCATCCGCGCGAACGTGATCCGGCGTTCATCCCGCCCAAGTGCCGTGCGGTCGACGTGACCCTCAACGACGGCACGCTGCTGAAGCTGGCGCTGGATTCGCCGGCGGTGGCACACAACGGCATCCTCGCCGTGGACCCGTGGTTCCTGACCCTGCTGGTGCTGGCGATCGCGGTGCTGGCCTATATCGTCGCGCGCATGGCCAGCGCGCCGCTGCAGGAACTGGCCGCAGCCGCCGAAGACCTGGGCGACGACCTGCAGCGCGATCCACTGCCGCTGCGCGGCCCGCGCGAAGTGCAGCGTGCCGCCGAAGCCTTCAACGCCATGCAGCATCGCCTGCAGCGGCACCTGGCCGAGCGCACGCAGATGCTGGCGGCGATCACCCATGACCTGCAGACCCCGCTGACCCGGCTGCGCCTGCGCCTGGAGAATGTCAGCGACGAGGTGCTGCGCGAGCGCCTGATCGGCGATCTGGCCGCGATGCAGGCGTTGGTGCGCGAAGGCCTGGAGCTGGCGCGCAGCGCGGAGAGCGCCGAGCAGCGCGCCGCACTGGACCTGGATTCGCTGCTGGAGAGCATCGTTGAAGACACGGCCGAGGGCGGCGGAGATGTCGTCTTTGAAGGTGGCAGCGGAGCGGTGTTGATGTTGCGTCCGCTGGCCATGCATCGCCTGTTTTCCAATCTGGTGGACAACGCGGTGATGTATGCCTACCGGGTGCGGGTACGGGTCGAGCGAAGTGGTGGCGCGATCACCGTGGTGGTGGCCGATGACGGCCCGGGCCTGGCCGAGGATCAGCTGGAAGCCGTGTTCGACCCGTTCGTGCGGGTGGAAACCTCGCGTTCGCGCGAAACCGGCGGCGCCGGTCTGGGCCTGACCATCGCCCGCGCCCTGGCTGAGAAAGACGGGGCGCGGCTGTGGCTGCGCAACCGCGTCGAAGGCGGGCTGGAGGCGGTAGTGCAGTGGCCGGCCAGTGCACAGGTGACGCCGCCGGGCCGCGCGGGCTGAGCCTTCGCGGCTGGCGATGGTGACGCCCTGGGCCGGGTTTGGCCTATCATCTGCGCATCTTCCCAGTTCCCCCCCGATGAGCCAGCCCGTTCCCGCCGGCATGCCGTCCCGCGCTGCCCGGCAGTTCCCGCATGCTGCCAGGCCCGGCAGCCCTGCCTGGCCGCCGCCGCTGCACTGATGGCCGGACAGGGGGACATCGGGCGCTGGGTGGAGCGCTGCGGATCAGATATCGGTCGATGGCTGCGACAGGGCCTGCTGTGGCTGCTGCTGGCCCTTGCACTGCCGGTGGCAGCGCAGGAGGGGGCTCCGCCACTGCGCGACTACGCCATTGATGTATGGACGTCGCGCAACGGCCTGCCGCACAACTCGCTGCGCGACATCGCGCAGACCCCCGAAGGCCACCTCTGGTTCGCCACCTGGGAAGGCCTGGTGCGTTACAACGGGCTGGATTTCACCGTGTTCGACCGCAGTACCCGCCCGGGCCTGCGCGACAACGGCATCGGCGCGCTGTTCGTCGACCGCCAGGGTGGGCTGTGGATCAGTGATTCGCGGGGCAATGTCAGCCATCGCGGCAACGATGGCCAGTGGCGTGTCTGGGAGCACCAGGCCGATACCCCGCAGGTCCTGATCCAGTCCATGCAGATGGACAGCCAGGGCCGCCTGTGGCTGCTGTATGAAGGCAAGGGCATCGGCTATCTGACGCCGGACACCGGCATCGTCTACCAGGCTCCGGCCGCCGACCTGCCGATGGCGATGAGCTTCACCAAGCTGGTGGTCGATGCGCAGGACCGGGTCTGGGCCGGCACGTTGGATGGACTGGTGCTGCGCGACAACGACGGGGTGCTCAAGCGGGCGCCAGCGACTTGGGGGCTGGGCGCCGGCAGTGGCCTGTCGTGGCCGTACCGCGCTCCGGATGGCGCGCTGTGGATCGTCGCCGGCGAGCGCCTGTACCGGGTGGAGGATGATCAGCTGGTGCTGATGCACCGCCTGCCGGGGCAGCTGCACCTGACCTCGATGCTGCAGGATCGCCATGGTGACCTGTGGCTGGGCACCGAGAACCAGGGCCTGCTGCGGATCTCAGCGCATGGCCTGGAGCGCCTGCCGGCGGGCCTGAACCTGCCGGGTGGGCGCGTGGTCAGCCTGCGCGAGGATGCCGAGGGCAGCATCTGGGTGGGTGCCAACGGTGGCCTGTACCGCCTGCGCGAAACACTGTTCAGCAGCTACACCGAGCGCGATGGCCTCAGTGGCGACTATGTGCGCACCGTGTTCGAGGACCGCGAACGCCAGCTGTGGGTCGGCAGTGCCAGCGGCCTCGACCTGCAGGCTGCTGATGGCCGCTTCCGCGCGATGCCGCTGCACAACCGCGGCGGCAAGGCACCTTCGGTGCTCAGCCTGGCGCAGGGTCCGGACGGTGACCTGTGGGTCGGAACGTTCGGTGATGGCGTCTACCGTCTTGGCCCCGATGGCCGGCTGCGGCACAACTATGCCGCCGCCGATGGCATGCCGGGCGGCAACATCCGCGCGATCAGCGTGGACCCGCAGGGTGTGGTCTGGGCCGGCACCCAGAAGGGCGTGGTCCGCATCGACGGCGACCGCGTGCAGGTATCAAGCGTTGCGGGTATGCCCAGCGGCCTGATCACCGCGCTTGAGCACGATCACCAGGGCAACCTGTGGATCGGCACCATCGAGGGCATCCGCGTACTGCGCGGCGATCACGTGCAGTCGATCGACCTCGCGCCGATGGGCGGTGGCCGCAGCGTGTTCGGCTTCCATCAGCTGGGTGACGCGATGTGGATCAGCAGCGATCGCGGCCTGTACCGCTGGCGCAACGGCACGCTGGCACGGGTGGGGCTGGAGCAGGGCATGCCGGTGGATGCGGTGTTCCAACTGGTGCCGGATCGCCTTGGCAACGTGTGGATCAGCAGCAACCGCGGCGTGCTGCGCACCGACATGGGCACCCTCAACGCCGTGGCCGATGGCCGCGCACCCCGGGTGGTGGTGGAGCGCTACAACGAGATTGACGGCATGGCCAATGCGCAGGCCAACGGCAGCTCCGGGCCATCGGCGATCCTGCGCCAGGACGGCACGTTCTGGGTGGTCACCGCCGGAGGCCTGAGCACCGTCGATCCGCAACGCCTGCAGCGTTTCCGCGAGCGTCTTTCACCGCCTGCAGCGATTGAAAGCGTGCAGGTGGATGGCGCACCGGTGCATTGGGAAGGCCCCGACCGCAACTACATTCCCGGCGGCCGCCGCTTGGCGGTGAGTTATGTCGGCCTGAGCTACCTGATGTCTGATCGGATCCGCTACCGCACGCGGTTGGACGGCCTGGATACGGGGTGGGTCGAACGCGGCCCGCAGCGCAGCGTGGAGTTCGTCGGCCTGCCGCCGGGCGACTACACCCTGCACGTGGCCGCTGCCCATCCGAGCGGCAGCTGGGGCCAGCAGGAAGCGGTATGGAGCTTCACCGTGGAGCCGTTCTGGTGGCAGCGACGCAGCGTGCAGGTGCTGGGTGGACTGCTGCTGCTGGCCGGGCTGGTGGCGCTGTACCGCCTGCTGCTGCAGCAGCTGAAGGCCAGCAACCTGCGCCTGGCGCGGCGCGTGGACGAGGCGACCTTCGACCTGCAGGCCAAGACCGTGCACCTGCAGGCGCTGAACCAGGAAAAGACCGAACTGGCCGAGCGCCTCGCACGCCAGGCCGAGGCATTCGAACGGCAGGCCCGCGAGGATGCACTGACTGGCCTGGCCAACCGCCGTGCCTTCGATGAAACGCTGGCGCGTGACTTCGCCCGTTCGCAGCGCAGCGGTCATCCGCTGTGCCTGGTGGTGCTGGATATCGACCACTTCAAGGACGTCAACGACCGCCACAGCCACAGCATCGGTGATGCGGTGCTGGTGCAGGTGGCGCGGTTGATCGCCGCCGCCAGCCGCGATTCGGACCTGCCGGCGCGGACTGGTGGCGAAGAGTTCGCGCTGCTGCTCAACGACACCCGCCTGGAGGAAGCCGCACAGCTGTGCGCGCGCCTGCGCGGCCTGTTCCATGACCACCCCGACTGGGCCGGCGTGGACGGACTGCGCGTGACCTTCAGCGCAGGGCTGGTGGAGCTGGATGCCGACGACCGCACCCCGGCACTGCTGTACCAGCGCGCAGACCGCGCGTTGTACCGCGCCAAGAGCGACGGCCGCGACCGAACGAGCATTGGTTGATCGCATCCACGCATGGCGTGGATCTACCGTCCGGTGAGTGGTGGGTGCGGACCGTTGGTCCGCACTGCGTGGATGCGGTTGCGCCGTTGGCTGGCTTACCGCGGCCAGGCGTTGGCGATCGTGCAGAACAAGCGCGCGGTCTGTTCGGTGTCATACACCGCGCTATGCGCCTCGTTGGCATCCCAGCCCAGCCCGGCGGCGGTGGCCGCACGCGCCAGCACGGTCTGACCGTAGGCGATGCCGGCCAGGGTCACCGTGTCGAACACGCTGAACGGATGGAACGGGTTGCGCTTGTGCCCGGTCCGCGCCACCGCTGCATTGACGAAGCCGAGGTCGAAATGCGCGTTGTGGCCGACCAGGATCGCGCGCTGGCAGCCGTACTTCTTCATGGCCGCGCGTACCGGGGTGAAGATGTGGTCCAGCGCCGCCTTCTCTTCCTTGGCCAGCCGGAACGGGTGGTCGAGGATGATGCCGGTCACTTCCAGCGACTTCGGGTCGATCTCCAGGCCATCGGCCGGCACCACGTGGGCACTGGCGGTCTGGCCGGGGTAGAGCAGGCCGTTCTCGTCCATCTCGATCGGCACGGCGGCGATTTCCAGCAGCGCGTTGCGCTGGCTGTCGAAGCCGCCGGTTTCCACGTCCACCACCACCGGCAGGAAGCCGCGGAAGCGTTGTGACATCGCGCGCTGCGCCTGGGGGACTGCGGAATCGGGAGCGGCGGCAGGTGCGGGGGTGGGGTCAGTCATGCGTGAATTCTAGCAGAGCGACCCTGAGCGCCCGGCCAGCCTTCGGTGCATGCGTTCCCTGCGCGGGCGTGTGTCGACCAAGGTCGACACCTACCGGGACACCGCGCGCTCAGGATTCCGGTAGGTGCCAACCTTGGTTGGCACACGGTGCGCCGACCAGGTTTGGCGATTACCGGACTGCTGGCCGTGCAGGCGTGGCCGAGGGAGACCACCGCGGCAACCACGCATCCACGCTCAGCCTGCCGGCGCCGGTGAAGATCAGCGGCAGCAGCATCGCCATGAACAGTACTGGCAGCTTGAAGTTGCCGAAGCCCTGGTCAGTGATCGCGTAGCCCATGGCCAGGTCGGCCAGCGAGTTCCACTCCATCGGCCAATGCACCGCATAGGTGGCCACTACGGTCAGCACCAGCAGGCTGGCGGCGGCAAACCGGGTGCCGAAGCCAACCAGCAGGCAGGCCGCGCCAATCAGCTCGAACCAGGTGGCAAGCTGCCAGTTCAGGGTGGCCGGCAGCTGGTCGAACGGGAACGGGAAAGCGTCCTGCAGGTCGGCGAACCAGTTCTGGCCGTGCAGCTTTTCGCGGCCGGATTCGAAGTATTCCCAGGCCAGCAGCAGGCGCAGGCCGAGCGGGGCCAACCAGGGGGCGAGACGGTCCAGCTGGCCACGCGTGGCGGCCAGGGTCGGAAGGTTCATCGGTGGTTCTCCGTGGGGGAAAGGGCGTCAGCCAGGGACTG
Source organism: Stenotrophomonas sp. 86156_Sma (assembly GCF_056481625.1). NCBI lineage: Bacteria > Pseudomonadati > Pseudomonadota > Gammaproteobacteria > Lysobacterales > Lysobacteraceae > Stenotrophomonas > Stenotrophomonas sp. 86156_Sma. Next base: position 1,637,838 of record NZ_CM151157.1, read on the forward strand.
TGAGCGGGCCGATCACGCCGGCCTGCAGGAACTGCTGCAGCAGCGCGGCACCGGGCCCGGCCAGCGCCTCCTCAGCCAGGCCGTTCGCAGCGGCCAATTGCCGCAGATAGGCATGTCCATCGAGGCCGGGTCGTTCGCCGACGCTGGACAGCAGGTATACCGCCAGCGGGCTGAGCACGGCGAAGCGCACTTCGCCATCGGCCTCGCGGCGGACCAGCAGGCCGGTCGGTTCCGCCGGCGGCTGCATTGGCGCATCCTCGGCACCGAGTCGATGCACCGGCCACTGGTACAGCAGCGGCCACGCCAGGGGTGAGCGCTGCAGCGGTACCTGCAGCGGATCGATGTCGCCGGGTGCCGGCAGCGGCTCGGCCTGCAACTGGTACAGCGCGGTCTCCACCCACTCGTAATGAGCGAGTTCGGCCAACGCCGGGTGCGGCAGCTGCGGCTGTGCCCGCAGCCACTGCACGAATTCGGCGGCCAGTTCGGTGAACAGCGGTGTCTGGCAGCGATGGGTGGCGAAGTAGTGGCGCACCAGGTCGCTCCAGGCGGGCTCGCCGAGCAGGCGCACGCAGACCGGGAAGCCGTTGCTCAACAGGCCGAGCAGATTGTTGAACAGCAGCCGTTGGTACACCGTGACCCGGCGTGCCTCCAGCCCAGCCGGCGGTGGCACGCCCTGCGGATCGCGCAGATGGGCAGTGAACGCATGCTGCTGCGCGCGCAGGGTGCCGCGAGCGTCAGTCATGTGCAGTCCCCCCGTGCGTCGCCTGCAGGCGGCGGATGGTCTGCAGTTCGCCCTGCAGCTCGGCGTATGGGGGGAAGTTGAAATCGCGCTCGAGCAGGGTGGGGCGTGGGCCGATGCGCGCGTAGGTACGCGCCAGCAGCTCCCAGACCGGGTCGATCACCGCGCTGCCATGGGTGTCGATCTTCAGGTCCGATGCCTCGTCCAGGTGCCCGGCCACGTGCAGGCAGACGATGCGCTCTGCGGGCAGTCCGGCGATGAAGGTGTCGGCATCGTAGCCGTGGTTGCAGGCGTTGACGTAGACGTTGTTGACGTCCAGCAGCAGATCGCAGTCGGCTTCGGCAAGCACCGCATTGGTGAAGGCCAGTTCGTCCATCGCCGGTTCCGGTGCCAGGTAATAGGAGACGTTCTCCACTGCAATGCGGCGGCCCAGCAGGTCCTGCACGCGGGCGATGCGTGCCGCAGTGTGGCGCACGGCTTCGTCGGTGAACGGAATCGGCAGCAGGTCGTACAGGTGACCGTCATCGCTGCAGTAGCTCAGGTGCTCGCTGTACAGCGGCACGCGGTGCTTTTCCAGGAACTGGCCGACCTGTTCCAGCAGCTGCGTATCTAGCGGCGCGCTGCCGCCCAGCGACAACGACAGGCCGTGGCAGCTCAACGGATGGCGCTGCGCCAGTTCGGCCAGTGCATCCCCGGCGGGACCACCCACATGGATCCAGTTCTCCGGCGCGCATTCGAGGAAATCGAAGTCGCCTGCCGGGGCGTCACGCAGGTCCTGTAGCAGCGCCCGGCGCAGGCCCAACCCGGCGGCCGCCGCACGAAGCGGCGACCGCGGGTGGACGAGGCTGGCGCGGACGTCAGTGCTTGCCACCGCACTTGCCTTCGCCGCACTTGCCTTCAGCCGACTTCTTGTCGCCTGTCTTGGCAGCGGCTGCACCAGCAGCCTTGCCCTTGTCGGCACCGCACTTGCCTTCGCCACACTTGCCTTCGGCAGCCTTGCCCTTGTCACCGCCGCACTTGCCTTCAGCGGTCTTGCCGTCGGCGCCGCACTTGCCTTCGGCGTGCTTGGTATCGGCAGCCTTTGCCGCCTGGCCAGCCACCAGGTAGCCCTGGGCCAGGTCGCTCATGCTCAGGGCCGAGGCACTGGTGGTCATGCCCAGGCCGGCGGCCAGGGCCGTAGCGGTCAGCAGGGACAGGGTCTTGTTGGAACTGCTCATCGGTCTTACTCCTAGGTGGTGGGCAGGCGCCCGGGGTGAATCGATGGTGCAGCGATCCTACTCAACGAATCCTCGCCAAGAACTCAAATTTTCGTGAGATTTGTTACAGAGGGGGAGACCGGTGGCCGGAACGCCCACAACAAAAGGGCCGCTGTCACCAGGACAGCGGCCACCGTGGAGTCAACTCCGGTGTTGCAGTGCAGCGTCAGGGCTGGCCGGTGCTGGAGGTCTCGTCGCGTTTTTCACGCGGCGGCAGCGGCTGCTCGCCATGCACCAGGAACCACACGTTCTCGGCGATGTTGGTGGCGTGGTCGCCCACGCGCTCCAGGTTCTTGGCCATGAACAGCAGGTGGGTGCACGGGGTGATGTTGCGCGGGTCTTCCATCATGTAGGTCAGCAGCTCGCGGAACAGCGCGGTGTACTGCGCGTCCAGGCGGGCGTCGTCCTCGCGCAGCGCCAGCGCAGCGTCGGCATCGTTGTCGCGGTAGGCGGCAATGGCGCGGCGCACCTGCTGCGCGGCCAGGCGACCCAGAGCCCGCAGGCCCTGGATCTGTGGCAGCGGCGGCACTTTGCCCAGCGCGATCGAACGCTTGGCAACGTTGGCCGCATAGTCGCCGATGCGCTCGATGTCGGCCGGGATGCGCAGGCCGGCCAGGATCTCGCGCAGGTCGCGCGCCATCGGGCCACGCAGCGCCAGCCGCATCACGTCGTGGCTGATCTGCTGTTCCAGCGCATCGATCGCTTCGTCGTTGGCGATGATGCGATGGGCAGCGTTCTCGTCGCGCTTCTCGATCACGTCCATCGCCGCTTCGAGCTGGGCGACGGCCATCTCGCCCATGCGCACGATCTCGGCCACCAGCCGCTGCTGTTCTTCGTCGTAGCTCTTGACGATGTGGTCGTTGGGAAGATTCATGTTCATTCCACTCTGTAGAGTCGAGCCATGCTCGACTGACGTTATCCGTAGAGTCGAGCCACGCTCGACTGACGTTAGCTGTAACTCGACTGCCGTTTCAGCCGAAGCGACCGGTGATGTAATCCTCGGTCTGCCGCTGCGACGGCTGCGAGAAGATCACTTCGGTGCGGTCGTGCTCAATCAGGTCGCCCAGGTACATGAAGGCGGTGTAGTCGGACACGCGCGCGGCCTGCTGCATGTTGTGGGTGACGATGACGATGGTGTACTCGTGCTTGAGCTCTTCCACCAGCTGCTCGATGCGGCTGGTCGAGATCGGATCCAGCGCCGAGGTCGGCTCGTCCAGCAGCAGCACCGACGGGCGCAGGGCCACCGCACGGGCGATGCACAGGCGCTGCTGCTGGCCACCGGACAGGCCCAGTGCGCTCTGCCCCAGCTTGTCCTTCACTTCGTCCCACAGTGCGCCCTGGCGCAGTGCCTGCTCGACGCGGTCGGCCATGTCGGCCTTGCTCAGCTTCTCGTGGTGGCGGATGCCGTAGGCCACGTTCTCGAAGATGGTCATCGGGAACGGCACCGGCTTCTGGAACACCATGCCGACCTTGCTGCGCAGGCGGTTCATCGGGTACTTCGGTGACAGGATGTTCTCGCCGTCCAGCAGCACTTCACCACGCGCCTCCAGCTTCGGGTACAGCGCGTAGATGCGGTTAAAGATGCGCAGCAGGGTCGACTTGCCGCAGCCGGAGGGACCGATCAGCGCGGTCACGCGCTTTTCCGGGATCTCCAGGTTGATGCCCTTCAGGGCATGGAACTTGTCGTAGTAGAAGTCCAGTCCACGCGCAGCCAGCTTCACCGGCGACGGCGTGTGCAGGCTCTCGTGCGAGGACGGCACGGCGATGCGCTGCATCGGCACGGCGTTGGAAAGGTCGTTCATGGCGTTATCCACGGAAAGGTCAGTCATGGGAGATACGGTTGCGCAGCAGGATGCCGCGGGCGGCAAGGCTGACCAGCAACACGAAGACGGTGAGCACCAGGGCACCGGCCCAGGCCAGCACCTGCCAGGATTCATACGGGCTGCCGGCGAACTGGTTCATCACCACCGGCACCGAGGCCATCGGCTGGAAGATGTTGTTGTTCCAGTACTGGTTGCCGAAGGCAGTGAACAGCAGCGGTGCGGTCTCGCCGGAGATGCGGGCCAGCGCCAGCAGGATGCCGGTGATGATGCCGGCCGACGCACTGCGGTACAGCACCTGCACGATCACCTTCCACTGCGGGATGCCCAGCGACAGGGCCGCTTCGCGCATCTGCGAGGGCACCAGGCGCAGCATTTCGTCGGTGGTGCGAACCACCACCGGCAGCACGATGAAGGCCAGCGACAGCGCACCGGCGAACGCCGAGAAGTTGCCGCCGGTCTGCATCACGTACAGCGTGTAGACGAACAGGCCAAGCACGATGGATGGGGCCGACAGCAGGATGTCGTTGACGAAGCGGACCACGGTGCCGGCCTTGCGGGCGTTGCCGTACTCGGCCAGCCAGGTGCCGGCCAGCACGCCCAGCGGGGTGCCGATGCCGATCGCCAGCGCACACATCACGGCACTGCCGAAGAAGGCGTTGGCGAGACCGCCTTCCTGCATCGGCGGCGGCGTCATCTTGGTGAACAGATCCCAGTTGATGCCGGCCAGGCCCTTGGAGGCCAGGGTGAACAGGATCCAGCCCAGGAAGAACAGGCCGAACAGGGCGGTGGCGCAGGAGGCGGTGATCGCAACGACGTTGCCGATGCGACGGCGCAGATACAGCGAATCAGCGGTGGTGGACATCAGTTGCCCTCCTTGCGGGACAGGCGCATCAGCATCAGGCGGGCGATGGCCAGCACCACGAAGGTGACGATGAAGAGGACGAAGCCGAGCAGCAGCAGGGCCGAGCGGTAGGTTTCAGTGGCTTCGCCGAAATCGTTGGCGATCAGCGCGGCGATGGTGGTGCCCGGTTCCAGCAGCGACGGCGACAGGCGCACGCTGTTGCCGATCACGAAGGCCACCGCCATGGTCTCGCCCAGGGCGCGGCCGAGGCCGAGGAAGATGCCACCGATCACCGCCGAGCGGGTGTAGGGCAGCACGATGTCCCAGCTCACTTCCCACTTGGTGGAGCCCAGCGCATAGGCCGATTCCTTCAGGCGGGTCGGCACGGTCAGGAACACTTCGCGCATCACCGAGGAAATGAACGGAATGACCATGATGGCCAGCACGAAACCGGCGGTGAGCATGCCGATGCCCAGCGGCGGGCCCTGGAACAGCGGGCCGATGATCGGCATCTCGCCCAGGGTTTCGTTGAGGAACGGAGTGACGTACTCGGTCATCACCGGCACCAGCACGAACAGGCCCCACATGCCGTAGATGATCGAAGGAATGCCCGCCAGCAGTTCGATGGCGGTACCGACCGGGCCACGCAGCCAGCGCGGCGCGACTTCGGTGAGGAAGAAGGCGATGCCGAAGCTGACCGGCACGGCGATGACCATCGCGATGAGCGCGGTGACCAGGGTGCCGTAGATCGGAGCGAGGGCGCCGAACTTGTTTTCGACCGGATTCCAGTCGGCGGAGAAGAAGAAGCTCAGGCCCTGCATCTGCAGGGCATGGCGGCCGCCCCACAGCATGGACAGCGCGGCGCAGGCCAGGGCGATCAGGACGAAGATGACGGTGCCGACCAGCACCCACCGGAACAGTTTGTCGTTGCGGGCATCACGCGCATCACGCGTGGACGGGGCGGCTACAGGCTGGGCGATGGCATTCATGGGGACGGCAGGGCCAGGAAGGGGCGGGGCGGCACGGCGTGGAAGAGGCGGTGCCCGCGCGGGGCGGGCACCGTCGTGTCCATCACTTCAGGTCGGTCGCCCAGTAGGCCTCGATCTGCTTGACCAGTTCGGCCGGCAGCGGCACGTAGTGCAGCTCGTTGGCCTGGGCCTGGCCGTTTTCGAAGGCCCACTTGAAGAAGGCCAGGGTGTCCTGGTTGCGCTTGGCATCCTTCGGCTGCTTCTGCATCAGCATGAAGTTGGTGGCAGTGATCGGCCACGCCTGCTCGCCCGGCGCGTTGGTGATGACCAGGTTGAAGTCCTTGGCGCTGGCCCAGTCGGCGCTGGCAGCCGCAGCGGCGAAGGTTTCCGCGCTCGGCTCGACCCAGTTGCCGGCCGCGTTCTGCATGGCGGTGTACGGCATGCCGTTCTGCAGCGCGTAGGCCAGTTCGACGTAGCCGATCGAGCCCTTGATCTGCTTCACGTAGGAAGCAACGCCTTCATTGCCCTTGCCACCGACGCCGTCCGGCCACTGCACCGAGGTGCCTTCGCCGACCTTGCTCTTCCATTCCGGGCTGACCTTGGACAGGTAGTTGGAGAAGTTGAAGGTGGTGCCCGAGCCGTCCGAACGGTGGACCAGGGTGATCTTGCCGTCCGGCAGCTTCACGCCAGGGTTGGCGGCGACGATGGCCGGGTCGTTCCAGGTCTTGACCTTGCCCAGGAAGATGTCGGCCAGCAGGGCGCCGCTCAGGCGCAGCTTGCCGGTTTCCAGGCCTTCGATGTTGACCACCGGCACCACGCCGCCGATGGCGGACGGGAACTGGGCCAGGCCGGCCTGGGCCAGCTCTTCGCTGCTCAGCGGCTTGTCGGAGGAACCGAAGTCGACGGTGCCGGCCTTGATCTGGGCGATACCGCCACCGGAGCCGATCGACTGGTAGTTGATCTTGGCGCCGGTGCTGGTGTTGTAGTCAGCCGACCACTTGGAGACCAGCGGGAAGATGAAGGACGCGCCCGCGCCGGACACTTCGGCGGTCACCTTGGCACCGGCAGCGGCCGGGGCGGCGGCACCGTCGGCAGCCGGCTGCTGCGCGGCCTGCTTGTCGCCACCGCAGGCCGACAGGCCCAGGGCGATGGCCAGGGAAAGGGCGGCAAGGCCGGCCGAGTGCAGTTTCATGGTCACTCCATAGCGGGGAAGAGCCGACGTCGTCGGCGGATGCGGCTATGAAATGATGTTTTTGTTACAGCCGTATTACGACGATGACAGAGGTGTCCTGGATCACGTTCTGACAAGGGTTTCACGGGGTTGGCCACGGTCCGGGAGACCCCCGCAGACCCCGGATCTGCGCACCGATATGACCGCCGGGGCTCTACAAACGCTCTTGCCTTTGCTCCTGCCTTTCATGACCCCACCGCGCCCCCGATGAACTGTCGAGAGGCGGTGGGCCAGGGCGTGCAGGACCGTCCACGGCATGGATGCCGTGGCCGAGCCCCCAAGGAAGGGTTTACGGCGTGTCCTGCACGCCCTGGCCCACCGACTCACCCACGGATCAGCGAAGGCGCAAACGCTCTTCACGACCAACCCCCAAAAACAAGAAGAGCGCGAGATCTCGAGGATCTCGCGCCCGGGGTGGGATCGGCGGGGGAGAGAGGACCCGCCGATCCCGTTCCTGCGGGGGAACGCGCTTGCTTACTTCAGGTTCTGCGACCAGTAGGTCTCGATCTGGCGGACCAGGCTGTCCGGCAGCGGCACGTAATCCAGCTGGCGGGCCTGGGCGTCGCCGCTCTTGTAGACCCAGCGGAAGAACTCCTGGGTGGCCTTGCCGTTGGCAGCATTCTTCGGCTTCTTGTGCACCAGGATGAAGTTGGTGGCGGTGATCGGCCAGGACTCGGCGCCCGGGGCGTTGGTCATCACCAGGTAGAAGTCCTTGGCGCTGGCCCAGTCGGCGCTGGCAGCGGCGGCGGCGAACGACGCATCGCTCGGCTGCACGAAGCGGCCGGCGGCATTCTTCATCGCGGTGTACGACAGCTTGTTCTGCAGCGCGTAGGACAGTTCGACGTAGCCGATGCCGCCCTTGATCTGCTTCACGTAAGCGGCAACGCCTTCGTTGCCCTTGCCACCGATGCCGGCCGGCCACTGGACCGAGGTGCCTTCACCGACCGAGCTCTTCCACTCCGGGCTGACCTTGGACAGGTAGTTGACGAAGTTGAAGGTGGTGCCCGAACCATCCGAACGGTGCACGACGGTGATCTTGGCGCTCGGCAGGGTCACGCCCGGGTTCAGTGCGGCGATGGCCGGGTCGTTCCAGGTCTTGATCTTGCCCAGGAAGATGTTGGCCAGCACGGTGCCGTCCAGCTTCAGCGCGCCCGGGGCGATGCCGGCCACGTTCACCACCGGCACCACGCCGCCGATCACCGACGGGAACTGCGCCAGGCCCGCAGCGGCCAGTTCTTCCGGCTTCAGCGGAGCATCGGAGGAGCCGAAATCAACGGTCTTGGCCTTGATCTGGGCGATACCACCGCCGGAACCGATCGACTGGTAGTTGACCTTGTTGCTGGTGGCAGCGTTGTAGTCGGCCGACCACTTCGACATCACCGGGTAGATGAACGAGGCGCCCGCGCCGGTGATTTCAGCGGCGTTGGCGGCGAACACGGACGACGCTGCGAAGACGGCAACGGCAACGCGCGACTTGAAGGCGTGGATCACGGGGTGGCTCCTGGGTTGATTGGGATGCGGGGTTACCCGCCCGGCGCACATTCCATAACGGCTCGATGACAGCGCAGGGACCGTTGTATGACGCAACCGTTACAGCGCTGCCCGGCGTCCGCACAGCCAGGGGCGTGAAGGTTCTGAGTGCTGCGGGCAACGTGATGACCATGCGCCGGAGACGGACGTGGCCCGGTTGCGATCACGTTCTATATGTCGCTGATGGACTGCCCGGTGTGGTCGTCAATGCCATCCCGGCCTGGCATTCCGCAGTGATGCCGCGTCATCCACACGAAACCATCAATGCAGTTGAGCGCTGCGCGGCGGTCGGCCCGGGCCGGGACGCTGATACGTGACGCCATATGCCGCAAGGGATCGACAAGCATGTGGCGGCAAATGAGTCGTACGCATGACCGCACGAAGAAATCTGTGGTTGGTGCTCAGGTTGTCATTCGGCTGTCATGGTTTTAACGGAATGTTCGCAAAACGCTTGACCGGCCTGCCGGCGTGGCGTTCTGCCCAAGCCATTCCAACCCTCTGGAGAAATCCAAAATGCGTTCCCATTTGCTCGCCGCCGCGGTCGTTGCAAGCCTCGGTCTGGTTTCCGCCGACGCCTTCGCAGCTCCCGCCAGCACGGGCGTATCCCAGGCACAGCTGCAGCAGCTGCAGGCGCAGATCGCTGCCCTGCAGGCCCAGGTCCAGCAGTTGCAGAACGATTCGCAGGCGCTGCAGGCACAGTCCGATGCGCAGTCCGAAGTGAACATCACCCAGGCCCAGGCCCTGGAAGGTGCACAGAAGACCCAGACCAGCGTCGACAAGCTGGCCAAGCTGGTCAATGACAACAAGATCGGCGGTCGCATGTTCTTCGACCTGACCAACATCGACAAGACCAGCAACGGCAAGGACACCGCCGCCAGCGGCACCGGTCTGGACGTCAAGCGCTTCTACCTGACCGTCGACCACAAGTTCAACGACATCTGGTCGGCCAACCTGACCACCGACTTCCAGTACAGCTCGGCCATCGGCAACACCGAACTGTTCGTCAAGAAGGCCTACGTGCAGGGCAGCTTCGACCCGGCCTTCAACCTGCGCGTCGGTGCCGCCGACATGCCGTGGATTCCGTATGTCGAGAAGTTCTACGGCATGCGTTATGTCGAGAACACCCTGACCGACCGCCTGAAGTACGGCAACTCGTCCGACTGGGGCCTGCATGGCTTCGGCAACCTGGGCAACAACTTCAACTACGCGGTCTCGGTTGTGTCCGGCGCCGGCTACAAGAACCCGACCCGCAGCAAGGGCATGGACGTGGAAGGCCGCGCGGCCTATACCCCGAACGAGAACTTCGTGGTTGCCGTCGGTGGCTACAGTGGCAAGCTGGGCAAGGAAACCGACATCCAGAGCGCCGAGAACACCTACACCCGCGCCAATGCGATGGTGGCCTACGCCAGCAGCGACTTCCGCGTCGGTGGCGAGTACTTCCAGGCCAAGAACCTCAACAACGTGATGACCGTTGCCACCGACAAGACCAGCGGCTGGTCGGTGTGGGGCAGCGTGCGCGTCACCGACGGCGGCATCAACGTGTTCGGTCGTTACGATGACACCGACGTCAGCAAGACGCTGGACCCGACCCTGAGCGACAAGTACTGGAACGTCGGCGTCGAGTTCCCGGTCATGAAGAACCTCAAGCTGTCGACCGTGTACAAGTACACGCACCTGGCCAACGCCAGCGACAAGAAGAACGACAAGACCAAGGAGTTCGGCGTCTGGGGCGACCTGTCGTTCTGATGCCCTGAAGCACTCTTGTCTACAAGCAAAGACGGCGGGCCCTGTGCCCGCCGTCCTTGTTTTGTCACACCACGAACGCGTTCACGCCTCGGCCGTGGTCTTTTCCTTGAACCGGCACAGGTCGGCGATCACGCAGCCCGGGCAATCCGGCTTGCGCGCCTTGCACACATAACGTCCGTGCAGGATCAGCCAGTGATGCGCGTCGAGCAGGAACTCGGCCGGAATCACCTTCACCAGTTTGTCTTCCACTTCGCGCACGTTCTTGCCCGGGGCCAGGCCGGTACGGTTGGAGACGCGGAAGATATGCGTGTCCACCGCCATCACCGGCTCACCGAACGCAGTGTTGAGCACCACGTTGGCGGTCTTGCGGCCCACGCCCGGCAGCGCTTCCAGTTCATCGCGATCGCGCGGCACTTCACCGCCGTGCTTCTCCAGCAGGATCGCGCAGGTGGCGATCACGTTCTTCGCCTTGGCGTTGAACAGACCGATGGTGGCGATGTACTGCTTCAGCCCGTCCTCGCCAAGCGCGAGGATCTTTGCCGGGGTATTGGCCACCGGGAACAGGCGGCGCGTGGCCTTGTTGACGCCCACGTCGGTGGCCTGCGCCGACAGCGCGACCGCCACCAGCAGTTCGAACGGTGAGCTGTACTCCAGTTCGGTCTTCGGGTGCGGATTGAGTTCGCGCAGGCGGGTGAACATCTCCACCACGTCGGCGCGCGGCATGCTGCCACCGCGTCGCGCCGGCGCGCGCGGGGTCTTCTTCGCAGCGGCCATTACTGCTCCTTGCCGGTGGCGCGGGCCTTGGCCCGGGCGAGAATCGCGGCGGCGGCCGGGGGCAGGGCGGGCTTCACGTCCGGCGCCGGGGCTGGCGTTCGTCGCGCATCGCGTTCGGCCTCGCGGCGCGCCAGGCGCACGGCGCGGGCACGGTAGCGTTCGCGTGCGGCCCAGGCCGCGTGCAGCTGCTGTTGGGCCTGGCACAGGCGTTGCGGAAGGTCCGGGTGGCCGGGCAGCAGCTGTTCGTCGCCGGCACGGGCGACGTAGTCCATGAGACCGGCCTGCAGGGCGCCATCGAGATCGTCTGCCTGGACCCGGGCGAACAACTGCGCGGGGTTGGGTCGGGATGCCATGGCGTCAGCGGTTCTGGAAGGCCGGCGGGCGGCGCTGCAGGAAGGCGCTGGTGCCTTCGCGCATGTCTTCGGTGGCGAACAGCAGGCCGAACTGCGCGCTTTCGTACTCCAGCCCAGCCTCCAGGCTGCATTCGCCACCCACGTGTACCGCGTCGAGCAGGCCACGCAGGGCCAGCGGGGCCGAGCGTGCCAGCTGGCGCGCGATGTCCTGTACACGGTTGTCCAGCGCATCGGCGGGCACCACCTCGTTGACGATGCCCAGTTCCAGCGCACGCGCGGCGTTGATCGGTGCACCCAGCAGGCACAGCTCCAGGGTGGCGGCGCGGCCGCACAGGCGCAGCAGGCGCTGGCTGCCGCCGAAGCCGGGAATCAGGCCGAGATTGATCTCCGGCTGCCCGACCTTGGCCGTATCGGCAGCGATGCGCAGGTGGCAGGCCATGGCCAGCTCCAGGCCGCCGCCCAGGGCAAAACCGTTGACGCGGGCGATGACCGGTTTGGGCATGCGCTCGATCTGGCGCATCAGGGCCTGGCCGAGCAGGGAGAAATCACGTCCCTGAACCGCACTGAGTGTGTTCATCTCGGCGATGTCGGCCCCGGCCACGAAAGCCTTCGGACCGGCACCGGTGAGCACCACCACGCGCACGTCCGGGTCGGCTGCGGCGGCGCTGAACGCCTCGGCCAGCGCCTGCAGGGTCGCGGCATTCAAGGCGTTGAGCTTGTCCGGGCGCTGGACGGTCACGGTGCGGATGGCGCCGTCGTCGGCGACAGCGATCAGGGCATCGGCCACGGGGAAACTCCTGAAACGTTAAAAAAAAGTGAGATTGAACTCCGCCAACGCAGACGGGTCTTAGCCTGCATCGTGAGTAGCGGTTACACGTTGTGCCCGTTATCCTAACCCGTCGCCTCAGGGCGGCGCAGAACGTCCCTGAGTTACCACCCCTGGAGAACTGTTTGATGAAGTTGCGTTCTATCGCGGTCGCCGTCGCGGCCCTGGCCCTGACGGGCAATGCCTTCGCCCAGGACGTCTCGTCCGAAAAGGGCAAGCTGAGCTACTACTTCGGTTACGACTACGGCAACAACCTGGCGGAGCTGACCGGTCGTGGTGAGCAGCTGGACATCAACTCGGTGGTGAAGGGCCTGCAGGACGCCTACGCCAAGAAGCAGCCGGCGATCACCGCCGACCAGCTGAAGCCGGCCGTTGAAGCGTTCCAGAAGCGCGAGCAGGGCCGTGCCCAGGCTGCCAAGGCCGAGTACGAAAAGGCTGCTGCCGAAAACAAGACCAAGAGCGATCAGTTCATCGCGGCGAACAAGGCCAAGGCCGGCGTGCAGTCCCTGCCGAGCGGCGTCCAGTACCGCGTGATCGAAGCCGGCAAGGGCGCCAAGCCGACCCAGGCCAGCACCGTGCAGCTGGAAGTGGCCGGTCCGTTCCCGTACGGCCAGCGCCCGACCGAAGCCCGCCCGGCCCAGCAGATTCCGTCGATCAAGGTCAGCGAAGTCGAAATGAAGGCCATGCGCGAGACCCTGCTGCAGATGCCGGCTGGCTCGAAGTGGGAAGTCACCCTGCCGCCGGACCAGGCCTACGGTGCCGACCCGCGCACCCCGTTCCCGCCGAACGTGGCTGTGCAGTTCGAGATCAAGCTGGTCAGCGTCAAGTAAATCGAAGCGGTAAACGAAACGCGCCGGTGATCCCACCGGCGCGTTTTTGTTTGCGCGGAGCGCGACGCTGCCGTGCACTGCATATTGACCCCGCGCAAATTCAGCCCGATCGCGCTACTGTTGCCGGGTGCAAACAATGGAAAAAACGGCGCGTGTTGTCGCAAGTCCCTGCATCGGAGTGTGCACGCTGGATCCGCACCGGCAATGCACCGGCTGCGGGCGGCATATCGATGAGATCGCGCGGTGGTCGTCGATGAGCAACGAGGAACGCAGCCGCATCCTGCATCGCGTGCAACCTCTGCGTGAACAGCTGCAGCAATCACTGCGCGGCTCGCTGGCTGATCACGAGCGCCTGATGCGCGCGCTGCATCCACTGGCCGAGCCGCCGGCCGGCGACGGCTGGAACCGCAGTGAACTGATCGATCTGCTTCCGCCCGGGCCCCCGGTGGAAGCCGCCGTACTGGCCGGCATCGTGCCGCGCGCCAACGGCGCACAGGTCATCCTCACCCGTCGCACCGAAACCCTGCGCACCCATGGTGGTCAGGTCGGCTTCCCCGGTGGCCGCACCGAACCCGATGACCGCGATGCGTTGGCCGCTGCACTGCGCGAGAGCCAGGAGGAAATCGCATTGGCGCCCGGCCAGGTGCAGGCGCTGGGTTATCTCGATCCCTTCGTGACAATCACCGGCTACCGCGTCACGCCGGTGGTGGCCGTGGTCGATCCGGACTTCGTGCCGGTGCCGCAGCCCAGTGAAGTGGCCGAAGTGTTTGAAGTGCCGCTCGATTACCTGATGGCAGCCGACAACCTGCACCAGGTCGAAATCAATCATCGCGGCCGCGTCCGCCACGTCCTCGAATATGGCTGGCCCGGCCAGCGCATCTGGGGCGCCACCGCCGCCATCCTCTACAACCTGCGTCGCCGCCTGGAGCAAGTGCAATGAAGCCGATCGATCCGCCGTGGACCACCCTGGTCGATGTCGCCACCCTGGCCGCTGCATTGGGCGAGGGCGTTCGCGTGGTCGACGCACGTGCTACTGCCAGTACCGCCGTACGCGTGGTCGATGCACGTTCCTCGCTGGCCGATCCGCAGGCGGGTAACGGCCAGTATCTCGCGGGGCATGTTCCGGGCGCGGTGTATGCCGACCTCAATCGGGACCTGTCGGATCTGACCCGCAGCGGCCACGGCCGTCACCCGCTGCCGGACAGCGATGCCTTCGCCGCGAAACTGGGCCAGTGGGGCATCGGTCCCGACACCCAGGTGGTGGTCTACGACGGCAGCGATGGCAGCATGGCCGCCTCGCGCCTGTGGTGGCTGCTGCGCCTGATCGGGCACAGCAAGGTGGCCGTGCTTGATGGTGGCATCGCCGCATGGCAGGGCGCAGGGCATCCCTTGGCGACGGGGCAGGATGAGGTGACCGCGCTGCCGGTTTACCCGGGCCGTTTCGACACCACCCAGATCGCCAATGCCGAGGAAATCAGCGCACGCCTGAAGCACGCGCCGGGCTGGTTGGTCGACGCACGCGCAGGTGAGCGCTTCCGCGGCGAAGTGGAGCCGCTGGACCCGGTCGCCGGCCACGTGCCCGGCGCGGTCAACCGTCCGTTTGCGTTGAACGTCGCCGACGGCCGCCTGCGTGATGCACAGGAACTGCGCGCCGAACTGCAGGGCGTGATCGGCAACCGTGATCCGCAGCAGGTGGTGCTGATGTGCGGCTCCGGCGTGACCGCCTGCCACCTGTTGCTGGCGATGGAAGCGGCCGGTCTGTCCGGCGCACGCATCTACGCCGATTCCTGGAGCGGCTGGGTCAGCGACAGCAGCCGCCCGGTGGCCAGCGGCGCCTGAGCCGCGCGGGGTCGGATCCGTTTCCCAACGGGAAACGGCTCTGCCCCCCCTCGTGCCCGATTCGCACGCAAAGAGCAGTCGAGCGTGGCTCGACTCTACAAAGGCACCCTCCGATCGATTCGATCCCGTGCCGACCAACGGTCGGCACCCACCAACAGCAGCGGGAATCTGTCGAAGGCGGGGTGGGTCCGGTTGCGGGGGCGTGAGCCGCATGGGCCCGAGGCATGCCTCGGGCGGGTTGGGCAGGACGCCCAACCCCGGTCTTGCCGTGTGCGCAGGACAGCGCACACGAGCAAGCCGCGGCCAAGCCCCCATGGACGTACTTGCAGCGCCCCCCGCAACCGGACCCACCCCGCCTCCCCTCAGGAAGTCAGCTTCTGCTGTTGCTCTGGCTTAGGCTTCTGCAGGTGCAGGGCGCAGCCCTGCAAACCCTCACCCAAACGGCTGCAACGGCACCTTCGCCAGCACCCGCGCCCACGGGAACAACGGCCCCGGATCACGCTTGCGTGCCACCATCAGCGCCGGGTCATCGCTGGCCGGCACCTGCTCCAGATCCAGCTGGTCGTGCCCGGCAATCCGCCGCAGCGACGGGTAGCGCGCTACCAGCGCCAGCAACAGCTGCTCCAGCGCCTGCAGCTGTGCCTCGGTGTACGGCTCGTCCATCGCCTGCTGGCGGCTGTCGAACCAGTGCGGGTAGCGCCCGGTGTTGACCAGTTCGATGCCCAGCGTATGCGCGTTCATGCCGCGCACGTGGTGGGCCACCCGCTCCGGTGCCACGTACTGCACCACGCTGCCATCGCGGTCGATGTAGAAGTGGCCGCTGTTGCCGGCGCCGCTGTCATACAGCACGCGCTCGCCGTACTCACGGGCCATCGCCAGATCGGGCAGCTCGGTGCAGTGGATCACCACCATCTCCAGCGTGGCCGGGTCGCGCAGTGGCAGACGGTCTTCGTAGGGCAGCGGCTGCAGCTGCAGGCCGGGCAGGAGCGGGTTGGGCATCCGGCGATGCTAGCATTGCGGCATGAACCTGCCTTCCCTTTCCTCATCGGCCCGCTCCCATGGAGCGCGCGCATGAGCCGCGGCCACTGCATCCTGTCCCACGGTTTCGAGAGCGGCCCGGAGGCGACCAAGGTCACCGCGCTGGCCGACGTGGCGCAGCGCCTGGGCTGGACCCATGAGCGTCCGGACTACACCGACCTCGATGCGATGAGCGAGGTCAGCCGGGTGGGGGACGTGCGCACCCGCCTGCAGCGCCTGGTCGAACGCGCCGCCATCGCCGCCCAGCAGGGCCCGGTGGTGCTGGCCGGCTCCAGCCTGGGTGCCTACATCTCTGCCATCGCCTCGCTGCAGGTGCCGGTGGCCGGCCTGTTCCTGATGGTGCCGCCGACCACCATGGGCCCGATGCCGGCGCTGGACGCCGCCGCCGTGCCGACCACCGTGGTCCAGGCCTGGCATGACGATGTGGTGCCGGCCGCTGGAGTGATCGCCTGGGCCCAGGCGCGTTCGGCGCAGCTGCTGCTGGTCGACGACGGCCACCGCCTGGAGCACCACGTGGAGGCCTCCGCGCAGGCCTTCGAGCGCCTGCTGCGGCAACTGTGAAGCCCGGGCGCACGGCGCGCCCGCCCGCATTGACTACAATGGCAGCCCCGCCGCCCCCGGCGCGGGCCTGCCGGCCGTGCCTACGGCCCTCCTTTCCGACTGGCCCGGCCCCTGTGCCGCGCCCGACCACCTGCGAACCGATCCTGTGAAATTCTTCGTCTCCTGCGCCAAGGGCCTGGAATACCTGCTTGCCGATGAACTGTCGGCCCTGGGCCTTGGCAAGGCCACTGCCACCATTGCCGGCGTCAACGCCGAGGGCGAACTGGAGCAGGCGCTGCGGATCGTGATGTGGTCGCGCCTGGCCAGCCGCGTGCTGTGGCCGATCGACGAGTTCGACTGCCCGGACGAGCAGGCCCTGTATGACGGCGTGCGTGCGCTGCCGTGGCACGAGCACATCAAGCCGGAGATGACCCTGGCGGTGGACGCGCACGTGTCCGGCGACAAGATCACCCATGCCCGCTTTGCCGCGCAGCGGATCAAGGACGCCATCGTCGACCGCATGCGTGATGAAGGCCTAGAGCGCCCGTCGGTCAACACCGACCTGCCGGATGTGCGCGTCAACCTGTCACTGCGCAAAGGCCGTGCCTCGCTGTCGATCGACCTCGGCGGCGGTCCGTTGCATCGCCGTGGCTGGCGTGGCGCCGCGCACGAGGCACCGCTGAAGGAAAACCTGGCCGCCGCGCTGCTGCTGCGTGCGCAGTGGCCGCGCCTGCACGCTGCCGGTGGCGGCCTGCTGGACCCGATGTGCGGCAGCGGCACGCTGCTGATCGAAGGCGCGCTGATGGCCGCCGACGTCGCGCCCGGCCTGATGCGCCATGGCAGCCTGCCGCCGAGCCGCTGGCTGGGCTTCGACAAGGCGGCCTGGAAGAGCATCCAGAGCGAGGCGCGTGACCGCGAAGCGGCTGGCCTGGCCGCGCTGAAGCCGGTCATCCACGGCAGCGACATCGACCCGACCGCGATCCAGGCGGCACGCGAGAATGCCGAGGTGGCCGGTGTCGCCCACGCGATCCGCTTCACCCGCGCCGATGTGGCCGACCTGGCCGCGCCGGAGCAGGAGATCGGTGCGGTGGTCTGCAACCCGCCGTATGACGAACGCCTGGCCGCCGACCCGGCGCTGTACCGCGCACTGGGCAATGCTCTGCAGAAGGCGGTGCCGCAGTGGCGCGCCAGCCTGCTGTGCGGCAACGACGAACTGGCCTTTGCCACCGGCCTGCGTGCGGGCAAGAAGTACCAGATGTTCAACGGTGCGCTGGAATGCGCGCTGATCGTCTGCGACCCGATCGCCGTGCCGGGCCGCGACCCGGCGCAGCCGCGCGAACTCAGCGAAGGTGCGCAGATGGTGGCCAACCGCCTGCGCAAGAACCTGAAGAAGTTCAAGAGCTGGCGTGCCCGCGAGGACATCACCTGCTTCCGCGCCTACGATGCCGATCTGCCGGAGTACGCGGCAGCCATCGATGTCTACGAGGAAGACGGTGGCAAGCGCCGCACCTTCCTGCATGTGCAGGAATACGCCGCACCGGCGGCGATTCCGGAGAACGACGTGCGCCGCCGCCGCAACGAACTGCTGGCCGCTGCGCGTGAAGTGTTCGGCGTGCCGCCGGAGCAGGTGTCGATGAAGTCGCGCGAGCGCGGCAAGGGCGGCAGCAAGTACGGCCGTTTCGAGCAGCGTGACGAATTCATCGTGGTGCGCGAGAACAACGCGCTGCTGCAGGTGAACCTGTTCGACTACCTGGACACCGGCCTGTTCCTCGACCACCGCCCGCTGCGCCGGATGATGGCCGAGCAGGCGCGTGGCAAGCGTTTCCTCAACCTGTTCTGCTACACCGGCGTGGCCAGCGTGCAGGCGGCGGTGGCCGGTGCCGCCAGCACTACCAGCGTCGACCTGTCGGCCACTTACCTGCAGTGGTGCTACGACAACCTGGCGTTGAACGGGCAGGGCGGCAACCAGCACCTGCTGGTGCAGGCCGATGCGATGGCCTGGCTGGAAGGCGACCGTGGCCAGTACGACGTGATTTTCTGCGATCCGCCGACCTTCTCCAACTCCGCACGCGCCGATGACTTCGACGTGCAGCGCGAGCAGTTGAAGCTGCTGCGCGCGGCGGTGGCGCGGCTTGCGCCGGGTGGCGTGCTGTACTTCTCCAACAACTTCCGCCGCTTCAAGCTGGAAGAGAACGCTATCGCAGAATTCGCCCAGTGCCGCGAGATCACCGCACGCACCATCGGCCCGGATTTCGAGCGCAACGCGCGCATCCACCGCGCGTGGGAACTGAAGCGGTTGGGGTAAGCCCGGTAGTGCCGGCCGCTGGCCGGCAACGGTGTCAGATCCGCAGAGGGTTCATGGGATGCCGGCCAGCGGCCGGCACTCCCCATATCTGGCCGGCACATCCACGCCATGCGTGGAGGATTGTTCAGTAGATCCACGCCATGCGTGGATGGCGGTTACAGCAAGGCCACCAGCAGCCCGGCCACGGGCAGCGCGATTGCCAGCGGCGCGATCCATTTCGGCCGGTACGGGTACAACCCGAACGACAGCACCACGCCGCCCACGGTCATCACGCCCAGCCACAGCACCGGGCCCATCGCCCAGCCGTGGTCGACCACGCACAGTGCGAACGCTACCGCCAGCAGTACCCAGCCCAGCACCCGCCACTGCGTGCGCCGTGCCGGAGTGGCTGCCGCCTTGCCGTGCAGATCGTGCTGGTGCTTCTCCATCGCCAGCGACAATGCGGTGAACGCGGAGAACGACAGGGTCAACGCCAGCAGCATCATGCGCTGGCCTCCGCTTCGGCGGTTTCCGCAGCGTCCACCGGGGCCTTGGCTGCCGCCGTGGCGGCACGCTTCTTCTTCTCGGCCGCAGACAGTGGTGGCGTCCAGCGCTGCATGCGCCAGCCGCACAGCGCCAGCATCGCGCCGAACGAGATCATCGACAGATCGAAGCCCGCCAACACCCAGTCCCCGTTGCGCAGGGTGTTGCCCAGGTGCGCATGCGTGGTCAGCGCATTGACCACCGGAACCAGCGCGAACGCGGCTGCGCCCAGGTACAGCTGCCAGGCCCACATCATCCGCTTCGGCCAGATGAAGGCGGCCAGCAGTGCCGCGCCCCAGGCGTAGAAGAACACGTTGGCCTCGGCGCTGGAGCGTTCGGCGATGTCCAGCGGCAGCAGGCGGTTGCCCCAGAAGTACGCTGCAAAGGCGATCGGCAGGCCGGCCACGGTACCGATGTTCAACGCATCGACCAGGCGCAGGCCGAAGCCTGTGCGGCCACTCTTGGCGTGCTTGGGCCGTTCCTTCACCGCCCACAGCACCACGCCGCTGGCCACCATCAGGCAGCCGACCAGGCCGGACAGGAAGAACAGTGCGCGCAGGCCCCAGTCGGCGAAGCGCGCCAGGTGCAGGCCGTACAGCACGCCGCGGGTGGCGGTGGCGCCACCGGAAGGCGGTGTTTCTTCCAGCAGCGTGCCGTTGACCATGTCGTAGCGCACGGCCGGGGTGTCGGTGGACAGGCGCTTGCCGTCACGCTGGCGGATGTCGATCACTGCATTGGCCGCGCCCGGGTTGGACACGGTGAAGCCGGCCACTTCCACGCCGTGCCAATGCGCTCGCGCGCTGTCCAGCAGCTGCGCGATCGGCAGCGGGGTGGCGCGGCCTTCGGCAGGTGCAGTCACCTCCGGCATGCCACCGAAGGCCTCGCTGTAGAAGGCATCCTCGTCCTGCGGGTAGGCCACCTTCACGCCCCACGGCAGGTACATGATCATCAGGGTGACGATGCCGGTGTAGGTGATCATCGCGTGGTAGGGCAGGGCCATCACCGCGCTGACGTTGTGGAAATCGAGCCAGGACCGCAGGCCCTTGTCCTTGCGGAAGGTGAAGAAGTCCTTGAAGATTTTCTTGTGGGTGATGACGCCGGTGATGATTGCCACCAGCATGAACATCGCGCAGAAGCCGACCAGATAGCGCGCCCACAGCACCGGGATGTAGTGCAGGTCGAAATGCAGGCGGTAGAAGAAATCACCGCCGCGGGTCTCGCGGGCCTTCAGTGCCTGCCCGGTGTTCGGGTCCAGTGTTGCGTCGCCGAAGCCCCCTCGACGGCCACGGCTGGGGTCGGCCAGCTCCGGCGGCAGCCGCCAGAACATCTGCATGGCGGGATTGCGCGGCTGCGGCAACGTTACGAACCAGTTCTCGGCCTGCGCGGCATTGGCCTGCAGGTAATCCACGGCACGCTGCGCGGCGACGTCGATGCTGACGTTGCTGGAGGGCAGCTCAGGACGCATCCAGCGGCTGATTTCCTCGCGGTAGTAACTGGCCGTGCCGGCCATGAAGATCAGCAGCAGCAACCAGCCGACCAGCAGGCCGGTCCAGGTGTGCAGCCAGGCCATCGACTGGCGGAATCCGTTCTTCATGCCCAAGCCCCCAGCATGCGCGCGATGACTGCCATCAGCAGGGTGGGGGCGAGGATGCCGACCCACGCACGCAGCGCACTGCGGGTGGCGAACGCCCACAGCGCCGCGCAGGCGGCCACCAGAATGGCCAGCAGCATGCCGGTCAGCACGGTCTGGCCACGTGCGCCGGGCAGCGCCACCGCGCAGAATACGCTGGTCACGGAAGCCAGCGCGTAGCCGCCGAAGATCGCCGCCAGCGAGCGTGACAGCACGCCCCAGCGCGGGTTGGAGAAGAAGGTGCGGGGGCTGGCGGTTGCGGGCGAGCGGTCCACGGCGTTCCTGCAGGTTTCAGTGAAAAGGAACCGGCGCACCGCAGCGCGCCGGGGTTGGCCATCCGTGGCCGGGCACCGGTCGCAGAACCGGTGCCATCCATCGAGGGTCAGAGCTTCCAGCGCAGTGTCATCGTCACATTGCGCGGTTCGCCCCAGAACACGCCGTCATAGAAACCGACGCGGTTGTAATACTTCTTGTCCAGCAGGTTGTTCACGTTTACCTGCGCGGTGAAGTTCTCGTTGAAGCGATAGCCCGCCGACAGGTTGAGCAGGTAGATGTCGCCCTGTTCGATTGCCACGCGGTCGCGCTTGCCGCTGGTCAGGAAATCCGCACGCGGCTTGTTGCTCAGGCTCCAGATTCCGCTCTGCCAGGTGGCGCCACCGCCCAGCCAGAAGCGGCCTTCAGCACCGCCCGGTCGCCAGCTGGCGTTGAGGCGGAACAGATCGACCGGGACGACGGTGTTCTGGCGCACGCCCTGCGCATTGCGGCTGACGGTGTGGGTGAAGCCGGCCGCCAGGTTCCAGTTCTCACCAAGGCTGCCTTGTGCTTCGATCTCCCAGCCCTTGACCTTGTTGCCCTTGCCGGTGGAGCGGTAGGCACTGACCCCACCCGGCAGCGAGTTTTCCGGCACCGAGTCGTCGAGCTCGGCAACGTTGTCCTTCTGGCCCTTGAACACGGCCACGGAAGCATTCAGCAGACCGTCGAAGAACTCGGCCTTGACGCCGGCCTCCCACATGTCACCGACCACCGGTTCGAGGTAGTTGTTGTCCCGGTCACGGTAGTTCTGCGGCTGGAAGATGTCGGTGTAGCTGACGTAGCCGCTGAAGTAGCGGTTGAAGTCGTAGATGAAGCCGGCATACGGAGTGAGCGAGTCGTCCGGCTTGTAGCCGCCGCGACGCGTATCGGTCAGGCGACCGGCGGCGTCATGGGTGTAGTTCCAGGTGCGCGTTTCCCAGCTGCCGTAGCGCGCGCCGAGCACCGCGGTCAACGGATCGGCCAGCTGCAGGCGCGTCGCCAGATAGGCCGCGCGCTGGCGCAGTTTGTCTTCAGAAGCCAGATAGCCCAGGCGGGTGACCTGCAGCGGCGAGACGTCGCCGTTCCAGCGGTGCCAATCCGGTACACGGGTGTAGCTGTCCGGGTATGCAGCGGTGTCGGTGGCAGGCACGTCACCCTTGCGCACCGATTGGCCGAAACCGAGCACCAGCTCATGTTCGCGGCCGAACAGCCGGAACGGACCGCCAACGTTGAAGTCGAACACCTGCATATCGCCGTTCTCGCCGAAGCTGCCGACGAAGGCGCTGATGCCGCTGCCATCGGCATTCGGGTAGCCGGAGGCCCCGTACCACACCGCACCGTCGGTTTCGCGCTTGGAGCGGGTATAGGCGGCCTTGGCGGTCCAGCCGTTGCCCAACTGCTGCTCAAGGCGTGCGAATGCGCTCTTTTCGATGATCGGCCAACTGCTCCAGCGGGCGGACAGGTTGGTCGAGCGCGGCAGGTTGGCGGGCTGGCCATCGGACCCCCAGTACGGCACCACGCCCCAGGTCACGCCTGTGGTGCGCGGCGACTGGTATTCGTAGCCGGCCTCGAGCAGGGTCGTGTCGGTGATGTCGGCCTGGACGATGCCGTAGAACACGTCCTTGTCCAGTTTGTAGACATCGCGGAACGAGTCGCTCTGCTGTTTGGCCGCCACCACGCGCGCGCGGATGCGGCCGTCGAGCGCAACCGGGCCACCGAGGTCGGCCTCCAGGCGCTGGTTGCCCCAACGCCCGAGGGTCAGGTTGGCGCTCATCTGGAAGCTGTCGGTAGGACGCTTGCGCACGAAGTTGATGGTGCCGGAGGGATCGCCGGCACCGGTGGTCAGGCCGGTTGCGCCGCGCACCACTTCGATGCGGTCATAGATCACGCTGTCGGTGTTGGTCTTGATGTACCCACCGAAGGTGTTGAGCATCCCATCGACCTGGAAATTGGTGATGTTGTAGCCGCGCGAGACGTAGTTGATGCGCTCACTGTCGGTAACCGATACCGCCACGCCGGTGACCTGGCCCATCACATCGGACAGCGAGAACAAGCCCATGTCATCCAGGCGCTGGCGGGTGACCACGGTCATCGACTGCGGCGTCTGGCGCAGCGACAGGCCGAGCTTGGTGGCCGTGCTGGCACGCTTGACCGTATAGCTGTCGACGATATCGCCGTCAGCGGTGACCTGGACCGTATCCAGCGTGCGCGCGGAAGGATCGGCAGTGCCGTCGGCGTGGGCCAGCGGGGCGATCATCAGTGCGGTCACGGCCAGGGCCAGCAGAGTGGGACGAGGGTGGTTCAACGGCATTGCCATCGGTGCGATTCCATGCAGGACGAAACAGGCGATGGAATGCGCAGACACAGCAGCCATGCGCTTCGCGCACGTCGCCCAGCGAGTCCCATCGACGGTGCGCCACCCGCTTGGTGCGGGCGACCCGGTAGTCGGGGGATGTACACGGGCGAAGGGGCGGGTGGGTGCGTGCTTCCGTGCCCCGCTTGGCTAAGCGTACAACCGATCGGCAAATGATAGGCATTCTCATTTCGTTAATCAAGCGTGACGAATTCCGTCTCCACGCAGGGCGTGGATCGACTGCCGGATGGGGTCCTAGAACCTGAACACCACCGTCGCGGCGTGCAGCAGCAGGCCGATCAGGCCGCCCACCAGGGTGCCGTTGAAGCGGATGAACTGCAGGTCGCGGCCCACGCTCAGTTCCAGCTGTTCGACCAGATGCCGTTCGTCCCAGCTCTTCACGGTCTGCGCGATATGCGTGGTCACGCCTTCGCGCAGGCGGCCGGTGAGGCGCTGGGCGCCCTCCAGCAGATGCTGGTTGAGCGCGTCGCGCAGGGCCGGGTCGGCCTGCAGGCTGGCGCCGAGCGAACCCAGGCTGCGCTGCAGGTGGCCGACCAGCGCTGAATCCTCACGCTGCAGGTCAGCACGCAGGCTGGCATGGATGCGCGCCCACAGCCCCTGCACGTAGTCCTGCAGGGCCGGGTGGTCGATCATTTCCTGCTTGAGCTGTTCGATGCGTTCGGCCAGGGCCGGGTCCTCGCGCAGGCGCTGCACGTAGTTCTGCAACCAGGTCTCGTAGTCCTGGCGCAGCGGATGCTGCGGCTCAGCCAGTACCTGCTGCAGTTCTTCCAGCACTGCCCGTGCCAGTCGCTCGGCCAGGCTGTCGCCGATCTCGTCGATCGGCTTGACCCAGTTCACCGTGCTCGACAGCGTCGGCCACTCGCGCTGGATGTAACGCACGATCAGCTGCGAGGCGCGCTCCTTCACTTCCGGCTGCTCCAGCCAGCGCCCCAAGCGCTGCAGGCCCTCGTCCAGCACGCGCTGGTGGCGCCCATCGGCGGTCAGCAGGGCCAGCAGCTCACCGGCGGTGGCGGCGGCATTCCACTGCCGCAGCTGCTGCACCACGAAGGCGTGCAGCTGCCGGCGCACCGCGGTTTCGTCGAAGAAGTCCAGTGCCTGCAAGGCCCAGCCGCGGGCCATGTCGGCCAGCATCCGTGAGCGCGCCGGATCGGCCAGCCAACTGCCGAGGCGGCTGGCCGGATCGAACACCTGCAGCTTGGCCAGCAGCACACCCGGCTCCAGGAACTGGTCGCGCACGAACAGGGCGAGGCTGTCGCCGATGCGTTCCTTGCTGCGCGGGATGATTGCCGTATGCGGGATCGGCAGGCCCATCGGCCGCCGGAACAGGGCAACGACCGCGAACCAGTCGGCCAGTGCGCCCACGGCCGCTGCTTCGCAGAAGGCCGAAACCCAGGCCCAGATGCCGCGCTCGCCCTGCCAGTGGCTGACCGCGAAACCGGCGAGCATCAACAGCAGCAGTCCCAGCGCGAGGGCTTTCAGGCGCCGCAGCTGTGCGCGGCGCGGATCGTTGGCAGACGTCATGCCGGAAGTCTAACCGGCACGGCATGAGCATCTGGTAGTGCCGACCGCTGGCCGGCATCCGCAACGCACCCGGAACGTTCATGGGGTTGCCGGCCAGCGGCCGGCACTACCCGTTGGTTCAGAGCGCTTCGAGCTGCTTGCGCAACGCCGCCAGCTGCGCGCGCAGGGTGTCGTTCTCGCGGGTCAGCGCGACCACGCGGCGGCGCAGCGCCGGGGCATCCTCGCCCAGCTGCTCCAGTGCCGACAGCACCTCGGCGTCGCGGCTGGCGATCTGCTCTTCGTCCGCTTCCTCGAAGTCCATCTCGGCTGCTCCCGGCTTCGGTGCGCGCGGCTTGCGCTTGGACTCGCGCACGCGCTTGGCGGCCTGCTTCAGCTCATCCTTGCCACCGGCGGCAGCGGCGCGCTGCTCGTCTTCCGGCAGGTCGGCCACGGCAGCAGCAGCGCTGATCGAGATCACGCCGGCCTTCACCGCTTCCACCACCTCGGCCGCGGCCTGGGCGTGGATGCGTTCGATCATGCCGACCTGGCTGGTGCTCAGCTTGGCCTCGCGGGCCAGCTCGGCGCGGCTGATCTTCGGTGCCGGTTCCCACGGCGGGCTGTCCTCACCCGCGTCCTCGATGGCTTCGGCGGTGCCGTCGCTCTCGCGTTGCAGCTGCGCCTGCTCGATCTGCTTGCGGGCGGCCAGGATGTCGCGCTTGCGCAGCGCCAGCACGCCGCGCTGGAAGTCGGACACGCTGCGGCGGCCCAGGTGCTGCTCGATCATCCACAGGTGCACGTCTTCCATGCTCTGGAAGCGGGTGTTCTGCACGGTATTGAAGGGCAGGCCATGCTTCTGGCAGATGCCGAAACGGTTGTGGCCATCGACCAGCACATCACCCCACAGCACCAGCGCATCGCGGCAGCCTTCGGCCAGGATGCTGCGCTCCAGCGCGTCATGTTCGTCCGCGGTCAGCGGGTCGATGTAGGCCTTGAGTTCTTCTTTGACGACGATATCCATGGGCACGGCAGCGAGCAGGAGCGGAACCGCCCATTGTACCCGCTCGCCACCGCCGGCCCGGGCTCAGGCGGTGGCCCGGATCATCTCGCCCAGGGTGCTGGTGATCTGGTCGATCTGCGCCTTGTCCACGATCAGTGGTGGCGACAGCGCGATGATGTCGCCGGTACAGCGCACCAGCAGCCGACCGTCCTGGAAGCAGCGCCGGAACACCTCGTAGCCACGGCTGCCGGGGGCATCGCGGCGCGGCGCCAGCTCGACCGCGCCGACCAGCCCGAAGTTGCGGATGTCGATCACGTTGGGCAGGCCCTGCAGCGCGTGCAGCCGTTCCTGCCAGTATTCGCCCAGCTCGATGGCACGCTCGAACAGGCGCTCCTCGGCATAGACCTCCAGCGTGGCCAGTGCTGCGGCGCAGGCCAGCGGATGGCCGGAATGGGTATAGCCATGGAACAGCTCGATGGCCTGCGGCGGTGCCTGCATCAGGGTTGCATGCACGGCGTCGCTGGCCAGCACGCCACCCAGCGGTACCGCGCCGTTGCTGACCGCCTTGGCGAAGGTAAGCAGGTCCGGGGTGACCCCGAAGCGCTGCGCGGCGAAGGGCATGCCGACCCGGCCGAAGCCGGTGATGACCTCGTCGAACACCAGCAGGATGCCGTGGTGGTCGCACAGCTCGCGCAGGCGCTGTAGATAGCCCGGCGCGGGCAGGATCACCCCGGCCGAACCGGCAATGGGCTCGACGAACACCGCCGCGATGGTCGAGGCATCGTGCAGCGCGATCAGCCGTTCCAGGTCGTCGGCCAGCTCCGCGCCCTGGCGTGGCAGGCCCTTGCTGAACGCATTGCGCGGCAGGTCCAGGGTATGCCGCAGGTAGTCCACGCCGCTCAGCTGCAGGCCGAACGCCCTGCGGTTGTTGGGCAGCCCACCCAGCGCCATGCCGCCGAAACCGACCCCGTGGTAAGCCTTCTCGCGGCTGATGAAGCGGGTGCGCTGGCCCTCGCCACGCTGGCGGTGATAGGCCAGCGCGATCTTCATCGCGGTATCCACCGCCTCGGAACCGGAGCTGGTGAAGAACACATGGTTGAGCGGGGCAGGCGCCAGCGCGGCCAGCCGCTGCGCCAGTGCAAAGGCTGGCGGCGAGCCCATCTGGAAGGCCGGCGAATAGTCGAGGGTGCGTGCCTGCTCGACGATGGCCTCGACGATGCGCGGGCGGGCGTGGCCGGCGTTGCAGCACCACAGGCCGGCGGTGCCGTCGAGGATCTGGCGGCCGTCAACGTCCTCGTAGTGCATGCCTTCGGCGCGTACCAGCATGCGCGGCGCGGCCTTGTACTGGCGGTTGGCGGTGAACGGCATCCAGTACGCGTCCAGTGACTCGGGACGCTGGGTGGCCAGGTCGTGCAGGTCGCTTTCGGGACGCTTCATGCCAGCTCCATCGGGTCCGATGCGACGAATGTAGCGCAGCCGCGTCACGGTGGAGTCGCGGCGGTCCCGGTATAACCAAAGCTCGTTGACCGCTGGAGCTTCCCATGGCCGATTTCCCCGACCGCAGCCACTGGCAGGCGCTGTCCCTTCAGCTCTCGATGCCCGGCCAGGCCTTCATCGATGGCCGTTATGTCGATGCCGCCAGCGGCGCCCGCTTCGACTGCATCAGCCCGATCGATGGTCGCGTGCTGGGCGCGGTTGCCGACTGCGACGCGCAGGATGTCGAACGCGCGGTACTGGCCGCGCGGCGCAGCTTCGAGGCGGGCCACTGGTCGCAGGCGAGCCCGGCGCATCGCAAGCGCGTGTTGCTGGCGCTGGCCGCGCTGGTGGAGAAGCACGCCGATGAGCTGGCGCTGCTGGAAACCCTGGACATGGGCAAGCCGGTGCGTGACGCACGCCGTATCGACCTGCCCGGTGTGGTGCGCTGCCTGACCTGGACCGCCGAAGCGGTGGACAAGCTGTATGGCGAGATCGCGCCGACTGGCCCGCACGAACTCGGACTGGTCACCCGCGAAGCCGCGGGCGTGGTGGCGGCCATCGTGCCGTGGAATTTCCCGTTGCTGATGGCCTGTTGGAAGATCGCGCCGGCGCTGGCGATGGGCAACTCGGTGGTGCTCAAGCCTTCGGAGCGGTCGCCGCTGAGTGCGCTGCGGCTGGCGGCGCTGGCCGCCGAGGCGGGCCTGCCGGAGGGCGTGCTGAACGTGCTGCCGGGCCATGGCGCGCGCGTTGGCGAACCGCTGGCCCTGCACATGGACGTGGATGTGTTGGCGTTCACCGGTTCCACTGCCACCGGCGCGAAGCTGCTGGAGTATTCCGGGCGATCCAACCTCAAACGGGTCTGGCTGGAATGCGGCGGCAAGAG
This sequence comes from Stenotrophomonas sp. 86156_Sma, assembly GCF_056481625.1. Classification (NCBI taxonomy): domain Bacteria; kingdom Pseudomonadati; phylum Pseudomonadota; class Gammaproteobacteria; order Lysobacterales; family Lysobacteraceae; genus Stenotrophomonas; species Stenotrophomonas sp. 86156_Sma. The sequence continues at coordinate 1,666,150 of NZ_CM151157.1, forward strand.
CCCGCACGTGGTGTTCGCCGACGCTCCCGATCTGGACGCGGCGGCCAAGGCCGTGGCGCAGGGCATCTTCTTCAACCAGGGCGAAGTCTGTACCGCCGGGTCGCGCTTGCTGGTGCAGCGCTCGATCCGTGAGGATTTCGTGCACCAGGTGGTTGCTTATGGCCAGCACATGCAGCCGCAGCATCCGCTGGACGCCGACGCGCCGATGGGCGCGCTGGTGGACGCCGCGCATCTGGACAAGGTGATGCGGGATATCGCACGCGCCGAAGCTGAAGGTGCCCGCCTGCTGCTGGGCGGGCATCGTGCCGAGGTGGAGGCGGGTGGCAGCTATGTGCAGCCCACGGTGTTCGACCAGGTGCGCCCGGAGCAGGCGTTGGCACGCGAGGAAGTGTTCGGGCCGGTGCTGGCGGTGCTCGGTTTCGACGACGAGGCCGAAGCCGTGCGCGTGGCCAACGACAGCCGCTACGGACTGGCCGCCGGTCTCTGGACACGCGATCTGGGCCGCGCGCATCGGGTCGCGCGACAGTTGCGCACTGGCAGCGTCTGGGTGAACGGCTGGGATGGCGGCGACATGACCGCACCGTTTGGTGGTTACAAGCAGTCCGGCAACGGCCGGGACAAATCGCTGCATGCCTTCGACAAGTACAGCGAAATCAAGGCCACCTGGATCCAGTTGTAACGACGTGGCTGCTTGACCGCTGTTCGCTCTTTGTAGAGTCGAGCCATGCTCGACTGCTTTTCGTTCTTCGGTAGAGCCGAGCCATGCTCGGCTGCTTCTCGCGAAGAGCAGTCGAGCCTTGCTCGACTCTACAGAAGGCAGACAGCTGTCGAGCTACCGGCAGCGGGTACTCACCTGCAGCACCGCTGCACGCAGCAGATCCCGGTCGGCTTCTTCGACGGCATTCTGGAAGTAATCCATGTCCTGCTTGCCCAGCTCGCACGGGTCGACGATGTACCCCGGTGGCCACAAACCCAGCAGTTGCGCTACGCCATGCACGATCTGCTCCGGCGTCATCTGCCGGCGGATCCGGAAGTAATTGCGGCGCGGCGCGAACGCGGGATGGACCTCGCGCCGACCGATCAGGCGTGGGGCCACGCCCGCTGCGCTGATGCCGTCACCGCCATCGATGCTGCCCGCAGGCAGGTCCAGCATCAGTGGCGCCGTTGCAGGCGGTTCCTCGAACGCGGGGGTACTGGCATCCGTAGGTGCCGCCGGGGGCGGGCGTGGCGCTGTCGATGCGGCCGGGCGCGCTGCCTCTGCGGTGGGCTGCGCCGGGCGCGGTTGCGCCGGCACGGGCTGCTTCGGTGGCAGCCAGTACAACGTCATCCTGGCGCCTCCGTCGCTGCGCAGCGTCATCCTGCCGCTGCCCAGCAGCCACACTGCCATCAATCCATGCACCAGCAGCACCACCAGCCATGCCGCCATGCGCGGCAGCTTCGGCGAATCGGACCACGACAGCGCGACTGCAGTCATCGGCAAAGCATCCATGCAGGGACCGGTGGCGCAGCCTAGCGGGTGACCCGAAAAATTCCGTTGGCATCGGTGTCGGCTGAAACCATCGCCCCGTGCGGCCACCGGCCCGTGGCAGAATCGGGCGATCCGCCGTTACCCGTGTTGCCGATGTCGACGATCACCGCTGCCGCGCCGTCAGTGAATTCCCCCAGTCGAGTCCTGCTGGCCAGCCTGATCGGCACCACCATCGAGTTCTTCGATTTCTACATCTACGCCACGGCCGCGGTGCTGGTGTTCCCACACCTGTTCTTCCCGGACAGCAGCGAACAGGCGGCCCTGTTGCAGTCACTGGCGACCTTCGCGGTCGCGTTCATCGCGCGGCCGGTCGGCTCGGCGGTGTTCGGCCATTTCGGCGACCGTATCGGCCGCAAGGCCACGCTGGTGGCCGCGCTGCTGACCATGGGCCTGTCCACGGTGCTGATCGGTTTGCTGCCGACCCACGCGCAGATTGGCCTGTGGGCCCCCGCGCTGTTGGCGCTGTGCCGCTTCGGCCAGGGCCTGGGGTTGGGCGGCGAGTGGGGTGGGGCAGTGCTGCTGGCCACCGAGAACGCACCGCCGGGCAAGCGCGCCTGGTACGGCATGTTCCCGCAGCTGGGTGCGCCGCTCGGCTTCCTGCTGTCGGCCGGCATTTTCCTGGTGCTCGGCCGCTGCCTGAGCCAGGAAGACTTCCTGCAGTGGGGCTGGCGTATCCCGTTTGTGGCCAGCGCACTGCTGGTCGGCCTCGGCCTGTGGGTGCGCCTGAACATCCACGAGACGCCCGATTTCAAGAAAGCGCTGGAGCGCAAGGCGCCGGTGCGGCTGCCGATGTGGACGGTACTGCGTGACCATCCGGTGCCGATGCTGCTGGGCACTCTGGGCGCGTTCGCCACCTTCGTGCTGTTCTACTTGATGACGGTGTTCAGTCTAGGCCATGGCACCGCGGTGCTGGGCTACAGCCGCGAGCAGTTCCTTCTGATGCAGATGGCCGGCATGCTGTTCTTCGCGCTGGGTATCCCGCTGTCGGCGCGCTATGGCGACCGTTGGGGCACGCGGCGCACGATGATTGTCGCCAGCGTACTGATCGTCGGCTTCGGTGTGCTGTTCGCGCCGCTGTTCCAGCCGCACAGCCCGTGGCTGGTCACGGCCTTCCTGTGCCTGGGCCTGTTCCTGATGGGTCTGACCTACGGCCCCTGTGGCACCTTCCTGGCCGAGATCTATCCGGTGGAGGTGCGCTACACCGGCGCCTCGCTGTCATTCAATCTGGCCGGCATTCTCGGTGCGGCACCGGCGCCGTACCTGGCCACCTGGCTGGCCGAACGCTTCGGCCTGGTCGCGGTCGGCTACTACCTGTGCCTGACTGCGGTGGCGACCCTGTGCGCGCTGGTGGCACTGCACCGGCGCGCCCTGCGGCTCAACCAAAGAAGCGCTTGAGCGTACGCCCCAGCCAACCGCCACCCTGGTGCTCGCGGGCGAACTGGTTCAGGTGCGCCTTGACCTGTTCGGCATAGGCCTGGTCATCACCGCGTATGTGATTGAACAGCCAGCGTGAGAGCATGGTGCGCAGTTCGTCGCTGATGTCCTCGCCGGCCTGGAAGCGCATGCGGTATTCCGATACCCGCTTGATGAAGACCTCATGCACGCGCTTGTGCGCGGCGCAGAACGGGTAGCCCGCTTCTTCCATCAACTCTTCTTCGAACGCGAAGTGCGACATGGTGTAGTCCACCACCTCGTCGATCACTTCACCCACCGCCGCACGCTGCATGCTGGCCTGGGCCACGTGCAGGTGGTTGAGCATCTCGATGATGCGGCGGTGTTGTTGGTCGATCACATCGATGCCGATGTTCAGATCGTCCTGCCAGACCAGTAGTGCCATCCCCGGCTCCCCTTCATGCGTATGTCGGGGCCGACTGTAGAGCCGCCGCGCGGGTGCGGCGTTGATCTGGATCAAAGCGGGCCGGTCAGGGCAGGGCGGGCTCGCGCGGGCGCAGCGGGCTGGCCACCGTGGTGCAGCTGACCCGGTTGCGGCCACCGGCCTTGGCCAGGTACAGCTGGCGGTCGGCCTCGGAGATCAGCCGGTGCAGCGCATCACGCTGCGGGCGCAGGCAGCACAGGCCGATGCTGACGGTCATGCGAAGCGTCGCGGTGCCAATGTCCACTTCCAGTGCGGCGATGCGCTGGCGCAGCTCCTCGAAGTACTGCAGTGCTTCGTCCTGTTCCATGTCCGGCACCAGCAGGCAGAACTCCTCGCCACCGAAGCGTGCGATCAGGTCCTGGCTGCGTGCATGCGCGGCCACCGCACCGGCCACCGCGCGCAGCGCATCATCGCCGGCCTCGTGGCCGTGAGTGTCGTTGATGTGCTTGAAGTGATCGATGTCGATCATCGCCACCGCCACGCACTGGCCATGCAGCTGCAGCTGCGGCAACTGGCGCTGGCTCTGTTCCAGGAAGCAGCGGCGGTTGGGCAGGCCGGTAAGGAAGTCTCGGGTGGCCAGATCCTGCAGGGTGCCGATCAGTTCCAGCTGGTCCACGTTCTGCGAGACCCGGCAGAAGAATTCCTCGCGCGAGAATGGCTTGCGCAGGAAGTCGTTGGCACCGTTCTTCAGGAAGCGCGGGATCAGCGAGGCGTCGGTGTTGCCGGAGATGCCGATCACCGCCACCTTGTCGCGTGAGCGCAGGGTACGCAGGCGGCGGGTGAACTCCACGCCCTGCATGCCCGGCATTTCCTGGTCGACCACGGCCAGGCGGATCGCCGGATGCGCCTCGATCGCGGCCAGGCCCTCGTTGCCATCGGCCGCTTCGTGCACCTCATGGCCATACATGCGCAGCAGGGCCGCGGCATAGCCGCGCGCGGACGGCGAATCGTCCACCACCAGCGCGGCGATGCGGCGGTTGCGTTCCAGCCGCTGTACCAGCCACACCAGGTAGTCGATGCTGCCGGGGGTGTTCTTCAGTACGTAGTCGATGATCTGCTGCTGCAGCACGCGCTTGCGCAGGTCCTCGTCGTACACGCCGCTGACCACCACGGTCGGCAGGTCGCGCTTGAGGAAGAACTCGACCACCGCATCGCGGTCGCCGTCGGCCAGCACCAACCCGGTCAGCACCAGGAACCAGCCGCCACCCTCGCTCAGCAGGCGATCGGCCTCGGCCAGGGTGGAGGCGATCACCACCGGCAGTTCCAGGCGTTGCTCGATGGCTTCGCGCAGCATGCCGGTAAAGGCACGGGAATTTTCGACCAGCAGGATCCGCTGCGGCAGCGGATCGGCCAGGTCGCCATCGACGGCGGCCTGCGGCAGGACGGGCATGATGCGGTGGCTCACGAAGGAGGGCTCGGCACGGATAGCGGCGGTTTCGGGTGTAACTTTAGCGGCGAACGTTGCGCGCCGGGCCAGATCCCGTGTCAGGCCGCCGCTGGCGAGGCGTGGGTGATCGATTCATGCAGGACCAGTCGCAGGCGATTGCCCCGGCAGTGGACCGTTCCGCCGTAGGCAAGCATCCGTCCGGCCAGACGCTCGACGGCCTGTTGGGTGGTGCGTGTCGACAGCGTGCAGTCACGGTCGAGCAGGCTCACGACGGCAACGATGCCGCGACGTCCGCCCGCGCGGCCACTTCGGGCGCGCACGCAGACCTGCCCGGTCTCCAGCTCCAGCAGCAGCGACACCGCCTCGATCAGGGAGCGGTAAATGGCAAGTTGCAGATCCACGGTCAGCAGGCAGGGGTTGCCCGCCAGCCTGGGCGGAATGACGCGGTGCGTGTTGTTCCAGATTTCGCATGCACCACCGGCTTGCAGGGCGATGTACAGCCCCACCTGCTCCAGTCCGGTGGGATAGACCAGGCTGGCCTGTTCACGGAACAGCCGTGAGTGCACGGATGAAGCGTGTTGCAGGCTGTTCGCCACTGCATGATGGCCCTGAGCCTTCAGCCAGCTGACCATTTCAACGAGCGAGCTGTCCATGCCGTCGCTCAGATGCTTCAGGTGGACGGCCCGTTCACGCAGCTCCCGCTCGCTGGTCTGGTGGGAACTGCGTGCCAGGCGCAGCGTCGTTTCTTCGGCCAGGCCGCGGGACCGGGCGCGCTGATGGTGGTAGCTGATGCTGGACCCGAGCGCGAGCAGCGCGACACTCATCACCGCCATGTTCTGCTGGGTGGCGAACGTACCGAGGTCGAAAGAGGAGGGCAGGCCGGTACTGGGCGTAGCGCCGTGAAGTGGGAGATTCAACAGCGGAATCGCGATGGCAGCGCCGCGCCAGCCATGCATGAAGGTCAGGGCGATGGCAGGTAGAGCCGCCAGCAGGACAAGGTGTGTGCGGGTGGTATGTGCGCTACTGTCTGTCAGCTGCATGCCCAACCCCAGTATCAGCATCGCCAGGATCGCTGCAGCTGTAGGCGCAACAAAGCGGGTGCTCCACCTGGGATCCGCGTGCCGCTGCGCCCAAAGGAAGGCCAGCGGGAGCAGGGTAATGATGGCCGCGAAGTGACCAAAGAGCGTTCGGTCGACCGCGTCCAGCAGGTTGCTCGGCGGAGGGTTCGACCAGAGAACATATGAAATGCTCAGGTTGAGACCCGGGACGAACAGTGCCGTGCAGATCGACAACGACAGCAGCCAGAGACCGGTGGCGGCCTCGGACGGTATTCTCCTGAGGTGAAGGTGGACCACCAGCATCGCCATCGGCATCAACAGTGTTGACGCCAGGATGACCCACGCCAAGCCGTAGGCATCAATCATGGGGATGCGCAGCGTCGCGAAGTAGATGTATTCGCCCAGCAACAGGTAGGGCCACAAGCGGGGCGGGACGATCAGCAGTGCCGCTGCCCGGATGCCTGCGGGCAGGAAGAACTGATCGAGCGAGAACTGACGCGATATGAGGCAGCTGGCCGCATAGACGGCGGCCAGCACGAGACCGACCGGACGGATCCGGAAGCTCAGTTCAATTGCTTTCTTGAATCGGTCCAAAAACAAGCCTCCTTTGCTCCCGCTCAGCTACCGCTGGCCCGCTACTGGACACTATCCACTAGATCGTCGCAGGCGCAATCAGCACCCTCCTTCTTCTGCAGATGACGTGGTGCGGGCATGGTGTGCAAGGGGGGCACGAATGGAACTAAATCGTCCGGATTATCCGTCAATCACTTTGTTGTGGCGGGAAGGCGCTACTATCGTTTTGAGGTTGTTTGCTCTTATCCCGACCAGGAGGTCATTGTGCGATCCATATTTGTTGGTGTTGTAGCCGGGGCAACATTGTTCGCCGCAGCTCCGGTATTCGCGAGTGATAGAGGGGGCGGTGACTACCACGGCAGTCCCTTGGCAAGTGCCGCAGTTTCGAAGGCAGGCCTTGGTGAGACCAACCCTGCCGCCGCAGACATCAGCGCCGATCCCGCTTGGCAGGTGTATGCCTTCCAACGCGATGGCATGGTCTACCTGCAGGTCAACGATCTGACCGGGCAGGTAAAGCTGATCATCGGCAATGCCGCTGGTGCGTACTTTGCATTGCCTGCCGGCAAGTCCGCAGCACTTGTTTCGCTTCCCGGTCAGCGACTCACTGTCCCATCCACTGCAAAGCGTTCCGAGGTGTATCGTGCGCAGGACGTGGTACTGGTGCGGTATGCCACCGCGGATGGCGACATCTGGTCTGTCGAAACACCGTAGCGCCCGGACCGGAGGGCTTGAGGCGTGCGAGCGATCAAAACCGCTTGCACGTTTCCGCGACCACGCTCAAGGCGGGGGCAAATGCCTGCTATCGAAACAGAAGTCAGTAGACCTTGTCATTCAAGCCTGAGCGCGTGAGGGACCCGCTTCGAGTCCCGAAAGGCTGTTCCGGGCATCTGATGAAAAAGCATCCAGAGGAGCGGCTGTACCCGTTTCCTTCATTGCCAGCACGATGCGATTTCGGTTGCATTTCAGTGTGCCGCCGTAGGCAAGCGTCCTGCCGGCCAGTCGTTCCATCGCGGCAGCGGCGGTTGTGTCCGAAAGGCGTTGATGTTGATCCAGTAGTGATACCGCTATCAGGATTCCACGATGCGAACCCGTCCGTCCGCAACGCGCCCGCACGTAGATCTGTCCCGTTTCACCCTGGATCAGCAGTGACACCGCATCTATCACAGTGCGGTAGGCAGCAAGCTGCAGTCCGACACTGAGTTGACAGGGGTCGCCAAGCAACGACGGATTGGCGACGCGAGCCGTTCTTTCCCATGCTTCGCGAACGCCACCTGCTCGGAGGGCAACATAAAGGCCGAGCTGCTCCAGGGCGGTCGGATAAATCATGCTTGTCTGCTCGCGGAACTGGCGCGAATGAATCGACGCCACATGTACAAGGCTCTCCGCAATCGCATGATGGCCTTGTGCAGTAAGCCAGTTGATCACCTCGTCAAGCGCATGATCAATGCCATCCCCAAGCTTCCGCAGATGCAACGCGCGTTCGCGAAGATCCAGCTCACTGGCGACATGGGAGCTCCGAGCAAGTCTGATGGCATTTTTCTCGCCGACCTCCCGCAGTCGATAACGGTGATAGTAGTGAGTGATCCGGGAGCCCAGTATGAGCAGTGCTGCGCCCGTGACGGCCATGATCTGCTGGGTCGCGAACGATGCAGGATCGAATGACTCAGGGTGAGACGAAGGTGTTGTCAGACCGATAATCATGTTCAGGGTCGGCACGCCGATGGCGGCGCCCCGCCACCCATATACGCATGTGAGAAGAACGGCGGGAAGCGCCATGAGGAGTTGCAGGGATACTTTTGTCGTCACAGCATCGGCAGGTACGTCCGCAGCCCAAAGGCCGAACACGACCATCAGCGCAAGCGCTCCTGCCATCTGTGCGATATCCCGTTTCCGGACCTGCACTTCAGCCTTGCCTCGCGACCACAGCAGCACAAGCGGCGCAAACGTGAGTATGCCTATGAAGTCACCTACTACCAGGCGGACGATTCCGGTCAACAGCGGAAAAGCGGGAGGTGTTGGCCAGAGGAAGTTCGCCAGAAGCAGGTTGATCAGTGTGACGGAAACTGCAGCGAAGGCAGCAATCGAGATGAGCCAAGCGTTCTTTACTGCCGAGATTACATTGCGATGGAGATAGACGATCGTCATTACAACCGGCATCTGGAACACCGAGCCGAGAATGACCCATGTCAGCCCGTACCGATCGATCATCGGCACTCGCATCTGTGCGAAATAGGCGTACTCGCCCAGCAGGAGATAGGGCCAAAGCCGAGGAGGGCAGAGCAGTACCGCGGCCACGCGTACACCAGCGGGCAGATAGAACTGATCAAGGGACAGCTGGCGGGTGGCCCAACAGGCAATGGCATACAGCACAGCCAAGGCAAGTCCTGCCGGATGGATGCGCAACTTCAGCTGCAGGCCTTCATTCCACCAATTCAATCGCACTACCCCTTCACAGTACGTTCCCTGTCAGCATCCATTCGCCGCGGGACCCGGTTCTTACCGACGGTATCGACACGCGTTCGATTATGCAATCACTGCAGCGCAGCGCCGGGCAAGTGAGAAAATCATCACATGAATTGCCGTGGCGACGGGTTTCACAGTTTTCGAGGCAGCTGATTCAGGGGGATCCCTGATCAACTCACCACAACGCATCCCGCAGCTTGTACCACGACATCGCCGCCACCAGCAGCGGCGTGCGCAGCAGCCGGCCACCGGGGAAGGGCGCATGCCGCAGGCGCTGGAACACGTCCAGACGCTCGCTCTGGCCGGCAATGGCGGCGGCGATCACCTCGCCGGCCAGCCCGGCGGCGGCCACCCCATGGCCGGAGAACCCCTGCGCGAAGTACAGGTTGCCGTCCAGCCGGCCCCAATGCGGGGCGCGGTTGCGGGTAATGTCCACATAACCACCCCAGACCTGGTCCAGTGCCACGTCGGCCAGCTGTGGGAACACCTGGTGCATGCGCCGCTGCATCACCCCGCGCAGGCCGGGTGGGGGCAGGGCCGAGTAGCTGGCGCGGCCGCCGAACAGCAGCCGGTGGTCGTGGCTGAGGCGGAAGTAGTCCAGAGCCCATGCGGTGTCGGCCACGGCCATGTTGTTGCCGATCAGGGCCCGGGCGCGTTCAGCACCCAGCGGCTGGCTGGCGCCGATATAGGTGCCCACCGGCATGATCCGCCGTTCCAGCTCGGGCAGCAGGCCCTGCAGCCAGGCGTTGCCGGCCACCACCAGATGCGCAGCGCGCACGCTGCCCTGAGCGGTATGCAGGGAAGGCTGTGGTCCGCGCTGCACGCGGGTCACTGCGGAATTCTCGTGGATCACCACGCCGGCGGCGCGCGCCGCATCGGCCAGGCCGCGTGCATACGCCAGCGGTTGCAGGTGCGCGCTGAGCGGGTCGAACATCGCGGCGCGGTAGCGCGGGCTGTCCAGCTGCGCGCGCAGGGCATCACGGTCCCACCATTGCATCGGGTAGTCGTAGTGGCGCTGCAGGTGCTCGCAGTTGGCCAGTAGTTCACGCTCATGGCGTTCACGGATGGCGACGCTGGCATGGCCTTCCACCCAATGGCAGTCGATGCCGTGGTGATCGATGCGCGTGCGCATTGCCCCGACCGCGTCACGTGACCAGTCGAACAGGTGGCGCGCATCGTCGCGGCCGAGCTGGCGCTCCAGCTCGTCCACCTCGCAGCCATAGCCCACCAGCGCCTGGCCACCGTTGCGACCGGACGCGCCCCAACCGATCCGCTGCGCGTCCAGCACCACCACGCGCTGGCCACGCGTAGCCAGTTCCAGTGCTGCGGTCAGGCCGGTGTAGCCCGCGCCAAGCACTGCGACATCGGCCTGCACATTCCCCTGCAGCGAGGGCAGTGCGGGCGGCTCGGGCAGGCTGGCGGCGTACCAGCTGGGCGGGAAGGCGGCGCTCACCGCCGGCCTCGCAGGCGCAGTACGGAAGGACGGAGCGGGGGAGGACGATCAGTGTTCACGCGACTAGTTTCGCCGATGCGTGACGGCCATGGTGTGACGGCGACGACTTGCCGCATTCGCGGGCCGACGGGTAACGTGTCGGCACGCCAAGGAGTTTTCCCATGCGCCGCCTGCCCTGGGTGGGCCTGCCCACCGACAGCACCGTGCTCGGCCATCACCGCTTCGCGGTGGCCGGCGAGAAGTACGTGCGCGCGCTGGCCGAGGCTGCCGAAGTGACCCCGGTTGTATTGCCGAGCCTGCAGCCTCCTTTGCCGGCTGGCGAATGGCTGCAGGGGCTCGATGGCCTGCTGTTGACCGGCGCGGTCAGCAACATCGAACCGCAGCACTACGAGGGCGGCCGCAGCTGGCCAGGCAATCCGCACGACCCGGCCCGCGATGCCAATGCCTTCGGGCTGCTGCGCGAAGCGCTGGCGCTGGACCTGCCGGTGCTGGCGATCTGTCGCGGCTTCCAGGAACTGAACGTCGCGCTGGGTGGCAACCTGCATCCGCAGGTGCACGCGGTGCCTGGTCTGGCCGACCATCGCGAAGACCCGCAGGCGCCGGTGGAGGTGCAGTACGGGCCGGCCCACACGGTCACCCTGGCCGCTGATGGCTGGTTGGCGCGGTGGAGCGGCAGTGGCCGGACGCAGGTCAATTCGGTACACGGGCAGGGTATCGCTCGTCTGGCGCAGGGGCTGCAGGTCGAAGCCGTGGCCGATGATGGCCTGGTCGAGGCGGCACGCAGCCTGCACCATGATTTCGTGCTCGGCGTACAGTGGCACCCGGAGTGGCGTGTCATGGATTCGCCGTTCTATCACGCTATTTTCCGTGCGTTCGGCCAAGCTTGCCGGCAGCACCAACAGAACCGACTGGATTCCCGATGAGTTCCCGAACGCGCCCGCGCAAGACGGCTACGCCCCCCGCACCGCAGGAAAGCAGTCTGCTGCGTTGGCTGAAGGAGCGGCGCATCACCGAGGTCGAGTGCCTGGTGCCGGACATCACCGGCAACGCGCGCGGCAAGATCATTCCGGCTGACAAGTTCTCGCACGACTACGGCACGCGGCTGCCCGAGGGCATCTTCGCCACCACCGTCACCGGCGAATTCCCTGACGATTACTACGACCTGACCTCGCCGTCGGACTCGGACATGATGCTGCGCCCCGATCCGGACACGGTGCGCATGGTGCCGTGGGCGGCCGATGCCACCGCGCAGGTCATCCACGATTGCTACACCAAGAGCGGTGAGCCGCACGAGCTGGCACCGCGCAACGTGCTGCGCCGCGTGATGGCGGCCTACGCCGAGCTGGGCCTGCGCCCGGTGGTGGCGCCGGAGCTGGAGTTCTTCCTGGTGCAGAAGAACACCGACCCGGACTTCCCGCTGCTGCCACCGGCCGGCCGCTCCGGGCGTCCGGAAACCGCGCGGCAGTCGTACTCGATCGATGCGGTCAACGAATTCGACCCGATCCTCGACCTGATGTACGACTATGCTGATGCGATGAAGCTGGACGTGGACACGCTGATCCACGAATCCGGCGCCGCGCAGCTGGAGGTCAACTTCACCCACGCCGATGCGATGGACCTGGCCGACCAGGTATTCCTGTTCAAGCGCACCATGCGCGAGGCGGCGATGCGCCACGGGGTGTATGCCACGTTCCTGGCCAAGCCGATGGAAAACGAGCCGGGCAGTGCCATGCACATCCACCAGAGCCTGGTGCGGGTGAGCGATGGCAGCAATGTGTTCGCCGGTGAGACCCATGCCGAGGGCGAGTTCAGCCCGGTGTTCGGCCACTACCTGGGCGGCCTGCAGAAATACGTGCCGCAGGCGATGGCCTTCTTTGCGCCGAACGTGAATTCCTATCGCCGGCTGGTGTTCGGCGAGGTCTCGCCGAGCAACGTGCACTGGGGCTATGACAACCGCACCTGCGGGCTGCGCGTGCCGCTGGACACGCCGGAGAACATGCGCGTGGAAAGCCGCTTCGCCGGGTCTGACGCCAATCCCTATCTGGCGATGGCGGCGACCCTGGCCTGCGGCCTGCTGGGCATCCGCGAGCGGCTGGCACCGGATGCGCCGGTGACCGGCAGCGCCAAGGAACTGGGCTACAACCTGCCGCGCTCGCTGGGCGAAGCGCTGGACGGGCTGGAGCAGTGCAGCGAGCTGCAGGCGCTGCTGGGCGAGCGCTTCTGCCGCGCCTACATCTCGGTCAAGCGCAAGGAATATGAGACCTTCTTCCGCGTCATCAGCTCGTGGGAGCGCGAGTTCCTGCTGCTGAACGTCTGAGCATCTGGAATAGAAAAATCCGCCGCCGGGGGGTAGGCTGGCACCCGTCGCCGGCCCCGCCGGCCCCCCTTTCCGCATTCTGGAGCACCCGATGAAGCTGCGTATCCTCACGCTCGGCCTGGCCTCCGCCATGCTCGCCGCCTGCAGCGGTGGCAACGGCGGCGCGCAGGACAGCCAGGTCCTGAACGTCTACAACTACAGCGATTACATCGCCGAGGACACCATCCCGACCTTCGAGAAGGAGAGCGGCATCAAGGTGACCTACGATGTGTTCGACAGTGATGAGATGGTCGAGACCAAGCTGCTGGCCGGCAACAGCGGCTACGACGTGGTGGTGCCGACCCTGAACTTCTTCGGCCGCCAGATCCAGGCCGGTGTGTTCCTGCCGCTGGACAAGAGCAAGATCCCGAACCTGGCCAACCTCGATCCGGCGGTGATGAAGCGCATCGCCACCCAGGACCCGGGCAACCAGTACGGCGTGCCGTACATGATCGGCACCACCGGCATCGGCTACAACGTGGAGATGCTGAAGCAGCGCTTCGGCGGCAGCACCGACATCGCCAACAGCTGGGACCTGGTGTTCAAGCCGGAGAACATCAGCAAGATGAAGGACTGCGGCGTGACCATCCTGGACACGCCGGCGGACATGATCCCGATCGCGCTGCATTACCTGGGCCTGGACCCGCACAGCGGTGACCCGGCCGAGCTGCAGAAGGCGGCCGACCTGCTGAAGTCGATCCGACCGTACGTGCAGAATTTCCACTCCTCGCAGTACGTGGGTTCGCTGGCCAATGGCGGCACCTGCCTGGTGGTCGGCTGGTCGGGTGACATCATCCAGGCCCGCGACCGCGCCGAGGAAGCCAGCAATGGCGTGCACGTGGCCTATTCGATCCCGAAGGAAGGCGCCCCGCAGTGGTTCGATATGCTGGCGATCCCGAAGGACGCCAAGCATCCGGAGGCCGCGTACGCGTTCATCAACTACCTGCTGCAGCCGAAGGTTGCCGCGGCCAACACCAACTTCATCCACTACGCCAACCCGGTGCCGACCGCGACCCCGCTGGTGGATGAGGCGATCCGTACCGACCCGACCATCTACCCGCCGGCCGACGTGGCCGAGAAGATGTTCACGTACTCGATCAACACGCCGGAGACCGACAAGCTCTACACCCGGCTGTGGACCGAGGTGAAGACCGGCCGTTAAGCCGGTCTGGCGCCGCCGGGCCATGCCCGGCGGATTGCTTCATCCTTGGCCGGGCGCGGTACCGCCGCCCTGGTCAAGGTGCCGCAGGATCGCCGGCAACAGGTCGCGTGCATCGCGACCGCCGTTGCACAGGAACGATGAACTCATCCGCTGCAGGTTGTGCATGCCGATGAAGAACAGCCCCGGTTGCGGTGAAACACCGAAGTCGCCGAGCGGGTAGCCATGTGCATCCAGCGCGCCCGGTACGTCGAGCCAGGGCCATTCGGCGACGAAGCCGGTGGCCAGCACCACCGAGCGGATGCCTTCCGCCTCCAGATCCAGTTCGCGCGGGGATGCGTCCGGCTCCCAGTGCAGATAGACCTCCTCCGGAATGTAGCGGGCATCGTCGGTGCGTGGCTCGGGACGCGTGGCGTAGTACGCGCAGGCCAGCGAATCGAGATAGGCGTACTCGGCCCGCGTGGCCTCGATCGCGGTGCGCAGCTGCGGGCGTACATCGGCGAAGCGGGCGACATTTCCATCGAAGCCCTGCAACCGGCCCAGCAGCCTGATGCCCGCGCGGTGCATCGCCAGCAGGCTGATCGAGCTGCCCAGGCCGGCACGCCCCTTGCCGGAAATCAGCGGGAATTCGGCGGTACGGGCCTTGCGCAGCGCATCCGGTTCTCCGGCCAGGACGGCGGCCGCTTCACTCACATGCTGGTGGATACGCCCGGCCATGTCCCACCAGGTCATCGAGTCCTTGCCGCGCAGCCGGCGGGTATGCGAATGCCGCTGGGCCAGTGACCAGTGTACGCTGCGACCGCTGTCGCGCAGGTCCTGGGCGATCTGCGCGCCGGACTGGCCGCCACCGATGACCAGCACGCCGCCGTCGGGCAGCTGGCGGGGGTTGCGGTAGTCGCCGGAGTGCAGCACCGTCAGACCCCGCGCGGGCGCGAACGGGACCCGGGGCATCCGCGCGCGGCGGTATTCACCGGTAGCGACCACAACCGCCCCAGCCCGGATCAATCCGTGGCTGGTTTCGATGGCATAGCCGCCCAATGCGGGCGTGACCCGCTGAACCGCACAACCTTCGCTGATCGGCAACGAACGTTCGTCGGCATAGCCGCGCAGCCGCCGGATCACCTCCGGGGCCCCCATGAAACCTTCCGGGTCGTCACCTGCATAGGCATGGCCGTGCAGGGCCATCGTCGCGTTGGCGGTGTTGGTCTGGAATGAATCCCAGCGCCGCTGCCAGCTGGCGCCCACGGTTTCGGCCTCCAGCACGCGATGCTCGACGCCGGCTTCCTGCAGGAGCGCGCTGAGGGACAGCCCGGCCTGGCCGGCGCCGATGATGACCAGCGGCAGCGTTGCAGGCAGGGAGCCCGGCAGGCGGGGCGGGAAAGGGGAGGGGCTGTCCGGGGAAGTCACCAGGATGGGTCCATGCAGGGGCTTGATCCGGGCCATTGCGCGGGGAATGCCCCGGGCCTTCAACAGATCCGGTTCTGAAAAACGTTGCAGATCGAGGCGTCGCCTGTGGTGTCTGGCCGGGACGGCCGCAGGGTCGTCCAGGGGAGCCCGGGCCTTTGCGCGGGCAGGCCACCATGGCGGGGGAAAACCGACACTCCCAGGGCCCCCGGAGCCGGCCAGCGGCCGCTTCCGCCTGCCGCCGTCATATCCCCTGGGCCCCCCGGCCGTTAGAATGGCGGCCGCTGTCCACCGCCCGCTCCCGGAGCCCCCATGCCCGTTGAAGCCCAGCCGGTAGCCACCGTCGTCGACACGACCGGTGCGCCCGGCTATCTCTCCATTCGTGACCTGCGCAAGGAATTCGACGGTTTCGTCGCCGTTGACGACGTCAATCTGGACGTGCGCAAGGGCGAAATCTTTGCCCTGCTCGGTGGCTCGGGCAGTGGCAAATCGACCCTGCTGCGCTGTCTGGGTGGCTTCGAGACGCCCACCAAGGGCAGCATCACCCTCGACGGCCAGCGCCTGGACGCGCTGCCGCCGTATCAGCGGCCGGTCAATATGATGTTCCAGTCCTACGCCCTGTTCCCGCACATGACGGTCGAGCAGAACATCGCCTTCGGCCTCAAGCAGGACGGGATGGCAAAGGACGCGATCAGCAAGCGCGTTGGCGAGATGCTGGACCTGGTGCAGATGGGGCACCTGGGCAAGCGCAAGCCGCATCAGCTGTCCGGCGGCCAGCAGCAGCGCGTGGCGCTGGCGCGGTCGCTGGCCAAAGGGCCGAAGCTGCTGTTGCTGGACGAGCCGATGGGCGCGCTGGACAAGAAACTGCGCTCGCAGATGCAACTGGAACTGGTCAGCATCATCGAATCGTCGGGTGTGACCTGCGTGATGGTTACCCACGATCAAGAAGAAGCGATGACCATGGCCACCCGCATCGCGGTGATGGATGCCGGCTGGATCCAGCAGGTCGGCAAGCCGGACGAGGTCTACGAGCAGCCGGCCAACCGCTTCGTCGCCGAGTTCATCGGTTCGGTCAACCTGTTCGACGGGGTGATCGACGAGGACCTTCCCGAGTACGTGACCGTGCGCTCGCCGCTGTTCCCGGCGCCGATCTACATCGCCCATGGCATCACCGGCTATGAAGGGCAGCCGGTCGCGTTCGCGCTGCGCCCGGAGAAGGTGATGATCGGCAAGGACGAGCCGGAAGGGCACACCAACAAGGCGCAGGGCGTGATCGAGGACATTGCCTACTTCGGCAGCCACTCGGTGTACCACGTGCGCCTGCCCAGCGGTGCCAAGGTACTGGCCAACTTCGCCAACTCGCAGCGCTGGGCCAGTGATGGCCTCACCTGGGGCGACGAGGTGTGGGTGCACTGGCGCGACAACGACGGCGTGGTGCTGACCTCATGAGCGTCGCCGGCCTGAAGCGCTGGTTGCCGGGGCTGCGTGCCACGGTGATCGGCATTCCGTATCTGTGGCTGCTGCTGTTCTTCGCAGTGCCGTTCCTGATCGTGCTGATGATCAGCTTCTCGCTCAGCCGGGTCGGCTCGCCGCCGTACACCTGGCTGCTGCAGTACGCCGATGGCGGCTTCTCGCTGAAGCTGAACCTGGAAAACTACCTGGCGCTGTTCCGCGATTCGATCTATGCGCAGGCGTTCCTGAGCTCGATCAAGATCGCGGCGATCTCGACCTTCCTGACCCTGCTGATCGGCTACCCGATGGCCTACGCCATCGCGCGCCTGTCGCCGGCCGCGCGCAACGTGGCGATGATGCTGGTGGTGCTGCCGTCGTGGACCTCGTTCCTGATCCGCGTGTATGCATGGAAGGCGATCCTGGACCGCAACGGCCTGCTCGACCAGTTCCTGCAGTTCACCGGTCTGCAGACGCTGATGACGTCGATGGGCCTGCCGAAACTGCAGCTGATCGACACCCCGACCGCCGCCTATATCGGCATCGTCTACTGCTATCTGCCGTTCATGGTGCTGCCGCTGTACGCCAACCTGGTCAAGCATGACCACCGCCTGCTGGAAGCTGCCTACGACCTCGGTGCCAAGCCGTGGCAGGCGTTCCTGCGCATCACCCTGCCGCTGTCCAAGGCCGGCATCATCGCCGGCTGCATGCTGGTGATGATCCCGGCGATCGGCGAATTCGTGATTCCGGAAATGCTGGGTGGCTCGGAAACGCTGATGGTCGGCCGCCAGCTGTGGAATGAATTCTTCAACAACCGCAACTGGCCGGGCGCGTCGGCGATGGCAGTTGCGATGATCCTGTTGCTGCTGGTGCCGATCCTGCTGTTCAACCGTTCCCAGCAGCGCCTGCTGGAAGGGAAGCAGGCATGAGCCCGCGTAGCGCAAAGGGCCTCGGGCTGGGCGTGCTGCTGCTCGGCTTCGCCTTCCTGTACCTGCCGATCCTGTTGTTGATGTTCTATTCGTTCAACAGCTCGCGGTTGGCGATGGTCTGGGCCGGGTTCTCCACCCGCGCCTACAGCGACCTGTTCGCCGACCGCGCGCTGATGGATGCGATGTGGACCAGCCTGGTGGTGGCGTTCTGGACCGCCTGTACCGCCACCGTGCTGGGCACGCTGGCGGCGATGGTGATGACGCGCTTCAAGCGCTTCCGTGGCAAGCCGCTGTTCGGCGCGCTGGTGACCGCGCCGCTGGTGATGCCGGATGTGATCCTGGGCTTCTCGCTGATGGCGCTGCTGGCCTCTATGGGCGCGATTCCCGGCTTTCCGGCGCGCGGCCTGACCACCATCTGGATCGCCCACGTCACCTTCACCCTGTGCTTCGTCACCGTGGTGGTGTCCTCGCGCCTGCAGGAAATGGACCTGTCGCTGGAAGAAGCCGCGATGGACCTGGGCGCGAGCCGGCTGACCGTGTTCGGGCGCATCACCCTGCCGATCATCGCGCCGGCGCTGGTGGCCGGTTGGCTGCTGGCGTTCACCCTGTCGCTGGATGACGTGGTGGTGGCCAGCTTCGTCGCCACGCCGGGCTCGACCACGCTGCCGATGAAGGTGTTCGCCTCGGTGCGCATGGGTATCAGCCCGAAGATCAATGCACTGGCCACGCTGCTGGTGTCGGCGGTATCGATCGCCGCGGTGATCGGCTGGTACATCAACGCCCGCGCCGAGAAACGGCGCCAGCGCGACCTGCAGCTGGCGCGGCAGGAAAACGGC
This sequence comes from Stenotrophomonas sp. 86156_Sma, assembly GCF_056481625.1. Classification (NCBI taxonomy): domain Bacteria; kingdom Pseudomonadati; phylum Pseudomonadota; class Gammaproteobacteria; order Lysobacterales; family Lysobacteraceae; genus Stenotrophomonas; species Stenotrophomonas sp. 86156_Sma. The sequence continues at coordinate 1,684,621 of NZ_CM151157.1, forward strand.
TGAGCACACGGTTTGTCGACAGCGTCGGCAACATCCGGCTCACGGCCGGCGGCGCACAATGGGGGTCTACCAGATGGAGATCCCCCATGACCGTCGAGATTGTCGACCCGGCCACCGGCCAGGTGACCTACCGCCATGAACTGATGGGTGCTGCCGACGTCGAGCAGCGCCTGCAGGCCGCCGCCGATGCATTCCCCGGCTGGGCTGATCACTCGTTGCAGGAGCGGGGGGCGATCCTCAAGCAGATCGCTGGCCAACTGCGTGCGCGCCGTGACGATCTGCAGCAGGCGATGACCCATGAGATGGGCAAGCTCAAGGCCGAAGCGCTGGCCGAGGTCGACAAGTGCGCGGCGGCCTGCGAGTTCTACGCCGACCACGCAGCTGATTATCTCAAGCCGCAGCTGATCGACACCGAAGCCCAGCGCAGCTATGTGCGCTACGAGCCGATCGGCTGCGTGTTCGCGGTGATGCCGTGGAATTTCCCGATCTGGCAGGTGTTCCGTTTCCTCGCCCCGGCGTTCATGGCAGGCAACGTGGCCCTGCTCAAACACGCCAGCAACGTGCCGCAGTGCGCCGACCTGATCCTGGCGGTATGCCGTGACGGTGGCCTGCCTGACGGCGTGTTCGATGTACTGCACATCGACAACGACCAGGCGGCTGAGGTGCTGCGCGACGCACGGGTGAAGGCGGTGACACTGACCGGCAGCGAGCGGGCAGGGCGCTCGATCGCATCCAACGCGGGCAGCCAGCTGAAGAAGTCGGTGATGGAGCTGGGTGGCAGCGATGCCTTCGTGGTGCTCGACGATGCCGACCTCGACAAGACCGTGGCGGCGGCGGTGAAGTCGCGCTTCGATAACAGCGGGCAGACCTGCATCGCGGCCAAGCGCTTCATCGTGGTCGAGGCGGTGGCCGATGAGTTCACCCGGCGCTTCGTGGAAGCCGCGGCCGAGCGCCAGTACGGTGATCCGGACGAGCGCGGTACCACGCTGGCGCCGATGGCCCGTGCCGATCTGCGTGACGAACTGCACAAGCAGGTGCAGGCCAGCGTGGCCAAGGGCGCGCGGGTACTGCTGGGTGGTGAGCCGATTGCGGGTACACATGCCGGCTATCCGGCCACCGTGCTCGATCAGGTCGGCCCGGGCATGCCGGCCTACGACGAGGAGCTGTTCGGGCCGGTGGCTGCGGTGATCCGTGTCGCTGACGAGGCCGAGGCACTGCGCGTGGCCAACGACACCCGCTTCGGCCTGGGCGGCAGCGTGTGGACGCGCGATCCAGTGCGCGGCGAACGTTTCGCGCAGCGCATGGAATGCGGTGCCGCGTTCGTCAACGCCATCGTCAAGAGCGACGCGCGGTTGCCGTTCGGCGGCAGCAAACAGTCCGGTTTCGGCCGGGAGCTGGCCGACCACGGCATCCATGAGTTCATGAACATCAAGACCGTCTACGTGGCTTGATGCCGAACGGTAGTGCCGGCCGCTGGCCGGCATTGCCTGGTTGCCGGCCAGCGGCCGGCACTACCAGAAGCGGGTCATGCGCCACAACCAACGGTCGTGGCCTACCGGTTTGGTGGGTATCGATGCCCACGTGCTTGGTGGGTATCGACGCCCCCCTTGCCTGGTGGGTATCGACCGTTGGTCGATACCCCTCACAACCACTTCGCGCGCTTGAACAACCGGTACAGCCCGACGCACACACCGCCCACGCCCACGATCATCAGCGGGTACGACCACGGCTCGCTCAACTCCGGCATGTGGCTGAAGTTCATGCCGTACCAGCTGGTGATCAGCGTCGGCGCCGCCAGCAGCGCGGCCCATGCACCCAGCCGCTTCACTGTCTCGCCCTGCGCCAGCGTCACCAGCGACAGGTTCACGCTCAGCGCGGTGCCCAGCATCTCACGCAGGGTGTCGATCACATCGCTGATGCGTACCGCGTGGTCGTGCACGTCGCGGATGTACAGCTTCACTTCGTCGGGGATCAGCTCGCCCTGGTAGCGGCGCAGCTGCGCCAGCACATCCTGCAGCGGCGCCACCGCCATCCGCATCTTGTTCAGCTCGCGCTTGAGCTCGTACAGCCGCACCACCGTGCTGCGCTTGTAGGTGTCGGCGAAGATGTCCTTCTCCAGCAGCTCCAGGGTGTCGCGGAAGCGGTGCACGATAGGCAGGTAGTTGTCGACCACGAAGTCGGTCACCGCGTACAGGCAGTACGACGGGCCCATCTTCAGCAGCTGCGGCTCGCGTTCCACCCGCGCACGCACCGGGGCATAGGACAGCGAAGCGCCATGGCGTACCGTCACCAGGAAGCGCGGGCCGAGGAAGGCATGGGTTTCGCCGTACTGGATGCGCTCGTCGACCATCTGCGCGGTGGTCACCACCACGAACATGGAATTGCCGTAGGTCTCGACCTTGGGCCGCTGGTGCGCGTTGCGCGCATCCTCGATGGCCAGGTCGTGCAGGCAGAACTCTTCCTGCAGTTTCAACAGTACATCGTCGTTGGGGTCGTACAGGCCGACCCAGACGAAGCCGTTGCCACTGGCAATGACATCGCTGATGGCATCCAGGGTGATGTCGTGGCGTTTGCCCTCGTCATCGTAGTGGACGCAGTTGATGACGCAGGCGGGGTTGGCCGAGGCGGGCGCGGCAGCAGAGGCGGGCAATGACATGCCCGCCATCGTGCGTCAGGGCTGTGTTTTGGACAAGTGAGGAGTACGCCCCAGCACCCATGCCAGCGCGACGTGGACGGGCAGCAACAGCACGATCCACTGCACGTTGTACTGTGCCTGCAGGCTCAGCCAGTGCAGTACCAGCGCGGCCACCGCCTGTACCGCCAGCAGCCACAGCACGATCCTGAACATGCGGCCCGGCACGCGACGGCGCAGCAGGGCGATTGCACCCGGCAACAGCAGCATGGCCAGCGGTGAAAGCAACAGCAGGTTGCGATTGGCCCACGCGGCGTAGTGGATGCTGAAGCCCCACAGGAACACCAGCACGCCACCAAACAGGGCGCACAGCAGCCAGAACGGCAGGGCCAGTCCGGCCAGCAGGCGCGGGAGGTTGCGCAGCGCCAGCACGCCGCCGGCCACGATCAGCCCGAGCAGCAGCCATGGCCACCAGCGGCGCGCGAATTCCTTCGGCTCCGCATCGATACGATGCGGCAGCAGTTCCTGTTCGGACTGCACCAGCGGACGGCCATCGCTGTTGCGTGCCTGGCGCAGCGCATCGGCCAGGCGCATCGGCACGAAGGCTTCCTGCCAGCGCGACAGCGGCTGGTCGGCGAACGGGCCGAGGCCGACATCGAAGCCCAGCCACATCCAGGGTGCAGGCGACGCCAGGCGGACCGATTCACTGCGGTAGGTGTTGCCGCGCGAGCGCCCCGACAGCTGCGACTGCAGGCCGCCGCCCAGTGCCTTGTCCACCGTGTCGCGCACCATCGTGGCGCAGTTGGCGGTGTAGTAATCGTAGTGGTAGCGCGCGTTTTCCGGCTTGGCCCGCTCGGCCAGGTCGGCGGCCAGCGCACGCGCCTGATCCGGGCGCAGGTCCAGCCACTGCACGCTGGCGCCACGGCCGGTCTCGTCGTAGTAGGACAGGTCCTGCTGCAACGGCAGCGCCACCAGGTAATACATCATGTCGCCGCGTGCGAAGCGGCTGATGAAATCGTCCTCGGACGGATCGAAGTAGCCGAAGTTGTACGAGGTTGCCTCGCCGCTGACCGGATCGACCACGACGATGGCGTCGTGGCCGAAGCGTTCGAAGAACACGGTGCCCGGCTGCATGGTCACCACGCCGATGCGCGGGGCAGGGGCTTCAGCGTTGGTTGCAGGTACGGCAGGTGTGGCTGCGACCGGCTGCGCGAAGGCGGCCAGCGGCAGGGCCATGGCCAGCACGCACAGTGCCAGCCACACCATGAGGATCAGGCCGCGGCGCTTCAAGCGTCGTCCTGCGCGTCCGGCGGCAGCACGGTCACGTGGAAGGCCTGTACCCGGCGCGCATCGGCGCGGGCCACGCGGAACATGAAGCGATCCAGCGCCAGCTCGTCACCGACTTCCGGCAGATGGCCCACGGCCTCGGTGACCAGGCCGCCGATGGTGTCGTAGTCCTCGTCGGAGAACGTCGCGCCGAAGCGCTCGTTGAAGTCGCCGATCGGGGTCAGCGCGTCGACCACGTACTGGCCGTCGGACTGGATGGCGATCTGCGCCGAGGGATCTTCAGCCTCGTCATGCTCGTCGTCGATCTCGCCGACGATCTGTTCCAGCACGTCCTCGATGGTGACCAGGCCGGCGACACCGCCGTACTCGTCGACCACGATGGCCATGTGGTTGCGCGACAGGCGGAATTCCTTCAGCAGCACGTTGAGCTTCTTCGCTTCCGGGATCAGCACCGCCGGGCGCAGCAGCTCGCGCACGTTGGCCGGGCCGTTGTCGGCAACCACGCCGCGCAGCAGGTCCTTGGCCAGCAGGATGCCAAGGATGTCGTCCTTGTTCTCGCCGTGTACCGGGAAGCGCGAATGGCCGGATTCGACCACCTGCTTCATCAGTTCCAGGAAGGGCGCTTCAACCGGCAGCGAGACCATCTGCGAGCGCGAAATCATCACGTCTCCCACGGTCAGCTCGGCCACCGAAATGGCGCCTTCCATCATCTTCAGGGTATCGGCGGCGATCAGACCCTCTTCCTGCGCGGTGTGCAGGACAGCGACCAGCTCGTCGCGGGTATGGGGTTCGCCGGAGAAGGCGGAGGTCAGGCGTTCAAGCCAGCCGCGCTTCTTTTCACTGTGCTCCGCAGGGGAGCTACTACTGTCGTCTTCTGACATCTCTGGAAAAAAGGCACCCGGCAGGCCGGGCGTTGACCCAAGTCTAGCAGGATGTGACGGCCTGTCAGTGACTGCCGGTGGCCGGGGTTGGGGCGGCCGGGGCCGGCTCCTCCTCGGGCAGGTCCAGGCTGTAGGTGCAGCCGGCCAGGGTCTTGCCGGGGTGGGAGGCCACGGTGGAGACGCTGAGGATGATCGACTCGATCTGGGCCTCGCCGGTCTTCGGGTCGGTCACGTCGCGGCTGACCAGTTCGCGGCCGGCCATGAACTTGCCGTCCTGGTCGTAGCCGGTCTCCAATTCCAGCCGTTTGGCCAGCGGGCGTGGGTCGGCCTGGTCGAGCACCGCCATGATGCTGGCGCCGGCCACCGCCACCCGCTCGGTCTGTTGGCCGAAGACGGTGATCGGGCTGGCCAGCCGGAACTCGCTCATGAACTGGTTGCCCTGCGGCAGCGGCTGCAGGCCCTGGGCCACGGCCATCAGCGGATCGGCCAGCAGCGGCGCCAGCGCGGCCTGCTCGGCCACGCCCTGGCGGCATTCGATCAGGGCCGGCAGGTCCAGGCGGGTGGCGAAGGCGGCGGGAGCGGCGAGGGCACAGAGCAGGGGCAGGCAGCAGCGCAGTGACACGGTCGGTTTCCGCAGGCGAAGGGCCGCCATCATAGCCCCGGCGAGCGCCTGAACAGCCCGGTGAGAAGGCGCAGGAAACCGGTCATCGCCCGCCGCACGACCATCAGTGAGAGGGTCAGCACGACCGCAAGCATGGCGACCTGCATCGATTGCCCCGCGATGCGCGCCACCGCCGGCCACAGGCCCGGGCTGGTCAGCCAGGGCATCAGTTCCGCTGCGGCGGTCCTGGCCACTTTCATGTAGATCACAGCCAGCACGAACAGCACCAGCAGCGAGGTACGGCTGGCGTGGAAGAACGGGAGTGCGTTCACGGAGCGGCCCAGGCGGCGGTGCACGATCATCCGCCACAGGAGCGGAAGGGTCAGTGCACCCACCAGCGTCAGTACCATCGACGTTTCAAGCAGACCGGGGAGATGGGCCGGTTCCAACCGTCCGCTGAGGTGCGGGCCGATCATGCCGATCGCCAGCCCGGCCAGCAGGCACACGGGCGAGAGCAGGGCCAGGCTGCGCAGCAGCCAGTGCCTGCCGCTGGGGTCGCGGGCGCTGATGCGGCGCACGGCATACGCGCCCAGCACCAGCAGCATGGCGAACAAGGTGGCGCCGATCACAAACATCATTGAGCCGTTTCCCGAGGTCATCCTTGTTCCTCTCGTGTTCCTGGCGACGGGCGGTGGCCCGCTCAGCGCTCGCCCGCGTATGGATCGTCGATGCCCAGCTCGGCCAGGATTTCCCGCTCCAGCTGCTCCATCGCTTCGGCTTCCTTGTCGTCCTCGTGGTCCCAGCCGAGCAGGTGCAGCACGCCGTGCACGGTCAGATGCGCGTAATGGGCATTGAGCGCCTTGCTCTGTTCGTCGGCCTCCCGTGCCACGACCGGAGCACAGATCACCAGGTCACCCAGCAGCGGGAATTTGACGCCCTTGGGCAGGCCTTCGGGCACTTCGGCCGGGAAGCTGAGCACGTTGGTGGCGTAGTCCTTGCCGCGGTAATGGCGGTTCAACGACTGTCCTTCCTTGGCATCGACCACGCGGATGGCCAGATCGGCCTCGCGGATGCGGCCCTTCAACGCGGCGGCCACCCACTTGCGGAAGCTCACTGCCGCCGGCAGGCCGGCGCGCGGCAGGGCATAGCTGACGGCGACGTCCAATCGCACGGGACCACGGGTCATGGAGTTGCTCCAGGTTGGATCTGATGCAGGTCGCGGCGGTCGTACGCGCTCACGATGCGCGCGACCAGCGGGTGGCGGACCACGTCACGGGATTCGAAGAAGGTGAAGCTGACGCCCTCGACCTCACGCAGCACGTCGATGGCGTCGCGCAGGCCGGACTTCACGTGCTTGGGCAGGTCGGTCTGGGTCAGGTCACCGGTGACCACCGCAGTGGAGCCGTAGCCCAGGCGGGTCAGGAACATCTTCATCTGCTCGATGGTGGTGTTCTGTGCTTCGTCCAGGATCACGAACGCATCGTTGAGCGTGCGGCCGCGCATGTAGGCCAGCGGCGCGATCTCGATGACGTTCTTCTCCAGCAGCTTGACCACCTTTTCCACGCCCATCATCTCGTACAGGGCGTCGTACAGCGGTCGCAGGTAGGGATCGACCTTCTGGCTCAGGTCGCCGGGCAGGAAGCCCAGTTTCTCGCCGGCCTCCACCGCCGGGCGCACCAGGATCAGGCGCTGCACCCGCGATTCATTCAGGGCCTCGACCGCGCTGGCCACGGCCAGGAAAGTCTTGCCGGTGCCGGCCGGGCCGATGCCGAAGTTGATGTCGTGGGTGGCGATCTGGTGCAGGTAGCGGCCCTGGTTGGCGCCGCGGCCGCGCACCGTGCCGCGCTTGACCTTGATCGCAACCTCCTGCGCTTCGTAGGAGCGCTCGGCGATCTGCTCGACATTGGCCTGCGCCAGGCGCAGGTGGATGGCATGGTTGTCGAAGGTCGTTTCGCCGGCTTCGGCGTACAGCGCTTCAACCAGCTTCTGCGCCTCGACGATGGCTTCGTTGGGGCCGCTGATGCGGAACACGAAGCCACGATTTGCGATCTCCACGCCGAGCTTCAGCTCGATCTGGCGCAGGTGCCCGTCGAAGGGGCCGCACAGGTTGGCCAGTCGCTCGTTGTCTTCCGGCGACAGGGTGAAGTCTCGATGATCGATGCTTTTCATTGCTTGGGGTGGGGCGGACGCCTTCCACCGCAGTGTATTCAGGGAGGACAAGGGTAGCGCGCGTGCGGGGCACACGGCCAGCAGACGGTCGATACAGCGTTTTCCACACGCGGTGTGGACGGGGCACGCGGAAACCTGTGGATAGACCTTCGCAATGCTTGTGCCACAAGGCCCATGAGGTCCTGGTGAAAAAAGCGTCATGGTCGCCGGTCGCTACGGCAGCACTGCCACGGGTGGCCTGCGCGGGGGGCATTCATCGTGATGGCAGTGCAGGTTTCGTTGCCCGGCGAGCAACAGCGCCGGGTCGTGCCGGATTTCCACAACGGTTGTGGAATGATGCCGAATCAACCTGTGGATAGGTGGTGCGGAGCCTTGCAGCAAAAGGCTTGCCCACGCGTGGTGAAAAAACCGTCAGGGCTGATTGGAATCATTGAGGGTGCACGGGGCACATGGCACCGTGTCGCCGTCGCAGGAGGGGATGGCATGGGCATCGGCAACGGGATGCGTGGAATCGGACTGGCGGGCATCGGCCTGCTGGTGGGGTGTGGGCAGTCAACGCCGACTGCGCTGGGCACGCTGGAGTGGGACCGGATCACGGTGCCGGCACCGGCGGCCGAAGTGATCGCCACGGTGGAGGTGCGCGAGGGCCAGCAGGTCAAGGCCGGGACCGTGCTGATGCAGCTGGACCCGGCGCGGGGAGACGCGCAGTTCGCCGCAGCGCAGGCTGATACGGCGCGTGCGCAGGCGCAGCTGGAAGAACTGCAGATCGGCCCACGCCAGGAGCAGATCGCTCAGGCCCAGGCACAACTGGCCGCGTTGCGCGCACAGGCTGCCGAAGCAAGTGCCTATTACCGACGGGTCCAGCCGTTGGCGCAGCAGCGCCTGATCGCCGCCGCCGAACTGGATCGCGCACGTGCCGCCGCCGGCAATGCCGAGGCCAGCGTGCGTGCCGCCGAACAGGCCTGGCTGGAGCTGGTGCATGGCAGCCGCGCGCAGGACATCGCCCAGGGCCAGGCCGCCGCCGAAGCCGCACAGGCACAACAGGTAGTGCAGGGGGTCAACCTGCAGAAACTGCAGCTGCGCGCGCCACGCGATGGCGTGGTCGATGCCTTGCCGTACCGGCAGGGTGACCAGGCCCCCATCGGCGCACCGGTGGCGGTGATGCTGGTCGGCGAGCGCCCCTATGCGCGTGTCTACCTGCCGCAACCGCTGCGTCTGCAGGTCACCGTCGGGCAGGCCGCGCAGATACAGCTGGAAGGCGGCAACACCGTGCTGAAGGGGCATGTACGTGCGATCCGTAGCGAACCATCGTTCACGCCGTACTACGCACTGACCGGCGATGACGTCGAACGGCTGAGCTATCTGGCCGAGATTGAAGTGGACGAGAACAGCGACATGCAGAAACTGCCAGCGGGTCTTCCGGTACAGGTGCGCTTCTGAACACCGGTGCGGACATCGCGGTGCATGCGCAGGGCCTGACCCGCCGCTTCGGCGAGCTGCTGGCCGTGGACAACGTCGACCTGACCGTACCGCGCGGACAGGTATACGGTTTTCTGGGCCCGAACGGGTCTGGCAAGTCGACCACCATCCGCATGCTGTGCGGCCTGCTGGAACCCAGCGCAGGGCAGATTGAGGTGCTGGGGTTGGCGGTTCCCGAGCAGGCCGAAGCGCTGCGCCGACGCATCGGCTACATGACCCAGCGCTTCTCGTTGTACGAAGATCTGTCGGTGCGCGAGAACCTGGAGTTCCTCGCCGCCATCCAGGACCTGCCGCGCGCACAGGCCCGGCAGCGGGTCGACGAACTGCTGCAGCAATACCGGCTGCAGGACCGCCAGCCACAACTGGCTGGCACGCTCAGTGGTGGCCAGAAGCAGCGCCTGGCCCTGGCCGGTGCCGTGGTGCATTCGCCCGAACTGCTGTTCCTGGACGAGCCGACCAGTGCGGTCGATCCCGAATCGCGCCGCGATTTCTGGGAAGCCCTGTTCGAGCTGGCCGATGCCGGTACGACGGTGCTGGTGTCGACCCACTACATGGACGAGGCCGAGCGTTGCCACCGGCTGGCGATCCTCGATCGAGGCGCGCTGGTGGCCGATGGCACGCCGGCCGAACTGTGTGCACGGCTGGACGGCCGCACGCTGCAGGTCACCTCGACGCAGCCGCGCCAGGCCAGCCGCGCACTGTCTGAGCTGCCCGGCGTGCTGAGCGTGGCGCAGATCGGCACCCAGCTGCGGGTATTGTGCAGCGAGGATGTCGCGGACGCCGCCGCATTGCGGCGCGCGCTGGCCAGCGCCGATCCGCAGGCCCGCATCGAGGCGGTGGCGCCGAACCTGGAAGACGTCTTCGTGGCCGCCACCCGCGGCCGCGGCCGGGAGCCGGCGGCATGAACCTGCGCCGGCTGTGGGCGATCATGCTCAAGGAACTGCGGCAGCTGCGCCGCGACCGCATCACGCTGGCGATGATCGTCGGCATCCCGGTAATGCAGCTGCTGCTGTTCGGCTACGCGATCAATCTCAACCTGCGCCATCTCAACGCCGGTGTCGCCGACCAGGCCAACAGTGCGGCGTCACGCGCGCTGGTGCAGGACATGGTTGCCACCGGCGTGATCACGCCGCGCAGCGAAGCCTATACGCCCGATCAGCTGATGCAGGCGCTGCGCCGTGGCGAAATCAGTGTCGGTATCGTGGTGCCGGCCGACTTTGAGCGTCGTCGCTTCGATGGACGCGAAGCGGTACAGGTGCTGGTCGACGGCAGCGACACCGTGGTGCAGAGCGCAGCGATCCAGCTGGCACAGGTGCCGCTGGATACGCGTCCGACCAGCAACACTCGGCCGCTGCGCGAAGGCAGCATCGCTGGTGGTCCGATCAGCGTGACCAGCTTCTACAACCCGCAGCGGCGTTCGGCGGTGAACATCGTGCCGGGCCTGATCGGGGTGATCCTGACCATGACCCTGGTGATGTTCACGGCCGTAGCGGTGGTGCGCGAACGCGAGCGCGGCAACATGGAACTGCTGATCGCCACACCGGTGTCGCGCAGCGAACTGATGGTCGGCAAGGTGCTGCCCTATGCGGCTATCGGTCTGCTGCAGACCACGCTGGTATTGGTGCTGGGCACCTGGCTGTTCCAGGTGCCGATCCGCGGCAGCCTGCTGGACATCTATCTGGCCGCGGTGCTGCTGGTGCTGGCCAACCTGGCGCTGGGCCTGCTGATCTCCACGCGCGCGCGCTCGCAGTTCCAGGCGATGCAGATGACGCTGTTCCTGTTCCTGCCGTCGATCCTGTTGTCGGGCTTCATGTTCCCGTTCGCCGGCATGCCACGGCCGGTGCAGTGGCTGGCCGAAGTGCTGCCGCTGACCCACTTCCTGCGCCTGGTGCGCGGCATCATGCTGCGCGGCGCCTCGCTGTGGGAGCTGTGGCACGATGCACTGGCGCTGCTGGCCTTCATCGTGGTGATGATGACGCTGGCGATCCTGCGTTTCCGCAAGCGGTTGGATTAGGGCATGCCATCCGGTAGTGCCGGCCGCTGGCCGGCATCAACTCCGGTGGGTGCCGACCGTTGGTCGGCACACCCTAACCTTATTCCGCCACCACGCGCGCGCGCAGCGAATTGGTCAGCGCTTCGGTGATCACCACGTCCACGAACTGGCCGATCAATCGTGCCGGCGCCGGGAAGTTCACCGAACGCATGTTCTCGGTCTTGCCGGTCAGCTCGTTCGGGTTCTTGCGCGAAGGGCCTTCCACCAGCACGGTCTGCACGGTACCGACCATCTTTTCGGAAATGCCGGCAGCGTGCGCATTGATGCGCTCCTGCAGGCGCGACAGGCGCGCGTGCTTCTCGGCATCGCTGATCGTGTCCTCCAGGTCCGCAGCCGGCGTACCCGGGCGACGCGAATAGATGAAGGAGAAGCTGTGGTCGAAGCCGATGTCCTCGATCAGCTTCATGGTCTTCTCGAAATCGGCATCGGTCTCGCCGGGGAAGCCGACGATGAAGTCCGAGCTGATCGAGATGTCCGGGCGCACCGCGCGCAGCTTGCGGATCTTCGACTTGAATTCCAGTGCGGTGTAGCCGCGCTTCATCGCCGACAGTACGCGGTCGCTGCCGGCCTGCACCGGCAGGTGCAGGAAGTTGGCCAGCTGCGGCACGTCGCGGAACGCATCGATCAGCGAATCGCTGAACTCCAGCGGGTGCGAGGTGGTGAAGCGGATGCGGCCGACGCCGTCGATCTCGGCGATGGTGCGGATCAGCAGGCCGAGGTCGGCAAACTCGCCGTCCCCATAGGGCCCACGGTAGGCGTTGACGTTCTGGCCGAGCAGGTTGATCTCACGCACGCCCTGTGCAGCCAGCTGCGCCACCTCCACCACCACGTCCTCGAACGGGCGGCTGACTTCGGTACCGCGGGTGTAGGGCACCACGCAGAACGAGCAGTACTTGGAACAGCCTTCCATGATCGAGACGAAGGCCGAAGCGCCTTCGGCGCGCGGTTCCGGCAGGCGGTCGAACTTCTCGATCTCGGGGAAGCTGATGTCCACCTGCGGGCGCTTCTGCTCGCGCCGTGCACGGATCAGTTCCGGCAGGCGGTGCAGGGTCTGCGGGCCGAACACCAGGTCGACGAACGGCGCGCGCTTGATGATTGCCTCGCCTTCCTGCGAGGCAACGCAGCCGCCCACGCCGATGATGACCTCGCGGCCCTTGTTCTTCAGGCCCTTCCATACGCCCAGCTGGCTGAATACCTTCTCCTGCGCTTTCTCGCGGATGGAGCAGGTATTGACCAGGATGACGTCGGCGTCGTCCGGGCTGTCGGTCAGTTCCAGCCCATCGCTGGCGGCAAGCACGTCGGCCATCTTGGCCGAGTCGTACTCGTTCATCTGGCAACCGTGGGTCTTGATGTACAGCTTGCCTTTCACCTGGTCGGGCTTGCGCGGACCGGCGGGCAGGGCAACGAGCGGGGTACCGCCCGGCGTGGCGGGCGGAAAGACGTCTGGCGTCCCGGTCATGGCGCTTAATCCATTCGGGTGGCGGGAAAGCGGGCAATTCTACCCGCATCCCAGCGCGCGCGCCGGCCCAGTAGAGCCAGGCCATGCCTGGCTGCTTTCCGTCCCGCAGGCACGGCGGGCGGGTCATCCACGCATGGCGTGGATCTACTGGAATTCCGGGGCCGCCCCCCGGTAGCGCCCGGCCGTGCCCGTCGGCACGCCTCAGGCCGCTGCCAGCTCCGCATCGATCTGCCGCGAACGGTCGAAAGCGGTCATCGCACTCATCCGTGCAATGTAATCAGCCGTGGCCGGCGCCGGCTGCACCAGGCCGAAGGCGGTGGTCCAGGCCAGCGCATTGCCCCACAGCACGTCGGCGGCGCTCATCGTCTCGCCGAGCAGGTACGGCCCCTGTGCCAGCTGGGCTTCGATCACCTGCAGCACCGTCTCCGCGTCGTTGTAGGGCGACATCAGGCGCGGCGGCGGCTCGCGGTGCATTGCCTTGTCGATCATCGCCGGCTCGAAACAGGCGCCGTAGAAGGCCATCCAGCGCAGGTAGGGGCCGCGCAGGGCGTCGCCGATCGGCGGGGCCAGCCCGGCTTCCGGGTACAGGTCGGCCAGGTACAGGTAGATCGCCACCTGTTCGGTCACCAGTGCGCCGTTGTGGACGATGGCCGGCACCTTGCCCATCGGGTTGATGGCCAGGTAGGCCGGGGCCAGGTTGGCGCCGGCCTTCAGGTCCAGCACCTGCATGCGGTAGTCGGCACCCAGCGCTTCGAGCAGGGCCACGGCGCCGCTCGAGCGTGAACGGGCGGCGTGGTACAGGGTGATCTGGCGGGATGTCATGGCATTGCTCCTTGCGGTGGGTGGTGAACTGGAGCTCATCCTGGGGCACTATTGCGGACGACTTCTGTCCTCGATTCTTCATGCGCCATACCGCCCATCGACTGTTGCGCCTGATCGCCCTGCTGCAGGCCCGTCGCCAGTGGTCCGGGGCCGAGTTGGCCGAGCGCATGGGCGTGGACCGGCGCAGCATCCGCCGTGACATCGAGCGGCTGCGTGAGCTGGGTTACCCCGTGCAGGCCTCGGCCGGGGTCGGCGGTGGCTACCAGCTCGGCGCCGGCGCACCGGTGCTGCCGATGCTGCTTGACGAGGAGGAGGCGACCACCCTGGCCATCGCCCTGCGCGCCGCTTCGGCGACCGTCGCCGGCATCGACGACACGGCGCGGGGCCTGCTGTCCAAGCTCGACCCGCTGGTGCCGACCCGTCGCCGCCAGCAGGCCGGCGAGGTGCACGCCGCTACCGCCACCCTGTCCGAGCTGCCGGCCACCGATGCGCGCCTGCTCGGACGGCTGGCCCAGCATTGCCGGCAGGCTTCGCGCTTGGCTTTCGAGTACCGCAGCGCGCAGGATGCGGTCACCCAGCGCGAGGTCGAGGCCCAGCACCTGGTCAACTACGGCCGGCGCTGGTACCTGCTGGCCTGGGATCTGGGCCGCCAGGACTGGCGTACCCTGCGCGTGGACCGGATGGGAACGGTGCGGGAATGTGCCGAGCCGGGCATGCACCGGCGCACCCCGGCGCCACCGGACGTGATGGTGCGGCAGGCGGTCAGCCAGGCCCCGTTCGCGCTACAGGCGATCCTCCGCCTGGCCGGCAGCTACGCGGAGCTGGAAGGACGCATCCCGCCCTGGTGCGGCGTGCTGGAAACCGATGGCGCGGACCATTGCCTGCTGCGGATGGGGGCCGAAAGCCGCGGCATGATGCTGGCGCAGATCCTGAGCCTGGACCGGCTGCCGGTGGCGCTGTGGACCACGCCGCCCGGCCTGCGTGACGAACTGGCCCAACGCCTGGCAGGGTTGGGCCAGCTGCTGGCTGTGCCGCCGGTCACAGCCTGAGCCGCATCGCTTGGCAAGTTCCGGCGAAGCTGGGACACTCGCCGCCATGAAGGGGATACTGGGGACAACGGCGATCATCATCGCTGCGCTGGCCGCTGCGCCGGCCAGCGCCGGAACCCTGTACAAGTGCCAGGGCCCTGACGGCGTCACCAGTTATGTGAGCAAGCGGGTGGACGGTGCGCGCTGCAGCACCATCAGCTACAGCCGTGACACCCGTCCGGCGCCGCGCCCGGTAGTGGCCGCGCCCAGGCCGGCGCCGACCACGGTGGCCAGCATCGAACGCAATCCGGTGGCCGTTGCCGCCGGTGCCGCAGCGCCGGCAACGCTCGCGCCCGCGTCCGTACCCGCATCCGTACCCGCGCAGCCGGTCGCGTCGCGCGCCGGTCGCATGGTCAGCGGTCAGGTCTATTCTTTCATGAAGGACGGCGTGCGCCACTACACCAGTGCGCGCCCGACCCAGGTGGCCAACCTCGGTCCGGTACGGACCATCCGCTACAGTTTCATGGAGCGTTGCTACGCCTGCGGCGTCAATCCGCGCGTGGACTTCGGCACGGTGCGCCTGAACACCACGGCTTTCCAGGGCGAGATCAGCTCGGCCGCGCGCGAGTTCGGCGTGGAAGAGGCCGTGGTGCGCGCGATCATCCATGCCGAGTCGGCCTACAACCCAACCGCGCTCAGCCGCGCGGGTGCGCAGGGACTGATGCAGCTGATGCCGCCAACCGCCGCGCGCTTCGGGGTCAGTGATTCCTACGATGCCGGGCAGAACATCCGTGGCGGCGTGCAGTATCTTGCATGGCTGCTGAAGCGCTTCAATGGCGATCTGACTCTGGCGGCGGCGGGCTACAACGCCGGCGAAGGCGCGGTCGACCGCCACGGTGGCGTGCCGCCCTACAGCGAAACCCAGTACTACGTGCGCCGGGTCGGGCAGCTGGCCGAGCGTTACCGCACCGCATTGACGCACCAGTAGTGCCGGCCGCTGGCCGGCAACCCCTGGGCAATGGCCGGTACCGACCGGCCGCTGGCCGGCAACCCCGCAATCAATGTTGTTGCAATGCGTTGTGTGGCGCGCGACGGTTCCGCTACACTCGACCGTGATTCAATGCGGCTCTGGCCCCCACCGGATCCGCTGGCAGCCTTAAAGCTACCTAATCAATATCGGAGTGCCGGATGGCCAACGATGGGGTACACGATCCAGTCAACACCGGACGTCGGCGTTTTCTTTCTGCCACCACAGCCGTGGTGGGCGCCGTCGGCGTCGGATTCACCGCAGTTCCTTTCATCAAATCCTGGAATCCCAGTGCCCGCGCCAAGCTTGCCGGCGCACCGGTGGTGGCCGACATCAGCGCCCTGCAGGAAGGCCAACGCCTGATCGTGGAATGGCGTGGCCAGCCGATCTGGATCGTCAAACGGTCCAAGGCGATCCTCGATGCGCTGCACGGGCTGGACGGCCGTCTCAAGGACCCCGAGTCCGGCGAGAAGGACCAGCAGCCGGAGTACGTGCTGAAGCAGAACCCCGAGCTGCGCTCGATCAAGCCGGAGATCTCCGTGCTGGTCGGGCTGTGCACGCACCTGGGCTGCTCGCCGGAAATGGTCGCCGAGATCCGGCCCGAGCCCTACGATCCGCAGTGGAAGGGCGGTTACTTCTGCCCGTGCCACAAGTCGCGTTTCGACATGTCCGGCCGCGTCTTCAAGGACGTGCCGGCGCCGATCAACCTGAAGGTGCCCGCGCACCACTACCAGGACGACAACACCATCATCATCGGTGTCGATCCGCAGGGGGCTGCCTGATGGCCAATATCCTCAGCCGTACCGCCAGCGGCGTGGCCGACTGGGTCAATGCCCGGGCACCTGGCCTGATGCCGGTGTACCGCAAGCACGTCAGCGAGTACTACGCGCCGAAGAACTTCAACATCTGGTACTACTTCGGCTCGCTGGCGCTGCTGGTGCTGGTCAACCAGATCGTCACCGGCATCTTCCTGACGATGCACTACAAGACCAACGCCGCCGAGGCGTTCGGCTCCATTGAATACATCATGCGTGATGTGGAGTGGGGCTGGCTGATCCGCTACATGCACTCCACCGGAGCCTCGCTGTTCTTCATCGTGGTCTACCTGCACATGTTCCGCGGCCTGCTGTACGGCAGCTACCAGAAGCCGCGCGAGCTGGTGTGGATCCTGGGCATGCTGATCTACCTGGTGCTGATGGCCGAAGCCTTCATGGGCTACGTGCTGCCGTGGGGCCAGATGTCGTTCTGGGGCGCCAAGGTGATCATCTCGCTGTTCGGCGCGATACCGGTGATCGGCAACGGCCTGACCGAATGGATCATGGGCGACTATCTGCCCAGTGACGCCACGCTCAACCGCTTCTTCGCGCTGCACGTCATCGCCTTGCCGCTGGTGCTGCTGTTGCTGGTGGTGCTGCACCTGGGCGCGCTGCACGAAGTGGGGTCCAACAACCCGGACGGCGTGGAGATCAAGAAGGGGCCGAAGGGCAACCGCTGGTCGCCGAATGCCCCGGCCGACGGCATTCCATTCCACCCGTACTACACGCTCAAGGATGGCGTCGGCGCTGGATTCCTGCTGATCATCGCCGCCTTCATCATCTTCTTCGCGCCCGGTTTCGGCGGCCTGTTCCTGGAGCACGACAATTTCACCGAGGCCAATCGCCTGGTGACGCCGGAGCACATCAAGCCGGTCTGGTACTACACCCCGTACTACGCGATGTTGCGCGTGGTGCCGAACAAGCTGGGCGGCGTGCTGGTGATGTTCTCGGCCATCGCGATCCTGTTCCTGGTGCCGTGGCTGGACAAGGCCAGGGTGAAGTCGGTGCGCTATCGCGGCTGGATCTCGAAGGTGATGCTGGGCGTGCTGGCGGTGTGCTTCGTCTGGCTGGGTGTGATTGGGTCCGGCCCGGGCACCGACGTGCACGAGACCTACATCGGGCGGGTGCTGACCTTCCTGTACTTCGCGTTCTTCATCACCATGCCGCTATGGACAAGGTTGGACAGGACCAAGCCGGTACCGGAGAGGGTGACCACCCATGACTGAACGCTGGATGGTCCGGCTGGCCCTGACGGCCGCCCTGATGCTGGGCAGTTTCCTGGCCTCCGCCGCCGAGGGCGGCACCAAGCTGCTGCAGGCCGGCAACGATCTCGGTGACCGCGCCTCGCTGCAGCGCGGCGCGCAGCTGTACATGAACTACTGCTCCGGCTGCCATGCGCTGAAGTACCTGCGCTATTCGCGGATGGCGCAGGACCTGGGCCTGACCGAGGAAGAGGTGATGAACAACCTCAACTTCACCGGCTCGGCGATCGGTGACCCGATTCCGGTGGCGATGCCCAAGGAGAACGCCGAGAAGTGGTTCGGCAAGATGCCGCCGGACCTCAGCCTGATCGCGCGCGTGCGCGGCAGTGACTGGGTCTACACCTACCTCAAGTCGTTCTACCTGGACAGCAGCCGGCCGCTGGGCTGGAACAACGCGCTGTTCGCCAACGCGTCCATGCCCAACCCGCTGTGGGAAATGCAGGGCCTGCAGCATGCCGTGCATGGCAAGCCGGAGGCGCCGGGCATGGACCCGCCGGTGACCGGCCTGCGCCTGGAAACGCCAGGCAACGTCGATGCCGGACAGTACGACCAGGCCGTGCGTGACATCACCAACTTCCTCGAATACGCCGGCGAACCGGCCGCGCTCAAGCGCCAGCAGCTGGGCGTGTGGGTGATCCTGTTCCTGGCCCTGCTGACCTTCCTGCTGTACCTGCTGAAGAAGGAATACTGGAAGGACGTTCACTGAATCTGCCGCCGACCATCACACGGGCCTATTGGCTTTTGTGATGGTCGGTTGCACACTCGGGGAGGAGTCGATCGCTGGCACGGTGCCGGCGGCGCCGATGCGGCAGGCGGTCTCCTGTCGTGGGAGAGCCTTTGATGGCGGCGAGCGTACGCATGCGCAATACACTGACGCTGTTTTCCTCGAACGACGATGTACTGTGCCACCGTGTACGCCTGGTCCTGGCGGCCAAGGGTGTGACCTTCGACTTCGTTCCGGTCGATCCACAGAACCCGCCTGAAGACCTGATCGACCTCAATCCGTACCACTCGGTGCCGACCCTGGTCGAACGCGAACTGGTGCTTTACGCCGCGTCGGTGGTCAGCGAATACCTCGATGAGCGCTATCCGCATCCGCCGCTGATGCCGGTCGATCCGCTGTCGCGTGCCCGCATCCGGTTGGCCATGCTGCGCATCGAGCACGACTGGGTGCCGCAGGTGCAGGCCATCCAGCTGGGCAACAAGACCCAGGCCGAGGCCGGTCGCAAGCGCCTGAAAGAACTGCTGACGGCCTCGTTGCCACTGTTCAAGGCCAGCAAGTTCTTCCTCAACCCGGAAATGAGCCTGGCTGACTGCGCGATGGCGCCGATCATCTGGCGCCTGCAGTCGCTGGATGTGCCGCTGCCGAAGGACGGCAAGGCGATTGAAGACTACGGCAACCGCATCTTCCGCCATCCGGGTTTTGTCCGCAGCCTGACCGACCAGGAAAAGAAGCTGCGCGATCTGCCGGTCTGATCCCGTCTTGCTTTACCCGTCTGCACGCCGACCGGCGTGCAGGCGATCCGCCCCGGCGGGGCGCCGGGCGCGTACACTTCACGCATGACCGAAGACTTCTTCCACATGACCAGCCACCGCCCGTACCTGCTGCGGGCGCTGGTGGAATGGATCAACGACAACCAGCTGACCCCGCACATCCTGGTCGACGCCGGCGTCCCCGGCGTGCAGGTCCCGCCTTCGGCGGTCAAGGATGGCCGGGTTGTGCTCAACATCGCCGAACGCGCTGTCGTGCGGCTGATGATCGACAACGAGATGGTGAGCTTCTCGGCGCGCTTCTCCGGCACCAGCTACCCGGTGCAGGTGCCGATCAGCGCCGTGCTGGCCGTCTACGCCCGCGAGACCGGGCAGGGCATGGCACTGCCGGATGACATTCCGGGCAGCGAAACTGCGCCGACCAGCGACGAACTGCTGCATGAGGAAGGCACGCCGCCGGACGATACCCCGCCGGCCAGTCCGCCGCCCAAGGGTCGCCCGAACCTGCGCGTGGTCAAGTAATCCCTCTGACGCCGCCCCGATGGGCGGCGTTTTCCTTTACAGGATTTACCGGTGGGTGCCGACCGTTGGTCGGCACTCAAAGCCCTTAGACATCCTCGGCATCCTCCGCATCCGGCCGGATCTGGCTGATCCGCGCCGCGCCCGGGCCAGTGAACGAGATCAACTGGTCGCCGCGCAGCACCATGCGGCCCACGTGGCGATCGATGCCATCGTAGGAATACTCGAACTTGAACGTGCGCTCGAAACCGAGCCGGCCATCCTCGCCGCGCGACAGGCGCAGGCCGGTGGCATGCACCGCCTGGTCCAGCCATTGCACGTCGGCTGCGCGGCAGGCATTGCGTCCCAGCTCGACCGCGCGCTCGGCGGCCGAACGCGCAGCGTTCCAGAAGAAGTAGATGATTCCGCCGGCAATCAGCAACAGCAGCAGGGTGGGCATGGCGTCAGCCGTCAGAGGTCGATTCCGCAAAGATGGCGGCGAACGTGCGCTGGATCAAGCGCTGGATTCACCGCCGCGGCTGCGGTTCGCTGGATACCGGTTGCGCGGGCACGATGACCGGTTGCGGTGTCGGGGCGGGCTGCATCGGCGTCGCAGTGGGAGAGGGCATCACCAGCGGTGATGTGGCGGTCAACTGCAGCAGCGCTGCCCAGTCCTGCCGGTTGAAGCTGCATTCGTCCTCGCGGCCCGGCGTGCAGCTGGGGTCGATGCCGGTGCTGTTGCGTTCGCGCGCGGGCGGCAGCTTGATCAGCCCGGTGCGGTCCAGCGGCAGCAGCCGCATCGCCACGGTGTTCATCACGTTGCCGCCGACCAGGTACAGGGTCTGGTCTCCGCCAAGATTGGCCGCTACCACCACTTCGCAATGTGATTTCCAGTGGCCCACCGAGCCATTGCCCAGTGCCTGCACCAGCCCGCTGTAGCTGAGCGTGGTGCTGCGGTCGCGCAGGAAGCACAGCAGGTCGCCCGGTGCGGGCTTTGCGGTCGCGGGATCGACCAACCGGTACGGCACGCCCGAGGGGCCGCCCTGGTACGCGGCACGGATGTAGTCGATGTGGCGTGGCGAGGTGTTGAAGCCGGGAACGCCGGACTGCACCATCACCCAGGAAATGAACGCGGCCGACCACGGGTTGTCGACCAGGAAGGCGCGGCAGTCGCTGTCGGTGTAGCGCGTGCCCAGCGGTGCCAGGCAGCTGCTGGCGCCGGCGATGCTGCCCATTGCGTTGAGCGTGCCGCTGTTGCGCCAGTAGCCGGCCACGCGCTGCCAGGCGATCAGGCCGTTGTCGGCCAGGTGATCGCTTTCGGCCTCGGTGACACTGAGGCTGGCTGCGCGGCCATCGCGATCAATGAAGGGCCGGAACCACAGCCGGTGCTCGTTGCAGGCGGTATTGCGGATGGCCACCGCCAACGGGCTCAGGCCGAAGCGGGGCGGCACATCGCAGGCTTCGGCGGCCGCTGCGGACAAGGGGGCTGCGGCCAGCAGCAGGCAGGCAGGCAAGAGCATCCGGCGCATGCGCGGCTCCTGTGGGGGATGACCGCAGCGTCGCAGCGCTGTCGTGAACGCCGGGTGTGAGAACCGGGTCAGGCCTCAGCCCGGCGGCGGGCCCAGCTTCAGCGACAGATCAATCGCCTGCACGTGCTTGGTCAGGCCGCCAATGGAGATGCAGTCGACGCCGTCCTCGGCGATCGAACGCAGGCCACCCAGGCCGACGCTGCCGGAGACTTCCAGCGGGATGCGGCCCGCCGTGATGCGCACCGCCTCGCGGCGCAGGTCGGGGCTGAAGTCATCCAGCAGGATGCGTTCGCAACCAGCCTCCAGCGCCTGGCGCAGCTGCGCAAGATCCTCGACCTCGACCACCAGCGGCAACCCAGGCCATTGCCGGCGTGCGGCAGCCACGGCTGCGGCCAGTGAACCGGCAGCGCGGATGTGGTTTTCCTTCAGCATCACCGTGTCGTACAGGCCGAAACGATGGTTCTCTCCACCGCCGCAGCGCACCGCGTACTTCTGCGCCAGGCGCAGGCCGGGCAGGGTCTTGCGGGTGTCGAGGATGCGCGTGCCGGTGCCGGCCACGGCCGCCACGTAGCGCGCGGTGGTCGTGGCGGTGCCGGACAGCGTCTGCAGGAAGTTCAGCGAAGTGCGCTCGGCGCTCACCAGGCTGCGGCTGCGCCCGTGCAGCAGCGCCAGTACGGTGCCGGCGGTGACCGTGTCGCTCTCGGAGACATGCCATTCGATGCGCACGTCCGGATCGAGTGCGCGGTGGGTGGCGTCGAACCAGGGGCGGCCGGCGATCACCCCGTCCTGCTTGCACAGCAGGTAGGCGCTGTCGGCCTGGTCGGGCAGCAGGGCGGCGGTGACGTCGCCGCTGCCCAGGTCCTCGGCCAGCGCACGCGCGACATCGGCGGCGACAACGGCCGCATCCGGCGTCGGCAGCGCGCTCATGCGGCCGGGAAGTCGGCGATCTGGGCGGTCGGGATGGCTTCCTCGGCCAGCAGCACCGGGATGCCGTCGTCAACGCGGAACACCTGCTTGCGGTCGCGGGTGACCAGCGCTTCGCGCAGCGGCTGCGCCAGCGGGTTGCCATCGGCCTTGTTCACCGCGCCGGCGGAAATGGCCTTGTTGAGGGCTTCCAGGCCCTTGCCATCCAGCAGGGACAGGGGCTGGCGGGTGTCCGGTGACACCAGCAGGTCGAGCAGCTTGCGATCCATGGTTCTTCGTCTTGCGTGGAAGATGGCTAGAATACGTCTTTAAGGCAGGTGACGGCCAATGACCCCCAACCCGATCGCGCCGCTTGTCGGCATCGTCATGGGTTCCCGTTCCGACTGGGAAACCATGCAGCACGCCGCCCAGAAGCTTGAAGCTCTGGGTGTTCCGTTCGAAGTGAAGGTAGTGTCCGCGCATCGGACGCCGGATGTGTTGTTCAGTTACGCCGAGCAGGCGGGCCCGCGTGGCCTGCGCGCGATCATCGCCGGTGCCGGCGGGGCCGCGCACCTGCCGGGCATGATCGCCGCCAAGACCGCCGTGCCGGTGCTGGGCGTGCCGGTGCAGTCCAAGGCCCTCAACGGCATGGATTCGCTGCTGTCGATCGTGCAGATGCCAGCCGGCATCCCGGTCGCCACCTTCGCCATCGGCAATGCCGGCGCCTCCAACGCCGCGCTGTTCGCCGCCGCAATGCTGGCCAGTGACCAGCCGGCGATCGGCCAGGCGCTTGACGCGTTCCGCGCACGCCAGACCGAAGACGTGATGGCCCACGACGATCCGCGCCAATGAGCCTGACCGTAGGCATCCTGGGTGGCGGCCAGCTCGCCCGCATGATGGTACTGGCCGGTGCGCCGCTGGGATTGCGCTTCGAACTGTACGACCCCGCAGCCGACGCCTGCAGCGGCCCGCTGGCGCCGCTCACCGTCGGTGCCTTCGATGACCGCCAGGCGCTGGCGGATTTCGCGGCCAAGGTCGACGTGGTCACCTTCGATTTCGAGAACGTGCCGGCCGACAGCGCGCAGTTCCTGGCCGACCGCGTGCCGGTCTACCCGCCGCCGGCCGCACTGGCCGTGGCCCAGGACCGGTTGAGCGAGAAGACCCTGTTCCAGCAGCTGGGCATTCCGCTGCCGGCCTTCGCTGACATCCGCAGCCGTGACGAGTTGGCCGCGAAGGCTGCCGAGTTCGGTCTGCCGTGCATCCTCAAGACCCGCCGCCTCGGTTACGACGGTAAGGGTCAGTTCCGCCTGCGCAGCGAGGCCGACATCGATGCCGCATGGGATGCGCTGGGTGCGCAGGTCGAGCGTACTGGTCTGATCCTGGAGGGCTTCGTGGCCTTCCAGCGGGAGGTCAGCGTGGTTGCCGTGCGTGGCCGCGATGGCAGCTTCGAGGCCTGGCCGGTCACCGGCAACTGGCACGTCGACGGCGTGCTGTCGGCCAGCGTGGCGCCGGCCGTGTTGTCGGCCGCCGAGCACGAGGCCGCGATCGGCTATGCCCGTCGCGTCGCCGAGCACCTGCAGTATGTCGGCGTGTTCGCGCTGGAGCTGTTCTGCCGCGATGGCGAGCTGTTGGCCAACGAGATGGCGCCGCGCGTGCACAACTCCGGCCACTGGACCATCGAAGGCAGCGAGACCTCGCAGTTCGAGAATCACCTGCGCGCTGTGCTGGGCCTGCCGCTGGGCAGCACCCGCATGCTCGGCCATGCCTGCATGCTGAACTGGCTGGGCGCGATGCCGGACCCCGCGCCGGTGCTGGCCCAGGCCAGCGGCCACTGGCACGACTACGGCAAGGAGCCGCGTGAGGGCCGCAAGGTTGGTCATGCCACGCTGCGCGATGATGCTGCTGATGCACTGGCCGATGCACTGGACCAGGTGGGTCTGGAGCTGGGTCGCCAGGCCCAGGTGGCGCCGGCGGTACACGCGCTGCGCAACCGCTGAACCCGGTAGCGCCGGCCGCTGGCCGGCAATGCAACGATGTGGCGCGCCGGTGCAGGCATCGGCGCAACATTCCCGGTGGTAGCGTGGAGCTCCTTTCACAGGAGTCACGACCATGCTCGACTGGAATGCCTACCGCAAGGAACTGAAGGGCCGCATCGGCGAGATCGGCAAGCTCTCGCCGGATACGGTCAAGGGCTATGCCACCCTGGCCAATGCCGGCGCGCAGACCAACCACCTGGATGCCAAGACCCGCGAGCTGATCGCGCTGGCCGTGGCAGTGACCACCCGCTGCGACGGCTGCATCACCGTGCATGTGGATGCAGCGCTGAAGCACGGCGCCAGCCGCGAGGAAATCGCCGAGGCGCTGGGTGTGGCAGTGTCGCTCAATGCCGGCGCGGCGCTGGTGTACTCGGCGCGGGTCATGGACGCGGTGGCCGCGCACGAGAGCGCGTGAAGCTCCGTACTGTTTCCCGGTAGTGCCGGCCGCTGGCGGGCGGATCGGGTATGGTCGTGCGCGTATGGGGATGCCGGCCAGCGGCCGGCACTACCCCGTGGCGGAGCCGCTGCCTCAGCGCAGCTGGCTTTCGGCGAATTCCCAGTTGACCATCTGCCAGAACGCGTCCAGATAGCGCGCGCGATCATTCTGGTAGTCGGTGTAGTAAGCGTGCTCCCATACGTCGCAGCACAGGAGCGGGGTGCTTTCGCCGGTCAATGGCGTGCCGGCGTTGCGGGTGGCCTGCAGGCCCAGCTGCCCGCCCGGATGCTGCACCAGCCACACCCAGCCCGAGCCGAACAGGCCCAGTGCGGTGCGGTTGAATTCCTCGCGCAGGCGCTGCACGTCGCCGAACTGGCGCTTGACCAGCTCGCCCAGCCGCCCCTGCGGCTCACCGCCGCCGCGCGGGCGCAGGCACTGCCAGTAGAAGCCATGGTTCCAGGCCTGTGCGGCGGCATCGAACAGCGTGCCCTGGGCGTGGCGGACGATCTCTTCCAGTGACGCTTCCTCCCACTCGGTGCCGAGGATGCCGGCGTTGACGGCATCCACGTAGGCGCGATGGTGGCGGCCGTGATGCAGTTCCACGGTCTGTGCGGACAGGTGCGGCTGCAGGGAGCCGGAGAGGTAGGGCAGGGCAGGCAATTCGACAGGCATGGACAGGTTCGTGGCCAGGGGGCGGCGGCAGCCGGTTCCATCCGCTTACAATGGCGGCTACCGTGGGCAGTCTAGCCGACCATCACGGTCGGTTTGTCCGACGAAGCAAGGAGTGTGGTTGTGGCGGTAATGCAGCAAATCCAGGCCGAGGTCGATCGTTACCCGCTCGTGCTGTTCATGAAGGGCACCCCGCAATACCCGATGTGCGGCTTCTCAAGCCGCGCCGTACAGGCGTTGATGGCGGCCGGCGCTGTCACCCTGCGCACCGTCAACGTGCTGGAAGAACCCGAGATCCGCGCCAACCTGCCGCGCTTTTCCAACCTGCCGACGTTCCCGCAGCTGTTCATCAACGGTGAGTTGATCGGCGGCTGCGACATCGTCCTGGAGCTGTTCGAAGCCGGCGAGCTCAAGCGCATCGTCGAAGAGGCGACCCAGGGATGAGTGCCTGGCCATCGACGTCACCGACCGACGGGGCGCTCGATGGCCGCCCGTTGCAGGATCGCGTGGTGCTGGTTGCAGGCGCCGGTGGTGGCTTGGGCAGTGCGGCGGCCGTTGCGGCCGCAGCGGCCGGTGCCACCGTGGTCTTGCTGGGCCGCAAGCCGCGCCGCCTGGACCGTGTCTACGCCCAGGTCCAGGCTGTCGGCCCGGAACCCCTGCTGTACCCGTTGGACCTGGAAGGTGCAGGCCCCGACGACTATGCCGAGCTGGCCCTGGCCCTGCAGCGCGAACTGGGGCGGCTGGACGGCCTGCTGTTCTGTGCCGCCCACTTCCCGGGCCTGACCCCGTTTGAGCTGGCCGACCCAGCCAGTTTCGCCCGCGCGGTGCACGTTACCTTGACCGCGCCGGCCTGGCTGGCCCAGGCCTGCCTGCCACTGCTGCGGCAGCGCGAAGATGCGGCGCTGGTGTTTGCGGTCGATGCCCCCGACCGGGTCGGGCAGGCTTACTGGGGCGGTTACGGTGTGGCCCAGCATGGCCTGCGTGGCCTGATCGCCAGCCTGCACGACGAACTCGGCCGCAGCCCGGTACGCGTCAGTGGCCTATACCCCGGCCCGCTGCGCACGGCGCTGCGCGCCCGGGCCTATTCCGTAGACCAGGACCCGGCCGCCCAAGGCCCGGAGGCCGCCGCCGCTGCGGCCGTGACCCTGTTGTCCGGTGCTGGCGCCACCTGGCGCGGCCGGATTCTCGATGCCAGCGGGGCGTCCCCGGCCGAGTGAGTGCCGGGGAAAGGCGGAGTGAAGAACCCGTCACGATTGCGTTGCGATCGGGTGCCGTTTGTCGCACAACCGTCACATTGATGGCGTAGCGTGTTAATCTAGTGTTAACCGTTGTGGCTTCCTTCAGCCAAGCGGTAGGGAACCCCAGATAAATGTCCGACCAGCCACCCGCAGGGCTGTTTGGATGCGCTTTTTTTCCGCCATCGCCAACTCGCATCGAGGCTACCGAAAAATGACCCACCCACTCCGGATGTCCAAGCTCACCCTTGGTCTCGTGGCTGCGCTCGCCGCCGCTCCCGCCTTCGCCCAGAGCACCTCTGCCGGTGTCGGCGGCCAGGTGATGTCCTCTGCAGGCCAGCCTGTCGCTGGCGCTGAAGTCACCATCACCCACACCGAGTCGGGCACCGTTTCGCGTGCCACCACCGACGCGTCGGGTCGTTACAACGCGCGCGGCCTGCGCGTGGGTGGCCCGTACACCATCACCATCACCAAGTCCGGTGAAGGCACCAAGACCGAAGAAGGTGTCTACCTGAACCTGAACCAGGTCAACACGGTCAACGCCAGCCTCGGCGGCGATCTGGCCGCCACCAACCTGGACGCCGTGAACGTTGTCGCCACCGCCGGCGGCCTGGACCTGTTCAGCGCCACCAAGATGGGCAGCGGCACCAACGTGACGCGCGAAACGATGGACGCGCTGCCGTCGGCCAACCGCAACATCCAGGACTACATCCGCCTGGACCCGCGCATCTCGCAGGTCAGCAAGGCTGACGGCGCGATCTCGGCCGGTGGCCAGAACACCCGTTACAACGCCATCCGCATCGACGGCATCAGCGCCTCCGATCCGTTCGGCCTGGGCTCCAACAACCTGCCGACCGAGCGTCAGCCGGTGTCGATGGACGCCATCCAGGAAATCAACATCGACCTGGCCAACTACGACACCACCATCGCTGGTGGTACCGGTGCGGTGATCAACGCCGTGACCAAGTCGGGTACCAATGAATTCCACGGCACCGTGTACGGTTCGTACCGCGACAAGGACATGGTCCGTTCGCGCCTGGAAGGTGACAAGCAGGACTTTAACGGCTTCAAGGACGAGAAGACCTACGGCATGACCTTCGGCGGCCCGATCGTCAAGGACAAGCTGTTCTTCTTCACCAACTACGAAAAGTACGAGCGTAGCGGTGGCGGCGTCAGCCTTGGCGAAAGCCCCTACAACAAGGCTGGCGGCATCAGCGATGCTGATATCGCCCGCGTCCAGAAGCGCATGTCCGATCTTGGCTATCAGGTCGGCGGCGTCGGTGCGCTGAACAACAAGACCGAGATCGAAGAGTACGCGGTCAAGCTGGACTGGAACATCAACGAGAACCACCGTGCGGCCCTGCGCTACAACAAGATGAAGCAGGACGTGGTGCGTTTCCCGAAGGTCAGCAACAGCGAAATTTCGCTGAGTGACTTCTGGTACACCCAGCCGACCGAGTATGAGACCTGGATGGGTGAACTGTTCAGTGACTGGTCCGAGAACTTCTCGACCGAGTTCAAGGTCTCGCACAAGGACTACTCGTCCAACCGCGTTGCCGCTTCGCACCTGCCGCAGATCCGCGTCCGCTTCGACAACAATAATTCGCTGTACCTGGGTACCGAGCAGAACACCCACACCAACCTGGTGGAGTCGAAGGAACTGAGCGCCTTCGGTGCCGGTACCTGGTATGTCGGTGACCACACCGTCAAGTTCGGCTTTGACTACACCGACAACGACCTGATGAACTTCTACGGTCGCAACCTGTACGGCGCGTATGAGTTCGCCAACCTGGCTGCGTTTGAAGCCGGCACCCCGTCCGCGTACCAGGTGCGCGTGCCGCGTGCTGGTGGCAGCCTGGATGACATTCCGGCGAAGTTCCACCTGAAGAACACGGGTCTGTTCATCCAGGATACCTGGGCGATCAACTACAACCTGAGCCTGATGTTCGGTGTCCGCGTTGACATGCCGGACTTCAGCACCCAGCGCCTGTACAACCCGCGCATCGAGCAGCTGTACGGCTTCAACAACACCAAGCTGGTCGACAAGAAGCTGTTCCAGCCGCGCGTCGGCTTCAACTACACCTTCGATAGCGACCGTCCGACCCAGCTGCGCGGTGGCGTGGGCCTGTTCGGCGGTGCTGCCCCGAACGTGTGGCTGGCGGGTGCCTACCAGAACACCGGCCTGAACTACGCCGAGTACAACCTGACCCGCAATCCGGGTGGTTTCAGCTTCGATGCTGACAATCCGTTCATCCCGGACCCGTCGCTTGCTTCGGCACGTCAGAACGTCGACCTGATCGCTCCCGGTACCCGCCTGCCGTCGGTCTGGAAGGCCAACCTGGCCTTCGATCACGAACTGCCGTGGTACGGCATCGTGGCGTCGGCCGAGCTGCTGGTCACCAAGGTCAAGGATGGTCTGTACTTTGATCGTCTGGACGTCATGACCCCGAATGCCAACCGCTCGGTTGGTCAGGACGGTCGTGCGCTGTACTGGAACGACTACGGCATGAACGGTGCCAATGCTGGCTCGAACGGCATGCAGGCTGGCCAGAAGAACGGTCGTGCCTGCTCGGCCACCGATCAGACCTGCCCGAGTGACCGTGTCAACCGTCCGAGCGATATCGGCGACGTGATCCTGCTGCGCAACACCGACAAGGGTCGTGGTTCCCAGGCTACGTTCTCGCTGGCCAAGCCGCTGACCGAGAACTGGGGCTGGTCGCTGGGTTATACCTACACTCAGGCGAAGGAAGTGAGCCCGCTGTCCAGCTCGCAGAACACCTCGAATTGGAACAACACGCTGAGCCTGAACGCCAACGACAACGTTGCGTACAACTCGCGCTATGCGATCAAGGACCGCATCACCGGTACCCTGGAGTGGAAGCACAACTTCTTCGGTGACAATGCCACCCGCGTCGGCCTGTTCTATGAAGGCCGTTCGGGTCGTCCGTACAGCTACGTGTTCTATAACGACGTGAACGGCGACGGCGCAGGCACCAACGATCTGTTCTACGTGCCGAAGGGCCCGGGTGACGTGATCTTCACCGGCGGCGCCGACATGGAGAAGAAGTTCTTCGAATGGCTGGCGCAGAATCCGGAGCTTGATGCCTACCGTGGCAGTGTGGTCCCGGCCAACGCGCACCGCGCCAAGTGGGTCAACAGCTTCGATGTCCGCATCAGCCAGGAGTTCCCGGGCTTTGCGAAGACCCACAAGGGCGAGATCGCGCTGGACATCATGAATGTCGGCAATCTGCTCAACAAGAAGTGGGGTCTGATCGACGATTACGGCTTCTACGCCACCCGTCGCGTTGCCAACTACTCGGGTATCGACCCGGCTACCGGCAAGTACCTGTACAACTTCACCGGCCGTACCGACAACTCGTCGATCCAGGAAAACAACAACGACAAGGGCAACACTGCCGTGTCGCGCTGGTCGATGCAGCTGACCGTGAAGTACAAGTTCTGATCCGTCAAAGCCTGAAGCAGTAAGTGGAAACGGCCGGGGAAACCCGGCCGTTTCTTTTTTGAGATGGACAAGTAATCTTCTGCTTGATACAACTGACTGGCGCGGTTCCCCATGGAAGGCGGAAATGAAGGTCAGGTACGGATTGCCGGAGTCGTCCATAGCAGGGTTGCAGGATTGTAAATTTGCACTGCCGGAGAATGCTCCTGATCATTGCTCGAGTCGACGCCTGAGAGAGCTGTTCGCTCGTGTGCTTTCATGTCGAATGCGGTTTTGTCCGAGCTGTCGTTCTGCAGATGATCATTTCCTGCGCTGCCGCCGAGGTGCTGAATACCTTAAGTCTGCAGGAAAGTGCAACATCCTGAGTATGCACGCTCGTTCACTTCTCTTCATTCACGCTAGATTTTCCAGTGGTGCTGTGGAACGTGCCGGATTTCGGGTCGGGCGAATATGGGTCGGTCCGAGGGATGTACCTCAGAGCTTCGTTGCAGCACATATCGATGTTCAATCACATCTGTCTCGAATTATTGGTGCCACTGAAAAAATGGCGCCAATCGTTCGGCTGTATGCGCTGCTGTTGACAGTCAACATCATTCATCCGTTCGAGGATGGAAATGGTCGATTGATGCGAGCGATTGCGTTCGTCTTTTCGATCCACTATCACTGTGATTTCTTTGCTTTCCTGGCGATCTATATAAAGGTCATGCAAAGAGAATTTGTTCACGCGATCGAACTGGCCGCTGATGGTGCGCCAGGTGCCCTGGAGGAGTTCAATTGTGCTGCGCTCGAACTCTTCGAGCGGTTGAGCGTGAATCCGGGTGGGTTGGAGGAGTGGGGGCGCGGAGTCCTGCTTGGAAGGATTCTGGCCGAGCCGTGAAGTTGCAATGTGTAGAAGTGGACGTCCGTAGGTGAAGTGTTCTGAAGTTCAACGTTGGAATCATAACAAGGATGAGTTGCCATGAAGTTGAGTGTGATCATCGCATCTGTCGTATTTGGTATGGGTATGACTGCGGCATCGAAGGTCAGTGCTTTGGATCCTTGGTGTAATCCAAGCTACTGCCCCCCGACTCCGACCTATCCGGGTGGGGGGGATACGTCCACTTCGGGGCGGAGCGGGGATGCGTTTCTTCTTGTTTCCGGCGCGCACATGAGTTGCGATACCCCGGTGCAGGAGCGATATGCTGCGGTGCTGGCTAGCTTCCTTTCACTGCCTTTGGAATATCGAGTTGACTACTACGAAAACTCGGATAGGGGGGAGTACTTCGTAGCCTATCGTGATATCCCGGAACTCCACGGGAGGCTTGCATATGAATCTTGGAAGATAACTGATCCATCATCATCAGTGCCCATCGATCCTAATCCTGTGCCGATATTTGATTGCAGGAGGTAACCTGGCTTGTATGCATTGATACAGTCCAAGGGCTGAGCCTTCTCTCTGTCGAACGGCCGGGGAAACCCGGCCGTTTTCCGTTCATGCGAAAGTCCTTGCAGGTCATCTGGCATCGGCGTAGCATCCGGAAATGTGCGCGGTGCCAACGCCGCCGATGCGGTCCCGGAAAGGCGAACGCGGGAAGCACACATCCAACGGTCGGGCTTCCCGGCCGTTTTGCTTTTTAAGGGGGCGGCAGTACAGTCGGAAACCTTGAAGGAAGCGAAAAATTGGACATGACCACGAACGAAAAATCAGCCCGTGCATTGCCGGTGCAGGACGCGCGGATCTACCCGCGCGGTGGGCTGGATGTGCTGTCGCGGGCCGAAGTGGCCCGCCTGCGCGATGCGTCTGCCGGCGGTATGCACGAGCTGCTGCGCCGCTGCGCGCTGGCCGTGCTGACCAGCGGCAGTGCCTCTGACGATCCGCGCGCGGCGCGCGATCTGTATCCCGATTTCGACATCCAGGTGGCGCAGCAGGATCGCGGCGTGCGCATCGACCTAGTCAATGCACCGGCGATGGCCTTCGTCGATGGCGAGATCATCCGCGGCGTCGCCGAACTGCTGTTCGCCGTGGTGCGTGACCTGGCCTACATGGCCATCGAGATGGGCCCGGCCTACGCGGCCGAGCTGGAGTCGTCCGAGGGCATCACCAACGCGGTGTTCGGCCTGCTGCGCAACGCACGCATCCTCAACCCGGGCGACCCGAATCTGGTCGTGTGCTGGGGCGGCCACTCGATCTCGCGCGACGAATACCTGTATACCAAGCAGGTGGGCTACGAGCTGGGCCTGCGCGGCCTGGACATCTGCACCGGCTGCGGCCCGGGCGCGATGAAGGGCCCGATGAAGGGCGCCACCATTGCCCACGCCAAGCAGCGCCGTACCGTGACGCGTTACATCGGCCTGACCGAGCCGGGCATCATCGCCGCCGAGTCGCCGAACCCGATCGTCAACCACCTGGTGATCATGCCGGACATCGAGAAGCGCCTTGAGGCCTTCGTCCGCATTGGCCACGGCATCATCGTGTTCGCCGGTGGCGTTGGCACCGCCGAGGAAATCCTGTACCTGCTCGGCATCCTGCTGCGCGAGGAAAACAAGGACCTGCCGTTCCCGCTGATCCTGACCGGCCCGACGGTGGCGGCGCCGTACTTCGAGCAGATCGACCGCTTCATCCGCCTGACCCTGGGCGATGCGGCCGCCGAGCGCTACGAGATCGTCATCGGCGACCCGGTGGCGGTGGCAAAGAAGATGGCCAACGGCATCAAGCGCGTGCGTGAGCATCGCCTGGCACAGAAGGACTCGTTCTTCTTCAACTGGTCGATCGAGATTCCGTGGGAGTACCAGCAGCCGTTCGTGCCGACCCACGAGGCAATGGCCGCGCTGGACCTGCACCACGGGCGTGCCCCGCACGCGCTGGCAGCCGACCTGCGCCGGGCGTTCTCGGGCATCGTTGCCGGCAACGTGAAGGAAGACGGCATGCGCCGCATCGAGCAGTTCGGGCCGTTCCAGATCCACGGTGACCCGGACATGATGCAGGCCCTGGACGCGCTGCTGCGCGCCTTCGTCGAACAGCGCCGGATGAAGATCTCCGGCGAGTACCAGCCCTGCTACCAGGTGCTGGCCTGAGCCTGCGCCGGCGCGATGGGGATCTCGCCGGGACAGGCAGGGGAGGGCGGGCCGTCAAGGCGTTGACGCCCGTCGCCCCGGAATGACCGTTCATCCTGCCGCCGCTTGCCGGTGGCAGGGCGATGGCCCATCGTGGCCATCAACACGCTGGGGAGCGTCCAATGTCTTTGCGCCGGCAAAACGGCTTTACGCTGGTTGAGTTGATGGTCACGGTTGCCGTGCTGGCGATCCTGAGCACCATCGCCTATCCCAGCTTCCAGAGCACGATCCGCTCAAATCGTGTGGCCACGACGACCAACGAACTGATCGCGTCGCTGGCACTTGCCCGTTCCGAGGCAATAAAGAACACGCATGGTGGGGCTGTATGCGCATCCACAGCGGGCAAAGAATGTGATGGCAGCAGCTGGACCGACGGCTGGATGGTCTGGGAGGATCGCAACGGTAACGGGTCGCTTGATTCCGGTGAGAACGTGCTGCGCTACAGCGAAGGTCGCCCGACCATGAAGTCCGCAACTGAAACGTTGACCATCGGCTTCGATGGACGTGGCCGCAATCGCGCCAACGCGGAAGTGGATGTGACACTTCGCCCTGAGAAGTGTGGCGACCAGCCCCTGCAGCGGACGCTACGCATATCGCCTACGGGACAGGTCCGGCTGTTGAAGGAGAGTTGCTCATGAGAAGGATCGGCTTCCAGCCTCACCGTACCGCGCAGGGGGGCTTTACCCTGATCGAGGTCATGATCGCGATCCTGGTGATGGGTATCGGCCTGCTGGGCTTCGCGCTGCTGCAGACGATGAATGTACGGTTCGTGCAGAGCGCGAACTACCGCACCCAGGCCACCAACCTGGGGTACGAGCTGCTTGATCAGATCCGGGCCAACCGGATCAACGCGCTCAGCTATGCCGGTACCTATGCTGCTACCACTGGCAAGGGGGACTGCGCGCCGTCCATTGGCAAGGATATCGGCAAGGATGACTTCACCCGCGACTGGCGCTGTCGCCTGGGCCGCGCACTGGGTGACTCGGCATCCGGAACGGTAACCGTCAATGACGGTCGGGTACGGGTGTCGGTCAGTTGGGGCGATGAGCGTTGGAATCCCGATTCGAAGGCTGACACCACCTTTGCTGCCGAGAGCCTGCTGTGATGACCAGAATGCGCTCCCGCCAAACGATGAGTGGCCTGTCGTTGATCGAGTTGATGATCGCCCTGACCATCGGCCTGATCATCATGCTGGGCGTGGTCCAGGTGTTCGCCGCTTCACGCACGGCCTACCAGCTGTCTGAAGGGCTGGCGCGGGTCCAGGAGAACAGCCGTTTCGCGATGGATTCCCTGCAACGCGAACTGCGCATGGCCGGACACTTCGGCTGCGTGAATGATCAGGCACATGATCCGCAGGGCACCTTGGCAACCACCTTCGCTGCGGGAGGCCACCCCGCGCTGGACTTCGCGCGGTCGATCCAGGGCTACGAAGCAACGGATACCAAGCCGGGCGACGCAGTGACGTTGGCGGCAACGCCGTCAACGGGGGGCAACAAGTACTCCCCGGCGTTGCCGAGTGAGTTCGCCGCGGCCATCAAGAACCGGGTCGACGGCAGCGATATCGTCGCTCTGCGCTATCTGGTGCCGACCGGTGTGCCGGTCACGGCGGTAGCCGGAACGGTTGCCCAGCCGGTTTTCAGTTTTGATCCCAAACGTCTTGCCGTGCTTGATAGCGGAGTTACCGAACCGGGGCTGTTCGGTGTGGCTGACTGCATTTCCGCCACGGTCTTCCAGGCTCGTGCGATCGATGCAAAGGCCGGCACCGTGACGGTGGGCACTGCACCCAACAACGACGTGGCCATCGCCCGCAACTACGAGCCCGGCCAGGCGGTGCTGTATCGCGCCGAGACGTCGATCCTGTACGTGGGCTACGACGCTACGACCAAGCAATCGTCGTTGTATCGCCTTCGTTTCACCGCCAAGCCCGGTGCTGCCCTGGTGGCGGGACCGGCAGAGGCGCTGGTCGAAGGCGTGGAGAACATGCAATTGCTGTATGGCCAGGATCACGGTCTGAGCACGGTGTCGCCCACCGGCTACATTGATCGCCAGGGTACCGCGACCGATGTTCAGGCCTCCATCGTGCCGGCCTCGCGTGGCTGGCAACGTGTGGGCACGGTGCAGCTGGGGCTGGTGGTATCCAGTCCAGATCCGGCCGCATCTGTCCAGGCCAGTTCGAGTGCGCCGCTGACCGCGCTCGGCGTGACCTATACCGCGCCCTCTGACGGCCGCATGCGCGCCGCCTACCAGAGCACGATCGCTCTGCGCAATCGCCTGTATGGCAACTGAGGCCACCATGCGTACCCATCCCGCCCGCCGCCGCTCTCTGCATTCACCGCGTTCCCAGCGCGGCGCGGTGCTGTATGTCGTGCTGATCATGCTTGTACTGATGGCCCTGCTGGGTATCGCCGGCATGCAGGTCACGAGCATGCAGGAACGGATGGCCGCCAACTATCTGCGCAGCAACGTTGCCTTCCAGAACGCTGAGGCCGACGCCCGGCAGACCGAGAAATCCATCGAGAAGGCACTGGCTGACGGGGGCATCTTCAAGGCCAACCAGGAGGAATGCAGTCCCTCCTACGATCCGCAGACGTGGGCCGATGGTCTCAGTGAAACCAAGTCCACCTACACGCGTCGCATCGACAAGTGCTTTGCGGCGTCCAGCCGGCGCACCGGCGGCCGACAGAACGAAGAAACCGGGAACATCTACCAGGTCACGGCGCTTGCCAGTGACGATCCCTCCAATGCGTCCGCCAGTGCGGTCATCGACACGATCTTCATCCCATGAACAGCGAGCGCCGTTTCCTTCGACTTCGTTCCTCCACCTGGCTGCGGGCCGGTGTGGGTGTTGTTGCGCTTGCGGGCCTTGCCGCGTTGATCATTCCACTGCAGGCCGCGCTTGGTGACTACGACATCGCGCAGGAGCCGCTGTACAGCAAGCAGAGCCAGCCGCCATTGATGATGATGGTGATGTCGCGCGACGAGCAGCTGTTCAACAAGGCCTACAGCGACTACAGCGACCTGGATGGGGACGGGGTGCTGGATACCACCTACCAAGACAAGTTCGATTACTCAGGCTACTTCGACTACAACCTCTGTTACTCGTACAACAGTGGTGTCTTCAAGGCCAATGCAGAGGCAAAGGGCGCCAACAAGCACAGTTGCAGCGGCGCGTGGTCGGGCAACTTCCTCAACTGGGTGACGATGAGTCGTCTGGATGTGATGCGCTACGTTCTGTACGGCGGTCAACGCTTCACCGATACGAAGGAAAAGACGGTGTTGGAGCGGGCACCGATCCCCAGCGATCTGCATGCGTGGGTCAAGGTCTACAGTGGGTCGAATCTTCGCGAGTTCGCCAACCTTCCTGGAAGCGGGACAGCTTTCAGCTTCTGCAGCGTAACGCGTTCGGACAAGGGTGCGCCCTTGATGCGTGTGGCAGAAGGTTCATTTACCGAATGGGCTTCGACTGCCAGCAATCAGTGCGATACCGGACGAGCCAGCAACGCCGATGGCTACGCCGACATTCCCCGCTCGACCTCGGTCCCAGACTACACGGTACGTGTCGAGGTGTGTGATGCCAACTCCACAGTGCGCGAGAGTTTCTGCCGCAAATACAACGATGGCATCACCGACCGCTTCAAGCCGGCTGGGCTGCTGCAGACCTACGGTGAGAGCGGGCGACTGCGCTTTGGACTCGTGACGGGAACCTACGCCAATCCGCGGGATGGTGGTGTCCTGCGGCGGAACATCGGCAAGATCGCGGGCAACGGTACGAAATTCTGCGGCACGGGTGATGAAATCGACCTGTCTACGGGGCAGTTCTGCTACCTGAACCTGACGGGAAGTGCCAAGGCCGACGACGAGGGGGTGATCAACGCGATTTCCAGCTTCCGTTTGGACAACTGGAACTGGTCCAACAACTGGAATGACTGCAACACCTACGGCATCCTCAATCGTCAGGACCAGAAGGGAAATGGCAACCTGGCCGACCCGGGAACCGGTGGCCAGAAGTGCAGCGCCTGGGGCAACCCGTTGGCGGAAATGTATGCTGAAGCACTGCGCTACATCACGGCGGGCTCCAAGATCTACAGCGACAGCGGAGATCTCAGCGGCCTGCCGACCAATATCGGCTGGAAGGATCCCTATCGCTTGCCCGCAGATGGAGGCAACTCCTATTGTGCGACCTGCAACATTCTGGTGCTGTCTTCGGGTCTGCCGTCCTTCGACAGTGATAACGTCGGTTCCGTGACCGGCCTCGCGTCTGCGGAGTCCGCGACCGATGCAGTCGGCACGGCCGAAGGAATCGCCGGCAAGAGCTACATGATCGGTCGCGTGGGTGATACACCGCGCGGTGCTTCGCTTGATACCCACAGTGATATCTGCCAGGGGCAGACAATCGGCAGCCTCAGCAAGGCGCGCGGTATCTGCCCGGACATTCCCTCCATGGAAGGCAGCTTCCTGATGGCGGGGCTGGCCAAGGCAGCCGCGGTGACCGATCTGCGCCCCAACGTGCAGAACAAGCCAGGTACGTACAAGGTCACTGCCACCACCTACGCCGTTGCCATGGCCGAGAATCTCCCGCAGTTCGAGATCGCGGTGGGCAACAGCAAGATCGGATTGGCTCCGCTCTGCCAGGCCAACAACACCGGTGGCGCAACGGCAGCGAGCGCTGGCTGGCGCAGCTGCTTCCTGGGCTCGGTCGGCATTGGCACCAAGCAGGCCAACGACACCGGCGGAAAGCTGGTCTATGGCCGTCCTTACCGTACAGATGCGAAGTCCGGCAGCTTCTCGCTGGTGTGGGAAGACTCCCTGTGGGGCAATGACCATGACAACGACGTCGTTGCCATGCTGAGCTACTGCGTGGGTGCGGCGTGCAACGACACCGGGGATTTCAACGACATCTGCTGGCGTGCTGATGCGAAAGTGAGCAACAGTGCTGCCGGCAATACACGACTGTGCAACTACACAACCGTGGTAAAGAATAGAGTGGAGAGCTGGATCGGTACGACCCTGGCTGGCAAGGTTGAAGAGGATGAGGTACTCGTCCGCATTGAGAACCTGTCGGCCTACGCGGGCAACGCGATGTTGACCGGCTACACGATCACAGGCTCGAATGCCTCCAGCACAGTGCAGCGTCTGGCGCTGCGCCCGGGCAACAGCAATGGCTCTGTGCTGACCAGCACAAATAACTTCCGCGATGATTGGCAAAAGCCGGTAGTCATCAAGTACAAGGCCTCTACCACTGCCGCTGGCCAGCTTGAAAGCCCGCTCTGGTATGCCGCCAAGTACGGTGTCCCGGCCGGTAAGAAGTGGGACAGCAAGAAGCCAGGCGTGCCGGATAACTACTTCCTGGCACGCAATCCGACCAAACTGAAGGAGGCGTTGGAGGCGATCTTCAACAGTGCAGCGGAAGGTGATGCGCCGGTCGGTGGCAGCGGCAGTGGCGCGCGTATTTCGACCAACTCGTTCACCGTATCGTCCCACTACAGCGTGCCCTCGGGCACTGTGGACTGGACCGGTGATGTCATTGCCACCCAGGTCGACGGCCAGGGTGCGGATGGTGCCGTGCTGTGGAAGGCGTCCAGCAGCATCGGCAGTGCCACGCGCCGCATCTACATGGCGACGTCCCCCACCAGGACTGCGTCCGATGGCACGGTGACCCCGGTCAATGCGACCGAGTTCCTGGCCACCAATCTGCCGGGCACCGATGAGCGGGCGAAGCTGTCTGCGTTGGGATTCAGCGACTCGATTCCTGCCTGGTTCGGCAAGATGACCTCGACCAATCTGGTCAACTATCTGCGGGGGGCAGCGGTGAGTGGCCTGCGTTCGCGCACGTCGCCGCTGGGTGACATCGTCAATTCCACCACCGAGATCGTCTCCAAAACGGATGACTTCGGCTATGCAAGCTGGGCGAGGCAGTCGACAGTCAAGTGGAAGGCGACGCTGGGCACGTCTTATGACAGCTTCCTGAAAGCGAAGCGTGCGACATCAGGGCCGCCGACGATGATCTATGTTGGCGCCAATGACGGCATGGTGCATGGTTTCAACGGTTCGAATGGGGCGTCCGGCGGTACGGAAGAGCTGGCCTTCATTCCCTCAGCTGCGATGCAGCACATCGCTGAGCTGGCCAATCCCAAGTATGGGCATCGCTACTATGTGGATGGCCCACTAACGTCGTCCGACGTCTACTACGGCGATGCCTGGAACACGGTGCTGGTGGGCACTACGGGTGGTGGTGGGTCCAGCAAGGCGCCCAATGCGGCGAGCGTAGGCAATGGCTCTGTGTTCGCGCTGAATGTCAGCGATCCGACCGCATTCGGTGCATCGAGTGTGTTGTGGGAAGTCTCGGGCAAGACGGAGTCGGATCTTGGGTTCGTGCTGGGCAAGCCGGCTGTGGTGGCGGTGAAGGGCGCCGATGCCAATGCTGCGCCGCGTTTCGTCGCGATCTTCGGCAATGGCGTCAACTCCACCAGCGGCAAGGCAGCGCTGTTCGTGGTCGATATCCAGACCGGCAAGGTGCTCAAGCGGCTTTCGCCGGTAGGTGCCAAGTACGCGGCACGCAACGGCCTGATCAACATCGCCACGGTGGCGTTGAAGAACAATGACGGCATCACCGACACTGTGTATGGCGGTGACATGCAGGGCAATATCTGGAAATTTGATCTTTCCAGCACCGATCCGGCCGATTGGAACATCGCCCTGTCTGGAACTCCGCTGTTCACCGCAACGCGCAACAACAGCCCGCAGCCGATCATGAGCGGCATCGAGATCAGCACGGGCCCAGGCGGTGGCATCAGTCTATTCTTCGGTACCGGTCAGTATTTCGCCGCCGATGACAATGCGGTCAGCAGCACTTCGCCAGTGCAGTCGCTGTATGGCATATGGGACAACCTCGCCAGTGCGGTTGGCACGCGCGACAACCTGGTACAGCAGGTGATCACTACTGGTACATCGGCCAGCGGCTATCAATTGCGTGATGTCACCCGCAATGCGGTGAACTACGGTTCGGCCCGCGGTTGGTACGTGGACCTGCAGGCCGGATCGGCAGTCGAGGGCGAGCGCTTCGTCGGCAACCCCCGTGTGCAGAACGGTATCGTGTTCTTCACGTCCTATGTGCCGGGTACCGCCATCTGCGGCAGCGGCGGTGGCGTGAACTGGCTGTACGGTCTCAACCTGCTGACCGGTGGTGGCCAGATGTCCGGCCTGAGCCCAACGATCGGCGGAGAAGCGCTGTGCACCGGCAACTGCGGTGGTGTCGCCCTGACCAAGAAGGGTGACCTCAGCCAAGGGCCGCCAGTGAAGGACACCAACATCTTTGTGCCCAAGCTTACGCCCTGCAAACCAGGCGACACGGGATGCACGGTCGACAAGATGCTGCAGGCCAGCCAGTGTACGTTCGTGCTGCGTGCAGCCGGCGCCGATCCGCTTTACATGCCTCGGCCCTGTGGACGACAGTCGTGGCGGCAGATCCGTTGATGAATCCGATATCGAGGTTGCCCATGCATGTGTACAGCAGGCGTCGAACCGCCACCGGCTTCACCCTGATCGAGCTGATGATCACCGTGGCCGTGGTTGCCATTCTTGCTGCCATCGCGTTGCCTTCGTACCAGGCCTATGTGCGCAAGGCCAATCGTGCCCAGGCCAAGGCCGATCTGGTCGAGCTGGCGCAGATGCTGGAGCGGCGGCATACCGTGGAGAACACCTATGCGGGCATGACGCTGCCGTTCTCCCAATCGCCACGAGACGGTACCGCCAGATACACGCTTTCCTATGTGGGAACTCCGAACGGCGCCTCCTTTACCCTCCAGGCTGCACCGACCGAGATCCAGAAGAAGGACGACTGCGGCACACTGAGCCTGGACCAGGCCGGACGAAAGACGCCGAATGCCAGCAAGGGGCCGGGATGCTGGTAAAGCGCAGGGCTTTGGGCAGCATCGCAGAAAAGGCTTGCACTCCCCTGCAAACGCTGGCTAAAATGCGCACCCCGCCCGAATAGCTCAGCCGGTTAGAGCACTTGACTGTTAATCAGGGGGTCGTTGGTTCGAGTCCAACTTCGGGCGCCAGATTCGAAAAAGCCGCGAGAAATCGCGGCTTTTCTCGTTTCCACGATGGCATTGCAGGTATCAGCAGGGGGTGGACCTGCGCGGGCGCTGGCTCCTGACCCGTCCGGGGACGCTGATGATGACGCGGCTGTGCTCCTGTCCATCCACGCACAACACGATGGACTGGTTGGTACCGGCATTGCGGCCGTCGGGCCGGAACCGCACGTCGGGCCGATGATCGCTGGTGCGCAGGTCGACATGACGCTGGCGTGTCCTGTGCACGCGCAGTTCCCTTGCGGCGGCGGTCGCGCTGTTGGCCGGTTCGACCTGCACCCGCCAGCCCTGGCTCCATGCCTGGTCACACATCATGCCGTCCGACGATCCGCAGACCGTCACGCGGCGGTGTTCGGTGATGGCGGCGCTGCGCGCCATCGACAGGCTGGCGACCAGTTCGGCGCGCAGCGCTTCCGCCTGGAAGTGCCGCAGCGTGCGTTGCCAAGGGCCCCAGGCCAACGCCAGCAGGACCGACAGCACCATGACGGCGATCAGCAGCTCGATCAGATGGAGCCCGCGGTGGAGCCGGGCAGGGCGAAGACGATGGGACATGCCTCCAGCCTCGACGTACGCCGGGGCATTCACCATCAGCCAACGCCGCGCTCACCTGCCCGGAAACCCCTCAGCGGGCCGTCACTCCATGCCCCGTATACTCACCACTCCCGTGAACTGGCACCACCATGAGCGACCGTTTTGAACTCGTCTCGCCGTATTCGCCGGCGGGCGACCAGCCTGATGCCATCGCGAAGCTGACCAGCAACTTCGAAGCGGGCATCGCCAAGCAGACCCTGCTGGGCGTCACCGGCTCGGGCAAGACCTACACCATCGCCAACGTCATCCAGAACGTGCAGAAGCCGACGCTGATCATGGCGCCGAACAAAACGCTGGCGGCGCAGCTGTATGGCGAGTTCAAGGCGTTCTTCCCGCACAACGCGGTGGAGTACTTCGTCAGCTACTACGACTACTACCAGCCGGAAGCCTACGTACCGTCGTCGGACACCTTCATCGAGAAGGACAGTTCGATCAACGAGCACATCGAGCAGATGCGGCTGGCGGCGACCAAGACCCTGTTGTCGCGCCCGGACGCGATCGTGGTGGCGACGGTGTCGGCAATCTATGGCCTGGGCGCGCCGGAAGACTACCTGTCGCTGCGCCTGATCCTGTCCAAGGGCGAGCGCATCGACCAGCGCGACCTGATCAACCACCTCACCCAGCTGCAGTACACGCGCAACGAATACGAGCTGCAGCGCGGTACCTTCCGCGTGCGTGGTGAAGTCATCGACGTGTTCCCGGCCGAGTCGGACAGCGAGGCGCTGCGCCTGGAGCTGTTTGACGGCGAGGTCGAGAAGATCACGTTGTTCGATCCGCTCACCGGCGAGACGCTGCGCAACATGCAGCGCTTCACGGTCTACCCGAAGACCCATTACGCCACCACGCGCGAGCGTGTGCTGGCGGCGATCGAGACGATCAAGGTCGAGCTGAAGGAGCGCCTGGAGCAGCTGTACGCGCAGAACAAGCTGGTGGAGGCGCAGCGCTTGGCGCAGCGCACCCAGTTCGATCTGGAAATGATGGCCGAGGTCGGCTACTGCAACGGCATCGAGAACTACTCCCGGCACCTGACCGGCAAGAACGCCGGCGAACCGCCGCCGACGTTGTTCGACTACCTGCCAGCCGACGCGCTGCTGGTGATCGACGAATCGCACGTGACCATTCCGCAGATCGGTGCCATGTTCAAGGGCGACCGTTCGCGCAAGGAGACGCTGGTCGAGTTCGGGTTCCGGCTGCCCTCGGCGCTGGACAACCGGCCGCTGCGCTTCGAGGAGTGGGAAGAGCGCTGCCCCCGCAGCATCTATGTGTCGGCCACGCCAGGCCCCTATGAGTACCGCGAGGCCGGTGACGAGATCACCGAACTGGTCGTACGCCCCACCGGGCTGATCGACCCGGTGGTGGAGATCCGCCCGGTCGGCACCCAGGTCGACGACCTGATGAGCGAGGCCAACGCGCGCATCAAGGCCGGTGACCGGGTGCTGGTCACGACGCTGACCAAGCGCATGGCCGAGAATCTCACCGAGTACCTGACCGAGCACGGCATCCGCGTGCGTTACCTGCACTCGGACGTGGACACGGTCGAGCGCGTGGAGATCATCCGCGACCTGCGCCTGGGCAAGTTCGATGTGCTGGTGGGCATCAACCTGCTGCGCGAGGGCCTGGACATGCCCGAGGTGTCTCTGGTGGCGATCCTGGACGCCGACAAGGAGGGCTTCCTGCGCTCGACCGGCTCGCTGATCCAGACCATCGGCCGTGCCGCCCGCAACGTGCGTGGCAAGGCGATCCTGTATGCGGACAAGATCACCCGTTCGATGCAGGCGGCGATCGACGAGACCGACCGTCGTCGCGCCAAGCAGGTCGAGTACAACGAGCAGCACGGCATCGTGCCGCGCTCGGTGGCGCGTCCGATCACCGACGTGCTGGAAGGTGCGCGCTCCGATGCGGCCGAGAAGGAAGCAAAGAAGGGCAAGGGCAAGGGCAGGCCCGGCGTTGCCGAGGAAGGGAGTGACTATCGATCGCTCAGCCCGGCCCAGCTGGCGTCCCGTCTCAAGGCGCTGGAGCAGCAGATGTACCAGCACGCCAAGGACCTGGAATTCGAGGATGCCGCCCGCGTGCGTGACCAGATCCGGCAGCTGAAGGAAGCGAGTCTGGGCTGAACGCGGCAGTGCAGCATCTTCTTCACAAAAGTGTTGCGCTTCACGGCCGGCATCCGTAATATACGCGGCCTGCACCGACGCAATCGCGGACGTTCAGAAGCAAAATCGGGCGGTTAGCTCAGCGGTAGAGCACTACCTTGACATGGTAGGGGTCACAGGTTCGAACCCTGTACCGCCCACCACGAAGTCCCTGGAAGGGGGCTGTCGTGAACTGCAAAGCCCGGCCCTGGCGCCGGGTTTTTACGTAGCAAGGCCAGCT
This sequence comes from Stenotrophomonas sp. 86156_Sma, assembly GCF_056481625.1. Lineage (NCBI taxonomy): Bacteria > Pseudomonadati > Pseudomonadota > Gammaproteobacteria > Lysobacterales > Lysobacteraceae > Stenotrophomonas > Stenotrophomonas sp. 86156_Sma. The sequence continues at coordinate 1,728,543 of NZ_CM151157.1, forward strand.
TTCGGGCGGCAAGAACAAGATGGGCGGTTAGCTCAGCGGTAGAGCACTACCTTGACATGGTAGGGGTCACAGGTTCGAACCCTGTACCGCCCACCACCTGGCTCCCGGCATTGCCGGTGCAGCGGTGGATCACGACGGAAGCCGGCCTTGTGCCGGCTTTTCTCGTTTCAGGCATCGATCACGGTTCCACATGGTCAGCGTTGCACGACCAGGTCTTCGACGCTGATCATCCGCTGCAGCTTCCAGTGACCGTCCACGCGCTCCCAGAGCTGGGCGACGCGAACCGTCGCACCACGCGTGGGCTGGGCAACGCCGGGTTCGTGTTGCAGGGGCTGGTTGGCCAGCCTCAGGACCCGGTCCTGGCGCAGCCGGTAAAGCAGCAGGGAGGGCGAACCGCAATCCTTTCGTACGACGTCCGGCTGCTGGGTTTCGGCACGCAGGATCTGGCTGCGAAGGGCCTCTTCAGTGGGCCCGTTGCCAGCGCCGAACAGGCTGGAGAGCAGCAGCATCAGGGCAAGCATCGGCATGGCACGGTGCTCCAGCGGGAAAGTGCACGCAGGCTGGCATGACATGTGGGGTGCTGCAGCCGGCCTGCGACGAAGGCCGGAATTGAACCGCCAAAGACGGCCGGGGGGCGATGAATCCGGGCCGTGCAGGCGTAGACTCCGGTCTACTGCGCAATCGCGCCGTCACTGCAAGGAGCTGCCGCATGAGTGATCACGTTCCGGTTTCCCGGCCCAATCCCATCATCGAACTGCTGTTCGGCGGCAACATGCTGGAGGGTACCTTCAAGGCGGTGATCTGGGTGGCCCTGCTGGCGGCAGTGCTGGCGTGGACCACGTTCCGCTGAGTCTTCCCGCTGCCTGCGGCAGCGGCGGCGTCGCTGGCCTGCGCTCAGGCGCTGAAGGCCTGGCGCAGGCTGCGCAGCGTGGCCTGGCGATGTTCCTTTGCGGTCGCTTCGCCCATCTCCAGTTCCTGCAGGCGCAATCCCACCAGCGTCATCGACAACGCGTAGCCGCGTGCCGCATCGGCAGCACGCGAAAGGCCCAGTGCGCGGCGCGTCAGCGCGTTCACGTGTTCCAGGTCGGGCAGCAGCCCCAGGTAGACGCGCTCGGCGCTGTCCAGGTCGGGGGCACGCAGGATCGCGTGCGCTTCAGCAGCAGGGGAGACGGAGGCCATGGGGGGGTCCTTGTCCGTTGCGGGCGCTCGATCAGAACGAGCGCATCAGGGAAACGAAGGCCGACGTCTGTGTACCGCGACGGGCCATCGGGCTGTCCTTTACTGCATCGCCGAACCACTGGTTGGCGACGACGCCGGTCGCGCGCCACTTCGTGCCCAAGGGCGTGCTGACTGCGATCTGCAGGCTCGGTGATGTCGCGCTGCCCGGGTTGTAGGCGGCAAGTCCCGAGCGCAGCGCTTCTTCGTCGGTGATGCCGTAGTAGTAGTCGAGCAGGCGCGCACTGGAGTGCACCACGCCGACCTTGGGCACCCAGGTGAAGCGACCGGCCTGGATCGGATAGCTGTAGTGCAGGCGCGACTCCATGCCACCTCCGTGCCCGGTGACCTCGCGCATCACGCTGGCCTCGACGATGCCCCAGTCGGCGCTGTACTCACCGTTGATGCCGGCCATGGCCGACATCTGCCGGCTGTGCAGGCGACGCAGCTGCGGGTCGTTCACGTCGCCGGTCTTGAAGCGCAGCGTGTAGGGCGTGACTGCCGCCGACAGGCGCAGGCCCTCGCGCTTGTACAGGTACATGCCCAGCGAGCCCGGGCTGGCGAAGAAGCGCTCGCCCTGCCAGGCAATGGACGGTACGACCAGCGGCTTGACGTCGTAGTGCGCGTACGCCCCCGAGGTCGCGCCGGCACTGATACCGGCCTGCACGCCCGGGTTCCGGTCGGCGGCGTGGGTGATCAACGGCAGGCCGATGGCAGCGGAGAACAGCAACGGGCGCAGCAGGGTCGGGGACAGCGACGGCATCGATCAACCACTTTGCGGGGGATGGCTGTGCATGGTGCGGGTACAACATTGTCAGAACATTGCGCCTTCGCAACTGGCACACGAAGACGCCCAAACCTGGCGCCAGGCACTATGATCGGCACCGTTTCCGGTAGCCGAGCCCCTGATGCGCATTCTCCTGGTCGAAGACGATCCCGATCTGTCCCGAGCCCTGCAGTCGGGCCTGGAGCGGCAGGGCGTGGTCGCCGACGTGGTCGGCAGCCTGGCCGAAGCCGCGGTTGCGCTGCGCGAGCCGGTGCATCAGCTGATGCTGCTGGACCGTCAGCTGCCCGATGGCGATGGCGTGGCTTTCGTCGCCACCGCACGCGCGCTGCGCCCGAACCTGGCGGTGATCATGCTGACGGCCAAGGGCAGGTTGTCGGACAAGGTCGAGGGCCTGGATGTCGGTGCCGACGACTACCTGGTGAAGCCGGTGGCGATCGAGGAGCTGATGGCGCGGATCCGTGCTGTCTCGCGGCGGCCCTCGGCGATGGTGACACCGAGCCTGCATCTGGGCCGGCTGGAATTCGACTTCGAATCGCTGCAGGCACAGGTGGAGGGCCAACCGCTGGCGCTGCCGCGGCGCCAGGTGCTGGTGCTGCAGGCACTGGCGATGCGCCAGGGGCGCACGGTCACCCGCACGGCACTGGAGGCCGCGGTGTACGGCTTCGACGATGAGATCCAGTCCAATGCGCTCGATGCGCACATTTCCAAGCTGCGCAAGGCGCTGCAGCAGGCCGGGGCGGGCGTTGAAATCCATGTGATCCGGGGCGTCGGCTACCTGCTGGCGGAGGCCTGAGATGGCGCGTCCGACACGTCCGATCCGTTCCATCACGCTGGGGTTGGCCTGGCGGTTGTTCCTGGCGCAGGCCTTCACCGTGCTGTTCGCCGTTGTTGCGCTGATCCTGACCTGGGGCGACAAGGACACCTGGGGCATGGACATGTTCATGGCTGAAGCCGTGGCCAAGGCCGTGCACAGTGAAGGCGGGCGGTTGGTGCTGGACCAGGCGCGCTGGAACAAGCTCGACGCCGAGGCCGGGGGCAACCTCTGGTTCGCGGCGGTCGACGACAAGGGTGTCTGGCTGGAACGCGGCACGATTCCGGCGATCCACGCCCCGCTGCTCGCGCGCCTGCCGACGCTGGGTGCCACCGAACTCGGCTCGCTGGTGCCGCCGTACCTGGACGTGGCGCGGGTCATGATCCGCAAGGAGGACGGGCGGCGCATCACGGTGATGGTGGGTGGGGCGCCGAAGGGCGGGTTGCTGGACGGTGCGCTGATGGTGCTGCGCCTGATCGGGCTGTGGTTTTTCCTGCCGCTGATCGTGATCACGCTGCTGGTCATGCCGACCGTGATCCACCGCGCGATGCGCGGCGTGCGCCGCTCCGCACAACAGGCCAAGGAGCTGGATATCGGCCAGCCGGGGGCGCGTCTGGATGCGCAGCTGGTGTCGACCGAGGTCGCACCGCTGGTGGAAGCCTTCAACGACGCGATCGACAAGGTGCAGCAGGGGTATGCCGCGCGTGACAAGTTCCTCGCCGATGCCGCGCACGAACTGCGGGTGCCGATTGCAGTGGTGCAGGCGCGCCTGTCGCAGTTGCCGCAGGGCGAGCTGAAGTCGCAGCTGCTGACCGACGTTGCGCGGCTCGGTAACGTTGCCGAGCACCTGCTTGACCTGCAGCGACTTGATCGTAATGTCGGCGCACTGCAGCGGCTGGATCTGGCGTTGCTGGTGCGCGAAGCGGCCGCCGATCTGGCGCCGCTGGTGGTGGGGGCCGGTTACGGCTTCGAAGTGGATGCGCCCGAGATGCCAGTGTGGATCCATGGCGACAGCCTGGCGCTGGGGCGGGTGATCGCCAACCTGGTGCACAACGCCATCGTCCACGGCGGCGGACGCGGCACCATTTGCGTGCGCCTGGATGCACGTGGCCTGCTGGAGGTCAGCGACCAGGGCGCCGGCATTCCGGTGGGCGACCGTGAAGCGATCTTCGAGCCGTTCCATCGTCTGCGCGCAGCGGGTAGCGGCAGTGGCCTGGGCCTGCATCTGGTGAAGGAAATCGTGCAGCATCACGGCGGTTCGGTCAGTGTCGGTGAGGCGGCTGGCGGTGGTGCCAGCTTCCGGGTCAACTTCCATCGCGGTAGCGTCCGCCGCTGACGCCAATACGGGCTAAAGCCCGATAGGCACGCTGCTGCCCCGGCGGCAGGCTGGGGTGATGGTCGCCGAACGATCCGCTCCACCGCTGTTTGGCAGTGGTTGTGCCGCCGGTCTGGTGCTGGGTGCGCTGGCCTGCGTGCAGCTGCCGGTGCTGCCGCCGCTGTGGCTGTGCATGCCGTTGGCCATTGCCAGCGCCACAGGCTGGATCGTGCCTTGGCGCGGCCGCGCCTGGACGGCTGCGCTGTTCGGCCTGTCGTGGGCGGCATTGCACGGACACTGGGTCCTGCAGGGCCAGCTTCCACCCGGAGGGCCCGCGCAGGACGCGCAGGTCCTTGGCCGAGTGGTTGATCTTCCACACAGTGGCCCCGGCTATACCCGTTTCGTGTTGAAGGTCGACGAGGCCGATGCGCTGCCCTCGTTGCGTGGCAAGCGCCTGCAGATCACCTGGAACGATCCATGGCGTGGACCGCCTGCGAGCGGCACCGATGGTGGGCGCCATGCGGTTCAAGCTGGCGCGTACTGGGAGCTGGCGCTGCGGGTGCGGGCACCGCGTTCGCGGATCAATCCTGGAGGCTTTGACGGCGAACGCCATGCATTGCTGCGCGGTATTTCCGGCAATGGCACGGTGCGCGACCCCGGCGCTGCGCGTGAGCGCGCGCCTGCGCAGGGCCTGCCGGCCTGGCGCGAGCGCAGCAGTGATGCCATCGCCACGCAGGTGGCACATCCTGCCGCGCGATTCGTGCAGGCCTTGGCCCTGGGCGACACCCGCGGCCTGTCCGATGCCGACTGGGAACACCTGCGCGCGCTGGGCCTGACCCATCTGGTCGCCATTTCCGGGTTTCACGTGGGCGTGGTGGCGGGTTTCGGCGTGCTGCTGTGCCGCGTGTCGTGGTGCCTGTGCCCAGTGCTGGGACGGTACTGGCCACGGCCGCAGGCGGCGGCATGGGGCGCGGCGCTGGCCGCAGCCGTCTATGCAGTGGCCGCCGGCGGCGCGCTTCCAACAGTGCGTGCGGCGCTGATGATCGGGCTGGTGGCACTGGCCCGTGCCGGGCGTCGCCCGGTGGGTGCGGGGCAGGGACTGGCCTTGGCCGCGATGGTGATGTTGCTGCCGGCGCCGCTGTCGGTGCTGTCGGCCGGCTTCTGGCTCAGCTTCGGGGGCGTGCTGTGGCTGCTGTGGTGCCTTCCACGGACCGGGCCGGACGGCGTCGGTGGGAGCCTGCGCGGCTTTCTGGCTGCCCAGGGCGTGGCCAGCCTCGGCCTGTTGCCGCTGTGCGTGGCCCTGTTCGGCGGCACCGCGCGCTTGGGGCCGCTGGTCAATCTGCCGATCATTCCGTGGTGGACCCTGCTGGTGGTGCCGTTGTCGCTGCTGGGTACCGGCCTGCACGCGTTGCAGGATGGTGCCGGGCGCTGGGCATGGCGCGCCGCCGCCTGGCTGTTCGAGCTCAGCTGGCAGGCCCTGCAGCCACTGGCGCTGCACCCGCAGGCGATGTGGTGGCTGGCCGAGGCACCGCGCTGGGCGGTGCCGGCGGCAGTGGCGGGGGTGTTCTGGTGGCTGCTGCCACGCGGCGCTGGCGGTGGCCTGGCAGGCCTGCTGCTGTGCCTGCCGCTGCTGTGGCCCGCCCGGCATGCACCGGCTGAAGGCGAACTGGAGCTGCTGGTGCACGACGTAGGGCAGGGCACCGCGGTGCTGGTGCGTACGGCGCGGCACGCGCTCTGGTACGACGTGGGGCCGCCGACCGGCGGCGACGGCAACGAACGCATTCTGGTCCCGGCCCTGCGCGCGCTCGGACAGGGGCCGCCCCAGCAGGCGATGCTCAGCCATGACCATCTTGATCACACCGGCAGCCTGCCGAGCCTGCGAAGGCAGCTGCCCGGGCTGCAGCTGCTGGCGCCACCGGGCAGCACCATCGCCGGCGCTGCGCCCTGCCAGCAAGGGATGCAGTGGCAGTGGGACGGAGTTGATTTCCAGGTCCTGCACCCGGCACCGGGCAGCCGCCAGGCCGAGAACGAGGACAGCTGCGTGCTGCGCGTCGCCAGCCGTCACGGCGTGGTCCTGCTGCCTGGCGATATCGGCCGCCCGGCCGAGCAGGCGCTGCTGAAGGCATACCCGGCAGCGCTGAAGGCGGATGTGGTGCTGGTGCCGCACCATGGCAGCGGTGGCAGTTCCAGCGCGCCGTGGGTCGAGGCCGTGGCGCCACGGCTGGCGGTGGTCTCGGCCGGGCACCGCAACCGCTTCGGGCACCCCCGCCAGGACGTGGTCCAGCGCTGGCAGGCGCAAGGGGCCGAGGTGCTGGCCACGGCCGATTCCGGGGCGATCCGCATATGGCTTGGCGCACAAGGGCTGCAGCTGCGTGAACAGCGCATCCACGCATCCCGGTGGTGGGATGCCGCTGGGCGGGCGCGGTCGGCTGCTATCCTATCGCCGATCGAACAAGCGGCCGTTGGGCCGGAGGGTTGAAACGTGTGGGAACTGGTCAAGGCCGGTGGCTGGCCGATGGTGCCGCTGCTGCTGTTGGGCATACTGGCTTTGGCGATCATCCTGGAGCGTTTCTGGTCCCTGCGACGTACTGAAGTGCTGCCGCCCGGCCTCGGCCAGGAAGTGCGCAACTGGGCGGCACGCGGCAAGCTCGACCCCGCCCACCTGCAGACCCTGCGGGCGAACTCGCCGCTGGGCGCGCTGCTGGCCGCCGCGCTGGAAGCGCGCAACCGTCCGCGTGACCAGATCCGCGAGCGCATCGAAGACACCGGCCGCCACCTGGTGCACCGCATGGAGCGTTTCCTCAACGCGCTGGGCACCATCGCATCGGCCGGGCCGCTGCTGGGCCTGCTGGGTACTGTGATCGGCATGATCCAGATGTTCCTGGGCATCCTCGACCATGGCGTGGGTGATGTGAACCAGCTGGCCGGTGGTATCGGCAAGGCGCTGGTGTGCACCGCCACCGGCATGATCGTTGCCATTCCAGCACTGATGTTCCACCGCTACTTCAAGGGCCGCATCCACGGTTATGTGGTAGAGATGGAGCAGGAAGCCAGCGCGCTGCTGGATACGCTGGATGGCCGCCCCGGCGTGATGAACCCTGCCGCTGCCACGCGCCCGGCCGGCGCGGCCACGGCGAAGGCCTGATCGATGCGTATCGGCAACGACCGATCCCAGGATGAGCCGCATATCGACCTGGTGCCACTGATCGACGTCATCCTGGTGCTGATCATCTTCTTCGTGGTCACCACCACCTTCGATGCGCGCTCGACACTCCAGGTGGAGCTGCCTACGGCCAGCCAGCAGCCCAGCAATGAGCCGCCGCGCTCGTTGAGCGTGCTGATCAACGCCGAAGGCCGCTATTTCATCAATGACCAGGAAGTGCTGCGCAGCGACGTCGAGTCGGTCAAGCAGACCATCGCGGCCGTGGCCGGCAGCGACCGCACCCAGCCGGTGCTGTTACGCGCCGATGCCCGCACGCCCTATCAGGCCGTGGTGACCGCGCAGGATGCGCTTGGTCAGCTCGGCTTCCGCCGTATTGCCATTGCAACAGCACCCGAGGTGCGTCCATGAGTTCCAAACACGCGCCGGTGTGGCCGATCTACAAACGTCTGCTGGGATACACCCGTGCCTACTGGGGCATGATGGTCGCCGCCGTCATCGCCATGGCGGTGGAGTCGGTAGCCGGCTACCACTTCACCAAGCTGATGGAGCCGCTGGTCAACCGTGGCTTCGTCAATCCCGAACCGAAAATGGCGGTGATCCTGCCGCTGACCATCCTTGGCCTGTTCCTGATGCGCAGCGCCGCCACCTGGGTGAGCGACTACGCGCTGGCCAAGACCGGTCGCAGCGTGGTGCGCGACCTGCGTGAACAGGTGCTGGCCAAGTACCTGCACCTGCCGTCCTCGCATTTCGATACCGAATCGACGCCGGTGATGGTCAGCCGCCTCAACTTCGATACCGAGCAGGTCACCCAGGCCAGCGCCGATGCGCTCAAGACCGTGGTTGCCGACACCCTGACCATCATCGCCATGCTGGCGGTGATGCTGCAGATGAGTGTCAAGGTGACCGTGGCCATGCTGGTGGTGGTGCCGATGATCGGCGTGATCGTGTCTTACGTGGGCAAGCGCTACCGGCGCATCAGCCGCGGTATCCAGGACGGCATGGGCACGATGGCGCAGACCGCCGAGCAGTCATTGGCGGCCCAGCAGGAAGTGAAGGTGCACGGCACCCAGCAGCATGAGATGTCGCGCTACTCGCGCCTGGCCAACCGCATGCTGGCGCTGAACATGAAGGTGGAAATCACCCGTGCCGGTGCCTCCAGCGTGGTCCAGTTCCTGGCCGCGCTGGCGCTGGCGGTGATCGTCTGGGTGTCGACCCGTGAAGCACTGGCAGGGCGCCTCAATGCCGGCCAGTTCATGGGCCTGATGATCTCGATGACGGCGATCATCCCGTCGCTGCGCCGCCTGACCAGCGTGCAGTCCTCGATCTCCCGCGGTGTGTCCGCCGCCGAGCGCCTGTTCGACATCCTCGACATGCCGGTCGAGCGCGACGAAGGCCGCAACACGGTGCAGCGCGTGCGTGGCGAACTGGCCTTCGAGCACGTCATGCTGCGTTACCGCGAAGACAGTGGCATCGCCCTGGACGACATCAGCTTCGTGGCCAAGCCGGGTACGGTCACCGCCATCGTTGGTCGATCCGGCAGCGGCAAGACCAGCCTGATCCGGCTGGTGCCGCGCTTCTACGAACCCAGCGGCGGGCGCATCACCCTCGACGGGGTGGCACTGGACGACTATCCGCTGGCCGACCTGCGTCGTCAGGTGGCGATGGTCGGGCAGAAGGTCATGTTGTTCGACGACACCATCGGCGCCAACATCGCCTATGGCATGGACGCGACGGATGAACAGATCCGAGCGGCAGCTGAAGCCGCGAATGCCTGGGAGTTCATCGCACGCATGCCGCAGCAGCTGCAGACCCCGGTGGGCGAGAACGGCGCGCTGCTGTCCGGTGGCCAGCGCCAGCGCCTGGCGATCGCCCGTGCGATCCTGCGCGACGCGCCGATCCTGATCCTCGATGAAGCCACCGCAGCGCTGGACAACGAATCGGAGCGCCTGGTGCAGGACGCGCTGCAACGATTGATGCCCGAGCGCACCACGCTGGTCATCGCGCATCGCCTGTCGACCATCGAGCATGCAGACCAGGTGCTGGTGATGGACCACGGTCGCATCGTCGAGCGCGGTACCCACAAGGAGCTGCTCACCATGGGTGGCCTGTACCAGCATCTGCACAGCATGCAGTTCCGCGAAAGGCAGGACTGATGGCCGGCAAGGGTACCCAGACCCCGCCGTACTGGTACGACGGCACCCCGGTTCCGTGGGCGATGCGCCTGCTGGCGCCGCTGTATGCCGGCGTCACCGCGCTGCGCCGGCGCGCCTATCGGCGTGGCTGGCGCAAGCGCTACACGCTGCCGGTGCCGGTCATCGTGGTTGGCAACATCACCGCCGGTGGAACTGGCAAGACGCCGCTGACCATCGCGCTGGTGGAGCGCCTGCGTGCCGCCGGTTGGAAGCCGGGCGTGGCCAGTCGTGGCTACGGCCGCGAAGATGCCGACAAGCCGCTGTGGGTCAAGGCCGATACGCCGACCGCCAAGGGCGGTGACGAGCCGGTGCTGATTGCCTGGAAGACCGGCGTGCCGGTGCGCGTGGACAGTGATCGTGTTGCAGCCGGCAAGGCGCTGATCGAGGCCGGCTGCGATGTGATCGTCTGCGACGACGGCCTGCAGCACTACCGGCTGGCACGCGACATCGAGATCGAGGTGGTCGATGCGCAGCGCCGCTACGGCAATGGCCGGATGATCCCGGCCGGGCCGCTGCGCGAACCGGTCAGCCGTGCCAGCGAATGCGACTTCCGTGTAGTGAATCTGGGTCAGGCCGACGAAGAGACCGCGACGCAGGCCTGTGGCTTCGGCCAGTGGCCGATGGCCCTGCACATCGACAGCGCACAACCGCTGGCCGGTGGCCGTGCCCGTCCGCTGTCGTATTTCAAGGGCCAGCGCGTGCACGCCGTGGCCGGCATCGCCCACCCGCAGCGCTTCTTCGACATGCTGCGCGCGCGTGGCATCGGTGTCGTGCCGCACGCCTTCGCTGACCATCAGGCCTATCAGTCGCAGGACCTGTCCTTTGGCAGCCAGCTGCCGGTGCTGATGACTGAAAAGGACGCGGTGAAATGCCGCGCGTTCGGCAATGACTGGCACTACGCGGTCCCGCTGCGCGCCGAGCTGCCTGCCGCATTCTGGGTGGCGCTGACCGACCGCCTGGACAAGCTGCGACCGAACTGAGTGGCGCGGCGGCGCTTGCATTCATGCGCCGCCGGCCGCATTCCCGTTGTAACGAGCCTGCCGAGTACCGCCCCATGACCGAATTCGTCGTCGCCATCCCGGCCCGCTATGCCGCCTCGCGGCTGCCGGGCAAGCCGCTGCGCCCGCTGGGCGGTGAGCCGCTGGTGCTGCACGTGGCGCGTCGCGCGCTGCAGGCCGGTGCCGGCGAGGTCTGGGTCGCTACCGACGATCAACGCATTGCCGACGCACTGTCCGGTCTGGCCGAAGTGAAGGTGGCGATGACCGCCACCTCGCATGCCTCCGGTACCGACCGCCTGGCCGAGTGCGCGCGCATCGCCGGCTGGGCCGATGACACCGTCGTGGTCAACCTGCAGGGCGACGAGCCGTTCGCGCCGGCGGCGGGTATCCGCGCGGTGGCCCAGGCACTGGTTGAAGGCAATGCGCCGATGTCGACCCTCGCCACGACCGTCGAAGACGCGCATACCCTGTTCGACCCGAACGTGGTGAAGCTGGTGCGCAACGTGCGCAACGAGGCGATGTACTTCAGCCGCGCCCCGATCGCCTGGCACCGCGATGGCTTTGCACGCAGCCGTGACACGCTGCCGGCCGGTCACAACTGGCTGCGCCACATCGGCATCTACGGCTATCGCGCCGGTTTCCTGCAGCAGTTCGCGGCGATGCCGCCGGGCCAGCTGGAGCAGATCGAATCGCTGGAACAGCTGCGCGTGCTGGAAGCGGGTTTCCCGATCAGCGTGGCGATCTCGCCCGAACCGTTCCCGCCGGGCATCGACACGCCCGAGGACCTGGAACGCGCCGAAGCATTGCTGCAGACGCTGGCTGCCCGATGAAGCTGCTGGTCGTCTGCCTCGGCAACATCTGCCGTTCGCCGATGGCCGAAGGTGCGCTGCGCGCGCGCCTGGACGCTTCGCCGCTGGCTGGTCGGGTGCAGGTGGATTCGGCCGGCACCGGCGACTGGCATGTGGGCGAGCCACCTGACCGGCGAGCGATCGCCTGCGCGGCCGGGCATGGCGTGGACATCGGCGGCCTGCGCGCGCGCCAGCTGCAGGTCGCGGATTTCGACCGCTTCGACTGGATCCTGTGCGCCGATGAGGCCAACCTGCGCGATGCGGGTCGCCTGGCCACACCCGCCCAGCGCGAACGCCTGGCGCTGTACCTGCCGTGGTCCGGCGGGCAGGGCAGGGGTGCGATCCCGGACCCGTACACCGGCGGCAGTGAGCATTTCGAACAGGTCTGGACATTGGTCGACGATGCTGCAAAACGTGCCGTGGCACGACTGTTGCATGACGCCGACTCCGGCATAATCGGGCCATGAACGTCCAGCCCGTCCCGGACCTGCCCGAGTTCGCCACCTGGCTCAACGCCACCCCCTGCACCCTGACCGAACTGCGCGGTCGGCCGGTGGCGCTGTTGTTTGTCAACGCCGCCTCCGCCTGGAGCGCGCAACGCCTGGCCGAGTTCGGCCAATGGCTGTCGCGCCACCCCGGCAAGCTGCAGCCACTGGTGCTGCAGGTGCCGCGCTTCGATTTCGAACGCGAGGCCGGCGCCGCATTGAAGCTGCTGCGTCGCCAGGGCCTGACGATGCCGGTGCTGCTTGATGCCGACTGGGATGGCTGGCGCCGCTTCGGCATCACCGCCTGGCCGACCCTGGTGCTGCTGGATGCGCAGGGCCGCGAACAGCAACGGCTGGTCGGGCAAGGCGCCCCCGGTGAGCTGGAGCGTGCCTTGAACGCGCTGTGCGAAGGCGCACCGTCGGCGCCGCCGCGTGGCGGCAGCGAACTGCACCCGGAACCCCGCCAGGCGCTGCGCTTCCCGCTGGGCCTGGCAGTCAGTACCGAACGCCTGTACATCGCCGACAGCGGCCATCACCGCATCCTCGAATGCAGCCATGGTGGCCGCATCCTTCGCCAGTTCGGGCTGGGCACCGCCGATTTCATGGACGGCAACCTCGCCGAAGCCGCGTTCCACCGCCCGCAGGCGCTGGTGCTGGAGCGCGATTCGCTGTACGTCGCCGACACCGGCAACCACGCGGTGCGTCGTATCAACCTGCTGACCGGGATCGTCGATACCCTGTGCGGCAACGGCCGTCCCGGTGCACCGGTGGAAGGCCCGGTCGCGCAGGCGCGGCAGGTTGCGCTGGACCATCCTGTCGGCCTGGCCATTGCCGACAACCAGCTGCACATCGCCATGGCCGGCGACAACCGCATCTGGAGCTACCACCTGGGCCAGCGCAGCCTGCAATGGCGCGCCGGCAGTGGTTCCATCGACGAGCGTGATGGCAGCGGGCATCTGGCCGCCTTCGCCCAACCCACCGCGTTGGCCGTGGTGCAGCAGGTGCTGTACGTGGCCGATGCGCTGGGTTCCTCGATCCGCGCGCTGCAGTTGCGCGGCGATCTGGTGCAGACCCTGGTCGGGCAGGGGCCGTGGCGCTTCGGTAGCGAAGACGGTCCGCGTTCGGACGCCAGCCTGCAGTTCCCACAGGCGATCGCGCTCAGCCCGGATGCGCCGCTGTTGTGGATTGCCGATACCGGCAACGGCCGCCTGCGCACGCTGCGCCTGGGCGGTGGCGAACTGACCACCCAGCCGTTGCCACGACGCCTGCATGGCCCGGCGGGGTTGGCGGTAGGCGCCGGTGCGGTGTGGATCGCCGAGACCGACGCCCATGCCGTGCTGCGATTCGACCCGGATAGCGGCGTGCTCAGCGAAGTCCCGATCAGCGAATGACAGACGTTCCCGCCCCGGCCTTCGACGGCAAGGCCTTCGCGGCCCAGCTCAGTACCGCCCCTGGCGTGTACCGCATGTACGCCGCCGACGACACGTTGCTGTACGTGGGCAAGGCGCGCGCGCTGCGCAACCGTGTCGGCAGCTATTTCAACGGCAGCCCGAAGAACGCGCGGATCATGTCGATGATCTCGCAGATCGCGCGCATGGACGTGACCGTGACGCGCTCGGAAGCCGAGGCGCTGCTGCTGGAAAACCAGCTGATCAAATCACTGTCGCCGCGTTACAACGTCTCGTTGCGCGACGACAAGACCTATCCGCACGTGCTGCTGACCCGAGAGGACTGGCCGCGCATCGCGCTGCATCGCGGCCCGCGCGCCATTCCTGGCCGCTATTTCGGGCCGTATCCCGGCGTCACCGCGGTGCGTGAAACGCTGAACCTGATGCACAAGCTGTTCAAGCTGCGCAGCTGCGAGGACAGCGTGTTCCGCAACCGCTCGCGGCCGTGCCTGCAGTACCAGATCGGCCGCTGCAGCGCGCCCTGCGTGGAGCTGGTGCCGGCGCCGGACTACGCCGAATCGGTGCGTCGCGCCGCACTGTTCCTGGAAGGCAAGAGCGACGAGTTGACCCGCGAACTGGGCGAGCAGATGCAGGCCGCCAGCGAGGCACTGGAGTTCGAGCAGGCCGCGCGCCTGCGCGACCTGATCTCCTCGCTGCGCAGCATGCAGACCCGCCAGTACGTGGATGGCCGTGCCGCGGATCTGGACGTGCTGGCGGTGGCCATGCAGGGTTCGCAGGCCTGCGTGCTGCTGCTGGCCTTCCGTGATGGCCGCAACCTCGGCACCCGCCCGTTCTTCCCGCGGACCAACGGTGAAGAAAGCCCGGAGGAAGTGCTGGCCGCGTTCGTCTCGCAGTACTACATCGAATTCGAGCCGCCGCGCGAGATCCTGTTGGACCGCGAGATTCCCGATGCCGACCTGCTGGTCGCCGCACTGTCAGCCTCGGCCGAGCGCAAGGTACAGCTGAAGTGGAACGTGCGCGGCGAGCGTGCCGGCTACGTGGAGCTGGCCAGCCGCAACGCGCAGCTGACCCTGGCGACCGAACTCAACAGCCGCAACGCGCAGCACGCGCGCAGCGATGCACTGCGCGACATGCTGGGCCTGGCCGAGCCGGTCAAGCGTGTTGAATGTTTCGATATCAGCCACACCATGGGGGAGGCCACCGTGGCCTCATGCGTGGTGTTCGACGCCGCCGGTCCGGTGCGCGCACAGTACCGCCGCTTCAACATCAGCGGCATCGAGCCGGGCGATGACTACGCCGCCATGCGCCAGGCCATCGACCGCCGCTTCCGCCGTGCGGTGGAAGAGCAGGGCGTGCTGCCGGACGTGCTGCTGATCGACGGCGGCGCCGGGCAGCTGGCGCAGGCGCAGGCCGCACTGGCCGACCTGGGCGTGGAAGGTGTGCTGCTGGTGGGCGTGGCCAAGGGCGTGGAGCGGCGCGCTGGCCATGAAGCGCTGGTGATGCCCGACGGCCGCGAGCTGCGCCCCGGCGCGGCCAACCCGGCGCTGCAGTTCATCCAGCAGGTGCGCGACGAGGCGCACCGCTTCGCCATCACCGGCCACCGCGGCCGCCGCCAGAAGGCGCGGATGACCAGCAAGCTGGAGGACATCCCTGGTATCGGGCCGCGCCGCCGCGCCAGCCTGCTCAAGCATTTCGGCGGCCTGGTGGGCCTGAAAGCCGCTGGCGAAGCGGAAATCGCCAAGGTGGAAGGCATCAATGACGCCCTCGCGGCACGTATCTACGCTAACCTGCACGGGTTGGCCACGCCTGATGCGGCCGAGTAGAGAGAGAAGCACGCAAGCATGAAGTTGACCCTGCCCACCTGGCTGACGTTGTTGCGGATCGTGATGATCCCGGTGCTGGTGCTGGTGTTCTACCTGCCCTACACCTGGACCAACTTCGCTTCGGCGGCGATCTTCGGCCTGGCCGCGATCACCGATTGGCTCGATGGCTGGATCGCACGCCGTTACCAGCTGGAATCGGCCTTCGGCGCCTTCCTTGACCCGGTCGCGGACAAGCTGATGGTGGCGGTGGCGCTGTTCCTGATCGTGCAGGGTCACCCGACGCCGTGGATGGCGTTCTGGGCGGCGGTGATCGTTGGTCGTGAGATCGCGGTGTCGGCGCTGCGCGAATGGATGGCCGAACTCGGCCAGCGCGCCAAGGTGCGCGTGGCGATGATCGGCAAGGTCAAGACCACGGCGCAGATGGTCGCGCTGCTCTGCCTGCTGTATTCGGTGGCACCGAACGTGCCGGTGGAAGACATCTGGATGGGCTGGCCGGTGTTCCACATCGGCGACTGGACCCTGGCGATCGCCGCGGTGCTGACCCTGTGGTCGGGCCTGCAGTACCTGCACGCCGCCTGGCCGAGCCTGCGCGATGACGAGCGCGCTGCGCGCGAGCGTGCGCGTCAGAAGAAGCTGGGCAACTGAGCCCCGGGGTCGGATCCCTTTCCTCGGGAAAGGGCTCTGACCCCATCGGTGCGTTTATCCACGCATGGCGTGGATCAACTGGAAATGCCGCATCCACGGATGATGCGGATCCATCGGTTTGCGGGGATGCCATAGTAGATCCACGCCATGCGTGGATACGCAATGCAAGGTGCCTCGCAGACCCTGAAAAAGCGCTTGACGCCATCCTTGGAATAGGTAAAATTTCGCCTCCCAAGCGGGAATAGCTCAGTTGGTAGAGCGCAACCTTGCCAAGGTTGAGGTCGCGAGTTCGAGTCTCGTTTCCCGCTCCAGATTCAAGAAAAGCGCTCCCGAAAGGGGGCGTTTTTCGTTTGCGTCCAACGCGCTTCATTGCCACTTCACCGTCGCCCCATCGCCCCACCACATGAAGGTTGGATGCTGCATCCTTCGTTCCAAGGGTGACGCCGCGATGCCTCATCAATCCTCCGCCTACGACCACGACGTGGTCATCGTCGGCGCCAGTTTCGCCGGTGCCGCCTGTGCGTTGGCTGCTGTCCAATATGGACTGCGCGTGTGCGTACTCGAACGCAAGGCCGACCCCGGCGAACGCCTGCACACCACCGGCATCGTGGTGAAGGAAGCGATGGAGCAGACCTGGCTGGGGCGCATGCCCGAACACCTGGTGCAACGCGTTGCCAATGTGCGCCTGTATGCGCCGAACCTGCGCAGCGTGTTGTTGGCCGCGCCGGGCTATTACTTCCTCACCACCGATACGCCGAACCTGATGCGCTGGCTGGCCAGCGAGCTGCGCGCGAACGGTGTCGACCTTCGCCTGCAGCAGTCCTTCACCGACGCCCATCGCAGTGGTGACGGCTGGCAGGTGGAAGGGGCAGGGCGGTGCGCCTACCTGGTCGGTGCCGATGGTGCACGCTCACGCGTTGCCCAGCGCACCGGGCTCGGCAAGGTGCCTGACAACCTCTACGGCGTCGAACGTGAGTTCGCCGGTCTGCAGTTGCCGCAGGGCGACGCACTGCATTGCTTCGTCAGCAAGCGCTTTGCACCGGGCTACATCGGCTGGGTCGCGCAGAATCCAACCGGCCTGCAGGTGGGATTGGCGCTGCGCCATGACCCGAATCAGGTACGCCCGCCTGATATTGATGGCTTCCTTGAGCACGTACGCGATGTGGTCGGCATTCCGCCTTCGGCGCGCCCCTCGGCTACCCGTGCCGGCCTGGTGCCTTGCGGCCGGCCGGATGGGCCGTTCACCGGCCAACGCGTGATCCTGACCGGCGACGCGGCGGGCATCGTCTCGCCATTGTCCGCCGGGGGCATCCATTCCTCGTGGCGGCATGGCTGGGCGGTCGGCGAGGCGATTGCCCGTCATCTGCGTGGCCAGGGGCCGGAAGCGGAACAGGTGGCGCGGCAGGTGGCGCCGGCATTCCATGGCAAGCGCCTGCTGCGCTGGGCGATGGATCATCTGCAGGCCGACTGGCCGCTCAACGCACTGCTGCACACGGCGACCACGCGGCGCATCGCCGAGCAGGTCTACTTCCATCGCCGTGGCCTGCGAACCTGAGGTATCGGTCCTGGGGGCCTGAACGCCGCCCCACAATGCACGCGAAAATTCCTGTTGACGCCGTGCAGCAATATCGACACAATAGCGCTCCTTCGACGCAGGTCGAACGGAATCTGCGGGAATAGCTCAGTTGGTAGAGCGCAACCTTGCCAAGGTTGAGGTCGCGAGTTCGAGTCTCGTTTCCCGCTCCAAATTATGATCTACAGAGTTCTACTGACGTCTGTAAGTCATTGAAAATAGGGGCTTCGGCCCCTTTTTTCATTCCAGCGAGCGCCACGGAAATCCACCCACAGCTACCATTTTTGAGTGACCAATTGAGGCACAAGAATACGGGTGGGACGGTTACCGGATAGTTGCTGGGGCTGAGCGGGAACCATGGCGAGCATAGGGCCTAAGTCATAACTTAGGAGCCTCGAAATGGCACTCTCTGATCTGACAGCCCGGCAGGCACGGACCACCGGCAAGCGCTACACCCTCTCCGACAACGACTGCTTGGGCCTGATGGTCTCTGCCGCAGGCGGCAAGTCGTGGATCTTCCGATACTACTGGCTTGGCAAGCAGAAACGCATGTCCCTGGGTGGCTATCCTGCCCTCAGCCTGCGCGAGGCTCGCGCCGAGCGGGATAAGGCTCAAGCCTTGCTCGCCAGGGGGATCGATCCCCAAATCGAACGCGACCAGCGCCGGCACGCGGCCAAGCTGGCGGGCGAATACACCTTCAAGAATGTCTTCGATGCCTGGGTCGAGCATCGCCGCAAGGAACTCAAGGAAGGCCGCCAAAGCACGCTTTCGCAGATCCTGCGCATCTTCGACAAGGACGTTCTGCCCACCCTGGGGAAGATGTCGATCTACGACATTCGCCGGCCCCAGCTCGTGGGCGTCGTGGCGGCGATCGAGAAGCGCAAAGCGTTCACCACCGCCGAGAAGGTTCGCACTTGGTTCAACCAGATGTTCCGCTATGCCCTGGTCATCGCCGAGGGGCTGGAAGTCAACCCGGCTGCGGACCTGGACGTGGTGGCCGAACCCAAGCCCCCGGTGGCCCACAACCCCTATCTGCACCTACCCGAGCTGCCCGAGTTCCTTCAGAAGCTCCGGCTTTACAACCCCCGGGGCTGGCAGACCCAGCTTGGCGTCCGGCTGCTGTTCCTGACTGGGGTGCGCACGGGCGAGCTGCGGCTGGCCGAGCCTGAGCAATTCGATCTCGACCGCGGCTTGTGGATCATCCCGCCGCAGGTCGTTAAGCAGCTCCAGGACGAAATGCGCAAGGCCGGCAAGCGGCCGCAGGACGTGCCACCTTATATCGTGCCTCTGTCGCTGCAGGCCATCGAGATCGTGCGTTATCTCCTGGGTGTGATGCGGCCGGCGCAGAAATACCTGCTGTCGCATCGGAGCGAACTCAAGAAGCGCATCAGCGAGAACACCCTCAACAAGGCCGTGCAGCTCATGGGGTATGAAGGACGCCTGACCGGCCACGGTATCCGCGGCACCATCTCGACAGCACTCAACGAGATCGGGTACCCGAAGATTTGGGTGGACGCGCAGCTTTCGCACTCAGATCCGAACAAGGTGAGTTCGGCCTACAACCACGCCAAGTACGTGGAGCCGCGCCGCCGGATGATGCAGGACTGGGCTGATCGCCTCGATTTGCTCGAACAGGGCGAATTGGAAGCCGCGAGCGCGCACCTGACCATCCGTATCGATGGGGTGCCGGCGATGGCAGAAGTGGAGGAAGCGGTGGGCGCGGTTCCCTCGGTGGCCGAGCCCGCTATCCCTGGTGTGCCGCCAGTAGTGGCCACACCGATCGTCGTGACCCCGAACAACGGTGGAGGCACGTTCCGACGACTGTCGCAGGTGCCGCCACCCCCTATGCATGCCCCGGAGCCGGAAGTGTCCGCCATCCAGCGCGAGCGCGCGGAAATGCTGGCCATCTACGAGTCGCCGAACAATCTGCCGGTCCCGCTGTTCGGCAAGCTGGCCGGGAAGTCCAAGGACCAGATCAACCGCGAGTTGAAAGCGGGCAAGCTACTGTCCATCAGCCTGGGCAACCGGGGGCAGCGGGTTCCCGATTGGCAGTTGCTGCCGCTCAAGCACAGGCTGGCCCAGGCGCTCATGAACCAGTGCCCGCACGCGGATTCGTGGGACCTATACCGCATGCTGACCCAGCCGCACCCCGACCTGGGTGATCGCGCGGCCATTGATGTGGTTATGCCGACCAATGTGCCCGTGATCATCCGGATCATTATGGGCGGCTATCCTCGCCATGAGGAGGAGTCCGAGGCCGTTGCCCTGCAGCCTATCCCCGAGGATGTGCGGCAGAGCGTCCGTAAGCTGGTGGACAACGCGGTGGTGTTTGAGGGGGGCTGACCCACAATCATCATCCTATGGTCGGGTCAATGGCCCCGGCCATAGGGGCGCTGTTACGTGGCGCCGGCCGCGGTGATTTGCAGCGCTCTGCGCTCGAACCGCTCCGAAATGGAGTCGGCTTGCGCGTGGGGCTGGTGCAGATACGTCACCATCTCATAGGGACCGTCAGAGAGCGGCCGCATGGTGATCCCCCATCCCTGACCTTGGTCGATGCGCGATTGCGCGGATACCCCGACGCCGTAGCCGGCTGCAACCCATAGCGCCAGCATCTCGAATGAAGTCACCCGCAGGATGTTCTCCTGGTCCAGTGGCATGACGGAGGCCAGTCTTTCGTCCAGCAGAGGGCAATCCTCGGCCTGCCAGCGATAGATCGGGTAGTCCTGAAGATCGGCGATGGTGAGCTTTGCCCTGTCGAGTTGTGAATACAACCGCGGCGGCACGGCGACAGCCATGCTCTCGGCCCACAAAGGTTGCGTCTTGAGGGCTGGGTCGCTGGCCCCCTGAAGCGACATCCCTGCGTCGTAGCGGCCTTCACGAAGTCCCTGAAGCAGAACGTCATCTGCAACCTCAAAAAACGAGAGGGCGACGTCTGGCTCTTCCGCGCGTTGTCGCGCGAGAAGCGCTGAAAGATGCGATGAGGGTACGCCCAGTGCTACGGCAAGTCTGAGACGGGGGTGGCGACGCGTGGCGTCGTGCATAAGAGCCCCCAAGAAGAGAATTGAGTAAGAAAACAGCCCCGTATGATACCCGTGAGTTAAATTTAACGTGGTTAAATTATCGTGACTGCTCGACGCTTCTGTTGATGCAGAAGCGTACTGTTCAACGAGGCCGTCCCCCAGGCACCACCAGGTATGAAGCCGAGCCAGCCCTGGCATTCGGGAAGGCCGTACGCGCGTTTCGTGTGGATCAGGGTGTTGCTCAGGAGGAACTGGCGGCACTGGCCGGAATTGAGCGTTCGCACATGGGCAAGATCGAGCGGGGGGAGCATTTGCCCTCCTTAGGCTTGGTACTTAAGATTGCTGCGGCACTCAGGATCAGTGGCACCAAACTGATGGCTGCAACGGAGCGCAATATGGCCCCTACTGCCGAGGTTTGAGGCTGACTTCTGAGAAGCTATCCGTCCAAACCTTCGCGTAGACGAACGATAAGCCGCTCCAGTGAGGCCGGCACATCGCCGCTGTCGGGCCGAAGCAGATAAGTTGTGATGATCGCCGACTCCACGGCCAAGGGACGAATCACGACGTCCGGTCGTTGGCTAATCGGAATTTTGGTGGCTGCCATGAAGCCGACACCATAACCGGCGCCGACCAGCGTAAGCATCATGTCTAACGAGGTTGCGTGCTCGACAACGTTCTGCCGATTTTCCAAAGGGCCAAGCAGCCGTGCTAATTCTCGGCAGTAGCCCTCACATATCTGTGGGTCGCACAAGACGAGCGGATGGCTGCCGAGTTCATCGAGCGGCACCTCCTTGTGGATGAGGAGCTCATGCCGGGCGGGTACGGCAACTACCAATGGGTCGTGCCAGATAGCTTGGGCAGTGATGCCATCGCCGACATCTGCAGCGTGTGCGAAGCCAATTGAAAAATCGCCGGCCCGCAGGCCTCGCACCTGCTCGGCCAAGGGGACTTCGCATAAGCGAATCTCGATCTCCGGTTCCTCTGCGCGACAACGCGCTAGGAAAGCTGACAGCCGTGAATCAATAGCGCCGTCAGATATAGCAATGCGTAGACTCCCTCGCAAACCTGCCGCGATTGCCCTTGCGTTGTCTTGCGCCTGCTCGAGGATAATGAATAGTCGACGGATGTCTTGCAGGAAGGCGGCACCGGCTGGGGTCAAGCGGGTCCCCCGTCTATCCCGGTCGAAGAAAACGACTCCTAACTCGTCTTCCAGTTCTTTAATCGCTCGGGACAAGGGGGGTTGCTCGATGTGCAGTCGCTCGGCAGCCCGTGTGAAGTGTAGTTCCTCGGCCAAAGCAACGAAGCATCGAAGGTGTCGTAACTCCATCTGTAGCGCCTTTTTAGTTGCAGATGCCAATT
Organism: Stenotrophomonas sp. 86156_Sma; assembly: GCF_056481625.1. Classification (NCBI taxonomy): domain Bacteria; kingdom Pseudomonadati; phylum Pseudomonadota; class Gammaproteobacteria; order Lysobacterales; family Lysobacteraceae; genus Stenotrophomonas; species Stenotrophomonas sp. 86156_Sma. The sequence goes on from NZ_CM151157.1 coordinate 1,750,186, forward strand.
CCCTGCGCTGTCATCCCTCGTTGGACTACCGTTTAAGCCTAGCGTTAGCTTCACGACTGACTCAGCTTTTCGCCTGCTCGTATTCTTGGACGATTGCCTGCATGCCCCCCATTGCGAAGTGGAAAAGGTGTTCCACAACTGTGGCTGGCGGCATCTGAAACACTTCCTGCAAAGGTCCAGGAAAACTGCGCCCACCTACCAGCAGCATCAGGCAAGGCGCGCCGACACTCAGCAGGCACCTGGTCAGTGCGGGGTCTTCAGCCGGGATCTTCGTGATTTCACTGAGCATGCGCTTGACGAGCACCATCTTCGGCAGTGCTTCGTTCTGAAAAAGCACCTGCAGATGTGAACTCGGCGCCAGCACTTCCCTGGCCAGGATTCGCAGGTGCCAGGCTTGAGGCTCTTCGGTCGCACGTTGGACCAATTGCTCGATCAGAAAACGCAGCTTCGACGTTGGCGCCAGCTCGCTCTCGACCAGTTCGCGCAGATCGTTCACTCCCAACAGCCGCCGATGGGCCTCGGCCAGCACGGTCTGGTAGAGACCACTGCGGTTGCCGAAGTGATAGTTGATGGAGGCCAGATCCACGCGCGCTTCGGCGGCGATGGCCTTGTTGGTGGTTTCGGCGTAGCCCGTCGTGGCGAATAGTTCGCCTGTGGCCTCCAGGATTCGGGCTCGTGTCGCTTCGCCATCCGAGCGAAGACCGCGTGCGGGCTTGTTCATCCCTTGACTCTCTAGAGCAGATATGGATTGCATTCTCACCCAATTTAAAACTAAAATCAAATTAATGAAGGCGCTCCCGCCGCAGTCTTCTGCCGTCCGATCCTGATTCCTGAGACCTTTGACATGAAGAAACCTTTTATCCTCCTTGCCGCTGCCGTCACTGTTGGTCTCGTGGCGTGGGCTGCGTGGCACTTCAGTCAGCGCGACGGTGACGATGGGCTGGTGCTGCACGGCAATGTGGACATCCGCCAGATCTCGCTGGCCTTCGATGGCAGTGGCCGCGTGGCGGAAGTGCGAGCCGAAGAAGGCGACCGGGTGAAGGCCGGTGCGGTTGTGGGCCTGCTGGACACGCGCACGCTGGCCCTGCAGGCGGAGCAGGCGCAGGCGCAGATCGAGGTTCAGCAGCAGACCCTGCTGCGGCTGCGGACCGGCTCGCGTCCCCAGGAGATCGCACAGGCCCGCAGTCGGGTCACCGCGGCGCAGGCGGATGCGTCCCAAGCCGAGCAGGATCTCAAGCGTCTGCAAGGCATCGCAGCCAACACCCAAGGGCGCGGCGTCAGCGCTCAGGACCTGGATCGCGCCAGGAGTAATCACCAGGTCGCCCAGGCCAAGGTCGCCGAGCAGCGCGAAGCCTTGCGTCTGACCGAACTGGGTCCCCGGGCGGAGGAAGTCGCGGGCGCCCAGGCGCAGCTCAAAGCGGCGCAGGCACAGTTGGCGCTCCTTCAGCATCAGATCGCGCAGGGCGAGTTGAAGGTGCCCGCGGATGCGGTGGTGCGGTCGCGGCTGCTGGAGCCCGGCGACATGGCGACGCCGCAACGTCCGGTGTTGGCCTTGGCGCTGACCCAGCCCAAATGGGTGCGCGCCTATGTGGGCGAGCCCGACCTGGTCCGCGTCAAGCCGGGCATGGAGGCACAGGTGGTCGCCGATGGGCGCCCCGGCGAGCCTATCCCCGGCAAGATCGGCTACATCTCCTCGGTGGCCGAGTTCACGCCCAAATCGGTGCAGACCGAAGAACTGCGCACCAGCCTGGTCTACGAGGTGCGAGTGCTGGTCGACGACCCTCAGGACGTGCTGCGGCTGGGGCAGCCGGCAACGGTCCATCTGGCGGTGGCTGGCACTGCGCGATGAACGAGGGCAATGCAACGGTTCACCCACCGGTCCACGCTCAGGGCCTGTGCAAGACCTTCGATGCGCCGGGCGGCGGCCCGTTGCGCGCGGTAAACGACGTGTCGATGACGATAAGGGCGGGCGAGTTGACCGCCCTGGTCGGCCCGGACGGTGCCGGCAAGACCACGCTCATGCGCATGATGGCGGGACTGCTCACGCCCGACGGTGGATCGTTGCAGGTACTGGGTTGCGACGTCGCCAAGGATCCGCAGTCGGTCCAGGACCGCATCAGCTACATGCCGCAGCGATTCGGCCTGTACGAGGACCTGAGCGTGCAGGAGAACCTGGACCTGTATGCCGACCTGCACGGGGTGCCCCAGGAGGTGCGCCGCGAGCGCTTCGGGCGCATGCTGGAAATGACGGACATGGCCCGTTTCACCGAACGGCCGGCCGGCAAGCTGTCGGGCGGCATGAAACAAAAACTCGGTCTTGCCTGCACGCTGGTGCGCTCGCCGGACTTGCTGCTGCTGGACGAGCCCAGCGTGGGCGTCGATCCGCTGTCGCGCCGCGACCTGTGGAAGATCGTGCAGCAGTTGGTCGAGGACGAGAACCTCAGCGTGATCGTCAGCACGGCCTACATGGATGAAGCCGAGCGCTGCGCGCAGGTGTTCGTGATGCACGAGGGCCGGTTGCTGGCCGAAGGGGCGCCGCACGCGCTGCGCAGCCGCGCACGCGGCCTCACCTTCGTCGCCACACCGCGACCCGGTACGCCCGCGCGCGATCTGCAGGCGCGGCTGATCGATGAGGATGCGCTGATCATTGACGCCGTGCCCAAGGCCGGCGAGGTGTGGTTCATTCGCCAGCCCGAGGCGCAGGCGGATGCCGTCGATGCGTTGCTCGGCGACCTGGATCACCGGCCGCGCAGCGAGGACCTGGAAGACGCGTTCATGATGATGCTGCGCCAGCAGCAGGCCGAGGGTGCGGACAAGGAGGCCCCTGCCGAGGCGCCCGCGCCGTCGCCGCAGGTCGCGCCGGCGCGCAGCGACGACAAGCCGGTGATCGTCGTGCGCGACCTGGTGCGCAAATTTGGCGATTTCACCGCGGTCGCCAGCACATCCTTCGAGGTTGCGCGCGGGGAGATCTTCGGGCTGCTCGGCCCGAACGGCGCGGGCAAAACCACCACGTTCCGCATGCTTTGTGGTCTGCTGCCGGCCACCAGCGGCCACCTGGAAGTGGCCAGCCTGAACCTGCGCACGGCACGCGCCCAGGCGCGCGCACGGATCGGCTATGTGTCGCAGAAGTTCGCGCTGTACGGCAACCTGACCGTGCGCGAGAACCTGGAGTTCTTCGCTGGCGCCTACGGACTGCGCGGTGCTGCCATGCGTGATCGGGTGGCCGCGACCATCGAACAGTTCGGGTTGGACGCCGCTGCCGTGAGCGGGGTACTGCCGGGTGGCTACAAGCAGCGCCTGGCGATGGCGGCCGGCCTGCTGCACGAGCCGGAGATCCTGTTCCTGGACGAGCCGACCAGCGGCATCGATCCGCTGGCGCGCCGCTCGTTCTGGCGCACCATCACCTCGCTCGCCCAGTCGGGCGTCACCGTCATCATCACGACCCACTTCATGGAAGAGGCGGAGTACTGCGACCGCATCGCGATCCAGGACGCCGGCAAGATGCTGGCACTCGGCACGCCGCAAGAGGTGCGAGAGCAAGCCGGCGGCGAAGCGGGTGGCGACATGAACAGTGCCTTCATCGCCGTCGTCGAACAGGGCCGCGCCCAAAGCAGGCACGCGCAAGGAGGGGACAAGTGACCACCTCCGGCTTCGCAAGGCGGTTCACCGCACTGCTGCGCAAGGAAGTGCGCCAGATGCTGCGCGACAAGAGCAACCTGGCCGTCGGCCTGCTGCTTCCGGTCGCACTGATCCTGCTGTTCGGCTACGGCTTGTCGTTCGACGTGAAGAATGCGCCGATCGCGGTGGTGCTCGAAGACAGCTCACCCACCGCACGCGAGGTCGTCGCAGGCCTGCAAGGCTCCGCCTACCTGTCTCCGACGTTGACCACCAGCATGACGCAGGCCGAAGCCCGCATGCGGGCCGGCGAGATCGACGCGATCGTGCGCATTCCGATGGACTTCTCGCGTCGCCTGGCGACCGGCGACGCGACAATCCAGATCGTGCTCAACGGCGTGGAGTCGACCACCGCGTCGGCTGTCGAGGGCTACGTGAGCGGTGCAATCGGCGTCTGGGCGCAGCGCCAGGGAGACCGCGCAGGCGGCAAGGCCCCAGCGGGCGCGAGCGTTGAGGTGGTGCAGCGCACCTGGTTCAACGAGGCCAACAACAGCTCCTGGTACCTGGTCCCCGGCCTCATCGTGCTCGTGCTCACGCTGGTGGGGGCTTTCCTGACTTCGCTGCTGATCGCCCGGGAGTGGGAGCGCGGCACGCTGGAATCGCTGTTCGTCACGCCGGTGCGTCCGACCGAACTCGTGCTCGCCAAGCTCACGCCCTATCTGGCGATCGGCGCGATCGACCTGACGCTGTGCCTGCTGGCCGCCCGGTTCCTGTTCGAGGTGCCGATGCGCGGCTCGCTGTGGATCATCGTCCTGGCGTCGATGCTGTATCTCGCCGTGTCGCTGCTGCTGGGGCTGTTCATCTCGGGCAAGACGCGCAACCAGTTCCAGGCCAGCCAGATGGCGCTGCTGACCAGCTTCATGCCCGCCATGATGCTGTCGGGCTTCGTGTTCGACCTGCGCAACGTGCCGGTGGTGATCCAGGTGATCAGCCAGTTGTTGCCGGCCACGCATTTCATGGGCCTGATCAAGACGCTGTTCCTAGCGGGCGACCACTGGCCCACCATCGTGCGCAGCCTGCTGATCCTCTCGGCATACGCCGTGGTGCTGACCTACGCGACGCGGCGCACGCTGCGCAAGACATTGGATTGACCGCCATGACGTCCTTTATTGCCACCCTCGCGCAGATCGGCGCCCTGGTCAAAAAAGAGATCCTGGCGCTGGTCAAGGAGCCCTCCAGCCGGGCCATCCTGTTCCTGCCCGCGCTGCTGCAGGCCCTGCTGTTCGGCTACGGCGCGACTTACGACCTCAAGTACGTTCCGTATGCCGTGCTGGACCAGAGCCGCAGCGCGGCGTCGGTCGAACTGCTGTCGCGGCTGGACGGCACCGGCGTGTTCGAACGCGAGGCCACGCTGACCTCGCCCGAGCAGATCGCCGGCCAGGTCGACGCCGGCAAGGCGCTGATGGTGGTCAGCATTCCTTCGGACTTCCATACGCGCCTGGCGGCCGGACAGCGGGCACCTCTGCAGATCATCCTGGACGGGCGCAATTCGTCGACCGCGGGCTCGGCCGCCGGCTACGTCGGCTCCATCGTGGCCGACTACAACGCCTCGCTCGGAAGCGGCGCACAAGGCGTCACGATCGAGCGGCGCGCCTGGTACAACCCCAACCTGGAATCGCGCTGGAACCTCATGCCGGCGCTGATCGCGGCATTGAGCATGATGCAGACCCTGCTGCTATCGGCGCTGTCGGTGGCCCGCGAGCGCGAGCAAGGCACGTTCGACCAGTTGCTGGTCACGCCGCTCACGCCGATGCAGATCCTGATCGGCAAGGCGCTCCCGGCGATCCTGGTCGGGCTCATCCAGTCCACCGTCATCTTCCTGATCATCCGGTTCTGGTTCGAGATCCCGATGAACGGGTCGGTGTGGCTGCTGTACCTCGGGCTCATCACCTTCACCATCGCGGCGGTCGGGGTCGGACTGTCGATCTCCGCCCTGTCGCTGACCATGCAGCAGGCGATGCTCTACACGTTCTTGCTGATCATGCCGCTGATGCTGCTGTCCGGCCTGCTCACGCCGGTGCGCAACATGCCGCAAGTGCTGCAGCTTGCCACCTATGTCAATCCGCTGCGGTTCGGCATGAGCATCGTGCGCCGCGTCTATCTCGAAGGCGCGGGCTTCGGCGACGTGGCGCTGGAGTTCATCCCCTTGCTCGTGCTGGCCGCCATCACGCTGCCGCTGGCGGCGTGGCTGTTCCGCAACCGTCTCTCTTGATCACGGGTACCCGTATGTTCGATTTGCAGCGCCACATTCCTCATCCAACACGCCGCGGCCTGGCGAACTGCGCATTGGCGGTGGCCCTGGCAGCGGCATTGGCCGGCTGCGCGGTCGGGCCGGATTTCGTGAAACCGACGCCCGTGGCCCCGGACGATTGGACGAGCTGGCGCAGCGCCGAGGATTCCCTGCGCGCGTTGGGCGCTGCCGACCAGCCCCTGCCCCCGCACTGGTGGCAGGCCTTCAACGATCCGGTGCTGGACAACCTGACGCAGCGGGCCTTGGTTTCCAGCCCGGACCTGCAGACCGCCGCGCTGCACTTTGCGCAGGCCCGCGTCCAGCGCAGCACGACGGCCGCCCAGCGCGGGCCGGAGGTAGGTGTCAGCGGGAGCGCCAATCGCCAGCGCCAGAGCGAGTACGGTGCCGGCACCCGCATGATCGACGCGATCGGCGGCGATCGCGAGAGCCTGGTGAATGTGTTGAGCGAGCCGTTCACGCTGTATCAGGCCGGCTTCGACGCATCATGGGAAGTAGACCTGTGGGGGCGCGTGCGGCGCTCCATCGAGGCCGCTGATGCCGACGTGGACCGCCAGGCGGCACTGCTGGACCTTGCTCGGCTGACACTGGTCAGCGATGTGGCCCGCAACTACTTCGAACTGCGCACCACGCAGCGCCAGATCCTCCTGGCGCGCGAGGACATCACGGCGTTGGAGGATCGGTTGGGCATCCTGCAGGCCCGGGTGGATGGCGGCGTCATCGACCACCTGAACCTGGAGCAGCAACGCGCGGAGCTTGCGGCCATCAAGGCGCAGTTGCCCGGCCTGCTGGCCCAGGAAGGCGCGAGCGCCAACCAGATCGCGTTGTTGCTGGGCGAGCGCCCCGGCGCGCTGCGCGAGACGCTGGCAGCGCCCCCTGCCAGCGACGGCACGACGGCGCTTCCCGATCTCGCGCTGGGTTTGCCTTCGGAAGCGGCGCTGCGCCGACCCGACATCCGAGCCGCCGAAGCCCGGCTGCATCGGGCGACCGCGAGCATCGGCGTGGCGCGGGCGGACCTGTACCCCAGCATCCGGCTTGGCGCGCGCTTTGGTTACGAGTCCTACCTGAGTGGCGAGTTCTCCGACTGGGGCAGCCGCGCCTGGTCGGTCGGGCCCAGCCTGAACCTGCCTTTGTTCGACGGTGGCCGGCGCAGGAGCGTGGTGCAACTGCGCGAGCTGGAGCAGCAGGAAGCGGCCGTGAGCTACCAACAGACGGTACTACAGGCGTGGCAGGAGATCGATGACGCGCTTAGCGCCTACAACGCGGAGCAGCAGCAAGCGCAGCAATTGCAAGCCCGGGTGCGCAGTGCGGCAGACGCCTATCAACTGGCCCAGGCGCGCTACGACGGCGGGACGGCCGACTTCATCACGGTGCTCGACAGCCAGCGCAGCTTCCTGCAGGCGCGCCGCGACCTGACGGCCAGCCAAGGGCGGCTGAACACCCGCTACGTGACGATCCAGAAGGTGGTAGGCAACGCCCCCCAGGTTGAGAAGCCGACGGCGGCTGCGACATCAGGGGAATGACACGACGTGGCACACAACACACTGGCGACGCAGCCCCGGACACGTAGGAGAGTACTTGGCAGGCAAAGACGCCCCGTCAGGTGCCTCCTGCTGGCCGTCATGGCGTCGCTGTGTGTGGGGTGCGCCGGTGTCAAGGTGGGAACCGTCAGCCCCGAGGACTACATCTCCCAGCGACGCGGGGATGTGCTGACCACCGGCAAGCTCAGCGCCTCGGCCCGCGACGTGCTCACGAGTCTTGCGATCTCGCCAGAGCGATGCCGGGAGAATGTCAGCGACTGCGCCCAGTTGCTGACGCGCAGCGATGTCATTGGCATGGAACGTCAACTCGCCACGGCAGCGGAGCTGTGGTTGCAGGAAGCCATGCGCCAGGAGCGGCAAGGCGTGACCGGCCACCAGCGCTTCGAGGGCCTGTTGGGGGCCTATCTGCAGGTGGCGCGCCATGCCTACGCCTATCTGTTCTTCACCCCACGCCTGCCGGGGGATCGGGCGTTCGAGGATCGCCAGACGCAAGTTCGCGACTACTACAACTATGCGGCGCAGCAGGCGGCCGCGCTGTTGTTCGAGCAGTACCGCGACGCGCGGCAGCATGTCGGAGATAGCATCCAGGTGGGCGATTGGCTGCTGCGTGGAGACATGTCCGGCGTGTACCAGAACGGCCCCCCACCACGTGCAAGCGAACTGCTCCCGGCGTCGCGGCTCACCTTCCAGGGCATCCGAAGCATCTACCGGCGTGACGGCTTCGGGGCCGAACTCGTGGTGGCGACCGGTGCTGGGGACGAGGACCGCGCGGCTTCGGCGCACGCCTATAGCGAGACACCATATCGGCCGGTCACGGCCATCCTGGCCTTTCCGGGAAGCACGCTGGAGCAGGTGCTTCGCGCTCGCGAAGTCACCCTGGTCGGATACGACCCCTACCGGCACGACGGCCTGCAGATCCAGGGCACCTCGGTGCCGCTCGCAGCCAACTTCACCTCCGCCTACGGTCTGTGGCTGGCGCGCTCGGGGTTTTCCGTGCAGGCCCTGCGCACGGTCCTGGGCAGGAGCCGCAGCCTGGACGCCCCGCATGTCTATCTGATGCAGCCCTTCGACCCCAACCGCCGGGTCATCATCATGCTGCACGGATTGGCCAGCAGTCCCGAGGCCTGGATCAACGTCGCCAATGACATCATGGGCGATGAAGCGTTGCGCCAGCGCTACCAGGTCTGGCAGGTGTACTACCCCACCAATGCGCCTCTTGCGTACAACCACGCGGCGATTCGGAGCGCGCTCACCGCGACCTTCCAGCATTTCGATCCTTCGGGCGCCACCGCCGCCTCGCGCGACATTGTCGTCGTCGGCCACAGCATGGGCGGAGTGCTGGGCCGATTGCTGGTCTCGTCCTCCGGCAGTGTGCTGCTCGATACGGTCAAGGCGGGCCGCCAACTGGAGGGCGAGCGGTTCGAGAGATTCCGAACCGCGGTCGAGGGCTTTTTGAGCTTCGAGCCATACCCGGGCGTGACGCGCGCGATCTTCATTGCGGCGCCCCACAGAGGGACCCCATTCGCGGGCAACCGGCTCTCGCGGTTCCTCTCCGGACTCATCACGTTGCCGGCACAAGTGGTCAATCGGGCGGTACGACTGCAGCAGGTCATCGGTGACAAGGAGGTCACGCCAGCCAGCTTGCCGACCTACTTACCCAACGGGGTCGACAACCTGAGGGATTCTGACCCCTTCATCCGCGCCGCAGCCGAGCTCCCGATTTCTGCCAGCGTGCGCTACCACAGCATCGTTGCGAACCACACGCCGGACAGGGCCCTCGTCGATTCCGATGACGGCCTCGTGCCATACCGCAGCGCACATCTTGCCGGCGCGCAATCGGAGCTGGTCATCCCGTTTTCCCACAGCGTGCAAGAGACCCCGGAGGCGATCCTGGAGGTGCGACGCATTCTTCGCGAGCACCAGCGGGCGATTCCGGGGCCAGGGAGCACAACGCGTGAGTGATCTTGTTCAGACGTCGGCCAGACAGCCGTTCCCCGTTGCACGGGAGCCTTCGGGGGATCCGTGCTCAGGGCGCGGTGCCGCGCCGGCGACAGATCCTCCTGCTCCATATGCCAACCAGAGTGCGACACCATGACAAACGATCCCAGCAAACAATCCCCGCCGCCTGGAGTGCAGCGCGGTACCGACGGCATCTCCGTGGGCCACTCCGCGCGCGTCGAGCGTGTGCTCACCCTGGACAACCTTCAGTTGGGTGTGGCGCTTGCCAGTGACACCGTTCCCGCAGAGGGGAACACGCGAACCGTGGCCTCCATGCGTGGCAGTGCCTGGGTCGGCATCGGCACCTGGCTCGGGGGATTGATCGCCTCGGCGATCGGCGAGTGCCTGTCCGGCACCCGTCTGGTCTGCCGTGGACAGCGCCTGCGGTTTCTGGCGCCGGTCCGTCTGGGTGATCGCCTTCGGGCCGAGGTAACCGTCACCGAGCACCATCCGGCAACGGGTCGCATGGTCCTGCACTGTGCCTGCTCCAACCAGGACGGCATATCGGTCGCCGACGGCGAAGTGGAGGTGGCACCCAGCGATGTGCCCGGCGGCGACGATCAGATCGATATCGGGCTGAGCGTGGATGTGGGCGGCAGCATGCAGCGCATGCTGTCTCACGTTCAGACGCTGGACGCCATCCGTGTCGCGGTCGTACATCCCTGCGACGAAGCCAGCCTGTCAGCCGCGCTGGATGCACGCCGGGCCGGACTGATCGAGCCTGTCCTGGTGGCCCCGCGCGCCAAGCTGGACGTGGTTGCCCAGCAACACGGGCTGGATCTGACCAGCATCGAGGTCATCGACGTACCGCACAGCCACGCAGCTGCCGAACGCGCGGTCGAGATGGCCGGCAATGGCGAGGTCGAGGCCTTGATGAAGGGCAGCCTGCACACCGACGAGCTGATGGCCGCCATCCTCGCACCGGCCAGCCGGCTTCGCACCAAGCGACGCATCAGCCACTGTTTCGTGTTGCAAACGCCTGGTTACCCCCGGCCCTTCATCGTCACCGATGCCGCGATCAATCTGGCACCGGACCTGGCGCAGAAAGCCGACATCGTGCGCAATGCCATCGAGCTGGCCCACGTCATCGGCGTGGCCGATCCCAAGGTCGCCATTCTGGCGGCGGTGGAGACTGTCAACCCGGCCATGCCCGCGACGCTGCACGCGGCGGCGCTGTGCAAGATGGCCGACCGAGGGCAGATCGTCGGCGGTGTGCTGGATGGACCGCTGGCGTTCGACAACGCCATCTCGGCCGTGGCGGCACGAACCAAAGGCATCGTCTCGGCAGTGGCAGGACAGGCCGACATCCTGGTGGTCCCCGACTTGGAGAGCGGCAACATGCTTGCCAAGCAATTGATCTACCTCGGACAGGCGGCCAGTGCCGGCATCGTGCTTGGTGCCAAGGTTCCGGTGATCTTGACCAGCCGCGCCGACAGCCGCCAGGCACGGGTCGCGTCCTGCGCCATAGCTCTGATGCTGGCGCACCAGTACAGGCAGACGCCGCCATGACGCCGTTGTCCACACCCACCACGCTCAGGGGCAATCCCCACAGCGTGTCTTGCCCGCGCTGTGCGTCGATGCCACAGCCTCCTGCTTTTGTTCGATGGACTCGATCTCACATGCACAGCCATTCGTTAAGACTGGCCGTCTGCGCCGCCGCCCTGTTGATGAGCGGCTGCGCCTCGATGGCACCTGCGCTCGACAAGCCGGCCGTGGCGATGCCCGCGGCGTACGCGCACGGCACGCCATCCGGGGCGCAGGGTTCTACCGCAGCCGCGACCCTGGCCTGGCGTGACTACTTCACCGACCCCGTGCTGGCGCAGCTGATCGCGCAGGCGCTCGCGAACAACCCGGACATGCGCACTGCGGTGCTGCGGGTCAGGGAGGCACAGGCCGCCTACGGAGTGCAGCGCGCCGACCGGCTGCCTACCATCGGCGTGGGCCTGGACGCCACGCGGGCGCGCACGCCGGCCGACCTGAGCCTGAGCGGCCGAGCGGCCACCGCCAGCCAGTACCAGGCCGGGCTGGGCCTGAGCAGTTGGGAGATCGACCTCTGGGGGCGCATCGCGAGCCTCAATGAAGCGGCGCTGCAGAGCTTCCTGGCCACCGACGCGGCCCGTCGTGCGGTGAGCGTCTCGCTCGTCGCCGAGGTGGCCGATGCCTACTTGGGCCTGCGCGAATTGCAGGAGCGATTGCGGCTGGCACAGGCAAGCGAAACCAGCCAGCGCGAGTCGCTGCGCATCTTCACCCGGCGCCTGGAGGTGGGCTCTGCTTCCCGTCTTGAACTGACGCAGGTGCAGACCCTGCTGACCCAGGCCGAGTCCCTGGTCGTGCAGGTGCAGCAGGAGCGTGACGCGCAAAGATTGGCCCTGAGCATCCTGGTGGGCGATCTGTCGGATGCCGCGATTCCGATGGACGATGCCACTGCAGTCGACGCGGACATCCTGGCTCCGGTGTCACCGGGCCTGCCTTCGGACCTGCTGTACAGCAGGCCCGACGTCGTTGCCGCAGAGCACCAATTGCGGGGCGCCAATGCCAACATCGGTGCGGCACGCGCGGCGTTCTTCCCGCGCATCAGCCTCACCGCCTTTGGCGGCGCCGCCAGTACGGAGCTGGACCAGCTGTTCCGAGGCGCCAACCGCGCTTGGAGTTTCGCGCCCAGCCTGTCGCTGCCGATCTTCGATGCAGGACGCAATCGCTCGAACCTGGAGCTGGCCGAGGTGCGCAAGAACCTGGCCGTGGTGCAGTACGAGCAGACGGTGCAGAACGCCTTTCGCGACGTGGCCGATGCGCTGTCGGCGCAGCATTGGCTCGAACGCCAGGTCGGTATCCAGCAGCGCGCCGTCCAAACGCAGATCGAGCGCGCGCGGCTGTCCCGCCTGAGCTACGACAACGGCGCGTCTCCGTTTCTCGACGTGCTGGATGCCGAGCGCAACCTGATCTCATCCCAGCAGCAACTGGTTCAGACACGTCGCGCATTGCTATCGAGCCGCATTGCGCTGTACGCCGCATTGGGCGGTGGAACGCAGGATTCCGGCGATGCGCCGCTGTCGTCCACGCAGCCCCTTCCTACCGCCCCTTATTCGCGTTGATGACCATGGCCCTATCTCTGAACAAAAAACTGATTCTCCCCGTTGTGGCGATCGCGTTGGCCGCCGCTGGCTGGTACGCGTGGCAACACTTTGCCCTCGGGCAAGACGACGGCTCCGTCATCGGCGGCAACGGACGCATCGAGGCCACCGAGGTCGATATCGCCACCAAGCTGGCAGGCAGGGTGAGCGACATCCTGGTCGACGAGGGTGCCTTCGTGAAGGCGGGCCAGACACTGGCCACCATGCAGGTGCAGACCCTGGAGGCGCAGTTGCGCGAAGCGCAGGCGCAGCGCCAACAGGCGATCAACGCCGTGGCCAGCGCCCAGGCCCAGGTGGCGATGCGCGAGAGCGACAAGACTGCGCTGGTGGCCCAGATGCGCCAGACCGAAGCCGAGCTCAATGCCGCCAGGCGGCGGCTCGTCCGTTCCGAGACGCTCGTCAAGGAAGGCGCCACCTCCACGCAGACGCTCGACGATGACAGCGCCCGCGCGCTCAGCGCCGATGCCGCCGTCGCTGCGGCCCGGGCGCGCGTGGCCTCCGCCGATGCCGCCATCACGGCCGCGCGAACACAAGTGACCAGCGCACAGTCCCAGGTCGCCGCAACGGACGCCACGCTGGAGCGCATCCAGTCCGAGATCGACGACAGCCAGCTCAAGGCGCCGCGCGACGGCCGGGTGCAGTTTCGTGTGGCGCAGCCGGGCGAGGTGCTGGGTGCCGGCGGCCGGGTGATGAACATGATCGACCTGTCGGACGTTTACATGACCTTCTTCCTGCCCACTGAAGCGGCGGGACGGCTGGCGTTGGGCTCGGAGGTGCGCATCGTGCTGGACGCGGCGCCGGACTACGTGATTCCGGCCAAGGTCTCCTTCATCGCCAGCGCTGCCCAGTTCACGCCCAAGACGGTGGAGACCGCCAGCGAGCGCCAAAAGCTGATGTTCCGCGTGCGCGCACACATCGACCGCGAGTTGCTGCGCAAGCACCTGGAGTACGTGAAGACTGGCTTGCCCGGTGAGGCCTGGGTGCGGCTCGATGACTCGCAGGAGTGGCCAGCCCGACTCGCCCTGAAGGTCCAGCCATGACGCAATCGGCGCTGGTCACAAGCACGGACGTCGTCCGCCTTGAGCAGGTGGAACTGCACTACGGCAAGATCCGGGCGCTGGCCGGCATCACGCTGGACGTCCCAGCGGGGCGCATGGTGGGCTTGATCGGCCCCGATGGCGTCGGCAAGTCGAGCCTGCTGTCGCTGGTGGCGGGCGCCCGCGCAGTGCAGGGCGGACACGTGCAGGTGCTGGGTGGCGACATGGCGAGCCGGCGCCACCGCAACGCGGTCTGCCCGCGCATCGCCTATATGCCGCAAGGGCTGGGCAAGAACCTCTATCCGACACTGTCGGTGGAAGAGAACCTGCAGTTCTTCGCGCGCCTGTTCGGCCACGACGCGGCCGAGCGGCGCCGGCGCATCGACGATCTCACTGCAGCCACCGGCCTGCACAAGTTCCTGGCGCGCCCGGCCGGCAAGCTCTCCGGCGGCATGAAGCAAAAGCTCGGCCTGTGCTGCGCACTGATCCATGACCCGGACCTCCTGATCCTGGACGAGCCCACCACGGGCGTCGATCCGCTGGCCCGTGCGCAGTTCTGGGACCTGATCGCGCGCATTCGCACCGATCGCCCCGCGATGAGCGTGATCGTCGCCACGGCCTACATGGACGAGGCGCAGCGCTTCGACTGGCTGGTCGCCATGGACGATGGCCAGGTACTGGCGACCGGCACGCCCGCGCAACTGCTGTCGCGTACCAGCAGCGATTCGCTGGAGGCCGCATTCATCGCGTTGCTGCCCGAAGACAAGAAGCGTGGCCACCAGCCGGTGGTGATCCCGCCGCTGCAAGCCTCGGAAGACGACATCGCCATCGAAGCCGATGGGCTGACGATGCGCTTCGGCGACTTCGTCGCGGTGGACCACGTCTCCTTCCGCATTCGCCGCGGCGAGATCTTCGGCTTCCTCGGCTCCAATGGCTGCGGCAAGAGCACCACCATGAAGATGCTCACCGGGCTGCTGGAGGCGAGCGAGGGCCGGGCCTGGCTGTTCGGCCACGAGATCGATCCGCGGGACATCGCAACCCGTCGGCGGGTCGGCTACATGTCCCAGGCCTTCTCGCTGTATGGCGAGTTGACCGTCCGGCAGAATCTGGCACTGCACGCCCGGCTGTTCCAGGTGCCCGAGGAGGACATCGACGCGCGGGTGGCCGAGATGGAGCAGCGCTTCGGGCTGGGCGAGGTGCAGGACAGCCTGCCCGAGAGCATGCCGCTGGGCATGCGCCAGCGGCTGTCGCTCGCCGTGGCGATGGTGCATAAGCCGGAGTTGCTGATTCTTGACGAGCCGACTTCTGGCGTGGACCCGGTCGCGCGCGATGCCTTCTGGCGGCTGCTGGTCGAGCTGTCGCGTCGCGACAAGGTCACCATCTTCATCTCCACCCACTTCATGAACGAGGCCGAGCGCTGCGATCGCATGTCGATGATGCATGCCGGCAAGGTGCTCGATAGCGACACGCCGGCCAATCTGGTAGAAAAACGCGGGGCGCAGACACTGGAAGAAGCCTTCATCGGCTACCTGGTCGAAGCCGGCGGCGGTGCGCCCCAGGCCGACACGCCTGTCGGCGCAGGCCCCGCCCAGGCCGGGCCCGCCCCCGGCCACGCCAAGCCCAGCCGCTTCAGCCTGCAACGGTTGTTCAGCTACATGTGGCGGGAATCGCTG
Source organism: Stenotrophomonas sp. 86156_Sma (assembly GCF_056481625.1). Lineage (NCBI taxonomy): Bacteria > Pseudomonadati > Pseudomonadota > Gammaproteobacteria > Lysobacterales > Lysobacteraceae > Stenotrophomonas > Stenotrophomonas sp. 86156_Sma. The sequence goes on from NZ_CM151157.1 coordinate 1,765,489, forward strand.
GAACTGCAGCGCGATCCCGTGCGCGCCACGCTGGCCTTGGCCGGATCGGCCTTGCTGATGTTCGTGATCGGCTTCGGCATCAGCATGGACGTCGAGGACCTGCGCTACGCCGTGCTTGACCGCGACCAGTCCACGCTCAGCCAGAGCTACACCTTGAGCCTGGCCGGCTCCCGGTACTTCGTGGAGCAGCCGCCGATCACCGATTACACCGAGCTCGATCGCCGCATGACGAGCGGCGAGCTGAGTCTTGCCCTGGAGATTCCTCCGGGATTCGGACGCGACGTGCTGCGCGGGCGCAACGTGCAGATCGGCGCCTGGATCGATGGCGCGATGCCGCAGCGCGCCGAGACCGTCATTGGCTACGTGCAGGGCATCCACCAGCACTGGCTGGTGGAGCAGGCTACAGAACGCACGGGCAGCGCCCCCATCGGGCAAGCCGGGATCGAAACGCGCTTTCGGTACAACCCGGACGTCAAGAGCCTGCCGGCCATGGTGCCGGCTGTGGTGCCGATGCTGCTGTTGATGCTGCCGGCCATGCTCACGGCGCTGGCCGTGGTGCGCGAGAAGGAAACCGGCTCCATCTTGAACCTGTACGTCACCCCCGTCACCCGGACCGAATTCCTGCTGGGCAAACAACTGCCCTATGTAGGGCTGGCCATGCTGAACTTCTTCCTGATGACGCTGTTGTCGGTGACCGTGTTCGGGGTACCGATCAAGGGAAGCTTTCTGACGCTCGTGTTGGCCGCGGTGATCTTCAGCTTCTGCGCGACGGGCATGGGCTTGCTTGCATCGAGCATCACCAAGAGCCAGATCGCGGCGATGTTCTTCGCGATGATCGGAACCATGATTCCCACCGTTCAGTTCTCGGGCCTGACCGACCCGGTGTCCTCGCTGCAGGGCGGCGGGCGCTGGTTGGGCGAGATCTATCCGGCCACGCACATGATCAGCATCAGCCGCGGTGTCTTCAACAAGGCCCTAGGCTTCGGCGATCTGGGCGGGGCGCTCGTTCCCATGCTGATCGCGGTACCCGTGATCATCGGTGCGGCGATTGCGCTGCTGCGCAAGCAGGAGCGCTGAACCATGGGCCAATTCCTCTCCAACACCTACCGATTGGGCGTCAAGGAACTGTGGAGCCTGTGGCGCGACCGCACCATGCTGGTGCTCATCGTGTACGTCTTCACCTTGGGCGTGTACACCGGGGCGACGGCCATGCCCGAGACGCTGCACAACGCCCCAATCGCGGTCGTCGACGAAGACCAATCCCCACTGTCCCAACGCATCATTTCGGCCCTGTATCCACCCCAGTTCAGCAAGCCGCAGTTGATCGAGTGGCCAGAGATGGACGTGGGGATGGACGAGGGACGCTACACGTTCGTGATGGTGATCCCGCGCAACTTCCAGCGTGACCTGCTGGCCGGCCGCGCACCGCAGATCCAGCTCAACGTGGATGCCACGCGCATGAGCCAGGCGTTTGTCGGTAGCGGCTACGTGCAGCAGATCGTCAACGGTGAGATCAGTGAGTTCGCACAGCGCTACCGCTCCAGCGCCGTGCCTGTGGTGGATCTCGCCTTGCGGGCGCGCTTCAACCCCGCGCTGGAGCCCTCCTGGTCAGGCAGTCTTGCGGAGATCATCGACTACATTGCCATGTTGTCCATCGTTCTAGCAGGCGCGGCGCTCATCCGCGAACGTGAGCACGGCACGGTCGAGCACCTGCTGGTCATGCCGGTGACGCCGGCGCAGATCATGCTGGCCAAGGTCTGGTCCATGGGAGCGGTGGTACTGCTGGCGGCGGCCGTGTCGATCGGTTTCGTCGTGCAAGGCCTGCTGGATGTGCCAATCGCCGGGTCGCTGCCGCTGTTCTTCGTCGGTGCGGCGTTGTGCCTGTTCGCCACCACGTCGATGGGCATCTTCCTGGCGACGCTGGCGCGCAACATGCCCCAGTTCGGCATGCTGATGATGCTGACCATCATGCCTTTGCAGATGCTCTCGGGGGGCGCCACGCCGCGCGAAAGCATGCCAGAGCTGGTGCAGAACATCATGCTGGTGGCACCGACCACGCACTTCGTGCAGCTTGGACAGGCGATCCTGTTCCGTGGTGCCGGCCTGGCGGTGGTGTGGCCGCAGTTCGCCGCGTTGCTGTTGATCGGAGCCGTGCTGTTCGGCTTGTCGCTGCAACGCTTTCGCAAAACCATCGCACGGATGGCCTGACCAGGAGCAGCGCATGAAGCACCCATTCCGCCAGAGCGCCAACCTGCCGGCCACCTTCCTCGTGAAGCGACGCCAATGGGCCACCCCGGCGCGCATGACTGAAAAGGTACGGCAATGACGCAACGCTTGAGACTGGACATCCCGGTATTGCTGCCCGAGGTGTCGGACGCTGCCGATGCCTGCGTGGGCCGCCTGGTCGCCGAGCTCGAAGGCAGGAGCGGTGTCGAGCAGGTGCATGTGATCCCGCCCGCAGCAGGGGCGCCCGGCAGGCAAGAGGCGATGCTGTGCGTTCATTACGATTCCGCGATGTTCTCGCTCGCGCGCATCCGCGAAGTGGTCCAGGCTGCGGGCGCATCGGTCAGTGCGCGTTTCGGGCACGTGCTGTGGCAGGTGGATGGCCTCGTGCATTCGCGCCGCGCACGCACGATTGGCGACACGTTGCGGCGCGTCCCAGGGGTTCTGGAGGCACAGGCCGATGCCACTGGACTCGTGCGGGTCGAGTTCGACCGCAGGGTGGTGACGGAGCAGTCGCTGTTCGAGGCGCTGTCAGGACTCGGATTGCGCGCGAAGGCGCGCGTCCAGGAGAAACCCGCGGCCGAACAGAATGCCGGAGGCGGTCACGACAGTCACGATAGCCGCGACCCTCGTCACGACCATCCCGGCGAGACTGGCCGTGGGCACGACCACGCGGGCCACGCTCATGGCGAAGGCGAACACGCGCACACCCATGGCGGGTTCTTGGGCCCCAACACCGAACTCGTGTTCTCGCTGCTGTGTGGTGCCTTACTGGCGCTGGGCTTCGGCATCGAGAAGCTGGCGGCCGGCGCGCCTGCATGGCTGCCCACGGCCCTGTATCTCGGGGCCTACGCGTTCGGTGGCTTCTACACGCTGCGCGAGGCGATCGGCAACCTGCGCCTGAAGAAGTTCGAGATCGACACGCTGATGCTGGTGGCCGCCGCGGGGGCGGCGACGCTTGGCGCCTTTGCCGAAGGCGCGTTGCTGCTGTTCCTGTTCAGCCTCGGCCACGCGCTGGAGCACTACGCCATGGGGCGCGCCCGGCAGGCCATCGAGGCGCTGGCCAAGCTTGCGCCACGCACCGCCACCGTGCGGCGAGGAAGCGAGACGCATGAGGTGCCGGTCGAGAAGCTCGCGGTCGGCGACGTGGTGATCGTGCGCCCGAACGAGCGGCTGCCCGCCGACGGCTTCCTGGTCAAGGGCACGACCAGCATCGACCAGGCCCCGGTCACTGGCGAGAGCATGCCGGTGGACAAACGCCCGGTCACAGATCCCGGCCTTGCGCGTGCGCGGCCGGGTTCCATCGACGCCGAGGCGCGCGCCTTTGCCGGCACGATCAACGGCGCGGGAGCGATCGAAGTGGAGGTGACGCGCCTGTCCACCGACAGCGCGCTGGCGAAGGTCGTGCAGATGGTCAGCGAGGCGCAGGCCCAGCAGTCGCCGACCCAGCGCTTCACCGACCGCTTCGAGCGCATCTTCGTGCCGCTCGTGCTGGCGTTGGCCGTCGCGCTGCTGTTCGCGCCTCTGGTGATCGATGAACCCTTCAGTGAGAGCTTCTACCGCGCGATGGCCGTGCTGGTGGCCGCCAGTCCCTGCGCGCTCGCCATCGCGACCCCGAGCGCAGTGCTTTCTGGGGTGGCGCGCGCCGCGCGTGGCGGAGTGCTGATCAAGGGCGGCGCACCGCTGGAAGCACTCGGCTCGCTCGATGCCATCGCTTTCGACAAGACCGGCACGCTGACCGAAGGCCGCCCCCGCATCACCGATATCGCGCTGGCTGACGGCGTGACCGAAGCGGCGCTGCTGCGGGTGGCCGTGGCGGTCGAACGCCTGAGCGATCACCCGCTGGCCGCCGCCATCGCGCGCGACGGACAGGAGAAGCTGCAGGGGCAGGCCATCGCGTCCGCGCACGACCTCAAGAGCCTGACCGGGCGCGGCGTGACGGCCACGCTGGACGGCGAGACAGTCTGGATCGGCAAGGCGGAGATGTTCGGCGTGGACGGTCTCGCGCCGCTCGGTGCCTGGGCATCGCAGGCGATCGCGAGCCTGCGCGAGCGCGGACGCACGACCATGGTCGTGCGCCAGGGGACGCGGGATCTGGGCGCCATCGGCCTGATGGACACGCCGCGTCCCGACGCGCGCGCCGCCCTGGAAAAGCTGCGCCGGCTCGGCATCGCCCGCATGATCATGATCTCCGGCGACAACCGCACCGTAGCCGAGGCCGTGGCCAAAGAGGTCGGGCTGGACGAGGCTTGGGGCGATCTGATGCCCGAGGACAAGGTCCAGGCGATCCGCAAGCTGCGCGCCCAGGCCAAGGTCGCCATGGTGGGCGATGGCGTGAACGATGCGCCGGCGATGGCCCATGCGACCGTCGGCATCGCCATGGGCGCGGCCGGCTCGGACGTCGCGCTGGAGACGGCCGACGTGGCGCTGATGGCCGACGACCTGCGCCAACTGCCCTTCGCGGTCGGGCTGAGCCGCCACACCCGGTCCATCATCCGCCAGAACGTCTTCATCAGCTTGGGCGTCGTCGCGCTGCTGGTCCCTGCCACCATCGGCGGCCTGGGCATCGGGCCGGCCGTCGCGCTGCACGAGGGATCGACCCTGATCGTCGTGTTCAACGCACTGCGCCTGCTGGCATGGCGCGAGCGCGATTGAAGGCCGGCCCACACCTTTCGACGCGGGTGCGGCGTCCCTGATATCTCTTCACTGTCCCCCAACCAAGCAAGGAGCCACCTCATGAAAGCTGCCTACTACACCGTCAACGGAGAACCCGAGGTCCTCACCTACGGCGATCTGCCCGACCCGAAGGCCAAGGAGGGTGAGGTCGTCGTCCGCGTCCAGGCCGTCAGCCTCGAAGGAGGCGACGTGCTCTCCCGTCGCAACATGGCCCCGCCCACCACGCCCTACGTCGTCGGCTACGCGGCCGCCGGTGTCATCGCGTCCATAGGCCCAGGCGTGATCGACCTTGATGTCGGCCAGCGTGTGGCCTGCTTCAACTGGAAAGGCTCGCACGCGGAGCTGTTCGCGGTGCCGCAGCACTTCGTGTTTCCGGTGCCCGATGCCTTGGAGATCGACGCGGCCGCGGTTGGCCTGATCGCCTTTGGCACGGCCCACGACGGGCTGTTCGAGTTCGGTGCCTTGCAAAAGGGCGAAACTGTGCTCGTGCAGGGTGCCGCCGGAGGCGTGGGGCTTGCCGCCGTACAGTTGGCGCATCGCGCCGGCGCGAAGGTCATCGCCACAGCGTCCACGCTGTCGCGCCTGGCGAAACTGCGGGACTTCGGAGCCACGCACGGCATCGACTACCGGGACGAAGACATCGCGCAGCGCGCACTGTCGCTGACTGACGGCAAAGGCGTGGACATGGTGATCGATCTGGCGGGTGGCAAGGCGCAGGCCTCGCTGCTCAAGACACTGCGCTATCGCGGGCGCTATATTCCCTTGGGGGGCGCCAGCGGCGAGCGGGTCGCTTTCGAGATCGCCGATCTCGCCCCGAACAGCCTGGCGATCATCACGGCCCTGTTCGGCAAGGAACTGCATACCCCGCGTGTCCACGCAATGATCCAGGCGATCTTCGCCGACATGGCCGGCGGCTCGCTGACGATGCCGATCGACAAGAAGTTTGCGCTTTCGCAGGCCGCGCACGCGCACCGGCACGCGGAGGAAGGCCACCCCTTCGGGCGCATCGTGCTCGTGCCTTGAATCAACGCCCGTCGGGGTTTCCGTGCGGATCGAGCAACAGGAGAGGATGTCATGAACGCTGAGCAACACGATCACAGCCACGCCCATGGCGACGGTTCACGGCTCGCCCAGCCCGGTGCGCAGGATGGTGCCATGGGCTCAAGCGTCAGGGACCCAGTCTGCGGCATGGTCGTGGATCCGCGCCGCGCGGCCCATCGCGTGGATCACCAGGGCTCGGCTTACTGGTTCTGCTCCAGCGGTTGCCAAGCCAAGTTCGAGGCCGATCCGCTGCGCTACGCATCTTCTGGCGCGGCCTCGTCGCCCGCGGACGCGGCCGGGCACGCGCCGCATTCCCACGGCGCAGTCCATCGGGGGGGCGCAAAGCCAGCCGCGCCGGCATCCTCGACGGGGATCTGGACCTGCCCCATGCATCCAGAGATCCGCCGCAACGAGCCGGGTAGTTGCCCGATCTGCGGAATGGCGCTGGAGCCGCTCGTGGCGAGCGCCGACTCCGGGCCCAGCCCGGAACTGGCGGACATGACGCGACGCTTCTGGGTCGGCCTCGCGCTGGCCTTGCCTGTCTTCCTGCTTGAAATGGGATCGCACGTGATTCCGGCGCTCCATCACCTGGTGCCGCCAGCGATCTCGACCTGGCTCCAGTTCGCCCTCGCCACGCCGGTGGTACTGTGGGCCGGCTGGCCGTTCTTCGAGCGCGCCTGGGCCTCGCTGCGCCACCGCAGTCTCAACATGTTCACGCTGATCGCATTGGGCACCGGCGTCGCCTGGGGCTACAGCGTGGTCGCGACTCTGGCACCAGGCCTGTTCCCGCAGGCCTTCCGCACCATGGACGGCACCGTGGCGGTGTATTTCGAGTCCGCTGCGGTGATTACCGTACTCGTGCTGCTCGGGCAGGTGCTGGAACTGCGCGCCCGCGAGCAGACCTCCGGGGCGATCAAGGCCTTGCTGGACCTCGCGCCGAAGATCGCGCGGCGCCTGCGCGAGGACGGGACCGAAGAGGACGTGCCGGTTGAGCAGGTAATGATCGGCGACAAGCTGCGCATCCGCCCTGGCGAGACCGTTCCGGTCGACGGCGTGATCGAGGACGGGCGCTCCTCGATCGACGAATCGATGATCTCGGGCGAATCGATGCCCGTCACCCGTGCCCAGGGCGACCCGGCGGTGGGCGGTACGCTGAACCAGACCGGGGCGCTCATCATCCGCGCGCAGAAGGTCGGCAAGGACACCATGCTCTCGCGCATCGTTCAGATGGTCGCCGATGCGCAGCGCTCTCGCGCACCCATCCAGCGCATGGCTGACAAGGTGTCGGGCTGGTTCGTGCCGGCCGTCGTCCTGGTCGCGATCCTCGCGTTCACGGGGTGGGCCATCTGGGGGCCGGAGCCGCGGTTGGCACACGGCCTGGTCGCCGCGGTGTCGGTGCTCATCATCGCCTGCCCGTGCGCGCTGGGCCTGGCGACGCCGATGTCGATCATGGTCGGCGTGGGCAAGGGAGCCGGTGTGGGCGTGCTGATCAAGAACGCCGAAGCGCTGGAGCGCATGGAAAAGGTCGACACGCTGGTCGTGGACAAGACGGGCACCCTGACCGAAGGCAGGCCGGCCGTCACAGGCATCGTGGCCACCGCCGGCTTCACGCAGGACGAGGTTCTTGGTCTTGCGGCCGGCGTCGAGCAGGCCTCGGAGCATCCGCTGGCCCTGGCCATTGTGGCGGCCGCCCAGCAACGCAACATCGCCCTGGCGCAGGTCTCGGGATTCGATTCCCCCCTGGGCAAAGGCGCGCTGGGCGTAGTCGAGGGCTGGCGCGTGGTGGTCGGCAATGCCGCATTCCTGGCCGAGCATGGCATCGAGACCGCGCCGCTCGGTGCCCAGGCTGACGAACTGCGTCGAGATGGCGCGACGGCGATCTATATCGGTGTCGATCAGCGCGCGGCCGGGATCTTTGCCATCGCCGATCCGGTGAAGGCCACGACGCCACAGGCGCTCAAGGCACTGCACGGCGAAGGGATCCGTATTGTCATGCTGACCGGTGACAATCGGACCACCGCCGAGGCCGTCGCGCGCCGGCTAGGCATCGACGAGGTCGAGGCGGATGTGCTGCCCGATCAGAAGGCCTCGATCGTCAACCGGTTCAAGTCGGAAGGCAGGGTCGTCGCGATGGCGGGCGACGGGGTCAACGATGCGCCGGCCCTCGCTGCGGCCGACGTCGGCATCGCCATGGGATCGGGCACGGACGTGGCGATAGAGAGCGCGGGCGTGACGCTGCTCAAGGGCGACCTGACCGGCATCGTCAAGGCCAGGCAGCTCTCGCAGGCGACGATGCGCAACATTCGGCAGAACCTCGTCTTCGCCTTCATCTACAACGCCGCCGGCGTGCCGATCGCGGCAGGCGTGCTTTATCCGGTGTTCGGATTGCTGCTGTCTCCGATCATTGCAGCGGCCGCCATGGCGTTGTCGTCGGTCAGTGTCATTGGCAATGCGCTGCGGCTGAGGGCGATGAAGATATGAGGCCGGCACAGTTTGCAGCAAGCCGAGTGGTGTTTCGTGCTGCGCATTAACGTCTAATTAATAACGCTGCATGCTATGATACAGGCTGTCATGGATAGGAATGGACGGCACCGACAATAGGCACCGGACATCAACGGCACCATTGCCTGGATTGGAAAGACTTCCGATCAGTGTTTTTTTAAAACGATGCCATTCTTGGCGCGCCGTTTCAGACGACCACAATGGTTTATGGTTTTTTCAGAAGGGGAATGCACACATGAAAGCTCTGGTTTATCACGGTGACCACAAGATCTCGCTTGAAGACAAGCCCAAGCCCACCCTTCAAAAGCCCACGGATGTAGTAGTACGGGTTTTGAAGACCACGATCTGCGGCACGGATCTCGGCATCTACAAAGGCAAGAATCCAGAGGTCGCCGACGGGCGCATCCTGGGCCATGAAGGGGTAGGCGTCATCGAGGAAGTGGGCGAGAGTGTCACGCAGTTCAAGAAAGGCGACAAGGTCCTGATTTCCTGCGTCACTTCTTGCGGCTCGTGCGACTACTGCAAGAAGCAGCTTTACTCCCATTGCCGCGACGGCGGGTGGATCCTGGGTTACATGATCGATGGCGTGCAGGCCGAATACGTCCGCATCCCGCATGCCGACAACAGCCTCTACAAGATCCCCCAGACAATTGACGACGAAATCGCCGTCCTGCTGAGCGACATCCTGCCCACCGGCCACGAAATCGGCGTCCAGTATGGGAATGTCCAGCCGGGCGATGCGGTGGCTATTGTCGGCGCGGGCCCCGTCGGCATGTCCGTACTGTTGACCGCCCAGTTCTACTCCCCCTCGACCATCATCGTGATCGACATGGACGAGAATCGCCTCCAGCTCGCCAAGGAGCTCGGGGCAACGCACACCATCAACTCCGGCACGGAGAACGTTGTCGAAGCCGTGCATAGGATTGCGGCAGAGGGAGTCGATGTTGCGATCGAGGCGGTGGGCATACCGGCGACTTGGGACATCTGCCAGGAGATCGTCAAGCCCGGCGCGCACATCGCCAACGTCGGCGTGCATGGCGTCAAGGTTGACTTCGAGATTCAGAAGCTCTGGATCAAGAACCTGACGATCACCACGGGACTGGTGAACACGAACACGACGCCCATGCTGATGAAGGTCGCCTCGACCGACAAGCTTCCGTTGAAGAAGATGATTACCCATCGCTTCGAGCTGGCCGAGATCGAGCACGCCTATCAGGTATTCCTCAATGGCGCCAAGGAGAAGGCGATGAAGATCATCCTCTCGAACGCAGGCGCTGCCTGATCTTTGACGCCCTGGACGCCGTCTCAGGCGTCTAGGGCGGGTTTGGCCAGGACGCCCCTCGCATGCATGCAATGCGAAAACGGCAACACAATCGGGGTGCGGTTCAATTCACATACTGAATCAATCTCTATTCTTGCATTCTGTTTCGAGCGCATCTCACGTGTTCTTGCCGATGCTAGTCGGTGCTTCAATTACCGCGGCGAAATCAATCACGGTGCCGTCGCGGTGGGTTGTGGACTCGAATCGCCTTTCTCCAAGGCTTGTGCGCCGAGAAGAAACAAGGCTCGGAACTCGACCGAGAAGTGTTGAGCGTGCTCTTCGAAGAAAACCTCTGGTGCCTCGGCGGGCCACCACACGCGCAGTATGCCCTCGCAATCATTCCCGGAGTCCCTGAACTGGTGAAGTATCCAGCCAAACACTGTGCCGTCGTCGAGTTCGACACGGGAGGGTGAGCGGATTTCGTACGAAGGATCGACGGCTGCCTGGACAAATGGCGGGAGATCGCCTGTCGGAATCACATGCACACGGGTAGGCTGGCCGCCCAGCGTTTCGTTCACGCCCGGATAAGGCGGAAGAGCGTAGTGCTCGGGGTGGGAGGGATAGGCCATTTCCCGGGCAACCTTCAGCTTGTCTCCCCCTTCGCCACCGGAGGCTGTCAGGCCGGCGGCCATCCATTCAAACAATCGTTTCGCCGGCATGCCTTTCACGGCCATGGCGACCTTGCACTGCCGGAAGCTTCCCTTTGAGCGTGCCACGATCTCCTTGTTGCGGCTTGTTGCGGCGGCCTGATGCCTCAATCTGATCGCGGATCAGGTCGAACATGGGCTGTCCATGCAGCAGGGTCTTGAGGTTGAGCAGGATTCGACGCGCCGCTTTCAATTCCCACTCGTCGAGTTGCCTTTCGTCGGCAGAACCACAGTCTGTGTTGAAGAAAAACTAAGGGGAGGTGGTTAGCGATTGAGGTTCGGTCATCGCGTTTCTCCTTCAGGTGTCGGCGGTCATTCCAACAGGGGTCGGTCTGCGTCAATCAGGCGATTATCCGGCCGGAATCGATGCAAAGCTGTGTTCCTGTCATATGACGCAATGCATCGCTCGCGGCAAAGGCTGCCAAGCGGCCGATTTCGGCCGGATCGACGAGTTCGCCCAGCGGCACGCTGGCAGCTGCGCGCTCAGCGTGCCCTGGAATTGCTCGAAGCGCGGGGGTGTCGGTGGGGCCAGGAATCAGAGCGTTGACCCGAATCCGGTGAGGGGCCAACTCGAGTGCCATGATGGACACGAGCGCGTGGACGGCAGCCTTCGGGGCGATGTAGGTGCAGGCGTCGGGCACGACGCGGACTGCGGTCGATGAACCCGTCGCCATGAGCACCCCACCTTCTCCCTGTCGGACCAGATAGCGTGCAGCCGCGGTCAGGGTCAGGAATGTCCCGGTCAGGTTGAGTTTCACGCCGGCATCCCACTCTGCAAGTGAGGTTTCGTGCGTCGGCCCGCTCGCCTGGGTTCCGCCAGCATTGGCGAACGCCGCATCCAGACGTCCCCATTGATGATCGACCGCGGCAATCATCGCATCGACCTGCGCCGGGTCCCGGATATCCGTCACCATACCCAAGGCTTGGCGGCCCAAAGCTTGTATTTCTGCGACCACGCCATTGATTCGTGTTGCGTCAAAGCCAGCAACGCAGACCGATGCGCCGGCTTGCGCACACGCCATCGCAATACATCGCCCTATGCCTGATTCGCCGCCAGTGACGCAAACCACCTTCCCGCCAAGCAGCCCTTCCTGCTCTATATGCATGCTCATCTCCACAGTGTCTGGAACGTTCGCTACAGGGGATCGATTGAAATCTTTGAAAACGAGTGTAAAATAAAATTGAATTTAATGTAGTGGCTTAGGTTTGGTTGGCCTGAGAGCACCGCGTTCCGCGCGGTACACAGGCAGCCCCCATTTCCGATCCCCCGACAAACACTGGATTGCGATGTCTGCCCCATCTACCGAGCGCCTTGTCCTTGTTCTGAACTGCGGCTCATCGAGCATCAAGTTTGCGGTGTTCGATGCTTCCCTTGACCCAATGCCCCGCCGACCGTTGTGGAATGGGAAGGTCCAAGGAATCGGTGGTGACGTCCCGGATTTTGGGGAGACCGGTGTTGCACCTTTCCGTGTGCAACTCGATACGGAGACCCCCCATCGAAGCGCGCTGCAATTGATCCGTGAGCGCGTGTCGGCACGTCTGAATGAACACAGCAGCCTCAGCGCTATTGCCCACCGGATCGTGCATGGCGGCAGCAAATACTCCGCTCCAATCCGTGTGGATGCGCAGGTCCTCGCCGATCTGAAGGGTTACGTCCCTCTTGCCCCGTTGCATCAGCCCTTTGCGCTTGAAGCCATCGAGGTCCTGCTGCAGGACCTGCCGCAAGTGCCCCAGATCGCCTGCTTCGACACGGGCTTTCATCACACGCTTCCCGAGGTAGAGCAGGTTCTGCCGCTTCCCTACGAAGCATGGCAGCGCGGTCTGCGACGCTACGGCTTCCATGGCTTGTCCTACGAGTACATGGCGACTGCGCTCGCGCAGCGTCACGGCCAGGCAGCCCAAGGCCGCACCATCGTCGCGCACCTGGGCAGCGGCGCGAGTCTGTGCGCCATGAAAGGTTTGCAGAGCGTCGCGACGACGATGGGTTTCTCCGCCCTGGATGGTCTGATGATGGGAACTCGCACCGGCTCGCTTGATCCAGGCGCGGTGCTCTATCTGATGGAGGTCGAGCGCCTGTCGCTAGGGCAGGTCGGCGACATCCTCTATCACCGCTCCGGCCTGCTCGGCGTTTCCGGTATTTCATCCGAGCCCCGGGTGCTTGCGAAGCATGAGTCGGATGCCGGCGAACCCGGCACCAGGGCTCGCCTCGCGTTGGAGCTGTACGTGCGACGCATCGTGCGTGAGATCGGGGCATTGACCGCCGTGCTAGGAGGCTTGGATCTCCTCGTCTTCACCGCAGGCGTCGGAGAACACAGCGCATTCGTGCGTGAACGCGTTTGTCGTGGCTTGGCCTTCCTCGGAGTTGCTCTGGACGAGCCAGCCAATCTCGTGGATGCACCTGTGATTTCCCAGTCCGACAGCCCTGTCCTGGTAGGTGTCGAGCCCACCAACGAAGAATGGATCATTGCCGGCCATGCACGGCAGGTGCTGCGCCTCACCCAAACCCCACGTCCTGACCCTTGGAAAAACGCCATGTACAAAAGACTCCTGGTGCCGCTCGATGGCAGTCCCACCGCGCATCTTGCGCTGGATCACGCTGCGGCTCTGGCTCGCCTCAGCGGAGCGACCGTCGTCCTGCTGCACGTTATTGAGGAGCTCAAGCACAGCAACGGTTTCGAGCGCCCCAAGGTGTACCTGGATGAGGTGCGGCCGGGCTTCTTGGCGGCTGGCCAGGCGCTGTTGGATCAGGCCGCTGGCCGTCTGCGACAAGACGGTATTGCGGTGGAGACGCTTCTCAACGAGGCCAAGGGAGAGCGTGTCTCGGAGCTGATCGCCAAACAGGCCGAAACAGCGCGCTGCGATGTGGTCGTGCTCGGCACCCACGGGCGCCGGGGTATGGATCGCCTGCTGTTGGGCAGTGATGCCGAACAGGTGGCTCGCATCGCACCTGTTCCGGTGATGCTGGTGCGCCACCCTCACCCAGCGGCCACCGAAGTGCCGCTGGCCAAGTGCGACTGAGGAGCGAGGCAATATGTCATCGAACGCCGTGTCCGGCAGTACCAAAGGCGGGGCCGTCAGTGCCAGGTTGGCGCTGACGACAGGCGATCTCGCCCACGGAAGGCGATAGGGAAGAAGGCCCACGGTCGGTTCGTCATTGAAAAAAACGCGTTCGTCGATTTCCGCCAAGCGAGGCTGGCAAATGAATATGTGCGACTCCTCCCACGGATCGCGCAGATGTCAGTTCATATTCGCCGACGTGCGGGCTATAGGTAAATGTTCTAGGCCGGATTTGAAGGAGCTAGAAAGACATGCAGCGTTTGATCCTGCCCCTTCCGGGCAACGAGGTTTTCGCCAGCGAGCTGGCACGACAGAGTCGTGGTGAACTTGGAACGGTGGAAACTCGCCGATTTCCCGATGGCGAGACCTACGTACGCCTGCACGGGATGCCTAACGGGCGTCCCGTCGATCTGATCTGCACGTTGGCACGGCCAGACGCACAGTTCCTGGCGCTAACCTTCGCTGCAGATGCTGCAAGGGACCTTGGGGCAAGCGAAGTCAACCTGGTGGCCCCCTACCTGGCCTACATGCGGCAGGACGCGCGATTCCACCCAGGTGAATGCATCAGTTCAAGATCGTTTGCCCGGTTGATATCCGCGACCTTCGACCGCCTGGTGACCGTCGACCCTCACCTGCACCGACATGCGGCACTGACTTCGCTGTACACCATACCGGCCACAACGCTGCATGCCGCACCGCTGTTGTCCAGTTGGATCGCAGCCAATGTCGATCTGCCTCTGATCATCGGACCAGACGAAGAAAGCGAGCAGTGGGCAGGTGATATCGCAAGGCGCATTGGCGTGCCTTATGCCGTTTTGAACAAGACGCGCCTAGGCGACCGCAGTGTCGAGATCGAGGTCCCAGATTTGTCTGCGTGGCGCGATCGCACGCCGGTACTGGTGGACGACATCGCATCGTCTGGACGGACCTTGGCGGTGGCAGCGCGTAAGCTTGTCGAACAGGGGCTCCGAAAACCCGAATGCGTCGTGGTGCATGCGCTGTTCGCTGACGAAGCCTGGGTGGAATTGATCCCCCTATTCTCGCGTATCACATCCACCGACGCCGTCCCGCACCCCAGCAACAGGATTGCCCTGTCAGCCCTGGTCTGCGGCGCGCTGGACGCATCGCTTACTGCTGGCGCTTAAGCCCTCACTTTCTTGGAAAGGATATCGCCATGAACGACAAGACTTCGGCACGGTCTCAATGGCTGGCCGGACACGGGCCAATCAAGCGACGGCACGACACCATTGAGCATATCGACGCGGCCGTCGCCGATCTGCTGGAAGCGGGGTCCATCGCATCCGTGGAGGATGCTTACGTATTGCTCGCCGCGAGCGACCGCCTGACGTGTGCGGCGATGAACGTCGTTGCGCACATGACCTACGCCAATCGTATCGACTTATCCGGCGCCCCGCTGATGGAGCATGATTTCAAGGCGGTGCCGGAAGGACATACCGGCGGATCGCTCAACATGGTGCCGGCCTTCGTGGGATATCTGCTTGCCAATGCGTTGGCTGGCTCGACCCGCGGATGGCTGATGGGGCAGGGACACTGCGTCGCGGCCATCGAGGCGATTAACACGCTGACCGGGGACGTGTCCCCAAGCCAGAAGGGACGGTACGATCGTAGCGAAGCTGGGCTGTCCCGTCTGTGTGCGGACTTCTATTCCTACGCCGTCGATGCGCGTGGCGAACCGGCGGTGCCGTTGGGCAGCCATGCGAGCCCCCATACCGCAGGGGCAGTCTCCGAAGGCGGATACCTGGGCTTCGCCGCACTGCAATACGTGCATATGCCCTTGCCGGGAGAGAGCTTGGTGGCCTTCCTGAGCGACGGCGCGTTCGAAGAGCAGCGCGGCTCGGATTGGGCACCGCGCTGGTGGCGAGCCGAGGACTGCGGTTTCGCGATTCCGGTGATGATCCTCAACGGACGCCGGATCGAGCAGCGCACGCAGATCGTCCAAGAAGGCGGTGCCGCTTGGCTGGCAGAGGATGTGCGCCATAACGGCTTCGAGCCGCTGATCGTCGATGGCCGTGACCCTGCCGCAATCGCCTGGGCGATCCTGGCGGCGGAGCAGGCGCTGAAAAGGTTCGCCGCCGCGCCGGAACGACGTTATCCCGCCCGGTTGCCATATGTCATCGCCGAGACCGAGAAAGGGTTCGGCTTCGCCGGCGCCGGTACCAACGCCGCACACAATCTTCCACTGGTCGGCAATCCTCACCGGGATGCCGGCGCCCGGGAAGCGTTCAATGCCAGCGCCTCTGCGCTCCATGTGGCGTCTGGGGACCTCGATCACGCGCTTGCGGTGCTCGATACCCATCGCAGCCAGGGCCGCGGTCGGGAGAGCCAGCATTCCATGGCTCATCGTCACCCGCAGGCGCTGCACCTGCCAGAACCGGCGTGGGCACCGGCCGGCACCCAAGGCAGCGCCATGGCGATGCTGGATCGGTGGTTCGTTGAGCTGGTTCGGGCCAACCCTGGATTGCGGGTCCGGCTCGGTAATCCCGACGAGTTGGCCAGTAACAAGATGGGCGGCACCCTCGCGCTGCTCAAGCATCGGGTCAACGTGCCGGAACCGGGCATGGCCGAGGACCTTCATGGCGCGGTGATCACCGCGCTCAATGAAGAGGCAGTCGCCGCAGCGGCGCTTGGCAACAAGGGGGGGCTCAACCTGATCGTCAGCTACGAGGCGTTCGCAATGAAGATGCTCGGCCTGCTGCGCCAGGAGATCATTTTCGCGCGCCATCAGAAGGCGCTCGGCCAAGTCCCCGGCTGGCTATCTGTTCCGCTGATCGTCACCTCGCACACCTGGGAGAACTCGAAGAACGAGCAGTCTCACCAGGACCCGACGATAGGCGAAGCCTTGCTGGGCGAGATGTCAGACACCGCACGCGTACTGTTTCCGGTAGACAGCAACACCGCTGTGGCCGCGCTGCGAGACGTGTACGCCGGCCGCGGACAGCTCGCCTGCATGGTGGTGTCCAAGCGGGATGCTCCCGAGCGTCTCGATGCCAACGCGGCTCAACGGCTGGTCGAGCGCGGCGCAGCGCACATCGCAGGGACGCCTGGCGTTGCCGGCGTGCAGTTCGTCGCCATCGGAGCGTATCAACTGGAGGAGGCGCTGAAAGCCCACGCTTTCCTGGAGCGGCATGGGCTGGCTTCCTGCGTCACCGCGGTGATCGAGCCCGGGCGGTTACGCATTCCACGCGATGAGATCGAGCGCGCTTTCGTGCTCGGCGATGACGAATTACAGGCGTTCTTTCCCGACGACCTGCCGCGGGTGGTGCTCAGCCACACACGTCCCGAACCGATGTTGGGGATCCTTCGACGCCTCGATGGCGGCCAAGCAAGGACGCGTGCGCTGGGTTACATCAGTCGCGGAGGCACGCTCGACGTGGCTGGAATGCTCCTCGCCAATCGCTGCACTTGGATACACGCCGTGCAGGCAGCCGCGCAAGTGACCGGCTGGAAGACGCCTGCACCGGGCTGACGATCCACGACTGGGCGCCGACACAAGCGGCCAACTGCATTGACCAAGAATCTTTAGGACAAGGAAAAGAAGAATGCTCTCATTGACCAGCCTCGGCGGAGCCGGCACCGTCACGGGCTCCAAGCACCTGCTGACCTGCGACGACACCCGCATTCTGATCGATTGCGGCTTGTTTCAGGGCCTGAAGAACTTGCGCGAGCTCAATTGGCAGCAACTGGCTGTCAATCCAGAAGACGTGGACGCAGCCGTTCTCACCCACGGCCATCTGGACCACTGCGGTTATCTGCCGAGATTCGTGCTCAATGGTTTCTCCGGGCCGATATACGCCACTCCCGCCACGCGCGATGTGGCTGCGTTGATCCTGCGTGACAGTGCCTTCTTGCAGGAAAAGGATGCCGAGTTCGCCAATCGCAAAGGTTTCAGCAAGCACAAGCCTGCCCTGCCTCTGTACCGGGTCGCCGACGCCGAGCGCGCGATCGGCATGTTCGCCACAGCACCGCTTCATAGGGAGGTTGCGCTGCCCGGCGGAGGCACGTTGTTGCTCCGACGGGCAGGACACATCCTTGGTGCCGCCACGGCACAGATCGACATCGGCGGCCGGCGCATCGTGTTTTCCGGTGATCTCGGACGCTATGACGACCTGGTGATGCATGCGCCCGAAAGCGTGCCCGAGGCTGACTATGTGGTGATCGAATCAACCTACGGCGACCGTCGCCACGAGCACAGCGATCCGGTCGAAGCTCTGGGGGCGGTGATCGAGCGCACCGTGAAGCGAGGCGGTACGGTGGTGGTTCCGGCATTCGCGGTCGGCCGTGCCCAGTCGCTCATCTACGATCTGTGGCTGCTGCGCCGCGCTGGTCGTTTGAACAATGTTCCGATTTTTCTGGACAGTCCTATGGCGACCAGTGCTACGGAACTGATGCATGCCTACCCGGACGACCATCGGCTTTCAGTACAAGATTACACGGCGGCATGCGAAGCGATCACTTGCGTGCGCGATGTAGAAGAGTCTAAAGCGTTGTCCGCCAACCGTTATCCCAAGGTGATCATTTCTGCCAGCGGCATGGCCACCGGCGGACGCGTCTTGCATCACATCGCTGCTTTCGGCCCCCATCACCTTAATACGCTACTGTTCTCTGGGTTTCAGGCTGCGGGCACGCGCGGACGCAAGCTGCTCGAAGGTGCAAAAGAGACGAAGATCCATGGCCAGTGGGTGCCAGTGAAAGCCGAGGTCGCCGAGCTCCCCGGGCTGTCCGCGCATGCCGACAGCGACGAGTTGATGCGTTGGCTGGCCGGTTTCCAGCGTCCACCCAAGAATGTTTTTATCGTTCACGGCGAGCCAAGTGCATCCGAGGCGCTGCGCGAGCGGGTGCAACGTGACCTGGGCTGGCAGGCCACGGTTCCACGGCAGGGTCAGGAGTTCAAGCTGTGAGCGCTGTCGTAGGAACGCCAGGCGCTGCTGCTGCAGTACCCGTTGCACCAGCCATGGTAGCGGTGCGGATGCGCCTGCATGCGCAGCACCAAGCTGTCGCTGTCATGCGCAGGGATTCCTATGTCTGCCTCGCTGAAGGACTCGCGTCGCGATCGCAGGTGCTGGTCAGGGCGGGGGAGCGCGAGCTGCTCGCCCAGCTGTACCAGATCGAGGACGATGAGCGCCTGGCGCCCGAGCAGGTGGCCTTGTCCGAAGACGCCTGGGACGCCTTGGGGTTGCATGCAGGCGATACCGTCGAGGTGCGCCATCCGCCGTTACTGGACTCGCTGGCCGGCGTGCGCAAGCGGATCTACGGTCAGCGCCTGAACATGCAGGACATGACCGCCATCGTCGGCGACGTCGTGAAGGGGCGCTACACGGA
Source organism: Stenotrophomonas sp. 86156_Sma (assembly GCF_056481625.1). Taxonomy (NCBI): domain Bacteria; kingdom Pseudomonadati; phylum Pseudomonadota; class Gammaproteobacteria; order Lysobacterales; family Lysobacteraceae; genus Stenotrophomonas; species Stenotrophomonas sp. 86156_Sma. Next base: position 1,784,296 of record NZ_CM151157.1, read on the forward strand.
TGTGCATCTGGCTGCGTTCCTGACCGCCACTTCCACCCTGCCGCTGGACGAACAAGAGACCGTCGATCTGACCCGCGCGATGGTTCAGGTGGGTGAGCGCTTGAAATGGGGGGCCCAGATGGTCGTCGACAAGCACTGCGTCGGCGGATTGCCGGGCAACCGCACCACACCCATCGTCGTGGCGATTGTGACGGCGAACGGCCTGCTAATGCCCAAGACCTCGTCACGCGCCATCACATCGCCTGCCGGCACCGCCGATACCATGGAAACTTTAGCACCTGTCGACCTCAGCCTAGACAAGCTGCGCGATGTGGTCAAGCGCGAAGGCGGCTGCCTGGCGTGGGGTGGTTCCATGCACTTGTCCCCAGCCGACGACATTTTTGTACGCGTTGAGCGTGAATTAGACATCGATACGGAGGGACAACTGATCGCCTCGGTGTTGTCCAAGAAGATCGCGGCCGGCGCGACGCATGTCGTCATCGATATTCCTGTCGGACCTACCGCCAAGGTACGTAGCCAGGAGGCCGCTCAACTGCTGGGCTCGAAGTTGACCGCCACTGCCACATACTTCGGTCTCGCCGTGCATTGCCTGTATACGGACGGCACTCAGCCCGTCGGCCGCGGCATCGGCCCGGCGCTGGAAGCCCGGGATGTGCTGGCCGTATTGCGCAATGACGAGGGGGCGCCGGCCGATCTTCGCCAACGAGCCGCTGTGGTTGCCGGCGCAGTGTTGGAGATGGGGGGCGCTGCGCCAGCAGGAGGAGGCATGGCGTTGGCCTTGCGCACTCTAGACGAGGGGCTCGCGTGGGAGAAGTTTCAGCGCATCTGCGATGCTCAAGGCGGAATGCGAGAACCGCCACGCGCCCCTTGCGTGCTGCCCTTGGTCGCTGCCAGCGCCGGCAAGGTGGTGGGGATCGACAATCGCAAACTGTCCCGGCTGGCGAAGTTGGCCGGCGCTCCGGACAACCCGGCAGCTGGCGTGGATCTGAGGGTGCAGGTTGGCGATCGGGTTGTGCCGGGGGCGCCGTTGCTGTTTCTGCATGCGCAAACGCCAAGCACCTTGGACTATGCCCTGATCTATGCACGCGGGGCCGGAGACATTATCGAAATCGCGACTTAGTCACGGCGCCGGAGAGACGCCCCCGGTTTTCAGATAAGGATTGTTGGGGGGCGGGTCTTGGAATAGTTGCAGCGGGCTCTGCAGGAGATAGCCGTGTAACTGACGCGCCTTGCGTGGGCCGGTGACTTCGCAGGTCCAGATGTTCAGGCCGTTGGGCTGTTTACGGTGCAGTTGCAGTCGTTCGAAGCGTTTCTGTACCCACTGCCAGTCCTGCTGATTCTCTCGCCTGGCCAGTGCTTCCACCTGCGGGTGCTCTTGTGCATACCGCTGGAAGACGCCTGGGCTTACCAGGTACGCCGTATCGCTCACGGTGTGTACGAGCGCTTTCGCGTCGTTGATTATTAGCCGCCGCGAGGCTATGCCCTGTTGCAGCCATGCCATGAAATGCTCGCCGGAGGGCTGCGCGACCGGGGACATGGGCAACGGTGATGAAGGCGTAGCGGTGACCGAGATTAGTGAGGGCGCTCCCGGGGGCGTTGCATCCACCTCGCCCGCGGCGGCTTCCGCCTCCCGCGCCATGCCGGACGAATCCCGTAGACCCACCATCGCCAGCATGTCCTCCATGACATCGGCCTTGGTTTGGGGCCTGGGCGAAGGAGCCGAAGCGGTGCTACCAGCTTCTTCCCATGGCAGCGCCTCTTGGCTCGCTGCGGCGGGCTGCACATCATCTGGGGGAAGTGGGAGTGGCCCATCGGCCTCGTTGTCCGTGGAGCCCGTATCAATCGCCACCGTCCCGGCGAACGGCGCGGGCCGCTCGCCAGGCTCCCAAATCAGTGCAGGCGCCACCCGCAACAGGGTGAACGAGTGGGACCAGCCGGTGGAACTGGTCACGGTCGCGCGCCAGATCGCCTTGCCGTCTGGCGTCGGCTGCAACATGCCGTGGTCCTGGAGCACGTTGAACACCGCAGTGTTGTTCGCAGGGATGCCATCAACGCCCTGGGACAGCAAGTGCGCTCGGAGCTTGTCCGAGACCGTCTTGCTCACCAGCCATAGCGAGTCCTCGGTGAGCCAGCCATCGGAGGCTTCAGGCTGGTTCAGTTTCAGCTCTTCCTTGAGCAGGTAGCGAAGCCCGTTCACCAGCTTGCGTTGGAGCGAGTGCTTGGGTGCGGCCATGGCGCGCGCGGGATCGCCGCCCAGCTCCTGGGCGACGGAGGCGCGGTCTGCCTGCACGACCAACTCGCCGAGCACCCCGGCGTGCTCGTACTGCCCGGCAAGAACGTAAAGCAGCGGCGCCCACAATGACGGATAGCCGCTGAGCCAGTCGAGAATGTCGCGGTTGAGCAACTGGTGGTACAGCAGGCTCGTGGCGGCGCTGTGCAGGCGGTACTCGCGATCCTCCCGGTAGCGGAAGCGGTACGGCTGGCGCAGCGGGCCATGCCAAGGGTGCCAAGTGCTGCCGTCGGCCAGTTCGACCTGCAGGTCCACGGCGATCTTGCCGATGTCGTGCAACAGGGCCGCGTACGCGATCGCAGCAGTCCACGCCTCGGCTTGCGCGGCCTGGTCTTCAGGGCTGGCGCCTATGGGCAGCAGATGGGACTGCCGCAGCTTCAGGCTGTAGGCGACGATTTCCAGGCCATGGTCGAGCATGCCGCCCGGGTAGGCGTGATGGTGCGCTTCGGAGGCCGGGAACCCCTGGACCAGCTCGGCGTAGCGCTCCAGTGGCGTGCGGTACAGGGTGGCGAACTGCCTTCGCGAGAGCGAGGTGCGCTGCCAGATGTGTTCCATCAGCTTCTGCCGGCGCGGGGTGGCCAGCAGCGAGGCAGCCGACTCCGGCCGCGTCAGCCCTTTCAGGAGGTCGGTGGCAGATGCTGGCGACGGCGCGGCAGCGACCGGAGGACGTTTTCGCTGGAACAGGGAGAGCATGTCGGTGTCCTGATGGCGGGCCGGGCGGGAGGCCTTTTTGCCTTTTCGAGGTAGGGCCTTTCCCCTTGCACCCCATTCCCTTGCCGTTTCGACCCTTTGGCCTTTCACCGTTTCGGTATAGCGGCCCCTGGGTTGCGGCTCCAGTGTCAATGCGGAACCCGCACGAATGGATTGGACAGCGGCCCCGCGCTGGCCGCGGCCTATGCTGCCGAGACGCTACAGCCGCCAGGTAGACTCCCATTCATGCGACTAGATTGACAAAGGCGACAAAGGCGACTAGAGTGAATCCTGTCTCAAACCTACCTGGGAGATGACCATGTCCACTGCCATCGAATTCATTGCCGACCGGCTGCCGCGCGTCACGGTGGAGGATGTGCGCCGCTTCGCGGATACCGTCGAAATCCGGGATGCCCCGGCTTTCGCGGCCGAGTTGCAGGCGTTTATCCACGAGCGCGTGGAGGCGGTGAAGCTGCCCGCCAACCTGGAAGGTGAAACGGTGGCGCAGGCCTTGGAGCGAAAGGCGGCCGCGCTGCGCGCCGACACGCGCTGGGCACCGACTGAAACCGACGTCCAGCGAGGCCGCGCCGTGCTGCTGGAAGCCTTCAACCAGCCGGACAACCTGCCGCCTGCCGAGTTCGCCAAGCTGGCGGACAAGTCGCGCCAGCAAATCTACAAGGACATCCTCGCCCGTCGGCTGCTGGCGCTGAACGTGGGGCCGCGCGGCCAGAAGCTGCCCGACTGGCAGCTCGACCCGGTGAAGCAGCAGTTGACCCAAACCGTGCTCCAGGAGGTCGAGGGCATCGACCACTGGACGATCTACCGCGCGCTGTCCGAACCACTCGAAGGCTTGGGCGGTCGCTCGCCGGTGGATGCGGTGACGCATGGCACGATCGATGACGTGGCCGAGGCTGTGTTCAACGTGCTGGGCGTACAGGTGCATTGAAGCGAGATCGCCATGAGCCACGAGCTGCCTTCGTTCCTGATCGATGCCGGTGAACTGCTCCAGCATGTGAGCCGCGTCGTCTATCGGGGCAGCCCGCTGTACTATGGCCGCAGCAGCACGAATCGCTACGATGACCCGGCGGGAGCCTACGGCGTGCTCTACCTGGGGCGCGACCTGCCCACGGCGCTGATGGAGTCGGTGTTTCACAAGCACCAGTGGCTTGCGGACACCAATCGCTCGATCACGCTGAAAGAAGTCCAGGCCCGGATGGTGCGCGCAGTAGGAGTTCTGGACGACATGCTCCTGGCTGACCTCACGGCGCCGGGCGTCATGGCAAGCTACTTCGGCCTGAATCTGGAGCAATTGGCCAGCCGCGACTACACGTACACGCAGCAGGTGTCCGCCCAGGTGCATGCGATGCTCGGAGATGACGGCCAGGCGCTGTTCGACGGAGTGCTCTATCCGTCGCGCAACAACTATCCCGCCAAGAGCATCGCCCTGTTCGAGCGTGCGGGAGCCAAGATCAGCGTTGTCGAGGACATCGACTTGGTTGACCATGTGGACTGGCCGCGGTTCGTTACCACCTATCGCATCGGCTTGGAACTCGATCCCGGCCCGGTGGAGCCGGAGGACGAAGCGTCCTGAAGCAGCAAGAAAGCGCATTGAAGCCTCAAACCGAATGAATTGGAGCAAAGTGAAATAGGCATTCCTCAACAGCAGGAGACGACCATGACCACGACGACCCGCACCAGCACCGCAGAACGCCTCGGCCGCACCTTTGGCCGCGGATGGCGTGCCTATGCGCGCGGCGAACGACGGGCGTCGAACTGGTTGATCTCCAAGGGAGTGCCGATAGCTGGCGCTGTCGCGCTCGTGTGGGTGGTCAAGTTGGCCGCGCTCGGGGCGCTGCTGTACACCACCTTCTGGCTGGCTCTGCTGCTGGTGTGCGTCATAGTCGTTGCCTGGATGGCCCGCAATACCGACCTGGGCGAGGAGTTGCCCGAGCCAGAATGGCGAAACGGACCAGCCGGGTTCGGCTTGTACACCTACGACGGTTTTCGCATTGATCCTCATGTCGAGGATGACTAGCAGTGATTACTTCTTCGACACGGCATTGATCGCGATACTTCCTCCCTTCCCACCGGCAGCCTTGGCATCGCCAGTGGCACCAGCGAGTCCTTGCAGCACGTTACCGGCGCGAACACCCGCCCAAGCCAAGGCCATGATCCAGAAGGTAGGTAGCACGATGAACATGGTGCCCGTGATGAACATCAGGAGCATGTCACCGAAGGCGTTGTTCAGCCCCACCAGCGGGTCGAAGTTGGTGTGCGGCCGGTTCCAGCCAAAACCCCAGCCATAAAGCGCGTCCAGAATCGTTGAATCGATCCAGCGTGCGAGTTGGAACCAGAAGTCCGTGAAGAACAGCGCGAACTGCACCACGCTGACGGTGACGACCGTCTTCAGGTCATAGGTGCCCACGACTAGCACCAGCGGGATGCAGATGACCAGCGCCATCTTCAGCAAGGCGAGCACCATGGGCAGGGATTGGCGCACGACGTCCATGGCGGGAAACGCAGCAATCGCGCCGACGGCCATCCCGACGTCGCCTGTGGCGCGCGTCACGATGTTCGGCAGGGTCTTGTCGATCTGGCCGCCGTAGTCCGTATAGACGCTGCCCTGGTTCAGTTTCTGCTGCCGCGGTGACGCGATGGCGCGAATCACCGAATCGTCCACCTCGGCCCGGCTGAGGAACCCGGCCCAGCCCGCCAGGCGATTCAGTAGGGTCGGGTCCACTTTCCCCAGCAGGCGTGCCCGCAGGCCGTTGCTGCCGTCTGACCACCACTGCCTGCAAGTCGGGTAGCCGCCGCCATTGGCAACCTGCGCGAGGCCAGCATCGCGGGTGTCGTCATAGGGCCATGCCTCGCGCGCCGTGCTGGAGCGGTAGCTGTCGTAGTAGCCACCCGTGTCCGTGAAAAAGCGCGAGCCGATCCAGGTCACGTCGTGCATCTGCTGCTCATCGAGATCCGGGCGCTGCATGAACAGTTTGGCCCGCGCAGGCCCATAGCAATCCCGAGAGAAGTCCGCGACTTCCTGAGCCAGTACCGGGTCGTCAATGCGGGTCGCGTCGATCTCCATCCTCATCTGCCGCAGGTCCGTACCGCACGGGATCGCCGCTACCGAGGCGCTCGTGACGGCGCGCGAGAGCGCGTGCATGAAGGCCCACCAGACCGGTACCTTCGCCGACTGGTTGTTGATGGTGCTGAATGACTGCGACCAGCCGGTTTCCGTGGGCTGCGGCACGCTGACCTGGCACTGCGCCGAGCGCGAGCTGTCGTACTGGATGGTGCTGAGATCCACGTCGATGAACGGAATGCCGGCGAACATCACCACCACGATGGCGACGAAGACCCGATTCTCGATACGAGCGGCCGAGAGCACCCCCTTGTTGCCTTCGTCGGCGCCTTCCGCACGAGCCTTCAGCCACTCCTGCACGACGATGGCGACGAAAGGCAGCGCAAACACCCCGCTGGACACCAGCACGGCCCAGATACCGTTGTTGACGATCCAGGACACAAGGGTGAGGTAGTACTCCAGATAGTCGGTTGTGAAGAGCGTCATGGTCCCGATCTCCCCTCAAGCGGCCTGCATCAGCAGGCTGGCTTCCAGCGCGACGATGGCGACGACGCCGGCGACTTCGGTGCGGATCAACCGGCGCCGCGCCTGGCCATCTGTCCCACTTTGGTCTTCCCGGGCCAGCACCCGGCGGCGCATCCAGAACCATCCATAGACCGTTGCCACGTACACGCACAGCCGCCAGATGAAGAAATACCCTGCGGAGGCCGCCAGCCACCGTTCCCAGCCTGCAACGCTGCCGACCAGGTAGATGCCCGCGACGTTCGCCCCCACGGCGGCGGCAACGATCAGCACCAGCCACAGCAGCGTCTTCGCCGCGCGCCGGCTGAACAGCCAGCGCAGCGGCCGCCATGCCATGCGCGCCGGGCTCATGGCCGACTCCCCGGATTGCCCTTCTGGAGCTGGTCGAGACGGTCCGGCACAGGATCGCCCTCGTAGATGCCGCGCGAGCCGGCCGCGCGCGCGCCGTGGCGCTGGATGATCGCCATGGGCGAGTTGTTCGCCAGCTCGCGCCGCAGCTCCAGTTCGGTCTTGAGGTTGCGAATCTCGCGGTCGAGTGTGTCGCTCTCGTGGTTCACGGCTTCCACGGCAAGCTCGTTGGCCGCGACATTGGGCTCCTTCTTGCCCGTGAGCAGCGTGCGCTGCAGCAGGAGCGCCTTCTCCAGCACGGACGCCAGCGCGACCTCGGACGCCAGGCGCTGCGAAAGCAGGTGCTGGTCGGGCTCGTCGCGCAGCGCCTCGATCACGCCGCGCGTGATGGGCAGCGACGCACTGCCGGCCTCGCGCAGGTTCTCCGGCGTCGTGTTCTTCGCCTTGGTCACCAGGTCCTGGAGCGCCTGCAGCTTGGCATCGTACTCTTCCTGGATCAGCGGAGTGAGCCCGACGCCCGGCGTCGTCTCGGTCTTGGTGCAGGCATCGCACGTGCGCTGCTCCTTCTCGCCGAGCACGCGCGTAGCCCACTCGACGGCGGCCTGCGGCGAGGTCCAGGTCTGGCACGAGAGACTGCTGCAACTGGCCGGCGCGATGGACGAGGTGTCGGTTACGCCGCGGCCGTTGACCAGGTTGTAGCCGGCACGGGTGACATCGCCGACGACCCTGATCGCTGGTTGGCCGGAGCCGCCCGCATTGCTGCCTCCGACCCAGGGCACGCCATCGTTGCCGCGGCGTGTCTCTGCTTGCTCGATGGCCGAGACCGCGTCGGTACTCGACACGGCATCGCGCAACGCCAGCCCTTCTGCCATCTGGCTCCAGCCGAGTTGTCCACCCGCCGTTTCGGCCATCTTCTCGGCCATCGCACGGCACGTCAGCTTGGAACGGTCGAAATCGAGTCGCGCCTGCAGCACGCCATTGGTGAGCAGGTTGTACAGACCGGGATCGGCCCGCTGGATGATCAGCGCGGGCAACGATGCCACCGCACTGGTGGCACTCTGGATCACCGACGACATGATTTGCTGGAAGCCGTTGGTGATGCCATTCAGTTGGTTCTTCAACGTGGTCTGGATGCTCATATCGCCGCAGATCAAGTTGCTGTTCCAGCCCACGCCGACGCCGAGAGAGCGCATGCCGGCCGCACGTCCCATCGACACGGCGTTGCCGCCGCCGATCGAGTACATGACGTCATCGCCGATGACGCTGCCGCTGGTCTGGTATCCCAGTTGACCCCAGGCCACGCCGCTGCCGAGCGCGAGCGCGCCGGCGAGCGCCAGGACGATCTCCGTGCGACGTGCCCGGCGGGACAACGGATTGAATGCAGGACGGAACTTCATGGCACCACCTCAGAGGAAATCGACGCTGCCCAGGAACACCTGGCCACGGCGTGAGCAGCAGGCATACGGCCGCCACAGCGCCCATGCGTAGTCGCCTTGCTGCGCCTGGGTAAGGAAGCCGCTGCGCGGGAAGACCGTGCAGGACGACGACAGGACGGGCGTGAGTTCTTGCCACTTGCCGGTCGAGGCATCGCCCTCCATCAGCGCGCCGGCTGGCCAGTAGCCGTCGCGGGAGTTCGCGAGCAACGGCTGATAGACGTGGATCTGCCCCCGGCGAGTGACCACATCGCCCGCACGCTGGGCCACCACTGCGCTGGCCTTGAAGTCGTCGGTTTGGTGCAGGAAGCCGCCACGGGGATACACGTTGCCCCACAGGTTCATCGTGGTGCGTGCGCCGACCTCGCGCCGGCCCGGAATCAGCGCTTCCGGGTAGGCCATCTCGGGCACGTTGTAGCGCCAGGCCAGCGTATCCAGGGTGCTGAGCAAGTACGGCATGAACGCCGTGCCCGCGCCCTCACAGAAGTAGCCCGACGACGAGGCGAACTGGTTGAACACCTCGGCACCGGGGTGGCCGATGACGTCCGCGTTTTTGAATTTTGCGAGATTGTTTTCGTGATCCTCGTTTGTGGTCCCATCGCCGCCCGCTTGGGCCGACGGGTTGGGTGTGCCCATTGCCCGGACTTCGACCCAGGGGTTTTCGCCGGTATTCGAGTACGACGACACCACCGCGTCGGGAACGTAGTGGCGCACTTTCGTGGACGTGCGCACGGTGCAGCCCGTCCATGTGCAATAGAGCCAGTAGCAGATGCCGACGACGCGGTATTCGAGGCAGTCGGGCGATGCCACCGATCCGATGACGGTCGCTGTATTGAGGGCGTAGCTACCCGTGGCGCTGAGCAGCAGCAACGAAGCCACGCCAGCGCGCAGGCGGCGCATCAGGTCGAATGGTCGGGTCACGGCTGGTTCCTCCGGTGCTGCTCGATGCGCGCGACAGCGCGAGCCACGTCCGGCTCGCCATAGACCACGTAGCGTTTGTCCACCACGACGGCTGGAATGCTGGTGATGCCCAGGCTCCATGCGTCGGTGACGCCTTGGTATGCGGAAGCGATGCGGCGCTGTAGATCGGCACCGCCGACATTCAGCCGGCGCTTGACGATGGCCGTCGCCTGTTCGGGGTCGGTGGGCAGTCCCGCGGAAAGCTCCGCTTCAATCCGGTGGGCTTCGTCCAGCTCGATCAGCTGCTCGCCGCCCCTGTTCTTGACCGGGTGGCGGCTGTCGGTGACGACCACCACGTCGGCGGCGAAGGTGGCCGGGCTGAAAACGGCCAGGGCTGCCGGCAGCGCCACGGCCAGGCCGAGGGTTCGCCAGCCCGGCGCGAACCTGGAAAGAGATGCTGGCATGTCGCGTGCCCTTGAAGTTGATCAGAGCAGTAGTCAAACGCGAAGCCGATGCGGCCCCAACAAACAATGCGCATCGCGCACTGCCCGCATACCTGCTTGTCTCGCGCCCACGAAAAAGCGGAGGCCGAAGCCTCCGCGTGGATCAGGGAGCCGATGCCGTCGCTACAGCAGGCCGGATTCCGCGAACGAGTACGGCGTGCCTTGGCCGACGATCAGGTGATCCAGCACCCTCACGTCGATCAGCGACAACGCGGCCCTCAGCGTTTGGGTCAACGCGCGATCCGCGCTCGATGGGTCCGTGCAGCCCGAAGGGTGTTGGTGGCTGAAAATGACCGCAGCAGCGTTCAGTTCCAGGGCACGCTGCACGATCGGGCGCGCATGTACCGTGGTCGAATGGACTGTGCCTTTGAACGTCGGTTCATAGGCCAGTACCTCGTGCATGTTGTTCAAATACACGACGGCGAAGATTTCGTTGGGCTCGGCGGCCAGTTTCAGGCGCAGGTAGTCCTTAACGGCCGCAGGCTGATCCAGGGAAGGCCCCTTCTTGAAGACCCGCTGCTCCAGCAGCGCGATGGCTTGCCGGATGATCCAGTCATCGGATTGGGACGCTGGGGCAAAACGTGGCTCCACGCAGGAGTCATTGACGACGAGTGACATGGCGAACCTCCAGAATGTGAACGGAGGGCGCCAGCCTGAGAGGGCAAGCCCTCCTGGGGATGGAAACAGCGGAACAAGGTGCATCTATCACCGCGCAGCGGTGATTGTTCGCAGCCGGGATGCGAAGCGAACGGGTAGCGGTCAGCGCGGCGATCCGCACCGTAGCCTCAAAGACCGAGGGCTACCTGGGCATGTCGCCGACAACGTCGGCAGGCATCTCGGATGTGGGGGTGGCGGGCGAACCCGCCGCGTCGCTGGACATTTCCCCGGCCGCCAGCATGTCCATGGCCGAGAGCAAGGCATCGCCCTCGATCGGCCCTTGCAGCACGATGGCCTGGCCCGTCTGGCGATCGAGCAGTCGCAGCGACGGCGTGGCGGTCACGCCGCTCTTGGTCGCTTCCGCGGCCTGGGCGCTGATGGCCGCGTTGGGCCGCTCACTCGCCATGCACTGCTCGATGGCTGACGTTGTTTCTGGGTAGCGCAAGCCATCGGGCAAGCCCTGGCCGTCGCTGCGCGTGTGGGCATAGACCCATTCGACCGCCTGCCAGAACGCCGCATGCCCGCCTGCTTCGGCAGCGCACTCGGCCAGACGTGCCTCGTCCGACGCGGCAGGCTCGTGCGCAGCCAGCGGCTGGTGATGCCATTGCAGTGCGACGTCGGTGTTGCTGCCGACCCACCGCTTGAGCTGCGGGAAGTACTCCCGGCAGAACGGGCATTCCAGGTCGGCATAGAGTGTCAGCGTGAAACGGCCGTCAGGGTTGCCCATCTGCCAGGGTGGCCCAGCGACCTGCGCCGTGCTGACCGGCGCGGGCGACGGCGCTGAGGATCCGCCGGGCGACCGGGACACGAGCCAGATCAGCAGCAGCGCGACCAGCGCAGCAGCCAATACCCAGGGCCAGCGGCGACGGCGGAACGCCTGGACCTGCATCGGAATGGAAGGACGTTTCTGGTCCATGGCGTTCTCCGGTTTACGACAGTTCCAGGGCCTGCGACTCGATGCCGCGTGCCTGGTCGATCTTCTCGGCCACCTTGAAAGCCGCTTCCAGTTCGGTGCAGCCGTACTGCTGCATGAGCTGGTAGCGTTCGGCCTTCTCCTCGGGTTCTGTCTGCGCGAGGGCGAGGTACAGGCTCGGCGGCACGGCGCGGAACAGCACTTCCATGCTCTTGGAGAGGATGACGCCTTCTGTGAATTTCCCCGCCTCTTTGCGCGCCGAAAGCATCAGCGCCTTCTGCGCAGGCGAGAGTTCGCGGAACCGCGCGATCTTCTCGACTTCATCGGGCGGCATGCTGAGACAGATCCACCACTCGATCATGTTGAGCATGGGCTCCGCGGCGCGCGGCAGATCGTCGATATTTTGTGTGGCCAGCCAAAACCAGGCCCCTAGCTTCCGCCACATTTTTGTGATCTTGACCACGTAGGGAGCGAGCAGCGGGTTCTTGGTGATCACGTGACCTTCGTCGGTCACGTTGATGATCGGGCGCCCCAAATACTGGTCGCGCTCAGCGATGTTGTTCACCGTGCTGATCAAGCTGATGTAGGCGATGGAGAGCTGCGCGTTGTAGCCTTCGCGGGCGTATGTCGCCAGATCGACCAGGGTGATGTCGGCCTCGGGCCACGGCGTGCCGTCGCGGTCGAACATCTCGCCGTCCGTGCCTTGGCAGAACATGTCCATTGCGTCCGCCATCTCCAGCAGCCGCACGCGGCGCATCTCGGGCAGCGTCGGGTCCTGGCCGCGGGTGCGCAGCGCGTTGCGCACGTCGCGCGTGAGAACGGTGCGCTTCTCGCTACCACCTCCACCGTGGCAGTGCTCGGCGGCGTCGAGGATGCACTGCCGGATTAACGAGCGGTCGGCCCGCGTCATCCGGGCTTCTTCCTTGTCTTCGCCGCCCGTGATCATCAGCCTGGCCGTGATCTCCAGTTCGCCCAGCACGTCGCGCTGCTCGTCCGCTTCCATGGCTGAGGCGTCGGGGGGTACGTCCTCGTCCAGCGCATCGGCATCGAGTGTCTGCACGTCGCTCGGCGTTTCGATCAGCCGGCGCGCATCGGCGAACGGTGCCAGGCTGATGCCCGAGCCAGGGGCCAGCTTGACCCGGTTCACCGTCAGCCCGAGCTTGCGTGCGAAGTCGCTGAACAGACCGAAGCTGTTGCCGGCCTCCACGATGAACAGCCGCGGGCGGTATATCGCCGTGACTTGGTTCAAGAGGTTGTTAAGCGTTGCGGACTTCCCCGAGCCCGTAGGGCCGAACAGAAACAGATGGGCGTTCATCTGCCGATCCAATCTGTTCAAGGGGTCAAACGTAATCGGGCCGCCACCGCGATTGAACATCGTGATGCCGGGGTGCCCCGTACCTTGGGCGCGGCCCCACACCGGCGACACGTTCGCGATGTGCTGCGCGAACATCAGTTGGGTGTACCACTTGCGCCGATCCTGGCCAGGGTTGTAGCAGCACGGCAGCCAGCGCAAGTAGCTGTTGAGCGGTGCCACCTCGTCGTCCTCGCGCACCGGCTGCAAGCCGGCGTTGAGCATGACGTTCGCCAGGTCCAGGCCGCGCCGGTCCAGTTCCGCTTCGTCGCGTCCGCGCAGGTAGAACGCCAGCGTTCCCCGGTAGAGCTTGTGCGCGCTGCCGATCAGGGACCGTGCCTCCTGCACGTCCTTGAGCGTCTGCTCCGACGCCAGCGTCTCGCCCACCGCCTTCTTCGCCAGGTGGTTGAGGTCCGCTTCCAGCACATCCTGCGGCGTGGCGACCATCGTGAGACACATCAGGGTGTCTTCCGGCATCTGGTCGAACAGCGTGTTGATCGCATCCCCTTTGCGGGTTTCGCCTGTCAGGTGTCCGGTGCCGGGCGGCATACGCAGGCGGTCGGTGATTAACACGCGATGCGGCATGCCGTCGAAGTACCAGGTGCCGTGCTCCACGTCGGAGCGTGGCTGACCGAAGAACAGCCGCTGGCTGAAATCCCGACCGCTCGCCAGCTCGATTTCGCCGTCCTCGGCCTCGTCGGGGTAGCGCGCCAGCGCGTAGAAGCGCTCCCGATCCTCTGCACTCGGCCCGAGCATCGCCGGGCGCGGATTGAACCACCGCAGCAGCCAGTCGTGGACGTCGGCTGCGACCATGCGCCGTGCCTGGATGCCGGCGTTCGCCAAGCCGCCGCACAGGCGGTCGCAGACGATGTTCAACATCTGCTCGGGCGTCTGGCCGCGGCGGTTCGCCTGCCCGGTGGCACGCCGATAGACGACCATGCGAACCCGCCGCGTCTGGCCGCGCCAGCGAAGGCGAGTCACTACCGTGTCCTCGAAAAGTCCACCGGGCTTGGCGACCGCGCGCAGGTGGTGGCTGAAGAAGCGAAGGTAGAACTCGGTGAACGCGGTGCCGCGGGCGCGCGGCTGCACGTAGTTGCGCAGGTTCTCCATGTACTGGTCGAAGCTGGGTTCGTCCTGGGCGTAGAGCTGGAGCACCCAGGGGTTTTCGTCCAGCTCATCGAACGAGTCCTGGAGCGCGTTCTCCAAGGCGTCGCGGGCATGCGCGAGCCAGCCGGGTTCCCGGCCCTCGGTGCCCAGCGGCACCAGCTCGTAGAAGGCAGCGACCGACTGCCCATCCTCCAGCAGCATGGACTTCGACTGCGGCAGGAACTCCACCCAAGGCAGCAGTTCCGCGAACGACGGCGCGACGTCGTACAGCGCCTGCTCGTTGGCTACCGTCGCCGGCCTGCGGCCTTGGAGTGCTGCACCGGGTTCGGGGATGCCGGCCTGGTGCAAGGCGTCGACGTGGCGCTGCCAGCCGTCCGGCTGCTCGTCATCGCCGGCGCCGGATGCGGCAAACTTCGACCAGGGTAGTTTCCAGCGCATCAGTAGTCCTCCACGCGCTCGCCCGGCATGGCGTACTGCACCCGTTGGTACAGGGGGAAGACCGTCGTGTAGCCCGGCACGGGTACGGGGTCCGTGCCCGCCAAGTGCGGGTACACGTACATCACCAGGTCGGGATTGGGCAGGCGGTGAAACTGGCGATAGACCTCGTTGCGTGCCGTGCGCGTGTAGCGCATCTGTTCGGCGGGCGCGGCCTGCACGTCGGCCTCGGTCAGCGGCCGGCGCAGGCTCTGGCGCGCGTCGAGCAACTGCCGGCGCGCGACCTGGCCGGTGCCACCGCCGCCGCCACCCGTTTCCTGCTGCCAGATGTCCATCATGGTGCGGTCGCTATGGGTCAGCAGTTCTTCCTTGCTGGTGGCGCAGCCGCCGAGCACAGCGACGGCGAGGGCCAGCGCCAGGCCCTTAATCGAGTTCGAGCGCATGGCTTTCTCCTGCACGGTGATCGACCTTGCGGCCTTCGGGGTCGTGATCGATGGCCAGCGGTTTTTCGAGGTGGACAGCGACCTTGGCGCCGGGCTGCACATAGACGGCGGCGAAGGCCTGGCCGTAGAGCTTGTTGACCCAGGCCGACATGTCACGGACGCCGCCCGCGAGGATCTGGCCGACTGCTTCCTGGCCGCTGATGCCCACGGTGCCGATGGAACCGTCCGAGCCGACATAGGACATGCGGCCGCTGTCGCTCTCGATGAGCGAGGCCACGCCGGCACCGGCCGCCGTGATCAGGGCCTGCGAGCCGAGGTATTGCTGGGCATTGCTGCGCCGCTCGCCGCTGACGCAGGGGATGCCGTGCGGATCGCTGATCCAGCCTAGGCCGTCGCGCTGCTGGTTGTTCTGCTGATTGCCTTCGCGGTCTTCGGGGATGGTGCGAATCGTGCCGTCGTTGAAGACGAAGGTGATACTGCGCACCTGGCCGCGCACGCATGAGAGCGTCCAGTCGCCCGAGGCGGTTCCGCTGAACACAGCGCCGGCCACGTCGGGAATATCAATCCCATTGGCCGTGAGGTTGTCCGGCCCGACCAGCACCTTGAAGGGGTACGGATCGTTCACCGTCCCGTCGATCGGTACGCGGCCGATCAGCGCCGTCATCGCCACGGAGCCCATCAGCGTGGAGTTGGTCGGCACGGTATAGACCGGCTTGGCGCTCTTGACGCCTGCTGCACGTGCGCCGGCGTTCGCCACGTTCTCCATGGTGGTTTCCAGCGTGCTTTGCGCGGGGCCGAAGCTCGTCGGGAAGCTCATGCCGCTGCCCGTGCCACGACCGTTGTTGCGGCCCTCGGCCTTCTTCGCGTCGTCCGGTTCGACCCACCGCACGCCGCCTTCCATGCCGGCTTCGTCGCCATCGCGCAGCCCCAGGCCCACAGGCAGATCGGCATGGCCGCCGCCACGCCCGCCGATGCTGTCCAGACGCCGCTGCAGGTCGGCGAGCAGCCCTTCAGTCTGCTGGCGCGCACTGGTCGCCTGTTCCTGGTCGCGGCGCAGGTTCGAGCGCTCGGATTCGAGGGCCGAATTGATGCGTTGATCGATGGAGTTCTCGCGCTGGCGCAGCCGCTGGTTTTCCTCGCGCTGCGACTTGTTGTCGGTTAGCGCGGTCTGAAGCTCGGTACGCAACTGCTTTACCTGGGCGACGAGCGTTGCCACGGTATCGCGGGGGGTATCGCCTTCGATGCCCAATGCCTTCATTTCCTCGGGCGTGAGCTTGGAGCCGGCATCCGCAGCGGGCGGTGCCGACGTGCTTCCGCCGGAGAACAGCCGGATGGCAACGAACAGCACCAGCAAGGCGACCGGGATCATCAGCCACTTGAGCAGGCCGTTACTGCGCATGGCGGGCCCCCTTGCCGTCGTCGGCTTCAGCTTCCGGCTGCGCCAGGTGCGCAGCGGGGTCGAAGCGGTGGATCGCCGGCAGCAGCGATTGCGCGAGGCCGTGCCCACGCGTCACCAGGTACAGGACGGTCGTGTCCTCGGGAGATCCGCGCGGACCCAATGATTCGTGCTGGAAGGTTGCGGTGAGGAAGTCGCCTTGCAGCACGCGCGGGTCGAGCGTGACCCAGCCGCTGCTGCTGTTGGTCAGACGCACGGCGGTGACCCACTGGTCTTCCAGACGCCACGACGCGAGCGCGACCGCGCGCACCGGCAGCGTCGGCATCAGCGTGCCGAGGTCGAGGTCACGGCGCAGGTTCACCCGCATGACGCCTGGCAGCGGCTCCACGGTGCGCAGGGGCGCGTAAAGGTTCTGAGCGGCGAAGCGCGTCAGGACGACCGAAACCGGGGTTTCGCGCCGCGCCGCATGAGCGCCTGTCTGATTCTGGGCGCGTGCCGGGGCCTCATCGGCACCGCCTGCCTGATCGCCATAGCGCGCCGGGGTGCTGCTGCCCTCGACGATGCGCACCGGCTCCAGCTCGGCCTCGCCGTCCTTGGGCGGCTCGGCCGCGATGTCGAGCAGGAACAGCGCGCCCGTGTCGGCGTCCTGCAATTGCAGCCGCGTGGGCTCGATCGGCTCGCTGGCGCGCAGGTACACCGCGCCACCCGCGCTCTGCACGCGCAGGCGTTCGCCCACGCCCGCCGGCACGCCCACGCGGACGTTCCGGTCGATGAACACGATGCGCTCCTGGCCTACCTTCAGCGGCAGCGCGAGCGGCATGCGTTCCCAGCGCAGGATTTCGACCGCGCGGGCGGCGGGGGACATGACCACTGTGGTGGCCACGGCCAACAGCCCCAGCAGCGTGAATGCAGGATGCTTCATGGGGTGTTTCCTCCTTGGGGCGCTTGCGAAGACAGGCCGCCAGGCGCCGGGCGCGTCGGCTCCGGGGCGCTGATGCGTTGGGGCGCGCCGTCGTAGCAGTCCAGCGCCAGGCCGAACGGGTTGCGGGCTGGATCGACGTCCACCCGCGTGACCTTCACCGGGTAGCGCACGAGCGCGCGCTTAACCTGCTCGGCGCCGTAGTACTCGTCGGCGGTGATGTCGAGCGTCACCACCCAGTCGCGGTCGGAGACCACGCGCACGCGCGCCGTGGGGTCGTCGCCATAGCCGCGGCCGGGGATTTCGTAGATACCGCGCACGCGCTGGCGCAGCTCGCCCGTGCTGCGGCGGTAGTCGTAGTCCGCGCGCAGGAAGGCCTGGCAGGACGGGGTGAGGTACGGCGAGAGCGTGTGGAGGTTGCGCGGATAGTCCTCTTCGCCGTTCGTCGGCCAGCGGTTGAGGGTCTGGAACACGTAGAACGTGAACGCATAGACCGATTCGGGCGGCACTTCCCACCACTTGCGGGTGCTGCCGGAGCGCAGGTCGGGCGGGACGTGGATGGTCAGGTCGCGCGGCGCGCTCCACCAGCCCCCGCCCATGACCAGGGCGACGATGACCAGCGCGCCAGCCCCCAGGCGAAGCGTCTTGATGTGCGCCTGCAGGTGGGTGATCTCGTTCTTGAACCGGCTCATCGTGCCCCCCTTGCGGCAGACCTTCGGGTGGACCAGAAGCCGGAGCGCGAGATCAGCACGTGGCCGCCTACCCATCCCGCCATCAGCGGATGGCGCGTGGCGATGCGCCATTGCAGTTGCCGGTACAGCCAGGTATCGGGACGCCCGCGCTTGAGCCGGCGCAGGATGCCGCCGCCGATGAAGACGCCCAGGGCCACGCCCAGGACGACGAACGTCGGCGCGATGGCGATCGTGCGGAACACCCAGGACAGCGGCGCACCGACCAGCAGGCCGGCGGCGCCGGACAGGCCGCAGCAGATCCACAGTTCGTCGGCGGTGAGGCCGCGCACGACAACGGGATGGCGGTTGAGCCGGTGCGGAAGGAACGTGACCGTCCCGTCCGCACGGACGTGCTGCTGCTCGGACATACCGGCCTCGCCTTACAGGATGCCGGTGGCTTCGGTGAGCAGCCAGATGCCGATCACGAGCAGCACGGCACCGATCGCGACGGTGAGGCCGAACTGGCCCCAGGTCTTGCGGCCGGTGTGGATTTCCGCGTAGGTGCCGTAGGCGTGGTAGCAGACGCCGATAAACATCGACGCCACGACCAGGAGCGCCACGAGCATGATGATGTCGTAGCCGTAGTTCCTGATCGTTTCCATGATGCCGTTGCCGGTGCCGCGGGTCGGGTTCTCCAACTGGGGAAGCCCCTGCGCGAACGACAGCGCGGGCAGCGTGGCGGCGCCCAGTGCCACGGCGGCGCGCTGGGCAAGACGGGAATGGAGGATGCGGTTTTGCATGGTCGTGCCTTTCGGTTCAGGAGAGAAGGAAGAAGCTCAGGACGAGGTACATCGCGACGAAGCGGATGCAGACGCCGAGGAACTGGCGCTGGTTGAGGCGGCTCTCTGCCCACCCCACGTAGGCCGTTCGGATGGCCCAGACGCCCCAGGCGAGCAGGACCGCGAACACGGCGCCGACCAGGACGGTCGCCATCACCGAAGGCGCGATGCCGCTGTTGGCTTGAAATGCCGAGACCTGGGCGCCGTTCATTGCTTGGCTTCCGTAGTCCTCGGCGATGGCGAAGCGGACCGCTCGGTGCGGTAGTCGCCGGCCAGTTCGGAGGGGTCGCGCGGCTGGGCACGCGACGGTGTGAGATGGGTCCGGATGCCGGCGCGCACGCGCGCCAGGTCAGCCAGCAACCGCGGGTAATCGAAGTGGTAGCGCTCGCCCGGCTGGATGGGGGCACGCGCGGCGCTGTCGGCGACGGTGCGCTCCAGCGCGTCGAGCTGGCGCAGCGCGGCGACCAGCTCCTGGCGCTGTGCGGGGGACTCGGCCAACGCCATCGGGCACTGACCCAGCAGCAGGGCCGTCACGAGAAAAATGGGCACGCCGCGATGCGCGGCGCGCTGCCAGATCGGAGCCAACATCGCGCCATTCCTGTGTGATCAGCAATGGCTTGATCGTGGGCAGCGAGGGGCTTTTAGGCCGCAAACAATAGGAATTCGCGCATGCCCGGATTGATGGACTTGCGCTCGGTCTCAGGGTCTGGAGAGCGGGAAAGAACGCCGCGTCAGCGTGGCGAGAAACTGGCGTCGGCTTTGGGAGCGCAAGCGCCTTCGGGTACTCTTTCAGTATGCCGCTTCCCCAATTCCCTTGCCACATGCACTACACGCTGGACGGTCGTCGTGCCGTGCCGTGCCGTGCCGTGCCGTGCGAGAGCATTGCCGAGTGGGGCGCCTGGTTTTCAGTAGCTGATCGGCGCGTGGTGGAGACCTGGATCGATGACGTCTGTATCTTCACGGTCTTTCTTGGGCTGGACCACAACCACGGACTTGGTGGCGATCCACTCCTGTTCGAGACGATGGTCTTTGTGGATGGTGTGACGCACCAGATGCGCCGGTACTTCATCTGGGAGGAAGCGGAAGCCGGCCACGCCGAGATGACCGAGTTGATCCGAGCCGAAATGCAGGAAGCGCAGGTGCGCGCTGCGCAGGCCTGGGAGCAGGTGCATGCGCGGATGAAGGCCTGAGCATCAGCGCTGCGCGGCGTGCTCTACTTCAGAGGTACTTCTTGAAGCTCCCCGCGGTCAGGGATACCGCCAGCCCCAGCAAGGCGGCGCTCGGCAACAGGATTAGCAGTGGATGCACCGAGATCGGCAAGGCCAGATAGGTGACCCACGGCAGCACGGCCAGCGGCATCAGGCTCGCCTTCGCGCGGTGGTAGATGAAGCCCGATTCCCGGCCTGCGCCGAACCGGCGCACGTCCCGCCGCACAAGACCGTCGATCAGGCCAACGAACGCCGCAGTGAAGATCAGTGGCAACGTGAGCACCAGGACCAGCAGGCGCACGAGGAACGTGAGCGTCGTGAAAGCCGCGGCGATCAGGTAGCTCTCGGTCCAGACATAGACCTGGCTGATGTAGTAGCGGAAGTTGCGTGTCTGCCCGTGGCTGGGTGCGCGGGCGCGCTCGGCGGTCTGGCTCATGCGCTCCAGCAGCCCAGAGCGAACGAATACCCATTCGTAGCCGGTGTCCACCAACTCGTGCGCCGTGCGCCCCGGTTCCTGCACGACCACGCTGCGCGTGAAGTGGCTGGACAGGTGCCCCAGTTCGTACTGCAACATCTGCTGCGAGTGCCGCCAGCCCTGGTCCTTCCAGAACAGGTGCATGCCGACGCACTCCACGACGATCGAGAACAGCAGTGAGCCGATCAGCACCCCGAGCAGCCGAAACGGCAAGGTGATGGTGCCGACGATCAGGCCCTGACGCTGGTTCTGCTCCCGTTGCGCAGTCGAGGCGGCGTCCTTCATGGCGAGGCCTCGTTGCCGGAGCCATCGCCGGTGGTGGTGGTCACCGCGGGAGGTTCGGCCGCAGCGGCGTCATCCAGCAGGTCGTCGGGCAGGCGCGTGTCCTGCAGGGCCGGGGAACTGGTGAACTCCCACCACTGCGTCGCTTCGCTGTAGCTCTGGCGCATGTACCCGGCCAGTTGCTGCAAGTCTGCCGGCATCACTTCGTCCGGGTCCGGCGCCGGCAGCGGCATGCGCACTTTCCAAAGCTGGCCGCCCTGCAGCAGCGCGAAGCACTGGCCTTTCGGCAGGCCGACGACGTGCGACGGCTCGATCATCGGCACGCTGGACATGCTGATGCGGTCCTGGGTGTTCGACGTGAAATCCGTCGCCCCGCGAATGTCCGAGCTGTCGGTCGCACCGCTGACGATGGTGGTCGTATAGACCTCGACCTTCGGCAATTGCCGGGTCAGCAGTTCGGCGGTCGCGGTCTCGCGCACGCGCAGCATGAACAGGTTGTTGAAATTCCCGATCACCTGACCAGCTTTCGCGCGGTTGCCGATGCGGGCCTCAATGTCCGAGAGGGTCTGCGTGTAGGCGGTGACTTGCAGGCCGGCACCGCCGCCCTTGTTGATCAGCGGGATGAATTCGTCGCCCATCAACTCGTTGAATTCGTCGGCGTGGACATTGATCGGCACGCGCGCACCGGCCGATGCGCCCGGCAGCCCGTCATCGATCTCATGCTTGTAGATATGCCCGGCGACCGACACGAGATCGCTGAACATCGAGTTGCCGACCGCTGCGGCAACCTCGGCATCGGAGAGCGCATCCAGGCCCACATAGACGATGGCCCTCTTACGGATGATCTGCATCCAGTCGAAGATCGGGCGCGGGTCGGCCAGGTCGGAGTAGTTCGGGGCCAGGAGCTGCGCGATCTTGCCGCTGGTGAGCTTCTCCAGCAGCGGCAAGAGGCTGGCTACGATCTTGTCGAAGTACGTCTTGTCGTAGCGAACCGCCGAGCGCAGGCCATCCAGCACCGGGTCGTAGTTGCGCGCCTGCGAGAGGTACTGCTCCAGCGCCACCACGCGCTTCTCGCGCCCGATCATGTTGCGCGGGATGTTCTTCTCGTTGAGCTTGGCCTCGATCTGGACGATCACCTCCCAGGCCTTGGGCTCGGTCTTGGCGAAGTAGTGCTGGGCGTACTCGATGAACAGCGCGTCGATGTTGATGACGTGCCGCTGGATCAGCATGTAGTCGGGCCGCTGTCCCAGCTCCACCAGGGCGCGGGCGATGATGTTGACGAATCGCCACGCAAACTCTCGGAAGGCGGCTGAGTTGCCTTCGCCGGAAAGCTGCCCCGCGACGCGGGTGGCCACCTCGCTGATGCGGCCGAAGCGGCCCACGGCGTTGTAGCGTGCGGAGATGTCCGGCCAACCCAGGTGGAAGACGTAGAACTCGCCTTCGCGGCCCGCGCGCAGGGCTTCGACGTACATCCGCTTCAGGAGATCGGCATCGCCCTTGGGGTCAATGACGATCACCACCTCGTGCTCGCCCGCGGCGTTCACGCGCCGGATGTCCTGCGTCACGAACAGTTCGGCCAGCCGGGTCTTGCCGACGCGCGTGGTGCCCAGTACCAGTGAGTGGCCGACGCGCTCGCCCAGCGGCAGGCTGACGTCCACCTCCTCGGGTTCGATGCCGTGCAGGCGCGGCAGGCCACCCACAGGTGGCAGCGGCCGCACCGGGTTGAAAGGCACGTCCCAGCCGGTGAGTTTCGACAGCCGGGACAGCGGGAACGGCGCGAACTCCAGCCGTTCTTCCAGCCGTCGCGCCAGCCGGTAGGCCGGTGTCGGCTCGACGTAGCGGCGGAACTCCGGCCGGTACGTCTGCATGAGCCTATGGGTGTGCTTCTGCTCCCACAGGAACCCGCGCCCCACGAACAGCCGTTGCTGGCTGACCGGCACGTCCTTGCTGGTCATCACGTAGCGCGGCAGCCTGCGGATATTGCGCCGGTAGCGCAGGATGACGCGGGCATCGCGGTAGCGGATGGCGCCGTAGGCACCGAACGCCAACGCACCGCCGACGCCCATGGCGGGGCTCAGCGCGAGCGACCAGGGGGCCACCAGGGACAGAAACGCGGCGCCTGCACACGCCGCGACGGTATATAGCTCCACCGCTGGGCGAAGCAGCACCTCGACCGGCTGTTTCCCCGACATGGCTTCATTGCTCGATGCCGGTGGCCGTGATCAGCACCGGGTAGTGCCGCAGGCCGAGACGCTCGGCCAGGTCGTCGCCGGACACGGGCGCGAGGGGTACGCCGGGCACCAGGGCGCGCAGTCGCGCCAGGCCCTGCACGGTCTCGACGTTGACCACCAGGCCGACCGCGCCGCGCTCGCGCAGCGCTGCCGCCTGGCGGCGCAGCCAGGCCCGGGAAGTTTCGTCGTCGCCGACGACCGCGAAAGGCCGCAGACCCGGAGCCTCGATGACCCGCCGCGCGACGGTGCCGGGCGTGAGCTTGGCGCTGCGTACCGGGAGCATCGCGGCCTCGTCTGCCGGCGTGGCGGGAACCTGTGGCGTCGGGATCGGCGGCCGGGCCGGCGCGTTGGCGCGCGGCTGGAGGTTCAGGGCTTCGTAGTACGGCAGCGCCGACGCGCCGCCGCGGTCTTCGACCACGATCAGCGGCTCGCCGGCGAGCGAGGCCAGCGGCAGACCCGCCAGCAATACGAGCAGGCCCCGCAAGGCCAGATGGGATTTCTTCATGGGGATGTCTCCTGGCGTGCGGCAAGAACCGCGGCGGTTGCGCGCGCGCCCTGCACGCGGGCAAGGTGGCGCGACACGCTGCGGCGATAGCGGGCGGCGGGCTCACCGCCCGCAGGACGGTGGTAGCGGCCGATCGCCAGCAACCAGTCCTCGCCGGGGGTGTGCTGCTCGCGCAGGATCTCGGCGGCGATGGCGAGGTTGCGGTACGGGTCCAGCAGGTCGCACGCGCTGGCGTAGCGCTGCTGGTGGTAGCCGAGGTTGATCTGGCCCAGGCCCGCGTCGATGCGCGTGTGCGGCGTGGAGCGCATCACCTGCTGCAGGCCCGCGCAGGCATCGGCGCGGGTCGCATAGCGGCGCGACTGGCCGGCGACATTGAGCGACCACGGCCACGGGACGATGCGCCCATTACGGCGGATGCCGCTTTCCTGCAAGGCCACGGCGTAGAGCACTGTCGAGGGGATGCCTGCGTGCTGCGCGGCGAGCTGGTAGGCCGGTGGCGGAACCTCCTGGGCCTGGGCGACGCAGGCGCAGAAGCCAGCGACGAGCACCAGTGCGCGCAGGAGAGCGGCTACGGCTGGCGCTGCCATTGGCCGTTCACCTCACGCACGACCGCTGGCAGGTCGCCGGGCACCCCCAAGGTTAGCCAGCGGCCGCCGTCGTGGTTGAGCGTGATGCTGCCGCTGCGCACGCGCGCTGGATCGACGTTCGCGCGCTTGGCCCAGTCGCGGATGCGCGCGTCGTCCTGGCGGCTGCCGACCATGTACAGGTCGAATTCGGCGCCCGCCGATTGCAGGCGCTGCACGAGCTGGCCGCAGGCCACGCAGCCGTCCTTGACGAACACTGCCATGCGGCCGGAGCCGTGCGTGGCGCCAGCGACCGGCTTGTCGTCCGGCAGGTTCACCCGCTGCATTCCGGGGTTCAGGCGCTGCCAGGCCTCGTCGTAGGCGCGCTGATAGGCAAGCAGCTTCTCGACGCGGCGCGCCTCGACCTGCACCTGCAGTTCTGCGTAGCGGCGCCGTTCCTCGTCGGTGCGGGCCTCGATGCCCAGGGCCGACAGCGGGTCCAGGTTGGGCGAGTAGATGCCCAGCGGCCCGTCCATCAATTCGCGGTAGCGCGCCCATTCCTGCGGTTGCAGGCCCCAGTCGCTCGCCACCCGGTCGTCCAGGGTGCGGGCGGCCAGCGGGCGCTCCTGGCTTTGCGCATTGCGGGCGGGAGCCGTGGCGGGCTGCTGGGCCCAGGCAGGCCACTGGGTGGACGCCAGCAGGAGAACGGAAAAGATGATCGATGGCTTCATGCGATCTGCTCCGGTCAGGGAATCGCCACGCGGCGGGTCTGGTCGCCGGCCTGGAACACCGCGGTGTTGCCCTCGACGGCCTGCAAGCGCCACGGGCCGACCGCATCGCCGGGTAGCAGCACCTGAAGCTGGTCGGGCGTGAAGTCGCCACTGCTCGGCGCGACGGACACGCTGCGCTCGCCGGCACGCAGTTCGGCACCGACGATGCGGAACGGGAGCGGCGGTGGTTCGGGCTTGGCGGTGGGCTTGTTCCCGGTGCGCGGCTGGACGGGTGCAGCGGCGCGCGCAGCGGTCTGCCGCGCCTTGACTTGCTCGACTTCGGCGCGCAGTGCCTGAAGGTCGTCGTCGGCGGCATAGGCGCTCAGCGATTGCTCGACCTGGGCCGCGCGTGCTTCCAGGATTTGGCGGGTGTCTTTGAGGTCTGCCGCCGTGGCGACGGCCGGACGCTGCTGGATGGCCTCGACGGTCTCGGCCAGGCCTGTTGTCTGCGCTTCGAGGCGCTGCAGGCGGGAATCGAGGCGCTTCTGGTCGGCCTGGTCGTTCATGGCCTGGTAGCCGATGGCCACGAGGACACTGAGGCCGATCAGCCAGAGCCACATCAGGCTCTGCACCACCACCGCGGCGGTTGAACGATGGGCGGGCTGCGGGGCGTTCATGGCTGGCCTTCCGATGCCGGGGGCGCCAGTGGGAACGTCTGCGCCGCCTCGGTGGCGGGCGACGCGGGTGCGTTGTCGGCGGTCATGCTGTCGCCGGGCCGCTCGAAGCAGATTTGCCGTGCGCGGTCATCCGCGTGCAGTTCCCAGGCCGGACCAGCCAGCGTGAGCAGCGCATCGCGCAGGGTCATCGGGCCAAGGTGCAGGTGCGCCGCTGGCAGCGGCAGTGCGTACAGCTCGATCACCGCGTGCGCCGTCTGGCACAAGCCGTAACCGCTGCGCTTGAGCACATGCCGTAGCCCGTCGCCGACCGTGGCGCGGGCATCCTCGGGCATCGACACGTCGATGGTCTGTAACAGCAGGTCGCGCTGCGCTGCTGTCGGTGCCAGTTCCACGAGGGTGTAGCGACCGTAGCGCACGACGGGGATGTACTCGGGCGCCTCGGGTATGGGCGCGGCCGAGACTTCCTCGATAGTGTCGGGCGCGACCGGCGCGCTCGTCGTCGCGCAACCGCCAGCCAGTACGGACCAAAGCAGGCCGAGAAAGCCCGCCAGCAGGCGGCGTTCGGGATGGTGAAACCAGGGTGGAGAGGGGCACATGGCGCGTCGTCCTGAAACATCGAGCCCTCACCATCGCCGCTCGGGCCGCGAGCGGCAGCAAACAATGCGAACCAGGCAGCGCCCGATTTGCCGACCGCGACTACGCAAAAAAATGGCCCCCGAGGGAGCCAGTGAAAGCGCAGCCACGTCCACGGAGACCGTGGGCGTGGCTGCAAGCGGAAACAACAGAGAGCCGGCGGCATTGAGCCGGTGATGGCATGGGAATCAGGCAGCGACCAGCTGCCGGGCCAGTGCGACCTCGACGGAATCACCGTCTTGGTTGAGCACATCCAGGCCCGATTCGGGCACGTCGCCCGATGTGGACTGCGAGACCATGATCTTCTTGGCCATCAGCTCCAGGCAGGTCATCTGCGAGGAACCGGCGTAGCCGAGGTAGATCACGCGCACCAGCTGTTTCTGTCCGATGCGCCAGGAGCGGCGTGCCGCCTGCTGGAGCGAGTACACGTTGTAGCCCGACTGCATGAAAACGATCGTCGGGAAGTCCAACAGGTCCAAGCCCGTCTTGACCAGCTCGGGGTTGGTGATGAGCACGTCGATGCCACGGTCCAGTTGTTCGGCGATCCAGTCCTCGCGGCGGCTGGCATCCACGCTCGCGCGCAGCACCGCCACCCGAAAACCTTCCTGCTCCAGCAGCACCTTCAGGCGCGACGTGGTGTCGCGCTTGCCGGTATAGACCGTGTAGGCCAGAACCTTGCGGCCCTGCGCCTTCTCTTCCTTGCAGATGTCGATCAGCTCGCGCTCTTTCGGCGTCACCTCGAACTCGTTGAACTGAGCCGGGACGAACGCCAAGGTGTTGCGCGTGCGCGGATGCACCACGGTCTCCGACCGGAAGCAGCAGTCCGGCCAGGCCAGCAGCACGTTGAGCACCACGCCCAGCAGCGTCGTATCGCGTCGTGCCAGAGCCTGTTTCAGCTCTGCGGTCAGCCGACCCGCCAGGTCGCGGTAGGCCGCGACTTGCGCCGAGTCCATTGCAACTTCACGGAACTCCTCGTCATACGGCGGCAAGACGTTGCCGCCGATGTCCTTGAGCTTGAGAAAGATCGTGAACGGCAAGATGCACCGCAAGACCCCTTTCGGCCCGAAGCCTGGAGCCTTGACCGTGCGCACCGATACCTTGGTGCCCTTGGCCGTCTTGTGCGCCGTGCCGGTGCTCTCGGAATAGATGTCCTTCAGGACACCGTGATCGCGCATGAACGCCATTGCCGCCGACGTCATGCTGCCGCTCGTAGTCGGGCGATAGCCGTCTTCGATCATCCGCCCCGGAAGGGCTCGGAACAGCAGGTAGAACAGGTCGTCCCCTAGCCACCCATCAGCGTGCCGGTCAGCAGCAGGGTCTTGCGAGCCTTCGCCGCCAACACGCCCATGGCCTGGCCCTGGGCACTGCCACCGTTCTTGTACTCGTGTGCCTCGTCCGCGATGCACAGGTCGAACGTGCCTTGCGGCAGGTAGCGTTTGATGAACTCGGACGGTTGGTAGCCGCCCTCGCCAAAGCCGAACTCCATGTTGGCCATTGCACGCTCCATGCGCGTGGCCTGACGGTCAGAGAAAACCAGTTCGCCGTTGCCGTCCATGAGGTTGATGAACTCATGGATGTTGTCGCCCAGCATCGATGCCAGGAACCCGTCGCCGAACTTCTGCATCAGCTTCTGCGCGGTGACTTGCCCAATGGTCGGGATGCGCTTGAGGGCTTTCAGCACGGCCGAGGACTGGTCGCTGCCGGACAGGCTGCGTGGGCGGATCAGTGTCCACAGGGGCGCAGCGCAATGGCTGCACTTCCTGCGGTACTCCTCGGCTTGGAGCGCGACCGGGTTGACCGGCTCGCCGTCGAGGTCGGTGATGACCGTTCCGCAGTCCGGGCACGCCGCCACGTTGCCGTGGCGGGTGCGCCGTTGGGTGAAGACGGGCTTCCAGTGGAACCCCATCCGCATCCTGACGCGCCCCAGGACAAAGAACTCCTGGCCCGTGGGCTGCACGCCCAACTGCTCGCGCAGCTGGATGAGCTTGACGAGCGTGTCCGGCCCATTGAGCACCCACACCTTGGCGCCCGCCACCGTCTCCTGGATCTCTCGCCGCCACTTGTAAACAAGGTGCGGTGGCGAGAGAACCAGGGTGCGGCGATAGCCTTCGGCGTTGAGCACAGCGGCCGTGGCAATGCCGACGGTCGTCTTGCCGCAACCCATTTCGCCATTGACGATCGCGGCGCGTTCGCCGCGATCGATCAGCAGCTCGGCGGCGGCGTGGACGACTTCGGCCTGGGCCGGGAACAGCTTGCGCTTGAGGCTGGCGACGACGAGTTGCCGGTGCGCCTGCGGCTGGCCGTTATAGACCGGCGGGTTGGCGCTGTTGAGGGCGTCGAGCAGTTCGTCGCCGAACTCGCCGACGAAATCCTGAAGGCTCAGGGTCAGAGGGGAAGATTCCGCATCGAGCAGTTCGCCCTGTACGGGCGCGGCTTCAGCGGCAGTGGTTTCGAGATCGAGGGACATGGTGATGCTCCAATGAAAAATGGGGCATGCACCACCCCAGCGGGGCAATGGCATGCCCCGCAGTGGGAAGGAAATCGGCGCTTGGCCGAGGTGGTCGAAGTTGCCGGCCGTGGCGGCCTGCTGGTGAATCGTGCTCAGTCTTCGGACGGCAGCACGATGACGGTGGCGCTGCGCTGCGCATCGGTGACGATGCGGATGGCCAGCCCCGGATGGATCACGTAGCGGGATTCCAGCGATGCACCGGATTGGAGTGCAGTGCTGTTGGCCTGCCATTGCTGGAGGTTGACGTCGCCCCAGTCGCCACGGGTGTGGCGCCTGAAGTACGGGATCGGGTCGAGGCGACCCGTGCGGACCAGGCGATCGATGCCCCTGCTGAAGATGAGCGCACCGACTGGAAACGCCAGCCTGTGGCAGTAGGTTTCAATGCGATGTGATGCCATGGGCTCCTCCTTGATGGGTCATTGAGCCACGACACCCCTCGCGGAGTGAAGTGGCTCCGTCAGGGGGATGAAGACCACGATGGTGCTGTCAGATCATGTCCCGTTCTTCGGGAAGCTGGATCACCGTGGTGCGGTGGTCCTCGCTGGTTTTGACGATCAACACCAGTTCGGGCGTGATCCTGAAGTGGGAGATCATCGGATCGTCCCCCCGGATTGCGACATCGTTGGCTTGGCGGGTCGCCTCGTCGGTCTCGCCCCAGTCACCGCGCACATGGCGTTGGACATAGGCCAAGGGATCGATCAGGCCTTTGCGGGCCAGCCAATGCACCTTCTCGCTCAGCTGCAACGTACCTGGTGCGAACAACGGTTGCTTCTGCGGCGCGGGCCGCTTGAACAGGCTTGAGAACATGGGGGTTTCTCCTTCGATGTGGTACTGCAGGACGGCGGCGCGTCCGGTGGATTAACGGATGGTCAGGACCTCGCCCCGTGTAGCGGAGCCGGGCGTCATGTCCCACGCGCGGATGACGGGCACGAACTTGTCGGTGAGGATGCGGGTCTCGGCGATGGAGCCGTCTTCGCGTTCGGTGAATTCCCGCTGGAGCGTCTTGTCCTTGTGGGTGTCACCTTTGACGACGAGCACGCGCCCGGTCTTGGAGCGCACAACCCCCGAGATCGCACCCGCAGCCAGAGCCAAGGCGAGATGCCAAGGAGTCAAGGCACGCGCTGGCGGACGCAGTTTCTGCTGCGCGGCCCCCAGATGCGTGTCCAGCGACGGCCAGAGGCCTTGGAGCCGGTCAACCTCATCGGCGAACTGCTCTGGCTCCATCGTCACGCGGAAGAAATGCTCCGGCTCGGCCGGACTGGCGGGGACGATGTACGGCCGGAACGGCCATTCGCTCGGCAGTTCCTCGGCTTCGACTTCGCCAAGCCCAACCTGCAGCAGCAGATTGCGCACGGCCTTGAGACCATCGGGTGCCAGCTCGCGCTGACGCACCCTGCGGCCGAAGATCACCACCTGCTTGAACTGCGTCTCCACCGCTCGGTAGATCCGCAGGTCCGTGTAGTGGCGTGTCAGCCAGCCGACCAGCTCGGCGTCGAGCACGTAGCCAGGGACGATGAAGACCAGCACGCCGCCGTACTGCAACAGCGACAGGCTGCGCTGGTAGAACAGCTTTTCGAGGCGGGCACGGCCCTGGCCCTGATAGCCGATGTTGCCGTTGACGTCCTTGGACAGATCGCCATACGGCGGGTTGAGCCAGAGCAGCCCGAAGGACTGCTTGGAGATCATCGTGTCCATCAGATCCGCGTGCAGGCAGTGATCGACCAGGCCGCGGGCATGGCGTGCCCGCTCCGCGTCGAACTCGACGGCGAACGCTTTTGCCTGTTCGCGCCCGAGGACATGAGCGGCTTCGGCGATCGCCACGCCTTCGCCGGCGCAGGGATCGAGGATGCACATCGGCCCATCGCTGGGCATCAGTGCGTTGAGGGCTCTTTCGAGCGTGGGTTCGTCGGTCGGGTAGTACCCGTTCTTGGCGAAATTGCGGGCGAGCCGCGGGAACATGAGGGCCATGGAAGTCTCCTGGTTGGCGGGGATGAAAGGCGGAAGCACGCCAAGGCGTGCCTCCACGGGTGGGTCAAGCCGCTACCACTTCCGGCGTCCAAATCTTGGCCGGATAGGGATAGGCGGTGAGCACGTCACTGCGGATCAGGGAGCCCAGCGCCAGGGTCAGCGCCGGCACGTCGATGGCGAGCCGATGGCCTTCCAGCGGCCCGAGGGCGAACGGAAGACGAGCCAGCATCTCGCGGGTTTGCAGCAGTTCCAGCACGGTCTCGCGCCAGTGATCGAGCAGCGGCAACGGGCAGGTGTCCCGCACCAGCGTCCACAGGCGGTCAAGCCGGTGGGCGCTACCGCGTGGGAGAAGTGCGAGTGCGCTGGCGTTGGCCTTGTCGGGCTTCACGCAGCGGCGATCGAACAGCCACACGTTGGACAGCGAACCGAACAGCGTTCGCCGGTAGGCGCGGGTCATGCGTTTTTCCAGGCGATCGACGTTGCTGACGAACACCGGGACGCTGCTGCCCTGGTCGGTGATGACGTGGAACTGGTCCAAGCCCTGTTCGTCGCGCCCGAGGGTCAGACGAGCGAGGAACTGCTGGACGGCGGTGTCGCGCGCCCAGATCGACAGGAAGATCAGATTGCCCTGGTCATCGCCGACGCAAGCGTCGGCCATCACGTCGGAGCATTCGTCGATGCGATACAGCGTGGTGGAAGAAGTGTTTGCGGGCATGGTGGTGTCCTCGGATGAACGGGAACAGCACCGCCCGCTGGGGCAAGTGCTGCCCCAGGGGGTGGAAGAAAACCGCTCAGTCCGGCTCGAACTGCCGGGTGTGCGGGTTGAAGTGAAGCGGCTCGTCCGCCGAAGTGATCGGCGTGAAGCCTTCCAGGTAGATGTTGTTGAGGTACTGGTCGCGGTAGGTCAGTGCCTGCCGTGCCTGGTCCTCGGTGAGGCCGTTGTCGATGAAGTACGCCAGCATTTCCTCGTCGGAGGACACTTCGTCGTTGGACAAACTCCCTTCAACGAGTGCCAGCAACGAGGGCGGAAGCGTTGCCAGGATCGGGTCCATGTCGGTTCCTCCTGGCTCAGGCCATCGACGCCGCGGCGGATGCCGCGGATGCCGTGGGTGTGCGCCGCCGGGCGTGGTAGGCGCGAACGCCTGCACGCCAGTCGGCGGACTGCTCCGGTGCGAGGTCCAGATAGGACAGCGGGCACGTGTAGTAGTACGGGTGCATGGACTCGTCCAAGGACTTGTAGCCCCACTGGCCGCCGCTTCGTTCAAGCAGATCGCAGCGGATGTAGCGCAGGGACTGGCCCGGTGCGAGATCACGATGCACGCCTTCGACCTTGGCGGTCACTTCGGCGACGGACCACAGCACGTTGCCGCGCAGGGTGTGAGCGATGACCTTGACGCTGGCGCGCTCGGTCTCTTGCGGTGCGATCAGTTCCGCGATCAGTTCGGACCGCGATTGGTTTGAGAAATACCAGCCCATGAGAGGCCTCCTCGAAAAGTTGAGCTGAAGGCCTCCCCGTGGGGAAGAACCCCCAGCGGGTGATGGAATGCCGCATCTGCGGCGAAGGAACCTATGCGTCGCCCTCAATCCCAGTCGTCATCGTCTCGATCACAACCGGCCGGGCAGTAGCCGAACTCGATCCCGTGCGAGCAATAGCCATGCTCCGCATTCCAGTCCTGGGTTTCCTGCCGTTCGGCAGGTGTTGCGTAGTCCCATTCCTGGGCCGCGATTTCGAGAGCCTGAGCACGTTGCTCATCCGGCAAACGATTGGCCTGTGCGTCGATCGCCGAACTGAAGAGCGTCACGTAGTGGTCGTAGGACAAGCCGCAACCGCGCTGGGCGTGTGCGGCGGCCGCTTTGCAAAGGTCCCGCCACGCGGGTTCATCCAGCGTTGAACGCGGGGTATCGCAAGCGATGGTGGACATGATGGAGACCTCCAGAAAATGGCCAGGGCCTCCCCCGCATGGGAAAGGAACCCCGGCGGGTGGATGAAGAACACCGCGCATGCGGCGTCTGCGATCACGCAGGTTTTGGTTCGGCCTGGCGGCTCCACTCCTGCGTCTTGAAGTCCAGCGCGTAGCCCAGCTCGCCCAGGCGGGCGATCTGCGCGCGCAGGGTGCGGCGGTCGATGGTCGAATCCAGTTTCACGGACTCGCCCAGCGGCCACAGCAGGCCGAAGAGCGCGGCGTCACCGTCTTCGGTGCTGCCGGGGGCAGCGGCCGTAGCAGGCGGTGGCGCATCCACGCCGAAGGGCGTGGTATCGACCAGCGGGTCCGCGGACGCCTGCACGGGTGCGGGCTTGGCGGGCCTGGACGCTTTGGTGGGCTTGGCCGGCGTTGCCGCAGGCTGCGCCCCTTGCTCTTCATCGAGCGGATCGACGTCCTGGGTGGCGAAGCTGCGGGCTTCGTCGCGGCTGAGTTTGTCGATGCCGTTGAGCGTCATGCCGTCGAGGCTGGCACGGATCTCGAACCGCATGCCGCCGCCGACCGGATAGGACTTCGGGAAGATGTACCTGATGATGAATTCCCCGTCGTACTTGCCTTCGGGGTACTGCTCCAGCTCCGGGTCTTTGACCTCGAAAGTACCGAGGTGCGTCGCGAGGCGGCCAACCGTGAACGGGCCGTTCTTGCCGCGGATGGTACGCAGCGTGAGCTGGCCGGGGACGACGATGGGCGCAACAGATTTCTCGGAAGCCGATGGGGTTGCCATGATGGTTCTCCTGATGATGAATGACGGGCCGCCGACGGCACCCGGTGGATGAGAGGAAATGGCCTCGCCCGAGGTGGGCGAGGTCCGCGTGGCATCACGCCTTGAGCTGGCGCATGCCTTCGGCCAGCAGCCACAACGCCCGGTTCAGGCGCAGGTTCTGGTCGATGCCTTGCACCGGACGGGTGCGCTGATTGCGGCCGTTGGCCGTGCGTCCGTTCAGGCCCCCTTTGACTAGGTTCTCCTGGACGCGGTTGAAGACGGCCCACAGGTCGTTCTTGCGGTCGTCCCATCGCCGAGGGGCCAGCAGTTGGCTCTCGGTGACAGGCGTGGACTTGGCCGGATCGTCGTACTTGAGTGCGAGCGCAGAGTTCGCAAAGACCTCCGCTTCGCCCTCATCGAGGGTGATGGTGCGCATCGCATCGCGCGCGTTATGCACGCGCTCGAAACCTTCGAGGACTCCGTAGGCACCTTCGATCACCTGGCTGGCCACGTCGCCCTTGTGGGGAACGCGGATGTCTGCGGTGGTGTCACCGCAAACCAGGCCGTTGTGGCAGACGAACCGGAACATGCCGGCGAGCATCTGATAGCTGCTCGTGCCGTCATGGCTGTTGAGCAGGATGATCTCGTTCGCCTCGTCGCCGTTGATCTGGCTTGCATGGCGAAGTCGGATGAGGTGCTTCGTGTACTCGCGCCGGTCTTCGTTGCGCACGCGCGTCTGACACACCATGAAGGGCTCGAAGCCCTCCTGGCGCAGCTTGGTCAGCACGGTCGAGGTCGGTATGTAGGCATACCGATCGGACCGGCTCCCATGTGGAGCGTCGGCGAAGATCGACGGAACGACGGCACGAATGCGGTCGTCCGAGAGTGGGCGATCAGAGCGCAGGATCGGGGATTGCGGAGCAAAGCGGGATACCAGAGACATGGCTGATCTCCTTTGAGAAATTCGACAACCGCGTGGCCGTGAGACCACGCGGAACTCCGGGGGATGAAATGCGCAAGCACGCGTCCTGGGGACGCGGCGTACGTGGGGAGGAAAAGCGACAAGGCCCCGTGAGAGGCCGTGCCGGATCAGAACGAAGCAGCCAATGCCGGCTCCTGCTCCTGGACTTGCGCCTCGGGCTCGCGCTCGGCGGGCTCGGTGGCCGTGTCGATGGCATCGTCGGCTTCGGACGCGGATGCGTCTTCGGCCGGCGGCGCCTCGGCTTGCGCCTGGCTCGTCGGATAGACCTGGGTGCCGTCGATCTTGATGAGACCGATGTGGACCAGCGTCGATTCCAGGCTGGCGGCCGGTTCCCCGGCGTGCTCACCCTTGGTGCGGATGTACGGATCGATCTTCATGTCGTTCAGACGGAAGGCGATCAGCACCTTGCGGTCACCCTCGACGGCCTGAACGCACCGGCGAACCAGGTGCTCGGCTTCCGGGGTGGCGACGATGGTGTCGAAGTACCGATACTCCGGTTCATCGACAGGCCCGGCCAGTGCCGCGACGGTGCAAGAGAGGAACGAGTCGCCAGCTTCTGGGGTGACGTCCTTCACACGATTGAGATAGCCGATGCCGCGGGTGATCAACTCGTGCTGCTCGATCGAAGCCAGTTCGGCCCGGTCGATCAGTTCGGCCTTGAGCAGTCGCGCCTTGAGGGACGCGGCGGCCTGACCCTTCTGCTCACCCTTGTCGCGGATGTACACATCGCCCCACAGGTCACCGAGGCGAAAGCGCACCAGCGGGCGCTGCTTGGGATCGTCAACGCCGATGTAGCGCTGAACGAGCTTCTTGGCCTCGGCACCCGAGACCTTGACGTCGAAGTAGCGGTAGCTGGGGTCCCGGGCGGGGCCGACCAGCGCGGCGATGGTGCATGCCAGGAAAGGCTGCGCACGGCGGCCGCCCCGGACGGGCACTTCACGGACACGCTGGATGTAGCCGATGCCCGAGGTGTGGAGGTCGAAATACGATTTCTCGTTGGACGTGGTGTTCATGGTGAATCTCCATTGGGATGAAGCGGAGACACACCGGCCCACGCATGCGGGGAAGGTGCGTGACCCCGCGGTGGGTTGATAAGGCGAAAGCATCCGCCACCAGAGGCTGGTGGCCGCTCGCGGAAGGATGCGGTGCGAGCTGGCTCGGTCACGCAGTGGGAACTGCGCCGCAACCTCGAAGACCGATGGTTGCCTGGCATGTCGCTGACGACGTCAGCAGGCATGGGGCCAGCATGGCGGGGCCTCGCGCGCGCGGCAGCAA
Source organism: Stenotrophomonas sp. 86156_Sma (assembly GCF_056481625.1). Lineage (NCBI taxonomy): Bacteria > Pseudomonadati > Pseudomonadota > Gammaproteobacteria > Lysobacterales > Lysobacteraceae > Stenotrophomonas > Stenotrophomonas sp. 86156_Sma. Next base: position 1,819,495 of record NZ_CM151157.1, read on the forward strand.
TCAATCGGCACCCGGGCGCTTCCCTTTGTCCGCGCCACCCGGCGCCTGTCACAGGCACTTGGCGCCGCGCAGGTGCTCGGGGGTATCGGCGCGCGGACGGCCGGGACGGCTCCAGGCGCCGCCACCGCGCGCGCCGATCAGCCGCCAGCCGGCGGCGCGCAGGCTGGCGCCACCTTCGTCGGGCATGGTGTAGGTGAGCAGGCGTATGTAGCCCAGCGCCCTTGCCGCCTGCCAGGCCGCGCCGTAGAGCTTGCTGCAGGCGCTGGGTGTGCCGTCGGTGCACAGCCGCGTGACTTCCAGCGTCCAGGTGCCGCGCGACCGGGCGGCCGACAATGGCCACGCCGTGGATCAGGTCGCTGTCGCTCAGCGTGACGGCCAGGGCGAACTTCGCGCCCTGGACCGGGCGGTGGTGGCGATGGTGCGACAGAACGAATGCATTGGCCGTGCGCAGCGACACCGGTAGGAGGTGCAGCCTCGGCGAGGTCGATGGCGTGTTCATGCGGTTGTCTCCGGTGGCATGCCGGCGTTGTGGCCGGCGGGGCGTGCCTCGGCGGCTGGAGACAAACGCGCACGCGCGGCGATGGCGGCGGTGCGAACAAAAGAAGGCCCCCGATGCGGGGGCTGCGAGGCGGTTGCCGCGTCAGGCGGGAGGCACCACTGCTAAGGACAGGTGCGTGGCGGTGGCGGAAAGCACGAGATCGTCCGCCGAGTGCTGGAGGCGCGTGAACAGGCCGTCCTTCGGGTCGAAATACTCCGCGAAGTCATCGCCGCCCAGCTCGCGGCCGGCGAGGTGCCACCAGTCATCGAACGGGTCGGTGTCCGGGTTGCATCCGACGGCGTAGGCGAGCAGTGCCTGGCGCCCATCCGGGCGACGCTCCCCACGCTCGGCGAGGAAGTACACGCCCTGATCCTTGACCAGGACAATGCGGCACTGATTGGGGACGTCTCAGAAAACGGAAAAAATCGTACGCTAAGCCGGTTGCAGCGGTCGTAGCGGCCTGAACTTGCCCGCGCCGATCTTGGCGCTGCTGCGCCAGAGGTAATCGCCGGTCAGGTTGATGTGCTCCCAGCCCAGCGGCGACAGGTACTGCAACAGGGCGTCATCGACAGTCTGGCCGTGACCGCGTAAGGCGTTTGAGGCCCGTTCCAGATAGACCGTGTTCCACAACACTATGGCCGCCGTCACCAGGTTGAGGCCGCTGGCCCGGTAGCGCTGCTGCTCGAAACTGCGGTCGCGGATTTCGCCCAGCCGGTTGAAGAACACGGCGCGGGCTAGCGCGTTGCGGGCTTCGCCCTTGTTCAGTCCGGCATGCACGCGGCGGCGCAGCTCGACGCTTTGCAGCCAGTCCAGGATGAACAGCGTTCGCTCGATGCGGCCCAGCTCGCGCAGCGCCACGGCCAGGCCGTTCTGGCGCGGGTAGCTGCCGAGTTTCCTGAGCATCAGCGAGGCCGTCACCGTGCCCTGCTTGATCGAGGTGGCCAGCCGCACCTTGGCGTTGATCGCCTTGCCGGACGCCTGGAACTGCTGCTGATGCTTGTGCTTGGCAGCGTTGAACAGCTTGCCCAGGATGCGGTCGTGCAGGTCGATGATTTCGTCGGTGACGGTGGCCATGCCCTCGATGGCGAGCGCACCAGGGTCGCGTAGCGGCGCTGTGCCTCGAACTTGGCCAGATCGGCGGGCGTCATCTGGCCGCCTTCGCGGGCGATCTTGAGCAGGCGGTTCTGGTGCACCGACCGCTCGATGCCGGAAGGCAGGTCGAGCGCCTGCCAGGCTTTGAGGCGCTCGATGTGTTCGAGTATGTGGCGCGAGTTCGGCTTGACGGGCGACTGGCGCAGCCAGGCCAGCCAGGTCGTCTTGCCGTTGTCGTGGCGCTTGAGCAGATCGTCGAGGCGGTGCCGGTGGGTGGCCGACAGGGGATCGGACAAGGCCGCGTAGATGCGGCGGTTGGCGCGGCTGTAGGCGTTCATCGAACACCTCCCTTTTCCTCATCCGGCGCAACAGGACAGTTGCTTCACGTCCTTGTTGAAGGTCTGCGCCGCGAGCTTCAGTCCCTCGACCATGGTCAGGTAGGGGAACAACTGGTCGGCCAGCTCCTGCACGGTCATCCGGTGGCGGATCGCCAGCGCGGCCGTCTGGATCAGTTCGCCCGCTTCCGGCGCGACCGCCTGTACGCCGATCAGCCGCCCTGAGCCAGCTTCCGCCACCAGCTTGATGAAGCCGCGCGTGTCGAAGTTGGCGAGCGCCCTCGGCACGTTGTCGAGCGTCAGCAGCCGGCTGTCGGTCTCGATGCCGTCGTGGTGCGCTTCCGCCTCGCTGTAGCCCACGGTCGCCACCTGCGGATCGGTGAACACCACCGCCGGCATCGCCGTCAGGTCCAGCGCCGCGTCGCCGCCGGTCATGTTGATCGCGGCGCGCGTGCCGGCCGCCGCCGCCACATAGACGAACTGCGGCTGGTCGGTGCAGTCGCCGGCAGCAAAGATGTGCGGTGCGCTCGTGCGCATGGCGCGGTCGATGACGATGGCTCCCTGCGCATTGACTTCGACGCCTGCCGCTTCAAGGTTCAGGCTGCGCGTGTTCGGCGCGCGACCGGTGGCGACCAGCAGCTTGTCGGCGCGCACTTCCCCCTGCCCGGTGGTGAGCACGAATTCCCCGCCCGCATAGGCAACGTGGCTCGCCTGGGTGTGGTCCAGCACCTCGATGCCCTCGGCGCGGAAGGCGTCTGTTACGGCTTCCCCGATGGCCGGGTCTTCTCGGAAGAACAGCGTGCTGCGCGCCAGGATCGTGACCTGGCTGCCCAGCCGGGCGAAGGCTTGCGCCAACTCGACCGCCACCACGGAGGAACCAATCACGGCCAGCCGCTCGGGGAGCGAGCTGCTTTCCAGCGCCTCGGTGGAGGTCCAGTGGGGTGTGTCCGCAAGGCCCGGGATTGGCGGAAGCGCCGGGCTCGCGCCGGTGGCAATCAGGCAGCGGTCGAAGTTCACCTCGTGCGTGCCGCCGTCAGCGGTCGCCACGGTCAGCGTGCGCGTGTCCCTGAACCGGGCCTCGCCGCGCAGCACGGTGATGGCCGGAGTGCTTGCCAGGATGCCTTCGTACTTGGCATGGCGCAGCTCCTCGACGCGGCCTTGTTGCTGGGCCAGCAGCCGCTCGCGCAGTACAGCGGGCGCTGCGGCCGGCAGGCCAGCATCGAACGGGCTTTCGCGGCGCAGGTGGACGATGTGCGCGGCGCGGATCATGATCTTGGACGGCACGCAGCCGACATTGACGCAGGTGCCGCCGATGGTGCCGCGCTCGATCAGCGTGACGCGGGCGCCTTGCTCCACGGCCTTCAAGGCAGCCGCCATCGCCGCGCCGCCGCTGCCTATCACAGCCACGTGCAGCGCTTGTTCACCGCCAACATGCTTCGTTTCGCCACCGAGCCAGCCCAGCGCCTTGTCTAGCAGGCCGGCAGGCTTGTTCGGCGTGTCGGTAAGCCGTGCGCGATAGCCGAGCGTGGCCACTGCGGCAACCAGCGGGGCCACGCTCACGCCTGCATCCGCCTCGATTTCGGCCTGCCGCTGCGGATAGGACACCGAGGCCGCGCGCACGCCGGGCACGTTCGTCAAAGCCTGCTGGACGTGCTCGGCGCACGACGTGCAGGTCATGCCTTCGATGTGGAGGGTGATCGCCTCGGCCATGATTACGCCCTCACTGCTTGACGCTGGACGGGTAACCCGCGTTTGCGGTGGCCTTGGTCAAGGCGTCGGCATTGGTCTTGGCCTCGTCGAAGGTGACGACGGCCTCCCGCTTCTCGAAGCTGACTTCGGCCTTCTCGACGCCGGCGACCTTGGACAGAGCCGTCTTGACCGTGATCGGGCACGCGGCGCAGGTCATGCCGGGCACCGACAGGGTGACGGTCTTGGTGGCAGCCCAGGCGGGCGCGCTTAGAGCGGCGGCCAGGGCGATGAGGGTGGTGAGGGTGGTGAGTTTCTTCATGGTGATCTCCTTTCAGTAGAACAGCGGCAGGACGTAGGGAAACGCGAGGGCAACCAGAACCAGGGCGGCCACGATCCAGAAGATCACCTTGTAGGCAGTCCGCACTTGGGGCACGGCGCAAACGTCGCCGGGCTTGCAGGCATGGGCTGGTCGGAAGATGCTGCGCCAGGCGAAGAACAGCGCGATGAGCGCTGCGCCGATGAAGATCGGCCGATACGGCTCCAGCACGGTCAGGTTGCCGATCCACGCGCCAGAGAAGCCGAGCGCGACCAGGACAAGGGGGCCGAGGCAGCAGGCCGAGGCGAGGACGGCCGCGACGCCGCCGGTCGCCAGTGCGCCGCAGCCGTTCTTGGGTTCCGACATAAGGTTCTCCTTCCGGGACTTCGCTTGATGCTGTAACGTTACTTCCGTAGTCAACTACGGAGTCAAGCGCCATGGAGAACGCTCAAGAGAATCTGACCATCGGGGCCTTCGCCAAGGCAGCCCGGGTCAACGTGGAGACGATCCGCTTCTATCAGCTCAAGGGCTTGCTACCCCAGCCGGAGCGGCCCTACGGTCGCATCCGCCGCTACGGGCAGGCGGACGTGGCGCGGGTGAAGTTCGTGAAGTCAGCCCAGCGCCTGGGATTCAGCCTGGATGAAGTCGGCCAGCTCCTGAAACTGGAGGACGGCACCCATTGCAGCGAGGCGGCCGAACTGGCTGCTCACCGGCTGGCCGATGTGCGCGCACGCATGGCGGACCTCACGCGGATGGAAGAGGCCCTGTCGACGCTAGTGAGAGAGTGCAACGCGCACCATGGCAATGTTTCCTGCCCGTTGATCGCAGCTTTGCATTGCTGCTAAAGGGCCCACTTCGGCTCTTAGCGTACGATTTTTTTCCGTTTTCTGAGACGACCCCTGATTGGCGATGGCTTCGGTCAGCACGGGGCGCAGGTCAGCGCCTTTGAATCGCAGTGACATGGATGAAATCTCCTGTGTGGAAGAATGAGAAAGGCCTCCATCCGATGGGATGAAGGGCCTGTAGTGCACGCGGCCGGAACGGCTGGAACGCCGTGGCGGATGCCTCGGGTCAGCCGCAGGACCGCCCGGTTTCGCTGCGGGGCGTCATGCCGGGACGGCCTGGCGCTTGCGGGCCGCTTTCGCGTCGAGGATGCTCACGTCGATCTGGCGCCAGCGCCCGTCGTCGATGAGCCTCTCCAGCACTTCGCCGAGCATGTCGAAATACACCTCGTCGTGCCGATCGACCAGTTCGACCGATTCACCGTTCTGACGGTGCAGTTCCACCACGTAGGTGTCTCCGCCGCGGTCGTAGAGGATCGTCACCCGGCCCTCGAACTTCGCGGTCGAGACCGTGAAGCTGATCGCCGGCGGGGTCTCGATGATCTTGGAGGGCGTGGGATCGACCCAGGTGAAGTCGCGGGCACCGGCATCCACCAGCATGTGGGTGATGCGCCGGAAGCGATCGGGGGCCGGCATCTCCTCCAACTGCTCGATGAGCTGGCCCAACTCCATGCACTGCGGCGTGGGAATGGGCAGCTTGGCCGGCGCCGAGCCGAGGATGTGCCTCGTGATGGTGTACGGCGTGCCGTCCGAAGTCTCCTCGGTGATGACCTCCGGCGTGTCCGCGCGCAGTCCGTCGAAGCGACGACGGGCATAGGGTTGGACATGCACCTTGGCGCCTTCGGCAGGAACCGTGGTCACCAGGCTGGGATCGAGCACCGCGAACTCGGAAGGCTTGAGCTTGACGACGATGGCATCGTCGGTCGCGGCGACCACCTTGCCGTCGAAGGGTTGGGGGTCGATGGCGAAGCCCAGCGTTGAGGACAGCGGCTGATCATCGAACACGCGGTACTTGAACGACCGCACGTTGCGGGGCACATGGCCTGCGACCAGCGAAGGCATCATGGATTTGATGAGGGAACGATCCATGGGGAAACTCCTTGAGGAAAAACAAGGGATTCCCCGCCCGCAAGGGAGAGGTCCCTTGTGGGTGGCGTGGATGGACGCGGTAGGTCCGTAGGAAGAAACGACCAGCACGGTTTCCCGCGCTTGCAGCCTCGAAGGTCTCGACTGCCTGGGCATGTGCCGGCAACGCCGACGAACATGGGGCAAGCATGGCCCTGGGGCGGTCTGCCTGCCCGCAGGAAACGGCACCGCACCACAACCGTTTTCCTGTGCTGCGGGCAAGAAAAAGCCCCTCGAAAGGGGCTGGAGGAATCAGGCTTGGTACACGAAGTAGTGCTCGCGCTGACGCGGAAAGAACACGTGTTTCCACGTGTCGCCGCTTGTGTTGCCACCGTCGAAGACGACCATTTCGTAGTCGTCCACGTCGGTGTCCACCAGGTCGGCGCTGGCGATATGGCGCATGTGCAGCGTGCCGCTCATGCGCTCGAATACCAGGATCTGGCCGATGGCATCTTCCTGGCTCATGGCGTTGACGCAGGCTCCGAGTTGGTGCTCGAAGTCGGATGCGGGTGTGATGAGGTCGGGGAACATGGGATCGCTCCTGTGAAAGTGCGCCGGCCCGGCTCTCTGGCGGGAGACCGGGCCGGCATGCGGTGAGGACAAGGAAGGCCGGGGATGTGTGTGGCAGCTATTCGCCGGCCAGCGATAGGCCCGGCAACACGGGTGCGTCGGCATCGAGGATGAGGATGCGCACGTCGGCCTGGCCGGCCAGTTCAAGGATCTGTGCCAGCTCGTCCGGCATGCCCTTGCTGCGGTGCTCCTGCCGAAGCTGCTCGGCGGCGATCCCCTCGACGTCCTGCAGGTGCTGGTCCGTCCAGGGCGTGGAGATCAGCTTGACGCCGATCGCCGGGCTGTAGGGAATCCGGAACGCGATGAACAAAAAGGCCTCCGGCGTCGCGAGGTCAGCCAGGTTGGCCAGGTACTGGCCGGTTTCGCGGCTGATGTGCGCGCTGCTGATTTCCCAGCACCGGCTGTAGTAGCCGGTCTCGAAGCTCAACCGCTGCACGACTTCCCGTGCGGCCTCGGCCGAATAGGTGTCGCCAATGTGGACGGGGCGGCCGTCGAAGTCGTCGCCGTGGATCGCGTACACCACGGCACCCACCATGCCTTCGCCGCTGCCCCCTTCAGCCGCGTCGCATTCGGCGATCAGTGCGGCGCCGACAGGTTCGGTGCCAGTCCTGACCACCGCGAAGTCGCTGGTGATGATGCAAGGAGAAGAAACCAGCGCCGCGTCGCAGAGGTGCTGCTGGCTCGGGTGGATGTTTCGCCAAACATGCGGGCTTCCGTCCTCGTAGCTGATGGACAGCGTGCGGACGATTTTCAGATTCCAGTAGCCGCGTAGAAAGGGATTGGGATTCTGGGACATGGGATTTCTCCAACAGAATAATGATGGAGCAAATCCCCGCCACCGGGAATTGACCCCGGTGGGTGGAAAGAAAGGAAACAGCGTCAGGTGACGCTGATCGTTGGCGTTTGGGCCAATCGCTCGGCGACGCGCCGGCGCAAATTCATGCGGAATGGCTCGTCGCTGACGCCCGCCAGCAGATTGATGGTCTCCAGCGCGATCAGGGCCGAAGCCTCTTCGATGTCGGCGGCCACAATGGTCTTGCGCAATTGGTCGCCGAGCTGGAGGGCCTGGGAGGAGGAGCTGATGAAGCGGACCTCGCGGCTCAGGTAGCAGCCGTTGCCGCCGAACTCGAACAGCCGCGGCTTGCTGCAGTACCAGCAGCCCTCGAACTGGATGGCGGTCAGGTGGTGCCCGTCATCGAACCGGGTGGCGATCAGAAACAATGCGTCGAGATCGGCGGTGTCCTCGAACGAATGACGGTCGATCAAGTTCCCCAGCTCTTCGTCCTCATCGGCACGGAAGTGCACGGCGAGCAGTTCGAGCAGCGGCGGGATCGACAGCCCTTCGTCGTCCGGCATCGGAATACCGAGTTGCGTGGCCAGGTCTTCCAGGCCATCGAGCACGTCCGGCCATTGCGGATTGGTGGTCTCGGCGATCTGGGCGATGTAGGCCTGCCCGTTGCCGGGGTGGCTCTCGTCCAGCGCGAAGGCGCCGAACAGCGCCTGGATGACGGGCGTCACACGGTCGAGCACGAGAACGCCGGTGGCTTCGTAGTAGTTGTTGGCCATGAAGGCTCCTTTCGATGAATGAACGGAGCCAGCCCTTGCGGACGATGGCATCCGCAGGGGAAACCGCCTGATGCCGGATGGCGCTGGGCGGGGAGAAAACGCGAGGGACATGGCCTCGAACGAGGCGCATGTCCCTCATGGGGTCCCGTGAACGCAGTGATGAAGGTGTGCCAGGGACCGGCTCACCAACCGCTGTAGTTCAGCAGCAGGTCGGCGATCACCTGGCGACGTTGCAGATCGAGACCATCGAAGTCCGACAGTCCTTGGAAGTGGCAGCGCTTGAGCATGGCACCGCCCTCGCGCGCGTTGTAGAAGCTGAACATGGCGGACAGGAACATGCGTTCCCCGCTGCTCAGGACGCCGAGTGCGTCGTTGGCACGCAGCATGTCGGGACGCAGATCCCACTTGCTCTTTGCCTGGTTCAGGCCTTCGCGCGTGCCGTCGCCAAACCATTGCGGGCCTGCGATCTCGACGCCGCGCTTCCAGACCTCGAAGAAGGCTTGGGGCGCGGCGGCGAAATGCTGCTCTTCCCGCATGATCTGATCGACGACTTCCTGGGGCAAAAGCTGGTTCATGACGTGGTTCCTCCAGTTGGATCAGGGTGTGGCGAGCTGGGACCAGCCGCCTCTTTCGAGGGCACGTTGAGCCGCGGCATAGCTGCGGAAGTACTGGCAGGATTCCCGCGAAACGGGACCTTCTGTATCGCGCGTGCCGATGTAGTGGCCGGCGGCGCTATGCAGGATTTCGAGCGGCAGGAACTTGCCGCAATGGATCAAGGCCAACTGGCCGAAAGAGGCTTGCTGGGACATGGACGGGCTCCTTGGAAAAAGCGGGGCCTCGTCCCTCACGGGATGGCAGCTCCCGCACGCGGTTGAGAAAAAAGCATCGGCGTCACGGGTGACGCGCGTCCGCAGACTCGATGCGATGGCGGACTGGCGGGTAGCGCGGAAAGAATCCGCGGCAGCCTGGAAACTCTGGCTGCTGGCATGGTGCTGACGAATCAGCGACACATGCGGGCAGCTTCATGCGCGAGGCGAGCCGCGTCAGCCGGAAATCGGCATTTGCAACAGCCCCGATTGGCGAACGCGGAAAAAAGAAAGCCCCGCAATAAGTGCGGGGCTGTCAGGAGGATGAGGCGAAACTGGGTCAGCGAGGCCTGTCGCCCAGTACATGCTGCTTCCACAGGGCGAATGCCTCGTCCGGTCCCAGCTCTGCGAGGATGACGATGGGCTGGCCCCGACGGGCACGCAGCGATGCGAAATACGCTGGCCGGTCGGCGATGGCGTTGAGCTTGATGCCCTTTAGGAACAGCAACTGGCGGGGGCGAACTTTGGTGGTAACGCAGGCATGATTGCGCTTGTTTGGGGCAAAAGGGCCAGCGAAGCGGGCGGACACGGCCAGAAAACCGCGACGAACTACTTGTACTTGCCAGGCGAGGCGAACGGGTGACATCAGCATATCGCTATGCGGTAAAGAAGACCGTCCTAAAGCTTGCAGGATCCCGGCATAGCTTCATCATCACCTCTCCGTGACGGCTCATTGGAACGAAAAAGGCCAGCATCGCCGTGATGGACTTTCATAATTGCCAGGTCAACTGGCTTGCGTGCTGTTTATTCACAGCAAGGCATTGCGACGTCGTTGCAGCAATCGCCGCCATCGCAACAGGGCGTTGCAGCAAAAGCGGCGGTGGGCGCTAGCATGAGGGCCAAGCCGCGGCCGCTCATGCTGGGGGCCGTTCTCTTCAGATTGGTGTCCTGCACCGTGTGCATTGCGAATTTCCGGATCGTCCCAATGTCACTGGGACTCCTTTGTGGCGGCCGGGTTCTCCACGCTCATGAACGACTGGGCCACCAGCGCGATCGCCCCGCCCACGATGGCCATGTCAGCGATGTTGAAGGCGGGCCAGTGCCAGCCGTGCAGGTGAAAGTCGATGTAGTCGATAACGTGCCCGCGCGTGGCGCGGTCGAACGCGTTGCCCAATGCGCCGCCCAGAATGAGGCTGTACGAAAGGCCTTCCGTTTTGCGCAGCGGCCGGGAGAGCAGCCATGCGAGCCATGCCGATATTGCGAACGCGATCGCCAGAAAAAACCACCGCTGCCAGCCGCCCGCGCCAGCAAGGAAGCTGAACGCCGCGCCGGGATTGAGAGCGTGAACTAGGTTGAAGAATGACGCCACCTCGTGCGACCAACCCAAGGGAGTTGTCGCGTCAATGTAGCTCTTAGCTGCCTGATCGCCGGCGAATATAACGATCGCGAGTGAGTACCACTGCGTCTTGCGAAGAGATGGTTCATCCATTGTTCATGCCGCCTTGAACTTCAGGAGGCGCAGCCCATTGACGACAACCAAAAGACTTGCCCCCATGTCAGCGAACACAGCCATCCACATGGTGGCATGCCCTGTGAACGTCAACGCAAGGAACACCGCCTTGATGCCAAGGGCCAGAACGATGTTCTGCGTGAGGATCGCCGCAGTGCTACGCGACAGCCGGATGAAGGCGGGGATCTTGCGCAGGTCGTCGTCCATCAGGGCGACGTCGGCTGTTTCGATCGCGGTGTCGGTGCCGGCCGCGCCCATGGCGAAGCCGATGTCGGCACGGGCGAGCGCGGGCGAATCGTTGATGCCGTCGCCCACCATGCCCACCTGGCCCTCGCCGCCGACCAGGCTTTCGATGGTCTTGAGCTTGTCTTCGGGCAGTTGGTCACCACGGGCTTCAGAGATTCCGACCTGGGCAGCGATGGCCGCGGCCGTGTGCTGGTTGTCCCCCGTCAGCATCAGCGTGCGCACACCCAGCGCCTGCAGGTCGGCCACCGCCTCACGGCTGGTTTCCTTCACGGTGTCGGCCACTGCAAAAATGCCGAGCACGGTCGCATCGTCCATCAGCAGGATCGCTGTCTTGCCTTGGCGCTCCAGGGTCTCCAGCCGAGCCTGGAGCGTCGCTTCGCTCAGGCCCAGCTCCTGGGCGAGCCTGTGGTTGCCCATGTGCAACATGCGCCCGGCGACGCGGCCGCGCACGCCGCGGCCAGGCAGCGCCGCGAAGTCGTCGACCTCGTGCAGCGCGATGCCGTCACGGTTCGCCTTGCGGGCGATGGCCTGAGACACAGGATGGTCCGAGCGTGCCGCGAGGCTTGCGGCCCAGGCGGCAACTTCCTGCGCCTCGCCGATCAGCGGCACGAAGTCGGTCTGCTCGGGCTTGCCATGTGTGAGTGTGCCGGTCTTGTCCAGGGCCAACGCCTTGAGCTTGCGCCCGCCCTCCAGGTAGACGCCACCCTTGATCAGGATGCCGCGTCGGGCGGCAGCGGCCAAGCCGCTGACGATGGTGACCGGCGTGGAGATGACCAGAGCGCAGGGGCAGGCGATCACCAGCAGTACCAGGGCCTTGTAGACCCAGTCAAACCATGCGCCGCCGAAGGCGAGCGGCGGCACGACGGCAACCAGCACGGACACCGCGAACACCGCCGGCGTGTAGACGCGGGCGAACTGGTCGACGAAGCGCTGCGTGGGCGCACGGCTGCCCTGCGCGGACTCCACGGCATGGATGATGCGCGCGAGCGTCGAGTCGCTGGCGCCTGCGGTCACCTTGTATTCGAAAGAGCCGGTCTCATTGATGGTTCCGGCGAAGACCTGGTCACCTTCGGCCTTCTCGACGGGCAGGCTCTCGCCGGTGATGGGCGCCTGGTTGATGGCCGATCGACCCGAGGTGATCAGGCCGTCCAGTGCGATGCGCTCGCCAGGACGCACGCGGACCACCGCGCCCTTTGCGACCTCCTTGGCCGGCAGCTCTGTCCATGAGCCATCGGCCTGCCGCACGGTCGCGGTCTCGGGCGCCAAGTCCATCAGCCCCCGAATGGCGTTGCGGGCGCGGTCCAGCGACTTCGCCTCGATCACTTCCGCCAACGCGAACAGGAACATGACCATGGCGGCCTCCGGCCAGTGGCCGATCGCCATGCCGCCGGTGACCGCGATGGCCATCAGGGCGTTCATGTTCAGGTTGAGGTTCTTCAGCGCGATCCAGCCCTTCTTGTAGGTGCTGAGGCCGCCGGTGAAGATCGAAACCAGTGCCAGCACGATCACGGCCCAATGATTGCCGTCGTTGACCCAGTACACGCCTTCGGCGGCCACCGCCGCAACGCCCGAAACCGCCATCGGCCACCAATTGGTCTTGTGCGCGGCCACCGGGGCATCGCGCGGCTCATCAGTCCTCTGGACCTCGGCTTCCATGCCCAGCGATTCGATGGCTTCGACTGCCGGCTTGATCGCGTCGGGTGTGTGCCGAACCGTGAGCGTGCGCTGCATCAGGTTGAAATCCATTCCCTGCACGCCCGGCATGCCTTGCAGCTTGCCGCGGATCAGACTTTCCTCGGTCGGACAGTCCATCTTCGCGATGCGAAGTACCGTGGTGGCTGTCTGCATGTCCTGCCGCGCAGCCTGCATTCCAATGGAAGCAAGCGCCTTCTCGATCGGCGCTGAGGTCGCCAGCGTGTGCTGGACTCCCAGCACACGCTGCATCAGATTGAAGTCGAGCGCGGTCACACCCGGCAGCTTGCCCAGCCGGTCGCGGATCAGCGCTTCTTCCGTCGGGCAATCCATGTTCTCGATCCGGTACGTCACCCGCTCGCCGATCGGCGGCGCGGAAACGGCAGCGGTTGGTTGCTGCTGCAGGGCCGAGGATGGGATCACAGCCGCGGCTTCGATCGGCCCCGTGTGGCCGAAGGTCTGCTCCTTGGCGCGCATGCCGATCGAGGCCAGGACCTGCTCCATCTGCGCGCGTGCCTGAGCGAGGTGTTTCACCGACAGGGTGCGCTCAGCGAGGTCGAAGTCGAGGTCCTGAATTCCCTCGACTGCCCCGAGGTGCGAGCGGATGAGTTTCTCCTCGCTCGGGCAGTCCATGTTCTCGATGCGGTAGGTGGTCGACACGGCGGCGTCTCGGACAGCCTGAGCCTTCATGCCCACCGAATTCAGCGCTTGCTCCAAGGCATCGGCCGAGACTTCGCGGTGCGAAATGGTCAACAAACGCTGCGGAAGATCGAACAGGAGCCGCTCGACACCGGGCATGCCCTCCAGCGTTCGCCGCACCAGTGCTTCCTCATTGCGGCAATCCATGTTGCTCACGTGGAAAACGGTGGTTTCAGTGCTGGCCTGCTCACTGGCGCACGCCGTCTGTTGGCCATTGCCGCCGGAGCAGGCGCATGGGCTGGAAGGTTCTTTGTTCATAGATCGCTCTTCATTGACAAGGTTTTCCCCGGATGCCATCATTAGAAAACCTCTAGTAGATATAGAGTCAAGTTTTTTATAGGAAGCAACCATGATGCGGATCGGTGAACTGGGCAAGAAGGCAGATTGCTTGGTGCAGACCGTGCGCTTTTACGAGTCAGAAGGCTTGCTGCCCGAGCCTGCACGTAGCGAGGGCAACTTCAGGCTCTATGACGAAGTCCATTTGCAGCGCTTGCTGTTCATCCGCCGCTGCCGGGCGAAGGACATGACGCTGGATGAGATCCGTCAACTGCTGAACTTACGGGATCGGCCAGAGTTGGGCTGCGGCGAGGTGAACGCGCTGGTCGACGCTCATATCGCGCAAGTGCGGACCAAGATGAAGGAATTGCGCGCCTTGGAGCGCGAGTTAATGGATCTGCGACGCTCCTGCGATAGCGCCCGAACCTCGCGCGAGTGCGGCATTCTCAACAGCTTGGCCGAGCCCGCCTGAAGCTCGAGCGTGTCATCGGTGCTGGAAGTGATCGGGTCCAGTTCTGAGAGCCACGTGCCGCGCTCCATCATGCGAAAGCGCGCGATTCTGACGTTTTGAGACGGCGTGCGACCGAGGGCGTGGCCCACAGGAGCCAGCGCGAGCCGGACGACCTGCGCGCCGCAATCTCCGCCACCTTACGGGTTCTCCAGGCCAGACCGAGCATCGCGGCGTGGCTGCGCAGGTGCAGGTGCAGGCCAAGGTAGCAGTGCGCCACGACGCGGCCCGACTCATGGGCACGCCACGCAACTCGCGATCGCTTCGCAAGAAGCCGCAAGGCCCGACTCGCGCAAGAATGCGACGTGGGCAAGATCGTATAGCCAGCAGCGCAAGCGTTTGCCGCTGCTGGCCGGCTCCGGAAGGGATAGACAAGCTGCGGGCCGTAGTCCATTGGAAAGTCCATCTTTCTTGAGTGTCACTCTTTGGCGCCCAGCGTGTGCTTTTGCGACCGGAAAGCGCTGAACAAGTGGCCCCCGGGCATCCAGAAATCGCCGTAGTTGACTTGGGCGTCTTCGTGCTCACGCTTGTGATGCCAGCGATGGGCTTCAGCCACCCCGATCAACAATCCCAACGGCCCGACCCGGTATCCCAGATTGGAGTGCTGGAAGGCCAGATGCACGACCAAGAAGCCGAGCCATGCGCCGACGGCCAACCACAGCTTGGAACGCCGCTACTGGCTCAACGGGGAGTGGAAAGGCCGCCCGCCCTCTAGCAAGGCGGCACAAGCGAGCGCGACGATCACTGTGAGTAGCTCCGTCGGAAAAGACGGCCGGCCGGTCGCGAGCTCGCCGAAGAGCACAACCGCAGTGGCGCCACGGATCAGTGGATAGCAGCCATACCGGATGACAGTCGCAATGAAGGGGGCGCATTGGTGCTCATCTGTTCTGTCCTAAAGCTCTGACTGGATTGGAAAACCTTCTAGCTACGGTAGAGTCAAGGGCGTCCGGGAAGACCCTGTGGCAAGTTCGTTGCATCTGCGCCTTGACTCTCCAGCCGCTACAGGCTTCAGCATCCATCGATTTGGAAGGAACAATGCATGGCTGAAAACCACAGAAATCACGAAAACGACGAGTTGGGCCGCCTAGATGCGAGCGATGCGAAGGACCGAAAGATTCTTCTGACTGTGTTGCTGATCAACCTGACGCAGTCCGCCGCCGGCATTGCCCTTGGCATCTGGGCTGGCTCTACGGCGCTGATGGGCGCCGGGTTGGACAACCTCGCCGATGCGTCGGTCTATGCGGTTAGCCTGTATGCCGTCGGTCGTGCGGCAACGGTCAAGGTGGGCGCGGCCCGCTTGTCGGGTTTCTTGCTAATCGGCCTGGCCGCGCTGCTGCTGTTGGAAGTCCTACGCCGCTTCGCTGGAGGGGAAGAGCCTGTCGGCCCAGCCATGATGGCCATGGCCGCGCTGAACGCGGCTTTGAACCTAGTGTGCCTCAGACTACTGCGCCGCCATCGCGGGGAAGATGTGAACTTCAAGGCGTCAGCGATCTTTACCAGCAACGACTCCATCGTCAATGGTGCGATTGTGCTGTCCGGGGTGCTGGTGATGGGGTTCGGGTCGAACATCCCGGATCTGGTGCTGGGCGTCATCGTGGCCGCAATCGCAGCGAATGGGGGGCGGGAAATCCTGCGCGAAGCATCGGAAACAGCTCGCCGTAAGGCGGGCACATAAGGCATGTTTTCGCCCAGTTCATCCCGAGGTTTACCTCTGCAAAAGAGGTAGTCCAGCCTTTGGGCTACGGCCTCGGCTGCAGCCGAGCGTACCATTGGCGATGGCCGCGCGATAGGCGGGCATGCCGTTCTCGACCTCCGTCTGCCGTACAGCAGCGGTGCGCAAGGTTGAGGGTGCATGTCGTCTCTCCTGTTCGTGTGGCCCAGGCCAATGGCCGGGCCGGGACGTTGATGGGCAGGAGAATGGCGCCGAAGGCCCAACGGCCTTCGGCTCGGGAGAAAAGAGGAACCACCCGTGGGCTGATTGGCAGGCCCGGTCGTCGCTAGAACCGTCTGCTCATCAAGCAATCACACCCGGCCCATGTCGTGGCTGGGGCCGGCATCGTCTGGCGCACATCCGCGCACAAAGGGAGCCCGTTTTTGCACCGGCGGGCACCGGCACCGATTACCGCTGACCACGAAGGGTCTCCCGGTGGCTCGTGCAGCCTGGCAAGCCACCGGGAGACCCTTCGCAGAGGGCGGAAGAAACGCAGATCAACAGAACGCGCGTGGTGCGGCTCGCAGAGAAGCTACCTTCAGGTCCCGCGGCCGGGGACGGCTGGGCGGGACGCGCACACGGATCAAGAAGGCGTTGCGCGCTGGGCGTCCCGCAGGGCATGCGGCGGAGTGCGGGACAGGGGCCACGCCGCCGAAGGCGGGCACGGCTCACGGGGAACGGGGGCGGTCAGGAGCCTTTGCGGCCGCTACGGCGCGGGCGCGAGGCGCCGCGCTTGGAGCTGCCGGATTCGACTGGCAGCGTGCCTTTGCAGTCCGGGTAGCGGCTGCACGACCAGAACGGGCCGCTCTTGCCGCTGCGCTGGCGCGTGGGTGCGCCGCACTGCGGGCATGCCGGCCCTTGGGGAACCTTGATGGACAGGGAGGCGCTGCCGTACTGCGCAATCAACTGCGAAATCCACGCGGCCTGCTTGCCGATGAACACGTCCAGGGTGAGCTGTCCGGCCTCGATCATGTCGAGCGCCTGTTCCCAGACGGCGGTGGTGCCAGGGTCGGCAATCGCCGCAGGCACGGCATCGATCAAAGTGAAAGCCGCATCCGAGGCGCGGATGGCGCGCCCCTTCTTCACGAGGTAGCCGCGAGCGATCAGGCCGCCGATGATGTTGGCCCGCGTCGCTTCGGTGCCGATGCCAACCGTATCCTTGAGCTTCTGCTTCAGGCGGGGATCGGACACCAGCTTGGCGACGCCTTTCATGGACTTGACCAACTCGCCTTGCGTGTACGGTTTGGGCGGCAGCGTCTTGAGTGCCTTGAGATCGACGTCGGCCACCTGGCATGCCAGGCCCTCATACAGTTTCGGCAGCGCGGGCAGCACCTGGGCGCGGACCGCAGTATCGCCCTCGCCATCACCGTCTTCGGCCTGCGGCTCGGCGAGCACCTGGCGCCAACCCGGGATGACAACCTGCTTGCCCGTGGCCGCCAGGTTCTGCCCCCCGCACGAAAACTTGGCCACAGTGCGGTCGAACTCGTGGTGAGGGAGGAACTGCGCCAGGTAATGCGACCGGATGAGCCTGTACACGGCCAGTTCCTTCTCGCTCATGGCGGAGAGCTTCGCCGGTTCGAGCGTCGGGATGATGCCGTGGTGCGCCGTGACCTTGCCATCGTTCCAGGCGCGCGAGCGCTGCGAGCGGTCGAGCTGGCCCATGATCGAGCGCAGCGAGGGATCGGTCTTGAGCAGGCTGTCGAGAACGGTGGGCACTTCGGCAAACATGCTCTCGGGCAGGTAGCCGGAGTCCGAGCGGGGGTACGTCGTGGCCTTGTGCGTCTCGTACAGGGCTTGGGCAATCTCCAAGGTTTCCTGCACGTCCAGCCCAAGCTGCTTGGAACACACTTCCTGCAAGGTGCCCAGGTCGAACGGCAGCGGCGGGCCTTCGCGGACACGCTCAGTCTCCACCGACACGACGTGGGCACTGCCCGCAGCGCGGATCTGCTGCATGGTCTGCTGTGCGACCGGCTGCCGCAGGCAGCGGCCTGCGTCGTCGGTGCACGCATCGGGTGGAACCCATTGCGCGGCGAAAGTCGAACCGCCTGCGAACAGGGACACGGCGATGGCCCAGTATGGTACGGACACGAAGCGCGCGATCTCGCGGTCGCGGTCCACAACGAGCTTGAGCGTCGGGGTCTGTACGCGGCCGACCGACAGCACGCCGTCGTAACCCGCCTGTCGCCCCAGCACCGTGAACAGCCGGCTCAGGTTCATGCCCACGAGCCAATCCGCACGGGAGCGCGCCAGCGCCGAGTGGTACATCGAAAGCGTCTCGGCCGAAGGCCTGCAGCTTGCCCAGTGCCGCCCGAATGGACGCATCGTTGAGCGCCGACAGCCACAGGCGTTCGATGGGGCCGCGGTAGCCGCAAAGCTCCACGATCTCGCGGGCGATCAATTCGCCCTCGCGGTCGGCATCGGTGGCGATAACCAGGTGAGTCGCCTTCGCCAAGAGCGCCTTGACGACCTTGAATTGCGTGGCGGTCTTCGGTTTGACCTCGACCCGCCAGTGCTGGGGAATGATGGGCAACTGCTCAACGGACCATCGTTTGAGCTGCTCGTCGTAGGCCTCGGGCGGCGCCGCCTCCACGAGATGGCCGATGCACCAGGTGACCGTGACGCCGGAACCGTTGAGGCAGCCTTCACCGCGCTGCGTGGCGCCGAGAATCCGGCCAATGTCTTTGCCCTGGGAGGGCTTCTCGCACAAGAACAGCCGCATATCCGTCCATCCCGATTCCTGTTGTTCATGGAGTTGCTGGGATCGAGGATGCCGAGCGCAGCCCCTGGCAGCAGCAAACAAGCCGCATGCGGCAGCGACCGCTTTCACGCCGATGAAATGGCGAGTGCGGGGAAGGTGCGTGGCCGGAAGTGTGCGGGCCGAGAGCCGCGATTTCCGGGAGCGCGCGTGGAACTCGGTGGACGTTGGTGGAGCTATCCCCTGGGGATAATTCGCAGCGCATGGAGGGCGGCGAAGCACTGCGGCAGCCGCCCTCCATGCCCGATCACTTCCTGCGCTTGGTCTCTTTCGGCGCCGTCGATTCCTGGGTGGCCTGGGGCTTCGGCTCTGCCTCCTGTGGCTTCGGGCTGAGGGCCACAGACTCGATGCGGTACGGCAGGATGCCGACACTGCGCGCGTTGACCTGCCAAGTCTCACGCGGCTGATCTTCGTTGTCCGTCCAGGGGTCGCGCTCCATGCGGCCGACGACCAGCACCCGCATGCCCTTCTGGTAGAGCTGCTGCCAGCGGTCGGCGTCGTGGTGCCAGAGTTCCACCGGCGCCCAGAAGCCGCCGCGGTCCTCGAACTCGCCGCCCTTGGTGGGGACGGGGTTGTCGAAGTACACGTTCAGCCGGAGCAACCGGCGAGGATCGTCGTTGCCATTGGGGAATTCGCGGTACTCGGGAGGCGATCCGATGTTGCCCTCGCCGATGAATTGTGTGCTCATGTTGGAATCTCCGTGGTGGTTGAAATACCCGTGCCTCGTTGGGCTCGGGCGCGTGCTCGGATGGCAGGCGCAATCACCGATCGCGCACTGCGGCAGGAACGGACGCGAGCCGGCGCAGGTAGGTGTTGTCCGCCTGCGCGGCCTTGCTGGCGCATTCCTGTGCTTGCCTGCCCAGGGTGTGCAGCAGGCTGATCTGCATGTTCAGCATGACGCGCTGCAGTTCGATCTCGTGCAGGTCGTGCAGCAGGTTGACCGGCGTGCTGGGGCTCGCCATCAGCTCCTGCCACAACGCCACGCCCATGGCCGATCGATCGTGCTTGCGCCAGCGAAGAAAGGTCGTGCCTGCGCCAGTGGTCTGCTGGGCCAGCTCGACGGGAAGCAGGTGGAAGGGATGCCCGCACGCCTGTGGCAGCACCTGTCGCTGCGCCAGGGCAATCAACTCGTCGCGCATGGCGAAGCACTGGCTGGCCCAGGCCTCGAAGTCCCCTTTACCTTTAAAAGGCTTTAAAAGGCCTTTTAGAGAGGCCGCGTGTTCCAGCCGCATGAAGGCTGGCTGTTCCAGACGACGGAAGTAGCGCGGTTCGCGGTTCGGGTCGCTCATGCCGGTTCGTCCTCGCCGGCGGCTGTGGACTTGGCCTCGGCCGAATCGGCGGCAGCGCCTTCGTCGGTGGGAGATGCGGCTGCGGCAGCGCTATCACCACGCTGTTGCAGACCACGGCGCACGACGGGCGGCGCAAACTTCGAGCGGCGCATGCCTTCGAGCACGTCCTGCGGCAGTTCGCCGAACTTCTCCAATGCTGCCCGAGCTGCGGCGTTCTTGGCCGCGAAGTCGTCGCGGGTGCAGCCCGAGTAGCGGTATTGCTGGGCCAGGCTGAACAGGCTGCGCAGCGCGTGGGCACCTTCGTTGAGCCAGCGCTCCAACGTCGAGCGATCGATCAGCGCGGTGTGGTGGGCGAGGATCAGCTTGCGGGCGATGTCGTCGTAGTCGGCCAGCAGATAGACGGCGGCAAAGCCGAGCTGCGCGTTCACGAACAAGGGGAGCTTCACCGGCTGCACGTTGAGGTTCTCACCCAGGCTCAACGCCGCAGGCACGCCGGCCAGTGCCTGGTCAACCTGCTCGCGCAGCGATTGCAACGTGGTCCTGGTCTGGTCGAGCTTTTCCTCGATGCGCAACATCCACCAGTCGCTGTACGGGTCGTCCTGCTCCGAGCCGCGCTTCATCTTGTTCATCACGGCGATGTAGCCGTTCAGGCCGACGATGCCGGGTCGCCCCTCGGCGGCGGCGCGGCCATGCCAGATGCGCGAGGCGTGGTGGGTGTGCAGCGTCAGCGACATCGCGCTGCGCAGGGAGCCGAGGTTGAGTTGCAATGGTTCGTTGCTGGTTGCCATGGTGATCGCTCGCTGGTGGACAGGGAGCCGCCAGCATCCGCATGCAGCGGAAGGCAGTCAGTCAACAAACCGAAATGAGCCGACCCCCGGTTCTGTGCGCGCTGGCGGCGCAGCGCGCAACGGTCCCCTGGGGACCGCTCCGCAGATGGGCACTCACATCGGCGTTCCCGTCCTCGGTTGTTGACGGTATGCGTGCTGCACCGCACGTCGCGCTGCCGTTCGACACGATCCTTCGCCGCGCAGCCGTCCCCAGGGGACCGTTCCGTTGAGCGCCATGGAGGTCTGCTTCATGGTCTTGCATGCGCTCTACTCAGGTTTTGCGCAGCATGTCGCGCCGTCGCCCGGCGCTTCACCGCACAGCCGTCCCCAGGGGACCGTTTCTGCCGACCGCCATGGAGATCTACTTCACGGCTTTGACAAGCCCTGTGCTCAGGATTTGCGCAGCAGATCGCGCAGGCGCTCGATGTGCTGCCGGGCCACCTCGGGCGGCACGACGTTGCGCGGCGGCTCGGTTGGTGGCGCTCGCGCCGCCGATGGTGTTGGCGGTGCCGGGCCGGTCTGCTTGGCCCAGGCATTGAACTCGCCGCGCATGGCGCGCTGGATGATGCCGAACAGATAACCGGCGGGGTTGCGGATGCCATGCTTGCCGCACCGTGCGGCCCATTCGTCCAGCACGGCCTGCCGCAGGGCAGCGTCCACCTGCTGCAACGCCATCTTGGCTCCGGCCTGCTGTTCCGCCTTCAGTTCCGCGAAGCGCTTGGGCCATTGCAGGTCGCCCAGCGCACGCGCCTGCGCGGTAGTACGTACTTCATCAATACGACTACTACGTACTGTACGGTCCTGCTTCGAATTCCGAAGAGCGCCGTCTGGCGCGGGTTTCGGCCCTGCTTCGGATTCCGAAGATGGGCGATCGCCATTCCGAAGAAGGCTCGCGGGCCCTTCTTCGGAATCGTGGACCGCATCCTCCTGTGGATAACTTTCGGAGGCGGTGATGCCCTGGTCGGCCAGGCGCTCGGCGAGCACTTGCAGCCGCGACGGCAAGGTGCGTCCGGACAGCATCGGGTCGTCCGCGATCTCCTGGAGGGTGTTGAGTCCCACCACCTGGACGGCCTTGGCCGAATGCCCCAGCGACTGGCTGACCAGGGCCAGGTAGTCGGCGTCGAGTTGCATCGCCTCGAACGGCGTCAGCGGTTCGTCGTGCAGGACGTAGAGGTTGCCGAGGATGCGACCGGTCTTGGGGTCGCGCCGTCGTCGCACGAGGCTCAGCCAGCGCGTCAGGCGCAGCAGCGTCAGCGCCCGCGCCACGGTCTCATGGGAGGCCTGGCCTGCGCAGGGCATCGACGCCAGCCAGGGGCGCAACTGCTCATAGGTGGGAAATGCCGTGACGCCATCGTCGTTGAGCATCAATCGGAACACCTGCCAGGCGTTGCGCTCCAGCGGTGTCAGGCGGCGGTCGAGGAACAGCCGCCGCGGCACGCTCTCGTGCCGATTGCCACTGAACAGGAAGGCGTCGCCGGACGTAGGAGGCGTGGGCGTTGGAGCAGGCAGGGACGCGGGAGCGCCAGAGCTGGACTTGGGCGCGAGGTCCTTCAGCGCAGCGTCGAACAGGTCGGCGAGTGCGATGGGGCCAGGGCGCTGGGCTCGTGGGGCGGTGTCGTCCACGGCCATGGCCTAGCCCAATCCCTGATCGACCCAGTTCCTGATCGCGGCCCAGACCACCGAGAGCGGCAGCGACATGCCCTCGGCCAGGTCCATGGCCGCATCGAGAATCGAGGTCTCGTCCTCCAGATCGACGTTCCTGCTGCTGGTCACGGCTTTCCATTGCCGCCACAGTTCGGTGTCCTGGGTCTCGTCCAGGACGGGGTGGCGCCCCTTGCGCTTGGGCAGGCCGAGGATCTCCCGCCGCAGGGCGACTTCCTGATGGGTCAGGCCATAGAAGCGGCTGACCATCTCCGTGCTGGCCCCCAGCCGCAGCATGCGATCGACCGTGGCGATTTC
Source organism: Stenotrophomonas sp. 86156_Sma (assembly GCF_056481625.1). Lineage (NCBI taxonomy): Bacteria > Pseudomonadati > Pseudomonadota > Gammaproteobacteria > Lysobacterales > Lysobacteraceae > Stenotrophomonas > Stenotrophomonas sp. 86156_Sma. Next base: position 1,841,846 of record NZ_CM151157.1, read on the forward strand.
CTTCTCCACGTCCTGTGCCTGGTTGAGCAGGCGCTGCAGCACTTCGCGGTTGACCGTGACCGAGCACCACGAGACGCTGGCGTTGGCCAGCACGCTGATCAGCGCGGGGTGCTTGAGCGCATCCAGCTCGGCCTCGCCGAAGCCCATGGCCTTGCAGCGGCGCAGTTGGCCGTTGCGAAGGTCATACAGCGCCTGGGCAATCACGGCCTGGTTGAGCGGATGCGATGTGGACATGCGGCCTCCCTCGCTCACGTCCCGGGCGCCGTGGTGCCGGCTTCCAGGTCCAGCAGACGCCGGGCGAGGCGCAGCAGCCGAAAGAGCTTGACCAACGCCGTGTCGCTCAAGCGCCTTGCGCCGCTGCCATGGCCTTGGCTCTGGCCGTGCAACAGGGTCGGCAGGTCGGCGGCGAGCTGCGCGCCGTCCAGGCCCGCTTCGGCGACGGGCTGACCCGTCAGGGAAGTGAGCAGCGTCAGCACCGCGCGGCCGAGCGGCGACGGGGCTTGGCCGCGGGCGCGGCACGCAAACCCGATGCCATCGGCGCGATCCTCGATGCACTCGTCCAGGCCTGCCTCCCCGGCGATCTCGCGCGCGAACTGCGCGATGTGGATGCGCAGCCGATCGGGCGTGTCCAGGCCGGCGTCGATGTACCAGACGTCGGAGATCGGATAGAGTCCGCCGGCTTGCACCGGGATGGACTGCAGCACGCTCGCCGAGAAGTCGGGCGGCAGCGCATCGCCCAACTGGTCGGCGACCATGCGCTGGATCGATTGGAGCCGTTCTGTCGTCGGTGCTGGCGAGACGATGTGCTCGCGAAGCAGATCGCCCGGTGCGGCCGGCTGGCTTCCCGTGGCCGCTTCGCCAACCGCCGTGTCGTCGTGGCGCAAGGTGGGCTCGGACGCCGGAGGGCTGGCGGGTGGAGGACCGGCCGCCGCTGCAGGCGTGGCGATGGACGATGCTGCGCCCGGCGGAGTCGGCGTGCCGGCGGTGGGCGAAGGCAACGCCGGCTGCGCCGCAGGTGGCGTCGGGTCACTGACCAGCGCCCGGTGGCGGCTTTCCGATTCGGTCAGGTCCAGCGCCAGCACGTCGTAGCCGATGCCCAGCAGCTCGGACATCTGGCCGATCAGCTCGTCTTGCACGCGCTGCGGCGCGAACTCGTCGCCCTGCGTGTCGAACTGCGCCAGCACCTCCTGAAAGAAACTGTCGAAGTCCAGCGGCAGCGAACGGTCCTTGGCGTAGTGCTCCCAGGTGCGTTTGCAGGCCGTGCGCATGACCGACAGCCGCTCGACCTGGTGGCGCCCCAGGCCGCCATAGAGCACAGTGGGAATGGCGGGCAGCAGGTAGCGCACCGCGTCGGCCATGCGGGTGATGTGCGACCGCTGGACGGGGAAGCCATCGGCCGCCAGGCGGCGGGCCAGTTCCGACTGGCTCAGGGCGGCGCCGCTCTCCTGCTCGTAGAACTCCCGTGCTTTCTCGACGCCGAGCGCGCGCTCGATGAACGTGAGGCCGCCGCGCAGTTCGTTCTCGGCAAGATGCCCGGTCAGCGCGACGATTTCACCGCGCTCCGGCCATGGTCGGAACAGGCACGATATGCGGAAGAAGCGTTCTTCCTTGGTCTCCGACCAGAGTTCGCGCAGGATCGCCAGTCGCGTGTTGCCGCCGTTGCGGATGATGTAGTGGTCCTCGCCGGGCCTGCGCGTGATGGCCGGCGCCGCGTCCAGGCCGCGCTCGCGGATGGATGCCTTGATTTCCTCGTAAGCCGGGTTGCGCTTCATGCGCGGGTCATGGTCGTAGGGCCGCAACTGGTCCAGCGTCACGACCATGGGCGTGTCCGCGATCGGGTCGCTCAAGGCCGTAGCCGCTGGGCCGCTGCGCTCGAAGCCGGCCGCGAGCAGCTTGCCTGCCATGTCCTGCGAGGTCATGTCAGCCATGGCCGCACCCCTCGCAGTCCCCACGACCGCCGGCCGGCGCCATGCGGGCCTCTCGCTCGGCGCGGCGGATCTGCGCACGGGCGTTCAATTCGGCCCGGTGGTCACTCGCTGTCGAACTCGTGTAGATCGCCGCGCAGCCGGCCTTGGTGAACTTGAGGTGCCCGCCCGGCGTGCGCTTGACGTGCCAGCCCTCACCGACCGCGAACTCGATCAGGGCGCGCAGCCGCTTGTGGCCGCGGGCCAGCTCATGTGCGTTCGCCATGGGGCCTCCCAGGATCAAGAGGTCGCTGCGGGCGGCCGGATACTTGAGCCAGTCGGTCCTGCCATTGCGGGAACAACTCGCTGGCGAGCGCGCGCATCGTGTCGAGCGCGGCAGGGGCGACTCTGCCGGGCGGCTGGCGGTGCTCGACCCGATGCACCGGCAGGCCGCGCGTTGCGGCACGTGGATACGCTTCTATGGCCGGCACGTCGGTGGCGAGCACGCGGATGCCGGCGCTGTCCTGGAACAGGTCGCGCAAGGCCTGCTGGATCAGCCGTGCGTTGGCGGACACCGGGTGGACGCGGTTGATGAGCAAGTGCAGCGGCGGCGGTTCGATGCCCAGGTGCCGGTACGGCGCAATGTCTTCGAGCAACTGCATGGTGCCGCGCCGCAGCTCGCGTGCCGCGAGGATCTCCGGCGTGACGGGCGACAGCGCGAGATCGGAGGCGAGCACCGCCATCTCCAGCAGCACGGAACGCGCGCCCTGGGTGTCGATCAGCACCAGGTCGTAGAGGGGAGCAAGTGCTGGCAGCAGATGCCGCAACCGCAGGCGGCCATCCGGCGCATGCAGCAACAACGTGTTCAGCTCGCCCCGGTGGTCGTCGGACAGCACCAGGTCCAGGCCCGCGATGATCGTGCGGGACACGAGCTGGCCAAGGTCGCGCTCGTTGAAGGCCAACAGCTCATAGATGCCGCCCGGCGCGCGCTGGGTCAGTTCGTAGTAGGAGGACAAGGTGGGCTGCACGTCGAGATCGAGCAGCAGCACGCGCAGGCCCGCGTCCGCGGCGAGCCCGCCCAGGTTGGCGGCCGTCGTGGTCTTGCCGACGCCGCCCTTCGTTGAAATGATGGACACGACCTGCATGGCGCTCTCCGGCTGGGAATGGGAAGTCCGCGGGAGAGCGGGTCAGGTCCGGTGGTTGAGGCGCTCGGCGATCCACTGGTCGATTTCGATCGAATCCCAGCCGACAGCGCGCACGCCCAGGCGCAGCGCCTGAGGGAACTGGCGCTTCTTCATCAGGTTGTAGATGTGGGCGCGTTTGAAGCCGGACTTCGCTTCGACTTCATCGAGCCGCAGGATGCGGCGCTCGTTCGGCGGGAGTACAGGGGTCTGCGACATGGCGGTCACTCCTGAACGCTCGGTGGCGTTTGTTGGCGTGACCTCTATTCAATAGACCTGGCTGCGGAAAGACATTGCAAATGCAATCTCCGCGATTGCACATACAAGCTGGATAACCTCATGCGCTTGCGCTACGAACGTACCTCTTAGCGTTGGCGAACTTTCCGTTTAAGGTGCGCTCAGTGATGCCCATGGTGCCGCCGTAGTGGGCGACCAATGCAGAGACAAGGGCCTCCTGCGTTTTGAAGCTGGAATAGGGCACGCCTGAAGGCGACTGGCTCAGCATCAGCGTCAACATCCCTCCAATGATGTTGAGATAGGTCGTTTCCGCCCGTTCGCTGATCTCGCATTGCTTGGATGCCAACAGCACCGAGGATTGCTTGAGTAGCGTGTCGTGCTGCTCCTGCAGTTCTCGCATCTCACGTCGGGCTTGTTCAAGCGCGGCCTGAAGGGCCAGCCGCTCCACGAGGATCGCCTGTCCTGTTTCCATGGTGATGAAAGGATGCGCCATGCGTTCGCCACGGCTGAACAGAAATCCTGGCCGGTGCTCGGGATAGTGGGTGCGCATCCAGCGTTTTAGATCGACATGGCGAACAGTCAGATCCAGAGAATTGAGCAGGTTCGGATCATTGAGCGTGATCCCGTTCTTGCCGTAGGGCAGCTCTCCGTTGAGGATGCCGTCATAGATACGTTCCGAGTGCAGCCGGCACTCATTCCATCGAGGGCAGTTCAGCGACCGAGGCAGGACACGCGGTGACGCGATCGTGGCCAGGATCATCGGGAGATACCGCAGCAACCCAGCCCATCGGATGGCCGCCTCGATGGGACGATAGAACACCTTTGATGTTGAAATGTCCTTGTGCATGTCTTCGTCTCCTTTCGGGTGCGCTACATCACCGGCTCCTTTCTTGCCCAAGGGCTGTTGTGTCGTTATGGCCTGCGACGGACGCTTGAGGCGATGCCCTAAGCGAAGGCGGAGGAGGCCATTGGCGTCCGCCGCAGGTGGCCTTGTCTTGCTTGATATGCAAGAATCGATCAGTTGCCGGCCCATCGAGCGATGAGGACGCAAGCTCGATATTGGCGCTCACGGTACCAGCGTCATAGGTGGCGCAAAGCCCATCAAGACCGATTTGGTATGGTCTGATATCCAGACGGTTCAAGACCAGCGAGTTGAAGCGTTCGACGCCCCTACGTCCAGTTGGGGACTGGAAATCAGCGGTTAGTGATGCATCGCTCCACATGCTGATATATCGACAAAGTATCTGCCGCAGTACCAGTGACCCTGCCAGGTTGCCCCAGCACATAGGAGACGGAGATGGCTGAACATTCCCATGAACATCAACATCACACATCCGGTCAGATGGGTAAGCACGGCCGACCATACGCCAAGTTCTGGGTGAACATGGTGTTGGGCCTCGTCGTCATGTACTTCGTAATGTTCAGCATGATCGACGGCGCCAGGGACTTCAGAAACAATCTCAACATGCTCTACATGGCGGTCACTATGTGGGCGCCAATGGGCATCTTCATGCTAGCGACAATGCCCGGCATGTTTCCAAACCGGCGGCTCAATCTCGTGCTGTACGGCTTGTTTGCCGTTCTCACACTCGGTTCTTTTGCCGCTACCCGTGCTCAAACCGGAATCGGCGATCGACAGTTCATCGCGTCTATGGTCCCGCACCATTCGGGAGCGATCCTCATGTGCCGCGAGGCGCAGCTCTCAGATCCGGAACTCGTCAACCTATGCCAAGCGATTTCCGATGGCCAGCGCGCGGAGATCGAGCAGATGAACCGGATTGCTGCACGCCTTCGTTGAGGCTGGCTGCCACTACACTGGCGCCGCGTTGCGCTCCGGCGAAGTTAGCCGCAGCGATGTAAAGATGAGTACTTGCGGTGTTCCGATGCCGGCGGTTGTGTCCTACAGCCGTCCAGGTGCCAGGTAGTCCACGCGACACCACCCCGCGCTGCCTGCGGAGCGAGCGCAAGTCATGATCGTCGCAAGTTGGAGTTCGATAGCGAACCCGCTCAGCAGCTGGACGCATCAGGCGTAACGACGGGTGGATGGATCATCCTTGGACGCTGGTGGAAGTGGTTGGATGAACTTTGTTGCCGAGGGCGAAAAACAAGGCTATAATTGAGTTCTTCGCTGATCACCACAGTGGAGAAAGTGATTGGGAAACAGAGACTTAGCGCTCTAGTGCATGACTCGTTTCCCGCTCCAGATTCAAGAAGAACGCTCCCGCAAGGGGGCGTTTTTCGTTTGTCACACCGGTTGCACCACCGCCGCGCTAGCGTGCCTTGCCGGGCAGGGCGCTGCACCAGGTCCGGGCATCCTGCCGGTGGAAACCGGGGCAGCGGTTGTCCTGCGGGATGTAGACGTAGGGAGCGTCATCTTCGTAGGTGAAGTGGTAGTAGTAGGTCCGGTCCTTCCCGTACAACCAGTAGTTCGACGAGCCCTGGTTGATGGCATACGGCTCGAACGTGAAGATCGAGGATTCGGCGGGAATGAAGTTGCTGCGCTCCATCAGTAGCAGCGTGGCGTTCGAGACCAGTGGGGTGGTCAGGACGAGCACGATCACACCGACAGTCGCTGTCGTGATCGAGCCAATCAGCAGCCAGCGGCGGGGGCGTTTCACGGTCGGGCAGCATCGAAGCAAGACAATGCCGCAATGTGCAATGCGCTGTGAAAGTCGTCCAGTGTTCCGTGCCGGGAACGCATTGAAAGCGTAGTGAAAGACTGGGTCGGCGTTGCCTGAACCGCACGCGTGCTGTGACCTTTTTCGGACGATTTCTCCATGTTCGCTCCACAATCGCACGGTAGCCTTCATGCTCCTTCTACACGTTGGCGGGCTGGTGGTCAGGCGTATCACTTCAGTGGCAGTGCCCAAGGCCGGGCACCGACTCTCCCTGCATGCAGTGCTGCGCCCTGGTGCGTTGTTGGCAAGCCTGGCCCTGGCCGGTTGCATGTCGGTGCCTGTTCCGGACCTGCCTGACCGCACGCCCAGCACTTGGACCCAGGTGCCGCAGGGCCAGGGCGTGGCAGTGGATGCCAGACAGTGGTGGAAAGTGCTGTCCGACCCGGCACTGGATGGCCTGGTCGACCAGGCCATCGCCGGCAACCTGGACCTGCAGCAGGCTACGCTGCGCCTGCAGGCCGTTCGGATCGTCGCCGGCACTTCCGACTCGCGTTTCCTGCCGGAAATCTCGGCCAGCGCCAAGCAGGTGCAGGACGCCGCCGCCGTCGATACCTACTTCCATGCCGGCATCGAAGCGATCTGGGACCTGGGCCTGTTCGGTGCCGCCGAGAGCGCGCAGCTGAGCGCGCAGGCTTCGGCCGGCAATGCCGAGGCGCTGCGCGATGCCGCACAGGTGGCGGTGATTGCCGACGTGGTGCGCAGCTATCTGGACCTGACCGTGGCACAGGCCCAGCAGGACCTGCTGGCCCGCCAGCAATCGGTGGATGACCGCGGCGAGCACCTGGCCCTGGTCCGCCAGCGCCTGCGCCTGGATGAGCCGGGCGAACTGGATCGCCTGCGTGCACGCCAGGCCGCCACCCACGCCGCCATCGCACAAGCCCGGGAAAACGCCGACAACGCCGCCCGTGCGCTGGCATTGTTGCTGGGCCGTGATGGCCCGGATCCGGCTTGGCGCGCCTATCGCTCGCCGCCGAAGCTGGGCACGTTCTCGCTGCAGCAGGTACCGGCCGATCTGCTGCGCCACCGCCCGCAGATTCTGCTGGCCGAATCTGAAGTGATGCAGGCTGCGGCGAGCAAGGGCTCCGCACGTGGGCTGATATCTGGGCCGGTTTCCCCGGCACCCAGAGCGTGAACTACGGCCATGCAATCAGTGCGGATGTGGAAAGCCACCTGCGCATGGATCCGGATGTCACCCGCGTCGAACCCTACGAGTGGGTCGATGGCGAATGGCGCTCCAGCGCGCAGGGTACCGGTAACGTGTCTGTGTATCTGTCCGGCATCTCCACCCAAGGCGACGCGATGATGTTCGCGCGCATCCTGCCCGCCGACCTGCGCGCGCAGCTGCGCGAACCCGGTGCGGTGATCGTCGATAGCGCCGATCTGGATACGCTGGGCGTGGACCTTCAGAACAACCGTGCGTGGATCAATGGCAAGGCGGTGCGCGTGGTCGCGGCACAACCGGGCCTGCGTGGCCTTGGTGGCGTCAACGTGCTGGCGTCGCTGGATACCGCGCGCGCCATTGCCGGTACAGATCCACATGAGGGCAGCACCTATTTCGTGGCAGGACTGCGCTCGCCGGGCCTGGCCGACCGCGTGCGTGACCGCCTGGCCGCGTCGATGGGGCAGGCCACGCCGGTCGAGTTCTGGACGGCACCGGAGTTCGCCAGCCGCTCGCAGCAATACTGGCTCTTCGATACCGGTGCCGGCATCGCAGTGTTGTTCATGGCCGTCATCGTCTGCTTCGTCGGCGCGGTGATCACCAACCAGTCGTTTGCTTCGGTGGTGGCCGGTTCGGTACGCGAGTACGCCACGCTCAATGCACTCGGTGCCGGTCGCTATGCGCTGGCGCGGGTGGTGTTCGAGCAGGCGCTGCTGATCGGCGGCGTGGGCATGTTGCTGGCGGCGGCGTTCAGCACCGTGGTGTTGTTGATCGCACAGACCCAGCGCGTGCCGGTGCAGCTGACACCGATGGTGATCATCGGTTGCGTGGCGCTGGTCGCGGTGATGGCCATGCTGTCGAGCATCATGGCGGTACGCAGTGTCGTCCGCTCCGATCCATCGTTGCTGCTGCGTTGAGGACCGGCCGATGACTTCCATACGCGCCGTCGCCCCGACCCTGCAGGCCGACGCACTGGAAAAGGGTTTCATGTCCGGCGACGTGCAGGTGCCGGTGCTGCGTGGCCTGTCGCTGGACATCTATCCCGGAGAGCTGACCCTGGTATCGGGCCCATCCGGTTGCGGCAAGAGCACGCTGCTGTCGTTGCTGTCTGGGTTGTCTGCGCCCGATGGCGGCCGCGTGCACGCGCTCGGGCAGGATGTGGGCCACATGACGCGCAGTGAAGTGGAGCGCTTCCGCCTGCACCATGTCGGCTTCGTGTTCCAGGGCTTCAATCTGTTCCCTGCACTGACCGCACTGGAACAGGTGCAGCTGCCGCTGGGCTATCGCGGCATGAGCAATCGCGAAAGCGAACCGCTGGCGCGCAAGGCATTGGATGAGGTCGGCCTCAGCCACCGCAGCCACATGCGACCGGCGCAGCTGTCCGGTGGCGAGAAGCAGCGTGTGGCCGTCGCGCGCGCCTTCGCCAAGTCGCCGACGCTGATCTTCGCCGACGAACCGACCAGCGCGCTGGATGCCGAGAACGGCCAGCGCGTGATCGACATCCTGCATCGCTACGCACGTGCGCATGGCGCCACCGTGCTGTGCGTGAGCCACGATCCACGCCTGATCCGGCATGCGGATCGGGTGATCGCCATGGAAGACGGCATGGTCCGTGATGACCGCCGCCAGAACGAAACTGTAGAGTCCGCCCCATGACCAAGACGTTGCACCTGCTTCCCTTCAGCCTGGTACTGTCCGCGGCGCTGCTGCTCGGCGCCTGTTCCAAGGACGCGCCTGCCCAAGCACCTGCAGGCAAAGCCGGCACTGCCACCGCCGGCAAGGTCGCGGTAGCGCGCGGCATCATCGACGTCGAGGGTGGCCTGATCGCGCTGGCGCCTCCGGTGGATGGTTCGATCACCGCCGCGCCGGTGAAGGAGGGTGCCACGGTGAAGAAGGGACAGCTGCTGCTGTCGCTGGATGGCGCCCTGCTGCAGCAGGAGGTGGCGATGGCCACTGCCGATCTCGCCTTGGCCAATGACCGTCTGAAGGGCAGCCAGGCGCAGCTGCGCGAACTGGAGCGCAATGCGACTCGCCTGTCCACCGGCGCCAGCGAAGGCGTGTCGTCCAACCAGCAGGCCGATGCAGCCAAGCAGCAACTGGCCGGTGTGCGCGCCGATGTCGACGTGGCCGGTGCGCAGGTCGACATGGCCCAGCACAAGCTGGAACACGCCAGACTGAAACTGCAGCAGATGTCGCTGAGCGCGCCGGAAGCCGGCACCGTGGTCGGCCAGGTGCCGGGCCTCGGCGCCTTCGTGCAGGCTGGCAAGCCGGCGATCTCGCTGCTGCCGGCGCGTCCGCTGCAGGTGCGTGCAGAACTGAGCGCCGCCTATGCCGATGCCGTGCAGGTGGGCATGAAGGCCACCGTCGTGCCGGACAGCGATGGCGCCGAAAACACCGGCACGCTGCCACCCGCGCGCGTGGTGCGCATCAGTCCGGTGTTCGCGCAGGCGCGCCTGCCTGAAGACGCCGGGCGTGGCGTGGCCAAGGTGGTGGAGTGCGTGCTGGAGTTCGACGGCGAGGCCAAGGCGCGCTTCGGCCAGCATGTGCGGGTGGAGTTCCGGAAGTAGGCCTAGCGCTTTAGTGGGGCCGCCTCCGCACGTCCTCGGCGCCTGAGCGCCCGCCATGCGCTCACCGCCGACACCACGCACAGCGCCAGCAGCAGTCCCACGTCCAGCAGCAGCAACCACAGCAGATGCATGCCGTGCACCGGCGGCTGATGCATGGCCGACAGCATCCACGGTACCGACCACGCCAACAGCAGAACGAAGGCAATCAACAGGCGCAGCCACAGCCGCTTCAATTTCCACGGTCGCACGATCAAGGCGGCCACGACCAGTTCAACCGTGCCCAGCAACGCGAACATGATGACGGTGCTGGTCGGGTAGGACAGTTCGGCGCCTTCCAGGCGGTGCAGCAACCAGTAGTCCGGGGTGAAGCCGGCATTGACCAGCGCAGCGATCAGTGCCAGCCAGGTCAGCGCGACCAGCAACCAGAACAGGCGGATGTAACGTCTAGGCATCGGCGGTGTCCATGGTAGCGGGCAGGCGGCTGCGTGATGCATAGCACACCGATGTGGCGATCGCGGCCAGCGCCAGCAGGCCAGGCCCGACAGTGAAGTACAGCAGGCGCAGCGGGTGGTTGTGCATCAGCGTCCAGGTCGCGAACGTCAGCGGAACCGCCAGCACCAACAGCTTGGCGAACAGCGGCCGCAGCACCGCAATCAGTGGCTGGGCGCCAAGGAACATCCAGAACAGGTAGAACTGCGCGATGCCCAGGCTGATGTCGCGATGCGAGGTGAAGCCGAAATGGTCGCGATACCAGTTCATTCCCAGGGGAATCAGTGCCCAGTACAGCAGGGCCACCAGCAGATGCAGCAGCAGGGCGATCAACAGGGGCTTGCCGCGAAGGAACATGGGCGCACGGGGCTGGGCGGGGCAGCGTACCCCAGTGCGGACGCCCATGACCGCATCGTGTGAAGACTGTTGACGGCGTGAAGGAATTTGGACACAATAGCGCTCCTTCGACGCAGGTCGAACGGAATCTGCGGGAATAGCTCAGTTGGTAGAGCGCAACCTTGCCAAGGTTGAGGTCGCGAGTTCGAGTCTCGTTTCCCGCTCCAGATTCTACAGGGCCCCGGTAGGGGCCTTGTTTTTCTCCCGCCACGGCAAGGCGGGGCACGTTGGGCCACAAGGCTTTACGCGCAGTCAGAAAAGTGAAATCGCTGGTGTGTGTTCCGGATTTCCGGTATCATGGCGGCTTACGCGGGAATAGCTCAGTTGGTAGAGCGCAACCTTGCCAAGGTTGAGGTCGCGAGTTCGAGTCTCGTTTCCCGCTCCATGTTCCGACAGGCCCCATCATGGGGTTTTGTCTTGTCAGGGCTCCGCTCCTGGCGCGCAGTACGTTGGCCTCATGGCAGAGTGGCTATGCACCGGATTGCAAATCCGTTTACAGCGGTTCGATTCCGCTTGAGGCCTCCAATTGAAAAGCCCTGACTCCGGTCAGGGCTTTTTGTTTGTCTGGATACCGGCACGTGCCCGGATCGATACTCGCTACAGCCGGGCCAGCGCCTGCACCGTGGCCTGCGTCAGCGGCTGGGGCAGTGAATCCACGGCAAACCAGCCTAGCCCGGTCTGCACACCCGGCTCCTGGATGGAGGCCTCGGTGCAGGTAGTTGCCCGTGCCTCGTAGATCGGCGCAACCCAGTGCTGCGCAAGCGCCGGCTCGAAATGATCGGCCACGCATAGCAGGCGCAGCAGCTGCACTTCCAAGGCGGTCTCCTCGCGGACTTCGCGGACCACGGCAGCCTCTACCGTTTCCATCCAGTCGACTTTGCCGCCGGGCAGGCCCCAATGCCCGCGCTCCGGATCGCGTCCGCGCTGGATCAGCAGGATGCGGCCGTCGGCATCACGGACGACGGCGCCGCATCCAACTCGGGGAATCTGAAGTTCAGTCATGGCAGAGAATGAAGAAGGAGCCGTCTTCATTCTTGCATGCACGCCGTATCAGGCGAACCCGCGCTAGGCTGGGCACCTGTGCATCAGCAACCTCACAGGTGTGTCGCATGCTTCTCCGGCAACTCGGCGCTGACGACGCCGATATTCTCTGGCAAGCACGGTTGCAGGCCCTTCGCGAGTCGCCTGCGGCGTTCCTGTCCACGCTGGCCGAGGCGCAGGATGACTCGGCGGACGTGATGCCCGCCCAGCTTGCCGATCCCGGCACGCGCTACTTCGGCACGTTCGTGGACGGCATGCTGGTGGGTTTCCTGCGTTACGTACGCCCGGTGCGGATGGCGCGACGGCATACGGCGGAAGTGCACAGTGTCCATGTGGGTGCTGGCCATCGAGGCCAGGGTATCGCCCGTCAGCTTCTTCTTGCCGCGTTCGCGGCTGCGCGCGCGGAAGGCATCGAATCGCTCACTCTCACGGTGCTGGCGGACAACGCCGCCGCGCGCGCGCTGTATGAATCGCTGGGTTTCACCGAATCCGGCGTCGAGCCGCGCGCGGTGAAGCGCGACGGCCGCTATGTGGACATGGTGTCGTACTGGATTTCAGTGACCAGCCACCCACCATCGCCGGCACCTTGAATCACCCGCTCTACGCCGGATCGTGGACCGGCGTCTGCGCGCGGAAGTTGCGCCCGACTGGTTCACCCACGCCCAGGTAGTGGCGGAACAGATAGATCAACGGTTTCCAGTGGGCGACATCGATGTGCTGGGTGCCAGCCACGGTGATCGCTTCGTGCGCATGCACGCAACGGATCCGTCCTTCGACGATCACGAAGCCCTGGCTGTCATCCTCGGCGGGCGGGTGCATCGCCATCACGCTGACTTCCACCTGCAGCGGGCACTCGGCAATCGCCTCTGGCGCGACGTGCGTCGAGGCGACCGCACTGAAGCCCCCCAGCGCGAACTTGTCGCGGACGTGCACGTAGCCGATCGCCTGTTTGGCAGTGGGCACCGGGTCGCAGCCTGTCGCGCGCGCGATGGCCTCGACCTGTGCGGCCTGCGCGGAGGATGGGAAGTTCAGTACGCACTCGTTGCGCAGCTGCAGGTTGCGATAGCCCTGACCCTGCACGCCGAGGCCCAGCACTACCCGGTTGCCCAGGGCCCAGAACGAAGACAACGGACTGATGTTGCTGCTGCCGTCGTCGTTCAGCGTGGTCATCAGCAGCACAGGCGTGCCCGGGTACAGGACCGAAGGGGTGATGCAGCGGCGGGGAATCGGAGCGGTTTTCACGGCAGGCCTTGCACTATCGGGGTGGCCACTGTGCCGTGGCAGCGGGTGCCGATGCTTCGGCCTGCATCGAACTGTCGGCCTGCAACGGCGTGCCACAATGCGGGCATGGTCCACACCTCCGGTTCCCTTGTCAGCGTCGGTGCCCTGGTTGGCGACCAGGCGCGCGCATCCATGCTGCTGCAGTTGATGGATGGGCGTGCGTATACCGCGACGGAGCTGGCACGCGTGGCTGGGGTGACACCGCAGACGGCGAGCACGCATCTGCGCAGGCTGGTCGAGGGCGACCTGCTGGTCGCTGTCGCGCAGGGGCGCCACCGCTATCACCGGTTGGCCTCGCACGAAGTCGCCGACATGCTGGAGGGCATCCTGCGCGTTGCGGACCGCACGCCGTCCTGCACCGCTGAGGCATCACGCAGCATGCCGGCGTTGCGCCAGGCGCGTTCCTGCTACCGGCATCTGGCTGGTGTGCATGCGGTGGCGATCACCGACCGCTTGTTGCAGGCAGGACACCTGGTCCCGCACCAGGCGCATTGGCAAGTGAGTGTAGAGGGCGCAGCGTTCCTGCAGGAGCTCGGCCAGCCGCTGGCTGAGCTGCTGCGGCTTCCCGTGACGGTCAAGCCTGCGCGCTACTGCCGAGGATGCCTGGACTGCACCGAGCGGCGCCCGCATCTGGCCGGGCTGGTCGGCGAGGCGATGCTGGACAGCTTCGTGAAGAACGATTGGCTTCGGCGGGTTGAGGGTCGACGCGAACTGCGCCTGACGCAGCCGGGGCGCGAAGCGCTGTGGACGCGGTTCGGCCTGGCGACATAAGGGCCCCTCCAGTCTCATTCGCCCACGACATGGCAAGGCGCTATGGTCGAGTTCCAAGTCTTAGGGAGCTGCAATGGCGAGCAAGGACATGAACGATCGCGGCACGCTGGCGGTATGCCGGCAATGAGCAAATCTTCTGTGGAAGTACGTTGGCTGACGTTCCGCCTGATGAACGGCCAGTCGATCGGACCGGATCGGCTGAAGGATGGATGGGTGATTGCTTCGGAGACCCGCCACTGTGGCGTGCGGCGTGAAGCCATTGAAGGCGCGGGCGTGGTCTACGCGCTGTATGCACCGGCCAACCTCGCCTCACCGCGGCGCGCGGAGATGCGCATGCGCGAATTCCTGATGAGCTCCGGCTACACCTTCACCATGGGTACGCTGGGCGGCTGACGCCGCCCTTTGGGGTCACGGGCGTACGGTCAGTGCCTGGCCGAGCATGCCGATCGAACCGCGCGCATCGTGCAGCACGGTGCTGGTCAAGCCGAGACCCTGGTGGCCAAACGACACCGACGTGTCGAAGCCCAGCCACTCGCCTTCGGGCATGCCGAACAGGTGCGCGGTCAGATCGAGGTTGGGGAAGGCGACCTCCTTCGGATCGGCGCGCACGGCCATGCCATTGGACAGATCGAACAGGGTGGCGGCACGGGCCAGCGGACTGACCGGCTCGCCGTCCAGCAGCGCGTGCTTCGCGCGCGCCCAGTAGGTGGCACGGCCGGGCCCCTGATCATGTCGGCGGATCTCCACGCTCTTGATGAAACCACCTGGCCAGACCGTACCTGGGTCCCACGCGGGCATTGATTCCGGCGGCGCAATGCCGGTGATCGGCGTGCCGGCGATGGCCTGCGTATCGTTCGGGCGCATCAGCCATGCACGCACGCGCAGCGCCGGGCGATCGTCATGGCGCAGCGTGGCTTCGACCAGTTCGATGGTGCGACCACCGCGCAGCACCTGTACGTCGGCCTCCATCGCTTCGATCGGAATGGTGCCGAGGATGTCGTAGGACAGGCGCGCGATCAGAAAACCGTGCCCACGCGCTGCGGCGTCGCGTTCCAGGTGGTGCGCCAGCAGCCCGATCGCAGGTGCGATGTGTTGTTCGCGGATGTTCCAGGCGCCGCCCGTGTGTTCGGTCGGCAGGTAGCGGGTGTCGCTCAGTCGTTCGAAGAAGGCCATCGTATGCGTTGTGTCAGCAGGGAGGGGAGGCGGCAGATGCTGCACGGGTCCCTGCATCGTAAGCGTTTGGCAGCGTGGCCGGCTGAGCCGGCTCCCGCAGGAGCCGGCCGGATGCCGGTCAGGAGGACTGGCAATCCATTTCGCGGCACATCTTGTACTGGGCCAGGCATTCTGCGGGTGTCTTGGCCAGTGGGCCTGAAGTTGCGCGCAGACAATATTCGTACTGCTGGCTGCAGAATTCACAGGGGCCTGCGGCGAAGGCCAGCCCGGTCACGGCCATGCCAAGGAACATCACGGTCTTCAAGGTCGTCTTGATCATCACGTCAGTCCTTTGTGTGCCCGTCAATGGGCCCGGCCACCATAGCAGTCCTTATGGCGCGCCCCTGATGCGCTGCGACACGTTGAGCTCAACGCTGGATTGCCTTCAAGGCATCGACAACCTGTGCTTCAGAGAAGCCACAATGCCCTTCGCCCACCGGCGGCAGCACGCGCGGCAATGGTCGCGCGCCGGCCTGTGCGGCCATCTGCGGATACACCGCCTGCATGTGCGGCACGATGGTGGGATCGTTGTTGTTGAACTGGACCGCCAGCGGTCGCTTCAACGCGCCGCTCAGTGCCAGCTTCGCGCGGACATCGGCCTGTGCCGCAGGCACGGGAGCGATGCGCTGCACGCCGGCATTGAACGCGGCGTCGTCACCGAATCCGCTGTACACCACACCAAGGTTGCCGGCCGGCATGCCGCCGCTGCGCGTGGCCAGTTCATGCAGGACCAGCGTGTGCAGGCTGATTGTCCCGGCCAGTGCAGCCGGAGCGACCTGCAGTCGCTTGGCGAGCATGTCGGCATGCTGGGGATTCCGTTGCAGCGCGTCGGCGATGCCCTGATAGAGCACTCCCTGCGGCAGCACGGCCGCTTCATGCGAAGCCAGTCCGGTGGCCGGCAGGCCTGCAGCGTTGGGGAAAAAGTAATCGAAGGCGACCAGCGTGGTCAGCAGATCTGCGGCGATCTGTTCGCCACTGAGATTGGCACCGCACAGCGAGACGCCACCCGTGTAGTGCTTCGGGTAGCGCTCGAGGCTGGCGAGTGCCACCGCGCCGCCCATCGAGAATCCGAGCAGCCAGGTGTGGCGCACGCGCTTGAGTTCGCCCAGCGCGTGCTGGCGCAGGCGCTCCATGTCGGTGATCGCATCGGCCACTGCCCAGCCCTGGCTGGCGTAGGCACTCTGCGCGACGGCGTAGCCTGCGGACAGCAGCGTTGCGGTGCTGTCATTGGCGGTCATCGGCGTAGTGCGTGGCACGCCCACCGGCTCGTAGCCGTGCGCCAGCATCACCAGGTCGCCGTTCCAGTCAGCCGGCACGTCCAGGCGCCAGGGTGCGCCCTGCAGCTCACCGCTGAGCATGCGTGGTGCCGTGGGGGGCGCAGCCAGCAGCGATGCCGCAGGCAGCAGAAGGCCGAGGGCGAGGGCGCATCGAAGCAAGGGTCGCATCGTGGTCATTCCATGCGGGAATCGCGCCGAGCATAGATCCCCGCAAAACCTTGCGCGCGCTGCACTGCCGCAGGGGATTGCCCGCCGGCCAGGCTGCGCTCTACGCTGGCGGCATGGTCCTGCACAGCACCGCGTCGATTATCCGCATTCCCCACGGGAAGGCGGGATAGCGCGCGGTCGCCACGGCCATGCAACCCGCCCGGGAGGGCGGGTTGCATGCGGCGCTCTCCCGGGTACTGGAATCCATCAAGGAGAACGCAGATGCATCATCTTTCATCGACCGACAATGCGCCGACCCTGCACCTGGTGTGCGGCAAGATCGGTTCCGGCAAATCCACCCTGTCGCAGCAGCTGGCGGCGCAGCCACGTCATGTGCTGATCAGCGAGGACGCCTGGCTGGCCGCGCTGTATCCCGACCAGATCCATTCCGTTGCCGATTACCTGCAGCGCGCGGCCGCGCTGCGCGGAGCGCTGACGCAGCATGTATGCGCAATCCTGCAGGCCGGCCTTTCGGTCGTGCTCGACGTTCCGTTCAATACGCGGGCCGCCCGTGCATGGGGCCGAGAACTGTTCGAGTCGGCCGGTGTTGCCCACCAGCTGCATTTTCTCGATGTTGCCGACGCCATCTGCAAGGCGCGGCTGCATGCCCGCAACGCGCGCGGTGAGCACCCGTTCCAGCCCAGCGACGAAGCCTTCGAGCAGATCACCCGTCACTTCGTGGCACCTGCGCAGGAGGAGGGCTTCGTGGTGATCCGCCATTCACAGGATGCTTGAGGGCGCGGAGAGGGCGGCGTTCAGTCGACCATTTCGGTGGTGATTCCGATACGATCTGTCGCATTGAGCTCGCCTCGCTTGACCCGGAGTCCCGTCATGGTCGACCGTCTCGCCATACTGCTCGAACGTTTTGCGGTGACCGCCTCGGTATTCCATGCCGGTGCGCTGTGCGGCATCAACACGCTGGAGGGCGAAGACGAGGCGGGTCAGCTGCACCTGGTGCGGCGCGGGCCGGTGCAGGTCAGCCACGGGCAGCAGACCGTGCAGGTCGAAGTGCCGAGCCTGCTGCTGTATCCGCGGCCGATGCCGCATCGATTCAGCACCGACCCGCAGCAGGGCGCCGACATGGCCTGCGCCAACCTGCATTTCGAGGGTGGCCGGCTCAATCCGATCAGCGCCGCGCTGCCTGATTTCATCTGCCTGCCGCTGGCCGATCTGTATGGCGGCAACGCGGCGCTGGAACTGCTGTTCGAAGAAGCGTTCGAGCAGCGTTGCGGGCGGGCGGCGATGGTCAACCGGCTGTTCGAGGTGGTGATGATCCAGGTGTTGCGTCAGCTGATGGAAGGCGGCGAGATGCGTGGCGGCCTGTTCGCCGGGCTGGGTCATCCGCGGCTGCGGTTGGCGCTGGTGGCGATGCATGAAGCGCCGGCGCAGGCGTGGACGCTGGAAGACCTGGCCGAAGTGGCCGGCATGTCACGCAGCGTGTTCGCCGCCAGCTTCCGCGAGGCGATGGGCACCACGCCGGGCCAGTACCTGCAGGGCTGGCGGGTGGGGCTGGCGCAGCAGGCACTGCGCCAAGGCAGACCGCTGAAGCGGATTGCCGACGATGTGGGGTACGGCAGCGAAGCGGCGCTGTCGCGCGCGTTCAAGGCGCACACCGGGCAGTCGCCGCGGGAATGGCGGGGACAGGCCCGTGCCAGTGCGGCCTGAGCGTCAGCCGAGCACCAGCCGGGCCAGCTTCATCCCACCGAACAGGCCGGCCAGGCCCAGTGCCACCGAGCCGCCGGCATACAGTGCCGCCAGCCCATGCTGGCCACGCTGCAGCAGCAGGCCGATCTCCAGCGCATAGGTGGAAAACGTGGTGTAGCCGCCGAGGATGCCGGTGGCCAGCAACAGGCGCAGCTGCGGCGAGGCGCCATTGCGCATCGCGAAGACCTCGACCACCACGCCCATCAGCAGGGCGCCGCTGACGTTGATCAGGAAGGTCGACCAGGGCCAGGGACTGCCGACGGCCACCCGCGCGCCGATCAGGTTGCAGGCATGGCGCAGGCAGGCACCGATGCCGCCTCCGACGAAGACCAGGAAATAATTGTTCAGTGTTTGCATGGCGTGCCTCGAATGCGGGTTCGCAGGGTCAATGGCGAACGCCGAGGGCAGGCACGACCTGCCGTCGACGAACACCGGGTTCGTCCTGGCAGGAGCCATCAGCCTTCTCAGGCGGTTATCGGGGGAGCCCCATCCCCATCGCGGTCCATGCTACCAGCGGCGGTGCATTCACGTCATCGAGGTCGTCAGCACGCGGGCGACCTTGCTGCGGCTGAAGCCATCCATCAGCAGTTCGAACGCGAGCAGATCCAACGCTGCATGGCGGCGATGGTCGATCTCCAGCCCGTTCTCGGCCACCAGGTGACTGACCAGCTCGTAGGCGTCCTGCCAGACATCCAGATGGGCCTGGCTGGGGATGTAGGCACTGCCAGGCTCACCGACGCCGAGCCCGCTGACCCCGTACAGCAGCTCGCGTGCGTCCAGCTTGGCCGCATCGGCGATGCGGAACAGCTGTTCGGCTTTCACGTGCGAGGCGCTCACGTGGTCGTTGAGCCAGTTGCTGATGGTTGCTGTCGTTGATTTGGCGGCGCGTGCCAGATCGGCCGGGCGTGGGTGCCCGGCTTTCTTCATGGCTGCCGCGAGTCGTTGGCCGAGAGTATTCATCTATGCAAGCCAGCTTAACGCGTGGATTGCGAAGAAGCCTTGTCGCAAGAATCAGTCTGGTTAACAGAAGGACCGACCGTGACCGAATTCTGGAGCAAGCGGCAGGTGCGCACCCGGCTGGGATTCCAGACCGATGCCGAACTGGCCCGCTTCTTTGGCATCAGCCGTTCCGCAGTGTCGCAATGGCCGAAGGATTTCCCGATTCCGGCCCTGCGGCAGTACATCCTGCATCAGCGCTATCCGAACCTGTTCCCCACGACAGAAGCGTCGGCGGGCGAATCCATCTGACTTGCGCCGCCTTTTGTCGCATTTAGCGCGCTAAGCGCAATTTGCTAAGTATGCTTAGCAAAATAGGCAAGATCGATCGATCTGAGGGTCACAATCGGCGCCATCTACTGGAGTCATCGGTCCATGGTTCCCGCGGCCTGTCGGCTTCACCCCATCCGGGGGCCCCGGGGTCCCGTATGTAGTTTCGTGAACGATTAATAATTTCAATCACGAAAGTCGCTGCATGTAATTGACCTGTCGTGAAATCTATGACTAATTGGAGTCAACCAAGCGTGAAGCCTGGGAGTCTTTCAGTAGCACGCAAGTGAGTCGGTAGACCGTCAACAATGCAGAACAAGTCCAACGGAGGTCGTATGGAATACGGCATGCATGGCTTGGCTGAACGGGTACGCCGCGAACTGGAAGCCAGTTACCACAAACACGGATGCGGTCCGGCGTTCTGGGATACCTACCAGCAGGTGCTGGACCGTCTGGTCCCGCAGGGGACCGAGCGTACCGAAGTCACCAACGAAATGGCGCTGATCATCGAACAGCTGGGCATCGTCCGGCGTGCGCAGCTTGTGCCGCCGCACGCCAGCGGGTCGCGTTGATTCAGAGCAGGCGCCAGGCGCCGCAGGCAAGCAGCGCCAGCAACAAGGACAGCAGCGCCAACGTCCGGGGGCGCCACAGGCGCTTCGGTTGTCCGGCCATTGCCTGCGGACTGCAGTAGCGCACCAGCGCCGGACCGAAACCGGCCCGGTGCTGCTGTTGTGCGCAGGCCTCCAGGCAGGCACCGCAGGCCAGGCAATCGGCTTGCGGTCCCTGTCGGATGTCCAGTTGCATCGGGCAGGCAATGACGCAGGCCGCGCAATCGGTGCAATCACCCAGACGGTCGGCGCTGAAGGTCGGCATCGGTCCAGCCAGCAGCGGATGCGCGGCGCGGAATACGTAGTCCTGCGCAGTGGTCGGGTCGAGCAGGCCGCGGCCACGGCCCAGCACCCCGCCGAGCCCGGATGGACGTGGCCCGCGCGGCTCACCGCGACGGGCGTCGTACAGCATGCGCGGCGTATGCGGATCGGTCAGCAGTGGTTGCATGCGTGCGAACGGGCACAGCGAACGGCAGACCTGCTCGCGCAGGAAACCGGCGTTTCCCCAGGTGGCAGCGGCATAGAACAGTACCCAGAACGTTTCCCAGCCGCTCCAGCCAGCGTTTGGCGCGGCGGCCAGCAAGCCGGTGATCGGGCTGAACAGGCCGACGAAGGTAATGCCGGTCCACACTGACAGCAGTCCCCAGGCAAGCTGGGTGACCGGGCGTACAGCAGGTGCCGGCAGCATGCGGGCCGCGCTGCGGGCGATCCAGTCGAAGGCGCGCCGCCACAGCGTCTGCGGGCAGGCATGGCCGCACCAGATGCGTCCGGCGAGGTGGGTAAGCAGCGCCAGGCCGACGGCCAGCACCGCCAGCAGGCCGATCAGTACGCCGACGTCGCCGGGCCACAGGGTCCAGCCGAACAGGTCGAATCGCCGCGCGTTGATGTCCAGCAGCAGCGCCTGGCGGCCCTCCCAGCGCAGCCACGGCAGTGCGTAGAACAGCGCCAGCAGGGCGGCGCTGAGCGTGCCGCGCCAGTGCCAGGGACGGGGAGTCCGGGTACATGACGTGCTCATCCCAGCGGCAGCTCGTCGTCGTCATCGCTCGGCATGGGCCGCTGCAGGTACCAGGTGACCGCGCTGGACAGTGCCGTCACCGACCAGAACATGAAGAATCCCGCCGTGTAACCCAGTTCGCGGCTGATTGCGGTGCCCGGGAAACTGATGGCCTGCAGGCGCAATGGATCGACGAAGGCGAAGAACACCACGCTGGCCACGCCGGCGGCGATGAAGCTGGGCCAGAGGATGGCGCCCCACTGCTGGATCAGCCGCTGGCGGCGGTTGGGAGAAGGTCTGTTCATGCTGTCCCGGATCGAAAAGTGGGCGGCGCGTATACTTCGCCAGGGTCGGCGCTGCATCCGCAGGGCATGCTTCCTGCAAGCGTGCCAGCCTAGGTGCAGCGGACTGCGCCGACATTGATCTGGATCAACGGTGGTGATGGCCGGCTGCGGCACACTGCCGGCAAGCTTTGGGTGCCCCGATGAACGCAACACCGCCGCCTGTTCTTCCCGTTGCCTCGCCCGAGTTGTGCACCGAGCAGGAAGTGACCCGCCTGGTTCACGATTTCTATGCCCGCGTGCGCGAGGAAGAGCGGCTGGGGCCGGTGTTCGGCGCGCACGTCCACGACTGGCCGAAGCACCTGGCGCAGCTGGTCGACTTCTGGTCGGCGATGCTGCGCGGCACCCGCCGGTTCAAGGGCTCGCCGATGTCCAAGCATATGGCCATCGAGCTGGACAAGGACCTGTTCGACCGCTGGCTGGTGCTGTTCCGGATCACCACCGCCGAATGCAACAACCCGCCGATGCAGGAGCTGGCCAACGACGTGGCCGCGCGTATCGGTGACACCTTCTGGAAGCGCTACCAGATGCTGCGCTGGCCGCAGGTCGGCCTGCCGGTGCTGGGGATCCCCGGCAAGGATTGATCTGGGTCAAGGCGGCGCAGGCCGCCCGGCGCGATGCTGGCGGCATGGACACGTTCTCTCCCGCCGCTGGTGGCCTGGCCTGGACCTTCGACCCCGATCTTCTGCGCCGGCACGACCGGCCGGGCCCGCGCTACACCTCGTACCCGACCGCGCCGCATTTCCATGATGGCTTCGACGCGCCGGCACTGCGCCAGGCGATCGCCGACAGCAACCAGCTGGCCCGTGCGCTGTCGCTGTACGTGCATGTGCCGTTCTGTTCCAGCCCCTGCTTCTACTGCGGCTGCAACCGGGTGATCACCCGTGATCGCGGTCGTGGCCACAGCTACGTCTCACGCGTGCTGGCCGAGGCCGACCTGCTGGCGCCGCAGTTCGATGACGGCCGCGAGGTGATCCAGCTGCACCTGGGCGGTGGTACGCCGAACTTCCTCGATGCCGAAGCGATGACCACGCTGGTGGAAGGGTTGCGCCGGCGCTTCGATTTCAGTGATTCGCCGCAGCGCGATTTCTCGATCGAACTCGATCCGCGCTTCATCGACACCCGCGACGTCGCCATGCTGGCGCGGCTGGGGTTCAACCGGGCCAGCCTGGGCGTGCAGGATTTCGATCCGCAGGTGCAGGAATCGATCAACCGCGTGCAGGGTGTGCAACAGACGCTGGACATCCTGCGCGCCTGCCGCGACAGCGGCATGCGATCGGTCAACGTCGACCTGATCTATGGGTTGCCGGGACAGAGCCTGGAAGGCTTCGGTCGCACCCTCGAGCTGGTGCTGGCGCTGCGCCCGGACCGCCTGGCGGTCTACGGCTACGCGCACCTGCCGCATCTGTTCCGCGCGCAGAAGCAGATCGACGAAAGCCGCTTGCCGTCACCGGAAGACAAGCTGGCGCTGCTGGGTCTGGCGGTGGAGAAGCTCTCCGCGGCGGGCTACCAGTACATCGGCATGGATCACTTTGCGTTGCCGGAAGAGGATCTGTCGCGCGCACAACGCGCCGGCCAGCTGCATCGCAACTTCATGGGCTATACCACCCACGCCGATACCGATCTGCTCGGCCTGGGCGTGAGTGCGATCAGCCACATCGGTGCCACCTACAGCCAGAATCCGCGCGACCTGCCGTCGTGGGAGGATGCGGTGGACCAGGGCCAGCTGCCGGTCTGGCGCGGCGTGGCACTGAGTGCCGACGACCAGCTGCGCGCGGAACTGATCCAGCAGCTGATGTGCCAGGGCGAGGTGGATGGCGTGCTGCTGGGGCAGCGTCACGGCGTGGATTTCGAGCAGTACTTCGCCGAGGACCTGCGTTCGGTACAGCGGCTGCAGGAAGACGGCCTGGCTGAATACCGCGATGGCGTGGTGCGTGCCAGTGAACCCGGGCGACCGCTGCTGCGGCTGCTGGCGATGTGCTTTGACCCGTATCTGCGTGCCGCGCACGAGCAACCACGTTATTCGCGGGCGATCTGAAAGCGGGACGTGCTGCGTGCGTGTGGTGCCCGGAGCCGGAATCGAACCGGCATGGGGTTGCCCCCGGCGGATTTTAAGTCCGATGCGTCTACCAGTTTCGCCATCCGGGCCTGCAGCGCGGCGCCGATTGTAGCCCACCTGCGGTTCCGCAACCGGATTGCATCATGGCGGCGGCGTGCTTACGTGCTTAACTGTCGATCGCATTCATGTCATAGTCCCTGCCATCGTTCCCAGGGGGGGGGGAGCCACCTGATGTCGCTGCACGCGATTGCCTATGCCAGTGAGGCCCGCGCCGATCTGCAGACAACCGATCTTGACCGCCTGCTGGCCGACGCCACGGCATTCAATCGTGTAGCCGGTGTCACCGGTGTGCTGATGTTCGACGGAGCGCGCTTCCTGCAGTATCTCGAGGGCCCGGAGGACGGCATCGATTCGGTGTTCCAGCGCATCCTCAATGCGCGCAGCCACGGGCAGCTGAAAGTGTTGTGCCGTGCCCCCGTAGTGCAGCGCGCATTTCCGCGCTGGTCGATGGGCACGCGGCGGATCGAACCGGAGCTGCTGGCACAGATCGTCGACGCCGCGTGGCCCGGCTTCCTGCTTGGCAGCGGTGGATTCGAGCGCCTGCTGCAGGCCTGGACCGGCGCCGACGGTGAACTGGAACCGGCCGCGGTGGCGTTGGGGTCCTGAGCCCGCCTTGGCGGCAGGGCACCGGGGCCGGTAGGCTGTAGCCTTTCTGGCGCAGGTTTTCCGGAGTGGTGTAGCAGATGAGTGTGTTGGCCGAGGCCATGGCAGCGTATGTGCGATCGCATCCGTTGCGCGGGATGTGCCGATGAGTGCGCCGGTAGCGGCGGCCAGCGCACCCCGGTTTGCGGTGATCGGCCTGGGCTACGTCGGCCTGCCGTTGGCGGTGGCGTTTGGCCGGCAGTGGCCGACGTTGGGTTTCGATATCGATGCCGGTCGCATCGCCGAGCTGCGCAACGGCCAGGACCACACGCTGGAAATGGAATCCGACGAGCTGGCCAGTGCGCAGCTGCTGCAGTACGGCAGCGATCCGGCACTGCTCGATGCCTGCAACGTCTACATCGTCACCGTGCCGACCCCGATCGATGCTTACGAGCAGCCCGACCTGGAGCCCCTGCGTGCGGCGACACGGCTGATTGCCAGTCATCTTCGCGCCGGCGACCTGGTGATCTACGAGTCCACGGTCTACCCCGGTACCACCGAGGAAGTGTGCGTGCCGCTGCTGGAGCAGGGTTCGGGCCTACGCTTCAACGAAGACTTCTATTGCGGCTACAGCCCGGAACGGGTCAGCCCCGGCGACCGCCAGCGGCGCCTGGCCGACATCCGCAAGATCACTTCCGGCTCGACAGCGGAAGTCGCTGCGGTGATTGATGGTCTGTACCAGCGCATCATCGCCGCCGGTACCTTCCCGGCACCGTCGATGCGGGTGGCCGAAGCGGCCAAGGTGGTCGAGAACATCCAGCGCGACGTCAACATTGCGCTGGTCAATGAGCTGGCCCTGATCTTCGACAGGCTGGGCATCGATACCCAGGACGTACTGGACGCCGCCGGTAGCAAGTGGAATTTCCTGCCGTTCCGGCCGGGGCTGGTCGGCGGCCACTGCATCGGCGTGGACCCGTACTATCTGCTGCACAAGTCCGAGAGCGTGGGCTATCACCCGGACCTGATCCACACCGCACGACAGGTCAACAACCGCGTCGGCGAGCACGTGGCGGCGCGGGTGCTGGCGATGCTGGCCGAGCGTGGCCGTGCGCCGGCGGACGCACGCATCCTGGTACTGGGCGTGACCTTCAAGGAGGATTGCCCGGACCTGCGCAACAGCCGCGCGCTGGAGCTGGCGCAACGCCTGCGCGATGCCGGTGCGCAGGTGGAGGTCAGCGACCCCTGGGTCGGCCCGGCGGCGTTGACCGGCGAGGGCCTGGATTGGCTGGCCGATCCCGGGGCGGGGTGTTATGACGCGGTGGTGCTGGCGGTGGCCCACGCCCGTTTCAAGGCGATGGATGAATCCGCAATCCGGGGCCTGCTGGCGCCGGGAGGCCTGGTCTACGACGTGAAATCGGCCTGGCCGCGCAACGTGGTTGACGATCGCTTGTAAGCCTTGGCAGCGGGCGGCGCGGTAGACTCGGGGGCAGTTGCAACCGAGGAAAGCCATGCACCGGTATATCGTCTACCTGCTCGCCATCCTGATGTTCCCGATATGCCTGTGGCTGGCCACGATCTGGCCGGCCTGGTATTGGGGCGTCGGCCTGACTGCCGCGATGGTGGCGCTGGGGACCTGGGACCTGCTGCAGAAGCGCAGCACGCTGCGCCGCAACTATCCGGTGATGGCGCACTTCCGCTACGGGCTGGAATCGATCGGCCCGGAGATCCGCCAGTACTTCGTGCAGAGCGACCTGGAAGACGTGCCGTTCTCGCGCCAGCAGCGTGCACTGATCTACCAGCGCGCCAAGAACGAGATGGACACGGTGCCGTTCGGCACCCTGCGCAGCACCTATGCGGTGGATTACGAGTGGATCAACCATTCGCTGGCACCGACCGCCATCGCCAAGCATGACTTCCGTGTGTTGATCGGCCCGAACTGTGCCAAGCCTTATTCGGCCAGCGTGTTCAACATCTCGGCGATGAGCTTCGGTTCGCTGTCGGCCAATGCCATCCGCGCGCTGAACGAAGGCGCACGCCGCGGTGGCTTCTATCACGACACCGGCGAAGGTTCGATCTCGCCCTACCACCGCGAGATGGGCGGCGACCTGGTGTGGGAGATCGGCTCGGGCTACTTCGGTTGCCGTGACGAGAAGGGCGGTTTCAGCGAGGAACGCTTCGTTGCCAATGCCACCCATGATCAGGTCAAGATGATCGAGATCAAGCTGTCGCAGGGCGCCAAGCCCGGCCACGGTGGCGTGCTGCCGGCGCCGAAGGTGACCGCCGAGATCTCGGTGACGCGTGGCGTGCCGATGGGTGTGGACTGCGTGTCACCGTCGCGTCACTCGGCGTTCTCGACGCCGGTCGAGCTGCTGCAGTTCGTTGCACGCCTGCGCGAGCTGTCCGGTGGCAAGCCGGTCGGTTTCAAGCTGGCCATCGGCCACCCGTGGGAGTGGTTCGGCATTGCCAAGGCGATGCAGGAAACCGGGCTGCTGCCGGACTTCATCGTGGTCGACGGCGCCGAGGGTGGCACGGGTGCGGCACCGGCGGAGTTCGTCGACCATGTCGGCGTGCCGATGCACGAAGCGCTGCTGTTGGTGCACAACACTCTGGTCGGCCTGGATCTGCGCGATCGCATCCGCATCGGTGCGGCCGGCAAGATCACCAGCGCGTTCGACATCGCGCGGACCATCGCGCTGGGGGCTGACTGGTGCAATGCCGGCCGAGGCTTCATGTTCGCGCTGGGCTGCATCCAATCACTGAGCTGCCATACCGACAAGTGCCCGACCGGCATCGCGACCCAGGACCCTGCACGCTGGAAGCATCTGGATGCACCGGACAAGGCCACCCGTGTGTACAGCTACCACGAGCACACGCTGCACGCCCTGAAGGAGCTGCTGTGTGCGGCGGGCCTGAACGATCCGGCCGAGCTGGGGCCGGAGCACATCCTGCGCCGCGTCTCACCGGTGGAAATCCGTTCACTGGCCTCGCTGTACCGCTACCTGGAACCAGGCGAACTGCTGCACAAGGTGCCCGACCATGCGGTGTTCCATGCGTTCTGGGCCGATGCACGCAGCGACTCGTTCCAGCCGCCGCCGAAGATCCAGGCGCTGCGCGCCAGCAAGTCGCGGTAACCGTTGCTGTAGCATCGAGCCATGCTCGATTGCCTTTAGATCAGACATCGCGCTGTTGGAACGAAGAACAGCCGAGCATGGGCTCGGCTCTACAAGGAGGCGTCATGCAGTTCAGGACCGGCACCATGGATGATGTGGCTAGGCTGTGGGCCCTGCGCACGCGCTGTGTGCGCGAGACCTGCAGCAGCCATTACCCTCCCGAGGTCATCGCGCCCTGGTCTGCCTCGCCGCCACCGTCGCAGTACGCGCGGCTGTTGTCGCAGGGGGGCTGCGTGGTGGCCGAGGACGGGCAGGGTGTCCTGCTCGGGTTCGGCGTGTTTGATACCGATGCCAACGAGGTTGATGCGTTGTTCGTCGATCCGGATCGCGGCGGCAAGGGCATCGGCCAGGCGCTGATGCGGCGCCTGCTGGCGATGGCCGATCGTGATCGTGAGGTGGTGCTGTCGGCCTCGCTCAACGCCGTGCCGTTCTATCAACGGCAGGGCTTTGTCAGTGTGCGCGAAGAGACTTACCCGCATCCCAGCGGCGTGGCGCTGGCCTCGGTGAGCATGCGCCGGCCATGGTGATGTAGCGTCGAGCTTGCTCGATGGTTTTTGTAGAGTCGAGATCCTATGTTCGTGGTCAAGCCTGCTGGAAGCAGGCTTGACCCACCTTCAGCATGGCCGGATCGAAGTCCCGGCCGCTTTTGAAGACACCCCAGGCGATCCTGGCCAGCTTTCTGGCCAGGATGTTGAAGACGGCGGTGCTGGGGTGACCGCGTTTTGACAGCTCGTCGTAGAGCGGTTGCCCCCGACGACACCGCTTGAGCCCCATGGCGGCCATGTAGAGCATCTGGCGCAGCACTGGCGCGCCCTGTTTGGACAGCCGACGCCGTCCCGTTCTGCCGCCAGACTCGTTGGGCCGGGGATCCAGGCCCGTGTAGGCGATCCACGCGTTGGCGTTGGCCAACGGCCAGCGCGTCATGTAGTAGATCAGGTGAGCGGCGACAGCGGGGCCGATACCAGGGATGGTCAACAGGCGCTTGTAGAGCGTGCCATGCTCTCCATCGCGACCCAAGCGCTGCAGTTCGCTTTCCAGCTCGGACAGCGTCCCAGCCAGAGCGCAGAACAGATCTGACAGCTCCCCGGGGGCACTTTTGCTTACCCCGAAGGATTGCTCCAGCCGCGCGCGTGTCTTTACCAGCGTCTGCCGCTTGCGCAGCAAATCGTGCATCTGCTGCTGCTCATCGGTACGCGGTACGTATTCACGCAGGCGATCGTTCTCCTTCTTCACGTATCGGGCGATCGCTTCGGCGTCCATGGCGTCCGTCTTGCCACGCGAGCCCGTCGCCCGGCCGTAGTGCTTGATCAGACGTGGATTGATCACATAGACAACGTGGCCTGCCTGGCCAGCCATCCGAGCCAACAACTCGTAGTACCGCCCCGTCGCCTCCATGCCAATCCGGCATCGCTGGGGCAAGGTGTTGAGCCACTGGGCTATGCCGGCCCGGGTGTTGGCGATCCTGTCGCCGGCCTTGCGGTCGGCCACTGCCGGTACGAACTCCTTGGAGTCCACGTCCACGCCAATATCGAGAGAATCAGACATTTGTACGGCTCCCAGCTATCTTTAAGGGGCTGGGGTGGTACCGCACCGACGTTAGCTTGCCTACATCGACGATCCCCTTTGGGGGCCGTACGATCCTTTATCGACGTTCGTGTGCGGGATGGGGATCGCTCGACTCGTCTGTCGGCTAGTATCCGCAGATGCATGCTTGACGGTCCCTCCACCCTGGCTCCTACATACCGCGTAGGAGCCGGGAGGAACATACAAGCCATGCTCGACTGCTCTATCGCCTGAATCAAGAGCAGTCGAGCATGGCTCGACTCTACAACGCAGGTGTCACCGCGCTGCCAGCCACCCGATCACGCCTTCCGCAGCACGCAGGCCACTGGCGTAGCACGCGGTCAGCAGGTAGCCACCTGTCGGCGCCTCCCAGTCCAGCATCTCGCCGGCACAGAACACGCCGGGCACTGCCTGCAGCATCAGGCCATCATCCAGCGCATCCAGGCGCACGCCACCGGCGGTGCTGATCACCTCGGCCATCGGCCGGGGGCGCAGCAGGCGCAGGGGCAGGCGCTTGAGCGTAGCTGCCACGGCAGGCAGATCGTTGCCCGCTTCCTTGCCCAGCATCTCGAACACCAGCGCGGCCTTCACTGCATCCAGGCCGGCCTGGCGACGCAGGTGTTCGCCGAAGCTGCGACCCTTGCGCGGGCGTGACAGGTCGGCCAGCAGGCGTGCTTCATCGCGGCCCGGCACCAGGTCCAGCCACAGCATCGCGTGGCCATCGCGGTTGATGGTCTCGCGCAGGTCTGCGGCCAATGCGTAGATCAGGCTGCCTTCGATGCCGTACTCGCTGGCCACGCATTCGCCCTGCAGCGACTGCGGCTGTCCGGCCAGGTCGACCCAGTGCGCGACCACCGGCTTCAACGGTGCGCCGGCATTGCGCTCGGCGAAGAACGGCGTCCAGTCCACGTCGAAACCGCAGTTGGCCGACTGCAGCGGTGCGATGTCTACGCCACGTGCCTGCAGTGGCGAGACCCAGGCGCCGTCACTGCCCAGCTGCGGCCAGCTGCCGCCACCCATGGCCAGCAGGGTGGCATCGGCATGCACTTCAACGGCGCCGTCTTCGGTTTCAAATCGCAGGGCGCCGTCGTCGCTCCATCCGATCCAGCGGTGGTTGGCGTGCAGGCGCACACCCTGTTCTTTCAGGCGGCGCACCCAGCCGCGCAGCAGTGGGGCTGCCTTGCGGTCGACCGGGAACACGCGGCCGGAGCTGCCCACATAGGTCTCCACGCCAAAGCCGGCAGCCCAGTCGCGCAGCGCCTGCGCGTCGAAGCCGTCCAGCCAGCGTCCCACGGCAGAGGCCTGCTCGCCGTAGCGGCTGTCGAACAGCGGCCGCGGATCGGAATGGGTGAGGTTGAGCCCACCCTTGCCGGCGATCAGGAACTTGCGGCCGGGCGAACCCTTGGCCTCGTACAGGTCCACCTGCAGCCCGGTCGCGCGCAGGCGCTCGGCGGCGAACAGGCCGGCCGGGCCGCCGCCGATGACGGCGACCCGTGGAGGCGTTGCGGTATTACGGTTTGACATCGAGCAGCTCGACATCGAAGACCAGCGACGAGCCGGCCGGGATCGGGCCAACCCGGCGGTCGCCGTAGCCGTAGTCCGGCGGGATCATCAGCGTGCGCTTGCCGCCGACCTTCATGCCGGCCACGCCCTCATCCCAGCCGCGGATGACCTGGCCGGCGCCGAGCGCAAAGGTGAACGGTTCGCCACGGCTGACCGAGCTGTCGAAGGTCTTGCCGTGCTTGGTTTCGGTGCGGTTGTCGTAGATCCAGCCGGTGTAGTGCACGGTGACCTTGTTGCCGGCAACGGCTTCGGTGCCGGTGCCCGGGACGGTATCGATGCGCTCGAAGGTGGTCAGGGTGCCACCCGGCGGTGGGCCGGACGGTTCGGTCGAGCAGCCAACGGCGGCGAGGGACAGCAGCAGGGGAAGCAGCAGGCGGCGCATCGGGCGACTCCGGAAGGGCGCAGGGCAAGGGCGGCAAGGGTAGCGCATCGGCGCCGGGTATCATGGGGGCATGGCAAAACTCCTGCTCAATCTGCGCAATGTCGGCGACGACGAATACGCCGATGTCTGCACGCTGCTCGACCAGCACGGCATCGCCTGGTATCGCACCGAACCCAGCCCCTGGGGCATTTCCAACGGCGGCCTGTGGCTGCGCGAGGACGCCGATCATCCGCGTGCAAAGGCGCTGATGGCCGAGTACCAGGCCGAACGCGGGCCGCGCATCCGTGCCGAGCGCGAGCAGGCGTTGCGCGAGGGGACGGCGGAGACCTTCGGTAGCCTGTTCCGGCGCCGGCCGGTGTATGTGGTGCTGGTGCTGCTGGCGATGGCCGGTGCGGCGGCGCTGGTGCTGCTGCCGTTCGTGCTGTTGCGGGGGTAAGGGGGGCTTCTGGCCGGGTTGCACCCGGCACCCGCCGATGCCAGGGCAACTACAACAGCAACTACAACAGCAACAGCAGGCAATCCGTGGTGGGCAGGGCGGTGTGGGCAGGCGGGACACGCCGTAAACCCCGCTCCGCGGCCCGGCCCAGCCGCTGGCGGCTGTGCGTTCGGGCGCTTGCGAAGCAGTGCTTCGCAAGCAAAGCGCCCTCACCCTTGGGGGCTCGATGGCGCCATCCATGGCGCCAACGGTCCCGCCTGCCCACACCGCCACGCCTCTGACAGATTCCGGGTGCCTGCCGGGGTCGGATCCCTCTGCCGTGCAGAGGGATCCGACCCCTGAATCTGTCCGTGCGGGCGGGAGGCGCTAAAATGGCGGGATGATCGCCAATACCGCTGCCTACCATTTCGCCGTCATCGACGCCCCCCAGGCCCTGTGCGACCAGTTGCTGGCGCGTGCCGAGGCGGCGCAGCTGCGCGGTACGATCCTGGTGGCGGGCGAGGGGCTGAACCTGTTCCTGGCGGGTGGGCCGGAGGCGGTCGAAAGTTTCTATGCGGCGCTGCATGCCGATGCGCGCTTTGCCGATATGCGGGTCAAGACCAGCCTGAGCGAGCACCAGCCGTTCGCGCGGCTGAAGGCCAAGGTGAAGGACGAGATCATCAGCTTCCGCCGCGATGACGGCCAGCCGCTGGACTATCCGCGTGCCCCAGCGGTCGATCCGGCCACCGTGCAGCGTTGGCTGCGGCAAGGGCATGACGACGCTGGCAAGCCGGTGGTGATGCTCGATACCCGCAACCTGCAGGAAGTGGAGTACGGCACCTTCAAGGATGCGCTGGTGTTGCCCATCCACAAGTTCACCGACCTGCCCGAGGCATTGGCGCCGCACCGCGAAGCGCTGAAGGACAGCACCGTGGTCAGTTTCTGCACCGGCGGCATCCGCTGCGAGAAGGCGGCACTGTGGATGGCCAATGATGGCATGGACAACGTGCTGCAGCTCGATGGCGGCATCCTCGGCTACTTCGAGGAGGTGGGCGGCGAAGGTTACGAAGGCCGCTGCTTCGTGTTCGACGAGCGCGTGGCGCTGGATGCCGAACTGAAGCCGATGGTCGACCAGCCACTGCCGGAGCCGCGCCCCAGCGCGTTCTGACCGGTTCCGCGGTCGCGCCAGGGATATGTCGATTCCCCGGTAGAGCCGGCCGCTGGCCGGCTGCCAAGGCACTCTTCCTGCCGGCCAGCGGCCGGCACTACCGGATCAAGGGCGGCCCGCCATGAACCGGCCCCACGGGAATCAGCATCCCGCCACCGTCACTGGCCGCTGCGCCTGGCCGCCCCCATGCAGGGGAGATCCTGAGACGGAAAACCGCTGATGATCCCGTTGTCGATCCTTGACCTGGCCCCGGTCTGCGAGGGCAGTGACACCACCGCCGCCTTCGCCAACATGCTGGAACTGGCCCAGCACGCCGATGCGCTGGGCTACCGCCGCTACTGGCTGGCCGAACACCACAACATGCCCGGCATCGCCAGCGCGGCCACGGCCGTGCTGATCGGCCACGTCGCGGGCGGCACCCGGCGCATCCGCGTCGGTGCCGGCGGCATCATGCTGCCCAACCACGCGCCGCTGCAGGTGGCCGAGCAGTTCGGCACGCTGGCCTCGCTGTATCCGGATCGTATCGACCTCGGCCTGGGCCGTGCCCCGGGCACCGACCAGCCAACCGCGCGTGCACTGCGCCGCTACTTCGACAGCGCCGACCAGTTCCCGCAGGACGTGCGTGAGCTGCTGCATTATTTCGAGCCGGTGCAGCCTGGCCAGGCAGTGCAGGCCGTTCCCGGAGGCGGTCTGCGGGTGCCGACCTGGATCCTCGGTTCGAGCCTGTTCGGTGCGCGCATGGCCGCCTCGATGGGCCTGCCCTATGCGTTCGCCTCGCACTTCGCGCCTGATGTGATGGACGAAGCCTTGGCGGTGTATCGCCGCGAATTCCGCCCCTCGGCGACGTTGAAGCAGCCGCACGCGATGCTGGCGCTGAACGTCGTTGCCAGCGACAGCGAGGCCGAATCGCGCCGCCTGTTCACCAGCCAGCAGCAGAGTTTCGTGAACCTGCGCCGTGGTCGACCGGGCAAGATCCCGGCGCCGATCGACGATATCGAAGCTTTCTGGGAACCGCATGAAAAGCTGGGTGTGGAGCGGGCACTGGCCTGCACCGTGCTGGGGGATCCGCAGCAGGTGGCGGACGGCATCGCCGCGTTTGTCGAGCGACACAAGCCCGACGAACTGATGCTCACCGCCAACCTGTATGACCACCGCGCGCGCCTGCGCTCGTTCGAATTGGCCATGCACGCCTGGCATGCCCGCCACGCGGGCTGAACAATTGCGTCACGGCCCATTGCGGCCGAACCGCGTCTGATGGGGGCTCACACCGATGGAGCCCCCACATGGCTGATACCCGCGCCGAACACATCGCCCAACTGGCCGAGCTGATCAAGGACGTCGAGGTGGCGATGTTCACCACGACCGGCGTCGATGGACGACTCTACAGCCGGCCGCTGGCTACCCAGCAGGTCACCTTCGACGGCGATCTGTGGTTCGTCATCACCGCCGACAGCCCCAAGGTCGCCGAGATCGCGCTGGATCCATACGTCAACGTGGCCTACGCCTCGCCGTCGAAGAACACCTATGTGTCGGTGGCTGGGCGTGCGCGCATCGTCGACGACCGCGCGAAGATCGAAGAGCTGTGGTCGCCGGCCATGAAGCTGTTCTTCCCCGGCGGCAAGGATGACCCGAACCTGCGCCTGATCCAGGTGCGCGCCGACTCGGCCGAATACTGGGACGGCCCGGGCACGCTGCTGGGGACGGCGCTGAGTTTCGTGCTGTCGGCCGTGCAGGACGAGCCCGCGCCGTTGGCCGACAACGGATTCATCGACCTTCGATGATGGCCGATGCCCAGCATTGGTAGTACCGGCCGCTGGCCGGCAAACCTGGAAGCGTGGCAGCCGGCCAGCGGCCGGCTCTACCGGATTCCGGCTCAGAACCAACGCTGGAACAGCTCCACCGTATAGCCCACCAGCTGCCCCGAACTGAAACCGAAGAAGGCGATCGCCGCCAGCGCCGCGATCCAGTTGAACAGCATCAGCGCGCCATCGCGTTCCAGCAGTGCCAGCGAGAACAGCAGCAGCTGGAAGCCGAACAGGAAGTTGGTGAAGGGAATCGGTAACGACAGCAGCAGGCCCAGCAACACCAGCAGCAGGCCGCTGAAGGCATGCGCCGGCAGCGGTGTCAGCAGCTGCGGCAGGCGCGGTTTCAGCATCTTGTCCAATCGCCGCAGCGGGCGGTCGATGCGGTCCAGGAAGCGGTGCATGGTGCCGCGCTTGGGCCCGCGGCGGGCGATGAAGCCGGGCAGCCACGGCCGGCGCAGGCAGAACAGCATCTGCAGGCCGATCAGGATCACCAGCGGGCCGCTGACCGCGCCGCCCATGCCCGGGATCGGGATGAACGACGGCAGGATCGCCACAAACAGGAACACGCCGAACGCGCTCTGCTGCAGGTTGCACAGGATCTGGCCGAGCGGCATGTGCTCGGCCGGGTCGCCGGAGGCGAACATCTCCAGCAGGGTGCGGATGCCCTCGTTACGGTAGGCCGGGCGCTCAACGCCCGGACCCTGGCCGGCCTCAGGCGGTGAGCTCATCGGCCTGCTCGTCGGACAGCGTGCGCAGCAGCAGCTTGTCCACCCGCGCACCATCCAGGTCGACCACCTCGAAGCGCCAGCCGGCCCAGTCGAAGTACTCGCCCGCGTGCGGGATGCGGCCAAAGTAGTGAATGCACATGCCGGCCAGCGTGTAGTAGTCGCCATCCTCGGCATCGGGCAGGTCGTTGCTGCCGATCAGCTCGCGCAGGTCCTCGATCGGCAGCGAGCCGTCCACCAGCAGCGAGCCGTCCTCGCGGGTCACCACCAGCGCATCTTCGTCGGCATTTTCCACTGCCTGCAGGCGGCCGACCACGGCGCCCATCAGGTCGCTGATGGTCACCAGGCCCTGGATCTCGCCGTACTCGTCCACCACCAGCGCCATCGACTGCTGTTCCTCGCGGAAGATCTCCAGCAGCTTCATCGCGTGGGTGGATTCAGACACGTACAGCGGCTCGCGCAGGGTCTGGAACAGCGCGTTGTCGCCGCGCGCCATGCGCGTGGCCAGCGATTTCAGTTCAAGCACGCCGACCACGTCCATGTCGTTGTCGCGCAGCACCGGGTAGCGCGAGAACTCGTGCTCGGCCATGATTTCCAGGTTGCGCTCCAGCCCAGCCTGGGTATCCAGCCAGGCGATGCGGTTGCGCGGGGTCATCAGGCTGTCGGCGGTGCGGTCGCCCAGGCGCATGACGCGGTTCATCATGTCGCGCTCGTGGGCGTCGATCACACCGGCCTCGTGGCTCTCGGCCACCAGCATGCGGATCTCTTCTTCGGTCACCGAGGCAACTTCGTCCTTGCCTAGCCCCATCAGGCGCAGGACCAAGCGGGTCGAATGGGACAGCAGCCACACGGCCGGGAATGCAATTCGGGCCAGCCAGCCCATCGGCAGGGCTACCATGCCAGCGATGTCTTCCGAACGGGTGATGGCCAGGCGCTTGGGCACCAGCTCACCGAAAATCAGCGTCAGGAAGGTGATCAGCGCCACCGCCAGCGTCTTGCCGATCAGGTTCGACAGCGGCTGCGGATTGCCGAACAGGGTGATGGTGTCGGCCAGCGACGGGAACAACACCTGAAGGTGATGGGCGATGCTGTTACCGATGGCCTCACCGCCGTACACGCCGGTCAGGATGCCGCCCAGGGTGATGCCGATCTGGACGGTGGACAGGAAGTTCTCCGGCTTCTCGGACAGCTCAAGCGCCTTGGCGGCGCGCTTGGAAGTGCTGGCCATCTGCTTCAGGCGGCTCTTGCGCGAGGTCATGACCGACATTTCGGACATGGCGAAGAAGCCGTTGAACACGATCAGGGCCAAAACTATCAGGATCTCAAACACGGGCGTCGTCCCCGGTTGGTGGCAGGGAGGGCGGGTGCTTGCGATGGCGGCTGGCGCTCAGGAACAGGGTCCGGCGCGGCGCAGGGGGGTAAGGGTCGTCGTCCATAAGGTGCGCCCGAAGGCGCGCTGGCATCTTAGCAAAGGGGCGTGGCAGGGTGGCAACCGCCTGTTCAGGTTGGGGCTTCCAGAGCCCCGGAAGGGGGCAGGGATACCCGTGATGGTCATCTAGCCGTCATAATTCCGTCTGGTGCCGTCCTTCCCGCGACGGCTGACAGGTTTCTCAATGTTCTCTCTGCAGACCATTTTCGGTTCCGGCAAACAGTTCTACACCCTGCTCGATGAGGCTGCCGTCGCGGCTTCCGACGCCGCCAAGGCGTTGCATTCCATGCTGCGCGAGGCCGACCGCCAGCCCGCGCTGGACGCGTTCAAGCTGGCCCGCCTGCGCGAACGCGCGGCCTCGGACAAGATCAGCCAGGCGCTGGTGGACAGCTTCATGACCCCGATCGAGCGCGAAGACATCGAAGCGCTGGGCTCGGCGCTGTACAAGATCCCGAAGCAGATCGAGAAGTTCGCCGATCGCTATTCGCTGGCCACGACCCACCTGGAGCACATCGACTTCGCGCCGCGCGCGGCGATGCTGGAACAGGCTGCCGGCGTGGTGGTGGAGATGGTGGCCGACCTGCGCCACATGAACCTGGACCGGATGACCGCTCTCAACGAGAAGCTGCGTTCGCTGGAGAACGAGGCCGACCGCCTGATGCTCGAGCTGTACCGCGACATCTACTCGGGCCGCCTGGACAACCTGCAGATGTTCCTGCTGAAGGAATTCTTCGAGATCCTGGAAAAGGCCATCGACCGCTGCCGCGAGGCCGGCGTGGTGGCGTACCAGATCGTGTTGAAGAACAGCTGACGGACGCCGCCGCATGTTGACCCTTGTCCTGGTGGTGATCCTGGCCGCGCTCGTCTTCGAGTTCATCAACGGCTTCCACGACACCGCCAACTCCATTGCCACCGTGGTGGCGACCAAGGTGCTCTCGCCCGGCTGGGCGGTGATGCTGGCCGCCTTCATGAACCTCATCGGTGCACTGACCGGTACCGCGGTGGCGCTGACCATCGCCTCGGGCCTGCTCAACACCAACGTGGTCGACGTCACCCCGCAGGTGATCCTGTGCGCCCTGCTGGGCGGCATCATCTGGAACCTGATCACCTGGTGGAAGGGCCTTCCGTCCTCGTCCTCGCACGCGCTGATCGGTGGCCTCTGCGGCGCCGGCCTGGCCGCCGCCCACAACAACTGGGACGCACTGATCTGGTCCGAGCGCCTGGGCAGCTGGGCACAGAACAAGGGCCTGCTGTGGAAGGTGTTCGTGCCGATGATCACCTCGCCGATCGCCGGCTTCCTGCTCGGCATCGTGGTGATGGTGCTGCTGTGGGGCCTGATCGCCGGGCTGGCCAAGATCGGTGGTGCCATCGGTCGTCTGGCCCGCCCGCGCATCGTCAACGCTTTCTTCGGCAAGGCGCAGATCGCCTCGGCGGCCTACATGGGCTTCGCCCACGGCCACAACGACGCGCAGAAGACCATGGGCATCATCGCCATGACACTGATCGGTGCCGAGGCCACCGGTGCGCTGGATGACCTGCCGTCGTGGCTGGCCTTCATGCACCCGGACGCCAGCGCCGGTGACGGCATCGCGATGTGGATCGTGCTGACCTGTGCGGTGGTGATGGCCGCCGGTACCGCCTCGGGCGGCTGGAAGATCATCAAGACCCTGGGTCACAAGATGGTCAAGCTGCACCCGATCCACGGCTTCGCCGCGGAGACCAGCTCGGCCACCATCCTGACCCTGGCCGCCCACTTCGGCATGCCGGTCTCGACCACGCACAGCATCTCCACCGCGATCATGGGCGTCGGCTTCGCCAAGAACCCGCGCTCGCTGAAGTTCGGCGTGATCGAACGCATCGTCTGGGCCTGGATCCTGACCATCCCGGCCGCAGGTGGTTGTGCGTACCTGATCCTGAAGCTGTTCGAACTGTTCGGCTGGACCTGATCGCCGCGCCAAGGTGCACACGAAAAAGCCCGCCGGATACCGGCGGGCTTTTTTCATGGGCAGAGAATTCTTCCGGACACATCGTGTCGACCAAGGTCGACACCTACCAGAGCAGAAACAGGGATCCGCCCCCGTGCCGACCAACGGTCGGCACCCACCAACAGCGCACGGAAACTGTCGAAGGCGGGGTGGGATGGGCAGGCGGGGGCGCAGAGCGCCATGGATGGCGCTCTACGAGGCACGCAGGAGCAGTTTTTGCCGTCCCCCGCCTGCCCATCCCACCCCGCCAACCCACGGAATGCCAGCTCTTGCTGTTGCAGTGGCAGTTGATCCCCAGCGGGTGCCGGGCCGCAGGCCCGGCCACCACCACCACCCTCAGTTACGCTGGAACAACGCCTGCACATCCCTGCGGAACGCCGCCTGGCTGTCCGCCCGGCTGTAGAACATGTGCCCGCCCGGATAACTGCGCACCTGCACCCGGTCCGGATTGCTGCCCATCGCCGGCATCTGGTCCACCGTCAGGATCGACCCCATGAACGGGCACGACAGATCATTCCAGCCATGCACGATCAGCACCTGCAGATGCGGATCGATCGCCACCGCCTGCCGCAGCTGGGTCACCGCGCCCTGGCGCAGCTCGCCGTTGCGGTCCCACAGCCGGTTCACGTCGTAGTTCAGCGCCTGGTAGCGTGCATCCACCTTCCAGCCAACCACCCGCGTCACGAAGTCGACCATCGCCGTGGTGGTCGGCGCGATGATGCTGTCCAGCAGCGGATCGTTGGCGCGCTGTTCCGGATCATTCGGGAACGGATCGAACGCGGTCACGTTGGAGTCGTAGCGGCTGCCCAGCGTGCCCTTGTCGCGGAACACCTCACGCAGATAGGCCTGCGTCTCCAGTCGGCCACCGGCGCGGCGCACGAACTGCGGGTCCAGCCCGGTCAGCTCGGTCACCCGGCGCAGCATCGCCTCGGTCGCCTGCGGATCGCTGCGGCCCTTCATCAGCGCAGTGGCGTAGTCGCCGCGGGTGTATTCCACCACGTCGCGCATCGCCGCATCGGTCAGTTTGCCCTGGCGCTCCAGGTGCGCTGCAGCGATCGACGGCAGCGTCTGCATCCACGCCATCGGCGAGACATCGGCGTTGTCTTCCAGAGTCGGGCTCAGGTAGGGCGACACCAGCACCAGGCCGTTCATCGCCACGCCCAGGCGGGTCTGCAGGAAGTGGGTGATGCGCGGGCCGCGGTAGCCGCCGTAGCTCTCGCCGGTCAGGTACTTGCGTGCACCCATGCGCTGGTTGCGCAGCAGCCAGTCGTAGATCGAGCGCGACAGGTATTCGATGTCGGCGCTGGGGTTGTACAGCTGCTTCTTCGCTTCGTCATCGCCGATGCGTGCACGGCTGAAGCCAGTGCCGACCGGGTCGATGAACACCAGGTCGGTGAAGTCCAGCCAGGTGCCGGGGTTGTCGTGCAGGGTGGCCGGCGCCGATGCGCTGTCACCCTCCGAACCAAAGGTGACCACCTTGGGCCCGATCGCGCCCATGTTGAGGTAGACCGACGATGCACCCGGGCCGCCATTGAGCGCGAAGGTCACCGGCCGGTCCTTGCCCGGCATCGTATAGGCGGTGAACACCACATCGGCGATCACCTTGCCCTTGGCATCGCGCACCGGCAGGGTGCCGACGGTGGCGGTGTAGTCCAGGGTGCGGCCGGCCAGGCGCATGCTCTGGCGGGCTGACGCATCGGCGGGCAGCGCGGGCGCTTCGGTCTTGTCGTCTTTCGGATCGGGCTTGGCCTCGGCGTCGGGCGCGGCCAGCACGCTGGCTGGGGCGATGAGCAGGCCGACGCAGAGCGCGGCAGTGTGCAGCAGGGACTTCATGGCACCGGATCGGCAGCGGAAGGGGGTTCCGATGCTAGGCCGGTGGAGGGCATGTCGTATGTGTCCAAAGGCATGGCCGCGCGTCGAGGCCGCCAGTGGCCAGATTGGGTCAAGCGGGCAGGGTGGTGCGCAGTTCGTCGTCGGCCAGCAGGCCGTATACCGCCGAATCGGACAGTTCGCCCTGGATGCGCCAGCGCTGCCGCAGCACGCCCTCCAGGTGGAAGCCCAGCCGTTCAAGCACGTGTGCCGAGGGCCGGTTGCGCGGGTCGACTTCGGCTTCCACGCGATGCAGGCGCAGGGTCTGGAACAGGTAGTCCAGCAGGTGCTGCAGCGCTTCGTGCATGTAGCCCTGGCCTTGCCTGTCGGGGGCCAGAAGGTAGCCGATCTCGGCACGAGCGGCATCGCGATCCAGGGCGAACACCACGCAGATGCCCAGCAACGGGCCGTCCAGCGTTTCGCGCACGGCCAGCTTGAGCTGGGTGCCGGTGGCCTGTGCCGCCAGGTCATCGTCGATCTGCGCGCGCGCTTCGGCCGGTCGTGTCCACGCCGGGTGGTTCCAGAACCGCATCACGTCCGGATCGGACTGGATCGCGAACAGGGCGGCCGCATCGTCGCGGCGGATCGGGCTCAGGACCAGGCGCGCGCTGTGCAGCGGCAGGCCCGGGAACAGCAGCGAGTGGCTGGCCAATACGATGGTCCACACAGATGGACGCGCATTATGGCCCCGCCGGGTTTGCCGATGGGGGCGTAATGCCAAGGGCACATGAACCGGCATTACCGGGCGATGGGGCCAGAGCCGTTTCCCTGCAGGAAACGGATCCGGCCCCGCGTCGGGTCAGACTTCCAGCGAAGCCAGATCGCCCTTGCTCTCCAGCCAGCCCTTGCGGTCGGAGGCGCGCTTCTTGGCCAGCAGCATGTCCATCAGCGAACGGGTCTGCTCGCCGTCGTCCACGGTCAGCTGCACCAGGCGGCGGGTGTCGGGGTGGATGGTCGATTCACGCAGCTGTGGCGGATTCATCTCGCCCAGGCCCTTGAAGCGGGTGACGTTGATCGCGCCCTTGATCTTCTCGCGTTCGATCTTGTCCAGCATCGAGCGCTTCTCTTCTTCGTCCAGGGCATAGAACACCTGCTTGCCCACATCGATGCGGAACAGCGGTGGCATCGCCACGAACACGTGGCCGGCATCGACCAGCGCCGGGAAGTGCTTGAGGAACAGCGCGGTGAGCAGGGTGGCGATGTGCAGGCCGTCCGAGTCCGCGTCGGCCAGGATGATGACCTTGCCGTAGCGCAGGCCAGCAATGTCGTCCTTGCCGGGGTCGCAGCCGATGGCCACGGCCAGGTTGTGCACTTCTTCCGACGCCAGCACGCTGTTGGAGGAAACTTCCCAGGTGTTGAGGATCTTGCCGCGCAGCGGCAGGATCGCCTGGAAGTCCTTGTCACGCGCCTGCTTGGCGCTGCCGCCTGCCGAGTCACCCTCCACCAGGAACAGCTCGGTGCGCGACAGGTCCTGGCTGATGCAGTCGGCCAGCTTGCCGGGCAGGGCCGGGCCCTGGGTGACTTTCTTGCGGACGACCAGCTTTTCGGTCTTCAGGCGCGCGCTGGCGCGCTCGATGGCGATCTGCGCGATCTTCTCGCCCAGCTCCACGTTCTGGTTCAGCAGCAGGCTGAACGCATCGTGGGCGGCGCCTTCGATGAAGCCGGCGGCCTGGCGCGAGGACAGGCGTTCCTTGGTCTGGCCGCTGAACTGCGGGTCGGTCATCTTCAGCGACAGCACGAACGACACGCGGTCCCACACGTCTTCCGGGGCCAGCTTGACGCCACGCGGCAGCAGGTTGCGGAAGTCGCAGAACTCGCGCAGCGCCTCGGTCAGGCCGGTGCGCAGGCCGTTGACGTGGGTGCCGTGCTGGGCAGTGGGGATCAGGTTGACGTAGCTTTCCTGCACCAGCTCGCCTTCCGGCAGCCAGGCCACGGCCCAGTCCACGATCTCGGTGTCTTTCTTCAGGTTGCCGACGAACAGCTCGGCCGGCAGCATCTCGCGATCGCCCAGCTCCAGCTTCAGGTAATCGCGCAGGCCGTCTTCGTAGTACCAGGTATCAACTTCACCGGTGGCTTCGTCGGTCAGCTTCACGGTCAGGCCGGGGCACAGCACGGCCTTGGCGCGCAACAGGTGCTTGAGCGCGCGCACCGCGAACTTGGGCGTGTCGAAGTACTTCGGGTCCGGCCAGAAGCGCACGCGGGTGCCGGTGTTCTTCTTGCCGACGCTGCCGACCACTTCCAGCGGGGTGGCGCGGTCGCCGTTGCGGAAGGTGATGCGGTGTTCGGCACCTTCGCGCTTGATGTGCACCTCCACCAGGGTCGACAGCGCGTTGACCACGCTGACGCCGACGCCGTGCAGGCCGCCGGAGAAGGTGTAGTTGTTGTTGCTGAACTTGCCGCCTGCATGCAGGCGGGTGAGGATCAGTTCGACGCCCGGGATCTTCTCTTCCGGATGGATGTCCACCGGCATGCCGCGGCCGTCATCGCTGACCTCCACGCTGCCGTCCTTGTACAGGGTGATCTCGATCGAGCGGGCATGGCCGGCGAGGGCCTCGTCCACCGAGTTGTCGATCACTTCCTGCGCCAGGTGGTTCGGGCGCGCGGTGTCGGTGTACATGCCGGGACGGCGCTTGACCGGGTCAAGGCCGGACAGGACTTCAATATCGGCGGCGTTATAGCGGGCGTTCATCTATCTTCTAAAGCGCGGAGCGACGCGCAAGTGTGCGGTCTGGGCGGCGATTTTGCACGCCTGCGGTTCAGCCTCGGCGCCGGGGAGGGGGTAAAATGGCAGCCGCTGGAATCTGAACGCCGGCGGCCCCCGTTGGGTCGAAACGTCCAAGCCATACCGCGAGGAGGACCTCATGAAGAAGTTGCTGACCATTGCAATCCTGGCCGCTGCCGCTGTTGCAGTGCCGCTGGTGGTGGCGCAGAACGCTGGCCAGCCGGCCCCGCAGCAGGGTGACCAGGCCGACAAGGCGCAGGCCGAGGCCGATGCCAAGGCCAAGCGTCGTGCCCAGGCCAATGCCGAAATGAAGGCGCAGGGCCAGCCGGCCCCGCAGAAGGAAGAAGAGGAAGAGGCGCGGAAGAAGCGCTGATCCCGCAACCTGCCAAGCGCCCTTGCGACAAGGGTTGCGCACCGGAACGCCCCGCCCAGCGGGGCGTTTTTTGTTGGATCGGCCGCACAAGCCCCTTGGGTTGGCGGCCATCAATCTGTAAACTATGGCTTTCCGGGAGTAAGTGCGTGTCCACCATTTGCGAATGGGCTGGAGCGGCCAAGCGTGGCTTCCAGCATGGCGGGTCGCAGGTGACGGTCGATTTGACCGGCACGGTCGCCCCGACCTCGCACGGTGGTCCCCGTCCGGCGCCTGCCGTCGCACGGATCCGCACCTCCCTCGCTGCCACAGCGAACCGGAAAACCCCCTCTGAGCACCATGCCTGCCCTCCGGGCGCGCGTGGTGCTGCCGTTTTCCATTTCCAGACAGGATGCTTGCAGCCATGACTCCCTTGATTTTCGTAACCGGCGGCGTGGTGTCCTCGCTCGGCAA
The DNA here is from genome assembly GCF_056481625.1 of Stenotrophomonas sp. 86156_Sma. Taxonomy (NCBI): domain Bacteria; kingdom Pseudomonadati; phylum Pseudomonadota; class Gammaproteobacteria; order Lysobacterales; family Lysobacteraceae; genus Stenotrophomonas; species Stenotrophomonas sp. 86156_Sma. The sequence goes on from NZ_CM151157.1 coordinate 1,885,479, forward strand.
AGGCATTGCCGCCGCGTCGCTGGCCGCCATTCTCGAAGCCCGTGGCCTGAAGGTCACGATGATGAAGCTCGACCCGTACATCAACGTCGACCCGGGCACCATGAGCCCGTTCCAGCACGGTGAGGTCTACGTCACCGACGACGGCGCCGAGACCGACCTCGACCTGGGCCACTACGAGCGCTTCGTGCGCACCCGCCTGAGCCGCAAGAACTCGGTCACCACCGGTCGTATCTACGAGAACGTGATCCGCAAGGAACGCCGCGGCGACTACCTGGGTGCGACCGTGCAGGTCATTCCGCACATCACCGACGAGATCCGCCGCTGCATCGACGAAGCCACCGAAGGCTACGACGTGGCGCTGGTGGAGATCGGCGGTACTGTCGGCGACATCGAGTCGCTGCCGTTCCTGGAAGCGATCCGCCAGGTGCGCACCGAGCGTGGCCCGGAGAAGGCACTGTTCATGCACCTCACCCTGGTGCCGTACATCGGCGCCGCCGGTGAGCTGAAGACCAAGCCGACCCAGCACTCGGTGAAGGAACTGCGCTCGATCGGCATCCAGCCGGACGTGCTGCTGTGCCGTTCGGAACAGGCCGTGCCGGATTCGGAGCGCCGCAAGATCGCCCAGTTCACCAACGTTTCCGAGCGCGCGGTGATCAGCGTGCCGGACGTGGACGTCCTGTACCGCATTCCGTCAGGCCTGCATGCGCAGGGCCTGGACGAGATCGTCGTCAACCAGCTGAAGCTGGCCGACAAGGTCGGTCCGGTCGATCTGTCGATGTGGGAAGACGCGGTCGATGCGACCCTGCATCCGCTGGACGAAGTGACCATCGCCGTGGTCGGCAAGTACGTCGATCACCAGGATGCCTACAAGTCGGTCGGCGAAGCGCTCAAGCACGGCGGCCTGCGCCAGCGCACCAAGGTCAACCTGAAGTGGCTGGAAGCACAGGACCTGGAAGGCACCGACATGGCTGCACTGGCCGATGTCGACGGCATCCTGGTGCCGGGCGGCTTCGGTGACCGTGGTTTCGAAGGCAAGGTGCTGACCTCGAAGTTCGCCCGCGAGCAGCACGTGCCGTACTTCGGCATCTGCTACGGCATGCAGGCGGCCGTCGTCGATTACGCCCGCAACGTGGTCGGCCTGGAAGGTGCCAACAGCACCGAGAACGACCGCCAGTCGCCGAACCCGGTGATCGGCCTGATCACCGAATGGCGCACGGCAACCGGCGACGTCGAAAAGCGTGATGACAAGAGCGACCTCGGTGGCACCATGCGCCTGGGCCTGCAGGAACAGCGCCTGAAGCCGGGCACGCTGGCCCGTGAGCTGTACGGCAAGGACGTGGTTGCCGAGCGCCACCGCCACCGCTACGAGTTCAACAACCGCTACCGCACCCAGCTGGAAGATGCGGGCCTGGTGATCGCCGGCAAGTCGATGGACGACACCCTGGTGGAAGTGGTGGAGCTGCCGCGCGATGCGCACCCGTGGTTCCTGGCCTGCCAGGCGCACCCGGAATTCCTGTCCACGCCGCGTGACGGCCACCCGCTGTTCATCGGTTTCATCCGTGCCGCACGCGAGCGCAAGGCTGGCGGCAAGCTGCTGCAGGAAGCCCGCGCCTGACTTGTGATGGGGGCCGCCGGCCCCCATCTTGCACGCTTCAACCCCCAGCGCACCGGCCCGGCCGGTGCCGCGGACAACAAGGAAACGCCATGAAACTGTGTGGATTCGAGGTCGGGCTGGACCAGCCCCTGTTCCTGATCGCCGGCCCCTGCGTGATCGAGTCGATGCAGCTGCAGCTCGATACCGCCGGCAAGTTGAAGGAAGTCACCGACAAGCTCGGCGTCAACTTCATCTTCAAGTCCAGCTTCGACAAGGCCAACCGCACCTCGGGCACCGCGTTCCGCGGCCCGGGCATGGAAGAGGGCCTGAAGGTCCTGGCCGAGGTCAAGAAGCAGATCGGCGTGCCGGTGCTGACCGACGTCCACGAATACACCCCGATGGATGAAGTGGCCTCGGTGGTGGACGTGCTGCAGACCCCGGCGTTCCTGGTCCGCCAGACCGACTTCATCCGCAAGGTGTGCTCGGCCGGCAAGCCGGTCAACATCAAGAAGGGCCAGTTCCTGGCGCCGTGGGACATGAAGCCGGTCGTGGAAAAGGCCAAGGCCACCGGCAACGAGCAGATCATGGTCTGCGAACGCGGTGCCAGCTTCGGCTACAACAACCTGGTCAGTGACATGCGTTCGCTGGCGGTGATGCGCGATACCGGTTGCCCGGTGGTGTTTGACGCCACCCATTCGGTGCAGCTGCCGGGTGGGCAGGGCACCAGTTCCGGTGGCCAGCGTGAGCACGTGCCGGTGCTGGCCCGCGCCGCCGTGGCGGTGGGCATCTCCGGCCTGTTCGCCGAAACCCATCCGGACCCGTCCAAGGCGCTGTCCGATGGCCCCAATGCATGGCCGCTGGACCAGATGGAAGCGCTGCTCGAGACCCTGATGGAACTCGATGCGGTGACCAAGAAGCACGGCTTTTCGCGCTTCGCGTGAGTCGTGACCCGTGGCTGGCGCTGGAAACCCAGCGTCACCGCCGGCACTGGAAACAGTGGCCCTGGGGCCTGATCGCACTGGGTCTGGCCGTGCTGTTCACCGTGGGCATGTTCGGGCTGGTACTGATCGGCGCTGCGTCGGTGCGGCCCCCCGGTGATGGCAGCAGTGCGCTCGATCTGCGGGCGTACTTCATTGCGCTGCTGGTGGCGGAGCTGCTCGGTGCGGTGGGCTGCGTCGCTGCCGCTGTGCTGGCCTGGCGGCTGAATCGCGGCAAGGTCACGGCTGGCCTGGCGATCATCCTGCTCTCGCTGTGGCTGGGCGCCCTGTTCTACGGATTGCTCTGATGAATACGACCACATCGGCGCGTGGCTGGCCCTGGGGCCTGATCGCCCTGGGGCTGTCCGTGTTGACCTGGATCGCCCTGGTGGTGGGCGTGCTGGCCTTCACGTCCGGTTTCCGGCCGCCGGGGGATGGAAACAACGGCGTGCAGGCCACGCAGTGGTGGCTGCTGGGCGCGCTGGTCACGATGGTGCTGTCCTTCCTGGGCAGCCCGGTGGCGATGGTGCTGGCCTGGCGACGGCGGCGTGGCCCCATCCTGGCAGCGATTGCCGGTGCATTGCTGGTGATGCTGGTGTCGATGATCCTGATCGTGATCGGGTCCAGTTGGGGCTGAAGCCGCCCACGCCATTTGGCAAGTGGCGGGCAGCCGGGGATAATCACGCGGCATTCGTTTTGTCGCCCCCTCTCCATACAGGTAACCGGCCCGACCATGAGTACGATCCGCAGCATCCACGCCCGTGAAATCCTCGACAGCCGTGGCAACCCCACGCTGGAAGCCGAAGTCATCCTGGAGGACGGTTCGTTCGGTCGTGCCGCGGTTCCCTCCGGCGCCTCGACCGGCACCAAGGAAGCGGTCGAGCTGCGTGACGGCGACAAGACCCGTTACCTGGGCAAGGGCGTGCGCAAGGCTGTCGACAACGTCAACACCACCATCGCCAATGCGCTGAAGGGCTTCGAAGCCACCGACCAGGCCGGCCTCGACCGTCGCCTGATCGACCTCGACGGCACCGAGAACAAGGGTCGCCTGGGCGCCAACGCGCTGCTGGGTGTTTCGATGGCCGCCGCGCACGCCGCCGCTGCATCGAACAAGCAGGCGCTGTGGCAGTACCTTGCCGCCAAGACCGGTGTGACCCCGTCGCTGCCGGTGCCGATGATGAACATCATCAACGGCGGCGCGCACGCCGACAACAACGTCGACTTCCAGGAGTTCATGGTGCTGCCGGTCGGCTTCACCTCGTTCTCCGAAGCGCTGCGCGCGGGCACCGAAATCTTCCATTCGCTGAAGTCGGTGCTGAAGGGCCACGGCCTGAGCACGGCGGTCGGCGACGAAGGCGGCTTCGCACCGGACTTCCGCAGCAACGTCGAGGCGCTCGACACCATCCTCGAAGCGATCGGCAAGGCTGGCTACACCGCCGGTGAAGACGTGCTGCTGGGCCTGGACGTCGCCTCCAGCGAATTCTTCGAAAACGGCAAGTACAACCTGGTCGGCGAGAACAAGCGCCTGACCTCCGAGCAGTTCGTCGACTTCCTCGCCGACTGGGCCGCGCAGTACCCGATCATCACGATTGAAGATGGCCTGGCCGAGAACGACTGGGCCGGCTGGAAGCTGCTGACCGACCGCATCGGCAAGAAGGTGCAGCTGGTTGGCGACGACCTGTTCGTGACCAACCCGAAGATCTTCCAGGAAGGCATCGACTCGGGCACCGCCAACGCGATCCTGATCAAGGTCAACCAGATCGGCACGCTCAGCGAAACCCTGGAAGCGATCGCGATGGCCGACCGCGCCGGCTATGCCGCCGTCGTCTCGCACCGTTCGGGCGAAACCGAAGACACCACCATTGCCGATATCTCGGTGGCCACCACCGCCACCCAGATCAAGACCGGCTCGCTGTGCCGCAGCGATCGCGTGGCCAAGTACAACCAGCTGCTGCGCATCGAGGAAGCCCTCGGCGCCGGCGCGCGTTACGCCGGTCGTGACGCGTTCGTTTCGCTGAAGCGCTGAGCCGATGCGCGACTGGCGCTGGATGCTGCTGGTGCTGGCCCTGCTGCTGGGCTGGCTGCAGTACCGCTTCTGGTTCGGTCCGGGCAACTCGGGTGAAGTGATGATGCTCGAAGCCCAGGTCGCCAACCAGGAGCGGGACAATGAGGGTCTGCAGCAGCGCAACGACGCGCTCGCTGCCGAAGTGAAGGACCTCAAGGAAGGCCAGTCCGCCATCGAGGAACGCGCGCGCAGCGAGCTGGGCATGATCAAGCCTGGCGAGAAGTTCTACCGTGTGGTCGAGGATGCGCCGGTCCACCCGGCGCAGCCTGCTGCCGGCGTCACTGCCCAGGCGGGCGAACACCCGGCAGACGTGCCATGAGCACGGCGATCTGGGTCGTTGTTCCTGCGGCCGGCCGTGGCACCCGCTTCGGTGCACCGCTGCCCAAGCAGTACCTGCAGGCGGGCGGGCAGATCCTGCTCGCCCACACGCTGGACGCGCTGCTGGCGCACCCCGCCGTGGCCGGAGCGATGGTGGTGATCGGCCAGGACGATGCCGACTGGCCGGGCTGGAATGAGTGGTCGGGCAAGCCGGTGCTGACCTGCATCGGCGGCGCGACCCGTGCCGCCTCGGTGCTGGCCGGGTTGCAGGCGCTGCCGGACACCGTGCGTGCCGATGAATTCGTGCTGGTTCACGATGCTGCACGGCCGAACCTGTCGTTGGCCGATCTCGGTCGTCTGCTTGAAGTCGGTCGTGCCGACCCGGTCGGGGCGATCCTGGCTGCGCCGGTGCGCGATACCCTCAAGCGCGCTGGCGACGACGGCGGCATCGATGGCACCGAGCCACGCGAGCGCCTGTGGCGCGCACTGACGCCGCAGCTGTTCCGCCGCCACCAGCTCAGCCGCGCGCTGTCTGACGCTGCGGCCGCCGGTGTTGACGTCACCGACGAGGCCATGGCCATGGAGCGCCAGGGCCAGCGCCCGCTGCTGGTGGAAGGCAGCGAGGACAACTTCAAGGTCACCACCCCGGCCGATCTGGACCGGTTCGAATTCGTACTTTCCCGCCGCGCCGGCTGACCGTCCGCGCGGCCCTGTTGCAAGGGTTGCATCCATGAGCACCGCACCGTTCCCGCCCGTCCGCATCGGCCAGGGCTACGACGTCCATGCCTTCGGTGAAGGCGATCACATCATGCTCGGCGGAGTGAGCGTGCCGCACAGCTGCGGCGTGCTCGCGCACAGCGATGGCGACGTGATCCTGCACGCCCTGTGCGATGCGATGCTCGGCGCGCTGGCGCTGGGCGATATCGGCCAGCATTTCCCGCCGAGCGACGACCGCTGGAAGGGCGCCGACAGCAGTGATTTCGTTCGCCATTGCCACAGCCTGCTGCGCGAGCGTGGCTGGCGCGTCGGCAACACCGACATCACCGTGATCTGCGAGCGTCCGAAGGTCGGCCCGCATGCGCTGGCGATGCGTGAGCGCATCGGTGGGTTGCTGCAGTTGCCGCTGGATGCAGTCAGCGTCAAGGCCACCACGTCTGAGAAGCTGGGCTTCACCGGTCGTGGCGAAGGCATCGCCGCACAGGCGGTGGTACTGCTGGTGGCGGCATGATCCCGCTGCCGTTGGCGTTTGGTGCACCGTTGCTGACGGCGCGCATCCGCACCATGCCGGACGATTTCCAGGTTGACGAACTGCCGGCCTTCGAGGCGACCGGTGAAGGCGAGCACCTGCTGCTTCACATCCGTAAGCGCGGTGCCAACACCGTGCATGTGGCCAAGCTGCTGGCCAAGTGGGCTGGCCTGCCGGAAATGGCGGTGAGCTACGCCGGCATGAAGGATCGCCATGCGGTCACCACCCAGCGTTTCAGCGTGCACCTGCCCAAGCGCGTCGCGCCGGACCTGGCCGAGCTGGCTAGCGACGAGATCGAAGTGCTCGAAGCCACCTGGCACAACCGCAAGCTGCAGCGTGGCGCACTGGCCGGCAACCGCTTCAAGCTGGTGCTGCGCGAGGTGCAGGGTGATGCCACGGCGATCAGCGAGCGTCTGCAGCAGATTGCCGAGCGCGGCCTGCCGAACTGGTTCGGCGAACAGCGCTTTGGCCGTGACGGCGGCAATGTGCCGGCGGCACTGGCGATGTTCGGTGGCCGCCGCATGCGCAAGGATCAGCGTTCACTTCTGCTCTCTGCAGCCCGCTCGGCGCTGTTCAACCGCGTGCTGGCCGCGCGCGTGGAGCAGGGCAACTGGGATCAGCCGCTCGATGGCGAAGTGTGGATGCTCGATGGCAGCCGCAGCGTGTTCGGACCCGAGCCGTACACCGACGTGCTGGCCGAGCGACTGGCGCGTTTCGACATCCATCCCAGCGCGCCGCTGTGGGGCGAAGGCGAGCTGCGCAGCACCGACGCGGCACGTGAGCTGGAGCTGGCCGCGCTGGACGACGAGGAATCGAAGGCGCTGCGGGCCGGCCTGGAAGACGCGCGCCTGAAGCAGGAGCGCCGCGCGCTGCGCCTGCGCCCGGCGCTGCTGCAGCACCAGTGGCTGGCCGACGACGTGCTGGAGCTGTCGTTCGCGCTGCCGCCAGGCTGCTACGCCACCGCCGTGCTGCACGAACTCGGCCCGGTCGAGGACGCCTCGCAGGCCTGACGGAAAAGGGGACGGAGGGAATTAAGTCGTTTGTGGCACAAACGACTTAATTCCCTCCGTCCCCTTTTTCAACGCCGCGCCAGCAGCACCAGTACCGCGCCGGTACCGCCTTGCCCGGTCGGTGCCGAATGGAATGCCAGCACGTCGTTGCGCAGCCGCAGCAGGCGATCGACCAGGTTCTTCAGCACCGGCGCACCGCCATCGGACTGCAAACCCTTGCCGTGGATGATGCGCACGCAGCCATACTCGTGTGCATGCGCTTCCAGCAGGAACTGGCGCAGCAGGGCTTCGGCCTGCGCGGCGTTGGCGCCGTGCAGATCCAGTTCGTCCTGCACCGAGTACTGGCCGCGCTTGAGGCGCTGGAACAGGCGTGGTGGCAGGTTGTCGCGGCGATAGCTGGCCACGTCGCCGGCTTCCAGCGGCGTGCTGTCGCGCAGCAGCCGGGCGAATTCGCCGGCGGCTTCGGCCTCGTCACGTTCGGCCATGCGCGCGCGCGGCTTCGGCCGGGGCGCGGCAGGCGCCGGCTCGGCATCCTTGCGCAGCGGCGTCACTTCGCCGATGGCCGCACGGAACAATGCGGCCGGATCTTCGTCTTCAGGGTGCGACATGCGCACAGGGTAAACCGCCGGCGCAGCTCTGCCTATGACGGTTCGATGTCGGTCATGACCGCCGACAGGGTAGGACCGGCGGCTCGCATGCGGCACAATAGACGATGCCCTTGCAGGGTCGACGGCTTCCGCAGGGGAGTACGACGGTCCCGCCCACACTGCACGGTGACGGAATCGAATTCTTGGAAAATCAAGCGGTTAAATCGAAGATGCGAATCCTGGTCAGTAACGACGATGGCGTCGACGCCGCAGGCATCCGGATGCTTGCTTCGGTGCTGCGCGAGGCCGGACACGAAGTCACGGTGGTCGCGCCCGACCGTGATCGCTCCGGCGCCAGCAATTCGCTGACCCTGGACCTGCCGATCCGCCTCAAGCGCATCGACCATTACACCGTCTCGGTGGCCGGCACTCCGACCGACTGCGTGCACCTGGCGCTGACCGGGCTGCTCGAGTTCGAACCGGACATTGTCGTGTCCGGCATCAACAATGCCGCCAACCTCGGCGATGACGTGATCTACTCCGGCACCGTCTCGGCGGCGATGGAAGGTCGCTTCCTCGGGCTGCCGGCGGTGGCGGTCTCGCTGGTTACCCGCAACCACGATCCGAAACACTTCGAGACCGCCGCGCGCGCTGCGGTGGAGATCGTTGCCCGGCTCAAGGCCGATCCGTTGCCGGCTGACACCATCCTCAACGTCAACGTGCCTGATCTGCCGTGGAGCGAGGTCAAGGGCTTCGAGGTCACCCGCCTCGGCAACCGCCACCGCGCCGAAGGCTGCATCGCGCAGAAAGACCCGCGCGGCAACGAGGTGTACTGGATCGGCCCGGCCGGCCGTGAGCAGGATTCTGGCCCCGGTACCGACTTCCATGCGGTGCGCACCGGGCATATCTCGATCACCCCGATCCAGGTGGACCTGACCCGCTACCAGGCACTGGAGAAAGTGGCCAGCTGGGTCGGCGGCCTCAGTGCCGCGCTGGACCAGCCGGCATGAGTCCACGCCTGCGCCTGCAACCGGAAGCCGTCGGTATCGGCATGACCTCGCAGCGTGTGCGTGACCGCCTGGTCGACCGCCTGCGCGAAGCCGGCATCGTCGACGAGCCGACCTTGAATGCGATCCGGGTGGTGCCGCGCCATCTGTTCATCGACGAGGCACTGGCCTCGCGCGCGTATGAAGACACTGCGCTGCCGATCGGCCACGGCCAGACCATCTCGCAGCCCTGGGTGGTCGCGCGGATGACCGAGGCGGTGCTCCAGGTCGCGCCGAAGCGGGTGCTGGAAGTCGGCACCGGTTCCGGTTACCAGGCCGCCATCCTCGGTGCGCTGGGCCTGGAGGTCTACACCGTGGAGCGCATTGGTGATCTGCTGCGGCAGGCCCGCAAGCGCTTCCGTGCGCTGGGAATGAACATCCGCACCAAGCATGACGACGGTCGCGTCGGCTGGGCCGAGCACGGTCCGTTCGATGCCATCGTGGTTACTGCGGCGGCGCCGGCACTGGTCGACGCCCTGATCGAGCAACTGGCCGAGGGCGGCCGCCTGGTGGCGCCGGTCGGTGGCCCCGGGGCGCAGTCGCTGGTACAGCTGGACCGCAAGGCCGACGGCAGCATCGAACAACACGTGCTGGCGCCGGTCACCTTCGTACCGCTGCTGTCTGGCATGCTCGACTAATCCACGGAGCAGGGTTGCATGAAGATTTTCGGGCCGCTGTACGAGCGGGCGATGAAGTGGGCGGCGCACGAACGCGCGCCGACCTACCTGACGGTGTTGAGCTTCTTCGAGGCGATCATCTTCCCGGTGATGCCGGAGGTGATGCTGGCGCCGATGTGCGTGGCCCAGCCCAAGCGCGGTTGGTGGTTCGCCACCCTGAGCCTGGCCGGCTCGATGGTTGGCGCACTGGTTGGCTACGCGCTGGGTCATTACGCCTTCGAGGCGATCAAGCCGCTGTTCGAGGCGCTGGGCATGCTGCCGGCCATCGAGCAGGGCATCACCACCGTGCAGGCGAAGATGGCCGAGTCGCCGTGGGCAGTGTTCACCTTCCTGGTGCTGGGCGGATTCATGCCCATCCCGATGAAGGTCTTCACGTGGGCATCGGGTATCGTCGGTGTACCGATGCCGCAGTACCTGTTGAGCATGCTGATCGGTCGTGGCAAGCGCGTGTTCGTGCTGGCTGCGGTCATCCGTATCGGTGGTGCGCGTGCTGAAGCGGCACTGCGTCGCTGGATTGAACCGCTGGGCTGGATCGCCACCGCGCTGGTGGTGGTGCTGATCGCCTGGCTTGTATGGAGGTCGAAGTTCGCATGAGTCCTGATCGTCTGAGCAAGGGAGTGCGCATCGGCGCGCTGGCGTTGCTGGTTTCCACCCTGGCCGCCTGCGGCACCGCCACCGTGGTTCGTCCTGGTGGTGGCAGCACCGGTGGTGGTGTGACCACGCCGAAGACCTCGGTACCCAAGCCGGGGCAGACCGTGGTGGTGCGCAAGGGCGACACCATCTATGCGCTGGCCCGCATCCATGACATCACCCCGGCCGACCTGATTGCCTGGAACAGCCTGGACAACCCCTCGACGATCTATCCGGGGCAGGTCATCCGGCTGTATCCGGCCGGTGCCAGCGGCGGCCGCGCACCCACCACGGTGGTCACCCCGCCGCGTTCCGGTGGCAGCAGTGGCGGCAGCACCACGCCGGCCCCGGCGCCGGTCGGTCCGGTGAAGAGCAACATCGCCTGGCGCTGGCCGGCTGATGGCGCCATCGTTGGCCGCTACGTGGCTGGTGATGCGACCAAGCAGGGCGTTGACATCGCCGGCACCAGCGGCCAGGCGGTCAAGGCCACCGCCAATGGCGTGGTGGTGTATTCCGGCGCCGGCCTGGTCGGCTACGGCGAGCTGATCATCATCAAGCACAGCGACCAGTGGCTGTCGGCCTATGGCCACAACCGCAAGCGCCTGGTGAATGAAGGCCAGAGCGTGAAGGCCGGTGAGCAGATCGCCGAAATGGGCCGTACCGGTGCGAACCGCGACATGGTCCACTTCGAGATTCGCTACAACGGCAAGCCGGTCGACCCGCAGCAGTACCTGCCGGCACGCTGATCGTCAGATGCGATAGCGCCGGGCCATGCCCGGCGTTCCTGGCCCGTAGAGGCGAGCCATGCTCGACCCGGGTACCGCAGAGTGGTCATTTGCGATCTTGTGTGTCGCAGGCTCACCTTCACGGCGGACGGGATACCCGGCATTCTTGAGCGGTCCCAGTCAATCCGGTGCCCCATGCTCCGTCCTGCTTCCACTCTCGCGTTGCTCATCGTCGCGCCGCTGGCCTCCGCAGCCAGCGATCCGCGCGACGTGGTCACCCGTCTTTACGCGGCCGTCCAGGCGCCGGCTTCGGACGAAGCGACCATTCCGCCGTTGCTGGGCGATGCGCTGCGCTCAGCCATCGATGCGCAGCGCGCTTACGAGCGGGCCTGTGCGGTGCTGGCCGCGCATGACGAGAAGCCGCACATGTTGGACCAGAGCCCGTATCTCATGGCGCCGGATCGGCCGGAAACGGTAAAGGTGGGGCTGCCCGCGACGAGCGGCGATGGCAGTTGGGTGCTCGTCGAAATGGCGATAGGCGACTATCGCTGGACCGACCGTGTCCTGCTGCAAAGGCAGGGTCAGGACTGGAAGGTCATGGACATCCGCTGGGGCCAGGGCGGCAACCTGATCGGGCGGCTGAAGCAGTTCTCGGCCTTCCGCTGCACCGCTTCTGGCGGCTAGCGCCGGGGCGCGCCCGACGCCTCGACCTCAGCCTTCCAGAATGAAAGCGGCCGCGACCTTGCGGCCTTCGCCCGCCAGGATGTTGAAGGTGCGCGCGGCGGCCGGATTGTTCATCACTTCCAGGCCGATGCCGCGTGACAGGCAGGCAGCCATCACCGCTGCCGGCGGGAATACCTGGCGGTCACCCGTGCCGAGCACGATCAGCGCCGGGTTCAGCGCCAGGATCGGCTCCAGGTCAGCCAGCTGCAGCGCGGTGGCGCTCACTACCGGCCATTGCGTGACCAGCTGGTCCGGGGTCAGGAAGAAACTGCTGCCCAGCACCTGGTCATTCACCTTGGCCGAGCGGCCATCGGCGGCGCGCAGGCTGTAGGCGTAATCGGGCGGTTCGTGGTTCAGCTGCATGGCAGTAAGGCGATCAGCCGCGCGGCAGCACGATCTGGCGCTGTTCCTTGCTCGGGCGGTACAGCACGGCGACGTGGCCGATGCGCTGTACCAACGCGCTCTCGGTGGCTTCGACGATCTCGCCGATCATCACGTCACGGGCGTCGCGGTCTTCGGCAGCGACCTTCACCTTGACCAGCTCGTGGCGCTCCAGCACTTCGTTCAGCTCAGCGATGAAGGCCGGGGTCACGCCCTTGCCGCCGGTCTGCAGCAGGGCCTTCAGGTCGTGGGCTTGGCCGCGCAGGAAACGGGTCTGGGAAGCGGTCAGGGCGATGGACATGCAGGAAAACACGGTTGAATGGGGCGATCAGGGTATCATGAGGACCCCATCAGCCCCTATTTTCAATGGCTACCCGCAGCAAAAGCAGCCAGCGCTGGCTCAAGGAACACTTCTCCGACCCCTTCGTGAAGAAGGCCCAGGCCGAAGGCATGCGCTCGCGCGCTGCCTACAAGCTCGAAGAGCTGCTGGAACGTGACCGGTTGCTGAAGCCGCACATGGTGGTGGTCGACCTCGGCGCGGCCCCGGGCGGCTGGTCTCAGCAGGTTCGGAGACAGATCGGCGATACCGGCCGCGTGCTGGCACTGGATATCCTGGACATGCCGCCGCTGGCCGGTGTGGAGTTCCTTCATGGTGACTTCAGGGAAGAAGCCGTTCTATCGCAGTTTGAAGCCATGCTCGGGGATCAGCCGGTAGACCTTGTGCTGTCGGACATGGCCCCCAATAAGAGTGGTGTAGGCGCGGTCGACCAGCCGCGGATGATGCACCTGGCGGAGCTGGCCCTGGATTTTGCCGACAACCACCTGAAGACCGGTGGGGCATTCCTGATCAAGCTGTTCCAGGGCGAGGGCTTTGACGACTACGTGCGCGACATGCGCCGCCGGTACGACAAGGTCTCCATCCGCAAGCCGGAAGCCTCGCGCAAGCGCTCTCCCGAGGTGTATGCCTTGGGTCAGGGAAAACGCGCCCACATGAAGTAAGCTCGCAATGTACGCAAGTTCGACCCCAACGCAACGCCAGCACTGAGAGGAACACCGGAGCCAATGAGGATGAACGACTTGACCAAGAACCTCCTGCTATGGGTGGTCGTCGCCGTCGTGCTGATGGTGGTCTTCCAGAGCTTCTCGCCGAAGTCCTCCGGGGCCGGCGCGCAGGGCGCGTCGTACTCGCAGTTCCTGGACCAGGTGGACAGCGGCAACGTGCAGAAGGTCGCCTTTGGCGGCGACATGCGCGGTGGCACCAGCCAGCTGACCTACACCACCCGCGGTGGGCAGTCGTCCACCATCACCGCACCGTTCGATCGTGACCTGATCAACGTGCTGCGTACCAAGAACGTGGAGATCGTGCAGGAGGAGCCGTCCAGCGGCATTTCCCTCGGCGCGATCCTGATGAATTTCCTGCCGGTCATCCTGATCATCGGCTTCTGGTTGTTCATCATGCGCCAGATGCAGGGCGGTGGCGGCGGTGCCAAGGGCGCGATGTCCTTCGGCAAGTCGCGCGCCAAGCTGCAGGGCGAAGACCAGATCAAGGTCACCTTCGCCGACGTCGCTGGCTGTGACGAGGCCAAGGAAGAAGTGGGCGAGCTGGTCGACTTCCTGCGCGACCCCTCCAAGTTCACCAAGCTGGGCGGCAAGATTCCGCGAGGCGTGCTGATGGTCGGCCCGCCGGGTACCGGCAAGACGCTGCTGGCCAAGGCCATCGCCGGCGAAGCCAAGGTGCCGTTCTTCTCGATCTCCGGTTCGGACTTCGTGGAAATGTTCGTCGGCGTCGGCGCCAGCCGCGTGCGCGACATGTTCGAGCAGGCCAAGAAGCACGCCCCCTGCATCATCTTCATCGACGAAATTGACGCCGTCGGTCGTCACCGTGGCGCCGGCCTGGGCGGCGGTCATGACGAGCGCGAGCAGACCCTGAACCAGCTGCTGGTCGAGATGGACGGTTTTGAAGGTGGCGAAGGCGTGATCGTGATCGCTGCGACCAACCGTCCGGACGTGCTGGATCCGGCGCTGCTGCGCCCGGGCCGTTTCGATCGCCAGGTCGTGGTCGGCCTGCCGGACGTGAAGGGTCGCGAGCACATCCTGAAGGTGCACATGCGCAAGCTGCCGCTGGCTGACGACGTCGAGCCGATGGTGATCGCGCGTGGTACCCCGGGCTTCTCCGGTGCGGACCTGGCCAACCTCTGCAACGAGGCGGCCCTGTTCGCCGCGCGTGGCAACGAGAAGGAAGTCCGCATGGACCACTTCGACCGTGCCCGCGACAAGATCCTGATGGGTGCCGAGCGCCGCTCGATGGCCATGAGCGAGGACGAGAAGACCCTGACCGCGTACCACGAGGCCGGCCACGCCATCGTCGGCCGCCTGGTGCCCGAGCACGACCCGGTCTACAAGGTGACCATCATTCCGCGCGGCCGCGCGCTGGGTGTGACCATGTACCTGCCGGAAGGCGACAAGTACTCGATGAACCGCGTGGCGATCCAGTCGCAGCTGTGCTCGCTGTACGGCGGCCGCGTCGCTGAAGAGCTGATCTTCGGCGAGGACAAGGTCACCACCGGCGCCTCCAACGACATCGAGCGTGCCACCAAGATGGCCCGCAACATGGTCACCAAGTGGGGCCTGTCCGAGCAGCTCGGCCCGATCGCCTATGGCGAAGAGGACGACGAGGTGTTCCTGGGCCGTTCGGTGACCCAGCACAAGAGCGTGTCCAACGACACGGCGCGCCGGATCGACGAGGAAGTGCGCAACATCCTCGACAAGGCCTACGCCCGCACGACCCAGCTGCTGACCGAGAACATCGACAAGCTGCACGCGATGTCGCAGCTGTTGCTGCAGTACGAGACCATCGACGCGCCGCAGATCGACGCGATCATGGAAGGCCGCGATCCGCCGCCGCCGGCGGGCTGGAGCAAGTCGAACAAGGATGGCGGCAACGACAAGGGCGGCGACGCCCGTCCGCTGCCGCCGATCGCAGGCCCGGCCGAATCGCACTGACGGCCCGCTGCAGGTGACACCAGGCGAGGCCGGGGCAACCCGGCTTCGTCGTTTCCGGGCCACTGGCCCATCCCGAAGATCCGATCTGACGCTGGAGCCCGCATGTCCGCCCCGAAGCCCGAACCGATTTCCCACACTGCCGAAATGGTGATCGCCACCGTGGTCGGCGTGGGTGTGGGCCTGGGGGCCGACAACCTGCTGCTGGGCTGCGTGGTGGGCATCGCGGTCGGCATCGTGCTGAGCATCGCCAAGACCCTGTACGTGGACCGCAAGCGCCGCCGCCGTTGAGGGGGTGTCGGCAGGGCTGCGCCCTGCACCCGTGGTAGTGCCGGCCGCTGGCCGGCAACCTCAACAGCAACAGCGGGCTTTCCGTAGGATGGCGGGGCGGTGTCGGAGTGCGGGGACGCTGCAAGTACGTCCCTGTAAGCTTGGCAGCCGCATTCATGCGGCTGACACCCCGCCCTCCGACACCGCCCCACCTCTGACAGATGCCGGCAGCTGTTGGTAGGTGTCGACCTTGGTCGACACCTCTGTCAGATATCGAATGAGTCATCCACGCATGGCGTGGATCTACTGCAGATCGCAGAAAACTGTCGAAGGCGGGGTGGGTCCGGTTGCGGGGGCGTGAGCGCCATGGATGGCGCGACCGAGCCTCCATGGACGGATTCACGGCGTCCCCCGCAACCGGATCCACCCCGCCATCCCTCAGTAAACCCGCTGTTGCTCCGGCTCTTGCTGTAGCTCTGGCCTCTGCGGGTGCAGGGCGCCGCCCTGCCGAACTAAACTACCCGCCGTTGTCCCTGCAGGATTGCCCATGTTCGATACCTCGCCCCAGCTCGATTGCGCCGGCCGCATCCTGCGCCTCGACCGTGCCCGGGTCATGGGCATCGTCAACGTCACCCCGGACTCGTTCTCCGATGGCGGCGCGCACGACACCACCGAGGCCGCGGTCGCCCATGGCCTGAAGCTGGTCGAGGACGGCGCGGACCTGCTGGACATCGGCGGCGAATCGACCCGGCCGGGCGCTGCGCCGGTATCGGTGGAGGAGGAACTGCGCCGGGTGATTCCGGTGATCGAGCAGCTGGCCGCACGCACCCGGGTGCCGATCAGCATCGACACCTGCAAGCCGGAAGTGATGCGCGCGGCCGTGGCGGCTGGCGCCGGCATGATCAATGACATCTACGGCCTGCGTCAGGAAGGGGCGCTGGACGCCGCCGCTGCAACCGGCGTGCCGGTGGTGCTGATGCACATGCAGGGCGAGCCAGGCCACATGCAGGCCGATCCACATTACGACGACGTGGTCGCCGAGGTGCACGGCTTCCTGGTCCAGCGCCTGTTCGCTGCCGAGATGGCGGGCATTGCGAAGAAGAACCTGCTGATCGATCTCGGTTTCGGTTTCGGCAAAACCACTGCCCACAACATGACCCTGCTGGCGCGCTCCGAGCGCTTCCTGGAACTGGGCGTGCCGATGCTGGCCGGCTTGTCGCGCAAGCGCAGCCTGGGGGAACTGACCGGCCGCGACACGCCGTCCGAACGCGTGGCCGCATCGGTGGCCGCGCACCTGATTGCGGTGCAGCGTGGTGCGCGCATCGTGCGCGTGCATGACGTAGCCGCCACTGTGGATGCGCTGAAGATCTGGCAGGCGGTCGAGGCGGTGCCAACGCCACGCGCCGACGCCACGCCGACGATCCGCTGGCCGGACGAAGACTGATGGGCATCGACCGGCGGCCGCTGGCAATCGCCGTGATGGGGCCGACCGCAAGCGGCAAGACCGCCACCGCGATCGCCCTGGCGAAGCAGCTGGATGGCGAGATCGTCAGCGTCGATTCGGCGCTGGTGTACCGCCACCTGGATATCGGTTCGGCCAAGCCCGATGCGGCAGAGCGTGCGCAGGCGCCGCACCATCTGCTGGACCTGCGCGATCCCTGGCAGACCTACTCGGCAGCCGAATTCGCCGCCGATGCCGGTCGGGTCGTGACCGACATCGTGGCACGCGGCAAGATGCCGATCCTGGCCGGTGGCACTGGCCTGTACTTCCGCGCCCTGTTGCAGGGCCTGTCGCCGATGCCCGAGGCCGATCCGGCGATGCGCGAAGCGCTCAGCGCCGAGGCGGCCGAGCGTGGCTGGACGGCACTGCACGCAGAGCTGGCCAAGGTCGATCCAGCGGCCGCCGCACGCATTCATGCCACCGACCCGCAACGCATCCAGCGGGCGTTGGAGGTCTATCGCCTGACCGGGACGCCCATCACTGAATGGCAGCTTCGGCCGAGCGTAGCGCCATTGCCGGTGCGCACCCTCAAGCTGATCCTGGCGCCGCGTGACCGCGCGGTGCTGCACCAGCGCATCGAGGCGCGCTTCGACGCCATGCTGGCGCAGGGCTTCCTCGACGAGGTGCGGGCGTTGCGCGCGATGCCGGAAATGGCTGCCGTGGAGGCGCCGCTGGACCTGCCGGCAGTGCGCGCGGTCGGCTATCGGCAGGCCTGGGAATACCTGGACGGGGAGGGCGATGCCGCCCGCTTCCGTGACAAGGCGATCTTCGCCACCCGCCAGCTGGCCAAGCGCCAGCTGACCTGGCTGCGTGGCGAGCTTGATGCGCGCTGGTTCGACCCCCATATCGACCACGAGCGCCTGGCCGGCGCGGTGTCGACCTTCGTCGCACGCTGAACCCCCGCCAGCCGTGTAACATCATCGGTCGGCGGGCGGCTCGGGGGCCGTGGCAACCGTCGGCAACCCAATAAGAACAATAATCAGGAGTGTGCAATGTCCAAGGGGCAATCGCTGCAGGATCCTTTCTTGAATGCACTGCGGCGCGAACGCGTGCCGGTTTCGGTGTACCTGGTCAACGGCATCAAGCTGCAGGGCACGATCGAGTCGTTCGACCAGTTCGTGGTCCTGCTACGCAACACGGTCAGTCAGATGGTCTACAAGCACGCCATTTCCACGGTCGTTCCGGCACGTAACGTGAAGGTCGGTCCGGGCGGTGGTTACGTGCAGTCGGGTGAAGGTGGTCAGGCAGGTGATGAAGCAGACGAGTAAGACCGGAGCGGTGAATGTTTGACCGCTCGAAAAAGGGCGAACACGCCCTGTTGATCCAGCCCCATTTCGGCAAGCTGGAAGACGATGTGCTGGAAGAATTCGGTGATCTGGCCCGCTCGGCTGGGGCCAGCATCGCCGCGACGATCACCGCGCGCCTGGACCGTCCGAATCCGTCGACCCTGATCGGCAGCGGCAAGCTGGACGAGATCAAGGCTGCGGCCGACGCCAGCGGTGCCGACCTGATCCTGGTCAACCATGCGTTGAGCCCGGGCCAGGAGCGCAACCTGGAACGGTTCCTGGAGCGCCGGGTGATCGACCGTACCGGCCTGATCCTGGATATCTTCGCCCAGCGTGCGCACAGCCACGAGGGCAAGCTGCAGGTCGAGCTGGCACAGCTGCGTCACCTGGCCACGCGGCTGGTGCGCGGCTGGACCCACCTGGAGCGCCAGCGCGGTGGTTCGATCGGCCTGCGTGGCCCGGGTGAAACCCAGCTGGAAACCGACCGCCGCCTGTTGCAGAAGCGGGTCGAGCAGCTGCAGAAGCGGCTGGAAAAGGTCGAGGTGCAGCGGACCCAGATGCGCCGTGCGCGCGTGCGCAGCGAGCTGCCGCGTGTCGCGCTGGTGGGCTACACCAACGCCGGCAAGTCGACCCTGTTCAACGCCATGACCGGCGCCGAGGCCTATGCCGCCGACCAGCTGTTTGCCACGCTGGACCCGACCGTGCGCCGCATCGCGGTGCCGGGCGGCAACGTGGTGCTGGCCGACACCGTCGGCTTCGTCCGCGATCTGCCGCATGACCTGGTCGCTGCCTTCCGCTCGACCCTGTCCGAGGCGCGCGAGGCCGATTTCCTGCTGCACGTGGTCGACGCCGCCGATCCGCACCGCGAGGAGCGCATCGCTCAGGTGGACGAAGTGCTGACCGCGGTCGGTGCCGGTGACCTGCCGCAGTTGCTGGTGTTCAACAAGATTGACCGCATCGAGGGCGCCGACGTTCGCCACGATGGCCAGGACGGTATCCCGGATGAGTCGCGTCGCGAGCGGGTGTGGATTTCCGCGCGTGACGGGCAGGGCCTGGAGCTGCTGCAGGCGGTGCTGGGCAAGCGCCTGGGCCTGCAGCATGTCACCGGCGAACTGCGCCTGCCGCCGGATGCCGGCCGCCTGCGTGCGCGCCTGCACCAGCTGGAAGTGATCCGCAGCGAGCAGGCCGACGAAGACGGCTGGCTGCTGCAGGTCGACCTGCCGATTGCCGAAGCCGAAAAGCTGGCCGCCAGTGCCGACGGCGCGCCGATCCGGGCGCTGCTGCCGGAGAAACTGCCGGAGTGGTGAGGTAGCGGCCCATGCCCGGTAGTGCCGGCCGCTGGCCGGCAGCGCAACCGTGCCGGAGGGGCGCGACATCCAGCTGTCATCTGCGGTACAACGTGCAGGTTCTTCACCCCACCGTCATGCCGATGTCCATTCCCACCGACGCTGAACTCAATGCCCAGTCCGCCGCGCTCGGGCAGCGCCTGCAGCAGGCTTCGCTGCAGCTGGTGACCGCTGAAAGCTGCAGTGGTGGCTGGATCGCCAAGTGCATGACCGATATCGCCGGGTCCTCGGCGTTCTTCGACTGCGGCATGGTGGTCTACAGCTACGAGGCCAAGCAGCGCCTGCTGGGCGTGCGTGCGCAGACCCTGGAGCAGTTCGGCGCGGTCAGCCGCGAAACCGTGCTGGAAATGGTGTCCGGTGCGCTGGTCAATTCCGGCGCCGGTATCGCCGTGGCGGTGACCGGCATCGCCGGTCCTGGTGGCGGCAGCCCGGACAAACCGGTGGGCAGCGTCTGGATTGGCTGGAAGCGCCGCGGCGGCTATGCCCGTGCCGAGCTGTTCCAGTTCGATGGCGACCGCGAAGCCATCCGCCGGCAAACCGTGGCGGCGGCATTGCGCGGTATCGACGCCCAGCTGTGACATGCTGCTCCGGTAATCGTCCGGAGCACGCATGATGTGGGAAACGCTGGGCACGGTCCGTGACCTGGGCCGACTGCAGGAAATTGCGGTTGTCCTGATCCGCTATGGCTTCGGCGACGTGGTGCGGCGCATCGGCCTGGCCAGCACGCTGGAGCGGGCAGGCCGCCTGCTGCACTGGAACGAAGAGCGGCAGGAACTGCTGCGGATGACTGCGCCGGTGCGTGTGCGCAGCGCGATGCAGGATCTCGGCCCGACCTTCGTCAAGCTCGGCCAGGTACTGGCGACGCGCGTCGACCTGCTGCCGCCGGAATGGATCGCCGAGCTCTCCGAACTGCAGAACGCGGTGCCGGCGCTGCCGTACGCGGATATCCGCGAGCAGCTCGAGGCCGACCTAGGTGCATCGCCTTCAGAAGTGTTCGCCTTCCTCGATGAAACCCCGATGGCCGCCGCTTCGCTGGCGCAGGCCCACCGCGCGCGCCTGCATGACGGTCGCGAGGTGGTGCTGAAGGTGCGGCGCCCCGGCATCCGCGATGTGGTCGAAGCGGACCTGCGGCTGCTGGCCCGCCTGGCCGAAATCGTCGAGGCGCGCCTTCCGGACCTGCGTCGTTACCGCCCGGCCGAAGTCGTGCAGCAGTTCACCGTATCGCTGCGCCGCGAGCTGGATTTCGCCGCCGAATGCCGCAATGCCGAGCGCATCGCACGCAACTTCAAGGGCCGCGACGACATCCTGATTCCCGACGTGCACTGGCAGTGGACCTGCGAAAGCCTGAACGTGCAGGACTTCGTCGACGGCATTCCAGGGCGTGATCTGGCCGGCGTCGATGCGGCGGGGCTGGATCGGCGCGAACTGGCGCGGCGTGGTGCTGACATCGTGCTGAAGATGGTGCTGGAGGACGGCAGCTTCCACGCCGATCCGCATCCCGGCAACATCATCTACCTGCGTGACGGCCGCATCGGTGTGATCGATTTCGGCATGGTCGGTGCGCTGTCCGAAGTGCGTCGTTTCCAGGTTGCGCAGCTGCTGCACGGGCTGGTCGAGCAGGACCCGCAGGGCGTGGCCGACGTGCTGCTGGACTGGGCCGGCGGCGTGGAAGTGGACGAGAACCGGCTGCAGCACGACATCAGCCAGTTCGTCGACCAGTACCGTGGCGTGCCGCTGAAGGACCTGCGCATCGGTCTGATGCTGGGCGACATCACCCAGCTGCTGCGCAGCTACAGCCTGACCCTGCCGGCCGACCTGGCGCTGATGATCAAGGCGTTCCTGACCCTGGAAGGCATGGGGCGGCAGCTGGACCCGGATTTCGACATGGCCAGTGCCGCGCGCCCGTTCCTGGAACGGGTGGTGCTGCAGCGCTATGCGCCCAAGGCCCTGCTCAAGCGCGGCCGCCGCAGCCTGCTGGGCCTGGTCGACTTCGCCGGTGAACTGCCACGCGACCTGCGCAAGCTGGTCCAGGCCGCCCGCCGTGGGCGCCTGCAGCTGAAGGTGGAAACCACGGCGC
Organism: Stenotrophomonas sp. 86156_Sma; assembly: GCF_056481625.1. NCBI lineage: Bacteria > Pseudomonadati > Pseudomonadota > Gammaproteobacteria > Lysobacterales > Lysobacteraceae > Stenotrophomonas > Stenotrophomonas sp. 86156_Sma. The sequence goes on from NZ_CM151157.1 coordinate 1,906,938, forward strand.
TGCAGGGCTTCGGCGAGCAGGTGAACCGTGCGGCGAACCGGCTGGTGATGGGCATCGTCACTGCCGCCCTGATCATCGGCTCATCAATCGTGATGCACAGTGTAGGTGGCGTCTCCAGCCGCTGGCTGCTGGCGCTGGGCGTATGCGGCTTCATCGGCGCCGGCTTCTGCGGCGTCTGGATCCTGTTTTCGATCTGGAGAAGCGGCAAGCACACATAGTGTGCTTGCCGCAGCGGTTCCCAACGGGAACCGCGGAATCGCTGCGCGATTCCTGTAGAGCCGACCGCTGGTCGGCTGCTTCTGCTCTCGCCTTTGTCTCTGCCAGCCAGGCCGAGCCCAGCGACGATCGCCGAGCAGGGCTCGGCACCACAGATGCCGCCGTGTCGCCCCCGGCACTTGCAGCCCCGCTCATTAGTAGTAATACTACTAACCATGGACCTGACCGACACCCAGCAGGCGATCCTGCAGTTGATCGCCGAGCGTATCGAGAGCGAAGGCGCGCCGCCGTCGCAGACTGAAATCGCACGTGCGTTCGGCTTCAAGGGCGTGCGCGCGGCCCAGTACCACCTGGAAGCCCTGGAGCAGGCCGGTGCGATCCGTCGCATCCCGGGCCAGGCCCGCGGCATCCGTCTGGTGCAGGCGCCACCGGTCGAGAAGCTGGCCGAGCCGGGCCTGCCCGACAGCGTCCTGCGCCTGCCGGTATTGGGCCGTGTCGCAGCCGGCCTGCCGATCGGTGCCGATATCGGCTCGGACGACTTCGTGGTGCTGGACCGGGTGTTCTTCTCGCCGGCACCGGATTACCTGTTGAAGGTGCAGGGCGATTCGATGATCGACGAGGGCATCTTCGACGGTGACCTGATCGGTGTGCACCGCACCCGCGATGCTCATTCCGGACAGATCGTGGTGGCCCGAATCGATGACGAGATCACCGTCAAGCTGCTGAAGATCGCCAAGGATCGTATCCGCCTGCTGCCGCGCAACCCCGACTACAAGCCGATCGAGGTGCTGCCGGACCAGGACTTCTCGATCGAGGGCCTCTATTGCGGCCTGTTGCGACCCAACCGTTGACCCGTTCCATAGCGCATTACCCCGCGGTCTTTTGTGGCGATTCTCTGGTTCCACTGAGGTTGGTACGGATGTCCGATAATTCTTTTCAGAGCGCCGGGCAGAATCTCAGCCTGTGCGATACGTCCGACTTAAAGTGAACCCATGGCAAAGAAGACCCCCAAAGACAGCACCTCCAACGACACGACCTCTGCAAGGACCAATCCGATGGACGAGAACAAGAAGCGCGCCCTCGCTGCAGCTCTGGGCCAGATCGAAAAGCAGTTCGGCAAGGGCTCGGTGATGCGCATGGGCGACCGCGTGGTCGAGCCCGTCGAAGCCATCCCGACCGGTTCGCTGATGCTCGACATCGCGCTGGGCATTGGCGGTCTGCCGAAGGGCCGTGTCGTTGAAATCTACGGGCCGGAATCCTCGGGCAAGACCACGCTGACCCTGCAGGCCATCGCTGAATGCCAGAAGATGGGCGGCACCGCGGCCTTCATCGACGCCGAGCACGCGCTGGACCCGATCTACGCCGCCAAGCTGGGCGTGAACGTGGATGACCTGCTGCTGTCGCAGCCGGATACCGGCGAGCAGGCGCTGGAAATCGCCGACATGCTCGTCCGTTCGGGTTCGGTGGACATCCTGGTGATCGACTCGGTCGCCGCGCTGACCCCGAAGGCCGAAATCGAAGGCGAGATGGGCGATCAGCTGCCGGGCCTGCAGGCCCGCCTGATGAGCCAGGCGCTGCGCAAGCTGACCGGCAACATCAAGCGCTCCAACACCCTGGTGGTCTTCATCAACCAGCTGCGCATGAAGATCGGTGTGATGATGCCGGGCCAGAGCCCGGAAACCACCACCGGCGGCAACGCGCTGAAGTTCTACGCTTCGGTGCGCCTGGACATCCGCCGTATCGGCGCGATCAAGAAGGGCGACGAGATCATTGGCAACCAGACCAAGATCAAGGTCGTCAAGAACAAGCTGGCGCCTCCGTTCAAGCAGGTCATCACCGAGATCCTGTACGGCGAAGGCATCAGCCGCGAGGGCGAGCTGATCGACATGGGTGTGGACGCCAAGCTGGTCGAGAAGGCCGGCGCCTGGTACAGCTACGGTGAGGAGCGCATCGGCCAGGGCAAGGACAACGCCCGTGGCTACCTGCGCGACAACCCGACGGTCGCTGCCAAGCTTGAAGCCGAGCTGCGCGAGAAGTTCCAGCCGACCGAAGCCACCCGTGAGGAAGGCGACGACGAAGGCGACGACGAATAAGGCTTGCTGTGGGGCAGGGCGGCGCCGTCAGTGACGTCGCCCTGTCCCGCAGGTTCGAATCGCCCAGGGATGGGCTGGGCGCCACGGATGGCGCCACCCTTGGAGCACCGATGTCCGACGCCGACGACATTCCCACCGGCCGCAAACGCCGGCCGCGCGAGCAGACGCCCGTGCAACGAGCGCTGGGCCTGCTGGTCCGCCGCGAGCACTCGCGCAAGGAGCTCACCCGCAAGCTGACCGCACGCGGCATCGAAGACGAAGCCGCGCAGGCGGCTGTGGCCAAGTTGACAGAGGCCGGCTGGCAGGACGACACCCGTTTCGCCGAGAACCTGGTACGGATGCGCGCCAACACCGGTTATGGGCCGATCCATGTCCGCGCCGAGCTGGGCACTCACGGCCTGGACAGTGCCGCGATTGCCGCGGCGATGGACAGCTACGAAGGCGACTGGCAGGAAAATGCCCGTGATCTGGTCCGCCGACGCTTTGGCGAGGCCGGTCCGCAGGACCTGACGCAGCGGCGCAAGGCCGCCGATCTGCTGGCCCGACGGGGCTTCGACGGCGACAGCATCCGCCGTGCGACCCGCTACGACCCGGATGACTGAGACTGGCGGCGCCGGGCCTGATACCCTTTAGGTTTTCGGCGGTCCCTCGCGACCCTGGCCAACGCGGCCGGTGGTCCGGGCCCGCCGGCCCGCAGACTGCCAGCCCCCAATGAACGCATCCGCCAAATTCACGACTTCCCAGATCCGCAGCGACTTCCTTGAATTCTTCAAGGGCAAAGGCCACACCATCGTGCCGTCGGCGCCGCTGGTGCCGGGCAATGATCCGACCCTGCTGTTCACCAACTCCGGCATGGTGCAGTTCAAGGACGTGTTCCTTGGCGCGGAGAAGCGCAGCTACGTGCGCGCGGCCGACGTGCAGCGCTGCCTGCGCGCGGGCGGCAAGCACAACGACCTCGACCAGGTCGGCTACACCGCACGCCACCACACCTTCTTCGAAATGCTGGGCAACTGGTCGTTCGGCGACTACTTCAAGAAGGATGCGATCGCCTGGGCCTGGGAACTGCTGACCCAGGTCTGGAAGCTGCCGGCCGAGCGCCTGCTGGTCACCGTCTACCAGACCGATGACGAAGCGTACGCACTGTGGCGCGACATGGTCGGCGTGCCGGAAGAGCGCATCGTGCGCATTGGCGACAACAAGGGCGCACCGTTCGCTTCGGACAACTTCTGGCAGATGGCCGACACCGGTCCGTGCGGCCCGTGCACCGAGATCTTCTACGACCACGGCGACCATATCGCCGGCGGCCCCCCGGGCTCCCCGGATGAGGACGGCGACCGCTTCATCGAAATCTGGAACCTGGTGTTCATGCAGTTCGACCGCCAGCCGGATGGCACCCTGGTGCCGCTGCCGGCACCGTGCGTGGATACCGGCATGGGCCTGGAGCGCCTGGCGGCGATCCTGCAGCACGTGCACACCAACTATGAGATCGACCTGTTCCAGGCGCTGATCCGCAAGGCCTCCGAGCTGACCGGCACCGCCGACCTGGAAAACAAGTCGCTGCGTGTGATCGCCGATCACATCCGTGCCTGCTCGTTCCTGATCGTCGACGGCGTGCTGCCGTCCAACGAAGGCCGCGGCTACGTGCTGCGCCGTATCATCCGCCGCGCCCTGCGCCACGGCTGGATGCTGGGTGTGCGCCAGCCGTTCTTCAGCAAGCTGGTGCCGACCCTGGTCGAGCAGATGGGCGAGGCCTATCCGGAACTGCCGGCGGCGGTCGATACCGTCACCCGTGCGCTGCAGGCCGAAGAAGAGCGTTTCGCTGAAACCCTCGACGCCGGCATGAAGATCTTCGAAGACGTTGCCGGCAAGGCCAGCAATGGCGTGATTCCCGGCGTTGACGCGTTCCGCCTGTACGACACCTATGGCTTCCCGCTCGACCTGACCCAGGACATCGCCCGCGAGCGCGACCTGACCGTCGACATCGCCGGCTTCGATGCGGCGATGGAGCAGCAGCGCGAAACCGCGCGCGCGGCCGGCAAGTTCGGCGGTGGCGTGACCCTGCCTGCCGAGCTGGTGGCGACCCTCAGCCCAACCGTGTTCCTGGGGTATGACCGCCTGCAGGCCGACGGCCTGACCGTGCTGGCGCTGCTCAAGGACGGTCGTCCGGTGCAGTCGGCCGATGCCGGTGATGCGGTCATCGTGATCACCAACCAGACCCCGTTCTACGCCGAATCCGGCGGCCAGGTCGGCGACACCGGCGTGCTCACCGGCAACGGCGTGCGCCTGGTGGTGGAAGACACCCAGAAGTTCGCCGGCCAGTTCCATGGCCACGTCGGCACCCTGTCCGAAGGCGGCCTGAAGGTCGGTGACGTGCTGTCCGGCCAGGTCGATGGCGAGCGCCGTGGCGCCACCATCCTCAACCACTCTGCCACCCACCTGCTGCACGCCGCCCTGCGCGAAGTGCTCGGCACCCACGTGCAGCAGAAGGGCTCGCTGGTCGCTCCGGACCGCCTGCGTTTCGACTTCTCGCACTTCCAGCCGATCAGCGCGGAAGAGCTGGCGGTGATCGAGCGCAAGGTCAACCAGCAGGTGCGTGCCAACAACGCTGCCGAAGTGCACAACATGGGCATGCAGGAAGCGCTGGACTTCGGCGCGATGGCCCTGTTCGGCGAGAAGTACGGTGAGCACGTGCGCGTGCTGAAGATGGGTGACTACTCCACCGAGCTGTGCGGCGGTACCCACGTCAACCGCACCGGCGACATCGGCCTGTTCAAGATCACCTCCGAGGGCGGTGTCTCCGCTGGCGTGCGCCGTATCGAAGCGGTCACCGGCCAGGGCGCCCTGGACTACGTGGACGCCGAAGAGGCTCGCCTGGCCGAAGCCGCCGACCTGCTCGGTGGCAGCGCTGCCGACGTGGTCGAGAAGATCCGTGCCCTCGGCCAGCGCCAGAAGCAGCTGGAGCGCGAACTGGAAGCCGTGAAGGCCAAGGTTGCCGCTGGCGCCACCGCCGACCTGTCCGGCCAGGCCGTCGAGGTTGCCGGCGTGAAGGTGCTGGCTGCCCGCCTGGAGGGCTTCGATGCCAAGGCCCTGCGTGACGCCATGGACCGCCTGAAGCAGCAGCTGGGCGATGCGGTGATCGTGCTGGCCGGCGCCCAGGACGGCAAGGCCGCCCTGGTCGCGGGTGTGAACGGCAGCGCAATGGGCAAGGTCAAGGCCGGGGAACTGTTGTCCCATATCGCCGGTCAGATCGGGGGCAAGGGCGGCGGACGCCCGGACCTCGCCCAGGGTGGTGGCGAGGACGGGCCCGCCCTTGCCACTGCGCTGGCTGCAGTCGTCGAATGGGTCAGCCCCCGCCTGTGATGAACCTGGCCGTCCCCCTCCTTGTAGGAGCGGGACGGCTGACGGTACCATTGCGAATCTTTTCCCTTTGTCGTGGTAGCGCTTCTTGACGGAGCGTCAAGCCGGTGGGGGATACCCTTCCACACGGTTCCATGGAGACTTACAAAAATGTTGATCCTGACTCGCCGCGTCGGCGAAACCCTGATGATCGGAGACTCGGTGAGCGTCACCGTGCTTGGCGTCAAGGGTAACCAGGTGCGTATCGGCATCACCGCGCCGAAGGACGTCGCTGTGCATCGCGAAGAGATCTATCAGCGCATCCAGCGCGGTGACGAAGCCGGTGGCGCCGGTAGCGAAAATTCTGCCGAATAACGCTTTACCTTCGCACTCGATTAACGTTATGATTCACGCCCCGCTGAGGTGCAACGCACCAGACGCGGAGAAAACCCCGGAGTGATGCCCGAGTGGCCGAAGGGGCTCCCCTGCTAAGGGAGTATAGGGTCAAAAGCTCTATCGAGGGTTCGAATCCCTCTCACTCCGCCAGATACAAAGAAGCGCCTGCAGATCCTCGATCTGCAGGCGTTTTTCTTTATCCGACACTCGAAAGTACAGCCGGCGTGGAGCTGGCTATCCTGGCTGATCGGTGCGGATGGCAGGCGTTGGCATGGGCGCGGGCGTCGCCGCTGGTGCCGGAGCGGGCGCACCGGGCAGCTGTGGCGGTTCAAGATAGCGAGGTGGGGTTTCCCGCCACAGCAAGGCAAGCGTGCAGTCGTTGGCACGTTCCCTGCACATTCTTTCGGCCTTCCGCTGCGCGGCGTCCGCGGTCTTCTCACCCAGTGCAAAGCCCAACGCAATCGTGCCGGTCGCTATGGCCGAATAGCCTTCGCTGCTGGTGCTGGCGGACTGACCGCAATTTGAATCGCCCAGGGTTTTGTAGACAGTCGTCAGCCGTCTAGTGCGTACTGCTTCTCGAACTCTACCGGGGACAGCCCGTTGTTGGAACTGTGCCGCCGTTTTGGGTTGTAGAACATCTCGATGTACTGGAAGACGTCGGCCCGTGCCTCGTCGTGATTGCTGTAGATCCTCCGCTTAATACGCTCCCGCTTCAGTAGTTGGAAGAAGCTCTCCATCGCTGCGTTGTCATGGCAATTGCCTCGTCGACTCATGCTGCACACGATGTCGTGCTCGCGCAGGAAGCTCTGCCAGTCTTCGCTGGTGAACTGGGTTCCTTGGTCGGAGTGAAGCAGAAGCCCGGGGCTTGGCTTGCGCCGCCACACTGCGGCCAATAGCGCCTGCAAAGCCAGGTCCGTATGTTGAGTTGGCCGGGTTGCCCATCCAACGACCTGACGCGAGAACAGATCAAGCACTACCGCCAAGTACAGGAAGCCGTCGTACGTGCGGATGTAGGTGATGTCCGTGACCCACGCGCGATTTGGCTCACTGACTTTGAAGCCGCGAGCCAGAACGTTCTTGGCGACTGATCCAACAGGGCCGCTCAATGGGCGTGGTCGCCGACCGTAGCCGACCATTGCCCGCAGCCCCTCGCTCTTCATCAAGCGTGCCACGCGATGCCGACTACACGTCTCGCCAAGCTCGCGAAGATCTGTGGTCACTTTGCGGTGGCCATACACGGAGCCGCTTTCCAGCCAGCTGTGCTTGATCAGGCCGAGCAATCGCTGATCGTCCTTGTCGCGAGCGCTTGCCGGCTCTTTTAGCCAGGCGTAGTAGCCACTGCGATGGACGCCAAGCATCCGACACATCGCCGCGAGGCCGAACTCATCTGCGTGCTGCTTCATGAAGGCGTACTTTGCTCTTACCCCTTTGCAAAGTACGCGGCGGCTTTTTTTAGGATGTCTCGCTCTTCAGTGACCCGGCGTAGCTCAGCCTTGAGGCGGCGCACTTCCGCGTTCTGGTCCTGCTCCACACGCCGGCCAACATCGCCTTTGCCTTGTTGCCGCTTCCAGTCGTAAAGACTGTGGATCGACACGCCCAGTCGCTCGGCAACCTCCGCTACCGGACGGCCGTACTCAACAATCTGCCGTACCGCCTCGATCTTGAACTCATCGGTGTACCGCTTCGTGCTCATAACCACCTCCGCCTAAGCCATAGTTTATGGCTGCGAGGTGTCTACGGAACCCTGGGCGATTCAATTGCGCGATCGCGCTGCGCAGTAGTGCAGCGACTGCTGCATCGCAGTGGTGAGGGAAGATTGGTTCATCGAATAGCCGTAGCGGCCATCCTTGTCGTAGGTGATCGCAGACGCAGCACTTGCGCCTGATGAAACGGACAACAACAGTGCCAGTGAAACCGCATGCTTCCAGTTCATCACGCTCTCCTTCTCTGCCGATGGTGAATCAACCGGGGAGCGTGGTGCAACCACGCAGGGGGTGCGATGGACGACGCCTGCAGGCCGTCTGCCTGCAGGCGTGTACCGATGCATCCGGTTGTCAGAGCTTCACCGTCACACCCACCTGGAAACCACGCCCCGGCAGCGGCGCAATGTATTTCAGCGGCGAGTTGTGCGGCCGTGCTTCTTCATTGAGCAGGTTGCTGCCGTTGACGAACACCTCCACGCCGGCGATGTAACTGTTGCGTACCGGCAGTTCGCGGCTGACCTGCAGGTCGACCAGGTTGAACGCATCCAGTGGCACCTCCTCGCTGACGTTGCGGCCGAGGTACTTCTGCGTGTCGTAGTAGGTGCTGGACAGCTGCGCCTTCCAGCCCTGGCGCTGCCATTGCAGGTTGGCACCGTAGCGGTTGGTCGGCATGTTCGGCAGGTACTCGCCGTCGTTGTGGGCACGCAGCGAATCGGGGTGGTCGGCCTTGTTCTTCACCAGGTCGGCGAAGGCGGACACATTCAACGTGCCGAAGCGGCCCAGGTCCAATGCCTGCGAAGCATCGATCTCGAAGCCCTTCACCGTGGTGTCGGTCTGCTTCCAGTACTTCAGTGGCAGGCGGTTGGCGGTCTGCAGGCCGGAGTAGCCGAGGTAGAGATAATTCTCGTACTTCATCCGGTACGCGGTGGTGGAGAGCTCGAAACCGCCGAGATGGAACAGGCCGGTCAGTTCCAGGTTCTTCGCGCGTTCCGGTTCCAGATTCTGGTTGCCTTCTTCCTGGGTCATCACCGAGTAGTGTGCGTTGCTGGCATACAGCTCGTTGATCTCCGGGGCACGTTGCGAAGACGAGTAGCGCACCTTGGCCGCGAACATCGGCCCCAGCTCGACATACGAACCCAGGCTGTAGCTGTTGAGCCGGTAGTCGCGGTCCTGCAGTTTGGTGTTGGCGGCATTGCGCGCGGTCTTGAAGCGGCTGGGCTGCAATTCGTGATCCACACGCTCGTGGCGCATGCCTGCATCGAAGGTGGCCCAGCCGAAGTCCAGCGTCTCCTTCAGGAACACCGCATTGCTGCGCGTGTCCACGTCCGGCAGGTAGCGCTGCGAGCCGCTGCCGGTGACATCACGCGACTGATGGCTGAAACCGAGCAGGCCGCTGAGCGGGCCGATGCGTTGATGGCTGAGCAGCAGCTCGGCCTGGGTGCTCTCGAAATCGTAGTCGTTGGCCTTGGTGGCGCCCAGCCGCTCGCCTGAGGTGTTGTCCAGCTTGGAAACACGGAGTTCCGCGCGCTCGAACCACGGCAGTGGATCACGCAGCAGGGCTTCCAGCGCGTAGCGCTGTTGCTTGATCACCACGCCCACCGGCAGGCCATCGGCATAGTTGGAACCGAACGACAGGTTCTGCATCGAAAAGCCCGGTACGCCGTACTCGCTGTCCTTGGCATCGATGCTGACACCCACGTAGCCACGGTCGAAGAACAAGGTCGAGCCGAAGGCCACCTGACTGTTGCGCGCATAGCTGTTGCCCAGCCGGTGATGGTAGTCGGGTGTGACATCGTTGTTGATCTGCTTCTGCACGTACGACGGCGTGCCGGGCACGTAGGCCGGGTTGACCGGATTGATGTAGGTGCGGCGCTGCCAGACCGAGATCGGATTGTTGGTGTAGAACGAGAAATCACCATCGGCCCAGTCCGGGTTCTCGGTCATGAACTGGTCGATGTATGGCTGCGAGGCCTTGTTGTAGATCTGCTGGACGCGCGCCTCTTTCTGGCAGGCGTCGGCCAGTGCCGAGTTGACGCCCCCGCCTGCCGGGAACAGCCCGGTGTTGCAGACGCTGGCCTTGCTGTTGCCGGGGATGTCGTAGTGCGAGATGCGCTGCCGCGACACCTGCAGATTGGTGGAGATGTTGCGCTGGTTGTTGAAGTTCATGCGGAAGCCCTGCGCGTCGGCCGCGTTGAAGCCCTTGCGCAGGACCAGTTCCATCGACTGGTCCTTGTCTTCCATGCTGCGCGAGATCAGGCCCGAGTCGATCTCCACGCTGCCACCGATCGCATTGCCGCCATAGCGCACGGTGTCGGAGGACTTGTTGACGGTGACGCTGCGCACGAACAGCGGATCGAACGGGATGTTGATGTCACCGCTGATCGCGTTCATGCCCAGGATGGACTGGCCGTCCTGCAGGATCTGCACGCGGTTGCCGCTGAGGCTGCGGATGACCGGAGCGCCCGCGTTTGGGCCGAAGGCGCTGCTCTGCACACCGGAGACGTGTTCGAGCAGGCCGCCGAGGGTGCGGTTCTGCGCCTGCGGATTGTCGACGGTGACCCGGCTGTCGATGCGCGAAGGCTGGGTGGCCTGGACCTGGAGGGTGGGGAGGGTGGGTTCGTCCGCGGCCTGGGCGGTGTGGACGGCGAACAGAATGGCTGCAGCAAGGAGATGGCGGCGCATGACACGATCCGTGAAGTTGATGTGAAATGTTATAACGTAACTATTTGTATCGACAAGGGCGGATTGGGCCTTGCCACCAGGGCTGGATATGAGAACGGTTCTCATATGAGAATGGCGGGTGATTTTTCACGGGCGCACCATGCACAGCCTCACCCTCGCCGACCTGGACCGCTTGGGCCGCAGCAGTGGTTTCCGCTATCGGCTGCCAGCACTCGCGTCCGCCGCCGATTCGGGCGCGCTGTGCGTGGTCGAGGGCAGGGTGGAACAGCGCTGCTTGCGCCCTGGCATCAGCCTGGCGCTGTCGGACGTGGTCGCGCATCAGCCGTTCGAGGCGACTTCGGAGGCACCCCCGCCGTTCGCTGCGATCGTGATGCTGGAAGGTCGTGCCGGAGCACGCCTGGAAGGGCAGGCTGTGATCGGCATGAACCGCGGCGCCGGCGCGATGGTGTTGGCCGATGCCACGCCGATGACTGCGATTCATCCGGCCGGTCAACGGATGCGCAGTCTGAATGTCTCGCTGGATGCACCGGCCGAGATGGATGATCCGGTGATCAGCGAACTGCTGTTGCAGGCGCATCGCCATGGTCGCCGGCGGCTGCACAGCTGGCAGGTACCCGCGCATCTTGAACATGCCGCCGAACAGTTGCTGTCGGGGACCTGGCAGGGCGCAATGCATGCGCTGCTGTGCGAGGGTGTGGGCCTGCAGATGCTGGCGATGGCGTTGGGTGCGCCTGCCCAGGAGGCATCGCCGGACCAGCGTGTTTCAGCACGTGATCGCCGCATGCTGCAACGGGTGATCGACTGCCTGCAGGCATCACCTGCGGCTGACCACAGCCTGGAGGATCTGGCGCGCCTGGCCTGCATGAGCCCGAGCAGCCTGCGGCTGAAGTTCCAGCAGGTGCACCGGTGCTCGGTGTTCGCCTGGCTGCGCGAGCGGCGCCTGCAGTTGGCCTGCGAGCAGCTGCGGCAGGGCTGCAGCGTGCAGCAGGCCGCACACTTCGTCGGCTACCGGCACGCCACCAATTTCGCGACCGCATTCCGCGCGCGCTACGGCATAGCGCCCAGCGAGCTTCGCTGAGTCCGGACCACCGTCGGCAGTGCGCATACGCCTGCTGCGTCCGCGCATACGTACGCTCACGCTCAAATGACAATAATTCTCATCCAGCCTTTCCTTCCCGCTGGATCTCCCATGCCTGCCTGTTTCCGCCCGTGTGCCCTGGCTAGCGCCATCGGCACGACCTTGGCGCTGTTCAACGCTGCCCACGCCGCCGAGCGCACTCCGTCCGTAACGCCTTCCCAGCTTCCAACCGTGCAGGTCACGGCCGACCTCGATGGCAGCACCGAAACGTCGCGTTCCTACACCACCGACTCGATGGGCACGGCGACCGGACTGTCGCTGACCTCGCGGCAGACCCCGCAATCCGTCAGCGTGGTCACCCGCCAGCAGATCGAGGACCGTGGCCTGCTCAGCACCGCCGATGCCTTGGCGACCGCACCTGGCATCTCGGTCACGCGCAGCGACGCCAACCGCTACTCGTTCTCCGCACGCGGCTTCGACATCGACAACTACCAGTTCGATGGCGTGGTGATGCCGGTGCTGTCGCCGTGGAATTTCGGCGAGAACAACCTGGACATGGTGGTGTATGACCGCATCGAGATCGTGCGCGGCGCCAACGGCCTGATGACCGGCGCCGGCAATCCCTCGGCGGCAGTGAACTACGTGCGCAAGCGCCCGCTGCGCGAGTTCGCTGCCAGTGGTGGCATCAGCCTCGGCAGCTGGGACGCACGGCGCGCGTGGGCGGATGTGTCCAGCCCGCTGAGCCGGGAAGGGCGTGTGCGTGGTCGCCTGGTGGCCGCGCAGGCAGAGGGCGACAGCTACACCGCTGGCCTGGACAGTACGGCGAAGACGCTCTACGGCGTGGTCAGCGTGGACTTGGGCGAGGACACCGGGTTGATCGCCGGCATCTCCTACCAGGGCAACGACAACCGTGGCTTCGGCAGCGGCTTCGCGCTGTTCAACGCCGATGGCACGCGCACCCGTTTCGACCGCTCGGTATCAGCCACCGCGCCGTGGGCACGGATGACCACCGACACCCGCAATGGCCTCTTCGACTTCAACCATCGTTTCGGCAACGACTGGCAGGCGCGCGTGTCCTACAGCCGCTCGCATACCGACATGGAAATGAAGCATCTCTATCGCGGTGGCTACCCCGATCCGGTTACCGGCGCCATGCCCAATGGCAACAGCTTCACCCGCTACGACGGTCCGGTGCGCCGCGAAGCGATCAGTGCCAGCCTGTCCGGTCCGTTCCAGCTGTTCGGCCGCCAGCACACTGCGTCCATCGGCTGGTCGCGCTCACGCGATGAAATCGCGCTGGGGCAGTACCGCGCACTGGCGCCGCTGCCGCCGTTGGCCAGCTATCTGGATTGGCATGGGCCGGGCACGCCTGAGCCGATGTGGGCCAGCAGCAAGACCCAGGCCGATGACCTGGACAACCAGCAGAGCGGTGCCTATGGCGTCGCGCGGCTGTCGTTGGCCGATCCGCTGCACGTGATCGTCGGTGGCCGCCTGAGCAACTGGGAGACCGACCAGGTCTACTTTGGCACCAAGCGGAAGTACCGCTACCGCAACGAGTTCGTACCGTATGCCGGCGTGGTCTGGGACCTCAACAGCTACAGCAGCGTGTACGCCAGCTACACCGGCATCTTCAAGCCGCAGAACAACCGCAACGAATCCGGTCAGATCCTCGATCCGGTCAGTGGCCGCAGCTATGAGCTGGGCCTCAAGGGCAGCTGGCTGCAGGAGCGTTTGAATGCGTCGGCGGCGCTGTTCCGCACCCAGCAGGACAACCTGGCCGAGGCCACTGGTGGTCTGGTCGAAGGCAGCACGCAGGCGGCCTACCGTGCGGTGAAGGGCGCAACCGTGGACGGCCTGGAACTGGAACTGGCCGGCGAGCCGCTGCCGGGCTGGAGCCTGGGCACCAGCTTCACCACCTTCATCGCGCAGGACGCGCAGGGCCGGGCGATCAATACCGCCAAGCCGCGCAGCCTGTTCAAGCTGTTCACCACCTGGCGCCTGCCAGGTGCCTGGGACCAGCTGACGATCGGCGGTGGCGTGGACTGGCAGAACCGCATGTACCAGACCGCCACCGCGCCCGGAAATCGCCGTGTGCCGGTGGAGCAGCCCAGCTACGCACTGGTGAACCTGATGGCGCGCTACCAGTTCAGTTCCAACGTGTCGGCGGCGGTCAACATCAACAACCTGTTCGACCGCCACTACTACTCGCAGATCGGCTTCTACAACCAGGGCTGGTACGGCGCGCCGCGAAACGTGATGTTCACGCTGAAGGTTGGCTATTGAGGCGGCAGTGGCGAGGTTCAGGGATCCAGTGGATCCATCGGGTCGATGCGAAGTGATTCGGGCGCTGGCACGAAGGTGATCGCGTACGGTGAAATGCGTGAACCGACCTTGCCTGGAACGTAGCCCAGCTCACGGCGGTTGCGCTCGCTGAAGCCGCTGCTGGCGACCGAATCGATATGCGATGGGCTGCTGACCACCAGTGCCGATTGTCGTGGCGGTGCCGGCAGGGCCGCCAGCAATCGCGCTGCGTTGCGCAGGTTGGTGGTGGTGTGGCGGGCATACGGCTCGATGATGATCGCCTCTGCGGGAATGCCGAAGCGCGCGATCAGCGCTTCGCGCATCTGCACCGCTTCGACGCTGCGGGTGCCGCGCGGATGCACGGCGCCGCCGGAAACGATGATGAAGGGCGCATCACCTGCGTCGTAGCGCTGCGCAGCCGCCTTCAGGCGCAGCTTGCTGCCGGCGCTGAGCGGGGTGGTCAGCTCGTCTGGGCCTTGGCCCAGCACGATGATCGCTGTGTATGGATGCGCGGTCCAATCGAGCTGCCGCGCGCGCGCGAATGGCGCGGCGTTCAGTCCCGCGTTGATGGGCTCGAAGCGGATCGCATCGAGGCGGTCATTGGCATCAAGCAGGCCCACCGCCACGGCGATGCTGCGATCGAAGGCGGTGTAGGCCGCGCCGGCGTCCACTTCGCTCATCTGCATGGCAATGGCAACATCGCCGGCCAGTCGCGTGCTGCCCGCCGCACCGACCGGGCCGTCGATGGCGTCGTAGTGGGGCGGCTGGCCGTGGCCATAGACGGAGAGAATGTTGTTGAGGCCCGCCAGCTCTCTTTCGATGGCATCGGCGCGCGCCGGAACCGTGGTGGCCAGCAGATCGGCCTGCGCCGGCGTCCAGCGCGCGGCCTCGAGTGTGCAGGCCGCCGTCCGGCAGGCCGCCAGCTGCTGCATGCGTTCGGCCAGGGCGGCGCGCGCAGGGGCGGGCAGTGCGTCGTGCTTCAGCTGCACGAGGGTTGGAAACAAGCGCCCGACCAGTGCCGCGCTGTCACGGTCGTCAGCGGCCGCTGCAAGCGGCAGCACAGCCGTGGCCAGCAGGGCGAGGGACAAGCTCAATCGTCGGTGCATCACCAGCTCCTGCTGACCATCAGGCGGACGTTGCGGCCGAACAGCGGCCGCCCATAGATTGCCTCGGCCGAACCCTGGCCAGCCAGTGCATCGGTGCGGGTGTTGCCCTCGGTGAGCCCCTTTTCATTGGTCAGGTTGTCGCCCACCAGCTGTGCGCCCCAGTTGCCGCGCTTCCATGAAACGCCCAGACCCAGGGTCTGGTAGGCAGGCAACGCGGTCTGGTTGAACAGATCGACATAGGACTTGCCGACCACGTCATAGCGCAGCCAGGTCTCGAACTGGTCCTGGCCGTGCTGGAAACTGAAAGTCGGTCGCAGGTTGCCGTAGAGCTTGGGTTCGCGAACGATCTGCTTGCCGTTGACCGCCGCCGGATCGGCACCGGAATCGTTCTGCAGGCTGTCGTACTGCGGATCGCTGACCGTGATCGAACCGGCGATGCTGAACCAGTCCAGCGGCCGGAACAGGCCATCCAGTTCGATGCCCTTGGAGACGGCGGTACCGATGAAGGGCACCGACTGGTCATTGCGGCCGGTCGTCGGATTGAAGGCAACGAAGGACGCGTTGAGTGGATCGAACTGGGTGTAGAACGCGGTCAGGTAGAGATAGGACCGGCCGAACCCGGCCTTCAAGCCCAGCTCGTACTGGTCCAGCTGGGTCTGCACGATGGTGGGGTCGATCGAGCGCGCCACCGACGAATTGGGAACGATCTCCATATGCGACACGCGGGCATAGGCGCCTAAGGTGGCAGTGAAATCGTAGTTGGCACCGACCGTCCAGTTGGTGGCGGTCGGGTTCAGGCGATGGTTCTGGACGACGCCGGTGAACCGGCGCGTGGTGTTGTCGGCCAGTGTGTTGCGGTCGCCGAGGTCGACCTGGGCGGTCTGCTCGGCATAGCCCTCGTAGCGGTAGCGCTCATGGCGGATGCCGGCATCAAGCTTGAAGCGGTCCGTCAGTGCCCAGGTGTCATTGGCGTAGACCGCGAACATGCGGGCATCGACCTTGCCGCGATTGAGGGTGGTGGTGTAACGCAGCGTGCCCTTGTCGGTGACATAGCCCAGTGGAGCGCCATCGTTACCGTAGGCCACCAGATCCAGCAGGCGTGGCTTGCCGCGCATCTCCATCAGCATGTCCTGGTACAGGCTGAAGGACGTGGTGCCGAAGAAGGCGGTGTACGCGCCGATGTTCAGATCGTGGCTGCCCCAGGCCGTTTCAAACAGCCGCGTCGCACTGAAATCGGCCTGACCGGAGTAGAAGTCCGAATCAGCAGCACGGTACTGGGCCGAGATCACCAGGCCGGAGTCGGCGTAGGGATCGTAGGCAGTGGCGCTGTTGCTACCGGCCAGCGCGTAGCCCATCCGCGCGACACCGGCACCGAAGGCGGTACGGGCCGCGCCCAGATAGCCGTTGGCGAAGCTGCGTGCGTCGACCGGATTGGTGGTCGAGTACAGCGCGTCGAAGGTATTGCGGCCCTTGGTGTAGCCGGATTTCAGCGACAGGGTCCAGTCGGTGGCGGTGTTCTCGTACTGGAAGCCGATGTTGCCGAAGCGCATGTGGCGGCCATCGGCCAGATCGCGGTTCATGCCCTGCAGGACACCGCCGCCATCGAGGTACTTCAGGTTGACACTGCGCAGCGAGGGCGAGTTCAGGGTGCCGTCGAAGTAGTCGATGTAGGGATCCAGCGGGACGCTGGGATTGCGAGGGTCGGCGACCGGGATCGGCAGGTAGAACGTATTGTGGTCGTCAACGAAGGTTCCGCTGACCTTGAACCAGCTGGTGTCGTCGAAGTAGTGCTTGATGTTGCCGCGGATCTGGCCGCCCTTGTCGTTCGGGAAGCCGTTGTCGCGGTAGCCATCGTGCTGGCGCAGGAAGCCACCGACGGCGTAGAACGTGTCCTTGCCGAGCGCGCCCGACTGGTACATCTCGCCGCGGTACAGCCCGGTATCGCCGATGGTCAGCTGCGCCTTGCCGTGGGTCTCTTCCGAGCCCTCGGCCAGGATGTTGTTGACGATGGCGCCGCCGCTGCTGGCATAGATCGGCGCCGGGCCCCCACGTACGATCTCTACCCGCTGGTTCATCACATCGAACCGGTTCATGCCGTCGCCGGAATTGAAGAAGTGACCATCCAGCTCCTGGTAGAGCGCCAGGCCATCCTGCTGGAAGGCGATGAAGCCACGATCGGTGGGAATGCCGCGCAGCCGGGTGATGTTCTGCACCTCGCCGCCGGTGGCCTCGACATGGATGCCGGGAACCGAGCCGAGCAGGTCGGCGTAGCTTTTCGGTGCGAGTCTCTGCACGTCTTCGCGGCTGAGTGAATTGACCGCGAAGGACGCATCGAAGCGACGCTGGGTGCGTGCCGCACCGGTGACCACCACCGCATCCAGCGTTGCAGCGTCGGCACTGTCCTTGTTCTGGACAGGGGCGTCCTGCGCAGACGCACTGCCGTGCAGGGTGATCAGGGCCAGGGAGATGCCCAGGACCAGAGGGCTGATGTTCATCGGAGGGCGGCCATGCAGGAAAGGGGGACCGCTGCACGGTAGGTCCGGGCGATGACGGAATTGTTTACTTCGGCGGAAATAAACAATTAAGCGGCGGCATCGGCACCCAGCTGATGGATCGGCAGCAGGGCCGCGCCCACCGATACCGCGGATCCTCCCAACCGTGACACATGCACCTGTGGCAGGCGCAGACTGTCCAGCGCACTGCTCCAGCGTGCCGGTTGCTGCAGGTGTTGCCCCAATACTTCCAGCACCTGCCTCGGCAGTGAGCCGGACAGGATCAGGGCGCCAGGATCGAGCCATGCCACACCGGTATTGGCCGCCACGCCCAGCTGGTTGCCTGCACGTTCTGCCCAGGCATTGATGATGCCGGCATGGGTTTCCAGGCAGGACTCAAGTTCGAACAGTGAAGGAATGCCGGCGCCGGCGTCGCGCAACGTGGCCAGCAGGTCGATGCCCGAGGGACGCGGTGCGTCCATGCGGAACAGGCGACCGATATCCCCGGCATTGCCGAACTCACCGCGCATCACATCACGTCGATGGATCACGCCACCGCCCACGCCGTGGCCGACATACAGCAACAGCGCCGACGCGCAGTCGCGGATCAGTCCGCTGTCGTAGTATTCCGCCAGTGCCGCCAGGGTTGCATCGTTCTCCACCCAGACCGGGAAGCCGAAGTAGTCTTCGAAGAACTGGTCGTTGTCGATATCGCGCCAGCCATGCAGCCAGTCCACCGCGTGCCGGCGTGCCGGACCGGTTTCGACCACGGGCCCGGGAACCGCCACGCCGAGGCCCAGGAAGCGCGCGCGCATGAGCCCGGTGCGGCTGGTGAGGCTGCGCAGGCGCTGGTCCACCGCGTGCACGAAGTCGTAAGGATCTGCGCTGTCGAATGCGGTTGCATCGCGGGCGATGACCTGGCCGGCAAAATCCACCAGCGCGATCTCCAGCCAACCGGGGTGCACCGTGGCACCGGCGGCATAGCCACCCCGCCCGGACAGTGCCAGTGGCACCGATGGACGCCCCCGTTGGCCATCGGACAGTTGTCCCTGTTCCTCGATCACCTCCAGCATCAACAGTTCACGCGCCAGGCGGGTCAATGCACCGTTGTGCATGCCCAGCTGGTGGGCAATGGTGATGCGGGGAACAGCGCCCATCGTGCGCAACAGCCAGATGATGCGCTTGTGGTCGGCATCCAGCGCGATCAGCGGTTTGCGGCGCAGCCGCGATGTAGGAGCCAGGTTCATGGGTGCAGGCCCTCGGTATGCGGAAGCGCGACCGGCCAGGCCAATGCGGCCAGCGACAGCAGACTGCCGACGGCAACCAGCGAGACCAGTACGGCAGAGGTGCCCGGATCACCGGCCTGTATGCCGGGCAGCAGCTGGCCCAGCAGCAATGAGGAGGCGGCAATGGACAGTTTCATGGTTCCAGTGAGCAGCGCAAAACAGCTAAGGTCATCCTCGCGCCCGCTGCGGGCGGCATGGCGACGGGCGATCAGCGCGGTGCGCCGCCACAGCACCAGGCCGACACTGGCTACCGCCGCCCCATGGACAGCGGCACACGCAATCGCTACAGGCAGGGAGGGCTTGGCCTGGTAAACGCAGACGGCAGCGATGACCAGCACCGACATCAGCGCGATCAGGCCTGTCTCGCTGCACAGCGGGGGGCGCAGGCGCAGATGGAGCCAAGGCGCGACCACCATGCCCGCGACCATGGCGAAGGTCAGCGCTGCGCCCTGGTCGGCAAAGGGAAACAGACGCCCGGCCAGGCCCACCAGCGCCGTCTCTACCGCTGCAGCCAGCAGAACCGGCAGCAGTGCCGGCAGCGGCAGGGCGCCGGCAACGGGCCTGCTGGTTGTGGCGGGCTGTGCGGGCGTGGCGACGCAGGCCAGGGGAAGCGCGGCGGCCGCGATCAGGATGCCGATGATCATGCAGATCAGCAGCGCGTTGCCACCGCCTGCAGATTCAGGTGCACCGACCACGCCGAACAGTGCTGCAGCGATGCACAGCTTGGAGATCGGTACCACTACCGCGCGAGCGGAAACGTAGCGCATGGCCTCGTTCTCGTCGCGGGGCAACAGCGAAGTCAATGCATTCTGGGCCACGTCGTAAACCGCGTAGCAGGTACGGAACAAGAGCGAGGCGGCCAGCAGCGGCAGGAAGGCGGGCTCGGTCGCGGTGCTCGGACTGAACAGCAGGCAGGCGCTGGCGGCGGTGCCGAGCCCGCCGATCAACTGCAGGCGCAAGGCGAGGCGACGCTGGTCGTGCAGGCGGGTGAACACGGCGGCCAGCAGCAGGTCGAGCACGCTGCTGTAGGCCAGGGAGATCGCCAGCAGTTGGCCGGTGTGGGCAGCCGACAGCCCCAGCCGCGCGTGCAGGTAGTAGCCGAGTGCCAGGTCCACGAACGACCAGACCAGAGTGCGGGCGAAGTGGCCGGCGGCATAGAGCTGCCGCAGCGATGGCTGCGCGTTCAACGCTGTTTTGGGGGAGGAGGCCGGAGATCCGGGATCGTTCTACTACCCCTGTGTGACAGCGGCCTGACATGGTGCGAGGTCGGCCATTCAGCGAGTGGCTTGCAGCGCACGCCGTGGGCGAGCAGCATTGACCGTGCTGCGCCCCGCAACGCCTCACGCAGAGCCTTCTTCGCCGAATGGAGCAACGTATGAAGCTGTTGTCCGCTGTGTTGTTGTCTGCGCTTTCACTTCCTGCCGTTCCGGCGCTGGCAGTGGAGGCGTCTCCTTCACCGCTGTTGGGGCGCTGGTCGCTGGATATCGCCACGTCCGCGCTACCCGAAGCGCAGCGCCCGAAGCACGTGGTGCTGGAGTTCAAGGACGCCGGTGCGGGGCGTTGGAGTTCACATGTGGACATCGTCCTGCACGATGGCAAGACCATGAAATCCGACGGCACGCTGGCGCTGGATGGTACGCCGGGCGCCCTGTCCGGCACCTATGGCGCGGACAAGGCCAACCTGAAACTGCCGGCGCCGAACACCCTGGTGATGCAGCTGGTGGACCACGGCACGCCGGCCTCCACCCGTATCTATACCGTGGCGGCTGACCGCTCGACGATGACCGAGACCAAGGCGTTCTACAGCCACGATGGTACGCCGATCCTGCAGACCAATCTGTTCAAGCGGATGCATTAGCGTTGCCACCGGCACCACGCCCGCAGAACGGGCGTGGTGAATGCTGCAGCATTACACCGCGGCCGGGTCGCGCTTGCCGGTGTCGATGCCGTACTTGTCGATGGCGTCCTGCATCCGCGCGCGCTCGATGCGGCCTTCGTCGGCCAGCGACTTCAGGGCGGCCAGCACGATGAAGTGGCGATCCACTTCGAAGAACGTGCGCAGCGACTCACGCGTGTCGGAGCGGCCGAAGCCATCGGTACCGAGCGCGGTGAAGCGGCGGTCGTTGATGAAGGGACGGATCTGGTCGCCGACGATCTTCATGTAGTCGGTGGCCACCACCACCGGGCCTTCATGGCCCTGCAGGCACTGCTGCAGGTAGGGCACGCGGGGCTCCTCGGCCGGATGCAGCAGGTTCCAGCGCTCGGCGGCCAGGCCATCGCGGCGCAGTTCGGTCAGGCTGGTCGCGCTCCACACATCGCTGGCGATGCCGAAGTCCTGCTGCAGCAGTTCTGCCGCGGCTTCCACTTCGCGCAGGATCGAACCGCTGCCCATCAGCTGCACGCGTGGCTGCGAGTCGCTGTCGGCGGCCGCCGGGTGCAGCAGGTACAGGCCCTTCAGGATGCCGGCCTCGGCGCCCTCGGGCAGCGCCGGCTGCGGATAGTTCTCGTTGAGTACGGTGATGTAGTAGTAGATGTCTTCCTGCTCGACGTACATGCGGCGCAGGCCGTCGTGGATGATCACCGCCAGCTCGTAGTTGTAGGTCGGGTCGTAGGATACGCAGCTCGGGATGACCGACGACAGCACGTGGCTGTGGCCGTCGTCATGCTGCAGGCCTTCGCCCATCAGCGTGGTGCGGCCGGAGGTGGCACCCAGCAGGAATCCACGGGTGCGCGCATCGGCGGCGGCCCAGGCCAGGTCACCGACGCGCTGCAGGCCGAACATCGAGTAGAAGATGTAGAACGGGATCGTCGCCAGGCCGTGGTTGCTGTAGGCGGTGCCGGCGGCGATCCACGAGCAGATCGCGCCGGATTCATTGATGCCTTCCTGCAGGATCTGGCCGTCCTTGGCTTCCTTGTAGTAGCTCAGCTGGCCGGCATCCTGCGGGGTATACAGCTGGCCGAGGTACGAATGGATGCCGATCTGGCGGAACAGGCCTTCCATGCCGAAGGTTCGCGATTCATCGGGCACGATCGGTATGACCAGCTTGCCCAGCTCCGGGTCCTTCAGCAGGCTGGTGAGAATGCGCACGAAGCCCATGGTGGTGGACTGTCCGCGATCGCCGCTGCCCTGCAGCTGGGTGTTGAAGATCGACAGCGGCGGCAGCGGCAGCGGATCGACCTTGGCTAGGCGCGCGGGTAGTTGCCCGCCCTGGATGCGGCGGCGCTCGGCGAAGTAGATGGCTTCGGCGCTGCCCGGTTCCGGGCGCAGATAGGGCATCTCCTCCAGCTGGTCGTCGCTGACCGGCAGGTTGAAACGGTCGCGGAAGGCGCGCACCGCGTCGGCGCTCATCTTCTTCAGCTGGTGGTTGATGTTCTGGCCTTCACCGGCTTCACCCATGCCGAAACCCTTGACCGTCTTGGCCAGGATCACGGTGGGCCGGCCGCTGGTGTTCACTGCCTGCTGGTAGGCGGCGTACACCTTCTGCGGATCATGGCCACCACGCGCCAGCGCCCAGATGTCGTCGTCGCTCATGTGCGCGACCAGCTCCAGCAGCTCGGGGTAACGACCGAAGAAGTGCTCGCGCACGTAGGCACCGTTCTGCGACTTGAAGGTCTGGTAGTCGCCGTCCACGCATTCCATCATGCGCTGGCGCAGCAGGCCGCTGTGGTCGCGGGCCAGCAGGTCGTCCCAGCCGCTGCCCCAGATCAGCTTGATCACGTTCCAGCCAGCGGCGCGGAAGGTGCCTTCCAGTTCCTGGATGACCTTGGCGTTGCCACGCACCGGACCGTCCAGGCGCTGCAGGTTGCAGTTCACCACGAACACGATGTTGTCCAGCCGCTCGCGGCCGGCCAGCGAGATCGCCGCCAGCGATTCGGGCTGGTCCATCTCGCCGTCGCCGAGGAAGGCCCAGACTTTGCGGCCCTGGTGTTCTTTCAGGCCGCGGTATTCCAGGTAACGCATGTAGCGCGCCTGGTAGGCGGCGGTCAGCGGGCCCAGCCCCATCGACACGGTGGGGAACTGCCAGAACTCCGGCATCAATCGCGGGTGTGGATACGAGGACAGGCCTTCGCGCCCGGCTTCACGGCGGAAGTTGTCCATGCGCGCCGGATCGATGCGGCCTTCCACGTACGCGCGGCCATAGATGCCCGGCGCGGAGTGGCCCTGGATGTAGATCATGTCGCCGTCGAAGGTGTCGGTACGGCCACGGAAGAAATGATCGAAGCCCACGTCGTACAGTACTGCCGCCGACTGGTAGGTGGCGATGTGGCCACCGACGTTGGAATGCTTGCCGGCACGCAGCACCATCACCATCGCGTTCCAGCGGATCATCGCGTTCAGGCGGCGCTCGATGGCCAGATCACCCGGGTAGGCCGGCTGGCGCTCGGGCGGGATGGTGTTGACGTAGGCGGTCCAGGCACGGGTATGCAGGTCACCGTGCTGCTGTGCATCCAGCTCGCTGAGCTGGTCGATCAGGTAGTGCGCGCGCGGCCGGCCACCGGTCTGCATCACCGCTTCCAGTGATTCACGCCACTCGCGGGTTTCCAGCGGATCGGTATCGAAGGGAATGAGCGCTTGGTTCATGACTGTCTCCAGAGGGCGCCGGTCGGACTTCTGCCTGGGCGACAACACCGGCAGGGCGCACAGCACTGGAGCGGGGTCGCAACGGCGGGGCCGTGACGCGAAGGGCGACCGTGGCGGCCGCCGAGAAGACAAGCGTAGGCCTGGCCCCCCGGCTTCGATAGGCGGGCAGGGCTTGGGTCTCTGGCAAGCAAGGGTTGGCACGGTGCGCCGTATCATGGCCGGGCGCGCCGGGTGCGGCCGCTGATCAGGCCGGGGACAGGCCCGGGAAGAACATCGGGATGACCGCCACACCAACCCCCAGCAGGCACCAGGCCACGATCGGCAGCCAGCCTGAGAGCTGCTGGCAGCGTTCCGGCAAGCGGCGCCCTCCGATCCACAGCAGCAGGGTGAGCAGGCCCAGCGCGTAGGCGAGGGCGATGACCACCGGATGCACGTGGACGACACGGCTGGGCGGCCACATCTGCTGCTGGTAGGCGGTGGTGTGGGCGACCAGCAGCAGGAACAGCAGGCTGCTGAGGGTGTTGATGGCGGTGCGGGCGTTCATTGCGGGGCACTCCTTGTGCCGGCTGCCGGAAACTGCAGAGGCGGCATTCTAGCGGCTGCCTGCCGGCAGTTGAAACGCCACTGTCATCGATGGCCGTCACCCTGCGGGGCTTTCCAGCCTTGGGGTGGTTGGCCGGCCGTGAACAGCGTGAGGATCTGGGAGAAAAGCTATGCGCTGCGGCGGCGGCTGCTGCGCGGCTTCTTCCTGCGCCGTGGTTCTGCCAGCGAAGATGCCGAGGATCTGGCGCAGGAGGTTTATCTGCGGCTGCTGCGCAGCACCGGTGAGCATGCCGACGCGGTCGAGAACCCGGAAGCCTACCTGTTCACCGTGGCGGCCAACCTGGCGCGTGAGCACGCGCGCGCGCGTTCGTCGCTGCCGCCGCTGGAGGACGTCGACCTTCTGGCCGAAGTGCTGAAGAGCGAAGAAGACGTCGAAGGCGAATTCGAGCGCGCGCAGCGCTGGAACGATATCCGCACCACCATCGCACGGCTGCCGGCCACCACGCGGCGGGTGATGGAGCTGCATTACCGCGACGGGCTGGACTGCCCGGTAATCAGCCAACAGTTGCAGGTGTCGGTGCACATGGTGCGCAAGCATATCGGCAAGGGGCTGGAAGCCTGCAGGAAGGCGCTGGGCGCCAGGGAGCTCACATGAAACGGAATCCATCGGGTGCGGCCGACGACGTGATCGCCAGCGAGGCCATGGACTGGTTCCAGCGCAATCGCGAGGGCGTGGTGGGCGAGGCGGAGCGGGTTGCGTTGCTGGACTGGATGAAGCGCTCGCCGGAGCATGTGCGCGCCTATATGCACGCGCTCGCACTGCACCGGCAGATTGGTGAGGCGCTGCAATCGGCATTGGCTGAAGAGGCCTCGGTGCCGCCACAGGAGGCCGCTGCCAAGGTCGTGCCGCTGTTCGGACACGCACAGGCCCCGCTGCGCAGTGCGCCGCACAGCCGTCGCACGCGTTGGTGGGGGGCGGCTGCCGCAGCCTGTATCGCCCTGCTCGGCGTGGGCCTGGTACCGCAGCTGATGCCCATCGAGCAGCTGTACAGCGCCGACCATGGTGAACTGCGTGACCTGGTGCTGCCCGACCAGACCCGGGTGCGGCTGAACGCGGACAGCCGCCTGCGGGTGCGCATGGGCGGGTTCAGCCGCAAGGCGGAACTGCTGCAGGGCGAGGCGACGTTCGACATCGCACGCGATCGGCGCCCGTTCGAAGTGCAGGTGAACGGGTTGCAGATCCGCGATATCGGCACGGTGTTCGATGTGTCGCGACGGCTGCAGGGCACCCGCATCGGTGTGGTTTCCGGCGAGGTGGAAGTGTGGAGCCAGGGTGCGGATGCGCGGCGTCTTGCACAGCTGGGCAAAGGCCAGGTGGTGCAGGTCGACGCGCGCAGCCATGCCGTGGAGTCGTTGGATGTGCCGCTGTCGATGCTGCTGGACTGGCAGCAACGCAAGGTCTCTTTCCTGGACGAGCGGCTGGATGAGGTGGCCGCCGCCTTCAACCGCCATAACCAGGTGCAGGTGCGGGTGCTGGATGAAGGTGCGGCGTCGGCGCGGTTGTCCGGCAGCCTGGACGCGCATCGCATCGGTGCGCTGCAGGCCTTCCTCGAGCGCGACCCGCGCTTCGTGGTGCGGCGAGAAGGCGACACCGTGCGGGTTGGCAGTCGCTGAGGTCAACATGGCCGTGGGTTGTCAGAAAAAATTCATCAAATCCGCGTTCTCCACTTCGGTGGATGCGGGCTCTTACTTGGGAGAAGCCGCTGCCGAGTCACGCAGCGGCACCTGCTGCTTTCTCTCTTCCAAGGACCCGTGATGCGCAACACGCTTTACCTGTCGATCATCCTCGCGCTGTCTCCCTGCAGCGTGCCGCTGGCGGCTGCGGCCACTGCCGATGGCCTCGAGGCCCGCGTTTCGGCGCCGATCGCGGCGCAGCCGCTGGCGCGCGCGCTGGAGCAGTTGTCGCGCAGTTCCGGCGTGCAGTTCCTGTATTCGGGCAGCGGTGACGTGCACATGGCCGGTGCGGTGCCGCGCGGTGCCACCGTCAAGCAGGCGCTGGACGCGCTGCTGGCAGGGACCGGCCTGGGCTACACCGTGGTGGATGGCAACGTCATCGCCATTGATCCTACGCCGGCACACAACGAACCGAAGCCGGCCGCGCCGAAGCCGCGCGAGGCCGAAGCGGTGGTGGCGCCGACCCTGGGCACGGTGAAGGTGATTGCTGCGCATGAGGTGATCGACCAGAAGAAGACCTCGCCGGTGATCAAGGATTCGGTGGTCTACGACGAGATGGACAGCTACGGCGACGAGACCCTGGCCGAGAGCCTGATGGCCGCGCCGGGCCTGAGTGCCGTGGAGGATGCCGGTGAGCCCCGTTACGTGACGGTGCGGGGCGTGCAGGCCAACCTCAACTACACCACCATCGATGGCATCGCGATTGCCAGCGTGGGGGGCAGTGGCTCGGGTGAGCGCATGAACAACCTGCAGCTGATTCCCAGCGACATCGGCACCCGCACCGACATCTACAAGAGCTTCAGCGCGGAGCGGGCGCCGGATGCGATCGGCGGCGTGATCGACATCATCAGCCGCAGTGCCTTCGACCGGTCCGGCAAGTACGTGTTCGCCGATGTGGCCGGCATCTATTCCACGGCGGAGACCAATGTTGAGCGCAGTGCCGGTGGCAACCACGAGACCCTGGGGCATTTCGGCAAGAGCGCCAAGATGGTGTTCTCCAACCAGTTCGGTGCCGACCAGGAATTCGGCCTTGTTGCGGTAGCGCGCTATGAGCAGCGTTCGCGCAACAGCGTCAAGCGCTGGGTGGAGTCGAACTACTACTACAACGACGCCGGCAAGTACCTCACCGACGGTACCTCCGGGCCGGACGAGGCCAAGGGCTGGAACGGGCTGCGTGCGCCGGGCAACTTCAGCACCGGCACCTACACCAACTTCATCACCAACTTCGGTGGCTCCGCCAAGCTTGAGTGGAAGCCTTCGGATGATCCCTTCTACGCATCGCTGCTGCTGTACTCGTACCGGTTCTACGAGAACTCGACGATGAACAAGACCGATCTGTACGGCAACGCCAAGTTTCCGATCCGCAACCAGACCGAAGACAGTGGTACCACCCAGATCAACAGCATCTACATCAAGAACCGCCACGACCGCTGGGACCGCAGCAACCGGGGCGCCATCGCCAGCTTCAACTGGGATATCGGTGATCGCTCGCGGCTGACCCTGCGTGGCGGCCATACCGAAGAGACCTTCCACAACAACCAGGTCTACTGGGGTGTGCGCGCCTACCCAAGCAATCTGTTCGTCGACTACGAGAACGACAGCCACGGTTTCCCGAACGCAGTGGCGGTTTCCGATTCCAGCCTGCTGACCAGCTCGGCGTTCAAGCTCAACCCGGCACAGGCCTATGTCTCGCCGCGCGACGCCAAGGAGAGCATCGACAACCTGCGTGCCGACTTCAGCTACAACATCGACGCCGATGCGCGTGGCTTCGGCCTGGCCGCCGGCGCCGAGTACCGCCATCTGAAGATCTGGCAGGACATCGACTTCGACTACTTCAAGAGCAGTGCCACGCTCAACGATTACCTGTATCCGGGTTCGACGCTGCTGGGCAGCGTGCCGGGCTTCCCGCTGATCGACAACCGCAAGTGGAACGAGGAACTGCTGCCGAAACTGGGCAACAACAATGCGGCGTATCCAAATGCCAACTTCACCAGCGACTACAAGTACGTGGAGGACATCACCAATGCCTACGTGTCCGCACACTACGCCTGGGACCGACTGCTGCTGATCGGCGGCCTGCGCTACGACCACACCCGCTTCGATGCCTACAGCCCATTCAGCGATGATGGCGGCACTACGTATACCTCTGCCTTCCGCAATACGAGCGGTGGCTACAACAACCTGCTGCCTTCATTGAATGCGACGTTCAAGTTGAGCGAGGACCAGCGCCTGCGCTTCTCCGCCAGCCGCACGCTGGGCCGGCCGACACCCAGCAACATCGCCCAGGCCACCAGCACCAGCTGTGGTGATGACGAGGAGGGCAGGGGCTTCTGCACCATCAAGCAGGGCAACGCCAACCTGCAGCCGCGCCGTTCCACCAACATCGACCTGGCGTGGGACCTGTACTTCAACGGCAACAACGGCCTGGTCTCGGTGGCACTGTTCGACAAAGTGATCAAGGACGACATCTACACCCTGACCACCTTCGAGAACGTTGGCGATACCCGCTACCGGGTCACCCAGCCGATGAACACCGACGAGTCCAGGCTGCGCGGTGTCGAGTTCGCGGTGGCCAACCGCAACCTGCAGTGGGGCCGCCAGCGCTTCGACATGTACTTCAACGCAACGCGGCTGGAAGGCCAGACCAACTACCGCATCAGTGATGGCACCGAACGCCGCCTGGACCGCCTGCTGTACCAGCCGGACTGGTCGCTCAATGGGTCGGTGATCTGGCGCATGCCGTGGAAGAGCGCACAGCTGCGCCTGTCCGGTACCTACCGCAGCCGGATGCTGGTCGACTTCGGCGATACCCAGTGGCTGGATTCGTACTACGACCCGTATATGACCTTCAACATGGGCTTCAGCCACAAGGTCAGCAGGCACGTGACGCTGAAGTACGAGGCCAAGAACCTGTTCAACACCCAGCCGACCTACAGCACCGGCCCGAACGGGCGCTTCCGTACCGAGATCGACGACTACGGCCGCTTCTTCTATTTCCACATCATCTACAACTGAGGGCGCAGCCGTGGATACGATCAATCGCAGGCGATTCCTGGCCCTGGCCGGCCTGTCTGCTGCCGGCGCGTGGATGGGCACGGCGCACGCGCTGGCCGCACAGACCGATGCCGCCGCGCTGAACCCGCGCAACCTGCTGGCGTCGCCGCGGTTCGCCAGCACGCCGTTCACCCTGGGCGTGGCCTCGGGTGATCCTTCGGCCGATGGCATGGTGCTGTGGACACGGCTGGCGACCGAGCCGCTGGTGTTCGGCGGTGGCATGCCGACCCGGCCGATGGTGGTCGAATGGCAGCTGGCGGCGGACGAGGGCATGCGCAAGGTGGTACGCCAGGGTTCGGCGATGGCGCATCCCGAACTCGGCCACGCTGTGCACGTGGAGCTGGGTGGGTTGGCGCCCGCACGGCCTTACTGGTACCGCTTCACCGTAGGCGGCCACGCCAGTGCGGTCGGTTGCACCCGCACGCTGCCCGCAGCCACGGCCGCAGTGGATCGCGTGCGCTTTGCGGTGGCCGGTTGCCAGCACTACGAAGAAGGCCACTACACCGCGTGGCGGCGCATTGCCGAGGAACCGCTGGATTTCGTTTTCCACTACGGTGATTACATCTACGAAGGCGAAAGCCAGCCGGGCCTGCGGAAAATGAACGGCCAGCCGTTCACCAACCTGCGCAATCATGTCGGGCCGCAGACCTACACGCTGGACGACTACCGTCGCCGCTACGCCCAGTACAAGAGCGATGCCGACCTGCAGGCCGCGCATGCGTCGGCGCCGTGGTTCGTCACCTTCGATGACCATGAAGTGGACAACAACTGGGCCGGCGCCGAAGACCAGGACGATACGCCCAGCGAAGTGTTCCTGCTGCGCCGCGCACAGGCGTTCCAGGCCTACTACGAGAACATGCCACTGCGCCGTTCGGCATTCCCGCGCGATGGCCACATGCAGATGTACCGGCGTGCACGCTACGGCACGCTGATGGACCTGCACCTGCTCGACACCCGCCAGTACCGCAGCAAGCAGGTGAACATGGCGCTGCGTGAGGAGGTGGAATCGCCGGAGCGCAGCATTGTGGGTGCGAAGCAGGAGCGCTGGCTGTTCGACGGCCTGGCCGATGCCGCGCCGCGCTGGCACACCATTGCCCACCAGGTGGCGTTGGGCAATTACATGCGCGAGAAGGACGGGATGGTGCAGTCGTCCGACGACCAATGGTCGGGCTATCTGGACAGCCGCCGGCGCCTGCTCGATCACATCCAGAAGGTGGGCTTCGGCAACGTGGTGACGGCGTGTGGCGACGCGCACCGGCATTACGCCAGCGACCTGGTGCAGGACCATCGTGATTCGGGCGTGGTCTCCAGTGAGTTCCTCGCCACTTCGATCACGTCCGGCGCTGATGGCCAGGGTGTGGATGCATATGCCGAGAACCAGCTGCGGCACAGCCCTTATCTGAGGGCGACCACCGACAAGCGTGGCTATGTGCTGTGCGATGTCACCCGTGATGCGTGGATCGGCGACATGAAGACGCTGGATACCGTGATGCAGCCGAACGGAACGGTGCAGAGCTGGAAGCGCTACGCGGTCGAGCACGGCCGGCCGGGGCTGCAGGAGGCCTGATCAGGCACGCCCCCTTGTAGAGTCGAGCCATGCTCGACTCTACAAGGGCGGAGCGGCTCAATCGTGCTCGAACCGCAGTGGTTCGCTGCCCATCGCCGGGTCACTGGTGCCAGGACGCCCATCCTCGGCACGGCCCGCCAGGCGCAGCACACTCTCACCTGCGCTGACCTGCAGGTCATACCAGCCGGCGGTAGGCGTTGCATCCCACGCCAACGAAGTCTCTGCATGCGCGGGCAGTGCCAGCGTCTGCTCGGGCATGTGCCCGGCATAGGCACCGGCATGCACGCGCACTTGCTGTGCACTTTCACCCAGATTGCGCAGGTGCAGCCGCAGCTGGCCGTCGGCGCGCTCGACCGACGCCTGCACAACGGGTCCTTTGGCAGCGCCCTGGAAGTGACGGTGGAAGCCGTTCGGGCCCAGCAGCCAAAGGTCGTAGCGACCGTGCACATCCAGCGGCCAGCGCTCCCGCAGTGGCGTGCCCGGTATCAGTGTATAGCGGCGTGGCACCTCACCCAGCCGCAGCCGATCGTAGACATGCAGGACCGCTGCCGCACCTTCGCAGGACAACACCAGTTCCACGCCCGATGTGTTGATCGCGGCAATCGATGCCTGCGGCCGATAGGGCAGGGCACGCGCCGGACGTACGCCACGTTCCTGTTGC
The DNA here is from genome assembly GCF_056481625.1 of Stenotrophomonas sp. 86156_Sma. NCBI lineage: Bacteria > Pseudomonadati > Pseudomonadota > Gammaproteobacteria > Lysobacterales > Lysobacteraceae > Stenotrophomonas > Stenotrophomonas sp. 86156_Sma. The sequence goes on from NZ_CM151157.1 coordinate 1,937,768, forward strand.
GCCGGTTCCAGCCCCTCCGGCAACGCCGGCACGGTGCGTCCCGGCAGGGCGGCGGCACGTGCGGCCGCCGCGCTCACGTCGGGCAGGCCGCGTATGAACGGACGGGTATCGCGCTGGGCGAAGTCGAAGGCGTTGCTCAGGTCTCCGCAGACCGCACGGCGCCAGGGTGAGATATCCGGTGCGGCCACGCCGAAGCGGCGTTCGATCAGCCGTATGACCGAGGTGTGGTCGTACACCTGCGAATCGACCCAGCCACCGCGGCTCCAGGGTGAAATCACGTACAGCGGCACGCGCGGACCCAGCCCATAGGGGCGGCCGCGCAGCTCGGCGGCGTCGTACTTCTCGTCGCCCGGTGCCGGATGGCGGTGGTACTCGCCTTCGGTACTGACCGAAGACGTACCCGCCCAGCCACCGTTTATCGGTGAAGGCGGTGCCGGTGGCGGCATGTGGTCGAAGAAGCCGTCGTTCTCGTCGAACATCAGCAGCAGGGCGGTGCGGCTCCACACCTCCGGATCGGCGGTCAGTGCATCCAGCACGCGTGCGGTATAGGCCGCGCCCTGGGCCGGGCTGGAGGGGCCGGGATGCTCGCTGCCGGCCGCGTCGGCGATGATGAAGCTGACCTGCGGCAGGCGCCCGTCGACCACGTCCTGGCGCAGTTGTGCCAGCCCACGCGTGCTGACCCCACGCGCGCGCAGCTGCGGGTCATGCCCCGGCGCAGCACGGTAGGCCTGGCGGAAAGACTCGAAGCCGGCCAGTGGGTTGTCGGTGAAGTTGTCAGCCATGTCCTGGTAGATCTGCCAGGAGACGCCCGCCTTCTGCAGGCGTTCGACATAGCTGGTCCAGCGATACGACGACGGATGCCCGCCGTGCTCGGGGAAGTTGTCGTGCGAGTTGGCGATCACCGGGCCGCCAGCACGCGCGTGTGCATCATTGTGACCGGTCCACAGGAACACCCGGTTCGGGTTGGTTCCGGCCTGCATCGCGCAGTGGTAGGCGTCGCAGATGGTGAAGGCATCGGCCAGTGCGAACTGGAAGGGCAGGTCGCTGCGCTGGAAGTAGCCCATCGAATGGTTCTGCTTGGCCTTCGGCCATTGCCCCATGCGGCCGTGGTCCCAGGCGCGCTGTGCGTCCGGCCAGGTGTGTGGTGTGCCCTCCACCCGCATGTAGCCGAAGTGCGCAGCGGTATCCAGCGGGAACGGCGCGATCGCGCGCGTGCCGCTGGCATCGGGTTGCAGCCACAGGCTGCGCGTGCGGCCGCCGGCCTGCAGCGCCGGCGCGGGAGCCACGAAGCGATCGCCGAAACCACGCACGCCCGGCAACGTGCCGAAGTAGTGGTCGAACGAGCGATTCTCCTGCATGAACACCACAATGTGCTGCAGGTCTTCGAGGCTGCGCGTCTGCGCGGCGGGGGCGATCGCTGCGGCCCGGGCGATGCTGGGCAGCAGCGGGGAAAGGCCGGCGGCAACGCCGGCCTGCAACAACCGGCGTCGGCCGATATCAGTCACGGGCTCACTCACAGGTCCACACGGAAGGAGATGCCGACAGTGCGCGGGGCGCCGATGAAGGCGTTGTCGCGGCCGTCCACCCCTGCAAGATACCGCTTGTCGGTGAGGTTGCTCACCACCAGGTTGGCACCCATGCCCTTCAGGCGCGGCGACAGGCCCTGCAGGTCGAAGCCGATATTGGCGTTGAACACGGTGGCCGAGGGCAGCTTGTTGACGTTGGCGGCATCGAGGTAGCGCGTGCCCAGGTAGCGACCGGACAGGCCGAAGTTCCAGTTTTCGCCCTGCCAGTCGGCCGACAGCACCAGGGTCTGTTCTGGCTGGCCGATCACCTTGGCACCGTCGACGATGCCCAGCTGGGTATCACGTGCGGCATCGCCACTGCCCAGGTACTTGGAGCGGTTGTAGGTATAGGCGGCGTTGAGACGCCAGCCATTGTCCCAGCCGTAGCCGAACGCCGCCTCCAAGCCGTTGCTTTCCACGCCACCGAAGTTCTCGTAGACACCGTCGGTCTCGCCCAGGTAGTCGATGCCGCTGACGAAACCGGCCGGCAGATAGACGATGCGGTTGTCGAACTTGATGTTGTACAGGGTGACCGACGCGGTCAGCGGCCAGCGGCTGATGCGCATGCCGACTTCGATGTTGTCGGCGGTCTCCGGCTCGACGTTGCGGAAGCGCTGCGGGTCGGTCTCGCCGAGCACGCCGGAGGGAATGGCGGCGAAGTTCTGCGAGAAGCCAGCGAACAGCTCCATGCCTTCCACACCGGGTGCCCAGGTGAAGCCGGTGGACAGCAGCGGATCGGACTTGGAATCGGATTTGACGTGCTCGCTGGCACCGATCACGCGGCGGCGCGACTGGTCGACGAAGAACTGCTTCACGCCCAGGCGTGCGCTGAACGGCCCGAAGCGGGCCACGTCCTCGACGTAGTACATCTGCTCGTCAACCTTGTACTTGTCCTCGAACTGCACCCAGTACGGCTGATGGTCGAAGGCGATGTCCTGGCCGACGTTGAGCAGGCGATGCCAGTCGCGGCGCGCCGAGCGGTCCAGCTTTTCCACCCACAGGCCGCCGCGGATCGTGTTGTCGACCGCACCGAAGGTCTGCCGCCATTCGACGTCGGCGGTCACGCCCATGCGGTCGTTGTCGTAGTGGGTGTGGCGGTAGGACTGCGCGCCCAGCACGTTGCCCGCGTAGCAGTTCGGATCGTACTCGGCGGTGAAGCCCAGCCGTGGGGTGCAGCTGGCCAGGCGCTGCGCGGCGCTGCCATCGGGATTGACGAAGAAAATCTGGCCGCGGTTACTGCCGCCGTACACGGTCTTTCCACCGATGTACTCTGACTCCGGGCGACCGGCACCATCATCGCTGACCTGCGCCAGGTAGGGGGGCAGCCAGTCGCCACGACCTTCCATGCGGTGCCCGTAAGCCGCCACCGAGGCCTTGAAGCCGTTGCCGCCGTCGAAGGCCGCGCGCAGGTAGCCGAAGGTGTTCTCGCGCAGCGCACGCGAGCCGGAACGGTAGTTCTGGTCCAGGTACGGAATGCCGGTGAGGGTGCCGACCAGGTTGTCGCGGTCCGGATTGGTGGCGAAGCCCTTCGGCGAGACGCTGGTGTACTCCGGCTCGTCGGCATCGTTGTAGGACAGGTAGCCGGTCAGCGTCCAGCGATCCAGCTCGGTGATGAACTTGCCGGCGATGTGGTCATTGCTGGTCTTGCCGCTGCCATCGATCCAGTCGTGCACACGTGCGGAAGAAGCGCTGACCCAGGCGCGGGTATGGCCGCCGAGCAGGCCGGTGTCGTAGCGCACGTAGTACTTGCGCGCCTCGTTGTCACCGGCACCGACCACGAAGCGCAGGCGGCTGTCCTGCAGTGGGTCGCTGGTGAGGAAGTTGAGCGTGCCACCCAGCGCCTCGTTCGAGCGCGAGGAGATGTCGGCAGTGCCCTGGCTGACTTCCACTGTTTCCAGGTCCAGGGTATCGATGTAGCGGTTGGCCAGCGAACCGCCACCGTAGCCCGAGCCGCCATTGGGCAGGCCGTCGATGGTGGTGCCGATCTGCTGGGTGTCACGGTTGGTCACGAAGCCGCGCATGCTGATCTGCGTGCCCCACACCGACGAACCGGTGGCATCGGCCTCGCTGACCACCACGCCGGGCACTTCGTTGAGCGCGTCGTTGACGCTGCTCATCACGGTCTGCCGGTTCAGTGTTTCCGCGCGCACCGAAGTCTTCGCGTAGCTGGTGGCCTGACCAATCACCTGTACCTGGTCGAGGGTACGCGCATCGCTGCTGCGCGCTTCGCCCGTATCGCCCTGCGGTGCTTCTGCGAGGGCGTCCAGGGCGGGGGCGATCAGCAGGGCCAGCAGCGAGACACGGGGAAAACGCGCAATCGTTCGCATCGAAACTGGACCTTCAGAGGGAGGAAACCCCGGAGTGTCGGCAGCGCCAATGACATCGGCATGACGTGGCAGCGCAGGAACGATGGCACTGTGGGGGCGGTCACGGCCTTCGGGTATGCTCGGCGCTTCAATGGACCTGAGGTGGTGGCGATGCAGAAGCGATCGAAGATCTGGCTGGGAGGTGCAGCCCTGGTGCTGCTGGCAGGGTGCAACCGGACGCCCTCGGATGGAGAGGTGGCACCGCCTGCGCCAGCCACGGCGGACGGGGCCGCAGCACCGGCCGCCGCCCCAGCGGGTTCAACGGCCGCCGCCGACGGCACCGCACTCACCGACCGCGATGGCAAGCCGGTGCCGCTGGTGCCTTTCGACACCAGCAGCGTGCCGCTGAGCGACACCGCGCTGGGCGGACTGCCGTTCTTCAGCCTGCCGCAGGGCTACGCGCCGCAGAACGCCCCGCACCCGCGCGCCTGGGCGCGCTTCCCGTTCCGGATGGGCGAGGGTGTGCATTGGGTGGAAGGTCCGAGCTGGTCGGCACGCATCGTGACCGACAGTGAGGCGGCCCCCGACAAGGCGTTCTCCGCGCTGGAAGTGCAGCGCAACTTCGACGGCGTGATCACCGCCGCCGGCGGCCGCAAGGTCTTTGAAGGCACGCTGCTGCGCGACATCTACTACGGCCCGCAACTGGAAGGCGAGATCGGGGGTGGCTTCATCGATGCGGTGAACGGTGAACAGGACGCACCCACCACCGTCTACGTGCTGCGCCAGGCCAACCGCACCGTGTGGGTGCAGCTGGCGGTGGACAGCAACGGCGCCGGTCTGGTGGTCGTGGATGACGTGCCGTTCAAGGCCACTGCGCAGTGGTCGGACCGTTTCCCGCACCTGTCCCTGCCGGCCGGCTATCGTGAGCGCAACACGCCCGAGCAGCGTGATTTCGATGCCTTCCCGTTCTGGACCGGAGATCACTTCGAACCGGTCGAGGGCCGCACCTTCGCTGCCGATTTCGACAAGGGCGAGCGCGAATACTCGATGCATGAAGTACGTCGCAACCTTGAGGCGATGATGGCCCAGGTCAACGGCACCAAGGTGTTCGAGGGGCGCATCCCGCACGAGGCGGCCGAGGGCGTGTCGAAGCAGGTGCAGTCGTCCTACGGCAACGCGGCCAGCTACAGCTGGGACAACTACGACACCGTGGTCTATCGCGTCGATCTGGCTGATGGCCGCCAGGTGTGGGTGCATGCTCGCCTCGAATACCTCAGCGCTGGCTGGGTCGTGGTCGAGCGCAAGGGTTTCACCCAGACCGCGGCGCTGCTGCCGGCCGATGCGTTGAAGAAGAAGCTGGACAGCGACGGCCGCGTGGCGATCCAGGTCAACTTCGCCACCGACAAGGCGCAGATCCTGTCGACGTCCGAACCGCAACTGGCGCAGGTGCTGGAGCTGCTGCGTGCCGACCCGTCGCTGAAACTGTCGATTGAAGGCCACACCGACAACAGTGGCGCGGCCGCGCACAACCGCAGCTTGTCCGAGGATCGTGCGCGGTCGGTGGTGGCGGCGTTGACCGCCAAGGGCATCGCCGCCGACCGCCTGCAGGCGGCCGGCTTCGGCGCCGACAGGCCGGTAGCCGACAATGGCAGCGAGCAAGGCAAAGCGCGCAATCGCCGGGTCGAGCTGGTCAAGCGCTGAACCACGCCCTCCTCAGTACCGCGCGTCCTTGGGTTTCGGGTCGCGCGGCCAGTCCTTGCTCTTGTTGGCGAAGTCCGGCCGCGGTTGGTTGATGAAGTAGCTGGCGATGTCCACCGCATCCTGGTCGGGCATCACCTGCTGCCCCAGTGGCGGCTCGCGGGTCACCGCCGGCGGCATGTTGTGCTTGACGAAACCGGCCGCCTTGTACAGGCGCGCCATGCCGGCGCCGATGTTGAAGCTGTGGTCGCCCCACAGCGGCGGGAAGGCGATATCACCGCTGGCGTCGCGCCGGCCTTCGCCGTTGTCGCCATGGCAGGCGGCACACTGCACGGCGTACAGCGCCTGGCCACGGATCGGGTCCGGGGTCAGCGTGCTGTCGATGGGGCCCTCGCTGGGGGCGGCCACCTTTGCACCGTCTGGCACTGGACTGCTCAGCCACGCCATGTAATCGAGCATGGCGCGCATCTGCGGTGAGTCTTTCGGCAGCGGCTTGCCGTTCATTGAGCGCTGCAGGCAGCCATTGATGCGCTCAGTCAGCCCGATCACCTTGCCCGGGCGCGGCATGTAACGCGGATAGGCGCCGCCGCCCGTATTGAAGTAGTGGTTGCCGAACGGTCGCTTGCCCTCGGCCATGTGGCACGAATTGCAGTTCAGATCGTTGCCGACGTTGTCCGGCAGCAGCCGTGCGGTCTCGTTGAGGAGGCGGCGACCAAGCATCACCGATTCGGCATTGCCGAGCCCGGCGATCTCCTCGGCGCTGGGTGCATGGTAGTGGCCGACCACCTTGCCCTGGGCATCGAGGATATCGATCGTGCTGGCTACGGCGGCATCCAGGTCCGGGTACAGATGGCGATAGGCGAGGGTGCCGGCGCCGGCCAGCAGCACGAGGGTGACCATGCTGCCGATCAGCAGGCGGGAGCGTTTGCGCGAACGTTTCATCGTGCGGCCTCCTGCGGAACGTAGTGCACCGGCTTGTCACGCACCACCCGGCGCATGCGCGCCACGTCGACCTCGCTCACCGCGCTGGCCTGGTTGCCCCAGCTGCTGCGGATGAAGGTCAGGATCTGTGCCAGCTGCGCATTCGGCAGCTGCTCGAAGCCGGGCATTGTGAAGGCCATGCGATCGTGCGGGGTATGCGGCGTGCGGCCGCCGATCAGGGTCACCTGCACCAGCGAGCTGGGGTCATCGGCGAACACGATCGAGTTGCCGGCCAGGGCCGGATAGACGCGGGGCATGCCGCGCCCGTCGGCGCGGTGGCAGGCCTGGCAGTGCTCGGCATAGGCCAGCGAACCGGCAACACGGTAGTCGCCGCTGCGCAGTGCGGCGGTGGTGGTGTCGGTACCCGGGGACCACTGTGCGTTGCGGCCCTCGCGTGCCGGCAGCTGTTTCAGGTAGCGGGCCATCGCCAGCAGGTCGGCGTCGGACAGGTACTGCGTGCTGTGCTCGACCACGTCGGCCATACCGCCGAAGGCTGCCGAGCGATCGGTGCGGCCGGTGCGCAGGAAGTCGACGATCTCGCCCTCGCTCCAGCTGGCCAGACCGGTTGATTCATTGCGCAGGTTCTTCGCATACCAGCCTTCCAGCACCGAGCCGGACAGGAACTGGCGGCTGCCATCATCGGCCATCGCCTTTTCCTGGAACGCCAGGCCACGTGGCGTGTGGCAGGCGCCGCAGTGGGCCAGGCCTTCCACCAGTTCGGCGCCGCGCTGCTGGCCGGCATCCAGCGACGGATCCGGGTTGAACGTACGCGGGCGTGCGAACAGCAGCTGCCACCAGGCCAGTGGCCAGCGCATGTTGGCCGGCCACGGGATCGTGCTGTCGGCGTTGCCCTGCTTCACCGGCTGCACCGAGCCCATGAAGTAGGCGTACAGCGCCTTGATCTCGGCATCGCTGGCGATCACGTATGAGGCATACGGCATTGCCGGATACAACGGCTGCCCATCGTGACGGATGCCGCGACGGACCGCGCGCTCGAAGTCGGCGTAGTCGTAGGCGCCAATGCCGGTGTCCGGATCGGGCGTGATGTTGGTCGAGTAGATCGTGCCCATCGGCGTCTGCATGCCGAGGCCACCGGCGAATGGCTTGCCGCCCGGCGCAGTGTGGCAGGCGGCGCAGTCGGCGGCGCGCGACAGGTACTGTCCCTGCGCGATCAGCGTCGGATCGTGGATGTCGACCTGCGCCGTCTGTCGCGGTGCGAACCAGTAGGGCGTGGTGCGGGCGATGCCGTAGGCGGCGGCAAACGTGGCGGCCAGGGCAATGGCGAGCTTGAGCGAGGTGCGCATGGCGGCACTGTGGGCAATCGCGCACGCGCGTTCATTGATCCGGATCAATGACTGAACGGATACAGCTTGTACACCAAGCTGAATCGTTCCTGCGTTGTCATCAAGCCGTCATCCGCGCGCGATAGATGACCGGTCTATCGGGGCGTTAACGTCCCAGCCTGTCTGATTCACCCCTATGACGTGATATGAAGCGCCTGCTGCTGTTGTTGCTGGCGTGCGCCGGCCTGTGGCTGGCTGCATGCTCCTCCTCGATCAATGCCTCGTCCACCTCGCTCGCCGACAGGCTGATCGCGCCAGGTGGCGTATCGACCCTGCTCGATCGCCCGCGTATTGCCGCGGCCATCGCCGAACTGCCCAACCGCCATGGCTTCGCGCCGGGCCGCGATGGCGTGCCGATCTTCTGGCGTGTGTTCGATCCCGGCGACTACGGCGCGCGTTATCACTACCTGCCGCAGCGCCACGAGAACGGCCTGCCGCTGGATACCGGCCTGAGCCTGGCAGTACCGCAACCGTTCCGCGCGCAGGCCCCGCGCGGCACCGTGGTGCTGCTGCACGGTTGGATGATGAACGGCGATTCGATGCTGCCGTGGTCGCTGCAGCTGGCCGAATCCGGCTATCGCGTGATCACGCTGGACCTGCGCAACCATGGACAGTCCGGTGCAGGCCCGTCCGGATACGGCACCTATGAATCCGACGATGTGGTCGATGTAATCGGTGAGCTGCGCGCGCGTGGTGAAGTAACCGGCCCGCTGTACCTGTTCGGCGTGTCCTATGGCGCCGCCACAGCGGTATTCACCGCCGACAAGCTCGGTGACCAGGTGGAAGGCGTGGTGGCGATGGAATCGTTCGCCAATGCCGGTGTGGCGATCCGCACGATGATTCCGCACCTGATGGGACTGCAGCCGGAAGGCCTGAAGGCGCAGGCGGTGGCGTCGTACGCGCGCTGGCGCTACGGCGGCCAGGACATCAACCAGGTGATCGCCGCCGCCAGCCGCCGCATCGACGTCGATCTGGACCGCGTGGATGTAGCGCGCGCGCTGGCCGATACCCGCGCCTGCGTACTGCTGCTGCACGGCCAGGGCGACCAGCACATTCCGGTCAGCCAGGGCCGCGAACTGGCGCAGGCCAATCCGCGCGCGCACTACATCGAGATGCGCGGCGAGGACCACATCACCCTGCCGCTGCGGCTGGACCTGCTGGCCGGAGTGGTCGATGACTGGATGGCGCGCGACGAGCACCATCCGCAGAGTGCCTGCCCGGCGCCCCAGCTGCCGGCCCAGGCCGAGTGGCTGACACGCAGCTGAGAAAAGGGGACGGAGGGGATTAAGTCGTTTCTCGCACAGCTGGGCCAGAAACGACTTAATCCCCTCCGTCCCCTTTTTTCTGTCAGGCCACCCGTCTTGCCAGCGAGCGCGCAGACGCCGCGACGCCCAGCAGCAGCGCGGCCACGCAGAGGAAGGCGAAGCCGAGGCTGGTAGCGTGTGCGAGTGCGCCGATCGCTGCCGGTCCGGCGAGGATGCCGGCGTAGCCCAGCGTGGTGACCGCGGTGATGGCGATGCTCTCCGGCATCACCCGCTGTTGGCCCGCCATCGAGAACAGCGCAGGCACGATGTTGGCGCAGCCCAGCCCGACCAGTACGTAACCGGTCAGCGCCACCGGAAACGATGGCACCAGCGTGGCCAGGGTGAAACCCGCAGCAGCGGTGATGCCGCCGAAGACCAGGGTGCGGGTCCGGCCGAGGCGCTCGACGATGCCGTCGCCGAACAGGCGCATCGCGGTCATCGCCAGGGTGAACAGTGCAAAGCCGGCACCGGCCTGGTCACGTGGCACCTGCCGCACTTCGGCGAGGAACACCGCGCTCCAGTCCAGCATCGAGCCCTCGGCGAGGAACACCACGAAGGCCAGCACGCCGATGAACAGCACCACGCCATGCGGCAGTGCCAGCAGGGGGCCTTCATGCAGGATCCGTTGCGGGCGCCAGTGCGGTGCCGACAGCACTGCCACCAGCAGCAGAGCGGCCACGGACACCAGCGCGGCCAGCCACAGTGGCGTACCCAGGATCAGCATGCCGGTCATGCAGCCGGCGCCGACGAAGCCGCCGATGCTGTAGAAGGCATGGAATCCGGACATCATCGCGCGCCCGGCGTCGCGCTCGACCGCGACCGCCTGCATGTTCATCGCACAATCCAGTGCACCGACGCCGGCGCCGAACACGAACAGGGCGGCGCCCAGCGCTACCGGAGAGGGCGCCAGCACCAGCAAGGGCAGGGCGCACAGCATCGTCGCGCAGGTGATCACCATCACCCGGCGGCATCCCAGCCGCCCGGTCAGCGCACCTGCCAGTGGCATCGCCAGCAGTGAGCCGAGCCCGAGGCACAGCAGCACCGCGCCGAGGCTGGCGTCGGACAGCCCGGCCTTGGCCTTGGCGTAGGGCACCATCGGCGCCCATGCGGCGGTGGCGAATCCAGGGATGAAGAAGGCGGCACGGGTGGCGTGCTGTTGGGCACGTGGGGATGAAGGCGTCATGCGCGGTGCGAAGCTCCAGGGGGTGTTCATGAAAACGTTTTCAGGACGGCTCGGCAAGTGCCATGCGTGACATCGGGCGACGCATACGATTGCAGTGACCCGATCGCGTCACTGGCGATTAACGTCGCCCACGGACAGTGGCTGCACGGTCGGCATTCCGCCGCCCGCTGCCGGAGACCTGTACATGAGCACGACACCCACCATCCTCCTCGTCCACGGCTTCTGGGGCGGGGCCGCACACTGGGCCAAGGTGATCCTGGAACTGCATCGCAACGGCCATGACCGGGTGCAGGCGGTGGAGCTGCCGCTTACCTCGCTGGCCGACGACGCAGGACGCACCCGGAAAATGATCCGGCAGATCGACGGGCCGGTGCTGCTGGTCGGCCACTCCTATGGCGGCGCGGTGATCAGCCAGGCCGGCAACGAGGACAACGTGAAGGGCCTGGTCTACATCGCCGCTTTCGCGCCTGATGCCGGCGAGAGCCCCGGTGGCATCACCCAGCAGCACCTGCCGGAGGCGGCGCCGAACCTTGCGCCGGACAGCGATGGCTACCTGTGGCTGCGTGCGGACAAGTTCCATGAGAGCTTCTGCCAGGATCTGAGCGAAGACGAGGGCCGGGTGATGGCGGTGACCCAGAAGGCGCCGCTGGCCAGCACTTTCGGTGATGCGGTGAGCGACCCGGCGTGGAAGCACAAGCCGAGCTGGTACCAGCTGTCCCGCCATGATCGGATGATCGCGCCGGAGAACCAGAGGGCCATGGCCACGCGCATGCAGCCCAAGCGACTGCTGGAGCTGGATGCCAGCCATGCCTCGCTGGCCTCGCAGCCGAAGGAGGTGACCGCGCTGATCCTGGAGGCCTGCGCCGCCATCGGCGGCTGAGCCTGCGGCAGCGCGCCGCACCACAGCACACCGCACGACAGCCGGGGCGCAGGGGAGTACACTCCTGCGCCTGCGGCCAACCGGCCGCGTCCCCGTCTTCCCTCCAGCCGCCGCCAGAGGATCCCACCCGATCGTGGAGGTCCCGCCGTGCTGTCTGTGCCTGATGCCCGTATTCCGTCCCAATTGCCGCGTCGCCGTGCGTTGCCGCAGGCGCTTGCCCAGGGCCTGCTGATCACCGCACTGGCCAGCAGCGGCATCGCAGCCGCGCAGTCCGCCGCCGAGCCGGACAAGGCCGCCGAGGCCCCGGCGTCGCAGACCCTGCAGACCGTGCAGGTCACCGCCAACCTGCTCGGCACCATCACCGAGGGCAGCGGCGCGTACACGCCCGGGACCATCGCCACCGCCACCCGCCTGGTGCTGACGCCACGGCAGACCCCGCAGACCATCAGCGTCATTACCCGCGCTCAGATGGACGACTTTGGCCTGAACGGCATCGATGACGTGATGCGGGTGACCCCGGGCATCAGCATCGTCACCTACGACAGCGAGCGCACCGAGTACTACGCGCGCGGCTTCGCCGTGCAGAACTTCCAGTACGACGGCATCCCGATGTCGCGTGACTCGGCCTATTCGGCGGGCAACACGCTCAGCGATACCGCGATCTATGACCGCATCGAAGTGCTCAAGGGCGCGACTGGCCTGCTGACCGGCATGGGTGATCCGGGCGCGACCATCAACCTTGTGCGCAAGAAGCCGGGCAAGGACTTCGCCGGCAGTGCGACGCTGGGTGTCGGCCGCTGGGATGACTATCGTGCCGAGATCGATGTTGGCGGCCCGTTGACCGCCGATGGACGTGTGCGCGGTCGCGCGGTGGGCGCCTGGCAGGACAAGCATTCCAATCTCGACTTCTACCAGCGCACCAGCAAGGTGGGCTACGCGGTGCTGGAAGCCGATCTGGGCGAGCGCACGCTGCTGACCGTGGGTGGCGATACGATGGACAGCGACCCGAAGGGCTCGACCTGGGGTGGCATCCCTCTTCTGGACAGTGCCGGCAACTTCAATGACATGCCGCGTTCGTTCAACAACGGCACGCGCTGGAGTGGCTGGCGCCAGTATGTGCGCACCGGCTTCGCCACGCTCGAGCACACCTTCGCCAACGACTGGGTGGCCAAGCTGCAGCTCAACCACCAGGTCAACGGCTATGACGCGGCACTGGCCGGTGCCGCCGCCGGCAATCCCGATCCGTTGACCGGCGAGGGCGTCAGCCTGTGGCTCGGCAAGTACGTTGGCAAGACCGTCAGCAATGCGGCCGACTTCTACCTGAGCGGTCATTTCGGCCTGTTCGGGCGGGAGCATGAGCTGGTGGTCGGTGGCAGCGCCTCGCGCAAGCGCTGGACCAATACCGGCTACGGCCCGCAGGCGGGGTTCCCGGATACCGTGCCGGACTACAGAACCTGGAATGGCGACATTCCCGAGCCGGAGTGGCAGCGCAGCTACAGCAACAACGAAGTGACGCGTGAGAACGGCCTGTATGTGGTCGGCCGTTTCGACGTGGCCGATCCACTGAAGGTGATCGTGGGCAGTCGCCTGGCCAGCTACCGCTCGCCGGACACGCGCGAGACCGGCGTGTTCGTGCCGTATGCCGGTGTGGTCTACGACCTCGGTGAGCACTATTCGGTGTACGCCAGCTACAGCACCATCTTCAAACCGCACAGCGAACGCGACGAGCAGGGCAAGGCACTGGATCCGCTGGAAGGCCGCAGCTACGAGATGGGCCTGAAGGCCGAGTTCCTCGATGGGCGCTTCAACGCCAGTGCGGCGCTGTTCCAGCTCGACCAGGACAATTTCGCCCAGCCCACCGGCGGCAAGACGCCGGACGGGCAGGATGCGTATCGCGCCCTGATGGGCGTGCGTACCAAGGGCTACGAGCTGGAAATGTCGGGCCAGCTGGCCGAGGGCTGGCAGGTGCAGGGTGGGTTCTCGCACAAGATCGCCCGCCAGGCCGGTGCCAAGGTGACCACACTGGAGCCGGAAAACCAGTTCAGCCTGCACACCAGCTACCGCCTGCGCGGCGACTGGAAGGGGCTGACGCTGGGCGGTGGCGCGCGCTGGCAGGATTCCACTTTCGGTGAGATCACCAACCCGGCCACGCAGGCCAAGGTGGTGCATCGCACCCAACCCTACTGGCTGCTGGATGCGATGGCGCGCTATGAATTCAACGATCGCCTGTCGGCCACGCTCAACGTCAACAACCTGCTGGACAAGCGTTACTACACGATCTTCAGCTGGTACAGCACCTATACCTGGGGTGAGCCGCGCAACGTGCGCCTGGCGATGACGTACAAGTTCTGACGCCGGTGGTGCTGTAGAGCCGAGCCCGCGCTCGGCTGGCTGTCAAACCGCAGCCGAGCATGGCTCGGCTCTACAAATACGCCCGCGATGCTTTTCGGCATCGCGGGCGTTGTCGTTACAGCGGCAGGTCGAACACCAGCACTTCGGCGTCGTTGCCGTTCTCCAGGGTCAGCTGCGCTTCGTCGCTGACCTGCAGCGCATCACCGGCTTCCAGGGTGATGCCATTGACCTGCAGCTGGCCTCGGGCCACCTGCACATAGGCGCCACGACCGTTGCCGAGGGCGTGGTGCAGCTTCTGGCCGCCATCGAGGATGGTGGCGAAGATGCGGGCATCCTGGTGGATGCGCAGCGAACCATCGGCACCGTCCGGCGAGGCGATCAGGCGCAGCTGGCCGCGCTTGGTTTCCGGTGCGAAGTGGGTCTCTTCGTACGACGGAGTAATGTTCTCCGCGTCCGGGAAGATCCAGATCTGCAGGAAGTGCACGGTCTCGTCGGCGGAGTGATTGAACTCGCTGTGGCTGACACCGCTGCCGGCACTCATGCGCTGCACGTCGCCGTAACGCAGCACCGAGCCGGTGCCCATCGAGTCCTTGTGCTCCAGCGCGCCGCCCAGCACATAGGAAACGATCTCCATGTTGCTGTGGCTGTGGGTGCCGAAGCCCTGGCCGCCGATCACCTTGTCTTCGTTGATCACCCGCAGCGGTCCGAAGCTGACGTAGCGGGGGTCGTAGTAGTTGGCGAAGGAGAAGGTATGGCGCGAGGACAGCCAGCCATGCTCGGCCAGGCCACGGGTAGCGCTCTTGCGGATCTGCAGCATGATGGAATCTCCTTGTTCGATGGTTTCGATGGGGCGGGGTGGGCCGGTAGCCGCTGTGTTTCCCCGTTGGAGAGAAGTATCCGCTTGCGCCCGGGGTTTGAAAAACGGATAGTTTTGACAGTCATCATCGAAAAATTCGAATGCTCAAGCTCAGCCTCGATGCCCTGCAGATCCTGGACGCCATCGACCGCCGCGGCTCGTTCGCCGGTGCCGGCAAGGCCCTGCACAAGGTGCCTTCGACCATCTCCTACACCGTGGCCAAGCTAGAGGAGGACCTGGGCGTACAGCTGTTCGACCGGGTCGGCCCGCGCGCCGAGCCGACCGAGGCTGGCCGCGCGCTGCTGGACGAAGGACGGCACCTGCTGCGCGCGGCCCGGGAGCTGGAACTGCGGGTGCGCCGGGTGGCGTCGGGCTGGGAGACCGAACTGACCCTGGCGGTGGACTCGGTGTTTCCGACCTGGCTGCTCGGCCCGGACATCGCCGCGTTTCGTGAGGCCGAGGCGCCGACCCGGCTGCGGTTGATCGGTGAGGCCCTGTCCGGTACCTGGGAGGCCTTGCTGGACCGCCGTGCCGACCTGCTGGTTGGTGCGCCGGGCGAGGGTCCCAGCGGCGGCGGTTACGTGGTCGAGCCGCTGGGCACGGTGGAGTTCGTGTTCGCGGTCGCCCCCGATCATCCGTTGGCCGCAGTGCCGGGCGTGCTCGGACGCGAACAGCTGGTCGAGCACTGCGCGATCGCGGTCTCCGATTCGGCGCGGCGGCTGCTGCCGCGCACGGTCGGTCTGTTGATGGGGCAGGAGATGCTGACGGTGCCGGACATGGCCAGCAAGCTGAAGCTGCAGTGCGAAGGCGTGGGCTTCGGTTTCCTGCCCGAGCCGTGCGCGCGCGCGGCGGTGGCGCGTGGCCAGCTGGTGATCCGCGAGGTGGAGGAGCACAAGCCGGAAGAGACCTTCTGGCTGGCCTGGCGCACCGGCGAGGATGGCGCCGCACTGCGCTGGTGGCGAGAGCGCCTGCGCAGGCCGGAGTTGCTGTCACAGTGGTGGCAGTCAATGGCCAGGGGGTAGGGGTACGGCAGGGCTGCGCCCTGCACCCGCTACGAGCTGGAGCAACAGCAACAGCAACAGCAACAGCAACAGCAACAGCAACAGCAACAGCAACAGCAGAAGCTGGTTTCCTGTGGGGAGGCGGGGTGGGTCCGGTTGCGGGGGCCGCTGCAAGTACGTCCATGTAAGCTCGGTCGCCGCATCCATGCGGCTCACGCCCCCGCAACCGGACCCACCCCGCCTTCGACAGAGTCCCGCGATCTGTCGGAACGGCGTACTGCTCTGGTAGGTGTCGACCTTGGTCGACACGGTAGATCCACGCCATGCGTGGATGAATTCATTCGATATCTGACAGATGTGTCGACCAAGGTCGACACCTACCAACAGCCGCGTGAACCTGTCGAAGGTGGGGCGGTGTCGGAGTGCGGGGTGTCCGCGGCATGGATGCCGCGGCCAAGCCTTATCTGATCGGAATCTGGCAGCGTAGGCGTCGAGAGCCGGCGTGGGCCGCCGTGCGAGCCTAGATCTCGACGATCCGTAACCAGGATCGCGACGATCGCCATGTAGCTTGGCGCCCACGCCGGAATCTCCCTTGATCCGCCCGAACAGTTGCTGGAGCGACCACTCGAAGCGATAAGACTGGGCAAGCGGGGGAGCTCTCGACCCTTCCAGACTATACGGAGTCAGGTGATGAACGGGATCGGGATTGATGTCAGCAAGCGTCAGCTGGATATCGGTACGACGGACGGAGAAACCCTGCAGGTCGGCAACAACCGCTCCGGGTTTTCTGAGCTGGATGTTTGGCTGAAGAAGCGTCCGACCCGCCAGATCGTGCTTGAAGCCACGGGTGGCTATGAGCAGCCGGTGCTGGATTTCCTGCACAAGGCCGGTCATCCGGTGGCCCGTGCCAATGCCTTGCGCGCCCGGAAACTGGCTCAGGGGTTGGGTCAGATTGCCAAAACCGACCGTTTGGATGCCTACGCGTTGGCGCAGATGGCCGCCCTGGTGAAGCTGCCTCCCTATCAGCCGCTGCAGTCTTGGCAGCAGAAGATGCGGGAGTTCGTTCGGGCACGTCGGCAGGCGATGGACGCCCTGACCATCGCGCGGCAGCAGCAGGAAATGGTGCTTGATCGTGAACTGCGCCGACTACTGCAGGGCAACATCACCCGCCTACAAACGTTGGTTGAGCGTCTGGGCAAGCAGATCGTCGAGCAGGTTGGTCAGCAGCCTCAACTGAAGATGCTGAAGTCGATGAAGGGCGTAGGGCCTGTGCTGCAGGCAGTTCTAGCCAGCTATCTGCCAGAGCTTGGCAGGATCAGTGGCAAGCGCATCGCCAGCCTGGTCGGGGTAGCCCCGATGTCCCACGACAGCGGCACGATGAGAGGAAAACGAAGCATCCACGGTGGAAGAGCCGAAATCCGGCAAGTGCTCTACATGGCGGCAATGTCGGCCATGCGGCATGAACCTCGGCTGCGCGATTTTTACCAGTCGCTACGAGCCCGCGGCAAGGAAGGCAAGGTGGCCATCGTGGCAGTGATGCGGAAGATGCTGGTCATCCTCAACGCCCGTGTGCGCGACGCTGAAAGCGGGGTAGTCCCCGCCTGAGGCGAGCCAGGGCGAAAGACCAAAGGCTGCCGGCCAGCGGCCGGCACTACCGTGCCCGTTTACCTGACGGGCCTGAGACTCTCCAGCAACACAGTTGCTACATGGACGTACTTGTGGCGTCCCCGCACTCCGACACCGCCCCGCCAACCCACGGAATGCCAGCTTTTGCTTTTGCTTTTGCTGTTGAGGTTGCCGGCCAGCGGCCGGCACTACCAGGGGTGCAGGGCGCAGCCCTGCCGAAAAACACACATAAAAAAACAGCAGGCCGGGGCCTGCTGTTTCGGTGTAATGGTGCGCCCGGAGAGATTCGAACTCCCGACCGCCTGGTTCGTAGCCAGGTACTCTATCCAACTGAGCTACGGGCGCCAATTACATAAACTTGTTGTGCTGACTGTGTATGGTGCGCCCGGAGAGATTCGAACTCCCGACCGCCTGGTTCGTAGCCAGGTACTCTATCCAACTGAGCTACGGGCGCGCGGTACACAATCAACTTACTGCTAAATTTTACTGCATTTCCAGCGGCGGATGCTGAAAACCTGTCGAGTGGTGCGCCCGGAGAGATTCGAACTCCCGACCGCCTGGTTCGTAGCCAGGTACTCTATCCAACTGAGCTACGGGCGCCCTGCGACAGGAGCGAAATTATGCGGATGTCGGCGCGTACCGTCAACAGTTTTGTGAAAATTTTCATCCAACTGAATGAAAAAGCTGTCAGCTACGGCCTCCGGCGCCTTCAGCCACGCGAAATGATCGGCGCGCGTGCCCAGTTCCTGCGCGGACAGCACGCGCAGCTGCGCGTCCACATTCGGCAGCTTCGCCAGCAGCGTCTGCATCGATCCGGTCGGTGCCAACCAGTCGTGCTCCATCAACACGGCCTGTGCGCTGCCATGCACGCGCGCCATCTGCGCATCGAGGTCTTCGTCCATGCCGGCCGCGGCGTAGTGGTTGTTCAGGCCAACGCGCGCCCAGTCGGCGATCAGCCCGCGCGCTTCGGTGCCACCAAAGCCGAGGCGCCGACCATGCAGCACGCCCTGGCGTTGCGCGATCCACGGCAGGAAACGATAGACCAGTGGCAGCAGCCAGCCACGCGGTGGCGGGAAGCCGCGCCAGAACGGTGAGCCGCTGGCGGCCAGCCACAGCCGGTTGAAGTGCTGCGGGTTGCGGCCGGCATGCACGCAGGCCAGCTGCCCGCCCAGACTGTGTCCACCGATGATCCAGGGCAGGGCGTCGGTGGCGTCATCGGCTGCGGCCAGGACGGCCTGGCTGGCCGGCAGATCCTGTTCGAGTACTTCGCGATAGCCCCAGTCCTGCGTGCGCGAGGGGCGCAGTGAGCTGCTGCCGTTGCCGCGCCACTCATGCAGGTAGACCGCCACGCCCTTCGCCGCCAGCGCCAATGCCAGTGGCATGTAGTGACGCGCGGCCACGCCCAGCGCTGGCAGCCACAGCAGGCGCGCGATGGGCTGTGCGGGCACGCAGGCGATCACTTCGTAGCGATGGCCATCAGTGCACTGCACGGCAACGACGGCCGGTGCGAGGCTCATGCGTGCGGTGCCGCGCCGAAGTGATCGAGCACCAGCACCTCGCTGCGGCCAGGCGCGTAGCCCTGCTGCAGGCCGCGCGCAACGTAGTCGATGCCGGCTTCGCAGGCATTGGCCAGGCTCAGGCCGTTGCACAGCTGCGCGGCGATGGCCGAGGCCAGCGTGCAGCCTGTGCCATGTGCGTCCAGCGGCAGGCGGGCGTGGATGAATTCTTCGCTGCTGACGCCGTCGAAGTAGCGATCGATCACGCGGTTGCCTTCCTGCAGGTGGCCACCCTTGAGCAGGACTGCGCCGGCTCCAAGATCGAGCAGGGCAGAGGCAGCCTGTTCGACGTCATCGCCGTTGGCGATCTTCCGGCCGATCAGGAGTTCTGCTTCCGGGGTATTGGGCGTAACCAGCGTCGCCAACGGCAGCAGGCGTTCGCGCATGGCCTTGAGCGCACTTTCCTCCAGCAGGCGCGCGCCGCTGGTGGCGACCATCACCGGGTCCAGCACCACGTGCGGCGGGCGATGCTTTTCCAGTGCGTCGGCGACCGCATGGATCACCTCGGCGTTGGCCAGCATGCCGAGTTTCACGGCATGGATATCGAAGTCATCGAAGCAGGCTTCGATCTGCGCCTGCAGGAATGCGATCGGTGGCACATGCACGGCGGTGACGCCACGGGTGTTCTGTGCAGTCAGCGCGGCGAACACGGCCAGGCCATGCACGCGGTGCGCGGCGAAGGCCTTGAGATCGGCAGGGACACCGGCGCCACCGCCGGAGTCGGAGCCGGCGATGGTGAGGGCGGAAACGGGAGTGGTCGGGCTCATCAGTTGATTGTGCCGTGGTCCCGCAGGGGAAGGTAGATCCACGCCATGCGTGGATGCCTTTGATTCAATGCCGCCAGCGCGCCCACTGCTGGTACACCACATACCCCAGCCCGGTCAGGCCGGTCAGCAGGGCGGGGGCGAGCAGGGCGTCGTATTGCCAGCGCATGAACAACCAGGCGCCGAGGATGCCGCCGCCGAGGAAGCCGCTGATGATCAGGCCGCTGAGGGTCAGCCGTCGAACCTGCAGCGGCAGTCCACGCAGCAGGTGGCCCAGGCCGATGCCGAGGTCGGTGAACATGCCGCTGAGGTGGGTGGTGCGCACCACCGCGCCACTGAAGGTGGTGGCCATCGCGTTCTGCAGGCCGCAGGCCATGGCGGCGGCCAGTGCGCCCCAGATCTGATGCTGTTCGAACAGCGGAATGGCCACCAGCAGCAGTGCCGATTCCAGCGCCAGCGCGACGCCGTAGCGGCGGCCCAGCTGCAATGCGCTGTCCTGGATCAGCAGGCCGCTGAGCATCGCGCCCAGCGAAAACGCGATCAGCAATCCCCACAGGTGGCCGACCGCGCGCCAGTCACCCTGGGCCAGCGCCATGCCCAGCTGGCTGGTGCTGCCGGTCATGTGGCTGACCGCCTGGTGCTCGAAACCGAGGAAGCCGACCACGTTGACCATGCCGGCAACGCACGAGAGCGCGACCGCGCCGATCCAGACCCAGGTGGGCAGGCGTATTCCCATCGGCGGGGCCCCTCAGGGCCCGCCGAAGCCGCCGTTGAACTGCAGCTCGCTGAAGGTGTTGCTGGCCGGGTCGAATACCGCGCCCCAGAACTGCGTGCCGCCGTCACAGACGCGGATCGCTTCCCGTGCCGGGTTGATGCCGCTGTCGTCGGGCAGATGGAAGGCGTTGATGTAGATCAGACGCTTGCCGGCGCTTTCGATGCCGACGTACTGGCGGTCGAAGTCCAGCACCTTCGGTACCTGTGATTCCAGCGACGACAGCTGCGCTTCCAGCTGGTCGATCTGCTGCCGGCTGGGCGCCCAGTAACCACTGACCCGCCCGGCCTCGCGGCCGGGACTGGGGCGCGAGCAGGTATCGAGCACCTGCGCGGCGATGATCGGGCGGGTGACCACCCAGGATTGGCCGGTACGCTCGGCGGTCGGCACGCTGGCCGGGCCGCGCGTGGTGGTGCAGGCACCCAGGACGGCTGCGAGGGCGATCGCAGCCGTGG
Organism: Stenotrophomonas sp. 86156_Sma; assembly: GCF_056481625.1. Classification (NCBI taxonomy): domain Bacteria; kingdom Pseudomonadati; phylum Pseudomonadota; class Gammaproteobacteria; order Lysobacterales; family Lysobacteraceae; genus Stenotrophomonas; species Stenotrophomonas sp. 86156_Sma. The sequence continues at coordinate 1,958,410 of NZ_CM151157.1, forward strand.
GCAGCAGCAGGCGGGTGCAGCGGTTCACAACACCTCCGAAGCGTAATCGGCCAGGCGCGAGCGTTCGCCTCGGCGCAGGGTGATGTGCGCACTATGCGGCCAGTTTTTGAAGCGATCCACCGCGTAGGTCAGGCCCGAGGTGGTCTCGGTCAGGTACGGTGTGTCGATCTGCTCGACGTTGCCCAGGCAGACGATCTTGGTGCCGGGGCCGGCACGGGTGATCAGCGTCTTCATCTGCTTGGGGGTGAGGTTCTGCGCCTCGTCCAGGATCAGGTAGCGCGACAGGAAGGTGCGGCCGCGCATGAAGTTCATCGAGCGGATCTTGATGCGGCTGGCGAGCAGGTCGTTGGTCGCCTGGCGCCCCCAGGTGCCGCCTTCCTGGTTGTGCGTGAGCACTTCCAGGTTGTCGGTCAGTGCGCCCATCCACGGCGTCATCTTCTCTTCCTCGGTGCCGGGCAGGAAGCCGATGTCCTCGCCGACGCTGACCGTGGCGCGGGTCATGATGATCTCGCGGTAGCGCTGCTGGTCCATCGTCTGCGCCAGGCCGGCGGCCAGCGCCAGCAGGGTCTTGCCGGTGCCGGCGGTACCCAGCAGCGTGACGAAGTCGATCTCCGGATCCATCAGTGCGTTGAGCGCGAAGTTCTGTTCTCGGTTGCGTGCGCTGATGCCCCACACGGCGTGGCTGCCGTGGCGGAAATCATCGACCAGTGACAGCACCACCTTGCCGTCGCCGACCACGCGGCTGACGCGCAGCTCGACTTCATCTTCGCCAGGCAGGTAGACGTACTGGTTCGGGTACCACTCCTCGCCATCCTGCGCCAGGATTTCGTAATGCGTGCGGCCCTTGTCGCTCCAGCTGCGCAGGTCATCCCCGTGGCGCTTCCAGAAGTCTTCCGGCAGCTCGGTGGCGCCGGTGTAGAGCAGGCTGAAATCGTCCAGCGCGCGGTCGTTCTCGTAGTCCTCGGACACGATGCCGGCGATCGCGGCCTTGATCCGCAGGTTGATGTCCTTGGAGACGAACACCACCGGCAGGTCCGGGGTTTCTTCCTTCAGTGCCAGGATCGCGCCGAGGATGGCGTTGTCCGGGATGACCTTGCCGAAGCTCTTGCCGGCGTCGAAATGGCTGGTCTGGAAGCGCAGCTTGCCGGCGCTCTGCTTGCCGCGCAGCTGCAGGCCATTGGGTCGCTGCAGCGGAATGCCGTCGGCCAGGTTGTCCAGGCCGGATTCCTGCACCAGCTCGTTGAGGAAGCGGCTCACCTGGCGGGCGTTGCGGCTCGCTTCGGAGGTGCCCTTCTTGCCGTTGTCCAGCTCCTCGATCACCTGCATGGGCAGGTAGACGTCGTGCTCCTCGAATTTGAACAGCGCGGTGGGATCGTGCATCAGCACGTTGGTATCCAGCACGTAGATGCGCTTGCCTCGGGTCATCGTCGATTCCTGGTTACGGACAGGGAAAAACCACCACGGCCTGCTGCGGGGCAGGGTGATGGCAGACACAGTAGGCAGTGGGACTCACTTGGACTGGGAGGCCTTCAGTTCGGCGAGAACGGCATCGGCATGGCCGGCAACCTTGACCTTGCGCCAGGACTGCACGATGCGGCTGTCGGGGGAAATCAGGAAGGTGCTGCGTTCGATGCCACGTACCTGCTTGCCGTACATGTTCTTCATCTTGATCACGTCGAAGGCGCTGCACAGCGCTTCGTCGCCATCGCTGACCAGCGGGAAGTTGAAGCCCTGCTTGGCACAGAAGTTGTCGTGCGACTTCACCGAGTCGCGCGAGACACCGAGTACCACCGCGCCTGCCTTCTTGAATTTCGGCAGCAGTGCGTTGAAGTCGATGCCTTCGGTGGTGCAGCCGGGGGTGCTGTCCTTGGGATAGAAGTACAGCACCAGCCAGTGGCCGGCGTAGTCGCCGAGAGTGGCCTGTTCGCCACCGGACAGCGCCAGCGGCAGGGAGAGGGTGGTGCTGTCCAGGGTATCGCCGTTGTTCATGAGGTCCTTCTGTCGAGCCTGGGTTCTTTCTACGACAATTGCATGAAACGCCACGCGCCCGTGAGAGGCGCGCGAAGAATCAGAATTTCATCGGGTCCATGATCGCGTCCAGGTTCAGGTGGTCGCAGAATTCAAGGAAATCGTCGCGCAGCGCGGCGATGTGCATGTTGGCCGGCACGCCAATGGTGACCTGCGCGCTGAACATCTCCGCACCGGTCTGCATGGCGCGGTAGCGCGTGCTCTGCAGGTTCTCGATGGTGATGCCCTGGCGGTCGAAGAAATCGGCCAGCTGGAACAGGATGCCCGGCTTGTCGGCGGCGATCACTTCGACGATGTACGGCAGCAGGTTGGACTGCGCCTGCTTGGCGGCGGTGCGGTACCAGACCAGTTTCAGGCCCTCTTCGCGCTCCAGCCGGGTCAGCATCGCTTCCAGCTTGGCCACCGAGTCCCAGGAGCCGGTGGCCAGGGCGGTGACCGAGACATCGCGGCCGACCGTGGCCAGGCGTGCGTCCACCAGATTGCAGCCGCTGTCGGCAATGCGGCGGGTGACGGACAGCAGGGGAGACTCCGGATGCGTCGTGTAGGCGTTGATCAGGAGGTGGTTTTCGCTCGGCGCGGGGCGCGGGGTGGTGTCGGTCAAGGCGATTCCGGGTAATGCATGCGTTAGTCTGAATGCCCGCCAGAGGCGGGGATCCACCGGTGTCCAGCATACTTGCCCGTGCTTTCGCGCCGCAAGTAACATTCAGGTCGCCCCCGGCCTTTCGTGGCGGGCGTTTTCCCTTTCCAGCCAAGAGCAGCACGTCCTTGTCCCTTTCCGGCCTCATCACCGCGCTGGCGACCCCGTTCCGGGCCGACGGCGCCCTCGATCCCGACGGTTGGCAGCGCCTGCTGCACCTGCAACTGGAAGGTGGCGTACATGGCGTTGTCGTAGCCGGCTCGACCGGTGAAGCAGCGACCCTCACCGATGCCGAGTACGACCTGCTGCTGGCCAGCGCGGTCGAGCGCATCGGCGGCCGCATCCCGGTCATGGCCGGTACCGGCCTGTCGGGCACCGCCAAGACCATCGAACAGACCCGCCGTGCCGCCGCGCTTGGCGCCAGCCACGCGCTGGTGGTCACCCCGCCGTACGTGCGGCCGACCCAGGCTGGCCTGATCGCCCACTACCGCGCGGTTGCCGACCAGGGCGGGCTACCGGTCGTGTTGTACAACGTGCCCGGCCGTACCGGGTGCGACATGCAGCCGGAGACCGTGGCCGAACTGGCCAGCCATCCCAACATCGTCGGCATCAAGGAGGCGGTGGGTGACACCGGCCGGGTGCAGGCACTGCTCGCCCTGCGCAGCCCGCAGTTTGCTGTGCTCAGTGGCGACGACGGTACGGCGGCGCGCTCGATCCAGGCGGGTATCGATGGCCTGATCTCGGTCGGCTCCAACGTGCTGCCCGGCGCCTACCGCCGGATGTGCGAGCTGGCTGCCGCCCACGACCACGAAGCCACCGGGTCCTGGGATGCGCGCCTGCAGCCGTTCCATGATTTCTGCGGCGTTGAGCCGAACCCGATTCCGGTCAAGGCGCTGCTGCGCCGTATCGGCATCGGTCACGACCTGCGCCTGCCGCTGCTGCCGCTGTCGGCGGCGCACCATCCGGCGGCCGATCATCTTGCCGGCGACATCGCCGCCCTCGAAGCCCTTTCCAGCCACTGACCTTCCGTCTTGGTCTGACCCAGGAGATTCACATGCGTCAATCCGTATCCACCGTCCGCGTGCTGTCCTACGCCCTGCTTGCGGTGGCCGTTGCCGCCGGCACCACCGGCTGCTTCAAGCGTGGCGTCAAGGGCGACTACGCCCTGGCCCCGGAAATGCGTCCGCTGGAAGTGCCGCCGGACCTGAACCTGCCCAACGCCACCAGTGACAACAAGGTGCCGACCCTTGCCTCGGCGACCAAGCCGGCGGCCCCGGTGGCTGCGGCCCCGGCCGTGGGCAACACCGGTTTCACCATCGCCGGCGGCAAGGACGAGGCTTTCGCCAAGGTCGGCACCGCGCTGGAAGGCGTGGAAGGCGTGACCATCGCCAGCCGCGCGCAGCTGCTGGGCTCGTATGACGTGGCCTACGAAGGCAGCAACTTCCTGGTCCGCGTGGTCGCCGTCGATGCCGGCGCCTACATCTCCGCGGTCGACCCGCGTGGCCTGCCGGCCACTGCAGAAGCGCCGGTGAAGCTGATCGCCGCGCTCAAGGCAAAGCTGGCCCAGTAAGGGCCGGTCGGGTGGGTGCGGGCCCAGGTCCGCACGTGCCCGGGTAGAGGCCGACCTTGGTCGGCGCTTCTGTGCCAACCAAGGTTGGCACCTACCGGATCCTGCGGTTGGCAGCTACCGGATCTTGCGGTTGGCACCTATCGGATCGCGCGGATGCTATCTGCCGAGCAACGAAAAAGGGCGCCATAGGCGCCCTTTTCGTTGCGGCAAGAGGCGCTTCTCAGCGCTCCAGCAGCTTCAGCTTGTCCGGCTTGCCGTCCCATTCGCCGGCGTCGGCGGGCGGGTCCTTGCGCACGGTCAGTACCGGCCACTCCTTCGCCAGCTCGGCGTTGAGGGCGACGAAGCTCTCCTGGCCGGCAGGAACATCGTCCTCCGGGAAGATCGCGTTGACCGGGCATTCCGGTTCGCAGAGGGTGCAGTCGATGCACTCATCCGGGTCGATCACCAGGAAGTTCGGGCCTTCGTGGAAGCAATCCACGGGGCATACTTCCACGCAATCGGTGTGTTTGCACTTGATGCAGTTTTCGGTGACGACAAAGGGCATGGGCTGGGGGTGGATCGATTCCTGAACCCGCCAATTCTAGAACAGGTTGGCCCCCGGTGTCGGCGCGGGGCGGAAATCGGGCGTCTGGCAGGCGCGGCCGTGGTGGTCGTTGGCGGCAGGGTGAGGCCTGTGCGACGCTGCGGGTCAGCCGGCTGCGTTGGATGGCCGGACCCCTTCCCAGCAGGATCGTTCATGTCCCCAGCTCAGCCCAACATCGCCTCCCATGGTGGTGAGAACACTGCATTCATCGTCCTGATCAGCTGCGTGGCCACGCTGGGTGGATTCCTGTTCGGCTTCGACAGTGGTGTCATCAATGGCACGGTCGATGGCCTGCGCCAGGCCTTCAACTCCAGCGAGGCGGCGCTCGGTTTCGAAGTCGCCTCGATGCTGCTGGGCTGCGCGATCGGTGCCTTCCTGGCCGGCTGGCTGGGGGATCGCCTGGGCCGTCGTGGCGTGCTGATCGCCTCGGCACTGATGTTCCTGGTCTCGGCGCTGGGCGCCGGTGCCGCTCACGCCTCCTGGCTGTTCATCGCCGCACGGGTGCTCGGCGGCTTCGCGGTGGGCGCGGCCAGCGTGATGTCGCCGGCCTACATTGCCGAGGTGGCCTCGGCGCGCTATCGCGGGCGTTTGGCCACGGTGCAGCAGATGGCGATCATCTGCGGCCTGTTCGCCGCCTTCCTCAGCAATTACCTGCTGGCCCGAGCTGCTGGGGCGTCAACCGAGCCGCTATGGCTGGGCCATGAGGCCTGGCGCTGGATGTTCTGGATGCAGGTGCTGCCGTCCGGGCTGTTCCTGCTGTTGTTGCTGGTGATTCCGGAAAGCCCGCGCTTCCTGGTCCTGAAGGGGCGTCAGCAGCAGGCGAGGGCGGTACTGTCGCGGCTGTACGGCGAGGCGGCCGCGGCGACCAAGCAGGCCGAGATCGAAGCCAGCCTGGCCCAGGATCAGCACAAGCCGCGCTTCAGCGACCTGCGCGATACGGTCACCGGCAAGCTGCGCCCGATCCTCTGGGTAGGCATTGGCCTGGCCATGTTCCAGCAGCTGGTCGGCATCAACGTGGTGTTCTATTACGGCGCGGTGCTGTGGCAGGCGGTGGGCTTCTCGGAAAGCGACGCGCTGCTGATCAACGTGCTGTCCGGCGCGCTGAGCATCGGCGCCTGCCTGCTGACGGTGCTGTTGATCGACCGCATCGGGCGCAAGCCGCTGCTGTGGATCGGCTCGGTTGGCATGTCGGTGGCGCTGGTGCTGATGGTGGTGGCATTTGCCAGCGGCAGCCTGGTCGATGGTCGCCTGCAGCTGTCCGACGGCATGGGCCGGCTGGCGCTGGTTGCGGCCAACGTCTATGTGGTGTTCTTCAACATGTCCTGGGGCCCGGTGATGTGGGTGATGCTGGGCGAGATGTTCCCGAACCAGATCCGCGGCCCGGCGTTGGCCGTTGCCGGTGCGGCGCAGTGGACGTCGAATTTCGCGATCACCGTGACCTTCCCGATGCTGCTGGCCGGCATCGGCCTGGCCGGCGCCTATGGCATCTACGCGGTCGCCGCGATCCTCTCGATCGTTTTCGTGGTCCGCTACGTACGCGAGACCAGGGGCAAGGAGCTGGAGCAGATGGAAGGCTGACGCTACCCGGCTTCGGTTGCATCCTGTTGGCGCCTGGTTGTCCCGAGTTTGAGGGGGCAGGCCGCCCTCTCCAGGACACGCAAAAGCCCATCCATGGTGCTCGATGGCGCCATCCATGGCGCCAACGGTCCTGGAGAGGGCGGCCTGCCCCCTCCTGACAGTTTCATGGTGCGTGCGGACGCGGTGAAGCGCTGGTCGGTTGTTGCCGGGGGGCGCGGGAAACCGTCCAGAGCCGGTGGGGTCACCCAGGGCCGGACCGTTGGCGCCATGGGTTGGGCGCATGCACCCGACGGGTTGGGCAGGAGCCCAACCCCGGTCTTGCCGTGTGCGCAGGACAGCGCACGCGAGCAAGGCGCCATCGAGCCCCCATGGATGGGTTCACGGCGTGTCCTGCCCTGGGTGACCCCACCGGCTCAAGCCGATTGCAGGGAGACGCCAATGCGACCAAGTCGACCGACGCCATCACAACCCCGGAAAACAGAAAAGCCCGCACAAAAGGCGGGCTTTTTCGGTTCCTGCTGTGGCGACTGGCGCTCCCTAGGGGACTCGAACCCCTGTTTTAGCCTTGAGAGGGCCACGTCCTAACCACTAGACGAAGGGAGCGTAACTGTGTCGCTGCCGAGGCAGGAGCGCTAGTATATGCACCTCGATGCCATTGGGCAATCCCGAAACTTCAACCGGAAGCGCCAACATCATTTCCTCTGCTACATCACCGTTCAGCCTGCGCGTCATCCCGCGCGACCAGCACACGATCTCCCGCAAGGACATCAGCCCGAACGCCCTGCGCGTGCTTTATCGCCTGCGCGATGCCGGCTTCGGCGCCTACCTTGTCGGCGGCGCGGTGCGCGATCTGCTGGTCAATGGCCAACCCAAGGATTTCGACGTGGCCACCGACGCCACGCCCGAACAGGTCAAGCAGCTGTTCCGCAACTGCCGCCTGATCGGTCGCCGGTTCCGCCTCGCCCACGTCGTGTTCGGCCGCGAGATCATCGAAGTCGCCACCTTCCGTGCCAACAGCGATGACGGCAGCGGCGACCGCGAGATGGAGAACGGCATGCTCGTGCGCGACAACGTGTACGGCACCATCGAAGACGACGCCATCCGCCGCGACTTCACCTGCAACGCCCTGTACTACGCCATCGAGGACTTCTCGGTGCGCGATTACACCGGCGGCTTCGAAGACGTCCAGGCGCGCCTGATGAAGCTGATCGGCGACCCCGAGCAGCGTTATCGCGAAGATCCGGTGCGCATGCTGCGTGCGGTGCGCCTGGCGGCCAAACTCGGCTTCCAGATCGAAGAGGGCACCGCCGCGCCGATCCCGCACCTGGCCGGCCTGCTCAACGAAGCCGCACCGGCGCGCCTGTTCGAGGAAGTGCTCAAGCTGTTCCTGTCCGGGCACGGCGTGGCCAGCTTCGAAGGCCTTGAGCGCTACGGCCTGCTGGACGTGCTGTTCCCTGAAAGCGCCAAGGCGCTGAAGTCCAACCGCACCGGCGCGCTGCGCCGCATGCTGGTGGAGGGCCTGGCCAACACCGATGCCCGCGTGGCCAACGATGAACCAGTCTCGCCCGCGTTCCTGTTTGCGCTGCTGCTGTGGCCGGCGTTCTGCCGCGCCCAGGCAACCCTGCTCAAGCAGGGCGTGGCACCGGAAGAGGCGCAGCGCCGTGCGGCCGATCGCGTCACGGTGCAGCAGCTGAGCACCATCGCGCTGCCGCGCCGCTTCTCGCTGCCGATGCAGGAAATCTGGCTGCTGCAGTCGCGCTTCAGCTCGCGCCAGCGCAAGCGCGTGTTCCGTACCCTGACCCATCCGCGCTTCCGCGCTGCGTTCGACTTCCTCAGCCTGCGCCAGGTGGCCTCGGCCGAGCACGCCGCCGATGTCGAGTTCTGGCGTGAGGCGCAGGCGCAGTCCGGTCGCGAGCTGGAATCGTCGCTGGACGTGATGCACAGCGAAGAGGGGGATGACGAGAGCGGGGGACCGCGCAAGCGCCGCCGTCGCCGCCGTCGTCCGGGTGCCCCGGCCGGTGCGGCTGGCGAGTAAACGATGACCCTTGCCTGGATCGGCCTCGGCGCCAACCTTGGCGACGCGGCCGTCACCGTCGGCGCGGCGATTGCCGCGCTCGACGGCCTGCCCGATACCCGCCTGCGCCAGGCCTCACGCCTCTACGCCACGCCGGCCTGGGGCAATGAAGACCAGCCGCCGTTCGTCAATGCGGTGGCTGCGGTCGAGACCACGCTGCCCGCCGATACGCTGCTGCAGGCGATGCTGGCGCTGGAGCAGCGTTTTGGTCGCGTACGCGATCCGGCGGTGCACTGGGGCCCGCGCGCGCTGGACCTGGACCTGCTGCTGTATGGCGCGCAGGTGCTCGACCAGCCTGGTCTGCAGGTGCCGCATCCTTACCTGCACGAGCGTGCCTTCGTGTTGGTGCCGCTGGCCGAAATCGCGCCGGATCTGGCCATTCCCGGCCATGGCCGCGTGCGGGATGCAGTGATGCGGGTGGATGCCTGCGGGATTGCGCCGATAGGGTGATAATGCCCGGGTTATCTCCCCCGGTTATCAGCACATGAGCACCCACGCAGACAGCAAGCCCTGGACCGTTCCCGCCCTGGCCGAGGCCAAGCGCAATGGCCAGAAGCTGGTCATGTTGACCGCCTACGACGCCGGCTTCGCCCGCACTTTCGATGCCAACGGCGTCGACCTGATCCTGATCGGCGATTCGCTGGGCATGGTCGTGCAGGGCCATGATTCGACCTTGCCGGTGACCGTGGCCGACATGGTCTACCACACCCGCGCCGTGGCCCGCGTGCTGCAGCGTGCGTTGCTGGTGGCCGACCTGCCGTTCGGCGCCGATGCCACCCCGGAGCGCGCGCTGGATGCCTCGTTGCAGCTGCTGCAGGCCGGCGCCGAGATGGTCAAGATCGAAGGTGCCGGCTTCAAGGTCGACATCATCCGCTACCTGGTGGAGCGCGAGATTCCGGTCTGCGCGCATCTGGGCCTGACCCCGCAGTCGGTGCTGCGACTGGGCGGCTTCAAGATCCAGGGTCGTGGCGATGCCGCGCGCCAGCTGGTGGAAGATGCCAAGGCTGTGGCCGCTGCCGGCGCCAGCATCATGGTGCTCGAATGCGTGCCGACTCCGGTCGCCGCCGAAGTGACCGCTGCGGTGGATGTGCCGACCATCGGCATTGGCGCAGGCCCGCAGTGCGATGGCCAGGTGCTGGTGCTGCATGATTTCCTCGGCCTGGACAGTGGTCATCGCCGTCCCAAGTTCGTCAAGGATTTCCTTGCCGAAGGCGGTTCGGTGGCCGGTGCCACCCGCGCCTATGCCGACGCGGTGCGCGACGGCAGCTTCCCCGACGAACAGCACGCCTACGCCCAATGATCCAGACCTTCAACGAGCTCGGCGCACTGCGCGGGCAGATCGCCCAGTGGAAGCGCGAGGGCCTGCGGGTGGCGCTGGTGCCGACCATGGGCAACCTGCATGGAGGTCACCATTCGCTGGTGACCCTGGCCCGCCAGTACGCCGACAAGGTGGTGGCGAGCATCTTCGTCAACCCGACCCAGTTCGGGCCGAACGAGGATTTCAGTCGCTACCCGCGCACGCCGGAAGCCGATGTGGCCGGGCTGGAGCAGGCCGGCTGCGATGCGGTGTGGCTGCCCAGCGTCGAGGTGATGTACCCGCTGGGGGTGGACAAGACCACGCGCATGCACGCGCCGGGCGTGAGTGAAGTGCTGGAAGGCGCCAGCCGTCCGGGGCACTTCGATGGCGTGTGCACGGTGGTGGCGCGCCTGTTCCTGCAGGTGCAGCCGGACGTGGCCGTGTTTGGCCGCAAGGACTACCAGCAGCTGGCCGTCATCAAGCAGATGGTGGCCGAACTGTCGTTCCCGATCCAGATCGTCGGCGCGGACATCGTGCGCGACGAGGATGGCCTGGCCAAGAGCTCGCGCAACCAGTACCTGAGCGCCGAACAGCGCCCGGTCGCGACCAGCATCCACCGCACCCTGCTGGGCATGCGCGAGGGTTACGTGGCTGGCCAGTCGCGCGCGCAGATCGAGGCCGACGCAACGGCCGCGCTGCAGGCGGATGGTTTCCAGGTCGACTACGCCGTGTTGCGCACGCCGGAACTGGCCGAGCCGACCTTCGACGGCGGTGGCCGCGTGGCGCTGATCGCCGCACGCCTGGGCAGCACGCGCCTGATCGACAACCTGGAGTTCTGAGCCGCATGCGGCTCCGGGGCGCCCGCAACGGGCGCCTCTCGACTTCCCACGGACGGGAGACCGGAAATGAAGACCCCCAGCACCGATACCGGCCGTCTTGCCCAGGCCTCGATCCTGGCGGTGCTGGCCGCCGGCATGCTGCCGGCCCAGTTGTTTGGCGGCCTGTTGTTCGCGCTTGAATTCCGGCGCACGCCGATGCCTGCGCTCACCGGCGGTGGGCTGATGTTCGTGTTGGCCGTGTGCAATGCGATCGCGGTGTTGCTGCCGATGGCGCTGATCCTGCAGTCTCAACAGCGGCTGCGCCGGACTGGATTCGTGCTGATCGGCTTCGGACTGGGCGCGCTGGCCATGGCCACCTGCACCTGGCCGGGCGCGGACAATGGTCCGCTGCTGCAGCGCCTGCGCTATGTCGACACCTTCGACGTGATCAGCTATGCCTTGCAGGTGCTGGCCGCAGGTGGCTTCGGCCTGGTCGCCGGGCTGGCCTTCCATACGGTGTTCCGGCTGTCTCTGGAGGGCAGTTCCGGGCATGCCGCGCCGCCGCCGCCGGGGGAGGGGGCCTGAACAGCCTTCAGCGTCCTGCTGCGGCCCCGTGACGATGGCCAAGCGGGTGCTAGAATCCGCTCTTTCCTTTGCCGTTGCAGCGCCCCCATGCACCTGTCCCTGCTCAAGACCAAGATCCACCGCGCCACCGTCACCCATTCCGAGCTGAACTACGAAGGCTCGATCGCCATCGATGACAACCTGCTGGCTGCCACCGGCATCCGCGAGTTCGAGCAGGTGCACATCTGGGACGTGACCAACGGTGCGCGCTTCTCGACCTACGCCATCCGTGCCGAAGCCGGCAGCGGCGTTGTCTCGCTCAACGGTGGTGCTGCGCGCCACGTGCAGGTCGGTGACATCATCATCATCGCCGCGTTCGCCAGCATGACCGAGCAGGAAGCTGACAGCTTCAAGCCGAAGCTGGTGTACGTTGATGGCAAGAACCAGATCTCCCACACCAACGACACGATCCCGACCCAGGCCGCATGACAACGAACAACGGATTCGACTCGCTGCATTCCCACGCCCAGCGCCTGAAGGGCGCAAGCATTCCCAGCCTGCTCGCCGCCGAACCCGGCCGCGTGCAGGACCTGGCGCTGCGGGTCGGTCCGTTGTACGTCAACTTCGCGCGGCAGAAATACGATGCCGCGGCGTTGCAGGCCCTGCTCACGTTGGCCGCCGACCGTGATGTCGGTGGCGCCATCACCCGCTTGTTCCGTGGCGAGCAGGTCAACCTGACCGAAGGTCGCGCCGCGCTGCATACCGCGCTGCGCGGCGACGTGGTCGATGCGCCGGTTGCAGCCGAGGCCTATGCCACCGCGCGCGGGATCCGCCAGCGCATGGGCGTGCTGGTGCGTGCGCTGGAAGACAGCGGCGTCACTGACGTGGTCAGCGTCGGCATCGGTGGTTCCGATCTCGGTCCGCGCCTGGTCGCCGATGCGTTGCGCCCGGTCACCGGCGCGCGCCTGCGCGTGCATTTCGTATCGAACGTGGACGGCGCCGCCATGCAGCGCACGCTGGCCACGCTGGATCCGGCGAAGACCGCCGGCATCCTCATCTCCAAGACCTTCGGTACCCAGGAAACCCTGCTCAACGGCCAGATCCTGCACGACTGGCTGGGTGGCAGCGAGCGCCTGTATGCAGTCAGCGCCAATCCGGATCGCGCCGCCAAGGCCTTCGCGATCGCCGCCGATCGCGTACTGCCGATGTGGGACTGGGTCGGTGGCCGTTATTCGCTGTGGTCGGCCGTTGGTTTCCCGATCGCGCTTGCGATCGGCTTCGAGCGCTTCGAGCAGCTGCTGGAAGGCGCCGCGCAGATGGATGCGCACGCGCTGGATGCACCGCTGGAGCGCAACCTGCCGGTGCTGCACGGCCTGACCGACATCTGGAACCGCAACCTGCTGGGCCATGCCACGCACGCGGTGATGACTTACGACCAGCGCCTGGCGCTGCTGCCGGCCTACCTGCAGCAGCTGGTGATGGAAAGCCTGGGCAAGCGCGTGCAGCGTGACGGCCAGCCGGTCACCACCGACACCGTGCCGGTGTGGTGGGGCGGCGCGGGCACCGATGTGCAGCACAGCTTCTTCCAGGCACTGCATCAGGGCACCAGCATCGTTCCGGCAGATTTCATCGGCTGCGTGCACAACGATGATCCCTACACGATCAATCATCAGGCCCTGCTGGCCAATCTGCTGGCGCAGACCGAAGCACTGGCCAATGGCCAGAGCAGCGACGACCCGCACCGTGATTACCCGGGCGGCCGCCCGAGCACGCTGATCCTGCTCGACGCGCTGACCCCGCAGGCGCTGGGTGCGCTGATCGCCATGTACGAACACGCCGTGTACGTGCAGTCGGTGATCTGGAACATCAATGCCTTCGACCAGTTCGGTGTCGAGCTTGGCAAGCAATTGGCCAGTGGCCTGTTGCCGGCGCTGCAGGGTGAGGATGTGGCGATTGCCGATCCGATGACCCGCGAGATCCTGGCGCAGTTGAAGGGCTGACCCGGCCTGCGGATGTGCCGGCGCCGGCCGGCCATCCGATGCCTCTCCGGTTGCCTTCGATCCGGTCGCGCAGGAATGGCGGCGCGGCCACTCATTCCACGTCACTTCCGTACCGCACGTGCAGCGTATTCGTGCGTCCTGCCGCAGCGCAGCTTGACGCACTTCACACGCGGATGCAGTGTGCACGGGCGGCTGTACCTGTCATCCAGTATCGCTCGCAGCATGATGTCGATGCCAGGGACTGGCCGTATCCGAAGGGACGTGGAATCGATCCATGTCCTCAACGCCTCATGTTGTGAATGACAGGAGATTGCGAATGGATCTGAACGACGATGTTGTGTCCGGCTGGCTCAATGGCTCGGACGATGTGGATGGGTGTGCCAACCCTGCGGGTTCGCTGTTCATCTACGGTGCGGCAGCCACCGAAGCGGCCCTCACCGGAGCTTCGGACACCATGATCACCGGGGGCACCAACGAGTGCACCACCACGGTATCGGTGATCAACCACTGCCTGTGTTGCTGATGTAACCCGAGCCGGCACGCAGAGGCATGCAGCTGCGTGCCGGCGACTGGAATAGACTCTCGATATCTCGCAGGGGGCGTAATGACCGCTTCTCCGGCTGCGGCCGCGTTTGCGTGCATCACCGAACATTTCCTTGCCCAGGCGCGTGCTGCGCTGGTTGCCGGCCTGCATGATCCCGCCATTGCTCTGCAGCCTGGCGAGCGCGATCTGCTGCATGCACGGGGCGATGCGGCACTGCGTGAGCATGCCCAGCTCAAGCTCAACCGCGTGCTGCTGCTGGAACTGCACGCCGCTGCGCGCAGCGGTGACATCGGCCCGCTTGACAGCGCTGGGGTGCTGGACGAATTCGTTGCCCTGGCCACCAGCGAGGGCTTCCGCACGCATCTGCAGCGACGCTATCCGGTGCTGCTGCCGCGCCTGACGCGCATGCTCGAAGGACAATGTGCGGCTGTGGTGGAGCTCGCTGTTCGCATCGGCAGCGATCGTGCGGCGCTGGCAGAGTTGCTGGGTGCGCCGGCGGGCACGCTGCATGCCGTTGCATTGGGACGCGGTGACCTGCATGGTGGCGGCCGGACTGTGGCACGGCTGCAGTTCGATGGCGGCACGGTGATGTACAAGCCACGCTCATTGCGCATCGATGCGACGCTTGATGGCCTGTTGTCCACGGTCTTCGGTGACGGCCCTGACCGCGTATGCGTGCCGAAGGTGATTGATCGTGGCAGCCACGGCTGGGCCGCCTTCGCCGCGCACCGCTACTGTGCCGATGACCTTGAACTGCGTGCCTACTACCGCGGTCTTGGCCATTGGTTGGCAATCCTGCGCCTGGTCGGTGGCACCGACATCCATCTGGAGAATCTGATCGCGGTCGGGCCGGTGCCGGTGGTGGTCGACGCCGAAAGCGTGTTCTCCCGGGTAATCGACATCGAGCCATCAGGGCTTGGCGATGCGTACGACACCGCCGTCAAGCTGATGCGTAATTCAGTGCTGCGTACCGGAATCGTGCCGTTCCGTACTGCCGGCCTAGGCATGGAAGGCGTGGATCTGTCCGCAGCCGGCGCACTGCCGGGCGAGCAGCCGCGGGTACAGGTGCCGGTGATTGTCGAGGACGGGACGGAACCGGCCCGCTTGGGCATGGTTGAGGCCGAGGTCTCCGTTGCGCAGAATCATCCCAGCGCGCAGCCCGATGTGTCGTTGTACTGGGATCACATCAGCGAGGGCTTCATCGACGCCAGTGGGCGCCTGCGCGCGCTCGATGCGAAGGATGAACTGATGCCACTCCTGGCGGCTTTCGAGGGCTGCCAGGTGCGCGATGTGCGGCGGCCGACCATGGCCTACGCCGAGCTCGGGCGAATGCTCTGGCATCCGGCATCGCTGCACAACGAAGCCCAGGCGGTTGAACGCGCGATCGACCTGCTGGTGCGCAATGCGGCGGTGTCACCGGCCGCGCCATCGGACCTGGAGACCGTGCGCGGCGAAGTGGACGACCTGCGCCACGGTGACATTCCGATCTTCGCATCGCAGCTGGACGCGGCCCGCATCCGCTCCATCACCGACAACTGGCGTGCGATGCGCATCGACCTGGAAGACGTGACCATCCGCAGCACGCTGGTAGCCACCGACCTGAACCAGCATGCGCTGGCCCGCGCCGAGGCCAGATCCGGCCACAGCTATGCAGCACAGCATCCGCGTGCGGACGACCTGGATGCACGCCGTCGCACGCTGGCCGCGCGCGCGGTGGAGAGCCTGCTGCGGCTGGCGGTGCACGGCGAAGACGGTTCGATGACCTGGATCACACCCGAGGTGACCCGTACCGGGTGGACCGTCCAGCCGGTGCAGCCCGACCTGTATTTCGGGCTGGGAGGTATTGCGTTCGCACTGGCGGCCTACCGCCGGGAAGTGGAGCAGGGGCGTGCCGACCCGGTAGTGGGGCTGGCCCCAGCCATCGATGGCGCCCTCGCGGTGTTCCAGACCATGTGTGAGCGGCATCCCGCCGAGATCGATGGTGGATTCGTCGGAACCGGTTCGCAGATCTGGACATTGCTGGCATTGAACGACCTGTTGCAGCGACCGGCACTGCTGGCGCTGGCGGAGCGCTGCGCAGAAGCCGCAGAGCGTCGCGGATTCCAGGAGGCGACGAAGTTCGAACTGATTGATGGCGTGTCCGGCATGATCCTGCCGTTGCTGGCGCTGGCCGAGGCCACCGGCAGATCGCGCTGGCTGGAGTTGGCGGCTGCAGCCGGGCGCCGCATGCAGGAAGCAGCGATCGTCGATGCCGACGGCGCACGCTGGCCGACGCCACAGTTCCGCGAGCCGATCGGTGGCTTTGGCCACGGCGCGATGGGCATGGGCTGGGCGCTGGCACGGCTGGCGCGTTCGGATGCCGGCAGCGTGCCTGAGCGGGCCGCCTGGCGGCAGCTGGCCGAAGGAGCCTTTGCGTTCCAGGCGGCGCTGTTCGAGTCGCATACCGGG
The DNA here is from genome assembly GCF_056481625.1 of Stenotrophomonas sp. 86156_Sma. Lineage (NCBI taxonomy): Bacteria > Pseudomonadati > Pseudomonadota > Gammaproteobacteria > Lysobacterales > Lysobacteraceae > Stenotrophomonas > Stenotrophomonas sp. 86156_Sma. The sequence goes on from NZ_CM151157.1 coordinate 1,974,551, forward strand.
CGCTGGCGCGATATCCACCTGGAGGACGGGCAGAAGAATTTCCCGACCTGGTGCCATGGCAGTGTTGGCATCGGTCTGGCGGCGGCGGATCTGTACGCCCGCACCGGCGATCCCGCGCAGTTGCGTGACATGCGGCGGGCTGTGGCCGACGCGCGCGGCAAATGGGGGTTCAGCCACACCCTGTGCCATGGCGATGTGTCCACCCGGGAGTTGCTGGTGCTGGCGGCTGCGCTGGATCCGGAGGGGGTGTCCGTATCCACAGGACGAGGCCGCCATCGAGATCGTTTCTTCGATCGAGGAGCACCAGGGCATGGTCGGCGGGTTGACCCGCGCGGCCTTTACTCCGGGCCTGATGATCGGTCTGGCAGGTACGATCTATGGCTTCCTGCGCATGCATCCGGCCTGCACGCTGCCGTCGCCGCTGCTGCAGGAGACGGTAGCGGCGCGGGTCGATGCGTCGGCGTCGCGCAGGACCGAGCAGTGCTGGCCGAGGTCTGAGCCGGACGGGTCCGGCGATCAACGGCTGGGATCGCGTTCCGGGCTTGGCCGCTTGGCCAGCTTGCGCTGCAGCGAACGCCGGTGCATGCCGAGCAGGCGGGCGGCTGCGGACACGTTGCCGCCGGTCTCGTGCATTGCCTGCTGGATGTGTTCCCACTGCAGGCGGCTGATCGGCGTCATCGCATCAGGCACTTCCATTTCACCATCGTCGGCCGGGCCGTCGTCTTCCTCGCCGAGCGCGCGCAGGATCATCGGCACCGTGGCCGGCTTCGGCAGGTAGTCGTCGGCACCAAGCTTGATCGCCTCCACGGCGGTGGCGATGCTCGCGTAGCCGGTCACCAGCAGGATGCGCATGTCCGCGCGCAGGGCACGCAGCGGCTGGATCAGTGCCAGGCCGGAATCGCTGCCCAGCTTCAGGTCGATCAGCGCGAACGCCGGCGGATGCTGGCGGGCCAGCGCCAGCGCACTGGCGGCATCCTGTGCGGTCTGTGTTTCAAGCCCCTTGCGGGCCAGGCTGCGCTGCAGGGTGCGCAGGTACAGCTCGTCGTCGTCGACCAGCAGGCCCAGGGTGGAGTGATGAAGGCTCATGGGGTGTCCTCACGTGGGGTCAGCGGCAGGCGGAAGCCGACGCGGCTGCCGGCCCCCTGGGCCGGGCGCATCCACATCTCGCCGTCGAGGCGTTCGATGGTGGCATGGGACAGGGCCAGGCCGACGCCCATGCCCTCGCTTTTGCTGCTGCCGAACAGCTTGCCCGGCAGCACCGCGGCACGGGCGTCGAAGCCGTGGCCGTAGTCGCGGACTTCGCCGATCAGGTCGTCGCCTTCGATGCGCAGGTCCAGGTCCACGCGCGGCCGGCCGGCCTGCTCGCCGGCATCGGCGGCATTGTTGAGCAGGACCATCAGCAGATGGCCCACGCCCGGGTCGAGTGGCAGCCGCAGCGGCGCATCGTCATTGCGATGCAGGTCGATGGTCGGCCGCACCAGGCGCCACTGTTCCAGTACCTGCTGGGCGCTGGAGTGGCTGCGACCCGGTGCATCGGCCGAGGCCGGCGCGGCCAGCGCCAGCACGCGCTCGCGGCACTGCACCAGCAGCTCGCGCAGGGTTTCCATGTCTTCGCGTACTTCGGGCTCTTCGCTGCGCTCGGCGACGTCATCGGCGAGCAGGGTCATGGTCGCCAGCGGCGTGTTCAGTTCATGCGCCACCGAGGCGGCATGGGTGGCCAGGGCGACGATGCCCTCGTTGCGGGCGAAGCGTTCGCGCAGGGCCGACAGTTCCAGTTCGCGCTGGCGCAGCGCCAGTGCCAGGCGGGTGGAGAAGGTCAGCACGACCGCTGCGGAAATCAGGAAATTGGCGACCACGCCCCAGCGGTTGAGGTCCTGGGCGCGGAAATAGCCATCCGGCAGTGACTGACCGAAGATGCCGCTGGCGGCGTAGCCGAGCAGGCAGGCCAGCGCCACCGCCAGTGCCCAGCGCAGGGGCAGGGCGAACGCGGCGAGCGCGATCAGGATCAGGAACAGCGAACTGAACGGGTTGGCCATGCCGCCACTCCAGCCCACCATCCAGGTCAGGATGATCACGTCCACCAGAATGTGGCCGAATGCGGTCAGTGGCGCGGTGTCGGCCGCCTCCGGGCGCAGCTGGGTGTAGATGTTGAACAGGGTCAGCACGGCCACGCCCGCCCACAATGGCAGTTGCGGCAACGGCAGGCCCAGCACCCAGGTGGCAACCAGGATGGTGGCGGCCTGGCCACCTACGGCAAGCCAGCGCAGGCTGCACAGGGTTCGGAGAAACGGGGCGTCGGGACCGGTCATTCACGCTCATCGTATGCGTTCACGCGTGACCGTGCCTGCGACAATCGGCCGCAGCCGTGCCGCCGGCTGAATGCGAGTCACCCGGAATGCGGAGGCGGGCGGTAGAATGCGCCCATGCACGACGCCGTTACCCGCCCGACGCCCCCTTCCGATGCCACTGCCTGGCCCCGCCGCCAGACCCATGCCGTCCAGATCGGCGGGGTCACCGTAGGCGGAGGCAAGCCGGTCGTGGTGCAGTCGATGACCAACACCGATACCTCCGACGTGGCCTCCAGCGTGAAGCAGGTGGCCGAGTTGTGGCGTGCGGGTTCGGAAATGGTGCGGCTGACCGTCAATACCGTGGAAGCGGCTGCGGCGATCCCGCGCATTGTCGACAAACTGGCGATGATGGGCATCGACGTGCCGCTGATCGGTGACTTCCATTACAACGGCCATCAGCTGCTGACCGCCGAACCGGCCTGTGCCGAAGCGCTGGCCAAGTACCGCATCAACCCGGGCAACGTCGGCTTCGGCAAGAAGAAGGACCTGCAGTTCGCCCAGTTGATCGAGTTCGCGATCCGCTACAACAAGCCGGTGCGCATCGGCGCCAACTGGGGCTCGCTGGACCAGGCCCTGGCGGCAAGGCTGATGGACGAGAACAACCTGCGTGAGCAGCCGTGGGACGCCGGCCGCGTGCTGCGCGAGGCGCTGATCCGCTCGGCGCTGGATTCGGCAGAGCAGGCGGTGGAGCTCGGCCTGCCGCGCGACCGCATCGTGCTGTCGGCCAAGGTCAGTGGCGTGCAGGAGCTGATCGCGGTGTACCGCGACCTGGCCCAGCGCTCGGATTTCGCCCTGCACCTGGGCCTGACCGAGGCCGGTATCGGCAGCAAGGGCATCGTCGCCTCGTCCGCGGCGCTGAGCGTGCTGCTGCAGGAGGGCATCGGTGACACCATCCGCATCTCGCTGACCCCGGAACCGGGCCAGTCGCGTACGCAGGAAGTGATCGTCGCCCAGGAGCTGCTGCAGACCACCGGCCAGCGCGCCTTCACGCCGCTGGTCACGGCCTGCCCGGGCTGCGGCCGCACCACCTCCGAGTTCTTCCAGGAGCTGGCCAAGGTGGTACAGAACCACGTGCGCGAGAAGATGCCGCTGTGGAAGATCCACCACCCGGGTGCGGAGAACATGACCCTGGCGGTGATGGGCTGCATCGTCAACGGACCGGGTGAGTCGCGCCATGCCAATATCGGCATCTCGCTGCCCGGCACGGGTGAAACGCCTGCAGCGCCGGTGTTCGTCGATGGCGAAAAGAAGGTGACCCTGCGTGGCGAGAACATCGCCCAGGAATTCGTCGCCCTGATCGACGATTACGTCGAACACAAGTATGTCCGAAGCGCCGGATAAGCCTGCGATCCTTGCTGCACCGGAGTCCGCCTCCGGCTTCCGCCACTGGATGGCGCGCAATGCCTGGCGCCTGGTCCTGTTGTTCGGTGGCGTGCTGCTGCCGCTGGCCGGCTTCGTCGCTCTGGCTGACGAGGTGCACGAGTTTGAATCGTTCCATTTCGATGCGCCGCTGCTGTGGCAGATGCATGGCCTGCATTCGCCGCTGCTGGACCGCTTCTTCGTGCTCATTTCCAGACTGGGCTACGATTGGTTCCTGATCCCGGCCGACGTGCTGATCATCGGCGTGCTGCTGGGCTACCGGCGTTGGCGCGAGGCGACCTTCGTGGCGGTCAGCTTCGTCGGCTCGGCGCTGCTGAACATGGGCAGCAAGCACTTCTTCCAGCGCCAGCGCCCCAGCCTGTGGGAATCGATCGCGCCGGAATCGACGTTCAGCTTCCCCAGCGGCCATGCGATGGGCTCGATGACCCTGGCAGTGACCCTGGTGCTGCTGGCCTGGAACACCCGCTGGCGCTGGCCGGTGCTGCTGCTGGCACCGGCATTCAGCCTGCTGGTCAGCGTGTCCCGGGTCTACCTGGGGGTGCATTACCCCTCCGATATCCTGGCCGGATGGTGTGCCGCGCTGGTTTGGGTGGTAGGGTGCTATCTGGTCATGTTCAGTCGCCGGCACCCATGGCGACGTCACGGCCCGCCGCCAGCGAAGGCCAGCGAAGCATCATCACAGGGGGATTGACGTGGATGGCCCTTGAGGGACGTCTACGTGATAGATCAGTTGTTTCGTTGCAGCAGGTTCTGCAAGACAGGGGGCAAGCACAACGCGCGGTAGTGTGATGCGCAAGGCAGATTGCCGGGGTCGCATTCCGAACGCGCTTGCAGGGGTATCGGCACCCTGCCTAGCTTGACCTGCAATGGCCGCATTCGAAGAGGTACGTGAATGACGATTCGAGTCTACCTGGTGGATGACCACGCGCTGGTCCGCACCGGGATGAAGATGATTCTGTCGGGGGAAACCGACATCGAGGTGGTGGGCGAAGCCGAGACCGGCGAAGACGCGCTGCGTGACGTCCGCCAGCTGCTGCCCGATGTGGTGCTGTGTGACCTGCACCTGCCGGGTGTGAGCGGCATGGAAGTGACCGAGCGCATCGTGCGCAGCCACCGCAACACCCGCGTGGTGATCGTGTCGGTGCTGGAAGACGGCCCGTTGCCGAAGCGGCTGCTCGAGGCTGGCGCCGCCGGTTACATCGGCAAGGGCTGCGATGCGCAGGAGCTGTTGCGCGCGGTGCGTGACGTGGCCGGTGGCCGCCGTTACCTGGGCACCAGCATCGCGCAGAACCTGGCGCTGTCGACGGTGGAAGGCAACGGTTCGCCGTTCGACAGCCTGTCACCGCGCGAGCTGGAAGTGGCACTGCTGCTGACCCAGGGCCTGCGCCAGGAAGACATCGCGCGGCGGTTGAGCCTGAGTGCGAAGACGGTGAACACGCACAAGGCGCGGTTGTTCGAGAAGATGGGGATCCACGACAACATCGCGTTGGCGCGGATGGCCAGCCAGTACGGGCTGGTGGATCCGGCACGGCCGCTGTAAGGGTTTCGGCCAACGGCTGAGCCCCTCGCGGTGTGCGGCAGGATTCGTGGGGTTGGCCCTGCGGAGGGATTGCGCAGGGGACGCCGTGAATCCATCCCTGGAGGCTCGGGCGCGCCATCCATGGCGCTTACGCCCCTGCGCAATCCCTCCGCAGGGCCACGGACAGGTTCCGTGCGCGTCCACCGCGGAATGAAGAAGGAAGAGCAGGAGCGGGTCGCGCGCTGTGCGCGCTCGTCGCCCGGGGTCGGATCCCTTTCCCGGTGGGAAAGGGCTTTGACCCTTGATGATGCCGGAGCCGAGCGTGGGCTCGGCTCTACACCTTTGTCGGGCTCAGTGGCCGCGCACGCGCTTGATGATCTTCGCGGCGTCGGCGGCGCTGGCGCGCACCTTGTCCCATTCGCCGTTGGCGATCCAGTTGCCCGGCACCATCCACGAACCGCCGATGCAGACCACGTTCTTCTGCTCGAGGTACTCGGCGGCGGTGTTTTCGGTGATGCCGCCGGTCGGGCACAGCTTGAGGTCGGCAACCGGGCCGGCCAGGCCCTTGATCATCGCCAGCCCGCCCACGGCCGTGGCCGGGAACAGCTTGCACACGCGGAAGCCGCGCGCATACAGCGACAGCAGCTCGGTCGGGGTTGCCGCACCCGGCACCACCGGCAGCGGCGCAGCGGCCAGTGCATCGGCCAGCGCCGGCGGCGTACCCGGGGTCACCAGGAAGTCCGCGCCCGCATCGATCGACTGCTGCATCTGCTCCACGGTCAGCACCGTACCGGCGCCCACCACCACGTCCGGGAGCTCACGCTTGAGCATCGCCAGCGCTTCCATCGCCACCGGCGTACGCAGCGTCAGCTCGATCGCCGGCAAACCACCTTCCAGCAGCGCCGCGCTGACCGCACGCGCCTGGTCCAGCGTATGAATCGTCACCACCGGCAGGATGCCCGCCGCATGCAACAGCTCCGCCGCCTTCACCTGATGTTGTTCGATACCCATGCTTTTGCCCTTGCCTTTGCTCTTCTTGATTCAGTGGCCGCAGCGCAAATGACGCGCCGGGAATTGTCCAAGGGCAGTAGAGCGCCCTGGCCGGGACCGTGAGCGGCATGGATGCCGCGATCGAGCCCCCATGGATGGGTTTACGGCGTGTCCCGGCCAGGGCGCTCTACTGCCCAAGCCGGGAAGCCTGCCGCGGCTTTTCGCTTCAGGCGTCTTTCGCCTCATGCGGCGCCGCCGCCGCCGCGGCATCGTGCCCCAGCTCATACTCCGCGTCGTACTCCCACGGCCCACCATCAGCCGCCGCCGGCCCGCACGAAATCGAAATCGCACCCTGGTCGGCCGGACCCACCACGCGACGGTTGATCGCGAACAGGTTGCGGCCCAGATCATGCGCGGCAGGCGCGGTGTTCGGCGCCAGCGGACGTGCAGCCCATTCGGCTGCGTCCACCAGCACTTCCAGCGTGCCGGCCTCGCCATCGAGGCGGATCATGTCGCCCTCGCGAACCTTGGCCAGCGGACCACCCCGCGCCGCTTCCGGCGTCACATGGATCGCCGCAGGGATCTTGCCCGAGGCGCCGGACAGGCGGCCGTCGGTGACCAGCGCCACGCGCCGGCCCTGGTTCTGAAGCAGGCCCAGCAGCGGCGCCAGCGAATGCAGTTCCGGCATGCCGTTCGCACGCGGGCCCTGGTAACGCACCACCGCCACGAAATGCTCGGGCAACAGGCCGCCGGCATGCAGCTTGTTCAACACCTGCGGCGCATCGACCACCACCGCCGGTGCTTCGATCGTGCGGTATTGCAGCTTCACCGCCGACAGTTTGATCAGCGACTTGCCGAGGTTGCCGCGCAGCAGGCGCAGGCCACCCTGGTGTTCGAACGGATTGTCGACGCCACGCACCACCTCTTCGTCGGCGCTGCGTTCCAGGCCCGGCAGGTAGACCAGCTGGCCGTCGCGCAGCTGCGGCTCGCGCGCATAGTCGGTCATGCCGCCACGCGCCACGCTGACCAGGTCGCCATGCATCAGGCCGGCCTTGATCAGTTCGCCGAACACGAACGCCGGGCCGCCTGCTGCGGCGAAGCGGTTTACATCGGCTTCGCCGTTCGGGTAGACGCGGGCCAGCAGCGGAATCAGCTGTGACAGCTCGTCGAAGTCGTCCCAGGTCAGCACGATGCCGGCCGCACGCGCCACCGCGATCCAGTGGATGGTGTGGTTGGTCGAGCCGCCGGTCGCCATCAGCGCAATGACCGCATTGATGATCGCGCGCTCGTCGATGATCCGGCCCAACGGGCGGAAGTCGTCGCCGAGTGCCGTGATGTCGAGCGCGCGCTCGGTGGCTTCACGGGTCAGGGCGTCGCGCAACGGCGTGCCTGGATTGACGAACGATGCGCCCGGCAGCTGCACGCCCATCGCTTCCAGCAGTACCTGGTTGGAATTGGCAGTGCCGTAGAAGGTGCAGGTGCCGGCGCCGTGGTACGACGCGGACTCCGCTTCCAGCAGTTCTTCGCGGGTGGCTTCGCCAGCGGCATAGCGCTCGCGCACTTCGGCCTTCTGCTTGTTCGGGATGCCCGGGGTCATCGGGCCGGCCGGCACGAACACCGCCGGCAGATGGCCGAAGGCCAGCGCACCGATCAGCAGGCCCGGCACGATCTTGTCGCACACACCGAGGTAGACAGTGGTGTCGAACATGTCGTGGCTGAGCCCGATCGCGGTGGCCTGCGCGATCACATCGCGCGAGAACAACGACAGTTCCATGCCGCCGCGGCCCTGGGTGACGCCGTCGCACATCGCCGGCACGCCGCCGGCCACCTGTGCGGTGGCGCCCAGCTCGCGGGCGATCTCGCGGATCTGCTCGGGATAGGTCTCGAACGGCTGGTGCGCCGACAGCATGTCGTTGTAGGCGGTGATGATGCCGAGGTTCGGCGTCACGCCGCCACGTAGGCGGCTCTTGTCGGTGCCGCCGCAGGCGGCGAACCCGTGGGCGAGGTTGCCGCAGCTCAGGCGGCTGCGGAACGGGCCTTCACGCAGGGAGGCGTCGATCGCGGCCAGGTAGGCGGCGCGCGAGGCGGCGCTGCGGCGGATGACACGCTCAGTGATGGCTTGCAGTTGCGGATGGAGGCTCATTGGCTACCGGCGTTCGTGGTGGCGAGAGGCAAGCGGCGGCACGGCGCCGCCGCCGACATCAATCAGCCCAGTGGACGCGCAGGCGCGCGCCTTCCAGGTTGATCGCATTGAGGATGGGGTACTGCTGGGCGTCATTGCTGTCCAGCGCCTGGCGCAGTACCTGCAGCTTCTGCTTGCCGCGCAGCAGCAGCAGGCGCTGGCGGCACTGGCGCAGGCCATGCGGGGTCAGGGTGATGCGCAGCGGCCACTGGTTGGCACCCGGGCAGCCGGTGGCGTCCAGCGCGGCATAGGGCAGGGTGCTTTCCAGTGCGCGGGCCAGGTCCTTCGAGCCGGGGAACAGCGAGGCGGTGTGGCCGTCGTTGCCCATGCCCAGTGCCACCAGGCTCGGCGGCTGGCTGTGCTGCGCCTGCAGGTTGGCGGTGTACACGCATTCCGGCAGCGGCTTGCCGATCCGCACCAGCGGATCGAAGTGGGCACCCTCGGCGCGCTTGAGCAGATTCTCGCGCACCAGCCAGGCATTGCTGTCGCGATCCTGCGGCGACAGCCAGCGCTCATCGGCCAGGCTCACTTCCACGCGGTCCCAGTGCACGTCCAGTTCGGCCAGCGCCTGGTACACCGGTGCCGGCGTGGTGCCGCCAGACAACAGGATGCGGGCGCGGCCCACTTCGTTGATGTCGTGGTTGAGGGTCTGCGCCATCTCGGCGGCCACCGCCTCGATCCAGCCATCGGCATCGCCGTGCTGGATGAACTCGATGCGGTCGTCGTGGAAGGTGGTGGGGCTCATGCGGCAACTCCAGGTGCGTCACGTTCGGCGTCGGCGGCATAGGCGGCGGCGCCCAGCAGTCCGGCGTGGGGGTGCATCACGGCCAACGAGGGCACCCGCGCCATGATCGAGGAGAAGCGGCCCTTGTGTTCGAAGCGCTGGCGGAACCCGGAGTGCTGCAGCGAATCGAGCATCTTCGGGGTCAGCCCGCCGGTCAGGAACACGCCGTCCCACGCGCCCTGGGTCAGCACCAGGTCGCCTGCGATGGCGCCGAACACGGCGCAGAACACATCGACGGTGCGCATCGCCTGCGGGTCACCGTGCAGGGCGCGGGCGGTCACGTCCACCGGCTGCAGTTGGCCCGGATCGATGCCGGCCATCTCGCATACGGCGCGATGGATGTTGACCAGGCCAGGGCCGCAGATCAGGCGCTCGTTGGAGACGCGGCCGAACTGCTCGGACAGGATCTCCAGGATGCGGATCTCCTCCGGGGTTCCCGGCGGGAAGCTGACATGGCCGCCTTCGGTTTCCAGCGGGTAGCAGCGGCCGTGGCGCAGGATCAGGCCACCGACACCCAGGCCCGTACCCGGCCCGATCACCGCGTAGTTGCGCGGCTGGCCGGGTTTGCCCGGCACCCAGGCGGCACCGCCGACCTGGACCACGTCATCGGGCTGCAGCAGCGAAATCGCCATCGCCTGTGCGGCGAAGTCGTTGATCAGGTGCAGCTCGTTGAAGCCGAGCATGGCGGCGGTGCGGCTGCGCGAGATCACCCACGGGTGGTTGGTGATGCGCGCTTCGTCACCGTCGACGCGACCAGCGACCGCGAACACGCCGCGGCTGGCCGTGGCGCCGATCTGTTCCAGATGGTGGCGCGCGGCATCACCCAGCGACGGGAACTCCGCCACCGCGTACTCGCGGATGCTGTCCTTCTGCAGCGGTGCGTCCTGCGAGGTGTCGGCCAGGGCGAAGCGGGCGTTGGTACCGCCGATGTCGGCGACCAGCACCGGCTGCGAGCTGGCACTCATGCCGACGCTCCGCTGTCCGGCGCGTCCACGCCCTGCGGCAGGAACTCGCCCGCGTTGGCCGGGCCCCACTGGCCGGCGGGGTAGGGTTCCAGCGGCAGCTTGGCATCCTTCCAGGCGTCGGCGACGCTGTCGATCCACGCCCAGGCGGCGCGCACTTCGTCATCGCGCACGAACAGCGTGTGGTTGCCGTTGAAGGCATCCAGGAACAGGCGTTCGTAGGCGATGCGGCGGTGCAGGCCAGTCGGCACCGACAGTTCCAGTTCCAGCGGATGCAGCTCCAGCGCGCCCCATTCCGGGCCGGCCAGGCTGCTCATCAGGCCCAGTTCGATGTTTTCCTGCGGCTGCAGCTGGAACACCAGGCGGTTCGGTGCGGCCTGCGCGCGCTGCGGGCGCTCGAACAGCCAGTGGGTGACCGGCTTCAGCGTGACCACCACGCGGGTGGTGCGTTCGGGCAGGCGCTTGCCGGTGACCAGGTGGAACGGCACGCCGCTCCAGCGCCAGTTGTCGATATGCGCGGTGACCCCGGCGAAGGTCTCCACGTCGCTGCCTTCCGGCGGCTGGTAGGCCTGCGCGGGCTGGCCATTGATGGTGCCAGCGGTGTAGCGGCCACGGATGCTGTCACGCGCGGCGTGCCTGGCGTCGAGCGGGCGCAGGGCGCGCAGCACCTTGACCTTCTCGTCGCGGATGCGATCGGCTTCCAGCGAGGCCGGCGGTTCCATCGCCACCATGCACAGCAGCTGCAGGATGTGGCTCTGCACCATGTCGCGCAGCGCGCCGGAGCGGGCGTAATAGGCATCGCGGCCATCCACGCCTTCGCTTTCGGCCACCAGGATGTGCACCGATTCGATGTAGTTGCGGTTCCACACCGCTTCCAGCAGCGTGTTGCCGAAGCGCAGCGCGATCAGGTTCTGCACCGCTGCCTTGCCCAGGTAATGGTCGAGGCGGAACACGCGGTCCTCATCGATCCACTGGCCGATGGTGCTGATGATTTCCTCGGCGCTCTCGCTGTCGCTGCCGATCGGCTTCTCCAGCATCAGGCGTGCCGGTGCGGCGAGGGCGCCACCCTTGGCCAGGCCTTCGCAGGTAGAGATGTACAGGCCCGGCGGAATGGCCAGGTAGCTGACGCACTTGCGGTGCACCAGGTCGGAGACCGCGGCGGCAACCGAGTCGACGTCGCGCAGGTCCACCGAACGATAGTCGATGCGGCGCAGCAGGGCGCTGATGTCGTCCTGCGTGGCCATCGGCATGGCCTGCTGCAGGCGCGGCCGCAGGATGTCATGGAAGGCTTCGGTGTCATGCCCGGACAGGGCCAGCGCACGGATGCGGAAGTCCTCCGGCAGCAGGCCGTCGCCAAGCAGGCGAAGCAGCGAAGGGAACAGGTAGCGCTGGGCCAGATCACCTGTGGCACCGAACAGGAAGAGGGTGTCGTGCATCGCTCGAGTTTCAGATCCGGGTGACATCGTTGTCAATCGCTTCATGGCTGGGTTCGGGGGACATCCGCGCAACTGCCTGTCCGAGGTTCGTCAGGTGCGATCTCCGGGGTAGCGGAAGACCGTTCCATTCGAAACCACTGCCTCGGCGGAACCTTCGTTCAACCGCCGACGCAGATCGGTGCGCACCGATCATCGGATAGTGCCACGTGAAAACGTTTACATGGCAGAATGGGCAACTGTATTCGATTGCAGTGCTCGCCGTCATGCGGCAGGCGCGCAATCATCACTGCCATCGGGAGGGCCGAGGCAGTCCCAAAAGACAGCCCGGCTTCGGGCGGACCGGATAGGTGATATGGCAAAAGTGCAGTTGCAGGGTGTGCGCAAGGTCTATGACAACGGCCAGGTCGCGGTGAAGGACGCCAGCTTCGAGGTCGCCGATGGCGAGCTGATGGTGCTGGTCGGTCCGTCCGGCTGTGGCAAGTCGACCCTGCTGCGGATGGTGGCTGGCCTGGAGGAGATCAGCGGCGGCACGCTGACCATCGGTGATCGCGTGGTCAACGACGTGGCGCCGAAGGACCGCGACATCGCCATGGTGTTCCAGAGCTACGCGCTGTACCCGCACATGACCGTGGCCGAGAACCTGGCCTTCGGCCTGAAGCTGCGCGGGCATGACAAGGCGACCATCGACAAGCGCATCGCCGAAGCAGCGCAGACCCTGGGCCTGACCGAGATGATGGACAAGCTGCCCAAGGCGATGTCCGGTGGCCAGCGCCAGCGTGTTGCGCTGGGTCGCGCACTGGTGCGCGAGCCGGCGGTGTTCCTGCTCGACGAACCGCTGTCCAACCTCGATGCCAAGCTGCGCCACAGCGTGCGCACCGAGATCGCGCAGCTGCACCGCAAGCTGGGCACCACCATGATCTACGTGACGCACGACCAGGTCGAAGCAATGACCCTGGGTCAGCGCATCGTGGTGTTGAAGGACGGCATCATCCAGCAGATCGATACGCCGATGGCGCTGTACGACCGCCCGGCCAACCTGTTCGTGGCCGGTTTCCTCGGCAGCCCGGCGATGAACGTGCTGCGTGGCACGCTGCAGGGCGATGCCGGCGGCGTGACCGTGGTCGACGGCGAATGGCGCGCACCGCTGGGCCAGGCCACGATCGATCCGGCATGGCTGCAGAAGCCGATCGCGGTGGGCGTGCGTCCGGAACACCTGCAGCCGGCCAGTGCCGATGATGCGCATGCATTTGCCGCACGCATTGAAGGCATCGAACCGGTCGGCAACGAGATCTTCGTCAACCTGAGCAGTGGCCAGCACGCGCTGACCATGCGCGTGGCGCCGCAGTCGCTGCCGGCGGTGGGCGAGCAGATCCGCGTGGCGATCCACCCGCAGGGCCTGCACTTCTTCAATCCGGAAACCGGCGCGCGCCTGTAAGGGGTAGTGCCGGCCGCTGGCCGGCAACCTCAACCCTGCATGGTTGCCGGCCAGCGGCCGGCACTACCATTTCAGGCGTGCGGACCAACGGTCCGCACCCACCGGGTCGGTCACTAGATCCACGCCATGCGTGGATGAGAGCCCTTCAGATTCAGCGTGCCAACCCATCCAGCAGCGGCACGCGCTGCGCGGCGGCGCCGCCTACCTGTAGCTCGGTGTCGCCGGCCTCCAGTGGGAGCACCGCCAACGCCAGGTCACCAGCCACGCTGGCGATCGTGCCCAGCGCTGCGCCGTCCTGCTGCACGCCATCGCCGGCCTGCGCCGGCGCCGCGGTCTGCAGCAGCTGCACCGCGCGCTTGGCTTTGCCGAGGAAGTGGGTGCGGGCGACGATTTCCTGGCCGGGATAGCAGCCCTTCTTCACGCTGTAACCGTTCAGGCGGTCCAACCCCAGCTGCTGCGGGGTCCACACTTCGCGCTGGCTTTCTTGCAGCCGGGGCAGGCCGTAGCGCAGGTCTGCCTGGCGCCAGGCCAGTGCGAAAGCGGCCTCATCGGCTTCATTGCCGGCGGCGAAGGCATCGGCGCTGCCAATGCGCAGGGTCCGCGGCAGGGCGTCGCTGCCCAGGTCCAGCTCCCAGCCGTCACCTGCGGTCTGCACAATCGCAGCGCCGCTGGCGGCTTCGGGCGCAGTGAACGCGCCGGCCACGGCCAGATCGCTGCGCACCTGCACCTTCACCTTGCGGCGGAACACGAAGCGCTGCAGTTGCGACGCAATCGCATCGGCATCGCTGTCGGCCAGCACCAGCATCACGTGATCGTCGGCCAGCCGAAGCAGCTGGAACACCGCCAGGGTGCGGCCCTTGGCGCTCAGCCAGGCGCTCCACTGCCAGTGCAGCAGGGGCAGGGCAGTGACATCGCTGCTGAACTGGGCGTGGGCAAAGACAGCCGCATCCGGGCCTTGCAGGCTCAGCAGCTGGTGGCCGGGCAGGCGCGGATATCCGACGAAAGCAGGGGGCAGGTTGTCAGGCACGTGAACGAGGTCTAAAATTTGTGCGTTGCGAGACCGAACATGATAGGCCAAACAACCCCCACTCCCGACGACGAATCTGAAGCCCCGCTGGTCCCCGCGGCACCCGTGCCCGTGGAACAGGAAAAAGCAGAGGAATTCGGCGGCCGCGGCGGACTTGATCCGGTGCGGTATGGCGATTGGGAGAAAAACGGACGCTGCATCGATTTCTGATCAGCATTGAGCCAACGCGGCCGTGTGCCGCCCAGCCGAGACAACGAGCCCAGCGAATGGCGACCAGACAACGCCCACTTTCCCCGCACCTTCAGGTGTATCGCTGGCAGATTCAGATGGCCACCTCGATCCTGCATCGAGCCACTGGCGTCTTTCTGTCTGTTGGTGCCCTCATCATCGCCGCCGGCCTGCTGGCCCTGATGATGGGGCCCGAGTCCTGGAACTGCTTCACCGGCCACGCCGGGGCCTGGTATGGCCGCGTGTTCCTGTTCGCGTGGACATGGTCGTTCGCCTATCACCTGTGCAATGGCATCCGCCATGTGGTGCAGGACTTCGCCATCGGCTTCAGCATCCCCGCTTTCATCCGCAGCAGCTGGCTGTCGGTCATCGGCAGCCTGGTGATCACCCTGCTGGTGTGGGCCTATGTGATGTTCGGAGGTGCTGCGTGAGCAAGTTCCGTACCCCGCTGAAGAACGTGCGCGGCCTGGGCTCGGCCAAGACCGGCACCGAGCACTTCGTGCACCAGCGCCTGACCGCCGCCGCGCTGGTGGTGCTGGGCATCTGGTTCCTGGTCTTCGTGCTGGGCCTGCTGGGCTCGGACTACGCGACCGCCGCCGCCGCCGTGGCCAAGCCGTGGAACGCGGTGCCGCTGATCGGCCTGCTGATCGCCATGTTCTGGCACGCGCAGCTCGGCATGCAGGTCGTGCTGGAAGATTACATCCACGAATCGCTGCTGGCCCTGGTGCTGCAGACCGCGGTGAAGTTCGTCGCCGTGCTCGGCATGATCGTCAGTGTGTTTGCGGTGGGCCGCATCGCCCTCGGCGTTGCCTGAGCCCAGGCACCAACACAGGAATCCAGATTAGATGTCCGCTTACAAGATCACCGAACACAAGTACGACATGGTCGTGGTCGGCGCCGGCGGCGCCGGCCTGCGCGCCACGTTCGGCCTGGCCGCCAAGGGCCTGCAGACCGTGTGCCTGACCAAGGTCTTCCCGACCCGTTCGCACACCGTTGCCGCCCAGGGCGGTATCTCGGCCGCACTCGCCAACATGGGCGAGGACGACTGGCGCTACCACTTCTTCGACACCATCAAGGGGTCGGACTGGCTGGGCGACCAGGACGCCATCGAATACATGTGCCGTGAGGCCATCCCGGCCATCATCGAGCTCGAGCACTACGGCGTGCCGTTCTCGCGCACCGCCGAAGGCAAGATCTACCAGCGTCCGTTCGGTGGCATGACCACCAAGTACGGCGAAGGCCCGGCGGCGCAGCGTACCTGCGCGGCGGCCGACCGTACCGGCCACGCGATGCTGCACACCCTGTACCAGCAGTCGCTGAAGCACGACGCGCGCTTCATGATCGAGTACTTCGCACTCGACCTGATCTTCGATGACGAAGGCGCCTGCCGCGGTGTGCTGGCCCTGGACATGTCCGACGGCACCCTGCACCTGTTCCGCGCCCAGGGCGTGGTGCTGGCCACCGGCGGCTACGGCCGTGCCTACTTCAGCGCCACCTCGGCGCACACCTGCACCGGCGACGGTGGCGGCCTGGCCATGCGTGCCGGCATCGCCATGCAGGACATGGAGTTCGTGCAGTTCCACCCGACCGGCATCTACGGCGCCGGCTGCCTGATCACCGAGGGTGTCCGCGGTGAAGGCGGCATCCTGCGCAACAGCAGCGGCGAGCGCTTCATGCAGCGTTACGCACCGCACTACAAGGATCTGGCCTCGCGCGACGTGGTCAGCCGTTCGATGACCATCGAGATCCGCGAAGGCCGCGGCGTCGGCGAGCACAAGGACCACATCCTGCTCGACCTGACCCACCTCGGCCCGGGCGTGATCGACGAGAAGCTGCCGGGCATCGCCGAGAGCGCCCGCATCTTCGCCGGCGTCGACGTGCACAAGCAGCCGATCCCGGTGATCCCGACCGTGCACTACAACATGGGTGGCATCCCGACCAACTACCACGGCGAAGTCGTGCGCAAGGTCGGCGACAACCCGGATGCGGTGGTGCCGGGCCTGTACGCCATCGGTGAAGCGGCCTGCGTGTCCGTGCACGGCGCCAACCGCCTGGGCTCGAACTCCCTGCTGGACCTGGTGGTGTTCGGTCGTGCAGTGGCCAACCGTTGCGCCGAGACCATCAAGCCGGGCGCGTCGCACAAGCCGCTGGCGGCCGATGCCTGCGACAAGGCGCTGGGCCTGCTGGACAAGCTGCGCCACGCCAACGGCGATACTCCGACCTCGGTCATCCGCGATCGCATGCAGCGCACCATGCAGGCCGACGCGGCGGTCTTCCGCACCAGCCAGACGCTGAAGGAAGGCTGCGAGAAGATGGACAAGATCTTCGACTCGTTCCAGGACGTGAAGGTCTCCGACCGTTCGCTGGTCTGGAACTCGGACCTGATCGAGACCTACGAGCTGAACAACCTGCTGCTCAACGCGGTGGCGACGATCAACTCGGCCGAACAGCGCAAGGAAAGCCGCGGCGCGCATGCGCACGAGGACTATCCGGACCGCGACGACGTCAACTGGCAGAAGCACACCCTGGTCAGCGTCGACGAGAAGGGCAAGTGCAGCTTCGACTACCGTCCGGTGCACATGTACACGTTGACCGACGACGTGTCCGTGGTGCCGCCGAAGCCGCGCGTGTACTGATCCGACCCCGCCTACCATGCAATCCGCGCCCACGGGCGCGGGCCGCCTGAGCCAACGAGAGCAGCCATGGCCGAGTTTTCACTCCCCAAGAATTCCAAGATCACGAAGGGCAAGCACTTCCCCGTCAAGAACGGCGGCAAGAACGTGCGCACCTTCAAGATCTACCGCTGGAGTCCGGACGACGACAGCAACCCGCGCACCGATACCTATGAAGTCGATCTGGACGCCTGTGGCCCGATGGTCCTGGACGCCCTGATCAAGATCAAGAACGAGATCGACCCGACCCTGACCTTCCGCCGCTCCTGTCGCGAAGGTATCTGTGGTTCGTGCGCGATGAACATCGACGGCACCAACACCCTGGCCTGCACCCGAGCCATCTCGGACTGCGGCAAGAAGGAAGTGCCGATCTACCCGTTGCCGCACATGAACGTGGTCAAGGATCTGGTTCCGGACCTGACCCACTTCTACGCGCAGTACGCCTCGATCAAGCCGTGGATCCGCACCCAGACTCCGGCACCGCCGGATCGTGAGCGCCTGCAGTCGCCGGAAGACCGCAAGAAGCTGGACGGCCTGTACGAGTGCATCCTGTGCGCCTGCTGCTCGACCAGCTGCCCGAGCTACTGGTGGAACGGCGAGCGTTACCTGGGCCCGGCGATCCTGCTGCAGGCCTACCGCTGGATCATCGACTCGCGCGATGAGGACACCGGTGCACGCCTGGACGATCTGGAAGATCCGTTCAAGCTGTACCGCTGCCACACCATCATGAACTGCGCCCGGACCTGCCCGAAGGGCCTGAACCCGGCGCTGGCGATCGCCGAGATCAAGAAGCTGATGATGGAACGCCGCGCCTGATCAGGCCTGGCTGTACCCGGTAGAGCCACGCCACGCGTGGCTGTGCCACCCCAGTAGAGCCACGCCATGCGTGGCTTTGCTGTATCTGGAGAAACATGATGGAAGAAGACGTTCTGCTGAAGAAGCTGCGCTGGCGTTGCCGCCGCGGCATGCGTGAGCTGGACCAGCTGTTCGGTCGCTACCTGGACCACGAATGGAGCACTGCGCCGACCGAAGAGCGCGAGGTTTTCCTGTTCCTGCTCGACTGCGAGGACGATAAGTTGTGGCGCTGGTTCATGGGCTATGAGGCCTGTCCACATGCGCACGCGATCCCCCTCATGCAGAAGATCCTCGCCCTCAAGCCTTGAGTGGCGCCCCTCGCGGCTGCAGGCCGCCGCCCAGTTGGCGGTGCTGCTGGCTGCGCCGTGGCTGCTGCGCGCGACGGAGTTGCCGCCGCGCCTGCTGATGCCCGCGGTGGTGCTGGCCTGGGTCATCGGGTTGGCCGAACTGGCCTGGCGACAGCGCAGGCCGCGCGTGCAGGTGCTTCTGCCAGCACCGCCCGAGCCGCTGCAGGTGGCCGGGCAGGACGCCGATACATCCCAGCTGGTCGTGCGTGGTCCATGGCTGTTGTTGCTCTGGCGTGAGGATCGGCGCCGCCGGCGCCTGCTGTTCTGGCCGGATGTGCTCGATTCCGGGCAGCGACGTGAACTGCGACTGGCCGTGGCCGCACGTGGCGTTTCCCGTAGGCCCCGGTCGATGGCACCATAAGCTGAATTGACCGGCGTGCCTGCATGTTCAAACCCATTCCCGTGGCCATTGGCCTGCGCTACCTGCGCGCCAAGCGCCGCAACGGCTTCATCTCCTTCATCTCGATGGCATCGATCCTGGGCATCGCGCTCGGCGTCACGGTGCTGATCACCACCTTGGCGGTGATGAGCGGTTTCCAGAAGGAAATCCGCAGCCGCCTGCTGCAGATGACCGCGCACACCACCATCAGCCGCGACGGCGAGCCGATGCCGGACTGGATGCGCGTAGTCGACGTGGCCAGCAAGGACCCGCGCGTGGCCGGTGCTGCGCCGTACATCGAGATCCAGTCGATGATCAGCGGCCCGCGCGTGCAGGGCGCGATCATCCAGGGCATCGATCCGGCGCTGGAGCCGAAGGTATCGGTGATCGACAAGAAGGTCACCAAGGGCAGCTATGGCAGCCTCACGCCGGGCAGCTTCAACCTGCTTCTGGGCAAGGAACTGGCGATCTGGCTGGGCGTTGATGTCGGCGACCAGGTGCTGGTGACCTTCGCCGAAGTGCAGGGCACGCCTGCCGGTGCGGTGCCACGGATGAAACGCTTCACTGTCAGCGGCATCTTCGAGGCCGGCTACAACGAGGTCGATCGCGGCGTTGGCTTTGCCAACATGCAGGACCTGGAGCGCGTGCTGCGCAGCGACGGCGCCACCGGCGTGCGCCTGAAACTGCACGACATGGACCGTTCGCTGGAAGTGGGCGTGGACCTCGCGCAGAACCTCGGTGGTGCGTACCGCGTGAGTGACTGGACCCAGCAGAACGCCAACCTCTACCACTCGCTGCGCATGGAGAAGGTGGTGATGGGCATCCTGCTGTCGCTGATCATCGCCATGGGCGCGTTCAACCTGGTGTCCTCGCAGGTGATGCTGGTCACTGACAAGCAGGCCGACATCGCCATCCTGCGCACGCTCGGCCTGACGCCGGGCGGGGTGATGCAGGTGTTCATGGTGCAGGGTTCGCTGATCGGCATCTTCGGCACGCTGGCCGGCCTGATCGGTGGCATCACCCTCACACTCAACCTGGAGCGCATCCTCGGTGTCATCGAGAGCGTGTTCAACGTCAAGCTGATGCCGGAGGATGTGTACTACATCACCGGCCTGCCGACCGACATGCAGACCGGCGACGTGGTGGCGATCACCGTGGTCGCGCTGCTGATGAGCTTCCTGGCCACCCTGTATCCCGCCTGGCGGGCAGCACGCACCCAGCCGGCGGAGGCCCTGCGTTATGAATAAGGTCTTCAACCGCGGCGATGAAGTGATCCGCGCCGAAGCACTGGGCAAGACCTACGCCGAAGGGCGCATGCAGACCCCGGTGTTCGATGGCCTGGACCTGACCGTGACCGCCGGCGAAACGGTGGCGATCATCGGTGCCTCCGGCGCCGGCAAGAGTACGCTGCTGCACCTGCTGGGTGGCCTGGACATTCCGACCGCCGGCGAGGTCTATGTGACCGGCCAGCGCATGTCAGCGCTGTCCGATACCGCGCGCGGCCTGCTGCGCAACCAGGCGCTGGGCTTCGTCTATCAGTTCCACCACCTGCTGCCTGAGTTCACCGCGCTGGAAAACGTGATGATGCCGGTGCTGCTGGCCGGTACTGCAGTGGCCGAGGCGAGCAGCCGGGCCACCACGCTGCTGGAAGCGGTCGGCCTTGGCCATCGCCTGGACCACAAGCCCGGCGAACTGTCCGGTGGCGAACGCCAGCGTGCCGCAGTGGCGCGTGCGCTGGTCAATCATCCGGCCTGCGTGCTCGGCGACGAGCCGACCGGCAACCTCGATGACCGCACCGCGGCGACGGTGTTCGAGCTGATGCTGGAACTGAATCGTGCGCGGCATACCAGCCTGGTGCTGGTCACCCACGACCGCAGCCTGGCACGGCGCCTGGACCGGGTGCTGGAGCTGCGCGAGGGGCGCCTGCACGCGCTGGCCCACGCCGACGTCTGAGGCGCCGGGCCCGCTTTGGTGGAAGCCGACCTTGGTCGGCTGCTCTTGCAGGGCAAGCGCCAACCACGGTTGGCGACTACCGGAATCCGGAGCCTTGGGCCTGCTTGGGGCGACCGCCGACCGGCTGCTGAATGGGGTGCTGGCTTTCGCGCCGGCGTTGTCTGCGCAGGCGCATGATGGCGACAGTACCCCGAGGAGATCGCCATGAAGACCCCGATCCTGATGGCCGGACTCTGCCTGGCGCTGGCCGCCTGCGCGACCACCGGCCGGCTCAGCTCTGCCGAGAAACTTGACCTGTACCGTGCCCATGCCGGCGCGCCGCAGAACGACATGCAGTTCTTCGGCAGCCTCAACGGCTGGACCGAACTGGGTGACAGCGCGTTGGCGGTGTGGACGCGTCCCAGCGAGGCCTATCTGCTGGAATTGAGGGGTCCCTGCCAGGACCTGCCGTATGCCACCGCCATCGGCCTGACCAGCCAGATGAACCGTGTTTCGGCGCGATTCGACAAGGTGCTGGTGCGCGACCCTGCCGGTGGCCCGCGCATGCCGTGCTTCATCGACAGCATCCGCAAGCTGGACGTGAAGGCGCTGCGCGCCTCCGAGCAGGAGCTGCGCCAAGCGCAGGTGCAGGAGCGCGAGGAAAGCACGAAATAGCGTGGTAGTGCCGGCCGCTGGCCGGCATCGCGCAGATGCCAGGTTGCCGGCCAGCGGCCGGCACTACCTGTGTGTCAGGCTTCCGGGGTGAAGCCGGCCGGCTTTTCCGCGTCCTTCTCGAACAGGAACTTGACCAGTTCGCCTTCAAGGAACGCGCGATGCTCCGGCGTGCGTGGCGACAGGCGGTTCTCGTTGATCAGCATGGTCTGGTGCGCCAGCCACGCAGCCCAGGCCTGCTTGCCGATGTTGTTGAAGATGCGCTGGCCCAGTTCGCCGGGGTAGGGCACGAAGTCCAGGCCCTCGGCATCGCGTTGTTCGTACTGGCAGAAGACGGTTCGGGACATGGCATTCACTCGTGGTTGCGGGGTTTCTTGGAATTTCGTTTCGGCGTCTTGATCGTTGCGCCGTCGAGCAGTTTGCGGATCGGTGCCGGCAGGCCCAGCGCGTGCAGTTCGTCGCTGGCGACCCAGCGCAGCGTGGGTTCTTCCACGCGCAGGCCGTGTACCTGCCGCGACAATACCTGCAGATGCAGCTTGTAGTGGCTGAAGGTGTGCTGCAGCACTGGCAGCTCTTCGGCCTCTTCCAGCGAGCCGTCGACGTGCACGTCGAACCAGTCCTGCAGCACGCTGCCGGCATCGGCCTGCGGCAGCGTCCACAGCTGCGCCCAGATGCCGGTGTCCGGCCGCTTCTGCAGCAGCACACGCTGCTGGGCGTCGCGCAGCAGCAGCGCAACGGCCTCGCGCTCGGGCAGGGTCTTGCTGGGCTTGGGCGTGGGTAGTTCAGCGGTGCGGCCTTCGCGCCGTGCCACGCAGTCATCCTGCAACGGGCAGATCACGCAGGCCGGTTTGGCACGGCTGCACACCGTCGCGCCCAGGTCCATCTGCGCCTGCGTGTAGTCGGCCATGCGCCCGGCCGGCACCTGCGCCACATGCGCCTCGGCGATCGCCCACAGCTGCTTCTCGATGGCCGGCAGCCCGGGGAAGCCATCGATGCCGTGGTAACGGCTGAGCACCCGCTTGACGTTGCCATCGAGGATCGCGAACGGGTCGTTCCAGGCCTGGCTGAGGATCGCACCGGCGGTGCTGCGGCCGATGCCGGGCAGGGCATGCAATGCGTCGAAATCACGCGGCAGGTCGCCGTCGTGCAGTTCCACGCAGCGCTTCGCAGCGGCATGCAGGTTGCGTGCGCGGGCGTAGTAGCCGAGCCCGGCCCACTGCGCCATCACCGCGTCGTTGCTGGCGGCGGCAAGGTCGGGCAGGGTCGGGAAGTGCTGCAGGAACCGCTGGAAATACGGGATGACCGTGGCCACCTGGGTTTGCTGCAGCATGATTTCCGACAGCCAGACCCGGTAGGGACTGCGCGGGTGCTGCCAGGGCAGGTCGTGGCGGCCGTGGTCGTCGAACCAATGCAGCAGGTGGGCGACGAAGCCATCGGTCTGCGTGGTTCCGGCGCTGGCGTGCGGCTGGCGGGGCATCGGTGTTCCAGAGAGGAGCCGCCCGTGGGGTGGCTCTACTGGATTGCAGTAGAGCCACGCCATGCGTGGCTGCACGGTGTATCAGGCGCCCAGCGCTTCGGGCAGCAGGGCGTCGACGAAAGCTTCCGGGTCGAACACGCGCAGGTCTTCCGGGCGCTCGCCGATGCCGGCGAAGCGGATCGGAATGCCGAACTCGCGGGCCAGCGCGAACACCACGCCGCCCTTGGCAGTGCCGTCCAGCTTGGTCACCACCAGGCCGGTCACGTTCACGGCGGCATTGAACTGGCGCAGCTGCGACAGCGCGTTCTGGCCGGTGGTGCCGTCGATCACCATCAGCACTTCGTGGGGTGCGGTGGGGTCGATCTTGCCGAGCACGCGGCGGATCTTGCCCAGCTCGTTCATCAGGCCGGACTGGGTGTGCAGGCGGCCGGCGGTGTCGGCGATCAGCACCGAGGTGCCACGGGCCTTGCCGGCCTGGAGCGCGTCGAATGCCACCGAAGCGGCATCGGCGTTCTGCCCCTGCGCGACCACGGCCACGCCGTTGCGCTCGCCCCAGGCCTGCAGCTGTGCCACGGCGGCGGCGCGGAAGGTGTCACCGGCGGCCAGCATCAGGCTGTGGCCATCGTCCTTGAAGCGCTTGGCCAGCTTGCCGATGGTGGTGGTCTTGCCGACGCCGTTGACGCCAACGGTGAGCACCACGAAGGGCTTGGCGTTGCGGTCGATCACCAGCGGCTTGGCCACCGGCTGCAGGATCGCGATCAGCTCCGCGCGCAGCGCGGCCAGCAGCGCATTGGCGTCGGCGAATTCGCGCGACTTCATGCGCTTGCGCAGGCCCTCGACCAGGTCGGTGGTGGCGCCCACGCCGACGTCGGCGGTGATCAGTGCGGTTTCCAGCTCGTCCAGCAGGTCGTCGTCAAGCTTGGGGTTGCGCGAGAACAGGCCACCAAAGCTGCGCGCGATGACGCTGTTGCGCAGGCGTTCGCGCCAGCCGGGCTTGCCAGCCGGCGCCGGAACGGCGTCGATCGAGGCGGCCGCAGGCAGGTCGTCGGTGACCGGTGCCGGTGCCGGGGTGGGCTCAGGCAGTGGTGCGGGTGTCGGTTCGATGGCCGGGGTCGCGATGGGGGCGACGTCGATCTGAGCCGTCGGCGCAGGAGCTGCCGGAACCGGTGCGGCTGGGGCTGGAATAACCGGGGTGGGCTCGACAGCGACCGGAACGGCGGTTGCTGGGGGGGCTCGACCGGTGCAGGCTCGGCCGGTACTGCTACCGGCGCCGGCTCCTTGTCCTCGACCGGCGCGGCCGACGGGAATGCCGCCGCCAGCTCTTCAGCCGAGTAGTGCTGGGTCTTGGGCGCCTCCGTTGCGGGGGCATCCTGGGGCTTCTTGCGGCGGAAAAAACTGAGCATTGGCAAAAGGCGCTGAAATCAGAGGGATATGCTACCACTCGGGCCTGTCGGGCCGATGTGGACTCAAGGTTGCGGCCCACCGGCCGTTAACCGGTCCGGAGGGCTGCGTCGTGCGGCCCGGAGACCGCCATGGGCAACGTGATGGGAATCGCCCTCAGCGGGATGCGTGCGGCCCAGCAGGGCGTGCAGGTGGCCGCGCACAACGTGGCCAACCTGGCGACCCCGGATGCCCAGCGCCTGCAGTCGCAGCGCAATACCACCGAGCAGGGTGGGGTGCAGGCTTTGGTGACGCCCACCGGCGCCGATGCCGGCGCGCCGCTGGGTGATCTTCTGGCCGCGAAAGCCGAGGTAGTGGCCTTTGCTGCCAATGCTGCGGTGATCCGCCGCCAGGACCAGATGCTGGGTTCGCTGCTGGATCGGGACGCCTGAGCAACACCGTTTTGGCAGGTGCCAACCGCCGCCCCTGGTGGGTGCCAACCTTGGTCGGCACGCTTCGACCCAGCCTGGTAGGTGCCAACCTTGGTTGGCACGCTCGACCCGCCCTGGTAGGTGCCAACCTTGGTTGGCACGCTTTTGGGGCGCCAACCAAGGTTGGCACCTACCAGAGCAGGAATGCCAACCAAGGTTGGCACCTACCAGAGCTTCGCCGGGCTATGCCCGGCGACCACCCTGTCGATCAGGCCGACAGCTCCAGCAGCAGCTTGTTCAGGCGCGCCACATAGGCACCCGGATCCTTCAGGCTGTCACCGGCGGCCAACGCAGCCTGGTCGAACAGCACCCGGCCGAGGTCGTCGAAACGCGCGCCATCGGCTTCGGCGTCGAGCTTGGCGATCAGCGGGTGGCCCGGGTTGATCTCCAGCACCGGCCTGCTGTCCGGTACCTTCTGGCCGCTGGCCTCCAGGATCTGGCGCATCTGCAGGCCCAGGTCCTGTTCGCCGATGGCCAGTACCGCCGGCGAATCGGTCAGGCGGTGCGAGACGCGCACTTCGGCCACGTCATCACCCAGCACCATCTTCAGGCGCTCGACCAGGCCCTGCTTGTCCTTGGCCGCCGCTTCCTGTTCCTGCTTGTCGGCTTCGCTTTCCAGCGCGCCCAGGTTGAGGTCACCACGGGCGATGTCGACGAAGCCCTTGCCGTCGAAATCGGTCAGGTAGCCCATCAGCCACTCGTCGATGCGGTCGGTCAGCAGCAGCACTTCCACGCCCTTCTTGCGGAACACTTCCAGGTGCGGGCTGTTGCGTACCTGGCTGTAGCTCTCGCCGGTCAGGTAATAGATCTTGTCCTGGCCTTCGGTCATGCGGTCGAGGTAATCGGCCAGCGACACGCTCTGCGCATCGCCGTCGCCACGGGTGGAAGCGAAGCGGAGCAGGCCGGCCACCTTCTCGCGGTTGTTGTAGTCCTCGGCCGGGCCTTCCTTCAGCACCTGGCCGAATTCCTTCCAGAACGTGGCGTACTGCTCCGGCTTGTCGGCGGCCAGCTTTTCCAGCATGTCCAGCGAGCGCTTGGTCAGCGCGGCCTTCATCGAATCGATGACCGGACCGGACTGCAGGATCTCGCGCGAGACGTTCAGCGACAGGTCGTTGGAGTCGACCACACCCTTGATGAAGCGCAGGTACAGCGGCAGGAACTGCTCGGCCTGGTCCATCACGAACACGCGCTGCACGTACAGCTTCAGGCCCTTGGGTGCATCGCGGTGATACAGGTCGAACGGTGCGCGGCCGGGCACATACAGCAGCGAGGTGTACTCCAGCTTGCCCTCGACCTTGTTGTGGCTCCATGCCAGCGGATCGCTGTGGTCGTGTGCCACGTGCTTGTAGAACTCGGTGTACTCGGCGTCGCTGATCTCAGTGCGCGGGCGGGTCCACAGCGCGCTGGCGCGGTTGACGGTCTCCCACTCGCCGGCAGCGCCGTCTTCGCCCTCCTTGGGCATCTGGATCGGCAGGCCGATGTGGTCCGAATACTTCTTGAGAATGCTGCGCAGGCGCCAGCCATCGGCGAAGTCGTGCTCGCCTTCCTTCAGGTGCAGCACGATGCGGGTGCCGCGCTCGGCCTTGTCGACCGTGGCGACTTCGAAATCGCCTTCGCCGCGCGAGGTCCAGCGCACGCCTTCCCCTGCAGCCAGGCCAGCGCGGCGCGAGGTCACTTCCACTTCGTCGGCGACGATGAAGGCACTGTAGAAGCCGACGCCGAACTGGCCGATCAGCTGCGAATCCTTCTTCTGGTCGCCGGACAGCTGGCGCAGGAAATCGCCGGTGCCGGACTTTGCAATCGTGCCGAGGTGGGCGATGGCTTCGGCGCGGCTCATGCCGATACCGTTGTCTTCGATGGTGATGGTGTGGGCGGTGGGGTCGAAGCTGACGCGCACGCGCAGTTCGCTGTCGCCTTCCAGCAGGGCCGGCTGGGTCAGGGCCTCGAAGCGCAGCTTGTCGGCGGCGTCGGCGGCGTTGGAGACCAGCTCGCGGAGGAAGATCTCCTTGTTGGAGTACAGCGAGTGGATCATCAGTTGCAGCAGCTGCTTGACTTCGGTCTGGAAGCCAAGGGTTTCGGTCTGGGTGGTCTCGGTCATCGATAAGGCTCCGTGTGCAATGCCGCGCCAGCGCGTGCGGCCTCGCCAAGGGGTATGGCTGATTGTCCCGAAATCAAGGGGTTGGTCGGCCGGGCTGCGCCCGGCACCCGCTCAGTGCAACTGCAACTGCCAAAGCCAGGGCCAGAGCGGCATCCCGTGGGATGGCGGGGCACTGTGGGTTCGCGGGGGCGGCGCAAGTACGTCCATGTAGCCTTGGTCGCCGCATCCATGCGGCTCACACCCCGCGAACCCACAGTGCCCCGCCTCTGACAGGTTCACGCGGCTGTTGGTAGGTGTCGACCTTGGTCGACACATCTGTCAGATATCGATACATCAAATGGAGTCAGATCCGTTTTCCGCAGGAAAACGGATCTGACTCCAAGAAGAGTTCCGACAGATCGCAGCAAACTGTCGAAGGCGGGGTGGGTCCGGTTGAGGGGGCGTGAGCCGCATGGATGCGGCGACCGAGCTTACATGGACGTACTTGCAGCGTCCCCCTCGACCGGACCCACCCCGCCATCCCAGGGAATGCCCGCTGTTGCTGTTGCTTCGGCCGTTGCTGTGGCTTCTGCGGGTGCCGGGCAAAGCCCGGACGACTACAATCCCGCTCATGCTGAAATTCTCGAATACCTCCCGCCGGGGGCGCCGATGAGCGGCCGTGGCGGCAATGACGGCCAGGTCCGTATCATCGGCGGACGCTGGCGCAATACCCGCCTGCCGGTGCCGACCCTACCGGGGCTTCGCCCCAGCAGCGACCGCGTGCGCGAAACCCTGTTCAACTGGCTGATGCCCAAGCTGGGTGGGGCCCGCGTGCTGGACCTGTTCGCGGGCAGTGGCGCGCTGGGGCTGGAGGCGGTCTCGCGTGGTGCCGCCCACGCCACCCTGGTCGAGCGCGATGCGCAGCTGGGGCGCAATCTGACCGCAGCGGTGACCAAGCTGCAGGCCAGCGACCGGATCAGCGTCGTGCAGGCCGATGCCCTGCGCTGGCTGCAGGGCGCGCCCGCGCAACAGGCCGATCTGGTCTTCATCGACCCACCGTTCGCCGATGGCCTGTGGCAGGACGTGCTGGCCCAGCTGCCGCGGCACCTGGCCGCCGATGCCTGGCTGTACCTGGAATCGCCGGCCGGCCACGTGCCGGTGCTGCCACCGGACTGGCTGCTGCACCGCGAGGGTGGCACCCGCGAGGTGCGCTTTGCCCTGTACCGCCGCGCCACTGCTACACTTTGACCTCATCTGAACATCTGCATCCGCCCATGACCGTGGCCAACCGCCGCATTGCCGTCTACCCCGGCACGTTCGATCCGATCACCAACGGTCACATCGACCTGGTGAGCCGTGCCGCGCCGCTGTTCGAAAAGGTCGTGGTCGGCGTGGCGCAGAGCCCGTCCAAGGGCCCGGCGCTGCCGCTGGAGCAGCGCGTGCAGCTGGCGCGTGGCGCGCTGGCCCATCACAGCAACGTCGAGGTCATCGGCTTCGATACCCTGCTGGCGCATTTCGTACGTTCGGTCCAGGGCGGGGTGCTGCTGCGCGGCCTGCGCGCGGTGTCCGACTTCGAGTACGAGTTCCAGATGGCCAGCATGAACCGGCACCTGATCCCCGAGGTCGAGACCCTGTTCCTGACCCCGGCCGAGCAGCACAGCTTCATTTCGTCCTCGCTGGTCCGCGAGATCGCGCGCCTGGGCGGCGACGTGTCCGGCTTCGTGCCGGCCGCGGTGCTCGAAGCCCTGCGCAAGGTCCGCGAAGCGAAGGCGGCACAGTCGTAAGCCCCGCTGTACCCGCACCCCATTACGTACAACACCACGCACCATTCCGGGAGGAAACCCATGAACACCACCATGCGCGCGATGCTGATCGCTTCGTTGGCCCTGGCCTTCACCGCCTGCAAGAAGGAAGAGGCCGCTCCGGTCGACGAGGCCAAGCAGGCCCTGGTCGCTCCGTCCAAGGACGACGATGCAGGCTGGAAGAAGTACCTGCAGGAAGTGGCGATCCAGAACATGGGCAACATCACCAACAGCCCGTTCCTGTACTACCTCTCGCCGGAATCGGACCCGGACTTCCAGGCCAAGTACGAGCGCCAGACCGAGAGCGCGACCCAGGCCGTGGCCCGTGGCGTGCAGCCGGGCAACATGCTGGCCTTCGGTTCGTCGGCCTCGGGCAAGATGGCTGACATGATCCAGGCCGTGTTCAAGGACGTGTCGCCGGATTCGATGAAGGGCGTGCGCGTCGTCTTCATCGGCCAGTCGGCCGACAACGCCCGCGTACAGGCTGCGATCCAGCCGACCGGTGCCGAGTACATTTTCGTCGAAGCCAAGTAATACCGAGCCATGGCGGCCATGCTCCGGCATGGCCCGGGCGGCGTCCTGCAAGGGCGCCGCTGATGACCTGACCGGCCCGCGCGCCCGCGCTGGCCGGTCCTTTGTCCCAGGGCGCGGGCGAGGAGTATCGCCGTGTCGCTGAAAATCAACGAGCTCTGCGTCAACTGCGACGTATGCGAGCCGGCCTGCCCGAACCGGGCCATTGCGATGGGTGAAACCATCTACGTGATCGACCCTGCGCGCTGCACCGAATGCGTGGGTCATTTCGACGAGCCACAGTGCGTGGTCGTCTGCCCGGTCGAGTGCATCGACCCGGACCCGGAGATCGTGGAAACGGAAGACCAGCTGCTGGCCAAGCTGCGCCAGCTGCAGCACGATCACCCCGAACTCTACGCGGAGCCCCCATCCGAATGAAGACGCTGATCGTCCGCCCCCTGTTGCTGCTCGGCCTGCTGCTGAGCCCGATTGCCTGGGCCGACAGCCCGGCCCGTGCCGAGCGCCCCGATGGCGCGGCCATTGCCAGCGGCCATGCGCTGGCCACCCAGGCGGGCATCGACATCCTGGCGCAGGGCGGCAACGCCTTCGATGCCGCGGTGGCGGTATCGTCCACGCTGGCGGTGGTCGAGCCGATCAGTTCCGGCCTGGGCGGTGGTGGCTTCTTTCTGCTGCACGATGCGGCCACCGGCAAGGACGTGATGCTGGACGCGCGCGAGACCGCGCCGGCTGCAGCAACCCCGCAGGCGTTCCTCGACAAGCAGGGCAACCTCGACCGTGACCGCTCGGTCAATGGCGCCTGGTCGGCCGGTATCCCGGGCCTGCCTGCAGCGCTGGTCGAGCTGTCGGCCAAGCACGGCAAGCTGCCATTGGCGGCCTCGCTGCAGCCGGCCATCCGCATCGCGCGCGAAGGCTTCCCGGTGTATGACCGCATGGCCAAGGGCTATGCCTCGCGCCGTGAGGTGATGGAGCGCTATCCCGGAACGCGCGAGGTCTACCTGCGCAACGGCAAGCCGATCGCCAGCGGTGACCTGTTCAAGCAGCCGGAGCTGGCACAGACGCTGGAGCGCCTGGCCGCAGGTGGCTTCGATGGCTTCTACAAGGGCCAGACCGGAACGCTGTTGCTGGCCGGCGTGAAGCAGGCCGGCGGCAAGTGGACCGCCGAAGAGCTGGCCGGTTACCGCGTGAAGCAGCGCGAGCCGATCGTGTTCAACTACAACGGCTGGAAGATCACCACCGCACCGCCGCCGTCGTCCGGTGGCATCGCGCTGGCCAGCATGCTGCAGATCCTGGAAGGCTGGGACATCAGGAAGATGGACCCGGCGCACCGCACCCACCTGGTGGTGGAATCGATGCGCCGCGCCTACCGTGACCGCACCTTCTTCCTCGGCGATCCGGACTTCGTGCAGATCCCGCAGAAGGTGCTGACCAGCAAGGACTACGCACAGGGCCTGCGGGCGACCATCCATCCGGAGAAGGCCACGCCCAGCGACCTGCTGTCGGGCAATCCGACGCCGCTGGAAGACGACGAGACCACGCACTTCTCGATCATCGACCGCGACGGCAACCGCGTCGGCGCCACCCAGACCGTCAACCTGCTGTACGGCTCGGGGCTGATTCCCAAGGGCACCGGCGTGCTGCTGAACAACGAGATGGACGACTTCGCGCTGAAGCCGGGCACGCCCAATGCGTTCGGCGTGATGGGCTATGAAGCCAATGCGCCGAAGCCGGGCAAGCGCATGCTCAGCTCGATGACGCCGACCTTCATGGAGAACGCCGACAAGGTGGTGGTGCTGGGCACCCCGGGTGGCAGCCGCATCATCACCATGGTGCTGCTGGGCATCCTCGGCTACGACGACGGCCTGGATGCGCAGCAGGTTGCCGCACTGCCGCGCTACCACCACCAGTGGCTGCCGGACCTGATCGAAGCCGAGGACGATGCGTTCGACGCGGCGACGGTGAAGCAGCTGCAGGCGATGGGGCACAAGATCGACCTGCCGGGCAATGTCGCCGCGGGTGGCCGCGGTTCCAGCCACGTGTGGGGCAACCTGCAGACCGTGGAATGGGACCGCAGGGCCAACAAGCTGTTCGGCGGCAGCGACCCGCGCAACCCGGTCGGCAGTGCCCAGGTGGTGCCGGCACACTGATCCGGTGGTGCCGGCTGCTGGCCGGCAATCCGGCTGATTATCGAAACCCCGCCTTTGCCGGCGGGGTTTTCTGTTTCCCTTCTAGCGATTATTTAACGAGCCGGCGTCGATAATCGACACATGAAACTCTGGTCTATTCGTGGAAACTCGCAGCGCCTCGATGGCGGCGCGATGTTCGGCAACGCGCCGCGCGCGTTGTGGGAAAAATGGGCGGCACCGGACGAGCTCAATCGCATCGAGCTGGCCTGCCGTGCGCTGCTTGCCAGCCCGCTGGAAGGCAAGACGGTGCTGTTTGAAACCGGTATCGGGGCGTTCTTCGATCCGCGCATGCGCGAACGCTACGGTGTGCAGGAAAGCCAGCACGTGCTGATCGATTCGCTGCGCGAAGCCGGCTTCGAGCACGAGGATATCGACGTGGTGGTGCTCAGCCACCTGCATTTCGATCATGCCGGTGGCCTGCTGGCGGCATGGAGCGAAGGACGTGAGCCCGAGCTGCTGTTCCCCAACGCAACCTATGTGGTCGGCGCACAGCATTGGCAGCGCGCCGTGCAGCCACACCCGCGCGATCGCGCCAGCTTCATTCCGGAACTGCCGGGCCTGCTGCAGGCCAGTGGCCGGCTGGAAGTGGTGGACGGGGAGTACTCGAAGGCGCTCGGCCGCAGCGTACGCTTCAGCTACAGCGACGGGCATACACCGGGGCTGATGCTGGCCGAGATCGTCGGTCACGCGCATGCAGGCGAAAGTGCGCATGGTGGCGTGGTGTTCTGTGCCGACCTGATCCCGGGCCGCTCATGGGTACACGTGCCGATCACCATGGGCTATGACCGCAATGCCGAGCTGCTGATCGACGAGAAGCGGCAGTTCCTGGAAGACAAGCTGGCGCGCAACGTGCGGCTGTTCTTCACCCACGACCCGCAGGTGGCATTGGCGCAGCTTGGCAGGGATGACAAGGGGCGTTTCGTGACCCTGCACGAGCAGGGTGAGCTGAAGGCACGCGCCCTCGGTTGATGAAAAGGCCGGGCAATGCCCGGCCTTCGTGTGCGGGTAGATCCACGCCATGCGTGGATGGCGTTCTACCCGGACGTGATTGCTACGAGGCCTTCAGGCAGCTGCTCATGAAGGTCTTGCGCGCATCACCGGCCAGCTTTTTGGCGCCCGCGTCAGCGTTGCACTTGCGCATGCGTTCCTGCTGCGTATTGACCGGCTTGGCGTCGGCGGCGTGGCCGCTGAGGCAGGAACTCTGTGCAGTCTTGTAGGCATCGCCCTTCAGCCCCTTGTTCTTGGCCGAGCAGTCGGCCATGCGCTGCTGCTGCGGAGTGGTGGCATTGGCAGCCAGGGGCAGGCCGACCAGCAGGACGGCGGCCAGCAGGAAAGAGGCTTTCATCGGGAGCTCCAAGGGTGGCGGGTGCGCGGAGCATTCGCTTCCCGGCGCCAAGAGCACGTGAAGAATCGCAGCGCGGCCGCGGCGGCCTGCGCTGTCGGGGGCAGATCCCTTTCGTGGCGAAAGGGCTCTGACCCCGGATCGTCCGATCAGCCGACGCGGGTACCGAAGATGCGGTCACCGGCATCGCCCAGGCCCGGCAGGATGTAGCCCTTGTCGTTGAGCTGGGCATCGATGGCCGCGGTGTAGATCTCCACGTCCGGGTGCACGGCCTTGACCGCCTCGATGCCTTCCGGCGCGGCCACCAGGAAGATGCCCTTGATGCGGCGGGCGCCGGCACGCTTGAGCATGTCGATGGTGGCGATCAGGGTACCGCCGGTGGCCAGCATCGGGTCCAGGATCAGCGCGTCGCGCTCTTCCAGGCGCCCGGTCAGGCGCTCGAAGTAGGGCACCGGCTGCAGGGTTTCCTCATCGCGCTGCAGGCCGACCACGCTGACGCGTGCTGCCGGGATCAGCGACAGCACGCCGCTGAGCATGCCCAGGCCGGCGCGCAGGATCGGCACCACGGTGATCTTGGCGCCCGCAATGCGCTGCACGGTGACCGGGCCGGCCCAGCCGGGCAGGGTGTGCGGCTCGGTGTCCAGGTCGGCGGTGGCCTCGTAGGCCAGCAGCGTACCCAGCTCGTTGGCCAGTTCGCGGAAATCCTTGGTGCTGAGCGCAGCGTTGCGCATCAGGCCGATCTTGTGCTGCACCAGCGGGTGGCGCACTTCGACGATCTTCATGGTCGGGAAGGGGAAAAGGAGAGAGGGCGCCATTTTGCCGGATCGGCGGGCCGAACCCAAACCTGGCCCGGAGCGGCGTTACTCGAAATGTGCAGGCGCATGTCACGGCCATGCAACCTTGCGGACATACCGTGCAGACCCATTCTTAACAGGAATGGGGATTCCCAGTGCATATCAAGACTCCGTTGGCCGTTGCCATCACGCTGACCCTGGCGATGGGGGCCGCAGCCCCGCTGCAGGCGGCCGGGCAGCAGGCGGTTGCCGCCACCGGCGCCGTGGCCGCTGATGCGGTCGACCTGGACCGCATCGAAGTGCGCGCCCAGCTCGAATCACAGATCCGCGCGGTTGACCTCAAGCGCAGCAGTGATGCGATCGAAGACGCCGTGTCCTCCGATGCACTGGGCCAGTACCCGGACAAGAACGTGGCCGAGTCGCTGCAGCGCCTGCCGGGCATCAGCGTGACCCGCGACCAGGGCGAGGGGCGCTTCGTGGTCATCCGCGGTCTGGACGCCAACCTCAACAGCGTCAGCGTGGATGGCATCGCCATCGGTACGCCGGAGGATTCCAGCCGCGCCGCACCGCTGGACGTGATCCCGTCCGACTCCACCGAGCGCCTGCGCGTGGTCAAGTCGCCGACCCCGGACATGCCCGGTGATGCCATCGGCGGCGCCGTGCTGGTGGAATCGGCCTCGGCCTTCGACCGCGACGGTCGCAGCCTGCGTGGCAAGATCGAAGGCAGCCACCAGCAGTTGTCCGGCGAGACCAGTCCCAAGGCCGCCTTCAACTACAGCGAGGTGTTCAACGACACCTTCGGTGTGGCGCTGGGCGTGAACTACCAGAAGCGCAGGTTCGAGTCGGACAACACCGAAGTGGAGTATGACGGCAAGGACGATGCCGTCCCCGGCGATGTCACCGCGATCAACCTGCAGCACCGCAAGTACGAGATCGAGCGCAAGCGCATCGGTGCCAACCTCAACCTCGACTGGCGCCCGAATGAAGACAGCAAGTACTACCTGCGCACGCTGTACAGCCAGTTCGACGATGCGGAGACCCGCCAGCGCGTGATCTTCAACTTCGACGACGCGAAGATGGTCAAGACCGGCACCGACCAGTACCGCCTGGATGGAATGCCGAAAGATTCCATCGACAAGCGCATGCGCTACCGCACCAAGAAGGAAAACACCTTCGCGGCCAGTCTCGGTGGCGAGAACAAGCTGACCAACGCCGTGGTCGATTACCGGATCGGCTACACCCGTACCGAAGAGCGCGTGAACGACGAGATGGAGGCTCGTTTCAAGCTTGATGGCAAGGCCTTCAATGGCACCCTCGACCAGCGCAGCCGCCTGCCCAGCTACAGCTTCGACAACCCGCAGTGGCTGGACAACGGCAACTACGCGTTCGACCGCTTCGTGCTCTCGCCCAAGCAGGTCAACGACAAGGAACACAGCGCGCAGGTCAACGTGCGCTTCGACGGCGACAGCAGCAGCATCAAATTCGGCCTGCTGGGTCGCTGGCGCGACCGCGACGTGAATGTGGACGAGCGCGAACTGCGTGTCGGCCCGAAGGTGGCGCTGTCGAGCTGGAGCACCTCCTCGCCGGAGCACCGCCACGGCAACCTCGGTGACGGCATGGATTCGGCCGCGATGCGTGCCTTCTGGGCGGCCAATGGCGGCCAGTACAGCGCCCGTCCCCAGGATGCCGGTGGCAACGCGATGACATCGCTGGAAGAGGACTACGTGGCCAGCGAAGACATCTTCGCCAGCTATGCGATGGGCACCTGGGACGTGGGCGCGCTGCGCATCATCGGCGGTGTGCGCGTGGAAAACACCCAGTTCAAGGCGGTCGGCAATCAGGTGGACGTGGCCGCCAACGGCCGCAGCTTCACCGTCACCCCGAGGGTGGCCAACAGCAGCTACACCAACGTGCTGCCGGGCCTGCACCTGCGCTACGACGCGGCCGATGACTGGGTGCTGCGCGCCTCGGCCAACAAGACCGTATCGCGCCCGTCCTTCGGTGACATCTCGCCGCGCGTGGGCTACAGCCGCGGCGACGAGGAAGTGCGCCTGGGTAATCCGGAACTGGATCCGTACGAGTCGAAGAACATCGACCTGTCGGTGGAGAAGTACATCGGCAGCACCGGTATCGTTTCACTTGGCCTGTTCCACAAGTCGATCGATGGCTACATCGTGCAAACGGTGCGGACCAATGATCCCGCTTATGGCGGCTTTGACGTGACCCAGCCGATCAATGGCCGCAAGGCCACCGTGCGTGGCGCGGAATTCAACTGGCAGCAGCAGCTGGCCTTCCTGCCGGACGGCCTGGATGGCCTGCTGGTCGGTGCCAGTGGCACCTGGCTGGATACCAAGTTCGATGCCGGCATCAAGGACCGTGCAGGCGAGGATTTCACACTGCCGCGCGCCTCCAAGCATGTCTACAGCGCCCACATCGGCTATGAAAAATATGGTGTCAGTACGCGGCTGGCGGCGGTGTACCGCAGCGAGTACCTGGACAGCATCGGCAAGGGCCGGGCGTTCGACATCTACGTTGCACCGAACACCCAGCTCGATTTCTCGCTGGACTACAAGTTCACCCCGCGGGTGAGCATGTATTTCGAAGCACAGAACCTGCTGGACAAGCCGCTTGAGCTGTACCAGGGCACGCGCTCGCGCACCCTGCAGATGGAAGAATACGGTCGTACCTACGCGCTCGGCCTGAAGGTGGCACTGTGATGGGGCGTGGCATCACCGTCCTGGCGGTCGCGCTCGCGGCGACCCTGGCCGCCGGCTGCACGCCGGCGACCGGCAACGATCCGGCCGCGGCCCCCACGGCAGCGAAAGCCGGGGGCGCGCGAACGGTGACCACCATCGCCGAAGCCTTCCTGTCACCGATGACCCCGGCCGACAACATCGACTCGCCGGCGGCCTGGCGCGCGCCGGACGGCGCGCTGTGGCTGATCGCCACCGCCAAGGCCACCGACAAGCTGGTGGTCTACGATGGCAGCACCGGCCAGCACCTGCGTGACGTTGGCAGCAGCGGCTCCGCACCGGGGCAGTTCGACCGCCCAAACGGCATCGCGGTGACCGACGATCTGCTGTGGATCGTGGAGCGCGACAATCACCGCGTGCAGGTGCTGAGCCTGCCGGACTTCGCGCCGCTGGCGACGTTCGCTGCGGACGACCTGCGCAAGCCGTATGGGCTGTGGGTCGACCGCCGTGCCGATGGCTACAGCGTCTACGTTACCGACTCCTGGGACAACGGCGAGGATGCGCAGGGGCGTGACATCCTGCCGCCGCTGGCCGAGCTGGACAAGCGCGTGCGCCAGTACCACGTGACCCGCGACGGTGCGAAGGTCGAGGCGAAGCTGGTGGCCAGCATCGGTGACACCAGCGAAGCCGGTGCGCTGCGCGTGGTCGAGTCGATCTGGGGCGACCCGGAGAATGATCGCCTGCTGATCGCCGAAGAGGATGAAAGCTACGCCAGCGAGTTCAAGGTCTACACCCTTGCTGGACGCTTCACCGGCACCACATTCGGTCGCGACGTGTTCAAGGCGCAGGCCGAAGGTGTGACCCTGCGTACCTGCGGCAAGGACGGCTGGTGGATCACCACCGAACAGGGCAAGCAGCGCAGCGTGTTCCATCTGTTCGACCGGCACACGCTGAAGCCGGTGGGCGCGTTCCAGGGCAATACCGTGGCCAACACCGACGGCATCT
This sequence comes from Stenotrophomonas sp. 86156_Sma, assembly GCF_056481625.1. Taxonomy (NCBI): domain Bacteria; kingdom Pseudomonadati; phylum Pseudomonadota; class Gammaproteobacteria; order Lysobacterales; family Lysobacteraceae; genus Stenotrophomonas; species Stenotrophomonas sp. 86156_Sma. Next base: position 2,011,474 of record NZ_CM151157.1, read on the forward strand.
GGATGATGCAGCAACCCAGTGCGCGCTTCCCGCACGGTGCACTGTATGCAGTGCATGACGACCAGGGCGTGGTGGCGTTCGACTGGGAGAGCATCGCCAAGCAGTTGGCATTGCCGCTGGAGTGTGGCGCATGAGCCGGCAGTGCGTGATGCGCACGCTGGCGTTGGGCCTGCTGCTGGCACTGCCGTCGCTGTCGTTCGCAGCGGCCGAACCCAACACCCAGGTGCCAGCAGGCAGCCGCCACTACGCAGCGACGCCGGTGCCGGATCGCATCGTCGCCTCGCCGGCGGTCGATCCCAGCCACGGTTTCGCCGTGGCCTGGCGTACTGACGGCAGCGTACAGGCACCGCTGCTCGAGATCGCTCTCGCCGGGGATTCGCCGGCCATCGAGGGCATCCGCCAGGTGCGCGCAACGACCCGCGCGCTGCAGACCGAGAACGGGCTGTCGCATCATCATCGCGCGGACATCAGCGGCCTGCAGCCGGATACCCAGTACGTCTACCGTGTGCAGGGCAACGGCAGTTGGAGCGCCTGGAACCAGCTGCGCACGCTGGCTGCGGCCGACCAGCCGCTGACCCTGCTGTACTTCGGTGATACCCAGAACAAGAACGTCAGCCATGTCAGCCGTGTAGTGCGCGCCGCGCAGAAGGCCGCACCTCAGGCGCGCATGAGCCTGTTCGCCGGTGACCTGGTCAGCGGCGGCGACAACATGGATGACAGCGAATGGGGCGAGTGGTTTGCTGCCACCGGCTGGCTGGCGCAGGAAACGCTGGTGGCCCCGGCGATCGGCAACCACGAGTATTTCGAGGAATTCGAGGACACCCCGCAGGAGCGGCGCGTGCTGGGCAAGCATTGGCCAGTCACCTTCGCGCTGCCGGGCAACGGCGCCACCGCCGCGCAGCAGACCAGCTACTGGTTCGATGCGCAGGGTGTACGCGTGGCGGTGGTCGATGGCACCTCGGCACTCGACCTCGGCACCGCCAAGGCACAGGCGCAGTGGCTGGACAAGGTGCTGGCCGGCAACCGGCAGCCGTGGACCATTGTGCTGCTGCACCAGCCGTTCTACTCACCCCGCGAAGGCCGCGAGAACGCTGCGCTGCGTGACGTGCTGTTGCCGGTGGTACGCCGCCACAACGTCGACCTGGTGCTGCAGGGCCACGATCACACCTATGGCCGTCGTGGCGAGGGGCAGGCTGCGACGCCGCAGTACGTGGTGACCGTGGCCGGGCCGAAGCAGTACCGCCTTTCCGACGAAGCCCGCAGGACGATGGATCCGGTGGCCGAGGACACCCAGTTGTTCCAGGTGTTGAACATCGATCCGCAGCACCTGCGCTATGAAGCACGCACGGTGACCGGCCGTCTCTACGATGCCTTCGAACTGCGCCGTGATGCCAAGGGTGGCAAGCAGCGCACGGAGCTGACCGAAGGTCGCATCACGCCACGCGACTGCCCGCGCGCGCAGACCGCCAAGGGTCGTGCCGACCGCTGCTGGGAGTGAGAAGAGGCATATGACCACGCCCCGACGCATCCTTCCGCTCGCCGCCATCGGTGCCGCCCTGCTGTTGCTGGCCAGTGCGGTGACCGCTGCCGATACCGTACTGCATCCGTTCCTGGTGGCCCAGCCGAAGCAGGCCCCACAGGAGGTGAATCTGGCGGTGGAGATTCCGGCCGGCAGCTTCACCAAGTACGAGATCAAGGAAGACGGCCTGGTCCATGTGGACCGCTTCCAGTCGATGCCGGTGGCCTACCCGGCCAACTACGGCTCGATGCCGCGCACCCTGGCCGGCGACAACGATCCGCTGGACGCGCTGGTGCTGACCCGTGAACCGCTGCATCCGGGCGTGATCGTGCGCTTCCGGCCGATCGGTTACCTGAAGATGATCGATGGCGGCGAGCACGACGAGAAGATCATCGGCGTGCCCACCGACAAGGTCGACCCGACCTACGCCAGCATCCGCGACCTGAAGGATCTGCCGGAGGTCGAGCGTCAGCGCATCGAGGCGTTCTTCCGGGTTTACAAGGACCTGCCGGCCGGTCGCAACCCGGTGCAGCTCAACGGTTGGGGCAACGCCGCCGAGGCGCGGGTACTGATCAGCGAAGCGATGAAGCGCTTCGAGAAGTAGATCCACGCCATGCGTGGATTCAGTCCAGCAACGTCTCGATGAACGACTCGGCCTGCAGGTGGTCGCCCAGTACCCGGGCCACCGCCTGTACGGCTGCCTCCTGGTGTTCAGGACGGATGCCACCATCGTCTTCGTCGTTGTAGAGGTCATCGCCTGCCTCGAGGTACACCGTGCCTGCAGCAGCCAGAGCCGCCATCAAGGTCGGCACATCGGTAGTGACCTCGCCGGCATCCAGCAGGCCCGCACCGTGGTGACTGAACAGCACACGGCCGTCATCCAGGTCGAGGATGAACGGATCGGCGCCGCGATCGGCAATCACCAGCCAGTTCGATGGCCAGTTGTCGATCGGCTCGCCGCTGATGCCATGCCAGCGATAGCCGGCCTGGTGACTCCATACGTCGTCGCAGCGGCGGTATCCAGACATCGAGGCCCGGAATGGTGATTCCGGAGTTGCCCACCTTCGCATTGATCTCATGACCCAGCGGTCCCACCTGCGCGTAGAAGCACGCCAGCACCGGTGGTAACGGGAACGGTCCCTGCCAGTCACCTTCGTGCTGGGCCCGCAGCAGCCCGAAGCGGGCGAATGAGGCGTACAGATCATCCATGGCGGGGTCCAACGAGGAGCGGCCCAGCAGCCTAGCAGACGGCGTCTGCGTGCAGCGCCTTCACCGCCGCTGGCTATCATGTCCGCCTTCAACAACGAAGGCGGTGTCTGTGTCGGTAGCGTTGGTATGGTTCCGCCGTGATCTGCGGCTGCAGGACAATCCGGCCCTGCAGGCCGCGCTGGATGCCGGTCACGACGTGGTGCCGATCTACATCCATGCGCCCCACGAAGAGGGTGAGTGGGTGCCGGGTGCCGCCTCCGATGCGTGGCGCCACCGTTCACTGGCCGCGTTGGACGCCGACCTGCGCGTGCGCGGTTCGTCGCTGGTGCTGCGCAGCGGTGACAGCCTGCCGGCCCTGCAGTTGCTGATCGAGCAGACCAGCGCCGGGGCGGTGTACTGGAACCGCAAGTACGAACCGGCCACCCAGCCACGCGACGCCACCATAAAGCGCACGCTGCGCGAGCAGGGCATCGACGCACAGAGCTGCAATGGCAGCCTGCTGTTCGAGCCGTGGGACATCGCCACCCAGCAGGGCCAGCCCTACAAGGTATTCACGCCGTACTGGCGCAATGTACTCAGTCATTGGCGCCTGCCCGCGCTGCAGGCCGCACCGGAAGCATTGGCGACGCACGCGGTCGACAGCCTGGCATTGGATGATCTCCAGTTGGCACCGACGCTGGACTGGGATACCGGCTTCTGGGAGCACTGGCAGCCGGGTGAAGCCGGTGCGCTGGAAGCGCTGTCCGTGTTCGAGGACGGTGCGCTGCGCGGCTACCGCGAGCAGCGTGACCTGCCAGATCGCGTGGGCACCTCGCGGATGTCGCCGCACCTGCATTTCGGCGAGATCGCACCGTGGCGCATTGCCCATGCGCTGGAAGGGCTGCGTAGTGCCGGCACCGACGCCGACGTCGACGGCTATCTGCGCCAGCTGGGCTGGCGTGACTTCGCCTACCACCTGTTGCATCACTTCCCGAAGACGCCGACCGACAACCTCAACCCGCGCTTTGACCGTTTCCCGTGGGCCACACCGGGTGCCGCGCAGCTGCACGACTGGCAGCGAGGCAACACCGGCGTGCCGATCGTCGATGCAGGCCTGCGCGAGCTGTGGCACACCGGTTACATGCACAACCGGGTGCGGATGATCGTGGCCAGCTATCTGTGCAAGCACCTGCGCGCGCACTGGCTGCATGGCGCGCGCTGGTTCTGGGACACCCTGATCGATGCCGACCTGGCCAACAACACGATGGGCTGGCAGTGGGTGGCCGGGACCGGTGCCGATGCCGCGCCTTACTTCCGCGTGTTCAACCCGGTCACCCAGGCCGAGAAGTTCGACCCCCAGGCCCGCTACATCAGCCGCTGGGTGCCCGAACTGGCCGCGCTGCCGGTGAAGGCGCGCTTCGCGCCGTGGCAGCATCCGCTGCTGCTGGCCGCGCATGCCCCGGGCTATCCGCGTACGCCGCTGGTGGACCTGGCCGCGGGCCGCGACGCCGCATTGGCGGCTTACCGCCAGTCGGGGGCGGGGTAAAGGGCGACCTGATCGATCTGGTCAGTTAGCTGAACGAGGCCCTGTCGGTGTGCCCGATCATCATTCCGGCATCGCATCGGGCTGTTTATTCTCTTTGCGCCCGCAGGCCGCCGGCCGACCGGAAACCAAGGAGAACCTCATGATCCGCAACACCACCCGCAACGTCGCACTGGCCCTGATGAGTGCGGCCGTCCTGTCGGCCTGCGCCACCGGCGGCTCCTACGTACAGAGTGACCAGTACGGCAACCCGACCGAGCAGCAGAACCGCACCGGCCGCAACGCGCTGATCGGCACCGCCATCGGCGTAGCCGCCGGCCTGCTGACCGGTGACAGCGCCACGGAGCGTCGCCAGCATGCGCTGATCGGCGCCGGTATCGGCGCGCTCAGCGGCGCTGCGGTAGGCCAGTACCAGGATCGCCAGGAACGCGCACTGCGCGAGCGCACTGCCAACACCGGCATTGATGTGCAGCGCCAGGGCGACAACATCATGCTGAACCTGCCGGACGGCATCACCTTCGACTTCGGCAAGGCGACCCTGAAGCCGCAGTTCTACGGCTCGCTCAATGGCGTGGCAGGCACCCTGCGTGACTACAACCAGACCATGATCGAAGTGGTCGGCCACACCGACAGCATCGGCAGTGACGCGGTCAACAACCGCCTGTCGAAAGAACGTGCCGACTCGGTCGCGCAGTACCTGATCGGCCAGGGCGTGCAGAGCGTGCGCATCGAAACCCTGGGCGCCGGCAAGTCGTACCCGATTGCCGACAACAGCACCGATGCCGGCCGCGCCAAGAACCGCCGCGTCGAGATCCGCGTGATTCCGCTCAAGCAATAACGCTACGCGTTATTGCTTGAGCCGGTCCGGCTATCGGCCGGAACGAAAATGCCGCCCTTGCAGGCGGCATTTTTGTGCGTGCCGAGCGTTGCTCGGCACGCCGATAGCGCCCGTAGAGTCGAGCTTGCTCGACTGAAGCGCAAGAGCAGTCGAGCAAGCTCGACTCTACGGAATGCCGGTAGATCCACGCCATGCGTGGATGCTTCCGGTCATGCGGCCGAAGCGGCCACCTTCTCCAGGATCCGCTTGCCGCTGCTTTCCAGCGCCGCATCTTCCTTTTCCTTCTGCTGCTGCGCCAGCTTCGCGCCCGGGCACTGCGCCAGCATGTAATTGGCGTCGAAGTTGAGCTTCTCGACCAGGAAGTCGACGAATGCACGCACCTTCGGCGAGACCAGGCGGCCACCGGCGAACACGGCGTTGAAGTCCACTTCCGGCCCGGTCCAGCCGGCCAGCACACGGCGCACCATGCCCGACTCGACGAACGGCTTGGCCATCACATCGCCGGTCAGCAGCAGGCCTTCGCCGCACACCAATGCACCATTCAACGCAGACATGTCGTTGGCGGTCATCAGCGGGGTGACCGGGAAGTCACGCAGCTCGCCGCCGTTCTCGCCCAGCTGCCAGGTGAAGCGCGGCGAGTTGCCGGTGTGGTACGGCTTGCGCATCGCCAGGATGCGATGGAACTGCAGCTCTTCCGGGTGCAGCGGCTCACCATAGCGTTCGATGTAGGCCGGGCTGGCGAACACCTGCGTGCGCAGGCTGCCCAGCTTGCGTGCCACCAGGTTGGAATCGGGCAGGGCACCCACGCGCAGGGCCAGGTCCGCCTCACCTGCAATCAGGTCCAGCTTCTCATTGCCCATATGCATGTCCAGCCGGATCTCCGGGTACTGCGCATGGAACTGGCCCAGCAGCGGTGCAATCCAGGTGATGCCGATCGAGTAAGGCACGGTGAAGCGCAGCCAGCCGCGCGGACCGGACTGCAGCTGGCTCACCGCGCTCTCGGCTTCTTCCAGCTCGCGCGCGATGCGCTGGCAATGTTCGTGGTAGATCGAACCCGCTTCGGTCAGGCCGAGGCGGCGGGTGGTCCGGTGCAGCAGGCGCGCACCGAGGCGCGTTTCCAGCTCCTGCACTTTGCGGCTGACCGTGGTCTTGGGCAGGCCGAGCGATTTGGCAGCGGCAATGAAACTGCCTTGCTCGACCACTTTGACGAAGATCAGCGTCTCGTTGAGATCGTGGGACATGGTCTGGGATCCTGGACGTCGGGGATGGGACAATCGTGACAGAACGATTGGACCGGGAGCGGGATGATTATTCCCCTTAATCAGGACTAATCAAGTAAAGGTTTGAGGTCTATCGTGGCGCCATTCGTTATTTGGAGCCCGTCCGCCATGAGCCTGCGCAACATTCTTGCCCGTCTCCGGAACGCCGGCCAGAGCACCCTGGACCTGGCAATGACCGTTGAAGTCCGCCCGAGTTCCTTGGTACACAAGGACTTCCGTGAGTTTACCGCGCCGATGCGTCAGCAGCGTGGCGGTGCCATCCGCCTGGCCCCGCACAAGGGCGACCGGCTGCGTCGAATCGGGACTATCCCGGATTTGGGAGGAAATGTCCCGTGAATGGGATGCTGACGCCCGAAGTCCTGGTCCTCGGCGGCACCGGTGCCGTCGGCCAAGGCGTGGTTGGCGCACTGCTGGAAGCCGGCAGCCCGGTGCTGGTGGTCGGTCGCGACCCGGGCCGGCTGGCGGCGCTGCATGAGCAGTTCGCCGATGAGCCGGGCCTGGAGACGCTGCTGGGTTCGCTCAGCGATGACGGCTCGGCGCGCGTACTGGCCGAACGCATCGCGCATCGCCCGCGTCCGCTGGCGGCAGTGATCGCCGCAATGGGCGGCCCTTACCGTCGCGGCCGGGTGACTGACCGCAACGGCGATGAACTGCTGGGCGCGATGCAGGCCGATCTGATGCCGCACGTGCACGCAGTGCGTCATCTGCTGCCGCTGCTGCAGGACAACGTGCATGCGCGCCGCTACGTGATGATCGGCAGCCCGGCCAATGCCAAGCCATGGGCGGGCTACGGCGAAACCTCGATCACCACTGCGGCGCTGCGTATGTACGCGCAGGTGGTGCACCAGGAAGCCCAGGCATTGGGCGTGCGCGCGCAGATGCTGGAAGTCTGCAGCCCGGTGTGTACGCCGGCCAACGCGGCCAATGCCTGCATCGAGTGGCCCAGCTCACTGCTGGTCGGCCGTCGCGTGGTCTCCCTGCTCGACGGCTGCCGCGACAACCGCGCCATCGTCCGCTGCGACAGCAGTGATGCCGAACTGCCGCGCGGCCTGCTGCACCTGGACGTTCCTCCCCTGTGGCGCGATACCGCAGGCGTCGCTTGACCTCGACCATGGTTGAGGTCGCAGGATACGCCGCCTGTTTTTGCAACACGTTCTCATCTAGCTGTACCACCCCTCCGTACGGATGCATGCCATGACTTCCCCCAATTCCACCCCACATCGTTTCGGCCATCGCATCGCGATGGTCGGCGTGTCGATCCTCGCCGCAGCCGTGCTGGCGGCCTGCAGCGGCGGCCACGCCGAAGAAGCCGGTGCACCGCCGCCGCCGCAGGTCAGTGCTGCACCGGTGCTGGTCAAGCAGGTCAGCCAGTGGGACGAGTTCAGCGGCCGCGTCGAAGCGGTACAGAGCGTTGAACTGCGCCCGCGCGTGTCCGGCTACATCGACAAGGTCAACTACGTCGAAGGCCAGGAAGTGAAGAAGGGCGAAGTGCTCTTCACCATCGACGCGCGCAGTTACCAGGCCGAGTACGATCGCGCCGCTGCCGAACTGGCCCGCGCCCGCACCCAGGCCACGCTGGCCCGCAGTGAATCCGAGCGTGCCAAGCGCTTGTCCGAGCAGCAGGCCATTTCCACCGAGACGGCCGAGCAGCGTCGCGCTGCGGCTGACCAGTCCGGTGCCGCCGTACAGGCGGCGCAGGCGGCGCTGGATGCGGCCCGCCTCAACCTGGAGTTCACCAAGGTGCGTGCGCCGATCGACGGCCGTGCCGGCCGCGCGATGGTCACCGCCGGCAACCTGGTCACCGCCGGCGACAGCGCCAGCGTGCTGACCACGCTGGTCTCGCTGGACACCGTGTTCGTCTACTTCGATGCCGATGAAAGCACTTTCCTTCGCTATGCACAGATGGCACGCAAGGGTGAACGCCCGAGCGAGCGTGACAGCGATCTGCCGGTGAAGGTCGGCCTGTCCGGCGAAGAGGGTTACCCGCATTCGGGCAAGGTCGACTTCCTCGACAACCAGGTGGCACGCAGCACCGGCACCATCCGCGTCCGCGCGCTGCTGGACAACGCCGATCGCCAGTTCACGCCGGGCCTGTTCGCCCGCGTGCAGTTGCTCGGCAGCGGCCAGTTCCAGGCCCTGCTGATCGACGAGAAGGCTGTTCTGACCGACCAGGATCGCAAGTACGTGTACGTGGTCGACAAGGATGGCAAGGCCCAGCGCCGTGACATCCAGCTCGGCCGCACCGCCGACGGCCTGCGTATTGTCGAGCACGGCCTGGCCGCCGGCGACAAGGTGATCATCGACGGCGTGCAGAAGGTCTTCATGCCGGGCATGCCGGTGCAGGCCAAGGCCGTGGCGATGCAGCCGCAGGCTGCGCCGCCGGCACCGGGCCGCGATGCCACCGCCGCGCTGAACCACTGATCCGCCGTCTCCTGATCCGCGTCCCCGCTTAGCTGCCGGCGCCAGCAGCAGCCTTCCCTGCCTTCGTCATCTCGGCGAGGGGCGGGGAGGCTGTTGCCCGCCGAACGCCTTTCCCAGGAATTCCTCCATGGACTTTTCCCGTTTCTTCATCGACAGGCCGATCTTCGCGGCGGTGCTGTCGATCGTGATCTTCGCCGCAGGCCTGATCACGATTCCAATCCTGCCGATCAGCGAGTACCCGGAAGTGGTGCCGCCGTCGGTGGTCGTGCGCACGGTGTATCCGGGCGCCAACCCCAAGGTCATTGCCGAGACCGTCGCCACGCCGCTTGAAGAGGCGATCAACGGCGTCGAAGGCATGATGTACCTGAAGTCGGTCGCCGGCTCGGACGGTGTGCTGCAGATGACCGTCACCTTCCGCCCGGGCACCGACCCGGATGCGGCGGCGGTGAAGGTGCAGAACCGCGTGGCGCAGGCGCAGGCGCGCCTGCCCGAGGACGTGCGCCGGCAGGGCGTGACCACGCAGAAGCAGTCACCGACCTTCCTGATGGTGGTGCACCTGACCTCGCCGAACGGCAAGTACGACACCCTGTACCTGCGCAACTACGCCCGTCTGCACGTCAAGGATGCGCTGGCGCGTATTCCGGGCGTGGGTGACGCGCAGATCTTCGGTGGTGGTGACTACGCCATGCGCGCCTGGCTGGACCCGGACAAGGTCGCCTCGCGCGGCCTGACCGCCAGTGACGTAGTGCGCGCCATGCGTGAGCAGAACGTGCAGGTCTCGGCCGGCCAGCTCGGCGCCGAACCGCTGCCGAACAGCCAGTTCCTGACCCTGATCAATGCCCAGGGCCGCCTGAAGACTGAAAAGGAATTCGGCGACATCGTGCTCAAGAGCGGTGTTGATGGCGAGATCGTGCGCCTGGCCGATGTGGCCCGCCTGGAACTGGGTGCCGGTGACTACACCCTGCGTTCGCAGCTGGACGGCAAGAACGCGGTGGGTATCGGTATCTTCCAGTCGCCGGGTGCCAATGCACTGGAGATCCGTGACCAGGTCATCTCGACGATGGACGAGATGCAGAAGACCATGCCGGCCGACGTGAAGTACGAAGCCGTGTATGACACCACCATCTTCGTGCGCGACTCGATCAAGGCCGTGGTCTCCACGCTGCTGGAAGCGATCGCGCTGGTGGTGCTGGTGGTGATCCTGTTCCTGCAGACCTGGCGTGCGTCGATCATTCCGCTGATCGCGGTGCCGGTGTCGGTGGTCGGTACTTTCGCCGCGCTGTACCTGCTGGGCTTCTCGATCAACACGCTGAGCCTGTTCGGCCTGGTGTTGGCGATCGGCATCGTGGTCGATGACGCGATCGTGGTGGTGGAGAACGTCGAGCGCAACATCGAGGAAGGCCTGTCGCCCACCGCCGCGGCCCACCAGGCCATGCGTGAGGTGTCCGGCCCGATCATCGCGATCGCGCTGGTGCTGTGTGCCGTGTTCGTGCCGATGGCCTTCCTGTCGGGTGTCACCGGCCAGTTCTACAAGCAGTTCGCGGTCACCATCGCCATCTCCACGGTGATCTCGGCGATCAACTCGCTGACCCTGTCGCCGGCCCTGGCTGCGCGCCTGCTCAAGGCCCATGGTGCGCCGAAGGACGGCCCGAGCCGCTTGATCGACCGCCTGTTCGGCTGGGTGTTCCGTCCGTTCAACCGCTTCTTCAAGTCCAGTTCGGAGAAGTACGAGCGTGGCGTGGCCCGCATCCTCGGCCGTCGTGGTGCGGTGTTCGTGGTCTACGCGATCCTGCTGGTCGGTACCGGTGTGATCTTCAAGCTGGTGCCGCCGGGCTTCATCCCGACCCAGGACAAGCTGTACCTGATTGCCGGTGTGAAGCTGCCGGAAGGTTCGTCGATCGCGCGTACCGATGAAATGCTGCGCAAGGTCGCCAAGATCGCCCAGGAAACCGATGGCGTGGCCCACACCATCTCGTTCCCGGGTTTGAACGCGCTGCAGTTCACCAACACGCCGAACACCGGTGTGGCGTTCATTCCGCTCAAGCCGTTCGCCGAGCGCCATGGCCGTACCGCCGCGCAGATCAACGCCGAGATCAACCAGAAGATCGCCGGTCTGCAGGAAGGCTTCGCCTTCTCGATGATGCCGCCGCCGATCCTCGGCCTGGGCAACGGCAACGGCTACCAGATGTTCATCGAGGACCGTGGCAACCTGGGTTACGGCGCGCTGCAGAATGCTGTACAGGCAATGCAGGGCACCGTTGCGCAGACGCCGGGCATGGCCTTCCCGATTTCCAGCTACCAGGCCAATGTGCCGCAGCTGGATGCCGAGGTCGACCGCGTCAAGGCCAAGGCACAGGGCGTGCAGCTCACCGAACTGTTCGACACGCTGCAGACCTACCTCGGCTCGGCCTACGTCAACGACTTCAACCAGTTCGGCCGTACCTGGCAGGTCATCGCGCAGGCGGACGGTCCGTACCGCGAAACGGTCGAGGACATCGGCAAGCTGCGTACCCGCAATGACCGCGGCGAGATGGTGCCGATCGGTTCGATGGTCACCATCAAGCAGACCTTCGGCCCGGACCCGGTGCTGCGCTTCAATGGCTATCCGGCGGCGGATCTTGCCGGTGAAGCCGACCCGCGCCTGCTGTCTTCGGCCGAGGCGATGAACAAGCTGACCGAGATCGCCGGCAAGGTGCTGCCGGTGGGCATGACCACCGAATGGACCGACCTGAGCTACCAGCAGGCAACCCAGGGCAAGGCCGCCTTCATCGTGTTCCCGGTGGCGATCATGCTGGCCTTCCTGGTGCTGGCCGCACTGTACGAGAGCTGGTCGCTGCCGCTGGCGGTGATCCTGATCGTGCCGATGACCCTGCTGTCCGCGCTGTTTGGCGTATGGCTGACCGGTGGTGACAACAACGTGTTCGTGCAGGTCGGCCTGGTGGTGCTGATGGGCCTGGCGTGCAAGAACGCGATCCTGATCGTCGAATTTGCCAGAGAGCTGGAGATGGGCGGCAAGGGTATCGTTGAAGCTGCGCTGGAAGCCTGCCGCCTGCGCCTGCGCCCGATCGTGATGACCTCCATCGCGTTCATCGCCGGCACCGTACCGCTGGTGCTGTCGCACGGTGCAGGTGCCGAGGTGCGCTCGGTGACCGGTATCACCGTGTTCGCCGGCATGCTGGGCGTGACCCTGTTCGGCCTGTTCCTCACCCCGGTGTTCTACGTGGCCCTGCGCAAGTTCGTCACCCGCAACGGTGGTGGCCAGCTGGTGCAGCACGGCGAGCCGACCATCCACCACTGACATGGAACCCCGTCGCCGCCGGTCGCTGGCCGGCGGCGGCTTCCCCCTCACGAGGCAAGAATCCATGAACTCTCATCAGAACAAGATCGCGCTGGTCACCGGCGCCACCCGCGGCATCGGCGCCGAGACCGTGCGCCAGCTGGCCCAGGCCGGCGTGCATACGCTGCTGGCCGGCCGCAAGCGCGAGACCGCCGTAGAGCAGGCGCTGAAGCTGCAGGCCGAGGGCCTGCCGGTGGAAGCCATCCAGCTGGACGTGACCGATGCCGCCAGCATCGCCGAAGCGGTCGAGCAGGTACGCCAGCGCCATGGGCGCCTGGACATCCTGGTCAACAACGCCGGCATCATGATCGAGAACCCGGCGCAAGCGCCGTCCGAACAGTCGCTTGATACCTGGAAGCGCACTTTCGACACCAACGTGTACGCACTGGTTGCGGTGACCCAGGCCTTCCTGCCACTGGTCAGGCAGGCCAAGTCCGGGCGCATCGTCAACGTTTCGAGCATGCTCGGCTCGCAGACCCTGCACGCTGATCCGACCTCGGGCATCTACGATTTCAAGATCCCCGCGTACAACGCCTCCAAGGCAGCGGTGAACAGCTGGACGCTGGCACTGGCGCATGAACTGCGCAGCACCCAGATCAAGGTCAATACCGTGCATCCGGGTTACGTGAAAACCGATATGAACGGCGGCCACGGCGAGATTGAGATCAGCGAAGGCGCGCGTTCCAGCGTGCAGATGGCACTGATCGGCCATGAAGGCCCGAACGGCAGCTTCACTTACCTGGGCGAGGTGCTGCCATGGTGATCCGCACGTTGGCGATGGCCGTCTCCAGCCTGGTGCTGGCTGGCTGTGTCAGCGTCGGCCCGAACTACAAGGCGCCGGTGCAGGAACCGGTGGTGCTGCAGGGTGCGCAGCAACCGGTGTTCAGCACCACCTCGCCGGTGGCCAGCTGGTGGGCGCAGTTCGATGATCCGGTGCTGGAAGAGCTGGTGCACGGCGCACTGTCGGACAACCTGGACCTGCGCGTGGCCGTGGCCCGCGTCAGCCAGGCCCGTGCGGTGTTCGTCGAAAGCCGCTTCGACCAGGCACCGCATGTCACCGCAGGCGGCAGCTACGATCGCCGCAAGCAACCCGATCCGCAGCTGGGTGGGCAGCGGGTGTTCAGTGAAAGCTACCAGCTCGGCTTCGATGCGGGCTGGGAGCTGGATCTGTTCGGCCGCAAGCGCCGTGCTGCAGAAGCCGCGCGTGCCGACCTCGATGCCGAGCAGGCCAACCTGGCCGACGCACAGGTACTGATCGCCGCCGAAGTGGCACGCAACTACTTCGAGCTGCGCGGCACGCAGAAGCGCATCGCCGTGGCCCAGCACACCCTGGTCAATCTGCGCGAGACGCAGAAGCTGACCGAGGCACGCTGGGAGCTGGGCGCCGGCAGCGAGCTGGACGTGCAGAGCAGTCGTGCCCGGTTGAAGGCGATCGAGGCCGACATTCCGCTGCTGGAAGTGGCCGAAACGCAATCGCGCAACCGTCTGGCGGTTCTGCTGGGCCAGCGTCCGGAAACGCTGACCGCCATGCTTGCGCCGCACGAAGTGCCGGCATTCGCCAAGGCGCTGCCGCTGGGCGATACCCGCGAGCTGCTGCGCCAACGCGCCGACGTGCGCGTGGCCGAGCGTCGTCTTGCCGCCGCTACCGCGCGGGTGGGCGTGGCCACGGCGGATCTGTTCCCGCGGCTGTCGCTGTCCGGATTCGTCGGCTTCCTCGGTGGCGATGCCAGTGGCCTGGTCAATGGCAACAACAAGGCCTGGTCGCTGACGCCGTCGCTGAGCTGGGCGGCCTTCGATTTCGGCACCGTACGTGCACGCCTGCGTGCCAGCAAGGCCGAGGCCGAAGGCGTGGCAGCACAGTATGAGCAGACGGTGCTGCTGGCACTGGAAGACACCGAGAACGCGCTGACCCGCTATTCCAAGCAGCAGGCGCGGCTGGCGATCGTGGTCGAGCAGGCGCAGGCGGCACGCCGTGCCGAGTCGCTGGCGCAGATCCGCTATCGCGAGGGCTCGGAGGACTTCCTGACCCTGCTGGATGCGCAGCGTACGCAGCTGGCAGCCGATGATGCGTTGGCCGCGGCCGAGTCCGAGGTCAACGTCAGTGTGGTGGGGGTGTACAAGGCGCTGGGTGGTTGGGGTCAATCACCGCAGCCGGCGAGTGTGGCGCAGGTGCAGTAACCGCAGGGGACGGAAGCAGTGGCTTCCGTCCCTTTCTTCTTTCAGGGCCAGCGATTGGCCGGTACCTCGCGCTCGCGCATGCGCACGATGCAGAAGCGATGGCCGGTCGGTGCTTCCATCACCCACCAGCGTTTGACGAAGCCTATCCGCCGCGCGCCGAGCTTCTCCAGGCGGTCGGCCTCGGCGTCGATGTCGTCACTCTCGATGTCCAGGTGCACCCGTGAAGGGTGATTGACGCGTTGCACCTCCACGTTCAGGCCTGCGGGCGCGCCCTGCAGGTCGGCGTACTCGGCGCCGTCTTCGGCATAGGCGGGCTGCGCCTGCAGGCCGAGCGCGGCGGACCAGAAGCGGGCGCCTTCGTCGGCGGGAATGCCCTCGCAATCGATGATGAAACCGGCCAGGCGACTCTGGTGTGCCATGCCTTTCTCCACAGTTCGGGAACGGGGGCAGGGTAGCGCGGCGTGTGCTGTGGACGTTGTCACAGTCGTGACGTTTCTGACTCTGCCGGAAGCCGTGTCCGCCGTGTAACTAGTGGGGCAGATTCCAGGGAGCACATACGATGAGTGATGACAGGCGGGATACCCAGCGCATGCTGTTTGGCGACCCGGGGCCACCCGGCGCGGGCCTTTCGGTGGCGGTCGTTGTGCTGCTGGTGCTGGCGACGATGGCCGCTGCGATCGGTTTCCTGCGACTGCCTGATCCGATGCTGGGGCTGGGCCTGATCGGCGTTGCCGTGTTCCTTGCTGTCGGCGCCCGCATCTGCCAAGCGCGCAACCAGCACCTGGCGTTGTACCGGCTGTTGTCGCGGCAGCCGCCGCGGTAGCCACGGCGGCCGCGGAGATTCAGTGCTTCGGCCAGTCCAGCTCGACCACCAGCGGGAAGTGATCCGACGGCAGCACGCCGTCGATGCGGCGGTCATCGGTGAGGAAACTGCGGGCATGGAAGCCGCGCACCAGCACCCAGTCCAGCTGTACGGTGGCCTTGCCGGTGAAGTCGTGGAAGGTCAGGCGTGGTCCCTGCGGTGCCTTCACCTGCGTGCGTGTGTCCTGCAGCAGGCGGGTGAATGCCTTGTAGGTGTCACCGCCGGGCTCGCTGTTGAAGTCACCGGTCAGGACCACCGGCAGGTCGGCAGGCAGGGCTTGCAGGCGCTTGCCGATCAGCTCGGCACCCTTCACCCGGCGCGGTTCGTCCTCGTCGCGATAGGGCAGGTGGGTATTCATGAAGTAGAAACGGCGGCCATCGTCCAGGCGCCGGAACAGGGCCCAGGTGACCATGCGCGGGTACAGGTTGCCCCAGCTGATGCTGCCGGGTACTTCGGGCGTATCGGATAACCAGAAGTTGCCGGATTCCTCGATGGCCAGCACCTTGCTGTCGTAGAACACGCCCATGTGTTCATCGCCGCTGCCACCGCGGCGGCCTTCACCGAACCAGCGGTAGCCGGGCAGATGCCCGGACAGGAAGTCGGCCTGTTCCTTCACCAGCTCCTGCGTGCCGATCACGGCCGGGTGTGCATCGAGGATGACCTTGACCATGGCATCGCGACGGTCCGGCCAGCGCTTGCCCGGTTCGGTATCGGCCGGGGTACGGACATTGAACGACATCACTTTCAGTGGCGCCGGCGCAGCAGCCCAGGCGACGGCAGGCAGAGCTAGCGCCAGCAGCGCATACAGCGCAGGGCGACGGAAACGCGACAACATCGTGGAATCCCTCCATTCCATGAAAGCGGTTTCATGAAGCATGCCATGGACGGTGGGGTCGGCGATATGCCGGGATGGGCGGATGGAAGATGCCGGGCGGGCGGTGAAGGTCCCGCCCGGCGGATCGCGCGGGCGCGATCAGGGGTCGTAGATCATCCCGTTCTCGTCACGGTTGTAATGACTGGTGACTTCGCGGGTGCCGTCGTCGTAGACCACGTACGACGTGCAGCGCTGGTGGAACACGTTGCCAGCGATGCGGAAGGGCACACACTCTTCCTGGACCTCGATGACCTCGGCAGCCGTTGTGGTGGCGACGGGGGCCAGCATCAGCACGGCCAGCACGGTGGCAAGCGAACACACCGATACGCCTTTATGCAGTCTCATTCCCACACTCCTTGTCGATGAGGATTACATCAGATACGGGTTGCCGTATTCGTCGATCCAGTACTCGGTGAGGAAAATCTCGCCGTCCGCATCGGGCATGGTCACGATGCAATGCTGGTGGATGCGGTAGCGCTCCACTTCAAATGGTTCGCAGCGCGTCACGCTGCCGGGTGGGCTGGTAACCCCGGCATTGGCGTTGCCGCTCGACATCATTCCAGCGAAGGCCACGGCCAGTGCGGCCATCGAGGCCAGGTGCAGTTTCATGGGCATCATCCTTGTGTCTGCAATCGCGCATCTGCGCGGTGTCGTGCAACTACCCCCGGGTAGAGCATGCACCCGAGCGGCAGCTGCTGCATGCGCGCCGGCCCGGCGGGCGGCCCGGCGCAGTCCCCTGCCAGCTCAGTCGCGCAGGTAAGGGTTGCCGTACTCGTCGATCCAGTACTCGGCTTCGTACACGTTGCCGAACTCATCGGTGTAGGTTTCCGTGCAGTGCTGGTGGACCCGGTTGTGGTCCACTTTCACCGGCACGCACGAAACATTTTCTTTCGGTCCCCCGGCATTGGCGTCCGCCACCGGAGCCAGGGTTGCCGTTGCCATCACCAACGCGGCCATCGCGGCCAGTTGCAGTTTCATAAGCATCGTCCTTGCTTTCTGCAATCGCGCACATGCGCATGGCGTGTGTAACACGCGAACCAGAGCGCCGGAAGTGTCTTGCCCGGATCAGTCCTCGATCTCGCCGCGCCGACTGGCAGCACGCACCGCCTGCGCGGTGGTTGCCACGCCCAGGCGCTGGCGCGCGCGTCGCAGATGATTCTCCACCGTACGGGCGGAAAGTCCCAGCGTGGCCGCGATTTCCGCTTGGCGACGGCCGGCGGCGACCCAGCGCAGCACCTCGCGTTCGCGCGTGCTCAACGCACTTCCGGAAAGCTCGGTGGGCGTCTCGGAAAGCCGGCGTGCGGCACGGAATGCTGCAGCTGCAGCAGCATCCAGCAGCAGTCGCGCGCTGGCCGATGCATCGATCGCTGTCCCGGCAAAACTGATCGCGCCTTCCAGCCCTGTGGTGCCGAACACCGGCACCTGCAGACCGTGCAGGCCTTCACCACGTGGCTGCTTTACCACCTGATAGCGTTCGCCGCGAACGCCCTGGCGCTTGCTCCAGAAGAACGGCGCGTCACTGTCCAGCACGTGGTGATTGACCGGACAGGCGTGCAGGTAGCGCGCGAGGTCGGTAGTGCTGCCGTCGCCGAACCAGTCGCCCTCGATCCAGTACACGCGCTGGGTACCGCGTTCCAACCCCGTGCCTGTGGCGAACACCAGCACGCGGTCGTAGCCCAGCGGTGCAGAGATGCCGCGTAGTACCGCGCCCACCGCACTCAGTGAGCGGGCGCGTTCCAGTTCCAGCAACGCCTGCACCAGATCGCTCACGCCAGTCAGCGCCCGGCCAATGCGTCGAGCAGCGTGCGCGCGGCCAGCTTGCCCAGCGAATTGCCGGCCAGCGGGCTGTCGCCGGTCAGCAACAGGCGGTCCTGCAGCACGCTGCCATCGATGCCGTCGTTGACGATCTGCACGCCCTGCTGCGCCAGGCGCTCACCGAAGAACCACGGCAGCTGCCCGGGCATGTAGCCGATCTCCGGCGTCTGCCGGTCCATCGCATCGGGGAAGGCACAGATGCGGTAGCCGCGGAACAGCGAACCACCGTCGGCCTCGTCAACGCCTGCGGCCAGCAATGCGGCCGGGCCGTGGCAGAGGGTGATGATGTGACGCTGCTCGGCCATCGCCCAGTGCAGGGCCGCCTTTACCGCGCGACTCTGCGGCAGTCCGATGAGGGCGCCGTGGCCACCGGGAATGAACACGGCTGCATAGTCCGACGCGGCATCGAGGCCTGCCACCACCTCATCCAACGGCAGTGGCTGGCGGAAGCGGGCTTCGTAGCGGTCGTACAGTCCGCCGATCTCCTTGTCCTCATGCGGGAACGCCCACCACTCGAACTTGGCGGCGTTGCCGGACAGCGTGGCCACATCGATGTCGAAGCCGGCCTTGTCCAGGTGGTACATCGGCAGCAGGGTTTCCACCGGATGGTTGCCGGTGGAGAACAGGTGGCCGTTGGCGGTGGGCAGATAGCGTTCGTCCGCAGCGATCATCAGCACCTTCCAGCGGCCATCGCGGCGCGCGTCGGGATAGTCGGCGCCGGACAGGTCGCTCTTCGCCGATGTGAACTGTGACAGCGAGTACGGCGACGGGAAGAAGGCGTCGCGCTCGGCCGGATCGGGGCTGGGGTGGCGGCTGGGCTCTTGCGTGTTCATGCGGACCTCCAGTGGGGTAGTGGAGCCAGCATAGAAGGGCGGATGCGTACAGGCGATGAGGGTTTTCCCCTCATTCGCCCCCTGCTATTTCACCACGGCACCGTGCTGTTGCATGTCTTCATGCAGGATCCGCCGCAGTTCGACGATGGCCGGCGTGGCTTCCTGCACGCTGTGCCCGGACACGATCACCTTCTCCGAATCCGCGTGCGGAAGGTGCGAGCTCCAGTAGGGCACCAGCCCGTCGTCGGTCTTTTCCAGCGGACCATCTGCCTTGGCGCGCGCGATGATCGAGTGGTAACGCACCTTCGGTGCCATCGGCAGGTCGGCCACGGCGCGCACGAAGGGATCGTCCTTGTCCAGGTTCTGGATGCTGTTCATCTGGTAGCCGTGCTTGCCGTCGTTGCGATCGATCTTGCCGTCGTTGGCGATGGTGGCCACGTCCTCCAGGACGGTCAGTGGCAGCCGTACCAGGCGGCCGATCCAGCGGCCGAGGCGGGTGCTCGCCACATCGGTACCGCGGTGCGGCGTGGCAATGAATACCACGCGAGATACTTCCGGTTCCGGCAGGAAGGTCAGCACCGGCGCGCCCTTGGTGCGCAGCAGCTCCTGCTGCGCAGGCGTCATCTGTGCGGTCGCCAGCAGGGTCTCTACCAGGTGGTCGCCGGAAGAAGACACCATCAGCCGTGAGATCACCCCACCCATGCTGTGCCCGACCAGCACCATGTCATGAGAGGCCTGCGCCTTGCCGCTGGGGTCGAAGTGCTTGAACACCTCATCCAGCGTGTGGCGCATCGCATCGTGGCTCATCGCGATGGGCATGTTGGTCGGGTAGTAGAACTGCCAGACCTGGAAGTCCTGGCGGATCTCGTCGTCGCGCATCAGCTCGTTGGCGACGTTGACCCAGGCTTCCGGGCTGCTGGCCAGGCCATGGATCATCAGCAGCACGCGGCGGTTCGGGTCGTAGGGCTGCATCATGTATAGATGCGGCGTGTCGATGCCGCCCTTGCCACCGAACAGCGAACGCAGCGATTGGTGGCTGAAATTGGAGCGCGCCAGCCACAGTGCGTAGCCTGCGGTGAAGTTCGCGGCCAATGGCACCTGCTGCCCATGCAGGGTGACTTCCGTGACCTGGTAGGGATCGTGGATCTCCAGTTCCGGCTCGTCGTCGTGCAGTACTTCCCACAGGTTCTTTCCGGAGAAGCGCAGCAGCACCGTCATCGATGGCGACGGCATCTCGCTCCAGCTCTGCGTGACGGGCGTGGTGGCCTGCGCGGCGGCTGTGGTGGCCGGCGGCGTGGTGGCCGTAGTGGCGGCTGGATCATCCATCACGGCCACCAGTTCGGCACCGAAGCCATCGCGGCGATGCACGCTGCGCAGCGTACCGGTGAACGACAGCGAGGCTGCCGGTACCAGTTCGGTGGGCGTACGCGTATCCAGCGGTGATGCTTGGCCCGACGGCGCCAGCACGAACGTCCAGCGGCCCAGCTGGAAGTGGCTGGCTTCACCATGCACGCGCCCGGTGGCATAGGCGTTGTACAACTGTACCGAGGCTTCCTGCACGGCCAGGTTGTAGTAGTCGCGCACCTGGGTCTGGCGGTCTTCGAAACCGCGCTGGTTGGCCGTGCGCTCGGTGAAGAACAGGTAGGCGTAGGCCTGCCGCGCGACCTGCATCCACGCGTCCAGGCGCGGCTGGAAGTCCGCATCCAGTTCGGTGATCGCGCTCTTGGCGCGGCCTGACGTGGAGTACTCGCGCTTGGGCGCGGGCAAGGTCATCGCATACTGCAGCCACAGCTCGGCCAGGCTTGAGCGCTTGTCCTCCTCGCGCACCACGATGCTGCCTTCCATGGCCTCGATGCAGGGCAGGCCTGGCTTGGCGCAGACGCCTTCGTCGAGGCCGGCGACGCGCAGCGTCTCCATGGTGGCCGAACTGAGCTTGCCGGTGGTCAGGATGTCGCCGCGTTTCAGGGCGATGTATTGGCCGGGGGTGACCGAGGCCACCTGCACCGACGGCCCGAACTGGCGCAACGTCGCACAGCCGCCCAGGGTGAGCAGCACGGTGATGATGAGGGTCGTGCGGCCGATGAAGCCCAAGCCCGTGGTTGCCATACGATCCTCCTGCGCGGTGGCGCCACTCTAGCGGTCGGCATGTCAAAGCGGAAGATACCGGGCGGTCGGTTTGGAGCGCGGAAATGCCGCCAACCGGGCGATTCAGGCATTCCCGTGTGACACTGGGGTGAACAGGATGAATGCGGGGCTGCGATGCGATGGCTTGAGACCCGTGTTCCTCCGCCTCTTGTGATGCTGTTGTGCGCCGCCATCGGCTATATGGGCAGCCGATGGCAGCCGGGCGCGGCGCTGCAGCTACCCGTGCCGGAGTTGCTTGCGGGTCTGGTGATGGCCTTCGGCGTGGTATTGAACCTGCTGCCGAAGCTGGCCTTCCGGCGCGTGGGCACCACGGTCAACCCCCTGCGGCCAGCGACGTCGAGCGTGCTGGTCACGCACGGCGTGTACCGCTACACGCGCAACCCGATGTACCTGGGCCAGGCCACTGTCCTGGCAGGTGCCATGCTGTACCTGCAGAATCTGACCGCACTACTGGCCGTGCCACTGTTCGTGCTGTACATCAACCGATGGCAGATCATGCCGGAAGAGCGGGCACTGTCGGCCCGCTTTCCCGAGGCATACGCAGCCTTCCGCCAGCGGGTACGGCGCTGGCTCTAGCGCGGGTCAGGCCGTCACGGTGTGATCTGGCATTTCACGGCAGCGGAATAGCCTTCGTAATCATCACCGGCAATCACGTGCAGGGTGTGGTGCTTGTCGATGCGCTTCACGTAGGACGGTGCTTCGGTGTTGGCGTATTCGTTGACCGTGGTCACCGACCAGGTCTTGGCCAGGCGCTTGGGGTCGACACCGTTCAAGTAGACGAAGATGCTCTTCTCGCCCTCGGCGACATTCACGTCGGCATGGGTGACGGTACCGCCGAACAGGGTGACCGGCGTGGTTTCCGGCTCGAACGTGCCGCCAGGCTTCCTGGCCAGGCCGGCTGCCTGCAGGGCATCGATGGCCTCGGCTTCGCTGAAGGTCGAGCCTGCCTTGCAGGCCAGCAGGGCTTCGAGTGTTGCGGTGCCGGGCGGCGCGATGGCGGGTGCAGCCGCGTGCGCAGCCGGGGCCGCGGCACAAGCAGCCAGGAGCAGGGCAGAGGTGATGATCACGGTTCTCATCGCAGGTCCTTCTGTAGGTAGTGGGCAGCAACGCGGACGGAGGATGCCGCCTCATTGTGCGATGTTCCAGTCAGTGCTGCGTGCAGCAACGGATCATGGCACGCCCCGGTCGCCGTCGTCCGATTCAAGCAAGACGGCGCCGTCGCCGCGTTGTGACAACTGGTCGCCAGGGTTTCGCAACGGACAGTCCTTCAGTGACAGGCAACCACAGCCGATGCAGCCGTCGAGCTGGTCGCGCAGCTGGACCAGGCTGCGGATGCGCGCGTTCAGCATGTCGCGCCAGTTGCTGGACAGCCTTGCCCAGTCCTTCGAACTGGGCGCCCGTTCGGCTGGAAGATCATCCAGCGCGATCTTGATCGTGGCCAAGGGAACGCCTGCCCGCTGTGCGACCTTGATCACGGCAATGCGCCGCAGCACGTCGCGGCGGTAGCGGCGCTGGTTGCCGTTGTTGCGCCAGCCATGGATCAGTCCCTTGGCTTCATAGAAGTGGACGGTGGCAATGCTGACCCCGCTGCGACGCGCGACTTCGCCCACGGAAAGCGGAACGCTGACATCGATCTTCATGGCCGGGGTTCCTTGACCTCATCAATACATGAGGTTTTATAAGGCAGTTCCCTTTTTCCTGCATGTGAACCCTGGGCTGCAGGTCATGAATCATAGGTTTGAACGAAAATGGAACAGCAAGGCATCGCCGTCCCCGGCACCCGCTGGGGCGATCTCCTGTCCGGCCGCAATGCAGTGCGCTCACTTGCCCTGGCGGGCGGGGTCGCACTGCATGCGGTCAACGTCTACATCGCCACCACCATGTTGCCAACCGTGGTGGAGGACATCGGTGGCCTGGATCTCTACGCATGGAACACCACGCTCTTCGTGGTCGCGTCCATCCTGGGGTCGGCACTGTCGATCAAGCTGCTTGAACGTGCCGGGCCTCGTGGAAGCTATGCACTGGCGACGCTCATCTTCGCAGCCGGTGCCGTGATCTGCGCGCTCGCGACCTCGATGCCGATGATGCTGGTGGGGCGGCTGGTGCAGGGTGTCGGCGGCGGCTTCCTGTTCGCACTGGCCTACGCCATGATCCGGCTCGCGTTCGAAGAGCCGCTCTGGCCCCGCGCGATGGCCCTGGTTTCGGGGATGTGGGGCGTGGCGACGTTGATCGGGCCTGCTGTGGGCGGCGTCTTCGCCGAATGGGGCGTATGGCGGGCCGCATTCTGGTCGGTCACCGCGGTTGCCGTGTTGTTCGCGCTGCTGGCGTCGAATGTCCTTCCGCAGAGGGAGGCATCGTCTTCAGCTGCGGCCAGGTCTTCGGTCCCGTGGCTGCAGATCCTGCTGCTGACCCTGGCCGTCATCAGCGTCTCCCTTGGCAGTACATCCTCGAGCGCAGTCAACAATTTCGTTGGCATCGTGATGGCCGTGTTCCTCGCAGTGGTGCTGGTGAGGATCGAGTCCCGAGCGAAGCAGACGCTGCTTCCTTCCGGCGCTCTCCGGCTCCACTCGCGGCTGGCCGCGTTGTATGGGCTGATGTCGCTGCTGGTGGTGATGATCACCAGCGGCGAGGTCTTCGTGCCACTGTTCCTGCAGGTGCTGCATCAGCAATCACCGCTTGCTGCGGGCTATCTCGCGGCGTTGATGGCGGCCGGTTGGACGCTCGGGTCGTTGGTCGGCTCCGGCTTCAGCGGGCGCCGCGTTGACCGGGCGTTGATGATCGGCCCGGCGCTGGGATGGCTGGGCATGATCGGGCTGGTGCTGTGGGTGCCGGCTGCCGGCAGCGGTACGTGGTTGCAGATGATGCCGATCTGCGTGGCGCTGGCCGTCATCGGGATTGGCGTGGGCCTGGCTTGGCCCCACCTGCTGACACGCGTTCTGACCTCTGCACCGCCGGAGGAACAGGAGCGCGCCGGTGCGTCGATCACCACCGTCCAGCTGTTTGCCACCGCGGCCGGGGCTGCGCTTGCCGGGATGGTCGCCAATGCAGCGGGACTGATCGAGCCGGGCGGGGCCGCGGGAACCGCGCGCGCGGCCCGGTGGCTGTTTGCCACCTTCGCGCTGGCGCCGATGCTGGGCATGCTGCTGGTGAAGCGATGCCGCTTGCCGGCGGACGTGAACTGAGCAACGGAAGAGGGCGCAGCGACCTTGCCGGGCCGCTGCGCCATGCCATCAGTTGCTGGCTGCCTTCACGGCTTCGGCCGCGTCAATGATGCCTGGCCCGCAGCCACCCGGGCAGTTCGCTGCAGCGATCGGGTGCGCAGTGCGACGCAGGATGTCCTTGACCTGGTCGGTGGTCTTTGGCACCGGCGCCACCGCTTGCATCAGCGCGACGATGCCAGCGACGTGAGGCGCCGCCATCGAAGTGCCGGACATGAAGTCGAAGGCGTTGTTACCCACCGTGGACAGGATGCCCTGCGCCGGATGCTGACGGGTCGGGGCGCAGTTGGCCTGGCTAGGCGGCGTGGCCAGCGGCAGGAACTCGCCGACGGACGCGCGGCAGGACCAGGTTTCACCACCGGGTGCGGTGATATGGATGCCTGCGCCATAGTTGGAGTAGAACGCGCGTCGCCCGCCCTGATCGTTGGCAGCCACCGCGATCACGCCCTTGCAGTTCGCCGGAGCAAACTCGGACACATCCAGATTGCTGTTGCCGGCGGCGACCACCACGATCGTGCCCTGCGCGGTGATGTCGTCGATTGCATCCTGCTCGGCCGGCGAGCAGGCGCGGCGGCCGCCCAGGCTGAGATTGATGACTTCGGCCGGGTTCGCATTGGCCGGGACGTTGGGCACGTTGATACCGGCACTCCAGAGCATGCCATCGATGATGTCGGCGGAACCGCCATTGCCCTGGTTGCCGAGTACGCGTACCGGCACGACCTTCGCGTTGTAGGCCACGCCGGCCACGCCGATCTGGTTGTTGGTCACCGCAGCGACCGTTCCAGCGACGTGGGTGCCGTGTGCGATGCCCGAGGCATCGAAGGCATCGGCGTCGCGTCCATCGCCATCGTCGGAGCCGCCACAGCCGGGATTCATTCCGCCGATGATGCATTGCCAATCACTGAACGGACGGGTCGACGAGATCATGTCGTAGCCCGGCAGCAGGTTGGCCTGCAGGTCGTTGTTGTTGAGGTAGCCCGAATCGACCACAGCCACCACCACGCCCTGGCCAGTGGAGCGATCCCACGCGCCGGGCAGGCGCGCGCCACTTGTCGGATTGCTGTAGTGCCACTGCTCGCCGTAGCGTGGGTCGTTCGGTGTGGCGAATGCGCTCATCATGTAGTTCGGCTGCACATACTCGACGTCCGGATCGTCGGCGATGCGCTGCATCAGGATCTGCGCTTCCGGGAGGTCCAGTGGCTTGTCCGTGGTGACCACGTCGGCCCCGCCGCCCATGCGGCGTTGATGGGTTACGGACGCGGCTGCTGGCGGTGCGTTGCCGATCGAACGCTTGCTGCGCTGCTGGACGCCGAGGCGCTTCTTCAGCGCATCCTGCGCGGTGGTGGCGGAGACGCGCTTGCTGCTGCCGTCCCGGTACTTGACGATGAAACTGCTGTACTGCTCGTTGCTGGCCATGCCTCGCGTCCATACCCGTTCGGTGGGTTGGGCGAAGGCGGGGGCGCTGGCCAGGACCAGGGTGATGGCGCTGGCAAGGGAAACCCGAAGCGACGTACGCATGGATACAGTTCCTTTGTGGAAGATGTGTCGAACAGGCCGTGCCCTTCGGGCTCGGCTTGGATGTGAAGGGTGCAGGTGTCCCGTGGTCTCCTTTTGATGGCGACCAAGGACGAACGGCTTCGCGGACACATCCCCCCCAAGGAGAGGGTGGGAAATTTCTGAAGTGGTTTAGTGATGTCGAAAGCGAGAGAAGATGGCGGTTGCCGACATTGCTTGACGGCATCGGACCGCGATTGCGCCGCGGCGTCGAACTTCGCAGCGGCGTAGAGCAGCCAATAAAAAAGCCCGGAAACCCACGTTGGTGGAATTTCCGGGCTTCTCCGGTCCTTGACGAACCGTTCGTTGGTGGAGGTGGGCGGAATTGAACCGCCGTCCGAAGGCACTCCATCCCCAGCACTACATGCTTAGCTCACCGTTGAATCTCATCCCCGAGCAGCACGGTGTGCAAAGCGCACCCGGGAACCAGCCTGTTGTGTTCTAGTGCCGGACTGACAGGCAGCCGCCCAGCGCGATTCCATGATAATGACTCTACGCTGCGAGCATGGACACAAGCAGTTTCGAGGCTCCGCCTAAGTCGGCAGAAGGTCACGCACCGCAGTTTTTAGGCTGCGAGAGCGACCGGAGCGTAGTTGTCGTCGTTGGCAACTAGAGTTTTGCAGCTGGATTTACGAGGAAAGCTACCCCCTCGGCATGCGCCAGGCGACTTCACAACCCCCGTCGAAACCAATGCACCCCCGGCTTCTTCAAGCATTGCAAGGCTTTGGGGCCAATGCCGTCATAAAAGCTGACACTGACCCTGCCCAACGAGACGGATCTTACGGCAATCTTCCTGAACAGTCACGCGGGTGAGCGTCCGTCTCCCAGCTGATTGGCACGTTGCGATCCCTTGGGACGCCGTGCTCGAATTTCCGGTACCACTCCACGGGGGGCCTCATGGCCATTTCCGTCAGCCCCGGCAAGTGGGGACAGTGTCGGATCGGGCAAGAGGTGCGCGGTGGCATGCTGTCGGCTGAATCGTCCTGGTACATCCAGCCACACGCAGATCGGGCGGCGAAGGCCCTCGCGGCAGCGTTTCCGGCGACAGGTCTTGCACCAGGGCTGCAGGCCGATCCGTTGTTGAAGGCAGTGGCATCGGTCTGTGCTCAAGACGGGCCGCAATAGCGCCAAACGCTGAAGCGGGCCGGCGTAGGTGCGATCAGGCTTGATAGCATCCAGATTCCTGAAGTGGAGCCAGTGGAAGGACGCCATGACGCTTGACGTTGCAGTAACAGATGAACCCAGCGACGAAGCGCTGGAGGTGATTGGCACTGGCTTGGATCAGTTCAATGTTGACGCTGCGGGTTACGCCGATCGGCGCACACTGGCGGTGCTGGTCACCGATCCGGCCAGTGGCGAGGTGGTAGGGGGCCTTACCGGGCGAACCTCACTGGGCCTGTGGTTCGTGGATCTGTTCCATCTGCCAGCGGCCCATCGCGGCAACGGGCTGGGGTCGCTTGTGCTGAAGGCCGCAGAGGATGAAGCGCGGCGTCGCGGTTGCCGTTCCGGCGTGCTGTACACCCTCAGCTTCCAGGCGCCCGACTTCTATGTGAAGCATGGATGGGTCGTGTTCGGCCGGGTGCCATGCGATCCGGTCGGCACATGCAGGGTGTTCCTCAGCAAGGATCTGTCGGCGGGGTGAGCGCTGCGGGCGAGCCGCGGGTCCTGTCAATCCGCAACTTGTTGTAGAGCGTCTGTCATAGCGGATTGCTAACTTCGTGGGCACGAATTTGCGACACACTGGCGATGACCATCCGAGCCAGGACAGACACGGAGACCATGGGTGACCGATGCAAGCCAACAACGCAGCCTGCGGCAGCTGATCGGGCCGGTCGGTGCCGACTACCAGCGGCGTGCGTTGCCGCCGGGCTGGGTCTGGGCGGTGCTGGCGGTGCTGCTGGCGGCCACCTGGGTGACGGAGTTGCCGGCCACGGCAGCTGCGGCACTGGTCGCCAGCGCGGTGGTGGTGCACTGGTCGCAGCGCGGCCGCATCCATTGGCTGGGGTGGCGCCTGCCGGGCCTGGCAGTGCTGGCCGCCCTGCTGTGGGGGCCGGAAGTGCTGTCGCAGTGGTTCGAGCACGGGCTGGCCGTGGTGCTGATGTCGCTGGCCAGTCTCAGCATCGGCGTGCATGTGTGGCAGTCGCGACAGATGGCGCGCCAGCTGCAGGGCGCGGCCGATGCACTGGACGACGCCCAGTTGCTGGCGTTGCTGCCGGCTGATGCCGCGAACCTGGCCCAACAGTGGCGCTTGGGCGATGACCGTTACGCACCGGAGCTGGCGGTAGTGATGCACCTGGCGGTGATGCACGCGGCGCTGTCGCCGCGGATGCGCAGGCAGGGCATGCTGGCGGGGTGACCTGCCTTTTGTAGAGTCGAGCCATGCTCGACTGCTTTTCTTACCGAAGCCGAGCATGGCTCGGCTCTACAGAAGGCCAAGGCAGCCGAGCATGGCTCGGCTCTACAGAAGGCCAAGGCAGCCGAGCATGGCTCGGCTCTACAGAAAGCCAAGGCAGCCGAGCATGGCTCGGCTCTACATGGTCATGTGCAACGGCCTTACGCGTCGCGGTTGCCGCGACGCATCACGCGCTGCTTCTCGATCGCCCAGTCGCGGTCCTTGGCGGCATCGCGCTTGTCGTGGGTCTGCTTGCCCTTGGCCAGCGCGACTTCGAGCTTGATCTTGTTCTTGCTCCAGTACATCGCGGTGGGCACGATCGTGTAGCCATCGCGCTCGACCTTGCCGACCAGCTTGTCGATCTCGCTCCGGTGCAGCAGCAGCTTGCGATCGCGCCGGTCGTTGGCCACGACATGGGTCGAGGCCTGGATCAACGGAGTGATCTGCGCGCCGATCAGGAAGATCTCACCATCCTTCACATAGGCGTAGGCGTCGACGATGTTGCCGCGGCCAGCACGGATCGATTTCACCTCCCAGCCCTGCAGGGCCAGGCCGGCTTCGAAGCGGTCTTCGATGTGGTACTCGTGGCGGGCACGCTTGTTCAACGCGATGGTTTTGTTGGCCGTCGCGTTCTTTGCTTTATCCTTGCCGCTGTTCTTGCTCATATCCGTATTGTCTCCGATTCGGGCCCGCCCGGTCGATTGCCGAAACGTCCTGTATTCATGCCAACTATCCGCCGCAGCGCCCTGGTCGAACATTCGGCCGCACGCATGTTCGACCTGGTCAATGATGTCCAGGCTTATCCGCGCCGCTTCCGCTGGTGCTCGGCTGCCCAGATCCTGGAGCAGGGCGAGGACCGGCTGGTCGCGCGCCTGGACCTGGGCCTGGGCTCGTTCAGTACCTGGTTCCAGACCGAAAACACCCTGCAGCGACCGCACAGCATCGACATGCAGCTGCGTGACGGTCCGTTCAAGCAACTGCACGGCCGCTGGGAATTCCATGTGCTGGCCGAGGATGCCTGCAAGGTGACCCTGACCCTGGAGTTCGAGCCCAGCTCGCGGCTGCTTGGCCCGGCATTGGCGATCGGCTTCCAGGGGCTGGCCGATCGCATGGTCAACGACTTCGTCCGCGTCGCCGACGAGGCCTGAACGATGATCGAGGTCGAGGTGGTGCTGGCCTGGCCGCAGCGGGTGCTTTCGCGCCGGTTGCAGCTGGACGAGGGCGCGACCGTGGCCGAGGCCATTGCCGCTGCTGCGCTGGAAGGCAGTGCCGACTGCCCGGCGGCGGCCGTGCATGGGCTGCTGGCGCGCCCGCAGCAGGTGCTGCTGGATGGCGACCGCATCGAGCTGCTACGCCCGCTGCTGGCCGACCCCAAGGACAACCGCCGGCGTCGCGCGCTCGGCGGTTGATTCCCGCAACCCGTCCGCGTGGACGGGCTGGGGGCGTCAGCGACCCTTCTTCTTCTTGTCCTTCGGCAGATTGCGGCCGAACTGGCGCACGGTCTGCTGGGCCAGGGCCTTGTCGTTACCCGGGAAGTAATCGCCTTCCCAGCGGGTCACGTTGTCATTGTCGAAGAACACGGTGAAGTTCTTCACCTCGGTACGGCCCAGGCGGTTCACGCGCTGGCTGGAGGTGTAGTCCCAGCGCTGGGCGTGGAACGGGTCCGGAATGGACGGGGTGCCCAGCAGCGCAGTGACCTGCTGCTTGCTCTGCCCGACCTGCAGCTTGGCCACGGCATCTTCCCGGATCAGGTTGCCCTGATAGATGGGTTGCTTGTAGATGATGCCGCACCCGGTGGTGGACAGGGCGACGGCGGCGACCAACAGGAGATTGCGCATCGGGACTGGCGGTTGGGGAAATCAAACCGATGATACACTCCCGGCGTGCCACCGCGACCCAATCCGAGGCAGCTGGCGCTAAATCGCCAATGAACGGAGACCTATGGAAACCCACGACCTGCGAAAAGTCGGCCTGAAGGTGACCCATCCACGGATGCGGATCCTGGCGCTGCTTGAACAGCGCAATGCCCAGCACCACATGACCGCCGAAGACATCTACCGCCAGCTGCTCGAGCATGGCGACGAGATCGGCCTGGCGACGGTCTACCGGGTGCTGACCCAGTTCGAGGCCGCCGGCCTCGTGCTCAAGCACAATTTCGAAGGCGGCCAGGCCGTCTACGAGCTGGACCGTGGCGGCCACCACGACCACATGGTCGACGTGGACAGCGGCAAGATCATCGAGTTCGAAAGCCACGAGATCGAGGAGCTGCAGCGCAAGATCGCGGCCGACCACGGCTATGAGCTGGAAGAGCATTCGCTGGTGCTGTACGTGCGCAAGAAGCGCAAGTAAGCCGTTCCAGCCAGCTGGATGCGACGAAACCCCGGGCTTGCCCGGGGTTTTTCGTTGCTTACGGCAGATCCACGCCATGTGTGAGGGGCCCCATCAACACCTCCAGATCCACCGCCTCGGCCATGGCCAGGTTACCCGCATCGCCCGGATGCAGGTGGTCGCCGGAGTCGTAGGCGGCAGCCATCCGTGACGGATCGGCCGGGTCGCGCAGCGCGGCGTCCAGGTCGATCACCGCGTCAAACGGGTTGTCGCTGCGCAGCCAGGCATTGAGCTGTTGGCGCAGGGCCTCCTTGTCCGGCTGGTAGTAGTCGTCCAGCGGCGTGCCGGGCAGGGCGCCGGCGAACGGCGTCAGGGTGGCGCCGAGGATGCGTAGACCCCGCCGATGGGCCTGCTCGGCCAGGGTGCGATACCCCGCCTGCAGTTCGGCCAGCGTGGGCCGGGCCTGGTTCCGGGCGAAGGCGGTGCCGGGCCAGCTGATGTCATTGATGCCGATCAGCACGACTACGCTGACCACGCCTGGTTGATCCAGCACGTCACGCCGGAAGCGGGCCAGGGCGGATTCGCCCATGCCATCGCGCAGCAGCCGCCCCCCGGAAATACCGGCGTTGACCACGGCAACGCCCCGCGGTGCCAGACGCGCCGCCAGATGGTCGGTCCAGCGCTGGTCCTGATCGAGGCTGGCGGTGGCGCCATCGGTAATCGAGTCGCCGATCACCACCACGCTGCGTGCGCTGGCAGCGGCCTCGACCTCGATGCCGGCCAGGAACAGGCGGGCAGTGGTGCTGCTGGCCCCGCTCAGAGCCTGGGTCTGGCTCTGGTCGCCGGGCGCAATCCAACTGGTCTGCCGACCCTCCCAGTGGAACGTCTGCACGGGCGTCGGCCCGGGCACGAAGACACTGATCTGCAACGCCTGGCGGTCATCCGTGGCCACCGCTAGTGGATCGCTCAGCCGTTCCTGACCGGGCTCGATCGATACGCCGGGCTGGCCGTCGAAACTGAGCGGCTGCGGGGCGGCACCCGCGTGTGCGGCCACGCTGGCCGCCCCGATCCGCAGCGGCTGGGTGCCGTAGGCATTGCTCAGCCGCACCCGCAGCCGGGGCCCGCCCAGGCTGATGCGCGCGGTCTGGCGGAAGGTCTGGTCCTGCAGCGTGGCCGGAACCAGGGTCGGGAACAGGAAATCGGCGCCCCAGACCGGTTGCGGACTGGCCTGCCAGCTGGCGACCCAGTGCGGGGCCGGGGCGGCACTGGCTGCGCTGGAGAGGGCGATCAAGGCGGTCGCGGTGAGCTGGCTGAGGCGGTTCATCGGGCAATCCCGGGAGGAGGGAGGGCCATGGTGATTCTCCGTCGATCTGTGAACTAGACTGCGCATGGATAATCATCTGTGAACTGGATTCATCGCCATGGCGCGACCCGACATCAACCGATCCGGCGAACTGGAAGTGTTCGTGCGGGTGATCGAGACCGGTGGCTTTTCCGCCGCCGCGCGTACACTGGATATGACGCCGTCGGCAGTCAGCAAGCTGGTGGCCCGGCTGGAGCAACGGCTGGGTACGCGCCTGCTGCAGCGCTCCACCCGCCAGCTGCAGCTGACCCCGGAAGGCTGCGCGTTCTACGAGCGCGGCCTGCGCGTGCTGGCCGACCTGGAGGAGGCCGAGCGCTGCGCCAGCGCCCATGCCGAGCCGCGCGGACGCCTGCGGGTCAATTCCAACGTGCCGTTCGGCCAGCATTTCCTGTTGCCGCTGCTGCCGGTGTTCCTCGAACGCAACCCGCAGGTGGGCGTGGACCTGACCCTCAACGACGAGGTGATCGACCTGCTTGAGCAGCGCACTGACGTGGCGGTGCGGGCAGGCCCGCTGAAGAGTTCCAGCCTGGTGGCGCGACGGCTCGGTGCGACGCGGATGATGATCGTGGCCGCGCCAGCCTACGCGCAGCGGCATGGACTGCCGCGCAACGCTGAGGAGCTGATGTCGCACAACCGTCTGGACATCGGCCATGCGCGTGCGATGCAGGGCTGGCCGCTGCTGCAGGACGGACGCGAGCGGATGGTGCTGCCCAGTGGCAATGCCCGCGCCAGCAACGGCAACGCGCTGCGGCAGCTGGTGCTGGGCGGGTTGGGCATGGCGCGGCTGGCGACCTACCAGGTGCAGGAGGACATCGCCGCCGGACGCCTGCTGCCGGTGCTGGAAGAGGCCAATCCCGGTGACCTGGAAGAGGTGCACGCGGTGTTCCTGGGGCAGGGTGGCTACCTGCCGCTGCGGGTGCGCGCGTTCCTTGATTTTCTGGTGGAAACGGTGGATCTGGCGCGGCCACAGGGGTAGTGCCGGCCGCTGGCCGGCAACCTCATGATCTTCGTTCACCTGTGTTGGGTTGCCGGCCAGCGGCCGGCACTACCTCGCGCGTTGTAGATCCACGCCATGCGTGGATAACCGCGAACAGGCCTCAGACCTGCAGCAGCTTGCGGGCGGCGGCGCGCGCTTCCTTGCTCACTTCCACGCCGCCCAGCATGCGCGCCAGCTCTTCCTCGCGCGCCTTGCTGTCCAGCTTTTCCACCGCGCTCTGGGTCATGCCTTCCACCGGCGCCTTGCTGACCCGGTAATGCGCGTGGCCCTTGGAGGCGACCTGCGGCAGGTGGGTCACGCACAGCACCTGGCGCTTCTCCCCAAGGGCGCGCAGCTTCTGGCCGACGATGTCCGCCACCGCGCCACCGATGCCGGAGTCGACTTCGTCGAACACCATGGTAGGCACCGCATCCAGGTCCAGCGCGGCCACTTCGATGGCCAGCGAAATGCGCGACAGTTCACCGCCCGAGGCCACCTTGCGAAGGGCGCGCGGTGGCTGGCCGGCGTTGGCGGCGACCAGGAACTCCACGCGCTCGGCACCCTGCGGGTCGGGCTTGCCGGCGTCCTGCGGTTCCAGCTCGATCAGGAACTGGCCGCCGCCCATGCCGAGCTCGGCGATGATGCCGGTGGTGGTGGCCGACAGTTCGGCAGCGGCGCTGCGACGGCTGGCGGTCAGCACCTCGGCCTGTACGCGCCAGGCCGCAGCGGCCTTGTCGATTTCGCCGGCCAGGCGCTGCAGGCGTTCGTCGGCGCCGCGCAGCTGTTCCACTTCGGCATGCATGCGCTCGCGCTGCGCGCCGAGCTCGTCCATCGGCACGCGGTGCTTGCGGGCCAGGTCGTGCAGGCGGCCGAGGCGACGCTCGTTCTCCTCGAACTGCTCCGGGTCGGCGTCGAGGTCGTCATGCACCCGGTCCAGCAGCGACAGGGCTTCGTGCAGCTGGATCGAGGCGTTCTCGATCAGGCCGTCCACCTCGCCCAGGCGCGGGTCGTGTTCGATCAGGCGCGACAGCTCGTGGCGCACCTGCTGCAGCAGGTCCAGCGCGGAACTGCCGTCGTCGCCATTGAGCTGGTTGCTGGCCGCCTGGCAGGCGCTCAGCAGGGCGCTGGCGTGGGCCTGGCGGCGGTGGCTGGCACCGAGTGCGACGATCGACTCCGGTTCCAGATCTTCGCGGTCCAGTTCGCGCAGCTGGTGCTCCAGGAAGCCGATCCGGTCACTGACGTCGCCCTGTTGCGACAGCGCCAGCGATTCATCGACCAGCGCCTGCCAGGCCGCGGCGGCGCGGCGCACCTGGCGGCGCTCGTTCTCGTTGCCGGCATAGGCATCCAGCAGGGCCAGCTGCGACGGGCGCGTCAGCAGGGCCTGCTGTTCGTGCTGGCCGTGGATCTCCACCAGCAGCGAGGCCAGGTCGCCCAGCTGGGCCAGGGTCACCGGACGGCCATTGATCCACGCCCGCGAACCGCCATCGGCACGGATCACACGGCGCAGCTGGCATTGTTCCTCGTCGTCCAGCTCGTTGTCGGCCAGCCATTGGCGCGCGGCCTGCAGCTGGTCCAGCGCGAACTCGGCGGAAAGTTCGGCGCGCGCAGCGCCGTGGCGGACCACGCCACTGTCGGCGCGCAGGCCGGACAGGAAGCCCAGCGCGTCGACCATCAGCGACTTGCCGGCGCCGGTCTCGCCTGAAACCACGGTCATGCCTGGCCCGAACTCCAGTTCGGTGGCGCGGACGACGGCAAAATCCTTGATCGAAAGATGTCTGAGCATGGGTAAGGGGGTATCAGCAGCCGCGCAACGCTAGCACGCGGGCGAGGGAGGTCCAATGACTTGCCAAGGTGATGCGCCGCCATTATCTAGTGTCCGTGTCTCACAGGTTGATTCCATGCACGGTTCTCCCGACCAGCTTGCCCCGCGTGCGCGCCATCTGCTGCGCACGCTGATTGCGCGTTACATCCAGGACGGCGAGCCGGTCGGCTCGCAGACGCTGGCGCGCGTGGCCGGGCTGGAGGTCAGTCCGGCCACCATCCGCAACATCCTGGGTGACCTGGAAGACCTGGGGCTGCTGGCCTCGCCGCACACCTCGGCCGGGCGTGTCCCGACCGCGCATGGCTACCGCGTGTTCGTCGACAGCCTGCTGCAGATGCAGCCGCCGGGCGAAGGCGAGCTGGCCCGGTTGCGCCAGGAACTGGCTGGCGGCGGCAGCACCCAGGCCCTGCTCGGCAGCGCCTCGGAGCTGCTGTCGGCGATGAGCCACTTCGTCGGCGTGGTCAGCGCGCCGCGACGCGAGCAGTTCGCCTTCCGCCAGATCGATTTCGTGGCGCTGGACGGGCGCCGGGTGCTGGCGATCCTGGTGTTTGCCGACAACGAGGTGCAGAACCGCGTCATCGAGACCCGGCAGGAGTTCGCGCCGGGTCAGCTGGAGCAGGTGGCCAACTACCTCAATGCGCATTTCGCCGGCCTGCCGATGGCCGAGATCCGCACCCGCCTGCTGTTGGAGCTGCGCGATGCCCGTTCCGAGCTGGAGCAGCTGCTGGCGCACAGCATCGAACTGGCCGAGCAGGCCCTGCAGCCGGCTGCCGACGACATGCTGGTGGCCGGCCAGACCCGCCTGATGGGGGTGCAGGACCTGTCCGACCTGGAGCGCCTGCGCGAGCTGTTCGAGCTGTTCTCCAGCAAGCGCGAGATCCTGCAGCTGCTGGAGCGGACCATCCAGGCCCCAGGCGTGCGCATCTTCATCGGCGAAGAGACCGGGATGATGCCGCTGCAGGGGGTCTCGCTGGTCACCGCCCCGTACACCGCCAATGGCCAGGTACTGGGCGTGCTGGGCGTGATCGGCCCCAAGCGGATGGCCTACGACCGCATGATTCCGCTGGTCCAGGCCACTGCCGATGTGCTCGGCGCGGCCTTTTCACCGGCCGGGCGCACTCCCGGAACATCCGACGCTTGAAACGCAGCATCCCGCCCACACTAGGGTGGGTGGAGGCGGAGATTGACCGCCAGGGACCCAGACATGAACCACGAACATCCAGATATCGAATCCCAGCAGACTGCCGCCGATGCGGCCGCCGCCGCCGGCGTCAACGACGAAGTGGAGCGCCTGCGCGCCGAAGTCGAGCAGATCAAGGCCGATGCGCTGCGTGAGCGCGCCGACCTCGAGAACCAGCGCAAGCGTGTTGCCCGTGACATCGAGCAGGCCCGCAAGTTCGCCAACGAGAAGCTGCTTGGCGAGCTGCTGCCGGTATTCGACAGCCTGGATGCCGGCCTGAAGGCCGCCGGCGACGACCCGCATCCGCTGCGCGAAGGCCTGGAGCTGACCTACAAGCAGCTGCTGAAGGTCGCTGCCGACAACGGCCTGGTCCTGCTGGACCCGATCGGCCAGCCGTTCAACCCGGAACACCACCAGGCGATCAGCCAGGTGCCGACCCCGGGCGCCGCCCCGGGCAGCGTGGTGACCGTGTTCCAGAAGGGCTACCTGCTCAACGAGCGCCTGCTGCGGCCGGCGCTGGTGGTGGTGGCCGCCGATTGATCGGCCGGGCCGGGCCATGCCCGGTCGCGGTCGTGCCAGGCCATGCCTGGCAAGGTTTTCCAGGCGCTGAACACAGCGTTCGGGAGGTGGCTTGAATGTTCCACGAGCCTCCCCCACATCGTATTCATCCACCGGCCGAACGGCCGGACTGACCCCAACAAGCATCCTCAGGAGTCTCCCCCATGGGCAAGATCATTGGTATCGACCTCGGCACCACCAACTCGTGCGTGGCGATCATGGACGGCGGCAAGGCCCGCGTCATCGAGAATTCGGAAGGCGATCGCACCACCCCGTCGATCGTCGCCTACACCAAGGACGGCGAAGTCCTGGTCGGCGCCTCGGCCAAGCGCCAGGCCGTGACCAACCCGAAGAACACCTTCTACGCGGTGAAGCGCCTGATCGGCCGCAAGTTCACCGACGCCGAAGTGCAGAAGGACATCGCCCACGTCCCCTACGGCATCCTGGCCCATGACAATGGCGACGCCTGGGTGTCGACCAGCGACGGCAAGAAGATGGCCCCGCAGGAAATCTCGGCCAAGGTGCTGGAGAAGATGAAGAAGACCGCCGAGGACTTCCTCGGTGAGAAGGTCACCGAAGCGGTCATCACCGTGCCGGCCTACTTCAACGACAGCCAGCGCCAGGCGACCAAGGACGCCGGTCGCATCGCCGGCCTGGACGTCAAGCGCATCATCAACGAGCCGACTGCGGCTGCGCTGGCCTATGGCCTGGACAAGGGTGACAACAAGGATCGCAAGATCGTGGTGTACGACCTGGGCGGCGGCACCTTCGACGTCTCGGTGATCGAGATCGCCAACGTCGACGGTGAGAAGCAGTTCGAAGTGCTGGCCACCAACGGCGACACCTTCCTGGGTGGCGAAGACTTCGACAACCGCGTCATCGAGTACCTGGTTGAAGAGTTCAACAAGGACCAGGGCATCGACCTGCGCAAGGATCCGCTGGCCCTGCAGCGCCTGAAGGACGCCGCCGAGCGCGCCAAGATCGAGCTGTCCAGCGCCCAGCAGACCGAAGTGAACCTGCCGTACGTCACCGCTGACGCCTCGGGTCCGAAGCACCTGAACATCAAGCTGACCCGCGCCAAGCTGGAAGCGCTGGTGGAAGACCTGATCAAGAAGTCGATCGAGCCGTGCCGCGTCGCCCTGAACGATGCCGGCCTGCGTTCGAGCGACATCAGCGAAGTGATCCTGGTCGGTGGCCAGACCCGCATGCCGAAGGTGCAGCAGGCGGTGACCGAGTTCTTCGGCAAGGAACCGCGCAAGGACGTCAACCCGGACGAAGCCGTGGCACTGGGTGCTGCGATCCAGGGCGGCGTGCTGGGCGGCGACGTCAAGGACGTGCTGCTGCTGGACGTGACCCCGCTGTCGCTGGGTATCGAAACCATGGGCGGCGTGTTCACCAAGATCATCGAGAAGAACACCACCATCCCGACCAAGGCTTCGCAGGTGTTCTCCACCGCCGAGGACAACCAGTCGGCCGTGACCGTGCACGTGCTGCAGGGTGAGCGCGAACAGGCCCGCTTCAACAAGTCGCTGGCCAAGTTCGACCTGTCCGGCATCGAGCCGGCCCCGCGTGGCCTGCCGCAGGTGGAAGTGTCCTTCGACATCGACGCCAACGGCATCCTGCACGTGTCGGCCAAGGACAAGAAGACCAACAAGGAACAGAAGGTCGAGATCAAGGCCGGTTCGGGCCTGTCCGAGGAAGAGATCGCGCGCATGGTCGCCGACGCGGAAGCCAACCGCGAAGAAGACAAGAAGTTCCAGGAGCTGGTGCAGGCCCGCAACCAGGCCGACGCCCTGATCCATGGCACCCGCAGCGCCATCACCGAGCACGGCAGCAAGGTCGGCGGCGATGTCATCGGCAAGGTCGAGGCGGCGCTGGCCGACCTGGAAACCGCGATGAAGGGTGACGACAAGGCACAGATCGAAGCCAAGTCGAAGGCACTGGAAGAAGCCGGCCAGTCGCTGTTCGCCGCCGCTTCGGCCGACCAGGGCGGTGCCGCCCCGGGTGCCGACGCCGGCAATGCGGGCAAGCCGCAGGATGACGTGGTGGACGCCGAGTTCACCGAAGTCAAGGACGACAAGAAGTCCTGATCCGGACCGACACGGGACGCTGGCCATCAGCGTCCCGTTGTCGCATCAGGGTCCTGACCGCCCACCGGTGTGTCGGGGCGCCCGACGCAAGAGCGGACCTGGTTCCGCTCTTCCGCTTTGACGAATCCCGACTTTCCGGAACCCGATTCACGATATGAGCAAGCGCGATTACTACGAAGTGCTGGGCGTTGCCCGCACCGCCAACGACGAAGAGCTGAAGAAGGCCTACCGTCGCTGCGCGATGAA
The DNA here is from genome assembly GCF_056481625.1 of Stenotrophomonas sp. 86156_Sma. Lineage (NCBI taxonomy): Bacteria > Pseudomonadati > Pseudomonadota > Gammaproteobacteria > Lysobacterales > Lysobacteraceae > Stenotrophomonas > Stenotrophomonas sp. 86156_Sma. Next base: position 2,050,034 of record NZ_CM151157.1, read on the forward strand.
GTTCCACCCGGACCGCAACCCGGGTGATGCGGCGGCCGAAGCCTCCTTCAAGGAGTGCAAGGAAGCCTACGAAGTGCTGTCCGACGGCAACAAGCGCCGCATGTACGACAGCCATGGCCACGCCGCGTTCGAGCACGGCATGGGCGGTGGCGGTCCGGGCGGCCCGGACATGAACGATATCTTCGGCGATATCTTCGGCAACATCTTTGGCGGTGGTGGCGGTGGTCCGCGCCAGGCCCGTCGCGGCGCCGACATCGGCTACGTGATGGAACTGGACCTGGAAGAGGCCGTGCGCGGCGTCGAGCGCCGGATCGAGATCCCGACCCTGGCCGAGTGCGGCGACTGCGATGGCAGTGGCTCCGAAGACGGCAAGGTCGAGACCTGCAACGTGTGCCATGGCCGTGGCCAGGTGCGCATCCAACGCGGCATCTTCGCCATGCAGCAGGCCTGCCACAACTGCGGCGGCCGCGGCCAGATCATCGCCAAGCCCTGCAAGACCTGCCATGGCAATGGCCGTGTCGAGGAAGACAAGGTGCTGTCGGTGAAGGTGCCGGCCGGTGTCGATACCGGCGACCGCATCCGCCTGCAGGGCGAAGGCGAAGCCGGTCCGGCCGGTACGCCGCCGGGCGACCTGTACGTGGAAGTGCGCGTGCGCGAGCATGCGATCTTCCAGCGCGATGGCGACGACCTGCACTGCGAAGTGCCGATCCGCATCTCGCAGGCGGCACTGGGCGATACCGTGCGGGTGGCCACCTTGGGCGGCGAAGCGGAGATCCGCATTCCGGCCGAGACCCAGACCGGCAAGCTGTTCCGCCTGCGCGGCAAGGGCGTGCGTTCGGTGCGCAGCCGCAGCGAAGGCGACCTGTACTGCCGCGTGGTGGTGGAGACCCCGGTCAACCTCACCAACGAGCAGCGCAAGCTGCTGGAGCAGTTCGAGGCCACCTTCGTCGGCGAGGAAGCACGCAAGCATTCGCCGAAGTCGGCCACCTTCATGGATGGCGTGAAGGGCTTCTGGGACCGGATGACGTCCTGAGTTTTTCGACGGAAGCGATGAACGATAGCGCCGGGCCATGCCCGGCGTTGTCGTTTGTGGTGCAGTAGATCCAGGCCATGCGTGGATGCCGTTCAAAGGATCAGCGGAAGAACGCCGCCGGCGTCTGCCCCAGCTGCCGCTTGAACATGCTGGTGAATGCACTCGGGCTGTCGTAGCCCATCGCCAGCGCGACATCGATGACCTTGTCGCCGACCGCCAGTCGCTCCAGGGCGGCCAACAGCCGCGCCTGCTGCCGCCACTGCCCGAAGGTCATGCCCAGTTCGCTGGCGAAATGGCGCTGGATGGTTTTCACGTCCACCTGCAGCGCCTGCGCCCAGTCCTGCAGGGTGGCGTCGTCGCCGGGATGTTTCTGGATGTGCTGGCAGATCCGCTGCAGGCGCGGGTCGGAGGGCGAGGGCAGGTGTAGCGGCAGCACGTCCATGCGGTGCAGCTCGTCCAGCAGCAGGCGCACCACGCGGCCGTCGCGGCTGTCATCCACATGCGCGGTCTCGATCAGGCTGGCGGCGAGCAGCAGCTCGCGCAGCAACGGCGCTACCTGTACCGCGAACGCCTCGTCCGGCAGCTGCGGCGCGAAGTCCGGTTCCACATACAGGCTGCGCATATGCACCTCAGCGATGCAGTCCACCGCATGGGCCATGCCGGCCGGCACCCAGATCGCGCGGGTCGAGGGCACCACCCAGCGGCCGCCGTCCGCGCGCACCACCATCAGACCGGACATGGCGAAGACCAGTTGGTGACGGCGATGCCGGTGTGGCGCGATGTGGGTGCCGGGCGGGTAGTGGCGGGCGCGGCTGGTCACCGGGCGATGTACCGGCACTTCGTTCCACGGCGCGGTCTCGCGGATCGGGCAGGGAGTGTCCTTTTTGCGATATGCCATGACCCGAACGCGGCAGAAGGGAGTGGGGGGCCACCGTAGCATGCGTGGCTCGCCCCCAACCTGACTGTGTCCATGTCGACCCTGGCTTCTCCCGCAACGACCTCACGCCCGGTGGCTCCCGGCGTGCTGGCCGCCATCTCCACCTCGCATGTCGTCAACGACATGATGCAGTCGCTGATCCTGGCCATCTATCCGGTGATCAAGGGCGGCTTCAACCTCAGCTTCACCCAGATCGGCCTGATCACGCTGACCTACCAGCTCACCGCCTCGATCTTCCAGCCGTTGATCGGCATGGCCACCGACCGTCGCCCAGCCCCGTACTCGCTGCCGATCGGCATGGCCTCGACCCTGTGCGGCATGCTGCTGCTCGGCTTCGCACCGAACTACGCGGTGGTGCTGATGGCGGCGGCGATGGTCGGTATTGGCTCGGCCATCTTCCATCCGGAAGCCTCGCGCATCGCGCGACTGGCCTCGGGCGGCCGTCACGGCTTCGCGCAGTCGGTGTTCCAGGTGGGTGGCAATTTCGGAACAGCGCTGGGCCCGTTGATCGCTGCCGCAGTGATCGTGCCGTATGGCCAGCACGCCGCATCGTGGTTTGCCGGCGCCGCTCTGATCGGCATCGCTCTGCTGACCTATGTCGGCCGCTGGTACGCGTTGCATCTGGGCACGCCACGACCGGTCAGCACGGCTGCGATGGCGCCGCGGCATCCGCCGCGCACCGTGGCCAAGGTACTGGCGATCCTGCTGGTGCTGATCTTCAGCAAGTACTTCTACATGGCCAGCATCGGCAGCTACTTCACCTTCTACCTGATCCACCATTTCGGCATTCCGGTGGCGCAGGCCCAGCTGCATCTGTTCGCGTTCCTGGTGGCGTCCGCCGCTGGCGGCTTCCTTGGTGGCCCGCTGGGTGACCGCATCGGCCGCAAGCCGATCATCTGGACCTCGATCCTGGGCGTGGCCCCGTTCGCGCTGATGCTGCCGCATGCTGATCTGCTGTGGACGACCGTGCTGGCGGTGCTGATCGGCTTCGTGCTGTCCTCGGCGTTCTCGGCGATCGTGGTGTACGCGCAGGAAATGATGCCGCACCGCATCGGCATGGTGTCCGGCCTGTTCTTCGGCTTCGCCTTCGGCATGGGCGGGCTTGGGGCGGCTGTGCTGGGCCTGCTGGCGGACAAGACCAGCATCGAATACGTCTACCAGTTGACCGCGTTCCTGCCGCTGCTGGGCATCGTGGCGGCGTGGCTGCCACCGTCGCGGCCTGCTGCTCACTGAGGGGTTTGGGTTTGCAGGGCTTGCAGCCCTGCACCTGCCGAAGCCAAGGCAACGGCAACGGCAACGGCAACGTCAAATTCAAAAGCTGGCTTTCCGTGGGTTCGCGGGGTGGGTCCGGTTGAGGGGGACGGCGTAAATACGTCCCTGTAGCCTCGGTCGCGCCATCCATGGCGCTCACGCCCCCTCAACCGGACCCACCCCGCCTTCGACAGATTCCCGCGGTCTGTCGGAACGGGGTACTGCTCTGGTGGGTGTCGACCTTGGTCGACACGGATGAATTCGTTCGATATCTGACAGATCTGTCGACCAAGGTCGACACCTACCAACAGCCGCGCGGAACAACAGGCGCAGTTACCAACAGCCGCGTGAACCTGTCGAAGGTGGGGCGGTGTCGGATTGCGGGGTGTCAGCGGCATGGATGCCGCTGCCAAGCCTGCAAGGACGTACTTGCGGCGTCCCCGCACTCCGACACCGCCCCGCCACCCCACGGAATGCCGCTTTGGCTTCGGCCGTTGCGGTTGCCGTTGCATTGAGCAGGTGCAGGGCTGCAAGCCCTGCCGAAACCCCCTTGGGCGTAGAATGCGGCCATGAGCGAATCCCTTGATAACCACCTGGTCCACGGCCGCCGCCAGCGGCCGGATGGTCCGTCGCCGATCGATGTCATCTCGGTCCAGTCGCAACTTGTCTACGGCCACGCCGGCAACAGCGCCGCCGTACCGCCGATGCGTGCGCTCGGTGTGCGCGTCGCGGAAATTCCGACCGTGTTGCTGAGCAATGCGCCGTTCTACGACACCACGCGCGGTCGGGTGCTGCCCGCCGACTGGTTCGCCGACCTGCTGCTGGGCACCCACGAGCGCGGCCTGCCGCAGCGGGCGAAAATGCTGGTTTCCGGCTACTTCGGCAGCACCGCCAACGGTGCCGCCTTCGCCGACTGGCTGGACAACATCCTGCCGGTCTGTCCGCAGCTGCGTTACTGCCTGGATCCGGTGATTGGTGACACCCACACCGGCCCCTACGTGGAACCGGGCCTGGAAGCGATCTTCGCCGAGCGACTGCTGCCGCATGCCTGGCTGGTGACCCCGAACGCCTTCGAACTGAATCGTCTGACCGGTATGCCGGCACTGGCCGAGGCTGATGCCATCGCCGCCGCGCGCACGCTGCTGGACCGTGGCCCGCACTGGGTGATCGCGCACAGCGTGGGCGGTAACCCGGGTGAGCTGGTGACCCTGGCGGTCGGTCGCGAGGAAACCTGGCGCTGGACTTCGCCGCTGCTGCCGGTGGACGTGGCCGGCACCGGTGACGTGCTGATGTCGCTGGTGGTGTCGTTCCTGTTGCGAGGTGAATCGATGCAGCAGGCGATTTCGCGTGCGATTGCCGGTACCCATGCGGCGCTGGAGGCGACTCTGGACAATGGCTTCGAAGAGTTCGACGTGATCGCGGCGGCGCCTGCCGCACTGGCCGAAGGCACGCGCTTCCGCGCCGAACGCGTGGCATGAGCAGCTTGCTCGAACGCACGCCGCGCACGGTCGGCATCGTCGGCAGTGCCGGCGCCTATGGGCGCTGGCTGAGCCGCTTCTTCCAGCAGCACATGCAGCTGCAGGTGATCGGCCACGATCCGGCCGATCCGGACTCGCATACGCCGGAACAGCTGCTGGCGCAGGCCGACGTGCTGGTGTTCTCGGCACCGATCCGGCATACGCCGGCTCTGATTGCCGAGTACGTGCGGCAGTCGGCCGGCCGTGAGCAGGACCGGCTGTGGCTGGACGTGACCTCGGTGAAGGATGCGCCGGTGCAGGCGATGCTGGCCTCTCAAGCCGAAGTGGTCGGCCTGCACCCGATGACCGCGCCACCCAAGGCGCCGACCCTGAAGGGCCGGGTGATGGTGGTCTGCGAAGCGCGGCTGCAGCACTGGCAGCCATGGGTCGATACGCTGTGCACTGCGCTGCAGGCCGAGTGCGTGCGGGCCGCGCCGCAGCACCACGATCAGATGATGGCGCTGGTACAGGCGATGGTGCATGCCACCCACCTGGCCCAGGCCGGCGTGCTGCGCCAGTACCAGCCGCAGCTGGGCGATCTGGCCGCGATGATGCCGTACCGCTCGGCATCGTTCGAGTTGGACACGGCGATCATCTCGCGCATCCTGTCGCTCAACCCGGCGATCTACGAAGACATCCAGTTCGGTAACCCGTACGTGGCGCCGATGCTGGAACGGCTGGTCGGCCAGCTGCAGGCCCTGCAGGCGCAGGTCGGGCAGGGCGACGACCGTGCGCGTGGTGAATTCCGCGAGCAGCTGCTGTCGGCCAACCGCAGTGCCTTCGGCGAGCAGGCGCTGGCGGACGGCAACTACACCTTTGAACGCGTGGGTTATCTGCTGGCTGACCTGACCGAGCGCAACGCGTTGTCGGTGCACCTGCCGGAGGACCGGCCAGGCTCACTGCGTGAGCTGCTGAACGTGTTCGAGCAGCATCGCATCAGCCTGGCTTCGATCCATTCCTCGCGCACGCCTGGTGGCGAAGTGCATTTCCGCATCGGGTTCGTGGCCGGCAGCGATGCTGCGGCGATCACCCGGGCCGCAGCCGACGTGGACGCCAGCGGCATCGGGCGGGTACTGGGCTGAATTCATCCACAGGCGGTGTGGATGGTTCCTGAGCAAACGTGTGGATAACCTTGCTCAGGCCTTGCCAGCCAAGGCTGTCAAGATACCTGGCCAAAAAATGATCACGCCTTTTGTAGAGTCGAGCCATGCTCGACCGCTTTGGGCAAAAGGCGTGTCGACCAAGGTCGACACCTACCAGAGTCAAGAAAGCGGGTCGATCAAGGTCGACACCCGCCAGAGCGGGGCGATGCGAAATCCGGTAGCGCCGGGGCCATGCCCGGCGAACCTCAGATCGTCAGCCGCAGCTCGCCGCCACTGGTGGTGAACTCGCGGCCATCGCGCACCAGCGGCCGCCCGTCATCCAGTTCGTAGCGTGGCGTGGCTTCAGAGTGATGCCCGCTGCCATTCGCCTCGGGCTTGAACTCGATGATGATGTGGCTTTCGCCGTTGCTGTCGACGGCGGGGAACTGACGGAACGACATCGTGCACCTCCTTCAGCGGATGCGGTTGTTGCGCGGCCAGCTTGGCCGCGCCGATGTTAGCCGGACGTCATCAATCGATGAACTGCAGGCGCGCAAGTTCAGCGTACAGTCCACCTTCGGCCAGCAGCTGTGCGTGCGTGCCCTCGGCGACGATGCGGCCCTGGTCCATCACCACGATGCGGTCGGCCTTGAGCACGGTGGCCAGGCGGTGGGCAATGACCAGTGTGGTGCGGCCCGCCATCAGCCGCTCCAGCGCTTGCTGCACGCTGTGCTCGCTCTGCGCGTCCAGCGCGCTGGTCGCTTCGTCCAGCAGCAGGATCGGCGCATCCTTCAGCAGCGCACGGGCAATCGCCACACGCTGCTGCTGGCCACCGGACAGGCGGGCACCGCGCTCGCCCAGCTCACTGTCATAGCCCTGCGGCAACGCGCGCAGGAAGCCATCGGCCTCGGCGGCACGCGCGGCAGCCTCGACTTCGGCGTCGCTGGCCTGCAGGCGGCCATAGCGGATGTTGTCGCGCGCACTGGCAGCGAACAGAGTCGGCTGCTGCGGCACCAGCGCCAGCTGCGCACGCAGCTCGGCCGGGTCGACCTGGCGCACGTCGATGCCGTCCACGTCGATGCGGCCGCTGGCTGGATCATGGAAGCGCAGCAGCATCGAAAGCACCGTGCTCTTGCCCGCCCCCGACGGACCCACCAGCGCCACGGTCTCGCCGGGGCGGACGTGCAGGTTGAAGTGGTCCAGTGCGGCCTGGTCCGGTCGCTGCGGGTAGTGGAACACCACGTCGTCGAACCGGATCTCGCCACGCAGCGGCTGCGGCAGCGCGTGCGGCTGTGCCGGCGCGCGGATCTCGATGTCTTCCTGCAGCAGTTCGCCGATGCGGCCCATGCCGCCGGCCGCGCGCTGCAGTTCGTTCCACACTTCGGCCAGCGCGCCCACCGAGCCGCCACCGATCAATGCATACAGCACGAACTGGCCCAGCGTACCGGCGCTGAGGCGGCCGTCGATGACGTCGTGCGCGCCCAGCCACAACACACCGACGATGGCGCCGAACACCAGCAGGATGGCGCTGGCGGTGACCAGCGACTGTGCGCCGATGCGGCGACGGGCGGCGCCGATGGCATCACCGAGTGCCTTGTCGAAGCGCCCGCGCTCGTACGGCTCGCGTGCATGTGCCTGCACCGTGCGTACCGCACCCAGGGTTTCACTGGCCAGGCTGTTGGCATCGGCGATGCGGTCCTGGCTGTTGCGTGCGACCGTGCGCAGCTTGCGCGCGCCGATGATGATCGGCAGCACCGCCAGCGGAATGCCGAGCAGCGACCATGCGGCCAGCCGTGGGCTGGTGACGAACAGCATGGCCAGGCTGCCGATGACGGTGACCGTGCTGCGCAGCGCCACGGACATGGTCGAGCCGACCACGCTGCGCAGCAGTTCGGTGTCCGCGGTCAGGCGCGAGACCAGCTCTCCGCTGCGGCTGCGGTCGTGGAAGCCGGCGCCCAGCTGGATCAGGTGGGCATACAGCTGGCTGCGCAGGTCGGCCACGACCTTTTCACCCAGCAACGATACGAAGTAGAAGCGCGCGGCCGTGCCCAACGCCATGACGACCGCCACCAGCATCAGCAGGGCGAAGGCACGGTTGATCTGGCCGCCGCTGCTGAAACCGTGATCGATCATCTGCTTCACCGCCGGAGGCAGGCTCAGCGTGGCTGCAGAAGACACCGCCAGGGCCAGCAGCCAGGCGGTGAACAGGCCGCTGTGGCGGCGCACGAACGGCCACAGCGTGCGCAGGCTGCCGAGGCGCCGCAGCGGCGGGGTCGAAGCGGGGGCGTCGTCCTTGTCAGTCATCCTGGTCGTCGTCTTCTATGCGGATACGGTCACGGGTGGCGTCGCGCAGGCGGATTTTCAATGCGTCGACCTGATCGGCAGGCAATTCGATCCGCAGGCACACGCCATTGGCATCGAACTGTTCATCGCGCTTTTCGGCACCGAAGGCGGGCAGGGTGGCATGCAGGGTACCCAGGTCCTCGAAGCCGGCCAGCAGCTGCAGCCGGGCCATCGCCACCAGCGGCAGGCGCGGGGCGGTGCGCAGGCACTCGGCGGCGGCGCCGCCGTAGGCGCGCACAAGGCCACCGGCACCGAGCTTGATACCGCCGAACCAGCGCGTCACTACCACCATCACCCGGTCGAAACCCTGGCCGTCGATCGCCGCCAGAATCGGACGTCCAGCCGTGCCGGCCGGCTCGCCATCGTCGCTTGAGCGATAGTCCTGCCCGTGCCGGTAAGCCCAGCAGTTATGGGTGGCATCGGCCACCGCGACCTGCTGCAGGAACGCCATGGCCGCTGCAGCGCCATCGATCGGCGCAGCATGGGCGATGAAACGGCTGTGTTTGACTTCCAGCGTGTGGCTGACCGGCTGGGCGAGGGTATCGAGCATTCCCGTCATTCTACGGGGTTGCCGGGTATTCCCGTCCGCTTCAGTCGTCCAGCAGCGGGCGCAGGTCGCGCGGCAGGCGTGCTTCCGGGTACTGCTGCATGTAGCGCTCCAGGCTGGCACGGGCCAGATCGCGCTGGCCGTCGTCGCGTCGTGTACGGATCTTCTGCAGCCACTGCCGGCGCGGCAGTCGTGCGTCAGCGTCCACCTCGGCCTGCACGGCATCCGCGCTCAGGCCCGCATCGCTGCCGCGGCGCATGATGCCAGGTGCAGAACGGCTGGGAGCCTCGCGCTTCATCGAGGTGATTTCTACCCGGTCCAATGCCGGGGCCTGTTCGGCCTGCACGCTGTTGGACTCTGGCGTGCCTGCCGAGCGCGCCTTCAGCGAACCACTGGCGACAACCGGCGCCATCAGCGGCGCGGGTGCCGAGTAGGCGGTGGGAGCCGGAGGCGCAGGGGGGCTGCTGCCGGCGCTGCGGCCGGAGCGGGCGGCAGGGCTGCAAAGGAGGTATCGGCGGCCGCATCCGCAGCCATCGATCGTGCAGCCTGGGCCGGCGCTTCAGCGGTCTCGGCCGGCGCAGGCTTGCTTGCGCGCGCGATGGCCGGTGCCGGGGCAGCGGCAACCGGGGCTGCCTCGGGTGCTGCGGGCGCAGCGGCCGGTTCCGCAGTCGCCACCGCGCTGTCGGCTGCACTGCGCTCAGCGGCCTGATGGGCAGCCGCGACGTCTTCTGCCGCAGCCGGTGCCGCCGCAACAGCGGCCTCGCCCGCCGGAACCGGTGGCGGTTCCGGACGCAGCTGCCAGGCGATGCCGATGGCGAACACCATCGAAGCGGCGATGCCGAACACCGCCGGCCAACGCGGGCGTGTGCGCTGCGTACGTGGTGCTTCGGGAGAGGCGACCGCATCGGCAGCCGGAGCGTTCACGGCAGCGCGGGCCGCGGCCAGGATGGCGGCGTCCAGTGCGGCGGGCGGTGCCTGTTCGGCGCGACGGCCGAGCAGCCGGGCCAGCTCGCGTTCTTCCGGCGTCAGCGGTTCGTCTCGGTTCATGCGTTCAATCCCGCACGCAGCTTGTCCATCGCATAGCGCAGCCGCGATTTCACGGTTTCCCGGCCTACGCCGGTGATCTGGCCGATCTCCTCCAGGCTCAGTTCCTGATCCAGCCGCAGTTGCAGCACTTCGCGCTGCTCGGGCGGCAGTTGTTCCATCGCCAGCTGGATGCGGCGACGTTGTTCGAATTCGGAAAGCTCGCCTTCCGGGGTCTGTCCATCCTCGATCGCGGCCAGGCGCAGGTCGGCATCGGCCGGGGCAGCCGGCCGGTGGCGGGCGGCGCGCCAATGGTCGTTCAGGCGGTTGTGGGCGATGCGGAACAGCCAGGTGCTGAACGCCGCGTCCGGTTGCCACCCCGCACGGGCGCTGATCACCCGCTGCCAGACGTCCTGGAAGATCTCCTCGGCCAGCGCGTTGTCGCGCAGTTGCCGCAGCAGGAAGCCGAACAGGCGCTTGCGATGGCGCGCATACAGGCTTTCAAACGCGCGCAGGTCGCCACCGGCCCAGGCCAGCATCAAGGCTTCATCGGTTGGCAGTGCGCTGGCTTCCACGGCGTACAGGGTAAGGCCTGCAGGCGATGGCGCATAGCCGGTGGCGAGGGCGGGCAGGGCGAGGGTCATGGCTCGGAAGGGGCTACGGTCAGCAGGAAAAACGTACGGGCGCACGATTCGGGGTTTACGGGCTTCCATTGCCCCCCGGGTGGCGCGCTATGCTCGGCGGCTCAGGGGAGGCGACGCACTGACGGCGCCAAGAGATTGTCATTTGTCCACGCATGCTGAACCGGCGGAAGAGCCACCACACGAGGCCGTGCTGAGCGCGGCGCTGGTGCGCGCGTTGCATGCGCTTCTGCCGGAAACGGCCGTGGTCCGCGTCGGCTGGGATGACCCGCAGCTTGGCCGTGGCCAGGGGGCCTGGCCGAGGGCGGCTGCCGGAGGTGATGCGGCAGCGCCAGGCGTGGGCGACGGCCAGCACGGCTGGGAACATGATGGGGCGCGCCTGCTGTTGTCGGTGGAAGGCGCGGTGCCTTCGCCGGCATGGTGGGGGGTTGCCCGGCAGGCGATGGAGCTGGCGCTGCAGCGCGGCCGCCAGGCCGGCCAGATCAAGGCGCTGGAAGAGGCCGAGCGGTTGCAGCAGGCCTTGTTCCAGATTGCAGATCTGGCCGGTGCCGACCTGGAAATGCCTGAGATGCTGCGCCACGTGCATGGTGTGCTGGGCACGCTGATGTATGCCGAGAACTGCTACATCGTGGAATACGACGATGTGCGCGACCAGATCCGTTTCCTGTACTTCGCCGATCAGGTCGATGATTTCGTCGCCGATCCCACGCAGAGCCATGACGCCAGCGAGATGCCGCGCAGCCTGACCGTGGCGTTGCTGCGTCATGGCAAGCCGCTCAGTGGTCCCTCGCGCGAACTGCTGGCGCAGGTGATGGAGCAGGAGCACGACCCGCAACGCGGGCCCGAAAGCCTGGATTGGCTGGGCGTGCCGATGCTGCGCGATGGCCGCGTATGCGGTGCCATCGTGGTCCAGAGCTATGAGCAGGCGGCCCGCTATGGCGAGGCCGAGCGCGCATTGCTGGGCTTCGTTGCGCAGCACGTGCAGACCGCGATGGACCGGCGCCAGGCGCAGGTGCGGCTGGAGCAGCAGGTGGCGCGGCGCACCCAGGAACTGCAGCGCGCCAATCACAGCCTGCAGGACGAGGTGGCCGAGCGTCGACGCGCCGAACAGCTGCAGACCGCCCTGTACAACATCGCCGAGATGGCGATGTCGGCCGACAGCCTGGCGCAGTTCTACGGACAGGTGCATGGGGTGGTCGGGCGCCTGCTCGACGCTCGCAATTTCTACATCGCCCTGGTCAACCCGGCCGGCAACGGCCTGGACTTCGTCTATTCGGTGGACGAGCACAACGCCAGCCGCGCGCCGCGACCGTTCAGCCGGGGCCTGACCGAGTATGTCGTGCGCAACCGGCGGCCACTGTTGGCGTCACGCGCGCAGATCGATGCGCTGCTGGCCAGTGGCGAAGTGCGTGAATCCGGTGCGCGTTCGCACTGCTGGCTGGGCGTACCGCTGCTGCGCGACGACGAAGTGGTCGGCGCGATCGTGGTGCAGAGCTACAGCGAGAACAGCATTTTCAGCGTGCATGACCAGCGCCTGCTGACCTTCGTTGCGCAGAACATCGGTACCGGCCTGGCCCGTCAGCGCGACCAGCAACGGCTGCGCTCGGCGCATGCCGAGCTGGAGAAGCGCGTGGAGGAGCGCACGCGCGAACTGGCCGAGGTCAACGAAAAGCTGCTCGGCCAGATCGGCGAGCGCCTGCGTGCCGAACAGCGCCTGACCCACCAGGCCATGCACGATGCGCTGACCGGGCTGCCCAACCGCCTGCATCTGCTGGACCGCCTGCAGGATGCGCTGGCCCTGGCCAAGCGTGAGGGCGGCCCGGTGTTCGCCGTGCTGTTCCTCGATCTGGACCGCTTCAAGCTGGTCAACGACAGCATCGGCCATGCCGCCGGCGATCGCATGCTGGTGGAAGTGGCCAAGCGCATCGTATCGATGGCCGGCACCGAGGACGTGGTGGCCAGGCTGGGCGGTGACGAGTTCGCGGTGCTGCTGCAATGCCCGCAGGGCCTGGCCCAGGCCTTGGACTTTGGCCAGCGCCTGCTGCTGGCGCTGCAGGAGTCGATGTGGATCGCCGGGCGCGAACTGTTCCCGTCCGGCAGCCTGGGCATCGCGCTGTGGAACCCCCGCTACCGCACCGGCGAAGAGCTGCTGCGTGATGCCGACGCGGCAATGTACCGGGCCAAGGCGCAGGGCCATGACCGCTGTGCGATCTTCGACGAAGACATGCGCGAGCAGGCCATGCGCAGCCTCGATCTGGAAGCCGACCTGCGTCGTGCGATCAACAACCGCGATTTCGTGCCGTTCTACCAGCCGATCGTGCGCCTGTCCGATGGCGAGGTGGTGGGCCACGAGGCGCTGCTGCGCTGGCAGCATGAGCGCCGCGGCCTTCTGCTGCCGGGGGCGTTCCTGGAGCTGGGCGAGGAAAGCGGCCTGATCGAGCAGGTCGACTGGCTGATCTACGAACAGGTGATTGCCGGCCTGGCCGAGGGCGGGCACAGCTATGTATCGGTGAACGTGTCACCGCGCCATTTCCGCTCCGCCGGGTTCAGCGGCCGCCTGTTCGGCCTGCTGGATGCATGTGGTGCCGATCCGCGTCGGCTGCGCCTGGAGATCACCGAGGTGGCGCTGCTGGACGATGGCCCGCACACGCTGCGCATCCTGCAGGGCCTGCGCGAGCGCGGCATCCAGGTGCAGCTGGACGATTTCGGTACCGGCTTCTCGGCGCTGTCCTACCTGCACCGTTTCCCGATCAGTACGCTGAAGATCGACCAGAGCTTCATCGCCGGCCTGCATGGGCCGGAAGTGCAGAGCACGCGGGCGCTGGTCGAGGGCGTGCTGTCGTTGGCGCGTACGCTGGGCATCGAGACCATCGGTGAGGGCATCGAAACCGAGGCGCAGCGGCAGACCCTGCGCGAACTGGGTTGCGACTACGGCCAGGGCTATCTGCTGGGGCGGCCCGCACCGTGGAGCTGCGCGGCGGTCTGAGCCGCCGCGCAGGAAAGCATCAGCGCAGGGCGGCGCGACGCTTTTCGTCGATCCACTTCGAGGCCTGCGCTGGCTTGTAGTTCTTCATCCACTCCAGCATCTCTTCGATATCCGAGCCGTACCACAGGTCCTGGCGCTGGTCCGGGTGCAGGAAACGCTCTTCCACCATGCGGTCGATCATGCCGATCAGCGGGGCGTAGAAACCTTCCACGTCGAGGAAGGCGCACGGCTTGTTGCCGATGCCAAGCTGGCGCCAGGTCAGCATCTCGAAGATCTCTTCCATGGTGCCGAAGCCGCCGGGCAGCGTGACGAAGCCATCGGCGAGGTCGAACATGCGCGACTTGCGCTCATGCATCGAACCGACAATTTCCAGTTCGGTCAGGCCGCGGTGGGCCACTTCCCAGTCGGCCAGCTGGCGCGGGATCACGCCGGTCACTTCGCCGCCGGCGGCGAGCACGGCATTGGCCACGGTTCCCATCAGGCCGACATTGCCGCCGCCGTACACCAGGCGCAGGCCGTCACGGGCGATGCGATCACCCAGGGCAATGGCGCGTTCGGTATAGGCCGGCTTGCTGCCAGCGTTGGAACCACAGTACACACAGATCGATTTCATGGATCTTCCTGTCTCTTGGCCGGAAACGAAAACGCCCCGTCGCCGACCGCAGGGCGGTCAGGGACGGGGTGTCTATGGAGTATGGACCTTCGCGGTTGCCGTCTGTAGAGCCGAGCCACGCTCGGCTGTTCTTCGTTCAGTAGAGTCGAGCTTGCTCGACTGTCGCGGCGCCTGAACGAAGTGCAGTCGAGCAAGCTCGACTCTACAAAGAACGAGACTTACGCCGCCGCTGCCTGCTCGCGGCGAGGGCCTTCACGCAGCGCGCGGCCGACCATCCCCACCAGCAGGTCCAGCTCTTCGCTGTCCATGCCGAAGTGCGGAGTGAAGCGCAGCGAGTTCTCGCCACCGTGAATCACGTTGATGCCGTGCTGGCGCAGCCATTCCTCGGTGGAGTTGGCGCCGTAACACTTGAACTGCGGCGCCAGTTCGCAGGAGAACAGCAGGCCGGTGCCCTGCACCTTGGTGATCAGTCCGCCCAGCTCGTTCTTCAGCTGTTCAAGCTTGCGCACGGCCTCGGCACCACGCTCGGCGATGTTGGCGCGCACCTGCGGGGTCAGCTGGGCCAGGGTGGCGCAGGCCACGTCCAGTGCACGCGGGTTGCTGGTCATCGTGTTGCCATAGATGCCCTTGCGGTACAGCTGCGCGGCATGCTCGGTCACCGCCAGCACCGACAGCGGGTACTGCGCGGCGTTGAGTGCCTTGGAGTAGGTCTCCATGTCCGGCGGGTCCAGGCCTTCGAAGCCCGGGTAATCGACCACCGAGAGCACGCCATGCGCACGCAGGCCGGCCTGGATCGAGTCGAGCAGCAGCAGGCTGCCATGGGCACGGGTCAGTTCGCGGGCAACGGCATAGAACGACGGCGGCACCGAGCGGCCCGGGTCGCCTTCGCCCATCACCGGTTCCAGGAACACCGCCTCGATGAACCACTGGTTGCGTGCGGCATCCTCGAACACCTTGCGCAGGCCGGCTTCGTCGTACGGCGCCACGGTGATCACCGAATCCTCGCCGCGGTAGCTGGCCAGGTGCTGCATGTAGCTCTTGCGGCTGGAATCGGAATACAGGGCAGGGCGGTCGGTACGGCCATGGAAGCTGCCCTTGACCACCACGCGCTTGATCGTGGCGCCGGCGTGGCGCGCGCCGGGGTCGGTCTGCAGCTTGGCGTTGACGTCGGCGATGCGGGCGGCCAGGCCAACCGCCTCGGAGCCGGAATTCAGGCACATGAAGCGCGCGAACGGGCAGCCGCCACGGCGGTGGCCGATCTCGGCGCGCAGGGCGGTGATGAAGCGCTGCTGCGACAGGCTGGGGGTCATGATGTTGGCCATCACCTGCGGGCGGGCCATCGCCTCCAGCACGGCGTCCGGGGTGTGCCCGAAGCCGAGCATGCCGTAGCCGCCGGCGTCGTACAGCACGGCGCCCTTCAGGGTGACCACCCACGGGCCGCGTGCAGCCAGTGCCACATACGGGGTCACCGCGTCATCGGCATAGAAATTGACGAAACCGTCCTGCATCGCGTCGATCTGCGCCTGTTCGTCCTGCGCCAGCAGCGGCCCCAGGTCGGCCTGCACGTGCGCGAATTCCTCGGCGGCGGCGTCCACCGCGGCGATCAGCTGCGGGTGGTTGGCGGACAGGGCGGTCAGGGTGGCGTCGTCCAGGCCGGAGGTGAGGCGGGTGCCGGGCTGGTTGCGCAGGGGGGCGAGGCGTTCGATGAAGCTCATTGCAGATCTCCTGAAACAATGGGTCGCACGGGTCTTCAAAAGCAAAACGCGCGTCATCACGCGCGCTTGGGGCAGGCTCGTGCAGCGGACTTCCGACTCGATGCTAGCACTTGTTTTTTTGCGCGATAACCCCGCAGAAACCTGCTGCATAGCAGCATTTTGCGCGACGTTCGCCGCGAAGCACGCCGGCTCGCAGACGCTGGACGTACAATGCGCGCCATTGTCGACCTGTTGCCGCCCACTGCCTTGAAGAAGTCCGATTTCAACTACGACCTGCCGGCTGAACTGATCGCGCAGGCGCCCCTGGCCGAACGTTCCGCAAGCCGCCTGCTGCTGGTGCCTCCGGCGCCCGATGCCTTCACCGACCTGCAGGTGCGCGACCTGCCGTCGCTGCTGCAGCCGGGCGACCTGCTGGTGTTCAACGACACCCGGGTGATCCCGGCGCGCCTGTTCGGGCAGAAGGCCAGTGGCGGCCGCGTGGAGATCCTGATCGAGCGCCTGCTGGGTGGCCAGCAGGCCCGCGCGCAGGTGGGCGCCAGCAAGTCGCCCAAGGCCGGCAGCCGCATCGCGCTGGATGCCGGTGGCGAAGCCGAGGTGCTGGGCCGCGATGGCGAGTTCTACGTGCTGCAGTTCCATGTGCCGGAATCGCTGGAACAGTGGCTGCTGCATGCCGGCCGCCTGCCGCTGCCGCCTTATATCCAGCGCGAGCCGGGCATGGACGACCGCGAGCGCTACCAGACCGTGTTCGCGCGTGAAGTGGGCGCGGTGGCGGCACCGACCGCCGGCCTGCATTTCGACGAACAGCTGCTGGCCGCATTGAAGGACAAGGGTGTGGACTTTGGCCACGTCACCCTGCACGTGGGGGCGGGCACCTTCCAGCCGGTGCGTGCCGATGACCTGAAGGACCACGTGATGCACCGCGAGTGGCTGAATGTCGGTGCCGAGCTGGTGCAGCAGGTACGGCGCACGCGTGCCGCCGGCGGCCGCGTGATCGGCGTCGGCACCACCGTGGTGCGCGCGCTGGAAAGCGCGATGCGTGACGGTGAGCTGCTGCCGTTTGCCGGCGAGACCCAGATCTTCATCACCCCGGGCTACCGCATCCGCAGCGTCGACGCGATGGTGACCAATTTTCACCTGCCGGAAAGCACGTTGCTGATGATGATTTCCGCGTTTGCCGGCAAGGAGCGCGTATTCGAGGCCTACCAGCACGCGATCGAGCAGCGCTACCGCTTCTTCAGCTACGGCGACGCGATGCTGCTGTTCCCACAGGCGGGGTAGGGCGCTGACCTCTGCCTGCTTGTGGTGGGTGCGCACCGTTGGTGCGCACTTGCCGGTGCCTGGAGGCCAGGAAAGCCACGCATGGCGTGGCTCTACTGCCGTGCCGTTCGGGCCTGAATGGGCGGTCGACCCGGTTTTGGGAGACAATGGGCGACTATTTGCCCGAATGACCGCTCCATGTCCCGATTGCAGTTCCAGCTCCAGACCCGCGACGGCCGTGCCCGCCGTGGCCGCCTGACCTTCCCGCGTGGCACGGTGGAAACGCCGGCCTTCATGCCGGTGGGGACCTATGGCTCGGTCAAGGGCATCCTGCCGGACCAGGTGCGTGCGCTGGGCGCCGAGATCATCCTCGGCAACACGTTCCACCTGTACCTGCGCCCGGGCCTGGACATCATCGCCGACCACGGCGGCCTGCACGGCTTCTGCCGCTGGGATGGCCCGATCCTGACCGACTCCGGCGGCTTCCAGGTGTTCTCGCTGGCCCACCGCCGCAAGATCACCGAGCAGGGCGTGACCTTTGCCTCGCCCACCGACGGTGCCCGTGTGTTCCTGGGCCCGGAAGAGAGCATGAAGATCCAGAAAGTGCTCGATTCGGACGTGGTGATGATCTTCGACGAGTGCACCCCGTACCCGGCTACCGAGGATGTGGCGCGCCGCTCGATGGAGCTGAGCCTGCGCTGGGCCCAGCGCAGCCGCAACGCGCATGACGAGCTCGGCAACGACGCGGCCCTGTTCGGCATCGTCCAGGGCGGCGTGCACACCGACCTGCGCAGCCGCTCGGCCGAGGCCCTGCAGGCGATCGGCTTCGACGGTTACGCCATCGGCGGCCTGGCCGTGGGCGAACCGGAGCACGAGCGCAACGCCATGCTCGACCACCTGGACCCGGAACTGCCGGGCGACCGTCCGCGCTATCTGATGGGTGTGGGCCGGCCGGAGGACCTGGTCGAGGGTGTCGCACGTGGCGTGGACATGTTCGACTGCGTGATGCCCACCCGCAACGCCCGCAACGGCCACTATTTCACCTCGTTCGGCACCGTCCGCATCCGCAATTCCCAGTACGCGCGCGACATGGATCCGATCGAGCCCGGCTGCGGCTGCGTGGCCTGCACCGGCGGTTACACGCGTTCGTACCTGCGCCACCTGGACCGCTGCAACGAGATGCTGGCGCCGATGCTGGGCACCCTGCACAACCTGTTCTATTACGAAAAGCTCATGGCCGACATCCGTGCGGCCATCGAGGCGGGAACCTTCCTGGCCTTCCGTGAGTCTTTCTACGCGGCACGCGGGGCGGCAGCACCGCCCTTGTAACCCGAACACCCCCTGCCAAACGGCCCAAGGACGAACGCCCGGGGCCGTGGCATACTTCAAGGCTGACCCAGATCCGCGGTCGACACCTCGTGCCCGTGAAAGGGCCGAAGCGCCGCCCAACCAAAGGACCAACAATGAACCTGCTTGCCTTCCTGATTCCCGCCGCCCACGCCCAGGCCGCCGGCGGCCAACCGCAGGGCATGGGCCTGACCACGCTGCTGTTCCCGGTCATCCTGATCGCCATCATGTACTTCCTGATGATCCGCCCGCAGATGAAGCGGCAGAAGGAGCACAAGGCCATGCTGGAGAAGATCAAGCGTGGCGACGAAGTGCTGACCAACGGCGGCATCGCCGGCATCGTCACCGACATCGGCGACAACTTCATCACCATTGAAGTGGCGGACAACGTGCGCATCCGCGTGCAGAAGGGCGCTGTCGGCAACGTGCTGCCGGCCGGTACCCTGAAGTCGGCCCAGTAAGCCACTCCCTTTCCGATGCACAACCGCGGCGCCGGGGATGGCGCCGCGCGGGACCCAAGCAATGCTCGAATTTCCACGCTGGAAGTACGTCGTCATCCTGATCGTACTGGCGCTCAGCGCGCTGTACGCGCTGCCCAACATCTACCAGAAGGACCCGGCCCTCCAGATCACCGCCAACCGTGGCGGCCAGATCGACGATGCGCTGCGTGACCGTGTGCTGGCCGACCTGAAGAAGGCCGGTGTCGCCACCGTCGGTGCCGAGAAGGAAGGGGAAAGCCTGATCGTCCGCCTGCCGGACCTGAAGGCGCAGTCCGCTGCCAGCGACGCCCTGCGTGACACGGTCGGCGAAAAGTACACCGTGGCCCTGAACCTGGCCTCGACCGTGCCGGACTGGCTGGCCAACCTCGGCGGTCGCCCGATGGTGCTGGGCCTGGACCTGCAGGGCGGTGTGCACTTCGTGCTGCAGGTCGACCAGAAGGCCGCCCTGGACAAGCGCCTGGACGCCTACACCGAAGACGTGCGCAGCACCCTGCGCGACGCCCGCATCGCTTACCAGTCGGTGGAACGCCGGGCTGACAACAGCATCGTGGCGAACCTGAGCCCGTCCGCCGGTGACGACGCCGCGCAGCGTGCCCGCACCGCCCTGGTGAAGGCGCAGCCGACCCTCGGCTACGACGTCAGCGGCAATCGCATCACGGTGACCGTGCCGGAAACCGAGATCACCCAGATCGCCAACGGCGCCATCGAGCAGAACATCAACACCCTGCGCAACCGCGTGAACCAGCTCGGTGTGGCCGAGCCGATCATCCAGCGCCAGGGTGCCGACCGCGTGGTGGTGCAGCTGCCGGGCGTGCAGGACACCGCCGAAGCCAAGCGCATGATCGGTGCCACCGCTACCCTGGAATACCGGGCCGTGGTGGACGGTAATGCACAGGACGCCATCAACTCCGGGCGCATTCCGCCGGAAGCGAAGGTCTACCAGCGTCGTGATGGCGGTGGTCCGGTCCTGCTGAACAAGCGCGTGATCGTCACCGGTGACCAGATGGTCGGCGCGCAGGCGGTGACCGATTCGAACAGCGGCTCTCCGGCGGTCAGCGTGACGCTGAACAATGTCGGCGGCCAGCGCATGTTCGACTTCACCAGCGCCAACGTGAACAAGCCGATGGCGGTGGTCTACACCGAGCGCGTGCCGACCGTGACCGTCGTCGACGGCCAGGAAGTGCGTGGCTTCAAGGTCAACGAGGAAGTGATCTCGGTGGCCAACATCAACGGCGTGTTCGGCAAGAACTTCCAGACCACCGGCCTGCAGAAGAAGGAAGCCGAGGACCTGGCCAAGCTGCTGAAGTCCGGCTCGCTGGCCGCGCCGATGGACTTCGTCGAAGAGCGCGTGGTGGGCCCGAGCCTGGGTGCCGAGAACGTCAAGAACGGTATGCGCGCGGTGGTGTTCGCATTCCTGTTCACCCTGGTGTTCTTCAGCGTCTACTACCGCATGTTCGGCGTGATCACCTCGATCGCGATGCTGTTCAACCTGCTGATCGTGGTGGCGGTGATGTCGCTGTTCGGCGCGACCATGACCCTGCCGGGCTTCGCCGGTCTGGCGTTGTCGGTCGGCCTGTCGGTGGACGCCAACGTGCTGATCAACGAGCGTATCCGTGAAGAACTGCGTGCCGGCGTGCCGGGCAAGACCGCGATCGTGACCGGTTACGAGCGTGCTTCCGGCACCATCCTCGACGCCAACCTGACCGGCCTGATCGTCGGTGTGGCGCTGTTCGCATTCGGTACCGGTCCGCTGAAGGGCTTCGCGCTGACCATGATCATCGGTATTTTCGCCTCCATGTTCACCGCGATCACCGTGTCGCGTGCGCTGGCGACGCTGATCTACGGCCGCCGCAAGAAGCTCCAGAACGTGGCCATCTGACGGGACGACACGCACATGAAACTGTTTCCGCTGCACATCCTCCCGAACGACACCAAGATCGACTTCATGCGCTGGCGCCATGTCGCGATGGTCGTCACGGTCATCGTGTTCCTGGCCTCGGTCGCCATCATCGGCGTCAAGGGCTTCAACTACGCCCTGGACTTCACCGGCGGCACCCTGATCGAAGCCCGCTTCGACAAGGCCGTGGACGTCGAGCAGGTCCGCACCAAGCTCGAGCAGAGCGGCTTTGAGGGTGCCCAGGTGCAGAGCGTCGGTGGCAACACCGATCTGCTGATCCGCCTGGCCCCGCACGGTGAGCACGCTGCCGGTACCGGTGACGCCGCGCACGAGGACAAGGCCACCGCCGCCGCCGTGGTGAAGGCCCTGTCCACCGCCGACAACCAGGCCACCGTGCTCCGCAACGAGTTCGTGGGCCCGCAGATCGGCAAGGACCTGGCGATGAATGGCCTGTACGCCACGATCTTCATGCTGGCCGGCTTCCTGATCTACATCGCGGTGCGCTTCGAATGGAAGTTCGCGGTCACCGCCAGCATCGTGGCGATGTTCGATCTGATCGTGACGGTCGCTTACGTGTCCCTGCTGGGCCGTGAGTTCGACCTGACCGTGCTGGCCGGCCTGCTGTCGGTGATGGGCTTTGCGATCAACGATCTGATCGTGGTCTTCGACCGCGTCCGCGAGAACTTCCGCAGCCTGCGCGTGGACTCGATGGAAGTGCTGAACCGTTCGATCAACCAGACGCTGTCGCGTACGGTGATCACCGCGGTGATGTTCTTCCTGTCGGCGCTGGCCCTGTACATGTACGGCGGCAGCTCGATGGAAGGCCTGGCCGAGACGCACATGATCGGTGCGGTGATCGTGGTGCTGTCCTCGATCCTGGTGGCGGTGCCGATGCTGACGATCGGTTTCCTGCGCGTCAGCAAGCAGGACCTGCTGCCGAAGGCGAAGGACATCGAGGCCCTGGCCCGTCGCCCGTAAGCACCCGCTGCACGCAACACACAGAGAACCCCGCGCAAGCGGGGTTTTTTGTGTGCAGGGCTGGTACGCGTCATCGCATGCGCGCTGTCGCTCCCACGCTTCGCTGCGCGAACCGTGGGCCCCACTTACCAGCTCCCAGACCCCCGCCGCTTCGCGGCCGCCCCCTGACTCAGGGGGCTCTGCCCCAGACCAGTTCCGCGCGGCTGTTGGTAGGTGTCGACCTTGGTCGACACATCTGTCAGATATTGAATGAATTCAACCGTGCCGACCAACGGTCGGCACCCACCAACAGCAGCGGCGACATGTCCAACAGATCGCGGAAATCTGTAGAAGGCGGGGTGGGTCCGGTTGCGGGGGTGTCCGCGGCATGGATGCCGCGGCCAAGCCTCCATGGAAGGATTTACGGCGTCCCCCGCAACCGGACCCACCCCGCCAACCCACAGGAGCCCAGCTTTTGATGTTGACGTTGCTCTGGCTTCCAGCGGGTGCAGGGTGCAACCCTGCAGAACAAACCCCACCCTACGCCGCCGTCGGTTGTGCAATCTTCCCCCGCGCACTACGATCCTGCGGTTCGCGCGCGCAGGCGCGCGCCCGTATTCCTGCTGAGCGCCCCGTGCGCCGCATCTGCCAACCCGAGGTATCCATGGTCATCAAACCGCGCGTCCGCGGCTTCATCTGCGTCACAACCCACCCGACCGGCTGCGAAGCCGCGGTCAAGCAGCAGATCGACTACATCCGCGCACGTCCGCCGATCCAGAATGGTCCCAAGCGCGTGCTGGTGATCGGCGCCTCCACCGGCTACGGCCTGGCTGCGCGCATCACTGCCGCCTTCGGCAGTGGCGCCGCCACCCTGGGCATCTTCTTCGAACGCCCGGGTAGTGAAACCAAGCCGGGCACCGCGGGCTGGTACAACTCGGCCGCGTTCCACAAGTACGCCGACGAAGCCGGCCTGTACGCGAAGAGCATCAACGGCGATGCCTTCTCCGATGAAGTGAAGGCCAGGACCATCGAGATGATCAAGGCCGATCTCGGCCAGGTCGACCAGGTCGTCTACAGCCTTGCCGCGCCGCGCCGCAAGCACCCGAAGACCGGAGAGATCATCAGCTCCACGCTGAAGCCGATCGGCGAGCCGATCACCCTGCGTGGCCTGGATACCGACAAGGAAGTGCTGACCGAGACCCATCTGCAGCCGGCCACCCCGGAAGAAATCGCTGGCACCGTCGCGGTGATGGGCGGCGAGGACTGGCAGATGTGGATTGATGCGCTGGCCGACGCCGGCGTGCTGGCCAATGGCTGCACCACCACCGCCTTCACCTACGTGGGCGAAGAGATCACCCAGGCGATCTACTGGAATGGCTCGATCGGTGCGGCCAAGAAGGACCTGGACACCAAGGTGCTGGGCCTGCGCGAGAAGCTGGCCAAGATCGGTGGCGACGCCCGCGTGTCGGTGCTGAAGGCCGTGGTCACCCAGGCCAGCTCGGCCATTCCGACCATGCCGCTGTACCTGTCGCTGTTGTTCAAGGTGATGAAGGAAAAGGGCACCCACGAGGGCTGCATCGAACAGCTCGACGTGCTGTACGACATTCTCTACGGCGGCAAGGCCGATGGCGTCGCGGTCGATCGCCTGCGCCACGACCTGGTCGATGGCGATGGCCACACCGTCGCGCTGGTCGATGACGAAGGCCGCCTGCGTGCCGATTACAAGGAAATGGCTGCGGACGTGCAGGGCAAGGTGGTCGCGCTGTGGCCGCAGGTGACCAACGAGAACCTGTACGAGATCAGCGATCTGGCCGGCTACAAGGCCGACTTCCTGCGCCTGTTCGGTTTTGGCGTGGAGGGTGTCGACTACGAGGCTGACGTCAATCCGGACGTGAAGATTGAAAACCTGGTCGACATGACCTGATCAATGAAAAGGCCGGCGAAAGCCGGCCTTCTCTTTGGGTGGTGCCGGCCGCTGGCCGGCAACCCCGGGTACCTGAGGCTGCCGGCCAGCGGCCGGCACTACCATCGGTCACCCGAACTCGAAGCCCATCTCCGGCAACGCCGGGCCGACGAAGTCGCCCTGCACATAGTCCACGCCGGCACTGAACAGCAACGTCATCGAATTGGCATCGCTGACGAACTCGGCGATGGTGCGGATGCCGGCTTCCTGCGCGCGCGCGGTGATCTGGCTGATGCGATCGATGTTCTCGCGCGTGGCTGCCAGGTCGCTGGTGAAGCCACGGTCCAGCTTGAGGAACTGTGGCTGGAAGTGGGCCAGCAGCTGGAAGGAATCCAGCCCCGAGCCGAACTGTTCCAGGCCGATGCGGCAGCCCAGCGGTGCAACTTCGGCAAGGAACTGCTGTGCACTGCGCAGGTGAGTGAACACCTTCGCTTCCGGCGCATGCAGCCACAGCCGTTCGCCGGGCACACCCTGAGCCTGCAGCTCGCGGCGCAGGGTAGCGATCATCTGCGGGTCGTCGAACGATTCCGGCGTCACTTTCACCAGCATCTGCGTGGCATGGCCTTCGCGTGCACGCTGGCCCAGCACCGCGATGGCCCGTGACACCACCCAGCGGTTGATGTCGGCCAGCAGGCCGTGCTCCTCCGCGATACCGAGGAACGCGGTCGGACTCAGCAGTTCGCCGTTGTGCTCCAGGCGCAGGTAGGCCTCATACAGCTCCAGCGACTCGCCCTGCAGGTTCAGCACCGGCTGGTAGTGCAGCTGGAAGCCGTCACCGGCCAGCGCTTCACGGATACGGGCGACCCAGCGCAGCACGCGTTCTTCCTCCACGCGGTCGGCGGCGGCCGGGTCGAAGATACGGCAGGTATTGCCCAGTTCGGCGGCGGCCTGCGTGCATTCGCTGGCGCGTGCCAGCACCTGGCCGATGCTGGCGATCTTCTCGCCCACCTGCACGCCACCGATGCTGACCGTTACCGTGGCCGAACGCGCGCCGATGCTGAAGACGTGCGCGGCGTAGGCTTCGCGGATGCGCTCGGCAAGTGCCACGGTCTGCGCGTACGGCCCGGCCTGCAGCACGGCGAAATTGTGTTCGCCGAAGCGGGCCAGCTGCGCGTCTTCGCCAACGACTTCGGCCAGCAGCGCGGCGAGCGCGCCGATCAGGGTGTCGGCCGAGGCCAGGCCAATGTCCGGCAGCAGGCGCGCGTAGTGGTCCGGCTCGATCAGCAGCAGGCCGAACTGGCCTTCGCTGCGCCCGGCCTGGGCCACCGCGCTTTCCAGCTGCAGCATGAAGGTCGGGCGATTGAGCAGGCCGGTGACCTGGTCGCGCTGGCGCAGGTCCTCGACCTCACGTGCCAGCTCGGGGTCGAATTCCATGCGGCGGCGGAGCACCACCTGCAGGCAGGATTCGCCTTCGTAGGTGGCAGCGGCAAACTCCATCGTCGCCGGGAACGCACTGCCATCCTCGTGGCGTGCGTCGAGCTGGTACTGCGGCGGCGGCGCCTCGCCACGGCTGAGGCCCTTCAGAAGCTGCTTGAAGCCCTCCACGTGCTGGGCGGCGACCATGTCCAGCAGCGAGATGCCTTCGATGTCGTCGAAATGCTCGTAACCGAACATCTCCAGATAGGCATCGTTGGCGCGGATGTGCATGCCTTCATGCACGTAGGCGATGGGGTCGCGCGAGGAGGCGATCAACGCATCGCAGCGGCGCTCGGTCTCGCGCATCTGCGCCTCGATGCGGCGCAGGCCGCGGCGTGCCTGCAGGTCCACCCACTGGTCGCGGACCACGGCGAGCAGGTGCTCGGGGCGCTGGCGCAGGGCGAGGGCGCGGATGCCATGGCTGCTGGCCTGCACCAGTTCGTCCTCGTCGATGCGCTCGGCCAGCAGTACCAGTGGAATGTCCTTGCCGCTGGCAGCAATATGCTGGGCCACCAGTGGCAGCGGGATGCCCTGGGAGGGCGAAGCCAGCACCAGGTCGATGGCCTGGCTGGCCAGCACCTGGGCCAGCTCGGCTGCATCCTGCGGACGCCACGGGCGTACCGCGATGCCGCTGTTGCGCAGCGTGCTGACGATGGCTTCGGCATTCTCGCCGCTGTCATCGACGATCAGCAGGCGGATGGTGATGTCGTTCGCGTTCTGCATGCACTGCTCCCCAATCTGCAAATCTAGATACACGATGCGCGGCGAACCGTCCATGCGCGCACCCCTTGCACGCATTGAACGGCGATGTGGTTCACACCACGCCACCGGCTGCGTGGCCGCTGGCCCAGGCCCACTGGAAGTTGTAGCCGCCCAGCCAGCCGGTCACATCCAGCACCTCGCCGACGAAATGCAGGCCGGGCACGCGCTTGGATTCCATCGTCGAGGACGAGACCTCGGCGGTATCCACGCCGCCCAGGGTGACCTCGGCGGTGCGGTAGCCCTCGGTGCCACTGGCCACCAGCGGGAACGCGCCCAGCAGCTGTGCGGCCTGGCGCAGCACCGGCTCGTCCAGCTGGCGCACGGGCCGGTCGGGCAGCCAGTGTTCGCACAACCGCTGTGCCAGCCGCTTCGGCAGTACCTCGCCCAGTACCGTGCGCAGCTCGGCGGCAGGACGTTCGCGCTTCATCTGGCGCAACCACTCGCCGGCATCCTGGCCGGGCAGCAGGTCCAGCTTCAGCGCGTCGCCGGGTTGCCAGAACGAGGAGATCTGCAGGATCGCCGGGCCACTCACGCCGCGATGGGTCAGCAGCATGAAATTCTGGAAGCTCTTTCCGTTGCAGCGCGCCTCGATGGGCAGAGCGACGCCGCTGAGATCGGCCAGCCGTTCCTGGTGCTTGCCGCTGAGCGTCAGCGGCACCAGCCCGGCGCGGGTCGGCAGCACCTGGTGGCCGAACTGTCGGGCCACTTCATAGCCGAAGCCGCTGGCGCCCATGCTGGGAATGGAGAGGCCGCCGGTGGCCACCACCAGCGAGGCGCAATGGAACAGGCCCTGCGTGGTGTGCACGCGGAATCCATCGCTGCCATGCTCGATGCGCTGCACGCTGCAGTCGGTACGCACCTGCACGCCTGCCGCCTGGCATTCGTCCACCAGCATCTTCACGATCTGCTTGGACGAGACATCGCAGAACAACTGGCCCAGCTCCTTTTCGTGATACGCGATGCCGTGCTTGCTGACCAGCTCGATGAAGTGCCAGGGCGTGTAGCGCGCCAGTGCCGACTTGCAGAAGTGCGGGTTGGCCGACAGGAAGTTGGCCGGGGTGGTGCCGGTGTTGGTGAAGTTGCAGCGGCCACCGCCGGACATCAGGATCTTCTTGCCGACCTTGTTGGCATGGTCGATCACCTGCACCTGGCGGCCGCGCTGGCCAGCCGTGATTGCGGTCATCAGCCCGGCCGCACCGGCGCCGATGACAACCACGTCGCAACGGATCGTGCTCATGCCTTGGCGCGCTTGCGCCAGTTCGGGATCACGTCGAGCTGGATCTGGTCGTTGAGCAGCTGCACTTCACCGTCCTGGATCAGCACGCTCCAGCGCATGGCGCGCTGGATCTGCTGGCCCCAGCGCTCGACGAATTCACCGTCCAGATCAACCACCGAGAGATTGTCGAAGCGTGCCAGGCCCTTGCTCTGCTTGCCCCACCAGATCTCCGAGGCGTTGCCGCCGTAGTTGATCACCTGCACCTGGCGGCTGCGATTGCTGGCCTTGCGGATGCGCGATTCGTCCGGATGGCCCAGGTCGATCCACTGCAGGATGTCGCCGGTGTAGTCGTGTTCCCACAGATCCGGCTCGTCATCGGTGCTCAGGCCGCGGCCGAATTCCAGGCGGTCGCCGGCGTTCAGCGCGAAGGCGAGCAGGCGCACCATCAGGCGATCGTCGGTCTCGGACGGGTGCTGGGCCAGGGTCAGGTTGTGGGTCGCGTAGTAGCCGCGATCCATGTCGCTGATCTGCAGTTCGGCCTTGCGGATGGTGGCGGTGAGGGCCATGGGGGGTCCGTGGACTAAAGACGACAATGATAGAGGTTTGCTCCAGGGGTGTCCGTTGCCGGTCTGTCTGCGCAGCGTCAACGGTGGCACTCTTGCGCTCTTTCCCGTGGCCGGAGTGGACGCCGTGACCTTGCCCAGCCGCCTGCAGCTGCCACCCGGCCACTGGTCCAGCCTGCTCGATGGCCTGTGCGCGCGTTTCCCGCGCATCGACCGTGCGCAATGGCAGGACCGCTTCGCCCGAGGCCGCGTGCAGGATGCGCAGGGCAGGGCACTGGCGCCGGACATGCCTTGGCAGGTGGGGCTTGAAATCCAGTACTTCCGCGAGGTGGCCGACGAGCCGGTGATTCCCTTCGCCGAGACCATCCTGCATCTGGATGCGCACCTGCTGGTGGCCGACAAGCCGCACTTCCTGCCGGTGACGCCGGCCGGTGGGTATGTACGCGAAACCCTGCTGTCGCGCCTGGTCGCACGCACCGGCAACACCGAGCTGGCGCCGTTGCACCGCTTGGACCGGCTGACCGCCGGCCTGGTGCTGTTTTCCACCCAGGCAGCCACGCGTGATGCCTACCAGCGGCTGTTCCGCGAGCGGCGCATCGGGAAGACCTACGAGGCGCTGGCACCGGCGCTGCCGGGGCGGGAGTTTCCGCTGCAGCGGGACAGTCGTCTGGTGCCGGGGGAGCCGTTCTTCCGCATGGCCGAAGTGCCGGGCGAGCCCAATGCCCGCAGCCGGATCGAGCTGATCGAGGCCGAGGGGCCGGTCTGGCGCTACCGGTTGCGGCCGGAAACCGGCCGCAAGCACCAGCTGCGCGTGCATATGGCGATGCTGGGCGCCCCCATCGAGGGCGATGACCTGTATCCGCAGCTGAGGCCGCGCCCGGATGAAACGGTCGAGTCACCCCTGCAGCTGCTGGCGCAGGGGCTGACCTTCGACGATCCATTGAGTGGGGAGCCCAGGCGGTTCAGCAGCCAGCGTCGCCTGTGACTGCCCGGCCAGAGCGGGTAGGGTCGTTCAGCGAACCGGGCGTCGCGCCAGCCAGCGGTCCAGCTCGGCCGCGAACAGCTGCCGGTCGCGCGGGCCCAGCGGCGGTGGGCCCCCGGTCTGCACCCCGGCGCCGCGCAGCTCTTCCATGAAATTGCGCATCGACAGCCGCTCGGCCATGTTGTTCGGGGTGTACAGCTGGCCACGCGGGTTCAGCGCCACCGCCTTCTTCTCCAGCACCAGCGCGGCCAGCGGGATGTCCTGGGTGACCACCAGGTCACCGGCGGCGACCCGCTCGACGATGGCGCTGTCGGCCACGTCCAGGCCCTGGGGGACCTGGATCGAGCGCAGCCAGCGCGAGGGCGGGGTCCGGATCCACTGGTTGGCGACCAGGGTCAGCTCGATCCCAACGCGTTCAGCGGCCCGGAACAGGATGTCGCGAATGACGGTGGGGCAGGCGTCCGCGTCTACCCAGATGCGTGGGAGAGCGGGTTCAGCTTGGGTTTCAGCTTCAGTCATTTACCCAGTGTAGGGTAGGAAAATCCTGAATGGGGACTCGGGGTTAGCCTCGATCGGCTGCCAGCCCTTGTCACGTCTAGCGGGCGGGGTCTGCCCATGAACGTCCGGGCTATCGCTTTTTGCAGAAAACACGCGTATCGTTCGTCCCACTGTGTTTGCTAGGGTCACCGTGAATCGTGGCCTGGTGCAGTTGATCTCACGATCCGCTCATCGATCCGCTTTACCAACGCCTGCAACTCAGTCTCGGCCCCGATACCCGGTGGCTGCGATTTTTTCAACATGTGTTTCAGGAGTTAGTCAAATGTCTGATCGTCAGACCGGCACCGTCAAGTGGTTCAACGACGCCAAGGGCTTCGGCTTCATCACCCCGGAAAGCGGCCCGGACCTGTTTGTGCACTTCCGTGCCATCCAGGGCACCGGCTTCAAGACCCTGCAGGAAGGCCAGAAGGTTACCTTCATCGCCGTCCAGGGTCAGAAGGGTATGCAGGCTGACCAGGTGCAGGCGGTCTAATCCGTCTGCTACCGTTTGGTAGCCAGAACGCCGGAAGCGAAAGCTTCCGGCGTTTTTTATTGCCCGCTGTTTTGTAGAGTCGAGCTTGCTCGACTGTCTCTGGAAAGCAGTCGAGCAAGCCCGACTCTACAAAAGGCATGCAGCCGGGCGGGCTAAGATCAGATGCATCCTCCCATCGCGGAACCGTCCATGCGCATCGTCCACCACCTGGAAAACTCCCGTTCCCTGCGCGTGCTGTGGATGCTGGAGGAGCTGGGGCTGGACTACGAACTGCGCCGTTATCCGCGTGATCCGAAGACGCTGCTGGCGCCGCCGGAACTGCGCAACGTGCATCCGCTGGGCAAGTCGCCGGTGCTGCAGGATGGCGAACTGGTACTGGCCGAGTCCGGGGCGATCCTCGACTACCTCGCTGACCGTTACGACACCCAGCGCCAGCTGTCGCCGTCACCGATGCCGGCCGACGGAGCTGAACGCATCGCCTACCGCTACTGGCTGCACTATGCCGAAGGTTCGGCGATGCCGCCGCTGCTGCTGACCCTGGTGATCGGTCGCATCCGCAGCGCACCGATGCCGTTCTTCGCGCGCCCGATCGCACGCAGCATCGCCGACAAGGCCGAGCGCGGCTTCATCGGTCCGCAGCGGCGCCTGCACCTGGACTGGATGGAGCGCCGCCTGGCCGAAAGCCCGTGGTTTGCTGGCGAGCGCTTCAGTGCGGCCGACATCCAGATGAGCTTCCCGATCCAGGCCGCTGCCGCACGCGGTGGTGGCCTCGACGACAAGCCGGCACTGCGTGGCTTCCTCAAGCGTATCGGTGAGCGCCCGGCCTACCAGCGTGCCGAGGCCCACGGCGGCCACCTGCAGGCGCTCAGCGGCAATTGAGGAGGGCGGCCGTCGCCCCCATCTTCAGCACCATGGATACCGACAGCCCCCGTTTCGACAACCGCCTGCTGCATACCCTGCCGGGCGACCCCGAATCCGGCCCGCGCAGGCGTGAAGTGCTGGGCGCAGCCTGGTCGCCAGTGATGCCGACCCCGGTGACGGCGCCCACGCTGCTGGCCTGGGCGCCGGACGTGGCCGAAATGCTTGGCTTCAATACCGCTGAGGTCGAGAGCGAAGGCTTCGCCCGTGTATTCGGTGGCAACGCACTGTATGCAGGCATGCAGCCTTGGGCGGCCAACTACGGTGGCCATCAGTTCGGCCATTGGGCCGGCCAGCTCGGCGACGGCCGTGCGATCTCGCTGGGTGAATTGGTCGCGCCGGATGGCCGCCACTGGGAGCTGCAGCTGAAGGGGGCCGGCCCCACGCCTTACTCGCGCGGCGCCGATGGGCGCGCAGTGCTGCGCTCGTCGATCCGCGAATTCCTGTGCAGCGAAGCGATGCACCATCTGGGGGTGCCGACCACGCGCGCGTTGTCGCTGGTCGGTACCGGCGACGACGTGGTGCGTGACATGTTCTACGACGGCCACCCGCGCGCGGAGCCGGGTGCCATCGTGTGCCGGGTATCGCCGTCGTTCCTGCGCTTTGGTTCGTTCGAGCTGCCTGCGTCGCGTGGTGAAACCGCCCTGCTGCAGCAGCTGGTCGATGCCTGCATCGCCCGCGATTTCCCCGAACTGGAAGGGCAGGGCGAGGCGCTGTATGGCGACTGGTTCGCGCAGATCGCGGTGCGAACCGCCGAGATGATCGCGCACTGGATGCGCGTGGGTTTCGTGCATGGCGTGATGAACACCGACAACCTGTCCGTGCTCGGCCTCACACTTGATTACGGCCCTTACGGCTGGGTCGAGGATTTCGATCCGGACTGGACGCCGAACACCACCGATGCGCAGGGCCGCCGTTATCGCTTCGGTACCCAGCCGCAGGTGGCGTACTGGAACCTGAGCCGATTGGCCCAGGCGTTGTCGCCGTTGTTCGCCGATGTGGCGCCGCTGCAGGCCGGTCTGGCGGCCTACCAGTCCACCTTCGTGGCCTGCACCCGTCGCGATGCCGCAGCCAAGCTGGGCCTGGCCGCGGCCGACGATGACGACCTGCAGCTCTACCTGCGCTGGCAGCAGTTGATGCAGGACGGTGGCATGGACATGACCCTGGCCTGGCGCGCGCTGATGCGCCTCGATCCGGCGACACCGGATGCGGCGCTGCTGGACGCGGTGTACTACGACGAGGCGCGCCAGCAGGCGGTGCAGGCGCCGTTGCAGCAGTGGCTGCAGGACTACGCGGCACGGTTGCAGGCCGATCCGCTGTCGGCCACTGAGCGCACGGCGAAGATGGCCGCGGCCAATCCGCTGTACGTGCTGCGCAACTGGTTGGCGCAGGAAGCCATCGATCGTGCAGAGCAGGGCGACCTCGGTGGCGTTCACGCACTGCAGGACGTGCTGCGTGATCCGTACACCGAGCGTGCCGGGCTGGAGCATTTCGCCGGCAAGCGCCCGGCGTGGGCAGACAACCGCGCGGGCTGCTCGATGCTGTCCTGCAGCTCCTGAGGGTGGGTTTCGGCAGGGCTGCGCCCTGCACCCGCAGAGGCCAGGTCAAACGCCAGAGCAAAAGCGGAATCCGTGGTCTGGCGGGGCGGTGTGGGGCTGCAGGACACGCCGTAAACCCATCCATGGGGGCTCGATGGCGCCATCCATGGCGCCAACGGTCCTGCAGCCCCACACCGCCCCACCTCCGACAGATTCCCGCTGCTGTGGGTAGGTGTCGACCTTGGTCGACACGGTAGATCCACGCCATGCGTGGATGCTCTTCGTTCAATTTTCGAAATATTGGATTTCGATGAAGATTCATCCACGCATGGCGTGGATCTACAGAAAGCAATGCCCGACAGATCGCAGAAATCTGTCGAAGGCGGGGTGGGTCCGGTTGCGGGGGCGTGAGCCGCATGGGCCCGAGGCATGCCTCGGGCGGGTTGGGGAGGAGGCCCAACCCCGGTCTTGCCGTGTGCGCAGGACAGCGCACACGAGCAAGCGGCGACCGAGCTTACATGGATGAGGGCGCTTTGCTTGCGAAGCACTGCTTCGCAAGCGCCCGAACGCACAGCCGCCAGCGGCTGGGCCGGGCCCCGGAGGGGGACTTGCAGCGTCCCCCGCAACCGGACCCACCCCGCCATCCCACAGGAAACTCGCTGTTGCCCTTGCTGTTGCCGTTGCCGTTGCCTTGGCTTGAAGCCTCTGCAGGTGCCGGGCGCAGCCCGGCCGAATACCCCCAACAGGCAGGCGACGCCCGGAACAGGTACCCTATGCCGCCATCAGATAACCAACGTGACATGACCGACGCCATCGTCGCTCCGCAGTGGGCCTCCCGCCTGCGCGACATCGCCGACTTCCCCAAGCCCGGCATCCTCTTCAAGGACATCATGCCGCTGCTCGCACACGGCGAGGACTTCCGCGGTGCCATCACCGCGATGGCCGACCGCTGGCGTGACCAGAAGCTGGACGCGGTGATCGGCATCGAATCGCGTGGCTTCATCCTCGGCGCCGCGATGGCGCTGGAACTGGGGGTGGGCTTCGTGCCGGTGCGCAAGCCGGGCAAGCTGCCGGGCCAGGTGCTGCGCGAGGAATACACGCTGGAATACCGAAGCGACTGCATCGAAGTGCACGCCGATGCGCTGCCGGCCGGCGCCCGCGTGGCGATCATCGATGACGTGCTGGCCACTGGCGGCACGCTGGTCGCCGCGCTGTCGCTGGTGCGCCGCCTGGGCGTTGACGTGGTCGGTGCCGGCGTATTGGTCGAGCTCGACGGCCTCGGCGGCCGCGCCCGCTGGGAAGCGGATCTGCCGCTGCACACCGAACTGGTGTTCTGATCGAAGGGTGGGTGCCAACCAAGGTTGGCATCTACCAGAGCGAATGGCTTGGAGCCGGTAGTTGCCAACCTTGGTTGGCAGCGCCTTTCGCGACTGGCGCCACGGATGGGCCAACCAAGGTTGGCCGCTACCAGGTCAGATCGTTGCCAACCGTGGTTGGCAACGTTGCTTCAATCACATCATCCGCACGCGGAACCGACGGCCCTTGATCTTGCCGGCTTCCAGCTTGGCCACGGCCTTGTTGGCCTGCTCACGCGCGATCGCCACATAGGAGCGGGTCGGGAAGATCGCGATCTTCCCGATGAACTTGCTCGACAGCCCGGCGTCGCCGGTCAGTGCGCCGAGGATGTCGCCCGGGCGCAGCTTGTCCGTCTTGCCGCCGTCGATGCGCAGCGTGCGCATCGCGGCTTGCGGCAGTTCGGCCGGGCGCGAGGTTGCCAGCGGCGTCTTCTGCCAGTCCAGCGGCTGCCCCATCTGCGCTTCGATGGCTTCGGCGCGGGTCTTCTCGCGGCCGGCCACCAGGCTGATCGCCAGGCCGCTGGCACCGGCACGGCCAGTACGGCCCACGCGGTGCTGATAGCTCTCCACGTCGGTCGGCAGCTCGTAGTTGATCACCGCCGCCAGCTCTTCCACGTCCAGGCCGCGTGCGGCCACATCGCTGGCCACCAGTACGTTGCAGCTGCGGTTGGCCAGCAGCAACAACACTTCCTCGCGGTCGCGCTGCTCCATGTCGCCATGCAGGGCCAGTGCAGAGAAGCCGAACTGCTGCAGTGAGTTGGCCACTTCGTCCACGTCCTTGCGGGTGTTGCAGAAGACCACCGCCGATTCCGGCGTGTACTTCAGCAGCAGGCCAGCCAGCGCCTTCTGGCGGTGCGCCGGTTCCACCTCGCAGAACAGGTGGCGGATCGCCGGAGCCTGGTCGGCACCCTCCACGGTCACTTCCACTGCGTCGCGCAGCAGGTCACGCGCCATGGCGCGGATGCTGTCGGGGAAGGTGGCGGAGAACAGCAGGCTCTGGCGGTCCTTGTGGGTGCGGCCGGCGATCTCGCGGATCGGCTCCTCGAAGCCCATGTCGAGCATGCGGTCGGCCTCGTCCAGCACCAGCGTGCGCACCGCGCCAAGATTCAGCGCGCGCTTGCGTGCCAGCTCCTGCACACGGCCGGGAGTGCCGACCACCACGTGCGGGTCATGGCCTTCCAGCGAGGCCAGCTGCGGGCCCAGCGGCACGCCGCCAACCAGCAGCAGCAGCTTCAGGTTGGGGATGCCGGTGGCCAGCTTGCGGATCTGCTTGCCGACCTGGTCGGCCAGTTCGCGGGTCGGGCACAGCACCAGCGCCTGCACACGGATCAGGCTGGGGTCGATGGCCTGCAGCAGGCCCAGGCCGAAGGCGGCGGTCTTGCCGCTGCCGGTCGGCGCCTGTGCGATCACATCGCGGCCATCCAGGATGGCCGGCAGGCTCTGCGCCTGCACGGGGGTGAGGGTGGTGTAGCCGAGGGCGTCCAGGCCGGGCTGCAGGGCCGGGCTCAGCGGCAGAGTCGAGAAGTCAGTCATGGCGCATTGTACCCGTCCGGAAGGCTGGGCCCCCCGGCCTTCTTCACCCGCTCAGGGTGTGCGATCCAGTAGATCCACGCCATGCGTGGATGACACTGTCCAACCTTCAGTGCAAACCGAGGGCCACCAGCCGTACGGCCATCGCTTGCAGCTGCTCCTGGGTGGCCGGCTTTCCGGCGACCCGGGGTTCCAGCAGCAGCTGGTGGAACCACGGGTTGGCGTGCTGCGTGTCGAAATGGAACGCGCAGCTTGCCTGCTTGCCCATCACCGCCTGCACGATCGCGATCAGCGTGTCTTCGGCTTCATCGACATTGCCCGGCCCATAGCGATCATCCAGCAATCGCAACGGGACCGGCAGCAGGGCGGGGGAGGCGGGCATGCCTCAAGTCTAACGATCCACGTAGGACATGCGGAGCAGGCTCAGGCCGCGTCAACATGGAACTGAATCAGGCCACAGTGCAGGCACTCGAACGTGTAGAAGCCGATATCTCCACCAGGTGCGTAGTCGCCGACCAGCTCCGACCAAAGTGATTCGTCGGCGTCATTGGCCGCGCACCAGGCCGCGATGGTCGCTGCAGTGGCCTGACTCACCTGTTCCATCGTGGCGTCGCCCAGGAAGCGGCAGATATCGTTGCAATGCGCCAGCCATTTCTCCCCCTGAAAACTGACGTAGCCAGGCGTGCGCAGGGACAGCTCCTCCAATGCGGTTTCGGACACGCTTTCGTCGATGTCCAGACTGCAGGCAAATGCGACATCCAGCGCCGATGCTGCACGGCCATCGGCAATGCACCAAGGGCAGATCTGTTCCGAAAAATCACTGTGCCCATCATGCAGGGCATCGCGCAGGTACACATATCCACGCGCCTGCTGGCAGACCCTGCAGGCCGTAGTGGAGGGCCCCACGTTGCCCGTCGCAACCGGGTCCGGATGGTAGCGGAAGTCTGGAAGGTGATGGGTGCTCATGTCGTCCATGTAATGCAGGGCAGGCATTCTTGTACGACCTGCGGACGTCGTCGGCAAGCTGGGAAGGCCGCTCAGCCCAGCACGGCCAGCACACCCTGGTGGATCGCCAGCCCGCCGAACAGCAGCCAGGCAAACAGGATCAGCGCCAGCAGCAGCGGCTTCATGCCGGCCTGGCGCAGCGCCGAAACGTGGGTGGTCAGGCCCAGCGCGGCCATCGCCATCGCCAGCAGCACGGTATCCAGCTGCACCAGCCCCGCCTGCAGGCCGGCCGGCAGCAGATGCAGCGAGTTGAACCCGGCCACCGCCACGAAACCAAAAGCGAACCACGGCACCACGATGCGCGCTTTGCTGCCGTCGGCGCTGGCCTTGCCGCCACGCGCCAGCCACAGCGACAGCGCCACCAGGAACGGTGCCAGCAGCATCACCCGCACCATCTTGGTGATCACTGCGGTATCGGCCGCCGCTTCGTTGACCGCGCGGCCAGCGGCCACCACCTGTGCCACTTCATGCACCGTCGCACCGGTGAACAGGCCGTACTGCTGCGCGTCCATTGCCAGCCAGCCGTGCGACTGCACCAGTGCATACAGCGCCGGGTACAGGAACATCGCCAGCGTGCCGAACACCACCACCGTCGAGACCGCGACGGTGACATGCGCAGCGCGGCCACGCACCACCGGCTCGGCGGCCATCACCGCTGCCGCACCGCAGATCGCGCTGCCAGCGCCGATCAGCATGGCTGCCTCGCGCTCCATCTTGAACACGCGCACGCCCAGCCAGCAGGCCAGTCCGAAGGTGCTGGCGACCACCAGCACGTCCATCAGCACGCCGGTGACGCCGACATGGCCGATGTCCTGGAAGGTCAGGCGCAGGCCGTAGAGCACGATGCCGGCGCGCAGCAGCCAGTGCTTGGAGAAGCCCACGCCGTCCGCGCTGCTCGGCGCCAGCCGCGGGTAGAACGTATTGCCGACCACGATGCCGGCGACGATGGCCACGGTCAGCGCACTCAGGCCGTGCGCCTGCAGCCAGGGCAGCTCGGCCAGATACAGCGACGCCGCCGCGATCAGGCCCACCAGCAGCAGGCCGGGCAGGCGCGGCTGCCAGCGTTGGCGCAGGGCGGGTAGGGACCAGGAGGAGAGAGCGGGGGCGTTCATGGCAGGGGCAGGGCTGGAGTGATGGGGCAAGCGTGCGCCTGAGTCGCTGACCTGTAAAACGAATAATATGGGTGAAACCTACCTATCAAGCGGGTTAATCCCATGCGCCTGACCTTGCGCCAGCTGCAGGTCTTTGTCGCCATCGCCGACCATGGCAGCACCACTGCTGCCGGCCAGGCCATTGCGCTTTCGCAGTCGGCCAGCAGCGCCGCCCTGCAGGAGCTGGAAGCGCACTTCGGCACGCCGCTGTTCGACCGCATCGGCCGCCGCCTGGCGCTGAACGGCCACGGCCGCGCCCTGTTGGAACCCGCGCGCACGCTGCTGGTCAACGCCGCCGACCTCGAGCGCCAGCTCGCCGCCGGCGGTGACCCGTCGCAGGGCGCGCCACTGCGGCTGGTGCTGGCCGCCAGCACCACCATCGGCAATTACCTGCTACCGCCGCGCATTGCCGAACTGCTGCGGCAGGCGCCGCAGGCGGAAGTCGACCTGCGCATCGACAACAGTGCCGGCGTGGTCGCCGCCGTGCAGCGACTGGACGTGGACGCCGGCCTTATCGAAGGCCCGTGCCACGAGCGCGGCCTGCAGGTCACGGCCTGGCAGCAGGACCCGCTGGTGATTGTGGCGGCCGCCGAGGCCCCCGCACGCTGGTCGCTGGATGAACTTCGCGGCGCACGCTGGCTGCTGCGCGAGCCGGGCTCCGGTACCCGCGAAGCGGTGGAACAGGCGCTGCTGCCGCACCTGCGCGGCTTCGCCCAGACCCTGCAGCTGGGCAATACCGAAGCGATCAAGCAGGCCGCCATCGCTGGGCTGGGTCTGGCCTGTCTTTCTCGTCATGCGCTGGAAGAACCACTGGCCCTCGGCCGCCTGCGCGTGCTTGAGACCCCGTTGCCCGCCCTGCAGCGCACCCTGTGGCTGGTACGCCACCCCGGCAAGCAATGGTTGCCGGGGTTGCAGGCGTTGTTGGGGGAGGTGCAGTAGCCGGGATCCATCTTCCACAGCGCGAACTCCACGAAGGGGTCAGAGCCCGTTGCGCAGCAACGGGATCCGACCCCGTGCCGACCAACGGTCGGCACCCACCAACAGCAGCGGGAAACTGTCGAAGGTGGGGTGGGTCCGGTTGCGGGGGCGTGAGCGCCATGGATGGCGCGACCGAGCTTACATGGACGTACTTGCAGCGTCCCCCGCAACCGGACCCACCCCGCCATCCCACAGGAAACCGGCTATGGCTGTTGCTTCGGCCGTTGACGTTGCCTCTGCGGGTGCCGGGTGCAGCCCGGCCGACGCCCCCAACCGGTACAATGGCCGGATGCCTCTGATTACCCTACAGAACGTCGACTTCAGCGTCGGCGGCCCGTTGTTGCTGGAAAAGGCCGAGCTGTCGATCGAGCCGGGCGAACGCATCGCCCTGATCGGCCGCAACGGCGCCGGCAAATCCACCCTGCTCAAGCTGCTGTCCGGCGACCACAAGCCCGATGACGGCGAAGTCCGCGTGCAGCAGGGCGTGCGTGTCACCCGCCTGGAGCAGGAAGTGCCGCATGGCGCCGCCGGCTCGGTGTTCGACGTCGTCGCCGATGGCCTCGGCGAACTGGGCCAGTGGCTGGCCGAATTCCACCACCTCAGCCATGCCGAGGTGTTCGATGGCGAAGCGCTCGGCAACGTGCAGGCCAAGATCGACGCCGCCAACGGCTGGGGCCTGGACCAGCGCGTCAGCGAAACCCTGACCAAGCTCGACCTGGACGGCGAGGCCGAGTTCGGCCGCTTGTCCGGTGGCATGAAGCGCCGCGTGCTGCTGGCCCGCGCGCTGGTGTCCAGCCCGGATGTGTTGCTGCTGGACGAACCGACCAACCACCTGGACATCGAAGCCATCGACTGGCTGGAAGCGTTCCTGAAGGGCTGGAGCGGCAGCGTGGTATTCGTCACCCATGACCGTCGCTTCCTGCGTGCGCTGGCCACCCGCATCGTCGAGATCGACCGCGGCCAGGTCACCAGCTGGCCGGGCGACTGGGCCAACTACGAGCGCCGCCGCGAGGAACGCCTCAATGCGCAGGCGCAGGAAAACGCCCGCTTCGACAAGCTGCT
The DNA here is from genome assembly GCF_056481625.1 of Stenotrophomonas sp. 86156_Sma. Classification (NCBI taxonomy): domain Bacteria; kingdom Pseudomonadati; phylum Pseudomonadota; class Gammaproteobacteria; order Lysobacterales; family Lysobacteraceae; genus Stenotrophomonas; species Stenotrophomonas sp. 86156_Sma. Next base: position 2,089,149 of record NZ_CM151157.1, read on the forward strand.
GGCGCAGGAAGAAGTCTGGATCCGGCAGGGCATCAAAGCCCGCCGTACCCGCGATGAAGGCCGCGTACGTCGCCTGAAGGCGATGCGCACCGAACGCTCGCAGCGCCGCGACCTCAGCGGCAACGTCAAGATGGAAGCCGCGCAGGGCGTCAGCTCCGGCAAGAAGGTCATCGACGTCAAGGACATTTCGTTCGGCTTCGGCGAGCGCACCATGGTCCGTGACTTCAGCACCACCATCCTGCGCGGCGACCGCATCGGCCTGATCGGTCCCAACGGCAGCGGCAAGACCACGCTGCTGAAGCTGCTGCTGGGCGAACTGCGGCCGGCCAAGGGCGAGGTCAACGCGGGCACCAATCTGCAGATCGCGTATTTCGACCAGTACCGCGCGGTGCTGCGCGAAGACTGGAGCGCGATCGAGAACGTGGCCGAAGGCCGCGATTTCCTCGAGTTCAACGGTAAGCGCAAGCATGTGCATGCCTATCTGCAGGACTTCATGTTTACCCCGGAACGTGCGCGTGCGCCGATCACCCGCCTGTCCGGCGGCGAGCGCAACCGCCTGTTGCTGGCCAAGCTGTTCGCGCAGCCGTCCAACCTGCTGGTGATGGACGAACCGACCAACGACCTGGACGTGGAAACCCTGGAGCTGCTGGAAGAGCTGCTGGGCGAGTACACCGGCACGCTGCTGCTGGTCAGCCACGACCGTGACTTCATCGACAACGTGGTGACCTCCACGCTGGTGATGGAAGGCGACGGCGTGATCGGCGAGTACGTCGGCGGCTACAGCGACTGGCAGCGCTATGCGGCCAGCGTGGCTGCACCTGCCGCGGCCCCGGCAGCAGCCAAGCCGGCGGTCGCTGCACCGGCCGCCACGGCCGCTGCTCAGGCTGCGCCCAAGCGCAAGCTGGCCTACAAGGAAGCGCGCGAGCTGGAGCAGCTGCCGAAGACCATCGAGAAGCTGGAAGGCGATGTCGAAGGGCTGACCTCGGCGATGAACGACCCGTCGTTCTACACCCGCAGCAGCGCCGAAGTGACCGCGCATACCCAGCAGCTGGCCAAGGTGCAGGCCGAGCTGGATGCCGCGTACGCGCGCTGGGAAGAACTGGAAGGCTGAGCGTCTGCCACGGCCGTCTCGCCAGGCGGGCGGCTGTGGCTTTTGATCTGATTCCGCCTTGAAGCGAGCCGAGCACCGCAGGTCCGGCGAGGGCGAAGAGGCGCGGGTGTCTGAGCGCAGCGAGTTCCCGCGCCGTCCCTCGGTGGGCCGAGGAGCGCAGGGTACCGGTGCGCAGCATCGGCTCGCGGACGGCGGAGCGTTTCTTTTGGTTACTTTTCTTTGCGCGCAAAGAAAAGTAACGCCCATGAACGCCTCAGATTGCAGCAGTCATGATCCGCGCAGCGCGGTCATTTAACCCCGTGCAGATCCCGCAGCTGGCTCGGTCGGCTGCCGAAATACGCCGCCAGATCGGCGATGTCCTGATCGCTCAGGTCCTTCGCTTGTGGCGTCATCAGCGCATGCTGGCGGTCACCGGCACGGTAGGCCTGCAGCGCATGCGCCAGATAGTCGCCGTACTGCCCACCCAGCTTCGGATAGGTCGCATCGATCGGCGCGTTGCCATCGGCGCCGTGGCAGTCGAGGCAGCTCTGGTTGGTGGCCTTGCCCTTCACCTTGGCGCGGGCTTCACCGGCAGCCTCGCGGCCCGGCGGCAGGCCAGCGGAGGATGAAGAACCGTGTTCGCCGCTGGCATGGCCCGGGTCGGCGGCGGATTTCTCGCTGTTTTCCACCTGCGACTGTGAACAGGCCGCCAGCAGCAGGGCAACGGACAGGGCGATGGCGTGACGCATCGGATGCGCGGCTTTCGACATGGGCGGGCCTTACTTGACGGTGGACAGGTAAACAGAGAGATCGGCGATCTCCTGTTCGCTGAAACTCATCGACTGCGCCTGCATCGTCGGATGCCTGCGCTTGCCCTGGCGGTACTCGGTCAGGGCCTGGGCCAGGTACTGCTGGGTCTGGCCGCCGATCTTCGGCACCCGGTAACTGGGGTAGGCGTTCTTGTAGCCGGTGATGCCATGGCACCCTTGGCAGGTGTAGGCCAGGACACGGCCATTGTCGAAGTTGCCGGTGGGGGCGGCAGGCGCCGCGGCAGCGGCGGGGGCCGGAGCCGGGGCGGGTGTGGCAGGAGCAGGAGCAGGAGCGGGCTGTGCGGCGGCCCCAAGGGGCAGGAGGACGGCCAGAGCGAGACAAGCGGCGAGCGGCTGCGGGCGCATGGTGTCGTTTCCGGGGATTCGGGTCTGGTCGTTCCGGCGTGGGGTACGGAACGACCCGAGTATAGCCCCAGGTTTCATCTAGCTGAAATGGGGGGCGGGCCGACCAGTGGCACGAAGACACCATGACCTTTGGGATATGGTGTTGCCGTGAAGTGGTGCATTACTTTGCTACCACACCTGTCCACGCATCCTCCAGGGATCTGACGATGTCGCACCCAACCTTCCTGTCCGGCCGCCGCAGCGGAATCTGCGCTGCCGCACTGCTGATCTCCACCTCCCTGCTGCTGGGCGGTTGCGCCGCAGGGCCCAATTCCGAAGCCAAGGCCGCCGAGACCAAGGAGGAGAAGAAGGTCGACGCGGTTCCGGTCGAGGTGGCCGTGGCGGGCCATCGCGCGGTCGCCGCCAGCTACACCGGCACCGCTGCGCTGGAGCCGCGTGCCGAGTCGCAGGTGGTCGCCAAGACCTCCGGCGTGGCGCTGGCGGTGCTGGTCGAGGAAGGCCAGCGGGTGACCGCCGGGCAGCCGCTGGTGCGGCTGGACCCGGACCGTGCTCGGCTGGCTGTGGTGCAGAGCGAAGCGCAGATGCGCAAGCTGGAAAACAACTACCAGCGCGCGCAGAAACTGGTGGGCCAGCAGATGGTCAGCGCCGCCGATGTCGACCAGCTGCGTTACGACCTGGAAAACGTACGCGCGCAGTACCGCCTGGCCACGCTGGAACTGTCCTACACCACGGTGGTGGCGCCGATCTCCGGCGTGATCGCGTCGCGCTCGATCAAGACCGGCAACTTCGTGCAGATCAACACGCCGATCTTCCGCATCGTCGACAACTCGCGGCTGGAAGCCACCCTCAACGTGCCCGAGCGCGAGCTGGCCACCCTGCGCGCCGGCCAGCCGGTGACGCTGGCCGCCGATGCGCTGCCGGGCCAGAGCTTCACCGGCACGGTCGATCGCATCGCACCGGTGGTGGATTCGGGCAGTGGTACGTTTCGCGTGGTCAGTGCCTTCGATGGCGCCGCGCACGCGTTGCAGCCCGGCATGTTCGGTCGCATCCGCATCGATTACGACCAGCGTGCCGATGCGCTGGTGGTGCCGCGCCTGGCGCTGCTCGACGATGGTGAGCCGGCGGTGTTCCGGGTGCGCGAAGGCAAGGTCGCACGCGTTCCGGTCAAGCTGGGTTACGCCGAGGGCCCGTGGGTGGAGATCCGTGATGGCCTGGCGGCCGGTGATCAGGTGGTCACCGCCGGCAAGGTCGCCCTGCGCGACGGCACCGCAGTGCAGGTGATCGCCGATCCGAAGGCAAAGCCGAAGACGGTCGCAGCGGCCGCCAAGCCGGCAGACAAGGCCGGGAGCACGCAATGACCGCCCCGGGCCACGACCACGGTGCCTCGCCGGCGAGCGATGGCGCCGCCGCCAGCATGCGCGGCGGCCTGGTGGAATTCGCCACCCGCCGCCGCGTGACCATCGCCATGTGCACGGTCACCCTGTTGCTGTTTGGCCTGATCGCGCTGGGCAACCTCAAGGTCAACCTGCTGCCCGACCTGAGCTACCCGACGCTGACCGTGCGCACCGAGTACACCGGTTCGGCGCCGACCGAAATCGAAACCCTGATCACCCAGCCGGTTGAAGAAGCGGTCGGCGTGGTCAAGAACCTGCGCAAGCTGAAGTCGGTCTCGCGCACCGGCCAGAGCGATGTAGTGCTGGAGTTCGCCTGGGGCACCAACATGGACCAGGCCAGCCTGGAGGTGCGCGACAAGATGGAAGCGCTGAACCTGCCACTGGAGGCCAAGGCCCCGGTGCTGCTGCGCTTCAATCCGTCCACCGAACCGATCATGCGCCTGGTGCTGTCGAACAAGGTGGCGCCGACCAGCGATGCCGATGCGGTCCGCGAGCTGACCGGCCTGCGCCGCTATGCCGATGAAGACCTGAAGAAGAAGCTGGAGCCGGTCAGCGGCGTGGCGGCGGTCAAGGTCGGTGGCGGCCTCGAGGACGAGATCCAGGTCGACATCGACCAGCAGAAGCTGGCCCAGCTGAACCTGCCGATCGACACCGTCATCAAGCGCCTGAAGGACGAGAACATCAACATCTCCGGCGGCCGCCTGGAGGAGGGTTCGCAGCGCTTCCTGGTGCGTACCGTCAACCAGTTCGCCGATCTGGAAGAGATCCGCAACCTGCTGGTCACCACCCAGGCGTCGAACGGCAGCGCGGCCGACTCGGCGTTGCAGCAGATGTTCAACATCGCCGCGTCGACCGGTTCGGCGGCAGCCATCGCGGCGGCATCGGCGGCGCAGAGCGCATCGTCCGGCGGTGGTTCCAGCGTGGTCGCCAACGGTGTGCCGGTGCGCCTGAAGGACGTGGCCACCGTGCGCCAGGGCTACAAGGAGCGCGAAGCGGTGATCCGCCTGGGCGGCAAGGAATCGGTCGAACTGGCGATCTACAAGGAAGGCGACGCCAATACCGTGTCCACCGCCGAAGCGCTGCGCAAGCGCCTGGAGCAGATCAAGGGCACGTTCCCGTCCGACGTCGAGATGACCACCATCGAGGACCAGTCGCGCTTCATCGAGCACGCCATCGCCGACGTCAAGAAGGATGCGGTGATCGGTGGCCTGCTGGCGATCCTGATCATCTTCCTGTTCCTGCGTGATGGCTGGAGCACGTTCGTGATCAGCCTGTCGCTGCCGGTCTCGATCATCGCCACGTTCTTCTTCATGGGCCAGCTCGGCCTGAGCTTGAACGTGATGTCGCTGGGCGGTCTGGCACTGGCCACCGGCCTGGTGGTGGATGACTCGATCGTGGTGCTGGAGAGCATCGCCAAGGCCCGCGAGCGTGGCCTGGGCATTCTGCAGGCCGCCATCGTCGGTACCCGCGAAGTGAGCATGGCGGTGGTCGCCTCCACCCTGACCACCATCGCGGTGTTCTTGCCGCTGGTGTTCGTCGATGGCATCGCTGGCCAGCTGTTCCGCGACCAGGCGTTGACCGTGGCGATCGCCATCGCGATCTCGCTGCTGGTGTCGATGACCCTGATCCCGATGCTGAGCTCGCTGAAGGGACGGCCGCCGCTGGCGTTCCCGGAAGAAGCGCCGAACGAACCGTGGCAACCGCAGAACCGCTGGCAGAAGCCGGTGGCACTGGGCCGTCGTGGTGCCGTGGCGACCGCGCGCTGGAGCTTCTACGCGCTGGCCTGGCTGGTCGTGCGGGCGTGGCGTGGCGTGGTGGCGGTGGTCGGCCCGGTGATGCGCAAGGCCAGCGATCTGGCGATGAAGCCGTACGCCGGTGCCGAGCGTGGCTACCTGCGCCTGCTGCCGAGCGCACTGGCGCATCCGGGCAAGGTGCTGGGTGTCGCCTCGATCATCTTCGTGGCGACCATGGCGCTGGTGCCGATGCTCGGTGCCGACCTGATTCCGCAGCTGGCGCAGGACCGTTTCGAGATGACGGTGAAGCTGCCGGCCGGCACGCCGCTGAAGCAGACTGATGCACTGGTACGCGAGCTGCAGCTGGCGCACGGCAAGGGCGAGGGCGTGGCGTCGCTGTACGGTGTCAGCGGCAGCGGCACCCGCCTGGATGCCAGCCCCACCGAGAGCGGCGAGAACATCGGCAAGTTGACCGTGGTGATGGAAGGCGGCGGCAACGCGCGTACCGAAGCGGAGATCACCGAGCGCCTGCGTGACACCATGGGTCAGCATCCGGGTGCACAGGTCGATTTCGCGCGGCCGGCGTTGTTCAGCTTCTCCACGCCGCTGGAAATCGAGTTGCGCGGGCAGGACATGGCAACCCTGGAAGTGGCCGGCCAGCGCCTGGCGGCGATGCTGCGCGGCAATGCGCACTACGCCGATGTGAAGTCGACGGTGGAAGAGGGCTTCCCGGAAATCCAGATCCGCTTCGACCAGGAGCGTGCCGGTGCGCTGGGCCTGACCACGCGCCAGATCGCCGACGTGGTGGTGAAGAAGGTGCGCGGCGATGTCGCCACCCGCTACAGCTTCCGTGACCGCAAGATCGACGTGCTGGTGCGTGCGCAGGAGGGCGACCGCGCCAGCGTGGAGAGCATCCGCCGGCTGATCGTCAACCCGGGCAGCACCCGTCCGGTCACGCTGGACGCGGTGGCCGAAGTGGTCGCCACCACTGGCCCCAGTGAGATCCACCGTGCCGACCAGACCCGGGTGGCGGTGGTGTCGGCCAACCTGCGCGACATCGACCTCGGCGCGGCCATGCGCGAAGTGCAGCAGATGGTCGCCGAGCAGCCGCTGGGTGCGGGCGTCGGCCTGCACATCGGTGGCCAGGGCGAGGAGCTGGCGCAGGCGGCGAAGTCGTTGATCTTCGCCTTCGGCTTGGCGATCTTCCTGGTCTACCTGGTGATGGCTTCGCAGTTCGAATCGCTGCTGCACCCGTTCGTGATCCTGTTCACCATCCCGCTGGCGCTGGTCGGTGCGATCCTGGCGCTGATGCTGACCGGCAAGCCCATCTCGGTGGTGGTGTTCATCGGCCTGATCCTGCTGGTCGGCCTGGTCACCAAGAACGCGATCATCCTGATCGACAAGGTCAACCAGCTGCGCGAGGCCGGCGTAGCCAAGCACGAGGCACTGGTGGAAGGCGCGCGCTCGCGCCTGCGGCCGATCATCATGACCACGCTGTGCACGCTGTTCGGCTTCCTGCCGCTGGCGGTGGCGATGGGCGAGGGCGCCGAAGTGCGCGCGCCGATGGCGATCACCGTGATCGGTGGCCTGCTGGTGTCGACCCTGCTGACCCTGCTGGTGATCCCGGTGGTGTATGACCTGATGGATCGCCGCGGTGATGCCTATTACCGCGAGCGCGGCCGCAAGCACGCCAGTGAGATCGAGCCGGGTGCGGCGGCCAGCGCGGCGGGTACGGAGGAACCGGCATGAGTGTGGCCGAGTTCTCCATCCGCCGCCCGGTCACCACCATCATGTGTTTCGTGTCGCTGGTGGTGATCGGCCTGATCGCTTCGTTCCGGTTGCCGCTGGAGGCGCTGCCGGACATCTCCGCGCCGTTCCTGTTCGTGCAGATTCCGTACACCGGCTCCACCCCGGAGGAAGTGGAACGGACCATCATCCGCCCGGTCGAGGAATCGCTGGCGACGATGACCGGCATCAAGCGCATGCGCTCGTCGGCCACCTCCGAAGCGGCGCTGATCTTCATCGAGTTCAGCGACTGGGACCGCGACATCGCCATCGCCGCCTCCGATGCACGCGAGCGCATCGACGCGATCCGCAGCGACCTGCCCGACGACCTGCAGCGCTACAACGTGTTCAAGTGGTCCAGCAGCGACCAGCCGGTGCTGAAGGTGCGCCTGGCCAGCACCACCGATCTGACCACTGCCTATGACATGCTCGACCGCGAGTTCAAGCGGCGCATCGAGCGCATTCCCGGCGTGGCCCGTGTCGACATCACCGGCGCGCCGCCGAACGAGGTGGAGATCGCCATCGATCCGAACCGGCTCAACGCGCACGGGCTGAGCATCAACGAGCTGAGCGAGCGCCTGCGCACGCTGAATTTCTCGATCTCGGCCGGGCAGATCGACGACAACGGCCAGCGCGTGCGCGTGCAGCCGGTGGGTGAGATCACCGACCTGCAGGAAATGCGCGATCTGGTGATCAACGCCAAGGGCCTGCGCCTGGGCGATATCGCCGATGTGCGCCTGAAGCCGGCGCGGATGAACTACGGGCGCCGCCTGGACGGCAACCCGGCGGTCGGCCTGGACATCTTCAAGGAGCGCAGTGCCAATCTGGTGGAGGTGTCGCGCGCGGCACTGGCCGAGGTTGAATCGATCCGTGCCGAAGCGTCGATGCGCGACGTGCAGATCAAGGTGATCGACAACCAGGGCAAGGCGGTGACCTCCTCGCTGCTGGAACTGGCCGAGGCCGGTGCGGTCGGCCTGATCCTGTCGATCACGGTGCTGTTCTTCTTCCTGCGCCATTGGCCGTCCACGCTGATGGTGACCCTGGCCATTCCGATCTGTTTCACCATCACCCTGGGCTTCATGTACTTCGTCGGGGTGACGCTGAACATCCTGACCATGATGGGCCTGCTGCTGGCGGTGGGCATGCTGGTCGACAACGCCGTGGTGGTGGTGGAGAGCATCTACCAGGAGCGCGAGCGCATGCCGGGGCAGCCGCGCCTGGCCTCGATCATCGGCACCCGCAACGTGGCCATCGCGCTCAGTGCCGGTACGCTGTGCCACTGCATCGTGTTCGTGCCGAACCTGTTCGGCGAGACCAACAACATCAGCATCTTCATGGCGCAGATCGCGATCACCATCTCGGTCTCGCTGCTGGCCTCGTGGCTGGTCGCGGTCAGCCTGATCCCGATGTTGTCCGCGCGCATGGCCACGCCGAAGCTGGTGCACTCGCAGACCGGCGTGATCGCGCGCCTGCAGCGGCGCTACGCGACACTGCTGGACTGGTCGCTGCACCATCGTGGCTGGAGCCTGCTCGGCATCGTGCTGGTGGTGCTGGTCAGCCTGGTGCCGATGAAGCTGACCAAGGTCGACATGTTCGGTGGTGACGGCGGCAAGGACATCTTCATCGGCTACATGTGGAAGGGCGCCTACACCTACCGGCAGATGTCCGAGGAAGTGGCGCGGGTGGAGAACTGGATCGACGCCAACCGCGAGCGCCTGCACGTGAAGCAGGTGTATTCCTGGTACAGCGAGCAGGAAGGCAGCTCCACCGTGGTCACCCTGGACGAAAAGTACGCCAAGGACATCAAGGCGCTGCAGGAAGAGCTGCGCAAGGGCCTGCCGAAGTCGGCCCGCACCGACTACTTCGTCGGCAACCAGGGCGGTGATGGCGGCGGTGGCGGCAACCAGGGCGTGCAGGTGCAGCTGGTGGGCGACTCCAGTTCGATGCTGCAGGAGATCGGCCAGGAAGTGGTACCGCTGCTGGCCCAGCGCGCCGAGCTGCGCGATGTGCGCATCGACAACGGCGAGAAGGGCGGCGAACTGAAGGTGCGCGTCGACCGCGAGCGCGCCGCCGCATTCGGCTTCAATGCCGAGCAGGTAGCCAACTTCGTCGGCCTGGCCCTGCGCGGTGCACCGATGCGCGAGTTCCGCCGCGGCGACAACGAGGTGCCGGTATGGGTGCGCTTCGCTGGCGCCGAGCAGAGCAGCCCGGAAGACCTGGCCGGCTTCAGTGTGCGTACCGGCGATGGCCGCAGCGTGCCGCTGCTGAGCCTGGTCACTGTCGATGTCGGTTCGTCAGCCACCCAGATCGGTCGCACCAACCGCCAGACCACGCTGACCATCAAGGCCAACCTGGCCGAGAAGGTCACCGCGCCGGATGGTCGCAAGGCGATGGAGTCGGTGCTCAAGCCGATGAACTTCCCGGCCGGTTATGGCTTCACCTTCGATGGCGGCGATTACGGCAACGACGACGAAGCGATGCAGCAGATGGTGTTCAACCTGCTGATCGCGCTGGTGATGATCTACGTGGTGATGGCGGCGGTGTTCGAGTCGCTGCTGTTCCCGGCGGCGATCATGAGTGGCGTGCTGTTCTCGATCTTCGGCGTGTTCTGGCTGTTCTGGATCACCGGTACCTCGTTCGGGATCATGTCCTTCATCGGCATCCTGGTGCTGATGGGTGTGGTGGTGAACAACGGCATCGTGATGATCGAGCACATCAACAACCTGCGGCGCGGCGGCATGGGACGCACCCAGGCGCTGGTGGAGGGCTCACGCGAGCGATTGCGGCCAATCATGATGACCATGGGCACGGCGATCCTGGCGATGGTGCCGATCTCGCTGACCAGTACGCAGATGTTCGGCAACGGCCCGGAGTACGCACCGATGGCGCGCGCGATTGCCGGCGGCCTGGCGTTCTCGACCGTGGTCAGCCTGCTGTTCCTGCCGACGATCTATGCAGTGCTGGATGACCTGCGCAGTGCGGTGACACGCTTGATCCGCCGCGCCCGCGGTCTGGATATGGTAGAGCCGGGCGCTGCCCGGCTGTAATGGGCGCCAACGTGTTGTGGTGTGGGGGAGGCCGGTCGTAGTGGGGCGGCCTCCCCCCTTTTTTTTGATGTTCTGCGCAGAGCATGCTTGGCCGATCTTTGCGGTCGGCGTAAAGCGTGCCAACCAAGGTTGGCACCTGCCGGTCGCGCGCGCAGACGCCGTGCGGCCGGTAGCGCCGGGCCATGCCCGGCGGGGCGTTGCAATCAACCGGCGACCTTGCCCCACACCTTGAACGTGGTCAGCCACAGGCCCAGCATGCTGCCGATGTTGGTCAGCATGAAGGTCAGCACCACGCGGGTGACGCGGTTGCGATACCAGCCCTTCAGGCTCTGCGCATCGTCGCGCAGCTTCAGGAAGTCCTCATACGCCGGCTTGCGCAGGCGCGCTTCCACCAGGGCCGAGAATGCGCCGGTCGGGATGCTCAGGCGGAACGGCTTGAACGGCGCCACCGCGATCGCGGTGAGGATGCTCAGCGGATGGCCGCCGGCCAGCAGGCAGCCCAGACCCGCCAGGCCGCCGGTATACATAGCCCAGGTTGCCAGCAGTTCGGTGCCCACACCCAGACCGCCGCGGTAGAAGCCTACGCCGATGCCGGTCGCCACGATCGCCAGGATGCCCAGCGTGAACCACGGAATGTTGCGCTTCTTCGGTACTGCTTCCAGCTCGGCGCGCAGCGGTGCCGGCGCCTCGGTGTCGGTTTCCAGATAGCGTGCCAGCCCGGCCAGGTGACCGGCACCCACCACCGCCAGCACTTCACGCTGCTGTGGGTCGTGTTCCTCGCGCAGGCGCGTGGCCATGTAGCGGTCGCGCTCGCCGATGATGGTCTCGTACAGCGCCGGGCTCTCGCTGGCGAACTCGCCGAAGCTCGACTCCAGCATGTCGCCCTGCTTGAGCTTCTCGATCTCGTTTTCGCCCACTTCCTCGGATGAGAACAGACCGGCGCCAAGCCCGGCAACCAGCTTCAGCTTGCCGAAGAAGCCCAGCCGCTGCGAGGCACGGCGGAAGGTCAGGCCGACTTCACGGTCGATCAGGTGTACCGGCAGGTTGCGCGCGCGCGCCAGTTCCACCGCGCGCTTCAGTTCGGCGCCCGGCTCGATGTCGAGCTGTTCGGCCAGGCGCCGCTGATAGGCGGACAACGCCAGGTTGGCGGCGAACAGGGCGACGCGGCCCTTGCGGATCACCTCGACCAGGTCGAGCTTGGCCAGCGTGTCCGGATCGCTCAGCGCCTGCAGGCGCTGCGGGTCCAGTTCAACGGCAACGGCATCGAAGCGGCCGCTGTCGATGGCTTTCTCCACCGCCTCGACGCTGGCGCGTGAGACATGGGCGGTGCCCAGCAGGGTGTAGCGCACGCCGTCGCGTTCAACAACGCGTACCGGCTGGCCGGCGAAGAGGTCGTCGCCGGTCTCGGGAAGGGTTTCGGTCATGGGTTCATTCATTGGAAGGTGCAGTGTCGGCGCCATCGCCGAGCGCGCGCTGCATCTGCACGGTATCCAGCCAGCGGCCATGCTTGCGGCCGAGGCCACGGAACACGCCGACCAGCTCGAAGCCGAAGCGTTCGTGCAGCTTGATTGAAGCGGTATTGGTCGGTTCGCCGATCACCGCCACCATCTGCCGGTAGCCACGCGCCACGCAGGCGTCGATGAGGGCCTGGAGCAGGCCGGTGCCAACGCCCTTGCCCTGGAACGCGGCATCGACGTAGACCGAGTTTTCCACGGTCCACTGGTAGGCAACGCGGGTGCGGTAGGTGTTGGCGTAGGCATAGCCGGCCACCTGGCCGTCAATCTCGGCGACCAGGTAGGGGAAGCCGCGGTCGATGATGTCGCGCATGCGGCGCAGCATCTCGGACGCGTCCGGGATGTCGTACTCGTAAGTGTTGACGAAGTCGGTCACTTCCACCGCGTAGATCGCGGTGATCGCGGCGATGTCGGCCGGGCCGGCATCACGGATGAGGACGGCCATGCGCGGGCTCCGGCTCAGTCGATGTAGCGCTTGAGCAGGTCGCCGTAGGCATCGATGCGGCGGTCGCGCAGGAACGGCCAGATGCGGCGCACATGCTCGCTGCGCTGCAGGTCGACATCGCACAGCAGAACCGTGGCATCGGTGCCGGCTTCGGCCAGGAACTCGCCCTGCGGGCCCAGCACGTGGCTGTTGCCCCAGAACTGGATGCCGGAGGCGCCCAGCGGCGAGGCCTCGTGGCCGACGCGGTTGCAGCTCAGCACCGGCAGGCCGTTGGCCACGGCGTGGCCACGGTGGCTCAGCACCCAGGCGTCGCGCTGGCGGGTCTTTTCGTCCTGCACGTCGTCCGGGTCCCAGCCGATCGCGGTCGGGTAGAGCAGCAGTTCGGCACCGGCCAGCGCCATCAGGCGCGCCGCTTCCGGGTACCACTGGTCCCAGCACACCAGCACGCCGAGGCGACCCACCGAGGTATCGATCGGCTTGAAACCGATGTCGCCCGGGGTGAAGTAGAACTTCTCGTAGAAGCCCGGGTCGTCCGGGATATGCATCTTGCGGTACTTGCCGAGCAGCGTACCGTCCTTCTCGAACACCACGGCGGTGTTGTGGTACAGGCCGGCAGCACGGCGCTCGAACAGCGAGCCGACCAGCACCACGCCATGCTTCTTCGCCAGCGCGCCCAGGCGCTCGGTGCTCGGGCCCGGGATCGGCTCGGCCAGGTCGAACTCGTCCACCGATTCGTGCTGGCAGAAGTACGGGCCGTTATGCAGTTCCTGCAGCAGCACCAGCTTGGCACCCTGCGCAGCCGCCTCGGCCACGCGTGCTTCGATCACCGCCAGGTTGGCGGCGGCATCACCGTGGTTGCGCTCCTGGATCAGGGCGACGGTAAGGGGGCTGCGCGAGTTCATGCGGGGCGTTCCTGCGGGGGAAAACCAGCATGTTAGCGCGGATGGGCGGCGACGGCGTGTCGCGCGCTGAATGGGTGCTGGTAGTGCCGGCCGCTGGCCGGCAACCCCGTCAATCCATCAGGCATTGCATGGTTGCCGGCCAGCGGCCGGCACTACCCATCCTCAGGCCTTCAACAACCCGGCCGGCAGCTGCATGGTGATGCAGTGCAGGCTGCCGTTCTGCCAGATCAGCGAGCGGCAGGGCACCTGCACGATCTCCCGGCCCGGGTGCGCCTGTGCCAGCACGTCGCGGGCCAGGTCATCGGCCGGATCGCCATAGGCCGGCATCAGCACCGCGCCATTGACGATCAGGTAGTTGGCGTACGACGCAGCCAGGCGGCGGCCTTCGTCGATCACCGGCTGTGCCCACGGCAGCGGGAACAGGCGATACGGCTGGCCGTCCTTGGTGCGCAGCGCGGCCAGCTCATTGCCCATCGCCTGCAGTTCGGCGTAGTGCGAGTCGCTCTCGTCGTCGCAGGCCTGGTAGACGATGCTGTCAGCCGAGGCGAAGCGGGCGAGGGTATCGATGTGCGCGTCGGTGTCGTCGCCTTCCAGATAGCCGTGGTCCAGCCACAGCACGCGGTCCTGCTGCAGCCAGTCGGCCAGGTCGGCAGTCAGGCTGGCGCGGTCGCGGTCCGGGTGGCGCTCGTGCAGGCACTTCCAGGTGGTCAGCAGGGTGCCTTCGCCGTCGGTCTCGATGCCGCCGCCTTCCAGCGCGAACGGAATGCTGCGCACCGGTGCGTCGTTGAACACGCCGGCCTGGTCAAGCACGCCCACCAGCTGGTCATCCAGGGTGGCGTCGAACTTGCCGCCCCAGCCGGTGAAGCGGAAATCCAGCAGCTGGAAGCCGCCGTCGGCACGGCGCAGGGTGATCGGGCCGGAGTCGCGCAACCAGGTATCGTCGTAGGCGGCCGTGGTGAAGTGGACCTTGTCCATGTCGATGCGGTTGGAGCGCAGCCGCATCTCGGCATAGGTCTCCACATCGTCGTCGGCCACGCAGATCAGCACCGGCTGGAAGCGGGTGATGGCCGCGACCAGCGCGATGTAGGTCTCTTCCACCTGGCCCAGGCGGTCGGCCCAGTCGGTGTCGGCGGTGGGCCAGGCAATCAGGACGCCGCTCTGGGCTTCCCACTCGGCAGGAAAACGAAGGGTCTGGTTCATGGTCTCGCTACACAGGCCCGCCCAGGGCGGGTAAAGGGATCAACGGATCGGCGGTTTCGGGCCGATTTCGTTCGGGTCCGCCTGGTTGGCCACCACGTCGATCACCTTCTGCTTCTCGAAGTAGACGGTGAACTGCGGGTACACCCAGCGGTTGATGGTCGGCCATTGCCGCTTCTGCCCGCCACGCGGCTGCAGCTGCTCGCTCGGCGCGCCGAACTGCGCCTGTACCTGCTGCATGCTCTGGCCGCGCACGGGCAGGGCACCGGCCGGCTTCTCGCGGGCACGGTCGACAAGCAGGGTATCGGCCAGCGCCGGCGTGGCGGTGGCCAGGGTGGCCATCACGGCCAGGGCGGACAGGTAACGCTTCATCTCGATCTACTCCCCAGTGGTCAAGAAAGGCGATTACAGCAAAAACGGCAGGAAAAAGCCGCATAAACAAAAAACCGCCCGAAGGCGGCTTTTTGCATCGGGTCGGCCCCGCGTAGGGCCAGCCGCAGCCGCGAAGGCTGTTGGGCTTAGCGCTGACGCGCCTTGAAACGCGGGTTCGACTTGCAGATGACGAAGATCTTGCCACGACGACGCACGACCTTGCAGTCACGGTGACGGGCCTTCGCCGACTTCAGGGAGGACAGGACTTTCATGGCATACCTCGGCGTAAACAGTAGTTGTTCGGGTGGAGCGTGGCCGCGATATGCGAAAGACAATCGGCAGTTGACGCTCGTTCAAGCCCGCCATTCTACCGGGCTTTTCCTCGTGGTTTCAAGTGGTTGCACAAAAGATCCCATTGGGGGCGTCTGACAGGGGCTAGAATGACCCCTTCACACGCTCTGGGAACCCCATGAATCCACTCGCTCCCGTCCTGACCATCGACGGCCCTTCAGGGGCTGGCAAGGGTACCATCAGCCGCATCATCGCGCGCCGGATGGGCTGGCATTACCTGGATTCGGGCGCGCTGTACCGGGCGGTGGGCGTGGCCGCGAGCTGGGCCGACATCGATACCTCCGATGCCTCGGCGCTGGTCCGCTGCACCTTTGATACCCACGTTCAGTTTGTCGAGCAGGGTGAAGCCATGCGGGTCATGGTGAACGGGACCGATGCCACCGACGAGCTGCGCCTGGAGACCACGGGCGCACTGGCCTCGGCCATTGCGGCCATCCCGGAGGTCCGTGCCGCCCTGAAGGAGCGCCAGCGCGCATTCAGGGAGCTGCCGGGCCTGGTCGCCGACGGCCGTGACATGGGCACGGTGATCTTCCCGGACGCCTCCTACAAGGTCTTCCTGACCGCCAGTGCCGAGGAGCGCGCCGAGCGCCGGCATAAGCAGTTGAAAGACAAGGGGGTTTCTGTTAACTTTGATGACCTCCTGCGCGAGATCATGGCCCGCGACGCCCGTGATGCTCAGCGTACCGTGGCGCCCCTGAAGCCGGCAGACGATGCTGTCCTCATCGACACCACAGGCATCGGCATCGCAGATGTCGTTGCCAGAGTGATGGATCTGCTTCCGGTTCCGGCTGCCTGATCCGTTCGCGCGGGAGCACTGCCAGCAGCATCGGTGGTGGTCGCGCATAGCAGTGCTGTACCAGCTCCGTCGCGCAATGATGCGTGGCGGTTTTCCTACTACACACGACCTGCGTTTCCGGGGTCGACCAACAGGCGGGCGGTCGCCATTCCCCTGAAGGGGACGCCACCGACCCATGTGTCCAACAGAGTAAATCTAATGACCGAATCATTTGCCGAACTGTTTGAAGCCAGCCAGGCCAATCTGGCCAAGCTGAAGCCGGGCGCCATCGTCAGCGGTACCGTTGTTGAAGTCCGCGGCGACGTCGTGGTGATCAACGCTGGCCTGAAGTCCGAAGGCATCGTGCCGATCGAACAGTTCCGTAACGACGCTGGCGAAATCGACGTCGCCGAAGGCGACATCGTCAAGGTCGCCCTCGACTCGATCGAGAACGGCTTCGGCGAAACCGTCCTGTCGCGCGAGAAGGCCAAGCGCGCGATGGTGTGGGACGAGCTGGAAGAAGCGTTGGAAAAGAACGAAACCATCACCGGCCGCATCAGCGGCAAGGTCAAGGGTGGTTTCACCGTGGACATCAAGGATGTCCGCGCCTTCCTGCCGGGTTCCCTGGTCGATGTGCGCCCGGTGCGCGATCCGGCCTACCTGGAAGGCAAGGAACTCGAGTTCAAGCTCATCAAGCTGGACCGCAAGCGTAACAA
Organism: Stenotrophomonas sp. 86156_Sma; assembly: GCF_056481625.1. NCBI lineage: Bacteria > Pseudomonadati > Pseudomonadota > Gammaproteobacteria > Lysobacterales > Lysobacteraceae > Stenotrophomonas > Stenotrophomonas sp. 86156_Sma. The sequence goes on from NZ_CM151157.1 coordinate 2,105,645, forward strand.
CGTCGTGGTCTCGCGCCGCGCTGTCGTCGAAAGCGAGCACTCGGAAGAGCGCGAGCAGCTGATGGACAAGCTGCAGGAAGGCGCGATCCTGAAGGGTGTCGTCAAGAACCTGACCGATTACGGCGCGTTCGTGGACCTGGGCGGTATCGACGGCCTGCTGCACATCACCGACATGGCGTGGAAGCGCGTGCGTCACCCGTCGGAAGTCGTGAACGTCGGCGACGAGCTGGACGTCCGCGTGCTGAAGTTCGACCGCGAGCGCAACCGCGTTTCGCTGGGCCTGAAGCAGCTGGGCGAGGATCCGTGGGACAACATCGGCCGTCGTTACCCGGCCAACAGCCGCGTCTTCGGCAAGGTCTCCAACGTCACCGATTACGGTGCGTTCGTTGAGATCGAGCCGGGCGTCGAAGGCCTGGTGCACGTCTCCGAGATGGATTGGACCAACAAGAACGTCAACCCGTCCAAGGTTGTCCAGGTTGGTGATGAAGTCGAAGTGATGGTGCTGGACGTCGATGAAGAGCGTCGCCGTATCTCGCTGGGCATGAAGCAGGTTGCCGCCAATCCGTGGGAAACCTTCGCTGCCACCCACAAGAAGGGTGACAAGGTGTCGGGCCAGATCAAGTCGATCACCGACTTCGGCATCTTCATCGGCCTGGACGGCGGCATCGACGGCCTGGTCCACCTGTCCGACATCAGCTGGAACACCACCGGCGAAGACGTCGTTCGCAACTTCAAGAAGGGCGATACCCTGGACGCCGTCGTCCTGGCTGTCGATCCGGAGCGCGAGCGCATCTCCCTGGGCGTGAAGCAGCTGGAGCAGGATCCGTTCGGCCAGTACATGGCAGCCAATCCGAAGGGCTCCAAGGTCGAAGGCGTGGTGAAGGAAGTCGACGCCAAGGGCGCGATCATCGAGCTGGCTGACGGCATCGAAGGTTACGTCTCGGCACGCGACATCGCCAACGAGCGCGTTGACGACGCCACCCAGCACCTGAAGGTCGGCGACAAGGTCGAAGCCAAGTTCGTGGGCATGGACCGCAAGGGCCGTACCCTGCAGCTGTCGATCAAGGCCAAGGACGACGCTGAAATGCGCGAAGTGCTGGAGGAATACCAGTCCTCTTCGGCTTCCAGCGGCACCACCCAGCTGGGCGCGCTGCTGCGTGCACAGCTGAACGGCAACAAGTCCGAGTAATCGGCCTTACGCTGTTCGTTGTTTCCTGGACGGCCCGGGCATTGCCCGGGCCGTTTCAGGCTGAGATACCCCTGATGTGAGCCGGTAATGACCAAATCCGAACTGATCGAAATCCTTGCGCGCCGCCAGGCGCACCTGAAGGCCGATGATGTCGATCTGGCGGTGAAGTCGTTGCTGGAAATGATGGGCGGATCGCTGTCCGCCGGGGATCGCATCGAAATCCGTGGTTTTGGCAGCTTCTCGCTGCACTATCGTCCGCCGCGCCTGGGTCGCAACCCGAAGACCGGCGAATCGGTTGCCCTGCCGGGCAAGCACGTCCCTCATTTCAAGCCGGGCAAGGAACTGCGTGAGCGGGTCAGCAGCGTGCTGCCGCTGGACGCCGATCCGGCCTGAGCCTCCCGTCGCGCCACCGCGTGCGAATCCAGCCGCGAGTCGGATAAGCTACGGACTCCTGCCACTGGAGCTGTCGCATGAAGGTTTTTCGTCTGCTGGTCCTGCTGGCGGTTCTGATCCTTGGGTTGATCATCGGTGCGGTCAACATGACCGCGATGTCGATCAACCTGCTGTTTACCCAACTGCATACCTCGGTGGGCGTGGCCCTGATCGCCGCGCTGCTGGTGGGTGTCATCGTCGGTGCCGGCCTGGTGCTGGTGAGCGTGGTCATTCCGCTCTACAGCCAGTTGCGCCGCGCCAACAAGTCCGCTGTCGCCACGCCGGCGCCGGTTGCTTCCCCCCAATCTTTTGATGGACGCTGATCGAAGATGGATTTCGTCACCGAGTGGTTCTGGTTCTTCCTGTTCGTTCCGCTGGCCGCACTGGCCGGGTGGGTGATCGGACGGCGTGGTGGTCAACGCCACGGTGACAGCCAGGTCAGCCGCCTGTCCAGCACCTACTTCCGTGGCCTGAACTACCTGCTCAACGAGCAGCCGGACAAGGCCATCGAGCTGTTCCTGCACATCGCCGAGCTGGACAAGGAAACCTTCGAGACCCAGGTCGCGCTGGGCCACCTGTTCCGCCGCCGCGGCGAAGTCGACCGCGCCATCCGCCTGCACCAGGGCCTGGTCAACCGCCACGACCTCAGCGATGCGCAACGCGTGCAGGCGCTGCTGGCGCTGGGCGAGGACTACATGAAGTCCGGCCTGCTGGACCGCGCCGAGACCGTGTTCACCGAACTGGCCCAGCTGGACCAGCGTGCTCCGCAGGCACTCAAGCACCTGATCGGTATCTACCAGGCCGAGCGCGATTGGGAAAAGGCGATCGACAACGCGACCCGTTTCGAGGACGTCACCGGCGAGCCGATGGGCAAGCTGATCGGGCAGTTCGAGTGCGAACTGGCCGAACGCTTCCGCGGTGCTGGCAAGCTGGAAGAGGCGAGGGCTGCGATTGCCCGGGCCTACCAGGCCGATGCGATGTCGGTACGTGCCGGCATCATTGAAGGACGCCTGGAAACCGATGCCGGCAATCCGGAAGCGGCCGTACGCGCCTTCGAGCGTGCCGCGCGCAACGATCCGGAGTACCTGCCGGAGCTGCTGCCGGCGCTGATGCAGAACTACCGCAAGGTCGGCGATCTGGCAGGCGCACGCGCGTTCCTGTCGGAGATGACCGAGCACTACCGCGGTATCGCCCCGGTGCTGGCGCTGACCCGCCTGATGGAAGAGCAGGAGGGCGTGGCGCCAGCCCGTGCCTACCTGGGCCGCCAGCTCAAGGATCGCCCGTCGGTGCGTGGCGAGTCCGCGCTGATCGACCTGACCCTGGCTGAAGGCGCCGATTCCACGGCGACCCTGCACGACCTCAAGCACATCACCGACCAGTTGCTGGTGCGCAATCCGGCCTATCGCTGCACCCGTTGTGGTTTCGGTGCGCGCACCCACCACTGGCAGTGCCCGAGCTGCAAGGAGTGGGGTACGGTCAAGCCGCTGCTGAACTACGCGGTGCTCTGATCCATGCCGTGGCTCGTGATGGGCGCGCTGCTGGGCCTGGCCCTGCTGAGTGCGGCACTGACCTGGGCAGCGCGGGGCTACGCGCTGCGCCGGCAACTGTTTGACCAGCCGGGCGAGCGGCGCAGCCATAGCGTGGCGACCCCCCGCGGCGGCGGCATCGCCATTGTCATCAGCCTGCTGGTGACCGCCGGTGTTGCCATGTGGGCCTGGCCCGAAGCGCGTCCGAGCCTGCTGGTCGCCAGCCTTGGCCTGGCGCTGGTGGCGGGTATCGGCTGGTGGGACGACCACCGGCCGCTGCCGGCCATGCGCCGCCTGATGGTGCACTTCATCGCCGCCGCGCTGCTGGCCGCGCTGGTCAAGGTCCACGGTGGCAGCTGGCTGCTGGCCGTGCTGGTCCTGCTGTTCACCGCCTCGCTGATCAACATCTGGAATTTCATGGATGGGATCAACGGCATCGCGGCCAGCCAGGCCATTGTGGTCGCGCTGGGGCTGGCGCCGCTGCTGCCCTGGCCGTACTCGCTGGCGGCGGTCGCGTTGGGCCTGGCCTGCCTGGGCTTCCTGCCGTTCAACTTCCCGCGGGCCCGGATCTTCATGGGCGATGTCGGAAGTGGCGCGCTGGGCTACGCGGTGGCGGCAGTGCTGGCACTGGCCAGCGTCAAGACCGACATCCACTGGATCCTGCTGCTGGTGTCGGCATCGCCGTTCCTTGTGGACGCGGGCTTCACACTGCTGGCGCGCATCATTTCCGGACAACGCTGGATGGAACCCCATACCCAGCACGTCTACCAGCGCGCGGTGCAGGCAGGAGCCAGTCACGCCCAGGTAACAGGGATGTACTTTGCTTTGGGCCTGTTCAGTATTACAGTGCTTAATGTCTGCTCCAATTTGCAGCCGAGGTGGGAGGCTGCCGTGGCGATCGCGTGGTTCATTGCGCTGAGCGTCCTCTGGCTCCTCCTGCGCAATGGATTGCGCCACCCAAAAGGAAATACCTGACTTATGGCTTCACCCTGGCGGGACAGAATCCTCGGCCTGATGCCGCGTTCGGCCATCGTCTGCCACGACCTGTTCATGGTCTGGGCATGCTGGCAGCTGCTCCACGCGGGGCGGTATTCGATCCTGGCCAACGCCCCCGAGCTCCCTCTCTGGAACGTTGACACCACGCTGGTGCTGCTGCTGCAGGGCATGGTGTTCTGGCGCGTGGGCCTCTATCGGGGCCTGTGGCGGTTCGCCAGCGTCAGCGACCTGCTGAACATCTTCAAGGCCAGCTTCATCGGCATGGTCGCCATCGTGCTGGTGCTGATGTGGAAGCGCTTCGACGGCGTGCCGATGTCGGTGCTGGTGATCTATCCGTTCGCGCTGTCGGCGCTGCTGGGCGCGCCGCGCCTGCTGTACCGGGCCTGGAAGGACTATCAGGCACTGCAGTCGGACTCGTCCGCGCGCCGCGTGCTGATCCTGGGTGCCGGCCAGGCCGCCGAGACCCTGGTCCGTGACCTGCGCCGTTCCGGTAATTTCGAGCCGGTCGGCCTGCTGGACGACGCGCCGCACCTGCGCGGCGCCAAGCTGCAGGGCCTGCCGATCCTCGGCACCCTGGACGATGCGCCGACAGTGGTCCGGGAGACGGCGGCCAAGCTGCTGGTGATCGCCATTCCGTCGCTGGACGCGGCGGGCATGCAGCGGATCGTCGCCATCTGTGAAAGCACCGGTGTGCCGTTCCGCACCGTGCCCAAGCTCAGCGACATCCTGCAGGGCCAGTCGCTGCCGGGGCAGCTGAAGGAAGTGGCGATCGAGGATCTGCTGGGCCGCAAGCCGATCATGCCGGACTGGAACCTGATCCGTGGCTGGCTGGGCGGGCGTACGGTGATGGTCACCGGTGCCGGCGGTTCGATCGGCTCCGAGCTCTGCCGCCAGTGCGCACGGCATGGTGCCGGCCGCATCATCCTGCTCGAGATCAGCGAACTGCTGCTGCTGACCATCGAAGGCGAGCTGCGGCGAAGCTTCCCCGATGTCGAGATCGAAGCGGTGCTGGGCGACTGCGGTGACCCGGCGGTGATCCGCCACGCCCTGTCGCTGCATCCGGTCGACACCGCCTTCCATGCGGCTGCCTACAAGCACGTGCCGGTGCTGGAGCGGCAGCTGCGCGAAGCGGTGCGCAACAACATCCTGGCCACCGAGAACGTGGCCCGCGCCTGTCTGGAAGCGCGCGTTGAGCATTTCGTGTTCATCTCCACCGACAAGGCGGTCGACCCGGTCAATGCACTGGGCGCCAGCAAGCGCTATGCGGAGATGATCTGCCAGAGCCTGGACCAGAAGTCCACGCATACCCGTTTCGTTACGGTGCGCTTCGGCAACGTGCTGGCCTCGGCCGGCAGCGTGGTGCCGCTGTTCCGCGAACAGATTCTGCGTGGCGGTCCGGTGACCGTCACCGACCCGGAAGTCAGTCGCTACTTCATGACCATCCCGGAGGCCTGCCAGCTGATCCTGCAGGCGGCCGCTTCGGCATCGCATGGTGCGATCTATACGCTCGACATGGGCGAGCCGGTGCCGATCCGCGTGCTGGCCGAGCAGATGATCCGCCTGGCGGGCAAGCAGCCGTACAAGGACATTCCGATCATCTACACCGGGCTGCGTCCGGGCGAGAAGCTGCACGAGACGCTGTTCTATTCGGACGAGGACTACCGTTCCACCGCGCACCCGAAGATTCTCGAGGCCGGTGTACGTACGTTCTCGCGTGACCTGGTGCTGGGCAATGTCCCGCGCCTGCGCGATGCCGTGGCTGGTTATGACACGACCAGCATCCAGGAGATCCTGTTCGCGACGATGCCGGAGTTCTCTCCCATCGAACAGGATGCTTACATTTCATCCGCTAAAGTCGTGCCCTTTCCAGCACGTGAGGCCAACAGGCACCAATGAGCAAGCGAATTCGCAAGGCAGTTTTTCCAGTGGCAGGGCTCGGGACGCGCTTTTTGCCGGCAACCAAGACGGTTCCGAAGGAAATGTTGCCGATCATTGATCGTCCGCTGATCCAGTACGCGGTCGATGAAGCGATTGAAGCCGGTTGCGACACGCTGGTGTTCATCACCAACCGCTACAAGCATGCCGTGGCCGACTACTTCGACAAGGCCTACGAACTGGAGCAGAAGCTCGAGCGAGCCGGCAAGCAGGAGCAGCTGGAGATGATCCGCCATGTGCTGCCCAATGGCGTGCGCGCGATCTTCGTGACCCAGGCCGAAGCACTGGGCCTGGGCCATGCGGTGCTGTGCGCCAAGGCCGTGATCGGTGACGAGCCGTTCGCGGTGCTGCTGCCGGACGACCTCATCTGGAACCGCGGCGACGGCGCACTGAAGCAGATGGCCGACCTCAACGAGGCCAGTGGTGCCAGCGTGATCGCCGTTGAAGACGTGCCGCACGACAAAACTGCCAGCTACGGCATCGTTGCCACTGATGCGTTCGACGGCCGCAAGGGGCGCATTTCGCAGATCGTGGAGAAGCCGAAGCCGGAGGACGCACCGAGCGACCTGGCGGTGGTTGGCCGTTATGTGCTGAGCCCGAAGATTTTCGAGTTGCTGGAACAGACCGGCAGTGGTGCCGGTGGCGAGATCCAGCTGACCGATGCGATCGCGCAGCTGCTGAAGACCGAAGAGGTCGATGCCTACCGCTTCGAGGGCACCCGCTTCGACTGCGGCACGCACCTGGGGCTGGTGGAGGCGACGATCCGCTTCGCGCTGGACAACCCGAAGCTGGCAGGGCCGGCGCGGGAGAAACTGACGGCGATGTTGGCGGAATAAGGATTCTATCAAGCGCTCCGTGCTGCGCCTTGATTGATACGTGGGGGAGGGGGCGGATGGCCCTCTCCAAAACACGCCAAAGCCCTTCCATGGTGCTCGATGGCGCCATCCATGGCGCCAACGGTTTTGGAGAGGGCCATCCACCCCCTCTCGACAGTTTCCGTGCGGCGCGGACGGGAAGGGCGGAATCAAGGGCAAGAGCAAAAGCAAAAAGGCAGCCGGTGGCTGCCTTTTTTGCTTGTTGGGGTCAGAGCCCTTTGCTGCGCAAAGGGCTCTGACCCCAGACTTTGCTTCTGCTCACCCCTCCGCCGCGTGGAATGCTGGCTGGCACGGGTGGGTGAGGCTGACCGGGACCGTTGGCGCCATGGATGGCGCCATCGAGCCCCCAGGGACGGGTTCACGGCGTGTCCCGGGCAGTCTCACCCACCCGGGCCCTGCAGTAAGCCGACATCCCGACCGGCAACGCTTTGAACCTTACAGCGCCTCGAAAATACCCGCTGCGCCCATGCCGGTGCCGATGCACATCGTCACCATGCCGTACTTCTGCTGGCGACGACGCAGGCCGTGCAGCAGGGTTGCGGTGCGGATCGCGCCGGTCGCGCCCAGCGGGTGGCCCAGGGCAATCGCGCCACCCAGCGGGTTGACCTTGTTCGGGTCCAGGCCGCAATCGCGGATCACCGCCAGCGACTGCGCGGCGAACGCTTCGTTCAGTTCAATCCAGTCCAGCTGGTCCTGGGTCAGGCCGGCCTGCTTCAGTGCCTTCGGGATCGCGGCGATCGGGCCGATGCCCATCACTTCCGGGCGCACGCCGGCTACCGAGAAGCTGACGAAACGGGCCAGCGGGGTCAGGCCGTAGTCCTTGATCGCCTGTTCCGAAGCCAGCAGCACGGCGCCAGCGCCATCGCTCATCTGCGACGAGTTGCCAGCAGTGACGGTGCCGCCGAACTGGCCGTTGCGGAACACCGGGCGCAGCTTGGCCAGGCCTTCAGCCGAGGAATCCGGGCGCGGGCCTTCGTCGGTGTCGGCGATCTTGTTGCGGGTGATGATGCGCTGGCCATCGGCCAGGTCCGGCAGGTGCGAGACGATCTCGTACGGGCTGATTTCGTCCTTGAACTCGCCGTTCTGGATCGCGGCCATGGCCTTCTGGTGCGAGGCCAGGGCGAAGGCGTCCTGGTCTTCGCGCGAGACCTTCCACTCTTCGGCGACCTTCTCGGCGGTGATGCCCATGCCGTAGGCGATGGCGACGTGGTCGTTGTCGAACACGCTCGGCGCCATGGCGATCTTGTTGCCCATCATCGGCACCATCGACATCGATTCGGTACCACCGGCCAGCATCAGGTCGGCATTGCCCAGGCGGATCGCGTCGGCGGCCTGCGCCACGGCCTGCAGGCCGGACGAGCAGAAGCGGTTCACGGTCTGTGCGGCGATGGTGTTCGGCAGGCCGGCCAGCAGCACGCCGATGCGCGCCACGTTCATGCCCTGCTCGGCTTCCGGCATCGCGCAGCCGATGATCGCGTCATCGATGCGGTTGACGTCCACGCCCGGGGCCTGGGCGACGACGCTGCGCAGCACGTGCGCAAGCATGTCGTCGGGGCGGGTGTTGCGGAACATGCCCTTGGGCGCCTTGCCAACCGGGGTACGGGTGGCGGCGACGATGTAGGCGTCCTGGATTTGCTTGGTCATTGCAGTGATCTCTCGAATGGGTTTTGTAGAGTCGAGCCATGCTCGACTGCCACATCAGGGAGTGCCGACCAACGGTCGGCACCCACCGAAAGCAGGGAGGGGCGATCAATTACGCAGCGGCTTGCCGGTCTTGAGCATGTGCGCGATGCGGGCCTGGGTCTTTTCCTGCTGGGCCAGTTCGACGAAGTGCTTGCGCTCCAGGGTCAGCAGCCACTCTTCGTCCACCAGGGTGCCGCGGTCGACCTTGCCACCGCACAGCACGGTGGCGATGCGCTCGGCGATCTCGTAGTCGTACGGGCTGATGAAACGGCCTTCCAGCATGTTGACCAGCATCATCTTGAAGGTGGCGATACCCACGTCGCCGGCCACCTGGATGCGGCGTGCCGGCAGCGGCGGACGGTAGCCCGCTTCGGCCAGGGCGCGCGCTTCGGCCTTGGCGATGTGCAGGGCCTCGTAGCTGTTGAACACCACCTTGTCGGTGCTGCGCAGCAGGCCCAGTTCCTTGGCGTTGACCGCCGAGTTGGACACCTTGGCCATCGCCACGGTTTCGAAGGTCTTCTTCAGTTCGGCGAACACGTCACCGCCCGGGCCAGCGGCCTGCGAGGCGCGCACGGCCAGTTCCTTCAGGCCGCCACCGGCCGGCAGCAGGCCGACGCCGGCCTCGACCAGGCCGATGTAGCTTTCAAGGAAGGCCACGGTCTTGGCGCTGTGCATCTGGAATTCGCAACCACCACCCAGCGCCAGGCCACGCACGGCAGCCACCACCGGCACCAGCGAGTACTTGATGCGCTGGCTGGTGCGCTGGAAGTTGGCGACCATCTCTTCGAACTGGTCGACCTTGCCGGCCTGCAGCAGGCCCAGCGCACCGGCCAGGTCGGCGCCGGCGGAGAAGGGTTCCTTCTGCTGCCAGATCACCAGGCCCTGGAAGTCCTTCTCGGCGCGGCTGACACATTCCTGCAGGCCGTCGAGCACCTGGTCGGACACGGTGTTCATCTTGGTCTTGAAGCTGACCACGGCGATGCCGTCGCCGTCGTGCCACATGCGCAGGCCGTCGTTCTCGAACACGGTCTCGCCCGGGGCAAACTTCTCGCCCAGCAGCGGATCGGGGAAGCGCTGGCGCTGATACACCGGCAGCGACGAGCGCGGCAGCTTGGCGTTGCGCGACGGGCTGTAGCTGCCCTCGGCGGCGTGCACGCCGTCGCGGCCATCGAACACCCAGTCCGGCAGCGGGGCATTGCTCATGCTCTTGCCGGCGACGATGTCATCGGCAATCCACTGCGCCACCTGCTTCCAGCCGGCGGCCTGCCAGGTTTCGAACGGGCCCAGCGACCAGCCGTAGCCCCAGCGGATGGCGAGGTCGACGTCGCGCGCGGTCTCGGCGATGTCGGCCAGGTGGTAGGCGCTGTAGTGGAACAGGTCGCGGAAGGTCGCCCACAGGAACTGCGCCTGCGGGTGCTGGCTCTCGCGCAGCTTGGCGAACTTCTCCGCCGGGTTCTTGATCTTCAGGATCTCGACCACTTCCGGTGCGGCGGTGCGATCAGCAGCGCGGTAGTCCTGCTTTTCCAGGTCGAGGACGACAATGTCCTTGCCGACCTTGCGGAAGATGCCGGCGCCGGTCTTCTGGCCCAGCGCGCCCTTGGAGATCAGCGCGTCCAGCCACTTCGGCGACTTGAAGAATTCATGCCACGGGTCGTTCGGCAGGGTGTCGCCCATGGTCTTGATGACGTGGGCCATGGTGTCCAGGCCGACCACGTCGGAGGTGCGGTAGGTGGCCGACTTCGGGCGGCCGACCAGCGGGCCGGTCAGGCCGTCCACTTCATCGAAGCCCAGGCCGAACTGCTGGGTGTGGTGGATGGTGGACAGGATCGAGAACACGCCGATGCGGTTGCCGATGAAGTTCGGGGTGTCCTTGGCGTACACCACGCCCTTGCCCAGGGTGGTGACCAGGAATTCTTCCAGGCCTTCCAGCACGGCGGCGTCGGTGGTGGTGGCCGGGATCAGCTCGGCCAGGTGCATGTAGCGCGGCGGGTTGAAGAAGTGCACGCCGCAGAAGCGGTGGCGCAGCTGCTCGGGCAGCACGTCGGCCAGCTTGTTGATGCCCAGGCCCGAGGTGTTGGAGGCCAGCACCGCGTGGTCGGCCACGAACGGCGCGATCTTCTTGTACAGGTCCTGCTTCCAGTCCATGCGCTCGGCGATGGCCTCGATGATCAGGTCGCAGTCCTTCAGCTGCTCCAGGCCGGACTCGTAGTTGGCCGGGGTGATGGCTTCGGCCAGCGACTTGCTGGCCAGCGGCGCCGGGCTCAGCTTGCCCAGGTTGGCGATCGCCTTCAGCACGATGCCGTCAGCCGGACCTTCCTTGGCGGGCAGGTCGAACAGCACGGTGTCGACGCCAGCGTTGGTGAGGTGGGCGGCGATCTGGGCACCCATGACGCCGGCACCCAGCACGGCGGCGCGGCGGACTAGCAGGGAATTGGACATGGTGTAGGGCCTTTGTTGGTCAGCAGTTACTGGGTGGAATCAAGGGGAAGCGGGCAGGGCGCTGGCGCGTGCGGCGGCGCGGAACCCGGCTTCGGCGAAATGGATCAGTTCGTGGGCGGCATGGGCACGATGCGCCGCTTCGGTGACACCGGCGGGACGCTTGATCAGCCCGAAGTCGGCCATGGCATAGGTGAGCGAGCCGGCCAGGAAATCCAGGCGCCAGTACAGCTCTTCCTTGCTCAGGTCGGGTGCGCATTCGGCAATCGCCTTGCCGAACGCACGCAGCACGTGACCGTAGTGGTCGGACAGGAACTTGCGCAGGTTGTCGTTCTTCTCTGCGTAGGCGCGGGCGATCACGCGCACGAAGGCGCCGCCGTTCTGGCGGTCCTGGGCCAGCGCCAGTGCCGGCTCGACGAAGGCGGCCAGCACCGGGCGCAGCTGCCCGGGGTGTTCGCTGCGGGCGCGCTCGAGCTGCGCCAGGCGCGCGCCGGTCATCTCGTCCATGCGGCGGCGGAACACCTCGTTGACCAGGTTTTCCTTGGAGCCGAAGTGGTAGTTGACCGCAGCGATGTTGACGTCGGCCTGGCTGGTCACCTGGCGCAGCGACGTGCCGGCGAAGCCGTGCTGTGCGAACAGCTCCTCGGCCGCGCCGAGGATCCGGTCCTTGGTCGAGAAGTGGGCGGGTTTGGCCATCGGCGGGCGGACCTTAATCAAACGATTGTTTGATACTAGGACCAGACGGTAGCGTATGGCATTTTGCAGTGCAGCAAAAATGCCCGGACCGGTCAGATTTCACTCAGGTGGGTGAATGGGCGCAAAGGGTAGTGCCGGCCGCTGGCCGGCAACCGCAGGCAGCCCGTGGGGCGCCAGCCTGCCGGCCAGCGGCCGGCACTACCACCCTGCCGCTTTATCTTTTACAATTCGCCTACGTTTATCAGGCTAAGCCCGCGTCCCGACGCGGGTTTTTTTCATGTTACCCTTCGGGCCATCAGCGGCCCGATTCCATTGGAGACATCCCATGGCGCTGGAGCGCACCCTTTCGATCATCAAGCCGGACGCCGTTGCCAAGAACGTCATCGGCGAAATCTACGCCCGCTTCGAGAAGGCCGGCCTGAAGGTCGTGGCCGCCAAGTACAAGCAGCTGTCGCGCCGTGAAGCCGAAGGCTTCTACGCCGTGCACCGCGAGCGTCCGTTCTTCAACGCGCTGGTCGAGTTCATGATCTCCGGCCCGGTGATGATCCAGGCCCTGGAAGGCGAGAACGCCGTCCTGGCCCACCGCGACCTGCTGGGCGCCACCAACCCGAAGGAAGCCGCTGCGGGCACCATCCGCGCCGACTTCGCCGAATCCATCGATGCCAACGCCGCCCACGGCTCGGACTCGGTCGAGAATGCCGCGATTGAAATCGCCTACTTCTTCGCCGCCACCGAAGTCGTTTCGCGCTGAGAGTAATGCCGTGAACGAGGTCGTACAGTCCCCCGCCATCCAGCCGCTGCCGAAGTCGGCGCCCACGGCTGGCAAGCAGAACCTGCTCGACCTCGATCGCGCGGGCCTGGAGAAGTTTTTCGTCGAGGTTCTCGGCGAGAAGAAGTTCCGTGCCCATCAGGTGATGAAGTGGATCCACCATCGCTACGTCACCGATTTCGATGAAATGACCGACCTCGGCAAGGTCCTGCGCGCCAAGCTGCAGGCCCATGCCGAGGTGCTGGTTCCCAACATCGTGTTCGACAAGCCCTCCGCCGACGGCACCCACAAGTGGCTGCTGGCGATGGGCGTGGATGGCAAGAACGCCATCGAGACCGTGTACATCCCGGACAAGACCCGCGGCACGCTGTGCGTGTCCTCGCAGGTCGGTTGCGGCCTGAACTGCACGTTCTGCTCCACCGCCACCCAGGGCTTCAACCGCAACCTGACCACCGCCGAGATCATCGGCCAGGTCTGGGTTGCCGCCCGCCACCTGGGTAACGTGCCGCACCAGATGCGCCGCCTCACCAACGTGGTGATGATGGGCATGGGCGAGCCGCTGATGAATTTCGACAACGTCGTGCGCGCCATGAGCGTGATGCGCGACGACCTGGGCTACGGCCTGGCCAACAAGCGCGTGACCCTGTCGACCTCCGGCCTGGTGCCGCAGATCGACCGCCTGTCTGCCGAAAGCGACGTGTCGCTGGCGGTGTCGCTGCATGCGCCGAACGACGCGCTGCGCGAGACCCTGGTGCCGCTCAACAAGAAGTATCCGATCGCCGAGCTGATGGCCTCGTGCGCACGCTACCTGCGCGCCAACAAGCGCCGCGAATCGGTCACCTTCGAATACACCCTGATGAAGGGCATCAACGACAAGCCCGAGCATGCCCGCGAGCTGGCCCGCCTGATGCGGCAGTTCGACAACGCGGTGCAGGCCAAGGATTCGGGCAAGGTCAACCTGATTCCCTTCAACCCGTTCCCGGGTACCCGCTACGAGCGTTCGGAAGAAGCGCACATCCGTGCCTTCCAGAAGATCCTGCTCGACAGCAACGTGCTGACCATGGTCCGGCGCACCCGTGGCGACGACATCGACGCCGCCTGTGGCCAGCTCAAGGGCCAGGTGATGGACCGCACCCGCCGCCAGGCGGAGTTCAACAAGACGCTGCAGGCGGGGAAGGGGAGCGATGCCGCGGCCTGACCGCCTCTGGCTGGTTCTGTTCGCAGGCATGCTGGCCGTTGCGGTCGGCGGCTGCAAATCCCATCCCAAGGCCAAGCTGGGCCCCAGCGAGGCGCCGGTCTACTCGGTCCGTGATCCGGACAGCGTGCGGCGCCAGGTGCGCCTGCAGGACCTGCTGGCCCTGGCCGCCCGCGACATGCAGGTGGGCAACCTCGATGCGGCCGAGCGCAAGGCGCGCGAGGCGCTGAAGCTGGCCCCCGAGTCGCCCGATGCGCTGGTGCTGCTGGCCGGCATCGACGAGCGCCGTGGCCGGACCCAGCAGGCTGGCGAGAGCTTCCGCAGGGCTGCCGAGCAGGCGCCGCAGCGCGGGGACATCCTCAACAATTACGGCGCGTGGCTGTGCCAGCAGGGCCGGCCGGCCGAGTCGCTGGTCTGGTTCGATCGTGCGCTGCAGGCGCCGGGCTACGCCACGCCGGCCGAGTCCCAGGCCAATGCCGGGGGCTGTGCGCTGGACGCCGGCCAGTTCGAACGTGCCGAGCGCGACCTGCGTGCGGCGCTGGCAACGCTGCCGGGAAACCCGGTCGCGCTGGAGGCGATGGCCCAGCTCAGCTTCCGCCAGGACCGCTTCATGGAGGCCCGGGCCTTCGCCGAACGTAGGATTGCGGCTGCACCCGCAACGCGTTCCGTGTTACAACTTGCGTCTCAAATCGAAGCGCGGCTGGGTGATCGGGCGGCATCTGACCGCTATCTTCAGCGCATTCGACAGGAATTTCCGCAGGAAGCGGGCTCCTAACTCCAGGGTTGATGCATTGTGATTGATGACCAGACTGTGAGCGCTCTCGAGACTGCGGCCGGCTGCGGCAGCCGCCTGCGCCAGGCCCGCGAGGCGGCCGGACTGACCCTCGAAGATGTCGGCTCGCGCCTGCGCATGCCGGTCCAGGTGGTCAAGTCGCTGGAAGAGGAACAATGGCAGAAGCTGGGCGCGCCAGTGTTCGTGCGCGGCCAGCTGCGCAGCTACGCGCGCCTGCTGGACGTGGATGTGAGCCAGCTGCTGGAGCAGGCCCAGGTCGGCCCGGTGGTTCCGCCCACCCTGGTCAGCCATACCCACACCCCGCGTGCGCGCCGCATTGCCGAGAATCTCGGCCGTCGCGTGCTGTATGTCGGTATCACCGCGGTGCTGGCGGTGCCGGTGTGGTTCGCCACCCGTGGTCATTTTGATGGCAGTGCGACGCCGTCGCCGAACACCGCTTCGCTGGACGCGATCCCGGCCGCTGTGCCGGTGACCCCGTCTGCCGCCGGCGTCGAGCCGGCCGCCGTGGCTGACGTGGCGAGCGCCCCGGCCAGCAAGCCGGCCGCCACCCCATACGTAGCCTCGCTGGCCCCGGTGCCACGTTCAGCCCCGGCACCGGCGGCTGCCGCCAACACGCTGGACATGCAGTTCAGCGGCGACAGCTGGGTCGATATCGGCGGCCCGGACGGCGCTACCGTCGAGAAGGCGCTGATCAAATCCGGCGAGAGCCGCAGCTTCACGCCGGGCCAGGTGACCCGGGTGACCCTGGGCAACGCCTCGGCGGTCCAGGTTCAGCAGAACGGCGCTATCGTCGATCTGACCCCCTACCAGCGAGCCAACGTGGCACGCTTTCAGGTATCCTCTGAAGGCTCCGTAGTCCCGGTTTCGCACTGAGGCGCGGTTTCACCACCTTCGATTAATCCCAATGGTCCCTCCCGATGGGCGGGGCGAGAGTACGCATGGCGATCGACGATCTGCTCGACGAGCACGAACAAAGTGAACGCGTCCGCAGCTGGCTGCGGAAGAATGGCGCCAGCATCCTCGGTGGCGTAGTCATCGCCATCGGTGCCATTGCCGGCTGGCAGTGGTACCAGAAGGATCAGGGCGGCAAGCTGGCCTCGGCCAATGTCGAGTACCAGAAGGCGCTCGTTGGCCTGCAGCAGAACAAGCTCGACGACGCCTCCAAGGCGGTCAAGGCGCTCGAAGCCGGCCCGTCCAGCATCTACGGCGACCTCGCGGCGCTGCAGCTGGCCAAGGCCCAGGTCGACGCCGGCAAGAACGAAGAAGCCCTGGCCACCCTGCGCGGCGTGAAGGTCGAAGGTGACCTGCAGCGCGTGGTCGACCAGCGTGTGGCCCGCCTGCTGGTGGCCACCGGCAAGAGTGACGAGGCGATCAAGCTGCTTGGCAGCGCCACCGACAGCAGCAGCCTGGAAATCCATGGCGACGCGCTGATGGCGCAGGGCAAGCGTGATGACGCCCGAGGCCAGTATGAGAAAGCGCTGAAGTCGCTGGACGTGGCAGCGCCGCAGCGGCGCCTGCTGGAAACCAAGGTTATGGACGCCGGCGGCACCGTTGCCGCCCCTGCGGAGTCGGTTTGATGAGTCAGAAGGTCATGATCACCCGCGTCGCCACCGTGCTCCTGATGGGCATGGCCCTGACCGGCTGCAGCACCGTGAAGGGCTGGTTCGCCGGCAAGGACGCGGCCGCGAAGAAGGCACAGGAACCGGCTGAGCTGGTCAAGTTCGAGCCGACCGTGAAGGTCAACAAGGCCTGGTCGGTCAACCTCGGCAAGGGCGAGCGCCGCATCGGCGTGCGCCAGGGCCCGGCCGTGGCCAACGGCCACGTGTTCGCTGCGGCACTCACCGGTGGCGTGCACGCCATCGACCTGCAGACCGGCAAGAAGGTCTGGACCTGGGAGCCGAAGAAGGAAAAGAAGAAGGCCAAGCTGCGCCTGTCCGGCGGCCCGGGGGTCGGTGAGAACCTGGTCGTGATCGGCACGCTCGATGGCCAGGTCATCGCCCTGGACATCAACGACGGCAGCGAGAAGTGGCGCGCCCGTGTTCCGGGTGAAGTCATCGCCGCGCCGGCCATCGCCCAGGGCGCGGTCTACGTGCGCAGCAATGACGGCCGCATCACCGCGTTCGATGCCGGCAACGGCACCCAGAAGTGGTTCAACCCGAGCGAGCTGCCGGCGCTGACCGTGCGTGGCAACGCGCCGGTGGTGACCGGCCCGGGCGTGCTGTTCATCGGCAAGGACGAGGGCGCGGTTGCCGCCCTGGCTCAGCAGGATGGCCGCACCCTGTGGGAACAGAATGTGGGCAACGGTGAAGGCCGTACCGAGCTGGAGCGCATGGCCGATGTCGACGGTGCGCCGGTGCTGGATGGCAACACCCTGTTCGTGAGCAGCTTCAAGAACCAGACGATGGCCATCGAAGGCCCGACCGGTCGCCCGCTGTGGGCGCGCGACCATGGCGGTGCCGGTGGCGTGGCGGTCTCGTCTGGCAATGTGTTCGTCACCGACAACAAGGGCGGCGTGTTCGGCCTGGACAAGGCCAGCGGTGCGGCGATGTGGTCGCAGACCGCACTGGCCCGTCGCTCGCTGACCGGCCCGGCACTGCACGGCGACTACGTCGTGGTCGGCGACTACAAGGGATACGTGCACTGGCTGCAGACCTCCGATGGTGCGATGGCGGCACGGGCAAAGAGCGGCGGTGACGCCCTGCTGGCCCAGCCAATCGTCGTAGACGGGGTGCTGCTGGTGCAGAACGTTGATGGCAAGCTGACCGCCTTCCGGTTGGCAAATTAAAAATTGGAGTAATCGCGATGCTGCCTTTGGTCGCCCTGGTTGGACGGCCGAATGTCGGCAAGTCGACTATTTTCAATGCGCTTACGCGCACCCGTGACGCGCTGGTCCATGACCAGCCCGGCGTCACCCGCGACCGCAACTACGGTGTCTGCCGTCTGGACGAGGACAATCATTTCCTCGTCGTCGACACCGGCGGTATCGCGGAAGAGGAAGAGGGTCTGGCAGGGGCTACCACCCGCCAGGCCCGTGCCGCTGCGGCGGAAGCCGACCTGATCCTGTTCGTGGTCGATGCCCGTGAGGGTACCTCGGCGATGGACGACGAGATCCTGGCCTGGCTGCGCAAGCTGTCGCGCCCGACGCTGCTGCTGATCAACAAGATCGACGGCACCGACGAGGACACCGTGCGTTCGGAGTTCGCCCGCTACGGCTTCGGCGAGATGTTGACCGTGTCGGCTGCGCACCGCCAGGGTCTGGACGACCTGCTGGACGAAGTGGTCCAGCGCCTGCCGGAAGAAGGCAGCGGCGAAGAGCTGGACAACGATCCGAACCGCATCCGCATCGCCTTCGTCGGCCGCCCGAACGTGGGCAAGTCCACCCTGGTCAACCGCATCCTCGGCGAGGAGCGCATGATCGCCTCCGACGTGCCGGGCACCACCCGCGACTCGATCGCGGTGGACCTGGAGCGTGATGGCCGCGAGTACCGCCTGATCGACACCGCCGGCCTGCGCCGTCGTTCGCGCGTGGACGAGGTCGTCGAGAAGTTCTCGGTGGTCAAGACCATGCAGTCGATCGAGCAGTGCCAGGTGGCCGTGCTGATGCTGGACGCCACCGAAGGCGTGACCGACCAGGACGCCACCGTGCTCGGTGCCGTGCTCGACGCCGGCCGCGCGCTGGTGATCGCCATCAACAAGTGGGATGGCCTGACCGAGTACCAGCGCGAGCAGGCCGAAACCATGCTGTCGCTGAAGCTGGGCTTCGTGCCGTGGGCCGAGTCCGTGCGCATCTCGGCCAAGCATGGCTCGGGCCTGCGTGAGCTGTTCCGTGCGGTGCACCGCGCGCACGAATCGGCGAACAAGACCTTCACCACCAGCGAAGTGAACAAGGCGCTGGAAGTGGCGTACGAGACCAACCCGCCGCCGACCATCCGCGGCCATGTCTCCAAGCTGCGTTACGTGCACCCGGCCGGCGCCAACCCGCCGACCTTCATCGTGCATGGCACGCGCCTGAAGGAACTGCAGGAATCGTACAAGCGCTACCTGGAGAACTTCTTCCGCAAGCGCTTCAAGCTGATCGGCACGCCCGTGAGCTTCATCTTCCGCGAGGGTACCAACCCGTACGAGGGCAAGAAGAACGTCCTCACCGAGCGGCAGGTCAAGGCCAAGCGGCGCTTGATGAAGCACGTCAAGGGCAAGTGATGCAGAGAAAGGCGGCCGCAGGGCCGCCTTTCTTGTTTGTGGTAGTGCCGGCCGCTGGCCGGCAACCCGATGATGCCTGGCGTGTTCACGAGGTTGCCGGCCAGCGGCCGGCACTACCGTGTATCTACAGATCTCGATCATGGCGGACTGCTGCGACGAGCGCGGCAATGCGGCAACGCGCATGGCATGCCCCGGCCGCGCCGCGATGTTGAAGCCGGTTGCACCTGGCTTGTGGCGGGGATCGATTCCGGCAGCTGCACCTGCCCCGTGATGCTTGCCCAGACCAGGGTCGTACCCAGTGCACCTGCCAGGTACGCCACCGACACCGCCCCGATCAGCAGGCCCGCGGCATGCTCCAGCCATGGAAGCAATCGGCAACACCCCTGTGCCCTGCGCGGATGGCTGCCGAGCCACGCCATCAGCAGGCCGAGCGACAGCGCGACGCCGCTCAGGCCGGCCACGTAAGCGGCCTTGGTGCCAGTGTCGGCAACGAGGCCGGTAAGCAGGGCAGCCAACGCGAACTGCAGCATCCAGTTGCTGGTGCTGGCGAGCGCCAACAGGCATCCAGCCTCGGCGTGCGGCCAACGGGAGCGGGCCCTCAGGCCCCAGGGCATCTGCAGGGAAAGCGGAGAGAGGGGGGTCAGCCCGGCATCGCGCAGGCACATGCCCGCCAGGCGCAGCAGCAGGAGGCAGCCCGTGCACTGCATCGCCAGCGTCCACAGGCCGCGGTTTCCCAGCATGGCCGCTGCAACGAAAGCCGTGGCGCAGATGACGCCCGTACCGGTGGCGATACCGAACGACGCGGCCATGGCGGCGTGCCCGCCCGCGCCCATTGCGGTGCGCAGGATCTTCGCGTGATTGGAAGCAGGCAGGAGCATGGCGAAGCCGTACAGCACCGCGACGATGAAGAACTGCTGCACGTAAACCTGCCACCGACCTACAGAAAGTGCCGAGTGTGGGCTGGTGCGGACGCGCGGTATTGAACGCTATTGCGACAGGCGCGAATCGCCGGCATCAGCCCACCCACAGCGACACGACGATCCATAGCGCCAGTGCGATCATCAGAAGCCCTGCGGCCCGCTCCAGCCAGGGCAGGGCGCGTGCGAACCGACGCAGCACCCACGGGTGGCCGACCAGCGCGGCTACCAGCAGATCCCAAAGCAGGACGATGCCGAACATCCACGCGCCATAGAAGAACTTCGTTGCGGCGCCGGCCTGCGGGCCGTTGAGCATTGCCGCCAACGTTGCGTAGAACAGCGCATTCTTCGGGTTCAGCAGCGCAGACAGGGCGCCCAGCCCTGCCGCCTTCCACCATCCGTGGGCACCGTCCGCTCGCGATCCGGCGGCAGCGTCAGATGCCTGCAGCGTCGTCGAGCCCGCATGGCGCAGGAACAGCGTGCCGAGGTACAGCAGGAACCCGCAGCCCGCCAACTGCACCGCAATGAACCCTGCGCTGCCTGCGCGCAGCATGGCCATTCCGGTGAAAGCGGCCACGATGAAGACGCCATTTCCGAGGGCGATGCCTGCGCAGGCGCCACTGGCGGTGCGCCAGCCAGAAGTGATCGCAGTGCGCGCAACAAGGAAGAAGTCGGGGCCGGGTGAGAGCAGGGCGAGAAAATGTACGGTGGCGATGACCAGGAACTGTTCCATCGGGTCCGGCGGAGGCTGGCGGGGGCGCCAGTGTGGGGATGCGCCGCGCGATGGTATTGAACGTTATTGCAGGCTCAGCGCCGGTACTGGCCCGGGGTCGCACCGGCGTGGGCCTTGAAGACCCGCTGGAAATGGCTCTGGTCGGCGAACCCCAATGCATGCGCGACCACGGCCAGTGCCTGGCCTTCGCACAACCGTCGGCGAGCCTCCTGGATGCGCTGGTCGATCTGCCAGGCGTGTGGCGTCAGGCCCGTGGCACGTCGGAAGGCGCGGATCAGCTGGTAGCGGCTCATGCCTGCCAGCGATGCCAGTTCCTGCAGGGCCGGGGTGTGTTCGAGCCGCTGGCGCAGAACGTCCATCACCGGCTGCACTCGCTGCTGCAATGCGGCATCTTCAGGCGGGCCAGCGACGGCTACACCATCGTGTTCATCCAGATCGCCGACGAACGCGATCAGGGCTGCTTCCTTGACGCTGACCGCATCGTCGGAGAACAGCGTCTGGTTGAGCTGGCAGTACTGCTGGTAGCGCAGGCGATGGCTGGAAATCCGGATGGGTTCCTGCTGCCAGTCGGGTCCGGGCAGGCCGTCATACTCGGCGCGGACTTCGGCCATCCAGCGCGCATCCAGGTGCAACATCTGGTAGCTCCAGACCTGGCCGGGCAGGGGGTTGCAGGCATGCACGCGGCCTGCGGGTACGCCGACCAGATTGCCGGGTTGCAGCAGGCGCGGTCCTTCCGCCGCGCCGGTGAACACACTGCTGCCGGCGTCCACGGCGCCGATCGAGAAAGTGTCATGGCTGTGCGGGCGATGGCAGGCGCGGCTGCCGCACGCCCGTCGGCTTTCGACGAAGGGCATGCGCGGGTCACGCCAGAATTCGGTGGCAGAGCGCATGCAGCGGTTCCGGGATGCAGGGAGCAACGCCCGCATGGTGCCATGTTCGGGGCAAGGCGCGTCGAGGGTGTCTGCGCGATAATGCGGCCATGAGCATCCAAGAGCTTTCCCCCGCGCAGGCACGCGAGCGCCTGGCCCATGGCGCGGTGCTGATCGATGTACGCGAGGCGCACGAACGGGCCGGCGGGATGGCCGAGGGTGCGCGCGGCGTGGCCAAGGGCGAGCTGCAGGCCGACCCGGCCGCGCATCTGCCGCGGCACGACCAGGAAATCCTGTTGATCTGCCAGAGCGGCAAGCGCTCGGCCGATGCCGCGCAGTTCCTGCAGGAGGCCGGCTACACCCACGTCGCGTCCGTGACGGGCGGCACCGTGGCCTGGCGCGAGCAGTCGCTGCCGCTGATGCAGCCGCTGGCCAGCGCCGCCGACCGCGATTTCTTTGATCGCTACTCACGCCACTTGCTGCTGCCCCAGGTGGGTGAGGCCGGCCAGCGCACGCTGCAGCAGTCGCGCGTGCTGGTGCTGGGCGCGGGTGGGCTGGGCGCGCCGGCCGGCTTCTATCTGGCCGCCGCCGGGGTAGGGCACCTGCGCTTCGCCGACCATGACCGCGTGGAGCGCAGCAACCTGCATCGGCAGATCGTGCATACCGAAGCCAGCGTCGGCCAGCTCAAGGTCGATTCGGCGCGTGAGCGGCTGCTGGCGCTGAACCCGTCGATCGAGGTCGAGGCGGTGCCGGAGCGGGTCACCTCCGAAAACGTGGATGCGCTGCTGGAGGGCGTGGACGTGGTGCTTGATGGGTCGGACAACTTCCCGCTGCGCTACCTGCTCAACGACGCCTGCATCAAGCACGCCAAGCCGCTGGTGTATGCCGCCATCGAGCGCTTTGATGGCCAGGTAAGCGTGTTTGACGCTGGCCGCCAGCGTGGCGTGGCGCCGTGCTACCGCTGCCTGTTCCCGGAGCCGCCGCCGCCGGAGTTCGCGCCGAACTGTTCCGAGGCCGGTGTGCTGGGTGTGCTGCCGGGATTGGCCGGTGTGCTGCAGGCCACCGAGGTGCTGAAGCTGCTGCTTGGCATCGGCGAGCCGCTGGTGGGGCGCCTGCTGCGCTTCGATGCGCTGGGCATGCGCTTCCGCGAGACCGGCATCCGGCCGGACCCGCACTGCCCGGTGTGCGCGCCGGGCGTGCCGTTCCCGGGGTATATCGATTACGCCGCGTTCTGCCGGGGTGGGTGAACCCGGCCGGGGAGTGCATTGGTGGATGCCGACCTTGATCGGCGCTCTTGTGCCAACCAAGGTTGGCACCTACCGAAGCGGGTGCATGGTTGGCACCCAACGAAGCGGGTACATGATTTCGGGATGATGTTGGGGTCTGTCCCCGGCATCGTTCCACCTCCAAGACAATCCGGCGCAACATGCGTGCTATTGCCGTCATCGGCATTGCTCTATTGTTGAACTCGATTCTGGATTTTGGGGAAAACACCGCATGGCGGTAGAAGCAGCGACCAGCGAGCTGGTCAAGGTCGTGGCCCTGTTGGGCGCGGCGGTGGTGATGGTGCCTTTGTTCCGCCGGGCCGGCCTGGGCTCGGTGCTGGGCTACTTCGCCGCTGGCCTGGCGATCGGACCGTTCGGGCTGGGCTGGTTCTCCGACCCGCAGGCCATCCTGCATACCGCCGAGCTCGGCGTGGTGATGTTCCTGTTCGTGATCGGCCTGGAGATGCGGCCCTCGCACCTGTGGAGCCTGCGAAAGGAAATCTTCGGGCTGGGCACGCTGCAGATCGTCACCTGTGCGCTGGTGCTGACCAGCATCGCCAAGCTGTTCGGCCTGCCATGGCAGGTGGCCTTCATCGGCGCCACCGGCTTCGTGCTCACCTCCACCGCGGTGGTGAT
Source organism: Stenotrophomonas sp. 86156_Sma (assembly GCF_056481625.1). Taxonomy (NCBI): domain Bacteria; kingdom Pseudomonadati; phylum Pseudomonadota; class Gammaproteobacteria; order Lysobacterales; family Lysobacteraceae; genus Stenotrophomonas; species Stenotrophomonas sp. 86156_Sma. The sequence goes on from NZ_CM151157.1 coordinate 2,128,790, forward strand.
GCAGCTGCTGGCCGAGCGCGGCGACATCGCGCTGCCGTCGGGGCAGAAGATCGTCTCCATCCTGCTGTTCGAAGACCTGCTGATCGTGCCGCTGCTGGCGCTGGTGGCGTGGATGGGCCCGAGCGCGGGCAGTGCCGACGGCGAGGGTTCTCGCTGGCTGTCGGTGGCGATCGGCGTCGGTGCCATCGTTGGCCTGGTGCTGGTCGGCCGCTTCCTGCTCAACCCGCTGTTCCGCGTGCTGGCCGAATCGAAGGCGCGCGAGGTGATGACCGCCGCCGCGCTGCTGGTGGTGCTGGGCGCCGCGCTGCTGATGCAGCTGTCCGGCCTGTCGATGGCGATGGGCGCGTTCCTCGCGGGTGTGCTGCTGAGCGAGTCGACCTTCCGCCACCAGATCGAGGCGGACATTGAACCGTTCCGCGGCATTCTGCTCGGCCTGTTCTTCCTCAGCGTGGGCATGGCGCTGGACCTGAGCGTGGTGGCCGCGCACTGGCAGCTGATCCTCGGCCTGGTGCTGGCGTTGATGGCGGCCAAGGCGCTGTGCATCTACGTGGTCGCGCGCGTGATGGGCAGCGATCACGCGCAGGCGCTGGATCGTGGCGTGCTGATGGCGCAGGGTGGCGAGTTCGCCTTTGTGCTGTTCTCCGCCGCCGCATCGGCCGGCGTGATCGATCTGGAGATCAATGCCAACTTCACCGCCGTGGTGGTGCTGTCGATGGCGCTGACCCCGCTGGTGGTGCTGGTCTACAAACGCATCGCGCCGAAGCCGACGGTGAACATGGACGGCGTGGACGAGGCCGACGGCCTGTCCGGCAGCGTGCTGCTGATCGGCTTCGGCCGCTTCGGCCAGGTCGCCAGCCAGTCGCTGCTGGCGCGCGACGTGGACGTGACCATCATCGACAACGATGTGGAGATGATCCAGAGCGCCGCGCGCTTCGGCTTCAAGATCTATTACGGCGATGGCACGCGTCTGGATGTGCTGCATGCCTCGGGCGCCGCGACCGCCCGTGCGATTGCGGTGTGCGTGGACAAGGCCGAAGCGGCTGATCGCATCGTTGAACTGGTGGCGCATGAGTTCCCGCAGGCCAAGCTGATGGTGCGTTCGTTCGACCGCGAGCATTCGCTGCGGCTGATCCATGCCGGTGTCGATTTCCAGATCCGCGAGACGTTTGAATCGGCGGTGCTGTTTGGCCAGGCCGCGCTGGTGGAGCTGGGGGCGGACGAAGACGACGCGATTGAGATTGCCGAGCAGATCCGTCGCCGCGACGCCGAGCGTTTCGAGCTGGAGATTGCCGGCGGTGGCTTGAATGCCGGCGCGCGGATGATCTACGGCAACAGCCCGCAGGGCGTACCGACGCCGACGCCGTTCACCGCGCCCAAGCGCGAGAGCAAGACGTTGAACCCGCAGGATGTGCCGGAAGAGGAAGAATAGCCCCGGTAGTGCCGGCCGCTGGCCGGCAACCTCAGCGCACCACCCGTCGGTAGTGCCGGCCGCTGGCCGGCAGATGCGGAAACCTTCCGACATCGTGAGGTTGCCGGCCAGCGGCCGGCACTACCGGGGGTTGGCAATTCGCGTCACCCCGGGGTCAGAGCCCTTTGCCTGTGGCAAAGGGATCCGACCCCATCAGGACCCCATTCTGCGGTGGGCGAGGGGGCCTGAATCGGGGACAATAGCGTCCCCGCCGCCCCACGCCCGCTCCCGATGACCGATTCCGCCCCCCAGCATCCTGCCCGCATCCTTGATGGCCGCCGCATCGCCGAGGACCTGCTCGACAGCCTGAAGGTGCGCGTTGACGCCCGCGTGGCGGCCGGTGGCAGCCGTCCGGGCCTGGCCGTGGTGCTGGTCGGTGGCGACCCGGCCTCGACCGTGTACGTGCGCAACAAGCGCCGCGCCGCCGAGAAGGTCGGCATCGAAGCGCATGACTACGACCTGCCGGCCGGTACCACCGAAGCCGAGCTGCTCGACCTGATCGACCAGCTCAATGCCGATCCGAAGATCAACGGCATCCTGATCCAGCTGCCGCTGCCGGGCATTCCCGACGCGCGCCGGCTGATCCAGCGCATCGACCCTCGCAAGGACGTGGACGGCTTCCACCCGGAAAACGTCGGCCACCTGGCCCTGCGCGAGTTCGGCCTGCGCCCGTGCACCCCGCGCGGCATCACCACGCTGCTGGGCCACACCGACCAGCCGGTGCGCGGCCGCAACGCCACCATCGTGGGCGTGAGCAACCATGTCGGCCGCCCGATGGGCCTGGAACTGCTGATTGCCGGCTGCACCGTGACCAGCTGCCACAAGTTCACCCCCAAGGACGTGCTGGAACAGGCCGTGCGCAACGCCGACATCCTGGTAGTGGCGGTGGGCCGCCCGGGCATCGTGCCGGGCGAATGGGTGAAGCCGGGCGCGGTGGTGATCGATGTCGGCATCAACCGGTTGGATGACGGCCGGTTGGTGGGTGATGTCGGGTTTGAGGCGGCTGCCCAGCGGGCCAGCTGGATCACCCCGGTGCCGGGTGGCGTGGGCCCGATGACCGTGGCCACCTTGATGCAGAACACCCTGGAAGCGGCGGAAGCGCTGAGCTGACCTGCTGTTGGGGATATCTGCCGTTGGTGGGTGCCGACCGTTGGTCGGCACAATGCCAGAGGGGTGGGGCTCCTGCTGGGGCACTGGTGTCTGAGAGAGAGTGCGGACCAACGGTCCGCACCCACCAAAGGCAGTTCCAGGGCGGACCAACGGTCCGCACCCACCGAGGGTAGGTTCCAGACCCTGAGAGCAGGCTGCAGCCTCCCCTGAACCAATCACCGCCCGCGCGACACTGCGTCGCATCTACCCCCTGCCACAGGGCGCGAAAACAGGGTAAAATGTCGCGCTTCCCCACATCTCGGGTATGCCGATGCTGCGCATCCAGGCTGAAGCACTCACTTACGACGACGTCTCGCTCGTCCCCGCCCATTCGACCATCCTGCCCAAGGACGTCAACCTCGAAACGCGGTTGACTCGCGACCTGAAGCTGAAGCTTCCGATCCTGTCCGCAGCCATGGATACCGTCACCGAAGCCCGCCTGGCCATCGCCATGGCCCAGCTCGGCGGCATGGGCATCATCCACAAGAATCTCAGCCTGGAACAGCAGGCCGCGGAAGTGGCCAAGGTCAAGAAGTTCGAGGCCGGCGTCATCCGCGACCCGATCACCGTCGGCCCGGAAACCACCATCCGCGACGTGCTGGCCCTGACCCAGGCGCACAACATTTCCGGCGTGCCGGTGGTGGGCAGCGACGGCCTGCTGGCCGGCATCGTGACCCACCGCGACATGCGCTTCGAAACCGAGCTGGACGATCCGGTCCGCCACATCATGACCAAGAAGGATCGCCTGATCACGGTCAAGGAAGGCGCCGCGTCCGACGAAGTGCTGCAGCTGCTGCACCGCAACCGCATCGAAAAGGTGCTGGTGGTCAATGATTCGTTCGAACTGCGTGGCCTGATCACCGTCAAGGACATCCAGAAGAACACCGACTTCCCGAACGCTGCCAAGGATCTGTCGACCCGCCTGCTGGTCGGCGCTGCCGTCGGCGTCGGTGGCGATACCGATCGCCGCGTGGAAGCGCTGGTCGCCGCCGGCGTGGACGTGATCGTGGTCGATACCGCGCACGGCCACTCGCAGGGCGTGCTGGACCGCGTCAGCTGGGTCAAGAAGAACTTCCCGAACGTGCAGGTCATCGGTGGCAACATCTGCACCGGCGAAGCCGCACTGGCGCTGCTGGACAGCGGCGCGGACGCCGTCAAGGTCGGCATCGGCCCGGGCTCGATCTGCACCACCCGCGTTGTCGCCGGCGTCGGCGTGCCGCAGGTCACCGCCATCGACCTGGTGGCCGAAGCGCTGCAGGACCGCATCCCGCTGATCGCCGACGGTGGCATCCGCTACTCGGGCGACATCGGCAAGGCGCTGGCCGCCGGTGCCTCGACCATCATGGTCGGTGGCCTGCTGGCCGGTACCGAGGAATCGCCGGGCGAGACCGAGCTGTACCAGGGCCGTTCGTACAAGAGCTACCGCGGCATGGGTTCGCTGGCTGCCATGGAGAAGGGGTCGAAGGACCGCTACTTCCAGGACGCCGCCACCGCCGACAAGCTGGTGCCGGAAGGCATCGAAGGCCGCGTGCCGTATCGCGGCCCGGTGGGCGGCATCATCCACCAGCTGATGGGCGGCCTGCGCGCCACCATGGGCTACGTGGGCTGCGCCACCATCGAAGACATGCGCAGCAAGCCCAAGTTCGTGAAGATCAGCGGCGCCGGCCAGCGTGAGAGCCACGTCCACGACGTGACCATCACCAAAGAGCCGCCGAACTACCGCGCCTGATGCGCTTGCGAACTGCTCTTGCGATTACGGGCAGCCTGCTGATGGCAGGCTGTTCGTTGTCCGAACCGCCGCCGCGCTCCGGGTCTCCGGGCGCGGCGGTTTCGCAATTGCAGGACGTACAGGCGTGCCAGAACGCGTTCTCGCTGCCGAAGGGCTGGCAGGTGCAGGCCGCTGGCGAGCAGCGCTGGCTGCTGAAAGGCACCGGCGAGCGCCCGCTGCAGGTCATCCTGCGGTGCGTTACCGATCTGGGTGACAGGCTTGAAGACCCCGTGGTCACCGCCGAGCTGGGGCCGCTGGAGCCGAAACGGATGAGCGCGCAGTCCGCTTTCTGGGGCAATGCCGTGGATTCCGGTTACCCGATGCACGCCATGCAACGGCGCATCGTGCCCGGCACCGAAGTGCAGGAAATCGCCGAGCTGCCGCGCGCTGACCGCGCCAACCCCAACGCACCGCATGGCCTGCTGATGCTGCGCTGGGACGAGGAAGACCCCTCACATATTCAACAACGCGAGGCGTTCATCGCCACGCTGACGCAGAGCCTTGAAGCGCCGGGCGCTGCGAAAAACACCACTGGAACGGCACCATGACCAACATCCATAACGACAAGATCCTCATCCTCGATTTCGGCGCGCAGTACACGCAGCTGATCGCCCGCCGCATCCGCGAGCTGGGCGTCTACTGCGAAATCTGGGCGTGGGACCACAACCCGGCCGAGATCGCCGGCTTCGGCGCCAAGGGCATCATCCTGTCCGGTGGCCCGGAATCGACCACGCTGCCGGGTGCGCCGGCCGCGCCGCAGGAAGTGTTCGACAGCGGCCTGCCGATCTTCGGCATCTGCTACGGCATGCAGACCCTGGCCGCGCAGCTGGGCGGTGCCACCGAAGCCGCTGACCAGCGCGAATTCGGCCACGCCGAAGTGAACGTGATCAACCCGGATGCGCTGTTCAAGGGCCTGAGCGACCACGGCGGCGAGCCGAAGCTGAATGTCTGGATGAGCCACGGCGACCACGTCTCCGTCGCGCCGCCGGGCTTCACCATCACCGCCACCACCGACCGCATTCCGGTGGCCGCCATGGCCAACGAAGAAAAGCGCTGGTACGGCGTGCAGTTCCACCCGGAAGTGACCCACACCCTGCAGGGCCAGGCGCTGCTGCGCCGCTTCGTGGTGGACGTGTGCGGCTGCCAGACCCTGTGGACCGCCGCCAACATCATCGACGACCAGATCGCCCGTGTACGCGAACAGGTGGGCGATGACGAAGTGATCCTGGGCCTGTCCGGCGGCGTCGATTCGTCCGTGGTGGCCGCGCTGCTGCACAAGGCCATCGGTGAGAAGCTGACCTGCGTGTTCGTGGATACCGGCCTGCTGCGCTGGCAGGAAGGCGACCAAGTGATGGCAATGTTTGCCGAGCACATGGGCGTGAAGGTGGTGCGCGTGAACGCCGCCGACCGTTACTTCGCCGCGCTGGAAGGCGTGAGCGACCCGGAAGCCAAGCGCAAGATCATCGGCAACCTGTTCGTTGAGATCTTCGACGAAGAATCGAACAAGCTGAAGAACGCCAAGTGGCTGGCGCAGGGCACCATCTACCCGGACGTGATCGAGTCGGCCGGCAGCAAGACCGGCAAGGCGCATGTGATCAAGAGCCACCACAACGTGGGCGGCCTGCCGGAGCACATGAAGCTGGGCCTGGTGGAGCCGCTACGCGAGCTGTTCAAGGACGAAGTGCGTCGCCTGGGCGTTGAGCTCGGCCTGCCGCGTACCATGGTCTACCGCCACCCGTTCCCGGGCCCGGGCCTGGGCGTGCGCATCCTGGGCGAAGTGAAGCGCGAGTACGCTGAGCTGCTGGCCAAGGCCGATGCCATCTTCATTGATGAACTGCGCAAGGCCGATCTGTACGACAAGACCAGCCAGGCGTTTGCCGTGTTCCTGCCGGTGAAGTCGGTGGGCGTGGTGGGTGACGCGCGGGCTTATGAGTGGGTGATTGCGCTGCGTGCGGTGGAGACGATTGACTTCATGACGGCCCATTGGGCGCATCTGCCGTATGAGTTCCTGGGTACGGTGAGCAACCGGATCATCAATGAGTTGCGGGGGGTGTCGAGGGTTGTTTACGACATCTCGGGGAAGCCGCCGGCTACTATTGAGTGGGAGTGATCCGGCGTCTGGCACTGGCTGGCATCTAGTAGCACTAAAACACACCTAAGCCCGCGTCACTGCGGGCTTTTTTGTGATTTCGTTCAGCACCGCCTGGCAACATTTGGCATCGCCAAGCACCGTTTTTTCATGGCATGATGGATGGCATTGAATGCTTCTATGCCATGAGAAGTCGCCAATACCATGCAACCACCTTGCGGATGTTCATGGTATCGAATTTGTGTAAGACGATGATTTAATTGTTGTTTTACGCCAGGATGGGCCGGTTTTCTGATCATGGTATTTGAGCTGAATCAGGGCGAGAACCATGTTGACCGATACCAAGCTGCGCAACCTCAAGCCGAAGGACAAGCTCTACAAGGTGAATGACCGTGACGGCCTCTATGTAGCCGTCACGGCCGCCGGAGCGATCTCGTTCCGCTACAACTACTCGATCCACGGTAGGCAGGAGACCATCACCTTCGGCCGCTACGGTGTCGGCGGCATCACCTTGGCGGAAGCCCGCGAGCGGTTGGGCGAGGCCAAGAAGATGGTCGCGGCCGGGAAGTCACCGGCCAAGGAAAAGGCGCGGGACAAGGCCCGCGTCAAGGACGCGGAGACGTTCGGGGCCTGGGCGGAAAAGTGGCTGCGCGGCTACCAGATGGCCGACTCCACCCGCGACATGCGCCGCTCGGTCTACGAGCGCGAGCTGAAGCCGAAGTTCGGCAATCAGAAGCTGGTGGAGATCACCCACGAAGACTTGCGCGCGCTGACCGATGCCATCGTCGAGCGCGGCGCGCCGGCGACAGCCGTGCATGTCCGCGAGGTGGTGCTCCAGGTCTTTCGCTGGGCCATCGAGCGCGGCCAGAAGGTCGAGAACCCGGCCGAGCTGGTGCGCCCGACGACCATTGCCAAGTTCGAGCCGCGCGACCGTGCGCTGACGCCCGACGAGATCGGCCTGATGTACCAGTACATGGAGCGCATCGGCACAGCGCCATCCATTCGGGCGGCGGCCAAGCTGCTGCTGTTGACGATGGTGCGCAAGAGCGAGCTGACTAACGCGACATGGAGCGAGATCAATTTCAGCGACGCGCTTTGGACGATCCCGAAGGAGCGGATGAAGCGGCGCAATCCGCACCTGGTGTTCCTGTCCCGGCAGGCGCTGGACATCTTCATTGCCCTGAAAACCTTCGCAGGGGGATCGGACTACGTGCTTCCGTCGCGGTATGACTCGGATTTACCCATGAGCAGCGCCACGCTCAACCAGGTGCTGACGCTGACGTATCGGCTGGCGCAGAAGGAGGGGCGGTCGCTCGCCAAGTTCGGGCCACATGACTTGCGGCGCACGGCCAGCACGTTGTTGCATGAAGCCGGCTACAACACGGACTGGATCGAGAAGTGCCTGGCACACGAGCAGAGAGGCGTCAGGGCCGTCTACAACAAGGCCGAGTACCGCGAGCAGCGCACGGCGATGTTGCAGGACTGGGCGGACATGATCGACGAATGGACGCTGAGACGGCCGAAGGTGTAAACCAGACGAAGGCAGGTTAGGCAGCGCCGCCTGAGCATCGAGGCATGGCCTCGGGTTTCATTGACACTTGAGGGGCGCAGCGTTTTAGCCGCTAAAAGGGGCAGCAGAGCCGCCGGCCACGGCAGACGGAGTGAAGCCAGGGCGCATGGCCTGAGTGCCCGACGACTTCCGCGCCTCTATCCATTCCTCGACCTCGGCCAAGTCCCAGGCGACGTTTCGGCTGGTGAGTGCGATCCGGCGCGGAAACTCCCCGCGCTGCTCCATGTTGAAGATCGTGCGCTCAGACAGCGGGATCATCGCCAGTAGCTTCTTCCGATTGATGAGCGTCTTGCTTGTCGTTGCCTGCATCCCCTGGCCTCTTTCAGTCACTTGCGAACATGTGCCTGATGGTGCCTGGCAATGCGGATTGTTTCGTCCTATTAGTTGGTCAATTAGGTTGACGCCGTGAGCGCGGCTTTGTACTCAAGCGGAACATTGCGGGGATCGCCGCCAGCGCCTTCGATACCGCTTGGCGCTCGATGCCGAGCTTTCGCGCAATCTCCGACTGATTGAGTCCAGACCACTGGAGCATCAGCATCTGCTTTTTGCGATCCGATAGCTTCGAGTCCACCATCAGCCGTGCTTGATTGCGCAGCTCTGCCTTGTCCGCCGGCTGTAAGGTTTGGCCCGCGACATAGTGGAAGAAGTAGCTGTCAACCAGTTGATCGCCCGATTTCACTTGGGCAGTGGCCGGCTTCGCGCATTGCTGGTTGAGTCTCGCCAGTTCGAGGTCGAATTGCGCGAGGGATCGCCTTGCTTGTCTGTAGACAGGGTTCCATGCGCCGCTCGGCAATTTAGGCCGGTGATCCAGGCAATACAGGCTGCTTAGTCGAAGCTTTTCCTCTGGATCGTCCGCCTTCGGATCATCGCTCCCGCCGGCGAATGAGGTCAGCTCGGCGAGTGATCCGCAGAACCGGCAGAACCCCTGGAGGCGTTCGCCATTCAGTCGGGTGTCGCGCACCTTCGACTTCACCGGCCGTTTGCAGGCGCAGTCCCATACAAGCCCAATCAACGATTCGAGTGTCGCAACAAACCGCCGATCTCTTGGCGTCTGCCTATCCTCCGTTTTGATGAACTGGCGCAGCAACTGCCGCTGCATGCGAACCATCGCATCAAGTCCAACCAGTCGAATGATCCCGCTGAGGCCCACCCCTGTCCCTGCTCCGGGGATATGGCCCAAGTAGCGTTGTGGCAGCGTCGCCGTGTACGCAGCCACGGCGGGGTCAATGAGTTCCTGTATCAGCCCAACGATGGGGTAGCGCCGCGAGGAGGCGGAATACGGCCGCCAGCGATCCTCAAACTGCTCGATGGCTTCCGAGACAGTGGGATCGCAGCCTTCCCAGATGACAATGGTTGGATCGTTCTTCATGTCAACCATTTTGGACAACTAATAAGATGTAGGCAACCCCCAATAGCGCCTAACCTTCGTTGCAATTCAGTTGATAACGGAGGTTTACGCAATGACGATAGAAGACACGCTGCTGCAACGCTTTGGCCCGCTGCTGAGCATGGCGCAGCTCGCCTCTGTCCTGGATCGATCGCCTGATGGATTGCGGATCAGCCTGCGCGCGACGAACGAGTGGACGCAGCGGATCAACAAGGCTCGGTTGAAGATCGGCCGGCGGGTCTACTTCCGAACCTCGCAGATCGCCGAGGCATTGAGCGACGAGTCCCTGTACGGAACGGGGAACTGAGTCATGGCGATTGATGTACTGGCGGCGTTCGAGCATGAACCGCCGGTGCTGGACTTCATATGGCCGGGCTTCCTCGCGGGAACCGTCGGCGCGCTCGTCGCCCCAGGGGCCACTGGCAAGAGCTTCTGGGCGCTGGAAGCGGCCATGAGCATCGCATGCAGCGTGGCCGGCGGCGACCTCGTGGGACTTGCTCCCGCGCACACCGGGCGCGTGGTCTATCTGGCCGGGGAAGACCCACCGCCCGCGCTTGTGCGGCGCATTCATGCCATCGGCCAGCACCTCGGGCACGCGGCTCGTCAAGCCATCGCGGAGAACCTCGCGCTTGAGCCGATCATGGGCAAGCGCCTGGACATCATGAAAAAGGCCCACTTGCGCCGCGTTATTGAGGACGGTGCCGGGGCGCGGCTGATCGTGCTGGACACCCTGAGCCGCATTCACACTCTCGATGAGAACAGCAACGGCAACATGGCCCACCTCGTGGCCGTACTGGAGCACGTTGCTGCCACCACGGGTGCATCCGTGCTCTACCTGCACCACGTCAGCAAGGGCAGCGCCCGCGAAGGGCAGACCGACCAGCAGCAGGCCGCGCGTGGCGCGTCCGCGCTGATCGACAACGCCAGGTGGTGCGGTTACGTCGCCCGCATGACCGAGGACGAGGCGAAGCGCCTCAGCGACCGCGCCCATGACCGGCAGCCCATCGGCGATGAGCGGCGCGGCTACTTCGTGCGTTTCGGCGTCAGCAAGCAGAACTACGACGCCACGCCGCTTGATCGCTGGTACATGCGGCACGCCGGCGGCGTGCTGGTGCCGGTGGAGCTGTATGAGGCCAGCAGGAATGAGGAAAGACGTGATGGTCGGAGGCGAGGCGATGGCTTTTGACCTCACCCATGCCAGGCACGATCCAATGCACTGCTTGGTCCCCGGCTTGTTCCGCAGTCTCAAGCGCGGCGAACGGAAGAGGCTCAAGCTCGATGTGACGTATCACTACGCCGAAAATGAACAAGCGCGGTTCGTCGGCTTCGAGCCTCTTGGTGCTGATGACATGCGGCTGCTGCAAGGTCTTGTGGCTCTTGGAGGACCGAAGGGCATCATCCTGACGCCAGAGCCAACAGCGGACTTGCCGAAGCAACTCCGTCTATTCCTTGAGCCGAAGTTCGACGCGGTAGGGCAGGATGCGCTGGTCGTGAGAGAGAGTATGACCAGCCTGCTAGGCGAAATCGGCTTGACCGATGGCGGCGACAATATCAGGGCGATCAAGGCGAGCTTGCTGCGCATGGCAAACGTGACGGTGGTAGTCAGCAAGGGAAGCAGGCAAAGGTCTTTTCACCTGATGAGCTACGCCTTCAATGAGGAGGACGGGCGGTTGTTCGTCGCGCTGAATCCCCAGATTGCGGAGGCGATTCTTGGGAGGCGCCCGTATACCCGCATCGAGATGGCCGAGGTGCGGGCGCTACAAACCGACCCGGCCCGCCTGATTCACCAACGGCTATGCGGCTGGATCGATCCCGGCAAAGCCGGGCGCGTGGAACTCGATACCCTTTCTGGCTACGTCTGGCCGGACGAGGCGAACGCCGAGGCCATGAAGAAGCGCCGCCAGAAGGCCCGCAAGGCTCTGGCCGAGCTTGCCACCGTGGGCTGGAAGGTCAGCGAGTATGCGGCAGGGAAGTGGGAAATTGGCAGGCCGAAGCCCGTAGTAACGTTCCCCAAACTCCGTAGCAATGTTCCCCTTCACCCGTAGCAACGTTCCCCGTCTCAAACCGGAAAACACAGCAACGGCGCGGGCTTGCGGCTAGTTCGCAAATTCCATCCATGATCTTCCAAGATCATCCACTAGGCGCGGTGCTTGCCGCCGCCCTTTAGGGCGACGCCAAGCCCTTGCCGCTTGCCGATGGTCGGCCTTCGGCCGTTGAGTTGTACGCCAGAAGGGGGGGCAGCTCCGGGCGGTTCTTTTAGCGGCTAAAACGCTGCGCCCCTCAAGTGTCAATAGGCAGGTGTTGTATGTTGTATGTTGTATGTTGTAGCGCGCTACAACATACAACAGTTCAAATCCATTCCCGGTCACGTCATGAGGCCGGCCCTTCTTTCGCGCACACGTCGAGCTGCAGCATCGCCATTTCCGGCGAGGCTGGCCATGTCCGGGCCACGGTCGACCATCGCCACATCCGACGATGCACCGAGGGCCCCATCGTCAGTTCCGACGATGGCGGCCGCCGGCGCTCGAGCTCGCATCGCCGCCTCTGACGATGTGATCCACTCTTTGACACTTGAGGGGCCGAGCGGCGGGGGATTCTCTCGGCCTCCCTCTTGGCGTTCAACCTTCCGTGCCGAATGGGCTGCCATCCCTATTTCGATGCGCGTGCCAGTGTCATCGGCTCCATGTCAACCGTTTCGGCCAATTATTGGAATGTTGTGTAGGCGGGCACTCCGTAACCTTCGGAGTAGTTCAGTTGATAACGGAGGTTTACGGACATGGCGACGACAGAAAGCAGCTATCCAGACGAGCTGGCCGCACGGCTCGCTCATCAGCAGCAGACCTCGCAGATAAAGCGCAGGGACTACCTGGCCGCTTTCATGGCGGCGCGCGCGGACGTGAAGGAAGCGATGGAGGCCGGCTACGCGCTCAAGATCATCTGGGAGCACATGCGCGAGATTGGGCGAATCCCTTTCCGCTATGAGACGTTCCTGAAATACGTTCGCCAGCACATCACCAATGCGCCGCCTGGCTCCACGGGTCAGGGCACGAAGTGAGCAAAGTCCCATGCTCAATCGCTGCAAGCGCATGGCTGAAACGCTGTTACCGGCCTCTTGGATCGCTGCAAGCACACGGACGTTGGCAATTTCCGTTGGTTTTCTCGCTGCTGGCGCGCTGTTGCGAAGCAATGGTGCGGTTACAGCGCGAAATTCGATGAGTCATACGAGACAAAAACAACGCCGTAAGGCGGGCAGGATGTGTGAAGTAGGCCCACCGGCAAGCCGGTTGTCCTTCTTCACTGTCCCTTATTCGCGCGGGGCGCTCAACGGGCATCCTGCTCTGCGAGGCTGCCGGCTACCGCCGGTTGGAGGACAAATGGGCGACGAGAATCGAATCACCAGGAAGGGCAGCCCACCGATCAAGGTGTACTGCCTTCCAGAAGAACGCGAACTGATTGAGGCGAACGCCAAGATGGCGGGAATCAGCATGGCGCGCTACCTGCGCGACGTAGGCCAGGGCTACCAGGTCAGGGGTGTCATGGACTATCACTATGTGCGCGAGTTGGTGCGAGTGAATGGCGACCTTGGCCGGCTGGGCGGATTGCTCAAGCTATGGCTGACCGACGATCCGCGCACAGCCCGGTTCGGCGATGCCACGATCCTTGCCCTGCTGGGTCGGATCGAGGCCACCCAGGACGAAATGAGCCGGCTCATGAAGTCGGTGGTGCAGCCGAGGGCCGAACCTTGAGAGTTTTAGCAGCTAAATTACCGTGTGCTGCACGCGACACAAGCCCCTTCCAGGCCGCCAGCCTGGGCGTTATCAACTCTTGGGAGAACGCATAAGGCCAGGGACACCCCGTAAGGGCCGAGAACAGAATCACCGAAGCCCGGGCCTCAGTGCCAAGGGCGATACCGATTAGCTAGTGGCGTAGCTCTTCGATGAAACCTTGCCGTGGGCAAGCGCGAGCTTGGTCAAGGCATTGCCTTTCTTTCATCGAATGGAGATTGCGACCATGAAGCACGTCCGTTTTTTAGCGGCTAAAACCGCGCTCGCCGCCGCTCTGGCCGGCAGCATCATCATCACCCCGGCGCAGGCAGGCATCCCCGTCATCGACGGCGGCAACCTGGTGCAAAACGTCATGACGGCCATCGAGTCGGTGGCGCAGACGCTCAAGCAGATCGAGCAGTACCAGACCCAGTTGCAGCAGTACGAAAACATGCTGCAAAACACAATGGCCCCGGCCGCGTATATCTGGGATCAGGCGCAGTCCACCATCAACGGATTGATGGCCGCCACCGACACGCTGAACTACTACCGGAATCAGCTCGGCAGCGTCGATGCGTACCTGGGCAAGTTCCAGGATGTGGCCTACTACCGTGGTTCGCCGTGCTTCTCGGCCGCCGGGTGCTCGGATGCCGAGCGCGCCGCGATGGAGCAAAACCGCAGCCTGGCGAGCGAGAGTCAGAAGAAGGCGAACGACGCGCTTTTCAAGGGCCTGGAGCAACAGCAGCGCAACCTTTCCGCCGATGCTCGCCAGCTCGAACGGCTCCAGTCCGCCGCGCAGGGCGCGACCGGGCAGATGCAGGCCATCGGCTACGCCAACCAGCTCGCCGCCAACCAGGCAAACCAGCTCCTGCAAATCCGTGGCCTGCTGATCGCACAGCAGAACGCCGCGACCGCCAGGATGCAGGCGCAGGCCGACGTAGAGGCGCAACAGCAGGCCGCCGGCGCGACTTCCAGGGAATCCAGGATCGAGCGCACGGCCAACCCAAGAAACTGGCTCGAACTGACCCGCTGACGGAGGCCCTGCACCATGAAGAATACGATGCTGCTTGCCGGCCTCGTGGTGGTGCTGGTGGCTGGTTGCGACAACAAGCCAGCCATCCCGCCCATGCCCGAGGTCAATGACACCAATTGCCAGATTGAGGCGATCACGAAGATCGAGGATAGGGCCACGCGCGAGAAATTCGCCGGGCTGTGCTCGCGCCGGTCGCCGGCCGCCGGCGGCATCGCGCCGACCGAGAAGCCCATGAACTGGCTCGAACTGGCCGACCCGAAAGACCAGAAGGAGGCGAAGCCATGAAAGCACTGCACAAGGCGGCGCTGATCGGCGTCGCCCTCGCGCTTTACTCCACCGCCGCGTCGGCCCAGCTCACCAACCAAGGGATGCTTGACCAGGTGGTGACGGAGTTCGCCACGCGGGCCACGTCCTGGCAGACGGTGGTGATGAATGCCGCGATGTTCCTGTTCTGGACGCTGGGCACGATCTCGCTGGTTTTCACGTTCGGCTTCATGGCGCTGCGCAAGGCCGACATTGGCGAGTTCTTCGCCGAGTTCATCAGGTTCATCCTGTTCTTCGGCTTCTTCCTCTGGCTGTTGCGCTATGGCCCGACCTTCGCCAACTCGATCATCCAGTCACTGGCCCGGCTTGGTGAGCAGGCGTCTGGGGTGGCGTCGGTGACACCCTCGGGCATCGTGGATATTGGCTTCATGATCTTGAAGCAGGCATTCAGGAACTCGTCGATCTGGTCGCCCGTGGATAGCTTCATCGGTGTGGCCTTGAGCGTCGGCATCCTGATCCTGCTGGCCGTTGTCGCCGTGAATATGTTGCTGCTTCTCGTGTCAGGCTGGCTGCTGATGTACGCCGGTATCTTCTTCCTTGGCTTCGGCGGCTCGCGTTGGACGTCAGACATGGCGATCAACTACTACAAGACCGTGCTGGGCGTGGCCGTGCAGATCATGACGATGGTGCTCCTGGTCGGCATCGGGAACGACCTGCTTTCCAGCTTCTACGCCAGGATGAACACCGGCACCCTGAACTTTGAAGAGCTGGGCGTGATGCTCGTTTTCTGCGTGGCGTTGCTCATGCTGGTCAATCGCGTGCCCCCGCTTGTCGCCGGCATCATCACCGGCTCGGGTATCGGTGGCGCTGGTGGCATCGGCAACTTCGGTGCAGGTGCCGCCATCGGTGCGGCTATGGGCGCGGCGAGCATGGCCGCCGGAGCGGCAAGCGTGGCTGGCGCGGCCGTGATGGGCGGTGCAGCCTCGGCCGCCGGCGGCATGTCGGCGATTAAAGCAGCGTTCGAGAAAGCAGGGGCCAGCGCCGGTGGCGAATCGGGCGGAATGCCCATGTTTGGTGGTGGTGCTGGCGGTGATTCCGATGCTGGATCGTTCGCGCAGGCGGCGGGCTTTGGTGGCGGCGGTTCCAGTGCCGGCACAAGTACGCCGCTCGGCCAGGCGGCCGGCTTCTATAACTCGGGAAGCTCCAGCAGTTCGGGCAGCAGCGGCCAGAGCAAGGTGGCACAGCAGACCAGCCACGCCGACAGCTCGGGCAGCGGTTCCAGCTCGAAGGCCAGCAGCGACGCCGGCAGCTCGAAGGCCGGCCAAGGTGCGGGCAGCCTTCTCGCGGCGACGGCTGCGAACCTGGCGCATGGCATTGGCGACGTTGCGAAGGCCAAGGCGGCCAGCATCCGCGACGCCGCTGCCGAACGCATCGCCGACACCACTGGCGGAAAGATCGCCGCCGCGATCCGGGCGAGCAGCCAGACAGACCAGGCGGCCGAGGATGTGCCCAGCTTCGGCGGCAACAGCCTGGCAGGGGCCGATTCGGCTGCTGCTGATCCTGATGATGAAGTGGCCACGTTCGCCAACCGCGACAAGGAGGTATGACGATGACGCCGAGAGGATTTTTCGATTGCCTGGACCTTGCCGCTACCGAGCAGCGCCAGGCACAGGCGGTTGAGGTTGAGCCGGTCGACGATCAATCGACTGATGCAGACCCCGCGGCAGAAGTTGCGGCCTTTGTTGATCGACCCGCCTCGCCCGTCATTGAGGCCACCAAGCCGGCGGCCAGGTCGGGCGGCAACGCCAGCAGCTACGGCAGCAGCGCGAGAAGCACGCCGCTGGCCGAGGCCGCCGGCTTCTACGGCACCGGCAGCCGATAAGCGCGCCGGCCGGCGTGGGGCCGGCCGACACTTCCACAACCCACCTGTTAGAGAGGTGAATCATGGCAACCCTGAATCCTACCAATGCAACGCAGGCCGTTCATCATGCAGCCGTGCAGCTCGCCGCGCTCGACTGGCTCGACCAGGACGCAGCGCGGCAGCTAGGGCCGCTCGCCGAGGCCGTCGCCAATGCCTTCATGGTCGTCTTCTACCAGGCCGAGACGGGCCGGGCGACGCCTGCTGACTTCCGCGAGGCCCTGGAGGCGGTGCGGCAGTCACTCCGTGCCGCGTAGGCACGCGCACCAGGAACAGCAAGGGCGGCCAGTGGCCGCCCTTGTCGTTTCCGGGCCTGCATCGTCATAGCCGGCGATGTGCGCCGGCGTGCTCGAGCATCGCCAGATCGGACCATGACGGCCGCTCTGGCTTTTCCCCTTGGCGTGGATCTCGCATCGTCATTTCCGGCGATGAGATCCCCGCGCACCAAGTCGCGCACATGGTGCTGCAGCACCGTCAGGAATGGCGATGCTGGCCAGCTCCCTACTCGATGCCGTGCATGACTTTGGCCCGCGCTGCAACTGCGCGGGCGTGCTCGACATAGGCCTGGTCGCCGGTGGCCTCGGCTTCGGCCAGGAACGCGGCCACGGTCTCGGTGCTGGTCAGCCATTTGGCCGGGTCAAACGGTGTCAGCATTTCACGGCCAGCAGCCTTCGTCATCTGGCGAAGTGCAATCAGTAGCTCGCCCTTGTCGCCATCCTCAAGGATGCTGTTCAGCAGTTCCACGGCATAGGCCGGGTCTTTGCGGAACGTTTCGACCATCGCGTCGTCATGTAGGCGTGCGCGCACCTGGTCAGCTTCCAAGGCATCACAGGCCGGCCACTCGCGACCAACGGCCGGCGCATCTACCCATTCGCGTTGTTCCGGCGGCAGTGGATATCCGCCGGCGGCTTCGGCCTCGGCCAGCAGCTCGGCCAGGGTGTAACGCACCTGGTCAGGCGTGGCGGCGCGGGCCGGGTCGGCCTTCAAGGCGTCATAGGCGGGGCCTGCCTTCTCATACAGCCAGTTTTCAAGGCTCTTCGGTTCGGTCATTCTTATCCCCTATTGTCAGGTCTACGCGCAGGCCGGTGCGGCTATCTGCAATCGCTTCGTCGGGTTCCTTCCTGCCCATGATGACTCCTTTGTGCGGGGATTGCTGTATTGTTTGCTAGCAGTGGCTTTCTGAGCAATCTCAAGGAAATCATCCGTCAATCTGGCAGTGCTCATGATCTTTCCCTGAACGCCCGCAGCGCCCGCGACAGGGACAGCAGGAACAAGCCGGTCAAACCGAGCGCCGCGATGACCCAATGCTCGCCGAGGAACGCGCCGGCGGTCGTACCGGCCAGCACGACGGCGAGGATGGGCAGGTGGCAGGGGCAGGTCAGCACAGCCAGTCCGCCCCACAGGTAGCCGGTAATGGGCTTGCGCTCGGGGCCGTTCATGGCAACGCCCCTTCCTGCCGGGCGACCTCGGCACGCAGCGCGCTCAACTGCACCTCCAGGCCCGCAAGCGCCCGCTGTCGCCGTTCGACGAGTTGGCGCAGCTCGGTGAGCCACACCGCCGCTTCACCCGCATCCGGCGCATCGAGCGCCCGGCACAGCCGGGTCAGCACGTCCAGGCCGACCCCCGCCTCGAAGGCGGCCCGCACGAAGCACAGTCGCTGCAAGGCGGCGTCATCGAACAGGCCGTAGCCACCCGTGGTGCAGGCGACTGGCCGCAGCAATCCGCGCAGCAGGTAGTCGCGCACGATATGCACGCTCACCCCGGCATCAAGGGCCAGCCGGGACACCGTGTAGGCGTTCATCGAACACCTCCTTTTGGTCGGTTCACGGCAATGCATATACCGTTTCGCCGAGTTCAATCCGCGCGCTGCGAATCCGATGCCGGTGCCGTAGAACATTGGGTCGATATCCGATCACGGTGTCCTAGATGACATGGTCTGCAACAGATGTCGATTAAACTCCTGGCCCAAGCCGAAAGCCTCGTGGACACTGACGATCGCCAATCCTTCCAATCCTTGATGCTTGGAGGCCCAGTCTTCCGCCGTCGGGACAGATGCAAAGAAATGTACATGGCAACAGAAGGACTGACGAACGTCGGCTGCTTCCTGCGGCAATACCAAGGACACCGCCATGCCGGCAGGTTCGACAGCCTGTATCTCGCTGGGTGAAACCGTGAGTGAAACGGGTGCTCCGGTTGCAGCGCAATGCGATGAGACGCGAGCTGTACGGCCGATCAGCGCCGGAAATATCAAGGTGTCCAGCGCGCACCAGGCATACAGACGGCGGTCGTCAATTTCAAAGACATACGAAGTCTCGCGCAAGGTGAGGCCGTAGCCGATGATGTTCCCATCTTTGTCATATTCGGTACTGGTGGCCTGTTCGAGTACGGCGGCCACTCGCTCAGCGGGCCAGTCGAGAATCCCGGCAAGTGTCGTTCGTGAAACCGGACGCCCCTTGGCGAGTTCCCGCAGTAGCGGGACCAAGAGATCCGCAGTACCATTGGTACGATTGACCGAAGTGAGACGTTCTAAAATATATGGGGCGAGCTTCATGGTTCCATCTCCTTTCATCCTGCGCAGCAGGACAATTGTTTGACATCCTTGGTGAAGGTCTGCGCCGCGAGCTTCAGCCCCTCGACCATCGTCAGGTAGGGGAACAACTGGTCAGCCAGTTCCTGTACGGTCATGCGGTTACGGATCGCGAGCACCGCCGTCTGGATCAGCTCGCCCGCTTCCGGGGCCACTGCCTGTACCCCAATGAGTCGTCCGCTACCTTCCTCGATTACCAGCTTGATAAAGCCGCGTGTGTCGAAGTTGGCGAGCGCACGCGGCACGTTATCCAGTGTTAGCAGGCGGCTGTCGGTCTCGATCCCGTCGTGGTGCGCTTCCGCCTCGCTGTAGCCCACAGTGGCGACCTGCGGATCGGTGAACACCACCGCCGGCATCGCGGTCAGATTGAGCGTAGCGTCTCCGCCGGTCATGTTGATGGCCGCACGGGTGCCGGCGGCCGCTGCCACATAGACGAATTGCGGCTGGTCAGTGCAGTCTCCTGCGGCATAAATGTGTGGCGTACTGGTGCGCATGCCCTTGTCAATGACGATGGCTCCCTGCGCATTGACGGCGACACCCGCCGCTTCCAGCGCCAAGCTGCGCGTGTTCGGCGTGCGGCCGGTAGCGACCAGCAACTTGTCGGCGCGCACTTCGCCGTGCCCTGTGGTCAGCACGAATTCGCCGTCCGCATAGGCGACCTGGCTGGCTTGCGTGTGTTCCAGAACCTTGATTCCTTCGGCACGAAAGGCGGCTGTGACGGCCTCACCGATGGCCGGGTCTTCGCGGAAGAACAGTGTGCTGCGCGCCAGGATCGTGACCTGGCTGCCCAGCCGGGCGAAGGCTTGCGCCAGTTCCAGCGCCACCACCGACGATCCGATCACGGCTAGGCGTTCGGGAATGGTGTCACTCACTAGGGCCTCGGTAGATGTCCAGTACGGCGTGCCTTTCAAACCAGTGATGGGCGGAATGGCCGGACTGGCACCAGTGGCGACCAGGCAGCGATCGAACACCACGACGCGCTCGCCGCCATCGTTCAAACGGACGGTAAGGCTTTGGTCATCCTTGAAACGCGCTTCACCATGCAGAACGGTGATGGCCGGGTTGCCATCCAGGATGCCTTCATACTTGGCGTGGCGCAGCTCATCGACGCGCGCCTGCTGCTGGGCCAGTAGTTTGCTGCGGTTAATCGCCGGCACAGTAGCCGCGATGCCATCGTCGAACGGACTTTCACGGCGCAGATGCGCAATGTGGGCGGCACGGATCATGATCTTGGACGGTACGCAGCCGATGTTGACGCAGGTGCCGCCGATAGTACCGCGCTCGATCAGCGTGACTTTCGCGCCTTGCTCGACGGCCTTCAAGGCCGCCGCCATCGCCGCGCCGCCGCTGCCGATCACGGCCACGTGCAGCGCCGGCTCGCCGCCTTCATGCTTCGTGTCGCCACCGAGCCAGCCCAGCGCCTTATCCAACAGGCCGGTAGGCTTGTTCGGCGTGTCGGCGAGCCGTGCGCGGTAGCCGAGCGCGGCCACTGCGGCTACCAGAGGGGGCAAGTTCACGCCCGCGTCCGCCTCGATTTCGGCCTGCCGCTGCGCATAGGACACCGAGGCCGAGCGCACGCCGGGCACGTTTTTCAGGGCCTGCTGGACGTGCTCGGCGCACGACGTGCAGGTCATGCCTTCGATGTGAAGGGTGATCGCTTCGGCCATGACAGTGCCCTCACTGCTTGACGCTGGAGGGGTAGCCCGCGTTTGCGGTGGCCTTGGTCAAGGCGTCGGCATTGGTCTTCGCGTCGTCGAAGGTGACGACGGCTTCCCGCTTCTCGTAACTGACCTCGGCCTTTTGCACGCCGTCCACCTTGGTGAGTGCCTTCTTTACTGTGATCGGGCACGCGGCGCAGGTCATGCCGGGCACCGACAGGGTAACGGTCTTGGTGGCGGCCCAGGCGGGCGTGCTCAGGGCGGCGGCCAGGGCGATCAGGGTGGCGAGTTTCTTCATGGCAATTCTCCTTTCAATAGAACAGCGGCAGGATGTAGGGGAAAGCGAGGGCAACCAGAACCAGGGCGGCCACGACCCAGAAAATCACCTTGTAGGCCGTCCGCACTTGGGGCACGGCGCAGACGTCGCCCGGCTTGCAGGCATGGGCCGGTCGGAAGATGCTGCGCCAGGCGAAGAACAGCGCGACGAGTGCCGCGCCGATGAAGATCGGCCGGTACGGCTCCAGCACGGTCAGGTTGCCGATCCACGCGCCCGAGAAGCCGAGCGCGACCAGGACGAGGGGGCCGAGGCAACAGGCCGAGGCGAGGACGGCCGCGATGCCGCCGGTCGCCAGTGCGCCGCGGCCGTTCTTGGGTTCCGACATAAGGTTCTCCTTCCGGGACTTCGCTTGATGCTGTAACGTTACTTCCGTAGTCAACTACGGAGTCAAGCACCATGGAGAACGCTCAAGAGAATCTGACCATCGGGGCCTTCGCCAAGGCCGCCGGGGTGAACGTGGAGACGATCCGCTTCTATCAGCTCAAGGGCCTACTGCCCCAGCCGGAGCGGCCCTACGGGAGCATCCGCCGCTATGGTCTGGCGGACGTGGCGCGGGTGAAGTTCGTGAAGTCCGCCCAGCGCCTGGGTTTCAGCCTGGATGAGGTCGGCCAGCTCCTGAAACTGGAGGATGGCACCCATTGCAGCGAGGCGGCCGAACTGGCTGCCCACCGGCTGGCCGATGTGCGCGCACGCATGGCGGACCTCACGCGGATGGAAGAGGTGCTGTCGAAGCTGGTGAGCGAGTGCAACGCGCACCAGGGCAATGTTTCCTGCCCGTTGATCGCAGCCTTGCACTGTTGCTGAAGGGCATCTTCAGCCCTTAGCGTACGATTTTTGCCGTTCTGAGAAGACCTTAGTTGAGGACGCCGTCGCGAAGCCAACGCACTGGCTGCTAGCCAGGATGAACGCCAGGAGAAAAAGAGCATGACAAAGCTGCACCACGAAAACCGGACCGAGCCGTTTTTCATCACTGTGGAAGTAGAGGCTGAGCTGATCGCTGCCGGATACCAGTTTGAACCGCCAAGCCACTTCGCTACCATGCGCTTGCCCGAAGTACTGGCCGGCCTTACCGATGCGGAGCTGGCGACCTGGCCCAGCGAGCTATCGAAGGGAGAGGTCGAACGCCGGCAGCGCAGCGCATTCAAGGCAGAATGACGAACATGGCATTATTCATGGCATTTAATGCGGCAGAAATCATAAGTGCATGAAAGTACCGGTTGTTTTTCTGTCATTAACAATCGAGTGGGAGTGACGGGCACTGGCTGGCAATGTCTAGCAACGGCAGGCATTTCGGCTGAGGGTAAAAGAACTTTCCGCTAAGCGATAGACTGTATGTAAACACAGTATTGCAAGGACGCGGAACATGCCTCATGTGGCGGCCAGGACGGCCAGCCGGGATCGGGATACTGGTCGTTACCAGAGCCACCGACCCGAGCAAACCCTTCTCTATCAGATCGTTGACGAGTATTACCCGGCATTCGCTGCGCTTATGGCAGAGCAGGGAAAGGAATTGCCGGGCTATGTGCAACGGGAATTTGAAGAATTTCTCCAATGCGGGCGGCTGGAGCATGGCTTTCTACGGGTTCGCTGCGAGTCTTGCCACGCCGAGCACCTGGTCGCTTTCAGCTGTAAGCGTCGCGGTTTCTGCCCGAGCTGTGGGGCGCGGCGGATGGCCGAAAGTGCCGCCTTGCTGGTTGATGAAGTACTGCCTGAACAACCCATGCGTCAGTGGGTGTTGAGCTTCCCGTTTCAGCTGCGTTTCCTGTTTGCCAGCCGGCCCGAGATCATGGGGTGGGTGCTGGGCATCGTTTACCGCGTCATTGCCACGCACCTGGTCAAGAAAGCGGGCCATACCCACCAAGTGGCCAAGACGGGCGCGGTCACCCTGATCCAGCGTTTTGGATCGGCGCTCAATCTGAATGTTCACTTCCACATGCTGTTTCTCGACGGTGTGTATGTCGAGCAATCCCACGGCTCAGCGCGTTTCCGCTGGGTCAAGGCGCCGACCAGCCCAGAGCTCACCCAGCTGACGCACACCATCGCCCACCGGGTGGGTCGCTATCTGGAACGGCAAGGCCTGCTGGAACGGGATGTCGAAAACAGCTATCTGGCCTCGGATGCGGTGGATGACGACCCGATGACACCCCTGCTGGGGCACTCGATCACTTACCGTATCGCTGTCGGTTCACAGGCGGGGCGAAAGGTGTTCACTTTGCAAACTCTGCCGACCAGTGGTGATCCGTTCGGTGAGGGGTCGTTTGCGGGAGAGGGCGAAATCCTACGCTAAGGCTTTGGCCAACGATATTCTCCGGTAAGATTGATGTGTTCCCAGGGGATAGGAGAAGTCGCTTGATATCTAGTATGACGTCTGTCGCACCTGCTTGATCGCGGCCGCGATAGCTAGATCGCGTTGCTCCTCTTCTCCATCCGCGTTCCAAGCTGCGGAAAGGCACCCATAAGCGTACGCCTGGTCGAGCAGGCGACGCGGATCGACGTCCAGCGCACGAGAGAATGCGTCCGCCATCTGTGCAATGCGTCTAGGATCGAGACAAAGGTCGTCTCTGTCAGCCGGATCGTAGAACATATTGGCGGCGCCAAAGCCCACTTCACCGACCAGACCGACGGGATCTATCACCAGCCAGCCGCGACTGGAGAACATGATGTTTTCATGATGCAGATCGCCATGTAGCCCACGCAGTTCCGAGGCATTGCTCATCATTTGATCGGCTATAATCGCCGCGTGGACGTAGTCAGTTTGACAACCTGCGTTTTGATCATCGCGCGCCCGCTGAAACAAAGCTGCAAAGCGATCCCGGATCGGGAGAAGGGCAGAAGGCAGGGGTTCCTCAGATGCGGCATACAGCTTCGCCATTAGTTCCGCTGCAATTTCGGTCGCCTGGTAGTCGCCGTGCTCGGCAACGATGTGAGAGAGCATTCGCTCCCCGGCATATTCGAGCAACATCAGATTGTTCTCACGACCGAGCAACCGGACTGCTCCCCTCCCATTGCGCCATACCAGATAGTCGGCCCCGCGCAGTTCATCAGCAATGTCTTCTATAGGTTTCAATCCCTTGACGATTGCAGGAGTCCCGTCTGGCAATGAAACTTTCCAAACGAGGCTGGAAAAGGTGTCCGCAATGAGAACAGGTTGCGAAACGTGCCAATGAGCAGGAAAAACAGGCGGCATGAACATCAACCCCAAGTCAGAGGGTCCAATCGCAGATAGAAGGCAAGGCGTTCGCGGTCGGGGGCTTCGATCCCCAATACATTGAATAGGACAGCGAAGGCGCGCTCTGCTTCATCTGGCGCTGCCCAGTTCTCTTCGGCGTTAGCAATCATGAGTGCCAAATCGGCATAGCGATCTGCTGTTCCGAGCCGCCCAAGGTCGATCAGACCCGTGCATTGAAGAGTTTTAGGGTCCACCATGAAGTTCGGCATGCAGGGATCACCATGGCAAACAACCATATCGGTGCGCTCTTGGTCGAGCCGCACCGGTAGCTCTCGTTCGACACGAGCCAAAAGATCGAGCTGCGGCGTACTCTTGTCCTCGTCCGGTAAGAAGTCGGGATTGACGGCATTGCGGGACACCACATCAACGGCGCGTCCGAACATTCGCGACAGCCTGCGCTCAAACGGACATTGATCAACCGATAGGCTGTGAACAGCGCCAAGTTGCTGCCCCATTGACGGCCACGCTTTGAGCAAATCCGCTCCAGACAGATCAGCCGCCGGTACTCCCGGAATTGCCGTTATCACCAAGCATGCACCCTCCTGTTCCTCCTGCCAGTTGATGACCTCGGGGCAAGCCACACCTCGACCTTTGAGCCAAATGAGGCGGTCACGCTCTCCAGCGAGCTCACCGCGGCGGGAAGCAGGTGCGATTTTCGCGAAGGCATGCCCGTCACCACGTCGAAAAACAAAATCACCAGATTCTCCGCCTCTGACAGGCAACCAGTCAGAATGCGATTCACCAAAAAAAATATTAGTTCGATTCAATGGAGGTTCCTTCAGTTTTCTGATGAAGCGCGGAGGTGGCTCAACCTGCGAAAAGAAACGAGTTGCTACGTAAGTCCGAGAACATGCTTTCCATGGTCTCTGAGCTCGCCTTTGGGACCGACATATCGGTAGAGAGTGACGCGCTCGATGCCGAGTTCCTTGCAGAGATCGGAAACTGAAGTATCGCGCTGGGCCATGGCGGCTTGCGCGAGACGCACCTGAGCTTTGGTGAGCGCGAATTTTCGTCCGCCCTTGCGACCGCGCGCTCTCGCGGAGGCGAGACCCGCCATGGTGCGCTCTCGGATCAGATCCCGCTCGAACTCGGCCAAGGTGGCGAAGATTCCGAACACCATGCGACCGGACGCAGTCGTGGTGTCGATCTGAGCGCCCTTTCCAGTCAGAACCCGCAGGCCGATCTTGCGGTCTGACAGCTCCTTCACCGTGTTGACCAGATGGGCAAGCGATCGTCCGAGGCGATCGAGCTTCCAGACCACCAGCACATCGCCGTCACGCAATGACTTGAGGCAGGCAGTCAAGCCAGGGCGATCATCACGACCGCCGGAAGCAAGATCATCATAGATATTGTCCCGTTCGACACCTGCGGCGCGCAAGGCGTCGTGCTGCAGGTCGAGAGACTGCGAGCCATCGGCTTTGGAGACGCGGGCATATCCGATCAGCATGTATCACAAACGTTGGTTTGAGGCGGCGCTTCGGCCACGATTGCATTGACCTCTGGAAATGTATCTCAACCAGCTTCATAAACAAAGCGTCTTGAACGCTATCAGATTTTGAAAAAGGAACATGTATGCCGCGTCGCGTCACTCTAACCGATCGGCAGAAAGACGCGCTGTTGCGCTTGCCGACTTCACAGACGGATTTGCTCAAGCACTATACGCTGAGTGATGAAGACCTTGGGCATATCAGGCTGCGTCGGCGCGCTCACAACAGGTTCGGCTTCGCCCTGCAATTGTGTGTCCTGCGCTATCCCGGCCGGGTGCTGGCTCCAGGCGAACTGATCCCTGCAGAGGTCATCGAATTTATCGGAGCGCAGCTTGGCCTGGGTGCCGACGATCTCGTAGACTATGCTGCCCGCGAGGAAACACGGCACGAGCATCTTGCCGAGTTACGGGGGCTCTACGGCTTCCGCACCTTCTCCGGACGTGGTGCGAGCGAGCTGAAGGAATGGTTGTTCCGAGAAGCCGAGATGGCGGTGTCGAACGAGGATATCGCCCGTCGCTTCGTAGCCGAGTGCCGACGCACCCGCACTGTCCTTCCCGCGACATCCACGATCGAGCGGCTTTGTGCCGCGGCTCTCGTCGATGCCGAGCGACGCATCGAGACGAGGATCGCCAGTCGGCTGCCTATGTCGATCCGAGAACAGTTGCTGGCATTGCTCGAGGAGACGGCTGATGATCGGGTGACCCGTTTTGTGTGGCTGCGCCAGTTCGAGCCTGGCTCGAACTCTTCGTCGGCCAACCGGCTGCTCGACCGGCTCGAATATCTGCAACGCATCGATCTCCCCGAGGATCTGCTTGCCGGCGTTCCTGCCCATCGGGTGACTCGTCTGCGCAGGCAGGGTGAACGGTATTATGCCGACGGCATGCGCGATCTCCCGGAGGACAGGCGGCTTGCGATCTTGGCTGTTTGCGTCTCGGAATGGCAGGCGATGTTGGCCGACGCAGTGGTCGAAACCCACGACCGGATCGTCGGCCGTCTCTACCGTGCTTCGGAGCGTATTTGCCATGCAAAGGTCGCAGACGAAGCGGGGGTGGTGCGTGACACCCTGAAATCCTTCGCCGAGATCGGGGGCGCCCTGGTCGATGCACAGGATGATGGCCAGCCGCTGGGCGATGTCATCGCGAGTGGGTCAGGGTGGGACGGCTTAAAAACCCTTGTTGCAATGGCAACCAGGCTGACCGCCACCATGGCCGACGATCCGCTCAATCATGTGCTCGACGGTTATCACCGCTTCCGCCGATACGCTCCACGCATGTTGCGCCTGCTCGATCTGCGAGCTGCGCCCGTTGCACTGCCGCTTCTGGAAGCGGTGACGGCCCTTCGTACCGGTTTGAACGATGCCGCGATGACCAGCTTCTTGCGGCCCAGCTCGAAATGGCATCGCCACCTTCGGGCCCAGAGGGCTGGCGACGCTCGCCTATGGGAGATCGCGGTGCTGTTCCATCTGCGCGATGCGTTCCGCTCCGGAGATGTCTGGCTTACTAGGGCGTGTCATCAATCAATACCCGGGTGTGTAGCCGGGCTGCCAGGGCTCATGCCAACCACACCATGGATGCCGCCAGATGGATGGCTCCGAGAAAGTTGCGAGCAGTCTTGTCGTAGCGTGTGGCAATGGCGCGGTATTGCTTCAAGCGTGCGAAGAAGTTCTCGATCAGATGGCGCGCCTTGTAGAGCTCACGGTCATATTCGCGTGGCTGCCTGTTCGTTACCCGCGAGGGAATTACCACTGCCTTGCCCTTGTTCAATAAAGGCTCGATCAGCCGGGCCTGAGCATCGTAGGCCTTGTCGGCAATGACAGTCTGCGCTGGTGTGTCCTTGAGCAGCACATCGGCGCCTTGGAGGTCATGCGCCTGCCCTGGCGTGAGGTGAAAGCCTGTCGGGTTGCCCAGCGCATCGACCGTGGCGTGGATCTTGGTGCTCAGCCCGCCCCGGCCTCGTCCGAGGGCTTGCTTGTCGAGATCCCCCCTTTTGCACCAGCGCTGTGCTGGTGGGCGCGCACGATGGTGGCGTCAATCATGGCGTATTCGTTGTCCGCGTCCTGCGCCAAAGTCTCAAACACGCGCTGCCATACGCCGCTTTGGCTCCAGCGCGAGTGGCGGGTGTGCACGACGCGAAAATCGCCAAAGCGCGCAGGCAGATCTCGCCAGGGGATGCCTGCGCGGTAGTGGTAGAGCACTGCATCGATGAACAGCCGGTTGTCTTTTGCCGTGGCTCCGGGCTGTCCTGCCTGACCGGGCAACAGGTCTTTGATGCGCTCCCATTGGGCATCAAGGAGGGCGTATCTTTTACTCATGGCCTCTACGTGGCGCTGGGGCTGTGACTTTCAACTACTCGGGTATTGATTGATGACACGCCCTAGGTCCCGGCGCTATGGCGATCTGAAACACGCACTCGTTCCGGCACAATCCATCGCGGAAGGCGGTCGTCTCGCTGTGCCATTGCGGCCGGAGGAATGGCTGGCAGACCGGCAAGCTCGCCTCGACATGCGGTTGCGCGAGCTTGGCCGTGCCGCTCGCGCAGGCACGATCCCGGGCGGGTCGATTGAAAACGGCGTTCTGCATATCGAGAAACTCGAAGCCGCCGCGCCGACAGGCGCCGAAGATCTGGTGCTCGATCTCTACAAGCAGATCCCGCCCACGCGCATCACCGATCTCCTGCTGGAGGTGGATGCGGCGACCGGCTTCACCGAAGCGTTCACCCATCTGCGCACAGGAGCACCCTGCGCTGACCGGATCGGGCTAATGAACGTTATCTTGGCGGAAGGGATCAACCTCGGCTTGCGCAAAATGGCGGATGCGACAAACACCCACACCTTCTGGGAATTGATCCGCATTGGACGGTGGCATGTCGAGGGCGAAGCCTATGACCGGGCGCTGGCCATGGTGGTCGAGGCACAGGCAGCGTTACCCATGGCCCGGTTCTGGGGCATGGGCACGTCGGCTTCGAGCGACGGACAGTTCTTCGTCGCTACAGAGCAAGGTGAGGCCATGAACCTGGTCAACGCGAAATATGGCAATACCCCGGGCCTGAAAGCCTATAGCCACGTCTCCGACCAATATGCGCCGTTCGCAACCCAGGTGATTCCTGCAACGGCAAGCGAAGCGCCTTACATCCTCGATGGCCTGCTGATGAACGATGCTGGACGCCATATCCGCGAGCAGTTCACCGACACGGGCGGCTTCACCGATCACGTCTTTGCCGCATGTGCCATTCTCGGCTACCGGTTCGCTCCGCGCATCCGCGACCTGCCATCCAAACGGCTCTACGCGTTCAATCCGTCGGCCGCCCCGGCGCACCTGCGAGCGTTGATCGGCGGAAAGGTCAACCAAGCCATGATCGAGCGCAATTGGCCCGACATCCTGCGCATCGCCGCCACCATTGCTGCCGGGACCGTCGCGCCAAGCCAGATTCTGCGGAAACTCGCCTCCTATCCGCGGCAGAACGAGCTCGCGACAGCCCTGCGGGAAGTCGGTCGCGTCGAGCGCACCCTGTTCATGATCGACTGGATTCTGGATGCCGAACTCCAACGGCGTGCCCAGATCGGGCTCAACAAAGGCGAAGCTCATCATGCGCTGAAGCGGGCAATCAGCTTCCACCGCCGCGGTGAAATCCGCGACCGTTCCGCCGAAGGCCAGCATTACCGCATCGCCGGCATGAATCTGCTCGCCGCCATCATCATCTTCTGGAACACCATGAAGCTCGGCGAGGTCGTTGCAAACCAGAAACGCGATGGAAAGCTGCTATCGCCCGATCTCTTGGCCCATGTTTCGCCGCTCGGATGGGAACACATCAATCTCACCGGAGAATATCGCTGGCCAAAGCCTTAGCGTAGGATTCCGCCCCCTCCCGCAAACGACCCCGGTGACGGGATTGGCAAGGTAGCCGGGTCCAGCCTGCACGCCGGCGTGGCGGCCAGGGCCGATGAACGCAAGAAGCTCGAACGGCTGTGCCGGTACATCAGCCGTCCGGCGGTATCCGAGAAGCGGCTGTCGTTAACACGAGGCGGCAACGTGCGCTACCAGCTCAAGACGCCGTACCGGGACGGCACCACGCACGTCATTTTCGAACCATTGGATTTCATTGCAAGGCTGGCCGCCCTGGTACCGAAGCCCAGAGTCAACCTAACCCGCTTCCACGGGGTGTTCGCACCCAACAGTCGGCACCGGGCGTTGGTCACGCCGGCAAAACGGGGCAGGGGCAACAAGGTCAGGGTGGCTGATGAACCGGCAACACCAGCACAACGGCGAGCGTCGATGACATGGGCGCAACGGCTCAAGCGTGTTTTCAATATCGACATCGAGACCTGCAGCGGCTGCGGCGGCGCCATGAAAGTCATCGCCTGCATTGAAGACCCTATAGTGATCAAGCAGATCCTTGATCACCTGAAGCACAAAGCCGAAACCAGCGGGACCAGGGCGTTACCCGAAAGCCGGGCGCCACCGGCTGAGCTGCTCCTGGGTCTGTTTGACTGACGAGCCTGAAGGCCAACGATACCAATCAAAATGCTGCGTTCACAGCGCCGCGGCAGGGATCCGCCGTGCTGGTTGTCGGAAAAGGAGCCGCTAGTGGGAAAGAGGAGGGTAAATTTTCAGCGTTGCTGGCTCCCCGTCAGCCGGATTGGGTTGCATCGCAGGGGTGTCGAAAGAGTCAACTGCGGTCCAAAGCTGTTGGACTTGGGTGAAAAGGGCGTTTATTCTTCCTATACGTGCCGCGTTCCAGGCGGCGACTATGAGGGCTATGTCGATGCCCATGTGCGCCGGCTGGAGGCGCTACGCCGGGCCGGTATCGTCGAGCGGATCGACGCCGACCAATGGCGCATCCCCGATGATCTGGTCAGCCGTGCCGCCGCCCATGACGCCGGCCGAGACAGTCAGGCCAGCGTTCGCGTCCTTTCCCCGGTCGATCTGAACAAACAGATCGGATCGGACGGCGCGACCTGGCTGGACCGGCGGCTGATCCACGGCGAGACGGCCGACCTTGCGCCAACCGGCTTCGGGCAACAAGTCCGCGAAGCCATGGACCAGCGCCGCGAGCACCATATCGAACAGGGCGACGCCACCCGCAGCCGGGACAGCCGCGTCTTCTACCGGCGCAACCTTCTCGCCATCCTGCGGGAGCGCGAGGTAGCCGGCGTCGGATCGGATATGGCTTTGAGTAAGGGCCTGCCGTTCCGCGCCGCCACGGACGGCGAGAGCGTCAGCGGCAAGTTTACCGGAACCGTGCATCTATCGAGCGGCAAGTTCGCCGTGGTCGAGAAATCCCATGAGTTCACCCTTGTCCCGTGGCGGCCGATCATCGACCGCCAACTCGGCCGCGAGGTTATGGGCATCGTGCAGGGCGGGTCGGTGTCGTGGCAGTTAGGGCGGCAGAGGGGGCTGGAACGCTGAGTGCGCCCATGCCGCATTGCGAAGCAAAAGATAATCGGATAAAATGTAGCAATTCATATTCGTAAGCGTGGAGTAATCAGATGGGAAATTCCAAGTCAGCAGACAAGTAAGCCGCAACAACCAGTATTGTTGTTGCGGCGCTCTGTAAGGCTAGTCTCATCTGATTGCTGACGAGCAGACGTCGCCCGGTATTCCTTAATCGAGGGTTGATTCGTCATGACCACCACACGCCCCGCGTGGGCCTATACGCTGCCGGCAGCACTGCTGCTGATGGCTCCTTTCGACATCCTCGCTTCACTGGCGATGGATATTTATCTCCCTGTCGTTCCAGCGATGCCCGGCATCCTGAACACGACGCCCGCTATGATCCAACTCACGTTGAGCCTCTATATGGTGATGCTCGGCGTGGGCCAGGTGATTTTTGGTCCGCTCTCAGACAGAATCGGGCGACGGCCAATTCTACTTGCGGGCGCAACGGCTTTCGTCATTGCGTCTCTGGGAGCAGCTTGGTCTTCAACTGCACCGGCCTTTGTCGCTTTCCGTCTACTTCAAGCAGTGGGCGCGTCGGCCATGCTGGTGGCGACGTTCGCGACGGTTCGCGACGTTTATGCCAACCGTCCTGAGGGTGTCGTCATCTACGGCCTTTTCAGTTCGATGCTGGCGTTCGTGCCTGCGCTCGGCCCTATCGCCGGAGCATTGATCGGCGAGTTCTTGGGATGGCAGGCGATATTCATTACTTTGGCTATACTGGCGATGCTCGCACTCCTAAATGCGGGTTTCAGGTGGCACGAAACCCGCCCTCTGGATCAAGTCAAGACGCGCCGATCTGTCTTGCCGATCTTCGCGAGTCCGGCTTTTTGGGTTTACACTGTCGGCTTTAGCGCCGGTATGGGCACCTTCTTCGTCTTCTTCTCGACGGCTCCCCGTGTGCTCATAGGCCAAGCGGAATATTCCGAGATCGGATTCAGCTTTGCCTTCGCCACTGTCGCGCTTGTAATGATCGTGACAACCCGTTTCGCGAAGTCCTTTGTCGCCAGATGGGGCATCGCAGGATGCGTGGCGCGTGGGATGGCGTTGCTTGTTTGCGGAGCGGTCCTGTTGGGGATCGGCGAACTTTACGGCTCGCCGTCATTCCTCACCTTCATCCTACCGATGTGGGTTGTCGCGGTCGGTATTGTCTTCACGGTGTCCGTTACCGCGAACGGCGCTTTGGCAGAGTTCGACGACATCGCGGGATCAGCGGTCGCGTTCTACTTCTGCGTTCAAAGCCTGATAGTCAGCATTGTCGGGACATTGGCGGTGGCACTTTTAAACGGTGACACAGCGTGGCCCGTGATCTGTTACGCCACGGCGATGGCGGTACTGGTTTCGTTGGGGCTGGTGCTCCTTCGGCTCCGTGGGGCTGCCACCGAGAAGTCGCCAGTCGTCTAACCGACGACTGGTAGCAGGCCCGCTCCGATGCGGCGCACTAACCATCGAAACCTCGTGAATGTCGGTATCCTGTCTGGCAGGATACCGCTCATTTCCCTTGTTCAGTTCATCGCCGTCGCCGAGCATCTGAATTTTCGGCATGCGGCCAAGGCACTTGGTATCAGCCAGTCGAGCGTCAGCGCGCGTGTGAAAGCGCTGGAGGATAACCTTGGTGTCCTGCTATTTGAGCGCCATGCGCGGGGCGTTCGGCTAACAGACGCAGGCAGGCACTTCATGGAGCGTGTCACGGCGGGTGTCGATCAACTCGATCACGCAGTGAAGACCGCGGAGTGACGGGCACTGGCTGGCAATGTCTAGCAACGGCAGGCATTTCGGCTGAGGGTAAAAGAACTTTCCGCTAAGCGATAGACTGTATGTAAACACAGTATTGCAAGGACGCGGAACATGCCTCATGTGGCGGCCAGGACGGCCAGCCGGGATCGGGATACTGGTCGTTACCAGAGCCACCGACCCGAGCAAACCCTTCTCTATCAGATCGTTGACGAGTATTACCCGGCATTCGCTGCGCTTATGGCAGAGCAGGGAAAGGAATTGCCGGGCTATGTGCAACGGGAATTTGAAGAATTTCTCCAATGCGGGCGGCTGGAGCATGGCTTTCTACGGGTTCGCTGCGAGTCTTGCCACGCCGAGCACCTGGTCGCTTTCAGCTGTAAGCGTCGCGGTTTCTGCCCGAGCTGTGGGGCGCGGCGGATGGCCGAAAGTGCCGCCTTGCTGGTTGATGAAGTACTGCCTGAACAACCCATGCGTCAGTGGGTGTTGAGCTTCCCGTTTCAGCTGCGTTTCCTGTTTGCCAGCCGGCCCGAGATCATGGGGTGGGTGCTGGGCATCGTTTACCGCGTCATTGCCACGCACCTGGTCAAGAAAGCGGGCCATACCCACCAAGTGGCCAAGACGGGCGCGGTCACCCTGATCCAGCGTTTTGGATCGGCGCTCAATCTGAATGTTCACTTCCACATGCTGTTTCTCGACGGTGTGTATGTCGAGCAATCCCACGGCTCAGCGCGTTTCCGCTGGGTCAAGGCGCCGACCAGCCCAGAGCTCACCCAGCTGACGCACACCATCGCCCACCGGGTGGGTCGCTATCTGGAACGGCAAGGCCTGCTGGAACGGGATGTCGAAAACAGCTATCTGGCCTCGGATGCGGTGGATGACGACCCGATGACACCCCTGCTGGGGCACTCGATCACTTACCGTATCGCTGTCGGTTCACAGGCGGGGCGAAAGGTGTTCACTTTGCAAACTCTGCCGACCAGTGGTGATCCGTTCGGTGACGGGATTGGCAAGGTAGCCGGGTCCAGCCTGCACGCCGGCGTGGCGGCCAGGGCCGATGAACGCAAGAAGCTCGAACGGCTGTGCCGGTACATCAGCCGCCCGGCGGTATCCGAGAAGCGGCTGTCGTTAACACGAGGCGGCAACGTGCGCTACCAGCTCAAGACGCCGTACCGGGACGGCACCACGCACGTCATTTTCGAACCATTGGATTTCATTGCAAGGCTGGCCGCCCTGGTACCGAAGCCCAGAGTCAACCTAACCCGCTTCCACGGGGTGTTCGCACCCAACAGTCGGCACCGGGCGTTGGTCACGCCGGCAAAACGGGGCAGGGGCAACAAGGTCAGGGTGGCTGATGAACCGGCAACACCAGCACAACGGCGAGCGTCGATGACATGGGCGCAACGGCTCAAGCGTGTTTTCAATATCGACATCGAGACCTGCAGCGGCTGCGGCGGCGCCATGAAAGTCATCGCCTGCATTGAAGACCCTATAGTGATCAAGCAGATCCTTGATCACCTGAAGCACAAAGCCGAAACCAGCGGGACCAGGGCGTTACCCGAAAGCCGGGCGCCACCGGCTGAGCTGCTCCTGGGTCTGTTTGACTGACGAGCCTGAAGGCCAACGATACCAATCAAAATGCTGCGTTCACAGCGCCGCGGCAGGGATCCGCCGTGCTGGTTGTCGGAAAAGGAGCCGCTAGTGGGAAAGAGGAGGGTAAATTTTCAGCGTTGCTGGCTCCCCGTCAGCCGGATTGGGTTGCATCGCAGGGGTGTCGAAAGAGTCAACTGCGGTCCAAAGCTGTTGGACTTGGGTGAAAAGGGCGTTTATTCTTCCTATACGTTGTCGGCAGCGGGCCAAAAAGGAATACGTCCATGCCCATCGAGGTGAAACCGGCTGTGAGCGCGGGTTCAAGCATATAGCCCGACAGGCGCGTATCCTTGCCGATCACGACACGATGGCGGTGGTCACCGCGACGAAAGACACGGCCAGCCGCCATGCCGACGCGCAAGGCGGTTTCCGCCGTCATCGCGCCTTCGTTGGCTTTGCCACGAATACCGTCTGTGCCGAAATATTTGCGCACCATAAGGTCGATTATCCTGTCGTCGGGTCGCCCTCAAAGGGGACATGCCTGCTGAACCGCGAATATAGAGAAATATCCCGAATGTGCAGTTAACGAATTCTTGCGGTTTCTTTCAGCGCCGCCAATACCGCCAGCCCGTCGCGCAAGGGGCGCGGCTCGTGTGTGCGGATGAAGTCAGCTCCACCTGCGGCGGCGGCAAGCTCTGCAGCGAGTGTCGCGGCCCCGACATCCCCCGGACCACGGCCTGTGAGCGCGCGCAGAAAGGATTTGCGCGAAACAGACAGAAGCACCGGCAAATCGAAGCGCAGCCGCAATTCATCGAACCGCGCCAGCACCGAGAGCGAGGTTTCGGGAGCAGCCCCCAGAAAAAACCCCATGCCGGGATCAAGGACAAGGCGGTTGCGTTTGATACCGGCACCCGTCAGCGCCGCGATGCGCGCGTCAAAGAACGCCGCAATGTGATCCATGATGTCGCCAGCGGGTGCCTCGCGCCGATCTGCCTGCCCGTCTTGCACCGAATGCATAACGACGAGTTTGGCAGATGATTTCGCCAATTGCGGATAGAACGCAGCGTCTGGAAAACCGCGAATATCATTGAGATAGGCCACACCACGCGACAAGGCATAGGCTTGCGTCGCGGGTTGATAACTGTCGAGCGAGACGGGAATGCCATCTGCCTTGAGCGCGTCCAGCACCGGCGCGATACGCGCGATTTCTGTGTCGGACGAAACAGGCGCGGCGTCGGGATTGCTGGATGCCGGACCGAGGTCGATCACATCTGCCCCCTCGGCCATCAGCTTACGCGCCTGCGCAATGGCTGCGTCTGGCGCCAGATACCGGCCTCCATCGGAGAAACTGTCCGAGGTTATGTTGACGATGCCGAAAATGATGAGCGATTTATTCATGGGGGCTTCTATAATAATAATAATCGAGCATGAGTCTCATACGGATGCTCGGGTCGAAAGGGAATCCCCAGGCGAGTAACCTGTTTGCGGTGATCCATTAGCTGCAGGAGCAGAAGAGCATACATCTGGAAGCAAAGCCAGGAAAGCGGCCTATGGAGCTGTGCGGCAGCGCTCAGTAGGCAATTTTTCAAAATATTGTTAAGCCTTTTCTGAGCATGGTATTTTTCATGGTATTACCAATTAGCAGGAAAATAAGCCATTGAATATAAAAGATAAAAATGTCTTGTTTACAATAGAGTGGGAGTGAGTTGAGAGAACGAGGGCGCCGAGAGGCGCCCTTCTTTTTAGGAGGGTTAAGAATGATCGGGTCAGGCCGATAGTTGGTGTTAGTATTTTACAGTCACTTAGGGTAGGGAAGGCCTCTTGATTACAGTTTGCTCATGGTATGAGCGAGTGCGCAAAGCTCGCATCGTTGACCCGATTAACAATGACCCGAGAAATACTGGGGTGCCTGGTACTTGCCTTGGAATGTCGAGCGATTGGATATTCAAAGTGGCAATTGCTGGTGGGCAGGCTCAATTTGACGATCCCATCGGCAATTTTTCAGCCAAAGATCGAGTTTTGCTTTACGCGCTTTTCAATCAGAAGGGACACGTTCTAGAGCTGATTCACGCATTTCAGAATCTATTGAATTTTCCGGAGCAGCTAAATAGGGCGACAATTCTCGATATTGGCTGCGGTCCCTTTACTGCGGGTCTCGCAATTGCCAATGTTCTAGGGGGCGATGTCGACTTTAGATATTTCGGAGTCGACACCTCTCGGGAAATGTGCGCTCTGGGTGGGGATCTTGCAATTTTAGCGCGCGAGGAAGGTGGATTGAGTGCTGGTGTCAGTGTGCAATTCACTGATTCAATAGAAGCCATTGACTTCGGAAATGCAAGATTCGGTTGGACGGTTGTGGTCTTGTCTTATCTTTTGGCAAGCGATTCGCTCGATATTCCAACTGTCGTGCGCCAGATCGTCGAGGCTTGCAATCGTATAGGACCGGGCCCCGTTGCGGTGCTATACACAAATTCTGGGTTCGCCGCCCGTAGGGCATCATTTCCTGAGTTTGACACTCGAATGCGAGATGCTGGCTTCAAGTGCGAGGTGGTGGATACCGAAATGCTTGAGGGTGGAAACAAAAATCGCCATATTCACTACGCGCTATTCACGCGCGGGCCAATGAAGATCGCGTTAGGGGATGTCGCACGATGAGGTTGCCAAGCTTTAATGATCTTTACGAGGAGCAGCGGCTTGCTTTTATGGCGGACCCTGATTGTTCGATTTTGGTGGTTGGGCCGCCGGGATCGGGAAAGACATCCGTTGCGCTTTGGAAGGCTAATGTTCTTGCGGGGCCTGGTTATGAGCGGCGTGTTACGGTCATCACCAGGAACAGGTTGCTTGCTGCTCTATCGACGCAGATATCACAAGATCTCGGAAATGCGCCAGTTAACAGTGTGACAATGCACGCCTTTGTCTGGAATCATTACAGCGAAAATATTGGAGGTTGCCTTCCACAGGTCGCTCCTTATTGCCCGGACTGGAATGAAATTATTCGCAAGTATGATGAGGTTGGCGTTTTGCCAGTTGTAGATCATCTGATTGTGGATGAAGGGCAAAATTTGCCTAAGGGCTTCTTTGTATGGGCCCGGCGGTTTGTAGCCGTAGCTGTTTCGGTATTTGCGGACGAGAATCAGTCAACTGACGTGGGCGGGTGCCATATCTCTGATCTTGTGGATGCGGGTTTTACAGAGGTGCATCCTTTAACCTTCAATCATCGCAATACGCGCGAAATTGCAGAATTGGCTGAGTATTTCCATCGCGACCGAAATTTGCCACCGGCTCCCGCCCAGCGCGGGCGCTCGAACGAACGGCCTAGGCTCATCGACGTACAAAACTGGATCAGTCTAGTCCACCAAATATCCGTTAGGTTCATGAACCGTGGTGGAGCGTTTGGCGTCATACTTTACAGAAAGGATGATGTCGAAGCTATTTATAGATTGCTGTCGGAAAAGCTGCCTTCTGCTCGAGTTGAGCGTTACACGAGTGATGCCGCCCCTAGAGCCGAAGACGCTATTCGGATGAGAGAGCAGGGAATAACCATAATTTCTGGAGAGTCTGCAATTGGGCTGGAGTTTGACACCGTTTACCTGCAAGATCTTGAGCGGTCATTGCCAGCGCATCAACCTGTACAGCGGAGGCGCCTATACATGCTTTGCGCGCGTGCACGAGACATGTTGATCTTGATCAACGGTCCGAACCAACTATCAATGGCACAATTGGGCGACCTTCCTCCTGCCCCAGTCCTAGTCCGATGACCGCTGACCAATTGAATCTTCTTGATGCAACCACCCGGGAGCCTGACCGGCTTCGAGCTGAAGGTGGGGGGCTGCTCGGGCTGGTACTTGATCAGGCAGAATTTCTGTATTTCCTTAGCAGCGAATGGGTCGAGCCTTCTTCGGGACACTTGGTGCTAGGCGTCCGGCAGCCATGTGGCTCGAGAGCTGCCTGCTCAACAGATGTGGCCATTTGGTTCAGTACGCAGTTGCTGTCTGACCAGCAGGTCATGGTCTGGCGGAACGGCACCTGGCTGGATATCGGACTGGAGGACCTGTTGCCCGAGGATGAGTTCGTGTCGTGGCATGGGCCGATGCCAGCATTCGCGGTGGATCACTTCTGTGTGAATTCAGAGGCTGTTAAAGCGAAGCTCTTGGCTCTTGCTCACAGTTTCGTTGACATGGAGGTACCCATTCAGCCATTCAACGTCTGTGTATTCTCCCAAAGCGCTCCGCCGGGTGAGGTTCCTTCCATGAAGTCCTGCCCCCCCCCCCGGAACTGGAACGCGTTGCGAGGTGCTGCGGCGATGGCCGCATTTGCTGTCCCGGCGATTGATCCGTGGATTGAATTGTTCTGCGACCTGGTCGATGTGGGCAGCGCACGACCCAAGTCCATTAAAGAACTGGGGGTACCTTGGTGGGAAGCTGCGATTTGGTCTCGCGGGCAAGAGCAAAGTGAACTTCCTGCGCTGTGGCGCGCCATTGTCGCGCGGTTTGGAGACCCCGAGCGGCTGAAAGATTGGCGTGCAAAGAACATTCTGGACGAAATTTGCAAGCACGCACTTCTTTTGGGGGAAAATCCTTCTCGGCTTGAGAAGCTGTCAGAAGGTGCGAAGGCACTGCTTGACGACCGAGGGACAGTTATGGAGCTAGGGGCGCATGATGACTTTCTTGCGCTGACCCTTCAATTGGTTCTACTCCGACCGACGCCTGAGCGATTCCTTGGTTGGCGCGAGGATTGGCCCGCAATTCCACCAGGTGTCTGGTGGACTGGAATGACACTTGCGGGCTACATACAGGGCTATCGTTCTTTGCCAATACATTTTCGTGGAAGCCCAGAGTGCAGAAAGTTGCTCGCGTTGAAGACTTGGCAGAATGCCTGCGAAATCGGGTCGGAGCGTTGGGCCTCGGTCACGCCCAAAAAGCTGACTTGGAATGTGGATGCTGACTTAATTTCAATGACAGCAGATGGAATGACGTGGGCGGAGCACCGCCTAGGTACAAGAGGAAGTTGGTACAGGGCAGATTTAGATAATTCAACGCTTCAAGCTGTAGCGCAACAAATTGCGCTCGAAGAATGCCCTGAATCACTTGATCATTCAGTGTCGGTCGAGAATAAAAGTATTCAAGTCGTGGGTGACGGGGTTCTTGATGTAGAAGAGGATGGGCGAGTTTTGAACGCTCGCGGACGAGTTGAGTTTGTTTTTGGGCAGGGTGTTTCTCTTGCCGCTAGCCTTAACACTAATAGATTTAGGGTGTGGTTAGCTACCGCTAGTATATCTCGGCGTCTTGCGCGTCCAAGGCGAATACTTGCGGTGGATCATATGCCTGATATCGAACGAGGCAGCCAAGTAGATCAAGGGTCCACCACTTCTATTAGAAAGGTGTCCGACGCTGGTGGCGTGCGAGCTGTCGGGGGTATTGAAGTCAAGGGGGCAGAAGCCCGCAGGGGCTTAGTTTGCTGCCAAATTTCATAACTGATGAAGAAGAATCTCGATTAGTCTCGATAATCGACTCCCTCGAGTGGGATCGAACAATGAAGCGGCAGGTTCAGCACTATGGTTGGCGTTACGATTATAAGGCTCGGCAGATCAGGCCTGAGAATTTTCTCGGGCCCCTCCCAGATTGGGCGTCCGAATTGGCTGAGCGCTTGCTGGCGTATGGAGTTTTGACAGAGTCCCCGGATCAAGTGATTGTTAATAATTATTATGGCAATCAAGGAATATCGAAACACATTGACTGTAAAGGCTGCTTCAGAGGGCCTATTGTCACGGTTAGTCTGCTTGAGACGTGGGACATGATATTTACGCGGAAAATTAATTCCGAGTCTCTTAAGTTCATTCAGCCGCTTCTGCGTTGTAGTGCTGTGGTTCTAGCCGGAGAATCTCGAAATTCCTGGCAGCACGAAATACCCCAGAGAATTAAGGAGCATGGTATCCGTCGAGGGCGGCGTCTCTCGATAACTTTCAGAAAGGTTTCTGTTTAGTTTTGCGCCCCATAAGGTGCTGGAAGGGGCGCGCACTCGGCGTGATTAACTCAATGTAAAGCGGACCTTGGCTAACTAAATCTATTTTTTGGACGCTGCTAAAATTGCGGGATTGGCTGGTCCAATTTCGAGGTTGGACCAGTCTAGACGCGGTGCGGTGCGGTCAAGAGGGGCGCATTCACATCGTCCTCTCGTTGGTCGAGGAAAGTAGAATGTGAGATACCTGTAATGGTATGGAGGAAAGCTGCTGTATGTCGGTGGCTGATTTCGTTTGGCGTCGTGGAAATTCGACGAGCAGCCAGAGCGATTTCTGATATGCCTGCGGAGGCATACAGCCTACCATGTTAGCTCGGAAGGCGGCTGTAGGGATCAATGAACGAGCTTGAACGGAAAGCTCTTTGACTCCATCTCTTCATCGGGACGGGGGACGATCTGTTTGAGGAAATCGGGAGATATCGATAGAGCTTGGGCTAGATCCGAAAAACCAATCCCGTGGGCATTTCGCAGTACTTCTAGGGATTTAGGGATAAGCTCACTGAGTTCATTCGCGACCAAGCCGTCCTCCGCCTCTTCAATCGCTTCGCCTCGGTTTTTCAAGGTGATTATTGCGCTGCGATATTGATCTTCGTCGATAAGATCTAAGGAACGGGCCCGGTAGAGGATCGCAGCCTTGCTTGCGCCAAAGGCCAGCTTCAGTTGCCGAATGCCAGCCCAGTCCAAGCGTGTTCCCCTCCTGGGAAAGGCTTTTGCAAAGGT
Organism: Stenotrophomonas sp. 86156_Sma; assembly: GCF_056481625.1. Lineage (NCBI taxonomy): Bacteria > Pseudomonadati > Pseudomonadota > Gammaproteobacteria > Lysobacterales > Lysobacteraceae > Stenotrophomonas > Stenotrophomonas sp. 86156_Sma. The sequence goes on from NZ_CM151157.1 coordinate 2,169,992, forward strand.
GGTTCTGGGCAGGAGGAACGCGGACGCAAAGCGATTTGCCTCCGATTCAGTCTTTCGGTCACCAGTCACCTGCCCCTCATGGAGAACCAAATGACCGAGCTCATGAGCAATGTCAAATCGCTGCCTGAAGGGGCTCTTCTTCGCATCGTTTCGAACGATGATCGGCCGCTTCGAGGCAATCGAAAGAGCATCCACCTGCGCGGAGGCTTCATTGAAGAATGCAACAATGATCCCCGCGCGCTCGACCACCCGAACCATGTGAGAAATCGGACCGAGCCCGAGCCCCCAGTGCATACGCGTGAGTTCGGCCGCACGCTCGATCTGCTCGGCGCTCGTGCAGTCCAAATGATCGGGGATGTTCACCTCTGGAAGCCGAACTCGCTTGGCAATAAAGTCAACGACTTGGCCAAAAATGCTTCCTCTGGCCAGCACCATTTGGCGCGTACTTGCTTTGGTTGCGGCTAGCTTGCGAAAGTGGGCTTGTTCCTCGTGGACTTGCTCGCGCTCGCTGCGAAACAAGAAATCTGGATGTACTTCAACGACGTTGGCTAAGGCTTGGATGATGGCATCGGATCGGCCTGGCTTGGCCTTTCCAGTTTCCAACTGAGAGACGAACTGCCGGGTGGTGGAGATCGCGTCTGCGATCTCCTGTAACGTCATTCCCCAGAAGTGGCGGGCAATGCGCAACTGAGCGCCATTGAACACAAGTTGCTGGCGATTAGGAAACAGGGCGTTCATTCAAGTTCGTTCGAGCAGGTACTTCTGGGATCAGTTCATAGTTGGCCGAGGCTTGCTCGGTGTCCAGCTGGTCTTCCATCGAGTCGTAGATGGCATCCAAGTCAATGGGAGCCAGCTCGGCAGCACGAGGGATGTCGGCATCGGTGGAATGGAAAGCACGAACCGATTCGGTGAACTGCCACTTGGCTAGGATGTTCCCATAGCCGTCATAGCCCACGAAAAAGACCTTGCTCTCATCATCTTCGGACTTGGCGCGCTCCACGATGAAGCGCCACAGCGTGGGCATCCCGGATACGGAGAAGCCTTCGCCGGCGAATGAACTCTGGCTCATCTCGGACAACTGGATTGCTTCCGCTTCGGTCGGACTCAAGATTCGTCGTTTCGACGGCTTGCTGTGATCTGCGATGATGAAGAAGCGCACAGGCACAGAGCCCACACCCACGATCAGATCGTTGCCGGTATGGCGAATAGTTAACCAGTCGTGGGTGCGAGAGCCGGCCAAGAGAAGTAGCGCGTTCTTGATCCAGCCCCAAGAGAGAACGGCACGGGTCCAGGCGCAGTCCAACTCAGTGCCGGTAGCTTCTGCAGCCTTCGCGAGGACTTCAAGCATGAGGCCGGCCACTACTTCCAAGCGTGAGTCGGACAGATCAGGTGAAGCGGCGCTAGGGCTTGTCGGATCACTCATATAAATGTTCCATCCTGATGATTTGTAATCGCCAGTATGTTTCGATATTGGTGTTTGTCAACCCCTTTTGGTTCGTGTCGGTAGTGAAGGCAGAACATTGCGCGGTGTGCTTTGTCTCCTCTGTCAACGGGCCGCGGCCAGAAGAGACGATCGAAGGCAATTCCCAAGAGAGGGAAGAGCCTGGACGGCGATAGTCTGGGGGCAATTAGGTCAAGTAGAGGGATGAGGCTTGGAGTGCTGCGGGGTTGCTGGTGGGCTGTGAGTTCGTCACTCCGGCCTAACCTCATGACAACCCCACTCAACCAACCCCCGGCAAGCCAGAAACAACCCATCCACCACCCCCTCATCCAGATGCCGCTCCGGCTCCGCTGCCACACGGCAGCGGTCTGCCGCGTGCAGCAATTCCAGCACCGTGAGTGCCCCCACCATCGCGCGCTCGCTCCTGGCAAGGCTCACACGGCGGCCGGGTGACACATCGGTTTCTGGCCAAGGATGCCCATCCGCCCCTTCGCAGCCGCGCATGCGCTTGAGGATGCCGAGCAGGGAGTTCAGGTCGGGAAGGGCAGTGTCGTCGTTGATGGGCTCAACAACGGTGTACGAGGAGAAGGTGTCGGATTCGTTCATGGCGTCGGCTTCCGAGGCTGTGCTTAACAGCGCCACCGCGAAGAGGTGGCGGACGGTGCGGGTTCCAAACCGGGACAGACAGTTGTCAATAACCGGCGGGTCCGAAGACCCCCACGCACCGCCCGCCATAAAGGCCGACGGATTGCCCGCCGGCACCGGTTAAGGACGGTGCCGACGGGCAAGCGTAAACAACTATCTGTCTCGGGTTTGGACGCCCGCTGCCACCCGTTGTCGGTGGCGCGCCATGGTGTTTACGCAGCAGCTTCGAATGCCAATAGAAATTCGCGAAGGAATCGCGGAATCCGAGAGCGAAGAACTATTGTTGCACGCTCCATTCGTGCAGCACGCGACGCCAGCAGACGCATTCGCGCAGCTGCTCTGTTGATTCCGAATCAAAGTGGCGCAATCGCCCACGCCACAAGCGCATAGCGCGACGGCCTTCTTTGCAACAGTTCTTAGTTCAGCACGGCGGGCAATGGCGCCCGATCAGCCGCACACCACGAAAAACGGTTCAAACCCGACACCGCCAGCGAGCCTAGCGGCTTCAACCAGCGCCATCCTCAGCCGCATTCCCCACCAACAACTCAATCATCGCCCGTGCCGCCGCCGACTGCCGCCGATGGGGCGCATAGATCACCGAGAACGGCCTCGACCGCCCGCGCAGCTGCGGCAGCACTTCCACCAGCTGCCCACGCTGCAACCGTTCGCGCACGATGAACGCATAGCTCTGGCAAATCCCAATGCCCTGTTCGGCCAGCGACACCACGCCCAGCACATCGTCGGAGGTCTCGATGGACGAACGCGGCAGCCAATCCACATCCCGCCCGTCTTCCCGAAACACCCACGGCGCCAACCGCCCGGTGCGCGGCATCACAAAGGGCAGGCACAGGTGCTGCTGCAGGTCGTCCAGCGTCTGCGGCGTGCCGCGGCGTTGCAGGTAGTCCGGCGCGGCCACCAGCAGCAGTGGGGCGTCTTCCAGCTTTCGCCCCACCAGCCCGCTGTCCGGCAGCTGGCCCAGGCGGATGGCCAGGTCGAAGCCTTCGGCCACCAGGTCCACGTTGCGGTTGGTGATGTTCAGTTCCACCTGCACCTGTGGGTACTGCTGCGCAAAGCGCGCCAGCACGGGCGGCAGCCGGTAGTGGCCATAGGTGGTGGGCACGCTCAGGCGCACGCGGCCGGCCAGCGCACCGTCCTGGGCCAGTACGTCGCGCTCGGCGTCGTCCAGCAGCCCGAAGGCGGTGCGCACCTGTTCCAGATAGAGCCGCCCGGCGTCGGTCAGTCCCACGCGGCGGGTGGTCCGCTGCAGCAGCTGCCGGCCCAGCCGCGCTTCAAGGCGGGTGACCGCGCGGCTCAGCACCGAGGGTGTGGTGGACAGCGCCACCGCGCCGGCCGTGAACGAGCCGTGCTCGACCACCGCCAGGAACACCTCCACATCGCCCAGGTAGTCGAACTTGCGGCTCATTTGGCTCTCCGGGGAACAGATGTTTTGCGATGGGGGCAATTTATCGTCGCTGGGGCGATGAATAAAGTGGCCGCCATTCCCCGATAGGAGCGACCCCATGAACCTGATGACCCGGCTGGCCGCAGCGCTCGCCCTGACCCTGGCCGCCAGCGGCGCGCATGCCGCCAACGTGCTGGTGGTGCTGTCCGACGAAAACCACCTGGACCTGAAGGACGGCAAGGTGCTGCCCACCGGCTTCTATCTCAACGAGCTGATGCAGCCGGTCAAGCTGCTGCTGGACGCGGGCCACGAAGTGACCTTCGCCACGCCGCAGGGGCGGGCGCCGACGGTGGATGCGTCCTCGGTGACGCCGGCGTACTTCGGCAACGATGCGGCGCAGTTGGCGCTGCACAAGGAGCTGCTGGAGAAACTGGCGCTGACCTCGCCGACGGCCTCGCCGGTGGTGAGCCTGGCGCGCATCGAGCAGCAGGGCTACGCGCGTTTCGATGCGGTCTACATTCCCGGTGGCCACGCGCCGATGCAGGACCTGCTGAAGAGCCCGGCGCTGGGCCGCTTGCTGGCCGACTTCCACCAGCGCAACAAGACCACCGCGCTGGTCTGCCACGGGCCGATCGCGCTGCTGTCCACGCTGCCGGATGCGGCGGGGTTCGTGGCGAAGCTGGAAGCAGGTGCGATGCCGACCACGCCGAAGTGGATCTACAGCGGCTACCAGATGACGGTGATCAGCAACCAGGAAGAAGAGCAGGCCAAGCCGCTGCTGGGCGGCGGTGAGATGAAGTTCTACCCGCAGACCGCGTTGCAGCGGGCGGGGGCCAAGTTCAGCAGCAATGCCACGCCGTGGACGGGGCATGTGGTGGTGGACCGCGAGCTGATTACCGGGCAGAACCCGGCGTCGGCGCTGGAGGTGGGGCAGCGGTTGGTGGAGCGGTTGAAGTAGGGCGATTCTGCATCGCATGCGCTGCCATGGCACCATGATGGGCTGGCCTCGTCCTTCAGGGCGGGGCCGTTTTCCCAAGGAAGCTCTCGAGCACGACATGCGAACGTCTCTTTTCATTCTCTCCGCCCTGTGCCTTGGCCTGCTGTCTGGCTGTGCCAGTGGCCCGGAGGAGCACACCTCAAGCCGCGAGATCACGGGTGCGTTCGTGGCCGACGACGGCCAGTTGTACCTGCTGCCGCGCTTTGAAGAACCGATGCGCTTCAATGCTGCACCGTTCCGCGAGTACCGCGCGCTGATGGACAGCCCGCTGCGCGAGGCGGTGGCCTGCGCGCAAATGTATTTCCATGAAGACTGGCGCGACCCGGCTAACAAGGCCAAGGTGCACGGCAGCTATGCGCTGCTGCTGCGGTCGGAGCAGGTGACGCCGGAACAGGCTGCGCAGTTCAAGCTGGAGCGGATTGAGGTGCTCCCGCGCGAGGCGAAGTATGTGGATGAGCGTGCGCGCTACTACCTGCCGCAGGATCGGAGCCGTTATGCGCTGGCGTTTGATCGCGCCTGCAATCTTTCAAAGAAGGGCGGCAGCTACTACAGCGCGCTGTTCGAGGGCGACGGCGAGCGGGTGAAGTTGCCGGATGCCGCTGCGCTGGCGGAGAAGGGGAAGCTGGCACAGCCGATCAATGCGCGGGCGCAGCGGATCCTGCCGGAAAGGGAGGACAAGCCGGGTGTGGGTTCGGCGGCGGGCAAGGTGCTCGGCGCGGCGTTGATTCCAGTGGCGGTTCCGGTGTTTGTGTTGAGCCTGCCGTTTTTGGGGCCGGATCATTGGAAGTGATGGGGCGTTGAGGGAGAGCATCCACGCGTGGCGTGGATCTACTTGGGCATCGCCTGAAAGTTCATCCTGGAGATCTGTGTGCCCAGCACGCTGGAAACTGTTTTGAAGACCGTAGGCTTCATTGTCCTCGCGGCACTTCCGTTGGTGATCCTCTGGTTCACCCTTCGGCGAATGTCGGCGACCGCGCGTTCTGCATTGGGATCAGGGCTGCGTTTGGATCCCCCTCGCCGGATTTCTGGTAAGTCCATGACCCTGGTGATGGTGGATGGAAAAGAGGATCGGGAGCACTACTTCTTTGATGCGGAGTCCTTCTACCTGCGGCGTGGCCCGGTGCCTACGGCCGTTCCGCTCTCGCAGATCACCTCAGTCACGCGAACGTCCGATGTCATCTACGGTCGCTATGTCTGGCAGGTGTGCTTCAGCAAAGCATCGGGCAGAAAGTGCGTGACGTTCACCAACAACCTGTCGCTGTTCAACCGCGACTTCCTGCTCTTTCTGGAGGCGGTGCGGAAGGCCAACCTGCTCGCGACCGTTGATCGAGCGAGCGTTCTCTTCTAGAACGTGTTTGAAGTTCGGTATGAACAGTGTCACTGCAATGGCATCACAGCGCGCAGCTCCTGTTCGGCCAATGTGATCGATGAGAAATGGGCGTTTGTTGCGCGCTATCTGATACTGAAGCATTCTCATGCGTGGCAGTGCAAGTATGATCTGCGATGAACACGCAAAGCCCGCAACATAGAACGAGGCCCGCTCGTTTCTGCGCGCGATGCGAAGCGTGGGCCTTGTCACCTGTGACGAAGACGCATTTGAGGCAATTGTCGAGACGATTTACGTTTAAGGCATGCGGTCAATCTCTGCGGAGTAGTTCCTGATGATGTGCCGATCGACGCTGGACGTATCCCTGATTCACGCCTACGCGCTTCCTCTCGGCATAGATGCTTCAAGGATCACGCTGCCTCACCGGCAACTTGGAACGAGCACCGGTGGCGTTGAGCTTGGCAAGTTCCGCATGCACAGCGGTCGCAACGTCTTCGTGCTGCGCAGGGACCGTAGCTCTGTTCTCGTCACAGCCAGAGGGGATACTGACTTGATTCTGGACCGACGTCTTCACGAACAGCTCAAAGCATGCTTGGATCAGGTACGTGAGACCGGCGGCCATCGAGGAAGATTGCAATGATCAGCAGGAAGTACTGGTTTACCAGGAAAAAGTACGGATGGGGTTGGGGGATGCCGTGCGCGTGGCAGGGCTGGCTTGTGTACGCAGTCGCATTCGGCCTGCTGCTGGCAGGTCCGTTTCTGTTCTCTCCATTTCGCGAGCCCATCGCGTTTCAGCTCTACACGTGGGCCGTAGTGTTGGTCCTCGTCCTTATCTGCTGGATGAAAGGCGCCCCGCCCGGTTGGCGGTGGGGGGAGTAGAACGGCCGCAGAAGCTATTTTCGGACCTGTTCGATTTCGATCCGCCGGGCAAAGCATGGATGCATTGCCCTATGTCGGAGTCGGACAGTATCGCTAGGAGGCCACGACTGTGCCCCCTCTGAGGTGTACCGTCCGTTTTGAATGAACGCTGGACACTTCCCTCGGCGGGTACCTAACGCGTTCTAACCGTTGATTGACCAAGGTAGCTTCGCTTAAAGGGGCGCGCCGGTGAAGCTACACTCGCCACCTACGCCCAATGGAAGCTCGCCCATGTTCAGTGGAAAGGTTGCGGTGGTTACCGGCTCCACCAGTGGTATCGGCCTTGGCACCGCCACCGCGCTGGCGCGGCAAGGCGCCGATATCGTGCTGAACGGCTTCGGCGATGCGGCGGAAATCGAACGCATCCGCACCAAACTGGAAGCCGAGTTCGGCGTGCGGGTAGCGCACGATGGCGCGGACCTTTCCCGTGGCGAGGCAGTGCGCGGACTGATCGCCCACGCCGTGGCGACGATGGGGCGCATCGACATCCTGGTGAACAATGCCGGCATCCAGCACACCGCGTCGATCGAGGAGTTTCCGGTCGAGAAGTGGGATGCGATCCTCGCGCTGAATCTCTCGGCGGTGTTCCATGCGACGGCGGCGGCTTTGCCCCACATGAAGCAGCAGGGCGCCGGCCGCATCATCAACATCGCATCGGTGCACGGACTGGTCGGCTCAGTGAACAAGTCGGCCTATGTGGCGGCCAAGCATGGCGTGGTCGGCTTCACCAAGGTGACAGCGCTGGAGAACGCGGGCACCGGCATCACCGCCAATGCGATCTGCCCGGGGTGGGTGCGGACGGCGCTGGTCGAGCAGCAGATCACCGCGTTGGCCGAGCGCGAAGGCACGGATCAGGAGACCGCTGCGCGTGCGCTGCTGGCTGAAAAACAGCCGTCGTTGCAGTTCGTGACGCCCGAGCAGCTGGGCGAGGTGGTGGTGTTCCTGGCTTCGGACGCGGCGGCGCAGATCACCGGCACGGCGTTGCCGGTGGATGGGGGTTGGACGGCCCGCTAGCGGACCGGCATCGGCCGCGTTGCCGACGCCGCAGCGGCCAAGGCGCCTGCGGCGTCGTCCCGGCGCAGCCGTTTACTGCGGCTTGGCAAACACATCCAATCCCTTGCCGGTCTCCAACAACGACTTCAGGCTCGACAGCACGATCGGCCAGCCCTGGCGGATGCCGGTATCCATGCCGCTGCCCGGTTCCAGTTCGTCGTGGGTGACGGTCAGCCGCACCATGTCCTGGTAGGGCACGATGTCGAAGGTGACGCGGCTGTAGGCATCCGGGTTCTCCGCCTGCGAGGCGGCGGCCCAGGTGATGACCAGTCGCGAGGGTGGGGTGCTTTCCACCACTTCGCCCACCAGTTCGACCGAGCGCGTTTCGTTGGCGCGCACATGCTGCCAGCGCGAGCCGGGCTTCCAGTCCGAGACGTTCTCGTGGCCCCAGTAGCGGCTGGCGATCTCGGGGCGGGTGATGGCCTCGAACACCTTCTGCGGCGTGGAGGCGATGTAGATCACGTGGATGAAGCGGGTGGACTCTGCGGACATCGTCATTCTCCTTCCAGTTCTCGTTTCAGGTCATGCAGCAGGCTCAGGCGCTGGTGCTCGAACTTGCGTACCCAGCGCTCGTAGACTTCGTGCAGCGGCACTGGGTTGATGAAGTGCAGCTTCTCGCGGCCACGGCGCACGGTGCTGATCAGGTTGGCGTCTTCCAGCAGGCCCAGGTGCTGGGTGACCGATTGCCGGGCCATGTCCAGGTGCTCGCACAGCTGGCCGAGCGTCTGCCCGTTGTCTTCGCAGAGCAGGTCCAGCAGCGTCCTGCGCGTGGGGTCGGCCAGTGCCTTGAACACCTTGTCTGCATTCATGCGGGGCGTCTTCAATTCCAGTTGTCGATCCTGATGTCGTGTGGGTTGGGCTGGCCCTTGCCGGATTCCACCAGCGCTTTGAGGCTGAGCAGGAAAACCGCCCACTTGGTACTGCAGTGCGAGGTGAACTCGACGCGTTCCTTCCAGCCTTCATGGGTGAACAGGACGATGCAGTAGTCACCTTCCTGTTTCAGCACGAAGCGCGCGTGGGTGCCGATCCATTCAGCAGGGCCGGCGAGGAACCACCAAAGCACGAGCTCGCCTGGAACAAGCTGCTCAAGTTTCATTTCCATGGCGCCGATTTCCTGGCCGTTGTTCGTGAAGCGAACCTTGACCGTCCCGCCGGCCACGCGGTCGCCATGGGTGTCTTCAGCCCACCAGGCGGCGACGCCTTCGGGGGTTGCCAAGGCCTCGTACACTTGGCTTGCATGGGCCTTGATGCCGACCCTGTGTGCGATATCGACCATTGCAGGTTCCTCGCGGTGGGCGGACAGGCGCCGTCCTTGGGTGGACTATAGGCAGGTAAATGCCTGCATGTCAAATCCGGCTCACGGACTTCCAGCCCTGGTAGTGCCGGCCGCTGGCCGGCATCCTCGTCGCAATTGATTGAAGCGTTGAAAGGAATGCGCACATGACTGAAGCTGGAAAGGAAATCTTGAACATCCGCCGCGCCAACGTAGACGATGCCCCTGCGGTGCTGGCGCTCTTCGACGAAGTCATCGAATGGTTCGTGTCCATCGGCAACCTGCAGCAATGGGGCAGTGAGCCATGGTCCACGATGCCGCGCCGGATCACCCAGGTGACCGATGCGTGCGCGCTGCCGGGTGCATGGGTGGCGCAGAACGAGCAGGGTGACGTGCGCGCGTTCCTGGCGCTGGGCGAGTCGATGCCCTATGTGCCTGCGCCCACCGGCCCGGAACTGTATGTACGGGTACTGGTGGCATCGCGTGATGCGCGCGTGCGTGGCATCGGCCGGCGCCTGATGGCCTTTGCCGATGAGCAGGCGCGCGCTGCCGGGCTCGACCATCTGCGTGTGGACTGCTACGGCGGTGGCAACGGTGATCTGGTGCGCTTCTATGAGACCTGCGGCTACACGCGCATCGCGCCGTTCAATGTGGATGGCTGGCCGGGCATGCTGCTGGGGCGAGAGCTCTGACGTGGCTGCGTCATTCGGTCGCAGCGTGCGTGCAGGAAACGGTACATCGGTTCGGCGCTAGAGTAGGGGCATGACCTGCATGGAATGGCTGTGTCATTCCACTGCGGGTTCCTGATGACCCCCTCCAGGAAGGAGCAACGCATGTACTACAGCAGTGGCAACTACGAAGCCTTTGCGCGCCCGCGCAAGCCCGCCGGTGTCGATGACAAGCGCGCATGGTTCGTCGGTTCGGGCCTGGCCTCGCTGGCCGGCGCCGCGTTCCTGGTGCGCGACGGCCGCATGGCCGGTGAGCGCATCACCATTCTCGAGCAGCAGCAGATTCCCGGCGGCGCGCTGGATGGCCTGAAGGTGCCTGAAAAGGGCTTCGTGATCCGCGGCGGCCGCGAGATGGAAGACCACTTCGAGTGCCTGTGGGATCTGTTCCGCTCGATTCCGTCGCTGGAGATCGAGGATGCCAGTGTGTTGGACGAGTTCTACTGGTTGAACAAGGATGATCCGAACTATTCGCTGCAGCGTGCCACGATCAATCGCGGCGAAGATGCGCACACCGACGGCCTGTTCACCCTGACCGAGCAGGCGCAGAAGGACATCATCGCGCTGTTCCTGTCCACCCGGCAGGAGATGGAGAACAAGCGCATCGACGAGGTGCTGGGTCGCGACTTCCTGGACAGCAACTTCTGGCTGTACTGGCGCACCATGTTCGCCTTCGAGGAATGGCATTCGGCGCTGGAGATGAAGCTGTACCTGCACCGCTTCATCCACCACATCGGCGGCCTGCCGGATTTCTCGGCGCTGAAGTTCACCAAGTACAACCAGTACGAATCGCTGGTGCTGCCGCTGGTGAAGTGGCTGCAGGACCAGGGCGTGGTGTTCCAGTACGGCACCGAGGTGACCGACGTCGACTTCGATCTGGCGGCCGGCCGCAAGCAGGCCACGCGCATCCACTGGACGCGCGAGGGCGTGGCCGGTGGCGTGGATCTGAGCGCGGATGACCTTGTGTTCATGACGATCGGTTCGTTGACCGAGAACTCGGACAACGGCGACCACCACACGGCTGCGCGATTGAATGAGGGGCCGGCGCCTGCCTGGGACCTGTGGCGCCGCATTGCCGCGAAGGACGAGGCCTTTGGCCACCCGGACGTGTTCGGCGCGCATATCCCGCAGACCAAGTGGGAATCGGCGACGGTGACCACGCTGGATGCACGCATTCCGGCCTACATCCAGAAGATCGCCAAGCGCGACCCGTTCAGTGGCAAGGTAGTGACCGGCGGCATCGTCAGTGTGCGTGACTCGCGCTGGTTGATGAGCTGGACGGTGAACCGCCAGCCGCATTTCAAGAACCAGCCCAAGGATCAGATCGTGGTCTGGGTGTATTCGCTGTTCGTGGATACGCCTGGAGACTACGTGAAGAAGCCGATGCAGGACTGCACCGGCGAAGAGATCACCCGCGAGTGGCTGTACCACCTGGGCGTGCCGGTGGAGGAGATCGACGAATTGGCCGCGACCGGCGCGAAGACAGTGCCGGTGATGATGCCGTACATCACCGCGTTCTTCATGCCACGCCAGGCCGGTGATCGGCCGGACGTGGTGCCGGAGGGTGCGGTGAACTTCGCCTTCATCGGACAGTTCGCCGAATCGAAGCAGCGCGACTGTATCTTCACCACCGAGTATTCGGTGCGTACACCGATGGAAGCGGTGTACACGCTGTTAGGTATCGAGCGCGGTGTGCCCGAGGTGTTCAATTCCACCTATGACGTGCGCTCGCTGTTGGCGGCGACCGGTCGCCTGCGCGATGGCAAGGCGCTGGATATTCCCGGGCCTGCGTTCCTGCGCAACCTGCTGATGAACAAGCTGGACAAGACCCAGATTGGTGGCCTGCTGCGCGAGTTCAAGCTGGTGCAGGAGGACTGAGCGTGCGTCAGCGTGGAGGGGAACGCGCCGGCAACACCGCGGATCAGTCTGCCAGCACGGTACCCGCTCGTTCGCCATAGGTCGCCCTCGCGCTGCCACACACCGCGTAGGTGGCAGCGCTGGCTGGCAGGCCAGTGGCCTTGATGCCGCGCCGCGAATCGCCGTCAAACACTTCGGCGTAGCGTTCGGCGGCCAGCGCGTCATCGGGCAGCATGTACAGCAGGACGCGCTGCAATGTGGACTGCCCGTGCAGTGGCTGCGGCTGCCGGAACGCGGGCACCTGCACGCGCGCGCTGTGCCACCGCGTCGGCGCGTCTGCAGTCTGCCAGCGTACCTGCAGGGGCAGGTTGAGCGGCAACAGCGCGGGGCTGACCGGGTAGCCGTAGGCCGTGCAATCCCGGGGCGCTTCCGGGATGTTCGCGATGGCCCCGTCGCCGATGTCCAGTGTGAGGCCATTGATTTCCACCCGAAGGATGGGCGCACTGCTGTAGTTGTGGATCTTGAACAGCGTCAGGCCTTCGAAGCGGCTACGCTCCAGATCATCGGTGGTGAAGCCACTGAGGCGTGCGAGTGCGGGCGCGACCTCTACGTGATCGCTGTAGTGGTAGTAGATATGCACGAGCTCGGGTGTACCCGCGCGTCGCCAGGCCGCATTGAATGACGCAAGCTCGGGGTACGGCCGACGGACCAGCGGCACATCGGTGACGGCGCGATCTCCAGACGGTGTGGTGTAGCGGTAGTGGTCGACGGAGGGCTTCAGGCGCGCATCTTCATATGGGAACCCCCTGTCTGCATCGGACTGCGGGTTGGGGTAGCGGTGGAAGGCCATGAACCGCTCGGGCAGGTCGTCCTGCATGGGCAGGTCCGGGCCAGCGCCAGAACCGGTGGATGCATACGGCGAGGTGTCCAGCCAAAGGGGTTGCCCGCTGAGGTTGACGTGCAGCTCGGCGATGGACGCACGTGAGCCGCCGGCCAGGCTGTCCACACTGCCTTGCAGGACGTGCCACAGTGGAATGATGAGCATGGCGGCGGCGGTTGGCACGAACATCAGCAGGTGTATGCGGCCCGGTACCTGCCCGCGCTGGCGCACCATGTAGCGCAGCCAGGCCAGCACGAGCACCAGCAGCAACGGGACGGCGACCCAGATCGCGATGGTGGCCAGCGCCACGACGCCCCAACCCAGGTTGGGGGTGGCCACGGCAATCAACGAGAGCGTGGCGATCAGTGCCGCCAACAGCAGCGATACGCCGATTCCGACGCGGTAGGTCCTGTAGGGGCTGTCGGTCATCACCGGTCCGTCGGCAGTGCGGGGCATGCCCCTATCTTGCAGCGCAGGTGCCTGCGTGGAAAGGCCGGGAGCGGGGACAGGGGGGCCGGGGCTCAGCAGCCGACCAGGCGGTCCGCACTGATGCCGTTGCGATGCTGGCTGCGGTACTCGGTGGGGCTGGCATCGACCTGGCCACGGAAGTGCCGACGGAACGACTCCTGTGAACCAAAGCCGGCCTGCTCGGCAATCCACTGCAGTGGCCGGTCGGTGGTTTCCAGCAGCTCACGCGCGAAGGTCACGCGCTCGCGGATCAGCCAATCGATGGGCGACAGGCCGGTGGCTTCCAGGAACTGCCGCTGCAGGGTGCGCTGGCTGAGCGCGGCCTGCTCGGCGAGGCTGCCTAGCGAGTGCGGCTCGCGCAGGTTACGGCGCATCCACTCCATCAGCTTCGCCAACCGCGTGGGCTCGCCGTTGGGGATGGCCCGGCTGACGCGCTGGCTGCGCCCGGCATCACGCCAAGGTGCCAGCACCAATCGCTCGGCCACCAGATTAGCCACGCGCGCGCCGTAATCCTTGCGCACCATGTGCAGCATCATGTCCATGCCGGTGGCCGAGCCGGCCGAGGTGATGATGCTGCCGGTGTCCACGTACAGCACATCCTCGCGTACGTCGATGCGTGGGAACTCGCGCGCGAGCGCTTCGGTGAGGCGCCAGTGGGTGGTGGCCTCGCGGCCATCGAGCAGCCCGGCCCAGGCCAGCACGAACGCACCGGAGCAGATCGACGCGATGCGTGCGCCGCGTGCATGGGCGCGGATCAGTGCATCGAGCAGTGCCTGCGGCGGACGCTCGCTGGGTTCGCGCCAACCGGGGATGACGATGATGTCGGCGTCATCGACGCTGCTGAGATCGTAGGGCAGCTGCATCTGGGTGCTGCCGAGCATGCGCAGTGCGCCGGGCTCCCCGGCGCACAGCTGGGTGCGGTACCAGGCCACGCCCAGTTCAGGCCGTATCGGTGCGAACAGGCCGACCGCACAGCCGAACTCGAACAGCCCCTGGCCGTGGCAGGCGACGATGGCGACGAGTGGCGCGGTGGGATCGGCGGGTGGGCTGGGCATGGCTTGATGCTACGGGTGGCGGTGCGTGGCGCAGAGTGGTGCGAGGGCATGAGGTGATGCCTGCGGAGCATGTAGAGCCGAGCCATGCTCGGCTGTTCTTTGTGGCTCAATTGAATGGGCTTCGTCTGGCATTGAGCCGAGCATGGCTCGGCTCTACAGAGAGCAGTGCGCCGGTGCAGGCCGCCTAACGTCATTACCAGCGGTCATGTGGGTGGCCGGATATGACGGTTGGGTGACGCGATCCCGCCTGTCGCCGTGGGTGAACAGGCCCTTGAATGGAAGCGTGTTTCCGGCCCACCCCCACGAGCCCCCATGCCTGCCGCCTACGCCCCAGCCTTGAGCACTCTTGCCGTCCTGATCGCGGCCGTCCTTGCTGCATCACCCAGCCACGCAGCGGAAGCCGATGCAGACCCTGCCACTACTGCAGCCACCGCCAATGTGGCAGCCTCCACGCTGGATGCGGTGGTGGTCACCGGCTCTCGCACCAGCACGCGCACGGTGAAGAACAGCTCCACGCCCATCGATGTGATTTCCGCTGAAGACCTCGCCGCCACCGGTCAGGGCAATCTGCTGGAAGCCCTGCAGCGCAGCCTGCCGTCGCTGAGCCAGATCGGCGGTTACCAGAGCGATCAGGAGAGCCTGATCCGCGGCTATCAGCTACGCAATCTGTCGCCGGGTTACACCCTGGTGCTGGTCAACGGCAAGCGCCGCAACGCCAGCGCCTATGTGAGCGGTGCCAATGGGGGCGGCTTCCCCGGCCATGCGTGGGCGGACCTGGCGTTGATTCCGGTCTCGGCCATCGACCATGTGGAAGTGCTGCGTGATGGTGCCTCCGCCATCTACGGCTCGGACGCGATCACCGGCGTGGTCAACGTGATCCTGAAGTCGCAGGCGCACGGTGGTGATGTGTCGGTGGAGAGCGGGCAGAGCACCGATGGTGATGGTTCGCGAACCAGCGTGCGCGCCAACGTCGGCCTGCCGTGGGGCCAGGATGGCTTCGTCAACCTGTCTGGCGAGACCACCCGCCAGCATCATGCGATCCGTACCCGCCACTACATCGATGGCTACCTGAGTTATCCGGCAGTGGATGGCAGCGGCAATCTGGTGGCGCTGCGGCCGAACAATCGACTGCCGGCCGGCGCGTCGCCGAATCCGGCCGAGGCCAACCGCGATGCCGAGGCCAACACCATCCTCAGCTCGCCTTCGTATGCGCTGAAGGCCTTCGCGGTGAACGTGGGCCATGGCCTGGGCGAGAGCGCGCAGTTCTACGCCAATGCTACGGCCAGTGATCGCACCGCGCAGGCGATCCAGAATTTCCGTCTGCCGGCGACCATCTTCACCACTTACAGGGCTCCCGGCGTGCTGAGCGTGTTTCCTGACGGCTTCCTGCCGGTGCTGGAAACCAAGGAAAAGCAGTACACCGGTACGGCTGGGGTAAAAGGCCAGATCGCGGGTTGGGACTATGACGCCAGCCTGACCGGCAACCGCAGCACCGTGCGCACCTATACGCGCAACTCGGTGAACTACTCGCTGCCATATCCCGGTTCACCCACCGACTTCTATGACGGCAAGCTGGACTACCAGCAGGGCATCGCCAACCTGGACCTGCGCCGCGGCTTCGAGGTGGCGGCGTTTGCTTCGCCGCTGGAGGTGAGCGCGGGCGCCGAGTATCAGCACGAGCAGTACGAGCGCGGCGCAGGGCAATGGGAGTCGTATACCGGCTTCGGCGCTGCAGCCTTCGTCGGCTATTCCACCGCCGATGCGGTGAAGGCTACCCGCAACAGCAAGGCGGTGTACGTGGGTGCGGCCACCAACATCACCTCGCGCTGGTATCTGGATGCAGCCGCGCGTTGGGAAGATCACTCCGACTTCGGCAGTGTCTCCACCGGCCGCCTGACCACGCGCTTCGACTTCACCGACGCGCTGGGTGTGCGTGCCACGGTCAGCAATGGCTTCCACGCGCCCAGCCTGGGCGCGCAGTTCTACCAGGCCACCGGCAGTTGCCCGTGCGGGACCACGCTGGTGGCGCAGGTGTCTTCGCCCGCGGCGATTGCGTTGGGTGCCACACCGCTGAAGCCGGAAAAGGCCACCAACTACAGCCTGGGCGTGACCTGGGACCCGAGCCCGGCGTTCCATCTGGCGGTGGATGCCTATCAGATCGACATCCGCGGCCAGCTCGGCCAGTCCAGCCAGATCGGCTACAACGCGCAGGATCCGGCGCGCGTCACCGACAACAGCGGCACGGTGCTGAGCGCGGCGCAGAAGAACACCATCGACGCACTGCTGGGTTCGGCCGGCATCAGCATCCTGCCGGGTGATGCGTTCTACGCCAGCTACTTCACCAACGTGGGCAATACCCGTACACGCGGTGTGGAGCTGACCCTGGAGGCGAACCAGGAAACCGCGTGGGGCAAGCTGCGCTGGAGTTACGCGGCCAACGTCGGCCGTACCACGATCCAGAAGGTCAGCGACATTCCGACGGCGCTGCAGGGCCTGCCGAACATCAACCTGCTGACCAGATCCAGCGAGTATGCGCTGCGCTTCCGCACGCCCAGCTACACGCAGGTGGCGGGGCTGGGCTGGCAGAACGGGCGCTGGCGCTCGAATCTGGACTTCACCTACTACGGCCCGATCAAGCGCCTGAACAACGGCGTGGAGTACAGGCAGCCGCCGGTGCTGGTGACCAACCTGTCCGGTGGCGTGGAGCTGGGCGCGGGCTGGAGTGCGGCGCTGGGCATCAACAACGTGTTCGACAAGCGCACCCGCAAGGTGCCGGAGTACGCGCGCAGTGCCACCGATGTGGCGAGCATCGAGACCACCTGGGACAGCGGCGATGTGCTGAGCAATGTGGGTGCGTATTGGTTTGGCCGGGTCAGTTACCGGTTCTGAGGTGGGAAGCAGTCGAGCATGGCTCGACTCTACAAAAGCGAAGGGCAGCCGAGCATGGCTCGGCTCTACACGGGAGCAGTTCATGTCTTCTGCATTGAGGGTGGTTGCATTGGTGGGGTCGCCGACCAGCTCGGCGACGTCGCGCACGTTGTTGCTGGTCCGGCATCTGCTGGACTCGCTGCAGCAGCGGGTGCACGCCAGCGTTGAACTGGTGGAGCTGGCGCCGATCGCGCGCGCGCTGGGTCAGTCGCTGTCGCGCGGTGAGGTGGAGCCGGCGGTGGAACAGGCACTGCAGACCATCGAGGCGGCGGAGCTGCTGGTGGTAGCCGCGCCGGTGTATCGCGGCTCGTATCCTGGCTTGTTCAAGCACCTGGTCGACTTCATCGGGCTGGAGGCGCTGGTGGATACGCCGGTACTGCTGGCAGCCACCGGCGGCAGCGAGCGACATGCGCTGGTGATCGATCACCAGCTGCGGCCGTTGTTCAGTTTCCTGCAGGCGCACACGCTGCCGATCGGGGTGTATGCCACGTCCGCCGACTTCGAAGGCGAGCACATCAGCAGCGCGGCCCTGCAGGCACGCATCGCGCTGGCGACCGAGCGTGCGGCCGCCCATCTGGCTGCGCAGGCGCTGGCAGTAGCGGCGCCGCTGCGACGTATTGCCTGACGCCATAACCGACGGCGCTTTGCTTATGGCTACGCCGCATCTGCGTGGCCGGATCTGACCGCCGATTGTCGCCAGCCGTCGCTGCTGCGGCTGCCGGCATCTCTAGCATCGATATCGAAGCGGCATCGCATTGCCGGCCCCGATGAGGACGACCCCTGTGACTTTCGACGCAGCAAGCAAACCCATCCTGTTCCTGCTCGACCGTGAGTTCGAGGACGGCCAGATTCCCGGCCAGCGCTTTTTCTGCCGGCACAGTCTGTTGCTGGAGGGCGCGCTGTCGAGCATCGACGGCTTGGACGCGCAGCTGGACGTGCGCCGCATCGGCTTCGCGCGGCCGCGCCGCGAGGTGATCGCCGAGATCGGTGAGCAGGACCAGTCACTACCCAAGCTGGTGTTGCCGCAGGGCGTGCGCAGCGAACTGGCCAGTGGCGCGCACCAGGACCGCCAGTACATCTCCGGTGCAGAGCCGATCCTGGCCGCGCTGAACGGGTTGCTCGGCATTCCCGTGGCCCACCCCTGAGCGAGGACACGACCATGAGCTATCAGATCAGTGTGCTGGACAAGAGTCCGGTGGCCGAAGGTGCCTCGCCGGAGCAGGCGCTGCGCAACAGCCTGCAGCTGGCGCAGCGCGCCGAACAGCTGGGCTACCACCGCTACTGGTTTGCCGAGCACCACGCTGCACCGACGCTGGCCAGCCCCGCACCGGAAGTGCTGGCTGCGTGGGTGCTGGCGCAGACCCGGCGCATCCGCATCGGCAGTGGCGGGGTGATGCTGCGCCACTACGCGCCGTACAAGGTGGCGGAGAACTTCAACCTGCTGTCGGCGCTGGCGCCGGGGCGTGTCGATCTGGGCGTGGGCAAGGCCCCCGGTGGCCTGCCGGCTTCGACCGCCGCGCTGGCGGCCGGGCGTCCGGCGTTCGCCGACTTCGACCAGCAACTGCGTGACCTGGAAGGCTATCTGTCCGGCGCCGACACCGAGGCACAGGCTCGGCCGGTTCCGCAGCAGGCACCAGAGCGCTTCCTGCTCGGGGCCAGCCCGCAGAGCGCGCAGCAGGCGGCCGAGCTGGGCTGGCGCTTCGTCTACGCCGCGCACTTCGATGGTGACCCGAAGCATATCGAGGCCGCCTTCGATGCCTACCGCACCGTTTCTACGCAGCCGCCACTGCTGGCCACGGTGGCGTTCGCCGCACCAACTGCCGAAGCCGCAGCACGTCATATCGGTGCGCTGCGCGTCTACAAGCTGCACCTCGGCCCCGGCCAGACGGTGAATCTGCCCAGTCCCGATGCGGCTGCCGAGTACGCGCGCCAGGTAGGCGTGGCTGACTTTCGTATCGAGGAAACGCGCCCCAGCGTGTTGTCCGGTGATGCGCAGCACGTGCGTGACGAACTGGATGCGCTGCACCGGCGCTTCGGCGTGGGCGAGTTCATCCTCGACGCGCCGGTGGCCGATCTCGACGCACGCCTGACATCCCTTGAACTGCTGTCGCCCGCGCCGCGCGCGGCGGTGGCCTGACCTGCAGGAGCGATTCCCATGAGCACGACCCCGCGCCACATTCCGTTCGGCATCATGCTGCAGGGCCCTGGCAGCCACATGCATGCCTGGAAGCACCCGTCCAACCCGACCGATGCCAGCGTCAACCTGCAGTTCTACATCGACATTGCGCGCACCGCCGAGGACAACGGCATCGCCTTTGGGTTCGTGGCCGACGGCCTGTACATCAACGAGAAGTCGATCCCGCACTTCCTCAACCGCTTCGAGCCGATCTCGCTGCTGTCGGCGCTGGCCACGGCGACGAAGAAGATCGGCCTGGCCGGCACGCTGTCGACCTCCTACAGCGACCCGTTCACCGTGGCCCGGCAGTTCGCCTCGCTGGACCTGCTCAGCGGCGGCCGTGCCGGCTGGAACGTGGTGACCTCGCCGTTGGAAGGTTCAGGCCGCAACTATGGCCGGCCGCACCCGGAGCATGCGCTGCGCTACCAGATCGCTGACGAATATCTGGAGGTGGTGCAGGGGCTGTGGGATTCGTGGGATGACGATGCCTTCGTGCGCGAGCGCGACAGCGGCACGTTTTTCGCGCCGGAGAAGTTCCGCCGGCTCGACCACAAGGGCCGCTTCTTCCAGGTGGAAGGGCCGCTCAACATCCAGCGTTCGCCACAAGGACAGCCAGTGATCTTCCAGGCGGGTTCGTCTGATGACGGCATTGCGTTGGCCGGCAAGTACGCCGATGCGGTGTTCACCCATTCGCCGTCGCTGGAAGAGACCCGCGCGTTCACCCAGAAGGTGAAGAACTCGGCGATCGCGCACGGCCGCAGCGGCAATGACGTGAAGATCTTCCCGGGTATCGGCCCCATCGTCGGCCGCACTGCCGAGGAGGCTGAAGCCAAGTACCAGGCGATCGCTGCACTGGCCACGCTGGAGGATGCGCTGGCCTATCTCGGCCGCTTCTTCGATCACCATGATTTCAGCCAGTACGACCCGGACGCACCCTTCCCGGAGCTTGGCGGAATCGGCAGCAACTCGTTCCGTTCCACCACCGACCGCATCAAGCAGGATGCACGTGAGAAGGGCCTGAGCCTGCGCCAGGTGGCGTTGGAAGCGGTGAGCCCGCGACCGAATTTCATCGGTACGCCGGAACATGTGGCCGACGAGCTGATCCGTTGGTTCGACGCCGGTGCCAGCGACGGCTTCATCCTTGGTTTCGCGGCACAGCGCGAAGGGCTGGACGATTTCGTGACCCAGGTGCTGCCGATCCTGCAGGCACGCGGCTACCACCAGCGTGAACTGGAAGGGCAGACCCTGCGCGCGCATCTGGGCCTGCCGTACAAGACCAGCCGTCATTCGATCGACGCCGAGCCGGCGCGGAAGGCAGGGTAAGGCGATGAGCGGAGAAAGCGCGGCAGCACCGGGCCATGCCCAGCGGAATTCCCCAACGACTGGCGTGCTGCCGGAAATCGCGGCACGCGCCGAGGCGGCCATCGCGATCCGCCATGACCTGCACCGGTACCCGGAGCTGGCCTTCGAGGAACACCGCACCAGCGCACGCGTGGCCGAGCTGCTGCAGCAGTGGGGCTATGAGGTCACCACCGGTCTCGGTGGCACCGGCGTGGTCGGCACGCTACAGCGCGGGCAGGGCAGCCGACGCCTCGGCCTGCGTGCCGACATCGATGCACTGCCGATCCATGAGGATTCCGGCCTGGCCTACGCCAGCCAGAACGAGGGGCTGATGCATGCCTGCGGCCACGATGGGCATACCGCCATCCTGCTGTCCGCGGCGCACTACCTGGCCCATCACGGCCGCATCGACGGCACCCTGCAGCTGGTGTTCCAGCCGGCCGAGGAAACCGGTTCGGGGGCCTCGAAGATGATTGCCGACGGCCTGTTCGAACGCTTCCCGGTGGATGCGATCTATGGGCTGCACAACTGGCCGGGCGTGCCGGTGGGGCACTTCGGCTTCGTCGATGGTCCGGCGATGGCGTCGGTGGACTGGGCGCGGCTGAAGGTGATCGGCAAGGGCGGTCATGGCGCCGAGCCTCAGGGCAGTGTCGACCCGATCCTGGCGGCAGCGCATATCGTCACGGCGCTGCAAAGCGTTGTCTCGCGCAATGTGGATCCACGGCAGATGGGCGTGGTCACCGTCGGTTCGATCCACGGCGGGCAGGCCGCCAATGTGATCCCGGACGTCGTCGAGCTGAAGCTGACCGTGCGCGCCTACCTGCCGGAAGTGCGCGACACGCTGCGGCGAAGGGTTACCGAGATTGCCGAGCAGACCGCCGCCGCGTTCGGCGCGCGCGCGGAGATCGAGTTCCCGCGTGGCTTCCCGAGCGTGATCAACCACCCTGTGCAGACCGCCTACATCCGTGAGGTGGCCGTGCAGGGCTTCGGCAGCGAACACGTGGTGCCCGAATTCGCGCCACGCACGGCCAGCGAGGATTTCGCCTTCCTGCTGCAGGCGCGGCCCGGCAGCTTCGTGTTCGTCGGCAACGGCGACAGCGCACCGCTGCACAGCCCGCGCTATGTATTCAACGACGCCGCCATCGCGCCCGCTGCCAGCCTGTGGGCGCGGCTGGCTGAAGACTATCTGGTGAAGGACGTGGCATGAGCAGCAACGAACGCTTCCTCTACACCTCGGTGGATGATCCACTGGCGCGGCCGCTGTTCGATGGCCTGGAGCAGGAGTACGACAGCCGCTACGCCGACGTGCGTCGACGCATCGGCGGCAGCGCCCGCGAGGAACTGCAGCGCTACCCGGCACAGGCGTTCGCGGCACCGGTTGGTGCGTTCGTGCTGCTGCTGCGCGATGGTGTGGCGATCTCCGGCGGTGCCTTCATGCCGCACCGCGATCCGGACACCGCCGAGTTCAAGCGCATCTGGACGCTGCCCGGCCTGCGCCGCCAGGGCATCGCGCGGCGTGTACTGCAGGAACTGGAGGACCAGGCGGCGCGCCAGGGTTACCGACGGGTGTTCCTGACCACCGGCTTCCGCCAGCCTGAAGCCGTCGGCCTGTACCTCAGCCACGGCTACACCGCGTTGTTCGATCTGGAGGCCGATCCGGAATCCATCGCCCACTTGCCGTTCGAGAAGCACCTGGGCGTATCGGCACCCGCCGTTGTGCCATCACAGACCGTGCTGCACGGAGCCCACGCATGAGCACGCCTTCGACCGCGCTGGATGGCATTGCCACACGCCCGGCGCCAACCCCGGCGTTGAAGATCGTGCCGGCCCGGCATCCACTACAGGTGGTCGGAACCCTTCTGGCGTTGGCGCTGATCCTGATCGGGCTGCAATCAGTGTTGGGCAATCCGCGTTGGGGCTGGGGCACCTTTGCGGAGTGGTTCTTCGCACGTCCGGTGCTGGAAGGCCTGGGCCGTACGCTGCTGCTGACCGCACTCGGTACCGGCCTCGGTTTCGCGCTGGGCACCCTGCTGGCGCTGGCCCGCGTGTCCGGCTCGCCGCTGCTGTCGGCGGTGTCGTGGGGCTATGTGTGGCTGTTCCGTTCGATCCCGCTGCTGGTCCTGTTGCTGCTGCTGAACAACCTGGGCTACCTGTACAGCACCATCGAGCTGGGCGTGCCGTTTACCGGCATCAGCCTGTTCTCGTACCCGACCACGCAGCTGATCGGTGTGTTCACCGCCGCAGTGCTGGGTCTCACCTTGAACCAGGCCGCGTTCTCGGCCGAGGTGATCCGTGGCGGCATTCTGTCGGTCGACCACGGCCAGTACGAGGCTGCGGCCGCGCTTGGCCTGCCGCGTGGTCGCCAGGTGCGCCGCATCATCCTGCCGCAGGCGATGCGTTCGATCCTGCCGGCCGCGTTCAACGATGTGATCGGCCTGGCAAAGAGCACCTCGGTGGTCTACGTGCTGGCGCTGCCGGAGCTGTTCTACACCGTGCAGGTGATCTACCGGCGCAACCTGGAAGTGGTGCCGCTGCTGATGGTGGCCACGGTCTGGTACCTGGTGATCCTGACCGTGCTGTCGCTGCTGCAGCGGCGCGTGGAGCAGCGCTTTGCGCGCGGCCAACTGCAGCGCGAGCGTTCGGTATCGCGTGTCTCGTCACCGAGGCGCGCCACAGGTGAGGCTGCACCGCGCGTGGTCAATCGCCCGCGCATCGCCGCGCAGGTTGAAGCGGGCGAGGGGGCATCGGTGTCGCTGCATGGCGTAGGCAAGGTGTTCGGCGACCAGCCGGTGCTGGAAGACGTGAACCTGGACCTGCGCGCTGGCAGCGTGACGGTGCTGATCGGCCCGTCCGGCGCTGGCAAGTCCACGTTGCTGCGGCTGATCAACCACCTGGAACGTGCCGACAGCGGTTACGTGACCGTCGGCGGGCAGCTGATCGGCTACCGCCGCGATGGCGACACCCTGTACGAGCTGCCCGAACGCGAGATCCGCCGCCGTCGTGCGGAAGTGGGCATGGTGTTCCAGGGCTTCAACCTGTTCCCGCACCTGACCGCACTGGAGAACATCATCGAGGCGCCGATCGCGGTGCGCGGCGTGCCGCGTGCGCAGGCCGAGCAGCAGGCGCGCACGCTGCTGGAACGGGTCGGCCTGGCCGACAAGGCCGATGCCTTCCCGCGCCAGCTGTCCGGCGGCCAGCAGCAGCGCATCGCGATTGCTCGTGCGCTGGCCCTGCAACCGAAGGTGCTGCTGTTCGACGAACCGACCTCGGCACTGGACCCGGAGCTGGTGGCCGAAGTGCTCAGCGTGATCGAGGAGCTGGCAAGCTCCGGCACCACGCTGGTGATTGTCACCCACGAACTGAGCTTCGCCCGCCGCGTGGCTGACCACGTGGTGATGATGGACCAGGGCCGGGTGATCGAGCAGGGCACGCCCGAGGCGCTGTTCGAGCGCCCGCGCCAGCAACGCACCGCCGATTTCCTGGCCAAGACCCTGTAACCCCGGAAGGAAGACCATGAGCCCTGCAGCACCGCGTCGCCCCTCACGCAGCACCCTGTTGATCGTGGGCGTGCTGGTCATCGGCATCGCCGGCATCGTCTATTCGCGCGTGCGTCAGGCACCGGATGCCGGCACCGTGGCCGCAACCAGCCTGGCGGGTGCGAACACCGCCATCCTGAAGGGCACGCTCGATCCGAAGGCGCAGGCGTTGATTCCGGCCGACTATCGCTTTGTCACGCCTGGTACGTTCACCGTGGCCACCCATCCGGGGCAGCTGCCGCTGGCCGACTATGGTACCGACAGCAAGGACGTGGTCGGCATCGAGCCGGACATCGCGCGGCTGATTGCCGATGGGCTGGGCCTGAAGCTGGTGATCGTGCCGGTGGCGTGGGCCGACTGGCCGCTGGGTCTGGAATCAGGCAAGTACGATGCGGTGCTGTCGAACGTGACGGTGACCGAAGAGCGCAAGAAGAAGTTCGATTTCTCCAGCTACCGTTACGATCTGCTGGGAATTTACACGCGCACTGATGGGCCGATCCAGAAGATCGAAAAGCCGGCCGACGTTGCCGGGCTGAAGGTGGTGGTCGGTGCCAGCACCAACCAGGACCAGATCCTGCGCCAGTGGGACCAGCAGAACATCGCCGCTGGCTTGAAGCCGGTGGAGTACCAGTACTTCGATGACGCCGTGGTTGGGCGGCTGGCAGTGATCACCGGGCGCGCCGATGTCTCGTTCGAGCCCAACGCCACCGGCGCCTATTCGGCGCGCGATGGCAAGGTGCGGCGTGTGGGCCTGTTCCCGGGGGGCTGGCCGAACGCCGCGGCGATCTCGGTGACCACGCGCAAGGGCAGCGGCCTGGCTGATGCGGTGACGCAGGCGCTGAACACCCAGATCGGCAGTGGCACCTATGCGCAGGCGCTGAAGCGATGGAATGTGGCCGAGGAGGCCGTGCCGCAGTCGCAGACCAACCCGCCGGGATTGCCGACGTTGTAGATGACGCCGGGCATGGCCCGGCGCGCCCCTGTAGAGTCGAGCTTGCTCGACTGGCGCATGGTGATCGGCGAAATGCAGTCGAGCAAGCTCGACTCTACCAACGCGCCTCCAGCGTCTTGAACGGCTTCGCCACGCGCACACCTTCCGCATCGAACGCGGTAACCTCGCGTCCATCCACACGCACCGTCTTCGGCATCGTGCGCGCCGGCCACCAGACCTTCACCGCCGTCCCGCTGCGCAAGCCCTTGCCCAGCGTGACCGTCAGCAGCCCGTCGCGCTGCCGCGCCTGCATCTGCAGCGTGCCATACGCGGTTGGCAGGCGTTCCACCGCCAACCCATCCCCGGCCACCCAAGACGGCGGCGTGCCCGGCAGCAATGACAACGCGTCATCGTCCTCGCGCATCAACATGCCGAACAGCGTGCGGCCGTATTCGGCACCGATCCAGGTATGCGGCATGTCGCCGAGGTAGCGCGGGAAGCGCAACCGCGAATGCACCACTTCGGCCAGCACCTGCCACTCAAGCGGGCGCCGATCATGCAGCAGCCCCTGCAGCAGCTCGTCGGCCGCCTGCGGCTGGCCCAGGTGCACATAGCTCAGCACGTTGCGGATCTCGTACGGCGTGTAGGCGTACAGCGCACCGGGCTGGCTGCGCTTGCGTACGTCGTCCAGGTAGCGGGCAAAGGTGGTGCGCAGCGCCTCGGCAGGCAACACGCTCTGCGCACCGGTGGGGTCCAATGCAATCGAAACGCCGGTGGGATCACCATCGCCCAGATCCGCCGAGGACGGAATGAAGTCGATGCCCTTCCACGCCATCGTCGCCCGGATCGAGGCATGCAGTGCGTCGTACAGCAGCTTGTACTGTTCGCGCGCCCAACGGGCGGTTTCATGGTCGCCAAGTGCCTCTGCCAGCCACGCGCCGTCGTGCCAGCCCTTCAGTCCCCAGTAGTCATCCCAATAGCTGTGGGTGGGCGAAGGGTAGCCCTCGTGGCTGATCGACGGCGCAAGAATGCCCGCGAAGCGCTCCGGCGCTGGCTGGTCAGCCATGTAACCCGCTACCAGCGTGCGCTCGCGCAGCTGCTGCAGGAAGCGCAGCGCCGCCTTCACTTTCGGCAGGTACGCGCGCACCGACTCCGCACCGCCATCGAGGCGGGCGACATCGGCGACCAGTGCCACATACTGGCCCTGGCTGTCGTACTCGATATCCGATCCGAAGCCGGTGTTGACACTGCCATCGTCGTTGAGGATCGGCGAGACCAGTCCGCTGCCGTACACGCCGTGCTGGCTGTACCACGCCAGGTAGTCGCGCGCGACCTTGGCTTCGCCCATGCGCAGGAGCACCGCCGAGGTGGCCATGCCATCGCGGATGAAGGAGCGGTTGTAGTTGCGCGGGCCGGGCTGCATGGCCGGGCCGGTCTGGTTGATCAGCATGTAGGCAGCCTGCGCGCGCAGCATGTCGACCAGCGAGGGATCGGGCAGGCGCAGGCCGACCTGGCCCAGGCGTGCCTGCCAATCGGCGGACGCCTGCGTGGCCAGCGTCTCGAACGCTGCATTGGCATCACGGGGCAGCGTTGCCAGGTCAAGCGCAGGCGCTTCGGGCAGCACGCCATTGGCATCGGCAGCGGCGGTGCCGAGTGGGAACGCCACGACCACCGCATCGCTGGCACCGGGCGCGAGGCGGATCCGGTAGCTCAATGCGGCTGCGGCCAGTCCTTGCTCGTCACGTGCCTGCTGCGAGGAAGGCAGTTCGCCGGCAGCGATGTCCGCGGTGATCTCCGTTGTGCAGTCCTTCCCGAACGGCGCCACGCCGGACGCAGCCACCGGCGTGAGCGACTGCAGCAGCGTGCGGCCGTTCACGCGCACCGTGTTGGCTTCGACGGCGACCTCGCGGATCGGCGACAGCCCACCGTTCTGCCATGGCGGGTTCATCTGCATCGGTCGTACCGCCAGGGTCAGCGTGCCGTCGATCGCGGTGGTGCCGGTGTTGCGCAAGCGGTGGCGGACCAGGGTGACCGGTTGCCCGTCGCGTTCGATGGCGAAGGCCTCGCTGCGTAGTTCCAGTCCCGGCTGCGGTGCCCACGTGGCAGACGGCATTGGCTTCCAGCCGTCGCGCAGCGCGTGCTGCACCTTCTGCCCGGCGGCCCCGGCTGCGCTGCCGTCGGCATTGCGCCAGATCGGCTGCACCAGTGGTGCGCCCTTGAAGGCCTCGACGTTGCCGTACTCGTCGAAGATCGACTTCTGCCGGCCCGCGTGCACGCCGACCGCAGTCCAGTAGGTCTGCTGCATCTGCAGCGAGGCGGGGAACAACGCGCGCTGTGCGCCGCTGGCGGCGATCTGGTAACGCTTCATCGGCGTCATCACCGCCTTCGGGCCGAGCAGGCGGATGCGTGCCACCTGGGGGGCATCGCCGTCGACGTTCAGCCGCAGTGCCTGCAGGTCCAGCGGCGCGCTGGCCGCGAGCCAGCTCTGCTGCCGGGTTGCCGCCTGTGCATCCGTGGCCAGTTCGTGCCAGCGGCCCTGGGCATCGCGTGCCTGCAGGCGCGCAGCGCCGTGCTCATTGGCCCAGTCCACCGCCAGCCCGGTGCTGGACTGCGCGCGCGGCAGAACGATGTCGAGTGTGTGGGTACCGCCCTTGCCGGCGGGAATCGCCACCGCACTGCCGCCCTGCCAGAGTGCCGCGGACTGCGTGGCATCGAGTCCGGCCACGCGCGCACTGAGCGTGCTGTCCAGCGGCTCCATCTCGAAAATCGACACGCCCCAGTCGGACGTGCGCTGCGGGCTGGCCAACCGCAGGTAGCGCGCCTGGCGTGGCGCGAAGTACAGCGTTTCCACGTCGCCCAGCGAATCGGCCATGGTGTACGCGGTCTGCCACTGTGTGCCGTCCAGCGAGGTCTGCAGCGAATAGCCTTCCGGGTTGGAGACATCCCAGGTGAGGCGTGCGCCGGCCAGCATTGTTGGCGCGCCGAGGTCGATCTGGAACCAGTGGCCCGGACTGAAGGCACCGCCGGTGACGGTCTTGGGGTCGCCGTCGATCAGATGGCTGATCGCCATCGCCGGAACCTGCTGCGAGGAGGCGCTGGCCTGCCATTGGCTGCGTGGTGGCAATGTCTGTGCCTGCGCGGAGGATGCCAGGACGGCGAGCATCAGAGTGGCGGCAGGTCGCCATGGGGCAGGTGGGCGGGAGACCTTGGAGCGTTCGGCGCGCAACGTCATTACGGACAGCCTCGCAGGTTCGACCGGAATCGGGCGAGCGCTACGCTAGCAAGGGATGTAATCGGTTACATGACGCACTGCAGCGCCGCCGGGCGCTGGCGCTGCCATCGCGGGAGCGCTGACGGATGTGGCTCTGGACGGCTGCCGGCTTGCCCCTATCCTGACTGGCAGCGACCACCGATCTGAAATGGATTGATGATGGAATTCAGTTTCACGCTGATGTACCGAGTGCCTGATACCGGAAAAGATCTCAGTGCATTTGAGCGAGGTCTTGCAGAGGTGGGGTGCGACGATGCGCTGCTGGGCAGTGGTTCGCCGGGCGTGTTGGCGTTGCGATTCCAGCGAGAAGGCACAGCCGCAGACGATGTCGCGCGTGCCGCATGCGTGCAGGTTCAGAGTGCGCTACCGGAAGCCGAATTGATAACCGTGCATGTCGATGTCAGCAATGCTGCCGGCGTCTCCAATTTCGGTGCCTCCAAAGCTGAGCTTGTTTGACGTCCACGGCGCATTTCTCGGAAGCAGCCGAGCATGGCTCGGCTCTACATGGTTTCCGGCAGGTCAAGCGGCATCCCCCATTACAGCTCCACCGTCTCCCACCAGCGCGTACCCGCCTGCGGCGCCTGCATGTCCAGTGCTTCGCCCATCATCGGCGTGGCCACCGGCACGTTCTTTGCGCCAGCCAATGCAGTGATGCGCTCAAACGGCTGTTGCCATGCGTGCAGCGCCAGATCGAAGGTGCCGTTGTGGATCGGCAGCAGCCACTTGCCGCGCAGGTCCAGGTGCGCCTGCAGGGTCTGCTCGGGCTGCATGTGCACGAAGGCCCAGCGCGGGTCGTAGGCACCGGTTTCGATCATGGTCAGGTCGAACGGGCCGTACTTCTCACCGATGGCCTTGAAGCCGTCGAAGTAGCCGGTGTCGCCGCTGAAGAAGATGCGGAAGTCATCGTCCTGGATCACCCATGACGCCCACAGGCTGCGATCGCTGTCGCCCAGACCGCGGCCGGAGAAATGCTGGCCCGGGGTGGCGGTCAGGCGCAGGCCGCTGGCTTCGGTCGATTGCCACCAGTCCAGCTGTTCGACCTTGCTGGCGTCCACGCCCCACGCAATCAACTGGTCGCCCACGCCCAGCGGTGCGATGAAGCGCGCGGTCTTGCCGGCCAGCTGCATCACTGCGGCATGGTCCAGGTGGTCGTAATGGTTGTGCGAGAGGATCACGCCGGCGATCGGCGGCAGTTCGTCGATGCTGATCGGCGGTGCGTGGAAGCGCGCCGGGCCCAGCCACTGTACCGGCGAAGCGCGCTCGGAGAACACCGGATCGGTCAGCCAGTATTGGCCACGCAGCTTCAGCAGGATCGTGGAATGCCCGAGCCGGAACAGGCTGCGATCAGGCGCGGCGTCCAGGGTGGCGCGGTCCAGCGGCAGCACCGGAATGGGGTGGGCGGGCACGGTGCCCTTGGGCTTGTTGAACAGGAACGTCCACCAGATCTCCGCGCCATCGCGCAGGCCCATCGCCGGACGCGGCAGGGCATTGCGGAACTTGCCGTCGCGGTACTGCGGCGAATCGGGGAAGTCGGGGAGGGACCAGGACTTGCAGAAGGTGTAGGCGGTCACGGCGAGGATTCCAAGCAAAAGGACAAGGAGCAGGCGCTTCATGGGTGACGTCCGCTGGGTACACTGCACAGTGTAGTTTCGTGTTTTTCAAAAGTACACTACCGGGTGTAAAATGGTGGCGTCCGTTCAGTTATCTGGTTCCTGCCATGTCCCGTGCCCCGCAACGCCTGACCGACCGCAAACGCGAAGCCATCGTGCGTGCGGCGGTGGAGGAGTTCCGCGCGTCGGGCTACGAGGCGACCAGCATGGACCGCATCGCCGAGGTGGCCGGGGTCTCCAAGCGCACCGTCTACAACCACTTCCCGAGCAAGGAAGCGTTGTTCTCGATGATCCTGGAGGAGCTGTGGGAGCGCAGCGTGGCCAGCGACGCACTGCCGTACCGCGCCGACCAGCCGCTGCAGGCGCAGCTGATGCAGCTGCTGGGGCAGAAGCTGGAGCTGCTCAGTGATGCCAACTTCATCGACCTGGCGCGAGTGGCGATGGCCGAGATCATCCACTCACCGGAACGGGCGCAGGCCATCGTCTGCCGCATGGGCGAGAAGGAAAGCGGTGAGAGTGCGTGGATCCGCGCGGCAATCGCCGATGGCCGGCTGCGCCAGGTCGATCCGGAGTTCGCCGGCCACCAGCTGCACGGGCTGGTGAAGAGCTTTGCATTCTGGCCGCAGGTGACGATGGGGCAGGCGCCGTTGAACGAACAGGAGCGCGCACGCGTGGCCGAATCGGCGGTGGCGATGTTCCTGGGTTACTACGCGGTCTAGCTGGCGGCGAAGCGGCGGAACTCGTCGGCCGGCAGCGCCGCCGAGTACAGATAGCCCTGGCCGACATCCACACCCAGTGCGCGCAGTTGCTGTTCCTGCGCGAGGGTTTCGGTACCCTCGGCCACCACGATCGCACCGCAGCGATGCGCGACTTCGACGATGAAGCGAACGATCGACTGCGACTTGGCGTCGGACAGGGTGGCAATCAACGCCTGCTCGATCTTGACCTCGGCGATGGCCAGCTGCGAGAGCAGGATCAGGGTTGAATAGCCGGCACCGAAATCATCCAGTGACAGCGTGACCTCCGCCGCCAGCAGCTGTGCGATGTTGGCATCGACCACGTCGCGCTCGACGATCTCGGTCCATTCGACGATCTCCAGGCGCAGCATCACGCCGGGCACATCGTGCAGTGCCAGCAATTCCTGCAGGCGCAGGCCGAAGTCGGGCAGGCGCAGTGACTCGGCCGAAACGTTCACGGCGATCTTCAGCTGCGAGCCATCGCGTCGGCACTGCTGCAGGAAATGGATGGCCGACTGCAGCGTGGCCCATTCCAGTTCAGCCAACCGCCCCTGCCGGCGCAGCAGCGAGATCACCCGCATCGGCGCGATCAGCCGGCCCTCGCTGTCGCGCATGCGCAGCAGTGCTTCGGCGCCGACCAGCTGGCGATCCTGAAGGCGATGCTTGGGCTGGTAGCACAGGGGGGCATCTCCCTGCTGCAACCAGCGTTCGAGGGCGACTTCGATCAGGGCGTCGATCTCGCTGTCGCGCTGGATCGGATCGTCGAAGAACACAACGCCGGATTCGATCGCACTCAGCGCCACGGTGATCGCGCGGAACGGAAGATGTCCTTCGTCGGCATCGGAGGGGGGCTTCAGTTCGACCACCGCACAGCGGAACAGCGGCCGGAAGCCGGGCCAATCGCGGCCGACCCGATCGGCCAGGTTGCTGGCCAGCTCGGTGATCTGCGGCTGCGTGCGCAGTTCGAACAAGGTCAGGTCGCGCACCAGGATCGCCAGCGCGGCATCGCCGAACTGGTAGATCTCCAGCTGCCCGGCTGGCAGCGAGGGCAGCAGCCGATGCACCTCGTCGGTGCTGTCGCGCTGCCACAGGCCGTTGTCCTGCAGCGGCCCGTAGCGCAGGCGCAGATCGCGCAGGTTGCCCATCTCGGCCACGATCAGGCAGGCCTTGCCGATGCCGTCGTTGTCGCGCCAGTAATGCTGCAGGCGTTCGCCAAGTGCACGCATGTTGGGCAGGCCACTGATCGGATCGATGCGCAGCCAGGCCTGTTCGCGCTGACGCTGTGCATCGATCTGCGCATCGTTGTAGACCAGCGCGAACACCGCGCCGAGCATCAGCAGCGATAGTGGCAGTGCCAGCAGCCGCTGGATTGCCAACTCCTCCACGGGCAGCTGATTGGCGCCGATGATTGCGACGCCCAGTGCCAGGCCCAACGCAGTGACGGCGATACGCACGCTCCAGGCCTGCAGGATCACGCGCAGCGAGAGCTCATTGAGCATGCGCGGGTGCAGGCGCCTGCGCAGCCAGACGCCGGCCAGCATCTGCAGCGTGGCCTCGAGGCCGGCCGGCAGGAAATACTGGGTGCCGGCAAACTGGTAGCGCGCCAGCAGGCTGGCGGCCAGGCAGGTCAGGCCGCCGCGCCAACCGCCCAGCAGGCCACTGACCAGCAGGATGTCGAAGCCGAGGTGCAGCTTGACCACACCCTGGGTGTAACGGGCCACGAACCAGGAATTGAACAGGTAGATCAGGCCCAGCGCCACGCCGACATACAGGCGACGGCCTTCAATGGCGTGCCCGGCGCGGCGGGTGGCGATCAGCAGCACGCCGATCATGCCGATCACCGCCGTGGCCTGCAGCAGGTACAGCGGCAGGCTGGGCAGGGCGCTGTCCAGGACCTGGGCCGAGACCCGTGAAAGCGCATCCATAGCAGGTTCCCGCCTGTGACCGACGGCCAGTGACGAGCAGCGTAGTCGCAGCAGGGCGCAGGTTCAATTGCACTGGCTGGGTTCGGGCAGGAGGTGGTCGGCCATGAAATCGACAAACGCGCGTACACGCGGCTGCTGATGGCGATGGCTTGGCCAGAGGGCCCAGAAGGTGCTGCGCTCGGTGCTCCATGGGTCCAGGACGCTGACGAGTTCACCGCGGTCCAGCGCATCACGCGTGGCGAAGTCGGGCAGGCACGCAATGCCATGGCCATCAATGGCCATGTGCAGGATCGTCTCAAGATGATTGGCGGTCATTGCGGCAGTCAGCCGTGGCTCAGTGCCTCCCTCATGCGTGGGCAGCGGCCAACGTTCGATCAGGCCGGTGCCGGGAAAGCGATGGAGAAGGCACGCGTGGCCGCTCAGATCATCCGGGTGCTGTGGCGTGCCGCGCTTGGCGAAGTACGCAGGGGCGCCCACACAGAGCAGGCGGGCACTGCCGAGGTTGCGGCCGTGCAGCCTGGAGTCGGCGGGGTTGCCCGTGCGGACAACGGCGTCGAAGCCCTCCTCGATGACATCGACAAGACGGTCGCTGAAGTGCAGGTCGAGTTCGATGGCGGGAAAGCGGTGCGCAAAGGTCGATAGCACCGGCAGCATCAGTCCGCTGGCGAGTGGAAGACTGACCTTCAGGCGACCGCTGGGCGCGGCCTGGGCGTCGGTCAGCTCGCGCTCCGCTGCGGCGACCTCGGTCATGATGCGACGGCAGCGTTCAAGGAACTGCTCGCCTTCGGCAGTCAGGCTGACGCTGCGGGTATTGCGATTCAGCAGGCGGGCGCCCAGACGCTCTTCCAGCCGGGCAATGGTCTTGCTTGCCGCCGAAGGGGTGATGCCACGCTGTCGTGCTGCGGCCGCGAAGCTGCGTGCCTCGGCGACCAGAACGAAGAGGCTGAGACCGGCAAAGCTGTCCATGACATGGCCATTGATGACGTTCATGTCATTAAAGCACGGACACAACGATGGATTCTTAGGCGATAGCGTCGTCGATAGCATCAATGCGGTGGCGCCTGGCCACGCTGGAGCTTCATCGACATGTCTGTTGCCTCTGCTGAGACGGCCGGATCATCACGCTTTGGAGTGGTGCTGGCGGGCTGCCTGACGGCGCTCACCATTCCCTTGAGCATTGCCAGCCCCGCCGTGGGCATTCCCGCCATCCGGGACGCGCTGGGCGGTTCGCCTGCGGCGTTGTCCTGGATCATCAACGCTTATCTGTTGACCTACGGCTGTACCACGCTGGTGGCCGGTGGGCTGGCCGATCTGCATGGCAGGCGCCGGATCTGGCTTCTGGGCGGCGCGTCGTTTGCGCTGGTCACCGGCCTGATCCCCTTGATGCCCGATGTGGCGTGGATCAATGCACTGCGACTGCTTCAGGGGATGGCGGCGTCGGCTGCGTTTGCCGGTGCGATGGCGTCGCTGGCGCAGGTGTTCGACGGCCAGGCGCGGGCCAGGGTGTTCAGCCTGATCGGCACCACCTTTGGTGCAGGAGCCGCAGGCGGTCCGCTGCTGGCAGGCGGATTGATCGATGCGCTGGGGTGGGAATGGGTGTTCTTCCTGCCTGCGTTGCTGGCCGCCCTGACCGTACCGTTGGTCGCCCTGTCATCCGTCGAATCGAAGAGCACCGGTTCGCCACGCCTGGATTGGCTGGGCGCCGTCACCTTCATGCTGGCGCTGGGGTCACTCACCTACGCCATGATCGTGCTGCCGGAACGCGGCCTGTTGCATCCGCAGACGCTGGTACTGCTGGCGCTCTCGATGGTGTTGCTGGCCGCGTTCATTGCCGTCGAGCGCTCCCATCGAACACCCCTGCTGGATCTCGGCCTGTTCCGCAACCGGCGCTTTGTCGGCGTGCAGATTCTCGCCGCTGCGCCTGCGTTCTCGTACGTCGTCCTTCTGGTGGTGCTGCCGGCGGGGTTCATCGGTGTTGAAGGGCTGCGGCCCACCGAAGCCGGACTGGCGATGGCAGCATTGTCTGCACCCTTGCTGGTTGTTCCCCTGGCTGCCGGTTACCTGCTGCGCTGGATTCCGGCGCGGGCGCTGTGTTGTGCGGGCCTGTTGATCGGCGCGCTTGGGCTGGCATGGCTGGCGCAGGTGTTCCAGCTACCTTCGATGCGCTGGATGCCGATGCTGGTCATCGGGATCGGCATCGGCCTTCCCTGGGGGATCATGGATGGCCTGGCGGTCAGCGTGGTTGGCAAAGAGCAGGCAGGCATGGCCGCGGGCATCTTCAACGCAATGCGACTGGCAGGCGATTCCATTGCCCTCGCGCTTGTCGGCATCATGCTCTCATCCCGCATTGGCGGGAGTATGGCGCTTGAGGCCAGCGTCGTGGCCCGTGCCGCCGTGCACCGGCTGTCCATGGGCGACCTTGGCGGAGCGGTGGAGGCATTGCCCGGCGTTTCGAGAACGGCGCTGGCCCAGGCATACATGGAGGCCGTCCGTGGCCAGCTGTTTGTCCTGGCGATGGCGACCGTGCTGACCGCCATAGTGCTCGGGTACCTGTTGCGCGATGAGGTCGAGCCTGGCCTGCGCAGAGTCGGTCAGTAGCGCGGGTCGGCGATGGCCGGCAGCACCAGTTCGCGCACGAAGCCGGACGGTGACAACTGCAGCAACGCGCGCACCACCGCAACGACGTCGTGCACCGGCACCAGCTCGCCGTCGCCGCGCGCTGCGGCCTCTGCCACCGGCACCGACAGTGCATCGTCGGTGTTGAGGTAGCCCAGCTGCAGGCTGGTCACCGCCAGGCGGCGATCGCGGAAGCCCTCGCGCAGTGCATCGGCGATGCCGTTGAGCGCGAACTTGGATGCGCCGAACGCCACTTCCGGGCGGCCGCTGCGTGGCAGTGCCGAGGTCGAGCCGGTCAGCACCAGCTGCGGGCGTGGCGCGCCCAGCACCCGCGGCAGCAGGCGCTGCAGCAGCACCAGGGTGGCGGTGATGTTGACGTCGACCAGTTGGGTGAGCGCGGCATCGGTTTCGTCGAGGAAGGCGTACTCGTCGCTGAAGGCGGTCTGTTCCCAGATGCCCAGGTTGTGGATCAGCACATCCAGATCGGCAGGTGCCTGTGCTGCGATGTGGTCGGCAGCCACGGTCGGCTGGGACAGATCGGCTTCGATCCACTGCAGGGTGACGCCCTCGGGGCATTCAATATCGCGCGGTCGATTGCGTGAAACGCCGATGACGGTGTCGCCTGCACTGCACAGGCCTTCCACGAACGCCCGACCGAGGCCCCTGCTGGCGCCGATGACCATCAATTTCATGTTGCTTCCTTGTTGTACTGCGGCGGCCTCAGTCGACCGCCAGAACGGTGTCCCAATCGGCGAACGCACGCAGGCCGCTGCGTTCGGCGGTAATGATCGAGGCGGTATTGTCGAGCTGGCAACGGTACTGCGGCTGCAGCCCGGCCGTCTGTGCGGACACGGCCATGGCGCGTACCAGCTGGCGCGCGTGCCCGCGACCGCGGGCTTCGGGAAGGGTCAGCACGCCCATGTCGGCCAGGGCCGGATCCAGGCTCCACGGGTACATGCTTCCCGCGGCAACCAGCCGCTCGCCATCGAAGGCGCCGAACACCTGCCAGTGGTCCAGCTCGACCCAGGCGGCATCCAGATCCTCCTCGCTCGCGCTGGCCTGGAACCCGTCGAACGCGGCTGCGTCGGCCGGGCCAAGACGGCGGATATGTGGCGGTGCAGGGCGCTCGGCCAAGGCCGCAAGTTCTGCGGCGGGGAAGTAGAAGACGCGATCCGCGCCATGCGTGCGCTGGCCGAGCTGCTGCAGGCGCAGTTGCAGCTGCGGGAGCGTCCAGTGCGGCTGCGCGTGCAGTTGCAGGCGAGCGGCCAGGGCCGGGCGCAGCAGTGCGCGCGCGGGGCCCGCGACCGGCTGCAGCAGCATGCCGTCCTCGCCCTCATCGAAATCATCGCTGCACGCCAACTGCAGCAGTGGATCATCCTGCAGCATGCGCTGCCCGGAGAACACGCTGCGCCAGGTCGCATCGATCAACGGGGCAAACACATCATCCATGACCGGTGTCTCGCTCAGTGCCGGGGCAGGTCCACCTGCAGGCCGGCGGCCTTCCATTCGGGGTAACCGGCGGCGAGCCGCTGCGCGGTCAGTCCGGCCTCGCGCAGCATCGCCACCGCATCGTTGGACAGCACGCAGTAGGGACCGCGGCAGTACGCGACAATGTGGACGGCACGCGGCAGTTCGTCCATCCGTGCACGCAGTTCCGTAACGGGAATGTTCAGCGCGCCGGGCAAATGGCCCAGATCGAATTCCTCACGCGGCCGCACATCCAGCAGCACCACGCTGCTGCGTTGTTCCAGTAACTGCTCGACAGTCAGGCCTTCCAGAGCATCGCGGCGCTGCAGGCTGTAGTGGATCACGCCGTGCATCTCGCTGCGCTGGTGGTCGGCATAGTCGCGCAGCGCGGCCAGCAGGTTGCCCAGCGGACCCTCACCACT
The DNA here is from genome assembly GCF_056481625.1 of Stenotrophomonas sp. 86156_Sma. Classification (NCBI taxonomy): domain Bacteria; kingdom Pseudomonadati; phylum Pseudomonadota; class Gammaproteobacteria; order Lysobacterales; family Lysobacteraceae; genus Stenotrophomonas; species Stenotrophomonas sp. 86156_Sma. The sequence continues at coordinate 2,206,993 of NZ_CM151157.1, forward strand.
GCGGTAGAGGATGCGCTTGCCATCGCGTCGGGTCTGAACCAGGCCGGCACGGCGCAGCTGCTGCAGATGCTGGGAGGTATTGGCCACCGACAGCCCGGTCAGTTCGGCCAGGCGCTCCACTGCGCGCTCGCCCTGGGCGATGTGCTCCAGCAGGGCCAGGCGATGGGCATGGCCGAGCGTGCGGGCGATTTCGGCCAAGGCTTCCAGCGGTGAGAGCGGTGGCTCTGTTGCAGCGTTCATGCGGCGCACGCTAGCATCGCTCTATCATTCAAGCAAATAATTGAAGGTGCGCGATATGGCTGGCCTGGCGACATTCGTGATGGATTCGGTGGTAGTCGGCGTGGGAGCGACCGCAGTGATGGACCTGTGGGCGCTGGTGCAGCGGCGGCTGCTCGGCATTCCCTCGCTGGATTTCGCGATGGTGGGCCGCTGGCTGGGGCATCTGCCGCGCGGGCGCTTCCGCCACGATGGCATCGGCCGCTCGGCGGTGGTCAGTGGCGAGCGCGCGCTGGGTTGGACCGCGCATTACGTGATCGGTGTGGTCTTCGCCGCGTTGCTGCTGGCCGTGGTGGGGAACGGTTGGGTGCAGGCGCCGACACTGTGGCCGGCGCTGGCCTTCGGCATCCTCAGCGTCGCCGCACCGTTCCTCATCCTGCAGCCGGGCATGGGCGCGGGCATTGCCGCTTCAAAGACCCCGGCGCCGGGCAAGGCGCGCCTGCGCAGCCTGGTGGCGCACAGTGTGTTCGGCCTGGGCATCTACCTTTCCGCGTTGTTGTTGGCTGCGGTCCATGCAGGATGATCGAGAATCCGTGGGGTCACCGGCAACAGGAACACCTCGGCATGGAAGCACCCGAATCCATCACTGATGACATGCCGCTGCCGTGGGCGTGGCAGGACGCATTGGCCGATGCGCGCATCGAGCGGCAATCGATCGGTGTGTCGCGTGCGGATGTTGCCCGCGTGCATCGGCCGGGCCAGGCCGATGCCTTCCTGAAGTCGGAAGTGCTCGACGCCTTCAGTGAGCTGGGCGATGAGATCGCGCGCCTGCGTTGGCTGCAGGCACAGGGGCAACCGGCGCCAACGGTGATTGCCACTGCCGAAGAGGCGGGCCGGCGCTGGTTGCTGATGAGCGCGCTGCCCGGCCGCGACCTGGCCTCGTCGCCGGAGCTCGCGTCGCAGCAGCTGGTGGAACTGCTGGCCGACGCGCTACGCGGGCTGCATGCGTTGCCGGTGGCAGCCTGTCCGTTCGACCAGCGACTGGCGTCGCGCGTGCAGGTTGCGCAGGCCCGCGTTGAAGCGGGCCTGGTGGATGCCGATGATTTCGATGACGAACGCCTGGGCCAGAGTCCGCAGCAGGTCTTCGCCGAACTGTGCAGCATCCAGCCCGACCATGAAGACCTGGTGGTCAGCCATGGAGACGCCTGCCTGCCGAACCTGATGGCGGTCCAGGGTCGCTTCAGTGGTTTCATCGACTGTGGCCGGCTGGGTGTGGCCGACCGCTACCAGGATCTGGCGCTGGCCGCGCGCAGCCTGGTCCACAACTTCGGCGACACGCGTTGGGTCGCGCCGTTGTTCCAACGCTACGGCGCGGTGGCCGACGAGCGCCGGCTGGCGTTCTACCGGTTGCTCGACGAGTTCTTCTGAGCCCGCGCATGGCTGGCGATGGCCGCGCAGATCAGGCCACCGACCACGCTCAGGTGTTCCAGCGCGAAGAACAGGGCCAGCTGCTGTTCGGCGCCGTGCTTGTTCCAGAAGGTATGCACGATGACGATGGTCAGCAGCATGAACACCGCCAGCGCGCCGCTGCCCAGCCAGAGCAGGCGATCGAGCAGCAGGCACAGTGCGCCGCCCAGCAGCACCACGGCGCTGGCGATGTTGAACAGCACAGGCGGTTGCAATCCGGCGGCCTGCATTTCGGCCACGCTGTGGTCCCACGCCAGCAGCTTGGCCAGGCCCGAGGACAGGAACACCACGGCCAGCAACAGCCGCGCGAGGAACCACAGCACGCGGCTGTCGAGCAGGGTGGTGATCATCCGTGGCATGCAGGAACTCCGGGTTGAGCGTGGGACAGGCCACGCAGCATCGGGCCTCAACCGCAGTTGAGGTCAAGGCTGGCTGAACGGAGCCCGGCGTTGGCCGGATTGCCAGCTTCTAATTGGACGAACGTTCGTTCACTATTTGTGCCATGAACCGAGCCGACCGCAACGAGCAACGCATCGCACAGATCCTGCAGGCCGCCTTGCAGTGCTTCCTCGTGAAGGGATTCCACCAGACCAGCATGCGTGACATCGCGCAGGCGGCCGGCGTCAGCCTGGGCAATCTCTACAACCACTTCCCGGGCAAGGAAGCGATCATCCTTGCGGTGGCGGTGGCCGAGAGCGAAGAACTGGCACCGTTGCTGCAGCGACTGGCCGCGTCCGATGGCGAACGCACACAGGTGATGGCCTTCCTGCAGGACTTCCATGCGCTGTGCCGGCAGCCGGAATGGGCAACACTTGCGGTGGAGGTGCTGGCCGAGAGCGCACGCAATCCGGCCGTCGCCGAGGCCTTCGCGGCCAATCGCAGGCAATTGCAGGCGACGCTGGCCGAAGCCCTGCAGCAGATGGCACAGCGCGAACGTCGGCGTCCCGTACTGGCGCCGGCACTGCAGGCGCAGGTGCTGCTGGATGCCATCGAAAGCGACGCACTGCGTCGGGGGCTGGGCGAAGCCGAGGGCACCGATGAAGCATCGCTGGAACTTGGCCTGCTCGTGCTGCTGCTGGGCGCACGCGCATGAATGCTGCTGACCGGCGGTTGCACGGGCTGGACCTGGCGCGTTACCTGGCACTGGCCGGCATGGTGCTGGTGAATTTCCGTCTGGCGATGGCCGTGCCGGCAGAGGGTGAGGGTTGGCTGGCAGGGTTCTTCCATCTGCTGGAAGGCAAGGCTTCGGCGACGTTCGTTACGCTGGCTGGCTTGGGCCTGGTGTTGGCCACGCAGCGGCAAGGGTGGTGGCCGGCCAGCGTGCAGACCTGGAGGCGCGCGCTGTTCCTGATGGTGCTGGGCCTGCTCAACCTGACCCTGTTCCCGGCCGATATCCTGCACTACTACGCGGTGTATTTCGCGTTGGCAGTGCTGTGGCTGCGTGCCTCGCCGCGGGTGTTGCTGGCCAGCATCGTGGGCCTGGCGGCCTGTTCGTTCTGGGCGTTGCTGCATTGGGATTACAGCCAGGGATGGAACTGGCAGACGCTGGAATACGCCGGTCTGTGGCAATGGCCGGGCGCGGCCCGCAACCTGCTGTTCAATGGCTTCCACCCGTTGATGCCGTGGCTGTGCTTCTTCCTGCTGGGCATGCTGCTGGCGCGCCTTCCGTTGTCGCAGCCGCGGGTGCAGCATGCATTGCTGGTGCTGGGGCTGCTGCTGATCGGCGCCGGCCAGGGCGTGCAGCATATTGCGCAGGGAACGCCGTGGCAGGCGTGGCTGGGTACGCAGCCGATGCCGCCAGGACCCGCCTACGTGCTTACCGGTGCGGGCGCGGCCTGCAGTGTCATCGCCGCCTGCCTGTGGCTGGCACGGGTACATCCGGGCGACTGGCTGGAGCCGTTCACCGCGGCCGGGCGCATGACCCTGACCCTGTATGTGGGTCACATCCTGCTGGGCATGGGCACGCTGGAAAGCCTGGGCCTGCTCGATGGCAGTGCATCGCTGGCGTCGGTGCTGCTGTGGGCGCTGCTGTTCCTGATGCTGGCGACCGGCGCGGCGTGGCTGTGGTCATGGCAGTTCGCGCGCGGTCCGCTGGAGGCGGTGATGCGCCGTATTGCAGGCTAGTTCTCTGGTCGTGCCGAGGTGATGTTGTGACGGACATGTCTGTGTCGTGGCGAGCGCATCTGCGATAGTGGCGGCAGGTAACACTTTCCGCTTGCATCCATGTCATTCGCTTCGGCGCAGCATCTCGGCGAAGTCCTGCAACAATCCTATGGCATCACCCCCACCGCCGTGGTGCCACGCCCGGTGGGCGCCGACGCCAATGCCAGCGTGTATCGCGTCGATGCGCGGCACGGGCAGTGGTGGTTGAAATGCCGCACCTACCAGGTCGACCCATCGGTGTGGGACAGCCTGCACTGGATGCGCGGCACGTTGGGTATCGATGAGATCGTCGCGCCGTGGCCGGCACTGACCGGTGGTGCGTCGGTGCAGCGTTGGGGATTGCAGTTCACCCTGTTCCCTTATGTGGAAGGCCAGTCCGGGTTCGAGGCAGCGTTGAGCCGCACCCAGTGGAAACGGCTGGGTGAGGTGCTGCGGCGCCTGCACGGTGCGCAGCTGCCGGCGGAACTGCAGCAGGCGCTGCCGATCGTGCGGCTGGAAACCGCGGCGCTGGAGACCGTCGGGCAGTGGTTGGCCGGCGAGGGCCTGGCGGCCGCGAAGGACGGGCTGGGCCGCGCATTCGTTTCGGTATGGGACCAGCAGCATGCGCGCATCGCGGCGCTGCATTCACAGGCACGGGAACTGCTCGCGACCTTGCAGGACGTGCCGGTAGACCTGCATCTGTGCCACACCGATCTGCATGCCGGCAACCTGCTGATGGGCAATGACGGGGGCCTGCACCTGATTGATTGGGATGGCCTGTCGCTGGCACCGCGCGAGCGCGACCTGATGTTCATCGGTGCGGCGGTTGGCGGGCGCTGGGGGCGCGAGAATCCGCTGGGCTTCGAGGACGGCTACGGCAGCGACCGCGGCGACCCGCGCTGGATCGCCTGGTACCGGCACTGGCGCATCCTGCAGGACCTGATCGAGTTCCAGCAGGTACTGCTGGGCAGCGACGGTGAGGAGCGTTCGCCGCAACTGCGCCGGCAGTCGCTGCATTACCTGGGCGAGCAGTTCGCACCGGGCAATGTGTTCGATGCGGCGGAGCGGGTGTATCGGGTGCTGGATTAGGTTCTGGGCCGTTGCCAAGATCGCGCCGGGTAGAGTCGACTGTTAGTCGACTGCTCTTCGACTGGAACAGGCAAAGCCCGCGCTGGGCGCGATAGTCGACTAACAGTCGACTCTACCAAGGGCTTGTCCATCGAGGCGGTTTTCATTCGGCGGGCTTGGCTGCCGCCGACGCCGCTGCGCTTGCGGCGCGGCGCGACAGCACGGCCTCGCGATGGGCGATGTAGGCGTTGGCGGCGAGGATGATGCCGGCACCGATGATCGTCCAGCGGTCCACCGTTTCGTTGAACAGCAGCCAGCCGAACAGCGTCACCAGTGGCAGTTGCAGGAAGCTGATCGGGGTCAGTGCCGAGACTTCACCCAGGCGCAGCGCACGCGTCCACAGCAGCTGGCCGATGGTGCCCAGCACGCCGGTGGCCAGCAGCCACAACCACGCCATGCCAGTGGGCCAGACCCAGACGAACACTGCCGGCACCAACGACAACGGCACCCAGAACACGTACGTGTAAAGCACCACGGTGTCGGCGCTGTCGATGCGGGTGAGCTGCTTGATCTGGATCGCCACCAGCGAACTGAGCACGGCCGCACCCACCGCCACCAGGCTGCCAACGGTGAAGCCCGCGGTACCGGGGCGCACGATCACCAGCACGCCGATGAAGCCGACAACCACCGCCGCCCAGCGACGCACGCGCACGGTCTCGCCCAGCCACAGCACGGCGGCAATGGTGACGAACAGAGGGGTGGAGTACGAAAGCGAGACCGCCTGCGCCAACGGCAGATGGCCCAATGCCCAGAAGGCGCACAGCATCGAACCCAGGCCGATCGCACTGCGCACGAAGTAGCGCGGCAGCTGTTGGGTCTTCAGCGGCGCGTGGCCTGGCCGCAGCAGCATCGGCAACAGCGCCAGCAGGCCGAAGGCATTGCGGAAGAACGCCACTTCCTGGGTGGGCACGTAGCGCGTGGCGTAGCGGATCGCCACGGCCATCAGGCCGAATGCCATCGTGCTGCCGAGCATCAGCAGCGCCGCCCGCATCGGGGTGGCGCTGGGGGAGAGGGCGGGGGTGTTCACCACTGTGCGCCGAGCAGGCGGGGCTCCGGTTCGATTGGCACGCCGAACTTCTCCAGCACGGAAGCAGAGATGCGTCGCGCCAGCGCCAGCAGTTCAGCGCCGGTGGCGTTGCCGTGGTTGACCAGCACCAGTGCGTGGCTCGGCGCCACGCCAGCATCGCCTTCGCGGAAGCCCTTCCAGCCGCAGGACTCGATCATCCATGCCGCCGAGACCTTGCGCTTGCCGTCCTGGTCGGACGGGAACACCGGCAGCTCGGGGAAGTGCTGCAGCAGCACGTCGACCTGTTCCAGCGGCAGCACCGGGTTCTTGAAGAAGCTGCCGGCGTTGCCCAGTACATCCGGGTCGGGCAGCTTGCGGCGGCGGATCGCGATCACCGCATTGGCCACGTCCACCGCACTGGGCAATTCCACACCCTGCGCCTGCAGTTCCTCGCGGATGCCGGCGTAGTCCATGCGCAGGTCATGCAGCAGTGGCAGCTTCAGTTCGATGGCGGTGATCAGGTAGCGGTCCATCTGCTGCTTGAACACGCTGTCGCGGTAGGCGAAGCCACACTGTTCGTTGTCCAGCCGCACCCAGGCCTGTTCCTGGCAGTCCCAGGCTTCGACGGCCTGGATGAACTCGCCGACCTGCGCGCCATAGGCGCCGATGTTCTGGATCGGCGCGGCACCGGCGGTGCCGGGAATCAGGGCCAGGTTCTCCAGGCCGGACAGGCCTTCCTGCAGCGACCACATCACCAGGCCGTGCCACGGCACACCGGCACCGGCGCGGATCACGGCATGGTCGGCGCGATGCTCGAGGAAGCTGATGTCACGGTTGCCGAACACCAGCACGGTGCCCGGCAGGTCCTCGGCGATCAGCACATTGCTGCCGGCACCCAGCACCAGCAGCGGGCCGCTGGCCACTTCGGGCAATGCCAGCACTTCCGGCAGCAGCGTGGGATCGTGCAGTTCCAGCAGCTGAGCGGCGCTGGCCTGCACATGGAAGGTGTTCAGCGCCTGCAGCGGCGCATTGCGGGTGAGCGTCCAGCGCAGCGGGGCGTTGCCGTCGACGGTATCCATGGGCGCACTCACAGTGGGGCCACCGCGCCGCGGCTCGGCGCTTCGCGGCGGCGACGGATCGCCTCCACGCATTCGGAGACGAGGGCCGGGCCGCGGAAGATCAGGCCGCTGTAGCACTGCACCAGGGCCGCACCAGCAGCCATCTTGGCCACGGCGTCGGCACCGGACAGGATGCCGCCAACACCGATCAACGGCACCGACTCGGGCAGGCGCGAACGCAGACGGCGCAGTACCAGGGTGGACTGCTCCAGCACCGGCGCGCCGGACAGGCCGCCGGCCTCGTTGGCCAGCGGGTCGCCGGCCACCTTGCTGTGGTCGATTGTGGTGTTGGTGGCGATCACGCCGTCCACCTGCAGTTCGCCCAGCACGCGGGCGGCGGCATCGATGTCGCGCTCGCTGAGGTCCGGTGCCACCTTGACCAGCATCGGCACGCGGCGACCGTGGTGGGCCGCGAGATCTTCCTGGCGATCGCGCAACTGGCTGACCAGCTGGCGCAGCGCGGTTTCTTCCTGCAGTTCACGCAGGCCGGCGGTGTTGGGCGAGGAGATGTTGACGGTGATGTAGTCGGCCAGCGGGAACACCTTGTCCAGGCAGGCGATGTAATCGTCCACGGCCTGTTCGTTCGGGGTGTCCTTGTTCTTGCCGATGTTGATGCCGAGCAGGCCGCGGCGGTTGCGCGCGCGCTCGACGTTGCGCACCAGCGCGTCCACGCCCGCATTGTTGAAGCCCATGCGGTTGATGATCGCGTTGTGTTCCGGCAGGCGGAACAGGCGCGGCTGCGGATTGCCGGCCTGCGGGCGCGGGGTGATGGTGCCGATTTCGACGAAGCCGAAACCCAGCGCGAACAGCGCATCAATGTGCTCGCCATTCTTGTCCAGGCCGGCGGCCAGGCCGACCGGATTGGGGAAGGTCAACCCGAACACCGTGCTGGGCATCGGCGCGATGCGTGCGGCCAGCAGCGGCGTGGTGCCGGTGCGGTAGGCCAGGTCCAGTGCGGACAGGCCAAGGCCGTGGGCGCGCTCGGCGTCGAGCGAGAACAGGAAGGGGCGGGCAAGCGAATACATGCGTCGGTTCAGTCCAGCGTGCCGAGGAAGGCTCGGGTTCGATATTCAAAAGCGACCTGGCCGTCGACCGCGTGGGCGGCGAACAGGTGCTGCAGAGCGTCGATCATCGGCGCGTGACGCGGATGACCGGCTTGCGGGGCATAGGAGGAGGACAGCAGGCGCCCGCGCAGGGCGTCGAAGTCCAGGTGCTGCACGTTCGGCAGCTCGACCATGCCGCGCAGGCCGGGGCCGAACCAGGCCTGCATGGTGGCATCGTCCTGGTAGCGCTCGGCCACGGCGGAGTAGTCGGTGCCGTAATCCAGCAGCAACTGTTCGTAGCCGACCAGGAACGGACTGGCATCGAGCAGGCGCGAATTCCAGTAGATCAGTGCCAGGCCACCCGGGCGCAGGATGCGCTGCCACTCGGCGCGCACCGCCACGGTGTCGAACCAGTGGAAGGCCTGCGCGACACTGACCAGATCGATGCTGGCGTCGTCCAGTGTGGTGGCCTCGGCGCGGCCGTCGACCGCGCGGAACTGCGGGTACTGCGGTGCCAGCCATTGCTCGGCCGCGCCCCGCATGGCGGCATTGGGCTCAACCGCGACTACCGGATGGCCGCTGGCCAGGAACAGGCGACTGGAAATACCGGTACCGGCGCCGATGTCGGCGACCAGCGCCTCGCGGCTGACGCCCATCGGGCCGTGCAGCCATTCCAGCAGCGCGGGTGGGTAATCGGGCCGGTAGCGGACGTAATCGGCGACGCGGCTGCTGAAGCGTTCAGTGCTGTCGGAGGCGGTCATGGCAGTCAGTTCGACATCGCAGCGAGCCAGGCCAGGCCGCCGAAGAACAGGATGAAGACCAGGATGGCGGCGATCACCGCGCCGACCATCACCCAGCCCAGTACCAGACCGGTGACGGCCAGGCCATCGCCTTCCAGTTCATGCGGGCGGCGGCGGATCTCGGCGCGGGCCATGTGGCCGGTGATGATGGCCACGATGCTGGCCACGAAGGGCAGGACGGTCCAGCTGGCGATGCCCATGACCAGGCTGACCACGGCCAGGGCGCTTGTCTGTCGGGGTGCCACGCTCATCGGGGTCCTCCTTGGCAGTGTGCACATGATAGTGCCTCTGCCCGGGCAATCCCATGCCCGGCGGATGCGATGGTGGGCGTCGACCTTGGCAGACGAAGGGCATTCCAGCCAGGTAGGCGTCGACCTTGGTCGACGAAAGGCATGCCAGCCGTGGTAGGCGTCGACCTTGGTCGACGAAAGGCATGCCAGCTGTGGTAGACGTCGACCTTGGTCGACGAAAGGCATTCCAGCCGTGGTAGGCGTCGACCTTGGTCGACGAAAGGCATGCCAACCAAGGTAGGCAACTACCGGAGTGCCGGTGTCAGCCCATCAACACCTGGCCACCATCCACGTTGAGCACATGGCCGGTGATCCAGCGCGCCAGCGGCGAGCACAGGAACAGGGCTGCATCGACGATCTCGCGCGGGTGGCCGAAGCGGCCGAACGGAATCTTCGCCAGCGTACCGTGGTACAGGGCGGGATCTTCGGTGCGGCGGCGGTCCCAGAGGCCGTCATCGAACTCGATCGAGCCCGGCGCGATGGCATTTACCCGGATCCGGTCCTTGGCCAGCGCCAGCGCCTGCGAGGTGGTGTAGTGCGAAAGCGCGGCCTTGGCGGCGGCATAGGGTGCGCCACCGGGACGCGGCTGCTGCGCGGCAATCGAAGACAGGTTGAGGATGCAGGCATCGCCGGATGCGCGCAGCCACGGCAGTGCCAGGCGTGAGGCGCGCACGGCGGCCATCAGGTCGATCTGCAGGCTGGCGGCCCAGCCGTCGTCGTCGTCGGCCATGCCGTAGCCGGTGGCGTTGTTGACCAGCACGTCAATGCCACCGAGCGCGTCGGCAGCGGCCTGCAGCCAGGCCTGGATCTGGCCGGGGTCGGCCAGATCGGCGGAAAACGCGTGCAGTTCGAAGCCCTGCGCCCGTGCATCGGTGCGCAGGGCATCCAGACCGGCCTGGCCGCGCGCGCAGACCGCGACCTGCGCGCCGGCGCCGGCAAACGCCAGCGCCATTTCACGGCCAATGCCCTTGCTGCCGCCGGCGATCAGCACGCGGCGGCCGGTGAAATCAATCACCGGCTTCCCAGCCTGAAGAGCCGAGCCATGCTCGGCTGCATTACCTGCGGTGTTCATGGCGCATCCTGCCGAGCATGGCCCGGCACTACAGATAGCGTTACAGATCGAACTTGATGCCCTGCGCCAGCGGCAGCGAATCCGAGTAGTTGATGGTGTTGGTCTGGCGGCGCATGTAGACCTTCCATGCATCCGAGCCGGACTCGCGGCCACCGCCGGTGTCCTTCTCGCCACCGAAGGCGCCGCCGATCTCCGCACCGGACGTGCCGATGTTGATGTTGGCGATGCCGCAGTCGCTGCCGGCCGCCGACAGGAACTTCTCGGCGGTCTTCAGGTTCTGGGTGAAGATCGAGGACGACAGGCCCTGCGGCACGCCGTTCTGCATGTCGATGGCTTCGTCGATGCTGTCGTACGGCATCACGTACAGGATAGGCGCGAAGGTCTCATGCTGGACCACGGCGTCGCTGTTCTTCAGGCCCGAGACGATCGCCGGCAGCACGAAGTTGCCTGCGCGGTCGATGCGGGTGCCGCCGGTTTCGATGGTGCCGCCGGCCGCCTTGGCCTGGGCGATGGCATCGAGGAACTGCTGCACGGCGCCATCGCTGTTCAGCGGGCCCATCAGGTTGGCGGCATCGGTCGGGTCGCCGATCTTGCCTTCGACCTGCTTGTAGGCCTTGACCAGCGTGGCCAGCACGTCGGCATAGATCGAGCGGTGCACGATCAGGCGGCGGGTGGTGGTGCAGCGCTGGCCGGCGGTACCGACCGCGCCGAACACGATGCCCGGCACGGCCAGCTTCAGGTCGGCGGTTTCGTCCAGGATGATGGCGTTGTTGCCACCCAGCTCCAGCAGGCAGCGGCCGAGGCGGCGCGCAACCTTTTCGTTGACGGTGCGGCCAACCTGGGTCGAGCCGGTGAAGCTGATCAGCGGCACGCGGCGGTCATCGACCATCTTCTCCGACAGCGCGGTGCCGGCATCGTTGATCAGGAAGAAGATGTCCGGGAAGCCGGCTTCACGCAGGGCGTCGTTGCAGATCTTCAGCGAGGCGATGGCGGTCAGCGGCGTCTTGTTGGACGGCTTCCAGATGCACACGTCGCCGCAGATGGCGGCCAGGAACGAGTTCCAGCTCCACACCGCGACCGGGAAGTTGAAGGCCGAGATGATGCCGACCAGGCCCAGCGGGTGGTACTGCTCGTACATGCGGTGGCCGGGGCGCTCGGAATGCATGGTGTAGCCGTACAGCATGCGGCTCTGACCCACGGCGAAATCGGCGATGTCGATCATCTCCTGCACTTCGCCGTCGCCTTCGGGCTTGCTCTTGCCCATTTCCAGCGCAACCAGCGAGCCCAGGGCGTCCTTGTGCTTGCGCAGCGCTTCACCGCACAGGCGCACGGCTTCACCGCGGCGCGGAGCCGGCGTGGTGCGCCAGACCTTGAAAGCTTCCTGGGCGCGGGCGACGACGGTCTCGTACTCGGCCTCGGTGGTCGCGCGGACCTGCGCGATCGGCTCGCCGGTGGTCGGGTTGACCGGGGTGATCAGCTCACCGCTGGTCGCGCTCGACCACTCCCCGTTGCCCAGGTACGTGCCAGCGTTGATCGCGTCCAGGCCAAGGGACTTGAGCAGCTCGGAAGACATGCAGACTCCTGTGTTTCGTTACGTTGTTTGGCGCCATCGCGGGCAGGTGGGGGACGCGATGAACAGAACCGCCGATGGTAGCAGAGGGAGGTTGCTGGGCTTTGGTGCGGTGCGGGGTGGGGTGAGCTTGAGACTGTCAATTTGCCGACATGCGATCCGGACGTGGATGGATGATTTCGACTCAAAATGACGCACATTGACTCATTGTGACACATATGAAATTCACAATAATTCTAGGGACTTACGTAACTTCCTGACGATAACTTCATTCAGTCCCCGACTTGACGTTCCTATCTTTTGCTTCGGACTTCATTCACAATCCCTCCACATTTAATTGACGCAGCCTCGATATTTCCGTGCTGGGTGGGGAGTCCATGCACGTGACCGCGGACGCTCCGGCGTCCGGTCGAGCAGGTATTGGAGAAGTGCTTTGCTACATGGATCAGTAGAAGACCTTCCCGCAGAGCGGGCCCGGGCGGGTCGCCGCCGCGTCGAGGCCCGAGCCGCCCTCGAATTGGGGTTGCGCCTGGGCGATCTGGTGCTGCTGCCGGGTATGGCAGTGCTCTCCCACATCCTGATGTCTGGGGCAGGGGCCCCTGATTCCTCCCAGCGCATCGTGTTTGGTGCATTGATCCTCAGCGCCGTCATCTGCTTCTCGGTGGCGCCGGTTTATCGCAACTGGCGGATGCGCGGACTTCTCGCTGATCTCTGGCTGCTGCTGCTGGCGTGGTCTGCCACCTTCGCGTTGTTCTCGCTCTACGTCGTCCTGGTCGGACTTGCCGATGCGGTCCCCTCTACCTGGCTGATCGGCTGGTATGCCTTTGGCTTGGGCTCCATGGCTGCACTGCGCGTACTGCTGAGAGTGCAGTTGCATCGCTTGCGTTCACGCGGGATGGATCATGAGCGGATCCTGCTGGTCGGGCTGCGGGCGCCTGCCTTGAGGCTGCACCGTCTGCTGCGTGGTAAACCAGAGCTTGGCAAGGACGTCATCGGCTACTTCGCCAGTGCAGGCGATATCGCTACCCGTCGTGGTGGGGATGCGCCGTGCAGGCTGGGACGGCTGGAAGACGTTCCGCAGTACATGGATCAGCACCGCGGAGAATTCGACCAGGTCTGGGTGTCGATGCCGATGGGGCACGCGGCCGCGATCAAGGACATGCTCAAGCAGATCGAGCGATTTCCGGTGCCGGTGCGCCTGATTCCGGATACCTCGGGGCTGGGTGCGTTGAATCCCGGCGTACACCAGGTGGGTGACGTGCCGATGATCGGCGTACGCCAGGGTCTGGTGGATCATCGCTTCCGCCTGTTCAAGCGGGTTGAGGACATCGTTGTGGCAGGCATTGCGGTGATCCTTCTGGCGCCGTTGTTTGCCGTGCTGGCCATTGGCGTGAAGCTGAGTTCGCCGGGGCCGGTGCTTTTCCGGCAGAAGCGTCACGGACTGGGCGGCAAGGAATTCTGGATGCTCAAGTTCCGCTCCATGCGTGTGCATGCAGAGGGCGCGGGGCAGATCACCCAGGCAACGCGCGGTGATCCGCGCGTGACGCGGTTTGGCGCCTTCCTGCGCCGCAGCAGCCTGGACGAGCTGCCGCAGTTCTTCAATGTACTGGGTGGGAACATGTCCGTGGTGGGGCCGCGACCGCACGCGATCCAGCACAACAACCACTACGAGCGGGTGATCGAGCGCTACATGCACCGCCACTACGTCAAGCCGGGAATCACAGGCTGGGCGCAGGTGCACGGATTGCGTGGCGAGACCCCGGAGCTGCGCTCGATGAAGAAGCGCGTGCAGTACGACATCGACTACATCCGGCGCTGGAGTCCTACGCTGGACGTGAGGATCATCGTGCTGACGGCGTTGAAGGTTCTGGGGCAGAAGTCGGCGTACTAAGGTGGTCGATTTCTGGAACTGCGACGTAATTCCATGAATCTGTTAGCGATTTCATCGCCTGTAGTGTGCTTGTAAGGTATGCTGTGCGGCTGCCGCCGGCCCTGGATGTTCTGGTCGCGTGCGCCGCAAGGAATGCCACAGGATCCAGGTCAGTGTTCAAGAACGTTCTTTTTGTATGTGTCGGCAACATCTGCCGCAGTCCCTCCGCAGAAGTGATGCTGCGCCAGGCGGTCGAGGGCAGGGGCATCCAGGTATCCTCCGCTGGTCTCGGTGCGCTGGTTGGGCATGGCATTGATGCCACAGCGCAGGAGCTGCTGGTCGAGCAGGGCATGGATGGCCTGGCCCATCGCGCGCGCCAGATCGATGACGCCATCCTGGGAGCCGCCGATCTGGTGCTGACCATGGAGCGCAAGCACGTGCGTCGCATCGCCGAGATCGCGCCGCAGGCATCTGGAAAAACCTTCCTGCTGGGCAAGTGGCAGCAGGATCGGGAGATTCCTGATCCATACCGCCAGCAGCGCCCGGCGTTTGAGCATGTTTACAAGTTGATGGCCGAGGGTGTGGAGAGCTGGGCGCGGCACCTGTAGCGCTGACTTCTCATCTCTGACTGCACCTACATCCAATTGAAGAGTTCTTACTGATGACCACTGATACCCGTAGTCCGGCGCAGGATGATGCTGATGAAATCGACCTGCGGCAGTTGCTAGGCACACTGATTGACCACAAGTGGTGGATTGCCGGTATTACGGGGGCGTTCTTCGTCATTGCTGCCGCCTACGCGTTGTTGGCGACGCCCATCTATCGCGCCGACGCAATCGTGCAGGTGGAATCGAAAGTGCCGAGCTTGCCAGGCCTTTCTGATATCAGTCAGTCGCTTGGCATTGGAGGTGGCACGGCGGAGGCGACAACCGAGATCGCGCTCATCACCTCTCGCGCGGTTGTCGGTAGTGCTGTCGATGCGCTGAAGCTGGATGTCAACATCGAGCCCAATCGCTTCCCGCTCCTGGGTGGCTACGTTGCGCGCAAGGCGGAGCGTGCCGATCCTGATGCTCTGGCTGATGTACGCTTTGGCATGAGCCGTTTCGGCTGGGGCGGCGAGAAGCTGGAGATCTTCCAGCTGGACGTGCCGCGTGCGCTGCTGGCGCGCCCGATGACTCTGGTCGTCGGCGAGAACAGCGGCTATGAACTGTTCGACGAAGACGACAATCTTCTGTTGAAGGGGCAGGTCGGCAAGGTCGCCAGCGGAAAGGGGGTGACCGCGCAGATTGCCGAGATGCGCGCGCATCCAGGTATGCGTTTTGAAGTGACCCGCCAGCGTCATCTCACGGTGGTGGGAGAGCTGCAGAAGAAGGTTGCTGTAAGTGAGTCGGGCAAGGAGTCGGGCATCCTGACGCTGGCCTATGAGAATGCGGATCCTGATCTTGCACAGCGTTTCCTGCAGCAGGTCGCCCAGGCCTACGTGCGACAGAACGTGGAACGCAACTCGGCCGAAGCTTCTGCGCAGCTGACCTTCGTGAGGGAGCAGTTGCCCAACGTACGTAATCAGGTGGACGCCGCGCAGAAGGCGCTGAGTGCCTACCAGACGCGCGCCAACTCCGTGGATCTGAGCTTGCAGACCAAGGGCCTGCTGGATCAGGAAGTGGCTGTGGAAACCAGCATTCAGCAGCTGCGATTGCAGCAGGCGGAGATGGACCGCAAGTTCACGCGTGATCATCCGGCCTATCAGGCACTGATGCGGCAGATCGGAGAGCTGGAAGGTCGAAAGAGCGGATTCCAGGGGCAGGTGAAGCAGTTGCCCGAAGCTCAGCAGGAATTGCTTCGCTTGACGCGCGACCTTCAGGTCAGCAACGAGATGTATACCGGCATGCTGAATCAGGCGCAGCAGCTGGACGTTGCGCGCGCGGGTACGGTGGGCAATGTACGCATTGTGGATGCGGCCGAGGTGGATTCGACCACGCCAGTCAAGCCACGAAAGGCCTTGATTGTTCTTACTGGCTTGGCCCTAGGGGCGTTTCTTTCAATTGCCTTCGTCCTGTTGAAGCAACTGCTGAATCGTGGAATAGAGGATCCTGCTCAAATCGAGGAGCTGGGGTTGCCAGTCTATGCATCTATCCCGGTGAGTGTTCAGCAACAGAGTAATTCGGTCCGCGGCAAGTTCAAGGCAGACGGGAAACTCCATCTTCTCGCAGTCAAGGATCCCGCCGACCTAGCAATTGAGGCAGTTCGCAGTCTGCGTACCAGTCTGCACTTCGCGCGCCTCGAAGCAAAGAACAACATTGTTCTGATCTCAGGTGCCAGTCCAAACGCGGGCAAGACGTTCGTCTCGTCGAACCTGGCGGCGGTGATTGCTCAAGTGGGGCAGCGCGTGTTGATCATTGATGCTGACATGCGCAAGGGGACCCTTCACAAAGCGCTGGGTGCGACGCAGACGCCGGGCCTGTCTGATGTGCTGGTCGGCAAGGCGGATCATTCGCAGGTGGTGCGCGCGATGCCGGGGGTCGAGAACCTCAATTTCATCGCTCGCGGAGAGGTTCCACCAAATCCCTCGGAGTTGCTGATGCACCCGAATTTCACTCGGCTTCTGGAGCAGCTTTCCCCGAATTATGACCTTATCATCATAGACACGCCACCGATTCTGGCTGTCACGGATGCTGCGATCATTGCTCATCATGCAGGCACCTGCCTCATGGTTGCGCGTTTTGGCTTGAATCAGGCAAGGGAATTGGCACTCGCCAAGCGCCGATTCGAACAGAATGGGGTCCGCATCCGCGGCGCGATCTTCAACGCTGTTCAGCGGCGCGCGACTGGATACTACAGTTATGGTTACTATGATTATAAATCCCATGAAGCCTGATTCGAGCTTGTTCCACGCGTTCAAGCTTAGTTTGCGCTTTCGGTGATGTGAGCCACTTCGGATGCGTGTTAAACGGAAGGCGACATTGCCGGGTCGACTAATTCCAGCGAAGGATAGGTCATGACTGGCTTGGCAGCTGGGGCCGCGTGGATCGCGGCTTCTCAGTTTGTGCGAGTTGCCGCTCAGGTGGTGGGGATCTTCGTGCTTGCCAGGCTGATGGGACCGACGGAATACGGTTTGGTCGCCTTGGTTTCGGTTGTGTCGGCATTTGCGATCCTCTTCAAGGACTTGGGGTCATCTGCCGCGATTATTCAATCTGAAACACTTGATCCATCCATGACGAATACTGCGTTTTGGTTGAATATTGGATTCGGGCTAATCCTGATGCTCGCCATTTGCATCCTCGCGCCAAAAGTGGGAGGCGCATTCGGAGTGACTACACTTGTACCGGCATTGGGGGGGCTCTCGTTGGCTTTCCCTGTCTTGAGCGCATCGGCGGTGCATCAAGCTTTGCTCGAGCGATCGCAGCGCTTTGACATTGTGGCGAAAATTGAAATGCTCGCGGCAGGCGTTGGCATTGGTGTTGCTGTTGTCTCGGCCGCTCTCGGCGCTGGCGTCTACAGCGTTGTGCTGCAGACAGTTGTCGGAGCGGTTGTTTCCAGTGGCATGCTCTGGAAGGCCACTACTTGGAGGCCAGCTTCACCGCGGCAATGGAGCTGGTATCAGTTCGGTAGAATGTTGAGCTTCAGTAGAGGGTTAATAGGATTCAATTTCGTTAACTATTTTTCGAGGAACGCAGACATCGTAATTGTTGGGCGAATGTTGCCGACAGCAGTGCTCGGTGCATATTCGCTTTCCTATCGAATCATGTTGTTCCCCCTGCAGAGCCTGACAGTTGTTGTTTCAAGATCGCTGTTTCCGGCTATGTCTCGACTTCAAGGTGATCTGATTGGAATGAGGGCGGCGTACTTCGGGTCAGTGCGCGTCGTCTCATTCATCGTTGCACCTCTGATGATGGGCATCTTCCTCCTTCGCGAGCCATTTGTCCGGCTGGCATTTGGTGCGGAGTGGAAGTTGGCGAGCGACATTCTTGCGTGGCTTGCGCCAACCGGCTTCCTTCAAGCCATCCTAAGCACAACGGGGGTGGTCTTCATGGCAACCGGTCGAACCGGAGTACTTTTCAAGCTTGGCTTGGTGGGGGCTATTCTCCAAGTCGGGGCGTTTCTTGTCGGCGTTCGCTACGGGATCCTTGTAATGGCGGCGTGCTATCTAGCCGCGAATATACTCAACTCTGTCCCAGTCATGGGGGCCTGCATGAGCGCGCTGAAAGCGAAACCCAAGCAGCTCTTAGATGCTATATGGCGACCGCTGCTCGGCGCTTTCATAATGACTTGTTCCATTACGTTCATCTGGGGCGAGCGTCTCCAATCAGGAGGCATGGATTGGGTCGAAATGCTGCTCGTTGTGATAGCCGGTGTGTGTGTGTATTCGGCCGTTGCATGCGCTATTGATCGTGATTTTGTCAGTTCTATTTTGGGTTCGATTCGAGCCAAGGCTAGGTCTAGGAAGGAACTGAATTGATGAACTCTGGAAGTCAGCGCAATGGACAAAATGAAGTGCGAGGAGCGTGTTCGGGTGAATACGATCTTTGCATCTGCGTGCTGGTATATAACAAGATCTCGGCTGATTGTCGCACAATTGCGTCTCTCCAGAGAAATTTGCATTTATTCTCCAGTGTCCGAACCAAGCTTGTGATCTGGAACAATGGACCCGCTTCGTTTAGGTCTCATAGTATGATTGATCTATGGGGAAACCTCTCAGAGTGCGTTGATATCGAATTGTGTGAGACCCTGGGGAACTCCCCGCTGTCCACTGTTTACAATAGTATTCTTGAGCGCGCTAACTTCAGAAGATTATGCATCCTCGATGACGATTCTGATCCTGACGAGCTCTATCTTTCTGCATTGTGCGAACATGATGATGTAGACCTAATTGTTCCGAAGATTGTGGCCGCTAGTGCACAGCATGGTCCGAGAATTCTTGGAAAGTTGATGGTGGAGGGGCGGCATTTAATTGAGAGACCCTGCGGCTTCTTCTCCATCGGGTCGGGGCTTGCAGCGTCGAGAGAGTTGCTTGATAGAATTAAGAGTGCGTACGGTGACGCCTTTGATAGGCGATTTGCCTTCTATGGTGTTGACACAAGCTTCTGCATGCGAATCGAACGTCTGGCGCGAATTCAGGCGATTGAGGTCCGGTGCGAGGGAACGATTGAGCACGAACTTTCTCGATTGGCTCCTGGCTCTCGTCGCAGTCATTTCCGGCGGAGCGAGCGCGGGTGGGATCTTGGAATCACTCTTCGCCACTATCCAGAATTACGGCTCTTGAAGCCACTTGTTGGGACTTTGCTTCGCGGTCCATTTGGTGGTGTTTCAGTGTTGTCGATGATAAGAGGATATGTCCGAGGCGCGCATCCGCGGGCGATTGCGGATTGCATATGGGAGAGGCACGAGGGCGTGAGAGATGAGTAATGTGATCGTCAGCGTTGTGGTCCCCACTTTCAATCGAGCCAACTACCTTGGTCGCTCGATTGAAAGTGCATTGGCAGCATGTGATGGAATTGCCCATGAAATAATTGTGGTCGATGATCTCTCAACTGACCACACTGCGGCGGTTGTTTCCGCCTATGACAGTGCGATCGTAAAGTACGTGCGCTGTCAGAGTAGGCAAGGCGGCGGTGGGGCGAGGAACGTCGGTATATCGGTTGCGTCTGGAGAATTCATTGCTTTTCTTGACAGCGATACGGTATGGGCGGAGGAAAAGATCAAGAAACAGTTGCTTGTCTTGGAGTCATCAAGTGCACGGGTTGATGGCGTTTACTCGCTTGTGCGAAAAGTCGATCCGCAGGGTCGAGAAATTGGAATTTTTCCAAGAAGAATTCATAATGAGAATGTTTACGGAAACTTGCTGATTGATAACTTCATTGATACCCCTTCCGCGATAATTAGGAGGGAGGTTGCTTGCGAGATTGGAGGTTTTGATCCGATGCTTCCTAGGTTTCAAGATTGGGAGTTCTTCATTCGCGCGTCTCAGAGGTTCACATTCCTTGGGATTAATGAAGTTCTTCTGGATTCGATCGAATTGCCCGATGCGATATCCAAGAATGATTCGGCCCGAGTAGTTGCTTTGCTTAGTATATTTGATCGGCATTACCACCGCGACGCAGTTGGGCGAATGGTGTATCGTCGAATGGTTTTGAAGGTGGTTAATGGGATGAGTATATGCAGGGATTCATCATCTGCTCGGAGATTTATCAACTCAAGCAGGCTGTCCATTGCGGAGAAATTAGCTCTCTGGAGTGGTACTTTTGTGCCTGCTGCAGTTGTTAAGAGGATTAACTCACTGAGAAAAAGGATCCTCTCACGTGCTCAGTGAATGTGGGTACGATCAAGTGCGACTTCGATTAATCTCGCCATTGACAGTATTTCTGTCTTCATGGCTATTAGTAGCTTTGCTATACAGTCTTCGATTGTCGGAGCTCCAGCTCTACGATCTCTCAGAAATTCTGTTGGCGCAGCTCATTTTTATTTTACCCTTCTGTGCCTTCTACGCCGTTGGAATTTTGATGTTTCGCGCGGTGCGAAGTTTGTATGGCGGTAGACGGGATTTTGTTCAGACCGGCGAGGGATCCCAGGTTCCGGCGTGGGCAGCGCGGGTCAACGCAATGTGTCTTGTCTTTTTCGCACTTACTCTAGTTGAAGTCGCTGTCGCCGGTTATGTGCCGCTAGTGTCTATGCTGCGCGGCGCACAGATCTCGCACTTTTCTTTTGGTATATCCTCAGTGCATGGTCTTGTGCTGGCTCTTGGGGCATTGCTGTCTACTGCAGCGTTCTATTGTTACCTTTTGGGTGCAGGGCGACGGTACTTACTTCTCTCAGTGATGTGCCTGGGCGTTTTTGCGCTTTTGGTTACTCGAAAGATGATTGTTGTTTCTGTGCTGCAGATGTTGTTTATTTTTATTGCGGTAAAGGGCGTTCCGTCATTGGCCCGAATGGTCGTTATTGTTGTTTCTGGCGTAGCGGTTATCTGCTTATTTGGCTGGATTGGTGACGTGCGTACGGGCAGGGAGTTGTTCCTTTCTCTTTCTAATCCAGTTTTTAGCTATCCCGAATGGTTGCCAACTGGCTTTATGTGGATATACATGTATTTGGTGACGCCAATATTGAACTTTACCAATGCGATTCATGTTATATCCCAGTTTTCTGGGGATGCGTCATTCACGTGCTCACTTTGGCCGCGAGTGGTGAGAGGCGCGTTCGGATGCGTTGAAGTTGAAGATGCGTTTGCCTTTCCTTACCAGGTGAGTGGGGCGTTTAACGTAGCGACAGGGTACATAAGCATATTCATGTCGCTTTCCAAGTATGGCGTTGCAATATTTTCTGCTGCCCACGGATTTGTTGCTGCGTGGGTAATGGCATTCACTGGATCAAAAGTGTCCAGGGTAGTTGTATATTCAATAATAATGCAGATTACCCTTTTGATGGTGTTTGCTAACGGTTTTTTCAACCTCAATGTCCTGGCGCAGATTCCACTTGTGTGGCTCGTTTTTATGCGGCCTGGGCTGCGCCTTCGCTTTTGTTAGGGATTCTAAAAAATGGCTGGGTCGAGTTCTGGCGCGACACGGGTTTTGGTCGTTCTTGCATACTTCAATGGAGCTGATTGGATCGAGGCGCAGGTGAATTCGGTCCTGTCGCAAGAGGGTGTTGACGTTAGAGTTGTAGTATTTGATGACTGCTCAGCTTCCCATCTCTCCGCTGAGATGATGGTCGGCGGGATTGATTCGCGAGTAGCGATTTATAGTCGAGAGGTCGGCAGTGGAGGCGCCGGGCGGAACTTTCTGCGCGCACTGCGAGATATTTGGGAGGAGTCCTTCGATTTTCTTGCGTTTTGCGATCAGGATGACATATGGGACTCCATGAAGCTCTCGCGTGCGGTCGATGCGTTGAATTCTGAGGAGGCCGTAGGCTATTCCTCTTCTGTGAGGGCTGTGTGGCCCGATGGTAGCAGTAAAGTTCTTGCGCAGAGCCCCGTGACCACTGATTTAGATTTTTTGTTTGAAGGAGCTGGCCAGGGCTGCACATTTGTAATTACTAAGAATTTTGCAAGAAGATTGGACGCATTAGTTCGAGATAACGCTGATGTTGTAGCCTCTCTTCATTATCATGATTGGTTCATCTATGCGATGTCCCGCGCGCTTCGTCTGAGTTGGATATTTGATCCAGTTCCATCGATGATGTATCGGCAGCATGAGAGAAACGATACCGGGGCACGGACTTCGCTGGGTGGCGTCTTGGCTAGGGTTGTGAAGATTCGTGGGGGCTGGTACGCCTCGCAAGTCACTGGGATTTTGCATGCCGTTCGTCTTGTGAACTTGGAAGTTCTTCCCCGGGATTTTATGGATGCATATCAACGCCGTCCTGGTATTATTCGCCGGGTTAGTCTGGCAAGGATTCTCCTCGCTCGAGGCCGGCGCAGACTGTTAGATCGCGGAGTTTTAGCTTTCTCTGCGCTTTGCGGTTGGGTTTGAATGGGGTTAAAAATGAGTGACGTTGCGGTTGTGTTTGGTGGGTCGGGGTTTATCGGTGTATGGTTTGCCGATATGCTGATTCGCGAGCGCGGGTATTCTAAGGTTTACTTGGCAGATATCGAGTCCGTCGAAGAAAAGCCTCATGCCTTTAGGAGGAGATTGGCGAAAATTCACGAGGGGGCGTTGGAGTTTGTTTCAGTTGATGTTCGCAATTCGATTGAATGGTGCCCGACCGAGTCAATTGCGCTCATTGCAAATTTTGCCGCCGTACACCGCGAGCCTGGTCACGAGGACACTGAGTACTTCGAAACAAATATCGGCGGTGCAAGGAATGTCTGCGCCTGGGCAGAGCGCGTTGGTTGCGATGATATTGTCTTCACTTCGTCGATTTCTCCTTATGGAGTGAGCGAGGGGGAGAAGACTGAGGATACTCTGACGGTTCCTGCAACTGCTTACGGTAGCTCGAAGCTGGTGGCGGAGGAAATTCATCGCACCTGGCAAGCTTCAGCTTCGTTGACGCGGACGCTCACAATAGTCCGGCCGGGAGTTGTTTTTGGCCCGGGGGAGGGTGGCAATGTCAGTAGATTGGTCAAGGCTGTAAGTCGCGGCTACTTCCTGTACATGGGAAATAGGGAGACGCGTAAGGCCGGCATATATGTGAGAGAGCTTTGCAACTCTATTCTATGGGTCCGGGACAGACAGCTGGCGACGAGCGTGGGTGTGGTGTTGTTCAATGCCTCCATGAATCCAGGCCCCTCAATTTTTGACTACGTTGAGGCTGTGAAGCGAGTGGGAGGAGCAAAGGCAATTGTTCCAAGCCTCCCTTATCGTTTTATGCTTGTAGCGTCCTATGGCATTGAGTCATTGGCGCGGCCTCTGGGGATTTCCCATCCATTTAGCCCCGTGCGGATTCGAAAACTTGTTCGATCAAATAATGTATTGCCCGGCTACTTGATCGCTTCTGGATATAAGTATAAGTATGATCTGGATTCTGCGTTTTCCGACTGGAAAGAGAAATGTCCTTCAGAATGGGCTTAGGCAGTTTTCATGGACTTTGCTGAAGCTGAGACGGGCTGTATGAAAAGAAGGAAGGGGGAGCTTTTCTCTCCCTCCTTCAGTCGGAGATGCGATCCAGGTTCTTGAAGAAGAAGTCCGGATCCCGCTCCGACGTCAATTGGTAAAGCGAGTAGCTTCGACTCAATCGCGCGCCACCGTCTCGATATAGTGGATTCCAGGCGAACGTCGCACGGGCGCGAGTCGAACGAGGCAGCAGGAAGTCAAAGGGAATCGATATGAAGATACCCTTGTCGAAACTGCCTTCGCCAAAGTCCTTGGACGAAACATCGGTCTTGGTGGCGTATGCGCCCATGTTGACGCCATTGTCGAAGGCGCGCGCAACCGAGATCGTGGCGCCCCAGTCCTTCGCCAGGTAGCGGCCGGTGCTGATCATGCTGGTGATCTTGTGCTCATTGCCCCACTGATAGTAGAAGCTGGCGTGGCCGGTGGTGGTGCTGTAGTCGCGGAAGCTGAAGCGCTGATCGAAATCGCGCTGCTTCACCCAGTTCAGCTCGGCGCCTAGCGCCCACCGCTCGTTTAGGGGGCGGTACAGAAGCTCGCCGCCCACGCCGCCATACATGGCCTCGAACAAGCCGGCATATGCCGAGCCATACAGGTCCTTGCCCAACTGATGATTGCTGGTGAACTGCAGGTTGGTCAGGGTCAGGTCTTCCGTGGTCAGGTAACGACGGATGTTGGTGCGGACCCGGGGCAGGTTGCTTGGCGCGTCGTAGCGGAAGCGGTTGTAGTTGTTGTACGCGTTGTAGCTGACCGTTCCACTCAGCCAGGTGTTCCGCGTGAAGTGAAGATTGGCCGAATAGGTGCCTGCAACCTGGAACAGGAAGAAGCCGTCCGGACCGCCCAGTTGCTGCTGGTATCCAATATTGAACGCGCCGTCATAGCGTCGAAGTGGGGCCACATAGAGGCTCTCGCGGCGCTGCTGCGCAGGCGCTGCCTGCTCGATGTGGCCAGCCAGCTCGCTCAACGGGGTGCGATTGTCCAGGTAGCTGTTGAAGGTGCTGCGCTCGATGCTGCTTTCCACGACGGGTACGCCCAGACGGGTATTCTCGATCGTAAACCAGGTGGTATCGGATGGCAGTTCTGAATCCAGGATGCGTGCCGCTCGACCAACGCCCTGCGGCGGGTAGTAGAACCGCCGCTGTTCACCGCTGACGATGACTTCCGATCCACGTCGGCTGATGCCTGTGACACGGAGGCCGGCGTTCTCTTCCAGGGTCCGGCTCAGGGCGGGCCAGTCGATGTCATCCATTGACTGAGCCGAGGGTGCCGCGGTTGCTCGGGCAACCGGAGGCAGATCCAGCAGCTTGGGCGTGGATTTCGCTCGTGCCACGTTGCCGCGCAGGGTAATGCCGAACATGGCTGTGTCGCCGCGTTCCCAGCCAAGATGCAGTTGCACGTTGGGATTCACGGCATAGCTTGCGCCCAGGTTGATTGGGCTCTTCTGCGTTTGATTGTTGTTCTGTGGTTCGCGCTTGTAGTCGTTGCCGTCGTACTCAAGCTTCAGCTGCAGGGGTTCCCAGGGTGTCTGGTAGGCGATGCCGCCGAAGATGCCGACGGGACCGCGGAACATGCCCTTGCTGTTGAAGTTGCCAGTGCCCTGCGCGCGCGGGCGCTCTTCAAAGCGATCGCTGATCACCCGAAGCGGGTTCGAGAAATCGCCTCGATTACCGATGTAGCCGGTGGCGAGGCCGAGGCTCGCATCAACTGGCCCGAACCGCTTGCTTGCAACCAGGTACTCGCTGGAGAACAGGCCGGTACCACCGATATCGCGGAAGCCTGCGGACACCTCGGGAGCCCATCGGCTTTCCTGCCACAGCCGGACCTTGAGGTCGATCGACTTGTCCTTGTAGTTCTGCTTGCCGCTCAGCCATTCCGGACCGTAGCGTCGGTTTGCGACCGAAACATAGCGGAACGCACCTTCAACCCATGGCAGGGGCTGCATCACCACGTTGTAGCGACTGTAGGGCGAGGTATGGCTTGCGGTGAAGCTCACTTCGCCGTCGTCGGCCATACGTGCGGTGGGGGTCTGCAGCAGGCCGACGCCGCCCCAATCGCTGGCGGTGGGCGCAGGGGCTGTTTGTGCGTGCAATACAGCGCTGACGCTCAGGCTGAGAAGGGCAACACTGGCGCGTGCCAGTGGGGTGGAGCGATCGCGCATCAGTATGAAACTCCGGGTGCATCCAGCACCTGGGTGGCAAGGAAGCGCACGGCATCCTCGTTGACATCGGGGGCAATAGTGCGGATCTTCGCAGCGCTCAATGGTACGTAGATCACGGCGCCTGGCGCCAAGCGCACTGGAGCGCTCCGGTTCCACAGCGCCACGCCGAGTTGCTGCACTTTGCCGTCGGGCTGGATGACGTAGAGATCATCCCGGCTCGCTGCTGGCAGCAAGGCACACGCGTTACGGTAGCTTCGTGCGTCAAGTGTGGCTTGATGCTGCAGCTTGCACGGCTGTACGACCGCGCCAACAACCTGCACGGTTTCGGGTCGGCCGGGATAGACGACGCGGTCGCCGGCCAGCGCGGGTCGATTTTCCGCTGCACTGGCTTCCAGGCGGCGCGGATCAAGGAGCTGCGGTTCGCGCCCGGTCACTGGCAGGTCGCCGAGCTCGCGCGCCAGCTGTGCGGCCGCGTCGGCAAGCTCCGGAGCATCCTGCTGGGAGGCGAGTGTTTCAAGATCGAAGAGCAGGCCCGCTTTGAGGCGGGTCTGTGGCGTCAGTGCACGTTGCCGAAGAAGGGCGGCGCCCAGCATATAGGCTTCCTCTTCCGGCGCTGCAGCAAGTGCGGCTGCGCTGAGGCGGGCCTCGGCGGGAAGCGTGTGCATGCCGGGATTGCGAACATGACCGGCCGCTTCGACCTTGATCGGCGATGAGGCGTGCGCATGTGAGGCCAGCGCCAGTGCCAGCCCAAGGATGATCGGTCGCAGTGTCATCGGTTCTGCAGGTCCTGCGAGTAGGGCTTGAGCTGGACAACTTCAAGGCTGGTGTCGGGTGCGATGGCCTGGATGCTCTTCCAGATGAACCCGTTGGCAGGATCGACCCAGTAGTGGTTGTCGCGCTTCCAGCCGTCGCCCTGAAGTCGCTCCCGCACGTGCAACAGCTCGCGCTCGCTCTCCAGGATATGGACCTTCTCCTTGCCCAGGGTGGTCAGGGTGCCGGTGACGCTCATTCCATACCGGTAATCAGGCATGACGTCGTAACGGCGCTGCACGGTCGTGCCATCCGCTATCCGGTGCAGCGCGTGGAAGGGGGAATTCCCTTCGAGCGTCATGTCCTCAAGTTCCGGGCTGCTGCCATGGGTTCCGACGACGATGCCATCCCTGAGGAAGACGATGCTTCGCTCGGAGCTGTACCACGCCTGGCGACCGGAGTCGATGTTGCCAAGCACCAGAACGGCGCCCCCCGCTGGACCGGTGACCTTGATCTGCGGGAATCGATTGGCGGCCACCTCGGTGGCCGTGGGTTCCACGTTGGGCTTGCCCTGCAGCGCCATCTGCACCGACTTGACGCTGGTCTTGCCCACAACGCCGCAGCTGGAGGTGGAGAAGAGTACGAGCAACGCCAGTGCCACGGAGCGCTGGCGGCTTGCACGTCGGGTGGCAGCCTGAGCGATCCTGCTCACGGTATAGACCACGTTACTTGTCCAGATCGTTACGCGCGCTGGCGGCGTTGTTGATGATGGCGGTGAAGGGTAGCAGCTGGTTCACGAACCGGCTCCAGCGGGTCACGCCGGCGGCACCGACAAACACGACATCACCGGGCTGCAGGTCGAACTGGCTGGCCACGGCAAATGCAGCGGGTGACTTTGCTTCCAGGTGGAATACCTGCGACGGCGTAGTCTGCAGGTCGTTCGAGCCTCGGATCACGTAGACAGCGTTGCCGTTGGAGGTGGTCTGCAACAGGCCGCGCGCTCGGCCAAGTGCCTGGCTCAGGGAAATCTCGCCGGTCTTGAAGTTCAGTGCACCGGGTTGATTGACTTCACCTACCACGAACACTTCCTTGTGATCCAGGTAAGGCACGTAAATATGATCGCCGGCAGCCAGGAACACATTGGTGTCGCCGCCGCCGTTGCGGCCCAGTCGATCCAGGTCGATGGTGTAGGTGGTGCCGTTGCGGGTGAGGCGTACGCCGGAGAGGTCCGCTTGCGTCGGGTCCAGGCCCGCTTGGCTGATGGCATCGCCCAACGTCAAGGGCACGACCGTGAGCGCAACGGTGGCGGGCTGGCGCGAAGCGCCAGTAACCCATATGCGTTGGCTTGCGTACGTCAGCAGTGACACATCCACCTGTGGCGCCTCGATGTAGCGGGCGAGCTTGGATGTCAGCTCTTCACGCAGCTCTGCAGGTGTCTTGCCCGCCGCGCTGATCTTGCCGATGTAGGGATAGAACAGTGTTCCATCCGATTGGACGGGGCGGCCGGCAGCATTCAACTGCTGTTGGGGGCCAGCGGGTACCGTCAGTTCGGGATGATCCCATACGGTGATGTAGAGGATGTCGCCGGCACCGATGCGGTAGGGGCCCGGCTGATACTGGGTCAGGGTAGCGGGCAGCGCCGCGACATCGCGGGTGGCGCGCTCCATGGCGATGAGCTTGGGCGTGATCGGAATCAGTTCGATCTGGTCGTTGCCGATGGGCTGATCATCGCGAGCGAAGGTGCTCGAGCGAAGATGCTGGCCTGGCGCCCACATGCAGCCGGTCAGGGTGAGTGCCACCGTCATTGTGGCTACGAAACGCTTGCAGTCCATCGAAATCTGTTCCTGGCCCGATCGGGCATGAAAAAACCCTCGCCGAACTGACGCCCGGCGAGGGCGGGGTGCTACGTCGGCGTGTCGATCAGCGGGTGGTGCCGGTCGTGCCGGTGGTGCCCGTGGTGCCGGTCGGCGGGTTGGTGGTGCCTCCACCATTGTTGTTGCCCGCGTCGTCCTTGCTGCTGTCCGCAGCAACGCTGTACAGCACGCCGGCAGCGGCGATGCCCAGACCCACGGTAGCGACGGTGGTCAGGGTGCCGGTGGCGGCAGCGCCAGCAGCTTCAGCGCCAGCAACTTCAGCGCTGGTTTCGGCGGCGACAGGAGCTTCCTGAGCGAACACCGGCGAGGACAGGCCCAGCAGGGCCAGGGCGGCAATCATCTTCTTCATCTACGGGGTCTCCTACTCCGTGAGGGAAATTTTTCCACCGCTATGTTGGCTGCTATTCATTTGCCCTGTCAAGGAACGTGAAGGAAATGTGGAGTCGCCCTGGCGATTCTCAGAAGTTTTGGAAGATCTCAGCCCTGCCGGAGATGAGCTTTGCTAGTGCAATGACGAGTTGGTGCGTATGGACGTCCGGCAAGGCGAGGGGCAGCACCATTCCTGCGAGTACGGCAGCGACAACAGCCATCGCAGGGGCGCGACCGACGGGTGATGCGGCCTGCAGTGCCCACGTGCTGCAGCTCAGCCCAAGAGCCAGCCCGGCAATGACTTCCGAAAGGCTATGGGCATGCAGCGGGATTCGTGACCAGGCAATGGCGGTGGCCAGCAGCACGCCGATTACCAGGCCGATCGCCCGTGCGCGATTGCCGGGGCCGGCAATCAGTACACCAACGACCGGATAGACGACACTGGACATTGCGGCATGCCCGGAGAAACCGGTGAAGTGCACGCTCTTGATGCCAATCCCCCAGCCCATGAAGGCCAGCTTTGAGGCAAGCGTGACGCCGGCGGTGACGGCGACGGCCAGCAGCCATCGCCATTTCAGGCGTGCGTCTGCACGGGGCAGTGTGATCAGTAGCACTAGGGCCATCGGCAGCAGCCAGCGGCTGTCGCCGAGGGCGGAGAGGGTTCGCCAGACGTCGGACATCCAGTTCACAACGGGTCGCGGCGGGCCAGCATATCTACTCCGAGGGCTCTGCAGAACGCCCCGCGCTTGGTCCATTCAGCCAGACGAGGTATCCTTTCTCGCTGCCAATGGCCCCGTAGCTCAGCTGGATAGAGCGTCCCCCTCCTAAGGGGAAGGTCGCCCGTTCGAATCGGGCCGGGGTCACCATTCAGGCCGGGTGACTGGGGGAGTTCACTCTCCAGAACCTGGAATGAGGTGACAGAGCAACGGCTGTCATTGCTTCCATGTGCTTGCGGTCGGATGTTGATCTTCGAGGGCGCTTGCTCTGGCCCGTGCGTTCTTTTGTTTGTCCCCAGGTGGCTTGGTGTCGATCGATCTTTATTCGCCTTTCGTGCCGGCTGGAATTGCCCTGCTCGCACTGCTGTGTGCTTTGCCATTGGGGAGGTTCGTACCGTTACCGGACTCCAAGGGGCGTGCTGCTTCGATCGATGGTCTCAGGGGGCTGCTCGCCCTAAGTGTGTTCGTCCACCACTCATCCATCTGGTATGTCTATGCAAGGGGCGGGGAGTGGAAGGCTCCCGCCTCCGCCTTGTACGCGCAACTTGGCGAGGCCGCAGTTGCTCTCTTTTTCATGATTTCCGCCTTTCTCTTCTATCGGCAAATTGCCGGTGGAGCCGTTGAATGGACGAGGCTCTACGTCGGCAGGGTCCTACGTATGTTGCCGCTCTACGCGATCTGCGTTGTTCTTGTGCTGCTTTTGGTCTTGATCGAGAGCGACTTTCACCTTGTTGATCCATTAATCCGGTTTGGAGTGGGGGTGATCCAGTGGTTCTCATTCACCGTGCTTGGAGCGCCGGATATCAATGGTGTTGTTGGGACCCGCTACATCATGGCCGGAGTCGTTTGGTCGCTTCCGTATGAGTGGGTTTGGTATTCAGTATTGCCACTGTTGGCGTATTTCATGCGTCAACGTGTCCGGCGCGGATTGCTGCTGCTGTCGGCACTTGGTCTAGCGTATGCGGCTGTCCGCTTGAGCTGGGTGCTGATGTTGCCCTTTGTCGGTGGTGTCGCCGCGTACTACGCAACAACTCGAATGGCCGTTGTGAGCTTTCTTCGTGGGAATTGGGGCTCGATTCTAGCGGCTTCGTGCATGATCCTGTCGGTTGCCTGCTTCGATTCAGCCCGGCATCCAGCGGCAGTCGTCTTGTGGTCGGTTTTCTTTGCGGCGATTGCGTGCGGTAACACCTTGTTCGGATTGCTTACACTTCGGGTTTCAGCCATTTTGGGTGAGCTGTCCTATGGCATCTATCTCCTGCACGGATTTGTACTCTTTCTTGCCTACAAGGGCTTAGGTGCGGTTGCCTTTGCAGATCTCTCGCCCGCCTCGCACTGGGCTTTGACTGCAGCTTTGTTGCTTCCACTGCTCATCGCTTGCCTTGTCAGCTATCGATGCATTGAACTTCCTGCGATGCTGTCGCGTAGAAGTGTCCTCGAAAAAATACAGGTTGTGAGCGAAGTCCTTATTGCCAGATGGCGTATTTTGCTTAGGCCTGAACGAGTGGACTGAAGGTTATTCCGGGGCTAGCAGCGGCGATTTCGTCAGTGCTTGGGTCAGTTGGGGGCGTCTGCCACCGGAGGTGGCAAGATTTGACTAGTTGTTGGGCAGCAACCCCAGCCCGCCCAGCACCGCCGCCACCTCCTCGCGCTCGCCACCACGCAGCCCCTGCAACGGCAGCGGCAGGCAGTCCTCGCAGCACAGTCCCAGCAGTGCCGCCGCGCAGGCCATGACGCGAATCCCGCCGAACCGCTCATACAGGGACCACAGCGGCGCCAGCCGCGCAGACAGGGCAATAGCACCCTCTTCATCGCCACTCCCCACGGCCCGCATGATCTGCAGCGCTACCTCGGGGAAAAGCCCGGCGGTCACCGAATACCAGCCGTCACACCCCGCCAGCAGCCCTCGCACCGCCGAGGCGTCACCACTGACGCCCAGCGTCACATGCGCAGGAACGCACGCACGGAGTGCCGCAACGCGCGCAGCCGCCTCGGCCGGATCATCAGCAAGGCGCGGAATTTTGATCGAGGCGATGTTGGGTAGCGCGGCAATCCGGCCATGCAGTGCATCGGTGAAGCGGAAGTGCGTGGTGCCCGGATTGTCGTAGACGCAGATCGGTGTACGCACCGCCCTACAAATGGTCTCAAACAGCGCTTGCACCTCGTGATCCTTCAGGGGCTGGTAGGACACGGGGGCGAGCAGCAGGCCTGCAGCACCTGCATCCTCGGCGTCCAGGGCCAGCTCCAGCACATCGCGGGTACGCAGTGCACCGATGCCGGCGATGACCGGTACGCCTCCTGCGTGCGCCAGGGCTTCGCGCAGCACGCGCTTGCGCTCGTGCTTCTCCAGATAGGCGTAGCTGCCAGTGGAGCCAAGCACGCCCATCGAATCAACATCGGAATCGGCCAGGCGCTCGATCAGTCCGGCAAACGCACGAAAGTCGATGCCGGCTTCAGAGAGCGGGGTCAGTGGAAACGCGCTGAGGCCTTCGAACATGGGATCTCCCGAAGGGGGAATGGGCTGGACGCCTGGCATTGTTTATTGTCCTATGACAAAACTCAAGTGTCGCCACGCAGCGTGTCTAATCGCCACGAATGACGCACCATGCGGGTCATGAAACCAAGCCTTTGCGCCATCCAGCCTTCCCACTACGCCACCATTGCCGATTGGCTTGATTCCGCCGAGGCCACCCAGCGCTGGGCGGGCCCCGGCGTGCCGTTTCCCTTGCCGCAGGAACGGTTCGCGCAGGTGCTCGAACTCGGGCTGCGGCCGGGCTGGGCGCTGCTTGACGAGCAGGGCCAGTGCCTGGGTTTTGGCCAGTACTGGATGACCGACGCCGGTACCGCGCACCTGGGCCGCATCATTGTTTCCCCGCTGGCACGCGGGCGCGGCCTTGGCCGGCTGCTCATGCAGGCCTTGAGTGCACAGGCCATGCGCGAAGCCGGTGTGCAGCGCCTCACGTTGCGCGTCTATCGTGACAACACCGCCGCCGTGACCCTGTATCGCGACCTCGGTTTCCAGCAGGTTGATGCGTCCTCGACGCCGGAACTTCTGTTCATGCAGCGCACGTCGGCCTGAACTTCGCTCATGCTGGCAAGGTGGCCTGCAGGGCAAACCATTGCTCGCGGGTGATGCGGCTGATGTGCTCGGTGCGGTAGTCGCCGAGGAAGCTGTTGAACTTGTTCACTTCGGTATGGTGATGCTGGAAACCGCATTTGCTCTGCGCGCTGAGCGATTGCAGGTTGTCAGCGAAGTAGCCGCACCACAGCGCGTCCAGCTCCAGGTCCATGAAGGCGTGCCGCATCACTTCGCGCACCGCTTCGGGCACCAGTCCGCGGCCCCAGTACGGAACGCCGATCCAGTAGGCGATCTCACCCTCTCGATCGCTGATCTCGAAGTTGCTGTCGGTGCCGATCAGGATGCCGACACAGCCGATCGCGTGGCCGTCCTCGCGGCTCTGCAGCGCGTAGACCTCTGGCCGGTTGAAGACGGTGCGGATGATTTCGGTACTTTCCTCAACGCTGGTGTGCACCGGCCAGCCGGCGATGGGGCCCACGCGCGGGTCGCGGGCGTACTCGTACAGATCGGCAGCGTCGGTGTCGCGCCAGGGGCGAAGGATCAAGCGTTCGGTGTGCAGCCGCATGTCAATTCCACGGGAACAAAGAGAGTGCACAGGCTAGGTCGCCAGGCGCGATCGGCCCAGGGCGGGACCTTGATGGTTTCGGTACTTTTCACAACGGGTGGCCGAGCCCGGGTATGCTGGGGCCGGAATACAGCCGGATCGGCCCATGGATCGCGTACCCCAGCTCCTGGACCAGGACGAATCCATGCGCCTGGAGGTCAGTACGCTGGCCGAAGGGCAGGGCGTCCCGTTGTCGTTCGGCCACGCTTATCTGGCGGTGCTGGTATGCGTATCGGGGCGCGCGCGCTTTGCACTGAACTTCCGCGAGGTAGCGGTGCAGCGGCACGATGTGCTGGTGCTGGCAGAGGACACGCTGGCGCTGCTGCGGCAGCGCTCACGCGGCTTTCTGGCGGTGGTCTGCCTGATGCCCAAGGCGCTGGCATCGGAGGTGGCCTATGTGCTTCCCAATGCACTGTTCAAGTTCCTGCACGATCAGCCCCACTGCGTGCCGTCGCCGCTGGACGTGCCGCTGCTGCAGGGCTGGCTGCAGCAGTTGATGGATGCTCAGCACAATGGCGGCCGCTATCGTCACGTGATGCTGCGCAACCTGCTTCAGACGTTCTTCCTCAAATTCGCAACGCTGTTGCCGGCGCGCAGTGTGGCCGTGGCGCAGGTCAGCCGACGCGAGCGCTTGGCCTGGAATTTCTGGGAACTGGTCGGTGAGCGCAGCACGCGCCAGCGCGACGTGCAGTCCTATGCCGACGCGCTGTGCATCACCCCGTTCTATCTTTCGCAGCTGACCCGCGAGTGCTTCGACGAAACGCCTAAGGCGTTGATTGATCGCCAGGTGGTGCTGGAAATCAAGGCGCTGCTGACCTACAGCGAATTGCCGATCGGTCGCATCGCCGAGCGCCTGTGCTTCGAGGATGCATCCTACCTGTGCCGCTACTTCCGGCGGCACACCGGGCAGTCGCTGACCGGCTATCGCCGGGCAGGGCAGGGCGGTACTAGTGCGACACGAACAAGGGCGCCGGTACTTCGGCCAGCAGATCCTCGGTGACCCCGCCGAGCACACGCTCGACCACCCGGCTGCGGCTGTAGGGGCCCAGCACCAGCAGGTCGGCGTCGGCATCGAGCACGTGCTGGCGGATGGTCGCGGCAACGCCGCCCTGGCTTGAACTGATCGCCTGGATCTCTACTTCGACGCCGTGCCGCGCCAGGTGCTGGGCCATCTCGGCGCCAGGTGTGGCCTCGGCCCTGGGCGTGTCGACCATCAGCAGGTGCACCGCTTTCGCACGTGCGAGCAGCGGCAACGCATCGGCTACCGCACGGCGTGCCTGCTTGCTGGCATTCCAGGCCACCACGATGCGATGGCCGACCTGGTCGCCATGCCAGTGCGGTGGCACCAGCAGCATCGGCACGCCGGTCTGGCGCAGCGTTCCCAGCGGGTGCCAGCCAGAAGGGGCGCCGGGAGTACGCGGATAGCCGGCGATGATCAGGTCGCAGTACAGCGACTGCAGGGCCAGGTCGGCGCCGCCCAGATAGTCCGAGACGATGCGCAGTTCGGTGCTGATCTGCAGCGGCTCGGACACGGCACGCAGGTTCTGCATCAGCTGCGCGGTGCAGGCGGCATCCGCACGCGCCTCGTGGTCGAGCGCGGCGGCGATGCCGGCACCGCGCGCGAAGCCGTTGGCGATGTCGGTGGGATGCTGGGCAGTGGAGACCGCGACCAGATGGGCCTGCTGTGCCTGCGCCAGATGGGCGGCGATGTTGAGAACGCGGTCCCCGGTGTCGCTGGCGTCGAACAACACAGCGATATCGCGTAGTGGATGCAGCATGGCGTTGTCTCCTTCGATGCCTGTGACGCGTTCCCTGCCGTGCACCGACCCGGGTGCACCGGACGCATCCCTGTTTTAGCGCATTGGTGATCCGAATGAATCATCTTTGATTCAGTTTATTAATTGGTGATTCATGCTAGCGTGAGGGCCAACCCATACCTCAGCGCTTTCATGCGACCTGCCGCAGCACGCACCCGCCGCGACCTGCCCCACGCGCTGGCGGCCACCCTGGTCAGCCATCCACGCTGCACCCTCAGCGAACTCGCGCGCGGGGCCGGTATCAGCCGCGCGACTCTGTACCGGTTTGCGCCCACCCGGGAGGCGATCGACGAGGCACTGTTCGCGGCCGGCTTCGAGCGCGTGGAAGCGGCGGCGGTCTGGTTCGATGAGGGCGGTGATGCGCGCCACGTGCTGGAGCAGGTCACCGCCACGCTGCTGGCGGACTGGGAGCTGGTAACGCTGCTGTTCGCGCGGATGATGGAAGAGCAGCAGCGCCAGGGTGACCTGCATCTGCTGCCGGAGCGCTGGGCGCCGATCGGCGAGCGCTTCGAGGCCTTCTTCCTGCGTGGTCAGGCGGCCGGAGAGTTCAACGTTGGTTTCACCGCAGTGTGGCTCGCGGACTTCTACTGGACCTGCTTCTACGGCATCACCTGGTCACTGGCGCGCGGTCGGCTGGCGCCGGCAGCGGCAGCCTCTACGCTGCTGGCTTCGTTCCAGCGGGGGGCGATGACGGGTTGACCGCAGGGCCCTGCTGCCGGGGCACGGTGCCTTACGCCTGCTTCAACAACTGCACCAGCTGGCGCAGGCGGTACGGCTTGGGCAGGAATTCCACCTGTTCCGGCAGGGGCGGCAGCTGCGAGCGCGCATAACCGGACGACAGGATCATCCGCGCCTGCGGCTGTTCGCGCGCCACATGCTCGCTCAGTTCGATGCCGGACATGCCGTTGGGCATGCTGACGTCGCTGAACACCACGTCGAAACGCGCTTCGCCCTTCAGCAGGGCGGCGGCCTCGTGCGCATCGGCGGTCGTGGCCACGTCGATGCCGAGGTCGCGCAGGGCCAGGCCGATCATTTCACGCAGATCGGTCTGGTCTTCCACCATCAATACGCGGATCGGGTCATCGGTCATCGGCAGGGTCCTCCATTGCGGGGAGCAGCAGGCTGACCGTGGTGCCGACACCGGGCGTGGTGGACACGTCGACGAAGCCGCCGCTCTGGGTAGTGAATCCGAACACCTGGCTCAGGCCCAGGCCGCTGCCTTTGCCGATGTCCTTGGTGGTGAAGAACGGCTCGGTCGCCCGTTCGGCGATGTCGGCCGCCATCCCGTGGCCCTCATCGCAGACGCTGAGGGTGACATAGCCACGTTGCAGCGTGGAGTCCGCATCCGGGTCGAGGCGATGCTCCAGTGCAGTGCCGATCAGGATGCGGCCGCCTTCAAGGGTAGCATCCGCGGCATTGGCGACCAGATTGGCCAGCGCCGTCTGCAGCTGCAGCGCATCGGTGTTGATCGCAGGCAGGCCGGGCGCCAGCTGGGCATCCAGCATCACCGTGGGCGGGCAGGCGCGTTGCAGGTCCGGCAGCCACTGCCGTATCAGCGCATTGATATCCAGAGGCTCGCGGATCAGGGTCTGGCCGGTGCTGAAGGCCAGCAGCTGGCGGGTCAGCAGCGCACCGCGATCGGTCGCAGTCTGCGCCGCATCAAGCAGCTCGGCGGCGCGTGCATCGTCACCGTTCACGCGCAGGGACAGCAGGTCCAGGGCGTTGCCGATGGTGGTCAACAGATTGTTGAACTCGTGCGACAGCCCGCGGCTGAGGCGGCCGACGGTCTCGAACTGTTGGGTATTGCGCAGCGCACGCTGGGCATCACGCAGCAGCCGCTGTGCCTGCCACTGCTCGGTGATGTCGCGGGTGATCTTGACGAAGCCGAGCAGCTCGCCTGCTTCGACGACCGGCTCGATGACCACGCTGGCACGGAAAGACGAGCCATCGCGGCGCACCCGCCAGCCTTCACTGGCGACGTGACCGTGCTGCGCTGCGAGGCGGAGCAGGCGTTGCGGTTCCCCTGCCTCGCGGTCGGCGGCCAGGTAGAAGCGACCAAAGTGGGTACCCACCACTTCATCGGCTGAGTAGCCCTTGATGCGCTCCGCACCCGGGTTCCAGCTGCAGACGATGCCATCAGGATCAAGCAGGTACAGCGCATGGTCGCGCACGCTGTCGATCAGCAGTCGCAGTTGGCGGGAAGGGTCCGTCAGTACGGACGTCGTAGAGGCGGCAGCGTCCACGTAAAAATAAGTGTTACCCCTGTGAGGGACGTGAAGCTAGGCATTCAAGTGTGAAGGAGGCGTGGAGGCGGGACACGTGCCATTTGTCCTGTGCGGCTGAATACGACACGGAGTACCATCACCCACCCTTTGTGTTCTGGAACCGACCTGCATGCGTCCTGGTGCGACTACGCGTGACCGCTGGATCTGGATGACCTCCGCCGTACTGCTGGCTGCGACCATTGCGCTGGAACTGGTGGTTCCGCTGGGCTATGCCGTCTGGCTGGCGTATTTCCTCGCCGTTGGCGTCACGCTGTTCCAGCGCAGTGCACGCGCGCCGTTCATCGTGGCCGTCGTCGCCTGCATCCTGTTGATCATCGGCTACAACGTTGCCCCGGCCAGCTCCAACTCGGCGTTCTCGTTCGTCAACCGCAGCGTTGGCGGGTGTGCGTTCCTGATGATCGCGCTGATCGTCTCCCGCGCCATCCAGGCGCGGCGCGACGCGATGCGCGCGCTGTGGCTGCAGGAGGCCGAGAACGCGGTGGCGATGAGCCTGCGCGGTGATCTGGGTCCGGAGCAGATCGCCGAGGCGGCGGCAACCAGCCTGGGGGCTCAGCTGCAGGCCGACGTCGCCGCCGTCTACCGTCTGGAAGGGGGAAGACTGCAGCTGACCGGCGGTCTGGCGTTGCCGTCCGGTATGCCGGCGTCGCTGGCATTGCAGGAGGGCGTGGCCGGGCAGGTGGCACGGGACGAACGCATCCGCCACCTGCATGGGGGGGATGATGCGGTGCTTGAGCTGCAGACCAGCCTGGGGCGGTTGCCGGTGCGCGAGCGCATCCTGGCGCCGATCAGCAGCGATGGTGCGGTGGTGGGCATCATTGAACTGGGACGCACCCGCGCCGGCGAACAGGATCGACTCGATATCGAGCTGCTGGAGCGCTGTGCCGAGACCATCGGCATGGCGCTGCGTGCCTCGCTGTTGCGCGCGCAATTGGTGGTGCTGCTGGAGGAATCGCAGCGCCAGGGCGAGGAGCTGCAGGCCCAGCAGGAAGAGCTGCGCGTGGCCAATGAGGAACTGGAAGAACAGAGCCGCAGCCTGCTGCAGTCGCAGAGCCATCTGGAAGAACAGCAGGCCGAGCTGGAACAGAGCAACGTCCAGCTGGAAGAGCGCACCCACGAGCTGGAGGCGCAGAAGCAGGCACTGCTGGTCGCGCAGAGCCAGCTGGTGCGCAACAGCAACGAACTGGCCGCGACATCGCGCTACAAGTCCGAGTTCCTGGCCAACATGTCGCACGAGCTGCGCACGCCGCTGAACAGCTCGCTGATCCTGGCCAAGCTGCTGGCCGACAACAAGGACGGCACGCTCACCGAGGAACAGGTGAAGTATGCGCGTGCGATCCTGTCGTCCAACAACGATCTGCTGGCGCTGATCAACGACATCCTGGACCTGTCGCGCATCGAGGCCGGCCACGTCGAGCTGGCCGATGAAGTGGTGGTGACCGACAGCGTGCTGCAGCGCCTGCGCGAGACCTTCGAGCCGATGGCGCGGCAGAAGGGCCTGGCCCTGCAGATCGAGGCCGATGCGCTGGCGCCGAGCCAGCTGGTGGTCGACAGCCAGCGCCTGCAGCAGATCCTGAAGAACCTGCTGGCCAATGCGGTGAAGTTCACCGAGCATGGCAAGGTCAGCCTGCACGTGCGTGCGGGCGGTCAAGGACGCATCCGTTTCGAGGTCTGCGACAGCGGTATCGGCATTGCCCGCGAGCAGCTGCAGGTCATCTTCGAAGCCTTCCGCCAGGCCGATGGCAGCACCCGCCGCCGCTACGGTGGCACCGGCCTGGGCCTGTCGATCTCGCGCGATCTGGCCGAGCGCATGGGTGGCAGCATCCAGGTCGACAGTGAACCGGGTCGCGGCAGCTGCTTCATCCTGGAACTGCCGTTGCAGGGCGCGCCCGCGTCGAACGCCGCTGAGATTTCCGCCGCCCCCCTAGCGTCGCCAGTTGCGGCCGCTGCGCCGGCGATGCCGGTGCCTGCACCGGCTGCGGTGGCACCGACCACCACGGTGCCCAGCGTGGCCGATGACCGCGGCCGTCGCCAACGCGCCGGCCGCTTGATCCTGGCCGTCGAGGACGACGCCACCTTCGCCGAAGCGCTGGTGGCCCTGGCGCATGAACTGGACTTCGACTGCGTGGTGGCCGGGACCGCCGAAGAGGCGCTGACCCTGGCCAGCGAACTGCGCCCGAACGGCATCCTGCTCGATATCGGCCTGCCGGACGTGTCCGGCCTGAGCGTGCTGGAGCGCCTGAAGCGCAACCCCGATACCCGGCATATCCCGGTGCACGTGGTTTCGGCGATGGACCGCAGCCAGGTGGCGCGCGAGCTGGGTGCGATTGGTTTCGCGATCAAGCCGACCACGCGCGAGCGGCTGGTGACGGCCATCGAACAGCTGGAACAGACCAGCCAGCGCGACGTGCGGCGCCTGCTGATCGTCGAGGACGACAGCGAGCTGCGCCACAACCTGGAACTGTTGCTGGGCCGTGATCAGCTCCAGATCGTTGCAGTGGGAACGCTGGCCGGCGCGCTGGAGCAACTCAGCACGGTCACCTTCGACTGCATGGTGATGGACCTGTCGCTGCCCGACGGCAGCGGCTACGACCTGCTCGAGCACATGGCCGGCAACGATGATGTCGGCTTCCCGCCGGTGATCGTCTATACCGGTCGCGCGCTCGGCCGCGAGGAAGAGCAGCGCCTGCGCCGCTATTCGAAGAGCATCATCATCAAGGGCGCGCGTTCGCCCGAACGCCTGCTGGATGAAGTCACCCTGTTCCTGCACAGCGTGGAAGCCAGCCTGCCCACCGACCAGCAGCGCCTGCTGCGCGAGGCCCGCCGTCGCGACACCGTGCTCGATGGCCGTACTGTTTTGCTGGCCGAGGATGACGTGCGCAACATCTTCGCGCTGTCCAGCGTGCTTGAGCCGCTGGGCGTGACGCTGGAGATCGCGCGTAACGGCCAGGAAGCGGTGGATCGCCTGGCTGAGCGCGAGGTCGACCTGGTGCTGATGGACATCATGATGCCGGAGAAGGACGGCCTGGCCGCGATGCGCGAGATCCGCGCGCAACGTCACCTGCAGGACCTGCCGATCATCGCGCTGACCGCCAAGGCCATGCCCGATGACCGCGAGCGGTGCCTGCAGGCCGGTGCCAACGACTACATCGCCAAGCCCATCGACGTCGACAAGCTGGTCTCGCTGTGCCGGGTCTGGTGCTCGCGGCAATGAACGAACAGGCGTTGTTCGACCTGGAACTGAAGGTCCTGCTGGAGGCGCTGTACCAGCGCTACCACTACGATTTCCGCAGCTATGCGGTGTCGTCGCTGCGCCGGCGCATGCGCCAGGCGATGCAGCGCTATGAG
This sequence comes from Stenotrophomonas sp. 86156_Sma, assembly GCF_056481625.1. NCBI lineage: Bacteria > Pseudomonadati > Pseudomonadota > Gammaproteobacteria > Lysobacterales > Lysobacteraceae > Stenotrophomonas > Stenotrophomonas sp. 86156_Sma. The sequence continues at coordinate 2,247,245 of NZ_CM151157.1, forward strand.
TGCGAACGGCTGGTCGACCTGCAGTACCGGCTGCTGCACGAGCCGGAGCTGTTCGCCCAGGCCATGCAGTTCTTCACCGTGCAGGTCTCGGAGATGTTCCGTGATCCCGCGTACTTCCGTGAACTGCGCGAGCAGGTGGTGCCGGTACTGCGCACCTATCCCTCGGTGAAGCTGTGGGTGGCCGGTTGCAGCACCGGTGAGGAAGTGTGGTCGCTGGCGATCCTGCTGCATGAGGAAGGTTTGCTTGATCGCAGCATCGTCTATGCCACCGACATCAATCCGGCCGCGTTGGCCACCGCCGAGGCGGGCGCCTATGGCATCGACCGGATGGCCCAGTTCAGCCGCAACTACCTGGCGGCCGGTGGCACGGCGTCGTTGTCCGACTACTACGCCACGGCCTACGACGGCGCGGTGTTCGACCGTCAGCTGCGTCGCAACGTGGTGTTCGCCGACCACAGCCTGGCCACCGACACCGTGTTCTCCGAAGTACACCTGGTGTCGTGCCGCAACGTGCTGATCTATTTCAACCGCGACCTGCAGGACCGCGCTGTCGGTCTGTTCCGCGAAGCGCTGGTGCACCGGGGCTTCCTCGGTCTTGGCAGCAAGGAATCGCTGCAGTTCGGGTGCCACCATGACGCCTTCGAGGTCTGTTCGCGCGAGCACCGCCTGTACCGGAAGGTGGCCTGATGGCCCTGCCGGCGCGTCCTGCCGTGCTGGTGATCGGCGCGTCTGCCGGTGGCGTGGCGGCCCTGCAGGCGGTACTCGGTGCGCTGCCGGCGACGCTGCAGGTGCCGGTACTGGCCGTGCTGCACCTGCCGCGTGACCGCACCAGCCGCATCGCCGAGGTGCTGGCGCCGTACTGCGCGCTGCCGGTGCGCGAAGCCGAAGACAAGCAGCCGCTGCGGCCGGGCACGGTGACGTTCGCGCCGCCGGATTACCACCTGCTGGTGGAGGACGAGGGGGCGGTGGCGTTGTCGGTGGATGCGCCGGTGCTGTTCTCCCGTCCGGCCATCGATCCGCTGTTCGACTCCGCTGCTGCGGTGTTCGGAGCGCAGGTATTGGCCCTGCTGCTGACCGGTGCCAGCAGTGATGGAAGCGAGGGCGTTGCCGCCGTGCGCCGTGCCGGTGGCCGTGCCTGGCTGCAATGCCCCGAGGAAGCCGAAGCGTCGATGATGCCGGCCTCCGCCCTGCAGTATGCCGGCGCCGATGCCGTGCTGCCCCTTGAACTGATGTGTCGTCGCCTGAAGGAGTTGTTTGCATGAATCTGCTGCCACCGGACCCTGCGCAGTCGCAGTCCCCGGTCAACCTGCTGATCGTCGATGACGTGCCGCAGAACCTGGTGGCCATGCAGGCGCTGCTGCAGCGCGAAGGCGTGAATCTGCTGCTGGCCGGTTCCGGCGCGCAGGCGCTGGAGCTGCTGCTCGAGCACGAGGTGGCACTGGCCCTGCTGGACGTGCACATGCCGGAGATCGATGGCTTCACCCTGGCCGAACTGATGCGCGGTTCGCATCGCAGCCGCGACGTGCCGATCATCTTCCTGACCGCCTCCCCGGATGATCCCCTGCGCGTGTTCAAGGGCTACGAGAGCGGTGCGGTCGATTTCCTGCACAAGCCGGTAGCGCCGCAGGTGATCCTGAGCAAGGTCAACGTCTTCATCGAGCTGTACCAGCAGCGGCAGCTGCTGAAGGCGCGCAACGAGGCGCTGGAACGCGCGCTCAAGCTCAACGAAACAATGGCGGCGGTGCTGACCCACGACCTGCGCACGCCGCTGTCGGCGATCCTGCTGTGCAGTGACAAGCTGGCGATGGAGATCCCGCAGGACAATGCGGGTGCGCAGCAGACCCTGCAGTACCTGGAGGCCAGCACCCTGCGCATGGCACGCATGGTCGAACAGCTGCTGGACTTCTCGCGGATCCGCAGCGGTGGCCTGCGCCTGCAGGCCAGTGCCTGCGATCTGGCCGACGTGACCCGCGCGGTGGTGGCCGAAGCCGGCAGCGCGCATGGCGCGGACCGGATCCATCTGGACATGCACGGCGATACGCGGCTGCAGGGCGATCTGGACCGTCTCGGCCAGGTTGCCGCCAATCTGGTCGGCAACGCGCTCACCCATGGCAGCGAGGCGAGGGTGGAGGTGGACGGGCGCGACCCGCGCAGCGTGCTGCTGCGGGTCAGCAATGCCGGCCGGATCGACGACGCGCTGCTGCCGCGGCTGTTCGAACCGTTCAAGGCCAGCTTCCACCAGAGCAAGGGCCTGGGGCTGGGCCTGTATATCGTCGATCAGTTCGTGCGCGCGCACGGAGGGCGCATCGCAGCGCGCAACGAGGCCGGGCAGGTGGTGTTCGAAGCCCTGCTGCCGAGACGCGCAGAAGGGCTGCCTGCAGCGGCAAACTGAATTCTTCAGGAAACATCCACGGGCACTGAGACGGACTCGTCCGCAACTGCTACCGTGGGTGTACATCTTGTCAAGGAAGCACCATGCCACTGCGTGCCATCGCCTACGTCAGCCAGGCGTTGCCGGATCTTTCCGCTGAACGGTTGCAGGCGCTGGTCGACGATGCCGCCCGCTTCAACAAGATGGCGGGCGTGACCGGTGTGCTGCTGCATGACGGCGGGCGATTCCTGCAGTACATCGAGGGGCCGCCGGACGGTATCGATTCGGTGTACGAGCGCATCCTGCAGGCCGGCAGCCATGTCGACATCATCGAGCTGGCGCGCGGCCGCCTGGGCCAGCGTCAGTTTCCGTACTGGTCGATGCGCGCGTTGCCGGTGGATGCAGCACTGCTGCGCCAGCTGTCGGCCAGCGACTGGTCGGGTTTCAGCCGGGCGCTGGAAGGTGATCGTTCGGCGCCGACCCCGGTGGATCTGCTCGACAACGTCGTGCAGCCCGCCCTCCACGCCGGCTGAGCGTCAACGCGAAGTGCCGCCGCAGTAGGCGGCATGCAGCGCCTGCAGCACGCCCAGTGCGGGCCCTTCAATCACGCGGTAGTGGATGGCCTGCGCTTCGCGACGCGTCGCGACGATATCCAGTTCGCGCAGCACCGCCAGATGCTGTGACAGCGCCGATGCGCTGAGGCCGGTCAATGCCTGCAGTTCCGGTACTGGTGCCTCACCTTCGACCAGGCGGCACAGCACGCGCAGCCGCGCAGGATGGGCCAGGCTCTTAAGCAGCGTTGCAGCCTCTGCGGCGTGTTCGGCCATGGCGGCGCTGTCGAGCGGGGTGCGGGCCATGGTTGACCTTTTTGTTTAGAAGTGTCTAATTTAGATAAATCTAAATCAAAGGGCAATCCCATGAGCGGCGTGAAAGAGGGCAGGGCATGAACCTGCCATGGACTGCGGTGGCTGGCGGTGCGCTGATCGGCGCCGCCGCGGTGTTGCTGCTCGCCACTGTCGGGCGCGTGGCGGGTATCAGCGGGATCGCTGCGGGCAGCCTGCGCGCAGCGGAAGGCGAGCGTGGCTGGCGCTGGGCATTCCTGCTGGGGCTGCTCGCAGCAGCGGGGCTGGTGCTGTGGTGGCAGTCGCTGCCCGAGGCCTCGCCACGTGTGCTGCTGCGCGATGCCTTGCCTGCCTGGCAGTTGATCAGCGCTGGCCTGCTGGTGGGCTTCGGCACGCGCCTGGGCAGTGGTTGTACCAGTGGTCATGGCGTCTGTGGCATGGCCCGCGGCTCGAAGCGCTCGCTGCTGGCAGTGCTGGTGTTCATGGCCTGCGCGATGCTGACCACGTTCCTGGTCCGTCACGGCGGAGGCCTGGCATGAGCCGCGCGGTCGTGGCCGCCGCGGTGGCAGGTGCGCTGTTTGGCGCGGGGCTTGCGCTCTCGGGGATGACCGACGCGCGTCGGGTACTCGGCTTCCTCGATGTGGCCGGTGATTTTGATCCGACGTTGATGTGGGTGCTGGGCTCGGCACTGCTGGTCAGTGCCGTCGGGCAGCGTTGGGTGCTGCGACGCGCGCAGCCGTGGTTCGCACTGCGCTTCCAGCTACCCAGTGCACGTGATGTCGATGCTCGCCTGCTGCTGGGTGCTGCACTGTTCGGTATCGGCTGGGGATGGGCTGGTTACTGCCCCGGACCGGCCATCGCCGTGCTGGCTGTCGCATCGCGTGAAGCGCTGTGGTTCGTGCCTGCCATGGTGGTGGGCTTCTGGCTGCACGATCGCTTCGTGCGCTGAGGCTTCACCCCTGTGTCACCATGGATCGGGTCAGATCGACGGACCACGGGGAAAGGAGCGTAACGACATGGCACGGATGAAGTGGAAGGGAAAGGCAATGCTGGCCATGGCGCTGGCATCTGCGATCACGCCGGCACTGGCCTGCACGCGTGCGGTGTATCGGGGCGACAACGGCGATGTGATCACTGCGCGCTCGATGGACTGGAAGGTCGATGTGGCGACCAACCTCTACGTGTTGCCGCGTGGCATCGCACGCACCGGCCTGGCCGGTCCAAAATCGCTGGCCTGGACTGCGCGCTACGGCAGCGTGGTGGCCACCGGCTACGACGTGTCGACCACCGATGGCATGAACGAGAAGGGGCTGGTGGCCAACCTGCTGTGGCTGGTGGAATCGGAGTATCCGCAGCAGCGTGGCAACAAGCCGGGACTGGCGATCTCGCTGTGGGCGCAGTATGTGCTGGACAATTTCGCCACCGTGGACGAGGCGGTGGCGGCGCTCAAGCGTGAGCCGTACTCGATCGTCACCGACAAGGTGCCGGGCGAAGACCGCCAGGCGACGCTGCACCTGTCGCTGTCCGATGCCACCGGCGACAGCGCCATCGTCGAGTACATCGGCGGTCGCCAGGTGATTCACCATGACCGCCGCTATCAGGTGATGACCAACTCGCCGATCTTCGAGCAGCAGCTGGCCCTCAACAGTTACTGGCAGCAGATCGGTGGCACGGTGATGCTGCCGGGCACCAACCGCTCCGCCGATCGTTTCGCGCGCGCCTCGTTCTACATCAACGCCATTCCCAAGGCCGAAGATCCGGTGGAGGCGCTGGCCAGTGTGTTCAGCGTGATCCGCAATGCGTCGGTGCCGTATGGCATCACCACGCCGGGTGAGCCGAACATCTCATCCACGCGCTGGCGCACGGTGGCTGATCACAAGCGGCGGCTGTACTTCTTCGAGTCGGCGTTGACCCCGAACACCTTCTGGGTCGATCTGAACAAGGTCGATTTCGGCGGCCAGGTGCTCAAGCTCGATCTTGGCAAGGACCAGCGCAACACCTTTGCCGGCGATGCACTGGGCCAGTTCGTGCCCAGCGCACCGTTCACCTTCCTGGGCGTCGACGGTTAGTTCGATGCCTGGCTGGAGGCCGGGTAGACCGCCTGGATCGCGCAGCTGCCGCGGGTGTACTGCGGCAGTGGGGCGATGCTTTCACCGCGCAGATCGTCTGTCTCGAACTCGGCAGTCATGATCCGATCGCCGGGATTGCCACAGATCAGGCCGTTCTGCAGGCCCGAGTGGAAGCTCAGCTGCGGCGCACGGTCGAGCTGGCGGCAGTGGCTGCCGAGTTCGACCCGGTAGTAGCGGTGGCCGCCATTGCGGCGCGGATTGGTCTCCACCAGCATGCCCTGCGGGTCGGACGACCACGCGCGGACGTTGCGGGTGGCAAAGCAGTACGACGGTGAGCCGCCGAAGCTGCGGCGGATTTCCCTGCGCTCGCGGATGGTCACGGCGGGCAGGGTAGCCGTGCGCAGGCGGTCGCTGTCGCGGGCGACGCTGGCGTAGTCGCGATCCTGCAGCGGGGTGACCGCACTGACGGCGCAGCGGCGGCCGTCGACCACGACGCGTTCGCTGGGACGACCACAGGCCCAGCCGGCAGGTGCTTCCAGCTTCAGCGAGGTGGCACCGCGGACGCCGGGACAATCTTCGTTGAAGTCGATGCGATAGGCCTGACCGGAGGCGGCGCGCAGTGCGATCGAGCGCGGTGATGCCTGCTCCACTTCCTGCACGCCGACCGCGTCCATGCAGTGCGGGGCCGGGGGCGTACGCTCCTGTGCGGACGCCGAAGCTGCGAGCGCCAGGCCGAGGCTGCTGGCGAGCATCAGTGACACCTGCCGATGGGTCATGTCCTGCACTCCCTGCGTTGGATGACGGATCGACTATAGCAGCGGTTTGCACGGCCGTTGCTACACGCGCACACTGCGCGGATGGGCGCCATCTTCCATCTGCGGCACTACGGCCAGGCCACCGGCCTGGACCGCCATGACTACGCGCAGTGGGTGCTGCCGCTGCAGGGCGAACTGCACTTCGAGATGGAAGGCCGCGGTGGCCGCCTGGACCTGCTGCAGGGGGTTTTCGTTGCGGCCGGCGAAGCGCATGACCAGATGGCCGATGGCCCGAACGGTTTCGTGATCGTCGATTGTCCTCCCGGCGTGCTTGATGACGGCACGCAGGAGCATCTGTGCCGGCAGCGCTGGCTGCACCTGCCGCATGCGCTGCGACAACGCCTGGCGGGCGTGCAGGACGGGCAGCCGATGCCGGCCCTGCTGCCGCAGCTGCTGCAGGTATTTGCACCGGCCGGCAGTGGCGCGCGCATGCAGGGACTGTGTGCGGCAGTGCAGGCCGATCCGGGCCAGGCGTGGCCGGTGGCGCGCATGGCCGCGTCTGTCGGGGTCAGCGAGAGCCGCTTGCACGCGCTGTTCCAGCGTGAGTTCGGGCTCAGCCCGCAGGCATGGCTCAGTGCATGCCGGTTGCGTTGGGCCAAGCACCAGCTGCGCTCCAGCACGGCGCCGATCAGTGATATCGCGCTGGCCGCAGGCTATTCCGAGCAGAGTGCACTGACCCGCGCGCTGCGCCGTGAGTGTGGGCAGACCCCGGCCGCGTGGCGCAGGAACGCCGGACTGTAGCGTCGAGCCATGCTCGACGGCTTCTGCACCGACCACCTCGCGAACGGCAGTCGAGCATGGCTCGACGCTACAAAGGCGGGAGGGCAGTAGCCTCGGTCAAGAGCGCCCAGCGGCCAGCGCTTACACTGCGCGGCCTGTTCTCTCCCCCCGAAGAACCCGAATGCGCAACAACCCGATGGCCCTGGGCATCGCCAATGGCGTTGCCGCTGGCGCGCTGTGGGGCGTGGTCTTCCTCGCGCCCGCCGTGCTGCAGTCGTTCAATGCCCTGCAACTGTCGGCCGGCCGCTATCTGGTCTACGGTCTGATCGCCGTAGCCCTGCTGCTGCCGCGCTGGAAGCGGCTGGCACCACGGCTGGGCCGCGCCGAGTGGATCGGCCTGTTGTGGCTGAGCTTGGCCGGGAACCTGGTGTACTTCCTGCTGCTGGCGACGGCGGTGCAGTGGGCCGGCGGTGCGGCGGCGTCCTTGATCGTCGGCCTGATTCCGGTGGTAGTGACCCTGGTCGGTGTGCGCGAGCAGGGCGCGGTGCCGCTGAAGCAGCTGCTGCCGGCACTGGGCCTGTGCGTGCTGGGCGTGGCACTGGTTGGCTGGGAGGCACTGATGTCTGAGCACCTCGCGACACCGTGGCGGCAGCGCCTGATCGGCCTGCTGTGCGCGTTCGGCGCGCTGTTCTCGTGGGCGTTGTACTCGATCGGCAACAGCCGCTGGCTGGCGCGCCGACCGGATCTGTCCAGCCACGACTGGTCGCTGCTGACCGGTGTCACCACCGGCGGCCTGGCTCTACTGCTGGTGCCGATGGCCTTCATCGGCCACAGCGGCGGGCACACGGCGGCGCAGTGGGGTGGTTTCTGGGCGATCAGCGCAGGTGTGGCGGTGGTCGCCTCGATCCTTGGCAATGCGTTCTGGAACCGTGCCAGCCGCCTGCTGCCGCTGACCCTGACCGGCCAGATGATCGTGTTCGAGACCCTGTTCGCGTTGCTCTACGCATTCGCCTGGCAGCAGCGCTGGCCCTCGCTGCTCGAAGCGCTGGCGATCGTGTTCCTGGTGGCCGGCGTGATGCTGTGCGCGCATGCGCATCGCACGCCCCGCGCGATCGCCGAACATGCCGGCTGAATGCGGCCGTCAAGCATGCTGATGGCCGCTTTGTCTCAGATGCAAGCAAATGCCGGCATGTTGGCCGATGATCGCGGCAACGACTTTTTGCACCGCAGCACTTGACAGCGGCCCGGCGCACGGTGTTTTCTGTGCGTCATGGTTCTTGATGCCGCCCACGCCAGCCTGATCGCCCCCGCTACTGCGGGCCGTTCGACTGCGCCGGTCGCCACCACCACCATTACCACCACCACCGTCACCACTGCCCTGGTGCGGCCCGTCGTCTTCGTGTAACTCCCGAAAACCACGGCCCCGCACCATACAGGTGGCGGGGAAACTCGACACCTGCATGCGACGGGGCCTCCTACCGAGGTCTGCATGTCTTCCCACGCCCCCGTTCATCCCGTTGCCCCGGCCGATCTGGCTGCACCGTCCATCGTCGTGCACAAGTTCGGCGGCACCTCGGTGGCCGATGCCGAACGCTACCGCCATGTTGCCGGCCTGCTGCTGGCCCGCCCCGAATCGCTGCAGGTCACTGTCGTCTCGGCGATGAAGGGCGTCACCGACGCACTGATCGATCTGGCCCAGCTGGCAGCCAAGGGGGACGAAGGCTGGCGCGAGGCCTGGCATGCGCTGCGCGCGCGCCATCGTGGCGCCGCTGTGGCGCTGCTGGGCGAGCAGGTGGGCGAGACCGTCGAATGGATCGACGCCCGCTTCGATCAACTGGCCGAAGTGCTGGCAGCGTTGGCAGTGATCGGCGAGCTGCCACGCGAAGTACTCGACCGGGTGCAGGGCCTGGGCGAAGTGTTTTCCGCGCAGCTGCTCGGCACGCACCTGCAGGCGCTGGGCGCAGACTGTGCAGTGCTGGATGCGCGCGACGTGCTGGTGGTGGGGCATGGCGAACTGGGCGTCGATGTCGACTGGGAAGCCAGCGCCGACCGCCTGGCCAAGTGGCGCCTGCAGCATCCGCAGCCACGCCTGGTCGCCACCGGCTTCGTCGCCCGTGACCGTCATGACCGCATCACCACGCTCGGCCGCAACGGCAGCGATTACTCCGGCGCGATCTTCGCCGCGCTGTTCAACGCCGATGAACTGCACATCTGGACCGATGTCGACGGCGTGCTGTCGGCCGACCCGCGGCTGGTGCCCGAGGCGGTGCAGTTGGAGTCGCTGAGCTACGACGAGGCCTGCGAGCTGGCTTATTTCGGCGCCAAGGTGGTGCACCCGCAGACGATGTCGCCGGCGATCCGCCTCGGCCTGCCGATCTTCATCCGCAATACCTTCCAGCCGGCGCATCCGGGGACGCGCATCAGCGCCGAGCGCTCGCCGCGCGGGCCGGTGAAGGGCCTGACCCTGAGCCCCGGCTTGGCCCTGCTGAACCTGGAAGGCACCGGGCTGATCGGTGTCCCTGGTACCGCCGAGCGTGTGTTTGCCGCCCTGCGTCAGGCGCAGGTGTCGGTGGTGATGATCTCGCAGGGGTCGTCGGAACATTCGATCTGCTGCGTGGTGCGTGCTGCTGAAGCCGGCCGTGGCCGCGAGGCACTGCTGCACGCGTTCGCGCATGAGCTGTCGGTGGGCCAGGTGCAACGCGTGCAGGTCAGTGAGGGCGTCAGCGTGCTGGCCGCGGTCGGTGACGGCATGGCCGGCCAGCCCGGTGTGGCCGCACGTCTTTTCGAGGCGCTGGGCCGTGCGCAGGTGAACATCCTGGCGATCGCGCAGGGCTCGTCCGAGCGCAACATTTCGGTGGCGGTGGACAGTGCCGATGCCACCCGCGCCTTGCGCGCTGCACATGCCGGCTTCTGGCTGTCGCCGCAGACCTTTGCGGTCGGTGTGATCGGGCCGGGCAACGTCGGTGCCGCACTGCTGGACCAGTTGCTTGCCGCACGCCCGCAGCTGCTGGCCAAGGCCAATGTGGATCTGCGCCTGCGCGCGCTGGCCTCGCGTTCGCGCATGCGCCTGGAAGTGGACGGTCTGCACGCCGACTGGCGGGAGGCCTTGCGCGAAGCGGGCGAGTCCAGCGATCTGGATCGTTTCACCGAACACCTGCTGGCCGCCCACCTGCCGCATGCGGTGGTGATCGACTGCAGTGGCAGTGCTGAGGTGGCCGAGCGTTATGAGGGCTGGCTGGCGGCCGGCATCCATGTGGTCACCCCCAACAAACAGGCCGGTGCCGGGCCGCTGCCGCGTTACCAGCGCATCCGTGCTGCAGCGGCGGCCAGTGGCGCGCGCTTCCGCTACGAGGCCACGGTCGGCGCGGGCCTGCCGGTGATCACCACGCTGCGCGATCTGGTCGATACCGGTGACGAGGTGCTGGCGATTGAAGGCATCTTCTCCGGCACGCTGGCCTGGCTGTTCAACCGCTTCGATGGCAGCCAGCCGTTCTCGCAGCTGGTCGCGCAGGCGCGGTCGATGGGCTACACCGAGCCGGACCCGCGCGATGATCTTTCGGGTGTGGATGTGGCGCGCAAGCTGGTGATCCTCGCCCGTGAAGCCGGCCACGCGCTCAGCCTGGAACAGGTACAGGTGGAAAGCCTGGTGCCGGCGCTGCTGCGCGAGGGCAGCGTGGATGACTTCATGGCGCGGCTGGGCGAGTCCGACGCCAGCCTGCTGCAGCGCCTGCAGGATGCGCGGGCGCGGGGGGCGGTGCTGCGCTATGTGGCACGGCTGGGTGCCGACGGCGCCTCGGTCGGCCTGCAGGAACTGCCGGCCGATCATGCCTTCGCCAACCTGCGGCTGACCGACAACGTGGTCCAGTTCCGCACCCGCCGTTACTGTGACAACCCGCTGGTGGTGCAGGGGCCGGGCGCCGGCCCGGAAGTCACCGCGGCCGGTGTGTTTGCCGACCTGCTGCGGGTCGCGGCCGGTGAAGGAGCGCGCCTGTGATCGCACGTGCGTTCGCGCCTGCCTCGGTGGCCAACGTGGCGGTGGGCTTCGATATTCTCGGCCATGCCATTGCCGGCATTGGCGATACCGTGAGCGTGCGCCGCATCGATGAGCCGCTGGTGCGCATCGAGGCGATCCGCGGCAGTGCCATTGAGTTGCCGCTGGATGCCGCCGGGAACACTGCGGGTGCTGCGTTGATGTCGCTGCGCGCAGGGCTGGGCCTGGACTTCGGTTTCGCGGTGGAGATCGACAAGGGCATTCCGTTCGGTTCCGGCATGGGCGGTTCGGCAGCGTCGAGTGTTGCGGCGCTGGTTGCCGCCAACGCGCTGCTGGATGTGCCGCTGTCGCGCGAGGCGTTGTATCCGTTTGCGCTGGATGGCGAGGCGGTGGCCAGTGGTGGCCGCCACGGTGACAACGTGGGGCCGCTGCTGCTGGGTGGTCTTGCGCTGTGCACGGCCGACCGGCTGCTGCCGATTCCGGTGCCGGCTACCTGGCACAGCCTGCTGGTGCATCCGCATGCGGTGCTGGAAACACGCCGCGCACGCCAGGCCCTGCAGGGCAGCTATGCGCTGGGCGAGTTTGTGGCGCAGAGCGCGAACCTCGCACTGGTGCTCAGTGGTTGCCATCGCAGCGATGCCGCACTGGTGCGCGCGGGACTGCGCGACGTGCTGGTGGAGCCGCGCCGGGCCGGATTGATTGCCGGCTTCGAAGCCGCACGTGATGCGGCGCTGTCGGCCAATGCAATGGGCGCGGGCATTTCCGGTGCCGGTCCCAGCGTGTTCGCCTGGTTCGAGGATGTCGACCAGGCGCGTACCGCCGCCACACCGGTGCAGGCCGCATTTGCAGCCGCAGGTTTCGACAGTGACGCCTGGGTGTCGCCGCTGGATGCACCGGGAGCTCGCTTGTGCTGAATCCTTCCCCTTTACTGGATACCGAACCCATGCAATTTGTTTCGACCCGCGGCCAGTCTCCGGCCGTTGGCCTCAGCGCGGCGATCGCCGCCGGATTGGCGCCTGATGGTGGGCTGTACGTTCCGCAGATGCTGCCGGCGCCACGCGAGCTGCAGGCCGGGGCGACCCTGGCCGATACCGCCGCCGATCTGCTGATGCCGTTCTTTGCTGGCGATGCACTCGAGACTGCGCTTCCGGCGATCTGTCGTGAGGCGTTCGACTTCCCGGTGCCGCTGCGTGCGCTCGGCGACGGTGACCACGTGCTGGAGCTGTTCCATGGGCCAACGGCGGCGTTCAAGGATATCGGCGCGCGCTTCCTGGCCGGTACGCTGTCGCGACTGCAGGCCGGCAAGGACCGTGACCTGACCATTGTCGTGGCCACGTCCGGCGATACCGGTGCCGCCGTTGCGGCGGCGTTCCATCGCCAGCCCGGCGTGCGCGTGGTGGTGCTGTATCCGGATGGCCGCGTATCTCCGCGCCAGGCGCATCAGCTCGGTTGTTTCGGCGACAACATCCAGGCCCTGCGTGTGGCGGGTGCGTTCGACGATTGCCAGGCGATGGTCAAGCAGGCACTGGCTGACCGCGAACTGCAGGCGCAGGTGCCGTTGAGCTCGGCCAACAGCATCAGCCTGGGCCGACTGCTACCGCAGATGAGCTATTACGCGCATGCGGCGTTGAGCCACTACGCGGCGCATCGTCGCCGGCTCAATCTGGTGGTGCCGACCGGCAACCTGGGCAATGCGATGGCGGCCGTGCTGGCGCGCGCGCTGGGCGTGCCGATCGGTCAGATCGTGCTGGCCACCAATGCCAATGCGGTGCTGCCGGCGTACTTCAATGGCGGCGACTACCAGCCGCAGGCCAGTGTGGCGACGGTGGCCAATGCAATGGACGTGGGTGCACCGAGCAACTTCGAGCGACTGCGCTGGCTCTACCACGGCGACGACGCGGAACTGCGTGCTGCGTTCCGTGCGTTCGCGGTGGATGACGTGACCATCCGCGCGACGATTGCGGCAGCGCATGCCAGCCGCAGCGAGCTGTTCTGTCCGCACACGGCGACGGCGGTGAAGGTGCTGCAGGACCTGCGTGCACGCGGTGCCAAGGGCGACTGGGCGGTGGTGGCCACGGCGCATCCGGCCAAGTTCGAGGCCGTGGTCGAGCCGTTGATCGGCGAAGCGGTGGCGGTGCCGCCTGCACTGGATGCGTTGCTGCAGCGGCCGGCGCACGCCGAGCCATTGGCGGCCGATTACGCGGCGTTGCGTGAGGTGTTGCTGCGCTGACTGGAGATGGACGTGGTTGCCGGCCAGCGGCCGGCACTACCGGAGAGATACAGCACGGATCGGGCGCGGTTGCCGGCCAGCGGCCGGCACTACCAGGGAAATGCATTCGGGTAGTGCCGGCCGCTGGCCGGCAACCCCACGGACCGCGATGCGGTCAGATCAATCCTTCACCGGCCAACGTGCGCAGCCCGTCCTCGTCGAGGATCTCCACCACGTTCAGGTGGGGCAGGGCGATCAACCCCTGCTGGCGCAGCTTGGTGAAGGTACGGCTGACCGTTTCCATGGTCAGGCCCAGATGGTCGGCGATATCGCCGCGGCCCATCGGCAGCGATACGCGCAGGCCGTCGCCGCCCAGCTTGGCCTCGCGCGCGGCCAGGCGCAGCAGGAAATCGGCCAGCTTCTCGGCCGGCTGCAGGCGCGCCAGTGCCAGCGCGGCATCCTGTGCGGCATCCAGCTCCTGGCAGGCACGTTGCAGCAGCTTGCGCTCCAGGTGCGGGAAACGGCTGCGCAGGGCCTTCATCTGTGGCAGCGCGACGCGGCAGACGCGGCTGTCGGCGATGGCCTCGATGTCGTAGCGATGGTGGTCGCTGCCGCTCAGGCCCAGGTAGTCGCCGGGCAGCACGAAGCCGTTGATCTGGCGGCGGCCGTCGGCCAGGGTGCGCACCAGCCGCAGTGCGCCGCCGGTCAATGTATAGACATGGTCGCGCTCTTCACCGGTGCGGGCCAGCGTGCTGCCCATGCTGACCTGCTGCGAGACGGTGACCTGCTCCAGCGCCTGCACTTCATCGGGCGACAGCGCCGAGCACACCGCAAGGTGGCGAACCGAGCAGTGCAGGCAGTCCAGCGTGGCGCAGGACGGCGAGGCGGGATCGTTGGTGGCGGGCGGAGCGCCGGAAGGCCGTGACATGTTGCGGGGGGCGTATCGCGGGCGGGGAGGGCCTTATGATACTTCAAGCGGCCGTTCGACCCTGCCCGTGGCGGGGGCGCTAGAATGTCGCCCCCTCCCACGTCCCGTTCCAGCAGGAGTTCCGCCCGTGATCAAGCCCCGTACCCCGCCCGGCACCCTTGAACTGCTGCCGCGCGAGCAGATTGCGTTCCAGCGCATGCTGGACGTGATCCGCCGCAATTACGAGCGCTTCGGGTTCCTGCCGGTGGAGACGCCGGTGTTCGAGCTGTCCGATGTGCTGCTGACCAAGTCCGGTGGCGAGACCGAGCGCCAGGTGTATTTCGTGCAGTCCACCGGCGCGCTGGCCAATGCCGCCGAATCGGGTGATCGTTCACTGCCGGAAATGGCGCTGCGCTTCGACCTGACCGTGCCGCTGGCACGTTATGTGGCCGAGCACGAACACGAATTGACCTTCCCGTTCCGTCGCTACCAGATGCAGCGCGTGTACCGCGGCGAGCGTGCGCAGCGCGGTCGTTTCCGCGAGTTCTACCAGTGCGACATCGATGTGATCGGCAAGGACAGCCTGAGCGTGCGTTACGACGCCGAAGTGCTGGCGGTCATCCATGCGGTGTTCTCGGAGCTGCGCATCGGTGATTTCAGCATCCAGCTGAACAACCGCAATCTGCTGCGTGGTTACTTCGAGAGCCTGGGCGTGGCCGAAGGCGAACGCCAGCTGGCGGTGCTGCGCGAAGTGGACAAGCTGGACAAGCGCGGCGCCGACTACGTGCGCGAGACGCTGGTGGGCGAGGGCTTCGGGATTCCGGCCGAACAGGTCGAGAAGATCCTTGCCTTCGTCGCCGTGCGTTCGAAGGGCCACGACGATGCGCTGGCGCAGCTGGCCGCGCTGGAAGCGGCGGCGCAATCGTCGGAAACCCTGCGTGCCGGCGTGGCCGAACTGCGCGAAGTGCTGCAGCTGGTGCAGGCGCTGGGCGTGCCGGAAACCGCGTACTGCCTGAATTTCTCCATCGCGCGCGGCCTGGATTACTACACCGGTACCGTGTACGAGACCACGCTGACCGACCACCCGCAGATCGGCTCGATCTGCTCGGGCGGCCGCTACGAAGACCTGGCCAGCCACTACAGCAAGTCGAAGCTGCCGGGCGTCGGTATCTCCATCGGCCTGTCGCGCCTGTTCTGGCAGCTGCGTGAGGCCGGCCTGATCGACGGCATCGAAGCCAGCAGCGTACAGGCGCTGGTGGCGCTGATGGACGAGCAGGGCATGCCGCAGTCGCTGGACATTGCCCGCCGCCTGCGTGCCGGTGGCATCAACACCGAAGTGCAGATGGAGCCGAAGAAGATCGGCAAGCAGTTCCAGTACGCGGCCAAGGCTGGCATCCGCTTCGTGGTGTTGGCGGGTGAGGATGAACTGGCGCGCGGCGTGGTGGCGGTGAAGGACCTGCTGCGCGAGCAGCAGTTCGAAGTGTCGCGCGACGAACTGGCCAGCACCCTTCTGGTGGAGCTGGAGCAGTCCAGGGCGATGGTGTGATGCGTGCCGCCGCAGGAGTGCTGAGCGTGCTCCTGCTGGCGGGCTGCCAGAGCGATCCGGCGCTGCACAGCACGCGGATCGGGCCGGCGCAGTACCGGCTGGTGGTTGATCGCTGCCATGCGATCGACCGCGCACAGCTGGAGGACGATCTGCAGGCCCTGGCCTCGCGGACGTGCCGGGCGGGAGGGGGGCGTTGGAGAACATCCAGCCCCTGCCGAGCCGGCAGGGCAGCCTGTTCGGCGAATGCCTGCGGCGCGGGGCGCTGCAGGCCGAGGTGCACTGTCTGCCCTGAGTCGGGCCAGGTTGTTGATTTGAAAGCAGAACGCCCACCCTTTGGTGGGCGTTCTGCGTTTCTGGACGAAGCGCAGTCGAGCATGGCTCGACTCTACAAAAGCCGTTCTCGATCACTTTCCCAGCGAGATCCAGCAGATCGCGGCCAACTGTCGAAGGCGGGGAGGGTCCGGTGGCAGGGGTGTGAGCGGCATGGATGCCGCGACCAAGCCCCCATGGATGGGTTAACGGCGTCCCCTGCCACCGGACCCTCCCCGCCAACGCTCAGCAAATCAGCATTTGCTTTTGCTCTGGCTCTTGGCGGGTGCAGGGCAGCAGCCCTGCCGCCCCCTCAATCCTCGATTTGACGCACTGCGCAAGAATGCGCTAATGTACTAACGCGCTATTACATTGATGCATGGAAACAACCCCGTGAAAGCCCGCCCCGAGATTGCCGCCAAAGACCCGAAGGCCGACCTGAAAGCCCTGGCCCAAGCCTTTGCCGCCCTGCGCGAACCGGAACAGGTCGAAGCCTTCCTGCGTGATCTGTGCACCCCGGCCGAGCTGGAAGCCATGGCCGACCGCTGGAAAGTGGTGCCGCTGCTGCAGCAGGGCGTGCCGTACCGCGAGATCCACGAGCGCACCGGCGTCAGCGTGACCACCACCGGACGGGTGGCACGCACGCTCGAGCATGGCCATCGAGGCTATGCCGCCGCCATCGACCGCCTTGCTTCGCGCTGATCCGCGCCCCGTTCCGAACTTCGAGACCTCCCCCATGAGTGCAACCCAGGCAGCGCCGGCACGAGACCGGTTGCGTATCGCCATCCAGAAGAGTGGCCGGCTGGCCGAACCCGCGCGCAACCTGCTCAGCGCCTGCGGCCTGAGCTGGCGCGAGAGCCGCGACAAGCTGTTCTGCTACGGCGAATCGCTGCCGGTGGACCTGCTGCTGGTGCGCGACGACGACATCCCCGGCCTGATCGCCGACGGCGTCTGCGATCTCGGCATCGTCGGCCGCAACGAGCTGGACGAACAGGCCGCCGCGCGGCGCCAGATCGGTCTGCCGGATGCCTACCAGGCGTTGCGCGGGCTGGGCTTCGGCCAGTGCCGGCTGATGCTGGCGGTGCCCGAGGAATGGCAGTGGCAGGGTCCGGCGCAGCTGGCCGGCACCCGCATCGCCACCAGCTACCCGGCCATCCTCAAGCAGTGGCTGGCCGAGCAGGGCGTGGACGCACAGGTGGTCGAGCTGTCCGGTTCGGTGGAAATCGCCCCGCGCCTGGGCACCGCCGACCTGATCTGCGATCTGGTCTCCAGCGGCGCCACCCTGCGCGCCAATCAGCTGACCCCGGTGCACAACCTGCTCGACAGCGAGGCGGTGCTGGCCGGCGCGGTGCGCGCGCCGGATGATGCACGTGCATCGCTGCGCGCGATGCTGCTGCGCCGCCTCGACGGCGTGGTTCAGCGCCAGGACCGCAAGCTGCTGATGTTCCGTGCCAGCGAGGATCGCGTCGACGCGCTGGCGCAGCTGCTGGCCGATGCCGAGCCGCTGGTGCGGTTGCCGGCCGATGGCGGCGCGCTGCGCCTGCAGACCATGTGCCCCGGCCCGTTGAGCTGGCAGCGCATGGAGGAACTCGAGCGTGCGGGTGCGCAGGGCCTGATGGTACTGAGCGTGGAGCGGTCGCTGGCATGAACCGTCTGATCTGGTCCCGACTTGATGAGGCCGCGCGCAGCGCGGCATTGACCCGCCCGGTGCAGACCGTGGCGCAGCAGACCCGTGACGCGGTGGCGGCCCTGATTGCACAGGTGCGCGCGCAGGGCGACGACGCATTGCGTGCGATTACTGCACGTTTCGACCGTGTCGAGCTGGCCTCGTTTGAAGTTTCCGAAGCCGAATTCGCCGCTGCCGAAGCCGCCGTGCCCGCCGAACTGCGACAGGCGATGGTCGAAGCCGCCGAACGCATCGCGCGCTTCCACGCCGCTGGCATGGGCAAAGGCTATGCAGTTGAAACCGCGCCGGGCGTGGTCTGCGAACGCATGTTGCGTCCGATCGGCCGGGTGGGCCTGTATGTGCCGGCGGGCAGCGCGCCGTTGCCGTCCACCGCGTTGATGCTGGGTGTTCCGGCGCAGCTGGCCGGCTGCCCGCAGGTGGTGCTGTGCACGCCGCCGCGCGCCGATGGCAGCGCCGATCCGGCGGTGCTGGTAGCCGCGCGCCTGACCGGCGTGCAGCGCGTGTTCAAGCTGGGTGGTGCGCAGGCGATCGCCGCGATGGCCTATGGCACGGCCAGCATTCCGGCTTGTGACAAGCTGTTTGGGCCCGGCAACAGCTTCGTCACCGAAGCCAAGCAGCAGGTCGCGCAGGATGGCGCCGCCGCCATCGACATGCCGGCTGGTCCCTCCGAAGTGCTGGTGATTGCCGATGCCGGCGCCAATCCGGCGTTCGTTGCCGCCGACCTGCTGTCGCAGGCCGAGCATGGCCCGGATTCACAGGTGCTGCTGCTGACCGACGACGCCGCGATGCTGGCGGCGGTTGAGGCAGAGGTGGAGCGCCAGGTGGCCCTGCTGCCGCGCCAGCAGATCGCGCGACAGGCGTTGTCGGCGTCGCGGCTGATCCAGGTCGATTCGCTGGACGAGGCCTTCGCGATCAGCAACCGCTATGCGCCCGAACACTTGATCCTGGCGTTGCGCGATCCGCGCGCGTGGCTGGACAAGGTGCAGGCAGCCGGCTCGGTGTTCCTCGGCGACTACACGCCCGAGGCACTGGGTGACTATTGCAGCGGCACCAACCACGTACTGCCCACCGCCGGTGCCGCACGTGCCTACAGCGGTGTCAGCGTGGCCAGCTTCCAGAACCTGATCAGCGTGCAGAGCGCCAGCGCTGCTGGACTGGCGGCAATCGGCGGCTGTGCGCGCATCATCGCCAGCGCCGAAGGCCTGGATGCGCATGAGCGTGCAGTGGCCCTGCGCATGGAGGCCGCCGCATGAGCGCCGCCATTGATGAAGTGCTGGCGCTGGTGCGCCCGGATCTGCAGGCTTTCGACGGCTACAGCTCGGCGCGCAGCGCGGCGGTGCAGGGCGAGGTCTGGTTGAACGCCAACGAGTCGGCCTGGGCCAATCCGGCTGATGCGGCGGGCAACAGCCGGCGCTATCCGGAACCGCAGCCGCTGGCGTTGCGCGAGGGCCTGGCGGCGCTGTACGGCGTGACGCCGCCGCAGCTGCTGATAGGCCGTGGCAGCGACGAAGCCATTGATCTGCTGGTGCGTGCCCTGTGCGTGCCGGGCCGCGATGGCGTGCTGGTCACGCCGCCGGTGTTTGGCATGTACGCGGTCTGCGCGCGCTTGCAGGGCGCCGCACTGATTGAAGTGCCCCTGGTGGATACCGAAGACCGCCTGCGCGCTGATCTGGATGCTGTGATCGATACGGCCAAGTCGCGCAACGCCAAGCTGGTGTTCCTGTGCGCACCGTCTAACCCGGCCGGCAGTGACATCGCCCTGGACGAGGTCGAACGCGTGGCGGTTGCATTGCGCGGGCAAGCGCTGGTGGTGGTGGACGAGGCTTATGTCGAGTACGCGCAGCGCCCGTCGGCGACCACGTTGCTGGCCACGCACGCCAATCTGGCAGTGCTGCGCACGTTGTCGAAGGCGCACGCACTTGCGGCCGCGCGCATCGGCACCCTGATCGCCGCGCCGGAACTGATTGCCGTACTGCGGCGCTGCCAGGCGCCGTACCCGGTGCCGACCCCGTGCGCGGAGCTGGCAGTGCAGGCACTGCAGCCCTCCGCGCTGGCACGCACCGCCGAGCGCGTGGCCACGGTCATCGCCGAGCGCGAGCGCCTGTTCGCGGTGCTGCCGGGCCTGCCTGGCGTTCGCCGCGTGTACCGCTCGGCCGGCAACTACCTGCTGGTCCGCTTCGCCGATGCGCAGGCAGCGTTCGACACGTTGCTGGATGCCGGTGTGGTGGTGCGCGACCAGCGCGCCGCGCCGCAGCTGGGTGATGCGCTGCGCATCAGCATCGGCAGCCCCGAAGAGAATGACCGCGTGCTTGCGGCCCTGTCGGCGCGGAGGGCCGCAGCATGACACCGATCCTGTTCATCGACCGCGACGGCACCCTCATCGAGGAGCCGTCCGATTTCCAGATCGACGCCTACGAGAAGCTGCGCTTCGTGCCGCAGGTGATCCCGGCGCTGCTGAAGCTGCGGGATGCCGGCTACCAGTTCGTGATCGTCACCAATCAGGATGGCCTCGGCAGCGACAGCTACCCGCGCGCCAGCTTCGATGGCCCCAATGACCTGATGCTGCAGATCTTCGAAAGCCAGGGCATCACCTTCCGTGACGTGCTGATCGACTGCAGCTGGCCGCAGGACAAGGCGCCGACCCGCAAGCCGGGCATCGGCTTGATGACAGGCTACCTGCAGGACCGCAGCATCGACTGGGCGCGTTCGGGCATGGTTGGTGACCGCATCACCGACCTGCAGTTCGCCGACAACCTCAACATCCGTGGCTTCCAGCTGCGCACCGAACAGTTCGGTGGCGAGTGGGACTGGCCGGGCATCGCCCACGCACTGGCCGACGCGCCACGCACCGCGGTGGTCCAGCGCAACACCAAGGAGACGAAGATCCGCGTTGAACTGGATCTGGACCGTGCCGGTGATGCGCGCATCGCCACCGGACTGCCGTTCTTCGACCACATGCTGGAACAGATCGGCAAGCACGGCGGGTTCACGCTGGACATCCAGGCCGAGGGCGACCTGCACATCGACGAGCACCACACCATCGAGGACACCGGGCTGGCGCTGGGTCAGGCCCTGCGCGAGGCGCTGGGCGACAAGCGCGGCATCGGCCGCTACGGCTTCACCCTGCCGATGGACGAGACCCTGGCCAGCGCTGCGCTGGATTTCAGCGGTCGCCCCTATTTCGTGTTCGAGGGCGAGTTCAAGCGTGAGCGCGTGGGCGACATGCCGACCGAGCTGGTGCCGCACTTCTTCCGTTCGCTGTGCGACGCCAGCGGCCTGAACCTCAACCTGCAGGTGCGCGGTGACAACGACCACCACAAGGTCGAGGCCTGCTTCAAGGCACTGGCGCGCGCGCTGCGCCCGGCATTGGCCCGCCAGGGCACGGCACTGCCGAGCACCAAGGGGGCGCTGTGAGCGACGTTGCGCTGATCGATGCCGGCGGTGCCAACCTGGGCTCGGTGCGCTACGCATTGGAGCGCCTGGGCGCGACGGTGCGGCTGGTGCGCGATGCGGACGGTCTGGTCGGTGCGCAGCGGGTGATCCTGCCCGGCGTCGGCGCCGCTGGTCCCGGAATGCAGCGCCTGCATGCGCAGGGCCTGGTGGAACCGCTGCAGCGACTGGAGGTGCCGCTGATGGGCATCTGCCTGGGCATGCAATTGCTGTTCGAGCGCTCCGAGGAGGCCGGCGTCGAGACACTGGGCTTGATTCCGGGCGTGGTGCGCAAGCTGGTACCGGCCTGTGGCATCCGTGTGCCGCACATGGGCTGGAACCGCCTGCTCCCGCTGCGCGAATCGCTGCTGCTGCAAGGCGTGCCGGAGCGCGCCAGCGCCTACTTCGTGCACAGCTATGCGGCGCCACTCAATACCCACACTGTTGCTGCCTGCGACCACGGTGGCCTGTTCACTGCCGTGGTGGAGCAGGGGCGCTACTACGGCGCACAGTTCCACCCCGAGCGCTCCGGCGAGACCGGTTCGCTGATGCTGCGCAACTTCCTCGAGGGCACTGCTGCATGAGTTTCATCGTCTACCCCGCGCTGGATATCCGCGACGGCCGCGTGGTGCGGTTGCGCCAGGGTGACTACGCGCAGGAAACCTCGTATGGCGACGATCCGCTGCCGCGTGCACAGGCCTTCGCTGCGCAGGGCGCGCAGTGGATGCATCTGGTCGACCTGGACGCTGCGCGTGCCGGTGGCTACACCCTTGCGGCGCTGCTGGCGTCGATCCGTGCGCAGACGCCGCTGCAGGTGCAGACCGGCGGTGGCGTGCGCGGCCGCGACGACGTGGCACGCATCCTCGATGCCGGCGCCGGCCGCGTGGTGGTGGGTTCGCTGGCAGTACGCCGCCCCGACGAAGTGGTCGGCTGGCTGGAGGAGTTCGGCGCCGAGCGCATCACCATCGCGCTGGATGCCCGCCAGGATGCCCAGGGTCAATGGCAGCTGCCGGTGCACGGCTGGACCGAGAATGCTGGCGTGACCCTGGATGACCTGGCCCAGCGGTATGCGCGTGCCGGCATGCGCCACCTGTTGTGCACTGACATCGCCCGCGACGGCATGCTGGCCGGGCCCAACATCAGCCTCTACCAGCACCTGTCGGCGCTGCTGCCGGGCGTGGCGGTGCAGGCCTCCGGTGGCATCCGTGACGTGGCCGATGTGGCCGAGGCGCGTGCCGCCGGCTGCGGCGGTGCCATCCTCGGCAAGGCCCTGCTGGAGCAGCGCATGGACCTGAGCGAGGCGCTGGCATGTTGAGCCGCCGCATCATTCCGTGCCTGGACGTGCGCGGTGGCCGCGTGGTCAAGGGCGTGCGCTTCCGCGATCACGTCGACATGGGCGACATCGCCGAGCTGGCGAAGCGCTACCGCGACCAGGGTGCCGACGAGCTGGTGTTCTATGACATCGGCGCCAGTCCCGAGGCACGGTCGGTCGACGTCGCGTGGATCGAGCGCATCGCTCGCCTGATCGATATTCCGTTCTGCGTGGCCGGTGGCATCGACAGCGTGGAAACCGCGCGCCGCGTGCTGTTCGCCGGTGCCGACAAGGTGTCGATCAACTCGCCTGCGCTGGGCCGCCCGGAGCTGATCACCGAGTTGGCAGACGAGTTTGGCGTGCAATGCGTGGTGGTCGGTGTCGATTCGGTTCGCGAGGCGGATGGCCAGTGGCGGGTGCGCCGCTTCAGTGGCGACCCGGACAAGACCCAGGCGGTGCCGCTGCGCACGCTGGACTGGATCGTCGAAGCACAACGACGTGGCGCTGGCGAGATCGTGCTGAACTGCATGGACAGCGATGGCGTACGCCGTGGCTACGATGTTGTGCAGCTGCAGCAGGCGAGGGCCCTGTGCCAGGTGCCGCTGATCGCCTCCGGCGGTGCCGGTGCGATGGAGCACTTTGCCGAGGCTTTCGACCAGGCCGACGTTGACGGCGCGCTGGCGGCCAGCGTGTTCCACAGCGGCGCCATCGCCATTCCGGAATTGAAGCGCTACCTGCGCGGAAAGCAGATCGAGGTGCGGGATGTCTATTGAAGTGAGGCCGTCGCTGCATGCGCTGCAGGCGCTGGACTGGGGCAAGGGCGAAGGCCTGTTGCCGGCGGTGGTGCAGGATGCCGACACCCTGCAGGTGCTGATGCTGGGCTATGTCAGCGCCGAATCGCTGGCCGCCACGCTGGCCATCGGCCACATGACCTTCTTCAGCCGCAGCAAGCAGCGGCTGTGGACCAAGGGTGAGCAGTCCGGCAACGTGCTGGTGGTGCAGTCGATCAGTGTCGACTGCGATGCCGACACGCTGCTGGTGATGGCGCGCCCGGCCGGGCCGACCTGCCACACCGGCGCCGAGAGCTGTTTCGACGGGGCACCGAAGGATTTCCTGGGCGGGCTGGGCCAGCTGGTGGCGATGCGTGAGGTACAGCGCCCGCCGGGCAGCTACACCACCAGCCTGTTCGAGGGCGGCATCCGCCGCATCGCGCAGAAGGTGGGCGAGGAGGGCGTGGAGACCGCATTGGCCGCCGTGGCGCAGGATGACGAGGCGTTGCTGGGCGAGGCCTCGGACCTGCTGTATCACCTGCTGGTGCTGCTGCGCGCGCGCGGGTTGTCGCTGGATGATGCGCGGGCGGTGCTGGAAAAGCGCCATCGTTGAGGAAGGCGTGCGGACCAACGGTCCGCACCCACCTCTGCAATGCAGCCGAGCATGGCTCGGCTCTACAATAGGGGGTCTTCTTCTTTCCCGGACCGCCCATGAAACTGCCTGCCGCCTGGCTGTGCTGCCTGTTGCTGACCTCGCCGGCCTGGGCCGCGGATACCGTGGTCAGCGGCAAGGTCTACCTGGAGCGCGACGGCAAACCCGGGCGCGGTGCGACCGATCCGGGTCTGGCCGGGGTGCAGGTTTCCAACGGCGAGACCATCGTCAAGACCGCCGCCGACGGCAGCTACAGCCTGCCAGTGCGCGACGGCCAGACCGTGTTCGTGATCAAGCCCGATGCGTATTCGTTCCCGAAGGCGGCCGATGGCCTGCCTTCGTTCTGGCGCCACTACCGCCCGAACGGTTCACCGGCGCTGAAGTACGGCGGCATCGCCGCCACCAGCGACGTCACCCGCAACTGGGATTTCGCCCTGCAGTCGGATCGCCATGACAGCCGCCGTGGTTTCCAGATGCTGGTGTTCACCGATTCGCAGACCGCCAGCCTGAAGGACATCGGCTACTACCAGCAGTCGATCGTGGCGCCGCTGGTTGGCCAGACCAGGGCGCGCATGGGCACCACCCTGGGTGACATCGTCAACGACGACCTGACCCTGTACCCGGCGATCAACAAGGTCACCACCGAGCTCGGTGTGCCGTGGTTCCACGTGCCGGGCAACCACGATCTCGACTTCGATGCGGCCAGCGACGAACACTCGCTGGACAGCTGGCGCAACATCTACGGCCCGGACACCTACGCGGTGGAAGAGGGTGGCGCCAGCTTCGTGTTCCTGGACGACGTGGTGTATGACCCCAAGGCCAAGCCGAAGTATGTCGGTGGCCTGCGCGAAGACCAGTTCGCTTTCCTCGCCAGCTACCTGAAGGGCCTGCACAAGGACCGCCTGCTGGTGCTGGGCATGCACATCCCGCTGTTCGACGCGGCGCCGGGGCGCGAGACCTTCCGTCACGCCGACCGCCAGCGCCTGTTCGACCTGCTGAAGGACTTCCGCAACGTGCTGGTGCTCAGCGGCCACAGCCACACCCAGCAGCACGTCTACCACGGCAAGGCCGAGGGCTGGAACGGTGACAAGCCGCTGCACGAATACAACGTCGGTGCCAACTGCGGTGCGTTCTGGTCGGGGGTGAAGAATGCCGCTGGCGTGCCGGACAGCACCATGAGCGACGGCACGCCGAAGGGCTATGCATTGCTCGACGTGGCCGGCAACGGCAGCTACAAGCTGCAGTACCGCGTGGCTGGCCAGCCGGCCAGCGAGCAGATCGGCCTGCATGCACCCAAGGTACTGCGCCAGGGCGCTTACCCGGCCTGGGGCATCTATGCCAACGTCTACATGGGTGAGGACGCCAGCGTGGTCGAGTACCGCGTCGATGGCGGCGCGTGGCAGCCGATGAAGCAGGTCAGCCAGCCCGATCCGCGCCTGATGGTGGAGAACGTGGCCGATGATCTGGCCAGCAGCCTGCGCGGCTACGACCGCTCGCCGGAGGCCACTGCATCGCCGCACCTGTGGCGCGGCGCGTTGCCGACCGATCTGGCCGTGGGCAGCCACAAGGTCGAGGTACGCTCCACCCAGCCTGATGGTGCAGTGTTCACCGCCACCACCAGCTACAGCCTGCAGACTGCCCAGCCCTGATCCAGGGCGCCGCTGCCCAACGCGAAAGGACCCCGCATGGATATCCGCTTCATGGCCGGCACCACGCCGGTGACGCTCAGCCGCCACTGGTTCACCGGCGCGATGCTGCTGCAGAGCGCCACCGAGAAGGTCTGGGTGCAGCACCCGCTGCATCCGGGCACCCACTTCTCGTTCTCGCTGGTACAGTCGTGGCTGCGTCACATCGCCGGCCACGAAGTGCTGGTCGAGCGCACCCGGCCGCTGTTGTTCGCCGGCTTCCGCCCGCAGCGCCTGCGTGTGCTGGTGGATGGCGTGCAGGTGGCCGAACAGGAAGGCATGTAGACCAACCTGAACCATCGGCGCGCTAGGCAAAGCCGCCCCGATGCCTGAGAATCGGGGCGATTCAATCGATCCAAGCAGGCCAGCGTGACCATCGCAGCAGCGTCCCCGGTTTCCTCCGACTCCGCCCGCGGCGGTCTTCCGCGCCATCTGGTCGTTGCCGATGTCGGCGGCACCTTCGCCCGCCTGGCCTTGGCTGAGACCCAACCCGGCCACGCGCCGCTGCTGGGCAGCCATCGCACCTATGCCTGCGCCGAGCATCCCAGCCTGGCCGCGATCCTGGCCGATTTCACCGCATGCCTTGGCCAGCCGGTGCAGACCGCGGTGGTCGCCATCGCCGGCCTGCTCGATGGCGATGTGCTGATCAACTCGAACCTGCCGTGGACAGTCTCGCTGTCGACCACGCGCGAACAGTCCGGCCTGCGCGAACTGCAGCTGATCAATGATTTCGAAGCGGTGGCGCTGGCCATCCCGTACCTGCAGCCGGAAACCCTGGTCCCACTGAATGGCGACGCCGATCCGGCGCAGGCCTTCCCGGCGCTGGTGCTGGGTGCCGGTACCGGCCTGGGTGCCGCGCTGCGTTTCGCCGATGGCGAGCGCCCGGTGCTGGCCAGCGAGATCGGCCATGCCGCGCTCGGCGCCGGCAACGCGCTGGAACTGCAGGTGCTGGGCAAACTGCTGCAGCGCTGGCCGCACGTGGACAACGAACGGGTGCTTTCCGGCAGCGGCCTGATGAACCTGTATCCGTGCCTGTGCGAACTGCGCGGCGTCACCCCGGTGTGGACCAGCACCGAGGCACTGATCGGCGCCGCGCGCAGTGGCGAGGACGCGCTTGCTGTGGAAACGTTGCAGGTGTTCTGTGCCTGGCTGGGCAGCCTGGCCGGCGACGCGGCGATCGCCGTCGGCGCGCGCTCGGTATACCTGGCCGGGGGCATTTCCGCGCATGTGCAGGATTTCCTGGCCGATGGCCGCTTCCGTGAGCGATTCCTCAACAAGGGTGTGCTGACCGAAGTGCTGCGCCAGGTACCGGTGTGGAGGGTGGAGCACGGCCAGCTGGGTGTGCTCGGTGCAGCGGTCTGGCACGCAGCGCGGCAACCCACGCACGACTGATCGGCAGGGCCGGCATCGGGCCGGCCATGCATTGCAGACTGGGAGGGGAAGATGGTGGATCGCAGGCAGTTCCTGCAGGCCGGTGCACTGGCTGCAGGCATGGCGGCATTGCCGGGCGTGCAGGCGCGCACGCAGGGTGGTGCCAGGGTGGTTTCGACCTGGGACTTCGGCGTGCCGGCCAACCAGGCCGCGTGGAAGGTGCTGGCGCAGGGCGGCAGCGCGCTGGATGCGGTGGAAGCCGGCGCACGCTGGGCCGAGAGCGAGCTGTGCAACCCCACCGTCGGCCATTGCGGCAACCCGGATCGCGACGGCGTGCTGAGCCTGGATGCGAGCATCATGGATGGCGATGGCCGTTGTGGTGCGGTGGCGGCGCTGGTCGACATCCTGCATCCGGTGTCGGTGGCGCGCAAAGTGATGGAGAACAGCCCGCACGTGCTGCTGGTGGGTGAGGGCGCGCAGCAGTTCGCGGTGCAGCAGGGTTTCGAGCGCAAGCACCTGCTGACGCCGCAGGCCGAAGCGGCCTGGCGCGAGTGGTTGAAGACCGAGAAGTACCAGCCGCAGATCAATGCCGAGCGCCGTGGTATTCCCGGCAACAGCGACAACCACGACACCATCGGCATGCTGGCGCTGGATGCCAAGGGCCATCTGGCCGGTGCCTGCACCACCAGCGGCATGGCCTGGAAACTGCATGGTCGCGTTGGCGACAGTCCGATCATCGGTGCCGGCCTGTACGTCGACAACGACGTGGGCGCGGCCACTGCTTCGGGCGTGGGTGAAGAGATGATCCGCAACGCCGCCTCGTTCCTGGTGGTCGAGCTGATGCGCCAGGGGCGCTCGCCGGCGCAGGCCTGCCGCGAAGCGATCGACCGCGTGGTGCGCAAGCGCCCTGAAGCGAGCAAGACACTGCAGGTCTGCTTCCTGGCCATGAACAAGCAGGGTGAGGTCGGCGCTTACGCGCTGCATCGTGGTTTTGTCTATGCGGTGTGCGATGCACAGCGCCAGGATGACCTGCGCGACTCGCCATCGATCTACACGAGCACCCAGACGTGAGCACGCGGCTCACCCTGGAGATCGCCAGCAATTCGCTGGCATCGGCGCTGGCCGCGCAGGCCGGCGGTGCCGACCGCATCGAGCTGTTCGACAACCTGGCCGACGGCGGCACCACACCGTCGTTCGCCAGCATTGCGATTGCCCGCGAACGGCTGTCGATTCCGCTGTTCGTGCTGGTGCGGCCGCGCCCGGGCGACTTCCACTACGACGGGCTGGAAGCCGAACTGATGCTGCGTGACATCGCGCAGTGCCGCGCACTGGGCTGCGATGGCGTGGTGATCGGCGCGCTGGATGTACAGGGCGGGATCGACGTGGCGCTGTGCCGCGAGCTGGTGCAGGCTGCCGGGCCGTTGCAGGTGACCTTCCATCGCGCCTTCGATGCCGCCCGCGATCTGCCCGCCGCGCTGGAGCAGGTGATCGGGCTGGGCTGCCAGCGCGTGCTGACCTCGGGCGGTCAGGTCAGTGCCGAGGCGGGTGCCGATGTGCTGGCAGGCCTCGTTACCCAGGCAGCAGGCCGCATTACGGTGATGGCTGGTGCCGGATTGGCACCGGGCAACATCGCTACCGTGGCAAGGCAGACCGGCTGCACCGAACTGCACGCCTCGGCCAAGGGCCTGCGGCGCTCGGCCATGCAGTTCCAGAACCAGGCTTTGCGAGGGCTGGACCCGGACTGGAGCCAGACCGCCACCGCCACCGTAGCTTCGCTGCGGCAGGCGCTGGACGGTTGAACGCCGCCGGGGTCGGATCCCTTCGCAGAAGGGCTCCGACCCCACTGTTCGCGATGGATTGGGCGCTGGATCAGATGACGCTTCAGGCACATGTGATTGCCGGGGTCGAAGCGGCAAGTCACGGAAAGTAAACGTCATCTGCGTCTGCATATGGCGGAGCACGGTATCAGTCCGGACAGTGTGGCCGACCATCCTTCGACCGCGAGCGCCCAGATGTTTCAACTGCTTCCGCTGCTCTCCTGTTTGCTTGCGCTCAGTGCGAG
This sequence comes from Stenotrophomonas sp. 86156_Sma, assembly GCF_056481625.1. Lineage (NCBI taxonomy): Bacteria > Pseudomonadati > Pseudomonadota > Gammaproteobacteria > Lysobacterales > Lysobacteraceae > Stenotrophomonas > Stenotrophomonas sp. 86156_Sma. The sequence continues at coordinate 2,275,992 of NZ_CM151157.1, forward strand.
TGGCGCCGAAGAGGTTTCGGCATCCGTGTGGCAGTGGCACGAAGCCAATGGCGAGGAAGGTCGAGAGATCCTGCCTATGCCCGGCGTGAAACTGGCGCCAGCCGCTCGGGGCGCATTCGTCGACAGGCGCATGCATGAAGTTGGGGGAAAGCGCTTTCGCGCGCTGTATCAGGTATTCGATTCAAACGCCGATAGCCCGATGGGCCATTGTGGCGCGGGGCGCGAGATCGAACTCTTCGTCTACGAATTGATCCCGCCCAAACCTGTCGAGCGGGGCAGGATACTGATCAGTAGTTGCCTTGAGACCGTGTCCCTGGCCAGCGAGAACTCGGGAAGTCCCGAAAGTGAGTCCGACTTTTCCTCGGTGGTCTGGCAGCACGACGGGTTCACCATCACGTGGTGGGGTGCCGGGCCTGACGGGAGGGCCTCAAGCCACTATGCACTCCGCAATGGCCGTTTTTTCCCGCTTCAATCGGACGAGAGAAGCCGCTGAGGGCGGACAAAACAGTTCCGCGCACGATTGTCGCGATCGTGTCATTGACGTGTGCTCCGTCCTCTCAGCGATGTTTCGCAACCCGTTGATTGTTCTGGATACCTGCAGCCGATAACGGCATTACGCCACGTGTTGCTGCGCCGCCGCATGCCCGGCGCGGTTCAGCTGTGCTTTAGTTTGGATCGATCCACAGGGGAGGGCGCCGTATCGGTCTTGAACCGATCCAGGTGCCCGGATCAGCCGTAGTGCCGCGCCACCACCCGTCCGTGCGTCCACACTTTCGAAGAGCAACCACCCATGGCTCAGATCGTCCGCAAGCGTCGTCACCTGCTGTCCCAGGCCCTGGTCCTGGCCCTGTTGCCCCTGGCGGCCAGCGCGCAGGAGGCCGCCAGTTCGTCCACCAAGGATCTCGACGCGGTCACCGTCACCGGTTCGCGCATCAAGCGCGCCAGCGTTGAAGGCCCAGCGCCGGTCAACGTGATCACCGCCGCACAGATCCAGAAGGAAGGTTTCGTCAGCGTTTACGACGCACTGAAGACGCTCACTGAAGCCACCGGTACCGTCGAGGCGGCCTCGCAGTGGGGTTCGCACACGCCCAATGCCAGCGGCCTGAACCTGCGCGGGATGGGCCCGAACCGTTCGCTGCTGCTGGTCAACGGGCGTCGCGTAGCGGACTACCCGCTGCCCTACGGTGGCGAAACCAACTTCTCCAACTACGGCAACATTCCCGCTGCCGCGGTGGAGCGCATCGAAGTGCTGACCGGTGGCGCCTCGGCCATCTATGGCTCGGATGCGATCGCCGGCGTGGTCAACGTCATCCTGAAGACGAACTACGACGGCGACGAAGTGCGCGTGCGCGGCGGCACCTCCACCGAAGGCGGCCGCGATACCTGGGATCTGTCCTGGGCCGGCGGCAAGACCGGCGACAACTGGAGCGTGACCTACGCGCTGCAGTACACCAAGCGCGATCCGCTGTTCGGACGTGACCGTCCGCAGATGGACGATGCCGACGATGCGCCGTACCCGTCCTGGAACATGGAACAACGCAAGGTCGGCTTCCGTCCCACCGCCGGCCTGGCGCTGATCGATCCCACCACCGGCCAGCGCCTGGCGCCGCCCACCGGCACCTGCGAGAAGTTCGATGGCGAGTACTACACCGCCGATCGCCTGGTCTACAACTACGCCGCCAACACCATCACCAACACCGGCCGCCTGTGCGGCATGAGCGCCGACTACGCCAACTGGCTGCTCACCGGCGGTGCCGAGAACGTGTCCGGCAACCTGTATGCCACCTTCGATTTCAGCAATGACCTGCAGGCCTGGACCAACCTGGCGGTGTACCGCTCCGAAGCGATCTGGGGCACCAATCCGCCCGGCGTGTCGCTGATCGACGATGACAACGGCTACTACTGGGACGCCAACCGCAACCGCCCGATCCTCGGCGTGCGCCAGTTCACCCCGAACGAGGTGGGCGGCCTGGATACGCTGCGCAACACCAACCGCGAACTGTCCTGGGACTGGAGTGCGGGCCTGCGTGGACGCCTGGCCGATCGCTTCGACTGGAGCGCCACGGTGGGGCGTTCCTATTACCGCGTGGAAGAACGGCAGAACGTGGTCGACAAGCAGAAGTCGTACGACTACTTCCTCGGCCCGAAGCTGGGCACTACCGCCGACGGCGAGGCGATCTATGCGTTGAACGAATCGCGCTGGTGGAACCCGCTGACGCCGGACCAGTACTGGCAGATGGGCACCGTGGCGAAGAACCGTGCGTCCTCATGGGTCAATCAGGCTTCGGCGGACATCACCGGCGAGCTGTTCCAGGGCTGGGCCGGCCCGATCTCGTTCGCGGCGGTGGCCGAAGTAGCGCAGCAGGGCTATCACCTCAGTCCGGATCCGCGCGCCGGCATCGATTTCGACCTGCAGAACGTCGATCGCGGTGGCGGCGAGCGTACCCGCTATTCGGCCGGCGTCGAGTTCAAGATCCCGCTGCTGGAAAGCGTGACCGCCACTGCGGCCGCGCGCTATGACCGCTATGGCAGCTACAAGGCTGACAACAGCGGCGAAGCGCTGGACATCGGCAGCCAGAAGGAGACCACCTGGAATGTCGGCCTGGAATGGCGCCCGGTGGAGTCGCTGCTGGTGCGTGGCTCCTATGCCACCAGCTTCCATGCGCCGGACATGCACTACCTGCTGGGCCAGCCCAGCAGCTCCGAAGTGCAGACCTATGACCGCCTGCGCTGCATCCAGAGCGGCGCGTACCTGGTCAACAACTGTGGCGTGGGCAATACCGATGTCTGGTACACGTTCGATGTGAACCGGCGTGGCACGCCGCTGCTGCGCTCGGAGACCGGTGATTCGTGGACGGTCGGTTTCGTCTGGGACGTGATGCCCAATCTGTCGGTCAGTGCCGACTACTGGGCAATCAAGCTGGAAGACATGATCGTCGACGTTGGCGCCGACGAGGTGCTGGCCAGCGAAGCGGGCTGCCTGACCGGCAAGAACATGGACGGTACGCCGTGGGCCAATCCGGCCGGTGGCGAGTATTGCGCTGGCATTCTGGCCCGCGTGAACCGTGACAGCAACGGCCGCCTGGTATCGATCGAGCGCGGCCCGTTCAACCTGGCCAGCCGCGAAGTGCGCGGCATCGACCTGACCGCGCGCTATCGCCTGGAAACCGCGCAGTGGGGCAGCTTCCAGCTGGGGGTGAACTACACCAACCAGATCTCGACCAAGGAACAGCGCTACGCCAACGATCCGAACCCGGAACGCCGCGATCGCGACCTGCGCAGCAAGCTGCGTGCGAGCCTGGCCTGGCAGCGTGGCAACTGGAATGCCAACGTCTATGCCGATCGCATCGGTTCGGTGCCGGGCGTGCGCTACCACTGGGGTACCGACCGCCTGGACAATCCTGGCGGCTGCCTGCCGTTCGCCGATGGTTACGTGCCCAGCGACAGCCCGTCGCTCAACTGCCTGGAGCCGGCCACGCGTCCGGACGGCTCGCCGAATCCGAATCCCAATGCCGGCCAGCAGACGGCGCGCTACTACGGGCGGGTCGGGCCGTTCATCACCTGGAACTTCAACGTGGGCTACCAGGTGACCGAGCACGCCAAGGTCAACGTCTACGTCAACAACGCGTTCAACTCCGCCAGCTGGAACCACAAGGACCCGTATAAGCTGGACTACGATTTCGCCCCGACCCGCCTGCTCGGCGCGGTTGGCCGCGAGTTCGCGCTGGAGTACGTGTTCACCTTCTGAGGTGGATTGCGGGCGGTACGCCGGGCATGGCCCGGCGCTACCGGCTGGACGGGGTGGCTGGATTTGACCTTCCCACGATGGCAAGGTTTAGCCTGTCCGCATCCAGAAGGAACCCCGGGAATCCGATCATGAGCACGCCCCGCGCCACTGCAGTCCCCGCAAGCCCGTCCACCATCAGCCTGCCCATCGAGGGCATGACCTGCGCCAGCTGCGTCGGCCGTGTCGAAGCGGCGCTGTCCAAGGTCGAGGGCGTCGGCAGTGTTTCGGTCAATCTGGCCACCGAGCGCGCGGATATCCGCCCGTCCGGTCCGGTCGATCGCGCCGCGCTGATCCAGGCGGTGGAGCGGGTGGGCTATGACGTGCCGGCCGGCACCATCGAGCTGGCAGTGGAAGGCATGACCTGTGCCTCCTGCGTCGGTCGCGTCGAGCGCGCGCTGCTGGCGGTACCGGGCGTCAGCCAGGCCAGCGTCAACCTGGCCACCGAACGCGCCACGGTGCGCGGCGTGGCCGCTGTGGATGCGCTGGTAGCGGCCATCGACAAGGTCGGTTATGCCGCCCATGCCATCGAAGCGGGCGTTCAGTCCGATGACGAAGCGGCGGAAAAGAAGGATGCCGAGCGCGCCGAACTGAAACGCGACCTGATCGTGGCCACCGCACTTGCTCTGCCGGTGTTCGTGCTGGAAATGGGGTCGCACCTGATTCCCGGCATGCACGAATGGGTGATGGCCACCCTCGGCATGCAGACCAGCTGGTACCTGCAGTTCGTACTGACCCTGCTGGTGCTGGCCATTCCCGGCCGCCGTTTCTACCAGAAGGGTTTCCCGGCACTGCTGCGGCTGGCGCCGGACATGAACTCGCTGGTGGCGGTGGGTACCGCCGCAGCGTTCGGTTACTCGGTGGTGGCGACCTTTGCACCGCGGTTGCTGCCGCCGGGCACGGTGAACGTCTACTACGAAGCAGCGGCGGTGATCGTCGCGCTGATCCTGCTCGGCCGCTTCCTTGAGGCGCGCGCGAAGGGCCGTACCTCGGAGGCGATCAAGCGCCTGGTCAACCTGCAGGCCAAGGTCGCGCATGTGATCCGTGAAGGCCGCACGATCGAGATCCCGGTCAACGAGGTGCTGAGCGGCGATGTGGTGGAAGTGCGCCCGGGCGAGCGCGTGCCGGTCGATGGCGAGGTGATCGAGGGGCGCAGCTACATCGACGAGTCGATGATCAGTGGCGAACCGATTCCGGTCGAGAAGCAGCCGGGCAGCAGCGTGGTCGGCGGCACGGTCAACCAGAAAGGTGCATTGACCGTGCGTGCCACGGCGGTGGGCGCGCAGACCATGCTGGCGCAGATCATCCGCATGGTCGAACAGGCACAGGGCTCGAAGCTGCCGATCCAGGCGGTGGTCGACAAGGTCACCCTGTGGTTCGTGCCGGCGGTGATGCTGGCCGCACTGGCGACCTTCGCGGTCTGGTTGATCTTCGGCCCATCGCCGGCGCTGAGCTTCGCGCTGGTCAATGCGGTGGCGGTGCTGATCATTGCCTGCCCCTGCGCGATGGGCCTGGCTACGCCGACGTCGATCATGGTCGGAACCGGTCGTGGCGCCGAGATGGGCGTGCTGTTCCGCAAGGGTGAAGCACTGCAGTTGCTGAAGGACGCGCAGGTGGTGGCGGTGGACAAGACCGGCACGCTGACCGAAGGCCGCCCGCGCCTGACCGACCTGGAGATCGCCGACGGCTTTGATCGCGCCACAGTGCTGGCCGCCGTCGCCACCGTGGAATCACGTTCGGAGCATCCGATCGCCCGCGCCATTGTCGATGCAGCCACCGAGCAGGGCATCGCATTGCCGGCCATGGTCGACTTCGAGTCGGTCACCGGCATGGGCGTGCGCTCCAGCGTAGACGGCGCACGGGTGGAGGTCGGTGCTGATCGCTTCATGCGCGACCTGCGCGTGGACATCACCGCGTTTGCAGCGCTGGCGGCCGAACTCGGCGCGCAGGGGAAGTCGCCGTTGTACGCGGCCATCGATGGACGCCTGGCAGCGATCATCGCAGTATCCGATCCGATCAAGCCGAGCACGCCGGTCGCGATCGCGGCGCTGCACCAGCTTGGCCTGAAGGTGGCGATGATCACCGGCGACAATGCCGGCACCGCGCAGGCGATCGCACGCCAGCTGGGTATCGATGAAGTCGTTGCCGAGGTGCTGCCGGAAGGCAAGGTCGAAGCGGTGCGTCGCTTGAAGGCCACGCACGGCCATGTTGCCTTCGTTGGAGACGGCATCAACGATGCGCCGGCGCTGGCCGAGGCCGATGTCGGCCTGGCCATCGGCACCGGCACCGATATCGCGGTGGAGTCGGCCGATGTGGTGCTGATGTCGGGCAACCTGCAGGGTGTGCCGAATGCCATCGCGCTGTCGAAGGCGACGCTGGGCAACATCCGGCAGAACCTGTTCTGGGCCTTCGCCTACAACACCGCGTTGATTCCGGTAGCGGCCGGCGTGCTGTACCCGGTATGGGGCGTGCTGCTGTCGCCGGTGTTCGCCGCCGGTGCGATGGCGCTGTCCAGCGTGTTCGTGCTGGGCAACGCACTGCGCCTGCGCCGCTTCCAGCCGCCGATGGCGGATGCCCCCGCTGCGAGCCACTGAAGGAGAACCGCATGAACATCGGTGAAGCCGCCAAGGCGTCCAGCGTTTCGGCGAAGATGATCCGCTACTACGAACAGATCGGCCTGATTCCTGCGGCCGATCGCACCGAGTCCGGCTACCGGGCATATTCGCAGGCGGACATCCACCGCCTGCGCTTCATTCGGCGGGCGCGCGATCTTGGCTTCCAGGTGGCCGAGATCACCGATCTGCTCGGCCTGTGGAACGACACCTCGCGGCACAGTGCCGACGTCAAGCATCTTGCCGAACAGCACATCGCCGACCTGGAGCAGCGTATCGAAAGCATGCGGCAGATGGCCGACACGCTGAAGTCGTTGATCGGCTGCTGTGCGGGCGATGAGCGCCCGGAATGCCCGATTCTGCAGCGGCTGGGCGAGGACGAAGAGACCCTGGCACCGCCGGAGACCGCGAAGACCGGTGCAGTACGGCGCCGCACGCACAAGCACTGACCTGGCGTTGCATACATGAAAAACCCGCCCGGTGCAGCTGCACCGGGCGGGTTTTTCGTTGCAGGCGCAGGCTAGGGGATCAGGCCGTGCGCGGCGGGAAGCCTGCATCGGTCAGCGCCGCCACGATCTGCGCTTCGCTGACCGAGGTCTGTACCTGCACGCGACGGCTGGCGGGATCTGCCTGCACGCTGGCCTGCGGATCGACCAGCTCGATCGCCTTGGTCACGCTGCGTGCGCAGCCGCCGCATGTCATGCCTTCCACGTGGAATTCCATCTGTAGCTCCTTCGGTGCTCTTGGGGTGGCGCCAGTGTGCACCTTCCAACATTGGCAGGGTCAAGCGCAGGGCTGAACCGAAGACAAAGCACCAATGAAAACGGCAGCCACCTGTACCAGCGTGGCTGCCGTGGAGGAACGTCCCCGCCAGGGCGGGGCGTGGGTTGCACCGGGGCAGGCCCGGGCAACCCGGTGTTGCCTTAGAACTTCCAGGTAGCGCCGAAGTACAGCTGGCGGCCTGCGTAGGTATTGGAGATCAGGCGTGCCTTGGTGTCGCTGCCCAGGTGCACGCGCTGCTCGGACTTGGTGGCATTGATCACCGAGGCGGTCAGGGTCCAGTCCGGGGTCAGGTTGTAGGCCACGTTCAGATCCAGCTGGTCATACGGCTCGGTGTAGACGGTGAGGCCATTGTTGAGCCCACCGACCACCTGGCCGCGACGGTTGAACGAGGCGCGCGCGAGGAACTTCTCGTTCTCGTAGAACACCGTGACATTGGCCTGGTTCTTGGCGCTGCCGACCAGTGGCGAGGAGCCGATTTCTTGACCGTCCAGAACAATGGAAGCCAGGTTGGTGTCGTTGTAGGTGTAGTTGGCCTGCACGCCGAAGCCGAAATCGAACGTGTACTGGCCATACAGCTCGACGCCTTGCGAGACACCATCGCGGCCATTGGCCTGGGTCTCGTAGCGCTGCACGTTCACCGCTTCACCGTTGATGACCATCGGCGTGTCGCGCACCACCGGCAGGGTGAAGTTGTCCACGTTCTTGCGGAACAGGCCGACGCCGGCGACCGCGCCCGGCTGGAAGTACCACTCCAGGCCCAGGTCGAACTGGGTGGCCTTGAACGGTTCCAGCTGCTTGTTGCTGCCTTGGCCGACCCAGCCTGCGGTCGATGCGCCACCGGCAACGCGGCGATCATTGACGTACTCCTCGCTGTAGTAGCTCAGTGCACCCGGTGCTGCGATGTCGGTGTAGCCGGGGCGGGCGATCACCTTCGATGCGGCACCACGCAGCACCAGCGTGTCGGTGATGTCCCAGGCGATATTGAAACTCGGCAGTACGTCGGTGTAGGTGCGATCCACGCCGATCAGGCTGTAGGTCTTGCTCTGCGCCAGATCATGCGGCAGGCGCACGAAGCCGCTCTCGCAGCTGTAGGTCGGGTAGGCCGCAGCGGCCGGATCGGTGCACGCCATCGGTGCGCCGGACGCGTTGTCCAGGAAGTAGTCGTTGAACTTCTCGATCGAGTCGGAGGACTGCGCGAACTGCTTGGTGCGCACCACGCGCACGCCGACATTGCCGCGCACGCGTTCGGTGCGGAAGTTGGCCTGGAAGTAGCCCGAGTAGATCTTCTCGTTGACGTTGTAGACGAAGTCTTCCTCGGTGCGGTTGTGAGAACCACCGTAGGTCTTGTTCAGGTAATCGATGTAGGCCGGGTAGTTGATGCCCGGGAACACGTTGGCATTGAAGCCGCCCGCGATGTTGCTGATCGGATTGGACAGGAAGAAGCCCGGCTGCGCGTCGCCCGCAGTCGGATCGCAGCCACTCTGGTAGCGGCTGTTGTCATAGTCGGCCGGGTCGCGGCCCGGGCACACCCAGTAGGTGTTGCCGGTATTGCGATGGACCTTGCCGTCACGGTACTTGGCGCCGAACTGGATCGAGTCCAGCCAGCCGGACTCGAACAGCTTGGTGACGTCGGCCTGGAAGTAGTTCTGCTTGACCTCGGTGCGCTTCCACGACGAATCGGTCGAGCCGGTGTCGACTTCGGCGATGCCGTTCATCAGCTGCTGCTGCAGGTCGGGCGAGAAGGTGGCCGACGGCGTACCGGTCAGGTCCCAGGCGCTGTACAGGTTGCCCGACAGGTAATCGTTGCCGACCTTGCGGCGCGGCTTGGCCGACATCCGGAAGTTCATCGACGGACCACCTTCGGACCAGGTACGGCCGCCGGTGAACGAGGCCTTCCACAGCGGGCTGATGTCCCAGTCGATGGTCAGGTCAGCGGTCTGCGAGAGCGCCTTTTCCTTGCTGTAGCCACCGGTCAGCTGCGGCGTCGGAACCGTGCAGTCGTCCGGGCCCCAGCCGCCGGGCTTGAGGCCAGCGGCCTTGGCCTGGTCTTCGCTGCAATAGTAGGTCTTTCCAGCCAGCTTTTCGAACTGGGCGCCGGTAACGGTGTTGCCGCTGGGATCGAAATCCAGGCCGTTGAGCAGGCGGCCGCCGGCCCAGTTTCCATCGCCGTTGAAGCGGGCCATGCTCCATTCCGGAATCTTCAGCATGTTCTGGGTGTAGTCACCCTGCAGCTCGAAGCGGAAGTAGTTGGCCGTCATCGTAACGTTGTCGACCGGCTTGAACTGGAAGGTCAGCTGGCCGCCCTTGCGTTCGCGCTTCTCTTCCTTCACCGCGAAGTTGACCGACGTCGGCATGAAGAAGTCGCTGTAGTTGCCGCCGGTCTGGTTGTTGAAGCCGGACCTGCCCCACCAGTAGTGGATGCCATCCTGCGCCTGCACGTTGCCATAGGCATCGCGCGCCTTGCCGGCGCCGTACCACTGGTAGTCCTCGGTGCTGGCTTCCATGGTGCGGGTGGTGCGCTTCTGCTGCGTCACGCCGATCAGCACGCCGAAACGCTCGTCCTTGCTGTGCCACGAATACAGGGCCGACGCCTGCGGGTCGATATCGTGGTGGGTATCGGAGGAGGTGCCCTCGAGCGTGACGAAGCCCGAGTTGGACTCCATGTCCAGCGGACGGCGGGTGTGCAGGATGACCGTGCCGCCGATGCCGCCTTCATCGATGCGGGCTTCCGGTGATTTGAACAGCTCGGCACTGGACAGCATGTTCGACGGCAGCAGGGTGTAGTTGAACGAACGGGTGGCTTCGTCGTTGGTTTCCGACGTGGCCACGTAGTTGCCGTTCAACTGGGTCAGGGTCAGGTCGGGTGCCAGGCCACGCACGCTGACGCTCTTGCCTTCGCCGCCACTGCGGGTGATGACCACGCCGGGCACGCGCTGCAGTGCGTCGGCCACGTTCTTGTCGGGGAACTTGCCGACGTCTTCGGCGGTGATCACTTCGACCACGGCGTTGGCGTCGCGCTTCTGCTCAAGACTCTTTTCAATGGCGTAGCGGTAGCCGGTGACCTGGACGCTGTCCAGGTTGGTGGCTTCCTGCGAGCCGGTGGAAGCGGCCTGCTGCGCGGCGGCGCCAGCCGGAATGACGGCGGCGGCCAAGGCCAGCGCGATGGCCAGCGCCAGTGCGTCCTGGCCATGCGTACGTGTTGAATGCTTCATTCCCATCTCTCCCTCTCTCCTGGATTGATCCGGTGACGTGGCACGGACAACTTGAATCGATCTAATTTGAAGTGACATTGTCGCTATTGCCATGCAGTGGCAGTAGCACCGTGCGCGTGGCCTGGTACGTCCTGTTGCTGCTCCCCCAACTCCCGGCCATCGCAGTGTCGTTCTTGGATCGATCTAAGCGATGGGCGGGCGTTTTTTAGCATGGGTCGCCCGCGGGCGCATGCTGCTCCGCAATATGGTACTGGCGTGGCGAAGGCATGACGGTTTGCTGAAATCAGTGAAATCGTTTTCGTGCGCAGGGGAGGGTGGGGCGGCAGGGCTGCGCCCTGCACCTGTTGTAGTGCCGGCCGCTGGCCGGCAACAGCCAAAGCCAAAGCCAAAGCCAAAGCCAAAGCCAAAGCGGCTCTGGGTTTCTGCTGGTTTGGCGGGGCGGTGTGGGCTGGCAGGACACGCCGTAAACCCCCCTCCGGGGTCCGGCCCAGCCGCTGGCGGCTGGGCGTTCGGGCGCTTGCGAAGCAGTGCTTCGCAAGCAAAGCGCCCTCACCCCTGGGGGCTCGATGGCGCCTTGCGCGTGTGCGCCGTCCTGCGCACACGGCAAGACCGGGGTTGGGCGTCCTGCCCAACCCGCCCGAGGCATGCCTCGGGCCCATGGCGCCAACGGTCCTGCCAGCCCACACCGCCCCGCCTTTGACAGTTTCCCGGTGACGGTTGGATAGGTCCTGGAATCACGCGGGGTCATGGGATCAGATCCGTTTTCCGTTGGAAAACGGATCTGATCCCGATTGATTTCGTTATCCGACAGAGATTGATCCACGCATGGCGTGGATCTACTGCAGATCGCGAGAAACTGTCGAAGGCGGGGTGGGTCCGGTTGCGGGGGCGTGAGCCGCATGGGCCCGAGGCATGCCTTGGGCGGGTTGGGCAGGACGCCCAACCCCGGTCTTGCCGTGTGTGCAGGACTGCGCACACGAGCAAGCGGCGACCGAGCTTACATGGGTGAGGGCGCTTTGCATGCGAAGCACTGCTTCGCAAGCGCCCGAACGCACAGCCGCCAGCGGCTGGGCCGGGCCCCGGAGGGGGACTTGCAGCGGCCCCCGCAACCGGACCCACCCCGCCTCCCCACAGGAAATCAGCTTCTGCTCTTGCTGTTGCTGTTGCTCCAGCTCGGAGCGGGTGCAGGGCGCAGCCCTGCCGAGCAGCCCCCTCTCATGCTGCGCCGCAGAATGCATTCGGCTGAACCTGCATGCTCTACTTGAATCGATCTAAATCCACGGTCTGGTGGGTCTGGCGTCATTCCAGGGGGAGCTCTCTGCCAGTCGAGGCAGGGGCTCAGCGGAACGATGCCGGACGGCCCCGGCCGTCTGCCTCCGCCTCATCGACTACAGGAACCCGACATGCGTCCAGTGCCGTCCGCTCCCGCCGTCCCAGTGTCCTCGCGCCCGCTGCTGCGCCTGGCCTGCCTGCTCGCACTGTCGTCAGTGCCGGTGCTGCTGCAGGCCGCGCCGGCTGCGCTGGAGCGCGAGGTCAACACCTTCATCGGCAGCAAGGACGACGGCAACACGTTCCCGGGCGCGTCGGCACCGTTCGGCCTGATCCAGGTCAGCCCGATCGGCAGCCACTATTCGGGCTGGCGCTACGACGACGAGAAGATCCGCGGTTTCGGCCACTCCTTCATCTCCGGCGCAGGTTGCTGGGAGCAGGGTGGCCAGGTGTCGGTGCTGCCGGTGACCGGTTCGATCGGTCCCGGCGGCGATTTCGATACCGGCAACGCGAAGAAGTTTGACCACAAGGCCTATGCCGCGTCGTACACGCATGACGGCGAGATCGGCCAGGCGGGCTATTACAAGGTGCGGCTGACCAGCTACGGCGGCATCGATGCCGAGACCACCGCGCGTACGCGTGCCGCGGCCGAGCGCTACACCTTCAGCCAGCGCAGTGGCGACGGCCACGTGCTGGTCAATGTCGGCCAGGCGAACGAGCGCCACTCGGTGATCGGCAGCGTGGTTGATGTGGTCGGCGACCGCGTGGTGGAAGGCAAGCTGGTCACCAAGAGTTTCTGTGGTGGCCATCAGTACACCACCTGGTTCCGCATCGAGTTCGACCGCCCGTTCAAGGCACACGGTACCTGGGGCGAAGGCGGTGGCCTGCCGGGTGCGCGCCACAGCATGGAAGGCGAGCAGAAGCCGAACGGCGCCTGGCTCAGCTTCGACCTGGCCAAGGGCCAGTCGGTGACGGCGGTCAGCGCGATCTCGCATGTGGACGCCGAAGGCGCGCGCATCAATCTGCGCGCAGACGGCATGCAGGGTGGGGCGCTGCTCGGTTTCGACCGCATGCGTGCGCTGTCCCAGCAGTCGTGGCGCGAGCAGCTGGGTCGGGTGCGTGTGCAGGGCGGTACGGCCGATGACCGCACCGTGTTCTACAGCGCGGCCTACCACGCGCTGCTGCAGCCGATGACCGGCAACGATGCCGACGGCCGCTACCGCGGCTATGACGATGGTATCCACCGCGCCGATGGCTGGACCTATTACGAGTACTTCTCGCTGTGGGATACCTACCGCGCGCAGAACCAGTGGCTGGCACTGACCCGCCCGGACGTGGCGCGTGACATCGGCCGTACCCTGCTGGCGATCGACGAGCAGGGTGGCTGGCTGCCGCGCTGGGGCTATGCCAACTTCGAGACCAACATCATGACCGGCGATCCAGTCACGCCGTTCATGGTCGACCTGTGGCGCTTCGGTGCGCTCAAGGGCCGCGAATCACAGGCGTGGGATGCGCTGCGTCGCAATGCGTTCGGCACGCCGCCGCTGAACTCGCGCATGGCCGGCCGTTCCGGTAACCCGACCTACCTGGACAAGGGCTACGTGGTCTACGACCGTGCGTTCCCGTCCAAGGGCATGGACGTCGATCCGCACCATGGTGGTTCGGCCACCTTGGAATACGCGCTGGCCGACTGCGCGCTTTCGCAGATGGCCGATGGCCTCGGCCACGCGCAGGACGCGGCGACGCTGCGTGAGCGCGGCCGCAACTGGCGCAAGGTGTGGGACCCGCAGGTGCGTGACGCCGAGACCGGCTTCACCGGTTTCCCGCGCCCGCGTACCGAGGACGGCCAGTGGTACACGCCGGCCGATGGTCACTACAGCCCGCGCTCGCACCATGGTTTCCATGAGGGGACGGCGTGGCAGTATCAGTGGCTGGCGCAGCAGGACGTGCCGGGCCTGGTCGAAGCGATGGATGGCCGCGAACAGGCTGGCCGCCGCCTGGATGCGTTCTTCGCGATGGACGCGCTGCAGGCCGACCCGCTCAATGCAGCCCGCAAGGAGTGGGTGGTCGGGCCGTACAGCTACTACAACCAGTTCCGCTACAACCCGAACAACGAGCCGGACCTGCACTCGCCGTGGCTGTACACGCTGATCGGCCAGCCGTGGAAGACCGCTGCGGTAGTGCGCGCCGCGCAGCAGTTGTTCACCAATGCCCCGAATGGCGTGACCGGCAATGATGACCTCGGCACGATGTCGGCCTGGTACCTGTTCAGTGCCATCGGTGTGTATCCGGCGGTGCCGGGCAGCGGCCAGTTCCTGCTGCATACCCCGCGTTTCAGCAAGGTGGAAGTGGACATGGGCAATGGCCGCACCCTGCGCATCGACGCGCCGGGTGCCGATGGCCGTCGCCTGCAGTACGTGCAGGGCGTGAAGGTCGATGGCCAGGCGCATGCGCCGGTGTGGCTGGACTGGAACCGCCTGCAGCAGGGCCCGCGCCTGCAGTTCGCGCTCGATGCGAAGGCGCCCGAGCAGGGCTGGGGCACGGCGGTGAAGGACCTGCCGGTATCCTGGTGCGCGGCACCGGGGAGCCAGCTGCGCTGAGACGGACTGTGCCGTTCGCGGTGACCCAGCGAACGGCACGGCACGACAGGGCCCTGATCCATTAGGCTTGAGCCTCCAGCGGAGTCCGGGAAGACGATGAACGACAACGGCAGCAGTCCCAGCAAGCGCGCCGGCAAGGCGGTGACGGTGACCGACATCGCGCGTGCCATCGGCGTGTCACGGGCAACCGTGTCGCTGGTGCTGCGCGGCAGCCCGCTGGTCAACGTCGATACCCGCGCCAAGGTCGAGGCCGAACTGCGCCGCCAGCGCTATGTCTACAACCGCGCGGCGGCCAACCTGCGCCGGCGGACCTCGTCGAGCATCGCGCTGGTGATCAACGATCTGTCCAACCCTTTCTTCGCCGAATTCGCGTCCGGCGTGGACGAGGCGCTGGGCGGACGCGGTTACGTGACCCTGCTCGGCAGCACCGGCGAATCGCCGGAGCGTCAGCAGGCAGTGCTGTCCACGTTGATGGAGCACACGCCGGCCGGCCTGATCCTGTCGCCGGCCGAGGGCAGCGATACCGCGCTGCTGCGGCAGGCACTAGGTGCCAATGCCAACGTGCTGCTGTTCAACCGCGAGCTGGACGGGGCCGACTGGGATTTCCTGACCCTGGACAACCAGCACGGCGCCTATCTGGCCACGCGCCACCTGATCGAGCGCGGCCATCGCCAGATCGCCTTCTTCGGCGGCCACGCTGCATCGAGCTCGTGCCACCAGCGCCGTGCCGGTTTCCAGCAGGCGCTGGCCGAGGCCGGTCTGTCGCTGCCGCCGGGCTGGATGATCGAGTCGGCGCCGAACCGCCTGGAAGCTGCGGCGCGCACCGATGAGCTGTTTGCCGACGGACATCGCCCGAGTGCAGCGGTCTGCTACAACGACACCGTCGCGCTGGGCCTGATGCTGGGCTTGAACTCGCGTGGCATCCGCCCGGGTGGCGACTTTGCCGTTACCGGTTTCGATGATATTTCCGAGGCGTCGGTCGCGGTGCCGCCGTTGACCACGCTCACTGCCGATCCGCGCGAGCGTGGTCGGCAAGCTGCCGCGCTGTTGCTGCAACGACTGGACGAGCCGGATGCGCCGCCACGGCGCACGGTCGCGCCGGTGCAGTTGCGCATCCGCGAAAGCAGCGCCGCACGACCGAACTGATTCCTTCCATACACCCCTTCCACGCAACAACGACCTTCCGCGCATCGAGGCGCGTACCGCATGCCGATCTCCGCAACGCCCCGTCCATCGGGTACCTCCAGCAGCCAGGCGCCGGTCATGAATGTCCGTGCTGCTCTGGCGGTTGCCACCACCATATTCTTCATGTGGGGCTTCCTGACCAGCCTCAACGACGTGCTGATTCCGCACCTGAAGGCGGTGTTCGAACTGAATTACACCCGCGCGATGCTGGTGCAGTTCACCTTCTTCGGCGCGTACTTCCTGATGTCGGTGCCGGCCGGTCGGCTGGTGGCCCACCTGGGCTACAAGAAGGGCATCATCGCCGGCCTGCTGATCGCCGGCGTGGGCGCGCTGGGCTTCTGGCCGTCGGCCGCATTGCGCACCTATGAAGCGTTCCTTGGTTCGCTGTTCGTACTTGCCACCGGCATTACCGTGCTGCAGGTGGCAGCCAATCCCTACGTTGCGCTGCTGGGCCCGGAACAGACCGCATCGAGCCGTCTGACCCTGGCGCAGGCACTCAACTCGTTGGGTACCACGCTGGCGCCGCTGTTTGGTGGTTTCCTGATTCTGAGCACCGCAGTGAAGAGCGGCGACGAGATCAACGCGCTGCCCGTGGCCGAACAGATTGCCTACCGTACCGCCGAAGCGCAGTCGGTGCAGGGCCCGTACGTGGGCCTGGCCATCGCACTGGTGCTGCTGGCAGTGTTCGTCTACCTGTTCCGCCTGCCCAGCCTGACCGAGACCACCGAGCAGGCCGACAGCGGCCACCACACGCTGCTGGATGCACTCAAGCATCCGCACGTACTTTTCGGCGTGCTGGCTATTTTCTTCTACGTCGGTGCTGAGGTGTCCATCGGCAGCCTGATGGTGAACTACCTGGCACTGCCGGAGATCGGCGGCATGACTGAACAGCAGGCCACGCACTATGTGTCGGCCTACTGGGGGTGCGCCATGGTTGGTCGCTTTGCAGGTGCGTGGCTGCTGGCCAAGTACTCGCCGCGCGGCCTGCTGGCCGGATTCGCAGTGGCCAATGTGGTGCTGCTGGGCGTCACGCTGGCGTCGGGTGGCAAGGTCGCGCTGTACGGCATCGTGGCGACCGGTCTGTTCAATTCCATCATGTTCCCGACCATCTTCTCGCTGGCCATCGAACGTCTGGGCCCGCTGACCAACAAGGCGTCCAGCCTGTTGATCATGGCCATTGTCGGCGGCGCGATCATCCCGCTGCTGCAGGGCGTGCTGGCCGACCGCATCGGTCTGCACCTCAGCTTCGTGCTGCCGGTGGTCTGCTACGTCTACATCATCTTCTACGGCCTGGTGGGTTCGCGCCCGCCGGCTTCCGCAACGCAGGGAGGCTGAGTCGGAAATGGGTGCCATTGTCTGCTTCGGCGAAATTTTGATCGATCTACTAGCGCAGCCGCCGGCCTCGGCCGATACCCCGCGCGCGTTCCTGCAGTACGCCGGCGGTGCGCCGGCCAACGTCGCGGTGGCGGCTGCGCGGCTGGGGGCGAAGACCCAGTTCGTCGGCATGCTTGGCCGCGACATGTTCGGTGACTTCCTGGCCGACAGTCTGGTCGAGCACGGCGTGGGCACGGATTACATCGTGCGCACCGACGCCGCCAAGACTGCGCTGGCCTTCGTCGCGCTGGATGCCAGTGGCGAGCGCAGCTTCAGTTTCTACCGCCCGCCGGCGGCTGACCTGCTGTTCCGTGACAGTGACTTCCAGGCGGAGTGCCTCGACAGCGCGCAGTGCTTCCACGTCTGTTCCAACAGCCTGACCGAGCCGGCCATCGCCGAGGCGACCTTCGCCGGCATGGAGCGCGCCCGTGCCGCCGGTGCGGTGGTCAGCCTGGACCTCAACCTGCGCCCGGCTCTGTGGCCAGCCAACGAAGATCCGACGCCGCGCCTGTGGCAGGAGCTGGAGCGCGCCGACCTGGTCAAGCTGTCGCGCGAGGAGCTGGATTACCTGGCGGCACCGCTGGGTGCCGATGGCGAGTCAGTGGTGCTCAAGCGCCTTCTGGCCGCGCAGGCGCGCTGGGTGATCGTTACCGATGGTGCGGCCACGCTGCACTGGTACACGCGCGACAACCACGGCACGGTCACCAGCTTCCGCGTGGCCACCGTCGACACCACGGCCGCCGGCGATGCCTTCGTCGGTGGCGTGCTGGTCGGCCTGCTGGAGCGTGGTGGGGCGGGCGCAGGCTTTGCCGCGTTCTGCCAGGACCCGGAGGCGATCACCGCCACGCTGCGCTTCGGTGCCGCCGTGGGTGCGCTGGCTGTTACCCGCAAGGGCGCGTTCGCCGCGATGCCCTCGCTCGATGAAGTGCAGCAGCTGCTGCAGGCCCAGGACATTACCGCATGAGCACCTCGCCCGATTTCCGTTCGCCCGCGTTCCTGCGCGCGCATATCGCCGACACGATGGCGTTCTACCACCCGCGCTGCATCGATCTGGACGGAGGTTTCTTCCACTACTTCCGTGATGACGGCAGCATCTACGATGCCAGCCACCGCCACCTGGTGAGCAGCACCCGCTTCGTCTTCAACTATGCGATGGCCTACCGCGAGTTCGGCAATGCCGAATACCGGGAGGCTGTCGAGCATGGCGTGCGCTATCTGCGCGAGGTGCACCGCAAGCCGGCCACCGGCGGCTATGCCTGGACCCTGCGCGACGGCAAGGTCGAGGACGACATGAACCACTGCTACGGCGTGGCCTTCGTGCTGCTGGCCTACAGCTGCGCACTGAAGGCCGGCATCGAGCAGGCCCGCGACTGGATGGACGAGACCTGGCAGTTGCTGGAAGCGCGCTTCTGGGAGCCGCAGCATGGCCTGTACAAGGACGAGGCTGACGGCCAGTGGAGCTTTACCGGCTACCGCGGCCAGAATGCCAACATGCACATGTGCGAGGCGATGCTGGCCGCGTTCGAGGCCAGTGGCGAGCAGCGCTATGTCGAGCGCGCGCTGCAGCTGGCCGACAACATGACCCGCCGCCAGGCCGCCAAGGCCGGTGGCCTGGTCTGGGAACATTACGATGTGAACTGGGAAATCGACTGGGACTACAACCTGGACGATCCCAAGCACCTGTTCCGCCCGTGGGGCTTCCAGCCGGGGCATCAGACCGAGTGGGCCAAACTGCTGCTGATCCTCGATCGCCATGTACAGGCCGACTGGCTGGTGCCGACCGCGCAGCATCTGTTCGACGTCGCCGTCGCACGCAGTTGGGACGACACCCGTGGTGGCCTGTACTACGGCTTCGCACCGGAATCGCGCCGGCAGCCCGGTATGGACGGCGCCCCGATCGGCGGCGACAGCTTCGTCTGCGACGACGACAAGTATTTCTGGGTGCAGGCCGAAACGCTGGCGACCGCCGCGCTGATGGCCAAGCGTACCGGCGATGACCGCTACTGGCAGTGGTACGAACGCATCTGGGCGTATTCGTGGGAGCACTTCGTCGACCACCAGTACGGTGCATGGTTCCGCATCCTCGATGCCGACAACCGCAAGTACAGCGACGAGAAAAGCCCTGCCGGCAAGGTGGATTACCACACCATGGGCGCGTGCTACGAAGTGTTGAACGTCGTGCGTTGAAGATCGTTCGAATGCAGTAGTGCCAGGCCATGCCTGGCAATCCGAAATCGGTAGCGCTGGGCCACGCCCGGCGGAAAAACAGGAGCGCCACGTGCATCGCATTTCCCTCGTTGTCCGTCTGCTCCTGCTGCTGACTGCAGCCATCTCCTTCCCGGTGGCCGCAGCCCCGCTGCAAGCGCAGTGGGAATTCCGCATGCTGCCCGGCGACGCGCAGGGCGCCGCGCGTCCAGGCCTGCAGCAATGGCGTGCGGCGAAGGTGCCGGGCAGCGTGCACACCGACCTGCTGGCGCATGGGCTGATCCGCGATCCGTACGTCGGTGCACCCGAGGCCGAGCTGCAATGGATCGGCCTGGCTGCCTGGGAGTACCGCGCCCGCTTTGACGTGGATGCGGCGACGCTGGCCAAGCCGAATGCCGAGCTGCGTTTCGACGGGCTGGATACCTACGCCGAGGTCAGCCTCAACGGCAAGCCGCTGCTGCGCGCGGACAACGCGCACCGCACGTGGCATGCACGTGTGGACGGGCGCCTGCGCGCGAACGGCAACGAACTGCAGATCGTGTTCCGCTCACCGATCCGCACGCTGCTGCCGGGCGTGCAGGCAATGCCGCACAAGATCGCTGGCAATTACCCGTCGCCCTATGGCGATGAGCCGAAGGAGGCGATGGTCGGCAACTTCGCGCGCAAGCCGGCCTACCACTTCGGCTGGGACTGGGGCCCGCGTTATGTCACCGCCGGGGTCTGGCGCGGGGTCGACCTGCAGGCCTGGGACGCGCACCGCCTGACCGATCTTGCCGTGCGTACCGATGCATTGAGCGCGGAGCAGGCGAAGCTGGCGGTGTTGCTGCAGGTGGAGCAGGATGCTGCAGCGGGTTCGGCCTTGGTGAATGTGGATGTGCGTGATCCGGAAGGCCGCAACGTGGCGCAGGTGCAACGCACGGTGTTGCTGAAGCCAGGCCAGAATACGGTTGAGCTGCCGGTTGAGCTGGCCACGCCGCGGCGCTGGTGGCCGGTGGGCCATGGTGCTCAGGATCGCTATACCGTGCAGGCTCGCCTGGATGGTGGCGGCGATGCAACGCTGGCGCGCGAGCAGCGCATCGGCCTGCGCACGGTCGAACTGCGCCGCGAGGAAGACGGCAAGGGAGGGCAGGGCTTCGCCTTCGTCATCAATGGCGTGGAGATCTTTGCCAAGGGCGCCAACGTCATTCCGTTCGACGCCTTCCCCGCACGCGTCGATGCCGCACGCCTGCGCCAGGTGCTGACCGCCGCGCGCGACGCCAACATGAACATGCTGCGCAACTGGGGCGGCGGCTACTACGAGGACGATGCGTTCTTTGACATCGCTGATGAGCTGGGCCTGCTGGTCTGGCAGGACTTCATGTTCGGCGGCGGCATGCAGCCAGGCTACGATCCGGCCTTCCGGGCCAGCGTGGTGGCCGAAGCACGCGACAACGTGCGCCGGCTGCGCCATCACCCCAGCATCGTGCTGTGGTGTGGCAACAACGAGGAAGAAACCGCCTGGAAGGACTGGGGCCACGGCCGCGACCTGAAGGCGGCCGACCCGGCATTTGCGGCGAAGGTCTGGCAGGGCTACGTCGACCTGTTCGGCAACGACCTGCGCCAGGTGGTGGGCGTGGAAGGGCTGGGCGTGCCGTACTGGTCCAGCTCGCCCAGCAACGACCTTGACGAGAAGGCCAACGATTCAACGCGTGGCGACAAGCACTACTGGCAGGTCTGGGGCAATCCGGCGTTGCCGGTGCAGGCCTACCTGCGCGAGACCCCGCGCTTCATGTCCGAGTACGGGCTGCAGGCGTGGCCGTCGGTGGCGACGGTGGACCAGATCGCCACCCGCGCCGAGCAGCGCATCGACAGCCCGGTGATCCGCGCGCACCAGAAGTTCATGGCGGGCGAGGGCAACAGCCGCCTGCTGCACTACATCGAACTGGGCTACGGCACACCGAAGGACTTCGAGGACTTCGTCTACCTCAGCCAGGTGATGCAGGCCGATGGCATCGCGCTGGCGGCGCTGCATCATCGCGCCTCGCGGCCGTACACGATGGGCTCGTTGTATTGGCAGCTCAACGACGTCTGGCCGGGTGCTTCATGGTCCAGCGTGGACTACTTCGGTCGCTGGAAGGCGCTGCACTTCGCCGCGCGGCGTTTTTTCGCGCCAGTGACAGTGGCCGCGTTGCGCGACGAGGGCAGTACGCGGGTGCGCCTGATCAACGACGGTGCCGCGCTGGATGCACGCTGGCGGTTGCGGGTGATGGATGTAGACGGCAAGGTGCTTCGCCGCCGCGAGGAAGCGGTGTCGCTGGCTGCCGCCGGTGTCACCTCGATCGGTGATTTCCGCGACGCCGAATTGCTGGCCGGTGCCGACCCGAAGCGCACCGTGGCCGTGTTCGAACTGCTGCAGAACGGGGCGGTGAGTGCCCGCCAGGTGGTTGGTTTCGTCGAGGCGAAGGACCAGGTATTGCCCCGACAGAAGCTGAAGGCTGCCTTGAGCATCGAGGGCGACCACTATCGCCTGCGGCTGGAAAGCGCGGCGTATGTGCGCGCGACGTGGATCGATTTCGGCGCGCTGGATGTGCAGGTCGAAGACAACCTGCTGGATCTGCTGCCGGGCGAAACCCGCGACATCGCAGTGCGTGGCCCGGTGGATCTGACGACGCTTCGCGAAGCGCTGAAGGTAAAAACCCTCAACGACCGTTGAGCAAAAAAGGGGACGGAGGGGATTAAGTCGTTTGTGGCCCATGTGTGCCACAAACGACTTAATCCCCTCCGTCCCCTTTTTCTTGCTTACAGCTGGATCTGCTGGAAATTCTCGACCCGCTCGTGGCCGTTGGCGGCCTGGCCGGTGCGCGGCAGCGGGTAGTCATCCAGGCGATCAATCAGGCGGGTCTGCAGGCCGGCTTCGCGGGCGGCATCCAGTTCTTCCACCACATCCGACAGGAACAGGATCTCGCCGGCCGGCACGCCAATGGCCTGCACGATGCGGCGGTAGCTGTCGGCCTCGCGCTTGCCGCCGATCTCGGTGTCGAACCAGCCCGACACCAGCGGGCTGAGGTCACCGGCGTCGCTGAAGCCGAAGAACAGCTTCTGCGCCGGCACCGAGCCGGAGGAGTACACGTACAGCGGCAGGCCGGAGGCGTGCCAGCCCTTCAGCACCGGCGCCACTTCCGGGTAGAAGTGCGCGGTGTAGTCGCCGCGGCGGTAGCCTTCGTCCCAGATCAGGCCCTGCAGCGCCTTCAGTGCAGTGTGCTTGCGGTCCTGGTCGATCCAGCCCTGCAGCGTCTCGGCCACCAGGCTGTCCTGGCAGGCGCCGCCGATCTCGGTGGCCACCGCATCCAGCCAGCGGCGGACTTCCGGCTGCTGGCCGTGCTCGGCGACGAACGCGGGCAGCGCCTTGCGGGCATAGGGGAACAGCACGTTCTTGACGAACGAGATGCTGCTGGTAGTGCCTTCGATGTCGGTCAGGATGACGCGGGGCTGCATGGATCAGGACGCCTGGGTGGGTACGTAACGGGGGAATTTCTGCGCGATGTCGGTGCCGGTGAAGTGACCGACCCAGCCATCCGGCTCGGTGAAGAAGCGGATCGCCACGAAGCTGGGCTCGTCGCCCATGTCGAACCAGTGGGTGGTGCCATCGGGCACGGCGATCAGGTCGTCCTTCACGCACTCGATCTCATAGACCTTGTCACCCACGTGCAGGGTGAACAGGCCGGAGCCTGCCACGAAGAAGCGCACCTCGTCTTCCTTGTGGAAGTGTTCGTCGAGGAACTTCCTGCGCAGCTCGGCGCGGTTCGGGTTGTCCGGGGCGATCGAGGCCACGTCCACGCTCTTGAAGCCGCGCTCGGCAACCAGGCGGTCGATGTCGGCACGGTAGGCGGCGAACACCTCATCCTGGCTGGCGCCTGGAGCGACCGGCGCAGCAGCCTGCCAGCGTTCGAAGGTGACGCCGATCTTCTGCAGTTCGGCAGCGATGACCGCGCCGTCCTGGGTATCCAGCAGCGGCGATTCGGGGCGGGTGTCGTCGTAGATGCGCAGTCGGCTCATGGCGGCAGCTTGAACGTCTCGGGGGGAAGACAGGGTAGCAGGGTGGGGGCAGGGCGCAGATTCCGGATCGGCATCTGCACCTGCGTGCGGGTTCAGCCGCGCAGCTTGCGCAGTTCCAGCTCGCAGTGGAACAGGAACTCGAACGCTTCCAGGTGGCGGCGTGCCTCGGCCATGTCGCGGCCCCAGGCATACAGGCCGTGGCCGTCGATCAGGTAGCCCCACAGGTACTGACGGTCGAGCAGGTCATCGACCTGCTTCGAAAGCACGTTCATGTCCTGGGTGTTGGCGAACACCGGCACGTCGATGGCCATCTCGTGGGTGCTGTTGCCGGCGAAGGCCTTCAGCAGCTCGTAGCCTTCCAGGCGGATGTGGCCCTGCGGCGCGTACAGGCGCGAGGCGACGGTCTGCACCGGCGAGTGGGTGTGCAGCACGCAGCCGATTTCCGGGAAGCGGCGATACAGCTGGGTGTGCAGCAGGGTCTCGGCGGACGGGCGCAGCGGGCGGCCGACGGCCAGGCCGTCGAAGTCCACCACCATGATGTCGTCCTCGATCAGGCGGCCCTTGTCCTTGCCGGAGACGGTGATCGCGGCGTGGCGGTCGTCCAGGCGGTGGGAGAAGTTGCTGCTGGTGGCCGGCGTCCAGCCGGCGTGGGCCAGCTCGCGGACGTTGTCGATCAGCAGCTGGGCCAGTTCGCTCAGGCGCGCGGTGTCGTATGGGAAGGTGGGGGCGTTCATGGTCGCCATTTTACGTGATCCGGCCCATGGCCGGGCTTGCGGCGTGGTGCCGGACTGCTGCGCTGGAAGCGCGATGCGGTGTATCGGCAGCCGCTGGACAGCGTTTGGATCGTGGCAGGCACAGCGCAGGCTGAATGGGGGCGTCCGCGCTCGCGCTGGAACCGATTCCTGTCGTGGACAGCTCATGTGCGGCGAAACACCATCGGGTTGCCGCAGGAGTTCCGGCGAGCGCCAAGGAAAGGAGTACTTCGATGATCGCGCGCGCGATGGGGATGATGGGGGTGATCGGTGCCATGCTGGCCAGCAGCGGCTGTGCGATGGAATGGGTGAAGATGGATGCCAG
The DNA here is from genome assembly GCF_056481625.1 of Stenotrophomonas sp. 86156_Sma. Taxonomy (NCBI): domain Bacteria; kingdom Pseudomonadati; phylum Pseudomonadota; class Gammaproteobacteria; order Lysobacterales; family Lysobacteraceae; genus Stenotrophomonas; species Stenotrophomonas sp. 86156_Sma. Next base: position 2,300,128 of record NZ_CM151157.1, read on the forward strand.
TGCGCGGCCATTCGGTCCCGCCCACTCCAGTTGCACGGCGCGGGCCGGCGATCACTGGCCGGTGCGGAACGAGGTGGCCACGCGCACTGTCTACGAGGACCGCAAGGTGCCCTGCAGGCTCGATGAAGTCTGCACGATCGACGGCAAGTACAACCTCGTGCCGATGCCGAAAGAGGAGAGTTACATCGTGGACGTGAATGCGTCCGACCGCAGCAGCGAGTTCAGGGCCTGCATGGCCGGTGCCGGCTGGCAACAGGAACTCATCTGGTTCAATCGCCGCTAGGCGAGGTGCCCCCCCCCCCCCTGCGCCAGCGGGCAGCGTGGCAGGGCCACCAGGGCCCTGCCACGCTTGTTTTACTTCGCGCGCAGGCGGCTGTGCTTGAAGCCGTAGCAGAAATAGATCACGAAGCCGACGAACGTCCACACGCCCATCAGCATCCAGTTGTGCATCGTCATCGCCGACAGCAGCGCCAGGCAGCTCAGCACGCCCAGGCTGCAGATCAGCCATGCCATCGGCATGCGGAACGGGCGCGGCAGGTCGGGCTGGGTGCGGCGCAGGATCAACACGCCCGCGCACACCGCCGCAAACGCGATCAGCGTGCCCATCGAGGTCAGCTCGCCGAGGATGTCCAGCGGGAACAGCGCCGCCAGCAGCGCGATGCCGATGCCGGTGATCACGGTGTTGATGTGCGGGGTACGGTACTTCGGGTGGATCTTGGTGAACACCGGCGGCAGCAGTCCGTCGCGCCCCATGATCATGAAGATGCGCGGCTGGCCGATGATCATCACCAGCACCACCGAAGACAGGCCGACCAGCGCGCCCACCTCGACCACCCAGCGCAGCCAGCCCAACTGCGGATGCGCGGCCACGGCAGTCACCACCGGCTCATCGGTGCCCAGCAGCTGGAACGGCACCAGGCCGGTCATCACAGCGGCCATCGCGATGTACAGCACGGTGCAGATCACCAGCGACAGCATCATGCCGAACGGCATGTCGCGCTGCGGGTTCTTCGACTCCTGCGCGGCCACCGACACCGCCTCGAAGCCGATGTAGGCGAAGAACACCATCGCCGCGCCACGCAGCACGCCTTCCATGCCGTACTTGCCGGGGCCTTCGTTGGCGGGAATGAACGGGGTCCAGTTACTGGTATCCACGTACTTCCAGCCGACCACGATGACCAGCAGGATCAGGCCGGTCTTGAGCACGACCATCGCCATGTTCATCGCCGAGGACTTGCTGATGCCGACGTAGCACAGCCAGGTCAGCAGCAGCACGAGGGCGGCGGCCGGCAGGTTGGCGATCGCGCCGGTGGGGCGCAGCTGCGCGTCGAGTGGCGCGCTGACCAGCGCCGCTGGTAGATGGATGTCGAACTGGCTGAGCAGGCTGAGGAAATAGCCGGTCCAGCTGACTGCCACGGCTGATGCGGAGACGCCGTATTCCAGCACCAGCATCCAGCCGATGAACCAGGCCGAGAGCTCGCCGAAGGTGGCATAGGTATAGGTGTAGGCGCTGCCGGAGACCGGCACCATCGAGGCGAACTCGGCGTAGGCCAGCGCGCAGAAGGCGCAGCAGACCGCCGCCAGTATGAACGACAGCATGATCGCCGGGCCGGCGTGGTTGGCGGCGGCCTGGCCGGTGATGACGAAGATGCCGCCGCCGATCACCGCGCCGATGCCGAGGGCGGTCAGCCCCCAGGGGCCGAGGTGGCGGCGCAGGCTCAGGCCGTTGGCGTCTTCATGGGCGGCATGCGGGTGCTTGGTGGCCCACAGTTGCTTGAACATGTGTGGTGGTCTTGTCGAAGCGCGCCATGACCGGCGCGCGGGAAAAACGGACGGGCCGGCGCGAGGCCGGCCCGTAGGCGGATCAGGGCGACTTGGCCAGCTTGCTGTTGCGGATGCCGTAGCCCAGGTAGATCAGCAGGCCAAGCAGCGTCCAGCCGACGAACAGGTGCCAGTGCACCACGAACGCCTGCCAGAACAGGAACAGGCAGGTCGCCGCGCCGAGCGGGCAGATGATCCACACCGCCGGCACGCGGAATGGGCGGTGGATCTCCGGCTTGGTATAGCGCAGCACCAGCACGCCGATGCAGACCGTGGCGAAGGCCAGCAGGGTGCCCATCGAGACCAGTTCACCCAGCACGTTCAGCGGCACCAGGCCGGCCAGCGCGGCGGCGATCACGCCGACCACGATGGTGGCGACGTACGGGGTGCGGAAGCGGGCGTGGACCTTGCCGAAGAATTTCGGCAGCAGGCCGTCGCGGGAGATGGTGTAGGCGATGCGGGTCTGGCCCATCATCATCACCAGCACCACCGAGGACAGGCCGGCGATGGCGCCGATCTCGACCAGGGTCTTCAGCCACGACAGGGTCGGGTACGGTTCCAGCGCGGTCGCCACCGGCTTGTCGGTGCCCAGCAGGTGGTACGGCATCATGCCGGTCAGCACGGCACAGACGATGATGTAGACAATGGTGCACACGGCCAGCGAGCCGAGCAGGCCGATCGGCATGTTGCGCTGCGGGTCCTTGGTTTCGCCGGCGGCGGTGGAGACCGCATCGAAGCCGATGTAGGCGAAGAACACGATGGTGGCCGCGCGGAACACGCCGCTCCAGCCGAACTCACCCGGCACGCCGGTGTTTTCCGGGATGAACGGCTGCCAGTTGGCGGGGTCGATGTGGGCCGCGCCGATACCGATGAACAGGCAGATGACGGTGACCTTGATCGCCACGATGATCGCGTTGACGAAGGCCGACTGGGTCACGCCCACGTACAGCAGGCCGGACACCGCCGCCACGATCAGTACTGCCGGCAGGTTGAACAGCTTGCCCGAAGCGATGAACTCGCTGCCGGTCCAGGCAATCGGGGCCGCGCTGAGGGCATCCGGGAACGGCATGTGCAGCGTGGTGGTGATGAAGCTGATCAGGTACGCCGACCAGCCGACTGCGACCGAGGCCGAGGCGAACAGGTATTCCAGTACCAGGCACCAGCCGATGAACCAGGCCATGCCCTCGCCCAGGGTGGCGTAGGAGTAGGAGTAGGCACTGCCGGAGACCGGCATCATCGCCGCGAACTCGGCGTAGCACAGGCCCGCCAGGGCACAGGCGAAACCGGCCAGCACGAACGAAAGCATCACCGCCGGGCCGGCATGGTTGGCCGCGGCCTGGCCGGTCAGCACGAAGATACCAGCGCCGATCACCGCCCCCACGCCAAGCAGGATGAGGTGTTTAGCCGTGAGGGTCCGTTTCAACGTGGCTTCGCCGTCCAGGCTGCCTTCGATGGGTTCGCCAGCATCGACGTGCCCGGCCGGTTCAACCGGCTTGACCCTCAACAGAGCTTTCAGCATGCAGTACTTCCTAGTGATCGGATTGGGTGGGCCGCCGATACGTTGCCGGCGACCCTGGAATGGTGAAGGCCGCGCGAACGGCCCGCTGTACCTTAGCCAAAGCTGAAGCCAACGCACAAGCGCAATCGCAACAATGAACGGCGATAATGAGCAGTATTTTTCCAAACGCCGCCCATTCATGAGCCAGACCGCCGAAACCCTTGCCGTGCTTGACGATCGCCTGCGTGGCCTGCTGCGGGACTATGCCCGCCGCGAGCCCGCCCACGACGCACTGGCTGCCGAATTCGGCACATTGTTGGACGATCCGGAAGATCCGTTCCGGCGCGAGCGGCTGGCCGGCCACTTCACCGCCAGCTGCTGGCTGGTCAGTGCCGACGGCCAGCGCCTGCTGCTGACCCATCACCGCAAGCTGCAGCGCTGGCTGCAGCTGGGCGGCCACGCCGACGGCGACCGCGACCTGGCCCAGGTGGCGCTGAAGGAAGCCGAGGAGGAGTCGGGCCTGAGCGGCCTGGTGTTGGAAGACCCGGCCATCTTCGATCTGGACAAGCATTGGATTCCGGAGCGCAAGGACGTGCCGGGGCACTGGCACTACGACGTACGTTTCGTGATCCGCGCGCTGGGTGGCGAGGCCTTCGTGCTCAGCGAGGAGTCGCTGGAACTGGCCTGGCGGCCGGTGGCCGAGGTCGCGGCCGACCCGGAATCTGACGAATCCATGCAGCGCATGGCGCGCCGCTGGCTGGCACGTTGAGGTAAAAGGGGACGGAGGGGATTAAGTCGTTTGCGGCACGTGTGCCATAAACGACTTAATCCCCTCCGTCCCCTTTTTTCAGTACAGGATGCGCGTGCGCAGCGTGCCCGGGATCGCGGCCAGCTCGTCGCGCACCGCGGCAGCCTGTTCCTCGCTGGCGGTGATGTCGATCACCACGTAGCCCACCTTCGGGTCGGTGCGCAGAAACTGGCCGTCGATGTTGACGTTGTGCCGCGAGAAGATCTCGTTGACCTTGGACAGCACGCCCGGCACGTTCTGGTGGATGTGCAGCAGGCGCAGGCTGTCGGCATGCTCGGGCAGGGTCACTTCCGGGAAATTGACCGCCGACAGGGTGCTGCCGTTGTCGCTGTAGCGCACCAGCTTGGCCGCCACTTCCACGCCGATGTTGTCCTGCGCTTCCAGCGTGCTGCCGCCCACGTGCGGGGTCAGGATCACGTTGTCGTGGCGGGTCAGTGGCGATTCGAAGATATCGCCGTTGCCCTTCGGCTCGACCGGGAACACGTCCAGCGCGGCGCCACCCAGGTGCTCGCTGGCCAGCGCGGCATCCAGCGCGGCGATGTCGACCACGGTGCCGCGCGCGGCGTTGATCAGGTGCGCGCCCTTGCGCATCTTCGCCAGCTCGGTGCTGCCGATCATCCACTGCGTGGACGGGGTCTCCGGCACGTGCAGGGTGACGATGTCGGCGCGCGCCAGCAGGTCGTCCAGGCTGGCCGCTGCACGGGCATTGCCCAGTGCCAGCTTGGTTTCCACGTCGTGGAAGATCACCTGCATGCCCAGCGATTCGGCCAGCACGCCGACCTGGGTGCCGATGTGGCCGTAACCGATGATGCCCAGCGTCTTGCCGCGCACCTCATGGCTGCCGCTGGCCGACTTCGACCAGCCGCCGCGATGGCATTCGGCGTTCTTCTGCGGAATGCCGCGGGTCAGCATGATCGCCTCGGCGATCACCAGTTCGGCCACGCTGCGGGTATTGGAGTACGGCGCGTTGAACACCGGGATGCCGGCCAGCTCGGCCGCGTCCAGGTCGACCTGGTTGGTGCCGATGCAGAAGCAGCCCACCGCGATCAGGCGCTTGGCCTCGGCCAGCACCTCGGCGCTGAGCTGGGTGCGCGAACGGATGCCGACGATGTGCGCTTCGGCGATGCGCGCCTTCAGTTCGTCCTCGGGCAGCGCCTTGGTGTGCGCCTCGATCTGGCTGTAGCCGGCGGCGCTGAACACCTCCACGGCGGTCTGGCTGACCCCCTCCAGCAACAGCACGCGGATATCCTGCTTCGGGAACGAGGTCTTCTTCGGCGACATGGGGCAACACGGCCAGTGGGACAGGGGCTGACCACTATGCCAGATCGTGCCGCCCATGGTGCAGTGCGCAATTGGTTGCATCCGTAGCTATCTGCGCGCCTGCGGGGCTGGACGCTGGCGCGTGCCGCTGGCACGCTTGCCCGTTCTTCACGCACCGCGCTGGACCGTCATGACCGATTCCCGCATTGCCTCGCTGCAGCAGGCCTGTCCCGGCCTGAAGCTGAAGACCGACCCGGCCGACCTGGAGCATTACGGGCGCGACTGGACCCGGCGCTGGACGCCGGCGCCGCTGGCGATCGCACTGCCGGCCACGGTCGAGGAAGTACAGGCGGTGATGCGCTGGAGCGCCGGCGAGGGCGTGGCCGTGGTGCCGTCCGGCGGCCGCACCGGCCTCTCGGGTGGCGCGGTGGCCGCCAACGGCGAGCTGGTGCTCAGCCTGGAACGGATGAACAAGGCACTGGCCTACGACGCGGTCGATCGCACCCTGGTGGTGCAGGCCGGCATGCCCCTGGAAGCCGTGCACAACGCCGCGCTGGACCACGGCCTGATCTACCCGGTGGATTTCGCCGCGCGCGGGTCCTGCACCATCGGCGGCAACATCGCGACCAATGCCGGCGGCATCCGCGTGATCCGCTACGGCAACACCCGCGAGTGGATCGCCGGGCTGAAGGTGGTCACGGCCGATGGCCAGCTGCTGGAACTCAACAAGGGCCTGATCAAGAACTCCAGCGGCTATGACTTCCGCCAGCTGCTGATCGGCTCGGAAGGCACGCTGGGCGTGATCGTCGAGGCGACGGTGAAGCTGACCGATCCGCCGCCGGCCAGCAATGTGATGCTGCTGGCCGTGCCCAGCTTCGAGGTGCTGATGCAGGTGTTCGCCGCGTTCCGCGCGCGCCTGCAGCTGCAGGCCTTCGAATTCTTCACCGACCGGGCACTGGAGCACGTGCTGGCGCATGGTGCGCAGGCGCCGTTCGACGAGGTGCATCCGTACTACGTGGTCACCGAGTTCGCGGCCAACGACGAGGCACAGGAAGCCGCGGCGATGGCGGCCTTCGAGGACTGCATGGGCAACGGCTGGGTCAGCGACGGCGTGATCAGTGGCAGCGATGCCCAGGCCGCCCAGCTGTGGCGCCTGCGCGAAGGCATCACCGAATCGCTGGCGCGCTACACGCCCTACAAGAATGACGTCTCGGTGCGGATCTCGGCAATGCCGGCGTTCCTGGCCGAGACCCAGGCGCTGATCGGGCAGGCCTACCCGCACTTCGACGTGGTCTGGTTCGGCCATATCGGCGATGGCAACCTGCACATCAACGTGCTCAAGCCGGACGGCACCAGCGACGCCGATTTCGTGGCGCAGTGCGAGCACGTGACCAAGCTGCTGGCGCAGGTGCTGGCCCGCTTCGATGGCAGCATCTCGGCCGAGCACGGCATCGGACTGGTCAAGAAGGGCTACCTGGGCAGCACCCGAGGCGCGGCCGAGATCGCGCTGATGAAGGCGGTCAAACGCGCGTTCGATCCCCAAGCGCGGCTGAATCCCGGCAAGCTGTTCGACGCCTGAGCCGGGCAAATCCTTCACGTACCCGTTACGCTCCACGCATTCTCACAACCGGCTTCGAACCGATGACCCGTCCGCTTCTGCTGCTTGCCCTGCTGTCCCTGCCGCTGGCCGGCTTCGCTTCCAGCTTCGCTGGCACTTCGGCCGGCTCGGCCACCGGTGCGTCCTCCGGTTCGTCGGGCAGCAGCTCGGGCGATGACAAGGTGGTGCTGGCTGCGCGCGACGATGCCGCTGCGTTCGTCGCCAGCGACGGCCAGATCCGTGGCGCCCGCCTGCAGGCGGCGCTGGTCCACCTTCGCGAGCAGAGCACCGCCGCACAGCAGCAGAGCGACCTGGTACTGGCCCGCGCGCTGCTGGCGCGTTGATCCCGCCTTCGGGTAGTGCCGGCCGCTGGCCGGCAACGCCATGACATCTGCATGGAACGCAGCCACGCATGGCGTGGCTCTACTGCTGATCGCCCACGTCGCGCACGCAGCTGATCGCCTGCAGCTCGACCCGGCAGGGCTGAGCCCTGCACAGCAGCAGCTCGCCAGCCAGACCTTGGCCGACGTGCAGTCACTGCTGCCGGAGGGCCTGCTGCGCGCTTTGCCGGCTCAGGTGCAGGTGCGCTGGCGTGATGACCTTCCCGACGAGGTGCACGGCCGCGCTTTCGGCGGCCGCATCACGTTGCGCCGCAACCTGCTGGATGACGGCATGCCCGGCAGCCGCCGTGCGCGCCGCAGCGCGCTGGTGCACGAGCTGACCCACGTTGCAGACCGTGGCGGTGCGAACTGGTCGCAGAGCACGCGTTGGCGTGATCTCGCGGGCTGGCAGCGCAAGCCCTGGCACCTCGGCCGTGGCGGCAACGATTTCCATGACCGCAGCCCGGATGTCTATGAGCTGACGAACCCGGCCGAGTACCTGGCCGTGAACGCCGAACATTTCGTGCTCGACGGCGAGTTCGCCTGTCGGCGCCCCGCGTTGGCGCAGTGGTACCGGGCGCATTTCGGAACACCGCCGTCGCTGCCACAGCCGCAGTGCACTACGACGCTGCCCTTGCTGCAGGCCGAATCGGAGGAGGGCGCTGCATCGCTGCTGCAGCTCGACCCGGCGCACGTCTACGCGGTTGACTACCTGTTCGCCGAAGGCAGTGCGCAGCCGATGAGCCGCTGGGGCCACAGCATGCTGCGGCTGGTGATCTGCAAACCGGGCCGCGCACCTGGGCCGGACTGCCGCCTGGACCTGGAGTACCACCGCGTGCTGTCGTTCCGCGCCTTCGTGGGTGACGTGCAGATTTCCAACTGGCGCGGGCTGACCGGTGGCTATCCGTCGCGGCTGTTCGTGCTGCCCCTGCAGCAGGTGGTGGACGAGTACACCAAGGTCGAGCTGCGCGGGCTGCAGTCGCTGCCGCTGCAGCTGGACCGCAGCGAAATCGCCAGCCTGCTCGAGCGCACCGCGCAGGTGCACTGGAGCTATGACGGGCGCTATTACTTCGTCAGCAACAACTGCGCGGTGGAAACCGCCAAGCTGCTGCAGGCCGGTGTGCCGCGGCTGGGCGAGGCCGGGCTGGCCCAGCTGAGCCCGCGTGGCCTGAAGCGCAGACTGATGCGGCTGGGCGTTCTCGACGAGAGGGTACTGACGGACCGCAATGCAGCGCAGGCGCAAGGCTACTACTTCGCCTCGGCGCGCGACCACTACCAGCAGTTGTTCGCAGTGGCCGCGGCCCAGCTGGCCTTGCCCGCACGTGATGTGCGCGGCTGGTTGAAGCTGCCTGCACAGCAACGGGCACCGTGGCTGCTGCAGGGTGACCTGCGTGCCAGCGCCGGCCTGTTGCTGCTGGAGCAGGCCGCGCAGCGGCGTGCCGAGCTGCGCGCACGCGATGTGCTCAAGCGGCAGCTGTTGGCCGCACCGGACAGCACTGAAACGCGCAGCCTGCGGGGGTTGCTGGAGCAGAGCGGGCAGTGGCTGCGACCGGGGACGCTGCTGCAGGACGGCGGCTATGGATTGCCGCTGGGCGACGAGCAGGCGCTGCTGTCCGAGGCCGTGGCCACTGCCAGTGCGCAGGCGGTCCCGGCGTGGCAGGCATTGCGCGTGCAGCTGCGCCAGCAGCTGCCGATCCGCCAGCGCGAGGAAATGGATGCGATCGACGCCAACCTCGCTGCGCTCGGTGCCCGCCTGCGGGAACAGGCAGCCACGCCGGCTATTGGCGCGGCAGCTCGATAACGAAACGGCTGCCACCAGCGTTGCCCGCCGTGCAGTAGACGCGGCCGCCGTGCGCGTCGGCGATGGCCTTGACCACCGCCAGACCGAGCCCGCTACCGCCACCCTGGCGCGAACGCGAACCGTCGGCACGCATGAACGGAGAGAAGATGTCGGCGTGCAGCTCAGGGTCGATGCCCGGGCCCTCATCCTCGATCGCTACCTGCACATGGCCCGGTGTGTCATGCACGGCAATCCGCACCTTGCCCGGGCTGGCATAGCGGCGCGCGTTCTCCAGCAGCGCCAGCAGCGCCTGGCGCAGGCGGGTCGGGTCGCAGTGCGCGTTGTGTTCTTCGCGGCTGGTTTCCAGCTCCAGCACGAAGCCGGCGGCGCGGAACTGGGGATCGACCAGGGTCATCACCGAATGCACTTCGGCCACCACGTCGGTACGTGCGCGGCGCACGTCCAGCCGCGCATTGTCGGACAGGCTCAGCACGCGCAGATCCTCGATCAGTCGTGACAGGCCCTCGACCTGGGCGAGCAGGCTGCGGAACTGTGATTCGTCCGGCTGGAAGACGCCCTCGGCCAGGCCCTGCAGGCGGCCGCGCAGGATCGTCACCGGAGTCCGCAGTTCATGGGCGATGGCTGCATGCCACATCGCACGCTCGCTCTCCACGTGCTGCAGCCGCCGCGCCATGGCATTGAAGTCCTCGACCAAGGTGGCCACTTCGCCCGGCGAGTTTTCCTCGACGCTGGCACGGGCACCGAGGTCGCCGCCCGCGAGCGCGCGCACGCTGTCCACCAGCGAATTCAACGGCGACAGGATGCGATGGGCAAGACGGAACGAGGCGGCGATGGCCAGCGCCAGGCCGGTCAGGATCACGCCGACCATCCATGCCAGTTCAGGGCCGGTCGGCAGCCAGCTTTCCGGTTCCTCGGTAGTGCCGGGGAAGAATTCGACCAGCACCGCATACAGCAGCCACGATGACAGGATCATCATCACGATGACGCCGATCACCATCAGCGACATCGAGACGATGATGTGGCGGCTGAGCCCTGAGCGGCGCAGGCGGGCCATCAGCGGTCGGCCATCAACCGGTAGCCGACGCCACGCACGCTGGCCGGCACATTGACCATGCCCACTTCATCCAGCTTGCGGCGCAGCTTGCTGACATGGCTGTCGACCGTGCGCTCCAGCGCCTCGCTTTCCGGCAGGCATTCGTGCATCAGTTCGCTGCGGCTGAAGATGCGGGTCGGCGCCAGCGCCATGCAGTGCAGCAGCTTGAACTCGGTGAGCGTGAGCAGCACTTCGTGGCTGTAGCCTTCGCCTTCCACGTGTACGGCGTGGGTGGCCGAGTCGATCAGCAGCGGGCCCGCCCGCAGCGCGGTCGGGGCATCCACGCGCGAGGCGCGCAACGTACGCCGCAGCACGGCGCGCACGCGCGCCGCCACTTCGGCCGGATTGAATGGTTTGACCACGTAGTCATCAGCGCCCATGCGCAGTGCGGTCAGCTTGTCCAGGTCCTGGTCCAGTGCGGTCAGCATGATCACCGGCGTCTCGCCGCGCTGGCGCAGCTGGGTCAGCACGCTCCAGCCATCCAGCCGCGGCAGCTGCACGTCGAGCAGGACCAGGTCGGGGCGGGCGCTGCGATGCAGGTCCAGTGCGCTGTGGCCGTCGGCGGCGCGCAGCGTACGCAGTCCTTCGCGTTCCAGATAGGCGGTGAGAATATCGGCGATCTCGGCCTCATCCTCGACGATCAGGACGAGGGCGGCGAGGGCAGGGGAGGCATGCATGCAGGGGCGGGGCCTTAAGGTGCTTGCCTCCATCGTATCTCCACAGTTCCTCCATCGAAACCCCATCATCGCCACGCACACTGGGTTCTTCAGAACCTTTCAGCCGCCTGCGCGGCATTGTGCACAGCAATGAGAACCTTCAGGACTCCGGTCGCGTTGATCGCGGCCCTCGCCCTGGCCATGACGGCCTGCTCCACCCCCGAAGCCACGCCCGAAGCCGCACCCCGCGTGAGCGTGGTTACCGTTGGCCCGCAGGTGGTGCAGCGTGATGACGAACTGCCTGGCCGCGTGGCCGCCGTGCGCACCGCGCAGATCCGAGCGCAGGTGGGTGGCATCGTGCAGCGCCGGCTGTTTGACCAGGGCGCGGAAGTAGATGCCGGCCAGGCCCTGTTCCAGATCGATCCGGCGGCCTTCCGTGCCGATGTCGATTCGGCACTGGCCGCGCTGCAGCGCAGTGAGGCCGCCCTTGGCCGCAGTCGCGTGCAGTCGCAGCGCCTGCATGCACTGGCCGCGGTACAGGCCGTCAGCCAGCAGCATCGCGACGATGCCAGTGCCGAGTACGAACAGGCCCGTGCCGCGGTGAATGAAGCGCGCGCGATCCTGGCCCGTCGCCAGCTCGACCTGCGCTATGCCACGGTCAGCGCGCCGATTGCCGGCCGCATCGATCAGGCGCTGGTGACCGAAGGCGCACTGGTCGGCGTGGCCGATGCCGAGCCGATGGCGGTGGTACAGCAGATCGACCAGGTCTACGTCGATGTGCGCCAGCCGGCGGCCCAGCTGGAATCGCTGCAGCGCAGTGCTGCCGGTGGTGGCGAGCTGCCGGTGACGATCATCGGTGCCGCCGGCAAGCCGCTGTCCGAGCGTGGCCAGATGCTGTTCTCCGGCATCAACGTCGATGCGCGTACCGGTGATGTGATCCTCCGCATCCTGGTCGACAACCCGCAGCGCCAGCTGCTACCCGGCATGTATGTGCGCGCGAAAGTGCCGCGGGGTGCGCCGGCCAGTGCACTGACCGTGCCGCAGCAGGCCGTGCTGCGCAGCGCCGGTGGTCAGGCCTATGCCTGGGTGATCGGTGGCGATGGCAAGGCGGTGATCCGCACGCTGGAGGTCGACGGCAGCGTTGATCGCCAGTGGCTGGTGCGCACCGGTCTGAAGGCGGGCGAAAAGGTGGTGGTCGAGGGCCAGGAACGCCTGCAGGAAGGCGTGGTGGTCGATGCGCGCGACTGGCAGGTGCCGGTCGCCAGCGCCGGCGCGGTGCAGGCCGGCAGCAAGGGCTGAGCCTTTCCCGGGCCAGCCCATCCAGGAAAATCCAACATGGCACGTTTTTTCATCGATCGCCCGGTGTTCGCCTGGGTGCTGGCGATCTTCATCATCCTGGCCGGCGTACTGGCGATTCCGCGCTTGGCCGTGGAGCGCTATCCGGCGGTCGCACCGCCCAGCGTCAGCATCTATGCCAGCTACCCGGGTGCCAGCCCGCAGACGCTGAATGATGCGGTGGTCGGGCTGATCGAGCGCGAGCTGTCCAGCGTCAAGCACCTGCTGTACTTCGAATCGTCGGTGGACACCTCCGGCGAAGCCTCGATTACTGCGACCTTCAAGCCCGGTACCAACCCGGAGCTGGCGCAGGTGGACGTGCAGAACCGGATCAAGGCGATCGAGCCGCGCCTGCCGCGCAGCGTGCGCCAGAACGGCCTGTTCGTGGAGGCCGCCGATTCCGGCTTCCTGATGCTGGTCGGCCTGCGTTCGCCGGATGCCAGCGTCAGCGAAGCCGCGCTGGGCGATTTCATGGCGCGCAACATCATCGAAGAGCTGCGCCGCATCGATGGCGTCGGCCGCGTGCAGCTGTTCGGTGCCGAGCAGGCGATGCGGGTGTGGCTGGACCCGACCCGGTTGACCGGCTACGGCCTGACCATGGGTGATGTGGCCACCGCCATCGAGCAGCAGAACCTGGAGATCTCGCCCGGACGCATCGGTGATTCGCCGGGTGTTCCAGGCCAGCGCATCACCGTGCCGCTCAGCGCCGATGGCCAGCTGTCCACGCCGGAGCAGTTCGCAGCCATCGTGCTGCGCGCCGGGGCAGACGGTTCACGGGTGGTGCTGGGCGATGTCGCCCGCGTCGAACTGGGCGCGCAGAGCTATGCGTGGGGCACCCGCGAGGATGGCCACCCGGCCACCGCCGCCGGCGTGCAGTTGCGTCCTGGCGCGAACGCAGTGCGCACCGCGTCGGCGGTACGTGAGCGCATGGCCGAACTGGCGCCGCTGCTGCCGCGCGGCGTGGAGTCGAGCATTCCGTTCGACACCGCACCGTTCGTGAAGATCTCGATCCAGAAGGTGGTGCAGACGCTGCTGGAGGCCATGCTGCTGGTGTTCGCGGTGATGTACCTGTTCCTGCAGAACTGGCGCTACACGCTGATTCCGGCGCTGGTCGCACCGATCGCGCTGCTCGGCACCTTCGCGGTGATGCTGGCACTGGGCTTCTCGATCAACGTGCTGACCATGTTCGGCATGGTGCTGGCGATCGGCATCATCGTCGACGACGCCATCGTGGTGGTCGAGGGCGTGGAACGGATCATGGCCGAGGAAGGACTGCCGCCGCGCGAGGCCACCATCAAGGCGATGCGCGAGCTGACCGGTGCGGTGATCGGCATCACCCTGGTGCTGACCGCCGTGTTCATTCCGATGGCGTTGGCCAGCGGCTCGGTGGGCGCGATCTACCGCCAGTTCACCGTGGCGATGGCGGTGTCGATCCTGTTCTCGGCGCTGCTGGCATTGAGCCTGACGCCGGCACTGTGCGCGACCCTGCTGCGCCCGAACACCCATGGTCATCATGGTCGGGGCGGGCTGTTCGGCGCCTTCAATCGTGGCTTCGAGGCGATGACCGGGCGCTACCAGCGTGGCGTGGCCTCGGTGCTGCAGCGCAGTGGGCGGGTGATGGGCGTGTTCGCCGCACTGGTGGTGGCGCTGCTGCTGGGCCTGCACTGGTTGCCGGGCGCATTCCTGCCGGAAGAAGACCAGGGCTATTTCATGACTTCGATCCAGTTGCCGGCCGAAGCCACGGCCGAGCGCACGCTGGCCGTGGTCGAAGCCTACGAACGGCATGTGGCGTCACGCCCGGGCATCGGCTCCAACCAGTCGATCCTTGGCTACAGCTTCTCTGGCTCCGGTCCGAGCGCGGCGCTGACCTACACCATGCTCAAGGACTGGGGCGAGCGCGCAGGCGCCACCGCGGCCGGCGAGGTGGAGGCCGCGCAGAAGGCGATGGCCACGATTGCCGAGGGCGAGGTGATGAGCGTGATGCCGCCGGCGATCGACAGCCTGGGCCGTTCGTCTGGGTTCTCGCTCGCCCTGCAGGCGCGTACCGGGCAGAGCCAGGCCGAACTGCGCGCGGCTCTGCAGCAGCTGCTGAAGCTGGCCGAGGCCAGCCCGCTGCTGTCCGAGGTGCATGCCGATGGCCTGCCGGCAGGCACCAGCGTGCGGCTGGACATCGACCGGGCCAAGGCCGAGGCGATGGGCGTGGGCTTCGAACACATCAGCAGCACGCTGTCGGCGGCAATGGGCTCGCAGTACGTCAATGACTTCCCCAACAAGGGCCGGTTGCAGCAGGTGATCCTGCAGGCCGACGCGCCGCACCGGATGGAACTGGAGGACGTGCTGAAGCTGTACGTGCGCAACAGCGAGGGCGGCATGGTGGCGCTGTCCGAACTGGTGACCCCGCACTGGACCGAGGCGCCGCTGCAGCTGCAGCGCTATCTCGGCTTCCCGGCGCTGAATCTGTCCGGCGCCCCGGCCTCCGGCGTGTCGACCGGCCAGGCGATGGCGGAGATGGAGCGGTTGGCGGAGAAGTTGCCGTCCGGCTTCGCCCTGCAATGGACCAGCCAGTCGCTGCAGGAGCGCGAATCCGGTGCGCAGGCGCCGTGGCTTTTGCTGCTGTCGATGCTGGTGGTGTTCCTGGTGCTGGCGGCGCTGTACGAGAGCTGGTCGATTCCGCTGGCGGTGATGCTGGTGGTGCCGCTGGGCCTGCTCGGCGCGGTCGCCGCCGTGTTGTTGCGCGGCATGCCCAACGACGTGTTCTTCAAGGTCGGCATGATCACGGTGATCGGGCTGTCGGCGAAGAACGCGATCCTCATCGTCGAGTTCGCACGCCAGCTGCAGCAGCAGGGCCGTGGCCTGGTCGAAGCGGCCTTGGAGGCGGCACGGCTGCGCCTGCGGCCGATCGTGATGACCTCGCTGGCGTTCGCGCTGGGCGTGGTGCCGCTGATGCTGGCGCAGGGCGCATCGAAGGAAACCCAGCAGGCGATTGGAACCGGTGTGTTCGGCGGCATGGTCAGTGCGACCGTGCTGGCGGTGTTCTTCGTACCGGTCTTCTATGTAGTAGTGCAGGGCGCGCGGCAGTGGATCGCGCAACGTCTGCGCAGGCGCCGGCCGATGCCGGAAGGATCCGTGGATGGAACGGGACATCGTTGAAGACCTGCATGAGCGGCAGCTGGCAGCGCTGGAACAGCGCCTGCGGCAGGCATTGCTGGATGACGACCACGATGCGCTGACCGCGCTGGTATCGCCGGCCTTGTTCATGATGGATGGGCAGGGCGGGCGCATGCTCGATCTGCCCTGGCTGGGCGACTGGCTGGCCGGGAACCTGCGGGTGAGCAGCCTGCAATCGTACGCGGTGGAAACGCTGCTGTGCGGACGCCTGGCATTGTTGTCCAGTGACGTGCGCTTGTCGGTGCGCGGGCAGGGCCAGGAGCGCGAGCTGAAACTGCGCCTGCTGCGGGTCTGGACCTGCAGTTCCGGCGACAGTGGCGCACAGCTGCTGTCGATGGCGGTGCTGGCCGCGTGAGTGCGGTCAGGCTGCTTTCAGGCCCCGCTCACCGGCAGGTGGTAGGGTCGAAGATCTCTGTAGTGTCGACAAGGAGTCGAGCCATGCGTGTAGTCCCCAGTCTGTTGGCAGCCTCCCTCGGGTTGGTCCTGGCCGCGTGCCAGCCGGCACAGCCACCCGCTGCGGGCGGCACTGATGCCGCGCCGCCGGCCGCGCCCGAACCGGCTGCCAGCACCGGCGCCGGTACCGGCAGCGAGACCATGTACCGGTGTGGTGATCTGAACGTGCGCGCGACCTTCAATGGCGAGGATGCGGCGACGGTAGTGATCGGCGAACGTACCTTCGCCATGACCTCCGAGCGTGCGGCGTCGGGCGCGAAGTATGGCGATGGCCAGGGCAACAGCTTCTGGACCAAGGGCAGCGATGACGGCCTGTTGAGCCTGAAGGGCGAAGCCGATCGCGAGTGCCATGCGGTCGAAGCCACCGAAGGCGATGGCAGCGCCGGCAATGCCGCTTTCCGTGCCACCGGCAACGAACCGGGGTGGCTCGCGGTCGTAGATGGCGACACGCCAGGCCTGCAGGTGGAAGTCGATTACGGCGAGCGCCGCTTCGATGTGGCCAAGCCCACCGAGGGGGCCGACGGATGGAGTGGCAAGGCGTCCGACGGTACCGACGTCAAGCTCAGCTTCCAGCGCACCACCTGCCAGGACGACATGAGTGGTGAGGCGTTCGAGGCCAAGGTGAACCTAACCATCGGCACCCGCCAGTACCACGGCTGCGGCAATTTCGGCGCGAAGTAGCCGTAAGCTCTCTGTAGAGCCGAGCCCACGCTCGGCTCTACATCATCGAGGGGTCAGCCCCCGCAGGGCTTCAGGTCGAGATCGAAGTCCAGGTCATAGCGGCCGTTGATCCCGATCAGCGCTTCGCGGATCGCACAGTCACCGCGATAGCGCGCGACCAGATCGGTGAAGTTCTTCTCGCGGCCCTCGCAGTACTTCGCGCTGGCCTCTTCCAGTTCGCGGCGACGCTCGTCGTCGTACGGCTCTTCGCCGGCGAAATGCTGGCAGGTGTTCTCGCGCGCGAGGAAGGCCTGCACGTCGGCCGGCATGGCGCAGTAGATGCGCACGTCGTCGACGTCGTACACATCGCCTGGGACCGGACAGCCAGCGGCTGCACGTACCTTGTCCAGGTCCTCATCGCCCGAGGGCTGCTCGGTAGCGGGCTCCGCTTCGGCGATGGCCTCCACGGCGGCCGGTGCCTCCACCGCAGGTGCGGCGGTCACGGCCGGTTCGGCTGGCGTGGCGTCGGCAGCATTGTCCGCTGCCTGCGGCGAACATGCCGCAAGCAGGGACAGGCAACCGATCAGCGCAAGGCGCTTAGTCGGCACGGCCAGCGAATTCGCCGGTGGCGGTGTTCACCAGCACGCGCTCGCCGTTGACGATGTACTCCGGCACCATGATTTCGATGCCGGTGTTGAGCTTGGCCGGCTTCGGGCGCTTGGTGGCGGTGCCGCCCTTCAGTTCCGGCGGCGTCTCGATCACTTCCAGCACCACCGAGGCCGGCAGCTGGATCGCCACCGGCTGCTCGTCGATCACCTGCACGTAGATGCCGGTCAGGCCGTCGGTGATGTAGCCGGCGTCGTCGCCGATCACGTCCGCATCCAGTGTGTACGGGGTGTAGTCCTCGTCATCGAGGAACACGAACGCATCGCCGTCCTTGTACGAATAGGTGGACTGGCGGCGCAGCAGTTCGACCTCGACCAGGTTGTCGTCGGCATCGAAGCTGGCGTCGAGCTTGTTGCCGCCCGGCACGCTGTACATGATGAAGCGGAAGCGGACGTTGCCGCCGCGACCCTGCGGCGAGCTGCGCTCGATGTCGCGGATCTGGTACACGCCGTTGTTGTACTCGACGACGTTGCCCTTCTTGATGTCGTTGGCTTTCATGGTGATCTAGGTCGTTGGGGGAGGGCGCCGTCCCGGCGCCCGGGGGAATCACTTCGGAGCGAGGCGGGTAGCGCCGTCCAGGCGGATGGTCTCGCCATTGAGGTAGGTGTTGCCGAGGATGAAGCCGACCAGGCTGGCGAAGTCTTCCGGCTTGCCCAGGCGCGACGGGAACGGAATCGAGGCGGCCAGCGACTGCTGCACGGCCTCGGGCATGCCGTCCACCATCGGCGTCCAGAACACGCCTGGAGCAATCGTATTGACGCGGATGCCGAAGCGCGACAGTTCGCGCGCCATCGGCAGCGTCATCGACACCACGCCACCCTTGCTGGCGGCATACGCGGCCTGGCCGATCTGGCCTTCGTAGGCGGCGATGCTGGCGGTGTTGATGATCACGCCGCGCTCGCCATCGGTACCGGCCTCGTTGTGCTGCATGCGGTTGGCCGCGGCCTTGGCCACGTTGAAGCTGCCGACCAGGTTGACCATCACCGTGCCCTGGAAGCCGGCCAGCGGCATCGGACCTTCCTTGCCCAGCACGCGGCCAGCGCCGAGGATGCCGGCGCAGTTCATCGCCACGTTCAGGCCGCCGAGGAAATCGTGGGCCTGGTCGATGGCTGCCGAAACGGCCGCTTCATCGCTGACGTTGACGTTGAAATAGCGGGCCTTGTCGGCACCCAGCCCGGCAACGGCGGCTGCGCCCTTGTCGTCGTTGAGGTCGAACAGGGCCACCTTGCCGCCCTGGGCGACGAGGTGCTGGGCCACGGCCAGGCCGAGGCCGGAGACGCCGCCAGTGATCACGGCACGTACGGAAGACAGCTGCATTGAACGGTCCTGCAGGTTCGAGAACCGCCGATTCTAACGGAAGCCGTGACCGCCGCTGTTGTGCACTGCGCCGCCGGTGCAGGGCGGCGCAGTGCAGCGGTCAGCCGGCGGCGGCCAGTGCCTGGCCGGTGCGGCTGGCAGTGGCGCGGCCGAGCAGGCCGGCCAGCCAGCGGCCGGTCTCGGCCAGTGCCGGCAGGTCCACGCCGCTGTCCAGGCCCAGGCCCTGCAGCAGGTAGACCACATCCTCGCTGGCGACGTTGCCGCTGGCGCCCTTGGCATACGGGCAGCCACCGGCGCCGGACACCGCGCTGTCGACCACGCGCACGCCTTCTTCCAGGCAGGTGGCGATGTTGGCGATGGCCTGGCCATAGGTGTCGTGGAAGTGCACGGCCAGTGCGGCCATCGGAATCTCGGCGGCAACCGCCTGCAGCATCGCCCGGGCCTTGCGCGGGGTGCCGACGCCGATGGTGTCGCCCAGCGAGATTTCGTAACAGCCCATCTGGTGCAGGGCACGCGCCACCCGCACCACGTCGGCCAGTGGCACCTCGCCCTGGTAAGGGCAGCCGAGTACGGTGGACACGTAACCGCGCACGCGCACGCCATCGGCGGCGGCGCGGCGCAGGATCGGCTCGAACCGGGCCAGCGATTCGTCGATGCTGGCATTGGTGTTGGTGCGGTTGAACGCCTCCGAAGCGGCGGTGAACACCGCCACTTCCTCCACGCCCACCGCACGGGCGCGGTCGTAGCCCTGTTCGTTCGGTACCAGCACCGGGTAGTGGGTGCCGGCCCGGCGCTGGATGCCGGCGTAGACCTCGGCGGCATCGGCCAGCTGCGGGATCCACTTCGGGCTGACGAAGCTGGTCGCCTCGATGCTGCGCAGGCCGGTGGCCGACAGGCGGTTGATCAGTTCGATCTTGTCGGCGGTGGACACCGACTGCTTTTCGTTCTGCAGGCCGTCACGCGGGCCGACCTCGACGATGCGGACGTAGTCGCTCATGCGGCCTCCCCGGCGGCGGGGCGGTGGCAGACCGCCTCGATGTTGTTGCCATCCGGGTCGAGCACGAAGGCGCCGTAGTAGTCGGGGTGGTACCACGGGCGCAGGCCCGGCGCGCCGTTGTCGCGACCGCCGGCGGCGAGGGCAGCGGCATGGAAGGCGTCCACCTGGGCGCGGCTGGCGCAGGCGAAGGCCACGTGCACACCGTGGCTGGCGGTGCCGCCATTGCCGAGCCAGAAGAACGGCTTGCCCTCGCTGCCGAAGCCGATGTGGTCGTGCGCGCCGGTCTGTTCGGCGGTGACTTCCATCACCACGCCGATCTGCAGCGGCGCCAGCGCCTGCAGGAAGAAGGTCTTGCTGCGCGCCAGGTCGGCGCTGGTCAAACCAAGATGATCGAGCATGTTCAGGCTTCCGTGACCCAGTGGGGCGCGCGCTTGTCGAGGAAGGCGCCCAGGCCTTCCTGGCCCTCGGCGGACACCCGCAGGCGCGCGATCAGGGCGGCATTATCGCGATCCAGGGCATCGCGGTCATGGCTGTCACGCACCTGCCGCACCAGCTGCTTGGCGCTGGAAGAAGCGATCGGGCCGGCCTTGTCGAGCAGGGCCAGCTGGCGCTGCACGGCCTCGTCCAGGCGTTCCGGCTCGACCAGCTGGTGGACCAGGCCGATGCGCAGCGCAGTCTCGGCGTCGAAATGCTCGCCGGTGGCGAACCAGCGACGGGCCTGGCGCGGGCCGATGGCCTCGATCACGTAGGGCGAGATCACCGCCGGCAGCAGGCCGAGGCGGCTTTCGGTCAGGCCGAAGCGGGCCGCGGTGCTGGCGATGGCGATGTCGCAGCAGGCGACCAGGCCGACGCCGCCACCGAAGGCCGCGCCGTGGACCCGGGCCAGGGTTGGCTTGGGCAGCTCGTCCAGGGTGCGCATCAGCCGCGCCAGGGCCAGCGAGTCCTCGCGGTTGTCGGCCTCGCTGGCGGCGGCCATGCCACGCATCCACTGCATGTCGGCGCCGGCCGAGAAGGAGGCGCCGTGGCCGGCCACCACTACCGCGCGCACCGCGTCGTCGCGTCCGGCGGCTTCGAGGGCGGCGGTCAGCCGCGCTATCAAGCCGGCGTCAAAGGCATTGTGCAGCTCGGGCCGGTTCAGCCAGAGGGTGAGGACGGCGCCGCTGCGCTCGATCTGCAAAGCATCGTTCATGGGATTCCAGGGTCACTCCATACCTGTATGGATCATAGCGGGCCATTGGTCATGGGCCATGACGCGACGCGGGAATGTTAGAATCGAGAACCATTTACATCCAGCAGAGAATGCGCTAGATGACGCTGTCCGAACTGCCGCTGCACGCCTCGGCCGTGGTCGAGTCCGTGCAGGACCTCCATGCCAACGATGCCATCGCCCGTCGCCTGCGCGAGCTGGGTTTCGTGAAGGGCGAGGAAGTGCGCCTGGTGGCCAAGGGCCCGGTCGGTGGCGAGCCGCTGCTGGTGCAGGTCGGGTTTACCCGGTTTGCGCTGCGTATCAGTGAAGCCAAGCGCGTCGTGGTCGACGCCAACCGCCAGGAGCGTCGCGCATGACCGCTGCAACTTCTACCGCGCCCCTGCGCATTGCGCTGGTCGGTAACCCCAACAGTGGCAAGACCGCGCTGTTCAACCAGCTGACCGGCAGCCGGCAGAAGGTTGCCAACTACACCGGCGTCACCGTCGAGCGCAAGGAAGGCCGCCTGCGCGCGCCGTCCGGCCGCGAGTTCGCCGTACTCGATCTGCCGGGCGCCTACAGCCTGCACCCTGCCAGCCTGGACGAGGCAATCACCCGTGACCTGTGCCGGGGCTTCTACCCGGGCGAGGCTGCACCGGACGTGCTGCTGTGTGTGATCGACGCCACCAACCTGCGTCTGCACCTGCGCTTCGCGCTGGAACTGCGCGAGCTGGGCAAGCCGATGGTGGTTGCGCTGAACATGGTCGATGCGGCCCAGCGCCGTGGCATCCAGGTGGACGTGGCCGCGCTGGAGCGCGAGCTGGGCGTGCCGGTGGTGGAAACCGTGGCGGTGCGCAAGCAGGGCGCCAAGGCCCTGGTCGAGCGCCTCGATGCGATGGTGCCGCACCTGGATGCGCCGGTGCCGGGCCCGGAAGGTGGCATCGACTACCACGCCAAGGTGCGCGAGATCCTGTCGGTGGCCGTGCGCATGCCGGCACGGACCGCCAAAGTCGACGACGCGCTGGACCGCTGGCTGCTGCACCCGGTGTTCGGCCTGATCAGCCTGGCGGTGGTGATGTTCCTGATCTTCCAGGCGGTGTATGCCTGGGCGACACCGTTGATGGACGGCATCGAGGCCGGTTTCGCCTGGCTTGGTGCGTTTGTTGGCAGCGTGCTGCCGGAAGGCCCGCTGGCCAGCCTGCTGACTGACGGCATCATCGCCGGTGTGGGTGGTGTGGTGGTGTTCCTGCCGCAGATCCTGATCCTGTTCTTCTTCATCCTGGTGCTGGAGGAATCCGGCTACCTGCCGCGTGCGGCGTTCCTGCTCGACCGCATGATGGCCGCCGCCGGCCTGTCCGGCCGCTCGTTCATCCCGCTGCTGTCCAGCTTCGCCTGCGCGGTGCCGGGCATCATGTCCACGCGCAGCATCCAGGACCCGCGTGACCGCCTGGCCACGATCCTGGTCGCGCCGCTGATGACCTGCTCGGCACGCCTGCCGGTGT
Organism: Stenotrophomonas sp. 86156_Sma; assembly: GCF_056481625.1. Classification (NCBI taxonomy): domain Bacteria; kingdom Pseudomonadati; phylum Pseudomonadota; class Gammaproteobacteria; order Lysobacterales; family Lysobacteraceae; genus Stenotrophomonas; species Stenotrophomonas sp. 86156_Sma. Next base: position 2,322,323 of record NZ_CM151157.1, read on the forward strand.
ATGCGCTGCTGATTGGCGCGTTCATCCCGCAGAAGACGGTGTGGGGCGTGTTCAACCAGCAGGGCCTGGTGCTGTTCGGCCTGTATGCGGCCGGCATTCTCAGTGCACTGGCGATGTCGTGGATCATGAAGAAGTGGCGCCGCGACAAGAGCGAGCACCCGCTGATGCTGGAGCTGCCGTCATACCGCCTGCCGCACGTGCGCGACCTGGCGGTGGGCCTGTACGAGCGCGGCATGATCTTCCTCAAGCGCGTCGGCGGCATCATCCTGGCGCTGACCATCCTGCTGTGGGTGCTGCTGTCGTTCCCGGCGGCTCCGGCCGGCGCCACCATGCCGGCCATCGATTACAGCTATGCGGGCCAGATCGGCCATGCGATGGCGGTGTTCTTCGCGCCGCTGGGCTTCAACTGGCAGATCTGCATTGCGCTGATTCCGGGCCTGGCCGCGCGCGAAGTGGCGGTGTCCTCGCTGGCGACCGTGTACGCGCTGTCCGCAGCCGATGACGATGCCGCCAGCCAGGCGCTGACCCCGCTGATCAGCGACGGCTGGTCGCTGGCCACCGCGCTGTCGCTGCTGGTCTGGTACATCTACGCCCCGATGTGCATCTCGACGCTGGCCACCATCAAGCGCGAGACCAATTCGTGGAAGACGATGGCCTTCTCGGCGTTCTACCTGTTTGCTGCGGCCTACGTGGCGGCGCTGATCACCTACCAGGTGACCAAGGCGCTGGGAGGCGGCTGATGGACCGTGGACTGCTGCTGCAGTACCTGATCATCGCGGTGGCCGTGCTGGTCAGTGCCTGGGTGGTGCTGAAGAAGCAGTTTCCCGGCACCGTGCGCAAGCTGCGTGGCGCGCTTGCGCTGGCCCTGCTGAAGCCGGGCCGCGCCGCCTGGCTGCAGGCGCTGGGGCGGAAGATCGCACCGCCGGCTAGCGGAGGCGGTGGTGCCTGTGGCGGTTGCGACGGCTGCGGGCCGACGCCGCCCAAACAGCACTGAATGTGTCCTGGTAGGTGCGAACCTTGGTTCGCACACTCCTGGAGTCCATCCACGCATGGCGTGGATCTGCTAGACCTCTCTGCGGATGATCGCCCGGAATTTCCCGTCCTGATTCAACCGCCGCACCGACTCGCGGTTTCCATGGGTTGCCGCGAAGCCCGCCACGTCGGCAAGGGCATCGAGCAGGAGGCATTTCATCCCATCGCGATTGCCGGCCTCCAGCAGATCATCCAGATCCTGCTGGATGAAAGCCCGGCGCAGGCCGGGCGTCTCTTCGATCCGCCAGTCGACATGGGGCGTGGGAATGCTGGAGCGGTACCGGAAAGCTGTTTCAAGATCGTCAGGCGCGAGGGGATACTCGAGCAGCTCCGGAAAGTAGAGCCCGGCATTCACATAGAAGCCCCGGTTTTCGCTGGCGCGCTGGTGATTGACGACAAGCAGGGCGGCATCCAGCAAGCGGTAGCGGGTCGTCGACGTGCCGGAAAAGCCGGTCTTCCTGGCGCACTTGCTGAAGACAGTCGAGGATTTCATGGGCTTTGCCTGGGCCGGAAGCGGGGTTCACAGCCTTGAGGCGCAGTGCCTGGCGGTCAATTGGCAAACGCGACACATGGAACGTGGCCGGCATTTCATCCACGCATGGCGTGGATCTACCTGGCGCGTGAACCCAGCTCTGCTGCCAGCGCCAGCCACTTGCTGCGTTGTGCTGGGGTACTGCTGCGCACCGCACCGAGACGGCTGACCCGCACCGGGCGGATGCCGCAGAATTCCAGAATGGTGGCGCGGATCTGGGAGATGCCCGGGTCGCGGTAGATCCAGCGGTAGTACCAGGGCGGCGTGTCCAGCGTGGTGATCACCCGCGCGCTGCGCCCGGCCAGCAGCCGGTCCCACCACACCGAATCGTGCCGGTAGCGGAAGGCGTACCCCGGCAGCAGCACGCGATCGAAGAAGCCCTTCAGCAGCGCCGGCATCGCACCCCACCAGGTGGGATAGACCAGCACCAGGTGATCGCAGGCATCGATCGCTTCCGCCGCGTCCTGCAGGTCGGCTTCCAGCGGCTGGATCTGGCGGTAGCCATGCCGCAGCACCGGATCGAACTCGAGTTCACCCAATGCGATCAGTCGCACCCGATGACCGGCGTTCTCGGCGGCGGTGGCGTAGCGCTGGGCGAGGGCGCCGCACAGGCTGTCGCGGTCGGGATGGCCGAGCAGGATCAGGATGGAACGGGACACGGCAACCTCGGGCAACGGAAAGTGCGCGAGGCTGCGGTCTGCCCCAAGGGCAGAGTCAAGCCTGGGTCGTGCAGCCGCGGGGTTCCAGCACGCAGTCATTGCTGCCGGAGAGCAGCCACTGCTGCAGTTCGTCGCTGACCTGCTGCAGGTCGAGCTCGACCTGCGCCAGCCGTGCCCGCTCGCTGGCAATGCGGCTGCGCTGCTGCTCAAGCAGGGTCAACACTGCCTGCCAGTCGAGCCGCCCGTCGCGGCCCTGCAGGCGCGAGATTGCCGCCAGCGTGATACCCAGCCCCAGCGCCTGGCGGATCAGCTGCACCCAGGCCACGTCCTGTTCGCTGTAGTCGCGGTAGCGGTTCAGTCGTGGCACCGGCGGCAGCAGGCCGCGCGCCTCGTACAGTCGGATGGCCTTGGCGCTGGCACCGGTCAGGCGGCTGACCTCGGAGATGCGCATCGGCTCAGTCCCGCACCAATCCGCCATCCACCACCAGGTTCTGGCCGGTCACCGCGCGTGACCACGGGCTGGCGAAGAACAGCGCGGCATCGGCGAATTCGGCCGGGGTGGTGACGCTGCGCAGCGGGGTGTTGGCGGCGATGTAGTCGAACACCGCTTCGGGCGTGGCGGAACTGGCATCGGTGGTGCGCAGCAGGCCGCCGGACAGCATGTTGACGGTGATGCCGTGCGGGCCGAGGTCGCCGGCCAGTGTGCGGGTCAGCGACAGCAGTGCGGCCTTGGCGGCGGTGTAGTCGTGGTAGGGCACCACCGGATTCTGGAACAGGTTGGTGCCGATGTTGATCACCCGGCCGAAGCGACGGGCCTGCATCCCGGGCAGGGCGGCCTGCACGGTGTTCAGTGCGCCACGCACGCTGCCCTCGAACTGCGCCTGGAAGGCCGGCCAGCCGATTTCCGCGGCGGCGTCGCGGGCATCGCCATTGAACGAGAAAGCGGCCAGCGCGTTGTTGACCACGGTGGTGACACCTTGGCCGAAGTGGGCCAGCGCGTGCTGCAGCATCGCATCGACCTGGGCGCGGTCGGTGACGTCGGCCGGCAGCGCGATCGCCTGTCCGCCCAGCTCAGTGGCCAGCGTACGTGCGGCGGCTTCGCTGCGGTGGTAGTTGATGATGACGCGGGCGCTCTGGGCGGCGAAGGCGCGGGCGATGTGCTTGCCAAGGCCGCGGCCGGCGCCAGTGACCAGCACCAGCTGTTCGCTGATCTGCATGAAGGAGCTGCCATCCATTGCATGAAAGGGCATGCAGCGTAGCAGCGATGGCGCTTGCCGGAGCGGGCGTGCTGCCGCTAGCCTGCAGGCATGAACCAGACTCCCCTGCGATTGCTCATTCACGGTGCCTCCGGGCGCATGGGCCAGGCCCTGCTGCGGCTGGCCGCCGAACATCCCGAAACCCTGCAGATCGTGGCTGCGGTAACCGGCCGTGCGCCGACCCAGCGCGTGGTCGACGGCGTGCCGTTCTTCGGCGCCAGCGAACTGCCTGGCGCGCCGGTGTTCGATGTGGCGATCGACTTCAGTCTGCCGGAGGGCTTCGACCCGATGCTGGCGCTGTGCGTGGAGCGGGGTGCGGGCCTGGTCTCGGGCACTACTGGCATCTCCAGCACACAGCGGCAGGCGCTGGAGGCCGCGGCGGCGTCCATCCCGCTGGTCTGGGCGTCGAATTTCAGCCTGGGCGTGGCGGTACTGGACGAGCTGGTCGAGCGCGCGGCGCAGGCGCTGGCCGGCTGGGACTGCGACATCGTCGAATCGCACCACACGCAGAAGAAGGACGCGCCGTCGGGTACCGCGCTGACCCTGGGCGCGGCCGCGCAGCGGGGTGGGGCGGAGCCGCATTACGCCAGCCTGCGTGCCGGTGACATCGTCGGCGAGCATCTGGTGCAGTTCACCGGCCTGGGTGAGCGCATCGAGCTGGTGCACCGGGCCACCAACCGCGACATCTTCGCCCGCGGCGCCCTGTTTGCCGCCCGCCAGCTGCAGGGCCGCGCCCCGGGCAGCTACCGGGTTCGGGACCTGCTGCAGTAAGGCGGTAGTGCCGGCCGCTGGCCGGCAGCTTGCGGGCGCCCGATGGTGTGGAGATTGCCGGCCAGCGGCCGGCACGATCTGGCGGCGGACCCTGCATACGCCGCCGGATTGAAATGAATGCGCAATCGCCTGTTCATGAAGTGCGATAACCGCTGGCGCGAGCGCCCCGGCAGCGCTACAATTCGCACTCGCCGAATCACGAAAGCCGGACCGGTCCCAGACCGCACGTCCGCGCTTTTTTGCAACCGGATTTCCGTGAAGCGCAGGCGTGACTTCGGCAGCCCCCTCGGTAGCCAAAGTGAGATTCCCGTGATCCAAGCCGCAATCCTCGTCCTCGAAGACGGCACCGTATTCGAGGGCGAATCCGTAGGCGCGCCCGGCCTGTCCGTCGGTGAGGTGGTGTTCAACACCGCCATGACCGGCTACCAGGAAGTGCTGACCGACCCGTCCTACGCCCGGCAGATGGTCACGCTGACCTATCCGCATATCGGTAACACCGGCATGACCGACCAGGACAATGAAGCGTCCAAGGTGTGGTCGGCCGGCCTGATCGTGCGCGATGTTCCCCGCCGTCCCAGCAACTGGCGCAGCCAGATGTCGCTGCAGGACTGGCTGATCCAGCGCGGCGTGGTCGCCATCGCCGGCATCGACACCCGCATGCTGACCCGCATCCTGCGCGAGAAGGGCGCGCAGAACGGTGCGCTGATGGCCGGTGACATCGACGTGGAAAAGGCACTGGAAGCCGCCCGCAAGTTCCCGGGGCTGAAGGGCATGGATCTGGCCAAGGTCGTCACTACCGAGAAGACCTACGTCTGGACCGAGGGCCAGCTGGACCTGGATGCCAACGCCTTCGTCAGCGTGCCGGCCAAGTACAAGGTCGTGGCCTACGATTTCGGCGTGAAGACCAACATCCTGCGCATGCTGGCCGAGCGTGGCTGCGAAGTGACCGTGGTGCCGGCACAGACCCCTGCCGCCGAAGTGCTGGCGCTGAAGCCGGATGGCGTGTTCCTGTCCAATGGCCCGGGTGACCCGGAACCGTGCGACTACGCCATCGAAGCGATCAAGACCTTCATCGACGTGAAGATCCCGACCTTCGGCATCTGCCTGGGCCACCAGCTGCTGGGCCTGGCCTCGGGCGCACAGACCATGAAGATGGGCCACGGCCACCACGGTGCCAACCACCCGGTGCAGGACCTGGACAGCGGCCGGGTGATGATCACCTCGCAGAACCACGGCTTCGCGATCGATGAAGCGACCCTGCCGGCCACCCTGCGCGTGACCCACCGCTCGCTGTTCGACGGCACCAACCAGGGCGTGGCCCGCACCGACGTGCCGGCGTTCTCGTTCCAGGGCCACCCGGAAGCGTCGCCCGGCCCGACCGATGTCGGCCCGCTGTTCGACCGCTTCGTGGTGCTGATGGAGCAGGCCAAGGCGTGATCAGTACGCCGCCGGCCCCCCCGGTGGCGTCGCGATGGACCGTAAACCCCGCAACGCTGCTGCCGCTGGCGCGGCGCTGCGGATCAAGATTCCTGATCGACAGCGTGCGATCACCCCCCTTGTCACGCTGTACTGACTTAGAGAAGAAAATGCCCAAGCGCACTGACCTCAAGACCATCCTCATCATCGGTGCTGGCCCGATCGTCATCGGCCAGGCCTGCGAGTTCGACTACTCCGGCGCCCAGGCCTGCAAGGCCCTGCGTGACGAGGGTTACCGCGTGGTGCTGGTCAACAGCAACCCGGCCACGATCATGACCGACCCGGAGATGGCCGACGCCGTCTACATCGAGCCGATCAACTGGCAGACGGTCGAGAAGATCATCGCCAAGGAAAAGCCCGATGCGCTGCTGCCGACCATGGGTGGCCAGACCGCGTTGAACTGCGCGCTGGACCTGGCCGACCACGGCGTGCTGGAGAAGTACAACGTCGAGCTGATCGGCGCCAAACGCGAAGCGATCCGCATGGCCGAAGACCGCGAGCTGTTCCGCGTGGCCATGGGTGAGATCGGCCTGGAATGCCCGACCGCCGCCGTCGCCCACACCCTGGACGAAGCGCTGGAGATCCAGACCCGCGTCGGTTACCCGACCATCATCCGCCCCAGCTTCACCCTGGGCGGCAGCGGTGGCGGCATCGCCTACAACCGCGAAGAGCTGGTCGAGATCGTCAGCCGCGGCCTGGAACTGTCGCCGACCACCGAAGTGCTGGTGGAAGAGTCGGTGCTGGGCTGGAAGGAGTTCGAGATGGAAGTGGTCCGCGATACCGCGGACAACTGCATCATCGTCTGCTCGATCGAAAACCTGGACCCGATGGGCGTGCACACCGGTGACTCGATCACCGTGGCCCCGGCGCAGACCCTGACCGACAAGGAATACCAGCGCCTGCGCGACGCCTCCATCGCCGTGCTGCGCAAGATCGGCGTCGATACCGGTGGCTCGAACGTGCAGTTCGGCATCAACCCGAAGACCGGCCGCGTGGTCGTCATCGAGATGAACCCGCGCGTGTCGCGTTCCTCGGCGCTGGCCTCCAAGGCCACCGGCTTCCCGATCGCCAAGGTCGCCGCCAAGCTGGCCGTGGGTTACACCCTGGACGAACTGAAGAACGAAATCACCGGTGGCCTGACCCCGGCCTCGTTCGAGCCGTCGATCGACTACGTCGTCACCAAGATCCCGCGTTTCGCCTTCGAGAAGTTCCCGGCCGCCGATGCCCGCCTGACCACCCAGATGAAGTCGGTGGGCGAGGTGATGGCGATGGGCCGTACCTTCCAGGAGTCGGTGCAGAAGGCGCTGCGTGGCCTGGAAACCGGCAAGGTCGGCTTCGACCCGACCGGCCTGGACCTGAGCAATGAAGAAGACCTGCAGACCCTGCGCCGCGAGCTGAAGGCCCCGGGCCCGGAGCGCCTGTTCTTCGTCGCCGATGCGTTCCGTGCCGGCATGAGCGTGGAAGAGATCTACGCACTGTCGTTCATCGATCACTGGTTCCTGGACCAGATCGAGGAAATCATCGCTGCCGAAGCTGACGTCGCTGCCGGTGGCATCGACGCGCTGGACGCCGCCCGCCTGCGCAAGCTGAAGCGCGCTGGCTTCTCCGACGCGCGCCTGGCGCAGCTGACCGGCACCAACGAAGCCGCCATCCGCGCGCTGCGTCGTGCGCACAAGGTGCGCCCGGTCTACAAGCGCGTGGACTCCTGTGCCGGTGAATTCTCCACCGGTACCGCCTACCTGTACTCGACCTACGAGGACGAGTGCGAGGCCGCGCCGAGCAACCGCGACAAGATCATGATCCTGGGCGGTGGCCCGAACCGCATCGGCCAGGGCATCGAGTTCGACTACTGCTGCGTGCACGCAGCACTGGCACTGCGCGAGGACGGCTATGAAACCATCATGGTCAACTGCAACCCGGAAACCGTGTCGACCGACTACGACACCTCCGACCGCCTGTACTTCGAGCCGCTGACCCTGGAAGACGTGCTGGAAATCGTCGAACTGGAACAGCCGAAGGGCGTGATCGTGCAGTACGGCGGCCAGACCCCGCTGAAGCTGGCGCGCGCGCTGGAAGCCAACGGCGTGCCGGTGATCGGCACCAGCCCGGACTCCATCGACCTGGCCGAAGACCGTGAGCGCTTCCAGCAGCTGGTCGACAAGCTGGGCCTGAAGCAGCCGCCGAACCGCATCGCCCGCAACGATCAGGAAGCCCTGCTGCTGGCCCGCGAGATCGGCTACCCGCTGGTGGTGCGCCCGAGCTACGTACTGGGCGGCCGTGCGATGGAAATCGTCTACGGCGAAGCCGACCTGGCCCGCTACGTGCGCGACGCGGTCAAGGTGTCCAACGATTCGCCGGTGCTGCTGGACCGCTTCCTCGACAACGCCGTGGAGTGCGACGTCGACATCATTGCCGATGCCCAGGGCAACGTCCTGATCGGCGGCGTGATGGAGCACATCGAAGAAGCCGGCGTGCACTCGGGCGATTCCTCGTGCTCGCTGCCGCCGTACTCGCTGTCGGCTGAAACCCAGGCCGAGCTGCGCCGCCAGGTGGTGGAACTGGCCAAGGCCCTGAACGTGGTTGGCCTGATGAACACCCAGTTCGCGATCCAGACCAGCGATGAAGGTGCCGACACCATCTACCTGCTGGAAGTGAACCCGCGTGCCTCGCGCACCGTGCCGTTCGTGTCCAAGGCCACCGGCATGCCGCTGGCCAAGATCGCCGCCCGCTGCATGGCCGGCAAAACGCTGGCCGAGCAGGGCGCGACCAAGGAAATCGTGCCGGACTACTACTCGGTGAAGGAAGCGATCTTCCCGTTCGCCAAGTTCCAGGGCGTCGACCCGATCCTCGGGCCGGAGATGCGCTCCACCGGTGAGGTGATGGGCGTCGGCCGCACCTTCAACGCCGCCTTCGCGCGTGCCCAGGAAGCCGGTGGCATCAAGGCGCCGCCGGTCGGCAAGGCCTTCGTCTCGGTCCGCGATCCGGACAAGAAGCGCGTGCTGCCGGTGGCCAAGGCACTGCTGGCGCGTGGCTACAGCCTGGTCGCCACCCGTGGCACCGCCGCATGGCTGCAGCAGCACGGCATGGACTGCGAGATCATCAACAAGGTGGTCGAAGGCCGTCCGCACATCGTCGACTCGATCAAGAACGGCGAGATCGTCTACATCGTCAACACGACCGAAGGTCGTTCGGCGATCAACGACTCGTTCTCGATCCGTCGCGAGGCGCTGCAGCATCGCGTCACCTACTCGACCACCATTGCCGGCGCCAAGGCGCTGGTGGATTCACTGGAATTCCGCGGCACCGGCCCCGTCTGGTCGCTGCAGGAGCTGCACAAGGAGTTGAATGCATGAGAGCCCCCATCACGATGAAGGGCGCGCAGAAGCTGCGCGACGAACTGGATCACCTGAAGTCGGTCAAGCGCCCGAAGGTGATCGCTGCGATCGCCGAAGCGCGTGAGCATGGCGACCTGAAGGAGAACGCCGAGTACCACGCCGCGCGCGAGGAGCAGGGCTTCATCGAAGGCCGCATCAAGCAGCTGGAAGGCGAGCTGTCGCACGCCGAGATCATCGACGTGAGCAAGCTCAATGCCGGCTCCAAGGTGGTGTTCGGCGCCAGCGTGACTCTGGCCGACGTGGAAACCGACGAAGAGAAGAAGTACCAGATCGTCGGTGACCTGGAAGCGGACATCAAGCTGGGCCTGATCGCCATCTCCTCGCCGGTGGCGCGCGCGATGATCGGCAAGCTGGAAGGCGATTCGATCGTGATCGACGCCCCGGCCGGCCAGCGCGAGTACGAAATCGTCAGCGTCAGCTACGTGGACTGACCCGGTGGCAACGGCGACCCTGCTGTTGCCCGCGCGCAGCCGCTTTGCAGCGGCTGCGCTGCCTGATGACGTGGCGCGTGCCCTGGGCCGCGCCAACGCCTCGCAGTTCGAAGCCGGCGAGCGGGCACAGCTGCAGCGCCATTTCACGGTCGCCGCGCCGCACTGGCCGGTGGCCGCACTGAGCCGCCAGCGTGACGTCGGCGATGCTGCCGGCGCGTGCTGGCTGCGTGCCGATCCGGCCTGCATGGTGCCGGACATGCACGGTGCGCGGATGATGGCCTATGGCGAAACACTGCGGCCGACGCTGGCCGACAGCCTGGCCCTGCTGCCGGTGCTGCAGCCGTTGTTCGCCGATGCCGGGTTCGTGCTCGACGCGCCCGATCCCTCGCGCTGGTACCTGCGGCTTCCGATCGACCTGGCCCTGCCGGACTTCGACAGTCCGGACGAGGTGCTGGGCGATGACCTGTTCTCGCACCTGCCGGAAGGCGAGGGCGGTCGCCGCTGGCGGGCGCTCATGACCGAAGCGCAGGTGCTGCTGCACAACCATTCCTGGAACCAGCAGCGCGCCGCGCAGGGACAACAGCCGATCAATTCGCTGTGGTTCTGGGGCGGTGGCGTGATGCCAGTGTCGGTCAGCACGACGCATGCGCAGGTGCGCAGTCGTGATGCCCTGCTGCAGGGCCTGGCTCTGGCGGCGGGCCTGGCCGTGGATGGCGAGCAGGCGGTGGATGCACTGGTCGACCTGCGCCAGCTGCGCTCCCTGCAGCAGCTCGGCAATGATGCGATCCGGCCACTGCTGGCCGCGCTGAAACGCGGCGAGCTGCAGCGACTGGTGCTGGATTTCGAGGATGGCCTGCAGTTCCAGCTGGATCGTGGCCAGCGCTGGCAGTTCTGGAAAAAGCCGCGGCAGCTTCACGATTGAGCGGGATCGGATCCGTTTTCCATCGGAAAACGGCTCTGACCCTGGACGTTTGCCGGGGTTGCCGGCCAGCGGCCGGCACTACCGCAGGAGCCGGGCGCAATCCCGCCAGCCTCTCCCACGCGCGGTATCATCCCTCTGTCTTTCGTAACCGGCGATGCCGATGTCCCTTGCCGCCGATGCCGTGCAGCCCTCCTCTGATACGCCGACGATCCGCCGCCGCGATGCGGTTGCGCCCGCCAACTGGCCGGAGGGCACGCTGCCGTTGCTGGCGCGGCTCTACGCCAGTCGCGGTGCCGGTACCCCGGAGCTGGCGCTGCCGAAGCTGGGCAGCCTGCATGCGCCCGAGCTGCTGACCGGCATCGACGATGCAGTGGGCCTTCTGGTCGAGGCCATCGCCAACGACAAGCGCATCCTGGTGGTCGGCGATTTCGACTGCGATGGTGCTACCGCCTGTGCGGTCGGTGTGCGTGGCCTGCGCATGCTCGGCGCGCAGCATGTCTTCCACGCGGTGCCGAACCGCATGGTGCACGGCTATGGCCTGTCACCTTCACTGGTGGAGGAGTTGGCCGAGCTGCAGCCGGATCTGCTGGTCACGGTCGACCACGGCATTGCGTGCCACGCGGGCGTGACCGCGGCCAAGGCACGTGGCTGGCAGGTGCTCGTCACCGATCACCATCTGCCGGGCCCGCAGCTGCCGCCGGCTGACGTGATCGTTGATCCGAATCTGGATGGCGATGCCTTCCCCAGTAAGTCGCTTGCTGGCGTCGGCGTGATCTTCTACGTGCTGATGGCGCTGCGCCGGCAGATGCGCGAGGCCGGCGTCTTTGCCGATGGCAAGGGGCCTGACCTGACCACGCTGCTGGACCTGGTGGCGGTCGGCACCGTCGCCGACCTGGTGGCGCTGGATCCGAACAACCGTGCACTGGTCAGTGCGGGACTGCGCCGTCTGCGCGCAGGGCAGGGATGTGTCGGCCTGCGTGCGCTGATCGAAGCCAGCGGCCGTGACGCCACGCGACTGACGGCCACCGATATTGGTTTCGCACTCGGCCCACGCCTGAACGCGGCGGGCCGGCTGGAAGACATGGCGCTGGGTATCGCGCTGTTGCTGACCGAAGACCCGGGCCAGGCGCGCGACATCGCGCAGACGCTGGAGCAGATCAATTCGGAACGGCGCGCGGTGCAGCAGTCGATGACCGACGACGCCGAGCAGGCGTTGACCCGCGTGGTGCTGGACATGGCCGGGCAGCGCCCGGTGGCGGCCTGCCTGTTCGATGCCGATTGGCATCCGGGCGTGGTCGGCCTGGTCGCGTCGAAAATGAAGGATCGCCTGCATCGCCCGGTGATCGCGTTCGCCCCGGCCGAACCCGGTGCCGACACCCTGCGTGGTTCGGCGCGCTCGATTGCCGGCCTGCACATCCGTGACGCACTGGCGCTGGTCGATGCGCGGCATCCGGGACTGATCGAACGCTTCGGTGGGCATGCCATGGCGGCTGGATTGAGCATGCGGCTGGATCACGTCGATGACTTCAAGGCCGCCTTCGTCGCCGTGGTGCTGGAAATGCTCGACCCGGCGGCACTGCAGCAGCAGGTGCTGAGCGATGGCGAACTGGCCGCAGATGAGCTGGATCATCGCCACGCCGATGCCCTGCGGTTGGCCGGACCGTGGGGTCAGGGCTTCCCCGAACCGCTGTTCGATGGCCACTTCGAAGTGGCCAACTGGCGCGTACTGAAGGAGCGCCACCTGAAGCTGGAACTGCGCCTGCCGGGCGTGCCTGGCACGATCAATGCGATCCATTTCGGCGGCTGGCACGGCAATGCACCCGGCCGTCATGTGCATCTGGCCTATCGACTGGCCTGCGATGACTATCGTGGCGGCAGCGCCATCCAGCTGATCGTCGAGCACTGCCTGCCTGCATGAGGAAAAGGGGACGGAGGGGATTAAGTCGCTTGTGCCTTGTTTGCCACTTGCGACTTAATCCCCTCCGTCCCCTTTTTCTGTGGCGTCAGCGGACCTCGCTGACCAGCATCGGCAGTTCCCAGGTGCCACCGGGCACGCCCCGGCATAGACCCGGTGCCACCTCGGACGTCGCGATGAAGTTCGTCCCGTCCCACGTCCAGGCTGCGTGCGAAATGCAGTCAGCGAGGCCGCGGCCCTTCTGCGCGGCAATGATCTGGCCGTCGGTGTAGTCGATCGCATCGCTGGTCACCCATTGCGCCTGGAACGGCGCCTGCGGGCTGGCGACCCAATAGCCATCGCCAATGTTGTAGGCCCCGCGCCAACACGGGACCGTGACCAGCACATGCTGCGCGTCCAGGCGCCGGACCTGCAGCGGGGAGTTGCTGAGCGGAACGTCGGCATCAGTTTCCTGCAGGCCTTCGCAGCTGTCGTCCTCCAGCGTGGCACGCAGTGCTGCGCGCAGGGCGGGTGAGGCGGCCAGCCGAGCAAACGCGGGATCATCCGGAGTCGAGTCCAGGGTGGCGGCCTTGCGCACAACCGGCACCGGCAGTGCGGCGGGGACGCTGGATTCAGGCGTGCTGCCCTTGCGCATCACGGCGCCGGGCGTGCCGAGGCGGCCCTGGTACTCATCGATCTTCAGCAGTACCGCTGCGGCACCCTTGTCCGACAGCGGCCAGCGATGGCCAGCGCCATCGGTCACGCCGATTCCACCGCCGCGCACCAATGCGGACAGCAGCGCGCTGGTCTGCGCAGCAGTCAAGCTGTGCGTGCCTTCGCTCTTTGCCGGGGTCAGCACGCCCAGGTCCTGTTGCTGGATGCGCAGATGCAGCGCGCCCTTGGGCTGGGTCTGGCCTTCTTCCGGCTGCAGCTTCAGGCGGCCCTGGATGGCCTGATCCGGGCCGCCCTTGCGGGTAAGCAGCACGCTCAGGGTGCTGTCATCGTCGGTGGCGTAACCGGCCGCGCGGCAGGTCAAGGTGTTGTCGCAGGCCACGACCCAGTCGTGGTGCTGGAAATACAGGCTCTTGGTCGGAGCCGCAGCAAGGGCGGTCAGGGGGCAGGCAAGGGCCAACAGAGTGGCCAGCAGGGGCAATCGCATCGGCATCCTTGCGCGTGTGGGAGCGTGGGGCATGGTGCCTGTGGGTGGGGGCAAAGAAAAGTCGCGCACGGTCCAACCCCATTCCAGCTGTCCGTGCGTTCAAATGTCCACGATCCCACTGGAGCCCTGTCATGGTCTTCGTCCGTTGCTGCGCTGTGTTGTTGCTGGCCCTCGCGGCTGGGCCTGTCGGCGCTCAGTCGCCACGTATTGCCAGGCCGCAAGCCACCACCCCGCTGTTGATCGCGCCCGCCGCCGAACAGCCGGTGCAGCTGCAGCGTGCCCGCATCGAAGGCGAGGTCCAGGCCGGCATCGCCCAGACCAGGATCACCCTCGAATTCCACAACCCGAACCGACGCGTGCTGGAGGGCGAGCTGCAGTTCCCGCTGGCCGATGGCCAGCAGATCACGGGCTTCGCGCTGGACATCAACGGTGAACTGCGTGACGCCGTGCCGGTGCCCAAGGACCGTGGCCGCCAGGTGTTCGAGGAAATCGCCCGCCGTGGTGTGGACCCGGGCCTGCTGGAACAGACTGCCGGCAACCAGTTCCGCCTGCGTATCTATCCGCTGCCGGCCGGTGGCAGCCGGCGCGTGCAGCTGGTGATTCGCGAACCGCTGGCCTTCGCCGGCCAGGGCTGGCAGTGGACGCTGCCGCTGCAGTTCGCCGCTGGCGCTGCATCGGTTGAGCTGAAGCTGCAGGCGCCGGAAGCGGCCACCGCAGGTTCGGCCCCATTCCGCATCAATGCGGGCCAGCTGCACTGGCAGGGCAAGGGCGCGCAGTTGCCGACGCAGCTGCAGTGGAGCCTGCCGGCGGCACGTCAGGCGCAGGTCCAAGTGGCGCCCTGGCAGGACGGGCACTACCTGTTGGCGCAGCTGCCGGTGGCAGTCAGTCGCACGCCGCGCACACTTCCCAGCGAGATCGGCCTGCTGTGGGACGGCTCCGGATCCTCGGGTCAGCGCGACCGCACACGTGAGTTCGCGCTGCTGGATCGCTACTTCGCAGCGATGGGTGACGGCACCGTGGCGTTGACCGTGCTGCGTGACCGTGCCGAACCGATGCGTCGCTTCCGTGTCCGTGCAGGCAACTGGAGCGAGCTGCGTGCAGCACTGCAGGCCGTACGTCCCGACGGTGCCAGCGCGCTGGCGCAGTGGCAGCCGCAACCGAGCGTGAAGGAGTACCTGCTGGTCAGCGATGGCCTGCTGACCTATGGACCGGAAGCACTGCCAGCACTCGCACCGCAGCAGCGCCTGTTCGCGGTCAGCAGTGCTGGTGCGCGAACCGATGCAGTGCGCCTGCGCGGCTGGAGCGAAGCGCATGGCGGTCGCTTTGTCGCGCTGGGCAAGGATGTTGATGCGGCCGCTCGCGAACTGCTGTCGTCGCCGTTGGACGTGCAGGTCGATGCGGGCCGTGGCGTACAGGATGTTGTGATCGATCGTCGCAGCGAGGCCGAAGGCTGGCTATGGCTGCATGCCCGCCTTGCGGCGGACGGCGTGCCGATGCGGGTGCGCGTGGGCGGCGGTGAATGGCAGGCACTGCCGGCAACGCAGAAGAGTGACGACGGTGAATTGCTGGCCGGCTTGTGGGCGCAGGCCCGTCTGCAGCAACTCGGCGCCGACGGCCGAGGCAACCGCGAGGCAATGCAACTGCTGTCGCAGCAGTTCGGCCTGGTCGGACCGGACACCTCGCTGATCGTGCTGGAGACCCTGGAGGACTACCTGCGCTATGCGATCCGCCCTTCGGGCAAGCTGCGCGCCGAGTACGACGCCAGGTTTGCAGTGCAGGTAAGTGATCGCGCCGCTGCTGATCGCCGGCGTCTGGATGAAGTGGCGGCACGTTGGAAGGAGCGCCAGCAGTGGTGGAACCGAAGCTGGCCGAAGGGAGCGCCTCCGCAGTTGAAGGGCGGGGCGCTGGAAGTTGCATCCGCGGATTACGCGATGGACTCGGCGCCGGTGGCGATGCTCGCTGCGCCGGCCCCCGCGGCACCGCCCGCGCCGGCACCGATGGCTGCCGCCGAGCAACGCATGGAAGCCAGCAGCGCGCGTGCACGTCGCTCAGCGTCCGCATCGAACAAGGCCCTGGATTCAATCACGGTCACTGGTGGTCGTGTCGCTGCGCCCTCTGCCGCCAACGAGGGCGAGCTCGGCATCCAGCTGGCGGCCTGGCAGCCGGACTCGGCCATCGCCCGGCGCCTGCGCCAGGGCCCGGCGTCGCAACTGTATGACCGCTACCTGGCCGAGCGCGATGCACACGCCGACAGCAGTGCGTTCTTCCTCGACGTGGCCGACCTGCTGCTGGAGCAGGGCCAGCGCGAACTGGCATTGCGCGTGCTGTCGAACCTGGCCGAGATGGACCTGGACAACCGCCACCTGTTGCGTGTGCTCGGCTACCGGCTGATGCAGGCCGATGCCCCGGCACTGGCGGTGCCGGTGTTCGAGCAGGTGCTCGCGATGGGCCAGGAGGAACCGCAGAGCTTCCGCGATCTGGGCCTGGCACTGGCGGCTGCGGGCAAGCCGCAGCAGGCGTTGGCGCCGCTGTACCAGGTGGTGGTGCGGCCGTGGGACAACCGCTTCGACGGCATCGCCCTGATCGCATTGGACGAGCTGACCAACCTGGTGGCACGCAGCACGCCACGGCTGGATACCCGCAGCATCGACCCACGCCTGCTGCAGGCGATGCCGCTGGACCTGCGCGTGGTGCTGTCGTGGGATGCCGACAACAGTGACATGGACCTGTGGGTGACCGACCCGAACGGCGAGCGCGCCTACTACGGCAACCGCCTTACCTACCAGGGCGGGCAGATGTCGCAGGACTTCACTGGTGGCTATGGTCCCGAGCAGTTCTCGCTGCGCAACGCCAAGCCGGGCAAGTACAAGGTGGAGGCGAACTACTTCGGCAGCCGCCAGCAGCTGGTGACCGGTGCGACGACGCTGATGCTGCGCCTGACCACTTACTGGGGCACGCCGAAGCAGAAGGACCAGATGGTGACGATGCGGCTGAAGGATCGCGCCGAGACCGTGCTGGTGGGCGAGTTCGAGGTGAAATGACCGACCCCAGGCATATGTAGAGTCGAGCTTGCTAGACTGCCTCGATGTAGAGCCGAGCCCATGCTCGGCTCTATACGACGGAATCCTGCTGCTGTTTCCCGCGCATCCATGCGTCGAGTTGTCTAGCCAACGTACGATTCTTGTAGGCAGATGCAGCTGAGCCCGTGCCTGGAACCAGATTGATTCCTAGTCGTGCGTTTATCTGCTTGACCCATTCAGGGAAATGATCAAGCGTGGCGCCGATGATTGGCGGCAATTGGAAATCATTGCTGGTGGGTTCGTCCCGGTAGGCGACGTAGGAGTCATTGCCGACGCTCAGATTGATTGACCAAGGGGTATCAGGCCAGCTGCTGAGAGTCAGGCTGACACGTGGATGGCCGTTCTGGGTGCTGTACTCGCCATCCTGATACAGCGTGATGCGCGCGTTCCAGTCACGGATGTTCTCCACCGTCCATCCCTGGCGCTTGACCAGCTGGATGGCGGCGCCTGCCATGACGCGCTCGTTGTGCATTGTCGACAGCTGTTCGCAGAGGGTGTTGAACGCCGGGTCTTCGGGACCATGCGGCTGGGCTGCCATCGCTGTGTAGTGGAGAAGCGAGAGAGATCGTTCACGGGCTGCGCTCTCTGCGTGATCGCGATCAAGCTGAATTTTCAGCGCGCCGAGGCGGGTTCGAGTATCCAGCAGCGTGACCAGAATCATGCCCCAGTACAGGATGCTGTCGAGCTGTTCGGCATCGTGTTGAACGCGCTGAATGGCTTCGTGGACCTGTGGTGCCAAGCTGCGATAGGGCAGAAATTTTTCCACTTTTTCACGTTGGGCGTAGTACGACTGGTATTTCCTGCAATGCTCCACCAGGCGGGTGCGCCATTTCAGATCGGCTGCATTTGCAACCGTGCCACTCGGCAGCTCGCCATGTTCATTGAAGCCAAAGCAGAACAGGTGCTCGAGGCTGCGGCTGGGTTGGCGCGTGTCGTAGCCCACCGGGAGCTTTGTGAGTTCCAGATAGGCTGTAACAAGGGTGGGAAAGTCTCTCTCAGGGAGTCCGGCGACCTTCCAGTCTCCAACACGCAGCCAGTGGAAGTAGAAGCGCTGCAACATTTCCCCAGACAGGTGACGACCTGCTTTCGGTGCCAGTACGCCGAGTTGGTAGTGATAAGCCGGGTAAATATCGCCTTGACGCTCCTCGGCAAGCGCAGCGTCTTCTGAGTCAACAAAGGCTACCAGCAGATTGATGTCGGATTGATCCATTGCAGGTCTCCAGGCGAAGGGGCCTTCCGTCGGGAAGGCGACTTCCTAGGCTGGCAGGGCGCTGCGGAACATCCAATGCGAATAGTTGCAAATGCCGCGAAGGGGCGCGTATCCGTTGCCCGTATCAGGTCCCACGTGGAATCCACCTCGCCAGCGCCACACCGCCGCCTAGGATCAACAGCCTGCCAATGGCCTGCCACACCAGCTCGGTCGCCGGTGCATCAGGCAGTGGAACGGCCGCGGCAAGAAGATCGATCAATGGCCGAGCCAGCGTGTAGATCACCACCACACCCAGCACGCGCAGCACCCGTTGTGTGACGCTCTGCGGATCCACCGGCCAGCCGCGCCATTGCAGCCACGCCACCAGGAGGCCCAGCGCGAGCAGTCGTCCGGCTTCACCAACTGGAACGAAGCGGGTGGTCGCTGCCGCCCACGCCAGCAGCACGCCAAGCCCCAACAGGACCGGCAGCTGCCACTGTCTGCTTGAGCGCATCCCTGGCATCAGCTGCCATGCCAACAGAGCCACGCCGATGCCGATCAGCCATCCGGCCAGCACGTCGGCCAGGAAATGCCGGCCCAGGTACTTCCGTGACAGCGCCATCAGCAGCGGCCAGCCCAGCGCCAACGCCCAGCGCAGCCAGCGTCGGCGAATGCCGAAGGCCAGCAGCAGGCCGACGCAGGCAGCGGTGGCCACGCCCACATGGCCACTGTTGAAGCCATAGTCGGCGTCGGGCTGCGCGCGCAGCATGGCGGTGGCCTGCGCATCCGGCAGCGACCAGAACGATTGTCCGCCGCCTTTGACCACGAAGGGGTGCGACGGCACCCCTTCATCCAGCACGCGCGCATCCACATCCGACGGGCGGGGCAGGGCGGCACCCTGCTTGATCGCGTGGGTGGCGCAGGCCATCAGCAGTACCGCCAGCATTACGCACAATCCGGCGCGCAGCCGTGCGCCGAACGCGCACAGCAGGATCAGCGCCGTGTAGGCCATTTCGTAGCCGAGCAGGCTGATGAAGTGCATCAGCGACAGCATCCCGCCGGCGTCGAAGGTCTGCTGCAGCCACAGGTGCCAATGGGTCTGGAACATCCGTTGTCCTCATTGCGCTGTTGCCATACGCGTAGGCGCTGACATTGGCGGATTATCGGTTGGTGGACGGGTAGAGCCGAGCCTATGCTCGGCTCAAGGCAGAAGCAGCCGAGCGCGGGCTCGGCTCTACAACGGCACCGAACTCAGCGCGCCGTTGCGGCGCGTGCAATCGGCGACGCTGGCGGATCGGCACGTAGGCCGAACAGCGGCCGCAGCCAGCGCGAGCGGCGGATCAGCAGCTCGTGGATCAGCAGGCAGCCGCCGATGGTACCGGCCAGCAGCAGGGCCGGTTCCATCCACGGGCCCAGTTGCAGTGGCTTGAGCCAGAACAACAGCACGATGATCAGGCTCTGGTGCAGCATGTACCAGGGATAGATGGCCTCGGTGCAGTACCGCAGCCAGCGGAACGGGCGATCAAGGAACACCTTTCCCCAGCCCAGGATGGCCAGCAGCGCGGTCCATACGTACAGCGACTGGCTGGTCCGGACCTGCAGGTCCCAGAACGGTTCGGGCCATTGCCGCAGGGGGGAATCGGCCGCCAGCACCTGGCCAAGGATGCGCAGGCCCATGTACCAGCCGACCGCCGCCAGTGCCAGCCACAGCGTGGTGCGGCGCAGGGCCACCACCCGTTCCCAGAACAGTGGCTCGCGACCCAGCAGGTAGCCGGCCAGGAATACCGTGGCGTACTTCGCGTGCTGGTACCAGTCGCCGAGCAGCGCATTGGTGGACGGATAGATCGGCTCCAGCCAGATCACCCAGGCCAGCAACAGGGCGAACGGAATGCCAATCAGCAGCGCGGGCGAGGCTGCAACGCGTGCCATCGCCCCGCGCACTACTGTCGTTCCCAGCAATGGCATCAACAGGGCCAGCGCCAGGGTGTAGTTCCACAGGTAGGCCAGGTACCACAGGTGGTTCCAGGTGATGCCGTACTGCCAGCCGGCGAAGCTGCCTTCCGGCCAGGGCCGCACCTGCCAGTAGCGCAGCAGGAAGTGGCCGAAGCCCGGCGCTACATGGCCGTTGGCCACGCCTTCGCAGTACGGCTGGATCGGTACGATCACGAACATGCCGAACAGCAGGGGCAACAGCAGCTTCCAGGTGCGCAGGCAGGCGAAGCGCAGCAACCTGCCTTCGGGTCGCATCAGTGCGATGGCGATGCCCGAGATCAGGAACAGCAATGACATCCGCCAGCGATTGACGAACACCATCGGCCACTGCAGCCATTCGGCCGTGTGCACGCTCTTGAGGTGGAAGCCCCAGTCGTCCACATAGGCCATGGCGGTGTGATAGAGGATCAGCAGGGCGAAGGCGAACACGCGCAGGGCGTCGATGTCGTGGCGTCGGGTCATGGGGGTGGTGTGCCGGAGAGTCGAGCCAAGGTGACGCCGCCCGGTCCGAGCAGCGACTTCCAAGGGGCCGCCGGAAGCCGCGCAGTGACCAATGGCGGGGGTGGTGGGACCAATGGAGCCGCTACCCTCGGTCCCTTGAGGCAGGCTGGAGCACCGCAACGACATGGATGCAGCAATGACCCAGGGCCGACCACCGCGCTGGCGCACGTCAACCCGCCTGCTGGTATGGGCGGCCATCCTGTCCGCTTCAGCAGTGACCAATGCGCTGGTGGAAGTGATGGATGCCGGACGCCGCGGCGCCGATCTCGGCCTGTGGGAACCGATGATCTGGGAGTTCAGCAGCCTCGGCCTGATCCTGTTGACCCTGCCACTGCTGTGGTGGGGCTGCGAGCGTTGGCCGCTGCATGCCGATACCTGGAAGCAGCGATTGCCGCTGTATCTGCTGGCCAGCGTCGGCTGGTCGCTGCTGCACGTGGTGGGGATGATGCTGCTGCGGCACCTGGCCTATGGAGCGCTGGGCTATCGGTACCAGGACGATGCCGGCTGGCTGGAGCGTTTTGCGTACGAATACCTGAAGGATGTACGCACGTTTGCGATGTTCGTGGCACTGGAGCACTTTGCGAGCTGGTTTGGCCGGCGCCGGCAGGGTGAGGCGAGCCTGCTGGCCGAGCCCGATGTCGGCCCGCCGGTGGAGCCGGTCGAGCGCCCCCAGCACTTCCTGGTGCGCAAGCTGGGCAAGGAGTTCCTGGTCGCCACCGCCGACGTGGAGTACGCCCAGGCGGCGGGGAACTACGTGAACCTGCGGGTACGCGGCCACGACTACCCGCTGCGGATCACCATGGCGGTACTGGAACAGCGGCTGGACCCGGGTGAGTTCCTGCGTCCGCACCGCAGCTGGCTGATCCATCGGGGCCAGCTGCGCTCGATCGAGCCGCTGGACGGCGGCGAGGCCCTGCTGCACATGGCCGACGGGGCGAAGGTGCCCTGCAGCCGGCGCCAGTTACCGCTGCTGCGGCAGGCGCTGGGGGCAGGGTGAGGCCCTCATTCCGGGCATCCCCGGCCTGCGGTATCATTACCAGTCATCTTTTGAATGCATAACCGCCGACATGATCGAACTGAATCCTGTCCGCCAGCGCATCACCGATCTGACCGATCGCGTGCTGTCGCTTCGGGGGTATCTTTGACTACGACGCCAAGAAAGAGCGTCTTGAAGAAGTAACGCGGGAGCTGGAAAGCCCCGACGTCTGGAACAATGCCGAATACGCCCAGAACCTGGGCCGCGAGCGTTCCAGCCTGGAAAAGACCGTGGGCGGCATCGCCTCGGTGTTGGACGGCCTGGCTGATGCCACCGAACTGCTTGAGCTGGCCGAGTCTGAGCAGGACGAGGACACCGCGCTGGCCGTGGTCGCCGACCTGGACAAGCACCAGTCGCACGTCGAGAAGCTGGAGTTCCAGCGCATGTTCTCCGGCGAGATGGACAATGCGGCCGCGTTCGTCGACATCCAGGCCGGTGCCGGTGGCACCGAAGCCCAGGACTGGGCCGAGATCCTGCTGCGCATGTACCTGCGCTGGTGTGAATCGCGCGGCTGGAAGACCGAGCTGATGGAAGTCTCCGGTGGCGACGTCGCCGGCATCAAGTCGGCCACGCTGCGCGTGGAAGGCGACTATGCCTACGGCTGGCTGAAGACTGAGACCGGCGTGCACCGCCTGGTGCGCAAGTCGCCGTTCGACTCGGACAACCGCCGCCACACCAGCTTCACCTCGGTGTTTGTGTCGCCGGAAATCGATGACAACATCGACATCACCATCAACCCGGCCGACCTGCGTACCGACGTGTACCGCTCGTCCGGTGCCGGTGGCCAGCACGTGAACAAGACCGAGTCGGCGGTGCGAATCACCCACATCCCGACCAATATCGTCGTGGCCTGCCAGACCGGCCGTAGTCAGCACCAGAACCGCGACAACGCGATGAAGATGCTGGCCGCCAAGCTGTACGAGCTGGAGATCCAGAAGCGCAACGCCGAAAAGGACGCGGTGGAAGCCACCAAGTCCGACATCGGCTGGGGCAGCCAGATCCGCAATTACGTGCTCGACCAGAGCCGTATCAAGGACCTGCGCACCGGCATCGAGCGTTCGGATACGCAGAAGGTGCTCGACGGCGACCTGGACGAGTTCGTCGAAGCCAGCCTGAAGGCCGGCCTGGCCGTGGGCTCCAAGCGCGTCGATGCCTGATCGACCCGCCTGCGCGGAGATCGTCACCCTCGTGCGCAACGCCGAGGGTGGTTGAACCGTTTTTGTGTAGAGCCGAAGGCAGCGGCAGGAGCCGCTGCCAACGTCGCTCGCGACGGCCCGCAGGGTGCCGGTCAGGGCGACCGGGCATAGCCATGCTCGGCTGCTTTTCGCGAGCTGGTGGATGCGTCGAGCATGGCTCGACGCTACAAAGTGTAGGACGGGCCGATGATGCGCAGCGAAAGTGAACGCAAGGAACTCGGCGGCTTCCTCAAGGCCTGCCGCGCCCGTGTCGACCCCGCCACGCTCGGCCTCCCGGCCGGGCGCCGGCGTACCCCGGGCCTGAAGCGCGAGGAGTTGGCGCTGGCGATCGGGGTCAGTGTCAGCTGGTACACCTGGATCGAGCAGGGCCGTGAAGTACGCGCCTCGCCCGAGGTACTGGAGCGGCTGGCGCAGGTGCTGCGCATGAGCGACGACGAACGTGCCTACGCGTTTGCGCTGTCCGGCTACGGCGTGCCACTGGAATCGCCGGACGAGAGCGTGACCGACGGCCTGCGCCAGCTGGTCGAGGCCATGCAGCCGATCCCGGCCTACGTGCGTAATACCCGCTACGACATCCTGGCGTGGAACCCGGCCATCGCCGAGCTGTTCGTGGATTACAGCCAGCTGGCGCCGCATGAGCGCAACACGCTGCGGCTGATGTTCCTGTATCCGCCGTACCGCACGCTGATCCTCAACTGGGAAGAAATGACCCGCGGCCTGTTGGCCGGCTTCCGCGCGGCGATGGCGCAGGCGCCGGACAAGGCCCCGTTCCTGGCGCTGGCCGAGGACATCGCCGCGCATAGCGAGGAGTTCCGCCAGTGGTGGCCCGAGCACGACGTGCGCCGGTTCGACGAAGGCGCGAAGAAGCTGAACCACCCCACGCGCGGGTTGCTGGACCTGCAGTACGTGGCGCTGGTGCCGGAGAGCCGGCACGATCTTTCCTTGGTGACCTACCTGCCGCGTAGGTAGGTTGGTCAGCAGGGCTGCGCCCTGCACCCACAGAGGCCGAAGCGACAGCAACAGCAACAGCGGGCATTCCGTGGGATGGCGGGGCGGTGTGGGTTGGCAGGACACGCCGTAAACCCGTCCCTGGGGGCTCGATGGCGCCATCCATGGCGCCAACGGTCCTGCCAACCCACACCGCCCCACCTCTGACAATTTCCCGCGCGGCCTGTTGTAGAGCCGAGCCGATGCTCGGCTGCTTTTCGTTCCAATTTCGAAACAGTCGATTCCGATGGAGATTCATCCACGCATGGCGTGGATGTCCGACAGATCGCAGGAACCTGTCGAAGGCGGGGTGGGTCCGGTTGCGGGGGCGTGAGCCGCATGGATGCGGCGACCGAGCTTACATGGACGTACTTGCAGCGACCCCCGCAACCGGACCCACCCCGCCATCCCACGGAATGCAGGCCTTTGACCTTGACGTTGCCCTGGCCTCTGCGGGTGCAGGGCGCAGCCCTGCCAGGACAACCCACCCATTCAGGCAGGTAAGTGCAGGTCACAGGATAAGCAGACGCCTTGTTGTGCCCGTCGATCGGGTCCACATTCCTGTGCAGGAGACGGGCCGCCGCCCGTTGTCGAGACACCAGGAGCCCTGCATGTCCGCTGCCCCCAGCACCGCCATTTCCCGCGATCCGGCCACCGGCCAGCAGATCGCCAGCCATCCCTTTGCCACCGACGCCGAACTGGAAACAATCCTGGATCGCGGCCAGGTTGGCTTCGCGGCCTGGAGCGCCAGGAGCCTCGAACAGCGTGCAGACGTACTGCGTGCGATGGCGGTGGTACTGCGCCGTGACCGTGAAAAGCTGGCCGCGCTGGCCACCGCCGAAATGGGCAAGGTCCAGGCCGAATCGCTGGCCGAGATCGAGAAGTGTGCCGTGCTGTGCGACTGGTACGCCGACCACGGTGCGCAGTTCCTGCGCGACGAACCGACCCAGGTGCCCGACGACAAGGCATACGTGTCCTACCTGCCACTGGGCGTGGTGCTGGGCATCATGCCGTGGAACTTCCCGTACTGGCAGGTGATGCGCGCGGCGGTACCGATCCTGATGGGCGGCAACGGCTTCCTGCTGAAGCCGGCCGAGAACATCGTCGGTACCGCGCAGCTGCTTGACGCCGCCTGGCGCGACGCAGGCCTGCCGGAAGGCACCTTCATCGCCGCCAACATCAGCCGCGACGGCACCAGCCGCGCGATCGCAGATGATCGTATTGCTGCGGTCACCCTGACTGGCAGCGTGGCCGCCGGCCGCAGCATCGCCGCCCAGGCCGGGCAGGCGCTGAAGAAGGTGGTGCTGGAACTGGGCGGCTCGGATCCGTTCATCGTGCTGGCAGATGCCGATCTGGACGCTGCGGTCGATGCCGCCGTGGCCTCGCGCTTCCAGAACGCCGGGCAGGTCTGCATCGCCGGCAAGCGCATCATCGTTGAAGACGCGGTGTACGACCGCTTCGTGGCGCAGTTCTGCCAGAAGGTGCAGGCGCTGACCATCGGCGACGGCCGTGAAGCCGGCAACCGTATCGGCCCGATGGCACGCCAGGACCTGCTGGAACAGCTGGACGCGCAGGTACAGGCCTCGGTGGACGCGGGCGCGAAGCTGCTGGTCGGCGGCCATCAGCTGGATCGCCCGGGCGCGTTCTATGCCCCCACCGTGCTGGCGGACGTGGAGCCGGGCATGCAGGCTTTCGATACCGAAACCTTTGGTCCGGTTGCCTCGATCAGCCGTGCCCGCGATGCCGACCATGCGGTGGAACTGGCCAACCAGAGCGAGTTCGGCCTCAGCGGCAACCTGTGGAGCGGCGACCGCGCACGGGCCATGCAGCTGGCGCGCCGGCTGCAGACCGGCGGCGTGTTCGTCAACGGTTTTTCCGCCTCTGACCCGCGCGTGCCGATCGGTGGCGTGAAGAAGAGCGGCTTCGGCCGTGAGCTCTCGCACTTCGGCATCCGCGAATTCGTCAACGCGCAGACGGTGTGGTTCGACAAGCGTTGACGCGCAGCTTCCATCCTTCCTGCAACGATCCATCATCAGTCCAGCGAAAAGGACGGCATTCCAATGTCCAAGGGTTCAGATCTGCTCGTCGCCGCGCTTGAGAACGAAGGCGTCGAGCGTATTTTCGGCATCCCCGGCGAGGAGAACCTCGACGTGGTCGAATCACTCCGCCATTCCAGCATCGAGCTGGTCATCACCCGCCACGAGCAGGCAGCGGTGTTCATGGCAGCCACCTTTGGCCGCCTGACCGGCAAGCCGGGCGTGTGCCTGGCCACGCTTGGCCCGGGCGCGCTCAACTTCACCACCGGTGCCGCCTATGCGCTGCTCGGCGCGTGGCCGGTGATCATGATCACTGGCCAGAAGGGCATCGTCGCCAGCAAGCAGGCACGCTTCCAGATCGTCGACATCGTCAGCACGATGAAGCCGCTGACCAAGCAGGCGCGGCAGATCGTCTCGGCGCGCACCATTCCGACCATCGTCCGCGAGGCATTCCGTACCGCGCTGGAAGAGCGCCCGGGCCCGGTGCTGCTGGAGCTGCCCGAAGACATCGCGGCCGATGAGGTCGGGGACGTAGCGCTGATTCCGCCGCACGCGGTGGATCGTCCCATTGCCAGTCCGGAAGCACTGGACCGCGCGGCGGACATCATCCGCAACGCCAAGCGCCCGCTGCTGATGATCGCCTCGGCGGCGTCGCGGCCGCAGTCCAGCGAAGCGTTGTCGGCGTTCGTGTTGCGTGCCGGCATTCCGTTCTTCACCACGCAGATGGGCAAGGGTGCGGTGGCCGGTGGCTCGGGCCTGTACATGGGCACCGCCGCGCTGACCGAGCGCGACTACGTGCACATGGCCATCGACCAGGCCGACGTGATCGTGACCATCGGCCATGAGGTCACCGAGAAACCGCCGTTCGTGATGCGCCCGGGTGGGCCGACGGTCATCCACATCGGCTATTCGCAGGCGGCGGTGGAGCAGGTCTATTTCCCGCAGGTGGAGGTGATCGGCGATATCGGCCGTTCGCTGACCCAGCTGGCCGACCGCATCGAAGGCGCGGTGCCGAATGCCGACGCGCTGCTGCCGCTGCGCGCGACCATTCTGGAACACTTGGCTGACCGTGCCGAGGAAGCTGGATTCACCCCGCAGCGGCTGGTGCACGACGTGCGCCAGGTGATGCCGCCGGACGGCATCGTGGCGCTGGACAACGGCATGTACAAGATCTGGTTTGCGCGCAATTACCGCACCCAGGTGGCCAATACGCTGCTGCTGGACAACGCGCTGGCGACGATGGGCGCGGGCCTGCCGTCGGCGATCATGGCCTCGATCCTGTACCCGCAGCGGCGGGTGCTGGCGGTGTGCGGCGATGGCGGTTTCATGATGAACAGCCAGGAGCTGGAGACCGCGCGGCGGCTGGGCCTGAACCTGGTGGTGCTGATTCTCAACGACGGCGCATACGGGATGATCCGCTGGAAGCAGGCGGTGGATGGCTTCACCGACTATGGCATGACGTTCAGTAACCCGGATTTCGTGAAGTATGCGGAAGCCTATGGCTGCAAGGGGCATGAGGTGACGGCCATCGAGCAGTTCATCCCGACGCTGGAGGCGGCGTTCAACGAGGGTGGGGTGCACTTGGTATCGGTGCCGATCGACTACTCGGAGAACCAGCGGGTGCTGGTGGACGAGCTGCGGCAGGCGTTCCCCGGGAACGGTTGACGCCTACCAGAGCGGCGGGCAGCGGGCCTGGTAGGTGTCGACCTTGGTCGACACGATGGAGCGCCAACCAAGGTTGGCGGCTACCAGAGCGGCGGGCAGCGGACCTGGTAGGTGTCGACCTTGGTCGACACACGGACCGCCAACCAAGGTTGGCGACGACCAGGCCGGGGCCCGGCCCAGGGCTGGGGCGGGGCGGTTTTGGTATGCTGGGCAACCGGCTGTGCCGGGCGCAACATCCCCCCTCACTACACGATTCCCGCAGATCCATGAGCGAAGCTACCGATACCCCCCCCCGTTGACGAAAACAAGTTGATCGCCGAGCGCCGCGAGAAACTCAAAACGCTGCGTGGGCAGGGCATCGCGTACCCGAACGATTTCCGTCGCGAGGACTTCGCCGGCCGCCTGCAGGAAGAATTCGCCGACGCTGAACAGTGGACCGCCGAGGCCCTGGAAGGCAACGGCCGCCAGGTGAAGATGGCCGGTCGCCTGATGGCCAAGCGCATCATGGGCAAGGCCAGTTTCGCGCAGATCCAGGACGAGTCCGGCCGCATCCAGCTGTTCCTGCAGGGCACGGTACTGGGCGATGCCTACACCGCCTTCAAGGGCTGGGACGTGGGCGACATCATCGCCGTCGAAGGCGGCCTGACCCGTACCAAGACCGGTGAGCTGTCGGTCAAGGCCGAATCGATCCGCCTGCTGACCAAGTCGCTGCGCCCGCTGCCGGACAAGTGGCATGGCCTGGCCGACGTCGAGCAGCGCTACCGCCAGCGCTATGTCGACCTGATCGTGACCCCGGAGTCGCGCGCGGTGTTCATCAAGCGCTCGAAGATCATCCGCGCCATGCGCGCGTGGCTGGACAACCGCGACTTCCTGGAAGTCGAAACGCCGATGATGCATTACATCCCCGGCGGCGCGGCGGCCAAGCCGTTCACCACCCACCACAATGCGCTGGACCTGGACCTGTACCTGCGCGTGGCGCCGGAGCTGTACCTCAAGCGCCTGACCGTGGGTGGCCTGGAGCGCGTCTACGAGATCAACCGCAACTTCCGCAATGAAGGCGTCAGCACCCGCCACAACCCGGAATTCACCATGATGGAGCTGTACGAGGCCTATGCCACGTACAACGAGATCATGGACCTGACCGAAGGCGTGATCCGTGACGTGGCCAGGACGGTCAATGGCGGCACCGAAGTGGAGTGGGACGGCGCGAAGATCGACCTGGGCCCGGCGTTCCGCCGCTGGCGCATGGACGAGGCTGTGCGCCACCACAACCCGGAAATCTCTGCTGCCGACTGCACCGACCGCGATGCACTGCTGCGCCATTGCGAGCGCTTGAAGATCCGCGTCAAGCCGTCCTACGGCTGGGGCAAGCTGCTGCTGGAGATCTTCGAAGCCACCGTCGAGCACACCCTGATCCAGCCGACCTTCATCACCGACCATCCGGTGGAGGTCTCGCCGCTGGCCCGTGCCAACGATAACGATCCGGGCTACACCGACCGCTTCGAGCTGTTCGTCAACGGCAAGGAGCTGGCCAATGGCTTCTCCGAGCTGAACGACCCGGAAGACCAGGCCCAGCGTTTCCAGGCCCAGGTGGCGGCGAAGGAAGGCGGCGATGACGAGGCCATGCACTACGACGCCGACTACATCCGTGCGCTGGAGTACGGCATGGCACCGACCGGCGGCCTCGGCATCGGCGTCGATCGCCTGGTGATGCTGCTGACTGGCAGCAGCTCGATCCGTGACGTGCTGCTGTTCCCGTACATGCGTCCGGAGCAGTAAGTCGTCTTTTTGACTCCTGTTTGTGCGCGCCGTCGCGAAATGAGACGGCGCGATTGACGCCTCCCGCACTCGGCGTATCGTTAATGCACTACCTTGACGTCTGTTGTGGCTTGATCGGCGCCAGGGGGAGTGCGCACTGTGGAGAGTCCGCTTCACAATGTGATGACGATCATGAACCGGGACGCATGACACGGGAGTCAGGCCGATGCAGGGTGCGAGCGTTCGCAGCGGCAGGGTATCCTCGCCTGCTGATGATCCAGCATGGTCGAGAAACCAGGCAGAGTACGCGTTGAACATCGTCATTGTTGACGACCAGACGTCCGCCCGGACGATGCTGCGTCACGTCATCGAAGATATCGCGCCGGAACTGAGCGTGTATGACTTCGGTGATCCGCTGACCGCATTGGCCTGGTGCGAGGCGCATCCGGTCGACCTGCTGCTGCTCGATTACCGCATGCCGGAAATGGACGGGCTGGAGTTCGCCCGCCGTTTCCGTCGCCTGCCCAAGCATCGCGACATTCCGGTGATCCTGATCACCGTGGTCGGCGACGAGCCGATCCGTCAGGCGGCGCTGGAAGCGGGGGTCATCGACTTCCTGGTCAAGCCCATCCGTCCGCGCGAACTGCGCGCGCGCTGCTACAACCTGTTGCAGCTGCGCCAGCAGACCGAGAACGTGAAGCAACGCGCGTTGTCGCTGGAGCAGCGCTTGCTGGCCAGCATGCACGAGGTCGAGGAACGCGAGCGCGAGACCCTGTCGCGGTTGGCACGGGCGATCGAGTTCCGTGATGCCGGCACCAGTGCCTACCTCGAACGCATGGCGCGCGTGGCGGGGCTGATCGCCGAGCAGCTGGGCCTGCCCGAAGACGACGTGCGCCTGATCGAGATGGCCGCGCCGCTGCATGACATGGGCAAGATCGCCATTCCCGATGCAGTGCTGCTCAAGCAGGGCAAGCTCAACGACGAAGAACTGGCGATCATGCGGCGGCACCCGCGCATCGGCCATGAGCTGCTCAGTGGCAGCCAGAACCGCTTCATCCAGGTCGGCGCATTGATCGCGCTGCGCCACCACGAACGTTACGACGGCAGCGGCTACCCGGATGGGCTGGTCGGTGAGGCGATTCCGCTGGAAGCGCGCATCGTCGCCGTGGCCGACGTCTTCGACGCACTCATCTCACCCCGTCCGTACAAGGAAGCATGGACCATGGAAGCCACACTGGCCTATCTGTATGCCCAGCGTGGCCGCCTGTTCGATCCACGCTGCGTGGATGCGCTGATGCGCGGCCACCAGCAGTTGATGGATATCTGCGCCCAGCACTCGACGGCATCGACGCGACCGGGTGGGTGACATGCAGGACCTGTTCGCACGCGTGAAGCGCCGGTTGGCGCAGCGTCCGGATTCGGAACATGGCCAGGCGATCGTGCGGGTGGTGCTGATCTCGCTGATCCTGGTCTATGTGCTGTTGTCCGGTGCCCGTCTGCATCGGCTGGATCAATACCAGGGCGTGCTGGCAACGGTGCTGACCGGGCTGGGCCTGTCACTGCTGCTGATTGGCTGGTTGCTGTGGAAGCCGGAGCGCTCCGATCCGCGGCGGGTGGCCGGGATGCTGGCCGACTACGGCCTGATCGCGGTCGGCATGATCCAGATGGGTGAGCCGCTGGCGTGGGTGTATGCGGTGGTGATGTGGGTCACGGTGGGCAACGGCCTGCGCTTCGGGCCGCGTTACCTGGCCGCTGCCATCGTGCTGGCGATGGTCAGTTTCGGCACCACCGTGCTGTTGACCCCTTACTGGCAGGCCAACCTGGGGCTGGCCATTTCCCTGTGGTTGGGGTTGCTGGCAGTACCGTTGTGCTGCTCCTCCCTGCTGCGCCGAAGGATGCGACATCCGACCATGGATACGACTCCCGCCGCTGGCTCCGACAAGCGCTCGCTGCTGGCACGCTTCAAGCAACGCCTGTCCGGGCGCGAGGACAGCGAGCACGCGCAGAACCTGATCCGCATCATCATCACGGCGCTGTTCATCAGCTATCTCGGCTGGCGCTCGCTGAGCGGCGGCGGTGAGGCATTGACTGCGACGTGGCTGATCCTCGCCTTCGAGCTGACCATTTCCGCCGGCCTGCTGACCGCGATCCTGGTCAATCCGGGTGTGTCGCATGTGCGCCGGGTGATCGGCATGCTGACCGACTACACCTGCATGGCCTGGATCATGACCATCCAGGGTGAGCCGGCGGCACCGCTGTATGCGGTGATGCTGTGGGTCACGATCGGCAACGGCATGCGCTACGGCAGCACCTACCTGCGCGTGGCCACGGCCATGGGCTGCCTGGCCTTCCTGTGCACGGTGATGCTGTCGCCGTACTGGCGCGGCCACGACTATCTGGGCTGGGGGCTGCTGCTGGGCCTGGGCGCGATTCCGCTGTACTTCGATTCGCTGCTGCATGCCTTGACCCGGGCGGTGGCAGAGGCGCGCCAGGCCAACGAAGCCAAGAGCCGTTTCCTGGCCAACATGAGCCATGAGTTCCGCACGCCATTGAACGGGCTGGCCGGCATGACCGAAGTGCTGGCCACCACCCGCCTGGACGACGAACAGCGCGAGTGCCTGAACACCATCCAGGCCTCGACCCGCAGCCTGTTGGCGCTGGTGGAAGAGGTGCTGGACATCTCCGCGATCGAAGCCGGCAAGGTGCGCGTGGAGTGGCACGAGTTCGCGCTGGCCGACGTGCTGCAGGCGATCAACCTGATCCTGACCCCGCAGACCCGCTCCAAATCGCTGGACTATCGCGTGCAGGTGGATGACAACGTGCCGCCGCGCCTGCTGGGTGATGCCGGTCATCTGCAGCAGATCCTGCTCAATCTGATGGGTAACGCGGTCAAGTTCACCGACAGCGGCTACGTGCATCTGCGCGTGTCCAGCCCCGATGTGCTGGGCAGCGAGCGGATGCGCCTG
The DNA here is from genome assembly GCF_056481625.1 of Stenotrophomonas sp. 86156_Sma. Taxonomy (NCBI): domain Bacteria; kingdom Pseudomonadati; phylum Pseudomonadota; class Gammaproteobacteria; order Lysobacterales; family Lysobacteraceae; genus Stenotrophomonas; species Stenotrophomonas sp. 86156_Sma. The sequence continues at coordinate 2,354,256 of NZ_CM151157.1, forward strand.
CGATTCGAGATCGTCGACAGCGGCATCGGCGTGCCGGTGGCGCTGCGCGGCCGGCTGTTCAATGCCTTCGAGCAGGGCGATGTCGGCCTGGCCCGCCGCCATGAAGGCACCGGTCTGGGCACCGCCATTGCCAAGGGCCTGGTCGAGTCGATGGGCGGGCAGGTCGGTTATGCGCCGAACAGCCCGCGCGGCAGCGTGTTCTGGGTCGAGATCACGCTGGACGTCGCAGACACTTCATCAGCCCCGGCGGTTCCGTCCGAGGTGGCTGAAGCCGGCAATGTCATCGCGTTCTCCAATCCCTTCCTGCGCCATCGTGCGCGGGTGCGCAGCCTGCGGGTGCTGGTGGCCGACGACCACGAAGCCAACCGCATGGTGCTGCAGCGGTTGCTGGAGAAGGCCGGCCACAAGGTCACCTGCGTCAATGGCGGCGCCGAAGTGCTCGATGCGTTGGAGCAGGCCAGTTACGACGCAGCGATCGTCGATCTGCACATGCCCGGCATGAGCGGACTGGACCTGCTCAAGCAGTTGCGGGTGATGCAGGCCAGTGGGATGCCTTACGTTCCGGTCATGGTGTTGAGCGCAGACGTCACCCCCGAGTCCATCCTGCGTTGCGAGCAGGCCGGTGCCCGCGCCTTCCTTGCCAAGCCCGTGGTGGCCACCCGTCTGCTGGAAGTGTTGGCCGATGTCGCCGCCAATACCCGCGCCGAGTCCGGCATCCAGTCGGTGCCGGCATTGCCGGTTGGCGATGGCGTGCTCGATACCGCGGTGCTGGACGAGCTGGCGTCGCTGGGCATGGGCGATGGCTTCGAACGCAAGTTCATCGACCAGTGCCTGGCGGACGTCGACGCGAGCATGGGCCAGCTGCAGGGCTGCGGCGAGCGCCAGGCCTGGGAGGATTTCCGCGAGCACGCACACGCGCTGCGCGGTGTGGCGAGCAACCTGGGGCTTGTCCAGGTTGCCGCCTCCAGTGGCGAAATCATGCGCATGGCGGACTGGCAGCTGAAGGGGGAATGGAACGCCCGCCTCGGCAGCCTGGCGACCGCCCTGCGCAACGGCAGGAATGCGTTGGCTGCCCGTAGTGCGGGAGCATCGCACCGCGACGACAGCGAGCGCAGCCCGTCCTGACCCGCCAGACGGTCAGGCCGGGTCGCCATTGCGCCGGGCCTGCGCCCGTACCAGCCGATCCATGGTGCGCAGGGACTTCTCGCCGAGCTGCATGGCGGTGTCCACCCAGATCTCGGTGATCCGCATCATTTCATGCAGCGGCACCATGGTGGCGATCTCGTTGACCTCACGCATCGCCGCCCACGCGTGCGGAATGCGCCGGCTTTCCTTGATCACCTGTTCGACCGCGGCAACACCTTCGCCCACCGGCACCACGATGTCGACCAGGCCCATTTCCTTCAGCTGGCTGGCGGTGTAGAGGTTGCCTTCCAGCATGATCTTCTCGGCCAGGCGCGGGCTGATCCGCTGGCACAGGAAGGAGTAGGCGCCCATGCCCGGGAACAGGTCGAACAGCACCTCGGGCAGGCCCATCAGCACGCCTTCCTCGGCGACGATTGTGTGGCAGCTCAGTGCGGCCTCGAAGCCGCCACCCAGTGCATTGCCCTGGACCAGGGCGATGCTGTGGGCACGGGTGCCCAGGCCGGCATGGAAGGCATGCACGCCGCGCACGCAGCGTTGGGCATAGTCGAGCAGGCGGGCACGGTCGCCCTCGCGGATCAGGCGGCAGAACAGTTCGAGATCGCCACCCAGGTTGAACACGTCGCTGTCCGAGGCAAGAACGACATGGGGTGACAGAGCGTGCGAGGCGCTGAGGCGATCGCCCAGTTCGCGCTGGTAGTCGACGATGTCATCGACCAGACGCGAGGCGAAGCACGGCCGGCCCGGCTGGTTGACCAGGTTGGCGTGCATGTGGATCCAGTAGACATCCCGCTCGGGTTCTTCGGTGATACGCAGGGTAGGGTGCTGCGAGGGACGGGTGATGATGGGGCGTACTGCGGACATGGGAGTTCTCCGTGTGACCGTCCGGCCAACCGCAGAGCGGACGGAGAGGAGTGAGGGGGCGGGCTGAACGTGCGGCGGCGACTGATTCTATGCACCCGTCGTGAACCGCCCGCAAGCGCTGTACCGGCCATGTTCCGGTAATAAAAAGACCCCGCCGTCTCCGGCGGGGTCCCTGTACTCTCCCGTTGCCCGGAAACCCTTACTGGGCGGGCGTATCACGCAGCTCGCGACGGAGAATCTTGCCGACGTTGGTCTTCGGCAGCTCCTTTCGGAATTCTACGATTCTGGGGTGCTTGTAACCGGTCAGGTTTGCCCGCGCATGTTCCTTGACCATTTCCGCGGTCAGGTTCGGGTCCTTCTTCACGATCACGACCTTGACCACTTCGCCGGACTTTTCGTCCGGGACACCGACGGCGGCGACTTCCAGCACGCCCGGCATCATCGCGATGACGTCTTCGACCTCATTCGGGTACACGTTGAAGCCGGACACCAGGATCATGTCCTTCTTGCGGTCGACGATGTAGAAGAAGCCCTGTTCGTCCATCTTCGCCATGTCGCCGGTGTGCAGCCAGCCGTCCGCATCGATGGCGGTGGCGGTTTCTTCCGGACGCTGCCAGTAGCCCTTCATCACCTGTGGGCCCTTGATGCACAGCTCGCCCACTTCGCCCAGCGCCAGGATGTTGCCGTTGTCGTCCTTGATGCAGGCATCGGTGGACGGGATCGGCAGGCCGATGGCACCGTTGTACTCGGGCAGGGTGAGCGGATTGATGCAGGCCGCGGGGGAGGTCTCGGTCAGGCCATAGGCTTCGACCAGGGTCACGCCGGTGACCTTCTTCCAGCGTTCGGCCACGGCACGTTGCACCGCCATGCCGCCGCCCAGGGTGAATTTGACCGAAGAGAAGTCGATCTCGTCGAAGCCCGGGGTGTTGAGCAGGCCGTTGAACAGCGTGTTGACGCCGGTGATGGCGGTGAAGCGGGTGCCCTTGAGCTCCTTGACGAAGCCCTTCATGTCGCGTGGGTTGGTGATCAGGTGGTTGCAGCCACCGAACTTCATGAAGACCAGCCCGTTCGCGGTCAACGCGAAGATGTGGTACAGCGGCAGGGCGGTGATGATCACTTCCTTGCCCGGCTCGATGCCCGAGGTGGACAGCCACGCCGACGCCTGCTGCATGTTGGCGATCAGGTTGCGGTTGGTCAGCATCGCGCCCTTGGCCACGCCGGTGGTCCCGCCGGTGTACTGCAGGAAGGCAATGTCGTCGTGGTCGATCTCGACCGCCGGAAGCGCGTGGCGGCTGCCCAGCTTGAGCGCCTGCTTGAAGCGGACGGCGCCCTTGATGTGGTAGTTGGGCACCATCTTCTTGATGTACTTCAGCACGAAGTTGACGATCGCGCCCTTGGCGCCGAGCAGGTCGCCCAGGCCGGTGGTGACCACGTGCTTGACCGGTGTATCGGCGATGACCTGTTCGACGGTGTCGCCGAAGTTGTCGACCACCACCAGGGCACTGACGCCGGCATCAACCAGCTGGTGCTTGAGTTCGCGCGCGGTGTACAGCGGGTTGACGTTGACCACGGTCAGGCCGGCGCGCAGCACGCCGAAGGTGGCCACCGGGTACTGCAGGCAGTTGGGCATCATCAGGGCGACGCGGTCACCCTTCTTGAGCTTGAGCTCACCCAGCAGGTAGGCGGCGAACTGGGTGACCAGCGCGTCCGTCTCACCATAGGTGAGGACCTTGCCGAAGCTGGAGTAGGCGGGACGGTCGCGGAATTTCGCGACGGAAGCGTCGAAGACCGAGGCGACCGAATGGAATTCGTTGACGTCGATTTCGGCGGGAACGCCTTTCGGATAGCTCTGCAGCCAGGGACGATCCAGACTCATATTCCCCCTCCAGGAATCGTGATGTTTTAGGTTACGGCCCTGAGCGTATCGACAATGGCCGTTCATTGCAGCATACCCCGCCGTAGGGAAAACGCGAAGAGGCCCCGAGGGGCCTCTTTGCTTGGTAATGCCGGCCGCTGGCCGGCATCTGCGCTCGATCGGGATTCCGGTGGATGCCGGCCAGCGGCCGGCACTACCGTGGCCCCAAGCGGGGCGCTTGCGTCAGCCCTGCTTGCGTACCGGTGCGCCGTTGGCCTTGTAGTACGGCGCGGTGCTGCGGGCCAGCGGGGTGCGGCCACGGATCACGTCGGCCAGCTTCTCGGCCATCATGATGGTCGGTGCGTTGAGGTTGCCGGTCACCACCTGCGGCATGATCGAGGCATCGACGATGCGCAGGCCTTCCAGCCCGTGCACGCGGCCCTGGCCGTCGACCACCGCCATCGGGTCATCGGCATGGCCCATCTTGTTCGAGCACGACGGGTGGTAGGCGGTCTCGGCATGCTCGCGGACGAACGCATCGATCTGCGCATCGGTCTGCAGTGCGCTGCCCGGCGAGATCTCGCGGCCGCTGTACGGCGCCAGTGCCGGCTGCGCGAAGATCTCGCGGGTGATGCGGATCGCCGCGCGGAACTCGCGCCAGTCCTGGTCGTGCGACATGTAGTTGAACAGGATGCTCGGATGTTCGCGCGGATCCTTCGAACGCACGTGGATGCGGCCGCGGCTGGGCGAGCGCATCGAACCGACGTGCATCTGGAAGCTGTGCGCCTTGATCGGGTTGGAGCCGTTGTAATTGATCGCCACCGGCAGGAAGTGATACTGCAGGTTCGGCCAGTCGAACTCGGCGTCGCTGCGGATGAAGCCACCGGCCTCGAACTGGTTGCTGGCGCCGATGCCGGTGCCCAGGAACAGCCACTCGGCACCGATCGCCGGCTGGTTGTACAGCTTCAGTGCCGGGGCCAGCGACACCGGCTTCTTGCACTCGTACTGCAGGTACATCTCCAGGTGATCCTGCAGGTTGGCGCCGACGCCCGGCAGGTGGTGCACCAGGTCGATGTCCAGGCTGCGCAGCAGGTCGGCCGGGCCGACGCCCGAGCGCTGCAGGATCTGCGGCGAGGCGATGGCGCCGCCACACAGCAGCACTTCGCGGCGGGCGGTGGCACGCTGCGGCTGGTCGTTGTGCAGCCACTGCACGCCCACCGCACGCTTGCCCGAGAACAGGATGCGGTCGGTCAGCGCGTGGGTGACGATGGTCAGGTTCGGGCGCGGCTTGGCCAGGTCCAGATAGCCGCGGGCGGTGCTGGAACGACGGCCCTTCGGGGTCACCGTGCGGTCCATCGGGCCGAAGCCTTCCTGCTGGTAGCCGTTGAGGTCGTCGGTGCGCGGGTAGCCGGCCTGCACGCCGGCCTCGACCATCGCAGCGAACAGTTCGTTGTTGCCGGCCTTCGGCGTGGTCACGCGCAGCGGACCTTCGCCACCGTGGTAGTCGTTGGGGCCGATGTCACGGGTTTCGGCCTTGCGGAAGTACGGCAGGCAGTCCAGGTAGGTCCAGTCTTCCAGGCCGGGCATGCTGGCCCAGTTGTCGTAGTCCATCGCGTTGCCGCGGATGTAGCACATGCCGTTGATCAGCGACGAGCCACCCAGCCCCTTGCCACGGCCGCAGTCCATGCGGCGGTTGTTCATGAAGGGCTCGGGATCGGTCTTGTACGCCCAGTTGTAGCGCTTGCCCTGCAGCGGGAAGGCCAGCGCCGCCGGCATCTGGGTACGGAAGTCGAGCCGGTAGTCCGGGCCACCGGCTTCCAGCAGCAGCACGCTGACATCGGCATCTTCGGTGAGGCGGGTGGCCAGCACGTTGCCGGCCGAACCGGCGCCGATGATGATGTAGTCGTACTCGTTATGGGTGCTCATGGGTGTCTCCTGCAGGCCGGGGCGCGCTGCATGCAGGCGTCCCGGCGGAATGTCGGATCGGCGCAGTGGCCGGACGAAGGTGCGCGCTCGGGGCGCGCCGATCAGAACACGCTGGCGTAGTCGCCCAGTTCCACCTGCACCGACTTGATGCGGGTGTAGTGGCCGAGGGTGGAGAGGCCGTTCTCACGGCCGACGCCGGATTCCTTGTAGCCGCCGACCGGCATTTCGGCCGGTGATTCGCCCCAGGTGTTGATCCAGCAGATGCCGGCTTCCAGGCGGTGGATGATGCGGTGGGCGCGGCTGACGTCCTTGCTGACCACGCCAGCGGCGAGGCCGAAGGTGGTGTCGTTGGCACGACGCACCACTTCGTCTTCGTCGTCGTAGGCGAGGATGCTCATCACCGGCCCGAAGATCTCTTCCTTGACGATGGTCATGTCATCGCGGCAGTCGGAGAACACGGTCGGCAGCACGTAGGCGCCATTGGCCAGCGCGCCTTCGGTGGCACGGCCGCCGCCGGTCAGCAGGCGAGCGCCTTCGGCCTTGCCGCTTTCGATGTAGCGCAGCACGTTTTCCATGTGCGGGAAGCTGGTGAGCGGGCCGAAGTTGGTCTCGGCGGCCATCGGGTCGCCGATGCGGATGCGCTTGACGCGCTCGACCACGGCGGCTTCGAACGCGGCCAGCATGGTGCGCGGCACGAACACGCGGGTGCCGTTGGTGCAGACCTGGCCGGAGCTGAAGAAGTTGGCCATCACCGCGATGTCGGCGGCGCGGTCGAGGTCGGCGTCATCGCAGATCACCAGCGGCGACTTGCCGCCCAGCTCCATGGTCACTTCCTTCAGCGACGAGGATGCGGCGCTGGCCATGACCTTCTTGCCGGTGGCGACGCCGCCGGTGAAGGAGATCTTCTCGATCACCGGGTGCTCGGTCAGCCACTGGCCGATCTCGCGGCCCGGGCCCTGCACGACGTTGAACACGCCGGCCGGCACACCGGCTTCGGTGTAGATCTCGGCCAGGCGGATCGCGGTCAGCGGGGTCACTTCGGACGGCTTGAACACCATCGCGTTGCCGGCGGCCAGGGCCGGGGCCGACTTCCACATGGCGATCTGGATCGGGTAGTTCCAGGCGCCGATGCCGGCGACCACGCCCAGCGGCTCGCGGCGGGTGTAGAAGAAGCTCGATTCGCGCAGCGGCAGCTGGATGCCTTCGATGGCGGTGGCCAGGCCGGCGTAGTACTCGACCACGTCGGCGCCGGTGACGATGTCCACGGTGGTGGTTTCGGCCAGCGCCTTGCCGGTGTCCAGGGTTTCCAGGTGCGCCAGTTCGTCGTTGCGCTCGCGCAGGATCTCGACGGCGCGGCGCAGGATGCGCGAACGCTCCATGGCAGTCATCGCCGCCCACACCTTCTGGCCTTCGGCCGCGCTCTGCACGGCGCGTTCGACGTCGGCCTGGCTGGCGACCTGCACTTCAGCGATCACGTCACCGGTGGCCGGGTTCACGGTCCTGAAGGTCTTGCCGCTGCTGGCATCGACGCGCTGGCCGTGGATGTAGAGCTGTTGGACGGGCAGGGTGGTCATGGGGCGTACTCCTTGGAAGGGGGCGGGTGCTGAAGCGCTTATAGCGCGACAGCCTGCAACTGGAAGTCGATGTAGCCGTAAGCAATGCGCCGGGACTTCTCGGCGTTGAACTGGCCGCCGACCAGGCTGCCGCGCAGCCAGAGGCCGTCGATCATCGCTGCCAGGCCACGGGCGGCCAGGCGGGCCTGCGGGTGGGGCAGTAGGCGGTTGAACTGGTGGCACAGGTTGGAGAACAGGCGCTGGTCGTTGGCGCGCTGCAGCCGGGCCAGTTCCGGCTGGTGCATGCTGGCGGCCCAGAAGGTCAGCCAGACGCGCATCGCGGTGCCGTTGATCTGGCTGTCGTCGAAGTTGCCATCGACGATGGCGCGCAGCTGCTCGCGCGGGTCGTCACCAGCGTCGGCACGGTAGCGGGCGACCGCGTCCTTCAGTTCACGCAGGATCTGCCGCATTGCAGCATTGAGCAGGCCGTCCTTGTCGCCGAAGTAGTGGGCGACGATGCCGCTGGACAGCCCTGCTTTCTTCGCGATGGTGGCGACGGTCGCATCGGCCATGCCGATCTCGTCGATGGTCTGGAAAGTGGCCCGGATCAGCTGTTCGCGCCGTACCGGTTCCACGCCTTTCTTCGGCATTGTCTCTCCACGGATTGCGACCCGAAGGATCGGGCTGCCCGCCATTATGCTTTTTATTGATTGAACGTTCAATCAATAAACCCTAGGATGCGCTCGCGCCCCACGCCATGGGCCCGGTTTACCGGTCCGGCCCCGCCCATGTGCCCCCTCGGACTTGATGAGACGACCCCATGTCTTCCCTGGCTCATCCCAAGCGTTCGCCCCTGCGCTTGAACCGTTTTGTCTTCTTCAGCTCCTCGGTGTCGATCGGCATCCTCGGGCTGCTTACCGTTCTCTATCCCGAAAGCAGTGAGCACTGGCTGCAGTGGGCGCAGGCCGAAGTCTCGGCGGCGTTCGGCTGGTGGTACATGCTGCTGATCGTGCTGTGCCTGGGCTTCGTGCTGTGGCTGGCGTTCTCACCGTATGGCCGCATCCGCCTGGGCCACAACGAGGAATCACCGGCCTTCGGTTACGTGGCCTGGGTGTCGATGCTGTTCTCGGCCGGCATCGGCATCGCGCTGCTGTACTACGGCGCCTACGAGCCGCTGGACCACTTCCTCAATCCGCCCGGGCAGCCCGGCGGGACCGTGGCCGCCGGCCGCGAGGCGATGGTGCTGACCTTCCTGCACTGGGGCCTGCACGGCTGGGCGCTGTATGCGCTGGTCGGCGTGGCGCTGGGCTATTTCGCCTACCGCCGCGACCTGCCGCTGGCGCTGCGCTCGGCGCTGTACCCGATCTTCGGTGAGCGCATCCATGGCCGCATCGGCGACATGGTCGATGGCTTCGGCATCCTCGCCACGCTGATCTCGATGGTGACCAACCTCGGCATCGGCGCGCTGGTGGTGCAGTCCGGCCTGGTCTACCTGTTCCACATCCCGGATACGCCGCAGGTGCTGGTGGCGATCGTGCTGGTGATGATGGTGGTGGCCACCATCGGCGTGGTGGCCGGTGTGGAGAAGGGCATTGCCTGGCTCTCCAACCTCAACGTGCGCCTGCTGTGCGGCCTGCTGCTGTTCGTGCTGGTCACCGGCCCGACCCTGCACCTGTTCGATGGTCTGATCCAGAACACCGGCGATTATCTCGGCGCATTCGTGCGCAAGAGCTTCGACATGTACCTCAACGACCCGAAGGGCCGTGAGTGGATGGGCTCGTGGACGCTGTTCTACTGGGCGTGGTGGATCGCCTGGGCGCCGTTCGTCGGTCTTTTCGTAGCGCGCATCTCGCGTGGCCGCACCATCCGCGAAGTGATCATGGGCGTGCTGCTGATCCCGCTCGGCTTCACCCTGGCGTGGCTGTCGATCTTCGGCAACACGGCTATCGATCTGGTGCTCAACCACGGCCAGGCGATCCTGGGTGACGTGGCCAAGCATGATGCGGCGATGACGCTGTTCAAGCTGCTGGAGTACCTGCCCGCCGCGCCGTACGTGGCCGGTGCCGCGGTGGTGATCGGCTTCGTGCTGTTCCTGACCCCGGTCGATTCGGGCACGCTGATGATCGCCAACCTGTGCACCCGTCGCGTTGACGACGGCGTGGAGGATGGCCACGACGCGCCGATCTGGCTGCGCGTGTTCTGGGCGGCCGGCATCACCGTGGCCAGCGTCGGCCTGCTGCTGGCCGGCAACTTCAGCGCGATGCAGACGGCAGTGGTGCTGTGCGGCCTGCCGTTCTCCTTCACCCTGGCGTTCTACATGTGGGGCCTGCTGAAGGCCCTGCGCACCGACCCGGACGCACCGCGGCGGTAGATAGCGCCGGGCCCTGCCCGGCAAACGCGAAAGCAAAGGGCCGGATCTGTGAGGATCCGGCCCTTTGCGTTTGCTTCCGGGATCCGCCGGGCATGGCCCGGCGCTACCAGTTACTTGGCTGCCAGCTGGCGCAGCACGTACTGCAGCAGGCCGCCATGGCGGAAGTACTCGACTTCCTTCGGGGTCAGCAGCATCACCGAGACTTCGAAGGTCTTCCTGGTGCCGTCGGCCTTGGTCGCGGTGACGGTGGCACGCTTGCTGGCACCGTCCTGCAGGCCGGTGATGTCGATCACTTCCGAACCGTCCAGGCCCAGGCTCTGTGCGTTTTCACCGTTGCGGAACTGCAGCGGCAGCACGCCCATGCCGACCAGGTTGGAGCGGTGGATGCGCTCGAAGCTCTCGGCCACGACCGCCTTCACCCCCAGCAGCAGGGTGCCCTTGGCCGCCCAGTCACGCGACGAGCCGGTGCCGTATTCCTTGCCGGCCAACACCACCAGCGGCACCTTGTCAGCCTTGTACTTCATGGCTGCATCGTAGATCGCCAGCTTCTCCGGCTGGCCGCCGCCGGCCGGGTAGTACAGGGTGTTGCCGCCTTCCTCGCCACCGAACATCAGGTTCTTGATGCGGATGTTGGCGAAGGTGCCGCGGACCATCACGTCATCGTTGCCGCGGCGGCTGCCGTAGCTGTTGAAGTCGGCCGGCTGCACGCCGCGCTCCTGCAGGAAGCGGCCTGCCGGCGAGTCCTTCTTGATGTTGCCGGCGGGCGAGATGTGGTCGGTGGTGATCGAGTCGCCGAACAGGCCCATCACGCGAGCACCGTGCACGTCGTCGATGCTGCCGGTCTGCATGGTCATGCCATCGAAGTACGGCGGGTTCTTGATGTAGGTGGAGGCATCGCTCCACTCGTACAGGTTGCCGTCCGGCGAAGCGATGGTGTTCCAGCGGGTATCACCCTTGAACACATCGGCGTAGTTCTGCTTGAACATCTCCGGGCCGATGGTGGCAGCGATGACGTCGCCGATTTCCTTGTTGCTCGGCCAGATGTCGCGCAGGAACACCGGCTGGCCATCGCTGCCGGTACCCAGCGGTTGGGTGGTCAGGTCGATGTCGGTGGTGCCGGCGATGGCGTAGGCCACCACCAGTGGCGGGCTGGCCAGGTAGTTCATCTTCACTTCGGGGTGCACGCGGCCCTCGAAGTTGCGGTTGCCGGACAGCACCGAGGTGACCACCAGATCGCCGGTGGCGATGCCGGCGCTGACTTCGGTCGGCAGCGGGCCGGAGTTTCCGATGCAGGTGGTGCAACCGTAGCCGACCACGTAGAAGCCGATCTTCTCCAGCTCCTTCAGTACGCCGGCCTTTTCCAGGTAATCGGTGACCACGCGCGAACCTGGGCCGAGCGAGGTCTTCACCCACGGCTGGCGGTTCAGGCCCTTGGCGGCCGCGTTGCGGGCCAGCAGGCCAGCACCGATCATCACCGCCGGGTTGGAGGTGTTGGTGCACGAGGTGATGGCAGCGATGACCACCGCACCATCCTTCAGGCGGACCTTGCGGCCTTCGGTTTCGATGTCCGCGTAGCCCTTGGCCAGCTGCTCGTTGCCGACCGCCGCACCGCCGCCTTCGTTGACGAACGAGGAGACATCGTCGCTGCGCTTGTCACGGTTGGTGGTCAGGCCAACCAGGGCTTCGCGGTAGTTCTTCTGCACGTCTTCCAGCAGCACGCGGTCCTGCGGACGCTTCGGGCCGGCCAGCGACGGCTTCACCGTGCCCATGTCCAGTTCCAGCGTGGTGCTGTACTGCGCGTGCGGGCTGCCCGGTTCGTGCCACAGGCCCTGCGCCTTGGCATAGGCTTCAACCAGATCGATCTGCTCTTCGCTGCGGCCGGACAGGCGCAGGTAGTTCAGCGACTCGGCGTCGATCGGGAAGATGCCGCAGGTGGCGCCGTATTCCGGGGCCATGTTGCCAATGGTGGCGCGGTCGGCCAGCGGCAGGTGCTGCAGGCCGTCACCGTAGAACTCGACGAACTTGCCGACGACGCCCAGTTTGCGCAGCATCTGGGTGACGGTCAGCACCAGGTCGGTGGCGGTGGCGCCCTCGGGCAGCTTGCCGGTCAGCTTGAAGCCGACCACCTGCGGGATCAGCATCGACGACGGCTGGCCGAGCATGGCCGCCTCCGCTTCGATGCCGCCCACGCCCCAGCCCAGCACGCCGATGCCGTTGATCATGGTGGTGTGGCTGTCGGTACCGAACACGGTATCGGGGTAGGCAACCGCCTTGCCGTCCTTGTCCGCCGTCATCACCACGCGGGCCAGGTTCTCCAGGTTCACCTGGTGGACGATGCCGGTGTTCGGCGGCACTACCTTGAAGTTGTCGAAGGCCTTCTGGCCCCAGCGCAGGAAGCCGTAGCGTTCCTGATTGCGCTGGAATTCGATCTTGCCGTTGAGGTCCAGCGCGTCCGGTTTGCCGAACACGTCGACCTGCACCGAGTGGTCGATGACCAGTTCGGAGGGAATCTGCGGGTTGATCTGCTCAGGCGAGCCGCCGAGCTTGACCACCGCGTCGCGCATCGCGGCGAGGTCGACCACGCAGGGCACGCCGGTGAAGTCCTGCAGGACCACGCGCGCCGGCATGAAGGCGATTTCGGTGTCCGGCTCGGCCGCCGGGTTCCAGCGGGCCACGGCTTCGATGTGGTCCTTGCCGACGGTGATGCCGCCGTCCTCGTGCCGGAGCAGGTTCTCCAGCAGGATCTTCATCGAGTAGGGCAGGTGGGAGATATCGAAGCGCTGGCCCAGCGTGGGCAGGCTGAAGTAGTCGTAGGTCTTGCCGCCGACGTTCAGCTGGCTGCGGGTGGAGAACGAATCGCTCATGCGGGGTAACTCCTTCTTGCGGATGGCTTGCAGTGGCCCGCGCATGGGCGGACCTGCTTGCGGTCGCCGCGGGCCTGACGGCCCCGGTGGTCCCAGTATGAACCCCAGACTGAATGGATTCATCCGGGCCGGGTTCCGGCCTGCGGCATCGGTTCCAGACTACAGGGGAAGGTGTATGGCGTATGTCACGTTTGTGGCCGATCCTTTGCGAGGCAAGGGCTGGCGGGTTGCCGGTCCTGTTCAGGGTGGAAGTATGCCCGGGGAAGTATGTATAATTTGTGCATACTCTGGAGGGCCTACCGATGGAAGCCACTGTTGCAGAACGCGGACAGATCACCCTGCCCAAGGCGGTGCGTGATGCCCTCGGCCTGACCAAGGGCACGCTGCTGAAGGTCGAGCTGGACGGCAGCCGCATCATCCTGCGCAAGAGTGTTGACGATGCCATTTCACGGGCGCGCGGCAAGTTCGCGCTGGACGGTTTCGAATCGTCCGACGCAGCGGTACGTGCGGTGCGTGACGAGGAATAAGCCGTGATGATCGCCGTCGACTCTCCGGTGCTGGTCGAGCTGCTCAGCAATGGCCCGCAGGCCGATGCCGTGGAAGCCATCCTCAGGCAGAGCCTGGTCGGTGGCCGCGTGGTGGTCTGCGGCGCGACCCTGGCCGAGGTCTGCGCATCGCTGCGTGGCGGTGCCGAGGTGCTCGAAGCGCTGGAAGAAATGGGCGTGCACTTCAACCCGATGGAAGCCAAGTCGGCGCTGCGCGCCGGCGAGATGCACCGCCGCCACCGCCAGCGCAGCGGCAGCCGCCGCAGCCTGGACGAATTCATGGTCGGCGCCCACGCACTGCTGCAGTGCGATGGCCTGATCACCTGGAACGACACGTTTTACCGCGACTACTTCAAGGGCCTGAAGCTGATCGTGCCGCAAGCCTGAGCCCACTTTTTTTCAACCTACGCATTACCCGGGAGTTGTCATGTTGGAAGCCTACCGCCACCACGTCGCCGAGCGCGCTGCGCTTGGCATCCCGCCGCTGCCGCTGAGCGCGCAGCAGACGGCCGATGTCATCGAACTGCTGAAGAACCCGCCGCAGGGCGAGGCCGAGTTCCTGCTCGACCTGCTGACCCACCGCGTGCCGGCCGGCGTCGATGACGCGGCCAAGGTCAAGGCCTCGTACCTGGCGGCGATCGCCCTGGGCAGCGAGCAGAACCCGCTGATCAGCCGTGAGCGCGCCACCGAACTGCTGGGCACCATGCTCGGCGGTTACAACGTCGCCCCGCTGGTGCAGCTGCTGGACGATGCCAGCGTCGGCACCATCGCCGCCAACGGTCTGAAGAAGACCCTGCTGGTGTTTGATGCCTTCCACGATGTGCAGGAAAAGGCCAAGGCCGGCAACGCCAACGCCCAGGCCGTGCTGCAGAGCTGGGCCGACGCCGAGTGGTTCACCAGCAATCCGGAAGTGCCGCAGAGCCTGACCGTCACCGTGTTCAAGGTGCCGGGCGAAACCAACACCGACGACCTGTCGCCGGCACCGGACGCGACCACCCGCCCGGACATCCCGATGCACGCCCTGGCGATGCTGAAGAACAAGCGCGACGACGCGCCGTTCACCCCTGAAGAAGACGGCAAGCGCGGCCCGATCCAGCAGATCCTCGACCTGAAGGACAAGGGCCACCTGGTCGCCTACGTCGGCGACGTGGTCGGCACCGGTTCCTCGCGCAAGTCGGCCACCAACAGCGTGCTGTGGTGGACCGGCGATGACATTCCGTTCATCCCGAACAAGCGCGCCGGTGGCGTCTGCCTGGGTTCGAAGATCGCCCCGATCTTCTACAACACCATGGAAGATGCCGGCGCACTGCCGATCGAGCTGGACGTGTCGAAGATGGAGCACGGCGATGTGGTCGAGCTGCGTCCGTACGAAGGCAAGGCGCTGAAGAACGGTGAAGTGATCGCCGAGTTCCAGGTCAAGTCCGAAGTGCTGTTCGACGAAGTGCGCGCCGGTGGCCGCATTCCGCTGATCATCGGCCGTGGCCTGACCGGCAAGGCGCGCGAAGCGCTGGGCCTGGCCCCGACCGATCTGTTCCGCCTGCCGGTGCAGCCGGTCGATACCGGCAAGGGCTTCTCGCTGGCGCAGAAGATGGTCGGCCGCGCCTGTGGCCTGCCGGAAGGCCAGGGCATGCGCCCGGGCACCTACTGCGAACCGAAGATGACCTCGGTCGGCTCGCAGGACACCACCGGCCCGATGACCCGTGACGAGCTGAAGGACCTGGCCTGCCTGGGCTTCTCGGCCGACCTGGTGATGCAGTCGTTCTGCCACACCGCCGCTTACCCGAAGCCGGTGGACGTGAAGACCCACCACACCCTGCCGGAGTTCATCTCCACCCGTGGCGGCGTCTCGCTGCGCCCCGGCGACGGCGTGATCCACAGCTGGCTCAACCGCATGCTGCTGCCGGACACCGTCGGTACCGGTGGTGACTCGCACACCCGTTTCCCGGTGGGCATTTCGTTCCCGGCCGGTTCGGGCCTGGTTGCCTTCGCCGCTGCCACCGGCGTGATGCCGCTGGACATGCCGGAGTCGGTGCTGGTGCGCTTCAAGGGCAAGATGCAGCCGGGCGTGACCCTGCGTGACCTGGTCAACGCGATTCCGCTGTACGCGATCAAGTCGGGCCTGCTGACCGTGGCCAAGGCTGGCAAGAAGAACATCTTCTCCGGCCGCATCCTGGAAATCGAAGGCCTGCCGGAACTGAAGGTCGAACAGGCGTTCGAACTGTCCGACGCCTCGGCCGAGCGTTCGGCGGCCGGTTGCTCGGTGCGCCTGAACAAGGAGCCGATCATCGAGTACCTCAACAGCAACATCACCCTGCTGAAGTGGATGATTGCCGAGGGTTACCAGGATCCGCGTTCGCTGCAGCGCCGTATCGAGAAGATGGAAGCGTGGCTGGCCAACCCGGAGCTGCTGGAGCCGGATGCCGATGCCGAATACGCTGCCGTCATCGAGATCGACCTGGCCGACATCCACGAGCCGATCGTGGCCTGCCCGAACGACCCGGACGACGTGAAGACCCTGTCCGAAGTGGCCGGCGCCAAGATCGACGAAGTGTTCATCGGTTCGTGCATGACCAACATCGGCCACTTCCGTGCGGCTGCCAAGCTGCTGGAAGGCAAGCGTGACCTGCCGACCCGCCTATGGGTGGCCCCGCCGACCAAGATGGATGCCTCGGAGCTGACCAAGGAAGGCGTGTACGGCACCTTCGGCGCCACCGGTGCACGCATGGAAATGCCGGGCTGCTCGCTGTGCATGGGCAACCAGGCGCAGATCCGCGAAGGCTCCACCGCGATGTCGACCTCGACCCGCAACTTCCCGAACCGCCTGGGCCGCAACACCAACGTGTACCTGGGTTCGGCGGAACTGGCGGCGATCTGCTCGCGCCTGGGCCGCATCCCGACCAAGGAGGAGTACATGGCGGACATCGGCGTGATCAACGCCAATGGTGCGGAGATCTACCGCTACATGAACTTCGACCAGATCGAGGAATACCAGGACGTGGCCAAGACGGTCGCTGCCTGATGCGGTAACGAAAAGCCCCCGGCTCGCGCCGGGGGTTTTTTGTGAGCGGACGACGCATGGTAGTGCCGGCCGCTGGCCGGCAACCCGTTGAAACGAAGAACCCCGGTGAAAGCCGGTGCCTTTTTTGCCTGATGGCCTGTAGCACCGAGTCCATGCTCGGCTGCTGTTCGCGCCATGCGCGATGAGTCGAGCGTGGCTCGACTCTACAACGGCATCCACGCATGGCGTGGATCTACTGCAAGCGGAGTCCTTGAGCCGGGGCGCGCAATCAGCCGCGCGCCAGCGCCAGCAACCGCTCGGCAATCCGTTCCAGCGGCACCTGCTCCTCGGCGGCGCCGAGCTTGAACGCGGCACCGGGCATGCCCCAGACCACACTGGTGGCCTCGTCCTGCACCAGCGTCGGTGCGCCGGCCTGACGCATCTCCAGCAGGCCGCGTGCACCGTCATCGCCCATGCCGGTGAGAATGGCACCGATGGCGTTGCCGCCAGCGTTCTGCGCGACTGAGCGGAACAGCACATCCACCGCGGGCTTGTGCCGGTTCACGGCCGGGCCGTCGTCGACCCGGCAGCGCCAGCGCGCACCGTCGCGGATGATGCGCAGGTGCTTGCCACCCGGTGGCAGGTAGGCGTGGCCGGGCAGCACGGCTTCGCCGTCGCTGGCCTCGCGTACGGCCATCGCCGAGTGCCGGTCCAGGCGTTCGGCGAAGGCGTTGCTGAAGCTGGCCGGCAGGTGCTGGGTCATCACCACGGCCGGGCCGTCGGCGGGCATGCCTTCCAGCACCACACGCAGCGCTTCGGTGCCACCGGCCGATGAGCCGATCGCGATCAGCCGATCGGTGGTGCGGAACTGCGGTGCAGCTGGCCGCATTGCAGGAGCTGCGTCCAGCAGGAGTTTCGGAGCGGCCGCACGCACCAGCGGGCGCACCCGTGAGCGCGCCGCCATCTTGACCTTGGCGATGATCTCATCGGCGTAGCCCTGCAGGCCGCGCGCGACGTCCAGCTTGGGCTTGGAGACGAAGTCCACCGCGCCCAAGGCCAGCGCCTGCAGCGTGGTGTCGGCGCCGCGTTCGGTCAGCGAGGAGATCATCACCACCGGCAGCGGGTGCAGGCGCATCAGGTTTTCCAGGAACGCCAGCCCATCCATGCGCGGCATTTCCACGTCCAGGGTGATCACGTCCGGGGCCAGGCGCTTGATCTTCTCGCGCGCCAGCAGCGGGTCGGCGGCGGTGCCGACCACGTCGATGGCGGGATCGCTGGACAGGATTTCCGTGAGCATCTGGCGCACAACGGCGGAGTCGTCGACGATCAGGACCCGGCAGGGGGCGTTGCCGGTCAGGGTCATTCGAACAGCTCCACGCCGCCGGTGACCGGGGCCTTGGACAGGCGTGCACGCACCGCCGATTCGGTCGCGGCCACTTCGGCCTCATGGGCATGCGGCAGGCGCTGCACCACCACGCGGCCGGTATCGGCGAAGAACCAGATCTTGCGCGGATGGATGCCGCACAGGTCCTCGGCGATGATCGGAATATGCTCGGCCTGCAGGTACTGGCGCACGAACTCGGCGTTGCGGGTACCGACCGGGTTGCTGGTGAAACCCTTCAGCACGTTGGCACCGCCGAACACCTTGGCCTCGATGCGCTTGCGGTGGGCGCCACGCTTGAGCATGTCGTTGATCAGCAGTTCCATCGCGTAGCTGCCATAGCGCGCAGGTGCGCCGTCGCCGGCATTGCCCTCGGGCAACAGGAAATGGTTCATGCCGCCGATCTTCAGCACCGGGTCGCGCAGGCAGGCCGCCACGCAGGAACCCAGCGTGGTGGTCAGCGCAGTGGTGTCATCGACCACCAGGTACTGGGTCGGCAGCAGCTTGGCCGCAATGGTCTTGAAGCGCGCGTCCTGGTAACGCATCACATCATCGGTGCGCAGCGATGCGTTCATGCGCCTGCCTTTGCCGCACGGCGGTACAGGGTGCGTCCGCAGGGCTGGATCAGGTCGGCGGCATGCAGGTAGTTCTCCGAGTGGCCGGTGTAGAGCAGGCCATCGTCGGACAGGTGCTGTACCAGCCGGCCGAGGATCGCGCGCTGGGTCGGCTTGTCGAAGTAGATCATCACGTTGCGGCAGAACAGTGCGTCGAACGGGCCGCCGACGTCGTAGCGCGGGGCAAGCAGGTTCAATGGGCGGAACTCGATCAGCTCGCGCAGCGCCGGCAGCACGCGGCACTGGCCCTCGTTGGGGCCGCTGCCGCGCTGGAAGTAGCGGCGGCGCAGATCCGGATCGAGGCTGGTGACGCGGTCGATGTTGTAGACGCCGCGGCCGGCGGTGGCCAGCACCTGGGTATCCACGTCGGTGGCGATGATGCGCACCGGAGGCTTCAGCGTGCCGAAGGCCTCGCAGGCAGTGATCGCCATCGAGTACGGCTCTTCGCCGGTGGAGGCGGCGCACGACCACAGCAGCAGCGGCGTGCGGCTGGCGCGCTGCTGCAGCTCCTCGCGCAGCTTGTCGAAGTGGTGCGGCTCACGGAAGAACGAGGTCAGGTTGGTGGTCAGTGCGTTGGTGAACGCCTGCCACTCGTCACCGTCTTCCTGCTCCAAATGGTCCAGATACTGCTGGAAGCTGCGCATGCCCAGCGTGCGCAGGCGGCGCGACAGGCGGCCATAGACCATGTCGCGCTTTGCCGGGGCGAGGGCAATGCCCACGCGCTGGTAGATCAGGTCGCAGACGCGGCGGAAATCACGGTCGGCGAACTCGAATTCGCGTGGGCCGGTGACGATGGGAGTAGGACTTTGCACGGGGGACGTGTCCATCGGCAGAGGCGGCGGCCGAAGCCGCCGCGGGTGGGTCTCAGAATTCCTGCCAGTCGCTGTCGCTGGCGACGAAGGTGCTGGCGTTGCTGCCGGTGCGGCGTACCGGTGCTGGCGTCGGAGCCGGCCGCGGACGCGCCACGGCGGCGGCAACATGCACCGGCTCGACACGCGCGGCCACCGCCTTCATCGCGGCCGAGACCTGGTTGTCCAGGCGGAAGATCGCGACGGCGTCGGCCAGCTGGCCAGCCTGTTCTTCCATCGCGCGCGCGGCAGCGGTGGCTTCTTCCACCAGCGCAGCATTCTGCTGGGTGGTCTCGTCCATCTGCACCACGGTCTGGTTGACCTGCTCGATGCCGGCACTCTGTTCCTGCGACGCTGCGGAGATCTCGGCCATGATGTCGGTCACGCGCTGCACCGAGGCGACGATCTCGCCCATGGTGCTGCCGGCCTGGTGCACCAGGCTGGAGCCTTCGGCGACCTTGCCGACGGAGTCGTCGATCAGGCCCTTGATCTCCTTGGCGGCCGCAGCCGAGCGCTGGGCGAGGGTGCGCACTTCGCTGGCGACCACGGCGAAGCCGCGACCCTGTTCACCGGCACGCGCAGCCTCCACCGCGGCGTTCAAGGCCAGGATGTTGGTCTGGAAGGCGATGCCGTCGATGACGCTGATGATCTCGGCGATCTTCTTCGAGGAGGCTTCAATGGCCGACATCGTGTTGACCACCTGGCCGACCACGCTGCCACCCTGCGAGGCCACACCCTGCGCGCCAATGGCGAGCTGGTTGGCCTGGCGGGCGTGCTCGGCGTTCTGGCGCACGGTGGAGGTCAGTTCCTCCATGGACGCGGCGGTCTCTTCCAGGTTCGCTGCCTGCTGCTCGGTACGGCGCGACAGGTCACTGTTGCCCGAAGCGATCTCACCGGCGGCCAGGGTGATGCTGCCGGCGCTGGCCTGGATCTGGCCGACGATCTGGGTCAGCTGGGTGACGGTGGTGTTGGCGTCGTCCCGCATGCGTGCGAACACGCCCTGGTAGTCGCCGTGCATGCGCGCGGTCAGATCGCCTTCGGCGATGGCCGACAGCAGCTGCGAGAGCTTGCCGAGGTTGTCATCGCTGACCGCCATCATCGCGTTGAGGTTTTCCAGCATCAGGCGGAAATCGTGATCGAAGCGCTGCGCGTCGCCACGGCGGCTGAAGTCGCCTGCGGCGGCGGCACTGGCCAGCTGCTTGATCTCGGCGTTGATGCGGCCGAGGTTGGCCTTGACCGTGTCGACGGTGGTGGTCATCGCGGCCTTCTCGCCGGGGTAGCGCGCGACGTCGCGACTCAGATCGCCCACCGCGTACTGCTGCACCACGTCCAGCACATCGTGCAGGGTCTGCACGTGGCCGCCGACCAGGGCATTGGTTTCCTGCACCATCAGCCCGTACTCGCCGGGGAAGGCGCTGGCATCGATGCGGTAGCTCAGTTCGCCGCCGTCGTGGCGACGCGCCATCTCGCGCTGGCCGCTGATCACCGCGTGCAGCTGCTGCTGCATGCCGGACATCGCCTCCAGCAGTCGGCCGGTTTCGTCATGCGGCTGCGGGCCGATGTGACTGTCCAGCCTGCCAGCGGCGATACCCTCGGCCACGGCCGTGGCCTGCTTCAGCGGCACGGCGATGCGGTTGCCGATGACCCAGCTCAGGGCCAGCACGATCAGCACCAGCACGCCACCAGAGACGGCCATGATGGCGGTGAACACCAACGCCTGCTTCTGCACGTCGTCCATGTAGACGCCGCTGCTGACCACCCAGTTCCAGGGCGCGAACAGGCCGGCGTAGGCGACCTTCTCGACGTCGCCCTTGCTGCCCGGCTTGGCCCAGCGATAGTTGACGAAGCCACCGCCGGCCTTGGCCGCTTCGACCTGGTCGTAGTAGATCCGCACGCCGTCGTCGGTGCGGAAGTCCTTCATGTCCTTGCCGACCAGGTCCTTGCGGAACGGGTGCATCAGCAGGCGGTAGCCGGTGTCGTAGATGTTGAAGTAATACGTGTCGTTCTCGGCGCGCATGACTTCCAGTGCCTGCAGCGCAGCGCTCTTGGCGGCCTCTTCGCTGAGTTCGCCGGTACCGGCCAGGCGGTGGTAGTGCTGCAGGATGCCGTAGCTCAGTTCGACCTGGGTCTTCAGCGCGGTCTTGCGGGTCTCGGTCAGGTCCAGGTACTGCATGCGGGCGGCGATCACCGAGAGCGCGATCACGCCAAGCGCGATGAGCAGCGTCAGCAGGTTGAGCTTGCGCCGGACGGAGAGGTTGCTGAAGTAGTGTTGCCAGCGATGCATGAGATTCATCGAGCAGGACCAGGTCGAAGCGGGCGGGCGGCGCCGTGCCGGTCACAGCGGGACAAGCGGTGACAACCCCGTTATCGGCCGCGCGGGCGGGGGATTGAGGTGCGGTGTCCGAACGTATTCAGGTTTCCTTGCAGCGGCGGCTGCGGCGCTGCCTGCGGCAGGCTTTTGAAGCAACAGCAACAGCAACAGCAACAGCAACAGCAACAGCAACAGCGGTTGGTCGGCTCTGAATTCTCAGTGGGAGGCTGGATCGGGGTGGGCTGGCGGGACACGCCGTAAACCCCGCTCCGCGGTCCGGCCCAGCCGCTGGCGGCTGGGCGTTCGGGCGCTTGCGAAGCAGTGCTTCGCAAGCAAAGCGCCCTCACCCTTGGGGGCTCGATGGCGCCATCCATGGCGCCAACGGTCCCGCCAGCCCACCCCGATCCAGCCCTCTCGGCATTCCTGTGACGGACGGCAAGAGCGTTGGGTTTCCAAGTGGGAAGAGAGGGCAGATCCGTTTTCCTGCGGAAAGCGAATCTGAACCCGGAAGCGGTGCTGTTGCTCTTGCTCTTCTTTCTTCAATCCGGGGTGGACGCGCACGGAAACTGTCCGTGGCCGGGAGGGTGGGCTGCGCAGGGGCGTGAGCCGCATGGATGCAGCGACCGAGCTTATATGGACGTACTTGCAGCGGCCCCTGCGCAGCCCACCTTCCCGGCCAACCCTCAGTAGCCACGCGCCTACCGCGACCACCCCGAGGGGCTTCGCCGTTGGCTGGATATCCAGATACCCCGTAAACAAAAACGCCCCAGCGCAGGGCCAGGGCGTTCTCGTACGTCAGGTCAGGCAGGCATCAGAACTCCTGCCAGTCTCCATCGGCCAGTTCGGTGGCCATCGGACGACCACCGGCGGTGCGGCGGGCCGGCGAGGCGACCGGGGCCGGTGCGGCCGGTGCGGCAGCACGCGGGACCGGGGCAGCGGCGATGCGCGGGGCAACCACGGTCTCGGCTTCATCCACCACGAAGATCGACACGGCCTCGCTGAGGTGACCGGCCTGTTCTTCCATTGCGCGTGCGGCGGCGGTGGCTTCTTCCACCAGCGCGGCGTTCTGCTGGGTGGTTTCGTCCATCTGCACCACGGTCTGGTTGACCTGCTCGATGCCAGCACTCTGTTCCTGCGAAGCCGCGGAGATCTCGGCCATGATGTCGGTCACGCGCTGCACCGAGGCGACGATCTCGCCCATGGTCGCGCCGGCCTTGTGCACCAGCGCCGAGCCGTCGTTGACCTTGCCGACGGAGTCGTCGATCAGGCCCTTGATCTCCTTCGCGGCAGCGGCCGAGCGCTGGGCGAGAGTACGCACTTCGCTGGCGACCACGGCGAAGCCACGGCCCTGTTCACCGGCGCGTGCGGCTTCCACTGCGGCGTTCAACGCCAGGATGTTGGTCTGGAAGGCGATGCCGTCGATGACCGAGATGATCTCGGCGATCTTCTTCGACGAGGCTTCGATGGCCGACATGGTGGTGACCACCTGGCCGACCACTTCACCGCCCTGCGAGGCCACGCCGTGCGCGCCGATGGCGAGCTGGTTGGCCTGGCGGGCATGCTCGGCGTTCTGGCGCACGGTGGAGGTCAGCTCCTCCATCGAGGCGGCGGTTTCTTCCAGGTTGGCGGCCTGCTGCTCGGTGCGGCGCGACAGGTCACTGTTGCCCGAGGCGATCTCGCCGGCGGCCGAGCTGATCGCGCGGCTGGACTGCTTGATGCGGGTGACGATCTCGCTCAGCTGCGCGGCGGTCGCGTTGGCGTCGTCGCGCATGCGGGCGAACACGCCCTGGTAGTCGCCGTGCATGCGCACGGTCAGGTCACCCTGCGACAGTGCGGCGAGCAGGCCGGAGATCTGTTCGATGCTGCCGGCGTTGGCGTCGAGCAGGCCGTTGATCTGCTGGGCCAGCTGCAGGAAGAAGCCTTCCTTGTCGCTGGAATCGATGCGGCCGGACAGGTCGCCGGCAGCAGCCTGGGCGATCACGCGGGCCACTTCGGCTTCCACCTGCGCTTCCTGGGTGCGGTCGCGCCATTCCACCACGTAGCCGACGGTGTCGCCGCCTTCATTGCGGATGGTGGAAACCACCTGGGCGAACTGGGCATCGCCGTACTGCATCGGGCGACGGGCGACGCCGTGTGCCTTCAGGTTGCCCAGCAGGGTCTGGTCCATCTCGCCGCGATGCTCCAGCACGGTGACCGGCTTGCCGATCAGCGAGGCCTGCGCGTCGAAGTCCGGCAGGTCACGGCGCACGTCGTCCTGGTACTGGCTCAGGGTCTGTTGCAGGGCGCGATTGGTGTAGACGATGGTATTGCTGGTGTCGGTCAGGTACACGCCGGTGGAGCTGTAGTCCAGCGCGGTGCGGATGCGCAGGTTCTCGCGGGCGATGGCCTGGTCGGTTTCGGTGCGCTCGCGCAGGTCGCGCTGCATGCGCTGCATCGCCTGCATCAGTTCGCCCACTTCGTCCTGGCGGCTGACGTCGATGTGGCCATCGAGCTTGCCGCCGGCCACATCGTTGGCAACCGAGACGGCGCCGCGCACGCTGCCGACCAGGGCACGGGCAAACAGCCAGACCAGCACCAGGCCGAGTGCGGCGCCGCCCAGCAGGGCGATCACGGTCAGCACGGCCGAGGCGGAGTAGGTGGATTCGGCCTCTTCGCGCGAGGCGCGGGCGAGGCGGTTGTCTTCGGCGATCAGCGCCTCCAGCGCCGAAGCGGCCTTGCGGTGCTTGGTGCGGGTCTCGCCGACGAAGGTATCGATGGCGTCGTCCGGCAGGTCCAGTTCCAGCATCTCGGTGACGCTGTCATAGGAGGCCAGGGCGTCCTTCCACTCCTTGGCGAAGGTGTCGAACAGCTTCTTCTGCTGTGCGTTGTCGACCAGCTTCGGATAGTCCTTGATCGACTTGTCCATGCTGGTACGCAGCTCGACGGTCTGCTTGCGTGCATCAGCCTTGACGTCGTCACTGGCGCGGATCAGCTGCTGGTAGGCGGCGTTGCGGTATTCACCCAGCATGCCGCGCATCTCGCCGGCCATGCGGATGCTCTCCATGCGAGAACCCGCCAGCTCGGTGGTGACGTTGTTCAGCGAGTGCAGGCCGCGATAGGCGACGATACCCTGCAGCAGCATCACCAGCAGGAGGACACCGAAGGTCAGCAGCAGCTTCGGCATCAGTTTCAGGTTGTTGATCCACGGCATGGGCGTTGCGAGCTCCTAAGGCAGACGCGCCCGGGCATCGGGCCCGGTTGCAGCAGAAACCACGCCGGCACCAGGTCCGGCGTGGTTCGACGGACAGCGGATTACTTGATGTTTGCCAGCTTCAGGCCGGCCGGCGAGCTGACTTCGATTTCGGCGCGCGAGGCGTCGCGCTGGATCTTGCCGATCACGCAGACGGTCTTGCCTTCCAGGGTTTCCAGCGGGAAGGAGAACTTGCCGCGGTTCTCGCCAGCGATGCGGGCCGAGAAGGTGTGGCGCGGGAAGGCGCCGCCCATGTACAGGAAGGTCGGCTGGCCTTCGGAACCTTCTGCGTAGCGGGCCTTCTCGACCTTGCCGCAGACCATGCCGTCCTTGCCGACCGAGCGCGGTGCCAGTTCCGGCGGGATCATGTCGGCCGACTGGGCGAACGCGGCGGAAGCAGTGGTGGCCAGGACAGCGGCCGAAACGAACGCAAGCAGGGACTTCATCGAGGTGTATCTCCGGGGATGGTGATGGTCGTTCCGGTTCTGCGCGCTCCTGCGCGACCGGCTTCTGTCCCCCTATCGGCACTGCCGGAGGGAACTGAAGGGCTTTGTGACCAGAACGTGAAGCAGGTCCGTTCGATCAGGCAGCGGCGTCTTCAACGACGCTGGCCTGGCCCATGTCGGCGCTGTCCAGCAGGGTCTCGATGTCGAGCAGGATCAGCATGCGGTCGTCCTGCGTGCCGATGCCGGAGATGAAGCGGGTATCGACGGCGGCGCCGAATTCCGGGGTCGGGCGGATCTGCTCGGCCGACAGCGGGATCACATCCGAGACGCTGTCGACGACGATGCCGACCACGCGGTCGTCGACGTTCAGCACGATCATCACGGTGAAGGCGTCGTAGCGGGCATCGTCCAGGCGCAGCTTCAGGCGCAGGTCGATCACCGGGACGATGGTGCCGCGCAGGTTGATCACGCCCTTGATGTAGTCCGGTGCATCCGGGACCCGGGTCACCGCGTCATAGCCGCGGATTTCCTGGACCTTGAGGATGTCCACGCCGTAGTGCTCGGCACCGAGGGTGAAGCTGAGGAATTCGCCACCGGCGCTGGCGGCGGAGCTGGTCTTGTCGTTCATCGAGGGGTCCTGGTTCTGCCGGAAGTCCCGGTGTCAGGCTCGATATCGGCCCCTCGTCGGGGGACTTTAGGTGCCGGGGGAAGGCATCCACGCATGGCGTGGATCTACACGGGAAGCGCTAGTGCCGGGCGCTGGCCGGCAACCTGGCAACAATGTGGATACGGTCATTGCCGGCCAGCGGCCGGCACTACCGGTCGGGAGGCCTTACAGCTCGCCGTTGCGGCGCGCCTTGCGCTGGCGGTCGATGCGGAAGATGTAGCGCTGGATGGCACTGTCGGCGCCACGCGGCAGGATGTCGAAGCGCATGCCCACGCGCTTGATCTCGATGCCATTGGGTTGGCGCTGCGGCAGCAGGTTGCAGACGACCAGCTCGATCTCCAGGTCGGGGCCGTCGGGCAGCGACAGCATCGCCGGGTAGCGCTTCTGCAGGCTGAACACCGCGCAGTCGGTAGGTACGGCCACCGCCAGGCCGCCGCCGCTGATGTCCACCACCCGCATCGACAGCGCTTCGGCACGGCTCTCGCCGGCGGGGATCAGCAGCTGGGGTGAATCGGTCACTGGCGTCTCCAGCCGGTACATCTCACGTCGCTGCAGATGGACCAGTTCAATCGGCAGAGGGGCACGGAAGGCGACGTGGCCGTCGTTGTCCACACGCTGCAGTGCCTGCAGGCGGAACCGCACCAGCACACGTTCGAGCTGGGCAAAGCACAGCAGATGGTCGGCCTGTTCGGCGGCGCGGTTGGACGCCTCCTGCGGGCTGCCATCGAGCAGCAGGGTGTCGTCGTCCTCGTCGAGTTCGAGCAGCGCGGTTGGGAACGAGCGGTCGCGGCCGTCGATATGCGCATTGATCAGTGATCGCTGGTCGATCAGCGATCGCAACAGCTGCCGCAGCTGGCGCGGATTACGGACCAGGAAACGTTCGTCAGCGGCATCAGCCGCGTGGACATCATGCACTGCAGTGTCGTTGCCGTCGGACATGGAATCTACGGTCAGGGGCGGGCGCCAGCACGCGTTGGCGCGAGGCTCGAAGGGGATATCGGCCACTGTGCCCGATTATGAAGTGAGAATTGCATCACTTTCCATGCGTCAGGGGTCGGATCCCTTTCCCGAAGGAAAGGGATCCGACCCCGGGTACATCAGAACTCCTGCCAGTCGCCGTCTGCGGCCAGCGCCGGCTGGGCCGTCGCGGTGCGCAGCGTACGCGCCGGGACCGGCTTTGCGGCCGGTGCGGCGGCTGCGACCTGGCGCGGTACCGGTGCCGCCAGTGGGCGTGCCGGGATGGCCGTCGTGCCCTGTGATGCCAGCCGGAAGCGGGCCACGGCTTCACCCAGCTGCACGGCCTGGTCTTCCATTGCGCGTGCGGCGGCGGTGGCTTCTTCCACCAGCGCGGCGTTCTGCTGGGTGGTCTCGTCCATCTGCACCACGGTCTGGTTGACCTGCTCGATGCCGGCACTCTGTTCCTGCGACGCTGCGGAGATCTCGGCCATGATGTCGGTCACGCGCTGCACCGAGGCGACGATCTCGCCCATGGTGCTCCCGGCCTGGTGGACCAGGCTGGAACCTTCGGCGACCTTGCCGACCGAGTCGTCGATCAGGCCCTTGATCTCCTTGGCGGCGGCGGCCGAGCGCTGGGCGAGCGTGCGCACTTCGCTGGCGACCACGGCGAAGCCGCGGCCCTGTTCACCTGCGCGGGCAGCTTCCACTGCAGCATTCAACGCCAGGATGTTGGTCTGGAAGGCGATTCCGTCGATGACCGAGATGATCTCAGCGATCTTCTTCGACGAGGCTTCGATGGCCGACATGGTCGTGACCACCTGGCCGACCACTTCACCGCCCTGCGAGGCGACGCCATGTGCGCCGATGGCGAGCTGATTGGCCTGGCGGGCGTGCTCGGCGTTCTGGCGCACGGTGGAGGTCAGTTCCTCCATCGACGCGGCGGTTTCTTCCAGATTGGCGGCCTGCTGCTCGGTGCGGCGCGACAGATCGCTGTTGCCCGACGCGATCTCGCCAGCGGCGAGGGTGATGCTGGACGCGCTGGCCTGGATCTGGCCGACGATCTGGGTCAGCTGGGTGACGGTGGTGTTGGCGTCGTCCCGCATGCGTGCGAACACGCCGTTGAACTGGCCGTCCATGCGCGCGGTCAGGTCGCCGGCGGCGATCGACTGCAGCAGCTGCGAGAGCTGGCCGAGGTTGCCGTCGGCCACCTGCATCATGCTGTTGAGCTGCTCGATCATCACGCGGAAATCGTGATCGAAACGCTGCGCATCACCGCGCTGGCTGAAGTCGCCGGCGGCAGCCGCCGAGGCCAGCTGCTGGATCTGCGTGTTGATGGCCAGCAGGCTGGCCTTGGCCGCATCCATCGACTCGTGCAGGATCGCGCGGCTGCCCGGCAGGCGGCGTGCGTCCGGGGTGAGGTTGCCGGTGGCGTACTGGTTGAGCACGTCGATGGCATCGCGGATCGCGTCGAGATGTTCGAAGATGACCGTGTTGATGCCGCTGGCCAGCTGCCCGTAGACGCCCGGGAAGTCTTCCGGAATGCGATGGCTGATGTCCGGACCGGCGTGCATCTGCGCCATCAACTGGGTCTGCTCGGAGAAGCGGCGCAGCATCGCGGTCATTTCGGTGGTGGCGGCCAGCATCTTGCCGGCTTCGTCCTTGCTGGTGGCTTGGGTGCTGACGCTGAGATCGCCACGGGCAACGGCCTGGATCGCGTGCAGGGCCTTGCCGAGCGGGCCGGTGACGGCGCGCGAGATGACCACCGCCAGGGTTGCGGCGACCACAACCAGCAATACTACGACGGCAATGATCGCCAGCATGCTGTTGCGGTGGGTGGCGTTGGCGTTGTTGATCTTGTCCTGCATCAGCGAGCTGCTGTACGCGCCCAGTGCCTTGAGGTCTTCAAAGGCTTTGCGGCGCAGCGGACGCGACTGGTCGTCGGAGATCTGGCGTGCGACGACGCCATCACCGGCGGTGGCCGCTTCGCGCAGCTTGGCATTGGCTGCGAAGTAGCCATCGACGTCGGCCTGCACGGCGCGGTAGAGCTCGCGTTCCTTGGCGCCGGCCGGCAGCTTGGCGTACGCGGCCAGCTGTTCGCGCACGACGGCGGCGGTGTCGTCCATGCGCTTGTTGTAGTCGGCCACCTTCTCGGGCTGGTCCAGCATGCTCAGCTGGGCCAGCTCATAGGTGCGGAACTCACCCAGCTGCGAGCGCACTTCGCCGAGGTACTGCACGGACGGAATATGGTTGGAGGCCATCGCGCTCAACTGCGCGTTGGCCTCGGACAGGCGGACCAGAGCGAAAGCGCCCAGTACGACGGTCATCAGGGTGGTGAGGGTGAACCCCACGGCCAGCTTGCGGGCGATGGGCAGATCGTGGAACCACTTCATGCAGGGTGCTCCAGGTGGGCAGGGCGCCGGCGTCGTTGCGTCGGCTGGGGGTGGTTGCAGAGCGAACGGTGGTGCCCGGTGGGGGTTCGGTGACGGCCGTCAAAGCGAAATAGCGGCGCAGTTCGGATGGACTTTATGGACGCAGATCACATTCGGTTGCGTAGGGACGGCGGCGCGAAAGTGGTGCCATGACAGGGCTTTCGCTTGAGCGGCAAGGTTGCGCCCGAAACCTTCGTGCAGACGGAGTTCACGGTATGCCTGGCGAAGCGAGCGCGGTCAGATCGTGGCCGTGCGCGCAAACGAAAACCGCCGCCCCGGAGGGCGGCGGTTCAGTGCACGCTTGCTGTGTGGATCAGGCGGCCTGCGGCATCCGCAGCGAGCGCACCAGGCCACCGATGTCGACGATCAGGGCCACGCGGCCATCGCCGAGGATGGTGGCACCGGACACCCCGCCGATGCGGCGGTAGTTGTTCTCGATGTTCTTCACCACCACCTGCTGCTGGCCGACCAGCTCGTCGACTTCCAGTGCGATCTTCTGGCCATCACCTTCAACCACCACCACCAGCGATTCGCTGCCCGGTGCGCGGTTGCCGTAGCCGTAGTACTCGCTCAGCGACAGGATCGGCAGATACTCGCCACGCACGCGCAGCACGCGGCCTTCGCCGGCCATGCTGCGGATGTCCTCGGCCTGCGGCTGCAGGGCCTCAAGCACATAAGCCAGCGGCAGGATCAGGGTTTCACCGGCCACCGCCACGGTCATGCCGTCGAGAATGGCCAGGGTCAGCGGCAGGCGGATCAGCGTGCGGGTGCCAGCGCCGAGGCTGCTTTCGATCTGGACCTCGCCCCCCAGCGCCTGGATGTTGCGGCGGACCACGTCCATGCCGACGCCACGGCCGGACAGGTCGGTGACTGCATCGGCGGTGGAGAAACCCGGCTGGAAAATCAGGTCCCAGACCTGCGAATCGGTCGGGTTGTCCGGCACCGCCAGACCGCGTTCGGTGGCCTTGGCCAGGATCTTGGCACGGTCCAGGCCGCGGCCGTCGTCGCTGACTTCGATGACGATATGGCCGCCCTGATGCGAGGCTGCCAGGGTGATCGTGCCGGTCTCGTCCTTGCCCGCACCGCGACGCACGTCCGGCATTTCCAGACCGTGGTCAATCGAGTTGCGCACCAGGTGCACCAGCGGATCGGCGATCTTTTCGATCAGGCCCTTGTCCAGTTCGGTGCCTTCGCCGACGGTGCGCAGGCGTACCTGCTTGCCGAGGCGGCTGGACAGGTCGCGGACCAGGCGCGGGAAGCGGCGGAACACCGCATCGACCGGCAGCATGCGCACGCCGATCACCGCTTCCTGCAGGTCGCGGGTGTTGCGTTCAAGCTGGTCCAGGCCGGCGAACAGGCTCTCGGCGTGGACCGGGTCCAGCGCGTGCGAGACCTGCTTGAGCATGGCCTGGGTGATGACCAGTTCGCCGACCAGGTTGATCAGCGCATCGACCTTGTCGACGCTGACCCGGATCGAGGTTTCGGCTTCCTGGCCGCCAGCGCTGCTGGCAGCGGCGGCGGGTGCCGCCGGTACAACGGCAGCCGGTGTGGAAGGGGCGGGTGTGGCAGGTGCCTCGGTGGCCAGGCTCGGCGGCGCAGCCGGACGGATGTCCAGTTCGCAGTCGTCCAGCACCCAGGCGAAGGTGTCTTCGATCTTGCTGCGCGGCACCTTGCCGACCAGACCCAGGTCCCACGCCAGGTGGGCCTCGAGCGGGTCGAGCTGGGCGAAGCCGGGCAGGCGTTCCATGCGCGCAGCCACCTGCAGCGAACCCAGGTGCTCAAGTTCGCGGATGATGCGCAGCGGGTCGTTGCCGCTCATGAACAGCGATGGCGCCGGGGTGAAGCCGATCTGCCAGGCTTCCGGCGTATCGTCCACCTTGGCTGCGGCGGCCGCGGGGGCGCTCGCTGCGGCCTCCCCGGAAAGAACCGCCTCCAGGCGCGCCTTCACCGCAGCAACTGCGGCGGGATCGGCGGCCTGGCCGAGTTCGGCTTCGCGCAGCAGGGCGCGCAGCACGTCCACCGAGGACAGCATGGCGTCGACGGCGTGGCCTTCCAGCGCCCGCTTGCCGGCACGCAGCTCATCGAGCAGCGTTTCCAGCACATGGGTCAGGCCGGCGATCGCGTCGAAGCCGAAGGTGCCGGCGCCGCCCTTGATCGAGTGGGCGGCGCGGAACACCGAATTGATGATCTCCGCGTCCTGCTGCCCCGATTCCAGGGCCAGCAGGCCAGCCTCCATCGCGTCGAGGCCTTCGCGGCTCTCCTCGAAGAAGGTGGCGTGGAAGCGTTGCAGGTCCATGCTCATGGCAGTGGTGGTCCGGAAGCGAAGAGGGGGAGCGGTGGCGGGCGATCAGCCCAGCACTTTCTGCACGGTGGCGACCAGCTGTTCCGGATTGAACGGCTTGACCAGCCAGCCGGTGGCACCGGCGGCCTTGCCTTCGGACTTCTTGTCGGCGGCCGATTCGGTGGTCAGCATCAGCAGCGGCGTGAACTTGTAGTCCGGCAGCTGGCGCAGTTCGCGGATCAGCGCGATGCCGTCCATGTTCGGCATGTTGACGTCGGTGACCACCGCATTGAAGCGCTGGCCCTTGGCGCGACCGAGCGCGACCGCGCCGTCTTCAGCTTCTTCGACGGCAAAACCGGCCGAGGTGAGGGCGAAGGACACCATCTGGCGCATTGACGCCGAATCGTCCACCACCAAGATACGTGCGCTCATGCAGCGTTCTCCACAGATTTCAGGTTGTCATGGGTTACGTCCAGGCCCAGGGCCTGGGTGACGCCCAGCAGGCGCGCGGCGTCACGGAAGGTTGCAGTGCAACCGAGGAAGCCGGTGCCGAGGCCTGCCTCGCGGCGGGCCTGCACGAACGCACACAGCACCTGCACGGCGGCCGTGTGGATGCGGGCGACCTGGCTGGCATCCAGGGTCAGCTCGCCTGCCTGCGCCACCAGCGGGGCGAGGCGGTTCTTGAGCTCGGTGGTGCTCTCGATGCCGAGATCCCCACCCAGTTCGACAGTGCTCATCGTTGCTCCGGACAAACGGTTCCGTGATCCATAACGGCACCCCGGCGGGGTTCTTTAGGGGAATCGATGCGGTGCGTCGATGCGGTCGCTGTTGAAAAGGGGACGGAGGGGATTAAGTCGCAACTGGCTCGGCGCTTTGCGCCGATGCGGTGCCTGTCGGGGACGCAAGGCGTTGATCCGTTGGATCAATACCTTACGTCCCCCACTGCGTGGTCGCCGTTGCCGAGGGTGGCTGCGGGAGAGCCTGGTCGATTGCGACTTAATCCCCTCCGTCCCCTTTTTCCGCTCAACTCAACAAGCGGGTGGCATCCAGCAGGATCATCGGGCGCTGGCTGACCCGGGCGACGCCACGGAACAGGTCGTTGGAGATCTGGCAGATGCGCGCGGTATCGGGCGGTTCGATCTGCGAATCGGTGAGGTTGGCGACATCTTCCACTGCCGACACGCGCAGGCCGATGGTCTCGCCGTCTTCCTCCAGCACCACGATGCGGGTCTGTGAGTCGTCTTCGGCGGCCGCGGCGCCCAGGTGCAGGCCGAGGTCCATAACCGGTACCACCTGGCCACGCAGGTTCATGATGCCCAGCATGGCCGGCGCAGTGCCGCGCAACGGCAGCAGCGGCACCGGCAGCACCACTTCCTGCACTTTCAGCAGTTCCAGTGCATAGGCCTGGGTGCCGCAGCGCAGGCGCAGCCAGCGCGAGGTGCGCTCGCCGGCGCGTCGGTTCTGCGGATGCGGGCTGCTGGCGGGCCGATGTGCCTGTGCCTGCAGCTCCTGCCAGCTGCTCGGGCGGTTGCCTGCTGGCGCGTCCACAGCCACGCGCGGTGGCGGCGCGGCATCGGTGCGTGCAACTGGAGCGGGTGCTGCGACCACGGCCGCTGGTGGCGCAGGAACGTCCTCGCCGCCGGCAGCGGCCTCGAACGCGGCTTCCAGGCCGGGGCTGTCAGTGTGGGCGAGTCGATGGCTGTCGGCCGGATCGGTCTCGTAGATCACTTCGTCCGGCAGGTCGTCCCATGTAGGTTCCGGGCCGGACTTGGCGGTGGCGGGAGCAGGGGCCGTCTCGTGGATCACCTCGTCAGGCAGGTCATCCCAGGTCGGTTCGCGCTCGGGGACGGCGACAGGCATTGCGGCGGCCTCGAAGGCGGCCTCCAGTGCTGCGTCGTCCTCTGCCGCGGCAGCAGCAACAGTCTCCGTTTCGTAGATCACTTCGGCGGGCAGATCGTCCCAGGTGGGTTCGCGCTCAGCCGTTGCGGCCGCGTCGAAGGCGGCTTCGAGTGCGGCGTTGTCGACGGCAGGCGCAGCGGCGACGGTCTCGGTTTCGTAGATCACCTCGGCCGGCAGGTCATCCCAGGTCGGCTCGCGTTCGGCGTCGGCTGCAATTGCTGGGCACGCTTCGTCGCTCGCCGGCGGCGGTGCAGCCGGTGGTGCCGCGGTGATCGCTTCGCCCAGCAGTTCGTCCAGGTAGTCGTCCAGTACACCGGTGCTGTTCATGCGGCCTGCTCCAGGGCGCGGGCATCCTCGCCGAGGATCCAGTTCAGCGCGCGGCGATAGGCGGCCAGGCCGCGGCCCGGGTAATCCTCACCAACGCTCGGCAGGGTCAGGCCGGCGGCGTTGCTGATGCGGGTGTCGATCGGAATCGCGTCTTCCCACACACGGCTGCCGTGACGATCCTGCATCGTGCGCAGCGACTCGTTGCCGGCGCGGGTGCGGCGGTCGAACAGGGTCGGCAGGATCGAGATCGGCAGCGGGCGGCGGCGCGAGCGTTCGACCATCTCGCCGGTGCGGACCATGCCATCCAGGCCATGCAGGGCCAGCGGCTCGGCCTGGGTGGGGATGATCAGGCGATCGGCTGCGGCCAGCGCATTGATCATCAACAGGCCGAGGGTGGGGGCGCAGTCCAGCAGGATGTAGTCGTGCTGGCCCTGGTGGCGCGCAAGCGCATTCTGCAGTGCCAGGCCAAGGCCAGGCTGGTTGGCGCTGCGGCGTTCCAGCGTGGCCAGCGCGGACTGTGCGCAGACATAGTCCAGGCCATGGATGCTGCTGGCATGGCACAGGCTGGAAAGATCGGCGGGCGGGGCGCCGAACAGCTCCAGCACGCCAGCCGGCGGCGGGTCCACCGGTACGCCGAACGCGCGGCTGAGCGAGGCGTGCGGATCGAGGTCGATCAGCAGCACGCGATGGCCAAGTGCGGCCAGTCCGCGGCCGAGGGCGAGGGTGGTGGTGGTCTTGCCGACTCCGCCCTTCTGGTTGGCGACTGCCCAGATGCGCATCGGATTACTCCTTCATTGCCGGGGGAACGGCGGCGCCGACGCGGCTGCCAGCCGGCACCGGCGGCAACTTCACCGGTGCGATGGGGGAGGTGGGGGCGGTAGCCGGAGTTGCCGCGGCTTGTTCGGTATCGGTGTTCCGGGTGGCGCCGGTGGCTGCGTTCAGGCGCTGGCCGAGCGGGTCCACCGAGTGCGAGGTGTCTGCCAGGATGATGACCATCACCCGGCGGTTGCGGTTGCGGCCCTGCGCGCTGTCGTTCTCTTCGCGCGGGCGGAACTGGCCGTAGCCGACCATCGCCAGCCGCGACGGCTGCACGCCCTGGTCGGCGAACAGGTGCACCACGCTGGCCGCGCGCCCGGCCGACAGTTCCCAGTTCGACGGGAAGGTGGCGGTGGCGATCGGTACGTTGTCGGTGTGGCCTTCCACGCGCACGCTGTTGGGTACGTCGCGCAGGACCTCGGCCAGGCTGGCCAGGGTCTGCCGCGCATGCACGTCCAGCGCCGCCGAGCCGGTGGGGAACAGGATGTCGCTGTTGATCTCGACTTCGATCCACAGCTCGGTGCGGCGCACGCTGATCATGCCGCGGTCGATCAGCGGCGCGAGCGCGGCGGTCAGGCGGTCGGCGATGCTGTTGAGCTGGCGCTCGGCGCGCGCGATCTGCTCCTGGTTGTGCACCGAAACAGGCATGCGCATCTGCGAGGCCATCGACGGCAGCAGGGTCGGGTCGTGCGACGGCGCAGGCGCCGAGGGCCCGATCTTGGTGCCGGACTTGATCACCGAAGGGCTGTCCCAGCCGCCACCCTGCACCTGCTTGTTACCCACCTGTACCGGATTGATCGTGCGCGGCGCGCCCCCGAAGGCATCGGTCAGTGCGTCGGCCATGATCCGGTACTTGCCTTCGTTCACCGAGGAAATCGCGTACATGACCACGAAGAAGGCGAGCAGCAGCGTCATCAGGTCGGCATAGGGGATCGCCCATGCTTCGTGGTTGGCGTGCTCTTCGTGGTGCTTGCGGCGGGCCATGTCAGTGCAGGAAGCCGGAGAGGTTGGTTTCGATGTTGCGCGGGTTTTCGCCCTGGGCGATCGAGATCAGGCCTTCGATGACCATTTCGCGGTCGCGGGTGTTGTGCGAGATCACACTCTTGAGCTTGGCGGCCACCGGCAGGAACAGCAGGTTGGCCGAGGCGATGCCGTAGATGGTGGCGGTGAACGCTGCGGCGATGCCGTGGCCGAGCTTGCTCGGGTCGGCCAGGTTCTTCATCACCGCGATCAGGCCAAGCACGGCACCGATGATGCCCAGCGTTGGTGCATAGATGCCCATCGCTTCGAAGACCTTGGCACCGGCCTGGTCCTGGTGTTCCTGGCTGCCCAGTTCGATTTCCAGCATGTGCCGCATCGATTCGGGTTCGACGCCGTCCACCAGCAGCTGCAGGCCCTTGCGCAGGAACGGGTCCTGCTGTGCTTCCACCTGCGATTCCAGGCCCAGCAGGCCCTGGCGGCGGGCGATGTTGCTCCACTCGACGATCTGCTGGATCAGTTCGCGGCGATCGCTGTGCGGCGGGCGCACGACCCAGCGCACGATCTTGAAGGCATGCTTGAACACCGCCGGCGAGGTATGCAGCAGGATCGCGGCGACGGTGCCGACGATGACGATCACGAACGCCGCAGGCGACCACAACGACGCCAGGCCGGCGCCCTTGAGGATGCTGCCGCCGACCAGCGAGGCCAGGGCGAGAAAGAGTCCAATGAGGCTGAGTCTATCCATGGTTCCGGTATCGGCGTGTATGAATGGGACTTGAGACACCGGTAGATCGCGTACAGACGGTAGTCACAGTTTTCGGGGCGCCGGGCATGGCCCGGCGGGGGTCATCGCAGCCCGTCCACGTCCAGGATCAGCGCCATGCGACCATCGCCGATCAAGGTTGCACCGGCATAACCGCGCAGGCCGCGCAGCGCCTTCGGCAGCGGCTTGATGACCACTTCCTCACGCCCGCGTACCTGGTCCACGACCAGCCCGAAGCGCGCTTCGCCAGCCTGCAGCACCACGATGGTCAGCAGCGGCGAGGCGGCCGGCGTCACATCCAGCCACTGGCGCAGATCGACCAGCGGCAGCGTGTGCGAGCGGCGGTCGAGCACGGCACGGCCATCGAACCAGCCCAGCGAGGTGCGCGGCGCGTGCAGCACTTCCATCACGCGGGCCAGCGGCAGCGCATAGACGTCCTCGCCGGCCTGCACCAGCAGGGTCGGCAGGATCGCCAGGGTCAGCGGCACGCGGATCAGGAAGCGGCTGCCACGGCCCAGCTCCGACTGGATCTGGATCTGGCCGCTCAGTTCGCGGATGCGTGACTGCACCACGTCCATGCCGACGCCACGACCGGAGATGTCGGTGACCTGCTGCTTGGTCGAGAAGCCGGGCAGGAACACCAGGTGCAGGCACTCCTCGCTGCTCAGGCGCGCGGCGGCTTCCGGATCGATCAGGCCCTTCTCGCGCGCCTTGGCACGCAGCTTTTCCGGGTCGATGCCGGCGCCATCGTCCTGCACCTCGATGCTGACGTAGTCGCCTTCCTGCTGTGCGGACAGGCGCACATGGCCCATCCGTGGCTTGCCCTGTGCCTCGCGCAGGTCGGGCATTTCCACGCCATGGTCGATGGCGTTGCGGACCAGGTGCACCAGCGGGTCGGCCAGCGCTTCGACCAGGTTGCGGTCGAGCTCGGTCTCGGCGCCGATCAGTTCCAGGTCCACTTCCTTCTTCAGCGAGCGGGCGACGTCGCGGGCAACCTTGGGGAAGCGCGAGAACACCTTGCCCACCGGCTGCATGCGGGTGCGCATCACTGCCGACTGCAGGCGGGCGGTGGCGATATCCAGAGTGGACACGGCGCGGTCCAGCTCTTCATCGCGCAGGCGTGCACGCAGGGTCTTGAGCCGATTGCGTGACAGCACCAGTTCGCCGATCAGGTTGACGATCGCGTCCAGGCGCTTGGTGTCCACGCGCACGGTATGTTCGGCCTCGGCCAGCGGCTTGGCGGCCGGCTTCGCCGCCGGTGCCGGTGCGGCGACCGGGCGCGGCGCTGCGATCGGTGCCGGTGCCACCACGGCCGCAGGCTTGGTGCCCGGTGCCGCGCCACCGTGCAGCTGGTCGAGCAGGGCTTCGAACTCGTCTTCGCTGATCAGTCCGTCGTCGGCCTTCTTCGCTGGCGCGACCGCGGTCGGCGCGTTGCCACCATGCAGCTGGTCGAGCAGAGCCTCGAATTCGTCGTCGGTGATCAGGTCGCTGCCACCCGCGGTGGGTGCTGCGGCGGCGGCGGGTGCAACCACGGCACCGCCGTGCACGTCGAACTGTGCGATCAGGTCCGGCGGCGCATAGCCCGGCTCGGTGCCGGAGGAAACCGCGTCCAGCATCGACTGCAGGTAGTCCAGCGATTGCTGGGCCGCGTCGAAGTGGTGGGCCTGCAGCACGGCCTGGCCGGCACGTGCGGCGCCCAGCGCCTCTTCAGCGGCATGGCACAGCTCGACCATGGCGGTGACGCCGAGGAAGCCGGCGCCGCCCTTGAGCGTGTGGTAGCCGCGGAACACCGCGTTGAGCTGGTCGCTGTCCTGCGGTGCCTGCTCCAGCGACACCAGCTGTTCGCCGAGGCGATCCAGGATCTCCTGCGCCTCGATGATGAAATCGGCAGTGATGTCGTCGGATACCGCGCTCATGCTTACAGCCCCAGATCCGACAACAGGTCGTCGGCGTCGTTCTGCGAGACCGCGTGGCGGTCCAGTCCCTTCAGTGCCGGCCCGGCCAGTTCCGGGTCGGTGCGATGCTGTTCCGGCGGCAGGCCGAGCGCGCCGAAGCCTTCGTGCACGCGGCGGACGATGCCGACCACGCGACGGATGATCTGCCCGGTCAGGTCCTGGTAGCTCTGGGTCAGGGCGATCTCGGTCAGGTTGTGGCGGATGCGCTCGAGCTGCGCGTCCTGGCCCGGCTGCAGGCCTTCGGCGCGCAGCTGTTCGGTCAGGCTGCGGCATTCCTCGGCCAGGTCCAGGGTGCGGTGCGTCGCCTGTTCGGTCATCGCCACCACGTGGTCCAGTCGCGCGCAGGCGTCGTCCAGTTCGCCGGCTTCGCTCGGCACGGTCGGCAGTTCGCCCAGCGCCTGTCCCAGCTCGCGGGCCAGCCGCGAGAGGCCGCTCATCATCGGCTGCGTGCGCAGCGCGACCAGCCCGTCGATGCGCTGCCGCCAGGCGGCCTCGTCACCGGATTCGAGCGCGTCCAGGGCCTCCTGCAGGCGCAGGGCGAGGGCGTTCTTGTCGACCGTGGTATCCATCAGGCGCTGGCCGCCAGGCGTTCGAAGATCTTGCCGAGCTTCTCTTCCAGCGTCTGCGCGGTGAACGGCTTGATGATGTAGCCGTTCACGCCGCTCTGGGCAGCTTCGATGATCTGCTCGCGCTTGGCTTCTGCCGTGACCATCAGCACCGGCAGGGTCTTCAGCTTGGCATCGGCACGGATGGCCTTGAGCAGCTCGATGCCGGTCATCACCGGCATGTTCCAGTCGGTGACCACGAAATCGAACGGCTGGCTCTGCAGCAGCGACAGCGCGGCATGCCCGTCCTCGGCTTCGGCGGTATTGGTGAAGCCCAGATCGCCCAGCAGGTTCTTGACGATTCGACGCATGGTCGAGAAGTCGTCGACGATCAGGATGCGCATGTTCTTGTTCAAAGCAGAATTCCTTTGTTGTTCATTCCGGATGGCCGGGGGCAGCCGCCTCGGGGATGTTCATTCTTCGAGGCCTGCGTCGGCAGCCTCGAACAGCTTCAGCCGGCCACGCAGGCGCAGTACCGCCTGGCCGTGGATCTGGCAGACCCGCGACTCGCTCACGCCGAGCACCGCGCCGATCTCCTTCAGGTTCAGTTCCTGCTCGTAGTACAGCGAGAGCACCAGTTGTTCGCGCTCGGGCAGGTGGCCGATGGCCTTGCCCAGCTCGCGACCGAACTCGCCGCGCTCCAGTACCTGCTGCGGTGTCGGCCCGCCCTGGGCGACGGTGTCCAGCTCGCCCTGGTCCTCGATGCGCGATTCCAGGCTCAGCACCTGGCCACGTGCAGCGTCTTCCATCAGCCGCAGGTACTCGGGCAGCGGCATCTCCATCGCGGCGGCCACTTCAGTGGCGCTGGCGGCACGGCCACTGCTCTGTTCCAGGCGGCGGATGGTGGCGGCGGCATCACGTGCACGGCGGTGCACCGAACGCGGGACCCAGTCACCACGGCGGATCTCGTCGATCATCGAACCACGGATGCGGATCGAGGCGTAGGTCTCGAAAGAAGCACCCTGGTCGGCGTCATAGCTGCGCGAGGCTTCGATCAGTCCCATCATGCCGGCCTGGATCAGGTCGTCGACCTCGACGCTGGCCGGCAGGCGCGCGGCCAGGTGGTGGGCGATGCGCCGCACCAGGTCCGAATGCTGGGCGATGACTTCGTTCGCCGCCGAGCGCTGCACTTCCCTGTACTGGGCTGCGCCTTTCATGCCGTCACCCCACGCTGCTTGAGGATGCGTTCGAGGAAGAACTCGACGCCGCCACGCGGTTCGGTCGGCGCCTGCCAGCGCGCGGTACGGCGCGCGATCTCGGTGATCGCCAGCGCCGCCGGGCTGGACGGATAGGCCTTCACCACCGGCTGCTGGCGCTGCACCGACAGGCGCAGCCAGTCATCCTGCGGCACGCAGCCGAGGTAGTTCAGCGAGACATCGGCAAGGAACTTCTCGCAGACGCGGGTCAGCTTTTCGTACAGCACGCGGCCCTCGTTCGGGTCGCGCACCATGTTGGCCACCACCTGGATGCGGTCCACGCCGCGCTCGCGCGACAGCACCTTGATCAGTGCGTAGGCGTCGGTGATCGAGGCCGGCTCGTCACAGACCACCACCACGGTGTCCTGTGCGGCCTGGCAGAAGGTCAGCACGCCATCGGTGATGCCCGCGGCAGTGTCCACCACCATGATGTCCAGCTCGCGCTCCAGTTCGGAGAACACGTTGACCAGGCCAACGTGCTCGGCCGGGGCCAGCTCGGCCATGTGGCGGCGGCCGGATGCGGCCGGGACCACCAGCACGCCGTTCGGGCCTTCGACGATGACGTCATCCAGCGTGCAGCGGCCGGCGACCAAGTCGGCCAGCGTAAAGGTGGGGTTCAGCCCCAGGATCACGTCGATGTTGGCCAGGCCGAGGTCGGCGTCCAGCAGCAGCGTGCGCTTGCCCATGCCAGCCAGTGCCACGGCCAGGTTGGCCGACACATTCGTCTTGCCCACGCCGCCCTTGCCGCCAGTGACCGCAATGGTGCGCACAGGGCCGAGCGGCTCGCTGCGGGTGGCCGACAGCGGGAAGGTCTTGGTCAGCTTGGCGTACTCACGCGACGGCATGGTTCAACTCCGGGTTGCAGGGCATATCGGCCGCGCGGCGCAAATCTTCAAGGCGAAGTACAAGATTGGCTGCACTGGCCCGGTGCAGGTCCTCCGGGACGTCCTGGCCATCGGTCACCCAGGTGATCGGCAAGGCATGATCCACGGCCACCGACAGGGCGTTGCCGAAGCGGCCGGTCTCGTCCAGCTTGCTCAGTACCAGGCCCTGCAGGTTGGCCGCGCCGAAGCGGCGGACCACCTCGTCCATGTCGCCGAAGCTGGTGTTGGCCGGCAGCACCAGCAGGGTGCGGACCTGGCGGGCGGCACGCAGCCACTGCAGCTGGGCGGCCAGGGCGCGGTCGCGCGGGCCCAGGCCGGCGGTGTCGATCAGCACCAGCTTGTAGTCCTTCAGGCGTTCCAGCAGCTGGTCCAGGTCGGTGCCGCTGTTGGCCTCGTGCACGGCGATGCCGAGCTGGCGGCCGTAGCCGTACAGCTGCTCGCGGGCACCGATGCGGGTGGTGTCGGTGGTGACCAGGGCCACGTCACGCGGCGCGTGCTTCTCGGCGAAGCGCGAGGCCAGCTTGGCGATGGTGGTGGTCTTGCCAGCGCCGGTCGGGCCGACCAGGGCGATCACGCCGCCTTCTTCCAGCGGGTCGACCGGGGCGATCGGCAGCTTGCGCGAGATCAGCCCCAGCATCAGGCCACGGCCACGGTGGGCTTCGGTCTCCAGCGGGATCTGCATGGCCACGTCGCGGGCCAGGCCGGCATCGAAGCCATACTCGTCCATCAGGTCCAGCGCGGTGGCGCGCACCGGGCAGCCGCGCAGGCGCTCGTCGGTGAAGCGGTTCATCTCGCGCTCGATCACATGGCGCATGCCGGCCACTTCCTGGCGCAGCTGGCGGATCTCGGCGTCGTCCTGGGCCACCAGGGTCAGTGCCGGGGCTGGGGCCAGCACGGGGGCAGCGCCGGTTTCGTCGCTGGCTTCGACCGGTGCCGGTTCGCTGGCGACGATCCCGGGCTGCGCTTCGGTCACGGCAGCGGTCGGCAGCGGCGGCGGCTGCACGGCCGACGCCGCGCTTTCGTGATGCGTCTCGTGCGGCGGGTCGATCTGGAAGCGGGCGCGGTTGGCCGGTGCGGCGGTGCTGGGCGCCGGTGCGACGATGGCTTCGGCGAACGGAGCGAAGATCTGATCCGGCAGCGCCGGTTCGTTGACGGCGGCGCGTGCCAGGGTGGCGGCGAAGCCGGTGCTGCCGCGGGTCGGCACGATCTCGTCGGCGCTGTCCAGGGTGCGGCCGGTGGCGCCGACCGCAGCGCGGGCGAGGGCAGCCACGGCCGAGGTGGTTGCGGCGACCGGTTCCGGTGCCGGGGTATTGCTGCGGCGGCGGGTGACCGCGGCGATCACCGCGTCGGCGGCGGTGCGCGGCTTCGGCGCCGGCGGCGGAGCGATGTCACGACGCGAGGCTTCCAGTGCACGCTGCACGGCGCTCTCGTCGTAGTTGGCGGCGGCGACGATCTCGATGCCTTCCTCGATCCGGCGGTTGGACAGGATCACGGCGTCAGGACCATGTTCCTTGCGCACCAGGTTCATGGCCGAGCGCATGTCGGCGGCGACGAATCGTTTGATTTTCATGCTGTGGTCACGGGACGAAGACGGCGGGGTGGCGGTCGGAGAACTCGGGTGGTCGGTGGTCTGCACGGTGCGGGTTCCCCTTGGTATCTGTCTGTTGCGTTGGTTCGAAAGTGGTGTCTGTTTTCTGGCGCATCGGAGGGCGGCGTCAGCTGATCGTTCCGACCAGCTTCAGGCGCTTGTCCTCCGGCACCTCGCTGTAGGCCAGGACCGACAGCGACGGAACGCTGTGGCGGACCAGGCGGGCCAGCGCGGCACGCACCGGGCCAGGTACCAGCACGACCGCGGGCTCGTTGCGGGCTTCCTGCTTGCTGACACATTCGGCCAGGCTCTGGTGCAGTCGCTCAGCGAGTCCGGGTTCCAGCGCGGCGCCGTTGCCCTGCGTGGACTCCTGCAAGACACGTTCCAATTGTGGGTTGAGCGTGAACACCGGCAGCTCCGCCGACATTCCGGCGATCTCCTGCACGATGAAACGACCCAGTGCGGTGCGCACGGCGGCAGTCAGCACGGCCGGGTCCTGGCTGTTGGGCGCGTGTTCGACCAG
The DNA here is from genome assembly GCF_056481625.1 of Stenotrophomonas sp. 86156_Sma. Classification (NCBI taxonomy): domain Bacteria; kingdom Pseudomonadati; phylum Pseudomonadota; class Gammaproteobacteria; order Lysobacterales; family Lysobacteraceae; genus Stenotrophomonas; species Stenotrophomonas sp. 86156_Sma. The sequence continues at coordinate 2,397,075 of NZ_CM151157.1, forward strand.
TGATTCAGCGATCTTGCGCAACTGGCGGATCGGAATGCGCTCGATCAGCAGGTTCTGCAGCACGCGTACCACCGCCGACAACGGCAGTGCCTTCGGCGTCAGATCTTCGACGAGCTTGGGTGCGCTCTTGGCCAGGTTGGCCAGCAGGTGCTGCACTTCTTCGTGGCCGAGCAGTTCCGGCGCGTGTTCGCGGATGAGGTGCGAGAGGTGGGTGGCCACCACGGTGGCTGGATCGACCACGGTATAGCCCAGCGTTTCAGCCTGGGCACGCTGGTGCGGTTGGATCCAGGTGGCATCCAGGCCGAATGCGGGGTCCTTGCCGGCGATGCCTTCCAGCGCGCCGAGCGCGCTGCCCGGGTCCAGGGCCAGTTCGCGGTCGGGGTGGATCTCGGCGGTGGCCACCGGTACGCCGTGCACCAGCACGCGGTAGCCGTTGGCCGGCAGTTCCAGGTTGTCGCGGATGTGCACCGACGGGATCAGGAAGCCGACGTCCTGGGTCAGCTTGCGCCGCACGCCCTTGATGCGTGCCATCAGTTCGCCGCCCTGGCTGCTGTCCACCAGCGGAATCAGCCGGTAGCCGACCTCCAGGCCCAGCGGATCGACCGGGCGCAGTTCGTCCCAGCTCAGTTCGGCAGTCGGAGCCGGCGCGGCCGGGCGGCCGAGTGCGTTGAGCGCGGCAGCGTCATTGCCTGCGGCTGCCGGATCGGTGGCCGCGGCCTTGCCCTTGCGGTAGACCTTCCAGGCGATGAAGCCGAGGATCGCGGACAGTGTCAGGAAAGCGACGTTGGGCATGCCCGGCACCAGGCCGACCACGCCGATGATGCCGGCGGTGATCGCCAGCGCACGGTACTGCCCGAACACCTGGCCGGTCATGGCCTGGGCCATGTCCTGCGAACGCGAGGCGCGGGTGACCAGCATGGCCACGGCGCTGGAGACCAGCAGCGCCGGCAGCTGCGCCACCAGGCCATCACCAATCGACAGCAGGGTGTAGGTGGCAGCGGCATCGCCGAACGGCATGCCATGCTGCAGCACGCCTACGGCCAGGCCGCCGAGCATGTTGATGAACAGGATCAGGATGCCGGCAATGGCATCACCACGGATGAACTTGCTGGCACCGTCCATCGCGCCGTAGAAATCGGCTTCCTCGCGGACTTCCTCGCGGCGCAGCTTGGCTTCTTCACGCGTCAGCAAACCGGCGTTGAGGTCGGCGTCGATCGCCATCTGCTTGCCGGGCATCGCGTCGAGGATGAAGCGCGCGGTCACTTCCGAGACGCGGCCGGCGCCCTTGGTGATGACCACGAAGTTGATGATGGTCAGGATCGCGAACACCACGATGCCGACCGCGTAGTTGCCGCCGATCACGAACTCGCCGAAGGCGGCAATGACCTTGCCCGCGGCGTCATGGCCGTTCTGGCCGTTCAGCAGGATCACGCGGGTGGAGGCCACGTTCAGCGCCAGCCGCAGCATGGTGGTGATCAGCAGCACGATCGGGAAGATCGTGAAGTCCAGTGGGCGCTTCACGTAGACCACCGCCAGCAGCACCATCAGCGAGATGGCGATGTTGAAGGTGAACAGGGCGTCGAGCACCGGTGCGGCCAGCGGCACCACGACCATGGCCAGCAGGGCCAGCACGATCAGCGGTGCGCCAAGGCCCTGGCGGATCATTTCCAGCGCGCGGCGGGTGTTGAAACCGGTGGAGGGCTGGGCGCTCACAGGCGGCCTCCCTTGCCGAATTCATCCACCTGGATGTGCGGGGCGTCCGGCATCGGGCCAGTGCGCCAGGCGCGCAGCTGGTAGACGTAGGACAGGACCTGGGCGACGGCCGAATACAGTCTCACGGGGATTTCCTTTCCGAGTTGGCCTTCCCGATACAAGGCGCGTGCCAAAGGCGGGGCGGAGACAATAGCGACCTTGTTGCCGTCGGCCACTTCACGGATGCGCAGCGCGGTCTCGTCCACACCCAGGGCGACCACTTTGGGGGCGTTCATGGCGCCGCCTTCGTACTTCAGGGCCACCGCGTAGTGGGTGGGGTTGACCACCACCACGTCGGCAGTGGGCACCGCCTCCATCATCCGGCGGTTGGCCATCTGCTGCTGCAGCTGGCGGATGCGGCCCTTGACCTCGGGGCTGCCCTCGCTTTCCTTCATTTCCCGGCGCAGCTCTTCACGCGTCATCTTCAGCTTGCGCATCCAGTTCCAGCGCTGGTAGGGCGCATCGATGGCAGCCAGCACCAGCATCGCGCCGGCGGTGGCCAGCAGCAGGCGCAGGGTGAAGCCGAGCCCGTCGGTGATGGCGGTCTCCAGCGGGTGGTGGATCAGCCCGCGCAGGGTGTCGAAGCCGGTCCACACCACCAGCCCGGCGGCAACGCCGACAAAAGCCACGCGCAACAACGACTTGGTGAACTCGGCGATGGCTTCTGGGCCATACAGGCGCTTGAGCCCACTCATCGGGTTCATGCGGTTGAAGTCGGGCATCATCGCCTTCTGCGACCAGCGCAGGCCGCCCATCACCAGCGGGGCGACGAAGCTGGCCAGCAGGCAGACCAGCACCAGCGGCGCGATCACCAGCATGAACTGCAGCAGCAGGTCGCCGAAGTGGCCGAACAGTGCCTTCGGGTTCTGCCGCAGGCTCTGCTCTGGGCTGAGTGCATGCTTCATCCAGGCGCTTGCACCGCGGCCGATCGAGCCGCTCATGGCCATCACCGCCAGTACGCCGGCGCCGAACACGGCGGCCGTGCCGAGCTCGCGCGAGCGCGGCAGGTTGCCCTGTTCACGGGCGTCGCGCAGGCGTTTTTCGGTAGGTTGTTCGGTCTTTTCGCCGGCGGATTCGTTCTCGGACATCACGGGCACTGCGGCAGGGGATGCCGGGGTGCGTGCAAGAAGTGTTCCGTGATGGGTTCATGTGCCAACCAAGGTTGGCATCTACCAGAGCAAGTGCAGGTGGGAGCGCAGCCTGGATTTACCCCGGCGGGTGCTGCGTCGGCGGGCTCTGCGCCAGTTCCACCCGAGGCCGGGGCAGGTCATGCAGCTGCATGAAGCGCGCCGCATCCACCGGGCGGCCGAGCAGGTAGCCCTGCAGGTAATCGCAGCCCAGCCGCTCCAGGTAGGCGCGCTGCGCGGCGGTTTCCACGCCTTCGGCCACGATGTCCATGTCCAGCGCGTGGCCCAGCGCCACGATCGCCGAGACGATCACCACGTCCTCGGCGCTGTGCTCCAGGTCGCGTACGAAGGCGTGGTCGATCTTGATTTCGGTGGCCGGCAACCGCTTCAGGTACAGCAGGCTGGAATAGCCGGTGCCGAAGTCATCGATGGAGATGCCCACGCCCAGTGCCGACAACGCCTGCAGCAGGCGCAGGCTGGTATCGGTATCGCGCATCACCGTGCTTTCGGTGATCTCCAGCACCAGGTGGCGTGGGGCAATGTCGTAGCGTTCGATCACTTCACGCACATCCTGCAGCAGGTGCGGCGAGCTGAACTGCACCGGCGACAGGTTCACCGACATCGACCAGCCCTCGTGGCCGGCATCGTGCCAGCGGCGCAGCTGCTGGCAGGCCTGGTCCAGCGCCCAGCGCCCGATCTCATTGATCGCACCGCTGCGTTCGGCCAGCCGGATGAAGCGGTCCGGCGGGATCAGGCCATGCTCCGGATGGCGCCAGCGGATCAGCGCTTCGGCACCGGCCACCTTCTGCGTGGCTACCTGGATCTTCGGCTGGTAGTGCAGGAACAGCTGCTCGCTGCCGATGGCCCGGCGCAGGTCGGCCAGCAGCCGGAACTGTTGTTCGGCGCTGTCATTCATCCAGTCGGCGAACAGTACGAAGGCGTTGCGTCCGGATTCCTTGGCCTGGTACATCGCTGCATCGGCAAAGGCCATCAGCTGCCGCTCGCTGGCAGCGTGATCCGGACAGATCGCCACGCCGATGCTGGCGGTCACCTGCAGTTCGTTGTCGGCCAGCAACGGCCCGCTGCCGACCGCCTGCAGGATGCGCCGGGCCAGCGTCGGCAGGTCCTCGTCGTGCTCGATGCGCACCACCAGCACGAATTCGTCACCGCCCAGACGGGCCAGCATGTCGTTGGGCCGAAGCAGCTGGCGCGTGCGTTCGGCCACCGCAACCAACAGTGCATCGCCGGCCTGGTGGCCGTAGGCATCGTTGACCTGCTTGAAGCCATCCAGGTCCATGAACATCACCGCGAAGCGGCTGCCGCCCTGTTCGGCTTCGGCCAGCGCCTGCACGATGCGACGCTGCAGCAGCAGGCGGTTGGGCAGGCGGGTAAGCGGGTCGTGCAGTGCGGCCTGGGTCAGTTCCTGCTGTGCGTCGGTCAGTGAGGTACTCAACAGGGAATTGCGCAGGCGCAGCAGTTGCGCCTCCACCCGCTGGTCCAGCCAGGAGACCACCAGCACCACGGCCAGGATGGCGACGGTCAGCACCACCACCAGCATGGCAAGCCATTCGCTCTGCAGCCCATCGCCGACGGCTGCGCCGCAGATGCTGCCTTCCGGAAAGCGTGCGGCGGCCATGCCGGTGTAGTGCATGCCGACGATGGCCAGCCCGAGCAGGCCGGCAGCCGCGAGCCGGTCGCCGACACGGGTGCGCTGCGCGCGCAGGCGGAACGCCACGTACAGCGCCGTCCACGAGGCGGCCACCGCCACCATCAGCGAAAAAAGCAGCCAGCCCGGGTCGTAGTCGATGCCCGGCTGCATGCGCATTGCGGCCATGCCAACGTAATGCATGCCGGCAATGCCGGTGCCCATCAGCAGCGCGCCACCGGCCAACCGCGGGTGGGGCAGGGTACGCAGCGAAACCAGCCATAGCGCGAACACCGATGAGGCGATCGCCAATGCGAGGGAAAGCAGGGTGATCGGCAGGTCGTAGCCGAGCGGAATGGGCAGGTCGAAGGCGAGCATGCCGATGAAGTGCATCGACCAGATGCCCAGGCCCATGGCGAAGCCACCACCGAGGCGCCACCACCACGCCGCGCCCTTGCCGGGTGCAGTGACCGTGCGCCCGGCCATCGCCAGCGCGGTGTACGAAGCCATCACGGCCACCAGCAGCGAGATCGCCACCAGCCACGGGTTGTACGTGCCTACCAGCATTCGTCAGTCTCCCGGACCTGCCTGTCGACGGAAACCACGGTGGGGCATGCATGAGGCAGGCCGACGCACGGCGCCGGCCACGTGCGGCATCCCCCCGGTTGCCGCGTATTCACTCTAACGCGCAGACCCGGGGGAAGGGCAAGCAGTAAAACGTGATGATCCGGTCAGTGTGTGACCGTGTCCGCAGCCTGGAAGGCGGCATCGAACAGGCGCTGTACCGGCGGACCCATTTCCCCGGCCAGCAGCGCCAGCAGGAACAGGCCCAGCAGCAACGACACTGGCAGGCCGAGCTGGATCGGGTTCAGCGCTGGGGCCGCACGGGCCAGTACGCCGAACGCCAGGTTCACCGCCAGCATTGCCACAGTCAGCGGGATCGCCAGGGTCAATGCGCCGCGCAGTACGGTCAGCAGGAAGGTTGGGGCGATGCTGAAGAAGGCGTGCGGGTCCGGCAGCGGGGCGCCGATCGGCAGCGCCCGGTAGCTGTCCACCACCAGCGAGATCAGCGCAAGGTGCCCGTTGGCGGTGAAGAACAGCAGGCCGAACAGCAGATAGAACCACTGCCCGATCACGCCGGAGGTGCCGCCACGCAGTGGGTCACTCATCTGCGCGAAGGCCAGGCCGGTGCCCTGGGCGATCAGTTCGCCGGCCATCGCACCGGCCTCGAACACCAGCCGCAGCAGGAAGCCGATGGATACGCCGATGGCCAGTTCACGGGCGATGGTCAGCACCGTGGCGGCATCGAAACCGGTCCAGTCCGGTACCGGCGGCAGCAGCGGCGCCAGCGCGATGGCCAGGGTGCCAGCCAGCACCACGCGCACCCGTGCGGGAACGGCACGGGTACCGACCATCGGCATGGCCATGGCCACTGCGCCGATGCGCAGCATGGTCCACAGCACGGTGCCGATCATGCCGAAGGCCTGCAGGCCGTCGGCAGCCATCTGGGTGGCGGCGTCCATCGAAGCGCGTGTCCTAGCCGATCAGGTGTGGAATGCGCTGGAACAGCAGCGTGGTGAACTCCACCAGGTGGCCGATCAGCAGGCTGCCCAGCGCGAACAGCACCGCGGTCAGCGCCGCCGCCTTGGCGACGAAGGCGATGGTCGGCTCATTGAGCTGGGTCGCGGCCTGCACCACGCCCACCACCACACCGACCACCAGCACGGTGAGCAGCAGCGGGCCGGCCACCCACAACACGGTGATCAGGCCGCCACGCAGTTCGGTCAGGGCAAGTTCGGGAGTCATTCGGGTTCCATCTGCTCATGTAGAGTCGAGCTGCGCTCGACTGTGCTTCTGTAGAGTCGAGCCATGCTCGACTGCCTCTCGATCACGCCGGATTGAAGCTCGCCGCCAAGGTACCGACAGTCAGCACCCAGCCATCCACCAGCACGAACAGCAGGATCTTGAACGGTGCCGACACCAGCATCGGCGACAGCATCATCATGCCCATCGACATCAGCACGCTGGCCACGACCAGGTCGATGATCACGAACGGAATGAAGATCAGGAAGCCGATCTCGAAGGCGGTCTTCAGTTCACTGGTGACGAACGAGGCGACCAGCACCGGGAACGGGATCGCGTCGGGGCTGGCGTAGGTGCCATGCCCGGCGATGCCGGCAAAGGTCATCAGGTCGGTCTCGCGGATCTGCGCCAGCATGAAGGCGCGCAGCGGCGTGGTGGTCAGCGTCCAGGCGGTCTGGAAGTCGATCTCGCCGTTGAGGTACGGCGCCATGCCGGTGCTCCAGGCCTTGTCCCAGGTCGGCAGCATGATCATCGCGGTGAGGAACAGGGCCAGGCCCAGCAGCACCTGGTTGGACGGCGTCTGCCCGGTACCCAGTGCCTGGCGCAGCAGGCCCAGCACGATGATGATGCGGGTGAACGAGGTCAGCACCAGCAGCATCGACGGGATCAGGGTGATCGCGGTCATCAGCAGCAGGGTCTGCAGCGGCAGGCTGACCGGCACACCCCCGATCTTGCCGACGTTGATGTCCGGCAGCGGGGTGGTCGGCGCGCCGGGTGCGGCGAAGGCCAGCGCCGGCAACAGGCACAGGGCGAGCAACAGCAGCCACGGCATCAGGGTGGCAAGACGGGTACGGGTGACACGCATGTCAGGGATCCTTGCGCAGCCGCTGCTGCAGCAGCTGGGCGAAATTCGGCAGGTTCTTGAAGTCCGGCACGCGCACCGGCGCGGGCGCCGGCAGCGGTTCGGGCAGGGTGTGCAGGGTGTTGATGCCGCCAGCGGTGACGCCCAGCAGCAGCTGCTGGCCGTTGACCTCGACCACCACCACGCGCTCCTTGGCACCGACACTCAGGCTGGCCACCACCTTCATGCCGTCGGCCGGGCGGAAGCCGCTGCCGGGCAGGCGCTTGAGCAGCCAGCCGAGGCCGATGACCAGGGCCAGCACGGCCAGCAGCGCCAGCACCGCACCGAACAGGCTCGGTGCGGCGGCCGCGTGCTGGCCGACCTGCGGACCGATCGGTGCGGCGGTCTTGCCGACCGCCAACAGGGTGGAGGCCAGCAGGCTCAACGCAGTCTCCGGATCCGCTCGCTCGGGCTGACCACGTCGGTCAGGCGCACGCCGAAGCGGTCGTTGATCACCACCACCTCGCCGTGGGCGATCAGGGTGCCGTTGACGAACACGTCCAGCGACTCGCCGGCACCGCGTTCCAGTTCCACCACCGAGCCCTGGTTGAGCTGCAGCAGATTGCGGATCGGCAGGCGGGCACGACCGACTTCCAGCGACAGGGTCACCGGCACGTCGAGGATCACGTCCAGGTTGAGGTCGGCGCCGGCCCCTTCTTCGGCCTGCAGGGTGCCGAACTGGGCCGGGGTCGGTTCGAGGGCGTCGATATCGTTCATTGCGGGTCTTCCTGGATGACGGGGGCGCGCGGGCGGGTGCCCGGCGGATGGGTAGCGGTGATCTTCACGGCGTTCATGCCGTTGGCGATGCCGAACTCGCCGGTGAACACCGGGATGTTCTCCACGCACAGCGGCACCTGCGGGCTGAGCTCGATCGGCAGGATGTCGCCGACCTTCAGCTGGGTCAGGTCACGCAGGGTCATGCGCTTGCTGGCCAGTACGCTGGACAGGGTCACCTCGGCGATGTTGAGCTGTTCGCGCAGGGTCTGGCCCCAGCTTTCGTCGCGATCATTGCGGTCGCTCTGGATGCCAGCGTCGAGCAGCTCGCGGATCGGCTCCAGCATCGAATACGGCAGGGTGACGTGGATGTCGCCGCCACCGCCGTCGAGCTCGACGTGCAGGCGGCACACCACCACGTACTCGCGCGGCGTCACGATGTTGGCGAAGTGCGGGTTGATCTCCGAGTTGATGTATTCGAAGTCGACATCCATCACCGGTGCCCAGGCCTCGCGCAGGTCGGCGAAGGTCTGCTTCAGCAGCAGGTGGATCACCCGCATTTCGGTGGCGGTGAACTCGCGGCCTTCAATGCGGGTCGGGTAGCGCCCGTCGCCGCCAAAGAAGTTGTCGACGATGGCGAACACCAGGGTCGGTTCGAACACGATCAGGCCGGTACCGCGCAGCGGCTTGAAGCGGATCAGGTTCAGGTTGGTCGGCACATACAGCGAGTGCATGTAGTCGTTGAACTTGATCAGCTCGATGCCGCGCACCGACAGTTCGGCCGAACGGCGGATCAGGTTGAACAGGCCGATCCGCCACAGGCGCGCGAAGCGCTCGTGGACCATTTCCAGGGTCGGCATGCGACCGCGGATGATGCGGTCCTGGCTGGCGAAGTCGTACGAACGTGCTTCGCCTGACGGCGGTTCCGCATCGGTCTCGACCGCGCCACTGTCCACGCCGTGGAGCAGGGCATCGATCTCGTCCTGGGACAGCAGATCATTCATCGGTGGGCCCTTACTGGGTCACGAAGCTGGTGAACAGCAGATCGTCGGCGCCGTTGCTGCCGGTCTCGGCCTTGAGCACTTTCTGCACTTCGGCCAGCGAAGCGACCTGCAGCTTCTGCTTGCCGGCGATGTCGGCGATCTGGTCGGGGCTGACCTGCGAGAACAGCATCAGCAGGCGTGCGCGAATGGCTGGCGCATGCGTCTTGATCGCTTCCAGTGCGGCTGGGTCGCGGGTCATCAGCTGCACTTCCAGCTGCAGGTAGCGCGGGCCGTCGACCGGGCCGTTGAGATTGACCACGAAGGCCGGGTCCAGGGCGAAGTACTGCGCCGGTGCCGGGGTCGTGGTCTTCTTCGGGGCCTGCGCGGTCTTCTCTTCGTGCTTGGACTGGGTGAAGAACCAGACGCCGCCACCGGCGGCAGCGGCGGCGAGCACGGCCACCAGTGCGGTGATCAGGATCGGACTGCGCGGCTTGGCGGCCTTGTCCTTCTCGGCGGTCTTCTTGGTTTTGTCAGCGGCTGCGGCCACGGGGTGAAGCTCCTGAGGGTTGCTTCACCGGGATATGCAAGGGGTGTGCCGGAGCCGGGGCAGAGGGGTGCGACGGAATTCCGTCGGGGTGCCGGTAGGGCCGTGCGGAGCAAGCTCCGCACCCACCAACGCGATACGGGTAGCTGCTGCTCTATTGCCCCGGTGCCCTGGTGGGTGCCAACCGTCCCGCTCTGGTGGGTGCCAACCTTGGTTGGCACGCTTGTCAGGCGTATGCGTCCAGCAACCCGCGCTGGCGGATCAACTGCGCGGACGACACGCTGGCCTCGCCCGGCGACGGTTCTCCGTCACCCGCGATGCCGCCGCTACTGGCCTGGCCTGACGCATTGCCGTCACCACCGGGCGCCTGATGACCAACATCAGCATGAGCCAGCTGGAAGCCTTGTTCGCCGAGGAGTTCGCGTAGGCGCGGCAGGCTGCTTTCCAGTGCCTGGCGCACATCCACGTGTGGGCTGCTGAAGCTGGCATGCACCTTGTCGCCGTTCAACTGCAGGCGCACATCGACCGGGCCCATGTCGTCCGGACTCAACCGGATGTGGGCGTGGCCGATCTTCTGGTCGGCCAGCCAGCCCAGGCGCGCGCCGACGGCCTGGTCGAAACCATCGTCACCGAGCACCGGCTTCGGTGTCGGCTCGCCGTTGAAAATGGCGTTGCCGGTAGCGAGTGCGGCTTTCAGATCCTGCACAGCCGCGTTGCCCGGCGCATGCAGCAGCGGCGCTGCGGCACGGTCGCCGATGAGGGGTGCGTCGCTGCCTTCGCCACGCTCGTTGCGCTTGCCGGGCAGCACCAGTTCAGGCAACGGCAACGTGGCTGTCTGGTCGGTGCCGCTGCTGGTGGTGGACGATGTGGCCGCCGCCGCTGTGGATGGCAGGGCTGCGGCGGCCGGCAGTGCGGCGGGGGCGGGTAGTGCGTTGCCGTCTGCGTCGGTAGCCGTTGCAGCCACTGTTGGCAGAGCGGCGACAGGATCGGCAGGCGCCGGTGCCGCCAGCACCAGCCCAGCCAGGCCGAGTGGCGGCCACGGGGCTTCCTCGGTCGCGGCCGGGGTGTCCTTTTCGGCAACCGGCTTGGCCGGTGATGTGGGCACCGTGGCGGCGGTCTCTTCGGGGGCGGCAGCGCTGTCCGGCCTGCGCTCGGCGCCGGCCTGGCCAGTACTGTCCGATGCCGGTCCCTGCGTGGACGGCATGGGCGAGTTCGAGGGTTTCGAGGGTGCATCGGCACCCGGCGAGCCACCCTGCAGCAGTTGGCTGAACCCCTTGTTGCCATCACCGCGTGGCGCGCGGGGGGCGCTGCTGCCGGAATGCTGCGGCTGCGCGTTGGCGCTGCTGGCCAATGGTGCGGGCATCACGAGCGGCCTCCCTGCTCGGCGCCGTCCTGATCTTCGGCCTGTACCAGGCGGGCGCGACGCGCGCCAATGTCGTCCATCTCGCGCTGGTCGCGGCGGTCGGTCACCACTTTTTCCTGTGCGCGGTAGCTGGCGGCCAGCTGTTCCAGCACGGCTTTGTCACGGCTGGCCAGGATCAGGCGGGCGCGCTCGGCTTCCACCTTTTCGCGGTTGCCGTTGACCGTGGCCTGCTGCTGCTCTACTGCACTGTCGAGACGGTCGAGGAAGGCGCGCCGGTTCAGCAGCTGCGCCGGGCTGGTCGCCGCCATCTGCGCGTTCGCGTATTCCTCGGCATAGCGGCGCAGTTCGTCCAGTCGCGATAGATGGGTATCGAGCACGCGCTGGCGTTCGGCCAGATCGCGGGCGACTGCGTCCTCGTGTTCCTGGGCCCGCTTGAGCAGGGGATCGATGCGCTTGGACTGGTTCATGGCTTAACTCTCTTGTTCCACCAGGCGCTGCAGTGCCGCCTGGCTGTGCGGGAGATCTGCGGCCTTGGCGACGTCCTGGCCGAGGAACTCCATGATTTCCGGCCAGCGTTCCAGGGCTTCGTCGGTGGCCGCGTCGTTGCCGCGCTGGTAGGCGCCGATGGCGATCAGGTCGCGGTTGGCCGAGTAGGCCGAGACCAGCCGCTTCAGCTTGCGGATGCGCAGGCGCCACGGTTCGTCGGCGATTTCCGTGACCACGCGGCTGACCGACGATTCAACGTCGATGGCCGGGTACAGGCCACTGTCGGCCACGCGCCGCGACAGCAGGATGTGGCCGTCGAGGATCGCGCGCGCTGCATCGGCGATTGGATCCTGCGGATCGTCGCCTTCGGTCAGCACCGTGTAGAACGCGGTGATCGAGCCACGGCCCTTGGCACCATTGCCGGCACGCTCGACCAGCGCCGGCAGCTTGGCGAACACCGACGGCGGATAGCCGCGGGTGGTCGGCGGTTCGCCCACCGACAGGCCGATCTCGCGCTGGGCCTGGGCGAAGCGGGTCAGCGAGTCCATCAGCAACAGCACGTTCAGGCCCTGGTCGCGGAACCATTCGGCGATGGCGGTAGCGCGATAGGCACCATGCAGGCGCGCCAGCGGCGGCCGGTCGGCGGGACTGGCCACCACCACGGCGCGGCGCAGGCCTTCCTCGCCCAGCGTGGTCTCGACGAAGTCGCGTACTTCGCGGCCACGTTCACCGATCAGGCCGACCACGATCACGTCGGCGGCGGTATAGCGGGTCATCATGCCCAGCAGCGTCGACTTGCCGACGCCGGAACCGGCGAACAGGCCGACACGCTGGCCGCGGCCGATCGGCAGCAGCGCGTTGATCGCGCGCACGCCCACGTCCAGCGGCTGGGTGATCGGTTCACGCGCCAGCGGATTGATCGACACGCCGGCCATGCCGACATGCCCTTCGGCGCGGATCGGGCCCTTGCCATCCAGCGGCACGCCGTCGCTGTCGATGACGCGGCCGAGCAGGCCTTCACCCACTTCCACGCCACCACGTCGCGCCGACGGTACCACCCGCGCATTGGGCAACAGGCCATGCAGCTCTGCGCTGGGCATCAGGTAGGTGCGCTCGCCGGCGAAGCCCACCACTTCGGCATCGACCCAGCCACCATCAACCACTTCCACCTTGCAGCTGGCGCCGAGCGGCGCCTCGCAGCCGACCGCTTCCAGGGTCAGGCCGACCGCGCGACGCAGGACGCCTTCGCGGATCAGGCCGCGGCCATGGGCGGTATCCACACGCAGGCCATCGAGGCGACGGGCCAGGCGCAGGTTGCGGGCAATGGCCCAGTCCGCCGGTGGCGGCGTCGGCTGCTGATCGGGGTTCATGCATTGGCTCCGGTCTGGCGGATCACCGCATCCAGCGCGCCGCGCAGGCGGGCTTCCAGGGTGCCGTCGATGCGCACGGCTTCGGCGTGCACGCGAAGATCGCCGCGGCTGAGGCTGGTGTCTGGCACCAGGCGCTGTTGTGGCGGCAGGCTCAACAGCGGGGCGAGGGCGGCGATGTCGTCCGGGTGCAGGCGCACTTCGACCTCGCGGGTGCTGCCACCGACCGCGTCGATGGCCTCACCGACCAGCTGTGCCAGCAGTGCCGGGTCGGCTTCATAGGCGCGGCCGACCAGCGCACCGGCGATGCGTACCGCCAGCTCGCCCAGTGCGCCGACCACTTCGTTCTCCAGCCGCACCAGCGGTCGGCTGAAGTTGTCCAGGATGCCTTCGATCTGCGCGGCGAGGCGACGCACCTCCGCCTGGCCCTGGCCGTAGCCTTCGGTATGGCCCTGGGCGAACCCTTCCTTCTCGGCGCTGTCCTGGATGGCCTGGATTTCTTCCAGGGTGGGCAGCTGCAGCGGCGGCTCCGGTTCGTGTTCCGGGTCCGGCTCGGTGAGTTCGAACGCATCCTCCTGATCCAGCGCCGGTTCGGGCTGGGCCAGCAGGTCCGGGGCAAGCCAGCGCACGACGTTGCTCACAGCATGGCCTCCGCACTGCCACCGATGGTGACGGTGCCTTCATCGGCCATGCGCTTGACGATGGCCAGGATCTCGCGCTGCGCGCCTTCCACGTCGGACAGGCGCACCGGGCCGCGGGCTTCCATGTCTTCCAGCAGGATTTCGGCCGCGCGCTGCGACATGTTGCGGGTGATCTTGTCGCGCACCTTGATGTCGGCACCGCGCAGGGCCAGGCCCAGGCGCTCGCCGCTCACTTCGCGCAGCACCAGCTGCATCTCGCGGTCGTCCAGGTCGACCAGGTCGTCGAACACGAACATCAGGTCCTGGATGCGGTTGCTCAACGGCGCGTCGATACGGGCGATCTCGCCCAGGATCGCCTGGTCCTGGCCGCTGTCCATGAAGTTCAGGATATTGGCCGCGCACTGCACGCCGCCGATGTTGGACGACTTCAGGTTCTGGTTGCCGGCGAACTGGCGCTCCATGATCTCGTTGAGTTCATTGAGCGCGTTCGGCGGAATGCCGTCGAGGGTGGCGATGCGCAGCAGCACGTCCACGCGGGTACGGTCGGGCAGCAGCTTCAGCGCGTCGGCGGCCTGGTCGGTTTCCAGATGCGCCATCACGATGGCGATGATCTGCGGGTGCTCGTTGCGCACCAGGTCGGCCACCGCGCGCGGGTCCATCCACTTCAGCGCGTCCAGGCCGGTGGTGTTGCGGCCGAGCAGGATGCGGTCGATCAGGTTCCCGGCCTTCTCGCTGCCGAGTGCCTGCACCAGCATGTTGCGGATGTAATCGTCCGAGCCCACGCCCAGCGAGGTCTTCGAGCCCAGCTCCTGGCCGAACTGGTCCATCACCCGTTCCACCTGTTCGCGGGTGATGTCGGTCATGGTGGCCATGGCGATGCCGATTTTCTGCACTTCCTTGGGTTCCATGTGACGCAGCACTTCGGCCGCATCCAGCTCACCCAGCGAAAGCAGCAGTACGGCGGCGCGCTGCACGCCAGTCAGTGAGGCCTCAGTCATTGGCCACCCAGCCCTTGACCACCTGGGCCACGCGCTTGGAGTCGGTCTTCACGGCTTCACGCGCCATCCGCAGTCGTTCCTCATATGAATCCACCGGCAGGGCCAATGCATCCGGCCCGCCCAGGCTGGCCCGGTCGGCGCCAAGCGCCGGCAGCGGCATGCCATCGTCATCGACCAGCTGCACGTCCGCGGTATGCGGCTCCAGTGCCTGTTCGTCGTTCTTCTTGTTCTGGCCGGTGATCGCGCGCAGTGCAGGGCGCAGCACACCGAACAGCAATGCCAGCACCACCACGGCACCCAGCAGCATGCGACCGGCGTCGTGCACCCACGGCAGCTCCCACCATGCCGGGCCTTCGACCGGCGTGGTGTCACGCACGAACGGGGCATTCATCACCGACACGGTGTCGCCACGCTCGGCGTTGAAGCCGACGGCCTGCTTGACCAGCGCCTCGACGCGGGTCAGCTCGGCGGCCGACAGCGGCTGCGGGCTCATCTTGCCGTTGGCACCGGCGCGCGGGACGTTGTCCACCAGCACCGCCACCGAGACGCGCTTGATGCGGCCAGCCGGCTGGCGGGTGTGCTGCAGGGTGCGGTCCAGCTCGTAGTTGCGGGTCGCGTTCTTGCTGCTTTCGGTCGGAGTCTGTGCGGTTGCCGGTGCGGCCTGCTGGCCCGGCGGGCTGTTGCTGGTCGCGCCCGGCACGCCCTGCGGGCCCGGGGTGCTGGTGGTGTTCTCGCTCATCTGCTCGCTGCGCAGCTTCTGCGGTTCACCGTTGTAGAGCTCACGGGCTTCCTCGGTTACCGAGAAGTCCATGTCCACGCTCACTTCCGGATTGACGCGGCCAGGACCGGTCATCGGCTCCAGCAGCTCGCGGATGCGCTGGTTGAACGAGGTTTCCTGGCGGCGGACCTGCTCGAACTGGGCCGCATTGACCGCCGCTTCGCTGTTCGGGTCGGTGATGCTGAGCATGCGTCCGCTCTGGTCGACCACGGTCACCCGTTCCGGAGCGAGGTCCGGAATGCTGGCCGCGACCATGTGCACGATGGCGTCGACCTGGCTGCGTTCCAATTGCTGGCCGCCACGCAGTTCCAGGGTGACCGAGGCGCTGGCTACGTCGCGCTGCCGGGTGAAGGCGCTGGGTTTGGGAATGGCCAGGTGCACGCGCGAATCGCGCACCGGGCGCAGCGTGTTGATGGTGCGCGACAGCTCGGTTTCCAGCGCGTGCTGGTAGCGCGCGCTTTCCACGAACTGGCTGACACCGAATCCCGGGTCGCGTTCCATCAGCTCGAAGCCGAGCTTGCCGCTGTCGGTCAGGCCGGAGCCGGCCAGCTTCAGGCGGGCGTCGTGCAGGCTCTTTTCCGGCACGGTGATGCCACCGGTGGCCGGGTCGAGCGCGAACGGGATCTGCGCGGCGCGCAGCAGGTCGGTCGCTTCAGCGGTGGCCTTCTGGTCCAGGCCGGTATACAGCGGGACCATGCCGGGCTTCTGCGACCAGAAGAACACGGACAGCCCGGCCGCTACGGCCACGGCGATCATCGCCATCAGTCCGAGCCGACGGGTGATCTGCAGGCTTTGCAGCCGATCGAACCACTGGCCCGCCTTTTCGGCGTTCAGGGATTCCTTGGAGAGCGACAGGGCCATGCGGTTCTATCCTTACAGCGGCATGTTCATCACGTCCTGGTAGGCCTGGACGAGACGGTTGCGGACTTCCACGGTGGCGCGGAAGGCGATCTGGGACTGCTGCGAGGCGACCATGACCTTGGCGAGGTCGGCGCTGGGGTCGCCCATTTCGAAGGCTTTTGCCAGGGCGCCGGATTTCTGTTGCGCGTCGTTGACGCCGGCAATCGCACCACGCAGGGTTTCGGTGAAGCTGGCCGGCTGGGCCTGCGGTGCATCCAGCACCGTGCCCGGCAGGGCGTTGCTGCGCGGCGTTTCGCCCAGCGGGTTGAGCGCCGGCTGTCCCATCTGGGTCTGATAGGAGCGGATCTGCGAAAGGATCGACGTGACGGAGTGGGACATCTGCAACGGTTCCAGAAACAGGGGATGGGGTTGTCTGCTGGAGCAGGTGCAAGTGCCGTGCCGAAACCGGTTTTCGATTCAGTGAAGTGAGGAGGTTGGGTGTGCTGGCAAGGCTGCGCCCTGCACCCGCCGAATCAACGTCAACGGCGGGCTATCCGTGGGGGGCGGGGTGGGTCCGGTTGCGGGGGACGCTGCAAGTACATCCATGTAAGCTCGGTCGCGCCATCCATGGCGCTCACGCCCCCGCAACCGGACCCACCCCGCCTTCGACAGAATTCCGCGATCTGTTGGAACCTGCTGCTGATGGTGGGTGCCGACCGTTGGTCGGCACGGGCTCTTACCCCATTGAAGGCGCCATTTAACCGGCGTCGGTTTTCTGGCCTATGGCTGCAGGGTCCAGCGGCCGGAATTCTGGCGCTGGCGGGGTGCGATGGGGCCGTCGTGCTGGGTGTAGATGAAGCGGCCCTGGTGGTCGGTCTGGCAGGTCAGCAGCAGGGTGTAGTGGGTAGGGCCGGCCGGGTGGGCTTCGGTCATCTGGATTTCCGCGATATGCGGGGCCAGGCGCTGATAGCGGTAGCTGCCGCCGATGCGGAGGTCGGTGCCGAGGATGTCCAGTACATACTGGTTGCCGGCGAAGCTGACCTGCACCATGCGTCCGGCATTGGGGTTGTCCGGTGCGTACAGCGGGTCGCTGAGGTTGGTGAACTGGCGCTGGTCCAGTGTGGTGGGCAGGGTGCAGTCGGCGGCGCTGGCCAGGGCCGGGCAGAGCAGGGCGGTGAGCAGGGTGAGGCGATGCATGGTGGGACCTCGTTGGGATGTCCTTGCCATGCTCCGCACTGCGGCGGTGATGTCTTTAGGAAAACGTGCAAATGCAATGGGGTCAGATCTCTTTCCGCAGGAAAGGGATCTGACCCCAGGTACTGGAAACACCAACGCCCGGGCTAGCCCAGGCGTTCGTGCCCCCTTCATGCTGGTCGCGAGGTTCAGCCGGCCAGTTCGGCCTGCTCGCGTTCGATGCCGTACTTGCGCAGCTTTTCCACCAGGGTGGTGCGGCGCAGGCCGAGCAGCTGGGCGGCGTGGGCGACGACGCCCTGGGTGCGTTCCAGTGCTTCGTTGATCAGGCCCAGTTCGATGTTGGCCATGTGGTTGCGCAGGTCCATGCCTTCATCGGGCAGCGCCGCCGGTGCTGCGGCGCGATTGACGGCAATGCCGTGCTCCAGCGCCGGTTGGTTGCCGCCGCCCGGGGTGTGGAACGAGAAGCTGCGCAGGTCCAGGCGTTCTTCGCTGGCCGTCGGCTGTACCGGTGCCGGTGCGGCCACCGCTGCCAGTGCGGCGTCGCCACGGTAGCGGGCCGGCAGGTCCTGCACGCGCACCGATCCGCCCGGATGCAGCACCGCCAGGCGCTCGACCAGGTTGGTCAGTTCGCGCACATTGCCCGGCCACTCGTAGCCGGCCAGGGCCTGCAGGGCTTCCGGGGTGAAGCGCACTTCGCCACGGCCGGTGCGCGCCAGCTGTGCGGCGATGGTTTCCACCAGCGCCGGCAGGTCTTCGCGACGCTCGCGCAGGGCGGGCACGTCGATCGGGAACACGTTGAGGCGATAGAACAGATCCTCGCGGAACTTGCCTTCGGCAATACGGGTTTCCAGGTCGCGATGGGTCGCGGCCACAACGCGTACGTTGCAGCGGATGGTCTGGTTGCCACCCACGCGTTCGAAGCTGCGCTCCTGCAGCACGCGCAGCAGCTTCACCTGCATCGGCAGGCTCATGTCGCCGATTTCGTCGAGCAGCAGGGTACCGCCTTCGGCCATTTCGAAACGGCCCTTGCGCGCGGTCAGTGCGCCGGTGAAGGCACCCTTTTCGTGGCCGAACAGTTCGCTTTCCAGCAGGTCGGCCGGAATGGCGCCGCAGTTGATCGCCACGAACGGGCCGTCGCGGCGCGGCGAGCGCTGATGGATGGCGCGCGACACGACTTCCTTGCCGGTGCCGGATTCGCCCAGCACGAGCACGGTGGTGTCGAATGCGGCCACCTGTTCGATCATCGTGCGCAACGCAGTCACCGCCGGACCGTTGCCGGTCGGGCCCTGGTCCTGCGCGGCGCCGGCCTGGTGCTCGGCGTCCAGGCGCTTGAGGCTAGCGCGGCGCAGCAGGGCTTCCATCTGCGCATGGCGCAGCGGCGTTTCCAGCGGCCAGATGTTGGCTTCGTGCAGGCCGTGCTGATGGGCAAAGGCTGCGGCATCACCGTCGGCCAGCAGCACCGGCGGCGGCAGGCTGCTGCCGCCCAGCCAGTTGTACAGCGCGGTGCTGGCAGCGGTGTCGTCCAGGCTGCCGACGATCACGGCCATCCAGTCGTTCTGGCGCTGGCGGCCCAGGTCGAAGTCGGCCGCGTCGGAAACCCAGCGCGGGTTGAAATCCATGAATTCCAGCAGGGCAACGGTGCGCTCTGCGCGCACGGCGTCGTTGTCCAGCACCAGGATGCGCGATTCGCTCACGATCGATCCTCCCTGAGGCCTTCCAGGATCGGCATGACTTCCTGGATGTAGGACAGCTTGCTGACAAAATTGTCGGCGCCAGCGCGTAGCGCGTGTTCGCGGTGCTCGGCGTCGTCGAAGTGGCTGGCGATCACGATGTACGGTGCATCGTCCTGCGACTTGATCAGGCGGGTGGCCTGCAGGCCGCCCATTTCTGGCATCGCCAGGTCCATCAGCACCACCTGCGGGCGCAGCGTTTCCGAGCGCTCGATCGCTTCCAGGCCGTTGCCGGCGCTGCCGACGATCTGCAGCCAGTCGATCTTGCGGAAATGGCGCATCGCCGCGTTGATGAAGCCCTCGTGGTCATCGACCAGCAGGACCGTGAGCTTGTTCATGTCCAACATCCTTTTCAGCCCACCCGGGCCAGCTGCGGTTGCCTGGCGCCAAGCCGGCGCCGTTCACGGGCCGGGGCGATGTCCAGTTGTTCTCGGTATTTTGCGACGGTTCGGCGGGCAATGTTCACCCCCTGGCGCGACAGCAGGCCGGCGATGGCCTCGTCGGCCAGCGGCCGGCCGGCCGGTTCGGCGTCGATCAGGCGGCGGACCATGGCCTTCACCGCCTGGCCGGAGACGCTGGCGCCTTCCAGGCGCACGGCGAAGAAGTGCTTCAGTTCGAAGGTGCCGCGCGGGGTCTGCAGGAACTTGCCGGTGGTGATGCGCGAGACGGTGGACTCGTGCATGCCGATTTCCTCGGCCACTTCCTTCAGGGTCAGCGGGGCCATGGCCTCTTCGCCACGGACCAGGAAGGCGGCCTGGCGCTCGACGATCACCCGCGCGGTGCGCAGCAGGGTGTCGTAGCGCATCGACAGGCCGCGGCTGAACCAGCGCGCCTCCTGCAGCATCTCGCGCAGCGCCGGCGCGGCTTCGCTGGTTTCGGCCAGTGCCTGTTCGTACTGGCTGTTGATCGACACGCGGCGGCTGGTGGCCGGGTTCAGGGCGACCTTCCACTGCCCATCGGCATGCCAGGCGACCACGTCCGGCACCACCACGGCGTTGCGTTCCGGCAGCAGGCTGTCGCCGGGGCGCGGCTGCAGCGAGAGGATCAGGCGCACCGCTTCGCGCACGTCGTCGATCTCGGCGTCGTGCTGGCGGGCGAGGGCGGGGTAGTCGTGGGCGGCCAGCGCGTCGAGCGCGCCATCGAGAATGCGTGCCGCCAGGTGGCGGGCGGGGACCACGCCGTGCAGGCTGCGCAGCTGTGCCTGCAGGCCTTCGCGCAGGTCCTGCGCGGCCATGCCGGCGGGCTCGCCATGCAGCAGCTGCTGGCGGATGGCTTCGACGCCGTCGGCGGCGATGTCGAACTGGGCGCTGGCCAGCAGCTGCAGCTGGTCCAGTGGTGCCTGCAGGTAGCCTGCCTCATCGCAATGGTCCAGCCAGAAGGCGGCCACGGCCAGCTCGCGGTCGTCCATGTCCAGCGACAGGCGCTGCAGCACGCGCAGCTGCGGGTCGCTCGATTCGCCGGCGGCGATGCGCGCCATGCGGTCGTCGTCGCCGTCCTGCCAGCTGGCGCCGGCCACGTCCCACATCGACGACTCGGGCAGCTCGTCGAACGCAGCGGTTTCCAGTGTGGTGGCGCCGGCCTCGGTGGCTTCGGCGGTGGGTGCTTCAGCCTCTTCGATCTCCAGCAGCGGGTTGGAGTCCAGCAGGCGCTGGATTTCCTGTTCCAGGTGCAGGCCATCAAGCTGCAGCAGCCGGATCGACTGCAGCAACTGCGGGGTGAGGTGAAGTTGTTGGCCCAGCTGGGTCGAGAGTGCAGCCTTCATCGTGGTTCCCCGGCACCGCTCCCCGGCGCCTTGTGGAACGCATCTTGCTTTTGATCCGGCGGGGGCGGAATCAGGGGGTTCCTGAGGGGCTTCGTGAATGTCCTGACAGGGTGTAGGGGTATTCCCTACATTGTCGCGGAATGTTGACGATGATCGCCGCTAAGTTGCTGATTTCCGGTGTGGGTCCCGGATTGATCGGGCTGCGCCATGTACGGATTCCTGTCAGGGAGTGTCGGGGTGACGGGAATTCGTCGTCAGTGCGGATCTGACCTCCTTCGCGGAGGATCACTCCAGCTCGTGCTGGTGGCGCGCGGCCAGCAGCAGCAGATCGTTGGCGCGGCGACAGCCCAGCGACTCCATCATGCGTGCGCGGTGGGTTTCCACTGTCTTGACGCTGATGCCGAGGTCGGCGGCTATTTCCTTGTTGCTCTCACCCTTGCCGATGCGGCGCAGGATCTCGCGCTGGCGCGGCGACAGTGCGGCGATGCCGGTGGGTTTCTCGCGACCGAGCATCGGTGCCAGCATCTTGGCGGAGATCTGCGGGCTCAGGAACACCTGGCCGGCGTGCGCGGCACGCAGCGCCAGTTCAAGCTCCTGCGGTGCGGCATCCTTGACCAGGAACCCGACCGCACCGCGATCGAGTGCATCGCGCACGTGTGCGGCGTCGTCGTGCATGGTCATCATCACCACCCGCGTGCCGGGGGCGCGCAGGCGGATGTCGCTGAGGGCTTCCAGGCCGGTGCGGCCGGGCAGTGACAGGTCCATCAGGATCACGTCCGGGGCGTGCTGCAGGGCCAGCTGCAGTGCCTGCTCGGCATTGCTGGCCTCGGCGACGAGCTGCACGTCGGCAAACCCCTGCAGCAGCCGCGCCAGGCCGGCGCGGACCAGGGTGTGATCGTCGACGATGAGAACTCGCACAGGCACGTTGGAGGTCCGTGAGGGGAGTCCACCTTAACTTAGCTGAACGGGCGCGCCAAGGGTTGCCCATCCGGCGTCATGGTGGCAGGTTTCAGCGGGCGCGGCGTGCTTCGGCCACCTGGCGGCGATGCAGGCGGAACAGATGCCGCTCCATTGCCATCTCCAGGCCATCGCCAAGGCGCTGGAAACGCAGCCACAGGTAATGACCACCGCTACCGTCCGCCGCTTCGGCGACCACTTCCACGGGCAGGTCGATATGGTCAGGCAGCCAGTCGCTGGGCTGCAGACGCACCAGGCCGGCCTGACCAGGGCTGGCGCCGCTGCGCGGCCCCAGCTGCAGGCGGATGCCGCGGCGTGACCAGCGCACGGGGCGCAGCGTCAGTTCCTGGCCCTGCTGGCGTACCAGGCGGCCGAGCAGCACCATTGCCAGATCCAGCTTGGCTTCCAGCCGCTGCAGCTGCAGGCTGGACTCATTGCGGTCGTCGTGCTCGTCAACGCGGCTGTCCTCGACCAAGGCCAGGCTGCGCAGCAGGCCTTCGGCACTGCTGGTGCGACCGGCGGCGCTGCCTGCCTGGAACTCGGCCGGCAAGGCCAGCTCGCAACTGAGCGTTTCGTCGAACAGCTCGCTTTCGGCGGGGTGGTGCAGCGACGTGGTCGGCAGTTGGGTCATGCGAGTGATTCTGCCTGCAGGTAGGCATGCGCCGCGCGAAGGGAGCGGCCGGTGTGCTTCAGGTGAGCTGCGGCTTCATCGCGGAGGGAGATCATGCGCGCCAGTACGCGTTGCTGGTGGTCGCGCAACGCGAGGATGGCGGCATCACTGGGGCGTTCGACAACCAGCGACAGGGCAGCCACGGCTTCCAGGTGTTCGGCCATCAGGCGTTCGCTGGTGTCGTGGTCCTCGCCCTGGAGGCTGGTTTCCAGCGTATCAAGGGCGTCGTGCATAGTTTGAAGGTTCATGGCGCCACCGCTTTGGTGACCTGGCGCTGGTCTGCCGGAATCGCGTTCCAGGCCGAATCGATCTCCACCATCAAGCCCAGGGCTTCCTTCAGTGCGGTTGGATCGTTGTGCAGGTTGCCCTCGGTCAGGCGCATGATGACGAAGTCGTACAGTGCCGACAGATTGCCGGCAATCTCGCCGCCGGCTTCGTGATCGAGCGAGCCGTTGAGGTGGCCGACGATGGCGCAGGCTTCGCCGATGGCCTTGCCCTTGCGCGCCTGGTCATTCTGCTGCAAAGAGGCTTCAGCGGTGCGGATGCGCTCGCAGGCACCGGCCAGCAGCAGCGCTACCAACTTGTGTGGATCGGCATCGACGACCGAGGTGGTCACGCCGACTTTTCGGTACTGCTCGGCGAACTGCCGATTGGAACCGTACATAGGGGAAGTCTCCTGGAATGCCTGCCCATCCGCGTGGGTTGAGGGGTTCGGCACGGGTCTAACGGGTTATCGGCGCAGCCGGGGCTCTACTTGAGTACCGACTGCGCCGGAAAAATGCCTGGAAATCAGTTGCCGAGCTGCTGGATGAGCGAGCCGCCGGCCGATTGCATCTGCGTGACCATCTTTTCCATCGCGGTGAACTGCTTGGTGTAGCGGTCGGCCACCTTTTCCATGTTCTTGTCCAGCTCGTCCAGCTGCTTTTCCAGTGCCTTGATCTGCTTGTTCAAGGTCGCCGTACGCTGGGTGATCGTGCCGGTGGTCGCGTCCAGGCTGCTCTTGAGCAGTTCGGTCATCGGCTTGCCCAGCGCGCCCTCTGCACCGAACAGCTTGGTGGCCGCCTCCGGGTTCTTCGCCAGCGCGGTGTCGAGTTTGGCGCCATCAAGGCTCATGCTGCCGTCGGCGGCAATGGTGATGCCCAGATCCTTGAGGTCGTTGACGTTCGCACTCAGCTGGGCGCGCAGCTGCTGCTGCAGGCCACGGACCATGGCGTCGCCGGTCATGGTCGAGGCCGTGCGCGTCTCAGCGTTGTAAGCGCTGGAATTCTTCAACGTGGTCTGGATGCCGTTGTAGGCGGTGATGAAGGCCGTGAGATTGGTCTTCAGCGTGCTGTTGTCCGGAGTGACGGTCAGCGTCTGCGTCTCGCCTTCCTTCGCCTTGGTCAGGGTGAGGCTGATGCCGGGTACCAGGTCGGTGATCGTGTTGGAGCTGCTGGTGCGGGTGAAACCATCCACCACCACCACCGCATCCTTGGCGGGCACCATCTCGGTCATCTTCGATGCGGATGTGCCGTCATAGGCCAGCTCGGAGAGTCCGCCATTGCCGCCACTGGCGCTGACCTTCAACGCGCCCTTGCTGCCGGAATCAACGGCGGTCAATACCAGGTGCATGCCATCGTCGGCGGTCACCACGGCTGCGGTGACGCCCTTGCTCTCGGCGGCGGAATTGATCTCGGCTGCGATCTTCTCCATCGTCGCGCCGGGTTCGATGTTCACGCTGATGGACTTGTCGCCGTATGCGATCGTCAGCGTTCCGTCGCCAACCACGGCGTCCTTTGTATACGCCTTGGAGCTGAGCTTCTGGTTCTGTGCCAGGGATTTGACTTCCACCTGGTGGCTGCCCGCAGCGGCCTTGCCGGCGGTCGTGCTGGTGTCCAGGGTTGCAGTGAAGTTCGACTCGGTCGGCGTGCTGACTTTCAGGCCGGGGGTGGCCACACCCTTGACCAGGGTCTTCAGCGCGCTCTGCAGACCTGTCATTCCGCTTTTGATGGTGCCAAGCGCCGAAAGCTTGGCGCTGGCGGCAACACCCGCCGAGTTGATCTGCTTTTCCCGGGGCTCGCGTTCCTTGGCGGTCAGCTGTGCAACCAGGCTGGGAATGTCGAGGCCGGAACCAATCGTGCCGATGGCCATGAGGGGAATCCTTTTTCTTGGACGGGCCGGGCGGGTGTCCTGCACCTGCTATCGGCCTGGGAGGGGCGAGCTTGAGCGTGGAAACGCTCTCCAGCCTTCTGCAAGGCCCATGCCAATCCGCCACCGGGCACGAAGAAGGGGGCTTGCGCCCCCTTCCCGTTGTTGCCTTGTACTACCGCTGGATCAGCGCAGCAGGCTCAGCACGTTCTGGCTGGACTGGTTGGCCTGGGCCAGCATGGCGGTACCGGCCTGCTGCAGGATCTGGTTGCGGGTCAGCTCGGCGGTTTCCGAAGCGTAGTCCACGTCGCGGATGCGGCTGCGGGCAGCCGACATGTTCTCCGACGAGGTGTTCAGGTTCGCAACCACCGAGGTGAAGCGGTTCTGGATCGCACCCAGGTCGGCGCGGGCGGAGTTGATCGAGTTCAGGGCTGCCTCCATCGCCAGGATGGCGTTGTCGGCACCCTTGACCGAGGAGATGTCCAGGTCAGCAAACCCAGTAGCGGCCTTGCCTGCTGCGTAGTTCGCCGACGAGCCTTCGGACAGGCCGGTTTCCTTGGTCAGCGTTGCAGCGTCGGTAGTGCCGGCCACCGCGATGGTCACATTGCCGGCCTTGTCGGTCAGCTGCATCTTGCCCTCGACCAGTGCTGCAGTAACGCCGGTATTGTGGGTCTGGGCATTGACTGCGTTGACCATCTGGGTCGCACGATCACCGGCGTTGCCAACGGCGGTCAGGTCAATCTGAGCGCTGCCGGTGCTGCCGGAGAGCGTGAAGCTCGCCTTGCCGAAACCACCGGAAGTGTGCGTGCCCTGTACCGTGTTCCCGTTGACAAATGCCCCTGCAGCATCAGCGCTGAGCTTGACCTCCATCTTCTGCCCGTCGGCCTTGGTGAAGGTCAGATCGCCATCTGCAGCCTTACCCGATGCAACGATCCCCTTGGCGGCGAGTTCAGCGGTCTTACCGGCAATGGCGGTGTCGATTGCGGCAGCGGTGGCAGTAGAGGCGTCAGCATTGGTGTACACATTCACGCCACCGACATCGATCGTGAAGGCGCCGTTAGCAGTCGGAGCGGCGAAGGCGCCAAAGCTGCCGGAGGTGGTGGCGGTGCCGGTGTTCGGGACGCCGCCGGTCAAGGAGCCATCCGTCGAGGCGGTCGTCCAGTTCCCCAGCTTGCTGATGTTGGCATTGGTAACCTGGGAGATGTTGATCGTCTGGCCCTGGTTGGCGCCGATCTGGAAGGCCTGGTTGGTGAAGGTGCCGTCCAGCAGGTTGGTGCCGTTGAAGTTGGTCTGTTCGGCGACGCGCTGGATTTCCTGCTTCAGCAGCTGTACTTCAGCATTCAGGGCCTGGCGATCCGAGGCCGAGTTGGTGGCGCTGCGCGACTGCACAGCCAGCTCGCGGACGCGCTGCAGGTTGTTGCCGATCTCACCCAGTGCACCTTCGGCGGTCTGGGCCAGCGAGATGCCGTCGTTGGCGTTGCGGGCGGCCTGGTTGGCGCCGCGGATCTGGGTGGTGAAGCGCTCGGAGATCGCCAGACCGGCGGCATCGTCCTTGGCGCTGTTGATGCGCATGCCCGAGGACAGGCGCTGAATGGTGGTGGCCATGTTGGCGCCGCTGGTGCCCAGGTTGCGCTGGGCGTTCAGCGACATGGTGTTGGTGTTGATGACTTGTGCCATGGTGCGGTTTCCTTGTAGGCAGTGTGTCCGGCAGAGCAGCCTGACCGGTTTCGGGGGGCAGTGGCTGGCTTCCCCCCAAGGGGTGTGCTACCGCTGCTGAAATCAATAACGGCACTACCCCTCCGGCCTTTAGCGGAGTTTCGATCCTTTTTTCTCTGGTCAAACGAAAAGGCCCCGCCATCTGCATGGCGGGGCCCGGCTCCAGCTCGAGTGGTGCAGGTATTACGACTGCAGCAGGCGCAGTACGTTCTGCGGCACCTGGTTGGCCTGGGCCAGCATGGCCGTGCCGGCCTGCTGCAGAATCTGCCCACGGGTCAGTTCGGCGGTTTCCTGTGCGTAGTCAACGTCACGGATGCGGCTGCGCGCAGCAGACAGGTTTTCCGAATTGGTGTTCAGATTGGCGATGGTCGAGGTGAAGCGGTTCTGGATTGCACCGAGGTCGGCACGCGCCGAATTGACGGACTGCAGCGCGGCATCCATCGCAAGGATGGCGTTGTCGGCGTTGGCCTGTGACGAAATATCCAGATCAGCGAATCCAACGGTTGCCTTGCCGGCAGCGTAGGTCGTGGAGCTGCCAGGGGCGAGGCCAGTTTCCTTCAGAAGTGCAGGCGCGTCCGTGGTACCGGCCAAGCCTACAGTGACATTGCCTTCCTTGTCGGTCAGTTGCAGCTTGCCATCCACCAGTGCCGCGCTCACGCCGGTGGCGTGGGTCTTTGCGTTCACCGCGTTGACCATCTGAGTGGCACGATCACTTGCGTTCTTTGCCGGATCCAGATCGATGGTTACCGAACCCTTGGAGCCTGAAAGCTGGAAGCTGGTCGGGCTGTACCCGCCAGCGGTATGCGGACCCTTGACCTTGTCGCTGTTGCCGAAGGTTGCCGCCGCAGCGGTGCTCATGTTCACCTGGAGGGTCTGTCCATCGGACTTGGTGAACGTAAGGTCGCCGGTGGCGACATCGCCTGAGACGGAAATACCAGCTGCCGTGAGCGCCGCTGCTTTGCCATCGATCGCGGCCTGAAGATTCGTTTCCGTCACACCAGACGCGTCGGCGACGTTGACGATATTGATGCCGCCCACGTCAATGGTGAAGGCTGCAGTGCTGGTTGTCGGGGTAAATGCGCCAAATGCTCCCGTAGAGGCGACGTTGCCGGTATTCGGCACGGCACCGGTCAGCGAGCCATCAGTTGACGCACTGGTCCAGCTGCCCAGCATGTGCACATTCGCATTGGTGATCTGCGAGATGTTGATGGTCTGGCCCTGGTCGGCGCCGATCTGGAAGGCCTGGTTGGTGAAGCTGCCGTCCAGCAGGCTGGTGCCGTTGAAGTTGGTCTGCTCGGCAACACGCTGGATTTCCTGCTTCAGCAGCTGCACTTCGGCGTTCAGCGCCTGGCGGTCCGAGGCGGAGTTGGTTGCGCTGCGGGCCTGAACGGCCAGTTCGCGGATGCGCTGCAGATTGTTGCCGACTTCGCCCAGTGCGCCTTCAGCGGTCTGTGCCAGCGAGATGCCGTCGTTGGCGTTGCGCGCGGCCTGGTTGATGCCACGGATCTGGGTGGTGAACCGCTCGGAGATCGCCAGACCGGCGGCGTCGTCCTTGGCACTGTTGATACGCATGCCCGAGGACAGGCGCTGGATCGAGGTGGCCAGCGAGCTGCTGCTGGTGGACAGGTTGCGCTGAGCGTTCAGCGACATGGTGTTGGTGTTGATGATCTGTGCCATGGTGCTTCTCCGTGGTTGCTCGGTTGTTTCGGTGTGGAAGGCGCGGGACGCGCCGTGCTGGAAGACGGATGGAACGGGGAAAGGGACTAGCGGATCTTGTTGAACAGGGACATCGCCTGCATCTGGCTGAAGATCGTCTGGGCGGCTTGAAGGGCGGCGGTCTCCAGCTTGTATTGGCCGATGGCATCGGCGTAATCGAGGTCGCGCATCGTCGAGAGCGTGCTCTTGACGGTGACGGCAGTGGCTTCGCGGGCGCTGGCCGCGGTATCGATGGCGGCCAGCTGGGCGCCGCCCTTGGCGCGGGCGTCGATCATCGTTTCCGAGGCCCTGTTGAGGTCGCGGATGCTGGACTGCAGCGTGTTCTGCAGCGCCGTGCGCTGGCTTTCGGTGGACGGGTCGGTTTCCAGTGCAGCGACCAGTTTGTCCAGGGTGGAGAAGATGTCGCGGCTACCCGCGTCGCTGACGTTGAACTGATCACCGGCGGCTGGCTTGCCCTCGATGCGCATGCGCACGCCGCCAACGACAATGTCCTCGCCGGGTTTGTGGGTTCCGCTGCCGACCACCGTGCCGGTGCCATCAACCACCTCATAGGCACCTTCGGCAGTGCCGGTGAAGCGGACATTGAGCGTGCCGCCGGCCCAGCTGCCGCTGCCGTCGCGGCTGACCGAGGTCAACAGGCCACTGCCGGTGTTGCCGGCTGCCGCGCTGGCATCCACACGGCCATCGCCGGTGGGGATGCGCATGAAGATCTCGCTGCCGGGCAGGGCGTCGGAGACCAGTTGGCCCGGTGCCACCTCCACCTGCCGCTGGTTCTGGTCACCGCTGTAGGTCACGGTGCCGCCGCTTCGCTGGAACGGGGCGTCAGCGTCGTTGCTGCCACCGAACAGGTAGCGTCCGCTGCCATCCCTGGAATTGGCCAGCGACAGCAGGCTTTCCTGGATGGTCTTCAGCTCGCTGACGATAGCCTTGAGGTCACTGGCCTTGGGCACCGGACTGTTGGCCTGGATACTCAACTCCACGGCGCGCGACATGAGCTCATTGACCTGAGCCAAGGCGTTTTCCTGCAGACCCAGGCGGTTCTGCATACTGTTGGCGTTCTTGCCGAGCTGCTCGAGCCCGGCCACGACACGGTCCAGGCCAACGGCCGTACCTGCAGCGACCGGGTCGTCCTTGGCGGAGGTGATCTTGCTGCCAGTCGCGATCTGCTGCTCGAGGTGGCTGATTTTCGACTGCTTGGCGAGCATCAGCGACACGGACTGGTTGAACATCATCCCGGTGGAAATTCGGCTGCTCATCGGCGGACGGCTCCCAGGATGGTCTGGAACATGTTGTCGGCGGTGGAGATCAGCTGTGAGGCGGCCTGATAGGCCTGCTGCAACCGCAGCATGTCGGCTGCTTCCTCATCCAGGTTGACGCCGGAGATCTCGTCGCGGGCTGCCTGCGCCTTGTCTGTGATGACCTGCTGCGCGTCCAGCGAGTACTCGGCCGAACGTGCCGCCGCGCCGACCTGCGTGGTCAACCCCCCCAGCGCACCGTTGAGGGTGACGGTGCCACCGTTGAACGCCTTGGCGTCCTCGACCTTGGCCAGCTTTGCCGCGTTGCTGTTGTCCGACGAGCCTGCCGGAGTAGGGCTGATATTGAAGGTGTCGCCGACCTTCGGTGCACCGTCCAGCACGAAGCTCCAGCCATTGGCGCTGATGGTCTGGCCCGGTGTGTAGGTCTGCGGCGGCCCACCGTTGATGGTGTAGGTGGTCGCCGACGTGAACACGATTGCGGCAGGATCGCGCAGGTTCGGATTGGATACATCGCTGACGGTGACGCCGGTCAGCTTCCCGGTGCCGGTGTTGGCCAGTGCAGCCGTACCCTTGACCGCTGCCGCTGCGGCGATGCGGGAGGGATCGGTGATGGCGGTTTCCAGGCTTCCGGCGACGCCCGCGGTCGGCTGCAGGAGGAAACGGTCGTTGGTGGCCGGGGTGCCGCCGACCACCAGCTTGACGCCATTGATCACCAGCGGATCGGCGGTCGTGCCGGTACCGGTCAACGCAACGGTGGCGCCAGTGTCGGCGCGGGTGGCCTGCCACTGGGTGCCGTCGAACTTGAGGACGATGTTCTGTGCCTCCAGCTTGGACAGGTCACCATAGGTCGCAGTGAGGCTGCCGGTACCGGTATTGCTCGCGTTGGGCGTGACGCGTGGGTTGCCGATGGTGAAGAAGTCGCCGCCCATCTTGCCGTACAGGTCCACGCCCTGGTGGTGCGCCTGGTTGAAGCTCTCGGCCAGGCCGACGGCGAGCTTGCCCAGTTCGGCCTGGGCCGGTGTCAGCACGGTATCGCGGAACTCGAGCATGCCGCCGATCTTTCCGCCCACTGCCTTGGGATCGAGCGTGATCGTGTTGCCCTGGGTTTCCAGCGCCAGTTGCAGGCGTTCGGGCTGGTATGGATCGGTCACCGTAGTGACCTTGGACGCGGTCGTGCCCACCACCAGCGCATTGCCGCCTGCGGTATAGACGTTCATCACGCCGCCATCCTGGACGACGGCAGTGCCACCGGTGTAACCGATCAGCTGCGAGATCAGCTGGTCGCGACGATCGAGCAGGTCCGGCGCCGCGTTGGCCACGTTGCTGCCAATGGCGCCGTTGATCTGCGCAATCTCCTGTGCCAGGCGATTGACTTCCGTGGCGCCGGCAATGAGCCCGTTGTTGACCTCGCTGCTCAGGTTGTTCATCTGCGTGTTGAGCTGCACGAAGCGGCTCGCCAGGGCCTTGCCGCCATCGAGCAGGCTCTGCCGGTCGGCCGTGCCGGCCGCGTTGGACGAAAGGCCACTGACGGCGTCGAAGAAGTTGGACCAGGAGCCGGCGACATTCGTGGCCGGGTCCGAGAACAGGGCATTCACCCGGTCGGCCATGCCCGAAAGCTGCTTCAGGCGTGCCAGCTCGCCGCTGCTGTCGAGCAGGCGCGAGATGGCCAGCTGGTCGGCAGCACGGCGGATATCGGTGATGCGGGTGCCGCTGCCAACGTCCCCAAAGCCGTAGTTCTGCGGATCAGACGTGGCGAAGTCGACCTTCTGCCGGCTGTAGCCAGGGGTGTTGATGTTGGCGACGTTGTGGCTGGTGGTCGCCAACGCACGCTGGAAGGCGAGCAGGGCACCAGTACCGGTGGAAAGTACGCTGGACATGGGGTTCCTCAACGACGAGTGATACCCAGCGCCGCGGTTGCGGTGCTGGCGAAGGTCTGGCCAAGGCGCGAGCCGGCATCGGCGACGGCGCTGACGGCGCGCTCGATGGTCGGGCCGCCGGCGATCGCGGCGATCTTGGCCGCGTAACGCGGATCGGTGGCATAGCCGGCGCGCTGCAGGCCGCGGGCGAAGCCCTGCACGTCGGTGCCGGCCTGCAGGGCCTGCTGGTAACGCGGGCTGGTCTTCAGCAGGCGCACGTAGTCGGCGAAGCTCTCGGCCGGGGAGCTGTAGGCGCGGAAGCTGGCGGTCTCGTTGCGGCGCACGCCATCCACATACTCATGGGTGCCGGCCACGGCGCGCTGGCCGTTCCAGCCATTGGCCTTGATGCCGAACAGGTTGTGCGAAGTGCTGCCATCGGCGTGCTTGATGTGGCGCTTGCCCCAGCCGGTTTCCAGCGCCGCCTGGGCGACCAGGGCGCGGGCATCCACGCCCAGTTCCTTGGCTGCACTCTGCGCGTGCTGCCAGATGCTGGCAACGAAGCCTTCCGGGGTGTGCTCGCCCAGCTGGGCGACGGCGGTACGGGTGGCCATCGCATCGGCCGGGCTGATCGCGGTGCCGCGATTGCTGGCGGTGGCCGACCACTGGTCGCTGTTGGCGGCCCAGTTCTCGCCCTGCAGGCTGCCGATGTACGGATCGTCGGTGCCCAACGAGCGATGCATGCTGCTGCTCTCGCGCCCGGCGATCAGGTCCAGGGCCTGTTCCATCGGTGCGACTGCCGCCTGCGCACCGTGCTGTGCACCGGCGGCCATCTGCTGCAGCAGGCGCACGGCCTGGCTGCCATCTTCCAGTGGCAGCGACGGTGCCGGCTTTGCCGGTGCATTGAGCTGGTAGGCACGACTGGCCTTGGCCGGGTCCACGCGGGTATCCAGCGCCGGGCCGTCGGCGGCCTGGCCGGACAGCTGCCGGCTGATCATGCCCGACAGGCCCAGGCCCTTGCCGCGGGTCATCGCCTCGGCAATCTTCTGGTCGTACATCTCGCGGAACATCTTGTTTTCGCCGGGGAACAGCGAGTCGCCGAAGCTGGCGTCACGCATGCTCTTGACCAGCATCTGCGCGAACTGGCCTTCCAGCTGGCGCGCGACCTTGTCGATCTTGGCCGGATCGTTCTGTTGCGCCGGGTGCAGATCGAATGCGGGAGTGATGCGCATATCAGATCACCTCGAGCTCGGCACTCAGTGCGCCGGCCTGCTTCAGGGCTTCCAGGATCGCGATGAGATCGCCTGGTGCCGCGCCCACGGCGTTCACCGCGTGCACGATCTCGTCCAGGGTGGTGCCGCCGCTGAACTTGAACATGCGGCTGCCGTCGTTGGTGGCGGTGATGGTCGACTGCGGGCTGGCCACGGTGCGGCCGCCGGACAGCGCATTGGGCTGGCTGACGTTGGTGTTTTCCTGGATGGTCACGGTCAGCGAACCATGCGAGATCGCAGCCGGTCCCACGCGCACCTGCTGACCGATGACCACGGTGCCGGTACGCGAATTGACCACCACCTTGGCCGGGGCGCTGCCCGGCGTCAGTTCCAGGTTCTCGATGCGGGCCAGCAGGCCGATGCGCGCGCCCGGGTCAGTGGGTGCGGTGACGGCGACGGTCACGCCATCGACTGCGCGTGCAGCGCCTTCGCCGAACGCGTTATTGAGCGCGGCGACCATGCGCGAGACGGTAGTGAAATCGTTGTTGTGCAGGTTCAGGGTGATGTCGCCGCCATTGGCCAGCGGATCGGGCAGGGCGCGTTCAACGGTGGCGCCGTTGGGAATGCGGCCAACGCTCGGCACGTTCACCGAGACACGGGAACCGTCTTTGCCCTGCGCACCAAAGCCGCCGACGATCAGGTTGCCCTGTGCGATGGCATAGATCTGGCCGTCAGCACCGCGCAGCGGCGCCATCAGCAGCGAACCGCCCCGCAGCGAGACCGCGTTGCCGATCGAGGACACGGTGATGTCGATCGGCTGGCCCGGCTTGGCGAACGGCGGCAGTTCGGCGTGGATCGCCACGGCGGCCACGTTCTTCAGCTGCGGGTTGACGTTCGGCGGCACGTTGACGCCCAGTTCGCCGAGCAGGTTCTTCAGGCTCTGCACGGTGAAGGGTGCCTGGCTGGTGCGGTCGCCGCTGCCATCCAGGCCGACCACCAGGCCATAACCCACCAGCGCATTGCCGCGTACGCCGCCGACCTGGGCCAGGTCCTTGATGCGCTCGGCGCTGGCCGGGGCAGCCACGACCAGCAGCATCAGCGCGACGAACGACGCCATGCGTCGCTGCCAGGAAGAAGAGGAGAAGAGTTTCATGGCCATACTCAGAACGGCGTCAGGCCGGAGTTGAAGAAGCGGCTCAGCCAGCCCATCGCGTTGGACTGCGCGACGGGACCGCGGCCGCCGTAGACGATGCGGGCCTCGGCCACGCGGCTGGACGGAATGGTGTTGTCCTGGCTGATGTCGCCCGGGCGCACGATGCCCTGCACCTGTACCAGTTCATCGCCCTGGTTGAGCCGCAGGTTCTTCTGCCCCTGCACCACCAGGTTGCCGTTGGGCAGGCGTTGGACCACGGTGACGGTGACGCTGCCCTGCAGGCGGTTGCTCTGCGCGCTGTTGCCCTTGCCGGTGAAGTCACGCGCGCCCTTGGCTGTGGCACTCAGGATGTCCTTGCCGCCGAGGGTGACCGGAGCGCCGAGAATGGTCGGCGTTCCCAGGCTCAGGTTCGATTCCTTGTTGGTGGCCGTGTTGGCGCTGGTCTGCGCGGTGGTGCTTTCCAGCAGGGTGATGGTCAACAGGTCGCCAACATCGCGTGCGCGCCGGTCCGAATACAGCTGCAGGGTCGGGCCGGCAGCGTAGATCGCGCCGGCGGTCGGCTGTGCCTGCGGCGGCATGATCGGCTGGATCGGTGCCATCGTCGGGTAGGGGCGCACGTCGCCCGCGATCACGCAGCCACCGAGCAGGGCGGCCACGGCGCAGGCGAGAGCAGTGCGGGCGAAGTTGGAAATGGGCGACATGGCAGTTTCCCGGTTTGGCCGGTCAGAGCTTGTTGTTGAGGTAGCCGAGCATGGAGTCGGTGGTGGAGATCGCCTTGGCGTTCATCTCGTAGGCGCGCTGGGTTTCGATCATCGACACCAGCTCTTCCACCACGTTGACGTTGCTGCCTTCCAGCGCGCCCTGCACCACAGTGCCGAGGCCGTTGAGGCCGGGGTTGCCGTTCTGTGCCGGGCCGGACGCAGTGGTCTCCAGGAACAGGTTCTCGCCACGTGCCTGCAGGCCAGCGGGATTGACGAAGTCGGTCAGGGTCAGTGCGCCGACTTCCACCGAGGCGGCGCCGTCGGCCATCTTCACGCTGATGGTGCCATCGGTGCCGATGGTCACCGACTGCGCGCCTTCGGGAATCTGGATGCCCGGCTGCACCGGGTAGCCGCTGTTGGTGACCAGCTCGCTGTCCTGGTTGATCTTGAACGAGCCATCACGGGTGTAGGCCGAGCTGCCATCAGGCATCTGAACTTCGAAGAAGCCGCGGCCATTGACCATCACGTCCAGGGCACGGCCGGTCTGCTGCTGGCCACCCTGTTCAAAGTTCTTGGCGGTGGCGACCACGCGCACGCCGGTACCCAGCTGCAGACCGGTGGGCAGCTGCGTCTGCGCCGACGAGGAGCCGCCGGGCTGGCGCACCTGCTGGTACAGCAGGTCTTCAAAACTGGCACGGTCCTGCTTGAAGCCGGTGGTGTTGGTGTTGGCGAGGTTGTTGGAAACCACCGACATGCGCATCTGCTGCGCATCCAGTCCGGTTTTCGCGATCCACAATGCCTGGTTCATCTTCGATGTCCTGTCTGGTGAAGCCGGCCGCGTGGTGCGGCCCTTGTATGCGGGTGTGCAAGCGGTGTGCCAGCGCCGGCATCAACCGGCGCCGGAATTCCGTCAGCTTCCCAGGCGCAGCATGCTGTTGGCGCTGCGCGCGTTTTCGTCGCCGTGCTTGATCACCTGCACCTGCATTTCGTACTGGCGCTGCAGCTGGATCATCTGCACCAGCGCGCCAGCGGCATCCACGTTGCTGCCTTCCAGCTGGCCGCTGTGCACGGCCGTGCCCTGTGCCGGTGCGAACGGCTGCAGCGGGTCGGTGTTGCGGAACAGGCCATCCAGGCCGCGTTCGAGGCGCTCATCCGGTGCCTGCACGACCTTGATCCTGCCGATCTGCGCCATGGTCTGCGGGCCTTCGCCCTGCGGAATGATCGAGAGCGTGCCGTCGGCACCGATCTCCATCGCCTGGTAGGGCGGAATGGCGATCGGGTTGTTGTTGTCATCCAGTACCGGGCGGCCGCTGGAGGTCACCAGCTGGCCGTTCGGCGTCACCGACAACGCCGCGCCGCGCGTGTACGCCTCGCTGCCGTCACTGGACTGCACGGCCAGCCAGGTGCCGGTCTGCAGGGACAGGTCCAGCGGTTTGCCGGTGATGTGCTGCGAACCGGGCGTGCGGTTGAATCCGGCGTCGACATGCAGCGCATCCACCCGCGAGGCAAAGCCCGGGCCACGGATCGGGAAGGCTTCGGTGTTGGCCAGCGCTTCCTTGAAGCCGGGAGTGTCGGAGTTGGCGAGGTTGTGGCTGAGCGTACCCTGCGCCTGCAGGGAGGCGCGGGCACCGGTCATCGCCACGTAAAGGGCTTTATCCATGCGGGGAGTTCCGTGACGGGGTCAGCAGGTCATCAACGGATGTTGATGACGGTCTGGGTGATCTGGTCCTGCGTGGTGATCATCTGCGCGTTGGCCTGGAAGTTGCGCTGCGCGGTGATCATGTTGACCAGCTGCTCGGTGAGGTCGACGGTGGACGCTTCCAGCGAGCCGGCCTGGATCTTGCCGAGGTTGGAGGTGTCCGGCATGCCGGTGCGCGGGGTGCCTGACTCGAACGTCTCCACCCACAGGTTGTTGCCCTTCTGCTCCAGACCCTGCGTGTTGTTGAACGTGGTCAGTGCGACCTGGCCGAGGGGCTTGTCGTCGCCGTTGGAGTAGCGGGCATAGACCACGCCGGTTTCCGACACGGTGATCTCGTTGAGCTTGCCGGCGGCGTAGCCGTCCTGCTGGGTGTTGCGCAGCGCGAACTTCTCGCCGTACTGGGTCGAGCCGCTGATATCCAGCGTCATGTTCAGCTGGCCCGCGCCGGTGGTCGGGGTGAAAGTACCGAGGCTGACCTTGCCGTTGGCAGGATTGGTCAGCTTGCCGCTGTTGTCGAACGTCACCGGGGTCGGTGCGCCGGCCGGCTGGCCATCCACGTAGTTGCGCACGGTCCACTCGTTGGGGTTGGCGCCCTTCACGAAGTACGAGACCTGGATGTGGCTCACGCCCAGCGAGTCGTACACGGTGATGCCGCCGCTGGAGTGGTTGTAGCTGTTCGAGTCGGTCGGATCGAAATTGGTGACCGTCGGTTGCTTGGCGTTGGCCGGCAGGGTGAAACCGACCTTCACTTCGCTGGTCTGCTTCGGCGCGCTGTCGGTAGTCAGCAGCTGCAGGTCCACCAGGCGGCCGGCATCGAAGTTGGTGCCATCGGCGTTCGGCGCGAACACCTGCAGGCGCGCGCCCTGCGGGTTGATCACATAGCCGGCGGAATCGGTCTGGAAGTTGCCGGCACGCGAGTACACGCGCGAGCCGTTCATGTTCATGGTGAAGAAGCCCTCACCGGAGATCGCCATGTCCAGGCTGCGGCCGGTCTGCTCGTTGTGGCCCTGGATGAACTGTTGGGCCACGTTGGAAACGCGCACGCCCGAGCCGGTCTGGTTCTTCGACAGGCCGTAGCTGGTGGAGGCGAACAGGTCAGCGAACTCGGCGCGTGATTGCTTGAAGCCGGCGGTATTGACGTTGGCGACGTTGTTGGCGGTGACGCTCAGGTCGGTATTGGCGGCATTGATGCCGGACAGGGAGACGTTGAAGCCCATGGGATGCTCCTGGTAGATGCGGAATGTGCGGCTCAGCTGACGCGGAGCACGTAGTCGATCGGGGCCGTGCCCAGGCCCTTGAGATTCAGGTACAGGCCGTCGGAGCCGACGGTCACGCTCTCCACCGGGGCCTGCACGAAGGTGGACAGCTTGGTGCTCTTGCCGGCGGTGTCGACGTGGTTGGCGACGATGGAGTACTTGCCCGGTTCCATGCGCTTGCCGTTGGCGTCCTTGCCGTCCCACTGAAACGCGGTTTCGCCAGCGGCCTTGGCTTCTACGCTCAGCGAGGTGACCTTGGTGCCGTTGGCATCGGTGATGTCGACGGTCACGATGCCGGCCGAGGGCGCAGCCACCGTGCCTTCGACGCTGCCTTCCTTTTCCAGTACCAGCTTTTCCGACGGCACCAGTACCTGGTGGCCAACCAGAGCGGCACCGCGCAGCACCTGGTCGCTGGCCATCGATTCCTGGAAACCCTTCACCGTCTTGTTCAGATCGGTGATGCCCTGCACGGTGGACATCTGCGCCATCTGCGCAACCATCTGCGTGTTGTCCATCGGCTTCAGCGGATCCTGGTGCTGCAGCTGCTCGGTCATCAGGCGCAGGAAATCGGCCTGGTCCAGCGTGTTCTTCTTCTTGGTGGCGTTGCTGTTCGGGGCGTTCAGGCCGAGCGCGGCGTAGACGTCCTGGTTGGTCTGGTTGTTGACGGCGGTGGTCATGGCGGTATCCAGTGCTGCGGGCCTCAGCGGCCCATGGTCAGGGTGGCCAGGGCCAGTTCCTTGGCGGTGGTCAGCATCTCCACGCCGGCCTGGTAGTTGCGCGAGGTCGAGATCAGGTTGACCATCTGCGCCACCGGATCGACGTCGGGCTGGTAGATGTAGCCATCGCCGTCGGCCAGCGGATGGCCGGGCTCGTAGCGCTTGATCGGCGCTGCCTCGCTCTGGGTGATCTCCTTGACCTTCACCGACGTGATGTTCGGATCGTTCTTGCTGGTCACGGCCTGGAAGATCGGCTCCAGCGGCTTGTACACGGCATCGGCGGAACCGGCGACGGTGTCCGCGTTGGAGAGGTTGGAGGCGATGGTGCTCATGCGCACCGACTGCGCCTGAAGCGCGGAGCCGGCGATATCGAAGATCGGCAGGTTGCTCATGGCTTATTGCCCCGTGATCGCGGTCAGCATGGAACGCACCTTGCTCTCGACGAAGCTGAGCGAGGCGCGGTATTCGAGTGCGGCGCGGCCATAGGCGGCACGCTCGGCATCGGGATCGACGGTGTTGCCGTCCAGGCTGGGTTGCACGCCTTCGCGCGCGATCTGGAACGGGTTCAGGCCACTACTGATCTCGTAGTGCTGCTCGTGGGTGGTGGCCATCAGGCCATTGGCATCCTGCCCCTGGGCGTGGCGCAGGGCGGCATCGAAGTCCAGATCCTGGGCCTTGTAGCCGGGAGTGTCGGCATTGCCGAGGTTGCTGGCGATCAGCTTCATCCGCTGTTCGCGCAACGGCATGGCCTGGGCGTGGACGCCCAGGTAGTCGGTAATCAGGTTGCGCACGGTGCACTCCCACAGGAACGTTGCCCGGGAAGCTGCAAGGGGTGTGCCAGATTCGAGAGGGTAGTGCCAGCCGCTGGCCGGCTTCCCGGATTGTCCGCGGTTGCCCGCCAGCGGCCGGCACTACCGGATCAGAGGCCTCAGGCCGCCATCGCGACCTTGCGCAGGCGGTCCAGCACGAAGTCGGCCAGTTCGTGCGGCGAGTACTTGGCGACGAAGGCGTTGGCACCGACGCGCTCGACCATCGCATTGTTGAATACGCCCGACAGCGAGGTATGCAGCAGGACGTAAAGGCCGGCCAGGCCCGGATGGCGCCGGATTTCCGTCGTCAGCGTATAGCCGTCCATGGCCGGCATTTCGATGTCCGAGATGACCATGGCGTAGCGCTCGGCGGGGTTCTCGCCCGAGGCCTGGATCTGCAGCAGGTGGTCCAGCGCCTGCTTGCCGTCGGAAAGCAGGGTGGCGCCGACCCCAAGCTGGTCCAGCACGCTGCGGATCTGTTGGCGGGCTACACGAGAGTCGTCCACCACCAGCACCTGCAGCTGCGGGCCGTCGGCGGGCATTGCCATCGCCGGGTCGAGTACTGCTTCACCGCGTACCTGGGCGATATCGGCCAGCACGCTTTCAACGTCGATCACCTGGATCAACTCGCCCTGGAAGCGGGTCACCGCCGTCAGATAGCTCGATTCGGCGCCCAGTTCCGGTGGCGGGTGGATGTCTTCCACCGCGATGTTGACGATGCGCTCCACGCCGCTGACCAGGAAGCCCTGGATCGAGCGGTTGAACTCGGTGACGACCAGGTAGCCGGGCGAGGTGTCCGCATCGGGCTCACGCTCGGGGTGGCCGATGGCCAGACCCAGGTCCAGCACCGGCACCGAGCGGCCACGGACGTCGGCCACGCCGGCGAACTGGCTGGGCAGTCCGGGCACCTGGAACAGCTCCGGGCGGCGCAGGACTTCCTGCACCTTGAAGACATTGACGCCAAAAAGCTGACGTCCGCCGAGGCGGAACAGCAGCAGCGCCAGGCGATTGTGGCCGGCCAGTCGGGTCCGCTGGTCGATCCGGTTGAGCAGGTCATGGGACATGGCTGCTGTATCGGCGGGGTAGGCGCCGAACTTGAGCGCTTTTGTAGAGTCGCGCCATGCTCGACCCTGCCTCTGTAGAGTCGAGCAAGCTCGACTCTACACAAGCCCCTCTGGCACACCCCTTGCACGCACCAGGGCCAGATCCCATCGACAGGAGGCGCCATGCGCCGGGTCACATCGCTCTTCGCCATCGCGCTGGCCCTGGCCTCGCCGTGGGCGGTTGCCGCCGACTGGCAGCCGGTGGCCAGTATCCGCACCGCCGCGTTGTCGACGCTGCCGGCAGGCAGCGAGGGCGAGGCCCAGGTGGCCGATGCGCTGCGCTTGCCCAGGTGTGGTGGCGCGCTGCAGGTGCAGCCCACCGCCAACACCACGGTTGAAGTCAGCTGCCCCGATGCCGGCGGGTGGCGCCTGTTCGTACCAGTAAAGGTGCGGCGCAACCAGACCGTGCTGGTGCT
The DNA here is from genome assembly GCF_056481625.1 of Stenotrophomonas sp. 86156_Sma. NCBI lineage: Bacteria > Pseudomonadati > Pseudomonadota > Gammaproteobacteria > Lysobacterales > Lysobacteraceae > Stenotrophomonas > Stenotrophomonas sp. 86156_Sma. Next base: position 2,437,062 of record NZ_CM151157.1, read on the forward strand.
CAACCGCGGAATCGGTACTGGAGAAACCCTCACCGCCGCCGATATCACCACTGCCCAGCGTGACGCCGCCCGGATTGCCGGTGCGGTGCTGGCCGATCCGAATGCAGCGATCGGCCGCATCGCCCGCCGTCCGTTGCAGGCCGGAGCCCTGCTGTCGAACAACGATCTGGTGGTGCAGCGTCTCATCAAGCGAGGAGACAATGTGGCCCTGGTTTCGCGTCGCGGCTCGGTCGAGGTCCGTATTGCAGGCCGTGCGATGGGCGATGCCGGTGAAAACGAACGGGTCTCGGTGGAGAACCTGTCCTCGCGGCGGATCGTGCAGGGCACGGTCGATGCCGCCGGTGACGTAATCGTGGCGCGTTGATTTACCGCAAAATATCCCTAAAGATCACGGCCCTGCGGCCGTTATCCCTTGTGAACGGCAACTCCAGGACACCCCATGAGCCAGAAAATCGACGGCAACCTGCAGGTCCCCCAGGCACTGCGCAGCGTGACGACCCCGGCCAACAAGCCCGGCGTCAGCACCGATGCGGCGACGCGCCCGGTCGAAGCGGCCGACAGCCTGCGCCTGACCGGCGAGGCCACCAATCTGCAGGCCATCGAGCGTGAGCTGACCACCGCCCCGGCAATCGACGCCCAGCGTGTGGCCGCAGTGCGCGAGTCGCTGCAGAACGGCACCTACAAGATCAATCCGGACGCGATCGCATCGCGCATGCTTGAGCTGGATCAGCAGCTGCACGGATGACCGCGCCGATGAGCGAACAACTGCAGCGGCTGGCCCAGGCGCTTGACGTTGAACGTCAGGCGCTGGTCGATCATGACGTACACGCGCTGATCCGGGCGACCGGTGCCAAGCTGGAGGCGCTGCGTGCACTGGAAGGCACGCCGCCGCTTGGTGAGGGGGATCACCTCCAGGAACTGGCCGAACGCAACCGAGCCAATGGCGTGCTGCTGTCGCGCCGGCGCCGCGAGGTCGATTGGGCGCTGCGCCAGCTCGGGCGTACCGAGGCCTCCTCCTCCTATGATGCCAAGGGCCAGTCGCATACGGTCACTGCGCGGCGCCCACTCGCCATCGCCTGACGCGACGGCGGTCGCACATCCCACCCCCGCGGGCTGAAGCCCGCCGCACGACCGCGTATATTGGGCGCCTGTTCGAATGCCCCGAGTCGCCGTGTCCGCTGCCAATGCCCTGGTTACCGCCCCCCTTCCGCCGCAGCCGGTGCTGCAGGCGCTGCTTGAGCGCCTGCGCGAAGGGCTGCTGCTGTTCACCGAAGACGGGCAGGTGGCCCTGGCCAACCCGGCCGCGCAGAACCTGCTGGCCAGCGGTGAGGGCGGCGGCCTGCCACCGCCGCAGCGCCTGCGTGAACTGCTGCCGCCTGATGCATTGGAGCAGGCGCGCCAGCATGGTCACTGGAACGGCAGCCTGCCGCTGGGCGAGGGCGTGGTCATCGCCCATCTGTATCACCACGGCCCGGTGGGCCAGGGCCACTTCCTGGCATTGTTCCGCCATATCGAAGGCCAGGAAGACTACGAACGCGAACTGCAGCAGCGCCATGCAGAGCTGCGGCAGGCCTACCTGCGCCTCAACGGTACCCAGGAAAAACTGCTGCAGTCGGAGAAAATGGCCTCGATCGGCCAGCTCGCCGCAGGCGTCGCGCACGAGATCAACAACCCGATCGGCTACGTGCACTCCAACCTGGGCAGCCTGCAGGAGTACCTGCGCAGCCTGTTCACCGTGATCGAAGCCTACGAGCGCGCATTGCGGGCGCCGGACCCGAAGGCGCTGATTCCGGAAATCGACGATATCCGTGACCGCCTGGACATCGATTTCATCAGCCGCGACCTGCCGCAGCTGATGGCCGAGTCGCGCGAAGGCATCGAGCGGGTGACGCGCATCGTGCGTGATCTGAAGGACTTCTCGTATTCCGGCCGCGACGAGTCGTGGAAGCTGGTCGACCTGCACGCGGGCCTGGAATCGACCATCAACATCATCTGGAACGAGCTGAAGTACAAGGTCACCCTGGTGCGGGAGTTCGGCCAGTTGCCGCTGGTGGAGTGCCTGCCGTCGGAATTGAACCAGGTCTACATGAACCTGCTGCTCAACGCCGGCCACGCCATCGCCGAGCGCGGCACGATCACGGTGCGTACCGGCGTCGATGGCGATCATGTATGGGTCGAGTTTGAAGACACCGGCGGCGGCATCTCGCCGGAACTGCGCCAGCGCATCTTCGATCCGTTCTTCACCACCAAGCCGGTCGGCAGCGGCACCGGCCTGGGCCTGTCGATCTCCTACAGCATCATCAACAAGCACCACGGCCGCATCGACCTGGACAGCACCCCGGGCGTGGGCTCGCGCTTCCGCGTGGTGCTGCCGGTGAAGCAGCCGCGCTGACTGCTCAGGGTAGTGCCGGCCGCTGGCCGGCAACCTCATTGAACCCGACATCCAGAGCAGCCGGCCAGCGGCCGGCTCTACCAGGGCTTGTCCCCGACCTGGGTTCGCGCTTCGGGTAGTGCCGGCCGCTGGCCGGCAACCTCATTGAACCCGACGTCCAGAGCAGCCGGCCAGCGGCCGGCTCTTACAGGGCTTGTCCCCGACCTGGGTTCGCGCTTCGGGTAGTGCCGGCCGCTGGCCGGCAACCTCATTGAACTGGGCATCGAGAGCAGCCGGCCAGCGGCCGGCTCTACCAGGGCTTGTCCCCGACCGGGTCCGCGCTTCGGGTAGTGCCGGCCGCTGGCCGGCAACCTCATTGAACCCGACATCCAGAGCAGCCGGTCAGCGGCCGGCTCTACCAGAGGGGATCGTTACCGCAATGGGCGATCCTCACCGCCATCTCCGCTTTCCACCGGCGCCGGACCGGCGTTGCTGCGGCGCTGCTCCTCGTAGGTGCGGAACGCCTGGTGGATGTGCTTGCGCAGCTCGTCGTCGTTCCACGGCTTGGTCAGGAAGCGATAGATCGCACCGCGGTTGATCGCGTCGGTCACGGTGTTCAGATCGGTGTAACCGGACAGCACCAGGCGGATCGTGTCCGGGTACAGCATCTTCACCCGGCCCAGGAACTCGGTGCCGCTCATGTCGCTCATGCGCTGGTCGGACAGGATCACCTGCACGTCATTGATTGCCAGCAGGTCGAATGCATCGCGCACGTTGCCGGCGGCCAGGATGCGGTAGCCGTCGCGACGGAACAGACGCACCAGTGAGCGCAGTACGTTCTCTTCGTCGTCCAGCAATAGCAGCGTGCGGTCGGGACGGGTCTCGGCAAAGGCTTCCGGACGCAGGTAGCGGCGGCGCAGGGTCATGCCGGCGGCATCGGCCGACATCGGTTCGCCGAACAGGTAGCCCTGGAACACATCGCAGTCGTTGCGGCGCAGGAAGCCCAGCTGGGCCTGCGATTCCACACCGTTGGCGATCACGGTCATGCCCAGCTGGTGGCCCATGGCGATGATCGCGCGGGCGATGGCCGCCTCACGGTTGCCGGCCGGTGCGCTCTTGATGAAGCTGCGGTCGATCTTGAGCTTGTCCACCGGGTAGCGGACCAGTGCACTCAGGCTGGAATCGCCGGTGCCGAAATTGTCCAGGCTCAGGCTGATGCCTTCGTTGCGCAGATTGGCCAGCGTCTCGTGCACGAAGTTGACGTTGTTGGTGAGCGCGCTTTCGTTGATCTCCAGCGTCAGCATCTGTGCCGGCACGCCCGCGGCCTGGATCAGGCCCATGACTTCAGCGAAGAAGTTGGGCCGCAGCAGCTGCAGGGTGGAGACATTCACCGCGATGGTGAAGTCGTCGAAGCCCTGGTCGCGCCACAGGCGTGCCTGCTTCAGCGCGCCTTCCAGCACCCAGGTGCCGATCTGCACGATGATGCCCAGCCGCTCGGCGGTGCGCATGAAGCGCTCCGGCACCAGCATGCCCAGCGTCGGCGACTGCCAGCGCAGCAGCGCTTCCATGCCGACCACGTGGCCATCGCGGGCGCTGACCAGCGGCTGGTAACGCAGTTTCAGTTCGCCGTTGGGAATGGCGTCCACGATCTGGCGGGCGATGATGCTTTCGCTGTGCGCGCTCGGTGGCGTATCCACGGCGTGGATGCGCACCGCGTTGCCGCCTTCGCGGGCCGCCTGGTACAGCGCATCCTCGGCATGATCGAGCAGGCGCGAGGTGCTGCTGGCATGGTCCGGGCACAGGCTGACGCCCAGCTTGCCGGTCATGAACAAGGTGTACGGCAGCACCGACAGCGGCAGCTCCATCTGCTGCCGGATCTCCTCTGCGAAGTCCTCCGGCAATGGCACGTCGGCGGTGCGTGGCACTGCGATCAGGAACTCATCGCTGCCGTGGCGCCACAGCTTGCCGCGACCACGCAGGTAGGACTGCAACCGCTGCGCCACCAGCACCAGGGCCTGGTCACCCACCTCGGCGCTCATGTTTTCGTTGACCGAGGCGAAGTGGTCGATGTCCACGTGCATCAACATCAGTGCGGTGCCGCCCGAGGCCGCCTCGGCGACCATCGCCTGCAGCTCGGGGTTGCCGGCGCCAAGGCGATCAGGCGCATCATCGATGCTGACCGGGGGCTGGTTGGGATTCCACATAGGCTCAGTAGTCCAGTGACTCAACGGCGGCCATGCTGGCCGCCTGGTAGGGGAGGTGTACGTCGATCAGGGTGCCTTCGCCGTGTGCGGATTCGATCCGCACATGGCCACCGACGCTCTGCGCACGCTCACGCATCACGATCAGGCCCAGCCCGCGCGGACCGTCCGGGTCGAAGCCCTCGCCATCATCACGGATCTGCAGGTGCAGGCCGCGCTGGCCGACATCGCGCAGCTGCAGCTGTACCTGGCTGGCGCGGGCGTGGCGCAGTACGTTGGTCAGGCTTTCCTGGGCGATGCGGAAGCAGGCCTGTTCGATGCTGTTGTCGGGACGATGCGGCAGCCGCTCGATCTCGGCCAGCAGTTCCACGGGCGACGATCGGAACAGCACCCGTGCCTGCCAGCTCAGGGCTGCTTCCAGGCCCAGCGCGTCCAACTGTGGCGGGCGCAGCAGGGTAGAGATGTCGCGCAGCTTGGCCACCGTGGTATCGGCCAGGCTGACGATCTGTGCCAGGTCCTCGCCGCGGCGCTGTGGATCGTCCTCGTCCTGAGCGGCATACGCAGACAATTTGATCGCGGTGATCGCCTGGCCGATATCGTCGTGCAGGTCGCGCGAGATCGCGCGGCGCTCATCCTCCTGCAGCGAGAACAGGCGGCCGGCCATCGCCTGCAGTTCACGGTTGCTGGTTTCCAGTGCACTGCGGGTGCGTTCGGAATCGCTCAGGTCGCGCACGATCAGCAGCTTGCAGTCGCGTCCGCCATAGCGCACTTCGCCCACCGCCAGGCCGGCATGGAAGCTGCGGCCATCCGCACGCTGCATCGCCACCACGCTGCTGTGACCGGGCCCCAGGTGTGGCTGGCCTGCACGCAATTGGCTGCGTACGCGGGCCAGATCGGCGCTGTCCACCAGTGCTGACAGGGGTTCGCCCAGCAGGGTGTGGCTGCCATAGCCGAACAGGCTGGCGGCCCAGGCGTTGGCGTACAGCACGTGTTCGTCGGAGAGGATGACCACGCCGTCGGGCAGTACCCGTACCAGCTCGCGGAACTGTTCCTCGCGCTCGCGCAGCAGGCGTCGCGACTGCTCGCGCTCGGTCACGTCCTGCAGGGTGCCCAGCACGCGGTTGCGGCCGGCCTCGTCGATGCCGCTGGCCGCACGCAGATGCACCATCAAGGCGCGCCCATCCATCGACAGCAACGGCAACAGCACGTCCACCTGCACGGGATCGCCGGAGCAGAGCTCGGCCAGCAGCTGTTCGGTCTGGGTGGCGGTGGCCGGGTCGGCCGGCACCAGCAGTTCGTCGAAGCGATGCCAGCGCCGCGCCTCGGGCGGGCGGCGACCGAGCAGGCGATAGACCTGGTTCGAATAGCGGCCAAGTCCCGTGGAGGGGTCCAGCTCCCAGGCGCCGATGCGTGCCAGCTCGTGGGCTTCTTCGACCCGCGCCAGCGCCTGGTCACGGCGCAGCTGGGCCAGGTCTTCGGCGGTGCGGTCGATGGCAATCAGCAGGCGGGCGTTGTGGCCGTCATAGCTGATGGCGTTGGAGCGAAGTTCCATCTGACGCAGGGAGCCGTCGCGCAGCTGCAGCTGGGTACGCAGGATGCACAGTTCCTCCGGTGCCTCGCGGATCGCCTCCAGCTTGGTCTGCAGTGCCTGGTCCTGGCCTGGCGGCCACAGCGAATCGATGGTCTGCTCCAGCAGTTCGTCACGGTCCCAGCCGAAGGCCGTACAGGCCGCCGGATTGGCATCGAGGATCGCCAGTGTGTCCAGGTCGTAGACCAGGATCGGGCCGGGGTTGCCTTCGAACATCTGCCGCAGGCGCAGCTCGGAGGCCTGCTGGCGTGCATGGGTGTGCAGCACATGCTCGGCCAGCGGGCGCAGCAGTAGATACAGCAGGCCGGCGCTGGCAAGGGCGAAGAACGAGCCCTTCAGGCCCTGCCACAAGGCCGCCTGCTGCGGGTCGGGCACCAGTGCCTGCACTGCACTGTCGGTGGAGATCATCCAGGCCAGCGCCATCGCCAGGTAGCTCAGCACCACCCGTCGCCGGTCGCGGCTCAGCGCCTGCGCCATCCGCGGGTCGGGAACTGGGGCGTTGCCGGTCGGTTCTGCGGGCATGGACAGGGCGGAAGAAAGGGGCGCCGGCCATCTTACCGCGCAGGTGCGCCCAGACCACTCAATTATCCGCCGCAGGCGCCGTTAACCACTGCGTGCCCCGCTGACGGGCGTGTCATCCGGAGCAAGATCGCGTGGACCAAGGGATCATCGCCAGCCTGCTGCAGCACCCGCTTGCGTCGGCGCTGGTCATCGTCGACCGCACGGGCCGCCCGCTGGCGGCCAATCCGGCTGCGCGCGAGCATGGCCTGCCGGCGACCGTGGCTGCGTATGCGCCGATGCTGGAAGATCTGCGCCTGATGGCCGCCGATGGCGGCATCGTGGCCTGCACGCTGCCGGGTGGCCCGCACGGGCACTACGACGGCCACCTGCGCGCCGTGCATGATGGCGCCGGCAACCTGCTGGCCTTCACGCTGAGCATTCCCGAGCCGGTGCCGCTCGGCGGCGGTGGGCGCTGGGAGCTGGCGCTGGACAGTGCTGGCCACAGCCTCTGGGACTGGGACATTCCCAGCGACCGTGTGGTGCGCACCCCGGCACTGGGCGATGAAACCGCTACCGAGATTCTGGCCCGCGTGCACAGCGAGGACATCGCACAGGTGCGGGCTGCACTGGATGAGCATCTGCGTGGCTTGAGCGAACAGTACAGCGCACAGTTCCGTTTCCGCCAGGCCGATGGCCAGTGGCGTTGGGTGCTGGACCGCGGCCGCGTGATCGCGCGCACCGCTGATGGCCAGCCGCTGCGCATGGTCGGCACGCATACGGATATCGAGCAGCAGAAGCAGCTCGAATCGCTGCTGCAGGAGCAGCAGCTGCACCTGAGCGAGGCCCAGCGCATCGCCAGCATGGGCAGCTGGTCGTTCGACCCCAACAGTGGTCATTTCTGGTGGTCGCCGGAGCTGCGTTCGCTGCTGGCGTTGGAGCAGGGGGCCGTACCCGGCCAGCGGCGCTGGCTGAAGCAGCTGCATCCGCGCTCGCGTGGTGCGCTACGCGCAGCATGGCGGCGCTTGTGGCGCGACGGCCGGGCCGCCAACCTCGAGCTGGAGCTGACCCGCGGCAACGAACCGTCGCAGCATCTGCGGCTATGGATGCAGCCGCTGCTGGACATGGATGGCCAGCCCAAGCGCCTGCTCGGCCAGGTGCAGAACATCACCGAGCAGCACCAGACCGATGCACTGATCCGCTGGCGTACAGAACTGCTCAACCGTGTTTCCGCGCTGGGCCGCATCGGCGGCTGCGAGATCGAAGTGCAGACCCGGCACATGCAGTGGACCGAGGAGTGCTACCGCATCCATGGGCTGCGCAAGGAGCCGATCACCCTCGATCAGGCGCTGGCGCTGTACACCGAAGATTCGCGCAATGCCTTCGAGGCTGCACTGGTCCGGATTGCCGGCGGCGGGCTGCCCGAACAGCTGGACCTGTGCTTCTACCGCCAGTCTGGCCTGCGCGTGTGGGTGCAGGTACTGATCGAGCTGGATCGCCGTGACGGCCTGCCGCCTCGGTTCGTGGTCCTGTTCCGTGACATCACCCGCGAGCGCGAGGCCAACGAGCGCATCGAGCTGCTGGCGCACTACGATCTGCTCACCGGTCTGCCCAATCGTGTGCTGCTCGGCGAGCAGACCGCCGAAGCCATCGAGGAAGCGCGCGACCGCGGCACCTCGCTGGCGATGTTGTTCATCGACCTGGACGGCTTCAAGACCATCAACGACAGCTTCGGTCATGCCACCGGTGATGCGCTGCTGAAGGCCGCCGCCACCCGCCTGCACCAGAACCTTCGCAACAACGACCTGTTCGGCCGCTTCAGTGGCGACGAGTTCATCGTCGTGCTGCGCGACCTGGCCGAGCCGGAAGACGCCGGCCACGTGGCACGGAAGCTGATCGCTTCGCTGGCCGAGCCATTGCGCCGTGGCGAGACCACGTTGAAGGTCGGTGCCAGCGTCGGCATCGCGATGCTGGGCGATGCGCAGACCGATTTCGATTCACTGCTGCGTGCCGCCGACGCCGCGATGTACGCGGCCAAGGAAGCGGGGCGCAACACCTACCAGTACTACAGCCAGGACGCATTGGCCCGCATCCAGCGCAAGCTCGAGTTGGAGCATGCCCTGCACGGGGCGATCGAACGCGAAGAGTTCAGCCTGGCCTACCAGCCGCTGCTGCATGCGCACCAGGGCGAGCCACCGGCGATCGAGGCACTGCTGCGCTGGCACCGGCCCGGCATCGGCTACTGCAGCCCGGCCGAGTTCATACCGATTGCCGAGAAGTGCGGCGAGATCGTGCGCATCGGCGACTGGGTGCTGAACGAAGCCTGCCGCCAGGCCATCGCCTGGGACCGGGCCGGGCTGTGTTTCGACCGCATCGCGGTCAATGTGTCGGCGGTGCAGTTGCGTGACCGTGGCTTTGCCGAGCGGGTGATCGAGATCTGCCATGCCCACGGCTGGCCGCCGCAGCGGTTGGAGCTGGAGCTGACCGAGTCGGCGCTGATCCGTGACACCGACATCCTGCGCCATTGCTTCGACGTGCTGGAACGGCATGGCGTGCCGCTGGCGGTGGATGATTTCGGTACCGGCTTCTCCAATCTGAACTACCTCAACCGTTTCCCGGTGGGGCGCCTGAAGATCGACCGCAGTTTCGTGCAGGGCATGCTGCATGACTCGGGCACGGCCGAAGTAACCCAGGCCATCGTGCACCTGGGTCACGCGCTGGGCATGAAGGTGGTGGCCGAGGGCGTGGAAACGCACCAGGAAGAAGACATGCTGCGGCGCCAGGGCTGCGACGAGATCCAGGGCTACCTGTATTCGCGCCCGCTCAGCCCGCGCGACCTGGCGCAGTGGCTGCGGCAGCAGCATCCAGCGCCTGGGCGCACAGACGCTGCCAGCGAGGTCGTGCTGGCACGCTGAAGTTGGCGCCGGGCCTTGCCCGGCGGGATCGCCGCACGCCGACGCACCGCTCTGGTAGGTGTCGACCTTGGTCGACACGAATGCCGGTGCTCGCGATCATCCACGCATGGCGTGGATCTACTGCGATGCGGCAACCATTCGCTGCGGAAATTCGGAGCGAATTCGTGCGCGCACTGCTTCGACCACGTGTGCATAGCGTCGGCGCTGGATGAAATAGCCCATGTAGAACAGCAGCAGGGCCACCAGCATCGGCGACGCAGCCGGGCGGACCAGGATGATGGGCACCAGCATCAGTGTCAGGCCCAGCGCGAACCAGCTGCACCGCCCGACCACCCGCACCTCCCTGCGTTGCGCGTCGATCATCACCCGCCCGCGCATCAGCGGAAAGTAGCGACCGCCAAAGCTCGGCGCGAAGCTCTCGCGAAAGGCGACACTGCCGTCCGGCAGTGCGCGGAACACCAGGCGAAGCCAGGTATCGGCCGGCAGATCATGCTCCAACCCGGCCAGCGAAAGCTGCGCCAGCTCTGCCGGCGTAGCGGCGATGCGCTGATTGAACAGGACGATGCCGGTGCGGAAGAAGAACGGCGCCCACAGCACAAGCAGCAGGACTTCGATCAGCAGCAATGCGATCAGGGCGATGGCCATCGGTCTTCCATGAACAGGACCTGCGCATCATGCCATAGCGATTTCGCCACCCCAGTAGATCCACGCCATGCGTGGATGTTGCCCGAAACCAGCTACCGTCCTCGCGGGGCGGTCCAGTGAATCGAGCAGTCTCCTGGATTCAATCGTCTTCCACCAGATCGCTGAGATCCAGAATCTGTGGATCAACACTGTGCGCGACGATGCTTCGGAGCATTCCAGCCTTTGGGCGTAGGGCATAGCAATGCATCGTATGGATGGGATTGAATTCCAGCCACGGGCAGGACGAGTGCCCCACGATAACCGGCATGTTGAAGTTTATGTCCTTGGGGTCATCGAGTGGCAGAGTCCAGTTCCCGCCGTGATGCTCCCACACTACATCGCCCAGATATCGTGCAAACACAATCCTCAGGCCATCCTGTTCGTCCTCCGACTGCGTTGCAGCCATCGTCGTTTACAGCGTCTCCAGGCGATCAAGGCTCTCCAGGCTGCCGTCAAGGTCGACGCCGCGGAGCTGTGCTTGTTCGATCAGCCATTCAATCTGATCGTCCATGATGATCAGAAACTGTTCGAAGGTTTCTCGCGCTTCTTCCGGATTGAATGTCATGCGGCTGCCAGGGAGGGGGAGCGGCGAGTGTGTCCCGTGCCTGTTATCCAGGCCATGCAACAAGTCCGAAGGGATGGAGTGTGGAAGGGCGATCGCATGCACCCACGCATGGCGTGGATCTACCGTTTCATCAATGCGATGCCCGCAATGGAATAGCTGGCGATCAACAGCCCGGACGCGTACTCCGCGACGATGATCAGCCAGAAGGTCATCGGCTCGATGTCCCGCCATGCATCAATGGTGCCGGAGCGGTGATGGCTCAGATGAACATGCCCGGTGTTGATGGCAGTTGCCGGCGCCCAGGCACATAGAAAGGCCATCAGCATGAAGAGCAGGCTGCCGAACAGGAATGCGACAGGTCGATGCCGGGGTGGCCGCAAAGTGGCGTAGGCGGGGCGCCAGGTGAAGGTGACCGCGATGAACACCATCACAGCAAATCCCAGCCAGGTCATGAACGTGGTGCTCATGCGACGACACTCCGTGTCCAGCCGTAGGTGGCATGGGCGGATCATGCCATGGGTTTGGAGCGGGTGGTGGTGAAGACCATCCACGCATGGCGTGGATCTACCTCAAGGCTTCCCCATCCAACCCCAGGTCCCACGCCAGACCCAGCAGCGCGTCGTCCGTGCGGGACAGGGCAGGGCGCGCATCGGCCAGCTGCTGCAGTTCGCGGATCTCCTCGCGGGCCACCTCTTCCAGCTGCTGCAGCTGCTCACGCACGCTCGCGTTGCGCGGGCGCTCGGTGTCGGCGAGGGAGGGCAGGGCGCGGATCAGGGTCATGGTGCGTGTACAGGATGCATCCAACGGCGGGTCACAGGCAAAGGCCCCGGAAGAACCGGGGCCTTGCGGGCTGCCGGCGGCGGCAGCGGACATCAGGATCAGAACAGCTCGACGGTGCCAGCGCCCATGCTCTGCTGGGCGACCGGCTTGTGCGGCGGGCGTTCCCATTCGCTGCGCAGTTCGCGCAGGCGGTTGCCGGTGCGCTGCAGGGCGGTGGCGATCTCTTCGTCGAACACCCCGCCATTGCGGTGCAGCAGTTCCTGCAGGGCCACCGCCTCGCGGTTGATCGCGGTCAGGCGGTCCAGGTGGGTGTGCACGCCGCCCAGGGCCTGAGTGGCGATGTCTTCGAACTGCAGGGCGCGCACGGCCTCGGCCACGCTGCCATCGATCGAACGGGCGCACTCGGAGACTTCGCGCATGCCGTCGCCCAGCGAGGCATTGATCTGCGCGACGTTGTCGAGCATCGCTGCTGCTTCCTGGCGGGCTTCGCGGGAGCGGTCCATGTCACGCGAGGCCATGTGCGAGACCGTCTCGCGCACCTTGGCGATGGCGTCCTTGGAGCTGTGCGCCAGCTTGCGGATCTGCTCGTTGAAGGTGGTCGAGCGCTCGGACAGGTTGCGCACTTCGTCGGCGACCACCGCGAAGCCACGACCGGCTTCACCGGCACGTGCCGCTTCGATTGCAGCGTTCAGGGCCAGCAGGTTGGTCTGGTCAGCGATCGACTTGACGTCTTCCAGCAGCGCGAAGATGCCATCCAGGTGCTGCGCCATCTGGTCGATGTGCTGCACGGTGGTGCTGCTCTGGCCGCTCACCTGTTCCAGTGCTTCCACCAGCTGCTCCATGCGATGGCTGGCGTGCTGGGCGAAACGGGCAACGTCGAGGCCGGCATTGCCTTCATCACCGGCACGATCGACGATGCGCGACAGGGCCTGGCTCTGCTGGCGCGACTTGCGGTTCATGGCGTCGAAGCTGCCGCCCAGGCTGGACACCGCCTGGCGGATCAGGTCACGGGCGCGTTCCACTTCGCCACGCGAACCGTCGATCTCGTTGCCGACGAAGTTGCGCAGTTCGGTCAGCAGCTGGTCCTGCTCACGCAGGACACGGGCGTGTTCCGGGGAACGGTGCGCCTGGGCGCGGGTGGTCCACCACGCAAAGCCGAGCCAGCTCAGCGTCATCGTGGTCAGGATCGCCCAGCGCAGGGCGGCCGGCCATTCGAAACCGATGGCGAAGGGGAGCAGCAGGGTCAGAGCCAGGGGGGCGGCCAGACGGATGAAAATGCGTGAGTACATGGACGTTCTCGGGAGGTGCACGGAGGATGTATCGGCCGTACCCCCTTTCTCTTTAACGTCGAAATGCCTCGAAGTGCATTCTGAATGCGCCGGTTTTCCGACGCCTCGGCGGCTTCGGGGTCAGAGCCCTTTCCTTGCCGGAAAAGGATCCGACCCCATGGGGCTCAGGCCAGCTGGCGGTCCACGGCCTCGATCATCGCCTTGCGGCTGAACAGGAAGTCCCAGTAGCTGCCGCCCAGCTGCCGCCACAGCACCGCCGAGCGCACCGCGGCCAGCAGCAGGGCGCGGATCTCGGCGACCACACCGGCCTGGCCCAGGTAATGCGGGTTGCCCTGCACCATCACCCGCGGCTTCAGGTGGCTGATGGTGTCGGCGTACAGGCCACCCAGGTTGGCCAGCACGTCCGGGTGCCCACTGTCGCCCAGCTCGACGGCCTGGCGCTGGGCGCGTTCGATGCCCGAGGCGACCTTGTTCACGGTGGCGCCGTCCTGCACGAAGCGGCGCTCCAGCTGCAGCACTGACAGGGCCAGCTTGGGCAGGATCGGGTCCTGGCCCTGGCTGCGGAAGTAGTTGTGCAGCAGGCGCAGCCCAGCCTTCAATGCATGGCGGTCACCGAACACCTCCTGCGGCGAAGACGCGTCGACGCGGAACACGCTGTCCACGGCGGTGCGCACGGCGGCGGCGTCGGAATGGCCGGTATCGGCGATGCGGCGTACCTGCTGCAGGGCCTGGGCAATGCCGGCCAGGGCCAGGACGCGGTCGTCGACAGTGAAACTCATGCAGCGATTACCTCAAAAGGGGAAGGGGTGGTGCGCAGGCGCTGCTCCAGCGGCGCATCGGTGGCGGCGATCACCGCGCCACCCAGGCACACATCACCGTCATACAGCACCAGTGATTGACCTGGGGTAACGGCGCGCTGCGGGCGCGCGAAGGTGACCAGCACGCTGCCATCGTCCAGCACCTCGACCGTACACGGCTCGTCGGGCTGGCGATAGCGGGTCTGGGCGGTGCACTCGAAGCGCCGCGCCGGCGGCGCGCCGGCGATCCAGTGCGCGGTTTCCGAGCGCAGCCGGTCGGACAGCATCCACTTGCTGTCGCGGTCCTGGTCCACGTACAGCACGTTGCTGGCCACATCCTTGCCGACCACGTACCACGGCGCGGCCGGGCGGCCGCGCACGCCGCCGATGTTCAGGCCCTCGCGCTGGCCCAGGGTGAAATAGAAGACGCCTGGGTGCTCGGCGATCACACTGCCGTCGGCCGGGTCCAGGATCTGCCCGGGCTTGGCCGGCAGGTAGCGGCCGAGGAACTCGCGGAAGTCGCGCTCACCGATGAAGCAGATGCCGGTGGAGTCCTTCTTGGCGTGGGTCGGCAGGCTGACGTCACGCGCGATCCGGCGCAGGTCGGTCTTTTCCAGGTCGCCGATCGGGAACAGGGTGGCCGCCAGCTGCGCCTGGCCCAGCTGGTGCAGGAAGTAGCTCTGGTCCTTGGAGCGGTCGGCACCACGCAGCAGCAGCCACTGGTGGCCGCGCTGGGCCACGCGCGCGTAGTGGCCGGTGGCAATGCGTTCGGCGCCCAACTCGCGGGCGGCATCCAGGAAGTGCTTGAACTTCACTTCGCGGTTGCACAGCACGTCCGGGTTCGGGGTGCGGCCGGCCGCGTACTCGGCCAGGAAGTGCTCGAACACCCCCTGCCAGTACTCGCTGGAGAAATCACGGAAGTGGAACGGGATACCGAGCAGGCCGCAGACGGCCACCGCATCGCGGCGGTCGTCCTCGGCGCGGCAGTCGCCGCTGCCGTCGTCGGCCCAGTTCTGCATGAACAGACCGGCTACGGCCTCGCCCTGCTGCACCAGCCGCCAGGCGGCGACCGAGGAGTCGACGCCACCGGAGACGCCCACCATCACGCGCGGAGTGCTCATGCGACCTCCCGGACCAGCGAAAGCGGATGGCGCTGGCCACCCAGGAAATCAGCTACCACCTGCCAGACCAGCGGGCTGCGCAGGCGCTCCGTGGCGGCCTGCAGCTCGGCCGGGGTCAGCCACAGCGCGCGATCGATGCCGGTGTCCAGCGGCTGCGCCGGGTCGTGCGAGACCGGACGCGCCGCATAGCAGAAGCGCAGGAAGGTGGTGCCGTCGCCGGCCGTCCACTGGTAGCAGCCGATGAAGTGGGTCAGCTGCACCGTCCAGCCGGTTTCCTCGCGGGTCTCGCGCAGGGCTGCCTCGGCCAGGCTTTCGCCCGGCTCGAGGTGGCCGGCCGGCTGGTTCAGCACCTGGCGGCCGTCGATGGTCTCCTCGACCAGCAGCACGCGGCCACCGTCGACCACCACGGTGGCGACAGTGGCGTGCGGTGCCCAGCGCGGGTCCGGCGTGGTGTTCAACTCAGAACTCGTCCTTCTTGGTCAGTTCCAGCTCCATGGCGTCGGCGGTGCGGATGGCCGCATCGATGGCGTCGCTGAGCTGGTCGGCCGTGGCATCGGCGTCGATCTTGACCACGAACATGGCGGTGGTGTCCTGCTTCACCCAGCCGCCCATCTTGGCGTCCTGCGAATCTTCCAGCAGGCGGTTGGCTACGGCCACCGGGAACTGCTTGGTCTTGGCGCTGTAGGCCGGCGACCAGATCTCGCGGATGTTGTGGGTGCCGAAATCTTCCACCGACGAGCGCACGTAGACCATCTGGGTGCGGTCACCCTCGACGTCGAACACCATGCGGTAGTCGCCGTCCTCGTCGACCTCGTAGGTATAGCCCAGCTTGTCCAGGTGGCGGGCCACGGCCTTGTCGGCCTGGGTTTCGGCGGCGGCGGAGCCGGCGGCGGCCAGGGCGATCAGCAGGGCGGGGAGAAGGGTCCTTTTCATGAAGATCCTGTGAAACAGTGTTGAGAGAGGATGCAATTGTGACGGTGGGCGTGCGTGCCGTCCAATCTGCGGCAGGCCGACGCAGGCTGGCCCGTGCCTCTATAATGGGCAGATGCCCCATGAGTCTTCCCCCGATTCCCATCACGAGCACGGCGTTGCCGTGGAGCCCGCGCGCCCGGAAGTGGCGCCGCCGCCGTTCTACCAGGTGATGCTGCTCAACGACGACTACACCCCGATGGATTTCGTGGTGGACGTGCTGCAGCAGTTCTTCAGCATGGACCTGGACAAGGCCACGCAGGTGATGCTGCACGTCCATACCCGTGGCCGCGGCGTGTGCGGGGTGTTCACCCGCGAAGTGGCCGAGACCAAGGTCGCCCAGGTCAACGAGTACTCGCGGATGAACCAGCACCCGCTGCTGTGCACGATGGAAAAGGCCTGACCGGCTGCCGGTTTTCGTCCGGGCACATCGACTCCGGACCCGGTGTGCCCACCAAGGTGGGCATCTACCAGAGCGCGGGATCAGCCCTCCGCCAACGCCGCCAGCGCCATTCTCGCCACCGCCTCGTCGACTTCGGCGGGGTCGCCATCATCCCGGAACCACACCGCTGACAGCCCCGCGCTGGCTGCGATCCAGCGTAGCAGGCGCGTGCGTTCCAGGCCCGCCAGCGCGCCGACCTGTTCCAGCCGGGTGGCAAACCGCTCGGGTCGGGTGGCCACATGGATGCCGGGGCCGCACAGGTCCGGATTGCTGAACATCGTCGTGTAATCGAACGCGCGGTCGCCCAGCAGCCGCTTCGGGTCGATCGCCAACCAGCCGCGCGCGCCGAAATCCAGCACGTTGTCGTGGTGCAGGTCGCCGTGCAGCGGCCGGATCTCCTGTTCCTGCTGCAGCAGTCCCTCCGCCAGTGATCTGCACTGTTCCAGTAGTGGCGGCAGCGCAGCCCTTGGCTGCAGCAGGTCGGCGAACCATGTTCGCAGGCAGACCAGTTCCGCTGGCGGTGCGCTCCGTGGCCGGTGCAGCCGTTGCAGGACCTGGCACAGGACCGTGGTGCAGGTGTCATCGTCGCCTTCGATCGAACGTTGCCGCAGCGAGTCGCCGCCGGCACGTTCGATCAGGATCGCCGGCCCCTCGTGGGCCAGCAGGCGGGCGGCGCCGTCACCGTCCCACCAGCGCAGCAGGCGATGGCTGTTCTGCTCTTCGGTTTCGCTGCTGACCTTCAGCATCGCCGGTTCGCCGGCGGCGGTCAGCACCGGCCAGAGCTGGGCATGGGGCGTTTCGATGGCTGCGCCATCACGCCGCAATCGCCAGCGGCTCAGGTAGGGTTCGCTCATGCCGGGTGGGCTGTCCTGGGGTGAATGAAGATCAAGCGATTCGCACTGCTAACGCCATCTGAACGCAGCAATCCGCTAGGGTGATGGAAATCGCGTAGTCAGGCCGCATATTGTCCCCATCTGCCGCCGGAGTAATCCATGTTCAGCAAAGACCTCGAACACACCATTGGCCAGTGCTACAAGCGCGCCCGTGAGGCCCGGCATGAGTTCATGACGGTCGAACACCTGCTGTTGGCACTGCTCGACAACCCGTCCGCCCAGGCCGTACTGAAGGCCTGTGGCGCCGACGCCGAACGCCTGCGCCAGGAGTTGGAGCAGGCCATCGAGGCCTCCGTGTCCCGCCTGGCCGAAGATGACGGCCGCGATACCCAGCCGACCCTGGGCTTCCAGCGCGTGTTGCAGCGGGCCGTTTACCACGTGCAGTCCTCGGGCAAGAAGGAGGTCACCGGCGCCAATGTGCTGGTCGCCATCTTCGGCGAGAAGGACTCGCACGCCGTCTACTACCTCAACCAGCAGGATGTCACCCGGCTGGATGTGGTCAATTACCTGTCCCACGGCATCGCCAAGCTGGGCGAGGAAGGCGAGCAGCCGTCGTCCTCCTCCGAGGGCGAAGGCCGCATCGAAGGCGGGGAGGGCGAGCCGAAGGGTGATGCCCTGACCGAGTTCGCCAGCAACCTCAACGAACAGGCCCGGGCCGGTCGCATCGACCCGTTGGTTGGTCGAGCCGACGAGATCGAGCGCACCATCCAGGTCCTGTGCCGCCGCCGCAAGAACAACCCGCTGTACGTGGGTGAGGCGGGCGTAGGCAAGACCGCCATCGCCGAGGGCCTGGCCCGCCGCATCGTCGAGGGCTCGGTGCCCGACGTTCTGGCCGATGCTGTGATCTATTCGCTCGACCTGGGCGCGCTGGTGGCCGGCACCAAGTACCGCGGCGACTTCGAGAAGCGCCTGAAGAGCGTGCTGACCGCGCTGAAGAAGGTGCCCAATGCGGTGCTGTTCATCGATGAGATCCACACCATCATCGGTGCTGGCTCGGCGTCGGGCGGCACCATGGATGCCTCCAACCTGATCAAGCCGGCGCTGGCGTCCGGAGAGCTGCGCTGCATCGGCTCGACCACCTTCCAGGAGTACCGTGGCATCTTCGAGAAGGACCGGGCGCTGGCCCGCCGCTTCCAGAAGATCGACATCGTCGAGCCGACCGTCGGCGAGACCTACGAGATCCTGCAGGGCCTGAAGTCCAAGTACGAGCTGCACCACGGTGTGACCTATTCCGACGAGGCGCTGCAGGCTGCGGTGGACCTGTCGGTGAAGCACATCGGCGACCGCCTGCTGCCGGACAAGGCCATCGACGTGATCGACGAGGCGGGCGCCCGCCAGCGCCTGCTGCCGGAAGGCCAGCGCAAGGAACTGATCGACGTCGAGGAAGTGGAGGCGATCGTCGCCAAGATGGCGCGTATCCCGACCAAGCAGGTCAGCGCCACCGACAAGGATGTGCTGCAGCACCTGGAGCGCAACCTGAAGATGGTGATCTTCGGCCAGGACCCGGCCATCGAGACGCTGTCCTCGGCGATCAAGCTGGCCCGTTCGGGCCTGGGCAACCCGGAAAAGCCGATCGGCAACTTCCTGTTCGCCGGTCCGACCGGTGTCGGCAAGACCGAGGTGACCAAGCAGCTGGCGCTGCAGCTGGGCATCGAACTGGTCCGCTTCGACATGTCCGAGTACATGGAGCCGCATTCGATCAGCCGCCTGATCGGTGCGCCTCCGGGCTACGTCGGCTTTGACCAGGGCGGCCTGTTGACCGAGAAGATCGTCAAGACGCCGCACTGCGTGCTGCTGCTGGATGAGATCGAAAAGGCGCATCCGGACATCTTCAACATCCTGTTGCAGGTGATGGACCGCGGTGTGCTGACCGATACCAACGGTCGTGAAGCCAACTTCAAGAACGTCGTGCTGGTGATGACCACCAATGCCGGTGCGGCGCAGGCCTCGCGGCGTTCGATCGGCTTCACCAAGCAGGACCATGCCACCGACGCGATGGAGACCATCCGCCGCAGCTTCACCCCGGAATTCCGCAACCGCCTCGACGCGGTGGTGCAGTTCCAGGCGCTGGGCTTCGAGCACATCCTGCGCGTGGTCGACAAGTTCCTGATCGAGCTGGAGATGCTGCTGCAGGACAAGCACGTCAGCCTGTCGGCCACCCCGACCGCGCGCGACTGGCTGGCCCACCATGGTTTCGACCCGCTGATGGGTGCCCGCCCGATGGCCCGCGTGATCCAGGACAAGATCAAGCGTCCGCTGGCCGACGAGCTGCTGTTCGGCAAGCTGGTCAACGGTGGCAAGGTCAGCATCGATGTCCGCGATGACGAGCTGGTGGTCGAGACCCAGGCCGAGCCGGAGCGGCTGCTGCCGGTCACGGTGGAATGAGCTGATGCCATAGGTTTGGCGTGAAAGACTGGAAATGACAAGGGCGGCTTCGGCCGCCCTTGTCATTTCCAGTGGGACTGTCGTCCGCGGCCTTGCTTGAACGGAACGGAGGTGCCAATGCTGTCTTCTGGTCGCGATAGGGTGTTGCCCTGTTTGTATCGCGAAACGATACAGGATACAGTGATGATCATCGGTTTTCGCCACAGGGGCCTCGAGCGGCTCTACTTACCTTCCGTTTCGCCGGCAGCGACGTGGAGCTGCTGGATTACCTGGACTATCACTGAGGCCGCGCATGATTCATCACCATCCGCATCCCGGGCAGGCGATCAAGGCAATGGTCTTTGATCCAATGGATCTGTCTGTGACCGAAGCGGCCGAGCGCCTGGCAATGTCGCGGGTAGCCCTTTCGCGGGTTCTGAACGGCAAGGCGGGCATCAGTCCTGACCTGGCCATCCGCCTTGAGATGGCGGGGGTGAGTACTGCGGTTTTCTGGATGGGGCTGCAATCCAGCTACGATCTCTGGTTGGCACGGCAGCGCGCGCAACCGAGAGTGTTGTCGCTGGTTGCCGCGACGCGTTGACGTATATCGCGACAAGGACGGCTTCGGCCGCCCTTGTCCTGTCTGGGGTCAGCGGCTGCGGCGGCGCGCCTCACGCTTGAATCGCTCGGCATCGATCGGCTCGATGCGTGCAACCTCGCAGCTGCCGCGACCTGTGTCCAGTGCGCTTCGGCCCTCGCTGCACAGCTCGTCAGCTTCTTTGCCGTCGGTCTTGAAGCCGAGGCGGGTGGCCAGTACGGCAGAAGGGCAGCTGTTGCGGAAATGCACAACATAGTGGTCTTCGCCGGAGCGAAGCAGGATGTTCTTGTCGGCGCCGGCGCGAACGATCTGCTGTTCGCCGGTCAGTGATACGCACTGTGCCGGCGCGGTGTCGGCGGCATGGGCGGACGACGCCAGCAGGGTGACGGCAGACAAAGCCAGGGGGATGAGAAGGGAAGACAGGTTCATGGCGGGGCAGGGGGCGGCGATCCGGACTGGATCGGATCCCAAGATGCCGCCGCCGCTGCAAATGCGAATCTGCCGCAAGCAGGGCTGACCGACGCCACGGTGAGATCGGTCACGATGACCTTTGGCGCATCAGGCCGCGATTGAGCGGAATCCCTGCTGGCGCCCCTGGTCGCCGCCATCCTCGATGACGAATGCGACTGCCTCATGTGGAATATGCAGGCGCTGCTTAAGTGTGCCTCCCGCATGTGCGATCTCGCGCTGCACTGCCAGGTACAGCGGGTGCGAGGCGTCCATGCTGGTGCAGACCAGACAGGGCTGGCCGAACCAGGTGCCGTCCGGGCCCTTGCTGGCGTAGCAGCGGCTGGTGACGGACTGGGGGTCCAGGACGATCAGGTAGGTCATGCGCGCAACGCCTTCTGTGAAGAACGCGTTGAGTCTAGAGTGCCGGCGCGAGGCTGGATTTCAGACAAGGACGAAAATCGAGCGGTCCCGGTGCCGGTCGCTTTCTTCCGCGCACGACAAAGGGCCAGCAGTGAGGCCGGCCCTGTCGGAGTGGCGCAATGCGCCGACCGCTTACTTCATGCGGTAGGTGATACGACCCTTGGTCAGGTCGTACGGGGTCATTTCAACCTTGACCCGGTCACCGGTGAGGATGCGGATGTAGTTCTTGCGCATGCGGCCGGAGATGTGGGCGATGATTTCGTGCCCATTTTCCAGACGAACGCGGAAAGTGGTGTTCGGCAGCGTCTCGCTGACGGTGCCCTCGAACTCGATGGAATCGTCTTTCGACATGTAGTCCTGTGCGGTTCAGAAAACGGCCACGCTGGGCCTAAGGCGCGGTATTTTACGCGTGATGGGCCCGGCTTGCAAAGTTTGTGTTAACCCCCGGCCAAACGCTGTGCTGGCAAGCGTCCTACCGCCTGGGTCCAGGGGCCTTCACGGCCGTCACGGTGGACGGCCTGGCGGACGTGTTCCAGGAAGTCCGCCCGCGGCAGGTGCTCGGCGCCCATCCGCAGCAGGTGCGGATTCTCCACCTGGGCATCGATCAGTTCCCAGCCCCAGCCACGCAGGGTGGCTGCCAACGCGGCCAGGGCGATCTTGGAGCCGCCACTGGCGCCACTGAACATGCTCTCGCCGAAGAACATGGCACCGATCGCGACGCCATAGATGCCGCCGACCAGTGTCTGCCGGTCCCAGACTTCGAAGGAATGGGCGAAGCCAAGGTCGTGCAGCTGGCTGTAAGCCTCGACCATCGCCGGGCTGATCCACGTACCGTCCTGGCCGGGCCGAGGTGCCGCGGCGCAGGCGCGCATCACACGACTGAAGGCGGTGTCGGCGGTGACCTCCCACGTGCTGCTGCGCAGCTGGCGGCGGAAGCGGCTGGACAGGTGCACGCCATCGGTGCGGAACATCATGCGCGGGTCCGGCGACCACCACAGGATTGGCTCACCCTCGCTGAACCACGGAAAGATACCGCCGGCGTAGGCATTGAGCAGACGCACCGGATGCAGGTCGCCGCCCACCGCCAGCAGGCCATCGGGCTGGCGCAGTGCGGTCTCGGCCGGAGGGAAGGGGGCGTCCGGCGCATCGGCCAGGCGCCAGGGCAGCTGGCGGGTCATGGGGCCATTGTATTCGTCGTGGTGATTCGTGATGTCTGGCACCATCACTGTTCACCGGCAAGGAGCCTCCGAATGAGTGACTCGATCAGCGCCATCCTCGACCTGCATGACGCCCCGCGCACGCGCAACGACAGCCAAGGCATGCTGCTGTCACTGGCCACTGAACAGCCGCGTCAACTGGGAGAGTTGATGCTGCAGGCGCTGGCGCGGCCTTCGCCGGGCTCGGCCTTCCTCGACATGGCATTGGACCTGCTGCCGGATGACGCGGTGCCCGCGGTCGCGGCCGACGCGTGGCGCCGCTATCGCGCGGGCGAGCGCGGTGACGTGTTGACGAGCGTGATGGAGTTCGCCAGCTATCAGGCGCCACAGCTGCTGCAGGACGACTGGGAGGCATTGCTGGCGATCACCAGTGAGGATGAGCTGCAGCTGGCTTCGCAGGTATGGCGGGGCCTGCCTTCTACCACTGCCGCACAGTGGGCGCAGATCCTGGCTGAAGCCGATGACGATCGCGAAATGGCGCGGGCCAGGGCGCTGCTGCTCGCCGCCCAGCCCGAGACCTACGCCATTGCTCGCGGCTACCTGGTCGACTGGGGGCGCTTGGATGCCGAGGTCTGGGCGCATTGGGCCGGCGTGGCCAATGGGTCGCAGCCGCGTCGCCTGCATGGCGAGCGGCCATTGCACTTCCGCTTCGGCCGCGAACAGCATCGCGCGCAGCAGGCGGACGAGCCGAGCTGGCGCAGGCGCATCTGGCGCCTGCACCCGACCTGGAATGGTGGGCAGGTGCATCACGCCGGGCACATGGGAGGGCCGCTGGAAGCGCTGTGTAGCAGCTGCCATGCGCCGCTTCAGCGCCTGCTGCAGACCGATGCCGCCGCCCTGCAGCCGGGCGCGCCGGGCGAGATCACGCTGGGGCTGTGCCTGGACTGCTGCGGCTGGGAAGACCCGCCCGTGCGTTTCTATCGCCACGATGCGGCCGGCCTGCCCAGCTGCCACCCCAGCCAGCACCGTGAGGTACCGAACACACCCACCGACAGTGGCGACCTGATGCAGGCCGAGGTGGGTCTGGTCGCCATGGACAGTGCGCGCTGGCAACAACAGGACTGGGGCCAGTCCAATCATCGGCAGAACCTGTCGAGCGTGGGCGGCGCGCCGAGCTGGGTGCAGAGTGCCTGGTACCCGGCGTGCATCGATTGCGGCGAAGAGATGCCGTTCGTGATGCAGCTGGATTCGACACTGCCGACCACGGGTGAGGGCACGCTGCTGTGGGGCAGCGGCGGCATGCTCTATACGTTCTGGTGTGCAAAGTGCCGGGTGAGCGGGCACTTCTGGCAGTGCACCTGAGCACAGCGCCCTCGACATCGCCCTGGTAGGTGCCAACCTTGGTTGGCACGCCTCATTGCCCTGGTAGGTGCCAACCTTGGTTGGCACGTTTTTCGGTGCCGCGCCAATCGAGCAAGCT
This sequence comes from Stenotrophomonas sp. 86156_Sma, assembly GCF_056481625.1. NCBI lineage: Bacteria > Pseudomonadati > Pseudomonadota > Gammaproteobacteria > Lysobacterales > Lysobacteraceae > Stenotrophomonas > Stenotrophomonas sp. 86156_Sma. The sequence continues at coordinate 2,460,644 of NZ_CM151157.1, forward strand.
CGACTCTACGGCTCTACGCGGAACGGCCCATGCCCCTGCAATGCCTGCTGGTAACGACGCACATCGCGCCGCTCCTGCCGGCACCAGTCCAGCAGCGCTTCTGCGAATTCCGTATCGGCCACCCAGTGCCTGCTGCGCACCAGCGTCGGCAGGAAGCCGCGTGCCAGCTTGTGCTCGCCCTGTGCGCCCGGCTCGAAGCGGGTCAGCCCTTCGCGCAGGCAGTATTCGATGCCCTGGTAGTAGCAGGCCTCGAAGTGCAGGCCGGGCAGCGTGGCGCCGCCCCAGTAGCGGCCGTACAGCGTGTCTCCACCGCGCAGGCATAGCGCGCCGGCAATCGGCTCGCCGTCCTGTTCGGCCAGGAACAGCACCAGCCCCTGACCCAAGGAAATGGCCAGATGACGCAGGAAGGTCTCGGTCAGCGCCGGGGCATTGCCGTACTCGAGGAACGTCTGCAGGTAGAAGCGGTACATCGCCTGCAGGTCGGCGCGGCTGGCTTCGTCGCCGTGCACCACGCGGAAGGCGATGCCCTGGCGAACGACCTTGGCGCGTTCCTGGCGGATGTTCTTGCGGTGCTTGTGGTCCATCGCGCCGAGGAACTGCTCGAACGTGGCCCAGTCGCCCGGGTTCTGCCACTGGAACTGCACATCCTCGCGCAGCAGCCAGTCATCGGCGAACAGCGCCTCGTCGCCGGCGGTATGGAAGTTGATGTGGGCCGACGACACGCCCAGTGCCGGCAATGCGTCACGCAACGCCGACAGCAATGCGGCGCGCTCTGAATCATGACGGGCCAGCAGGCGCGGGCCGGTGACCGGGGAGTACGGCACCGCGCCCAGCCATTTCGGGTAGTAGTCGCGGCCGTGGCGGGCATAGGCGTTGGCCCAGGCGTGGTCGAACACGAACTCGCCGTGCGAGTTGGTCTTCAGGTAGCCCGGAATGGCGCCGACCAGCGTGTTGCCCTCCCACAATGTGAAGTGCCGGGGCTGCCAGCCCCAGTCCTCGCGCAGGCAGCCATGCTGTTCCAGGCCCGAGAGGAAGGCGTGGCTGACGAAGGGGTTGCGGCCGTCGTGCAGGGCGTCCCAGTCGGTGGCGGCAATGGACTGCGGGGAGTCGAGGAAGCGGGGGTAAGGCATGGGCGAAGGATAGGGCAGATGAAACAGAAAGGCCGACGCGTTGGCGTCGGCCTTTTGCCTGGGTCGAGCATGGCTCGACGCTGCACGGTGCGGTCAGCGACTCAGCTGGCCTTGCCCTGTGCGTCCAGGTAGCGCTCGGCGTCCAGTGCGGCCATGCAGCCGAAACCGGCCGAGGTGATCGCCTGGCGGTAATGCTGGTCGGCCACGTCGCCGGCGGCGAACACGCCTTCCACCGAGGTCTGGGTGGCGTTGCCGCCCAGGCCCGAGCGGATTTCCAGGTAGCCGTTGTTCATCGCCAGCTGGCCGTCGAACAGGGTGGTGTTCGGGTGGTGGCCGATGGCCACGAAGAAGCCGTGGGCGTCGATGTCGCGGGTGCTGCCGTCCAGGGTGGACTTCACGCGCACGCCGGTCACGCCGGCATCATTGCCCAGCACTTCTTCCACCTGGTGGTGCCAGACGGTCTCGATCTTGCCTTCGGCCACCTTCTTGAACAGCTTGTCCTGCATGATCTTTTCCGCCTTCAGCGTGTCGCGGCGGTGGACCAGGTAGACCTTGCGGGCGATGTTGGACAGGTACAGCGCCTCTTCCACGGCGGTGTTGCCGCCGCCGACCACGACCACGTCCTGGTCGCGGTAGAAGAAGCCGTCACAGGTGGCGCAGGCAGACACGCCGCGGCCCTTGAACTCGTCCTCGGTCGGGATGCCCAGGTACTTGGCGGTGGCGCCGGTGGCGATGATCAGGGCATCGCAGGTGTACTCGTGGCTGTCGCCGATCAGCTTGAACGGGCGCTGCGACACATCGGCGGTGTGGATGTGGTCGAAGATGACCTCGGTCTCGAAGCGCTCGGCATGGGCCTGCATGCGCGCCATCAGGTCCGGGCCCATCAGGCCGTGGGCGTCGCCCGGCCAGTTGTCCACCTCGGTGGTGGTCATCAGCTGGCCGCCCTGCTGCAGGCCGGTGATGACGACCGGCTTCAGGTTGGCGCGGGCAGCGTAGACGGCGGCGGTCCAACCGGCCGGGCCGGAACCGAGGATGACGAGGCGCTGGTGGCGGGAGGGCGGGCTGGTGCTCATGTAGACTCGCGAAAAGGTAGATGGGACAAGGCGCTGGCGATGTTTGCGCAGCATCCGTGGCTGGTCATAGAGTGGCGGCTGGGGCAGGGCGATTCAAGCCGATGAACAGAACGCCGTCATCCAGCAGCAGTTCCGGCCCTCTGATTGCCCTGTCAGATGCCGCATAACTGAAAACTGACGCCGTCTCATTTATTATCAATCACTAACAGCGCATTCCAAAGGTATGGTCTAAGGTGGCGAAGCAGGTCCCCGAACGCTCCAAGTCCGACGACAGCAAGGCGTCACGTCGCACGGCCGCGGCGGCGACGACCGACAATCCACGCCGCCAACGCCTCTGGCGCGATCTGGGCCTGATCGCCATCGCGCCGGCGCTGCTGTATCTGGCGGCCAGTCTGTTCACCTATTCAGCGACCGACCCGGGCTGGTCGCACACCGGCAGCGTGGTTGCGCCGGTGCACAACCTCGGCGGCCGCGCCGGGGCCTGGATCGCCGACGTGCTGCTGCAGCTGTTCGGCTACATCGCCTTCCTGCTGCCGGTGGTGCTGGGCGCGCTGGCGTGGATCGCCATGTTCGGCCTCAAGCGCGAGAGCAAGGGCGAGAACGATCTGGACCCGGCGCTGCGCCTGGTTGGCCTGGTCGGTTTCCTGATCGCCGGCACCGGCTTCCTGCATGTGCGCCTGTTCAGTGGCGACGTCTCCAGTGCCGGCGGCATCCTCGGCAAGCTGGTCGGCAATTCGCTCACGGTGGGCTTCGGTGCGCTGGGCGCGAACCTGTTCGTGCTGGTGCTGCTCTTGGCCTCGATCACCCTGGCCACCGGGCTGTCCTGGTTCACGGTGATGGAGAGGATCGGTCGCGGCGTGATGTCGCTGGCGCCGTTGCTGGCGCGCAAGAAGGAAGAAGTCACCGAGTGGCAGCAGACTCGGGTGATGCGCGAGGAACGCCAGGAAGTGCGCAAGGCTGATGCCGAGGTGCGCGCCAAGCGCGAGCCGGTGAAGATCGAGCCGCGCCCGGAACCAGTGATCGAGAAGAGTGACCGGGCCAAGCGCGACACGCAGATCCCGATGTTCCGTGGCGTCAACGGGGATGGCTCGGACCTGCCGCCGCTCGCGCTGCTGGACGACCCCAAGCCGCAGCCGGTGGGCTACGACAAGGAAACCCTGGACGCGCTGTCGCGGCAGATCGAGTTCAAACTGAAGGACTTCCGCATCGATGCCCAGGTGGTCGGTGCCAACCCCGGCCCGGTCATCACCCGTTTCGAGATCGAGCCGGCGCCGGGCATCAAGGTCAGCCAGATCAGTTCGCTGGACAAGGACATCGCGCGCGGCCTGTCGGTGAAGTCGGTGCGCGTGGTCGACGTCATTCCGGGCAAATCGGTGATCGGCCTGGAAATTCCCAACGTCACCCGCGAGATGATCTACCTCTCCGAGCTGCTGCGTTCGAAGGAATACGACAAGTCGACCAGCGTGCTGACCCTGGCGCTGGGCAAGGACATCGCCGGCCGCTCGACCGTGGCCGACCTGGCACGCATGCCGCACCTGCTGGTGGCCGGTACCACCGGTTCGGGCAAGTCGGTGGCGGTCAACGCGATGGTGCTGAGCCTGCTGTTCAAGGCCTCGCCGAAAGACCTGCGGATGCTGATGATCGACCCGAAGATGCTCGAACTGAGCGTCTACCAGGGGATCCCGCACCTGCTGGCACCTGTGGTCACCGACATGAAGGAGGCCGCCAACGGCCTGCGCTGGTGCGTGGCCGAGATGGAGCGCCGCTACAAGCTGATGAGCGCAGTGGGCGTGCGCAACCTGGCCGGCTTCAACAAGAAGGTGAAGGAAGCCCAGGACGCCGGCCAGCCGCTGATGGACCCGCTGTTCAAGCCGAACCCGGAAATGGGCGAGGCGCCGCGCCCGCTGGAAACCCTGCCGTTCATCGTCATCTTCATCGACGAATTCGCCGACATGATGATGATCGTCGGCAAGAAGGTGGAAGAGCTGATCGCGCGCCTGGCGCAGAAGGCGCGTGCGGCCGGCATCCACCTGATCCTGGCCACGCAGCGCCCGTCGGTGGACGTGATCACCGGCCTGATCAAGGCCAACATCCCGACCCGTATCGCCTTCCAGGTCAGCTCCAAGATCGACTCGCGCACCATCCTCGACCAGTCCGGCGCGGAAACACTGCTGGGCCACGGCGACATGCTGTACCTGCCGCCGGGCACCGCGCTGCCCGAGCGCGTGCATGGTGCGTTCGTGTCCGACGATGAAGTGCATCGCGTGGTCGAGCACCTCAAGGCGATGGGCCCTGCCGACTATGTCGACGGCGTGCTGGACGAAGTGCAGACGATGGGCGACGGCGTGGTCGTCGGCGCCACCGGCCTGCCCGAGAACAGTTCGTCCGGCGACGAGTCCGACCCGTTGTATGACGAAGCGCTGCGGGTGGTAACCGAGACCCGCCGTGCATCGATTTCCGGCGTGCAGCGCCGGCTGAAGATCGGCTACAACCGTGCAGCGCGACTGATCGAGGCCATGGAAGCGGCCGGCGTGGTCAGCCCGCCCGAGCACAACGGCGACCGCACGGTGCTGGCACCGCCGCCGCCGAAGTAAGACCCGACGTATCCCCCACGACGTCCAAGGAACCGACGCATGCTTCACCCCGTACCAAGCGCGCTGGCACTGGCGCTGGCAGCCTTCCTGGCTGCCGGCCCGGCACTGGCAGACACCGCCACCTCCGCGCCCGCCACGGCGCCGCCTTCCACCAGCGGCGATACCGAAGCCAGCAATAATTTCAGCATTGTCCGTTACCGCGCCGACTACCAGGTGCGGCCGGATGCAGGCAATGTGCAGACCGAAACCTACGAAGTCCTGCTCAAGACCAAGGCCTCGGTCGAGCAGTTCAGCCAGGTGCGGCTGAGCTACAGCGAGAAGATGGAGACGCTGGAAGTACTCGGCGCCTACACCATCACCGCCGACGGCCAGCGCCGCGACGTGCCGGCCGACCGCATCTACACCCAGGAAAGCTACTCCAGCGCCTCGGCGGCGATGTATGCCGACCGCAAGGTGCGGGTGATCGTGTTCCCGAACCTGGCCCCGGGCACCCGTCTGTACTACCAGGTGCGCCGCACCCAGGCCACGCCGTACTTCCCGGGCTATTTCGGCCTGTGGGAGACCTTCAATGTGTTCACCGAGTACGAGGACGCCGAGGTCACCCTGAGTGCGCCGGCCAACCTGCCGATGTTTGTCGACAGCCGCGGCGTGCAGGGCAGTGATCGCCCGACGGTGAAGAACGGCCAGGCACAGTGGCGCTGGCGCTACCAGCGTCGCGAAGCCATGCCGGCGCAGAACTGGTCGGCGGCGGGCTGGGAGTTCGGCCCGAACATCATGGCCAGCACCTATCGTGACTGGTCGCAGATGGGTCGTGCATACCAGCTCAAGGCCGGCCCGGCCGCGCAGGTCACGCCGGAACTGCAGGCGCTCGCCGATGAGATCACCGCTGGCATCAGCGACCGTCGCGACCAGGCCGACGCGTTGTACCGCTGGGTGGCGCAGAACATCCGCTATGTGGCGGTGTACCTGGGCAATGGTGGCCTGGAGCCGAACAGTGCGCAGAGCATCCTCGACAACCACTATGGTGACTGCAAGGACCATGTGACGATCCTGGAGGCGCTGCTGGCGGCCAAAGGCATCGCCAGCTCGCCAGTGCTGATCGGTGCCGGCGGTGGCCCGACGCTGCCGAAGATTCCGGTGCTGGGCCGCTTCAACCACGCCATCACCTACATCCCCGAATTCGATCTGTACCTGGATTCGACCACCGCCTGGGCGCGCTTCGGGCAGTTGCCGGAAGGTGACCTCGGTGCGCCGGTGATGCGTACACGCGACGCTACGCTGGCGCGCACCCCGGCCAACACGCCGGAGCGTAACGCCACCTCGATGGAAGTACGTTTCACCTTCGACGCCAACGGCAACCTGCGTGGAGAGACCATTCCGAAGCTGGGCGAGAACGCCGAGATCGGCATGCGCGCCCAGTTCTCCCAGCTCAACGCGCAGAACCGTGCGCGCGCTGAAGAGCAGATCATGGCCGCGTCCGGTTTCGATGGGCGAGGGCAGCTGCAGATCCAGGGCGTGCCGGTGGACCTGACCCGGCCGTTTGGCTACCGCATGGCGTTCCAGGCCGAGGACTACGCCGACTTCGGCGTGGCCGGAGGCATGGCCGTGCCGGACCCGCCGGGTGGCGAATCGGTGCGTGGCCTGTACGCCACCGCCTCGGCGCCGGCCAACGAGACGCCGTTCTACTGCAATGCCAGCCTGCGCGAGGAAACCTATCGCCTGCAGTTCCCGGCCAATGCGCCGATCATCGCCATCCCGGCCAGTCAGCGTTTTGCCAATGCCGCCGGCGAGTACCGGGTGGACTGGAGTCGCGAGGGCCAGGACGTGATCGTCCATCACCGGTTGCAGCAGAATGCGGTGCGTGGACCAGAGGCGCTGTGCCAGCCGCACGACTATCCGGCGTTCCGCGCGCTGTACCGCGAAGTGCGGCGCGGCTTCCGCGGGCAGGTGCTGTACGGCAAGCTGCCGGGTTCCGGCGGCTGAATCGCCGATGGACGTTCGGGGCGGCATAATGTCGCCCTGATCGCCCATTCATCTTTCCCCGGGCACACTGGCAACCACCTTTCCTGGCGCCCGCGCCCACAGGATTCCCGCATGAACTTCCGCTTCCGCCGTTTCCTTGCCACCACCACCCTGGCCGTGGCCTGCGCCGCCGCCGGCAGCGCCTGGGCTGGCGCCCGCGATGACCTGAAGACCTTCACCAGCGGCCTGAAGGGCCTGGATGGGCAGTTCAGCCAGCAGGTGTTCGACAGCCGTGGCAAGGTGAAGGAATCAACCAGTGGTCGCGTGGCCCTGTCGGCGCCGCGCCTGTTCCGTTGGGAATACGTGCGCCCGCACGAGCAGTTGATCGTGGCTGACGGCAGGAAGGTCTGGATGTATGAGCCGGACCTGGAGCAGGCCACCGTGCGCGAGCAGGGCAAGGAAGAGCAGAACAGCCCGCTGACCGCGCTGATCAACCCGGCGCTGCTGGAGCAGCAGTACGACGTCAGCGAAGAGGCCGCGCAGCGCGACGGCCTGCAGTGGCTGTCGCTGTCGCCGAAGCGCGAGACCGAAGCCAGCTTCCAGTACGCCGCGCTGGGCTTCAACGCCCAGGGCCTGGCCAGGATGGAAATCACCGATGCGGTTGGCCAGCGTACCGTGATCAGCTTCAGTGGCTGGAAGCGCAACCCGGGCTTCGCCGCCGGCACCTTCAGCTTCACCCCGCCGAAGGGCACCGACGTCATCGGCAACTGATCTCTGGGCGGAAACGCCTTGGTGGGTGTCAACCTTGGTTGACACGCTTCTGATCTGCCGGCCAGCGGCCGGCACTACCGATTCCTGTTGCCTGGCGCTGGTGGGTGCCAACCTTGGTTGGCACGCTCTCGCGGTACAATGAGCGTGTGGCAAGACATCGTTCAACTTCCTTCCCTGGCCCCGATCTGCTGAGCGTCGATCGGGAACATCTGCGCCCGCTGGCCGAGCGCATGCGCCCACGCACCCTCGACGAGATGGTCGGGCAGAAGCGCCTGCTGGCGCCGGACAGCGCGCTGCGTCGCGCAGTCGAATCCGGGCGCGTGCATTCGATGATCCTGTGGGGGCCGCCGGGCTGCGGCAAGACCACGCTGGCGCTGCTGCTGGCCGAGTATTCCGACGCCGAGTTCCGTGCGATCTCCGCCGTGCTGTCCGGCCTGCCGGAAGTGCGCCAGGTGCTGGCCGAGGCGGCGCAACGGTTCGCCGAAGGCCGGCGCACCGTGTTGTTCGTCGATGAGGTGCATCGCTTCAACAAGGCGCAGCAGGATGCGTTCCTGCCGCACATCGAGCGCGGCACCATCCTGTTCGTCGGTGCCACCACCGAGAACCCGTCGTTCGAACTGAACTCGGCGCTGCTGTCGCGTTGCCGCGTGCACGTGCTGGAAGGCGTTTCGCCCACAGACATCGTTGAGGCGCTGGAGCGTGCGCTGGGTGACCGCGAACGCGGCCTGGGTGAAGAGCACATCGAGGTCGCTCCCGAGCTGCTGCTGGAAATCGCCACCGCCGCCGACGGCGACGTGCGCCGTGCGCTGACCCTGCTGGAGATCGCCGCTGAGCTGGCGGGCGGGGAGGATGGGCGCATCACGCCGCAGACCCTGACCCAGGTGCTGGCCGATCGTACCCGCCGCTTCGACAAGGGCGGCGAGCAGTTCTACGACCAGATCTCGGCGCTGCACAAATCCGTGCGCAGCTCCAACCCGGACGCCGCGCTGTACTGGCTGACCCGCATGCTCGATGGTGGCTGCGATCCGTCGTACCTGGCGCGTCGGCTGACCCGCATGGCCATCGAGGATATCGGCCTGGCCGACCCGCGTGCGCAGAGCATGGCGCTGGAAGCGTGGGACATCTATGAGCGGCTGGGCAGTCCGGAGGGAGAGCTCGCGTTCGCCCAGCTGGTGCTTTATCTGGCCAGCACGGCGAAGTCGAATGCCGGCTATGCGGCCTTCAACCAGGCCAAGTCCGATGTGCGCGAGAGCGGCACAGAAGAAGTGCCGCTGCACCTGCGCAATGCGCCGACCAAGCTGATGAAGGAACTGGGCTACGGCGCCGAGTACCAGTATGACCACGATGCGGAGGGTGGCATCGCGCTCGACCAGACCGGTTTCCCGGATGCGATGGGCGAACGGGTGTACTACAACCCGGTGCCGCGCGGGCTGGAAATCAAGTTGAAGGAAAAGCTGGATCGTTTGCGCGCCGAGCGCGAGGCTGCGCGCGCCGCGAAGGGCCGCTGACCCGGTTCATGTAGAGTCGAGCCATGCTCGACTTCGCTCTTGCACGGGCTACGGGTGCCTTCTGGAACAGCAGTCGAGCATGGCTCGACTCTACAGGGGGCAATGGCAGCCGAGCGTGGTTCGTTGCAACATTGTCCGTAGCGCGTGCATTTGGCACACTGCGCGGCTTCTCTTTCAAGGATCGATGCCGTGCAGGAAATGATTCTGCCGTTGAAGCGCTACGCCCAGTTCGAGGGCCGCGCCAACCGCCGCGAGTACTGGATGTACCAGCTGTTCCTGTTCCTGGTCGCAACGGCAGTGATGCTGCTGGCCGGCGTGCTGGCGATCCTCCTGCGCAACAGTCCCGATGCACTGGCCGGCATCCTGATCGGCATGGTGGTGCTGCTGGGCGTGATGTGGCTGGCCACGATCGTGCCGCTGATTGCCGTGACCGTGCGCCGCCTGCATGACTGCAACCAGTCGGGCTGGCTGTTCCTGCTGGCGCTGGTGCCGGGCGGTGGCATTGTGATCATGATCTTCTCGCTGCTGCCGGGCACGCCGCAGGAGAACGTGTACGGACCGGTGCCCACGGGGCCGTGAGGCTGCGGGAGTCGAGCATGGCTCGACTCTACCAGGGCAATGAACTGAAGCCGGCGTTTCGCCGGCTTCGTCATTTCCATGGGGGTGCCGGTTGCGCGAGGCAGGATACCGGAGGGGGCTGACGGCCTATGCAGCGCGTGCCGTTATAGGCAAGCCCAGCAGACTGTCGTGGATGATGCCCCATTGCGGGTATTGGCTATCGTGCAGCTTGACGTCAACAAAGCCGGCTTCCCCCAGCAATCGCACCAGGTGAGGATACGAATAGATCCTCAGTTCCAAAGTTGAGCCGTCACCACCATGGAAGGACAGGTCAGAGAATCGTTGCTCCCTGCCATCGCTGGTGATGTTGACAAGAACCCGATCCGCACCTTTGCCCTCGATCCGGTAGTCGTTGAGCTCAGGGAAGTGCTCAATCGTGACCTCGTGAAATCCATAGGGAACGGTGAGCACAAGCAGCCCGCCCGGCTTCAGCAATGCACGCAGGTTTCCGAGCGTGCGCTCGCAGGGCCCATCCACGTGTTCCAGCACATCTGAGCTGACAACAAAGTCATATTTTCCCAGGTAGTGTGCGGCTGGGTGACGGATGTCCAGCATGGGGCGCTTGTGGAAGTAGGTATTGATGTAATCGAACTTGCGCCGCAGGGCATTAGTGTAGATATGGGCGTCGGTCATGCCGATTCCCTTGATCTGTCCGCGCCTGGGGATCCGCTCAAGCACGCGGATCTCCCGCGCTTGGTCCATCTCCGACTGCAGGGCTGCCATGAGGGCACGGAAGCGCAGAGTGGATCCGCAGCCAATACAGCTGCGGGCTTCCCTTTCGGCGATGGCTTCGCGGGATGCTCGCAGGCGGAAACCGCAGATGTTGCACGCGGGCCTCTCGGTGGTCGGGATGCTCACGGGGAAGACGTGTGGGCGAATCGTGTCGAGCCCTTTTCGGGCAAGGCTGCGGCAAATGGCGTACACGCTATGACAGTCCCTGTTCTTGTTGATACCGCTTAGCTTGCCGTATGGCCGTGGCGCGAATCCAGCCTGCCCATTGCCTCGTTTCGTGCCGAAGGCCCTCATGCGCGCGTGATACACAGTGTGACGTTCGATCGATGTGATAATCATTCGCGTTTAAGGTAGACTGCGGTCCCTTGTGAACCGGCGGCCGTGAGCCGCTTCTGCCGCCGCTGATGAAGCATTTCGTCCCGCCTTCGCGCCGTGGTCCACTGGCCCGCGGCCTGGTCGCCTTGATGATGGGTCTGCTCCTGGCCACCCCGTACGCCCATGCCCAGCAGCGCAATCCGCTGCAGAAGATCGGCCACACCGTGCTCGACGAGCCGGCGGCGAGCTATCGCTTCGAGCAGTTCGTGGTGGACAGCCCTGACCAGCAACGCCGCTGGCGGGTGAATGTGGCGATCCCGGCCAAGGCCGGCAAGGTGCCGCTGCCGGTGTTGTACGCGCTGGATGGCAATGCGGTGGCGATGGTGCTGGATCAGCCGTTGCTGGCCGAGCTGGCGGCACGCAAGGCGCCGCCGGTACTGGTGCTGATCGGTTACGACAACGACCTGCGCATCGATTCCAAGGCGCGCACCCGCGACTACACCGCGTGGATCGACCGCGCCGACGACGAGAGCGGTACGACCCAGGCGGTTGGCGGTGGTGCTGCCGCGTTCCTGGATGTGATCGAACGCCGCATCAAGCCGGAAGTCGAGCGCCGCGCACGCATTGATACGCAGCAGCAAGCACTCTGGGGCCACTCACTGGGTGGGTTGTTCGTGCTCAATGCGCTGTACACCCGTCCCGCCGCCTTTCAGTCCTATCTGGCGGCCAGTCCGTCGCTGTGGTGGAGCCAGGGCGCGGCGCTGGGTGATCCGGAACAGCAGTTCGTGCAGAACGTGCATGGCCAGCCAGCAAAGCTCTGGCTGATGCTGGGCGGTGCCGAGCGTGTTGGTGATCGCGGCAAGCGCGACATGAACAATCCGCGCGTGGTCGCACACCTGCGCCGCATCGGTGGTGCCACCCCGGATGCGGCGATGCAGCTGTCCGAGCGGTTGGGCAAGGTGCCGGGCATGCGCGTGCAGTACCGCGAGTTCCCCGGCCTCGGCCATGGCCCGATGCTGCCCGCGTCGTTCCACGCTGCGCTGCACGAGCTGTATGGCGTGACCGACCGCAGCGCCGGTGACGGCGCGCCCAACGGTGGTGACAACGCCGCCGAATGAATCCCTTCGCATGCCAAGGCATGCGACCCCACTACCCAGGCGAGGCTGCCGATGTGCAGCGGCCCAGGCAACCGATGAATCCCGCGTCACGTGGCGCGGCCTACGTGTGCAAGGAGCCTTCCATGTCGTTCCGTCCGTCTTTCCGTCTCACCTCTCTCGCCGCTGGCCTGTTGCTGGTCGTGACCGCCACCGCACAGCCGGTGTTCGATCAGCCGGCCAACGCCACCTTCAAGGGCGAGGTCGTCTCGCGCGGTGAGAACGTGGTTCCCGGCAGCACTGCCGACGTGGTCGGTCGCGGTTTCGTGCCGGGCCAGAAAGTCAGCCTGCTGCGTGGCGACAGCGTGCTCAACACGCAGCCGCTGGTGGTCGATGCCGATGGCAACTTCAAGACCCAGCTGAGCATTCCGGCCGATGCCGTGCCTGGTACCCACCCGGTGGTGGTGCGCGCCAGCCAGCCGGCTGCAGCCACCGTGCTGAAGCTGCGCGTCTCGCCGCAGCTGCCGCTGTCCGGCCAGGCGCAGTTCGCCACCCAGTCCAACAAGCTGGTGCCGGGCCTGTATCAGTCCGCCTACAGCGCCGCCAGCAACGCGCTATTCGTTACCTCGGCCGTGGGCCGCCCGCCGGTGACCCAGTCGCAGCTGCTGAAGCTGGACCCGAAGTCGCTGAAGGTGACCAAGGCGATCACCCCGGCGCAGGTGCCGGGCAGCACCAACGGTGCGCTGTACGCGGTCTACGGCGTCGGCGTGGATGACACCAACGGCAACGTGTGGGTCACCAACACCCGCCAGAACTCCATCGCGGTCTACCGCCAGAAGGACCTGTCGCTGGTCCACCAGTTCCCGGTCGATGCCGTGCCGCACGCGCGCGACGTGGTGGTTGATGGCACCCACGGCAAGGTGTTCGCCTCGGCCACGGGCGAGGACCACCTGTCGGTGTTCGACGCCAAGACTCTCAAGGAGCTGCCGGCGGTGATGCTGGAGTCCGGCGTGGACGACGGTAAGTTCACTCCGATGAGCCTGGTGCTGGACGAGAAGGGCGGCAAGCTGTTCACCGTCAGCATCGGCACCCCGGAAGCGGCAGTGATCGACGTGGCCAGCGGCAAGGTCGAGAAGGTCATCGACCTGGGCAACTCGATCAGTGCCTCGGGCGTGGCCTTCGACGCAGCGCGCAACCGCCTGTATGTGGCCTCGCAGGGCACCGACAACCTGCTGATCGTCGATGTGGCCGCCGGCAAGGTGCTGCACGATGTGCCGGTCGGCGCCGGCGCGCTGAACGTCGCCTTCGATGATGCGTCCGGCCTGGCATACGTCAGCAACCGTGGCGCTGGCACGGTCACCGTGGTGAACGGTGACGGCAAGGTGGTCGCCAACCTCGACGGCGGCACGCTGCCGAACCACGTCCGTGCCGATGGCAAGGGCAACGTGTTCGCGGTGAACAAGTCGCGTGGCGCCGAAGACCCGAAGGGTGACCGCATCACCCGCATCACCCCGAAGCAGTAAGTCACACGGCAGGGCGGCGTGCGCGTCGCCCCGCCAGCAAGGAGAACGAGCATGAACATCGCGTCCCGTCTGCGCCTGTGTGCGCTTCCGTTGGCTGTCTCGCTGGCACTGGCTGCCTGTGGCGGTTCATCGACGCCCTCGGACACTGGCAAGCTGGCTGAGCCTGCCGCCGCGACCGCGGCTGGCGAAGCCGCGTTGCCGGCTGGCTGGCAGCGCGTGGCCGGCACCGATATGCCGGCCGTGCGCGACCAGAAGGCCGTGCTGCCGGCCAAGGTGCATTCCGATGACGGCGCCGACGTCGAGGTGGCCGATACCAGCCGCATCATTGCCGGTGGTGACGACGTGATCGCGGTGATCGAGGCGCTGGGACTGGACAAGCAGGTGTTCGCCGCGCCGACCAATACCACCACCCAGGCTGGCCTGGCTGCCCCGCACCAGTTCCTGTTCAATCGCACCACGGGCGTGGAGGGCGTGCTGAGCCTGCAGGGCTCGCTGTTCCTCGGCAACAGCCTGCGCCGCCACACCGAGCTGGCGAAGAAGCTGCGTGAGGTGGGCGAACCGGCGGTGGTCATCGATGACCTGCAGCCGGCGCCGGACAAGGTGCGCAAGGTCGCCGCCGCACTAGGGCTGGCCGAGGCAGGGCAGACGCTTGCCACGCAGGTGCAGCGCCAGCTCGATGAGGCTGCAGCGATTGGCAAGGGCCTGGGCCATGCGCCACGACTGATCCACGTGTCGGCCACCGGCGCCGGTGGCTCACCCACCGTTGCGGGTGCCGACAGTGCGTCGGCGCAGCTGATCGCACTGGCCGGTGGCGTCAACATCGGCACCGAAGCGGGAGTGAAGAACTACTCGCAGCTGAGCAATGAGGGCGTGGTCGCGGCGGCACCGGAAGTGATCTTGGTGACCGAGCATGACCTGCAGCTGTTCGGCGGTGCCGAGGGCCTGTGGAAGGCGTACCCGACGCTGAAGCAGACCCCGGCCGGGCAGGCCAATCGGGTCTGGGTGATGCCGGATGTGCAGCTGAAGTACACCAGTGTCGGTTCCGGTGCTGGTGCGCTGGCGCTGGCCAAGGCCCTGGCGGCGTTGCCGAAGGCATGAGTCCGGCGGATCGGCGCCGCCGTCGCGGGCGGACGATGTTGCTGGTGGCGTTGCTGGCACTGCTGGGGGCAGTGCTGGCCTCGTTCGCCGTGGGTCCGTTGCGGCTGCCGCCGATGGAGGTGATGCAGGCGTTGGCGGTGAAGCTGGGTCTGCTCGATCCACAGGCGGTCAGCAGCCGCGACCTCGCCGTGGTCTGGCAGCTGCGTATTCCGCGTGCTCTGTTGGGCGCGATGGTCGGTGCGTCGCTGGCGATGGCCGGTGCCAGCCTACAGGGCCTGTTCGGCAATCCGCTGGCCGATCCCGGCATTGTCGGTGTCAGCCAAGGTGCCGCACTGGGTGCAGTTGCCGCCATCGTGCTGGGTGCTGCGGGCGCGGCCGGTTGGCTGGTGCCGGTGGCCGCGTTCGCTGGCGGCGCACTGGCCATCGGCCTGACCTACGCGTTGGCCCGGCCCGGCAAGGGTACGGGCAACGCCACGCTGCTGCTGGTCGGCATCGCGATGGCGGCGTTCTGCTCGGCGTTGATCGGTTTCCTTACATATATCGCCAGCGAAAGCGAGCTGCAGTCGCTGGTGTTCTGGCAGATGGGCTCGCTGGCGCGCGCCAACTGGGCCGATGTGGCGGCCGTGGTGCCGTTGTTTGCCATCGGCGTGTTTGCGTTGCAGCGGTTGGCCACGCCGCTGGACATGCTGGCGCTGGGCGAACGCCAGGCACAGCACCTCGGGCTGGATGTGACCCGCACGCGGCGTCGTCTGGTGGCGTTCAGTGCGCTGCTGGTGGGCGCAGCGGTGGCGTTTGCCGGTTCGATCAGTTTCGTCGGCCTGGTGGTGCCGCACGTAGCGCGCCTGCTGGTCGGTCCGGGCCATCGCTGGCTGCTGCCGTTGTCCGGCCTGCTGGGCGCACTGCTGATCGTGGTGGCCGACACCGCCGCACGCACGCTTGATCCACCCGCGGAGATTCCGCTGGGCTTGTTCTCGGCCGCGCTGGGCGCACCGTTCTTCCTCTGGCTGGTGCTGCAGCAGCGCCGCAAGGCGGCCCCATGAGCGCGCTGCTGAAGCTGCACGAGGTGGTGGTGCGCCGCCAGCAGCGCGAGATCCTGCATGGCATCTCGCTGGCGTTCGAGCCGGGCACGGTGACCGCCCTGGTTGGCCCGAACGGCGCGGGCAAATCCACGCTGTTGGCGGTGGCTGCCGGTGACCTGCGTGCCGACGCAGGCGAAGTAAGTCTGCTCGGCAAGCCGTTGGCCGGTTACAAGGCCGGGCCACTGGCGCGCGAGCGTGCGGTGATGCCGCAGGAGCATGGCGTGCGCTTTGCCTTCAGTGTGGAAGAAGTGGTGGCGATGGGGCGGCTCCCACATCCGCCGGATCCAGCCGTGGATGACGCCCAGGTGGAAGCTGCCATCGATGCTGCCGAACTGCAGGCGCTGCGCCTGCGTGAGGTGCAGCAGCTGTCCGGCGGCGAGTCCGCCCGGACCACGTTCGCGCGCGTGCTGGCGCAGGACACGCCGCTGCTGCTGCTGGATGAGCCGACCGCAGCGCTGGATCTGCGTCACCAGGAACGCACGCTGCGCAGTGTGCGCGCCTGTGCCGAGGCCGGTGCGTGCGTGATCGTGGTGCTGCACGATCTGAATCTGGCCGCGGGCTATGCCGACCGCATCGTGCTGCTGGAGCAGGGCAGGGTGGCAGCCGATGGCACGCCGTTGCAGGTGCTGACCGAGGACAACCTGCACCGCGTGTACCAGCAGGATGTTGTGGTGCTGGAGCACCCGCGGCGCGGGGTGCCGCTGGTGGTGGTCACGTGACGGTGTGAGGGCGTCGCGCTGGGCGCTTCTGACCGCGGCATCAGGCCCCTCAATGGCGCGGCGGCAGCGGATCCCGTATGCTCCGGCAGAACCAGGGGGCAAGCACGATGAAAGGGATTTCGTGGGTGGTCGCGGCAGCGCTCGCGACGGTGCTGGGTGGGTGCGCGACGCTGAAGGCACGACCGGATGTTCCACTGGCCGCGGACGAGGGCTACGTGGTGATGTCGGTGAACTGCGCCACCAGCAACATCAGGCTGATCACGATCTTTGCCAGCGGCACGCGGTCGACGTCGCCGTTGGCTGACCTGCGCGGCGAATTCGAGTTCGGCTGTAGGGCCGGTCTGGCCGCCATCCGCGCCAAGGCCGGGCGCCACTATGTCGGCTACCTGACCGAACATGGTTATGGATACGTCGGGGCGGTGCCCGAAGACGAAGCGCTGACTTTCGACGTGCGCGCAGGCGAAATGACCTACATCGGTGAGGTTGTGGTGTCTGGACTGTTCGACCGCCTGCACTCAAGGCCGACCTGGATCTCGGTACGCGATCGCGAAGCGGAGTCGTTACGGCTGTTGCAGCAGACGCAGCCCTGGCTGCTGGAACGCCATCCCTTCCACACCCGGCTGGCGACACCAGCGCCGGGCGCGCCGAGCGCCGAAGTGCTCGCCGAGCAGTTCCGCAGCTGCACGCCGGCGTGCGACAGCATCCTGGCCCTGCCGCTGTTCATCCGCTGAGCGGGAGGTTTCCAATGAAGTGGATCTGCATGTGCTGACTGATGGGTCGCGCCATCCGGACGCTGTATCATTCGGCGCCAGTTACATTCAATGGACTGATTCAATGTTGCCCTCCGCTTCAGGTGTTTCGCGGACGTTGCTGATCGCATCGGCATTTTTCTCTGCATTTGCCGCCAATGCGGCGTCGACATCTCCAGTTTCGCTGACCGACGCGGCCGAGAACGCCTCGCTGATCGAGACTCTGCATTCCAGTAGCGACGGTGCTGCAGTGACATGGATGAAGACGCAGTACTTCGCCAACGAGGAAATGTCGGTGAGCTGGGACGACCAGCAGGTGCTGGTGCTGTGCAGTGAAGCGGCGTACCTGCAGATTCCTGCCGCCAAGCTCAAGGCCGGAGCGTTGACCTCCGAGCAGCGGCAGATGATCGTCTATCAGGCACTGATGTCAGGCCTTGGGGTTGTCGCGGGCGTCGTCGGGCCGGCAGGCGAGGTGGTGGCCGTGGCTGATGACGGTAGCGAGACTCGCAGCGTTGGCGAAAACAGGTGGGCGTATGGCGTCGAGCGCTACGACGTCATCACCCAGCGGCTCCCTGATGGTGCGCTTCGGGTACGAACCCGCAAGACGGAAACCGTGAATACCACGCCGCCGGCCGGTCCGGACGACAGGTTCAGTACCGAAGACGACCAGGCGGCGCGACTGTCGGAGCTGGCGCCGGTCGGCAGCTGGACCGAGGTGGTGGTCCATGGCGGCCCGCGCCAGGCGCAGGTGGATCCGGCGATGTCGTTGAAGGGATGGATCTCGATGGGGGACGACCAGGCTGCGACCGTGGCTGAGGCGCGCAAGCTGCACGACTGCAAGTAAGGCGGGGCAGGGGTCAGAGCCCTTTGCATTGGGCAAAGGGATCTGACCCCGGTCATTGCCGGCCTCATCGTTCTATTCATGCGCGTAATATTCACTTGCGCGCCAGATTGGCAGGTCTAGAATGCGCCCCATGAACCGGATGCCGCTCCTGAAGTTTTTCACCCTGACCCGCGCAAGCGCGGAACGGGCGTGTCTGCCTGGAGCCCCACGAGGCCGTTGAGACGGCCATCGCTGGACCTTCGACAGAGCGCCCTCCGGGGCGCTCTTTTCGTTTCTGATTTCCCGTAAGTCGACCAACAGTCGACTCTACCCAGTCGGCCCTACCCAGTACCCAAGGAGAACGTGCCATGCACCAGATCGCCGAGACCGAACGCTAGCCGCGCACCCTGTCGCCAACCGGGGTGCGCGGCCCCCGAAGTTGGCTTTGCAGGAACCTTTCTCATGAACACCCAAGTCCTTTCCCGCCGTCGCAACCTTGGCATCATTGCCCACATCGATGCCGGCAAGACCACGCTGACCGAACGCCTGCTGTGGAAAAGCGGTGAGATCCATCGCGTCGGCGAAGTGCACGATGGCAACGCGACCACCGATTTCTCGGCGATCGAACGCGAACGTGGCATCACCATCGGCGCTGCTGCCGTACAGGCGCAGTGGGCGCCGCGCGATCTGCCGCCGCATCGGCTGACCCTGATCGACACTCCCGGCCACATCGACTTCGCCATTGAAGTCGAGCGTTCGCTGCGCGTGCTCGACGGCGCCGTGGCCGTGTTCTCGGCGGTGGACGGCGTGCAGCCGCAGTCGGAGACGGTGTGGCGCCAGGCGCGTCGCCATCGCGTGCCGCTGATCGCGTTCGTCAACAAGATGGATCGCGTCGGCGCCTCGTTCGAGCGCGTGCTGGAGCAGCTGCAGGACAAGCTGAGGGCGCGGCCGTGGGCGCTCGGTGTGCCACTGGGCAGCGAAAGCGACTTCAACGGCTGGGTCGACCTGGTCGATGAGCGCGTGCTGCACTGGCAGGATGGTGCCGTAACCACGGTGACCCCCTGGGACGACGCGGCGCGCACCCTGTGGCAGCCGCAGCGCGACGCACTGGTCGAGGCCGTGGCCGACCACGACGAACTGCTGGCTGATGCCTGGCTGGAGGGTCGCGTGATCGATGCCGAACAGCTGCGCGCGGCGATCCGACGGGCGACGCTGGCCGGTGCGGGCGTGCCGGTACTGGCCGGTGCGGCCTTCAAGGACAAGGGCATCGAGACGCTGCTGGATGCGGTGGTCGATTACCTGCCGTCGCCGCTGGATCGGCCTGCCGTGACCGCCGAAAGCGAGAGCGGCGAGGTGGTGCTGCCGCCGGATCCAGACGGTCCGCTGGCGGGCCTGCTGTTCAAGATCACCCACCAGCAGCACGGCGCATTGAGCTTCGTGCGGCTGTACTCGGGCACCTTGAAGGTCGGTGATGCCGTGGCCAGTTCGCAGCATCCGCAGGGTCGACGTGTCAGTCGCCTGGTGCGGGTGCAGGCCGACCAGACCCACGACATCGAACAGGCCGTGGCCGGTGACATCGTCGCGGTGCTGGGCTGGAAGGACGCGGTCAGCGGTGAAACGCTGAGTGGCCGTGCGCAGCCGCTGCGCCTGGAGAACATCCAGGCACAGGCGCCAGTGCTGGCCTGGCGGCTGGAGCCGGCGCGTGCGGCCGACCTGATCCGGATGGCGCAGGGTCTGGCCAGCCTGGCCCAGGAAGATCCCTCGTTCCGCGTCGAAACCGATCGCGACACGGCGGAGACCCTGGTCTGGGGCATGGGCGAGCTGCACCTGGAGGTGATGGTCGAGCGCCTGCGCAGCGAGTGGAAGGTCGAGGTGGGCGTAGGTTCGCCGCGCGTGGCCTACCAGGAGACACCGCTGCGTGCGATGGCCGGCGTGGTGGGGCGGCTGGTCAAGCAGACCGGTGGCCAGGGCCAGTTCGCGCACGTGGTGCTGGATGTATCGCCGCGCGAGGACGACCAGGTCGTGTTCAACGACCGCATCGTCGGTGGCGTGGTGCCGCGCAGCTTCATCGCCGCGGTGGAAAAGGGCGTGCGTGCCGCGCTGTCGGAAGGTCCGCAGGGCCATCCGGTGGTCGGTATCGAGGTCAGTCTTGTCGATGGCCAGACCCATGCCAAGGACTCGTCGGAGATGGCGTTCCACCGTGCCGGTGCCGAGGCGATCAAGGTGGCGCTGGTGGAGGGCGGTACGCAGCTGCTGGAGCCGGTGATGGCGGTGACGGTGCATTCGCCGTCAGCGTCGGTGGGTGACGTGGTTGGCGACCTCAACCGCCGCCACGGCCGTATTGCCCGCATCGAGGACCAGGACGGTCGTGCCGAGGTCAGTGGTTTCGCACCGCTGGCGCAGCTGGTGGGGTACACCACCTCGCTGCGGTCTCTCAGCCAGGGGCGGGCCAGCAGTGAGGCGCACCTGCATGGTTACGAGCCGGTACGCGCTGCATGAGGAAAGGCGAGGGGAGCCCGTGAGCGGGCTCCCTTTTTTTGTCGTCGGGAGCGCCCATCCACGCATGGCGTGGATCTACCGGGTGATCGGGTTGCAGGCCCTGCAGTAGATCCACGCCATGCGTGGATGAATTCGCATCGACACCGGGATAATGCACTGCATCGCAACAAAACTGCAGAAAAAGCTGGATTAAAGTGATGCCTCACGATAAATTGCGCACCCCCCGTTGCTCGCCGCCGCCCGCACCCTTCTCATGCGTGATGACAAAGACCCCGGAACCCTGGAGCTGACCCTGCCGCGAAAGCGCGGTCGTCCGCCCAAGTTCGGGTACGCAATGAGTGACGCGCAGCGCGCAGCGCGCTACCGCGCGCGCCGGGCCGGGCAGGCCAACCACGCCGATGTGCGCTCCTGCTCGGACATGGTGCTGCTGGACAAGATCCGCGCTGCGGTGAGCGCGCGCGACACCGAGCTGGCCGGGTTCCTGGTCCACGTCCTCTGGCAGCGCTACCCCCTGCAGTTGAAATAGGCCGTCGGTGGGGTGGCCGTTGTCATCGAGCTTGTTGATAATGCGGGATTCAGGTTGTTCCCGCTGGCGCGCCCGGGATGGCAGGCGCGCATGATCGAACGGTTCCCAAGATGACGACCACCAGCGACACCACCACCGAAGCGGCGCCGAGCAGCGCCCCCCTGTTCTACACCCGTCCGGTGCCGCTGCAGGCCGATGTGCATGCCGATCTGCGCATCCTGCCGGGCAGGCTCGAGTTTGCCGCCGGCAACAACGCCATTCCGCTGGTGCTGGGCGAGTTCTCGCTGGCCCTGCACCACTTCCCGATCCTGTTCGCCGGCCCGACCGCCGTGCCGATGGCCGCCGTCGGTGTTTCCGACCAGAACCTGTTCATCAAGGACGGCCTGTGGGAAGACGAGGCCTATATCCCGGCCTACCTGCGTCGCCACCCCTTCATCTTCATCGACACCGGTGCGGACAACGATTTCCTGCTGGGCATCGACGAAGAGAGCTCGCGCGTGGTCAAGGGCGGTGACGAAGGTCAGCCGCTGTTCGTCGACGGCAAGGCCACCGACATGGTGCAGCAGGCGTTGGAGTTCTGCGGCCAGTACACCCGCGAGCACGAACAGACCCAGGCCTTCTCCAAGGCACTGATCGACAACGGCCTGCTGGTCGAGCGCAACGCCACCGTCCGCACTCCGGATGGCCGCGAGTTCAATCTCAACGGCTTCCTGGTGGTGGACGTCGAGAAGTTCGTGGCGCTGCCGGAAGCGACCGTGGTCGAGTGGCACCGCAGCGGCTGGCTGGCGCTGATCCACCAGCACCTGATGTCGCTGGGTCGCTTCAATGACCTGACCCGTCGCCAGGTCGAGCGCCTGGCGGCCTGATCAGGCCGATGGTGCGGCTTCCGCCTTGCGGGAACCGTGCCACTGCTGCAATCCCCGCAGCAGTCGCCGCGCTTCGACCCAGTCAGGCGCGGCCCTATGCCCCAGTTCCCACAGGTCGGCCGCTGTGCCGGCCTGATCCGTTGCCCGGCACATCTGCAGCGTTCCCTGCAGCCGGTGTGCATGATGGCGCAGTGTCGAGGCATCGGCGTCCTGCACGGCCTGCTCAATCCTGGCCAGCTCATGGGCAATGTCCGCAGCGTAATCCGGCGCGGCGCCAGGGGTGTCGTCGGGCGCAGTGCCGTGCGCCGAGGGCGGCAGGTCCAGCGCCTGCAGCAGGCTCGCAACCTGCAGCGGCTTGACCAGGATGGCGTCGAAGCCGGCCCTTCGGCAGCGTGCCGCGTGCCGGCGCCCCATGCGGGCGGACAGGGCAATCACTCGCAGAGGTGCCTGTGCCTGCGCGCGCAGCTGCTGCGCCAGTGCATAGCCATCCGAGCCGCGAAGCCCGATATCCAGTACGACCGTGCCGCGCGGTCGTAGCGCTTGCTCGGCCAATGCGGCGTCGGCATCGGCAACCGCGCGTACGTCGGCGCCCAGCCGACGCAGTTGCTCTGCGACGACATGCCGGCTGAGTGCATGATCTTCGACAAGGAGCAGGTCGACGCCGGTCAGTGGCGTCTGCTGCAGTGGCTCGATGGGCGGCTGATCGCCGTGAACGGCGCGGACCGGCAATCGCAGGGTGAAACGGCTGCCGCGCCCATGCACGCTGTGTGCGGTCAGGTTGCCGCCCATGGCAACGGCCAGTTCGTGCGCAATCGTCAGGCCAAGCCCGCTGCCGCCACGTCTCTGGCCATCCTCGTTCTGCTGGAATGGTCGGAACAGAAGCGCCAGTTGATCGGGTGCGATGCCGATGCCGCTGTCGATCACATCCAGCAACAGCTCCCGGGGAGACAGGGCGGGTTGTAGTTGCAGGCGCACCTCGATACCGCCGACATCGGTGAATTTCAATGCATTGCCCAGCAGGTTGTCGACAATCTGGCGCAGTCCATCAGCATCGAGCACAACCACCGGCGCTGGATCGGGCGCGCGATCCAACTGGAGTGACAGCCCTCTCCGCAGTGCCTCCGGCCGGATTGCTTCCAGTGCACGGGCACAGAGTTGGCCGACGTCGCAGGGCGTGGGATGCGGCCTGAAGCTGCCGCTGGCAAGGCGCGAGAACGCCAGCGAGCGATCGAGCAGCCTGCGCAGCGAGTGGCCGGCGGCAAGGGCAGCCGCGAGCAGTTCACGCTGCCCCTTGGGCAGGTGTGACTGGCTCAGCAGGTCGATCGAAGCCAGTACTGTCTGCGCGGAATTGCGCACTTCATGGCTGATCATTCCCGCCGCGCGCCCGAGGCGTTGTTCCGCGCGGCCGATTCGCCAGCGTAACGCCTGCCAGAGCACGGGCAGGCCGATGAGTGCCGCGGCCAGACACAGCAGCCAGAGCTGGAGCGGGGGGCGCACCCGGTCCAGTGCGCTCTCGATGGATGTGGGCAGCATCTGCTGCGCCCACAACTCCAGCAGGCCTGCGTGCTCTTCGAGGGTGATGGCGCGCAGCGCCTGATCGATGCGCGCCAGCAGCTGCTGGTCCTCCCGGCGGACAAGCAGGTGCAGATCGGTAGAGAATCCGCTGTCGAACGGGTGCAATTGCAGGTTTCCCGTGAAATGCTGCCGGATCATCGAGTGCAGCGTTGCTTCCAGGCCGATCGCAGCATCGGCGTTGCCGCTTTCAACAGCGGCCAGGGCCGCATGGCGGTCGGGGAGATGCAGGAGGCGGATCCGGGGGTGGTGGATCGTCAGCCAGTCGGCATAGGGACCGCCTTCAACTACAGCCAGCACCTGCGCTCTCACGCCGGTAATGTCACGGGGCGGGTGCTCGCCTTTACGCACAGCCAATACCGTCTTGCCGCCATGGAAGGCGCCGGAGGCCCTCAGGTCGGGACAGGGAAGCGGGTGATGCGAGGGGCTGCCCATGACCAGCACCAGGTCGGCCTCGTCCCGGCAGACGGCAGCGACCGCTGCGCTCGTGCTGGGGTAGTTGAGATCGCGGAAGCGCAGGCCGGAATGCCGAGCCACAAGCCTGGCATAGCCATGGGCGAGGGTGGGCAGTGCGCTTGAATCCGCCAGCGTTGGGGGGAGCGGTCGCAATGATGGCGCGGTGGCAACCCGCACTTCGCGGCCGGCGGACCATCTCCGCAACTGTGCATCCTCGGCCGATGCAGCCGGCAGCAGGATCAGGGCCAGCAACAACGTGCACGACGTGCGCAGACGGAGGCGAACGCGCCGCCTCATTGGAGCTCCAGCTGCTGCCGCAGTGCATAGATCTCCACGTCATTACGCAACCCGAGCTTGCGCAGGGCGGCGACCTTCTGGGTGCTGACCGTCTTGACGCTGCGGTGGCGGCGCAGCGCGATCTCCGAGACAGTCAGGCCGGCCAGGAGTAGGTCCAGCACTTCGCGTTCATTGCGGCTGAGTTCCTCGCGGCACGCCGGGAACAGGCAATCAGCAGGGAGGCGGCACAGCCCCTGCGAGATGCGCACGATGGCATCAGACAGCATCTCCAGGGGCTCGGACTTGCTGACTACGCCGGAGATGCCGCTCGCCAGCAGGTGGTCGATGCGGGTGGTTGGCGTCAGCGTGGCGAAGGCGAGCAGGGGAATATGTGGAAAGCACTCGCGCAGCAGGGGAACCAGCTCATCACTGCTGCGGTCGCCAGGCGCCAGGGTGAGATCGATGATGGCGACATCCACTGCCAACTGGCGCAGGCTGCCGATGAGCTCATCGCTGCGGGTGTGGCTGGCGACAATGCTGAAGCGGACGTCGCGGGACAGGTGCAGGACGGTGCCGCGGCGGACGATTTCGTGATCGTCCAGGAGTGCCAGCCGCAGTCGGCGCGGTGCAGGATATCCATTCATGCGCAGGGAGGTGATCGGCGCCCGCAGGGCGTGGCGATCATTCTGGCGCCGCTATCGCGTCGAGCATCGAACTTGTTGGAATTTTGCGATTATTCCTAAGAATCGATGCGTAAAGCCCATCAATTCAATGCCGCCGATTGATGAGGTGGATCGTCAGTACCCAATCAAGCGCTTCGGGGTACTTCGCTCGCGCTGCGCAGGTCGCGGGCCATTTCGCTGGTCGCAGCCCATCCGAGATCCGCATACAGTGGTTTCCCTTGGGTGGTAGCGTGCAGCACCGCGTAGGCCACCGCTCGTCCGGCGAATGCATGGTCGGCCAGTTTCATCAGTTGGCGGGCGATGCCGCGACGCCGATAGCCGGGCTCCACGTAGACATTGAGTACGTAGCCGCGCGTGTCCTGCTCTGGATGGGCGGGGTGGGGCGGCCAGTCGATCAGCATCAGGCCAATGCCTGCGATGGGTTGTCCATTGTCGGAAAGGACATGGCCGAAGTAGTCGCCTGACACCAGGCGCGGTTCGAGCCAGGTACGGAACGGGGCCGCCATCTGCTGAAGGATCTCTTCGCTCCGGCCGCTTTCACGGAACATCGCTTCTCGGTGAGCGCAGATGAGGTCGAGGTCGCACGGAAGGATCTGCCGGACTTCGAATCCATTCCAGGAGGTTGTGATGGCATCGTCCGCGGGGCTGTTCATCGATCGTGTATCCGTTCCGGCCTTGCTGGCCTGCCCAGCATCGTATCTGCAGGGCGCGTCGCGAGTGCACCACGTTGCAATGATTGATGATCGACTGATGCTCCAGGATGATCGACCCGGGCAGAAGGTGCCGCGTCATCGCACCGATTGCGGCACCCGCCTCAGCTTGCGGGTGTCGTAACCCATGGCCGCAATCCGCTCGACCGCCTGCTGGTAGTCACTGTCCGACACCTGCGGGGTGCGGGCCATGTACCAGACGTAATCGCGCTTGCTTCGTGCCACGATGGTCTGGCGGTAGCTTTCATCGAGCCAGGCGATCACGTACTCAGCCTGGATCGGCCAGATGAACTGCATGCCCCAGACCGCGCCGTTGCCTTCCTTCTCGACACGGCCGATGGGGTGCATGGACTTCTGTGGCGCTTCGAAGCTGCCTTTGCGGTACGTGAAGGTGGTCTGGATGCGTCCATCGGGGCGCAGGGCATAGCTCTCCACGGCGTCGAAGGCTTCGCGCTCAGGGCGCGACGGGATATGCGCGATCACGTACCAGTCGCCCATGAAGCGCGGCACATCCACCGACGGTGGACGCGGCAACGGGCGGGTGTCGCTGGAACTGCAGCCGGAACCGAACAGGCCGACCGCGATCAGGGGAAGCAGCGGAAACATGCGCATCGGGCACCTCAGCGGGGTCGGAACAGATAGTGGGCCACCAGCCACTGCTGGCCGTCGTCGTAGCCGAACAGCTCGGCGCATGCCATCCAGAACATCCGCCAGCGCTGCCACCAGACCTTCGCTGCAACCTGGCCATAGGTGGCGATCAACACCGGCATCACCTGCTCGCGGGCTGCATCCTGGTTTGCCAGCCAGTGGTCGGCCGTGCGCTGGTAATGGGTGCCGTCCAGTAACCACCGTTGCTTCAGGCGCAGGTCGCGCTGGAAATGCAGCAGTGTGTCGGCTGCCGGCATCAGTCCGCCGGTAAAGAAGTGGCGACCCATCCAGTTGTCGCCGCCGTCTGTCTCGAACGGATACATCAGTGTGCGATGGGCGAAGATGTGCACGAACAGTGCACCGTCTGGTTTCAGCCACCGTGCGATGGCTGCCAGCAGGCGCTGGTAGTTGCGTACGTGCTCGAACATCTCCACCGAGACACAGCGGTCGAACCGGGCCGTCGGCAGGTCAAGCTGGTTGACGTCGCGGGTCATCACCTCGACGTTGCCCAGGCCGCGCGCCTGGCACTGCGCCATGATGTACTGGCGTTGGCTGTGCGAGTTGGAGACGGCGGTGATATGCGCCTGCGGGTAACGTTCGGCCATCCACAGGGTCAATGAGCCCCAGCCGCAGCCCAGCTCAAGTATCTGCTGGCCATCGGCCAGTCCGGCGCGCTGGCCGTACAGTTCCAGCATGGCGTCCTCGGCCTGGTCCAGCGTTTCGCGCCCGGTGGCGTAGTAGCAGCTGCTGTACTTCAGCCGCTTGCCCAGGCAGGCCTGGAAGAATGCCGCGGGAACTTCGTAGTGCTGGCGGTTGGCCGCTTCGGTATGCAGCGCGAGTGGGCTGTCGGCCAGCTCGGTGATGCGCTGGCTGAAGCGTGCCGATTGGCCTTCGATGCCGCCTTCGCTTTCCTCATGCAGGCGTTGCGCGCACAAGCGGCGGATGCCCGCACGCAGCGCCGCATCGGGCACCAGCCCACGTTCGGCCCAGGCGATCAGCCCGGTTTCCGCATCTTCGGCCGGATTCAGTGACGGGATCGCGCTCATGCGGAGTGCTCCTTGGAAGAACGGGGGAACCAGGGAAAGAACATCGATGTAGTGCGCTGGTAGGCGCGGTAGTCGTCGCCGCGGCTGCGCAGCGCTTGCTTTTCAGTGAAGGGAATGCCGCTGAGATAGCGCAGGAACACGTACATCAGCAGCGGGTCGGCCCAGGCCAGCCACCACAGTGGCGAGCCGACCGCGAGCAGGACGTAGCTGAACCAGTGCAGCCACTCGAAGAAGTAGTTGGGGTGGCGGGAGTAGCGCCACAGCCCCTCGCGGCAGGTTCGGCCGTTGTTCGCCGGGTCGGCGCGGAAGCGGGCCAACTGGTGGTCGGCCAGGCTCTCGCCGCCGACGCTCAGCAGCCAGACAAGTGCGGCGGCCACGATCCACAACGTCGTGCTTGTCTGCGGACTGGCCGCCACCGCGACGAAGGGCAGGGCGAACAGCACGACCAGCAGCGCCTGGGCCATGAAGAAGCCGAAGATCTTGCCTTGATGCCCTTGCCAGTGCTCGCGCAGATAACGGTAGCGGCCGTCTTCCTGTTCGTGGCGGACCCGGCGCCACAGGTGAAAAGCGAGTCGACTGCCCCACAGGCCACCGAGCATGCCGAGCGCCATCCGTGGCGCCGCCGCACCATCGCCGAGCCACGCCAGCAACAGGGCTGACGCGCCCACGCCCTTGGCCCAGAGCACATCGACCACGCCGATGTTGTGATGGCGGCGCTGCCAGGCCCAACCCCAGCTCATCACCAGTACGGCATACAGCAGGACCCACAACAGATTGATCATGACGGTGCTCCTGCCAGGGGCGGCGGGAAGGTGCGGGAGCCGCGACGAGCGGCCATGCACAGCAGCGAAAGCGCGATGCTCCAGCCCACACCCAGCACCAGCAGGCCCTGCCACAGCGGCGCAGTGAAACGCACCGCCTCGAAACCGCGCGCTGCGGAGAGATACGCCAGCGGGGCCAGCAACAGGCCAAACAGGGCTGGCAGGGCAGGGTGGCGCAGCAGGAAGCGCATCGAAGTGGTCAGCGTCATCGCAAACGCGGCCCACAACGCCATGATCCAAAGGGGCGGAGCCCAGCCCAGCGGGGCAGCAGCGTAGCGCACGGCGCCGCTGGCGGCGGCACTGGCGTCGACCAGCCACGCGCAGGCCAGCGCCAGCAGCATCAGCCGAAGGTCCAGTCGCGGCTGCGGTGAAGTGAGCAGCTGGCTGCCGATATAGATCGTTGCGGCCAGCAGCGCCGGCCACTGCCAGCCTCGCCCTGCGCCGGCCACGGCACACAGCCAGACCAGCTGGTTGCCAAGCAGATTGGTCCAGAACCGGCGCATGTCAGCGGCTGTCGCCCGCAGCGAGGACGGGCCGGTGGTCCGGACGGGCCAGCAGCAGATGCGAGACGCCGATCGAACGTTCCAGGAAGCCGCCCTCGCAATAGGCCAGATAGAACTCCCACAACCGGCAGAAGCGCGCATCAAAGCCCTGCGCCTGCACCGCAGGCAGCTGGGCCAGGAAGCGCTGGCGCCAGGCGCGCAGGGTCAGTGCGTAGGAGTGGCCGAAGTCCTGCTGGGCGATCAGCTGCAGGTCGCTGGATCGGGTCTTGGCGGCCATGATCGCGTTGATCGATGGGATGAAGCTGCCCGGAAATACATAGCGCTTGATGTAGTCGACGCTGCGCCGGGCCTGTTCGTAGCGATGGTCCTCGATGGTGATTGCCTGCAGCAGGGCAACGCCATCCGGCTTGAGCAGGCGTTGCAGCGTAGCCATGTAGGTGTCCAGGTACTCGGCGCCGATCGCTTCGATCATCTCGATCGAGACCAGCTTGTCGAACTGGCCCTGCAGGTCGCGGTAGTCCTGCATCAGCAGCGTGACCTGATCCTGCAGGCCCGCCGCCTCTACGCGCTGGGCGGCCAGCGCATGCTGTTCCGCGGAGATGGTGGTGGTGGTCACATGGCAGCCATAGTGCTGGGCGGCGTGTACCGCGAAACCGCCCCAGCCGGTGCCGATCTCCACCACGCGGTCGCCTGGCTTGAGCTGCAGCTGCTGGCAGATGCGGTCCAGCTTGCGCCGCGAGGCGGATTCCAATGGCTCGGATTCGCTGTCGAACATCGCTGACGAGTACATCAGGTCCGGCGACAGGAACAGGGCAAAGAAGTCGTTGCCCAGGTCATAGTGCGCGGCGATATTGCGGCGGCTGCCTTCACGGCTGTTGCGGCGCAGGCGGTTCCAGACCCGCAGCATCCCCCCACCCAAGCGGGCCGGGCCACGCTCCATGCCGTCGAGCAGATCGCGATTGCGCACCAGCAGCCGGATCAGTGCCACCAGATCATCGCAGTGCCACTCGCCCTGGATGTAGCTTTCACCTGCGCCCACACTGCCTTGCGCAGCAACCTTGCGATAGAACGCCGGGTCATCGATGGTGACGGTGACATGCAGTTCACCACGGGCATCGCCCAGCCAGACTTCGCCGAGTGCATCGCGCACGCACAGCCGACCGTCGCGCATCGGGGCCAGCTGGGCCAGCAGGCGGCGGCGCAGGAACGCGTCCAAGGCGCCGGGGCGTGGCAGGGCAACCCAGGGAGTCATCGAGTTCATCGCGGTTTCTCGGCAAGAGTGGGGTGGTCGTGCACCGGGTTGCGTTTCAACCACAGCCGCAGTGCGTGCCAGTGAATGGCGGCCACCACCTGGGTGGTCATCAGGGGATAGCAGGCCAGGACCCGGGCCAGCCCGCGGCCATCCAAGGCACGCCGCTGCATGGCCTGGGTGGCATCAAACTGGCGCACGCCGTCCCGCCAGACCTGCATGTGCACGCGCAGGTCCTGGTCGGGGTGGTTGAATCGCCAGTCGTAGCCGCAGTCCATCGGCATGAACGGCGAGACATGGAAGCACTTGTCGAACTGCCAACGCAGTGAGCTGCCTTCGTGCGTGGCGGTGGCGACCGGCAGCACATAGGCGTGCCGTTCCTTCCAGGGCGTGTTGGTGATCTCGGCGACAATGCAGTCCAGCGTGCTGCCGTCGGCCTGGTAGCAGTAGTAGAAACTGACCGGGTTGAACACGTGCCCGGCAAAGCGAAGATGGGTGAGCAGGCGCACCGGGCCGGTCGGCCGGTAGCCAAGCGTGTGGGCAGCGTGATCGCGGATGGCATCGGCCAGTGGCCGTGCGGGATCGCCGAAGTAGTCGCTGCGGCGGAACTCGGCCAGGTTGCGGCGATTGACCGACCACAACCAGCGCCCGGTGAACACCGTATCGAGTTCGTCCAGATCGAGCAGCAGCTGGGCGATGGGGTAACGGAAGGCATGCGGGTGCGGATGATGCCGGCGATGCATCACCTGCCCGATGTAGAGCGCGCTGGCACTCATGCCGCCACCTCATCCGCGGCGGATGCCAGCCGATGTGGAGCGCAGGCCTGCAGGGCATCGACCACGCGGCGGGCGCTGCGGATGCCATCCTCATGGAAGCCCCATCCCCAATAGGCGCCTGCGAACCACGTATGGCGACGGCCCTGCAGTTCCGCCCAGCGCTGTTGCGCGCGCACTGCGGCATGGTCGTGCACCGGGTGGGCGTAGCGCAGCGTACGCAGTACTTTGGCCGGATCGATTGCCTCGCTGCGGTTGAGGGTAACCACCAGGGGCGTATCGCCGGGCAGGCCCTGCAGCAGGTTCATGCAGTAGCTGACCGTGCAGGGCGCGGCGCGATCCTCTGGCACGTGCGCGTTCCATGCCGCCCATGCCTTGCGGTTGCGCGGCAGCAATGACGCATCGGTGTGAAGCACCGCTTCATTGGTTTGATAGCGGATGGCGCCGAGCACGCCGCGCTCGATGGGGTCGGCGTCGCGTAGCAGCGCCAGGGCCTGGTCGCTGTGGCAGGCCAGGATGACCTCATCGAAGCCTTCCGCGCCGGCCGCGCTGTGCACGCGTGCACCCCAGGGCATGCGTTCGACCATCCTGACCGGGCATTGCAGCCGCTCATGCACCCGCCAGCGGCGGCGCAGCGCATCCACGTAGCGCGCCGATCCCCCGCTGACCACCCGCCAGCTCGGGCGCCCGGTCATCTGCAGCATCTGGTGATTGGCCATGAACTGGGCCAAGTAGCGCGCCGGGAAGTCCTGCACGGTGGCGGTCGGTGAGGACCACAGTGCCGAGGCCATCGGCAGCAGGTGCTCGTCGATGAAGGCCTCGCCATAGCGCTGGCTGCGCAGGTACTCGCCGAGCGTGGGGCCGTCTTCCTCGGCCAGCAGCAACGGCGCATCCCGATAGAACCGGCGCAGGTCGGCCAGCATGCCCCAGAATCGAGGTGACACCAGGTTGCGGCGCTGGCAGAACAGGCCATCCAGCGAGGTGGCGTTGTACTCCACGCCGCTGCGCTCGCTGTGCATCGAGAAGCTCATCGTGGTCGGCTGCGAAGCCACACCCAGCTCGTCGAAGAGCGCGGTCAGCAGCGGATAGTGCTGGGGATTGAACACGATGAACCCGGTATCCACCGCCATGCGTGTCCCATCCACCTGGACGTCGTGCGTGTGGGTATGGCCACCGAGGTAGTCGTTGGCCTCGAACAGTGTGACGTCGTGCTGGCCATCGAGCCACCAGGCACTGGCCAGCCCCGCGATACCCGAGCCGATGACGGCGATGCGCATGTCAGTACCTCGCCTTGGCCAGGACCCACTCGGGGATGGGCTTGAGACCTTTGACCAGGCCCAGGGCCGCCATCGCGCGCAGTCCGTACCAGGTCAAATCCACTTCCCACCAGCGGAAGCCCTGGCGGACAGTGCCGGGGAAGAAGTGGTGGTTGTTGTGCCAGCCTTCGCCGAAGGTGAGCAGCGCCAGCCAGAGGTTGTTGCGGCTGTCATCGCGTGTGTCGAAGCGGCGGCGGCCGAATCGATGCGCCAGCGAATTGATGGTGACCGTGGCATGGAACAGCACGATGGTGGAGATGAAGAAGCCCCACACCAGCAGCTGTGGGCCGGAGGTGTGCAGGCCCGGTGCCCAGCGCTCCAACCCGGCGCCCAATGCATACAGCGCTGCGGCCAGCAGTACCGGTACGGCCGTATCGAAACGGTCCAGCCAGCGCAGTTCGGGGAAGCGCGCCAGGTCCGGTACCCGTGACAGATCGGTGGCGAACGCCTCGCGGGTCAGGAACCAACCCATGTGGCTGCGCCAGAAGCCGCCCTCGCGTGGCGAGTGCGGATCCAGCGGCTGGTCGGCATGCCGATGGTGATGGCGATGATGGGCGGCCCACCAAAGCGGCCCACGCTGCACGCTGGAGGCGCCGATGACAGCGAACACGAACTGCACCGGCCGCGATGCCTGGAAGGTCCGGTGCGAGAAATAGCGGTGATAGAACGCCGTGATGGCAAACATGCGCACCGCATAGAGCACTGCGGCGACGATCACCGCTGTCCATGAGATTCCGACCCAGAGCACAGCGATGCAGGCCAGGTGCATCAGTGCAAATGGCACGGCGCGCAACCAGTCGATGCGGCCGGGCTGTTCGCCGGTGGTCTCTGCGACGTTGCCGGTGTCGATCCAGCGCTGCAGCGTACGCAGCAGGCGCGAGCGTCGACGGGGGAGGGGCGCTACAGAGGCCATTGGGGGATCTCGGCGGGTGTCGTGTCTACCTGTACGCAGCAGCGCGTGCAATGGATGCGCTGCGACGCGAAGA
The DNA here is from genome assembly GCF_056481625.1 of Stenotrophomonas sp. 86156_Sma. Taxonomy (NCBI): domain Bacteria; kingdom Pseudomonadati; phylum Pseudomonadota; class Gammaproteobacteria; order Lysobacterales; family Lysobacteraceae; genus Stenotrophomonas; species Stenotrophomonas sp. 86156_Sma. The sequence continues at coordinate 2,493,362 of NZ_CM151157.1, forward strand.
ATCTCGACTTCACCTGGGCGTCACGGCGCAGCGGTCGACCAGAGGACGCGTCCAGGCCTGCTGCCATTCCGCGGCAGTCTGCTCGGCAGCTGGCGAGCTGAAGCGCACCGTCACCTGCGGGTAGCTGCCGCGGGCATCGCGCAGGTTGCTGGTGCCGCGGAATTCCAGCAGGCGGCGGTCGGTGCTGGCATAGACCAGTGACAGACGCGGGGCGATGCCGCCGTACCAGGTGTCCAGACTGACGTCGATCGACTGGCCATCAATACCCTGCCAACGTACCGGACCGATGCGCCGCACCTGCACCGGGAAGTAGCGCTGCCGCCCCGGCACCAGAAAGGGCAGACTGATGCGTTCGCCGCGCAGCAGCGCCGGCCAGTGCAGGCGCACCGCAGCGTCGAACCCTGCATCGATCACCGCGTCCGGCGGCAGTTCAAGCCGGCGCTGATGCGGCTGGCTGGCGGCATCTTCCTTCCAGGCAATCGACACCGAGTCGCCAGTGGCGTCGACTTCGGCGGTCTGGCCGCTGCGGCGGTCCTGCAGCGAATAGCTCCGTGCCTGCGGGCGGGCGCTGGCGGGCAGATGCTTGCGGGCGAAGGGCTGGCCATCCGGGCACTGGTACAGCACCCAGCGTTCGGCACCCTCCGTTGCCTCGCGCCGCCAGTGCACTTCACGGTAGAGGATGTCGCCCTGCGCGGAGGTGGCCACACCCTCACTTCGCAGCCAGGGCGCCGCCAGCGCGGCATGGGGCAGGCACAGCAGCAGCCAGGCAGTGCGCATGGTGTTCATCCGGAAGGGTAGGTCTCTCAGGTCATACGGTGGGGGCGCCCGGTTGGATGCGCAGTGCCGACTGCATCCAATGGCTGCCCCTGCACGTACAGAGGACAGACCTTCACCCGCCCGCCGCGAACGCAGATGTACCCTGACGCCGCCAGCACACTCCTCAACTTCGATAGCGCACGCACCGTGTCCAGTTCCCAGCAGCCGAGCAGCGAGCCGACGAACTGGGCCGGTGACATGGACGGCGTGGCGCGGCTGCGCGACCGCGAGTGTTTCATGCGGATCTACGACTACTTCATGCCGCGGCTGTGCGTGTACCTGCGCGGCCTGGGCGCACCCGATGCCGTAGCCGAGGAGCTGGCGCAGGAATGCCTGTTGCGCCTATGGCTGCGGGCCGCCGATTTCGATCCGGCACAGGGGGCGCTGAGTACGTGGTTGTATCGCATCGCCCGCAACCTGCATATCGATCGAGTGCGCCGTGAGCGCAGCTGGATGCAGGTGCAGGCGGCGGTGGAGGACGCGGCGACGCTGGATGTGATCGAGCGCAGCAGCGCCGAGCAGTTCGCCGACCAGGCGCGTCTGCGCCAGCGCATCAACGAGCTGCCTGCGGTGCAGGCGCGGCTGGTGCGGATGTCCTATTTCGAGGCCAAGAGCCACAGCGAGATCGCCGAAGCGCTGGGCATGCCGCTGGGGACGGTCAAATCACACCTGCGCCGTGCCTTCCTGCAACTGCAGGCGAAAGTGGGAGGTGCGCTGTGAATCCACACCATCACCTGCACGAATCCACGCTGATGAGCTATGCCGCCGGTGCGCTGCCGGCGCCGTTGAGCATCGTGGCGGGTGCCCATCTGGAGCAGTGCCCGCATTGCCGTCAGCGCCTGCGCGATGCTGAGGCGATCGGTTCGGTACTGCTGGAGCAGACCCAGCCGCCTGCAACCGACACGCGGCGCGAACAGTTGCGCGAGGCCATGCTGATGCAGCTGGCCACGGAAACCCCGACGGCCATGGCGGAATCCCTGCGCCCTATGCCGAAGGAGCGGCCCGAGGCCGATCCCGATCATCTGCCGGTGTCACTGCATCCCTACTTTGGCACCTCGCTGGGTGACCTGCGCTGGCGTTGGATGGCGCCGGGGGTGCACTGCATCCGGGCCGAGCAGATGCCCTCGCTGATCATGCTGAAGATCGCCCCCGGCAAGTGCCTGCCCATGCACAGCCATGGCCGCAGCGAGCTGACCCAGATCCTGCGCGGTTCCTACAACGACGCGCTGGGGCTGTTCGCGCCGGGTGACGTGGCGGATCTGGACGAGGAGGTGGAGCACCAGCCGGTGACCGCGCCGGGTGTGCCGTGCATCTGCGTGTCTGCGTTGGATGCGCCGTTGGTGTTCAGCGGTTGGCTGGCGCGGAAGATCCAGCGTTTCGTGAAACTCTGAGGCGGGTGCGATGATGGTCGGGACAGGTGCACTACGGATTCTGTTGACCGGTGCCGCAGGCCTGGTCGGGCAGGGTGTGGTGCTGGCCTGCCAGCGCTCACCGCAGGTCTCCCGCCTGACCGCGCTGGTCCGCCACCCAAGCAGTCTGAGCGGCACCGGCAGCGAACTGATTGTCCCGGACTTTCTGCGTATCCAGGAGCGGGTGGAGGAGCTTGCCGGGTTCGATGCATGCCTCTACTGCGCCGGAGCGCCACCGGTCGGCACCGCCGAGGCCGAGTACCGACGCGTTACCGTGGACACCACGCTGGCGGTGGCCCGTGCCTGGGCGGCCGCGAATCCCGAGGGATGCTTTCTGTATGTATCCGGTGCGGGTGCAGACCCTCAGAGCCGGCTGATGCCGCTGAGGGTCAAGGGCGAGACCGAAGTTGCTTTGCAGGCCCTGCCGATGCGCTCGGTGATGCTGCGCCCGGGTGGCGTCAGGCCGGTCGCGGGAACCGGCACCCGTCATGCCCTGTTGAAGCCCTTGTACTGGGGCGGCGCGCCGTTGATGAAGCTGGCCGGTGCGATTGCGCCTTCGTTGATGACCAGCAATCTGGCCCTGGGCCAGGCGATTATTGCGCTGGCCGGCAGGGAGCATCCGCCGGCCACGGTGGAGTGCGCAGACATCAACCGGATCGCCGCTGGCATGCGTGATCCGGCGTCCTGACCTCAGTGCGTCGCCCCCAGCGCGGTGCGTACCGCCGCTGCAAGATCACTGCGGGTAAACGGCTTTGGCAGCAATGAAACCGCGCGTCCCTGGCTGCCCACCTGGTCGTGGTCACGTGGATAGCCCGACGTGAACAGGACGGCGACTTCCGGCCAGCGTTCACGGACTTCGTGCACCAGTTCCCACCCCGACATGCCGGGCATCACCACGTCCGAGAACAACAGATCCACCTTGGTGTCGGGGCGCTCCAGCAGCCGCAGCGCGGAGGGGCCGTCGTGGGCTTCCAGCACGCGGTAACCGAGCAGCCGCAGCGCATCCACCGTGTGGGCGCGGACATCGTCATTGTCCTCGGCGACCAGAATGGTTTCCTCGCGCGGTGAGTAACCCGCCAGGCCGGTCTGTGGGGTGCGTGCTTCGCAGGGCAGGGACAGCGGAGAGCGCGGGAACATCATGGTGATGCTGGTACCGCCGCCTTCCACCGAGTCGATCAGCACGTGGCCGCCGGACTGCTTGACGAAGCCATGCACCATCGACAGGCCAAGCCCGGTGCCGCGGCCAACCTGCTTGGTGGTGAAGAACGGCTCGAACACGCGCGCCAGGGTCGCCGCGTCCATGCCGTGGCCATTGTCGCGCACCCGCAACATCACGTACTCGCCCGGCGTTGCGTCTGGGAACAGGGCGGCGTAGTCGTGGTCGAGGTGGCTGTTGTCGACTTCGATCACCAGCCGGCCGCCATGCGGCATCGCATCGCGGGCATTGACCGCCAGGTTCAGTACGGAGGCCTCCAGCTGGCTGATGTCGATCTCCACGCACCAGATGTCCTCGGCGTTGCGGAGCTCCAGCTGCACCAGCTCACCCAGTGCACGCTGCAGCATGTCGTGCATGTCCAGCAGGCGTTCGTTGAGGTTGGCGGCCTGGCTGTGCAGCGGCTGGCGACGGGCAAACGCCAGCAGGCGCTGGGTCAGGCTGGCGGCACGGCCGACGCCTTTCAGTGCATTGTCCAGTGCACGGCTGACCATTGCCCCGGGTTCTCCGGCGCGTTCGTTGAGCAGCATGGCGTGCTCGACGTTGCCGGAGATGACCGTCAGGATGTTGTTGAAATCATGGGCGATGCCGCCGGTGAGCTGGCCGACCGCCTCGATCTTCTGTGACTGGCGCAGCGCGTGTTCTGCCTGCAGCCGCGCGGTGGTTTCCACCGCCTCGGAGACCACGGCGGTGACCACGCCTTCGGTATCCAGCAGCGGGCGGAACGAGAAGTCGAAGCTGCGCCGCCCGGTCGGGAGTTCCAGTTCCAGTGCATGCAGCGAACTGCGGCCCTGTACGGCTGCAGCGACGGCCTGGTCGATCAGCGCACTGATGCCATCGGTTGTGGCAAACCAGAGCGATTCGCCGAAGCGCGCGCCAACAGTGTCCTTCTTGTCCGCAAGCACCGCGGCCAGTGACGCGTCATTGGCATCAACCACGCGTCCGGACAGATCCAGCAGCACCTGATGCTGGAAGCTGGATTCGAAGATCGCCTGCAGGCGCCGCTTGCTGGCCCGCAACTCGGCGGTGCGTGCCTGCACCTGTCGCTCGAGAACCTGGTTGTCCTCGCGCAGCGCCAGTTCGGCCTGCTTCAACAGTGAAACATCGCTGCCCATGCAGATGTAGCCGACCACGCTGCCATCGGCCGTATGTTCCGGTACGCAGTCCATCTGCACGAATCGTGATTCGCCGCTGCGGTGGACCAGTTCGACCTGGAAACTGGTGCGCTCGCCCTGCAGTACCCGCTCTAGGCTGGGCAGGGCGTGCTCGAAGGCGGAAATGCCGCTGACATCCCGTGCCGCGCGACCCAGCAGTTCGGCCAGGCTGACGCCGTGCCAGTCCAGAAACGCCTTGTTCGCGAAGCGGTAGCGATGCGCCGTGTCGAGCTGGGCGATCAGCGCAGGGACGGCATCGGTTACCTGCTGCAACTGCGCCTGGCTGTCGTTCAGTGCGGCCTGCGCCTGCACAAGCTGGGTGCGTTCATGAGCCTCCTGGCGGGCGCGTCGGATCGCATCCGGCAGGCGTTGCAGGCGCTGCTTGACTACGTAATCGCGTGCGCCGCGGGTCAGTGCCTGCACCGCCAGTTCTTCGGTCAGCGTGCCGGAAACGAAGATGAAAGGGGTCTGCGGAATCCGCTCGCGTGCCAGTGCAAGGGCCGCATCGCCGTCGAATCCGGGCAGCACATGGTCGGCCAGGATCACATCGAAGGCGCGATTCTCAATTGCCTCGATGAAGGCATTGCGGGTCCACAGGCGCTCGGCCTCGAAATCGAGGCCGGCACGCTGCAGCTGTGCGCTGATCAGCTCCGCATCAAGCGCGCTGTCCTCCAGCATGAGGATGCGCAGGCGCTCGCTGCGGCGCGATCCATCACGCATTGTGCCGCCCCGAGCCGTTGGGCCGATGCGGCGGGGGCTGGTTGGTGATGCCCCAGAACATGCCCAGCCCTTGGATGGCGTCGAAGAACTCCTTGAAGTCCACTGGCTTGACCACGAATGCGTTCACGCCCAGTTCGTAACTGCGCACGAGATCCTGTTCTTCGCGCGAAGAGGTCAGCATCACCACCGGGGTGCTGCTCAGCTGTGCGTCACCACGCACCTGTTCCAGCACTTCCAGGCCGTTCACCTTGGGCAGCTTCAGGTCCAGCAGCACCACCACCGGGCCGCCGTGCATGGCGCCGGCGAACTTGCCTTCGCAGCGCAGGTAATCCAGCGCCTCGGCACCATCGCGTACATGGATGACATCGTTCAGCAACTGGCAGCGCGACAACGCGGCCAGCGTCAGCTCGGCATCCTTGGGGCTGTCCTCCACCAGGAGGATCGGCCGCAGGTCCCTCATGGGTGATCTCCTGTGGAACGGGGTAGGGTGAAATGAACTGTGGCGCCCTTGCCGGGCTCGCCCTCGGCCCAGGTGCGGCCGCCATGGCGGCCGATGATGCGGCGTACATTGGCCAGGCCGATGCCGGTGCCTTCGAATTCTTCGACGTGATGCAGGCGCTGGAACACACCGAACAGCTTGTCCACGTAGCGCATGTCGAAGCCGCAGCCGTTGTCACGCACGAAGAAGTGGTCTTCGTCGACGTTGCGCTCGTGACCGACCTCGATAACGGCCTGCTCGCGCTCGCGGGTGAACTTGATCGCGTTGGCCAGCAGGTTCTGCCAGACCAGACGCAACATCGTGGGATCGGCCTCCACCTCCGGCAGCGGCGCCAGCGTCCATTGCACATCGCGTCCGGCGTAGTCCAAAGCCAGGCTCCGGTGCACATCCTCGGCCAGCGCCGCCATATCCAGCCGTACCCGGCCGAGCGTGGAACGGCCCATCTGCGAGAAGCTCAGCAGATCGTCCACCAGTGTCCCAGCGGATTTGGCCGACTCCACGATCGTATCCAGGAAGCGGCGCTCGGTATCGTTGAGGCGTTCGCCGGCCGAGCTGCCCAGCAGCTCCGAGTAACCGACGATGTGGCGGAACGGCGCGCGCAGGTCGTGGCTGACCGAATAGGAAAACGCTTCGAGTTCCTTGTTGCTGCGGACCAGCTGCTCGTTGAGCTCGGCCATCTCCTCGGCCTTGCGCAGCACGATATCGACGATGGCCGTGCGCATTTCGTGTGCGGCATCGCAGTCGGCGTCGGACCACGGCAGGCTGCGCTGCTGCACGGTCTCTTTCCAGGCTTCGAATGAGCTGCGCGGGGACAGTGCCACGCCGGGCGCCGCCGCTTTGCGTGGGTCGCCACCCCAGCGCACGGTGCGCACCACTTCCGGGCGGAACCACATCAGATAGCTGTCGTGCAGCTGCGAAATGGACACCGCCAGTACGCCGCTGGCCACATCGGACAGGCGCGCGCCGGGCGCCCAGTCGGCTGCCAGATGGTCACTGCAGTACGTTTCCTGCCCGGTCTGCTGGGTAGCCAGCCAATCAGCCAGGGCCAGCACGTCGCTGGCGGGTGGGCACTCACCCACGCGCATGCAGTCGCCCTTGTGCACGATGGCCGCACCGGCAGCGCCGGTCAGCGACAGCAGGCTGGCTTCATCGTGGCGCAGCGCAGCCATGAAATCCTCGTCGCCGGCCATGCGTGCCAGCAGCTTGACCAGCACCGAACGGCGCGCCACGCGCTCTTCGATGGCGCGTGCACGCTCCTTCAGGGCGATCTGCAGTGACAGGATCTGGCCCATGAACTCGCAGGCAGTGCGCACGTGGTAGGGCAGGCGGCGTGGCTGCACCGTGTGGCAGGACACCAGACCCCACAGCTGGCCCTCGTGCACCAGTGACACCGACATCGACGCGCCAGTGCCCATGTTGCGCATGTACTGCAGGTGCACGGGCGAAACGCTGCGCAGCACGGCCAGGCTCAGGTCGGTAGCCGGCGCGTCGCGATGGTCCTCGGCCCGCATCAGCGGGGTAGGGGTATAGCTGTTGTCCGCGATCAGGCGCACCCGATTGCGGCGGTACAGCTCGCGGGCCTGCGCAGGAATGTCCGACTCGGGGAAGCGCAGGTCCAGGTAGGACGGCAACAGGCCGTTGCCATCCTCGGCGACCACGATGCCGTTCCAGCCGGGATCGAACTGGTAGACCAGGGTGCGATCGAAGCCGGTCAGCCGGCGCATGTGCGCGGCCGCCAGTTGGCACAGATCTTCCACGGTGGTGGCCGATTCGATGCCGTTCATCAGTTCGCGGATCGACGGATACAATTCTTCCAGCGAACCCGGCTGGCCGGGAACCGGTGCCTCCAGCTCGATCAGTAGATCGGTGGCGGAGCGATGCACCAACAATTGATGGCGGCCGTGGCCATCCAGGTGCACGGCGCCGACATGCGCGCTGCTGCCCACCGCGGCCTGCTGGAACAGCGCCTGGAAGGGCGCCAGCACGCCGCCCAGTACCTCGCTGACATGCTGCATCAACGGTTCGCCGAACTGCTGCAGCAGCCCGGGATGACTGACGGCGCGCTCGCGCACCCGCAGGGACTGCGGTTCAACGACCAGAAGCACGCCGTAGGGCTGGATCGCACCGGGCGTATGAATCGGTTCGCGCGCACAACGGGACTGGGCAGTGTCGTGCGTGGACTCGGCAGAAGGCATCAAAGGCGGGACTCAAGATTCGTGGATGGCTGGAATGGCCCAGCGTTGCATCCGGCATGCACGGATGGTGACCCAAAATCGTGCATTCGCATACCAGCACGTGCGTGTGAAGAACGTTTCATTCAAACCTGAATTCTTCATCTGAGCATTCCAACAGCACTTGCATGTTTCGCGAAAGGTACATGTGCGCTGCACGCGCGCTCGACACACACTTGCCTAGGGTGAACGCACATTCCTGAGTGACTACGCCCCGTGAACCTGCAGACCTTGCTTTCAACGCCATACCGCATGCTTGCCGACAGCTGCCAGTTTGAGCTGCTGGATGTGGATGCCCTGCAGGATCCGGCCAGCGGGCGCCTGCTCCACCTGTACTCGCTGGTTGCGCGGTGCATGAGCTGCGACACGGTGTTCAAGGCGGAGGAAGGGCAGGGGTTGGTCAGCCACACCGCCGCGCGGGTGGTGCGATGCCCAACGGGCTGTGGCCAGCAGGCGTTCAAGCCGGCGTTGCTGCGTGCATGGCAGCCGCAGCGCGTCGCGCAGGCCTGAGAGCACTGATACGGGGTCACAGCACCCCGGGATTGGCGCGCCACACCGCGAAGTTCAGCGCGGATGCGAACGATATCCAGGCCAGGTAAGGCAGCAGCATCACCGCCGCACCGCGATGGAGGCGGGCGAATGCAACGATCGTTGCGCACACCAGCGCGATCAGTATCAGGATGTCGACGAAGGCCAGCGCGCCCAGCTTCCAGCCGAAGAACAGCCAGCTCCAGAGGGCATTGACGGCCAGCTGTACCAGATAGAGCACCAGGGCCGGTTGCGCGTTGCGCCAGCCGCGTTCGCGCCAGACCAGCCACGCCGCAATGGCCATCATGGCGTAGAGCAGGCTCCACACCGGGGCAAACACGGTGGCAGGCGGTGCCCACGCGGGCAGGGCGAGGGTGGCGTAGAAGCTGGCGGCGGAGGCCGATGCCCATGCGCCGACTGCGGCCGCCGCAAAGGTGACCACGCCCCATCCCAGAAGACCCAGAGCCTGTGAACGCCGCTTCATTCCGTACCGCTCCATCCTGCGTTTACCGCTCATACGAACGGAAGCGGCAAATGGATGCAACCCGGGGCGATCAGTCTGAAGAACCCGCGGCGCTTCCACGTTCGGCAGCCGGCAACAGCGAAGGGCGCTGATCGAACCATTCGCGCGCCTTGGCCAGATGCCACTGGCGCTGATCACCATCAAGCTCGATGCCCGCGCCCAGCAGCCCCCAGCGCAGATAGAGATCGCCACGCTTGCGCTGCTCCAGCAGATCCAGCCGCGCACGTACCGACAGGCGATCATTCTCGGCCTGAAGTCCGTCGATCACCAGATGCCCCGGGCGCCAGCGCAACGTGGCCTGTGCATCGACCTGGCCGGAATCCAGCAGGGACAGCGTCCAGCGCGGGTAGTCGGTGCGCTTGGCGAACACGGCCAGCAAGGGGCGTGCATCGCTCAGGGTCAGATCGGTGGTGGCGTCCACCTGGAACGGGGACTGCGCGTCGATGCGGCCCCGCTGAAACACAGCACGGCCTTTCCACGCGCTGCTGGAGTCGGTACCGGCCACCTGCACATTACGCAGCTCCACGGTGGTGCCGGACAGATCGAAATGACGCTGGTTGAAGTCCCCGCGGCGAAGCGTCGCGTTCACGTCGACATCGCCGCCCATGCCCAGGCCCGCCACCTTGGCGCTGGCATTGCGACCCAGCAGCCGCGCGGTGCCGTGGCCGACGCGGCCATCGGTGTCGAGCGTGGCGTCGCCGCTGAGGCTGCCGGTGCCACGCAGCAGGCGCACCTGTTGAGAGCCAAGGTAGCGGTTGTAGGCGGCCAGGTCAGGGATGGTCGCCTCGCTGAAACGCAACCGTGCGCGAACGCCCTTGCGCAGTTCCTGCAGGCGGCCATCGCCGGTAAGGTCCACGGCCAGGTCACGCCCGTCGAACAGCCGCACATCCTTCGCATCGCTGGGGCGCGCGGTGAAGCGGGGCAGCCGGATCGCCAGCTGTGCCTGGTTGGGGGTGCCGGCCTTCAGCTCGCCATGCGCGCTGGCGGTGCCGGCCAGACGCACGCCGGCCACTTCGGCCACCGCCGCGGCGGAGGGAATGTCCACGGTGCTGCCTTCGATCAGTTCGCCATTGCGCAGGCGCAGATCGGCCTTCAGGGTGCCGCCGCCGTCGAGCTGCAGCCACGGCTTGTGCACGAACAGGGCAGGGATCCAGTTGAGCGAGGTGAAGGCCCATTCGCCACGCACTGTACCGGAGCTGCGTTCCAGCAGCTGGGCAGGGTGCTGGAACGGAATCTCGCGCCTGGTGATGAGCAGGTCGGCATCGATGCCGGCGGCCGAATCCGGGCGTGGCGGCAGGCGGGCCTGCAGGCGCAGGTCGTTGGCCACATTGAGCTGCAGGGCCAGCACGCCGCGATTGGGCGCGCCATCGCCGAGGAAGAGCGGCACCTGCCAGAGCGCGTGGTCACCGGGTTGCAGCTGGCCGTCGATCAGGTGGACCGCCAGTTGCAGGCGTCCGGGCACGGGCGCGCTGGAGATCTTTGGCGTTGTGGCATCCGTATCCATGCGCAGGCCCTGGCTGCGCGCATCCACCTCAAGTTGCGCATGCAACAGCTTCAACTTGGCCAGGCCGGGCGCCTGGTCGCGATAGTGCCGCGGATAGCTGAAGCGCGCAGTCAGATTCATGTCGCCCAGCAGCTGCACGCCGTCATAGCTGGTGTCTGCCTTGCTGAACGAGACCTCGGAATCGAACAGTTCCGATGGGCCGCCGCGCAGCTGCTTGAGGAACCCGACCGTGCCCTGGCCCTTGCCGATGATCAACAGCTTGCCCAGCCGGGCGCTGCGGATGCTGTCGCTGTGGATGGCGTCGAAACGCAGGGTCCAACCCTGGTCGCTGCGCGGGGGCGACGGAATGGCGTCCTCGACGCGACTGATTTCGGCCGACACGCCTGTGGCCTGCAATCGGGGAACCCGCACTTCGCGGCGGAACAGGGGCAGCACGGCCAAGCGAGCGCTCGCACGCTCGGCATGCAGTACGTAGACGGTGTGGTTGACGTGTCCGCGCATATGCACGTTCCAGGCAATGACGTGGCCCGGCAGCAGCGTGATGGCCGGGCCGGTGGTCATCACGAACTTGTGCGGCTTGCGGTTGGTGACCTGGTCGAACAGCGGGGTGTTGAGGAAGATGTTGCCGGCCACCAGGTAGGCAGCGTACACGACAAGCAGAATGCGCACCGTGAGGCGCGCATGGCGAGGCCATTGAGGGTAGCGAACGGAAATCAGCGGCTTCAACCTTCATCACATGGGGAGCCAGCGCACTATTGCGAAGTGTTGGGTTGCACCGTGTGAATGCGGGCGTGGAGACGGCCTGAAGTCGGCGACCTGGAGCAATTAGGTGGTACTTGGAATAAGTGCAATGCTTTTTTCCGGGATTATCAACCCAATAGCGGCGGCCTACGCTTTGCCTGCCGAATCCAATCCCCTGGAGAACTGAAATGAGCACCCAAGAGACCGTCAGTTTCAAGAACCGTAGCTGGGATGTCGCCGCCACCCTGCGCTTTCCGGAAGGCTTCGACCCTGCCAGCAAGTACGCTGCCATCGTCTGCGCGCACCCGATCAGCAGCTGCAAGGAGCAGACGTCGGGCGCCATCTATGGTGAGGCACTGACCGCCGCTGGTTTCATCACTCTCGCTTTTGACGCCTCCACCCAGGGCGCCAGCGGCGGTGAGCCCCGCTTCATGGAAGATCCCGCTACCCGAGTAGAGGACTTCCGCTGTGCCATGGATTACCTGATGACGCTGCCGTACATCGATGAAGATCGTGTTGGCGTGCTGGGCGTCTGCGGCGGCGGTGGCTATGCGGTGAGCGCGGCCACTACCGACCACCGTTTCAAGGCAGTCGGCACGGTGGTGGCTGCCAACTATGGCCGGCTGATGCGTGAAGGTGACATGTCGCCGGATGCTGCGTTGAAGACGTTGGAAGCGCTGGGCAAGCAGCGCACTGCCGAGGCACGGGGTGCTGAGCCGTTGATCGTGGGCTACATTCCTAGCTCTGAAGCGGAGCGCGAAGCCGCCGGAGTCAACGACATCGACATCGTCGAGGCGGTGCAGTACTACTGCACGCCGCGTGGCCAGCAGCCGGGCTCGCCGAACAAGCTGCGCTTCACCAGCACCGGCGCCGCCCTGAGCTGGGATGCCTTTGCGTTCACCGAGCATCTGCTGACTCAGCCGCTGCACATCGTCATCGGCGGTGTGCCCGGTGGTTTCGGCTCGTATCGTGACGGCCTGGAGCTGTACGCAAGGGCGCGTTCGGCGCAGAAGAGCATCCAGATCGTGGCCGGCGCCAGTCACTACGAGCTGTATGACCAGCCAGCAGCCACCACCCAGGCGCTGCAGCAGCTGATTCCGTTCTACCGGACGCATCTTGGCGCTTGATGCAACAAGACCAGCCAGAGCAACGTACGTCCCGCCGGCCCATTTCAGGCGGGCGGGACGTTTGCTTTACAGCTGGATCTGCACCGTAGCGGCGCCCTCGAACGCGGTATCGATACCGCGCTCACGCCACCTGGCCAGATCGGCCTGGCGGTTGGCCAGTGTGGTCTCCCAGATCGAATAGGCATCCGCACCCAGCATCAGCCGCACCGGTGGGTCATTGCTGGCTACAACGTCCAGCATGCGCTGCGCGGCCTTTGCCGGGTCACCCATCTGCTGACCGGAGGATGATTCCAGGTAGGTTTCGAATGGCTCCACAACCGGCCGATAGGCATCGATGCGGTGTGCTGGCCGCATGTTGGCATCACCGGCGAACTCGGTGCGGAACGCGCCCGGCTCCACCAGCGTCACCCGGATGCCGAGCAGCTTTGCTTCGATCGCCAGTGCTTCGGTCCAGCCTTCGATGGCGAACTTCGCTGCACAGTAGGGGCCGGCCGCGTTCATTGCCACCAGCCCGGCAATGCTGCTGACAGTGAGAATGTGGCCAGCGCCCTGCTTCCGCATCTGCGGCAACACGGCGCGACTCATTTCGGCAGCAGCGAAGAAGTTCAGTTCCATCTGCTCGCGCAGCTGTTCCAGGCTGAATTCCTCGCAGGCGCCCACCACACCGCGGCCAGCCACATTGGCCAGCACATCGATGCGCCCGAAGCGTTCGATGGCGTCGGCCACGGCACGTGCACGGCCATCGGCATCGTTCACGTCAAGCGCCAGCGGCAGGACGTGGTCCTCATGGCCTGCGGCGATCGCGCGAAGGCGGCCCAGCCGCCGCGCGGTAAGGATGGCGCGGTCACCCCGGGCAATGACCGCTTCGGAAAGGGCCTTGCCCAGGCCGGATGACGCACCGGTGATGAACCAGACACGTGGTTGTTGTGTATTCATTGGAGAATCCTGCGGAATGTTGTGCAACACGCGATCAGATGATGGTCAATCCACCGTCGACCACCAGTTCGGCACCGATGACGTAGGACGCGTCATCGCTGGCCAGGAACAGCGCGGCCTTGGCGATTTCCTCCGAAGTGCCGACGCGGCCGATCGGAATGCCCTTGAGCAGGCTTTCCAGGAGTTGCGGATCCCCGGTGAAATGGGTGGCCATCGGCGTGTCGATCAGCCCCGGGTAGATGCCGTTGACGCGGATGCCGCGGCGGGCGAAATCGACGGCGGCGGCCTTGGTCAGATGACGGCTGCCGCCCTTGGAGGCGCTGTAGCCCGGCGGCACGTCGGGGAAGACGATGATGCCGGCGGCAGACGAGATGTTGATGATCGCGCCACTGTGCTGCAGTTCCATCTGCGGCGTGACCGCCTTGATGCCATGGAACTGGCTGGTCAGATTGACGTCGATGACGTGGCTGAAGTCCTCGGCCGTGGCGTTGTCCCAGCGGCCGTCGCGCGGCCCCGGCGTGCCGGCGTTGTTGACCAGGATATCGATGCGGCCATGGCGCTCGATTGTGGTGGCGGCCACCTCGGCCCATTGTTCGGGCCGGGTCACATCCAGGAACGCCGATGTTGCACGATGGCCCTGGGCGGTGAGGTCCTGCACCAGTGCGTCAAGGTTCTGTTTGCGGTCTGGGGTGCCGGTAGCAACAACGACGGCGCCTTCGCTGGCGAAGACCCGGGCGATGACCGCGCCCATGCCGGTGCCGCTGCCGGCGCCGGTGATGATGGCGACTTTGTCCTGCAGGCGTTTCATGGGCAATTCCTGTGTTTGATCGGGAGCGGGGCGGTGATGTGCCGCCATGGAATGCACGATAGGCCCGGGGTTCTGTACGATCCATGCCGTGGCGTTCGCCTGACTTCTTCGAGCGTACGGATATGAGCGCTGATCCGCTGTCCGATGTGCTGTCACTGCTGCAGCCAAGCAGCCAGTTCTTTGCCGGATTCGATGCCGCCGGCGACTGGGCATTCGATTTCCCGGCGCACGAAGGCATCAAGTTCACGGCAGTCATGGGGGGCGGCTGCTGGGGCCGCGTCGAGGGTGAGCCTGCACCGTTCCACTTCGAAGCCGGCGACTGCTTCCTGCTCAACAGCCGCTGCCGGTTCGTGCTCGCTTCGGATCCTGCAGTGGCCATCGCCAGCGGCGAACCCATCATCGAAGCGGCGGCGCGGCAGGGCGTTGTCACTCACAACGGGGGAGGAGAGACCTTCCTCATCAGCGGCCGATTCGCGTTTCCCGGGCGGCATGCCGCCGTGCTGTTCGATGCGCTGCCACCCCTGATCCATGTGCCACGTGCTTCGGGACAAGCAGGCGTGCTGCGCTGGGCGCTGGATCAATGGGCCAATGAACTGCACGTGCCGCAGCCGGGCGCAGGGTTGATGTCCACCCATCTGGCCCATCTCATGCTGGTACAGGTGCTGCGCCTGCACCTGGCTACCCCGGGCCGGGTGCCGAAGGGCTGGTTCCTGGCCCTGACCGACAGCCACATCAGCCTGGCCCTCGGGGCGATGCACGCAGCTCCGGCCCAGTCCTGGACGCTGGAGTCACTGGCGCGTATCGCAGGGGTTTCGCGCACGGTGTTCGCGCAGCGCTTCAAGGCACTGGTCGGGCACACGGCAATGGACTATCTGTCACGTTGGCGGATGCTGCTTGCGGCGGACCGGCTGTCCCATGGCGCCGATGCCGTGTCCAGTATTGCCTTTGCCGTGGGCTACGAATCGGAGAGTGCGTTCAGTACTGCGTTCAAGCGCATCATGGGGCAGGCGCCCGCGCAGTATCGCAGGCAGGCCACCTCGCCCAGGTAAGAAGTATCAGGTCGCGCGCCGGCGAGGCCTGGCCGGTGCACGCTGGGTGGCGGCACGTGTTGCACTCGTTGCGGTGCGCTTCCTGCTGTCTTCCAGGTTGTCACGCAACGCTTGCAGCAACAGTGTGAACACCGGCGAAGCCAAGCGCCGGTTCGGGTAGTAGAGGTGATACCCCTCGTAAGTCTTGCGCCACTCGGTCAGCGCCTCGACCAGCTCTCCTGACGCCAGCCAGTCCTGCACGTAATGCAGTGGAAGATAGGTAAGGCCGACGCCCTGCAAAGCTGCATCGCGCATGGCCGAGATACTGTTGACCACCACCTGGCCTTCGGACTTCACCCGGTGGTCGCGGCCGGCGCGAGTGAATGTCCAGGCATAGATCTCGCCATGGGTGGGCAGGCGCAGGTTCACGCACTGGTGCTCCACCAGCTGCTGCGGCTGTTGGGGTGCCGGGTGGCGGGCGAAGTAGGCCGGTGATGCCACCACCACCATCGGTATCGGCAGGCTGATCGGCACTGCGATCATGTCCTTGGCAACCAGGCCGCCGCGACGCACGCCGGCATCGAAGCGCCCGCTGACGATGTCGGTCAACCCGTAGTCGGTGGTGATTTCCACACGGATGTCGGGGTAGTCCGGTACCAGCCGGGCGATGGCGGGCATCAATACAGCGTGCACGGCATATTCGTCTGCGGTCAGGCGCAGGGTGCCGGCGGGCTTGTCGCGCAGTTCACCGATGCGGGCCAGCCCGGCTTCCAGTTCGTTCATGGCCGGGCCGATGAGTCCGAGCAGGCGCTCGCCGGCCTCGGTCAGGGCCACGCTGCGGGTGGTGCGAGCGAACAGGCGCAGCCCCAGGCGGGTTTCCAGCCCGCGGATGATCTGGCTGAGCGAAGACTGGGTGATGCCCAGCCGGATTGCGGCGCGGGTGAAGCTTGCCTCTTCGGCAACCATCAGAAAGGCCGAGAGATCCTTGAGGTGACTGCCTGCCATTGGGTGATCCTGCTTATAAGTCCATTACGATTTTTGCGGATTATCACCGCGCCATGCCAGCCCTATCGTAGCTGTCATTCCACACAACGTGGACAGCAACCTGTGAGGACGGCAATGAAAGCAGTGCAATTCCCCAATGGCAACATCACCATGGCCGGCCAGCTGCATGTGCCGGAGCACGCCGCACTGTCGGCCCGTCATCCGGCCATCGTGGTCGTTCACCCGGCCGGTGGCGTGAAGGAGCAGACCGCAACGGTGCATGCGGCCAGCCTGGTCAAGCAGGGCTTCGTGGTATTGACCTTCGATGCCTCCTGCCAGGGCAACAGCACCGGCGCACCGCGCGGCAATGAGAACCCGTATGCGCGTGTGGCCGATATCAGCGCGGCGATTGACCTGCTGGTCACGCTGCCGATCGTCGACGCCGATCGGATGGGTGTGCTCGGTATCTGTGCCGGTGGCGGCTATGCGGCACACGCCACGATGAACGATCGCCGCATCCGCGCGGTGGGCACCATCAGTGCCGTCAATTACGGCCAGATGTTCCGCCAGGGTTGGGATGGCGATGCCGATCCCCGGAATTCAGTTGCGCTGCTTGACGCCGCAGCGCAGGCCCGCACCCGTCAGGCCGAGGGCGGACAGCTCCAGTACCAGGATGCGCTGCCAGCCAACCGCGAAGCCGCCACACACCCGGACTTTGCCGAAGCCTTCGACTACTACCGCACACCGCGTGGCCAGCATCCGAACGCCACTGGGCTGTTCCCGCTGCAGAACCTGGCCGAACTGGTGGGCTACGACGCCTTCAACAACGCGGAACTGTTCCTCACCCAACCGTTGCTGGCGATCGCCGGCAGCGAGGCCGGCACCCGCTGGATGAGCGAAGAGCTGCACCGGCGCGCGGCAAGCACCGACAAGCACCTGCTGATCCTGGCCGGTGGTACCCACGTGGCGCTGTACGACCAGCCCGAATTCGTGGCGCGTGCGGGCGCGGCACTGGGCGAGTTCTACCACCAGGCGCTGGTTGCGCGCTGAGCACGCCAGTACGGCGTTTCGTTGAATTACTCAAGGATCTGCAGATGAAAACCCAGGCCTACGCTGCGCTGTCGGCAACTACGCCAATGGTGCCGTACACCATCGAACGTCGTGAACTGCGTGACGACGATGTCGCTATCGAAATTCTCTACAGCGGCGTCTGCCATTCGGACCTGCATATGGTCCGCAACGACTGGGGCAGGGCGATCTACCCGGTCGTGCCTGGCCACGAGATCATCGGTCGTGTGGTGGCCACCGGCGCGTCCGCGCATCGCTTCAAGGCAGGTGATGCGGTGGCTGTCGGCACCTTCGTCGACAGCTGCGAGCACTGCGACCAGTGCCACAAGGGCGAAGAGCACATGTGCCGCGAGGTGCTGACCGAGACCTACAACGGCCTGGACCGCGTCACCGGCCAGCCGACCCTGGGGGGCTATGCGCGGCACATTGTGGTGAAGGAGGCTTTCGTGCTGCGCGTGCCCGAAGGATTGGACCTGTCTCGGGCCGCACCGCTGCTGTGTGCCGGCATCACCACGTATTCGCCGCTGCGCACCTGGAACGTTGGTCCCGGCAGCCGGGTGGCCGTGGTTGGCCTGGGCGGGCTGGGCCACATGGCGGTCAAGCTGGCGATCGGACTGGGCGCACACGTCACCGTCATCAGCCGCTCGCGCGCCAAGCAGGCCGACGCGCTTGCTCTGGGTGCAGAGGCACTCCTGCCGACCGACGATGCGCAGGCATTGGCGGCTGCGGCTTCCAGCTTCGACCTGATCGTCGATACCGTACCGACCAAGCACGACATCAACCCGTACATTCCGCTGCTGGATATCGACGGCACGCTGGTGGTCGTCGGGCAACTGGGCGATCTGCAGGAGCCGTTCACCGTGCCCATGATCATGGGCCGCCGCCGCGTAGCGGGCTCGATGATCGGCGGAATCCGCGAGACCCAGGAAATGCTGGATTTCTGCGCGCGACAACAGATCCTGCCGGACTGCGAGTTGATCCGCATGGACCAGATCAACGAGGCCTTTGATCGGCTTGAGCGGGCCGACGTGCGTTATCGCTTCGTCATCGACATGTCCACGTTGGCCTGAAGGCCTGCGGTAGAGCGGACGAGGAGCACAGCATGCGCACGGCATTGATCATTGGTGGTTCGCTGGCCGGATTGTCAGCGGCCCTGGCACTGGCCAACGTCGGCGTGGTTTCCACCGTGCTCGAGCGAGCACCGGCGCGCGGGCGTGCTGGTGTGGCCATCCGCGCCGGCGGCACTGCCTTGCGGATGGCATTCACTGTACCGGCGAGCCAGCAGGTGGTGGATGCATTGGGCGGTGATGCCATCGAACAGGCCGTGCTGCCGCATGCGTGGTGGGACGTCTACAGTGCGCTCCGCCAGGCGGCCAGCGTTGAGCCCGGCATCACGCTGGTGGACGGCGAGGCGGTGGCCACCGTTGGTGAGCGTGTTGACGCGGCATGGGCGCGTAGCGCAGAAGGGCGGGAGTGGACGGCCGACCTGCTGATCGGGGCCGATGGCCATCGGAGCGTGGTTCGACGGTGCGTCGCCCCGGAGCAGCCCGAGGCCTCCTACGCAGGCTATCTGGCGTGGCTGGGGCAACTGGACGTGCCACCCCGGAACGCGCGTGCGCTGAGCGGTGTCGAGTTCCATTCGGCCGGCCACGATGTGCTGGCCATCTACCCGTTGCTGGAGGCTGCACACGCCACCCCGCGACGCGTGGGTTGGGCGTGGTTCGAAGCGCGCAGCACCCGGCTGTTGCAGGCCCTCGGTGCGGTCTGCGAGGACCGGGTGCGGTTCACGCCGAGGGCGGACGCAGTGCCCGCAGACGCCCGCATTGCGTTGGCCAATCGTGCGCGGGTGCAGTGGCCTGCACCGTGGGGCAAGGCACTTTCGCGGGCGATCCGGCAGGCGGGCGCGCTGCCGATGCCCATCTCCGAATACGTCCCCACGCAGGTCGCGCGCGGGCGCCTGGCCCTGGTGGGGGACGCTGCGCATGCGCAATCGCCGATGACCGGCGCGGGATTCGCTGAGTCCATGCTCGATGCCCTGCACGTGTCACGGGCGTTACGCCTGGAACCCGACGTGGTGGACGCCCTGGCGCTCTACCAGCAACGGCGCCTGCCCCACATGCGCGAGCAGGTGCTGCAGGGCCAGGTCTTCGGGCGCTCCTTCCGCGACGCCACTTCGCCGGGTGCGGCGCGCCAGCGCTGGGCCTGACTTCATTCCGAACCGAGACAGAAACATGTTCAGTCACGTAACCCTTGGCAGCAACGATCTTGTGCGGTCCCGTCGCTTCTACGACGCCGTAATGGGAGTACTGGGCGCCCGCCCGGCACTCAGCCTCAACTTCAATTCCGAGCGCATCCTCTACCAGCACGCAGGTAGCCTGCTGGTGCTGGCCACGCCGCTGAACGGCGAAGCTGCCTCGGCGGCCAATGGCGGCACGATCGGCCTGCTCATGGCCAGCCCGGCACAGGTGGATGCCTTCCATGCTGCGGCGCTGGCCAACGGTGGAGCCTCGTGCGAGGAACCGCCCGGTGTGCGCGAGACTCCGGCGGGCTCGCTGTATCTGGCCTACCTGCGTGACCCGGACGGCAACAAGCTGTGCGCGTTCCATACGCTGGCCGATTCCGCTCCCACGCTTGACACTGCGGTGGCGTCGTCGTGATGAGCCCTCAGCGCCCCCTGAACTCCGGCTTCGACCGGACGAGTTCCGCAGCCGATGTGGTGCGGGGTATCGATCTGCGCGGCAAGCTGGCCATCATCACTGGCGGCCACGGTGGCCTCGGCCTGGAAACCACCCGGGCCCTGGCCAGCGCCGGCGCTGACGTGCTGGTACTTGCGCGCAACCCGACGGCGGCCCGGGCCACGCTGGCCGATGTGCCCGGGGTGGAGGTGGACATGCTTGATCTTGCGGACCAGGCCAGCGTGCGTGCCTGTGCCGAGCGCTTCGTCGCCAGCGGACGCAGGGCGGATATCGTGATCTGCAATGCCGCGGTCATGGCCAACGATGAATCGCGCGTGGGCAACGGTTGGGAGTCGCAGTTCGGCACCAACCACCTGGGTCATTTTGCATTGGTCAATCTGCTGTGGCCGGCCATTGCGCGAGGTGCCCGCATCGTTTCGCTGTCCTCGATGGGACATCACTATTCGCCCATGCGCTGGACGGACCTGCAGTTCGAAACGGGGTACGACAAATGGCTGGCCTATGGGCAGTCCAAGACCGCCATCGCGCTGTTCGCGCTGCACCTGGATGTGCTCGGTCGCACCGCTGGCGTGCGTTCCTACTCGGTCCATCCGGGCAAGATCCACACGGCGCTGCAGCGCCACATGGCACTGGAAGAAATGCAGGCATTGGGCTGGCTTGATGCAGAGGGCCGGTTGATCGACCCCAGTTTCAAGACGTCCGCTCAAGGTGCGGCGACCACGGTGTGGGCGGCCACATCGTCGCTGCTGGATGGCATCGGTGGGGTGTACTGCGAGGACTGCGACGTCGCATGGGAGGAAGACCTTCCCGTCCCGAGCGAAGGGGGTGTTCGCCCGTATGCGGTGGACGCCGCGCAGGCAGAACGCCTGTGGCGGCTGTCGGCCGAGCTGACCGGTATCAATGCTTTTGCTGGCGTGACGTCAGGCGCGGAGTGATGTCGGAGGCACGCGCTCCCTTGGCCGAACGGCTGCGCCCGGTATCGCTTGCCGGCGTTGTCGGGCAGTCCCATCTTCTGGCGGATGGACAGCCGCTGCAGCGGGCACTGGAAGCAGGCCTGCCACGTTCGATCATCCTGTGGGGGCCGCCGGGGTGTGGCAAGACCAGTATCGCGCAACTGCTACTGGGGGCATCGGGGCATCGCCACACATCGCTGCCTGCAGCCGTGATGACGCCCTCCGAACTGGGCCGGGCGCTGGCCGTGGCCAGCCACCAGGCAGGCCGCGGCCACCTGCTGTTCGTCGACGAGGTTCATCGTCTGGACCGTGCCACGCAGGATGTGCTGGTACGTCATCTGCAGGGCAACGACGCTCGCTTGCTTGCTGCCACCACCGAGAATCCGTCGTTCCAGTTGCGACCGTCACTGCTTCAGCGCTGCGACGTTCATGTACTGCAGCCGCTGCAGCCGATCCACATCATCGGACAACTGCGGCGTGCGCTGGTGGATGGGATGCAGGGGCTGGCCCACTGCGATCTGAAGATCGACGACGACGTTCTGGGCGCCATCGCCGTTCGCGCTGATGGAGATCTGCGCAGGGCGCTGAATGCTCTGGAGATCCTGGCGGATCTGGCGCCCGCGGATGGTCGGATCCCACATTCGTTGCTGGATGACGCGCTGCCCCGCCAGGTGCGCCGCTTCGACAAGCAGGGTGAATTGTTCTACGACCAGATATCCGCGGCGTTCAAGTCGGTGCGCAGCACGAATCCCGACGCGGCCCTGTACTGGATCTGCCGGATGCTGGATGGAGGCTGTGATCCACGGTACCTGGCACGCAACCTGAGCAAGATGGCCATCGAGGACATCGGCCTGTCCGACCCGAGAGCGCAGACCAGGGCCTTGGAGGCCTGGAAGGTACTGGAGCGATTCGGCGACGAACTGGGCGCGGCCGCACTGGCCAACACGGCCCTGTACCTGGGGGCCACCCACAAATCCAACGCCACGGTGATGGCATGGCTGAACGCGCGCTCGCGCAGCGGGTCACCTGCGGACGCTGGCTGAGTGATCGCGGTCAGACACGCATGGCCTGAGCGTTGCTCGCGGCGCTTAATGACCTGAACACGACGCTTGCGGCCATGGCATGGAATCCAACGCCAGCCGCAGCTGTTTCAACCCGCGCACGATGTGCGCCTCAACAAGGTGAATGTGAGATGCAACTTGGTATCCAGAACAAGGTCGCCGTGGTTACCGGTGCGACCCAGGGCATCGGTTATGCCATCGCCAGCACGTTGCTGGCGGAGGGCGCTACGGTGGTGGTGAATGGCCGCAGGAGCGACCAGGTGGACCAGGCTGTTGCGCGGCTGAAGGCCGAGCACGGCGACGCAGCACCGGTGCAGGGCGTGGTTGCGGACCTGGCCAGCGCGGCGGGTTGCAACGTGCTGCTGGCACAGGTGCCGGCGTGCGACATCCTGGTCAACAATGCCGCTGTCTTCGAAACCGCAGACTTCTTCGAGATTGCCGATGACACGTGGGACACCTACTGGGCGGTGAACATCATGGCTGGCATGCGCCTTGCGCGTTCGTACCTGCCGGCCATGGCAGGCAAGGCCTGGGGCAGGGTGGTCTTCATCGGCTCGGAGTGCGGCATCAGCACGCCTCCCGACATGTTGCACTACGCAACCACCAAGACCGCACTGCTGGGTCTCTCGCGTGGCATGGCCAAGCGCATGGCCGGTACTGGCGTGACCGTCAACGCGGTGCTGCCGGGGCCGACCCTGAGCGAAGGTGTGGAGGCGATGTTGCAGGATGAGATCCGCCGGACCGGCAAGAGCATCGAGGAGCAGGGCGCGGCGCTGGTGAAGGCCATGCGGCCTTCGTCGATCACCGAGCGCTTCCAGACTGCGCAGGAAGTGGCCAACCTGGTGGCCTACACCTGCTCAAGCCTCGCATCCGGCACTACCGGCGCCGCGCTGCGTGCGGATGGTGGCGTGGCTGACACGCCATTCTGATGCACCTGGCTGCCGCCGTCAGTCCGCATCGATACTGGTGCGGACCTGGCGGCGATAGCGGCCAGGTGCGACGTCCATCACCCGGGTAAAGGCTGCGATGAAGGAGAACTCGGAGCTGTAGCCCACGTCTGCCGCGATGCGTGCCAGCGTCTGCTGGGTGCTGCGCAGGCGGGAGGCGGCCAACAGCATGCGCCAGTTGGTCAGGTACTCGATGGGCGAAACGCCCATCAGCTGCTTGAAGCGGCCGGCGTAGACCGTGCGTGACATGGCCGCGATGCTGGCAAGATCGTCCAGCCGCCAGGAACGGGCCGGCTCGCCGTGCATGGCGCGGATGCTGTCGGCGATACGTGGGTCGGTCATGGCCTGCATCCAGCCGGGCGGCAGGGCAGGGTGCTCGGAGGACAGGAACAGGCGGAGCATCTCCACCAGCATCAGATGGGCAAGGTGCTCGACCACCAGCGCAGCCCCCGGGCGTGGCTGTACCAGTTCTTCGGCAAGGCGGGCCAGCGCACGGCGCAGCAGGATGGCCTCGCTGTCGCCATGTGACACCTGCACGATACCGGGCAAGGGGTCGAGGACGCGCACCGCATCGGTATCGGCGAAGCGGAAGCTGCCGCTGACGATCAGGTGGTCGCCGCCTCCGTGCAGCGTCCTGCGGCCAGTGGCTTCGAGGTCGAGCACCGAGGCGGCATCAACAGGAGCGAGTTGAGGGTCGCTGCACAGGACATACGAGCCGGCTTTGCTGAGCAGGAAGCAGTCACCTTCCTGCAGGTGCTGCGGCTGTTGGCCGCCATCTGCGGAGATCCAGCATTCCCCGCGCTCGACGGCACAGAACTTGATGCCCTGCCGGTTGGGAAAACGCAGTGACCATGGGCCCGCCACATCCAGCGCTGCGGTACGCGTATGGGTGGGGCGGAGCAGGGTTAGTACTTCAGACAGAGGATCCATGCACCAGAACGGCAACAGAAGGGCCGCACATAGCGTACCGCGCCAACCCCGTCTCCGGCGCGAAGCGGGCGGACGAATGCACATCAACCACGAACGGTGGCGAATGGTACAGCCCGTGTTCCGTTCCTAGAATTTCCGGCTGGACGTGCCGGTCGCCGGCCTGCGTCCCGGTCCATCTTTCCACCTCGGCGGCATGGCGCTTGCCGCCTTGCGCCTTCCGGGCCCTTCCTCGTGAACCCACTTCCAGAATCGCGGTGGCCGGCATGAATGCGGCGGCCACCCTGTTGTTCGCATTGAAGCTCTATGTGGCCTGCATGTTGGCGTTCGTCGCCTCCGTGCACCTCGGGCTGGAGCAGAATTACTGGGCCAGCGTGACCTGCGTCGCGTTGGCCAATCCAATCTCGGCCAATGTCCGCTCCAAAGCGCTGTACCGTCTACTGGGCACCCTCGGTGCCGGCGTGACTGCGCTGGCCATCGGCGGCCTGTTCGGCATTCTTTCTTTCCCAGTGGTGCTGGCCAGTGGTGTGGTTGCCACGCTGGGCTTCACCGTGGCGGCGGCCAACCGCACCCCACGGGCATATGCGCTGCAGTTGTTTGCCGTCACGTTGTGCCTGATCGCCGTGGGCAACGTGGAACACCCGGGGCGCCTGTTCGACATCGCGCTGCTGCGCGTCACCGAGATCTGCATCGGCATCGCCGCGATCACCCTGGTGGACGGCCTGGCGCCAACCGCGTTGGGCCCTTCGGTGAGAACCCGACTGCGCCGCTGGTTGCCAGAAGTCAGGCAGTGGCTGGACGACGCGGTCGCTGGGAACGTGGCCACGGACGTGGCTGCGCAGCATCGGCTCAAGGCCGTGGCCGACCTTTCGGCGCTCTCGTTGGTGGCCGAGCAGCTGCGTTTCGACAGCACGGTAAGCAATCGCCAGCACCGGCTGCTGTTTGCACTGCAGCGGCGGCTGGCGCGTCTTGTGCCCTTGATCGGAGCGTTGGAAGCGACGACCGCGGGCAGCTCGCGCCTGCATGACCCGGCCTGGCGCGCGTGCATCGTGGCAACACGCCAGCGCGACCTGGCCCGTGCACAGCAGGCATGGACCGATATCCAGGTGCTGGATGATGCCCTGGAGAAGGGTGATCCGCTGCCGCCGCATCTGGAGCGCAGCCTGGCCACGAGCCAGCCACTGCCGCTCGCGCCGGATCATCATCACGCACTGCGCATCGGCGGTGGCTGCGCCCTCGCGTATGCGCTGATCTGCCTGCTGTGGTGGGCCACCGGTTGGGCACAGGGGCCGAACATGCTGATCATGGGTACCGTGACGCTGGCCTTCTTCGGCATCTTCGATGGTGCCAACCTGGCCGCGATGAAGTTCGGTCGCTTCGCCGCGTTGTCGGTCGCGTTGTCGGTGGTACTGGGATACCTGCTTTTACCCATGGCCCAGAGCTTCTCTGGGTTCGCACTTGCCTGTGCACTGGTGATCCTGCCATTGGCGGTGTGGAGCATCGAGGAGCCGCTGGCGATCCTGCTGCTGGCGTTGACACTCAGTAATGCAGGTCTGGCCAGTCACTACCAGCCCCAGGACTTCGGCACCTTCCTGGACATGGCCGCGGGAACCCTGATCGGCATCTTCATCGGCTTCTTCTGCCTGCTGCTGGTCAAGCGCATGGGCGCCGAAGCGGCCTCGAAGCGATTGCAGGAGGACGGGCGGCAGGACCTGGCGACGCTGGGCCGGACCGCGGGTCGCGACGTGGAGGACGCCTTCCTTGAGCGCGATCTCGATCGCATCGGGCAGCTTGGCGCCCGTGCCACAGGTGCGAATGCGGTGGTGGCAGCGCACCTGTTTCGGCAGCTTCGCTTGGGCCACAGCCTGGTGCACCTGCAACGTGCCACCCACCATGTGGCAGGGATCGAACGCGACTTGCTGGATGCGCTGATGCGTCGACTCCACCGTGAACTGGCGGGCGCAGCGTCGCCCGGAATGCTGGGCGATCACCTCGACCGGGTGCTGCGACGCGACATCCTGCTGGGCAGCCCGGAAGGCGACGCACTGACCGATGCACTGGTTCACCTGCGCCTGGCCCTGGAGCCGGTGCCGGCGCAGAACGGAGAGGCAGCATGATCGGAGAGCTCGACCTGGCTGGACTGTTTGTCTCGCCGTTGCTGCCGTGCCTGCTGATCGGATTCGTGCTGCGCATTGCGTTGTCGCGCGTGCTGGATCGGATTGGCGCCTATCGGCTGCTCGGCAATCGCCCTCTGTTCGACCTGTCGCTGCTGGTGATGCTCGTCGGCGCGCTCTTGGTTCTCTTTCCGCTTGTCTGGCGCACATCGTCATGAAGAATCTGCAACCCCTGCTGCTTGCCGTTGCCCGGCAGGCCCTTACCCCCTCATGTTCAGTGCCATTGCTGCGTTCGTGGCCTGGCACATCTACAGCTACTACATCAGTGCGCCACAGACCCGTGACGGCAAGATCCGCGCAGACGTGGTGGCATTGGCCACCGAGGTCTCCGGCCGCGTCTCTGAAGTACATGTGAGAGACAACCAGCAGGTGCAGCGTGGGCAGGTCCTGTTCGTGCTGGACCGTGACCGCCTGGCCAATGCCCTGGAACGGGCGGACGCCGCGGTGGCACTGGCTGCGGAGCGATCCCGCGCTGCGCGCCGTGAGGCGTCGCGCTACGGCGGATTGGTCGGCGTAGCATCCGACCAGGACATCGCTGCCCGTCGCACGCAGGCTGAAGAGGCGGCGGCCAGTCATCGCCAGGCCATCGCTGAGCGGGACCTGGCGCGCTTGAATCTTGAAAGCGCTACCGTGCGTTCGCCGGTGAACGGCACCATCAGCAATTTCTCGTTGCGCCCCGGCACCTACGCCAGCGCAGGCCAGCCGTTGGTGAGCATCGTCGACAGCGAGAGCTATCACGTCGCAGGCTACTTCGAGGAAACGAAATTGCCACGCATCCATCCAGGTGCACCGGTCCAGGTTCATGTGATGGGTGAGGCCGCCACGCTGCGTGGCCACGTGGTCGGCCTGGCACCGGGCATCGATGACCGTGAGCGTGTGACTGCAAATGGCACCCTGCTGGCGAACGTCAATCCGACGTTCACCTGGATCCGGCTGGCCCAACGCATTCCAGTGCGGGTCGAACTGGATGAAATCCCTGAAGGGATGGCGATGATCGCGGGGCGCACCGCCACGGTGACCCTGATCGAAGATGATTCGCAGGGGAGGGCCCCATGATGCGCGCAGTTCCCTGTGGGCATGTCGCCCGGTGGGTACTGCCGGTGTGCATCGTGCTGGCCATCAGCGCGTGCCGTACCGCAGGACCGGACTACCGGTCTCCGAGACCGCCGGCTGCAGGCCTTGGGTTTGCATCGATCGAACCCGTACAGGGAGCGTCGGCGGCCGTCAGCAATGCTCCGTTACCAGAACGATGGTGGCGGCTGTACGACGACCCCGCGCTCGATGCCCTTGTGCAGCGCGCCCTTGCCGCCAACACCGATCTGCGGATCGCACAGGCGCGGCTGGAGCAGGCCCGTGCTCAGGCGCGGGAGGTCCGCGCCGCAGCGGGTGTGGGTACTGCTGTCAGTGCCGGGGCAGGTGCCAGCCAGGCTTCCAGCCTTGGTCTTGGATCCAGTGCAGGCGTGCATGCCAGTTTCGATGCTGGCATCAGCATCGACTACGATCTTGATCTGGCCGGGCGGGTAAAGCGGCTCCTCGAGGCGCAGGACGCGCAGACCGAGGCCGTCGCTGCGGCGCGGGACCTGGCCACCATCGGTATTGTCAGCGACGTGGTGCGCGCGTACACCGACAGTTGCGCCGCCGGCGCGAGCCAGCAGGTGGTGGCAGGTTCCATCCAGCTGCAGGCCTCGGAGCTGGCATTGATCGAGCGTGCGTGGAAGGCCGGGCAGCAGCCAGCCATCAATGTAACCCGCGCCAGGGGCTTGCTTGGGCAGCTGCAGGCGCAGATACCGCCACTACAGGCCGGCCAGCAATCCGCACTGTCACGACTGGCGTTGCTGCTGGGACAGGCACCCTCGCAACTGGATGCGCAGTACCAGCACTGCACCTCGATTCCGACCATGGCCGGTGTGGTGCCAGCGGGCGAGGGCGCTGACCTGATCCGACGGCGCCCGGACGTACGTGCGGCCGAGCGTCGACTGGCAGCGGCCACGGCACGAATCGGTGTGGAGATGGCGGGCCTGTATCCCAGTGTGCATCTTGGCTTGAGTGCGGGTGCCACATCGCGTCGACTGGACCATCTGTTCGACGATTCCGCACTGCGCTATTCGGTAGGCCCGCTGGTGTCATGGAGCTTTCCGAACCGCTCCGTGGCACGGGCGAGGATAGACGCTGCCGACGCGGCGTCACGGGCTGAACTCGCGGCCTTCGACGGTACGGTTCTCAAGGCGTTGTCGGAAACAGAGATTGCCGCGGCAGCCTATGCCAAGGCATTGGAAGAGAACGCCGTACTGGTGGATGTGCGCGGGGCGGCCCGACTGGCGCATGCGCAACAGCAGCAGATGCTGAAGGCGGGAACAGTATCGGCATTGGAAGCGCTGGATGTGGCGCGTAGCCTTGCGGCGGCCGAGCAGGCCGTCGCCACCTCCGATGCGACGGTCGCTCGAAGCCGCATCGCCCTGTTCCTGGCGCTGGGAGGAGGATGGGAGTCGTAAGGAAGGGCCGCAATGCAATCGGGGCCATGGCTGGCCCCGAAGCACCGTCTTCTCCTCAGGCAAGACGAACGCGGGGTTGGACGCAGCCGTTCAGGCGTTCGGCCATCCACAGCAGGGTCGCCTTGCGGAAGCCGTGCAGCGCATGCTGGTGGCGGCGATAAAGCAGCGCATGGCTGAGATGTGCGAATCGTCCCTTGATCGACGCGCCACGGAAGAATCCGAAGTCTCCCAGCGTGCCAAAGGCGTTGTAATCGCTGATCGAAACGAGTGCACCGAAGTCACGGAACGCGAACTCGGGCAGCGGCCGGCCCTCCAGCCAGGCCGGAAGGTGGCGGGCCAGATGCTGCGCTTGCTGGGTGGCCACCTGCGCCGTGGGTGGCAGGGCGCGCGTGGCACCGGGCAAGGTCAGGCTTGCGGCATCCCCGAGCACGAAGACCGTGTCGTCCGTTGTGGATTGCAGGCTGGGGCGCACCCGCACCTGATTGGCATGATTGAGCTCCAGCCCATCCAGGCCCTCTGCAAACGTGATGCCTTTCACCCCAGCCGCCCAGACCATGAGGTCTGCGGGAACCAGGTTGCCATCGGCCTGACGGAAGCCTTCGGCCTCGGCGGCGATCACGGATGCCCCGGTCAGGACCTGGAAACCGATGTGGCGCAACTGGTGTGTGGCCGACGATGAGATCGCTGGGGTAAATGCCTGCAGGATGCGCGGGCCTCCCTCAAGCAGGGTCAGATCCAGGCGATCACGCAGGGTAGGGTCTGCATAGCTGGAAGCGAGTTCCAGCAACCGACTCAGTTCCGCAGCCAGCTCCACACCGGTGGCACCGCCCCCGACGATGGCCACACGCAGGCGCTCGTCCTGGGCCATGGCACGCATCACCCGGGTTCGAAGTGCATCGTTGAAGACTTCGGCCTGGGCCAGGCTGTCGATGAAGTGGCAGTGCTCGCGGACGCCGGGTGTGCCGAAATCATTTGCATGGCTGCCCATGGCGAGGATGAGCACGTCGTAGGGGATTCGATGCGCAGGTACCCGCAACTCTCCGTCGGGTGAGCGCAGGTCGCCGATAAGGACTTCCCGCGATTCCCGGTCCAGGCCGCGCATTTCCCCCGGCTGGTAAGTGAAGCCGTGCTCGCTGGCATGCGCAAGCAATACCACCTGTTGCTGCTGCAGGCTGCGCGTGCCCGCTGCCAGCGTGTGCAGCATGGGCTTCCAGATATGGGTGGGGCTCTTGTCCACCACAGTGATGGCAGCACGACCGCTGCGACCCAGCTGTTGGCCGAGCTGGGTCGCAAGCAGCAAGCCGCCGATGCCACCGCCGACGATGACGATTCTCTTCTGATCTGACATGGGGTGTGCCTGATGGCGCGAGGGCGAGGCCGTCCCGTGCCGGATGGGCTCAGACAATGACGTAGCCGCCATCGACAACGATCTCGGCACCGGTGACATAGGACGCTTCGTCACTGGCCAGGAACAGCACCACATTGGCAACTTCCTCTGCACGTCCGAAGCGACCGAGCGGGATGCGTGAGCGCATGCCATGGTTGGCGCCATCGTTGGCGATCAGGTCCTTGTTCTGTGGCGTATCGATGATGCCCGGGTGCACGGAGTTGACGCGGATGTTGAAGCTGGCGAACTCGGCAGCAGCCCCCTTGGCAAGCAGGCGGTTGGCGCCCTTGGACGGGCAATAGCCAGGATGGATGCCGGTGATGGCCACGAGTCCACAGATGGACGACATGTTCACGATCGAGCCCTTGCCCGCGCGCTTCATGTGCGGACTGACCGCCTTCATGCCGAGGAAATGGCTGTTGAGGTTGAGCTGGATGATGGCGTTGAAGCCTTCCAGCGTGGCGTTGTCCCAGGTATCAAAAGGACCGGGAAGCCCTGCATTGTTGACCAGGACGTCGACGCGGCCGTGCGCTGCGATGACCTGGTCGACCACGTCGTTCCACTGGTCTTCGCGGGTGACATCCAGGGGCAGGGCCGTGGCCGACAGACCTTCAGCACTGAGCTCCGCTGCAATGGCCTGTGCCGCGTCGGCGCGGATGTCAGTGATGAAGACGTGGGCGCCCTCGCGCGCGAACAGGCGGGCATCGGCTGCCCCCATGCCGGCCCCTGCGCCGGTGATGATTGCTACTTTGTCCTTCAAACGTGCCATGTGAACGCCTCTGTGCTGTGGATCATGGGTTGAGAGGCCCATGCGCTACGGCTCACTGGCCGGCGCCGGGTTCTGCGTCCATTGGGCGCTCTGGCAGCTCTCAATCCCATGTGCAGGCGTCCGCATTACCTGCGGGATTGTTCGTGCCTGGATTCTGCTAGTGTCCGCCTTGTCCATCACGCCCCTCGCCGAGGAACCGCATGGAAATCCGACCCGCCAGCGCGGACGACATCGAGACCATGTGGGCGATCTTCCAGGCCGCCATTGCGACGGAAGATGCGCTTCCGTTCGCCGGCACCTTCGAGGCCGGGACCTTTCGGAGCCATTGGTTTGGAGTGCAGCCGGCCTTTGCGGCCGTTCTGGAAGGGCGCGTGGCCGGAATGTACAAGATGGGTGCCAACTATCCAGACCTGGGAGCGCACGTGGCCAGCGCCACCTATGTGGTCGATCCTCGGGTACAAGGTCGCGGCATTGGCCGGGCGCTGGTGGAGCACAGTCTTGATCGAGCCAGATCGGAAGGCTTCCTGGCCATGCAGTTCAATTACGTGGTCAGTTCCAATGCGCCAGCGGTTGAGCTGTACCGGAAGCTGGGCTTTGCCGTGGTCGGGACGCTACCGGCGGCGTTTCGGCATCGAACGCTGGGGTTGGTTGATGTATATGTGATGCACCGCTTTCTATAGGGCGACGTGGAGGAGGGGGCTCACAGTAAGCGGCCGCCGCTGGTGCCGCGCACGAAGGCGGCAGCCAATCGCAGTGCATCGTCGCTGCCACGATCGCCACGCAGGGCATTCGCCAGTCGGCCGGGCGTGACTCCTGTCCAGCGGACAAGGTCGCGCGTGGCATGGGCCTGGTCGCTGTAGCCATGGCGTGCGGCTGCAGCGGCAATGCTCGTGGCTTCCTCATCAAGTGTGTGCAGAATTGCCTGCAGACGGC
The DNA here is from genome assembly GCF_056481625.1 of Stenotrophomonas sp. 86156_Sma. Lineage (NCBI taxonomy): Bacteria > Pseudomonadati > Pseudomonadota > Gammaproteobacteria > Lysobacterales > Lysobacteraceae > Stenotrophomonas > Stenotrophomonas sp. 86156_Sma. Next base: position 2,524,990 of record NZ_CM151157.1, read on the forward strand.
ACACACGGGCGTACTCCTTCGGAGTCATGCCCACCGCAGCCAGAAAGCGGGATTGCAGGCCGCGCAGGGACATGCCAAGCCGCCGCGCCAGTTCGGCGATGCGCAGGTCACCCTCCATCGCATCCAGATCTGCTACGGCCTGTTCAACACGCTCGTCCAGGATGAAGCTGGCGCAACGATCCCGCAGGGCCTGCCAGAGAGGCTCGGGCGTGTTGATGACCGCACTGGCGCGTGCGGCGGCACTGAAGGTCTCGGCAAAGGAGGCATCCAGCGTGTACAGGTCAGGGGCCTGGTCACGAAGGCCGGGTAAGCGGGCACCGGCGATCAAGGCGCTCGCGGCCGGCTGCAGGCGCACACCGATGCAGAACACCGCACCAGCGGCTTGCAGCCGGATAGGCCCGCACTGCTGTGCAGCGAAACAGAACGGTAGATCGGAACGGATACGGCCATCTGCGCCATGCAGCTGCAGCGGCACGCCCAGTTCGGCCAGCAGCTCGCACCGGCCATCGGGATAGATGACCTGCACGTCATTCCCGGGTGCATCGTCGCGCAGCCACCAGATGCACTGGACGTGATGGCGGAGATCGTCGGGGGCAGGGTGCTCGCAGTAGTCCATGCGGCATCGGACGCCATCCTGCGCGTTTTTACAAGCGCCCTCGGTGTCCGTGCCGCTAGCCTGCAGCCAACCCATCCAGGAGGTCAGGACATGGTGAAGTCGAAGGTGGCGGTGTTGGGCGCAGGCCTTGCGTTTGGAAGTGGCGCGGCTATGGCCGCACCGGCCGAGTTTGACTGGCTGGCCGGGCATTGGTGTGGCGGTACCGAGGAGCGCAGGCTTGATGAGGTCTGGCTGCCCGAGGCCGGCGGCGCTTTGCTTGGGATGTCGCGCACGCTGAGCCACGGCGACATGGAGTCATTCGAGTACATGCGCCTGGTGCCTGCAGGCAAAGCGGCTGGCCTGCATGTGCAGCCCAATGGCGTGGCATCAACCACGTTTGTCATTGCTGACCATGGTGCGAACTGGGTCGTGTTCGAGAACCCGCAGAATGACTTCCCGAAGCGAATCGAGTACCGGCGTGATGGCACTGCGCTGAAGGCGAGCATCTCCGGTCCGGGAGATGATGGGAAGATCCTGCGGATTCCGTTTGACTATCGTCGTTGTGTTGCACGCGCGCGATTTTGAATCTACATGTAATTGATTCGTAAGGGGGTTGATTGGCTTTTGCGCCACAATCGCGCTTGAGCCAGTGCTGTTGAGCTGGTCATTGCACAACGCTGGGGCGTGAAGTTGGTGCAGCGTCAATGCACGGCTCACAATTTGGGGCAAAGCCAATGGGGCGGCAGCGTGCGTCGCTGCAGTTCAGTCCGCGCCTTCAATCTCTTGGGGGGTGGGCTTTGCCCTACGAGCTGCCGATGATCGTCCTCAAGCAGATTTCGAAGGATTGGGGGGGGAGGCTATCAGGAAGGTAATGAAGGCCTTCCTTCAGGCCGGCCCCGCCTCTTGATAGAGGCGAGGCACGGAGCAGGGGTTGGCTGCGGTGCCGCTCGAGATCGAGCCAGCATTGCGCAGGGCTCCGTCACGTCAGGAGCTTAGAGAAGGGGACGGGCGATGCGCCAGCTGGAGAGTGTGCTATCCGAACGCCACGCGCAGTTCGTGTGGATGGCTCGTATCCAACAGTGCAATGGGACTGGGCGATCTATAGCGCTCCGGAAGCGCGCTCAAGTTGCCCTCATGCTCCGAGAGGAGAATGCCCTCCGCGTAGCCTTGGGCGAGCACCGCCAATCTCACTCGTAGATCGAATTCCGCGTTGCTCATCACCAGTCGCGGACTGGAATGGCTGAACTTGTCCAAGAGCTCATCTACGAAGCTCAAGTAGTTGGGGTGAATAGCTCGATAGCGCCCACCTGGCATCGTCGCGGCGTAGCTGCTCCATCCATCCGGAGCCGGCTGATCCTGAGCTCCGGCGACTCGCTCACCTTGATGGCTAAAGGACTGATCTGATCGACCTCGTCGGGAACCTTTGGCTGCATTCTGGTCAATGTGACGGAGGATTGGGTCTGAGTCGTCCTCAAGGTCCGTATGGCTTGCGCGTCGTGCTGTGTCTGCGCCTGCTGGTGGTGATTGTTGGTCTAGGTGTGTCGTGAGTCTGTACCTTTTAGCGTTGCAGACCCTCCTGGCCTGGCGTAGCGCCAGGCCAGGAGGGAGGTCCACAAGGCTGGAAATCCTGCTGGGATCAATGTGCGCCCCTGGAGTTACGATCAGCCGACTTGTACGCCTTTGCTCCGCGCACCAGTTGAGGTAGGCCTGTAAGTACGCCGCAGCAGTGGGGTGGGGCTGCCTCTGCAAGGCGGAAGCTGACTCATTCATAAGGTCAAAGCCGCACGCACAGGTGAGCAACTTCGTGGGCGTGCCGGCGACTGTCACCGGAAATCCATTGCATCGTGGGCAATTCTGGCGCAGGCGAACGCCATGCCAAGGACACGTGGAAATCCAGGGCAGCTGATGCAGTGTGGTGTGATACCCGAGTCTGATGCATGGAAGGCAGTACCTCAACCTGAGATGGGAGGGCAGTCTCGGGTCGTCAGTTATGAACGGATACCACGCCGCTAAGTCCCACTCGGGCGGAGTCTCGATCCCAAGGGTTGTAGAGAGCGCCTCTTGTTGTACTTGCGAGGTCGTCAGGCTCAAGAGCAGGTTGATGTGTCTGTTTGGCTTGATTCCGAGGAGCTGTGAGTACTCCGTGACCCGCCTGGCCTGGTTCAGTCGCGATAGCCTCGCGACGCAGCCAAAAGCCGATTGGTATGGAACAAGTCGGAGGTTGCCTCCGACCAGCTGAGTGCCGCTCCTCATTTGCCTGCGGCCCTATTTCTTGAGCTTTCGAAGCCGGCGTATGCGCTGCGCAGGAGAGCTTCATCGATGTGCTGGGTAGTAAGTCCTTCGAAATCGCTGCGCCCAGCGGCGATCTTGGTGAGTAGGTGGTAAACAAACTGGTTGAAAGAGGCCATGAGCCAATCCCTGGGGACGGGATAGTTGCCTTGATTGGCAAGGTTCTCAATTCGTTCGCGTATCGCTTCGGTCTCCTTCTCAAGGCGCCAGCCAACGCTGTAAGCATAGGGTGCGAATGCTTCGGTGTAGGTCTTTCCGCCCTCGTCCGGCCATCTCATAACTTGGTCAAGCTGACGAAATGCCAAGGCGACGTCACATGCGTCCTGCACGTCAGCGTCCTCCTTCGGGATGTCCCAGAGAAGCCCGGTAAAAGGATGGCTGTCGACAAAGAATCGGCCATACAGATGTGGCGGCGCCAGTTGACTAAGATCGTCTGCGCCTCCAATCACGCTGTTGCTCTGGTGGATGAAGAGAAAGAACGGTTGCACTGATGATCCGAGGAAGTGGTTCTGAAGCTTTGCAAGGTGGGCATAGTCCTTGAGCGTGAGCTGCTCAGCGGTATCGATCGCAATCACGACCACGTCGGCCGATGCTCTAGCGGCTTCCTGCTCAATTGCCCGGATGATCCTGAGGAGGAGATCCTGCGGGCTGGCTACGGTTGTTGCCCTCATGCCCAGTCCAAGGATGACCTCGCGGAAGAAGTTGCCTTCGCTAGGGGTAGTCGGTTTTCCGACGACCATCCGGAGGAATCCAATAGGAAAAGGTCGCCAAGAAGTGGTGGTTTCAAGTATTCGCGTGGCAGTTGACTTCCCACACCGGCCATCGCCAATGATCCTCAGGCTCGGCCGCCCATACTCCAGGCACGTGGCGAATCCAGATGCCATTCGCAGTAAGGGGAGAGTCTGGATATTGGGGCGATGTCGCGCGTGCATTGGGTGGTTCTCAAGGCTCGCCGGGGCCTTCATCAGCGGAGCCTCGTGTTGAACGTGGCCCTGCGGATTCCCATCAGTGGAGAGCCTTGCCCCTGACTGTTGGTCGTGGAAGGTTGCTTGGGCACGTCGCCAGCTGCCATGAGCGAGGCGCTGTCCCTGATGCCAGCGGCCGCCGATCGGACGGCTGCGTGATAGGCCTCAATGTTGTCGGCTAAACAGTAGTTACCGGGCTCCCGTGACGCGTCGCTCTTCGCCCAGCGTGCCGCGCGCTTCCTGATCGACAGCGTGTGGGCCACGCTCGCATATGGGGCGAGAGCGTGAAGTGTGAGTACACGCTTACCGCCTCTCCAGAGGGTCAGCTTGCGAATGTCTTGCCAGTCTTCGTAGGTTGCGTCAAACGACTGCCCAATCAGGTGCCACTGTCCAGACAGTGTTGGTGACCTGTACCTAGCGTGGTCGAGATAGACGAGGGGAGGTACACCACTCCTTCTGGAGCCTCTGATGGTCACCTTCATCCGCCTAACGGTCATGTTTCTCACGTCATCTTCGGTGCCAGGTGCATGCCACACCCACTCCCCAGATGCCAGATGCTCATCAATGATTCGCTTGGGCGACCTCGGTTCGCGAGTGGACCGGCTCGTCACATTGTGCGAGGTAACATAGGTGTCAATGAGGTCTTTCAAGACCTCCAGGAGGATGGGGTGGTCTTTCCCGTCAAGCTTTGTAGTGACTTGACGCTCATTCACTTGCGTTGCGGGAGCAAAGCCGCCGGCGATGTGGCGCAGCAGGCCATTCTCAATCTTCTTGAATAGAGCCTCGATGTAGGGGCGACCTTCGCCCATCCCGGATCGTCCAAAGTGCAGGATTCCCTTGTGATGATCAATGAGATTTCGGACTGTCATCTTGGCGTGATGGGATGAGTCGTTGTCCATTGCGATCATTGCGCTTCTCATCACTACCTCATCCACTAGGTAGATCGACGGCATCCATGCATTAGTCGAGTAGCTTAAGTTCGACGTGCTCAGATCCCTTGGTTGCCAGGGGCTCATGATCTTCGCGAACAGGCTGACTACATCGTGTTGCTCGTACTTCCGGCCAAGCACCATTTCCCATCCAAGGATGGCGCCACTCCCGACATCAACAACTGCCAGTAGCCAGATCCGACTAATCTTCTCTAGCCGGAATGAGCCGTCCGCCATCGGCATGGCCAGCCATGCGTCGATGTCGACGGAATGCTCGTCGTACTCAACTCGATCAAATGGCCGAATGCTGAGTAGGTTCTCGATTCGGGTGGAAGTAGGCTCATCCGCAGCCAAGAGCATCTCACTTTCGCTCTTTGTGCCTCGGATGCGCCTTATGAGGGAGGTTAGTGCTCGTCTTCCCTTGTCGCGGATGTTGAGCGGATACATGGCCTGAAAGCCCTTCCCAGTCAGCACCTTCACGAACTGGGAATGCAGTCTGTCGAACGCGGGGCTCCTTTTGGACTTCGCTGGCAAGGCGCCCTTGAATCTTGCGACTGCATCGCCGAGCTCGGGGATGGCTTGCATGACGGCATCCATGGCGAACGGATGTGAACTATCGGGGACGACCGAATTGTTGCGATCTGACACGCTGAATCGCGCATAGGGAATGCAGGCTCGGTATCCGACTCGATGACCGCTTTCGTCGAAGAGCAGTGCGGTCCGGATCATTCGAGAGAGGGTATTTCGCGGCACGCCCCATCGAAGGGCTGCGTCGACCAAGGTTGCCCCATCAAGGACGCTGGTGAGTGCGGACAGACGGGCTTGAAATTCCGACTGTTGATCAGCTGGAAGTACGATCCCATTTGGCCTTGGAGTTGCCCGGATCGACTCGAGGTCGACGGCATTGAACTTGGAACTCATGCGTCGGCCCTCCAGATCCTTGATCGCCCCGTCATTCGAGGAAATGCATCGGTCGCCAGAAATCCGACGTGAAGCAACTCAGCCACGACCCCCTGAATGTGAGTTCGAGGGTGGTGCCTAAGCTCATGGATGAGTTCATCTGCACTGATGCTGCCGCTTCGCTCGATGGTCGCGGCGATTTCCTGTCGCAACGCCAGGCTGCTCCCCAGATCCTTGGCTGACTGGCAGAACCCGAGCAGTTGGTAGCAGAGCTCATTCCTGCCGCCGGGCGCCTTGAGTTCGTCCTCCGTGATTAGCCGCAAAGAGATGCCTGCATCCTTGGCTGCTGAACGAAGCCGGTCCAGCTCGCGAGGACGACGCTTGCCATCCACGCCGGGTACTGTCTGCGAATTCGGAATGACGTTTGCATAGATCTCCTGGCCTCCGCGCCTCTGAAACCAGAAATGCAGCTCCATGCTGTCAAGTCCTACCGGGATGGACCGAGGCCTCTCGGTCACGGCCGCCACTGATGGATCAAACTCCAATTGCAGCCGAAGCGCGAGTTGCAGGGGGCCGTGTACGGTAACCGTCCGGTTCTCTTTCGGGCTAAAGAAGGTGAAGATGTCCCCCCTCTTGATCTGGCCAGCGGTGAGTTCACGGGGGACCAGCGGTCGATCCGTCCCATTGTGGAGCGGGTCGGAGGCGCGTGCAGACGCTACGCCTTGGAACGGGCTCACGGGATTGGTCGCGTGGTTGCTCATGCTGCCTCCTTGTGGATGACTGCAGTTCGCATGGTCGAGGAGTGGCGCTGCGCAATCGCGATTGCGGGATGACTCAATGCATGGGCAGCTGAGTGTTGGATCTTCATCGATCGACTTCCCGGTTGGCCTCGGAGAATGAGGCTCGGTACTGGCGGCAATGGCCAGCAGGGTCATTAGGGATTTCGGGCATGGGGCGCCGTGCCGGCTGCCATACGGTGGCAGTCGGCGCGCGCAGATGCCCGCTCAAGCAGCTTTGCTGCTTGACACGAAGTCGGAATTGCGGGAGCCTACATTCGTTATCGTAGAGCTTCACCTCCTCTCGCTCCGGCGAGAGGCTATCGCCTCCGTTGCTGCGGGGGCGATTTCATTTCCGGGGTCGGAGATTTGATGGGCTGGGGGGGGTAAATGCCTCCTTCGAAGCTGGAGTTATGGCGTCAAGCCATTCAGGGGCGCACTGTGCGCCCAAGTGAGTTTCAGCAGATCAGAAGTGGTGCGGGCCTTTTGGCTTCGGCCTCAGCTCGCGTGCTTAGGCATTACAGCGAGTTCAGCCACTCAGCGACATCTCGCGTTTTGGCGAACAACCCCCGCCGACCTGGCAGCGGAAAGGTGCGAACCGGCAAAAGATCGCGCTGGACGGCTCGGCCGAAGGTGCGGCCGTTTGGAAAGCCAAGGTTCCGCTGGAGGTCGCTGCCGCCCATGAGCTCCCCATGCCGCTCTAGCAGCTCGCGACTGAGTTCGGTGGAGACTGCTGCTTCTGGATTCTGGATAGGCATGACCCAACTCCTAGCTACCGTTGGGCTCCATCATGCACAATTGCAGCCAGTTCTAGGGGATTCTTTAGTCCCGCTTCAGAAGATCCATAAGCATGCCTCGTGGCAAGATTCCAACCGATGGGGCGCTGGTCGTCCGTAATAGCGTGTGGGCCTGCGTTGTACGAAGGCTGCATGGCGATCGGCTGACTTGGGATGACCTTGATCAGTCGCTCTTGCCCAGAGTTGGGCTCGATGTACACGCCCAAGCGGCGAACGGTCGTCCCCGATCCTTCTACCGGATCTTCAGCAAGGGGCATCATCCAGGGAGGCTGCGCGGCCCTGGTGGATACTTGATCGACTCGGTGCATCGGGATCCAGCGTTCGCGGCTGCAAAGGAGGCCTTTGAGCATCCGATCTGGATGATCTGCGGCGCAGGGGCTCCCACTGCGGAGCAGCTGCGAGGCGTACGTCGATCGCTAATGGAGCGTCTTGGGCTACTGATGCCGTCCATTACTGAACGCCTGGTGGCTTTTCATCACCAACTCCCTGGCTTCAGCAGCTATGCGCCTAGTCGAGTAGATGCCTTGGAGTCCATGTTTAACGTGGCCGAAGTTGGCTCCTTGGACGCGATAGGCCTGTGTGCGTGCAATTATCTGTTGGCCATAGACAGCGGTAGGCTCGAGACTGCAATAGATGTCCGGGACGCACTGCGATGGGCAGTTGTTCGTTTTTGTGCTGTTTGGGGATTGCGTCCCGACGCATGCGCGACAATCCAGCTGTTGATGGAGCAGCGGGTGGTCAGGCTCCGGCGGGGATCGCTCTTGCCAAAGGATGTTGGGTTTCCACTCGGCCAAACGGAGTCCGGCACACTTGGTGGCAATCTGGCGAGTGGTGTGTTCTTTGAAGATGACTATCCGTGCATGCTTCCGGTAACTCCGCGGACGGGCGGGGCGGAGGCATTCTTCGCCCGGTTCCACGTGCACTATCTTGCCTTCGTGGAAGATCTTGCAAGGCAAAGGATGGTCGAGCAGCAGGCTGAGTCTGATCTCGGCGGATCTTGGCCGCCCCAGGACGCTGTTGATGATCTGTTTCTTGGCTTGCTGGACGTGCCGGAGGATGTTTGTCACGGTGAGGTGACAACTCTCACGCAGTTTGCGTTGATCAGCCCAGTAGCTGCATGCGTGGCGGAAGTTCTGCCCATTTCTAGCGAGGGAAGTTCCTCCTACGCCCGCATCAAGCCTCTGGGTCGGGAGCTTTTGGGGGTCCGGCAGTCTGTTGAAGTGCTGGTTGACGTTGAGCATCCGCGTCCCATGGTTGGGATGCTGGGAGTTGCACCTCCAGGATCTCCCGTTTCCTTGGAGTAGCGCGACTCCGAGGGGAGGGGAGGCGGGCTCAGGTTTTGGCCAAAGCAAGAGGGGCGATAGGCGGTTGTGGTCGATACGCTTGCGCGCCCTTCTGGGGCGCGCCACGCCAAGAGGCCATCGAGGTCAATCAGCCCCCGCCGGGGTCACCTTCAAAAGGGCTGCCTCTTTAGTGATCGGATTCATTGAGGCATCAAAGTAGTGGACATGCGGTCTACGGGTTCCGTCCCTGAAAGCGTACGTCGTTGTGATAAATACACCGCTTCCAGAGCTCGTCAGATACACATCATCTATGCTCTCGATATTTGGGTGTTCGCTCAGTTCCTTGCACTTTCGTCCCAGCGCTTCGAAGTTTGATCCAAGTGCCTTACGAAGCTCATCTTCGGCCGATAGTGACTCATCGGGATTGTAGTGGCCTGAGCCTACTCGATCGCATTCGCTCCAGGGCGTCGCGGCCTTGATCTTATGGAACTTTAAGTCGTAGCCGTCCACTATCCCCTCGTAGACAGCAACCGGCCGGCGGGCCATGACTTCGAGAATTCGCGATTTTTCGTCGGATCTGATGCGGGGGCCAAGATAGATTGACTTGAGCGCGGTGTCGGTGTGTGGTTTGGGGCCGGGCTGGCCAGCCAGATAGCGCCATTCCTTCTCATGTCGCCACTCCTCGCGCTTCTGGGTCAGTCGTCTATTGACGAGTAGCAGAGGATCGGCAAATGCTAGGGACTGGAAGCTCACTGGGTTAGGAGCCTTCGAGTCGTAGACGACCTTCATTAGGAGTTCACGGCTTAGCAATCCGATCTCTAGTTCCGCAGTATCGAATTCTAGGCACATGCCACCAAAGCTGCTGCCGTAGTAGGCCCACAGCGGGTAGTCCAGCTGGTTAACTGACATCGAAATCAAGCCTGATTCCTTGGCGATCTTTGCAGTTGTCTCAAGGATGCGGGTGCCAATGGCTACTAGGCTTGGCGGTAGTAGAATCGCCATGGCATCGTCTGCGGTTGCCACCTCGAACAGAGCCTCCATTGGATCATTCATCTGGTCAAATCGTGGGGCATATAGATAACTTTTCTCCAGCGCGTCAAGCTCGCGCGTGAACAAAGACTTCTCGCCCAACGGCCGGTAGCGGTAGAGCAAGTCAGGTTGCATCTTTTCTTCTTTGGATTTCATGTTGAGAGTTGCTTACATGTGGCTGGCGGGTGATGACCACTTGCGGCTACAACTCGCGCTCGCTGATGCATCGTCACCGGCACGCTGCGAACACGAAGGTAATCTTGGGTGCGAGGATGGTCGGAGTGGCAGGGCGCCGAGTAGGCCCTCGCCCTTTCTCTCCAGTGGTGGTTGGTCACTACCGCAGTTGCGCCTCAGGCCATTGCGCGACGTGGTCCGGCGCCCTTGCGGCGTCGACGATACCCCTTCTTTCCAAGTCGGCCGAGTCAAATGAGTAGTGTTCTCGATCTCTGCTGTAGGGGCTAGTCGGCTCGCGAGTGGGCTTAGGCGTTCACGCGCAGGTGGAGGGGAGGGTTCGCTTACTTCTGCCCGCGGCTTGCGAATTTGAAAGCTGGAGAGGTGGGGTCGTACGTGCGCCCGCGATCATGTAGACGGCGGGCGCACGAGACTGCATAACCTCAAAGGCCTGGAGGGCTCCAGCTTAAGGCTCAGCCGATGAATCCAATGGCTCTTTCTTGCTTGGCAAAGCCGTTGTGAGGGTCGTGAGAGAGGTACTCATGCAGCTTTTTCGTAGCGTTCGAATAGAGCGTATCCATATCCTGGACCCAAGATTCAGCGGGCTGGTCGCCTTCGAAAGAATGAACTGCGTACTCCGGGTTCATCTTGTTGTACCGAACCGCAATTGGGATGGATATGCTGCGCTTGGGGTGAGAATCTGGGCCGTGGTCAAAAATGATGCCGATGCCGAAGACTAGAGTCCCTTCATCGGTTATTGATTTGTTACTCGGTGCGCCCCTTTTGGGTTTGCTTCTGTCGGACAGGTCAACGAGCTCAACATAGGGGCGCTCTTCCGTTCCGTCATATGTGGTCCAGGATGCCTGAGGAAGTCTGAGCTTTTCCTCAAAGTGGTCGCATACTTCCTGGGCGTGGTGCATTAGCCTCCTTTCCCACAGCAGGTACTGCTCGCGCTGAGTTTTCCATGCTTTGTTCAGCTCTTCGTAGTTCATGACGAAATGTACTCCTTCTAGTCGTCAGTCAGTAGCCTGATTCCCTGGATGCAGGGCACGGTTGCGTTGTCTACTCATAACGAACCGCTCGCGGCTCGATGGATAGCTGGAACTTGATTCTGATGCGGGCTTCTTCTCAGTAGGGCATGCCTTCCATGCGCTGAGCATTCGTGGGGGTGCCCCGCGAGATTTGGCCAGATGCAGGCCTTCTCCGGTGCAGTCTGGCATTCGGCGCTACTCCGCCCGGAAGCTGTATGTCCAACCATTCATGGTCCGGTGTTCGGGTTCGGAGCCAGATCGGCCCTCTAGAATCATCGTTGTCCTGAAGGAATCCAGAATTGGTGGGCGGGAGGAGGTTCCAATCAGCGCAAGGGGGATTGTCTGCACCCCGATCAGATCTGTGTGACTGAAGTCTATGAGGACCCGATCTCCGAAGCAGTTGGTGATGCCCCTGAAGCCCACATCGATCGATGTCGTAGTCTCCTCTTGATCAAGCTTCACGCCATCGCTGTCGACCCGAACTACTGCCGCGCTGACGAATTGATAGGGTGAGCCTTCATAGAAGGTGGTGGTCTTGGTGAGGTCTGAGACTATGTGCGCTCGGGCGATTCCATTCTTGCTCGCATCGATGGTGAGGGTCGACAGTGTGCAAGGCGAGGCCGAGGCTTGGATGGCGGTTGACAGTAGTAGTCCGGCGATGATGGTTGAAGCAAATGGGGATTCCATGAATGGCTCCTTGCAAGGATTCTTTGCGTTTTGCCTTGTGATGCTTGGCAGCGGATCTGCTCAGGATCCCGGCCGGATCAGAAGTGCCTGTAAGGGCGTTAGCGGCCGGCAATGCTTTAGATGAAGGCCGGTAGTGGCGGCGTTCTATCTGTTGATACGGCCAGTTCCGATCGGTTGATCGCACGTTACCCAAGTGGCATGGCAACGCATCTAGTTCAACCAGGCCTAGATGCAACTGGCCCTCAATCTTGGGTTGCAAGCGCTCCCGCTGGGTGTTGCTACCGGGCGCCAGGGGCTGAGGTGCGCTAGTCGACTAAGCGGCGAAACGCTAGATCGATGGGTGGGGCAGGCCGGCCTCAATGTATTGACGTCGTTCGATTGCTGGGCGCCGCGACCTGGAGCTGGTTAGCCTGGGAAGGGCCTTCAAGCAGCACACACGTCGCAGCCGCGTAGTGCGGCGTGAGCTTGAGAGCCGAGGACCGGTAGTCCTGCACCCACCGACAGAGTGTCGTGAGGCTAGAGTGGCTTTCGGTCCTGCCTGAGTGAGGACGAGGGGGCGCCGTCTAGCTCATGGAGATGGGGTAAGGAACCCCATCTCCATCAAGATGCCCGCAATCAGCCAAGGCTATGCACTAGATGGTGGAAGAGATGTTGAAGTCATCAATAGACTTCTGCATTTCGTAGGCCTTTTCAAGGTGCTTGCCATAGTCGGCGTGAAATTCGTTCCACTTCACGAACTTGATATAGCTGTGATTGCCTCGGTAGGTCTTTCCTCCGGAGTGATCTGTGCAGGTTCCAGCCTCAGGCCTCTTCGTGTTGAATGCATTCCGCTGGAGGATGCCGAAGGTTCGATCGGTTCTTAACGTGACCGAGGTGCAGTTGGGGCATTTCTTATCCTCAAAGAAGTAGCTATAGCTGCCTTCGGCGTTCGGAAGCACAATGCCAAGCAGCGCATTGGGACCGCTCTGCCTGCCGTTCCGAGTCTTATGCCTCAACGAATAGCTTATTTCCCAAGGCATCCACTGATCTCTCTCTGAAACCGCGGACTCGCGCATTCCAGGCGATACCATGATCAGGGTCAGGGTACTGTCATAGATTCTCTCGCGCAGCTGTGAGGCAATCGCCTCATCCGAGAACGAGACAAGACTTTCGCCGTCTTCCTCGCCTTTATTGATGTGATCGCCCTCTTCTAACTTTGCCTGAAGCAGATCGACATAGTCCCGAACCGTGGTCCTGAGCCCATTCCCGGGAAGGTGCAGAACCTGACTATCTGCGTACTTGTACGAAACGAAGATCTTTCGACCCATAAATCCCCCTGATGCGTGACAGTGTTGATGCTAGCGCGCGCCCACGGCGCGTTCGATCCAGTTCTGAATGTTGCTGGAGATGATTCCGTACACCTCTTGGCTGTTCCTGCCGGAAGGGTCGTAAAGAGGTACAGTCGTGCTCAGGGGTTGGCCATCAATCCGAACGAAGTCGAACGGATTACCTCCAGGGCTGGACGGCACCCGGTCTGAGTTCAGTAGGCGATGGATACGGATACCGAAGACGCCCATGCCCTTACTCCAAGATTTCTCTATCTCATACCGCACCCAGCGTCGCTGTGAGGTTTGAGCTCCAACGAGCACAACGGTACAGCTTCGATTCTCGAGCTGGCTATTGATCCAGCGGGCTATGGCTGCGTCGCCACCAAGCTTGATCTTTTCCCAGTCGTTGTCGTTGGCCGATGCATTTCCTTCGATCGATCCGATCTGGCGAACCATCGCCGCTCGCCACGCATCAGATTGATAGTGGAAGCTATAGAAGACTCTGCGTGTCATTGATTCCTCCTAACGGTGCATCCGTGGGCGTGGCCCACTCGATGGATCAGTGCCAAGGTCATCGGGGGAGAAGTTGCGGAACATCGAGGCAAAATCCAGATCGTAGCGATCTGGTGACCCTGATTGGGCTGCGGCAAGATCTAGTGCTGCGCCACCAGTTGCTGCGACTGCCAGAACTCTGGCGGTGGGGTGGAATCGATTGAGTAGCGCGCGCTCGATCTCCACGCCATCCATCCCGCCAATGAAGACGGCTTCCTGGATCTCTTGTCTGGATAACATGGCCTCCCGCATCAAGGCCAGGCTGGCATCTTGATCGTCGGGGACGGCTGGTGTGAAAACGACATTGCTGAAGTGCTCGTTCTCCACCGGGAAGATGTCCCGGAAGTACCGAGATTGATAGAGAGTGACTTGATCGGCGTAGCTGACACCCATGTCTTCGCATATGGCCCAGATCATGGGTGTGATGGAAGGGTGCCCGCACCACACAATTCGGCGATGACGTACTGTTGCAATGAGCAGTTCTCGTACGGCCACCTGAATCAGAAATGGATTGGCTGTCTCGTGATAGTGCCCACGCTCGGGAACCGGAACGCTTGCGGACAGAAACAGCTCCTTCATGCGTGGTCCTCCCAATCAGCGAGCTGCCAGGCGGCCTCTGACGCTTTGATCCACCTGACTCCTCGAACGTAGCCACCAAGCCAATCCAGATGGGTTTGCCATGAGGGCAACAGTCCGATCGAGTCGTAAACTACGGCCGCACTCTTCCCCAGACAATTGATGCTCGCATCGTGGAGTGTGGAAGACGTGGGTACTCCGACGCTTGGGTATGCCACCAAGGGCCTTCCATCGGCTAGCTGAAGATGTAAAGAGCTGGAGTGGCCAGTGCCGAGGAACTGGCCGCCGATCTTCTCGATATCACCACGGACCTTACTGACCAGGTTCAGATGACGGACTGCGATGCTCTCGCTGCGTGCTCGCTCAAGGTGCAGGCAGATTCTTTCGACAGCTTCTTCCGCCAAGCGACCAGACACATCGATCTCCTCAGACACGAGCTCGGCTCGACTGGACGTCAGCGTCCGTCGATCCGGCGTCGAGTCAGGCCATTGGACCCGTAGTATCACGATACCCTTTGCCAATGCGCGGCCAAGCTCGGCATTGGTCCACCGGCTTTCCGAGTAGCCTGGCGTATCAAGCATCACCAGCACGTCCGAATCGCACAATCGATGCCAGAGCATTGCCTGGAAATCGGCCGCAGGCGGTACGCCGTGGGTATCAAGGAAGACATCGTACTGCCGCGCCGAGAAGGCGTCGAAGAGCTGTAGCGCGGCCAGGCGCGCCTCCCTTCTGCGGTAGCTTAGAAAGACTCTTCGTTGCCGTGGCAGCAGTCCGGCGCACTCCAACAAGGCCGTTGCGATACGTTCTACCCGGTCAACAGGCCAGGCCAACGCATTGATGGGGCGCAGGCTGTCAGGTAGCTGATAGGGAGTGCGTTCAAGGTCACTCACCACCGGAATTACGGGGACGGCTGCCGGCACCGAAGGTGGCTTGGGAGTAGCACCTTCACATCCAAAGTAAAGAGCGGCGGCCGCTCGCGATTGAGCTGGTTGGAATTCGAACTCGTGCACGGTCCAACCCACCTCTTGGCCGAGCAGAAGTCCAAATGGTTCCAGTGCATGGGCGACGTAGCCCCTCAGTTGCTCCATCTGCTCCGGGCTAGGGTAGCCAAGGACTGCGAGTTCATATGTCGCCAAGCTGCTCATAGCGATCGCACCGCAGTTCCATAAGAAGATCCCGGGCTGAACACCTGCATGTGGCCGAGTGAATTGCTGTCGATGCGCCTGTACAGACCAACGTACTCATTTCCATGCTCACGACCATGCTCTGTGGTGGGAACCACGAGGATGCGCTCGTTCGGCTTTTTCCCATCTGCGCATCCCAGCTCCCAAGGGCACCAGCGGGAGGCCATTGAGTTTTCGGTTGCGAGGAGGATGAAATAGTCCAACTGGACAATCTTCTCCCGAATCTTGCGGGCGGTCTCCTGATTGGGTGTGCTCGGCATGGAGGTGTCATTCCAGTCAACATAGACTGACCATCCGCTTTCGTGCAGCATCCGAACGAAGCCTTTCACAAGGTCCTGGTCTTTGTGGCTATGGCATAGGAAGGCCGTCCTCACTCCGCGATTTCGTGCCTCTACTGATGTGCTGGCGAATGAAACACTGCCGCGATGGGAGGCCATGCGAAGCGAACTGATCGAAATTGCCACTGCGTTCTTCCTTGATGATGGAAATGATGGGGAACAGTCGTGCGGGTTAGATGGGCAGACGCTTCAGCTCATCGATCATGCTTGTCAATGCACGAGTCAGTTGTTCCGGCGTTGCTTCGTCTTTGCCTAGTGTCTTGAAATGTCTCGCGAAAGCACTGCTGGCATGGGGGTAGAACTCATTGAATCGAGAAGAGACCTCATTCCAGAGATCTTTGGCTACGCTGCCGGTTGCCCCAATCGGGATCACGATCAAGCCGTCAGCACAGGCAATATTGAACTCGTCACGCATACCCTGGGACTGGGCTGTCTTCTTTCCTTCAAGCTTCGTGCCGAATGCAAATATGGCAATGCCGCACTTGCCTAGTACCTTCTCCCGATGTTGTCGATAGAGACTGCGCCTTGCGCGCGGATCGGTAGCTACAGGGAAGGGGCTCGCTTGCAGTTGCTTCTCCTGATATCGAGCTGGGTTGCTCAAGATCGTCTCGAGAGCACCGCTCACAACCGAAGTTCCGACACCCAGCCCAAACCCTGTAACCACATTCAGTCGCTTGCGGATTAAGGCAGAACTCAGTCCTGCCAGGAACTGGTGCGCGCGAGTCGAATCCCAACGTTCAGGGAAGACGTGAGCCGCGCCGGAGATAAAGATGGTGCGCTGTCGGTATCGGTATTCGATAGCACTCAGGATGCTGGGTACCTGCTTATACTCGTCGATCATTAGTGCCTGAATGCCGAGTCGACTCAGGTCCTTGATCAGATACTCCTGCTGGCGCTTCCGGTACTCATACACATCCTTCTTCTCGCGTGCCTTGCGGTGCAGGCGACAAAGAACGCAGTAATGGTTCTTTGGCTTTCGGCGCAGCGTCACACGGACACGGCTGAGCACGTAGTCGATGTTCGGGTCGGTGAAGCTAAAACCAAGAAAAAGCATGGTCGTCTGGACCAGATCACCACTGAGTGCCGTAACGAAGGCCTCATGCTCCCTGAAGTAGCCTTCGTAGTCGTCCTTCGTCAGGATTGCGGTTTCTGGGTGCTCCACATCGCCATGCATTTTGTAGACGATTGCGCTGTGTCCAGGCTTGCTCTGCCTCATCTGATCGGCTGTGAACTTGACGTCAGGGCGGCGATGCTCCTGTGTCAAAGCGGTCTCAATCAGCCGGTCATAGTTGGTGGTCCAGTAGTGGCCAATTGGGAGGCGAGCCAGTACGTGGTGCGACGGCGTCAGTTGCTGATCCTCCGTGAACTCAGCGAGAATCTTCTGATTGAGAACGCTGCGGTTGTTGCGCTCGTTGAAGTGATACTGCGCCAGCGCAACCAAGTTTGTCTCGCGATCTACATCGAGCCCCAGTTCGGCGGCAACATCCTTCAACAAGCCTTTCCAGTCGACGAAGCCTGCGCTCATTGACATCCCGGCGCCTAGGAATACGGAGGCATTGCCGTTGACGAGCTCTTCTACGTAACGATCAATGAAGGCTCCAATCTCTGGGGAGAATGTCGGTTTTGCTGCCCTGACCATTACCGTTACTCCTTGTGACGGATGTCTCACAAACGTGAATGGGTCGGATCTTACCCATGTGGCTTGCGCGCTTCAAGGTCCTCCGTCGGTGCTTCTCCGTGCTCCAATTGCAGCGGCCATGGCATGCAACTGAGTCGTATTAGCAATGTCTAGTTGAATGCGACGCCCTATGCGATGGCAGGCTAAATTCCGGAGGAATATCCGCTACCTAGCTTAATTGGGGGCGAGTCAAGGCAAGGCGGATGCCCACGATGATTTCCCGAGTGCCTAAGCACGTCCTCTTGAGGCGGGAGGGCGGTCCTCATGTTGGCTCTGCAATGGATGCTGAGGTCTTCACGCAATAGTATCCGCAAAGGCTTGGATCCCAAGGGTTTCCTGGGGCTGCTGGATGCGCAACTTGCAACGTAGCGGGCCAATCGTGAGTCAGTCACGGCGACAGGCCAAAAATGCTTGCCCTTCGAGCACACATAGGGCGCTGTAGGCCAGCAGTTGGACAGCTAGTCCCGTGTAGACAGGACTGCCCAGAAGCCCATTTTTCAACGTGGGCGCATGCTCGTTGGGCGGGAGAGCGGGGTCGGCACTAGGTGTGAGCCTGGTGGTACGCATCTGAAGAAGACTGAGCCCAGCTCAGTAAAGTCAATCTTTGAGTCGCTTCTCAAAGTCGACAATGAGCTTGCTTAGGGATCGGCCTGTCAGGTGCGCGATGTCCCTAAGCTCCACGACGTCAACCCTGCGCTTCCCTGTCTCAACATCGCTAATGAACGACTGGCTGCGCCCCAACTTGCTGGACACTTGTACTTGGGTAAGGCCAGCAGCCAAGCGCGCGTCTCTGACGGTCTCAATCAGGGCGGCGTATTCCTTGCGATGGATGGTCTTGGCCACGGCCGCACCTTGGTTGAGCGGCTTCAGAAGCTATATCCAGTTCTCCGATATCTAAAAACCAGATATCCTGTACTTCTCAATGACAGGGGAAGGGCATGATCAACGAACAATGTCGACGCGACGCAGCTGGCTGGGGCAGGCAGGGCTTGCTGCTTGCTCTGACGGTCCTAGTTGCAGCCTGCGGCGGTCCAGTAGACAGGAAGATGGTCACTGACGGCACGCAGGAGCAATACAGAGCGTCGATTGACGCAATTGACGCCGAGCTGAGTGCCCATGAGCGGGATGCCTTCAACTGGGCCGTTGCCGGCCTTGATCTGGCTGAGCTGAACAAGGCCTACCCGAATGCATCTGTAAGACAGGTGGTTAGGGGGCACATCAAGCAGATTAGGGATGCCCATCCAAAAGAAATTCTTGCTCTGCAGGAGCAGGCCAACGCGCAGCGGCCGACGATCACCGAACTAGAAAGAGTGCGTGCGAGTGGCGCAACGTTACGGATCGAGGACAGCTTCTTTGGCCCGAAGCCGGTCATTGAGGCGCGAATTGCCAATGGCTCAACTTTGGCGCTCAGCCAGGCCAGCTGGGCGGCGACGCTCTACATCAATGGCGAAGCTCAGCCCACGGCAAAGTCGCGGGTGCACAGCGACTTCAGATCGATTGATGGCCTCAAGCCGAACCATGGCGTCACGGCGCGCTTCAATGTTGGCTTCGTAAAAGGTGATGATGCGTGGTCGACACTGGCAATTCGACAAGCGTCTTCAACGCGAGTCGAGCTCGAACTAATTCCTCAGACGGCTTTGGACTTCAATGACAAGCCCTACATAGCTGCCAACTATAGGGAAAAGATCCAGTCTCTGGAGAATCAGCTTAAGCAAGCCGAGAAGTTCTCAGATATCTGACTCATTGGTGTTCCGCAACTGCGTCCGATGACCAAGCGCAGCGCGGAACGCTCCAGATCAAAGTGTCCAACTACTGATGAGGATCCTAGCGCTCAATGCGACCGACCATCCTTGCTCTCGATCTCGAGGGGACGCTGATCTCAAATGCTGTCAGCCAGATTCCACGCCCAGGGCTTTATCAGTTCCTTGAGGTCGCTCATGAACTCTTCGAGCATCTGGTCATCTACACCACGGTCCCTGAGGCAGCTTTCCGCAGGATTTCGCGGCTGCTGGTCGAGGAAGGGGGCGCGCCAGGCTGGTTCGCTGAGTTGCCATATACATTCTGGGGAGGGGCAACGAAGGACCTCCGGTATGTGTCTCCGATCCTGGGTGCAGCGCTGTTGCTGGACGATCACTCGGACTACATCCATCCGGGGCAGGAGCGCTATTGGATTGAGGTCTCTTTGTTCGGCGCTCCATATGACGCGGATGACGCCGGCCTGGAAGTGGCCCTTGAGATGCTGAAGGAACGATTGGTTGTTCCGTTGTAGTTGGTGTGCTTAGTGAGTGGGTTGGCGGGTGCAGCTCTTCCAGCCAGCAGCGCCGGTTGCTGCATAGGAATGGGCTGTCGTTCAGGAGATCCGACATGATTCGAACAAGTTTGACCCACCCTTTAGCTATCGCGGAACTCCCGGTTGGCGAAAGGGGAGGGGCTATTGGTGTGACCTTCGCGCCAGGTAAGTACCAAGAAGTTGCGATGACGGGGGCATGGGCGAGAGACATCGATGTGGATGTCTCTGTGATTCAGTGTTGGGGAGCCAGCCACCTGATTACGCTACTCGAGCCGTGGGAGTTCAGTGAGTTGCGGATCGAGTGCTTGCCTCAAGTGGTTGAAGGGCAGGGCATCTCATGGCATGGCCTTCCAATCACGGATGGCGCAGCGCCTGACCAGAGGTTGCTCGAACGATGGCCAGTACTGGGGTCAATGCTCGTTCGGAGTTTGCATTCGGGCCTGCGCATTGTGGTCCACTGCAAGGGTGGGCTGGGGCGAGCCGGCACTGTCGCAGCGATGCTTCTACTGCAGTCAGGGGCTGAGCGAACAGCGCAGGCTGCCATTGGCTCGGTGCGACGTGTCAGGCCGGGTGCCATCGAGACCGCTGTCCAGGAGGAGTTCCTGCAGCAATGGGCACAGGGACTGCGCTCGTAGTTGGCCTTCCAGATCAAACGCGTGGCGAGCTCATCAGTCGTTCAAGGCCAGGCCCTGGCTATTGGCGCCACCGATACCTACGCGATCTAGTTGACCGCTGACACCGGATTCGCTGGGTCGCGCGCCCACTAGTGGACGCGGCGCGGAGAGTATCCGCTAAAGCCTCCAGTCGCTACTTGGCTGCAGCCAGTACTGTCTGCCCAGAGGGATAAAGGTCTCCATCGCCACGTCCAAGATCAACGGCTGACGCCAGCCATGGCCTGGCACGAAGCAAAAGTCAGTCGGGTCAAGTGCTCCCGATTGAACTCGGCTAACGAGCCAAGTGCATCTCCTGCTGATCTCTCGATCAAGTACCCGACGGGCGGCCTCCTCGTCCAGATCAGCTTTCAGGAACTCCGACGCAACGTTGCGCATGCCGGCCCACAGTACATACCTCTTGCGTCCCAAGCTCAGTGCATTCCACTCCGGGAGCTGGGTCGATCTCAGGCCATTGCCCAGCGTGGGAGATAGCCGATACTTGCGTAGCAGATTGGCCAGGTATGCACGGGCTTCGCTCTCTGCGAGCGAGGTTCCCAAGGTCCGTTTGGCAGTGGACGAGCATTCGGCAGCCCATCGGGTAAGCGTACTGGTCAACCTGGCCTCCAGACTCACGTCCTGACGTGACCAAGCGGCCTGATAGGTCCATGCCAGAGGCTCATACAAGGACCTCGCCCCGGAATTGGGGGCTGCGATGGGAATGCGCTGCAGTACGCGAAGTGAGGCAAGCGTATCGAGTGCGGCTGAGGCCAAGCCCTCGGCGGCAACAGGCCCGCTTACGGTCCTTGAGCGCTCCAGTGCGCACCAGGCGCAGGCTAAGAACGGGCCGATTGAACGAACGAAATCGTCCAACTCTGGCCAATGCGAAATGAGGGTCGGTTGGGTGACAACATAGGCCACTTGTCTCTCAGATCGCTCGCCTAGCTCACCAGCATAGCAGCGAGGCCAGTTCGCGTCTATCTGATCTTCAGATATCGCAGCACTGCTGTCCGTGGCTGCGGTGGAGTTGTGAGTGAAAGTCCCGTCGCTTCCTCCAGCGGTGTTCTAGGTTCTTTGGGAGCCGTGCTATGCCGAGGAGCGCGAGTAGGCCATTGAGCATGGACGAATCAGTGGTTCAAGTTCCATGTCGCGCGGCCGATACAGCCCTGTCCAGACTCCTAGCGGTTCGTCCCGGCCACGAATCCAGGCGATGGCATCCCGTTTACCCAGGAGCTCCGGAGCGACGTTCTAAGTACCCTGCCATGTACACAATTCAGAAGATCATCGACCTGCTGCTGCTATTGGGCGTTCCTTCGCTGCTCTTCATTGGCGCTTACGTTCTGCGCCGCCCCAAAAGAGAGCTCAGTTGGGAGCCGGTGCTGGATCAGCGAGTTCATTGCTGGAAGTGGTGCGCCTATGGCTTCATTTTTCTCTTGTATGTTCCCGGGACGACGTTGTATCGAACGTTGATTCCTACGGGTTGCGATGGGCTTGTTTGCGTCCAGTTCTTCACTGCGAGTGGATACCGTATCGCCCCGAGCGAACTTCATGCTGTTCTCGTCGCAACTGCCGTTTTCGCGGGGTACTTCTTTGCGCGTGTTCGAGCTTCGTACTCACCGATTCCCACCAGGGCCCGGGGCTACGTCCTGAAGGTTGCCTATCATGGCAAGGGGGAGTACTCGGCACACTTGGAGATAGCCCGCCAGGTTCGCCGGCGTCAGCTCAGAGCGGAGCTTGCTGAAAGGCATAGGCTTGAACGGGAGGGCTTCCACCTATGGTTAAGATCCGTACGGCCGTGGGTTTGCGCGTTGGCCAGAGGCTCTACTGTTGAGCTACTTAGCCCCATGCTGTCGGGACGGGACCCACTCACTCTTGTCCGGTGGCTATCTCGTAGCGGCCCCATACATGATGTAGTCCTTCTTTCTAGGCGGCTTCGTTGGTGTGAGGCGTTCTTCTACCACGTCACCGTGAATCATCGACTTTCGTTCAAGTCAGTTCGATCCGAAGGCATACGATTCAGGGTCGGCTGAAGGCCTCACTCATCACGTCCTGTGTGTCTTAGGGCGATACACGATTCTGGGAGGCCGGGCGTATTGGCTAACTGATTGAGTCAAGTCGAGGGCCAGAGGCGGTGGCATTCGACCTTCGGCTTAGCTGAAGATAGTCCAGTGACATTCAGTTCATGAGTCGGCCACCACCGAACCTCTACTCGCCCTTTCCGGGCTTTAGTTGAGCCCATTCTCCACTTCAGGCGAATGGGTGGTATATCACGCTCAATGATAGCTCGTGCTCGCACTCACTTTGCCGCGGAAAACGCGGTATGACCAGGCGGTGTAGCCCAGGATGACCGGAAGCATGACCGCCAAGCCGACCAGGCTGAAGCCAAGCGACGACACTGGCGCTGCTGCATCCCAGATCGTCAATCCGGGCGGGAGCAGGTACGGCCACATGCCGAGTACGAGACCTAGGTAGCCCAGGACAAACAACGACAGGCTCAGTAGGAAAGGGGCAAGATCATGAGTGGGGCGTTTCTCCGCGCGCCACAGCGCCACTGCCACGGCGAGCGTAAGAAGGGGGACGGGGGACAGCCACCAGAAATTCCCGTCACTGAACCAGCGAGTCATTAGTCGCAGATCAAGGAACGGCAGCCAGCTGCTTACGAGCCCCATGGCCACGATCACGGCGACCACCAGGGGGCGGGTCAGGCGCCTGGCAAGTGCGTGGGTTCGCCCCTCGGTCTTCAAGATTAGCCAGGTGCCTCCAAGCAAGGCGTAGCCGGCAACCAAGGCTGCTCCGGTAAGCATGGCAAAGGGGCTGAACCATAGGAATGGTCCGCCAGCGTAGGTGTCACCAGTCATTGGCACGCCTTGCACCACCGTGCCAAGAATCACTCCTTGAGAGAACGCGGCCAGAAGCGAGCCAAGGCCAAAAGCCACGCTCCAAAGTCTCTTGGAGCGATGGGCTTTGAACCTGAACTCAAAGGCGACCCCCCGGAAAACCAATGATACAAGCAGCAGAAGTACTGGATGGTACAGGGCCGAAAGAAGCGCTGCATAGGCTGTTGGAAACGCTGCTAGCAATCCGGCTCCGCCGAGCACCAGCCAGGTTTCGTTGCCATCCCATATTGGGGCAGCGGTGTTCATCATCACATCGAGCTGCTCTTCATCCTCGGCAAAGGGCGCGAGAATGCCAATACCGAGTACGAAGCCGTCGAGGACGACGTACATCAGGACGCCGAAGCTGATGACGGCGAACCAGGCGATGGGCAACCAGGTCATCGAGTCCATGTCAGCGTTCCTCAGAGAGATTGATCAGCGGCCGAGATAGGCCGTGCAGGTGTGCGATCACCACCCTCTAGCGACGGACTTCCGTCTTGGGCATGTGGGCCATGTCGGAGGATCTTGACCAGATACCAGATGCCCCAACCAAATACGAACGCATATCCAGCGACATAGACCGCGAGTGAGATCGCTGTCATCCAGGCCGTTTGCGGCCCCACGGCATCAGCCGTTCGCAAAACGCCATAGACAATCCAAGGCTGGCGCCCCATCTCGGTGACAAACCAGCCGGCCACCAAAGCAACGAACCCACTTGGAAGCATCCAGTTCCAAGCGCGCAGCAGGGCCCCGGAATCGAACAGCTTACGGCGGGCCAGGGTGAAAGCAGAAAGCCAGGCGAGCAGTAGCATGAGGGTGCCTATCCCAACCATGATCCGGAATGCGAAGAACACAGGCGTGACCGGAGGTCGTTCGCTCGCCGGTACGGATGTCAGCGGTGCGAAGGTTCCATCCATGGAGTGAGTCAGGATGAGGCTGCCAACACGCGGAATCGCGATCTCAAGATCGTTCCGCTCTTCCTTCTCATTTGGTACAGCGAAGACGACCAGCGGAACTCCTTCACCTTCTTGGCCCTGATGCCAGTGAGCCTCTACCGCTGCGATCTTCATCGGCTGGTGCTTGAGGGTGTTCAGACCATGCATGTCACCCACGAAAATCTGAACAGGAACGGTAATGGCCGCAAATATCACAGCCGCCCCAAGCA
The DNA here is from genome assembly GCF_056481625.1 of Stenotrophomonas sp. 86156_Sma. Taxonomy (NCBI): domain Bacteria; kingdom Pseudomonadati; phylum Pseudomonadota; class Gammaproteobacteria; order Lysobacterales; family Lysobacteraceae; genus Stenotrophomonas; species Stenotrophomonas sp. 86156_Sma. Next base: position 2,549,058 of record NZ_CM151157.1, read on the forward strand.
TCTTGCGGCCGGCTTCGACGTGCTCCTTACGCCGCAGGTACCAGGCGCCAACACCACCCACCACGAAGCAGGTTGTTATGAATGACCCTATTGCCATATGGGCCAGTCGATAGGGGAACGATGGATTGAACACAACCTCGAACCAGTCAACCGGATGGACCACTCCGTTGATCATTTCGTAGCCCGCAGGCGTATGCAACCAGCTGTTGGAGGCAAGAATCCAGAACGTTGAAAAGAGCGTTCCAAGTGCGACCATGCATGTGGAAAAGAAGTGCAGGCGTGGTGATACTCGCCCCCAGCCGAACATCATCACTCCGAGGAAACTTGCCTCCAGGAAGAAGGCTGTCAGGACCTCGTAAGTCAGTAGGGGGCCGATTACGGTTCCGGCGATCTGGCTCAAACGAGGCCAGTTTGTGCCGAACTGGAACGCCATGACGATACCGCTTACCACGCCCATGCCGAAGGACACGGCAAAGATCTTCTGCCAGAAGAAGAACAGATCCCGCCACACCGGGTTGCGGGTTCGAAGCCAGCGCCATTCCACGAAACCAAGCCAACTGGCCAAGCCAATGGTGAAGGCAGGGAAGAGCACATGGAAGCTGATGAGAAAGCCGAACTGAATTCGGGAAAGGAGGAGGGCGTCCATAACGATCCCAATAGGGGGTGGGTGGTGGCTAGCGGCTCAAGTTCCGATGGTGCCTAGCAATTTCATCGGCGGAGATCCTTGCTCATTGCACGGCAGGCGTCATCTGGCGTCATACGGCTGCTAGGTGTGCAGCTTCCAAATCGAGTAGGCGCTGGGGGTGTGAATAGATGTTGAAGCCATCCGAGCGCGCGAAGCCGACAAGACAGATCCCTGCGGCCTTTGCGAGATCTATGGCTAAGGCTGTGGGTGCCGATACCGCTGCAACGATCGCCATGCCTGCATAGGCGGCCTTACTCACCATTTCGTAGCTAGCACGGCTAGATAGAAGCACGAGACCTTCGTTGGTTGAAGTCGATGAGCGCCTCATTGCACCAATGAGCTTATCTAGTGCGTTGTGCCTGCCTACGTCTTCGCGTACCACTTCGATAGCTCCGTCCGGGAGAACCCATGCTGCTGCGTGGGTTGAGCCGGCAGCCTCGTTCATTGGCTGTAGCCCTTTTAGCGAGGACAGTGCTACGCGTAGCGCCAAGGCGGAGTAGGTGGTGGGTCGGTCGATTGGCAAAGGCATTCTGAGCACTTGCTCCAGTCGACTAGCTCCACATAGCCCGCAACCGCTACGCCCGGGTAGGTTGCGGGTGGCGTCGTTGGGCATTGACACGATGGGCGCACTATCTGTGACTTCCATCGCCAGCTCAATGCCTTCCAGCGATGGCCTCACTTCAATCCGGAGAAGTTGGGAGGGATCAGAAATTGTTCCCTCCGTCATGGAAAAGCCCAGCGCAAAGTCTTCCAGGTCCGTTGGGCTGGCCATCATCACCGAGAACGGATTGTCGTTGTAGAGCATCGCGACAGGCACTTCTTCGGCAACGCTGTCCATGATTGAGCCGCGCTCGCCACCACGCCACCGAAGAGTTCTTCGATATGCGATGCCGCAGGGCTCGTTGGCAGGTACTGGGCTGGGCGCTTGCATGGAGATGAGGCCTGGCGGGGAGGGAAGCCGGTAACGATGATCTGGGCGTGCAGGGTCCCTCGGGTCGGGGACTTCTTAGTGGTTTGACAGTGCGGAGAGTATCCCAAGGCGTACATCCCGCTGCGGTCAAAATTTACAAATGTTCGCAGATGGACAGTTTGGCTGAGTTGATCAGACATTCTGCTCGAGGGGCTGTGGTCCGCCTGTCCGCTAGAGGTGTCTGTAGCTAGAAAACGTCCGATAAATTAGATAGTTACAATCGATGGCGGGTGGCGTGAAGACCTGTTCGTGGCGAGGGCCAGGATGAGCGCTTCGGGTACGTTGAGGCGCTCGTATCGGACACCAGTGCCTCGATTCGAGGCCCGGCGTGTACGCCGGACGTCTTGTCTGGGCAGGGTGGACATACTGTCCGTGGAAGGGGCGGGCGTCGCGTGCTTAACTTTTCCCACTCCCAATTGCATGCTGCGAGTGCCTGTCATGTCAGAGCAGAAGATCCCCCGTTACAAAGCCTACGACCATCCTGCCGGTGGCTGGGGTGCCGCCGGTGCAACCGCCAAGGTTTTGATGCAGCAGAGCGTCATTGCCAAGGGATCTAAAGCGCTCTTGTCGATGAATCAGCCTGGGGGATTCAAGTGCCCCAGTTGCGCTTTCCCGGATGCAGATCACACCAAGAAGCTGGAGTTCTGCGAAAACGGTGCGAAGGCCTTGGCATGGGAGGCAACCAAGCATCGCGCCACGCGTGAGTTCTTCGCGGAGCACACTGTCCAGGAGCTGATGGCGCAGTCCGACTATTGGCTGGAGATGCAGGGTCGATTGACCGAGCCGATGCGATATGACCCGGTAACCGACCATTACGTTCCTTGTAGCTGGGATGAAGCCTTCGCGCTGATCGGGCGACACCTGCAGGCCCTGTCCAGCCCGCATGAGGCTGAGTTCTACACCTCGGGGAGGACGCCGAACGAAGCCGCGTTCCTGTACTCGATCTTCGTGCGCGAGTTCGGAACCAACAACTTCCCGGACTGCTCGAACATGTGCCACGAGCCGACCAGCCGGGGGTTGCCGCCGGCAATTGGCGTCGGCAAGGGCACTATCGTGCTCGATGACTTTGAGCATGCTGAGGCCATCTTCGTCATCGGCCAGAACACAGGCACCAACTCACCACGAATGATGTCCAACTTGGTGGAGGCGCGGAAGCGTAATGCTCCAATTGTCGCGGTCAATCCTATGCCGGAACGTGCGCTGATTCGCTTTGCCGAGCCCCAGGACGTCGTGCAGATGGCCACGTTTGGCTCCACCGCGATTTCCAGTGAATTTGTACACATTCGCATCGGCGGTGACCTGGCCCTGATCAAGGGCATCATGAAGGCTATGTTCGAGCGGGAAGCGGCCGGCGAGTCTGTTCTCGATCACGAATTCCTGACCGAGCACACCGTCGGGCTGGAGGCATTGCGTGAAGAAGTGATGTCCCTGGAGTGGAGCCAGATCGTCCAAGTGTCCGGGATCAAGAAGGAGCAGATTCTGCGTTGTGCAGAGATCTACATCCGTTCCCGTGCGACCATTATCTGCTATGGCATGGGCCTGACCCAGCACCAGCAAGGATCTCGCCTTTTGCAGCAGGTTGCCAATCTGCTGATGCTGCGCGGCAACTTCGGAAAGCCCGGGGCGGGCATTGCTCCTATTCGCGGCCATTCCAACGTGCAAGGCGACCGTATCGTCGGCATTGATGAGAAGCCGACGCAACGCTACCTGGACCAAGTTCGCGACGTGTTCGGGTTCGAACCGCCGCGCGAACATGGGCACCATGTGGTTGAGTCTATTGAGGCGATGCTGGCTGGAACCGCCAAGGTCTTCATCGGCATGGGCGGGAACTTCATCCATGCTGTTCCTGATACCGAAATTGCCTACAGGGCAATGCGTGGTCTTGAGCTTACGGTTGGCATCGCCACCAAACTCAACCGTGGCCACCTAGTGCATGGCAAGGAGGCGCTGATCCTACCGGTGGTGGCGCGCTCGGAGTGGATCCATACCCCGCTGGGTGAGCAGTTTGTCACCATCGAGGATGCCATGTCGAATGTCACCGCATCCCGTGGAGTACTGGAGCCTGTGAGTGAACATGTTCTTCCGGAAGTTGAGATCGTGTGCCGCATGGCAATGGCAACACTGCCGGACAGCAAGGTCGACTGGGCAGCTTGCATGCACGATTACAACCATGTTCGTGAGCTGATCGCGGCGGTCTATCCCAGCATCTACGCAGACTTCAATGAACGGATCCAGGCGCCGCGTGGCTTCCACTTGGACATTCCGCCGCGCCGCCGTGAGTGGTCGACACCTAACGGGAAGGCCAATATTCTGGTGTTGCCGGGTCTTGAAGTGAACGACCTGGTCGAGGATCCCACTATGCTTCGGCTGGCCACGGTTCGCTCCCATGACCAGTACAACACGACAATCTACAGCTACAACGATCGCTATCGCGGTGTGTACAACGATCGAATGATCCTCTTCATGAACCTGGAAGATCGAGTAGCACGAGGGATTGGGAAGGAGGAACAGGTGAGCCTCGAGACGATCTCCAGTGATGGCGTCTGCCGGCGGGTCGATGGGTTGACTGTGCTTGACTATCCGATGCCGCGTGGCGCGATTGCGGGCTACTACCCTGAACTCAATCCACTGCTACCTCTGGATTACTTCGATCGCATCAGTGGTACCCCCGCGGCGAAGTCGATCCCGGTCAGGGTGGTCATTTCACAGTGATTGCGCCGGCATGTCGTAGGGAGGACTAAGAATGTCAGCCGAGCTCATTCGGGCGCCAGAGCCGGTAGGTGAGGGCGCACTGGCAGGTCATCCACGCCAACTCACCGACGGTTTCGGACGCAGCTTTCCGTACCTGCGTCTGTCGTTGACCGAAGCCTGCAACTTCCGTTGCAGCTACTGCCTGCCCGACGGTTACCAGGCCGATGGCCGCCCGCGCTTCCTGCAGGTGGATGAAATCGCGCGCCTGGTGCGTGCGTTTGCCGCGCTGGGCATGAGCAAGATCCGCCTGACCGGCGGCGAGCCCAGCCTGCGCAAGGACCTGGATGAGATCATCGCCACCGTGGCGGCGGTGCCGGGCATCCGCAAGGTGGCCATCACCACCAATGGCACGTTGCTACCGCGGCGCCTGCCGGGTTGGCACCGGGCTGGCCTGACCGCGCTGAACGTGAGCATGGACAGCCTGCAGCGCGAACGCTTCAAGACCATCACCGGGCATGACCGCCTGCCGGAGATCGAACAGGGCCTGGCCCTGGCACAGGCACTTGGCCTGCCGGCGATCAAGCTCAACACGGTGCTGCTGCGCGGCCTGAACGACGACGAGCTGCCGCAGTGGATGGACTACCTGCGTGACCGCCCCTTCAGCGTGCGCTTCATCGAACTGATGCGCACCGGCGACAACGAAGCCTATTTCCAGCGCCACCACCTGCGTGCCGACGTGGTGATCGAGCAGCTGCTGGCCGCTGGCTGGCACGAGCGTCCGCGCGCGGCCGATGCCGGCCCGGCACGCGAGTTCGGCCACCCCGACCATCGCGGCAGCATCGGCATCATCGCCCCGTATTCGCGCGACTTCTGCAAGGGCTGCAACCGCCTGCGGGTGACCGCCAAGGGCGACCTGCGGCTGTGCCTGTTCGGCGAGTTCGGCGTGCCGCTGCGCCCGCTGCTGCAGAGCGACGACGACCATGACGCGCTGCTGGCACGCATCACCACACAGCTTGGCCTGAAAGCGGCCGGGCATGGACTGCACCAGGGCCAGACCGGGCTGACCCCGCACCTGGCTTCCATCGGAGGATGAGCAACACGATGAGTGGGGAATTGAATGCGGCCTTCCATATGGCCGATGTCCGCGACAAGCGCATCACCCGCCGCCGTGCGGTGGCGGTGGGCGAGCTGCATGCCGGTCCAGTGGCCTATCCGCTGATCGTCGAGCGCCGCCTGCCCAAGGGCGATGCGCTGGTGATGGCCGAGATTGCCGGCCTGCAGGGCGCCAAGATGGCCTCGATGCTGATGCCGCTGTGCCATCCGCTGCCGCTGGAACTGGTGCAGGTGTTCTGCGCGCCGGTACCGGAACGGCAGGCGATCCGCGTGTGGTGCGAGTGCGCCAGCGAGGCGCGCACCGGCGTGGAGATGGAGGCACTGGCCGGCGTCAACGCGGCGCTGCTTACCCTGTACGACCTGAGCAAGCCGGTGGAACCGGCCCTGCGCATCGAAGGTATCCGCCTGCTGTTCAAGGAAGGCGGCAAGCGCGGTGTCTGGCTGCACCCCGACGGCATGGACGATGCCGAGCGCACGCGTTTCAAGCCGCGTGCGCCGAAGGGCCTGGAGGGCGCGGCCTGCGCGGTGATCACGCTGAGCGATCGCGCCAGCGACGGCACCTATGAGGATATCTCTGGCCCGACCCTGGTGACCGGCCTGAAAAAGCTGGGCGGCGAGGTGGTGGCCGCTGAGGTGTTGCCCGATGGCATCGAGCCATTGGCGGGCCGCCTGCAGGCCTTGGCCGCCGAGGGCGTGCGCCTGTGCCTGTGTACCGGCGGTACCGGGCTGGGCCCGCGTGACCTGACCCCGGAGGCGCTGCGTTCTTTGAACGCGCGGCCGGTGCATGGCCTGGCGCAGATGGTGCGGGCACTGAGTGCACAGCACACGCCGATGGCCTGGCTGAGCCGCGCCGAGGTGGTGCAGCTGGGCAACATGCTGGTGTTCGCGCTGCCCGGCAGCCCGAAGGCGGCGGCGCAGTGCCTGGACATCCTGGCGCCGGTACTGGGCCATGCCCTGGCGATGGTCGAGGGTGGTGGCCACTGATGATTGCCTACAGCGAAGCCCTGCAGCACCTGCTGGACGCAGCCACGCCGCTGCCGGCCGAGCGCCTGCCGCTGCATGAGGCCGGCGGCCGTACCCTGGCCAGTGACATCCACAGCGGGCAGTCGTTGCCGCCGTTCGACAATTCGGCAATGGACGGCTTCGCGCTGCGCGCCAACGGCGCGACGTTCGAGGCCGGTACCGAATTCGCGGTGCAGGGCTGGCAGGCGGCCGGCGATGCCGGCGCCGAAGGCGGCGAGGGTGCATGGGAAATCATGACCGGTGCACGTATGCCGTCCGGGCTGGATACGGTGGTGCCGGTCGAGAACGTGGAGATCCTCGCCAGCGAGGAGGGACGCCCGACCCGCATCGCCTTGAAGGCATCGGTGAAGCCGGGCCAGCATGTGCGCCTGCGCGGCCAGGACGTGAGCGAAGGCGAGCGCGTGCTGCAGGCCGGGCAGGTGCTGGATATCAATGCGCGCACCCTGCTGCATGCCATCGGCGTGGGCCAGGTGGCGGTGGTGGCGCGGCCGAAGGCGGCAGTGATCGCTACCGGCAAAGAGTTGGTGACCGAGGCGGCGCAGGCGCTGGAATCCGGCCAGATCCGTGACAGCAACCGACCGTACCTGGTCGGCCGCCTGCAGGCCGCCGGTGCCGAGGTGGTCTGGCAGGGCACGGTGGGCGACGACGTGGTCGCGTTCAATGCGGTGCTGGATGAAGCGCTGGCCGCGGGCGCGCAGGTGCTGATCAGTACCGGCGCGGTGTCGGCCGGGCGCTACGATTTCGTTCCCGATGCGCTGCGCGGCCGTGGTGCGCGCATCGTGTTCCACAAGGTGGCGATCCGCCCGGGCAAGCCGCTGCTGTTCGCCGTGCTGCCCAATGGCGCGCTGTACTTCGGCCTGCCGGGCAACCCGGTCTCCGCTGCTGTGGGCCAGCGTTTCTTCGTCGAGCCGGTGCTGCGCCGCCTGTTGGGGCTGGCGCCGGAAGTCATGTTGCAGCTGCCGCTGCAGGCCGACGTGCGCAAGCCGCCGGGCCTGCGCTTCCACGCGCGTGCGCGGGTGGAAATGGACGGTCAGGGGCGCCTGAGTGCGCGCGTGCTGTCCGGGCAGGAGTCGTTCCGTTTGATGTCCATGCTGCAGGCCAACGCCTGGGTGGTGCTGGAGGCTGAGGGTGACCTGGCCAGCGCCGGCACCTACGTGCGCGTGCAGGGCTGGGGTCACCACGAACCGGTGCAGCTGGTGAGCCAGGAGTCATGATGAAACAGGTGAATCTGCAGTTGTTCGGTGCGTTTTCCGATCTGGATGCCAGCCGCGAGATTGCCGTGGATGTGGCCGGTGGCACCGTGGCCGATCTGCGCCAGGCGCTGCGCGAGCTGCTGCCGGTGCGTTGGCCGGGATTCCGTGCCGGCCTGCTGGATTATTCGGCGTTCGCCGACCAGCAACGCGTGCTGCGCGACCACGAGGCGCTGCCCGACGATGGCCGGGTGGCGATCCTGCCGCCGGTGAGCGGGGGCTGAGCGATGAGCGAGAAGATCATCGCGAAGGTGGTGGACCGCGCGCAGGCGGCGATCGATCCAGCCGAGGGCATTGCTGCGGTCTCTGATCCGGGCTTCGGCGGCATCGACGTGTTCATCGGCAAGGTGCGCGACGTCAACATCGGCCGGCCGGTGACCGGGATCACCTACGACCTGTTCGAGCCGCTGGTGTTGAACGAGTTCAAGCGCCTGGCCGCCGAGGTCGAGGCGACGTTTGGTCCGAAGCTGAAGCTGTATGTGGCCCACGCCAAGGGCCGGTTGGGCATTGGCGATGTGGCGGTGGTGGTGGCTGCCGGCAGCCCGCACCGCGACGAGGCGTTCCGCGCCTGCCGGCAGTTGATCGAGGTGGTCAAGCACCAGTGCCCGATCTGGAAGCAGGAGCATTACGAGGACGGCGACAGCGAGTGGACCGAAGGCTGCAGTCTCTGCCATGCGGATAACGAACCCACGCAAGCTCATGACAATGCCCATGAATGTGCACACGATCACGAACATTCCCACTGACGGCATCGTGCTGGCCGGTGGTCTTTCCAGCCGGATGGGCCGTGACAAGGCGCTGCTACCGTGGCACGGGCGAACCCTGCTAGAGCACATGCGTGGCCTGCTGCGACAGGCAGGTGCGGAAAGGGTATGGGTGAGTGGCAACTACCCGGCCTTCGGTGGCATTCCTGATCGCGTGGCACGCTGCGGCCCGTTGGGCGGGCTCTACAGTGTGGCCATGTGCATGCCGGACGCTGCCGCTCTGGTGCTTCCGGTGGATACGCCCAATGTGACCCCGGCGTTACTACAACGGTTACGTGATGCGCCTTCGGCTGCCTGTGTGCTGTTTGCGGAAGAACCCCTGCCGATGCGGTTGCAGATTGATGACCATTGCCGGCATGTGTTGCGGGAATTGATCGAGAATCCGGCGGCGCACCGCTCGCTACGCGCCCTGCGAGAACGCTTGGGCGCAATCGAGCTGCCACTGGCGGATAGCGAATACGACCAGCTACTCAACTGCAACACCCCAACCGAGCTCGAGTTCATTGCATCATGAAAGTCCAGCTACAGCGGCAGGCAGTTCGTCTGCGCGTTGATGAAGAGGAGCTAGCGCAGTTGCTGGCCGGCGAATCGGTGGAGAACCTGACGCGGTTCGGCGGCGATCGCGGCTGGGGCATGGTGCTATCACTGCATGCAGGGCAACAGGCGGTGCTTCTGGAGGGGAGCGAGTACTGCCGGTTGATGCTTCCTCGCGAAGCGGTTCAGTCCTTGGCATCACGTTTGCCCTGTCGTGATGGTCTTGGTTTTGGCATCGCGCTGGGTGATGACATCTCGCTGCAGCTTCAATTCGATGTGGATGTACGAGACAGCCTGCGCCAACGAGGTCCGCACCGTCGTGCACCCTCTGCCTAGCTCTGGGCGGGCCACCTATGTAGCGCCTGCGATGCCAAGGATAGGCGGTGAAACCGATCTAAACCCAACCAAACGGGGAAACCAATGATGAAACGAGCTGGACTGTTGTTGCTGGGACTGCTGGCCACGGTGCCGGCCTGGGCGGCCGAGCTGACGGTGTCGGCGGCATCGAGCCTGACCGAGAGCTTCCGCGAACTGGGCACCGCCTATGAGAAGGCGCACCCGGGAACCAAGGTCGATTTCAATTTCGCCGCGTCCGGCGTGCTGCTGCAGCAGATCAGCCGCGGCGCACCGGTGGATGTGTTCGCGTCGGCCGACGAAACCACGATGGACCAGGCCCAGCAGCAGGACCTGCTGGCGGTCGGTACCCGCGAGGTGTTCGCAGTGAACGCGCTGTGGGTGGTGGTGCCGCCGCAGGCCAAGGCCGCGCCGCGTACCCTGAGGGATCTGGCTGGTGCCGGCGTGCAGCGCATCGCACTGGGCAACCCGGACAGTGTGCCGGTCGGCCGCTATGCCAAGGGTGCACTGGAAGCGGCGGGCCTGTGGCCGTCGGTGCAGGGCAAGACCATCACCACGCAGAACGTGCGCCAGTCGCTGGATTACGTGGCTCGCGGTGAAGTGGACGCCGGCTTCGTCTATGCCACCGATGCACAGGCGATGCCCGACCGGGTGCGCCGTGCCTTCGCGGTGCCGGTGACGGGGCGCATTGCCTATCCGCTGGCGGTGACCAAGGTCAGCGCGCAGCCCGCCGAAGCCAAGCGCTTCACTGCTTTCGTGCGTTCGGCACAGGGCCAGGCGATCCTGGCCAAGCATGGGTTCGGCAAGCCCTGAGGCATGGATCTCGACTGGAGCGCGCTGTGGTTGTCGCTGAAGGTGGCCGGCTGGGCCACCGCGATCAATCTGGTGCTGGGCGTGGCACTGGGCGCGCTGCTGGCGCGGCGGCGATTTCCCGGCCGTGAGCTGCTGGATTCACTGCTGACCCTGCCGATGGTGCTGCCACCGACGGTGCTGGGGTATTACCTGTTGGTGCTGATCGGTCGCAACGGCCCGATCGGCGCGTGGCTGCAGTCGTGGTTCGGCATCAACCTGGTGTTCACCTGGCAGGCTGCAGTGATTGCTGCGGCGGTGGCCTCGCTGCCGCTGGTGTTCAAGCCGGCACGCGCGGCGTTCGAGGAAGTGGACGGGCAGCTGGAGCAGGCCGCACGCACGCTGGGGGTGTCCGAAGCGGCGGTGTTCTTCCGCATCACGTTGCCGCTGGCCTGGCGCGGCATCCTCGCCGGGCTGTTGCTGGCGTTTGCGCGCGCGATGGGCGAGTTTGGCGCGACGCTGATGGTGGCTGGCAGCATTCCCGGCCGCACGCAGACGCTGTCGATCGCTATCTACGAGGCGGTGCAGGCCGGCCAGGATGGCAAGGCCAACGCGTTGGTGATCCTGACCTCGGTGGTCTGTATCGTGATCCTGTTGCTGGCCGCGCGGCTGGTAGGCGGACGTCGCCGGGAGCTGCGCGATGTGGCTTGACCTGCAGGTGCAGCGTCGCCTGCAGGCGGCCGGCCAGGATTTCGTGTTGGACGTATCGCTGCAGTGCACGCAACGCCAGGTGGTGCTGTTCGGACCCTCGGGCGCGGGCAAGAGCCTGACCTTGAAGGCGGTGGCCGGGCTGCTACGGCCGGGCCAGGGGCATGTACGGCTGCAGGGGCAGACCTTGTTCGATGCGGCTACCGGCGTGGATCTGCCGCCGCAACGCCGCCGGCTGGGCTACGTGTTCCAGGATTACGCATTGTTCCCGCATCTGAGCGTGCGCCAGAACGTGGCGTTCGGTCTGCAGAAGGGCTGGTTGAATCCGCGGGTCGGCCAGCGCTTCGATGCAGTGGAGCAGTGGTTGCACGCATTCCGCATCGACACGGTGGGCGATCTACTGCCCTCGCAGGTCTCCGGTGGCCAACGCCAGCGTACCGCCTTGGCGCGCGCCCTGGTGACGCAGCCGCAGGCGCTGCTGCTGGATGAACCGTTCTCCGCGCTGGACCATGATCTTCGCCAGCACCTGCGGCAGGAGCTGGAGGCCGTGCTGGACGGGGCCGGCATTCCACTGTTGCTGATCAGCCATGATCCCAACGACATTGAGATATTTGGGGGCCAGATCGCCCACATCGAAAATGGGCGACTGATCTCTCCTCCCGGCTCGCGTCAGAGGCCGACCCGTCAGCCCCGCCTTCTACCATCCTTAGTCAGCTCCCCAACAAGCCCGGGTCTTGAGGGGAAGAGCAACCATCAGTCGGTCGGAGACTCAGAGAGCCCAAAGCCACGATACATCTGCCCGCGAGCCGCGCAAATGGGAGACGACCCTGGAGCATAGGCATCTCTATGCCGGTAGGCGAGCGGTAGGGCCTGGACCTTCTTGCAAGGCGGATCGACTCGCCCGCGCTTGGCCGCGCTGCGTGGCTCCGGCCGAGGCGGGGACAACGCGCACCCAGCGCTTCCCATATGGCCGAATTGGCGTAATGATCCGCTCGAAGGGAGCGAGACTTCTCCAGCCTCCCGTGGCGGCCGACCGCCGAGGGGCTTGGAGGGGCACGGAGGCCATTGGCGCTCTGGGCAATATGGCGAGGAGTCCCCCGGTCCGTTTGGCCACCAAGAGGTCGATACGAGGCTCGTAGGGCAAGAATTCCGGATTGGCATATGACTGAGGTCGACAGCATTGAACGTCTAAGACTGGCCTTTGGTGCACAACGTCCTACGTCGTGAGAGGGGGTGTTTTGTTCGATATGTCACCCGTCATCTAGCGGTCGAGAGATCGAAATGAACTCGACCACGAATCGACGGAACTAGCCACGCTTCACTTGTACTGAGGGAAACATGACGCCAAAGAGCGCCAACCAATCTTCCGAAGAGCGCGCAAACGGCGATCTTGCTTGGCCGGACCTTGCGCGCTCATCGATACTGATCGTTGACGACGAACCTGGCATGCGTAGCTTCTTGGTTCGCGCCTTGCGACCGCGATGCAAAGCTGTGGAAGCTGCAGCTGACACCATTGAAGCGGAGCAGCATCTGACGGAGCGCCACTTTGACATCGTGATTGTGGACAACGTGTTGCCAGGGAAGAGTGGCATCGCGTGGCTGGAGGACCAGCGCAGGGGAGGGGTCTTGGCCGACTTCATTCTGATTACTGCGTACGCAGACTTGGATTCCGCTATCGGCGCTATCCGCGCGGGAGCGGCTGATTTTCTTCTCAAGCCTTTCAGAACCAATCAGTTGCTGGCCGCTATATCGCGCTGCCTGGAACGCGGTCGCCTACGGCGCGAGAATGCCATTCTCCGTCACGAGCTACATGGCTCCGGTGCACCAGCTGCGCTTCGAGACAGGCTCACAGGTAGCTCGCGTGCGATTCAGGCCACCAAGGATCTGATCGCGAAGGTCGCACCACTGCCCAGTAGCGTGCTGTTCACTGGAGAATCCGGCTCTGGAAAGGAGGTTGCCGCAAGATCGCTGCACGCGTTGTCCGCTCGGGCATCTCATCCTTTCATTCCAATAAATTGTGCAGCTGTTCCCAGCGAGTTGATTGACGTTGAACTGTTCGGGAGTCTCAAAGGAACGTTCAGTGGAGCGAACTCGTCTCGCCAAGGACTGGTCGCCTATGCAGAAGGCGGAACATTGCTGTTTGACGAAGTCGCTGATCTTCCCTTGGCTCTCCAAGGAAAGCTGCTAAGGATGCTTGAAGATAGACGGATACGACCAGTTGGCGCAGATCGGGAGATTCCGATCGATGTCAGATTCATCTTCTCAACCAACAAGAATTTGGTTGCGGAAGTGAAGAATGGAACATTCCGGTCGGATCTCTACTATCGCATCAACGTTCTCGAGGTGTCGCTTCCTCGCCTTCATGACCGCGGCGCTGATGTGTTGGAGCTGGCGGCGGGCTTCATGCGTGAGCTGGGGCTGCAGCTTGGCCTTCAACCGATTCCGATCGACGAAAGGACCCGGGCATATCTTCAGAGCTACTCGTGGCCCGGGAACGTCCGCGAGCTTCACAACTACGTTGAGCGTAGCCTGATACTCGGACACTTTCCGACTCAGCTTGAGCGGTTGGAGTCACTCTCTGACCCACGAAGCCGGCTGCTCTCGGAGGTCGAGCGCAGGCACATCCTTGCAGTGCTTCGTGAGACTGGCGGAGATCGCGAAAGAGCGGCCACGATCTTGGGCATATCGCGAAAGACGATTGATCGTAAGTGCTCCAGTTGGAATGTATCAGCCTAGGAATCTGCAATGAACCGAGCGCGCTCAGTTCGCTTCCGCCTGCTTCTAATCGCGATCCTTCCAATGTTTGTGATCCTGCCGGCTATCGTCGGCGGACTCATCTACCAATGGGATTTGCGCTTCGACCGACTGCTCGCCTCGAAGGTTGGCGGGGACCTGAAAGTTGCGGGACAGTACATGAACCAGCTGCTCGTCAACGACCGCGCGACGCTGGCTGCGATTGCTGATTCGCAGAGCTTCCATGGCGTCATTAGCCAGGGGGTCAACAAGAATGCAGAGCTTGGCAGCCTACTGGCGTCGAAAGCCCAAGGTGGTTCACTAGACTTCATCGCACTGTTGGATTCAAACGGTCGCTTGTTGGCTAGTAGCGAGCCGGCCTCGCCAGCTGAGCTTGACTTGGACTGGTCAGTCATCGAAAAGGCCCTGAAGGGAGCGTCCAGCGTGGAGGTGGGGGTGGTAAGCCGGGACGATCTGATGGAGATCTCCCCAAAGCTCGCCGCACGGGCCGAGGTCATTCGTCCGCATAACGCAAGGAATCCTGTCGATTCGGCCCAGAGTGAGAAGCGGGGCCTAATGATTCAAGCTGCAACGCCGGTTGCACTGCCAAACAATCAGGTCGGCGTCTTGATTGCGGGTACTCTGCTGAACCACAACACCGAATTCATCAAGCAGATCACTGATCTTGTCTACCGAGATAAGGCCCTGCGTACTGGCGCAACAGGGATAGCCTCCATCTTCCTTGGTGATACCCGCATCAGCACCAATGCGTTGTTGGCGGGAGGGAACCCGGCGTCGGGGACCCGGGTGTCTTCTGAAGTGGCCGAGGCTGTGCTGGGCCAGGGAAAGACCTGGCAGGCAAGAGCCTACGTAGTCAATGATTGGTACATCGCCGGCTATATGCCCATTCTCAATGGCCGGGGTGTACCCATTGGTATGCTCTTCGTGGGCTTTCTGGAGGAACCATTCACCACGGCCCGTCGAAATTCCATCGGAGCGATCGTGTTCGGTTGCCTGCTTGTTGCAGTCATCACCGTACCCCTTTTTCTGCACATCGCTCGCGGCGTGTTCAAGCCACTTGAGCGAATGGATCAGGCAATTGGACGGGTCAAGGCGGGTGACCGCAGTGCTCGCTCCGGAGCAGGGGCATCCAATGATGAAATCGGACGTGTCGCTTCGCACTTGGACCAACTGCTCTGTCAGCTGGAAGAGAAGGAACGACAGCTGGTCGCCTGGAACGAGGAGCTCAATTCCAGGGTGGAGGAGCGAACTGCTGGTCTCGCACTAGCCAATAGACGGTTGGAAGAGACGACCCAGCACCTGATTGTCACTGAGAAGCTGGCAACAATTGGCGAGATCGCAGCAGGAATAGCGCACGAGATCAACAATCCGCTTGCCGTCATGCAGGGGAACCTCGAGCTTCTGCGTGACTCGATCAGGGAGCCCGAGGGTCAGCGGTTTGGAGAAGAGATTGACCTCATTGAGGATCAGATTGGGCGTATCAGCGCCATTCCAAGTTGCTGCAGTTCTCCAAGCCCAGTGAGTACTCCGGTCATAGTGAGCTGCTAGAGCCTGCCACGCTGATGTTGGAGACGCTGCCCCTGATTCAACACCTCATCAAGCGCCATCCCGTGAAGATAGAGGAGAACTTCCTGTCCACACGGCTCGTAGCGGGCAATCGGGGCGAGCTGCAGCAAATTCTTGTGAACCTCATGATCAATGCAATCTATGTGATGCAGAAGGGTGGAACGCTGGGATTGGCGACGTTGGACGTTGACGACGTTCATGGTCACCCTGGCGTCGCTTTGCGAGTATCAGATACTGGAAGCGGCATTCCTCAGGACATTCTGGTCCGAATTTTTGAGCCATTCTTTACGACCAAACATCGTCAAGGTACCGGGCTGGGTCTTTCCATCAGTCAGATGCTTGCCAACCGCCACGGTGGCAGCCTGTCTGTAGAGAGAACCGGCCTGACAGGGACCGTCATTGAACTATGGATGCCCGAGGCTGCCGACGATGAACTGCTTTAGACCTGCTGTAGCAGTGTCATGCGAACGGCGTGATGTCATTCGCATTTCGAACTCAAGTGAAAGGAATTTGTTGCTTGGCCGTATCGACGCCAGCAGTCGATCAATGAATCAGAGGTTGGCATGACACACCGTCTCCCAGATGTTGAAACGAGAATGCGAAGGCAGCCGACGTTGTGGGACGTTGCGTTTGCTGTCAGGGGTACCATCCTGCCCAGGATCGCATTGCATCTACTACTGATTAGCATTGTGACCGCAGGAGCGGTGCTCGCATCAACGGAGCATCCAGGAATCTTTGCTCGCTTCAGTGCCGTTCCGTTCACGCTCATTGGCATCGCACTTTCCGTATTCATGAGCTTTCGAAACAACGCTTGCTATTCCAGATGGTGGGAGGCGAGGCACCTTTGGGGCGACCTGGTCATAGCGTGTCGTTCGATAGCCCGACAGACGACCCTGCTCGATCCAAACAGCCGAGCACAGATCCTGCGAGGCCTGTGTGGCTTCAGTGCTGGCCTCTATTCTCGACTGCGCCGGGCCGACGAAGCCCATGCGATCGCACCTTGGTGGGATATTGGCAAAGCATCACAAGGCCCGAATCCGACGGACGCTGTGCTCCAGGGCATTGGCTTGAAGCTTGCCCATCTGGCTCATGAGGGAAGGATCGACTCGATTCAGTACTCGGTGCTGGATAAGCAGCTTGCCAGCTTGGCTCGTATCCAGGGTGGGTGCGAGAGGATACTCAATACTCCGATTCCATTCTCGTATTCGCTGCTGCTTCACCGGACTGCGATCGTATTCTGCACAACGCTTCCTTTTGCGCTGGCAGGAACGTTGGGGTGGTGGACCTTTCTACCGGTACTCATTGTGGCGTACACGTTTTTTGGTCTGGATGCGCTGGGCCGTCAGCTGGAGGAGCCATTCAGTGCCGCACCGAACGCGCTCCCGATCTACTCAATGCAGAGGACGATCGAGACAGAGCTAATGTCTACGCTGGCTCTGACTGCGGTCGATCACGAGTCGGTACAGCAGCCAGGTAGGGAGGGGTGAGGCGTGATCGGAGGGCGGTGGGTGCACTTCTGAGGCCGCTCCGGCATGTAACGATGTGCCAGCTCATGCTCTAGCGCTAGTCAGGCATGGATTGCCAAGCTCACCTGAAAGGAACTCGCCCAAAGATAGCATTCGTACAGCCCCCTTGATTCCGTTCGCACATATGGGATGGAATCTGTGAGACGGGAATAGTTCCTCTAACGATCAAGAATGAGCCAGTAGGAGCGTAAGTGATGTCAACAGATATGTTCGTAATGCATTCGGATCATACGCCGGCCGGGGATCAACCCGAAGCGATTGCCAGGCTAATTGCTGGCATCGAGGAGGGAGCAACACATCAGACCTTGAAGGGAATTACAGGGTCAGGGAAGACCTTCACGATGGCCAATGTGATCCATCGGCTGAAGCGACCCACGCTCATTCTTGCGCCAAACAAGACGTTGACTGCTCAGCTCTACGGGGAGATGAAGGCGCTGTTCCCCGAGAATGCCGTGGAGTATTTCGTTTCCTACTACGACTTCTTCCAGCCAGAGGTCTATATCCCAGGTAGCGATCGTTACATCCAGAAAGACTCAGCCATCAATGATCACCTTGAGAGGCTTCGACTATCGACTACGAAGTCTCTGATAGAGCGTAGAGACGTGATTGTTGTCGCTTCGGTGTCCTCAATCTATGGACTCGGGGACCCACAGAGCTACCGGGATCTGCAGGTTGAGCTTGCGCTTGGAATCGAGCTGGATCAGAGGGACTTCCTGCGTCGGCTTGCATCGCTTCAGTACGACAGGACTGAGCGGACCCTGAAGCGTGGCACGTTCCGTGTGTCTGGCGATGTGGTCGATATTTTTCCCGCCGACTCTGAGTACAAGGCAATTAGAGTAGAGCTCACGGATGAGGGGCGAGTGCAGTCGCTCACCTGGATTGATGCGATTACAGGGAAGAAGCTTGGCGATGAGACGCGCTACCTCGTTTCTCCAAAGACTCTTTTCGCAAGCCCCAAAACAGAAATCAATGAGGCTACGAAGTCCATCCTCAAGGATCTGGAGGCCAGGGTGGCGGAGCTCAACGCATCTGGTCGAATCGTTGAGGCAAATAGGCTTTACGAGAAGATCACGAACGACGTGGAGATGATGAGGGAGCTGGGCTATTGCTCTGGCATGGAGAACTACTCCAGTTACCTGAACTCAAAGCCGTCAGGAGCTAGGCCGACGACGCTCATGGACTACCTCCCGAAGGATGGCCTGCTATTTGTTGACGAGTCGCACGTCATGGTTCCTCAGATCGCGGCAATGTTCAGGAGCGATCAGAGCAGGAAGGAGACTCTAATCGAGTACGGGTTCCGTCTACCTTCGGCGATGAACAACAGACCGCTTAGCTTCTCTGAGTTTGAAGCCATCAAGCCTCAGACGATCTTCGTTTCGGCTACGCCTGGGGCCTATGAGATTGGTAGATCCAAGGGAAGATTGATTGACCAGCTCATCAGGCCCACTGGCTTGCTCGATCCGCTGGTAGAGGTGAGGCCGAGGGAGGGCTACAGGCGCGATCTTCTGTCAGAGATCGCCCGTTGTGTACGAGAGGGCGACAGGGTCTTGGTGACCACGCTGACAAAGGTGTCTGCTGAGGAGCTGTGCGAGTTCCTCGAGGATCAAGGGGTGCGTGCGAAGTACATGCACTCGGATATCAAGGCAGAGGATCGAGTTGAGATCATCAATGGGCTGAGGGCTGGCGAGTTCGATGTGCTAGTGGGCATCAGTCTGCTGAGAGAGGGACTCGATATTCCTGAGGCCTCTCTGGTCGCTATCGTTGATGCGGACCAGGCGGGCTTCCTTCGGTCGAGCCAGGCCCTCATTCAGATGATTGGACGAGCCGCAAGAAACTCGCGCGGTAAGGCGATCATGTATGCCGATACGATCACCAGTGCGATGCGGCAGGCCATTTCTGAGACTGATGACAGGCGACAGCATCAGATCGCGTTCAATGAGGAGTTCGGCATCACCCCGTCAACGTCTCGCGGAATGTTGGGATCAACAGAGGCTCGCCCTGACCGGTCGCAAGCCCATTCAGCGGAGTTCTGCGCCAACCTAAAAGATCTCTGTGATCGAATTACATCAAAGGAGCGACAGCTTCTGGAGCTCTCTGATGCCGGGGACGAGGAGGAGATCGAGTTCGTCAGGCTGGAGCTAGACAAGCTATACCGCCAATTCATCTACATGTAACCACTCTTTCGAGTGGTGGGGCGTGGCTCCTGCAGGAGCCCGCCTTTTCTGGTGTGCGGGTGGGGCGAGAGGGGCCTGTCACTGGCCTCTGGCGGCGGCTCGAAATCAGGTGCAGACTGAGTCAACGGAGCAAAAGACCCTCCCAGATTGCTAGCTTGCATACTATCGGGGAGTATAGTATCGTTCCCTCATGTGATACGTACAGGTGCGCAATGCCTCACAGCCCTCGGGAGAAAAAGCAGGCCCTTACCCGTGTACGTCGGATCAGCGGACAGGTGGCTGCATTGGAGCAGGCTCTGGAGAGCGGGGCGGAATGTGCTGCAGTACTTCAGCAGCTTGCTGCTGTGCGCGGGGCGGTCAATGGTTTGATGGCGACGGTTCTGGAGAGCTATCTGCGTGAAGAGTTCCCGCATAGCGACACGCACACCGACTCTCAGAGGAAGTCGATTGACGAGACCATCTCTATTGTCCGCTCCTATCTCCGTTAGTCAGTTCGCAGCATTGCTTGATGGCGCTAGTACTAAGTAGAGGAGGCAATCTATGGGTGTCCGAACTACTTCTTTTTCAAGTAGAACCCGCCATTCCTAGCCCCTTCGTGGGTTAGGGCGTCACGACTAGGACGTTGAGGCCTTTCCAGGAGGCTCCAGGGCATGCTGGATGATGTCAGTCGAGTTGCGCCTGTCTGTATTTCTTGGAGCGGGCATTCTCGGCCGGCGTCGTTGACTTCGGCATCTGACTGAGTCATGGCAGGCCCATTGAAGTGAGCTTCCAGCCTCGTTGCGGCCCCCATGCGGTCCGCGCCTGGCTTGGAAGGTGGGAGAGCAAGGGCCTGCGATCTATGCGGTGCTGTCCTCCCCGCTTGTTGTGGCTCCCACTACCGCCCTACACCAGAGCCGGTTCCACCACGCGGCCTTTCGCTGAGCTATCGCACAAGCAAGTGATAGGCCTCCCGTGAGCGGTGTTTAGAAGATCATCCATTCTTGAGGCTATGTATGAATGACCCATCCGGCCTGAGCCAAGCTGCAGGCACGCCAGCGGAAGGCTACGTATATGGGATGCCGGCGCACGCGGACCGCCGCGCCGCCGTTGAGGAAGTCCATGCGCGACCGCACCTGCTCACCCAGTCTCCGCGAAGCCTTCTCCAGCTCTCCTTCATGACAGAAGGGGACATGAGTCGAGATCGTGCCGCGATTGACGATCTGTCAGGTCGTATGGGGGCTGCAGTCGAGGATCACACCACACCTCATCACGCGCTTACGTGGAATGAGGGTGATCTGCACTGCGAGAAGCACACTGAGTTCTCTTCCTACCTCTGGAGCGCACCACTGAGCTCAGAAACAGGTGAGCCTTGTGGGGACAACCCGTTTAGACAGGGATTCAAGCCGCCAGGACCCGTGATCTCGGCTGTTAGCGTCAGGCTTTTGCCTTGGACCGCGGAGGCGGAGAAGGAAATAGATTGCTTTGATCCCGTCAGCCGCTGCTATTCGCTGGTTGAGAACGGTGCCGCGGCCATTGTGACCGACTTCCGGCAAGACGAGGAAGGGCTAACCCACATGCTCATCCTTGATCGTGACCTGACTCCGGCGCGGGCAGGAGCGCTGGCGCAACGACTGCTCGAGGTCGAGACATACCGAACGCTTGCCCTGCTAGCGCTACCGCTGACTCGCTCCATGACGTCGAATCTTCGTCGCATGGAGGCGCGTCTGGCTGCAATTACTGAAGAGATGCGCAGGGCCTCCGGTGGACGTCGTGACAGTGACGTACTCCTCTCGGATTTGACCAGCCTGGCTGCAGAGTTGGAGGCGGACGCCGCGGCAAATCTCTATAGGTTTGGTGCAAGTCGGGCTTACTACGAAATTGTTGAAGAGCGACTCGATGCGTTGGCCGAGGATCAAGTTGCCGGCTATAGCACCTGGGCGGACTTCTTGTATCGAAGAATTGCACCGGCCATGCGAACTTGCCAGTCCGTGAAGGAGCGGCAGGGCAAGCTCTCAGACAAGTTGACGCGCTCGATCTCGCTTCTTCGGTCGTGGATTGATGTTGAGCTCGAGCGGCAGAACCGCGATCTACTGGCGTCCATGAATGATCGGGCGAAGGTTCAGCTGCGCCTGCAGCAGACGGTGGAAGGTTTGTCGGTGGCCGCCATCTCGTACTACGTCGTAAGTCTTCTCGCATACCTGCTCAAGGGTTTGCCTGGGACGCATGACATCGCAGCAACCGTCACTGCGATCTTGGTTCCCGCTGTATTGCTGCTGATTTGGTGGATTGTCCGAAGGATCAGGCATGCACACGGTGACTCGGCTATCGAAGACAAGGCCTAAAGCCTGGCTTAAGGCCACATTCGATTCGCGATAGATGGCCTATCAAATTCAATTCTGAGGAAAGAACAATGGAACGCATTGAGCGTCACGCAAGCTTCGGTGGATGGCAAGACGTCTACCAGCATGAATCATCCAGCCTTGGCTGCACCATGAAGGTTGGAGTCTATCTCCCTCCGCAGGCGTCCAGCGGCCCGGTACCTGTTCTCTACTGGCTCTCGGGCCTGACGTGCACAGAGCAGAACTTCATCACCAAGTCTGCAGTGCAGCAGCTCGCTGCTGAGCATGGCATTGCCATCGTTGCTCCGGATACAAGTCCGCGCGGAGAGTCCGTCGCGGATGATCCGGCTTACGATCTCGGCCAAGGCGCAGGGTTCTACGTTAATGCCACCGAGGCACCGTGGTCTGACCACTACCGCATGTATGACTACGTTGTAAGTGAGCTGCCTGCTCTCGTTGAGAAGAACTTCCCTGTTAGCCAGGCTCGCTCAATTAGCGGCCACTCAATGGGCGGCCACGGTGCCTTGGTCATCGCTTTGCGAAACCCAGGTCGCTATCGCAGCGTATCCGCCTTCTCTCCGATCGTGGCACCTACTCAGGTTCCTTGGGGCCAGAAGGCGTTTTCGGCCTACCTGGGGGGAGATCAGGAGCAGTGGCGGCAGTATGACGCCGTGGAGCTGATCGCAGATGCAAAGGAGCGCCTGCCCCTGCTGGTGGATCAAGGGCTCAGCGATGATTTCTTGCAGAATCAGCTCCGCCCCGAACTGCTTCAAGATGCATGCGCCAAAGTGAATCATCCGCTCTCGCTGAACCTTCGCGATGGTTACGACCATAGCTACTACTTCATCTCCAGCTTCATTGCCGATCATCTCAAGCACCACGCATCGGCGCTGAACACCTAACCAAGGAGTGCTGCCGTGATCAAGACCTCCAGAAATCGTCATCAAGTTGTGATCGTTGGGGCGGGCTTCGGCGGACTGGAGGCCGCCACGCACCTTGAAGGAGTGGATGTCGATGTAACAATCATTGACCGGCGGAACTATCACTTGTTCCAGCCGCTGCTCTACCAGGTAGCTGGTGCGTCACTGTCACCGTCGGAGATTGCATGGCCGATCCGCTATCTGTTCCGTGACCGCCCCGAGGTGAGGACCCTCATGGCGGAGGTCGAGGGTGTGGATAAAGCTGCCCGCCAAGTGATCCTTCAGGACGGCACTCGATACCCTTACGACACCCTTGTGCTCGCTACGGGAGCGACACATGCCTACTTTGGGCATGACGAATGGTCGAAGTACGCTCCAGGCCTGAAGAGCCTGGAGGATGCAACAACCATTCGAGGCAGGATCCTGAGCGCGTTCGAACAAGCGGAGCTCTGCAATGATCCCGAGGTTCGAGAAGCCCTTCAAACCTTTGTGATCATTGGTGGTGGGCCTACAGGTGTCGAGCTTGCCGGAACCATCGCGGAGCTGGCGCGAGGCACGCTGCAGGATGACTTTCGGTCAGTTGATCCCAGCAAAACCCGGGTATTTCTCATTGAGGCGGGTCCGCGGCTGCTTCCCGTCTTTCCTGAAAAGCTCTCCGAGTACACGAGGCGCGCCCTCGAGAAGCTTGGGGTATCAGTTTTGTTGGGGGCACCTGTCACAGAGTGCGCCTCTGATGGGGTGATGCTCAATGGCAAGAAGCTGGCGGCATCCACAATCGTCTGGGCAGCCGGAGTTCAGGCGTCTCCAGCCGCACGTTGGCTCGACACCGAATCAGATCGGGCGGGGCGCGCAATCGTCGGCCCTGATCTAACGGTGCCTGGTTCCCCCAACATCTTCGTGATTGGGGACACTGCTTCATCAGCCACTGCGGACGGAAAGACCGTTCCTGGAATCGCGCCTGCGGCCAAGCAACAAGGCAAGTACGTCGCGGGCCAGATTGAAGGGCTGATAACAGGGGCGCGGAGGACCGCTGCGTTCAAGTACCGGCACCAAGGCAACCTCGCCACGATTGGACGCAGCCTTGCAGTAATCGATATGGGGAAGCTAAAGCTGAGCGGAGGAATCGCATGGTGGATCTGGAAGCTCGCTCACATCTACTTCCTTATCGGAGTGCGAAATCGCCTGAGCGTCGCAATGAGCTGGGTATGGAATCACAGCGTTGGATACAGAGGAGCTCGCATCATCCTCCGTGATAAAGCAGGCAATGCCACAAGCGGCTCATTGGATGGGAAGCTGAAATAGGGGCCAAGAAGCTCCGAATGCATACTCGCAACTGACTTCCCGAAGGAGAACACCTTGGCAGATCTATTCACAGCGAAACCAAGGGCACCACTGGCCGAACTGCTACGACCGAAGTCTCTCGACGAGTTCGTTGGGCAGCAGCACCTGCTGGGGCCAGGGAAGCCTTTGCGTCTTGCCTTTGAAGCAAGAAGTCTGCACTCCTTCATCATGTGGGGCCCCCCGGGCGTCGGTAAGACCACCCTGGGGCGCCTCGCAGCGATGGTGACTGACAGTCACTTCATTGCGATCTCCGCCGTACTTGCCGGGGTAAAGGACATCAGGCAGGCCATTGATGATGCGCGGGCCGAACTCGACGTACGCGGTCGCTCCACGGTACTTTTCGTCGACGAAATTCACCGGTTCAACAAGGCCCAGCAGGATGCGCTGCTACCTCACGTTGAGTCAGGGCTACTCACACTGGTGGGTGGCACAACAGAGCATCCAGGACTGGCCGTTAACTCGGCGCTGCTTTCGCGCGCGCAGGTGTACACACTTGAGCCTCTCTCTGACGCAGATCTTGAGAAGCTCTACGAACGCGCCAGACCTCACTTGCGAGGCGTTGACCTCTCCGATCCCGCATTGCAGCTGCTGAAGGGCTTCGCTGATGGTGATGGCCGCAGATTCCTGAACCTTCTCGAGCAGGTCTCAACTGCGGCCTCTGAGAAGCGGGTGGAAGAGGTGGATCTTGAGTTTGCCAAGCGCTCCACTAGCCCGTCACTGCGCCGATTCGATAAGGGCGGGGACGAGTTCTATTGGCAGCTCTCCGCGTTTCACAAATCACTGCGTGGCTCTGACCCCGACGCCTCCCTCTACTGGCTAGCGCGCATTCTGGATGGGGGCGGGGACGTGAGCCAGGTCACACGTCGAATGATTGTTATGGCAAGCGAAGATATCGGAAATGCTGATCCGGGCGCTCTGCACTTGGCCATCCATGCTGCGCAGGCGTATGAGCGACTTGGCTCTCCTGAAGGTGAAATTGTCTTGGCCCAGGCTGCGACCTATCTGGCGCTCTCCCCCAAGTCGAATGCGTCCTATGCCGCTTGGGATCTAGCAAGGGCCTTCGTCAAGGAGCACGGATCATTGCCAGTTCCCATGCATCTTCGGAATGCTCCAGCGAAGCTTATGAGGCAGATGGGGTATCGACAAGCATATCGCTACGCGCATCATGAGCCAGACGGCTACGCAGCTGGACAGACGTACCTGCCGGAGGGTGTGGAGAGGCCGAACTGGTATCGGCCCACTGATCGGGGAGCTGAGCGCGCCTTGGCTGAGAGACAGGCATGGCAGCGAGCCTTGGATGAAGAGGCATCGCAAACCGAAGCCGAACCCTCTTCCGGCCAGTGATCCAGCTGAACTTAACGTCTACAACCTACAGAGAGATGCACATGCCAAACGCCACGTTCGGTGAAGCTTCCTGCAGTGTCGCAGCAAGCGGCCTTGTAGAGGTGCGCGGTGCGCGTGAGAACAACCTTAGAGACGTTGATGTCTCAATTCCTCGCAACGCACTGGTCGTCTTTTCCGGTGTATCCGGTTCCGGGAAGTCATCTCTTGCATTCGGGACAATCTATGCGGAAGCTCAAAGGAGGTACTTTGAGTCCGTTGCTCCCTATGCTCGACGCCTAATCGATCAGGCAGGCGTCCCTGATGTTGACTCCATCGATGGACTCCCGCCGGCAGTAGCGCTGCAGCAGCAGCGTGGTGCCAGCAATGCGCGATCTTCGGTGGGTAGCGTCACCACGCTATCCAGCCTCATTCGTATGATGTATTCCCGCGCGGGAGCATATCCGGCTGATCAGCCTATGCTTTATGCCGAGGACTTCTCACCCAATACTCCCCAGGGCGCATGCGCGACCTGCCATGGCCTTGGCCATGTGTACGAGGTGACAGAGGCCCTCATGGTGCCGGATCCAAAGCTGAGCATCCGTGAGCGTGCCATTGCTTCGTGGCCACCTGCATGGCACGGGCAGAACCTTCGCGACATTCTGGTGACGCTGGGCTACGACATTGATAGGCCTTGGAAGGACCTTCCCAAGAAGGACCGCGATTGGATTCTGTTTACCGAGGAGTCGCCCACTGTGCCGGTCTATGCTGGGTTCACGCCGGCGGAGACGCGTGCGGCCCTGAAGCGTAAAACTGAGCCGAGCTACATGGGAACCTTCACTGGCGCCCGTAGGTATGTCCTGCACACGTTTGCTAACACGCAAAGTGCCCTGATGAGGCGCCGCGTATCGCGATACATGGAGGGTAAGCTTTGTCCCACGTGCCATGGCAAGCGGCTTAAGGCAGAGTCGCTGTCAGTGACATTTGCGGGTGTGGACATTGGTCAATTCATGCAGATGCCTCTTGACCAACTGGCGTCCCTGCTCGAGCCCATTTCTCGAGGAGACTTCAGTGCTCATGCTGGCGGGGGCAAGGCGAACAAGGAAGCCACCCGTCGTGATCGCGCCGATAGGGCGGCCAGTGGGCGGGCGGTCCACGCGGTGTCTCCTGACGTCCGCCGCACCTCAGCGCTGTCGGAGGAGAAGCGCCTGGCCGCGCAGCGCCTCGCTAGTGGAGTGATGAGCCGAATCAGTCAGTTGCGTGGCCTTGGGCTTGGCTATCTAACTTTGGATCGCGCTACGCCGACATTGTCCGCTGGCGAGCTGCAGCGATTGAGACTCGCCACGCAGTTGAGCTCGCTGCTCTTTGGCGTGGTGTACGTGTTGGACGAGCCGTCGGCAGGTCTTCATCCCTCCGACAGCCAGGCTCTCTATGACGCCTTGGACCGCCTCCGCGACGGTGGTAATTCCGTATTTGTTGTGGAGCACGATCTGGAGCTGATGCGCCGTGCCCAGTGGTTGGTGGATGTTGGGCCTGAGGCGGGAGAGCGGGGCGGCAAAGTGCTCTACAGCGGAGAGCCGGATGGTCTTCGTGACATCGACGAGTCACGTACCGCGTTGTACCTCTTTGACAAGGTCCCGCCCCCTAGTGGCCAAGAGCGTCAAGCGAGTGGTTGGCTGGAACTTCAGGGCATCCAGCGTCACAACCTGAAGCGCATTGATGCGAAGATACCTCTGGGCATCCTCACCGCGGTGACCGGGATTTCGGGATCGGGCAAGTCCAGCCTCGTCGCCCAAGCGTTGCCGGAGTTGATGATGCTTCAACTTGGCCACGAGCCTGAAGACGACGCGGTGGAAACGGGGGCAGCAGACGGGCCAACCGTCATCGAGACGACAGGGGGACACCTCGGCGGAGATGTCGATGCTATTCAGCGTCTCGTCCAGGTTGATCAGAAGCCAATCGGACGGACGCCGCGATCGAATCTCGCGACTTACACCGGCCTTTTCGATCATGTTCGAAAGCTGTTTGCCGCAACAGCAGATGCGCGGCGTCGACGTTACGACGCAGGTCGATTCTCCTTCAACGTGGCCAAGGGACGTTGTGAGACGTGCGAAGGGGAGGGATTCGTGAGCGTCGAGCTGCTGTTTATGCCTAGCGTCTATGCACCGTGCCCAACGTGCCACGGTGCGCGATACAACGAAGCTACGCTGAAGGTGCTTTGGAACGGTAAGAACATTGCAGACGTTCTGCGGATGACTGTCGACGATGCACGTGAATTCTTTGGCGATGAGGACGCGATCGCTCGCCCACTTCAGTTGCTGAAGGAGATTGGTCTTGGATACCTTCGACTGGGCCAGCCGGCTACCGAGCTATCGGGTGGTGAAGCGCAGCGCATCAAGCTGGCCACAGAGCTTCAACGGAGCCAGCGCGGGCGGACACTGTATGTCCTGGATGAACCCACTACGGGCCTCCATGCCTCGGACGCGGATAGGCTGCTTGTGCAGCTCCAGCGGCTCGTTGATGCCGGCAATACGGTGGTCATGATTGAGCACGACATGCGTGCCGTTGCTCAGGCGGATTGGGTAATCGACGTGGGTCCAGGTGCCGGTGATGCGGGCGGGCAGATCGTGGCGGCAGGAACTCCAAAACAGGTCGCTCGCGTGAAGAGAAGCCGTACCGCCCCCTTCTTGGCTGAGGAACTCGCCCGCGCGGGTTGACCCGACGCTCTTTTGGCCACCATGAGCGTCCCTGGCGCTCATGGCGGCCAGATCCCGTATCAGAGAGCGGCCAAGCGACTCGGCGTTAGCGCTTCCCTGCTTTGGGTGGCGTTAGGGCCGAGGTGGGGGAGGGCGCCATCTGCGTAAGGCTCGGTAGTGCTCCGACGGCGGAATGGAGTGCATCGAAAACTACTCTGACGCGAGGTGAGACTGGGCCGCGTTGAGGCCGATAGACGTACAAGCCCCACGGCGCAGGATCGAATTCTTCCATCACACGCTGCAGAACACCTGACTGAATGAGTGGGGCAGCCATGTAATCAGCAAGTTGGGCAAACCCCAAGCCCGCAATGACCCCTGCCATCTCCATGTCGGCATTGTCTGCAATGAAGACCGGTGCTGTCGGCGCCACCTGTACGCCTCCAGCCAAGTACCAGGGCCAGGGCCTGCCTGTATTGATGTCCACCGACGCAACCAGTGGAAACCGCGAGAGCTCGCTAGTCTCCGCTGGTGCTCCGATTCTCTCTACAAGTGCGGGGGAGCCAACGACGTGCAGTCGCATCTCTCCTGCCTTCTTCGCAATGAATCTGCTATCACGCATGAAGCCGACGCGGATTCCGACATCGATCCCTTCATCGACAGCGTCTGCAACCCGATCGCTTAAGCGAACGTCCAAGACAATTCCCGGGTGACTTTGGGTCACTGTATCCAAGGCGGCAAGAACTGCCCTGGAGCCCATGCTGTGAGGGGCACTAATTCGGACTGTGCCCTCAATCTGTGAGGCCGTCGCCTTGGTTCGCGGGCGCCACAGCTTGTCTAAGCCCTCAAGCGCCGGCCGCAGCTGATGTAAGAGGTCCTCCCCAAAGGCCGTGATGCGAACCTGGCGTGTGCTTCGGTGGAACAACAGCTCCCCGTAATGACTTTCAAGGGCCTGTATCGCTCGGGTGATGGCCTGAGGAGAGCTTCCCAGTCGAACAGCGGCCTCACGAAAGCTCGGCGCCTCAGCCGCGGCCCTAAACGTCTTTAGAAGATCCAGCTCGCTGTTCATCTTAAGGCCCTGTGGTCGTTGGGCTCATATTATTCCATTTCAGGGAATTATGAAATCCTATCAATTCCATATACAACAATTCTTCAGGTCTCCAGAATTCCTCCACACCCTCACCTGACCGGAGAACCTGATGAGCAAGTTCAACTACATCGAAGAGTACTACCAGGCATTCAACCGCGGTGATCGCGACGCGATGCTCTCGATGCTCACTGACGACGTTGTGCACGATCTAAATCAGGGGAATCGCGAAGTAGGGATCGACGCATTCCGCGCGTTCCTGAGCCGCATGGATTCCTGCTACAGCGAGCAGCTTCACGACATCGTGGTGATGTACAGCAGCGATGGTGCGCGTGCCGGCGCGGAGTACGTGGTGCACGGACTCTACCACCACACGGACGAAGGTCTCCCTGCAGCTGCAGGGCAGATCTATGTTCTTCCCGGTGGCGCGTTCTTTGACATCCGTGATGGAAAGATTGCGCGCGTTACCAACTACTACAACCTGGAGGACTGGATTTCCCAGGTCCACAAGGCGCCCTGAAATGGCTACCAACGTGCGAGTAGAGGTACTGGTCGGCACCGAAATCGAGGACTGGCTCGATCGCGTCGCTCAGCTGCGGATCGAGATATTCAGTAGCTATCCCTACCTGTACGAAGGAGACATGGACTATGAGCGTCACTACCTCCGCAATTATGCGACGTCTGACGGGGGCATCGTTGTTCTGGCCAGGGATGGAAGGGACGTTGTAGGTGCATCGACTGGCCTTCCTTTGTTGAGCGCCGATGCCGCTTTCATTCGTCCCTTCCAGGAGCACGGTCCCCGGCCAGAAGAAGTCTTCTACTGCGGGGAGTCCGTACTGAGGCCGGAGTACAGAGGAGCTGGCTTGGGCCACGTCTTCTTTGATCGAAGAGAGGAGCAAGCCCGACGAAAGGGCTTCAAGTGGTCTTCTTTCGCGTCGGTGGTTCGGTCGGAGACTGATCCGCTTAGGCCACCTGGATATCGAAGCAATGAAGGCTTCTGGACTCGCCGTGGGTATGCACAACAGAGCGCGATGAAGGTCGCTCTTCCTTGGCGGCAGCATGGAGCCACGCACGAAACCGAGCAGACACTTTCACTTTGGCTCCGTTCCTTGGAGGACGTTACATGAAGATTGCAGCAGCTAAGTACGTGATCGGTCGTCCGAAGACCTTTGCCGAGTTCGCTGCGCGCCAGCGCCGAATTCTGAATGACGCACGGGAACAAGGAGTTGAGCTTGCAGTACTTCCGGAATACCTGTCGCTGGAACTGGGTTCGACTCTTCCAGAAGCTCTTCAGCTTAGCCTGAGGTCCACCCTGGAGTCGCTCCAGATCTATCAGAGCGCATGGTGTGAGCTCTACAGCACCTTGGCTGTCGAACTGGGAATGACCATCCAGGCAGGAACGTTCCTCACCGCAACATCCCATGGGATGTATCGCAACCGTGCCTGGTGGTTCACAGCTGATGGTCGCAGCGGATGGCAGGACAAGCTTCAGCTTACTGGCTTCGAGAAGCAGGCAGTTGTCATCGAGCCTGGCGATCGCATCGCGGCGTTTGAGCAGGACGGAAAGCGTGTCGGGATTGCGGTTTGCTATGACAGCGAATTTCCG
Source organism: Stenotrophomonas sp. 86156_Sma (assembly GCF_056481625.1). NCBI lineage: Bacteria > Pseudomonadati > Pseudomonadota > Gammaproteobacteria > Lysobacterales > Lysobacteraceae > Stenotrophomonas > Stenotrophomonas sp. 86156_Sma. Next base: position 2,579,244 of record NZ_CM151157.1, read on the forward strand.
CTTCCTGTTCGCCTCCAGCAAGAGGCAGGGGTGCGCTTGCTGTTGGTGCCAAGTTGCACCGACACCGACGCCGGTGCCACCCGTGTCGATGTTGGGTGCCGAGCGCGAGCGCTTGAGAATCGGATGTTCGTGGCAAAGGCGGTCACCGCCGGCGTCGCCGACTGGAGTGAAGCGCTTGATGTCAACACCGGTGAGGCAATGATCCTCTCACCGATGGACCATGGCTTCCCCAGTGACGGCGTGCTCGCAGCGACCTCCGACGATCAGGAGTGGGCGATTGCTGACATTGACTTCGCAGCGCTCGAAGCAAGCCGTGCACGAGCGCAGGTAGCCGTCGACAAGGATTGGGATGGTCAGCTCCGCTTCCATTCCGTTGAGGTCCTGAACTAACCAACGTCTAGATGCCTGGGCCATGAAGTGCTCGTGGGCGTCGCTGGCAACTCAAATACCTGGGGAATCAAAATGCATCGTATTGTCATTGTTGGTGGTGGGGCCGGAGGGCTGGAGCTGGCTACGCAGCTGGGCCGGAAGCTCGGGCGCTCAGGGCGAGCAAAAGTCACTCTTGTCGATGCTCGGATGACGCATCTGTGGAAGCCACTCCTTCACGAGGTTGCCTCAGGCGCGTTGGATGCCGCAGAAAGTGAGCTCAACTATCTCGCCCAAGCTAGCTGGAATCACTTCCAGTTTCAGTTGGGGCGGATGACGGGTTTGGATCAGAAGTCCAGAAAGATCGAGCTTGCCCCACTGTACGATGAGGAGGGCAACGTTATTGCGCCCCGTCGCTCGATCTCCTACGACACCCTGGTGATCAGTGTGGGTAGCGGAACGAACGACTTTGGAACTCCCGGTGCAGCGGATCATTGCCTGTTCCTGGACGATCCCGATGCCGCCATTGCTTTCCAGAAGCGGCTGCTGAGCGAGTACATGGGCGCGCAAGCGCGTGGCAAGTCAGAAACACTGGAGGTTGCGATCGTCGGCGCCGGTGCCACCGGTGTCGAGCTGGCGGCCGAGCTGCGTGATGCTGCAAGGCAATTTAGCGCTTATGGGCTGGACAAGATCTCTCCCGAGAATCTGAAGATCACGCTTATCGAGGCTGGTCCGCGAGTGCTGCCAGCTCTGCCAGAGCGCGTGAGCCTGCCGGTCGCCGAGCGGCTTGTACATGAAGGCGTTCGTGTCATGTGTGGCTCGGCTGTGACCCTAGTGGATGAAGAGGGCCTGCAACTCGCCAATGGCATCAAGGTTGCTGCGAGGCTGAAGGTATGGGCGGCGGGCATCCGTGCTCCCGTCTTCCTTGCATCCCTCGGGAACCTAAAGACCAATCGCATCAACCAGCTCGAGGTATCTGAAACGCTGCAGACAACGCAGGATCCGAACATCTTCGCATTCGGGGATTGTGCAGCCTGCCCGAATGGACACAGCGGTACAAACGTTCCCCCCAGGGCACAGGCCGCTCATCAGCAGGCTCACTTCCTTGCGCTGGCAATTACCCGCCGTATCGAGGGACGCCCGCTGCCCAGCTTCACCTATCGAGACTATGGATCGCTGGTGTCCCTGTCGAGGGAGGGCGCCGTTGGCACGCTGATGGGCAACCTCATGGGGTCATTCAAGGTCGAGGGCTGGCTGGCCAGGATGTTCTACATCTCACTGTATCGCATGCACCAGAGGAGCCTGTTCGGTACACGCCGGGTGGTTGCGCGCATGTTGGCAGACGCATTGGGACGGAGTACGGAGCCTCGCCTCAAGTTGCATTGATGCGGGCGAGCTGAGGGGCGGAGCTGCGAGTCAATAATTCCAACGCAAGGAATTATGAAATCCAATCTGTTCCATATACAGCAATCCATCGAAGTCCAATACTTGGTCCCAACAGCTCGCCAAGAAGAATGCTGTAGGCGCATTCGACCTGATTGAAACGCGTTCTAGAGCCGGCGCCAGGGGCGGCGCGCCCGATGTACCACTGATCAAGCTCGCCCCAAAGACCGTTGTCGCACTTATCTCGTTACACCCAAGGAGAACTCACATGAAATCCCGTGCAGCCGTTGCATTCGGTCCCGGTCAACCGCTCGAGATCGTCGAAATCGATGTTGCTCCGCCGAAGAAGGGCGAAGTACTGGTGAAGATCACCAGCACCGGTGTCTGCCATACCGACGCATTCACCCTGTCGGGCAATGACCCTGAAGGCCTGTTCCCGGTGGTGCTGGGCCATGAAGGCGCCGGCATCGTTGTCGAAGTGGGCGAGGGCGTGACCAGTGTGAAGCCCGGCGATCACGTCATCCCGCTGTACACCGCAGAATGCGGTGAGTGTCTGTTCTGCAAGAGCGGCAAGACCAACCTGTGCGTTGCCGTACGCGCCACCCAGGGTAAGGGCGTGATGCCTGATGGCACCAGCCGCTTCAGCTACAACGGCCAGCCGCTGTATCACTACATGGGCTGCTCGACCTTCAGCGAGTACACCGTCGTGGCCGAAGTCTCTCTGGCCAAGATCAATCCGGAAGCGAATCCGGAGCACGTCTGCCTGCTCGGTTGCGGTGTCACCACTGGCATTGGTGCGGTGCACAACACGGCCAAGGTGCAGGAAGGTGACAGCGTGGCCGTGTTCGGCCTCGGTGGCATCGGCCTGGCGGTGATCCAGGGTGCTCGTCAGGCGAAGGCTGGTCGCATCATCGCAGTGGACACCAACCCGTCCAAGTTCGAGTTGGCCAAGCAGTTCGGCGCAACCGAATTCGTGAACCCGAAGGATTACGACCGTCCGGTTCAAGAAGTCATCGTTGAGATGACCGGCTGGGGCGTCGATCACAGCTTCGAGTGCATCGGCAACGTCAATGTGATGCGTTCGGCGCTGGAGTGTGCACACCGCGGCTGGGGCCAGAGCGTTGTCATCGGTGTGGCCGGTGCTGGTCAGGAGATCTCCACCCGTCCGTTCCAGCTCGTGACCGGTCGTCGCTGGATTGGCAGCGCCTTCGGTGGTGTGAAGGGCCGTAGCCAGCTGCCTGGCATGGTCGAAGACGCCATGCGGGGTGAGATCGATCTGGCTCCGTTCGTGACCCATACGATGGGCCTGGAAGCAATCAACGAAGCCTTCGAACTCATGCACGAAGGCAAGTCCATTCGTACTGTCATCAACTACTGATGCACCGCAGCACCGGGCAACCGGTGCTGCACTTCCAACAATAGGAGTTTAAGTCCATGCAACACCAAACTATCCATCCCTCGGTCGATTCCGGCGTCGTTGCCGGAACCGCCGGCTTCAAGGGCGGCACGCTGAAGTGCCTGTGCTCTGACAAGCCGGTTGAGATCTCCGTCGCAAGCAATGTGGCCCACAACCACGCCTGTGGTTGCACCAAGTGCTGGAAGCCGGAAGGCGCCATCTTCTCCGTGGTCGGTGTCGTTCCCCGCGATACCGTTTCGATCACGGCGAACGCCGACAAGCTGGCGATTGTCGATCCGGCTGCGACCATCCAGCGCCACGCGTGCAAGGACTGCGGTGTCCACATGTTTGGCCGCATCGAGAACAAGTCCCATGCCTTCTACGGCCTGGACTTCATTCACGTTGAACTGTCCGAACAGAAGGGCTGGGAAGAACCGCGCTTCGCCGCATTCGTGTCTTCGATCATCGAAGGCGGCGGCGCAAGGCCGGAACAGATGGACGGCGTCCGTAGCCGCCTGAAGGCTCTGTCCCTGGAGCCGTACGACGTGTTGAACCCGCCGCTCATGGATGCGCTGTCCGCGCATGCTGCACGACTCAGCGGCGTTCTCTCCTAAGTAGTGTAAATGCCGCCCCTTGCATGCAAGGGGCGGTACTTCCTGACAGTACGCCACCGGCGTATACATTTTCGCTCAGAGCCTGGAGTCTTCGACCATGTCCTTGCTTCCCCCCAACGCAATGCACGAGCGGACTCTGCAGGGCGTACAGAGCACCGGCAACGCACGGGCAATTACGAAGGCCGCGACTCTCACTGCGGTCATGATGTCCGTCGAAATTGCTGGAGGATGGGCCTTCAACTCGATGGCTCTTCTCGCAGATGGCTGGCACATGAGCTCTCACGTGCTGGTACTCCTGTTCGCACTTTCTATCGCTTGGTACGCTGAGCGGAATCAGAGCCGCCCAGAGCGCGCGGCTCGGGTGCTAGCGGTTGAGCTCATCGCGGCGAGCGTAAGCGCGATGATCATGCTTTGGATTGCCGCTTCGATGGCCTATGAATCGACGGAGCGTCTCCATGCGCCAGAGGCTGTTCAGTACTCAGAAGCGCTTGCCATCGCCGTTGCGGGTTTGATTACAAATATATTCTCAGCGCGGTGGCTACATTCTGCCTACCATCGCGAAGGTGCTGCGGTTGATCACTGCCACGTTCCGCATGAGCGCCATGCTGACGAGAAGGGGCCCGGTGCGCGCAGGAGTCCCAATCTTCGTGCGGCCTATCTTCACGTCGCTACGGACACCGCTGTAACGGCACTCGCAATTACTGCACTTGTCGTGGGGATGATCTGGGACGTGACATGGCTGGACTCAGTCACAGGCCTCATCGGCGCGTCGGTTGTCGCAGTCTGGGCCATTAGATTGCTTCGTAGCTCCATTTCGGCGTGGACAGGTCGGCGTAAGTAGCTAGTGCGGTGGTGCCTCCGTGCTCAGCACGGAGGCTAGCCCTGCGATTGGGAGCCTTCCACAAAACTCGCTGCGACCGGAGTCATTCCTGGACGCATCTGGCGAGCCCGCCGAGCGCCTATGCCCCACCTCACATGATGCGGAGTTGCTGGCGGGGTGGCCATTCTCTCAGTCAGAGATCAACAAACTGACTGTGATTCTGAAACGTCCATCTTGAGCGGCTGACGTTGCTTCGCAGCGAGGTGACGTGCCCTTCAGTCTAGGTCAGCACCTGGGGCGCCGGCTGTTGCTGCACTTAGAGAGGGCCTGGACGATCTCTTGCTCAGGCGAACGTCTTGGCGAGCCCAAGAGCGCTAGATACTGCTGCAGGGATGCGCCGCCTTTGAAAGCAATTGGCGTGCGGCCGGCTGATGGCCTGGTGTATGGCTCAAACCCCTTCCTCCGGGTCTACTGCGACAGCGCATTAGATCTTCAATTGAACCTCACATTGAGTCAAATGGCAGCAAGCCCATGAAAAGACTGGCGCTTAGTCGGTTGTCTGTGATGGCGGCACTCGTGTTCCTGGCCGCTGCCCGAGCCCCGGTGGCCCAGGCGGCCGAACAATGTGGCCCGGACGCGATGCGCGACCACCCGCCGCAGATCAGCTTCCGCGTCGACAACGACCTGTTCGGTGGCCGCCACCAAGACCAGGGCTATACCAACGGCGCGCAGCTGACCCTGGTCTCGCCGAACCTGGTCGACTACACCGCCGACCCGTGCCTGCCGCGCATGGCGCGCTGGGTGAACCAGTACCTGGAAGGCCTGCACCCCGGCAGGTTCGAGCAGCAGAACATGATCTTCAGCATCGGCCAGGCCATCTTCACCCCCACCGACCCGACCCGCCGCGACCTGATCGAGGATGACCGGCCGTATGCCGGCGTGCTGCTGGCCAGCTTCGGCTTCAACGCACGCAGCGGCGACCGCCTGCAGACCACCCAGCTGGCCGTGGGCGTGGTCGGGCCCTGGGCCCAAGGCAGGCAGGTGCAGAACGCCGTGCACGACGCGCTGGGGGACGAGAAGTTCAAGGGTTGGGACAACCAGCTGCACAACGAGCCGATATTCATGCTGACCCACGAGCGCATGCGCCGCTGGCCGGCCGATGCCAGTGTCAATGCCGGCGGCTGGGGCTGGGATGCGATCAGTCACTATGGCGGTGCGATCGGCAACCTGGAAACCAAGGCCAACGCCGGTGGCGAAGTGCGCTTCGGCTGGAAGCTGCCCGACGACTTCGGCAGCACGCCGCTGCGCCCGGCCGGCGAGAACACCGCGCCGACCCGTGGTGGCCGCCCCAGCGGCTGGTCCTGGCACCTGTTTGCGACCACCGACGCGGCATGGGTAATCCGCGACATCACTCTGGACGGCAATACCTTTCGCAACAGCCACAGCGTGGACAAGCGCCACGTGGTCGCCCAAGGCGGCTACGGCATCGCGGTGATGCGCGGTCGCTGGAAATTCGCAATGGCGCGTTACCACAGCACCCGGGAGTTCTATGGCCAGCGCCAGTCGCCGGTGTTCGGAAGCTTCACTATTAGCCGCTCGCTATAGTAGATGGCGACGATCGCGGGTGTTCGACCATGCTATGTCCTTGAGTGCAGTACCTCGCAGAGCGACTACAGAAGTAACGCGGGAGTGCATGATGGAGAGTACTGAATGATGCTAATCACCAAGCTCGTCGTAGTCATCGTCGCGCTTGCCGCTGGGATCAAGGTGATTGATTGCTGTGTCGTGTGGGCAGCGCGACGAAGGCTGGAGAAACTTCAGAAGCTAAAGGCGCCGGCCCCATCGAGATCTCCTTTACCCGATGCCCTGGTGGTCTACTACTCTCGCTCTGGGCACACCGCCTTAGCCTCTAGTTATCTGGCGAACCAGTTACACGCCGATCTGCGTGCTGTCGAAGCATTTGACTACTCATTGGGCTTGGCCGGGTGGGTGAATGCTATGGCTGATGGGGGTCTTGATGACGCGTGGATAAATCCCGCGTGGATGGATCTAGCTCCCTATGACGCTATCTATTTGGGAACACCCATCTGGCGTGGTTGCCCAGCGCCGCCGGCTTGGGAGTTTGTTAGGAGCAACATGTTCCCTGGGAAAAAGGTCGTACTAGTCACTACATCCAGAGGATCATGGAAGCAGTCAGCTATTGAGCTCCTTGGGCGAGAGATAGTTCGACGAGGTGCGCGATCATTCGAGCATCGGCCTTTGGCGCGCAAGCGTGCCTGGTTCAGAAGATCGGACCCAGATGATCTCAGAATTACGGATCTGCTGTGACCGACCTACCATGAATGCCCCCGGCCAATGCTGCGTTTAGTCGGCACCCCTCGCCTTAGCTAGCGCTATGCCAATCGCCGCGTCGACCCTTGCTGCACGCTCGTCAACGGCCTAGGGCCGTCCCGATAGTTTCGTGAGGTGGTTTCATTCGCGATTGTCGAGCCGTCCGTTAGACAACGCATGCTGGAGAGCAATCGCAACCTGCGTCGCGGCGTAGACCCAATCGTTGTCTTCTTCGTACGGATCCACTTCCGAATCTTCTTTGCCACCATGGAAGAGGTTGTTGCGGACTTGCCGCATGGCTTCCACCAGCGCGACCGCATCCGATTCGGCATCCAATGGGCAGGGGCAAAAGCGGGCCACCAAGTTCCCGTTCTCTTCAATAATCATCTGCTTCATGGGGCGCTCATCGCGTTGACAGAGAAGGCGCGTGCGCGCCGACTCAGGAACCTCTGACGCGAAATCGTCGCCCAACTTTCGGACGCGCTCTTGCACCTTGCGCCAAGCCACGTCGGACGTCGGTTGCCCCGTCCGGTCTTTCCGGAAGAAGTCCCCGTGCCGTCGGAGCTGGAATTCCAGTTTGCTCACGGTCTTGAGAAGGTCGTAGGCGAGATTGGCGCTTACCGGCATTTCAGCATTCTATGTGAGTAGTGTGAGGTCCGAATCGCAAACTGCCACAGCGAAGGCACAAGGACCACCAAGAAATGGCGCTACTTGAGAGCCGCCTAACACGCGGGAGGATGTCATCCTGTAGGCCGGGCGTCGCACCTCATCTATATTCTTGACCTATAACCGCTTCGGGCTGGCAACGCAGGCCGGCTGTGGCTTGGGACAACTTTGCCTAGACACCGCTAAGAATACTTGGATGGGGTTCGCGTGAAGGCCGCGCTTACGATTCGCCTCTCAGTAGTCGTCCATTGATTGCAGGTGAGTGCTGCGCTTCGACTTGGTGGCTGTCGAGTCTAGGTCGGGTTCATCTCCGTTCACCGTTACCCACTCGATGAGAGGCCCCAGGTCGGATTGGCGGCGGGCTTCCGCATACAGCTTGCTATAGGCGGCCATGGCGTATATCGGCGACAGCATGAGCTCCGCTGCCAAGGCGAAGACATCGGACTCGGGTGGCAGCGACACAGTGGTGAAGGCGTCGCTGTCGGCATCGGTGTGGCGCTCAGCCAGCGCATCCAGAAGACGCCGACGGAGTGCTTGCTGGAAGGGGCTATGGGTGGGATTAGGACACCTCAGGCCGTCTTCGACCGGAACCCAGGTGTCCAGTGACCAGGCGGGGGCGAGCACTTGCGGGGTTGCCGCGTCGTCAATCCCCTGTGCATTACCCTTCAGAGTGCCCATAGCCTGGTCAGAGAGCCGATTTCGCAACAACCAGCGGTCATCAACCGAACGCTGCCAGAGAGTCCATAGACTCCCACCGGACCGCCATTGGCCGATCTCCTCGAACAGTTCGGAGGCCAGTCCGCCTCGCGCCTCCAGCTTTGAGGCAAGGCTCCATGAGGCCGCCAGCGCGGGTGGGTTACGGAGCGGATGGGCCACGTTCGATAGGCCTAGCCATTGCGCGAGCACCGCAAAATCGGATAGACCCTCCCTGATTTCCTTAGGAACGGCTGCAACGCATTGTCCAACGGTATCGATGTGCTGCCCGCCCCGCTGGAAGGCAGCGAGGGCCGCGTACAAGGCCCACATCGGGCTGGCCATTGCTTGCTCGGTTGATGGCACCGCCACCTCCCGGCCGACTGTAAGCTGCGCTCGCGCCGCCTCCGTCGCAAGCCCGATCGGATCGAACAGCAGTGACGCACTTCCCATCCGGATCAGATGGATGGAGGCAGTCGCCAAGTCGAGCATTCGTGCGCCCTGAGTGTCCACCATCGGAGGGGTTGGCGGAGCTGAGGTACAGTCAAGGTAGATCTCGGTACGCCACCCCTTAATCACCGGGACGACCAGTCCGTCTTCATTCGACTCGCCCCAAGGGCTGGCCGTTCGCAGTGCGAGGCTGCCAGCTGTTGCTGCTAATTTGAGGTAGGCGTAGCCGAGCCTGTCGTCCGTACCACTGTGGATGAGGCGCTCCTCCAAGGTTGCCCCTACAAGGGAACTGAGGTGCCACTGCCGCCACGGTGGCGCGGGGTTTAGAGAGCCGTCGGGACTGAAACTGGAGTCGCGCGCGAAGACAAAGACCTCACCGATTTCGCTGAGATCGCGGCTTGGCTCCGTCGGAATCATCGAGTATTCAGCGGCATGAAGGGACTGATATTGGTGCGTGGTTGACGTGCCGATGACGGGCGCAGCCGCGGAAAATTCGGGCCCGGGCAACCGCTGGTCGAGGGGCGCATCCGCAACAACGAACAGCGATTGCGCCGATTCGGCCCCGACGTGCACCAGGGCTTTGTAGAGTCCCGGAGCTAAGGACAGCGAGACCACTCCCGTACCGATGCTGACACGAGCGTAGCTAGCATCGAGCACCGTGATCTGCGCGTTGGGATTGTCCGTCCTCAACACCACCGGCTGCGCTGCAACCTGGTCGGTTCGCAAAGCGGGCATGTCGATAGGTGCAGCAACGGGAGGGGTGTTGCCTGCAGCTGGCAGCACCGGGTAGGGAACCTCGAAGGCGAGGTCGGGTAGATTCCCTGGTGTAACGACGAGATGCAGACCCGGGGTCAGCTCCACGATGGGATGCTCGAGCTGGCGAAGCTGGCTACTGCGTAGCTGCCCATTTGGCGCCATGTCGGTGGGCGGCGCGGGTGGGTAAGGAGAGATGTCAGGATCCGGTTGCCGGTCGATGGCCGCGGATCTAGCAATGATGCGGCTCAGGTCGACGGCAACCCGGCGTGGGAGCGCGGAAGCTGGCGCCGACGCCGGGCGCTGATATATTCGAATCCGCTTCGTTGCGGGAGTCAGCGGTGGCGTGTATCCGGTTTCCTGTTCGTAGCGATCGGCCCATAGCACTTGGAAGTAGTCCGCGACGGCGCGATCCGTCACCCATCCGTCGGCGTCAGGCGGTGCGCTGCGCAGCGCGTCCAGTAGGACGCTAGTGAACAGGCCGCGAGACTGCCCGGCCGGGCCAATGTTGCGCTCAAAGGACTGACGTCCCCGCGGCGCTCCATACGCCTGGAACAATCGGACGTGTGCCGTTCGTTGCCGGTCCGGCGGGGTCCAAGTCGGCTCGAGCACCTGGCTCGCCTTGAGTACGTCCTGGCAGCAGTCCGTTACCAGGATGATTTCATCAAAGAAACCCGCGTTGGCGATTTTCGACGCATAACGTAGGACGGCGATATGCGCCGTATCGCCGTTTTGCGCGACGGCCGAGAATAGTGCCGGGTCGTGGATCGTCGAACCTGCTGTGAACCCGTGTCCGGCGAAGAACAGATACAAGCGCTGTCCAATGCGGTCATGCCATCCGTTCGGGGTGCGCAGCCATAGATTAAGCGCCTTCTTGAGCTCCTTCTCGGTCGGGTTTGCGTCGTCCGGGGTCGCTGCCACGCCATAATCCTGCGACCGTATGACTTGGATACGTCGGGTGTCCAGGTCGCCGTACTCCGGATCGAGGAGCCATTGCCGGAACTCTTCGCCATCGTTCTCAGGTCCATGGAGGTCACTCAGGCCGGGATAACGGTTAATTGTCAGCACGATCGCGTAGTGATCATCTCGCGGCATGTCCACATCTCTCCCTGTTGCGTACACAAGGGCACCTTTGGCGTGCTCTCGAAGATGTCACCATCCGCCGAGGAGGCTCTCAACGCTGAGCAGCGTATCTTCGTCGTCGTCGAAAGCTCCGTGATCAATGCTTGTGCTGTTCAAGCCTGCTGTCTGTCCTTGGGACTTGGACCAGATCGTACGGTTCGGTGCAGCTCCGAGCCACGCGCGGACTGCACCTATTTCGGGAAACTTGCTATCTGAGTAGATGTGGTGCCAAGCGAAGAAGCGTTCCATGCCTAGCAGCGGCATGTCCGGTTCGTCGACGAGCGTTCCGTCGGAATTTGGGCGCGATTCGAGGACACCCGACACCAGATAGAGGAGGGAGCTGGGATAGATGAAGCGCTTCCAGTCCTGCCCATTGGGAAATTTAGAGTCGTCTCCGACGACCTGATCGTCCCGTTCGAATTCATCGCGCATGCCAAACAAGCGGAAGTGACGGATGCGATCGCCATGTTGGGTGATCGTGGCGGCAAAGCGCTCGTAGGTGATGGCGGGCGCCAGGAACACGACGTCGAATGCAATCTCGGCCGGCAGAAGCTCTGATGCCTTGTCAAGCCAATTGGCGATGTAGACGGCGCCAGTGCTGTGGCCGACTAGAGTGATCCTCGATAGCAGCCCTTCAGAGGCATGGGCGGCACGCAGCCGCTCCAGCAGCGCAGTTCCGGCATACAGGTCGGAGCCGTCGCCGAACGCATCGAGTGAGTCCTGCTTCATGCGGTTCCACTGGAGTGCCTTGCCCCATTCATTGAGTCCACTGCCACCAAAATGAACACCACGCAACACTTCCTCTACGACCGTTGCATACAGGCCGTGATCGCGTTGATCCGCGTACCGACGCAGAACACCCTGCAGGATGCGCTTCACCAGAAGGGCAACTTTGAACCAGACGATCAACCCGCGGCCTCCCTCGACCCCGGCGACCTGCGTTGATACCGCCTGCGAGAACGGGGTATCTCGAACGCTCGCTCCTCCCCCGATGAATGCATCGCGTGCTTCGTCTAACGCGGTTGGCAGGGTTTGCATGGCGACCACAAACTCGCTGTCGGTTTGCAAGTCGGCTTCGATCTCGGCGTCGTCGATCAGCGCACTCGCCGCACGCGCACCTGAGGGCCCTACTACAGGTTTGAAATCACGGTAGGGCACGTGATTGCGACTGGGATCGCTCCAATATGTATCAACTGCCTGGCGGACCTTCTCTGCATCGACGTTGCCCGGCGTGATGGTCCGGGCGCCGTTGCTACCTCCCAAGCGGCGGAGCGCGTACTCTAGCGCCTTGCGCACCAGATTCTTGAATACCGGCTCATCCGGCAGCTCGCGCAGGTTGTTGCGGATCGTTTCAACGAAACCCGACTCCCACACGGAAAAAACCGGATAGGCCGATTGAGAAAAGCGCCCCTCAAGTCGCTGGGCAATACCGATACCCGCGGCCTTGTCGACCAGGCCCCCGTGAAAGTAAAGCAGCAAATGACCACGCCCGTCCTTACGAAGCGCCGTGACGATAGCGTCGATATCCTCTGGCTTCGTATCGGTTCCGGCACCGATACAGCCGTTGCGACTGTGGATTTGATGCAGACTGCCCATACCTAGCCCCCTGTGACCAGAATGATCCCAACCCAGAGTGCCATGAGTTTATGAAGTGGGCAATCAGTAATCGTCTAGGTCGGGATTGGTCACCTCAATGCCCAGTAAGCGAAGGGCTAGAGTTGAATGCCCCGGACCATGCCGCAGCTGGGGCGGTAGTTTGCATTTGGCGCTCGATCGATAGGGACACGAGGGCACGGCTCATCGACCGGATCATTGAGGTACAGACGGAGAATTGGCTTTGAATGCCAATGGCGTCCATCTGATACGGTTGCTATGTAGGGTAGCTACCCAGGCAGGGGTAGCGCGGTATCCGTGCCGGGCCTCAAGTTTGGCTACGATCATGCCATCCGCTAATTCAGCTCGCCAAATAGCCACGGTTGGATCGCGGTTGGATCGTCGACGCAGAGGTGAAATTCGTTCGGCGGCTCCTTCTCTGCATCGGTGGCGCAGCGCAGCTCATGTAGTCGGTATTGGAGTAGTGCTGCACGGGTTCTTAACCTGTAGGCTGCCTTACCTCCGAAATACTCGATACGCACCATATCCTTCTGATCTGGTGTCAGATGCGGATGGGGGACGATCGACAGCTCTACCTGTGTCTGCCAGGCGGCGTCCTGGCTAGGCTCGGCCCGCTCTGGCCGAGGATCAGCCAGCTGTTTCAAGCCGCTCAGCCGATTTATAGACAGGTCCAGGAAGCGTCCGGCTTCCGCCTCGTCCTCGGCGATGACAAATGCGCGAACATGCCAGCGCCTGCCTGCCTGCACCAGCGCATGAGGGAACAGTCGTTTGGTGCGAGGTGCTGGGTTGCGCATGGACCGGTGCTCGCCAACGAGCCCCTTGCCCTCTCTGCAGGCACGATTAAGCAGTGCGAAGTGGCGTCGTTCAACGCCGCCGAGGATAAGCTGGGAGCTCTCGATAAAGCCTGTAGCTTCCTGGGGGCGCTCAAACGCAAGGTACTCTTCGATCAGCCCTTCGGTTAGGAGGGGTCTGAAGCCAGACATCGCCACGTATCCGCGCACATGGCTTCGGTACTCAAGGCCGCCTCCATTGAGTTCAGCATATTGGGTTAGCAATCGACTTACCGTGGTGATATGCAGATCAAACACTTGGCGTACTCGCTCATTGGTGACTTGCCCCTCCCAGAGGAGCAGCGTTTCGATGGCTCGAAGTGTTTCCGGACTTTTGTTTGGATTGGGGCGGGGGCGGGGCATGGGGCTGGGCCGGGGTCAGATGACACGCAGCTTAGCATTGATGCTAAGTTAGCGTTTATGATATGTTAGCGTTTATGCTAATGTGAAGTAGACAGCCCAACTTCTGTGGAGTTGCACAGTGTCCAGCTCTCTGTTTGAGGTACTGCCATCGCAACTCTTTCGCCCATTGGCCTCGGCAAATCGGGAGAACTACTGGCGGCTGCTCTTGGGTCTGTACGAAGAATTCTTCGGGCCAGAGGCTGAGGTTCCCCCGGCGACCGGCTGGGAACGGCGGCAGTTGACGCAGTTCATCGAGAACTACCTCGAACACGATGACGCTTGGCAGGCAGAAGAGGGGGTAGGCCAGCTCACTCCGCTCAACATTCGCGCCAACATGTACTTGAGCCATCTCACGGAGAATGGCTGGTTCGAAGAAGAGCAGGTGGGACTCACGCGCACTCTGTCCATGACTGCTGTGGTAAGCCGTTTCCTTGCCACCTTGCAGGTCTTCACAGAAGACACGCCGGCGATGGTCGGCGCGAAGATGCGTTCCATTGAAGACACATTACGTCGGGTGCTTGATCCTGCAAGCAATGTCTACGGCGACGACTTCGTAAACGCCGGCGACAGCGCCCATGCGCTTCTGTCCGGGATTGCCGCCATGAGTCTGAACGTGCGTACCCTTCAGCGCGAGATATTCAAGTCCGCGACCCCCGGGGCGGCTATCCGTCGGTTGTTTGAAGACTACATTTCCAAGCACGTCATGGCTGACTATGCGGACTTGGCTGGCGCCGATCACCCCCTCGCACGAAAGGCGCAGGTGTTGAGCCTAACTCAGGAAATCCATTACGGGGATCATCGGGAACGGATCATCGTGTGGTTGGCCGAGCGACGCTACAAAGGTGATAAAGGCACGGCTGAGGCTGTCTATGAGAAGGCGATCAGGCGATTGAGCAATGTCTATCGTCTGCAAGACTACTTCGATCGCTTGGGCCAGGATCAGCGCCATATCGAGCGTCGCATGCTGGCCATGATCGAGTACCAGCTTCGCGCGCCGGGCCAGCTCGAGAGACGGATCAAAAAGGCTATCGCCGGAGTCAATGCTGCGGAGAACTTCGACGCCTCCATGCCCGTTGGGCCCGGAGCATTGCTTTCCGGTGAACTCCTGTTTCAACCACGCATCGCCCGTCCGCCCATTCCCAGGACCGCCGATTCTCCCCGGCAGATGACAGCCGAGCAGGAGGCGCGGATGAACCTGCACAGGCGTGCGCGTGATGCGCGTACCGCCATGCCAACAGAGGTGAGGGTGTACTTGCAGGGTGTCATGGGAGGAGGCAGGCAGATCCGGGCGTCTCAGCTTCCCATCACCGGTATCAAGCAATTTCGAATGGTGCAGACGCTGTCCACCTACGCACAGGAAGCAATGACAGGCCTCGGAAAGAAGCACCATGAAGGAATTTCAAAGCGACTACCTGGATATCGCTTCCAAAGCGCCGGTGATGAACGAATTGCCGGGCCGTATTTGGACATGCCGGACTTCTACATCACCAAGGTGAAATGACATGGCACGCCACTGGGAAAAGGCGCTTAGCCGCGACACTATGTACGAGGAGCAGGACTACGAGCAGGCGGCCTATCGGCTAGTAACCCACCAGGTCTTGTCCGCCTCGGACCGGGCGACCCGGAAGGATTACGGCATTGTCAGCCGAAATATCAATGACTTTGAGCAGGTAGTTCGTCCCCTCGGCATCGAGCTGTTGCACGACACCAACTACCAGTACATCGTGGCGCGGCCCGTGCACGTACTGACCCAACAGCGAGCCAGCAAGGACGAAACCCTGCTGCTGTTGGTGCTCGCCGGCGTTCATCATCGCGTCCGTTTCGAGGGGCGCGAAGAGCCAAATGGCGAAACTTTCGTCGATTTGCCTGACTTGCAAGAGCACTACGAGAAGGAAACGGGCAGGGACTTTCCCTCGCCTGGGGACTTCCGCTCTTTGATGGCCAAGTTCAAGCGCTGGGGGATTGCTGCCTTTGAGGACAGGGACGATGTACGGAATCAGCTCGCGAAGGTTCGCATCCATCCCGCGATCGGAGATCTGCTGCGGAAGGAATACTTGAGCCATCTGGAATCCTTCCGCAAGGAAGTGGCAGGTGAGGGGGATGCAGCTACTTTCGACGCAATGAATGAAGTCACGGAGGATGGCAATGTATCTGCTTGAGAAATTTCACCTGGTACAGTTTTTCCTATTCCGTGCCGAAACCCTGAGCTTTAGTCCTGCAACGGGCATTGTGGCGCCTAACGGATCGGGAAAATCTGCGATTCTGGATGCGATGCAGATCGTCTTGTACGGAGGGGATCAGAATCAAATCGATCTCAATGCGCAGTCAGGGGGCGTATCAGGCACTCGGGGGCGTTCAGTGCGCGAATACTGCCTCGGCTACTATCGCGGTGACGAGCATATTCGTGAGAATGCGACGTCCTATTTGACCATGGTGTTTCGCGACACTGAGGGCGAATTGCCGCCGGTTTCGGTTGGCCTGGCCCTGGGCGCATCAGTGGGCGATCCAAAGCTGCACGTCTACGGGCGCTATGTGGTCCAAGGGGTTGCGCTCGCGTTAGATGATCATCTTGAAGCGAACGCCGAGGCGGAACTTTTGCCGTTGGCCTGGGGAACGTTCAATAAGCTGATGGAGGACGCAGTCAGTCGCGTGAATGGTAGGCTCGCAGTGCCTCCGTCGGCGGAGAAGCAGGTTGAAGCAATGTTGTTCGCCTTGCGCCCCAAAGGAGGGGGCAGCATCGACCCGAGAGCTTTTCGGCGAGCGATGAAGAATGCGCTTAATCTGCAGAAAGTTCCTGACACCAGCAGCTTTGTTCGAAATTACATTGTCGATGCCCATCCTATCGAGCTCAAGAACTTCCGCTCCCAGCTCGACAATCTGCGCTCGCTTCAAGCCAAGGTTCTGGAAACACTGGACAGGCTTGAGAACGTCAAAAGCTTGATCGCAGCCGGTCATAAGGCTACTCAGACTCGGATGCACGCAGCGACCTATAGGGCGCTGTTGGATGACTATGAGCGTGAACAACACATGGATGCTGTTGATGCGGCACAAACTACGCTGCATGAAGCGCGGGACAGGCATCAGGCAGCGCAGAACGCAGTCGACAGCGCCAAGGCAGAGCATGATCGACTCAACGGCGTGCACATCGAACTAGAGCTTCAATCAGCAGCAGATCCGGCGATCAGTGCCGCCCGTGACCTGGCCAGCGAACGAGAGAGATCACTTAGACCTATCAAAACCAATGTGGCCCAGGCCCTTCGCGAGGTGGTGGCGGGCTTCGAGAAGGCCAACCGCGTGAAACCCGATCTCGGAGGCTGGCAGCATCTGGCGATGCCTTGGGTTGAGCTTCTTGACGCGGTTTCCAGCACATCCGTATCCGATGCGCTTGTGCTTGACGTTTCGCAGGCCTCGGCAGCATTGCGCGAGTCCAGCATGCGGGTTGCTCCGATCATCCAGTCGGCAAGGCGTCAGCTAGACCATGACGAGCAGAGGCTGTCCAAGCTCGGAAATGAGCTTAGGATCGCTAACGAGCAGATCAAACGCATCCAAGAAGGCAAAGCGGAACTCCCGCCGGCCGTCCAAGCAGTTGTGAACATACTTGGAGATAAAGGACTTCTGTGCACGCCCGTCTGCGATTTGGTCACGGTCACAGATGCTGACTGGGCACCCGTAATCGAGGGATTCCTTGGTCGTTCGCGCACTGCCCTGGTTGTCCGTAGCGGCAAATTTGAGGATGCCTTGTCCGTTTTCAACAAGATTCCGTGGGATACAAAGCCGGATTCAGTACTGTTGGTGAACCCGGTGAAGTCGAAGGCGGATATGGGTGTAGTTCCGCCAATGGGTCTCGCGCATCTGATCGCGGGTGACAATCAAGTGGCGGTGGACTATATCCGTCTTCGACTCGGCCGGCTGGAGCGATTGGAGCGCGTCACTACGGATAGCCCTGAGGGCTTCACCCGTACTGGCGAGCAGGCTGGACGTGCTGATTTCGGCCGTCGACGCCCCTTGTCTGCAACGGAACTGGTGCTGGGACGCCAAGATGCCAGCCATCGCCTGGCGGTGCTTCGGCAGCAGCGCAGCACGTTGGGGCAGAACGCAGCCGAGTGCGAGCAGGAGGCGAACCGGTCGCGCCAGTTGGTTGAAGCCCTTGAGAAGTTGGTGGGACTTGAAGGACGTATCCAGGACATTGAAAGATGGCTGAACTCGCACATTCAGGAGCAATCCGCGCTTGATGCAAAGGCGGCGATGCAAGAGATCGCAAGCGCACCTGATCTCCTTGCTCGTCAGCTGCTCATCACAGAGGCAAGGCGAGCTGCCTTGGCAGCACAGTCGAAGCTGGAAGAAAGCAGCAGAGACGTCGGAACTCATGGTGAGGCTTTCCGGCAAGCACAGAGACGGCTAGACGAGCTTGCGGATAGAACCAACGGAATCTGCTCAAAGGCGGCTCTCAGTCGCCGCAATGAATACGTGGGTGATGAGTGGTTCGAAACAAAACGCGATGAGTTTGATGGTTCCGGCCTATCGCTGCATACGATTGTGGCGAAGATCAGTGACGCTACGGTTAGAAGTGGCAATCAGTTGTCTTCCCAAGTGCAGGCGTTGGCAAGTGACATGTCCACGTACGCAAACCAATTCGATCCTCAGATGGATATCGCGGTGGGCGACCTGGGCGCCATGTGCGAGACAATGGCTCAGGAGAAGCAACGGCTAGAGGAATCCGAGCTCCATCACTACCAAGTGCTTTCCGCGGAAGCTGCAGAAGCGGCAGAGCAAACGTTCAAGGTGCAGATCGCCGCCCGCCTGAGCGACCACTTCGCCAGCATGCGCAGCACGCTCAATGAGCTGAACAGTACGATGGAGCGCTTGCCGCCATTCTCGAACAACGAGAAGTATCACTTCGTCACCAATCTCAATAAAGATCATGAGTCGCTGTACAAATTCATACTGAAGGTGGCTGGTGCGGGACCGGAGGGGGATATCTTCTCTGGCCAGGTGGATGCTCCTCCTGAGTTCAGGGCGATGCTTGAGGGAAAGGATGCAGAGGCGAACAGGCTTCTGGAGGACTATCGCAATTTCTTCAACTTCGAGATTGACGTTCGCAGCAATGGTGTGACGGTGACCGACTTCTCAAAGCGCATGGACAAGGGTTCCGGGGGCGAGCACCGCGCGCCTCTTTTCATCGTTGCTGCAGCTTCGATGGCACGCGCATTGGGAAAGTTGCGCGGTGATCAAGGCGGCATGTCGCTGATAATTTTCGATGAGTTGGGTGACAAGATTGACTCAGTGAATACCCGTGCCGTCTTTGAGTACCTGAAGGCATTGGGCCTTCAGCCCATCGTCGCGGCACCGGACGATGCCTTGGGTAAGATCAACGAATCGGTGGATACCTACATCGAGATGTACCGTGACGACGATCTTATCTCCATCAAACACGTCCGCATTGATGACGATGGTCATGTAATTCTGGATTCCGACAACTGGCGCAAGCATCCCGAGCTTCTCGAGGAGGAGCTCAAGCGTGTTGAAGCAAGTCGAATGCCCCATGGGGAAGGAGTCGTTGCATGAGTATTGCCCGGGCCTTCCTGACGTCAATTTTCAATCGCTCCCAGAATGCAGTGAGTCGTGGCGAGGATGAGCGAATAGCTCTCAGGCTGACGGAGTCATCATGTCCAGAGTTCTTCAGCCTGCGCAGCATCGAGGATGCAAGAGCGTTTCGTTCCGAGCTTGAACTGGCTGAGCGCTCTGGAGCTATCGAAATCAGGGCCAAGGTGATGGTGCAGCCGCCTCTGGATGTTGCGGGCGTTGCCGTACTGAACCTCGCGAAGCTGGCGAACTTCTTGGGGGCACGACTTCGTCGTGATTCCGTATCAAAGGCCCGTTCCATGCTGGACACTCACACCAGCCTTTTCCCCGTACTGACCGAGGTCATTGAGCGCTGGTCGTTGGGCCATAAGGTTCGCGGGCAAGAGGCTGCCGATGCTTCTGTAGCGCAAATACTGGATGCAATCAGCCTCATTTCAGCAAGGCGAGGCGTCGTTAGGGACGAACTATTGCGCCGGGTTTCGTCCATGATGTTTGGTGACAGCAAGCGAGTGGAGGGCATCGTGAAATGGATCGATTTGCTTTGGTTCAACTCTATTGCACCATCTGGACTTGATAGTAGCGAGGTGTTCTCGGCCATAGGCCTGCACAAGGAACCATTGCCCGTACTGATCTCAGGTCCACTTACGGTTGTTACGTCGACTACGACGGTGGGAGTGGTTCATCCATATCTCGGCTTCGCTCCTGCCCACATCGCTGGATTCGTGCCGAACCCAGCCGTGCTGAGTTGGCGTGTTCTCACTATTGAGAATCGACAGACATTCCATGAGTTTGCTGAGGCTGCATCTGATCAAGTCGGCCTCGTACTGCTCTATACCGGTGGTATGCCGTCCCCATCCTGGAGACAGGTCTACATGCTGATCTTGAAATCACTTCCTCGCCAGACAACTCAGGCGTTCCATTTCGGCGACTTGGATGAGGGTGGGATGAGGATTGGCGCCGTCATCGCAGGATCTGCCGCCGAGGCGGGGTTCACCCTGAAGCCGTGGTTGATGGATCCCAGGGAGCTCATTGGTCTCGGTTACGCTCTCAAGCCAACGGCTGAATCGGTGTCTAGCGCAATGTCTCGAACTTGTCGATCCATCGGGTGGAATGACTTGGCCATTCATGTGGAAACGCATCCGGGGACGCTGGAGCAGGAGGTTCTCCTTCCACAGTTTCCAGGCTCCTAGAATTCTGGGCAGTCTGACCTAGGCGACAAATTGCTTTGCGCCGTCTTTAATGCCTTGATGCGCGTGCCCCGATCATTGCGGGAAGGGAATCATGAGATTTTTTGAACTTGATGCTGTAGATATCACAGCGCTCAGTGCTGGCGATCTGCGTGAATTGGTTGCCCGTCTTTGCGAAGCGGAGGTAATCCAGAAGGGGCGTCGGCCGAAGAACGTTATGTGGGGAGGTGCGCAGGAGGCGCCTGATGGCGGTTTGGATGTCCGTATTGAGGCTATGGACTTGCCGTCCAACGACGGCTTTGTTCCTCGTGGGATCTGCGGTTTCCAGGTCAAGAAGCATGCTATGGGTGCGGCGGCATGCAGGGACGAGATGTTGGAGGGTGGCACCCCAAAGCTCGTACTTGCAGATCTTGCCGATCGGGATGGTGCCTACATTATCGTTAGTGGCAAGGACGATTGTTCAGACAGCATGTTGGCGAGTCGAGTGCGGGCGATGGAGGCGGTCGCGGGGATCCTTCCTGGAAAAGCGTCTCTGCGCGTTGACTTCTATGGTCGAGATCGATTGGCGACTTGGCTACGGCGGCATCCAAGCGTTGCGCTGTGGGTTCGTGCGCGCCTCGGCCGCCCCTTGTCCGGCTGGAGGCCTTTCGGGAGGTGGGCAGCTACTCCCCCAGCCCAGAACGACGCATTCCTTGTTGATGACCACCCCTGCGTGATTGACGCGAACTCGAGCGCAAAGACTCCCATGCCTGTTTCTGAGGGTATACATCTAGCTCGAGAGCGGTTGCGCCGCCGCGGTAGTGCGGTTCGCATCACCGGCCTCTCCGGAGTGGGGAAGACGCGATTCGCGCAGGCCCTGTTTGAGGCGAACGTTGGTGAGGAGGCCTTGTCACCAGCTAGCGCAATCTACGCCGACCTGGGTGAGAACTTGACACCGACGGCATCCGAGCTAGTTTCATACATCGTGGCTAACGATCATGCGGTTCAATTGGTGCTGGACAACTGCCCGCCAGACGTGCATCGGCAGTTGCAGAAGCAGGTCTCCGCAAGTAGCGCGATGCTCAGCCTTCTGACAATCGAGTACGACATCTCGGACGATCGTCCTGAGGAAACCGAAGTGATCCACCTCGAGCCGTGCAGCGAGGAGACGGTCTCGATGCTGATCCAGCGGCGGCACCCAGACATCGGGAAGTTGAACGCTGGCAAAATCGCCGAATTTTCCGGCGGCAATTCGCGCATCGCGATCGCGCTGGCCAGCCGGGTAGATGCAGATGAGACGTTGACAAACTTCTCCGACGAGGACCTTTTCCATAGGTTGTTCAGTCAACGAAAAGGAGCGTCCAATGAACTTCTGGAATGCGCTGAAGCGCTATCGCTCGTCTATTCCTTCAATGTTTCCTCGTCCGAGTTCAATGATGAGCTTGGCGTCCTAAGTGCCATCGTTGGCCTCGATCGTCGTGGTCTGCATCGGGCTCAGGCTGAGTTGATGCGTCGTCAGCTCGCGCAGAGTCGTGGTGAGTGGAGAGCAGTTCTTCCTCATGCACTTGCCAATCGTTTGGCGAAGCGTGCGCTGGAGAACATCCCTGTCGACGCAATCAATGCCGAGCTGCTAAAGCCAGAGAACCTCCGACTTTTCGTCTCATGTGCGCATCGACTGGGATACCTGCACGATTTCGGGCCTGCGGTTCGGATGGCAAATAGTTGGGTGAGCCCCGGCGGACCGCTGCATGATATTGGATCGTGTAACGAAGGCACGCTGTCTGCATTGCTATACATAGCGCCGGTATTCCCGGAGACCGTGCTGCAGCTGATCGAGAACGCCGCAACCAAGCCAGGCTTTGCCTCGCGCGAGAACCGAAACTTCAGGTTGTTCGTGCGCCTGCTGCACCAGCTAGCTTACGACGAGGATAAGTTTGATCGTGCTGCGACGGTCATGCTGAAGTTCGCCGAGGCCGAGAAGTCAGGTGAGAACAGGGACAGCATAGTTGGACAGATGCGGCATCTGTTCTCGTTGCACCTGTCAGGTACGCTGGCGCGACCAGAACGGCGGTGTGCGTTTGTCAGCAAGCTACTCGAGTCGGGCACCGAGAGGCATCGCGAGATCGCAGCCGAGCTGTTCCATGCTGCGTTCGAAGCGACGCACTGGACGTCTTTCTCGGCGTTCGACTTCGGTGCACGCAGACGTGATGCTGGCTGGCAGCCGCGAACGCGTGCCGAAGAGCTCGAGTGGTATGTCGGCTTCTTGAACTTGCTGCGACCGGTGCTGACATGCGATGACTTGACTCTTCGCGACTGGGCGCGCTCACTTCTGGCAGGTCATTTCCGGGAACTATGGACGTTTGCGGGCTGTTTTGATGATCTCGAGGAGATAGTCAGAAGTCATGCTTCGAAAGGGGAATGGCCGCAGATGTGGGTCTCGGTAAAGAAGACGCTTGGCTTCGATGGCGACTCAGCTCATCCTGATCTACTGGCTCGGCTGGAGTCACTTTCGCGCGTTGCGGCACCATCCGGCCTCTATTCGGAGATCGAGGCCTATGTGCTGTCCAATACTTGGGATCACATCGAGAGTAGGGGGGAGCAAGTAACCTTCAGTGACGAGATGATCAAAGAGAAGGTCATCTCTCTTGGTGAGATGGCCGCAGCAGAGCTAGGTTGCTTAGAGCGATTGGGTCCAGGGCTTTGGTCGGGCGAGTTCGATGCACTGCATACTTTCGGCATTGGGCTGGCGCAAGGCAGCGTCGACCTAATTGCCACTTATGAGCGTCTTTTGAGCCTGGTGCAACTGCAGGCGCCTGCGAAGCTCAATCCACAGGTGCTTCAAGGCTATATCAGCGCTGCAAACGATATCGACCCCCGCTTGGCCATGGTGATGTTGGAGCGGGTGCTAGATCATCCCTTGTTGCGGACGTTCTTCATCTACCTGCTCAGCGCCATCAAGATTGGCCCATGGGGGTTCAATATGCTGATTGAGTTGGCTCGAGGGGAAGAGTTCGAAGCGTGGCGGTTTGGACAGCTTGCCTATGGCCGCATGCACGAGTCCCTTACCGACAGCGAGCTCGCGGAGCTGTTCACCATATTGAACCAGCGCCATGATGGCTTCTACACCACGCTTAGTGTGCTAGAAATGCGATTCTTCGCGGGGAGGGGCGGAAACTACGTGCCGAGTGAAGATCTCCTTTCGACAGGGCGCGACGCCATTCGCGCTCTACTCGCGGGGAAGCGCGGACAGACTGAATTGAATCGCATCCGAGGGACCAAGCGGATCGCCCAGCAGTGCCTATCCGAGTCTGCTCCAGAACAGGAAGTGAAGGAGATCGTGAGGTTGCTTTGCGAAGCGTTGGATGATCTTAGAATTCGCAGCTCTGATTTCGAAGTCCTCATGACAACGCTATTCCGCAACTTCCCGGAGATTGTCCTTGGAGAGATCTTCACGGGCGACGATAGGGAGCGTCGTTTGATTGATCGCGTTTTCAAGTGTCGTTTCGGAGGTGCTTCGCCGTCACTCAATAGTATGCCGGTGGATCGGCTGATTACCTGGTGTCGAGGTGATCAAGATCGGATCGTGCGTGTTGCCGCAGCGACCTGCGCCTACTCAACTGTAGAGGCAACCGATATACCACTAGAACATCCCAAACGCGTTGTCCTCAGTGCGTCCATCAAAGGCTTGCTGGAAGCCGCAGTGGACAAGCAATGCATCGTCGATGTGATGTTTGCCGGAATCCAGCCCATGAGTTGGTCTAGCTCGTTGGCTGACATCATAGAAATTCGGGCCAAGGCTTTTGCTGAGCTGCTGGAGCATCCATTGGCTGAAGTGAGAAATCTTGCGGCGGAAAGGCTTGAACGGGTCGAGCTCACAGTGCGAAGAGAGCGACAGCGGGAGGCGCAAGATCAAAGTCGACGGGAACAGCGCTTTGAATGATGCGTATGGGTGAGATGGAGCCGGCTAGTCATCTTGGTGTTGCGCCCCGCATAGATACTCGGTCCTGTTGGCTCATTGTGAATTCGATGTACATAGATGAAAGGACCCTGTGTGCGTATTTCGGCCCACCGTGACCGGCTGTTTCGGTAGATCGTGACCGGACATTTCGCTAACGCGTGACCGCTCATTTCGCTATCAACGTGACCGATTTCCAGCCTGCTCCGAAACAGGCGGTCACGACTTACCGAAATCGTCGGTCACGGCTTAGCGAAACGCTTCCACCCCGTTGCGCATGACCTGACGCGACCGTCACCCTCGCCCGATTTCGGGGAGTAGAGGGATGGCGGCGCAGCGAGTAGCCATGCGTAATATCAAAGAATGTCTGCGCCTCAAGTTCGAGGGCGGCCTCTCTCACGAGAAGATCGCCCGGGCCTTGCAGCTGTCCAAGGGCGTCGTCAGTAAGTACGTCACCGCAGCCGCTGAAACCGGGATGGAGTGGCCGGCGCTGGCCGTGCTGGATGAGGTGGCGCTGGCGGCGGCACTGTTGCCCACTGCCAGGGTTCGCCAGACCCGCGGCGAGCGGGTGGTGCCGGATCTGATCACGATCCACCGCGAATTGCGGCGCAAGGGCGTCACCCTGCAACTGCTGTGGGAGGAGTACGTCGCCGCCCATCCCGAGCAGCCGACCTACCGCTATACCCAGTTCGTCGAGCACTACCGCCGCTACGCCAGCACCCTCAAACGCTCGATGCGTCAACAGCACCGGGCCGGCGAGAAGCTGTTCATCGACTACGCCGGCCCGACGCTGCCGGTGATCGACCCGGCCACCGGCGAGATCAGCCGGGCGCATATCTTCGTCGCAGCGCTGGGGGCCTCGAACTACACCTATGCCTGCGCCACGCCGGGGGAAACCCAGGTGGACTGGCTGACCGCGCTGGGTCAGGCATTCAGCTATTTTGGCGGGGTCAGCGAGATGGTGGTGCCGGACAACCCGCGCGCCCTGATCGCCCATCCCGACCGCTACGAGCCGGGCTTGAACCGCGCCGCGCTGGAGTGCGCCCGGCATTACGACACGGTGATGCTGCCGGCGCGGCCGCGTAAGCCGCAGGATAAAGCCAAGGCCGAGGTGGCGGTACAGGTCGTCGAACGCTGGATCATGGCGCGGCTGCGCCACCAGCAGTTCTTCAGCCTGCACGCGCTCAACCAGGCGATTGCCAAGCTGCTGGAGGACTTGAACCAGCGCCCGTTCAAGAAGCTCGATGGCTGCCGCCGGGAGTGGTTCGAGCGGCTCGATCAACCGGTGCTGCGGCCGCTGCCACAGCATCCCTACGAGGTGGTGACCTTCAAGCGCTGCAAGGTCAACATCGACTACCACATCGAAGTGAACGGCGGCTTCTACAGCGTACCCTCGGCCCTGGCCCGGCAGAGCGTCGATGTGCGGCTGAGCGCGCATACCGTGGAAGTCCTGCACGGCAACCGGCGGGTCGCCAGCCACTTGCGACTTCAGCGGCGCGGCGCCTACAGCACCCAGAGCGAACACATGCCGGCCTCGCACAAGGCGCACCGCGAGTGGACGCCGCAGCGCCTGCTCGACTGGGGTGAGCGAATCGGCCCGCAAACCCGGCAGATCGTCGAGCACCAACTGACCCACAAACCGCACCCGGAGATGGGCTATCGCGCCTGCCTGGGCCTGCTCTCGCTGGCGCGCCAGTACGGTAACGCGCGCCTGGAGGCGGCGGCCAGCCGCGCCGTGCAACTGCGGGCGCTTAACGGCCGCACCGTGCGCAACCTGCTCAAGCAAGGCCTCGACCAGCAACCACTGCCCAAGCCCGCGACGCCGGCAGCACAACCCAGCAGTCACGAGAACGTCCGTGGCGCCGATTACTACACCCAAGAGGAGCTGTTCGATGATGACCCAACACACCCTGAGCCAATTGCACCAACTGCGGCTGGGCGGCATGGCCCGAGCACTGGAAGAACAATGGACGCTGCCGGCCAGCCACAGCCTGAGCTTCGATGAGCGCCTCGGCCTGCTGCTCGACCGCGAGCTGGCCTGGCGCGACGACAAGCGCCTGGAGCGGCTGCGTAAACAGGCCAAGCTCAAGTACGCCAGCGCCTGCCTGGAAGACCTCGACCGGCGCCGTGGCCGCACGCTGGACGAGCGCCTGATCGCGACCCTGGCCAGTGGTGACTGGATCCGTCAACGGCACAACCTGCTGCTGACCGGCCCGACCGGCGTCGGCAAGACCTGGTTCGCCTGCGCCCTGGGCCACCAAGCCTGTCGCCAGGGCTACAGCGCGCTGTACCTGCGCACCCCGCGCCTGCTGGAGCAACTGCGCATCGCCCACGGCGACGGTAGCTTCGGGCGCACCCTGCAACAGCTGGCCAAGGTCGATGTCTTGATTTTGGACGACTGGGGCCTGGCGGCGCTGGAGGAAAATGCCCGGCATGACCTGCTGGAAGTGATCGACGACCGCGCCGGCAGCCGCTCCACCATCCTGACCAGCCAGCTTCCCGTCGAGCACTGGCACGGCTGGATCAACGACCCCACGCTGGCCGACGCCTTGCTCGATCGCCTGGTACACAACGCCTACCGAATCGTGATGAAAGGCGAGTCACTACGGAGGAAAAACACGGAGGAAGAAGCCGCATCGTGACCGATGCGGTTAGAATTTAAACCCCGCGCAATCGGGTGAAGCCACCGGTCACGTTGTTAGCGAAATGAGCGGTCACGTTCACCGAAATCCGCACCTGTGCACACTGATTGGTTCTACGCGGGCACAATCAGCTGTGGCCGAACAGCAACAGGGCGGCAACTCAGGCGGGACTGTCACTCAAGCAGCTTGGGACCCAGTAAGTCCTTGGTAGCAGGTCGCCGAAGAACCGCCGGATGAACGCTGTTCTTCGGCGTATCTCTGTGGTGACAGACGGCGCTTTGCGTGGTCCGGCCGATTTTGGGGCCAGCTGGCATCGCCAGGTGAGCCGCTCCAGGTTGTGACGCCCAACATGGCCCAGTCGGATCTGCTGGGCCGTGGGCGTATGCAGGCCGGCCACCTCAGCGGGTAGCGGGGCAGCGGGGCAGCGTGGGTGCAGGCTGCGCTCAAAGATCTAGGAGAGATCTGGACCAATGGTGTCACTTCGACTAGCGCCAAGATTCGACTCTGCCTCTTTTCCAGGCTCCGCGCGAATTCTGGGAGTGACCGGCTAGAAGATAGTGAAGTCTCTCCCGATTTATCCGATGTGCCCAGGAAGGATGGGCTTTAGGTTCAGCCTTGGCTCCAACAGCGATGGACCGAAGCAGGCTCAAGGCCAAACATGGATTCGGGGTGTCTATCGTGGTAGGGCAATGGCTGCTTCCGACGCATAGCGGTCGTTCCAGTTCTTACGCCAGAAGGGCTGTCGTCAGCGATAACAGCCTGTAGTTAAGCGTCTAGGATCGAAGCGGAGTATGGATGGCCTTAGACCGAGTATCCGCCCTTCGCCGTTCTTAGGAGAGTTTGCCCGCAATTACTCGGCTGCTCTATATGCCTGCTTGCGAACACGTTAACGGCTAAGGACTCTTTCCCACAAGCGGCGGTGAGTTGTTCCAGGCCAGCCGGCGTCACAACGAGGTAGCAACCCTCGCCCCACAGAGAATCCGCATCGATTCCAACCGGGCCAGCGTCACGCCACCAGTGAAGCTCTGCGACCACCGTTCCGCTCGCATCGAAGAATACGCTCGGTGTCTCGTCATGAGCGCGCCAGCGAAGCCCCTCAACCCAGTTTGGGCATAATGCAAACGGATTGGCCGCTGTGTCAAAGCCCATGTCCACGGAGCAGACAACTCGCCTTACCAGCGTTGGTGCCAGATCATTGTCGAGTGGGACGTACTGGCCTAGCCAAACAGCGATAGGCAGCTTGGCGTAACAATCGTCGAAGTCTTCACTATCAGTCTCTGCCCAAGGTGCTCTAAAGCGATAGAAGCGGTGCTCTGACAGTCGTGCCTTGTGGATATGGAAGCGAGACACCTCGGCCACGACTTGGCCGTCGCAGTGCGCCAGGAAAGGGGCAACATCGCCGTCAACCTCGTCAATCCACTTCTGCTCTCGCTCGGACCAACCGGCACTTCGGTCAATCAGCGGCCTTCGAATCCACTCGGGACGAACTCGCGGGAGCATCAATGGCCGAGGCGGAAGGGGGTAGCCCAACTTCTCCAACAGCATCGGACTGTCCCGGCTCTCCAACTTGCCGGCCAGGCGCAGTTCCCCTGCGACGTGGCGAAGGGCAGCAATGGCAATGTAGGCGTGTGGCTTCATGTAAGTGATCTGCATATCAAGGACACGAAGCTGAGCCTCAAGCTCTTTGACACCAGAGGGCCCGAAGGCCTCAAGTCCACCCCAATCCTGGATGAACATCGCCGCGCGCCGGCGGACTGTCATCTCCTCGATGTCTGCCGCCTTTGCAATGTGACGTGCCGTCGAGCGCAACATACGAGTCCAGCCAAGCGGCGATTCGACGCGCATTGCACCAGTTCTCTCGTCCGTGAATGCCTGGTCGCTCTCTGGCAGGTCACTGAATTCGAGGAGATAGAAGAGTGGCAGTGGCTTCGCGTCCAAAGAGACAGCCAGCCCCCACCGATGCGACAAGAGCGTGGCTGACTCGGCTACCGCAATGTCACGGTGACTGACCATTGCAGCTACGGCGCGGCCCAATACGGGCTCGAGGTTCGCGCTGTCGGCAGCGAGCAGCGTTCCGAGTGCTTGCAAGGGGGCGTCCAACTCACCGTCCATAAGTCGCCGGATAAGAGATGTGAACAAAGATTGACCCTGTCCGGCTTGCCTTGCCAAGCTCAGCGCGCAATTGCGCGCATGCCGCTGAACCTCTGCAATGGGAAGCCGATAGGCAAAGTGCAGCAAATCCTCCAAAAGGTCCGTGTCGCTGAGTGGTAGCTCGCTCGACTGGAAGGGCCGCCCCAACTGGAACTCGCGAGTGCAGGTCATCTGCTCCTCAAGCAGCGACCAGATAGCCGGCCAATCTGGCGTCAAGCTGATGACCGGCAGTATCGAATCCAGCTCTGTGAGCAGTGCCTGGGTATTCTCCTGGCCCGTCGTCACTGAATCGACTATGTTCTCGAAGGCCGCAAGGCATGTGGATGATCCGTGCAGAAGCTTCTTCGCCTTAAAGTAGAAGAACCTGCCGCCACCCATCCACTGGCTCCAGGAGCTCCAGGGGTCGTTGCTTGTCTCGTAGCCTTGCATAAGCTTCTTGGCGTAATCGACCTCATCGGCCGCAGCAAACCGCTCCACCATCAGGAAGCGGCAGCGTGCGTTGTCCTGCAATACCTGCCAGCGCTCAAAGACCCTTCGCGCCAGATGAAGCGGAGCTGTGTCTGCCAGATCTTCGAAACGGTCCGGGGCGTTGTGGTTCAGCTCGTCGCTATCTGCTTCAAACGCGAGTTCAAGATCCTCGAGAGTAGCTTCCGAGGCGTACTTGTTAGGCGTATACGAGTGTCGAGGCTCCGGCGCTTCTGGCGTCCACCGAGCGATGGCGGCTTCGAGCTCAGGCGACGAGAATCCATGCTTTCCGGAAGCCTTGTGAATGCGCTGGAGCAGCGTGATTCTCTCGTGCGCTCTGCTGGCTACCTCGACCGCCCCAAGCAGCATCAGAGCGAGCGGTTCAATCTGGTCAGGGCCGGCTGCGTCCGCGGAGGCGTCGATGAAGTCACCAACATGGGACGGATCCCGGTAGTGAGGTTCCATATAGAATGGCAGGCACAGACCGCACCAGACGGTTGCGCATGCCAAGACGAGTTCCGGGTTTCGCCTGACCATCCCCGTCATGAGCAGGTCGACACGATTCGGCCAGCCGATTAGATGCCAATCCGCCAGTGTCTTTGACACCTCGAAGCCGAAGCGAGGTCCAACCTGCATCGCTTCCTTAATCAGTGCCATCGTAAGGCGATGCGCGGCCGACGACCCTTCCGTTTTGGTCATGCCACCGACCTGACGCATCAGGTCTGAGACCCGCTTGACACGGCTTTCCGGGTCAGCTGCGTTCGCGAGAGCTAGAATGTTTCGCCAGATCGCGTACTGCGGGTCTTTCTTGGGAGCCAAGGCATAGCCAAGGCATTGCTCAGGAACCGTCGCCAGCAACTGTTTCGCCCGCTCTAACTCCCCGACCGCAGCCAACCCGATGGTTAGATTCGCTAGCCCGTCGATCTGCTCGCTTGGTGTACTTTCTTTAAGCTCCGCCACGAGGGCATTAAGCCGATCCGCCGCCGCCGCACGATCACCGTCAACGCGATATGCATCGACAGCCAATCTGCGTCGCAGGTAAGCAGTTCCCTTCGACGTCGATGAGGCGATGGCTGAGTCAACCTCCCCAAGTACCGCGCGATACTCAGTTTCACCGCGCTCGGCGCCGAGCCTCAGCAGCGCTTGCACGAGCGTGGGGATCGCTTTCAAAGACTGCTGGATACGGTATGACTCGCTGCCGCCTTCTGATGCGAGACGTAGGACATACCCAAGGGACGTGCGGGCTATGCCTTGGATGCCGCCTGCCGATAGGGACCCGTTGACGCCGGCAGCGCGACCTAGAAGCACACCTATCGTCGAAGCGTGCTGTTGGAGTGGATGAAGGAAGGTGTGCTTCGACGGTGTCACGCTTGGCAGTGGCCTCTTGAGCAGCGTGCAAAGCCTCGTGTGATGCATCACTGCGCCGACCAGATTGCCCAGCCCAGCCAGGTCCGTCTTGTCGTCGCACATGGAGATCATCGGTGCGACCAGCTTGTCGAACAGGGCCTCGGCTAGGTCACGACGGCCAGCTTCGAATGCGATCAGCGCCATCCGACGACGGTAGCCGTTTGGTACCTCCCCGAACCCGGGAAGAGCGACGGCACTATCAAACAGCGCAAGCGCTTGCCCAACGTCGCCACGTCGACTGGCCGCAAGCCCTGCGTGAACCATCACCGACGGCTTATCTTCGTTGGCTACTCCGAGCTTGCTACATAGTTCTTGAGGATCGGAGCCAATCTTCTGAACGAGCATCGCCTTTGCGGCTTCCCTCCTAAGATGCAGCCGCAGCGCGACGGCAGATTGCGGATCCACCTTTTCCGGCTCCCGTAGACCCTCTGCGGCGAGATGATCAACCGCTATCTGGATCTGCTCGGTGTCTCGGAAGTGGACGGCGCGCATTGCCCATCTTTCGAATTCCTTGATGTTGTGCTGGTGCCCGTAGTTTCTGAACTTGGGCGTATGGAGCTGCGATAGCGGTTCGAGGCTTTCAAACAGCTCCTTCGCGCGGTCGAAGTCGCCTCGCGCTAGTAGGGCGTCGACGACCTCGTAGCCCTGGCTGGGGAAGTCCTGCACGAGGGAGACGGCTGCTTCAATGTTCCCCACCGCCAGCATAGCCAGCGGGAGTTGGTTGGCGTACTCAAGGGCTGATTTGCGCCGATCTACTTCGTCACGACACAGCAGCAGCCGTGTAAAGGCGGTTGCGTCGTGCGTTTCACGCACTGCCAGCAGGGCGAGGCGGATGTCGGCGTGAATCTCGGCGATAGAACGCCCGTCAGCCAGCTGCTGCCTGAAGCGAGCGGGCATCGCCAATGCCAGTACATCGGCACCGTCGCCAGCACGGGCGCGGTAGCGCAGCTCAAGCCAGTACTGTGCCGATTCAGGTGGCGCGCTCTTCGCCAACTGGGCAAGGTTGCGGTATACGCGCTGCGAGTATTCAGCGTCGACGCTCCCGAGGCGGGTTCGCGGTTGAGCGATGACGAATAGCCTAAAGCTGTTGTGGAAGACGCTCCATCCCCGGGATGAACTGCGGAGCAGGTGCTGCGCAATGACCAGGGCGCGTTCAATCGAGGACTCCTTGACCATCGTGGCCAGCAGTCGCAGGTCCATGGGTGCCTCAGCCCGAGCGATGAAGCCCAGCACATCCATGGCATCGACATCGTTTGCGATCTCGCGCCAAGCAGCTGAATATACAGTCTCAATATCGCCGTCGAACGGCATCCCGCCGCTAAGAAGGTGCTTGCGACCAGCTTCGTCAGCTTGCAGCAGTGCCTGAATCAAGTAGCGCGTTGCCAGCGGGTGGCCATGCGTGAGATTGCTGAGATCCAATCTTGGAATCTCGGCAGGCAAGCCTAGCGCATCCGCCATCCAGGTGAGTTCCTCGCGACCGAGAGGCCCCATGAGAACCTGTCGCTCTCTCTTCTCCGCTTGCGCTCTTACGGCGGGCTTCAGATTAGCGAGATCCAACCGTTGCGTGCCGAGCACGAACACGACCCCGTTTGGGATTGCCGCGGGAAGAGGCAGCTCTCCCAGAAACGAATTGGTCGGCCGTTCTTCGCGTGGCACATGGTCTAGCCCGTCGACAACGATGATTGTACGGATCCCTTCGCGAGTGAAGCGCTCACCAGCCTGCCGTAGCAGGACGCCGAACTGTTCGCGGCGCTCAGATAGCGAGTCATCGCGAAGACGAAGTCCAACTAAACCGCTGTTCCGCAGTTGCGTACCTACGTCGGTCAGAAAGTTGTCTGCCTCCCCACGACCCACGCCTTGAGCCGCGCCCGGCACGTACGCCAAGTAACGAACGAGCCGAACACTTGCTTCAGTGGCCAACGCAACCTGCAGGAGAGTGGATTTTCCGGAGCCAGGTGGTCCTATGAGTGAGACGTAGCCGTGATTGGAGGCATGAAGCGCTGCTAGTAGCTTGACCTCAGTGTCCCGATTGCGCTGAACATAGGCGCCGACCGGGAACCGATGGATGAGCAAAGTCTTGACGGGATCGCGCCATCCAAGCTCACGAAGCAGCTCGTCACGCGTCCACCTGTCCTTGTCGCGTTCATCGGCGACTAGCTTGGGAAGCACGCTGGCAATCTCGCATGCCTGTCTCGCCTGCTCCGCATTCAGCTTGTGCGACTGGATGAAGTTCGCTGCAGCTCCGCACACCACGCGCAGGGCGTGCATGAACTGTTCGAAGTCGTCATCATTTAAGCCGGCTTCGCGGCGCAGGTGGTCGATCAGTCGGCTCCATCCTCGCGCGGACCAATCCGACAGCGACCGATTTGGATGCTGTTGGAACTCCTCGAGAAATGCAGCGCTGTGCCGCAGCCGGCCGTCGCCTGGCTTGTCGGTAACCGATGGAAAGTCGTTGACGACCAAGTGAATCTCGACGCGACTTCCTAGGTTGTCCTTGGACAGGCACTGCCAAGCTTGAACTAGGGGCTTCAAGAGACCATTGGCACCAGTAAACAGCGTCTCAACAGTGAAAGTGCCTGGGAACTTGGACGTCTTGAACTGGTGACCGACCACCAATCCATCGAAGCCTAGTACCAGGTCGTCCGCAATGCCCGCGTTGCGGTCAGCGACGCCAATCCAAAGCAGCTCGTCGCGCTCAAGCGCGGCATAGATGGCAGCGCCCGCGCGCTCGTACTGGCCGACGTATCCACGAAGCGCTCGGCGTTCGCCCTCCGCCGGCACCGTTGCGGGAGCTGTAGCAGCGGATGGCTGCGAATTTTGGGGCGCTTTCGAGGCCATAAATATGGATTGGGTAGTGGGTGCGAACCTGAGAAAAGGGAGCCGCTCCAGCATAACCCGGGGGCGTCGAGCACCAGCGGGTATGCCGTCGCCGCATCGAGCGGCATTGTGAATCGAAGTATATCCGTCGTCGATCACATCGGTCACTCGCACGGACGCGAGAACGGCTGTTCGGACGCATGTGGCCGCAGGCGGACATCAACGGAACAAGGGGGGCAGGGGGGAATATCGGGGGTGAAGCATGGCAGCTGTCGGCCCGAAACGGAGGCTCGACTTACACCTTCCAGACTTTGCTACTCACGGGCACATCAGCTTTATCGAGTCTAGGGAGATAGGCAATCAGTTTGTAACCGCCAGGTCGAAAGTGGTCGAGACGAAGCTCCGCTTCTGCTTGCAATCTGGTGCCGTCCGGACCTTCGACCATGACCGCATAAACGGGATTCTTCTTGCCATGCGAGAGCGGCAAATCGGACGTCAGGGACGAGTGGCCATTGCCTTTCGCACCGCCAAGCATCGCAGGATCTTTGGTGTAGCCGTGCGCGATTTATTGGAGACGGCCGACTCAAGCATCGGGCACAGATCACCCGATCTCCGTGACGTGAGGGCGGACTGCGACGGGGGCTCATCAGAGACCGACAGTGATAGATCGCAGCGAAGCCGCGACGATCAAAGGATACTTCTACTAGTTTGACCGCACGATTGCCTAGGACTCAGTGCTCGTCGTGTCTCCATACCGCCCTATGGGGCACTCTGCACTTGACCTTGCGGCAGCTTCCAGCATCCGAGCCGCCGGATTCGTTTCGGCCGCACCGGCTTGATAGTAGCCGATGACACTGACCACCGATCGGTGATCGGTCATTGCCATAATGGCTGGCAGGGCAATTCCTTGCCTAGCACCTTCCGTTACGAAACCCGATCGTAGGCTGTGACCGCCAAAGCTCCCCACCAATCCGGCAGCGCGGGCGCGATTCTGGATGATGGTGGCCACCGACTTGGGTGACAAGCCGGCCCCAACTTTCCCGCGTGTCAATTGGCGGAAGAGGGCACCCTCCTGCAGTCCAGCCGCTTCGATCCAGGTGCGAAGCGCTTCGGCCGGTGGACCTAACAAGGGCTTGTCCGGCGAGCCGCCTGCTTTGACGCCCTCCTGAAGCGTTTTGCCGACGTCCAGGTGGTAGAGGTAGCCGCCGTCGATCGGCGCAAGCTTGCTCAAGACGGCATGGGCCGTCTCGCTCCGACGGCGCCCACCACTGGCGAAGGCGAAGTAGAGCAGGGCACGATCACGTTTCCCAACAAGATCGTCCTCACAGGTCGCAATCATCGCCATCAATTCGGTCGCAGTGATCGCCGTCTTCTTGCTCGGCCGCTCGCCGCGCTTATGTGCGGCGCGACGGCCCTTGGCCAGCAGCTGCCGAACCTCGCTGCTTTCGCAGGGATTGGCCAGCTTGAGCAATTGATGGGCGCTGGAGAGCACCGCAACGCGGTGGACGATGGTCGACAGCTTGAGCGGTCCTTGGCGCTGCTTGAATTTGCCTTCCACCAAAAGCGCATCCAGTGTCGGCGGCAGCTCCCAGGTCAGGGCATCGCCTGAGCGCCGGGCCAGATGATCGATGATGAACTGGATCACGCAAGACGCGTCGACCGGCATGGCGATGACCACTCCGTAGCGGCCTTGGTACCAGGCCGCCCAGTAGCGCAAGGCGGTGGCGTAACTGCGCGTGGTGTTGGCCGAGGCCGCTTCGGCGAAGACTTCGCGCACCGCGTCCGCCGAGGACTGCGAGAGCTGCGCCACAGTCGGATTGGCAGGAGCCGCGGTGGTCAGAGCTGGAAGAAGGTCGCTCATAAGTGATTGAAAGTAGGGCTTAAAAATAGCCTGAGTTCCGATAAATATATCTTATCGGAAGCGCAAAAGTACAGGGCAGGGCGATCACTCAGCGGCCTTCTACTAAAGGCGATCCAGGCCTCCGTTGCGCGACATGTGTTGCACTTACTAAGATCACAAAGACACGTTCGGTGTCAGTCTCGAAGGATCGAAATGGCCGTCTATGTTGTTACCTGGAATTTGAACCGAGAGGCCAACTACGACGCAAAGAGGACTGCGTTCCTTAAGCACCTGGAGCGCTACCAGAACGTAGCAGATCCCGATCTGGAGTCGGTCCGCTGGGTGTCCGGGGATATGAGGGCTCATGATCTATCTGCCGATCTTCAACAGAAGCTCGACAAGAATGACGGGATTTTTGTATCCCAGCTTGTCCGTGGCGAGTACCAAGGCTACCTCAGCAAGGCGACATGGGAATGGATCAGGCAGCGCCTTGACTGACACCGCCGAAGTCCAAGGGGCTCTGACGTGGTTGGGGCTCGGGGGCCGCGACACCGGAGCCAGTCAAAATTGGGGGGTCCAGTCGCTGAACTGGCTCAGAAATGAAGCTGACGGTCATAGCCGTCTCCCGAAGTAGATGCTCTCGAAAGCGCGTGGCTGCAGCGCCTTGGCAACATCATTGGGGGTGCACCAGATTTGCGACGCACCATTGGCGATGCACCAAGATCACAGCGAGTCATTGGGACTGCACGTAGCTCAGCGCATCAATTGCTACAAGTTGCCGCACAAGCTGCCCCAAATTCGCAGCGCTCAACACGTTGTGGGGATTGAGTGGGCAAGATGGCCCAGGGTGAGGCTTTGGGATCTGAGGGCTGGGAAGGCTCCGGTCGCTTGGGTGGCGATCCTGCTGTGAACATAATATACATTATGCGAAATGTTGTATCGGTCGGCGGTCGGCTTTGTCGGCTCCGCATGGCAATGGCTGCGGCTCTGGCTTGGCTCTTGCCTCCCTGCAGGCTCCCCCGACAAGGAAGAGCTTGCAGCATGATCGAAATCGATCCGCATGACCGAACTGACCTAACCGGCCCTTGGGCCGGTTTCGGCTTCCAAGCTGGACACATGTTCACTCCCAAAGGTCACCAGCTGGAACCCTGCGATATGGCCTGGTGGTCCCTGATCTGCAACATTGCGCGGGAATGGCGACTGATGATGGCCGAGGCTCGCGCAGACTTGGCTGCGCGATCGGCTCCGGCCCCCACGGGATCCGCCACGGCGAAATCCGGCGTGATCTACCTTGCCGAAGTCCTCAGAATTCGCCGAGAACGGCGGTTGGGCGTCGGTGATCCTGGCTCCGGCGCCGAAACCTGCAATGTGGTCTACATGAGCCGTGGGCCGAGGTCCCGCCAGCGCGTGTGAGGCGCTTCCGTAGGGGCGCTGCCCCTACACCCCGGGGATCTTTCCGTGCTCGAACACCCACCACACCATCCGTGAAATGTAACCGCCGCCAAATAGCAGGACGGATATCTGCAGGAAAACGAGCCGCTTCTGCAGATTGCTCATGAGTGCAATGGAGAGAGCGCCTTCATATCTGTCCATGGCAAGCGTATGCCGCGCGATCCACCTCTCGCCGAATGGCGCGGCCTTAAGAACCAGCCGTTGAACGTCAATTGGTAAGGGGGAAATGTCGTAGGAAGCCGAACCGCCAAGGCGGTCCGTTTCCTTGGCTCCCATCTCATACGCAGCCTTCGCAGCCTGGACGCCAGTACCTGCTCCCTTAGCGGCGAACCCGATCACCATCGTGACAACACACGTGAAAAGCCATGCGGCAAGGACGTTTGCGCCAAGGGCGGCTGCTATTGAGGAGCCGGTGGAGATGGCGGCAATAAACGCAGCTCCGGCTGCGGCGGTCACATACGAGCTTAACGCCCCCACTGAATCTGACGTCGAGAAAGCCACCGTGCGAATCATCAAGCTCGCATGGAACTTGGCTTCGTTCAGATTGCTGGTCGAGAAATCTTCCGCCACCTGGGCCCTCCTGTCACTGTGAGTCCAAAGAATCACGGCTTTGGTTACTTGCATGCACGCCAAACCATGTCGTCCATGCGTCGCCCAACGTCAAATGGGCGATTGGTGCCATAGGCCCGGAAAACGCGCTCACGCTCGGCACGTGCTGCCTCGCACGCGTTGGCGTCCTTGTACTGCGAAACGTGATGTAGCTGGCCGCCACCACCGCCATTTCTGTAGACCGGAGCCGGGCGCGGTGCCGGTTGAGGCGTGACAGCGGCAGAATTCTGCTGCCTGATCATATCCAGGCGACGCTCATTGGCTGCGGATTCGGCAGAGCGCGGGGCAACCTCAACATTCCACGTTTTCGCCGCCTCACCATTGGCGCATGGCATCGACTGGTACTCAACGCGGCCCTTGGTGACGCACTTGTAAATCTGCTGAGCGCCTACTGGCGCAGCCATCACGCACAGCACCGCTGCTGCCGCAATCCTTGTGACCATGACTTCCCCCTGTAGCTGGGCCGAAGCTTACCTCCTTAGCCTTCAGGTTGGCGAGTACGGGCGGGGTCACAGCCTTGTGGGGATCGCTGGCGTGGTCATGTGGCTGCTGCTTTGGAATGAGGGCGTTTCCGGGAAGCTGCCGAGCGCCCTATCCCCACGCGCGATGGCGTTCCCATTGATGACCGCCCCACTCTGCTCGATCCGTTCTGGCTGCGCCGTTGGCTCTGCTTGGCAATGGCTGCGGCTCTGGCTCGGCTCTTGCCTGCCTGTAAGTTCCCCCGACAATTACGAGCCTGTTCCGTCCAGGTGTGCTTTGCCGGCCCCAAGCGGAAGCTCTCCCAAGTTGCCTGGTCTCGCTCTTACTCAAGGCCTTTCTCCGTCGGCGCGAACATCCCGCTCCGCCTTGAGAGATAAGGCATGTTTGAGTTGGTGGTGGAAGTTGTAGCTTTGATATGTCAGGTTTCTTAGAAAACCGAGTCGCTCGAAGAATTCGGCCGGCCCTTGGATCCCATCGAGCAGCCCAAAAAGCTGCGGGGCACTCAGGAACCAGTTGCCGAATGCGAAGGGGTCCTCCCCCTGAAAGCCAAGCTCTTCCCAAATCTGCAGGTGTCCGGTGAGCTTTGGCAACACCTTCTCGTTCAACTTTTTAAACTGACCCTTGAAGGTGTTCTGGATTGCAGGGTCGATCGCTCCGTAGCGAGCATTCAACATCGGCCACATCAGCTTTGAGATCGCAGTATGATCCTGGAAAAAACCAAAGTCGTACAGGGACAAAGCGATGCGATCGACGGTCTGGCCTCTCCAGGTCAAGGTGTGATTCACCTTCCGTGTTTCCTTATCGTAAAGCTCAAGCTCGCCGTGCTTTCGTAACTGCATCTCATGCCCAAAAGACTGCTCCACCGCCGCAACCACGCTGCCGGCGAGCGAGAGCAGTACGTCGACATCATTGCCGTTGGCGGCGTTTCGAGTGAGGGCCTTGGCCTTGGACTCAATGAATGCCAGGTTGCCAGCCTCGTCGATAACGATGTCGCACTCGCCATGGACCTTTGGCGTGTCGTAGTCGCCGGTATGAATCGCAATACCGTGCTGTGCGAACTCAAGTCGAATGAGCGCCTCGGCCCCTGCGCCAATCACCTTGCCCTGGAACGTGTCGGCACCTTCGTACCCGCGCACGGCACTGAGCACTGCCTCCACCATGCCCGGCCCGGCCACGGATCGATCTATGACGATAGCGCGCTTGCCATCCAGCCGGATCAATGGGCGCAGGTACAGGCTGTTGCCTGGGCCAGTTAGCGGATCTGCGCCGCGCACGGTCTGGTCGGTGGGACGGAAGAACTGCGAGTTTGGGCCCGTGGAAGGGTGCGAGAGCACGTCAAACAGGATGTGCTTGGCTAGCACAGGCGCCACGCCCGGAACGGTCTTGGCGATGTGCCGAAGGTCAAGAGAGACCGGACCGCGGCAATCTCCTATGGCCCGGTATAGCTGCTCGATGACGGAGAATACGTCATTTTTCGTCCAACCAGGACCGTAAGTTCTGTCAGCGGGAATCTCGGCCAGCAACGGCCGAAGCATGCGCAGCACATCGCTCGAGCGTAGTTGCGGAAAGGTGTAAATTGAGTCGTAGAGCGCTCGCCTCGTCAACGTCGCAACGAGCTTGTCGGTCGGGATCTGCGCAAAGATCGGCGGTGTGTAGTCCTGGACGTCATGAAGGGCGGCAAAATCCGTTGCTAGGCCGATAAGCTCTTCCCAAGCCTCGTTGCCAGGTCTGCGACTGTTGCGGCGGCAGACGTGCTTGGCGCTCAAGGCGATGAGGTAACCCCAAGGGAAGTCTGGTTCACGCGGACGCCCAACCCTCGTATCCCTGACGATCATGTACCGCTCCGAGTCGACGTCATACGTTGCAATGGCCTTTCGGAACAACTCTCGGAGCAAGCTTAGTCCACCTAGATCGCCGATCAATTCCTCCAAGCGCGCGATCAACCGATCGTTAGTTTGCTGCGAAAGACGAAGTTGCGTGCGCTCGTGCTCCACCGGGAAACCGCGGTCAGCTAGGCGGCGCGCGGCGCGCGCAACCGCAAACTCGCGCGGGTAGCGCATGTCCAAGTTGTCAGCGTACCACTGGGTCAATAACGACTGCACGCGCGCGGCCTGGATCAAGGCTGTCCAGTCGATCGGCGCCGCGGTCTTGCGAGTATCGGGCGGCGCGGAGATCGAGCTAGCCGCCCCCAAAGTTTTCAATACCGGCTCGAGCGGTTGATCAAATAGCGCGTGCGCATATACGACTTCGGTTGTGAGGTCGCGGAGATGCTCTCGCACCCCGTACTGGTCGGGAGCGCTCAAGGCGCCCAAGCGCTTGTGGATAAGGTCCGACCACTGCGAAAGGCCTTTGCCGTGCGTCGCGATGCCGATGGCCTCCACGGCGGCACCCACGTCTTGTGACGGGTATAGTGCATCGAAGTCCTCGATGATGCGTTGGACCTCGCACAGCATGGGCTTACCTTGGGCGTTTGACGCTATCGTTTCAGACATTACTCGGTTAGCTCAGTCTTAATTAAGACAAACGGTACCGCATCCGGAGATCGTCATTCCACTGGTTCGCACGGGGAGCTAACTAACTAGTTCACTGAAGCGGGGAGTCGTCACTGGAGTGCATCCAAGGGAGCGCTCGGCCACCGCATACGGCAATCTAGGGCAAAAACGCCAAGCGCGAACGGGTACTCAATGTCTCGGTCGATCCAGAGCCATACCCCTGGTAGATCTTCCTAATCGCTACTGGGCTGACTTTGCAGGCGCTAAAGAACCACGCGCAATCTCCAATCTGCTGACATCGTCCGCACGCACAAGTAATGCATGCTTCTGCCCTGAGTCCCAAAACACATAACTATCACCAAAGCGACCCGCCAGTATCAGGCCGCCTTGCACCTTTCCGTCAACAGTCACAGCCACCGTGTGCTCGCTGCTATCGGCAGCGATCTTCTTGGTGCGCTCAGAACCAAGCCAGTTCGAAGAAAACGATACATAGACAAGCATCGCTAGGACATAGACCAGCCATGGTGAGTCCTTGAAGAAGGCCGGCAACACCGCCGACACGCGCACGATCACTGCGCAGATGGCCATCAAAGCTGTGCCTATCAGAAGCGGCCAGCCCTTCGCCCATCACATCAACGCGGCCGTGCCCACAAGGAAGATCGTCAAGACCAGCCATATCAACGGACTGGCCTTGGGCGTGTGCGTTGTCAGTTTGCCCTCAACCCAGCCGCCAAGCAGCAGGGCCACGAGCATGAAGAACAACACCAAACCGATGCCCGCTAAACCTGCCAGCGCAAGCTCACTCACTGCCACAAACTGAAAGGGATCCAGGCCGAAGTGGTCCCAATACGCCTTTAGATAAAAGCCCCCTTGAACCAAGCCAAACGTGACCAGCGCCGATCCCAACCAGCGACATTGGCCATCGCTAGTGCTTTTTGCGTACGTTCCATGTATTGCCCTCCATCAATGCAGCACCCTCACATAGTGACATGCAGCGCCCTACCTCGCAGAATCCAACCCTATTAACGTGACGCGTCACGCTCGATCGCCCCACCCCATTGGCACCCCACCCCTCCCCCACTATAGTTCCACCCCCCACAAGGACGAGGCGGCACACATGCCCTATATCGGAATCGGACTCCACGTACTGGCGGCCATCTACTTCGCGGTGCACGCCATCCGCTCGGGCCAGAGCCTCTACTGGCTCATCCTGCTCTTCTCGTTCCCGCTGCTCGGCAGCGTCGTCTACTTCCTGGCGATCTACTTCCCGGAGGCCCGCAACTCGCGCGGCGCGCGGCAGGCAATCCGCTCCGCCAAGCAGCTCATGGACCCGGGCCAGGACCTGCGTAACGCACGTGCTGATCTGTCGCGAACGCCCACCGTGCAGAACCGGGTTCGTCTTGGCATGACGCTACTGGATGCAGGCCAGGCCGAGGAAGCCAGAACCCTGCTCGAGCAGGCGGCCAGCTCGCCACTGGGTGACGACCCCTACATCCTTACCGGCCTGGCGCGTGCTCGCCTCGAGTCGGGGCACGCCGCACTTGCAGTCGAGACGCTGGACGGCCTGCTCGCCCGCCATCCGGATGTGCGTCGCAAGCCGGAACAGACCCTGCTTTACGCGCAGGCACTGGCTGCTGCCCAGGCGCCAGGCGCCCGCGCCGCGTTCGAGCGTGCTGTGGAGTGTGGAAACGATGCGGCCGCCCGCTGCCTCTACGCCGAGTGGCTGATGGCGCAGCCGCAGCCCGCCGACCGTGAGCAGGCGCGCAGCCTGTTCGCCAGCATCATCGACGATGCCCAGCACTGGTCGCGCCACGCGCGCAGCCACAATGCCGCCTGGCTGGAGCGGACCAAAGCCGCATTGAAGGGCTACTGACGCCTGGCGGCCTTTGGCAATCCTGTCGCATCCGCCT
The DNA here is from genome assembly GCF_056481625.1 of Stenotrophomonas sp. 86156_Sma. NCBI lineage: Bacteria > Pseudomonadati > Pseudomonadota > Gammaproteobacteria > Lysobacterales > Lysobacteraceae > Stenotrophomonas > Stenotrophomonas sp. 86156_Sma. The sequence continues at coordinate 2,621,653 of NZ_CM151157.1, forward strand.
CGCTCACAGCCTCGCCGGGCGGATGGCGACAGCGCGCAGGACTGCACCACCGACATTGCCGATAGCCTTGCGACGCAAGGCTCCAGCCTCATTGCGCCGCATGCAACGATTCCGAAAGTGTTGAAAGTGGTGACGTCATCGCCCTTACTGCATTGGTATCGCGCGCAGTCAGGCGTATTTCTGTTCATGCCACCGAAAACGGGTGGCCGAGGCCTCGAAATCCTCGGTTGTGCAAGAGAAGTATGCGCTTGCCAGCCGGCACCGCTCCGCGCGGTGCCGGCTGGCAATCCGTCGGCCGGCTATGGCGGGCGGTGCGTGGGGGCCTTGTGCCCGCCGGGAAGATTGCACACCGGATTTCGAGCCCCGCACCGTCCGCCACCTTTATCGGTGGCGGCTTCTGCCTGCACGCAAGGAGCCCAGCCATGACCCAGCCCCACTCCCCTGCCCCGCACCCGATCCACGACGTGCCTGCGAATGGCCCTGCGCTGGACCCAAACACCCTCATCGCCCTGCTGCACAGCATCGGCTCCGGCGCCGCCTCCGATGGTCAACCGTGGCCAGAGCGCCATCAGATGCCGGGCCGGCGCATTGCCTTGGCGGATACCGATTGCTCGCTGGCCGGCCTTCGCGTGGTCTTGGAGATTCTGCTGGCCGCGCAGCGCGCCCGCGAAAATGGCGAGCTGGAGCAGTACGTTGGCCCGCGCGTGATGGAGGGGCTGATCATGGCCGGAATCGGCCTTACCGCACACGCCAGTACCCGACTGCATCCGGAGGGCTGAGTGGCGTGGTGGCGCTGGGCGGCCAATGCGCCCTGTCTTGTGGTGGTGGTTGCGGTTGCGGCACAGGCGCAGTGGCCGGCGCCGCCGGTGCCCTCGCCTGTCGCGTTCGAAAGCATCACCGACAATCGCTTTTCACAACTGCGCCGCCAAGCGATGCAGTTCGTGGCGTCTCGGCCACGACAGGGCTTCAAGTTTGTTGAGCGTCATCGAGATGCCGAGTTCCAGGTTCATTGCCGAGGCGTGCCGGTGTTGTGGCTGGAGAGGCGCTCGCAGCATCTGCTGTTGCGGGTCTCACTGGACGCGGAGCAGCGGGCGCCCGCCGTTGTGCAGTTGCGGGCGCTCCTCCAATGGCAGTTGGAGCCGTTGGAGTACCTGGAGCAGGTACTGGCTGGCGTGCCGGAACCTGTTGTGTTGGATCGGGTGCTGCAGATGTTCGCGGGCGAGGTGCATGAGGGGGGCGATGTGGTGTGCTGTAGTCGAGCATTGCTCGACTCTACAGAGGCGCGGGCTGCGGCGGCTCAGGTTCGTGGATGGAGCCTTCGAGCAAGGCGACGTAGGTGTCCAGGCGGATGCGCATGCTGATCAGCATCCAGCCCAACAGGTACAGAAGCACCATGGCGAGGATCAACAACCCGCCGACCAGGCTGACGTCGAAGGCGCCTGCCCAGTCGCCCCATTTCCATCCCCGGAACTGCAAATAAAACGCAATGAGCAGCGGGAATGGCCCAAGGCGTTGTAGCCCGCCGTACATCAGGCCCATGCGCTCGATCATGTTGTTGCGCAGCTGACTGACATACTTGAGGCGGCGCTCGCGCTCAATGCGAGGGAAACGGCGAAGCTCGGTAACCACCGCTTGCCAGTGGGCGAAGTCACCGTCCATCTCCTTGGCGTGCGACAGCCGTGGCTGACTGAATTGGCGGATGCCTCTGCGGGCGGCCAAGGCGCCCCCAACAATGAAGCCCCCGATTTCGATTGCCAGGCAGGCAATAACCACCTGGAGTACTGCGCCAATAGGCAACCATCGATCCGGAAGCTGAGCAGTAAGTATGCCGATTAACGCCGCACCCATGCCGATGCGAAACGACCAGGTCTCCACCCTGCCCGCTTTACGGTAGATGCTATGTTCAACCAGCCCTTGCACCCGCTGGTAGAGCCAGTGGAAGGTCAGTTCCTGGTGCTTGGTCCTGTCCGGCGAATCGAACCCGCTCTCTGCCTGCATATCCATTGCGTCCCCCTGCCCGGCGGCGCAGATGCCGGCGCCACCATCGTAGCCGACGACTCACCCCCCGGCATCGATCCAGCCCAAATACCGCGCACGCGCGAGATCTTCTGGCGTGTCGATATCCAGGCCCAGCTCCGGCGCTTGAAGGGCATGCACGGCATGGATGGGAAGCCGCGTCAAGCGCGCTCCGAAGCCGTGGCCACCGGCTGCGCCCGCAGCGTTGAACCATGCGCGCGGCACCACTGCAGGAACGCCAAGGGCGTTTCCGTGACGGGTGCCAGCGCACCCTGACGTCGAAGCGCGGGCACCCAAAAGCAGCGCCTGCAGATGGGCGTGCTCGATCGCGGGTTGGTCGCATGCCACGACCATCACCGCGGCCACCGCGGGCAGCAGGTGTGTGCCAGCAACCTGCAGGCTGCTGGCCAGGCCGCGTTCCCAGTGGTGGTTGGTTACCGGGGTCGCATCCAGTCCGGCAATGCTGGATGTCACGGCCTGTGCGTTCGCGCCCACCACCACCAGCACCTGCGAAGGCGCGAGCTCCAAGGCCAACCGCACTACGCGATGTACAAGGGTCTCGCCCTGCCGGGTCAGCAGCTGCTTGGGCTGGCCAAGCCGGGTGCTCCCGCCCGCAGCAAGCACGACGACTGCATGCGCGGCGGTCACGTGCCGGCGGTGCTTCGCCATTGCTGCAGCTGCGCCGCGATGCTGAGCGAAATCGCCTCCGGCCCCCGCCCTCCGATGTTGAGGCCGACCGGTGATCGAAGTCTCGGGGACAGGCGGTTGCGCTGATCCGGTGTCAGCAGCTTGAACAGATCCTCACGCCTTCGCCGCGGACCCAGAAGTCCAATGAAGGCAACCTCGGTATCGGCCAGGGCCACCAGTGCCTCGCGGTCCAGCTCGAAGTCGTGGTGCATCACCAGCACCGCGTCGCACGGGTCGGCATGTAGGGCCTCGGCTGGGCTGACCTGGAGCTGTGCATCCGCGCCCTGCCCCGCTGAGGACCAGCGCGCTCGTCGTTCGGCCACGCTGACCCGCCATCCCAGTCCCCGCAGCAACGGAACCAGGAAGGGCGTTTCGGGACCGCCCCCGAACAGCAGGGCCCGCGGAAGCCGGGGCAACGGCAAACGCCACGCTGCTTCTCCAAACGGCTGCGCCCCGTCCATCGGATGCAGCTGCCATGCCTGCTCGCAATTGCCGGCGCGGAAAACGATCTGCCCCGGCGTGCGAAGGTCGCGCTGGAATGACACTCCCTTGCGGAGCCAAGCATCGATCACGTCGTCGATGCCGGACATGGCACGCAATGGCAGAAGCGCAATCCGAAGCCGGCCGCGGCAGCCTAGCGCGGACCCACCCAACAGGTCGTCGTCACTGCGGGTGTCGATCTCGATCCAGTCGACCTGCCCTGCCGCGCTCACCTGCTCCGCGCGCCGCGCGAGTTCGGGCTCCAGGCATCCGCCGCTCAGCCAGCCGACCTGGCTGCCGTTGCAGAACAGCACCATGTCGCCGGCACCGGCGTAGGTGGAGCCATCGGTTTCCAGCACCAGCGCGAGCACGGCGTGCTCCCCTGCGCGCACGCGCGTCAAGGCCGCCTCGAGCACGCTACGCGGGCTGCCTTCGGCGAGGAAGCCCGGCGCTGCGGACAGGTGCACGGCAGGATCCCTGGGCTCGACTCCCTCTGCCGCAGCGGCCTCCAGGGCGGGTGAGGCCACGGGTCGGTCCATGCGCAACGGTCAGCCCACGTCGGGCAAGCCGGGCAACAGCTTGTCCAGGGTGATGGGATAGTTGCGCACGCGCACACCGGTGGCGTTGTAGACCGCATTGGCGATCGCGGCGCCGACCCCACAGATGCCCAGCTCACCCACGCCCTTGGCCTTCATCGGCGAGATCACCGGATCCAGCGTGTCGAGGAAGACCACTTCCTGGTACGGAATGTCGGCGTGCACGGGAACCTCGTAGCCGGCCAGGTCATGGTTGATGAACAAGCCCAGCCGTTTGTCGACCACCAGCTCCTCCATCAGGGTCGCGCCTGCGCCCATCACCATCCCGCCAATGACCTGGCTGCGTGCGGACAGCGGATTGAGGATCCGGCCGCCATCGCATACGGCAAGCATCCTGTGGATGCGCGTCTCTCCCGTGTAGGCATGCACGGCGACCTCGCAAAAATGCGCTGCATAGGTGCCGACGTCGTACCCCTGCTTGAACTTGCCGAAGGCAATGCCGTCCTCTGCCGAAAGCGTGCCTGCTTCGGCCAGGTCGATGGTCCGCCCACCCGCTTGGATGTGGCCATTGGCGAAGTTTGCCGTATCGCCGTCGAACCCGAGCTTCTCGCCCACCTTGCGGCGCAGGCTGACGCACGCCGCGTACACGCCTGCGGTGGAGCTTGCCGCACCCCACTGGCCACCGGAACCGGCGGAGGCGGGATGACGCGAGTCGCCGAGGGTGACCTGGACCCGGTCCAGCGGTACGCCCATGGTCTCGGCCGCCGTCTGCGCGATGATCGTGTAGGAGCCGGTGCCGATGTCGGTCATGTCGGTTTCCACGATCACCCCGCCCTGGCCGTCAAGCCGGACCCGCGCCGCCGACTTCATCGTGGGTGCGCCGCGATAGCCTGCGGACACGCCCATGCCGACCAGCCAGTACCCTTCCCTTACCTGCGCCGGCTTGGCGTTGCGCTTGTTCCAGTTGAAGCGTTCCGCGCCCTCGCGCAGGCAGCGCACCAGGTTGCGGTCGGAGAACTTCTTGGACGGATCGCCCGGCACGACCTCGGGCTCGTTGAGGATGCGGAACGCGATCGGGTCGAGGCCCAGCTTCTCGGCCATTTCGTCCATCGCCACTTCCAGCGCCATGTGGCCCGGTGCTTCGCCCGGCGCGCGCATCGCATTGCCTTCGGGCATGTCGAGCGTGGCGATGTAGTTGGCCACCAGGCGGTTGGCGCCTGCATAGAGCTTGGGCGTCTGCAGGGTGCCGTTCTCGCCGTCCTCGCCGTTGATGTTGCCCGACCAGTTCTCATGGGCGATGGCGGAGATCCTGCCGTCTTTCGCGCAACCGATCCGGACGCGTTGGATGGTCGCGTGCCGGTGCGTGGTGTTGTTGGGCATCAATGGGCGTTGCAGCGCGATCTTCACAGGCCGCCCGACCTGCCTGGCGGCCAGTGCGGCCAGCACTGCATCGGCGCGGATGAACAGCTTGCCGCCGAAGCCGCCGCCGATATAGGGCGAGTCCACGCGCACATTGCCAGCATCGATACCGAGGATCGCGGCCATGCCCTGCCTGGCCCAGTCGATCATCTGGTTCGAGGTCCACAGGGTGAGCGTGTCGCCTTCCCATGCGGCGATGGTGGCGTGCGGCTCCATCATGGAATGACTTTCGTCGGCTGTGTGGTAGGTCTCGTCGAGCTTGACCGCCGCGCTCGCGTAGGCGGTGTCGAAATCGCCGAGCGTCTGCCGGTCGGGCTTGCCGCCGCGCTCCTTGGCCAGCGGCGCGGACGGCGCCAGCGCTGGGAAATCGAAGCGCCCCTTGCCGCGCTCGTAGCGGGTGCGGATCAACGCCGCAGCGGCGCGGGCCTGCTCAAAGGTCTCTGCTACCACGCAGGCAATGGCCTGGTGGTAATGGGCGACCTCTGGCCCGCCGAACAGTGGCGCATTGTTCCAGTTGGATGTGCCGACCGGTTTGGTCTCCGGTGCGGTGATCACCGCCAGTACGCCGGGGGCGGCACGTGCACGGGAGGCATCCATCGAGATGATGCGCCCCTTGCCGATGCCCGCGCCGACGATGTAGCCGTAGACCTGGTTCGGCGCGACGTCATGGCGCTCGTAGGCATACGGGGCGGTGCCGGTGGTCTTGCGCGGGCCATCAATGCGTGGCGTCGACTTGCCGACCACCTTGGCCTTGTCGAACAGGTTGTCGCCGGCGGGGGCGTTGAATTCGAGGGGCATCAGCGCTCTCCTTCGGCCAGAACGGCTGCGAGGGTGCGCTCGGCAAGCGCGATCTTGAACGCGTTCTCCTGCGTTGGACGGGCACCGGCGAACACCTGCCGGGTCGCGGCCTTGACGCTGTCGCGCAGCAGCGGTTCGGCTGCTTCGATGCGCCACGGCTTCGGTGCGACACCGCCGAACGCGAACCGCGCCGAGCCGTCACGCTGCACGACCGCGGCGACCGACACCAGCGCGAACGCATAGGACGCGCGGTCACGCACCTTGTGGTACACGTGCCGGCCGCCCAGCGGTTCCGGCAGCGTGACGTGGGTGATCAGCTCACCGCGCTGCAGCACGTTGTCCTGCTGTGGCGTGTCGCCCGGGGAACGATGGAACTCGGCAATCGGAATGCTGCGCGTGCTGCCATCGCCCTTGACGGTCTGGATCGAGGCGTCCAGCACGCGCAGCGCCACCGCCATATCACCCGGATAGGTCGCGATGCAGCTGTCCGAGGTGCCGATCACGCCCATCTGCCGGGAGAACCCTTCGAGCGCGCCGCAGCCTGATCCGGGCAGGCGCTTGTTGCAGGGCAGATGGGGGTCGTAGAAGTACGGGCAGCGGGTGCGCTGCAGCAGGTTGCCGCCGGTGGTGGCTTTGTTGCGCAGCTGCCCGGACGCGCCTGCCACGATCGCGCGGGTCAGCACACCGTAGTCGCGGCGCACGCGCTCATGCGAGGCCAGCGCGGTATTGGTGACCAGCGTGCCGATGCGCAGGCCGCCGTCGTCTGTAGGTTCGATCCTGTCCAGGCCGATGTCCTGCACATCGACCAGGTGCGCGGGCGTCTCGACCTCCAGCTTCATCAGGTCGAGCAGGTTGGTTCCTCCCGCCAGGAATTTCGCGCCCTCGGTGCCGGCGACGGCCTTGGCGGCCTCGGCAGGAGACTTCGCGCGCTCGTAACTGAAGACCTTCATGAGCGCCCCCTTCCAGAGGCCGCGCCAGCGACCTCTTGCATCGCCTCGGCAATGTTGGAATACGCGCCGCAGCGGCACAAGTTGCCGCTCATGCGTTCGCGCATCTCCATGTTGGTGGCCTGGGGCCGTGCGCTGACATCGGCCTGCGCATGGCTGGGGACGCCGCGCTTGATCTCGTCCAGTACCGCCACCGCCGAACAGATCTGCCCCGGCGTGCAGTACCCGCACTGGTAGCCGTCATGCTTGATGAAGGCGGCCTGCATCGGATGTAGGTCATCAGGGGTTCCGAGGCCTTCGATGGTGGTGATGGCATCGCCCTGATGCTGCACCGCCAGGCTGAGGCACGCATTGATGCGTTCACCGTTGACCAGCACGGTACAGGCGCCGCACTGACCATGGTCGCAGCCTTTCTTGGTGCCGGTCAGTTTCAGATGTTCGCGCAGGGCGTCGAGCAGCGTGGTCCGCGTGTCGAGCTCAAGCTCACGATGCGTGCCGTTGACCGTCAACGCCACCGTGCTGATGACCGGCGGCCTGGGCGGTGGGGACGCCGCCAGTTCGGCGGCGAGCGATGATGCCCCCGGTGCGGCAGACATCGCCATGGTCGTGGCGCCGCCGGCGATCACCTGGCGACGCGTCAACTTCATTCCTTCGTCCCAACTTGGCACAGTGACCTCCTGGCGTTCGGGGAAACCCCGTGGCTGGATGGACGCGCTCAGACTACCGAAGGGGCACTATGCCCGTCTGGGTAGTACAGATCTGTGAAGCCTGTCCATGGCGTGCCGGTATCGCCGGCCGAGCCTGCTGGCCGGTCATCTTCAGCGCCGCCTCTGGCAAACGTGCGCCTGGTGGACAGCGTATTGATGCCCAGGTAAAGCCGCCCAGGCAGGCCCAAAGCGCGCCGTGGGCTGGTCTGCGGAACTGCGCCATGCGGCGCTCGGATACGGTGCTGCGTCGGTGGTCAGCAAACGCTGTGGTCCGGGCGAGCTGCCACGGCCGTGCGTGATGCTGGACTCATTGCCGTGTGGATCGACTGCGGGAAGACGCCAGAAGGATGAGCAGCACATAGCAGGCCAACGCCCCCAGGGCCAGGCCCATGGCCTCGAGTTCCCAGTTCCTGCGGTACGGCGAAGGCCCGATAAAGGCCCAGATCAGCAGGAGCGCCCCAATCACGAGCATGGTCTTGTTGGCTGCTGAGATGAGCTTGGCTGCAGAGGGATACCCTAGATTGGGGTCGAACGGGCCGAGCATCCAGCCGAGGCTCTTGAAGTAGTCACGTGCAAGAAAGAACAGGAAGACAAACACCCCCATGAGCACGCTCGCCAGCAGCTGATAGTGCGGTTCCATGGCAGCCTCTTGAGGGGATCTGGCGTTTCCACGCGTGGACGCGCCGCAGCTTAGCCGGATTTACATGAGGAGTGCATCCGTTGGCCGGAAGCGGACGTCAGGGCAATAGTCGAACATGGCTCGACTTTACAGAGGCGCAGCCTGCGGGCCGACCCGCACATGCACCATATGGCTGATGCCACGATGGAACATCTTGGCGTACGGGCAGACACGTTCGGTGTTGCGCACCAGTTCACAGGCCAGGTTCGCATCCATGCCGGGAAGATGGACCACGATCTCGGCAGACAGCAGGTACAGCCCATCTGCCGGATCACGGGCGAAGGTGACCGCCACTTCGACGCTGGGGTTGTGCAGCAGCAGGCCGGCACGCGCGGCCACCAGTACCATGGCACCGTGGAAGCAACCGGCGTAGCTTGCGGCCAATAGCTGCTCGGGATTGGAGCCGCCGCCAGGCCCTCCGAGTTCCGGCGGCAGGCGCAGGTCCACCGCAAGTGCACCGTCGTCCGATCGCACCACGCCGGACGCGCGCCCGTGCTGGGCCTGGCCACCGCTCACCCGCACGCGGCCGGTGTACAGCGGCTGCACGTCGTCGCCCTGGTAGCGGTCCAGCATGGCGGGCGAAGGTGGCTTCAGCTCGGTCATTGGCAGGCGTTTGCTTCGCCGCTCAGGCAGGCTGCCGCTGCAACAGGCCGGACTGCTGCAGCCAGGCGTCGAAGCCGACCTGCCCCAGCCACGCCTGCCCGACCGGCACCAGCGTATCGATCTGCAGCGGCGCACCGAAGTACAGGGCCTCGGCGTCTGCCACGACCTGCCGCGGGTCGCCGGTCCGCTGCAGATACTGCCTGGCCAGATCTGCCATCGCGGCGCGCTGGGGGCCCGCAATTTCCACAACGTCATTGCGGGGTGGCTGCTGCGCGATACGTGCCACCGCCTCGGCAACATCCTCGGCGGCAATCGGCTGTACGTCGGCGGCCGGCAGGTGCAGGGTCTCCCCGTTGCCGGCGGACTGGATGATGCCTGGCAGGAACTCGAAGAACTGCGTGGAATGGATGATGGTGTGTGGCAGGCCCGAATCGCGGATCAGGCGCTCCTGGGCGATCTTGCCGCGGAAGTAGCCGCTGGCCGCAAGCTTGTCGGTGCCTACGACGGAAAGCGCAACGTGGTGGCGTACGCCGGCACGGGCGGCGGCGGTCAGGATGTTGTGGCCAGCGGTCACGAAGAACGAAAGCACTGCCGCATCTTCGAACGAGGGCGAGTTGGCCAGGTCCACCACCACGTCGACACCGTCCATGGCGGCGTCCAGGCCTTCACCGGTCAGCACATCCACGCCGGTGGAGGGCGCGGCCACTACGATGTCATGCCCGGCGGTGCGCAGGCGCTCGACCACCCTGCTGCCGATGCGGCCGGTACCACCGATGGCGAGGAATTTCATGACGTGTCTCCTGAAATGTAGAAGGGGCGACCGGCTGTGGCCGGGCATGCTGGAATCGTAGACAGCGTGGGTGCGGGGCAGTAGGTCCGCGCTGGGGCCCGCACTGTTGCCCGGCACGCACCAATGCGTTCAGGCCCAGGCGGGCTGTGCGCCTGGCTTCATGGGCGTGGCCTGCTGGCGCGCTTCCCAATGCGAGATCACATCCAGCTCGAGCGCGCGCACCCGCTGCGTGCTGAAGTCGATGAAGGCCCGCACGCGCTTGGGAAGCTGGCGGCGGCTGAGGTAACACAGGTAGTGGCCGCGATCGAGCGGGGCATGCCGATCCAGGCAGGTCACCACCCTGCCCGCCCACAATGCTTCACGCACCTGATAGCTGGGCAGCTGGGCGATGCCCAGCCCGTCGATGACGGCCTGCAGGGCCAGGTCGGCATCGTTGAACACCAGTGCGGCCGGCGGCTGCAGGTGCACATCGGTGCCGTCGACCCGGAATTCCCAGGGCTGCATGCGTCCACCCGGCAGGCGCCGCCCGATGCAGGCATGCGTGGACAGCGCATCCACCGACGACGGTAGACCCTGCGCCCGCACGTACGCTGGTGATGCACACACCACCAGCTGCATCGGCACCAGCTGCTTGGCGATCACCTGGCTGTCTTCCAGCAGGCCGTCGCGGAACGCCACGTCGATGCGGTCACCGGCCAGGTCGGGGGCCTGCTCGTCCAGCAGCAGTTCTACAGAGACCTGCGGGTACTCGGCGCGGAAGGCGGCCAGCAAGGGGGCGATCACCCGCCGGCCGAAGCCGTGGCTGGCACTGATGCGCAGGTGCCCGCGCGGCGGGCCCTCGCGCAGGTCGCGCATTTCCTCCAGCGCCTGCAGGATGCAGTTCACGCCCGGGTTGCAGCCCTCCAGGAACAGCTCGCCTTCGCGGGTCAGCGTGGTCGAGCGCGTGGTGCGCAGAAACAACCGCACGCCCAGCTGGTTTTCCAGCTTCTGCACGCTGCGGCTGACGGCCGAACGGCCAATGCCGAGGCGGTCGGCCGCGCGGGCGAAACTGCCCTCGGCCGCCACTGCAATGAAGGCCAGCACGCCGGCGTAGCTGGTGGAGAAGGATGCATTGAGCGCATCGTGGCCGTCGCTGGCCGGGCTGGGCTGTGCGGTGTTCATGGGCGGCCTGGCTCCAGGCGGGCACGGTGTGCGTGCAGGTGGTTCCGCGCCAGCGCCAGGCGCTGCCTGCACGCGGAAAGGTCGAGCCCCAGCAGGGGCACGATGTCCTCGAACCCGGCGCCCAGCACGTCGTGCAGCAACAGCACCGCACGTGCATCGGGCGGCAATTCACGCAGTGCGGCCAGGAAGGTCTGCCAGACCTGTTCGCTGGCAGGGCGGAATGCGGTGCGCAGGTGCGATGCGGTGTCCATGCCCGGCAGACGGCCGAGCATCGGCCGCTGTGACAGGCCATTGGTGTTTTTCATGCAACAGCATGCGGCCCGGCCCCGGCCTACCGGCAGTGCGGGCGCAGGCCTAGCCTCGCTGTGTCCTTCACTCGCTACAGGAACACGCCATGACCGCACGTCTGGATTACGCCGCGCAATCGCCGGAACTGTTCAAGAAGCTTGGCCCGTACTCGCATGCCGCCCATACCGCCTCGATCGAAGCGGCCATCATCGATCTGGTCAACATCCGTGCATCGCAGCTCAACGGCTGCGGTTTCTGCCTGGACATGCACGTGAAGGAGGCCACCCTGCGCGGCGAGCGCCCGCTGCGCCTGCATCACCTGGCGGCATGGCGTGAATCGACGCTTTTCAGCCCGCGCGAGCGCGCCTGCCTGGCCTGGACCGAGGTGCTGACTCAACTGCCGGCGCAGGGTGTGCCCGACGAGCTGTACGCGCGTGTGCGCGGCCAGCTGTCCGAGCAGGAGATCGTCGACCTGACCCACGCGGTGATGGCGATCAACGCCTGGAACCGCGCCAACGTCGCCTTCCGTACCACGCCCGGCACCCTGGACGCGGCCTTTGGCCTGGACAAGGCCGGCCTGGCCTGATCGTTCCGCCGCTGCCCCATGCAGCGGCCCTCCCCTACCGCACTGGAGACCTGCCATGCGTCGTTCTGTTCTGGCCCTGCTTGCGTTGCTGCCACTGTGCAGCGCTGCCGCCTCCCCGCCCCCTGCTGCGCCCGAGCCCCTGGTGCACGAAGTGATGACCCGCGCCCTGCCGGAGCAGCCCGGCAAGGAAGCGCTGATCCTTACCGTGGAATACCCGCCGGGTGGCGCCGATCCGGTGCATCGCCACGATGCCCATGGCTTCGTCTACGTCCTGGAAGGACGGATCGTGATGGGCGTGGCCGGCGGCAAGCAAGTCACCCTCGGCCCGGGTGAGGCCTTCCATGAAGGCCCGGCCGATCTGCACACTGTAGGTCGTAACGCCAGCGCTACCGAGCCGGCGAAGTTCGTGGTGTTCCTGATCAAGGACATCGGCAAGCCGGCGGTTCTGCCGCCGCACTGATCGCACGTCCGGCGCTGGCACCAACGACAGGTCCCCGGGTGTCACAATCCGGGGACCTGTCCCGTCTACGCTGGCATGGACGATTCCACCGCGCTGTTCTCCCACCTCCGCCCGCGCCTGTTCGGCGTGGCCTACCGCATGCTCGGGTCTTCGCACGAAGCCGAGGACGTGGTGCAGGATGTCTGGCTGCGCTGGCATGGCGCCGACCAGTCACAGATCGAGAATCCCGAAGCTTGGCTGGTGGCCACCACCACCCGTCGCGCCATTGATGGCCTGCGCCTGGCCCGGCATACGCGCGAACACTATGTCGGCATGTGGTTGCCCGAGCCGCTGCTGACCGATGACACCAGCACCCCTGAGTATGTGCTGGAAACCGCCAGTGATCTGTCGGTCGCCTTCCTCAGCGTGCTGGAGCGGTTGGCACCGGATGCGCGTGCGGCCTTCCTGCTGCACGACGTGTTCGATCAGGACTACGCGGTGGTCGCGCGCACCCTGGACAAGACAGAAGCCGCCTGCCGGCAGATCGTGCATCGTGCGCGCCAGCAGCTCAGGCAGGAGCGCCCGCGCTACAACGTCCCGCAGGACGTTCACCAGAAACTGCTGCGCCGTTTCGCCGAGGCCGCATCCAGTGGCGATTTCCGCGCGATGAAGGCACTGATGGCCGAGTCGGCCCAGCTGGTGGGTGACGGCGGTGGCATCGTCACCAGCTTCCCCAAACCGATGGTCGGGGGCGCACGCATTGCCCAGCTGCTGTATGCCCCGCACCTGCGGCGCAGCGCGCAATTGCGGATGGTGCCGGCCATGCTCAACGGACGGCTGGGACTGCTGCGCTATTTCGATGGTGAGCTGGAAGCGGCGATGGCCTTCGAGACCGATGGCGAACGGATCACGCAGATCCTGGTGCAGCGCAACCCGCACAAGCTGCAGCGGCTGGCACTGCCCACCGCCATCCAGTAGATCCGCGCCCCGCGTGGATGGCATCCATTGTCGACCTCGTTCTTGCGGGATTCGACCGGGGCGCCGATGCGCCCCGGTCGTGGAGGTCTGCCTGCGCAACGGCCGCAGGATCCGATCAGAAGTCCCAGAACACCGGCACCCAGCGGAAGGTCTCGCCCTCCAGCGACACCCGGCCCACTGACGGGAACGGAAGATGCGTGGCCACCAGCATTTCACCGGTGCCTGCCAGTTCCTTCAGCAGGGCGATGCGGACGCGCGCGGATTCCTCCGGATCGTGCTCGAAGCCGTTGTGCCAGTTCGGCTGGTCGAAGCCGACCGCGAACACCGCGTCACCGGCGAAGGTCAGGGCCTGCCCGGCAGACGCCACGCGCACCACGCAGTGGCCTGGGGTATGCCCTCCGGTGCGGCGGGCCATCACGCCCGGCGCGATCTGCTGTTCGTCCTGGAAGGTGTGCACATAGCTGCTGTACTCGGCCCAGAAGTGCTTGGCCGTGGCGCGCAGCGCATCGGGAAACCCCTGCGGCATGTTGGTGCGGCTGAAGTCCGGCGACTTCCAGAACTCCACCTCCGCCGCGGCCACGTGGATCTTGAGGTCCGGGCGTAGCTGTTCCTTTACGCCTTCAACCAGCAGCCCGCCGACGTGGTCCATGTGCATGTGGGTGATCACCACGTCGGTGATTTCGCCCAGGTTGATGCCGGCGGCACTGAGGCGGCGGATCAACTGGCCGGCGCGTGGCAGCTGCAGGTCCGGGTCCATGCCCAGGCCGGCATCGATGAGGATGGTGCGATCACCGCTGTGCACCACCATCACGTTCAATGCCCAGTCGAAGGCATCCTGCGGCAGGTACATCTCTTCGAACCATTCGGCACGGTCGGCGGCCGGTACGTTGTGGCCGAGCATCTGGGTGGGCAACGGCAGGACGCCATCGCTGATCACCAGCACTTCGACGTCGCCCACCTTGAGGGCGTAGCGCGAGGGCACCAGCTCATCGAGGGCGGGGGCAATGGGCGCGGCGGTGTTTTCCAGACTGAACATGAGGGATCTCCACGAAGGGGCATTGGGCGGGCAGCGATGCAAGGCTGGCGCGAACGATTCCGGGCGCTTTCCCACGGCGCAGGGCGTGGCGTTGCCAGGGCACGGATGCCTGGCAGGCCAGCGCTGCAGGGTTCATGGGAAGACGGGCCACTGCGCAAGCGGTGGACCCGGAACACGGCATATGCCGTGTGCGATCAGCCTAGGCAGCACACCGTTGCCGCGGTAGGCCCGTGGAGGGGGACGTGATGTTGCATTCCGGGAAGCAATGCGAATCACATACCCAGATCAGACAGCCCCGGGTGATCATCCGGGCGACGCCCCAGTGGCCAGTGGAACTTCCGATCGCTTTCCTTGATCGGCATGTCGTTGATGCACGAAAAGCGGCGCTGCATCAGGCCATCGGCGCCGAATTCCCAGTTCTCGTTTCCATAGGAGCGGAACCAGTTGCCGGAGTCGTCATGCCACTCATAGGCGTAGCGCACGGCAATACGATTGTCGGTGAAGGCCCACAGCTCCTTGATCAGCCGGTACTCAAGCTCCTTGTTCCACTTGCGGGCCAGGAACTGCCGCGCTTCCTCGCGGCCATGGGTGAACTCGGCGCGGTTGCGCCACTCGGTGTCCAGTGAATAGGCCAGCGCGACTTTGTCGGCATCGCGGGAGTTCCAGCCATCCTCGGCAAGGCGCACTTTCTCGATGGCCGATTCACGGGTGAAAGGGGGAAGTGGCGGACGGGGTGCTTCAGTGGACACGGTGGGGCCTCCAATCAAGTGGATGAGCGGGGTGCTTCGACGGGTTTCGATCACTCAGGCGTCAGCGCCTGGACTGCTCCAACAACACCGCTGCAACATCCCTTGCAGTGTCTGCGGCGTCGTAGTCGCCCATTACGCGTGAAACGGTGATGGCGCCTTCCATGAGAACCAGCAGCTGCCGCGCCAGTGCTTCCGGCTGCTTGATATCCAGTTGCGTGGTGAGTTCCAGCGTGTAATCCAGCAGCTTCTGCTTGTGATGTTTGGCGATGTGGCGAATCGGATCGTCGGGATTGCCAACCTCGCCTGCGGTGTTGATGAAGGCACAGCCGCGATAGCCCTCGGACTGGAACCAGCCCTTGAGCACGGTGAACATGCTCAGGATGCGTGCTTCCGGGGTGTCGGCCTTGTTGCACTCCTGCTGGAACCAGGTGAGCCAGCGCACGTCACGCGCATTCAATGCCGCAGCGGCCACCTGGTCCTTGTTTTCAAAGTGCCGGTAGATGCTCTTCCGGGCAACGCCGGAGGTCTTCACCAGCAGGTCCATGCCGGTGGCGTGGACCCCGTTCTGGTAGATCAGCGCCTCGGCCGTGGCCAGGATCTTCTGCTGGGTGTCGGTGGTGATTGTGTTCACGACGCCAAGGTAGAACGATCGTTCTACCCTGTCAACGGGTGGCGCGGCGACCTCTCGCGCGGGCAAGCTCGCGCAGGACGATCTATCAAGAAATTCGTACATGTCATCATCCAGGCGCCTGATTTCGGTCGCAAAGTACGTCTCACCACCCACCCATGAGACGCCTCGCATGAACACCTTTGCCCGTACCCTGGCCGTTGCCGCCCTCGCCCTCTCGGTTCAGGCCGGCTTGTCCGCGCAGGCCGCCGAACCGGCCAAGCCGGCAGCAGTCACCAGCATCGCGCGCACCTCCAGCTACATCACCACCACCGATGGCGTGCAGCTCTACTACAAGGACTGGGGCCCGAAGGACGGCCGGGTCGTTACCTTCAGCCACGGCTGGCCGTTGAACTCGGACAGCTGGGAATCGCAGATGATCTTCCTGGCCAACCACGGCTACCGCGTCATCGCCCATGACCGTCGTGGCCACGGCCGTTCCAGCCAGCCTTGGGATGGCAACGACATGGATCACTACGCCGATGACCTGGCCACGGTGATCAACACGCTCGACCTGCATGACGTCACCCTGGTGGGCTTCTCCACGGGCGGCGGCGAAGTGG
The DNA here is from genome assembly GCF_056481625.1 of Stenotrophomonas sp. 86156_Sma. Taxonomy (NCBI): domain Bacteria; kingdom Pseudomonadati; phylum Pseudomonadota; class Gammaproteobacteria; order Lysobacterales; family Lysobacteraceae; genus Stenotrophomonas; species Stenotrophomonas sp. 86156_Sma. The sequence continues at coordinate 2,637,782 of NZ_CM151157.1, forward strand.
CGCGCTACATCGGCCGCCATGGCACCGGCCGGGTGAAGAAGGCGGTGCTGATCAGCTCGGTGCCGCCGTTGATGCTGAAGACCGCCGATAACCCCAATGGCCTGCCGATGGAAGTGTTCGATGGCATCCGCAAGGCGCAGATGGACAACCGCGCGCAGCTGTACAAGGACATCCCGTCCGGCCCGTTCTACGGCTTCAATCGCCCGGGCGCGAAGGTGTCGCAGGGCCTGATCGATGCATGGTGGGCGCAGGGCATGCAGGGTGGCCACAAGAACACCTACGATTCGATCGCCGCATTCTCGGCCACCGACTTCCGAGCCGACCTGAAGAAGTTCGATGTACCGACGCTGGTGATCCACGGTGATGACGATCAGATCGTGCCGATCGACATCTCCGGCCGCCAGTCGGCGAAGCTGATCAAGGGCGCCAGGCTGATTGTTTACCCGGGCGCGCCGCATGGCCTGACCGACACCCACAAGGACAAGGTCAACCAGGATCTGCTGAACTTCCTGCAGGAGAAGTGAGTAACCGGGGCTCCGGCATCGCGCCGGAGCCCGTCTCACATCAGAGTGTTTCTGCCCCGTCGCGTGTCCGTTCCCGGTCAGAGTCGCCCCCGTGCGGATTCGGACGATGCAGAATTTCATCCGGGCCCGGCTGCAAGGGCGTGGAAATGGCCATGCCAGAACCTCGGTACCTGGCAGTAATCCTCTACCCCTCGTTCGCAAAAATAGCTCGGCTTTACAGGGAGCGAGCGGGTAATCTGAAAACACGCGTTCGTGAAGGTGGTCACGGTTAAGTCCAGGGAAAGTCGATACCTTCAATTTCGCTGTAACGTAATTGTTGAAGATGCGAGTGGATTCCGGGCGGGCCAACAATCAGCTGTGACATGGAGGTGGGGATGTGCACGGTATCTTGCAGGTCTTCAGCAAAGCCTGCGGCTCTCCTTTATTTGATGATTGCCTCCTGCATCGCCGCGATCATGCCGGTTGGCGCCAAAGAGGACCGATCACTTGTGCTGGTCAGACTCTCATCTGAGCAGGGGACGGTCCTTGCAACCGGGCTACTGAGAGGGATGCTGAGGCCAATCAATGGCTGTGTCTACTTCGTGGATCCAGGCGGCACGGCATATCTTGCAGCATGGCCTCACGATTACTCGCTGGCCATGAAGCGGGGCGCTCCCGTAGGCGTGCAGGATGAACGATCGGGGGAAATAATGGAATTCGGAATCGCCGCATCATTCGGAGGGGGGCATGGCGGTGAATCGCTCCGTTCGAGTCTTGCTGCGTCCATTCCGGCTGCCTGTACGGGCCCACTCATGACGATTCATTTGATGCGCCAGGCAAAGGAGCAGCCTTGATGAATTTGCGCATAAAAATATCCAGACACGCCTTGGCATTATACGTTTGGTGGCTTGTACGTTGAGCACGAGCCAGAATTCAAGATCGTAGTGCTGTTCACGAAGAAGCCGACAGAGACCTTGGCAAAGTACACGCAGGATCCTGTTTTTGCCGGCCGCACTTCCGCTCAATCGCTCGAGATGCTCCTGGCGACCCAGGCCGAGGCAGAGGCCCAGCTTCTCGCAAAGAAGGTTGGGTTCGAGTCGGGCGTTGATATCAAGCGGTCCATTGTGACCTTTTACGTGAAGGACGAAGCGGCCGCTAGACGCGCACTCCGGCCATTGCTGGGCGCTTTCGATTTCATGGCGATCAAGCAAGTGAAAGGCTTTACTGTCACTACCGCAATCTCCGGCGGCCATAAGTTGACCGGTACTGCCTTCAGTTGCACTACTGGCTTCAACGTCTTCGACGCAGATCGTGAGCTTGGCGTCCTCACGGCCGGTCACTGTGACAATACGCTGACCTATCAGGGCATTGCCGCGCCTCTCGTTTTTCAGAGCGAGCAGAACGTAGGCGACTACGATGTCCAGTGGCATAAAGAGCCGCCCAGGGGCCCGCGCCACGCGCAGACAAATGAAATCTCTCTGATCAATGGTCCGTCGCAGACGCTCGAAATAACCAGCACGCTCCCCTCCAGTTCGACGCATGTGGGGGATGTGATCTGCAAGAGTGGAATTCACGGCCATTACGCTTGCGGGACCATTGAGGATATGAATTCAAGGTCCAATCATAATGGGGCCATAGGCAGGTACATTCGTGCACGCAACCTTTCTCCAGGTCCTCTCAGCGTCGAAGGTGACAGCGGTGGGCCGGTCTTTTCGAACAATGCGGCCGTCGGCGTCATTCACGGCCGGGGCGGTGAAGACACGGGATTTGAGAACGACCTGTTCTACATGCCCATCGAGCGGGTTTCAGCACTTGGCGTTACCGTATTGACGGAGGCCTTTGAAGTTACCGGCATCGCAGATCGCACAGAAAATTATTTCAGGCCATTTTCCGTTCCGGTTGCGTACAAGGGAGTTCCGAAGTTCCCTATAGAGTTGACGCTGGAGCACCCGGTGTGCCCGAGCGGGCCCTGCGAACCCGCCACGGAAACGTTGCCGGACAAGATGCCGTCCCCGCTCAACTACACATGGGCCTGCTTCTACCCCATCGTGCTCTACCCGCCTCCCGTCATTCCCCCTCCCCCGTTGACCTGGAGGGAGCGGATTACCTTGAAGGACGCGTCTGGAATCACCGCCGAGCCCGTTGAGTACAACCTGCACTGCAGTGGATGCCCTGATTGTCCATAGCCCGCATCTGTTGATGAGTGCAGTGCTGGAACCACGTGCGTGGATTCTTCGTCAGCCGAGCATGGCTCGGCTCTACATAAGAGCCAGCTCCCTGGCAAGGAACGGCGCCGTCCTGCTGCCTTTGGCGCGCGCCACCTGTTGCGGCGTTCCCTTCGCGACGATGGTGCCCCCTGCCCCGCCAGCGCCGGGGCCGACATCAATCACCCAGTCCGCCTGTGCAACCGCGCGCATGTCGTGCTCGATCATCACCACCGTATTGCCCGCGTCCACCAGCCGCTGCAGCTGCACCAGCAGCCGGTCCGCGTCCGACGCATGAAGGCCCGTGGTGGGCTCATCCAGCACGTACAGCGTGCGCCCGCGCTGGCTGCGCTGCAGCTCGGTGGACAGCTTGATGCGCTGGGCTTCGCCACCGGAAAGTTCGGTGGCCGGCTGGCCCAACCGCAGGTAGCCCAGGCCGATCTCCTGCAGCAACTGCAGCGGCCGGGCAATGGCCTCTTCCTCGCTGAAGAACGCATGCGCTTGGTCGACCGTCATCTGCAGGACCTCGGCGATGTTGCGGTCATTCCACTGCACCTTCAGCGTGGCTTCGTTGTAGCGGGCGCCATGACAGGTGGGGCACGGCGCATAGACGCTGGGCATGAACAGCAGTTCGACGCTGACGAAACCTTCGCCCTCGCAGGTCTCGCACCGGCCCTTGGCCACGTTGAACGAGAAGCGGCCCGCGTCGAAACGGCGGCGGCGCGCGGCGGGTGTCGCAGCGAACAGCTTGCGCACGTGATCGAACAGCCCGGTATAGGTGGCCAGGTTGGAGCGTGGCGTGCGGCCGATGGGCTTCTGGTCGACCTGCACCACCCGCTGGATGGCGTCTACATCGCCCGCCAATGTGCCCCGGGTCGTTTCGATCACGGTTGGCCCGTCGGTGGGCGCGCTATCGGCGTTGTCGTCAGAAGGCTCATGCCCGAGGTGCAGCAGCAACAGCTCGGGCAGCGCCTGCGCCATCAGGCTGGACTTGCCGGAGCCGGAAATGCCGGTCACAGCCGTCAGCAGCCCCAGCGGTACCTGCGCGTCCACACCCTGCAGGTTGTGGCGGTGGATGCCCCTCAATTCCAGCCAGCTGCTGGCGTTGCGCTGCCGGCTGGCAGGTGCGGGCACCTGATCGAACAGATACAGGGCCGTGCGCGACTCCTGGATGTGGCGCAGGCCATCGGGCTCGCCACTGTAGAGCACGCGCCCGCCGTGTTCCCCTGCCTGCGGCCCCACATCCACCAGCCACTGCGCGCGGCGCATCAGCTCCAGATCGTGTTCAACCACGAATACCGAGTTTCCGCCGTCACGCAGGCGCTCAAGCGCGTCGTACAGGGCCTGGCTGTCGGCGGGGTGCAGGCCGGCCGAGGGCTCATCGAGCACGTACAGCACACCAAACAGCAAGGAACTGAGCTGGGTGGCCAGCCGCAGGCGCTGCAGTTCGCCGGCCGACAGTGTGGGCGTGGCCCGATCCAACGAGAGATAGCCCAGGCCCAGGTCACGCAGCTGGCGTACACGCGCCATGACTCCGCCTGCCAGTCGTTGTGCTGCCAGGCGCTTCTCTTCGGACAAGGCCGAGGTCAGGCGCACGTCCGGAGCGCCCTCGTGGGTCGCCTGGCCACTCGCGGCCCTCCGGGCGCGATCGCGGGGTGTCGCGCTCCTGCTGGTGCGAGCGCCCTTGCTGTGCGCGCCGAAATCACCTTGTGCGATGGGCTCCAGCAGCGCCGCCAGCTGGTCCAGCGGCAGCCGCATGAACTCACCGATATCCACGCCGGCAAAGGTGACCGAGAGCGCCTCCGGCTTCAGGCGTTTTCCATGGCAGGTCGGGCAAAGCTTGCCTTCCATGTAGCGCGAAACACGCTTGCGCATCAGCGCGCTCTGGGTGTTGGCAAAGGTGTGCAGCACGTAGCGGCGTGCGCCGGTATAGGTGCCCATGTAGCTGGGCTCCTGCTTGCGCTTGAGTGCGGCACGGGTCTCTGCGGGCGTGAAACCGGCATAGACCGGCACGCTGGGCGCTTCCTCGGTGAACAGGATCCAGTCCCGATCCTTCTTCGGCAACTTCTTCCACGGCACGTCGATGTCGTAGCCCAGCGTGACCAGGATGTCGCGCAGGTTCTGGCCATGCCATGCCGGCGGCCAGGAGGCGATGGCGCGCTCGCGGATGCTCAGCGAGGGGTCCGGAACCATCAGCGCTTCGGTCACTTCGTAGACATGCCCCAGGCCATGGCAGGTGCTGCAGGCACCCTGTGGCGTGTTGGGCGAGAAGTCCTCGGCGTACAGCATGGGCTGGTTGGCCGGGTACGCACCCGCACGCGAGTACATCATGCGCACCAGGCTGGACAGCGTGGTCACGCTGCCCACCGATGAACGTGCGTTGCTGGCCCCGCGCTGTTGCTGCAGGGCCACCGCCGGCGGCAGCCCGTCGATGGCATCCACATCGGGCACGCCCGCCTGGTCGATCAGGCGGCGTGCATACGGCGCTACCGACTCGAAGTAGCGCCGCTGTGCTTCAGCGAAGACGGTGCCGAAGGCCAGCGATGACTTGCCGGAACCCGATACGCCGGAGAACACCACCAGTGCATTGCGCGGAATGGAGACGTCGACATTCTTGAGGTTGTGCTCGCGCGCACCACGCACCTCGACGCAACCGCTGGCGGCGGCAGCACATGACGACTCACCAAAGGGGGTGTTGGACATCGATACGATCCTGCAGGCAGTGAGTGGCGCGCGCCAGGGCGCGCCCAGTGGCTCATTCTCGCTGCTGAGAGGTGAACTCGGCGAGGGCGGCCAGGGTGACAGCCTGCATGATCCCGTGCGCCTCGCCCTCCGCCCTACCCTCGCTGCAGCACTACCACCCACACCCCCATCAGGGCACTCCCCGCCAGCAGACTCAGCCACACCTTCCCCACCCTGCGGGCGCTGAAGACGCCCACAGCAATGGCAATGAACAGCACGAACCCCAGCAGTGAACTGGCCAGGACCGAAACGGCTGTCCTTACCCCCACCAGCACGGGCAACAACAACGCCAGTGCCGTGGCAGTAACGGCGGTGAACACGTAGCCGCCCAGCGAGGCGGCCAGCACACGGCTTGCCACCTGCCAGCGATAGGCCGCTTCCCGCCCGGCCGGAGGCTTGGCAGGGCGCGCCGCCTCCGGCGCCCGTGGCCAGCGGCGCTGCAGCATCACGGCCACTCTGGCCAACATCAACCCGAATGCCAGTGCGACCAGCTCCACGCCGGCCTGCTGCCATGCTCCCCGCTGCAGGTACATCAGCAGCCCCTGCCCGGTGGTTGCCAGATTCACCAGCGGCAGCGCCAGGCACAGTGCTGCGGCCAGCCACAACTGATCGATCCAGGCCAGGCGCGGTGGGCGCCAAAGCGCGTGCAGCACCGAGGCCGCGCAGGTCAAAAGGAAAATGCGTATTTCCCACGCACTGCGACCGCTCATTTCCAATGGCAGCAACCGATTGCCATACAGGTAGACGATGCTTGCCAGCGCCACCCCAGCCAGCGATGCGACGTTGAACGCTTCCACGCAGCGGTAGATGCCCGCCGTGGCCGCGCCGAACTCATGCTCGCTGCGCTTGCGCCGCTTGATGGAGAACAGCAGCGTGCCGATGGCGATCATCGCTGTGCCCAGCAGGCCGCTGATGAAGTACAGCCACTTCATCGGCCAGCCGCCGAAATCGGCCTTGTGCAGTGCTTCGATGGTTTCGTGCACCTGTACGGCGCCAATGACATGCGGATGTGCACCATGCTGTTGCAGCAGCGCGCCGCTGGCAGCATCGAACGCCGCCCGGCTGGCCTCGGTCAGCAGATGCCTGTCTGCGCGCCCCACGGGCTTGCGACCGATCACCTCCACCACGCTGTGCACGGTGCCGGGCGCCTGGATCACGATCAGTGCCGGTGGCTGCCCGCTGATGGCGTGCGCGCGTGCCAGCAGTTGCTGCAGGTCCGGCAGTTGCGCGGTGGATACCAGGATGCCTGGCGGAGCTGGCTGCACAGGCGCCAGCTCGGCTTCGTAGCGCGCATAGGCGTCATCGGCATCGCCATAGGCCGCATGCACCGGCCACGGCAGATAGCTGCTGTAGAAGAAGGTCAGCCCGGTGTAGCCGATCATGAACAGGAACGGCAGGGTCAGCACGGCACTCAGGTTGTGCGCATCCAGCCAACTGCGCTGTCCCTTGCCCGGGCGGAAGGTGAAGAAGTCCTTGAAGATGCGTTTATGCACCACCACGCCGGACACCAGCGCCAGCAGCATGCAGGCCGTGATCCAGCCGACCAGCCAGTAGCCGGCCATGCCGCCGTGCAGGGTGTAATGGAAGGACATGAAGTGGCGCCCGCCTTCGGTTTCCCGAAGACGAGGTGGAGGCTGTGGCATGCCGGCGCCGGCATCCACCCAGCGTTCGTGCGCAGTGCCGTCGCCATCCTCCCATGACAGCTCCAGGGGCCAGCCGTGCTGCGCAGGCCAACGGATCTGCCATGCCCGGGCATCGGCGGCGTTGGCGGCCAGCCAGTGCTGCGCACGCACCGCCTGCGTTGCGGTGTCCACCGCTGGCGAGGAGACCGACACGGGGCCGGCCTCCATCCATCGCGTGATCGGCTCGCGGAATACGCTGAGCGTGCCGGTCAGGAAGATCGCGCACAACAGCCAGCCACAGGTGAGGCCGCACCAGGTGTGCAGCCACGACATGCTCTGCCGGAAGCCCGCTTTCATGCCTGCCTCGTGGCGGGCAGGCCGTTGCCCCGCCGGCTGCGGAAGATCACAGCGAGCCGCGCAGCGTCAGCATCACATTGCGGGGTTCGCCAAAGAAGTTGCCGCGGCGGATCTGGCTGATCATCGCGTAGTAGCGGGTGTCGAACAGGTTGGCCACGTTGACGCCTACGCTCCAGCGCGGATTGATCCGGTAGCCGGCGCGCAGGTCCCACACGGCACGTCCCGCTGCGCCCATGCGCCAGTCCGGGTCGTCGTAGGCCGGATAGGAATAGCTGCTCTGTGCCGATACACCCCCGCCCACGGAGAACGCGTTCCACTTGCCCGGCAGCTGGTAGGACGTCGACAGGCGCAGCAGGTGGCGGGGCGTCTCGGCGCTGATGGTCGCGCCCTCATCGTCGCGGCTGGTGACGTGGGTATAGCCCGCCATCATCTGCCAGCCCGGCGCCAGTTCGCCGCTGGCCTCCAGCTCAAAGCCCTTGCTGCGCAGCTTGCCGCCATTGCGGTAGCAATCGGACGACGCCAGCGAGCCACGGCAGCTGCCCGGGTCGGATTCGTCCACCACGGCGTTGCCGGTCTTGCGGATGGAGAACACTGCGGCGGAGACATTCAGGCGGCCATCGTTCAACTCACCCTTCACGCCCAGCTCGTAGTTGGCGCCGATGGCCGGATCCAGCACCGAGCCGGACGCGGTGACGTACGAGCTCTGCGGCTGGAAGGTATCGGCGTAGCTGGCATAGACCGACCATTGCGGACCCAGGTCGTAGACAAGGCCGGCGTACGGGGTGAATTCGTGCTTCTGTTCGTAGTCGCGGCTCTTGGCGCCGGTGAAGCCATCGCTGGACTGGTACTTCACCCAGCTCAGCCGGCCACCCAGCGTGAGGTGCAGCGGTTCTGCCAGCTGCAGGCGCAGGTTGCTGTACACGCCGCTCTGCTGGGCGCGGGCGTTTTCTGACCAGTCCCACGCGGGCTGCAGCGGCTGCGCGATGGCGCTGTGGTCGGGTGCGTAGACATCAATCGGCACGTCGATGGCCAGGTCCGCCGAGCTCTGGCGGGTACGCTGGCGCGACCACATCGCGCCCAGCAGCAGCTGATGGCTGCGGCCGAAGGCGTCGAAACTGCCGGTGGTGTGCAGGTCGATGCCATCACTGCGCACGCGCGAGCGGTTGAAATAGATGTCATAGAAGCGCGAACCGATGCCGGTGGCGCGGTCCACCCCGCCCAGCGGAACCGCGACACGCTGGTCCAGGTCCGACTCGGTGCGGTTCACCGACAGGCGTGCCTTCCAGCGTTCGTTGAAGCGGTGCTCCGCCTCTGCAAAGGCTTCGTCGACGGAGCCCTCCTGCCGGTTCCAGTCCTGGATGAGCGAGGTGGAACGCTTGATGTCCAGCGCGCCGCCATCGGTGTAGCGCGGCAGGCCGAACAGCCAGTAGCCGTCGGTGTCACTGGCCTGATGGCGCAGGCCGAAGGTCAGCGTGGTATCCGTGCCCAGATCGGCATCGATCACCCCATAGGCCACCGGCGTCTTCGATGAGGTGCCCCGCTGGAAGTAGTCGCGGTCCTGATAGGCGGCGACCAGTCGGCCGCGCACGCTGCCGGTAGCATTGAGCGGACCACCGCCATCCACCTCGACGCGGTAGTTGTCCCATGAGCCCACGGTTGCGGCCAGATCCAGATGAGCCTGGTCGCGCGGGCGCTTGCGCACCATGTTGATTGCTCCGCTGGGGTCGGCTGCACCCAGCATCATGCCACCAGCACCGCGCAGCACTTCAACGCGCTCCAGTACCGCGGTGTCGATCGGCAGCCAACCCACGGGGGCATAGACGATGCCGGCCACGCCGTCGACCAGATAGTTGCTGTCGTCCACGGTGAAGCTGCGGATCGAGAACTTGTGGTTGCCGAAGTTGCGGGCGGTCTTGGTCACACCCGTGGTCTGCGCCAGCGCCTCGTCCAGCGTGGTGAGGTTGCGGTCGTCCAGCTGCTGGCGGGTGATCACGCTGACCGACTGCGGGGTCTGGCGGATGCTCTGCCCCAGCTTGCCCAGGCTCAGTTCACGTGCCGTGTAAGCGCCATCGCTTGGGGCATTGGCGGTCACGTTCACCGTCTGCAGGGTGGTCTGGGCATCCTTGCTGCGCGCAGGCGCTGCTGCTTCCTGCGCCAGGGTGAACACGCCCGGACGGGTGGCATTGACACGCACGCCACTGCCCTCCAGCAGGCGCGCCAGTGCTTCCTGCGGCGTGTAACTGCCGGTCAAGGCCGGAGCGCGACGGCCCGCCACCGCCGATTCGCTGAACAGCACCTGCTGCCGGGACTGCTCGGAAAAGCGGCGCAGTGCGGCATCCAGCGGTTGCGCCGGAATATTGAACTGCACGCGTGCAGCCGGCTGCGACTGTGCAATGGCCGGCGCTGCCAGCGCGCTGGAAATGCACAGTGCCAGCAACGGCAGCCGCTTGGCGTGTACCCCCGTAGAGAACGCGCCAGCAACAAGTGCGCGCTTGATCTTCATGTACCCCATTACCGCTCCATCATGCTTGGCCGCTACTGGCCTCACTGGGGTAAACGGAAAATGGCGGTGGGGTGGGAACCCGCGCCGGAAGAAATTTTCGTTCCGGCGTCAGCGGGTCACAGGCCGTTCGTCGATGCGGTAGCCGCCCTGGGCATTGCGGGTCACCTGCACCGGCAACAGATCCGGCAGTGCTTCCAGGAAGGTGGCCGGGGCATCGGTGGCTGCGTAGCCGGAGACCGGCAGGAACTTCAGCCCTGGCTGGCCCAACGTGACGGGATGGCCCAGATACTGCCCGACCTCCTGCGCCACTTCGTCCAGCGGGGTGCGCCGGAACACCAGGCGTCCATTGCGCCAACCGCCAATGCTGTCTGCGCTTGCGGCGATGGGGCGATAAGCAGCGGTGAGCGTGGTAACGGCCAGGCCCTGTTCGGCGCGCAGGCTGACCGGCGAGGCACCTTCGGCGCGATCCGGCTGTACTCGCACGTGCCCATGCAGCACCTTGACCACGACTTCGCCCGGCCCATTGCGCACATTGAAGGCCGTGCCGACCACCGTCACCCGGCTGCGCTGGGCATCAACGGTGAAGGGCCGGTCGGCCGCCGGGGCGACCTCGAAGAACGCCTCGCCCTGGCTGAGCACCACTTCACGGCGGGATCGATAGAAATGCACGGCCAGCGTGCTGCGTGCATTGAGCGAAATCCGTGAGCCGTCCGGCAATTGCAGATCACGTATCTCGCCCGCGCCGGTGGCCACGTCCTGTACGTAGCTGGGCGCGGCGTACCAACCGTAGCCGACGTACCCCAAGGCCAGCATCGCCACGGCGGCAGCCGCCGCAATGCGGGGCAGGCGCCACGAGCGTGCGCGCCGCCCCGCCCTGCCCCGCCGTTGAATGACAGGTACTGCTGGGGTGATCACCGCATGCGCGTCCGAGGCCAGTACGGGGCGTGGCAGCTGGCCCAGGTCGTGCCAGGTTCTGGTCACATCGGCGAACGCCTGTCGATGTGTTTCGCTCTCGGCCAGCCAGTGCTGCAGGGCTGCCTCGTCCTTCGGTTGCCAGTCCGCATCCTGCCGCCGTACCAGCCACGCGGCCGCCGCCTCATGCAGGGCAAACGGGTCGGAATCTGCGGGAGAAGGGAGATCGGTCATCGGCAGGGAAAATCAGCATCGATGGCAGGCGCCAACGCCTCGCCCGCCTTGGTCGGACGATGCAGTTCCTGCATCTGTGCCAGAGACGCATAGCGTACCCGCACTTCGCAGTAGGCAACCGCTCGCGACAGGTGCTTGACCACCATGCGGCGGGAGATCTGCATGCGAGCGGCCACGTCCTCCTGGGTCAGGCCATCGAAGCGGCAGAGCACGAAGGCCTCGCGTTGACGTTCCGGCAGCTCGGCCAGCGCTTCTCGCAGGCGCTCCAGGCGCTGCCGCTGGGCGCTGAGCTGCAACGGGCACTGTGATTCATCGCTGGTGATGGCCTGGCCCGCATCCTCGGCATCTGCCAGTGGCAGGGTCTGGAGACGGCGGCCTGCGGTGTGCTCACGATACTCATCGGCCACGGTGTTCATCACCGTTCGCCGGAAATAGGCGCCTTGCTGGTCGCACGAGGCCAGTGCAGGGTTTGCCGCCAGCCATTTGACTGCACCGTCGTGCAGGGCGTCCTCACCGTCCGTACCTCTGACACGCGCAAGGCTGCGCAGAATGGGCCCGCGCCAGCGGGAATAGGCTTTCGCAAGGAGGTTCCCGCCCATTGGCGAGGCGTCTTCCGGAATGCCCGCCTCCGTGGACGAGGCCCGATCCGCGTTGCTGCCCGTGCCCCGGCCTAGCGTGGACACATCACCCTCAGGGCAAATGCCAGCGGTCTGCACAGGTGGGGCGGGGAATTCACGTCGGGAGCCGGAGTTCTGGCCGCCATAGGCGGCGGAAGGGGTGGGATGCCGCAAGTGTAGTGAGAGTCATTTGCAATTGGAACTCCCTACCCCCTCCCTTTCCTGCAGCCGCGGTTCGGATGAGGCCTGGGAACCGGGGTGAAGCGCACGGCAGTTGCGCTCTCCGGGAAGCTGCCGTGATCGCACCATTGGCGCGATGAACTCCACCGCCTCAATCGCGAACCGGCCTGCAAGCGCCTTGGCGTGACCGTCCGGGGTGTAGCTTTTCCGGATGTCCCTCATATCGGCTTCGTCGGCGAGCAGCAGCAGTGCTACCTGCCTGCCAGTGTCTGCGTCGATCGCCTCGATCTCGAGGGAAAGCTGCCCCTTGCTCACCGGTCCCATCAGGACCGATGTGGCAATGTTCAGGCCGACAGACACCTCCTTCACCGAGGTGATCCTTGCAAGCAGCAACAGCCCCGTTCCCGGCCGCCCTGCCCCGCTCCAGCCCAGGCGCCTGTCGATCTGCCGCTGCAGCTGACTGCTTACGGCAGTCTTGAGGCGATCACCGACGCCCGGGCTCAGCGTTGCAGCTACCTCTGGCATCAGCAGGACGGGGGCGAGAGTCACCGTCTGGAAGTGCCCGTGCGTGCTACCCGCTGGCACGATCTCCATCCGACGCTCCCCGTGGATGCTGAGACCTGCATAGGTCCTGGCCTGGTTTGACCTGACCACATGCACCGGACTGCATGCGACCAGCAACAGCATTCCCACTCCTGCGAGGAGCCGCGGAACCCGCCGCCACAAGCTGCCTTTCGCGGCGCGTCCGGAACCGGATGTTCTGGCCAGAGTGGCAGTTCGATCGCCGCCTGATGAATGACTACGCCAGCAGGGAATTGCAGAGTGCATGACTTTCGCAGGTTGAGTGGAACGGAATCAATCGAGGTCGAACATCCCCCATGTGCGGGGCTCGCCTTGGCCGGTCCGGAATGCCGGGCCCGACGATTGCAGGGTGTCGGCAATCACCAATGCAACATGTGCTTCGGATCGAACAGCACGCACGACACTGCCATGATGATCACGACAAGCACCGCGAATCCTGTGGCAATGGCGCCTCTGAGAAATCCAATTCGGATGAGGATGTGCTTCAACAGGGCCACCTCGCCAAGCAGCAGGACAAAGAGAAGTCCTGCTTGTGCTGCGGCAAGCAGCGCATAGACCAGTGCCCAGCACCCCCATGCGATGGCCGCCACACGAATGACGGACGCCGGAACGTCCATCAGCAGCCCCACCACGATCAGCATCGTCACCGCAATGGTGATCGTGCGCATGTTCTCAGCCACGTTCTTCAACGTGGCGCCTTCGCGCGCCAATCGATCGACCTCAAGGAATCTCGCCGCGAGTTTCGATTCAAACAGCCGTATGCGCTTCATGGTTCTACCCAGGTGAAGGAGGGGTGGCTGGAGAGGACTGCACACGCACTGGTGCAATGGACTACAGACGCGCAACCACCACCGGCAGCACGGCCCGGCGGCAGCCCCGACGTCATTGGGTGGCCCGGTCTCTACCGATGGCTACCCGCCGTGCTGGAACCAGGGTGGATGCTGTCTACCTGGATTCCCGGAACTCGGTTGGCAGGCAACCCGCCCAACGCTTGAATGCGCGGCGGAATGCACGGGCGTCGGAGTATCCAACCGCGTCTGCAACTTCGGCGATGCTCAGCTCTGAGTTCAGCAGGAGATCGCGGGCCCGCTCATACCGGGCCTCATCGCGGAGTTCCCGATAACTCGAATCCTGGCGATTGAGCCGGCGCCTGAGCGTTCTCTCGCTTACATTGATCAGGCTTGCGAGTTCGCTCTGCCGGGGGGTCGTCTCGATGTCGCACCGCAGGTGGCTCGACAGCGATTCGACAATTTCATTGCGCACGCCCCGCATTGGCAGCAGCGTGTCGAGCTGGTCGCGTACGATCTTCGAGTTGATCCGGTCGAAGCCTGGCAGCCGCACACTCAACCAGTGTGAGTCGAAGGTCAGGCGGTTGATCCCTGCATCAAAGCACACCGGGCACTGGAAGAACCGCCGGTAGACGTCCGGATCGGAGGGCTTGGGTAGGGAAAAGTCGACCCGTAGCGGTGCAAAGGAGGGGCCAATTAGGTACCTGCTGACGGCGACGAACCCCGCGAATGCATCCTCCACAAGAACGGATTCCAGCTGGATATCAAAGCGCCGGAATCGGACCTCCATCCGGATTTCACGACCCGCTTCCTCGATCGTGTGAATCAGCATGGCGCCGATTGCCTGCTGGTGGCTGAGCCCATAGTTCAGGGCTTCCCCAAAGGTCTCGCAAGTGAGCATCGCCAGGCCGGGAACACCCCAGGAGATGGGTGTCTGCCGGGCTCCCAGGGCGAGGCCCAATGCAGGTTCGTCCAGCAATCGTTCTGCGCGCATGAACAGCTTGCGCATCTGTCTGTAGGACAGCCTTACATCTCTCATCGAGAGATCGCGGTACGTGAAACCAAGCCCGCGGCACAGCTCTTCCGGCGAGAAACCCCGTTCTTCAACAAGCCCAAGGATGGCCCTGGCTCCGGTCGGCACGATTTCTGCGATCTGCGATTCGTGCGTTGAGCCTGGATCGTCGGAGGGGTTCAGAGACGTCGCGTCCAACGCGAGTTCCTCACCGGGCTCACGCCAGTCCATGGAGGTCGGCAGATTCTTGGAGATGGCAGCCATCACGTTTCGAAGGGGCGTTTCGCAGTCCCCATAGTCATCCCGTGGGGGACTGATTTCAATGCAGGAGACCGCGCGTGGCCTAAACGGCCCCCAGCGTGTCCGGTAATGCTCCTGATGGGTCCGGATGATGATCCAGCGTCGATATGACTGACTGGCTTCAGGTGGGACTGCGTTGTCCGGATGGCCGCTTTGAGTGCGCCGCCTGTCCCAGATGACCTGTACGAGCCCCGGCATGTCCGGAAGTGTCCTGTTCGTGGTCCAGGTGTCCCCCTAAATTTACGCCGCCTGCAGACCTGACCACACCGCGCTGGTCTGTGGAACTGACCACCCATACAAGGAATCGAACGTGAAAACCCATATGACCTGGTCATTGGTGCCTCGTCTCAGCGCGCTGGCCATTGCCCTGTCCGCGATGACGGGATGTTCCGATACACCAGAGAGCGGGACGGCAGAAGCCCGCACCGCGTATGTCGCCTCCGTTCGACAGGCTGCTGGCGATCAGCGCGCTTACATCGGCACCGTGCGTGCCACGCAGCGAGGACAGCTGTCCTTCCCGGTCTCCGGAAAGGTCTCCGCGGTACTTGTTGAACCGGGTGACGTTGTACGCAAGGGACAGGTGCTTGCTCGACTGGATCCGGTCCCCTTTGCAGCGCAGGAGGCGTCCGCTGCCGGCGACGTCGCACGCGCGCAGGCCGCACTGGACGAGGTCCAGCGACGCGTCGAGCGACTGGATGTTGCGCAGAAGGCTGATGCGCTCAGCCCGGCGGAGATGACCGCCGCGAAGGCCGAACTGGCGGCTGCGAATGCGGCCGTCCGCAATGCCCGCGCGCAGCACGAGCTCGCCGGCTGGTCACAAGGGGAAGCCACGCTGAAGGCAACGTTTGACGGAGTCGTGGCTGCCCGAAACGTTGAGGTTGGACAGTCCGTGGGCCCGGGCGCTGTCGCCATCCAGGTCGATGGTGCGGGCCGCGAGCTGTCTGTCGCGATTCCGGGCACAGCTCCCCTGGCTGTTGGGCAGCTGGTCAATCTGATCAGCGGCTCGGACACCGTGGCGAGCAAGGTGCTCCGTGTCGACGGCCGCGTTGATGCAGGCGGCGTGCGTACCGCATACATCGCAGTGCCCGAGGCGGCGACCGTGGGTTCGACCTGGTCGGTCCGGATCACAGGAACGGATACAGGCCCAGCCAGGCTTCAAGTGCCATTTCGGGCTGTTCTGCCGTCTGCCGTTGGCGGCAAGGGCCAGGTGCTTCGGCTGGCAAAGGATGGCAAGACGACCGAGCTGGCGGAGGTAGATCTGGGTCAGTATCACGGTGACTGGATCGAGGTGAGCGGGCAGATTTCCGCCGGCCAGCGCGTCGTGGTTGCGGGTGCCAAGGCCATCCGCCCGGGCACGCAGATCAAGCCTGTCGACATGAAGATGGGATCAGAACAATGAGCCTCTCCTCATTCTCATTGGCGCGTCCCCGCCTGACCCTGCTGGCGATCGTAGCGATCGTCCTCACCGGCCTCATTCTGGCGCTCGACTTCCCGTCCACTGAAGAGCCCCCCATCACCATTCGCACGGCGACGGTACTCAGCTTCATGCCGGGCGCCGGCGTGGACCGGGTCGAGCAGCTGGTCGCTCGCCCGATCGAGGAGAGCATTCGTGGCATGCCGGAGGTCAAGCGGATCCGGACCACTGTCCGTCCAGGCTTTGCGTTCACCTACGTTGATCTCTATCCCACCGTGGAATCGGAGAAAATTCCCATCGTGTGGCAACGGTTGCGCTCACGCATGGGGGACATCCAGAGCCAGCTTCCCGAGGGAACGATTGGCCCGGTCGTGGACGACGAATTCGGTCGGGTTGCGGTGATGACCATGGGCCTGACCGGCGATGGCTATAACGCAGGCGAGCTTCGGGCAGAAGCCCGCCGCCTGCGCGATGAACTGTTCCGGCTGCCCGGGGTGGAACGTGTCTCGCTGCACGGCGTGAGGGACGAGCAGGTCCAGATCATCCTGGACGTGCCTTCCCTGGCTGCGCGTGGGCTCAACCCCAATGTGATTGCCGATGCGGTTTCCAGGCGCAATGTGATTGCGCCGGCGGGCTACGTCGAGATCGGAGGTTCGGAGATTACGCTCAACGTGAGCGGTGACGCCGACAACCCTTCCCAGCTGAAGAGCACGCCGATACCGCTGCCGAAGGGTGGCTCGGTGCCGCTGGGTGCCCTTGCGCGAGTGGAACGGGTGACCCAGGACCCGCCGATGACGGGTGCATTCGTCAATGGCACGCCGGCCGTGGTGATAGCGGTCTCCATGGCGCCAGGACTCAACGTAGTCAGCTTCGCCGATCTGCTGCGAGGTGATGTTGAACGGCTTTCGGAAACGCTGCCGGCCGGCATGCAGCTTGTCCAGATCACGGATCAGGCCGAGGTTGTTTCCACCCAGCTGCTACGTGTTGCCAAGGTTTTCCTGGAGACCCTGGCCATCGTCATGGCGGTCGTCGTGCTGTTCCTTGGAATGAGGACCGGCCTGATTGTCAGCGCCATCGTGCCGACCACGGTGCTGGGGACGATGGCAATCATGAAGATCCTGAACATCGATCTGCACATGATCTCGGTGGGTGCAATCATCATTGCCCTGGGCCTGTTCGTTGACAACGCGATCGTGGTTGCCGAGGACATGGAGCGGCGGCTCTCGCTGGGTGAGTCGCCGGACCAGGCTGCTGCTCACGCAGGCAGCACGATGTTCGTGCCGCTTCTGGTTTCTTCGCTGGCGATCATCCTCGCGTTCATGCCGCTGGCCATCTCCAGCACGGAAACCGGCGAGTATCTGCGCAGCCTCGGCATCGTGATGGCCATCGCGCTGCTGTTGTCGCTGGTCATCGGCGTTACCCTGATTCCGCTGCTGTGCAAGTACTTTGCCCATCACCATGCCGAACTCAGCCGCACCGCACGCGCGGTCGAGCGGCTGACGGGCTGGTACCGCGGCAAGGTCCGCTGGATCCTGGGGCACAAGGCCATCTACATCGGCGTAATGGTTGCACTGCTGGCAACCTCCGGCTGGTTGTTCACCACCGTCCCCAACGAGCTGATGCCGCCGTCCGAGCGCCATCAGCTGCAGATGGCCATCGAGCTGTCCCCGGATTCCAGTCCGGCCAATACGATGGCGGTTGCTCACCAGATCAGCAAGGTGCTGGCCGACGAGAAGCTCGTTCCGGAGATCTCCAGCCACGCCCTGTACATGGGCGATGGTGGCCCACGCTTCATTCTGGCACTGAATCCCCCTACTCCTGCAGGACACCGCGCGTATGCCGTGCTGTCCCTTGCGAAGGGCGTCAAGCATGAAGCGGCCATTGAGCGGCTGCGTTCTGTGATGGCAACACACTTCCCGGATGTGCGGGTGGAGCCCAAGCGGTTCTCGATGGGGTCTTCGGATGCCGGCGTAGCGACGTTCCGCATCTCCAGCAGCGACGGCGCACATCGGATTGCCGCCGAGAAGCTGCTGCGCACGCTGCAGGACACGCCGGGGATGGTGGATGTATCCAGCGATGCCGAACGCCAGGTTGTCCAGCTTGATGTGGACGTCGATCAGCCCAAGGCCCAGGCCGCAGGCATCAGCAGCGCGGACATCGCCAAGAGCATGGACATGCTGCTGACCGGCGCAACGATCTCCCGTTATCGTGAGGGCGACACCGTTCTCCCGGTCATCCTCCGCGGAGAGGCGGCACTGCGCACGGATATCGGCCAGCTTGAGGCACTCCCGATCCAGAAGGCGGATGGCAGCGGAAGCGTGCCCCTGGGCCAGGTGGCCAAGCTTCGGTTGGCGCCGCAGCTGTCTTCAATCCAGCGAGTGAACCAGACGCGCGCGGTCACCGTGCTTGCAAAGAGCTCCGAGCTGACGGCCCAGGGGATCGCGGACAAGGTCGAGCCACTTCTTTCCGAATTCCGCAAGCAGGGCGTGCGGGTTGAACTCGGTGGCGAGATCGAAGAGAGCAAGAGTGCCAACGAAGGCATCGAGAAGCTGCTCCCGCTCTGCCTTGCTGCCATGTTCCTGTTGTTCGTATGGCAGTTCGAGAGCATCCGCAAGAGCTTGATCGTCCTGGCGAGCATTCCGTTCGTGGTCATCGGCGCGACCTTGGCACTCAAACTGAGTGGCACCAGCCTGACCTTCATCGGAACACTTGGGCTGCTCGCACTTGCCGGCATCATCGTCAACAACGCGATTCTGCTCATCGATGCGATCGACGAAGGCCAGCGCGATGGCTTGCCTCCTCTCCAGGCCATTGAAGAGGCTGCGGCCAAGCGCCTGCGCCCCATCGTCATGACCAAGATGGTCTGCATTCTCGGCCTTGTCCCGCTGCTGCTGTTTGGCGGTTCCATGTGGACCAGCATGTCGATCGTGATGATCGGCGGCCTCGCCCTTGGAACGCTGATCACGCTGGGTCTCATTCCAGCGCTGTATGCCGCGCTCTACCGCATTCACCCGACCGAGGAGGCATGATCATGGCTATTGGAAATCGAGTTGCCTGCCTGTCGATTGCTGTGCTTGTGGCCCTGTCTTCTGGCTGCGCCTCTGTGGCTCCCAGGACCGAGATCCCTGACGCCGCAGCCCGGCATCATGTGGGCCAGGCCCCCACGCCGGCGGCGCTGGATGCGGATGTCCTGCCCGGGACGCCCAACAGGCAATGGTGGAAGGACTTCTCCGACCCCAACCTGGATGCGCTGGTCAGCCTGGCCATGCGCGGGAATCATGACCTGAAGTCTGCCCTTGCCGCCGTGGTGGAAGCGCGGGCGCTGGCAGGCGCGGCGCGCAAGGACTATCTGCCGAGCGGTGCGCTGCAGGTCAAGGCCGAAGCCATGCAGTCCGCCCAGATCGAAGCGGATCCCTATCGCCAGGATCTTCCCCGGCCGCCTTCCCAGAGGCTGCTGTCCGCTGGACAGATGTTCTCCTGGGAACTGGACCTGTTTGGGCGCATTGGCACCGCCGCAGCCATGGCCGATCGCAAGGCCGATGCCGCGGCGGCTGACGCGAGATCAGCTGCCGCAGTGCTCCAGGCCGAGGTTGCGAAGAACTACTTCCTGCTCAGGATGGACCAGATCAACCTGTCCTCTCTTGAGCGGGAGGTTGAGCTGAGCAAGGCGCGCGTTGTGCGTGTGAAGGCCCGGTATGCGGCCGGGCTGGTCGATCGCAGGGAGGCACTTGCGGTCGAATCCGAACACGCCGAACTGGTGGCGCAGGAGGCGGCAACCGCTACCCGGCTGCAGGCGGACAGGGCCGCATTGGCGGTTCTTGCAGGCCGCTCGCCGACCGCGCAGGATGACGCCTGGGAGGCGTTGCTGGCCCCGGCTCCACTGCCGGCCCCACCGGATCTTGCATCGCTTGCGCAGCCGACCGACCTCCTGGCGCGGCGGCCGGACGTCGCCAAGGCCGATGCACTCCTGCGAGCAAGCCTTGGCAACGTCGTACTCGCCGAGCGCGCGCACCTTCCGCGCCTCACGCTGAATGTTTTCGGCGGCATCCTTGCACCGTTCGGTTCGCTGGGCGATTCCAGTGCAAAGCGCTTCTCGGCCGGCCCGGAGCTTCAGTGGGAGTGGCTGAGCTTTGGCCGGAAGAAGGCCAGGGAGGAAGCCGCTCGCGCCGGCAGTGATCAGAACTGGCATGCCTTCGAGCAGACCGTGCTGACGGCGCTGAAGGAGAGTGAGGACTCCCTGCATGCGTGGACGAGTTCCCAGGTCAGGATGCAGCAGGCAGTAAATGCCGAGGCACTCAGCAGCAGATCTTCGGCCTATGCCTCTTCCCGCGTGGACGCCGGAATCGAACCGAAGGATGCCGGCCTGCAGCAGCAGGCGCTGCTCGAGAAGGCGCGCAGAGCGCTTGCCGCGGCACAGGCCGAGCTGCTGATGGCCCACGTGCAGGTGCAGCTGGCACTGGGGGCATGGCAGCCCGAGAAGGGGGACCCGGAGATTGAAATCGGCAGGCCCATCGCTTCCCGGAAGAGCGCCGAAAGCGAAGCATCCGTTGCGCATCACTGACTGGCTCGAACGGCAACCCGCCAGGCCGTACCGGCCTGGCGGATCGTTCGTCGCCCGCTACATGAGGAAAACTCTCTTGAACGCTACCCACAGTTCGTCCGTGCGTGTGCCCGGCATACTCATCCGCGAAACGGCAGCGCTTATCGTCCGCAATGGCCGGTCTTCGGTGACCGTCAGTGAGATTCTCGAATGCTCGGGCGTCAGCCGTGGCGCGATGTTCCATCACTTCTACTGCAAGCAGGATCTCATCGACGCCACTTTCTCGTGCTGGCTGCAGAACTTCAATCAGGATGTGGAACGGAGAATGCGTGCCAACGGGCTCCGCTCCGGCGCATTCACCAACGCCTACGTGGAATCGGTGGTCGAGGGCTGCAGGCGGCACGACGTTGCAATGCTCTCGGCCCTGATCATCCGCCTGGACCTGACCCAGGTATCCGCGTCGCAGTGGATCGAGTGGATGAAGAAGAAGCTGGCCACCGAGCCGTCCGAGGCCGACGATCCCACGCTGAGGTCTGCGCGTCTCGCCGCCGATGGTCTGTGGCTTGGCTCACTGTCCTGCCCTGCCCCCGCCAATGAACCGAAGATCGACATTCAAACGCCGCAGATCCCGGTGCAGCGCTGTGGCCACGGTCCGTCCCATCGCCTTGTCTAAGGACGCTCAGGACGCGCGGTCGCGCGCTCATCGAACAGCAGGGATGCAACCGTGCCATGGCTAGAAGAACCAGGGAGGACGCACACGCCACGCGTGAGAGGATCCTCGATGCCGCACTGGTGTGCCTGCTGCGCCATGGGCCCGCGGGCGCCACGCTGGAGCTGATCGCCACCGAGTGCGGCCATTCGCGCGGCGCGATCTACTGGCACTTCGGGTCCCGTCAGAACCTGCTGGGTGAACTTTCCGCGCGAGGGCGGCCAGATGCACCCGAAGGACTGCGGGAAGCCGCCATCCAGCAGTGCAGTGACCCGTTCAAGCTTCTGTTTGCGGACCTGGTCAGGGTATTTGATCACACGCGCCGCACCCCACGCGTTCGCCGAACGGTTGAGCTTCTGCTGCGCTCTGGTGCATCACATGAGCTGGGCGGCATAGGCGACGTGCTCGCGGCGTGCGCGATGCCGGAGGTCCGCATGCTGGAGCTTGTATACCAGCGTGCAGGAGCACTGGGCCAGCTCCGTGAGGGCGTTGATACAGCCACTGCGGCCCGCAGCCTTCATGCGATCGCGGTCGGTGTTCTGCTGGGATCAATCCTGGAGCCCGGCATCCTCGACCTGGAGATGGGCGGGGCACGCACCGTGGAAGACCTGCTCAGGCTGCACATGGCTGTTCCCTTCGCGGCCGCCGGAGCGTGGCTCAGCCCATGTGTGGGCTGAGCCGGTTCCTCATCGATCCACTTCGCCGAACACAATGTCGTAGGTGCCAATCATGGCGACGACATCCGCCAGCATGTGGCCCCTGACGATTTCATCCAGAGAAGAGAGATGAGCGAAGCCGGGAGCACGCAGGTGCACCCGGAACGGCTTGTTGGCGCCATCGGAGATCAGGTAGCAGCCGAACTCGCCCTTGGGCGCCTCGACCGCTGCGTAGGTCTCACCTGCCGGCACCTGGTAGCCTTCGCTGAAGAGCTTGAAGTGATGGATCAGCGCTTCCATGTCGGACTTCATCTCCTGCCGGGACGGCGGCGCCACCTTGAAGTTCTGGACCATCACCGGGCCGGGGTTGGCGCGAAGCCAGTCGACACATTGGCGGATGATGCGGTTGGACTGCCGCATCTCCGCGACACGGCACAGGTAGCGGTCATAGCAGTCACCGGCGCTGCCGACCGGAATGTCGAAGTCAACGGCATCGTACTTCGCGTAGGGGCGCTTCTTCCTCAGGTCCCACGCCACGCCCGAGCCTCTCAGCATCACCCCGGTCATGCCCCAGTCCATGGCCTGCTGCGGGCTCACAACGCCAATGCCAACCGTGCGCTGCTTCCAGATTCTGTTGTCGGTGAGCAGGGTTTCGTACTCATCAATGCGGTTCGGGAATTCGCGGGTGAAATTCTCGATGAAATCGAGCAGCGACCCTTCTCTCGCGGCGTTCAGCCGCCGCAGCTCCTTCCCCTTCTTCCAGCGTGACTCCTTGTACTTCGGCATCTGGTCAGGCAGATCACGGTACACACCGCCGGGCCGGTAATACGTGGCATGCATTCGAGCGCCGGATACCGCCTCGTAGCAGTCCATCAGCTCTTCGCGTTCCCGGAATGCATAGAGCATCACGGCCATGGCGCCCAGGTCCAGCGCGCCCGTTCCGATGTTCATGAGGTGATTGAGGATACGGGTGATCTCATCGAACATCGTGCGGATGTACTGTGCCCTGATGGGCGCCTCGATTCCCAGAAGGGTTTCAATCGCACGTACGTAGGCATGTTCATTGCACATCATGGATACGTAGTCCAGCCGATCCATGTAGCCGATGGACTGGTTGAAGGGCTTGGACTCCGCCAGCTTCTCGGTACCCCGGTGCAGCAGGCCCACATGCGGATCCGCGCGCACAACGGTCTCGCCATCCATCTCAAGCACAAGGCGCAGTACCCCATGTGCCGCAGGATGTTGGGGGCCGAGGTTCATCACGTAGTTCCGGATCTCGGTATCCCGCCGATCACCGCGCACGGGAGCGGGGCCGCCCGCCGTCGTCCGCTTCATGTTCATCCAATAGCTTCCGTAGACCGAACGCATTCAGCGGAAGTGCTCAATGCTCCAAGCGTCGATGCTACTTCGACGTGGAAGGCCGGTTATGGACTGCTTGGTCTGGAATGTGCGTGCGCTGCGCTTCAGCCCACCGCGCCGAGTGCGCGGACCGAACACGCGCCATCGCCTGCGCGAAGCAATTGTTCCTCCAACGCTTCGATCGCAGGCGTCCGCACGGCTGCACTGCGCATCAGCCGGAAGCTCGCGGCGGGGAGCACAGGAAGCCCCAATCCACTGCCCGCAATCATCAGGCCATCCTGGATGTCATCCTGAAGAGCGACAGTGATGGCGAGCCCGGACTTTGCAGCCGATCGCAGGCCCTGCTGGTTCGCCGAGGTAAAGGTGACGCGCCATTCCAGGCCGGCTTCAACAAGTGCTCCGATGCACACGTCGCGATGCATGCACGGGCTGGGCGCGAGTGCGAGTGGCAGCGTCTTTTCCGGTTCGTGCTCAAATCCCGAACCGATGACCCAGACGAAACGTGTCCGCCTCAGAACCGGCCACTCAACGTCCTCCCGCAGGAACAGGTTCACCGCCAGATCAAGTGTTCCCGCCTGTATCTGTTCGCTCAGTGCCCCATAGGACTCCACGGCTACATCCAGCCGCACCGCGGGGAACCTGCGGGAGAAGCGCGACAGCATTGCCGTCAGCCGGTCGCCGGCATAGGTCTCCGGCACACCCAGTCGCACTGCCCCGGTAACAGGAGCCCTCTGGAACCGGCGAACCAGCAGGCTCTGGGCAGCAAGAATCTGCTCGGCATGTCGCAGGAAGTCTTCGCCGTCTTCGGTGAGTGTCACGCTTCTCGTGGTCCGTTTCAGCAAGGCGCTGCCCGCCTGCTCTTCCAGCTTCCGGATCTGGTGGCTGATGGCGGACTGGCTGAGGTTCATGCGCTCACCCGCCTTGGTGAAGCCGCCGGTCTCTACGACGGCGACAAAGGCGCGCAGCAGGTCGGGGTCAAAGAACACCGTGGCAATCCATGATGAAGATTGATCAATTCTATTAAATCAAATCATTTTTATCATCATGGAAGTCCCTCCAAGATGGCCGCTCACTTGAAACGCGCAGCTGCAGTCGCCCCGGCAGTGCGCCAGATCCCGGACCTGCCTGAGGAGACCCATGACTTCCCTTTCACCTGCCGCTCGAGATCGCCTGACGCTTTCTGCGGCGTGCTTGGCTTCCCTGATGTTCGGGCTGGAAATCTCCAGCGTGCCAGTCATCCTGCCGATTCTGGAGACAGAGCTTGGCAGCAGCTTCAGCGGCCTGCAGTGGATCATGAATGCCTATACCCTCGCCTGCACGACGGTGCTGATGGCGGCGGGCGCTCTGGCGGATCGGTACGGGCGCAAGCGCATCTTCGTGATCAGCCTGTTGCTGTTCGGCATCACATCCCTGGCCTGCGGCCTTGCTCGAAGCGGAACGGCGTTGATCGTGGCTCGATCACTGCAGGGTGCGGCGGGAGGCGCAATGCTGGTCTGCGTGTTTACAGTGCTTTCCCATCAGTTCAGTGACTCCGCACAGCGCGCCAAGGCCTTTGGCATCTGGGGCGTGGTCTTTGGCATAGGGCTGGGTTTCGGGCCGGTCATTGGTGCTGGCGTTGTTGTCATCAGCAGCTGGAGCTGGGTGTTCCTGGTGCATGCGCCCCTGGCAGTGGGCGCGACGGCTCTCGCCGTTCTGGGCATCCGGGAATCGTGGGCGCCAAGCCAGCGGAAACTGGACCTTGCAGGAATCGTCTCGCTGTCAGTGGCCGTCTTTTCCTTCACCTGGTACATCACCCAAGGTATTCCTGCAGGCCTTGCAAGCGCCTCTTCCATGGTGGCCGCTCTGGTTGCCGTCATCAGCCTGGCGGTATTCATCGCGGTCGAGCGCAGGGTGCCGGACCCGATGTTCGATTTTTCCATCTTCGGCAATCGGCGCTTCTCCGGCGCATTGCTGGGCTCGATGGGCATGAACTTCAGCTTCTGGCCACTGATGGTGTACCTGCCACTGTTCTTCCAGCACGGACTTGGCTACTCAAGCATCGCGACCGGCCTGTCTGTCCTGGCATACACATTGCCGTCGC
Organism: Stenotrophomonas sp. 86156_Sma; assembly: GCF_056481625.1. Lineage (NCBI taxonomy): Bacteria > Pseudomonadati > Pseudomonadota > Gammaproteobacteria > Lysobacterales > Lysobacteraceae > Stenotrophomonas > Stenotrophomonas sp. 86156_Sma. The sequence goes on from NZ_CM151157.1 coordinate 2,663,096, forward strand.
TGCTGCTGCCGCCTTACGGCGAGCGTCTCGCTGTGCGCTTCGGGCCTGAACGCGTGATCCCCGCTGGGATGTTTGCCATGGGCGGCGGGATGCTCATGATGGCGATCGGTGCAGGCGCGGAAAACGCGAGCTGGTTGACCCTGCTGCCAGGCTGCATTCTTGCAGGCTCGGGCCTGGGCGTGATCAATACACCCATCACCAACACGACGACCAGTTCCGTGCCCAGCGATCGCGCCGGCATGGCATCCGGCATGGACACCAGCGCCAGATTCATCAGCCTGGCCATCAACATCGCGGTGGTGGGGTTGATTCTGGTGAAAGGTACCTACTACGCACTTGAAACGAACCTGCCCGGCGGCGACCCTTCGCATCTGCGATCGCTTGCGGAGGGGTTGTCCGCAGGTACTGCGCGGCTGGATGCGCTGGCGGCCAGTGGCCAGGCGGTGTCCCGTGACGTTGCGCATCAGTCGCTGCTTTTCGGCTACCGACTGGCCATGGTTTACGCGGGCGTTTGTGCCTGCGCCCTGGCCGTTGTCAGTGCGCTTACGTTCCGGGGCGGTCGAAGTTCGCTGGCATCGTGCGCCAACGAGTCGAACGGGCCGTGAGGGGGGGTATTAATGTGACGCGTCACGCCGCCGCGAATTCAGCCTGCGGTCTCCAGGCCCTTAGCGGCCGCATCCAGTCGCAGCGAAGCCAGATAGCGGCAGTACTTGCCGACGAAGATGCCGGTGAATCCGCCTGACAGCAGCAGGTAGGCGGCACTGAAGCCGGCGTTGCCGGTCAGCGACGGCGACACCGCAAATGCGACTTCGAAGCCGTACTTCACCAGGAAGGTGATCAGCAGCAGCGGCAGCAGGCTGAAGTCCGCGTTGCGCCAGAGCTTTCCGGTAGCGCCCTCCAGGGTCAGCTTCACGTGGCCCAGCAGCAGCCATCCCAGTGCTGCCCCGGTGCCGATGCCGGCCAACCACTCGCCCCAGGCGGTCAGCGAGGCGCCGAAGCGATGACTGATCGACCACGCGCCCCACACGGCGAACAGGACGGGCACGATCGCCAGCTTCTGTAACGAAGTCTCACCCGGTTTCATGGCGGCGATGCCACGCGTGACCAGGAACGCCAGGAGCAGCCAGACCCAGATCGGCGTCTGCGTGGTGAGTTGCTGGAGCATGTTCATGAGCGGTCGCCTTGGTGGTTGGTGGCGAGGTGCCCTCGCCTTGGCGCCCACTATTCGCTTCCGCCCGGGTTGCAGCCAGTGACAGCTGTCAGTCTTCGAGTGTTACGGGGCGGTAATCGGGCGCACTCAGGACGCTCTCGATCCAACCCACATAGCGCGATACCCGAACGTTGTGCACCACCTGCCCGTAGAAGCCGGCCTCAAGGGCATGCTCGGGAACCGCGGTGATCCAGGAGCCCGCCCCACCAGCTGCCAGACGCCGTGATCCTTGATCACCAATGGGCCGCCGCTGTCCCCGTTACCGAGCACACCTTCAAGCGGCAGGCCCTGTGGCGGGGCATCGAACCGATACCAGAGATAGCGATCATTGCCGCCGGTAATGGCGTTGTATGCCCGCCGCAGCGTAGTGCGATGCGGTCCGCCCGGCACCAGTCCCATCGCACCATTGCCAGTGGCGCCCTTCCCGATCAAGGCGGCGATCTGCGTGACCTCGGCGCTGCCGCGATACAGCGCCACGGGCTGCACGTCGCTCACTGGGGCTGTGAGCCTGATCAGCGCAATGTCATCCGATCCGGCCAGGAACGCGTGGATCTTCGCCGGGCTTCCCGTTGCCATAGCCTCCTTGCCCAATGCGTCAGGCATTCTGCTGTAGCCGGGGTGCACGAACACGCGCTCCACGCCGTAGTCCCTGCCGTTGATGGCGATGGTCAGCCCCATCCCTTCCATCGGTGCGGCATGCGCTGCCGTCAGCACCCACTGTGGGGCGATCAGAACGCCCTGCCCTTCACCCGGCATGTCGGCCAGGGCGGGAAATTCTGATCCCTCGATCCGGTAGCGGGCATCGTCCACGTCGTGGCGGATGACCACGGCCCCGGCAGCGAGCGGCAGCGCGGCAAGCGCGAGGAACAGCCAGCGGATCATGGGTGTCTTCATCCTTGCGGTCAGTCGCTGCAGCCTAGCCGAACACCTCCCGCGAAGGGAAAACGTCCGACCAACCTCACGTGTTCGACGACGAATGCCGCAGAACCGGCTACGAAACCGGGGCGGCCACGGGCCTTTAACAGCCTGCCTCTATGCTGGGACCTCATTGCAGACCCACGAGGTATGACCATGACCAAGCTGCACACCCTGATGTTGACCGGCTGCCTGTTGGCACTGAGCCCCCTGGCCTCCGCCGAGAGCGTGAACCTGACCAACAGCGCCGACGGCGCCAATCGCGATGCGGGCATCGCGGCGGTCAAGAAGAAGCTGCAGGACGCGTGCACCGACCGCAAGGGCTCGCCCGATGCGGCTTCCTTCGAGGTGGTCTTCGAGAAGACCAGCGAGAACCCAAACGTACCCAAGCCGTACTACGTGGACGGCAAGATGAAGTGCGAACTGCCGGGCTGAAGGGCCCAGCCACGCGATCATCGATAGAGCATCAAACGCTGGCGGCCGACGTGCGCCGCCGGTACCGCTCTATCCAGCCGAGTGATGGCGCAATGCCACCGAACGGGAAGAAGTGCGGGCTGACCGGACCATGGGCGTCTGTCAGCCCACTCAATAGGCGATCCACAAACACCTCTGGCCCCGCCGTGCCGAGCAGCCGGCCGATCGAGATGCCATACCGCGCCAGCATCGATGCACTGGCACTCACGCCGCACATCGCGGCGTAGCGCGCCAACCGCGCAATGCTGGCCGGCCCCGGCACGCCGACCAGCACCGGAACGGTGATGCCACGGGCCCGCAGCGCATCCAGCCAAGCCAGCACGATGTCCGCATCGAAGCCGAACTGAGTGATGATCAGCGGTGCCATGCCCCGCGCCTCGATGGCCTGGCACTTACGCTCCAGCACGCGCCAACGGTCCTCGGCGTTCATCACCGGATGCCCTTCCGGATGCCCGCCCATGGCAACAACCTTGATGCCGCAACGTTCAAGAAGGCCAGTCTCGATGATCGAAGTACTGTCGGCATACGGACCTGCGGGCGTGGAAAGATCACCGGCGATCAGCAGGCACGTCTCTACCCCCGCTTCGCTGGCGGCGCGTTCCAGGAACCGCTCAAGTGCCGCACGCGACCCGATGCGGCGGGCAGAGAGATGCGGCATCGGCTCGAAGCCGAGTTCTCGCACCGTGCGCGCGGCCGCCAGCCGGGCGTCGTCGTCCTCGCTCGCTAGGTAAGGGATCGAGATCGTCGTTCCCGGAGCGATGCGATCCGCTTCCGCGCGCAGTGCCAGCATGGCCTTCGCGCTCACTTCCAGAGAAAACGCGTTGATGAAGGCTTCCGCCCGTTGCGATCCAGGTGCGGGCATCAACGGGCTCCGCCTGCATTGCCGGCAACCGGCGTGCTGTTACGCGCCAGTTCGACGAAGGCCTGCAGGTAGTCGATACCGGTATCGGCCTCGCGCGCGCCGAGGTAGATCTGCTTGGGAATGCCCTTCGCCCCCAGGCGCACCGGCACCACATCCATGCGTGCGGCATATTCCTCCACCAGCCAGCGCGGCATGGCGGCCACGCCACGGCCGCTGGCCACCATCTGCATCATGATGTCGGTGGTTTCGATGGTCTTGTGGCGCCGCGGCGTGATGCCCGCCGGCAGCAGGAACTGGTTGTAGATATCCAGGCGCTCGAACGGCACCGGGTAGCTGATCAGCACTTCCTGGCCGAGCTGACGCGGCTTTACGTGGTCCACCTTGGCCAGTGCATGGTCCTTGGCCACCACCAGCACCTGCTCGTAGTCGAACACGGGCACGAACTTCAGGCCCGGCTTCAGCAGCGGATCGGGCGTGACCAGCAGATCGATCTCGTAGCCGAACAGTGCGCCGATACCGCCGAACTGGAACTTCTGCTTGACGTCAACATCCACGTCCGGCCAAGCCGCCAGGTACGGCGAGACGATCTTCAGCAGCCACTGGTAGCACGGGTGGCATTCCATGCCGATGCGCAGCGCGCCGCGCTCGCCCTGGGCGAACTGGCCCAGCCGCTCCTCGGCCAGGTCCAGCTGCGGCAGCACGCGATTGGCCACCGCCAGCAGGTACTGCCCGGCCTGGGTCAGGCGCAGGCTGCGGCCTTCGCGCAGCCAGACGTCGGTGCCGAGCTGCTGCTCCAGCTTCTTCATGCTGTGGCTCAGGGCTGACTGGGTCAGGTTGAGTACGCCGGCGGCAGCGGTCAGCGAGCCCTGCTGCTCGACCTGCTGCACGATGCTGAGGTGGATCCGTTCCAGCATGACGATGAATCCCGCTCATGGATTGGTGAAGTAATACCATTTTACGTCATGGAAGGGCATGACTAGGATCGGGTCATGCCTTCGGTTGCCTGCCAGCCCGGTCACCTCGCCGGCCTGCAGGACTGCGCCCCCGCAGATCGCCCGAAGGAGCTCCCTCCCCTGCTGAAAGCGAACAGATGACCCGCCCCCTCCGTATCGTCGCCGTTTCAGGCGGACTGCAGCGCCCCTCCAGGGCTGCAACCCTGGCCGAGTACCTGCTGGACCTGATCGGCGAGGACGTTGCCTGCGAGCCGCACCTGATCGAGCTGGGCGAACTGGCGCCGCAGCTGGCCGGTGCGCTGTGGCGCTCGCAGCTGCCCGAAGCTGTGGAGCGGCAGCTGGTGGCCGTTGAACAGGCAGACGTGCTGGTGGTGGCCACGCCGGTCTACCGCGGTTCGTACACCGGCCTGTTCAAGCACTTCTTCGATTTCATCCACCAAGATGCGCTGGTCGACACCCCCATCCTGCTGGCCGCCACCGGCGGCAGCGAGCGCCACGCACTGGTGATCGATCATCAGCTGCGGCCGCTCTTCAGCTTCTTCCAGGCGCGCACCCTGCCCCTCGGCGTCTACGCCACCGACCGCGATTTCGCCGAGGGCCGCGTGCACAACGAGGCCCTGATCCAGCGCGCACGGCTGGCAGTGCAGCGGGCACTGCCCCTGCTTGCCCTGTCCCATCGCGCAGCGCCTGCCACTGCCGAGACCGCTGCAGTCCTTTGAATGCCGAATGCCAGCGACCCGCATTCGGATGTCACCCCCGCAACCCGGAACGCCGCCCATGACGACCGAGAACTTCACCTTCAGCATCACGCGCATCCCTTTCAACGAGGACTACCAGCCCGCTGACGGCACGCGCATCACCACCAACTTCGCCAACCTGGCTCGCGGCGAGTCCCGCCAGGAGAACCTGCGCAACACGATCAGCATGATCAACAACCGCTTCAACGATCTGGCGCACTGGGACAACCCGAGTGCGGACCGCTACGCCGTTGAGCTGGACATCATATCGGTGGAGATGCACATCGATGGAGCCGACGGCAGCGATCCGTTCCCGCTGATCGAAGTGCTGCGCCCGACCATCGTCGACACGCACACCGGCGCGCGCACCGAGGGCATCGTCGGCAACAACTTCTCGTCCTATGTGCGCGACTACGACTTCAGCGTGGTACTGCCGGCCAGCAACGAGGGAAAGGCCACCTTCGGCATTCCGGAAGGCTTCGGTGATCTTCACGGCAAGCTGTTCCAGCACTTCCTGGAATCGGAGGCCTACCGCGCCAATTTCAGCAAGGGGCCGGTGATCTGCATCAGCGTCTCCAGCAGCAAGACCTACCATCGTACCGAGAACCACCATCCCATCCTGGGCGTGGAGTATCGCCAGGGCGAGTTCTCCCCCACCGACCAGTACTTCGACAAGATGGGCCTGCGGGTGCGCTATTTCATGCCACCGGGCAGCGTCGCGCCGCTGGCGTTCTACTTCCAGGGCGACCTGCTGGGCGACTACTCGAACCTGGAACTGATCGGCACCATCAGCACGATGGAGGCATTCCAGAAGATCTACCGGCCGGAGATCTACAACGCCAATTCCGTGGCCGGCAAGGTCTATCAGCCCAGCCTGAAGCACCAGGACTACTCCTCCACCCGCATCGTCTACGACCGCGAAGAGCGCAGCCAGCTGGCGGTCAAGCAAGGCAAATTCACCGAAGAGCACTTCATCAAGCCGTATCGCGCCGTGCTTGAGCAGTGGGCTGCCCGCTGATCCACCGATTCCCCATTCGCCCCAGGACACAGAACGCAATGTCGACGAAGAAACTGCTCCCTACCTCCACCGCCGGCAGCCTGCCCAAGCCCTCCTGGCTGGCAGAGCCCGAAAAGCTCTGGTCGCCCTGGAAGCTGCAGGATGAAGGCCTGACCGAAGGCAAGCAGGATGCCCTGCGCCTGTCCCTGCAGGAACAGCAGCACGCCGGCATCGATATCGTCAGCGACGGTGAGCAGACCCGGCAGCACTTCGTCACCACCTTCATCGAGCACCTCAGCGGCGTCGATTTCGAGAAGCGCGAAACCGTGCGCATCCGCAACCGCTACGACGCCAGCGTGCCGACCGTGGTCGGCGCCGTGAGCCGCCCCACGCCGGTGTTCGTGGAGGATGCGAAATTCCTGCGCCGGCAGACCACGCAACCGATCAAGTGGGCCCTGCCCGGCCCGATGACCATGATCGACACCCTGTACGACGCGCACTACAAGAGCCGAGAGAAGCTGGCCTGGGAATTCGCGAAGATCCTCAACGAGGAAGCGAGGGAGCTGGAAGCCGCTGGCGTCGACATCATCCAGTTCGACGAGCCCGCCTTCAACGTGTTCTTCGACGAAGTGAACGACTGGGGCGTGGCCGCACTGGAGCGTGCGATCGAAGGACTGAAGTGCGAGACCGCCGTGCACATCTGCTACGGCTACGGCATCAAGGCCAACACCGACTGGAAGCAGACGCTGGGCTCGGAGTGGCGCCAGTATGAAGAGTCGTTCCCGAAGCTGCAGACCTCCAACCTCGACATCATCTCGCTGGAATGCCACAACTCGCACGTGCCGATCGACCTGATCGAGCTGGTGCGCGGCAAGAAGGTGATGGTGGGCGCCATCGACGTGGCCTCCAGCACGGTGGAGACGGCCGAGGAAGTGGCCAACACTCTGCGCAAGGCGCTGCAGTTCGTGGACGCCGACAAGCTCTACCCGAGCACCAACTGCGGCATGGCGCCGCTGGCCCGTGACGTGGCACGGGGCAAGCTGCGTGCGCTCAGCGAAGGGGCCAGGATCGTGCGCGAGGAGCTCTCGGCGTAACCGCTGCAAGCGATCTGCGTCCGGACCTCTGTGCGGGGTCCGGACGCATCGGCACTCAGCGCTTGCGCGCGCGCCGCTCGGGGCACTCCTTCGGATCGAACAGATCGTAGGTCTGCTTGATGGCCAGATTGCGGATCGCCCTGCGGTTTCCCTGCGCTGCAGCCTCACAGGTCCAGTAGATATCCTCTTCCTGGTCCTTGGGCACCCCGCGCCCGATGGAGTACAGGTATCCCAGCTCGGCCTGTGCAGGCGCGTAGCCCGCCATTGCCGCCTTGCGATACAGGTCGGCGGATCGGGCCTCATCCTTCTGTACGCTGATACCCTTGGCATACATCAGGGCGAGCCTGGTCTGCGCCTCCACATCACCGCCATCGGCAGCCGCTGTGAATGCTTCAACCGGGCCAAACGCGCCGGGCGTGTCCATCTCGGCACACCACACCTCGTTCTCCTTGCGATTCAGGCACAGCTCCAGACGGGCCTCCTTGACTCCCGCTAGGCCGAGCTCCTGCACGGCTGCCCTGGCATACCACTGCATGGCCTGGGCCTCGTCTTTCGTGAGGCCGGCGCGTCCCTTCTGATAGAGATTGGCAAGGCTGTACTGCCCGGCCGGCGAGCCGAGTTCAGCGGCTCGGCGGAGCCACAGGACAGCTTGGGCATCATCCTGCTGCGGGCCCAGGCCCTGCAGGTACATGATCCCGAGATCGGACTGTGCGTCCGCATTGCCCTGATCGGCAGCCTTGCGTACCCAGTGCAGGGCCTGAGCGGGATCCTTCGGCACGCCATTGCCTCGCAGATACAGCACACCCAGCATGGACTGTGCCGGCGCATAGCCCTGATCGGCCGCCTTGCGGTACCAGTCCGCTGCCTTCGCTGCGTCCCTGTCGACGCCTGCGCCGCGCAGATACCTGTCTCCAAGTTCATTCTGGGCTTCCGCGTTGCCGGCCTTCGCCGCAGCCATCACGCGATCCCGCTCGGCCGCGTTGTCATTGCCAAGTGCCGGAGTGCTGGAGGCCAGGGCAGCCAGCCCCGCACAGAGTGCAACGCGCCGCAGGGCGCCAATCCATTCTTCCGTGAACGTCTGCATTCTTGATCAACTCCAGATGGATGCCGCAGGTAGACCCGGCAGGTGCCTCGATCAGCAAGTGATCGAGGCTGGGGGCGGCATTATAGGTGCGCGCAGGACCACGTGGCCGAGGTTCTATCTGGGTAGCGGGCGTGCCTGCTCCTGCGCTCGCGACATCGCAGGGGGCCGTCTCAGCGCGAGCGCCTCCTTGATCCGGCCCATCTCGCGCGACCCGGCCTCGGCCAGGCGGCGGGCCTGCTGCCGCTGCTCCCGCGTGAGCGTGGAAGGTGGTGGAGTGCCGGCATCCAGCAGCCGCGCCACCGCATCGCGCAACCGCAACTGCGGGCAGAGCCGGGCGGCGCACCAGCGTTCGGCGTAGCGCTTGGCCTGCCGCGCATTTGCGGCAGCCACCACCTTGGTCTGTGACATTTTCCGCGCGTCGAGGAACAGGCGGACACCGAGCACGGCATGCGGCACGATGTTGGCCACGCAGCGGCCGTTCCACCACAGGTCCCAGTGGTCACCGCGCTGCACCCAGCCGGAGGGCCGGCGGGCCGTCATGAAATCGGGAGGGCTGGAGGGGGAATGCATGGCCGGAAGAATACGGTCGGCCGTCGCATGGACTGAGATTGCGGAGTGGCGCTGGCAACCTCACAATGCTTCTGCCGCAGTGAAGCCCTCTTTACCACTCTGGGCCGAGCAGCTTCTCCACCTCGGTTTCGAGCCTCTTGGCGGCTTCCTCCTGCGAGGCCACCTTGATGCACAGCCCGGACTGGGCGGGCCCGGGGGTCAACTGGTAACGATTGATGGTGCCGCCGCCGTCGCCATCCAGTTCCACCCGGGCCACCAGGGTTCGGCCATTGGCGTTGAAGGTCCAGTCCTGGTATTCGAACATCGTTGAGTCCACCGCAACGCCTTGAATGGCTCCCACCTTATGCGGGGTGGTGGTGAAGAACGCCCGAAGAAAACGTTCGCGGAGCGTGCGTGCCAGCGGCACGCGGCAAACAGCCGAGCCTGGGCTCGGCGCTACAGCCCGGGCGCGGCTCGCAGGGTATGATGCCGCCTCCCCCGAACTGCCGTGATTGCAGCGGGCGCGTCCCAGCGAGGTACGCGTCGGCGCCGCCTAGATACCCCGCCCGATGCTCGTTTCCTACACCTCTTTCCTCATCTGGGCGGCCGTGGCCGTTGCCACCGTAGGCCTGCTGTTCCGGCCATTCCGCATTCCGGAGTACGTGTGGGCACTGGGGGCTGCCCTTCTGCTTCCACTGCTGGGAGCGATGTCGTTCGGCACGACCTTGCACGCGGTGGCCGAGGGCCGCGATGTCTATCTGTTCCTGGTCGGCATGATGGTGCTGGCCGAGCTGGCCCGGCGCGAAGGCCTGTTCGACTGGCTGGCGTTGTACGCGGTCCGTCATGCGGGAGGCTCGGGACGACGCCTGTTCGACCTGGTGTTCCTGGTCGGCACGCTGGTGACTGTGTTCCTTTCCAACGATGCCACGGCGGTGGTGTTGACCCCGGCGGTCTACGCCGCCTGCAAGGCCGCCCGCGCCGACCCCCTGCCCTATCTGTTCGTCTGCGCCTTCATCGCCAATGCGGCCAGCTTCGTGCTGCCCATTTCCAACCCGGCCAACCTGGTGGTGTACGGCCAGCACATGCCGCCCTTGATGCAGTGGCTGGCACAGTTTGCGTTGCCGTCACTGGCCGCGATCGGTGCCACCTATCTGGTGCTGCGCTGGGTGCATCGGCGCGAGATCGCGCAGCCGCTGGTGGCGGCGCCGGCGCATCGCCCGCTGACCGAAGGTGGCCGGCTGAGCGCGCTGGGCGTGTTGTTCACCGGCACCGTGCTGCTGGTGACGTCCGCACTGAATGGCCCGCTCGGCCTGGCTACGTTCTGCGCAGGCACGCTGAGCGTGGCAGTGGTGGCGATGCGCCAGCGGCGCAGTCCGTTGCCACTGCTGCGCCATGTGTCATGGGGCGTACTGCCGCTGGTGGCCGGCCTGTTCGTGTTGGTGGAAGCGGTGGCACAGACCGGTGTCATCCAGACGGCAGCCAGCGCGCTGCAGGCCGTGGCGCAGGCATCGCCACACCAGGCCAGCTGGCTGGCCGGTGCCGCGGCCGCGCTGCTGAGCAACGTGGCCAACAATCTGCCGGTCGGCCTCGCCGCAGGCTCGCTGGGCCAGATGGCCGATCTGCCGGCACAGACCCGCGCCGCATTGCTGGTCGGCGTGGACCTGGGCCCCAACCTGTCGGTGACCGGCTCGTTGGCCACGATGCTGTGGCTGGTGGCGCTGCGCCGCGAGGGCGAGCATGTCAGCGCGCTCGACTTCCTGCGCGTCGGCGCGCTGGTGATGCCGCCTGCGCTGATCGGGGCGCTGTTGCTGCTCTAGCCGGGGGCTGCCGGGCGCCACCCGGACTATGGGGTCTTGCCTGCAGCAATCTTCCCGACCAGGGCATCGATCGCCGCTTCCATGGCATGCGCGGTCTGGTCGCCACTCTGGTTGGTGATCACGAAGATGCCCAGATCGTGCTCGGGCATGATGTAGATGTAGCACTGTGAGCGCGGTACGCCACCGTGATGGGCATAGTAGACGCCCTTCTGGCGATCGCCGGCGACGATGTTCCAGAAGTAGCCGATGCTGAACTCGTCGTCGAATCTGGCCAGGGCGCGATGCGATTGCTTTACCACCGGCCCATTGGCCAGTTGGAACTGAAGGTACTTCACCATGTCCGGGACGGTTGCTTTGACGTTGCCGGAAGCGCCCCATGGCAACTGTGGCATCGGCGTGGTCGGTACGGGATTGTCGCTGTGATAGCCGGCCGCCAACCGCGGCGCTTCGGCATCATCCAGCCTGATCCGGAGGCCGGTCATCGCCGCGGAGTCGCTGAAGAAGCCACGCAGCAGTGACGCGTAGTCGGTCTTGTAGGCCACCTCCAGAACATGCGCCGCCAGCTCGGTCCCTGCGCTGGAGTAGGCGTACTCCTTCCCTGGCATCCGCGGGATCTGTACGGCGTGCAGGTCCCGGAGGAAATCCGGCTTGCCGTAGTGCGCGTAGAGCGCATTGAGCTCGCCCGGCGTGCGGTGATCGGTAAAGTCCTCCAGTACAGTGTTCGCGCGCTCCGGCAGCATGTTCGGCAGGCCACTGGTGTGCGACAGCAGGTGGCGGACGCGGATGGGTTGGCCCTGGTACTGCAGGTTGGGATAGTCGCCCTGCAGGTACGTGCGAACGTCATCCTCCAGGCCCACCCTGCCTTCCAGCACCGCATTGGCCATCAAGGTGCCGGCCAGCGTCTTGCTCAGTGAGCCGATCTCATAGAGCGTGGCATCGGTCGGCGCGCCGGCTGTACCGGCCACCATATCGCCGCGATGGCGGATGAAGGTCCTGCCCCGGTACACCACGCCGATGGAAGCCGAGTGCAGCAAGGGCTGCTCGATCAGGGTCTGCGCGACCTCGTCGATCTCCGCTCCCGGTTCCTTCGATGGCGACTTCCCACCCGTGCATCCGGTACCAAGGAGTACGACGGACACAACGAGGGCATGAAACCAACGTCTGTTTCGGACGGTCATCGAAGTGGCTTCCATGCGTTGGCGCTTGAAGGGCGATCAGGAAAGAGCGCCCACGATAGCCGATTGTGGAGGCGAACACGCTGGCTGCGGAGCGCCTCCTGGCCCTAAGCATCGCCCCTGAGATCAATCACCCGGTCAGTCGGGCTCACGATACCGCGCCGATGGGTGATGGCCACCACGGTTACATCGTTCGCCAGTGCGCGGATGTGGTCCATGATCTCGCGTTCAGTGGCCTCATCCAGCGCGGAGCTGGCCTCGTCCAGGAACAGGATCGCCGGCTCGCCATACAGTGCACGGGCAATCGCGATGCGTTGGCGTTCCCCGCCGGACAACTTCAGGCCCCGCTCGCCCACCGTGGTTTCCAGCCCCTCGGGCAGCGCCTCGATCAACGGCAGGATCGCAGCCTTGCGTGCGGCATGCCGCAGCCGATCATCATCACGCGCGCGCCCGAGCAGGATGTTGTCGGCCAGGCTTTCGTTGAGCAGGATGACATCCTGCGGAACCACCGCGACAGCGGCATGCCAGGCGGCACGGTCGATCCGGGACAGGTCAAGGCCATCGACCAGGATCCGGCCACGCTGGGGATCGATCGATTTCAGGGCGAGCTTGAACAGGGTCGACTTCCCTGCCCCGGTCGGCCCGATCAGGAAATTGATGCCGCCACGTTCGGCCTCGAAGGACACATCGCTTAACCCGCGACCGTTGCCATAGCGGTGGCTGACCCGCTCGAACGCCAGCCGGCCGCTTTCACCCGCAAAGCGCTGGGCATCGGCCACCTGCTGCTCCTCGGGCGCCGCCCACAAGGTGGAAAGCGGAGCCAGCATGCTCCACGAGCGCGCGACGTCATCGATCGAACGGGCGATCATCTCGAACGGCATGTTGAGCTGGAGCAGCAACAGATTGAACAGGACGATGTCGCCGACGCTCAGACCGCCGCTCTGGTAGCGCGGCAGCAACAGATGGAAGGTAACGATGAACTCGACCGCCAGGCCGATGCCAAGCAGCGCAATGAAGCCGATCCGCTGCAGTACGTAGGCGCGCCAGCTGTCGCGCACCTCCTGGGCCTTCTGCTCGAAGCGCTGCACCATCCAGGCGCTGCCGCCGAACTGGCGCAGCGTCTCCATGGCATTCATGGCATTGCCGACGAAGCGCGCGTTCTGCTGGCCGGCCTCGACCGCAGCTTCGCGATGGATGCGTGCGCGCCGGGTAGCGATGGCGGAAAGCGTGACGGCTACCGTGCCGTAGGCCAGCACGATGGCCACCACCTGCAGGTTGATCAACGCACCCAGCGTTATCAGCGTCAGCAGGATCTGCAGTGCGCTGGGAATGAAGGCCACCAGCCCCAGCTGCACCACGATCTTCAGCGCGCCACGGCCTTTCTCCCCTGCAACCTGCAGCTCGGCGGCGTTGTACTCCAGGAAGAAGCTGTTGGTCTTCTTCAGCAGACGGGCGAAGTAGCGGGTACTGGTGATGAAGCCAAGATTCTCGCCGCTGAGGAACGACAGGTACTGCACGGTGTTCTGCAGGGCGCTGCCAGCGCCAAGCATGACTGCATACAGCAGGAAGCCGCCCGCGAGAGCGCCGACCCCGTCGATGGGCAGACGGTCGATCAGGCGTGAGAAAAGATAGGGCGCCGCAACATTGGCCAGGCTGGACAGCACGACACTGCCGGCGATGAGCAGCAGCAGCCTGCGGTCAGCCTTCCAGTACGTGCCCAGGATTTCAGCGACGGGCGGCGGAACAGCAGTCTTCTTCATCGGCCTGGTTCCGGCGTGGACTCAACCCCATAATGCTATGCTATAACATATCCATTCAGGAGCGACGTAGCCACGTCGCAGGCCACTTTCGGATGGGATCGATGGACCGGGGAATGACGAACGTATCCGCTGCCATGCCACGCGCGCTCATGGCCCTCAGCATTGCCGCTGCACTGTTGGCCAGCGTGCCTGCGATCGCCCAGAACCCCGGCGATGCCCGGCGCTCGCGGGCCGCAGGCGCAGCACCCGAGGCGCCGACCGCCACCCTGGACAAGGTGCTGGTGGTCGGCAGCAACATCCGCGATGCCATTGGCGGAGGCGCCTCGCCGGTGATCGTGATCGACAAGGAGGCCATCGACCGCACCGGCGTGGCCACCGTGCAGCAGCTGTTCGAGAAACTGCCGCAGAACTTCGGCGGTGGCGCCAATGGTGCCAACGTCGCCAACCTTGGCGTCGACCGCGATACCGGCAACAACTTCGGCCAGGGCACCGCCATCAACCTGCGCGGCCTGGGAACCGGCACCACGTTGACCCTGATCAACGGCCACCGCGTGACCTCGTCGAACCGCTACCAGTACGTGGATGTCTCGCTGATACCGCTGAGTGCGGTGGAACGCGTGGAGATCCTCACCGATGGTGCCTCGGCCATCTATGGCACCGATGCGGTCGGCGGTGTGGTCAACATCATCCTGCGCCGCGACTTCACCGGGTATGAGACCGCTGTGCGTTACGGCGCCGTGACCACCGGCGGCATGGAGGAATACCAGGCCTCGCAGTCGGCAGGCTGGTCGTGGGATGGTGGCCAAGTGCTGGCCAGCTACGAGTTCCTGAAGCAGAGCAACCTGCCGGCGGTGGACAAGGATTTCTCGAAGAACGTGCGGGTCAAGCCGTACGACCTCTACCCCGGTTCGAAGCGCCACAGCCTGTACGTGGACGGCGTGCAGCAGCTCAGCGATGTGCTGACCCTGAACGTGACCGGCTCGTTCGCCAAGCGCGAGATGGACACCACCATTTCCGGCACGGCCGACGAAACCCGGTTGTTCCCGCATACGCGCCAGTTCGACCTGTTCGCCGGCCTGACACTGGACCTTCCGCGTCAGTGGCAGGCGCGCCTGGATTCGGGGTTCGGCAGGAGCGATGTGTCCTATCAGCGCACCACCATCACCGGCAGCTCGGCCAGTACCGCGCCGCCCACCAATACCAACTCCGAATCGCGTTACCTGGACCTGGTCGCCGACGGTGAGCTGTTCAGCCTGCCCGCCGGTGGGGTTCGCGCGGCATTCGGCGCGGGCTACCGCCGCGATGGCTATGAACTGATCGATCACCGCGGCCTGGAAAAGCCGCTCGACCTGCAGCGTACCGTGAGGTCCGCTTTTGCCGAGCTCAACGTTCCGCTGCTGAAGGATCTGCCGGGCGTGCGCAGCCTGTCCCTGACCGCCGCAGCGCGCTATGACGACTACAGCGATTTCGGTTCCACGCTGAACCCCAAGTTCGGCCTGCTGTGGGAGGCGACCCAGGGGCTTTCGCTCCGTACCAGCTACGGCCGCTCCTACCGGGCGCCGGTGTACCAGGACATGCAGTTGAACAACACCGTGGTGGTGGCGAACGTGCCCAACCCGAGTGCAGCCAATGGCAACACCATCCTGATGATGCTCTCCAATGGCAATCCCGATCTGGGCCCCGAACGGGCCAAGACCTGGACCGGCGGTTTCTCGTTCGCGCCGCCGTCGCTGCCGGGGCTCAAGATCGATGCGAACTACTACCACATCGAATACGCCGACCGTATCGGCAGCGGCTTCGGCGGCAGCTTCCCGTCGCTGTTCCTGCAGTCCACCGCACCTTACGCAGACATCCTGACCACCAATCCCACGCAGCAGCAGATCCAGCAGGCACGCCAGCTGGGCGTATCGGGGCTGGGCCTGTTCGTCTCGCGCGTGGGACCGTATGCGTTGCCGCCAGGCATGGACGAAACCAACAGCCAGGTGATCCTCGACAACCGCTTCCGCAACAACGCCTTCACCCGGCAGCGTGGTGTCGACTTCAGCGGATCCTATGGCTTCGATGCCGGCCAGACCCACATCGGGCTGAACCTGGCCGGGCAGTACATCATCGAGTCGAAGCGGCGCGTGACCGGTACGTCGCCCGAGGTGGATGCGGTGAATTCGGTCTACTACCCGGTGGACCTCAAGATGCGCGGTGGCATCGCGCTGAGCCGGCAACAGGCCGCGGCGGGGATCTTCGTGAACTACGTGGACAGTTATCGCGACCCCGCCAATGTCGTCCGGCCCCACGTCAGCTCCTGGACGACCGTAGATCTGAACCTCGCCTACCACTTCGGTGCATCGGCGGACCCGCAGCGTGGCACATCGCTTGCGTTCAACGTGCAGAACCTGTTCGACCGGGATCCGCCGTTCATCGTCAACAGCATCAACACCGGCTATGACCCCACCAATGCAACAGCGCTGGGTCGCTTCCTGTCCATGACGCTGACGCACCGCTGGTAAGCCGCCATGCGCGCCGAAGCCCCTGCCCTGTCCCGGTCCGTCATGGCCATCCAGCAGGCGTTTGCTGTTGCGGCAACCCAGCTCACGCTGATGTGGCGCGAGCGGCGCGTGCTGTGGCTTGCCCTTGCCCTGTTGCTGATTGCGGGAGCATCGGTGCTCAGTGGTGCTGCACGCCTGACCCTGCAGGCGCAGGAGCGCCAGGCAATGAGCGAGGAAGAGGCGCGGCTCTGGGACAGCCAGGGCACAATCGACCCGCATAGCGCCGCACATGTGGGGCGTGCCATTGCTGCCCCCGTGCGGCCACTGGCTGCACTGGACCCGGGGCTGACGGATTACCTGGGAACCTCGGTGTTCATCGAAGGCCACGCGCAGAACCCGGCCCGGCACCTTGCCGTGGATGGTGGCACCGCACTCAGCCGCTTCGAGGGCTTCTCTGCGGCGTGGGCGCTGCAGGTGGTGGCGCCGCTTCTGATCATCCTGGCCGGGTTCGCCACACTGTCCGGCGATGTGGCCCGCGAGACGCTGCGCCAGGAACTCGGCACCGGCGCCTCGGCCGGCGTGCTGATCTGTGGACGCTTGATTGCCCTGATGGCCGCCTCGCTGCTGCTGGTGCTGGCCATGCTGCTGATCAGTCTTCCGGGGCTGTCCATCCAGTACGGCGACGCCACGGATCTTGCCGCCCTGCTCGCACTGGCGGCCGCCTACCTGCTCTATCTGCTGGTGTTCTGTGCACTTACCGTGGGGGTGTCGGCACTTGCCGGCTCGGCACGGACGTCACTGGTCGTGCTGCTCGGCTTCTGGGTGGTGTCCACACTGCTGCTGCCGAGGGTGGCGCCTGCGGTTGCCGAATCCCTGTACCCGACCCCTTCGGCACCGGCGTTCAGGACCGGCGTGACCGAAGAAGCGGAGAACGGCACGGATGGCCATGACCCGGCCGACAAACGCCTTGATGCCCTGCGCACGGCGTTGATGGCACGTTACCGGGTCGACAGCGTTGACGACCTGCCGCTGAACTTCCGCGGTGTGGCGCTGGAGTTTGCCGAGGCCAACTCGACGCGCGTCTACAACCGCCATTTCGATCGCCTGCATGCCACCTACCAGCAGCAGGACGCCACCCAGCGCCTGTTTGGCCTTGCCTCGCCGACGCTGGCGCTGCAGTCCTGGTCGCGCGCCTTCGCCGGCACGGATTTCCCGGCGCATCTGGCGTTCCTGCGCGGCGTGGAGGACTACCGTTATCGGTTGATCCAGGCACTCAACCAGGAAGTGAAGCTGCACAAGGCACCACAAGGCGGGAAGCATGTGGCCGACATCGCCGGCATCACCCGTTCAGTGCACTACCGGCCGCCGCAACAGACCCTGGCCGGTACCGCTGCCGCGCAGCGCGGAAATCTCGTCATTCTGCTGGTCTGGCTGATGCTGGGTTGCGTGGTGGTGCTCATCTCCGCTCGGAAGCTGGGGAGATCGCCATGAACGTTGTGTCGATTGCCCGCTATGAGATCCGCCGATTGCTGCGCGATCGAGCGCTGCCGGTGCTGCTTGTCCTGCTGCTCGGGCTGGGTGCCTACGCCGCGTGGAACGGCCGCGCATGGGTGGACCAGCGGGAGGCGGCCATCGCCCTGATCAAGCAGGAAGAACAACAGACGAAGGAACGCAGCCGGGCATTCGTCGGCAAGGCGCCCTCGGTGCTGCCCCGCACTCAGCCGGTGCTTGCGCCCGCCGCCATGGCACCGCTGTCGATCGGCCAGGCAGACGCCTACCCCTACACCGCCGATGTGGTCGCGCTGGGCGATCCGACCCAGCTGCTCAAGCACGTCTGGGCCGACATCGGCAATCCAGCGGCACGGGCTGCGGGACGGTTCGACCTCGCCTTCGTCATCGTCTTCCTGCTGCCGCTGGTCATTCTCGTGGCCACCCACGATCTGTGGTCCCGTGAGCGCGAGCGCGGCATCGCGGCGCTGGTGCTGTCACAGCCGGTGTCGGCAACGCGCCTGCTGGTGGTCAAGGTGCTGGCCCGTGGCCTGATGGTGCTGCTGCCCGCACTCGCCATCCTCCTGGCGGTGACGATCGGGGCCGGCGCGCGCAGTCCTGCGGGCCTGGCCATGCTGGCCCTGACCGTCCTCCTGTACGGCGCGTTCTGGCTGGCCCTTGCACTGCTGATCGGCTGCCTTGCCCGGCGCACCACCGAGGCGGCCATCGCCGCCGGCGCGCTGTGGCTGCTGATCGTGGTCATGGCGCCGTCGCTGGCGCTGGCCACGGTGAATCTGATCGCGCCGCCGCCGTCACAGATGCAGTTCGCCACCGAAGTAAAGGCGATGCAGTCCGATATCGCCACGCGCCAGCAGCGCGAGCATGCGAGGTCGGCGCCAGTGAATTCGCCGTCCCCCGTCATCTCCGACACTGTGCGCCAGGCCTACGCCGATCGGGTTGCAGCTGACCGGGAACTGGAACGCCTGATCGCCTCGCATGCGCAGGCCGAGGCCGCACATCGCCAGGTTCTGGACAAGGTGCGGCTGCTGCTGCCGGCCGTCGCGACACAGGACGCGCTCGACCGCATCGCAGGCTCGGATGCCGACCGCGCGCTCGACTTCCAGGGGCAGGTCCACTCCTTCTGGCAGGCGCGGCGGCTGTTGCACAAGGCCTATCTGGATCGTGACGCGCCGCAGACTTTCGAAGAGTACGACACCCTGCCCCGCTTCCAGTTTCACGAAACAGCCGGCGTCGCCCAACGTGGTGTCCTCGCCGATCTCGCCGCACTGATCATTGCCACCCTGCTTGTCCTGCTTGCAGCCGGTGCATTGCGCAGCCGGCTGGCAACGCCCTGAGGAGACGTCCACATGCTGTCTGCAAAAAGCCTGGTCATGGAACACGGTGCACATCGGGCACTGGATGACGTCAGCTTCGCGGTGAAGCCGGGCGAGATATTCTGCCTGCTGGGCGCCAACGGCGCCGGCAAGTCGACCACCATCAAGCTGTTTCTTGGCTTTCTGAAACCCACCTCCGGTGCGGCCGAAGTGGACGGTCTCAGTGCGCACCAGCAGCCGCGGGAGGTACGCCGGCGGCTGCTGTACATCCCCGAGACCGTGGCGCTGTACGACGAGCTGACCGGCTACGAGAATCTGGACTACTTCGCCCGCCTGGCCGGTGTCGAGGAACGCTCGCCAGCGCGGTTGAAGGACGCACTCAGGTCCGCTGGTCTGGCGACCGACGCATTCGGGCGACGCGTGGGCCTCTATTCCAAGGGCATGCGGCAGAAGGTCGGCATCGCACTGGCCATCGTCAAGGAAGCCGGGGCTCTGTTGCTGGATGAACCCACCTCGGGCCTGGACCCTACGGCGTCAGCCGAGTTCCACGAGCTGATCGTGCGGCAGCGCGATCGCGGCACGGCGATCCTGATGGCCACCCACGATCTGTTCCGCGCCCGGGAAGTGGCGACCACGATCGGCCTGATGCGGGCCGGTCGCCTGCGCAGGACACTGGATGCCAGCACGATCACCGCGAACGATCTTGAGAGCCTGTACCTGGAAGAGATGAGCCGCAGCACCTAGGCCACGGCGGCCGCCTGCGGGCCATGCCCGCCTGACCACCGCCGCAGCCACGCTTCGATGTTGATCTGCGGGCCGAAGATGCCGAGCACCTGCGACGAGTGGTCCGGGCTGACCTGCTGGATGCCCGCATCGGCCAGCGCGCTGTCGAGATAGCCGCGCTTGGCCAGCATTCCATCGACCAGCAGATTCCTGATGAACTGCTGGTGCCCCTGGGTGACCGCCACGGAGTGATCATCCAGATAGGATTTCACCTTCCGCGACAGCAGCACCTCCGGCAACAGGCCTTTCATTGCACGCCGCGCGATGGTGCGGTCTTCCGCGTCCGCGATGAGCAGGTGCAGCGGAATCCGCGCGAACAGTTCGACAAGCGGCTGCGCACTGATCGGCGATACACCATGCCAGTGGCCGGCGCCTTCGAACGGATCAAGGACGCTGGTCGGGAACACCATCCGGCCGATATGGGCCAGCTTGTAGGGTGATACGCGATGGCCCTGCGCCTGCGCATGCCGCAACCAGGCCGGCTGCAGGCCATCCTGTTCGGCGCGGTCCACCCGCACCCATGGGCAGGGTTTGCCCCAACGGCCATTGATGCTGCCTGGCCGCTTGAGCAGACCATGGACCATCGCATCCTTCAGCACGCCGTACAGTGAATCGCCGGACTGCGCGGTTTCGAAGGCGACGCGGAAGAAATCCCGGTCGATGCCGCGCCGCCAGGCGTAGTCGATCGCAGCGGCATTGCCCTTGAAACGCAGGAACACCGCATCACCGCCAACGCCGGTGAACTGCACGGTGTCACCGTCGAAGGCCACTTCACGGCGGTGGAGAAGATAGCCGGAACAGTGCGCCGGCCGGGCTGTACGCGGGAAGGCCATGATCTCTTCCAGCGCGCAGTGAGGTTGCCTTCGATACTCGATGTACTCGCAACGCCTGCCCGAGGAATCACTGGCCCCTTGCACTGCCATCCGCGCGAACAGCCGTTCGTCGGCGCCGATGCCATCATCGTAGTGGTGGACACACGTCACCTCCGGTGCCGACGGCACCTGCAACAGGCCGGCCAGGATGATCGAGGAATCCAGCCCGCCCGACAGCTGCAGCTGGATGCGCCGGTGCTGGCTGGCCAGTGCACCGATGCAGCCCAGCAGTGTGAAACGCGCCAGCGACACGGCTTCCTGAAGATCTTCGATCGGCGCGTCGCGGGCCAGCCGCACCACGTCCCACTGGCAGCGCCGGCCCACCGGCTCACCATTGCGGATTGAAACCGCTTCGCCCGCTTCGACCGCCGTGACCTCCTGGAAGCCGGTCTGCAGGCCATCACGAAACGGGTACAGCAGCGAGTACGACAGGAAGGACCAGTCAACGCTGAATTCACGCAGACCCAGCATCAGGCAGTCTTCCATGTTGGAGAAGACCAGCGTCAACTGGCCCACCGTGGTCATGTAGCACGGGATCTCCGCAGTGGGATCGCGCAGGACGAACCAGCTCGACGTTTCCTGCTGGAAGCCGAACGCCACGTAGCGGCCCCAGTAGTGTTCTACGATGCTGCGGCCCTGGCTGCTGCAGGCGGCGTCCGCTGTGGCGGGATCCAGGTTCACGCAGCAAGGCACTTTGCCTTCGCCGAACGTTTTGTGAAACAGCTTGCCCAGTACCACCAGCGAGTTCGAGCGATTGCATTCGAAATAGCCGTGGTTGTCGCTCTGCACATGGATCGCCGCGCCATTGTCGTTCAACACGCAGGCGATGCCGGGCAGCCTGGCGCCGATCCTTTCCACGATGCGTTCCGCCTGCGCCGTCGCGGATTCCGAGTGGGTGTTCCAGAGCACGGCGATGTATCGGTACATGGCAGGTTTCGTTACAGCACCAGGATGGGAACCATCCGGCGCAGGTTGAAGGGAATGTCGGTCAACACCTGATCGCCGTGCTGCAGCCAGCAATGCGCGGCGAACGGCTGGGTTCTGACCGCGAACACCCAGGCCGGAGCGATGCCGTAGTTCGACAGGAATCCGCGCATCGCCAGGCAGTAGAGAAAGCACTCATCGGTTTTCCTGAAGGCCAGGGGTCGAAGCCAGTCGAACACCCGCACCCGCAAGGCCAGTTCTTCAGCGCTTACCGGCCGGCTGTCGCCGCGATCCGCCCGGCGGCGCACGGCCGACACCGTGGAACTGAAAGGAAGGAACGTTCTGCTGCAGGCGGCATAGGCGCACGAGGCGATGAATCGACGCAGGTCGCGCGCCATGATGGGCGGACGGCCTCGCGGCGCGCCTTCGCGCGCCCAGTACCGAGGCAGCGCAATGGCAGGGCTGGCAGCGGATTTCCCCTGCTGCGGATCCGCGGTGATCAAGCGGCGGTCGATCAAGGCCTGCAGAAGCCTTGGCGTGCTTTCGTCATCGGACTGCAAGGGCCAATCGAGAACGAGCTTGCCAAGGCCTGCGGCGCCGCGTTTTTCAAGGGAAAGATACTTTCCCGTGGCCTGGTCCAGAATAACCATCGCATCGCCGGTGACACAGACGTGGGCGTGCTTTGACAGGAAATACGGGGCGGCAGCCTGCTCCATCATGCGCTCCTGCGCCGGAACCGGAGAAGCGGTGCATGCAGGGCATGCACCGCAGATGCGACATTGCGCGGTAGATCAGGGCGACGTGGTCGGGAACACGCCATCCCACAACGTGCCGTGGTTGTGCGCCTTCGTTTCCGAAACCACCGAGCCCAGCTCGATCAGTTCGCCACCCATGCCCTGATCCTCAGGGTTCTGCTGTCCTGCCACTACACCCAGCTCAATCAGCTCGTTCATGAACATCTCCTATCGTCAGTGGATGTACCCGCGCATTGCGTTGGATCGCGTTGCATTGGATACGGAGCAGCCAAGCCACCATCGCCGCGACATTGCAGGGCGATTGCCGCCAAGGCACCGAAATGTTACGATATAACATATTATTTTGGCGTGACGAATGACGCCAGCGGCCCGTTGTCGATACGACCTACGAGAGGCGAGAGGGATGAGCAGCGAGATCAGATACGACGGCCTGGATCCCACGCTTCTGCTGAAGGGGATGTTTCCCCTGCCGACGCTCATCCGCTTCGTACGGGAGCGTTGCCCCCCGGGACGCTTCGACGAGGCTGCGCTGGTGGAGGAATGGCGGACGGCACGTGCCGAGGTGCTGAGGCTGCAGCAGGAGGAAGCCGGTGAGGCCGACGTCATCAATGTCCATGCGTTGCCGGATGAGATGCTGCCGCTGGCTGAGCAGGCGCTGCGGCAACCCTCGATGCACCGCATGACGAGTGTTCTGCCACGCAGTTGGCAGATGGTCGAGATCGATCGACTGGTGATCTTCCAGGAGTGCATCAACCTGCGTCACATCGACCAGTTGGCGGCGTCCCTGACCGCCTCGCCCACCGCGCAGGAGGTCATGCAGCTTGTCGCGCGCAGCGGCAGCCATGCACATCCGGAAGTGCGCTTCACCCAGTCCGATGGCAGCTACACCTTCGCGTCCACCTCGAACGACCTGCGCTTCCTCGATGTGGCGACCCTCGATCCGGCTGCCATCACCGACTACGAGCCGTTCGGCGCAGCCAGCCACGCCGTCGTCATCTATCTGGGTTTCAGTGACAACCTGATCAGCGCCACCCGGTTTGGCAAGCGTATGGTGCTGACCAATGGCTCCCATCGCCTGTACCTGCTGCGCCGGCTCGGGTTCCGCCATGCGCCCTGCCTCGTCACCGATGCCTCCGACAGCGACCTCAGCGAGGTTCTGCTGCCGGCGGCGGTCAAGCAGGATCGCGGGTTCTACCTGTCTTCCCCGCGTCCGCCGCTGTTCAAGGACTATGTCGATCCTCGCCTGACCTGCGTCGTGCCGGTCACCCGCAAGCACTACGCTCTGAGGGCCAAGCTCGACCTGCAGAGGATCACGGTTCCGGCCTTGTAGGCCAGGCTGTCCAGCCGCTTCGATGTCGTGCGGTCGATATGGCCGGATTGGTGAATCACCTGGCGGAACTGTCGAATGACGCCTGCGGGCTTGCCGCATACGCTTCCCATCCTCAACCAGAGAGGATGTCAGCGTGATTGAACAGCCACGGACCACCGAACCCGCAGGAAAGGACGCGCCGATCGTCCATGTCCTGATGGGACTGATCTGTGTCTGGCACAGGCGCGAAGCGGGATCGGCACGCGGTGACGAGTAAGCGCCGCCGTACTGCCCGGCGTAGTTCTGAGTCGTAGGTCCGGCGTGGAGATCTCGATTGCGGGGCTGAGCGAGGTTGGGCCCGACTACCCGGACCGTGTCGATCTTCCGGTGATGGTGCTTGGGCTGGACCCCATTCCAGATGCCTGGCAGATGCCCTTCCATGCGCACCGGAAGGCACAGCTGCTGGTTGCCACGCGCGGCTTGATCATGCTGGAGACCGCAGCCGGCCTGTGGGTGGTTCCCCCGCAGGGCGCGATCTGGATTCCCGGTGGCCTTTCCCATCGGGCCAGCAGCAGTGGGCGGCCGCATGGGTTCGTGGTGTTCGTGGAACCCGGTGTCGTGCCGGGGCTGCCGACGCACTGCGCTGCAATGGCGATCACCCCGTTCATGCAGGCCCTGCTGGAGCGGGCATCCGCCCTTCCCGGGCACTACGAGCCCGGCAGTGCGCAGGACCGCCTGATGGCCGTGTTCCTGGATGAGCTGATCGCCGCGCCACCGGAGTGGCTCCATCTGCCCATGCCATCCGATGCAAGGTTGCGCCGGCTGGCCAACGCAATGCTGGACACGCCAGCCGAACGGGCAACGCTTGAAGTCTGGGCGAGCCGGATTGGAATGAGCGAGCGCAACATGTCGCGCCTGTTCTCTGGAGAAACCGGTTTAAGCGTAAGGCGCTGGCGCAGGCAGCTGCATGTGGTGGTCGCGCTGCCGCTGCTGGCCAAAGGCAGGACAGTACAGGCCGTTGCGGACCACCTGGGCTATGACAGTGCCGGAGCGTTCGTGACCATGTTCCGCAAGACCGTGGGTGCACCACCCAAGCGCTTCCTGGCGGAACGAGGCACTCGGCAGCGGGCTTCGGACGCCGACGATCAGCGGCCGCAGGAGCCACGCTGATGGATGCGGGAGCGCGTGGCTCCCGCACCGGCAAGGATTGCCCTTCCCCTCAGCGCTGGTAGTCCTTCAGGAACAACCAGGTGATCAGCGTGGCATCCGGCCCCTTCGGGTCGGTGAACGGCAGGCCGGACTGGCTGCCGCTCCACGCATGGCCCATGCCCTGCACCACATAGTGCTGCACCAGCGTCCTGCCACCGTAGGCGTAGGTATCCACCGTATACGCACGTCCACCCGACACCTGACCGTGATAGGTGCTGGTCGGCACGTACTTCACCGAGTCGTTGTCCAGGCCGTCGTCGGCCAGATCATTGGTCTGCAGGAACTGGCGCACGGCCTGCTGGCCGTTCACCGGATTGACGGTGAGATCGGCGCTACCATGGAACACCAGCACCGGCAGCGGTCGCGGCGACGGCGATCCCGAGCACTGCCAGGCCAGACGGCCATTGCTGTCCGGCGAATAGATGCTGCCGGCCAGCAACGCATAGGCGCTACCGGAAATCGTGGTCGCACCCTTGAACATGCCACCGGAATGGATGGCGCCGGCAGCGAACACATCCGAATAGCAAGCCAGCATGATCGAGGTCATCGCGCCGCCCGCGGAAATGCCGGTGACATAGACCCGGTGCGGATCCACGCTGTAGCCCGCTTTCACCTTGTCCACGATGCCGGCCAGGATCGATGCTTCGCCGCTGTCGCGGGCCTGGTTGATCGGCAGCTGCCAGTTCCAGCAGCGGGCCGGATTGGAGGTGACGTTCTGCCGGGGGTAGACCACGATGAACCCCTCCGTGTCGGCCACATCATTGAAGCCTGACGCCTCGCCCATCAGGTTCGGCCCGGTCACACAGCCATGCAGCACCAGCAGCAGCGGCAGCGGCCGGCTGTCGTCATAGCCGGCCGGCACCCATACCTGGTACTCGCGGGCGCCGAACAGATTGCCGTACAGGCCGATATCCCAATGCCCGGCCGGGCCAGCGGCAACCGCGCTGCCCGCCATCGCCAGCCAGCTGCACAACACCAGCAGTACCGCCTTGATCGAATCGATTCCGGATTTCATGACCTGATCCTCGTGCGTGAGTCGTGGATGAAGGAGTACCGGGGACCGCTTCCGGCTGGGGGCGCGCCCAGTATCCGCATCCACCGGCCGCTGCCGACTGGACCTAGGTCCACTCGCTGCTGGCCCATGACACCGCTAGCCTTGGCTGCAGGGGTGGCAATGGGCCATCCGCACGCTCATGCCTGGGGGAGGACCGAATGAAACGGAATTGTTTGAGTCTCATGATCGGCGCGCTGCTGGCCACGGGGCCGGTACTGGCACAGGAATCACCGACGGCAGGCAGATCCGCTTCGCCGACCAACCTGGACAGCATCAAGGTCACCGCGCGCAAGCGTGAGGAAACCCTGCAGGAAGTGCCGGTTGCCGTCACCGCATTTACCTCCGAGGCGCTGGACAAGATGAATGTCCAGGACATCAGCGACCTGGACGCGCAGGTGCCCAACCTGACCATCTACGCGGCGCGCGGCGCCAGCAGCACGGTCACCGCCTACATCCGCGGCATCGGCCAGTCCGATCCCACCTGGGGCGCCGATCCGGGTGTAGGCATCTACCTGGATGACGTCTACATCGCACGCCCGCAGGGTGCGCTGCTGGATGTGTTCGATGTCTCGCGCATCGAGGTGCTGCGCGGCCCGCAGGGCACGCTCTACGGCAAGAACACCATCGGCGGCGCGATCAAGTACATCTCGCGCGGCCTGCCCACCCAGACCGAGGGCTTCGCCCAGATCACCGTGGGCAACTACAGCCAGCTGGATGCGAAGGCGGCCATCGGCGGCCCGATTGGCGGCGCCGACAGTGGCCTGCGCGCCCGTGTGGCGGTGGCCAGCATGAACCACGACGGGTTTGGCGAGAACACCTTCAACGGCCAGCCGGTCAGTGACAAGCAGATCAACGCGGCACGCCTGAACCTGGGCGCGTACGCGGGCGATGACTTCGACGTGCAGTTCGCACTGGACTGGATCGACGATCAGTCCGGCATGCGCGGTTCGAAGATGCTGGCGCCCAATCCGTTCCTGCGCGCCTATCCACCGATGGACAGCCGCTACGACATCCGCTCGGGCATGCGCAATCTCAACAACGTGGAGAGCAAGGGTGCCTCGGCCACGGTGAACTGGCGGCCGAACGACGACATTGCACTGAAGTACGTGGTCGCCAAGCGTGAATCGGACAGCGAGGCCAACATCGACTTCGATACCGCGCCGGTCAAGCTGGCCGACGTGGGTGGCACCTATCACGACGACCAGGTCAGCAACGAAGTGCAATTGAACTACGATGCCGGCGGCCGGGTGCGCGGTGTGGTCGGCCTGTACCAGTTCAGTGGCGAGGCGGGCGGCCAGATCCAGAACAACTACTTCAGTGCGCAGTTCGCCGACAACCAGGGCAAGGTGTTGACCGACAGCATCGCGCTGTACGCGGACTGGACCTTCGACCTGACCAGCAAACTCAAGCTGGATGTAGGCGCCCGTTACACCGACGAGGACAAGCGCGCGATCGTGCTGAACCGCCTGTACGCCGACCCAGGTTTCAGCCGGCCGGTGGCGGTGACCGCGGACTTCGACAAGAAGACCAACTTCAAGAACGTCTCGCCCAAGGTCTCGCTGGACTACCAGATCACTCCGGACATCATGGTCTACGGCCTGGCCACGCGTGGCTTCAAGTCCGGTGGCTACAACATCCGCGCCAACGCTGTGGCCGTGCCGCGCTCGGCCGAACCGTTCGACGACGAGACCGTGGACAGCTACGAGGTCGGCAGCAAGATGGCCTTCCTCGACCAGCGCCTGTTCCTCAATCTGTCGGCCTTCTACAACAAGTACAAGGACATCCAGCTATCGGTCTTCACTGGCCTGGATACCAATGGTGATGGCATCGACGATTCCTTCTTCGGCGATTTCACCAATGCCGGCGCGGGTACCGTCAAGGGCCTGGAGGTCGAGTACCAGTACCTGCCCAGCCAGCACTGGCTGATCTCCGGCAACCTGGCCTGGCTGGACACCAAGTACGACGAGTACATGGATCGTGGCGTCAATGTCGCCAGGCAGATGAAGTTCACCAACGCGCCGGAGTTCTCGGGCGCGTTCAACGTGGAGTACCGCACCGACCTGGCCAATGGCAACAACCTGTCGGCACGGGTGAGCTACAGCTACCAGAGCGAGGTGTGGCCGACCACCGACCTGAGCCCGGTGATCCGCCAGCAGGGATACGGGCTGGTCAATGCCGGCGTCATCTGGCGCCTGGATGATGCGTGGACCTTCTCGCTGCAGGGCACCAACCTGGCCGACAAGGAATACCGCACCACCGGCTACAACATCCCGGCGGTCGGCACGCTGATTGGCTTCTATGGTCCGCCACGCCAATATAGCCTCAGCGTCCGTTACGATTTCTAGCGCATCCGTTACGATCTCCAGGAAGCTTCTGCATGACGCAGTCTTACGACGACCTGTACTGGAACAGCAATGATGGGTTGCGCCTGCACGCGCGCGACCATGCACCCGATGCGGGGCAGGCAGCGCGTGGCACGGTGGTCTGCATTCCCGGGCTGACCCGCAATGGCGCCGATTTCGATGCGCTTGCCGATGTGCTCACCGCCGAGGGCTGGCGCGTGATCGCGGTCGACCTGCGCGGTCGCGCAGGCTCGGAACGCGCATATGACCCGTCCAGCTACAACCCGCGTGCCTATGCGGATGACATGGTTGCGCTGCTGCGCTCGCAGAACATCGCCAAGGCGGTATTCGTCGGCACCTCGCTGGGCGTGCTGGTGACCATCACCCTTGCCTCGCGCGCGCCCGAGCGGATCGCGGGCGCGGTGCTCAACGATGCCGGCCCCAAGGTGCCGCGTGAGGCGCTGGCACGGATCGGCAAGTACGCCGGCAAGCCGGTGCCGCCGATGGACCTGGTGCAGGCCACCGCTTACGTGGAATCCATCGGCAAGGCCGCGTTCCCTCGCTTCAGTACCGACGACTGGCGGCAGATGGCGGTGCGCACCTTCCGCCCGCGCAGCGATGGGCTGCTGGAGCTGGATTACGATCCGGCCGTGATCCGAACGACACGTCCGTGGCTGCTGTGGTTGCTGCGGCCGGTGCTGTGGCGTGCGGTTCGTGGGCTGACCGCACGGGTGCCGGTACTGGTGGTGCGCGGTGCGCTGTCCGACATCCTGCCGGCCGATGTCGCGCGGCAGATGGCGGCCACCTCGGAAAGTGCCCGCCTGGTGGAAGTGCCGGATGTGGGACATGCTCCGATGCTGTCCGAGCCAGAGGCACGTGACGCGATCCTGACCTTGCTGGAGCGTGTGGCGTGAGTGCAGACAGCAACCTGCCTCCCGCGCTGCAGGCGTTGCAGCAGTGGGCCGCCAGCGAGCGGGTGAGTGGCGTGACCCACGTGGACCAGGCGCGCATCGATGCCTTTGCCGACGCCACCGGCGACCACAACTGGATCCACGTCGATCCAGGCCGTGCGCAGACGCAGCTGCCGGGCGGGCAGACCATCGCGCACGGTTTCCTGCTGCTCTCGCTCACCGTTCAGGACGATGTGGCCGCCCTCGCCGGCTTCCCCGGCATCGCCCATGTGCTCAACTACGGCCTCAACAAGGTCCGCTTCCTGGCGCCGGTACCCAGCGGGTCCGGGGTGCGGGTACGCTCGCAGATGCTGTCACTGGACGCGCGCCAGCCGGGCCAGTGGCTGCTGACCCAGCGCAAGGCCGTCGAGCGGGTTGCCGATGGCGAGCTGGCACTGGTCGCTGAGCAGCTGTCACTGATCGTGGTCGCTCCCTAGCACCACCCTGCCCGGTTCTCTCCCTACACTGGAGCGATGTTGACGCCCTCCATCGTCCTCTTCGCCTGCATTGCATGGACCGCACTGCTGTTTGGCGTGGCGCTGTGGGGTGAGCGCCGGGGGCACCGGCTTTCGAAGGCATGGCCGCTCATCTATGCGCTGTCGCTGGCCGTGCACTGCACCGCGTGGACCTACTACGGCGCGGCCTCGCAGGGGGTGCAATGGGGCTTCCCCATTCCACCCACCCTGGCCGGCATGGCGTTGATCTTTGCGTTCGGCCTGCCCTTCCTCCTCCGCCTGGGGCGGCTGGCCAAGCAGCACAACAGTGCCACCATCGCTGATCTGGTCGTCGCACGACTGCGTGCCGATCGCGGCCTCGGCTTCACCATCACCCTGGTGGCACTGTTCGGCATCATTCCCTACATCGCCCTGCAGCTGAAAGCCGTCAGTCAGGGCCTGGGCGCCTTGCTGGGCGATCGTTTCGCGCCTGCTGCCGCGCAGCTGGACATGTCGTTCTGGTTCGCCCTGACGATGGCCGCGTTCACCCTGCTGTTCGGTGCACGCAAGGCATCGGCCACCGAGCCCAACCGTGGCATCGTGGTCGCACTGGGGCTGGAGTCGGTATTGAAGCTGGTGGCGCTGCTCGCCATTGGCCTCTATGCGGCGCTGTCGGTGCGCCAGGCGGGCACGCCGCTGCTGGAAAAGATGGCGCAGCTGCCGCCACCGGCCATCATGCCGGACTATCTGACCATGGTCGCGCTGGGCGCGATCTCCGCGTTCACCCTGCCGCACCAGTTCCATGTCGGCGTGGTCGAGCTGCGTCAGACCTCGGACCTGAGGACGGCACGCTGGTTGTTCCCGGTCTACCTGCTGCTGATCGGGCTGCCGTCGGTGCCGATGGCGCTGGCCGGTGCCGCGCAGCTGCCCGCATCGGTGTCGCCTGACCTGTACGTGCTGGCGCTGCCGCAGGCCGGTGGCCACCACCTGCTGGCCTTGCTGGCCTATCTGGGCAGCCTGAGCGCCGCCACCGGCATGATGATTCTTTCGGGGCTGACCCTGTCGATCATGCTCGGCAACCATGGCTTCGGCTCACGGTTGCTGGACGGCATAGCCGGCGGTGCCACGGCGGCCGACCTGCGTCCACGCGTGCTGGCCTTCCGCCGTGCCGGCATCCTCGCCGTGTTCCTGATGTCGTGGCTGTACAGCCGGGCGATGAGCGACACCGAGGCACTCAGCGATTTCGGCCTGATGTCCTTCACCGCCCTCTCGCAGCTGGCGCCGGCGGTCCTGCTGGCGGTGTATCGCCCGCGCACGCCCTCTCCGGCCATCATCGCCGGCATCGTGCTGGGGTCGTTGGCCTGGTTGTGGCTGGTGCTGCTGCCGATGGTGATCCCTGCCACGCCCCCCGCCTCGGGGCCCGATGACCTGCACTGGCTGTCCGTGGTCTCGCTGCGCCTGCAATCGGGCCATATCGCCATCAGCATGGGCGCCAGTCTGGCGGTCAACCTGCTGACGGTTGCGCTGGTGTCGCGCGCGGTGCGTCCCTCGTTGCCGCGACGACGGGATGCGGTGGCGGCAGCCTCGCTGCGCAGGACGGCCGGACGCTTCCTCGGCCAGGAGCGGGCCCGGCAACTGATGGATGGGCATGCCGGGCAGCTGCTGGACGACGACCGGGTCATCACCATCGAACGCGAACTGAGCGCCGTGGTCGGCGCGGGCATGGCGCGCCTGCTGGTGGAGGCCGCTCGCGATGGCGGTGCCGCGCCCTTGGATGCGGTAACCCGTGCTGTAGGCGAAGCCACCCAGGCGCTGCGCTTCAACCAGCGCCTGCTGGAAGCGGCGCTGGAAAACATGAGCCAGGGCATCAGCGTGGTCGACGCGCAGCTGCAGCTGGTGGCCTGGAACAGCCGCTACGCCGCGTTGTTCAAGTTTCCGCCCGAGTTGCTGCAGGTCGGGCAGCCGGTGGTCAATCTGACAGCGTGGGCGCTGGCCGAACTGAAGATCGGCGACGGCCCTGGTGACTCTCGCGACAAGGCCCTGCAGCGTCGCGCCGCACACATGCGGCGTGGCACGCCGCATCTGTCCGAACGGATCTTCCCCGACAACACCATCGTCGAGATCCGTGGCAATCCAATGCCCGGCGGTGGCTACGTGGCCACCTTCACCGACGTCACCGCCTTCCGCCGCGCCGAGGAAGCGCTCAAGCGCAGCAATGAAACCCTGGAGCGCCGCGTACAGGACCGCACCGCACGGCTGGAACAGGCAGTGCACGAAGCCGAGCGCGCGAACGTTGCCAAGACACGCTTCCTGACGGCGGTCGGCCACGACCTGATCCAGCCACTGCATGCGGCTCAGCTGCTGACCGATGCGATGTCGCAGCACATCGAATCGGAGTTCCTCGACAGTTTCCTGCGCCAGATCCGTGGTGCGCTGGACTCCACCGACGACCTGCTGTCCGGGCTGCTGGATATCTCCCGTCTTGAGGCGGGTGGACTGGTCGCCGATCCGCGCCCCTTCGCGCTGTCGACCGTCCTGGATCCGCTCGCGCAGGAGTTCGCGGTACTGGCGGCGGCGCGCGGCCTGCAGTTCCGCCATGTACGGAGCCAGGCCTGGGTCCATAGCGACCCCCTGCTGCTGCGCCGGGTGCTGCAGAACTTCCTGGCCAATGCCATTCGTTACACCCGCCATGGCGGTGTGTTGCTCGGTGTGCGCCGCCAGGGACAGGCACTGCTGATCGGTGTGCATGACACCGGCCCCGGCATTGCTCCGGAGCAGCAGGCGGTGGTGTTCGAGGAATTCCACCGGGTCGATCGCAGCAACGGCCAGGGACTGGGCCTGGGCTTGACCATCGCACACCGCATCGCCGACCTGCTGCACGCACCCCTGCACCTGCGCAGCGTGCCCGAGCACGGCTCGGCCTTCTCGATCAGCGTGCAACGCGCAGCACCCCCTGCGACCCCGCGCAGCTCGCCGCCGGCAGCCGGCAGCAGCGCGCTCAAGGGAGTCCGCGTGCTGGTGGTCGACAACGACCCGGACGCATTGGAGGCGATGCGGCAGCTGCTGCTTTCCTGGGGTTGCGATGTCATCGCGGCAAGCCAAGCCGATGACATCGGACCGTCAGCGCACGAGGCGGCGCTGTGGCTGTTCGACTATCACCTGGATGATGGCGATACCGGTGTTGCGCTATGGAAGCGGCTGGTAGGCATGCATGGGCCGCGGCCGACGGTGATCCTCAGTGCGGATGCCGGCAGCGATACGCGCGAGGCGGTGCGCGGCGCTGGGCTGTCCCTGCTCAACAAGCCGTTCAAACCGTTGGCGCTGCGCTGGGCGATCAACCACCTGCTGGCGGCCAGTACCACGCCCTGACCGGTCAGGGCTCAGGCAGTTCTTCGATCTGCCGGGACGGATCGGCCAATCCCATTTCGTGCAACACGCGGATGGCCTGCGCGCGGTTGCGCACGCCCAGCCGCTCCATGATGCGTGTCATGTGCGCCTTGACCGTGCGCAGCTGTACGCCCAGCCGGTCGGCAATCTGCTTGTTGAGCAGGCCCTCGGCCACCAGGCCCAGCACCTTGTACTGATGTGCCGACAGGCTGGCCAGGCGTGCGGCCAGGTCGGCATCCCTGCTGAACGTCGCCACCCGTGCCACCGGTTCGCGCAGCAGCGCCGGGATCCAGCGCTCGCCCTCCAGCACGGACTGCAGCGCGGACTGCAGCTCGTTCAAACCCGAGCTCTTGGGCAGATAGCCCGCGGCGCCAAGGTCGATGGCACGCCGGATGACCTGCGGCTCCTCGTTGGCGGAGACGATGATGATCGCCAGGCCCGGCTGCAACGCACGGATCGTGGCCAGCCCGGCCAGTCCGTGGTTGCCCGGCATGTGCAGGTCCAGCAGCATCAGATCGATCGACTGGTTCTCGATCACCTCCAGCACGCTGTCCAGCGAATCAGCTTCGCTGATCTGCAGATCGGCGACCGCCTCTTCCGCCGCGCGATGCAGTGCCGCGCGGAACAAAGGGTGATCGTCGGCGATGAGCAGGGTGGGCATGTCCTGGCGAGATTATCAAATCGGGTGCGCGCGGGAACAGGTACCTAGGTACGCTGGTGCAGCAGGAAGGGCTTGCTAGTGTGGTGCGGAGAAGGCCGGCGACCGCAACGCCGCCCACGAGGAAATGCCATGTCATCTGCCCCCACTCCCGATGCCAATGCCTATCCACTGCTGATCAAGCAGCTGCTGCTGATGCCGCTGGCGGTGAGCCCTGAACAGGAGATCGTCTACGGCGACCAGGTCCGATTCGACTACCGCACCCTGCAGGCGCGCATCGGCCAGCTGGCCGGCCTGTTGACCTCGCTGGGAGTCGGCCACGGCGACACGGTGGCGGTGATGGACTGGGACAGCAACCGCTACCTGGAGGCCTACTTCGCCGTGCCGATGATCGGTGCGGTGCTGATGATGGTGAACGTGCGCCTGGCCCCAGAGCAGATCGCCTACACGCTGAACCACAGCGGGGCGCGGGTGATCCTGGCCAACCGCGAGTTCCTGCCGCTGCTGGACGCCATCGACGAGCAGCTGCCGGACCTGCGCACGCGCATCCTGCTGGACGATGCAGGCGGTCCGCTGCCGCCAGGCTTCACCACCGAGTACGAAGCGGGGTTGCGCGATGCCACGCCGATCGTCCGCTTCCCGGACTTCGACGAGAACGCCCGTGCCACGGTGTTCTACACCACTGGAACCACCGGGTTGCCCAAGGGCGTGTATTTCAGCCACCGGCAGCTGGTGTTGCATTCGCTGGCGGCGATGGCCGCGCTTGGCGGTGCACCCCGTCAAGGCCGCCTGCATCGTGACGATGTCTACATGCCCATCACCCCGATGTTCCATGTGCACGCGTGGGGCCTGCCCTACGTGGCTACGGCGATGGGCATCAGGCAGGTCTATCCGGGGCGCTACCTGCCTGCGACGCTGCTGGCATTGATCGCCCGTGAGAAGGTGACCTTCTCGCACTGCGTGCCAACCATCCTGCACATGCTGCTGGAGCATCCGGACGCGGCGCAGACCGACCTGGAGGGCTGGAAGGTGATCATCGGCGGTGCCGCCCTGCCGCGTGCGCTGGCGCAGCGTGCACTGACGCGGGGCATCGACATCTTCGGCGGCTATGGCATGTCCGAGACCTGCCCTCTGCTCACCATCGCCCAGATCGACGTGGACAGCGTGACCGATGCCGATGAGGTGCTGTCGCTGCGCACCAAGGCCGGCATACCGGTACCGCTGGTGGACCTGCGCATCGTCGATCCGGACATGAAGGATGTCGCCCACGACGGCATCGCCACCGGAGAGGTCGTGGTGCGCGCACCCTGGCTCACCCAGGGCTACCTGCACGATCCGGATGCATCTGCAGCACTGTGGGCAGGAGGCTATCTGCATACCGGGGACATCGGCAACATCGATGAATACGGCTACCTGAGGGTGACCGACCGGATCAAGGATGTGATCAAGACCGGCGGTGAGTGGATCTCCTCGCTCGCCCTGGAGGACATCATCGCCCTGCATCCGGCGGTCAGCGAAGTCGCGGTGATCGGCATCGCCGACACGAAATGGGGCGAGCGGCCGTTGCCGCTGGTGGTCAGGCAGCCTGGCAGAGAGGTGACCGAAGCGGAGATCATCGAACTGGTCGCCGCGCGAAGCCGCTCAGGGGACATCTCACGGTATGCGATTCCGGAACGGGTCAGTTTCGTGGAATCGATCGAGCGGACCAGCGTGGGCAAGATCAACAAGAAGAAGCTGCGTGGGTTGCATGACCCAGCGACTGGCTCGGGCCGTGGGTGATCTCCGCCCGATCGCCGAGGTCAATGCTCGAAGGACACGATGCAGGGCACGCCAAGGTATGGAGCGGCGCCCCGGGACGATGATCTCCCGGGGCACCACTGCTCTGCAGCAGACCTGGTTCAGTTCCGCCAGGACCGGTCACCCTCAGTCGATGCAAGGTCCCTTCGCAGCGATCTCCGTGCCGGATCCCTTCGCACCGATGCTGGCCGGGCCCTGGCATGCATCAAAGCTGTACTTGATCAGCTTCCACGCCCCACTCGACCACCGGTATGTCCACGACTCGGACGCACCGCTCGGCAAGGTATTGGAGATCGAGATGACCTCGCCCTCCACACCGCGTGCAGGCAATGGAACAGGCGGGCCCGCCGCACCGGCCGGCTTCAGGCTGCCAGCAGACTGATAGCTGTGCGAGATGGCCAGTTCGCCCGTCTGCAACGCCGGCGCGTAGGCGGGCGAATTCCGTTTGATCCAATCGACGATGTAGCCGGCTTCCAGCGAATCCGGCGCGTACGTGGCCTTCGTAACTACAGTGGCGGTCGCGGTGCCCGCGATCGGTCCTGCATTGACGCTTCCACCGGGGACTCCACTCAGTGCCAGCACCAATGGCAGCGCCGCGCCCAACAGCGAGAACTTCATACCCTGCTCCTTGTGTGTATGCAGCTTTCTCAACGGGCCGTCTATGACCCGCGGGCAGTGTAGGCATTGCGGACAGGCTGGGCATCGGCGCAGTCATGCCCATTTCTCATATCCATCAGGCTTCGAGCGCGAGCTGCCCTGCTGAAGGTCGCAGCGCCGATTGTGTTGAACGCGGCGCTCAGATCCGCGTCGTTGCCATGAACCGTTCGCGGTCCTGCTGCGTACGGCGGCGGATCTCCTCCAGCGCCTGGCTTTCGGTGGCCTGCAGCATCGCTTCGAACAGGCGCTGGAAGTGATGGCGCATCGCATTGCGCGCGGCCACCGGATCACGCGCGCGCAGGGCTTCGAAGATCGCCATGTGCTCGTCCGCACGGCTGGCGCCATCATCATGGCAGACCCGGGCATAGACCTCGGTCACCCGCGGCAGTTCGCTGCGCATGCGCCAGATCTGCTGCACGAAGAATTCCACCACCGGGTTGCCGGAAAGCCGCGCGATGGCCAGGTGGAAACGGCGGTCGTACTCGCCGGCTTCCGCGTCACTCAGGTCGCGACGGCACAGCGCTTCGGCCAACGCCTGCAGCTCGGCAATGCCGGCATCATCCAGATTGCTGGCAGCCAGAGCGGCGGCCTCGGCCTCGAATACCGCGCGGGCGGCGGTGAGGTCGAAGGCGCTGACATCCGGCAGCCCGCCGGACGCCTGCGTCGGGCGCGGTTTCACATGCACGCCCGAGCCGATGCGGATGGCGATCCAGCCCTGCGCTTCCAGTGCGATCTCGGCTTCGCGGATGGTGACCCGGCTGACACCGAACCGTTCGGCCAGCTCACGCTCGCCCGGCAGCCGCGAGCCCGGCGGAAATTCGCCGTCCTCGATCAGCTTGCGGAGCTTGGCAGCGATGGTCTGGTAAAGGCGGTTGGCGGACATGCGGCTGACCCTTGGCGATTCCTTCCGGGTCCCTGCCCTGCCACCGCGGCCGGCAAGGGTCCGGTTGGAGCGACGGCGCGACCACTGGCCGCGCCGCCCTGTTCAGAACTTGTATCGTACACCGAAATACGCACGCCGCCCGT
Source organism: Stenotrophomonas sp. 86156_Sma (assembly GCF_056481625.1). NCBI lineage: Bacteria > Pseudomonadati > Pseudomonadota > Gammaproteobacteria > Lysobacterales > Lysobacteraceae > Stenotrophomonas > Stenotrophomonas sp. 86156_Sma. The sequence continues at coordinate 2,700,185 of NZ_CM151157.1, forward strand.
AGGTCACCACTTCGCGGAAGTTCCCATAAAGCGGCTGGTAGGCCACGCGCGGCTCGTTGGTCAGGTTCATCAGCTCCAGCGACAGCGACAACTGCTTGTTCACCCGGTAGCGCAGGCGCAGGTCCACGCTGGTGTTGTCATCGTAGTAGCGGTTCTGCTGCGCGGTGTTGCCGGTGAAGTCCTGGTAGTAGTGCGAGCGGAACTTGCCGATGGCCTGGATGTTGAAGCGCCCGACGTCCCAGTAGATCGAGCCGGACAGCACGTGCCGCGAGAAACCACTCAGGCCAGCCGGTGGCACGATGGCCGGAATGATCGTGCCATCGCTGGCCAGCTGCTCGCCCAGTCGCGAGTCCTGGGTCTGATAGTCGGCATCGGCATAGTTGTAGCTCAGCTTGAAACCCAGCCCGTCGAACGGCTTGGGCAGGTACGACAGTCGATGGGTAGCGGTCAGCTCGAAGCCGGTCAGCGTGCTGTTCTCGTCGGTGGTTACCTGCTGCCGCACCGGCACGGTCACGCTCTGGCCGTCGATGGTGTAGGTCTCAGGCACCAACGCAGTGGCGGTGCCGCCGTTGAACTGCTTCCAGTACACCGCGCCGGCCAGCATCGTGTCCGGGTTCGGGTACCACTCCAGGGAAAGGTCGCCGTTCCAGGACATCAGCGGCTGCGCGGCGGGGTTGCCGCTGGCGCTGATGTCATCCAGCGCGTCGGCCAGGTTGCCGTAGGTGCCATCACTGCTCACGTTGATGGTGCGCCCGGCACCCAGCGCGGCAATGTCCGGCCGTGACATCGCGCGATATGCACCGACCCGCAGCAACACGTCCGGGCGCAGCTCGAAGGCCGCGTTGAGGCTGGGCAGCAGCTTGTCGTTGCCCGCCTTGAACACCTGCGTGCTGTACTCGCCGGTGGGTTGCAGGCGGATCGTCCCGTCACCGTTGTCCTCGATGCGCAGCCCGGTTCGCACGCCTTCAGAACGAACATCGGTCTTGACCCAGCGCAGTCCGAGGTTGCCGGTCACCGGCAAGCCGAACAGGGTGCTGCTGAACTCACCCATCAGATAGAGCGCGCGTGTCTTCTCGGTGATATCGACATTGTTCGGATCCTGGAAACCCGGATCCAGCCCGCTGTCGAGGCTGCCGCGGAACGACTGGTACAGGCAGTTCGGATCGAAGTACGCCCACGAGGAGATCGTGTTGCCGCTGGCGGCATCCATGAAGTCATCCTGCGGGAAGGGTGCACGGCAGGCCTGGTTGGCGGCGATGATCTTCGCTTTGTCGGCCGCCACGCGCTGGTCGTAGTCGGTTACCAGGGTGTTGTCGCGCAGGCGGTAGTCGGCCTGGCTGGCGCGCACGCCGCCCTTGATGCGGGTGAAGAAACCGGACTCCGGCATGAAGCTGGCATCGAAGCGGCCGGCCTTGATCCTGTGGTCATTCTCGGTGGCGCTGGAGGTCACCCGCGCCGCCCCCGTATAGGCGTCCCAGTTGTTCGGGTCGAAGTTCGGCGCCAGGGCAACACTGGGCACTTCGCCGTGCCAGTCCCAGTCATAGTCCACGTAGCCGGTGGCACCACTGCTGATACCGGGCACGACGGCATTGTTGACATCGCGCTGGTTGGCGCGCAGACGGGTCATGCGCTCGCTGTCGAGGCGATTGGTGTGCGAGTAGGAAAGATCGGTAGACAGCTCCCAGGCCGGGGTCGGGCGCAGGATCAGGTTCAGGCCACCCCCGGTGTATTCCTCGCCACGCCAGTAGCGGTTGGAGGTGGAATCAATCGAGGTGCTGCCGTGCAGGTGGCGCACGATACCGTCTTCGTCAACCTCGCGCTGGGTGATGCCGCGTCGTGCGTTGGACAGGCTCAGATCGCTGCGGTTCTCATACCAGTTGCGCTCGGTGTGCTCGAAATCGAGGTTCAGTTCAACCACATCATTTGGCCGCCACTGCAGTGCGGCGAACTCGCTCTGCCGGTCGTTGCGCTCCTGCTTGAGCCGGTAGATGCGGCTGCTCGGCACCAGGTAGTACGGCGCGCCGTTGGCGATGGCCTGCGCGGACACTTCGTTGCAGTTGGCATTGCCCACGTTCTGCGTGCCATCGCAGGCATACCAGGTGGAACCGCTGGTAATGCTCTCTTCCGGATCGGTGCCATCCAGGCGCTGGAAGCCCAGCGAAATGCCAAGCTTCTGCCCGTTGCCGAACTCGAACTGATCGATGTAGCTGGCGGTGCCGCGATAGCCGATGCCGTCCTTGTCACGGTACTTGCTGTCGTACTCCGCCCAGCTGCCGCGCAGGTCCAGCTGCGCTGCACGCTTGCCGTACTCCAGTGGGCGCACTGTTTCCAGGCCGATGGTGCCGGCCACGCCGCCTTCGACGATGTCGGCGCGCTGGGTCTTGTAGATGGCCACCGTGTTGATCAGCTCGGCCGGGAACATGTTGAAGTTCACCGAGCGGTCGCCGCTGCCGTTGGTGATCTCGCGGCCATTGAAGTTGGTGCTGCTGAGGAAGGCGCCCAGGCCCCGGATGGAGATCTCCGAGGCGCCGGTCTTGTCGCGGGTCGAGGCGGCGCCGGTCAAGGTCTCGATCGCATCAGCCAGCGACGGTGCCGGCAGGTCGCCGATGTCATCGGCCGAGAGCACGTCGGCGATGACCGTGTCGTCGCGCTTCTTGTTGATCGAACTCTGCATTGATTCGCGGATGCCGGTGACCCGCACCTGGTCCAGCGTGGCGGGATCCTGCCCTGACGCGTCCTTGCTGGACTGCGCCTGGGCCGCGGGCATGCCTGCCAGCACGGCAAGCAGCGCCACGATCAGGGGTGTGGGGGACAACGAGATGCTGTGCACTGCTCCGGCGGGTCGCCGCATGGTTTCCTCCTCCCAAAGGATCGCCTGCATGCCAGGCGTGGGACGCAGCTTCGGCACGGCGACATGAAAATGTCAACCAATTGGTATGCGAACGTTCAAATGCCTTTGATCCATACCAGTTGAACGCAATTTAATGTGCTCATGCAGCATGACTTTGCGCGAAAGCTGGCTTACAACGGACTCGAAAGTGGTATGCAGACCCACCCTGAAACGACGGCCCGCCCGTCTCTGGAAGGATTTCATGCGCATTCGTCCGCTTGCTCGACATCCGCTCCGCAAGCCATCACTGTTTTGCCTGACCACTGGTCTGGCCATGTGCCTGACCACTTCAGCGGCAAGTGCAGCCAGCTGGCTCGTCCACGATGTCGCTGAGTTCACTACCGCCGCCTCGGCGCTGCAGCCCGGCGATGAGATCGTGTTGGCTGACGGCACCTGGACCGACGCGCGGTTGCTGCTGAAAGGCCACGGCACGGCAGCCGCGCCGATCGTGTTGCGCGCGCAGACCGCCGGCAAGGTCGTCCTCAGCGGACGTTCGGACCTGCGCCTGGCGGGGAGCTACCTGCAGGTGTCCAACCTGGTGTTCCGCAACGGCTATACGCCGGGTGATGCGGTGGTGGCGTTCCGCGAATCCAGCAAGGCGGTGGCCCGCCACAGCCGGGTGACCGGCCTGGTGATCGATGACTACACCAACCCCGATGCCAGCGACCAGGACTACTGGGTATCGCTGTATGGCAGCAACAACCGGTTGGATCACAGCCAGCTGCGCGGCAAGACCAACGCCGGGCCCACGGTAGTGGTGGTGCGCGATGCCACCCAGGGCCTGGACAACCAGCACCGCATCGACCACAACTGGTTCGGACCGCGCCCGGCGCTGGGCGTCAACGGCGGCGAAACCCTCCGCGTCGGCACCAGCGACACTTCGTTGAGCGATTCCAACAGTACGGTGGAGAACAACTGGTTCGAAGGCTGCGACGGCGAGACCGAGATCATCAGCAACAAGTCCGGCGGCAATACCTACCGCGGCAACGTGTTCTACCGTTCGGCCGGCGCGCTCACGCTACGCCATGGCAACGGCAACCGGGTGATCGACAACGTGTTCCTGGGCGACGACAAGACCGGCACCGGCGGCGTGCGCATCATCAATGCCGACCAGACCGTCAGCAACAATTACTTCGAACGACTGGCCGGCTCCAGCAACCGTTCCGCGCTGGCGGTGATGGACGCGCAGGCCGATCCGCCGCTGTCCGGCTATGCGCCGGTGGTGAATGCCACGATCAGCCGCAATACCTTCGTGGACGTGGCGAAGATCAGTTTCGGCGTCGGCCATGATGAGGCCAAGGGCATCGTGGTCGCCGCCAGCAACAGCCGCTTCAGCGCCAACCTGATCGTCAACCGCACCAGCAGGAACCCGCCGAATGCCGCCAGTTCGCTGGCCGGCATCGACTTCAGTGGCAACGTGCAGTCACCGGCAGCCAACACCGTATTCCCGGGCGGCGTAGAGGGGCGTGGCGTCAGCCTGCTGCAGGCTGCCAGCGGATTGTGGGTGGCCGCGCCTGCCCTGCCCGCCGTGGGCGCCGATCCTGCCCTGGCGATGACCGCGCGCGAGGCGACCGGCGTCGACTGGTATCCCAAGGTGGGCGAAGTTGCCCTGTCACGCACCCGCAATGGAGTTGATCGATGAGGTTGCAGCCGCTGTTCGTCTCCCTGGCCCTGGCCACCCCCTTTGCCCTGCTGCCGGCCGCGCCGCTGTTCGCAGCCCCCGCTGCCGCAGCGAGGCAGGCCGACACCGCGCCGGTGCTGGTGACCGCAGCGCAGTGGCAGCGGATGGCCAGCGAAGGCGGCCGCTACCCGTGGTTCGCCAAGGAACAGGCGCGCACGGAAAAATCGCTGAAGAAGATGATGAAGGCCGGCATCGACGTGCCGGTACCGAAGGACAAGGGCGGCGGCCGCACCCATGAACAGCACAAGCGGAACTACCAGGCCCTGATGGCGGCCGGCACCCTGTACCGGCTGACCGGCGACAAGGTCTATGTCGACTACGCGCGCGACATACTGCTGCAGTACGCCAGGCTCTACCCCACCCTGGGCCCGCACCCCGAAGGCCGCGGACAGATTCCAGGCCGCGTGTTCTGGCAGGTGCTCAACGATTCGGTGTGGCTGGTCAACGCCATCCAGGGCTACGACGCGATCCGCGACGCGCTGTCCGCCGAGGACCGCGACACCATCGAATCGAAGGTGTTCCGGCCGATGGCTGAGTTCCTCGTCAGCGAGCCGAAGAACTACGACCAGATCCACAACCACGCCACCTGGGCGGTGGCCGCCACTGGCATGACCGGCTACGTGCTGCGCGACCCTGAGCTGGTGGAGAAATCGTTGCGCGGCAGCCAGAAGAACGATCAGTTCGGCTTCCTTCGCCAGATCGACCTGCTGTTCTCGCCCGATGGCTATTACGAGGAAGGTCCGTACTACCAGCGCTACGCACTGGCACCGTTCCTGCTGTTCGCCAACGCCATCGAACGCAACGAGCCGCAGCGCAGGATCTTCGCGCGCCGCGACGGCGTGCTGCTGAAGGCCGTGGATGTGCTGGTGCAGTCCAGCTATGACGGCCTGTTCTTCCCGATCAACGATGCCATCCTGGACAAGGGCATCGATACCGAGGAACTGGTGGCCGGTATCGGCATTGCCTATGCGCGCACCGCTGACGACCGCCTGTTGTCGGTGGCCCAGCAGCAGAAACGCCTGCTGTTGTCCCCCGAGGGACTACAGGTGGCGCAAGCACTGGCCGCCAACAAGGCCAAGCCCTTCGATTACCGTCCGATGCTGCTGCGCGATGGCCCGGACGGCGACCGCGGTGGCCTGGCGATCCTGCGCATGAACGGCGAACGCGGCCAGACGCTGGTGCAGAAGGACACGATGCAGGGCATGGGCCATGGCCACTTCGACAAACTCAACTGGCTGTTCTACGACAACGGCAATCCGGTGGTGACTGACTACGGCGCTGCCCGCTTCCTCAACGTGGAAGCCAAGCGGGGTGGCATCTACCTGGCCGAGAACCGCAGCTGGGCCAAACAGACCGTGGCCCACAACACCCTGGTGGTGGACGAACAGAGCCACTTCAAGGGCGACTGGAAGCGCGGCGAGGCGCATGCCCCGCAGGTGCGCTTCTTCCAGGCCGATGCCGATACCCAGGTTGCCTCGGCGACCATGCGCGATGCCTACCCCGGCGTGGTGTTCACCCGCACCCAGGCGCTGCTGCGCCACCCCGACCTGGGCCTGCCGGTGGTGCTGGACCTGCTGCAGGTGCACGGCGACAAGGCCGCGCGCTACGACCTGCCGCTGCACTTCAACGGCCACATCGTCACCACCGGCTTCGAGGCAGAACACTTCCCCACCCAGCGCCCGGTGCTGGGCAAGGACAACGGCTACCAGCACCTGTGGCTGGATGCACGCAGCACGCCCGGCAGCGAATCGCGTTCGCTGGCGTGGCTGCTGGATGGGCGCTTCTACACCTACCGCTTCGGCAGCAGTGCGCCGGCACAGGCGCTGCTGGTGGAAAGTGGTGCCAACGATCCCGAGTTCAACCTGCGCCGTGAACCGGCCCTGCTGCAGCGCGTGGAAGGCCAGAAGGACGTGACCTTCTTCAGTGTGCTGGAGCCGCATGGCGAGTACAACGGCACCGCCGAGTACGTGCACGGCGCGGACAGCCGCATCAAGGACATCGTGCGCAGCCGGGGCAGCGATGCAGAGGTGATCGAACTGCGCCTGGCCAGCGGTGCACGCATCGCCCTCGGCGTGGCCGACGACAGCAGCGCCAAGGGCGAGCACAGCGTGACCGTGGACGGCCATGCTTACCGCTGGAGCGGCAGCCATGCGCGCATGGACCGCAGCAAGGGTGACGGAAAATGAACGGCCCTGCCGTGGTGGCCAACCTGCGCAAGGTGCCGGTGCGTTCAGCAGTGCGCTGGTTGATCGTGGGCCTGATCGCCGTCGCTACGGTCATCAACTACATCGACCGCAATGCACTGGCGGTGATGTGGCCGGAAATCGCCAGGGAAGTAGGCGCGACCAAGGACGACTATGCCCTGCTGGTAACGGTGTTCATGCTGTTCTACGCCGCCGGCCAGTTCCTGTTCGGGCGCCTGTTCGACATGATCGGCACGCGCCTGGGGTTCGCCCTGTCGATCAGCGTGTGGTCGATCTCGATCGCGCTGCACTCGATCACCCATTCGATGCTTTCCTTCAGCCTGGTAAGGGCGATGCTCGGCATCAGCGAAGCGGGTGCGTGGCCCGGCGCGGTCAAGGCCAATGCCGAGTGGTTCCCTGCGCGCGAACGCGCGTTGGCGCAGGGCGTGTTCAACGCGGGTGCGTCGATCGGCGCGATCGTCTCCGCACCCGCCATCGCAGGCCTGTACCTGTGGCTGGGCTGGCGCGGCACCTTCGTGCTGGTCGGTGCGATCGGCTTCCTGTGGCTGCTGCCGTGGCTGTTTGTCTACCGCGCCGGGCCGGACAAGCATCCGTGGGTGAGCGATGCCGAGCGCCGGCTGATCCAGCAAGACCAGGCCGGGCAGCAGACAGAGGCGGCGCCCAAAGCCAGCGTGCGCGAGCTGCTGGCCCATCGCCAGAGCTGGGGCATGCTCGCCTGCCGCTTCCTGCTGGATCCCATCTGGTGGCTGTTCGTGTCCTGGCTGCCGATCTATCTCGCTGAAACTTTCGGCTTCGACATCAAGCAGATCGGCCTGTTCGCCTGGGTACCCTTCGTCGGCGCGATGCTGGGCAGCCTCAGTGGCGGCTGGCTGTCGGGTCGCATGATCCGCGCCGGACACAGCGTGGACCGCGCCCGTAAGCTGGCCATCACCCTGGGGTGCGTGATCATGGCGCCTGCCCTGCTGGGTGCTGTGCTGGCCAACCAGCCGCTGCTGGCGGTGCTGGCGATCGCTGCGGTGCTGTTCGGCTTCCAGGTAGCCATCGGCAACATCCAGACCCTGCCCGGCGACCTGTTCGACGGCCGTTCGGTGGGCACGCTGGCAGGCCTGGGTGGCCTGGCGGCGGTCGCCGGCACCTTGATCACCACCTGGCTGGTGCCGGTGCTGACCCGCCACTCCTACGCCCCGATCTTCATCCTCGTTGCCGCGCTGGTGCCGCTGTCGCTGGCTGCGCTGTGGTGGTGGACCGGACCTATCCAGAAGCTCGACCGTCGCGGCGGCTGAGCCTGGGTCTCCTTTTCCAAGTACATCCATTCCCCCGCAAACCAAGGAGTTTTCCGCATGTCGTTCCAGGACAAGGTGGCCATTGTCACCGGTGGTGGCCGCGATATCGGCCGCGCGGTTTCGATCAAACTGGCTGCCGCCGGTGCACGCGTCTGCATCAACTACGCCCATGATGAAGCCAGTGCCCAGGAAACGCTGGCACAGATCCAGGCGGCCGGTGGCCAGGCCATCGTGCATCGCGCCGACGTCACCGATGCCGCCGCCGTGGCCGGCCTGGTCGCTGCGGTACAGGCCGCGTTCGGCGAGCGTATCGACCTGCTGGTGAACGTGGCCGGTGGCATGGTGCAGCGTCGGCCGCTGGCTGACATCGACCCGGCGTTCTTCCACGCCGTGATGGACCTGAATCTGACCTCGACCTACCTGACCACGCACGCGGTGGTGCCGCACATGCGTGACGGCGCGGCCATCGTCAACTTCGCCTCGCAGGCAGGTCGTGATGGCGGCGGCCCGGGGGCATCGATCTACGCCACCGCCAAGGCGGCAGTGATGACCTTCACCCGTGCCATGGCCAAGGAGCTGGGGCCGAAGGGCATCCGCGTGAATGCACTGTGCTGCGGCATGATCGCCACCCGTTTCCATGACGAGTTCACCAAGCCGGAAGTACGCACGGCCGTTGCTGGCGCTACCCCGCTGCGCCGCCAAGGGGCACCGGACGAAGCCGCCGACGCTGCCGTATTCCTGGCCTCGGATGCGGCGGCGTTCATCACCGGTGCGAATCTGGACGTCAACGGCGGCACCTACTTCTCCTGACTGGAATCCTGACCATGCAGCGCTGGACGCTCCTGCTTTCATTGACGATCTGTTCCGCCGCGGCCGCGCCTGGCGCGTTGGCCGCACCGGTCTGGGTCACCGCGTGGACCGCCTCGCCGGCACCGGACCGCAAGGATGGCACCGCCGAGGCCCCCGTACAGGTCGCCGCGCAGACCGTGCGCCAGGACATGCGCATCGGCAGCCGTGGCGATGCGTTGCGGCTGCGCATCAGCAACGAACTCGGCACGGCGCCGTTACGGGTCGAGGACCTGCGCGCAGGAGTGAAAAACGGCACGTCCGCCCCTCTGCCGGTAACGGTGGATGGCCGCGCGGTCATCGAGGTGCCGGTGGGTGCCGCGCTGCTGAGCGACCCGGTACCGATGCCGGTGACGCCGCTGCAGGAGATCAGCGTGACGGCCTACTTCCCGCAGCCTACCCGTCCCGCCGTGCGCCGCACCGAAGTGCGGGTAGCGGACGGCAGGCAGACATCGGTTGCCGACAGCGTGCGGCTGAGCTACCAGCAGAACGTGTTCTCGGCCGTGATGGTGCAGCGCGCTGATCGTCCCCAGGTGATCGTGGCAATCGGCGATTCCATCACGGAAGGTGCCACTGCCCGTCGCGGCACCTTCAACCAGTGGCCGGAGCGATTGGCGCAGCGCCTGCAGCAGGCCTGCCCGAACCGGTTCGTGGTGCTCAACCAGGGCATCAGCGGCAACAAGCTGCTCGACCATGGCCGCAGCCACAGCGCCCTGTCACGATTGGATCGCGATGTGATTGCGGTGGCCGATGCCGATCAGGTCATCCTGTTCGAGGGCATCAATGACATCCGCCACGGTGGTGGCACGCAGCCGCTGCCTGGACGCAGTGCGGCGGACATGCTGCTGGGCTATCAGCAGGTTGCAGCGCGACTGCATGCGCACGGCATCCGCGCCTGGCTGGGTACGTTGACCCCATTCGGTGGTTCCGAGCGCTACGAGCCCGTGTCCGCAGCGACCCGCACCTCGATCAACCAGTGGGCACGCGGTGGGAAGACCGGGTTCGATGGCATCATCGATTTCGATGCCGCGCTGCGTGACCCGAAGGCCGTGGAATCGTTGCCCAACGACATCACCCGCGACCACCTGCACCCCAATGACGAAGGCTACCGGCGCATGGCCGATGCCATCGATCTGCGCATGCTGGGCTGCACCCCCACCGAATGAGAGAGAACCGATGAGCCGCGTCGTTTGTTTCGGTGAACTGCTGCTGCGCCTGGGCGCACCCGGTCGTGAACTGCTGCTGCAGACACCGCAGCTGCAGGTCCACGTGGGGGGCGCCGAGGCCAATGTGGCGGTCTCACTGGCCTGTTTCGGCCACGATGTGCAGATGGTCAGTACGGTGCCCGGCAACGCGCTGGGCCGGCATGCCGTGGCCGAGCTGCGGCGGCATGGTGTGGGCGTGGCAGGTGTGCGTGAAGTCGACCGAGACCGCATGGGCCTGTATTTCCTGGCCACCGGCGCGCTGCAGCGCGCCAGTGAAGTGGTGTATGACCGGGCAGGTTCGGCATTCGCCAACACTGCACTTGCCGACCATGATTGGCCAACGCTGTTGCGTGATGCGCAGTGGCTGCACCTCTCCGGCGTCAGTCCGGCACTGGGTGCCAATGTGGCCGAATCCGTCTTGAGCGCTGCACGGGCCGCACGCAGGTCAGGCGTGCGTGTGTCCTTCGACGGCAACTACCGACCTTCGCTCTGGCAGCGTTGGGGCGGCAACGCCGCCGCCATCCTGCGGGAACTGTTCGCAGAGGCGGATATCGTCTTTGCCGACCATCGCGATATCGAACTGGTGCTGGGACTGCGCTTCGCCGAGGACAGCCCCATCGCGCGGACCGAGGCGGCTGCAGCGGCCGCGTTCGCGGCGCTCCCGCACCTGCAGTGGCTGGCCTGCACCCAGCGCGACGTGGTGAGTGCAGACCGTCACATCCTGGGCGCGCTGCTGTTGGGACGCGACGGTACCCGTGCGCAGGCCCCCTCGCGGCCATTGCCCGGTATCGTTGATCGCATCGGCGGCGGCGATGCGTTCGCGGCAGGCATCCTGCACGGGCTGGCGTCCGGGTTCGATGCAGAGAGCACCGTGCGCTTCGGTCTGGCGGCAGGTGCGCTGAAGCACTCCATTCCCGGAGACTTCAGTCCCGTGCGCGAGGCCGATGTCTGGGCGCTGCTGGAGAGTGACCAGTTCGACGTCCGGCGCTGATCTCGCTCCGCCCTACAGGCCGCGCAGCCTGGCCAGCGGCACACGTACGCCGACCATGTACATCAGCAGCGCCACGCCGAGCAATGCACCGGGTGTCAGCATCCAACGACGGAAGGCTCCTGCCCGCGATGGCGGCCTGGCAGCGCTGGGTGGCGGGATGCTCATGCGATCCTCTCCTGCGGAATTCAGCCCTGCACGAGGTCCTGCGCGCATCTACAGCGTCAGCAGCCACGCTTCCAGCGCCCGGGTGTCGCGCATGTCGCCCGTATAGCGATGATCGGGCACGTGCGGTTCATTCGAACCACGTACCCGCCCACGGAACACCTTCATCGGCACCGAGATCCTGGCCAGCCCGCTGGGCAACCGCTCCGGCCGCACGTCCATGTACAGACTGTCGGCCGAGGTCTCGACGCCCACCTGCACCGCGCCCAGCCGCTTCCAGAGGTCCAATGCATCCAGGCAGGCCGAGCCACAGGAAGCATCGGCCACAACCAGGACCCTGCCCTTGCGCACAGGTCCGGCCTGGCCTGCGGCGGATGCTGGATCTGTGCTGGCCTCGGATGGCTCGCGCCACAAAGCCTCACCCCGGCCGCGAGCCTGCGCCATGCCTGCCGTCACCGATTCCAGCATGCGACGCAGCTCGGGCGACGCGTCGGGCACCTGTTCCAGCTTCTGCAGGAAACCGCGAAGCTGCGCGATGTTGCCCTCCGAGGTCCGCCACTCTACCCAGCTGCGGTCGGGCAGCGCGTCGACAGCGGCCCGGCCCCAGATCAATCGCGCCAGTTCGATGCTCCATTGCGAAGCACCGCCAGTGTTGCCACGCACGTCCAGCACCACCGTCGGTGCCTGCTGCAGCCCTTCGGCTTGCGGTTCAAGCTGCTCAAGCAGCGCGGTCAGTTCCTTGAAGTTCTGCTCCGCAGGGTCGGCATTGAAGCTGCTGGTGGTGATCCAGTAACTGCCATCGGGCATCGCGTGCCAGCCGTTGGGGGGACGGAAGCTGCGCCGGGTATCAGCCAAGCGCTCCTTGCGCTGTGCTGCCTGCAGCGGCTGCCACCGCAGTGCATAGGATGTCTCGCGTCCGCCCACCTGGAAAACGCAGGTACGCAATGCAGGCACGTATGGATTGCCCTGTTCGAGCAGCACTTCACCACCACCCTGGATGCGGCTGGCCTGCAGGTTCCAGCGACCGCTGAAGTCACCCACCCGGCGTACAGCCAGCGTCTGCGCATCAATGCCGTCACACGACAGCAATTGCGCGCCCAGCGGCGGATGGCCCGGACCACCATCCACGGTCATGACCACCTGCGCATCGCCGTCGAAGCCGGTCAGGAAGCCCGGCCACTGCGTTGGAAGATCGGGAGCATCGGCAAGGGCGTTGAGGCTGACATGCCCATCGTTGAAGGAGGCCGCATAGCCCTTCATCGTCCACCAGTAGCCCGGGTAGCTGGCGACCCGTTCGGCGCGCGAGCGTGCAAGCGCCAGGGCATCGTCCAGCTGTGCGCCGAAACCAGGATTGCGCAGGTCCACGGCGCCCGGATGGCTGCCGCGCATGGCGGCGTCGGCAGCGTCCAGATCCTTCAACAGCGTATCCGACCAGTCGATCGGCGCGCCTTGCGCGGTAGGTGCCGCAAGCACTGCACCGAGCAACAGCCATGCAATGACCATGGATTCCTCCCTTCCCCGGAACAAACGCCAGTCTCGCAGTTCTACTGCCTGGCGTACCGCGCCCGCCGCAACGGGCGCGGCCTTCCATCAATGCAGCGGCACCTTCAACACCGAAGGCGCATTGGCCGGCGAACTGAAGGTCACCGTGCCACCCAGCTGGCTGATGCCCGCGTACCGCAGGTCCACGGTGTCCACCACCAGGGTCAGGCGGCTGCCGGCCGGAAGGTTCCAGCTGCTGGCTTCCAACCGCAGGTCGATGGTCTTCGCCTGCCCCGGCGTGGCACCACGCAGCGTATAGGGCTTGTGGCTGATCAGCTGGCCGTTGCCCAGCACATCCTCGGCGTACAGGTAGGCGTACAGCGTGGTGTTGGCGCGGCTGGGCGTGACGGTCAAGCGTACCTCCGGCGTTCCATCCAGGCGCTGCGCACTCCACTGGATCGGCCCCTGCCAGACACCTGCGGCGTTGCGGCCCACGAAGGGCACATAGGCACCCGGCGGCAGGTTGATCATCTGCAATGCACCGGAGGCCATCGCCACGCCGGAATTGGCGGCGGTCAGCAGCCCGCTGCCGATCCGGTAACTCCAGCCGGTGCTGCTGCCGCTCGCGACCAGGCCGCCCGTGGGCAGCAGAAGTCCTTTGGGTGCGCTCAGCGCATAGCTGACAGCACCGGCATTGGTCGCCTGCCAGTTCGGATAGGTACTCCAGCTGCCCTTCTGCGATTTCAGCTGTACTGCAGGCTGGCGGTCGATGCCATTGGCTTCACCCTTGAGGTAATGGTCGAACCAGTCGCCCACCGAATCGTAGACCTCGTTGGGAACACCCAGAGCGCCAAAGGCTTCGTTGAGCGCATGATCGCCGTGGCGCAACTGCAACTGCTTGGGGCCTTTCAACCGGGTGAAGAAATCGACCAGCTGGCCCGGCGGGAACAGGCTATCGTTGAAGGCGTTGGCGAGGAACACCGCTGGCTGGTTGGCGTTGATCTCATCGATGCTGGACCCGGGGCTGCGCTGCGCCGCCACCGGCAACAGCGAATCCACCGCGCCCTGGTAGTTGCCGACCAGTACATTGCGATTGATGGTCGTCAGTTCCGGTCCCGGGCGGCCGGTGGCCAGGCCGGCTGCCACCAGCAAGGCGATGCCCTGCGCGCTGGGGGTGTCGTTGCTGTACAGCGAGGCCTGCAGATCGGCCCAGCCACTCAGCGCCGCCACGGCCTTGATGCGTGGATCGCGCGCCGCCGCCAGCAGGCTGGTGCCTGCGCCGTAGGAGATGCCCGAAACGCCGATCCGGGCCGGATCGGCGCGGGTGTTGTCCAGCGCCCAATCAATCAGGGCGCTGACATCTTCGACCGTGGCTGGGCCTGCGATGTCGATGCTGCCGCCGGACTCCCAGAAACCCCGCGAGCTGTAGCTGATCACCACATAGCCGCGCCGCGCCAGCGACTGCGCCACCCCCACATACTCCACGCTGGGTACCGCCCAGCTGCTGGGCATCACCAGCAGTGGATAGCGCCCGCTGCCCGCGTCCTGCGGTTCGATGACGAAGGCCCCGAGAGGCGTTCCATCCCAGCTGGGAATGGTCCGGTGGGTGGTCTTGACCGTAGCGGCCCAGGCGGTGGGCGCCAGTCCGGTCAGCAGGATCAACAGCAGCAATACCTTGCGCATCGTCGTCTGTCCCCGTCGGTGGTGGTGCAACGGGTTGGACCGTACCAGTGCGAATGGTGGGTGGCACCTTGCGACGCAACATGACGTTTGCTGCATTGCCGGCCTATGGGATCGATGCTATGAGAGCTGGGCCCCAAGGATGAATGGACGTCATGAGGTCACGCTTCCTGCTCTTCGCTGTACTGGCGCTATGTGCGCAACGAACCGTGATGGCCAACGAGCAGGCGTTCTCCGATGCGGCGGCCCGCGAGGTCTTCCGGCGCGCCGAACAGCTCTGCAACGGAGACCGGGGTCGATTGTGGGGTCAATCCCTGTGCGGGCCGATGATGCTGGTGGATCCAAAGAGCCGGCAGGTCATCGCCTCGCAGGCAGACGCACATGGTGCGCTGAAGCAGCGCGGCGATGTGTTCGCAGGCCAGCTTCCGTCTGATGCGATCGTCGCCAACACCGCCGTGGACTGGTCCGGCACACGCTGGACGCAGCTGCTCTGGCCATTGCCGCAGGACGCGTCCAGACGCAGTACGCTGCTGGCTCACGAAATGTTCCATCGCCTGCAGCCGGCGCTGCCCATCATCGCGCCGGCGGAGGGTGGAAACGAACACCTCGACACGCTTGAAGGACGTTACTGGCTGCAGCTGGAATGGCGCGCGCTTGCGGACGCACTTGAATCCACCGATGCAGTAGCGCAGCACACTGCGATGACGGACGCGCTCGCATTCCGCGCCGAGCGCTACCGCCGGTTCCCTGCGGCCGCGCAGGAAGAAGCGGCGCTGGAATTGAACGAGGGCCTGGCCGAGTACACCGGCGTGTTCGTCGGCAATCCGACGCCGTCGACACGTATCCAGGCGGCACTGCATGACCTTCGCGCACACGTGGGTGATCGCAGCTTCGTCCGCTCTTTCGCCTATGCCACCGGCCCGGCCTATGGCCTGCTGCTGGACCAGGCGGCACCTGGCTGGCGCGGCGACCTCGCCCACCAGGCTCGCGATCTCGGCACGCGTCTGGCCGAAGTGACGCAGGCCCCATTGCAGCTGGACGCGACCACGCTGGGAGCGGCTGCCGCGCGCTATGACGGGCCGGAGCTGCACGAAGCCGAAACGCTGCGCGAGCAGCAGCGCCTTGCGCAGCTGGAACACAACCGTGCGCGCTTCGTGACAGGCCCGGTCGTGCGCCTGGATCTGCGCAACATGCGCATCCAGTTCGATCCCAACACCATGCAGCCGTTGCCAGGGCAAGGCATGGTGTATCCAGCAATGCGGCTGTCCGACATCTGGGGCAGCCTGGATGTCACCGACGGTGCGTTGCTGCAGAGCGACTGGAAGGTCGTATTCGTGCAGGCCCCGGCAAGTGCTGAACCGCCACTGGAGGGGCCGGGGTGGTCGCTGAGCCTGAAGCCGGGATGGTCGCTGCTGCCGGGAACACGCAAGGGCGACTACGTGTTGAAGACGAACCCCTGACCATCGCTACAGGCAGCGCGATGTCCTAGCACGCCTGCGTTTCATCCACGCGCCGCATGATCTGACACATCTCCAGTGCTTGCGCGCTGTCACAGCTTCGTCGTTTCGCCATTGACCGAAAGACGACAGCTTGTGACGCTTACGACACCGCACGGCCTCCGCGGCCCTGTCATCGCGGTCACGTCCCACGCATTCCGCACTACCCGACTACGCAGTGTCCTCACATGACCTCGCTCCCGCCCGGTCGTGGCGGGCGGCTGCGTCCTGAATCCTCTGCTGGAGAATCGCAATGCGCCTTGCAGGTTTCTTCTTCGCGTTCGTCCTCAGTACCTTCGCCGGTGCCGCCCAGGCCCAGGTCGTCACCCTCAACAAGGGCGGCTTCGTGCTCACCTACGACTGCAACATCCACAGCGCCACCCGCTACGAGTACACGCTCACCGCCGACACCGGCTCCGCCGCGCGCCCGTCCAGCTTCTACAAAGACCCGGACCTGCCGGCCGGCTGCCTCGGCCAGAACAGCACCGCGTCGTATGCCAGCATCCGCAGCGGCTATGACCGCGGCCATCTGGTGACCTCCAACCACATGGACTACAACGCGACCTACATCCGTCGCGCAAACTACATGACCAACATCGTTCCGCAGGTTTCCAGCTTCAATCAGGGCGTCTGGGTCAAAGCCGAAAACGTGGCCGAGTGCTACCGCGACATCGCGCCGGTGGATGTCTATGGCGGCGTGGTCTATGGCGATGCCTCCAACGATTACTTCCTCGCCAGTCACGGCATTCCGACCCCGGAATTCTTCTGGAAGACGATCATCACCCGCGATCCGAACACCGGTACCGCCAAGGCGATCAGCTGGATCATCCCGAATGAAGCGAACCTGGGCAGCCTGGACAGCTACCTGGTGACCATCGCCGACCTCGAGGAGCTGCTGGGCGCCAGCTATGTGGCGATCAACGCGCCCGCTTCGCTGAAGAACATGCTGCCGGCCACCACCTGGCCGCAGCCGGCGGGCTGTGATCTGGGCTGAGCTGCCAGGACGCCCGTGCGGTCGCGATTCCGGCCGCACAGGCGCACTTCGCCTGGACAGGTACGGCGCACTTGGATTCAGTGCTCTGCCACCTGCACCACCACTTTGCCGAACGGCCCCTGCTGCAGTGCTGCCAGTGCCGCAGGCAGGCCGGCGAACGAATGCACGCTGTCGATGACAGGCTGCAGGCGCTCGCGTTCGATGAAGACGTTCATCGCCTCGAAGGCCTGGCGATGGCCAACCGAAACCCCCTTCAGCGTCGCGCGGCGCAGCATGAGGGGAACCGCCGGCATGTGCAGGTCGGGATCCTCGAGGAAGCCGATCTGCAGGATGTGCCCGCCCACTGCGAGCGCCTCCACGCTCTGGGCGAGGTTGCCGCCTCCGAGCAGCTCAAGCACATGATCGACGCCCTGCCCTCCGCTCAGCTCCATCGCTCGCGCGCCCCATGCAGGATGTTGCCGCGTGTTGATCGACGCCCATGCACCCAGCCGTTCTGCAAGGGCAAGCTTGCTGTCACTGCGTGAAGTCACGATTACCCGGGCTCCCAGCCGCTGGGCGAACTGCAGCCCGAACAAGGAAACACCACCGGTCCCCTGCACAAGCACGGTCTGGCCAGGAGCGAGTTGGCCGGCCTCGACCAGTGCAAACCAGGCCGTCAGCGCCGCCACCGGCAACGTGCTGGCCTGCAGGTCAGACAACGAGGGGGGCGTAGCGACTGCCACGTCCTCCGGCAGCACCACATACTCCGCCAGCACGCCCGGCAGCGGACCGCCCAGGGACAGTCCGTGCTGCAGCATCTCGGGCGGAGGCGCGCCATCGAGCCACTGCGTCCAGAAATTGCCCATCACCCGCTGGCCAACGCTGAAGCGTCGCGCTGGGCTTCCGGTTTCGACAATGACGCCGGCCATGTCCGAAGCGGGAACAAACGGGTGTGGCAGCGGACCGGACAACAGTCCGCCGTCGATCACCAGGCGATCGCGGTAGTTGAGCGACACGGCACCGACCTTGACCAGTACCTCACCAGGGCCTGGCCTGGGAATGGGGCGCCGTACGCAGCGCAGGTGAGCAAGGCCCGGGGCATCGAGCTCCCAGACCTTCATGGTCGAAACAGACATGGGAAATCACTCATTGGCGCGCGGAAGTGCGCCAGGAAAGTCTATTGACGCATGGAGGTGTTCAGTGACGGGATATTGTCGATACACTGAATCCATAAATTCCCCAATTGACGCATATGACCAGCTACAGTGCGGCGCGCCTGCAGGGAATCAGTGTGTTCGTCCAGGCCGTGGACGCCGGCAGCTTCACCGCAGCCGGTCTGCGCATGGGGCTGAGCAAATCGGCCGTTGGCAAGAGTGTGGCCACGCTGGAGCGGCGACTGGGCACCCGGTTGCTGGATCGCACCACGCGCAGGCTGGCGCTCACTGTCGAGGGCGCCGAGTTCTACCAGGTCTGCCGGCGCATCCTGGCCGAACTGGACGAAGCCGAATCCAACGCAGCGTCGCGGCGGCAGGAGGTTTCCGGCCTGTTGCGGGTCAGCCTGCCGGTAGCGTTCGGGCAGCGCTGGGTGATGCCGGTACTGATCGGACTGGCGCAACGCCATTCGCGGCTGCAGCTCGATGTCAGCTTCACCGACCGCAGGGTCGATCTGCTCGAGGAAAACGTCGATCTGGCCGTCCGCCTGGGGCCGCTTGACGACAGCAGCTCGCTCTCTGCCCGGGCGCTCGGCCGCCAGCATGCCGTGATATGCGCTGCACCCGGATACCTGGCGGCACGTGGCGTCCCGGTGCGCGCCCAGGATCTTGCCGGACACGACTGCATCACCTTCGGCCGGCAGGGGCACGCGCTGCCCTGGACGGTGCCGGACGGCTGCGGCGGGCTTGTCCAGCACCGCATTGAAGGGCGCCACCGCATCAGTGACGGCGATGCGCTGCGTAGCGCATTGCTGGCCGGGCTGGGCATTGCAGAAGCGACCACCTGGCTGGTGGGGGACGCGCTGCGCAGCGGCGCACTGGTGGCCGTATTCCCTGCCACGGGTAGCGCGGGCGCGCCCCTGCATGCGCTCTGGCCTACCACCCGCGACCTTGCTCCCAAGGTGCGTGCCGCAGTGGATGCGCTGGTCGAGGCGTTCGTTCCGTCTCCACCGTGGGAAAATACCCGCTGATCGCCCCCATGGCTGTTGTTTCAAGGAGCTGTAGATGTCCCGTTTCCCCTTCGATGCCGTGCTGTTCGACTGCGATGGCGTACTCGTTGATTCCGAGCCGCTGGTCGCCCGCGTGCTTTCGGAAATGCTGACCGAGCGCGGCTGGCCGCTGACCCCGGCGCAGGCCGGTGAGGTGTTCCTGGGCCAGTCCGTGGCCCATCTGGCCGGCCTGATCGAAGAACGCACCGGCAAGCCGTTCACCGAGGAATGGCTGGAAGAGTTCCGCCAGCAGCGCAACCGCGCGTTGGAACGTGAGCTGGTTGCCATCCAGGGTGCGCCCGAGGCGGTGCGTGCGATCGCGGTGCTCACCGGCGGCCGGATTGCATGCGCGTCCGGCGCCGATCTGCACAAGGTCAAGCTGCAGCTGGGCAAGGTCGGCATCCTTGATGCCTTCGGGGCCCACGTGTTCAGCGGCCAGGACATGCCGCACACCAAGCCGCATCCGGATGTCTATCTGGCCGCCGCCGCTGCGCTGGGCGTGGACCCGAAGCGTTGCGCGGTGATCGAGGACACTGTTACCGGTGCAACGGCCGGTGTGGCCGCTGGCGCAACCGTGTTCGGCTTCAGTGAAGGCGGTCCGCACCACAGTACGCCGGAGGCCCTGCGTGCAGCGGGTGCACAGGTGATCTTCCAGCGCATGGAAGACCTGCCCGCCCTGCTTGCCGCCCATGCGGTCGACGCGGTCGCCTGACCTTGCCTCAGCCCGCAGCGCCGAGTGCGGCGCTGCGGCGCCTTCCGGCGTAGTGCAGCACGAACAGGTAAAGGCCGGTGAACAGTTGCAGGAACAGGGGTGGCAACGGCGAGTAGGTGAGCCACGCCGCAGGCTCGCCCTGTCCCATCGCGCGCACTACGAAGTTGGCGATCACCGCCAGGGTGAACACGATCGAGGTCCAACGGTGCACGGGCCGTGCCCAGCCACCGCGGCTCATTGCCGGCGCCTCGTCTCGGAGCGGGCTTCGATCATCTTCCAGCCATTGCCTGATGGATCGCGGAATCCGGCGTCCACGGCGCCATAGCGCTCGATCGGCTCCTGGGTGAATTCCACGCCCAGCGCCAGCCATTGCGTGTAGCGCGCCTGGCAGTCATCCACGGCCAGCACCAGCGGCGGCATTGCGCCCTTGGCCACCAGCTGCTGCAGCGAAAGCGCGGTGGCCGCATCGTGGGTGGGCGGGCCAGGCACGAACAGGCCCAGCTGGAAACCGTCCTGGCCCGGGCTGCGTACCGTCAGCCAGCGGTAGCTGCCGTTGCGTACATCGGTATGCACTTCGAAGCCGAGCTTGCCGACATAGAACGCGAGCGCCTCATCCTGGTCGCGCACATACAGGCCGACCGTGTTCACAGTGTTCGTCATGGGACCTCCCTCAGGTGGGGTCCACGTTAGCAACCGCCTCGCGGCGACGCTTCTCCAAAACTGCGATCTTAAGGTCCGGTCGCTGTGCGGCACGTGCGTGGCATTCCGGCACGCTGGCCGACGCCGCCTGGCCTGCACGCTCACGCTCACGCACATTGCCCGGGCTGTCACCGGTGATGTCACGGAAGATGCGGCCAAAGGTGCCCAGGCTGCCCCACCCGGTCTGCACGGCGATTTCGGTCACCGGCAGGTCGGTGTCACGCAACATCGCCACGGCCCGTTCGATGCGGCGGCTGAGAAGATACCGGTGCGGCGGCAGCCCGAATGCCTGCTTGAACGAGCGGGCGAAGTGCGCCGGCGACACCGCACTGACCTCGGCCAGGCGTGTGACTGGCCATTCCTCATGGCTGGCCCGGTCCATCCGGTCCTTGGCACGCAGCAGGCGTCGCAGCAGTTCGGGGCTCTGGTTCACGGCGTCACCGCTTGGGCCAGATGATGGCGTGCTGCGTGCCGTGCCTCGGCGGCCTGTTCGACCACCCAGTCACGGAATGCGATGACCTTGGCGCTCCCACTCCGCGCCGAGGGCGCCACGAACCAGAAGCTGCGACCGTCGCTGGCGACACCCGGATGCGCCTGCACCAGGCGCCCGCTCTCCAGCTCGGCCTGGAACAGGATCGGCGAACCGATGGCGATGCCCTGCCCTGCGATCGCGGCACCGACATCCAGATGCTCGACGGCGAAGGGCGTGACCAGACTCCCTGGTGCCGGCGGTGGAAGGTGCCCGTGCGCGGCGAACCACAGGGCCCACCAGTCCGGCCGACCGAGCAGCGGAATCTCCAGCGTGGTGCTGCCCAGCCCACGGGCCGCCGGCAGCAGCGCCGGCGCACACAACGGCATGAAAACGCTGGGGAACAAGGGCGTGGCCTGCAGCCCAGGCCACTCGCCATTCCCGTTGCGGATGGCGGCATCGAAGTGGCCGGCGGCAAGATCCTGCGGCTCTGCCGACAGATCCAGTTCCAGCAGGAGCTGCCGATGGCGGGCGCGGAACGTACCCAGCCGCGGCGTCAACCAACTGGTGCCCAGCGTTGGCAGTACGGACAGGCGCAGTCGCGCCGCATCCATGCCAGCGGCGCGCATGAAGCTGGCGCGTAGTGCGTCGAATGCCCGGGTGGCTTCCCGCGCGACGCTGGCACCCACCACCGTCAGTTCCACGTGCTGTGCGTGGCGCAGGAACAGGCAGGTACCGGTCTGGGCCTCCAGCCGCCGCACGTGATAGCTCACCGATGCCGCAGTGGTGTCGAGCTCCTCGGCGGCACGCGCGAAGCTGCCCAGCCGCGCCGCCGCCTCGAAGGCGCGGATGGCGGCAAGCGATGGCAGCTGGCGTTGGGTGACCATAAGTGTGACTTAGCCTGAGCCCCGATATCTGCGTGGTCAATCCCCTTCGTACCCGCAACCATGGGGGCACCTTCGGTAGGGGATCACGCATATGGATCGACGGCAGTTCCTGGTCACCCTGGCCGCCACGGCCGCGTCCACCGCCCTGCCCGCCGGGTGGGCCCTGGCCAGTCACAGCGAAGACTGGAAATGGTTGCAGGGCAACTGGCAGGTCCGGCACCAACGCCTGAAGGAGCGGCTGGTGGGCGATACCCGCTGGGAAGCCTTCACCGGCGCCAGCGCGGTCTGGCTCACCCTGGGCGGGCTCGGCACCATCGATGACAACGTCATGGAACTGCCCTCGGGTCCCTACAGGGGCCTGGGCGTGCGTGCCTTTGATCCGGTGTCTTCCACGTGGTCGATCTGGTGGATCGATGGCCGCAATCCTGCCCATATCGAAGCCCCCGTACGCGGCGGTTTCAAGGGCGATGCCGGCGACTTTCGCGGTACCGACCAGATCGACGGACGCCCCATCGACGTGTGGTTCCGGTGGCACGCCATCCATGGCGAGGAGCCGTGGTGGGAACAGGCATTCTCCGACGACGCCGGTGCGCACTGGGAGGTGAACTGGCGCAACTGGTTCCGCCGCACGGCCGCGGCCCCCTCGCCGCTTGCGAAGCTGCCGGACGCACCGGGCGATTTTGATTTTCTGGTGGGCCATTGGAACGTGCGCCATCGTCGCCTGCGCGCCCGACTGGCAGGCAGCGATGCGTGGGACGCGTTCAACGGCACCCTGCACAACTGGCCGGTACTGGGAGGATTCGGCAACGCAGGTGACAATCTGATGGACGTGCCAGGAGCGCCGCTGCGCGGCATGGGCATCCGCGCCTGGAATGCGGCTGAGCGGCACTGGCTGAGCTGGTGGCTGGATGGCCGGGAGCCGACCCGGATCGGCGCGCCGATGCGCGGTGGTTTCGAGGCCGGTGTCGGTCGCTTCTTCGGCGAAGACCAGCACGACGGACGAGCGATCCAGACGCGGGTGATCTGGTCACGCATTACCCCGCGTTCGGCGCGCTGGGAACAGGCGGCCTCGACCGATGGTGGACGCAGCTGGGAAACCAACTGGGTCAGCGACTTCGAGCGGCAGGCATGAAGGCGCTGCTGGCCGTGATGCTGCTGGTGTCTGCGTCGCCTGGCGCGTCTCCATCCAGGGTGCTGCAGATCGTCGGCCCGGCCGAGCGCTTTGCTCCGGGCATTGCATCCACGCAGTACGACGAGATTCGACTGACTTTGAGCCCGGACGGAAAGACCGCACTGTGGTTCAGCCGCAACCGGCCCGGCGGTCCGGGCGGGTATGACATATGGGTTTCACACCACGACGGACAGCGCTGGCGGCCGGCGAAGCCGGTCTCGTTCAACACGTCGGGACGTGACTTCGATCCCGCCTTTTCCGCCGATGGCCGCGTGGTGTATTTCTGTTCGGATCGAGCAGGCGGCCAGGGCGGAGACGATCTGTATCGGGTCAGCGTGGGGAGCGACGGCCGATTCGGGAAGCCGGTCAATCTTGGCCCCGCAGTGAACAGCGCGGCCGATGAGTTTGCGCCGATGCTCTCGCCAGACGCAGCCACGCTGCTGTTCTCCAGCAATCGTGCAGGCGGTGCGGGTGGCCATGACCTCTACGTCGCAACGATGGTCCGTGGTGAGGCGCAGCCCGCGCGGCCACTGCCCGGAGACCTCAATACCTCGGCGCAGGAGTTCGATGCCACCTTCCTCGGGGATGCCCGTACAGTGGTCTTTGCCCGCGCTCTCGACTTCGGCAGCGCACCGGTGCGCCAGTTCATTGCCTACGAACGTGGAGGCCGTTATGACGCGGGCCATGCATTGCCCTCGCCCTTGAACGAAACCTCCGGCGACAGCTACGGCGCGATGCTGGATGGCTCGCAGCCCGGCACGTTGACCTATTCGGCGCGGCGTGCGGACGGTGCAGGGTTGGACCTGTACCGCATCCGCTACCGGATGAAGCGCCCTTGAAGGCGGATGTTGTCGATTCCCGGCGCCCCGGTTCGTCGAGAGGATGAATACCCCAGGAGAAAATGCAGATGCCCTCCCATCAGTCCCTTGCCTGCGCCTGCGGCCAGGTCCGCCTGACCGCCACGGGCCAACCCATTGCCACCGTCGAATGCTGCTGCGAAAGCTGCCGCAAGGCCGGCGCCATGCTGCAGTCGCTGCCCCGAGCACCCGAAGTACTGGGCCCGCATGGCCAGACGCTTTTCGTAATGCACCGCAAGGATCGCGTCAGCATCGACGCCGGACATTCCACGCTGCGTGCGTTGCGCTTGTCCAGCAGGGGCGGCAGCCGCCGCGTCCTGGCGGGCTGCTGCAATACGCCGCTGTTCCTGGAGTTCAGTGGCGGCCATTGGCTGAGCCTGTATGGCCTGCTGTGGCCCGCATCGGCAAGACCCGCCGTGGAGATGCGGACGATGGTCAGTGATCTTCCTGATGCGTCTGTCCTTCCGGACGATGTGCCGAACCTGCAGACCCGGTCGCTGCGGTTCTATGCACGGTTGATGAAGGCGTGGATCGCCATGGGCTTCCGCAGCCCACGCATCGAAGTCGCGGGAGATAGCCATGTCTGAGCCCGAGCGGATCGAGATCGAGAGCATCACCACGCCCGGGCACATCCAGCGCGTGGATCGTGCCAAGTATCTCGCCATGCGCCATGCCTTGCTGCAGACCCTGCCTGCGAAACCGCCAGGGTTGACCGTTGCGCAGGCCAAGCAGGCGCTGCTGCCGCACCTGCCCACCGCCCTGTTCCCGGCAGGCGCCACCGCCGGCTGGTGGTTGAAGGCCGTGCAGCTGGACCTGGAAGCCAAGGGCGTGATCGAGCGCGTCACGGGCAAGCCGTTGCGCCTGTTCAAGCACCTGGCGGCCGGCTGATCAGCGCTGCGCAGGCAGCTCCAACCGGTGCTTGCGGCACAGGCGATACACCGTCACCCGCGAGATCTGCATCTGCCGCGCGCACTCGGAAACGTTGTAGCCGGTCTGGCGCAGGGTCTGCAGCAGCACATCGCGCTCGGCCTGGCCCCGCGCATCGTGCAGCATCGCCCCAGGCAGGACCGCCACGGATGCGCCCAGCTCCAGGTCACGCTCGCTGATCAGCTCGCCCTCGGCCATGATCGCTGCACGCTGCACACGGTTCAGCAGTTCGCGTACGTTGCCGGGCCATTCGAAACGCCGCATGGCCTGCAGTGCGGCCGGCGCAAAGCCGCGTGCACGCACGCTGTGGCGCTGCCGGAAACAGCGCAGGAAGTGTTCGGCCAGCAGCTGCACATCGGCACCGCGCTCACGCAATGGTGGCATGAGCAGGCGCAGCACGTTCAGACGGTAGTAGAGATCGCTGCGGAACCGGCCCTGCGCCACCGCGTGTTCCAGTTCCACGTGGGTGGCAGCCAGCACTCTCACATCCGCCCGCAACGGCTGGCTGCTGCCGACGCGCTCGAAGGTGCCTTCCTGCAGTACACGCAACAGGCTGGTCTGTGCCTCCGACGGCAGGTCACCGACTTCGTCCAGAAACACCGTGCCGCCGTGCGCGGATTCGAACACGCCGATCTGCCGCTTGTCGGCACCGGTGAACGAGCCACGTTCGTGGCCGAACAGCTCCGACTGCACCAGGTTGGCCGGAATCGCACCACAGTTCACCGCAATGAAAGGCCTGCCAGCACGCCCCGACAACGCATGCAGCGCATGTGCGGCCAGTTCCTTGCCTGTACCGGTTTCGCCGGTGACCAGCACCGGCAGCTCCACCGGCGCGAACTTGTGCAGCACCGTGCGCACCGCATGCAGCGCAGCGCTTTCACCAATCAATGCGCGCGGTCCCTGCCCGCTGCAGGTTGCGTCGACAGGCGGATCATCTGCGTCGAACTGCTGGCGCATTGCGCAGACCAGATCCTGCAGGCCGAACGGCAGCGTGAAGCGGGCACAGCATCGCTGCAGCAACGGCAGCCAGGCCGCTGAAGCAGGTCCGGCACCCGGTGGCAGTACCGCCAGCCAGGGTAGATGCTGGTGCTGCTCGATCCACGGTACCAGCAGCTGCAGCGCGACCGCATCGAGGTGGCGCAGATCGAGCACGGCGAGCAAGCGATCGCGCCCGCGCAGGCCAATCGCCATGGCGGGATCGGGACGGATGCTGCGCACATACCAGCCTGCTGCCGCCAGCGCACTGCGCTCGTTCGCCAACGGCTCGCCAAACCAGAGCACGCAACGTGACGTTGAAGCCTCCGGGACCGCTGCCATGCTTCCCCCAGCATCCGGACACCGTCGGCGGACTGTCAGGCAATCACCGGCGTGCCGCCCCCCGCCGGGACCTCTACGGCCACCGGGGCGGCCTTTGTTGGGCGGATCCTAGCGCTTCCCTAAACGGCGGCGCAATGAGCAGTGCGTCAAGAAATTCCTGGCTGAAGCGGCACCGTTGCAGACCGCGACGCCACCTGTAACACGGATGCGACAGTCGCCCGCCGCCCTTGCCCTGCGGTGCCTGGGGCTTCGAAATCCCAACAATTCCACGACGTGCCTGTAACAGCGTGGCAGCAGCCCGGTCAGGTGCGGCACGGTGCCGACATTGGCCGGTGGGCACTTCGGAGTTGGCACGGTTGATGCGTGGTTCCGCCGCACCCATCGCGGGAGATCGGCATGGACGGCTCCACCCTGATTCGCGGCCTGGCCGCAGCACTGGCAGTGGCCCTGCTGTCGGTTGGCGCGGGCGCATCCGCATCCGGCGCCCGCCAAGGCGTGAAGGCACAACCGGGCGAGATCGTCCTGCTGCGGGATGTATCCGCGCGCCCGGCATACCGCATGGCACCGCCGGGCATGGCGCTGATTGCCGACCCGAAGCCGCAGCGCGAGATCGCCACCGCATTGGGTGCCGGCGGCACAACAACCGGCATGGACGAGTTGAGCGATGAGGACTATGCCGGCATGGGCGCCGGCCAGGCCGCGTCCATCACGGCGCCGGGTGGCACCACTGTTGAACGGGTCACCCAGCAGGCCCTGGGCGGCACGCTGGGCCGCAGTGGCGACGGCATGGTCGGCAGCAATCTGGGGGGTGCCATGAGTGGACCGCTCGGTGCTGTGGGCAGCAGCACCCGCGGTATCGCCGATACCGTGCGCGGCGCACTGGCCCAGTTCCCGCTGCAGGGCACGGCCCCGGCAGGTGGAAAATGAAGGCGCTGCACGGGTTGCTTCTGCTGCTCGCTGCCGCGCCCTGGGCGACCCGGGCCGATGACTACAGCGGCATGCTCGCCTATCTCGACGTGGCCCGCATCGACGGCCACGCAATTGCCGGAACGAATGGCGCCATCGCCGTGAACCAGGCCGCCGGCGACCTCAACGTGCAGGCCAACCTACGGGGTATCGCCAAGGGTGATCGCGCCGACGTCGCGATCAATGCGCGGCAGCTGCAGCAGGGCAACCGCGTGCTGTCCGGGCCGCTGCAGGCCACTGCATTCATTGGCGGTGACGCACTGGCCGGTGCCAGTGGCATCGCATCCATCAACCAGGCCAGCGGCATCGCCAACACGACGCTCAACGTCGTCAGCGCGACGCTGGCCCGACAGGGCATACGCGAAACCGACGATACGGCCTTGGCCGCCGAGGGTTCCGCGTTGGCAGGGGGGCGGGACGACACCGGTCACGGCGTCGCGACGGGCACCCGCAGCGCAGGTGTAGCCAGCACCGCACTGCGGGGATTCGACGGGGTCCTGCAACTCAATCAGATCGCGGGCAACGGCAACGACACGGCCAACGTATTGGGCCTGGTCGTGCAGGACCGCCCGTGACAACCACCCAACCGATGCACCACCTGATGAGAGAGAGGGCACCATGAAAGCGACCGTCAAACAGACCATGCTCGCCATGGCGATTGCCACTGCCTCGACCGCCGCTGCGGCCAATGGCTGGGACAACCAGAACGCCAACGCGAACATCAATCACAACCACACCGTCAGCGAGACCCGCAACGACACCCACAACCACACCGACAACGACGTACGCAACCGCACCGTCAACGTCAATGTGCAGAAACACAGCAACATCCAGGCCGACGAACGCAAGGAAAAGAACAACCACGGCGTCGACGTGAACCTGGAGAAGGACCTGCGGCTGAGCACCGACATCAATTTCTCCGGTGACCCGAACATCACCGGCGACATCGACCTCGACTCGGCGGCCATTGCCGTGATCGACAACCGCCAGTCGATCAGCAACAACGCCACCAGCAACAGCCTGGTCACCAACAGTGCTTCCATCGGTGACAGCGTGGGTGCCGGCGCCTCGGGCAATCTCGGCTTCAACGTGGTGTCCGGCGACAACAACGCGCAGGACAATGCCGCGTCGCTGTCCGCTGCCGACGCGTCCTTCAGCTTCGGCATGGCCGACGCCGAGGTGTTCGTCAACCAGGCCGGCTTCGGCAACGCCACCATGAACTCCGGCGTCACCAACGCCGCAGGTCTCGGCGGCAACGCCTTCGGTGGTGCTTCGGGCAACATCGGCGTGAACATCGCCTCGGGCAACAACAACGAGCAGAAGAACGCGCTCGCGGCCTCGGTAGCGACCACCGCGGTGGCGCAGTCGAGCATCAGCTCCAACCAGGTCTCCACCGGCAACACGGTCAGCAATGCCGGCTTCGTGCAGTCCTACACGGATACCGTGCAGGTCGGCATGCGTGGCGGCGTCAGCGGCCTGACCCTGGCCTATGGCGCGGGCACCTACCGCGGCACCGGCAACGCCTACCAGATGGCCAACTACTATCTGGATACATGGAATGGCGAGCTTCCACATCCGGGTGGCAACAGCACCGGCCACATCGACCTGGACAACGAGATCCAGAACGCCACGATGAACCCCAACCGGGCGGGAGTGGGCGGCCTGGGCTTCGATACGCGTGAGAGTGGCACCAGCCAGTTCGTCGAACTGGGCGTGGCCGATCTGTACGCCAGCCTCAGCGGCACGGTCAGCACCACGCGCTGGGTGAACGTCAACGCCACCAACACCTCGGCGTTGTCCGGCAGTGCCTTCTCCGGCGCCTCCGGCAACATCGGCGTGAACGTTGCTGCGGGCACCGGCAACCTGCAGGCCAACAGCCTGGCCCTGGCCGTCGCCCAGCCCAGCACCGGCGGCGGTGGCGGCAGCGGCGAGTAAGCGCAACACCCCGGCCGTCCGCCAATGGCCGGGTTCCCGGGAGCCCCTGTTCCTCCTCCCCCTTGGGACAGGGGCTCCCCCCTGCTGCCGGAGAACGTGATGATCCGTTGCCGCCTCTCGTTGCGCCTGCTGGCGATGCTGTTGCTGCTGGGTACCGCCTCCGTGTGGGCGGGCGAGGTGCGCTTCAGCGGCGTATTGCCCAATGGCGCGTTGCTGCAGCAGAAGGTGGAGAGCATGCAGGAGCGGCGCTACCGCAACGTGGTGCGGCAGCACACCGATTACAGCTGCGGGGCCGCCGCGCTGGCCACCATCCTGCGCCACGCCTACCACCTTGATACCGACGAGGCGACGGTGATCGAGGGAATGATGGGGGTCTCCGATCCCGCTCTGGTAGCCGAGCGCGGCTTCTCGCTGCTCGACATCAAGCGCTACGTGGAATCGCTGGGCATGCGCGGTCGGGGCTACCGCATCGATGAAACACGACTGCGCACCCTTCGCGTGCCAGGGCTGGTGTTGATGGACGTGCGCGGTTTCCGCCATTTCGTGGTGCTCAAGCAGGTGCGCAACGGCATCGTGGAAGTGGCCGACCCGATCCTGGGCAACCGCAGCCTGGCCCTTCCGGAGTTCCTGGCCGCCTGGCCATCGCGCGCGGTCTTCGTGGTGATCGGCAGCGACTTCGATCGCAACACCGCTCTTCTGCAACCCAGCGAACGGCCAAGCGCCCGCGCGCTCTACGCGCGGCAAGGGCCGATCACCGATGCCGAACTGGTCGACTTCGGCTTCAGCCACGCCGACCTGTTCTGAAGGAGGTTCGACCATGTTCCGCCAACCGATGATGATGGCTCTGCTGCTGGCCTTCCCTGCCCTGCCCCTGCAGGCGGCAGAGGGCGCTCCCGGTCGCGGCCTGAAGGAAATTCCGGACCCGGAACTGAGCCTGATGCGGGGGCGCTACACGGTGGGTGGCAACAACGTTGCCTGGTTCGGGGTCACCATGGTGTCGCAGTGGCAGGCCAGCAACGGCGCGACGCTGCAGGGCAGCCTCACCCTGGGCATGGACTTCCGTGGTGGTGGCGTGCCGAAGCTGAGTTTCCAGCCCAGCGTGCATGTCACGGCAGCCGATGCGCCGCTGCCCGATACCCACGGACGCAGCATCGACAGCAGCGGTCTGGCCAACGCCAGCGGCCTGGTGCAGAGCGTGCAGGTGGCCGGCGATGGCAATGTCGCGCGCAACGTCACCACGCTGACCATCCGCGAGGGTGGCGTGCCAGCCGTTCTCTCTGATGGCGCAGGCAACGTCACCGCGCAGCAGGCCGGCGCCAGCGCGACCGCCGTGCTGGAAGGCAACCAGGCACGCCTGCTGCTGCAGGTGGATGGCCTGGGGCTGGTGCAGCAGTGGATCCGCAATGGCAGCGTCGGCCAGGGTATCGCCCTCGCCGGTGACGGCCAGATCGCCAGTAACCAGCTGCGGCTGGAGCTGGTGCGCAACGCCGTGGGCAGCAACCTGCCGTTGAGCCAGAACGTGGCCCAGGCGATTGCGTTGAACCGCGGTATGGGGCCAGGCCAGTAACAGGGCCTGGCATTGGGGGAAACGCTCCACAACGCAGGACACCAACATGCACACCCTGATGAGGATCACGCCGTTGGCGCTGGCGGCGCTGGCGGGCACCGCCCTTGCCGCACCGCCGACGTCTGACGATGGCGCTGACGTGCAGGCCCTGGCCAACCAGCTGGAACAGCTGAAGGCCAACTACGCACAGGAAGTGCGGCGGTTGCGCGAACTGGACATGCAGGTCCAGGCCATGCAGGCGCGCTTGAGCGGGCGGGTTGGCCCGGTCACAGCCCCACCGGCCGCGCCATTGGCGCAGGCGGCCGCCGCCGCGGTCCCTCCGAGCAGCGAGGGCTACGCCAGTACCGCCGCCGAGGCGCAACAGGCCAAGCAGGAGTCGCGGCGC
This sequence comes from Stenotrophomonas sp. 86156_Sma, assembly GCF_056481625.1. Lineage (NCBI taxonomy): Bacteria > Pseudomonadati > Pseudomonadota > Gammaproteobacteria > Lysobacterales > Lysobacteraceae > Stenotrophomonas > Stenotrophomonas sp. 86156_Sma. Next base: position 2,731,170 of record NZ_CM151157.1, read on the forward strand.
AGCGTGGACGACGTGAAGCAACAGCAATCGGCCCTGTTCTCCCGCCGCTTCACCATCGAGAACAGCCTCACCTACGCCCGCTACGACCGCAAGCAGCTCACCCTCAACGGCTTCCTCGCGCTGGACGCCATTTTCCTCGGCAATATCGCCATCGAGAACGTGGAGTCCGACTCGCTGACCTACAACGTGGCGGCCCGCTGGGGTGTCAGCCCGAACCTGACGCTCAACCTGGACGTGCCCTACCTGGCCCGGCGCACCGTATACCAGAAGGGCGGCGCCGGCGGAGCAGCGGCCGCCATTGCACAGGAAGAGACCAACGGCAACGGCCTGGGCGATATCGGGCTCAGTGCGAACTACCGGTTGTTCGGCGAACGCGGCTGGCGCCCTGAGACCGTGCTTACCGCCGGCGTCACCGCCCCCACCGGGCGCGCACCCTACGGCCTGGACTGGAAGGTGATCGAGCGCGATGACGACGACTACATCCGCTTCGCCGTGCCGCGCGAGCAACCCACTGGCAATGGCGTATGGCAGGCCAACCTGGGCCTGTCGATGGTGAAGACCGCCGACCCGGCCATCCTGTTTGCCAACATCGGCTACGTGCACTCCATCCCGCGCGGGTTCAACGACATCGACAGTAATCCGGACACGGTGAACCCGGGCGATGTGAAGCTGGGCGGCTCGGTGTACTTCGGCGCAGGCGTGGCCTTCGCATTCAACGAGCGGACCAGCCTGAGCCTGTCCTTCAGTGACCGCATCAGCGCCCGCGCTTCCACCCGCTTCCAGGGCGGCAAGTGGATGAAGGTAATCGGCAGTGATGCCAATGCGGCATCACTCAACCTGGGCGTGACCTATGCGCTGAACCAGCACACCACGCTGGTGACGCTGCTGGGCATCGGGTTGACCCCGGATGCGCCGGACTTCACGTTGGCGTTCAAGATTCCGTACATGTTGTAGCCAGCTGGAGTCCTATTGCACGTGCGGCAGGCAGATCTGCGCAGAAGTGACAACTCCACATCCACATTCTGGCTGGGTTCCAGCGAGTGGAATGTACTTGTGGCCATGAACGTTGCCGCATCGGCCACAGCTATGTCTTGCATCCGTGCGAGTTACGAACCAGCCGTTGTTCAGCGCATCGGCGATGGTTTGGTCATGGGGCACGCTCGGGTAGGCATTCTCATACGTCGACAGGACCATGCGGCCCGGGCCCCGCACATTTGGTGTCGCTCCGAACTGGATATAACCGCCGTGGTGTGGAGCGACTACAGCAGTTACATCAACGAAAACTCCTGGGGCGAATGAGCCGTAGTCGGCATCACCACACAGCACGGCGGCGGAATGTGCAGAATCAACCCTGAGTGCCAGCGAAGTGTTGTTTTTCATGTATCGCTGTGTGGCCGGCGCGCCAACTGAAGGAGTGCACTGCCAGATGGAAAGGTCGCCCGATTTAATGAATGCGCATGCTTCCGGCCAGACGAGCAGAATGCCGAGGCTGTGCAGCTCCAGCAGGAAGTGAATATGGCTGCCTCCGTAGAGAATTCCAAGCGGAAGCCTTACAACCCATACGCGTTCAAGAGCCGCTTGGCGATAGATTGGAGTCGTCTTCCAGTATCCTGCTGCCGGATCCCAAACAGCAGCTCCAGACTGTACAGCGAACAGCCAATGATCCTGGTCCAGATGGGAAAGGATGATTGGTTGCGGATATGTATCACTGGGAGCGAATACCAGCGGGTCGAATGCTGGAAGCATCGGTCTTGTATATGCGTTGAATCCGAGTGGACGACCGATGTCAAAAAACAGGTGCGGGTGCTCCAGCTCATCGACTAGTGCACTGAAGCTTGCCTGCCCCACGTCGTAAATCGCAACACCATGAATTGACTCTGCGTCGATCCGATCAAGCAGTTCTTCGATGGTGCCAGGTGCTGCTTCTTTTCCAGCAAGAAACGTTCCGATCTTTCCGGTGATGGAAACGTCGTGCGAGGACATGTTCTGGATCGTCAGGAACAAGGTCAGATCTTGCCCTTCAGCGTTCGGACCAAGGACAGCCGTGGACATCGGAATCGCATCTTCGGTCGGCGTGCCAGTGAGCGTGATGAGATGCCATTCCGCATCACTTTGCCACTGCACCGGGATACTACCGGCAGGCACGCTGCCCAACAGAAAGTCAATGGATCTCGGCATCCCTTCCAACCCCGCCAGAGCTTCAGCAGTTGACACTGGAATCGCGTCGACAAGAACCTGCGCTTCCGGGTTCCACCGCCCATCCTCAAGCACTTCTGTGGGTTCGAACAACGCGTAGTACTGGATGCGGCGCTCTGCGGAATCACTGTTCGACATCATGTCTCCACTCCTTGGCTAGACCCGACACAGCGTCGGCTGGGACGTCATTGCCCCTCCGCCGATTAGGCCCGGAGTCGGCGGCGGAATCAACGACCGGACTATTACAGAGGTTCCACGGTGCCCATTCACCCACCGGCACCACAGCCGCCCCCGGCCACTGCTATATTCAGTCCAGCTCGGCAGGCATGGTGCCTGCCCTCGAATCACAGGGAGTTGGTCATGGGTCTGGTACAGGCGGTGAAGGGTGCGGTTGGCGGTGTGCTGGCCGACCAGTGGAAGGACTTCTACACCGTGCCGGCGGGCCTGCCGTCCACGGCGGCCCTGTTCGCGGCCGTGCCGCAGGGCACCAATGCCGGCCGCGGCTCCAACACCAGCGGCTCGTCCAACATCATCACCAACGGCTCGAAGATCATCGTGCCGGAGGGCTACGGTCTGCTGCTGTTCCAGGACGGCGCGATCACCGCGTTCGTTGCCGAACCGGGCGGCTACGAGTGGCGTTCGGACGACCTGAACTCGCAGTCGATCTTCGCCGGTGACGGCCTGGTCAGCACCTTCATCAAGCAGAGCTGGGAGCGCTTCAAGTTCGGCGGCCAGCCGGGCTCGCAGCAGGCGGCCTACTTCGTCTCGCTGAAGGAACTGCCGGACAACCGCTTCGGCACCCAATCGGAAATCTACTGGGACGACGGCTTCCTCAATACCCAGGTCGGCGCGGTCACGCGTGGTTCGTACACGCTGAAGATCGTCGACCCGATCCTGTTCGTGAAGAATTTCGTGCCGGCCAGCTATCTGCGTCCTGGCCAGGTGTTCGACTTCACCGATCTGGACAACGCCGCCGCCAGCCAGCTGTTCAATGAAGTGGTCGGTTCGCTGGCCCCGGCCTTCAGCCTGTATACGAACGACCCGGGCAAGGGCAACCGCATCACCAAGCTGCAGCAGGACTCGCTGGGCTTTGCGCAGAGCCTGTCGGCTGCGGTCGAACAGGGTTACCAGTGGAAGTCGGACCGTGGCCTGGCCATCGTCAAGACCGCCATCGTCTCCATCGAGTACGACGCCAATACCCGCGAACTGCTGAAGACCGTGCAGCGTGCCGATGCCCTGTCGGGCTCGCGCGGCAATTCCAACCTGCAGGCCAGTGTCGCCCAGGGCATCCAGTCGGCCGGCGAGAACGGCGGAGCGGCCGGCCTGGTCGGTGTCGGCATGGCCTCTGGCATGTTCGGAGTGGGTGGCATGCAGCAGCCGGTCACCCCGGCCGCCGACGACCCGGTCGCCAAGCTGAAGAAGGCCAAGGAAATGCTGGACCTGGGCCTGATCACCCAGAGCGACTATGACGCCATGAAAGCCAAGGCACTGGGCCTGTAACAGCAGGACGCACAACGAACATGTCCGATCCCCGAAACGGCCCACCGCCGCTGCCCGGATCCGCGCCCGCGCCGCCGCCGCCCTTGCCGGCGGCGTCGTTGGATGGGCCCGGTTCGCCGCAGGACGTCCCTCCCCTGCCCGGCAGCTTCCCGCAGGACACCTCGAAACTGCCACAGGCCATCCGCGATGAAGTGGAAGCGCCCGATCCTGTGGCCATCGATACTTCGGCCAGCGAGCTGAAGGACGGCCTCAACCGCTGCCCGAAGTGCGGCGCCACCGACATCCGGCCCAAGGCCGGTACCGATATCCTGGTCTGCCTGTACTGCCGTCACGAATGGCATGGCGCACGCGTCGAGGAGGAGTTCGGGCTGGGCGAGGCCATCGACCAGCTGCGCGGCACCGTCATCGCCTCCGGCGCACGCGACATCGATGCCGACACCTCGGCGTTGATGACCTTCAAGTGCACGGGCTGTGGCGCAGAAGTCACGGTCAACACCGAAAGCACGATGACGGCGCGCTGCCACTGGTGCCGCCACGTCTTCGGCGTCAACGAGCAGATTGCCAATGGCGCGGTACCCGATGCGGTGCTGCCCTTCCACATCAAGAAGGACGATGCGGTCGCGCGCATCCGCCAGTTCGTCGACAAGCGCCGGATGTTCGCGCTGAAGGCGTTCAAGGACCAGTTCACCCCTGAAAACGTGGTGGGCGTGTTCCTGCCCTACATGATCGTCGACAGCAATGTCAGCGCTGCGGTGGCCGGCAAAGGCGAGATCAAGACCCGTGAGTACACGGTCGGCAGCGAGAAGAACAAGCGCACCCTCTACGACGCCGATGTCTACCAGGTCGAACGCCAGGTCGATTTCACCGTCGACGATCTTCCGCTGGAATCCTCGGCCGAGCGCGGCAACCTGGATACCCGCGCCAACACCAACAACATCATCAACACCATCCTGCCGTTCGATACCAAGAACGCGGTGAAATGGAACGCCTCCTACCTGGCCGGCTTCACTTCGGAGAAGCGCAACCTGGATGTGGAAAAGCTGCGGCCGCGGCTGGAAGACCAGCTGCTGTCGATTGCCCGCGCACAGGTGGAAGGCTCGGTGAAGCGCTACAACCGCGGCGTGCGCTGGGAGCAGGAACAGCTGGAGGTGCATGGCACCCGCTGGGTGTCGATGTACCTGCCGGTCTGGCTGTACTCGTACCATCAGCCTGGCAAGAACGGCGGCATGCTGCACTACATCGCGGTGAACGGCCGTACCGGCGAAACCATGGGCAGCGTGCCCGTGCAGCAATGGAAGATGCTGCTGGCGGCCCTTGCCACCGGCACCGTCATTGAAGCCCTCGCAATTGCCTTCCTGGTGGCATCGACATGAGCGACGACAGTGGCCTCTGGCTGTTGGCGGCAGGTCCGGCCAGCGCAACCGCGCTGTATTGGGCGTTGTACCGCTATTACCGCAACACCGACAAATCGCATTCCTTCGAGCACGAGACCGAAATCGAGGCGCAGCCCGTGACCGGTTCAGACCAGCAGGTGGGCCGGGTCACCGGCACCGAGGAAAAGCGCATACGCGGTGACAACGTGTACGAGTACCGGAAACGGGTGGCAAGGGTGAAACCCGACCAGTAGAGCCAGGCCATGCCTGGCTGATCGACAACGCAGCAACGACGACGGTGAACAGCTTCAGCCGGGCAGATGTGTACGCGCCTGCGACTGTGGCCTGCTTCGCAGATCAGCTCTGTTTGCCATGCCTATACTACCGCCGCTTCCACCCCTGCCATCGTTGCACCTGCCGGTGGAAGCGGCGGGGCTGGATGTCCCCGTCGGGCCGGCCGCCACGCTGCCGCCGGTCCTGCCAGTGATTTGTAACCCAACGCGGTTCAACCAATCACCAGGGGGAAGGCTATGCGCTACACACGTCGTGATTTTCTTGCCACCACCGCCAGCGCGTCATTGGCGTCACTGGTGGCGCCCGGAGCCTGGGCCAGCGGCGCCGCACCGGCCGGAAAGGCCGCGCAGGCGCGCTACCACCGCTACAACGTCACCAGCCCCGAAGGCCAGCGCATGCTGGCCAGCTACGCGCGTGGCATCAAGGCCATGTTGGCACTGCCGGCAGACGATCCACGCAACTGGTTCCGCAACGCCTTCGTGCATCTGATGGACTGCCCGCACGGCAACTGGTGGTTCTATGTCTGGCACCGGGGCTATGTCGGCTACTTCGAACAGACCATCCGTACGCTCAGCGGTGATCCGCAGTTCGCCATGCCCTACTGGGACTGGACCGAGCTGCCACGGATTCCCCCGGCGATGTTCGACGGCGTATTGACGCCCACTGACAGCGCCTATGCGCCGTATACGCGCAACCTGGCGGTCTTCACCCGGTTCATGCGCCCGGCGCTGCAGCGCTACTGGGACACGCTGGATGCAGGCCAACGCGGCCAGCTCAAGTTCCGCGGCTACCTCACTGCGGACGATGTCTGGAACGATGTAACCGGCTACAGCGTCGCGGAAAAGACCGGCATCTCGGGCAATGCGGCCTATGCGATCACCTGCGGCGCCCGCTACCTCTGGCGCGAGAATCCCGGCTTCGATGCAAAGACCGCTTCGGCCGTGTCTCCCGACACCATCCACGCGGGGCTGTCGCCGGTCGAGTTCTACAACGACGATGTCAGCCGCAGCTTCACCAGCTCGCGTACGGCCTCGCACGTGGTGCAGCCTGACGGCGCCACGAAATTCTCGGTACTGGAAGGATTCCCGCACAACAAGGTGCACAACTGCATCGGTGGCGTCGGCGCGGTCGATCCCGGCCCCTACGGCAACATGACCAACTTCCTGTCACCACTCGATCCGATCTTCTACCTGCACCACGCCAACATGGACCGCCTGTGGGATGTGTGGAACCAGCTGCAGCAATCCCGCGGCAAGCCGATCATGCCCATCAACGTCGACCAGCGGCGTCAGTTCATGAACGAACCGTTCCGGTTCTTCGTCGATGCACAGGGCAAGCCCGTTGGCGAGCGTCCGGCCAGTGCGTTCTTCTCCACCACGGCCTTCGACTACGACTACGTCTACGCGCGCCGCAACGACATGCTGGAGGCGGTCACGCTGCCCGCAGCTGCCGGCGCGGTGCGGCTGGTGCGCGGCACACGCTCCGATGGCGCCGTCCGCGTAGCTGTCCCCAATGAGGCGGTGCGCGCGCACCTGACCACATCGGGCCCGCGCCAGTTGATTGCCGAAGTGACCCTGGAGCGACCACGCGGTTTGAACAATACACGCGAGTTCGACGTGCTGATCAACGCACCGGAGGGCACCGCCTCCGTGGCGGCCGACAGTCCGTACTACGCCGGCACCGTATCGTTCTTCGGGCCGACCATGGCCGGGATGGATCACAGCCACCCAACCACGTTCGCGGTGCCGCTGCCGCAGAAACTGGGGGCCCTGCAGGCGCTGAATGCCGCCGATGGGGGAACGACCACGCTGGAGATCCGCCTGGTCGCATCGTCCGGCCAGGCACCGCAGACATTCCCGGTACTGGATGCCGCCATCCTGGTAGCACCGCAGCAGCCGTGATGACGCACGGCAGGTGCCGGGCTGTCCGGCACCTGCCTTCAGCCTGGCAGTCTTCAGCCAGCCTGCCCCAGCCGCACCTTCAACTGCTGGATCTCCTGTTCGCTGACCCCGATCGACTTCAGGTAACCCTCTGCACCACCGTACTGGCTGTGCAGTACCGCCAGGAACTGCTCCATGTTGTCCGGCGCGGTACCGGACATGCCGGCCATCTTGCGGCCGATCTCCGGATTCTGCTTGATCAACGCCATGATCTGCGCGTTCATCGCGCTGTCCTTCGGCTGCCCTTCCAGGTAGTGCGCAGAGATCGCGTAGTTGTGCACGATCTCTGCCTTCGGCACACCCGCCAGGTCCAGCAGCAGGCCGGCGATGATGCCGGTGCGGTCCTTGCCTGCGGTGCAATGGAACAGCACCGCGCCATCCTGCTGCGCGGCGATACGCTGGAACACCTGCTTGAACTGCGGCTGGCTGTGGCCCAACCACTGCACATAGGCCTCGCCCAGCGTGTCCGGGAAGCTGCCCATCATTTTCTGCAGGTCCATCTTCTCGGTGCCCATCAGCGAGATGCGCTGGTAGGCGAAGCGATCATCCCTGGCCAGCAGGTCCGGCGACTGCGCCTCTTCATCGGCGGTACGCAGGTCGATATCCAGCTTCACGCCGGCCGCGGCCAGGGCATCACGGTCGGCATCGGTGAGGCGGCCGAGGTCTGCGGTGCGCACGAACGCATCGGCCGGAATCGGACCGTGGCGGCCCTGCAGGCCGGCGAAGGTACGCACGTTCCAGGCGCCCTGCAGCGGGATCACGCGCTGCGCATCGGCAGCGACGGGCTTCACGTTCGCAACGGCCGTCGGCTTCGCGGCGGCGACCTGCGGCGCATCAGCGGCAGCAGCCGTCGCAGCCATCGGCAGGCTGAGCATCAGGGCCAGGACAAGTTCGGTAGAGCGGTGCTTCATGGAATTCTCCGTTCGAATCAGAAGTTGACGGCCATTTCCAGGCCGAAGGTACGCGGGTCGTTGAAGATGCCGCTCTGGCCCAGCGCCGCGCTGTTGATCTTGTAGAACAGATGCTGCTCATCGAGCAGGTTGCGTGCCCACAACGAGAACGACATGGTGGTGCCAGTGCTGTTGACCGGCACATCCACCAGCGCCACCCGTGCGTTCACCACGAACGAGCTGTCGGTCAGCATCTGGTCGTACTCGCTGGTGTAGTAGCCATCGGACCAGTTGCCGTCCACATGGAACTTCAGTGCCGAGAAGTTCGCGAACGGCACCAGGTAGTCGACCGACAGGCTGCCGGCGTTCTTCGGCGCCAGCAGCGGCTGGACCGTTACCTGCACCCCTGCACCGAACGGGTCCGTCGCGGTCTGCGCGTCGATCTTCGTATAGGCGTAGTTGAGGCCGAGGGTGAGGTTGTCCACCGGCATCACGTTGAACTCCAGCTCTGCGCCGCGCGACTTGCCATCGCTCAGTGCATTGGTGGTGACCATGGTGGTGCGGGTTTCGCCGCTGTTCGGGTCGAACGGCAGCGAGAAGTCCATCTGCTTGTGCGCGATGGTCGAATCGAATACCGCCAGGTTCAGGCGCGCGCGGTTGTCCCAGAACTGCGATTTGAAGCCCAGCTCATAGGCCGTCACTTCTTCAGGACCGAACGCGGTGTAGTTGGTCGAGCGCGAGTTGGCACCGCCGGCCTTGAAGCCGGTGCTGTACTTGGCATAGACCATCGTGTGCTCGCCGAGGTCGTAGGCGATGTTGACCATCGGGTCGAAGCGGCTCCAGCGGTCCTTGAAAGCGAGATTCGTCGCCGCGCCGTTGACGGTGTACAGACTGCCCTTCTTGTCGTCACGGGTGTAGCGACCGCCGGCAGTCAGGTGCAGGCGCTGCAGTGCTTCCGGCGTCCACGTGGCCTGGCCGAACACGCCCAGGCTGTCCGTCCACGCTTTGCTGGCGCGGTCGATGCGTACCCGCGAGAGATCCAGCGGGTTGGTCGCCGGATTCACGGTGTAGCTGTTGCCACCCGGCCCCCAGACCAGCATGTTCGGGGTCTGCGCATTGTCACCAGCGGTCTCGTGGTAATAGAAGGCACCGCCCAGGAACTGCACCTGCGAGGTGTTGCCGATCAGCTGGAATTCCTGGCTGTACTGGTGCTGGTAGACCTGGGCCAGGCTGTAACGCCCGAAGGGTGTGCCTGCGCCACCATAGGCCGAAATCGCATCGACCAGCCCCATGTCGAACTGGCCCTGGGTGAGTTCACGGTATGAACTGATCGACTTCAATTCCAGGTTGTCGTTCAGCGTCCACGACAGGTTCAACAGATGGCCACTGGTGCGGCCGGTATTGTCTTCCTGCGGGCCGCCGAGGATCGCGCTGTCGCGGCGATCCGGGCTGGCACCGGCCTTCTGCAACGGGCTGAGGTACGCGCCCGGCACCAGCACCTGGGTGTGGTACGGCGTGGTGGCGTCGTAGGAGCGATCGAACGCGTACAGCAGCGAGAAGTCATCGCTCGGCTGCCACAGCGCACTCAGGCGTGCGCCGCGCTTGTCGTAGCTGTTGAAGTCACGCTCGCCACGCATCGGATTGTCGGTGGTGCCGCCACGCCTGGCCTGCACTGCATCGATCTTGAAGCTGACATCGCCCACCTTGGGCAGGTCCAGGTGCAGCGCGCTGTTGTAGCCGCTGAAGTTGGACACACCGGCACTGACGCTGCCGCCGAATTCACCGGTCGGCTGCTTGGTCACGATACTCACTGCACCGCCTTCGGTGTTGCGGCCGAACAGCGTGCCCTGCGGCCCCTTCAGCACTTCGATGCGCTCCACGTCGTAGAGCATGCTGCCCAGCCCCTGCGCACGGCCCATGAACACACCATCGACATAGATGCCAACGCCTGCATCGCGGGCCGGTTGGTTGGCATCACCGGAGGCGCCGATGCCACGGATGCCGATGTTCAGCGCAGAACTGCGGGTAGCGAACGGCGTGACCCGCAGTGATGGGATGGAGCCATCGGACAAGCCGCCCAGCGAAATCGCGCTGCGGTCCTTCAGCGCTTCGGCATCGACCGCCGATACCGAGATCGGGGTCTCCTGCAGGTTGGTGGCGCGTTTCTGCGCAGTCACCATCACCTGGTCAAGGGCGACCACGGTGCGCGCGGCATCGGCGGATGCCTCGGCGTCGGCGCTGGGACTGTCTTCGGCATGGGCCAGCGCCGGCAGTGCGGCGGCAATGGCGAGGGTGAGCAGCGGGCGGTGCAGCAGGGCGTGGCGCATCGGACTCATTCGCGGAAGGAGAAGGCCGGCGCAGTCTGGGAGGCGGGAATTACAAATGAATGACCGTTCATTCACACCTTTTGTGACGTACTATCCCGCCTCTGGACGCCCCGACTTCATGCAATGACGCCGAAAACCGCCGTAGCTGCACCCGCTGACGCCCCTGCCGCCGCCCATGCCGAAGCCCAGCGCCGGCGCATCCTCGACGCCGCCCAGAAATGCTTCATCACCCGTGGTTTCCATGCCGGTTCGATCGGCGATATCGCTGCCGAGGCCGAGATCAGCCAGGGGCTGATGTACCGCTATTTCGCCAACAAGCGCGCCCTGATCCTGGCCCTGATCGAGCGCCAGCTGCGCCACGACCAGGCCTCGATCAGCGAGATGCCGGTGGCGTCCGATCTGATTGATGGGCTGCTGGAGTGCTACCAGCAATGGGCGCGCGGCGAAGTGCTGCCGATCCACGGCAATGCCATCGCCAGCGTGGCGCTGTATGCGGAGATCAACGCCGAGGCGCATCGCGACCCGATGCTGGCCGAGGTGCTGCGTACCCATGACAAACAGACCAGCGCCGCGATCCATGCCTGGCTGCGCCAGCGTGACGTCAATCTGGGCCGCGCCGTGGACGAAGAGCGGATTGCCAGCCGAACCCTGCTTCTGCGACTGCTGGTGGAAGGTCTAGCGATGCGCGCCGTGCGCGATCCCGACCTGCCGCCGGAACGGGTACGGGCGCTGCTGGCCGATGCGATTGGTCGTGTGATGGCGGATTGAACGGTAGTGCCGGCCGCTGGCCGGCACCCCGGGCAAAAACGGTGGTATCAGATGAAGAAACGGGCGGGCAGAGCCTTATGCACGGCCTTCGCGCGCTCGCCGAAGTACCAGGTCGCCAGCGCGAGGAACCCGATGACGATCAGCAGCCCGTATCCAGGGCGTCCCCAGCTTGCGATCGGGCCTGCGCTTGCCGCTACGAAAAATTTGCCACCCGCAGCGAGCAGGAGGGTGTTGGAGATCCGCGCGACGCTGGCGCAGAGCAACAGACTGAGGAGGGCGGACCAGGAAAATTTGTGATTCATCGAAGTCTCTTCAGGTTACGGAGAATAGTCAACGTCGCTTCGAACACGGTTGGCCACGAGGACTGACCCCAGCGTAGGGCCTGGCGTCTGCATTCCTGCCTCCTAACCGGGTTGATCGCAGCGGCAGTTGGGCGCCTGCCCGGCCCCGGCACATCGGACACGTGCACATCTCGGGGACATGCCCGTCCGCAAGATCAGGCATCCACCTGCCCTCCCCCTTGCCTTGATGTCTGCCCCCACCGGTTCCCGTCTGGTCATCTACGCCGCCCTCGCGGGCAACCTGGCCATTGCCACCGCAAAGTTCATTGCTGCCGGCATCTCCGGCAGCTCGGCCATGCTCAGTGAGGGCGTGCATTCGCTGGTCGACACGTTGAATGAACTCCTGTTGCTGTACGGTCTGCGCCGCGCCGGCAAGGCGCCAGACCCCGTGCATCCGTTCGGCTATGGCCGTGAGCTGTACTTCTGGAGCTTCATCGTCGCCCTGCTGGTGTTCGCGGCTGGTGCTGGCGTCTCGGCCTACGAGGGCATCCAGCACATCCGTCGGCCGGAACCGGCCAGCAACCACGCGCTGAGCTACAGCGTGCTGGGCATTTCCATCCTGTTCGAGGGTGCTTCCTGGTGGGTAGCGCTGCGGGAATTCCGGCGTACCAAGGGCAAACTCGGCTACTTCGAAGCATTCCGCCGCAGCAAGGACCCGTCCACCTTCACCGTGTTGCTGGAGGACAGTGCCGCCCTTCTGGGGCTGGGCTTCGCGCTGATCGGGCTGCTGGCCGCCCAGCTGCTGGAAATGCCGGTGCTTGATGGCGTTGCATCACTGTGCATTGCCGGCGTGCTGGCCGCAACCGCCTTCCTTCTGGCGCGTGAGACCAAGGGCCTGCTGGTCGGAGAGCCTGCCCACCCCGCGGTGGCCGAGCGGATCATGGCGGTGGCCGAAACCGATCCGGACCTGCGTCGCGCGAACGGCGTGACCACCATGCAGATGGGGCCGGAACAGGTCGTGGCGATGCTCAGTGCCGAGTTCGAGGACGATCGGCGGACCCCGCAGATTGAAGCCTGCATCACCCGCATCGAAACGGCGGTGAAGCGGGAGTATCCGGAACTGGTTGCACTGTTCATCAAGCCGCAGACGCCCGAAGTCTATGCCGCGCGGCGCGCGGCACTGGCCGCGCCGCGTGCGCCGGAATGATGCTGCGTCTGCGCCCGTTTCACCTGACCGATGCCACAGTGCCACCGTCTTTCACCCGAGCCTGCCACTACCGTGCCGGACTGGTTGCCCGCTTCACTGCAGATCCTTCCGCGCCGCTTCTACCAGCGCCCTTCGACCGACGTTGCGCCCGAGCTGCTCTACAAGCTGCTGGTACGCAACGATGGTCGCGCGGCGCGCATCGTCGAGGTCGAGGCCTATGCCGGCAGCATCGATCCGGCCGCGCACTCCTATCGCGGGCAGACGCCACGCACCGCCAGCATGTTTGGTGAGGCCGGCCATCTGTATGTCTACTTCACCTACGGCATGCACTGGGGCAGCAACGTGGTCTGCGGCGAAATCGGCGAGGGCGTCGCCGTCCTGCTGCGGGCCGCCGAGCCGATGGCGGGGCTGGAACGAATGCGCGAACTGCGCCCGGCGGCCCGACGTGACCATGATCTGGCCAGCGGCCCCGGCAAGCTCTCGCAGGCCTTCGGGCTGGACCGCGGCTTCGATGGCGCAGACCTGGTGACCGGCAGCCACGGCATTGTTATTGCCTGCGATGGCGTGCCTCCCCCCGAGGATCCGGTGGTCGGGCCCCGCATCGGCATCACCCGTGCGGTGGACTTTCCCTGGCGTTGGCATGTTCGCGACCACCGTCACGTTTCGGTGCGCCCCTCGCGCGGGCCCCGCAAGCCCTGACCGGGATGCGTCACGTCGGCGTCACCCCGTCGTGGCGATACATAACGCGCTACGCACTAGCGTGGTGCATGACAGCCGCCGAAGCCGCCCTCGCCACCCCAGCCTTGAAACGCGCCATGGACGAAGCCGAACGACTGCTTGAACTCGACCGCCTGCATCTGCTCGATACACCGCCAGAGCCCGTTTTCGATGCGATCGTCGCCGCCGCGCGTGCCGCTACCGGCATGACCATGGCTCTGATTTCAGTTGTTGCCGACGAGCGCCAGTGGTTCAAGGCCAACATCGGGCTGGAAGGTGTCAGCGAAACCGCGCGCGAGATTTCATTCTGCACCCATGCCATACAGCAGGACACGCTGTTCGAGATTCCGGACGCGCGCCAGGACCCGCGCTTCGCCAGCAATCCACTGGTCACCGGCGGCCCGCGCATCCGCCACTACGCGGGCATCTCGCTGGGCTCGGCGCATGGCGCGCGCATAGGAACGCTGTGCCTGCTCGACCCGATGCCGGGCGTTCTGTCTCCCTCCCAGCGCGAATTGATGGTGCATCTGGCCCGGGTCACCACCCAGGTGCTGGAGCAGCGCAGCACGCTGATGGCCCAGGTCGGCCAGGCCAAGGCCCTGCATCGTGAGCTGAAGCGCAGCGAGGACTTCCTGGAGCGCACGAACCGCGCGGCCCGGGTGGGTGGCTGGGAAATGGACCTGGTCAGCAACGAGGTCCGCTGGACCCGCGAAACCAAGCAGATCCACGGCGTGCGCAGCAACTTCGAACCGACGCTCGAAACTGCGCTCTCGTTCTATCGCGAGGACAGCCGAAACATCATCCACACGGCGGTGCAGCGTTGCATCGATGAAGGCACGTCGTGGGAGGTGCAGCTGCCGATGACCACCGCCGACGGACGAGCCATCTGGACCCGCGTGGTTGGAGGCCGGCAGCAGGTCGATGGCCGGCCGCGGCTGGTCGGGGCCATACAGGACATCACCGAGGAGCGCGCCGCGCTGGATGCACTGGAAGCCAGCGAAACCCGCTACCGGCGGCTGTTCCACTACAGCCTTGGCCTGATCTGCACCCACACGCTGGAGGGCGTGCTGACCTCGGTGAACCCAGCGGCCGTGCAGTCACTGGGCTTCGATGAGAGCTACATGATCGGGCGCAGCTTGTGCGACCTGATGCCGCCGGAGAAGCGGGCCGCGTTCAAGGCGTATCTGGAACGCATCGCAGTCAACCACACCGATGCCGGGGTCATCGAGCTGATCGCCGCCGATGGTACCCGGCATTTCTGGGCGTATCACAACGTGCTCGACAACGAGGCCACCCCACCCTACGTGCTCGGCCATGCGCAGGACGTCACCGCACTGCGGATGCAGGAACAGCAGTTGCGCGAGATGTCCTTCAAGGATCCCCTCACCCAGAGCTACAACCGCCGCTTCCTGCCCCGCCTGGACGAACTGATCGACCAGCCTTGGGCCTGCCTGATGTTCGATCTGGATCATTTCAAGCAGATCAACGACACCCAGGGCCATGCACGGGGTGACACGGTGCTGGTCGAGTTCGCCGCCTTCCTGCGCGCTCCACTGGGGTCAATGGAAAGCGTAGTGCGTATGGGTGGCGACGAGTTCATGGTGGTGCTGACTGCACCGGAACCGGGACGGCTGGCCGCGCTGGAGCAGTGGTATGCGCAGCATGCCGGGCAGTCACCCACGCCCTTCTCGCTGGGCGCGACCCATCATGCACCCGGCGAGACGGTGGCCGACACCCTGCAGCGCGCCGACAGCCGTCTGTATCGCGAGCGTGCACGCGTGCGCACGCATCCGCGCCCCTCATCCTGAGGCTGCTCCTGTGGAGCCAAAGGCAACGGCTCCTGCCGTTGCCTTCGGCTCCACAAATGCCCGCACCGGGCCTGCGCCTACTCCGCTGCCAGCGCCTGGATCGGATCCAGTTGTGCCGCGCTGCGCGCCGGGAAGTAGCCGAAGCCAAGCCCGATCGCAGACGAGCATGCCAGCGCGGCAAGCACAGGGCCCGCCGTGAACAGGAACGGCACACCCAGCGACAGCAGGCTGGACAGCGCACCCACCCCGAACGCGAACAGCACCCCCAGCACGCCACCGAACAGGCAGATCAGCACCGCCTCGATCAGGAACTGGCGCAGGATGTCGCCCTGCCGCGCGCCCACCGCCAGCCGCACGCCGATCTCGCGCACGCGCTCCTTCACCGAGACCAGCATGATGTTCATCACCCCCACCCCGCCGACCACCAGCGCCACTGCTGCGATGGCCGAAACCAACGCTGCCATGGTCTGACTGGACTTCATCACCGCCTTGCGGATCTGGTCGGCGTTGTAGATGAAGAAGTCACGACGGCCATGCAACCGCTCCAGCTCGGCCCCCAGCGAGGCTTCGGCGGCGTTGGTGGGCACGTTGTCGCGCACGCGCACCGTGATGCTCTCCAGGCGCTCGCTGCCCAGCAGCCGCGAGGCCGCCGAGGTATACGGCACGTAGACCGTCGGGGTTGCACCGCCCGCGAACGCATTGGCCCCGACCACACCGATCACCTCCACCGGCATGCCGCCCAGCAGTACCGTGCTGCCGATCGGGCTGCCGCTGAACAGTGCTTTGGCCGCCTTCTGGTCGACCACGCCCACGGCACGGTGCGCATCCACTTCGGCGTCGGTGAAGAAACGGCCGGCCTTCAGCCGCAGCCCACGCACGCGCGGCATGTCGGCCCCCACGCCCAGCACCTGGGTATTGGCACGCCGGTTGCCTTGCAGCGCCGCCACCGATCCGCTCAGGTTCGGGCTCACGCTGTCCACGTAACTCAACGCCGCAAGATGGTCCGCATCGCCCACCACCAGCGTCTCGATCTCCGCCGAGCGCGGGTCACCGAAATCCGAGCCCGGGAAGATCTCCAGCGTACTGGCGCCCAGTTCGTTGATCTGTGATTCAACCTGCGCCTGTGCACCCTTGCCCAGCGCAACCACGGTCACCACGGCCGCTACGCCGATGATGATCCCAAGCATGGTCAGGAGCGTGCGCAGGCGATGGGCCAGCATCGAGCGCACGGCCATCCGCGCGGCTTCGCGAATCGCATCCATGCGTGCGCGGCGCTCGGTGACCGGCGACACGCCGCGTTCGGTCCCGGGTGTTTCAGCCACAGCACGCGATCCCCGCTCGCCGCGGTCGGTCACCACCCGGCCGTCGGCGATCTCGATCACCCGCGCCGCGTTGGCGGCAATCGCCGCATCGTGTGTCACCAGGATCACCGTGTGGCCCTCTGCATGCAGGCGCTTCAGCTCGGCCATCACCTGCTGGCCACTGGCGTGATCGAGCGCGCCGGTGGGTTCATCGGCCAGCACGATCGCGCCGCCGTTCATCAGCGAACGGGCAATGGACACGCGCTGCTGCTGGCCGCCGGACAGCTGGCTCGGCCGGTTCGCCATGCGTTCGCCCAGCCCCAGCGTTTCCAGCAGCGTGCGTGCACGGGCAGTGCGCACGTCCGCCTCCACGCCGGCATAGACTGCCGGCAGCGCCACGTTCTCGGTGGCACTCAGGTTCTCCATCAGGTTGTAGCGCTGGAAGATGAAGCCGAAATGCTCGCGGCGCAGGCGTGCCAGCGCGTCCGGCGCCATCTGCTCGCTGGCCTCGCCGTTCACCCGATAGCTGCCCTCGGTCGGCCGGTCCAGGCAGCCAAGGATGTTCATCAGCGTGGACTTGCCCGAGCCCGAGGGGCCGATGATGGCGATGAACTCGCCGGCATCGATGCGCAGCGAAACGTCCTTCAGCACCACCACCTCGCCGGCGGCGGAGCGATAGGCGCGCGATACGCCATGCAGTTCCAGCAGTGCGTCGGCCATGCTCACATCCCCAGCAGGCTGGTCGGTTCGGATTCGCCGCCGCTGGGCGCCTGGCCGACCACCACGTTCTCGCCCTCGCGCAGGCCGGACAGGATCTGCACGGCGGTGGCGGTGCGCAGGCCGGTCGTCACCGCACGCTGCTGGGGGCGGCCCTTGGTGTCCACCACGCGCACGGTTCCACGGCTGCCGTCCTTGCCATCCGAATCGACCAGCGCCGTAAATGGCACCTGCAGCGCGTTGGCGACCCGCGCCAGCTGCAGGGTCACCTTCACCGTCATCGAGGGCTTCAGCTTCAGGCCGGGATTGGCCACGTCGAACAGGCCGGCGTAGTACACCGCCTTCGGCGTCTGCGCAGAGCCACCCGCATTGCCGGTGGCGACGTCGGCAATCGAGGACGGCGCCGGTTCCAGCTGCTGCAGGTGGGATTCATAGCGGCGGCCGCTCGGCCCCAGTGTCGAGAACCACAGCGGTTGTCCCGGTGCCACCAGCTCGACATCAGCCTCGGCGATCTCGGCGCGCACGGTCATCGTATCCATCTGCGCCAGCATCACGATGGTCGGCGTGGTCTGCATCGAGTTCAACGTCTGCCCGGCCTTGGTAACGATGGCCACGATGTAACCGTCGCTGGGCGAAACAATGCGGGTATAGCCCAGGTTGATCCGTGCGGTTTCGACCTGGGTCACGGCCTGGTCGATCTGCGCCTGCAGCGCGGCCACCTCTGAGCGTGCCGCATCGCGCGCCACGCGTGCGGCTTCGAAACCTTCCTGTGACACCAGGCGCGACGCCACCAGCTGCGACTGCCGCTGGTAAGCACGACTGGCCTGCGCATAGCGGGCCTGGCTGGCGGCATGCTGGGCGCGCAGCGTGTTGGTGGCCGCCTCGGCACTGCGCAGCGCGATACGCTGCGGCTGCGAATCGACCTCGGCGATCAGGTCACCGGCCTGTACGCGCTGGCCCAGCACCACATGCAGGCGCTTGACCTGGCCGGACACCTGCGCACCCACCGCCACCAGCTCCTTGGGATGGACCCGGCCGACCGCCTGTACGGTCTTCTCCAGATCCGCCACCCTTGCCGGTGCGGTGATCAGCGCGGCATCATCGCCGCCGGCAAACGCCCACCATCCAGCGCCGGCGGCCAATGTGGCCACCGTAGCGGCAATGATCCAGGTCCTGCGGTTACTCATCGAAACGCCCGGCTGCGTGCAGTCGCCCAGTGCGACCGCCGAAACCGCAGTCTGGAAGCCGCGGATGGACGTTTCTTGGAGCCACTGTGGAGATTGCATGGAGGCGCGGCAGCCGTTCAGGCACCAGCCCCGCGCCTGAATGCTGCGGCCCGCGTCCACGCAATCTCGACACAATCTCGACCGAGTCTCCATCAACGGTCGCTAGCCTCGTCGGCCTCGCCGACTGCCCGCCTGCCGTGTCCCTTTCCCATCCAGACCTGCCACCCATCGATGTGCGCCGCGCCTACCTGGCGTGGTGTGCGCCTTCGCCGTGGTTGACCGCCGTCGTGTTCGCATCGACCACCAGCTGGATGCTGGCCGCGCCGGATCCGTTACCCCCGCTGCTGGCGGGCTTCGGGGCGGCCGCCCTGGTGGGGTTCCGCAGCGATGGGCCCGGTGGCACTGGCCGTTCCGGCGCACTCGCGTCGCTGGCGCTGATTGGTCTGGCGGTCTGGGCGGCAACGCACCCGGTCGCCGATGCCACCCTGCATCTGCTGCTCGCCCTAGCCACTCTCGTGGTCGTCGCCCTGCTGGCACTGCGCCTGCGCGCCATCCTGGGCATGGCCTTGCGGCTGCAGGCCCGGGTAGATGCCACTCCCATGGCATCGCGCTGGAGCAAGCTGCCGGCGGCGGTGTCCACCCTGATGCTGCAGCAGCTACGCGGCGCAGGTGCAGTGGAACCGAGTCTGCGGCGCACGCTGGTGCTGGCCACCCTGGCCTGGGCTGCCAACGAAGAGGCGCAGGACATGCAGTGCCGACGATGACCCTGCCCCAGATCCCGCCCTTGCCCACCCTTGCCCCGAACCCGCATCACGCAATGAACGATCTCCGTAGCCGACAGGCACCCTTGGTGCTGATTGCCGAAGATGAGGGCGAAATCGCCGACATCCTCAGTGCCTACCTGGCCCGTTCCGGCCTGCGCAGCGCCCGCGCCGCCGACGGTGAGGCGGCACTCGCCAGCCACCGCCAACTGCGTCCGGACCTGGTGCTGCTGGATGTGCAGATGCCAAAACTGGATGGCTGGCAGGTGCTGAGCGAACTGCGACGGATCGGCAACACCCCGGTCATCATGCTCACTGCGCTCGACCAGGACGTGGACAAGCTGACCGGCCTGCGCGTGGGCGCCGACGACTACGTGGCCAAGCCGTTCAATCCGGCCGAGATCGTCGCCCGCATCCAGGCCGTGCTGCGCCGGAGTTCCCGGCCCCTGGTCGAAGCGCCCAACGGGCTGATCCGCCAAGGGCCCTTCGAGATCGACCTGCGCAGCCACGAGGTGACCGTGCGCCATGGCGAGCAGGTGCACGAACTGAACTTCACCCTCACCGAGTTCCGGCTGCTGGTGCACATGGCGCGTGCGCCACGGCAGGTGCATGCGCGCGCCGATCTCCTGCATGCCTGCCTGCCCGAGGGCGACGCGCAGGAACGCACCGTCGACAGCCATGTCAGCAAACTGCGGCGCAAGCTGGAGGATGTCGGCGTGATCGGCATTCCCGCCACCATTCGCGGCGTCGGCTACCGCTTCCTGGACTGAATGATGAACCCCAAAGGCAAGAGCATCGGACGCCAGATCACGCTGTCCATCACGGTGGCCTCGCTGTGTTCGACGGTGCTGTCGATCAGCGGCTTCTACCTGTTCTATTACCTCATGGAGGTGTTCTATCCGCGCTGGTACGACGAGCCGGAAACGATCATGCCGTCCGGGCTGGAATGGCTGTGGATCGGATTGACCGCCACCGTGGTCGTCATCTTCGCCACGCTGGTCGCCTCGCGCCTGACCCGGCGCATCATCACGCCGTTGAACTCGGTGGCCGAAAGCCTGCGCCGGGTCGCCAGTGGCGATCTGGAAGCGCGTGCACGCGGAGGTGATACCACGATGGCCGAAGCGGCCACGCTGGTCAGCGATTTCAACTCCATGGCAGAACGGCTGAGCCGGATGTCCGAGAACCGGGTGTTCTGGAACGCGGCGATCGCGCATGAACTGCGCACGCCGATGACCATCCTGCGCGGCCGCCTGCAGGGCATCGCCGAAGGCGTGTTCGAGCCGGGGCCTGAGCAGTTCAACAGCATGCTCACCCAGCTGGAAGGCCTGACCCGCATCATCGAGGACCTGCGCGTGGTCAGCCTGGCCGAGAGTGGCCACCTGGATCTGCGCCTGCAGCGCAGCGATGTCAGTGTGCAGGTGGCCGCGGTGGTTGAAGCGATGTCCGAGGCACTGACCGAGAGTGGTTTCTCGGTGAAATTGGACGCACGACCTTCGCTGGCCGACTGCGATCCTGCACGCATCCGCCAAGCAGTACTGGCACTGTTGGAGAATGCACGACGCCATGCCATTCCCTGCCCGCTGCGGGTGTACGTGACGCTGGCAGAAGGCCATTGCACCGTCACTGTGGAAGATGGCGGCCCCGGTGTGCCGGACGACCTTCGCGACAGCATCTTCGAAGCCTTCCAGCGCACGGATGTCTCGCGTTCGCGGCAGAGTGGTGGCTCCGGGCTTGGCCTGGCCGTGGTGCGTGCGATTGCCGTGGCCCATCACGGAACAGCGCTATGCCGGGCCACCGAACGTGGTGGCAGTGCCTTCGAAATCCGCTGGCCGGTGCATGCCCGCCGTTGAGGCGGTAGACACTGCCTTGGTAGCGGCCCACCTTGGTGGACATTCGCATCGCTGAACGGCGCCGGTTTCTCCACGCAATCTCCATCGTCCCTCCATGCCTTCTCCAAAGGGCTGCAGATACTGGGCGCGATCCGGGAGATGGCAGGCATCCGTCCCCTGCCCTGACTCCGACCCACCCAGGCATCCCCATGACCCCCCCACACGATCCGGCGGCCGCCGCCGGCAGCATCGGCCAGCAGAACGCGGCCGCCACTCTCAAGGCCATCCTGCGAACCTATCCGTGGCAGCTCACCGGCACCTTTTCGCTGGTGGCGCTGGAAAATGCGCTGCTGCTGGCCTATCCGCTGTTTGCCGGCTTCGCGGTGGACGCGATCATCCGCGGCAACATCGGCCACGCCATCTCCTACGCCGGCGTGGTACTGCTGTTCTGGCTGGTCGGTGCTGCCCGCCGTGCGGTCGATACCCGTACCTTCACCCGCATCTATGCCGACCTGGCGGTGAACGTGGTGCAGGCACAGCGCAGGCTGGGCCAGGCCACCTCCACCTCGGCCGCGCGCGTTGTGCTGGCCCGTGAGTTCGTCGACTTCTTCGAAAAGCACGTGCCGATCATCGCCACCGCGCTCGTATCAATGTTTGGTGCGGCGGTGATGCTGCTGGTGATCGAACCGCTGGTGGGCGCCGCGAGCCTGATCGCCCTGCTCGGCGCAGTGTTGTTGATGCCGTCGTTCGCACGCCGCAACGAGCAGCTGCATGGGCGTCTGAACAACCGGCTGGAACATGAAATCCGCCTGGTCGACCGGGTCAGTCCCTCGGTGCTGCGTCGCCACTACACCACGCTGTCGCGGCTGCGCATCCTGCTCTCCGATCGCGAAGCCGGTGCCTTTGTGGTAGTTGGCGCGGCGGCAGCGGTGCTGTTCGCGCTGACGATCGGCCGTCTCGCCACCACCGACGGGGTTACCCCGGGCCATGTGTATGCGGTGATGACCTATCTGTGGACGTTCGTCGGCAGCCTGGATGACGCACCGTCGATGGTGGATCAGCTGGCGCGGTTGAAGGACATCGGCCGCCGCGTCAGCCCCGGCATGGAAGATGCGGAGCGCAAGGACGCCGCTTGACCGGTAGATGCCCGCCTTGGTGGGCAACGATGTATAGCGGCGCCAACCAAGGTTGGCGACTACCGGCGCAACGGTGCCAACCAGGATTGGCGATTACCTCGCTGAAGGACATCGGCCGCCGCGTCAGCCCCGGAATGGAGGATGCTGAGCGCAGGGACGCCGCTTGACCGGTAGACGCCCACCTTGGTGGGCACCGACACATCGCGGGGCCAACCAAGGTTGGCCACCACCACGGCAACGGCGCCAACCTGGAATGGGGCTTACCCGGAGGCTGCCGTGCGCCCGCACATCGCCAATGCACCGATGATCAACGCCTCCATGCTGCGGTCGAACTCGGCCTCCTGCGCCTTCCGATCCAGCGGGCGTCGCGTGGTATCCACCACCGCATGCCGCGAGTACACGGTGTCGGCCAACGCCACGGCGTGATAGGCCACGGTCGACAGCAGCCACGCCGCCTGCTCGAGCGGCAGATCATGCACGCGGCTGAATTCGGCATGGTGACGCTGGATGCGCGCCAGCATCTCCGGTGTCTTCGCGCCGTGGCTGACCAGGAACGGCGCCAGCCCCGGGTTCCCGTCCACCAGCGTCCGCAGTGAACGTTGGAACGCACGCAGATCCTCCTCGATGCTGCGCCGGCCAGCGGCATCCAGTGCCGGTGCCTGCCAACGCTCGAAGATCGCCTCGGCCACCAGCTCGCGCAGTGCCGCCAGATTCGCCACATGCTTGTACAGCGCGATGTGGCTGACCCCCAGCGCCGCCGCCACGCCCACGAAGCTCAGCCCCGGCAGCGTCATGGCAATGCCGGCGTCGGCGATGCGCTCGCGGGTGATGCTGGGCGGTCGCCCACGGGCAGCGGTCTTTTTCGGTGCAGCCATGCGGTAACGGTTCCTGCGCAGTGCGCGGGCAAGGGCTGTCATGGTGGTCCGCAGCGACGCCGTGGTCAACGCGTCGCTGCGGTCCGTGGACAGGCCCCGGTTGCGGCACGATCAATTTAGTTTACTATGATGTAACTAATTCGCATTTGCAGTGTCCAGGATCGTTGTCGATGTCCGCGTCCCCCACTTCAATCACCCCGGCCGGGCCGCTGCGCGGCGCCGACCATGATCGCGGCCTGCAGGCGCTGCAGGTCCAGGTGGTCGCGGTTGCACAGCCGTGCGCCAGCCTGCTGCGCCTCGTGGTCCAGCTGCCGGAACATGCAGAACTCGCGCCCTGGCGGCGTGCCAACACCGCCGTGCGCATCCAGCTCGGCGCCACGTTCGGCGATGTGTCACGGATCTACACCGTGCGCAGCCTCGATCCCAACACCCGCCAGTTCACCCTGGACGTAGTGCTGCACGAGGCGCCGGGGCCGATGCTGGCCTGGGTACGTGCGCTGCGCCCCGGTGATGCCTTCGATCTGACCGGACCGCGCCCCCATCTGCAGGTACCGCAGCGTGAGGGCACCTGCGCCCTCCTGTTCGCCGACCCAAGCGCCATCCCTGCCCTGTTTGCATTGCTGCAGCAGTGGCCGGCCGACCTGCGCGCAGAGGCCTGGATCGCCTCGGATGATGCATTCCCGGTAGACGAACTGCCCGCCATTGAAGGTGTCCGCGTGCTCCGCCTCGCCACCGGTGACGTGCCGTTGCTGCAGCAGGCGCGCCAACTGCGGCCGGAACCCGGCAGCACGGTCTGGGCGGCCGGCGAGCGCGAGGAAATGCGTGCCCTGCGCCGCCACTTCATCGAAACGGTCGGCCTGCCACGCAGCGACGTTGCCGTGGCCGGCTACTGGAAACGTGGCGAGACCACCACCGAGACCGACCAGCGTCGCCGCCGCAACTACGAGCGCGTGCTGGCACGCGGCGGTGGCCTGCAGGACCTCGACGACCTCGCCGACGATATCTGATCCACCCCGCAGTATCCGCGCCCCGCGCTTCGTTCCACCCAGCCACAGATCGCCCACGCACCTCGCGTGCAGCACTGCCACAGCGGCAGTGCCGTGCCCTCTGCCAGCCATTCCACAGCCCGCGTCGTCCTGCCCCTGCAGGTCACAGACGGCGCCGTGCTGGCCGATCGCACGACCCACCACACGAGAACCGCCATGTCCCTCCCCCTGCGAACCCTGCCCCTCCCACGCCGCTCGGCGCTGTCTCTGGCCGCCCGTGCGGCGTTGCTGCCCACCCTGCTGCTCGCCACCGCCGCACACGCCAACGATGCACCCGATGGCGCCCGCCAGTTGCCCACCGTGAACGTGCGCGCCGACAAGACCGCACCCACCGATACCTACGCCGGCGGCCAGGTCACGCGCGGCAGCGGCGTCGGCCTGCTCGGCGAGCTCGACTTCATGGACACGCCGTTCAACACCACCCGCTACACCGCCGACTTCATCGACAACATCCAGGCGCCGGACCTGGTGCGGGTCATCGCACTGACCGACCCCAGCGTCTACAACAGTGGCTCCAGCGGTGGCATCACCGACTACTTCAACATCCGCGGTTTCGGTGTCGCCTCGTCGGATATCGGCTTTGGTGGCCTGTACGGGCTGATCCCCTACTACCGCGTCACTCCCGAACTGGCCGAGAGCATCGAAGTGCTGAAGGGCCCGTCCGCGCTGCTCAACGGCATGCCGCCCGGTGGCTCGGTGGGCGGTGCGGTGAACGTGGTACCCAAGCGTGCAGGCGACACACCACTGACCCGCTTCACCGCCAGCTACGGCAGCGACGCGCAGTGGGGCGGTCACCTGGATGTCGGCCGCCGCTTCGGCGCGGACAAGCAGTTCGGCGTACGCCTCAATGCCGTGCATCGCGACGGCGACACCGCCACCGACCACCAGCAGCACAAGACGCAGCTCGCATCGCTCGGCCTGGACTGGCGTGGTGAGCGCTCGCAGGTGTCGCTGGACCTGTTCAGCAGCCGCGACCATGTGGATGGCCTCAACCGTGGCGTCTCGCTGGCGCCCGGCCTGGCCGTGCCCCGCCCGCCGAAAGCCAGCACCCTGTTTGCACCGGACTGGACCTTCAGCACCGTCAAGGACCAGGCCGCCGCACTGCGCTGGTCGTTCGACATCAATGACTACCTGCAGGCGCATGCCAGCTACGGCCACGGCCATACCGATTTCGACTCCATCGCCAGTGCCACCACGCTGATCACCAACACCGCCGGCGACTTCCGCAACAACTTCGCCCACCAACGCTTCATCTACAGCAAGGACACCGCCGAAGCCGGATTGTCGGCGCGTTTCCGCACCGGCGCGGTCGATCACGCGCTGGCCATCAGTGCAGCCTGGTACCAGCACGACCAGAAGTTCGGCTTCAAGCGCAACCTGCTGGCCCGCGATTGGGTAACCAATATCTACAACCCGCAGTGGGGCCCTGCCATCGACCGCAGCTTCAGTGATGCGTCGCTGCCAAAGACCGCGGAAGTGCGCACCACCAGCTTCGGCATCGCCGATACGCTGTCCTTCATCGATGATCGTGTGCAGCTGACCCTGGGCATCCGTCACCAGACCGTGCTCAGCGATACCTTCGATGGCGGCACAGGCAAGCGCACCGCACGCTACGACGCCAGCGCCAACACCCCGGCCGGTGCACTGCTGTTCAAGGCCAGCGACCGCCTGTCACTGTATGCCAATTACATCGAAGGCCTGAGCCAGGGCAGCACCGCCCCGGCAACCGCCGCCAACGCGGGCGACGTGTTCCCGCCGTTCAAGACCCGCCAGCGCGAGGTCGGTGCCAAGCTCGACTTCGGCCGCTTGGCCAGCGCATTGAGCGTGTACGAGATCGAAAAGCCCAGCTCCTATACCGACCCGACCACGAATGTCTTCTCGTTCGGAGGCCAGCAACGCAACCGGGGCGTGGAATGGACCGTGTTCGGCCAGGCCACCGAACAGCTGCGCGTGCTCGGTGGCATCGGCTGGCTGCAGCCGAAGCTGACCCGTACCCAGGGCGGTATCAACGAAGGCCGGTTGGCGACGGCCACACCGCAATGGCAGGGCAAGCTGGGCGTCGAATGGGACGTGCCGACCGTTGCCGGCCTCACCCTCACCGGCAACGCGGTCAGCCTGTCCAAGGGCTACATCACTGCTGACAACAGCCAGTGGGTGGCGGGCCGCACCGTGTTCGATCTGGGTGCCCGCTATGCGACGCAAGCGGCCGGCCACCCGCTGGTACTGCGCGCCACCGTGCAGAACCTGACCAACAAGGCGTACTGGGCGGGCAGCCTCGGCTCCGGCCTGGGCACGCCGCGCACCGCCCTGCTGTCGGCCACCGTCGACTTCTGATCCTCGTTGCAAGGGCACCACGCCATGTCGCGTGGTGTCCTGGAGAAGTGCCTTGACCGTTTCCCGTACCGCTTCCGTGCTGGCCTGGCTGCCCCTGGTCTCACGCATCATCGCCGCGTTGTTCGGCGGCTATGTGCTGGCCGCACTGTGCAGCATCGCGGCACTGGCGCTGCCCATTGATGGTCGCCAGGCCGTGTTCACCGGCATGCTGGCCAGCTTCCTGCTGTACGCCGGTGCCGTGGTCTGGGTGTTCGCGGTGCGCTCGGCGTGGCGCGCATGGCTGGGCCTGATCATCGCCGCGCTTCCGCTGTGGTTGATCGCACAGACGGTCGGCAACGGAGGCGCTGCATGAGCAAGGTCGATCGCACCCCCAAGCCACGCGGCATCCGCCAGACCATGTCCGACCTGCATATCTGGGTGGGGCTGCTGGCCGGCTGGATCCTGTACGCGATATTCCTCACCGGCACCGCCAGCTACTTCCGCGACGAGCTCTCGCGCTACACCCGCCCGGAAATCGCCACACCGTCCGTGTTGCCGGACGCCGCTGTGGTTGCGCAGCGTACCGTCACGGCGATCATGGCCGACACGCCTGCGGCCAGCCAGATCAACCTCAGCCTGCCGAGCACGCGCATGCCGTGGGTGTCGGCGATGTGGGCCAGCCCGGGCGGGCGTGGCCGGCATGGCTTCGACTCGGGCCTGTTCGACGCCAGCACCGGTGCACCGCTGCAGGCACGTGACACCAGCGGCGGCGACTTCTTCTATGCCTTCCACTTCAACCTGCACTACATGCCGGCGATGTGGGGCCGCTGGATCGTCGGCCTGTGCGCGATGTTCATGCTGGTCGCCATCGTCAGCGGCGTAATCACCCACAAGAAGATCTTCGCCGACTTCTTCACTTTCCGCTGGGGCAAGGGCCAGCGCTCTTGGCTGGATGGACACGCGGCGCTGTCGGTACTCGGCCTGCCGTTCCACTTCATGATCACCTGGAGCGGCCTGGTGATGCTGGCGGTACTGTATATGCCGTGGGGCCTGGCCAAGCTGCCGGACAAGCGCCAGCAGGCCGAGGTGGTCAGCGAGATGCGCCTGTTCCCGCCGCCGCAGAAGGCCGCCGGCCACCCTGCTCCGCTCACCAACGTCGGTGCACTGGTGCAGCAGGCCGAGCAGCGCTGGGGAGCCGGCGCGGTGGGCAGCGTGCAGGTGCAGAATCCCGGCGACGAGAACGCACGCGTGGCCGTGGTGCGTGCGCAGTCCAGCCGTGTTTCGACCACCCCGAACTATCTGCTGTTCGACGGCAGCGGTGGGCAGCTGCTGCAGATCAAGGAACACTCGGGCGTTGCCGCCGATACCCAGGGCGTGCTGTATGGCCTGCACCTGGGCCGCTTCGCCGATGCCGCTCTGCGCTGGCTGTACTTCATCGTCAGCCTGGCCGGCACCGCCATGGTGGGCACCGGGCTGGTGCTGTGGACGGTCAAGCGCCGCGCGCAGCTGCCCGATCCGCAGCGCCCCTACTTCGGCTTCCGCCTGGTCGAGCGTCTCAACATCGCCACCGTCGCCGGCCTGTCGGTGGCGATGGCGGCCTATCTATGGGCCAACCGCCTGCTGCCCATCACCATGGACGGGCGCGCGGCGTGGGAGGTGCATGTGTTCTTCCTGACCTGGGCGGCCATGTTCGTGCACGCCACGATGCGCACACCCAAGCGTGCATGGATCGAACAGTTCCTGCTGGCGGCGTTGCTGCTGGCGCTGCTGCCGGTGCTGACTGCGGTGACCACGCTGCATCCGCTGTGGCGCACGCTGGCTGCGGGCGACTGGGCATTCGCTGGCACCGACCTGACCCTGCTGGCATTGGCCGCCCTGCACACGCTGCTGGCCTGGCGCACCTGGCGGCATGCGCCGAAGGTGAAGCGTGCACGGCCGTCTGCTGCGTCACGCACTGCGGCACCGGAGGCCAGCGCATGATCCACGTCATTCTGTTCGTGTTGTCGCTGGCCGCGTTCGCCTGCCTGGCACTGGCGATGGAGCGTCATCAGCGGGACGTATTGCGTCGTGTGCTGAGCGCGCAGGCAACCCAGCAGCTGCGCGCGATTGGCTGGGCATTGCTGGTGTTCAGTACCGTGTTTGCCATGCGCGGGTTGGGCGTGGGTTTCGGTCTGGCTGCGCTGTCCGGTCACACCAGCGTTGCCGCGGGCGTGGTGGTGTTGGCGATGGTGGTGCAAGGGCGGCGGGATCGGTAGATGCCCGCCTTGGTGGGCATTGATGAAAGCGACGCCAACCAAGGTTGGCGGCTACCTGGACCTACAGGCACCCATGCGCCGCTCGGCGCTACAGGAACTCCGCCATGCGCTGCAGTTCGTCTTCCAACGCACCACGAAACACCTTGTCGCGGGCCAGTGACTTGCCGGCGTAGCCCACGCTGGACGCCAGTTCACCGTCGCGCACGCTGAGATTGGCCCAGCCCACCACCTGGTCGTGCCACAGCACCGGCAACGCGTAGTAGCCGTATTGGCGCTTCGGTGCAGGTGTGTAGGCCTCGAACTTGTAGACCCAGCCCCACAGCAGCTCGAAGCGGCGGCGGTCCCACACCACGGGATCGAACGGGGCTAGCAGGCGCACCTGCTCATCCGGTGCGTGACGGCGCGAGCGCGGGTTCTCGTCTGCCGGCCAGTACCAAGTCGTGCCGTCCAGCGTGCAGCTGGCCAGCTGTTGCTTGGCCAGCATCAACGCCTGCCGGGTTTGTTCGGCCAGATGCGGTGCGCCATAGCCGAGCAGACGCACCAGGTAGGTCAGGCTGGCCGATGGCAGTGGCGCGTACTTGCGCACCACCAGGTCGATCAGGGCGGCGGCGCGTTCGATCTGCGCCTGCGCGCTGGCATCGGCTTCCGCGTGCTCGGCCACCGCGTAGATGCGGGTGCCGCTGTCGCGCCGCTGCACACGCAGCAGGCCGCGGTAGTGCATGCCCTCCAGCAGGTGCGTGCTGGCATTGCTGGTGCCGCCCCAGTAGTTGGTCACCCGGCCATGCGCAAACGCCTGGTCGACCTCGCGCGGGTGCACGCTGCCGCGCTCGCGCACGAAGGCCAGCACGTCCGCTGCACGCCGCTGGGTCTCGGTGTCCCACGCGCGCTTGGACACACGCGGGTGCATCAGCGCAAGATGCTCACGCGGCAGGAAGCCGTAGTTCACCAGGCAATCTTCTTCCACCGGCAATCGGGCATAACGGCGCTCAAGATCGCCTGCACGATAGTCCTTCACTCGGTGGCGCAGGGTCAGGTCCTGTGCGCGTGCCGGTGCGCGGATCGGGTCGGCCTGCACGAAGCCCAGGCGCCGGATCGCGGTCAGCAACGTGGTGGGCTTGAACAGCGTGCGCGCCACCGCATGGCGGCGCAGATCATCAAGGGTGGGCGTGGCAGGCATGGCCGCATTGTAGATCCACGCCATGCGTGGATGGGGCCGTGGCGAACCGTGTAACGGCATCCACGCATGGCGTGGATCTACCGAAGCTCCAGCACCTCCAGCGAACCGATCACCAGCGCACGCATGCCCTGCTTGAACTCGGTGATCACCTGGCCTTCTTCGTCGTCCGCAATCCCATACACCGTATCCGCACCGGCAATGCAGTAGAACGCGATCGTGGCCAGCAGCCAGCGCGCCTTGTCCACCGGCAGGCCAAACACCTCGGCCACGTGCGCCTGATGCGAGGCGATCTTCTCCAGCATCGGCGCGGTCGCCACCGTGCGCCGCAGCAGGTACGGGGGCAGCCCGGGATGCGCCTTCACCACCTCGCACAGGGACTCCACGAACCCCATCAGGTAAGCCTCCAGCCCGCCCGGTGCGTCGACCGACGCGCGCGGAATCTGCCAGCGTTGGAACACCGCCTCCGCCACCAGGCGCTTCAGTGCCTCCAGGTTGGCCACGCGCTTGTACAGCGCCGCCTGGGTCACCGCCAGTTCGGCGGCCACGTTGGCCATGGTCAGGTTGGGCAGGCCCAGGCGGATGCCGATGTCGGCCAGGCGCTCCGGGGTGATGGTGGGTGGGCGGCCACGGGTCGGCGCCGTTGGATCGGGGTACGTGCTCTTACGGGGTGTGTTCATACCCTGCTGAGGGTGCCAGCAAAGGGACCCTCTTGTCCGCTTCCATTGATTTAGTTTACTTTACTCAACTAATTAGGAATGCGCCGGGTTCGCAACCCCGCCGCCGTCCGCAATCGAGCCTATGGCTCACTTCCCGCCAGGTCCCCACCCAGCCGACAACCCTGCGCTGCGCCCTCCCCCGTGCTTGCCGATGGCAGCGCGCCAGGCGCGCTCGCACCTGCGATTCACAGGAACCTGGCATGACCGTGTACGACCTTCCCTCCCCGTTGCAGCGCGCCGCCGCCGGCACGACCCGCGTGCTGAACCATCCGCCCGGCATGGCCCGGCGCTACCGCGTGTCTGCGCTGGCACTGGGGCTGCTGGCCTCGTGTGCCGCCTTGGCCGAACCGGCGCCGTCCACCCTGCCCTCGGTGCAGGTGCAGGAACAGCGCCGGGTGACCGGCGACTATGCCGGCGGCCAGGTGGCCTCGGGTAGCCGGGTCGGCCTGCTCGGCGACAAGGACTTCATGGACACGCCGTTCAGTACGGTCAGCTACACCGAAGCCTTCATCCGCGACCGCCAGGCCAAGGACCTCACCGACGTCATCGCCACCACCGACCCCACGGTGTTCAGCAACGGCGTGACCGGCGCCTGGAGCGAGAACTACGCCATCCGCGGCTTTGCTTCCAGCACCAGTGATACCACCTTCAACGGCCTCAGCGGCATGGCGCCGTACTACCGCACCTCGCCGGAAATGTTCGAGCGCATCGAGGTGCTGAAGGGCCCCTCCGCCCTGCTCAACGGCATGCCACCGGGCGGCTCGGTCGGCGGCAGCGTCAACCTGGTGCCCAAGCGTGCCGGCGATCAGCCGTTGCTGCGGGTCAGCGCGAACTTCGCCTCCGATGCACAGTTCGGCACCCATGTGGATGCGGGCCGCCGGATGGGTGCCGACAAGCAGTTCGGCATCCGCTTCAACGGGGCCTACCGTGATGGCGACGGCGCGGTGGGCAAGCAGCGCAAGAAGGTGCAGCTGGGTTCGCTAGCACTGGACTGGCGCGGCGAGCGCGCCCGCCTGTCGGCCGATCTGTACAGCGCCGACGACCGCGTGGACGGCCCGGCCCGTGGCGTCGGCCTGGCACCGGGCGTGGCGATTCCGCGGCCACCGCGTGGCGACACCCTGATCAACCCGGATTGGGCCTACGTGGACAGCCGGGACAAGGGCGCGATGCTGCGCGGTGAGCTGGACATCAACGATCACCTGATGGCCTACCTGGCCTATGGCACCAGCAAGACCGACTACCGCTACAACGGTTCGATCAGTGCGCAGATCCTCAACCCGGGCGGTGACTTCACCACGGTGATGGGCCAGCTGGCCTTCGACATCAGGAAGCAGTCCGGTGACGCCGGCCTGCGCGGCAGTTTCCGCACCGGCGCTGTCGGCCACCAGTGGGCTGCCAACGTGACCCATTACCAGCACACCCAGAACGACTACGGCCGCCGCAGCGTGCCGGGCTGGGACTGGACCACCAACCTCTACAACCCGGTGTGGGGCCCGGCCGCACCCTTCGTGGCACCGCATATCTCGCACACCGAGCTGCGGCTGGACAGCCTCGGCTTCGCCGATACCCTGTCCTTTGCCGATGACCGCGTGCAGCTGACACTGGGCGTGCGTCGCCAGCAGGTGGTCAGCGAGACCTTCAACGTGGCCAGCGGCGCACGCACCTCGCGTTATGACGAGAGCGCCACCACCCCGGCCGCCGCGCTGCTGGTGAAGGCCACCGACACGCTCTCGGTCTACACCAACTACATCGAAGGCCTCAGCCAGGGCGCCACCGCGCCAATGACCGCCGCCAATGCCGGCGATGTGTTCGCACCGTTCCGCACCAAGCAGAAGGAACTGGGCCTGAAGCTGGACCTGGGCAGCTTCGCGCACACCTTCAGCGTGTACGAGATCAAACGCCCGAGCAGCTACACCGACCCGGTCACGAATATCTTCTCGTTCGGTGGCGAGCAGCGTAACCGCGGCGTGGAATGGGGCTTCTTCGGTTCCCCAATGGACGGCGTGCGCCTGCTGGGCGGCGTGGCCTACGTACAGCCGAAGCTGACCCGCACGGCCGGCGGCGTGAATGAAGGCCGCATCGCCACGGCGGTTGCGCAGCGCCAGGCCAAGCTGGGTGTGGAATGGGATGTGCCTGCGCTGGAAGGCGTGACCCTGACCGGCAATGCCACGGCGATGTCGAAGCAGTACATCAGTGCCGATAACCGCCTGTCGGTGCCGGGGCGCACACTGTTTGATGTGGGGGCGCGCTACAGCACGACGATGGCGGGCCGACCGCTTGCCCTCAGAGCGAGCGTGAACAACGTGACCAACAAGGCGTATTGGGGCATGCCGTTGCTTTCCAGCCTGGCACTGGGTGCGCCGAGAACGGTGCTGTTGTCGGCCACGATGGATTTCTGAGAGGCATCCACGCATGGCGTGGATCTACTGGACACGCGCCACCTCGCTCCTCGGTAGAGCCAGGCCATGCCTGGCTGCCGACACGTTGATCCACCGGAAGCATCCACGCATGGCGTGGATCTACTGAACCTGAGCCGCCCATTTCATTCCGGGTGCAGGCGGTAGATGGCGTGGTTCGTCAACGCCAACGCGGCCAGTTTCAGCCCTTCCATCACGCGGTCGCCCACGTACTGTTCGGGGCCGCCATTCTGCCGGGCGCGTTCGGCCGCCAGCGAAATTTCCTGGACGACGCGCAGGCCCGCCAATGCGCCATCGGCATCGGCCAGCGCCAGGCATCGGCCGGGCAGTTGATGGCGCTCTGGCCAGGGCTGGCCATCAGCCGCTGCGCCACGGCCGATCTGGTGCAGCAAAGCGATCAGGTTGTTGGGATCAGGTGTTGCGGCGCCCCCCTCTTCGGCATTGGCCGGGGCGTACTGGGTGCGCAGATGGGGAATATCCGATGCGTTCATGGCAAGTCTCCGTGCAAGGCATAAGGAGCCACCGGCCTTAACAAAGGCGGCGGGACGGCGCATGGCTGGAAACCGGAGGACTGTAGTCATTGCCGGCGGGCGCGCTTGCACGCACCCCCACGCACCGCCCCGCCATAACGCGCAGACGGATTGCCAGCCGGCGCCGCACAAGGCGACGCCGGCTGGCAAGCGTATTACTACAGTCACTACGGGTTTCCAGGCCCGGCCACCCTTTTTCGGCGGCAATCCATCATGCACACAGCAGCGCGGCAAATCCAAACGCTGCGCCAGCACAGACGGAGACATACTTGCAGCGGGCCGCATTGTCGCATACCGCCCGAATGGGGAAAATGCCTTTTTTCAGCGCTTTGAAGCCCATCCTTGAGCGCGCCCCGATCTTGGTCGGAGCCGCTTGCATGACGCGCAGCCCGGGCCATCCGAGCACCCTGCGGCTCGATAGCGACAACGCACTCATGTCTTCTGTTTGCCTGGGCCCAGTCAGGGGTAGTCCATCACAATCCGTATGGATGCATTGGCCGCCCCGGGCTGAATATCCTTGCTTTCCTCGGCCGTCTGCACGTACCGCGCATGGAACTGCCTGCTGATCCGCCCGGCATCCGTGCTTGTGCCAAACGGATGGACTCTCTCAAGCGCAATCGGCGTTCCGCTATCACTCTGGAGCATCTGTAGCCCGACCCCTGCCGCGCCCCCAGTGACAGTGACGATACCTCGATCCACATCCACAATCGGACTCGTGTCGGTGGCCTCCAGGTAGTAACGCACCTCCCCTACGCCGCTCTCGCAATCCAGTTGGATCTGAAAGCCCCGGCTACGGCTGCCACTGTACTGGCCGCGGAAATCTGTCGCGGGAACGCTGCCCATTCGAACCACAACCGGCTGGGGCCTGCACAGTGGCCGGTGGACAACCGTAACCGTGGTGCTGGAAACCGCGTAATTGACCGTCGCCTTGATGGACGTCCCGTCGCTGTACAACCCGCTGCCGAACTCGAACGCCCGCGTTGCATGGGTTCCGGCGGCGATGTCCGTCATCCGGATGAAGCGCGCACGCACCTGCGGGAACATCCACTGCTGGCGAAAGTTGATCGTACTCGAACGGTCCGCATGGATCGGCACGAACGGGCCCCCGTCGTCCCGTGAGCGAACGGCGAAGATCATGCCCAGTCCCTCAATGCCCGACGCATAAACGCTGTAGGCGAGTCCATTTTCGGAGTAACTGCCAATCTGATCGCGATGGCCGAAGAAGAAGACGGTCCCCCCCGATGTGCAACCGGCTATGTAACGGTCATCTGTATGCTCCGGCAGCCACGGGGAGACGGGACGGCCGTTGCTGGTGCCGTTGGTAACCAAGGTGGTCGACACAACTTCGCTCAACGCGTCACTGAACTTGTCACAGCGCGCCCACGCCGCGCCAGAGAACACCAGCCCGAGACCGGCCATTCCCACGACTGCGGTCCAGCGCTTCATTGCTTGCACTTCCAGCTTCGCCATGCGGGCTCTCACTTGCAGCACTCAGCCAGGAATACCGCCATCACCGGGCTGCCTAAGCGCCGGGATCAGGGACATGTAACGGGCATCATGTAGAAGATCAGCGCCTGACGCCACCCCCTCCTGGGGCTGGCAGCTGCGTCATGGGGATTCCAATGCCCGACTCCCGTCCTGCAGCTGCCCGTTATCATCAAGCCAGGCGAATTTCACGCTGCTGGGGCCTTGGCCGGCCTCAGCCGGTAAAGGCACGGGCTTCTCGGAGAATGGTGCCACATAGGGGTTGTCGAGCGGCAGCAGCTTGCCGTCAGATTCCAGGGCCAGTTTCCCCAGATTGAAATGATAGGGGGTCGGGTTGCTGATAACGAGCTGCAGGCCCGAATCGCTTCTGCGCATGGCAAATGTCATGCGGTCCGCAAAGTTTGCAGGAAGACTCGCAGCCAGTGCCGACGGTCGGTACAGCACCTTGAACCGGCTACGAATGGCCACCTGCAACAGGTTCTCATCATCTGCGGGCGCAGACTGCGGTGGCGCAGCCAGTACGTTGAGCCAATACATGTGCTCCCGATCATCATCCGGGGCCCGGTCGCGGATCAGGCGCACCCTCAGCTTCTGGTCCTTGCCGGCATCCAGCCGCAGCAGCGGCGGCCCTACGACGAAAGGGGCGGTCGAGGCTTCCGGGGGCAGTTTCGCGTCTTCGCCGCCGATCCAGGCCTGCACCAAGGCAGGCTGCTCGCTGCGGTTCTGGATGCCAACGGTCACCTCGCCTGCGCCAGCAGGGAAAATCACCCGCGTACCGTCAACGGCAACCTGGGCGTGCACCGGGGCCAACGCGCTGAGCGATAGAAGACCCCAGCAGACGATCCGCCGGGCCGGCGCAGAGCAGGCCAACCAATTCATTCCACTCATGGCATCCTCACTGGGGAACCGCGAATCCATCGTTACCCTGCCTATCAGGCGTCAAGGCGGTTCAAGGATAATCCATAACAATTCGCATGGCGGCATTGGCGGTTCCCGGCACAATATCCTCCGCCTTGTCCACTGTCTGCACGTACCGTGCCTTGAAGTATCGGCTGATCCTTCCGCCGCCTCTGTTGGCGCCGAAATTCTGGGCCCGTTCCAAGGGAATCGGCG
Source organism: Stenotrophomonas sp. 86156_Sma (assembly GCF_056481625.1). Lineage (NCBI taxonomy): Bacteria > Pseudomonadati > Pseudomonadota > Gammaproteobacteria > Lysobacterales > Lysobacteraceae > Stenotrophomonas > Stenotrophomonas sp. 86156_Sma. The sequence continues at coordinate 2,767,368 of NZ_CM151157.1, forward strand.
GATAGCCCGCCGTATCGCGCAGCATTTGCAGGCCTACCCCCACCGCCCCGCCACTCACTTCAATGATCCCGCGCTCCGTATCGACAACAGGGCTGTTTTCCGTTCCCTCCAGATAGTAGTTCACATCCCCATCGAAGGCGTCGCAGTTGATCGCAACATGGAATCCGCGCGCGGGTCCGGCGCTGTACTTCCCGTCGAAGAGCGTTCTGGACACGCTGCCCATGCGTACGGTCACAGGCTCCGGATAGCAGACCGGCCGATGCACAACGGTGATTCTGGCAGAGTTGATGGTCATCGGGACCGTGTAGCCAATGGAGCTTCCGTCCCACACCCGCAGACTCCCAAGATGCAGAGGGGTGGTGTCATAAGTGCCTGCAGTTGTGTCACCCGTCTTGATGTACCTGACTCGTAGTTCCGTGTCGGCGGTACCGCTATCCCGATCGTCATCATCCGTCACCGGAGCCCCGTTCCTGACTGCCTGAAATCCGCGCGTACCCAAAGGAGCGCGGAAGCCGACGATGTAGCCTATTCCAGGCACGCCTGAGTCATAAATGCTGTAGATTTCCCTCGCGCTTGCGCGGTAGATCCCAACTTCCCTCGCAGAGGCGCTCAGGGTCACGGCGGGTCCACCGAAGCTGGGCCCGCATGCTCCTGAGTAGTCCTCGGAAGACGCTTGCCAAGAACTTACTGGACGCTCTACAGCCATGCCATTGGCTGTGACGGTGGCATCGTAAACGTCATGGCTTGCGTCGGTCCACCTGTCGCACCGAGCAATCGCCACGCCGCTTGCAGTGACTGCCGCCACGCCACACAGGGCCACGAAGGCCTGTCGCGCGATTCTGTTCTTGATCGTTTTCACAGACTGATCCTCTCAATTACGCAATGCGGGTAGCTGGGTGTCAGCCTGCGCCGACAGACTCTGCGGACCACAGGCACTGACGCGCAGTTCATCACCCGACCCTGCACTCAAGTCATAGGGAATCTCGCAACGCAGGTCATCGCCCTGGCGGACCGCCAGGACACCGCGCTCCTCCAGGCCACGCACCCACAGGCGACTTCCCTGCCCCACCACGCCCACCACGTCGCCGGCCTCGTTGTAGACATCGGCACCAAACGGCAGCGGCGTGCCATCCGGCGTGAACGCCTCGATCAGCGCATTGCGGCCAACGGCGGTGGGCAGCACCATCTTCACCACCGCACCAGCGGTAGGAACGGCCGAGACCGAACCCGCACTGAGCTCGACGTCCAGCGGCAGGCCTGCCGGGTCGATGTTCACTTCGTTGCGGCGATAGGCATTCAGGTGCGGGGCCACCGCATAGCCGCGGCGGTCGGTGCGGATGCGGTCCATGTTGCCCACGCCCGCGCCCTCGGCGCCCGGCACGTGGACAATCCCGATGGTCTCGCCCAGCGATTGCGCCAGCGTCATGCCGTCGGCATGCAGCACCAGGCCGCCACTGGCGGACAAGGACAACTGCCGGTTGCCCTGGGACTGCCCGTAGCTTGCGCCAACGGTAGCGACCGGAAGCTGGTAGTTCAGGCCGGCGTTGAAGCTGGTGCCCTTGCCCTGATCGCTCACCGACGCGTTGTAGTTGCCCTGGGCTTCAGCGCCCAGTGAGCCGGCCACGCCGAGGCGGCGCGACGAACGGCCATTGCTTTCGTGGCTGAGATTCGCCGTGGCACGCGGCGCCGATGGCGCAACGCCAAGCGGCATGCTGACGCCAAGATGGATGCTGTTGCTCTGCCGCGCAGGGCCCGAGGTGAACAGCGAGCTTTCCAGGGTGCGGCGAGCGGTGAGACTGTAGGACGCACGACCAATTCGGTTGCTGTACCCCACCGAGAAATTGGTCTGCCGCTTGCCATGATCCCAGTAGTCTGCCGTGCTGCCATTGACGAACAGGCTGCCGCCCCTGTCGCCCAGCTTCTGGCTGACGGTCAGGTCCAGGCGGCTGCGCTGGCGCATCTGCGCAAAGGCATCGCTGCCTTGCGCGCGCTGCTCGCGCAGCCGCGCCGCATCGGACAGCGACAGGAAGTCCGCTGTTGAATAGCGGTACGCCGCCATGGTGATGTTGGTGGTGGACGAGAACAGGCTCTTGCTGTACGCAAGGCGATAGGACTGCCCCCGGCGGCGTTCGGCCGCAGCGTCGGCGGCCTGCGGCAGCCAGGCATCACTGAGCGTGACGTCACCCGAGAGGGAGCCAAAACGGGTATTGAGCGCGCCGCCGAGCACCGCGGCGCGATAGCCATCCGCCACGGTAACGCCGGCAAAACCGGTGAATTGATTACCCAGGCCACGGCGCACAGTGGCCTCGGCAAACCCTGCATTGCCGGTTGCCGGGTCGCGCAGTTGACCCGCTGTGAGGCTGAAACGCTGCTGACCCTGCCGCAGCAACTGCGGCATTGCCGTGAACGGCAGCGTGAAGCGCTCCACACGACCATCGGTCTCAGTCACTTCCACTTCAAGATCACCGCTGCTCCCGGTTCCCTCCAGATCATCAATCTCGTAGGGGCCCGGCGCCACCGTGCTCTCATGCACGACATAGCCGCGCTGACGGATCACCACACGGGCATTGGTCTGCGCAACGCCGCGCACGATCGGTGCATACAGGCGCTGCGAGTCAGGCAGCATGCGCGGGTCGGTGCTGATGTTCACGCCGCGATAGGAAACGCCGTCGAACATGTCGCCGTTGGTCGCTGCGTCGCCCAGCGTGAGCTGCGCGCCGATGGATTGCAGGTCGCGCTGTATGAAGCTGCGGCTGGCCGCATAGCCAGTTCCCTGCTCACCGTGGTTCAGATAGCCGCTATGGCGCAGGCGCCATGCACCCAGGTTGACGCCTGCGTCCAGCATCACGCTGGTGCTGTTGCGGCTGTTGCCACGGCTCTGCTGACGGCTGTGATTTGCGCTGTAGCTGAGCGTGGCGGCATTGATGCCATGATCCCAGGATGCCGGATCCACCCAGCCCTTAGGCGCTCGCGAGAGATAGGCCTGAGGCACGGAAACGTCCAGGATCTGCTCGCCGGCATCCAGCGATGCAGACGCGGAAGGAACATAGGTATCCAGAGCGGCGCAGGTGCGCCCTTCCGGCAATGCCAGATAGTCGTCACGGTTGGCATGGTCGGCAATGGCAGCGGCCAGGCGCTCAGCATCGAGGCCGATCATGCCGAGCAGTTCCGGGTCCCAACAGATCTGGCCAAGGCCCTGGTCGTCCTCGGAAACCGTGATTTCGCGGCGACCCACGATGATGTCGTTGATCCGGACATCGGCGATGTAGGTGCCCGGCAGAACGCCCCCCGCTGGTAGCGGCTGAGATCAATCGCACTTCCGCCCAGCAGGAAGTCGGTATTGAATTCCACGTTGGGTGCGGCGAACCCTGCCATCGGCAACAGCACGCCCAGCACCGCGCTCGCCAGGCGGCAGGGCTTCGGAGCAGCGGTCGAATGAAGTTGATTCATGACGGGTTCCTGGCTTCGGGGTGCACGGCCCCTACCGACAGGGAAGCCCTGTCAGGGGAAACTGTGCGGTGGGAAAAACGGGGAGATGCGGTCAGGGCATCGCAAGCGGCAGGGTTGTATTGACCACACCGCCAAAATCATTGATGTAGCGGACCATCAGCGTGGCGTTGGACGGCAGGCGCCCGATACCTGGCACGGTGAAGGAGGTCGTGCTATGGGGCGCGAGCATCTGCATGCCCTGTGCTTCGGTTTCTTTCTGCCCTTCCACCAGCCAGGCCTTGACCATGCTGACGTGATAGGGGCTGTCATTCTTGGCCTGTAGGGCCACACCGCCAGGCTGCGGCAGCAGGCTCCACTGCACGTTCGCTGCTGCTTTGCCCGCACCTCGTGTGTCCAGACCCTTGGGACGATAGAAAATCTTCAATCGATTGCGGACCGTTACCTGCAGATAGCCGTCAGCCTCGGACTGCTCGGCCTTGATGGCAGGGACCTCGAGCACGTTGAGCCAGAACGCACTTTCCCTGTCACGCGGCAGGTCACCGCTCGCGATCTTCATGCGCAGCACTTGGCTCTTGCCGGGCTCGGTACGCGAGATCGGCGGCAGCAGCACGAAAGGTGCCTTGGTCGTCGTCGGGGTGGCTGATTCGGTCAGCGTGTCCACCCACGATTGCAGCAGAACCGGCGTGGTGCCCGGGTTGTTTACCCGAATCGTTGCCTCGGGCATGCCCTCATTGAAGATTACGCGCGTTCCGTCGATCCTCACGCCTGCATACACGGCCGTTGCCATCGACAGGGCGGTGAGCGCCAGGCATGTGCGTAGAAGCGAGCGATGCATTGCGTTCATGTCATGTACTCCAGGTCAGCGGGAAACAGTTGGCGAAGACGGTTGGGACCCGTGAGTCCCAACCGCGCACCAGGCTTCAGTAGTGCGAGACGATGAACGGCAACGCAGAGGTGAACTTGCCGGCCGAGACCTTATCGTGGTCGTCGACGTGATAGATCGCCTGGAACTTGTAGGTGAAGTTGTTGTCTGAACCCTTCGCGGCTTCAATGGTGTCGGTCGCCAGATTGATGGTTGCGCCCGATTCATCCAGAATCCGCACTTCAACACCTTCGGCTGCCGGATCGCCCGAACCCGGATCCACATGGGTGTTGAGCAGGTTGCCGCTCGACTTGTTCACATAAGCGGTGTCCAGGATCAGTTCAGCGATGCTGCCCTCGCAGCCCGCCACAGTGCCGTCACCCACGGTCACGCTGAAATTGCGATGGCCCGGATTGTCGGTCTTCAAGCCAGCCGCGGTGACGGTACGCATCGTTACGGTGTTGGACGAAGCGTCGCCACCGATGTCGATTGCACAGGCTGCGGCGGTGATGTTGCCGGTGAAGTTGATGGTGGCGTCCTGGGCCGAGGCCGAGGCCGCAGCGCCCAGCGACAGCGCGGCGGACAGAGCAATTGCAAGCTTGTTCATGTTGTTGAATTCCTGTTTAGGGTTTGTGGTTTTGCGTTCAAGCCGCGCGTTCATGGGCTTGAGCGAAGGGCATTCCCTTCGAGAGGAAATGCTACGGACGCCGTGCGTGGGCAGGCATAGGACAACGACGAGTTATGTCGCACCTGCCCATGCACGGCAGGCCGTTCAGAACGCCAGGCGAGCGCCCAGGTGGAACTCGCTGGAGGTCAGGTCCAGGCGCATCTTTTCGTCCTGCAGGCCACGGGCATTGCCGAAGGTGTTCCACCCGCTTTCGGTCGTGCCCATGTCCACATAGCGGTACCCCAGGTCGACCGTCATGCGGTCGGAGGCGGCCACCGAAACACCGGCGCCGACCGACCACGCCAACCCAGTGCGGGTGGTGGTGTCGTAGCGGCGGCTGGTATTGCCCTGCCAGCCACCGGACTTCAGCTGGGCCAGGCCGGCACCGGCGCTGCCGTATACCGACCACGCATCGTTGATGGCGAAATCGCGATACGCATTGAGCATCAGCCGCTGCGAGCTGACTTCATGGTTGTTGAAGCTGGTGGCGAACAGGCTGGAGCCGCTGGTATAGGTATCGTTGCGGCGCAGCGTGTATTCGCCTTCGGTGCGCCAGCCATTGCCATGCGCATGACCGAAGCCGATGGCGCCGGTGACGAAACGCTGGTGCTCGTCGCCCGCAACAAAGCGGCCGATGCCCGGGCGGGCGCTGGCATCCATGTTGTTGGCACGGTGGTCGGCATCGATGATGCGGGCGGTGGCGTAGTAACCGTTGGCGGTTTCAGCGCTGGCCAACTGCGGCAGGCAGCAGGCCGCCATGACCGGAAGGGTCAACAGGTGAATTTTCATGGGGGATCCTTGCAGAAGAGAAACGGCCAGCAAGCCGGGCGCTGATGCGCCCGGCCTGGGTACGATTCAAGGGAACTCAGGGCTTCTGGTAAATCCAGCGACCGGCCTGGGAGCTGTAGCGGTAGGTCCGCGGCTGCGAGCTCAGATAGGAGGTCGCATTATTGACGGTATAGAACCGCGAATTGGACGGATCGGTCAGCTGGATGATGTCTCCCTCGACAGCCGAGGTCGGCAGCACCATGTGCTGCGGCGTCGTGACATCCTCGGCCGGGCTGCCGGTGACGATGTCGGTCCAGCGCTGCTCCATCTTCGGCAGTTGCGAAGTGGTCGGCTGGTAATGTGCTCGGCCGCGGCGAGCGTGCCAGCGCCCATCCGCAGCGTCGAACACAAAGCCACAGGTCGTGGACTGCAGGCAGACCGAAGCGCCGCCGGCCAGGCCAGTGATGGTGACGTCCTGGCCGTTGAAGCTATGCACGCCGGCCACCGCGCCTGCCGGTGCCGAGGCCGGCAGCTGGACAGTCTTTACGTTGCCGCCCACATTGATGTCGGTCATGAGCTTTTCCGTCATCGGTGCAACGCCGTGCTCACCACTCGTGAGGACCACGCGGCCGGCGCTCAGGCCACCCGCCGCGCCCCATCCGGCGTAGGTGGTCTTGATCAGTTCGAAGTTGCTGAGCGAGTCGACCGGGATGTAGACAAGGTCTTCCACCGACGTACCCTTGGCATTCAGACGGCTATTGCGATCGGCCAGGGTGCTGAGGATGACCCTGTCATGGTCACGGGGATTGGCGGGCAGCGCCAGTTCGGCAGCGAAGTCATTCGAGGCCAGCTCGAAGTACAGCTTCGTGTAGCCCGACGGCATGTTACCGCTGCCGTTGTTGGTGGACGGGGTCAGGTAGCCTTCAGCGGCCGAAGCGGCGGCCGGGGCCAGGCACACCAGCAGGGCGGCGAGCAGGGTATTACGACGCGAATTCTTCATCAGAACAGTTCTCTCGATACGGGATAGGCCGGCACTCTGCGACGCAGCGCGTGCAGCAGTGCACAGCCCGGCCACGATGGCCGAATCCCTCCCTTCAAGCTGTCTGACTCGTCCGAATTTTCACTCAATCTTCACTGCATGCGGGCGAGGCCAGGAACGGCCACGCCTGCGTGCGCCAACGCCCCTACTTCGGTTGAAGCATCCAGATTTTCCTGCGGGCATCGAAATGGAAGGCGTGGATTCCGCTGCTCACTCGCGGCACCGCCGACGACCCGCCGCGTCACTGCCGTCTCGAAGCTCGATGTCGTTGCGCTGGGTGCCGCTAGGCGAAGGCTGTGCGCTGGCGGGTGCCTGCACCGGCAGCCTGAGCACCGTGTGCGCCCCTCCCTTGTCGTGCAGTTGGATGAGGGTGAGGCCGCGCGCCTGGAGGGTCGCGTCATGCTCGTCGGGTGCCGGCGTCAGCGGGCGCGAGGTCATTTCCTCCAGCGCCGGGAGCGTTGAGTCCGCGGCATCCAGGCACGCCGGTGCGGCCGCACGGGAGGCGCCACTGCCGTCCTTGCTTGCAGGCGTCAGATGGACGTCTGCAGCCCAGGCCAGCCCTGGGGACAGGCTTGCCATCAACGCCACAGCCAGGCCAGTGCAACGTGTTCTCTTCATCAAGACGGCTCCATCGAGAGGACACCGGCCGCCAGATACCGCTACGCATCTGTGCTGCCACCGGCATCGCCAACGTGCGCGGAATCATCCAATGAAGCTATCTGACCTGTCCCATTCCCAATCTGCGCTCATGCCTTGTGCCGCGCGTGCAATGGCATCGGGTGTGGTTCATGCCCACAGGTACACGGCGCCGCCAGTTCGGTTTCCCATTCTCCCCGCATCTGCCTGCGCTTCAGCGGCGAGGCATACAGATAATCGTTGAGAAGCTCCATGAAGCGCTTCTGCCTGCTCGGAGTCAGCTGGGCAAAGCTCCACATCAGCGACGCGATATGGGCATCAAGTAGTGACGGCACGGCGACTCCACGCAGGTCGGCAATCGATGCTTCCACCGTAGCGCCCTCATCCTGCGATTCCATCGGACAATGTCGGGTTGCGAGGTGCTCATCCATCATCGCTGCCCTCGGGAAGGCCACGTGCCACCTGCGAGGCCGAGACCATGCCCTGGTCCAGCGCGTAGTCGAAGATCTCGCTGGTACGCTTCAGGCCCAGCTTGCGCATGGCCGAGTGCTTCTGCGTGCTGACGGTCTGCCGGCTGCGCTTGAGCTGTTCGGCAATCTCCTTCTGGCTCATGCCATGGGCGATCATGCGCAGCACTTCGATTTCGCGCTTGGTCAACGCGACGTCCTGCAACTGCTCCAGTTGCTGCACGATACTGGCGGACAGATAGCCGTCGCGGCGGAAGGCGGCGCGGATGGCCAGCGCCAGGTCCGCTGCGGGATCCAGCTTGCCGACAATGCAATCCACGCCCGCCTTGCCGATGCTGGCCAGCACCTGCACACCGGAGATGCTGGTCAGCACCACCAGGGGCAGCTTCGGAAAGCGCCGCCGCAGGAAGCCCAGCATCGCCACGCCGTCGCCATACTCGCCGCCCGGCATCGAGAAGTCGGTCACGACCACATCCACCCCATGCTTGCTCAGGGCCTCGACCAATGCCGTAGAATCGCCGGCAGTGGCGACGATGTCGATTCCAGGCTCCTGGGCCAGCGATTCACGCACCCCGGCAAGAATGACGGGATGGTCATCGGCGATGACAATGCGGATGTTCATGACATGATGTCCTTGCGGTTCTTCACTGTTCTGTCGGTGCCGGTAGCCGGCACGCCGTTCCTTCCTGCTTCCATCGGATACCCGCCTTGATGAACTCGCTGGCCATTCGCGTTGCGCTTGCTGACGATCACCCGGTGATCCGCCTGGGAGTGCGGAAGATCCTTGAGAGCGTGCCGACCATCCACTGCGTCGGTGCGGTGGCCGACTCGACCGAGCTGGTCGCTCTGCTTGAGCGCGAGCCCTGCGATGTGCTGGTGACCGACTACGCGATGCCCGGCGGTGCGTTCGGTGATGGGCTGGAACTGCTGGGCTACCTGATGCTGCACTTCCCTTCCCTGCGCATTGTGGTGATGACCGGATTGGATCAACCCGGGTTGATTCACCGGCTTGATGGCAGCGGCGTGGCCGGCATTCTCAGCAAGTCCGACGACCTTGGGCAGATAGAGGCGGCGGTGATGGCGGCCTATGCGCATCGCCGCTATCACTCCCCGTCCGTGGTGGACATGATGCGGCACAGGGAGCAGCGCCGGGTAACCACGCTTTCGCCGAAGGAACTGGAGGTTGTGGCCTTGTTCCTGGACGGATTGACCGTCACCGAGATCGCGCAACGCCTGAAACGCAAGAAGCAGACCGTCAGCACGCAGAAAGTCAACGCCATGCGCAAGCTCGGCATTGTGAAGGATTCTGAGATCTTCTCGTTCGCTGCCGATCTTGGATTGAAGGAGACTGACCCGAAGCGCTGAGCGTACGTTCTTTCCTGGGCAGGTCACGATTCCTTCTCCAGTTCGTGCCGGTAGTCATCCAGGCATGCCCGCAACGCCGCCTGCAATGCATCCAGCTGCGATGGCGGTACTGCCAGGCCGTCGCGCAGCGCCTGTTCCACCTCGCCGCAGTGTTCGCCCAGCGACTGCTCGCCCAGCATCTGCAGCACCCCTTTGAAGGCGTGCACGCGATCGAGCAGGCGTTGCATGTCGTTGCCGGCACGCGCTTCGGCCATGGCCTGCAGATCCTTGTCGCCGGTTTCCACGAACAGGCGGCGGATGGCCGCCGATACCCTGCTGGGTGCACGACGCGTTGGCGCGGGGGAAACCGGCGCAACCGCCGCCTTGCTGGCCTTGCCCAGCCCGGCTTCCAGCCGATCCAGATTGAGCGGTTTCAGCAGCAGGTCGTCAATGCCCGCCGCCAGGCAGCGCTCACGCTCGCTGGCCAGTGCGGTGGCGGTGATGGCCAGGATCGGCAGCGACTGCCCGCGCTGGCGCAGCGCGCGCGCCAGCGCATAGCCGTCCATCACCGGCATGTTGATATCGGTGAGGACCGCCACGTAGGCGTCGTTGCGCCACACCGCCAGTGCGGCGGCACCGTCTTCGGCGGCATCCACGTCGTAGCCGAGTTCTTCCAGCTGCTGCTGGATCAGTTCGCGATTGACGGCGTTGTCTTCCACCAGCAGCACGCGCCCGCGCGAGCGTGGTGCTGGCGCCTGCTCGACTGGCGGGAGCGAGGATGCACTGTGCGGTTCCGTGCCGATGGCGGCCAGCAAGGCGTCGCTGGCATAGCAGGTCACTTCGGTACGGTCGCCGCGCACTTCGGGGGTCAACGGCCCCTGTGCATGGGCGAACACCACGTGGCGATGGGACGCGGACAGGTGCTGTTCCTCCTCGCGGGTCCACGGCCGGTGGTCGCCCACGATCAGCAGCACGTCACCCGTCGCGTCGGCCTGCGGGGCGTCCAGCAGCACGGGCTCGGTGCCCCACTCCGTCAGCAGCCGCCCGATCTCATTGCGCCACTCCGGCGTGGACGACAGCACGGTGATGCGCTGCCCACGCAGCGGCTGCGACGCCGGGTTTGCGGCGGGCTGCAGGCGCACCGGCAACAGCAGGCTGAAGCTGCTGCCCACGCCCTCGGTACTTTCCACCGCCACCTGCCCGCCCATCGCCTGCGCCAGCTGCTGGCACAACGCCAGGCCCAGGCCGCTGCCGCCGTAGCGGCGCGAGACGCTGGCATCGGCCTGCTGGAACGGCTGGAACAGCTGCCCGGCCTGTTGCGGGCTCATGCCGATGCCGGAGTCCACCACCTGCACGCGCAGCAGCGTGCCCTTGCCGTCCACATTCTGCACTTCGGCCCGCAGGATGATGCGACCGGATTCGGTGAACTTGACCGCGTTGCTGACCAGGTTGTTGAGGATCTGGCGGATGCGGTGTGCGTCGCCAATGCAGTCCTGCCCGGCCGGCGCGTCCACCGCAAAGAACAGGCGCACGCCCTTGCGCAGGGCATCGGGCGCATACAGCAGTGCGACGCCTTCGATCAGCGGACGCAAGGCGAACGGTGCCGGCTCCACATCGAGCTGCCCGGCTTCGATCTTGGAGAAATCCAGCACGTCGCTGATGATCCGCATCAGTGCGTCGGCCGAGAAGCGGATGCGGTCCAGCCGTTCGCGCTGGCCCGGCTGCAGGGGCGAACGGGCCAGCAGTTCCAGGTGGCCCAGTACACCGTTGAGCGGGGTACGGATCTCATGACTCATCGTGGCGACGAAGGCGGACTTGGCACGCGTGGCCGCCTCGGCGGCCTGGCGAGCAGCCTCGGCATCCTCGCGGGCACGGCGCAGCGTGTCTTCCAGCTCCACCTGGGCGGTCACGTCGCGCAGGGCACAGACCCATACGGCCTGGTGGTGGTAGGTAGCCAGCGCCATGCTGATCTGCAGCTGGGTGCCGGCGCCCTCTTCCTCGGGTGACCACTGCAGTTCCAACGCCTCCTCGCCGTGGCTGCTGCGCCCCAGCTCGGCCAACCGCGCATACAGCGTTGCGATTGCGTTGCCCTCTTCATCGGCCTGGTCGCCCACCAGCTGCCGTGCAGTTTCGTTCTGCAGAAGCGGCATGCCTGTGTCGCGGGCAATCAGCGCCAGCCCGATCGGCGCGGTGCCGATGATGGCGCGGCTCAGCGCCTCGCTCTCATACACACGTGATGCGTCGGCAAGTGCGGGCTTGAACACGCGGCGGTCGATGCGCAGCAGCAGCCACCACAGCAGGCCGATGATCACCAGGGCACTGAGGCTGCGCGCCAGAAGATAAGGGCCCTGCGCTTTCCAGATGTCCGACCAGTCGTAAACGTGGCTGAGCGTCCAGTCCACGCCCGGCAGGCTGCAACTGAGGATGAAGCGCCCCTGCGCATGCTGTCGTGCGGGCTTGGTCGCCGCTGCGCCGGGCAGCGCCCCCAACAGCAGCGCCTGCTCCTGGAGCGTCAAGCCGCCACTGCTGAGCACCACCTGCCGGTTGCCGGCCATCACCAGGTAGCGCCCTTCTTCGCGCGCCTCCAGCCGGGCCTTGATGGTGTCGATCGACTCGAACACCACGCGCCGGAAGTACGCCGTGGTGCCTTCGGCCATGGTCACCACGCCGACCAGCGACCGCTGGCCGTTGAGCGGGTTGACTGCAAAGCGCGACAGCAACCGCCCCTCGCGGGAGGCCGAGCGGATCGGGCCCGGGCGTGGCAGCAGCTTGCGTACCTCGTGCTCGTCACGCAGCAACCGCGCGAAGGCCTGCTGGCGGGTGGCCACGCCCAGCGTCTGCAGCAGCTGGGCCTCGTCGCGGATGTTGGACACGGCCAGCAGCCGCCCCTGCGGCTCGTAGGCGAACATGGCCACCGGCCCGGGCGCATCCTGCGAAGTGATCGAATCGGCGGTGTAGGCCGAGTAGATGTCGATCATGCCGAGGTAGGCCTTCAGCTCCTCGGGCGGCAACGGATTGTCACGGGCGCCCAGCACCAGCCATGGCACGGCGGTACGCCCTTCGGCCCGCACCACCACTTCCGCGCCCTGGGCGTGGAAGCGCTCGGCCAGGGGGGTTCCGACCGCGGTCAGCGCGGGGCGCTGGTCGCGCCACAGCACGTCGTTGCCATTGACCGAGGTGGCGTAGGCGCGGTCGCGCTGGTAGAGGAAGTAGTCCAGCGCCGCGCGGGCCTCCAGGAAGGACTGCCGTTCGCGGGCATGGAACTCTTCCACATCGGCAATGGAACTGACGATGGCGGCCAACAGTACCAGCACCGTGATCAGGGCACCGCCGCCGAACAGCAGGCGGCGGCGCAACCGCCGCAGGTCGTCCAGGCGCGCGGCAACCGCCGGACCGCCAGGGCGCTGCGCGGCTTCAGTACCTGCCATAAACGTGATCCTGAGGTGGGTGCCCATGCAATTTATCCGATTGCGTCAGTAGCTGGCGTATCTGACTCGTTTCGGCGCAGCGCCTGCAGCAGTGCCTGGCGCAGGGCTTCACTGGCGTAGCAGGACACCGTCCAGCCACCGTGCGCTGGCTGCGGGCGCAAGGGCCCCTCGCGGGAGACCCGGACCCAGGGCTGCCCGCTGCGCCACACCCAGCGGGCGTCTTCGTCCGGCGCCTCGAACAACAACCACGCCGCCGCCGGCGCCGCATCCGCCGCTGGGCTGTGTATGGGATGCACGTACGCGCCCCAGCTGCGCAGCCGCCTTTCCAGTTCCCCACGCCATGGCCCGGGCGTGGCCAGCAGATTGATCCGCTTCCCGGCCAGCGGCAGCGGCACCGGAATGGCAATCGACGTCAACAACGGCACCTCGACCACGAACCGGCTGCCCACCCCTGCCGTGCTTTCCACCCAGATCCGCCCGCCCATGCGCTGGCACAGCTGCTGGCACAGCGCCAACCCCAGGCCGGAGCCGCCGAAGCGCGACACGATATCCGGCCCGGCCTGCACGAAGGGCTGGAACAACCGCTCCCGCTCGGCGGCGCTCAGGCCGATACCGGAATCGGTGGCCTCAAGGCAGAGGTACTGGCCTTGCCCGCTCTGCTGGTGGGACACGCGAAGCTGTACCCGCCCGGAGGCGGTGAACTTCAGCGCGTTGCTGGCCAGGTTGCGCAGTACCCGCTCGATGGCCGCCATCGGTGCGACCGCGGCAGCGGGTACATCAGCGTCCACCACGCAATCCAGCTGCAGGCCCTTGGCCTGCGCCACCGGGGCGTACAGCACGGCGACGCGCTCCACCAGCGCCGATGGCGAGAAGCGCTCAGGCGTGAGGGTCCACTGGCCCGACTCGATACGCGATAGATCAAGCACGTCGGTGATGACGTCCATCAGCGAATCGGCAGACTGGCGCAGGCGCAACACGCGTTCGGCGGGCTCGGCCTGCAACGGGCTGCGTGCGAGCAGCTCCAGGTGGCCGATGATGCCGTGCAGCGGCGTGCGGATCTCGTGGCTCATCGCCGCCACGAAATTCGATTTGGCGCGGCTGCAGGCTTCTGCTTCTGCGGTCCGCTTCTGCTCCGCCTGCAGCTCACGCCTGTCGTGGCTGATGTCCTCTACCATCAGCAGCACGCCACCCGGCCAGGCGTCCCCTCCTGAGTGGATGTGCGTGCGGTGCGAGAGCCGTTGCTGCGGATCGTTGGCCAGCGGCAGCTCGCCCTCCACCTTCACCGCACCGTGGCGGACGTCGGCCTGCATCATCGCCTCACGCAGCTGCGGCATCAGCCGCCCACCGGCGGCCCGGTCCATGCGCTGCAGCGGTCCATTCCAATCCTGCACATGGCCGGTACCCGCCTCCAGCAGCGCCACGCCCACCGGCACGTGCTCCAGCAGCAGGCGCAGCCGGCGGTCGCGGGCGTAGATGGCTTTCACCTGGCGGAACGCCGGGGTATACATGCGCCGGTGCAGCCCCAGCAGCAGGAACCACAGCAGTGCCAGCGCGGCCACCAGGCAGGCGACGCCGGTAAGCAGCATCGACGCGATGTCACGCAGGATGTCGCCCCAGCGGTAGGTCTCCACCAGCGTCCACGGCGTACCGGTGACCGGCAACGCCAGGGTGAAACGACCGTTGTGGAAGCGCGCACGGGTGGCATCGCCCAGCAGCACCCAGTCAGTATCCGCCCGATGGCCAGGCGCGCCGCCCACGTCATCGGAGGCCAGCACCCGCAACCCATCGCGATCCAGCAGCGCGATATGGCCCTGGCTGTTCCGGCGCAGCAGCGCCTGCAGGCGGGCCATCGGTTCGTAGGCCACGAAGGTTGCGATGGGCGCAGCGGCAACGCTGGCCTGGAACACCGACACCAGCGACGGCTCGCCGGTGATCGGGTGGCGGCCGAACGTTCTGCGCGGGCTGTCGCTGCGTTCGACACTCTCCAGCAGGGGCACCTGGTCGTGCCCGGAGGCCGGAGCCAGCAGCTGGGCGGGTGCACGCAGGTGCTCGAACACTTCGCGGCGCGAAGTGGCCGCCAGCGCGCTGATCAGGCTGCGCTCGGTCAGGCCCTTGTCCAGGGAGAGGTACTGGCCGCTGGGATCGAAGAAATAGGAGGCGCTGGCTGGCTCACCTTCGCCACTGGTGGCGGTCAGGCGCTGGATGAGTGACACCGCCGTGGTGAGCTGCAGGTAGCGCTCCAGCTCCCGGGGGCGCCATTGGGCGGTGTCCAGGCCCAGCGCCATCTGCGGGCGGCTGCTGTCATCGGCCACCACCACCAGCCGTTGCCCACCCTGCAGATAGGCACGGCGCAGATCGTCGGCGCTGGCGTCACCGAGCTGGATGTTGCGGTCCCAGGCGTACTCGGCCATGTTCGCCAGGCGGGCGTAGCTGGCGTCCTGGCGCGCCAGCTGGATCTGCAGCGCAGTGTGGGCGCGGCGGAATTCGGCAATGCGCCGGGCCTCGTACCCATTGACCTGGACCACGATGAGGGTGATCAGCACGCTCAGCGACAGCAGGCTCAACACCGCGCCGCAGGCCAGCATCAGCCGGCGCGGATACTGCTTCAGCGCCTGCAGCTCACCGGCGTCCACGGCGCCCGGCCCTGCACGGGTGTGCAGGCGGCGCAGGGAATCTGCAGGGGACGGCGACGCAGAGGGCATGGCATCGAGCGACGGGAAGCGCGCGGCGGGAAGAATGGAGCGCCAGCATGCGCGGCAGGGCTGGCAGCCGATGTAGGACAAGATCCAAAAACGCGCCAATGCATGACGCATTCATCCCACCAGAGGGCGCTGCCCACATTTCGAACTTGTCCTGTTCCTGTGAGGGCCGGGACTGGGGACGCTGATGCTCCCCCCGTTGTCGAGGACATCGCGATGAAGTCTGCATGGAACCGCGAACGCCTTTGGGCAGTGCGCCTGATGGCAGGCCATGCCTGTCACCGTGCAAGCCTGCGGGTGGGCGCGGCCCTGCTTCCCTGCCTGCCGCCCCGGATGCAGAACCGCATGGCGGAAGAGGCCTTCGCTTGGATCGGGCCCCGATTGCAACCGCATCGCCACACTCGCGCCCTCGGAGCGCTGCAGCAGCTGGGCCACAAATCCTCGGCAGCAACCCGGCTGGCCGCGCGTTTCCTGGCCACCAGCTGGATCCGCCAGGCCAGGTTCCATCGCCTGCGGCATCTGCCGTTCCCTGCCCAGCAGGACGTGCTGCGTGCGATGAGGTGGCACGACCCGCTCGCGCTGTGGGCCGCCGCCGCCGGCCGGCGACGGGTCATCTGCGTACTGCCCAGCGGCGACATGGAGCTGGCCATGGCGGCGCTGCTGGATCGCCCGGGCGCGCCGTCACACTACTTCATCAGCACCTACCACCGGCAGGGGTCACCTCGCCATCGCGTGCTGGCGGCGCTGCAGCGGCAGGGCCATCGCCTGGATATCGGGCAATCAGGGCAGTCCGGCCAGGCCTGGCGCCATCTTCGACGCGGCGCCTCGGTGGTGACCAAACTCGACCCCTGGAGCGGAGATGGCCGCGAGCCTGGGCCATTGCGGCTTGCCCGCCTGGCGCAGGTGCCCGTGTTGCTGCTGGGCCACCGCTGTGATGACAGCGAGGCCGGGACACTGCACGTGCTGGGCGAATTCGGCGCCGAGTCGATGGCCGGCGGCGCCGCCTCGCTCCGGGCTGCGGCGCTTGCCTTTCTTGCCACTGCCCCGCATGACTGGGCTGACCTGGACAGGTAGCCGCCGCAACTGGCCGCAGCACGTTTCCGTGCTGCGGCGGGCTTCATCACGCAATGATCAGCGATACGTTGATGTTGTTGCGGGTGGCATGCGAGTACGGGCAGACGACGTGTGCCTTTCGCACGAGGTCCTCGGCCTGCACGGTGGGCACGCCCGGCAGCGAGATGGTCAGCGCAACGTCAATGGCGAAGCCGGTGCTGACCGCACCGATGCCGACGCGGCCGGTCACGGAAGCATCATCGCCGATGGCAATGCTCTCCTGGCCCGCCACGTACTTGAGCGCGCCGAGGAAGCAGGCCGAGTAGCCGGCGGCGAACAGCTGTTCCGGGTTGGTGCCGGTGCCGCCGGTGCCGCCCAGTTCGACGGGGGTGGACAGGGCGATGTCCAGCATCTTGTCGGACGAGGTGGCGCGGCCCTCGCGCCCGCCGACGGCGGTGGCCTGGGCTGAGTACAGGATCGATTCGATGCTCATGCAATGCTCCGGTGGGTTGAGTGGACAGGTGGCGGTCTGTCCCGCCACCGTTCCATCCTCTACCCCGGCACGCAGGCCTTCCATCGGACAGCGACGATAGCGTTGCAGCCGCCACGCACGCACTCAACCGTGCAGATGCACGTACACGGCCAGCAGCGCCAGATGCCCGACGTAATACCCATAGAACGCCCAGCGCCAGCGCGGCAGCCGCCATTGCACGCGCGCCACCGCCAACGCAACCGGGATGGCCAGCAGCGCCCAGCCATTGTGGTTGACCCAGCACACTGCCGCCCAGCCGACCAGCAACAGCCACCACGCGCGATGCCGGAACGCCAGCCAGCCCAGCAGCACGAAGCCAACGCCGGCCCACTGGTAATCCACCAGCATCGGCGCCATGCCAGCAGCAAGCAGCAACAGCAGTGGGCGGCTACTGGCCAGCGCATGCACGGCCACCGCAGCCAGCGCGAAGGTAAGCAGGATGTTGAGCGGCAACCAGTAACCGAAGGCCAGTGCATGCAACGGCTGCGCGATCACGCCCCATGCGGCCAAACGGCTGATCGACTTGCGCAGGTCCGCACCCGGCTGGGCCAGGTTGCAGGCCATCACCAGCGCAAACAGCGGGAACGCGATGCGCCCCAGTTCGCTCACGACCGGCAGGTAGCCACCGTAGACCACTTTTGCCACGTGGTCGCCGGTCATGGCCAGCAGCGCGAGCCACTTCAGCAGCTCGCGGCCGCCGCTGCTGAGCGTGGGTCTGAGCGTGGACGTCCCTGTCGTGGTCGCTTGCATCGCGGAAGCTTATGCGCATCGGCCAGCGCATTTCCAGCGCCGGGAAGGTGCACGCCACTGCAGGCCGCAGGCGGCGGCGCTATGCTGGTGGCCTCTGTTTGTGAGATGCCCGCCATGCGCACGCTGTACCCCGCCATCGAACCCTACCGCCAGTTCACCCTGCCGGTGAGCGATCTGCACACCCTGCATATCGAAGAGTGCGGCACGCCGGAGGGCATTCCGGTGGTGTACCTGCACGGCGGTCCGGGTGCGGGCATTTCGCCCACGCACCGCCGCTTCTTCGATCCGGCGCGCTACCGCATCGTGCTGATCGACCAGCGTGGCAGCGGCCGCTCCACGCCGTTCGGCGAGCTGCGCGACAACACCACGCAGGACCTGGTGGCCGACATCGAGAAGGTGCGCGGGCACCTGGGCATCGAACGTTGGCTGGTCTACGGCGGCTCCTGGGGCTCGACCCTGTCGCTGGCCTACGCCCAGGCCCATCCCGACCGCGCCACCGGCCTGATCGTGCGCGGCGTGTTCCTCGGCCGCGAGATGGAGAACCGCTGGTTCGCGGAAACCAGCGGTGGCGCGCGCTGGATCTTCCCGGAGCGCTGGGACCGCTATGAGGCTTACATCCCGGAGCAGGAGCGCAGCGACATGATTGCGGCCTACTGGACGCGCCTGGACAGCGCCGATGAGGCCACCCGCATCGCCGCCGCGCAGGCCTGGCTGGGCTGGGAGGACAACGCCGCCACCCTGCAGCACGACGTGGATGCCGTGTCCACCGATGACCCGCTGGATACGCTGGCCAAGGCCCGCATCGAAGCGCATTACTTCCGCAACGGCATCTTCCTGGAGCCGGACCAGCTGCTGCGCGACATCGACCGCATCCGCCACCTACCCGGCGTGATCGTGCAGGGCCGCTACGATATCATCTGCCCGCCGCGCAGCGCCTGGGACCTGGCCAAGGCCTGGCCGGAAGCCAGGCTGGAGATGGTGACCTCCGGCCACAGCGCGAACGAGCCGGCGACGGTGGATGCGCTGGTGCGCGCCACGGACGCGTTCGCCGACCGCTTCTGAAAGCACGAGGTAGTGCCGGCCGCTGGCCGGCATCCCTGCGATTGCAGGCAGAGTCGACTGACAGTCGACTCTACCCATGCCAGCTGCCCCCTCGTCACGGATTGGCATCAAACACCACGGTCATGTTGCCTGCCCAGTGCGAACCAGGTGACTTCAGCATCTCCATCACCGCATCACTACCAGCGGTGAAGCGCAGCGTAGAACGCCGCTCTATCAAGTAGCCATCAGGCGTGAAGCGTGGCGCTCGTCCATCATCCGGCAGCAACGGCATGTCCTGTGCCGGACGCCCGTCACCCACATTGCTCATGCCGGGAATGGTCACGTCCACATCCACCGGCACCACCATGTCGTCGCGCAGATT
This sequence comes from Stenotrophomonas sp. 86156_Sma, assembly GCF_056481625.1. Classification (NCBI taxonomy): domain Bacteria; kingdom Pseudomonadati; phylum Pseudomonadota; class Gammaproteobacteria; order Lysobacterales; family Lysobacteraceae; genus Stenotrophomonas; species Stenotrophomonas sp. 86156_Sma. Next base: position 2,786,486 of record NZ_CM151157.1, read on the forward strand.
GCGGATTCCGCAACGATCGTCGGCCTCATGCTCGCAGCGTAGCTTCAAGCTCAGGTTCCTTGACGTGGTAAGGCGGAACGTCAGTTCCTGACGCAGGCGTGCCGGTGGAAGGCCTTGGTCCATCCATTTTTTCCAACCTCCATCTGGCGCCAGTTTCACGCTGGGGGATTCGCTAGAGAATCGGACGTGGAAATCGTGAGATACGTTCAGCTGCAGCTGCAGTGTCAGCTCTGAATCCGAGTAGTCACCCTGACCAAGATCGATCTGCTGCCCATTGCCAACCGTGTAAGTCACGCTTCCGGTGTACTGACCGTCCTGGGCCTGAAGCGGGTTGGGCGCTTCAAGGTGATAGCCAATCGAGAAGTTCAGATAGTTCGCAACTCGATCGGTGGTTGCCCTTGGGCTCCTCACACAGACAGGATTGCCTTCCGGAATACCCCACGCATACCGATACCATGAACCACCACCAACACCCAGTCGACCACGGCAGCCGCCAGTGGCTGCTCCGTATGCCCCGGGCGCGGTGCCATCAGATGGCAAGCCCCATTGCATGCCGATCAGGAACAGACGTAGCCGGGCCCTCAGCTCGTGGTTGTTCGCGTTGCGCACGACTACATCACGCCAGTTTCCGTCAACTGACAGGTACCATTTTTCGCGCGGATCCTCGCCACCGCCAAACAGGCGCCGCTGGCTCACGTTCATCCCGGTGTCGATCGTGAAATCGCCAACTCTGCAGTAGCTCGAATGCTGTGCGCAGTAGCCAGACTGGGGCGTAGTATTAACGAACCGATTGTGCGAAGGGTCCAAGGCGCTTGGACGAAACTCCGCCCTGATCTGTAACTCGGCGGCTCCCGCCGAGGCCATCAGCACGACCAGGAGCCCACTCGCCCGCACAAGCGGACCACACGGTGACAAAGCGGAAATGAAGCGTTCAATCATGGACATGGAGTGGTCTCTCAGCGGATTACTCACGGGCCAGCAAGGGGTGCTGGGCAGCCAACGCCCCCCACCATCAGCACATCGCCTTCTCGCGGATAGCGCCCCTCCTCCATCGTCAGCACGCAGCTGATCTGATTCGGGTAGCGCAGTTCCAGCACCGGCGCGCGCGCACTCAGCTCCAATGTGAAGAAGCCTTCCTCCTGGCTGGCGCTGCGGCCTGCATGGTTGATCACCTGCACACCGCGCACGCCGTTGCCGTCGGCATCCTGCACCTGGCCCATTACGGTGAACGTCCGAAGCACATCCACGGTGGCGTGCATCACTCCACCCTTGTTGAGGTGGTAGCTGATGGTTGCCGGTTGCAGCGTGGCCGCGGGTGCATGGCGGCCCTGGAAATCAAACTGCACGTGGCCCGCGCGGTAGGCAGTCACCGGCACGAAGTTGCGCCCCGGCTTCAGTTCCACGCCTCCGCCCCGGCTGTCGTCGCCGCGCAGCATCACGTCGGGGTAGTCGCTGCGCACGTCGACGATGATGCCGGCATCCACGCTGCCACTGCGGCCCTGGCCAAGCACCGCTGCTCGGCCACCGCCAATCACCAGCGTACTGTCCAGGTTGGCGCTGCCACTCACGTGGCCCGCGCCCGCGCCCCGGTACAACTGCACATCGCCTTCCAGCAGCGAACTCTGCAGATAGGCACCCGCGCCTGCGCCGATGCCGCTGCGCTCGGCACTGATCATGCCGTTCACGCTCTGCAGCAGCTTGCCGTCCACACGCTGAGTGGCAGCCGCACTGACATAGGTATCGCGCTGGCCGGCCTCGCCGGTACGGCTGCCCAGGCTGCCGCTGTAGCTGCGGCGCTCGCTGCCCAGCGATACGCTGACGGTCAGGTCGACACCGCGCTGGCGGCGGTAGTGGGTGAAGCGGCTGCCGGGGCGGTCGTAGGCCGAAACCCGCCAGTTCACGTCGTGCCTGCCGAACAGGGTCTCCCGGCGCCCATAGGACACATCAATGCCGGTGCCTTTGGTGATGCCCGAGCTGCGCGCTACCCGCACGCTGGCGTTGTCGCGATGACTGAAGCGATGGGTGATCGACACGGCAGTTGTGTCCTGCCAGCCGCCACGGGTTTCCCAGCGCGGTGCCGAGCCGTCACCGGGCAGGACGCGCTGGCGTTGTTCGGCCCAGCTGCGCGCATGGTTGGCCACCACCGAACCGGCGCGGTAACGGTACAGGCCCTGCAGGTCCACACCGCGCCCGGCGTCGCTGGACGTGTAGACATTGGTGTAGGTGCTGAAGCGATCGCTGGCCTGCCAGTCCATCGACAGCCCAGCCGCGTGACGCGTGCCGATCTGCTGCACCGTGGCACCGGCCACAGCACGGGGGTGCACCAGGTAATTGACCACCGCACCTGCGGCGACCTTGCTCTCCTGCGCTGAGCGGCCGCTATCGAGCAGGCCACGCTGTTGACCGGCGAACACGCTGTAGCGCCAGCGGCGGCTGGGGTCGCTCCAACGACTTGGTTTGTGGATCGACGCGATCTCACGCGAGGCCTCGTGGCCATCCTCGATGACCCGCAGTTCCACGTCGTAGATGCCACCGGGCAGACGGCGGGTGTCGATTTCCTGGATGCCCGGCTTGACGGCCTGCGTGGACAGCAGATTGCCGTCGCGCAGGATCTCCACCACGCCTTCGCGGCTGGCCGTGACATAGACCGGGTACACACTGGGGCTGCGCGTGTCGGCCAGCAGCACGTCCGACGAGCCGAGCATGAAGCCCAGCGCGGTATCGTTCTGCGTGCCGGGTGCGCGCGGCTGGCGGATGATGCCTTCGAAGGTGGGCAGGAAGTAGCCCGCACGCACGAAATGGTCGCCCAGCTCGCGCTGCGCATACAGGGCACTGAGATAGTGCTCGCGGCTGCCCGGCTGGGCGTAATACTGGTAGCTGCCGACCGTGCTCCAGCGGCCAACACTGCCACGCAGCTCGGCGCTGTAGCGTGCAGATGTCTGCTGTTCCTGGCCGCCATGCACGGCCACGCTGTTGCGCACGATCAGGCCATGGCTGCCACGCTCCGGCAGCGCGACATGGCGTCCCTCCTTGTGCGCACCCGCTGGGGTCAGCAGGCTGAGCAGGGAATTGGACAGGCTGTAGTGCAGCGCCGCCAATCCGCGACATTGCTGGCTGCAGACGCCCAGTCCCATCGGCTCGGCCAGCACCTCGGCCCAGCGTGCACGTTCTGTCTGCGGCAGCGGGCTGTCATGCGCTTCGCCAAAGCCGACCAGCTGCACACGATTGTCTTCGTGCAGCAGCACCTCGGCGTCCCCCAGGTAGCGCCCGTCCAGCTCCACCCGCACGGTGAGCGGATTGCCGAACAGATGCTCACGGAACTCCGCAGGCATGCGCTCGCGCTGCTCCAGCAGGCTGGGCAGTTCACCCAGCGCAAGACCGGCGGCATGGCTGGACGCGGCAAACACCACGGCGCCGATACCAGCAGCCAATCGCGCAAGGGCCGGATATGCGGGAGCGAGGGGAAGTCTCATGGGCGGATACCAGTGCCCTCCCCCCGCATCGCCGACGCGGTAGGAAGGGCTCGAAGCTGCATGATCGTCAGATGTCGCTTTCGAAGATCATGTGGAACTGGCCGCCGTAGCTGCCCTGCTTGTAGCCATCGGTCGGCACGGTGGGGGCAATGGCAAACGCCAACGACTTGCCGGCCGCGGCCTGTGCGGCATTGGCCACCGTTATCTTGGCGGCCGAGGTGGCCGGCACCACCACGTTGTCCAGCTTCACTGCCAGGTCGACCACGTCGGCGGCCGATGCCATCTGCGCCGGTGCCGACAGATAGGCACTGATCGCCGCCGGCGACTTGATGTTGATGACGCGGCCGGTCAGATCGCCCAGGGTCTGACGGGCGGTATCCCACGGCAGGTTCTGCGGCAGGCCTTCCCAGCCGTCCGGGGTGGACACCTGCAGGCCGGCGGAGTTTGGTACGTCGGCAGTGACATTGATGGTGATCGACTTGGTTTCGGTGGCGGCCAGCGTAACGGCCGGGGTGATCAGCAGGGCGGTGGCCGCTGCCAGCAGGGTGGTCTTCAGGGACATGGATGCACTCCAGGTTCAAGGGTGGAAATCAAGGTGCCAGGCAAGGGCAACGCCATCCCATCGGGCGCCTGGCAGGCCCGTTCGGAACTGATCCAAGGGTGGAAGTGGGCTTAACGGCGTGAGTCGATGCTGCGCTGGCTATCGCCTTCGCGAAGCTCGAAACGCAGAAACTGATGCTCGGCAGCCTGCAGCGCATAGCTGTTGCCAGGACGCACATGGGCGATGATTCCCGGCGTGCAGATATCTGGACGATCGCGCTCGCACTGGCGCAGGTTGTCCAGCACCACAGTGGCGTTGCCGCGATTGCGCACCTGCTGTTGCTCGATGAGCGTGTCGTAGTGCGGGTTCTCCGGAGCGACGAAGAAGATCGTGCCGTAGCCGGTGAACACGCGGATGGCAGAGGTGAGCTCCGCTGCCTCCCGGGCCTGGTCTTCGCTGAGCAAGAATTCCCCGGCTGTCGGCACCACCGGGATGAAGCGCAACCGGTAGTAGCGCTCCTGGTCACGCGCACCGCGATACACCAGGCGCGTGGCCTGCTGTCCTTTGCCCGCGATGATCAGGCGGCTGGGGCTGGCAATGACCCCTTGGGCATCCGGCGTATTGCGGACCAGCGCGGTGGTATCCACCGGCGTTTCGCTGGCCTTGCCGTCTGCATCGAAGTGCATCTGGGTGACTTCAACCCGCACGTAAGCCGTGGCGTCACCGGTGTTGCGGATGCGCTTGAGCAGGTTGCTGTGCGTGGGCTGCAGATAGTCGAACAGCACGCCTACGTTGATCTGGGGTGTGGATGCGTGCGCGCTGCCAGACAGGATGACCAACAGAATCAATGAGAGAAGACGACGCATGGCGAGCCCGCAGGGAAAGGCGAGTGCGAATTTTCACGGCGGCGTCACAACCTCGACATACAAGAAGTTGCAAAAATCAAACATGTCCTACTCGTTTGAAAACATTCTTAGTCTGCCGCTCCTGGTCTGCAGGACCTGCACGCACGCGGTGAACGGCAACCAACTTGCCTGCACGCTTACCTGCATTCTTCGCAACCGACTTACGGTCCCGCGCAGAAGATCCGGCCGTGGTCACCACAACGGTGGCCCGCACCTCTACTTCTGGAGCCTGTCATGACCGAGGTCCGCTATCTTCCCGTCGCCCTCACCCTTCGCGCGGGCCTGCTGCTCGGTGCGTGCTCCAAGACCCAGGAAGCCAGCAAGGCCACCGCGGCCGAGGACGTAACCGAAGTGAAGCTGATTCCGTCCTATGAGTCGCTGGACAAGGACAAGGACAAGGACAAGGACGGCATCGTCACCCTGGCCGAAGTGGATGCCGTGGCACCCGACTGGGCCGAGCGCCTGCACGCCTGCGATACCGATCGCGACAAGACGCTCACATCCGGCGAATATGACGTCTGCAAGCAGACCACGCCGGCCGCCCATTGATCCGCGCCTTGGCACTTCGCGGGGTCTGGCTATACCAAGGTATAGCCGGGCTAACCCACGAGCCTCTAGGACTACCCCATTCAGGGGCGGACAATAGCGCCACTGGCCTGGGCAACCCTGGCCGGCACTCCCACCTCATGGAGACGCAGATGGACCCCGACCCGGCCGGGCGCACCGCGCCCCGGATGCCCGCTTGTTGCCTGTTCCTGGCGCCTGCCCGCCGGTCCCTGCCTGCCTGAGTGACGGGGGATCGCCAGGTGCCGCCTGCCTGGAGATCGCCCCCATGTCCTACAAGATCCTCTACATCACCCTGCGCCGCCTGATCGGTGAGCGCGATGTTTCTGCCCTGCGCAGCCAGCTGCTGCAGCACGGCCCGGTCATGTTCGCCCGTTCGCTGTCGCTCGGCTCGCCCCGCGTAGTGGCCGACGCGCTGTCGCTGCTGCCGATCAGCGAGCGCATCAACGTGCTGCGCCACCTGCCCTACCCGCTGCGCGATGCGATGAAGCCGCTGTGCATTGGCGGCAGCCAGCGCCTGCACATGCAGCCGTGGTCGCCGGCGGTGCTGGCGATGCGCCACGCCTGACCTGTTCCATCCGTTCCGTTCGTGTTCCGGCCCCGGCCGGCTCTGACATTCGAGGAGAGTCCCATGAGCCTGCTCAACGCCTGGTTCAACGCCTTCCTGCGCAGCCGTCGCGCAGGCAATCTGTTCCGCCGCCGCGCCATGCCCGAAGCCGGCTTCGGCCCGGGCAGCGCCGAGGCCGCGCCGTTCGCGCTCACCACCGGCCTGGTCACCCTTGCCCAGCAGGATGAAGCCCAGCTGCTGGCCACGCTGGAATCGCATGCCGATGGCCTCAGCCCGCATGAGGCCGAGGAGCGGCTGGGCACGCTCGGCCCCAACGAGGTGGATCACGAAAAGCCGCTGCCGTGGTGGCGGCACCTGTGGCAGTGCTACCGCAACCCGTTCAACCTGCTGCTGACCGTGCTGGCGGCGGTGTCCTGGCTGACCGAGGACATCAAGGCCACGATCGTGATCGGCGCCATGGTGCTGCTGTCTACGCTGATCCGCTTCGTGCAGGAAGGCCGTTCCAACCGTGCCGCCGAGCGGCTGAAGGCACTGGTCGGCAACACAGCGCGCGTGCTGCGCCGCAATCCGGGTACCGAGGCCGCCGATGTGGCCGACCAGTACTTCGGTGCGCACCTGCACAGCCGTCGCCCGGCGCGGCTGCTGGACCTTCCGATCCGCGAGCTGGTGCCCGGTGACCACATCGTGCTGTCGGCCGGCGACATGATTCCGGCCGATTGCCGCGTGCTGACCGCCAAGGACCTTTTCGTGGCGCAGGCAGCGATGACCGGCGAGTCGCTGCCGGTGGAGAAGTTCGCGCACCCGGGCGACGGCCTGGCCGGCCTGCTGGAGCAGCACAACCTGCTGTTCATGGGCACCAATGTGGTGTCCGGCACCGCCACCGCCGTGGTGCTGGCCACCGGCAACCGCACCTACTTCGGCACCCTGGCCCAGCGCAGCACCGCCACCGACCGTGCGCCCACCGCCTTCCAGGCCGGCGTCAACAGTGTCAGCTGGCTGCTGATCCGCTTCGCGCTGGTGATGGTCCCGTTCGTGCTGCTGATCAACGGCTGGACCAAGGGTGACTGGACCGAGGCGTTCCTGTTCGCGCTGTCGGTGGCGGTGGGCCTGACCCCGGAAATGCTGCCGATGATCGTCACCTCCACCCTGGCCAAGGGCGCGGTGCTGCTGTCGCGGCGCAAGGTGATCGTCAAGCGCCTGGACGCCATCCAGAACTTCGGCGCGATGGAAGTGCTGTGCACCGACAAGACCGGCACCCTCACCCAGGACAAGATCGCACTGGAGCGCCACACCGATGTGTTCGGCCACGATTCGGAGGACGTGCTGACGTTCGCCTACCTCAACAGCCACTTCCAGACCGGGCTGATCAACCTGCTGGACCGCGCGGTGCTCGAACACGTGGAACTGCAGAGTTCGCTGCGGCTGTCGCAGGACTACCACAAGGTGGATGAGATTCCGTTCGACTTCGAGCGCCGCCGCATGTCGGTGGTGGTGTCCGAGCGCGAGGACCACCACGAGCTGATCTGCAAGGGCGCGGTGGAGGAGATGCTGGCTGTGTGCAGCACGGTGCGCGAGAACGGCCAGGACATGCCCCTGGACGAGCGCCGCCTGGCGCGCGTGCGGCAGACCACCGAGGAACTGAACGAACAGGGCCTGCGCGTGGTGGCGGTAGCGATGAAGGAAACCGCCGCCAGCCAGACGACCTATTCGCAGGCGGACGAGTGCGGGTTGACCCTGGTCGGCTACGTGGCCTTCCTGGACCCGCCGAAGGAGTCGGCTGCACAGGCGCTGCAGGCGCTGGCCGCGCATGGCGTGGAGGTGAAGGTCTTCACCGGCGACAACGAGCTGGTGACCGCCCGCGTCTGTGCGCAGGTGGGGCTTGAGGCCGACACCATCCTGACCGGCCCGCAGATCGAGCGCATGGATGACGGCGCGCTGTCGCGGGCGCTGCACCATCACCGCGTGTTTGCCCGCCTGACGCCGTTGCACAAGGAGCGCCTGGTACGCGAGCTGCGCGCGCAGGGCAAGGTAGTCGGCTTCCTCGGCGACGGCATCAACGATGCACCGGCGCTGCGCGCGGCCGACATCGGCATCAGCGTGGACAGCGCGGTGGACATCGCCAAGGAAGCCGCCGACATCATCCTGCTGGAAAAGAACCTGATGGTGCTGGAGGAAGGCGTCGTGCAGGGGCGGCGCACGTTCAACAACATGCTGAAGTACATCCGCATGACCGCCAGCTCCAACTTCGGCAACGTGTTCTCGGTACTGGTCGCCTCGGCCTTCCTGCCGTTCCTGCCGATGCTGCCGCTGCAGCTGCTGGTGCAGAACCTGCTGTACGACATCTCGCAGATCGCCATTCCGTTCGACAACGTGGACGAGGAGCTGGTGCGCAGGCCGTTGAAGTGGAACCCGGCGGACATCGGCCGTTTCATGGTGTTCTTCGGGCCGATCAGCTCGATCTTCGACCTGAGCTGCTTCGCACTGATGTGGTACGTGTTCGATGCACGCACGCCGGCCGACCAGGGCCTGTTCCAGTCCGGCTGGTTCGTGGTGGGCCTGCTGACCCAGACCCTGATCGTGCACATGATCCGTACGCCGAAGGTGCCGTTCCTGCAGAGCATCGCCGCGCCGCCGCTGCTGGTGATGACCGGCCTGATCATGGCCATCGGCGTGGCCCTGCCGATGAGCCCACTGGCCGGCTACTTCAAGCTGCAGGCCCTGCCGACCGGCTACTGGCCGTTCCTGGTGGCGATCCTGTTCGGCTATGCAGTGCTGACCACCGCACTGAAGAAATTCTACATCCGTCGCTACGGCTGGCAGTAAGTGCCCGCCGCCTGGTCCAGGGAGAAACACAATGGACATCAATCCGAACCTGCCGGCGTTCAACGCCGGCGCGACCCTGAGCTCGTTGATCAGCCTCTCGGTGGCCTTCGTGCTTGGCACCGTCATCGGCCTGGAGCGGCAGCTGCGTCAACGCACCGCCGGTCTGCGCACCAATACACTGGTGGCGGTGGGTGCTGCCGTGTTCGTGGACCTGGCCGTGCGCTTCCACGACCTGTACGGCGGTCCGCCCTCACCGCTGCACGTGGTGGCCTATGTGATCTCCGGTGTCGGCTTCCTCGGCGCCGGCGCGATCATGAAGGACGGTGCGCAGGTGTCTGGCCTCAATACCGCCGCCACCCTGTGGGGCTCGGCGGCGGTTGGCGCCTGTGCGGGTATCAAGCTGCTGCCGGAGGCGGTGCTGGCGGCCGTGTTCGTGCTGGCCGCCAACACGCTGCTGCGGCCGGTGGTTAACCGCATCCAGCGGCAGCCGCTGCCGGAAGCCTTCAGCGAGGCAACCTATGCGATCAACGTGGTCTGCCAGCGTGAGCAGCAGGCCGAGGTGCTGGACCAGCTGTTGCTGCTGCTTGAGCAGGCGCACTACCCGGTACGCGCGGTGGACCAGCGCCCGTTCGGCGAGCGCGACGTGGAGATAGAAGCGGTGCTGTATGCCACCACGGTGGATGCCGGTGAACTGGATGCGGTGCTGGCCACGCTGGCGACCACGCCTGGTGTGCTGCAGGGATTCTGGAACGCCAGCCTGGAGGAGTAGTGCCGGCCGCTGGCCGGCAACATCGTGCACCGCTTGGTAGGTGCCGACCTTGGTCGGCACAGACCTGGGAAGTGCCGGCCGCTGGCCGGCAACCTCATAGACTCCGGGACGATCCTGCAGCTGCCGGCCAGCGGCCGGCACTACCAGGCATCGCTTTGGTGGGTGCCGACAGCACAGGAGCACGCCAAGCACGGTCGGCATCTGCCTGAGGCAGCTTTGCTATCCTTTCCCCCCACGCCCGGGAGCCGTTCCGATGCCATCGCTGTCGCCCCGTCGCCCGCTGGTGCTGCTGGCCCTGATCGTCGTGATGGCGGCGATCTTCCTGATCGACACCGTCACCGATTACGCGGTCGCCGCCGCCTGCTTCTACGCAGCGGTCATCCTCGCCGCATCGCGCGTACTCGCCGCGCGCGGGCTGATCAGCCTGGCCATCGCCTGCATCGCACTCACCGCCCTGAGCTTCTTCCTCACCCGCTTCGGCACCTACCGCATCGGCCTGGTCAACTCGGTGATCGGCATGCTGGTGATCGGCATCACCACCTACCTCGCGTTGAAGATGGAGGCGGCCAAGGCCGCGGTGCAGGAAGCACAGGGCCGGCTGCTGCGGGTGGCGCGCGCGTCGACCGTGGGCGAGCTGACCACCTCCATCGCACATGAAGTGAACCAGCCGCTGGCGGCCATCGCCAGCAGCGCCGAAGCCTGCCAGCGCTGGCTGGCGCAGGACCCACCGAACGTGGACAAGGCACGGCAGACCGTGGCCCGCATCCTGGCCGATGCCCATCGCGCCGGTGACGTGATCGCCCGCATCCGCGGCCTGACCCAGGGTGCGGCACCGGAACGACGCGCGTTCGACCTGAACCAGGCGGTGGAGGAAATGCTGGCGCTGTCGCGCAGCGAGCTCGACCAGCACGGCGTGGCCGTGGCCCTGCTGCTCGATGCCGACCTGCCGCTGGTGCAGGCCGACCGCGTGCAGGTGCAGCAGGTGATCGGCAACCTGATCCTCAATGCGGTGGACGCGATGGAAGCAGTGCCGGCTGCCGATCGCCGCCTGTCCCTGTTGACCCAACGCGACGGACAGCGGATCAGCCTCAGCGTGCGTGACCGCGGTGTCGGCCTGCCCGCCGATCATCCCGAGCGTGTGTTCGATGCGTTCTGGACCACCAAATCACACGGGCTGGGGCTGGGATTGAGCCTGAGCAGGTCGATGATCGAGGCCAACGAAGGCAGGATCCGAGCCGAGCGCCCCAGCGGCGGAGGTGCCTGCTTTGTGTTTGACCTGCCCGTTGCCACGGAACGCCGTCATGCGTAAGCCCGCTGCACCCGCCGCCGATCCAGCGCCCATCGTCTACGTGATCGACGACGATCCGTCGGTGCGCGCCGCGCTGGAAGACCTGCTCGCCTCGATGGGCCTGCAGGTACGGGCCTTCGCTTCCACCCAGGCGTTCCTCGAACACGAACTGGAAGATGCACCGGCCTGCCTGGTGCTGGACGTGCGCATGCCCGGCCAGAGCGGGCTGGAGTTCCATCGCACGATGGGCAGCCACGGCCTGCAGCTGCCGGTGGTGTTCATCACCGGCCACGGCGATATCGCAATGGGTGTCAACGCGATCAAGGACGGTGCCATCGAGTTCCTGACCAAGCCGTTCCGTGACCAGGAACTGCTGGATGCGATCCACAAGGGCATTGAGATCGACCGCCAGCGCCGCCGTGACGGCGAGGCGCTGGACGCCCTGCAGCAGCGCTGGAACACCCTCAACCCCGGCGAGCGCGAGGTGGTCGACGGTGTGGTGCGCGGCCGCCTCAACAAGCAGATCGCCGGCGACCTCGGGGTCAGCGAGATCACGGTGAAGGTGCGCCGCGCACAGGTGATGCGCAAGATGGGCGCGCGTACGCTGGTTGACCTGGTGCGCATGTACGACCGCTTGCAGGCAGGTTCCCCATGAGCGTGCATGTCGCGCTGCTGCGAGCAGTCAATGTCGGCGGTACCGGCAAGCTGCCGATGGTTGAACTGGTGGCGATGTGCGAGGACGCGGGCTTCACCGACGTCCGCACCTATATCGCCAGCGGCAACGTGGTGTTCCGCAGCGGACTTGACGAAGCCGGCGTGCGGAAGGCCCTTGGCCAACGGCTGCAGGCCTATGCAGGAAAACCGGTGGGTGTGCTGGTGCGCTCGGCAGCCGAGATCGCGGCGGTTGCCGCCGGCAATCCGTTCCCACATGCCGCCGGCAATCGCGTGGTCGCGCTGTTCGTTGATGAGGTACTGCCCGCCGATCCCTTGACCGGGGTGACCGGCCTGCGCGATGAGCAGCTGGCGCTGGGTACCCGCGAGCTCTTCGTCCACTATGGCGACGGCATGGCCGACTCACGCCTGCGGATTCCCTATGCCCAGCAAGGCACCGCCCGCAACCTCAACACGGTCGGCAAGCTTGCGGCAATGGCCGCCGCGCTCGGCCAGGTCACCGCAGACGGTAGAGGGCGGCGGTAGAGTCGACTGTCAGTCGACTATCGCGCGCAGCGCGGGATTTTCCGCAACCTTGTGGAAGAGCAGTCGACTAACTGTGTAAACCCACTACGTTGTTCAGCGGCACTCTTGAGATAGGTGGCTGGCCGCCGATCGCCATATGGGGACGGTGCCAGTTGTAGTAGTGCAGCCATTGGTTCAACACGGAATTGCGCTGGTCCGAGGATGCGTACTCGCAGGCGTAAGCCCACTCGCGCAGGCTGGTCTGGATGAAGCGCTCGGCTTTGCCATTGGTCCGCGGCGTGTAGGGCTTGGTTCTGATGTGCTTGATCCCAAGGGATTTGAGCAGCTTGGCAAATGCAGTGGAGCGATAGCACGCACCGTTGTCGGTCAGGATCCGCTTGAAGGTGATTCCCAGGCTGGCGTAGTACTCCAGAGCGCCCAGCAACGCCTGACAGGCGGTTTCGCCCTGTTCGTTGGGGTGGATGCTGCTGAAGGCGACCCGGGAGTGATCGTCGATGGCCACGTGGACGTAGCCCCAGCCACCGCCGGCGGCGTTTCCCCTGCGCTTGGCATCGGTTCTGTGCCCTGGCCGCTGGAAGTTGCCCAGCTTCTTGATGTCCAAGTGCAGCAGCCCTCCGGGCTGATCGTATTCGTATCGGATGACCTCCTTGGGCGGATCAAGCCGACACAACCGATTGAGGCCGTGGGCGCGCATCAGCCTTGAAATCGTACTGTGGCCGACCCCCAGCGCCTTGGAGATGGTCAGGTAGGTCTGCCGCTTACGGCGGTGCTCCTTGATTTGCTCGACTACCGGAGCAGGTGTGGCATGCGGCGTCTGGTGAGGCCGTGAGCTGCGGTTTTCCAGGCCCGGTGCCCCGAACTGGCGGAATCGGGCCAGCCACTTGTAGGCCGTACGCACACTTACGCCACACGCTTGAGCTGCTTCTTCCGGGCGTAGGCCCTCGTGGAGGATACGGCGGACCAGAAGCGCTCGACTAAACGGCGTCAAACGGGCATTTTTATGATTGTTCATCCGGGCTCTTTGGGGGCTGGAACGGTGTGGTAACCACCATTTTCCAAAGATGTCCCGGATGAACAACCTACAGAGAGATCACAACTAACAGTCGACTCTCCCCGGCACGGGCTGGATACCGGACAAGATCACGCCCGTTGCAGGCGGTGCTTCATTCGCGTATCCATCAACCCCACCGCCAGCAGCACCGCGCTGGTCAACCAGCCAGCGGTCAGCAGATGGGTCTGCGGCAATACGAAACCCATCACGCCCAGTGCCACTGCACCGATCAGATGCGAGTACGGTGCGCGCCCGTACACCACCCGCTTGTACAGCGCGCTGCCCAGCAGGTAGATCAACGGCCCGGCCACCAGCACGGCCGCATACATCGACGTCACCGCGGCATGCGGGTGGTCCATGACCAGGTCATTACCCACCGCCGTAGCGATGATCCCGGCGATCAGCAACGCGTGCACATAGTGGAAGTTGGCCCCCATCCGGCCCGGGTCTTCGGCATGGCTGATGGCCTCGGTGGCGTCGCGGCTGGAGATGCCGAAGTACAGCCACCACATGGCGATCGTGCCGGCGAAGGTGGCGAGCACTGCGGACACCACCGCCCCACTCCACTGTTCGACCTCGCTGAGCACGCCACCGGTCGCCAGCAACGTCTCGCCCAGTGCGACGATGACGAACAGCTGGCAGCGCTCGGCCAGGTGCCCGCCCTCGATGGTCCACTCGCGGGTGTGCGAACGGCCCATGCCCGGGAATGCAAAGCCGAACATCGGCGAGATGTATTCGCACGCCACCGCCACCGCCCACAGCGCCAACTGCGTATTGCCCTCGGCTGCCGCACCTGCCAGCCAGAAGCAGGCCGACACGCTCACCCAGGCCAGCATGCGACGGAAGTTCGGTGCCAGTGGGTGCGTGCGACCGACCTCCAGCAGCACGAAGGCGGTGCGCCCGACCTGCATGGTGGCGTAGGCCCCGGCAAACACCCAGGCGCGGTCAGCGAACGCCTCGGGAATAGACGAGGACATCAACAAGGCCAGCAGCATGGTGGCAAACAGCAGGCCACGGATGCGCGGTGCCTCCGGATCGAACCAGTTGCTGACCCAGCATGCGTACTGCCAGCCCAGCCACACCGCAAACCACAGCACCAGGGTCTGCAGCACGCCGGCCAGATCCAGGTGATGCAGCAGGTGGTGGCTGAGCTGGGTGACCGCGAACACGTAGACCAGGTCGAAGAACAGCTCTTCGTAGGTCACGCGCGCATGGTGGCCATCGCGCTGGCGCAGGGCCGGCAATCGCAGTCGTGTACTCATGGCTGTCCTTCAGCGCGCCAGGCGCCAGTAGAGCAGACCGGCCAGCAGGGCCGGCACCGCGAACACCAGCAGCAGGATCGGCAGTTCTTCGCGCATCCCGTAGCCGGCCTTGCTGACGCCCACCCACAGGTTGGCCACCGTCACCAGCAGCCAGGTGGCAATGAACGCGATCAGGGCCGCGGGCAGCTGTGAGGTGCCCACGCTCCACAGCCGCCCGAACAGCAGGAACACCCCAAGCAACACGACGCCACCCACCATCACCAGAAGCACATGCATGGTCCACCTCCTTGAGCCTGCAGGCAGGCTAGCCGTGGCCGATTCTGCGCTCCAGCCGATGATCGTGGATTCACTTTCCAGGCGCGGCGAACAATCGCCCTGATGATCGCGGCATGGCAAACGAGAACAGTTCCCATTAGTATTGCGTCATTGCGCAGGGATGACCTCCCGGCACCCGCCTTTCACCCTTGCTGCCCGTCCGGATGTCCCAGCCGACACCTCCCCGCCCACCTGCGCTGCCGCTGGTGACCTCGCTGGTGCGCCACTACGAGGAACTGGTGGACTACCTGCATCGCCGGTTCCGCTCGCCCGGGCTGGCCCGCGAAGTGGTGCACGATGTCTGTGTGCGCCTGCTGGAACGCCCGGCTGCGCATGACGCCCGCCAACCGATCGCGCTGCTGCGCAGGATCGCCCACGATGCGGCGGTCGACCGCTGCCGCGCCGAGGACCTGCGCCGGCACTGGGTAGAGCCCCGCGCCGAGCTTCCCGAAGGCGCCTGCGAGCGCCCCGGACCTGAGCGCCAGGCACAGGGTCAGCAGGCGCTGCAGCGGCTGACCGCCAGCATCGAGCGCATGCCCTGCCGGCGGCAGCAGGTGTTCATCCTGCACAAGATCCACGAGCTGCCCCAGGCCGAGGTGGCGCAGCGGATGGGCATCGGCCTGAAGGCGGTGGAACGTCATCTGCGCCTGGCCATGGCCGACTGCCGGCTGCACGGTGCGCTGCGGTGAGTCCTGCATCACCCGATCCGGCACCGCCGTCGGCGCCCGCCGAACCGTCCACCGAGGACACGCTCGATCAGCACAGGGAGGCGCTGAAGGAACGCTTCCCGTTGCCAGGCCCGGAACAGCTGCAGCGGCGCCGCGGTGGATCTGGCGCGAAACGGGTACTGCCGGTGCTGTTGCTTGCGGCCGGAGCGCTGCTGCTGGCCGACCCGGCCTGGCAGGTGCGTGACTACCAGACCGCCGTCGGCGAGCGCCGCGACATCGAGCTGCCGGACGGCAGCCGCGTGATGCTCGACGCGGGAACCCGCCTGCAGGTTCGTCGCCATCTGCGTTCGCGGCAGGTGCTGCTGGCGCAGGGCCATGCGCGCTTCGAGGTGCAGCATTCGGCGTGGCGCCGCTTCCAGGTCGATGCCGGGCCGGTACAGGTACGCAACTACGGCACGGTGTTCGATGTTGACCGCCAGGGCGATCTCAGCGAAGTCACGCTGTGGCGCGGCGAGGTCGGTGTCAGCGTGGATGGCGGCGGCACCGAGCAGCGGCTGAAGCCGGGGCAGCGCCTGCTGGCCCAGCCGGGGTCGCTGTCTCCGCCGGAAGCCGTGGATCCGGACCGGGCCGACTGGACCACCGGCCGGCTGCAGTTCGACCGCATGCCACTGAGCGAGGTGCTGCGCATCCTGCAGCGCTATCACGACCGTCCGATCGTGCTGGACGACCCAGCACTGGGTCCGCTGCAGGTGTCGGGTGTGTTCGATGCCGATCGTGCCGAGACGGCGGTCGCGCTGTTGCCGGAGATCCTGCCGGTCCAGGTGCATACCGCCGCCGACGGCAGCCTGCATCTGCGCGCCCGCGATTGATTGCCACGCCGAGGGTGGGTTGCGCGCCGTCCCATCCGGCAAGTGCTTGAACCCTTCCGAAGGACCCCCGCATGACCCGCCCTGTTCCGCCCGCCGCGCTGCGCCGGCTGGCCCCTACCCTGCTCGCCGCCTGCCTGTGTGCGGCGCTGCCCGCCACCGCGCAGACCGCTGCGTTCGCACCTGTCGAACTGCGCCTGCCGGCCGGCCTGCTGCAGGCTTCGCTCAACTCGCTGGCGCGCCAGAGTGGCATCCAGCTGCTGTTCGCTGCCGACAGCGTGAGCGGCCGCAACGCGCCCGCCCTCGACGGCCGCTACACCCCGCACGACGCCCTGCAGCGCCTGTTGGCCGGGCAAGGCCTGGCGATGCAGGAGCGCTCGCCGGGGGTGTTCGTGGTGAGTGCCGCGCCAGCATCGCCCAAGCCCCGCGCTCCGGCCCGGGCCGCGTCATCGGCAGCGTCCCCTGCCACGACCACGTCGCTGGCCCGCGTCACGGTATCGGCCTCGACCGCGCGCATGCCGCAGGGTGAGACTGCGATGCCCAACACCATCACCGTGCTGACCCGCGAGGACATCGCGCAGCAGCTGGCGCTGGGCTCGGATGTCTCGCGCGTGCTGTCGGCGCAGATCCCGGCGTTTGCCCCGGCGCGCGAGAAGATGTCCAACTACGGCGAAACCATGCGTGGCCGCGGCATCCTGTACATGGTCGACGGCGTGCCGCAGTCGACGCCGCTGCGCGATGGCTCACGTGATTCGCACACCATCGATCCGGCGATGATCGAACGCATCGAGGTCATCCACGGTGCCAACGCACTGCAGGGCATCGGCGGTACCGGTGGCATCGTCAACATCATCACCCGCAGCGCGCCCAGCGAGCCCGGTGCCTTCCTGCTCGACACCAACGTCAGCTACAGCTCGGCGCTGCCCAGCCGCCGTGATGACAACGGCCAGCGCGGCTCGGCACTGGTCGGCGTGCGCGGCGAGCAGTTCGATCTGGTGGCCGGCCTGGCCTATGAGAAGCAGGGCCTGTACCACGACGGTGAGGGCCGTTCGATCGGTACCAACGCGCAGGGCGAACTGATGGATTCGACCGCGTCGAACGTGTTCGCCAAGCTGGGCTGGAACATTGCCGAGGGCCACCGCTTGCAGCTGATGGCCAACCGCTACGAGCTGCGCGGGCTGGACAACTACCTGGCGGTGAACGGTGATTACCGCACCGGTCGCCCGACCATTTCGGTGCCCGGCGATACCCCGTTGGAGCCGCCGATGAACCGCTCGCGTTCGTTGACGCTGGACTACAGCGCCGCCGATCTGCTCGGTGGCCGCTTCCAGGCGCAGGCCTTCGCGGTGGACTTCGAAGGCCGCTATGGCGCCAGCCAGTGGGACCCGTGGGGCAACACCGGCGCCAACGCCGCCTGGGACCAGACCCAGAACGAATCGGACAAGCGCGGCTTCAAGCTGACCCAGAGCTGGGCCCGCATCGCCGACACCACGCTGGACGTGACCCTGGGCCTGGACGGCCTGCGCGACCGCACCCATCAGGTGCTGCTGGCCAGCAGCATGAACTGGGTACCGCAGACCACCTATCAAAGCCTGTCGCCGCTGCTGCAGCTGCACTGGTGGCCAACCGACCACCTGATGCTGTCCGGCGGCCTGCGCTACGAAAAGGGCGAGCTGGAAGTAGGCGACTACACCACCCTGCCCCGCTACGGCGCGCGCAAGGTGGCTGGCGGCAAGCCGACCATGAGCGAGACCCTGCCCAACTTCGGCGCGGTCTGGTACATCAACGATCGCCTCAATGCCTACGCTTCCTACTCCGAAGGCTACACCGTGGCCGACGTCGGCCGCGTGCTGCGTGCAATCAATCGCGACGGCCAACGCGTGGACAATCTGATTGATCTGTCACCGGTGGTGTCGGACAACCGCGAGATCGGCCTGGAGTACGACGATGGCCGTTTCAGCGGTGACATCGCCTACTACACCTCCGAATCCAAGCTGGGCTCGGTGCTGATCTACGATCCGGGCATCGACGCCTATGCGGTCCAGCGCCAGGCCACGCGCGTGGAGGGCTTCGAAAGCAACCTGCGCCTGCGCCTGAGCGACAGCCGGCTGGGCCTGGGTTATGCACGCGCCAACGGCCGCTACGATGCCGACGTCGATGGCCGCCTCGACAGCGACCTGGCCGGTGTCAACATCGCGCCGAACCGGCTGACCGCGTTCTGGGAACAGAGCTGGACACCACAGCTGAGCACCCGCCTGCAGGCCAGCCACGCCTTCGACCGCGACTTCGACCTGCGTGGCGCGCGGGTGGCGGAGTTCAAGGGCTACACCACGGTGGATCTGGTCGCACGCTATGCGCTGGACAAGCACGCCTTCACGCTGGGCGTGCAGAACCTGGCGAACAAGCAGTACATCAGCTATTACTCGCAGACCACACCGTCGAACCCAAGCTATTTCTCGGGCCGCGGCCGGGTGCTGACGCTGGGGTGGCAGTACCGGTACTGATCCATGGCGCCCTTATGGGAGCCATGAAATCTATGCGCGACGCCATGAAGGAGGCCCATGCTAGTTTCTGGGCCTCCTTCAAACGGACGTGAACCATGCGTTTTTCCCCGCTCGCCTTCGCCCTGGTCACTGCTCTCCCGATCGCGCACGCCAGTGGCGCCGAGACACCACTGCCGCAGCTGCGGGCCTACACCGTGGATGCTTCCTGGCTGCAGCCGATGGCACCGCTGCAGATTGCTGACCACACCTGGCAGATCGGCACCGAGAACCTGACCGCATTGCTGGTGCAGACCTCCGAGGGCGCCGTGCTGCTGGACGGTGGCATGCCACAGATGGCCGGCCACCTGCTGGACAACATGAAGGCGCGCGGCGTGGCCCCGCAGGACCTGCGGTTGATCCTGCTCAGCCACGCACACGCCGACCATGCCGGGCCGGTGGCGGAGCTGAAGCGCCGTACGGGCGCCAAAGTAGCGGCCAACGCCGAATCGGCGGTGCTGCTGGCGCGCGGTGGCAGCGACGATCTGCACTTCGGCGATGGCATCACCTACCCGCCTGCCAGTGCAGACCGCATCGTGATGGATGGCGAGGTGGTCGAGGTGGGCGGCATCGAATTCACCGCGCACTTCATGCCGGGACACACCCCGGGCAGCACCGCCTGGACCTGGAGCGATACCCGCGAGGGCAAGCCGGTGCGCATCGCCTACGCCGACAGCCTGAGTGCACCGGGCTACCAGCTGCAGGGCAACCCCCGTTATCCGCACCTGATCGAGGACTACAGGCGCAGCTTCGCGACGGTGCGGGCGCTGCCCTGCGATGTGTTGCTGACCCCTCATCCGGGTGCCAGCAACTGGGACTACGCCTCCGGCAGCAAGGCCAGCGCCAAGGCACTGACCTGCAAGGCCTACGCGGATGCGGCCGAACAGAAGTTCGACGCACAGCTGGCCAAGGAAACAGCCCGCGCCCGCTGATTCTGTAGAGTCGAGCTTGCTCGACTGAAGCAGAGCAGTCGAGCATGGCTCGACTCTACAAAGAGCACGCCGAGGGTGGGCTCGGCTCTCCGAAGGGTGCCGGTCAGGACGACCGGCACCCCCGACCATCAGCCGCCCTGGCCGTGCTGCGCGAACGGCTCGGTGGTGCCATCGGTGCGCACCAGCTCGACGGTATACGGCTGCACGTAGCCGTCCGGCATTTCCATGCCCGGCGAGCCGGCCGGCATGCCCGGCAACACCAGGCCGCGCGCTGCCGGCCGCTCCGCCAGCAGTCGCTTGATGTCCTCGGCCGGGATATGGCCTTCAACCACGTAGCCACCGATCTCGGCGGTGTGGCAGGAGGCCTTGCCGACCGGCACACCCAGCCGGACCTTGATCGGGTTCATGTCATCGGTATTGCGTACATCCACCTGGAAGCCTTCGGCCTTCAGGTGGTCGACCCAGATACCGCAGCAGCCGCAACTGGCGGTCTTGTGCACGATGGCAATGGGCAGTGCCGGATCCACCTGCGACGGGCTGGCCTTGATCGGTGCCGCCGGGGCTTGGCTGGCAACCGGTGCGGCAGGCGATTCTTCAGCTGCACGTGCGCAGGCGGTGCTGGCCAGCACGGTGCCCAGCAGCAGACCGAGGGAGAGAGAACGGTTCATGGTGTTGATTCCTTTGCAGATGCGGGCAACGCGGCCCGCTGCCTGCGCATCGAAGGCACAGGCAGAGTCGAGAATGAGTCGAGCAGCTACGGCAGGCGCTTGAGGCCTGCACGGAATCACACGATGGGAGGCCGTAGCGGATCCGGCAACGGCGGCGGTGCGCGTTGCTGGGCGCTGGCTGGCAAAGGCGCCTCACGCCAGGGTGACGCCGGCGTTCCGCTCAGGGTGGCCAGCATGCCGACGCTGGCCGGCGGGCATTCGCACTCATTGCTCTGGCAGACCGTAGATGCTGCCTCGTCACAGCACCCGGCCATGGCAGCGGAGTGCGGCGCGGCGCAGTGGTCCGCGCTGGACTGCGCCGCGTACGAGGATGAGGCAATCGCAAGCGCCGGTGCGTTCAGCACCAGGGCAAGGAGGAGCATCCATCGCAGCAGCAGGCCAGGCAGGTTCACCGGACGATGATAGCCGATGAACGCATCACGCAATCGCCTCGGCCATCGCCCGCATCCGCACCGGAATCGACTTGGCCGCCGGGGTGCCGCTGACCCGATCGTAATAGTCCAGCGGCAGCAGCGGGTTCAACTCGGGGTAGTAACCGGCCAGCGCGCCGCGCGGCATCG
Source organism: Stenotrophomonas sp. 86156_Sma (assembly GCF_056481625.1). Taxonomy (NCBI): domain Bacteria; kingdom Pseudomonadati; phylum Pseudomonadota; class Gammaproteobacteria; order Lysobacterales; family Lysobacteraceae; genus Stenotrophomonas; species Stenotrophomonas sp. 86156_Sma. Next base: position 2,807,536 of record NZ_CM151157.1, read on the forward strand.
GGTAGTCCAGCACGGTCAGGCCCTCGATGCGCCGGTTCACGCCGTCGCCGCTGATCGTCTCCAGGCTGACCAGCGCTTCCTTCTCCAGCCCACGTGCCAGCCGGTCCTCGATGTTCATGAACAGCACCATGCGATCGTTGTACACGCCGCGGTAGCGGTCGTTGTAGCTGTAGATGGTGGTGTTGTACTGGTCGTGCGAGCGCACTGTGGCCAACCGCAGCATCCCGGGGTCGTCCACCGGCGCGTCCACGTGCAGGCCTGGCATCACCAGGATGTTGGCCTTGCCGTTGGGCGTGGGCCACACCCGACGGCTCGGTGGAATGTCCAGGTGGAAGCCATGCGGCTGCTGGATCCGCTCGTTGAAGCCGGTGTAGATCTCCGGATACACCGCCGCAATCAGCTCGCGGATGGGTGCGTAGTCATGCATGCACCCCGCCCAGTCGACCTTGCTGTGCGGCAATGTTGCCATCGCCATGCGGCAGACGATCTCGACCTCCGGGAGCACGTCCGTGCTGACCGGCTCGAGCACGCCGCGCGAAGCGGTCACGTTCGACATCGCGTCCTCGATGGTGACGAACTGCTCACCGGCCGGCGTGACGATGCGCTCCGAACGTGCGACCACCGGCAGGATCAAGGCATCGCGGCCGTGTACCAGATGACCGCGATTGAGCTTGGTGGCGATGCCCACCGTCAGCTCCAGGCCACGCATGGCCTCGTACGCGCGCGGTGTATCGGGCACGGCGTGGATGAAGTTGCCGCCCATGCCGATGAACACCTTGGCGCTGCCGTCCAGCATCGCCTCGATCGATTCGACCACGTGATGACCGTGCTCGCGCGGCGGATCGAAGCCGAATACCTGCTGCACGCGGTCCAGATAGGCCGGCTTGGGTTTCTCGTCGATGCCGACGGTTCGGTCGCCCTGCACGTTGGAATGGCCACGGATCGGCCCGATGCCGGCGCCGGGCTTGCCGAAGTTGCCACGCAGCAACAGCAGGTTGGCCACCTGCTGCAGCAGGGTCGAACCATACTGATGCTGGGTCAGGCCCATGCCATAGCAGATCACCGTGGCCTTGGAGCGGATGTAGATCTCGGCGCAGCGGCGGATCTGCGCCTGGGTGATGCCGGAGACCTCCACGATCTCGTCCCAGTCCTGCGCCAGCACGTCTTCGCGTAGCGCCTCCAGGCCCACCGTGTGTTCTGACAGGAACTCATGGTCAAGCACGCGCTCGCCCTGCGCTTCGCGCTCGAACATCACCTTCATCATGCCCTTGATCAGGGCCAGGTCGCCGCCGATGCGGATGTGCACGAACTCACTGGTGATCTCGGTCGAACCGAACGTGGCCATCTGCACCATGTCCTGCGGTTCGGCGAAACGGATCAGCGCACGCTCGGGCATCGGGTTGACCGCCACGATCGGGATGCCGCGTTTGCGCGCCTCGACCAGGTTGCTCATCATCCGCGGCGAGTTGGTGCCGGTGTTCTGGCCGATCACGAAGATCGCCTCGGCGTGCTCGAAATCCTGCAGCACGATGGTGCCCTTGCCCACGCCGATGGCCGGCGGCAGGCCGCGACTGGTCGGCTCGTGGCACATGTTCGAGCAGTCCGGGAAATTGTTGGTGCCGAACTCGCGCACGAAGATCGAATACAGGAACGCGGCTTCGTTGGGCGTGCGGCCGGAGGTGTAGAACTCGGCCTGGTGCGGGCTGTCCAGCGCCTGCAGATGACGGCCAATCAAGGCGAACGCCTCGTCCCAGCTGCACGGCACGTAATGATCGGTGGACGCGTCGTAGCGCATCGGCTCGGTCAGCCGGCCCTGCATCTCCAGCCAGTAGTCGGTCTGCGCCATCAGCTCCGTGACCGTGTGCTGGGCGAACAGCTCGCGGCCAGCACGGAACTGGGTGGCTTCCCAGGCCAGCGCCTTGGCACCGTTCTCGCAGAATTCCAGTTTCTTGCGTTCGTCGGCATCGGGGAACGCGCAGCTGGGGCACTTGAAGCCACCGGGCTGGTTCATCGCCAGCAGCGCCTTCGAGCCCTTGCCGATCACACTCTGCTGCAACAGCACCTTGGCCGTGGCGCCGGCGGCACCCCAGCCACCGGCCGGCTGGTTGTAGGGCTTGTAACGCGGCGGCTTCTGCTCGGACATGTTCGGGAACCTGGCGGGAGGAGCACAACAATCAACGGCGCGGGATGGGCGGGATGCGGCGTCTGCAGCGCGGCCAGCCCCGCAGTCAAGCACGGACAAGGCCGCTTCGCCAGAGGCAGATGCTGTTTTCAGGGCAGCCTGCCATGACAACGGTTACACCCGCGTCAGCGCCTGGCCACTGCGCTATTCTCGAAGCCGTGGGTGGTCCACCACCTGCGTATTTCCCTTGCCCGGACGCGCTGCATGCCTGACTCGACCCCGCCGCACACCCCGCCTGCCGGCACGGCCCAGCGCCCGTTGCAGCGCTGGCGCAGCGAGGGGCACCAGCAGCAGGTCGACGTGGTGGCCGAGGAAGTGCCGGTTGCACTGCGCTACAACGGCGCCGCCTTCGCAGTGATGATGGCCACGCCCTGCGACCTGGAAGACTTCGCGCTGGGTTTCTCGCTCAGCGAGGGGCTGATCAATACGCCCTCGCAACTGCTGTCGATCGAGGTCCGCCCGCAGCTGGAGGGCATCGAACTGCAGATGACCGTTTCCGAAGACGCACCCGGTGCCGATCTGGATCCGGCCAATGGCCGCCTGCTGCCCGGTCGCGGTGGCTGCGGCCTGTGCGGCACGCGCCAGCTGGAGGATGTGCTGCGCCCGCTGCCGCAGATCCGCGAGCGCCGCACCTATCCTCATGCCGCGTTGCAGCGGGCGCTGGCCACGCTGGCGCAGCATCAGCCGATGAATGCGGTGAGTGGATCGACGCACGCCGCGGCCTGGGCCGATGCCAGTGGGCGCATCGGCTGGGTGCGCGAGGATGTGGGCCGTCACAACGCGCTGGACAAACTGATCGGCGCCCTGCATCACAACGAGCACGCCATCGACGGTGGGTTGCTGGTGATTTCCAGCCGCGCCAGCTATGAGATGGTCAGCAAGGCGATACGTGCGGGTGCCAGCGTGCTGGCAGCGGTGTCGGCGCCGACCGCGCTGGCGATCGACCTGGCCCGCAGTGCCGGACTGTGCCTGGTCGGATTCGCGCGGGAGAGCGGGTTCAATGTGTATACGCACCCCGAGCGGCTGCAGGCGGACGACAGGTAGCGCCGACCACCCCGTCTGCTCCATTTCGACCGGCCCGGGCGGCCCATTGCCACCCGGGCCAGACCGTACCTCAGCGCAGCGCCACCTTCGGGAAGTCCACCTGCACGTCGAACGCCACGTTGACGTAGTTGGTGAACAGGTTGAGCGCCACATGGGCGAGGATCTCGACGATCTGCTCGTCATCGAAGCCGGCTGCGCGCAACGCCTGCACATCACCGTCGGTGATCTGTGCACGCTGCTCAACTACCTTCAGCGCGAAGTCGAGCGCCGCCGAAGTGGCCGGATCACTGGACTGGCCGATCTGCGCGGCGGCCATCTGCTCGCTGCTGGCGCCGGCCTTGCGACCCAGCGCCGTGTGCGCGGCCAGGCAGTATTCGCAGGCATTGCGGTTGGCGATGGCGACGGCGATCTGCTCGCCCAGCAGCGGCGACAGGCGACCGCCGCCCAGTGCGCCGAACGAGCCCCACATGCTCTGCAGCGCGGCCGGCGAGTTGGCCACCGCGCGGAACATGGCCGGAGTGGCGCCGAACGCGGCGTGGACCTGGCCCAGCAGGGCCTGGCGGTCGGCGGTGGTGTTGGCGGCATCGATCAGGGGGACACGGGACATGGTGGATCTCCTTGGGAAAGCGCCCGGGATTGGACGACCCGCTCATCCTAGGTAGACTTATTGGACGAATCAGGCCGCAGAAGCCACATTTTTTGTCCATACGTCCATGAGCATTTCCCTCGACACCACCGCGCCCGACCGCCTCTCCTCTCTGCTGGAACGCTTCCGGGTGCAGGCCGCGCTGTTCCACAGCGGTCCGCTGTGCGGGCGCCATGTCTTCGAGCCGCAGCCCGGTCGTGCGTTCCTGCACATCCTGCGCCAGGGTGAGATGGAGGTCCGCCATCCCGATGGCGATACCGCGCTGCCGCGGTTGAAGATCGACACCCCGAGCCTGCTGCTGTACCCGCAGCCGCTGCATCATGTGTTCTTCAATGCGCCGCTGGATGGCCCCGACTTCACCTGCGCCACGCTCGACTTCGATGGTGGCGCGCGCAACCCTATCGTGCAGTCGCTACCGCCGGTGATGGTGGTGCCGCTGGCCGCGATCAGCGAACTGGACGACACCCTGCATCTGCTGTTCACCGAGGCCGACCGCCAACGCTGCGGTTCGCGGCTGCTGACCAACCGGCTGTTCGAGGTGGCGCTGATCCAGATCCTGCGCTGGGTGGTCGATCATCCCGATGCGGCCGGGGTCAGCCACGGGCTGATGCGCGGGCTGTCCGACGCGCGGCTGGCACGCACGCTGGTGGCGATGCACCAGGCGCCGCAGGACGAATGGACGCTGCCGCGCATGGCGTCGACCGCCGGCATGTCGCGTAGCGCGTTCGCAGCCGTGTTCAAGGAGGTGATGCAGGCGACGCCGGCAAGCTATCTGCTCGACTGGCGGCTGAGCCTGGCCTGCGCGCAGCTGCGGGCAGGTGTGGCGGTCAAGCAGGTGGCGATCGAGGTGGGGTTTGCCGATACCGCGTCGTTGTCGAAGGCGTTCCGCAAGCGGTTGGGGGCGTCGCCCAGGGCGTGGTTGGCGGCGAGCGCAGCGCAGGCTGGGTAAATGGATGAGGGGTAGAGTCGACCGCTGGTCGACTATCGCGCGAAGCGCGGGATTTCGTGGTCAGAGCGAAGAGCAGTCGAGCATGGCTCGACTCTACAAGGGCGGTGACCCGTCGGGCTTCGCCAGCAGCCCGGCGATGCGCTCGGCCACCTGGGCGCGCACGCCTTCATCCAGCTGCCCTTCGTACATCGCCTCGTAGATCCACAGGCCATCGGCGGCCAGCCGTGCCACGAAATTGTCGAGCGCGGCCGGGTCATTCTGCCCGGCCGACGGCGGCAACGGCGCCCAACGCCGGACCGCCGGGCCCCAAGGACGCTCGTCAGCATCAGGGTCGGCCGATTCGAGCATGAACATCAGTTCGGCACGGGTGGCGCTCTGTGCCGAGACGCGCACGAAGGTCTGGTAGCGCTCCAGCGCCGATGCTTCCTCCGCACGCTTGCCCAGCAGCGATTCCATCGACGTCTCCCAGGCCTGCACCAGGTGCTCGTCGATGCCGCGCAGCAGTGCCTCGCGCGACGGGAAGTGGTACAGCAGGCCGCCACGGGTCAGCTTGGCCTCGGCGGCCACCGACTCGAAGGTCACCGCGCGCACGCCGTCACGATTGATCACGTTGACGGCGGCGTCGAGGATGCGGTCGCGCTTGCTGGTTCTCATCGCGTCATTTTACGCGATCGGCCGCACCCTCGCGGCCACCGACGCGCCCCCGCAGCAGGCGCGCGATGATCGCCGCACCCACTGCCAGCACCACCGTGATCACCAGCAGCACGATCTGGTAGCCACGGTCATATGCGGCCGCAGCCAGCGCGAACCACTCGCCCTGCCCGCTTTCGCGTGCGGCATGCAGCGCCTGCGTGAAGCCCTCTCGGGCAAGCTCGGGCATGTCCGCCGAGACCGGCAGGAAGGCACCGTACATTGCCGCACTCAGGCTGCCCAGCATCGCCACCGCGAGCAGGCCACCAAACTCGTAGGACACCTCTTCCACCGACGAGGCCATGCCCGCGCGGTGCGCCGGTACGTTGTTGAGGATGGCAGTGGACGCCACCGAGATGGCCGAGCCCATGCCGAAACCGGTGATCGCCATGCCCGCCACCACCCAGCCGAGGCCGTGCGGGAAGCCGAACGCCACAACACCGACACCCACGGCGCCAGCCGCCAGGCCACCACAGATCAGCGGACGCAGGCCCACGCGGTGCAGGATGCTGCCGCCCAGCAGTGCACTCGGCAGGCTGCCCAGCGCCGCCACCGATACCAGCAGGCCTGCCTGCAGCGGTGTGAAGCCCGCCACCAGCTGGAAACGCTGGGTGGTAACCAGCTGCAGGCCGGCCATCGCGAACAGGGTGAACACCGCCGACAGCGTGCCGGCCAGGAACGCCGGATTGCGGAAGATCGCGAAGTCCAGCAACGGGTACGGCAACTGCTGCTGGCGACGTGCGAACGCCGCGCCAGTGACGACGGCCAGCAGCAGCGCGCCTGCGCCCAGCGCATACGACGGCGGCGTAGCGATCAGTGACTTGATCGCCAGCACCAGGCCGGACAGCGCCGCCAATGCCAGCAACGAAGACACCAGATCCCACGGCCGCGAGGTATCGCGCTGGCCTTCCGGTGCCAGCAGCAGCGTGGCCACGAATGCGACCACCACCACCGGCACGTTGATCAGGAACACCGAGCCCCACCAGAAGTGCTGCAGCAGCCAGCCGCCGATGATCGGACCCAGCGCTGCACCGACGATGGCCACCGAGCCCCAGATCGCGATGGCAATGTTGCGCTCGCGCTCTTCGTGGAAGCTCAGGCCGATCAACGCCAACGTGGCCGGCATCATCGCGGCCGCGCCGATCGCCAGGAACGCGCGCGCGGCAATCAGCTGCGCCGCTGTACCAGCGAACGCCGCTGCCAGCGAGGCGATGCCGAACACCACCAGGCCGATCAGGAACATGCGGCGGTGGCCGATGCGGTCGCCCAGCGTGCCCGCGCCCAGCAGCAGGCCGGCCATCACCAGCGGATAGGCGTTGATGATCCACAGTGCCTGGCCGGCACTGGCCGAGAGTTCCTCGGTGAGGGTGGGCAGTGCGGTGTAGAGCACGGAGTTGTCGAGCGTAACCAGCAGCAGGCCGGCGGCGACGGTGAACAACAGCGCCCAGCGACGGGCACGCGACAGGGCCGGAGCACCGGCCAGGGGCTGGGACAAAGCCATGGGAGAACCTGGTGGGGGTGGAATACGGTCATAACTATACCGGATGTCCTGTATAGTTATGACTTTCGGAATCCACCAGTTCAGGGTCTGTAGGGGCAAGTCTGCTTGGCTGAACCGCCAGCCAGGCATGGCCTGGCTCTACTGGTAAACGCTTATCGGCAGTCTTCCGGCAGCGCGGCAATCGCCGACACCACCGCACCCTGCATGCCCTGCCCCACGGCCATGTCCAGTTCCCCGCCCGTTCCCCCATGCTGGCGCCGCAGTTCGTCCTCGCACAGCCCACGCACCCGCGCACGCGCATTGGCGCGCAGGCTGCTGCATCGCCAATCGGTGCCACCCAGCGGCAACACCGAATACACCACGCTGTTGCAGGCGTTACCGGCCCGCTGCTGCAGCGACAGGCCGCCGAAATCACGCGGTTCGCTGCTGCGCAGCGGATCGAAATAGCTGTCCGGGAAGGTGCGCGCGTACTGTTCGATGTCCACCTGCATGCTGCGCCCACCGGCCAACGGCATCTGCAGCGGCTGGCCACAACGCGTGGCGTCTGCACGATGCTGGATGTACTGGTAGATCGGCCGGTCCAGCGTTGGATCCTGCTGGGTCACCGCACTGACCGCCGCCAACACCGGCAACGATGCACGATTGGCCATGCGCGCCAGCAGCCCCGTCTGTGCCGGCTGGCAGCGGTCGCGCAACGTTGCCGCCAGCAGGAACAGCACATCATTGCGAAAGGCGTGGTCTTCGCCGAGGCGTTGTTCGATGCGCTGGCTGGCATCGGCTGCCGGTGCCGGAAACGCGACCGCCGGAGGCTCCGGGACTACGGCGCGCTGCTGCCAGCACACCGCCAGCGCCACGCCTGCTGCCGCCAACACCACCACAGCGATGATCCAGCGCGCACGCATCAGTTGTGGATCGCCGTCAGCGTCGCCGCTGCGGCGTCGTAGGACGCGCTGGCGATATCCGCATCGAAACGCTTGACCTGCAGGCGGCCGGCAAGCCGGTATGGGTCCCACAGGTCTCCCAGTGCGATCGGCGTGGCCAGGGTCACATGGATGATCTGGTTCGGTGGCGGTGGCGGCACATGGATGCAGGCCCCGTAGAACGGCACGAACAACAGTTCCTCGACCAGTCCCGCGTCGTTGGTGCCTAGCGGCACCACGTAGCCATCCAGGTCAACGGCGCGGCCATCGGCGGCATCGACCACCTGCGAAGAGCCGAACTGCTTGGCGCGATCCGGGCTGGAATGGTCGATCTCCTGTCCCGGTGGCGTGCCCGAGCCGGTGTCGTCGATCAGCCCGCCCACCCCGTCCATGCCATTGCGTGACAGGCCGATCTGCGGCGGCGGACGCTGGTAGGTCACTTCGTCGGGCCGCAGTGCATCCCAGCGGTCGATGGGTGCCTCGGTCGTGGCCGGCTGTGCCGGTGCTGCGGCGCCGATGGTGGCTCCCCCACCCGCCTGCGTACACCCCAACAGGCCCAGGCAGCAGGTCAGTCCGATCAGGACGCTACGGTTCATACGGCCTCAGCTGCGCATCGCGCATGGTGTAGGCGGAGCCGGCCAGATCATCGTCCAGCCGTTCGGCACGCAGGGTACCGGCCAGGAAGAACGGCGAATACATGTCCGGCATCTCGATCGGGCGCGGCAGCACCACGTGCACGATCTGGTTCGGCGGTGGCGGCGGCACATGGATGCAGGCGCCGTAGTACGGCACGAACAGGAATTCGGTCAGCCGCCCGTCCTGCGCGTTGGCCAGCGGCACCACGTAACCCGGCAAGCGCACCGGCCGCTGCAATACGGTGTCCACGGTGCGGAACGTACCGAACTGCGGCATGCGCCGGTTGCCGTTGTGCTCGACCTCCGGCCCCTCGCCCCGCTCCAGCGCCGCCAGTTCTTCCTTCGGCATCATCTGCAACCAGTCCAGTTCCTGTTCCTCGGCAGCTGCCGGGGCATCGCGATCGACCACCGGTGACGGTGGCAGCGCCTGCACGCCGGTATCGACCGGGCGTTCGCAGGCGGTCAGCACCAGCAACATTGGCAACAGCGGCAACCAGCGCATGCTCAGCCCCCGGGTGACAGGCCATCGGCCAGCGTGCGCCGATAGGCCAGCAGCGCCGGTACCAGGCCGGCCACCGCGCTGATCGCCAGCATACCCGCCACCCACGCCAGTTCGCGGCCATCCGGCCAGATGTGGGTGATCGGCAGGCCGAAGCAGGCCAGCGCCCAGCCACGCCCGGCCAGGCTGGCCACCACCAGTGCGGCCAGTGCGAGCACGCAGGAAAGCGCGCTGGTCGCCACCGCCTCCACCACCAGCAGGCTGGCGATATAGCCAGGGCGTGCACCGATGGCACGCAGCACCGCCATCTCGCGCCGGCGCTCCTGCAGGGTCGAGACCAGCAGCGCCACCAGCGAGACCATGCCCAGCAGCACCACCATCGCACTGATCAGCTGCAGTGCCCGCTCGGCGGTGCCCAGTGACTGCCACAGCTGCTGCAGGGTCACGCCGGGCAGGATCGCCAGCATCGCCTCATCCGGATACTCGTTGATCCTGCGCTGTACCGGGAACGTGGCGATGCGCGAATTCAGGCCAAGCATGAAGGCGGTGATGCTGGTCGGGGTCAGGTCCAGATGGCGCGCCTGCTCGGCGCTGACGCTCTGGCTGCGCAGCTGCACGCCGGAGCGCCAGTCGACGTGGATCGCCTCGATGGCCGGCAGCGAGACCAGCACCGAGGAGTCGACCGGCGTGCCGGTGCGCTGCAGGATGCCGGCCACACGGAACGGCTTGTCGGCATGCGTTGCCAGCGTGACCGCGCCGGTGCCGTGCGCCAGCACGATCTCATCGCCGATGCCGACCTTCTGCGCGTGCGCCACCTCTGCGCCGATCACGGCGTCGTACAGATCGTCGAACGGCCGCCCCTGCGCAAATGCCAGCGCATGCCCCGCGCCGTAGCGGTAGTGCTCGAAATAGCCGCCACTGGTGCCGACCACCCGGTAGCCGCGCCACGAATCGCCCAGCGACAGTGGCACCGCCCACTTCACCTGCGGCAGCGAGGACAGCTCCTGGTAGGACTGCCAGGATACGTTGTTGGTCGGGTCGCCGATGTGGAACACCGAATACAGCAGCAGGTTCACCGGCCCGGAGCGGGCACCGACGATCAGGTCCGTGCCTGAGATGGTGCTGGCAAAACCTTCATGCGCCTGCGTGCGCACGCGCTCAACACCGAGCAGCAGCACCACGCTGAGGGTGATCACCAGCACGGTGAGGCTGACGCTCAATGCGCGGCTGCGCAGGCTGGCCCAGGCAAGCTCAAGCATGAGTGCCACCTGCGTGATTGATCTGCGACACCGCGATGGTGCGGTCGAACAAGGGCTGCAGGCTTTCATCGTGGCTGACCACCAGAACCGTGGTACCGGCGGCCCGGCACTGTGCGGACATCAGCTGCAGGAAGGCGGTCGCAGCTTGGCGATCCAGCGCCGAAGTCGGCTCGTCGGCCAGCAGTACTGCGGGGCGGCCGATCAAGGCGCGTGCGGCGGCCACGCGTTGCTGCTGGCCGACACTCAGGGTACCGGCCGCACGCTTGGACAACGCCGGATCCAGCTGCAGCGCTTCCAGCAGGCGCAGGATCTCGTCGTCCAGCGGCCCGCTGATGCGCTCACTGCGCACCGGAGAAAAGCGCAGGCCAAGCGCGATGTTGTCGCGCACGCTGAGGAACGGCAGCAGGTTGAACTGCTGGAAGATCACGCCCAGGTGATCGGCACGGAAGCGATCGCGCGCGGCACCCTGCATCATCTGCAGCGCGTGACCCGCCACTTCGACGCGCCCCCTGCCGGGTAGCAGGACGCCGGCCAGCAGGCCGAGCAAGGTGCTCTTGCCGCCCCCGCTCACTCCACGCAACAGCACGCTGCTGCCCTGCTCTATCAGCAGCTGCGGGATATCCAGCACCAGGCGTGTTGCGTAGCCGAACTGCACATCCTCCAGGGCGATCACCGCTGGCGTGCTCACGGCGCCAGCACCACGCGCAGGTTGTCGGCACTCAGCACGCTGCGGTCCTGGCCGTTGGCCGTCGCACTGTTGACGATGACTTCGTGCAACCCGGGGAACAGCACCGGCAGGCGCACGACCAGGGCGCGCAGTGCACTCGGATTCGTGCAGCGATACTGCAGGTTGGCAGTGAAACCGGCGTGGCGATGCTGCCCGGCCGCTGGCACAGCGGCGGTCGCAGCGAAGCCTTCGGCACTGGCGTCACTGCTGGCCAGGCGGCAGTTGGCGGCGGTGGGCAGGGTCACCCAGCTGCCGCCCTTCAGCAATGCCGTGGCGCGCGACAGTGCCGCCTGCTCGGTCGCGTTGGCGGGCGGCCGCTCGAAATCAAGAATGCCGATACCCGGCGCCTGCAGGGCGAACTCCAGCGTTCCCTGGTCGAGTGCGAGATCAACGGTGGCCTGGCCGTGCACGTGTGGCGCGTGCTGGCGTACATCGTGTGCCTGGGCCGCGTTGGCAGCCAGCAGCAGGAAAAGAGCAGCAGGAAGCTTCATGGGGGAGACTCCAATTGTTACTATGTAACATAATGGACCACATCCCCCCGACCCCCGCAAGGGCCCTGGCCCAGCCGCCAACTTCGGCACGCTGGCATCCCCGTTTCGATCTGGCCGGTGCCTGGCTGTCGCTGGCCTGCGCCGCCCATTGCATCGCCCTGCCCCTGCTGCTGGCCTTCGTGCCGGCGGCAATGATGGCGCTGCGCTCGTTCCAGCACCCCGGCCACGGCGTGATGACGCTGCTGTTGATGATGTCGCGCTGGGAATGGTTGTTCGCATTGATGGCCTCAACGTTGGCGCTGGCCAGTACCACGGCCGGGCTGCACCGGCATGGGCGCTGGCTGCCGGTGCGGCTGGCCGTGGTTGGCGCGATCCTGCTGGTGTCAGCGTCGCTGTACCTGCCTTTGAAGGAATCGCTGCTCTGGCATGGCGTGGCCACCGCCTGCGGTGGCGTGCTGCTGGCATGCGCGCACATCGGCAACCGGCGGGCATTGCACGGCCACAGGTAGCGTTCCGAAGATGCCGGCCAGCGGCCGGCACTACCGTTTCGTTGGACCGGTAGCGCCGGCCGCTGGCCGGCGCGCGGCCCGCCTCCTCAGAAGCGGTAACCCACTTCCGCGCCGAAGATGCGCGGGCTGTCGACCGGGCCGTAATAGTTGCCGTCGCGCCCGAAGGCCAGGTTGTCGAAGATCAGGCCATTGATGCGGCGCTTGTTGGTCAGGTTCTGTACGAACACCCGCGCGCTCCACGGCCCGGTCTCGTAGCCCAGCTGCGCACCGAGCACGGCCACTGCGGGCTGGAACGCGCGGTTGCGTTCATCCAGTGCACTGGAGCCGGTGAACTGCGATTCCAGCCGTGCATGGATGCCGGAGTCGAACTGATAGCGCGCCGCCAGATAGCCAGTGTAGTGAGGGGTCAGCTTGACCCGCTTGCCATCCAGGTTCTGGTCCACGCTGACCCACAACCTGGTGTACTTCGCATCGACGTAGCCCACATTCGCCATCAGGGTGAAACCGGGCAGCACTTCGAACACGCCCTCCAGCTCGGCACCGCGCGAACGGATCGAGGCATCCGAACCCACGTAGTCCGACGAGATCGGGCGGCCGTTGCCATCGGTGGCCACCTGGATTTCCTGCCAGTTGTCCGAGGTGATGTGGAACAGCGCGCCGCCGATGTGGCCACGGCCGCCGGCCAGGTTCATCTTGAAGCCCAGCTCATGGCTCCACATGCGCTCGGATTCGTAGCGCAGTACCTTGTCGTTGACCACATCGCTCTGCGCCGCGGCCAGATTGAAGCCACCCGGAATATAGCCCTTGGCCGAGGCCGCGTAGAAGGACAGGTCGTCAGTGGCGTCGTAGCGCAGCGACACCCGCGGCAACGTGGCCGAGAAGGTGTGCGCCAATGCGGCATCGCGATACAGCACGCGGCCACCGGCGCCCAGGTCCAGCGCACCGGCGCGCTGTTCGGTGGAGCGCCGTGCCTGCTCATGGCGCAGGCCGGCGCTGGCGGTCAGCTTCGGCAACGCCGGGAAGGTGTAGCTGGCGGTGGCGAAGACGCTGTAGTCCTCGCCCTTGGAGGTCTGCCGCGGCGCCAGGTTGTAGCTGTCCAGCCCATGCAGCGCCGGTCCGACGAAAGTGCCCAGGATCGAATCCTTGCTGTTGCGGTAGGTCGACACACCGGCCATCCAGGTCAGCGCCTGGTCGCTGGGCGAGCTGAAGCGCGCCTCGGCCGTCCATTCCTTCTTCCTGTCGTAGATGCGGCCGGCCAATGCCGGGCTGTTGGTCATGTCGAAGTCGTAGCCGGCCGAGGTCACCTCCTCGTCCCGCCAGGAAGCGGCCACGTCCAGCGTACCGGCCTGCAGCTGCCACTGCGCACTGAGGCCGGCCACCGTTTCGTCCTTTTCGGTGCGCTTGGGGGTATCGTTGATGTAGGTGAAGTCACCGGCACGGCGGCCGCCATTGAGCGATGTGCCGTAGGTGCGGTTGTAGAGGCCGGTATCCAGCGGCAGGTATTCATACTCGAACATGCCCGGCGCGCGGGTGCGCAGGTGATAGGCCAGCGCGTTCACCGAAACGTAGTCGCTCGGCCGCCAGCGCAGCTTGCCCTGGAGGTAGCCTTCGCCGACCTTGCCGCGCGCACCGGAAGGTGTGAGGTTCTTCAGGTAGGCGTCCTCATCGGAGCCCATGAACGCCACCGAGCCGGACAGGCTGCCCGTCTTGTTCAGCGGCCCTGCCAGGAAGCCATCGAGAGCGGTGCCATTGCCGTTGCCGAACCAGGTGCTGCGCACATTGATCTCGCCCTCGCGTGCATCAGCCGGGCCGCGTGTGCGCACCAGTACCAGGCCGGATTCGCTGTTGGCGCCGTACAGCGTGCCCTGCGGGCCGCGCAGCACCTCCACCGACTCGACCTGGTTGAGCACGGCATTGCTCAGCTCGCGGAACGGAATGCCATCGATGTAGACCGAGGCACGATTGACCAGGAATGGATTGGACTCGATGCCGCGGATCGAGATGAACATGTTGCTGAGCTGCCCCATTGCGTTGAACTTCACGTTGGGCGCGAGCTTGTCGAGGTCACGGAACTCGGTGACGCCCGCTTCCTTCAGGGCCTGCCTGTCGAGCACCGTCACCGACAGATCGCTCTTCAGGTAAGGGGTATCGCGCTTGGAACCGGTGACGCGGACACCGTCGAGCGTGGCCGGGTCGGCCTGCTGGGCAAGGGCGGGCAAGGCAGGAACGAGCAGGGATGCTGCGATGAGCGCGGCAGCAGGCGTGGACGACTTCAAAGCGGGAACCTCGACGGATGGAGTGGCGGACGCGCGGGCGGCAGCAGCGCGGGACAAGAGTGTTATCCTGTAACATTAGAGCCCTGCCGCCACTCCATTTCCGGCAGCGCCGCTCCATTCCCGGATCCGTGATGCCCGCCCTCGCCGACCAGCTGCTGCAGGAAACCCGGTCGCAGGCCCCTGCGGCCTACGCCAGCGACGATGGTGCGGCGGTGCTGCTGCGTCATCGATTCGATGCCAGCGAAGGTGAGATGGGACATCCGCAGCAACTGCGCCTGGGCCTGGCCGTGGGCGGCGGCGGTCGGCTGCAGCAGCGCACCCTCAGCGGTCTTCTGCAGGCGCCGTGGCGGCCCGGCCAGTTCAATCTGGTGCTGCCGGGAGACACCGGCACCTATGCCAGCCCCGCGGTCGATCTGCTCGGCATCGCCATCGATACCCACCTGCATCCGCAGGATCCGCAGCAGTTGCAACAGCTGCAGCCGCTGGCGGCGCGGCTGCACCACGACCCGGTGATTACTTCGGTGCTGCAGGCGCTGTGGTGCAGCGCGCAGGCTGATGTTTGCCTGCCCGGCTTCCTCGAGCATGGCGCGCAGGTGCTGCTGCACCGCCTGGGTCAGCTTGCCGGGCTTGCCTGCACGGAACGCGGCAGGGACACGGCACTGTCCACGCGGCGGCTGCAGCAGCTAGAGGCCTACATCGATGCACAGCACGGCCAGCCTCTTGAGGTCGCACAGTTGGCCGCTGCGGTGCAGATGGAACCGTCCACCTTCGGTCGAGCGCTGCGCGCCGCCACCGGCCTGCCGCCCTATGCGTTCCTGACCCGACGCCGCATGCGATGGGCACGCGGGGCACTGGCCCAGGGATGCAGCGTCACCGAGGTTGCGCTGGCCAGTGGCTACGCCAATCCCAGCAAGTTCAGCGCGGCGTTCCGGCGTGTGGTCGGTTGTTCGCCGTCAGCATGGATCGCGCAGTCACGGGCCCGGTAGTGCCGGCCGCCAACATTACGAACTGGTAATGTCCAGGTCAGGGCCTCGAAAGGCGGTGGACGTCACCCTGCAGGCCACTTCCTCATCGGTGATCCGCATATGACCCGCTCCCTGTTCCGCGTCGCCCCGCTCGCCCTGCTGCTGTCCGGCCTTTCGGCCGCGCCGCTGGCGCTGGCCCATCCCAGCCTGGTGCGTTCGACGCCAGCGGCCGATGCCACCGTGGCCCCGGCCAGCCAGATCGAGCTGCAGTTCAGTGAGAAGGTGATGCCGCGTGCCACCCGCATCGAACTGAGCATGGACCACGGCCGCATGAAGATGGCGATGCCAACCACGGCGCAGGAGATCTCCGAGGACGGCCACACCCTGCGCGCGCGCTTTGCCAAGCCGCTGCCCGCCGGCAGTTACGCGCTGCAGTGGCGCGCGGTCGGCCAGGACAGCCATCCGATCACCGGCACCTACCGCTTCACCGTGAAGTAAGGCCGCTGCTGTGGCCGAGCTTTCGCCGTATGCGCTGCGGCTGGCGCTGTATCTGGCCCTGATGCTGCTGTTCGGGCGGATGCTGTTCGTCCGCCCCGGACTGCCGCGCAGCGTCTCGCTGGGCCTCACTTTTGTGGCACTGGTGCTGGTCGGCATCGATGCGGTGACCCGATTGTCCGGCGTGCTTGGCATATCACCGGTCGACATCGATGGCGAGACAGCGCGCTGGTTTCTTACCGGTACGCCGGTGGGCGAGGCGGGACTGCTGCGCATCCTGGCCCTGCTGGCGATGCTGCCGCTGCTGGCAGTCAATCGCCCGGTGCAGGGCCTGCGCCGTCCTGCACTGCTGGCACTCTCGGCGGTGACCCTGGCCAGCCTCGCCTGGAACGGCCACGCCGCTGCTGGCGATGGGATCGCTGGCAGGCTGCGTCTTGCTGCCGGCATCGTGCACCTGCTGGCGGCCGGCGCCTGGATCGGTGCGATCGCCGCCATCGTGCAGCTGGCACTGCGCCGCCAGGGCCTGCGCCTGCGCGAACGCACCCACGAACTATGGCAGGCCGCGCACGGCTTCGCCGTGCCCGGCACGATCATCGTCGCCCTGCTGGCGATGACCGGCACCTATACCTATGTCGATCTCGGCGGTTCCATACAGACCCTGACCGGCGCCGCGCATGGACGCTGGCTGCTGCTCAAGCTGGCACTGGTGGGTGGCATGCTGGGCCTGGCCGCGCTGCATCGCTGGCGGCTGGTGCCGGCGCTGGCGGTCTCCATCCGGGGTGGCTGGCAGCCCAGGCCGCTGCGTTCACTGCGCCACAGCCTGGCCTGCGAATCGGTACTGGCCGTGCTGGTGCTGGCCTGTGTCGCGATTCTCGGCACGCTGGATCCGCTGGCATGAGACTGCGCAGCCAGCCCACGCCCAAGCTGCGATGATGGGCGCATCATGAAACTGCTGATCGTCGAAGACGAACCCAAGACCGGCAACTACCTGCGCCAGGGCCTGATCGAGGCCGGCTACGTGGTCGATCTCGCCTGCAACGGCGTCGACGGGCTGCACCTGGCCGGTAGCGGCGAGTACCAGCTGGTCATTCTCGATGTGATGCTGCCCGGTCTGGATGGCTGGAATGTGCTGTCGCGGCTGCGCGAGGCCGGCTGGCAGGTGCCGGTACTGTTCCTGACCGCGCGCAGCAGCATCGCCGACCGCGTGCAGGGCCTGGAGCTTGGGGCCGATGATTACCTGGGCAAGCCGTTCGCCTTCGCCGAGCTGCTGGCACGCGTGCGCACGCTGCTGCGCCGTGGCCAGGCGCTGCCGCAGGCCGAACGCATCGTCGTCGCCGACCTGGTGGTGGATACCCAGCGCCGCCGGGTGGAGCGTGGCGGCCAGCGCATCGCGCTCAGCCAGAAGGAGTACACCCTGCTGGAACTTCTGGCGCGGCGGCGCGGTGAAGTACTGCCGCGCTCGTTGATCGCCTCGCAGGTGTGGGACATGAACTTCGACAGCGACACCAATGTGATCGACGTGGCGATCCGCCGCCTGCGCGCGAAGATCGACGATGACTTCGACGCCAAGCTGATCGTCACCGTGCGCGGCATGGGCTACGTGCTCGAAGCACCAGACGACGGCGCTGTGAGCAACGGATGAGCCTCCGCCGTTCCATCGCGGTGCGGCTGACGCTGCTGTTCGCCATCGTGGCCACGCTGGTGCTGGCCGCACTGGGCGTGGCGATCTATGTCAGTGCCCGCCATGACCTTGTTGCCCAGGACTTCATCGAACTGGAGAACAAGGTTGCGTTGATCCGCGATATTGCTGGCAATGGGCCCGCCGCCGCACGCGGCCCGCGGTTGGCAGAGGCGCTCAGCCATCATCCCGATATCGCCTTCCACATCGTCAATGGCCACGGAGCCGTGCTGTTCTCGACCGCACCGGCACTGCTGCGCGAGCACGCACGCAGCCAGCCCATCGACGCCGCGCCACGGCGGCACGACTGGATTCTCGACGATGGTCGCTGCATGCATGCCCTGCACCTGCGGCAGACCCTGGCCGACGGCAGCCAGCTGGTCACCCTGCTGGCCATCGATGACGACCGCCATGCCGATTTCCTGCAACGCTTCCGCCATCTTCTGGCGATCGCCATCATCGGCGCCGCCGTGGCCAGCAGCCTGCTCGGCGGCTACGTAGTGCGACGCACGCTGCGACCGCTGCGCACGTTGGCCGATGAAGCCCGGCAGATCACCGCCGGTCGATTGCAGCGGCGTCTGAGCGCGCGCACGGCACCGGCCGAACTGGAACAGCTGGCACAGACACTCAACGGCATGCTGGCGCGCCTGCAGCAGGACTTCGCGCGCCTGACTGAGTTCTCTGGTGATCTGGCCCATGAGCTGCGCACGCCGATCACCAACATGCTGACCCAGGTACAGGTGGTGCTGGCCCACCCGCGCAGCAACGAGGCCTACCGCGAGACGCTGGCCTCGTGCGCCGAGGAGCTGCAGCAGTTGGCGCAGACCGTGGGTGACCTGCTGTATCTGGCGCAGGCCGAGGCGCCGGGCGCACTGCCTTCGCGCGAGCCGGTGGCACTGGATGGGGTGGTGGATTCGCTGCTGGAGTTCTATGACCTGCTGGCCGAGGACCGGCAATTGACCCTGCGCCGCGACGGCGTGGCGAGCGTGGAAGGCAACCGTCTGATGCTGCACAGGGCGATCGGCAATCTGCTGTCCAACGCGTTGAAGCACGCAGCCGTGGGCAGCGAGGTGCGGGTGCAGCTGGTCGAGGCCGATGGCATGTGCAGGGTCCGCGTGCACAACCTCGGCCCGCCGATTGCCGAAGCAGCACTGCCGCGCCTGTTCGATCGCTTCTATCGCGGCGAGCGTGGCCGCCACGAAGGTGCCGGACTGGGCCTGGCGATCACCCGTGCGATTGCACAGGCGCATGGCGGAACGGTAAGCGTGACCTCCGATGAAACCGGCACCGTGTTCGAGCTGGTGCTGCCAAGCGCATCAGCCCGGTAGTGCCGGCCGCTGGCCGGCAACCTTGGCACATCACGCGTGTTGCAGTTGCCGGCCAGCGGCCGGCACTACCTCATCTGGTCGAACACCCCGGCCACCCAGTCGATGAACACCCGCAGCCGCGGCGACGGTGTGCGGTTGCGGGGGTAGACCAGGCTCAGTGGACTCGGTGTCGGCGGCGCGTCCGGCAACAGCTCGACCAGCTGCCCGCGCGCGATGTAGGGGTCCATCCGGTAGCTCGGTGCCTGGATGATGCCGAGACCCGCCAAGGCGGCACCAAGGAATGCGTCCGCGCCGGAAACCCTCACCCGCGCGGGCAGCGGCACATAGCGCACCTGCCCACCCTGCTGGAACTCAAGCGGAATCAGCTGGCCGGTGGCGCTGGAGCGATAGCCGACCATCTGGTGGCCTTGCTCCAGTGATTCGATGGTCTCGGGCACACCGTGCGCCTGCACATAACCCGGTGCGGCCACCGTAACTTCCCGCAGCATGGTCAACCGGCGCGCCGCCAGATCGCTGTCGGCCAGCGTCCCCACCCGCAACGCCGCATCCACGCCTTCGCGCAGCAGGTCAACATAGCGGTCGCCTTCGCTGACCTCCAGTTCGATCTCGGGGTAATGCTGCAGGAAGTCCGGCAGATGCGGAAACAACAGATGCCGGCCCAGTGTGCCATGCACTTCGATGCGCAGCGGGCCACGCGGCGGCACGTCACGGAACGCGGCTTCGGCATCGTCCATGTCGGCGATCAGGCGCAGGCAACGCCCATAGAACGCCTCGCCTTCCAGGGTGGGCACCACCAGCCGCGTGGTCCGGTGCAGCAGGCGCACGCCCAGCCGATTCTCCAGCGCCTTGATCGCATCGGTCACCGTGGCCCGCGGCAGGCCGAGGTCCTCGGAGGCACGGGTGAAGCTGCGGCGCTCGACGATACGGACGAAGGCACGCATGGCCGTGAATCGGTCCAATGTTCGGCAATCCGGATTATGTTGGCGGATTATGCATGATTATCCGAACTGATGAGATGGCGAAGATGGCACTGCGCCACTCCGGCGTGTCCTGCTGGAACCGACCATGCCCACCTCCTCCGCCCGCCGCGTCGCCCTGGTCACCGGCGGTTCCCGTGGCATCGGCGCGGCCATTTCGCGCCGCCTGGCCGCCGACGGCCATGCCGTGGCGATCAACTACGCCGGCCGCCGCGATTACGCCGAAGCACTGGCCGCCGAACTCACGGCCACTGGCGCACACGCCGTCGCGCTGCAGGCCGATGTGGCGGACCCGCAGGCGGTGCGCCAGCTGTTCGACGCCATCGAGGCGCGCTTCGGCGGTATCGACGTAGTGGTGAACAGTGCCGGCGTGCTGCAGTTGGCGCCGCTGGCCGACAGCGACGATGCCTTGTTCGAGCGGGTGATCGGGATCAACCTGAAAGGCGCTTTCAACGTGCTGCGCGAGAGCGCGCGACGGGTGCGCGACGGCGGCCGCCTGATCAGCCTGTCCACCAGCGTGGTCGGCATCAGGCTGGAGAACTACAGCGTGTACGCGGCCAGCAAGGCGGCGGTGGAAACGATGGCAGCGATCCTCAGCAAGGAGCTGCGTGGGCGCAACATCACCGTGAACACAGTAGCTCCCGGCCCGACCGCCACCGACCTGTTCCTGGAGGGCAAGTCACCGGAACTGATCGAGCGGTTGGCGAAGATGAATCCCCTGGAACGGTTGGGTACGCCGGAGGACATCGCCGGTGCGGTGGCCTTCCTGGCCGGTGCCGATGGCGGGTGGATCAACGGCCAGGTGCTGCGCGCCAATGGCGGGATGGTGTAGGTAGTCGCCCACCTTGGTGGGCGCGTCGCCGCGTGCCCACCAAGGTGGACACCTACCGGGCCATGCCTGGCGGCCGGGTCGCATCCACGCATGGCGTGGATCTACGGTGCCGATCATCCGGCGCGGGCCTCGCGGCGCCGGTGCACCCAGTAATACAGCGTCGGCAGTACCAGCAGGGTCAGCAGCATCGCCGACAGCAGGCCGCCGATCACCACCACCGCCAGCGGCTTCTGGGTCTCGGCACCGATCGCATGCGAGGTCGCCATCGGCAGCAGGCCGAACATCGCCAGCAGCGCGGTCATCAGCACCGTACGCAGGCGCTGCAGCGAGCCCTGCACCACCGACTGCAGCAGGTCCATGCCCTGCTCGCGCAGCTGCGCGAAGCGACTGAGCATCACCACGCCGTTCAGCACCGCCTGCCCGAACAATGCAATGAAGCCGATGGCCGCCGATACCGACAGCGGAATCCCGGTCAGCCACAACGCCAGGATGCCGCCGATCATCGCCAGTGGCACGTTGGCCAGGATCAGTGCTGCGCTGCTGATGTCCTTGAAGGCATCGAACAGCAACACGAAGATGATCAGCACCGACAGCGGAATCACCCAGCCCAGCCGCTTCATCGCACGCTGCTGGTTCTCGAACTCACCGGACCATTCCAGCCGGTAGCCTTCCGGCAGCTGCACGCTGGCGTCCACACGCTTGCGCATGTCGGCCACCACGCTGCCCATGTCACGCCCGGCGATGAAGATGCTCACCGCCTTCACCCGCTGCGTGTTCTCGCGCGAGATGTTGATCGCGCCGCTGGCCATGCGGAAGTCGGCCACGTCGGACAGCGTCACGGTGTGGCCATCGCCGATGCCCACCGGCACCGTGCGCAGCCGCTGCAGGTCACGATCGGCATCGTCCAGGCGCAGGGTGATCGGGAACTTGCGGTCGCCTTCCCACAGCTCGCCGACCTGGCGCCCGCCCAGTGCGGTCTCGATCACCTCGTCGATGTCGCGCACGTTCAGGCCATAGCGTGCGGCGCGGTCGCGGTCGATCTCGATCTGCAGCTGCGGCAAGGAGCCATCGCGGTCGATGAAGGCACTCTCCACGCCCTCCACCCCACGCACCTGGCCCAGGATCGCCTGCGCCTGCCGGTTCAGTACGTCCAGATCCGAGCCACTGACCTTGATCACCACCTGGCCTTTGATCTGCGAAATGCTCTCCAGGATGTTGTCGCGCACGGGCTGCGAGATCGAGAACTCCGGCCCCGGAATGCGTTGCTCCAGCGTGCGCTGCAGGTCGCTCACCAGCTGCCGCTTGTCCACGCCCTTCGGCCATTCCTTCTCCGGCTTCAACGCCACCAGCGCCTCGATCTGGTTGGCGCCCTTGGCATCGGAGCCGTCTTCCGGGCGCCCCAGCTTGGCCACCACCGTCGACACCTGCGGGAAGCTGCCGACCAGCTCACGGATGCGCCGCGACTGTTGCTGCGCTTCGGCCAGGCTGGTGCTGGGGTCGAGTGTGGCGGTCAGCCAGATCGATCCTTCGTCCAGCTCGGGCAGGAACTCCGAGCCCAGGCGGGTGCCCAGTGCCAACGTACCCACCAGCAACGCCACTGCGGTCAGCACCACCGCACGTGGCCGGGCCAGTGCGCGCTCCAGGATCGGCCGGTACCAGTCGGTCAGGCGGTCCATCAGCGGGTTGCCATCGCGCATGCGGTCCCGTCGCAGCCACCAGTAGCAGAACAGCGGCACCACGGTCAGCGCCAGGATCAACGCACCTATCAGCGCAGAGGTCACCGAGTACGCCATCGGCGCGAACATGCGGCCTTCCTGCCGCTGCAGGGTGAAGATCGGGATGTGCGCGGCGATGATGATCAGCATCGAGAAAAAGGTCGGGCGACCCACTTCCGATGCGGCCGAAAGAATGGTCGAGAAGCGCGTCTTCCGATCGGCCGTAGGTGGCAGCTTCGACAATCGCGACACGATGTGCTCGGTGACGATCACTGCGCCATCGATGATGATGCCGAAGTCCATCGCACCCAAGGACAGCAGGTTGGCCGGCACGCCCCACAAGTGCAGGCCAAGGAAGGTCGAGAGCAGCGCCAGCGGCATCATTGCCGCCACGATCAGTGCGGCGCGGGCGTTGTACAGGAACAGCCACAGCACCAGGAACACCAGCACCGCACCTTCCAGCAGGTTGCGGAAGACGGTCTTCAGCGTGGTAGACACCAGCCACGAGCGGTCGTAGAACGGCTCGATGCTGACCCCGGCCGGCAGCTGGTTCGCTTCGATCTCGGCGATGCGCGCATGCAGGGCGTCGAGCACGTCGGACGGATTCTCGCCCTTGCGCATCAGCACCATGCCGAACACAGCATCGTCATTGTCGTCCTGGCCGACCAGACCCTGCCGTGGCAGGCCGGTATCGGCGATGCTGGCCAGGTCGCGCACCAGGATCGGCGTACCGCCGCGCTGCGCCACCACCACGTTGCCGATGTCACCCGGCGAACGCATCAGGCCCACGCCGCGGATCAGGAACTGCTGCTGGCCGCGCTCCACGTAGCCGCCGCCGGCATTGGAGCTGCCCTTCTCCAGCGCCTCGGCGAATTCACCGAGGCTGATGCCGCGGTCACGCAGCTTGTCCAGGTCCGGCTTGACCTGGAAGGTGCGCGCGAACCCGCCGAAGCTGATCACATCGGCCACGCCCGGCACGGTGCGCAGGCTGCGCTCCATCGTCCATTCCTGCACCGTGCGCAGCTGGGTCGGCGTCATGTGCGGGCCCTTGAGTACGTAGCGGTAGATCTCGCCCACCGCCGAACTCATCGCCTCCAGCTCCGGGGTCACGCCCTCCGGCAGCTCCACGCCCTGCAGGCGCTCCAGCACCTGCTGCCGCGCGAAATAGTCGTCGGCCTTGTCGTCGAAGGTCAGGATGATCATCGACAAGCCGAACTGGGTATGCGAGAACACCCGCACCGAATGCGGAATGCCGGACAAGGCCACTTCCAGCGGCATCGTCACTTCGCGTTCCACCTCTTCGGCGGCGCGGCCCGGGTGCAGCGACACCACCGTCACCTGGGTGTCGGAGACGTCCGGGAAGGCCTCCACCGGCAGCACGCGGAACGCGGCGATGCCGCCGCCGATGAACAACAGCAGTGCCAGCATCACCATCAGCGGCTGGCGCAGGCAATAGGCAATCAGGCGATCGATCATGGGGCGGCATGCCCCGCGCCGGTGCTGGCGGCCGCTGGCGCGCTGTCGACCAGCTGCTGCAGCAGCAGGCCCCCTTCGACCACCACCCTGCTGCCAGCCGCCAGACCGTCACGCACCCACAGTCGACCGTCACCCAGCTCCTCGGCGTGCACGGCGTGGCGCACGTAGCGGCCCTTGCCCTCTTCCACGAACACTACCTGCTTGCCGTCGATCAGCAGCACCGCCGCATCGGGCAACGAGACACCGCCCTCGGCCGGCAACGCCACCTGGGCGCGCACATACTGTCCCGCCTTGAAGGCGCGTGCGCGATTGTCCAGCTCGGCGCGTGCCTGCACCACGCGGCGTTCGCTGTCGACGAAGTCATCCACGTGCTGCAGGGTCGCCTGAAGTGACTGTCCATCGGCGCCGGGCACGCTCACCTGCATGCCGGCCTTCAAGCGTCCAGCCAGGCTTTCGGGAATGTCCAGCAACAGCCACAGGCGGTCCGGATCGCCGATCACTGCCAACGGCTGATCGCTGTCGGGGCTGACCGACATGCCCGGGCTCATCCGCCGCTCCACCAGCACGCCATCGATGGGAGCGCGCAGCGGCAGGCGCTGGTCGACGTGCTGGCCGTTGCCATAGGCCTTGGCGAAGGCGGCCGCGCGTGCATGATCAGCCTGACTGCCAGCGAAGTTTGCCTCGGCCTCGTCCAGTTCACGACCCGACGCCACTCCCGCCGCATGCAGTTCGCGGGTACGGTCCAGTTCCTTGCGTGCCTGCTGCAGCTCGGCGCGACCACGGGCACCTTCAGCCTGAGCCTGGCCGAACTCGGGCGAGGTGATCCAGGCGATGACCTGGCCGGCTTTCACCTTCTGCCCCGGCTGTGCCTCGATGCGCGCTACCTGCCCCGACAGCGGCGTGTGCAGTGCGCTGGAGCGCGTCTCATCCCAGACCACCCGGCCCGGCAGCTGCAGGCTGGCGCTGGCGCCGGCACTCACTGTCTCGCTGCGCAGCACGTCCAGCTGGCGGCTGTCGGAAGGAAACTGAATCTGGCCGGCGCTGACCCGAGGTGCGTCCTCAAGATAGGAAGCTGGCTCCCGACCACAGCCGCCCAGCAGGATCAGCGCCAGCAAGACGGGCAGCACGGCGTATCGCGCCTGCGGGCGATAGGCGACGGTGGACTTCATCGGGACTCTCCTTCAGCAACAGATGTGGCCGCTTCCCAGCGCGCCACGGCAATGGCATGGTCGGCACGCGCTTCAATCAGCGCGGCCTCGAAGTCGCGCCAGCTGCGGCGCGCATCCAGCAGATCGGTCAGGCTGGCGGCGCCGCGGCGGTAGGCCAGCTCGATGCCCTGCACGGCCTTGCGTGCGGCGTCTGACTGCAGCCCCTCGTACTCGGTGCGACGCTGTGCGGCGGACTGCGCACTGGCCTGCAGCTGGTCCAGTTCGGCGCGTGCTTCGCGCTGCAGCACCTGCATTTCCAGTGCGGCGCTGTCGCGGTCGGCCTCGGCACGCTGGATCGCGCCGCGCGCCCGCGACGGCCCACCCAGCGGAATGGTCAATGACACGCCCCAGGTGACACCGCTGATGTCGGTCGGCTCTCGTTCGGCCTCCACGCCCAACTGGATATCGCGATGGCGCTCGCTGCGCGCCAGTGCCACGCCGGCATCGGCGGCTGCCAGGCGCGAGCGTGCAGCGCGCAGATCCGCGCGCTGCTGCGGATCGAACGCGCGCTCATCGGCCCTGGCTGCGGGGTCTGGCCAAGGATCATCGGCGCTGAGGTCATGGCTGTCGTCACGTCCGAGCAGCATCCCCAGCACACTCCGCGCGTCACGCAGATCCAGTGCTGCCTCGCGCGCCGCATCCGCCACAGCCAGGTCGTCCACCGCCAGGCGCGCGCGATCCACCGGCGCCATCGCCCCTGTCGCGACCAGCTTGTCGGCAGCCGCCATCTGCTCGACCGAGCTCTGCCGGTTGGCGTCGGCAATCTGGGCCCGCTCCTGCGCGCCCTTCAGGCCGAAATAGGCTTCATGCAGTGCCACCTGTTGTCGACGACGGGTATCGAGCATCTCCAGCCCTGCCACTTCCAGCAGCGCGTCGGCCTGGCGGATGCGCAACGCACGCTTGCCACCACGTTCCCAGGTCCAGCCCAGGCCCACGGTGCTGTCCACGCGCTTGTCCTGCCAGCGCCCGGGGCCGATGCCATGCTTGGAGCTGATCTTGCTGGTGCCGATCGACAGCTCGGTGGCCGGGCGCAATGCCGCCGTCTGCGCATCGCCCTGCACACCGCGCAGCTCCAGTGCCGCCGCGCGCAGGTCCGGGTTGTGTGCTTCCATTGCGCGCTGCGCCTCTGCAAGGGACAGCGCCGAAGCCGCAGGCGCGCACAATAGGGCGGCAAGCAAGGCCGCAAGACGAGGGGAGAAATTCATGCACGTCACGGTAAGGTGACGGACTTGCGCCAAACTTGCCCCAACCTTGCACGAAGCTTGCAATGCGAATCCTGCTGATCGAAGACGATGCCGCCCTGGCCGATGGACTGATCCGCGCCCTGCAGGGTGCCGGCCACCTGTGCGACCACCTCTCGCGCGGACTGCACGCACCTGCGGCGCTGGCCAGTGCACCCTATGACGTGATGGTGCTGGACCTTTCATTGCCGGACGTGGATGGCCTCGACCTGCTCTCGCGCCTGCGCAACGATGGCGCCACCCTGCCGGTGCTGATTCTCACTGCACGCGATGGCGTGGAGGATCGCATCCTTGGCCTCGACCGTGGCGGCGATGACTATCTGGCAAAACCATTCGCGCTGGGCGAGCTGGAAGCGCGCCTGCGTGCGTTGTCGCGCCGCCGCAGTGACGCACCGGCACAGAAGCGATTGGGCCGGCTGTGCTTCGACAGCATCCGCAACGAAGTGCAGGTGGAAGGCCAGCGCATCGAGCTGACCGCACGCGAGCTGTCGCTGGTCGAAGCGTTGATGCAGCACCCCGGCCGCACCGTGACCAAGCAGCGCCTGTTCGATGCGCTCTACAGCTGGGACCACGAGGCCAACCTGTCGGTGATCGAGGTGCATGTCAGCCGCCTGCGCCGCAAGCTGGAACAGGCGCGTGCCGGCGTCGGCATCCGCATGCTGCGCGGCCTCGGCTACCGGTTGGAGGCCGTGGGTGACTGAGCGCGTGCACAGCCTGCGTGGCCTGCTGCTGCGGCGCCTGTGGCTGCCGCTGCTGGTGCTGCTGCTGTGCAGTGCGGTGGGTTCATTCGCGTTGGCGCGCTTCTATGCCGGCCAGGTCTACGACCGCTGGCTGCTGGATTCGGCGATGTCGTTGTCCGAGCTGGTGACGGTGCAGGACGGCCGCGCATCCATCGAGATCACCCCGGCGGTATCACGCATGTTCACCTGGGACACCGCCGACGAAGTGCATGGCGAGGTGGTCGATGCGGATGGCGGGCGCCTGTATGGCGACCTGCCCGAGGCATTGCCACGTCCGGCGAGCGCCGCCGCGAATGACGATGCGGTCTACTACGATGCGCGCCTGCGTGGTCAACCGGTGCGCATGGTCGAAGTGGTGGTCAGCGCCGGGCCGGGCCATGACATCCGGCTGCGCGTGGCCGAAACACTGCGCAAGCGCCACCGGCTGGAACGCAAGCTGCTGCTGACCAGCGTTCCGTTCCAGGCCGCGATCCTGGCACTGGCGGCGTGGCTGGCCTGGTCCGGCACCGGCGCCGCCGCAGGCCACGCCAACCTGGTCGCACGGAAGCTGGCCAGCCCGCGGCCGGATCCGTTGGCACCGCTGGATCCGGCGCAGGAGGCACCGCGCGAACTGTGGCCGGCGGTTGAGGCCTACAACGCCCTGCTGCAGCGCCTGGACGCGATGCAGGATGCGCAGCGGCGCTTCGTCAGCAACGCCGCACATCAACTGCGCACACCGTTGGCGGCCATGCAGGTGGAGCTGGAGAGCTCATTGCGCCAGCATGATCCGCAGGCCCAGCAGCTGGCGCTGTCCGGCACGCTGGCCGGGTTGGCCCGCTTGCAGCATCTGGTCAACCAACTGCTGATGTTGAGCCGCTCCGAAGATCCGCATGGCAGTGCACTGCAGCTGCAGCCAGTGGACCTGGCCGCGTTGGCGCGCGGCGTGGTGGAGCGCTATGCGGACCGTGCATTGGCTGCAGGCGTGGACCTGGGTTATGACGGGCCCGACGACGGCGTGCAGGTACAGGGCGATCCGCAGCTGCTGCGCGAGGCGTTGGGCAACCTGCTGGACAACGCGCTGCGCTACGGTGCCGTGCCAGGCGTGATCACCCTGGGACTACAGCAGGATGCCGAGGGCGTGCAGGTGTGGGTGGACGATGACGGCACCGGCATTGCCGAGGCCGAGCGCGCGCGCGTCACGGAACGCTTCTACCGGGCCAGCAGTGAAGGTGATGGCTGTGGGCTGGGACTGGCGATCGTGGCCGAGATCGCGCAGCGGCATGATGCGGCGCTGGTGATCGATACCGCCCCGATCGGTGGCGCGCGGGTGGGGATGCGGTTTCGATCCCGCTGACGTCCTGCGTGCCAACCAAGGTTGGCACCTACCCGGTCACGCCATCCGGTAGACGCCCACCTTGGTGGGCGCTGTTGACCTCCCGCGTGCCAACCAAGGTTGGCACCTACCAGAAGCGGGATCCCCGTACGCCAACTCGCAACCCATCATCGGCTCATCGAATACGGCGCCTGCGCGCCCTGCCCCGGCCAGTCCCTGTTCGGCTCGGCCTGCATGCTGAAGCGCAGTTCGCCACCGGCCAGGATCTCGTCGTGGCGCAGGAAGGTGCGCTGTAGCGGCTTGCCGTTGAGGCTCACGCTGCCCACATAGGTGTGCTTGTCATCCAGCCCATCGGCCACGATGGTGAACGTCTTGCCGTTCGGCAGGCGCATTGCGGTCTTCGGCAGGAACGGGCGACCCAGGATGTACTCGCCCGAGCCCGGGGCCACCGGGTAGAAGCCCAAGGCGGTGAACACGTACCACGCCGACATCTGGCCGACGTCATCATTGCCGGCCAGGCCATCGGGGCGGTCGGCGTACTGGGTGTCCATGATCTGCTTCAGGCGCGCCTGCGTGCGCCACGGCTGGCCGGCATACGAATACAGGTAGGCGACGTGGTGGCTGGGCTCGTTGCCATGCGCATACCAGCCGATCAGGCCGGTGATGTCTTCCATGTGCTCGAAGATGGACGGATCGACCTTGGCGTTGAACACCTCGTCCAGGCGCGCGAGCAGCTTGTCGCTGCCACCGTGCGCTGCGGCCAGTCCGGCCACGTCCTGCGGCACGTACCAAGAGTACTGCCAGGCATTGCCCTCGGTGTAGTCGGTGCCGTATCCACTGGCGCTGGGGTCGAATGGCGTGCGGAAGCTGCCATCGCGCTTGCGTGCGCGCATGAAGCCAGTGTCTTTGTCGAAGGCGTTGCGCCAGTTGCCGGCGCGCTTGTCGAAGGTGGCCGCAACATCGGTCTTGCCCATCGCCTGTGCCATGCGCGCGATGGTCCAGTCGTCGAAGGCGTACTCCAGTGTCTTGCTGGCCGCTTCGCCTTCCTCGTCGATCGGCACATAGCCCAGCTCGCGGTACTGCGCGATGCCGTCGTAGGGCCCGTAGTTGGCGGTCTCGACCATCGCCTTCAGTGCCTTGTCGGCGTCGAAGCCGCGGATCCCCTTCACGTAGGCGTCGGCGATCACTGGCACGGCGTGGTAGCCGATCATGCACCAGTCTTCCAGGCCATGGAACGACCACACCGGCAGCATGCCGTAGGGGCTGTGCTCATGGTGGGCCAGCATCGAATTGACGAAGTCGCTGTTGCGCTGCTCCGGCTGCACCAGCGTCAGCAGCGGATGCAGCGCACGGTAGGTGTCCCACAGCGAGAACGTCGAATAGTTGGCGTAGCCCTTGGCCTGGTGCACCGCGTTGTCCGAACCGCGGTACTGGCCATCGGCATCCATGAACAACGTCGGCCCCAGCATCGTGTGGTACAGCGCGGTATAGGCGCTGCGTCGCGCATGTTCCGGCGCATCGATATCGAGCACCAACAGCGCCTGCGTCCATTCCTGCTTTGCCTGCGCACGCACGCGGTCGAAATCGAAGCCGGCCACTTCCGCGTCGAGGTTGGCAATGGCACCGGCTTCGCTGACAGGCGAGATCGCCACCTTGACCACCAGCGGTGCATCCAGCTTGCCGAAGGCGAAGGTGCCGACCAGCTGGCGCCCCTCGATCTGTGCGCGCTGCGCCGGATCCTTCTCGCCCGGCGGCGGGAAGCCCTTGTAGACAATGTCCTGCTCGGTGTTGTGCAGCTCATGCCCGGAAAGCGGCCGCGAGAAACGCATCGCGAAATACAGCTGGCGGCCCGGCGCCCAACCACGGGTTTCGCGGAAGCCGGTCACCGTGCCATCGGCGCGCACCCGCACCCGCGACCACAGCACCTTGCCCGGGTAGTCGTACATGCTGGTGCGCATGTCCAGCAGCACCTTGGCATCGGTGCCCTTGGGGAAAGCATAGCGGTGCACGCCCACGCGCGCACTGGTGGTCAGCTCCGCGCGCACCTTGTAGTCATCCAGGGTGACTGCGTAGTAGCCCGGCTCGGCCTTCTCGTCGTCGTGGCGGAAACGCGAGGCGTAGCCGCTGCGTGGCTTTTCCGGATCACCGCGCTCCAGGCCGGGATTGCCGGTGAACGGCATCAGCAGGATGTCGCCGAGGTCCGAATGACCGGTGCCGGAAAAATGCGTGTGCGAGAAGCCGACGATGCTGCTGTCGTCGTAGCGATATCCGGCTGCCCAGCCATAGGCCTTTTCGCGTGGTTGGATGCGTGTGTCCGGGCTGAGCTGGACCATGCCGAACGGCACTGTGGCACCCGGGTAGGTGTGGCCTTCACCTCCAGTACCAATGAACGGGTCGACCGAGGCGTAGGCCTTGTCGGCGGCGGTTTTGGCGGGAGCGGCCGACGCCAGGCCGGAAGCGAGCATTGCCGTGGCGGCGACAGCGATCAGGAGACGACGGTCCAGCGTGGGCATCGGCGTTTGGATCGATTCAGGTGGTAGCCGGATGCTAGCACCGGGCCTGTCACGCCGCATGCTGCAGTGCGACTGCCCGGTGTCCCGCGCCGGGTTCAATCGTCAACCGGGAAGCGCGTTCTGCAACGACATGAGGTCCGCGCTGTCCAGCGGCCTCACCACCCGCGCGACCTCTTCTCCATCGCGCAGCAGCACCACTGTCGGCCACAGCTTCACCTTGAACGTTCGCCCCAATGGCCTTCCCTTGCCATCCTCGATCTTCCAATGCGCCAGATCGTTCGCTTCGACGAAGGCCTGCAACGCGGGCTGCGCGGCCTGGCAATGACCGCACCAGGGCGCACCGAACTCCAGCACCTGCCACCCAGCCTGCGCCGCCACCCCCGCAGAGGTGGGCTCGTTCGGAAGGTGATCACGCATGAACGGCATGAGCGCTACGCCGCCAGTGCCTTCTGGATGTCTTCCAGCGGCGCGTTGGTCAGATCCTTGGCAATATCCCCGAGCAATCGCGCCTGGACCTCTTTATGCAGCAGCGGACGGATGCGACCCAGCGTGGTCGGGTCGGCGATCAACACCAGGTGCGCATAGCGGTTCTTCAAGGCATCCTCATTGAGCTGTTCGGCCACCTGCTTGGCGAACGTCGCCTCGTTGAGCTGCGAGACCGACATGTCCTTCGGCACGGCACCCGCAGGCCCCTGCCCGGACACGCCCTGCTCACTGATGTCCTGCAGGCGCAGCTCGCCCTCCTGTTTCAGGGTCAACTGATGGTTGCTGCCCACGTTGGTAAACACCCGTGCCGAACCACCGTCGGCTACCACGATCAGCGTTCCTTCGGGAATCGTCCGCGCCATTGCATCCTCCATCAATTTGAAAAGTGGGTGTGTGCTCCACCTTATGCACGCCGATGTCACCAGAGCGCGCACAGGATGTGATTCCGTCATCGCAATCTGAAATCCGCCCTAAATTTACCGGGAGGCCTGCCGCTATGGCCTCCATCATCGCGAGGAACCTCTGTGCACGCTGGCTCACTGTTCCACGTCTGCTTCGCCACCAGCCTGGCCATTGCCGGCTGCGCCGGATGCATCCACCAGTTCCTGCAGGGCCAACCGTTTTTCGCCCTGGCCATCATGCTCTCGGTGCTTACCATGACCGGCGCCGCACTGGTCACGCGGAAACTGGCACTGCCGGGCGCCTTGGCGATGGCCTGCACGGTGTTCGGTTTGCTGGCGAAGTCAGCCTGAGCCTTCTGAACAGGCGACGTGGAACACAGCGTGCAGATCAGCCCGCTTCGCTGCACGCTCACGCCGGTGCCGTTATGATGAACGGATGATCGACACGACCCACTACGTGACGGGCGCACCTGTTACGTGGGAAGCACTGCCGACCGGCGCTTCGCTTGCCACGATTGCTCCCGCCCTGCATTTCCATCGCCTCGCGCTGGATCCCGGCGGATGACGCCCGCAGGCCCACGGCCTGCCTTCCCCACACGCTGATGTGACACGCGGCTGCCAACTGCGCGGCCGTTGTGATCCCGTTGCCGCGTTTCCGCCCCTGCGGCGGTGCTTTGCCGTGCGCGCGCCCTCGTGCCTGCACACATTCCCCGGCCCCCACGCCGCGCTTCGATGCCCCTGCGCCACTTGCGCCTGCATCGCCGTTTCCGATTTCCGGGAAACACCACACCGCCCATTCCCCTATTCCATACCTACAAGGGAGCCCCATGCAGGACACGCCCGATTCCCATGCCCACTTCGGCTGGTTCAAACGCCGCCGCCACCTGAAGGTCGATGAGATCACCGTCGTCGACAAGCCCATGCTCAAGCGCGCCGTCGGTGCCGCTGCACTCGGCAATGCCATGGAGTGGTTCGACTTCGGTGTCTACGGCTATCTGGCCGTCACCATCGGCCAGGTGTTCTTCCCGTCGAGCAATCCCACCGCGCAGGTGATTGCGGCCTTCGCCACCTTCACCGTGGCATTCCTGGTGCGCCCGCTGGGTGGCCTGGTGTTCGGCCCACTCGGCGACCGCTACGGGCGCCAGAAAGTGCTGGCGTTCACCATGATCCTGATGGCGCTGGGTACCTTTGCGATCGGCCTGATTCCTTCCTACGAGCGGATCGGCATCTGGGCACCGGTGCTGTTGCTGCTGGCGCGTGTGGTGCAGGGCTTTTCCACCGGCGGCGAGTATGGCGGTGCGGCCACCTTCATCGCCGAGTATTCCACCGACCGCAACCGCGGGTTGATGGGCAGCTGGCTGGAGTTCGGTACGCTGGGCGGCTATATAGCCGGTGCCGGTACCGTAACCGCACTGCACATGCTGTTGAGCAGCGAGCAGATGCTGGACTGGGGCTGGCGCATTCCATTCCTGGTGGCCGGCCCGCTGGGCCTGCTCGGCCTGTACATGCGCATGAAGCTGGAAGAGACCCCGGCATTCCGCGCCTTCGCCGAGGAAGCCGAGAAGCGCGAGCACGACCGGCCCGGGCTGGCCGCGCTGTTCCAGGTGCACGGCCGCCAGCTGCTGGTGTGCATGGGCCTGGTGCTGGTGTTCAACGTGACCGACTACATGTTGTTGACCTACATGCCCAGCTACCTCAGCGTCACCATGGGCTACGCCGAGAGCAAGGGCCTGCTGCTGATCATCATCGTGATGCTGGTGATGATGCCGTTGAACATCGTGGGTGGATTGTTCAGTGACAGGCTGGGCCGCCGGCCGATGATCATCGGCGCCTGCATCGCGCTGCTGGTACTGGCGATTCCATGCCTGCTGCTGGTCGGCAGCGGCAACGACTGGATGATCTTCCTTGGCCTGATGCTGCTGGGCCTGGCGCTGGTGTGCTTCACCAGTTCGATGCCATCCACGCTGCCAGCGCTGTTCTACACACCGGTGCGCTACAGCGCGCTGTCGATCGCCTTCAACGTCTCGGTGTCGCTGTTCGGTGGCACCACGCCGCTGGTCACCGCATGGCTGGTGGAACGTACCGGCGACCCGCTGGTGCCGGCCTACTACCTGATGGGCGCGGCGGTGGTCGGCCTGATCACGATGCTGTTCGTGAAGGAAACCGCCGGCCTGCCGTTGCGTGGTTCACCGCCGGCCGTCGGCAGCGACAGGGAAGCTGCGGCGCTGTTGAAGAGCGATGTGCCGGTCACGGTGGACCCGAGCCTGCCGCCGCTGCCGGACGTTGCTGAGCCCGAGCAGGTGAAGCCGGCCTGAGGCTCGCCGCGAAATGCCACACGCATGGCCTGGATCTACATGGGGCCTGTGGCGCCGGGCGGATACGCCCGGCGCTACCTGGCGCTATTTCTTGATGCGGGTCAGCTTCCCCGGCGTCCAACGCAGCGTCCATGTGTAGTTTCCGTCCGGCGGACAGACGTGGCGGTTCGGGCTCTTCCATTCGCAGACCGTCGCCCCGGCACTGACGGTGAAATCGACAATGATGCGATCACCCTGGATGCGGATCGCGCGGATGGCGCCTGGAATCTGTTCAACCGCGTCGTCACCATAGCCATACTGGCGGATGGCGGCATAGTCCTCTGCTTCCACCGGCGACAGGCTGTTCGGGTTCTCCTGGCCGCGCGGATCGTTTGCCGTCAGCGCCGTCATCACCGCCACCACATTGCGTTGCGCGAAGCTGCCGCCGGTGTAGGTGGACGTGTAGAAATACACGATCTCGGCTCGGCCATCGCCATCGAGGTCGGCAACAGCGGTCCACACCGGACGGAAATCGGATTCAATGTCGTCGCCGGGAATCAGCCGCAGGTTGGCTTCGGCGGCGAGGTAGGCCTGTACCAGGCTGGGCGGCGGCACCACCCGCTTGGACGCGGCAGGTGCGGCCGTCGCCGTCAGGCTGGACAGTGCCAGCGCAGCAAGCACCAGCCAGATCGAAGTGGAGCGGAACGTCGCAGGTCCGTGCATGTCGTCCTCCATGAGTGTGCGGTCAGTCTAACCGCAGCTCCGGTGGCGCCCAGTCGTGCACGGCGCGGTTTCGCGCGATGCGTGAAAGACATCCACACATGGCGTGGATCTACTGCGGGGTGTCCAACTCCATCGCACGCATCACGATGGGTTTGGCCCAGTCCGGCGTGTGCAGCAGTTCGGCCACCGAGACCGGGTACTGCAGCTGGCCGCGCTCCATCGCCAGCACAGGGAGGGGCGCGGCGCAGCCTTCTGCGTCGGCCGGCGCACTGTTGTCGTAGACATGCAGCTCAGCCAGGTGCGGCAGCAGGTCCAACAGGTTCTCGCGCGCCGAATCGAAGCGGGCGTGGATCTTTTCCACCGGAATATCGTGGCCACCGGCCTCTACCCGCGCCGCCACGCGGGCGATGTGCAGCTCGACCGTGGCCAGGCCACAGAACCAGATCGCGACGTGATGGTGCTCGCAGGCCTCGCGCAGCAGGCGCGGAATGGTGTTGCCACCCAGCGTTGTTTCGAAGGCGAAGTCCGTGCCATCAGCCATGGCCTGGCGCAGGCGGCGGGTGCCTTCCTGCCAGGCCTCGGCATTGGCTTCGGGCAGCGGCCAGCCAGCCTCGACCAGGCGGCGGGTGAACGAATCGGGGTTGAACCAGCTCAGTCCTTCGGCTTCCAGCCAGGTACCCAGCAGCGAACTTTTGCCGGCGCCATTGACGCCGGCCAGCACCAGGATCCGCCCCATCGTTCAGAGCGGACGGCCGAGGGTGACCTTGCGGCCACGGCGGATCGGCTGGCCCAGCACCTTGCCCAGCCCCTCACCGCGCTGCAGGCTGGCCAGGGTCTGGTCGAACTCACCGCGCAGGCGCAGCAGTTCTTCACTGCGCTCACCGGCGTCACCGCCGGCGGCCTTGGCCAGCAGCTCCTGATACGTGCGGATATCCACGATCACCGCTTCGGGATGATTATGGTTGGTGATGACCAGCGCCTGCTTCTCGCGCACGGTGCGCATCAGGCTCGGCCAGCCCCGGGTCTTCACCGACGAGGCCGGGGCCTTCTCAAGGCCTGGCAGATCCAACGGCAGGGTCATGGCACGGCTCCAGACGGGGATGGTTGAGGCCATTATGCCCAATTTGGCCCAATTGGGGATAAATGGACCATTACCTGACGGAACCCTCCGCCGCCGCGCCCGGAGCATCGGTCTGCAGCAGGCTGTCGCGCTCCCGCAACGGGAAGCGGATCCAGGCATCCAGGCCTTGTGGGCCAAAGCGCAGCTCCCCGCTGCCAGCCAGCTCGTACGGCACGCGCTGCTCGATCAGCGCCCGGCCCAGGCCGCGCTGGCGGGGCAGCTCCCAGTCCTCCACCTCGGCATGACGCTCGCACCAGTGCAGGCCCAGCCATGGCTGGCCGGCCTGAACCTGCAGATCCCAGGTGACCTCGATCCGGCCATCCTCATGGGTGAGCGCGCCATGCCTCAGCGCGTTGGTCGCTAATTCGTGGATCGCCAGGGACAGTACTTCGGCTGCTTTCGGCGGCAGCAGCACGTCCTCGCCCTGCAGGCGGTAGGCGGCCGCTGCCGGCGTCTGCGCAGCGATCTCCTCGTCGAGCATGCCACGCAGGCAGACGCCGGCATTGGCACCACGGGTCAGCAGACTCTGCGTGCGTGCCAGCGACATCAGTCGCCCGCACAACCGTTCAGCGTATTCATCCACACTGCTGACCGACTCGCGGGTCCGCCAGGCAATGGCATGGATGGTCGACATGATGTTACGCACCCGGTGCTGCAGTTCGGCCAGCAATACCGATTGACGCTCAGTGGCACGCTTGAGGTCGTCGATGTCCACCGCGATGGCAAATACCCCGCTGACCTCACCGTCGCCATCGCGCAGGGGCGCGGCAGCGACCCGGGTCCAGCGCGCGCGGCCATCATCATGCAGGTACTGGAACTCCAGCCCCGGCACCACGGTCTCGCCGCGCATTGCGCGGGCGATGGCGAAGTCGTCCGGTGCAATGGGGGTGCCATCGGGATGGCAGCCGTGCCAGCGATGCTGGTTGTCGGCGTCTCTGGAAGGCACCTTGCCGGTGGGCAGATAGGCGCGCATCTGATCGTTGGACAGCAGCATGCGGCCCTGCAGATCAACAATGCACAGGCCGACCGGCAGCATCCTGAAGGCCAGCTCCAGGCGCCGCTCGCTCTCGCGCCGCCGTAGTTCCTCGCGCTCGCGCGCGGCCAGCGCCAGATGCGCGGCGGTGGTTTCGAACATGGTCACCAGCACGCCGTTGATCCGCCCTTCCTCGCCGCGGATCGGGCTGTAGGTGATCGTGAACCAGATGTCTTCCAGCCGGCCGCGCCGGACCAGCGGGTACAGCTTGTCTTCGAAGGTGAGCGTCTCGCCCTGCCAAACCCGGGTATAGAGCGGCCCGTTGATGTGCCACACCTCGGGCCAGCACTCGCGGGTCGGCTGGCCGAGCCCGCCGGGATGCTTGTCGGCCAGGATCTCGGCATAACCATCGTTGTAGAGCTGCACCAGCTGCTCGCCCCACAGCACGATCATCGGGAAGCCATGGGCCAGCATCAGGTCGACGGTGGCGCGCAGGTGGGGCGGCCACTGCTCACAGGCACCCAATGGCGTGGACGACCAGTCGTGACGGGCGATGCGCGCGGCCATGCCATCGTGGCGCGCATGCAGGCGCGGCGCAGGTGGCATCGAGCCACGCAGCTTGGCGGCGTGGATGCCTTCAGGACGACGCGACATGCCGCGCAATCAGGCGATGCCCGCAGAGACCTGCGGCGCCGCCACCAGCCCGGCCAGCTGCTGCACCAGGGTTTCGATGTGATAAGGCTTGGTACAGCGCGGCGCGCTGGCGAAGCGGCTGGGCAGGTTGTCGTCGTAACCGGAGGTCAGCAGAAAGGGCGTACCCGCCTCGGCCAGCCGGTCGGCCAGCGGATAGACCTGCTCACCGCCCAGGTTGATGTCCAGCAATGCCACATCGATGGGATGGGTATCGACCAGCTGCCCCAGCGCCTGCAGGTCACCGGCAGGCCCCACCACCTGTGCGCCTTTCAGCTCCAGATAGTCGACCAGGAACATCGCGATGGCGAACTCATCCTCCGCCACCAGTACACGCAGCCCTTTCAGGCCCTCTGGTTTGCTGCCCGCTTCCAGCACGACCGGCGCTCCTCGATACACGCGGCCCAGCTCTGCCGCAACGCCCGCAGGATGCGCGAACCGGGCTACAAGAGCGCGTGATGATGGATGAAGATCGCGGCCACGGCCCGTTCACCGCGGCATTGCAGCGGCGTGTTCAGAAGGCCCGCTCCCACTTCAGGCTGAGCAGGCTGCGGTCGTGGCTGTACAGCCAGCCAACGTTGCTGTCGATGCGCGCGTAGCGCAGGCTCAGGCTGGGTACCAGCCCGGCCACGGCAAGGCGCTCGCTGCGCACGATGGCGATCAGGTTCTGTTCGCTGTCCTCACGCCGCGCCTCCAGCAGCGGACTCCACGCGTCGTAGTCGCGCTCGCGCAACGAGACGAATACGGTGGCGGTGGTGCCACTCCATTGCCGCGCCGCACCCAGCCGCACGCCGCGCTGGCGGTAGCCGTTGGCTGGGTTGGCGGCGCTGCTGTCACTCAGGTCCAGCCCGGCAAAGAGGGTCCAGCGCGGGTTGAGCGCACGGAACCATGTGGCATACACCGCGGCCAGCTCACCGTCGTAATTGGCGGCCAGGCCACGCTGGCGATAGCGCTGGCGCTTCCAGTCGGCCTCCAGCTTGAGCAGGCTGCGCGCGTCCAGCGCATATTGCCATTCGCCATGCAGCCCGCTGCCGCCCTGCAGGGCCCGGTTGCCGAGGCCCTGATAGTCATAGCTGGGGGCGATCTGCAGGGTATGCCGTGCGCTACGCCAGCTGTAACCCGCCTGCACGTTGGCATTGAGCTCGTTGTAGGCGCTGTGCCCACGCCATGCCTGGCCGAATGCGAGGCCACGCACGTACACGCCATGGTGGCCCTTCAAGGCCCAGCGACGTTCGAGGTTACCGTCGTAGTCCAGGCCCATGGCGCGCTGGGCATCGGGAAGATTGCGCTGGATGATGCAGGTGTCGCCTACCCCGAACAGGCAGGTGCGGCTGGCCGAACTGCGGTTGATGTTGTCGCTCCATGCCGGGCCGGCGGACAGCGCGCCTTTCCAGCGCTGGCGCGCCTGCAGCGCAGCCAGATAGGCGTCCACCCGTCCGCGTACACCTGCGGTGGCGGGGTCATCGGCACTGATGCCATCCGCGATCGCCGTGAACAACGCCACCGCATCGCGATCGCGCTGGTCTTCGGCGTAGACGCGCGCAAGTTCAAGGCGGGCCGGCAGGAAATCCGGCTGTGCCTCCAGCAGCGCCTCGTACTCGTTGGCCGCGCGATGGTGATTGCCGGCCACCCGCGCCAGGCCGCCCTGCGCATAGTGGCGCAGCAACGGGTCGTGGCCAGGCAGTTCGATGTATTCATCCAGGAAGCGTTGCGCGGCGCCCCATTGCTGATGCTGCAGCGACAGGTACAGCGCCTGGCCCAGATCATCGACCGTGCGCTCCACGCGCAGGGTCTGGCCGTCGATGGTGATGGTCGGTCGCTCCGACTCGGCCTGCTGCAGGCGCTGCTGGTCCTGCTGCTGGTGGCGCAGGTCGGTGCCCTGTTCGAGCACGCGGCGAAGATCGTCCTGCTGGGCGCGCACGTCGGCGGCCGCCAGCAGCAGTACGACAAGGAAGATGGGATGGCGCATGGTCGATCCGTGGTGGTGCATGCAGCGGGCCGAAGCAGGGACTGGCGGATCGCGGCTTGTCCCTGCCCTGCCCCGTCAGGGGTGTGGCAATCAGTTCTTGCTGCCGCCGAAGGCGGTGTCGTACTGGCTGTTGCCGCTGAAGGTGGCGATACCGGCCAGGGCGGCCGCGTTGGCGCCGAAGAACTGCCCCTGGGTGGTGCCGGCAACGCTGCCGTTGGCGGTGGCCGAACCGGCGAACGATGCGTCGGCACTGTTGATGTTGGCAACGATGGCCAGGTTCAGGCCGTTGCCCGACAGCGCACCATCCAGGGTGCCGGCGCCGAAGTCGGCGTCGAAGGTGCCGCTCAGCAGGTTGCTACCGTTGAACTTGTTCAGGCCAGCCACGGTGTAGGACGCCACGCCAGCAGGCAACGTGGTGCCGGCGCGGTCACCAACGAAGTAGACCTGGCGGTTGTTGAAGCCACCGGCGGCGCCATCCTTGGACCACTCACCGAACCAGACATCGCCACTGCCGACCTTGACGAAGTTGAAGTGGCCCATACCGGCGTGGCTGCCCGGTGCGCCGGTGATCGGCATGGCCAGGGTACGTACCGTCACGCCATTGACGGTGGTCGGTGCCGAGTAGGCGCTCAGGCCCTGGAAGTCCACCGGCTTGGCCTGGGACACGGTACCGACACCGATACCGGCCTTGCCAGCGCGGTGCGGGCCGCCATTGACCTGCGATTCGCCAACCGCCACATACAGCTCGGCATCGGTCTTGGCACTGGCGGCACCGACGATATCGGCAGCATGCGCGGCACCGACCAGAGCCAGCGAGGCAGCAACGGCGAGAACCGAACGGGAGATCACTTTCATGGTATTGCTCCTTGGTTGAGGGAACTACGGGTACAACGCTTGAAGGTGGGAGATCAGAAGCGCGCGGTGACGCCGAGCTTCAGGGTGCGACCCGGGGCCGGCAGCGTGGACCGCGTGGCTGGATCGACGTAGTAGCGGTTGCCGAGGTTGCTGCCGACCAGTTCGACGCTGGCATGCTCGTTGAAGCGCCAGCGCGCATAGGCATCGACGGTGGTGATGTTTCCCCAGGTGAACGGCACGTTCTGCCAGAGCAGGCCGCTGCCACCGCTCAGCAAACGGTCACGGTAGGCCTGCAGATCAGGGTTCTCGTGGCGCTGGTAGTGCACGATGCGGCTGCCAAGCTCCAGGCGCTCATCGAACAGGCGCGTGCCCAGCGACCAGTTGATCGACAGCTTGGGAATGGCCTGGGTCAGCAGGTAGCCACCAACGAAACCATCCTGCACGCAGTTCGGGACCAGGCCGCGGTTCGCATCCAGGAGCACCGCCGTGCTCTCGTCACACACCTCGTTTTCCAACGTGCGGGTGATGCCCAGATCGGTGAAGAAGCGCCGGTTGTCGAAGCGGGCCTGCAGTTCGATGCCACGGATGGTCTGCTTGTCGATGTTGTCGAACAGGAAGTTGCCATCGCGCTCGATCACGTCACGGGTTTTGTGCACGTAGTACGCCAGCTTGACGTCGGCATCGGCGGTGTTGCCGAACAGGGCCGACAGGTTGTGCACGTAGCCCACTTCGTAGTTGTAGGCGTGCTCGGGCTTGAGCGCATGCAGTGGATTGAGGCTGCCGGAGAAAGCGATCGTGCTTTCGAACATGCTCGGGAAGCGCACCGCTTCGCTGTAACGCACGTAGGCACGGGCGGCCGGGGACAGGTGTGCAGTGGCCGAGAAGGTCGGCAGCCAGGCATGGTCGCGGCGGCGGCTGTTGCGTGCATCGACCGGCTGCGACTGTACGCTGTTGCCGATGTTGCAGACCTGGTCGCTGCCGGCGAACACCGGCTGCACGCCGGGAATGGCCGCCACTTCGCCATTGAGGCAGGGATTGCCGGCGCGGGTGTAGTTGCCATCGGCATCGGGCAGCC
This sequence comes from Stenotrophomonas sp. 86156_Sma, assembly GCF_056481625.1. Taxonomy (NCBI): domain Bacteria; kingdom Pseudomonadati; phylum Pseudomonadota; class Gammaproteobacteria; order Lysobacterales; family Lysobacteraceae; genus Stenotrophomonas; species Stenotrophomonas sp. 86156_Sma. The sequence continues at coordinate 2,848,930 of NZ_CM151157.1, forward strand.
AGGGCCGCGTGTACCTGACCGGACGCGGCGTCTCGTACGGTGCCAGCAAGGCACGGATGCTGTCATCGATGAACCAGCCCATGCCGCGCTTTTCCCATACGGCGCGGCGTGCTTCCAACGCGTCGATGCGGGCCTGCAGATTGGCGGGACGGGGCGGCAACTCGTTTACGGTGTACTGCGCTTCCTTGCCACCTACGCCCTTGGTCAGCAGCTCGGGGTGCGCCTCGAGGAAATCGTCGAAGGCCCAGTAGCGGCTGTAGCGCACGCCTGCATTGAGGGTAAGGAAGTCGACCGGCCGCCACTCCAGGGTCAGGTAGCCCTCGCCCTCCTGTCGGCGCCCGGCACGCGGGAACATGCGCCAGCCATCGGTGGTACCGAAGTACGGATCGCTCGAGCCGAGCTTCTCGTACTGCCAGTTGCCGCCCACGGTCAGGTCCAGGGTCGAATGCAGGGCGAAGCGGTTGCTCAGGATCAGGCCGGTGCGGTCGTTGCGCGCGTTGGCCAGCGCGGTGTTGCGCAGGATCGGGCTTGCGTCCGGGTTCCATGCCGGATTACCCACTGCGAAGTTCGGGAAGCCGCCAGCGCTGTAGGTATCGCTGTCCGTCTCCGTGCGCCACAGGTTGGCGTAGAGGTCCAGCCAGCGGCTGCCGGCCGGCTGGAAGCGGTATTCCAGGTTCCAGGCATCGGACGCAACCCGGCTGAGCGGCCACTGGATGCGCCCGTAGTCGGGCGCGGACAGGATGCGCGACGGCATGATCTCGCCGTAGTGCGACAGCGTGCGCCGCCAGGTCGCCTTCAGCTGCTGATCGTCGTTGATCTGCCAGGTTCCCTTGACCAGCCACGACTCCTGTTCGCTGGAGGTATTGGGCACTTCATCGCCCGGTTTGAAGTAACGCGCCAGCGTGGTGATGTAGTCGATGCCCTGGTACTCGTACTGCTCGCGCCGGTCCTGGTCGTAGTACGCGCTTCCCTTGCTGCCGGAGAAGTAGTTGCCGCGCTTGCGCCAGGCGTAGGCGGCCATCAGGTCGACGTTGTCGCCGCGTACGCCCAGTGCCAACCGCCAGGCCTGGTCTTCGCCATCGAAGGGGTTGTTGCCGCTGCGCGACTTCACCGGCACGACCAGGGTGCGGTCGTCATAGGGTGAGTTCGGCGAGCCCTGCGGGAACCCCGGCACGGTGCGGTAATCCTCGCCGGTGTGCAGGCGCGGCAGGCGCGGTGCCACCGCATTGCTGCTGCCTTCGATCTTCAGCTCCCCGCCGAAGCGCTCGCCGGCAGCAACAATGTCGTCAACGTCGATGGTCTTGATCACCAGCGCACCGCCGATCCCGCTGTGCACATCGCGCACCAGCCCTGGCCCCTTGATGACCTGGATGCCACCAATCAGGTTGGGATCGATGTAGTTGCGGTTGCTGACGCCGTTGTAGCCGCGCCAGACCGTGAGCGCCTGTTCGCCACCGTCGATGCTGACCGGCACCCGCCCGGGCCCCTGGATGCCACGGATGTTGACGTCCAGCGCGCCGCTGTTGCGCGCATCGCCGCTGAACACGCCGACCAGATCCTTGACCACGTCGGCCGGATTGGAACCACGATAGCGCTCCACCCGGTCGCGCCCCGAATACGCCGTGGTCAGGTCCAGCGCGAACACATCATCGTAGCCGCGCCGATCGCGCGCCTCACCCCCTTCCGACTGAAGGCGACCGGCCACGTCCAGTGTTTCGGTCACCCGCACCCCTTCCCCTTCACCCGCCTCCGCTGCGGCCCGCAGGCTCCAGGTACCGTCCATGCCACGCTGTGCGCGCACGCCGCTGCCGCGCAGCAGCTGCTGCAGGGCCTGCATCTGGCTGTACTCGCCACTCACCGCACTGGAGCGGCGGCCCTCCACCAGGTCACTGCGGAACACCACCTGCACATCGGCCTGGCGGCCAAAGGCACGTACGGCATCAGCCAGTGGCTGCTCCGGGATGGCGTACTGGCGCACCGGCGCGACGATCGCCGGTTGTGCCTGCACGGCCGGCACCCAGGCCAGCGGCAGCAATGCGGTGGAAACGGCCAGGGCCAGAACGGTGGCGCGACGATGACAGGCGGATGCCGTGGACGGCATGGACAGGAACTCCTCAAGCGTGGCTGGACCACGGGCACATCCGGTGCCGGTGGTGTGTCTGGCTTGAGGAAAAACGGTGTTTCGCTCTGGCTATACCTCTATAGACAACGGGGCACTGCAGGTGCCCACGGCTTTTTCATGTTTTTTTCATGCCGCGTATTCCGCCATGAACCGGCGGCACCTCACCACAGCACCAACGCGCCGCCGGGCAAGCGCTGCACGCGCAGTCCAGCCTGTGCGGCCACGGCATCGATGGCCGTCTCCGGCTGCTGCAGGTGGAACAAGCCACTGACCCGTACGCTGGCACCCTGCCCACCCAGTACCCAGACCGGGGCACGACGGTAGCGCGCCAGATCGGCGATGGCCTGCGTGGCCGGCTGATCATCGATCACTACCTCGCCCCGCCGCCATGGCGCCACGGCCTCGGGATCTTCCAGCCGCACAGGCTGCAGCCAGCGACCGTCACGGAACGCCCGTGACTGCCCCGCATGCAGGCGCTGTACGCTGCCATCGCCCGGACGCACCTCGACCACACCCTCGCTGACCTGGGTGGTGACCGTGGCGTCCTGCATCGACACACTGAAGGCGGTGCCGATATCACGGACCCGGCCGCCCGCGGCCTCGACCTGGAACGGGCGAGCTTCGTGCGCCACCTGGAACCAGGCCTGCCCGCGCAGAAGGCGCAGGCGACGCTGCTGGCCGTCGAACTCGAGCGCCAGCGCGGTTCCCGCATCGAGCACGGCGGTGCTGCCGTCTTCCAGTTGCACCACGCGTGGCGCATCGCTGCTGCGCAGGTCACTGCGCGCCAGCAACAGCGCCTGCGGTGCGGCCGCGACCATCAGCACCACAGCGGCGGCGCTGGCCAACAGCCATGGCAGGCGACGGCGCGGCGCGATCGAGCGCAGGCCCTCGCGATCGGTGGTGAGCTCGGGCAGCGCCGCCAGCACGTCGGGCCCGGCGGCATCCAACCCCTGCCAGAAGGCCTGCTGCTGGCGCCAGGCCAGCGCATGGCGCGGATCGGCCCGCAGCCAGCGCTGCAGGGCTCGTTGATGGCGTTCCGGCAGCGGGCCTGCACTGCACTGGATCACCCAGCGCAACGCCTGCCTGGCCTGACGCGGCGAGGGTTCGGACGTGGTCATGGTTGTGGCCTGCCGCACCACGAACGGGTGCGCTTTCCTGTTGTGACAACGGCGGGCGCGATCTGCCCACGGCAATCGCCGCTCATCGATGCATTCCCTGCTGGTGCTGCTGGATCAACAGTGCCGCGCGCAGCACATGCTTGCCGACCAGGCTCTTGGAAATACCCAGTCGTGTCGCGATCTCGCGCTCGCTCAGGCCCAGGTAGCGGTTGAGCACGAAGCACTCGCGCACCTGCGCTGGCAGCGCGAGGATGGTCTGGGTGATCTCGCGCAGCTGTGCCTGGTCCAGTGCCTGCGCCTCGCCGTCGTGGCCCGCCTCGGCCATGTCGGCGGCGTACTCGGCCATCGCGCGCCGCTCGCGGGCGTCGGCCTGGCTGCGGTTGAGCGCATGGTGATAGGCCATCCGGTACAGATAGCCGCGCGGCTCCAGGATCGGTGGATCACCGGGCACGCTGCTGGCCTTCAGGTACAGGTTCTGCAGGGTGTCCTCGGTACTGGCCGGGTCGAGATAGCGCGCGATGAAGCGAGACAACGCACGGCGCTCGCGGATCAGCAGCTCGACCAGCGCCAGGGCATTGGGAGACATAGGTGCCAAAGCCGGACCGGGGAATGATGGGCGTGATGGCGACGGTCCGGACATGGATTGTGGGCTGCGCGGCCGCAGGCGGCAAGCGAAAGCCCGTCGCGCGGCACCAGGATCATCCACGCATGGCGTGGATCTCCCAGGCAGCGCCGGATCCAGTAGATCCACGCCATGCGTGGATGTGGATGCGGAGCCTACGGTTCGTCCAACGCCTCGAAACGCTCGGCGAGGTAATCGATCAACGCGCGTACCGCCGGCAGCAGCCCACGCCGCGAAGGGAACACCGCATGCACGATGCCGTGTTTCGGCACCCACTCGGGGAGCACCGGCAGCAGCGCCCCGCTCTCCAGCTCATCGGTGATCATCATCCGCGGCAGCATCAACAGCCCGACCCCGGCCACCGCGGCTGCGCGCAACGCGATCATGTCATCGCTGACCAGGCGCGGGCGGTGATGCACGCTGGCCTGGATCTCGCCGGGCCCACTGTATTCCCACACATGCTGCTGACTGGGCGAGGCCAGATCGACGGTCGGCATCATCGCCAGGTCGGCCGGCACCTGCGGCGTGCCCAACCGTTGCAGCAGCGCCGGGCTGGCACTGGTGCACCAGACCCGGCGTGCCAGCACGCGTACCACCAGATCGCTGTCCTCCAGCGGCGGCGGCCGTACCCGGATCGCCACATCCACGCCCTCGCCCACCACGTCCACGCGGCGGTTGGTGGCGTCCAGCTGCACCGTCACCTGCGGGTGCAGGGCCAGGAAGTCGGCCAGCATCGGGCCGATGCGCGCGTGCAGGATCGCGATCGGGCACGCAAGGCGGATGGTGCCGCGCGGCTCGGCGCGCGACATCGCAATCGCTTCTTCGGCCGCCTCCGCCTCGACCAGCATTGCCTTGCAATGGCGGTAGTAGTCCTGGCCGACCTCGGTGACCGAGAAACGCCGGGTCGAGCGCTGGATCAGGCGCACGCCCAACCGTTCTTCAAGCAGCGCGATGCGCCGGCTCAGTTTCGACTTGGGCATCGCCAGCGCCCGCCCGGCCTGCGAGAAGCCGCCGTGCTCGACCACCATGGCGAAATAGAACAGGTCGTTGAGGTCACAACGGCGGATATCTGCGATGAACACGGGGCGATCTCCTGCGGCCCACGGCCTGCCGCCATTGTTCACCAGATAGGACTATGACGGCAAATATTGGCGTCTACCGGCCCAATTGTCGCGGCGATATCGTCTCCTGCAACGAAGAACAGCGGCCGGCAGCCCCGGCCAGGAGATCGCCATGAAGCGTGTCACCGGTACCTACAGCGCCCCCCGCCCGCACTGGGTGGGCGATGGATTCCCCGCCCGCTCGATGTTTTCCTACAACACCCACGGCCAGCACCTGAGCCCGTTCCTGCTGCTGGACTATGCCGGCCCGTACAGCTTCGCCCCCAGCGATACCCCGCGTGGGGTCGGCCAGCATCCGCACCGCGGTTTCGAGACGGTCACCATCGTCTATGAGGGCGAGGTCGCCCACCGCGATTCGACCGGGGCCGGCGGCACCATCGGCCCGGGTGACGTGCAGTGGATGACCGCTGCCTCCGGCATCCTCCACGAGGAACTCCACACGCCGGAATTCAGCAAGCGTGGCGGCACGCTGGACATGGTCCAGCTTTGGGTCAACCTGCCGGCGCGGGACAAGATGGGCGCACCGGGCTACCAGACCCTGCTTGACGCAGAGATCCCCTCAGTGGATCTGCCTGAGGGCGCCGGCCGCGTGCGTGTCATCGCGGGCCGCTTCGACGGCCACGCCGGTCCGGCACGTACCCACACGCCGATGGATGTCTGGGACATCCGCCTGCAGCAGGGCCACCACGCCGAACTGCCGGTGGCCGATGGCCGCACGCTGGCGCTGGTGGTGTTGAAGGGCTCGGTCCGGATCAACGGCGGCCAGCCGGTCGGCGAGGCGCAGCTGGTCACCTTCGATCGCAGCGGCGAGGACGTGTTCGTCGACGCCGACAGCGACGCCACTGTGCTGCTGCTCAGCGGCGAGCCGATCGACGAGCCGGTGGTGGGCTATGGCCCGTTCGTGATGAACAGCCAGGCCGAGATCAGCCAGGCGGTCAACGATTTCAACAGCGGCCGCTTCGGCCGGATCGCGCACTGAGCGCTTCCGCGCGGCGGGTGATGACCCGCCGCGCCAACGGGCCATCGCCCACCTTCCCCAGGAGACTGACCATGAGTACCCCCGCCAACTTCAACGGTGCCCGCCCGGTGATCGATCCGGACAACGCCGCGATGCTGCTGATCGACCACCAGAGCGGCCTGTTCCAGACCATCGGTGACATGCCATTCACCAGCGTGCGCGCCCACGCCACTGCGCTGGCGAAGATGGCCACGCTGGCAAAGATGCCGGTGATCACCACCGCCTCGGTCCCGCAGGGCCCGAACGGCCCGCTGATCCCGGAGATCCACGACGCGGCCCCGCATGCTCAGTACGTGGCGCGCAAGGGTGAGATCAACGCTTGGGACAACCCGGAATTCGTTGCTGCAGTGAAGGCCACCGGCCGCAAGCAGCTGATCATCGCCGGCACTATCACCAGCGTGTGCATGGCCTTCCCGTCGATCGCCGCCGTGGCCGATGGCTACCAGGTGTTCGCGGTGATCGATGCCTCGGGCACCTATTCGAAGATGGCCGAAGAGATCACCCTGGCCCGCGTGGTGCAGGCCGGCGTGGTACCGATGGACACCGCTGCGGTGGCCTCGGAGATCCAGCGCACCTGGAACCGCGACGATGCCCAGCAGTGGGCCGAGGTCTACACGAAGATCTTCCCGAACTACCAGCTGCTGATCGAGAGCTACCTGAAGGCGCAGGACGTGCAGAAGAACCAGGAGCAGCTGGATTCGCAGCGCAGCTGAGCTGCCCCCGGGTGCCGGCCCGCTGTCGGCACTCCTTTCAACCGGAGACCCATCATGTCCAGTGAACCGATCCGAGACCCGGCCAGCGATCATCTGCTGACGCCGCAGAATTCCACCTTCATCATCATCGACTACCAGCCGGTGCAGGTGAACTCCATCGCCTCGATGGACCGCCAGCTGCTGGTCAACAACATCGTCGGCACCGCCAGGGCAGCTGTGGCTTACGGTCTGCCGATCGTGCATTCGACGGTCAACGTCAAGACCGGCCTGAACAAGCCGCCGATTCCGCAGCTGCGCAAGGTGCTGGGCGACTACCCCACCTACGACCGCACCACCATCAATTCCTGGGAGGACGTCGAGTTCCGCAAGGCAGTTGAAGCCACCGGCCGCCGCAAGCTGATCATGACCGCACTGTGGACCGAGGCCTGCCTGACTTTCCCGGCCCTGGACGCGTTGAAGGAAGGCTATGAGGTGTATGTGGTGGTCGACGCCGTCGGTGGCACTTCGCTGGCGGCGCATGATGCCGCGTTGCGCCGCATCGAACAGGCCGGGGGCCAGCTGATCAGCGTGCCGCAGTTGTTCTGCGAGCTGCAGCGCGACTGGGCCCGCTCAGAAACGGTGCCGGCGTTCATGAACCTCTTCATCGAAACCGGTGGTACGGCAGGCATCCAGTTCTCGTACGATCGTACCGAGTGATCGGGTGGCGGCGCCGGTCCTGGCCGACGCCGCCTTTTGGAGCAGTCGAGCATGGCTCGACGCTACAGTGGGTTTGGTCGAGCGTGGCTCGACGCTAGAGACAGATGGAGAATGTGATGGCCTACGCGCGCATTGTTTCGACCGGCGACAACTACCTGCACCACATCAGCAATGGCAGCTTTGATGTGGACGCGGACGAGCCCGCCTCGCTGGGCGGCCAGGGCAAGGGCTTCGCGCCCTTCGATCTGTACCTGGCCTCGCTGGCGGCCTGCACCGCCATCACTCTGCGCATGTATGCGCAGCGCAAGGGCTGGGAACTGGGCGAGTTCCATGCCGAGCTGCGCTCGGAACGCGACGAAGATGGACGCTTCCACGTGCACCGCGTGCTGCACGCCAGCGCTGAGCTTAGCGATGCGCAATGGCAGCGCCTGCTGGAGGTGGTGGAGAAGACCCCGGTGACGCTGGTGATGCGTGAAGGTGCGCGCATCACCAGTGAGCGCGGCTGAAGGAGGTCTGGCCCACCTGCGGCGGATCTTGGCCGGTTCCTCGCTTGTTCCGGCCTCGCCCCTGTTCCAAGCTGCGCGTCCGCGTTCGGATGCAGTGAGCGCGCAGCAACAGGAGGACCGCACGCGATGTTACGTGCCCATGCTTTGGATCTGGATTTCAACGGCCGCGCCCTGCTGGCCGACGTCAACCTGCACCTGCCCTCAGGTGCCCGCATCGCCCTGATCGGCGACAACGGCAGCGGCAAGAGCTGCCTGTTGCAGATGTTGGCCGGTACTCTGGTGCCCAGTGGCGGGACCATCATCCGGCGCGATGGCGCACGCATCGCCTACGTGCCGCAGCACGTACTGGATGACTCCTCTCGCAGCGGCGGCGAGCAGATGCGCCATTCGCTCGCCCGCGCGCTTGATGCCGACCCCGACGTACTGCTACTGGATGAACCCAGCAATCACCTGGACCGCAGTGCACGCCGCTCGCTGATCGCGCGCCTGCGCCAGTTCCATGGCGCGCTGTTGGTGGCCACCCACGATGAAGCCCTGATCGATGCGCTCTGTAATGAGCTCTGGCACATACGTGGCGGGCGCGTGAGCCACTTCGGCGGCCGCTACCGCGACTATCGGGCGGACCTGCAGCAGCGACGCGAGGCCAGCGACCGGCAGCTGCGCCAGCTGGATCAGGAGCGCGGCCAGGCCCATGAGGCGTTGATGCGCGAACAGCAGCGCGCTGCCAGCTCGCGGGAACGCGGTGTGCGCAAGGTGGAACAGCGCAAGTGGGGCGGCGTGCGTTCAGCCACCAAGCTCGGCCGTGGCAATACCACCGCCGGCAGCAAGCAACTGCTGATCCGTGAGCAGCAGGAAGACATCGTGGCTCGTCGCAATGACCTGCAGCGGGAGACCATCATCGAGCCTACCTTCGCGTTGGCGGCCGGCTGGCGACGTGAGGGAGTGGTGGTGCAGCTGACCGACGCCAGCGTGGCGCATGCCACGGAAACGGTGCTGGGTGGACTGCATCTGCGCCTGGATGTCGGCGATCGCCTGGCGATCACCGGTGACAACGGCAGCGGCAAGTCCACGCTGGCACGCGCGCTGTGCGGCGACCCAAGCATCCGCCGTGATGGTGACTGGTTGCTGCCGCCAGCTGATCAGATCGCCCTGCTCGACCAGCACTACCGGGACCTGCCGATGCAGGCCACGCCTCTCCAGGCGCTGTCTGCCCAGATGCCGGACTGGAGCCAGACCCAGTGCCGGCTGCACCTGGCCGACTTCCTGTTCCGCGGCGATGCCACGGCGCAGACGCCCGTGTCCGCATTGTCCGGTGGCGAACGGGCGCGGCTTTCATTGGCATTGATGGCGGCCAAGCCCCCAGCGCTGCTGGTTCTGGACGAACCAACCAACAACCTGGACATGACGCTGCGGATGCACCTGCTGCAGGTGCTGCGGGTGTTCCCGGGCACTTTGGTGGTGGTGTCGCATGACGACGCGTTTCTGCAGGCGCTGGAACCGGGACAGGTGCTGGCGTTGTAGCTGCGGCCGAGTGTGGCCTATCCACATACGGCGTGGATCTACTGTAGAGCCGAAGGCAACGGCAGGGGCTGTTGCCAACGTCGCGTGCACCCGCCCGAAAAGCCGAGCATGGGCTCGGCTCTACGGAAGGCTCAGCGCCGCGAATGCAGCACGGTGCGCTGGCGCATCGCGTTGAATTCCTGCTCCACCTGCTGGATGTCCTCGGCCTGGAAACCGGCCGCATCCAGCAGCTGGTCGGCGGCAGCCGCCGCCAGCGGATCATCGTCACGCTGGCGCCAGCAGCGCGCCGGCAGGAAATAGCCCACTTCGCTGCGCCCGCGCATGATCACCACCGGCCGGCCCGCATACAGCAGGAACTCGGCCAGGTGCTGGCGCAGGCCCTCCACTGAAACATAGGCCGGTCCAACACCCAGCATCTGGCTGGACGGTTCGGGACTCTCGAACAGTTTGCGACGGCTCATCCACTCCTCCTTTTGAACAACGCGTGGTCTCCTTTCCTTAGACGGGCGCATCGCTGCGCCCCCGCCACGCACTACGTGATCCGCATCACGCCCGCCACTCAGAAGCCGGTGTTGAACTCCAGCTGGAACACGTCGATCGACAGCGGCGCACCGGACACTTCCTTGGCCGCCATCCACTTGCCGCTGATCCAGCTGCGCGCGTCCAGCGCGTAGGCACCGCCCACGTAATAACCGCGGGCGTTGGTGCCGCCCAGGTGGAAGTTCGGATCGTTGTAGGCGTCGGGCAGCGCGTCGGCCTCGATGTGCTTGTAGCCCAGCAGTGCCTGCCACTGGCCCTTCTCCTTCAGCTCGGTGGCACCGAAGGTGGCCTGCAGCATCCAGGCGGTGTCGCCGCTGCGGAAGGTATCGATGCCGACAGTATCGCCGGCGCCGTAGTTGTTGACGATGCCGTTCTGGGCACGACTGAACATGGCCTGCTTGTCGTAGGCCAGGTTGCGGATGTAGTCGCCATCCAGGCGCAGACCGATGCCCTGCGCCAGCTGTGTATCCCAGCGCAGGTTCAGCGTGGCCAGGCGGAAGGCCGAGGCCAGGCCGACATACTGCGGGGTCGGCGTACCGGCCGGATCCACCGGATTGCGCGCGATGTTGCGGATCAGCATCAGGGTGTTGCCCTTCTGCATGAACGCCGGGCGCGACCAGTCGGTGTCGCAGCCTACCGCGCCCGAATACAGCGAGCACGTTGAGGACAGGCGGCCGCTGATGTTCTTGAAGTCGTAGTAGCCCAGCGCGGCACGCAGCGCGTTGTCATCGTTGAAGCGCCAGTTCACGCCTACCTGGGCACCGGACAGCCACTTGTTCTCGTTCGGAGTCTTGACCTTGCTCTGGCTCGGCGAGCTGTCGGAGGTGTACTCCAGCGGCACCACCGCGAGGTTGCCGAACAGGTCGAGGTCGCCACCATCGAAGTCATACTTCAGGTTCGCGGCCAGGCCATCGAAGTTGAGATCGCTGGAGAACAGCGTGTCGCTGGTCCAGAACGGATTGCCGAAGCGGCCGCCACGCACCGTCACCCAGTCCGCCGGGCTGTAGGCCAGCCAGGCCTGGTCCAGCCACACGTCCTTCTTGCTCAGGCCGCCGCCGAGCTGCTCGGTGGTCGACACCGGGCCATTGCTGCTGCCGCTGGCCAGGCGCACGCCGGCCGTGGTGTGCTGGCCAATGGTTGCCTCGATGCCCAGGCGGGCACGGATGCGCCACAGGTTGCGGCGGTCCTGGCGGGTGTTCAGCAGCGGCGGCAGCTGCAGGTTGGTATTGGTGTTGGTGTCGAAGCCGTTGCCGGCGTTGATCGACGACCAGTTGCTCACGATGTCGCTGTTGCGCTCGGAGTAGAAGCGCGACTCGCTGCGCACACGCATGTCACCGGTGACCTTGATGCGCTTGGTCCACTCGGCCACTTCGTTGGGTGCCGCCCAGCCTTCCGACTTCGCCTGCGCCATCACGTCCTGGCGCACTTCGTCACGGATACCGTCGCGCACGCTCTGCGGTACGTACGGCACGCGCACGTCACCGGCCTCCAGTGCCACGCCACCGCTCGCCGCGGTGCTGCCCGTGGCTGCAGTGCGCTGTGCGGCCGCCGCTTCGGCCTCGGCCTGCACCAGCAACGCCTGGCCGTCTTCGGGTTTCAGTGCACCGCTGGCGATCAGGCCCTTGATCAGCTTGACCATGGTCGTTTCGGCAGCCATCGCACCGGCCGGGGCGGCCAGGCTGAGCAGCACGGCGCAGCACAGCAGCGCCCGTCGGGCCGGCCGCGGGCGGCGGGAGTCGGTTCGTGCGCGGACGTGGTCGTTCATCACGGTTCTCATCGAAAGAAGGGAAATCACGGAAGTCGGAGTCAGGCCCCGGGCCGGCGGCCCTGGATCAGGACGCGGGCGGGGAAATCGAGTGACGGCGGCGGTGCCTGGTCAACCTTGCCGATGCGACGCAGGGCATCGAGCACGGCCGCGTCGGCCTCCTCGTTGCCACTGCCGCGTACCAGTTCGACCTTTTCCAGGCGGCCGTCGTTGGCCAGCCACACATTCACCTGCAGCTGGAACGCCAGGCGCTTGACCTTGTCGTCGTGCGAGATCGCCTGCTGCATCAGGTAGCCCAGGTAGCGGCCGTAGGTAGCGTTGCCGGCGCCACCACGGCCAACGCCGGACGAACCGCCACCACTGCCGGACTGGATACCGAAGTTGTCACCACCGGCCTGCGCGTCGGCATTCATCGTCACCGGATCGCTGTTATCCGGCGTCGGCGTCGGCTCTTCGGCCGGCGTCGGCTGATCCAGCGGCTCCGGTTCGGGCATCGTCTCTTCCGGCGGCGTCTCCGGCTCCGGGGGTTTTTCCGGGGGCGGCGGGGGCGGCGGCGGAGGGGCTGGCAGCGCCAACATCGGCGGTTGCACCACCGGCCGGCGGGTGCTGGCGGTGTCCTTGAACAACAGCCACCACACCGCGATACCGAGCACCAGCAACGCGGCCAGCACCAGTGCCACGGTCACCAGCAACTGGCGACCGCGCATCCCGGGCTCCGGTCGAGGGGGTTGATGGGCCGTCATGCCTCAGCCCTGCGCCTTGCCGGTGACCAGGCCGACCTGGGCCAGCTCCAGCCGCCGCAGCAGGTCCAGTACCTCAACCACGCGGGCGTACTGCACCTGCGCATCACCGCGTACGATCACCGGAAAATCCGGTGTGGTCGCGCGCTCGGTACGCAGGCGGTCTTCCAGCTCGGCCATCGTCACCGGGTAGGCATCCAGGAACACCTGGCCACTGGGGTCGATGGTGATCGCCTTGGTCTTCGGCTTTTCCAGGGCCACGCTGTTGCTGGCCTTCGGCAGATTGACCTCGATGCCGGGGATGGAGGCGTTGCTGGTCAGGATGAAGATCACCAGCACCACCAGCAGCACGTCGACGAAGGGCGTCACGTTGATGCCCTTCTCGCGCTTCTTGATGCCGAACTTCGCCTTCTGGCCCATGGCGCGCCCCTCAGCCCTGGACCGCGGCCGGGCCGCGCCCGTCCTGCTCTTCGGCCAGGCGCGCGGCGAACTCGTCGATGAACACCGCCATGTCGGCGCCGATCGCCTCGGCGCGCGCGCCCAGGTAGTTGTAGCCGAACAGCGCCGGGATCGCGACGCCGAGGCCGGCTGCGGTACACAGCAGCGCTGCAGCCATGCCCGGCGCCACCGAGTTGATGTCCACCGCGCCGGCCATCGCCGCCACCACGAACACCAGCATGATGCCGATTACGGTGCCGAACAGGCCCACGTAGGGCGCACCTTCGATGGTGGTCGACAGCCAGTTCATGCGCCGTGCCATCGCTTCCTGCTCGCGCACCATCACCGCATCCATCGAGGCACGGATCGCGGCGATGGTGGCGCCGCTCAGGTAGCCACTGTTGCCGTCGCGCTGGTGGCGCTGCTGCATTTCATCGATGGCCACCTGGTAGATGCGCCACAACGAGCCATCGTGCATCGCAGTCGGCGCCTTGCCCTGGCGATCCATGTCCGACAGGGTGCGCAGCGGCACGCCGGACAGCTTGCCGAAACTCTCGGTGAACACCGCATTGGCCTTGCTGGTACGGCCGAAGTGGCGGCTCTTGGCGATCATGATCGCCCACGACAGCAGCATCATCAGGCCAAGGATGGCGACCACCACCCAGGCATCGAACGGCATCGCCTTGAGAATGAAGCCGAAGTGGCTCTGCCCGGCGGATTGCTCATCGGCGCCGTAGCTGATCAGGCGCGAGTCGGCGCCCTGAGCGGTGGCATCGGCCAGCAGCAGCGCGGCCGGACGTGCAACCCGCGAGATGCGCAGCTCATCCAGAGCGCCTTCGAAGTTGGCCAAAGGCTGTGCAGCACCCGGGGCATCGGCGCCCACCACCGGCGCGGTACCCAGCGCCGGCAGCTCGCCGCTCAGCTGGGCCACTACACGGCCGTTGAGGTACAGCTGCAGCGCACCCTTCTCCGCGGTCAGTGCCACGTGCGCCCACTGCCCTTCCGGAATCGGCTGTGCCGGCGTACTGCGCTGGCCATTGAGTTGCACGAACGGCACCCGGTTCTCGATACCGACCACCAGCTCGGAGGCGCCATCGCGACGGGCATAGATTGCCTGCGCCGCATTGTTGCTGCCCGGCTTGATCCAGGCCGAGAGGGTCAACGGCGCCCCCGCTTCCTGTGCCAGCGAGGCGCTGGCCGGCAACGGCAGCGGGCCTGCGCCCAACTGCACGCCACGGCCGATCACCGAACCTTCGGACGGCGGCACCACAGCACCGGCATTGTTGCCGTAGGCGGTGGTGTCGCGTGCAGGCGCATTGGCTTCGGCGAAGTGGTAGACCAGCGTGTAGTCCGGGTCGAACACCTGCTGGCCGTTGCCGCTGGCCGGGGCCTTCTCGTTGCCGTAGTACATCCAGATCGTCTGCGGCGCCGCGGCGCTGACTGCCGGCACGTCCACCCAGACCAGGGCCAGGCCCAGCTTGGGATCGAACTGTTCGATCTGATGGGCCAGCACGGTGCGGCCATCGCCCGACACGAAGCGCAGGTCGTTGCCCGCGTCCTGGGTACCGTCGAAACCGAAGTTGCCGGTATGCAGGCGCAGCAGCAGCGGCGTGCGGCCCGGGTCACCGGCCAGGCCCGCGCCCTGCGGACCGGCGTCGACGGTGATCGGCTTGCGGTACTTCCATTCGGCCTGCCACCAATTGGCATCGGCCGCAGCAGCAGGCAGCGCAACCAGCGCGGCCAGCAGCAACAACACTCGGGAAAGCAAACGGTCCATGCGAAGGGTCTCCGGAGAACGCATGTTCAAGGGAAGGGTCAGTAGCTGGTGCTGATGTTGAAATGCAGGCGCGGGTCGTCCTTGCGCGTGACCGGGCCATCGGCATAAGGCCAGGCGTAGTCCAGGCGCAGCTGCAGGTGCTCACCCAGGCGCAGCTGCGCGCCCAGGCCGACCGAGGCCAGGTTGTACTTGTCACGCTGCTCGGGCAGCGGCTGGCGCAGGCGCAGGTAGGCGGCGTCGGCAAAGCTGTAGACGCGCAGATCCGTGCCGCTCCACAGCGACCACGCCGGGGTACGCCATTCCAGGCTGGCCAGGCCGCCGTAGTCGCCGATCGCCTCGGCCGACAGATAGCCGCGCACGGTGTACATGCCACCGGCGGCGAACTGCTCGGCCGACACCAGCGGTGCGTCGGTCACCTGCAGCGAGCCGCGCGCGTACCACTGCCAATCGCTGCCGAAGGTGTGGGTGTTGGCCACATCGGCCTTGAACGCGATGAAACTGGGGTCCGCCCAGTAGCGCTTCTGCCCGAATCCGATGGCATCGCTGCCATAGCCGAACAGGCGGCGGGTACCGGCCACCAGCTGGGTATTGATGCTCAACTGATCCTGCTCGCCCTGGCGCACACCGACAAACGCCAGGGTGATCGGCGCGTACTTCAGCGGCGTCTTCAGGCTCTCCTTGCCCATCTGCGTGTCTTCCTCGGTGTCCTTGAAGTCCACGCCGAGGCTGAGCTGGCGCCACCACTGGCTGCTGCCGGCCAGTCGATAGTTGAGCTTGAGACCGATCGAATGGCCGTTGCCGATCACGTTGGTACCGGTGCCGGTACCCACCTGCCCACCCGCGTTCAGCACGCGGCTGTCGGACTTGTAGCCGGACGCTTCCAGGCTCCACGGCGTGCCTTCGAACGGCATCATGTACGAGGCCGAGAACACCTTGGCCTGCTTTGTATCTTCCGGCGCCAGGTACACGCCGATGTTGGCGCTGTGCCCGCGCTTCCACAGGTTGTCGTAGGCCAGCGATGCACTCAGGCGCAGCTTCTCGGTGTCGGCGCTGTGGTCGTTGTTGAGCGCCGCGCTGACACGCCACGGCGACTTCTCTTCGACCTGCAGGTCCACATCCATCGTGCCCGGCACCTGGCCCTCGCGCACCAGCGGCATCACCTGGCGACGTCCGCCTTCATTCAGCGCGGTCAGTTCCTTCTGCGCCTGGTCGAAGTCCGGCACCTTGCCCTCGGCAAGTGCCGGCACGCGTTCGCGGATGCGTTCGGGCGATTCGTGCTTCGTGCCTACGACCCGCAGCTTCCCGATCGGCGTCTGCTGCACCTTCAGCAGCACGACGCCGCCACTGACCTGCTGCTCGGGCAGCTCGACGTAGACCGACTGGTAGCCTGCCTGTTGGTACAGCGCATTGACGGCATCGCGCGCCTTCTCGACATCGGCCAGGGTCTTGCCCGGGCCGAGGAACGGCTCCACCGCACGTTCGATCTGGCGCGGATCGAGCACGGTGTTGCCGCGCACGATGTATTCATTGATGTTCACGCTGGGCGCAGGCGCCGCGTCCTGCGCGAACAATGGCAGCGGCATCGCGGCCAGAGCCAGCACCAGCGGATGCAGGCGCAGCGGAAGGCGGACGGCTCGGCACGGAACAGGAGTCATCGAAGGCATCGCGTCGTATCGAAGGGAGTGGCCAGGGAGCGGCGCGTGGGTCTATCAACAGGACGTGTACGTCGCGTCAAAGCCGCCAATAGTTTTGTGACAGCACTGTCATCTTTTGACAGCGCCGGAACATTCGCGGGCGGAGACTGCCCCCGCCACACGTCTTCATTGCAGAACGTCGGTTGTCGTAGGAGATTCAAGATGAGTGAGTCGTTGGAGGCGGGCCTTCGCCCTACCCTCGCCCTTGCCTTGTTGCTGGCGTTGCCATCGGCCTGGGCCGTAGAGGCGAAGAAACAGGACGATGCCGCACCCTGCATCGAAGTACAGGTCAACGGCGAGCGCATCCCCGCCTGGGAGTGCCTGCAACGCAAACTGGCCCCGGCGCCGAAATCGGCGAAGTCACCGGCGCTGCCTGAAGCCGAACGCCTGATGCGGCAGCCGGGCAACCAGCTGATGCAGTACAACCTGGAAGGCACACGACAGCGCATGGGCGATGCCTTTGGTCGTTCGGTGGAACCGCAGCGTCCGGCGCGCTGAGCCTGCGCAGCTGTAGAGCCGGGCCCGCGCTCGGCAGAATTTTGTGGAGTCGAGCCATGCTCCACTGGATTTTGTAGAGTCGAGCCTTGCTCGACTGTTCTTCCAGACGCAGCCGAGCGTGGGCTCGGCTCTACAGGGAGCTGGCGGGCACGATGCCATCGGTCGGCACCGCTGGCAGCGCGGGTACCGGCAGGCTGCGCGATTGCCCGGCCTGGTTCAGTTCCACTGCGCTGGCACTGATGCTGGCCAGTACCGTGCAGGGTCCGAGTCGTTGGCCGGGCGCATACGCTTCCGCTGGGCGTCCATCTACCGAGAGCAGGGCCAATGGCGCATGGTCACCCGCCATCACGCCCAGCACGACCACCTCGGTCTGCACCGCGCCGGGAGACAGCAGCCGCACCAGTGGCAGGCTGGCCACTGCATCGAACATCGGCCGTACCGGCGCCTCGGCATGCGCTTCGCTTGCGGCCGCCGCTGGCGCCACCGCAGACAGGGTGACGCTCCAATAGGCCACCACGGCCAGCAGCAGCGTCGCCGCCAACAGGGTCAACATCCGATTCCGATCCCAGCGCCTGCCGTCCATGTTCCACATCATCGCCACGTTCGTGTCCGCCTACGCTAGCAGGTGCGGCTGACGCTTTTGTTTCATCATGCGGGCCTACGCTGGCACGCATCGGCAAGGGACAGGAGGCAATGTCGATGCGACGCATCCCGCGTGGTTTCACCCTGCTGGAACTGATGGTGGTGCTGGTGATCATCGGCATCTGCACGGCAGGCATCGGCCTGGGCCTGGGCAGTCTGCTAGACCCCGCGCGCCAGCTGCGGCAGGAAGGCGAACGACTGGCGCAGCGCCTGCAGGTGGCGCGCGACGAGGCCCGCATCGATGGCCGCCCCCTGCGTTGGCAGGCCGACGCAGCCGGCTATCGTTTCAGCCGCCTCGAAGGCAGCCGCTGGGTCACCGTTGAACGCGATGATCTGCTGCGTCCACAGAAGTGGCAGGCTGCAGGCATCGTGGTGCAGCCCACCAACGCCATCGAGCTGAGCCCGGAGTGGATCGGTACCGCCTGGGAGCTTGGACTGTCGCTGGACGGCCGCGCACTGCGTCTTCGTGATGATGGCAGCGGACAGTTGCAGGTCGTGCAGTGAAGCGGAATATGCGCGGATTCACCCTGATCGAAGTGCTGATCGCACTGGCGATCGTTTCGATTGCGCTGGCTGCGGTGATGCGCTCGGTGGCAGTGGCGACCGACGATCAGTCACGGCTGCGCGACCGTCGCCTGGCGCTGTTGTGCGCGCAGGACCGCTGGCAGGAGCTGCGCCTCGCCGGGCAGCCACCGCAGGATGCGCGGCAGCGCTGTGTGCAGGGACGCGGCAGCTTCCTGGTCCTGCAGCATCTGGGCACTGGCAGCGACGGGCAGCCGCAACTGGAATTGACCGTGGTGGCCGAAGATGCACCGCGACAGTCGCTGGCGCGGATGCAGCTGCCGTGGACGGCGGCGCAATGAGGCGCGCCGCACGCGGCTTCACCCTGATCGAGGTGATGATCGCGATCACCATCATGGGCGTGCTGGCGCTGATCTGCTGGCGTGCGCTGAACAGCGTGGCCAACAGCGACCAGCGCCTGCGCCAGGCCGATGCCGGGACCACGACGGCGCTGCGCGTGCTGCAGCAGTTCCAGCGCGATATTGAAATGCGTGCCGACGATGCGCTGATGAATGGCGCGGTGCGCCCGGCAGATCGTCCGCAGCGATTGCTGCCCCCGTCGCTGGTGAGCGAGCGGCACCCGGATGGCAGCTTCGCGCTGGAGATCACCCGCAGTGTCGGCAGTGATGGGCTGCACTGGCAGCGGGTGCGCTGGTGGCGGCAGGGCAGCACGCTGTGGCGGGCCAGTGGTGCGGCTACGGACCGGTATCCCCTGCCCGCACCGGATCCGTCGAAGGGCATTGCGGTGGCGCGCGATGTGCAGCGGTTCGAGGTGCGGGCGTGGCAGCCTGGAACGGGATGGGCCGTGTTGCCGAGCGAGGGCGAGGTATTGCCGGCCACCGGACTTGAACTGCGGTTGGGACTGCGCGATGGGCGTGGGCCGTTGAGTTACCGGCGGGTGCTGGAGTTGTAGGATTCGGTCGTGGTAGCGCATCCACGCATGGCGTGGACCTACGGCCGGGCGGCTCCTGCTGCCACGCCTGCTCTGGTGGGTGCCGACCTTTGGTCGGCACTGAGGCTGTCCGGGCATCCACGCATGGCGAGGATCTACTGCCGACCAAGGTCGGCATCTACCGTGACACATGCGCGCGTCCCTCCTGCCGCCGGGTGCTCTCCTGCACCCGGCGGCGCTGTGTCGGTGGTCCTCACCGCTGATGGCCGCTCCCTGCCCTCCGTGCCGTCTTGGCTGGGGCCGCCACCGTTCCCTGGCGGCTGGCCCGATGCTGCAGCCCGATGCGCTGCATCGGGCAATGCGTGCCGACCAAGGTCGGCACCTACCGGGGCGTGCTATGCCTATCGGCGCTGCGTGCCTTCGTCGCGGCTTGCCTGCGGGAACTGGAAGGCGCTGTTGGCGTCGTAGCCGCTGTTGGCGGTCGTGCCGCGCGCCGGCGGCGCAATGCTGCTGGTGCCGCTGCCGAAGCCGAGAATCTGCACGCTGATCACTGACGGCTGGTTGCGCCGTGCGTCGTCCTGGCTCTTGCGCATCACGTCCTGTGCGGCCTGGCTTGCACTGTTCGCTGCAGCACTGGCCGACGCCAGCGCATTGACGTTCACCGTGGCCAGCACCGGCAGGCCCTTGCTCTCACCCTGCACCTGGATGTTGGCCGCGTTGAGCACCTGCAGCGCGGCAAGGTTGATGTTGCCCGAGACACGGATGCCTGCTTCGCCCGCATCGATGGTGCCCAGCGGCGCGATCAGGTCGACGTCGCCCGGCGGCACTTCGGGAATCGGGTCCAGCGTAGCGAAGCCGGCACCGCTGACCGGTGCGAGCGGTGACAGACTGACGTTGCCCCAACGGTCGTACAGGCGGCGTGGTGGGGTATACACCAGCGTGGTGCGCGAGCCACGGCCCGCATTGATGTCGCCCTGTTCGGACCAGGCCAGGATGTCACCGCCAAAGGTGGTCATCACCCGCGACAGGCCCAACAGCACGCTGTCCTGGCTGAACAGCCGGATGTCGCCCTGCCCCTGGGTCACCAGGCCCGCGCTTGCCGGCGGCGCCTCGCCAACCACGCCCACCACGATCTGCCCGCCCGGCGCCATCAGCTCGATGTTGCCACCGGCCTCGGTGCGTACGCCGGCGCCGCCATACATCACGATATCGCCGGTGCGCTGGATCGTCTTGCCCGCTGCATCCTTGTCCGGCATCAAGGTGGCGATGGCCTCGCGGCCCCGCAGGTAGGAGCCTACGCGCGGGCCATCCGCATCGGTGTACTCGCGGCCGCCCTCGCGCAGTTCGGCGTAGTAGACCTGGCGCAGGAAGATGCGCTGCTGCTCCTGTGGCAGTGTGTCGAACAGGGCCAGTGCCTGCGCGCCGTCAGCGCTGATGTTGAAACGCTCCAGCAGCCACTGCTTCAGTTCCTTGTCATAGACCTTGACCACCTTGCCCGGCTGCGACGCCAGTGTCTGCGCGGGATCGGCCAGCCGGGTCGCATCCAGGTAGCGTGCACGCACGGCGCCGAAGTCGACCTGCTGGTTGCCGGCGGTCATCGCGATGCTGGCACCCGGGCGCGTGTCGCCCTGCACCAGGCCGCCGCGGCTGACGATGCTGCCGCGGTCTTCCTGGCGCAGCTGACGGCCGGCGCTGACATCGACATTGCCGCTGCCGTATACGGTGACGTTGGCATGCACGATGTCCCGCCCGGCCTGCAGCACCGTGACATCGCTGGCACTGTTGTTCAACGCAAGGACGGTGCTGGACAGGATGTCCTGGCCTGCACGCAGCTGCACCGGCGCAGCCACATCAATCCACTCGCGAACGGTGCGGCGGCTGCCACCGGCGGCGTTCAGCATCCATTGTTCGCCCGTGCGCAGACCGATGATGTCGCCCGAGCCTGCGTAGAAGCGGTTCGGCGTGCCCCCGGCGGTGCGTGCCACCGCCGCCATGGGACGGTTCGGCCCAAAGGCGAACAGCGGTATGGCATCGCCCCATGTGGGTACCCGAGCATTGATGCCATCGGGCGAAATGTTGCCGAGCAATTCGGTGCCCCTCGCGTCCCGTGCGGTGAACACCGGATCGAACGGGGATGGCAGGCGAGTGTCCGCACCAGAGCTGCTGATGTACGGTGACCGATCGCCGGCGATGATCGAATTGCCAGCCAGCAACTGCATGCTGCCCGTAGGGGAAGGAGCGGTAAGCAGTATGTTGTTCTCACCGCCTTCGCCCAACTTGATGTCGCCGCTGGTGGCCTGCACCTGCAGCCTGGAGGGATAGATCCAGTAGGCGAAATTGTCGCCGGTGGATTCCGATCGCAGATTCTGCCCCGGGGTGCTGGCATGCGCTGTCAGCGGGGTGGCGTCGCCGCCGAACGAAACCAGATTTACTGCCGTGGCCGCGGTCCACAGCGAGAAGCCGGTAGTACCCGCCGCAAGACCGCCTCCCGCCAGCGCCACCTGCGGCGCATTGAATTGCACCACACGGCCGGCATCGGCGACGCCGCCCAGGATGACGTCGCCCCGGGCGTGCAGGTTTGCCACGGCGTCGCCCAGCACCAGCACCGGACCACCCATCGCCTTGCCACCGAAAGCGCGGAACGGATCGCTGGGGCGCAGGCCACTGCTGGGATCAGTGTACTGGGAGATGCCGACGGCACTGCCGCCAATGCGGGAGGCCTCAAGACTCAGGCTGCCGCGCAGGTTCGTGAATGTGCCATTGAGTTCCAGGTCCTGCTCGTTGCTGACGTGATTGATCGTAGTGGCCATCAGGTTCGGGTTGAGTGCACCGCTGGCGCGCAGGCTCAGATCGCCACCACCTGTCAGCACCAGCCGCCCATCATCAACACGTCCGGTCGAGCCCACGGCTGCGTTGATCGCGGTGGAGAAACGGGTGCTGCTTGTGTTCTTCAGCGCGTCACCCTTGGCATCGGTCACACCGGCATGCCTGCCCGCATCAATCTCCAGATTGCCGCCACCCAACGTACCAAAGCCGGTGAAGCCGACCATGCGTGGACTGGGGTTGGAGAACGTGGACACATTGGCGTAAGTGCCGAAGTTGATCCACCAGGCGACAGGCTGCTGCTCGACGCCCGCAACCGCACCTGTGCCCTGGCGCCACAGCCAGTTGGCAACCGCGCTGCTGGCGTGGTTGGCCAGGTCACCCGCCGCCGAGCCGGACGACGACAGCGCACCCCATGTTGCCCCGGTCACGTCGCGGCCAGCCGCGATGCTCAGGTTGCCGCCGTGATCCGGATACCACGCGCGATAGGCGGCAAGTGCCGCGTCATAGTCACCGCTGGACTGCTGCAACCCGAGCAGTGCCTCGCGTCCGGACGGCGACGCGCGCTCGGACTGGAAACGGGCATCGAGGCCATTACCCAGCGCGGTCGGCGTTCCCGCAGTATAGACGCCGTACACCGAGCGCATCGACAGATCGCGGCCGGCCATCAACTGCAGGTCGCCACTGCCGGTGCGCAGCACGCTCCACAGCGGCGTGCCATGTTTCGGTTGACCCACGGTCGCCACATCACGCATCTCGCCGGGCATCACGCAGATGCCCGAACTGACCGAACCGCACAGCTCCTCTTCGGTCATCCCGAACATCTCGGCAATTTCCTTCACGGGCATGCCGACCAGCGACGGATCGCCCATTTCATCGGCACCTTGCGCCGTGAACAAGTAAGGTGCCGCCTCGCAGCTGCTGCCAGTCGCGCAGATCGCAGACTCAGGCTTGCCCAGATGCTCGGCCAGCGCCTTCACCGGTTTGCCGACCCAGCTTGCATCCACACCTTCGCGCTGCGCACCCAGGGCGGTCACCCGCTGTTCGCGCACGAACGTGGAGACCATGGTCGCCGCACGCACAACGCCGTAGTGGGTGTCGGCCAGCACCAGATCGCCGCTTCCATTGCGCCGCGCACGCGGGTCGGCCGCCTCGGTATCGGCGCCCGCAACGGCGGTGAGATCCCACGAGGTGGTGCCCTCGGGCAACATCTGCGCCAACGCCCAGTTGCGTCCCTGTCGACCATCGCTGCCCACCGGGCGCAGGTCGATCGGTTGACCGCCGGCCAGCTCCAGCGTGGTCATTGCCGGAATCAGCGAACCTCGTGCCAGCGGTGTGCGCGCCGCCAGTCGCAGCTCCGTCGGCAATCGCGCGCCGGCCGGCCAGGTCGTGGCCCTTACGCTGGCCTCGCTGCGCAGCTGGAAGCCCGCGCCCAGGCGCGAGCCGGCGGGCAGTTGCAGCGCCTGCGCCAGCACGCTGCCTGCGGCACGCACCTGACCATCGGCCAGCGTAACCGCGGCCGGCAGCACGTAGCCTGCCGGCAACGTAAGTGCCTGCCCCAGCGTCATCTCCACCGGCAACGTGGTGCCGGCAGGCAGGACCGCATCGCGCACCGCGATCGCGTAGTTCAGCACGGCACCCGCCGGGAAGCGCGTGCCGGCCTCCAGTACGACGTTGTCATTGGGCACCAGGATGTCACTGCCGAACGGTGTAATGCCGGCACCGAAACTCTGTCCGGGCACCAGCTGCCAACCGCGATCATCCGGGCTGGCAGGTGGCGGCGCAAAGCCGTCGTTGATGCTGCCATGGATGAACAGGTCGCCGGCTGCGCGCAGGCGCAACGCACCCGCTTCCCCGAAGCCGCGTCGCGCGGGGTCCTGTCGATTGGCCTGCGGGCCGTAGCGATAGCCGGAAAGATCGATATCGCCGCTGACGGTCAGATCACCATGCGGGTTGCTGGACGAGATCGCGCCGACGACATCCACGCCGGGACGCAGGCGCACGGTCCCCAGTGTGGCCAGCCGTGCCGACAGCCCGGCATTGCCCAGCGCGGCATTCATCCATGCAGTGTTGGCTGGGTCAACCACCGTATCCAGCCACGACTGGGTAACCAGCTGGCCGCGTCGGCCGTTCACATCCGCCGTGTCAGCCAGGGGTGCGTCGTCATAGCGGCGCACGCCGGTCACGAAGATATCGCGCGCGCCGAGTACCTGCACGGCACTGCCGGTATCGACGCCGGCATCGTCGCTGCCCACTCGCGGCACGTTCAGCACGAACGTGCCGCGGGCGCGTCCATCGTTCTGCCCTGCTCCGGTACCGACGGCAACGCCGGTGCCGCTGCGAAGATCGATCCGCGCCGCCGAACCCAGCTGCACGCGCCCATCGCGGCTTTCCAGCTCGACGATGGCACGGTTCGGGCTGTCGATGATCTTGCCATAGCTGTCCACACGCAGTGCCCTGCCGTGGGCGTCCAGGCTTCCGTCCAACTGCAGGCCATCGCGCGCGGCCAGGCGGATGCTGCCAACCTGGTCGCCGCTGGCGTCGATGCGCCCGAGCACCCGCAGCGCACCACCGTCGACGCTGATATCCACCTTGCGCGCTTTCACTTCGTCGCCGATCAGCAGGTCTCCCTGCTTGATCTGGAAGCTGCGCGCTCCAGTGACACCGTCGCGGGTAAGGCGCTGGTTGAGGCCACTGAAGTCTGTCAGTTCACGTGCGCGCACCACCAGCTCACCGTTCTCATACGGCACCAGGCTGCCACCTGCGTCCAGCGTGCCGCTGGCCTGGCCAAGCAGCCGTCCTGCCAGGTCGACATGCCCGCCGGCAGTACCCAGCGCGGTCACGGTGAGGCGACCCGCGCGGTTGTTCTGCGCCGACAGATCGACGCGCGATGCTGCGTCGCTGCGCACGTCACCTTCCGTTGCTGTCAGCGTGACGTCACCGCCGACACTGTAGGTATCCACATCGAACAGGCTGACCTTGCGCCCGGCCAGATCGAGGTTGGCACTGCTGCCAAGCTGCACCGAGCGGGCCGCCGTGGCCGCCAGGCGGCCCGAGGCCAGCGCGATACGGGTGTCGAGGAGAATATCGTCGGCGTCCAGCGTCAATTCTGCGCCCAGAGCATCGGCCGCCGTCGAGGCGCCTGCGCCGTGCACGCGCAGCGTGCCACCAGCAGTCACCGCCAGCTTCGCGCCTGCTTCGGCAGTGACCAGCGGTGCCTGGATATCGAGGTTGCCGCCACTGTAGGTCCAGCCCTTGGCTGGGTCGTAGGCGCCCTGGAACTGATGCACATTCAACGCACCATTGCCGGCGAAGACCACCTGCTGTGCGGCACGCAGGTTCACCCCGGCGAAGCCGAGGACCTGGCGTCCGGCCACGACCTCCGAGGCGGGCCACGACTGTGGCGCCGGGCCGAGCCGCAACGTATCGGCAATGATGTCCAGCTGGCCACTGCCAAGGCGGTCGACCATCGCCGCCCCGCCGGGCTGCGCGGCATTCGAATCCGCAAACCCACTTGCCGCAAGTGCACCGGCCCAGGTGAGGTTGCCGGCGAAGATGCGCGCACGGTCGCTGCTGTTGCCATAGCCATGGATGGCCGGTGCGCCCAGCACCAGGGTGCGCAGGCTCGACTTGCCGGTCGCGCTGTCGCGCGTATCAAGATCGACACTGCCGAATACATTGATTGACTCGGCCGCCGAGAGCTTCAGCGTCTCCAGTGCCGGTGCGCCGGTGGCGGTATTGCCGCGCAGCAAGGTCGTCAGCACCTGCTGGTTCATCAGCATGCCCGGCGGCAAAGCGGCGGCCGCGGCGGCCTGCGCGATGGCATCGTCGCTGCCCAGATTGATCGCCGCCACGCTGACGCCGAGCTGGCGGGTGCCGTAGCTGGCCGTGTCGCGCAGCTGCAGGCCGCCATTGGTGGCGACGTTGATGCTTCCCTCCGACACCAATCGTGCCTGGCCCGCACACTGACGGCCCGGGTCGCAGGTGCCGATGTCGAAGCTGACCAGCGACGGATCGGCTCCCTCGCGCAAGGGCGCGGCCAGCAGATCGGTGCGCCCGTTGGACACCACCATCACTCCGCCTTCGGCCTGGTAGTAGAAACCGGCGTTGTCGGGCAACGGAGCGGCGCCGCGACCGAGCGTGTCGACGCCTGCGCCTGCCTCCACGCGCACGCCCTTGCCTCCGGCCACCGCCCCCAGAATCACCTCAGGCGCACGCAGGACCGCGCCGTCCCGCAACACCAGGTTCTGGCCGACACCGGCCACCTGCAGGCGCTGGTTGCTGGTCGCGCGGACCTGTGCGTTGAGCACCAGGCGCGAGGGCTGCAACGCGTTGAGCACGTCCGCCTCGATGGTGGCACCATTGCCAGTAGAACTGGGCGTGCGACCGGCCGCCACCACTTCCAGTTCACCCAGCCGGTTGACCAGGTTCACTTCCACCGAACCGCCAATGCCGGCGCTGCCCGCCGCCGGCGCAAACCGGGTCTGGCCCTGGAAACTCACAGCGGGCGTGCTGTCCCTGCCGGCGCCATTGCCAAGCCCGAGGCGCAGCGTGCCGGCATCGACGGTCTGCCAGCCGCGCGGCGTGCCCAACCGTTGTGCCGACGTGGTCACGAATGCGTTGTAGCTGGTCTCGTTGTAGCTGGAATGCCGGCGAACGGTATCGGCCGGGGTCAGCAGCAACGCGGTCAGCAAGGGCGAACGCAGGCCACCCAGCGCCGACCCCGTGTGTCCGCCGACCATCCAGGAGCCGGTGCCGGTGGCCAGCGGTGCACCGATGCCGACCGCGCCGGTGCGCCCCAGCTCCACCCGGAACGCGCCCTGCTGCAGCGCGAAGCTGGCCGGCAACAACGTGTAGGTGCCAGCCGGCAATCCAGGCACGCCTGCGGGAATCGTGATCTGCTGGCCAATGCCAGGGTCCAGCGAGCCGTCACTCAATCCCAGCGGCGCTGCACTGCCGGTGTAGCCGGGCAGGATCGCATATACCGGACTGGCCGATTCGCTGAAGCCATAACGCGGATTGGCATCGGCCAATGCATGGCGCAGGATGTCGACCGAGCCACCGCGCCCGCTGACAAAGGCAGCACCGGTCAACTCGCCCCCGCCGGAGAGATCCAGCAGCGCCCCTTCGGCCACCTCGGTACGGCTGCTGATGATGGCGATGCCCTTGGGGTCCGCGCCGGGCGCGACACCGCCTACCGGCGGTATGGCATGGGCGCTGCCGTCCCTGCGCCAGTCCACGCCATCGACGGTGCCACCGAACGGCACACTGAGCCCCGCGCCGCTGGTGGAGGTCACGCTTCCGGGCAGCAGCGTCACCGAGCCGGCCCGGCGCCCGTCGGCATCGGTACCACCCAGGGTGATGGCGCCCAACGGCGCCCGGAGGATGCCGCCCTGCTCGATGGTCGCTGCCACCACTGACAGGCCGCCGGACACCGACAACGGCAGGACTGGAACCGCCCCGCCAAGACCATGGATGCGCACGATGCCTTCGGCATCATCCCAGCGGCTGATCGCACTGCCCGGCTGCGACACACCGGCCGCCAGCACGCCGCCCGCATCGGCCACCGGGTACAGCTGCGCTGCGGTTACGTCCAGGCTGCGCGGCGCGATCAGCTGCGCGCCGGTACTGCCGAGCGCTGCGCCACTGCCCAGGAAGCGCAGATCGCCGCGACTGCGCAGTTGCACGTCATCGAACCCCGCCAGCCAGGTGGTATTGCGCAGGTCGATCAGGTCCGCATCCACACTGAAGCGATGCTGGCGACCGGTATCCACCGCCACGGCAGCGGTACCGACCAGGGTATCGCCAGGCAGCCTCAACCAGCTGCTCTGCGCCAAGCGCACGTAGGGCGCGCTCAGCGCAAGCAGGCCGCCAGCGCTGCCGCCCTGCAGCATGCCCAGCCCATCCTGTTGCAGACCTTGGAAGCGCAGGCTCTGGCCGAGGCGCAGTTCCACATCACCTTCGGCACGCACGTTGCCGAACAGCGAAAGATTGTCGAAACCACCGGCACCGACCTGCGCCGCCGACAGGCGTGCGTGCCCGTACTGCAGCTTCGCCGGCACGGCCTGCTCTCGATCGTCCTGGCTGAGCACGATGGCGCGCGGCGCCAACACATCTTCGCTGGCACCGCCCGCATGGATGCTGCCTCCGAAGGCGATACCCAGGGTTCCGCCCTGCGCGCCGGCGCCGCCTGCAGCGGCCTGCAGAGCGCCCTGCAAGTACAGCGCATTGGCCGATCGCACCACGATGGTGCCGCCATCGCTGGCCACATCCTGGCGGCCGGCGCCATCGATGTCCAGCTGCGCCGAACTGCCGTTGGCCAGCAGTTTCGCACCGCGTTCAACCACCACGAATGCATCCACCGGCCGGTCAGGCACGTTGTCCTGGCCGTCCCAGTCGAGCGCGCCTCCAATCTCGATGCTGCCCCCCTTGCGCACCTGCCCGCGCAGGCGGCCACTGGCATCACGCGCAGTGAAGGCGTCACCGCTGACGTCGAGTACACCCTGTGCACCGATGCGGTAGGTGCGCTCGTTGCGCTGCGAATCGAACAGGCTGGTCGGTTCGCGAATGTCATCCAGGCGGATGCGGCCACCCGCCGCTTTCAGGCTGCCATCAACCGTGATGCTGCCCGCGCCGCGCAGGGTGATCGATTGACCGGCATCCACGCTGACCAGGGCGCCGCGACCGATGCGCAGATCACCACCGGCCTCGCCCTGCTGTGAACGCAGCGTCAGGCTCGCACCGTTGCGCTGACTGAACCTGCCGGTGATCGGATCCGCGCTGTACAGGGGGGCCGACCAGACCTGCAATGCGTCGTGCCGGTCGCGTGCCTGCATCGCTGCTTCGGCCAGGCGCAGGCCCGGCATGCGCACGGCGACGATGGCTCCGTCCGCCACCTCCACACCTTGCTGGCCATTGATGTCATAGCTGGCAAAGCCCTTGTTGAACAGGGTCTCCTGCAGGGTGAGTGCGCCGTCGGCCGGCTGCCCGCCGATCACGATACGCCCACCATCGCCCAACGACAGCGTACCGCTGCCGCCGCCGAGCGCGCTCAAGCGTGCGTCGCCGGACAGCTGCAGGCGACCGACCCGTCCACTGCTGTCGGCCACGCTCGCTGCCTGCAGGCTGACGTCGCCGCCCTTGCCGATCGTGACCTTGCCCTTTGCATCAACCCGACCGCCGCCATCGACGCGCACGTCGCTGCCCGGCACCACAACATCATGGCTGTTCTGCAGCCGTAGCTTGCCGCCGTCAGTCCACGCCATGCCCGGGCTGGACGCCGGTTCCAGCAACGCATTCACCCAGCGGCCACTGAGATCGATGCGCGTGCCCTCCGCCAGGGCCACGTGCGAACGGCCGCCCTGCAGCAGCCAGGCGGCGGGAGCGCCCACGCGGGTCAGTTCATTGCCCGCCTGCACCTGTCCACCAGCGATCTGAATGTCACCCCCCAGCAGTACATCGGCGGCCGTGAGCACCAGCTGGCCACCGTCCTGCAGGCGCAGCGCACCCTCCACCGCGATGCTGCCACCGCTGGCCAGATCGATGCGTCCCCACTGCTGCGCGCTGAGCTGGTTGGCATCCAGCCACAGCGTATTGCGCTGTTCATGTTGCAGCGGCGCCTGCAGGGACACGTCGGCGGCAGGCAGCCCGCCATCGACGATCCGCACCTGTGTGTCGAACACCGCGTTTCTGCCGTTGCCGTCGTAGCGCCCAAGCCACAGCTGGGCATTGCGCGCTACGGCGGTCTGCGCCTGTGCGTAGCCGTCGCGCGCAGCATCGGGTGTCTTCGATTGCTGCGCACCCTGGAAAGTATCGGTCGCCACCTGACCCTGCAGTACCGCACTGGGCGCGGACACCAGCAGACGGCCCGCGTCGCGGCCCACGGTGTAGCCGTTCTCCACCCGCTGTTCGGCACCGATCAGCGGATTGCGGAACACATCGGTGGCTCCCCAGCGCTCCTGCTTTACTTCAAAGCCCCGATACAAGCCGTCGTACCGCATCTCGGCCGGCGCATCATCCAGTCGGTACAGCTGACCGTCGGTGCCACGCAGCCAGCTCTGCTTGATGGCACCGCTCTGCACATCCAGGCTGCCGCCAGCCAGGTTGATCCTCGAGCCGGCATGGGTGACCACTTCGCTGCCGGACAATTGCACGGTACCGCCCTGCGCGGCCCATTCGCCGATCGAATGGCCCTGGTTGTCGAGATACCCCCCGACTTCCAGCAGGCCACCACCGGCATACCAGCGCTCGGCGGTGTTGCCACCGGTGCCTGCGGCCACGTGCTGCAGCTGGCGGCGATCGATCCAGACCTCGCTGCTGATCAGCTTGCCGCTGTCGCGGTTGTCGGGCGAATCACGCAGTTCGTTGCCCTGCACCTTCACCTGGACGTTGTTGCTCTCCATCGCAACCCGCACGCCCACCGCACCGGACACATCAATGCGCGCGGCATTGCCGGCGTAAGTCCGGCGTGCGGCTTCCGCTACCACCTGACCGCCGGTGGCCACGGTCAGCGAACCGTCCTGGAAATTCACGTCGCCGCCGGACACAATCTCCACGCGTGACTGGTCACGCCGGTCCTGCATGCGCGAGAGATTGTCGAATGTGCCAGTGCTGCTGGCGCCGCGCAGCAGGTCCTGCTCGGCCGAAGCCTTGACCAACGCATCACGGCGGCTGTCCAGGGCCGTGTTCTTGCCATCGTCTTCGATCAGCACCGCCGTGGTCGCGCCGCTGGCCAGGGTGACCGTACCGGCACGGTCGCTGATGGCGTTGAGCAGGTGCACCGTGCCGCGCTGGTCCAGCGTGGTAGTGGCCACGGCTACGCCGGCCTGTTCCACCCTGCGCCCGGCCAGCGTGATGTCGCCCTCGCGCGCCTGGATCAGGCCGCTGTTGCGCACGCTGCCGGCATTGCTGCCGGCCGCGATGCGTGGCGCGATCTCGTTGCCGGCTGTGGTCGATGCGGTGTTCTGCGCGGTACCCACACCACGTCGTATCACGAACGCGTCACCAGCGGCCAACTGCGTCTGGCCCTTGCGCGTTTCAATCTGCCCTGCATTCTCCACGGTGTGGCCGGCCAGCAGCACATAACCACCGGCGCGGGTTGCCGAGGCAGGCGCCTGCGTGGTGATGCGTGCACCCTGCTCAACCAGGACCTTGCCGAAGGCATCGGTGAGCGCAGCGGTGTTGTTGTCGCCACTGTACAGGCCGTTGTCACGGAACTGGCCATCGCTGATCCGTGTCGCTGCCGCGACCAGATTGCCCACGTTGACCTGGCTGTTGTTGCCGAACACAACACCGTTGCGGTTGACCACGAACACGGTGCCGTTGGCCTTCAGCTGGCCCAGGATCTGGCTGGGACGTGCGCTCGGATCGTTGACCCGGTTCAGCACCGCCCAGTCCGCATTCTGTTTGAAATCGAGCGTGGTGTTGCCGCCGATGTTGAAGGTTTCCCAGTTCAGGATCGCGCGGTCGGCGGTCTGCTCGATGCTGACCTGCACCTTGCCGTCGCTGCCCTGCGACTGGATCGCTTCGCGCGCATTCACCCAGCCACGGGTCAGCGGATTCTCATCAACCTTCAGGCCGTCCTTGCCGAGGCCGTCAGCAATCACGAACCCGGCGGCGCGCTGCTGCGTGCGCGCCTGCTCCTGCAAGCGCTGCTGCAGCGCAATGGCCTGCGCGGCGGTGCCCAGATTGTCGATCGACTGCTGCAGCTTCTGCCGGGCGGCGTCCTGCTGCTGGGCCGGCAGCTGGAACTGGATCGGCACGCCGTTGGGCATGCGCCCGCTCTGCGCGGCTGCGCCCTGCGCTGCACCGCGCTCGGCGAACCAGCCCGGCGAAAATGCCTGCTGCGCCTGCGCAGGCAGCATGGGCGTGGCGCCCAGCGCAAGCGCGATGGCCCAGGCCATCGGATGGCGGTGCGGCGCAGTGTGCGGAACAGGCGTGTGCAGGTGCGACATCAGGACCTCGAGCGACCGACGGACGGTCTGCGGCATAGGAGAGATTCGACTGCCCGCAGGCATCGCCGGGCACTATCAGATAGACGTTGTCCGCGCCGGAAAAACGACAGCTTCTTCACATTCGGCGCGACCACAAAAAAAGGCGCCGACCTCGCGGTCGGCGCCCTGTTCAGCAGGTTCGGTGGATCAACGGCCGATGCCGGCGCAGGTGCTGGCGTTGCCCAGACCGGTGGCCGGGGTGGCCGAGATCAGGTTGTTGGCAACGGCTTCACGCCAGGTCTGGGTCAGCGGGATGAAACCGTGCGCACGCACGGCAGCATCGTTGTTGCCATCCACGCCCAGGTTGTAGTGCTTTTCCAGGAAGTTGCGGACAGCCTGGCGCTGCGGCAGGGTGCGGTAGCACTGTGCGAACACCAGGTTGGTGTAACCGGCGATCGGGTAGCCGGCGGTCGGGTTGGTGAACACCGGCACCCACTTGGCCGGGTTGGCAATGTCGGCACCGGTCGGCGGGGCGACGGTATTCAGGGTAGCGGCAACGCTCACTTCATCCGGCGAGAAGCCCTTCACCTTGGCAATCTTGGTCGCATCCTGCAGGTTCGGGATCACGTCCGGGCCGACATAGCCGATGGCGCCGGCAACCTGGTAGACACGGTTGTACAGCGAGGTGCCGCCAGTGGCCGGAGCCGCTTCCAGGAAGGCCGGCAGGTTGTTCTGCGCATCGCGGGTGAACAGATCGGCGAAGGTCGACTTGACCTGGAACTTGCCGCCGACCAGACGGGTGGCGCTCAGGTCTTCGGTGGCACAGGCGGCGGTCAGGAAGCGGGTCAGCAGCTCGCTGGTGCCGCTGCTTTCGCCGCGGTAGATGACCTTGATGGCGCCGCTGCGGGCGCTGTCCAGCTGCGACCAGTCGTTGATCTTGCCCGAGAACACGCCGCAGATCTTGGCCACGTCCAGGTTCAGATCACCACCGGCCTTGTTGTACGGCACGGTGACCGAGGTGGCGACCGACGGCAGCTGCAGCACCGGGCCGAGCGTGGAGGCCAGCGCCGAGTTGTTGTAGTTGGTGATCTCGGTGCTGCTCAGGACCGAGTCGCTGCCAGCGAAATGCACGTTGCCGGTGCCGTTGGTGATGAACAGGCCGATGGTGTTCTCGAGGAACGCCTTCTTGCCGGTGCCCGAGCCGGTCACGGCGTAGCTGAAGTTGGCCGGCAGGATGCTGTCGGCCTGGCCCTTGTACAGGTCGGCCGGCAGCGAGGCGCCGCCACCGTTGATGAGCGACTGCTGGGCCGAGGCGGCGCCAACGGTAGCGAGCAGCGCGGTAGCAACCAGCGCGGCCAGGGTCTTGTACTTGTTCATGATCTTCTCCTGAAGGGTTTACTGCGAAGGGAAACACCAAGGGAGGAACGGTCACTACACGCCTGCTGCCGCCGAGGGCCTCCCAGCCCACTCTGCGGCGACGTGTCCATGCTGGTCCGCGCCGATGACAGGCCGCTTAAGAAACCTGTGGAAGATCGAAAAAAGGTGTGGAGGATTGTGTGGAGAATCGGAAGCGTGCCGCGCTGCGCGCTCGCCGGGCATGGCGCGGCGCTACCCGTGATGTCCGTTGCGCATCACTGCACCAGCTGGTTCATTTCCATGATCGGCATCAGCACGGCCAGCACGATGGTCAGCACCACGCCGCCCATCACCAGGATCATGGTCGGCTCCAGCAGCGCAGTCAGTGCCATCGCGCGACGTTCGATCTCGCGCGAGATGGTCTGCGCAGCGCGATCCAGCAGCGGTGCCAGCGAGCCGGTCTTCTCACCGCTGACCACCAGGTGCACCAGGATCGGCGGATACACCTTCTGCACCTTCAGCGCAGCACCCAGCGCCGCACCTTCGCGCACGCGCGCAGACACGTCATCGGCACAGCGCGCCAGCAGCGCGTTTCCTAGGGTCTGTCG
Source organism: Stenotrophomonas sp. 86156_Sma (assembly GCF_056481625.1). Taxonomy (NCBI): domain Bacteria; kingdom Pseudomonadati; phylum Pseudomonadota; class Gammaproteobacteria; order Lysobacterales; family Lysobacteraceae; genus Stenotrophomonas; species Stenotrophomonas sp. 86156_Sma. The sequence goes on from NZ_CM151157.1 coordinate 2,882,633, forward strand.
CGCCGCTTCCAGTGCACGCAGCAGCGGCACACCGGCATCCAGCAGGATCGCCAGGGTCGAGGCAAAGCGCGCACTGTTCACACCCAGTACGAAACGCCCGACCATCGGCACCCGCAGCAGCATCGCGTCCCAGCGCAGGCGCAGCTCGGGCTTGCGCAGAGCCAACCGCCATGCCACCACCAACGCAGCGATGCCGAGCCCCGCCCACACTCCCCAGCTGCGAACGAATGCACTGGCCGCCAGCATCACCTGGGTCAGCATCGGCAGCGTTTGCCGTGCCTGCACGAACGCGGTCACCACCTGCGGCACCACATAGCTGAGCAGGAAGACCACGATCGCCACCGACACCAGGCTGATCGCCGCCGGATAGATGAAAGCCGTCAGTACCTTGGCCTGCAGCGCATTGCGTTCTTCGATGTAGTCGGCCAAGCGCTCCATCACCCGCGCAAGATCACCTGAGTCTTCGCCCGCGCCCACGAGTGCCCGGTAGATCGGCGGAAAATCGCGTGGCCGCGCTGCCAATGCAACAGTCAGGCGCTGGCCAGCGCGTACATCGGCACGAACGGCAGTAAGCGCCTGCGCGACATGCGGGCGCTCGGCCTGTTCGATGACCGCGCTCAACGCGCCTTCCAGCGGCAGGCTTGCAGCCAACAGGCTGGCCAGCTGACGCGTGGCCCACGCCAGCTCGCTTGCCGAAAGCCTCCGCGCGCCCCAGCCACCGCCCGCACTGCGCGCCGGGCTTACCTGCACAGGGGTCAAGCCACGACCGCGCAGCAGCTGGCGCGCGCCGCGCGGGCTGTCGGCGTCCAGCTGACCCTTCTCGATGCGGCCCTGCGCGTTGGCGGCCTGGTAGTCGAACAGCGCCATGCAAGCCTCAGTCGTCGCCGGTGACGCGCAGGATCTCTTCCAGCGTGGTCACCCCGCTGTCGACCCAGCGCTGACCGTCCTGGCGCAACGTCCGCATGCCAGCACGTCGTGCCGCCTCGCGCAGCGCAGGGTTCCCCCTGCCCTTCGTGGATCAGCGCACGCACGCGGTCGTCGACCACGAACAGTTCGTGGATACCGGTGCGTCCCCGGTAGCCGCTGTTGGCACAGGCCGCGCAGCCCACCGCACGCCACATGGTACGGCCCTCGTCGTCCACCTCGACGCGCCGGCACTGCGTGCATAGCCGCCGCACCAGCCGCTGCGCCAGCACGCCGCGCAGCGACGAGGCCAGCAGGAACGGTTCCACGCCCATGTCGGCCAGGCGGGTCACCGCCGAGATCGCGTCGTTGGTGTGCAGGGAGGCCAGTACGCCATGGCCGGTCAACGACGACTGCACCGCAATCTGCGCGGTCTCCAGGTCGCGGATCTCACCGATCATGATGGTGTCCGGATCCTGGCGCAGGATCGCGCGCAGCGCCGTGCCGAAGCTCATGCCGATACGCGCGTTGACTTGGATCTGGCCGATGCCGGCGAAGTCATACTCCACCGGGTCTTCCACGGTGAGGATGTTGCTGGTGCTGCTGTCGAGCTGGCCCAGCGCGGCGTACAGCGAGGTGGTCTTGCCGCTGCCGGTCGGGCCGGTGACCAGCACGATGCCATGCGGCTGCCGGATCAATCCGGTGAACGTGGCCAGGGTGTCATCGGCCATGCCCAGGCGCTGCAGCTGCAGACGGCCGGCATCCTTCTCCAGCAGTCGCAGCACGGCGCGCTCGCCATGCCCGGTCGGCACCGTGGAGACGCGGATGTCCAACGGACGCCCACCCACCCGGATCGCGATGCGCCCGTCCTGCGGCAGCCGCTTCTCGGCGATGTCCAGGTGGGCCATGATCTTGATGCGCGACACCAGCGCCGCGTGCAGTGCGCGCCGTGGCTGCACCATGTCGCGCAGGGTGCCGTCCACCCGGTAGCGCACCACCGAATGGGTCTCGAACGGCTCGATGTGCAGATCGCTGGCGCCATCGCGTGCGGCCTGTGCCAGCAGCGCGTTGATCATGCGGATCACCGGCGCATCGTCCTGTGCATCCAGCAGATCGGTGACCTCCGGCATGTCCTGCATCAGCCGGTCCAGATCCACTTCACTTTCAGCAGCCCCGACCACGGCAGCGGCATCGCCGCCGTCACGGTACTGCTCACCCAGCCGCTGCTGCCAGGTCGCGGCATCCAGCGCCTGGAACGGCAGCGGGCCATGCCGTCGGCGCAGTTCGGCCACGGCCCACGCCGCGGTGTCGGCGGTGCCCAGCAGCACCGACTCGCCGCCAACTTCGGACAGCATCACGCCATGGCTGCGCACCCAGGCGTACGGCAGTGACGCGGCGGCGCTCACGGCCCGATCACCAGTTCCGGCGTGTATCCCAGCCCGCGCAGCTGCTGCAACGCCGGATCCAGCGTCGCCGGGTCGCGCGGCAATCGCACCCGCAGGCGTTGCCCGCTCTCGCCGGGCGTCGCTTCGGCATAGGCCTGCAGGCCCAGTGCACGCACCTGCGCAACGCCCTGGCTGGCACGCGCCGGGTCCAGCCCCTGCGCGAACTGCACCAGCTGCGCATCGCCGTCACCGGACGGGTACAGCGCCGCCAGGCTGCTGTTCTGCAGCGGCTGGCCCTGGCCATCGCGTGCATTGCCCTGGCCGAGTACAGACAGGTCCTGCGGCGGCAGCTGCGGTGCCGACAGCGCCGGCAGCGCCCAGCTCTGCACCGGCTGCGCACCGGCCTGCGCGTTGCGCATGTAGTCGTAGCGGTCGCGGGTCAGGCGCTGGCCGGCGGCCGGATCGCGCACCACGTGCGGGCGCAGGAACACCATCAGGTTGGTCTTGGCGCGCTTGCGGGTATCACTGCGGAACAAGGCGCCCAGCACCGGGATCTTTCCCAGCCCCGGCACCGCATCACGGCCGTGGCTCACACTGTCTTCCAGCAGGCCACCCAACACCATGATCTGGCCATCGTCTAGCAGCACGCTGGTATCCAGGGCGCGCTTGTTGGTGATGATGCCGGCCGTGCTGTTCGCGCTCTGCGCGTCGATGCTGCTGACTTCCTGGTAGATGTCCAGCTTCACCGTGCCGCCCTCGGAGATCTGCGGGCGCACCCGCAGCTTCAGGCCCACGTCCTCGCGCACGATGGTCTGGAACGGGTTGTTGCTGCCGCCACCACCGTCGGTCACGTAGCGGCCGCTGACGAACGGCACGGTCTGCCCGACCATGATGCTGGCCGCTTCGTTGTCCAGCGTCATCAGGTTCGGCGTGGACAGGATGTTGGCACCGCCCTTGCTCTGCAGCGCGTTGGCCAACGCCTTCATGTTGAGGATCTGGCCGACGCCGGGCAGGTTGATGGTGCCGTCGATGACGCCGATCTTCAGGCCATCCTTGGGCAGCACGTCCAGGGTGGTGCGTGCGGTGGTGTTCAGCCCGCTGCCACCGGTGGTGCCGCCGAAGTGGGTGCCGCCGAAGGTGCGGCCATTGCCCAGCATCCACTGCACGCCCAGTTCGGCCGCGTCGGTCTGGTTGACCTCCACGATGAGGCTTTCCACCAGCACCTGTGCACGGCGCTGGTCGAGCTGGTCGATCACCCGCCGAAGGTTGCGGTAGACCGGCTCCGGCGCCGAGATCAGCAGCGTGTTGGTGGCCACGTCGGCCTGCACCGAAATGCCGTTCTGGCTGAAGCCGGTACTGCCGGCGTCGATCGGATCACGGCGATTCGGATCCAGCCGTTGTGATTCCAGTGCATTGCCACCGGTCTTGGCCTGCTGTGACTGAGACGGCTGCGACGGTGTGGCGCGGTTGGCGTCACCCGGCAGTGGCGTGATGCCTTCGTTGCTGCCCATTGCCGGTGCATCGCTCTGCCCGGCCACCACGCCGCGCAGCACGCCGGCGAGCTGATTGGCCTGGGCATTGCGCAGATAGACCACATGCAGGTTGCCGGACTCGTCCTGCGCGCGGTCCAGCTTCTCCACCAACTGCCGCGCCAGGCGCGTTCGGCCCGGGCTGCTGGAACGCAGCAGCACGCTGTTGCTGCGGGGGTCGGCCATCACCACCACCTTCTGGCTGGGCTCGGCGCCCTGCGCATCCAGCAACGGCGCGACCATCGCTGCCACGTCAACGGCAATACCCTGCTGCAGCTTCACCACATCGGTGTCCATGCCAGCCGGTGTATCGACGCTGGCGATCACCCGCGCGATGCGCTCCAGGTTGTCGGCATAGTCGGTGATCACCAGGGTGTTGTTGCCCGGGTTGGCGGTGATCGGATTGTCCGGGCTGATCATCGGCCGCAGCACCGCCACCAGCGCGGCTGCGTTCTCGTAGCGCAGCGCGAAGGTGCGCGTGGCCACCTCGCCGCCGGCCCCGCCCGCGCCCACACGGCCACCGAGCAGCTTGGCCTCGGCCTGCGGCACCACCCGGCTGACACCGCCGTTCTCGACCACGGCAAAGCCACGCATGCGCAGTGCGCCCAGCAGCAGCTGGTAGGCCTGGGAACGGCTGACCGGGCCATCGGAGACCACGGTCATCTTGCCGGTCACCCGCGGGTCGACCAGGAACTGGCGACCGGTGAAGCGCGCCGCCATGCGCAGTACGCCGCCGATATCGGTATCCACCAGGTTCAACTGCACCGGTTCATCGGGGGCCTCCTGCGCCTGTGCCGGTGCAACAACGTGAGCGCCACCCACGATCAGGGCCAGTACAGTGCTGCAGGCAAGGCTGCGCATCGCCCTCATGAATGGCCACCCGCAGTGAGTGCCATCACGATGTTTCCGGATATCCGTGCCGCCGGCATGTTCGCATCCCCTGTGCGTGTCAGTTGCAGTTGCTGCAGTTCGATGGCCGGATCGGCCAGCACGGGCAGCAGCCAGTTCCACAGTGCGTCAGCAGGTACGGCCTGCACCTGCAGGTGCCAACGCCCGTCGCGTGCTTCGACATGCAGTCCATCGGCGAGGCCGGCGGACTTGATTCCATTACGCAGCGCGGCCAGCGTCGGGCGCTGCCCCTGCACCTGCTGCTGGCGTTCGCGTGCACGCAGCAGCGGCGCCAGTGCGCGCGCCTGCGCCTGCAGCCGCGGCAGCTCAGCCTGCCAGTACGCACGCTGTTTCAGCAGCGGCTCCAGCCAGAATGACCACAGCCCCGCTGCCAGCAGCGCCAGCACCATCACCCACAGCATCCAGCGGTCGCGCGGCGGCAGGTGCTGCCAGCGTCGCTGCAGACCGGCCACACCCTCGCCCAGGCGCACGGCTCTGGCGGTCACTGTCCGCCCCCGCTCACGCGCAGGCGTCCACCGGCCTCGCGCGCCAGCTGCAGGCCCTGCGCCTGCGCCGCCTGCTGCCACCGCTCCAGCCGCTGTGCGTCATTGGCTGCTGCCTGCATATCGGCGTCCAGCTCCAGTTCCAGCTGGCCGGGTTGATAGCGCAGGCCGCGCACCTGGCCGCCCAACTCCGGAATCGCCTGCAGCGTCGTTGCGACCTGCCGCTGCACCGGTGGCAACGGCGGCGCCGGCAACGGCACGGCCAGCGCGCGCCGCGCCTGCAGCACCGGGTCCACCACATCGGTGATCTCCGGAAAGTGCGAGCTGAACTGCCGCACCATGTCCTGCTGCAACGCCTCGCCCTCGCTGCGCCAGCGCGAGACCTGCAGCTGCAGCCCAAGCGCAGCCAGCAACACCGCCGCTAATGCGAGGCCGATCGCCACGCGGGGTGCCTGCCTGCTGCGACCCGGCAGTGGCAACGACCACGCTGGCACGGGTCCGCATGCCTGCCGTTCATGCGCGACCACGGTGGCCGGCAGGTTCTCCGGCCACGCCGACGGCACGCTGTCGATCCATTGCACGGCCTGCACGCCGGCCTGCTGCAGGCGCACGGCCAGGGCTTGCATCACGGCACACGCGTCACGTCCGCCATACCATTGGACGAACCCACGATCGCGCCCGCTGCGCACCAGCAGGTGCTCGCCGCTGACCTGCAGCGTGGCCTGTCCGTCCTGCCACGGCAGCAGCAGCGGCGTCGGATACAGCGCCTGCAGCTGCAGTGCGCACGAGGCCAGCAGCTGCTGCGCCTGCAGGACCGCCTGCTGGCCGAGCCAGGCCACCGGAACGGTACCGTCAGCCGCCTGTGCACCGTGTGCCAGCGCCACCTCCTGCAGGTCATCCAGCAGCATCGCCTCTACTTCGCCCTGCAATGCGGCCTGCAGCCTGCGGCCCGACAGCGGCGGCAGCTGCAGTTCCAGCAGGATCAGGTCCTGCGGATCGAGACAGGCCAGCACCTCGGCCTGCGGATGACGTTGCCCGAGCACGGCCAAGCCCTCGCGGCCATGGGCCAGCACCCCACCCTTGTGCATCTGCGCCCACTCGACCGTACTGTCGGCGCGCAGGTGTTCCAGCGCCGGCAGGCGCACCCTCAGCTGCACGCTCATGCTCCAATCCTCGTCCACACACGCTGCACGCGCACACTGTCATCGCGGTACTCGCGCCAGATCAGGGCCCGGAAGTCGACCGCATTGCCATCGGCCTGTACCTGGCCGACGGCAAGGAACCACTCGCTATGAATGCCAAGCGGCACCACGGCCATCTGCGCGTTGCTCAGTTGCAGTCGATTGGCGATATCGCCGCGGTTGAGCAGCCAGTGGCCACCGTCGCGCTCACCGAGTAGCGCCTGCAGGCGCCCCGGCTCCACGCCGGGAGTGACCGCCTGCAACACGCTGATGTCACTGGTGTTGGCATTGACCAGGGTCTGGGCCGGCAGCACCACGGTGCGCCGTGCCAGTGCCTGCACCGCCACTGGGTCGGCGCCCGCCAGGGCCTGCTCGATCAGCGATTCACGCGGCAACGGCGCCTGCGCCTGCAGGTCGCCATCACGCAGCCGCGCCTGAATGTGGTCGGCAGCAGATGCACAGGCACCCAGCCCCAGTCCCTGCCCGGCACACAGCGAGATGAACGCGCGCCGTGCCTCCGGGTCCGGCTTGCCATAGGCCAGCAGGTTGCGCAGGTTGAACATGGACTGTGCATCGACCAGCTGCAACTGCACCGGCAGCGGCGCCTGCAGCGTCAGTGGACGCGCCCAACGGCCGCTGCGCACCGTGGTCAACTGCTCCTTTACATCGTCACGCAGCTGCTGCGCCGCGCGCTCCAGGGTGGCATCGACCGCCATGCGCACCTGCGCACGCAGCTGGTCGCCACGCAGCGCACGCAGCTGTGCCGACTGCCGGGTCAGCAGTGCAGTGGCAATCACCGCCACCAATGCCACCACCAGCAGGGCGACGATCACCGCCATGCCGCGCTGGCGGGTGCACGGGACCGAACGCGTCCGGGCTGTCATCTGCACGCCTCACAGCTGCCAGGAGCCGATGTCCGCGTTCCCGGCGTCGCCACCGGGCTTGCTGTCCGCACCCAGCGAGAACACATCGATGTCGCCATGGGTTCCGGGAATCTGGTACTGGTACGGATGGCCCCATGGGTCATTCGGCAGGCGATCCAGATACGGTGTCACCGGCATCGCACCGCTGCCCTGCGGCGGCTTCACCAGCGCCTGCAGGCCCTGTTCGGCGCTGGGATAGCGACCGTTGTCCAGCTTGAACAACTTCAATGCCTGCATCAGCGCCGCGATGTCCTGGCGCGCCGCCACCACGCGCGCCTGGTCGGGACGGTCCATCAACCGCGGCACGATCAATGCCGCGAGAATGCCGATGATCACCACCACCACCATGATCTCGATCAGGCTGAAGCCCTGCTGCCGAGCCCTGCGACCACCCACCTGCCTTGCCATTGTTCCGCCCTCGTCATCCTGGAAGAGACCGCTGTGCCATGGTCAGCGGTGCATGTGTCAGTACGATAAACATCCGCCTGCTATTCGCTGCGCGTGTGCCTGTGCAGGCGCAGCACGTGCCGCAGGTACACATGCAGACTCGAACAAGTGCTGTGGCACGCTGGCCAGCGCATCGTCGATGCAGCCGCGCAGCAACGGGTGCGCGCAGGCCTGCAGCAGGCGTACGCACTGCATCGGCGACCACGCTGTTCCATGATCGAGGCCGATGAACATCCGGTAGGCCTGGTGGTAGCGCAGGTCGTCGTACACGCGCTGCGCACTGTTGAGATCACGCACGACCACCAGCAACGCCGCACGTTGCAGCTGCCGCACATCGCCCGCGTCAAGCGGCAGCGCGTTCATGGCCGCTTCGGGCCAGGGCCGCAGCTGCAGATCGAGGGCGCGCCGCAGCGCGGCCAGCGGATGCGCGCTGCTGTCCAGTGCCGCCCAGCGCGCCGCATCGGCCCAGGCATCACTGGACAGCACCCAGACCCACGAGTGCCCATAGCGCTGCACGTTCACAGGCGTGTGCCGAGCCTGCTCCAGCGACTGGCTCAGGTGGCGATCCAGTTCCAGCATGCTGATCCTGCGACTATCTGCCATCGGCGCCGCCCGTGCTCCACGACGCGTGGTGCGTCGTACTCTGGAGAAGACGTCAGCAAGGCAGGCGAAGCGACAACGCGAATGCGTCTCTGTGCGCTGCGTGGCGCTTCATCAGCAACGTCATCGCAGCGTCATCTGCCTGCAGGCTTCGCGCTCCAGTCGCGGCGCTTCGCCCCCGCAACGGCGCGCCAGTATCGCCACATCGCTGCGTGCGGCGAACGTTGTCAGCGCATTGGACATATCCACGTCATCGCACCATGACGCCATCGCAACACGCAGCGCCGGCAGCTGCCAGCCATCCATCACGCCATGGGTGCCGGCCACGAACCAGTGCCAAAGACGATGGTGCTGCACCTGTTCGTGCAGTTGCACGAGATCGTCGATGCCGTGCATGCCCATCAGCAGCAGCACGCGCGCCATCGCCGCAGGCGGCAGCGTGCCGGCCTCAGCGAGGGGCAGCACCTGCTGCTGCAGCCGCAACAGCATCGCCAACGGGTGGGACTGCGGATCGAACTCCAGCAGAACGGCCTGTTGCTGCCATTGCGCATCGGATACCACGCACACCCACGGCGATCCATAGCGATGCACCATCAAAGGCCGTCGCTGCGTGGTTTCCAGCAGCGCCGACAGGTTGCGGCGCAGATCCAGCACACCGATGGTCTCGTTGCGCATCCTTGGCGTCTCCTTGCTTGCAACAGCCCTGCGCGGCGCGCACGGCCAGCGTCTTCACCTAACCAAGGACGGCAATGCCACCCGGAAAGCGACGCAGATCCAGCGACATCGTCAGTCGCAGCTGCTCCAGCGCCGCGTCCGGATCATCGATGCGGAAGCGGCCGCTGACCGGGGCCCGCGCCAATGCCGATTCGCCCAGCAGCACCTTGCCGCGGCGGTAGCGGTTGATTTCATCCACCACCTCGCGCAATGGAGCGCGACGGAACACCAGCATGCCCTCGGTCCAGGCGCTCACTTCCGAGGCCAGGGCTTCGGCCACCACGCCACTGAGGCGCTCGTCGTATTGGGTCTGCTGGCCCGCCTGCAGCTGCAGGCGGCCCTGCGGGTGCTCGATGCGGGCGCTGCCCTGCAGGCAGGTCACCCGTACCTGGCCGTGGGTGTTGCGGACGTCCAGGCGCACCGCACCTTCATCGGCGATCACGCAGCCCGGCCCCGCGAATAGGGCGAGGCGCAGGCCTGCCTGGGTTTCGATCGCGGCCTGGCCCTGCACCAGCTCGAAGCCTTCGCCTAGCGTGTCCGAACGACGGCGCAGGCTGCTCTGTGTATCCAGTTCGATCTTCAGCTGCGGCAAGGGCGCGATCTGCAGTCGCTCACCGGTGCCGGTGTGGAAATCGGCCGCCATCGCCGTCACCGAGGGCCACAGCCCCAGCGGCGGGCGGATCGCCGCCACCACCACCAGGCTGGCCGGTGCGGCAATCGCGGCGCCCAGGAAGGCGCGCCGGCTCCAGCGCTGGGACGGCGTCGGCGCGACCGGCTGGCGCGCAGCGGCGGGCAGCTGTTCGCCTGCCAGGCGTACCTGCTCCCATTGCCGGCGCGCACGGCCGAATGCTTCCCGATGACGCGGGTCAGCCTCGCACCACTCGCGGAACCTGCGCCCATCGGCGGCGGTCGCCTCGCCCGAGGTCAGCCGCACCACCCACGCGTGGGCCTGACGCTCGACGGCATCCAGCGGGCGTTGCGGGCGATCGTCAGGATCCATGGGGGCTCATGCCGGACCCGCACGCTGCGGGGTTCTGCTCGGCGTCAAAGTGTAGACGGATGCCGCCGCTCAGAACCGCACCTGACGCCCCTGTCCGCTGCGCTCGGCCAGGTAGTCCTGGGCCGCTTTCAGCTCGCGCTGCACAAGCCGCAGCGACACGCCCAGCTGGTCGGCGACGTCGCGCTGCTGCAGGCCATCGACGCGGATCGCCAGCAGGATGCGGCGTCGGCGCTCGGGCATGCGCTGCAGCAGGCCGACCATGTCCTCCAGCGCGAAATCCAGTTCGGCCGCCTGCGCCGGGCCCGGTGCAGGGTCGGCCATCTCCATCAGCGTATCCACCTCTTCCAGGCTCAGCAGGCGGTGGTCGGCACGCTGGCGGTCGATCACCGTGTTCATCGCCATGCGCAGCAGGTAGGCCGCGGGGTTCTGCACCGCATCCAGGCGGTCACGGCGCGCACTCAGGCGCATCCAGGTGTCCTGCAGCGCATCGCCGGCCAGCTCCTCCGAGCCCAGCTTGCGCACCAGGCGGCGCTTCAGCTCGTCGTAGGCCCCCAGAAGGTGGTCCATCAGGTCAACTGCCCCAGCCGTACCGTTGCTCATGTTCGAATCCTTGAAGTCATGGAAGGGGCGCGCGCCGGCCACAGTCGTGGTCGGTGCCGGAAGGTCGGATCTGCAGGGTCACCGGCTGCGGCAGCGCGGCGGCATCGGGCGCCAGTACCAGGCCGTGCAGCGCGTGAAGCAGGCGCGCATCGCGGCGGGCACTTCCGCTGCCCGACAGCAGCTCGGGCTGCTGCACCCGGCCCTCGCCGTCGACGCGGAAGCGCAGCGTTGCGGCATAGCGGCCGGGCGCGATCTCGGGGTCGTCACAGAACGCCGCACGCAGCCGCTGCTGCAGGCCACCGTAGCGACGTCGACGTTCGGCATCCGGGAGCTCGGCGCCAATACCGGGTTCGGCTGCCGCGGGCGTGCCCCGGCGCAGCACCACGCGCTGCTCGCCGATCACCTCGGCCTCGATACCGGAATCCTGCAGCAGCATCTGCAAGGCAGGCAGCGGCGCGAGGCTGGCGCGCAGCGCATGGCTGCTACGGCCCGCGGCAAGATCGCCCGGGTACATCACCGACCACCCGCTGATGACGCTGAAGCGCTCGACCGCCTGCTCCAGCGGTTGCGCAGGGATGTCGTAGGCATGAACACCGTCCTGCGCCACAGCGGCAAAGGACAGCAGCAGCCATGCGGCGATGGCCACCTTCCAATTTCTGACCGCATGGTGTCCATTCAGCCCCCTGACGTAGAACACATGACCCTCGGCAGCGACAGCAGCTGCAGTGGACGCGCGCCACGACCGGAACCCCGACCCGCGCGCGACCAGCAAGCGGGCTCAAACCGTACCGGGGGCACATGTCATTGCGATGACCGCCGCCCACGGCTGGTAGCGCAACTGGCTCCATGAAGCCAGTCATGCATCAGGCATCAATGAGTCGAACAGACCACGTCATCCACGCCTGGGGCAGAGCCCGTTGCGCCGCAACAGGATCCGACCCCGTGCCGACCAAATCGTGTCGACCAAGGTCGACACCCACCAAGAGCAGCTCATGCCGTTCCGACAGATCGCGGGGAACTGTCGAAGGCGGGGTGGGTCCGGTTGCGGGGGCGTGAGCCGCATGGATGCGGCGACCGAGCTTACATGGACGTACTTGCAGCGTCCCCCGCAATCGGACCCACCCCGCCATCCCTCAGTAGGCCTGCCGTTGCTGTTGCTGTTGCTCCTGACGTTGCCGGCCAGCGGCCGGCACTACCGCGGGTGCCGGGTGCAACCCGGCCGGAAACCACCCATTCCTCAAAGCGGCAACTGGGTCGTCTGCTTGATCCGCTGCATCGGGATCTCGGTCTTGGTGTTCTGCACCCCGGCAATCCGGTTCAGGTGCTGCATCTGGAACTGCCGGTAGGCATCCAGATCGGCCACCGCCACCCGCAGTAGGAAATCGCAGTCGCCCGCCATCAGATGGCATTCAAGCACTTCCGGGAACGACTTGATGCTGTTGATGAAGTGATTGGTGGTGTCCTCGTCCTGCCCGCGGAGCCAGACCCGCACGAACACCGTGAAGCCACGCCCCACCTTGGCCTCATTCAGCAGGGCAACGTAGCGGTCGATGTAGCCGCCCTCCTCCAGCAGCCGCACCCGCCGCAGGCAGGCCGAGGGCGAAAGGCCCACCAGCCGGGCCAGCTCCAGGTTCTGCAGCCGTCCGTCACGCTGCAGGGCATCGAGGATGCGGCGATCGAGGTTGTCGAGCTGATACTGCACGGGATTTCACCTTTGGCGACCTTCGCCGCATGGAATCTCAATATTCCCGAATTGAATGGCATCAACGCAACCCGATTTCGCGATTGGACCGCTAGCATGGGCCACCCCCACCTCGTTGTGCCGTTCCATGGACGCCCGTACCACCCTCCCCCTGCCCGACACCTGCGATACCGCGCCGCGTGCCGAATTCCTGCGCGGACTGCGCGCTGCCGTGCCGGTGATGATCGGCTTCATTCCCTTTGCCCTGGTGCTCGGCGCCCAGGCCGCGCAGAAGGGCCTGAGCGCACTGGAAGTGCCGCTGATGACCGGCCTCAACTTCGCCGGCGGCTCGGAATTCGCCGCCGTCGAACTGTGGACCTCGCCGCCGCATATCGCGCTGATCGTGGCGATCACCGCGCTGGTCAACAGCCGCCACCTGCTGATGGGCGCCAGCCTGGCCCCGCTGCTGCAGCATCTGCCGCGCCGTCGCGTGCTGCCGGCCCTGTTCTTCATGTGCGACGAAAGCTGGGCGATGGGCGTGGCCGATGCGCGCCGCCGTGCGCTCGGCTTCAGCCTTTCCTACTACCTGGGCGTCTCGGCCGGCCTGTACACGGTCTGGGTAGCCTGTACCGCGCTGGGCGCGATCGTCGGCCCGATGCTGGGCGACATCCACGCCTATGGTTTTGACATGGCCTTCCCGGCCGTGTTCCTGGTGCTGCTGCGCGGCATGTGGCAGGGCATGAAGGCCGCGCGGCCGTGGCTGGTCAGCCTGGTGGTGGCCGCGGCCACCTATCTGCTGATCCCGGGCGCGTGGTACGTGGCCAGCGGCGCATTGGCCGGCCTGGCCGCGGCCTGGCTGCTGGCGGAGGACGCGGCATGATCTTCAACGGACTGATCCACTGGACCTCGGTGCTGACCATCGTGCTGATGGCCGCGGCGACCTACCTGACCCGCATCGTCGGCTTTCTCGCTCTGCGTAACCGCACGTTGAGCAAGCGCGCGGTGACGGTGATGGAAGCCGCGCCGGGCTGCGTGCTGATCTCGGTGATCGCCCCGGACTTCGTTGCCGACAAGCCGGCTGATCTGGCCGCGCTCGCCATCACGCTACTGGTCGCCACGCGCTTTTCAATGTTGCCCACGGTGTTGATCGGCGTGGTTTCTGCGGGTGTGTTGCGTTATCTGATGGGCTGATACCTCTTCGCCGGGCATGGCCCGGCGCTACACTTGTACCGCCACCCTGATAGCGCCGGGCCATGCCCGGCGGCCCCCCCCTGCGACACCCGGTCGCAGCCGATCTAGCCACCCGCTTGACCAATGTCAAACCGCCCGCCACCGCGCGGGCGTATCTCTATGCAGGAACCCAATACGCCGGCGTTACCGGCATCCAAAGGACCTGCGATGAGCTACACCCCCGACAACGCCCAGCTGCTGAATGCCATGCAGAACGTCATGGTGATCTCCACCACCGACCTGCAGGGCAACATCACCTACGCCAACGACCTGTTCTGCACGCTTACCGGCTTCGCCCGCGAGGAACTGATCGGCCAGCCGCACAGCATCGTGCGCCATCCGGACGTGCCCAAGGCGGTCTACAAGGACATGTGGGACACCATCAAGGCCGGCAAGACCTGGACCGGCATCGTTCCCAACCTTGGCAAGGGTGGCGTGCTCTACGTGGTCGACACCACCGTGCAACCGCTGTTCGACGCCGACGGCAACATCACCTCGTACATCAGCATCCGCCGCGTGGTGAACGACCTGATGCAGAACTACGACCTGGTCGAGTTCAGCAAGGAAAAGTTCGACGACTTCTACGAGGCCGCGTGAACGCCCTCCCGACCAGTACGCCCTTCAGCCGCCTGCTGGTGGGTTTCGCGTCCGAGTCGGGCAATGCCCGCGCCCTGGCCCAGCGCCTGGGCGCGGACCTGCAGCCGCACGCGCCGAAGGTGCTCCCCTTCAATGACATCGACGTGGCCAGCCTCGGCCAGGGCGATGTGCTGCTGGCGATTTCCAGTTCGTTCGGCGATGGCGAACCGCCGGCCAACGGCGAGCAGTTCTTCGAAACACTGCGCCAGACTCCGACGCTGAGCGGCCTGCGCTATGCGGTGTTCGGCCTTGGTGACACCGGCTACCCCAGCTTCTGTGGCTTCACCAAGGCGCTGGATGCGGCGCTGAGCGAGCGTAAGGCGCAGCCGCTGCTGCACCGCGTGGATGCCGACCTGGGCTACGAGCAGTTCTTCCAGCAATGGCAGCCGGTCCTCGGCCAGGTGCTGGATGGCGACCTCAGTGCTGGCCAGGACCTGCGCCTGCAGGTCACCGCCTATGGCGAAGACAACGCCTTTGCCGCCCCCATTCTCGAACGCCGCCGCTTGAACAGCAGCGACCCGGCCGCCTGGCACCTGCAGCTGGACATTGCCGGCAGTGGCATGGCCTACCGCGCGGGCGACACCCTGCACGTGGTACCCGAGAACGACCCTGCCCTGCTGCAGGCATTGGCCACCTGGTACGGCGACACCGCCGCCGTGGCCGCCCTGCATGACCGCGAGCTGCGCCTGCTGAGCAAGGGCGTGCTGCGCGAACTGGCCAAGCTCGGCGGCAGCGAGGTGCTGAAGGGCCTGTTGAAGGTCAGCCAGAAGCGCGAGCTCGAAGCCTACCTGCACGGGCTGGACGTGCTGGACGTGCTGCAGGACCACGCCACGCCGGACAGCGTGCCGCTGGCCCGGCTGCGCGAACTACTGTCACCGCGACTGCCGCGCGCCTATTCGATCGCCTCGCACCCCTGCAACGACCAACTCAGCCTGTGCGTGCGCGAAGTACGCTACACCCTGCGCGGTCGCGAGCGCTTCGGCACTGCCACCGGCAGCCTGCTGCACGGCGGCGACCATGCCCGTGTGTACTGCCGCTCCAATCCCGGCTTCCATCTGCCAGATACCGGCGAAGCTCCCCTTCTGCTGGTCGGCACCGGCACCGGCATCGCGCCGCTGATGGGCCTGATGCAGGAGCTGCAGGCCACCGCCTGCCAACGCGAAGTGCACCTGGTGTTCGGCGAGAAGCAAAGCCAGCACGACTACCTGTATCGCGAGCAGCTGCAGGACTGGCACGCACGTGGCGTGCTGGCCGGCCTGCATACCGCGTTCTCGCGCGATGGCGCCGAAAAGGTCTATGTGCAGCATGTGCTGCAGCAGCGCGGCGATGAAGTGCGCGATGTGCTGGCCCGCGGCGGGCATCTGTACCTGTGCGGTAACAAGAGCCACCTGGAAGGCGCGGTGCGCGAGGCCATCGATGCGGTCGGTGGCGAAGGGCACTGGGACGCGCTGCGGGGCGAAGGCCGCACGCACTGCGAGCTGTATTGATCCATTCCACTGGATTGCGCGAACGCTGGACTGGTAGAGCCGGCCGCTGGCCGGCTACTCCGGATTCCATGGTTGCCGGCCAGCGGCCGGCACTACCATCAGCTGTAGTCAACCATCGCCCGTGCGTCGCGAAACCCCTGAACCGGTAGAGCCGGCCGCTGGCCGGCTGCTCCGGAATCCGTGGTTGCCGGCCAGCGGCCGGCACTACCATTAGATGTAGCCATTCATCGCCTGAGCGTCGCGGAACCCCTGAACCGGTAGAGCCGGCCGCTGACCGGCTGCTCCGGATTCCGTGGTTGCCGGCCAACGACCGGCACTACCATCAGATGCAACCATCCCTCGCCTGTGCGTCGCGGAACCCCTGAACCGGGAGGGCCGGCCGCTGGCCGGCTGCTCCGTAATCCGTGGTTGCCGGCCAGCGGCCGGCACTACCATCAGACTTAACCAACCATCGCCCGTGCGTCCATCACGGATCAACCGCCGACAATGCGGCCATCCACTACGCGTGCCACCTGCTGGCCGAACATGGCCACATCCTGCGGGTCGTGGCTGATCAACAGCAACGGAATACCAGTCTTGTCCAGCACGGTTTCCAGCTCCTGGCGCAGGTGCTGGCGCAGGTCATGATCCAGCGCGGAGAACGGCTCATCCAGCAGCAGCGCCTGCGGCTGTGTCACCAGGGCGCGTGCCAGTGCAGTGCGCTGGCGCTGTCCCCCGGATACCTGCGAGGGCAGCAGGTCGCCCACCGCGTCGATGCGGAATGCGTGCAGCCACTGCTCCACCGCATCGAAGCGCTGGCCAGCCCTCGGATTCAACCATCCCTTCTGCAGACCGAACGCCACGTTCTGGCGCACGCTCAGGTGTGGGAACAACGCATAGTCCTGGAAGACATAGCCCAGCCGACGACGCTGCGGTGGCAGGTCCACGCCGGCCGCCGCATCGAACAAGGTCTGCCCCTGCAGGCGCACGTGGCCCTGGCCCGGCCTCAGCAGCCCGGCCACTGCCTTCAGGGTCAGGCTCTTGCCGGCGCCCGAGGGCCCGAACAGCACTACCTGCCGCTGCGTGCACTGCAGCGACACGTCCAGCACGAAATCCTGGCCGGCCGCCTGCAGCCGACGCTGCACCCGCAGATCAAGCCACATCACGCAGCTCCCGGCGACGCCCGCCCACCAGCCGTGCGGCCAGCAGCAGGATCACGATGCACACCACCGAGGTCAGGATCACCAGTGCGTTGGCCTTGCCGTCCTGACCGGCCTGCACCGCTTCGTAGATGGCGATCGACAATGTCTGCGTGCGGCCCGGAATGCTGCCAGCCACCATCAAAGTGGCGCCGAACTCGCCCATCGCACGTGCAAACGCCAGCAGCAGGCCGGCGAGGATGCCGCGCCAGGCCAGTGGCAGCGTGATGCGGAAGAACACCGCCGCTTCGGACACACCAAGCGTGCGTGCGGCCTGCTCCAGCTGTCCGTCCACTTCCTCAAACGCCGCGCGTGCCGGCTTGAATACCAGCGGCAGCGAGGCCACTGCGGCGGCGATCACTGCAGCCTGCGAGGTAAACACCAGGTTGATGCCGAACCACGACTGCAGCCACGCGCCGATCGGGCCGTTGCGGCCGATCAGCACCAGCAGGTAATACCCTAGCACCGTCGGCGGCAGCACCATCGGCAGGGTCAACACCGAATCCAGCAGCTCGCGACCGGGAAAGCGACGGCGCGCCAGCAGCGCGCCCAGACCAACGCCCAGCACCAGATTGATCGCAGTGGCCCAGCCGGCCACCTTCAGCGACAACCCCAGTGCACTCCAGTCGAGATCCATGCCTCAGGGCTTGCCGAACCCATGCCTGGCCAGGATCGCCTGGCCCTGCGCCGAACGCACGAACGTGGCAAACCGCTTGGCCTCGGCCGGCTGCGCACTGGCCTTGGTCACCGCCAACGGATAGGCAATGCGCCCCGACACCGGCACCGCGAAGGCGCGGCGCACCCGGTCGGGCATCGCCTGCGCATCGGTGGCATAGACGAAGCCGGCATCCACTTCACCGCGCGCCACGTAATCCAGTGATTGGCGCACGTTCTGGGTGGTGATGATCCTGCCCTGCACCGACGGCCACAGGCCCGCCGCTTCCAGCGCGCCCTTGGCGTAGCGACCGACCGGCACGCTTTCCGGGTTGCCCAGTGCGATGCGCTGCACGCCGGCACCGGTCAGGTCCTTCAAGCTACGCGGCGCGACCCTGGCCTGCGGCGGCACCACCACCCACAGCGCGTTCACCGCGAATACCTCGCGGGTGCCCGCCGCCAACAGGCCCTGCTGCTGTGCCTGGTCCATCGTTGTTTCATCGGCCGAGGCGAACACGTCCACCGGCGCGCCACGGCTGATCTGCTGCAGCAGTACGCCGGACGCGGCGAAGTTGAAATCGACCTTGGTTCCCGGGTGTGCCTTCTCATAGGCGGTGCCGAGTTCACGGAAGCTCTCGGTCAGGCTCGATGCCGCCGACACCGTCAGCTCGGCGGCCCAGGCCGGCAGCGTGGCCAGCAGTCCCAGCAACAACAGTCCAGCGCGTTTCATCGTCGGCTCCCGGCCAGGTTCAGTTCGGATCGGATTCGTCGGCCACCGCCAGCGCCGCCAGGCGCTCGGGCTGCAGCAGCAGGATCTCGCGCTGCTTCACCGCGATGATCCCATCATCGCTCAGGCGGCGCAGCACGCGGCTGGCGGTTTCCGGCGCCATCCGCAGGTAGTTGGCGATCTCGGTACGCGCCATCGTCAGGTTGAAGCGCGTGGCGGAAAAACCGCGCCGCGCGTAACGCTCGGACATGTCGAGCAGGAACGCCGCCATGCGCTCTTCGGTACGGTGATTCGCGGCCAGCGTGGCGACCTTGCCGATCTCCGCACTGAGCAGGCTGAACAGCTTGGCCTGCAGCCCCGGCATGCGTGTGGCCAGCAGGCTCAGCTTGGGGAACGAGATGCGGCACAGGTGCACGGTGTCCAGCGCCACCGCATTGCAGGGGAAGCGCGAGCCGTGGATCGCATTGAGGCCGATCACTTCGCCCGGCAGGCTGAAGCCCAGCACCTGCTCGTTGCCCTGGCTGTCATCGACGAAGGTCTTGACCATGCCAGCGCGCACCGCAGCGATCGAATCGAACGACTCACCGGCGCGGAAGATGTAGTCGCCGGCATGGAACGGGCCGACGTGGTCGACCAGCACATGCAGATCGCCCAGCGCGGTCTTGTCATAACCCTGCGACATGCAGGCATCGGAAAATGCACAGGTACTGCAGAAGTGCAGCGCGTCGCCATCATCGGCGGCGGCGGGGTTCGGCGTGGCCCGGCCGAGGCGACCCTGGGAAGGCGGAGTTGAAGACATCGGGGCAGGACTCAAGCGTTGGCGGCCGCCGGCCGGAAGCATGAGGCCATCATACGCCACAGCAACCGCCCTTCTTCGGCCAGCCGCAGCACGCGTGCATCCCACTGCGCCCAGCCGCGCGCCAGCAGCGGCGACAGCGCCGGCAGCTGTTCGGCGAAGCATTCCTCGAAGGGTTCATCATTACGCCACTCGAATGCAGCCGCATCGAGCGCATGGTCGCAGGCGAAGCTCTGTGCCACCTCGGCCGCAAGCCGCTCGTCCTCGGACAGGATCAGGCCCGCGGCCACGCCCATGTGACCGGACTGCAGGCGCGCCCGCCATTCACCCAGCTCGTCCTCCAGCCGGTAGAACACTTCGCCGATCTGGCTGCAGGCGGACAGGCCAAGCCCGATGAAATCACTGCGATCACGGCGCGGCACGCCGGCCAGGTCGCAGTGGCGCTGGCCATCGCCGGGCCCATGCGGATTGGGCAGGTCACCACGCTGGTAGTGGTCACCGCCGATGGGTTCATAACCGGCATCGCGCAGCAGGCGCCAGGCCTGCAGCCAATGCGCTGCCGACGGACGCTGCGGTAGCGCGCACGGTGCCGGCAGCAGGATGCGCTCGGGTGCTTCGGCCAGCACCTCATGCAAACGTTCGATGAAACCGGTGTCCTCACAGGCGGGCACGCGCAGCTGGTAGTAGCGCGCAGTGAAGCCGACCTGCCGCGCCTGTGCCAGCAGGGTCGGCCCCGGCGCATCGGCACGATCGATCACGTTCAGGCGGGTGCAGCCCACCGCGCGCAGCTGCGCCGGCGCCAGCGCGCTGCCGGCGTCCAGCCGCACCTCCACCTGCGGGCGCGCCACCGTGCGCAGGTGCTGCGGCACCGCGTCCAGCAGCTGGCCCAGCTGCGGCGGCGGCAACGTCTCGGCCAATCCCAGCTGCAACACCATCGCCACCACTTCGCGGTCCTCGGCCAGGGCATCGGCCTGCAGCTGCAGGGCCAGCAGCAAGGTGTCCAGATACGCCAGTGGCGGCACATCGCGACCACCACGACCGGCCTGGAAGCCTAGCGTCAAGCCACGCGGGATCAGGTGCTCATTGCTGGCGCGCACGGCGGCGCGCCAGCCGCTTTCGCCAAACCCCGTGCTGAACTGGTCAGCCGCCGGGAACAGCACATGCCGGGGCTGCCGCAGCAATGCTGCCTGCAGCGCAGTGTCCTCACTCTCATCGACGTGGAAGCTCATGGCACACATCTTCGGGTGTTCCTCTTCGCGTGGCCCTGATTGAAATCAAGCGTGGCGCATCGGTCGGTTCATGCCGGCCAGCGGCCGGCACTACCCTCTCACACGCTACCCGGTAGTGCCGGCCGCTGGCCGGCACCCCCCTCACCCACCGCGCACCATTCCGGTAGTGCCGGCCGCTGGCCGGCACCCCCTCCACCCACCGCGCACCGTTCCGGTAGTGCCGGCCGCTGGCCGGCAACCCCCTTTACCTGCAGCGCACCCGCTCGGCGGCGGCCGCATCGATGGCTTCGGGCAGGTCGGTCTCGCGGTCGATCTGCGGGAAGTGACGGCGCTCCATGCGGCGAATAGCAAAGTGCATCCATGCCAGTGCAGCCGCCACCAGCACGAACAGCAGCATGAAGCAGCTGCTCCAGATGCCCACGGCATCGTTCAATGCCCCGAACACGATCGGCAGGATGAAGCCACCCAGCCCACCGATCATCCCGACCACGCCGCCCACCGCACCCACGTGCTGCGGGTAGTACACCGGAATGTGCTTGTAGACCGCTGCCTTGCCCAGCGACATGAAGAAGCCCAGCACGAACACCAGCACGGTGAACATCACCACGCCGATGGCCAGATGGAAGTGGATCGGGCCGTGGATGCCCTTCACCACGTACTCGGTATCCGGGTAGGCCAGCAGGAAGGTGCAGATGGCCGACACGCCGAAGGTCCAGTACATCACCCGCCGCGCGCCCATCCGGTCCGACATCCAGCCACCGACCACGCGGAACAGGCTGGCCGGGATCGAATAGCACGCCGCCAGCATGCCGGCGTGGCCCACGTCCATGCCATAGGCGCCCACCAGGTAGTGCGGCAGCCACAGCGCCAGCGCCACGAAGCCGCCGAACACGAAGAAGTAGTACAGCGAGAACCGCCACACCTGCAGGTTCTTCAGCGGCGCCATCTGCTCCGCGAACGGGACCGGCTTCACGCCTTCGCGGCGGCGCTGCTCCAGCGACGGGTCTTCCTTGCTGAAGAGGAAGAACAGTACCGCGGTGACCGCCAGCGCTACAGCCCATACTTTGGCAACCATGGTCCAGCCGGCCGCCACCATCACCAGCGGTGCCAGCAGCTTGGTCACCGCCGAGCCGATGTTGCCGGCACCGAAGATGCCCAGCGCAGTGCCCTGCTTGCTGGCCGGGAACCACTTCGACACATAGGCCACGCCTACCGAGAAGTTGCCACCGGCGATGCCCACGCACAGCGCGGCGATCAGGAACTGGGTGTAGGTCTGCGCGTAGGTCAGCATCCAGGTAGCCACAGCGCCACACAGCATCACCAGCACCATCACCTTGCGGCCACCGAATTGGTCGGACCAGATGCCGAGGAAGACGCGGCTGACCGAGCCGGTCAGCACCGGCGTGGCGATCAACAGGCCGAACTGGGTGTCATTCAAACCGAGCTGTTGGCTGATCTGGATGCCGATGATTGAAAAGATCATCCACACCGCGAAGCACACGGTGAAGGCGAACGTGCTCAGCCACAGCGCACGTTGCTGCTGCCCGGCACTGGCGGGGGCAAGGGCCTGGTTCATGGGGTCTCCTCGTTCAATGGGGGTCAGCCGATATCCGCGTCGGCTTCGATCTCGTCCAGCCCGCGCACCGGGTAGCGTTCCTGCAGCTGCAGCAGGTAAGCCTGCACCTCGCGCTGGCGCACCTGCAGTTCAAGATAGTCACGCAGCTGCGGCAGCACCGCCTCGAATGGCTGCGGCTGGCCCTCCTCGCGGGCATCGACGCAGACCACGTGGTAGCCCCAGCGCGACTCCACCGGGAACCCGGCCAGGCCCTCACGCAGGCGGAACACCTGGCGGTCGAACTCCGGCGTGGTCTGCCCGCGCTGCAACCAGCCCAGGTCGCCGCCCTCGCTGCTGGAGGGGCAGCGCGAATGGCGCAGGGCGAAATCGGCGAACAGGTGCGGCGACTCCTTCAGCAGTCCGGCCAGCCGCTCGCCTTCGGTGCGTGCGGCGAAGCGCCCGGCCACGTCGTCGGCCGGCGCCGCCAGCAGGATATGGCGCAGGCGCACGCGGTCAGGCGAGCGGAAGCGCTCCGGGTTCTGTTCAAAGTAGCGGCGGCAGTCCTCGTCGGTCGGCACGCGGTCTTCGATCGCGTCTTCCAGCAGTTGCTGGATCAGCACTTCCTCGTCGCTGACCCGGTTGCCCTCCGGCGCCTGCAGGCCCAGCCGCTGCGCTTCCAGACGCAGCAGCTCGCGCACCACCAGTGCACGTGCCGCTTCGGCGCGTGACTGTTCCGGGCGCATCGCCCGGTGGTGCTGCATCTCGCGGGCGATGTCGGCCTCGCTGATCGCGGTCTCGTCCACGAACAGCCGGCACGGTGCCGGCTGCCCGAGCGAGCGCGGCCCCTGCTCTGCCGCGTCGTGGTGGTGCGAATGCGCCTCGGCAGGCACCGGTGCGGCGGAGTCGATCACGGTGATCGGCAGGAATTTCGGCAGGCTGCCCATGGTTTACTCCCGCGGACCGTAACGCAGCGTGGCCTGGCGGCGGCGCACCACCTGGTAGGGCCGCCACAGGTAGCTGATCGGAATGCTCCACACGTGCACCAGGCGGGTGAACGGCGCGATCAGGAACAGGGTCAGGCCCAGGAAGATGTGCGTCTTGTAGACCCAGCTGACGCCCTCGATGTAGTCGGCGGCACCGGCGCGGAAGGTCACGATGTGCTGCGCCCATTCGGCCAGCTGCACCATCACCCCACCGTCCAGGTGGCCGGACGAGATGCGGATGCTGTAGAGGCCCAGGCACAGCTGGGCGAACAGCAGCACCAGCACCAGGGTGTCACCGAAACTGCCGGTAGCCCGTACCCGCGCATTGAACAGGCGGCGCACCAGCAGGATGCTGATGCCGATGAAGCACAGCGCGCCGAACACACCGCCGACCACCATCGCCAGCATCTGCTTCTGCGACGAGGTGATGAAGTGCTCGTACACCGCATGCGGGGTCAGCAGGCCGACCAGGTGGCCACCGAGGATGGCCAGGATGCCGATGTGGAAGCAGTTGCTGCCGATCCGCATGCCCTTGTCCGACAGCATCTGGCTGGAGCCGGTGCGCCAGGTGTACATG
The DNA here is from genome assembly GCF_056481625.1 of Stenotrophomonas sp. 86156_Sma. NCBI lineage: Bacteria > Pseudomonadati > Pseudomonadota > Gammaproteobacteria > Lysobacterales > Lysobacteraceae > Stenotrophomonas > Stenotrophomonas sp. 86156_Sma. Next base: position 2,906,039 of record NZ_CM151157.1, read on the forward strand.
GCCTTGTCGTAGCGGGCCCAGCTGCCGATCAGCAGCACCGCCACGGCGATGTACGGGTAGTACTGGAAGGCAAATTGATGCAGGGAGTAACTCATGGCTGGACCTCTCGATGCGAAGGACGGGCCGGTGAACGCACGGGCGGCTTGCAGTCTTCGGCAGGGGCTTCGGCGCCGAAGCGCACCGCCTCCTCCTCCCACAAGCGGTCCATGGCCTCGGCGGTATCGTCGCGGACTTCCTCGCTGGCACGCTGGCGCAGCGCCTGCAGATCGGCCTTGCCGTCGCCGGCCTCGACCAGGATCTCGAACAGCACCCGGTGCGGCAGCTCGCGCTCGGCGGCACGCGCCGCCAGCATCCCGGCGATATGGCCGATGTGGTGCAGCCACTCGCGGGCCTCGCTGCCGGGGCGATGGGCCAGGAACTCCAGCAGCAGCGGCAGGTAGTCCGGCAGCTCGCGCGCATCCAGTTCGAAGCCGTTGCGGCGGTAGGTCTCGACCAGATCGACCATTGCCTGGCCGCGGTCGCGCGACTCGCCATGGATGTGCTCGAACAGCAGCAGGCTCATCGAGCGGCCACGGTCGAAACTGGCCAGCCACGCCGCCTGCGCATCCAGCGCATCGGTGCCCAGCAGCTGCTGCACGAAGCTGCGCAGCTGCTGGCGGCGGGCGGCATTCAGCGCCGGGTCGTCGCAGGCGGCGAGCAGTTCCTCGCCGTGCTGCCACAGTTCCTCGCGGGGGTAGTCCAGCAGCACCCCGACCAGCTTGAGCACGCTCATCACACCACCTCCTTGCGGCGGTGGTTCGGGCCCTTGTCCACCACGAAGGTGGTGCTCTTGCGCTGGCCGAACAGGTCGGCCGGGCTGTCACCATTGCAGCCGTTGCCGAAGGTGAAGCCGCAGCCGCCACGCTCGCCGAAGGCATCGTTGGCGTACTCGCGGTGGCCGGTCGGAATCACGAAACGGTCCTCGTAGTTGGCAATGGCCAGGTAGCGGTACATCTCTTCCACCTGGGCGATGCTCAGTCCGGTCTGTTCCAGCACGGCGGTGTCTTCCACGCCGTCCACGTTCTTGGCCCGGCGCCAGGCACGCATCGCCATCAGCCGCTCCAGCGCACGCACCACCGGCGCCTCGTCACCGGCCGTCAGCAGGTTGGCCAGGTAGCGCATCGGAATACGCAGCGAAGCCACGTCCGGCAGCTCGCCGCTCATGCCCACGCGGCCACGTTCGGCGGCGGACTGGATCGGCGACAGCGGCGGCACGTACCAGACCATCGGCAGCGTGCGGTACTCCGGGTGCAGCGGCAGCGCCAGCTTCCAGTCGATCGCCAGCTTGTACACCGGCGACTGCTTGGCCGCATCCAGCCAGCTGTCCGGGATGCCCTCGGCGCGCGCGGCGGCGATCACCGCCGGATCGTTCGGGTCCAGGAAGATGTCCAGGTGGGCCTGGTACAGGTCCTTCTCGGCGGCCACCGAGGCGGCCTCGGCGATGCGGTCGGCGTCGTACAGCATCACGCCCAGGTAGCGGATGCGGCCCACGCAGGTTTCCGAGCACACGGTCGGCTCGCCCATCTCGATGCGCGGGTAGCAGAAGATGCACTTCTCCGACTTGCCGCTCTTCCAGTTGTAGTAGATCTTCTTGTACGGGCACGCCGACACGCACATGCGCCAACCGCGGCACTTGTCCTGGTCGATCAGTACGATGCCGTCTTCCTCACGCTTGTAGATCGCGCCCGACGGGCACGCCGACACGCACGCCGGGTTCAGGCAGTGCTCGCACAGGCGCGGCAGGTACATCATGAAGGTCTTCTCGAAGGCGCCGTAGATCTCCTTCTGCACCTGGTCGAAGTTGTAGTCGCGCGAGCGCTTGCTGAACTCCGAACCCAGGATCTCCTCCCAGTTCGGGCCCCACTCGATCTTCTGCATGCGCTCGCCACTGATGAGCGAGCGCGGCCGCGCGGTGGGCTGGTGCTGGCTGTCCTTGGCGGTGTGCAGGTTCTGGTAGTCGAAATCGAACGGCTCGTAGTAGTCGTCGATCTGCGGCAGATCCGGATTGGCGAAGATCTTGGCCAGCATGCGCCAACGGCCACCGGCACGCGGCACGCGGCACGCGGCACCAGCTTGCCTGCGCGGGTACGCACCCAGCCGCCGTTCCACTTGTCCTGGTTCTCCCATTCCTTCGGGTAGCCGATGCCCGGCTTGGTTTCCACGTTGTTGAACCAGGCGTACTCGACGCCCTCGCGCGAGGTCCAGACGTTCTTGCAGGTGATCGAGCAGGTATGGCAGCCGATGCACTTGTCCAGGTTCAGCACCATCGCGATCTGTGCACGGACCTTCATCACACCACCTCCTTGCTGGCCGATGCCGAAGCGCCAGCGGGCTGTTCATCGGTCGCTCCTGCGCGTCCTGCGCCCGCGACACTCGAACTTCCTTGTTCATCGTCCAACCAATCGATCTTGTCCATCTTGCGCACGATCACGAACTCGTCGCGGTTGGTGCCGCACGTGCCGTAGTAGTTGAAGCCGTACGCCAGCTGCGCGTAGCCGCCGATCATGTGGGTGGGCTTGAGCACGATGCGGGTCACCGAGTTGTGGATGCCACCGCGGGTCCCGGAAATCTCCGAGCCCGGCACGTTGATGATGCGTTCCTGGGCGTGGTACATCATCGCCATGCCCGGCATCACGCGCTGGCTGACCACCGCACGCGCGGCGATCGCACCGTTGACGTTGAACAGCTCGATCCAGTCGTTGTCGACGATGCCGGCACTGCGCGCGTCATCCTCGCTCAACCACACGATCGGGCCACCGCGCGACAGTGTCTGCATGATCAGGTTGTCGCTGTAGGTGCTGTGGATGCCCCACTTCTGGTGCGGGGTGATCCAGTTCAGCACGATCTCCTTGTTGCCGTTCGGGCGCTGGTTCAGCAGCGGCTCCACCGTGCGCGTGTTGACCGGCGGCCGGTAGCCCATGAAGGCCTCGCCGAAGTCGATCATCCACTCATGGTCCTGGTAGAACTGCTGGCGACCGGTCACCGTGCGCCACGGAATCAGCTCGTGCACGTTGGTATAGCCGGCGTTGTAGCTGACGTTGTCGTCCTCCAGGCCCGACCAGATCGGCGAGGAGATGATCTTGCGCGGCTGCGCCTGGATGTCACGGAAGCGGATCGCATCGTGCTCCTTGCCCACCGCCAGATGAGTGTGCTCGCGACCAGTGAAGGTACCCAGCGATTCCCAGGCCTTCACCGCCACATGGCCGTTGGTCTCCGGTGCCAGGTGCAGGATCACCTCGGCCGCGTCGATCGCGGTCGAGATGGCCGGACGGCCCTGGCTCACGCCCGCGTCGTGCACGGTGTGGTTGAGCTTGCCGAGGAATTCGACCTCGTGCTTCGTGTCCCAGCTCATGCCCTTGCCGCCGTTGCCCAGCTTGTCCAGCAGCGGGCCCAGCGAGGTGAACTTGCGGTACAGGTTCGGGTAGTCGCGCTCCACCACCGTCATCGACGGCATGGTCTGGCCCGGGATGGCCTCGCACTCGCCCTTCTTCCAGTCGGTCACGCCGAACGGCATGCCCAGCTCGTTGGGGGTGTCATGCAGGGTCGGCACCAGCACCAGGTCCTTCTCCACGCCCAGCACGCCCGGCGCCATCTCGCTCACGGTGCGGGCAACCTCCTTGAAGATCTCCCAGTCGCTGCGCGATTCCCAGGCCGGATCCACCGCCTTCGACAGCGGGTGGATGAACGGGTGCATGTCCGAGGTGTTGAGGTCGTCCTTCTCGTACCAGGTCGCGGTCGGCAGCACGATGTCCGAGTACAGCGCGGTGGTGCACATGCGGAAGTCGAGCGTGACCAGCAGGTCCAGCTTGCCCTCCGGTGCCTCGTCACGCCACGTCACTTCCTCCGGCTTGATCGCCCCCATCTCGCCCAGGTCCTTGCCCTGCAGGCCATGACGCGTGCCGAGCAGGTGCCGCAGCATGTACTCGTGGCCCTTGCCCGACGAACCCAACAGGTTCGAGCGCCAGATGAACATCATGCGCGGGTGATTCTGCTGCGCGTCCGGATCGGCGAAGGCGAAGTCCAGCGAGCCGTCCTTGAACTTGCCCAGCGCGTAGTCGGCCGGGGCAACACCCGCCGCTTCGGCCTCGCGTACCAGCTGCAGCGGGTTGCGGTCCAGCTGCGGCGCACAGGGCAGCCAGCCCATGCGCACCGCGCGCAGGTTCAGGTCGGCCAGGCTGCCGCTGTACTTGCTCGCATCCGCCAGCGGCGAAAGCAGCTCATCCACCTGCAGCTTCTCGTAGCGCCATTGCCCGGTGTTGAAGTAGAAGAACGAGGTGCCGTTCATGTGACGCGGTGGCCGGCTCCAGTCCAGGCCGAAGGCCAGCGGCTGCCAGCCGGTCTGCGGGCGCAGTTTTTCCTGGCCCACGTAATGCGCCCAGCCGCCACCGGTCTGGCCCACGCAACCGCACATGATCAGCATGTTGATCAGGCCGCGGTAGTTCATATCGTTGTGGAACCAATGGTTCATGCCGGCGCCGACGATGATCATCGAACGGCCATGGGTCTTGTCGGCGGTACGCGCGAACTCGCGGGCGATCTCGATCACCTCACCACGCGACACGCCGGTGATACGCTCCTGCCAGGCCGGCGTGCCCGGCACCATGTCGTCGAAGCTCGATGCCACGTTGCCGCCGCCAAAGCCACGGTCCACGCCGTACTGGGCCAGCAGCAGGTCGTAGACCGTGGCCACCAGGGTCTCGCCACCCTCGGCCAGGGCCAGGCGACGCACCGGGATGTTGCGCTCAAGCACGTCGTCGGCCGGCGCAGCGGTCCAGCCCTCCGACTCGATGCCACCGAAGTACGGGAAGCTGACCGCCTCGATGCCCTCATGGGCGTCGGCCAGGCTCAGCCGCAGGCGCGTATCGGCGCCATTGCTTTCCTTCTCCTCGATGTTCCACTTGCCCTTCTCGCCCCAGCGGAAACCGATGGAGCCATTGGGCACCACGATCTGGCCGCTGGTCTCGTCCAAAGCCAGCGTCTTCCAGTCCGGATTATTGGCTTCACCCAGCCCGCCCAGTTCACTGGCACGCAGGAAACGGCCCGGCACCAGGCGACCGTCGTCGCGGCGCTCCAGGCGCACCAGCATCGGCATGTCCGAGTACTGGCGGCAATAGTCCTGGAAGTACTGCGAGGGCGAATCGACGTGGAACTCGCGCAGGATCACATGGCCGAAGGCGAAGGCCAGCGCCGCATCGGTGCCCTGCTTCGGGTGCAGCCAATGGTCGGTCAGCTTGGCCAGCTCGGAATAGTCCGGGCAGATCGCCACCGTCTTGGTGCCGTTGTAGCGCGCCTCGGTGAAGAAATGCGCATCGGGCGTGCGCGTCTGCGGCACGTTCGAGCCCCAGGCGATGATGTAGCGGCTGTTGTACCAGTCGGCCGATTCGGGCACGTCGGTCTGCTCGCCCCAGATCTGCGGCGAGGCCGGCGGCAGGTCGCAGTACCAGTCATAGAAGGACAGGCAGGCGCCGCCCAGCAGCGACAGGTAACGCGCGCCGGCGGCGTAGGACACCATCGACATCGCCGGAATCGGCGAGAAGCCGACCACGCGGTCCGGGCCGTACTGCTTCACCGTGTACAGGTTGGAGGCGGCGATGATCTCGTTGGCCTCTTCCCACTGCAGGCGCACGAAGCCGCCCATGCCGCGGCGGGTCTTGTACGAACGCGCCTTCTCCTTGTCCTCCACGATGCTGGCCCAGGCGTCGACCGGGGCCTTGCTCTTGCGTGCTTCGCGCCACAGGCGCAGCAGCGTGCCGCGGATCAGCGGGTACTTCAGCCGGTTGGCGCTGTACAGGTACCAGGAATAGCTGGCGCCACGCGGGCAGCCACGCGGTTCATGGTTGGGCAGGTCCGGGCGCGTTCGCGGGTAGTCGGTCTGCTGGGTTTCCCAGGTGACCAGGCCGTTCTTGACGTAGATCTTCCAGCTGCACGAACCCGTGCAGTTAACGCCGTGGGTGGAACGCACGATCTTGTCGTACTGCCAGCGGGCGCGGTAACTGTTTTCCCAGTCGCGGCCCTCGCTCTTGGCGAATCCGTGGCCATCGGCAAAGGTCTGGGGGTCACGCTTGAAGAACTGCAAGCGATCGAGGAAATAACTCATCGGGGGTCTCCCTTTGCGGACATCGGCATCGTGGCTGTGTGTGTCATCTGGCTGCGGTGCGTTTTCATGTCGTCAGCAGGGTGTCTCGGCACCGCGCCGGTAGTACCACCACCAGGTCACGGCCAGGCAGGTGACGTAGAAAACAACGAATCCGTACAGCGCCATGTCGGGGCTGCCGGTCAAGGTGATGGACGAGCCGTAGCTCTTGGGAATGAAGAAGCCGCCATAGGCGCCGATCGCACCGGAGAAGCCGACCACCGCGGCCGACTCGATGCTGGCCTGGTGGGCAGCAGCAGCCTTGCCCTCGGCGTTGTCGTTGGCCGACCAGCACTCATGCAGGGTGCGGAAGATCACCGGGATCATGCGGAACGTGGTGCCGTTGCCGATGCCACTGAGCACGAACAGCGCCATGAAGCTGAGCAGGAAGCCATGGAAGTTGCCGCCCCGGCCATCGCTGGGCAGGAAGTGCAGTACGCCGAACACGGCCGCGATCATCAGCGCGAACACCCAGAAGGTCAGGCGTGCGCCACCCCAGCGGTCGGCCATGCTGCCGCCCACCGAACGCATCAACGCACCCAGCAGCGGGCCGATGAAGGCGTAGGCCAGCGGGTTCACATCCGGGAACTGGCTCTTCACCAGCATCGGGAAGCCGGCCGAGAAGCCGATGTAGGAACCGAAGGTGCCGATGTACAACCAGCACATCAGCCAGTTGTGCTTGCGGCGGAAGATCACCGCCTGCTCGGAGAACGACGAGCGGGCGCTGGTCAGGTCGTTCATGCCGAACCAGGCCGCGATGGCGCACAGCGCAATCGCCGGCACCCAGATGAAGCCGGCGTTCTGCAGGAACAACGGCGCCCCACCCTCCATCGTGGGCTGCGGTGCACCACCCAGCGCACCGAACACGCCCACGGTGATGACCAGCGGGATCACCGCCTGCGCCACGGACACGCCCACATTGCCCAGGCCGGCGTTCAGGCCCAGCGCCAGGCCCTGCTTCTGCTTGGGGTAGAAGAAGGAGATGTTGGACATCGACGACGAGAAATTCGCGCCACCGAACCCGCACAGGATCGCGATGGCCACGAACACCCCGTACGGCGTGGCCGGGTCCTGTACCGCAAAGCCGAGCCAGAGCGTCGGCGCCAGCAGCGAGGCCGTGGACAGCGCGGTCCAGCGGCGGCCACCGAAGATCGGAATCACGAACGAATAGAAGATGCGCAGCGTAGCGCCGGACAGGCTGGGCAGCGCCACCAGCCAGAACAGCTGGTCGGTACTGAAGTTGAAGCCGATCTTCGGCAGGCTGATCGATACCGCCGAGAACAGCACCCAGACCGAGAAGGCCAGCAGCAGCGAGGGAATCGAGATGACCAGGTTGCGGGTGGCGACCCGCTTGCCGGTGCGCGCCCAGTAGCCGGGGTCCTCCGGCGTCCAGTCGCTGATGACGCGACCCGGACGGGCAGTGCTGCGGACAACAGGATCGCTACCGACGGTCATACATGGCTCCAAGGCTGTGGAATGACGTGGGTACTGCGTTTCAAGTTGTGACCCGTCGTCATGCAGCCATTAGGCCGCGCAGCAACAACGACGGGGTTGATCTGGATCAATCAGGGGCCGGTTTCCGCCGTGCCCCTGACAAATGTCAAACCGATGAAGCGGTGGTGCGGCGGGTCACCCCGCGCTGGCGCACGCTGTCGCGCACGTCCACATCGAACTGCAGCTGAAGCTGGCTGCCATCTTCCAGGGCAATGTCGAACGGCAGGCCATCCCGGCACGGCAACCGCGCCGCCAAGGCCTCGACGGCCAGGCGCGGCAGTACCAGGCGGCAGAAGGTGCCGCCATCGAGCAGCACCGGTTGATCGCCGCCATGCAGCGACACCGCCATGCCCCAGCCCTCGATGCCGCCAAAGCGGGTCATGTTCTCGACCGATTCACCGGCCAGCAGGCGCGCCAGTTCGGCCTCGTCCAGGCGAAGCCGTACTGATTGGTCCTGCAACTGCACTTTCATGACGCAACATCCTCCCATTGTTCGGGGGTATTGCAGTTGACCAGGCAGGCTTCGTCAACGCTTTCCAGCAGCAGCGCGTGCATCTGCAGGCGGCGCTGGAAGGCCTGTACCGAGCGCGGCCCGTCCGCATCATCCAACATCGCGGCCAGCACGCTACGAGTGGCATTGTCCACATTCAACCGCATGGGAAAGGGATGCCCGTCAAAGATCGTGCACGCGCCCCGCCCCTCGGCAGCCAGCCGTTGCAGCAGCCGTGGCGCCAGCAACGGCGTATCCACCGCTACCACCCAGGCCCGGCTGTCGGGCATCTGCTGCATCACGCTGTGCAGTCCACCCAGGGGCCCCAGCGCGCTACCTGATCGGGGATGCCGCCGAAGGCCGGATAGTCACCGCTCACCCAGACCCGTTCTGCGCCGGCCTGCAACAGCAGGCCACGCATGTGTTCCAGCAGGGTGCGCCCCTGCCACGGCAGCAGCGCCTTGTCTCGCCCCATCCGGCTGGACAGGCCGCCGGCCAGCACGATGCCGTTGATGCTCATCGCAGTAGTGCCACGCCATGCGTGGCTGCGTCGGCCGGATTCATCGGGAAGGCCGCATCCACGCATGGCGTGGATCTACTGAACCCCACGGCCATCCAGACATTCGGTGGTAGAGCCACGCCATGCGTGGCTGCAGCGGGCTCAATGGTGGTGGTCGTGCGCATGGTCATGGGCATGTGCGGGTTCGCTGTCCGCATGGCACAGGCTGCAACCCTCGCTCCACTCGCTGTCGCCGTCCTCGTAATGCTCCTGCTTCCAGATCGGGCACTGGTGCTTCACCACCTCGATCAACTGCCGGCAGGCCCGGAAGGCCTCGTCACGGTGCGGGCTGCCCGCAGCCACCACCACCGCCACATCGCCAATGCCCAACCGGCCCTTGGCATGGGCCACATACAGCTTCAGCTTCGGACCGAACGTCGCCTCGACCTCGGCGGCCAAGCGCTTGAACTCGTTCAGCACCAGCGGCTCGAACAGGTCATAGGTAATCCCGTTCACCGGCCGGCCGATGTTGACGTCGCGCACCTTGCCGATGAACACATCGATGCCACCGAAACCCGGATCGGACACCGCAGCGATGCCCTCGGCAGGATCGATCGCCGCCTGCGCGCGGTCCACCACCTTGGCGATGATCTTCTTCTCGCTCATCGCTCAGCCCCCGCTCACCGGCGGCAGGATCGCCACCCAGCCATCGTCGGGCAGCGCCTCGTGGTCACGCAGCACGCGTTGCTGGTCGGCAAATGCCGAGTAGTCCAGCAGGCCGGCGCGGAAACCCGGCCAACGCGTCGGCAGCAGCTCGCGCAGCGCTTGGCGCAGATCGGCCACGGTGCCACCAGCCACCTCCACGGCGATCTCGCGGCTGGCATCCAGATCGGAAAACGCACCGAACAACTGCAGATTCACCTGTTTCATCACGACTCCTGGCTCGCCAGCTGCACCGGGTCATGGTGACCCCAGCCCTGCACGCGCACGTAGGTGCCAGCGGTGGCCAGGTCTCCCTCGGCCTCCAGCACCACCCAGGCGTTGGCCTGCAGCATGGACATCAAACGGAACGACTCCTGCCCGGACAGCACGCGCGCACTCAGGCGCCCCTGACCGTCCACTTCCACCCGCGCACGCGCGTGGAAGCGCAGGCCCGGCGGCTTGCGCACGTCGGCCTGCAGCGGCAGCTGCAACACGGGTTCCGGTGCCAGCCCCAGCAGGCGGCGCAGCACCGGCTCCACGAAGAAGCGCTGGCCCACGGCGGCCGAAACCGGGTTACCGGGCAGACCGAAATACAGCGCGCCGTTGGGCAGCACCGCGAACAGCAACGGCTTGCCCGGGCGGATCGCCACCTTGTGGAACACGATGCGCGCACCACGTCCACGCAGCGCATCGGGAACGAAATCGTAGCGGCCGGCCGACACGGCGCCGGTACTGATCAGCAGCTGCGCGCCAGCAGCCAGCACGTCATCCAGCACCGCATTGAACGCGGCCACGTCATCACCCACCGTGCCCTGCCAGACCACCTCGGCACCTGCGGCCTGCAGGCGGCCGACCAGGTACGGACGGTTGCTGTCACGGATCTGACCGGATTCCAGCGTCTGCGCCGCCTCGGTCACCAACTCCTTGCCGGTAGCGATCACTGCCGCCTTCGGCCGCGCCACCACCGCCACCTGGCCCACGCCAATGGCGTGCAGCAGGGTGCGGGCATTGATATCCAGTACCTGCCCGGCCTGCAGCACACGCTCGCCGTCGCTGACATCCTGGCCGCGCAGGCGTACGTTCTGGCCCGGCTTCACCGTGCCCTTCAATGCGATGCGGGTCGGGCGGCCGTCCTCGCTGGTAAGGATCTCCACGTTCTCGACAGGTACCACCGTATCCAGCCCAACCGGCATGCGCGCACCGGTCATGATTTCCCAGGCACCCTCGCCGCCTTCGGCACCGGCATCGCCGGCCGCCTGCCAACCCTGCACCACGAATTCGGTACCGGCCTCGAACGTCGCGCCGTTGGCGCGCAGCGCGAAGCCGTCCATTGCCGAATTGTCGAACGGCGGCAGCGACTGCCCACTGACGATGTCACTGGCCAGAGTGCGACCAGCGACCTCATGCAGCGGCAGGTGCTCGGCCGGCAGCGGCGTGGCCGCGTCCAGCAGGTGCTGCAGGGCTTCGCTGTAGGCAATCATCAGTGGCCACCACCATCGACCATCGCCAGGGCGTGGCCCAGTACCGGCGCCAGGATGTCCAGGCACTGCGCCGCCGCCTTCGGGCTGCCGGGCAATGCGAACACCAGCATGTTGCCCAGCTGCACCACTTCGGCGCGGCTCAGCCAGGCCATCGGCGTGTGCTGCGCACTCAGTGCCCGCACCATCTGCGCCAGGCCATGCACCGGCCGTGCGTTCAAGGAACGCAGCGCCTCCGGCGTCAGGTCACGCGGGCCCAGCCCGGTACCGCCGGTGCACAGGCACAGGCGCACGCCATCGGCGGCCAACGCCTGCAGGCGGCCCGCCAATGGCTCGATGCCATCGGGCAACACCTCGGCCGTCACCACCTCGCCGCCCAGCTTTTTCACGCCGGTCACCAGGGTCGGGCCAGACACATCTTCATACGTGCCTTCGCTGGCACGATCACTCAGCGTGATCACCGCGCAGGCGGCGCCCTCCAACCCCTTCGGCGCGCGCGGCTTGAAACGCGCGCGCTCGGCATCGTCCATGCCGTCGGGGTGCAGCCACACACCGCGCTTGCCACCTTCCTTGAACAGCAGGCGGATGCCTTCGATGCGCAGTGCCGGCTCTACTGGCTTGCTCAGGTCGTACAGGGTCAGCAGTGCCGCGTTGACGCCAGCCAGCGCCTCCATCTCCACGCCGGTGCGCGCCTCGCTGGCGCACTCGCACCACACGCGGATCGCCTGCCGTTCCGGTACCGGCGCGCAGAACACCTGCACCAGTTCCAGCGGCAGCGGGTGGCACAGCGGCATCAGCATCGAGGCCATCTTGGCGCCCTGCAGGCCGGCAATTTCGGCCATCACCAGCGCATCGCCCTTGGGCAGGCGGCGCTCGACGATCAGCGGATAGGCCACCGGGCCGGCATGCAGCTCGCCCACCGCCACCGCACGGCGGCGGGTGATGCGCTTGTCGCGGACATCGGCCATGTGGAAGGCCGCATTCAATTCCCCACTCATCGTGTTGCTCATCCTCCGATGGAGGCCAGGTGCGGGGTCAGCCCGGTCTGGCCCTGGTGCAGTCCATGCCCGGCCGCTTTCAGGCCAAGCTGTGTGGTGATGCGTGCCAGCAGCGCGTCGTGGTCGTCGTCGCGCTGCAGCAGCGGGCGCAGCGGCACGCCGAACTCGCCGAACAGGCATAGCCGCAGGTCGCCCTTCGCGGTCACCCGCAGGCGGTTGCAGCCTTTGCAGAAGTCACGCGAATACGGGGCAATGATGCCGATGCTGCCACGATGGTCTGGATGCCCGAACTCCCGCGCCGGGCCGGCATCGGCCGCGCGCGGACGCTCGTGCCAGCCGGCGGCCAGCAGCTGCTCGATCACCAGGTCGGCGCGCAGGTGGTGGCGCTGGAAATAGGCTTCGTTGTCGCCGGTGCGCATCAGTTCGATGAAGCGCACGCTGAAGGGGCGGTCGCGCAGGTAGTCCATCCACTGCGGCAGCTCGTCGTCGTTCAGGCCGCGCAACAGCACCGCGTTGAGCTTGATCGCCGGCAGGCCCAACGCCTGCGCCAGGGCCAGGCCCTGTTCGATCTCCGGCAGGCGGTCATGCCCGGTGATGGTCTTGAAGCGTTCGCGCTGCAGGCTGTCCATGCTCACGTTCAGCGCGGTCAGGCCGGCGCGGTGCCAGCCCGGCAGGCGCCGCGGCAGCAGCGTGCCATTGGTGGTGATGGCCACCTTGCGGATGCCCGGCACCGCCGCCACGGAGGCGATGATCTCGTCCAGGTCCTTGCGCAGGCTGGGCTCGCCACCGGTCAGGCGGATCTTGCTCATGCCCAGCGCGGCGAACGCACGCACGAGGCGCGCGATTTCATCCACCTGCAGGAAGCGCGGGCGGCCATCGGCCTGGTAACCGTCGGGCAGGCAGTAGCTGCAACGGAAGTTGCAGGCTTCGGTCAACGACAGGCGCAGGTACGGAAAGCTGCGTCCGAAACCGTCGGTGAGTTGGCTCATGGCTGGTCCACCTTGTTGCTCCACCGTCTTGCCTGCGCCCGGAACGGCCCGGAAACCCTTGTCTGCTGGAACGATTGCCAGAGTACGCGGCCGTCAGTTCCATGGGCATGACTTAAATCAATCGTCTTCGGCCCCACGCGGCATGCGTTATGGCAGCATGCGGCTTTCCGTGCAGCGGGCGTGTGACAACCCTCATGATGATGAACGATTTCCAGCAGCTGCTGCACGCCGCAGGCCAGCAGGCTGAACCGCAACGCTTGCTGTTCGTATTCGTGCGCGCCGAGCTGCCCGAATCGCCCACCAGCGACCAGCGCGACCGGCATGACCGCCGCGAGGGCGGCACCCTGTCGCCGGTGCTGTGCGTGGACAAGCTGCCGACCGAGGTACCCAGCTTCCAGGCGCTGGCGGCCGAGTCGACCACCACCGGCATCGACTGGGACCTGGTCTTCGTGGCGGCGCTGGACGGCCGTGGCGGTTTCGCGCCCAACAGTGACGAAGCCGCCCGCCCGCTGCAGCTGATGGTCAACGCCATCCATGACGGTCAGATCGGCCGCTTCGCCGCCTTCGACCGGGGCGGCGAGCCTGTTCAGTTCTATTGAGCCACCAGCTGCAGGGTCAGGAAGAAGATCACCAGCACGGTGTTCAGCCCCCAGGCCACGGTCAGCCCGCGCGCGGCCACGCCCAGGTTGGGGTTGTGCGCAGTGGGCGCCGCCCGCCACACCGCCGGGATGATCCAGCCGGTATAGAGCAGCAACACGGCGAACACCCCCAGCAGCAGCGACGTACGCTGGTTGGCCAACGCCCAGAGGGCCACGGCCCACAGAATGTTGCTGGGAATGACGCCCTGCAGCCAGAACACACTCCAGAGGCGCGAACGGCCCTGGGTGTCGGGGGTTGGGTGCAGCGAAGCGGTCGCAGTCATAAGTCTCCTTCTGGTTAGGAAACGTGCCGGACCAGCCTGCGCTTGGTGGCTGGGAACGTCAACCCGAGTCGCACGTCACGCTTTGGCGCTGCTGGGGCCCCGCCAGGCTCGACTCAGGCTCCCTCCCCGCAGAGCCTGTCGCCATCGCCCCTCCCCACTCGCTCCCTCCCGCTTCCCAACCTCGACGCCTGTCGCAGATTGCACGGTTCGGGCGGATCACCGCGCCAGCCCGCGCTGGCAGTGCTTAACAGCGTGGGAGAATGCCGAAAGCGTCTCCAATCGACTGATGTTTGCAGCTCTTCTGATTGGCATTGCACAGCGCCAGGGGCTCAGATGGCGTGCCACCGGAAAAGGGTGGCCGGGCTTCGAATCCCGTGTTGGCTTTGAGTAAGTGCGCTTGCCAGCCGGCGTCACCATGCGTGGCGCCGGCTGGCAATCCGTCTGCCGGCTATGGCGGGCGGTGCGTTGGGGGCGTTCGCGCCCGCCGGCTTGAAGCCAACCCGGATTCGAACCACGTACCGCCCGCCACCTTTCGGGTGGCGGTTACCGATTGCCCTGCACGGAGCTCTGCCATGAACGAATCGGACTTCCCCCATCTGCACGCCTATCGCAGTACCGCCCACGACGACGGTTCGCCACAGGCTGCGCCCGCAGTGGACAGGAACACCTTCATTGCCAATCTCAACCGCATCGGCTCCGGTGCGGCGGCCGATGGCCAACGGTGGCCGGAGCGGCATCAACTCCCCGGCCGCTGCCTGGCCCTGGCCGATGCCGATTGCGCGTTGAGCGGGTTGCGTGTGGTGCTGGTAATGCTGCTGGCGGCGGAGCGCACCCGCCAGAACGGCGAACCGGAAGAGTACGTGGGCGACCGGGTGATGGAGGGGTTGGTACTGGCCAGCCAGTCATTGTGCGCGCAGGCGGTGGGGCGGTTGCAGCCTGAAGGGTGAATGCCATGCGCCACGGCCTTCAGCGAGGACCGCTTTCAGCAGGCATCAGTGCTCGCTGAAAGCGCTTCTCAGATCGACGCCGATGATCGGCGAGAAGTCCACCTTCCACAGCTCCAGCTCGAAGAGCTGATCGTGATTATCCAGGCACAGGGTGACTCTCACCGGCACGCCGTCAGCATCGGCAAGCATGGCCGTAGCAATGTCACTGCCGAAAAGCCGGGTCGTGCTGGACAGGAACACCACGCCCCCGAATCCGACGACACCCACATCCTCCACCTGAGCGAGCGCCAGATCCTTCAACAACCGTTCGGACAGCTCGGTCGTCTCCGGCAGCAGCCTGTGGATGAGGGAGACCTCGTCGGGGGTGAGGAACCTGGGCACGGGATGTCCTTCAGGGCACCGCGTCCGCCATCGGCTGATTCTCGATCCGCCATGTCCTGGCGTAGATGAGAATGACGCTTCCGGTCGAGCTGGTCTCGATACGAAAACACTTCAGACCGGACAGCGGATAGCCGACCGCCTTCCAACGATCAAGAAGATCAGCGAGTCCCGGCTCGTCATCATCCACCATGGCAAACTCAATTCCCTCGTCACCCAGTACGCCGAAGTTCATGAGCGCCGAGCACCCGTAGGCTTCCGAGAAGCAAACGGTTGCCTGCCGGCCATCCGGCCAACGCGCTCGCACCCTTACCTCGTCGCATACGCCAGGATTGCTTCTGTCGATGTTGATGGCCAGCAACGTGGCGTCACACCATTCAAGGGAGTTGAAATCTTGGTTCATAGACTGGAACTCCGGGGAAACAACCACGGAGCCCCTGGCGCCTAGCCTCGCCAAGAGCCATTCTCACAAAAAGGACGCTATTGGGCACGCCAACCTCATCAGAACCGAATTCATAGGCCGCATCGCATCCAACGAAATGGAATTGAAGCGAAAACAGCGAAGATTGATACGTGCGCAAACTCACTCTGTCCCTTCTTGATCGCAGCCCTCCTCCGGCTCGTATTCATGGAACTGTTTCACCACTTCCCAGCCAAACTCCTTTTCAAGGGCCTCTCGCACAACACCAGGAACCGCAAACCAGGCAGTGTTAGTGTGCGAGTCGATACCTCGCGAATCGAATTGCGAAAGAAGGTGCGCAGTTTCGGCGCGAGACATCTTCCTTTTCTCATCATGGAGAATTGAACGACGGTGCCTTTTTAGAAGGAGCCTCAACTGCTTCAGTGTTGATATCCCAAGCTTGTGAAGTTCAGCCACAACCTCCAAAAGGTCAAAGTCGCCGTAATCATGCCGACGATGAAACAGGCCCAGCACCATCTTCCTCATCCCGGCAGGAGTGACTACCTCCATTTCCTTGACCGCACGCGCATGCAACCTCTTCACCTAGTAAGCCTCAAGTCAGCGCCAGCATCCCTGCCAGCAAGCGAAGATCTTCCCGGCCCTTTCCAGATGAAACATAGCCCATCTTGCAGTTCATCTAGAAGAGCAGTGACGTCGAACCATCCGTAGGGCACATTGCTACATTCGGCTCTGTGAAGTCTACCGCCCCGCAAACCTCTGGAAAGAGACTGCACAGGGTCTTGCACGCGTTAACATCTCCATTCTCGCAAGCAACCTGAAGAGCAACTCTGAGTGCGAGCGTGGGTCCGATTGCCTTGGGTGGAAGCAGAAACGACGGCTTCCTCTTATAGGTTGACTTTCCCGTATTGGAGTCCTTCTGCCATCCCCATCCAGGGCGTTTGGGATCATCCTTCCACTTTTTTCCAGGATTGTTGGTCCCATCCGGCGAGCGCGTCTGATTTCGTTCCCCGCGACGTCCCGACATCTCACCGAATGGATCGATGTTCAGCACGGGATCAGATTCGGAATAGGCAAATGTACTAATTCCGCCTTCCAACCCAATTGGATCACTCTGCGAGTACCGCCCAACTACCGGGTCATACTCCCGCTGATTGTTGTAGAACAACCCACTCGCATCCGTCGCCTGCTGGCCCGGGAAGCGCAGCGCCAGCTCGAACGCCACACCATCACCATCCGGGTCGGCACTCGGAATCTGATTACCGAACACTTCGCTCTTGTTGCTCCACTCCCAGATCGCGACATCGCGCACCGGGTCGATCACCACGCGCGGTGTGCCCAGATGATCCGGCTGGACGTAGGCTAACTCCGGCACGCCGGTGCCCGGCACATTGATCAGCGCCACCGGATAGTTGTCCAGCCAGATGGCCTGCTGCTGCGCCTGGCCCGTGACCGAGTAGTTGCCCAGCCATTGCCCCGCCTCGTCATACAGGGTGATCTGCGCTGCGCCACCGGCCGGGGTACGCAGCACGCGCTCGCCACGATGGTTGTAGCCGTAGCTCTCCAGTGTGGCGTTACCCTGCTTCACCGCGTTCATGCGATTGGCGTCGTTATAGTTGAACGTCTTGCTGCCGATGCTGGTGGTGTTGCCCGCTGCGTCATGGGTGCGCGCCTCGCCATCCACCGCAGTCAGGCGGTGGCTGCTTGCGGGATAGGTGTAGCTGGCGGTACCTGCCGAGGTGGTCAGCGCGGTGCGATTACCGGTGGCGTCATACGCATAGGTTTCGATCGGTGTGCCGGTCGTACCGTCCTGGGTCTGTGTCAGGCGACCCAGCGCGTCGTAAGCGTACTTGGCCAGCACCGTCGAGCCTGTGCCGTTCTTCAGTTCGGTGATCGAACCTACCGGATCATAGCCATAGCCCAGCGACAGGCCGCCTGCGGCCGGGTCATGCACCGCCTGAGGGCGGTAGTCCAGATCCAGCGGACGCTGCAGCTGGCGGCCGTTGCCATAGGTCCAACCGGTCGCCGGGCCGAAGGCCGCGTAGGTCACGTTGTTCACCACGATCTGGCGGGCTTGGCCGGGCCGGGTCAGTCCGATCTGGCTGATGCGCCCCTGGGTATCGCGCACGTAGTCGGCCACACTGCCATCGGGGTAGGTCAACGCAGTCAGGCGGCCCGACTTGCTGTAGGCATAGCGCAGGGTACTGGCCACCCCATTGAGCGTCTGCACCTTGCGGGTGACCTGACCGAAGCGGTCATGGCAGTACTGGGTGCTGCCATTGGCGTGCAGCACCTGCCCCAGGCGCCCCTTGGCAAAGCGCTCGTCGGCAGTACACGCAGCGGGCGCCACGTCGTAGCTGTAGCCCACGTCCAGATTGGGGTCCGGATAGGCGATGCCGATCAGCCGGTTGAGTGCATCGTAGTGATAGGTGGCGGTGACGCCGCGCGCGTCGGTAACGGTCTTGCGATTGCCTGCCGCGTCCACGGTGTAGCTGCTGGCGCCACTGTCCGGGCTGACCTGTCCGGTCAGATCACCGAAGCCGTTGTAGGCGTAGGTGGTGTGCAGGCCCTTCGGATCAGTGACCTGGGTGACCTGGTCCAGCGCGTTGTACTGGCTGCGGATCTCCGCCGCCACGCCGCCCACGTCCTGCAGGGTCTGGGCCAGGCGGTTCAGCGGGTCGTACTGCTGGCTGGTCACGCGCTGCAGTGCGTCGGTCACCGTCTGCAGGTTGCCGTTGGCATCGTAGGCAAAGCCGGTGGCGTGATTGCCTGCGTCCTTCAGCGCGGTCAGCTGGCCGAGCGTGTTGAACGTGCGTGCCAGGGTTCGGCGCAGCGTGCCACCGGTGTCCAGCGTGTCTTCCTTGAGGCGGTTGCCGGCATTGTCCAGTGTGTAGTGAATCGTGTTGCCTGCGTTGTCCTCGATGTCGGTCAAGCGCACCGCAGCATCGTAGACGTAGGAAACGCTGCTGCCATCCGGCTCGGTGATCTTCTGCACCTGGCCCGTCGGCCAATAGCTCAGCTGGGTGACCCGATCCTCGGCAGTGGTCGCGCCGCGTACGGTGATCGAGGTCGGCCAGCCGCGAGCATGGTACGTGTAATCGGTGACCACGCCGTTGGCGTCCTTGACCGACAACGGCCGCCCGAACGCGTCATAGGCCAAGGTCTCGACCGTCTGGCCCAGCGCATTGGTCACGCTGCGCAGGTCGCCCTTGCGATAGCTGCAGGCACCTCCGGTCGCGCACCCTGCATCATCCGCCGAGTAATAGGCATAGGTAACGGCATCGGCCACATCCGTGCGCGGGCCATCCACACTCTTCAGCAGCCCCTCCACCGGGCAGCTGCCTGCCGCTGCCACATCAGCGGCTTCGCAGTACGTGTAGCTGGTGATGCGCGTCTGACCGGAAGCGGTGTCGGTCACCGTGTTGGCCGTCGGCTGGCGTCGGGAATTGAAGGCCGTGCGGGTTTCGCGGCTACCGATCCGGGTGGTCAGTACCGCATTGGTTTCGACGTCGCGCGCGGTGGTCACCACCCGCTGCTCGGGCAGGCCGACCGCTTCGGTCACGGTATGGATGCTGACGGCACGACCGCTCGCCGCATCGGTGCCCTGCGCATAGGTGTGCTTGGTCTGGATGCCGCGACGATCGGTGTAGGTATCCAGGCGACGGCGGAAGTCGACACTCTGGTCGTAGTAGGTTCGGCTGACGGTTCCCTGCAAATCGGTCAGGCCGGTCACCTTGCGCGACGGAGCGCTATCGCCGCCGGGTGTCAGGGTGTAGTCGGTCTGCCGCCCCAGCGCATCGGTCACGACCGCACCGCCGTTGGGGCTGTAGGCGAGCGTCACGCCATCGGCACCACCCGCATGCTGACTGGAGATCACACGACCGATGGAATCATAGGTAAAGGTGCTGTAGCGCCGGCCGTCCTCGGCGGTGATGCCGGTCAGGTGCTGGGGGAAGTCCTGATTCTCATAGTGATACGTGCGCAAACCGCCACCCGCATAGGCCACCGTGGCAACCTGGTTCTGCGGCGTGTAGGTATAGGTGGCGAGCGCAATGCCTTCGACCAGTACCGAACTGATCAGCGCCTCGTAGTCGTTGGACTGGTAAACGAACTCCAGCGTGCGGCCACTGCTGTGGGTGACGGCCGCAAGGCGATCGCTGTCATCGTAGATATAGGTCAGCGACGTGCCATCCGCGAAGCGCTTGGCGACCAGACGCCCGTCCGCGCCGAAGGTCGAGATGGAGCCCGCCGAATACAGCGTCCAGTTACCGTTCTGGACGAGACGATCACCACTGTCGTCGTCCGCCTCATAGGCCTGGCCGATCTTCTTGAATACACGCTGGAAACCGGTGCTTTCAATGATGCCAACGCTGTCAGCGCCATCCAGTGCCAGGTGGGCGCCCAGCGAATGGGTCCAGCCATAACCGAAGCCACCGGAGGACGTGGAAATGCCGGAGTGATAGAAGCGCGTCAGCGCGATCCAGCCCAGGTCGAAGTCCGGCGCGATCTCGTACTTCTCGCCAGTTTTAACATCACATGGGTTGCCGACATTGCCGTCGCAGGTACCGCCGTTGGAGGCCGGGTCCTTGTCGGGAATCGGACTCATGTTCGCCGCTGTATCGTTGCGGGACATGGGGCAGCTACCGTTGCCGCCGTCCTTGTCGCACTTCTGCGACTTCGAAGTGATGGTCGCAACGAACTCTTCGCTGACGCATGCGCTGTGCTTGTTGGACCACTGCGTGAGCGGAATCGGGCAGTTCAAGCGCCGGGTACGCGCGACCGCAACCGTCCCGGTATACGGGGTGCAGGGCGATTCAGCCGTATTGTTGCCAGCCATTGAAGTCAGATCGTAGTAGCGTGACTCGATGACACCTTCCTGATCGGGCGAAGCCGCAAACCAATCGCCAGACGGAGTGACCGCCGCCCCGGGGCACACGGGATTGCTGGCTTGTTGGTCCGCAAGAAAATCGGCCACCATCGCCTCTTCCGTCGGGAATATGTCACGCCCGATGTAGGACCAGTCCGGGTCGGAGGGCTGCGTCTTCCCCATCCAGTAGGTGATCGACGTGTTTCCGTTCAAGTCCACGACTTTCGACTTGATCTTGTCGACAGATTGCCAGCCGAACTGGAACTCCGGCGGGAACGGGCTGGGCGCCGGCAGATTCTTGATGGCGGCCACCGCCGCCTGCTGGGTCTTGTATTGGGTCGCATCGCCGCCGGGCTGCGAAATACGCCAGGTGATCTTGCTTTCCTGCGCCTGTGCCACAGCAGGGGCGACGAAGCCGACGGCAACAATCGCCAGCACGGCACGCGATAGGGTCTTCAGTCGTTCCAACATCCCTGTTCTCCTTCCTGGACGAACACAGCGCCGGCGGGAACGAGAACGCGGGGGTAGAGCCCCATCACGTCATGCTTCGGATCGTCCCTGGTCCGGAATGCGGCAGTGCCACATGCCGCCTTTATCGTTGAAGACGGTGACATATTCAAGTCAAGGCCCGCGACATCGGTCACATTTCCACCCGCGCGGATTCCAGATCCAGCCGATTGCCGCGACAGCTTTCGGAGCAGCCTGCGGAGCAGGAAAAACCTGCAACCGCCTGCATCCCTCACGCATCAGAAGATCCTGGACACCCATGGAACAGGATCATGAGGCGCGTTCCCCCGCATCGCCATAGCGCACTCGGCACTCGCCGTTGGCGCAGCATTGCCATCTTCACTCTGTGGCCGTTAGCTGCGCCCATCCTCGCCTCACCCGTGCTGGAGAGCGCCTGTTCCCTCGCCGCCCGCCCGGGCGAGCGCATCATCGACGTTCCCTTCGACATCGTCGACGGGCGCATCCATGTGCAGGTGCAGGTCAACGGCAGCGGCCCGTACCGCTTCGCCATCGATACCGGCGCCAGCGGCATGGCCCGCGCGGACGCCCGCCTGGTGCGTCAACTGGCGCTGCCAGCGGACGCCAGCACCCGCCACTCCGACGGCGTACAGACAGCCGAGGCCGATACGGTGCGCATCAACACCCTGGCGCTCGACGGGCTGCGCCGCAGCGACGTGATCGCGCTCACCCGCGACTACAATGCACGGCAATCAAAAGACGCAGCTTTCGACGGCATCCTTGCGCGCGGATTCTTCGCTGATGGTGTGCTGATCATCGACTACCCGCAACGGCGCCTGCAGTTCCGCCGCGACATCAACCTCCTGCCCGCGCAACCGGACACGCTCGCCTACTCACGCGCCTTCCGCATCCCGGTGACGATTGGAACAGTGACCACAGAGGCGCAGCTGGACACCGGCGCCAACGTCGCGATGGTGCTGCCCACGGCACTCTTTCGGCGGGCAGCCGGTGCCGCAGTGACCACCGGGGATCGACTGACCCTCAGTCACGGCGAGGTCGATGGCGGACATGCACAGCTGGATGTTCCCGTGTTGATCGGCGGCCTGGCGCTGCAGGGGCTGCACGTACGGGTGTCCGACCACTATCCCGAAGCGGTGGTGGGTGCCCATGCGCTGCAGGAAGCAGTGGTGCTGATCGATCAGCGCAGCCAACAGGTGGCAGTCTGCCCAAGCAGGCACCACCGCAACTGAGTCACTGTCGGCGTGCTGCCCGCCATGCCGGCCACGCTTCAGCGATCACGCCCACTGCCGACCTCAGGAACAACAGGGCGATCACTGCGCCAACGACAATATCCGGCCAGCCGCGCCCGGTCATGGCCACGCCACCCGCGGCCACCAGCACGCCCAGGTTCGCGGCCACGTCATTGCGCGAGCACTCGAACGTGCTCTTCATGTTGATGTTCAACCTGCGGAATCGCCATAGCAGCGCCAGGCAGGTGAGGTTCGCCACCAGGGCAATGCCACCGAACACCAGCATCAGCGTGCTGGACGGTGGCACCCCATTGACCAGCTTGCCGGCCACTTCGAACACGATGAACACGAAGAAGGCCAGGATCAGCAGACCCTTGGCCAGCGCCGCGCCCGCCTCCCAGCGCGGGCCCCGGTTTACCGCCCACAGGCTCAGGCCATAGACGATGGCATCCCCCAGCATGTCGACCGCGTCGGCCTGCAGGGCGCTGGATCGCGCGGCAAGGCCCGCGCCGAACTCGATGAAGAACATCGCCAGGTTGATTGCCAGCACCGCCACCAGCACCCGCCGCTGGGCGCTGTGCAGCGCTATCGATGCCAGCTCCTGGCGTTTGTGGCCGCAGCACTGGTCCATGGGGGCGCTCCGCCGGGCGCGCCCGGGCTTGAAATGAAAGGGAGCTGCCTTTATCAACCTTGTAGCGCCTACAAGGTCAAGCCCATGACAGCCCCACTCACCATCGGCCAGTTGGCCCGCCAGACCGGCACCAAGGCAGAGACCATCCGCTATTACGAAAAGATCGGCCTGCTGCAGCCGCCGCTGCGTTCGCAGGGGAACTACCGCTGCTACGACGCACAGGACCAACGGCGGCTGGCATTCGTGCGCCGTGCGCGCGAGCTGGGGTTCGCCATCGAGCAGATCCGCGAGCTGATCGCCTTCGGCGAACAACGCGAGCACCAATGCAGTTCGGTGGATGACGTGGTGAAGGCGCACATTGCCGACATCGCGCGCAGGATTGCCGACCTGCAGACGCTGCAGGGCGAACTGCAGCGGATGATCGGCAACTGCCCCAGCGGGCGCGTGGCCGATTGCCGGGTGCTGGAAGCCCTGCAGCCTGCGCCGGCTACCTGAACTGGAATCGTGCGCGATTCGGCATCTCCCTCAGACGCCGGTCGCTCCCGCCGCCCGCGCCAGCTCGACCGCCAGCGCATCGCCCTTCCGCTCGCTGTAACGGTCCACGAGGTAGTCGGCACGGCCGCGGGTGAGCAGCGTGAACTTCACCAGTTCTTCGACCACATCCACCACGCGATCGTAGTAGGGCGAGGGCTTCATCCGCCCGTCTTCGTCGAACTCCTGCCAGGCCTTGGCCACCGACGACTGGTTGGGAATGGTCAACATGCGCATCCAGCGGCCCAGCACCCGCAGCGTATTGACCGTGTTGAACGACTGCGAACCGCCGCAGACCTGCATCACCGCCAGCGTCCTGCCCTGGGTCGGCCGCACGCTGCCGTCTTCCAGTGGCAGCCAGTCGATCTGGTTCTTGAACACGCCGGTCACCGTGCCGTGCCGCTCCGGGCTGACCCACACCTGCCCTTCCGACCAGTGCGACCACTCGCGCAGTCGCTGCACTTCCGGATGCCCCTTGTCCACGCTGTCCAGCAGCGGCAAGGCATGTGGATCGAACACGCGCGTTTCGCAGCCCAGATGCTGCAGCAGGCGTTCGGCCTCCAGTGCCAGCTTGCGGCTGAACGATTGCGGACGCAGTGAGCCATACAGCAGCAGGATGCGTGGCGGTCCCTGGCGTTCGGCCGCCAACCGCTGGTGATCTGGCTGGGGAAGCGAAGCCTCCCTCAGATGGGGCAGCGAAGGACTTGTGATCGACTTGTTCATTCGACTATTCTAGAAATATGGAAACATCAAATGCAATCGCTGCGCTCACCGCACTCGGCCACGCCACCCGCCTGGCAGCCTTCCGCCTGCTGGTCGAAGCCGGCCCGGCCGGTCGCATGGCCGGCGACATCGCCACAGCCCTCCAGGTTCCTCCCGCCACCCTCAGCTTCCACCTGAAGGAACTGGTACAGGCCGGCCTGGTCGAGAGCGAGAGCCAGGGCCGCCACGTCTGCTACCGCGCGAACTTCAGCGCAATGACCGGCCTGATCGAGTACCTCACGCACAACTGCTGCGCCGGTTCGCCCAGCGAACAGTGCACGCCGTCGGGCAATCCCTGCAGCTGCTGATACGGAAACGCCTTCATGTCCCGCTCCATCCTGTTTCTCTGCACCGGCAACAGCGCCCGCAGCGTGCTGGCCGAAGCCACCCTGCGCGCATGGGGCGGCGACCGCTTCAAGGCCTACAGTGCCGGCAGCCACCCGACCGGCCAGGTCAATCCGTTCGCGCTTGCACAGCTGCGCGCAGAAGGCATCCCGGTCGCGGGACTGCGCAGCAAATCCTGGGATGAGTTCGCTGATTCCGCCCCCATGGATCTTGTGATCACCGTCTGCGATGCGGCGGCAGCGGAAGCCTGCCCCGTGGTGTTCGGTGACTTCATCCGCAGCCATTGGGGCCTGCCGGACCCGGCCGAGGCAGAGGGCAGCGATGCCGACAAGGCTGCCGCCTTCGCCCATGCGCATGCCATCGTGAAGGCGCGCGTGCAGGCCCTGCTGGCGCTGCCCGGGCACGTGTGGCAAGACCGCGGAATGCTGCAGCAGGCGCTGGACCAGATCGGCCACCTGCTGCCGGCAGCGCGCACGCCATGAGCACAGCGGCACCCATGGGCCTGTTCGAGCGCCACCTGACGCTCTGGGTCGCGCTGTGCATCATCGTCGGCACGCTGCTCGGGCACTTCCTGCCCGGTGCTTTCTCCTCCCTGGCGGCGGCTGAAGTGGCCAAGGTCAACCTGCCGGTGGCGGTGCTGATCTGGCTGATGATCATCCCGATGCTGCTGCGGGTGGATTTCGGTGCGATGCGCCAGCTGGGCCAGCACTGGAAAGGCATCGGGGTGACGCTGTTCATCAACTGGGCGGTGAAGCCATTCTCGATGGCGCTGCTGGGCTGGCTCTTCCTGCGCCACGTCTTTGCGGACTGGCTGCCCGCCGGCCAGATCGACAGCTACATCGCCGGCCTGATCCTGCTGGCCGCCGCGCCGTGCACGGCCATGGTGTTCGTGTGGAGCAACCTGTGCCGCGGCGATGCCAACTTCACGCTGAGCCAGGTGGCACTGAACGACGCGATCATGGTGGTGGCCTATGCACCCGTGGTGGCGCTGCTGCTGGGGCTGTCGGCCATCACCGTGCCGTGGGATACGTTGCTGCTGTCGGTCGTCCTGTACATCGTGGCGCCGGTGCTGGTGGCTGCGGTGCTGCGGCGCTGGATCCTGTCACGCCATGGCGAATCCGGGCTGCAGACGGCGCTTCGCCGGCTGGGGCCACTGTCACTGTTGGCGCTGCTGCTGACGCTGGTGCTGCTGTTCGGGTTCCAGGGCCAGCAGATCGTGCAGCAGCCGCTGGTGATTGCGGTGATCGCGGTCCCGATCCTGATCCAGGTCTATTTCACCTCCGGCCTGGCGTACCTGCTCAACCGGCGCCTGGGTGTGGCCCATTGCGTGGCCGGGCCGTCGGCACTGATCGGCGCCAGCAACTTCTTCGAACTGGCGGTTGCGACGGCCGTGGGCCTGTTCGGCGTCCACTCCGGTGCGGCGCTGGCTACGGTGGTGGGGGTGCTGATTGAAGTCCCCGTGATGCTTTCGGTGGTGAAGATCGTGAACCGGTCACGCAACTGGTATGAGGCGCGCGAGCGCGCTTGAGGCGGCCATGCCGGAGGCGGCGGCGTCGTGCCCGAGCCGCCAGCTGCAACGCCGTGGAATGCGCCCTGCTGCTACGGTGACAGCTCAAAAGTCCGTTCACATTCCTTGATCCATACTCCACGGCACGACGCCGCATGCAGCGGCAAGGCCCGGAGGTTGCGATGAACACCGCACGCTTGTTCGCCATTGCTTTGACCACGGCTGCCGCGCTGGCCGCGGCACCGGCCTTCGCCGATCCGCCGCACCACGCGCGCGGCAACGGGCCACCGCCGCACGCCGGTGGCCCGCACAATCGTGATGCGCCGCCGCCAGGCTGGCAGAAGAAGGCCTGGCGCCGCGGCGAGCGCCTGCCATGGGCGGAAGTGGACCGCCGTTACTGGGTGGATGACTATGCGCGCTACCACCTGCGCGAGCCGGGCCGCGACCAGCGTTGGGTCCGGCAGTCCGATAGCGAGTACCTGCTGGTGGAGATTGCTACCGGGTTGATCATCGACGCGCTGCATCGTTGAATGAGGGGATGCGCCGGGGCACTGATGTGACGAAACGTCCCGGCAGCATCCCCTTGTCCCCGGAAGCTGCAGATGCAGACATCAAGAGCACCACTCGCCCTCCTCGCGCTTCTGCTGTCAGCGTCGCCAGGCCATGCCGGCAACAACAGCCCAGCCCACAGTCCAGCTGATGAAAAAGCCATCGAACAGGTGGTCGAATCGTTCCGCACCTCGTTGATCAACAAGGACAAGCCGACCTACATGGACCTGTTCTTCTCGGACAAGGCGGAAGACATCGGCTGGCAGTTTGTCTCCGAGGATGTGCGCCTGCAGGACATCCGCAAGGCCAAGCCCGATGCGATCAAGGCACGGCAGATTCCCGCCAACAACTTCATCGCGCTGATCGACGGCGTCGTTGCGTCGCCGAAACCGAAGGAGGAGAAATTCTCCAACACGAAGATCGAAACGGATGGCGATGTGGCCTCGGTGTCGCTTGACTACAGCTTCCACGACGATGGAGTGAAAACCAACTGGGGCAAGGAGATGTGGCAACTGGTCCGCACCGAGCGGGGCTGGAAGATCTTCTCGGTGATCTACTCGATGCGCGATTCACGCAGCCCGGCCGAATGAGTGATCTGTCAGACTGGCGCCCACCGTTCGTCCATGCCAGCCAGACCCGATGACCCGGATTGCCGACCTCAACGCCGACCAGCTCGCCCACCACGCGCTCAACATCTTCATCGCCCAGGGCCGCCATGTGGAAGGCGCCCGCGTGATCTACCGGGCGTTGCAACTGGACCCGCATCATCCCTGTGCGCTGCGCTGCCTGAGCGATTTCCTGGCCCACGAGGGCACCGAGCCCTTCGCGGCAGTCACGCTGGAACACGCCCTGTCCGGCGCCGTTCCACTGAATGACGATGCGCGCCGGATGCTGGATGACCTGCGCTTCCTCGACATCTGGTCCTGGGGATTCTCCCGGCACGTCTCCGGCGAAGCCAACCTCAGCGGCGAAGCGTTCAAGAACCGCGAGGATTTCGTGTTCGATGGCCCGGCCTATGCGGCCTTCCTCAACACGGTCACCGAGCCGGCCGGTTCGGTGCAGGGCGCCTTCCAGGCGGCCGTCCGCATCTGTGGGCTGATGTCCGGCCTGCTGCGCCATGCGGAGAAGGACAATCCGGCGTTCGATGATGTGCTGCGATCCTCCGCCTTCGTCGAGACCGAGGCGTACCCGGCATGGCTGGCCTCGCCGACGGACGATCTGGATGCCCTCGACCAGACCATCCAGGCGCAGCGCCAGGCCGGCTGAAGGAAAATCCAACGGGCGTCCGACGCTTTCCCGACGCCCGCCTGCACATCCTGTCGTGAGATCACTTCATGGCAGGACCGGCATGCAGCCACCCTCCCTCAAGGACAGCGGTAAATACCCGCATGGCAAGACCGGCCTTCGCCGCATCTTCTACACGCTGATCCATTCGCGCGACGGCTTCATCGCCACCTTCCGTGGCGAAGCCGCCTTCCGGCAGCTGTTGCTGCTGCATGCGCTGCTGATCGCCACCGCGTTCCTGCTGGACATCAGCCAGGTCGAACGCGCCGTGGTGCTGGCGGTCTGCTTCATCAGCCTGCTGGTGGAGCTGCTGAACTCGGCCATCGAAGCGGTGGTCGACCGCATCTCGCTTGACCACCACCCACTGTCCAAGAACGCCAAGGACATGGGCAGCGCCGCCCAGACCACCGCACTGCTGATGGTCGGCACGGTGTGGGGCGTGATCCTGCTGGGTTAGCTCGCGCCCGACCCGCCGGGCATGGCCCGGCGCCACAACGCCGCAGCCGCTAGCGCCAATGCGAGATGGCGAGCTTGGTCAACATGGTTGCGGCGATGGCCCAACCGAAGCTGAGCATGGTACCGATGATCACATATTCGGTGTGTGCCCGCGCCTGCCGGTCGGCGAAGCGCAGCACCGATTTGGCGGCCAGCATCAACCCCACGCCCTCCGGCTGGCCCAGCAGCAGGAACATGAAGATCAAGCCTCTTTCCAGCCGCCCGATATAGCGCCCTGCGGTCTGCATGCCCTTGTGATCGTCGCCCTGCACGGCTGCGGTCGTAGGCGCCGATTCGGCGCTTCCCATATTGAGTCCTGCCGTGAACGGCGCAAGCAGCTTCTCCACCAGGACGCCGCCGACGTTGACCACCAGGATCAAGCCGCTCGCGATCGACATGCCCTGATACATCAACAGTTGGACCTGGGTCGGGATCATCCCGTACCAGCCATCGCGGGCAACGTGAGGGAACATCAACGCGATCAACACGATGAAGGCGATATGCACCAACTGGTCAATGACGAATGCGTGCACGCCATCGGGGAGCCAATGCACCTTGATCCAGTCCATCACCGCATGGCTGAAACCGATGATGAGATAGACCCATGGGTTGATTGAACCGGTCAGCGCGGCGATGACGAGCAGCACCACTGCTACGTGCAGCAGCAGGCCATGCAGTTCCTGCTTGCGCGCGATCATCTTCGTGGTCTGCAGCACGAAATCGGCGACAAGGTGAGCGGTCAACAGTACGAGCAGCGTTTCAAGCATGTCCTTTCTGCCTGTGAGTCCTTCCTGTGGCTCGCGTCGCGATAGCCAAGTCGCCGCGAAAAGCAACGAAATTTAGTTGCTTAAGCCAAAGCAACGCTATTTAGTTGCTTTTCCAGAACCGTGAACGCTCCCGTACGGCTGCATCAGTGCACGTTCAGCCGCGGTGATCAGCGCCAGCAAGGCAAAGACGCCAGCATCGTGATAGACCCGGTTCACCGATTGTCGGTGCCGGTTCAACGCATTGGCAGCTTCCAACTGCGAGGGGGCATCGGGGATCAGAAACAACGACGCCACCTCAGCCTGACTGCGTGTCCAGCGCGCGACAATAACATCGCAGGCAGACACCACTGCCGGTAACCAGTACAGATCCTCCCGTTGTACTGGCAGGGCTACGTCCATGTCCTGCGTGCGCCCCATGGATTCAAGCAACCGACCGGACAGCACGAATGCCTCACCCAGCGAACGCGACACCGCCTTCCGGTCCAATGCCTCTACCGTACCCAGTCCAATCGCGATCCGCGTGCGCGCCCGCGACTCCGATGCGGCAAGCTTGGCCTTGATCCAGGTCGCCAACCTCAGGAAACCGTGCGGCTGGGTGACCGCCAGCTGCCAGGCGTCGCCCCGGTAGAACTCGGGGCCGACAATGCCCGGCAAAGGCCACTCCATGGCCTGGGCCACGGCAACGGAAATCACTTCACGGACGTCATCAATGGTGGCCGCGTCCATCTCCGTGGACTTGACCAGGTCGCCGGTAAGCACGGCAATCAGATCAGACGATGTATCGGGCATGTTCATACCTTGGGCTGCACAGGCTGTACCTCACAGGACATCTGCGGCTGGGCAGCGCCGGCCACATCTGTGCCGGGCCCGCTCAACGCCATTCTACCGTCGTAGCGGTTGATCACCGCCTGCAGCCTGCCCGCGCCAGCGATCGAAGGAAAATCCAGCCGATACAGGTTCGCCTCCACCTCCAGCTTGCCCGCGCGCGCGCTCGGACGGTTGACCCAGACCACCGATGCCCGGCCGGAGTCCAGGATCAACACCATCGGCGCCTGGTGCGTGGCGCTTGTGCTGCTGCAGGACAGCTGGATCACCCGCGGCGGCGTCAGATCGAGCGCCGACAGCTTGCATCCACCGAGTGCGGTCGTCGCTACCAGGACCGACACGAGTGATGGCCGGAGCAGAATCTTGATCGTGGTCATCGCCCGATCGTAACCCGACAATCGATCCTATGACCCGGCGCATCGTGCAGGAACCTGCCGGGTCCGCTTGCACACCCACGTGCCTTACTTCGTCAGGGCGAAATCCAGGCCTGCGCACACCGCCGCCACTTGCGCATCATTGCATTCCTGCGGGTTGGTACGCGGGCTGTCCGGGTAGACCTCAGTGGTGGTGGCAAAGCGCGCGTCGGTGAAGCCGGCGCAGGCGCCGATCGAACGCGACTCACCCCAGACCACGCCCGGCGACTGCAGCGGCAGGCCGACCAGGTTGCCTTCGGCGTCTGCCGGGGCGATGTGGGTGATGGGCGCCACTGCGGCGATCAGGGCCTTCTGGAACTCGGCCTGCGGATCTTCGCTGTTGCCGATCACGTAGAAGCCATCCGGAATGGTGTCGCGCTCGAACGGCTTGCCGTCGCGGGCGCAGCGCGCCGGATCGAACTCGTGCAGGTCGCTGTCGGTGGTCTCGTGCAGGTCCAGGTGCACCAGCAGGTTCGGCTTGCGCTCAGCCACCCAGCGCATCAGCGCGGCGGCCTCTTCGATCTGGCCGCCGTCACGGAAGCTGCGGTTCGGGTCGATGGCATCCGGGTTCCAGCGCTGGATGCGCTCGTAGCCCCACGGGCTGACGCACGGCGCCACGATCAGGTTCAGCCGGCCCAGGTAACGCTCGGCCTGCTGTTCCAGGAACTGCAGGGCGCCATGCACGCCGCTGGTCTCGTAGCCATGCACGCCGCCGGTGATCAGCGCGGTCGGCAGCGCCGGGTTCCAGTCGTGGTTGACCACGGCGAACAGCGGGTAATGGTCAGGTGCATAGTCCAGCTGACCGTACTGGATCACATCGAAGCTGTCGTCCAGGCGTTCAAGGGCGGCCACCACGTCGTCGTGGTAGCTGCGCTGGCGCTGCTGGCGGGCCCGCCACTGTGCGCGTTCCGCGTCGCCCCAGGGCTGTCCGGGGGTGCCGATCGGGTAGAACTGCGCAACAGTCATTGGGTACTCCAAGGGTCGAACGGGATGGGTGCAGCCGGTCATTCTAAGCCTTGTCGCGCCTGCGGGTCCCCTCCCCCGGCCCCGCCTTCATCCAGGCCGGGTCATCTGGTTGTAAAATCAACGGTTTTTGGCCCCTCACCCCTTGATGGCGAACGCAGCGCAGCCGGTCCTGGGTGGACCGGAATTCCTCCGCCTGCTCGCCCGTCTCAGCGACGGCGCGATGCCGGCCAGCAGTCCCGCCCTGACCGATCGCCTCGGCCAATGGGTGGACTGGAGCCGTGCCGTGGCCCTGTCCGGGGCGCTCGGCGGACGCCTGCCCGAGCCGGGTGAGGCCACCGAAGCGGCCGGGGATGTGCTGGACGACTGCGCCCAGGCCCATGCCAGCCTGCTGGCCTCGATCAGTGAGGATGCCGAGGCCGAGCGCCTGCTGGACCTGGCCGAAGCCGCCGCCGCACCCAACTTCGCCTCGCTGCGCCAGCGCTACCGGGTACTGCAGCAGGCCATCCAGACCGCCACCGGACGCCTGCGCGGCCGCCTGCGCGACCAGCTGGTGCAGGTCTCACCCGAGCTGGCACGGCTGGCCGAGGTCGATGCGGTGATGGAACAGACCCTCACCCCGCGCGAGCACAGCCTGCTGGCCACTGCGCCGGCGGTGCTCGGCGCCCGTTTTGAACGCGTGCACGGCCAGTCCGGCTGGCGCGCGGCCTTCCGCCATGACATGCGCACCCTGCTGCTTGCCGAGCTGCAGCTGCGCTTCCACCCGATCGAAGGGCTGCAAGACGCCCTGCGCTCCCACTGACCGGAACACCATGTCCAGAACTGCTTTCCATGTCGTTGTTTTCCTTGTCGGCCTGCTGGCCGTGTGCTGGATCGGCATTGGCTACGTTTCGGTGCATCCGCTGGGTGCAGCGGTAGCGGCAATCATCGCGGCCTGCTACATCGCCGGTGGCGTGGAGCTGTACCGCTATCGGCAGGCCAGCAACGGCCTGCGCAGCGCACTGAGTGACCTGTCCAGCGCGAAGGAGAGCCTTGCGCCCTGGTTGGAGCGCGTGCCGGTGGGCCTGCGCAACGCCGTGCGCCTGCGCGTGGAAGGCGAGCGCACCGCCCTGCCCGCGCCGGTGCTGACCCCGTACCTGGTTGGACTGCTGGTGCTGCTGGGCATGCTCGGCACCCTGCTCGGCATGATGGACACGCTGCGCGGCACTGGCCTGGCCCTGCAGAGCGCGACCGACATGGCCGCCATCCGCGGCTCGCTGGCCTCGCCGGTGCAGGGCTTGGCGGTGGCGTTCGGCACCTCGATCGCCGGTGTTGCCAGTTCGGCCATGCTCGGCCTGCTGGCGGCGCTGCTGCGCCGTGACCGCCTGCAGGCCGTGCAGCAGCTGGACCGTGCCATTGCCGGCGACCTGCACCCGTACTCGCAGGCCTGGCAGCGCGCCGAGTCGCTGCGACTGCTGCAGGCACAGTCCGCCGCGCTGCCGGCGCTGGTCGACCGCCTGCAGGCGATGACCAGCACCTTCGAACAGCACAGTGCGGCCGCCAATGAGCGCCTGCTGGCCGGCCAGGCCGAGTTCCTGACCCAGAGCCAGGCGCTGCAGGAACGCCTGGCCGTCTCGCTGCAGCAGTCGCTGCGCGAGGGTGCCGAGGCCAGCGCCGCCGCCATCGGTGGCGCGCTGCAGCCGATGGCCGAGACCACCCTGGCCGGACTGGCCCACCATGGCGAGGCGCTGCATGCCCGTGTCGAACAGGCGGTGCAGCAGCAGTTGTCTGGCCTGAGCGAAGGCTTCGAGCGCAGCCGCGTGGCGACCGAGGCCAGCTGGGCCAAGGCGTTGAGTGAACAGAGCCAGACACAGCAGGCACTGGTCAGTGATCTGCGTCAGCACCTGCAGGCCTTCAGCGATGGCCAGGGCACGCAGGCCGAAGCACTGGTGACACGCATCGGCGAGCGCCTGCATGCCGATGCCAGCGGCAATGCCGAGGCCTGGCGCGCCGCCGCCGAACAGCAGCAGGCATTGAATACCGCGCTGGTCGAACGCCAGCAGCAGGCATTGCTGGCCACCAGCGAGCATCTGGACGCGCGTGCGCAGGCGCTGCTGCAGGCACTGGAACAGCATCACAGCGCCAGCCAGTCGCTGCTGCAGGATCATGAAGAGCAGCGCTCGCAGCAGTGGCAGGCCGCGCAGGCCGCCGCCGCGACCGCGCACGCCGAACTGCAGGCCCGCCTGGACAGCCGCGAGCAGCAGCGCCAGGCACGCTGGGATGCGGTCAGTGCCGAACTGCAGCAGGCCCACGCCGCGCTGCAGGCCCAGCTGCAGGCCGGCGACGAACAGCGCCTGCAGCGCTGGAGCGATGCCCTGCAGCACGTTTCCGCCGATCTGGCCGAGCGCCTGCAGGCCAACGGTGAACGCCTGGCCGCGCAGCAGCAGCAGGTCTGCGACACGCTGGCGGCCACCGCACAGCAGATCGGCGAGAACGGCCGCGCCCAGGCCAGCGCCACGCTGGCGGAAGTGTCCACCCTGCTGCAGACCGCCGCCGCTGCGCCGAAGGCCGCCGCCGACGTCATCAACGAGCTGCGCAGCACGCTCTCCGAGAGCCTGGTGCGCGACAACGCGATGCTGGAAGAGCGCGGCCGCCTGCTGGCCACCGTGCAGACCCTGCTGGATGCGATCAACCATGCCTCGCACGAACAGCGCACCGCCGTGGACGCGCTGGTCGGTGGTTCG
Source organism: Stenotrophomonas sp. 86156_Sma (assembly GCF_056481625.1). NCBI lineage: Bacteria > Pseudomonadati > Pseudomonadota > Gammaproteobacteria > Lysobacterales > Lysobacteraceae > Stenotrophomonas > Stenotrophomonas sp. 86156_Sma. The sequence goes on from NZ_CM151157.1 coordinate 2,939,903, forward strand.
GCCGAGCTGCTGGAACGCGTCGGCAACCGCTTCACCGACCATATCGCCGCCGAGACCGGCAAGCTGGATGGCATTGCCGCAGCGCTCAGCGGCAGCGCCGGTGACGTCGGCCAGCTGGCTGGCGCCTTCGGCGATGCGGTTGCGCAGTTCGGCAGCGCCTCCACCGAGTTGTCCGGCCGCCTGGAACAGATCGGCGGCGCACTGGATGCCTCGCTGGCGCGCAGCGACGAGCAGCTGGCCTACTACGTGGCGCAGGCGCGCGAGGTGGTCGACCTCAGCCTGCTGTCGCAGAAGCAGGTGATGGAAGAACTGCAGCAGCTGGCCACGCGCCGCGGCAAGGCCGGCAGCGCATGAGCGACGAGCTGGAGGTCGACGGCGGTTCGCACGCCCCGATCTGGGCCGCCTTTGGCGACCTGATGTCGGTGCTGCTGGGCGCGTTCGTGCTGATCCTGGTTGGCGTGGTCGCCGTGCAGCTGGAGCTGTCGCAGCGGCTGGACCAGGAAGTGAAGCAGCGCCAGGCCGAAGCCAAGCGACTGCAGACGCTGGAACAGGCGCTGGCCGGCCCGCTGGCCGCCGGTCGCGTGACCTTGGTCGATGGCCGCATCGGTATCAGCGGCAGCGTGCTGTTCGCGCTGAACTCGGACCAGCTGCAGCCGGAAGGCCAGGAGCTGCTGCGCAGCCTGGCCGCACCGCTGGCCGCCTATCTGGGGACGCGCGAAGAGATCCTGATGGTCAGCGGCTTCACCGATGACGCGCCGGTGCGCGAAGGCAACCGGCGTTTCGCCGACAACTGGGAGCTGTCCGCGCAGCGATCGCTGACCGTGACCCGCACGTTGATTGCCGATGGCGTACCGGCCGATGCGGTGTTTGCCGCCGCGTTCGGCAGCGAGCAGCCGGTCAGCTCCAATGCCAGCGAAGATGGCCGCGCGCGCAACCGTCGCGTGGAAATCGCACCGATTCCCAAGCCCAAGGCCGCGGATGCCAAGTAAGCCGCCCGCACTGGAGGGCCTGCGCGCACTGGTGCGCGATCTCGATGCGGGATCGCGTTCGCTGCCGCATTACCCGCAGGTGCCGATGCTGCAGCAGGTGCAGCGCGAGTGGTCGGAACTGCGCAGCGAACTGCAGGTACGCCGCTCGCTGCGCACCGAGGCCCCGGCCGATGGCGGTCCGTTGAACTCGGCGGTGCTGGTGCAACGCATGCTGGATACGATGCAGGCGACCAGCCCTGGCTACCTGCGGCATTTCATCGACTACGTGGACACCCTGTCCTGGCTGCAGGCGCTGCAGGATGGTGCCGCCAGCGGTGCAGATACCGCGAAGCCGAAGCGTACGCGCAAGCCGCGCTGAACACCGATTGGTAGTGCCGGCCGCTGGCCGGCAGCTGCACATTGCCAGATGGGTCCACGTGGCTGCCGGCCAGCGGCCGGCACTACCCGTCTTGGTAGGCGCCTCACAACGAATGAACATGTCACCAGACAGTCATCTGTCTAGCGCACCATTTTCACGTTGATCCACGGCGCCTGCAGCGCCACCGGTCGCATCGCTTGTCTCCCCTTTTGAACTCCATGAGCTCCGCGCACGTGCGGTGGCTCGTGCCTGCCTGAGTGTCCGTAACATGACGAAGACTTTGTTGGCCGCTGCGCTGTCGATCGCGCTCGCTCCCGCGGCCTGGGCGCAGGATGCTGCCCCGACCTCCAGCACGCCCTCCGCGACCAACCTCGATGCAGTCTCTGTGATCGGCAGCGGTGAAGCGCGCCAGGTGCAGCGCATCACCCGCGAGAACCTCGACATCCTGCCGCCGGGCACCAGCCTGCAGAAGACGCTCAATCTACTGCCTGGCGTCAACGCGCAGTCGGCCGATGCGCTGGGCACCAACGAGCAGTCGATGACACTGAGCCTGCGCGGCTTCAACTCCACCCGTCTCGGTTACACGCTCGACGGCGTGCCGCTGGGCGACGGCGCGTACAACAACTACAACGGCCTGACCATCAACCGTGCGCTGATCAGCGAGAACATGGCCGGCGCGGAACTGGCGGTGGGCATCGGCAGCCTCGGCACGCCGTCCACCAGCAACCTCGGCGGCACCATCTCGTATACCTCTGACCGCCCAGCCCAGGAGTTGGGTGGCCGCGTGGTGCAGACCTTCGGCAGCGATGCCAACCGCCGCACCTTCGTGCGCGTGGACAGCGGCGAGTACAACGGCTTCTCCGGCTACGTTTCCGGCATGAATGCCGTCTCCGATCTGTGGAACGACCAGACCGCCTACAACAAATCCACCACCAAGCAGTTCAACGCCAAGGGCGTGTGGAACTTTGGCCGCGGCCAGATCACCGGTTTCGTCGATACCTCGCGCACCACCCAGGCGGACTACTTCTACCTGTCCAAGGACGAGATGTCGCGCGGCCTGGGCTGGGACTGGGGCGGCTACGCGCCGGACTGGAACAAGGCCGTGGCCAAGGCCTACTGCAATACCGCCAGCTTCAACGCGAAGAAGTGCGACAGCAGCGGTCCGGACAAGGATGCCGATGGTGCATTCACTGCCGGGCAGATCCTGCGCGATGACAACCTCTACTACCTGGCCGGCGACTTCTTCCTGGCCGATGGCTTCAGCCTGCGCGCCCTGGCCTACCACCACGATGACCGCGGCGAAGGCCACAACTGGAACAGCGGCGCGTGGTCGAACAAGGGCACCGCGCAGGAAATCCCGATCATCTTCCGCAACACCATCTACACCATCGACCGTGACGGCGGCACGCTGTCTTTCGACTGGGAGCTGGGCGCACATCGCATCGAAGGCGGCGTCTGGTACGAGCGCAACACCAGCAGCGCCGAGCGCTACCAGACTGCGGTGGACGGCCCGCGTGACCTGAGCGGCATGAACACCCTGCCCTCCGACGTCGGCGTGTTCGCCCAGCGCACGCGCTGGAAGACCCATCAGTTCTTCCTGAAAGATACCTGGCGCCTGCTCGATGACCGCCTGACCCTGGAGTTCGGCGCCAAGAGCCCGCACGCCACCTCCGATGCACAGGCACTGCCGGGCGACGCGAAGACGCCGATCTCGCCGACCTCCAACAACCAGTTCGCCACCGGTTCGTTGAAGGCCAGCAAGAATTTCCTGCCCAGCATCGGCGCCAACTTCCGCCTGTCCGAGCACCACGAGATCTTCGCCAGCTATGCCGAGAACATCGCCATGTTCCAGGGCGGCTTCAAGCTCGGTCCGCAGGCGGTCAGCCAGGCCACCTGGAACGCACAGGGCAACCTGAAACCGGAGGAGTCGCGCTCACTCGAAGCCGGCTACCGCTTCGTCACCGATACCCTGCAGGCCTCGATCGCGGCCTACAGCGTGCGCTTCGACAACCGCCTGCTGCAGTACAACCCCTGCGATTCGCGGCAGCCGGTCGGCCCGACCTGCGGCAACCGCTTCTACAACGTCGGCGGCGTCGACAGCCGCGGTGCCGAGCTGACCGTGCTGTGGACCCCGAACGAGCACTTCAGCTGGTACACCTCGGCCTCGCTGAACCGTTCGACCTACGCCTCCAATTACGTGCAGGCCGGTGTCGAGCAGCAGATCAAGGGCAAGATCCAGACCGACACGCCCAAGCAGCTGCTGGCCACCGAGATCACCTGGCGCGACAACGGCTGGTTCGCCAGCCTGCGTGGCAAGTACACCGGCGAGCGCTTCTACACCTACACCAACGACCAGGGCTTCGGCGGCTTCACCGTGTTCGACCTCGCCGGTGGCTATGACTTCGGCGAGGTCGGCTTCGCCAAGGGCATGCGCCTGTCGTTCAACGTGACCAACCTGACCAACAAGCGCTACGCCAGCAACCTGGATTCGAGCGTGTTCGCACCCAGCGACCCGGCCGGCAAGCTGTACGTGTTCCATGCCTCGGCACCGCGCCAGGTGTTCGGTACGATCGACCTTCGCTTCTGATCTTCCGCCCGGAGTCCACTGATGCTCACGACCGCCCTGCTGCTGGCCACCCTCTCCGCCAGCGGATACTCCGCTCCGCATGAGGCAACGGGTGCACCACCGCGCACCCTGCAGCTGGGCGGTCGTACCTATGTGGACAAGGGCCTGGTCGCTGCCGGAGGGTTGCCCGCGGGCACGGTGGACTTCCTCGGCGATACGCTGGGCTCGTTCTCGTCGCTGGCGGTGCAGCCCGGCACCTGGAAGCGCACCGCCAGCGGCTACGAAGGCGTGCTCTGGACCCTGCCCGACCGCGGTCGTAATGATCCCGAGGCCGGCCTGTTCTACGACTACGCCGGTCGCGTGGAGCGCATGCCGCTGCGCATCGACGTTACCCCGGGCAGGCCTGCGCTTGGCACGCTGAGCATGGTGCCCGACAAGGGCGTGGTACTTAAGGATTTCAAGGGGCAGCCGTTCACCGGTGCCGACCCGGGTGAGCACACGATCACCCAGCGCGATGTGGTGCTGCCCTCACCGGCCAGCGGCGCAGGCGCGGGCAAGGTCTCGCTGGATGCGGAGTCGCTGCAGTTCACCGCCGATGGCCACTTCTACATCGGCGATGAGTACACCGCCAACGTCTACTACTTCGATGCACAGGGCCAGCTGCAGGGCGTGATCATGGCGCCGCCGGCGATCCGTCCGCAGCGCGATGGCAAGCCCGCCTTCGGTTCGCTGGCGGCGCCGCAGACTGGCCGGCGCAACAACCAGGGCGTGGAAGGCATGGGCCTGTCCCCCGACGGTACCCGCCTGTTCGTGGCCCTTCAGAGCGCGACGCTGCAGGACAGCGCAAAAGGCAACGCGGCCGGGCGCATCAACACCCGCGTGCTGGTCTATGACGTGACGGCCTCGCCGACGCCACAGCAACCTATCGGCCATTACGTGATGGCCCTGCCCGCCTACGCGCACGACGGCAAGGGCAAGCTGGACCGCACTGCCGCGCAGAGCGAGCTGCGCGCACTGGACGCGCACCGATTCCTGCTGCTGGCCCGTGATGGCAATGGCCTGGGCAAGGACGGCGACGACCCGATCGTCTACAAGTCGGTGTTGCTTGTTGATGTGGCCGATGCCAGCAATCTGGCCGGCAGCGCCTATGAAACCGGCACGACCTCGGTGCTGGCTGATGCGGCGGACACCACGTTGAAGTCAGGGATCGTGCCCGCACGCAGCGATGAACTGCTGAACCTGCTCGACCGCCCGCAGCTCGCGCGTGCCGGCCTTGACCTGGACACCAAGCGCGGCCCGCATGCCGGTCTGCTCTCGGAAAAGTGGGAAGCCATGGACGTACTGCCAGCGCTCGACCCGCAGCATCCGAACGACGTGCTGTTGCTGATCGGCAACGACAACGACTTCATCGCCCGCCACTGCCGCATGCAGGGCCAATCCTGCGACAGCCCGTACGACAACGACAACCGTGTACTGGTCTACCGCCTGACGCAGCCCTGACTGCAACGTGTATTGCCGCAACCGTCTCGCTCGAAAGCCTGGTAGTGCCGGCCGCTGGCCGGCATCACGTCCAGGCCGACCACGCATGCGGGTACTCGCCGATCTGCTCGGCAAGACCGGCGCGTACCGGATTCCCCAGGATGTACAGCGCCTGCCGCGCCAGCGACTCCTCGGCCCTCACGGCGTGGTCGAAGTAGCCAGGCTGCCATACCGTACTTCGACGGCCAGCCAGGCGATTCAAGGCAAGCGCGCTCGACGACTTCATTCGGCGCGCAATGCCTGAAAGGGGACCTCCGCGCAGCTCGAACATCCAGTGGACGTGATCCGGCATGACGACCCATGCGAGTGACTGCACCAGCCCCCGACGTTCGATGTAATGGAACTGGTCGATTACACATGCCACTGCAGCTTCGCTTTCAAAGAGCCGGCGGCGCTGATGTGTCGTCGTTGTCAGAACGTAGACCTGACCGACAATGGAACGTCGGCCCAGGCGGAGGCGGTGGCTGCTCATGCCCCATGGTGGAGCGATCATTGCGCGTTGAACGTCAGGCCATGCCTCGATGGATGTTCGGAGATGTCTGAAGTTGAATGAGGTTGCCGGCCAGCGGCCGGCACTACCGGAGACTATGGGCTGCTGGCCAGCGGCCGGCACTACCAGGGACCATGGATTGCCGGCCAGCGGCCGGCACTACCAGGGACCATGGATTGCCGGCCAGCGGACGGCATCAGCAGGACTCACCCGCGCAGGGTGGCGCCGCCGTCGACGTACAGATCGCTCATCGCCACGTGCCCGGCCTGCTCGGAGAGCAGGAACATCACCGAATGGGCAATGTCTTCCGGGGTCGCCAGCTTGCGCAGCGGGATGCCGGCCTTGTACGTCTCCAGGTTGCCGGCGATCACCCGCTCGGCGCCGTGCTCGTCCTGCCACATGCCGGTCTGCATCGGGGTCAGCGTTGAACCCGGGGCGACGATGTTGCAGCGGATGCCCAGCGGCGCCAGCTCCAGCCCGAGGCAGCGGGTGAACATCGTGGCGGCGGCCTTGGACGCGGCATAGGCGGCCATGCCGTGCCGCGGCACGCCGGCGGCATTCGAACTGACGGTGACGATCGCGCCCTGGCCTCGCGGTGACATCACCCGCGCCAGCGCACGGCCAACATGGAACACACCATCGGCATTGACTGCGAACACCCGGCGCCAATCGGCATCCGTGGTCTCCGCAACAGCTCCCACATGCAGAACACCCGCCACGCTTGCGGCGAGGCCGATCTGCCCAATGCTGGCTTCCACACGATCCACCAGGGCGTCCACCGCCGCGCTGTCGGTCACGTCGAGCGCAAACGCCTGCACACGTGCATCCGCTACCACGGGCGCCTCGCGATCGGTTGCCACGACCGTGCAGCCGGCCTCGGCCAACAGCCGTACCAGGGCCTCGCCGATGCCACCGGCGGCGCCGGTCACCAGTGCCACGCGACCTTCAAAGCCGGTCAACTGCATGTTGCGATCTCCTGTTGCTCATCCCAGTGGCGCAGGCGCGCCGACAACCACGGTGCCAGCTGCGCCACCGCATCGCGTCCGGTCAGCTCGGCATGCAGGAACGGCAGTTCCAGCGCCTGCACCCTGCGCGCGTGCGTGCGCCACAGTGCCGACTGCAGCTGCGGCCGCGCCTGATGATCCCGGCCAGCGCGCACGTGCACCAGCGTGCCGTCGAACGGTTGGTGGATGTGCTCGCGGATCAACCGGTTGGTGCCGGTCACCGCACGCACCACGCCATCGAGCACTACATCCGGCAGGCTGCCGAGCGCACTACCGCCACGGCGCAGGAAACCAAGAATGCGTTCACGACTGTCCAGCTCCGGATGCGCCTCCGGGTCATGGCCTGCAATCGCCAGCAGCGCACGCAATGCGGCGATGGCATCGGGTTCCGGCTCAGCCCGCCAGCATTCGCTGGGGTAGGCGTCGAGCAGCACCAGTTCACCGACTTCACGCCCGATTTCATGCAGACGCACCGCCATCGCCTGGGCGAGGATGCCGCCCACCGACCAGCCCAGCAGATGCACCGGTCCCTTCGGTTGCAGCGTGACCACCCGCTGCACATAGTCATTGGCCATGGCTTCGATGCTGGACGGCAACGGTTGCTTCGGATCCAGCGCGGGCGACTGCAGGCCATATACCGGGCGTGCCGGCTGCAGGGCGCGCGCCAGCGTCCGGTAGTTCCAGGCGATGCCACCGGCCGGGTGCAGCACGAACAACGGAATGGGCCCATCAGCGTCAGTCGCAGCCAGCGAGATCACCGGCCCCAATGCGTGGTCGGCCAGCGCCGGCGGTTCGGCAATGCGCGTCGCCAATGCGGCCACGGTCGGCTGCGCGAACAAGGCACCGAGGCCGAGGTCACAGCGCCAGCGTTTTTCGATGGCCAGCAGCAGGTGCACCGCCGAGAGCGAGTCGCCGCCGAGGCTGAAGAAGTCCGCATCCACCGCCACCGGTGTCTCGCGGCCCAGCGCCTGTGCGAACAGCGCGGCCAGTTCCTGTTCCAGAGGCGTGCGCGGCAACAGTCCACCCGCTTCCTGCTGCGGTGGTTTCGGCAGCGCGTTGCGGTCCAGCTTGCCGTTGGCGGTCACCGGCCAGTACTCCACGCCGACAAAGGCCGACGGCACCATGTAGTCCGGCACCCGCGTGGCCAGATGGCTGCGCAGCGTCGCCGCATCGGCAAGTGCCGAAGGCACGTAGGCCACCAGCCTGGCGTCACCGGGAGCGTCCTGGCGCAGCAGCACCTCCACCCGATCCATGCCCGGCAGCTCGCGCAATGCCGCTTCAATTTCACCGAGCTCGATGCGCAGGCCGCGCAGCTTTACCTGATGGTCGCTGCGGCCCAGGTATTCGACTGCGCCGTCACTGCGCCAGCGCGCCACGTCGCCAGTACGGTAGATGCGCTCCCCTGGCAGGAAGGGATCGGCCAGGAAGCGTTCGGCGGTCAGGTCATCGCGACCGAGATAGCCGCGCGCCAGCTGCACGCCCCCCAGATACAGGTCGCCCGGCACACCCACCGGCAGCGGCTGCATCCGCGCGTCCAGCACGTACAGGCGGGTGTTCCAGACCGGGAAGCCGATCGGTACCGGCCGTGAGCGGTCCTGCGCCGAAGCCGGCCAGTAGCTCACGTCCACGGCCGCTTCGGTCGGGCCATACAGGTTATGCAGTTCGGCCTGCACGCGCCCATGGAAACGATCACGCAACGACGCGTCCAGCGCCTCGCCACTGGTGAACACGCGGCGCAGCTGCAGGCCTTCGGAGGCCGGCGCGGCAAGGAACGCGTCGAGCATCGACGGCACGAAATGTGCGGTGGTGATGTCGTGGGCACGCACAAGCCGTGCCAGCTCGGTCGGATCGCGATGCGCGTCCGGGCCCGCCACCACCAGCGTCGCGCCGCACAGCAGCGGCAGGAAGAATTCCCAGACCGAGACATCGAACGTGGCCGGGGTCTTCTGCAGAACACGGTCATCGGAACGGATGCCGTAGTGCTCGCGCATCCACAGCAGGCGATTGACGATGGCACGGTGCTCGATGACCACGCCCTTCGGCTCGCCGGTCGAACCGGAGGTATAGATCACATAGGCTGCATCGCTGGGCGCCGGATCGGCCCACGGTGCTGCGAAACTCAGCGCGGTCCATTGGTCGGGGGCAAGCACCGGCACGCCGTCCATGCGCGCCGATACCTCTGCCGCAGCCAGTACGCACGCCGGCTGCGCCGAGGCGAGAATACGCGCGAGGCGCTCATCGGGATGGGCAAGGTCCAGCGGAAGGTAGGTGGCACCCGCACGCAGCACCGCCACCAGCGCGATCACCAGTTCCAGCGAGCGCGGCAATGCCACCGCCACCACACTGCCCGGACCGACCGCCATCGCGCGCAGTTGTGCCGCCAGCGCGAAACTCCGCGCTTCCAGCGTTGCGTAGTCCAGCGTAGTGTCGCCGAACACCAGCGCAGGCGCATGCGGATCACGATCCATGCCCTGCTGCAGCAGTTCAACCAACGTAGTCTGTGGCAGCGCATGCGCGGTGGCATTGAAACCATGCACCACCTGCTGCGCTTCTGCGACGGTGGCCAGCGGCACCGCTGCGATGTCTTCGGCCTCCAGCGCCGCCGACACGAAATGCAGCAACCGCGTCGCGTGCGCCTCCACATCGTCCCGACTGTACAACGCGGGATTGGCCTCGATCTCCAGATCCAGCAGGTGCTGGCCGTCGCCACGGAAGCCCAGCGTCAGATCATCCACCGGCCCGGTGCACAGCACCTCCAGCGTCGCCCGCACGCCGTTCAGTGCCAGCGGCTTGTAGAACGGCTGCACATTCACCAGCGGACCGTGCAGGCGCTGCTGCGCGCCGACCAGGCCCAGGTCCCGGCGCAACTGCTCACCGCGGTAACGGCCGTGCTTGCGGCCCTGGCTGAGCTGCCGGCCCAGGCCGCGGGTAAAGGCCTCGACGCTGCCCTCGCCGGCCGCCACGCGCAGCGGCAGCACGTTCATCACCATCGCCGGCACCCGCGCCGACGCGTTGCCGAGCCGCCCCATGTAGGGCACGCCCAGCACCACTTCATCGGCAGCGCTCATCCGCCGCAGGTACTCGGCCGACAACGCGGCCAGCACATCCGGCCAGGGCTGCAGCCAACGCACCGAGGCCTGCAACAGCTGCTCTCGGAACCCCACATCCAGCGGCTGCACCCAGCGCAGCGCATCGTCGCTGGCCGCCACGGTGCCCGCCAGGCCCACGCCTGCCGGTGCGCCCAGTATGTACTCACGCCACCACTGCCCGGCCTGCTCGCGCCGCGGATCAGCACGATACGCGGCATCATCGGCCAGCACGCCCGCCAGTCCCGGCAGTGCCTCACCCGCACGACCGGCATACAAGGCGCATACGCGATCAGTGAACAGCGCCATGCCATAGCCATCGGCTGCAAGGTGATGCACACGCAGATACCAGACCCAGCGCTGCCCACCCAGATCGAACAACACCTGCTGGCTTATGCGGTCGCGGGTCGGATCGACCGCGCTGAGCCGGTCGGCCTGCATCACGGCACGCGCCGCCGATGCCGGCTCGGCCTCGACGGATAGATCGCGCAGCGAAAGCAGCGGCACATGTGCCGGGTCATGCCACTGCAGCGGTTGGCCGTCGGCCCCCTCGGCAAAGCGCAGTGCGAAGGCCTGGGCTTCGCCCGCTGCCTGGTCTGCCGCGACGACGAACGCGGCCACATCCAGCGGACCGTCGATCCACACGGCATGCGCGGTATTGAACGACGGATTCTCCGGTGCCAGCCGCTGCGCGAACCACAGTCCGGCTTGGGCCTCGGTCAGTGCCACCGGCGTGGCCAGCACAGCGGCGTTCATGCGTTCTGCGCGGCCTGCAGCTTCTGCACCACACCCCACCACTGGCGCAGCGTGGTGTGTTCGGCCAACTGCGAGAACTCCAGCGGCAACCCGGTGTTGCCCCAGGCCAGGACCAGGCCGAGCATGCGCATCGAGTCCAGGTCCAGGTCGATCAGGTTGTCGTCGTCACCGATCTCGGCCGGCGTGCACTCCAGCACGCGCGCAACGTCGGTACGCATCCGCTCCAGATCCAGCGCATCACCCGTGGCAGCCATCACAGCACCTCCAGCAACTGATCGGTGGTCATCGGCACGCCACAGGTGCGTGCGATCCAGTGCAGCGCCTGATCGTGATCGGCACGCGAAAAGTCCGCCACCGCATCGGCTGCGATGAACGCCTCGATATCGCGCTGGAACGCCTCCACCACGGTCGCGGTGCAGCCGATATGGGCGTACACGCCAGTCACCAGCAACTGGTCACGGCCGCGCACCCGCATCAGCGTTTCCAGGTTGCTGCGCTGGAACGCGCTGTAGCGGTGCTTCACCAGCACATGCTCGCCCGGCTGCGGTGCCAGTGCCTCGATGATCGGCTCATGGTCGGCACTGCGGCGCATGCCCGGCCCCCACAGGTCAGCCTGCAGGCCGCGGTCACGGCGGTCCTGATCGCCATGCTGGGCGGTGTAGAACACCGGAATACCCTGCGCGCGGCAATGCGCCAGCAGGCGCGCGATGTTGTCCACCGCCGGCCGCAGCGGTGCGTTCCCGGCATCGAATGCGGCCAGGAAGTAGCGCTGCATGTCGTGCACCAGCAGTGCGACACGATCACGCTGCGGGCGCCAGGGGCCACGCGCCTGCGGCAGTTCGGCAGCGGTCGGCAAGGGATAGTTGGTGATACGGGGCAGCGCCATCAGCGCGTTCCTCCTGTCTGTTGCAGATGACGCGCACGCAGCTGCGCACGCAGTTCGCGGCGGCTGATCTTGCCGACCGCAGTGGTATCGAAACTGTCGACGAACACGACCTGGTCCGGCACCTTGAAGGCGGCCAGGCCGCGGGTACGCATCCAGGCTTTCAGTGCCGGCGCCTTGATCGGCTCCCCCTGCTGGATCACGAACGCGCAGCTGCGCTCACCGAGATACTCGTCAGGAATGGAGACCACGGCGGCGTCGAACACGCCGGGGTGGGCCAGCAGGTGATCTTCAATCTCCTCGGCGGAGATCTTCTCGCCCGCGCGGTTGATGTGGTCACCGGCACGGCCCTGCACCACCAGATAGCCGCCGGGCAACTGCTGCACGCGGTCACCGGTGCGGTAGAACCCATCGTCGGTGAACGAGCGCGCGTTGGCCACCGCATCGTTGTGGTAACCACGGATGGTGTACGGGCCGCGGGTCAGCAGATGACCCACTTCACCCTCAGTCACCGGCTGGTCGTGGTCATCGACCACGCGCACTTCGTCGTCCGGACTGATCGGACGGCCCTGGCAGGCCACGATCAGTTCCTCCGGATCATCCAGGCGGGTGTAGTTGACCAGGCCCTCGGCCATGCCGAACACCTGCTGCAAGGTGCAGCCCAGGCCGTCGATCACGCGCCGCGCAGCTTCCGGCACCAGCTTGGCGCCGCCCACCTGCAGTACCTGCAGGCTGGACAGATCGTGCGGAGTGGTTGCCGCCGCCTGCGCCCACAGCAGCGCCAGCGGCGGCACCAGTCCGCAGCAGGTCACCTGTTCGCGGGCGATCAGCGGGAAGGCCGCATCCGGGCCGGGACCGGGGCTGAGTACCACGCGGGCGCCGGCATACAGCGCACCGAAGAAGCCGGGCGAACTCATCGGGAAGTTGTGCGCGGCCGGCAGCGCGACCAGGTAGACGCTGTCGCGGTCGATGCCGCAGAGGTCATTGCTGGCGCGGAACGAGTAGATGTAGTCGTCGTGCGTGCGCGGGATCAGCTTGGACAGGCCGGTGCTGCCACCGGAGATCTGCAGGAACGCCACCGACTGCGGGTCCGGGTCGGCCGGCAGCTCGCTGCGATCGCCCTGCAGCGCCTCCAGCGCGGTGAACTCCGCCGCATCGCCATCGATGACCACGTGGCACAGCGCCGGCACCTCGGCCTGCAGCGCCCGCGCCAGCCCGCGATGATCAAAGCCATCGTGCAGGTCGGCAGTGATGTAGGCACTGGCCTCGGCCTTGTTGGCGAAGTGCACCAGTTCGGTGATGCGATGCGCCGGCAACGCATATACCGGCACCAGACCCGCACGGAACAGTCCGCATACGGTGGTGATGAATCCGGCGGTGTTGCCCAGCTGCACCAGCACCCGCTCACCGGGCTGCAGGCCGAGTGCCAGCAGTCCGGCACCGATGCGACCGGCTTCGTGCCACAGCTGCGCGTAGCTCAGGCGGACATCGCCGGCGACCACCGCGATGTCATCCGCGTAGCGTTCCGCGCGCTCGCGCAGGAACGCCGGGAAGGTCTCGCCCCGCCAGTGGCCGGCCTCGCGATAGCGCGCCATCAGTTCATCAGGCCACACCTGCTGCAGTGGCAGGCGGGAGGAATCAGTGGAGGTAGTCATGCGGCAGGCTCGATGACGGGCGCGGATTCCTGGACACCCAGCGCGTTCAACAGGGCAGCGAACTTCGCCGCGGTTTCGGCCACCTCGGCCTCGGGTTCCGATTCGGCGACGATGCCGGCACCGGCATACAGGCGCAGCTGCGTGCCCTGCAGGCGTGCGCAGCGGATCGCCACGTACCAGTCGCCGTCACCCTGCGCATCCAGCCAGCCCACGGCGCCGGCGTAGAAGCCGCGCGGCACCGGTTCCAGTTCGCGGATGCGCTGCAGTGCCGCCAGCCGCGGCGTACCGCAGACCGCCGGCGTGGGGTGCAGCTGTGCCAGCAGTTCGGCGGCAGACGTCTGCGGATCCTTCAGGGTGGCATGGATGCGGGTGCCCAGGTGCCACATGCTGGCGGTGGCATGCAGCATCGGCCGTGGCTGTGCATCGATGTGGCTGCAGTACGGTGCCAGGCCCTCGACGATGGCGTCCACCACATGGCGATGCTCGTCATGGTCCTTGGTCGAGGCCAGCAGCGCCTGCGCGGCACGCTCGTCCTCGGCAGCATCGGCGCTGCGGCGTGCTGAACCGGCGAGCGGATGCGACAGCAGTTCGGCACCGCGCTTGCGCAGCAGCAGTTCCGGGGTTGCCCCCACCAGCCACGCCGGCGCCTGGCCCAGCTCCACCGGCAACGGCACCGCGTAGGTCGCCACCGACGGATCCGCGCCCAGGCGTGCCAGCAGCACGTCCGGCGACAGCGCCTGGCGGGTGCGTGCCAACAGGCTGCGCGCCAGCACCACCTTGTGCAGGTTCTGCTCGGGCGCACGCAGGACCTGCACCGCCGCGGCAACCGCTGACGCATAGTCCTGTGGCACAGGCTCGGCCCGCAGGGCGCCGTCCAGCGGCGGTGCGGACTGCGGTTGCAATGCCAGCGCAGGCAACAGGCGCTCGGGCTGGTACAACGCATCGTCAGCACGCGGCTCGAACGGCACCGCGCCGACCAGCAGCCCCGGCCCGCCGCGTTGCTGCGCGAAGAACTCCGCAACACGCTCAGCCAGGGTTGCCAGCGCGCCACTCGGCAGCGCGGCGCGGCAACCGCGCGCATGCACATGCTGACCCGCATGCTGCAACAGGAACAGCGAGGCGTCGTCGATGGTATCCACGGCCGGCGGCGCAGCCTCCGGCCACGCGCCCTGCATCAGGGAATCGTTCATGGGGTCTCCTTCATCCGATACGCGGCGGCCAGCGCGCACAGCAACAGCAGCAGCGCGCCGACCAGCAGGTAAGGCAGGCTGGGCCCGCCGCGATACAACAGCGTGCCGAGCATCGGCCCGGCCACCATGCCCAGCCCCTGCGCGGCCGCCACCGTGCCGGCCGCGGCGCCCTGCTCGTGCGCCTCCACCGCATCGGCGGCCAGCGCCTGGAACGAGGGGAATACGAAACCCATGCCGAACGCGGCCAGCGCGTAGGCCGCCGGCAATTGCCAGGCCTGCTGCACGCCGGCCACCGAAGCGAAACCGATGCCGGAAATCAACGCACCCAGGATGATCCAGCGCCGCGGATGCACCTCCAGCTTCATCACCAGCGCCTGCGCCAGGATCAGGCCGACGCCAACCGCTGTGAGTGCAATGCCGGCCATGCGCGCGCCCGCCGCTGCATCCAGGCCGAGGCGGTCGATTGCGAAGAAGCCGACCGTGACCTGCGCGATGGTCACCGAGACCATGGCGATGAACGCCGCCAGCTGTGGCAGGCGCAGGCGTGGATCGAGACGGCTCATCGGCTGGCGGCGTTGCGCAGCAGCGCTCTCCACCGGCGGTGTGGCCGGCAACCGCCACGCCAGCAATGCCAGCGCAAGCAGCGGCAACAATGCGGCCACATACAGCGCCAGCGACAGATTCGTATAGGCCAGCCAGCCAGCGGCGGCCGGGCCAAGCACCATCCCCAGTGCGTTGGCGCTGCCCAGGCGGGCGAGGAATTTCGCACGCTGCCCGGTCGGTGCCTTGTCGGCGATCAGCGCGGCAGCGGTAGGAGGCACCGCGGCGTAGAACAGGCCGATCAGGCCACGCGCACCGACCAGCACCAGCACCGATACCAACACAGGCGGCACCGCCTGCAGGGCCACGTCGATGAACACCGCCAGCGCGATGTAGACCACGGTGTAGGCACTCATCGCCAGCATCAGCACGCGCTTGCGGCCGATGCGGTCGCTGAGCTGGCCCCAGGGGCGCGCGGCCAGCATCCACAACACACCGGCGGCGGTGACCGACAGGCCGGCATGCCACTCGGACAAACCGAGCATGCGGACCACCGGGCCGATTACGGCGACGAAGGACATCATCGCCATGGTGCCGATCAGGGCAGCCAACACCAGCGCCGGCAAGCCGGGAACGACGGGACGTGCGTGCATGAAACACCAGCCGTAACAGGAAAGGATGGCCGGGCGCGTCTGTACGCCCCCGCCCGGCACCGGTCCTGCTCAGGGCCCGATGCCATCCTTAAATGATAACGGCTCGTATTTGCATTTGATACCCATTCTCTTGAATGGGCATGCAACAGTGGGTTCAGCGCATTGCACGCAGGCCCAGCAGACCACGGCGCTTGAACCACCACTCCAGCGGCAGCGTCACCAGCGGCGGGATCGCCGCCAGCAGGGCCAGGGCACTGGCCCACCACGGCCAACGCAGGCGCACTGCCGCGAACAGCGTCACCGCCACATAGACCAGGAACGCCACGCCGTGCAGGGGTCCGAACAACTTCACCAGCGCCACGTTGGCCATCGGGCCGTATTTCATCCACATGCCGATGAGCAGGCCGGCCCAGGTCACGGCCTCGATGAAAGCGACCGCCGCGAACAGGCGTCCAGTCGGGTGCATGGGGGAACGTTGGGTCACGCGGAGCTCCGGCATCGGGATATCAAATGCGAATGATACGCAGATGCGAACCCCATGTAGAGTCGAGCCGTGCTCGACTGCTGGAACGTGTCCACCAAGGTGGACACCTACCGGAGCACATCCGGCAGAACCTGCTCGCCGATCTCGCGCAGCACGGCGCCCATCGACCGCCCGTTGTCGACCAGATTGAACATCACATGCGCCACGCCCTGCGCATGCACGCGCCGCAGATAGTCGCGCAGCCCGTCGCGGCCGACCTTCAGGCCCAGCGGCAATGGCTCGGCGGGCGCCTGCGGATCCGCCTGCAGGTCCAGCTGCATCGACTGCACGAACGGCTTGCCTGCCCCGCCGCGCTGCACCAGCGCCTGCTGCCACAGGCCGATGCGTCCTTCCTGCGCAACCTCCTCGCGGTGATAGGTGGCCCAACCTTCGGCCTCACGCGCGATCCACTGCAGGCTCTGCCGCGCAGTACCCACCACCAGCATCGGAATGCGCGTCGCCGGTGCCGGCAGCACATCGAAGCCACCGGTCGCCTGCAGTACGGCGGTCCGCTCATCGGCCTCCGGTGACAGCGCTGCGCGCAACAACGTCCAGCGCTCACGGAACGTCGCCGCCCTACCCTCCAGATCCTCGCCGAACGCGGCAAATTCTTCCGGGCGGTCACCCGAACCCAGCCCGAGCACGAAACGTCCGCCACTGATCCGGTCCAGGCTCAGCGCCGACTTCGCCACCTGCAACGGCTGCCGCAGCGGCAGCACAATGGCTGCGCTGCCGACCACGATGCGCTCGGTCGCTGCAGCCAGCATGCCCAGCCACAGGAACGGGTCATCCAGCGCACTCGCTGTTGCATCCGGGCCCTGCGGCACCATCAATGGCACGTCGCGCGTCCATAGCGCGGCGAAGCCAAGATCATCGGCCAGCCGTGCGATGCGCCGTGCCTCCTCCGGGTCGGCCAGTCCATGCGCCGCAACCGGCGTCATCAGGCCCACGCTCAGTCCTTGTTGAGGAAACAACGAAGCATGGGCGGGATTGAATTCACTCATGGCGCCAGCTTAGCCTGCAGGTCTGCGGCAACGATGACGCGCCGCCCACCACTGGAAGAACACTACATGCTGACGATCCGCCCTGCCCACGTCGATGACCTGCCCGCGATCAGCGCGGTGTGCCTGGCTGCGTTCACTGCAGCGGTGGCGCCTTCGCTCAGCGCGGCCGGCATCGCCACCTTCGGCAGTGTCGCTGCAGCCGATGCGTTTGGTGCACGCCTGCAGGGTGACAACCACATCCTGGTGGCCGAGCAGGATGCGCGCGTAATCGGCGTGGTCGAACTGAAGGAGGGCCGGCACCTGGCAATGCTGTTCGTCGACCCCGCCTGCCAGGGCCAGGGCATCGGCCATGCCTTGTTCGAAGCCGTGCTGCCGCAGGTACGCGAGCCGGTACTGACGGTGCGCGCCTCGCTCAATGCAGTGCCTACCTACCTGCGCTATGGCTTTGTGCTGGATGGCGAGGTCGGCGAGATCAACGGGCTGGTGTACCAGCAGATGGTGCGGGCAGCGGCCTGAAGGCATCCGCCCGGCAATGCCCGGTGGGCGTCATGCCCTGCGGCACGCCTGTCATAAGCAAACTGAATCAGCAGGCTCCCCGGCGGTTCCTACAATGGCCTGTCACCCTGCCCTTCGAGATGCTGCCGATGCGCGTCGCGCTTTCCGTGTTGCTGCTGGCTTCGGCGCTGAGCGCCTGCACCCCGGCCCCGGTATCCACCGCCAACTCTGCCGAGGCACCCGCGCCGGCATCCGCCATCGCCTGGCGCCAGGGCGATGTGGACGATGCCTTCGCCGAAGCCGCCGACAGCGGCAAGCCGGTGCTGCTGTACTGGGGTGCGGTCTGGTGCCCGCCATGCAACCAGCTCAAGGCGGGCCTGTTCAAGGACCCGGCCTTCATCGCGCTGACCAGCAAATTCGTTCCCGTCTACCTGGATGGCGACGAGGAAGGTGCGCAGGCCTGGGGCGAACGCTTCGGCGTACGCGGCTATCCGACCCTGATCGTGCTGGACCCACAGCGCAACGAAATCACCCGCGTGGCGGGTGGCAATGACGCCGCCGAACTGACCCGGGCCCTGACCGTCGCTGCAGGCCGCCGCAGTGCTGTTGCCGCCACCCTGGCCACCGCACTGGCAACACCGGACCGACTGGCCGCCGAAGACTGGCAGGTGCTGGGCGACTACGGCTGGGAAGTGGACGCCAACCGCCTGGCCGGCGAGCGCAGGAGCCAGGACGTGCTGCGCCAGTTGTCCAAGGCGGCACCCGACGCCGCCCTGCAGCGCCGTTTCGCCCTGCTGGCTCTGGCTACAGCCGAAAAGCCCGATGCCTCGCCCACCGAAGTGCGCGAGCTGCTGCAGGCCGTACTGGCACAACCGGCGGAAGTGCGCCGCAACCGTGAATTGCTCGGCTATGCAGGCGTGCAGCTGGTCAAGCAGGCCAGTGCAGGCCCGGCCACGTCCAACACCTTGGGCCAGCAATTGCTGGTCGCACTGGAGCGCGCCGATGCCGAGCGCGGTGATCGCGCCGACGACGCGTTGTCGCGTGCGCTGACCGAAGTATCGCTGGCCCGCCAGCAGCAGCCCAAGGGCGCACTGCCCGCGGCGCTGGTCGAGCGGGTCAAGCAGCGCGTGGCCGCTGCCGATGCCGCCGCCACCGATGCGCATGCACGCCAGGCCACGATCAGCAGCGCGGTGTACGCGTTGCGCGAGGTAGGGGACGACGCGGGTGCCGAGGCACTGTTGCTGGCCGAGCTGAAGCGCAGCGAGCAGCCGTACTACTACATGCCCGAACTGGCCGAACTGGCCGAGCAACGCGGCGACACCGCCGGGGCGCTGGAGTGGTTGAAGCGCGCCTACGATGGTGCGCAGGGCCCGGCCACCCGCGTGCAATGGGGCGTGCTGTACGTGGAAGGCCTGCTGAAGCTGGCGCCGGACGATGCACCGCGCATCGAGCAGGCCACCGCGTCGCTGATCGCCGAGCTGGAGGCACAGCCGTCGGGTTACCACCAGCGTACCCGCCAGCGTTTCGAGCGCCTGGCCGGGCAGTTGAAG
Organism: Stenotrophomonas sp. 86156_Sma; assembly: GCF_056481625.1. Classification (NCBI taxonomy): domain Bacteria; kingdom Pseudomonadati; phylum Pseudomonadota; class Gammaproteobacteria; order Lysobacterales; family Lysobacteraceae; genus Stenotrophomonas; species Stenotrophomonas sp. 86156_Sma. The sequence goes on from NZ_CM151157.1 coordinate 2,959,184, forward strand.
GCGTGGAGCGGCAAGCACCAGGGTGCGGAGACGCTGGCACGGCTGCAGCAGCGGATGCAGCAGGCATGCGGTGACCAGGTGGATGGCGCGTGCAAGGACTGGTTGAGCTGAGTTGATGAAAGCGCTGGCGGCGGGTTCGCCTGCCGGCGCTTTTGTTGATCCGTGTGGGAGGGGGCGGGGGCCGCTGGCCAGGACACGCAAAAGCCCCTCCATGGTGCTCGATGGCGCCATCCTTGGCGCCAACGGTCCTGTCCAGCGGCCCCCGCCCCCTCCTGACAGTTTCCTGCGAGCGCGGGCAGCGCATCAGCGCGCCGGTGAGGGTTCGGAAAGCGGGTTCTGGTAGTGCCGGCCGCTGGCCGGCAACCCGACCGTCGCTGAATGCCGGCCAGCGGCCGGCACTACCATGCCTCGGCCTTGACCTCTTGATCTATTGACCTCAACCAATGTTGAGGTGCGATAACAGTCTCCCCACGGCCAGCCCCCTCTGGCCTTCCCCACGGAGATTGCTTCGATGTCGTACTCGCTTCCCCCGCTCCCCTATGCCTATGACGCCCTCGAGCCGCATTTCGATGCGCGCACGATGGAGATCCACCACAGCAAGCACCACCAGACCTACGTCAACAACCTCAATGCCGCCATCGAGCAGGCCGGCCTCGCCGAACAGCCGGTCGAGGCGCTGATCGCCAACCTCGATGCCGTGCCGGAGGCGCAGCGTGGCGCAGTCCGCAACAACGGCGGTGGCCACGCCAACCACAGCCTGTTCTGGACCGTGCTCAGCGCCAACGGCGGCACGCCCGATGATGAGCTGGCCGCCGCCATCAACCGCGATCTGGGTGGCTTCGATGCCTTCAAGGAGGCCTTCACCAAGGCCGCGCAGACCCGCTTCGGCAGTGGCTGGGCCTGGCTGACCAGCGATCGCGACGGCCGCCTGCAAGTCGAAAGCAGCGCCAACCAGGACAGCCCGCTGATGGGTGCAACGGTCGGCCTGTCCGGCAATACCCCGATCCTCGCACTGGACGTCTGGGAACACGCCTACTACCTGCACTACCAGAACCGCCGCCCGGACTACATCGGTGCGTTCTTCAACATCATCAACTGGGCCGAGGTCGGCCGGCGCTACCGCCAGGCCCGGGCCTCATGAGCGGCGAGACACTGCCGTACGCCGGGCCGTGGGCGGGGGTCTTCCCCGCCCCGGCCCCGGTGCCGTCGGTCGAGATGCCGCCCCGTGCCCTGCGGCGGCTGCTCGGCCACTTTCCTACCGGCGTGGCCATCGTCTGCGCGCGCGATGCGCAGGGCAAGCCCATCGGCCTGACCATCAATTCGTTCGTGCCGGTGTCATTGCAGCCGCCACTGGTGCTGTGGAACCTGGCGTTGCACGCGCAGAGTCTTTCCACCTTCCAGCGCGCCACCCGCTTTGCGATCAGCGTGCTGGCGGCCGACCAGGAAGCACTGGCCCGGCGCTTTGCCGATCCGCAGGTACGCAACCGCTTCGACGGTCTGGCATTGCTGGATGACGACGAGGACGCCCCGCCACGCATCGCCGGTGCGGTAGCGCACCTCACCTGCACCCGCCATGCGCAGTGGCCGGTGGGCGATCACCTGCTGCTGGCCGGCCGCATCATCGAAGTGCACGAGAACGGCGGCGCGCCACTGCTGTTCCATCGCGGCCGCTTCCAGCCGGGACCGGCCGAGCTGCTGGTGGAGGTGCGCTGATGAACATCGAGGCTCTGGAATGCATGCTCGCCAGCGGCAAGGACGGCGCGCTGCTGCGCTTCGGCCTGGGCAAGGGCTGGCTGGATGCCGGCAACCCGGTGCGCGCAGCGACCCATCTGGGCCGTTGCGTGGTCCTTGATCCGCAGTATTCGGCGGCGTGGAAGCTGCTGGGCAAGGCCTGGCTGGCCAGTGGCCAGCCGCAGGCGGCGCGCGAAGCGTGGCAACGCGGGCTGAGCGTGGCCGGCAGCAAGGGCGACCAGCAGGCACGCAAGGAAATGCAGGTGTTCCTGCGACGCCTGGACCGCGAGCAGGCGGATCTGGCGAAAGCGGGCTGAGTCGATCAGCCCGCGTTGGCCGATGCCGGTGCGGACATGATGTCCGACATCGGCAGGCGGCGCGGCTTGCTCGGGAACGCGTGGCGCAGGATGCGCCAGACCACCTGGCCGAACTGGCGCGGCAGCGAGCCGTTGTTGTAGTGCTGGCCGTAACGGCGGCAGATGTCCTTCACTTCCTTGGCGATGGCCGCATAGCGGTTGGCCGGCAGGTCCGGATAGAAGTGGTGCTCGATCTGGTGGCTGAGGTTGCCCGACAGCACGTTGATCAGGAAACCGCCACTGATGTTCGACGAACCGCGCAGCTGGCGCAGGTACCAGTGACCGCGCGACTCATTGCGCAGGCACTCCTTCGGGAAGGTTTCCGATTCGGCGGTGAAGTGCCCGCAGAAGATGATCACGTAGGTCCAGATGTTGCGCAGGCCGTTGGCGACCAGGTTGCCCAGCATCACCGTGAGGAAGAACGGACCGGCCAGCAGCGGGAAGAACACGTAGTCCTTCAGCACCTGGCGCAGCATCTTGCGCGCCACCGGGCGGGTCTGCATCCACATCGCACGGCCACTGATGCGGCCCTTCAGCCAGCGGCCGAGGCGCAGGTCCTGCGCGGCCACGCCCCACTGGAACAGCAGCGCGAAGATCGGCGCGATGATCGGCTGCAGCAGGTAGAACGGCTTCCAGCGCTGTTCCGGGAAGATGCGCAGCAGGCCGTAGCCGATGTCATCGTCCATGCCACGCACGTTGGTGTAGGTGTGGTGGCGGAAATTGTGGGTCTTGCGCCAGTTGTCGGCGGTGGCAACGATGTCCCACTCGTAGGTGTTGCCGTTGAGCTTGGGGTCGCCGGTCCAGTCGAACTGGCCGTGCATGACGTTGTGGCCCAGCTCCATGTTCTCCAGGATCTTCGACAGCGCCAGCAGCAGCGTGCCGGTGATCGCGGCCGGCCACAGCAGCGGCATCCAGAACAGTGGCGAGAACGCCGCCAGGAACAGCAGGCCACGGCCACCCACGCCGAACCAGCGCACGGCGGCGGCCACGCGGCGGATGTAGCGGGTATCGGAGGCGCCGAGACTGCCGATCACACGGTCGCGGATCGCGTCGAGTTCCTCACCGAAGGCATGCATCTCGGCAGTACTCAGGGCACGGTCGGTAGCGCGGGTCATGGCAGGCGTCCTCAGAGATCCAGGGTCAGGTCGGTGGTCGGTGCGCTCACGCAGATCCGCACCGGCTGTGCCGATTCGGACTGCAGGTCGCCGGTGCGCAGGTGGCGGGTGGCGCCACTGACGCGGTCACAGCTGCAGCTGTTGCAGATACCCATGCGGCAGCCGTGTTTGGGCTTGATGCCGTGGGCTTCGAGGCTTTCCAGCAGCGAGCGGCCACGCGGCACGCTCAATTGGCGGCCACTGCGCGCAAGCGTCAGCGACACCTCACCTTCGCTGCTGGCATCGCGCAGCGGCGCCGGCGGTGTGAACGCTTCGGCCTGGAAACCGGCCACCTGGTGCGCCAGACGCTCGCGCGCAGCGGCAACGAAGCCGTCCGGGCCGCAGGCCAGCACATGGCGCTGCGCCAACGGCGTGTCATCGCCGGCCACCTGCAGATCATGGGTATCGACACGCGCGGCCGGCGCCTCACCCTCGCGGGTGGTCAGCAGATGCACGCGCAGGTTCGGATGCGCTGCGGCCAGCGCCTGCAGTTCATCACGGAACTGCAGATGGGCAGCGGTGCGCTCCCAGTAGAACAGGTCCAGCGGCGCCGCCAGCGGACGCTGGCAGGTGTCGCGCAGCAGGCTGCGCATCGGCGTGATGCCACTGCCGGCCGCCAGCAGCAGCACTGGCGCCGCGGCCGGCATATGGAATTCGCCGAAGGCGGCATTGAGGCGGAACAGTTCGCCCGGCTGCGCATGATTGACCAGATGCTGGCTGACCCGGCCGCCATCGACCGCCTTGACGGTGATCGCCAGCTGGCGCCGACCCAGTGCGGTGGGGCTGTAGCTGCGCTGCCACAGGCGTCCTTCAATCTCGACGCCGAGGGTGACGTGCTGGCCTGCGCGCATGCCGGCCCAGTGCCGGTTGGTGCGCAGGACCAGGGTCGCCGCGCCCTCCCCGGCCGGCTCGCGCCGGACAAGGCGGGCCACCGGCTCGCGCAGGGTCCACAGGGGATTGAGCTGGCCCGCCCAGAAATCGAACAGCGACGGCGAGACCCAGCGGTACGGAGAGAACAGGGACGGACGGACGACAGCGCTCATGTGCGCACTATACGGGCGCACATACACCTGTGTATACATGTGTATATTGAACCGGATTGGGTATGATTCAGCCTCGCCCCACCGGAACCCCCATGGCCGCCGCCACCGCCTTGTCGACGCCCGAAGATGCCAACAGCCCGGCCCGCCGTACGGTGAGCCGCGAGGATCTGCTGGCTGCTGCCCTGAAACTGATCGGGCCGCACCGCAGCCTGTCCACGCTCAGCCTGCGCGAAGTGGCACGTGAGGCCGGCATCGCGCCGAACAGCTTCTACCGGCAGTTCCGCGACATGGACGAACTGGCCGTGGCGCTCATCGATGCGGCCGGCCGCTCGCTGCGCACCATCATCGGCGAGGCCCGGCAGCGCGCCACCTCCACCGCCACCAGCGTGGTGCGGGTCTCGGTGGAGACCTTCATGGAACAGCTGCGCGCCGACGACAAGCTGCTGCACGTGCTGCTGCGCGAGGGCGCAGTCGGCTCGGACGACTTCAAGCACGCGGTCGAACGCGAGCTGCACTATTTCGAGGAAGAGCTGCAGCACGACCTGGTGCGCCTGGCCGCACTGGATGGCGCCGTACTGCATGCCCCGGAACTGGTGGCCAAGGCCATCACCCGGCTGGTGTTCGCGATGGGTGCCACCGCCATGGACCTGCCGCCGGAGAAGGATCCGGAGCTGGTCGAACAGATCTCCACGATGATCCGCATGATCATCGTCGGCGCCCGTACCCCCGCCGCGTTCCGCCGCGGCTGATCGAGGCCCCTGGGTCGGATCCCTTTCCAGAGGAAAGGGCTCTGACCCGCCTCAGCTCCATGAAGCCCGCCACGCAGCGCCACAGCGCCGATGAACTGTGGCCGCTGTCACGGATTTGGATTGCAGATGCGCAGTTTGAGCATCCTGCACGCGCCATTCACTGCGCTCTCACGCACGCTGAATTATTCAGACCACGCGCTCCATTCAGTTTGGTGAGTTATTGAACGGGGTTTGAATCCGGCAAGTGCCGCTGCAGTCGTTTCAGATTAATTGCATGGCCCAGGCAAGACCCGATCCGCACAGTGCCGCCTCCGGTCCTGCGGATGCGGGTCCACCCCAATAAGCTTCAAGGAGAAACACCCATGCGCATGATGCAGTTCACGCCAATGCTTGCGTCCACTCCCCCAGAGCGCTCACGACTTGGCCTGGCCGTGGTCGCCTCATTGCTCTTCACTGCCGCAGGCTCTACCGGTGCAGCGACCGTCAATCCCGGGCAGACAGTAACCGTCACGTCAGGAAGCGCGCTGGAAGGTGAGGCATTCTCCGTCAATGGTGGAACGCTGATCGTCCAGAACGCCAGAACGTCCACGATCACGGGCCGCTATGCGAACAACGCCCCTGCCTCCGTTTCACTCCAGAACGCTACGGTCACCGGCGGAGGCATAAACAGCCTGGTCAACAGCAACGCCGTCATCCAGGACTCGAATATTGACGGCCGTATCACGCTGTCCACGAGTGTGGGTGCTTCTGCGCTTCCGCGCTCTCATGTGACATTGATTCGAAGCACCGTCGCCGGAACAGGAGGCATCTCTTTCGCCGCATCGGCTGGTGGTCGCCTCGATAGCGAAGCCACCCTGTTCAACAGCCGAATTCTCGTCACCGGCGCCACGGTCAATCTCAACGCCGGGACGTCCGTCAAAGGGGATACCAACGGCATCTCCGTCAACTACAACGGCGATACAAGATTTGCGGAGAACTTCAGCGAGTGGGGACTGACAATCGATGGATCCTCGGTCACCGGAACCGCCGGCAGCGCGATCCTCGTCACCCGCGGCAGCGGTGACGAGACCGTCCGCATCACCGCTCAGAACGGCGCCACGCTTACCGGCGGCAATGGCGTAATGATCGAAGCGCGCGACAACGCCCTGCTCGACTTCACCGCCCGCACCTCCACGCTCAACGGCGATATCACCATCGCCGATACCGCCACCGCAAAGATCAGCCTGCTCAACGGCCTCGACCTCACCGGCCGCATCCTCGGCCCGGCCGACGTCATCGTCGACCAGGGCGGCCGCTGGATGCTGTCCGGTGACAGCAACGTCGGCAACCTCACCCTCGGCGCGGGCAGCGACATCCTGCTCGGGCCGGGTGAGTTCCGCCAGCTGACCGTCAACGGCAACTATGTCGGCCAGGGCGGCACGCTGCACTTCAATACGGTGATGGCCGGCGATGATGCGCCAACCTCCAAGGTGCACGTCACCGGCGATGCCAGCGGCAGCACCCGGATCGTGGTCAACAACATCAACGGCGCCGGTGCGCAGACCGTCAACGGCATTCCGCTGGTGCAGGTCGATGGCACCTCCACCGCAACCTTTGCCATGCAGGGCCGCGCCATCGGCGGCATGTACGAGTATTTCCTGCGCAAGGGCATGCCCGGCACCGCCAACGGTAACTGGTACCTGACCTCGGCCTATACCGGCAACCCGTGCGATATCAATCCGGCGTTGCCGGAATGCCAGGGCACTGGTCCGGTGGATCCGGTCGATCCTGTGGACCCGGTCGATCCCATCGATCCCATTGATCCGGTCAATCCCGTCGATCCGGTCCCCGTGCTGCGTCCGGAACCGGGCGCCTACCTGGCCAACCAGGCCGCGGCCGTGCAGATGTTCCAGCTGCGTCGCCATGACCGCGGCGAGCCCGGCTTCGACCGCGCCCGCATCGGCACCTGGGTGCGCGCCGGGCGTGACCAGCTGCAGGCGAACGTGGCCGGCCAGGTCGATGCCCGTACCCACATCAACACCTTGCAGCTGGGCAGCGATGTCTGGCGCTGGGGCGATGGCCGTGGCCAGGTCGGCGTGATGCTGGGCACCGGCGAGGCGACCACGCAGGCGGTGTCGACGCTGAGCGGTTATGGCACCCGCGGCAAGGTCAAGGGCAAGTCGGCCGGTGTCTACCTGGGCTGGGTGCAGGATGCACAGAGCAGTGCCGGCCTGTATGTGGACGGCTGGCTGCAGGCAGCACGCTTCGACAACGAGGTGCAGGGCGAAGGCATCACCCGCGAGACCTACGACTCCAGGACCCGCAGCGCATCGCTGGAAGCCGGTTACGCCTGGGCCATCCGCAGCAGTGAGGCCAGCACGCTGTACCTGCAGCCGCAGGCGCAGCTGACCTGGACCGACTACGACGGTGACAGCCTGATCGAAAGCAATGGCACCACGGTCGAGGATGGTCGCGGCGGCGGCCTCAACAGCCGCCTCGGCGTACGCCTGTTTGGCCAGAGCGCGCTGCAGGGCAACCGCGTGCAGCCGTTCCTGGCAGCGAACTGGCTGCGTGGCGAGCGCGATGAGGCCATGCGCTTCAACAGTGAGTCGTTGAGCGCGAAGACGCCGGAGAACCGCTACGAAGTGCAGGCCGGTGCCCAGCTGCAGCTAGGCCAACGCTGGAGCGCATGGGGTGACCTGCGTGTGCAGCGTGGCGACAGCGGCTATCGCAACCACGGTGCCCAGGTGGGCCTGCGCGCCGCCTGGTAATCCCCTCGCCGCCCCGGGGCCAGACCGGGGCGGCGTTCCTCGATTTCCCTCGCACCCTGCCGGGCATGACATCCGGCAGGGTTCTGGCGCCTAATTGTAATGTTATAACATGGTCGTCCGCGATGTTCTGATCCTGCTTTCGGCTTCGTGATTGCATGGACTTATTTATATAGCAATTGCTATATCTATGACCCTCTGCTTTCATATGCGTCAGCCAGGTCGCCCTCGCCGCCTTTCCTCTCCCAAGGACGACGCCCTCATGCCCGTTTCCAGACCCCTTTCCCGCCGGCTGCCTCTGGCTGCCGCCATCGCCCTGACCCTGCCGTTGCCCGTGCTGGCAGCCACACCCAAGCCGACCGAGCTGGACCGCGTGCAGGTCAAGGTCAGCACTGCCACCCGCAGCGAACGCCTGCTGTCCGATGTCCCGATCCGCACCGAAGTGCTGCGCAAGGAAGACATCGCGCTGCGCGCGGCCACCGACTTCTCGCGTGCCGCCGAACTGATCAATGGCCTGCGCGTGGAAAGCAACTGCCAGAACTGCAACACCAGCGAAGTACAACTGCTGGGCCTGCCCGGCGCCTACAACCAGCTGTTGTTCGATGGCATCCCGCTGCTGTCCACCTTGGGCAGTGTGTACGGCCTGGAACAGATCCCGGCAGGCTTCGTCGACCGCATCGAAGTGGTCAAGGGCGGCGGCTCGGCACTGTACGGCCCGGGCGCGGTGGCCGGAGTGATCAACCTGATCCCGCCGCTGCCGGCGCGCAGCGGTGGCCATGTGCAGGCCGGCGTGGATGTCTTGAAGGGTACGCCGCAGAAGAACGCCGACGTGCGGCTGGACCTGGTGGCCAAGGACGCCGATGCCGGGCTGTCGGTGATCGCCCAGCGCAACTGGAACAGCGGCATCGACTACAACGCTGACGGCTACACCGAGATCACCCGCAAGAACCTCAAGGTCGGCGGGCTGCAGGCCTGGTATGCGCCCACACCGGGCACACGGCTGCGCCTGGACCTGCAGGTGACCGATGAAACCCGCCGCGGCGGCAATCGCCTGGACCAGCCCGAATACCTGGCCAACATCGCCGAATCGCTGGATACGAAGTACCGGCGCGGCAGCGTGTCGTGGGATCAGGAGATCAATGCCGACGTTGATTTCCGCCTGGCCTATGCCTTCGCCGACATCGACCGTGACAGCTTCTATGGCGGCCTGGGCGACGTGGTCACCGATCCGTCTGCGCCTGGCTATGACCCGTCGCAGCTGGACCCGAACGTGGCCGGCAGCGCGGCCTCGCGGTCGTGGCGCCAGTACGGCCGCACCCACAACCCGCTGCACTACATCGACAGCCAGTTGAACTGGCGGTTGGGGGCGCACGCGCTGGCCTTCGGCGTGCAGTACAAGCACGAGGCGCTGCGCGACGACAACCGCACCGGTGACGGCCAGCGGCTGGCAGTGCTGGAGGACGCTACCTTTCACAACCTGGGCGCCTTCATCCAGGACGAGTGGAGCCTGCGCGACAACGTCGACCTGGTGCTGGGTGCGCGCGTGGACAAGAGCTCGGAGCTGGACAGCGCGGTGTTCTCGCCGCGCATCGCGCTGGCTTGGCAGGCCACGCCCAACCTGAAGTGGCGCGCCGGCATTGCCACCGGCTTCCGTGCCCCAGAGATCTTCGTCGAGGATGTGCATGTCGATACGCTGGGTGGCGAACAGGTGCGCGTGCGCAACACCGACGGCCTGAAGGAAGAGCGCGCGTTGACCACCCTGTTCGGCTTCGACTGGCGATCTGACCCGGCCAATCCGGTGTGGAGCTGGGATGCCACCGCCTCGTATGCGCGCATCCGCGACACCTTCGCACTGGGCGAGATCCAGCGCGGCGATGACGGACAGCTCAGTCAGCTGCGCTACAACGCGTCCGGTTCCAACGTGCTGGGCGCGGAAACCAACCTCGGCTGGCAGCCGTCGCCGCAGTGGCGCCTGACCGCGGGTGCATCGTGGTACCGCTCGCGTTTCCGCGAACCGCAGCGCATCTTCGACGACACCGGCGACGGCGGCGACACCGTGATTGAAAGCCGGGACTACCTGAAGACCCCGCGCTGGACCGGCCTGGCCCAGCTCAGCTGGATGCCGGCCGAGCCGTGGGAGACCTTCGTCGCGCTGCGCCACACCGGCCCGATGTCGGTGCTGAACAACCGGCTGGGCGAACTGCACCGCACGCGTTCATTCCTGGTGACCGATCTGGGTGCGCGCTGGCACCGTCACCTGGGCGCGCAGGCGCAGCAGGAAGTGTCGGTGGCCGCAGGCGTCAAGAACGTGTTCGACCAGCGCCAGAAGGATCTGGAAGTGGGCGCGCTGCGCGACAGCGACTATGTCTACGGGCCGCGCTTCGCGCGCTCGTGGTACGTCAACCTGCGTTATGCGTTCTGATCCACTAGGAGCGTTGTTGCTGGCCTGTGCCGTGTTGCTGGCCGCACCGGCGATGGCTGCGGACCTGCATGCGCAGGTCTCGGCCTCGCTGATGCGGCCGGAACAGCGCTCGCTGCGACCGATGCAGTGGTCATCGCCACCGAAGCTGGTGGCGTTGTACTTCGGCGCCGACTGGTGCGCGCCCTGCCATGCCTTCGTACCCACACTGCGCAGCGTGCGTGACGCCTTGCGCGAGGCCGGCGCCGATACCGAAGTGGTGTACGTCAGCCTGGATGAGAGCGAGGCCGCGCTGCGCCGCTACATGCACGCGCAGGACATGCCGTGGCCGGTGCTGGACCCGCGCCGCGCCGCGCGCATGCCGGCACTGCAGGCATTGGCCGGGCTGGCACCGCCGAATCTGGTGCTGATCGATGCCGACGGCAAGGTGCTGGCCAATGGCTGGCAAGGCCGGCGTTACGAAGGCCTGCAGCCCGTGTTGAAGGAATGGACGAAACGGGCGTGCGCGCAGCAGCAAGCCCATTGTCCGCCCGATCTGTAGAGTCGAGCCACGCTCGACTCATTCCATCACCGCGCGAACAGCCGCCGGGCATGGCCCGGCGCTACCGTTACGGCGCCTCGCCCTCGGCCTTGCGCACGAACGCTTCGAACAACGCCAGCGTCTGCTCGCTTACATGGTGCTCGATACCCTCGGCATCGCGCCGTGCGGTATCCGGGTCCACGCCCAGCGCCAGCAGGAAACGCTCCACGGTCTGATGACGCTGGCGACTGGCATGCGCCAGCGCCTCGCCTTCCGGGGTCAGGAACACGCCACGATACGGTCGCTGCACCACCCAACCGTCGCGGGCCAGACGCCGCAGCATCTTCGCCACGGTGGGCTGGGCCACGCCCAGGCGGGTGGCGATGTCGACCTGGCGGGCCTCGCCGCCGTCGGCCAGCAGGTCCGAAATCAGCTCGACATAGTCCTCCACCAGCTCCATACGGTGCGCCTCACGCACTTGCCGGAAGCTCTCGACCTGGCGCTCGGCCTCGATCAGGGGGGTGCTTTTCAGCGATGTCGAATCGTCGGTCTTGCCCACGCCTGCGCCTGTCCTTCCGGTAGTTCCGGTGTTGAACCTGAATTCTGGACCAGTAACGCGATAAAGACGATTGTTTCACATTGCTAATGACTATAGCAGGAGCTATATTCGAACCCATGAGCACTCTGGCACCCCGCGACCCTTCGGCCTCCACTTCGGCCAGCCTGGGTGCGCTCAACGCCTCGGTGGCGGTGCCCGACAAGGGCCACTGGTGGTTCCGCCTGCTGGCCTTCCTCGGCCCGGGCTACATGATCTCGGTCGGCTACATGGACCCGGGCAACTGGGCCACCGACCTCGCCGGCGGTTCGCGCTTCGGTTACCTGCTGCTGTCGGTCATCCTCATCTCCAACCTGATGGCGGTGATCCTGCAGGCGCTGTCGGCGCGGCTCGGCATCGCTACCGGCATGGACCTGGCCCAGGCCTGCCGTGCCCGCTACCCGAAGCCGGTGAACCTGGCGTTATGGGCGCTGTGCGAGGCGGCGATCATCGCCTGCGACCTGGCCGAGGTGATCGGCACCGCGATCGCGCTGAAGCTGCTGTTCGACCTGCCGTTGCTGTGGGGCGCGGTGATCACCGCGCTGGACACGCTGCTGGTGCTGCTGCTGATGAACCGCGGTTTCCGTGCGCTGGAAGCTTTCGTGATCGCATTGCTGATGGTGATCTTCGCCTGCTTCATGGTGCAGATCGCGCTGGCCGCACCGCCGGTGATGGAAGTGCTGGGCGGTTTCATTCCGCGCGCGCAGGTGGTAACTGATCCGCACGCGCTGTACATCGCCATCGGCATCATTGGTGCCACGGTGATGCCGCACAATCTCTATCTGCACTCGTCCATCGTGCAGACCCGTGCCTACCCGCGCACCGATGAAGGCCGACGCAGCGCGCTGCGCTGGGCAGTGACCGACAGCACCCTTGCACTGACCCTGGCACTGTTCATCAACGCCAGCATCCTGATCCTGGCGGCGGCGGTGTTCCATGCCAATGGCCGATTTGATGTGGAAGACATCGAGCAGGCGCACCAGCTGCTGGCGCCCATGCTCGGCGTAGGCGCGGCGGCGACACTGTTTGCGATTGCGCTGCTGGCCTCGGGCCTGAACTCGACGGTGACCGCCACGCTGGCCGGGCAGATCGTGATGGAAGGCTTCCTGCACCTGCGTCTGCCGCCGTGGCTGCGGCGGCTGATCACGCGGGCGCTGGCGATCATTCCGGTGGTGGTGGTGATCATGCTGTTCGGCGACCAGGGCGCGGTGAAGCTGCTGGTGCTGAGCCAGGTGGTGCTGTCGATGCAGCTGCCGTTCGCGATCATCCCGCTGGTGCGGATCGTGACCGACAAGGTGACGATGGGCGCGCTGGTGGCCCCGCGCTGGCTGGGCAGCATCGCCTGGGTGATCGCACTCGTGATCGTGGCGTTGAACGTGAAGCTGCTGGTGGATACCTTCAGCGGCCAGTAGATCCACGCCATGTGTGGGTGCCGTTGTAGAGTCGAGCCATGCTCGACTCATCGCACACCGCGCGCAAAGCAGTCGAGCATGGCTCGACTCTACAGAAAGCAAATCCCGCCAGTAGATCCACGCCATGCGTGGATGCCTTTGTAGAGTCGAGCCATGCTCGACTCATTCCATCACCGCGCGAACAGCAGTCGAGCATGGCTCGGCTCTACAGATGCAGCGCAATGGCGGCTTCAATCTGCTGCGGCGACTGGAACCCGGCCAGGCGGGTGCGTTCGTCGCCGTCACGGAACAGGGACAGCGTCGGCGTCTGCCGCAACCCCAGTCCCCTGAAGAACGCTTCACCCAGCACTTCCAGCTGCACGCGCAGCAGGGTGATGCCCTGCCCTGCACTGCTGGTCGCCACGCGGTGCAGCGACATCTCCAGCATCCGGCACCCTGGGCACTGGTCCTTGTGGAAATCCACCAGCACCCTCGGATGTTCGGCCAGCAGCTGCTGGAACTGCTCAGGCGTGGTGGCGTCGATGATCTGCATCGGTGTTGCTCCAGTAATGGGCCAGGACCGCGTCGGTCCAGGCCTCGATGGCCGCGGCATGGCGAACGCCATGCGGCATCTGTTCGATCTCCAGCGGCGGGTAGTCGCTGCGGAAGTAGCGGATCAGCCGGTGCACGGCGCCGCAGTAGTACTCCTGTCCCCACTGCGTTTCGCCGGTACCGAACACCGCCAGCTGCCGTGGCCGCTCGCCGCGCTCGGCAATGCCGGCCACCCACGCCTTCATCTCCGCCGGCGTGCGGCCGGCGTTGTCGGTCCAGCAGCCCAGCAGCACCAGATCGGCCTCGCCGGCGGCCAGCGGCGGCGCCTGCCGCAGGTCGTCGGCCTCGTGCCAGTGCACGGCGTGGCCTGCTGCGCGGCAACGCTCGGCAATCTGCCGGCCGAGCTCGCGGGTGTTGCCACTCAACGAGGCGACCACCAGCAGAATGCTCAGCGATTCGCTGGGCTCAGAGGTCGTCGAAGCCGTTGTCGACGTTGGTCTTCTTGTAACTTGCATTGCGCATCTCGAAGAAGTCGGTCTTGGTTTCGGTGAAGTTGTCGGCGTAGGCCTTGATCCACGGCATCACGTTGTCGGTGGTGTCGCTGTACAGGCGCTCGATGCCGAGCATGCCGGCCATCTTGTTGGCGCGATACTTCACGTAGCGCACCATCTCGTCCACGTCGATGCCGTCGATACCGTCCAGCACCTCCGACGACCACTGCGTCTCCAGCTCGATCGCATACTCGAACGACTGGTGCACGTAGGCGGTCAGCTCGTTGGTCTGCAGCTCCGGGTTCTCGCCGATGATGGCGCGGATCAGCTCGCTGATGAACTTGGTATGCGCCAGCTCGTCGCGGTTGATGAAGCTGATGATCTTGCCGGTGCCGTTCATGCGGTTCTGCCGCACCATGTTGTAGAAGTAGGCGAAACCGGAATAGAAGTTGATGCCTTCCAGGATCGAGGACTGGATCAGCGACTTCAGCAGGGTCTCGGCGGTCTTCTCGCGCATGAAGTCGTCATACGCGCCCATGATCGGTGCGTTGCGCTTGATGATGGTCGGGTGGGTGCGGGCGATCTCGAAGATGCGGTTCTGGTTCGGCAGGTCGGTGATCGAGGCCAGCACGTAGCTGTAGCTCTCGTTGTGGATCACTTCCTGCTGGCCGATGATCGCCGCGTTGGCATGCGCAGCCGGGTCGGTGATGTACTCGGCCACGTTGTAGATGAAGCGGGTCTGCGGTGAGTCGAGCGTGGCGAGCAGGCCGATGATCGAGTCGTAGGCGTTCTTTTCGCGTGCGTTGAGCTCGCCGTACTGGCGGGCATCGAGTTTCATGTCGACCTCATCGGGAATCCAGAAGTTGGTCGACAGCTCCTTGTAGGCCCGATAGAACGACGGGTACGGAATGTCGTTCCAGTTGAGGATGCCGCTGGTGCGGCCGTTGATGATGCCGGTGCTGCGGTTGGGATGACGCGGTTCGAGGATCTTGATGCGGTCGAGGGGGGTTGCCATGGGTTTCTGCCTTCGTTCTCTTTCTATCGTGTTGCCGGCCAGCGGCCGGCACTACCGAAGATCGCGGGGTTGCCGGCCAGCGGCCGGCACTACCATTGATCAGCTGGAGCACCACTCGCATTCGCTGATGTCGATGTCGTTGGAGCGCACGTAGTAGGTGGTCTTCAGGCCTTCGCGCCAGGCGCTCAGGTGCAGCTCCAGCAGCGTGCTGGCGCGGATGGTGCTGGGCACGTACAGGTTGAAGCTGATCGACTGGTCGACATGGCGCTGGCGGCGTGCGTTCTGGCGCACGCTGGCGAACTGGTCGACCTTGTAGGCGCCCTTCTCGTAGTACGGCCAGGTTTCCAGCGACAGGCCCGGCGCGGCCACTGGCCGCCGGAAATCCTTCTTTTCCTCGTAGTAGAACGCGCTGTAGATCGGGTCGATGGAGGCGGTGGAACCCGCGATCTGTGCCGTACTCATGTTCGGCGCCACCGCCAACAGCCAGCCGTTGCGCAGGCCGTGCGTGGCGACCTCGCGGGCCAGGCTGTCCCAGGCCGCGCCGTTGTAGTCGCGGTCACTGAAGTAGCGTCCGTTGTGCCAATCGCTGCCGGCGAACATCGGGTAGCTGCCCTTTTCCTTCGCCAGCTGCGCGCTGGCCTGGATGGTCAGGAAGTTGATGCGCTCGTAGAGGCGGTCGGCCAGCGCTTCGGCATCCGGCGATTCCCACTGGATCGCCTGCTGCGCCAGCAGGTGGTGCCAGCCGAACGTGCCCAGGCCGATGGCGCGGTACTTGCGATTGGTGATCGTGGCCTGCGGCACCGGCAATGCGTTGAGGTCGATCACGTTGTCGAGCATGCGCACCTGGATCGGGATCAGGCGCTCCAGCACGTCGGTGGCCAGCAGGTCATCCGGTGCACTGATCGCACGTCCGAGGTTGATCGAGGACAGGTTGCAGACCACGAAGTCACCGGCCCGGCGTGTGGTGACGATCTGGTCGCCGCTGACGATCTCCTGGATCATCCGCGTCGGGCTCATGTTCTGCAGGATCTCGGTGCACAGGTTGCTGGAATAGATCATGCCCGCGTGCTTGTTCGGGTTCCGGCGGTTGACCTCGTCGCGGTAGAACAGGAACGGGTTGCCGGTCTCCAGCTGGCTGAGCATGATCCGCTTGAACAGATCGATGGCCTTCACCGTGCGGCGGCTGATGCGCTCATCGGCCACCAGCTCGGCGTAGCGGTCACGGAAGCTGCCCGAACCACGCTTCTCGTCGTAGAAGTCCTGCAGGTACCAGCCCTTGGCCTGCTTCACCTCGTGCGGGTCGAACAGGTACCAGTCGGCGCGACGCTCGACCGCTTCCATGAACAGGTCGGGCACGCAGACCGAGGTGAACACATCGTGCGCGCGCAGGCGCTGGTCGCCGTTGTTGAGGCGCAGGTCCATGAAGGCTTCGATATCGCGGTGCCAGATGTCCAGGTACACCGCCACCGCGCCCTTGCGCTGGCCGAGCTGATCAACCGACACCGCTGTGTTGTTGAGCTGCTTGATCCACGGCACCACGCCACCGGAGGAATTGGCCACGCCACGGATCGGCGCGCCGCTGCTGCGCACATAGCCCAGATAGGCACCAACGCCGCCGCCGTGTTTCGAAACACGGGCGATATCGGTGTTGGAGTCATAGATGCCCTGCAGGCTGTCGTCCACCGTGTCGATGAAGCAGCTCGACAACTGCCCGCCCACCTTGCCGGCATTGGCCAGGGTCGGTGTGGCCACCGTCATGTACAGGTTCGACAGTGCCCAGTACGCCTCTCCGACCAGCTGCATGCGCCGCTCGCGCGGCTTTTCCTCCTGCATCAGGTACAGCGCAATGGTCAGCCAGCGCTCCTGCGGCAGTTCGTAGACTTCGCGGCTGCGGTCGCTGGCCAGGTAGCGCGTGGCCAGCAGGTACAGGCCGTTGTACGCGAACAGGCGATCGCGTTCCGGGTCGATCATCTCGCCGGCCTGCTGCAATTCTTCCTTCGAGTAGCAGCGCAGGATGTCGTTGCTGTAGATGCCGCGATCGGCCAGGCTTTCCTGCAGGCCCACGTAGGAGCCGTACTTCAGGCCGACGTCGTAGAAGCGGTTGCGGCTGGCGCGCTTGTACAGGCGGCGCAGGTAGATGCGCGCTGCAAACTGTTCCCACTCCGGCGCGACCAGGTCCACGCGCGATTCGGCCTCGCGGATCAGCAGATCGACCAGATCATCGGCGCTGATGCTCGGTTTGCGCTCGACCATCGCCTGCACCACGCGGCGGTAGTCGCTCACATCCAGCTGCGGGAACTCGGCATGCACGGCGTCGATGCTGCGCTGCAGGCGCTCGGCCTCGAACGGCAGGCGACGGTTGCCGGCCTCCTTGGTGATCCAGGTCGGCACGCGCTCGCCACCGGCGCGCAAGGCGTCGCCAGCGCCGGCCAGATCGGCCACGCGGAAGGTACTGTCGGTCATGGTGGTGAAACTCCAGGCTCGCACGCGCGTTGGCGGTCGATGCCATGGCGGCCCTGCACGCGATACCGGCGCACGGGGCGGTCGGGGTGGGATGCCAAAGCGCGGGAACACCAGATCGTCGGCAACAGCCTGCGCCTGCGGCCGGTATCCGGGCCGTGGGGGCGATCTGGGTCCGCACGATGGCGGCCGCGTCGACACGGCAAGCCTTCAGGGGCGGGCCGCGGGACGTTTGCTGCATGTCCGGCGGCGGCGGCTGACCGGGAGTGACGGACACAACATAGTGGGGATATTCCAGTCCGTCAACACAAGATGCGGTAATCAGAACATGTCGCGACGATCAGTCGCAGGATGCCGTGTTGCACCTGCGGCGCCTTGTCGACAACGCCTGCGTCCCCAGTTCGGTACAACATCAACTTTCCCCGGAACACCGCCCATGCGCGCTGCCCAGTACCCCTCCTTCGGCGACCCGGCCGACGTCCTTGTCACTGCCGATGCCGCCCTGCCCGAGCCCGGCCCCGGCGAAGTGCGCATCCGCACCGTGCTGGCCTCGATCCACAACCACGACCTGCTGACCGTGCGTGGCCTCTACGGCTACAAGCCGACGCTGCCGGCGATCGGTGGTAGTGAAGCACTGGGCGTGGTCGATGCACTCGGCGATGGCGTCGACGGCCTGCAGGTCGGCCAGCGGGTTGCCGCCGCCTCGGTGCACGGCACCTGGGCCGAGGCCTTCATCGCACCTGCACGCATGGTGATTCCGATGCCGGAGGCGATCCCGGACGAAATGGCCGCGCAGCTGATCGCGATGCCGCTGAGCGCGCTGATGCTGCTGGAGTTCCTGCACGTCGAGGCGGGCCAGTGGGTGGTGCAGAACACTGCCAACGGCGCGGTGGGCAAATCGCTGGCGATGCTGGCGCGGGCGCGTGGCGTGCATGTGGCCAACCTGGTGCGCAATGCCGATGCGGTCGCACAATTGAAAGCGCTGGGCATCGATCATGTGTTCGACACCTCAGTGGACGGCTGGAAGGATCGCGTGCGCGCAGCGACCGGCGAAGCGCAGGCGGCGGCCGCAGTGGATTCCATCGGCGGTGATGCCAGCGGTGATCTGGTCGACCTGCTTGGCCACCACGGCACGCTGGTGTCGTTCGGTGTGATGAGCGGCGAACCCATGCGCATTCCCGCCGGCGGCCTGATCTACAAGGAAGCCACGGTGAAGGGCTTCTGGGGCAGCAAGGTCAGCCAGGCGATGGCGGTGGAGGACAAGCGCCGGCTGGTTGGCGAACTGCTGAAGCGCGCGGCGAGCGGCGAACTGACCCTGCCGGTGGAGCAGATCTTCGCACTGGACGACATCGCCCAGGCGGCAAAGGCCGGTGCGGGTTCGGGCCGCAACGGCAAGGTGCTGCTGCGGCCGTGATGGCCGGACAACCGGGGTCGGATCCTTTTCCGTTGGAAAGGGATCCGACCCGCAGGAGGAGTGCGGACCAACGGTCCGCACCCACCGAAGCACAGACCGCCCCACCGAGGCCACAGACTTTCGTTAAGAACCTGTGATGTATAACTGAATGCGCTTTCGTCATTGGAAGGCGCATGTACCTGCGTGCGGTACTGACGGCTCCTCCCCAGTTCGGCGTTGTCGCTTCCATGTACCGCACCACCCTGAACCTGCTTGCCGGCGCGATCGCGCTGGGCCTCACCGCCGGCGCTGCCGGCGCCGCTGAAACCGCCGATTCCGGCAAGGACAGCACCACCCTCGGCACTGTGCTGGTGACCGGCTCCAACATCAAACGCAGCGATACCGCCGGGCCCAACCCGGTGCAGATCGTCAGCCGCGAACAGATCGAGCAGACCGGCCGCTCCACCCTCACCGACGTGCTGCGCAACCTGTCGGCCAATGCCGGCAACAGTTTCGACGAACAGTATACCGGCAGCTTCGCCGCCGGCTCGGCCTCGATCGGCCTGCGCGGCCTGTCGCCGAAGAACACGCTGTTGCTGGTCAACGGCTATCGGGTGTCCAACTTCGGCTTCGCACTCAATACCCAGGACACCTTCGTCGACCTCAACGCACTGCCGATCAGTGCGGTCGAGCGCATCGAAGTGCTGAAGGATGGCGCCTCGGCGGTGTACGGCTCCGACGCCATCGCTGGCGTCATCAACATCATCCTGCGCAAGAACTTCCAGGGCGTGGAAGTCGGCGGCGGCTTCGGTACCGCCACCCAGGGCGGCCTGAACGAACGCAAGGCCAACCTGCTGGCCGGCTTCGGTGATCTGGAACAGCAGGGCTGGAACGTGCTGTTCGGGCTGGACCTGCTCAAGCGCGACCGCCTTGATGGCGATGACCGTGCCTATACCCGCAGCGGCGATTTCCGCGACAAGCCCGGTGGTCGCCTTGCCGGCTGGTCCACTGCCGGTGGCAACTGGCTGAGCAACCCGCGTGCGCCGCAACCGTTCGCCAACTGCCCCGACGGCAGCCAGCTGCGCCCGTACAGCGACTTCGGCAGCACCCTGCCCGGCCAGGCCTGCGCCTTCAATGCGCAGCCGTTCAAGACCCTGCAGCCCGGCGCCGAGCGCCTGCAGGCGTCGCTGAGTGCGACCTACCGCTTCAATGACAGCGTCGAGGCCTTCGCCGATGTGCTGTACAGCCACAACAAGGCCGACCAGATCTTCAGCGCGCCACTGACCGTCGGGCCGGGCCTGCGTGCCTACAACCCGGCCACCGGCACCCTGATCGATGTGCCGGCGGTGCTGCCGGTCGGCCACCCGAACAACCCGGGCAGCACGCCGCTGCCGTTCGAGTACACCTTCTTCGATCTCGGCCCGCGCCTGAAGGACAACACCCAGGTGTTCTACCGTGCCCTGGCCGGCGTGCGTGGCAGTGGCGAGCGCTGGGACTGGGAAGTGGCAGCGCTGACCTCGCAGAGTGCACAGCGCGAGTACGTCGACAACTTCGTCAACCGCTACGCATTCGAGCAGATCCTGCGCGATGGCAGCTACGACTTCCTCAACCCGTCCAGCACGCCGGGGGCGCTGGATGCACTGCGCCTGCAGACCAAACGCCCCGGCTGGTACAAGCTGCACTCGTTGAACGTAAAGGCGTCGACCCCGCTGTGGGAGCTGCCGGCCGGTGCGGTCGGCTTCGCCTGGGGCGCCGAGTTCCGCAAGGAATCACTGGACGCGCGCACCAGCGCGCAGGTGCTGTCGGGCACCGAGCTGCGCCCGGCCATCAATGTGGTCAACGGCGAGCGCCAGGTCAGTGCCGCCTACGCCGAACTGAGCGTGCCGCTGCACCGCACGCTGGAACTGCAGCTGGCCGGTCGCGGCGACCGCTACGACGACTTCGGCAAGGCGTTCTCGCCGAAGGTGGCATTGCGCTGGCAGCCGCTGGACAGCCTGCTGCTGCGCGGCTCGTTCTCGCGTGGCTTCCGTGCGCCGTCGCTGCCGGAGATTGCTCCGGGCCAGACCGTCAGCTACGGCTCGGTGATCGATCCGTTCGACCCACTGCAACCGGGTGGCAGCCGCGGCGTGACCAACATCCGCACCGGCAACCCGGACCTGAAGGCCGAGCGCTCGCGTAACTTCAACGTGGGTGCGGTGTGGTCGCCGGATGGCGATACCAGCATCGGCCTGGACTGGTACCGCATCGAACAGGACAACCTGGTCAAGCCTGACAGTGCGCAGTTCATCGTCGACAACCCGACCCTGTTCCCGGGCCGCGTACAACGCGAGAACGGACGCATCCAATTCATCACCAACCAGTACGCCAACCAGGGCGAACTGACCACCTCGGGGCTGGACCTGGACGCCAGCCGTACCTTCCGCACCGACGGTTGGGGCAACTTCACCGTCGCCGGCAGCTGGACCCACCTGCTCAGCTTCAAGCAGCCGCTGGTGGCCGGCCAGGCGCCCTATGACGGGGCCGGCAACAACCGCCACGGCGCACTGCCGCGCACCCGCGGCACCACGTCGTTGAACTGGGCGGTGGGCGACTGGAGCAGCACGCTGAGCCTGCAGTACGTGAGTGGCTACGACCAGCGTGTGGCGACGGTCACCAGCAACCCGGGGCTGCGTGACCGCATCAAGCCGTATCACCAGCTGGATCTTTACGTCGCCTACGAAGGTATTCCCAACACCACGCTGTCGCTGTCGGTGCTGAACCTGACCGACAAGGACCCGCCGTTCGACCCGGCCGGTGGCTCCAACGGCTTCGACATCAGCCAGTACAACCTGCGCGGGCAGTTCGTCTCGCTGGGGGCGCGCTACCGGTTCTGATGGGGCAAAGGGGTGTGCGGACCAACGGTCCGCACCCACCGCATCAACGGCTCAGGTGCAGGAACTGCAGGTGCCGTTCGTACTGGCTGATGATGTCGTTGATGATCTGCTTGCGGCTGTACCCCACCAGATCGTAGTCCTGGCTGCCTTCGAACAGGTGCACTTCAGCGCGGTAGTAGCGCTGGTTGCGCAGCTGCTGTGCGGCGAACGACGGGGTCAGGTAACCACTCAGGATCACCCGGTACAGGAAGTCCTGCTGCTCGCCGTGGTTCACCGTCAGCTCCATGTCGCCGGCCTCGAACCGCGTGGCCACATCCCAGCCCTGCCCGCGCAGCTGCTCGGCCACCGCCTCCATCGCTGGCTTCACGGTGTCGTCCATGAAGCGGTAGACCTGGTCGCGCACCGGGAAGTGCATGGCCTGGCTCAGGCGCTGGCGCCAGCCCTGGTGGTGGCGGTCGTCACCGATCAGCGGCGAGGGACGGTACTGCAGCGCGCGCTTGCGGTGCGATTCGTCACTGAAGGCGCGGGTCAGGCCCCACATCATCAGCAACAACACCGCCGAGAACGGCAGCGACGCCAGCACCACCGCCGATTTCAGCGCATCGATGCTGCCGGCCAGCAGCAACCCGGCGGTCAGCACCGCGATCACCGTGCCCCAGAACACGCGCAGCCAACGCGGACCATCATCCTCCGGCGCCCCGCCATGCGAGGACAACGTGGACAGCACCACCGCGCCGGAGTCAGCCGATGTCACGAAGAAAATGAAACTGACGAACACCGTCACCGCGATCACCGCCTTGCTCCACGGATACCCATCCAGCAGGGCATACAGCACGGTGGGTGGATCATCCACCGCCAGTTGCGCCAGTTGCTGCTGGCCATGGTGCAGCACCTGGTCCAGTGCACTGTTGCCGAAGATCGACAGCCACGCCAGGGTGAAGCCGAGCGGGATCAGCAGCACGCCGAACACGAATTCGCGGATGGTGCGGCCACGCGAGATGCGGGCGATGAACAGGCCGACGAACGGCGCCCAGCCGATCCACCAGGCCCAGTAGAACACCGTCCAGCCGCCCAGCCATTCCGGTCGGCCGCCATAGGCGTACACGTCGAAACTCTTGCCGACCACGCTGCCGAGGTAGTCGCCCAGGTTCTGCATCAGCGTGCTGAGCAGATACTGGGTGGGGCCGGCGCACAGCATGAACAGCACCAGCGCGATCGCCAGCAGCATGTTGATGTTGGCCATCCAGCGCACGCCCTTCTCCACGCCTGAAACGGCCACGGCCACCGCCGCGCCCATCATGCTGACCACCAGGATGATCTGCACCAGGTTGGAGTGCGGGATGTTGAACAGGTGCGACAGGCCAGCGTTGAGGTGCAGCACGCCGAAGCCCATGTCGGCGCCGATGCCGAACACGGTGGCGACAATGCCCAGCGCGTCCACGGTATAGCCGATCGGGCCATTGATGCGCTTGCCGATCAGCGGGTACAGCGCCGAACGCAGCGCCAGCGGCAGGTTGTGGCGGTAGGCGAAGTAGGCCATCGCCATCGCCGCCAGCGCGAACACGCCCCAGCCATGCAGGCCCCAGTGCAGGAACAGCAGCTGCATGGCCTGGCGCGCACCAGCCTCACCGGCCGCCGGATCGCCCTGCGGCGGCTGCAGGTAGTGGGTCAGCGGTTCGGAGACGCAGAAGAAGAACAGGGTGATGCTGATGCCGGCGGCGAACAGCATGCCGGCCCAGGAGAGATAGCTGAACTCCGGCTCGTCATGGTCGGCACCGAGCTTGATGCCACCGTACTTGGACAGCGCCACGCCGACCACGAACACCAGGTAGAGGGTCATCGCCAGCAGGTAGTACCAGCCGACATTGAGTGCGGCCCAGTCCTGCGCCTTGACCAGAAGGCGGCCCGCACCGAGCGGGAACAGGCTGACAAACAGCGCGAACGCCACGACAACGATCGCCGCGAAGGCGAACACAGGTCGAAGGGTGCGCACCGGGGATTGTTGCGGCTCCAGTACTTCCATGGGGCGGCGTTCTCCGGTAGATCAAAGGGTTAGCCGACCGATTCTGGCTGAACCGCAGTGGACAGAGCATGAAGTTGCGGCCTGCGGTCACAGGCCCGGCCCACCATTCCGTGCTATCACGCGCGCGCCGAAGCGTGCCTGCGAGCGCAGCCGCGCGCGGACCGCGTGCAACGCGGCCACGCGCGTACTGTCCAATCACGACATCACATGCACCGCGCACAGCTTGTTGCCATCCGGGTCGCGCAGGTAGGCCAGGAACAGCTGGCGCCCGGCCATGGTGCGGATGCCGGCCGGGTCTTCGATGGCGGTGCCACCGTGGGCGACACCGGCGTCCTGCCAGCCACGCACGGCATCGGCGCTGTCGAGGGTGAAACCAATCGTGCCGCCGTTGGCATGGCATGCGGGCTGACCGTCGATGGGTGCGGTGACGATGAACATGCGGCCGTCCTTGAAATACACCAGGCGCCCCTTCTCATCGAAGACACCGGGACGGGCGCCCAATGCGGTGAACAGGGCATCGTAGAAGCGATGCGCGACGTCCATGTCGTTGGTTCCAACGGTGATGTGGCTGAACATGCGGGCACTCCTTGTGGAAAGACCGCAGTGTCGGCGAGCCCGGCGGGCATCGCAAATGCACGCCTCCGGCCTGCTGCCACGTGCGCAGGGTTTGTCGTACACCGCTCGATCATCCTATAATGGGAATCATTCTCATTAATGATCGATGCCGATGGCCGTGCCCGCCGCCTCCAGCACCGCGCTGGCGGGGTTCTACCGCGAACACCATGGCTGGCTGCTGGGCTGGCTGCGCCGCCGCACCCACAACGCCGACTGCGCCGCCGACCTGACCCAGGACACCTTCGTGCGCCTGCTCAGCCGTCGTGTCGATCCGTCCGAACTGCGCCTGCCGCGTGCCTATCTCAGCACCATCGCGCACGCGCTGCTGGTCAATCACTGGCAGCGCGCGGATCTGGAGCGCGCCTACCTGACGGCCTTGGCCGCGCAGCCGGAGCCGGTGCATCCATCCGCAGAGGAGCGCACGCAGGCGTTGCAGCTGCTGCACGCCATCGCCGACATGCTGGCCGGCCTGGCCGAGCGGCCACGCCGTGCGTTCCTGCTGGCACGACTGTGCGGTCTGGGCTATGCGGAGATCGGCCAACAACTGGGCGTATCCGAGCGCATGGTCAAGAAATACATGGCGCAGGCGATGCTGCATTGCCTGCGCCTGTCCGGCGACGCGACAGCATGAGCACCGCGCTGGCCAACCCGGCACTGGAGCAGGCGGCAGAGTGGTTCGCGCTGCGCGAGCAGGGCTGGACCGATGACGAGCAGTACCGCTGGCGCGCATGGCTGCAGGCTGATGCCGGCCACGCCGATGCGTGGCGTCGGGTCGAGTCGGTCTGGCAGTCCTTTGCTCCACTGTCGGCACCGGCTGCTGCCACGGCACTCGATGCTGCCGGACGTCGCCGCCGTCGCGCGCTTCGCAGCCTCGGTGGCGCCCTTAGCATCGGTGCGGTCTCCCTGCTCGGCCTGCACGGGTTGCGCGAACAACGCGGCCTGCAGACACAGCGCACCGCTGCCGGGCATACCGGGCAGTGGACGCTGATCGACGGCAGCCAGTTGTGGCTCAACGCCGACAGCGAAATCACCATCGACATCGGCAGCGGCCGCCGCGGCCTGCATCTGCTGCGTGGCGAGCTGCTGCTGCAGACCGGCCACCATCCTGCATTCACCGGCCTGCCCCTGACCGTGCATGTACCGGGCGCACGCCTGCAGCCAATGGGTACCCGCTGCGCGGTCGGTCGCGAGGCGCAGGACAGCCGGTTGGATGTATTCGAGGGCGCGGTGCGCTGCCTGCCGATGTTCGGTGCGGCGCTGGATGTGGCTGCGGGAGACGCGGTGCGGATCGGCCCGATGGGCGGGCTCACAACGGTCGCTGCCGATCCTCTGCGCGGTGACTGGCAGGACGGACGCCTGCAGGTACAGGACACGCCTTTGATCCGCGTCATCGATGAGCTGGCCCGCCACCATCAGGGCTATCTGGGTTGTGATCCGGCGCTCGCCGCATTGAAGGTCACGGCAGTACTGCCACGCCTGGACAGCACCCAGGCGCTGCATCTGCTGGCCCGCGCCCTGCCGATCCGTGTCGAGCAGCGCTGGCCGTGGTGGACCGTCGTGCGTTCGCTTTGAAATCGCGGTTCCCTTTCTGCGCGCTCACCGGGCCCTACAAGGGAACCCATTGCGGATGTTGCCGCCCCCATGAAACTGTCCTGCCCCTCCCCTCGCCCCCTGGCCATCGCCTTGTGCATGGCCCTGGCGACCCCCTGCCTGCTGCCTGCCTCGGCCCATGCACAGGAGACCGCCGCTGCGGTCCGCTGGCAGATTGCGCCCGGCCCGCTCGACCAGGCCCTGACCGCGTTCGGCCAGCAGTCGGGCCTGTCGATCGCTGCCGATGCGCGCCTGACCCGCGGCCGCCACAGCAGCGGCGTGCAGGCCACGCTCGGTACTGACGCAGCATTGGCGCAGCTGCTGGCCGGCACCGGCCTGGCCTTCCAGCGTGATGCCAGCGGTGTGGTGCTGCAGGCGGCACCCACCGCTGAAGCCGGGGTACGCCAGATCGGCACCCTGCGCGTGGCTGGCCAGGCCGGCGAAGGCGCTTCACCGTGGGGCCTCGCCGATGCCGATGCGGTCTACCGTGACAGCGGCTCGCGCGTGCACCTGGACCATCAGCAACTGGAACGCTTCCGCGGCCAGTCGATCGGCGACGTGCTGGCCGGTGCGGTGGGCGTGCACACCGCTGACGTTCGCAACGGCGGTGCGCTGGACGTCAACATCCGCGGCCTGCAGGGCCAGAACCGGGTGCCGGTGATCATCGACGGCGGCCAGCAGGCCATCGACGTGTACCGCGGCTATGCCGGCGTGCAGCAGCGCAGCTATCTCGATCCCGATCTGATCAGTGCGGTCAGCATTGAAAAGGGACCGAGCCTGGCCGCCAACGCCGCCAGCGCGATCGGCGGCGTGGTCTACATGGAAACGTTGAACGTCGATGACATCCTCGATGATGGCCAGACCTGGGGCCTGCGCATGCGCGGCGGCGTGGCCGACAACAGCATCGACCGCACCCGCACCTTCAAGCAGATCGCGCGCGGCAGAGACAACCGCAACAGCCTGCGCGACCCGCGCGACTGGAATGGCAGCGTGGCCTTCGCCCAGCGCGGCGAAGACTGGCAGCTGGTCGCGGCCTACGCGCGGCGCCGCCAGGGCAACTTCTTCGCCGGCAGCAACGGCGCGCATCGCTACGACAACCAGCACCTGTCCAGCGGCGGTACCGGCATGTCCAGCCAGGCGGTGTCCAAGCTCTTCCATCCGGGCGATGAAGTGCTCAACACGCATACCGACAACGAATCCGCACTGCTTAAATTCACCTGGACGCCCAGTCCGGACCAACGCCTGGAGCTGAGCCATCGCTACTTCAACTCCAGCTTCGGCGAGATCATGCCGTCGGCGATCGGACGCGTGGGCGAGTCCAACGAATGGGTGACCTACGTGGACAAGGCCAACACCATGTTCCAGTTCGAGCCGGGAAAAATGCGGGTCAACGCCACCTCGCTGCGCCACCGCTACCGGCCCGAGGCACATCCGTGGCTGGACCTGAGCAGCACGCTGTGGTTCACCACCGCCACCAGCCGCATGTTCAACAGCAACATCGCCAACACGCCGCTGTTCAAGGACGTGCCCAACGACCAGATGCCGGACACGCTGGGCGAAACCTACGGCCCGGGACTGCAGTCGGACGTGAAGACCCAGCGCTGGGGCGTGGACAGCAGCAACACCACGCGCTTCAGCAATGATCTAGGCGACTGGACGCTGCGCTATGGCGCGTCCTTCCAGCACGAGGACACTGCACCCAACTCACCGGTGCTGCCGGTGGATTTCAACAACAACCGCTACCTGCGCTCGGGCACGCGCCGCGAAGCCAGCGTGGTGGCATCACTGCAGTGGCAGCCGTGGGACTGGCTGTCGCTGACCGCGGGCGGCCGCTTCACCGACTACCGCACCCGCGATCGCAACCGCGTGGCCTTCGTCAGTGAATCGCGCGACCTGCGCTACACCTTCGCGCGCCTGAGCAAGGGCGGCCAGCTGCTGCCCGGCTGGTACAAGGAGTGGTACCCGGATGCCCAGGGCAATTACACCTATGACTCGCTGCGCGCTACGCCCTATGGCGACAGCACGCTGGGCCAGGCCTACGATTTCGACGGTTTCATTCCCGATCCGCGCGGCGCCAACGGCTTCTATACCAAGCAGATTCCCACTGCCTGGGGCTACAAGCCGGCGATCCGGCGCTCCGGCCACGGCTTCGCGCCCTATGCCGAAGCACGCTTCAACTTCGACGAGGACATGTTCTTCTACGTGAAGTACGCGCAGGGCTGGAAGATGCCCAGCCTGTTCGAGTCGACGCTGGGCAACAGCACCTCGGCACCGGTGGCCGACCTCAAGCCGGAGAAGAACCGCTCGTGGGACATCGGCTTCAGCCTGCTCAAGCAGGACCTTTGGCGTGACGGTGATCGCCTGGCGTTCAAGGTCGCCTGGTTCAAGAACGATATCGACAACGCGATCACCCGTCGCTTCGATTCCAGCAACTGGGCGTTCTACGTCGACAACGTCGACAATTACACCGTGTCCGGCTATGAGCTGCAATCCGGTTATGACGCCGGCATCGCCTACCTGGACCTGTCGGCCAGCTACTACCAGCGCGCGCGCACCTGCGATGCGGCCACCGCCAAGCGCCTGCGCGAAGACCCGTATGCGAAGTGGAGCAAACTGGACACTACCCCGGACTGCGTGGACGGCGGCTTCGGCACCTCGTTCGTCAACGCACAGAACCCGCCGAAGTACTCGATCCACAGCACGCTGGGCTTCCGCCTGTTCGACAAGCGACTGGATACCGGCATCCGCCGCACCTACAACAGCGGCCCCACCCACGAACTGGACAAGCCCTGGAACACCACCGGCTCGACCGGCCTGCAGAACATCTACCTGCCGACCGCGATCTATGACTTCTACGCACGCTGGCAGTTCACGCCGCGCAGCGAAGTGGAGCTGGTGGTCAGCAACCTGCGCAACACCTACTACATGGACACGCTGGCGATGAGCCTGATGCCGGGCCCGGGGCGCACCACGCGGCTGAACTTCACCGCACGCTTCTGAGTGCTTCAGAAACAGCAACGCCCCGGAGATATCCTCCCCGGGGCGCTTGCCTGCGGCGGCTCACACCCTGGTAGATGCCAACCGTGGTTCTGGTAGGCGCCAACCTTGGTTGGCGCAACGATGCATCACTTCGCAGTACTCAGCAGCAGCACTGCAACAGTAACCAGACCGATGCCGACCCAACCGATCGGGCGCAGGCGGTTGCCGAACAACAGGCGGCCGCAGGTGGCGGTACCGATCACGCCGATCGCACCCCACATCGCATAGGCGGTGGCCAGATCCATGTAACGCACGGCCTGGCCCAGCAGGGCAAAGGCGATCCAGACCATGACAATCGCAGCTACGCCCCAGCGCCAGCGGCGGAAGCCTTCCGACTTGGCCACCATCATGTTGGCGGCGACGTCGATCAGGGCCGAACAGATCACGAAAAACAACGCCAAGGTATTCATCAGTGCGCCTCCCCAAGGGTGACGCAGACGATGCCGACCACTGCCAGCACCAGGCCAGCCAGCTGCTGCAGCGACAGGCTCTCGCCGAAGACGGTGAGGCCGACCACAGTGAGCAGGGTCAGGCCGAGGCCTTCCCATACCGCATAGGCCACGCCCACGGCGATGCGGCGCACCGACTGCGCCAGGAAGAAGTAGGACAGCGCCAGCGCGCCGGCCATGATCAGGTAACCGGTCCAGCCACCATCGCGGGCGGCATGGGCCATGAACGAGGTGCCGACCACTTCGGCGACGATCGCCACGGTCAGGCAGGCCCAGGCGACCAGCGCGCCACGGGCGGGAACAGTACGGGACATGTGAAGCTCCTTGCAGCGCGGGGACCACGCCGCCTCATCAATGGATCCACGCCGAGCGTGGAGGGTCCGGAACGCCCCGCAGACGGGGGCGACGGAAGCCAGTATCATCGCCTTTTACGGTGGTATCAAAATGGATTCCATCGACAGGAGCGATGGATCAGTGCCCTACTCCCCTGAATCCCTGCAGGCCTTCGTGGAAGCCGCGGCGCTGGGCTCGTTCTCGGCTGCGGCGCGACGCCTGCGCAAGACCCAGTCGACAGTCAGTACCGCCATTGCCCACCTGGAAACCGACCTGGGCGTGAGTCTGTTCGATCGCAGCGGGCGCTACCCGCAGCTGACCGAGGCCGGGCGACAGGTACTTGGCCACGCGCAGGAGATCCTGGCTGCCGATGCCCGCCTGCAGCAGTTGAGCGTACGCCTGGCCGCGCCGGTCGAGCCGCGCTTGACCGTGGCATTCTCCGACGTCTACCAACTGGACCCGGAACAACGGGTGCTGCAACGCTTCGCCGAGGCGTTCCCGGAGATCGAGCTGGAATGGCTGGATGCCGAGGGCGAGGACGTGCTGGAACTGGTGAGCAACGGACGCGCCGCGCTGGGTCTGCTGCCACGGCAGGAGCACTATCCGGACGGACTGGTGGCACGTCCGCTGGCGCACCACAGCGAGCTGTCGGTGTATGTGGCGCGCGAGCATCCGCTGGCCAGCGCTGGCCGTCGCGCCGCCGCACAGCTGGCGCGGCATAGACAGGTGCGCCTGAGCGCGGAAGTCGATCAATCCCGCGTGGTCACTGGCCTGGCCTGGACCGCCACCGATTACCTGATGGTGATGGAAATGGCCGAGGACGGCCTCGGCTGGGCCGAACTACCGCGCGCACTGGTACAGCGCTACGACCGCGGGCGGCTGGTGGAACTGGTACTGCCCGGCTGGCCACGGCGCATCCACAGCGACCTGCTGTGGCGCCGCGACACGCCGCCAGGCCCAGCCGCACTCTGGTGGGCCGACGCGCTGGGCTGAGGTAGTGCCGGCCGCTGGCCGGCAATCTCATTGTCCCGTGGCTGCCGGCCAGCGGCCGGCACTACCGAACCGATCAGCGATGGGCGAGCGCGTAATCCAGCGCCGAGCACACCGCCGCCACCTGTGCGTCGTTGCACTGCTGCGGGGTCGCCCGCGGGCTGTCCGGGTAGACCTCGGTGGTGGTGGTGTACTTCGCCCCGGTAATGCCGGCGCACAGGCCCAGCTTCACCAGCGGGTACTCGATCACGCCATGGGCCACCACCGGCGAACCGATGATCTCGCCCTTGTCGTCGGCCGGCGCGATGTGAGTAACCTTTTCCACTGCGGCGATCACCGCCTGCTGGAAGGCCGCCTGCGGGGCCTCACTGTCGTCCACCAGGTAGAAACCATCCGGAATCAGGCCCGGCTCGAACGGCTTGCCATCACGCGCGGCCAGCGCCGGGCGGAACTCGCTCTCGTCGCTGTCGGTGGTTTCGTGCAGGTCGATGTGCAGCACGAACTGGCCCTTGATCGGTGCGATCAGTTCGATCAGCGCGGTCGACTCGCGGGCCGGGCCATCGGCGCGGAAGTTGCGGTTCGGGTCGATCGCATCGAAGTTCCAGCGATTGATGCGCTCGAAGCCCCACGGATTCACGCACGGTGCCACCAGCAGGTTGGCCTTGCCGGCGTAATCGGCGGCGTGCTTTTCGAGAAACTCCAGCGCGCCCATCACGCCGCTGGTCTCGTAGCCGTGCACGCCACCGGTGACCAGCGCGGCCGGCAGCGCCGGGTTCCAGTCGCGGCTGCGCAGGGCGAACAGGGTGTAGGTCTCGCCGGCGTAGTCGAGCTGGCCATAGGCCACCTTGTCGAAGCGCGAAGCCAGTGCCTCGATGCGCGGCAGCACCTCCTCGTCGTAGCGACGCAGGCGCTGCTGGCGGCCACGCCACGCCTCCCGTTCCGCCGCTCCCCACGGCTGGCCAGGGGTTCCGACGGGGTAGAAAGCGGCTTGGGACATGGCAGATCTCAGCGAGTCAGGAAGCAATCACCCACTTTACCACCGGCCCATCAGCATGAACCGGAGGCGCATTCCATTGGCGAATGGAATCAGCAATAATTCTCATTTACGACCTTCCACAACCCGCACCGATGCCCACCCACGCCCCGCAAACGGCCCGCCTGCCACTGGCTGCCGCCCTCGCCCTGTGCCTGATTCCGGCCGCCAGCGCCTTCGCCCAGGACGGCGCCACCACGCTGGACAGCATCCAGGTTTCCGGCAGCTGGCTGGGCACCGGCCTGCATGACAGCGTCAAGCGCTTCGCCGGCGCCCGCACGGTGGTCGACCGCCAGCGCATCGAGGCCAGTGGCGCGGCCAGCATCGGCGATGCCATGCGCCGCATCCCGGGCGTGCAGGTCACCGACAACTCCGGTACCGCCGGCAGCTCGGTGTCGCTCAACATCGGCGTGCGCGGCCTGACCGGGCGCTACTCGCCGCGCTCGACTGTACTGCTGGATGGTGTACCGCTGGCGGTGGCGCCGTATGGCCAGCCGCAGCTGTCGTTCGCGCCGACCAGCCTGTCCAACATCGAATCGATCGACGTGGTGCGCGGCGGCGGCGCGGTGCGCTACGGCCCGCAGAACGTGGGCGGCATCATCAACTTCAGCACCCGTGCCATTCCCACCGGGGCCGGCCTGCACGGCGAAGCGGGCGTGCGCTACACCGCCTACGACCATGGCGGCGGTGACAGCACCCAGTACAACGCCTTCCTCGGCGGCACCGGCGACAACGGCCTGGGCGCCGCCCTGCTGTACTCCGGCCAGGACGGCCGCGGCTGGCGCCAGGGCAGCGATGACCGTTTCAACGACCTCGCGCTGAAGTTCGCCTACGCCATCGACGAGCAGCAGGAACTGCGCGCCAAGCTCTCCTACTACGATGTACGCTCGCTGACCCCGGGCGGCCTGACCCGCGCCCAGTACGAGGCCGACCCGTTCCAGAACACCCGCCCCACCGATTTCTGGAAGGGCCACCGCACCGGCATCGACCTGGGCTACACCAACACGCTGTCGGACAACAGCGTGTTCGAGGTGCTGGCCTATTACAACGAGAGCAGCCGTGCCAGCTCGCTGATCAACGCGGCCAATACCCAGCTGACCGTGCAGCCGCGCGATTACCGCGTGCTGGGCATCGAGCCGCGCTATACCCAGCGCCTGCACTGGGGCAGCACGGTGCATGACATCACCGCCGGCTACCGCTTCCTGCGCGAGCGCGGCAACGACCGCAGCTACACCGTCACCCGCCGTACCGGCGTGGCCAGCGCCACCAACCGCTTCGACAACGCCACCGACGCACATGCCTTCTACATTGACGACCG
This sequence comes from Stenotrophomonas sp. 86156_Sma, assembly GCF_056481625.1. NCBI lineage: Bacteria > Pseudomonadati > Pseudomonadota > Gammaproteobacteria > Lysobacterales > Lysobacteraceae > Stenotrophomonas > Stenotrophomonas sp. 86156_Sma. The sequence continues at coordinate 2,992,063 of NZ_CM151157.1, forward strand.
CATCGCCATCGGCCAGTGGCGCATTACCCCGGGCGTGCGCATGGAGTGGATCGACATGGACCGCCGCCAGGCCGGGGGCGCGGCGACCTTCAGCAGCCGCAACGACAAGGCGCTGCCCTCGCTCAACATCGCCTACCTGCTGACTCCACAGCTGACCGTGTTCGGCAACTACACCACCTCGTTCGGGCCGGTGCAGAACATCCAGCTCAATTCGCAGACCGCCAGCAACCCGCTGAACCCGGAAATCGCCAAGACCACCGAACTCGGTGCGCGCTGGCAGGACGGTGCACTGCGCGCGGAAGTGACCGTGTTCAAGATGCGCTTCGACAACCAGATCCTGCAGGTGCCGGGCATCACCCCGCCAACCTTCCAGAACATCGGCGACACCGACCACAAGGGCGTGGAAAGCGCGCTGGAGTACCGCTTCGCCGAAGACAGCGCACTGGCCGGTCTGGAGCTGTACGCCAACTACACCTGGACCAAGGCGATCCAGCAGTCCGGCGACAACCGTGGCCTGGACGTGCCGTTCTACTCGCGCGACACCGACAGCGTCGGCGCACGCTATGCACTGGCCGGCTGGACCTTCAATGTCTCCAGCACCCACCAGAGCGGCCAGTTCTCCGACGCCGCCAACACCTGGGCCGAGAGCGCCGATGCGCGCGTGGGCCGCGTGCCGGGCGTGCGCCTGTGGAACGCGCAGGTGGCCTGGCAGGTGCCGGGACTGGGTGACAGCGAGATCGCGCTGGGCGTGAACAACCTGGCCGACAAGCGCTGGTACACCCGCAACGTCGATGGCAACGCCGGCCGCATGGTGGCCGCGCCACGCACCTTCTACCTGCAGGGCCGCTACCGCTTCTGAGCCGGTAACCGCCCGATGCAGTGACGGCGGCGATCACGGTGGCGGCGTATCATGCCGCCACCATGTCATTGCCTGTTTCGCCATCGCGCCTGCATCTGGCCTTCCAGGGCCTGCGCCTGCGCCTGCGCGGCAGCGACTTGTGGTTCATTGCGCTTGCCCTGCTGGTCGGCCTGATCGCCGGCTACCTGACCCTGCTGCAGTCCGGCATCGCACGCTCGCTGCAGGGCACCCTGTATGGGCTGGACGAAGGCATGCGCCTGAGTTCCCTGCCCTCGCTGACCTGGACCGCGCTGCTGGTACTGCCACTGGGTGGCCTGCTGGTCGGCCTGGTCAGCCTGGCCGCGACCCGGCTCAAGCGGCCCCTGCTCGATGCGGTGGAAGCCAACGCCCTGCACGGCGGCCGCATGTCGATGCGCGACAACCTGATCGTGCTGACCCAGACTCTGCTGTCCAACGGCTGCGGCGCCTCGGTCGGGCTGGAGGCGTCGTATACGCAGATGGGCGCGGGCAGCGGCTCGCAGCTGGGCCGGGTGATGCGCCTGCGCCGCAACGACGTGCGCATCCTGGTCGGCGCCGGTGCCGCCGGTGCCATCGCCGCCGCCTTCGGTGCACCCTTGGCCGGCGCGTTCTACGCCTTCGAGATCGTCATCGGCGCCTATACCCCGGCCGCACTCGCCCCGGTCGCCGTCGCCGCACTGGCCGGCGCGTTCGTGGCCGACCAGGCCGGCATCGAGGCCTACCTGCTGCCGGCAGCCTCGACGATTGATGTCCGCGCCGCCGACTACGCCATCTACGGTCTGCTGGGGTGCTGCTGCGCGATGGTCGGCATCGCGGTGATGCGGTTGATCGCCTCCATCGAAGGCACGGTCAAGCGCAGCCCGTTGCCGCTGTGGGGCCGGCCGGTGGTGGGCGGCCTGCTGCTGATTCCGCTGGCACTGGCCAGCCCACAGGTGCTGTCGTCCGGCCATGGCGCGCTGCACCTGGACCTGACCACGCATCTGCCACTGATCTGGATCGGCGGCCTGCTGACCCTGAAGTGCCTGGCCTCGGGCATCTCGCTGGGCTTCGGCTTCCGCGGTGGCCTGTTCTTCGCCTCGTTGTTCATGGGCACCCTGGTCGGCGCGTTGTTCGCCGGCCTGCTGGCGATGGCCACCGGCGTGCCGGTGATTGATGCAACTTCGGCCGCACTGGCCGGCATGGCCGCACTGGCCGCCGCCGTGGTCGGCGCACCGATGACCATGGCCATGCTCGTGCTGGAAGGCACCCACGACTTCCTGCTGACCAGCGTGGTGATGAGCGCGGTGCTGGTCTCCAGCACGCTCGTGCGGCAGTGGTTCGGTTATTCGTTCTCGACCTGGCGCATGCACCTGCGCGGTGAAACCATCAAGAGCGCCCGCGACGTGGGCTGGGTGCAGAACCTCAACGCCGGTCGGCTGATGCGCAAGGGCGTGGCCACCGCGCCGGCCGACCTCGACGCCGCCGCCTTCCGTCAGCGCTTCCCGCTGGGCTCGGGCAGCCGCGTGATCCTGATCGACAGCGAAGGCCATTACGCCGGCATCGTGCAGATTCCGCGCGTCTACGGCGACGGCGTGAAGCCCGAGACCATGATCGGCGAACTGGCGGAAAACCGCGACGTGTCACTGCTGCCGAGCGCGGACGTGGTCACCGTGATGCAGCGCTTCGACCACACCCAGGCCGACGAACTGGCCGTGGTCGCCGCCGACGGCCAGGTGCTTGGCGTGGTGTCCGAAGCCTTCGTGCGCAAGCGCTACGCCGAGGAACTGGACAAGCGCCAGCGCGAACTGATGGGCGAGCGCGTCGAGGACACCGACTGACCCGCAAAAAGGGGACGGAGGGGATTAAGTCGTTTCTGGCCCCCTCGAAATCCACGTATGGCGTGGATCTACTGTCACCTCGACCGGGTAGACTCCGGCCATGCGCTTCATTGAAACCTTCCAGGCCGGCCCCTTCGCCGACACCGTGGTCAGCCTGCTGGCCGCCTTCGTGCTCGGCACGCTGATCGGCGCCGAGCGCCAGTACCGGCAACGCACCGCCGGCCTGCGCACCAACGTGCTGGTGGCGGTCGGCGCCGCCGCCTTCGTCGACCTGGGCATGCGCATCGCCGGCAGTGCCGAGGCGGTGCGGGTGATCTCCTACGTGGTCTCCGGGGTCGGCTTCCTCGGCGCCGGCGTGATCATGAAGGAAGGCATGAACGTGCGCGGCCTGAACACCGCCGCCACCCTGTGGTGCTCGGCGGCGGTCGGCAGCTGTACCGGCGCGGACATGCTGGCCGAAGGCGTGCTGCTGACCGTGCTGATCATCGCTGGCAACACCCTGCTGCGGCCGCTGGTGAATGCGATCAACCGCATCCCGATCAACGAGGCCGCCACCGAAGCGACCTACGAAGTGCGCCTGAGCGTGGATGCCGAAGCCGTGCCGCGCGTGCGCGAGCGCCTGGTCGATGCGCTGGAAGCGGCGCAGTATCCGGTCGGTGATGTGCAGGTGGTCGAGCATGCCGACGCGCCCACCGATGTGATCGCGGTGCTGGTCAGTACCGCCGTGAGTGCCGATGAGCTGGACGTGGTGCTGGCGCGGATGGAGCATGTGCCGGGCGTGCTGCACGCCACCTGGGAAGTCAGTACCCGCGATTGATTCATCCACGCATGGCGTGGATCTACCGAGGTCGTGGTGCAGTAGATCCACGCCATGCGTGGATGCGCTTCTCTCACCCACCCGCCAGGCGCTGCTGGGCCCGCAGCAACTTACGGAACGAACCGCACTGGCGCGCATCCTGCGCTTCCGGGCAGGCCGCCGCGCGTTGTAGATGGCGGCGCACCCGCTGCAGCTGGGTGATCTGTTGCTGCAGCACATCAGCCTGCGCCAGCAGGGCCTCCCGGTCCAGCGTGAGGCATCCGCGCTGCGGCGGCAGCGATGCTCCAATCTGCTGCAGCGACAGCCCGGCCGCCTGGCCGAGACCGATCAGTGCCAGCCGTTCCAGCACCTGCTCGTCATACTGCCGACGCAGACCGCGACGGCCCAGGGCCTGCAACAAGCCCAATTGTTCGTAGTAGCGCAGGGTCGAGGCCGGCACGCCACTGCGCTTGACCACCTCGCCGATATCCAGTTCACGCACGGGCTTGACCTCAAGTGACCTTCAAGCGCCAACCTATGGGCAACTACCCGGCAGGACAAGGCCATGACCAGTACATCCCCCGTTGATCAGAATGCGCTCTGGAATGGCCCAGGCGGCCAGATCTGGGTCGCACAGCAGGCCATTCTCGACGGCCTGTTCCAGCCGATGGCCGACCTGCTGGTGGCCGAACTTCCGGATACCGTCACGCAACTGCTCGACATCGGCTGCGGTACCGGGGCCAGCCTGCTGGCCGCGGCCGCTGCGCGCCCGGCGGCACACTGCACCGGCCTGGACATCTCCGCGCCGATGCTGGCGCTGGCCCGCCAGCGCGCCGGAGCGGCAGGACTGGACGCGGACTTCATCCTGGCCGATGCGCAGCAGCATCCGCTGCCCTCCGCGCACTTCGACTGGATCCAGTCGCGGCTGGGTGTGATGTTCTTCGAGGATACCGGCGCGGCCTTCGCCAACCTGCACCACGCCGCGCGACCGGGTGCCGGCCTGCGTTTCATCGCCTGGCGCAGCGCAGAGGAGAACCCATTCATGACGACGGCCGAGCGTGCCATTGGCGATGAACTCGATCTACCCCCACGCGTGCCAGGAGCACCCGGCCAGTTCGCCTTTGCCGATGGCCAGCGCGTGCAGCGTCTGTTGCAGGCCGCCGGCTGGAAGGATGTGGAGTTGGTCGCGGTAGACCTGCCGTGCTCGATTGCCCGCGATGAACTGCCGACCTATGTCGGCCAGCTGGGCCCGTTGGGCTTGGCGCTGCGGAACCTGCCCGAAGACCGCGCCGACGCACTTCGAAACAAGGCGCTGGCCGCGTTCGCGCCCTTCATCGAAGGCGACCGTGTGCGCGTCGATGCCGCCTGTTGGCTGGTCCGCGCCCGCGCCTGATACAAAAAAGGGGACGGAGGGGATTAAGTCGTTTCCGGCACAGCCGGGGCAAGAACGACTTAATCCCCTCCGTCCCCTTTTTCTACTACAGCGCCTCGCCGGCGTCCGCCAGGCGCGATTCAATCAGCGCATACCACTGCTGCAGCACGTCGATCAGCATGTCCAGCTCGGCGTCGGTGCGCTGCGCGCGCCCACTGCGCAGGCAGGCCTGGGCTTCCTGCAGCTGGGCGAGGAAGCCGGCCACGGTATCGGCCTGCAGGATCAATCCCGGCAGTCGCCGCCCGGGAATGCGCACCACCGCATGATTGCCGAGCTGGCCGTACACACTCAGTGTGGTTTCCGTCTTCATGGAAAGAGGCAGGAATTGGGCGTTCATCGCGTGCACCATGGAAAACCTGAGCCGCCGGCAGGCGTGGACAACGGGGGAGACGTGGCCACGTCCTGCCGGCGGTCAGGGGGGACTCGGGATGCCGGGGACTTGCCCCGGCGCAGGATTCTCAGCGTGGCTGCGCCACACCCGCGATCTGCACGCGCCGGTTCGGCGCCAGGCAGGCGATCAGCTCGCGACGGTTGCGCTGCTCGCACTGCACGATCGGCTCGGCCGCGCCGCGTCCTTCGGCACTGATGCTGGCTGCAGCCACGCCGCCCTGCACAAGCGCGCTGCGCACGGCCTCGGCACGTCGCTGCGACAGTGCCTGGTTGTAGCTGTCACTGCCGATACGGTCGGTATACCCGGTCACCCGGATTGACTGCACCTGACTGGCCTCGCGCACCTGCGCCAGTACGCCCTGCACGGCCTGCTGGCCTTCGGCACTGAGCACCGCGCTGTCGAAACCGAACAGCGCATCGGCGGACAGGCGCAACGGCTGCTCCGGCAACGGCGCCGGTGCAGGCGGGGCCGGCGGCCGCGGCGGGTCCAGCACCGCCGCACATGATTCAGGCTTCCAGTAGCCGCCCTGGGCAATGCCCTTGCTGTCGAAGCGGACCTGGAACTGGCAGGTGAAGTATTCGGCCCCCTGTGCGGTGCGGAAGTTGAACAGGTAGTTCCACTCGCGCACGCCCCACATGCCTTCATTGAAATGCGGCGTGCCCAGCAGCGTGTACAGCTGGCGCTTGCTCATGCCCGGCGCGAAACGGCGCAGGTCGGCGACGTCGGGATAGATGCCTTCCTTCAACGAGGCCTTCGAGGCCTCCGGGAACTGCACGGCGGTGGTTTCGGCAGGACCCTCGGCGGCCGGCGCATGGCTGCGGCAGGCGGCCAGCAGGCCCATTCCCAGGACCAGGCCCAGCACTGCGGCCATCTGGCCGGTGCGGGCGATGCGATGCTGTTTCATGTCATTCCCCCTTTGGACGTTTCCGCGATGCCGGGCCGCGCGTGCGGCCCGGCGGCGGGGATCACCACTGGATGCCGGCACCGACGGCCACACCGGCCTCGCCACGGCTGTTGGTCGAGCCGCTGAACTTGTAGATCCAGCGCCCTCCTTCGGAGACACCGGAGATGCCGACCGCAACGCCGGATTCGCCGTTGTAGCTGCCGGCGGCGACCGAGGCCATGCTGCGGCCCGCTTCGCTGGGCTGCGGCAGTGCTGCGGTGGCCATTGCCGAGGCGATACCGGCCGAGGCGCGGTTGTCGGTCTTGCGCAGGTCGCGCTCGAAGCCACCCATGCGCTCGTCGGTGTAGGCCTTCGACCAGTCCAGGGTCTGCGCCATGCCCGACTTCAGCTGATCGACGTTGACTGCGTCGGTACCGGCGGTGCCGGCGGCGACGTTACGCACCGTGGTCGGGCCGCTGTTGGTGCTGCCCAGCGTGACACTGTTGTAGTTGGTCGCGCCGTTCACCGTGGTGTCGTAACGGATCGTACCCTGCTGCGAGGCCTGCAGCTGGCGTACGTTGACCGCGTCGGTAGCCTGCGAACCGTCGGCCACGTTGACCACCTGGCGTTCGGCACCGGCGGCACCCACTGAGACCGTGTTGGCCCGGTTCGCCACCGAACCCGCACCCAGCGCCACCGAGTTGTCGGCCTGCGCCTGCGAGCCATTGCCCAGCGCGGTCGAGTTGGCACCGGCGGCGGTGGAGCCAGCGCCACCTGCAGCCGAGTTGGCACCGCTGGCGGACGGATCGGCCAGGTTGTTGGTGTTGTTGGCGCGGAAGCTGCCGGCCACGTTGGTGATGTTCTGGATCTTCTGGTCGGTGTACTTCTTCGATTCGTCGATGGCGTAGTTCACGCCGTTCTTCAGCTGGCCGACATTGGTTGCGTCGTACGTATCTGAACCGTCGGCGACATGGGTGATCTTGCGCTCGCTGCCGGTGCTGCCGACCGAAACCTCACCGGCCGAGTTGCTGGCGCCGGTCTGGCCATAGGCGCCGGTGTAGCCGCTCTGCGCACCGACGCTGGCCACCGACCCGGCACCCAGGGCGACGCTGTTACCGGCACTGGCGCTGGCGCCGTTGCCGACCGCCACGCTGTTGGCACCGGCCGCACTGGCCTGCGGGCCGACCGCCACCGCTTCCGCACCGGCAGCCGTTGCAGGCGCTGCGGTCGAGTTCACTGCCAGATAGGCACTGCCACCGCTGTTGTTGGTGATGCGTTGGTTGAGGACCTTCAGCGAGCCGTCCACCGCAGTGAAGGCGGCGGTGACATTGTTGTAGTCGCCGCTGGTGAAGGTGCCGTCGGTGGCGATGCTGGAGATGCTGAACTTCGGCGCGGTCCACACGTTGGTGGTGCCGTTGTACGCGGTGGTGCCACCGAAGTAGTTGGCGATGGTGCTGTTCGTGCTGAACAGCTGGTCGCCGGTGATGGCGTCACTGCTGCCGGCCAGAATGCTGCCGGCGGCGACGTTGGTGATCTTCACCGCGCCGGTGCCGGTACCCGTCAGCGTCACGCTGTTGAGCACGTTGCCACTGCCATCGACGTCGTACTTCACGGCCAGCTTGTCGATCTCGCCGGTCTGGTCGGCGACGTTGGCCAGCGAGTTGCTGACCGCATCGAAGGCGGTACCGACGTCGTTGTAGCTGCCCTTGGTCACGGTGCCGTTGGCGGCGACGTTGTTGATCGAGTAGGTCGGTGCGGTCAGCACGCCGCTGGCGTTGACCGCTGCGCCACCACCGAGGTGGGTGGCCACGGCCTGGTTGGCCGCAAACAGCTGGGCGCCGTTGATGGCCTCGCTGCTGGTGGCACTGACCTGGCCCGGGCCGAGATTACGCAGCGTGGTGGCCGTGCCGGTCTGGCCGAGCGTGGCACTGGCGTAGTTGACGCTGCCATCGCCATTGAGGTCATAGCGCAGTGCCCCCTGTTCCGACGCCTGCAGCTGGCCGACATTGACCGCATCGGTGGCGGCGGTACCCGCAGCCAGGTTGGTGACCTGACGCTCGGCACCGGCGGCACCGATGGACACGCTGTTGGCACGGTCAGCCAGGCTGCCGGCACCCACCGCGATGCTGTTGGCGGCGGTGGCGCGGGCGTTGGTACCGACCGCGATCGAGTCGGCGCCGCTGGCCAGTGCCTCGGTACCGGTCGAGTTCACCCGCAGATACTTGGTGCCACCGTTGCGGATGTCGGTGATCTGCGTGTTGAGATTGACCAGCGAACCATCGACCGCGGCGAAGGCATCGGTGGCGTTCTCATACAGGCCCTTGGCGATCGCACCGCCGGTGGAGATGGTGCTGATCTCGAACAGTGGTGCGGTGAATGCACCGCTGGCCGGATCGAAGGCTGCGCGACCGCCGAAGAAGCTGGCGATGGCCGCATTGGTCGCCGCCAACTGGCCGCCATTGACCGCTTCCAGGCTGCCGGCGGTGACCGCACCGCCGGCCAGGTTGCCGATGGTGGTAGTGCCGGTGCCCGCACCGAGCGTGACGCGGCGATAGTTCGGATTGCCGGCACCGTCCAGATCGTAGGTCACCGCAGCGGCCGCCACATCATCGATCAGGCTGATGGCACCCTTCAGCTGGGCCACGTTGACCGCATCGGTATTGACACTACCGGCGGCCACGTTGGTGATCTGGCGCTCGCCGCCACCGGCGGTACCCACCGACACTTCACCGGCCGAGACCTGCGGCGCAGTAAGGCCATAGGCGCTGTAGCTGGCCTGGGCACCGCGCAGCGCGGCCGAACGGTAGCCCAGTGCAACCGAATTGGCCTGGTTAGAGGTCGCCTCGGCACCGAGCAGGGTCTGCCCGTTGGCCGTGCCCAACGCGCTGTCGCCGACGATCACCGAATGGCCCATCCGTGCGGCGTAGTCCGCGGTCGGCACGCCGGTCGGGTTGCTCGGGTCATTGGTGCCTGCACCCGGGAAGGCGACGTTGGCATCGACCTTCGGCAGTTCGTGGCGGGCATTGGCGCCGATCACCACTTCCTTCGAACCGTTGGCAAAGGCGCCGTCACCCATCAGCACCTGGTAGTCCTGCGCCGCATTGACTGCCCAGCAGGAGATGTCGGCGAGGACAATATCCAGGCACTTGGCCGCCCATGCCGGCGAATCCTTCGGCAGCAGCAGCCCGAGCAGGCCGCCCGGATTGCCGTTGTTGATGTTGTAGATGTAGCTGTCGGAGGTGACACCGCCGATCAGGGTCAGGTGCGAGCTGCCGCCGGTGACGGCGCCGCCCAGGCCATTGAGGGTGCTGCCGACCGGCGACAGGTTGACCACCGGCAGGCCCAGCACATTGACCGTCGAGTAGGTCTGCATCACGTTGGCGTTGCTGAGCTTGAGGTTGCCGTTGCTCAGGTAGCCGTTGCCGCCGAACAGGCTGGTGGTGGTCGGGCCGATCAGCTGCCCGACATTGCCGACCAGGCCACCGGTGCCGATGATCAGGCCCGCGTTCGGATCGGCCGGAGCCGGCGCCTTCGGGCTGGTCGGCGGGATCGCCGAGGGCTTGGTCAGGCCGAGACCGCCGAGGGTGCCGCCGACCAGGCCGCCTACGGCACTGCCGAGATTGCCGATGGTGCCGTTGAGGTTGCCATTGAGCAGGTTGCCGACGGCGCCGCCGACATTGCCAAGCGTATCGCCCAGCAGGCCACCGAGGCCGCCGGTGCTGCCACCTGTAGCGCCATTGAGTACACCGCCGACGGTGCTGCCCACCGCACCCACTGTATTGTTGAGCGTGCCGCCCACGGCGCCACCAACTGCACCCACCGTGCCAGCCGCACCATTGAGTGCGCCGCCGACGGTGCTGCCGACCGAACCGACCGTGCCGTTGAGCGCACCACCCACAGTGCCGCCGACTGCACCAACCGTGCCAACGGCGCCATTGAGCGTGCTGCCCACTGCTCCGCCCACCGCACCAACCGTGTTGCCGACGGTGCCATCAAGCACGCCACCCACGGCGCCACCTGCCGCGCCGACAACGCCGCCCACCAGGCCACCCACGCCCAGTGCGCTGTTCTGCGCTGCCACAGTCGCTTGGCCGGCCAGCTTCAGATTGCGGTCGGCCACGACTTCCTGGCCATCGGGCGCCTGCACGCGCACTTTGCCGGCAACACCGGTATCGAAAGCTGCGGTGATCGCACGATCATGGGTCTCGCCCGGCAGCTCCTCCTTTGCCGGCAACGTGACCGCCGCCGTCGCCTTGACCTGCCCCTGACCATCGATCTGGTGGCCCGCCAGCTTCAGCTGCGAATCCACCTTGCCGTCAACGGACGCCTTGAGGCCGGACAGCGAGCCAGCGGATGCGCCAGCAACAGCGGCGGCCGCCTTGGCACCGGTATCGATCGAGGCCACCTGGGCACCGGCGATGCCAACCCTGGCCTTCGCCTGCGCATCCGCAGCCACACCGAGCGGCGCATGCGCGGACGGCGCAACGTTGGCCGCCAGTGAGGCATCAATCTTCGCCACATTGGACGCTGCGTGCCCCAGCCCGACATTGGCGCGAACATCGGCGGCCAGTGCAGGAACCGCGACCTGCTTCGGCGCGGCGTTCGCCGCCAGCTTCACCTGTACGGTAGCCGGCAGCACGTCGCGCACGATCGGCAGCGAGGTCGTACTCAGCTGCAGGCCCACACGCGCGTCTGCGCTGATCGCCGGACTGCTCTGCGCCTGGCGCGATGCCGCGGCCAGCGCGACTTCTGCGTCGACCTTGACCGGCATCGGCTGCGCGTACTTCGCGGCCAGTGCCTGCAGATCACGCAGCGACTGATTGGATTCGGATGCTCCTGCATTCCCGCTGGCCAGCGCACACAGCAGGGCCAGGGCCAGTGCGGTCGGCATCAGCAGGACACTGCGCGGATCGCGGGCGGCGCTGCCGCCGCTATCGCCGGTGGCCAGTTCCGAGGCCACAACCAGAGCATTGAGCTGGCGGTTCCATACACGCCGGTAGATGCGGTTCATGAGCATTTCCCCCGTAGGCGAACAACTGGAATGTCAGTGGACTTGCCGTTAGGCAGGTGACTGACATTTCAGCGTTTGCAACGGCGGCTGCGCACTTCATTCCGGCACGGCAATCGCGCATTCCGGCAAATCCACGGTCGGAATCGGCAGCCGGTTATGCAGAAGCGGCAACCATATCGGCAAGCGGATATGCAATTCCGGCAGGAACCGCCGGGAAACCCTTATGGGGCCTGGATCAGGCGGGCTGGCCGATCTGCGCGGGTGCGCGCATCAGCGTGTCACGCGGCAGTTCACCGAAGACCTTGCGGTAGTTGTCGGCGAAACGCGACAGGTCCCACAGGCCACAACTGAGGGCGATGGCCTTGACCGAACGGCGGCTGGAATCGGCCATCGACAGGCTGCGGCAGGCTGCGCACAGGCGCAGCATCGACAGGTAACGATTGGGCGACGTACCGAACAGGTCCTCGAACGCGTAGCGCAGCCCCCGCTCACTGACACCGGCAGCGTCGCAGATCTCATTCATGTAGATATTGCGGCGCAGGTTGAGGCGCATGAAGTTTTCCGCCCGCTGTGCGATCAGATAATGCGTGCGCCGCGCACGGCTGCAACCCGGGCGTTCGGCGGAACCCGCACCCAGCAGTGCCTGCACGTGTTCGTGCAGCAGCCGCTCGGTTTCTTCCGGCTGCAGGCCCGTGCCCTGGCCCAGCTGCAGGTGCAGCTGCTGGTAATGCTGTGCCAGCGGGGCGGCCTCGCTGGCGAGATTGAACAGTGAAAGCGCCTGTCCGGCCGGCGGCGTGCTGCGCAGGCTCAGTTCGGTCAGCTTGCGTTGCACCCGTGCCACCGGCACCAGCATCAAGGTCATGTGCGTGCCCGGGCTCAGGGTGAACTCGCTGATGCCCTCGGGCATCACGGTCAGCGCCATCCCAGGGGCAAGCGGTACGCCATGGCACCAGCTCAGGGTTTCATCGGTCGCATGCAGATACCCCAGCATCGCCCAGTCCGGCGGCAGCATGAAACGTCCACGGCAATGGAATCCACAGCTGATGCTGCAGAACAACGCCTCCTCGTGCACGCGTGACGCGAAGGCCGCCCGCGGCCCATTGCCATCGAGCAGAAGCAGTTCGACATCACATACACGAAGCACGCCGCTCAGCGTCGCCAGGTCGATCGACCGCAGGCCGCTGTCGTCGCTGTCTCCTACCCCACCATCGACCATGACAGTGTCGTCCCCCCGATTATCCGCCGTGCGGTACGGCCCCCACTGCCTGACAGGGCGCGCACCTCTCATGGAATCTCTTCCATCACCGGGATGCGCGCCGCCAAGGTGCGCACCCCAAAAGAAACGCGAGTACTTGAATGCGAGTATGCCCGATAATTCAACGGGGTAAACATCTGCACCGCGTTGAATAAGATGGATACAGAGGTGAAAATCAGATTGTCGTGTTTGGCACAGTTTTCGCATGCGACCTGAAGCCTGCCTCACATTATCTGCACGTCGATGAATCGTTGTGCGGGCGAACGGATTTCCGTCACAGAACCCGGCTTGAAAATTAAGGAGCAATGGGATTCTGCCGAATTTGCATATAGGTTCCGGTTGCAGCCGGCCGCCATTCAGGCAAAGTCGATAACACGGTGATCCGGTCTTTGATAATGACCGCACCCAGGGGGACAGCATGACCATGCACGTATCGCTCGACACGTCGACCACCGGCCCCGCGCCGCGCGGTCGCGGTTGCGCGAACGGCGTCCCGCCTGGAAACGATCACCCTGCTTGAGCACAGCGGGTCCATCCCGCCGTGCCTCCTCCGCCAGGACGTGCGGAGGTCCACGGACGATCCCGGCGGAGCCGGGCCACCGCCCAACAGGTGTCCTGTAGCAGACAGGTAGAGGGAGACAAACGTCATGAACGCATCGATCCGCAAGTTCCTGAAGGAAGAAGATGGCGTCACCGCACTCGAGTACGGCCTGCTGGCGGCTGTGATTGCGGGTGTCCTGATCGCACTGGGCAGCACGCAGATCAAGGATTTCTTCGAAACGCTCTTTGAGAATCTCACCAAGCTTGCCGACAAGGCATCGGGCAACACGCCGGCCTGAGCCGCGTCCCAGGCTGATCAGGGACAGCAACTGCTGAGCGTCCACTGACGGACAATGGAGGGTGCGATGACACTGCTGGGATTGCTGGCCATCGGTGTGTGCCTGCGGATCGCGATCAGCGATCTGTACGCCCGTCGGGTGCCCAACGCCTGGCTGCTGTCCGCATGCGCGATCACCGTTGTCGTGCTCATCGCCGGACAGTTCAACGCGCCGCGCCTGCCGTGGGCTTCCCACGTTGCCGGCGCGGCGCTCGGCCTGGTCGCATTGCTGCCTTTCCACGCAGTGCGCTGGATGGGCGCCGGCGATGTCAAATTCTTTTCGGTACTGGGATTGATGCTGGGCTGGCAGGCACTGCTGCCGATCTGGATCGCGGCCAGCCTGGCAGCGGGCGCACATGCCGCACTGGTGCTGGTATCGCGACGGTTGGGTCCAGTACTGCCCATCGGCCTTCAAGCCCATATGCATCGGGCAAGTTCGCAATGGCATTCGCACCCGGCGCTGCGCGGGATGCAGAGCGCCCGCCAGGGACGCCAAGGCATTCCCTACGCCGCCTACCTGGCGGTATCCGCCATCGCCTGGGTCCTCATCAGCACGTACGGAGGTGTGGCATGAACATCCACAACCGACGCCGGCAACGTGGCGCGGCCAGCATCGAGTTCGCGCTGATGTTGATGCTGGGCCTGCTGCCGCTGCTGCTGTTCACGTTCTCCGGCGTAATGATCATGGCGGCCCAGCAGACGTTGGCAACCGCCTCGGCCGAGGGTGCACGTGCATCGCTGCGCTATGGCAGTGCCAACGAACGCCGTACTGCCGCCTGCGTTGCAGCGCGTAGTTCGATGCAGTGGCTGCTGAACTTCTCGGGTCAGCCGGTCGACTGCAGCAATGGCGGAAACAACGCCATTCTGGTCTCCGCGCAGGCCCCCTGCGCCGGACTGGCCAGCGCCCAGTGCATGACCGTGACGGTCAGCTACGACTACGCAAGCCATCCCTTCCTGCCCGGCACCGCCACGCTTTACAAGTGGGTGATGCGGGCTCCCATCCGCAGCGTCGCGGTCGCTCAGCTCGACCTCGGCAGCGGCAACTGACGTTCGGTACAGGAGACGGTTCCATGCTCAAGTTGACCCGCATTGCTGCCGTCGCCCTGATCGGGCTGGCCGTGCTGCTGGCGGTGATCGCCTTGATGATCGGGCGCAAGCAGGCCGCACCGGCAACGGTTGCCCCGATGACGCAGAGCGAAGCCCAGGCGATCACCGTGGTGGAAGCGGTGGCGCGACTGCCGGCCGGCGAACCGATCTCTGCCAACGGACTGCGTCTCGCACAGCGCAGCGCCCCGGTTGCCGGTGCCGCCACCAGCATTTCCGCCGTGGTCGGAAAGGTGCCTGTGCAGGACATCGCCGAAGGCACAGCGATCAGCAGCAACGCACTCGCGCAGGGATTCTCGCTGCAACTGCGCCCCGGGGAACGCGCACTCGCGGTCCCGGTCGACGAGCTGGTGGGGGCCGGCAACCGCATCCTGCCCGGTGATTTCGTCGACGTGTTCCTCAACCTGCGCACTGCCCAATCCACTGCCGGCGGCCCGGCCGACGCAGCACAGACGCGCCTGCTGCTGTCGCGCCTGCGCGTGCTCAGCTATGGCCAGCAGGACATCGCCCCGGCCAACCATGACGCTGTTGCCAGCAACGAGGCCGATGGCCGCAACGATCCGCGCGCCGCCGACATCACCGGAAGCAGCAGCACCCAGAGCACGGGCAGCGGGACCGCCCAGCCGGCACGCAGCGCGGTACTGGCGGTGCCGGTGGCCGATGCCAACCGGCTGCTGCTGGGTGCGCAGCAGGGCAAGCTGTTCCTCGCCCTGCGCAACCCTGCCGATTCCGGCCAGCCCGATCTGGCGCTGTTCCCGCAGGCACGCGGGGTGATTGATCCCCTGCGTGGCCTGGATGCGGAACAGCAGCTTGCGCTGCAGCGGCCAGAGAATCACGCCTTCGCCGGCATCGACGGCGATGCATTGGCCGGCCGCAGCAACGCGCCCGCGCGCAGCACCCAGGATGCCCCGGCACGCGTACCCGCACCACGGCGCAGCGCCCCACGCGCATCGGGCATCGAAATCATCCGAGGTGACAGCTCCGCCCCCCGTGGTTCCCTTTGACCTGCATCGAGCGCATCCATGACCGAACGTCGCCGCAGTCCACGCCCTTCCCCCCGCCAGCGCTGGCTGGCCCTGCTGCTGGTGTTGCTGGCACCGGCGACAAGCGTGGCCGCCGACGACCTGGTGCTGCAGGCGCGTGAGCAGCGCCCCTGGACGCTGCCGGGCGATCTGGAGCGGGTCGCCATTGCCGATCCGGGCGTGGCCGATATCGTGATGCTGCGCGGCCAGCGCCAGGCCCTGCTGGTCGGCAAGGCGCCGGGCACCACCACGCTCCTGCTCTGGCACCGCAAGCAGACCGAACCACAGCGCCTGCAGGTGCGGGTACAAAGTGCGGTGCAGGGTGCGGCCGACGCCGGCGCGAACGGGCTGGTATTCACCCAGCAGGACAATCAGGGCCTGCTGCAGGGAAGCACCGAGAGCGTGCTGTCGCACATGCAGGAGCAGAAGGCTGCCGCCATGGCCCTGGGCAAGGATGGCCTGCTTGCCGACGCATCCACGGTGAGCAGCGGCGGCGTGGTCCAGGTCGAGGTCAAGGTGGTCGAGTTCAACAAGACCGCACTGAAGCAGATCGGCATCAGCTTCCAGAACCGCAATGGCAACTTCGCCTACGGCTTCGCCCGCCCGGGCGGCCAGTTGCCGGGCAACACCGGCATCCTGCCCGGCATGAAGGAAGGCAACTCCGGCAACGAAGCCGAATCGCCCATTTCTTCGGCCTTCCGCCTGGTGTTCGGCTCGACCAAGGGCCTGTGGAATGCCGACGTCGACCTGCTGCAGAGCAATGGCATGGCGCGTGTGCTGGCCGAGCCGACACTGGTCGCGCTGTCCGGGCAGAGCGCCAGTTTCCTGGCCGGCGGCGAGCTGCCGATCCTGGAACCGCAGGGGCTGGGCACCACCACCATCACCTACAAGCCCTTCGGCATCGGCCTGACCGTGACACCGACGGTACTGGCACCGAACCGCATCGCCCTGAAAGTCGCACCGGAAGCCAGCGACCTGGACTACAGCAACGCCATCGCGCTCAACGGCGTGCAGATTCCCTCCATCACCACCCGCCGCGCCGACACCACGGTCGAACTGGGCGATGGCGAGAGCTTCGTGATCGGTGGCCTGGTCAGTTCCAACGTGGTTTCCAGCGTCGGCAAGATCCCGCTGCTGGGTGACCTGCCGATCATCGGCTCGTTCTTCCGCAACTTCGACTACAAGCGCCAGGACAAGGAACTGGTGATCATCGTCACGCCACGCCTGGTGAAGCCGTTGGCACGCAACACCGAGCTGCCGCTGCCCGGCGACCGCGAGGCCAAGCCGCACATGCCCGAATGGGGCGCCTGGCTGCTGGGTCCTATCAGCCAGGACCCGGTGCCCGGCTTCTCACGCTGATTCCATGATGCCTGCGATACCACGCCCATGCCCTACGCCACTGCCCAGCCGCTGCATCCGCAAGGACCGCCGATGAACCTGGTCCTGTACGGAATGGATCGCGAACTGCTGCCCCGGCTGGCGGCGAAACTGCCGCCAACCACCACCCTGCACTGGCAGGACAGCAGCACCCCGACCTCCGCCCAGGACCTGCAACGCGGGCCGCAGAGCCTTGTGCTGCTCGACTTCCGCCCGGAACATGCGGCCGCCTCCAGCGTGCTGGCGCAGCAACTGCAGCAGACCGAGCCGGATCTGGCATTGGTTGCAGTCGGTGCCACCAGTGCCGGCCAGGTGGAAGGCGTTGTCATCGCATTGCGGGCGGGCCTGCGTGATGTGCTGGACCTGGACAGCGACAACGTCGGCATCGAGGCCGCGCTGCGTCGCGCCCTCTCACCACGACCGGCTGCCGCCGCGCAGCAGGCGCACAAGGCCCGCCTGATCGTCCTGCTGGGCGTGCGCGCCGGGGTCGGCACCAGTACGCTGGCCGCGCATCTTTCGGTGCTGGCACAGCAAACCCGTGCACTGGCACAGGGCGAGGCACTGCAGCAGGATGGCCTGCTGATGGAGCTGGCCCAGCCTTCGGGCGACCTCGCCCTGTACCTCAACCTGGACAGCCGCTTCCACTACGAAGACGCGCTGCGCAACGCCAGCCGCATCGACGCCACCCTCGCCCGTACGGCCATGGCCCGTCACGATTCCGGGCTGGTGCTGCTGGACCGCGCCAGCGGCAGCGATGCGGTACCGCCGTCCGATCCGGGTGCGCTGCTGCAGCGCCTGCGCACCGTGTTCGCCAGCGTGCTGTGTGATGCCGGTGGCTGCCCGCTGCGTCAGCTTCCGCCGCTGCTGCTGGACCAGGCCGACGAGATCTGGCTGGTCACCGATGCCTCCATTGCCACGCTGGTGTCGCTCGACCAGGCACTGAAGCATCTTGCCGGGCAGCGCGAACGCGAGAAGCGCCTGCAGCTGGTGATCAACCGCCACGATGACAGCAGCGGCATGAGCCCGGAGCAGATCGCGCGCCGCTTCGAGGTTCCCCTGCTGGCCACGCTTCCCGAACGACCGCGCGTGCGCCTGGCTGCCAGCCAGGGCCACCTGCTGCTGCAGGATGCGCCGCGCGACCCCTACCTGCGTGCCCTCGCCCCGCTGGTTTCGCGCCTGGATCCGGCTGCCTGCCCGGTCCAGGCGCAGGGCCTGCGGGAAAGACTCTCCCTTGCCCTGGGTGGATCGCAATGGAAGACAAGGTAACCCCGTTCCCGCATGCCGTTGCCCGGCCGGTGCTGCCCGAAAGCTCGCCGGGCCATCAGCCGTTCGCGCAGACCGAGCAGTACCAGAAGGTGCTGTCGGCCGCGCATGAGCACCTGCTCAACAGCATCGAGGACGAGCGCATCGACATCGATTCCTGGGCCCCCGACACAATCGCCCGCTGGGTGCAGGTGCAGACGGTGGGATTCATCCAGGAATGGCGCATCCCGATCAACGAAGAGGAGATGCAGGTGGTTGCCGACGGCCTGGTCAAGGAGCTGACCGGCTTCGGCCCGCTGGACGACCTGCTGCACGACCCGTCCATCGAAGACATCCTGATCAACGGTTTCAAGGATGTGCACGTGTCCCAGGGCGGCCAGCTCAAGCGGGCCACCCAGCGCTTCACCGACGATACGCATCTGCTGCGCATCCTGCGCCGCATCCTCGCCCCGCTTGGGCGCCGCCTGGATGACTCCAATCCGATGGTCGATGCGCGCCTGCCCAACGGCGGCCGTCTCAACGCGATCATCTCGCCACTGGCGGTGGATGGACCGATGGTGTCCATCCGCAAGTTCCGCAAGGACCCGTTCACCCCCGATGAACTGCTGGCCAAGGGCACCTTCGATGCGCCGATGCAGGCCTTGCTGAAGGCGATGGTACTGGGTCGCTGCAACATCCTGGTGTCCGGCGGCACCAGCTCGGGCAAGACTTCGCTGCTGAACGCCCTGGCCAGCTACGTCCCCGCGAACGAGCGCGTGATCACCGTCGAAGACACCGCCGAGCTCTCGCTCAACCACCCGCATGTAGTTCGCCTGGAAAGCCGTATCGGCGGCGCCGAAGGGCACGGTGCGGTCAGCATCCGCGATCTGGTCCGCAACAGCCTGCGCATGCGCCCCGACCGCATCGTCGTCGGCGAAGTGCGCGGTGCCGAGGTGCTGGAAATGCTGCAGGCGATGAACACCGGCCACGACGGCTCGATGGCCACCATCCACGCCAATTCGCCCCGCGACTGCCTGTACCGGATCGAGATGCTGGCCGGTTTTGCCGGCTTCCAGGGCAGCGAGGACAGCCTGCGCCGGCAGATCGCCAGTGCCATCGACTTCATCGTGCAGATCTCGCGCCTGGGCAGCGGGCGCCGCGTGCTGGTCTCGATCACCGAGATCACCGGTGTCAGCGACAACCTGATCACCACCCAGGAAATGTTCCGCCACGAACTGCAGATCGACGGCAACGGCAAAGAGATCGATCGCTGGGTCGGGCTGGGCTTCCATCCGCACTCGCACAAGCTGGAGCCGTTCCGCCAGCAGCTGCGCGAATCGCTCTACGGAGACTTCTGAGCATGGGAACCGGCGCGCTGCTGGGCATGCTGAGCATCATCGCGGTGCTGCTGGCGCTGGCAGCCTGGCTGTGGGGCACGGCCAGCAGCCGTGAGCAGCGCCAGGTTTCAATGCGGCACGCCGAGCAGCAGCTTTCGCGCGGAAGCGCCACGAGCGGAGCACCCGCCGGGCCGTCCGTCACCGCTGCCAACGACCCGGCGCGGCCCGCCAGCGCCGGGCGCCGCGTGCTGCCGCTGGATGGCCTGCTGCAGCGCGCAGGGCTGCAGACCGGCTGGAAAATTCCCATCATGCTGCTGGTACCGGGGCTGATACTGTCGGTGGTGGCGATGCTGCGGCTGGGCACCGCTTGGATGTTTCCGCTGACCCTGCTGCTGTACCTGCTTGGCTGCTGGCTGTGGGTGATGCGGCGGACCACGAAGCTGCGTGCGCAACTGCTGCATCAGCTGCCGGACTTCCTCGACAACCTGGTGCGGCTGACCGCACTGGGCAACAGCCTGCAGGCCGCGTTCCAGGTTGCGTCGATGCAGACGAGCGCGCCGTTGCGCGGGCTACTGGACACCACGGTGCGCTTTGCACGCAGCGGCATGGAGCTGGACCGTGCACTCGCACAGGCCTCGCATCCCTATCGCATGGATGTGCTGAAGGTGTTGTCGGTGGTGATCGGTGTCAGCGTGCGCATTGGCGGGCGCTCCGACCAGATCCTGCAGCGCATGGGCGATTTCATGCGCGATCTGGAACAGGCCCAGCAGGAGCTTGCAGCGACCACCTCGGAGACGCGGATGTCAGCGTGGGTGCTGGGCCTGTTGCCACCGGCCTGCGCGGTATTGATGGCGATCACCAGCCCGGACTTCTTCCAGCCGGTGCTGCACGATCCGCTCGGCCACAAGATCCTGCTGCTTGCACTGGGCATGGAACTTGTCGGTGGCTTCCTGCTGTATCGCCTGGCCAAGTCGCTATGAACCCCCTTCGCCCCGCCGGAGACAACCGATGAGCGCCAGCGCCTGGTTCGCCCTCTCCCTGCTCGTGCTGGCCGCCGGTATCGCCCTGCTCGGTATCGGCGGCTGGGTACGCAGCCATCGTGAGCAACGTACAACGGCCACCTTGAAGACCGCCCTGCAGCCGCGCGAGGCGTCCCGTGACACCGAGCCTGCGCGGCACGATTCGCTGGGCTGGCTGGAACGCTTCGGCCGTGCCCTCAGCGGCGGCCGCCTGGAAACGGCGTTGCTGGCCAATGAAGACCGGCTGCTGTTGGATCTGGCCGGGTGGAACACCCGCCGCGGTACGGCCATCTACCTCGGCCTGCGCCTGCTGCTGGCCGTTCTGGTGCTGGTACTGGTGCTGACATTCAGCAGCGTCACCGGGCTGGCCAGGATCATGGTGATCATCGGCGCCCTCGCCGCCGGCCTGCTGCTGCCCAAGTTCGTTCTCTCCTCCTGGGTGAAACGGCGCCGACGAGCGGTCGACAACGAGCTGCCGCTGCTGATCGACCTGCTGCGTCTGCTGCAAGGCGTGGGCTTCAGCATGGACCAGAGCCTGCAGACGCTCGGCGACAAGCTGCGCGATGCATTGCCGGTCCTCGGTGGCGAGCTGCAGGAGGCCAACATCGCCTATACCCACGGCCGCACGCGCGCACAGTCCCTGCGCCGGCTGAGCGAGGTCTATGCCGACGATGACCTGACCAGCCTGATGCAGCTGATCCTGCAGGTGCACGCCCATGGCGGCGCGGTGCAGGAGCCCCTGCGGCAGTTCAGCATCCGCCTGCGCGAACAGCGTCGCAACACGCTGAAGGAAAAGGTCGGCAAGCTCTCGGTGAAGATGACCGTGGTGATGATGCTGACCCTGCTGCCAGCGTTGATGCTGGTCCTTGCCGGTCCGGCGCTGGTCGCGCTGGCCACCACCATGTCCAAGATGGGGTCCCCCTGATGCCTGCCCTGCGCACTTCCTGCCTCATTGTTGCCCTGGCTGCCGTTGCCGGCGCCAGCGGCTGTGCATCGACCACGCCCAAGTACCTGCGCGCGCCCAGCCTGGCCGCGCCCGAACCGGCGCCGCAGGACAGCCGCAATGCCTACCTGGAGCTGATCGAGCGCATGCAGCAGCAAGGCGCATGGTATGCCTCGCTCGCCCACGTCGACGCCTTCCGCCAGCGCTACGGCGATCCGCCGGCGTTGCGCCTGCTGCAGGCCGACGCGCTGCGCGAGACCGGCCAGGCCGATGCCGCGGTCACCCTGTACCGCGATCTTTCCAGTGGCGCCCAGGCCGCCGCGGCCGCCCATGGCCTGGGCCTGATTGCCGCGCGCCGCGACGACGACGCCGGCAGTGAGCAGGCGTTGGCGCGGGCGACCGAACTGCAGCCATTGAATACAAGTTATCTCGGCGACCTGGGCTATGCGCGGCTGCGCGCCGGGCAGTTCGAGCGCGCGCGCGAACCCCTGGCCAAGGCGCTGGAGCTGTCACCGGGCAATGCCAAGGCCACCGCCAACCTCGCCCTCTGGGCGGTACTGCGGGGCGACACCGCCACTGCCGAACGCCTCGCCCAGCAAGCGAACCTCAATGAAGAGACCCGGCTCAGCATCCAGCAGCAGGCGGCGCAGATCCGTGCCCGCCTGCAGCAGCGCCAGGCCGCAGCGGCAGCCGCCGCAGTCGTGCCGGCCGCTGCCCGTGCTCTCGCCAGCGATGCCGCCGGCAACCCGCCCGGCGCCACGCGACTGGCGGCGGAACCGCGCCGCGACAGCCGCGATGAACGCGATCCGCAGCGCCTGCCGCCCTCGATGCTGGAACGCTTCAGCGCCTCCGACCACCCGAACGGGAACACACCATGACCGCGACGCCCCTGACCCGACGCCTGCTGCCCGTTCTGATCTGCCTGCTGCCGGCCGCCGCCGTGCAGGCGCAGCAACAGCCGCTGACCGGGCAGATGCTTGGCGGCAGCACGCCGGCTGCGTCGGCTTCGCAGCCGCTGCAGTCCGAGTCACTGCCCACCGTGGACCTGGCGGCCCCGCCAGCACCGGTGCCGCAGGCGGCGCCTGCAGCAGTGGCCAACACCGACGGCAGCACTGCAGCTCCGCGGCCCGGCCGCAGCCAGATCGGCGATACCACGCGCAACCTGTTCCGCCTGCAGGCATCGGGCCAACAGGCCGGACAGCACCTGCCGATCCTCGGCGACCAGGCGACGCTGAGTTACGCCCGCTACATGAAGAGCTTCGAACACGAGATCCCGGACTTCTTTGAAGCCGATGTCGCCAAGTCCAAGGGATCATCCTCATCCGGACGCTGAGGTAGGCCATGAAACGCCCACGCCAGTTCAGTTTCAGCCGCCCACGGGGCGGCATGTCGATCACCATGATGCTGGTCATGCTGGCGCTGCTGGCGATGCTGGGCCTGATCGAGATCGGTTACCTGTTCTGGGCCAAGCGCGATGCACAGAAAGTCGCTGATCTGGCCGCACTGGCCGGAGCGCAACGGCTGGAACTGTGCACCTCGGACAACAGCGACAACAGTGCTGCGCGGCAGAGCGCACTCACCCAGAACACCTTCGCAGGAAGCCTGGAAATCCGCTGCGGAAACTGGAACGTGACCCGTGCCACCGAAGGGCACTTCAGCCCGGTCGTCGATGCAGCGAATCAACGCAACGCCGTCCGTGTCATCACCCGCCGCGCGGTGCTTCCCTTCTTCGGGCAGAACAGCAGCCTGCCGACCGTGACCGCACAGGCGGTGGCGCGCCGTGCAGAACCCACGGCGGTTTTCAGTGTCGGCTCGCAACTGCTGCGCATCAATGGCAACACGCCACTGGGAAATGTCCTGAAACTGGTGGGCGCCGACCTCGACAAGACCACCCTGCTCGGCTACGACGGCCTTGCACAGGCGCATATCACCCCGAATGGACTGCTGCAGGCACTGGGCATTCCGATCGACGTCAACATGGGCGTGGCGGAGTTCAACAATCTGCTGGCCGGCCGCAAGGTCAAGCTGGGCAAGATCCTTCAGGCGACCGTTGACCTGCTCACCCAGCAGGGCGTTGCCCACGTGGACCTGAGTGCACTGGAGAATGCCCTGGTCGTGAAGGGCATCGACCTCAAGCAGCTGGAGGTGAAACTCGGCTCCGATGACAGCGGTGGCGGCCTGTTCGCACGCGTGGTCGCGCCGGATGGAACAATTTCCAGCGCGCTGCAGGCCGATGTCAATGTGCTGGACCTGATCGGCACCAGCATCAGCATCGCCAATGGCGGTCGTGCGGTTTCGGTCGATGAACTCAACCTGCTGGGCCTGGTCAATGCCCAAGCCGCTGTGGTGGAACCGCCGTCCATCGCCATCGGTGGCGTTGGCGCGCGCGCTTACAACGCGCAGATCCGTGTCTTCCTCGACATCGACACCAACAACATTCCCGTTGCAGGCGGCGTGCTTTCACTGCTGGGCATCCGCCTGAAGCTGCCGGTCCATGCGGACGTGACCAATGCAATGGCGACCCTGACCAGCCTGCAATGTGGCAGCACGCCTCCCACGGCGACGATCAAGGTCGAGTCTTCCGTGCTGCGCGCCTGCGTCGGCAAGGTGGCCGACAGCGAGCGGTTCTCCAAGCAGAATGTCTGTGGCGACACCCTGCAGAAGGAACAGATGCTCACACTGCTCGGCGCCCCGTTGATCAATGACAGCATCAAGGTCAATACGCTGACCGACACGCAAAGCCTCACCCTCCCCGCCGGCGCGACCGGTTCAACCCAGGTCAACTCCCTGGAGGTGGGCACCGCCGTGTCCGAGCTGGTCAGCGAACTGCTGCGCGTACTGTCCGGCGTGCTCGATCCGCGCGACGATGGCATGAGCCAGGGCTCGACCGCAGCGCAGTTGGCCGATCGCTACCTGAAAGCAGCCAACGTTGGTCGCAATCGCTACGACGTCGATGCGTCCATCAAGCTGCTTGAACTTGGCGACCAGACGCGGGGGTTGAAGCCTTTGGGCACTTGGGATGTACCCAAGGGTGTTCCAAAACCCTGCCTGGTGGGCCTGCTCACATGCTGGGAGGATGGCTCGGTCTGGAAAGGCTATCGCACGGCTGTGACTGGCGAAGGGCTGGGCGTGCTGCCGGCACTGCTGGGTAGCCTGCTCGGCGGACTGACCGTCAACCGGTGTGCAAGCCTGCTGATTTCCTTGAGCGACCAGGCCTACAACAACTGCATGACGCAGAACCTCGCGTCTTACCTGCAGACCGCCCACGACGGCTTCCTGGACCAGTTCGCCGGCGACGGCGTCACCGCCCCCGGCAATGGCCCGGTCAGTTGTTCGGGCCTGCTGTGCTTCCTGCTGAAGCCCGCCCTGGACGTCCTGAAGCCGCTGCTCAACAGCGTCGGCTCCCTGCTGCGCTCGCTGCTGGCGCAGGTGCTGGGCCTGGAACTGGGCCGTACGGATGTGCATGTCCAGTCCATCCAGTGCACGCCCGCACAGCTGGTCTACTGACCCGTGACGGGCGCCCTTGGCGGCGCCCGCGCACATGCTAGACTCCCGGCGGGGAACCACCTTCATCTCAACCCACACTCATCCGTGGATGGTCTAGACATGCGAGAAACTTCAGGGGGCGCGGTCTTCGCCCGGCACGCGCGCGGCGCGGCACTGCTGGCCGTGGCCATGATGCTGGTGGCACCGGCGGCGATGGCTGCCCGTGGCGACCGCGAAGCAGCCGCAGAGCCGGCCGCACGTACCGCACCGGTGGTGCGCAACACCGTTGACGAGCTCAAGCAGCTGATGGATGCCCGCCAGCTGACCGAGCTGCGCACCACCTACAACGGCAACTACGGCGCCAGCCTGCTGTTCAATGCCAACACCCTGACCTACTACGTCGCCCTGTTCCAGGAGAAGAACTTCTGGCGGGTGATCAAGACCGATGCCGTCGACAACGCCGAGCGTGTCTACCGCACCTTCGCGCAGCAGTCAGAGCAGCTGGCCCAGGTCTACATCGACACCGCCCGACTGGAAGCCGGCAAGCGCTATACGGAGCGCCTGGTGGCCTACAACGAGGAGCGCCTGCGCACCCTGCAGCAGGAAATGGAACAGCAGCAGGCACAGTCGGCCCAGGTCAGCGCTGCCCTGCAGCAGGCCCAGCAGCAGGCGGTCAGCCTGAGCAGCGACGTGCAGAGCACCAACAGCCAGCTGGATTCCCTGCAGCGCCGCATCCAGATCCTGCAGGCCGAACAGGGCAACCCGGAGCTGAGCCTGCCCAAGCCGGACACCGTACCCTCGCCGGCACCGGCGGCCGCCAGCGACGGTCGCTGAGGTCCAGCGCCTGGCGTGCCGTCCAACGGCGCCTACGGGCGCCGTTGTCGTTTCCGGCACCATTCCATTTCAACGGCACGCCTCATGCACGGCATCGTCCAGTTGCCGGCGCTGCACGAAGTCCATGCGCTTGCCATTGGCCAGCACCTTCCCACGATGCTGCCGCGCGCGCTCACAGGCGGCGGGATCCGCGCTGATCGGTATCACTGCAGCCCGCGCACGCCGCTGCTGCACCACACGCGGACGCATTGAAGCTGGGCTCGCTGCCTTGGCCGCGCTCGCACCTGTCGAGGGCGGCTCCGCCGGCACCTCCCAGCGCCATTCCGCGCGCCCCTGGCACGGCGTCTGCTGGTAGACCGGATGCGGCCCGTCCACACATTTGTAGACGTTGGTCTGAGCATGCGCCCCCGTCGCCAGCAGCAGGTACAACAGCGGGCTCCAACACGCGTTCGACATTGCAGGCTCCTCGTCAGGGCTGCCGCCATCCTCGATGCCGGCACGGCTTCGTGCCAGAGCGATACACGTCACATCCGGCGTAATCCAGCACAGCCGTGCAAGTCGTGGGTCTGGCGCTGCGCTGTACTGCCGAAGGCACCGGCATCCACGCCAGCGCCCTCCCTCCCTTCCGTCAAGGAAACCACAATGAGCAACTTCGTCACCGTCGCCGACGGCGCGCGCATCTTCTACAAGGATTGGGGTACCGGCCAGCCGATCGTGTTCGCGCACGGCTGGCCGCTGTCGTCCGATGCCTGGGACCCGCAGATGCTGTTCATGGGCCAGAACGGCTTCCGCGTGA
The DNA here is from genome assembly GCF_056481625.1 of Stenotrophomonas sp. 86156_Sma. NCBI lineage: Bacteria > Pseudomonadati > Pseudomonadota > Gammaproteobacteria > Lysobacterales > Lysobacteraceae > Stenotrophomonas > Stenotrophomonas sp. 86156_Sma. The sequence continues at coordinate 3,018,562 of NZ_CM151157.1, forward strand.
TCGCTCACGACCGTCGCAGCCACGGCCGCTCCAGCCAGACCTGGGACGGCAACAACATGGACACCTACGCCGACGACCTGGCCGCCGTGCTCGAGGCGCTGGACCTGAAGGACGCGATCCTGGTCGGCCACTCCACCGGTGGCGGCGAAGTAGCCCATTACATCGGGCGCCACGGCAGCAAGCGCGTGGCCAAGGTGGTGCTGGTCGGCGCCGTGCCGCCGCTGATGCTGAAGACCGATGCCAACCCGGCCGGTACCCCGCTGGAGGTCTTCGACGGCATCCGCAAGGGCACCGGCGGTGACCGCTCGCAGTTCTTCAAGGACCTGACCACGCCGTTCTTCGGCGCCAACCGCGACGGCAACAGCGTTACCCAGGGCATGCGTGATTCGTTCTGGCTGCAGGGCATGCTCGGCGGCGTCAAGGGCCAGTACGACTGCGTGCACGAATTCTCGGAAGTGGATTACACCGAGGACCTGAAGAAGATCGATGTGCCAGCGCTGGTGGTGCATGGCGATGACGACCAGATCGTGCCATTCGATGCCTCGGCCAAGCTGTCCTCGCAGATCATCAAGGACGCCGAGTTGAAGGTGTACGCCGGTGCGCCGCACGGCCTGACCGTCACCCACGCCGACCGATTCAACGCCGACCTGCTGGCGTTCGCACGCGGGTGAGGCACTGCGGCGGCGCCACCCAGCGCCGCCGCCCCTGTGGTAGAGCCGGCCGCTGGCCGGCTGCGCAGGATCGGGATGGATTGATCGCGCAAAAAGGGGACGGAGGGGATTAAGTCGTTTGTGCACAAACGACTTAATCCCCTCCGTCCCCTTTTTGGATCAGATATCGCTGTGGTGGTGCGGGACCCCGGTCTTCGGCAGCGGGTCATGCCCGCCCACGAAGTGGCGCACCACCGGTGCACGCTCACCGCGATGCAGCCCGCGCAGCACTTCCTGGATCGCCTTGTCATCGGCGGTGATGCGTTCGTGCTGGCGCAGATGCTCCAGCCACGACGGGGTCACGAAATACTCAAGGTGGATGCCCGGGCTGGCCACGTCCTCCACCACACCCCAGACCACCGCGCCATCGCGGCGGCGGATCGTGCCCAGCGCACGCATCTGTGCCAGGAACGCGGCTCGATCAGCATCGTCAATGCGGTACTCGATGGTCACCAGCACCGGGCCGCGATCGTTGGATACCGGCACCGACAGTTCCGGTGCCGGCCAGTGCCCGGCCGGACGCAGGTTCAGATCCTCGGTGCCAGCGATGCGCACGCGCCACACCAGCAATCCGCCGATCACCGCGCCGGCAGCCGCCACCAGCAACGCCAGCTCCGGCGAGGTGCGCTGCGCCAGCGCGCCCCAGCTCAGGCCACCGGCCGCCATGCCAGCGGAGAACACCATGATGTACAGCGCCAGTGCACGCGCCCGTACCCACGCTGGCACTGCGGTCTGCGCGGCAATCTGCAGCGACGACAGCACGGTGATCCAGGCAAAGCCATTGATCAGCATCACCAAGGGCAGCACGTACCAGCTGCGGGTCAGCGCCAGCCCGACCAGGCTGAGCGCCAGCGACAGCGTGGCCAGCAGCACCAGCAGGTCGCGATCCATCTGCGCGCGCAGCTTCGGCAGCAACAACGCACCACCCACGGCACCGATCCCGATGCAGCCGAGCAGCATGCCGTACTGCCCCGCCCCACCCTGCATCTGGCCGCGTACCACCACCGGCAGCAGTGCATTCATTGCTGCAGCAAAGAAGAAGAAGCCGACCGACTTGATCAACACCGCCTGCAGGCGCCCGGCGCGGCTGGCATAGCGCAGGCCCGCCTTCAGGCCGGCACCGAAGCCTTCCGGCGGCAGGCTGGATTGCTTCGGGTCGCGCTTCCAGCCCCACACCACGAACAGCATCGCGGCAAAGGTGATGGCGTTGAAGCCGAATGCCCAGACCGCACCGAGCTGGGCGACGATCACACCACCGATGGCCGGGCCGATCGAGCGCGCGATGTTGATGCCGATCGAGTTCAGCGCCACCGCCGAGGCCAGCATCGGCTGCGGCACCAGTTCGGATACGATCGCGGCCTGTGCCGGCATCGCCATCGCCGCACCGCAGCCCATGCAGAAGGTCAGCAGCACCAGCAGCTGCGGCGTCAGCATGTCCATCGCGGTCAGCGCCGCCATCACCGCGGCGACCAGCAGCATCCAGCCCTGGGTGGCCAGCAGGTACCTGCGGCGGTCGACGATGTCGGCCAGGGTGCCGGCGGCCAGCGCCAGCAGCACGATCGGCACCGTGGTGGCCGACTGCACCAGCGCCACCATCAACGGTGAGCCGGTACGCTCGGCCATCACCCAGGCAGCGGCCACATCGTTGACCCAGGTGCCGATGTTGCTGGCCAGGATCGCCAGCCAGATCGAGCGGAACATCCGGATCTTCAGCGGGGACCAGGCACCTGCGGCCTGTGCGGGGGGTTGCGACGCGGTTGCGTTCACCATTGCCATGCTCCAACGATCGAGGCGAACAGCGTGTCCTGGCCTCCGGCCTGCTTCAGTGCAGGACCGGCATCGCCCCAGGCCAGCTGAAGCTGCCATTGCCAGTGTTCGCTGGCCTGCCAGCGTGTTTCGGATTTGTATTGATTGCCAATGCGGCGCGCGCCACCGGCGCTGCCTGGCAACGCCACCAGCGGTGCCGGCGTGGTGTAGACCGCATCGGCACGACGATGCTTCCAGGCCATCTGTACGCCCAGTTCCGTCGTCACCGCGTCGTGCAGGCGCAGGGTCAGGGTTGGCTGGAGGTCCATCAGGTTGGCCGGGGCCAGCAGGCTGGCCTCGCTGAAGTAGGCCGATTTCGGGAACAAGGCGTTGAAGGTTCCCAGCCGGCCGTCATGCAGGTTGCCATCGCCACTGGCGATGTCTGCCTTCAACCCCAGCCGCGGCTGCAGCGGCAGGTTCGTCCAGCGCCACCCCGTATCGGTCGCCAGCGTCCAGGCGCGGATATCGAGGGTGCCGGCGGTCGTCCGCAGTTCACCGCCCTGCGCCACCAGCTCGCTGTTCCAGTCCAGTGCACCGGCCTGGCCGAACCAGCGCGCGCCCACGGTCTGCCGACGTTCGGTACCCACACCCGCGGCGAAGCGCGCGCCGTCGCGGCGGTAGTCCAGCAGGTACAGATCCCACTGACCCGCCCGCTGCCCGCGCGCCGTGGTGGCATAGGCACCCCACAGGTGGGCGCCGTGTTCGCCGCGATCATCGAAGGCACCCGGTCGGTTTTCCACTGGCCGCAATGCCATCAGATCAAGCGTACCCAGGCGGCCTTTCCAACCCACACGCGCACCGTCGAACGCCAGGCGAATGTTCGGCCCGTCGCGCACCGACAGCAGTCGTGAACTGCCATAGCCGGCTTCCTGCCGGCCGAGTTGCAGATGGAAGCCATCGCGCTGCCAGCGCCAGTACGCCTGCTGCACATCCAGCGCGCTGCGGTCGGTGCGACCCGGGCCGCCGGCCTTGCCATTCTCCCCATGCACACCCAGCTGCAACTTCGCCTGCCAGCTGTCTTCCACATAGGTGGCCGAGGCCAGCGCGCGCAGCAGGCCATAGCCATCCTCGCTGCCGCCAATGCCGAACCGGGTCGGGTCGTAGTACAGGCCACGCGCCCGCAGCGATGCGTCCCATTGCAGCTGGCCGTCCCCAGCCGCGCTGCAATGACCGCCGTCGCAGGCCTGCACCAGCGACGGTGCGGCCAGCAATGCCAGGCTCAGAACGCGAAGCACGAGCATCCCATCGCGCCCCAGAACGCGGTCAGGTCATCGGTGGGCGCCGCGTGCCGTGCAGCATGACCATGAGCACCGTGAGTGCTGCAGGCCACACCGTGATGGTGGCGATGGGCGGCGGCCAATCCGGTGGCGGCACCGCCGACGTGGTAGCCACCGAACCGGTTGACCGGCGACCAGTTGGGCATCGCCGGCGGCAGCTGCGGCGCAAGCCCTGCATAGTCGGCGTCGGCATGCACGATGCGGCCACCGACCACGGTCAACACGCTGGTGATGTCGGCGATCTGCGCATCATCCACGCGGAAGAAATCGGCCGAGAGCAGGATGAAATCGGCCAACTGGCCGGCCTTCAACGTACCCTTCACTGCTTCGTCGCCGGAGAACCAGGCACTGCCCTGGGTCCACAGGCGCAGTGCCTGCTCACGTTCGAGCAGGTTCTCATCGCCATACAGGGCCAGCCCGCCGACGGTGCGCCCGGTCACCAGCCAGGACAACGCCACCCATGGGTTGTAGCTGGCCACACGGGTGGCATCGGTTCCAGCACCGACCGGCACGCCTTCGGCCAGCATGTGCTTGACCGGCGGCGTATGCCGCGCCGCCTGCACGCCGTAGCGCTCGACGAAGGCTTCGCCCTGATAGGCCATGCGATGCTGCACGGCGATGCCGCCACCCAGCGCACGGATGCGCTCGATGTTGCGCGGGGTGATGGTTTCGGCGTGATCGATGAACCAGTGCAGGCCATCGAACGGCACCTCGCGGTTGACCTGTTCGTACACATCGAGGACGCGGGTGATGCTCTCGTCGTACGTCGCATGGATGCGGAACGGCCAACGCTTCTCGACCAGCAGCTTCACCACATCGTGCAGTTCCGGTTCCAGCTCCGGCGGCAGTTCCGGGCGCGGCTCGTTGAACAACTCGAAGTCGGCCGCCGAGAACACCAGCATCTCGCCGGCACCGTTGTGGCGCAGCAGGTCATCACCCTGCCGCGGCTGCAGCATCTCGCTCCATCCGCGGAAGTCATCCACTTCCTTGCCCTTGTTCTGGGTGAACAGGTTGTAGGCGATGCGCACGGTCAGCTGGTCATCGCGGTGCAGCTGCTCGATGACCTGGTAGTCCTCGGGGTAGTTCTGGAAACCACCGCCGGCGTCGATCACCGAGGTGATGCCGAGACGGTTCAACTCACGCATGAAATGACGGGTGGAATTGGCCTGGTACTCGATCGGCAGCTTCGGACCCTTGGCCAGGGTCGCGTACAGGATCAGCGCGTTGGGCTTGGCCAGCAGCAGCCCGGTCGGGTTGCCGAGCGAATCACGCACGATCTGCCCGCCCGGCGGATCCGGGGTGTCCTTGGTATAGCCGCAGGCGCGCAACGCGGCACGGTTGAGCAGCGCCCGGTCGTACAGGTGCAGCAGGAACACCGGCGTGTCCGGCGCGATGTCGTTGAGCTCCTGCAGCGTGGGCAGGCGCTTCTCGTTGAACTGGGTGGCGGTGAAACCACCGACCACGCGCACCCACTGCGGTGCAGGCGTGCGGTCGACCTGCGCCTTCAGCATGTCCAAGGCATCGCCCAGCGAACGCAGGCCGTCCCAGCGCAGTTCCAGGTTGTAGTTCAGGCCACCACGTATCAGGTGGGTATGGCTGTCGTTGAGGCCGGGCAGCAGGCGCCGGCCCTGGGCGTCGATCAGGGTCGCTTCATTGCCCCAGCCACGCATGATCTCCTCGTCGCTGCCGACGGCAACGATGCGCCCTTCCTGCACGGCCAGCGCCTGTGCATGCGGCTGCTGTGGGTCAAGGGTGGTGATGCGGGCATTGCGGATGACCAGCGTGCTCATGCGACGCTCCTTGGAAGTGGAATCGAGTGCGGCACCGGCACGGCCGGCCAGGCCCAGCGCCACCGCGGCGCTGCCGGCCAGCACCACGTTGCGGCGGCCGTGATCGAGTGGATCGTGACTCATGCGAGATCTCCCGGAAGGCGTTGGCCGTCCAGTGCCCAGGCGCCGGGCCCGGTCAGCGCGAGGGCCAGCAGTACCGTGGTCCACATCAACGGGTACTCACTGCCGCCGCGCATCCAGAACCAGCCCTTGGGCAGGGCCAACAGTACGATGAAGCCGATGAAGGCCGCCGCTGCAAGCGCGGCGACGCGGGTCTGCCAGCCCAGCAGCACGGCCAGCCCTGACAGCACCTGCAGCAGGGCCAGCAGCAGCGGCAGCGGTGCCACCGCTGGCAGGCCGAAGCCGCGCAGCTCGCCGGCAAAACCGGCCAGCCCAGGACCGCCGAACCAACCGAACAGCTTGCCCAGCGCGTGGGGCAGCAGGAATCCCCCGGCTGCCACGCGCAGCATCAGCAGGGCCAGGTCGAGGCCATGGCCAGCCAGCATGCTCAGTGCCCGCCTTCCTGCGCGCCGAACATGCGCTTGGCGTACTGGATGCCGATGCCATAGCCGCCGGCATGGTCGCGGGCAATGCCGGTGGTCAGCTCGTAGGTCTCGCCACGCGCCCAGTCACGCTGCAGCTCCAGCAGGTACTGCACGCTGGTCATCGGCACTGCACCGGCCTGCACCATGCGGGTGATCGCACGCTCGTGGGCTTCTTCGCTGACATCGCCGCAGGCATCGGTGATCACATACACCTCGAAGCCCTGTGCCAGCGCCGACAGCGCCGGTCCCACGATGCAGACGCTGGTCCACAGGCCGGCAACAACCAGGCGACGCTTGCCGATGCGGTTGATCTCGTCGATCACCGGCTGGTCTTCCCAGGTGTTCATCGAGGTGCGGTCGAACACCGTCTGGCCCGGGAAGATCTCCGGCAGTTCCGGGAACATCGGGCCGGAGAACGACGCTTCGGCGACGGTGGTCAGCAGCACCGGCACGTTGAAGCCCTTGGCGCCCTTGCTGATCAACGACACGTTGTTGCGCAGCGCGGAGATATCGATGGTGTGGGTGGCGAATGCCATCTGCGACTGGAAGTCGATCAGCACCAGGGCATGGTCGGTGGGCGACAACAGGGCCGGGGCGGGCGTGGCGGTGGCAAGGTTCATGGTTGGACTCCGTTGGAAACACGATCAGGGGGAAGCAACAGGGCCGCATCGCCGGCCAGGTACTGGCCGGGGCTGCAGCCGGTCTCGGCGCGGAAGCTGCGGACGAAATGGCTCTGGTCGAAGAAGCCCAGCTGCTGCGCCAGGCACGACATCGGCAGCTGCGCGACCGGCAACAACTGGCGCGCACGTTCGATGCGGCGACGGCGCACGTAGCGCAGCGGGCTGGCGCCGGTACCGGTCCGGAACAGGCGCACCAGATGGAAGCGGCTGACGCAGGCGGCTGCGGCCAGCTCGGTCACCCGCAGCGGCTGCGACAGGTGCTCATCGACATAGCGCAGGGCGCGCTGCAATGCGGCGGCCTGCTGCGGTGCCAGCGCCACGGCGGGCGGATCGGGCGAAAAGACGGTGGCCATGCGGGACGCCGCGAGGGGGTGCCCCATGGTGCGTGGCCGCCGCACGATGCCCTACCCCCGTCGGTCGAGGCCAGCACCTACCCGAATGGGGGAGGCCGACGCCCGAGCAGGCGACGACCGAACAACCGCGCATCCAGTGAATAGGCGCCAGGGCCCAACATCAACAGCGCCAAGGGCAGCACCACCTGTGACCACGGCGCCTGCTGCGCGAACAGGCCCACGGCCGCCATCAGCACGGCCAGTGGCGTCAACACACCCAGCGTGAGCATCGGCACTGCCAGCAGGCACAGCGCCGACCACCCGCCCGCATGCGTGCCGGGCGTGCACAGTGCCGCGGACAGGCACAGCCGCAGCCACAGCAGGCCGATGCCCGGCCCGCGGTCGGGGAACATCACGAACAGGCGCTGCATGGCCGGGCTCCACAGGGCATGCCGGCGTGATAACCGACCGCGGCGGCCGCCGCCTACCCCGTTCGGGTCACCCCGGACTGCCCCGCACCTGCCAGAATGCGCGCCATGCGTGGCCGCCCCTTCCCGTTCCTGCGTCGCCTGCCGACGCTGCTGACGTGCCTGCTGCTGTGGACCGCCCTGCCCGCTTTTGCCGTGCAGCGCCCGCCGGTGAGCGGCGGGCTGCCCGGTTACGAGCACACCGCGTGGCGGGTCGGCCAGGGTGCACCCGGCGATATCTGGGACATCACCCAGGACCGCGACGGCCTGCTGTGGCTGGCCACCGGCTCGGGCCTGTACCGCTTCGATGGCCGTCGCTTCGAACGGCAGGCAGCGCCCGTCGGCAGCCAGTTCCCGTCCACCAACATGGTCACGCTGGCGCATGCCGCCGACGATGCCCTGTGGATCGGCTACTTCCAGGCCGGCATCAGCCGGTTCGCACAGGGGAGGCTGCACAACTACGGCCGCGAGCAGGGGGTGCCGGTCGGCGTGGTCCCACGCTTCAGCCAGGATCGCCAGGGCCAGCTGTGGGCGGCGATCAATGGCGGGCTGCGCCGCTTTGATGGACAGCGCTGGCAGCCACTGCCGGCCGCAGCCGGCCTGCCCGAGCGCCGTGTGCAGTGGGTGCTGCACGACAGCCGGGGCAGGTTCTGGGTGCTGGCCGACCTGAAGATCTGGATGCGTGCGGCCGGCCAGACCACGTTCGAGGACACCGGCATCGCGGTCTCGCAGATGGCAACGCTGGCCGAAAGCCCGCAGGGTGAAGTGTGGTTGGCCGACCGGGTGCGCGGCACCTCACCCCTGGCCAACGCGCAGGGCCTGTTGGCAGCCAGCGAACGTGAAGCGCGGCGTCTTCCGGAACTGGTTGCTGCACGCCTGCAGTTCACTGCCGATGGCGCGTTATGGGCCACGATGAGCCCGCACGGCGGCGTCGCCCGCATCACCTTCGACGGCAGCCGCGCCGTGCGCATGGAGCGTTTCGATTCGCCGCACGGGCTGACCGCCACCTCCGCGGTGCCGATCATCGTCGATCGCGAAGGCAATCTCTGGGTCGGCACCAATCTCGGCCTCAACCGCTTCCGCGCACGCAGCGTGCACACCCTGGCAGTGGGCCCGAGTGATCCCTACCGCTCGCTGGTGCGGGCCAGCGATGGCCGCGTGTATGGCTATGGCGAAGACCTCAAACCCTACGATCTGCGGCGCACTCTGCTGGATGGCAGTGCCCCGCAGCTGCAGGCCGCCGCGCGCCAGGCACCCACGCCGATCTGGCAGTTCGACTGGGTCAATCTTGCGCGCACGGTCGCCGGCCACACCTCGTTGATCCCGCTGCCGGCCCCGTTCACCGGGCAACCGCTGCACGCCCTGCTGTTCCCCGACGACGCGCAGGCCTGGGTATGCACGGGTGAACGCGGCGTCCTGCACTACCTGCATGGCCAATGGCAGCGCGAGGTCCGCCTGCCCGAGCAGGCCTGCTCATCGCTGGCGCTGGATGCCCATGGCCAGCTGCTGCTCGGCTATGCCGACGGCCGCCTGCGCCGGATGAGCGCGGGCCACATCGAGAGCTTCGATGCCAGCCAGGGCCTGTCGGTCGGGCCGATCACCGCAATGCTGCATCACCAGGACCTGCTGCTGGTCGCCGGCGAAGCCGGTCTGGCTGCGCGCGTTGGCAACGGTCGTTTCGTTCCGGTGCGAACCGACATGGCCGGTGTACTGGAAGGCATCACCGGCATGGTGGCCGATCCGAACGGACACCTCTGGTTCAATGGCAGCCGTGGCCTGGTCCGGCTGGGGAGCGATGAGCTGCGACGGACGCTGCGGACCGGGCTGCCGGTGACGCCACGCCTGTTCGATGCAGTGGATGGCATGCCGGGCATCGCCCTGCAGAGCGGACCGATCGCCACCGCCACGCTGGCCGATGACGGACTGCTGTGGCTGGCCACCAACCAGGGCCTGGCCTGGCTGGACACCACCCGCTCGCACGTCAACACCATGGCGCCCAGCGTGCGCATCGGCGAAGTGCTGTATGGCAGTGAGCACGAGCCACTGCGCGATGGCCTGCGCCTTCCGGCCGGCACCAGCCAATTGCAGATCGATTACGTGGCGCTGTCGCTGGCGCGCCCGGAGCGCAACCGCTACCGCTATCGCCTGTCCGGCGTCGACGACGGCTGGCAGGATGCCGGCAGCAGCACGCGGGCGTACTACACCAACCTCGCCCCGGGCAATTACCGGTTCGAGGTGGAAGCCGCCAACGAAGACGGCATCTGGAGCACTGCACCGGCCAGTCGCAGCTTCCGCATCGCCCCCACTTTCATGCAGACGGTGTGGTTCAAGCTGCTGTGTGCGGCCGCGATCCTCGCGCTGCTGGTGATGGCGGTGCGCATCCGCAGCGGGCAGCTGGCCGCGCTGTTCCGCGCGCGCCTGCAGGAACGCAATGGCGAACGCGAACGCATCGCACGCGACCTGCACGACACCCTGCTGCAGGGCAGCCAGGGCCTGATCCTGCGCCTGCACGCGATCAGCCAGTCGCCGCAGACCCCGGAGCCGGTACGCGGCCAGCTGGAATCGGCGATGCAACTGGCAGAGCGTAACCTGGCCGAGGGCCGCGAGCGGGTCAATGCCCTGCGTGAGGGACCGTTCGCTGGCCGCGACCTCGCTTCGGCACTGGCCGATGTGCATGCCGAGTACGCCGGGCATGGCACCAACCCACTTCGCCTGACCGTGGAAGGTGCAACCCCACCGCTGCAGGCCGACGCGGCCGAAGAAGTGTTCCTGATCGGGCGAGAGGCGATCCGCAATGCGTTGCGTCATGCCAACGCCAGCGCCATCGAAGTGGAGCTGTCCTACGGCACGCGGTGCTTCCTGCTGCACGTGCGCGACGATGGCGTCGGCATCGCCGACGACAATGCCGGCCATGGTCATTGGGGCCTGCAGGGCATGCGTGAGCGTGCGCAGCGCCTCGGTGCGGAACTACAGCTGTGGACCCGCGCCGGACTGGGGACCGAAGTCGCGCTGGCGGTTCCCGCCCGGCGCCTGTATCACCGCCGCCCATCGCGCTGGCGCTGGCCCTGGAGTAAAGCAAACCATGACTGAGTCCCCTGCCCCGATCGGCGTGCTGGTGGTCGACGACCACCCGCTGCTGCGTGACGGCCTGGCGGCGCTGCTGGGCGCACAACCCGATCTGCGCCTGCTCGGCGAAGCCGCCGATGGCGAGGAAGCCATCGCCTGCTACCAGCGGCTGCAGCCCGACGTGGTGCTGATGGACCTGCAGATGCCACGGCTGGATGGTGTGGAAGCCATCGTGCGGATCCGCGCGATGGACCCGCGCGCGCGCATCATCGTGCTGACCACCTACCGCGGTGACGTACGTGCGGTAAGGGCACTGCAGGCCGGCGCCAGCGCCTATCTGCTGAAGGACATGCTGCGCCATGAGCTGGTCGATACGATCCGCATGGTCGCTGGCGGCCGCCGCGCACCGATTCCCCCGGCGGTGGCGGCCAGCATCGCCGCGCATGTGGTGGAAGACCGGTTGTCGCCGCGCGAAACCGAGGTACTGAGGCATGTGGCCGGGGGCCTGTCGAACAAGCGCATCGGCGAGCGCATGCAGATTTCCGAGCAGACGGTGAAGGCGCACATGAAGAGCCTGATGGACAAGCTGGGCGTGGGTGATCGCACGCATGCGGTAACCCAGGCGCTGCGGCGCGGGATCATCAGCCTGGACGACAGCGGTCACGATTAGGGGGTTGTTCGGCAGGGCTTGCAGCCCTGCACCTGCGGTAGTGCCGGCCGCTGGCCGGCAACCTCAGGAGCAACAACAGCAACAGCGGGCTTTCCATGGGATGGCGGGGTGGGTCCGGTTGCGGGGGGCGCTGCAAGTCCCCCCTTCGGGGCCCGGCCCAGCCGCTGGCGGCTGTGCGTTCGGGCGCTTGCGAAGCCGTGCTTCGCAAGCAAAGCGCCCTCACCCATGTAAGCTCGGTCGCCGCTTGCTCGTGTGCGCAGTCCTGCGCACACGGCAAGACCGGGGTTGGGCGTCCTGCCCAACCCGCCCAAGGCATGCCTCGGGCCCATGCGGCTCACGCCCCCGCAACCGGACCCACCCCGCCTTCGACAGTTGGCCGCGATCTGTCGGAACGGCGTATTGCCCTGGTGGGTGTCGACCTTGGTCGACACAGTAGATCCACGCCATGCGTGGATGACTCATTCGATATCTGACAGATATTTCGACCAAGGTCGACACCTACCAACAGCCACCGGAATCTGTCAGAGGTGGGGCGGTGTCGGAGTGCGGGGTGTCAGCCGCATGGATGCGGCTGCCAAGCCTACAAGGACGTACTTGCGGCGTCCCCGCACTCCGACACCGCCCCACCACCCCACAGGAAACCCGCCGTTGCTGTTGCTGTTGCTTGTTGCTGTTGCTGTTGCTGTTGCTCCAGCTTCCAGCAGGTGCAGGGCTGCAAGCCCTGCCGAACACCATCCTTACCTCAAACGCAGCAGCAGGCTGCCACCCGCGCACACCACCGCCAGCCAGGCCACGCCGTTCCAACCCCACTGCGCCAGCGCCAGGCTGCCCAGCGCACCACCGGCGGCCATGCCGATGAACATGCCCGTGAACAGCAACGCATTGAGCCGGCTGCGTGCCGGCGGCACCAGTCCGTAGACCAACGTCTGGTGCGCCACCAGCGCCGACTGGAAGCCGAAGTCGAACAGCAGCGCGCTCACCACCAGCAGCGGTAGCAGCGCAGCGGACGGCAGCCACGACTCGGTCAACAGCAGGCCAAAGCCCAGCAGCGCCACCGCGATCGCCAGCCGCGCCACGGCGTGGCAACCCAAGCGATCGGCGAATCGACCCGCAAACGGCGCGGCCAATGCGCCGGCCGCACCGGCAATGCCGAATGCACCCGCTGCGGCACTACCCAGCCCCAACCGTGCATGCAGCATCAGCACGAGGGTTGACCAGAACGCGCTGAAGCCCACCGCCAGCAGCGACTGGCTGGCCACCGCACGGCGCAGCTGTGGCTGCTCGCGCCACAACGCCAGCAGTGAACCCAACAACACCGGATAGCGCAGTGTGCTGGTCGGTGCGAAACGCGGCAGCGCACGCGCCATCACCGCGCCCATCGCCGCCACCGATACCGCGGCCAGTACGAACTGCGTGCGCCAACCCCATGCTTCAGCCACCACGCCACTGATCACGCGCGACAGCAGGATGCCGAGCAGCAGGCCGGTCATCACCCGGCCGACGATCTGTCCGCGTTGTGCATCCGGCGCCAGCACCGCAGCGGCCGGCACGATGTCCTGCGCCAGCGTAGCCATCAGCCCGACCAGCAGGCTGGCCATCAGCAGGCCCGGCAGGTGCCCGGCCATCGCTGCGGCGCCCAGTGCCAGCGCCAGCAATGCGGACTTCAGCAGAATGAGGCTGCGGCGGTCGAAGCGGTCGCCCAGCGGTGCCAGCAGCAGGATACCCAGCGCATAGCCGAGCTGGGTCAGGGTCGGCACCAGGCCGGCGTCGCGCTCACCTGCGCCGAGGTCCTGGGCGATCAGGCCCAGCATCGGCTGGCTGTAGTACAGCGAGGCGACCGAGAAGCCGGCGCCGGCCGCCATCGCCAGCACCAACGGGGTGGAAGGCGCGGTCGTTGGTGCCGCAGCGACGGACAGCGAGGGGGTAGACATGGGAGAGTCCGGTGGGGGAAGTGGGCGTATCCTGCCGGTATTCGCGAGGCGTCTGTAGTAGGCTTCCGCACATACACTTCATACGCAAAGCGCATGAATGACCTCGCCACCGGCGCCGATCGTCTGGATCTGCTGCGCACCTTCCTGCGCATCGTCGATGCCGGCAGCCTGTCTGCTGCGGCCGTGCAGCTGGGCACCACCCAGCCGACGGTCAGCCGCCGCCTTCAGGCCCTGGAGCGGCAGTTAGGCCTGCGCCTTCTGCAGCGCTCCACCCACGGCCTGCAGCTGACCGAGGATGGCCTGCGCTGCCAGCGTCATGCGCAACGCGTGGTCGACGAATGGGAGTCGCTACAGGCCGAACTGCACGGCGAACCGGAAACGCTGCGTGGACGTTTGCGGGTGATGGTGCCGCACGCCTTCGGCCAGGCGCAGCTGCTGCCGACCATGCTCGCGTTCCTCGCCCAGCACCCGCAGCTGAGCCTGGAGTGGATCCTCGAGGATCGGCGCCCGGACTTCATCGCAGAAGGCATCGACTGCGCGGTGCGGGTGGGCCCCGTCGACGAACCGCGCATGGTCGCACTACCGCTCGCCGAAGTGCCGCGCATCGTCGTGGCAGCGCCCTCATTGGTGGACGCCACAGCAGTCAGTACGCCGGAACAGGCGCAGTCACTGCCGTGGATCTCGCTGGTCACCTACTACCGCGAACGCCTGCTGCTGCATGACGCACAGGGCCGCGCGCATACGCTGTCGATCAGCCCGCGCCTGCTCAGCGACAACCTGTTCGTGGTGCAGCAGGCCGCATGTGCGGGGCTGGGCGCAGCGGTGGTCTCGGCCTGGCTGGTCGCCGACGATCTCGCACAAGGGCGGCTGGTGCAGCTGCTGCCGGACTGGCAGGCGCCGGCACTGCCGGTACACGTGGTGTTTCCCGCCGCGCGCCAGCAGCCGCCGCGGCTGCGCGCCTTCATCGATGCGATGAAGGCCGCGCTGCCGCAATTGCATGGAATGCGGCCGGCGCCGCGTTAGGTCATCGGCCGCATCATCCACGCATGGCGTGGATCTACTGATGGTACGGGTAGATCCACGCCATGCGTGGATTCTGCCCAGCCCCGCAATCAGTTGGCCTTGGCCGCCTCGGCATTCCACGCTGCGACCCTGGCCTTGGTGTCGGCCAGCATCTTGTCCAGCGCGGCGCGGTCATGCACGTTGCCGCGCAGGATCACGCTGTCGATCTTTTCGGTGGCAGCAATGTCCTGCAGCGGGTTGGCGGTCAGCAGCACCAGATCGGCGGCCTTGCCCTGCGCGACACCCCCGTAACGGTCCATCTGGCCGAACCAGGCCGGGCCGGAACGGGTTGCGGCCGACAGCGCCTGCGATGCGCTCAGGCCCTCCTTCACGAACAGCTGCAGTTCCTGATGCAGGGCGATGCCCGGGAAGTTGAACGAGTTGAGGAAGCCCGCATCGGTGCCCGCAATGATCGTCACACCGGCTTCCTGCAGCATCGGCAGCACCGCGGCCACCTGGTGGTACTGCGCGTGGCGCGCTTCGATCTGTGCCGGCGTGGCCTTCGCCGCGCGGTCCACGCGCCACTGGTAGGTCGCGCGCAGGCCCGGGCCGATGTAGGCCAGGTACGGATCGTTGGCGTGGTCATCCTGGTCAAGGAAATCGAGGATGCGGCCACCGTTGAGGGTCGGGGTCACGAACACGCCGCGCTTGGCGAAATCGCGGTAGGCGTGCATCGCCGTATCACGATCGAAGCTGGCGTCGAGGCGGCGGTTGGCTTCGGCGCGGTCGATGCGACCGGCACCGAAGTCGGCGGCGATCTGCGCTTCGTCCTTGCTGCCGGCCTTGAATGCGTAATCCAGATGCTCGATCGAGGCCAGGCCCGCATCGATCGCCTGCTCCACGGTCAGTGCCATCGGAATATGCCCCGAGGCCTTGAAGCCGGACTTGCGCGCAGCACTGGCCGAGTACAGGAACAGTTCCGGCTTCAGCGTGCTGTCGGTGATCTTCACGAAATCAACCTTGTCGTGCTGCAGGCGGGTGATCGCCTTGTCGGCGTCAGCCTCGCTACCCACCTCGATCGTGCCCTTCCAGACCGGCTTGATGCCTTCGATCTTCGCGCCCGAACTGAGCAGGCGCGGACCGAACAGCGCACCCTTGGCGATCTCGCCGCGCCACTGCAGTACCTGCTCGGGCAGATCGCCGGAGCAGTCACGCACGGTGGTGATGCCGTGCGCGATGTACAGCGGCAGCAGCGCCTTGTTCTCTTCAATCAGCGCCGGGCCACCACCGAAGTGCACGTGCATGTCCCACAGGCCCGGGATCAGGTACTTGCCCTTGGCATCGATCTGGCGGGCCGCGCTCCATTGGCTGCGCAGCTGCGCATCCGGGCCGACGGCGACGATGTCCTCGCCGCGGATCACCACGCTCTGCCCCGCCAGGGTGCTGGCGTGCTCGACATCGACCACGGTGGCATTGCGGATCAGCAGGTCGGCGCGCTCAGCGGCAGACGCCGACAGCGGTGCCACCGCAAGGAGGATGGCAAGGGACAACGGACGGGAACGGAACATGGACAGCATCCTGATGGGCACGCCCAGCGTGCGGGTGGAAGGGAACAGTCTTCAGCGCACCGCGCCGTGCTGGCGCAGCAGGGTTTCAATTCCGGTATAGCCGCGCTGGCGCGCGTGCGCCAGCGGCGTCACACCGTCGCCGTCGGCCAGCTCGGGGTCGGCGCCGGCCTCCAGCAGCAGCTGCACGATCTGCACGTGGCGCGCGCCGCCATCGCCAAGCAGGATGGCCTCCAGCAGCGCGGTCCAGTGCAGGCGGTTGACATGGTCTACAGCGACGCCGGCACGCAGCAGCGTGCGCACGGTGGCGACGTGGCCGCGCTCGGCGGCGGGAATCAAGGCGGTGCCGCCGTAGCGGTTGGTGCTGCGCAGGTCGGCGCCATGCGCCAGGGTCATCGCCAGGATCTCGTCCAGTCCACGCGCGCCGGCGTACAGGTAGGCGCTGTCCTGCATGGCGTCCTTGGCATTGACGTCGGCGCCGGCTTCGATCAGTTCACGCGCGGCGTCTACATTGTTGCCATGCGTGGCAAGCAGCAGCGCGGTACGGCCCTGGCCATCACGCGCCTCCAGATCGGCGCCGTCCTCCAGCGCCCCACGCACTGCCTCGGCATCGCCGCGAGCGGCGGCATCGCGCAGGCGGGCATCGGCCGAGCCCGCGGTGGCCGAACAGGCTGGAATGACCATCGCCAGCAGGCACAGCAGCAACAGGCGCCCCACCGGAGCGGGCCAGCGATGGCAACGATGGATTCGCATCTTCGGTTCTCCTGTGCGGCGAGCACTGCGGGCGATGCCGGTACAACCGGGGCGCGGTGCTTGCTGCCCCCTCCCCTGCATGGTAGAAGTCGTCACGCGCATCCAGAAGTGAAATGTTCAAATGCAAGACAGTGCCAAATCGAATAGAACTCTGTTCGAACTGGACCTGCTGCGGGCGCTGGTGATGGTGGCCGACTGCGGCAGCTTCACCACGGCGGCCACGCGCCTGCATTCGACCCAGTCCACGGTCAGTCAGAAGGTGCGCCGGCTGGAGGAACTGGCCGGGCATCGCCTGCTCGAACGCGGCCACCGCGACGTACACCCCACCGATGCCGGCCACACCCTGCTCGGCTACGCGCGGCGCATGCTCGACCTGAACGAGGAAATGGCACAGGCGCTGGCCGGCGCCACCGTGGAAACCGCGGTGCGCATCGGTGTCCCCGAGGACTTCGTCAACGCACAGACCACACGCATGCTGGCCGCTTTCAGCCGCCGCCATCCACAGGTGAAACTGGAGATCAGCAGCGGCCTCAGCCGTGACCTCGCGCAGGGCTTCGACCACGGCGAGCTGGACCTGGTGCTGGTCAAGCAACGCCGCAACAGCCGCCAGGCGGTGCATTGCCGGCGCGAGCCGATGCACTGGATCGACAGCCTGCGCAGCAGCTGCCTGCAGCAGGACCCGCTGCCACTGGTCACCTTCCCGCCACGCGGGCTGTACCGCGACGAGATGATCCACGCCGTGGAGGCGCTGGGCCTGCGCTGGCGCATCGCCTTCACCAGTTCGTCGCTGAGTGGCATCCAGGGTGCGGTGGCCGATGGCATCGGCGTCAGCCTGCTGCCACGCCGCGCGGTCACCCGCGAGCACCGCATCATCGATGGAGAGCGCGAGCTGCCGGTGATCGACAACTACGAGATCGGCCTGCTGCATCGCGCGGACGCCGATGATGCCGTGCGCGCACTGGCCAGCGAGCTGTGGCGGCAGGTGCAGCGCGAACCGGATTGACCACGGTAGATCCACGCCATGCGTGGATGGAAACGAGCATCCGGCATCGAAAAGGGCACTGGTGCGCCAGCAAATACATGCTTGTCGCAAACGGCCCACTGATGGCGTACCCAAAGTCTGGGCGATAGGGTGGTGAACGCCCTTCTCCGGATTACCCCGCCTATGACCAGCACGTACCAGGTTACTTTGACCCCTGCTCCGAAGGACGAAGCCGACATGCGGTTCGATCCGCTGCCACCTGCACTCATCGCGCACATGCAGCAGCAGCGTGCACAGGTTGCTGCCCTCGTCGCATCTGCGTTCCCCACCGTTTCTGTTCAATGGCCGCTGCTGCCGAGCACGCTGCAACGCGTAGTCGATGCAGAACTGATCGATCGCGATGATTGTGACGGTTGGGAAGCACTAGGGGTCGCATTCGGTGACTGTCTAGCACAGCGTGTACCGGAACTTGCCTGGACCCAGGTAACCGATGCCTGGGGCGTCGATGCGGTTCTCCGCTATGGAGAGGCCAACAGCATCGTCAGCGCCGTCACCCTGTTGATCAAGCGCGTCGAAGAAGGCGAGGCCATCGAGATCAATCATCTGCTTGAAGCCCTCGAGGAGCTCATCATCCAGCAAGCGCTAAAGTCCAACTGAGCCCATGAGAGGACGATTGAGCCGCGCAGAATGACGTATACGGACCTTGATGCTGCACCTGCGGGAGCAATCAGAGTTCGCGCATTGATCATCGATATCTGATCAGACCTGCCGCACCAAGGCACTACATCTCTGGCTACAGTGCCTGTTTCCGTGCCCCACGGCGCCTCGCCATGTCCGACGAAATCCCCACCCGCTTCGATCCCCTGCCCGCTGCCCTGCAGACGCATCTGCAGCACCAGCGCTCGCTGATCGCCGCGCGCGTGGCCGCCGGCTTTCCCACCCTGCCGGTGCAGTGGCCGCTGGCGGCCACCACGCTGCAGCGCGTGGTCGATGCCGAGCTGATCGACCGCGACGACTGCGATGGCTGGGAAGCACTGGGCGTGGCGTTCGGTGACACCCTGGCCCAGCGCGTGCCGGGCCTGGCCTGGATGCAGGTCACCGATGCCTGGGGTATCGACGCGGTGCTGCGCTATGCCGACAGCAGCCTGCAGATCGGCGCCAGCACGCTGCTGCTCAAGCGCATCGAGCAGGGCGAGCTCATCGACATCGCCCATCTGCTGGCGTGGCTTGAGGAATTTGTCGCCACCCGCGCCGACGATTACGCCTGAAAAGCTGCCGAGCATGGCTCGGCGCAACCGGAACTGGCGTGGCGTCGTGGGTAGATCCACGCCATGCGTGGATGGAACCACCGCGCGGCCACATTCATCCACGCATGGCCTGGATCTACAGCCAACGGCCATCAACTACCACGCGTCGCTCCACCGGCACTGCGGCCACAGCGGCCGGGCCGTGGTCGGCACGCACCGCCACGAAAGTGGCCGGATGCCCTTCCACAAGACCGTACTGCGGCAGCCCGATCACCTGCGCGGCATGGGTGGTCACCATGTCCAGCGCCAGCATCAGGTCGGCATCGGTATGGAAGCCGGAGCGGTAGCCCAGCAGCATCGCGCGTTGCAACAGGTCGCCGTTGCCATACGGCCACCAGCAGTCGCGGATGTTGTCGTTCCCGGCGAACACGCGCACACCAGCGTCATGCAACGCGCGCAGCGGCGGGAACGGATGATCGCCCGGCGCGTTGCTCATGATCGCCACACCCGCCGTCGCCAGCGCCTCGCCCACCTGCAGCGCGCGTGCCAGCGGCACCTCGCCCAGCGAATAAGCATGACTGACCGCCACCCTTCCCTGCAGGCCGGCGGCCCGGGTCCGCGCGGCGATACGCAGCAGCTGGGCCAGGCCGGTTTCGCCAGGCTCATGCAGGTGGATGTCCAGCTGCACGCCATAGCGCTCGGCCAGGCCGAACAACAGTGCCAGCTGGCCCTCGGCATCGCCATCGAGCGTGGTCGGATCGATGCCGCCCAGCACGTCCACACCCGCTGCAAGGGCCTGCTCAAGCACCGCTGCTGTACCCGCGCAGGACATCACCCCGGCCTGCGGGAACGCCACCAGCTGGATGCGCATGATGCCGGCGCAGCGCAGCGCGGCCTCGCGCACCGCTTCCAGGTGGCCCAGGCCGGTGCTGCCATCGATATCAACATGACAGCGCATCGCCACTGTGCCGAAGCCGCTGCACTGGCGAATCAGCGCCTCGGCGCGATCGACCATCGGCGCCGCAGCCGCCACTGCCGCCTTTTCCACCGCCAGCCGCTCACGCAGGCTGTTCACTGGCTGATGCGGGTGCCAACGGTCACCGACGAAGCTCTTGTCCAGGTGAATGTGGCCGTCGACCAGCCCGGGCAGCACCGAGAAGCCCTTCAGATCGACGCATTCCGCCCCATCGTCGGGCGTGGCATGGCCGTTGAGCCCGCTGATGCGGCCATCACGGATGTGGAAATGCAGTTGCGCGCCGTCGCGGTCGACACCGCCGTGGATGAACTGGAGGGTCATCGGGAACTCCCGAAATGCCAAGAATGGCGCCATCGTGCGCCTCGCCGCAGCCATCGGCCAACGAAATATCTGGATGGCACGCATTCACCAGAACGATGATTCCCCCTGCGACAACCGGTCGCAGCCACGCCGTGCACACCCCTGAACGGGTAACATGGGCGCCTGTTTCCGCTGTGATGCCACATGGGCCCGTCCGACCGCCACGATCGTCTCCGCCGCTGGCAGGCCGCGTCCCTGCTTGCCGCCGCTCCGATCGCCAGCCTGTCCGCCACTGATGCTGCGGCCGCTGCGCCGCTGCAGTCGCCGCCGGGCCAGCAGCGCATCGCCCCGGCTGCGCTGGTCGAGCGCCTGCACCAGCGCGTGCTGTCCGGGCAGAGCGCCACCGCCACGCTGGAACACTGGTGCGCCGAGCACGGCCTGGCCGAACAGGCGCGGGTGCGCGCCGTGCGCATACACGGCCAGGACAAGCCTGCCCCCGCCGACGTGCTGCAGGCGCTGGGCGTGAAGCCGGGTACCGACCTGCGCTATCGCCGCGTGCAGCTGGTCTGCGGCAGCCGCGTGCTGTCCGAGGCCGACAACTGGTACCTGCCTGGTCACCTCAGCCCGGCCATGAACCAGGTGCTGGACAGCACCGACGAACCGTTCGGTCGCGTAGTCGGCCCGCTCGGCTTCCAGCGCCAGACCCTGGCTGACCAGACGTTCTGGCCGCCGCGGGGCGAAGGCGATCACGGCGTGATCCTGGAAGTGCGTGCCCTGCTGCGCGACCGCCAGCAGCAGCCTTTCAGCTACGTCATCGAGTCGTACCTGCAGCAGGCGCTTCCGTAACGCGCCGCGGCGCCGGGCATCCGCCGGCTACGGGCCCGTGATGGCGTTGGCTGCAGGATCCACCGAGAACACGAAGCGCCCACCACGCTGGTCCCTGCCCCATGTCATCGGCGCCGTGGTCAGACTGTAGACCGGGGCCGCCTTGTCCGTGCCGATCGCCTCGGACCAGGCACTGAAATCCTCATCGGTACGGCTTCGGATCTCGCCAACACACAGGCTGTAGCCACAGGCGAAAGACACCAGCGTGCCGTCGCTGCCGATGAGCCGGGTCGCGGCCGTCCTGTAGAGCCGGGTCAGGTCCTGCACTTCCGGGTGGCCAGCCGCATCGCGCTCGAACTGGCTGATCGCCTGCGCGAAAGCCTTGTCGGAACCCAGCAGCGCCTCGCTCTTCTGCACGGACACCGCACCCTCGCTCAGCAGCATGCGCTCGCCCTCGAGGAAGTGCCCCTCCGGTTGCGCGAGCCCAGCGACAGCCGTCGTGGCACTCGATGCCGTTGCCGCGCGCGATGGCCCAGCGTGCTCCGCTAGCTGCGCGTGAGACTGCGCAGGCGCGGCATTGGCCACCTCCGCGGCATCCTCCACGCTGGCCGCCTGCCTGCCACTGCAACCTGCAATGGCCACCACTGCAATCACACTCCACACCCTGACATCCATGCGCATCCTCCTCCGGGTAGCGCCACAGCATGCCACGCGCGCAGCGGCAACACGGGTGCACTGCACAAAGAAAAGCCCAGCAATGCTGGGCCTTTCGTTCGCCTGCGGAATCAGCGGAACCGGTAGTCCAGTTGCACCCAGTACTGGCGGCCATACGGGTCGTAGTTGCCAACCGGATAGAACGGCCAGCCGCCTCCGCTCTTGTCCGCCGGCGGGCGGCTGTCACGCAGGTTGTTGACGATCACACCCACCGACAGGTTCTCGCCGAACTGGCGGAACACGCTGGCGTTGTACGTCATGTACGGCGCGATGCGGCCACTGCCATCGGTCTTCGGCAGCGAGCCGAAGCGGTTGCCGTACAGCGTGGTGGTCCAGTCACCCTGGTTCCAGGTGATGCTGCCGTTGGCCTTGCTGCGCCACTGGTAGTCATCCAGCGAATTGCGGATGTCACGCTCCGGATCATCGGAGAACTGTCGGTATTTGTGCTCCAGCACCACGGTGTAGGCCAGGCGCGTGGTGAAGCGGCCATAGCGGCCGGCATCGAAACGCCAGTTGCCCTTCAGGTCCAGACCGCGAACCGATTCGGAGGCCGCGTTGATCGGATTGATCAGCACGCGGGTCACCTGGTCCGGCTGCACGGTGGCATTGGACGGATTGCGGATCACCCGCGACAGGGCGTCCTGGCACAGCGGCGAACCGATATCGCGCGCTTCGCCGCCCAGCGTCCGACCCAGGCGGCAATCGGCCTCATCACGCAGGATGCGGCTGGTATCGAGGCTGGTCACTTCGTTGTCGATGCGGATGTCGTAGTAGTCAGCGCTGAAATCCAGGCCGGACAGCGGCGACCAGACCACGCCGAAACCATACGACTTGGCCGATTCCGGCTGCAGCTGCGCATTGGCGCGGTTGCTGTAATCAATCGACAGGCCGTTGTAGTCGCAGTTGTCGTACGACTGGCCCGCAGTGCGGCAGCGCCAGTAATCGGTCATGCCCGGGTTGTAGCCGCGGGTTTCGGTGGCAAACACGTAGTTCATGTCCGGCGCACGGAAGCTGGTCGCCGCCGTACCACGGATCAGCAGGCTCTCGATCGGACGGAACTCGACGCCGAAACTCCAGGTGGCCTTGCCGATGTGCTCGCCACCGGCACGGTACTGGTCATAGCGACCGGCCAGCGTGGTGGTCAGCGACTGCAGCAGCGGCAATTGCAGCTCCACACCTGCAGCGTAGCGGTCACGCTCGCCACCGGCGCCGACGCCTGCACTGGTGTTCCAGAACTCGCCGCTGCCCAGGCGCGGGTCCGGTCGGTTGCGGTAGCCCTGGCTGCCGGCCTCGACCACCGCTGCCAACGCCGCATCGCCCCCAGGCAGCGCGAACAGGCGGCCATTGACGCTGGCGCTGAAGGTCTGCAGCCATGCCGCGTTACGGCTTTCCTGGTAGTCGGACAGCGCCTCGTATTCGTTCGGGGTCAACGGCTGGAACAGGCGCGCCGGATCCGGCGCATAGACCTCAACGCCGTTGCGCACACCCAGCTTCGGGCCGAGCAGGTATTCGTTGATGCCGGCCAGCAGCACCGGGCGGCGGGTGCGGTTCTCGTATCGCGAGCGGCTGTAGACCGCCTCATAGTCCCAGCCGCTGTCGCCGATCTGGCCACGCGCGCCGACGTTGAACGACCACGAGTTTTCCAGGAAGCGGTTGGCATTGCGCGGCAGGCCGCCGATTTCCTCCGGCGCGAAGCGGCGGTACCAGCTTTCCAGGTTGCCGGTGGTCTGGTTGTAGAAGTAGTTGCGGGCCGAGGTCCAGGTCGGCGCACGCGTGTTGTTGTAGATCCGCGCGCTGCCCACGGCGACATCGGCGAACAGGTCAGTGGTCTCGTTGACGTGGAAGGTCAGCAGGCCATAGCCATTGAGGTTGCGCTTCTGGGTCTGCACGGTCCAGTAGCTGGCGGCGGCCTCGTTGCTGCCGCAGTACCAGCCCTGGCGAGGGTTGAAGGCGCGGAACACGCTGCCGCCATAGATGGCAGACGCCCCGTCGCAGCCAGTGACGCCCGGATCGATGTTGCGGCCGGTGGCGGCATTGCGGCGATAGGCGATCGCGGTCGCCTGCGGTGCCTTGCCGGCCGGATCATCGTCCAGCGAATCCATGAAATCGCGCTGGCGCGCGTGGATCGCCTTGCGCACATCGAACTCGAAGCCGAACAGCGCATCCCAACGCTCGCCGGAACTACCACCGACCACCTGCGCGCGCTGGTTGTCGCCGCCGCCCTGCTGGGTGCCACCGGCGCGCACGTTCACATCCACGCCCTCAAAGCGGTCCTTGAGGATGATGTTGACCACGCCGGCGATCGCATCGGAGCCGTATACCGCCGACGCACCTGCCGCCAGGACCTCGATGCGCTCGATCAGCGCACTGGGAATGTTGGCCAGGTTGACCACGTTCACCGACCCTTCGTAGGCCAGCGGGTAGTCGGCCTGGCGGCGGCCGTTGACCAGCACCAGCGTGCGGTTCGGGCCCAGCCCGCGCAGGTTGATGGTGTTGGCGGCCGGGGTGAAGGTGTTGCCGAAGTCCTCGCCCTGTACGTTGCCGGTGTTCTCGGTCAGCGCGCTCAGTGCGTCGAAGGCATTGCGGTAGCCCTGCGCATCGATCTGCTCGCGGCTGATCACCGTCACCGGCGACGGGCCCTCGACACTGGCGCGTGGAATGCGCGAGCCGGTGACCTTCACTTCCTGCAATGTGGTGGGTGCGCTTTCCTGCGCGAAGGCCGGCATCGAGACCAGCATCAGGGACGACAGTGCGAGCACCAGCGGACGCGGGCGCAGCGCCTTGTGGGAGGCGGACATGGGCTTCCTGGGGAGTTGGGCGGGTGGTGGTACGGGGGCAGCGGCCTGTACGGCGCATAACGATCCCGTAACGAAAGTGTCCTGAATGGGGGGTTTCAACGGAAATGACCAGGCCTGATGGCCTTATGCCTGAACCGAATCAGACCCGCAGTGCCATCCACCACACTTTTGCAATGTTTTGAATGGTGCAGGGCTGCAGGCACGGCCATCGTGCCCGGGATGATGACCCCGTACCCCACTTCCCTCCTTCCCCCATTGCGCCCGGTGCTGCGCCGTCACCTGCTGCAGCTGCAGGCCGCACCGGTCACCCTGCGCCCTTTCCAGCGTGCCGACCTGCCGCGCTGGCGCCTGTTCGATGACCGCCGCCGGCGCGGCCGCCGCGATCCGTCCGTCATCGATGAGGAAGCGCGCTTCCTCGCCCACATGCATCGCTCACGCCTGGAACAGGACAACGACCAGCTGCTGCTGGGGGTGTTCGATGACGAGCACGGCAACGTACTGGACCAGCTGCACGTACGGCTGCAATCACTACACGCGCGCAGCGCCGAACTGCTGTCGCTGCAGCATTGGCACCCGCATGCCGACGCGGCGCTGCAGGCGCTGTGTCCTTTCCTGTTCGAGGACGTCGGCCTGCATCGCCTGTTCGTGATGCTGCCACCGGACTGCAGTGATCCGTTCGCCACCGCGCTGCGGGCCTTCGGCTTCGAGCAGGAAGGCCTGCTGCGCGACCATCATCTGGATCTGGATGGCTGGCAGGATCGCCAGCTGCTGGCGCTGACCGCTCCCATGTGGCGGAGCAAGCACAGCGTGCTGGACTAGCGCACCCGCTCCAGCGCGTTGCCGGCACCGGTCAGCACCGAGCAGGCGTGGTCCTGCAGCTCTTCGGCGCTGGCCTCGTTGCCGGTGCCCGCGTCCACACGGGTGGCCAGCAGGATGAAGCCTGGGACGCCCTGCACGGCGTCCCGGCCCGCCACAACCAGGCTCCACTGGCCGACGTCGTCCACGCCTGCGAGGTCGTAGGCCAGCAGATTGAGCGGATTGGCGGTCAGTTCTGCGCCCGGCAGCAGGCGTGCCTGGTACTGATGGCCGCGCAGCAGCACCGGCAGCGGTGTCCACTGGCTGCCCAGAGCGGCAGCATGCGTGTCCAGCGCCTGCAGCACGTCGGCACGCAGGCAATCCACGTGAATATGCAGCTGGTGCTGCGAGCGGCCATGCGGTGAATTCAGCGCCAGGCTGGCGACGTTGCGCGGCAGCGGTTGGCCCAGCGCCCGTTCGGTGTGGGTGCGGGCCAGCCAGGCCGCGCCGAAGTAGTTGGGTGCACCACGCTGGTACAGGCTGCGGCTCTCGATGCCGCTGACCTTGTCCAGCGGCATCAGCAGGAACTGGTAGTCGCCGTGCGCGTCCTTGACCAGCACATCGCGGCGGTCTGCTGCCGTCTCCACCCGCAGGCAATCGCCACGCGGGCCTTCGGCGCCCTGGCAGTCACGTTCAATCAATCGCCACAATGCATCGGAATGGGCCGGCGGCGGAGGCGCGCTGGCACAGGCAGACAACAGCAGCAGGGACGACAGCAGGAAGGGGCGCAAGGACACGGCACGACTCACGGAGCAGGCACGGCAGACAGCGCCGCGCTGCATTCTAGCCAGTGCAACGCTGCAATCAGTAGGTGCCGAACGGCACTTCAACCACGATCGGGGCGGCACCCTCGCCGGCCTGCAGGCTGTAGCGGTCCAGCGCGCCATCGTCATCGGCGTGCGGCTGGCGCTGGAACTGCAGCGGGTAGCGGCTGTCCCCCAGGCGCACGGCACTGCCGTCGGCCTCCAGCGCGGCACCTTCCGGAATCAGCAGACCGCCCAGGTCGCTGTAGGCGCCAGGTACATCGGCGAAGCTGTAGTCGGCCAGCTCGTCCACCCGCTGCATCGCATAGACGTGCGGCACATAGGGTCGTGCAGTGCTACGGCCATTGCTCAGGTCCGTCACCCAGGCCTGCGGCAGGTGGTACTCCCCGCGCAGCGCAGCGACGCCCAGCGAGGGGCTGGCCACCTGCAGGCAGCACACCGCCCGCTTGCCCTCGCGGTCGAGGATGGCGAAACGGTCGCCGCGGGTGGCCGCCTGCGGCAGCATGGCGAAGGCCAGGTTACGCTGCGCCGGCGCGTAGCCGGATTCGGTCTGCAGGTTGCGCCAGGCGCCGAATACCGGGGATTGGACCTGCTCGGGTTCCGGATCGGCAGCGGAGGCGGCAAACGCCACGCCCAGCAACGACAACATCAGGGCCGTCATTGTCTTGTCCTTGCCGCGGAAACTGCCTGCCGTCATACCGTATCCAACACCTGCGCCGGAAAGGCCCGGCCTGCCCGCTGGCGTACTGCCAGCTATTCCTCCCACTATGCAATGACCACGCTGTGCCGGCAATGACCGGGGCGCTGACGCCTTTCGCACGCTCGGTGCTATCGTTCCCGCCATCGTCCCCTGCGCAGGAGCGCTCACATGTCTGCATTCCGTCTGTCCCTGTTGCTGCCGGCCTCCGCCCTGCTGCTGTCGGCCTGCGTCAGCACCCCTGGCCCGGAAGTCAAAGGCAGTGGCCGCTGCGACGCCAGCCAGCTGGGCTGGGCGATCGGCCAGCCGGCCAACGAGCCCAACATCCGTCGCCTGTCCCGCGAGAGCGGTGCCGGCCTGGTCAACCCGATCGGCCCCAGCACCATCACCACCAAGGACATCCGCCCGGACCGCCTACGCGTGTTCGTGGACAAGGACAACATCATCACGTCCACGCGTTGCGAGTAAGCGCGGCAGCGGACTTTTGTAGAGTCGAGATCCTATGTTCATGGTCAAGCCTGCTGGAAGCAGGCTTGACCCACCTTCAGCATGGCCGGATCGAAGTCCCGGCCGCTTTTGAAGACACCCCAGGCGATCCTGGCCAGCTTTCTGGCCAGGATGTTGAAGACGGCGGTGCTGGGGTGACCGCGTTTTGACAGCTCGTCGTAGAGCGGTTGCCCCCGACGACACCGCTTGAGCCCCATGGCGGCCATGTAGAGCATCTGGCGCAGCACTGGCGCGCCCTGTTTGGACAGCCGACGCCGTCCCGTTCTGCCGCCAGACTCGTTAGGCCGGGGATCCAGGCCGGTGCAGGCGATCCACGCGTTGGCGTTGGCCAACGGCCAGCGCGTCATGTAGTAAATCAGGTGAGCGGCGACGGCGGGGCCGATACCAGGGATGGTCAACAGGCGCTTGTAGAGCGTGCCATGCTCTCCATCGCGACCCAAGCGCTGCAGTTCGCTTTCCAGCTCGGACAGCGTCCCAGCCAGAGCGCAGAACAGATCTGACAGCTCCCCGGGGGCACTTTTGCTTACCCCGAAGGATTGCTCCAAGCGCGCGCGTGTCTTTACCAGCGTCTGCCGCTTGCGCAGCAAATCGTGCATCTGCTGCTGCTCGTCGGTACGCGGTACGTATTCACGCAGGCGATCGTTCTCCTTCTTCACGTACCGGGCGATCGCTTCGGCGTCCATGGCGTCCGTCTTGCCACGCGAGCCCGTCGCCCGGCCGTAGTACTTGATCAGACGTGGATTGATTACATAGACAACGTGGCCTGCCTGGCCAGCCATCCGAGCCAACAACTCGTAATACCGCCCCGTCGCCTCCATGCCAATCCGGCATCGCTGGGGCAAGGTGTTAAGCCACTGGGCTATGCCGGCCCGGGTGTTGGCGATCCTGTCGCCGGCCTTGCGGTCGGCCACTGCCGGTACGAACTCCTTGGAGTCCACGTCCACGCCAATATCGAGAGAATCAGACATTTGTACGGCTCCCAGCTATCTTTAAGGGGCTGGGGTGGTACCGC
Source organism: Stenotrophomonas sp. 86156_Sma (assembly GCF_056481625.1). NCBI lineage: Bacteria > Pseudomonadati > Pseudomonadota > Gammaproteobacteria > Lysobacterales > Lysobacteraceae > Stenotrophomonas > Stenotrophomonas sp. 86156_Sma. The sequence goes on from NZ_CM151157.1 coordinate 3,046,872, forward strand.
ACCGACGTTAGCTTGCCTACATCGACGATCCCCTTTGGGGGCCGTACGATCCTTTATCGACGTTCGTGTGCGGGATGGGGATCGCTCGACTCGTCTGTCGGCTAGTATCCGCAGATGCATGCTTGACGGTCCCTCCACCCTGGCTCCTACATACCGCGTAGGAGCCGGGAGGAACATACAAGCCATGCTCGACTGGTTTTCGGATGGGTCGCGCAGAAAACCAGTCGAGCATGGCTCGACTCTACATTTCAGGGTTCGGTATACCCCGCGCAGTCCGGCAGCGCCTGGTCGGGGTGGAACACCCCATCGCTGAAGCGGAACAGCCGCGTGTAGGTGCACGCCGGGTCCTGCTCGGTGCGCAGATCCTGCTTCTTCAACGGCCCCTTGGCCAGCGAATCCTCGAAGCGCGAAACACCGGCCGGGAACCGGGTCGCCACGGTCTGGTAGCGCAGCACCGGCATGCCCTCGGCGACCGTATCCAGCGCCAGCTTCGCCGAGAAGCCGTATTCGTCATGGCAGGCACCTGCGCGCTGCTTGATGTCCTGTTCGCTGAAACAGGCGCGGATCATCGCATTGCCCAGCCATGGCACGGTCAACACGTCGTCGTCCACCTGGATGTCGTCCTGCAGGTGGCGCACGCGTGCCAGTTGCAGCGTGGATGCGTCGGCACCTCCACCGGAGTACATGGCGCTGAACGTGACGATGCCACCCACCAGCACATTCTGGCGGGCGCGCTGCTGCGGGTCGGTCACCGGTTCATCGCTGCCCACGCCAGGTGCCAGCCGCACGATCCACGGCCACAGCGACAGCTCGCTTTCCTGCGGCACGTCGATGCTGACGTGGTAGGTGTGTGGCGTGCCCTGGCCCGGTTCCTTCTCAAGTACTTCCAGCACGGTCGGCCGGTCACCATCTTTGGCAACCGGCTGCACGCGCACGCACCAGTTGCCGTCCCGCGTGCAGTCATAGAGCCCCGCCGGCCCCGTCTCATGGGCGATCAGCACCTGCCCCAATGGCTCCATCCCGTTGCCCGCAGCGTCACGCTGCTGCGGCAGGATCGAGCCCTGCGTCAGCGCCAGCATCGGGGTGGCCAGCAGTGCAACGCACACGGTCGTGCAGGCAAGGACGGGGGGCATGGATGAGATTCCTGCTCGTGGAATCAAGATGGTAGCGCAGGAATAACGGAACGATCGCGACCAGCCCGGTCAACCGGAACCCAAGCGGCGCACTACCTGTCAGAACGGCGCTCCCAACTACGCCCCTCCAGCAGTACGGAGAATGGCCGGGGGAGCGAAGCCGTCATCAGTTGACGACTCGAGATTCTCACCATCCCAGCTTGCCTGAGTGATCCACTCCACAGCCTTCTCAGCGAAGTCAGCGAAAGTGGGAGCAAGAAGGTACTTGGTGTCTTCATCCGCACCAAAGGCAATCATCTGTCCTTCAGCACCGTCAATGTCGGGGTCGAAATCCAATCCCATGTGATTGCCGCCACCATCGTGAGTCAGCGGTATCCAACGTGCATTGGTATACATCGGCTTCACCACCCCCGCAGGACTGGACTTCATGAACTCCGCGCAGTCCTCGTTCATGCCGTCGGCCTCGATCTCACGCCAACCCTGCCACTGCCGCCTGATCTCCATGGACGAGAGCATCTGAGTGCCGAACAGAAGCCCGGCCCCATCCTGCCCGTCGTGAATCATCAGCAGCTGCCTGAGCAGATCTGGCAAAGCGACTCCAAGCTGAGCTTCCAGTTCAACCAGCTCGCTTTCGGAAGCTCCCGGTCGCAACTGCACTTCATCCAGACAATTCTTCTCGTGAAGCAACGCTTTGATGGACGCCCATATCTGATCCGCACTCTGCATTGGTTCTGTATCCGTTTCAGCCAAGACCTCAGCCTAGTGCGAACCCGATCAGTGATGAATGCAAGAGATCCGAATTTTCAGAGAGTGCGCCGCTAATGCCCACTACAGTCGCAGCCACCCCACCCCTTCGCCTTCGACGTCTGGCCGATACCCGGGTTGAAGGTATTGCTCGGGTCCAGCTGCCTGTAGAACCCGGCCAGCGCCGGCTTGGCCGGGTACAGGTGGCCGACGTTGTGCTCGGCTGGATACTCGGCGCCACGCTGGTCCAGCAACGCCCACATCGCATGCTCGATCGCCATCGGGTCTTCGCCTTTGCGCGCGATGTAGTCCTGGTGGAACACGTGGCACAGGAAGTGGCCGTAATACAGCTTGTGCAGCAGGCGGCCATCGATATCGACCGGCAACTGCTCGAACCAGTCGGCATCATCGCGGCGCAGGGCGATGTCCAGCGCGACGATGTCCTGCACCTGGTCGCGGTGTACCTCGCGGTAGCGCACCGCGGCGCCGGCCACAGCGAAGCGATGCAGGAACGCCTTGCGCCCCTCATCGGCCGTGCAGTGGAAGTAGCCGCCCTCATGGTCGGCGAAGAAGCCGCGCAGCCAGGCCTCGGTTTCCGCTGCATCCTGCGCGGAGACCTTCAGCAACAGGTGATGCTCATAGCGCTGGCGGAACTCGCCCATGCGCTTGGGCAGGTGCGAGGGCAGCAGGCCGGTCAGCACCTGCATCACCCGGTCGGTCACCCCGCGCAGGCCCAACCGCTCGAACCAGCCATCGACGCGGCTCTTCAGTGCGAAGGCGGCCGGCACGCGGGCGGTGCCGAGGCGGTCGATCAGCAGGAAACTGTCCTTGCCGTAGCGCTCGCCGATGTCATAGGCATCGCGGTGGATGTATTCGCCGGCAATCGGCAAGCGTTCGAAGCCGGTCAGCAGCTGGCGCCGGATCGCGGTGAGGCTGTCGGTGCGGTTGCTGCCGATGTAGAAGACTTCGGCGGCCTCCTTCTCGAAGGTATCCAGGCGCACCGCGAATACTGCCAGCTTGCCGGCAGACCCCGCTGCCTCGAAGTGGCGGCTGGGGTCGGCATTGAAGCGTGCCGGCGTATCGGCATCGACCCGGCGCACTTCCTCGGCGTAGCGTGGATCGGAGGCGGCGCGGCCATCGCCGTCCCCAACGTCTGCAGCACGGTAGTCACCCGCCTGCAGGCGCTGCAGGATCTGCTCGGGCGTATCACCCAGCGCGATGCCCAGATGGTTGACCAGCTGCAGCTGGCCCTGCGCATCGACCTGCGCGTACAGTGCCAGTTCGGTATAGGCCGGGCCACGGCGCACCAGCGCGCCGCCGGAGTTGTTGCAGATGCCACCGAGTACCGACGCACCGATGCAGGACGAGCCGATCACCGAATGCGGTTCGCGGCCGAGCGGTGCCAGCGTCTGCTCCAGGCGGTCCAGCGTCGCGCCAGGCAGGCACAGCACCTGGCGGCCCTCGTTCAACAGCTGGATGCCGGTCAGGCGCAGCGTGCTGACCAGCACGATCGGACGCCCATAGTCGTTGCCATCCGGGGTCGAGCCACCGGTCAGGCCGGTGTTGGCCGCCTGCAGGATGATCGCTGCCCCGCCCTGCACCGCCGCCTGCAGCACACGCCACAGCTCCAGCAGCGTCCCCGGGCGCACCACCGCCAGCACCGGGCCGTCGCCGAAACGGTAGCCACGACGAAAACGGCGGGTGGCCTTGTCGCCTGTCAGTACATGGCGGTTGCCGACCGCATCGCGCAACTGCACCAGCACGGCATCGTGGCCACTCATGGCAGGCTGACCAGCGAATCGCGGCCGATGTCAGCGATGCGGCGCGCACCGGTCAGTGTCATCGCCACGCGCATTTCCTTGGCGATCAGGTCCAGCAGGTTGGCCACGCCCGCCTCGCCCTGCGCTGCAAGTGCATAGACGAAGGCACGGCCCAGCAGCACGGTATCGGCACCCAACGCCAGCATGCGCACCACGTCCAGGCCGGTGCGGATGCCGGAATCGGCGAGGATCTTCAGGTCGCCCTGCACCGCATCGGCAATCGCCGGCAATGCACGCGCGGTGGACAGCACGCCGTCGAGCTGGCGGCCACCGTGGTTGGAGACCACGATGCCATCGGCGCCGAACTTGACCGCATCACGTGCGTCATCCGGGTCGAGGATGCCCTTGATCACCATCGGGCCCTTCCAGAATTCGCGGATCCATTCCAGGTCCTTCCACGAGATGGAGGGATCGAAGTTGCTGCCGAGCCAGCCGATATAGTCCTCCAGCCCGGTCGGGTTGCCACGATAGGTGGAGATGTTGCCCAGATCATGCGGGCGGCCGAACAGGCCCACGTCCCACGCCCAGTGCGGGTGGGTGATGGCCTGGCCGATGCGGCGCAGCGAGGCATTCGGTCCGCTCATGCCCGAGTGCGCGTCACGGTAGCGCGCGCCCGGCACCGGCATATCCACGGTGAACACCAGGGTGGTCACGCCCGCGGCCTGCGCCCGCTCCAGCGCGTTGCGCATGAAGCCCCGATCGCGCAGCACATACAGCTGGAACCACATCGGCCGCTGGATCGCCGGCGCCACTTCCTCGATCGGGCACACCGATACGGTGGACAGGGTGAACGGGATGCCGTGGCTGTCGGCGGCGCGCGCCGCCTGCACCTCGCCGCGCCGGGCATACATGCCGGTCAGGCCGACCGGGGCGAGCGCCACCGGCATTGCCAGCGTTTCGCCGAACAGTTCGGTTTCCAGGCTCAGGTCGGACATGTTGCGCAGGATGCGCTGGCGCAGCGCGATGTCGGACAGGTCGGAAACGTTGCGCTTCAGCGTGTGCTCGGCATACGCGCCGCCATCGATGTAGTGGAACAGGAACGGCGGCAGCCGGCGTTGCGCTGCGGCACGGTAATCGGTGGAGGCGGAGATGATCATGGGGTCAACCGTGTGGGGAAGGTAGACGCGAGGCCCGCGCACGCCGGGCTTCGTTGTCATCGAGGGTGCGCAGCGTGGTGTGCACGAACTCGAGGTGGGCATGCGCGGCGGCGCGCGCGCGTTCGGGGTCGCCGGCCAGCACCGCGTCCATCATCTCGCGGTGCTGGTCGGACAACGGCGAGAAGGTCCTCGCCGAGGTGTAGAGCTTTTCGCGGCTCTGCGAGATGTTGGTCTGCAGCAGTTCGAACAGCCCGCGCATCACCTGCAGCAGCACGAGGTTGTGCGAGGCCTCCGCGATGGACAGGTGGAAGGCCGCGTCGGCCTCCGCTTCGCCGGTGGGGTCATCCTTGCCGTGCGCGTCCATCATGGTCTGGAACGCCTGCGCGATGCGCGTACGATCCTCATCGGTGGCGCGCAACGCTGCATGCCAGGCGGTGGCACCTTCCAGCGCGTGGCGGATCTCCAGCACGTCGAAGCGGTATTCCGGGTCGCCCTGGAACAGCGGCAGGTACGGCGCCAGCGGTTCATCCAGCGCCTGCCGCGCGCGTGCCGCGGGTTCGGCCACGTAGGTGCCGCCACCGACCCGTGCGGTCAGCAGGCCCTGGCTGGCCAACTGCGCGATGGCCTCGCGCAACGCCGTTCGCGAGACCCCCAGCTGTACCGCCAGGGTGCGTTCGGCCGGCAGCCGGTCACCCGGCTGCAGCCGATGTTCCTGCACCAGGCCGCGCAGCTGCGCGGCCACCTTGTCCGAAATACGTTGCATGCTCATGGCGTCATTGTGGCCCGAAGCGCGCAGCGGGTGGTCGGCTGACCGTGCATGGCTCAGGGAATCATCCAGGTCAGCCAGTAGGCCTGGGCCAGGGTGATCAGGCCGACCATCGTGGTGAAGATCAGGCTGTGCTTGACCGTGAAACGGAACAGGTCCGATTCCTTGCCGGCCAGGCCGACCGCCGCGCAGGCAATGGCGATCGACTGCGGCGAGATCATCTTGCCGGTAACGCCACCGGTGGTGTTGGCCGCCACCAGCAGCACGTCGGACACGCCGATCTGCTGCGCGGTGGTCGCCTGCAGTGCCGAGAACAAGGCGTTGGATGAAGTATCCGAGCCGGTCAGGAACACGCCCAACCAGCCCAGGAACGGCGAGAAGAACGGGAACGCATCACCGGTGTGCGCCAGTGCCAGGGCAAGTGTGGCCGAAAGGCCCGAGTAATTGGCGATGAAGGCGAAGGCCAGCACCATGCCGATCGAGTAGATCGGCATGCGCAGCTCACGCACGGTCTCACCGAAGGCCTGCAGCGCCGAACGGGCCGGCATGCGCAGCGCGATGATGGCGATCACCGCGGCGAGGATGATCGAGGTGCCGGTGGCCGAGAACCAATCGAACTTGTAGATCGCCTCGTAGCTGAGCGGTGCATCCACGATCGGCGGCATCTTCTGCACCATCTGGTCCAGGCCCGGCACCGGGATCTTCAGCACCCAGCTTTCCAGCGGGCCGTCCGCCGCGAACAGCGACTTGAACGGTTTGATGCTCCACAGCGTGACCATCGCGGTGAGGATCAGGAACGGCGACCATGCCTTGGCGATCTGGCCGACGCTGTAGCGCGGCGCCTCCAGCGCCTGTGCGGCCGCCTCGGCGCTGGTTTCGGTATCGAAACGGAAGATCCGCACCGGCTTCCAGCGGCGCAGGAACAGCGTCAGGCAGACCAGCGAGGCCAGCGACGCGGTGATGTCCGGCAGCTCCGGGCCGATGAAGTTGGAGGTCAGGTACTGCGCGATGGCGAACGAACCACCGGCCACCAGCACTGCCGGCCAGGTTTCCTTGATGCCGCGCCAGCCATCCATGATCGCCATGATCCAGAACAGCACGATGATCGTAAGGAACGGCAGCTGGCGCCCAGCCATCTGGCCGATCTCGAATGCATCCAGGCCGGTGACCTGCCCGGCCACGATGATCGGAATGCCCATTGCACCGAACGCCACCGGCGCGGTGTTGACGATCAGGCACAGGCCGGCGGCATACAGCGGTTTGAAGCCCAACCCGACCAGCAGTGCCGCGGTGATCGCCACCGGTGCACCAAAACCGGCTGCACCCTCCAGGAAGGCACCGAAGGCGAAGCCAACCATCAGCATCTGCAGGCGCTGGTCCTCGGTGACCGACAGGATCGAGGCGCGGATGATGTCGAACTGCCCGGTCTTGACCGAAACCTTGTAGAGAAACACCGCGCCGATGATGATCCAGGCGATCGGCCACAGGCCGTAGACGAAGCCGAAACCGGCCGCGCCCAGCGCCTGGCTCAGCGGCATGCGGTAGAACAGCAGGGCGACGCCGAGCGCGATGGCCACGGTGATCGTGCCGGCCAGCCAGCCCTTCATGCGCAGCACGGCCAGGGCGACGAAGAAGAACGCGATCGGCAACAGCGCGATCAGGCTGGACAACCACAGGTTGCCGGCGGGGTCGTACAGGTGTTGCCAGGGCTGCATGAGGGCTCTCGACTGGGGCGGGATGTGCTCCACCGCAGGCGGTGGGTCGCCGTGGTCGTCGATTCTTGGTATTACCAATAATGATTTCGATCAGACCACTTGCAGCGGATTTAACCGCCGCTCCGACGAAGCGCCTATTAGACCATAGGGCTAGATGCCATATTGGTCCGACCATTTAGCTCCCGTGATAGTGCCGGCCGCTTGCCGGCAACTCGAGATTCCCTACGAAATCCGCTTCTCCAACCGCCGCATCACCGCCAGCACCAGCACGCACAGCACGCTCACCCCGATGGCAATCACGTACTTTCCTATGCCCACGGCGATGCCGATGGCCGCCGCCATGATCAGCGAGCTGGCCGTGGTCAGGCCGCTGACCTGATCCTCGCGTGACCCACGCAGAATGGTGCCGGCGGCAACGAAGCCGACGCAGGCGACCACGGCTTCGATCAGGCGCACCGGGTCGACCTGCAGCAGGTCGCGGTAACGCTCCTGCTGGAAATGCTCTGCCACTGAATCGCCGAGTCCAACAATCAGCGCAGCAGCGCCGGCAATCAGCATGTGGGTGCGCAGGCCCGCAGCGTGCTTGCCCATCTCGCGCTCGACACCGAGCACGCCGCCGAACAGCATTGCTGCGGCCACGCGCAGCAGGATCGAGACATCCTGGGTGAGTTCCATGGGCAGGCTCCGGGCGTTTCCCGGAGCGTTGCTCGGCAGCCGTGGGATGGCGGTGAAGACGATGGCACGCCCTCTTCACCGCATGCGTTCGTCCACGCGTGGCCTGGATCTACTGGCCATCGCCATGCGTAACCTTCACGCACTCGATCATTGCGCCAGATAACCACCATCGATCGCATAGTATGTGCCGGTCGCGAACGAGGCGTCGTCGCTGGCCAGCCAGGCAACCAGCGCCGCCACTTCCTCGGCCGTGCCCAGCCGCTTCAACGCGTGGCGGCCTTCCAGCGTGGCGCGCACCTTCGGGTCCATCTTCTCCAGCAGCGGCGTGCTGATGAAGCCCGGGCCGACCGCGTTGACACGGATGCCGTCGGCCGCATGCTCCCAGGCGGCGGTCTGGGTCAGCCCGACCACGCCGTGCTTGGCCGCCACGTACGCGGTGGAACCGGCATAGCCCACCTGGCCTAGGATCGAGGCCATGTTGATGATGCTGCCACCGGTTCCGGCCGTGCGCATCGCCTGGATCTGCGCACGCTGGCACAGGAACACACTGGTGAGGTTGACGTCGATTACCCGCTGCCAGCCATCGATCGGATAGTCACCGCTGCTTGCGGCCGGCCCGCCGATACCGGCGTTGTTGACTGCCACATGCAGGCCGTCGAGTTCCTTGATCGTGCGCTGCACCGCCGCCTCCACGGCCGCGTCGTCTGTAACGTCCAGCGCAATGCCGATGGCCTGTGCACCGGCACTGCGCAGCTGCGTCACGGTGGCATCGACTGCATCCTGCTTCAGGTCCCAGACCGAAATACGGGCACCGGATGCGGCCAGCGTCTGCGCCACGGCCAGGCCGATACCGGACACGCCGCCGGTCACGATCGCGGTCTTGCCGGTGAGCTGGTAGTCAATCATCTGCGTTCTCCATCAGTGGGGGTATCGATGTGACCTGCAATGGCCAACCGCCCCACCCTACGCGCCCGCTCGTGATGGCCCGGCCGACATCGCGTCTACGGGTGATCGTTCCAGCCATGAAACCTCAACTCAAGTTGATGTATGGAATTGCGTACGGATATGCATGCAAAACGCTGGCGTATGTTCGGCGGCATTTTCACTTTGGCCGTAATCGTCAATCGTTTTGACCATATTGAAATCAAAAGCGCGCGAATCAAGGCGACAATGGGAAACGTTTCCAGTTTCTTCGACACATTCCATTCAACCTGGTGTTCCCCCACTATCCAGAGTGCCCACGCCCCTGCTTCCCAGCATGTCTGCACGGGTAACGACGGGATCTGCATCTGCATTGCAGAACGCGTGGGCGAGGTAATGCCAGCGTCCACCTCCAAAGCACGTGCCGAGCGATGTCCCGATATTTCACTTTTGCTGATTACCGCCGCTTCGGCCACCGCCATGGCTTCGATTACCGCGCCGATCCGGAACACCTGCGTGACGACCAGTGGGCCGGCCATGGCGAGGTCAACGAGCAGTTCCTGCGCGGCGGCATGAGCCTGATCGCCTCCGACGTCCATAATCGCTTCCCTTATGTCGCCACCGCCCAGCAGAGTCCCGGCCTGGCCATCCGCGTGATGCTGCAGGGCCAGGTTGATGTGCGCATTCCGCGACGTGGTGGTTTCACCCTGCGTGCTGGTACGGCGATGACCGCGCACCACCGCGAACAGGTTGAGATGACGGGTGCGCATCCTGGCGAAACGCGCATGCGCGGCGTCAGCGTGATGGTGCCCGGCCAGATCGATCCGGACCTGTTCCAGCTGCCACAGTTGGAGACCGCGCTCAACACCCACCTGGAATGCCGCCACTGGGCCATTCCGCATACCCTGCTGCCGGTGCTGGGCCAGCTGTTCGAAAGCCCATGGGAGGACGGCATCGACGCGTTGTGGCGCGAAGGCGTCGCACTGCAGCTGCTGGCCGTTGGGCTGAAGGCCGAGGATCTGCAGACCGATCATGTGCGAACGCTGCGGGCTGGCCAGCGCGAGCGCCTGGAGCGCGTGCGTGCCTACCTGCATGACGATCCCAGCCACGCGCATAGTCTGATCGAACTGGCCCAGCTGGCCTGCATGAGCCCAAGTTCGCTGCGCCGTCATTTCGCCCAGCAGTACGGCTGCTCGGTGTTCGACTACCTGCACGAACAACGCATGCGCCACGCCGAGCAGGGCCTGCGCGAAGACGGCTGGACTGTCGAGCAGGCTGCGGCCGCCAGTGGCTACCGTCACCCCAGCAACTTCGCGGCTGCGTTCCGCAAGCGTTTCGGCCTGGTACCCAGCCGCTGGCGCACCGGACCCTCAAAGGTCGGATAGCAGCTTCTGCTTCACGCCATCGCGGATGCCGGCCAGCGGCCGGCACTACCGCGGCCGCCTGAATCGACCTGCAATGGCTTCGCTCTGGTAGGTGTCGACCTTGGTCGACACGCTTTCACACCATCACGGATGCCGGCCAGCGGCCGGCACGACCGCAGCCGCCTAATCGACCTGCAATGGCTCCGCTCTGGTAGGTGTCGACCTTGGTCGACACGCTCTCACACCATCACGGATGCCGGCCAGCGGCCGGCACGATCGCGCACCGCCGGGTATCGCGCACCCGGCGCACCTCATCAACCTCAATACACCGGCAGATCGATGTAACTGGCCTGCGCCGCGCTGTGCCAGACCCGCTGCGTGGCCTTCTGGTAATCGCCGGGCTTGGCCAGGTAGACGTTCGGCACGTAGGTCTGCGGGTTGCGGTCATACAGCGGGAACAGACTGGACTGCACCTGCACCATCACCCGGTGCCCCTTCTGGAAGGTGTGGTTGGCGTTGGGCAGGTCGAAGCGGTACGGCAGCACCTCGTTGGCGGCCAGCGGCTTCGGATCGCTGAAGCTCTCGCGATAGCGGCCACGGAAGATCGCCAGCGACACCGGCAGCTCGTAGCCGCCCATCTCCGGCGTCGACGCTTCCTGGTCCGGATACACGTCGATCAGCTTCACCACCCAGTCGCTGTCGGTGCCACTGGTCGACGCCTGCAGGTGCACCACCGGTGCGCCGCCGATGCGCAGCGGCGCGGTCAGAGGTTCGGTGATGAAGGTCAGCACGTCCGGGCGACCATCAACGAAACGCTGATCCTTGACCAGCCAGGTGGTCCACATGTCGCGGTCACCGAAACGGACCGGGCGCGGCACGAACGGCACCGGCTTGGCCGGGTCGGACACGTATTCCTCGAAGTCGCCCTCGCCCGCCGCCGGTGCCTGGAACGCCAGCTTGCCGCCAGCACGCAGGTACAGCGGCTTGCTGCTGGCAGCACAACCCTTGTCGCAGCTGCGTGGCCAGCCCTTCAGGCGATCCCAGTGGTTCTCGCCGGTGTTGTAGATCAGCACCGGCGGCGTATCCGCCTTCGGCGCACCGTCCACCAGGTACTGGTCAAAGAACGGCTTGAGCACATCACGGCGGAACTGCAGCGCGGTATCACCATCGAACTTCAGCGCGCCCAGCTCGCTGCCACTGTAGTTCACCTGGCTGTGCCGCCACGGCCCCATCACCAGGTAGTTGCGGTTGTTGCCGCTGTCGCGCCCTTCCATTGCCTGGTAGGCGTGGTTGGCACCCCACATGTCCTCCTGATCCCACAGGCCCTGCAGCCACATGGTCGGCACCTTCAACGGTGTTTTCGCCATCACCGCGTCCAGCGCCTGGCCCTGCCAGAAGCCGTCATAGGCCGGGTGCTCCACCAGTTTCTTCCACCAGGTCAGCTGGTCCACGCCGGTGAAACGCGCGTAGTCGCCGGCCGAACCGATACGCAGGAAGGTGCTGTAGTCATCGTAGCCGAGGCTGGGCAGCGGCGTGCCCTTGCCGCGCTTCTCGGTCTGCATCGCGAAGTAGTTGAAATTGACCTGGCGGAACGCGCCGTAGTTGAGCCAGTCGTCGCCCATCCAGCCATCCACCATCGGGCTCTGCGGCGCGGCCACCTTCAGCGCCGGGTGCGGATCGGTCAGCGCCATCACCACGGTGAAGCCCTCGTACGACGAGCCGAGCATACCGACCTTGCCGTTGCTCTCCGGCACGTTCTTCACCAGCCAGTCGATGGTGTCCCAGGCGTCGGTAGAGTGGTCCACCTTGGTGTTGTTCAACGGTCCGCGCAGCGGCCGGGTCATCACGTAATCGCCCTCGGAGCCATACTTGCCGCGGATGTCCTGGAATACGCGGATGTAACCGCCATCGACAAATACCTCGTCGCCCTGCGGCAGCAGGTCGCGCATGCGCGGCGAATCACTGCGGCTGGCGCGGCCGGCAGCATCGTAAGGCGTGCGGGTGAGCAGGATCGGGGCATTGCGCGCGCCCTTGGGCACCACGATCACCGTATACAGCTTGGTGCCATCGCGCATCGGCACCATCACCACGCGCTTGTCGTAGTCACGACCGACATCAGGGGCAACGAAGGGCTTGCCGCTGATGTCCGGGGTCATCGGCGGGGTTTCGGCGGCCAGCACGGTGCTGGACAGGCAAAGGGCAATGGCTACAGCGACGGCACGCACACGCATGGACAACCCCTCCCGGCAGGAAAGCCTCAAGCCTACTCCTGCCTCGTGCCGTGAAGTGTGTGCGTGCTTTGCATTCTGCGGTGGATGCAGGCAGGACTGATGGCACATGTGCGACCAGCTGCTGCGTTCGTCGGCAACCGGTAGTGCCGGCCGCTGGCCGGCAACTTCATCCACCTCGGGCACGGTACGCGGTTGCCGGCCAGCGGCCGGCACTACCGATCAGGCTGCCGTTACCTCATGCAGCGCCAGCCAGCGCCAACGCCCCTCTTCCCGCCGCAGCACCGCCAGCGATTCCCGCCATACGGGCTCGCCGCCATCGATCGCATGCCCTTCGCGATAGCGCAGCACCGCCAGCGGTGATGGCGCCTCCACCGCCTGCACGGCGTCGATGGAAATCTGCAGCCCTGGACGCGCGCCATGGCCACCCGCGAACAGTGCCTGCAAGGCATTCCGATCCAGCCTTTGTCCAGCGATACCGACCATGCTGAAGTCCGCGCAGAAATGCGCCATCAGGTCCTCCAGCGCGTCGGTGCCGGCGTCGGCGCGGAACCAGGCCTGCAGCTTGTCGTGCAGGTGGTGGACTTCGTGTTCTGCGGTGGTATCCATCAGGTGTTCTCCGGTTGCGAAAGGGTGAGCAACTGCGGCCGGCGCAGCAACGCCATCGGCAGCAGGGTAAGTAGAGCGGCCAGACCCAGCGCCACGCCGGTGGCGCGGGCCGGCAGCCACTGCATGGCCAAGGCCAGCAGCAGCGCGATGGCCGCGGTGCCCAAGCAGAAGCTGAGCTGGCGATTGAGGTTCCAGAGCGCACTGGCATCGCCCAATGCTTCGCCCTCGACCCCATGGAAGGCCAGCGTCTGCGCCGTGCTGCTGCACAGGCTGCCGCCGGCGCCCATCAAGGCAAACAGCCATGCTGCAATGGCAAAGACCGGGTGTGGCAGCAGCGCCATCAACAGCAGGCCGCTGGCCTGCAGAAGCATGCCCGTACGCAGTACCGTGGCTGGTCCGAAGCGAGCCAGCAGGCGCTTGCTGGCCGTGATCGCAATGGCCGAGGCCAGCGCCCACGGCAGCATCAGCGCGCCGATGTGCGCGGCACTATAGCCGGCCTGGTGCAACTGCAGGGTACTGACCAGCTGGCTGCCGATGAACACACCGGGTACGGCCAGATAGATCAGCATCGCCAGACGCAGCCCGCGATGGGACAGCAGCGACCAGCGCAGCAGTGGCTGCGCCTGCTGCCGTGCATGCCGCAGGTGAGCCGCCGCCAACAGCATTGCGATCAACAGCAGTACGGCACCGGCGGTCCGATGTCCGGGCTCGCCCAGCCAAGTCAACGCCAGCAGCAGCGCGCCCAGCGCCGCCATCGCGGTGGACAGCGCATAGGCCTGCAGGCGTGGCGCACTACGCGCGCCATCGGCCGGCATCCACGCCAGCACCAGTCCAATCGCCACCACGGCCAGCGGCAGGCTGGCCCAGAGCACACCGCGCCAGGACAACCACTGCACCAGCAGCCCACCGAGCGCAGGCGCCAGTGCCGGCACCAGCAGCGCCACCAGCAGGATGCGGCGGGTCAGCGCGCCACGCTGGTCAGGCGTGCACTGTCGGTACGCTGCCGCTTGTGCCACCGGAATCAGCAGGCCACCAGCCAGGCCCTGCAGCAGGCGCCAGCCCAACAGCCAGCCAATACCCGGTGCAGCCCCGGCCAACACTGCGGAGGCGGCGAACAGCAGCAACGCCACCAGCAGCAGGCGACGCTCACCGCAGCGTGCGGCCAGCCAGGGCGCCAGCGGAATCACCACGCTCAGGCCCAGCATGTAGGCGGTGCCGACCCAGGCCAGGGTACCGACGTCGGCATGCAGTTCCGCCGCCAGCGCCGGATAGGCCACCGTGGCGATGAACATGTTGACCAGATCCAGAGCGAACACCAGCAGGAAGATGGCCTCATGGCGCAGGCGGGGGGACGGCATCGGCGACGCTCCAGCAGGGAAGCGGCCAGCATGCCGTGCGGGCCTTGTTGGAAAAACACGACAGCAACTGCAACACTGTCAAATCTTCTTTGACAATGAATTGCCATGGTCAGCCTCGATCGCTTCGATATCTTCCGTGCAGTGGTCGAGGCCGGCAGCCTGACCGCTGCCGCCGATCGCCTGGGCCTGAGCCGTGCGGTGGTCAGCTTCAACCTGAAGCGGCTGGAGCAGGAGCTGGGCGTGACCCTGCTGCTGCGCAGTACCCGCCACCTGGCCCTGACCGAGGCCGGCGAACAGTTCCTGCAGCACTGCGTGCAGGCGCTGGACGCCGCGCAGGCGGCGATCGATGCTGCCCGCCGCGACCAGCACCAGCTGCAGGGCGTGCTGCGCCTGACCACCACCCCGGAGTACGCCCAGCTGCGCCTGATTCCCGCACTGGAAGCCTTCCGTGCGCGGCATCCGGCTCTGCAGCTGCACCTGTCGACGTCACCCGCGCCGGCCGACCTGATTCCCGAACGCTTCGACCTGGCCATCCGCCTCGGCCGCCTGCCCGATTCGGGCCTGCACGCCAGCGAGCTGGAACGCCATCCACTGTGCGCGGTGGCGGCTCCGTCCCTGCTGGCACGCCTGCCCTCTGCCGAGGCTGTCGATGACCCGGCACAGCTCGGCACCCTGCCCCGCCTGGGCTATCCGCGCCTGGCCGATGTGCCGGTCGTCGCGGCTGATGGCAGCGACGCCTTGTTTGCCACCAACCCGGGCAACGCAGTGGTGCGCGTGGATGGTGCCAGCAGCCTGCGCGCCTTCGCCGTGGCCGGCGCCGGGGTCACCGTGCTGCCACGCTGGCTGATCGATGACGACCTGGCCCAAGACCGGCTGCGCCCGGTGCTGCGCCAGCACCGGTTCCCGCAGCAGAGCGTGTACGCGGTCTACCCGCACAGCACGCAGCCCTCACCGAAGGTGCGGCAGCTGATTGATTTCCTGCGCGGGTGGTTTGTCACCTGAAAAAAGGGGACGGAGGGGATTAAGTCGTTTATGCATAAACGACTTAATCCCCCTCCGTCCCTTTTTTGCATGGCCCCTTGCGGGGCCATGCCTTCAGGCATCAGCGCAGCACCTGCTCCACCAGCTGCACATCCACCGTCTGCAGCGGCTCGGCAGCGTTGCGCGACAGCTGCACCTGGTAGGTGCCGCCATCGATCTTCCACTGGCGGGCCTGCGCATCGTAGTGAGCCAGGGTCTTCGGCTCGGCTTCGATGCGGATGCGGCGCTGTTCGCCCGGCTGCAGGGTCACCTTGTCGTAGCCGATCAGGCGGATCGGCGTGGTGCTGCCAGCCGGAAGCTTCAGGTACAGCTGGGCCACATCGGCACCGGCGCGCTTGCCGGTGTTGCGGATGTCGACGCTGGCGACCAGGCGCGATCCTTCCACGCTCACCTTCAGATTCTCGTAAGCGAACGAGGTGTAGGACAGGCCGTGGCCGAAGGCGAAGGTCGGGGTCAGGCCCTTGGCCGCCATCCACTTGTAGCCGACGTTGGCGCCTTCGATATCGAAATCGAACACATCACCGAACGGCTTGGCCGGCTTGAAGCCGAGGCCGTCGATGTGCGGGCGCGGCAGCTGCGATTCGTCCACCACCCAGGTCACCGGCAGGCGCCCGGACGGATTGACCTGGCCGGTCAGCAGTGCGGCAATGCCTTCGCCACCGCGGATACCCGGGTACCAGGCCTGCAGCATCGCCGGCACCTGCGCCAGCCACGGCGTGCGCACCGGGCCGTTGGTTTCCAGCACCAGCACGGTCTTCGGGTTGGCCTTGGCCACCGCCGAAATCAGTGCGTCCTGATTGTCCGGCAGCTGCATGTCCGGCAGGTCCACCGATTCGGCGGCCCACTGGGTGGCGAACACGATGGCAACATCGGCCTGCGCGGCGGCCTTGGCGGCAGCGGCGGCATTGCTGCCGTCCACATACTCGATGGTCGCATCCGGACGCGCCGCACGCAGCGACTCCAGCGGCGAGGACGGGTGGAAGATCACCGGGCCCGGCCAGGTGGTCGGCAGCACGCCCGGCACCGCGTTGGTGCCCTTGGCGGTCACGCCCACCATCGACGAACCACCGCCACCGATCACGCCCTTGTCGGCGTGGCCACCGATGATGACGATGCGCTTCACGCTGTCGGCCAGCGGCAGCAGGTTGCCTTCATTGCGCAGCAGCACGCTGCCTTCTTCCACCGTGCGCTGGGCGACGGCGAAGCCAGCCTCGGCATCGACCTTCTGGTGCTGCGGCGGGTTGTCGAAGTTGCCGTGCAGGAACATCGTGCGCAGGATGCGCGCCACCATGTCGTTCAGGCGCGCCTGCGGCACCACGCCGCCATGCACGGCCAGGCGCAGCGGCTCATCAAAAAACACCGCCGCATCGAATACTTCACCGGCAGACTGCTGGTCCAGGCCGGCCAGCGCTGCCTTGGAACCGCTGTGCACGCCGCCCCAGTCGGACATCACGAAACCGGGGAACTTCCATTCCTGCTTCAGCACCTGGTTCATCAGGTAGCCGTTCTCGCAGCCGTAGGTACCGTTGATCTTGTTGTACGAGCACATCGCCACGCCCGGGCGGCCGGCGTCCAGCGCGATCTCGAAGGCCAGCAGGTCGGACTCGTGCATGGCCTGTTCGCCGATGCGCACGTCGTGGAAGTTGCGGCGGGTCTCCATGTCGTTCAGCGCGAAGTGCTTCATCGAGGAGATCACGTGCTGGCTCTGCACGCCCTGGATCAGCGCGCCGACCATCGAACCGGCCAGCAGCGGGTCTTCGCCGGCGTACTCGAAATTGCGGCCGTTGCGCGGGTCGCGCTGCAGGTTGACGCTGCCCGACAGCAGGATGTTGAAACGCTGCTGCCACGCCTCGCGGCCCATCGTTGCGCCACCAGCGAAGGCGACCGCACGGTTCCAGCTGGAGGCGGTGGACGGGCCCGACGGCATCGCCGTGGCGAAATCGCCCGGGCGGATGCCGCCTGGATTGGTCACGCCAACGCCGGCATCGGCCGACTGCTGCGACGGAATGCCCAGCCGCGCCACGCCCGGCACGAAACCGGCCGACCCGACCGCGCCTTCCGGCAGCGGGCCACCATCCTTGCCCAGCCCGAAGTAGCTGTGCAGCATCTGGAACTTCTCATCCTCGGTCATCGCCTTCAGCAGCAGCGCAGCGCGCGCATCGGCGTTGAGGGTGGTGTCCATCCATGGCCTGTCGCCATGTTTATCGGCGGCATAGGCCAGGGTCAGCAGCGTGGCACGCAGGGCGCTGCCTTCCACCTTGAACGGTGCACTGCTGGCGGCCTGGAAGCCGTCGCTGAAATAGCTGGCATCCGCTTCCAGCGCCACACGCGCCGGATCAAAGCCTGCGGCCTTGGCCGATTCACCGGCCACCGCGCCAAGCAGCACCGCCGGTGCGCCCAGCCGCGAGCGCGTGACCAGCGCCGGCAGCTGCGCGGCACCTGCACCAGCATCGGTGTAGACCGCCACGGTGTGGCGACCATCGTCCAGGCGCAGGTAGTTCAGGCCCGGCTGGTCCGGGCCGGACTCAGCGGCAATCGGCAGCCGGGTCAGCACGGCCTGGCCACGCTGGGTCTGGCCATCGTCCTTGCCCGCCGCAATGAAGCGGTACGCGTAGCCCAGCCCATCGGCCAGCACCTGCAGCGGATCAACCTGGCCGATGCCGCGCTGCACCTGGCGCACGCTCACCGCGTCCACCTGCAGGGTCTTCAGCTGGGCGGCCAGGGCCGGCATGGCCTCGGCGGTCGGGGCCTGTTCCAGGGTCAGCACAGTGAACGCGGCGGGGTCGGCCCAGGCCGGGGCGGCCAGTGCGGCTGACAGCGCCAGGGACAGTGCAAGCGGCTTTGTAAACGTTTTCATCGGCAGGCGTAATTCCGTTGCCAAGGCAATCGGTCCAGGGAAAGTGCCGCCGAAGGGTGCAGCGTTCATGCCGCGCAGGGGTTGCCAGGCAACGTCCCGCAGGCCGAAGGACGGGCCGGTCTGCGCCTGGGACCCTCCTCCCGGCGTGACAACCTGCCTGTCCGGGCCGCGCAGGGCGACCCAATCATGTGAAGATTGTGCGAGGGCGTTCACACCTGTCAACAGGACCTAAGTCACAGGCCGACCCCAGCCACTGGTTATCAGGCCATCACCGGCGGTCATCAGCGCGCCGCGCGAGGCTGCTGATAATGGAGATCCCTGGCCACGAATCGAGCCCATGACCGTACACCGCGACTTCGATCATCTCTGGCGCGACCGCTGTGATACCTCCAGCCAGCGCGCGCCGCGCGTGCTGATCCGGGTGTTCGTGGCCCCCGGTGAGCTGGAGCGCAGCGTGGCGTTCTACGAGCAGTTGCAGGGCGTGGTGGCCGATGCCGGGTTCCCGTTTCCGGAGGCCGGCCTGCGTCTGGCGATGGTCGGTGCGTTCCTGTTGATCGAGGGCAGCAAGGCGGCGCTGGCGCCGTTCACTTCGACCACGGGGACGCTGCTGGTCGATGACGTTCGGCCCTATCACGACAAGCTGGTGGCGGCTGGCGCTGAAATCATCTTCCCGCTGCAGGTGGTACCGACCGGGGCGGCGTTCAATGCGGTGCATCCCGATGGCACCGTGGTCGAGTACGTACATCACCGGCCGGATCCGCAGGGGCGGTGAGGTGACGGCCGGGCTGCGCCCGGCACCCGCAGAGGCAACGGCCAACGCTACAGCAGAATCAAATGCCGCATCCCGTGGGATGGCGGGGCACTGTGGGTCTGCGGGGACGGCGCAAGTACGTCCATGTAGCCTTGGTCGCCGCATCCATGCGGCTCACACCCCGCAAACCCACAGTGCCCCGCCTTCGACAGCTGGCTGGTGGCCAGTAGATCCACGCCATGCGTGGATGCTTTTCAAATCAACACGAGATATTCGATTCCGGTGGAGGTTCATCCACGCATGGCGTGGATCTACAATTCCTCCATGTCCTCTCCCGCCCTGCCCTGGAATGGCACGCTGCTGCTGGATGCTCACGTGGCCGTGCTGCAGGGCCACGCCGGTGGCAGCGATACGCACGCGCACTACGCCCATCAACTGTTGCTGAGCGAAGCCGCGCCCTGGCAGGTCGAAGTCGATGGCGTACGGCAGCAGGGCCAACGGCTGTGGCTGCCGTCATTCCAGCCGCACGCAATCCTGTCGGCGCCGGAAGCGGGCTGCACGGTGTTCCTCGAACCCGCGCATGCCGATCCCGGGCAGATCCAGCAGCACCTGCACGCGCTGCCGGGCAACGCGCTGGCGCTGCACGACTGGCTGGCACGGCTGAGTCGCCCGCAACCACTGGACCGCCGCGTGCAGGCCGCGCTGTCCCGTATCGCCGAGCACCTGCCCGGGCCGGTGCCAGCCACCGATATCGCCGAGGCGGCACATCTGTCGACCAGCCAGCTGCATCGACGCTTCCAGTCCGATCTGGCGGTGACCCTGCGCGGCTGGGTGCTGTGGCAACGGCTGCGCAGCGCACTGATGCATCATCTGCGCGGGCACAGCCTGACCGACAGCGCGCATGCGGCCGGATTCGCTGACCTGGCCCATCTGTCACGCAGCCTGCGCCGCATGTTCGGCATCGGTGCCGCGCAGCTGCAGGGCCTGCAGCTGCACGCGGCCTGACACGCCCCATCATCCGCGCCTGCGTAGACCTTCCGGCAGCTCCGGCACCTCGCCATGCGGCAGTTCGCGGAACGGCGCCAGCAGCTGTCCGGAATAATCGCGCGGATAGTCCGGCTGGCTGCCGATACCCAGGTCACGCCGGCCCAGGCGATAGCCCGGCGCATCGAACGCGGTCCCCAGCAGGTGATCCCACACGGTCAGGAACAAACCGAAATTGACATCGCCGGCGGTGCCGTAACGCATGTGGTGGAAGCGGTGCAGCGGCGCCCAGGCCATCACCCGGCCCAGCACGCCGGGACGCATGTCCACGTTGGAATGCTGCAGCAGCAGCTGGATGGCAATGGCGAACGCCAACACCGCGGCTACCGGCATCGGCAGGCCCAACAGCAGCAGCGGCAGCACGCCGCCCACCGCTTCGGCCGCCTGGTGCAGCGGGTGTTTCATCAGACCGTTGAAACCATACATGCGGGTCACGCTGTGGTGCACCGCATGCAGCCGCCACAGCCAGCCGATGCGATGGCTGGCGTAGTGCACCAGGGTGATGCCGAGGTCGGCGGCGATGATGGCCAGCAGCACCTGCAGCGCGAACGGCCACTGCAGCGGCCACAGCTGCCACGGAATGATGGCTGCCAGCAGTGGTACCGCCGCGATCGACAGCAGGTTCAGGCTCTCGTTGACCAGCGCATGCAGGGTGTCACGCAGGCTGTCGCCGTGATCGTGGTTGAACGCGGGGTCATACGGCCAAGCACGTTCGGCAGCGAACGAGACCGCGATGGCAACCGCCAGCAAGGCCAGCAGCCATAGCGGGTCGCCGTGGAGGTGGCCGACCCAGGCGACGGCGGCGGCAACGAACCCCAGCAGGAACAACGGGGCATACAGGCGGAGCATCCAGTGCTTCATGGGCAATCCGGAAAGTAAGGGGCCTGCATGCTGGCGCCGCGTATGGGGCGCCGGCTTGAACAAACGGCGCAACCCGTGCCCCTGGTAGATGCCCACCTTGGTGGGCACCGCACTTGCCACATCCACGCATCACGCATGGCGTGGATCTACAATGGCGCCCTCATCGCGCCCGGGACCGGCATGGATTCCTTCAACCTGATGCGTGCCTTCCGCCGCATCGTCGAACGCGGCGGGCTGGCCCGCGCCGCCGAAGACCTGGGCATGTCACCGGCCGGGCTGAGCAAGCAGCTGCGCACCCTGGAAGCGCACCTGGGCGTGGTGCTGCTGCAGCGGACCACGCGGCGCATGAGCCTGACTGAGACCGGCCACGCCTATTACCGCGAATGCTGCCGGCTGCTCGACGAGCTGGATGCATTGGAGCGTGGCATCGCCGAACAGCGCGGCGACGTGGCCGGGCGCCTGCGCGTCAATGCACCACAATCATTCGCGCTGAGCACGCTGTCGCCGCTGCTGCCACGCTTCCTGCAGCAGCATCCGCAACTGTCGCTGGACCTTGTGATGGAAGACCGCCTGCTCGATGCGGTGGGCGAAGGTTTCGATGTGTCGCTGCGGTTGCGTGCCGAGCTGGATGACTCGCGGCTGGTGGCGCGCCGCCTGGCCTCGCTGCAGCAGGTGCTGTGCGCGGCCCCGTCCTACCTGCGGCAGCATCCGGCACCGCAGGCGGTGGACGATCTGCAGGCGCACAGCGTGCTGGCCTACAGCCTGTCCGACTCGCCCGGCAGCTGGCCGCTGCTCGGCCCTGATGGGCAGGTAACGATCACCCTGCCGGCGCGCGTCACCGTCAACAACAGCCTGCTGCTGCGCGACCTGCTGGTGGCCGGCATGGGCATCGGCGCCCTGCCCTCGTTCCTGGCGGCACCGGCGCTGGCCCGTGGCGAACTGCAGCAGGTGCTGCCCGACCACCGCTATCCGCCGCGCTTCGTGCATGCGGTCTACCCCACCTCGCGCCACCTGCAGCCCAAGGTGCGTGCCTTCATCGATTTCCTGCACGCCGAGCTGCCCGGCTGCGCTGGCCTGGATTCGTAACCGCCAGCGAAAACTGAGCTGCCCGCGGCGTGCTGTTTCAGCCACGCCGCGCTGCCTAATCTGCCGCCTCCCCTCTCACCGATGGCAGGCAGATGTCTTCCGTTCCTTCCCCCGCCACCGCCGCGCCGGTGGTCGATTTCTTCCACGACGTGGTCTGCGGCTGGTGCTTCGTGCTGGCCCCGCGCCTGCAGCAGGTCTCCGCCGAACTCGGCATCCAGGTGCGTCACCGCAGCTTCGTGCTGCAGGACTCGCGCGCGCAGATGATCGAGGTGTTCGGCTCGATGGAGCGCGCCAAGGCGATCATCCTGCGCCACTGGACCGACTGCGCCGCGCATGAAGACACCGCGCGCATCGATATCGAAGGCATGCGTGCACAGGACTTCGAGTATCCGTCCGGCTGGCTCGGCGCACTGGCCTGCCAGGCCGCCGGCATGCTCGGTGGCAACGACGCCCATGGCGCGATGTTCGATGCCGTGCAGTGGGCGCACCTGCACCAGCACCGCAACATCGGCGACGCCGAAGTACTGCTGGATATCGCCGAAGCACTGGGCCACCCGCGTGGCGCCTTCGCTGACCACATGCGCAGCGACGCAGCAGCCCGGCGTGTGCAGGCTGACCGTGCCGAAGCCGCGACCCTCGGCATCCGCTCCATTCCCACCGTGATCGGCGGCAACGGCCTGCGCCTGCAGACCCTGCCGCTGCCGCAACTGCGCCAGGCCCTGGCGCACCTGGTCGCGGCCTGAGCCGCACCGTCCCCCACCCTGCAAGGAGATTCCCCATGACCTCACGTACCCTGGCCACCGCGCTGGCCCTGCTGCTGGCCGGCACCGCCGCTTCCACCACCGTGTCCGCGCACGAACGCGTTCCCTCCGGCCAACAGGTCGGCACCAGCCCCTGGGGGCCGAAGGACGAGATCGGCCGTCTCAACCTGATCACCGAGGCCTCGCGTGCGGCGATCCTGTCGCGGGTGAGCGGCGGCAAGGCCTATGATCTGGCCACCGAATACTACGTTGGCATGCCCAGCTGGCAGGATGCCGGCGACCCGCACTACCAGTTCTGGATGACCCACACCCCGCGCGGCACGGTGATGGATGATCCGATGGGCGTGGGTGAAACCATGAACCTCACCCGCAGCTACACCGGCACCGCGTTCTCGATGTACAGCCACACCGGCACCCACATCGATGCGCTGAACCACTTCGGCATCCACGGAAAGATCTGGAACGGCTTCGAGGCCGACAAGCACCTCGGCGACCGTGGCTGGAACGTCACCGGCATCGAGAAATTCCCGCCGCTGATCGCGCGTGGCGTGCTGATCGACGTGGCCGGCGCCAAGGGCGTGGACATGCTGCCGGACAGCTACCGCGTCACCCGCCAGGACCTGAAGGATGCGCTGGCACGCCAGCAGGTGAAGCTGCAGCAGGGTGACATCGTGCTGATCCGCACCGGCCGCATGCGCCTGTTCGAGCAGCCCAAGGCCTACATGGCCAACCCGCCGGGCATGGGCCTGGACGCCGCGCGCTTCCTGGTCGAGGACAGCGGCGCGATGATTGTCGGCGCCGACAACCTCAGCTTCGAGACCTTCCCCTCGGAGGTGTCCGACGACTACGTGCCGCTGCACACCTACCTGCTGGCCCAGCAGGGCGCGCCGATCATCGAGCTGGTGGCGCTGGACGAACTGGCCCGCGACAAGGTCTATGAGTTCGCCTTCATCGGCGGCCCGCTGAAGATCCGCGGCGGCGATGCCGCGCCGCTGCGCCCGGTCGCGCTGCCGGTGCGCCCGTAACCGGGAGTGCCCGTGCCTGTAGGTGCCGACCCTGGTCGGCACCGTTTTCCCATCCACGCATGGCGTGGATCTACTGGAGAGAACCCTGGTAGATCCACGCCATGCGTGGATGCTTTAGCCCTTCAGCAACCTGAAACCCAACCTTCCGATTTCATTAGTAATTCTACTCACAAGGCGAGTAGCATGTCCGGTCTCAGCCCCTGATACCGGCTCGTCGATACTCGCGCCATGCCCGCCGTTTCCGCCCGTTCCTGCCGCTTCCAGCCCGCTCGGCGCCTCCCTTGGAGGACCGGCTGATGGGTGCCGTCGTCGCCCTCGACCGGCTGCTGGACGGGCGCCAGCTGTGGCGCGGCCCGGCTCGCCAGGGGCCGGCCAGCGACCACCTGGCCAGTGGCCATCCGGCGCTGGACGCACGCCTGCCCGGCGGTGGCTGGCCGGCCAGCGGGCTGTGCGAGGTGCTGCAGGCCGCGCCCGGCGTCGGCGAGCTGGCCCTGGTCTGGCCGGCGCTGGCGAAGCTGAGCCAGCGCGACCGCCCGATCGTGCTGGTCGCCCCGCCCTACCGCCCGCATGCCCCGGCCTGGGCGGCGGCCGGGCTGGACCTGGCCCAGCTGCAGATCATCCACGCCGCGCCGAAACAAGCGCTGTGGGCCACCGAGCAGTGCCTGCGCTCGGCCGCCTGCGCGGCGGTGCTGTGCTGGCCACACCAGGCCGACGACCGCTCACTGCGCCGCCTGCAGGTGGCTGCCGACAGCGGCCAGTGCCTGGGCTTCGTGTTCCGCGAGGCGCAGGCAGCGCGCAACCCCTCCCCGGCCAGCCTGCGCCTGCAGCTCGACCACGGCCAGGTGCGGGTGCTGAAGTGCCGTGGCGGCCTGCCGCCGGCGCAGCCGTTGCCGCTGGCCATCGCCCACTGAGGCCGCGCCATGCACTGGGCCTGCCTGTTGTTGCCGCAGCTGGCGCTGGACAGCGTGCTGCGCCTGCAGCCGGATCCGCAGCGGCCACTGGTGCTGCTGCAGGGGCCGGCGCAGCGTCGCGTACTGCGTGCGGTCAGCCCGTCTGCACGCGCAGCGGGGCTGCGCCCGGGCATGCTGCTGTCGGCTGCGCAGGTACTGGTGCAGGACCTGCATCTGCACGATTACGACCCGAACGCCGAACAGCACACCCGGCAGCTGCTGGCCAGTTGGGCCTACGCCTACAGCTCGCAGGTCAGCCTCGATTTTCCGCACGCGCTGGTCATGGAGATCGGCGCCAGTCGCGCCCTGTTCGGTGACTGGCTGACGATCGAAAAGCGCCTGCGCGGCGAACTGCATGAACTCGGTTTCCGCCACCGCCTGGTGGCCGCACCCACGGCGCATGCCGCGCGCGTGCTGGCCAACGTCCACGACGGCCTCGGCATCGATGCGGAGCAGCTGCCAGCGGCACTGGCGCAGCTGCCGTTGCCGCGCTGCGGCCTGCCCAGCGAAGCGGTGACCGTGCTCGGTCGTTCCGGGCTGCGCACGCTGGGTGCGGTGCTCGAACTCCCTCGCGACAGCCTGGCCCGGCGCTTCTCACCCGAGGTGCTGCAGCAGCTGGATGCGCTGCGCGGCCTGCCCACCGCGCCACTGCGTTACTACCAGCCACCGGACCGTTTCGATGCGCGCATCGAATTCGAATACGAGATCGAATCCAGCCAGGCCCTGCTGTTCCCGCTGCGTCGCCTGCTGCTGGACCTGGCCGCGTTCCTGTGTTCGCGCGATGGCGGCGTGCAGCGCTTCGACCTGCATTTCGAGCATGACCTGCTGCCGGCCAGCGTGCTGACCATCGGCCTGCTGGCACCCGAGCGCGATCCCGCGCTGTTGTTCGAGATCGCACGCAACCGCATGGAAGCGTTCGCCCTGCCGGCCGGCAGCCGCGCACTGCGCCTGCAGGCCGAACAGCTGCCACCGTTCGTGCCCGCTGCGCGGGATCTGTTCGATACCCGACCGGCACAGGCGATGCCATGGACGCAGCTGCGCGAGCGCCTGCGTGCGCGGCTCGGCGATGACGCCGTGCAGCCGCTGGCGGTGCAGGCCGACCATCGCCCCGAACGCGCCAGTGGCACCCAGCCCGCGGTCAAGCCTCCGTCGTACTGGCCACTGCGTCCGGGCTGGCTGCTGGACACGCCGCAACCGCTGCGTGATCCGCGCCTGCGCATCGTCACCGGGCCGGAGCGGATCGAATCGGGCTGGTGGGACCAGGCCGATGCGCGCCGCGATTACTACGTGGTGGAAACCGCGCATGGCCAGCGCGGCTGGGCCTTCCGTGACCGCAACGATCCACATGCGCCGTGGATGCTGCACGGCTGGTTCGGCTGAGCCGCCATGCACAGCGAACTGCCCGGCTACGCCGAACTGCACTGCCTGTCGGCCTTCAGTTTCCAGCGTGGCGCCTCGATCGCCGAAGAACTGTTCGCGCGCGCCGCTGGCCAGGGCTACCGCGCGTTGGCGATCACCGACGAATGCTCGCTGGCCGGCATCGTGCGCGCCTGGCAGGCGGCGAAGACGCATGGCGTGGCGCTGATCGTCGGCGCCGAATTCCAGGTCGAGGACGGGCCGAAGCTGGCCCTGTTGTGCACCGACCAGGCCGCCTATGCCGGCCTCTGCCAGTTGATCACCACCTGCCGGCGGCGCGCGGCCAAGGGCGAATACCGCTGCCTGCGCGAGGACCTGCTCGGCCTGCCCGAGGGCCTGCTCTGCCTGTGGCTGGACCGGCAACCGGCCGCCACCGATCTGGAACTGTTGCGCGCCGGCTTCGATGATCGGCTGTGGTTGGCGGTGGAACTGCACCACGAACACGACGACGCACGCCGCCTGCAGCAGCTGCAGGCCTTCGGCGAACGCCACCGCCTGCCGCTGGTCGCCAGTGGTGATGTGCACATGCACGTGCGCCGCCGCCGCGCCCTGCAGGACACACTGACCGCCATCCGCCACCGCTGCAGCGTGGCCGAGGCCGGCTGGCGCCTGTTTCCCAACGGCGAGCGCCACCTGCGCCCGCGTACCGCGCTGGCCCAGCTGTATCCGCCCGAACTGCTGGCCGAGACCCTGCGCATCGCCGAGCGCTGCCACTTCACCCTGGAGCAGCTGCAGTACACCTATCCACGTGAACTGGTACCCGAGGGCCACGACCCGGACAGCTGGCTGCGCGTGCTGGTCGAGCGCGGCATCCCGTGGCGCTGGAAAGGCGGCATCGAACCGGCACAACGCAAACAGATCGAGCACGAACTGGCATTGATCCGGGAAAAGAACTACGCCTCGTACTTCCTCACCGTGCAGGACATCGTGCGCTTCGCACGCAGCCAGGACATCCTCTGCCAGGGGCGCGGCTCGGCGGCCAACTCGGCAGTGTGCTTCGTGTTGGGCGTGACCGAGATCGACCCGGCACGCAGCAACCTGCTGTTCGAGCGCTTCATCTCCGCCGAGCGCGACGAACCACCGGATATCGACATCGACTTCGAACACGAGCGCCGCGAGGAAGTGCTGCAGTACGTGTTCAAGCGCTATGGCCGCGAGCGCGCGGCGTTGACCGCGGTGGCGATCAGCTACCGTGGCCGCAGCGCGATCCGCGACGTGGCCCGTGCACTCGGCCTGCCGATGGACCAGGTCAACGAACTGGGCGCGGCGATGGACCACTGGGGCGGCCATGTGCCGCTGCCGGAGACCCTGCGCGAGCGCGGCTTCGATCCGGAAACCCCGCTGATGCGGCGGTTGCTGGCGCTGACCACCGAACTGATCGACTTCCCCCGCCACCTATCGCAGCACCCGGGCGGCTTCGTGATTTCCGAGCATCCGCTGTCGACGCTGGTGCCGGTGGAGAACGCGGCGATGGCCGACCGCACCGTCATCCAGTGGGACAAGGACGATCTGGATGCCACCGGCCTGATGAAGGTCGACTGCCTGGCGCTGGGCATGCTCACCGCCATCCGCAAATGCCTGGCGATGCTGCAGCAGCATGGCCTGCACGAAGGACGCATGGATGCGATTCCTCCCAAGGATACGAAGACCTACGACATGATCTGCGCCGCCGACACCATCGGCGTGTTCCAGATCGAGTCGCGCGCGCAGATGGCGATGCTGCCGCGCCTGCAGCCGCGCACCTTCTACGACCTGGTGATCGAAGTGGCGATCGTGCGCCCTGGCCCGATCCAGGGTGACATGGTGCACCCCTACCTGGAACGGCGAAGGATCCTGCGCGAGCAGGGTCCTGACGCGTTGAACGACCCGGACAATCCACTCTATCCAGCGCGGCTGGAACGCGTGTTCGCGCGCACCCTCGGCGTGCCACTGTTCCAGGAACAGGTCATGCAGTTGGCGGTGGAAGCGGCCGGCTACACGCCGGGCCAGGCCGATGCCCTGCGCCGCTCGATGGCGGCGTGGAAGCGCCGTGGCGGCCTGGAACCGCATCGCGAGAGGCTGCTGGCCGGCATGCTCAAGAACGGCTTCAGCCGCGAGTACGGCGAGCACCTGTTCGAACAGATCAAGGGCTTCGGTGACTACGGTTTTCCGGAAAGTCACGCCGCCAGTTTCGCCCTGCTGACCTATAACAGTTGCTGGCTGAAGTGCCATCACCCGGCCGCGTTCACCGCCAGCCTGATCAACAGCCAGCCATTGGGTTTCTACAGCCCCGACCAGCTGCTGCAGGATGCGCGCCGGCATGGCATCCGCGTGTTGCCGGTGGACGTGCGCCACAGCGACTGGGACTGCACGCTGGATTTCAGCAAGGGGCCGGCCGCGATCCGGCTCGGCCTGCGCCTGGTCGATGGCTGCAACGAGCCCGCCGTGCAGGCCATCATGCGTGAACGTGCGCGGCGCCCGTTCGACGATGTGGGTGACCTGTGCCAGCGTACCGCTCTGGACCGCCGCCAGCAGGGCCTGCTGGCCGATGCCGGGGCGCTGCGTGGGCTCAGCGGCCATCGCCATCGTGCGCGCTGGGATATCTCCGGTGTGGAAAACCGGTTGCCGCTGTTCGACCAGGCCCGCGCCACCACCGAAGCCCGCGTGCCACTGCCCCTGCCCAGCGCCTGGGAAGACATGCAGGCCGATTACCGCAGCACCGGCACCACGCTGGGCCGCCATCCGATCTCGTTCCTGCGCGCGCAACTGCGCAGCCGTGGCTGCCTGGATGCCGCACAACTGGCTGCCCACGGCCATGGCCGGCGCGTGCGCATCGCCGGCCTGGTGCGCATGCGCCAGCGCCCGCAGACCGCCAGTGGCGTCACCTTCCTCACCCTTGAAGACGAGACCGGCATGGTCAACGCCGTGGTCTGGCGGCACCTGGCTGATCGCCAGCACCGGGTGCTGGTCGATACCCAGCTGATGCAGATCGATGGCCGCCTGGAACGCGTCGATGGCGTGCAGCACGTCATCGTGCAGCGCATGCACTGCCTGGATGAACTGCTGCAGGGACTGCGCAGCCACAGTCGCGATTTCCACTGACGATACACAACGTCACACAACGAACTGGCCATTGCCGGTCCGCATCCGCTATCGTCGGCACATCCAAGGAAGGACGACCCGATGTCCCGTGCGCTGCTGCTGACCACCCTGGTGGTCTCGACCCTCGCCCTGCTTGTTTCCGGCTGGACCGCCTGGAGCCTGCATCGCAGCCAATCGCCACAGCGCATCATCGAGGCACGCGGGCTGATCATCCACGATGCAAGCGGCCAGCCGCGGGTGATCCTCGGCGCACCGGTTCCCGATCCGCTCAGCCAGGGCCGCACCCAGGGGCCGCGCGCCACCGCCCTGTCCGGCCTGATCCTGCTCGGCCCCGACGGCTCCGAACGCGGCGGCTACGGCACCAGCGACCGCGGCGGCGAAGCCCTGCTGACCCTGGACGATGCCACCGGCACCACCGAAGTGTTCAAGGTCGTCGCCAATCCGGACCGTGGCGCCAGCCTGATGGTCAAGCACCAGAACAACACCGGCGCCATGCTCACCTCCTGGCAGGGCAAGCCGGAGCTGATGTTCGTCGATGACAGCGGCCAGTCCTACTACGTGCGCCCGGGTGCCAACGCCGCGCCCTGATCTGCTTTTGTAGCGTCGAGCCATGCTCGACTTTGCTTCACCTTTGTAGAGTCGAGCTTGCTCGACTTTGCTTCACCTTTGTAGAGTCGAGCTTGCTCGACTTTGCTTCACCTTTGTAGAGTCGAGCTTGCTCGACTTTGCTTCACCTTTGTAGAGTCGAGCTTGCTCGACTGTTGTTGGCACGAGCAGTCGAGCAAGCTCGACTCTACAGTCCACAAACCGCCGCCAGATCATCGGCCAGCTGCCGCAGCTGCGCCGATCCCAGCGCCGCACACGTAATGCGCAGGCCATGTCCCGGCGCTGCCACCGCGAACACTTCGCCTGCGCGCACATGCCATCCGCGCGAAGCCAGTGCCAGCACCTGTGGGTGGCTGTCGGCCGGCAACGGCAGCCACAGGTTCAATCCTTCCATCGGCTGCGGCGTCGGCATGCCATGCGCGCGCAGCAGCTCCTGTAGCGACTGCAGGCGCTGCTGGTAGCGCTCACCCGCCGAGGCGATCTTCGCCCGCTGCGTTGCCGACGCCAGCACCGAAGTCGCTGCATCCTGCAGCAGGTGGCTGACCCAGCCGGTGCCGGACGCCAATCGCAGCCGCAACCGCGATGCGGTCTCCTCATCGCAGGCCAGCCAGGCCAGCCGCAGGTCCGGACCCAGTGGTTTGGACAACGAACGCAGCAGCGCCCAGCGCCGGCCATCCAGCGGCAGCACTGAGTGATAGGCCTGCTGCGAGAGCAGTGCGTAGTGATCGTCGATCAGCACCGCCACCTGCGGGTAGGCCGCCAGCAACTGCCGCAACGCCCGTGCCCGCTTCGCATCCAGGCTGGCCCCGGTCGGGTTGTGTGCCCGCGGGGTCAGCAGCACCGCGCGTGCGCCGGCCTCCAGCGCCTGCCGCAGCGAATCGACCTGCATGCCATGCGCGTCCACCGCCACCGGCAACGGCGCGTGGCCCACAGCATTGAGCACATTGAGGCTACCGAGGAAGCATGGATCCTCCACCGCGATGCGGTCTCCTGGCAGCAACCACGCCGCCAGCAGGCGCTCGATGCCATCAACCGCGCCATGGGTCAGCTCCAGCGCATAGCCCTCCGGGCAGTCCGCATCCAGCGAGGCGCGCGCCAGCGCCTGCAACCTCGGGTCGACCGTGCCTACGCCGTACAAACGCGGCGCGGCCGGGGCCAGGCGCAGGTTCGGCAGCAGGCGCGGGTCCGGGTTGCCACCGGCGAGGTCCTGCAGGGCCAGCCCTGGCGTGCTGCCCTCGCGCGCCAGCGTCGGCGGCAATCCGCGCACCACCGTGCCACGACGGCCCGCCGTGCTGGCCAGGCCCGCCGCATCCAATCGCTTGTAGGCAGCGGCCACGGTGTTGCGGTTCACCCCCAGCTGCTCGGCCAGTTCACGCACCGGCGGCAGCACGCTGCCGGCCGGCAAGCGGCCCTTGCCGATGCCGTCGCGGATGCTGTCGAAGATCGACTCGGCGCTATGCCCGGTGATTTTCATTTTGTCCTATGCCAAAATATATCTTGTCCTGTGCCAGTGTATCCCACCCTGGCCACCCTGCATTGGAGGTGCCCGCATGCCCCTTGCCGCTGCCGACTGGCCCGTCGCCCAGTCCGTTGAACAGATCGCCGCCAACCTCGTCACGGTGCGCCAACGCATCGCCGATGCCTGCGCACGTGTCGGCCGTGACCCAGCCAGCGTGCGCCTGCTGCCGGTCAGCAAGACCGTCGATGACGCCCGCATCCGCATGGCGGTGGCCGCAGGCTGTCACGAACTGGGCGAGAACAAGGTGCAGGAGGCGCAGCGCAAGGCCGAAACAATGGCCGACCTGGGCGTGCACTGGTCGGTGATCGGCCATCTGCAGACCAACAAGGCGCGCTACGTGGCACGCTTCGCCAGCGAGTTCCAGGCGCTGGACAGCCTGCGCGTGGCCGAGGCCCTGCAGCAGCGCCTGCAACTGGAAGACCGCACGCTGGATGTGTTCGTGCAGGTCAACACCTCGGCCGAACCGAGCAAGTACGGACTGGAGCCCGACGCAGTCGAGGCCTTCGTGCAGCAGCTGCCGGCCTTCGATCGCCTGCGTGTGCGCGGCCTGATGACCCTGGCCATCTTCACCCCCGACGTCGAGCGCGTGCGCGCCTGCTTCGTGCGCCTGCGCGAACTGCGCGACCAGCTGCAACGCACCGCCCCGCCCGGCCTTGACCTGTCGCAGCTGTCGATGGGCATGTCCGGTGATTTCGAAGTGGCCATCGAGGAAGGTGCCACCGTGGTCCGCGTCGGCCAGGCCATCTTCGGCGCCCGCGCCACCCCGGACAGCTTCTACTGGCCGAACAGCGGAGCCCCGGCATGAAGCACGCAGTCGTTCTGCAACACGTCGCCTTCGAAGACCTCGGCACCCTGCAGCCTTTGCTGTTGGCACAAGGCTGGCAGCTGCAGGTGCTGCAGGCCGGCGTCGATGCGCTCAATCCGGCCGAAGTGGCCGACCTGCTGGTGGTGCTGGGCGGCCCCATCAGTGCCAATGACACAGAGACCTATCCCTTCGTCACCGACAGCATCGCCCTGCTGCAGCGCCGGCTGCAACAACAGCGGCCGACCCTGGGCATCTGCCTGGGTGCACAGCTGATGGCGCGTGCACTCGGTGCCAGTGTCGCTCCCAGTGGCGGCAAGGAGATCGGCTTTGCGCCACTGCTGCTGACCGATGAAGGCCAGCGCTCGCCGCTGCAGGCCCTGCAGGGCATTCCCGTGCTGCATTGGCATGGTGAGGCCTTCGAACTTCCGGCCGGTGCACGCCGCCTGGCCAGCACTCCGCCCTGCCGCCACCAGGCCTTCGCCATCGGCAACCACGCACTGGCCCTGCAATGCCATCCGGAACTGGACGCCCGCCAGTTCGAGCGTTGGCTGGTCGGCCACACGCTGGAGCTGGCCCAGGCCGGCATCGATCCGAATGATCTGCGCGCGCAGGCGCGTCGCTATGGCGCACCACTGGCCGCGGCCGCCACCGCGATGTTCGACCATTGGCTGCAGGACCTGCCGGAGACACCGCGATGAACTATCGATTGCAGATCCACCACGATGGCGTCTATTGGGGCCACTTCGACTGCAGCGGCCCTGATGCCCTGCAGCGCATGGACGCCATCGCCGCACAACTGCCTGCGGATCAGGGCTTCCAGCTGAAACGGCAGAAAGGTGTTGGCGAAGAGCGCATCCTGTCCAGCAATGCCGACGGCCTGCGCGTACTGGCTTCGCAGATCCAGTACCGCGACCTCTGACGATCGTCACGGTAGTGCCGGCCGCTGGCCGGCATTCGAATCTACCGGCCAGCGGCCGGCACTACCCCGGCTGTTCGGCCGCGTGCGAAGCTTCACCGATGCTGACCCTGCAACGCGGCAACCACCACGGACTGCTCATCGCCCCGCGCTGGCCCTCCACCCGCATCCAACTGGAAGAAGAGGTACTGCAACGCCTGCTCGACGCGCAGGCAATGCTGCCTGTGGGGCTGCGGCTACTGCTCACCCGTGGCTTCGAACCCAGCCACAGCCGTCTCGGTGGCTTCCGCCGCCTGGTGCGTGGGCTCGGCATCACCCTCTTCCGTGCCTGTTATCCGCAGCGCCAGGATGAAGTCGACGCCATCTTCGGTGCCAACGGCCACGACATCGATGGCCGTCATGTCGATGTCTCACTGGTACTGCACGGCAAGCGGCTGCGGCTGCTGCCCCTGGGCGTGTTCACCCCGCCGCGCTGGCAGCACCGCCGCATCGCCCGGTATGCCGAGCCGGTCGCACGAGCGAAGCGCAGCCTGCAGCACTGCGGCTTCGAGCTGCATCACAACCCCACCGAAGCGCTGCAGATCCACTGCGATTCCCCCCCACGATGACCCCCGCGGCTGGCTGCGCATCGTCCGCCGCTCGCCTCGTTGATGCAAATGATTCTCTTTTGCTGTAAGGTGCAGCCGCTGCCCTTGCCGCCGCGGGCTGTTCCCTTTCCCAGTTGTCGCCCGCCCCGTGTCCACGCCTGTCGAACCGACGGATGTCGCGCAGCTGTGCGCGGCCCATTACCGGCCGCTGCACGCCCATGTCCGCCGCAAACTCCCGCAACGCAGCGACGCCGATGACGTCGTCCAGGAAACCTGGCTGCGTGTCGTCAAGGCCGCCGCCAGTGGCCTGCTGAGCAACGGCCGCGCGTACCTGTACCGTGTTGCCCACAACCTGATTGCCGACCATTACCGGCAACGCCAGCGCCGTCGCGAAGAAGCGCTGGATGACACGCAGTTGCATGCCATCGCCGATCCTGCGCCGCTGCCCGAGCAGCGACTGCTCGACGCCGAACAGCTGCGCCACCTCGACGCGATCATCGCCGCGCTGCCACCGCGCTCGCGCCAGGTGTTCCTGCTGGCGCGGGTTGAACAGTTGGCGCTGGCCGAGATCGGGCGCCAGCTCGGCATCAGCCGGCAGACCGCGCACGGCCATCTGCTGCGCGCACTGGTCGCCCTGCAGCAGGTGCCCGGCGCATGAGCCAGGACGCGATCGCGCGCGAAGCCGCACGCTGGTGGCTGGACGGGCACGACGGTGGCCGCGACGAGAACGCGTTCGACCAGTGGTACCAGGCCGACCCCCGCCATGCTGCGCAGTACCAGCATCTGCAACACCTGTGGCAGGCCGGTGCGACGCTGCCCAGCCTGCAGCGGCAACAGCAGCGCAGGCAACGCCGTCGCCTGCGCGAAGCCGGCATTGCGGTTCTGTTGCTGTGCGCGCTGGGTCTCTACAGCCGCCATGTGTCGCCGCCCGTAGCGCAGGTCCTGCGAACGGCCGCTGGCGAGATCCGCGAGGAGACCCTTCGGGATGGCTCGCATGTCCTGCTGTCACCCGGCAGCGAAGTGAAGGTGCGCATCGATGGGCAGCGCCGCCAGCTCCAGCTGCAGCGCGGCCAGGCCTGGTTCCAGGTCGCCGCCGATGCCGACCGGCCCTTCCAGGTGCATACCCCACAGGGCACCGTCACTGCACTGGGGACCGCATTCGATCTTGCCGTGCAGGGCAACAGCAGCGTGGTCACCGTTACCGAGCATCGCGTGCGCGTGGACAGCGGCAACGTCAGCATGCTGGCTGACCACGGCGAACAGCTGCGCTTCGATGGGCAGGCAACAGCCCATGCAACAACGACCGCCCCCGGAGCATTGGCCTGGCGCGAGCGGCGCCTGCATTGGGTCTCGGCCCCACTGGCCGACGTCACGCAGGGCCTGGACCGCTGGCATGGCGGGCACACGTGGGTCGTCGGCGAGCAGCTGCGCCAGCAGCCGGTCACCCTGCTTGGCAGTGCCGACGGTGCGGCCAGCAACCGCGACCAGTTGGCCACTCAGTTGCAGGTGCGCGTGCTGCGCCTCGGCGCGGGCATACAGGTGTGGCTGCCGCCACGCAGGGAACAGCGTGATGGACCCTGACATCCGGCCTGCGGCTGCGTCTACCCAGGATGACGACGCTCTGCGTCAGCCCCTGGAGCCCCCGATGCTGTGCCCCCGCCCCCTTGTCCTCGCCCTGTCGCTGGCCTGTACCAGTGCCCTTCCGCTGCTGCCCGGCAGTGCCCACGCACAGACCGCCACCCGTACCTACAATCTGCCCGCACAACCGCTGGCGGCCGCGCTGGACGCCTACAGCCGGCTGACCGGCGTCGATCTGGTGATCGGCGCAGCGCTGCCCGCGGGCCATTCGGCGCCTGCGCTGCGCGGTGACTTCGACGATGCGCAGGCCCTGTCGCGCCTGTTGGCAGGCAGCGGCCTGCGCCCGCGCTTCGTCGATGCGCGTCGTGCCGCCCTGGAGCCGGCGCCGGCTGAACGCGCCGATGGCAGCCGTCGCACTGGCCCGCTGCGGGTGCAGGGTACTACCGCACACGGTCAGGCACCGGGTGCCGGCGCCAGTCAATATGTACCGGCCACCCGCGATGGCTTTGCGCCCCCGGTGGGCAGCGAGCGCGTGGCGATGGCCGAACGCCAGGAAGGCAACAGCCTGCTGCGCTCGATGCCCGGCACCCACAGCTTCCATTCGCGCAGCCAGCCGGGCCTGCAGGTCAACATCCGCGGCATGACCGGTGCCGGCCGGGTCAACACCATGATCGACGGTGTCACCCAGACCTTCCGCAACAATGCCGGGCACGGCTCGGGCGGCCCGTTCGCCTATGTCGATCCCTTCCTGCTGGCCGGTGTGGACGTGCAGCGCGGTGCGGTCGCCGGTGGTGATGGCGCCGGCACGCTGGCCGGCAGTGCCAACTTCCGCACGCTGGACATCGACGATCTGCTCGGCGAGGGGCGCGACTGGGGCCTGCGTGCGGGCTACCGCCACGGCAACAACGGCTACGGCAGTGGCCGTACCTTCGCCGGTGCCTGGCGCCACAGCGAAGAGGGAGGCGACCGCCAGTTCGGCCTGCTGGCCGCCGCCAGCAGCAGCCGCAGCAGCGAATACGCGACCGCACGCGGGCAGAAGAACAACGCCGATCCGGGCAGCCAGCAGCCCAGCAGCTGGCTGTTGAAGGCGCGCCTGCAGCCCAGCGACCAGCATCGGCTGGACCTGAGCCACATGCGTTACGAAAACGACTTCTACCACAACTATCCGTGGCAGATTTCCGCGCGCAACCAGCGCGCCAGTTACCACTACACACCCTATTCGCCGTGGATCGACCTGCGTGCGACCTTCGCCAGCAACAAGACCCGGCTGTTCTACCCGCCGGTGGAGGACTCCAGCTACATCGGCCGCCGCACCCACAGCAGCCTGAGCAGCTGGACCGTGGACAACACCAGCCGCTTCGACATCGGTGCACTGCAGGCGCGCTGGAACACCGGCATCAAGCACCAATCGGACATCTATGTGGCCGATACGCCCATCCTGCGCGGTGCCAACCCGCAGGGTCGCAGCCAGCTGGACAGTGTGTTCAGCACGCTGGAGCTGCAGTACGACATCTATGCCCTGACCGCAGGACTGCGCCAGGACCGCTTCGGCATCCGTGGTCAC
The DNA here is from genome assembly GCF_056481625.1 of Stenotrophomonas sp. 86156_Sma. Taxonomy (NCBI): domain Bacteria; kingdom Pseudomonadati; phylum Pseudomonadota; class Gammaproteobacteria; order Lysobacterales; family Lysobacteraceae; genus Stenotrophomonas; species Stenotrophomonas sp. 86156_Sma. The sequence goes on from NZ_CM151157.1 coordinate 3,083,750, forward strand.
ATCCCGGTGTGCTCGGATGTGCCCGGCCAGTGCGCGGAGATCAATGGCGGCGACATCGACGTGCGTCGCACAGAGCGCGCACTCAGCCCGAGCCTGGCGGTTTCACTGCAGGCCACCGACTGGCTGCAGCTGTTCGCCGAGGTCTCGCGCACGTCGCGGCCGCCGCGCGTGCAGGAAATGTTCTTCGAGAAGATCCCGCTGGAGGACGCCAGCGTCGCCGACGGCATCGGCGCCAATCCGTTCCTGCGCCGCGAGCGCTCGCGCAACCTGCAGTTCGGCGCCAACCTCAGCACCGACTCGCTGCTGGTCGACGGTGACCTGGCACAACTGCGGGTCACCCGCTTCGACAACCGCATCCGCGACTACATCAAGCCGCAGTACCTGCTGATCGTGCATCCGCCGGAAGTGGAACCGTTCGTGGTGCCGATCGACAGCGATCCGCAACTCACTGCCTGGACCGATGCGCTGGACGTGGACGACTTCAGCACCACCACGCGCTGGATGAACCACCCCGGCGTGGTGCGCATGCGCGGCATCGAACTGGAAGCCCATTACGCCAGCGAGCACTACCACGCCACGCTGAGCTGGACCCGCTCGCGCACCAGCGCGCCGGCCATCGAGTTCGTCAACCTGGAAGACATCACCGCCCTGCCCGACCGCTACTGGACGCTGGACGTGGGCGGCCGCTGGTGGCAGCAGCGCGTGCAGGCCGGCCTGCGCGCCGAGTACTCCGGTCCGACCGAGGAAGGCTACGACTTCTTCCAGACCCGCAAGACCGGCGGCACCGGCGTGCTGCTGGACTTCTACGCCAGCTTCAAGCCCCAGGCCAACACCACCCTGTGGCTGAACATCGAAAACCTGCAGAACAAGGCCTATGACAACAATGCCTCGATCGACAGCATCTTCAGCCCGATCCTGGACCGCGGCAACGGCCGTGGCCGTACCGTCTCGATGGGCGTCAATGTGGCGTTCTAGCCGTCGCTGGCTGCCGCTGTGCCTGCTCGCGCTCGCGTCAATGGCCAGCGCGCAGCCGATGCCCGGCAAGGTGCTCGACCTCGCGAGCGGCCAGACCCTGGACGAAGCTGCGTTCGTGAAGCGCGCAGCGAACGCCCCGCGACTGCTGCTGGGCGAACGCCACGACCTGGCCGGTGACCACGCTGCCCAGCGCTGGCTGCTGCACGCGCTGCAGCAGCAGCGTCCACAAGGCGCGCTGGTGCTGGAGATGATTGCCAGCGAACGCCAGCCGCGCCTGCAGCGGGTGCAGCGCTGGCTGGCCAAGGGCAACCATGCCGACGGTGCACGCCTGCAGGAGCTGCTGGGCTGGGATACACGATGGCCGTGGACCGCCTACGGCGGGCTGGTGCAGGACGCCACCGCTGCCGGCATCCCCTTGTTCGGCGGCAATCTCGCGCGCGTCGAGGTCAACGCCCACCTGGCGTCCGCTGATGCAGTGCGGTTCCCGGTGCCCGCCGCCCGCCAACGCCTGTCGGATGTGGTTCTGGCCCAGCACGCAGACGCGGCACCGATGCTGGAAGGGATGCTGGCCGTGCAACAGGCCCGCGACACGCGCATGGCACAGGTGCTGACCGCAGCACCCGCACCCGCGCTGCTGGTAGCCGGTCGCTGGCATGTGCTGCGCGGCACCGGGGTGCCGGGCTACCTGCCACCGGATACGCCTGCGCTGGTGATCGCATTGGCCTCGCCGGGTGAAACCGTCGGTGCTGCTGATGCCGATCTGCTGTGGGTGCTGGACGATGAGTGAGCGCGGCCAACACTGGCAGGCGATCGTGATCACCGTCGTCCTGCACCTGCTGCCCCTGCTGCTGTTGGTGCACTGGGTTGCAATGCCGCCGATGCTGCCACCGCCGGAGCAGGACGTGCGCATCAGCCTGCGCCTGCTGGCACCGGCCACGCCGCCACAGCCCGTAGAGGAGCGCCAGGCCGATACCCCCAGCCAGGCGCAGCAGGCGCGTGCATCGCAACCGACAAAGTCGCCCCCGCCACCGAAGCCCACCGCCGCGCGCGAGGGCGAGTTGGCCGCCAGCGAAACGGGCGGGACGGGTCGAAAGCCGCTGCCGGTCGCCCCGCCTGCGGCCGCGACCGATGCAAGTCCCGCACCGGCATCGATCACGGCCGCGCCGCCCGCTCCAGACGCGCCACCGGCGGACTTCCAGGCCGGCGCCGCCAGCGACCAGTGGGAAGCCCGCCTGATGGCGCGGCTGGAGCGTTACCGCTATTACCCTGCCGCCGCGCGCTCGCGCCGGCAGCAGGGCACTGCCTGGGTCAGGGCCAGCATCGACCGCGAAGGTCGCCTGCTGGCGCTGCGGCTGGAGCAGTCCAGTGGCCAGCCGATGCTCGATGACGCTGCACTGCAGACCTTCCGTCGCGCGCAGCCGCTGCCGCCCATTCCCGATGAACTGAAGGCACCGCAGGAACTGGTGGTGCCGGTGGAGTACTACCTGCGCTAGGCGGCGTAGGCCTCCGCCTCGATCTCGAACAGCATGCCGTCCAACGCCAGTCGCGGCACCGGGATCAGCGTGCAGGTGGGCGCCGCGCGGTTCGGCCAGCGCCGTCGCACCTGGTGGGCAATGATGCCCAGCCGGTCCTCATCGTGGTCGACCACCAGGATGCGCAGCCGCGCCACATCGGCCAGGGTTGCCTGCGCCGATCGCAGCGCGGTCTGCAGGTTGTCCAGCGCCTGCCCGACCTGTTCTTCGAAGCTGGGCGAGAGGCGGCCCTGGGCATCCTCGCCGCCCTGCCCTGCGACATGGATCACCCGCGCCGGCAGGCGCACCACCGCCACGTGTGAGTAGCCGTTGGCCGAAGGATCGTAGAGACCCGGTGGATTGAACAGTTCCAGCAGGCCATGGCTGAGGTCCGGTGTGGTCAGCAGGTTCATGCCGCGCGCCTCGTGGGGGATGCCGGCAGTCTGTGACCTCAACTCCGGTTGAGGTCAAATGGGTCCTGTGCAACAGAGTAGTCCGCCATGCGCAACGATCGCGCGTTCCCGTGGACTCGAGCCTGCTCGACTTCCACCGACCAGAAGCAGTCGAGCAAGCTCGACTCTACAGAAGCGTGGTCACGTCCACGCTGGGTCTGCGGTGAAATCAATGGTCAACCAGAACGTGCTGCCCCGCGCATCCAGCCGCACCGCAATCTCGTCACGCATCGCATCGACCTCGCCCACTGAACCCAGCGGCGTGGCCGGGTCGGCCAGCACGTGGATCTCGATGAAGCGCATCCGCCCCATCTTCGCCACATGGCTGGTGAAACCGGCATAGCCACGCTCGGCGACGAACGCCTGCATCACCCGCTGCACGCGCCGGTCCAGATCATCCGGCGCCACCTGCAGTACTTCGCGCATGGCCTTCCACGCACTGCGCGCCGGTACCGGCAGTACCGCCAGGCTGATCAATGCCAGCACGATCGAATCCAGGTACGGCACCCAGTGGTGCCACTCACCGCCATGCAGGACCAGGGCCAGTACGAAGGCCAGCACTACCGCCAGGCTCATCAACCCACCCAGCAGCCAGCCCCGTACATCCAGCCACAACAGCGCCGAGCGCAGGCGCCGCGCCCGCTGGGCGACGAACGCCGCCATCGCCAGGTTGCTGGCACTCAGCAGCGCCGCCCACCACAGCGCGGGCCCGAATTTCACCTCGTGTCCGCCCGTGGTCAAACCGATCACCGCGTTGGCCAGCGCATACACGCAAGCCAGCGACAGGATCACACCGCCCAGCGCCTCGACCATCGGCTCCAGGTGCCAGTAGCCGTACTGGAAGCGCGGGCTCTGTTCCCGCGCCACCAGCCGCAGCACCGACAACGACACCAGGGTCAGGGCAACGTCGACCAGGCTGTACACACCGTCGAACAGGATGGCCTGCGATCCCACCAGCAGGCCACCGCTGAAGCCGACCACGCTGACCGCGATGGTGACCCCGATCGAGAACTTCAGGATGCGTTGCTCGCGCGCGGTATCCATCGTTCGCCGAAGGGCCGACCGTCGCCGGTCAGGCCTTCAGTACCTCCACCTTGTACGAGGTCACATCGCCGTCGTTCTCGATGATGAGCCCGTGCACGTCCGACTCGAAGCCCGGGAAACGCGCATTCTGCTCGCGGGCGATGCGCAGCGACTGGATGATCGGCTCGTCGCTGTCACCGAAACGCTCACCCGGCATGATGGTCGGGATGCCCGGCGGGTACGGCACCAGCATGGTCGCCGCAATGCGGCCACTGATCTGCTCGATGTCGACCCGTTCGATCTCGCCCTTCACAAGGTGGTTGTAGGCATCGGCCGGGGTCATCACCGGCGTCGGCAGATCCACGTACATCTCGCGCATCACCTTGGCCACGGCGAATTCCTGGTTGAACGCGTGCAGCGCGTCGCACAGGTCACGCAGGCCCCAGCCGGCGTAGGCATTCGGATAGTCAGCAGCCAGCGTCGGCAGTGCCTGGCTCAGCGGTGCGTTTCGGTCGTAGAGTTCCTTGAACGCCATCAGCTCGGTGACCAGGGTGCTCCACTTGCCCTTGGTGATGCCCATCGAGAACAGGAACAGCACCGAGTACAGGTTGGTCTTCTCCACGGTGATGCCGCGGCCCCACAGGAACTTGCTCAGCACCGCCGCCGGAATGCCCAGCTTGCCCATGCTGCCGTCCATCGCCAGGCCCGGGGTCAGCAGGGTCACCTTGATCGGGTCGATCAGAACATAGTCATCCACCAGGTTCTCGAAGCCGTGCCAGTGCGCATCCGGCTGCAGGTACCACTCCTCGCGCTTGGCCACCATCGGTGCCGGCGTATCGCCCTTGTCCAGGCTGCGCTCGACCTGGGTCGGCTGCCACACGCTGAACCACCAGTCGTCGCGGCCGAGATCATCGCGGACATGCAGCATCGCGCGGCGGAAGGCGATCGCCTCGTCATGCATTTCCTGCACCAGCGAACGGCCGGCATCGCCTTCCATCATCTTCGAGGCCACATCACAGGCCGCGATCACTCCGTAATGCGGGCTGGTCGAGGTGTGCATCATGAACGACTCGTTGAAGCGCTCGGCATCCAGGTCGCGCTGCGCCGAGTTGCGCACGTGGATCATCGAGGCCTGCGAGAACGCGGCCAGCAGCTTGTGCGTGGAATGCGTGGTGAAGATGATCGCATCCTGCTCGCGCGGCTTGCCCTTGGCCATGCCGTAGTGGTTCTCGTAGAACGGATGGAACGCAGCGTAGGCGTACCAGGCTTCGTCGAAATGCAGGAAGTCCACCGCGCTGCCGATCTCGTCGGCGATCTTCTCGGCGTTGTAGCACAGGCCATCGTAGGTGGAGTTGGTGACCACCGCGATGCGCGGCTTGGAGCCGGCCTTGTAGGCCTTGCTGGCCAGCGGGTTGGCGGCGATACGCTGCTGCAGCGACTCGGGCGTGAACTGGTCCAGGCTGATCGGGCCGATGATGCCATGCGCGTTGCGGCTGGGAGTGAAGTACACCGGCACCGCACCAGTCATGATCAGCGCGTGCAGCAGCGATTTGTGGCAGTTGCGGTCGACGAACACCACATCGCCACGGGCCACCGTGCCATGCCAGACGATCTTGTTGGCGGTGGAGGTTCCATTGGTGACGAAGAAGGTATGGTCGGCACCGAAGTTGCGCGCCGCCTCGTTCTCGGCATCCTTGATCGGGCCGGTGTGGTCGAGCAGCGAGCCCAGCTCCGGCACCGAGATCGACAGATCGCTGCGCAGGGTGTTCTCGCCGTAGAACTGATGGAATGCGCGGCCGACCGGCGACTTGGTGAACGCCACGCCGCCGGCATGGCCCGGCGTATGCCAGGAATAGTTCGACTCGGCCGCATGGTGGATCAATGCCTTGAAGAACGGCGGCAGCAGGTTCTTCATGTAGTCTTCGGCCGCGCGCATCACCTGCCGCGAGATGAAGCTCTTGGTATCTTCGAACAGGAAGATGAAACCGTGGATGTACTTGAGCAGCTTGCTCGGCACCTTCTCGATGGTGCGGCGCTCGCCGTACAGGAACACCGGCAGGTTGGCGCGGCGCGCGCTCTGCTCGCGCAGGAAGGCGGTCAGGCGCTGGAACTCGCCATCCACCTCTTCACTGCCGTCGATCGAGATCAGCACCGCCGAGGCCGCCACGTAGGTGCGGGCACCGGCGCGGGCATCATCCAGGTTCAGGCCGCACAGCACGCGCTGGTCGTTGCTGCGCAGCTCTTCCACCAGGGCGCGGATCAGGATGCCACCGATGCGCGGCGACTCGTAGTCGTTGTCGATGACAATGACCGGGTAGTCCAGGGACTTGAAGTACACGTTGATTCTCCTTGTCTAACTCAGGAACGCTGGGCGCCGGCGCTGATCGCCGAGGCCTCGCGGGCGCGCTGCCGCTGCTGGCGGCGCTCCTCGCTGAAGAAGGGATAGAACACGGTGATGAACAGCACGAACAGGAACGCGTACTGCACGATGGTTCCCGACGAGCCGTAGATCGCCCACAGGCAGTACACGACGGTCAGGCTGGTCAGGGTCCAGAACGCACCGGTGTGGACCAGGGTGTGCGAGCGCTCGACCACGAAGTAGCAGGCCACGCACGAGTAGATGTAGGGCAGCAGGGTCAGCACCACCGCCGCCGATGTGATCACGTCGAACTGTGCCGACGCGGTTTCCGAGGTGGAAGTGACCAGCACCGCCAGGGTCATCAGCACGGCCACGATCAGCACGCCCTTGACCGGTACGTCGTCCTTGTTGGTCTTGCTGAAGATGCTCGGGAACAGGCCGTCATCGGAGGCTGCCTTGGCGCTCTGTGCGGTCAGCAGGATCCAGCCGCCCAGCGAACCGGCAGCGCCGATGAAGGCACACAGGCTGACCAGCGCACCGCCCCAGCCACCGACGGCCTTGGCCGCGGCCAGCGCGAACGGCGCATCGGAGGTCTGTAGTTCGCCATTGGGCACCATGCCCATGATCACCGACGAACTGGCGATGTAGGCGATGGCAGCCAGGAACACGCCCGCCAGGGTGGCGCGGGCCACGTTCTTTTCCGGATTCTCCACCACGCCGGCAGTGACCGAGGCGGATTCGACGCCGATGAAGGCCCACAGGGTCAGTGCCGCGGCACTGGAGATCGCGCCGAAGTTGGATTCACCGGACACGTTGTAGGCGCCCTTGAAGATGTCGGCATCGAAGAAGAACCAGCCGAAGATGGCGATACCCAGGATCGGCACCAGCGCGAAGCTGGTGGTAACCGTCTGCACGCGGCTGACGAAGGCCGGGCCGATCATGTTGGCGAAGCTCAGCGCCCACACCAGCACAAGCACCGCGATGCAGCGCACCAGCGGCTCGGACAGGATCGGGAAGAAGTAACTGAAGTAGCCCACCGCCGCGATCGGGATGGCGACGTTGCCGATCCAGTTGGCGAACCAGTAGATGGTATTGGTCTGGAAGCCCATGTAGGGCCCGAACCAGTCACGCGCATAGGCATAGGGACCGCCGGCCTTCGGTGCCAGCTTGCCCAGCTTGGCGAATACGAAGGCCAGCAGCAGCGCACCGGCGGTGGTGATCAACCAGCCCCAGATCGAGGCGGTACCAATCTTGGCCAGGCTCGATGGCAGCAGGAACACGCCTGAGCCCATCATGTTGCCGGCGACGAGGAAGGTGGCTCCGACCACCCCGATTTTCTTTGCTTCTGCCATGACGATCTCCGGTACTGGCATGAGCCCGGCAGCACCGGGCGTGGGGACGGTTGCGCTGGCGTACGACCGCTGGCGCCTATTTGATGAAGTTGTATTGCAGGCTGCCCTGCACCCGGACCGTGTCGCCGCGTGCGCCGCCCTGCTGTTCCAGGCGGCCGTACAACAGCTCCATGCCCATCGTCCAGGACGGCGCGGGGCTCCAGATCAGGTTGAATACGCCGTACCGGCTCTGCCGGAAGGCATCGGCCGCCAGTGCGGCGTTCCGCTCCAGGGTCAGCTGGCCGAAGATCAGGTTCGATCGCCACAACTCGGACCAGTAGTGGGTATAGCCGACGAAGCCGCCGTGCAGGTCCAACGCGTCGAGGCGGCCATCGGCACCGACCACCGCGTCCAGCCCGGAGCCGGTCAGGTCGGCGGTATAGCGGCTGAGGCCGCGTCCTCCCAGCGCACCGAACAGCAGCAGGTCGCGCTCGCCCACCGAGGCCGAGCCACTCAGCTGCAGGCCGCCGGCCATTCGCCGGTCGTGCTCGCCATCGCCGTCATAGGCCAGGCTGCGTGCCACCGCGCCCAGCTGCAGGTGGCCCCAGTCGCGCTCCATGCGCGCGGTCACCGTCACGTCGGGCAGGCGGTTCACTGCCGCTCGCTCATCGCTGGCGCCGGCAAGTTCGGTCTTCGGATCTTCGGCGGCGACGGTCAGGGTGTTGCCCTTGCCCATCGCAAAGCTGTGGTGGATGCCTGCCACCAGCAGGTAGCCGGCACCGCCGGGACCTGCGAAATCCAATGTGTCGGGCAGGCTGTCCGGATCCATGAAACTGGAATAGCCATAGCCGGCGTAGGTATTGCCGAGCTGGCCATAGGCATGGCGCAGCCGGAATTCGTAGCCGTCACTACTGCCGAAGAAGTCGTTCTCCAGATAGAAGCGCAGGTTGCCGTGCGTGGTCGGACGCCGCGCCTCGAAGCTGAAGCGGGTCTGCTTGGCGTGGATGTTGAAGTTGGAGACATCGCGGTGGCTGCCGCCCACCGGCATCGACGAGGGAATGAACTGATCCTCATCCCCCGCTGCACGCGAATCGGCGATGACATCCAGCTTGGCGTAGCCGCCGATACGGATCACCGTGTCAGTACCCGGAATGGCGAAGAAGCCCTTCAGATCCGGATCGGTCGGGCCGGCCGCACTGTCCGGTCGCGACGCGGCGGTGGACGGATCGGCCACCGATTCGCGCTGCGGCAGCACCGGCTGTGCCACGCCCGGTACCTGGGTGGGGTGCAGCAGGTTGGCAGTGCTGGCAGGCGCGACCACGGCGGCGGGTGCCTGTGCTGTAGCAGGCGCAACGGTTGCGTCGCGCTGCTCAAGGCGGTCCAAGCGCTGCTGCATGCCCTCCAGTGCCTGCCGCATGGCCGCAATCTCACGACGCAGCGCCTGCGCGTCCTCCTTGTCATCCACCTGTGCATACGCCGGCGTGATCGCCAGTGCTGTCACACAGGCCAGGCTCAGTACCGCCACGCGCATTGCATCCTCCCTGGACGACCCCTGTTCGCAGCACGCAGAAGGGACGCACGCATGCGCCACTCCGGCCTCGTGCTGCCGTTGCTGGAAATGCGGATACTGCGTCGACGACACCGGCCAGCCTGCGCATGGCAGGCAACAGGACGATGACACTGCCCTGCCCGCACCGATGTCGACGCCATCAAGGCCGCGCTGCCAGAGAGGTGGCGACCGCAGCGGTCTGGGTAACAAGCACAGAGTGAGAGTGTCGTGAATGGCTGTGCCAGCCGACCCTGATCAGGGCGTGGCGAGCGCGGCATCCATCGCGCATTGACGCTGTATTCCATGCGTCACAGGCTAATCCGCCTGTCGTTTTTGGCCTTGATTGGAATCAAGGCGGGATGCTTGATGTCAGTCACGATTCATACGTGACGATGAACCACTGTTGCGCGGGCCCGCAACCGCAATGCCCGCCATGGAATGCGACAGGCCCGCATGCTGCCATGCGGGCCTGCGCAGTGTTCATGGGGCTGGCGCCACTCAGCGCGGGCCAAGCACCGTCTGCAGATCGGCACCCTGCGGCAGACCCGCACGACGCTGCACCTGGCCCTGTGCGTCCTGGAACAGGATGCCCGGTGTGCCCTGGAAGCCCATCTCGATCATCAGCACCTGATTGGCGTCGAGCTTGCCAGCGATCTCGCGGCTGATGTTCGGCAGCGCCTTGATGCCACCGCGATCAAAATCGTGCTCGTTCTGCAGCAGCGCTGCGCTCGGGTCACGCGCGGCAAGGATCGCCGCGGCCTTGGCCGGGCTGTCCTCGCGGATCACGCCGACCATGATGTGACGCAGCTGCACCTTGCCGGCATCGACCCACGGCCGTGCCGCTTCCCAGAACTTGTGGCAGTACGGGCAGTTGGCATCGCTGAAGGTGTAGACCACGCGCGGCGCATCGGCCTTGCCATCACGCACCCAGGCGCTGGCTTCCAGCTTGGTCCACATCTTGGCCGACATCGGCGAAGCCACCAGCTTTTCAACGGCCTCAGCGGCTACATCGTTGCCCTCCGCATCGAACAGGCTGCCGACCAGTACGTGCTTGCCATCAGCGGTGACATAGGCCGCTGCCGGCTGCTGGCCGCCGACCACGCCAGCGAAGCCCCGCAGGCCACCGGGGGCATCGAATTCTGCGACGACCTCGAAACCATGCTTCTCGATGCCCTTCAGCACCGCAGGGCGATCGCCCTTGTTGGCCGTGGCTGTGGCGCTCGCTGCTGGTGCCGCGGCGGTCTTGCCCGGTGGCGTCTGTGCCTGGCTGCAGGCGGCCAATGCCAGCAGGACCGGCAGCAACAGCACCGCCGGGGCGGTGCGCAGGGAAGTCGACAACATGGGAACTCCGTAGTGAGATGCCCGCGCAGGCTACCGCAGCCGGCGCAGTTTGTGTTCAAGACCGGCTGCCGTCAGTTCGCCCAGGTGCAGTTCACGCAGGCGCCCTTCGGCGTCGAAGAACAGGGTCGAGGGATAGGCCTGCACGCCCAGCACCGTGGATGCCGCAGCGTCATCATCGAGCAATACGTTGTGCAGCAGGAGCCGTTCGCGCGCAACGAAACCCTGGACCTCCTCAAGGGTTTCACCCTGGTTGAGGAACACGAACTGCACGTCCGCATGCGCCTGCTGCGCCGCAGCCAGGACCGGCATCTCGCGCCGGCAGGGCCCGCACCAGGTCGCCCAGAGATTCAGCACCAGCGGTTTTCCCCGGAACTGCTGCAGATCAACCCTGCCCCCCTGCAGATCAGCAACCTGCAGTACCGGCAAGGGCATCTGCCGCTCCTGCCATGCGGACAGCAGTTGACTACCGCCCGCCCATAGCAGCACACCCGCCAACGCTGCGCCCAGCACCGGGGCGCGCAACGCCCGCCATGGGCGCACCCGCCACAGCCCCCATGCCGCCCCCGCAACCAGGACAACCACCAGGTGGTAGCCACCATCGGCAATCTGCAGAATGCTCCACGGCGCCTCGCGATACAGGGCGAAGTTCAAGGCCACGAAGCTGATGCGACCACACAGCAGGCCCACCAGCAGCATGTCCAGAACCATGCTGGGTGCGGAAGGCAGCGGCATGCCGTCCTTCCTGCGTGGCCACAGACGCGCCACGGCCATGGCAATCACTACGCACACGAGAATCAACACCACCGGCATCGGCACCGGCCCAACGCTCGACATCAGACCACCTGTTCAATCGTCCACTGACTGCATGGTCGAAGTGTCGCGCTCCGGTTGCAAGCGCGACGATGCCGCCGACATCAGGCCGCGCTGCGCCCCAGTTGCATCACCGACGGCGATTGCAGCCCGCGCAGGCTGCCTGCCACCGACGGCATCAAGGGCCGCTCACGACGCTTGCTGCTGACGTGACGCCGATAGTTGGCCGGCGTCATGCCAACGATGCGCAGGAACAACCGGCGGAAAGCACTCTGATCAGCGTAGCCGACACCCCACGCCACCTCATCGATACCCGCCCCCTGCTGCAGCAGGGTCTGCGCCTTGGCGATGCGCAGCCGTTGGCAGTATTCGATCGGCCGCAGGCCGGTGGCCTTGAGGAACCGCCGCTGCAGTGTGCGCGGCTCCAGCCCGGAGACCTCGCAGATCGCGGCAAGGGTGGCGCCGCGTGCCGCTGTGGTGTGCAGCCAGCGCTGTGCCTTCAGCACATCACGATCGCCATGTGCGAAGTTGGCGCTGAAGCGCTCCAGGTCCTGCTGGATCGTGGCGGGCACGGTGATGCCCAGTTGCTGTGCGACCGCACTGGCCACGCCCTGCCCGTGCAGCCGGTACAACAGTCGCAGGCCAAGGAAGCGCCAGGCCTGGGCCCCGCCGACCGTCAGCAGGTCACCGTCATCCACCAGCGCCCGCTCGCTCGGCACCCAGCTCGCGGCCTGCGCCTGCAGGCCTGGATGGCGCCCGAGATCGGGGCCACTGACCGTACGCCCGGCCAGCAACCCGGCGCGTGCCAGCACGCTGACGCCATCACTGGCGGCGGCCAGCAGGCTGCCGCCGTCATAGTGCGCGCGCAGCCAGTCCAGCAGGACCTCGTCCGCGCGCAGGCACGCGCCGGCACTGATCTGGCCGGGAACCGCGATCACAGCCGGGATGGCCGCATCGAGCATTTCCGCACCCGCAATACGATGCACCCCGGTCTGGCTGGCCGGCACGATCCAGCGGGTGACCAGCACCCGCTTGAACGGCCGACGCTGCTGCTGGGCAAGGCGATTGGCAACGTGCGCCATTTCGGCCAGTACGGAGGCGGCAGACGGATCACCTCCCGGGTATTCAACCACCGCGATCTCGACGAATCCTTCGTTCCTGAATCCTTCCACAGACCACCTCCTCGGTTCGTTGCAGGCCATCGAACGGCCGGTTCAGGCGAAGGGTAGGAACTGGTCCATCGGCGGGGCTATGAAGAAAGTTGCAAAGTGCGCTGAATGCGCGCACCCGGGCCAAGCCTTGACTCTCGACCAGACTCCAGGCTTCACAATGGTCGGCAGCCCCTGCAGGAATCCTGCCATGAACATTGGACAACTGGCCCGCCAGGCGGGCGTACCGATCGATACGGTGCGCTACTACGAACGACAGCAGCTGCTGCCGACCGCGGCCCGCTCGGCGGGTGGCTACCGCATCTTCGGCGAGCAGGACCTGCGCCGGCTGCGATTCATCCGCCGCGCCAAGGCGCTGGGCTTCAGCCTGGAAGAGATCGGCGAACTGCTCGCATTGAGCGATCGCCATTCGCAGGACATGGGCAGCGTGCGCGACACCGCGCAGGCACGCCTGCAGGACATCGCACAGCGGATGGCGGAGCTGCAACGCATGCACTCTGCACTTTCGCTGCTGGTCGACGCCTGCCCAGGTCACGGCGCGCTGGACCAGTGCCCGATCCTGGCGGCACTGACCGACGACGCTGCACCGGCGAAAGGCGACTGACATCGGCTTCGCAACGCACGTGAAGAAAAGTGCAACAAATGCTTGCCAACCCCCTGGGGCAAGGCTATTATTTCGCTCCTCAGCGACGTGGGGCCATAGCTCAGCTGGGAGAGCGCCTGCATGGCATGCAGGAGGTCAGCGGTTCGATCCCGCTTGGCTCCACCAATCTTTCGGCATTAGGCCGTCGAAAGGTCGCTAAAGAACATTGATGAGAATTGCGTCCCCATCGTCTAGAGGCCTAGGACATCACCCTTTCACGGTGGCGACCGGGGTTCGAATCCCCGTGGGGACGCCACTCATCACGAACAACGAGGACCCGGCCGATAACCGGGTCTTTTTTGTTCACCGCCTACCGGCATTCAGGTTGTGGCGTTGCGATTCCCCTGCCCTCGTGGTCGCGGTTGAACCGGAACGAAAAAAGCTCAAAAAAAGCTTCCACAAACGTGAACACGCAGGTATGATAGGCGGCTCGGTAAAACGGGGCCATAGCTCAGCTGGGAGAGCGCCTGCATGGCATGCAGGAGGTCAGCGGTTCGATCCCGCTTGGCTCCACCACTTTCGACATTAGGCCGTCGAAAGTTCTACAACTTGAAGTTTTTCGTGCGTCCCCATCGTCTAGAGGCCTAGGACATCACCCTTTCACGGTGGCGACCGGGGTTCGAATCCCCGTGGGGACGCCAGTTTCAAAACGGACTCTGCTCCCGGCAGATCATCCGGAGTTTTATTGGGGCCATAGCTCAGCTGGGAGAGCGCCTGCATGGCATGCAGGAGGTCAGCGGTTCGATCCCGCTTGGCTCCACCACTTCGACATTAGGCCGTCGAAGGATCTACAACTTGAAGTTTTCGTGCGTCCCCATCGTCTAGAGGCCTAGGACATCACCCTTTCACGGTGGCGACCGGGGTTCGAATCCCCGTGGGGACGCCAATTCTTTAAAACCCCGGCTTCGGCCGGGGTTTTTCTTTGCCTGTGATTCCTGGGAAGGCCCTATCCACGCATGGCGCGGATCTACTGCAGGGCCGGGATGGATCCGGCGGCCGGTTGGCCCAGTAGATCCACACCATGCGTGGATGGCTTCAACTCGGCCACACCTCAGAACCGGCGATACATCCCGATCGATGCAGGTGCGGTGGGTGCGAAACCAAACTGCGCGTACAACCGGTGCGCTTCACCATCCGCCAGAAGGCTGACGTATGCCGACGGCGGCAGGTTCGCCTGCATCCAGCCCTCCAGGCGACGCATCACTTCCTTGCCCAGGCCCTGACCCTGCAGGCGCGGCAACACAGCGATATCGCAGACCTGCAGGTGGCAGCCCCCATCGCCGACGATGCGCCCCATCGCCACTAGCTCGTTACCCTGGTAGGCACACACGCCATACAGGGTATTGGGCAGCGCGCGTGCCGCCGCCTCCTGGCTCTTGGCACTGAGGCCCGCCAGCACACGCAGCTGGCAATAGTCTTCGACCGTGGGCACGGCGTCGCGGAACTGGCAGGCGACGGAATCATTCATGCGCTATCTCCCTGTAGGTCGGGCTATCCTGCCTCATCCATGTCGCATCTGCTGCGACCCACGCCCGCAGAGTTCCCATGTGCTATTCCGCCCTCATCCGCGCCGACTACGCCAAGCTGGTGCGCGAGTTCGGCGCCATCCTGTCGCTGGAAGAATTCGCGGAGCTGTACGCGCACGATCCTGGCAAGAAGCGCCCCAGAACTCCCAAGGCGATGGATGACGGCTTCGCCGGCGCGCGCACCGAGCAGGGCCGCGACATCGTCGCGAAAATCCAGCAGTGGCATGCGCAGGAACGCCAGGATCTGGAAGCGGAGCTGGCCCGCCAGCGCGAGCGACGCGATATTGCCAATGCCACGCTGGCGACCCGCCCCACCCAGAAGGCACGCAACGACCTGCGCGTGGCCGGCAACCGCATCGATCGTGCGCAGGCTCGGCTGGAAGACCTGCACCGGGTGCAGCTGCTGCCGCGCGACAACCGCATTTTCCCCGGTACCTACGCACCGGTGATGGTCAGCGAGAGCGGCAAACGCGTGATCAAGCCGATGCGCTACCAGTGCCGGCTGCCGGACAAGCCTGCGCGCAACGACGTGCTATATCCGGGCACCTACAACGCGCGGCGCGACAGCCTGGAAGGCTATTGGCGCGGTGCGTTCGGGCTGCGCCACGGCGTGGTGGTGGTGCAGGCGTTCTATGAGCACGTGCCACGCCATGCCATCGCCGACCGTACGCTGGGTGCCGATGAGAAGGATCAGGACGTGGTGCTGGAGTTCCGGCCCGATCCCCCGCGCGACCTGCTGCTGGCCTGCCTGTGGGCGGAATGGGAAGGACCGGAAGGTCGCCTCCTGTCATTTGCCACGATCACCGACACGCCTCCGCACGACGTCGCCGCTGCGGGCCATGACCGCGGCGTCGTTCCCATCCGCAAGGAACACCTCGATGCCTGGCTCAATCCCGATCCGGATGACCTGGCGCGGCAGTACCGCATCCTCGACGACCGCGAGGAGATCCGCTACGTATACGAAGAAGCGGGCTGAACACCGCGCACAGATGAAAAACCCCGCCTGGGCGGGGTTCATGGATCAGGGATTGCCGCCGCACATCGCCTCTTCGCAGAAGGCCTGTTCCTGCAGGCATTGTTCGACCTCTCCACCCCGCGCGATGCAGCTCTTGTAGAGCTGGAAACAGGGCTGGCCACACCACGCAGCAGAGGCCGTACCACCGAAGACCGCCATCGAAAGGACACCCGCAGCTACCATGCGCTTGATCCACCTCTTCATGCCACTCTCCTTGTAGGCCTGAGCATTCAGGCCCGGGCAGGATACGCCCACCGCTTCAGCACGCGCCAATCAGGCGCTGGCGCTGGCGCGGCCCACTGCGCGTACCAGCGCCTGGCTCAGATCTGCCGAGAGATAGGGCTTCACCAGCAGCACGCCGGCCAGCATCGGCTCGGGCAGCTGCTCGGCCTGCATCCCGGTGGCCAGCACGAACGGCACTCCGCGCGCCGACAGTGCCGCAGCCACCGGCTCGCTGGTCTCATTGCGGGCCAGGCGGTAATCGAGCAGGGCCACGTCCGGGGTCGACGCCTGCAGCAGGCGCAGCGCTTCAGCCACGCTCGCGGCCAGCCCCACCACCGTCGCACCGGCATGCACCAGCTGCATCTGCAGCAGTGCGGCACTCATCTCGTCGTTCTCGACCACCAGCACCCTCAGGTCCTGCAACACTGTCATCGGCTACCGCTCCTGGAGGCATTCAAGCCGCCGCAGTATAGCCATGACAGGGCCGAAGCCGACAGGAGGCGCCCCGATCGGCCTCCCCACTATGAAAGCCGTGCCGACCTCGGTTACACTCGCACGCTGCCTGCCGGTGTGGCGGAATGGTATACGCAGCTGACTCAAAATCAGCCGGGGGTGACCCCATGAAGGTTCGAGTCCTTTCACCGGCACCACTGCATCAAAGGCCAGGTCACCGACCTGGCCTTTTGCATTTTCAGGGCCCGGGCGCCGACACTGGCGACGATGCCAACGCCCGCCCTGCCCACGCTCCCTGCCACCCTGTCCGCACGGCTGCGTCCACTGCACGTGGATGATGCTGCCGCCTGGGCCCGCTATCTCTCGCTGCCGGGCGTGACCGAGCACACCAGCTGGGGCGACGTTTCCGAAAGAGCACTGCGCTGCCAGATCGCCGGTTACCTGCCCACGGCAACGGACCAGCGCTGGGCGCTGGTGGGCGCCGACAGCCAGCTGATCGGCACCGTTGGCCTGAACGGAATCGACCTGTCGCATGGCCGCGGCGAACTTGCCTATGATCTCGATCCGCGCTGGCAGGGTCAGGGACTGGCCACGCACGCAGCGCGCGCGGTGCTCGAATGGGGCCATGCCGCACTCGCTCTGGTCCGAATCCAGGCGACTGTCCTGGACAGCAACGCCCGCTCGATCGCCGTGCTGGAACGCCTCGGCATGCAGCGCGAAGGCCTGCTGCGCGCTTACCGGCGGGTTCGAGGACAGCCCCGTGACTTCTGGATGTACGCCCGCGTCGAAGGCTCCGCGTCACCATGCTGAAACACAACTGCGACTTCCGGCAAGCTTCGAAATAGACGCAGCGCACACTTTTCTTGCAAGCCACACGTGCTTCTGCCTATCGTGATCCCAGCCGGAGCTGGGGGCGGGGGAATGCATGACGTTGCGTGCGGCACTGTTTTTTCTGGTCACGCACGCGCTCGTCATTGCCTTTGTTGGCCCGCAGGACCCGGTCGGCTCCTACCTGATGCTGATCACCGCCCCGTTGCTGGCTGCACTGGCCTGCGTGCGGCGTGCACGTGACAGCCGCCAGGCGGCCTGCAAATGGCGGACGCTGGGCGCTGCCGTGGGCCTGTTCTCGCTGGCCCTGCTCGCCCTGCTGTACCGCAATGTGGCCGGCCTCGATCCTGCGCAGATGACCGTGTCTTCGCTGATCCTGTACGTGTTCTACCGCATCCCCCTGACCTACGTAGCCGCCAGCCCGGGCGGCGGCAACCGCTGCATCCGCGCGGTGGACCTGCTGATCATCGCACTGCTGTGGCTGCTGCACTTCGGGCACACGCGGGCGATGGCGCATTTCAACGCCGCATTGTGGACGCAGTGCCTGAACGCCATGAGCAACCTACAGAACAGCCTGGTGTTCTGCTTCGCGCTGATCCGCTTCCTGGCCGAGGACAATCCCGACCGCCGCGATTTTTTCCGGACACTTGCGATCTACGCGCTGGGCTACTTCCTGCTGGCGTTCTACATCAACACCTGCCAGCCGCAGCTGCCTGACGGCAACTGGGGGGACCTGCTGATCAGCGGACTGTTCGTGGTGCTGGCCGTCATGGCCGCCAGCAAGCGCCGCTATCCGGCGGTGGATGTATCGCGCAGCCTGCGCCGCATCGTCGACGCCGGCGTGCCGTTGATGCTGCCCTTGCTGCTGATGATGGTGGCGCTGCTGGTCGCGCGCCTGCAGCCCACCCTGGCCACGGTGGGCTTCATTGGTGCCATGCTCGGTTATGCCCTGCGCAGCGTGCTGAGCCAGGTGGAGATCCAGCGCCAGCGCGATGAGCTGGAAACGCTGGCGCGGCGCGATCCGCTGACTGGGCTGGGCAACCGCCGCAGCTTCGACGAATCTCTTGGCAATGCCCGTGGCCGCGCACGCCGCCAGGGACTCGGGCTGGCGGTACTGATGATCGACATCGACCACTTCAAACGGCTCAATGACACCTATGGCCATCCGGAGGGCGATCGTCGCCTGCAGTCGGTCGCCGCCATTCTTGATGGCTGCCTGCAGCGAGGTGACGATCTGCTGGCGCGCTATGGCGGCGAAGAGTTCATCGCCGCCCTGCCCTCGCCCGATGCCGCCCACGCACTTGGCCTGGGCGAACGGCTGCGCGCTTCGGTCGAAGCCGCAGCCCTGCCCGCCCCCGAGGCCACCGTCACCATCAGCATCGGCGTGGCCTGGCAGGCACCCGGCGAAGACCGCGATCCGCGCGACCTGGTCGAACGCGCCGACCAGGCCCTGTATCGCGCCAAACATGCCGGTCGCAACTGCGTACGCGGCGACACCGATAGCAAGGAAAACCCGTCCGGTCGCCGCGCCTAGACCGCGTGCAGCCCCGCTGTTCGGTGCCGGTGCCCGGCCCCGCCCTGCACGCGGAAACTGGCCACGGTCTGCAGCAGCTGCGCCGACTGCTCTTCCATGCTGCGCGCCGCCGCCGACGCCTCCTCGACCAGGGCCGCGTTCTGCTGGGTGCCCTGATCGATCAGGTCGACCGCATGATTCATCTGCTGGATATCGTCGCTCTGCTGCTGCGAGGCCGTGCTGATTTCAGTCATCAGGTCACTGACCCGGCGCACGTTGGTCACGATTTCATCCATGGTACGGCCCGCGCTCTCAACCTGCGCCGTGCCGGCGCCCACATTGGCAACCGACTCATCGATCAGGTGCTTGATCTCCTTGGCTGCGCTGGCCGAACGCTGCGACAGCTCGCGGATCTCAGTGGCAACCACGGCAAAGCCGCGGCCATGTTCACCGGCACGCGCAGCCTCCACCGCTGCGTTCAGCGCGAGAATGTTGGTCTGGAAGGCGATGCCGTCGATCACTCCGATGATGTCGACGATGCGCCGCGACGAGGCATTGATCACCGCCATCGTCTCGACCACCTCATGCACCACAGTGCCGCCTCGTGCGGCGACGTCGGCCGCTCCGCCGGCCAGCTGGCTGGCCTGGCGCGCGTTGGTGGCCGTGCGCTGCACGGTCTCGGCCAGGCCTTTCATCGACACAGCGGTTTCCTCCAGCGAGGCCGCCTGCTGCTCGGTACGCTGCGAGAGGTCGCTGTTGCCCTGTGCGATTTCGGTCGCGCCGACTGCGATGGTGTCCGCGGCGAACTTGATCTGGCCGATGATCGCGGCCATCGCCTCGACCAGCGAATTCACGCCTTCGCACAGTTCGGCGATCGACCCGTTCTTGTCGGCGGTGGCCACGCGCTGGGTCAGATCGCCCTGCTTGGCGGCAGCCACCACCTCGCGGGTCTGCGCCACGGCGCGCTGCATGGCCTGGTTCTCGTGCACCTGCGCGGTGATGTCGGTGGCGTACTTGACGACCTTGAACGGCTTGCCATTGAGGTCCAGGATCGGGTTGTAGGATGCCTGGATCCAGACCTCGCGCCCGCCCTTGCCCAGGCGCCGATACTGGCCGGCGTCATATTCGCCGCGCCCGAGCTTCTCCCAGAACTGGCGATACTCGACGCTGCTGCGATGCTCAGGCTCGACAAACAACGAATGGTGCTGCCCGCGCACTTCGTCCAGGCTGTAGCCGGTAGCGGCCAGGAAATTGTCATTGGCCGACAGGATGCGGCCATCCATGCTGAACTCGATCACCGCCTGCGATTTGGCGATCGCGGCCAGTTGCCCCGCCGAGTCGGCCGCCTGCAGCTTCTGCGCGGTGATGTCGGTCGCGAACTTGACCACCTTGTACGGCCGCCCCTGGCGGTCCAGCACCGGGTTGTACGAAGCCTGGATCCAGATCTCGCGCAGACCTTTGCCGAAGCGGCGGTACTGTCCGGCGTCATATTCGCCACGCCCCAGGCGCACCCAGAAGTCGCGGTATTCCGCGCTGCGCGCCTGCTCGGGGTCGACGAACAGGGAGTGATGCTTGCCCTGGATCTCCTCCAGCCGGTAACCCATCGCCTGCAGGAAATTGTCATTGGCCCGCAGGATGGTGCCGTCGAGCGCGAACTCGATGACGGCCTGCACGCGATGCAGCGCGGCCACCTGCGCTTCCAGCTCGGCGCGGTCGGTCATCGCCGCCTCTGTGCTGGTGCGTTGCTGCGGCGCCAGCACGCCAAGCAGCGCACGCCACGGCGACCAACGGGTATGCAGCTCGGCCGGCGCCTGCGCGCCTGCCGTGAAGCCTGGAATGAGCATTGTCTGATCCTCGGTGTCCGGTAAGCGGTTGTGACCCGACGGGCGGGATGCCCGGCGGCAACATCAGTTGCCAGGGACTACAGGTGCCAACGGGCACCTCTCGAGCGACTGCCAAGAACGTCTGCTGCGGGTGCGATCGGCATCTGGAAGCGGCGGAACACACTGCGCGGACCGCCCGTCGGGGGCAGCCTGGGGTCCTGCGGCGGGTGACTGGAGCGGGATCCAGAGGGAGTATCGGCGACGCCGTCGGCCGCTTTAGCGGGATTCCGCGACGTCCGTCGCAACTCTGTGCATTGCAGCCGGAATGCGGTAGACGATTGCCGTGTACTTCACGCCCTGCTCACGTGCCACAGCCTGCCCACCAAGGGACTCAGCCAATGCACGGCTGGACCGGTTCCGTTCCGCCACCGGGTAGCGGAACGCAGCACAGCGAAGGCGCCCGGAGGCCGCCGACCACACCGCCGCCACTGCCTCGCGGCCATAGCCGTGCCCATGCATCACTTCTGCGATCCAGATGCCCAGTTCGGGTTCTGCTTCACGGGCTCGATGCAGGCCTGCCAGGCCAAGGAATACCCCATCCCCGCGCCTGCGGATCACCAACGTGATGTCGGTCCCGTCGGCGATGGTAAGCAGCCACGTCCGCCAGACGGCAGCAAACGCCTCCTTCGAGGGTGGCGGCTCAAACGCCATATAGCGGGTCAGCCCGGGTGTGATTGCCACAAATGCCTCGTCGGCGTCACCGGGCGTGAATGGCCGGAGGTGCAGCCGCGGACTGTCGATGGTCCAGTCGTCCAATGTCATCTTCTGCATCGCCTGGGCATTGCGTGCAGCATCGCTCAGCAGAAGGATGCAGCTCAAGGCAGAAAGGTTTACATGACCAATGCGGGATTCCCCAGCAGGAGAAAATGACCAGCATGAAGGTCCCGCAGGATGCTTATCGACATGGAGATCGCATGTTCCCTCGCTTTGCCAGCCTTCTCTTCCTGGCCCTGTGCAGCAGCAGCGCGCTGGCCAACGACGCCGCCTATCGACCCGCCTTCCACCCCGACCAGCTGAAGGGACCACCCGCAGGACGCCCGAACGAAGTGCTGGTGCTGGGCAGCCCGCACCTGTCCAGCCTGCCGGAGACCTTCACGCCGGCGATGCTGGAACCTCTGCTGCAGCGCCTGGAAGCCTGGCGGCCCACCGCGATCGCGGTGGAGAACCTGTCCGGCCTGCAGTGTGACTTCATGCGCCGCAATCCGGCCCGATACGCGGAGAGCGTAGCGGACTACTGCGTCGATCCGGCACCGGCGCAGGCCGCCACCGGCCTGGACGTGCCCAGCGCCAACGTGGAGATGGAACGCCTGCTTGCGGATTGGCCGAAGGCGCCAACCGCTGCCCAGCGGCGCCGATTGGCCGCCGTGTTCCTGGCCGCGGGCGAAAGCAGCTCGGCAGTCGTCCAATGGCTGCGGCTGCCCAGGGAAGAGCGACGTGCTTCGGACAGCCTGACACCGGAACTGGTGCAGTTCCTCGACACGCGCATGGCCCGCCGCAACGAGGCCGGACTGGTGGCCGGCGTACTTGCGGCACGCCTGGGGCTGGAGCGCCTGTGGTCGGTCGACGACCACACTGCAGATTCGCCAACACCGGAATCGCAGCAGAAGGCCTACGCTGCCGCCATACGCGGTGCCTGGGACAATTCCTTCGTCAAAGCGCGCAGGGCGGCCGATGAACGACTGGAGGCCAATCTTGCTCAACCGGATGGATTGCTCGCAATGTATCGCGCCTACAACACGCCCGAGGCCGCGATGGTGGCCTTCAACAGCGATTTCGGCGCGACCCTCGTCGAGCCCTCGCCGGAAGGCTTCGGCCGCAACTACGTGGGCTACTGGGAAACCCGCAACCTGCGCATGGTCGCCAACATGCGCGACATCCTGGGCCAGCATCCAGGCACCCGCATGCTGACGATCGTCGGTGCCTCGCACAAGGGCTACTACGAGGCTTACCTCGATCTGATGCACGACGTGCAGCTGGTCAGTTCGGATGAAGTACTGCGCTGACGCAACATGACGTGGAGGATGCGGTGACCATCCACCGCATCACTCCACCGCGTTCCTGCCCGTCCGCCACAGCACGATGCTGGCGGCACCGATACAGGACAGCGTGAACACCAGCAGGGCGACCGCGCCGCCCTGCAGTACCGGCAGCAGGGCCTGCGCGTGAAGGTCGCCGCGCAGCTGTTCCGCACGCAGGCAGGCGGCCAGCGCGAGGCACCAGCCAACCATCGCCGGGGCGTAGGCCCGCATCGCAACCGGGTTCCAGACCTTCATGGGATCACCTGCATGAGTGGATGTGCGCGCAGTATTCGCGCACGCCCTCTCACAGGCTGAGATCAGCCTTCGGCGGCTTCGGAATCATCGCCGGGCAGCTCACTGGCCTCGCCCTGCACCTGTACGTTGTTGCGACCCATTGCCTTGGCCCGGTAACACTGGGCATCAGCCGCTGCCACGGCCTGGTCCACGCTCATCCCACCCGCCAATGGCGCGATACCGATGCTGGCACCCACATGCAGCCGGTCCTGGTCCCACGGAATCGACAGGGAGGCCAGCGTGTGCAGCAGTTCACCACCGATACGGGCCGCACGACGTGGCGTACAACCGGACAGGATCACCGCGAATTCGTCCCCCCCCAGCCGCGCCACCACGTCCGAATCGCGCACGCCATGGCGCAGCACGCTGGCCACCGCCCATAGCACGGCATCGCCGGCCAGATGGCCCCAGGTATCGTTGACCGGCTTGAAGCGGTCCAGATCGATGTACATCAGCGAGGCTGCCTGGCCGGTGCGCTCGACGCGGGTGATCGCCTGCTGCAGGTGCACCTCGAAGCCGCGGCGGTTGCTCAGCTCGGTCAACGGATCGATCTCGGCCAGGTGCCGGGCTTCGCGCTGGCGCGCGCGCTGCTGGGTGTCGTCGCGCAGCACCCAGACTGCACCGCGCACATGGCCTTCATCATCGCGCAGCCAGGCGCGGGTCAGGTCCACCGGTACCGTTGCCGTGCCCAGCCGCAGCAGCAGGTCGGCGTGCAGGTCCACCGCATTGCTCTCCGGGTCCAGCAGCACTGACACATCCAATACCGAACCGGGCGCGTACTCGGTGGTCAACGCCAGCACGTCCTGCACCTTGTGTCCGGCCAGCGACAACGCGCCATCCCCGGCCAGGGTACGCACGGCGGCCGCGTTGGCGTAGTCGATGCGGCCATCAAGGCTGACGCTGAGCACCAGGTCAGCCACCGCATCAAGCGTGATACGGCTGCGCTGCTCGCTCTCGAACAGGCGCTGCTCGCTGCTGCGCTGGGCGCTGATGTCCTGGATCTGCGACACGAAATGCAGCGGTTCACCGTGCTCGGTGCGCACCAGCGACACCGACAGCCGCGCCCAGATCACCTTGCCGTCTCGATCGAGATAGCGCTTTTCCAGGTGGTAGTGGCTGCGCCGCCCGGCCAGCAGATCCTGCACCAGGGCCAGGTCGGTCTGCAGGTCATCGGGGTGGGTCAGGCGCTGGAAATCAACCTGCAGCAGTTCTTCGCGGGGGTAGCCCAGGATCCGGCACAGTGCGTCATTGACGTCCAGCCAGCGTCCTTCCAGCGACACCAGCGCCATGCCCAGCGCCGCCGACGTGAACGCACCGGCGAATTTCTCTGCCGACAGGCGTGCTTCGGCGCGCGCCTGCAGGATCTCGGTGATGTCGATGGCCATGCCGACATAGCCGATGCGCGCGCCTTCGGCGCCATCCATGCGGCTGATCGACAGGCGCACCTGCCGTGGCTGGCCGTCCTTGCGCAGCAACATCCACTGCCGCGAATAGGTCTGTCCGTCGGCGCGTGCACTGAGCGCTTCGAACACGTCAGGAAGATTGCCATGGACATCGGCCAGCGGTCGCATCCATGCCTTCAGCTCATCCGGATCGTGGAAGGCATCGAGCCGCCGTTGGCCGACCACCTCCGCCGCGCTGTAGCCCAGCAGACGCTCCGCCCCCGTGTTGAACAAGGTGATGGTGCCATCGGTATCGGTGGCGATCACCGCTACCTCGTCGGACGCATCGACCACGGCCTGCAGGCGTTGCCGGGTCTCGGCCGCGTCCTGCCTCGCCTGCTGCAGCTCGGTGACATCGGCATGCGCGCCGGCCATCCACAACGGCTTGCCCTGCCTGTCCCACTCGAAGACCCGCCCGCGGTCCTGGATCCAGATCCACTGGCCGTTCTTGTGGCGCATGCGCAGCAGGCAGGCGTAGTTGTCGCTGCGTCCTTCGAAATGCTCATCCAGCGCCGCATCGGACAGCGCGATGTCATCGGGATGCACCAGCTTCAGGAACGTCTTCTGGCAGATCGGTTCCAGCTCTTCCAGGCGGTAACCGACAATCTCGGCCCAGCGCGCATTGACCCGCATCTCGCCGGTCTGCACGTTCCACTCCCAGGTTCCCGCAGCGGTACCGTCGATGATCATCGCCAAGCGGCGACGCTCTTCCGCCAACTCCTGCAGGCGGCGCTCCAGCAGTCCATTGCCGTGGGTGCCCTGGCCCGGCATCAATCCGGTCCCCTGCCGGCACGGGCAGGCGCCGGCCGCAGCGGAGCGCTGCGGCCTGCAACGAAGACGGCGGGTCGTGCTGGCGTCATGGCCCTCCCCAGCGACAGCGGGGAGGCCAAACGCCCCCCTCAGGCGCAAGTGTGCGCAATCACGGGGAAAACCGACAAGTCCCCCGCCACGAATCAAGCGTGACGGGAGGCACGATCCTCAGCTGCGCTTGGCGCGGGCGAAGGCCTCGGCCAGGGCGTTGTTGGCCGGGGGCGCGGACTGAGCGGGACGGCCGCCATTGCCCTGGCCCCGGTTTGGCCCGCGGTTCTGGCCGCCTGCGTCGCGGCGCGGCCCCTGCCCCTGGCCGCGCTCATCACGCTGGCCCGGGCGGCTGGTGGCCTGCCCGTGGGTGTCGTCCAGGCGCCGGGTCAGGGCGATGCGCTTGCGCGCCACGTCCACCTCCAGCACTTTGACCTTGACGATATCGCCGGCCTTGACGACGTCGCGCGGGTCCTTCACGAAGGTATCGGAGAGCGCCGAGATGTGGATCAGGCCATCCTGGTGCACGCCGATATCGACGAAGGCGCCGAAGGCGGCCACGTTGCTGACCACACCTTCCAGCACCATGCCCTCGCGCAGGTCCTTGATGTCCTCGACGCCCTCGGCGAAGCGCGCGGCCTTGAACTCCGGACGCGGGTCACGGCCCGGCTTTTCCAGTTCCTTCAGGATGTCGCGCACGGTCGGCACGCCGAAGGTGTCGTCGGTGAACTGTTCTGCCTTCAGGCCGCGCAGGAAGCTGCCATCACCGATCAGCGCCTTGATCGGGCGCGCGGTGCTGGCCACGATGCGCTCGACCACCGGGTAGGCTTCCGGGTGCACCGCCGAGGCGTCCAGCGGCTGGTCACCATCGGCGATACGCAGGAAGCCGGCGCACTGCTCGAAGGTCTTCTCGCCCAGGCGCGCGACCTTCAGCAGGTCCTTGCGGCGCTTGAACGGGCCATTGTCGTCACGATGGCGCACGATGTTCTCGGCCACCGTGGACGACAGGCCGGACACGCGCGACAGCAGCGCGGCCGAGGCAGTGTTCACGTACACGCCCACGGCATTCACGCAGTCCTCGACCCGCGCATCCAGTGCCCGCGCCAGGCGGTACTGGTCCACGTCGTGCTGGTACTGGCCGACACCGATCGCCTTGGGTTCGATCTTGACCAGTTCGGCCAGCGGATCCTGCAGGCGGCGCGCGATGGACACCGCGCCACGCAGCGACACGTCCAGCCCCGGGAATTCCTTGGCCGCGAACTCGGACGCCGAGTACACCGACGCACCCGCCTCGCTGACCACTACCTTCTGCAGCTTCGGGTTCGCGGCCGCCTTGATCGCTTCGCCGGCCAGCTTGTCGGTTTCGCGGCTGGCGGTGCCGTTGCCGATCGCGATCAGTTCCACGTTGTGCTTGGCGCACAGCTGCTTGATCGTCTGCAGCGACTGCTCCCACTGGCGGCGCGGCTCGTGCGGGTAGATGGTGTCGGTGGCGACCAGCTTGCCGGTGGCATCGACCACGGCAATCTTGCAGCCGGTGCGGATGCCCGGGTCCAGCCCGAGTACAGTCTTCGGGCCCGCCGGCGCGGCCAGCAGCAGGTCCTTCAGGTTGTCGCCGAACACCGCGATGGCTTCGGCCTCGGCCTTTTCGCGAGCCTGGTTGAACAGGTCCAGCAGCAGATGGGTGTGCAGCTTGGCACGCCAGGTCAGGCGGCAGGCATCCAGCAGCCAGCGGTCGGCGGCGCGGCCCTGATCGGCGATGCCGGCCTTGCGCGCCACGCGTCCTTCGGCGTACTGGTGGCCGGCCTCGGCCTCGTTGCCCGGGTCCAGCTCCAGGAACAGGATCTCCTCGCGGCGCGCACGGAACAGCGCCAGCAAGCGGTGCGAGGGAATCTTCGCCAGTGCCTCGGCGTGTTCGAAATAGTCACGGTACTTGGCGCCTTCGGTTTCCTTGCCCTCGGCCACGCGCGCGCGGATCACGCCGGTCTCGCCCAGCCAGGTCCGCAGCTCACCGACCAGCGCGGCATCTTCGCCCCAGCGCTCCATCAGGATCGCGCGTGCACCTTCCAGCGCGGCCTTGGTGTCGGCCACGCCCTTGTCGGTGTCGACGAAACCGGCGGCAAAGACCTGCGGGTCCTGCGTCGGGTCGGCCAGCAGGCCATCGGCCAGCGGCTCCAGACCGGCCTCGCGGGCGATCTGGGCGCGGGTACGGCGCTTGGGCTTGTACGGCAGGTACAGGTCTTCCAGCCGGCTCTTGGTATCGGCTGCCAGGATGTCGTTGCGCAGTTCGTCGCTGAGCTTGCCCTGCTCGCCGATGCTGGCCAGCACCGCCGCGCGGCGGTCTTCCAGTTCGCGCAGGTAGGTCAGGCGCACTTCCAGGTTGCGCAGCTGGGTGTCGTCCAGGCCCCCGGTCACTTCCTTGCGGTAGCGCGCGATGAACGGAACGCTGGCGCCCTCGTCGAGCAGGCCGACGGCGGCACGTACCTGGGCGGACTGGGCACCGATCTCGTCGGCGATGGTCTGGGCGATCTGCTGGGCGAGCGCGCTCTGGGCGTTCTTGGCGTCGTGCATTGCTTCAGGTCTGTGCCGCGTTACGGGAAGACCCCATTCTGGCAATCCACGACGGAGCCGGACAAGGCATTGACAGGGGGCGAGGTTCAGCGGTGAGGCCGGAGTGGACGCCGGCATCCTGGCGAAAAGAGGGCTCGGACTGGCCCTGGGCTGGGATGCCGGCGCGGGCGCGCGATGGTGGGCGCGCCCTGCCGCGTGTTGCGGAGGTCAGCGGTAGTGGCGGGCGGCGCGCTGCATGACGATCTCGTCACGCATGCCTTCCAGGGCCATCAGGCGGACCTTGCCGACACCCTGCAGTTCCATGAACCGCTCCGTGTAGAACTCCGGCCCCAGCGCGGTGTCGGCGCGGGATTTGCTGAAGCCGTAGGGCACCACGCCCTTCTCGCCATCCTTGCTACCACCGACATAAAGAACGATTGCCATGTGATGTATTCCTCCAAATTGCTACTGCGTACTGCACTCGATGAGCGATGCTGCGAGCTCATCGAGGGAGAGCTTACCGCGTCGAACCTGACTGGAACGTCACGAAGGCTAATGACGATCGGTTGCATGCAGATGACTGCGGGATCGCAGCAGAATGCTTACGGATCTTTAACTTCCGGCTAACGAATCGGGGGTTTCCAGCCAACGGCGCAGCCCCTCGTGGGTGGTTTGGGATGATCGCGGAAAGCCGGTTTCCTGTGGGCTGCCCGGGTGGGTGGGGCTGGCGGGGACGCCGTGAACCCGTCCCTGGGGGCTTAGCCGCGGCATCCATGCCGCGGATACCCCGCCAGCCCCACCCACCCGGCCGTTGACAGATTTCTGCTGCGTCTACTACCCACGGAGAAGAAAAAAGAAGATCAAAAGCAAAAGCAGCCTGGCTGGCCGCTTTTTGTAGAGCCGAGCCCACGCTCGGCTGCTTTCAGACCAGTCCGCGAAGCCGACCGCAGGCTCGGCTCGCGAGCAAGCGCAGCGCGCGACCCGCTTCTGCTGTTCTTTTTCTTCTCCGTGGCTGGACGCGCACGGAAACTGTCAGAGGCCGGGTGGGGTGGGTTCGCGGGACCGTTGGCGCCATGGATGGCGCCATCGAGCCCCCAGGGACGGGTTTACGGCGTGTCCCGCGAACCCACCCCGCCCGGCCCAATCACATGAAACGTATTCCGCGACCAAGCCACGAGGGGCTGCGCCGTTGGCTGGAACCTACGGCCACCACCCACGCCCGAACCGGGCGAAATGATCGGCCGCACGCTCGAACGGGTTGCGCGCACTCACCCCGCCGCACAGCAGGTACACCGGCAGGTACAGCGGCCCCAGCACCATGTATTGGTAAACGTGCGCGCGTTCGTGGTCATCCAGCCGGATCAGCGGCTCCACGCCCCACCCCGCCTGATGGGCATAGGTGCGGCAGGAAATGCCCAGGTCATGGCCGGTGTGGAGGATCACGTTGCCCAGGGTGATCGCCCCACCCGGCCCCCACGGCCAGCGATCGAAAACCAGCGCACAGTCACGGCCGCTCCAGCGCAGCGTCGCGCCGCCGAGCATGCCGGCCAGTCCACCGATCAGGCC
The DNA here is from genome assembly GCF_056481625.1 of Stenotrophomonas sp. 86156_Sma. Classification (NCBI taxonomy): domain Bacteria; kingdom Pseudomonadati; phylum Pseudomonadota; class Gammaproteobacteria; order Lysobacterales; family Lysobacteraceae; genus Stenotrophomonas; species Stenotrophomonas sp. 86156_Sma. The sequence continues at coordinate 3,113,018 of NZ_CM151157.1, forward strand.
GAGCAGTGAATTGGGGGACGTCCACACCGCACCCAGCACCTGCAGCGCGCGCAGCCAGACCGGCCAGGGCGTCACGGGAGTCTTCAATCGGCCTCGTTGGGAATCAGCAGCCACAGGATCAGGTAGACCAGGATGCCGGGGAAGGCCGCCGAGCCGATCGAGACCAGCACGAACACGATCCGCACCAGCGTGGGGTTCCAGCCGAAGCGGTGGGCGATGCCGCCCATCACGCCGGCAATCATGCGGTCGTTCAATGAACGCGACAGCGTGCGCGGCGCGGTGTTCATGGCGGTTCTCCTAGGCTACGGGAAAAAGCAGTCGAACATGGCTCGACTCTACACCGCCCCTATGTCTACGGCGTGCGGTGGCGCAGGGCCTGCAGGCGGGCGCCGAACCAGGCGGCCGCGGTCTGTTCAGGCTGCCCCGGGCATTGGATGCGATAGGGCTTGCCGCTCATGCTGCTCTGGCTGGCGGCGCGCTCGATGAACTGCTCGGCGCTGTCCACCATGTCCTTCTTCAGCAGGTAGTCGTACTTGCGCTGCAGGTGCGCGCGCGCATCGCTGCCGTCGTACCAGCTGCCATTGCGCTGGAACCGGCACTGGGAGCCGTCCAGGCTGGAGATCAGCTGGGCGATCTCCCGGCGTGCATCCGTACTGGGTGCGGCGTGGGCAACAGGTGCTGCCAGCAGCAGCGTGGCAAGCAGCATCGAAATCCTTTGCGACATCATCACCCTCCATGCAGTCGAGCATGGCTCGACTCTACAAAAAAAAAGAAACCGGCTTTACGCGTCGCGCGCCTTCAACCAGCCATCGATCGTGGCCGGCACTTCGCGCTGCGCGCGGCCGGACACGTAGATGCCGATATGGCCGCCACGGAAACTGGACTCGGTGTAATCCTCGGTGCCCAGGCGTCCACGCATTGCGCGCGAGGCATCCGGCGGCACCAGATGGTCCTGCTCGGCATAGATGTTCAGCACCGGCAAGGTCACCTGCGACAGATCCACCGCTTCCTCGCCGATCCGCACCGTGCCGTTCACCAGCCCGTTGCCCTGGTAGAACTGCTTGATGAAGTCGCGGAACGCCTCGCCCGCCAGGTCCGGTGAATCGAAGATCCACTTCTCCATGCGCAGGAAATCCTCCAGCGCCGCCTTGTCATCGAGGATGTCGAGCAGGCCGACGTACTTCTGCACGTTCAGACGGAACGGCTTGAGCATCAGGTAACTGGCATTCATCAGGTCGGCCGGGATGTTGCCCAGCGTGTCGACCAGCAGGTCCACGTCCACCTGCCGCGCCCAGTGCGAGAGCATGTTGTCGGCGGTCTGGAAATCGACCGGGGTGACCATGGTGATCAGCTTGCCCAGCTTCTGCCGGCGCAGTGCGGCGTAACACAGCGCGAACACGCCGCCCTGGCAGATGCCGAGCAGGTCGACCGGGCCACCACCGCGCGCGCGCAGCGCATCGACCGCGCCATCGATGTAGCGCAGCAGATAGTCCTCCAGGGTCTGGAAGCGCTCCGAGCGATCCGGGTAACCCCAGTCCAGCACGTAGACGTCCTGCCCCAGCGCCAGCAGCTTCTGCACCAGTGAGCGATCGGCCTGCAGGTCGACCATGTACGGCCGGTTGACCAGCGCGTAGACGATCAGCAGCGGCGTGCGCCGGGTCGGTGACTGTTCGCCGACGAAGCGGTACAGCACCACCTTGTCGTCGCGCCAGACTTCCTCGCGCGCGGTCACGCCGTAGTCCACGTCTTCCACCTGCGGCAGCAGCTTCAGCCCTTCCATCAGCTTGCGCTGCATGGCCAGGGTTTCCTGCATCAGGTCATCAGCGTTGAAGCCCAGCGGTCCTTTCATCGGTCACGCGTCCGCGTGGAAGTACGGGGTGCTGCCTTTGGTGCAGCCTTCTTCGCAGGCGCCTTTTTCGCAGCCGCCTTCTTTGCCGGCGCGGCCTTCTTCGCGGCCTTGCGCGCGACCGGCTTCACCTTCACCGGCGCCGGCTGTGCCACCGGATCGACCTCGCCCGTACCGGCCATGGCCGCCACCTGTGCCTGCAGTCGGCGCAGGCTGCGCTCCAGCTCGGCGATGCGGCGGTGCGCGGCGTCCATCTCGCTGCGGGTCGGCAGGCCGATCCGTTCACTCATCTGTTCCACCTCGCGCTGCAGGCCGGCGCGCAGGCGCATCTGAGCGTTGCCCAGCGCGGCATACACCTGCTGGAACGGTTCGGACATGGCGACCTTGGCGTAGGCCTCCTCGGCCACTTCGATCCACAGGTCGAACATCGCGCGGGCACTGGTCAGCTGGCTGCCTGGCTGCTCGTGCTCGGCCAGGCGCTGCTCGAACAGCGCGAAGGCCTCATCCAGCGCCTGCTTGATCTGATCGACATAGGCGCGCGAATGCTGCTGGTATTCCTCCTGCGCACGCAGCAGGGACTGCCAGCGCGCCTGGTGCTCGCGGCCGGGCCCGAACGCCGGGCTCTGCAGCCACGGACCGGCCTGCAGCTGGAACTGCTGCAGCCAGGCGGCAAACTCCGGTACAGCGGCGCCAGCGTGGGTGCTGCCACGGGCGCCCTGCAGCATCCACTGCAGCATGCCGTCGCCCTGCCCCTGCACCGCCTCGCGCCAGGCTTGTGCCACGTCGGCACTGCTGGCGTCGCGGCCGGCGAAACGCGCGGCCACTTCCTGCATGGTTCCGTACCAGCTGCCCGCCTGTTCGCGGAAGCGGCGCACGGCATCTTCCGGCGCGCCCTGCCCCTGCTCGGGCAACAGCTGGCCCCACCAGTCGAACAGCCGTTGCCAGCTGCCGGGGTCGTCACCTGCCGGCGCACCGGGCGTGCTGGCGTGGCGCAGGGCATCGCCCCAGGCGCCGAAGTACTGCCGGGCCAGGGTCTCGAAATCGCTGCTGCCGGCGTCGTGGGCCGAGCTGGTCATCGCAGGCCTCCGCAGGGCTGGCTCATGGCTTGGGAATGCGCAGGGTCTTGCTGATCATCAGCGACCCGGACAAGGCGAACAACAACACCATCGGGTGCAGCTGCCACGGGCCGATCTGCCACTGGCCGAACCAGATGTTCTGGCCGATGGCATCGGTACCGGCGGCGATCGCCAGCACGATCACCAGCACCAGGCTGGTCGGGATCGGGGTGCCCTCGAAATACGCGACCTTGCCCTCGTCGCCGGCCAGCGCCTCTGCGGTGACGTTGTAGCGCGCCAGGCGGCTGACGCCGCAGCAGACGAAATAGCTCAGCACCAGCCAGTCCCAGCCGCCCTGCATGCCGCAGGCGTAGGCCAGCGCCGCCGGGGCCACACCGAAGGAGATCACGTCGGACAGCGAGTCCAGCTCGCGGCCCAGGGTGGAGCTGGACTTGCGCCAGCGCGCGATGCGCCCATCGAGGGCGTCGAAAATGAAAGCCAGCGGGATCAACGCCATGCCGAACAGCAGGTAGCCGCGCTCGCCGTCCTGCAGGAAGCGCATTGCGGCAAAGACCGCACCGGTGCCGCAGAAAGCATTGGCCAGGGTGAACCAGTCGGCCAGCTGGAATTCGCGCAGCATCGAGAAGTGACGTTTCATGGGGTCTCACGGAGCATCAAGGCCCACAGGTTACCGCGAGCGCCGCCGCTGGCGACAGCGCTGGCAGGCCCCAGCCTTCACCGCTCCCTCACCTGTCCTCACCGGCGGTGAATTTTTCGCCACCCATCTTGACAGCCTAGGGGGGTGGCGCCTGTCGCGGCTTATCCACAAAGTTGCCCACGCGTAATCCACACCCCCTGTGGACAACCAGATCTCACCGACTGCGACGCTGGACATTTCCTCATCACCCCGAAGCGGGGTTTCCCTACTTCCCAAGCCACAAGGTCGGCGCTATGGTCACCGGCGGACCCGCCGCCGCCACGTCCGAAACTCTGCAACGGACGATGATGATGCTGGATGCTCCCACTCTGGCCGCACAGCTGCGGCAGCCCCATGGCGAGGCCGCGCTGGCGGTGGCTGACTCGATGAACCGCAGCAACAGCGCACTCAACCTGGCCGCGATCGGGCTGCTGGCCGTCGGTACTGGCGAACGGGTCCTGGAGATCGGCCCCGGCAATGCGGCCTTCGCGCCGCTGATGCTGCAGGCCACCGGCAGCCACTATCTGGGTATTGAGCTGTCCACCGCCATGGTCGAGGCCGGCAACCAGCGCCTGGCCAACGCCGGGTTGGCCGAGCGTGCCGCGATGCGACACGGCGACGCTCATGCGCTGCCGGTCGCCGATGCCGCGATGGATGCCGCGCTGGCGGTCAACACCCTGTACTTCTGGCCCCACCTGGCGCCGGTGCTGGACGAGCTGGCGCGTGTGCTGCGCCGGGGCGGCCGCCTGTGCCTGGCCTTTGGCGACGCCAGCTTCATGCGCAGCCTGCCATTTGCTGCCGACTTCCAACTGCATGAACTGGACGCGGTGGAGCTGGCGCTGCGGGTATCGGGCTTCCGCGTCTCGGCCTGGCGCAGCCACCGGGAATCCGCAGCCGGCAATGACGGCCAGATCCGCGAAAAGCACTTCCATCTGCTGCTGGCACAGCGGCGCTGAAGTGGTAGAGCCGGCCGCTGGCCGGCTGCCCCGGCCGTTCCTCGTTGCCGGCCAGCGGCCGGCACTACCCAACCTGCACCCGGCGCCAGCGAGCAACACAGAACACCTGCATCACCAGTGGCCGACCCACCGCAGCCGCCGCAACGACTGTGATCCGACCACGTGGTAGAGCCGGCCGCTGGCCGGCTGCCCCGACCGTTCCGCGTTGCCGGCCAGCGGCCGGCACTACCCAACCTGCACCCGGCGCCAGCGAGCAACACAGAACACCTGCATCACCAGTGGCCGACCCACCGCAGCCGCCGCAACGACTGTGATTCGACCACGTGGTAGAGCCGGCCGCTGGCCGGCTGCCGCGGCATTCCGGATTGCCGGCCAGCGGCCGGCACTACCCAACCTGCACCCGGCGCCAGCGAGCAACACAGAACACCTGCATCACCAGTGGCCGACCCACCGCAGCCGCCGCAACGACTGTGATTCGACCACGTGGTAGAGCCGGCCGCTGGCCGGCTGCCGCGGCATTCCGGATTGCCGGCCAGCGGCCGGCACTACCCAGCCTGCACCCGGCGCCAACGAGCAGCACAGAACACCTGCATCACCAGTGGCCGACCCACCGCAGCCGCCGCAACGACTGTGATCCGACCGCGTGGTAGAGCCGGCCGCTGGCCGGCTGCCCCGGCATTCCGGATTGCCGGCCAGCGGCCGGCACTACCCAGCCTGCACCCGCCGCCGCCAATGCGCGAAGCAGAACACCTGCATCACCAGCATCGCCAGCAACCCCAGCGGCCACGCGCACCACAGGCCGGCCAGACCATGCCGCGCCTGCAACCACATCGCCAACGGCAGCTCCAGCAGCAGTACCGCTGCCATGCCCAACAACGCTGGCAACATCACCGTGCCACTGCCTCGCATCACTCCGACCAGCACCGCGCTGCCTCCCATCGCCAGCACGCCCCATACCACCGTGCGCAGCTGCGATGCGGCCAATTCGCGCACCTCTGCGGCCGCCAGGATCAGCCCGGTCAGCCAGGGCGCCAGCGCCATCACCAGCAGCAGCACCACGCTCAGCATCGCCAGCCCAAGCAGCACACCGGTGCGAGCGATGGCGGGCAGCCGTGCCGTACGCCCCGCGCCCATCGCATGCGCCGCGAGGATGGTGGCGGTGATCCCCAGCGACATCGCAGGCAGTTGCACCCAGCTCATCAACTGGTTGACCGCACCGTAGGCGGCCGTGGCCGTGTAGCCGTAGCGGTTGATCCAGCCCAGCAACACGATTTCGGCAATGGCCAGGCTGAGCATCTGCAGCGATGACGGTACACCGATGCGCAGCATCGCGCGGATGAGCACGCCATCGAAACGGATGGCACGCAGCAGCTCACGTCCCGGCGCCAACGGGTGCTCCGTCCTCTGCCACCGCCACATAAGCCAGGCCAGGGCCAGCAGCGAGGCAAACGCCGCCGAGACTGCCGCACTGGCCGAACCCAGCTGCGGCAGGCCGGCCCGGCCGAGGATCAGCAGCGGCGTGCACAGCAGGCCGACCACCGTTGCCAGCAGCAGCGCATGCAGCGGTGTCTTCGCATCGCCCACCGCGCGGCTCACCGCAGTGGCCAGCCACAGCAGGAAGAACACCGGTGCCGTCAGCAACAGCACGCGTGCGTAGACAATGGACTCACTGAGGACCGCTGCCGGCGTGCCCAACGCCACCAGCAGTTGTGGCGCGAAGCCGCCGCCCACAGTCATCACCAGCACCGACAGCAGCAGGATCAGCGCCACCGCGCTGCCAGCCACGGCGCGTGCCTGCTGCGGGCGGCCCGCGCCCCAGGCCTGGCCGATCAGCACCATCGCACCGGTCGCCAGGCCCATTACCAGGGCCAACAGCAGGAAGAAGACCGGAAAGAACGCAGCCGCTGCAGCCACTGCCTGTGTGCCGAGCAGATGGCCGAGGTAAATGTTGTCCAGCGTGCCTGCGGCCAGCTGCAGCGCATTGGTCAGCAGCATCGGCAGCAGCAGGGTCAGATAGGTGCGCCACAGCGGGGGTGCTGCCGGAGGTATCGGATGTACAGGGGTGCTCATGGGGTTCTCTGGGCAAGGCGCCGCCCTGCCCGGCGTTTCCGCCAGCAAAGCAAGCACAGGGAAAGCAGGCCGTGGCCCGTGGTCAGGTGGCGCCGTCGCTCAGCAACGGCGCGATGGCTCAGCCGTCGGCGTGGTCCGCAGGATCGTCGAAGGCCAGGCGCAGAGCGTGGGCGCACACATCCGCGGGCCAACTCCGCAACGCCGCTTCCAGGCCCGCGCGGTCATGCGCGAACAGGACACGGATCGCCTCCTCGAAACCCGGCAGGTCACCGGCGATGGTCTGCAGGAAGTGATAGGCACGCTCGCTGTCACGACGCTGGCGGTCCTTGTCAGCACCGGCACGGCTGGCCGCCTCCACCAGCTTGCGCAGCACCACCGAGGCACCGCCAGGCTGCTCGGCCAGCCACGCCCAATGGCGCGGCAGCAAGGTCACTTCTCGGGCGACCACACCCAGCTTGGGGCGGCCACGGCCACGTGGGGTTGCGGGCGCCTCTTCGGCCGTGACGTCGGCATCCGTCTCCACGGCGGCGGGAAACGCTTCGTTTACCCGCGCCAGGAGTTCTGCGTCGCTGCCACGCGTATCGAAATCACGGGTGCGGCCGGTGGCGTTGTCGAACACCAGCAGCGGACCGGCAGCGTTGTCGACACGCAGTTGCTTCAGCGCCAGCGCGGCCACTTCCGGCGTACCGGAAGCGACCAGGCGATGGCCGTCGAAACAACTGAAGGGAGGAAGTCGGGACGCAGGCATGGCAACGGCATCAGAGGCGATGTGCGAATATTGCCCGGGTAATTCTCTCCCGTCAATATTGCCCGGGTATTAATTTGCCAGAAGAGCGTGCCGACCAAAGGTTGGCAGCTACCCGATTTCCCGGCTCACAGGCGGCTGAAGGACCAGCTCACCATGCGCCCGTCCTTGTACGGCATCACGCCGTGGAACGGGCGCGGGTCGGCGTCGAACACCAGCGGCAGGAAGTTGCGGTCGCCCTCCCACATCGGCAGGGTGTCCAGCTTGTCCAGGTCCACCCACTCCAGCGTGCCTTCGTGGTTGCCGCCGTGCGGGGTGCCCTCGAATCCATCGATGACGAACACGAAACCCAGCCAATCCTCGCCGTGCTTGCCGAAGCCCGGCCAGCTGATGGTGCCGCGCAGGCGCATGCCGGTGCAGTCGATGCCGGCTTCCTCGGCGATCTCGCGGCGCATGCTGGCCGCCACATCCTCGTCCGCTTCGATCTTGCCGCCCAGGCCGTTGTACTTGCCCAGGTGGTGGTCACCGGGACGGGTATTGCGGTGGATCATCAGCACCTGGCGACGATCAGGCGACAGCACATAGCCCAGGGTGGCGACGATCGGGGTGTACGGCATGGGGCAGCATCCAGCGGCAGGTCAGCCGTGGATTATGGCCGATCAGCGCACCAGCGACAGGCGGCGCTCGGCAGGTGTGCCAGCACCGTCGGGATCGCGGCGCAGGGTGGCCACGCCGTGGCCGCGCTCGGCCAGGTACTCCAGCCACTTGCCGAGGAAGGTGTTCATTCGCATGCGGTGGCTGATCAGCTCCGCCGGCGGCGGATACAGGCCCATGGTGTCCTGCCAGCGGCGGCCGACGTAGCAATGGGTGGTCTCGGCCTGGCGCGCGTCACGGTACAGACGCACATAGGCCGACGGATCCGGCTCACCGGTGACCGGGTCGGCCAGGTCGTAAGTCAGGCGCAGTTCCACCGTGTAGCGGTGGCACTCGATCACGTCCAGGCGGACATCCAGGCCGTCGCCGATCGAGGAAATGTAGCTGCCCGCCACCAGCCCGGCCGGTTCGAACAGGCGCACCAGGTGGCGGTAGTTTTCCGCGTACAGGCCCATGAGCCAACTGAGCCGGCTCAGGCGGGGAATGCGTTCGGTGCGGGGCGAGGCTTGGGCCATGGGTCGATCCTACACGTTGGTGCTTCAACGTGGGGGCAGGATCGCCCCGACCAAGGGGCTCGGTATCGACCAACGGTCGATACCCACCGCGGAGGAGGGGCAATGCCCCCATGCAGGTAGGCCACGACCGTTGGTCGTGGCGCAAGGATCAATACAGCTCGCGCTGCAGCCCCAGCGTGGCCAGCACCTTGCTGGAAATCTCCTCGATCGAGGTATGGGTGGTGCTCAGGGTCGGGATCCGCTCCATGCGGAACATGGTCTCGGCCGCGGCCACTTCGCGCTTGCAGGTGTCCAGGTTGGCGTAGCGCGAGTTCGGGCGGCGCTCCTGGCGGATCTGCTGCAGCCGGTCCGGGTCGATGGTCAGGCCGAACAGCTTGCGCCGGTAGTTGCGCAGGCGTGGCGGCAGGCGGTCGCTTTCCAGGTCTTCGTCGGTCAGCGGGTAATTGGCCGCGCGCACCCCGTAATGCAGGGCCAGGTAGATGCAGGTGGGCGTCTTGCCGGCGCGTGACACCGCCACCAGGATCACGTCGGCATCGTCGTAGTTCACCGCGATGCCATCGTCATGGGTCAGGGCGAAGTTCATCGCGTTGATGCGGCGGTGGTAGGTGTCGAAATCGACCATGCCGTGGGCCTGGCCGACCCGGGCCAGGCGCGGACTGGCCAGTTCACGCTCCAACGGCTCGATGAACGGCGCGAACACATCCAGCATCAGCGCGCCGCTGTCGGCCAGGATCAGGCTCAGGCTCTGGTCCACGCAGGAGTTCACCACGATCGGCCGGACCTGGTACCGCTCCCCTGCCGCCTGGATCCGGGCACAGGCTTCACGCGCTTTTTCGGGGTCGTCGACAAACGACATGCGATCGGTAATGAAGCTGAACCCGGAGAACTGGGTAAGCAGGCTATGCCCAATGGTTTCAGCGGTGATACCGGTTCCATCGGAAACGTAGAACACTGGACGGATGGTCGACATGCGCGCTTTTACCCCCTACGAAGCCTAAAAAGGCCGCCAGCACAAGCTTGTGCCGACGGTACTCTGCCCGGCATCATATCGGCTTCTTCCTACGGACGCGGCCATTCCAGCCCGCCTCGGGCGATGGCCAAACGGAGCATCGCGCTTGAACGAGAACATCCTGTGGTTGCACGAACTGCGTCTGGCCGACCTGGCCCGCGTAGGCGGCAAGAATTCGTCGCTGGGCGAGATGATCGGCAACCTGGCCGGTCTGGGCGTTTCGGTGCCGGGCGGTTATGCCACCACCGCTGAAGCCTTCAAGGACTTCATCGCGCACAACGATCTGTCCAAGCGCATCTTCGACAAGCTGGCCACGCTGGACGTCGAGGACGTCAACGCGCTGACCGCAGCAGGCAAGGAAATCCGCACCTGGGTGATCGATGCCCCGCTGCAGCCGCAGCTGGACCAGGACATCCGCACCGCCTACGCCCAGCTGAGCGCCGACAACGGCGGCGGCGACGTGGCCGTGGCCGTGCGTTCGTCGGCCACCGCCGAGGATCTGCCGGATGCCTCCTTCGCCGGCCAGCAGGAAACCTTCCTCAACGTCACCGGTGCCGACGACGTCGTGCACAAGGTCAAGGAAGTGTTCGCCTCGCTGTACAACGACCGTGCCATCGCCTATCGCGTGCACCACGGTTTCAAGCATGAGGACGTGTTCCTGTCCGCCGGCGTGCAGCTGATGGTGCGTTCGGGCGTCGGTTCCTCCGGCGTGCTGTTCACCCTGGACACCGAGTCCGGCTTCCGCGACGTGGTGTTCGTCACCTCGTCGTTCGGCCTGGGCGAAATGGTCGTGCAGGGCGCGGTCAACCCGGACGAGTACTACGTCTACAAGCCCACCCTGCAGGCCGGCAAGCCGGCGATCCTGCGCCGCTCGCTCGGCAGCAAGGCCATCCGCATGGTGTATTCGGATGTTCCGGGTGAGCGCGTCAGGATCGAGGACACCCCGGTCGAACTGCGCAACACCTTCTCGATCAGCGACGAGGACGTGCAGGAACTGTCCAAGCAGGCGCTGGTCATCGAAAAGCACTACGGCCGCCCGATGGACATCGAGTGGGCCAAGGACGGTGTCAGCGGCAAGCTGTTCATCGTGCAGGCGCGCCCGGAAACGGTGAAGTCGCGCAGCCATGCCACCCAGATCGAGCGCTTCGCGCTGACCGAAAAGGGCGGCAACGTGCTGGCCGAGGGCCGCGCCGTCGGCGCCAAGATCGGTTCGGGCGTGGCCCGCGTGGTGAAGACGCTGGACGACATGAACCGCGTGCAGCCGGGCGACGTGCTGATCGCCGACATGACCGACCCGGACTGGGAACCGGTGATGAAGCGCGCTTCGGCCATCGTCACCAATCGCGGTGGCCGTACCTGCCATGCCGCGATCATCGCGCGCGAGCTGGGCGTGCCGGCCGTGGTCGGTTCGGGCAACGCCACCAAGGTCATCGAAGATGGCCAGCTGGTCACCGTCAGCTGCGCTGAAGGCGATACCGGCTTCATCTACGAAGGCAAGCTGGGCTTCGAGCGCACCACCACCGATCTGGGCAACATGCCGCCGGCACCGCTGAAGATCATGATGAACGTGGCCAACCCGGAACGTGCCTTCGACTTCGGCCAGCTGCCGAACGCCGGCATCGGCCTGGCCCGCCTGGAAATGATCATCGCCAGCCACATCGGCATCCACCCGAACGCGCTGCTGGAATACGACCGCCAGGATGCGGCGACGAAGAGGAAGATCGACGAGAAGATCGCCGGCTATGGTGATCCGGTCAGCTTCTACGTGGACCGACTGGCCGAAGGCATCGCCACCCTCACCGCCTCGGTCGCACCGAACGCCGTGATCGTGCGCCTGTCGGACTTCAAGTCCAACGAGTACGCCAACCTGATCGGCGGCAGCAACTACGAGCCGCACGAAGAGAACCCGATGATCGGCTTCCGCGGCGCCAGCCGTTACGTCGATCCGAGCTTCTCGGCCGCCTTCGCGCTGGAGTGCAAGGCCGTGCTGCGCGTGCGCAACGAAATGGGCCTGGACAACCTGTGGGTCATGATTCCGTTCGTGCGCACCCTGGAAGAAGGCCGCAAGGTCATCGAGGTGCTGGAACAGAACGGCCTGAAGCAGGGCGAGAACGGCCTGAAGATCATCATGATGTGCGAAGTGCCGTCCAACGCACTGCTCGCCGATGAGTTCCTGGAGATCTTCGACGGCTTCTCGATCGGCTCCAACGACCTGACCCAGCTCAGCCTGGGCCTGGACCGCGATTCGTCGATCGTCGCGCACCTGTTCGACGAACGTAACCCGGCAGTGAAGAAGCTGCTGTCGATGGCGATCAAGTCGGCACGTGCCAAGGGCAAGTACGTCGGCATCTGCGGCCAGGGCCCGTCCGATCATCCGGATCTGGCCGAATGGCTGATGCAGGAAGGCATCGAGTCGGTGTCGCTGAACCCGGACACCGTGGTCGATACCTGGCTGCGCCTGGCCAAGCTGAAGGCCAACGACTGATCCGGCTGTAAGGCTGAATAAAGAAACCCCGCCTCGGCGGGGTTTCTGCTTTTGGGGACCAACTGGACCGATATGTCATTTGCAACTATTCCAGTAGGCGCCCTGAAATGGCCGACGCACACTGGAAGGACTGGAATCACTTGCCGGCAAGGTTCGCCCCATGACCATCCCGTTCGCACTTGGACTGTTCAACTACTCCGGCCCACTGGCAGGAGCGCAGGATTTCCAGAAGTTTCACGAGTTGGCTATATCCATGCTCGAAAAGCGTGGAGTAGAGGTCACCTACTTTGCGTCTGATGGAAAGGGCCACAGTAGCAAGTTGGCGAAGCTGGGCAATGCAGCACATCGAAGACTTCTGGCCAGTAGCTTCAAGGAGCTGACCCTCCTCAGCGTTGTCGCTGTACCCAAAGGAAGTGACGCGCCCGCGTATGATCTGACGGCATCAGTGGATTTCGCTTCCAGTCGTGAGCTTGGAACGGAATTCGTTCTGTTCTCCAAGGACGCTCGCTTTCCTCTGGAACCGCAGTCCTTCCGGGAGCTCCTGGTGGGGCTGATCGCTCTGTATGACTGGGACTTTGGCTACGTCACCCACCCGCCCTTCGAGCGGAGCCCGCAGGCCTACATCATGAGCTACTGCGATGGCACACAGCCGCAGGACGAAGAAGACCGCAACCAGATCTGGTATGACGCCCCGCCAGAGGTGCGCATGCACAAGGCCCGCAACATCTTCCCGCTTAGCCTGCTGAATCCAGTGCAGTTGGGTGTGTCCGTCGCGCCCGGCAAGACACTGGCGGCGATACTGCAAGGTACTCCCGGCTGCACGTTGGACGAACTGGTGCCCGGCCGCCTCTGGCTCAGTACGGTAGAACCGCACCTGGTACAAGGACTCCGCTCGCTGCTCAAGGGTACGGGCGCGTTGATCGAAGGCGGCTGACATCACGTTCATCCTGCGATGCCGATAATCTGCCCGCATGCAACCCCGCCTCTGCGGGGTTTTCAGTTCTTGGCGTTCTTGAGCGCCGCGCCCGTTCGACAAGGAGCCCGCATGATTGCTACTGCCCCACCCGCCCCCGCCGCAACACCCTGGTTCCACTCGCTCGATTGGGAACGCCTGCTGGAGACCTACGGCGTGCCATTGCTGGCCGCGATCGTGGTGCTGCTGGTCGGCATGTGGGTGGCACGTCGCTTGTCCAATGCAATGCCGCGCGCCACCGCGCGCATGGGCGTGGACCCGATGCTGGGCAACTTCCTGCGCAACGTGGTGTACGCCGCGTCGCTGGTGATCGTGGTGGTACTGGCGATCGGCACGTTGGGCGTGCAGATCACCCCGCTGCTGGCTGTGCTCGGCACCGCCGGGCTTGCGGTTGGCCTGGCACTGAAGGATTCGCTGTCCAACATCGCCTCCGGCGTCATGCTGGTGACGCTGCGCCCGTTCCGCGTCGGTGATGTGGTGACGGTGGCCGGACAAACCGGCACGGTGCGCGAAGTGCGCATCTTCCAGACCGTCATCACCGGTGCCGACAACCAGCACACCACCATTCCGAACACGTTGATCACCGCTGCGCCGATCATCAACCTGACCGCCGAACCGACCCGCCGCGTCGAACTGGTGGTGGGCATCGGCTATGAAGACAACATCCAGCTGGCGCGCGACACCGCGCTGGCGCTGATGAAGGCCGACCCGCGCGTGTTGCAGACGCCGGCACCGGACGTGGTGGTGTACGAGCTGGGCGCGCACGCGATCAATCTCGGCATCCGCTGCTACGTGAAGTCGGCCGACTGGTTCGGTACCAAGGTCACGCTGCTGGAACAGCTCAAGCTGGGCTTCGACAAGGCCGGCATCAACATCCCGTATCCGCAGCAGGACATGCACCTGTACCTGCATGGCAAGGATGGCGGCGTGGTCGAGGCCGACGCGCTGGTGCGCGACAAGCCCTGATCCCAAACAGAAATGCCGGCCAGCGGCCGGCACTACCCTGCCCCACGCACCCTGGTAGTGCCGGCCGCTGGCCGGCAGCCTCCGGGATCAGGCGGCGACGCTTTCTTCCAGCGTCGCGTAATCGGTGAACCCGACCGCACCACCGCCGAAGAACGTTGCGCGATCCGGCGGGTTCAGCTCCGCCCCCAGACGCAGGCGCTCGGGCAGGTCCGGGTTGGCGATGAACGGGCGACCGAAGCCGATCAGGTCGGCCCAGCCTTCCGCCAGTGCCTGCTCGGCGCGCTCGGCGGTGTACTTGCCGGCGTAGATCAGGGTGCCCGGGTAGATCAAGCGCAGCGCCTGCTTGAACGCCACCGGCATCAGCGGTGCATCGTCCCAGTCGGCTTCGGCGATGTGCAGGTAGCCCACGCCCAGCGCACCCAGCAGGTGCGCCGCAGCCAGGTAGGTAGCCTGCGGCGTATCGTCCACCGCGCCCTGCAGCGTCGTCAGCGGCGCCAGGCGCACGCCCACACGATCACCGCCCGCCACCGCGGCCACCGCCTGCACGACCTCGCGCAGGAAACGCAGCCGGTTCTGCAGCGAGCCGCCATAGCCGTCGCTGCGCTGGTTGGCCTGCGAGTCGATGAACTGGTTGATCAGGTAGCCATTGGCTCCGTGCAGCTCAACGCCATCGAAGCCGGCGGCCAGCGCATTGCGGGTGGCCTGCGCGTAGTCGGCGATGATGCCCGGAATCTCGGCCTCGGCCAGCGCGCGCGGCATCGAGTGCTGGATCATCTCGCCCACGCCCGCTTCCGGGCCTGCGCCGGTGGGGTCGACAAACACCTTCACCCCCTCGGCCAGCAGCGCCGACGACGACACCGGCGCGGCACCATCGGGCTGCAGGGCCACGTGCGAGACCCGACCCACATGCCACAGCTGGGCGTAGATGCGGCCACCAGCAGCGTGCACGGCGTCGGTCACCTGGCGCCAGCCCTGCACCTGCTCCGGGCTGTGGATGCCCGGGGTCCAGGCATAGCCCTGGCCCTGCGGGCTGATCTGGGTACCTTCGCTGACGATCAGGCCGGCGCTGGCCCGCTGCGCGTAGTAGGCGGCCATTTCCGCGGTGGCAACGTTGCCGTCGGCAGCGCGCGAGCGGGTCATCGGCGGCATGACGATTCGGTTGGGCAGGGTCAAGGCGCCCAGGCGGTGGGAGGTGAACAACATGGCGGACATCTCTTGCGGGGGGAGTGCCAGCAAGAATGGGGACCGCCTGCGAAGGGCAACAGGCGTGTTGTGGCAAAACAGTTGTGCCCGGCAGGCAAGGATGGCCATGCATGAAGGCTCATCCATGCATGGCGTG
The DNA here is from genome assembly GCF_056481625.1 of Stenotrophomonas sp. 86156_Sma. Classification (NCBI taxonomy): domain Bacteria; kingdom Pseudomonadati; phylum Pseudomonadota; class Gammaproteobacteria; order Lysobacterales; family Lysobacteraceae; genus Stenotrophomonas; species Stenotrophomonas sp. 86156_Sma. The sequence continues at coordinate 3,128,328 of NZ_CM151157.1, forward strand.
GATCTACTCCAGGCTGGGTTCCATCCTGATCGTGCCATGCGCCACGCGGTCATAGCACGTGCGCACCACGTCTTCGCCGTACTTGCGCTCCAACCGGCGCACGATGAAGTGGCCGCGCGCCATGTCCTGGTAGTAATCGGTGAACATCGTATTGAGCGTCGCACCGGCAGCGGCACCCACGATCGGCACCGCCTGTGCGGCGAATTTCTCGGTGACCACCACGCCGAAGCGCGCCGCCACCTTCTCCACCATCTTCGCCAGCAGCTTGCCGGCTTCCTTCGGCGCTACGCCCAGGGTCAGGTCGCGGCCGGTCACCACGCGCCCGGCCAGCTCGGCCGACAGATGGCGCATCACATCGGTGGTGAAGCCCCGGGCCAGGTAATAACCAGTTTCGCTGGCGTCATCGCGCGGCGAGTTGCCACCCAGCGCGAACACCTCCAGGCAGGCCTGGCGGGTGCTGAACTCGGACAGGTCGAAGCCCTCGCTGCGGGCCACGTCGGCCACCGCGCGCATCATGATGGTGGTCGACACCGGCAGCTCGATGAACAGCGCGGCAAAGCCAAAGGCGCCGCCCACCGCACCGGAGGTCGCTGCGGCCAGCTTGTGCCAGCGGGTGGACGCCCCCTTGCCGGGGGTGTTGTCCATGCTCCACAGCGCCGCCTGCGCCGACTTGGTCAGCGCCGCCTGCACGGCGCCATGGATGCGGTTGGAGACCGAGCTGGGCAGCGCCTTCACCGCGAACTCCAGCGGCGTGCCGACCAGGTTGGCCATGCGCGCGGTCAGGGTCGGCGCTTCCAGCAGGGTCACCGCCCGCTGCAGGTCAGACCAGTCGCGGGCGTCGTGGGCAATGTCGCGGGGAAGCAGGATGGGCTCGTTCATGGCGCCGATCTTAGCGCCAGGGAGTTGAACGGAGGGTGGTGCCGGCCGCTGGCCGGCAACCTGATACACGTCACGAAGGCCGCTGAATTGCCGGCCAGCGGCCGGCACTACCAGTTCGCGTGTCACCCGGTAGCGCCGGGCCATGCCCGGCGTCGTTGTTCAGGCAACCGGCAGCCCCGACAGCGCGCCCATGAATTGGCGGTAGTGACGCAGCTCGGCGATGGAGTCATGCACATCGCTCAGCGCGGTGTGGTTGCTGTTCTTGCCAACGCCAGCGGCCACGGTCGGCGCCCAGCGCTTGGCCAGCTCCTTCACCGTGGACACGTCCAGGTTGCGGTAGTGGAAGTACTTCTCCAGGCGCGGCATCTGGCGGTGCAGGAAGCGGCGGTCCTGGCAGATCGAGTTGCCGCACATCGGCGACAGGCCGGCCGGGATCCACTGCGCCAGGAAATTCACCGTCTGCGCCTCAGCCTGGGCAAGGGTCACCGTGCTGTCCACCACACGCTGCCACAGGCCCGAGCGGCGGTGCTGGTTGCGGTTCCACTCGTCCATCGCTTCCAGCGTTTCCAGCGGATGGTGGATGGCGAATTCTGGACCTTCAGCCAGCACGTTGAGCTGGGCGTCGGTGACCACGGTGGCGATCTCGATGATCGAATCGTTGTCGGTATCCAACCCGGTCATTTCCAGGTCGATCCAGATCAGTCGTTCGTTGGCCGCGCCGTTGTCCGCCATGTGTCGCCTCGTTGCTGGGCAGGCGCGCGGCCTACCGGTGATGGAAAGAGGCGCCCATCATACCCGTTCGCCCCTCAGCCCTCGCCGGCGTGGTCTTCCAGCAACAGCGGCGGCTTGCCACGCTTGGCGCGGAAATAGTTGGTCAGGCGCATGCTGGCTTCCTTGGCCAGTACCCCACCGTGGATCTCCACCCGGTGGTTGTGGCGGGCATCGCCAATGAGGTCGAACACGCTGCCGCAGGCACCGGTCTTGGGGTCGCTCGCACCGTAGACCAACCGTGCAACGCGCGCGTGCACGATCGCCATAGCGCACATCGCACACGGCTCCAGGGTCACATACAGCGTGCTGCCAAGCAGGCGATGGTTCGCCAGCAATTTTCCGCCCGCCCGCATGGCCACGATCTCGGCGTGTGCGCTGGGGTCATGCGAGGCGATGTTGAGGTTCCAGCCCTCGCCCAGCAGTTGGCCGTCGGCACCGACCAGCACTGCACCCACCGGGATCTCGTCGAACTCGCGTTGTGCGCGCTCGGCCAGCGCCAGCGCGTGGCGCATCCAGTGTTCGTCGGTGTCGTGCACCGGCACACCCAGGGCGTCGGTCATGACGGTTCTCGCGTGTCTGCAGGGCCAGGATGGCCGCCGGGGCCGCATTGTACGCCCGCAGCCGTGCAGGCGCCGCTAGCGCGCGTCGAAGCGCTCGCGGGCAGCGTCCAGCGCCGGGAAATTGTGCTCGGCCCAACGGTCCAACGCGGTCAGGGTGTCTACCAGACTGCACGCAACCTCGGTCAACCGGTACTCCACGTGCCGAGGCTTGCCGCCCAGATCGCAGCGCTCGATCAGGCCATTGCGCTCCAGCTGCCGCAGGGTCTGGGTCAGCACCTTCTGCGAGATGCCTTCGATCTTCCGCAGCAGCGCACCATTGCGTTGCGGGCCCTCGGCCAATGCCGGCAGCAGCAGCATCACCCACTTGCCGGAGATCAGTGCCAGCGCATCGCGCGCCGAGCAGTCGGCGGCATAGACATCACCGGGAAAGGCCATGGTTACCTCAAAGTGCGCAATTGCCGGGGCATGCCGGCATCGCGAGGATGGTCGCACACTCCACGAACACCTCGCCCCATGCGCGCCCTGATCCTGCTGGCCCACCCCGAACCCCGTTCCTTCAATGCCCACCTGGCCGTGCAGGCGGCCGAGCAGCTGCGGCATGACAATCTGCAGGTGGACATGGTCGACCTGTATGCAGAAGGCTTCGATCCGCTGGAAGCGGCCTGGCACCATCCACGGCGCCTGCAGCCCGAGCGCTTCGATGCCCAGCGCGAACAGCGCTACAGCGCCGAACACGACCAGTTGCCCGCCGATGTGCGGCATCACCTGCAGCTGCTGCAGGCCGCGGACCTGGTGATCCTGCAGTTCCCACTGTGGTGGTTTGCGGCGCCGGCCATCCTCAAGGGCTGGCTGGACCGCGTGCTGGTCTACGGGCCGATGTACAACAGCCGGCAACGCCACGAGCGCGGCGTGATGCAGGGCAAGCGTGCGTTGCTGAGCGTCACCACCGGCTCTTCGGCGCGGGCGTGCGCGGTCGATGGCCGCGAAGGCGATACCCGGCTGTTGCTGTGGCCGTTGATGTACAGCCTGCGCTACGTCGGCTTCGAGGTGATGGAGCCGCATATGGTGCACGGCGTGCGCTCAGGGCTTGCAGCGGAACGCGTGCAGGCCCACGACGAAGCATTGGTTGCAGCCACCCTTTTCTACCGCGAGCGACTGTCGCGATGGCGGCAGTGGCCGACCGTGCCCTTCAACAGCAGTGAGGACTTCGAGGATGGCGTGTTGCTGCGCGCGGAAGCGACTGCGTACAGTCCCTTCATCCGCCATCGCAACGCCGGATGAACCCGCACCTGCAGGCACGGCCGGAAAGCTTCATACTTCGCATTCCTGCAAGCACCTTGGTGAACATATGACCACCCTCCGTCCCTCTCGCGCTGACGACGGCGCCGCCCTTGTCGATCTCTGGCGCCGCGCCGTCGACGCCACCCACGACTTCCTCAGCACTGAAGATCGCCTGGCGATCGATGCCGAAGTCGCCGGTTTCCTGCCGCAGGCGCCGATGACCGTTGCTGTCGATGCACAGGATCGGCCGCTGGGCTTCATGCTGATCGACGGCACCCACATGGAAGCACTGTTCATCGATCCGGACGTGCGCGGCACCGGTATCGGTCGGCAGCTGCTGCAGCACGCACTGGCCCTGCACCCGCAGCTGAGCACCGACGTCAACGCACAGAACGCGCAGGCCGTGGGCTTCTACCTGCGCATGGGCTTTGTCGAAACCGGTCGTTCGCCGCTGGATTCGCAGGGCCGCCCGTATCCGCTGATCCACCTTCGGCATAAGGCCTGACATCCGTTGGAAGCAGCTGCGTGTTAGCGTGGCTGCTTTCGATCAAGGAATGCCGTACATGGATGGTGCAAAAGCCCTGTTGACCCTGTTTGCGCTGGGCATCAGCCTGGTCTGGATCCTGGTGCCGTTCGCCATCTTCGCCGTGCGCAACCTGCTGCGTGAGGTACTGGTCGAGCAGCGTCGTACCAATGAACTTCTCGAGCATATCGGCGGCTACCGCATTCCGAAACCGCAACCCGAACCGACCGTCTGGCGCGCGCCCTGAGCGGGCGCCCGCCCGCCGTGGCTCAGGCTGTCGCCTCGAAGGCCGGTGAGTACTGCACCTCGCCCTGAGCCAGCGGAGGCTGCAGGCAAAGCGCCTGGAAATACTCCGCCGGCGCGCCCGGCAACACCAGGCCCGGCTCGGCACGGAAGCCGAAGCGCCCGTAATAGGCCGGCTCGCCCAGCAATACACAGCCATGTGCACCCTGCTGACGCAGTGCTTCAAGTGCGGCGCGCATCAGGGCCGCACCGATGCCCTGCCCCTGCCAGGCGGGCACTACCGAGATCGGGCCCAGACCAAACCAGCCCGTGCTGCCATCGCTGACCGTCACCGGCGACAGGGCAATGTGGCCGATCACCTGGCCCTGAGTTTCGGCGACCAGCGAAATGCTCAACTCCCCGCGGGCGCGCAGGGCGTCGACGATGAACTGCTCGGTGTGGCTGCTGTGCGGGGCTTCGCGGAAGGCGGCCTCGGTGAGTGCATGGATGGCGGCGTGGTCGGCCGTGGTTTCGGTGCGGATCATGCAGTTCAAGAGAACGCCTTTGATAATGTGATGAGTGCGTGAATTATTGATTTACGTCGCAGATTCAACCGCGAGCAGCCCCTGCCAGCAAGGCCAACGCGACGCCCGAATCCCCTGTGCTGCAATCGATTCGCCGGAATACACCGCATCGCGCGCGTCAAAAACCCGTCGCGACGGTGGCGCAACGTTCCTGACACGCTCCATAATCGAGAAACCTGTCACCCAGGAAGGATATATGGACATGGACGCACGATGCAGGATCAGGCCATGGGAGTAGCGCTCCCTGAAAGGAAAAGGCAGCCGCTGCTGGCGTTGCTCGCCCTTATCCCACTGGCCGCATGCTCGCCCTATGCTGATGCCGAGCGCGACGTCGCCGCTGGTGGGCGCGGCCTGGCCAAACTCAATCCTGCACCAAAGCAGGGCTACGAGCTGGTTCTGACACTGAAGGATGCCCCCGGTCCCTTCGCGGTGGTCGAGGGCGTTGCCCAGTACGACGTCAGCAACCACAAGGACTGCGGCCGGGTCCTGAGGGCGACCGGTACCGCCAGCCGTATTACCAGCCAGGAGCTCGTCACGCTGCGCAAGGTCGGTGAGAACGAGTACCGCGGTACGTTCTACCTCGACCGCATGCAGGACGAGGATTACTACGGGCGTGGTGTCTGCCATTGGGCGCTGACGGGAGTCGGTGCGATGTTGCGCGCTACGACCGGCGAGGCGGATACGCGATTCCTGACGTTCATCGACAAGGAGCGCATGGAGAACGAGTCTCCTCTGACGCTCTACTACCCAAAGTTGATCTATCCACTCGCCGCCACCGTCGCCAACTATGGCGCCAGTGGCGAGGAGAATCCATCAGAGTACAGCGAAGATCTGCGCGACGCGCTGTTCTCGACCACCACCACTGTGCAGAAACTCGCGCCATGAGCTGCCAGTTCAACCATTCCTACCCCCAAGGAGGCCGACATTGCGCCACAAGATGATCCCGTGCCTTGCTCTGCTTCTGTTGACCGCCTGCAATCCGGAGACCGCCATGAACCAGGAACGTGCCGCTGCTGAAGCCGATGTCGCCCAGGGTGGGCGTGGCCTCGCCAAGCTCAACCCCAGCCCGCGCAAGGCCTATGAACTGGTGCTGCGCCTGAAGGATGCCCCCGGTGATTTCGCGCTGGTTGAAGGTGTCGCGCAGTACGACGTGACCAACGAAGACCAGTGCGGGCACATCGAACCGGCCACCGGTACCGCCGCACGCATCACCAGCCAGGAGCCGGTGGAGCTGCGCAAGGTCGCCGACGGCGAATACCGCGGCACCGTGTACCTCGACCGGATGCTGGATGAGGACTACTACGGTCGTGGCGTCTGCAAGTGGGAATTCAGCGGCGCCGGCGCGATGCTGAAAGCCACCGGCGCCGAGGGTGAAACGCGCTTCCTGTCGTTCATTGAGGCAGCGCCGTTCGTCAAAGGCGAGACCGAAACTCGCCACTATCCTCGCGCAGACTATCCGCGTGTGAACGAGATTCCTGATTACGGCGCAAGCGGCCAGGAAGATCCCACCAAGTTCCGGCCTGAACTGCAGAATGCGCTGTTCTCCGCTTCGCTTGAAGCCAGTGAGGTGCGCCAATGAGCCTCAACAGCCAGGACTATGCTGCACTATCCGAAGATGCATACAAGGATTATGCGGTCGGTCGTCGTGCACCTGGTCAAGAAGAGATCGTCCCGATCAACGGCCACAAGTACAAGATTCTTGAGCATGTTGATAATCGACTGAACGGCTATCAGGGAACGATCTACCAGCGAGTCGACACCAATGAAATTGTCGTCGCACATCGCGGCACCGAACAGATCGCACGCGATGCAATTCTGACCGATGGTGGCATGGTCGTCGCCCGCACCAACGTGCAGGCTCCGGACGCCATCGCGCTGACTCAACGCGCCCTCGCCTATGCCAAGAAGGAAGGGCAGGATCTCGGACAACGTCCGCCCGAAGTTACCGTCACAGGCCACTCCCTCGGCGGTGCCCTGGCCCAGATCACCTCGCACCACTTCAACGTCAAGGGCGAGACCTTCAATGCCTACGGCGCGGTCAGCCTCAGCTACCGCATTCCGGAAGGCGGCAACACCATGATCAACCACGTCATGGCCTCCGATCCGGTCAGCGCTGCCTCGCCGCACTTCGGCCAGGTCCGCATCTACGCCAAGCCCGATGAGATCAAGACGCTCGCGGCAAATGGCTTCAGCAATCATGCCCTGCGTGATCTGATTCCGGACCGCCCGATCATCGCGGCAACCAGCTCGTTCGGCGCACACAAGCTGGGCAACTTTCTCGACGAAGGATCGGTGCTGAAGCACCCGGAAACGCAGAAGCTGGCGAAAGACAACGCCAAGATGATCGAGGAGTACCGCGACGACGTCGAATCACTGCGCCGCGGTGTTACCCGTGCAGCACGCGGCATCCCGGGCGGCGCCATCGATCTGTACGACCACATCCGCGGCCCGCTGCAGCCCGGTGAGCCGGCCCGTCGCGAGGCGGAGAAGAACGGCCATCACACCAGCATGCTGCGCATGGACGATGCCAATCACCTGGGCAACCCGCTGTTCAACGACGCGATCCGTGGCGTGCATGCGCAGGACGTTCGTGTCGGCCGCGTGCCGGATGTGATGAGTACGCAGTTGGCCGGTAGCCTGGCGGCGGAGATGCACGCTGCAGGCGGCAAGCGCATCGACGAGGTGGTGATGAATGCCGATGCTTCGCGCAGCTTCGCGGTGCAGGGCCTGGGCGGCGACCCGGCGCATCTGCGCGTGTCGGTGGACACGGCCGTGGCGATGAACACCCCGCTGGAGCAGAGCAGCCAGCGGATTGATCAGCAAGCTGCGGGACAGCGCCTGGCACAGGACCGCGATCAGCAACTGGAACAACAGCAGAACCAGACCCGCAGCATGCAGGCCTGATGAACAGCGCGGGAGCCGGTCAATCCGGCTCCCGCGTCACTTCGGCCCTCTGCCTCAGGGGCTGGAGGCCGCGACCGGCGCGGACGCACTGGCGATCACGAACAGATCCGGCCCGGAATCCGGGAAGCCACCACAGGCGCGATCGCCCGGTGCTACCGGATCACAGGGCCACTGCGCCCGCGCGACCTTCTCGCGCAGCTCGAAGCGATCCCCAGTCCAGACCACGAAGGCCAGGTGCTCGCGGTTCCAGTCACTGTAGGCACGCGGACCGACCTTCTGCGCCGTCTCCGGGTACTGCACGAACCAGCGCATGGCCGGGCCGTACTGCAACTTGCTGTGGTCCAGGCTGATCCGGCCCTCGCGCGACAGCTGCCGCGCACGATCGGCCTCCGTCACCTGGGGCATGGCCGGCATGGCATCGGCGGTCACATCCCTCGGCGCGGCGTCCCCGCGAACCTGGTACACACGCTGGGCCACATAGGCCTCGCGGCAGTCACCCGCTGGCACACGTACCGGCTCCGCGCCGTACTCATCGCGGTTGGCGACCCGGTCGCTGCAGGTGAACGGTGCCGACACCAGGTAGAACGTGCTGTCGGCGTCGCGTCCTTCCAGCGAGCGCACCCAGATGTCGCCCATCCGCGCGATGAAGTCCGGGCGCTGGCCGTAGCCCGGCACCGCCTTGAACCAAACCTTCTGTTGCACCTCACGCTCGCGCCAGCTGCGCGGCAGGTGGATGTCCTGCTGGGGCAGTGCGACCAGCAGCGCGGCCAGATGCGCCGGCATCGTGCCCTGGCAGGCGCCGATCAGCAGCTCGCCCTGGGCCGCCAGCCGCCCAGCCAGATCCACCGGGCAGCGGGCACCAAGCGCACGCTCGGTCGCCTGCTCGGGCGGCAACGGCGCGATGACCAAGGCGGGTGGCGCGGGAGCTACCGCCGGGACGGCTGGCTCGACGACAGCAGGCGGTGCAGCGACAGGCGCCGCCGCTGCGGGTGCAACGGGCACAGGCGTCGGGTCTGCAGCCGGCGCCGGCTGCGCGTCCACCACTGGTGTCGCAGGAGGTGTCACGGCAGCCGGTACATCAGGAGCCGGCACCGCGACAACGGCTTCGGTGGCCATGGGCGCTGCAACAGGTGCCATCCCTGCAGGCGCGTCAACGATCGCCTCGGCGGCGATGGGCGCCTCCACGACGGGCGCCGCTGTCTCCTGAGCCTGAGCCTGTGCCGACGCTGCGGCAAGTCCAAGTGACAGCAGCCAGAGCGGCGGCAGGCGGCGCGCGGATGCATCGCAGCGGGCAGCGACGTGCCGGGCATTCGAGGGAACGATTCGCATGTGGTGTCCTTCCGAGTGGGTTTCCATGTCGGCGCCACAGGGCGCCACGCGTCGTACGTAAAGCGCCGGCGGGTCCCCTGCCCGCCGGCATCAGGTGTTACAGGGATCGAGAACGCTGCTCCTGCTCGCGGGCGAGCGCGGCCGCCGGGTCCTGCTGGGCGACACTGGCAGCCAACTGCTGGCTGCTCTGCGCCAGCGGCTGCTGGGCGGCCTGCTCCCGGTCAACGGACGCGCGCAGCATCGCCGGATCTCCCAGCGCGCCCTGCACCGCAAACAGCGTGCGCCCGTCGTTGCCCGCCAGCAGATGATCGATACGCGACAGGCCGGCCTTATGCGCGCTCAACGCCAGCGCGCCGGCGGCGTTGTCCATTTCCTGCTCACTGCGCAGTCCGCTCTGCGCCCCCATCTGCTGCAGGTGCTGGCGTGCCCCCTGGAACAGGGCGTGTCCCGGCTCGCCCGGCTGCGACATGTCGCGCAGGGTGGCCTGCTGCGCCGGCGCCCCTACTTCGCCCCGCTCCAGCCGCGCCATCACATCAGGTGTCAGCTTCTGCTGCCACACATCGAACCGCTGCTGGCGGGCCTCGATGCCGTTCAGGCCACCATTGATCGCGCGTGTCGCTTCGCGCACATCCTCGCGCGCCGCCTCCGGCACGCGCGTCTGCCACTGCCACACCGCAATACGGCCCGCATGCTCAGGCTGCGCGGCCAGCTCCGGTTGATTCACCAGATCCAGATCCAGCGCCTTGCCGGCACGCTCATAGTTTTCCTTGCCGACCAGCGGCAGATAGCCGCGGCCGTGATACTTCAATGCGTCGCCGGGCGCGTCATTGCCCATGCGCCCGCCGTACATCAGTTCGGCCAGGCTCTCCGGCCGCCCACGCAGCGCCTCCTGGCGGGCGTCCTCAAGCGCGCCATTGCCATTGCGCCACGCCGCTTCCACCGGGATCTGCGAGATACCCCGGGTGAAGTTGAAACTTTCATTGAGCCGGCTCAGGCCACGGGACTCGTGCCCGGCCTGCGCCATGAAGTTGGCCAGTTCCCGGGACGAGGTGATGCCGGCCTCCGTGGCCTGCCGCAGCAACTGCGACTCTCTATCCTGCGACACGGTGAAACTCCTGCTCGATCATCGTTGGGTACTCCCGCCTCCTCACAGGCATGGCACTCAGGGCAAGCTCACGTCGGCGACGACGGACGGGTCGAAATCCTCGAACCGCACCCGGCCAAGCTCGGCCGCCGAGAAGTCACGCGTATGGGTGGCTTCGGTCTCGGTGTCGACCACCCTGCGCTGCACCCCATGTACCCAGCAGGCCTGCTCGGCGGGTGCATAGCGGAAGGTGTAGACACTGCTCCAGCGCTCACGGCTACCACCATTGGTGATCACACTGAACGCGCCATCCTCGATCGTCACGTACGCGAAGGGATCGCCGGCGATGCCGCCACGGCTGGAGCACGGCACCAGCTTGTCGTTGCGCGCGGCCAGCTGCCATCGCCCCGCGGCGTCGCCGAGCAGCAGCAACAGCACCCGGTTGGGACCGTGCTCGCCAGGCACCAGGCCGTCAGGCGCCGGTTGATCGATCACCAGCAACTGGTCGTCGATCCCGTTACCGGTGAGATCGCCGCGTACGGCTTCCAGCAGGTTCGCGCCGGACGGAACGAACGCCAGGGCATTGTCCATGTGCGTGCCACTCCCCTTCTCCATCCCCTGCAACTCCTTCAATCCCGTCCTGCCAGTATCCGAGCGGAGGCCGGAACCGGCGCCATGCACCACGCGCGGCCAGCGTCCGCCATGCCGGATGATAGCCCTGAGCCCACGGCGACCGCGACGGTGGCAAGCGTCATCCGCAACGCGGGTGATCAGAGTCCTCATGGACGGAAAAGCTCCTGCGTTCGATGGCACCGATGCGTCGGGATTTTGACGCGCACGCAGCTTACTTCGAGGAGGCGGGGCTCGTCGAAGGGGGCTTGGGATGAAAAGCGCACTTGATCACAGAAAAAGCGCGGTTAACGTGAATGGTGGCTTATCCGACAAACAGATCCGCGTTGGATGGCGCCGTGGGGGATGCGCCGCGACCCCGCACACGGGCTGGTCCGGCCGCGGCGATGTTGCACGGGAAGCCTGCACACGCTTTGTCGCCCCGCGTCGTGGCCAGCAATCGCGATCAGCGCAACTGCTGTGCGCAGGTGGCCCCCTGCGTGGCGTAGTCAGGGACGTAGCCGCCCATCGTCAGCACCGTGATATCGCATCGATTGTTCACGTCACTGACGACATACCCATAAGCATTCAACCCCTGCACACGCTCGCCACGGTGCAAGTACAACGTGCGCGAACCATCGGCCCCATTCTCCACACGATCCGGTGGGCCCCACGTCCGCACGAATTCCTGCTCTGTCTTGCCGATCCACATATCCATGAGATTGTTGCGACCCACGCGATTGGCTGCTCGACGCGACTCATCCAAGGCCCTGCTGGTTTCATTCTGGGCGCGCGCCACAGTCGCTTCGAGGCTACGCACAGTGCTGTCCATTTCAGCGTCGGTTGGCCGATAGGTGAATGCTGGGCGCTTGCCGTCCTTCCACAGGTCGCCCCAGATGACATCTACAGGTGATTGCCCGACGTCACCAATGGAAAGGAAGCCACGCTTCATCATTTCCGCTGGCACCTTGGCCTTGGGATCAGGCCCCACGAGACAGGCAAACTGCACCAGTTGCACCTGCCAGGGAGCAGTCGCCTCGGTTCGCGGTTCAAACTTATCCGGCGGGACGTTCTCCATTGGCCGATCGCGCCACTGGATCAGACTCGTCCTGGTGGCCACGGTGTTCTGTGAGCAGTTCACCCAGTACTTTCTGATCAGGCGATTCGGTTTCGTCGCGTTCTCGTAGACGGTATTGACCTGGATTTCGTACACCGGTTCCGGACCAGCAACGGGCTCACCGGGCTTTGGTGGCTTCCTGCGGCGCAACTGCTTCAGGTAGGCGTTCTGCTCAGCCTGCGTGGCACGCTGCAGAAAACCGACCAGATCCGAGCGCATGCACAGGCCGATTCAAGAACCACGTCTATGATTCGACCGACATGGCTCAGAAAGATTCAAATATTGGCTCAGCACGATCCGTGTACAACACCTTGCATTGCCCACCACCGTTCTTCGCGCAGTAGGAGAGAACCCGACTGGTCGCTTCTTCTCTTGAGCCAGCGACTGAAATTGAAACTATTCCCTTACTCCCTGGCTCAGGGTCAGCATATGCCACACACTGGTTCTTGTACGTTGTATCGATCTTGCAGTCTTTCGCTCCATGCGTCGCGCACCGAGCAAGCGCTTCTGAGACAGCCTCACGCTTGGAGCGCCTTCCAACGGAGGCCCCCATATCGCCCGTGCTTGCTGCCCCTGCAATAGCCCCCCAAGTCTTGATCCAGCGCCCAGTAGCAATGGGGCCGCTCTGCACGCCATCAGTACCAGAGCCCGGAATAGGTGCGCATCCACCGACACCCTGGCCACCGATGGGATACTGACCGGGTGGACACCGCCCCTCTGCCCGGACCGACTCAGATGTGAGCGCAGCACCGGCCACCACAATTGCTGCGACCAAACTTGCCGCCACTGAACGCCTGATCATACCGGGAATCCCCCAACATCAAGAGTAGAGTTTTTTCTTAGCTTGATGGGCGCAGAAAAGAAATAGCCCGCTCAACGGCGGGCCATTCTATCGCCGCATCATCAGAAAAATACGGGCAATGACTCAGAATTTCTCAAACTCCGGCTCGGTGCAATTGGACATGACAACTTCACATGTCTCTTTGGAAGCAGCACCACATTGCGCCAAGGATAGGCCTGCCGCCTCCTCCTTTGTGGCTGCAGCAGAGTAGAAAGTTCCCCCGGTTCCCGCATTCGAGACAGCCGCCGTCGCGCATTGATTCTTATAGGTGAACTTCACTCGACAATCCCGACCGCCTGCATCAGAGCAGGATCTCACTGCCGCGTTTCCCGCATCCGCCTTCTCCCTCCACCCACTTGCCGCTCCTGCGACTCCGGAAGGCGAGGCGGCAAATGCTCCCCAAGTCTTGATCCACCGCCCCGTTGGACGCGGGCTTTCCGCTTCTGATCCACCAGCAGGAATCGGCGCACATCCGCCGGCACCCGGCCCGCCAATCGGATACTGACCTGGAGGACACCGTCCTTCGGCGAAGGCAGCGCCGCCGCCCCCAAAAATTAGGATTGCTGCAAGAGCGCACCTCAGAACTTGAGCTGCCCAATAAATATTCATACACACATCCTTCAACCTAAGTCAGATCCATCAATCCGCCAAGCCATACTGCCCCTGCTTCTGATTGGACGGCGTGTAAGTACTTGGAGCAGAGTTCCTTATAGTGACACCACCATCCTGATGACTCGAATGCTCTTCGCTCTTTGATGGCGAAGGAGGTGTGTAGGTGCCCCGGGGCCGACCATCGGCACTAGGAGTTGAGGCCGCACTGCCACCTATCTGCGAATATGCCATGAAGCTACTGATTCGATCGCCCCAATACAGTCAGAAGAGGCAAAGTGTGAATTCTCAGCAGCCTTCTTACACCGCATGCCAAGCAAAGACGGCTGCAATGATCGCAGGACATTGAGTTGGCAAGAAAAGCATGAGAGCAGGTAAACCTAAACTCTTCCAGCCGTTCCAACCTGCGCCGCCTCGTTGACGACCACTCAGAACGACTCGAATTCCGGTTCGCTGCACGCCGAGTAGATCACCACACAACCCTCACTGCCGCGCTTCGTGCAGAGCCCCATCGCCAACGAAGTCGCGGCAGAGACAGATTCAGCGCGTCCAAACGTGGAGCCTCCGAATGCGCTAGTTCGAGGAGAGACCAAGGCGACGCACTGATTCTTGTAAGTCTGAGTAACCTTGCAGTCCGACGCCCCGTGCTGACTGCAATTGGCCAAGGCCTCATTTGAGGCGTCAGCCTTTCTCACTTTTCCGACTGACACGCCGACATCGCCATTGGATGCCATGGCGATCGCGCCCCATGTCTTATTCCAGCGTCCCGTTTGGATAGGACCCGTCTGACCCGTGCCCGCATCCCCTCCTGGGATCGGCGCACACCCACCGACACCCTGACCTCCGATTGGATACTGACCTGGCGGGCAACGTCCTTCAGCGCCAACAACGGGCGCGAAGCCAAAAAATAGCATGCAAATTGCAGCGCCGAAGATAAGCGCAGATCGGCGGCCAAATATCGAGACCATATCGTTAGACCCTCAAACTTCCCATCAGCCGTTGTTCTTTGCAAGACCAAGACGCCCGGAGTCCACCACCGCCGAACCCGGCGATGAACTACCACCAGTCACTCGCGGACCAACAACCTGCTCGGTAGTGGCACTATGCGTCCCACCCTTCTCTGGAGCCGGAGGTGTGTAGTAGCTACCCGGCGGCTGCCCACTCTGTCCCGGCGCCTGCGCGACGGGGCTGCCACCTATCTGCGAATATGCCATGAAGCTACCCAGCGTGCCCTGGAAGAACATGGCCGCCATTGGGGCGCAGTCAGAATCAAGGTCGTCAGGATCAATCCCATGCCGCCCTGCTGCATCGCCTGGCTGGTCATGCCGTCGCTGGAGGCGCCTTCGAGCAGGAACTTGTTGACCAGGGCGGTGGACCAGAACGCGGTCGAGACACGGATCACCATGTCCAGCGCGATCGATACCATCGCTGCCAGTACCGCCATCGAGAACATCGTGCCGATGCCGTAGAACAGCCATCGCTGGAACAGCTGCTTGGTCTGGTCGAACAGCAGACACAGAATGAACAAGGGACCCAGGCCGATGAACAGCGCCAGCGCGACCTCGTAGAGCAGCAACATCGCACCAGCAGTGACGGCCGGACCGCCCGTGCCCATGCCGATGAACCACAGCGCCCGCGTCTTGTCCGCCTGCAACCCTGGATCATTCAGGATCTTGATGCCATCAATGCTCGACAGCGCCACCTGCATCCAGGCCAGGCTCTTGTCGATACTGGTCTTCCGGCTGCTGGTCCTTGCCGGTCACCACGTGGGTGATCAGGCTTTTGACGTCCTCGTTGAGGAATTTCTGCAGGTTGCTGCCGAACATCGCCATGCTGGTGGCAACGCTCACAATCAACGCCGCGCGCGCCATAGCTAGTACGCCTCAAACATCGGTGTAGAGCAGGCGGAATAGAAAACTTTACAACCCCGACTTCCCCGCCCCGTGCATTCGTCCATTGCAAGCTTCGAAGCAAGAGCTTCTGTCTCAGCCCTCCATGTCACTGAGCCGCCTTTGTCAACCGACGATGGTGTAATCAGTGCGACACACTGATTCTTGTACGCCATTGTCACTCTGCAGTTATCAGCACCGCCCCGAGAGCACTGGGCAACCGCCTCCTTCTCGGCAGCGCTTCTAGTTCTCTGACCGGTCGAGGCGCCTGCTTCCCCACTTGCAGCAGTAGCGATCGCCCCCCAAGTCTTCAGCCAACGCCCCGTAGGTCGAGGTGAGGCGCCCTCGCCACTGGCCCCGCCAGGAATCGGGGCGCATCCTCCCGCACCCTGACCGCCAATGGGATACTGACCTGGAGGACAGCGGCCCTCTGCATGGACGGACTGGATGCCAAGCAAGCAGAGGATGACCAGCAAGGTGAAAGCGAAGGCCCACAAAGACACTCGTCGCTCCAAACTGCATTCATTAGTTACTAGCATAGGAGCTGCCCTCATCTCGGTTTGTTGCCAATTCCCATTCTTCCAGGATCCTGCTCAGCAGGAGAATTTACAGAACTGGTAAACATCTTTGTTGTTGCCCCGACCTCATTTGATCCTTCACTTCCCTTACTAGAAGTGGGAGCCGACGGCGTATAACTACCCGGCGGCTGTCCATTCGCACTCGGTGCAGCGGCAACCGGGCTGCCACCTATCTGCGAATATGCCATGAAGCTACCCAAGGTGCCTTGGAAGAACATGGCCGCCATTGGGGGCGCAGTCAGAATCAAGGTCGTCAGGATCAGGCCCATGCCGCCCTGCTGCATTGCCTGGCTGGTCATGCCGTCGCTGGAGGCACCGGCCAGCAGATACTTGTTCACCAATGCCGTGGTCCAGAACGAGGCCGACACGCGGATCACCATGTCCAGCGCGATCGATACCATCGCCGCCAGAACCGCCATCGAGAACATGGTGCCTATGCCGTAGAACAGCCACTTCTGGAACAACTGCTTGGTCTGCTCGAACAGCAGGCACAGTATGAACAAGGGCCCAAGCCCGATGAACAACGCCATGGCAACCTCGTACAGCAACAGCATCGAACCTGCCGTGACCGCCGGACCACCAGTACCAAACCCGATGAACCACTGCGCGCGCGTTTTATCGGCCTGCAAGCCGGGATCATCCAGCACCTTGATGGCATCAATGCTCGACAACGCCACCTGCATCCAGGCGAGGCTCTTGTCGATCTGATCCTCTGGCTTTTCATCCTTGCCGGTCACGACATGGGTGATGACACCCTTCACGTCATTGGTCAGGAACTTCTGCAGGTTGGTTCCGAACATCGCCATGCTGGTAGCGACACTTACTATCAACGCCGCGCGAGCCATGTTGGTGACGAGCACCATCATTGAATCACGGCTTCGGCCAGTCACGATCCGGTAACCCTGGATCAGCACCCAGAGGGTCATGAAAACGAGGGCCATGGCACCGACCCACTTCATCATGTTGCCCATCAGTTCGATGCCGAACTTCCCGATACGGTCGTGCAGGAAGTCCAGGATCAGGCGGAAGAAAACGAAATCGCCGATCGACTGGATACGCACCGCGTAGCTCAGCAGGTCCTGCAATCCGCCTGAAAAATTTAAGTTGAAAATCGAGCTGATGGACATTTCCATAATTCCTTGGTGGTTCCGCTACCGCTATCGTCGCCGCAGTACCTTGCAGCGAGTTTATACCTGCCTAATGCGGTTACTTGATGCTCAAGGCGGCCTTCAGCGATGCTGTCTTTACCAGGTCGCTTGCCAAGCGGACCGCGGTTGGATCACCCTTCAGCGCGGCTTGAGCCACGACTTTCTGGTTGGCCTCCATTACCTCGATGTAAGCGTCATATGCCTTCATCCGCGCCTCCCAGGACTGCGACTGAACCGCCAGTTCATTGGCCGTCCGCATCGAGTCACTGTTGACGGCATCCACTGCGCCGCGCAGGCTGCTGGCAGTACGCGCTGCATTGATGAGCTTCATCAATTCATCCATTTTGGGAATGGTCTGCTGGATGAACTGCACGGAATCGTTGTACTTGCGGTTCTGCATCATGCGGATGTTCACACAGATCTGGCGCTGCTGTGATTTCACATCACCTGCAGGATTGAACACGAAATAGGAAAACAACGTGTCGATGCTCAGGTCTCCGGCCGAGCCGCAGGATTCCGCCACCATGTAGTTATCCGGAACCGGAGTAAGCATCGCGCCCGGAGGAAGACCAAAGGACTTGAAGATGCCCTGTGCCTTGATGATGGCATCGGTGACACCTTGCAGCAGCGTTCCCCAGCGGGTCACGTTCTCGCCGAATTCTGCAGCTGACTGAAGACGATCCCAGAGCTTCTCATACCAGTTCAAGCCGTCATAGACGGGAACGCCACCGGCTGTCGCAGTCGCCCCGCCCGCCAAGGAAAGTGCGATACCCATCGCGATCGCCGCAAAGCGAAGGCCGAGCCGACCAGTCTTGCTGGATTTTGGTTTCAGTGCGTTTCTCATCATCGTCTCCATGATTCTTTGTTCGTCGCGATCGCTCAGGATCCATCCTCATCAAGCCAGAGCGTCGTCCCGAGCCACCGATTTTCCAGAGCCCTTCCGGTTCTTGTAGAAATCCTCCAGCCACTGCTCCGGGCTGAGCTCGTCTACAGTGACGCGATTGCGGACCGCGGCCGTCTGCAGGACCCGATGCATGACATCGATGTTGTCGGTCGAGGCCGAAATCACTGAAAGAATGTCGTCCATGCCACGCAGGTTGAGCTGGCAGACACTGGAAGCATGGCCCTGCTTGACCAGGAAGCAGCGCGAGCGCTCGTCCAGTGCGGTCACCACCCTGAACTCGGCCTCGGTCAGCTTCAGGCCATCCATGTAGTCGCTCTTGCTGGCGTTCGGGTTCGGCAGCAGGATCAGCGTTGCGGTCTGCTCGATCAGGGCGGCAGAGATATCGCTCTTCAGCGCATCCTCCGGACTCTGCGTAGCGAAGATGCCCAGACCATTCTGCTTACGGATGGTCTTCTGCTTGTTCTTCGCGAACTCCTTCAGGCCACCCTCGCCGTCCAGGATCTTCCAGAACTCGTCCATCACATAGATCAGCGGACGACCATCGATCAGCGACTCGAGGCGGTGCAGCAGGTAATTAATGACCGGCACGCGCACTTCGGGATTGTCGATGATGTCGGTGTAGTCGAAGCCGATGATGTTGGCCTTGCTCAGGTCAACGGTATCCACCGGATTGTCGAACACCCAGCCCAGCGAATTGCCCGAGGTCCAACGACGCATGCGCGCATAGAGGCCGTCGTCGCCCATGTTGGGCAGGCTCTTCTGGAAGTTGGTCATGCTGCGCAGGTGCATCGGTGTATCCAGCATGCTCTCCACTGCGCGGTAGATATCCTCTTCCTCGCGCGCGCTGTATTCGCGCTTGCCAGCCAGCACCTTGATCAGATCGGCCAGGAACTGCACGTTGGCTTCGTTGTTTTCGCACTGGAACGGGTTGAAGCCGGTGGGCGCGCCGTTCTCCAGGGCCAGATAGTTGCCACCGCAGGCGCGCACGAAGATCTCCGCACCGCGATCCTTGTCGAAAAAGAAGATCGTCGGCGACGGCTCGTACTTCTGCACCTGACTGAGCAGGAAGTTGATCAGCGCGGTCTTACCAGTACCGGACTTGCCGATCACCATGGTGTTGGCGATCGCCTTCTCACCGAGTGAATTCTCGGATGGATGGGTAGCGTGGAAATTGAAATAGTACGGCTGACCGTTGGTGGTCTGCAGCGTGGTCACGCAGTCGCCCCACGGGTTGTTGTGCTGCTTGCCGGTGGCGAAGTTGTGCAGCGGTGACAGGCCGAGGAAATTCAGCGAGCTGACATTGGCCAAACGCGTACGGTAGCGCCAGTTGCCCGGCAGCTGCGAGTAGAAGGACGAGGTGACCGCGAGGTCTTCCTTGGTCGACACGAATCCAGCATTGGACAGTTCGGCGCGGGTCGAGGCCACGTTCTGCGAAAGCTTTGCCTGGCTATCGCCGTAGACCGCCATGATGAAGTGGTATTCACCCAGCACGAAATTGCCGGATGACAGCTGATCCATAGCCTGATCGAGCTCCACGATCTGGCTGACGGCCTTGTCGCCAGACGAGATCATCATGCCCTTGGTGCGGTCGAGCACCTTCAGCGCGTCCTGGCGCCCCATCGGGCTGAAGGAATGGGTGATGACGTACTCATAGTCCAGGTACTTCAGACCGTTCAGAATGCCAGGGTAGGTACCCTCGGCATACTCCTTGATGTTCAAGATGGCGCCGAAGTGGTTGGCGCCATTGGGGGTATTGATGACGAAGTCGCCGGTCTTGGCCGAGAACATGTGCCGGCTGACCGGCAGGTAGTCCTTGATCGGCGCGGGCAACACCGGCACCGGCTCGTCGATGCGGTTGATCAGATAGCCGAACAACTCCAGCGTCTCGGAGAACACGACCCCATTCTTCGCTTCGTACATGCCCAAACGGTACGGCGCATAATCACGGATGACGGCCTCGACGTTGCCGGCAAGCTCCATCAGCTTCTCAACCGCCTGCTCCTGCTCGGCGCGCAGCTTATCGACGTTCGCCGACTTCTCGACAAAGCGCTTACCCGCCACCACCGGGCGGTAGATCATGGTCAGGTACAGCTCGTTCTGCATGATGCGCTGGGAGGACAGCATGCCCATGTACTGGTCGGACACGTCCTGGTTGAAGCGCTGCTTGAAGCTGCTCTTCCCTTTCAGCGTGCGGCGACGACGGATGTCGTGCACCCAGAATGCAACGTTGACGAAGTCGGGCGCACGCAGCGTCTGCAGCAGGCGATTGAAGGTGTTGTGACGATGCTCGAGCTCCCATTCCTCGCGGCCGACGAACGGCAGCCCTTCCAGATGCCAGGTCAGCAGGTAGTCGCCGCCCGTGGTCTTGACCACGTTCGGAGCAACATGTGACGACAACGGGATGAACTCACTGATGGAGGTGTCAGGGCTGAACATACGACTGCTTCCAAAGAGGTATTGCCAAGGAGTTTCAAAGGACCCGGCGGGCGCAAAGGCCCGCCAGGTCGGTTCCGGACCTCAATCCATTCGGGCCGGCTTGTCACGGTAATGATTCGGGTTGAACACCCACATGCCATCGTGCTCGCGCACATTGCGTACCCGCAGCTTGAACATCAGGCGCAGGCCCATCAGCCGGAAGATCATTTCGTCACGCTTTGCCATCTGCCGCATGATGAAAACCGCCACGGGAATGGTGAGCAGGAACCAGAAGTTCGTATACATGCTCAGCAGCAACAACCCACCCGCCACCAGGAAGAATGGCAGGTAGGGCACGCCCAGAAACATCGCCGGGCGCGTGCAGCCACGGAACAGGACGTTCTTATGCACTGTAGTACTGGATGGCGTTGTTGATCAGGTAGTAGGTGGTGCCGCTGCCGCCGCACTTGCCGTCGCTGCCGTCACCCAGCAGCATGCGGGCGATCTGGCCGGCGGCGCCGATCAGCACACCACCAATCAGGATCGGCGCGACGTCGGCGATACGCTTGTGCGCGAACGCAATCTGGTAGCCGGCGAAGATCACCGCGATGGTGACAACTGCAATCGAGGCGATATTCAGCAGCCCCTTGATGTTGTTGAAGAAGCTGCAGACCTTGTCGTCGGTGCCGCCAAAGTCGGTCGAGCCTGTGGCGAATGCCTGCGGAGCAAACACTGCACCAACGAAGAGAGTGGCCATCAGCAGGGTCTTCAGCGTGCGCTGGGCCTGGACGAGGTCGAGATTGGATCGCTTCATGGATTGATTTCCTTGTTGATGGACTAACACAACTGAATGGCCTGGCGGTTGCCGAGCCGAACCACGACTTCGTCAGAACACGAAGGCCGCATCCCCTGCGGGAATCCGCTGCGCCGGTGGAGCCTGTACCGGCACGTTGTACGCATTGTCGCTACCGGCCACCGGCTGGTTGCGTTCATTCCAGGGCCGCAGCATCACTGGGCCCTCGCTGTTGGCGCCCGCAGCACCCGGCAACTGCTGCGGCATAGCCATCCCCTGCAGGGTGCCCTGCCGCGGCAGCTGCTGCGGCATGCCTGCGGGCTGCTGCTGCGGATATGCGGCGCCTTGGGCCGGCTGCGCCTGCGGCTGCATCACCCGGTCCACCGAACCCAGCACTACCTTGGAAAGTGCCTGATCAGCGATGTTCAGCAAGCTGCCACGTGCCATCGCGCCGGTGGAGGGATACACGACGTAGGCACGCGCCGGATCTTCAGACGGCACGTACACCGGATTGCTGGCCTGGGCAACGATCCGCGCCTGCGCCGGAGAGGCCAGCTGAGGATGGTGCTCGACTTTCACGCTGCGGCGCTCGCCGCGGCTGATCACATCGATCGGCGCAACGCCGTTGCTGGCGATCTGCTGGCCGCGACGGATCGAGTCGTAGACCTTCTGCACATAGCCATGGCGGAAGCCGGTCTCGAAGTTGCCGGAGTAGTAGCAACTGAACGACTTGCCCCAGTCACCGCCAGAACGCTTGTAGCACTCGGCCAGGATACGCGAGCCAGCCTGCAGGTTCGGACACTGCTGGAACGCCTTCTCATACGAGTCCAGCCCGTACTTACCCAGGTTGTAGCGGTTGACTTGAGCCAACCCGATGGAGAAGTTGTAGCCCTTCTCCTCCAGCATGCGCACGGTAGCCAACGCCTCGTCCAGCGCCTTGGGTTGTCGCGCCAGCGCGCCACCAACCACGCCGATGGCATAAGGGTTGCGTGACGATTCAACGTCGATGACGTGCTGCATCACGTCCATCGACACCGCCATCTCCGGGCACGCCATCATCTCCAGTCCTGGCAGCATCCTTCAGCCCTCCTGCCCCTGGGCACGCCCAGGATTGAAATCGATACCGGTGATGTAGCGCGAACCGGCGTGCGCCTTGATATGCACAACGATGTCGATAGTCATCATCAACAGTCGCTTGATCACGTTGAATTCCAGGCCCGAACCTTCGGTGGAGGCCTTCACCATGAGGGCCAACTGGTCCCAGGTCTGCTCCGGACTGCCAGCATGGCAACTGGTGATCGAACCCGGGTGGCCCGATGCGCAGTTGCGGATGAAGTAGAACGCCTCGTCGCCGCGCAGCTCGGCCAGGATGATGCGTTCGGGCTTCATGCGCAGGCAGGCTTCCATGCAGCTCTTGGCGCTGACGTTGCTGGTGCTCTGCCCACCCTTGGAGTACAGCAGGTGCACCACATTGGGTTGGGTCAGAAACAGCTCGCGCGCGTCCTCGATCGTGACCAGGCGTTCGTTGTCCGGGATATGATTGACCAGCGCTTTCATGAAGGTGGTCTTGCCGCTACCGGTCGCACCGGATACCACGATGTTCTTGCGGTACATCACCGCACGCCGGAAGAACTCGGCGTACTCGCGCTGCTGGCGCAGTTCCAGCAACTCGCGATCCTGCTCGCTGATGCTGCCATCGCTTTCCAGGATCTGGTTGAAGAAGCCGTCTTCGTGATACTGGCTGAGCGACTTGGTGTGCTTGGACGGCAGGCGGATGGTGATCGACACCTTGCCTGCATCGCACGCCGGCGGAATCACGAACTGGGCACGCTGACCCGTGGGAAACGTGAGCGAGACCACCGGATCGGCATCGGTGATGCGCTGACCGGTGTTGCTCTCGTTCACCACCGCCGTGCAGAACTGACGGGCCCGCTCGAAGGTCAGGCCCGGCACATCCACCCGCTGCCACCCCGCCCGGGTTTCCAGGTACAGCTCACCAGGACGGTTGATACAGATTTCCGTCACCTCCGGCGAGGTCATGTACTCGGCAATACCCAGCACTTCGTACTGATAGCGCAGGAAATCGCTGGAGACGAGGGCAAGGGGTGACACTTCGGCGTCCATGATCGTTCGTTGTTTACCGGCGCGGGTGAAGCACGTTGGTGAAATCGACGTCCTTGGCGACGTAGACGTTCACGATGGTGCCCTGGTTGATGGTGACGGTCGGCGGACGGCGCTGGCTGAGGGCATCGTTGGCCAGGCGCTCCATGGTCCGCGCGGTGGCGCTTTCATAGGGCGACTGGATGGTCATGCCGTTGTTGGCCACCGTGGTGGTTTCCGGGCCATGTTCGGCGGCGGCGTACTTGAACGCGTCGGCCAGCAGGCTGATCATCAGCGCCGAGGCAATACGGCTGCCCCAGTGCGCGCTGTACTGGCCCGGATGACCCGCGCCACCCAGCTGATCCACTCCCGGGCTGGACATCGCCACATCGATACCATTGGGCGTGGTGATGCGGTCCCAGATCACTTCCACCCGCTTGCCGGTGGGACCACCGCCGTACGCGCCATAGATCTTGGAGCCCTTCGGCAGAAGCAGATTGCGGCCGTTGATCGAGTACACCGGCTCAGTCACCAGGCACGAGGTATAGCCCGCGATATCGGTAATGATCCGGGTCTCCAGCACACAGCGCAGATAGGTACCACGAACCAGAAGCGCATCCGGGCTGCGGATGAAACTGGCGCTGGAAACATCGTCTACGTCCGGGCCGCGGCGCACACGCGTCGGCGCGGCAGTCTGCTGCCCGTTGCTGCCCATCTGCTGGGCCATCATGCGCGCGTACTCATCCATGCCGGGAGGCTGTCCGCCCGGCGAAGACTGCGCATCACCCGTTCCCACCATCCCGGAATTCCCCCCCATGCGTCGCTCAGCCAGAGTCGGGCCACGCGGTCCGGGATCTCGGTCCATCGACAACGACGACTGCGCAGGCATCGGCTCCGGTGGTGGCAGCATTGGAATCGGCGCAGGTTGGGCGACCGGCGGTGCCGGTTCGGGCGTGGAAACGTTCGGAAGCTCGGGAGTGCTGGATCGCGCCACTTCCGGCGCAGTGGAAGCAGCCTCCTTGTCATCCTGGCCCTTTCGGAACAGCAGGAAGCCCATGGCCACCAGCAGCACCACGATGCCGCCGAGGAACAGAAGCGCCTTGCGATTCAACCGCTGCTCTTCTGCCGAGCGCAGCTGTGGCGCAGCCGCATCGAGGTCCGGCGCAGGCTCGGCCTGGGACGTGCCGAAGTATGGATTCGACTGCGCGTCCGAGGCACCCTGTGCACCGTACGGGCTCTGGCTCTCGTCGCGTCCGCTGTTCGGGTCGTTTCCGGGAGTGTTCTGCTGGCTCATTTCTTCACGTTCCTTCGCAGGCCGACGACGAAGTCGCCGTGGCGGATGACCAGGTACGGGTAGGTCCCGTGCACGATCAGCGTATTGCCTTCAACCGTGGTGTTGACTACGAAGTCTTCACCGTATTCCGTTTCCCGGCCGAACACGGCCGGGAAGATGCCGGTCTTGTATTCCGGCGAGTTCGGCAGTTTCAGATAGGTGAAGCGGCCATCGTCGTAGGCGTTGACCGGGATCAACCACCCCATCTTTTTCGCCTTGCTGGTCGAATAGGAGTAGTTGAAGTTGTATTGGCGGTCCTTGGCCAACTCCGAGCTCAACAGCGGCTGCGCCTCTTCTTCCACCGCTTCCTGGGCGACGCCGAACACGGTGTCGTTCGGGTAGGTGAAGGCGATCTTGTATTGCACGCCTGCACGACGCGCCTGTTCCAGCTGGCGCCAGTCGGTGGCCACCACCTTCAGCTCGAAGATGTAGGAATGGGTCTCGGTGCGCACCATCATGTTGGTGTCGACGTCGACGTTCTTCGGCTTGAGATAGAACACGTTCTCGCGACGGGTCAATTCCCAGCCGCTGCTGAAGCCGGTGCTGTAGTCGAGGATCTTCTCGTTCGGGCTCAGTTCGATCTGGGTGGTCAGGCCCAGGCCGGTGCGAACCGGATAGATGCGGTCCTTCTCGTACTCGTAGTGGTCCACCGCCTGCGCCATCGCCGTTGCTGAAAACAACAGCGACAACATCGACAGCAGCGCCAGCGCGCTTCCCCTGATATTTCGACTACTCATCGGTTGCTTGCTCCATCAGCAGTTCCGGTGGAATTGTTCTGCGCCGGCCTCATTGCCGGCTGTCCGGGCATGGCTTGCCCCGGCGTTACTTGCCCCTGCACCGGCTGACCCGGCATGGGTTGCCCCTGTACGGGCTGACCCGGCATCGGCTGGCCCGGCGTCGGGCCATTGGCCGGAACGGCGACCGGCTGGCCGGTGGCCGGATCGATCATCGTGGCTGCGGCCGGGTTGTTGGGATCGTAGACACCCTGGGCCTGCTGCGCGGCCTGTGCAGCCTGCTGCGCCTGCGCCTGCATGGCGCCGTCATCCGGCACCGGGACGCCACGGGAATAGTCGTTATCGACGCGATACTCGGTGACCTGGAAGGCCAGTGGATTAAGAATGCGATCCTGCTCGGACAGCGCGAGGTTCTGCTTGTACTCGAAGCGCATCGTCACCAGCTGGTTGTCCAGATAACTGGACGCACCCGAGCGCTTGTCCAGCAAACTGCGCTGGATGCGCACCGATGCGCCGCGGAAACTGCCATTCGACTCGGCGCCTAGTGGGGTGATACTGAGGATCTTGACCCGGATGGCACGCTCGCGGCCGTACATCACGAACGGATTCTGCGGGTTGTTGCCGGCGTAGCGCTGCCGCATCGATTGCGCTACCGGACTGCTGGACATCACAAATACCAGTTCCCAATCGCGCAGGCCCATCACCGCCGAGTCATAGGATTCGCGCGCCAGTACGTACTGGGCCACGTTGCTGCGGTTGATGGCTTCACTGGAGGTGATCGTCTCGCCCTGGAAGGTCCCGCTCAGGCGCGCCACCGTAGCGGTACCCGTATACGCATCGGCCATCACCAGGAACGGCACCTTCTCCTTCAGCGGCAGCATGTAGTAGTAGCCACCCGCCAGTGCGAGCGACATCAGCAATGAGCCGGTGGCCACCCACCACGCACGTCGCTCGCTGCGACGCGCCATGTCGGCCACGGTGATCTCGTAGCTGACCGCCTTGGCGACCGACTGCTCGACCTTGGGACTATTGCCGGGATCCTTCTTGCGGAACATGGATTCTTCCGTACTGCTGAAACATCAATGGGCATGGAGCCCCTGCGACAGGCGCGGGGAGCGGCACGTTCGATGATTTCGAGGTGGACTCAGGTGCCGCTGTTGGATTCAGCGCCCTGCGCCGACGCGGTGGGCGTCGAGCCAGCGCTCTGCACAACGATCTGGTTGCCTACGATGGAGACGGAGATGCCCTGTGCCGCATAGGCCGCCGTCAGATCGATCACGGCCTGCTGTGCGTTGGTGGTGTCGATATTCGAGACCGCGCCGTACAGGGTGAAGTCCGAGCTGAGGCGGTAATCGAGCGTGCGTCCGGAATCCTTGGCCCAGCGCTCGAGCATGGCTTTGAGCGTGCCATCCATCAGCGAGGCCTGGTAGACGTAGCTGGAGTACAGCGGGATTTCGGTCGTTGCCGCCGCAAAGCGGTTGACCGGCTTCCAGCGGCCTCCGAAATCGGGGGCGGACTTGGTGGCACAACCTGCCACCATCAGCGCCGCAGCTGCGGCGATGGAGATTTTCGCGATAAACGCCTGATTCATACGGGCTTCACTTTGACGTACGAAAAAGCAGTCCCGAGCGTTGGTTCCCTGGTCGTCCGGCGCTGCATCGCGCACGCCGGAATCGGGGAGACGCGCTGGCATGCAGCACATCTGCCCCGGCTCCCCTGCAGCCCGAAAGCTGCCAACCAGGTCGCGGGGCCGCCAGACGTTGCCGACGACACACCCGCACACCCTCACCAACGTCGAAACCATCCTTGTTTCCATGGCACAAACTCCTGGCCACCCTGCGTTACAACTTTTGGCATCCAGCACACACTTCTGGATGACGCACACAGAGTTACACAACCACGCGTCAATTCCATGTCAGACAAGTCTGAAAATCTATGAACAGATGCCGAATTTTTGACTCAGCTCACGGTTTCACGTCGGTGAATATGAATCTACGTCACAAATTTAGCGACGTGAATTAGACGTTAAGCATCGGAACGTCGACCTTCGGCAGCAGCCGCGATGTGAAATAGCGATCCTTGTAATAGCGAATCTTGTCGCACTTCACCGGATGCGGTATGCCCTCGTAGAGGAATACTTCCTTGTCCGGCCCCATCGCCTTCAGCTCCTGCGGCAGCATCAGTGCACGCCGCTCTTCGGTGAAGTTGTGGGTCTTCTCACGGGCATGGGTGACGTTCTTCTTGCGGACGGTGGTGTAGCCCAGCATGTCCGAGTAGTCGTTGGCGTCCTGCTGCTCGCGCGGCGCGTACAGGATCTGCAGTGCGTGGTTGGTGATGATCGTGCGTGACACTTCCCGGCCGTAGGTGGCATCAAGCTGGGACATGCTCTGGATGATCGGCAGCAGGCGGATGTTGTAACCGGCCATGTAGGACACCGCCGAGGCGATGATCTCGACCTTGCCGATCGAGGTGAATTCGTCCATCAACAGCAGGCACTGGTACTTCAGGTCCGGGTTGGACTTGGGCAGTTCCTTGGTGTTGAGGTTGATCAGCTGGCTGAAGAACAGGTTGATGATCAATCGGCTCTCGGCCAGCTTGTTGGGCTGGATGCCGATGTAGATGGTCATCTTCTTCTTGCGGACATCGGTCAGCAGGAAGTCGTTGCTGCTGGTGGCCTTGTCCAGCACCGGGTTGATCCAGGCGTTGAGCGGTTCCTTGAAGGTGCCCAGGATCGAGGCGAAGGTCTCATCGGCCTGGGACAGCATGTTGGCAAACGCCGAGCGCGCGTTGGAACTGAGGAACGACCGCTCCGACAGGGCTTTGAGGTACTTCTTCAGATCGCTGCCGTCACCCGATGACAACCGGTAGACAGCGCCCAGGGTGGGCGTGCCCGAGCCGCCCGGGAAACCGCTGCTGCGCTCGTCATCCCAGTTCTCGAACAGATACAGGGTGAAGGCCATGAACGCATTGCGCGCCTGGCTGACCCAGAACTTCTGGTCCTCGGCACCATCCGGATACAGCATCGCGGCGATGCTCATCAGGTCCGAGACACGGAACGCCGGGTCATCGGACACATAGCTGAGCGGGTTCCAGCGGTGCGTGCGCCGATCTTCAGCGAAGGGATTGAACAGGTAGATCTCCTGCCCTTGGCTGGCACGCCAGCCACTGGTCAGGTCGAAGTTCTCCTGCTTGATGTCCAGCACCACCAGCGATTCGCCGTACTCCAGCAGGTTCGGGATGACGACGCCCACGCCCTTGCCTGAACGGGTGGGCGCTGCAAGGATCACGAACTGCTGGCCGTCCAGCCGCACCAGCTTGCCGCCATGGCTGCCAACCACGATGCTCTGGCCGGTCTTCTTGAACATGCCGTGCTTGGACAGGTCGGCGCCGGTGGCAAAGCGCGCGTCGCCGTGCAACGAGCGCTTGTCCTTTTTCAGAAGCACCACCAGGCCGGTCACCAGCAGCACCAGCAGCGGCAGGCCGAAACCGAGATAACCGGCCCACTTGATCTTGCCCACGAACGGCGCGACCTGCGGCTGGCCAATGGCGTGGTAATACTGGTAGTACGTGTTCCAGGTGAACAGCTTGGTGTCCAACCCCAGCAACAACAGGGTCAGGTAACCGGAAAACACGAAACCAAGCAGCAGGGTCGCCAGCGTGATGATGGCGATGAGCAGATACTTCTTACTGGGCAACACCCGGATCCTCCATGATGCGCACAAGGGCGCGACGGCCTAGCGGCGGCGCCAGCGCGACGCCTTCTTCCGCAGGTGGTTTTCGTTCTCCAGCCCGGGCTCTTCGCCCTCTTCACGCACCAGTGCCTGCAGGCGTTGGCGCGCTTCGGCCAGCGACATCAGGTCGGTCAGACGATCCCCATCGTCGGCGACGACCGCATGGCCGACCACATCGCCCGGAGCGTACACCGGCGCGTAGGACACCGCTACCAGCTGATAGCGGCCGCGCGTCTCCAGCACATGCCTGAATTCCTGCATCGACATCCTCCTTGTTCCAGCACTCCGCAGCCCCTGTGTTTCGCATCATGCCGACGTCCATGTCGTCATTACATGCAGGACGCCGACAACAATGCGCCGAACCTGCTTTCGTACCGAGCCTGTGCCCGGCTTGCCGCAACCCCACGGATCAAACGCTGATTTACCCTCAGCATGGCTGCTGCTGTTGCGGTGCAGCAGTACAATGCACGGCTCCCCGCCCCCATCGCGCCCCCGCATGAGCCCCAACTCTTCCCTGGCTGCGCGGCTGACGCCCCGTCAGCGCACCCTGATCATCCTTGCCCTGTCCCTGGGCGGCTTCGCCATCGGTACCAGCGAGTTCGCCAGCATGGGCCTGATGCTGGAGATCAGCCGTGGCCTGTCGATCTCCGAAACCCAGGTCGGCCACCTGATCAGCGCCTATGCCATCGGCGTGGTCGTCGGTGCGCCGATCCTCGCCTTCGTCGGCGCCAGCTTCCCGCGCCGCAAGCTGCTGCTGGCGCTGATGGGCTTCTATGCTGTCGGCAACCTGGCCAGCGCACTGGCACCGAACTACGGCACGATGCTGATCGCACGTTTCGTTGCCGGCCTGCCGCATGGCGCCTACTTCGGCGTGGCGATGCTGGTGGCCGCCGCAATCAGTCCGGCCGGCCAGCGCGGCCAGGCGATGTCGCGCGTACTGCTGGGCCTGTCGATCGCGATCCTGGTCGGCAATCCGCTGACCACCTGGCTGGGCCAGCAGCTGAGTTGGCGCACCGCCTTTGCCCTGGTCAGCGTGCTGGCCATCGCCACCGTGGCGATGATCGCGCGCTTCCTGCTGCCGGACCCGGACGAGGTGCGCACCTCGCCGATGCGCGAACTGCGTGCCTTCAACACCCCCCAAGTGTGGCTGGCGCTGGCGATCGGCGCGGTCGGTTTCGCCGGCATGTTCTGCGTGTTCACTTACCTCGCGCCGACGCTGGTGCAGGTCACCGGCGTGGCCGAATCGTGGATGCCACTGGCCGTGGGCGTGTTCGGCATCGGCGCGATCATCGGCAACATCGCCGGTGGCTGGCTGGTCGACAAGTTCCACTTCAAGGCCGCTGCGGTGGTGCTGCTGTGGTCGATCGTGATGCTGCTGCTGTATCCGCTGGCCGCGCAATCGGTGTGGACCATCGGCCCGATGATCATCACCGTCGGCACCATGGGTGCGCTGGCGGCAGTACTGCAGACGCGCCTGATGGACGTGGCCGGCGAAGCCCAGACCCTGGCCGCCGCCTCCAACCATGCCGCCTTCAATACCGCCAACGCGCTCGGCCCGTGGCTGGGTGGCATGGCGATCAGCGCCGGCTTCAGCCCGGCCAGCACCGGCTATGTGGGCGCGGCCACCGCCATCGGCGGCCTGCTGCTGTGGTGCGTGGCGGTGATGCTGGACAAGAAGCGCAAGGCCGCCGTAGCCGGCAGCCACTGACCTTCGCGCCGGGTCGTCAGCCGTTGCCCGTGCGGCGGCGGCGATCCGGACGCAACAACGCGGTATCGCCGGCCGCCAGCGTCGGTCGCGCCAACTCACCGCGCTGCACGCGGTCCAGCACCCGCCGCGAGTTGGCCGCGCAGTCGATGCCCTCCGGCCGCGCCTGGATGTCCTCGATAAGGGCCAGCAGATGCGCCCGGCTCTGTGCCAGCCGCAACTGCAGCGCCTCGATGTCGGCCACTTTCTGCTGCAGCATCGTGATCAGTGCCTCGTGCTGCCACTGGCCCATGTCCGGCGGCAACAGCGCGCGGATCTCTTCCAGGCTGAAACCGGCGCGCTGCGCACCGGTGATCAGCTCCAGCAGCAGCACCGCCTGCTCCGGATAATCGCGGTAGCCGTTGGCCTGGCGCTGGACCACCAGCAACCCGGCCTCTTCGTAGAAGCGGATGCGCGACGCTGCCAGGCCCGTGCGGCGGGCCAGCTCACCGATCTTCATCTGCCTGAACCCTCGACATGGAAGCCTGTTGACCTTCAATCAAACTTGAAGGTTAGCGTAGCGCCATTCCCCTGTCCTGGAGCTGTCCGATGTCGCTGTTCTCGCCCCTGGCACTACCCTCCGGTGCCGTCATCCGCAACCGCATCGCCAAGGCGGCGATGGAGGAAAACATGGCCGACGCCGACCACGCTCCCTCCGAAGCGCTGCTGCAGTTGTACCAGCGCTGGGCCGACGGCGGCGCCGGACTGATCATCACCGGCAACGTGATGGTCGATGGGCGCGCCATGACTGGGCCCGGCGGCGTGGTACTGGAGGATGACCGCCACCTCGACCGCTTCACTGCCTGGGCGGACACTGCCCGCTCGCGGGGTGCGCAGATGTGGATGCAGATCAATCACCCGGGGCGGCAGATGCCGGCCGCACTCGGTCAACCCGCGCTCGCGCCGTCGGCTGTTGCATTGCAGATGGGCGCGCTGTCCAAGCAGTTCGCACCGCCGAAGGCGATGACCGAGGACGACATCGACTCGGTGATCGCGCGCTTCATCCGCAGTGCCGAACTGGCCGAGCGCGCCGGTTTCAGTGGCGTGGAGATCCATGCCGCGCACGGCTACCTGCTCAGCCAGTTCCTGTCACCGCTGTCGAACCGGCGCGAGGACCACTGGGGCGGCAGCCTGGAAAACCGTGCGCGCTTGCTGCTGGAGATCGTGCAGGGTGTACGCGCGGCGGTGGCGCCCACGTTCGTGGTGGCGGTGAAGCTCAATTCCGCCGATTTCCAGCGCGGCGGTTTCTCGCCCGAGGATGCGCGCGCCGTGGTGGAGATGCTGGCCCCCCTCGGTGTGGATCTGGTCGAGCTGTCCGGCGGCAGCTATGAAGCACCGGCCATGACCGGCGCCGCACGCGACGATCGCAGCGTGGCCCGCGAAGCGTACTTCCTCGAATTCGCACGCGAGATCGCCACGGTGGCAACGATGCCGTTGATGGTCACCGGCGGCATCCGCCGCCGCGAGGTGGCAGAACAGGTACTGGCCAGCGGCATAGCCATGGTCGGCATCGCCACCGCACTGGCGATCGAGCCAGATCTGCCACAGCACTGGCAGCAGGGCCGCGACCCGGCGCCGACGCTGCGCAACATCAACTGGCGCAGCAAGCCGCTGGCGGCCAGCGCGCACATGGCCGCAGTGAAGTATCAGCTGGGCCGGTTGAGCCGGCGCCGCCCCACCGCACCCACGGTTTCACCGGCGTGGGCACTGCTGCTGGCACAGGCGGCCGCAAAGTGTCGGACCCGCCGCTACCGGCGCTGGATCAGCGCCCGCGCCATCGCACATTGAGCCGCACGGTCTTCTCATCGCCGCAGCGATGCTCCACCATCTGCAGGGCCGGCGGCAGTCCGCCGCCGGTCGCAGCATGGAGATGGAACCCACGTGGCAGCAGGATCAACCAGGAACCGCGAGAAGCTGCTCGATGACCTGCTCTCGCTGGGCCGCAACTGGGCACTTGCCATCGCCATCGCCGGTGCCGGGGCCGCTGTCCACTACAACGAATCGGTCTACGAGGCCGGGCTCTGGCGCGGCCTGTTGCCCACGCTCTGCTTCCTGGTTGCGATCATCTGGATCGTGCTCAGCATCATCCGCTTCGACCTGACCATCCAGCAGCACTTCGAGCGCAAGCTGTCGCGCTGGCTCAGCCGCCTGCTCTACGTGGTGCTGCTCGGTACCGGCATCACCGCCGTGTTCTTCGTCACCGAGCTGGCAGAGAACAACCATATTGCGCGGATGTGCGACTCGGTAGCCAACGAACCCGGCAGCCGCATCCACAGGTCGGCCGAATGCCAGCGCCTGTATCAGCACCGCGCTGCCTACCGGCAACGGCTGGAATCGGCCGAGGGTGAGTTCGACTGAGCAGATGCGTGGGCGAAGGCGCACGAGGACTCACACAGAGGTCCAGCACGGGTGGATTCGAAATAGTTGCATGGACTTCATTGCAACGCGACGCGACCCTCTCTTGCCGGAAAGCCGTGATCGAACACAGTCCATGAAGTTACCCATCGCCCACTCCCGCCTCCCCGCCCGGCCCCGGAAGATCGACAGTGAAGTGCGCATCTTCAGGCGCTATCACCAGTACGCCATGTTTGCCATCGGGGCCGTACCACTGGCAATACTCCTGTTCGCCCGCGCACCCGAACTTGGACTTCTCACCGCACTGGGTGCGGCAGCGGTTTTCACGCTGTCGGCGTTGATCCTCGCCTTCGTTGTCTATCCCCCTCGACGGGACCGGGTGGCACTGGAACATGATCGTCTGGTATTCCAGCACCGTGCTCCTCTCCCGTTCAAGCAGATCCGGTCCTACAACCTGGACGATCATGTTGATCTGACCCTGATCGATGGACCGAGCGTGCTGCTCCAGCGCACACGGGCATCGACGCATGAATTCTCAACCTTCCGGGACGCGCTGGCAGAGGCTCTCGCGAAGCGGCCCGCCAATGCTGCCGCCGCTCCGCAACGTCGCCACTTCTTCGGTGCCTGGCCCGCACGCGCTTGGGGTGCGGTCCTGTTGCTGGCGACGGCGGCACTGGTGATCACGGGCGTACTGCAGGGCTGGCCGTTGTACAAAGCACCGATGCTTGGAATCGTGCCCGTGGTGGGCATTGGGCTATTGCTGTCGCGCCGCCGTCACTGATTACGTCGTCGGCGAAGTACACATGGCGTGGATGTGCATTCGGGCACAGTACGCGCGCCGCTCACGCTTGGAACCATCCAGCCACCATGCTTCACGCGCCTGCCCCCGCACATCACGATGCCATTGCCCTGCAGGCGGGAGTGCTCGGCAGCGTGTTGGGCGTGGCTCTGTACAAGGCCATCGCGTTGTCGGCGCTGGCGACCGGATCCTTGATTGTGATCGGGCTGTGGCTGCTGGCCTGCGCGCTGCTGGCTGCCTGGGCACTGGCCGCCTGCCTGGCCTGCCTTGCGCTCAGCCGGCGCGTATTCGTGCTGATGCTGGCGCTGAGCATGATGCTGATCATCTGCGTCGCCTGACAGCAGCAGGCGCCGGACTATCGCGCATCTGTTATAGAATAACAAGTGTGATTGGTCGGATTGTCTGCGCCCGGTGTCACGGATTTGAATTCCATGGCCAGCCCGGCACCACCCGAGACCCTCCCATGAACCTACAGCCCCTGCTCCGCACCTCCCTCGCCGCCATCACCCTGGCCTCGCTCAGCGCCTGTGCAACCTATGACGACAGCAACATGCATCAGGCCTGCCAGGAGTCGCCGCATCTGAAGGACCTGCCGCGCGAAGTGGCTGCCCGCGAGAGCCGCTGCAACAAGAGCATGGAAGTGTGGTCGAGCGAGCGCAAGGGCAGTGACAGGCCGATCGACCTGAGCGGCAAGAAGAAGGATCTGTAACCGCACCCGGCGCAGCCCACATCGGCTGCGCCTCCGCCTCCGCCCTGTACGTCAGTCAGCCTCCGGAAGTCCGAACCCGCGCTGCAACGCTTGGCGCAACCCTGCCTGATCACCTCCCGCATCGCAGGCCCACGCGACAATTCCATCGGGCCTCACCAGTACCGCCCCCAGGCCGAGCGCATCGTCCACCGCCGAGGCAATGCGGGTGAACGGCTGTCGCCAACGGTCGACGGGGTTGTACGAAGCGCCGTTCTCATCGAGCACAAGCAACACCCCCTGCCCCGTCCTCAGCACCTCTCCCATGCGGCGGCCATCGGCCAGCAGGAAGTCCGGCACGCTGCGACCGGCCAATGGATGGCCATCGCCCAGATCGAGCTGTTGCGACACGCCCCAGACCCGTTCGGCCAGATAGGTGGCGCCATCGCGGGTGCCGGCCAGATCGGCCATGACCGCCGCCAACGCGCGCGAACCGGCTCCAGGACGCATCAGCGCAACCTGCGCGCGCGACCAGTCCAGTACGTTGGCGCCAATTGGATGCCGTTCCGCGTGATAGCTGTCCAGCAGCGCCACGTCAGCGTCACCGCGTATCACGCTGGCGAGTTTCCAGCCCAGGTTCATCGCATCGCCGATGCCCAGATTCAGGCCCTGCCCTCCCAACGGGGAATGCACGTGCGCAGCGTCGCCTGCCAGCAGCACGCGGCCGTTGCGATAGGCGCTGGCCTGGCGCGCACCGTCGGTCCAGGTGCTGTGCAGATGCAGCGCGGTGATGGTCACGTCGCGGGCAGACACACGTCGCAGCAGCGATTGCGCTTCATCCAGCGCGAGAGGTTTTCGATGCCCGGCACCGCCATCGAAATCGGCAAGCGCGAGCACACCGGGGGGATTGAAATTGCACATGCCCTGCGCGGTGTACTGACGGCCCGGGGTCAGCACGCCGGGATCTTCCAGATCGACCTGCAGCGAATGACCGGTGAATTCGGGATCCGTGCCGATGAAACTGAAACCGCATTGCTTGCGCACTGTGCTGCGGCCTCCATCGCAACCTACCAGCCAGCGACCACGTACCGCCCCGTCAGCGGTCTCGATCTCCACTTCGGTTGCACCGGCGCGCACCGCCTGTACCGCACGCCCGCGTTCGATGCGCACGCCCAGCGTGGTCGCACGTTCGGCCAACACCGTTTCCAGGGCCTGCAGCTCCACCGCCATCTGGGTGCCCACCGGTGACGGCAGGCGCCAGGTCCAGCGCGTGCGGTCGACGTCGTCCAAGACAAACGGTATTCCGGCGAAGTGGCCGCCCAGCGCCCGCGGCTGAGCGAGCCAATGGGCGGTGCCGGGCGGCGGCGCCCCCTTCTCGGGCTTGAGCACCTGTGTCGCGGCGACCGCGTCCAACAGGCCGCGCCGATCCAATGCCTCCAGCGTAGGGGCGTTCAAGCCGCGGAGCCCGAATGGCAAGCGCTTCAACGGCGAACCGGCGGACCTGGCCTGTTCCAGCACCAGCACTGAACACCCGGCCTGGGCCAGTTCACAGGACAGGAACAGGCCCACCGGGCCAGCACCGGCAATGACGACGTCGTACAGCATGGGGAATCCTTGTGAGCGCCGGGTCGGCGCTCTGGCGGGTCAGATGTTACACTCGGTGTACGTTTCCACAAGTGAACCGCCCATGACCTCGCCTCCAGGTCGTCGCGAACAACGCAAGGCCGAGACCCGACAAGCGATTTCGGACGTCGCCACCGAGCTGATCATCCGGCGTGGCTTCGAGGCCGTCTCCATGTCCGAAATCGCCGAAGCCGCGGGCGTCTCACGCAAGACGGTCTTCAACTACTTCGCCAGCAAGGAAGACCTGGTGTTCGATCGCGATGAGGAGGCGCGCATGCTGCTGCGCGAGGGCATGATGGCGCGCAGCGGCATGACCCCGCTGGCGGCCTTCCAGTCGCTGGTGCGCGAGTTGCTGGAGGCTGGCCATCCGCTGCTGCGCATCAATGCCGGCGCTGCCGCCTTTTGGGGCACCGTGGCGGAGAGCCCGGTACTGGTCGCGCACGCGCGACGGCTGCAGGCGCAGTTGACTGACGACCTGGCGCGATTGATGGCCGACGCTGCCGGCCGGCCAGAACATGACGCCGAAGCGCGATTGGGCGCGGCCATGCTGCTGGCGTCGATGGTGGCGGCCTATGAGAAGGGATTGGCAAGCCAACTGCAGGGCGAGGACCCGCGTGAGGCCATGCTGCAGCTGATCGTGCGCGGCGCCACCGGGGTACTGGTGGCCTTGGCGGGCACCCCGTATACGGACCCCGACGCGCGTCCATAACGCATTCGGGGGATAGGTCACGAAGTGTTGCAAATGCTAATCTTTCTCATTTGCAGACACACCCCCTCTCCCGATGCCTTTTCCAATGCCCCTGCAACGCGCCCTGTGCCTGGCACTGACCCTGCCCCTGGCAACCCTTGCCCATGCTGTCGAGCCCTCCACTGCCGCGCCAAAGGACCTGGACAAGGTCGAAGTTCGCGGACGTGCACAGACCCTGTACCGGGTGGACGATGCTGCGGTCGGCACCCGCACGGATACACCGCTGGAGCTGGTCCCACAATCGATCCAGGTCATCCCGCGTGAACTGATCGACGATCAGGCCGCGCGTCAGGTGACCGACCTCTATCGCAGCATCAGCGGCATCAGCTACTTCAGCTATGCCGGGGTGACCCTGCGCGGCTTCCGCCAGGAGAACGTGCTGTATGACGGCCTGCGCGGCGACCCGTATGCAGGTTTCTCGGTCCCGCAGTTGTTCAACATCGAGCGCGTGGAAGTGCTGAAGGGACCGGCAGGTGCGCTGTATGGCGGTGGTGATGCAGGCGGCGTCATCAACTATGTAACCCGCAAACCGAAAGCCAGTGCCGGACGCAACATCGAGATCCAGCTGGGCGACAAGAACTTCCGTGCCGGATCGATCGAGGGTACCGGGCCGTTGAATGCCTCCGGCAGCGTGCGCTATCGCGCCGGGCTGTATGCCGACAGTGAAAAGGGCGTGCGCTGGAACACCGACAGCGAAAGCGTGATCGGCGACGCCTCGCTGGCCTTCGACATCGGCCAGACCGGCGAGCTGGTGCTGCAGTTCACCGACATCACCCAGAACCTCGGCGGCAACCGCCTGCGCGGCGTGCCGGTGAATGATGCGGGCACCTTCCTGACCGACCGCCGCTGGAACCACAACGAGGCCAGCGACTTCCTCGACATGCGCGCCAAAGTGGCGCTGGCGCAGTACCGCTTCGCACCACGCGACAATCTGGATGTGGACTTCGCCGCTCGCTGGTTCAGCAACAACGAGCACCAGATGTACCACGAGCCGATGGGCCTGATCGATCGTGACCGCGATGGCGTGGCCGAGTGGATGACCCGCCAGCTGCGCAACCAGATCCGCGACAACGAAGCATTCACTGCCAACGGCAATGCAGTCTGGCGGGTGACGACCGGCGCGGTTGAGCACAAGGTGTTGTTCGGTGCCGATGTGTACCAGCTGGATGCGGATTTCACTGCACAGACCGCCAGCAGCGCCGACCTTGCCCGTGGTGCGGGGCCGGTGCGCGGTATCGACCTGTTCAATCCCGTGTATGGCGCCAGTACCTGGCACGACTACAACCTGGCGGCCCTGCCCTGGCGCAGCACGTCCACCCGCAGCAAGCGCTATGGCGGCTATCTGCAGGACGAGCTGGCACTGGGCACACGCTGGCATGTGCTGGCCGGGCTGCGCTGGGATGGCTTCAAGGACGACGACCGCATTGCCGGCAGCAGTGTGGACGGCAACGACCTCAGCTGGCGGCTGGGAAGCACGTTCACCGTGCGCGAGGGCCTGAATGTCTACGCCAACGTGGCCAGTGGTTTCGTGCCGCAGAGTGCTGCCAACCAGAACCCCGCCGCTGGCGGGCCGTTCGATGCAGAACGCAGCAAGCAGTGGGAAGTGGGCATGAAGTCCCTGCTGGCCGACCGTGTGACCTTGAACATGGCCGCCTACCGGATCGACCGCAGCAATATCGTGCAGGCCACCGGCGAAGTGATCGGTGGCGTGAACCAATTGGCCGCGCTGGGCCTGGTACGCAGTACCGGCATGGAGCTGGACCTGCTGGCCGACGTGACCGATCGCTGGGTGCTGAACCTGACCTACGCCTACAACGATGCGCGGGTGAAGGACGCAGGCCCGAACGGCATCACCAACGCTTCCGGCGACCGATTCGCCAATGCGCCGCGCAACAAGCTGGGAATGTGGACGCGCTACGACCTGCCGTCGATCAATTCGGCCATCGGCTTTGGTGCTGACCATGTGGGTGAGCGCGTCAGTCTGGACGGGCAGACGGTCAAGGCTTACACCGTGTTCGACATGAGCTGGAAGACCACATGGAAGCAGTGGCAGTTCCAGGCCAACGTCAAGAACCTGTTCGACAAGGTATATGCAGCCAGCGGTTTCATCGCGCGCAACGGGCATTTCCCGGGTGAGCCGCGGCGGGTGTACGTGCAGGCCGCTTACAGCTTCTGACGCAGGGCTGGGAGCGGTGATGACGGGGAGGTGGCCAACCCACCTCCCCTGTGGGTGTCAGTGCGAGCAGGCCACCAGCATCGAGCGGGTGGCCATCTGGGTGGAGGTGAAGCCGTTCTTGTTGCCCACCGCGATGGCGTTGCCGTCGTCGCCATCCTTGCTGAAGACTACATAGCCGCCTGGGCACATCTGTCCGGCCTTTTCGTAGCAGCCACTCCAGGAACTGGAGCCGCTGCAGTCGATGGAGACGCCGCGCCGGCCATCAGGGGTAACGGTCATCTTCGCGGTGGTACAGCCACCCAACGCGGCCACAAGCAACAACGGAACGAACAACTTCATGGGTACTCCAGGGATTGGGGGGCAGCGAGTGGCCGCCAAGGCTGGAGTGCCTGGATTGCGCGAACCTTGCGCCGACAGCGTGTTTCCTGCGTCACCACAGCCGTGCGGAAGATCGGGAAGGCACGCCATGTTCACGCAATGTTCCTGTAATACGGTGCCGGCGCGTGCCGAACCGCCCTGCCACGCCCTTCCTGCCCAAGCCCTGCCGATGCACATCCTGCTGATCGAAGACGAAGCCGAACTGGCCGCCACCCTGAAATCCGCCCTGCAGCGCGAGCGCTACGTGGTGGACCTGGCCAACACGCTGGCACTGGCCCGCGAATCGGCCCTGTGCGGATCGCACGATCTGGTGCTGCTGGACCGCACCCTGCCCGACGGTGACGGGCTGGGATTGATTTCCCTGCTGCGTGAGCGCAACCCAGGGGTGCCGATCATCGTGCTGAGCGCGCTGGGGCAGCTGCCGGACCGCATCGCCGGCCTGGATGAGGGCGCGGACGACTATCTGACCAAGCCCTTCGCACTTGAGGAACTGTTCGCCCGCATCCGCGCTGCAGGGCGCCGGCCGAGCGGCATGCAGGTGGAACTGGTCAGCATCGGCCGGTTGGTGTTCGACCCGGCATCGGGTGAAGCCAGTGTGGGCGGGCAACGGCTTGAGCTGCCGCGCCGCGAGATCCGTGTGCTGACCGCGTTGGCCCGGCGGCTGGGGCGCACCGTGCTGCGCGAGTCGATTGAAATGGCGGTGTATGGATTCGATGACGGCATCCATTCCAACACGCTCGACTCGCACGTCTCGCGCCTTCGCCGCAAGCTGGCCGATGCCGATGCAGGAGTAGAGATACACGCCATCCGCGGCGTCGGCTATCTGATGCGGGAAGCCAAGTAATGGCGCGTCGTCCCTCGCTGAAGCGCCCGTTGATCGTCAAGACGCTGATCTATCAGCTGCTGGCGTTGCTGGTGGCGTTCTTCGCGCTGCTGATGGTGCTGATACGTGCCGACAGCGGTGGCTACTACACCATCCAGACCTTCGCGCCGGTGGCGGCCGACGCGGTGCACCGCGACCGCAACGGCGAACTCTACGTGCAGAACACGCCGGAACTGGCCGAACTGCTGAAGGTCGTTCCCGGTGCATGGTTCATCGCCGAGGATGAGCACGGCCACCACGTTACGTTCGGGCCTGTGCCGCCGGCCTATGCCTCGCTGGTTGGCGCACTGGATGGCATCCCCTTTGGCGACCTGCGCGGGCGCGACCGCAGCGATGGCCTGGCCGTCGTGGTCCGCCAGCACAGCGGGCCGGCCGGCAAGCTGACCATCATGGCCCATGGCGAAACCGATACGCTGACCTGGCAGATGGCGTTGGCGGCACACATCATCACCCTGCCGATCTTCCTGCTGCTGGGCCTGGCCACCATCGTCCTGACACCGATCATCGTAAGACGAGCTTTGGCCGGGGTGGAGCGCATCGCCCAGGAAGCCCGCGACATCTCCGCCAGTCGCCGCGGTGTCCGCCTGACAGAAACCGCGGTGCCGGTGGAGATCGCTCCGTTGGTGACGGCGGTGAATGAAGCACTGGAGCGGCTGGACGAGGGGCACGAGCGGCAACGCCGCTTCATCGCCGCCGCCGCGCATGAGCTGCGTACCCCCATTGCGATTCTGAGGGTGAAGGTCGATGCGGCCGACGACGCCACCTCGCGCAACCTGGCCGTGGAAGTGGCACGGTTGGCGACGCTGGCAGAGCAGTTGCTGGATCTGCACCGCATGGACGAAGACGGGCCGAAGGAAACCATCAACCTGGCGCGGGTGGCCAAACGGGTGGCCGCCGATCTGGCGCCGCTGTTGATCCAGTCGGACAAGACCTTAGCCGTGGCGGTGGAATCGCACTTCCCGGTGTTCGGCGAGACCGGCGCAGTGGAGCGGGTAATCTCCAACCTGGTGCTGAATGCTGCCGAACATGGCGGACGCCAGATCATCGTGCGCGTTCAGGGCAGCTGCCTGGAGGTCGAGGACGACGGCCCCGGCATACCGGTCGACCAGCGCGAACGGGTTTTCGAACCCTTCCAGCGGCTGCGGCCGCGGCAGACAGGCGCAGGCCTGGGGTTGAACCTGGTGCGCCAGGTGATCGACCGCCACGGCGGCCACGTCACGATTCTGGATGCGCCTGGCGGTGGTGCATTGATCCGTGTTGAGTTTCCACTGCACCCGGGCGTGACCAGCGCGCCACCGCTGGAGCACTGAACACACCGCATGCACCTGTGTAACTGGCACCTGTCCATGCGAAGCCGGTAGCGAGGACAGGCAAGGTTGCGGCAATGTTCGCTGCAGAGCATCGGGGTGTGGCACCTGCCGTGCCACCGCGTTCCGATCTGACAGGAAGCCTGCATGTGACCCAAGGAGCTCCTCCACCGTCCTCTTCCACGCGCACTGTGCCACCGCGGAATTCGCCGGGCCTTACCGCTGCCGCATGGAATCGCCGCCCACGCACTGGCCGCGCACTCGGCCTGGAACATTGGCCGCATTGGCTGCGGGCAGTTCCCGAAACCGAGCGCGCAGGTGTATTGATGCGGTTGTTCGGCGCCTTGTTCCTGCTGCTGCCCGGCATTGCACTGGTGGCTTCAACGTATAGGCACGCGAGTGCAGCGGCGGCCGCTGCCGTGCTCCTGTTCGTTGCCGTGCATGCCGCGCTGCATGGGTTGGCGGCATGGCGCGCGGCAACCTCGCGCCCGATGTCACCACTGCTGCGCGCTCTGGATGGTCATGCCGCTGGGATAATGATTGCCAGCGCGCTGCTGATCGCCATCGGTGCAGGAATGACGAAGCTGCCTGTTCCAGCATTCTTCTGGTTGTTGGCCGGCGCGGTGAGTCAACTCTTCGGTGCGCGATTGTCAGGTCACCGGCTGCGCAATGCACTGCTGGTTCTCGGTAGCGCCCTGCAGTTCATCGCCGTAGCATTGCTCGCCCTTCTTGCCGCACGCTGACACAGCGATAGCCCCGCAAGGTTCACGCAACCCAGCGCATCGAGACTCGACGGCCAACCCCGTCTGCCACGCCAGACGTGTGTCTCTTCTGCCGCGAGGACCCGCGATGACCTGTCTCTACTGGATGCTGCGACGATGAGCGCCGCACCACGCAAGCGCCGCCGGGCGCTCATGATTGCTGCCGCCCTGCTGTGCAGCGCGCTGATTCTGTTTGCATGGTTGCGGCCCGCACCACCTCCGAACCTGCAGGTTGCGCCGGTCGTTCGCGGCAACATCGAACAGGTGGTGGAAGCCACTGGCACGCTGAAGCCCTCGCGGCTGGTCAGCGTGGGTGCGCAGGTCTCCGGCCGCATCGACACCCTGCATGTGAAACTGGGCGACAAAGTGAAAGCCGGCGATCCCATCGCCGATATCGATTCGCGCACGCAGCGCAATGCATTGCTGAGCGCGCAGGCCGCACAGCGCACCGCGCGCGCCAACCGCGATGCACTGGCCACCGACCTGCGCCAGTTCGAGTTGACACTGCATCGGCAGCAGCAACTGGCTGCCGTGCAACTGGTTGCCCGCGCCGACTTCGATACAGCCAAGGCCAAGGTCGACGCCACCCGTGAACAGATCGCCGCGTTGGACGGTGAAGTTGCGCGCCGACAGACCGACGTCGATGTCGCGCAGACCAATCTCGAGTACACCCGCATCACCGCCCCCACCGACGGCACCGTACTGGCCGTGGTCGCGCGCCAGGGGCAGACCGTGAATGCGGTGCAGAGCGCACCGACCATCGTGATGCTGGGCAATCAGGACGTGATGACGGTGTACGCCGAGATCTCCGAGGCTGACGTCGTACACACCGCTGTTGGGCAGGAGGCGTTCTTCACCATCCTTGGTGATGCCGGCCGCCGCTACAGCAGCAGGCTTCGGGACATAGCACCAGCACCGGAATCGATCACCAACGAAGACAGTTCCAGCCTCGCCGCACCGGCGGTGTCGGGTGGCAGCCGCACGGCCATGTACTACAACGGCCAGTTCGACGTGGACAACGCCGATGGCCGCCTGCGCAGCTACATGACCGCGCTGGTTCGCATCGTGCTGGGCCGCGCCAACGATGTACTGACCATTCCCTCGGCCGCATTGGGTGCGCGCGCCGTCGATGGCAGCTACAGCGTGCAGGTCCGTGGTGCCGACGGCCGCGCCAGCACGCGGCGCATCACCACCGGGCTGGATGACCAGATCCAGGTGGAAGTACGCGACGGGCTGAATGAAGGCGAACAGGTCGTGCTTGCGCAGACCAACGACGAAGCCACCAGCGCATCCGCGCAACCCAAATGAGTACGACCATGACCGAGCCACTGCTGCGCGTTCGCGGCGTACGCCGTGAATTTGCCGCAGGCGAGCAGACACTGGTGGTACTCGACGGCATCGACCTGGATATTCACGCAGGTGAACTGGTGGCCATCGTAGGCCAATCCGGTTCAGGCAAGTCCACGCTGATGAACATCCTGGGTTGCCTGGATCGCCCTTCCGCCGGCGTCTATCAGATCGCCGGGCGCGAGACCGCGCAGATGTCGCCTGATGAACTGGCCGAACTACGCCGCGAGCACTTCGGCTTCATCTTCCAGCGCTATCACCTGCTGACCGATCTGACTGCACTGAGCAATGTGGAGGTGCCTGCGATCTACGCCGGCATGCCTGCCGAAGCACGCCATGCACGGGCAGCCACCCTGCTGTCGCGGCTGGGTCTGGGCGAGCGCATGCAGCATCTCCCTGGCGAGCTCTCGGGCGGCCAGCAGCAACGCGTTTCGATTGCGCGTGCGCTGATGAATGGTGGCGCGGTGATCTTCGCCGACGAACCCACGGGTGCGCTGGATACGCATTCCGGAAAAGAGGTGATGAAGATCCTCGGCGAGCTGCACGCCGAGGGCCATACTGTGGTGTTGGTCACGCATGACATGGCCGTGGCCGAGCATGCGCAGCGCATCATCGAAATCCGCGATGGGCGGATCGTGGATGATCGTGCAACCGGTACAGC
Organism: Stenotrophomonas sp. 86156_Sma; assembly: GCF_056481625.1. Lineage (NCBI taxonomy): Bacteria > Pseudomonadati > Pseudomonadota > Gammaproteobacteria > Lysobacterales > Lysobacteraceae > Stenotrophomonas > Stenotrophomonas sp. 86156_Sma. The sequence goes on from NZ_CM151157.1 coordinate 3,172,733, forward strand.
TCTGGCAGCGGGCGTGGCGACGCCAGCCGCGCCCCAATCCGTGGGTAGCAGCGGCTGGCAGGTCTGGCGAGACCGGTTCGCTGAAGCCTTCCGCATGGCACTGCGCGCGATGAACGCCCACCGCATGCGCACCTTCCTGACCATGCTCGGAATCATCATCGGCATTGCTTCGGTCGTGGCGGTGGTAGCACTGGGCACCGGTGCACGGCAGGCCATCCTGTCCAACATCTCCTCGTTGGGTACCAACACCATCGAGATCTATCCCGGTTCCGGTTTTGGCGACCTGCACTCGGCGCGGGTGGAAACACTCACCCCCGGCGACAGCGTGGCCCTGGCCCGGCAGCCATTCGTGGACAGCGCCACCCCGGGTGTTGCCACCAGCGGCACCGCCCTGCGCGGCAATCGCTCTGCCAGTGTGCAGGTGCAGGGCGTCAGCGAGCAGTACTTTCGCGTGCATGGCCTGAAGCTCGGCGAGGGCGCCTTCTTCGGTCCCCCCGGCGTGGCCGGCTACCAGCAGGTGGTGGTGATCGACGCCAATACCCGCGCACGCTTCTTCGCCGCGACCGACAACCCGATCGGGCAGACCCTGCTGCTGGGCAATGTCCCGGTGCGCGTGGTGGGTGTGGTGAAGAAGGACGCCGGTGCGGCCGGTGATGCATCGCTGCTGCGGGTATGGCTGCCCTACACCACCGCGATGGCGCGCGTACTGGGGCAGAGCCACGTCTCCAGCATCACCGTGCGCGTCTCGGATGCGATCAGCATGGAAGCGGCCGAGCAGGCCATCGCGCGACTGCTGACTCGCCGCCACGGCAGCACCGATTTCTACATGAGCAACAACGCGCAGATCCGTAGATCCATTGAACAGACCACTGGCATCCTGACCATGATGATCAGCTCCATCGCTGCCATCGCACTGGTGGTGGGCGGGATCGGGGTGATGAACATCATGCTGGTCTCGGTGACCGAGCGAACCCGCGAGATCGGCGTGCGCATGGCGGTGGGCGCGCGACGCAGCGACATCCTGCAGCAGTTCCTGATCGAATCGGTGCTGGTCTGCCTGCTCGGTGGCGTGCTCGGCATCGGCGTGGCGCTGGCGCTGGGCGCGGTGATGGAGCTGGCCGATGCGGGCTTCAGCCTGGTGTTCTCCGTCAATTCGATTCTGGCTGCATTCGTGTGTTCCAGCCTGATCGGCGTTGGTTTCGGCTTCCTGCCGGCACGCCGTGCCGCACAGCTGGATCCTGTGGAGGCGCTGGTTCGATAGCCGCTGCAATTGCTCGCCCTGACGGCAGGTTCGCGCAATGTCTGCAGGGTGTACTACGGCTACCAACGATGTCCGCACAGGAGCTGGACGATGTTTCTGAAGACAGGAAGAACCGCGTTGATTCTGGCGGTCGCTGCGCAGCTGGTGTTGATGCCGTACGCCGGCGACGCCCATGCGCAGCGTGGCGACCGCCACAACCCGCAGTGGAACCAGGACTACCGCGATCGGGAGCGCGACGCATGGGAACGGCGCGAACGTGAGCGGAATCATGAGCGCGAACGCGAGCGCCGGCACGATGCCAAGACCGCCGGTGTCGTGGTGGGCGTGGTAGGTGCAGCGGTGGTGGCCGGCGTGATTGCCGCTGCCGCCAAACGTGAGCGTGAGACCCGCGAGCGCGCCGACTACTGCATGAACCGCTACGGCAACTACGACCGCCGCAACGACACCTATCGCGGCGCCGACGGCTACACCTATCCCTGCCGCTGACTTGTATCTCTCAAGGAAAAACCACCCATGACCAGGATCACTCTATTGATCGCGCTGTGCGCTGCTCCGTTGCTGGCCCAGGCCTCACCGGCCGACCCGAAGCAGGCCTACATCGACGCCACATTCACCGCCATGGATGCCAACAACGACGGACGCGTCGACAAGACAGAGTACGCGACATTTCAGCAGGAACGTTTCAGCAAGCAGGCCGATTCCATCGACGCCGCGTTTTCCGCGATGGACAGGAACAAAGACGGCAGGATCAGCAAGGAGGAAGCCAACGTGGTGCCGGAGATCGCGAAGTACTTCGCGGGCCTGGACACCGATGGTGATGGCTATCTGTCGCTGAAGGAAATGCAACAGGCCATGGTTGCCGCTCAGACTGCAGACGCACCATCAAAGTAAATCCAGGGCGGGGCGCTGAAGATGGATACCCATCCGGGCTCGGTGCGGGTTGAATACACCCTCTTCCCACGTTAGCCTCCGAGGTGCCCAAGGAGGGCTATCAACGGAGTGAAGCATGAAGATTGGATTCAAGCTGTCTGTTGCTATTGCGGCTGCTGCACTGACCCTGGGAATCGGCAGTGCCTCCGCGCAGTCCCGCTGTACCCCGTGCTACACCGCCTACGAGGCCTGCCTCGCAGCGGGCAATGGCGAGAAGGTGTGCTACCCGGCTTTTGCCCGCTGCCTGCGGAACAGCGGCTGCACCATCCCGTAAGTCACGCACTGCCGTGATGTGTGCTGGCCCCCATTTCGGGGGCTGGCATTGGCTGCCAGGCGCTGCCCCTTACTACTGAAAAGGTTCCATACGCGATGGGCGGATTGATTTCATCCCATCCGCATCGCGTTATTTTCGCGCGCCTGCATTTCGATATCCTGCTCGCCGCCCTTCACGAAGCGAGGCTGCGCCCCACATGCGCTGCCTCCTGCACTACCGCGATTGCTATGGCCTCCGAAACGCTGCGGGGTGCGCGGGCCATGTCGACCACACTCGGCGCTACGCTTCAGACCTCAGCTATCGCTATCCGTGCTTCTATGGCCGCGATAGGTTTCGCCCCACTCGCGCATGGCCAGCAGCACCGGCACCAGCGTGCGCCCGAATTCGGACAGCTCGTACTCGACCTTCGGTGGGACCTCTGCATAGACATGGCGGATCACCACCCCATCAGCTTCCAGCTCCCGCAGCTGGCTGGTCAGCATGGACTGGGTGGCATTGGGCACCCGCCGCGTCAGCTCCATGAAGCGACGCTTGCCGGTCATCAGGTGAAAGAGGATGACAGGCTTCCACACGCCACCCATGACCGACAGCGTGACCTCCACGGCGCAACCGCTCTTGCCATCCCAACGCTTGCTACGCATGCATACTCCGGAAAACCATAGTACCTACGGAAAATCATCGTTCTTGTTGCAATAGCGGTGCGAGCCTAGCATGGCCCCATTCCTTGAATGTGAGCCCCTCCATGACGTTCAAAGCACTGCTCGCCCGCAAGACGAACAACCAGGTTTCGACCGAACTGATCGATTTCGATGAGGCCGACCTGATGGACGGTGACGTCCTGGTGCAGGTCGAGTACTCCACGCTCAACTACAAGGATGCGCTTGCCCTCACCGGCAAGAGCCCGGTCATCCGGACGTTCCCGCTCATTCCCGGCATCGATCTGGCAGGCGTGGTGCTGGAATCCAGCAGGGCCGACTTCAAGCCAGGCGACCGCGTTGTGCTCAATGGCTGGGGCCTGAGCATGAGTCACCACGGCGGCCTGGCACAGCGCGCCCGTGTGCGCGGCGAATGGCTCAACCGGATTCCCGGCAACCTGAGCACCCGCGACGCCATGGCCATCGGCACCGCGGGCTATACCGCCATGCTGTGCGTGCTGGCCCTGGAACATGCCGGCGTGACGCCCGACAAGGGCGATGTGCTGGTGACCGGCGCCAACGGCGGTGTCGGCTCGATTGCGGTGGCGATCCTTTCAAAGCTGGGCTATCGCGTGGTGGCCGCCACCGGGCGCCCGGAGCATGCTGAGTATCTGCACAACCTGGGTGCGAGCGAAATCATCGACCGCGCGCAGCTTTCGGAACCACGTGACCGGCCGGTGAGCGCCGAACGCTGGGCCGGCGTGGTGGATGTGGCCGGCGGTCCTACCCTCGTCAACGCCATTGCCGAAACGAAATACCGTGGCGCCATCGCCGCCTGCGGCCTGGCGCAGAGCGATGCGCTGCACGGCTCGGTGCTGCCTTTCATCCTGCGCAACGTAACCCTCGCAGGCGTGGATTCGGTGAATGCGCCGCAGGACGTTCGCCAGCGTGCGTGGGACCGGCTTGCCACCGACCTGGATCCGCAGAAGCTTGAAAGCACGGTGCAGCTGATTGGGCTTGCCGACGTGCTTGAGGTTTACGAGCAGATCATTCCGGGCAAGGTGCGTGGGCGGATAGTGGTGGATGTGAATGCCTGAGGAAGCCTCCCCAGCGGATTCCATCCGGCAACGAATGGTGAACACGCCGTGAAACCATGCGTGCGGCAGTGGCCGTTTGCCACTGCTGCTCGCATACGCTCAGGTTTCCGCCGACTGTGGACACCGCCATGTCAATGACTGCACTCGCACTTGCGACCGCTCTTTCCGGCCTGCCCGACATTGCCTGGGAGCGCGAGCGCGGCGAAGACGCACATCAGCTGATGCTCTGCCAGATCCATCGCGATGAGCTGATGCAGGATGACGCGAAGAGCGATGCCTACCAACGCGCCAAGGCGGTCTGCGATCTCCTGGCGCGTGAGTACAGGAACAAATGGGATTTCGATGCGCAGGAGTCATTGGCGGCATCGGCAGTGGATCTGGATGAGCTGATCCGGCGGAGAGACCTGGTTGAGGTGCCTCCAACAAGGCAGGACCGCGTCTACGAGTGATTCCGTGCCGGCAGGTGCTGGCACCTGGAGCTGCCGCAGGGCAACCAGGTCCAGTGCCAATCGGCGAGGCTAGCGGATGCGACTCCGCGCCAGTGCCAGGCGCCTGATCTCGTCTGGCAGAAACACGACGCCGTCCTCCATTTCGATGCGCATCTGCGAGGCATCACCTTCGTGCCCCTGCATTGCAGCGGTCACCAGAATCTTCAGTGCATCCGTGCGGATATCGTAGCCGCCGACGGTGTGCTTCAAGGTACCCACACTGTTCCAGTCGATTTCCATGATCGGCGTCCACATCCACAGGCTTCATGCTGGCAACGGCCTTCGCCCACGTCAATGAAACCGGTCGCACGGCCGACCATGAAGCGAAAGGCCACGCGCGTGGTCAAGGCCCCTTATCATGGAGGGGTAAGGGCTCTGCAAGCCCAGTTGACGTACGCAAGGCAGTATCTGGATGTCTATGGAATGGCGCCCCTCGGGCTGGGGCCTACGTGTGACCCGCTCGCCGAACTGGTGGCTGCGACTTGACGGCGAACATGTTGAGCTTTTGATTGAAGGTCGCCAGTACCGGCAACACGTGGCTGACGACGAGCGCGTGCAGGTCATCCCTGGACTCTTCTGGGCCAAGGTCGTCCTGCAGACCCAGGGCGACGGCGTGCTGACCATGGATGGACTGTCCAACAGCCAGGCTTCCCGGCTTGCGGCAGCGCTGCAGCAGGTGCGCTTTGCGGGTACCACGCGCGGGCGCAAGGCACTGTTCGACACGATTGTGGAGCAGATCCAGTCGTGGCTGGCCGAAGCAGATGCCCTCATCGACCGGGGCAGCACCGGCCGCCGCTGGATCACGCACGAACAACAGCAGGCACTGCTGGCCGGTCGCCCCGCCCTGCCGCTCCCGCCGCGCGAGCTGGAACAATTGTTCCTGGATGAGGATGTGCACGAGGACCTGCATTCGCCCAGCCACCGTGCAGCACTGGACGCCCTGGGCGACTGGCAGCTGGACTGGCCCGAGGCGTGGGCCGACGCCAACGCAACCATGGCAGCGCGCGAACGGGTACTGGCCAAGGATTTCCTGGACCGGGTCGAGAGCAAGCCGCTGACCGACGAACAGGTCCGCGCCGTCATCTGTTTCGACAACCGCGTGCAGGTCGTCGCCTCCGCTGGCTCTGGCAAGACCTCCACCATGGTCGCCAAGGCCGCTTATGCCATTGATCGCGGCTTTGTCGAACCCGAACGGATCGTGATGCTCGCCTTCAACAAGGACGCCGCCAGGGAGCTTGAAGAGCGCGCGCAGCGATGCTTCGACCGGCTCGGCATGGGCGACACCGTGGTTGAAGCCCGGACCTTCCACGCCCTCGGCCTGGCCATCGTCGCCAAGGCCACCGGACGCAAGCCCGACATCCCCGAATGGACCACTGACGCCACTCTGGGCTTCAACAAGCTGGCCGAACTGGTAGACGATCTGAAGGATCGCTCGACCCACTTCCGCACCCAGTGGGATATGTTCCGCCTGGTGTTCGGGCGTGACCTGCCGCCATTCGGCGCGGAAATGGAGGCCGACGGCTACGACCGCGATGGCACGCCCTACATCCGCACCCTGCAGGGGGAACGGGTGAAGAGCCTGGAAGAGTGCGTGATCGCCGACTGGCTCTTCTACAACGGCGTGACGTACGACTACGAGCGGCGCTACGAGTTCGATACCGCGACAGACACCCATCGCCAGTATCGCCCGGACTTCTACTATCCGGACGCCGGGCTGTATCACGAGCACTTTGCGCTGGATACCGATGGCCAGCCGCCGAAGCACTTTGCCAACTACAGCGAAGGGATGCACTGGAAGCGCCAGCAGCATGTGGCGCGCGGCACGGCCCTTGTCGAGACGACATCCTTTGGCCTGCGCAGCGGGCATGCCCTGCTGGATCTCGCAGAGAAGCTTGGCGAGTGCGACATCGAGCTCGACCCGAACCCGGACCGCGAGCTGCCCGATCAGGGCGCCAAGCCGATGCCCGATGCGGACCTGATCGGCTTGATGCGCACCTTCATTGCCCACGCCAAGAGCAACTGCCTGACGCTGGACGATATGGCCGCACGCCTGCGGCAGATGCCCGAAGACCAGTTCAAGGAGCGGCACCGTCGCTTCCTGGAAATCGCCGGGCCGGTCTTCCAGGCCTGGGACAACGCGCTGGCTGACGAGCGTGGCATCGACTTCGAGGACATGCTCAATATGGCCGCTGGACTGCTGGAACAGGGCCGCTACGAATCGCCTTACGATCTGGTGATGGCCGATGAATTCCAGGACGCTTCGCGCGCCCGCGCACGCCTCTGCCGTGCGCTGGTCAGCCAACCGGGCCGCCATCTGTTTGCGGTGGGCGATGACTGGCAATCGATCAACCGCTTCGCCGGGGCCGACGTTTCGGTGATGACCGGATTCCGCGAGTGGATGGGCCATGGCCAGGTGCTGAAACTGGAACAGATGTTCCGCTGCCCACAGGCGCTCTGCGATGTGTCCAGCCGCTTCATCAGCCGCAACCCCGCGCAGATCGCCAAAGCAGTTCGCTCAGCTGCAACGGCCATGGGCCCGGTGCTGCAGGCGTTCCAGATGAATCGGCGTGAGGAGGTGCAGGATGGCGTTCGCCAGTACCTCGCCAAGCTGCATCAGCAGTTGTTGTCCGGGGCGGTGCCGCAAGGGCGCAACGGACGCGTGACGGTCTTCATCCTGGGGCGCTATCGCGCCGATCGCAGCGCGATGCCTTTGGATTGGAAGACAGCCTTCGGCAGCACGATGGAGGTCGAATTCCTGACCGCACATCGATCGAAGGGGCGCGAAGCGGACTACGTGATCCTGCCGGGCATGATCAACCGCAGCTTCCCGAGCCTGCGCGCGGATGACCCGGTGCTTTCGCTGGCAATGCCGGATGGGGATACCTACCCACTGAGCGAAGAACGGCGGTTGTTCTATGTCGCGCTGACGCGGGCGCGACGGTCGGTGGCCATGTTCACCCTGCAGGGGAAGCGCTCGCCGTTCCTGGACGAGCTGGTGAAGGACGGGGCAGTGAAAGTGACCGCAATTTCAGGCGCGGCCATCAATGAAGAACGCTGCCCAGTGTGCAAGGTGGGCGTGTTTGTGGACCGCAATGGGCCGCATGGGGCGTTCCGGTCGTGCTCCAGTTACCCGTTGTGCCACAACAAGCCGAAGGGTGGGCGTCGCGGGTAAGCGCGTTCAGCTGAACCCATATGCGCCCATACCAAGCCGTGCAAGCTGGCCTGATGGTTCGATGGCTGCACAGCAGCTGCGGAGGCAGAAAAAAGGCCCCTGTTCCCAGGGGCCATTTCATGATTCTGGCGGAGAGAACGCTGGCCATGTAGCCGACGTCGCTGATACCAGCAACGTCGCCAGCTGCACATACCGTATGGAGCTCAACACACGGCTCAACCATTCAGAGAAGCTTGTTGAGGTCAGTCTCTAGCTGGGCTGGAACCCCCAAGCCCTGACGCGACTGAACGGCATTCCGGTGAGCGACTTGCACTCGCCCGGTAGCGGCGTGTCCGAGCGCGCAGATTTGACAATGCCATAACCGGTGTCCTGGAAGAACATTGCAGCACCGCTGTCGCCACCACCACAGGCGAGCGAACTTCCCTCTACCTTGAACCAGACCTCATCGCATTGCATAGACTCGGTGGGCCCACAAATGTTTCCAGGACTATGCTTAACCGACGTGACTATTCCACAGCTGTATCCGCTACGCGAACCGCGGAAGCAGATGGTACCGTCTTTCGCTGGCACATTGTAAACGTTCGCAATAAATCGCGTGGACACGGTTGACGACGCGTACGTCTCCAGCAAAGGAATGTGCGGAGATGGAATTCGATGCCACTGCACATCGGTTTGCGCATCGTTCCTTTGATCCTGGAACATCAAGGGGAACGTAACCAAGGTCCCGTTCTGGCTACTCCCATAGTTGCCATAAATGACGTCGTCGGGGCAATGCGCCGCCGTTATGATCCCCTTTAGACCTGTAGCCGTGTGCTTCACCGTAAATCCGGTGGTGCAGTATGAATTGTTTGACTGCAGCACGGCTCCGCCGATTGCATATATGGAATTGCTTTCAGGAACGTCCGATGTCTTGAAACGGAGCTTTACGCGATAGGCACGTTCGAGCTTGGACAGGATTCCCATATATTTCTGGGCGTCCTGTTCATCCCCACGTATTCTGACCTCAGCCTCGTTATCTCCCGCATATCCGGTCAATCCAACGAAACCCGGGATAGCTGACTGTGCTGCCAGCCGAATTTCCTTCAGTTGCTTGGTGAACTCCTCCTCCGTGAAGAGGTGCCCAGAGGAGAACTCGACACGCGCTGTACCAGCCGCCGTCGTCCATTGCCGCCCTGCAACAGCACCATCTCCCTTGAGCTTCACTGAAACATGAAAGTCAGGCGACTGCTCAATGCTGATTTCCGTCAAGCGCCCGGCATACTCTCGACGAATGTCCTGGATGCTGGGCGCCACTGCCGCCTCCAGCTGAATCCGTCTGATTGCCTCATCAACCGATAGAGACTTGACTCTGGAAAGGAGGGAGCTGACTGCAACCGCAGTCTCCTCATCCAGTCCCTTCAGTTTCTCACTTTCAGAAACATCCTTCTGAGCAAGTGCAGTGGTGGACACAACACTCCCCAAGAGGAGCCCGAACACAATCACGTAAATAGCGCCAGTTTTCACCTAGCCTCCTCCAATGAATGCTGTAGGAATCCTGCGCAGCCTGCTGCAGACTGAGCATGAGTGTACGACGTGATTACGATTGCTATTGCGTAGAGTGTTCCATTTCCAACCGTCAGTGTGTTGTCAGAGAGCCGGCAGCCCGTGATACGCTCGATGGAAACCACGCGGGATCGTGGCCCTAATCTCACGTCCTGCGCACTTTCTCTGTCGCCTGTCAGCCAGCGCGCTTGGCAGCATGCGTGCTCTGCGCGACTGCCGCCCCTCCCTGGAACCAAGTAGCTGAATTGATGAACTGACGGGCAGCAAGGCGGGAAAAACAAAAAAGCCCCTGTTTCCAGGGGCTCTTTGAAACAGCTGGCGGAGAGAGTGGGATTCGAACCCACGGAAGGTTTAACCCTTCGCCGGTTTTCAAGACCGGTGCCTTAAACCGCTCGGCCATCTCTCCAATCGGGTCCCGGTCGCCCGGGCAGCGGCGTATTCTCGCACGTGAAGAGCATTTGCCCAAGACCACCCTTGCCCCCGCCCTTCGCATCCGGCACGGTGGGGCCTTCACTGCAATCGGAGCCCCCATGGCCCACCTCGATCTGGCCAACCTGCGCACCACCCTGCTGGACGACACCCAGCTGGCCGCAGTGGCCCTGCACCGCACGTTCGCCGGGCACCTGCCGGTCAGCAGTGGGCATCTGGTGGTCTGCGATCCGCTGGTCCAGGCCGAGGCGCCCGCGCTGGCCGACTACACCGCCCCGCTGGGCCGGCATCCGGTCGAGATCATCGTGCACAGCGGCCGCCCGGCGCTGGCCGTGGTCTGGTTCAAGCCCCGCGATGCCCTCACTGCGTCTGCCCTGCACTGGCAGATGGCACGCTGGACCACGCAGGACCTCACTGGACTGGATGAGGACAGCTTCATTGGCTATCCGGTCGACGCCGGCATCGGCTGCTTCATGGATACCAACACCCAGCAGGCACTGCTGGCCCTGATCGAACAGGCCGATGGCGACGAAGACAGCGAATGGTCGGATGCGCTGATCGACCATGACGGCCTGGATGAAGGCGCCGAGTACCGCCCCTGGGGCGAGGACTCTCCACACGGCCTGGTCGTATTCACCAGCGGCTGGGGCGACGGCGTCTATCCCAGCTACTGGGCGCTGGATACCTCCGGCATTCCGGTCGCCCTGGTCACCGACTTCCTGTGCATCCAGGGCGGTGACGGGCGCGACGAGCGCGAGATCGCCGACCAGGCCTATCGCGACAGTCTCCCACCCGAAGAAGCTGAAGCGCTGGCACGGCTGGTTGCCGCCGTGGACCGCGACGACCCGGATGCGCTGCGAGAGCTGTTGAAGGATGCGCCACAGCGCGCCAACCAGATCGAGCCCGGTTGCGGCGGCACCGCCCTGTTCGAGGCGATCCGCCTGGACCGTCCACAGGCACTGCGGGTGCTGCTGCAGGGCGGCGCGTTGCCGGCAATGCCGGAGCGCCTGCACATGAGCAAGGTGACCAGCTACATGGACTACGCCCGCTTCCTGAAGAAGCCACGCAGCGCGGAACTGATGGCGGTACTGGAAGCACCGGTCATTGCCGAGCCCAGGCCAGCCACACCGCCGCGGCGCAGCTTCTGGGATCGGCTGTTCGGCCGGAAGTGACCGGGGCCGGAAAGCAGCAACGCCGGGCATGGCCCGGCGCTACCGTTTCACAGATCGGCGGTGCAGTTGCGGCCAGGTGCCTCAGCCCGCATCCACTGCCAACGCGCCCAGCGCACTGGCCTTGATCCGCTCCTTGGCCTTTTCACAGGCGCCACCGCAATCCAGGCGCGAGGCCTCCAGCTGCGGCGGCAGGTGCTCGGCCAGGAAGTCGATGAACACGCGCACCGCCGGCAGCAAGCCGCGGCGCGAGGCGAACACGGCATGGCACACGCCCTGCGGCAGCGACCAGTCCGGCAGCACCACTTCCAGTTCGCCGTTGCGCACCGCATCGGCGCACACGGTTTCCGGCAGCATGGTGATGCCGAAGCCGTCCTTCACCATGCTCTGCAGCAGCGGGAAGTCGAAGCCGGCCACGCGCGGCTGCAGGTCGACCCGGCGCACTTCGCCTTCCGGGCCATGCAGCTCCCAGCGCTGGCGTGCTTCGTCTTCGCTGATGCTGAGGGTGACGTGCTGGGTCAGCTCTTCAGGATCCTTCGGCCGGCCGGCGCGATCCAGGTACTTCGGGCTGGCCACCAGGAGTTCCTGCACCTGTCCGAAGCTGCGCATCACCAGGCTGCCATCGTCGTCCAGGCGCGAGCGCACGCGCAGGGCCACGTCGTAGCCTTCATTGATGATGTCCACGCGGCGGTTGCTGATGTTCAACTGCAGGCGCACCTTCGGGTACTGCTCAAGGAACTTGGGCAGCAGCTTGGGCAGCTGCATCTGCGCCAGCGATACCGGCACGCTGGCGCGCACCACGCCGCGCGGTTCCGCGCTGAGGCGGTCCACCACTTCGCGTGCGGCCTGCGCCTCGGCCAGCATCGTCTGCGCGTGGCGGTGAACGCTGGTGCCGACATCGGTGACGGCGAAACGACGCGTGGAGCGCTGCAGCAGGCGCACGCCCAGGTCGGTTTCCAGCTGGCTGATGCGGCGGCTCAGGCGCGACTTGGGGATACCCAGTGCGCGCTCGGCGGCGGCGAATCCGCCATGGTCGACCACCATCGCGAAGTAGTACAGATCATTCAGGTCATGCATGCCCGAGTTCCATATCTAGAACAATACGTGGCATTCAACCACCTTTATTCCGCCTTTGCAACAACCTATCGTTCTCTCTGTCGGCGGCAAGTCCGCCACCTCTCCCGAACATAGGTACTGCCATGAAGCTTCTGCACATCGACGCCAGCGTGCTTGGCGACAACTCCGTCTCCCGCCACCTGACCGCCGCCGTGGTGGCCCAGTTCACGCAGCAGATCGACGGCCTGCAGGTTGATTATCGCGATCTTGACGCCAATCCGGTACCGCACCTGCGCAGCGGATCGCTTGCCAAGGCCGACGCTGCCGAAGCCGCCGATGCTGAACAGGTACTCGAGCAGTTCCTGGCGGCCGATATCGTGGTGATCGGCGCGCCGATGTACAACTTCAGCATTCCGTCCACCCTGAAGGCCTGGATCGACCGCGTGGCCGTGGCCGGGCGCACCTTCAAGTACACCGAGAACGGCCCGGTCGGCCTGGCCGGTGGCAAGCGGGTGATCATCGCCAGCAGCCGTGGCGGCATCTACACCGATTCGCCCGCGGACTTCCAGGAGCCCTTCCTGCGCCAGACGTTTGCCTTCTGGGGCATCAACGATGTCGAGTTCGTACGCGCCGAAGGCATCGCCTACTCGCCGCAGCACCGCGAAAGCGCCATTGCCGGCGCACTGGCTGCGCTGCCGTCGCACGAAGCGGCCGAGGCCGCCGCGGCGTAACGCGTTCCAGCGTTCGGCGCCGCTCTCTCCTCGTCTGGGCGCTGAACGCGGGCCGGGATCCCCTCCCCCATCCCGGCCCACCCTGGCGGCCCCGCTTTGCGGGGCCGTTTTTTTATGGCGTATGGACTGAGCGCTATGTCATCCACGCATGGCGTGGCTCTACCGCACGTGCGCGTGGATACGCTGCCATGCGCGACGCTCACCAGAACGTTAGGCTGGGGCCATGAATTACATCGTGACCACTGCACACCGCAGCGAATTTCCGCACCCGATCACCCTGCGCCGTGGCCAGCCGCTGGTGGTGGGCGAACGTTATGAAGGGCCTGAAGGCTGGGAAGACTGGTTCCTGTGCAAGGCAGAGGGCCAGCAGCCGGGATTCGTGCCGGCGCCGGTGATCGGCCGCGACGCGCAGGGTGGCGCATTTGCCACGGAAGACTACTGTGCGCGCGAACTGGATGTGGATCCCGGGCAGCTGCTGCGTGGCGAGCGCACGCTCAATGGCTGGGCGTGGTGCGTGCCGGAGACGGGCGAACCGGGCTGGGTGCCGTTGGAGAAGGTGCGGGTTGTGGAGTGATCACCGTGGTTCATCCACGCATGGCGTGGATGTAGCCCGCATTGTAGATCCACGCCATGCGTGGATACGGTGCCATGCAAGCATGGCACCCACCAGAGCCGCAGCAGTGCCATGCAAGCATGGCACCCACCAGAGCCAGAGCAGTGCCATGCAAGCATGGCACCCACCCCATCAGGCTATCAGCCGATGGTTTCCAGGCCACCCATGTACGGGCGCAGCGCCTCCGGCACGGTGATGCTGCCGTCGGCGTTCTGGTAGTTCTCCATCACCGCGATCATCGCGCGGCCCACCGCCACGCCCGAGCCGTTCAGCGTGTGCGCCAGCTCCGGCTTGCCGGTGGCCGGGTTGCGCCAGCGGGCCTGCATGCGGCGGGCCTGGAAGTCACCACAGTTCGAGCACGAGGAGATCTCGCGGTAGGTCTGCTGCGACGGCAGCCAGACTTCCAGGTCGTAGGTCTTCACCGCCGAGAAGCCCATGTCGCCGGTGCACAGCAGCACCTTGCGGTACGGCAGGCCCAGCTTTTCCAGCACCACTTCGGCGCAACGGGTCATGCGCTGGTGTTCGGCGTCGCTGTCTTCCGGGCGGCTGATCGAGACCAGCTCGACCTTCTCGAACTGGTGCTGGCGGATCATGCCGCGCACGTCGCGGCCACCGCTGCCGGCCTCGGCGCGGAAGCACATCGAGTGGGCGGTCATGCGCAGCGGCAGGCGCTCGGCGTCGACGATCTCGTCGCGCACGATGTTGGTCAGCGGTACTTCCGAGGTCGGGATCAGGTAGCGCGTGGAATCGCCCACGGCGGTCTTGAACAGGTCGTCCTCGAACTTCGGCAGCTGGCTGGTACCGCGCAGCGAGTCGGCGTTGACCAGCAGCGGCACGTTGGTTTCCTCGTAGCCGTGCTCACCGGTGTGCAGGTCGACCATGAACTGCGCCAGCGCACGGTGCAGGCGCGCAATCGGGCCGCGCAGCACGGTGAAGCGCGAACCGGACAGCTTGGCGGCGGTTTCGCCGTCCAGCCAACCGTTGCGGGCGCCCAGTTCGACGTGATCGAGCACCTTGAAGTCGAACTGGCGCGGGGTTCCCCAGCGCGCCTGCTCGACGTTGTCGTTCTCGTCGGCACCGGCCGGCACGTCATCGGCCGGCAGGTTCGGAATGCCCATCGAGATGGCGTCGATCTTCTCGCGCAGCTCGTCCAGCGCCACTTCCGAGGCCTTCAGCTCATCGGCGAAGGCAGCGACCTCGGCCATGATGGCCGAGACGTCCTCGCCCTTGGCCTTGGCCTGGCCGATGGCCTTGGAACGGCTGTTGCGCAGGCTCTGCAGCTCCTGGGTCCGCACCTGGATGCGCTTGCGATCAGCCTCCAGGGACTCCAGGGCAGACACGTCGAGCTCGAAGCCGCGGCTGGTGCGCAGGCGTTCGGCGAGGTCGGCGGGCTGGTGGCGGAGCAGGGCTGGATCAAGCATGGCAGGTGTCGTGGTGGGTATCAGGGATGGGATTATCGCTTGTTATACGGATTTCTGCCGCCCGGTTCATTCCCGGCGTGGCAGAATCGGGCTATTCCGTACTGGTCCGGTCCATGTCTGCACCCCGCTCGTCGTCCGCCAAGTCGTTCACTGTGCATATCCCGCGCAACGCCCTGAAGATCGCCGGCATCGCCTTCGGCGTGGGCGTGCTGCTGTTCGTGCTGGTCTGGCTGACCGGCCGTGACAAGGAGTTCTTCCGCGCCGACCCGGCCGCACAGACCCCGCAGGAAACCGCCCAGGTCGAGCCCCTGCCGGAACCCTTGGCCGCTGCGGCCGGTTCCAGCGACATGCCTGACGCCAAGCCGGCACCGGTGGAGGAAGAAGCGCCGAAGCTGGTCGAAACCGCTCCGCCGCCACCCGCCCCGATCGCCGAGCCGGCCCCGGCCGCCCCGGGCGCTGCGTCGGCTGCGACCAGCAACAGCCAGCCGATGCCGATTGCCGGCCAGTCGCCGCCGCCGTCGTACCCCGCCGCCGCCCTGCGCGCCGGCGAAACCGGCACCGTGGTGGTACGCGTGGATGTGGATGCCACCGGCTATCCCAACAACGCCACAGTGATCCAGCGCAGTGGTTCACGCGACCTCGACCGTGCCGCCACCGACGCGGTGCGACGCTGGCGATTCACCCCGGCGCAGAGCAATGGCCAGGCCGTGCCCGGCAGCATTGAAGTACCGTTCGACTTCAAGACGCAGTAACTGAACGCTTACCGGCAGGCAAACTGAACCCTGCCGGTGGCGTTGACGCAGCGCTGACACTTCCCGTCCATGGCTCGGGCAACACTTCCCACGTCGTCAGTTGACGGAAGGAGTTTGCGATGACTGCCACCACCCACGAAGACCTTCATTCGCCGCAGCTGCAGCAGGATTCGAGCGTGCAGCACAAGCCCACGTCGCCCTGGATGTGGATCGCGCTGATTGTGGCGATGTTTGCGGCCGCCCTGCTGTGGCTGCGCCATTCCAACCAGGAGGATGTGGCGCCGGCACCGGTCGGTGAGCGCATGTTGCCCGCCCCTGAGCAGGCTGCGGTGACCGATGCAGCAGCACCTGCAACGCGCCAGGCTGCCCCGGCCCCCAGCCAGCACAAGACTGCGCCGGTCGCGCGTAATCGCGAAGCGCGCCCGTTGGCGAGCAACCGCATGCCCACCTACCCCGCTGCCGCACTGCGCAGTGGCGTGCAGGGCAGCGTGATCGCCAGCCTGAATGTTGATACCCGTGGCAATGTCGCCAACGCTGCGATTGTTTCGCGCAGCGGCGAGCGCAGCCGCGACCTGGATCGTGCGGTGCTGAACACCGTGCAGAACTGGAAGTTCCAGCCGGCGGTGCAGGAAGGCCGAGCAGTAGCAAGCGTGGTGCGGGTCCCGGTGGATTTCCGTACCGAGCAGCGTTGATCGCGGACGAGGGGTTCGTGATGTTTCGACGGAGGCTTCGGCCTCCGTCTTTTTATGCGGAAAGGCGTGCCGACCAAGGTCGGCACCTACCGGGTGATGTGAGCGTGCCGACCAAGGTCGGCACCTACCGGGCGATGTGAGCGTGCCAACCAAGGTTGGCACCTACCGGGTTACGTCATCTGCCGGGCGTGGCCTTTCAGGCCAGATTGAACCCGGCGCTGCGCGCCAGGCCATCGAAATCCGGGAAGGAGGTGGCGACGTTGGCGATGTCGTTGATGCGCACTTCGCCGTCACTGATCTGGCCAGCAATGGCGAAGGCCATGGCGATGCGATGGTCACCGTGGCTTTCGATGGTGCCACTGCCCAGGCGCACGCCGCCGTGCAGGGTGGCGCCGTCTTCGGTTTCATCCACCTGCATGCCCAGCGCGCGCAGGCCGGTGGCCATCGCGGCGAGACGATCAGATTCCTTTACCCGCAGTTCGGCGGCCCCGCTGACCACGGTCTGGCCTTCGGCGGCCGCAGCGGCCACGAACAGCGCCGGGAACTCGTCGATCATGTCCGGCACCAGTGCTTCCGGAATGCGTGCGCCCTTCAGCGGGGCGTAGCGCACCACCAGATCCGCCACCGGTTCACCGCCCTGCTCGGCCGGATTTTCTTCGGTGATGTCCGCCCCCATCAGGCGCAGCGCGTGCAGCAGGCCGGTGCGGCGCGGGTTCAGGCCGACCTGTTTCAGGCGCAGCTCGGAGCCGGGAATGATACTCGCCGCAACCAGATAGAACGCGGCCGAAGAGAAGTCCGCCGGCACCACGATGTCAGTCGCGCGCAGGCGCTGGCCACCACGCAGGCGTGCCTTGCCGGGCGAGAATTCGATGTCCACGCCGAACGCGGACAGCATGCGCTCGGTGTAGTCACGGGTCGGGTGCGGTTCGGTCACCTGGGTTTCGCCCTGCGCGTACAGGCCGGCCAACAGCACCGCCGACTTGATCTGCGCGCTGGCCACCGGCGAGGCGAAGTCGATGCCGTGCAGCGTCTGGCCGCCATGCACGTGCAACGGCGGCGTGCCATCGCTTTCAGTGTCGATCTTCGCGCCCATCTGCGACAGCGGGCCGGTCACGCGGCGCATCGGGCGGCCGGACAGCGACTCATCGCCGATCAGCGTGCAGTCGAATGCCTGGCCCGCCAGCAGACCGGCCAACAGGCGCATGCCGGTACCGGCGTTGCCGCAGTCCAGCGGCGCATCCGGCGCCTTCAGGCCGTCGATACCGACGCCGTGCACGATGCGCTGCGACGGGCTGGGGGTTTCGATGCGCACGCCCAGCTGGCCGAAGATGCGCGCAGTGGCGCGGGTGTCCTCGCCTTCCAGGAAACCCTCGATATGCGAGGTGCCATCGGCCAGCGCGGCGAACATCACCGAGCGGTGAGAGACCGACTTGTCGCCGGGAATGGTCAGGCTGCCCTGCAGCGGCTGGCCCTTGCGGGCAATCCAGTGTTGCGCGTTGCTCATCGTTCGATCATTCCGTAAACGCCGGCAGCACCGGCGATGCATCAGGGAGCGGCGGCCGTGGCCGCCGCGGCAGCACTCAGGGCACGGCCACCGGATAGGAGCCGAGCACCTTGATCTGCGCCGAGTGCGCTTCCAGTTCGGCCAGCGCGGCCTGCATCGGCGCGTCGTCGATGTGGCCGGCCAGGTCGATGAAGAAGCCGTATTCCCACTTGCCGTGGTGCGACGGACGCGACTCGATGCGGTTCATGCTGATGCCGTGGCGGGCGAACGGGCTGAGCACGTCGAACAGCGCACCGGGCTTGTCATGGATGAACACCAGCACCGACGTGCGGTCGTGGCCGGAGGTCGGGAAGATGTTGCGACCCACCACCAGGAAGCGGGTGGTGTTGTCGGCGTCGTTCTGGATCGGCTTGGTGACCACCTTCTTCAGGCCGTACACGTGGCCGGCACTCTCGCCACCGATGGCCGCCGCGTCATCGGCGTTGCGCGCACGGCGCGCACCTTCGGCATTGCTCGACACCGGAATCTTCTCGGCCTTCGGCAGGTTGGCGCGCAGCCAGGCCGAGGTCTGCATGAACGACTGCGGGTGCGCATAGATGCGCTCGATGTCCTCGATGCGGCCGCTGCGCGACATCAGGTACTGCTGCACGCGCAGTTCCACTTCGCCACAGATCTTCAGGTTGGAGGTCAGGAACATGTCCAGGGTGATCTGGATGGTGCCCTGCCCGGAATTCTCCACTGGCACCACACCGAAATCGGCGTTGCCCGCTTCCACTTCCTGGAACACTTCTTCGATGCTGGCCATCGGCAGGCCCAGCGCCGAGCGGCCGAAGTGCTTGAGCACGGCCTGCTGGCTGAAGGTGCCTTCCGGGCCGAGGTAGCCGATCTTCAGCGGCTCCTGCTGGGCCAGGCAGGCCGACATGATCTCGCGGTAGACGTGCACCAGCAGCTCATCGCTGAGCGGGCCTTCGTTACGGTCCACCACCATGCGCAGCACCTGCGCTTCGCGCTCAGGGCGGTAGTAGTCGACGGCGGCGGCGAGCTTGCCCTTGGCCTTGCCGACCTGGTGGGCGAAGCGCGCGCGCTCGGCGATCAGGCTCTGGATGTCGCGATCGATCTGGTCGATCTTCGAGCGCACATCGGCCAGCGCCAGCGGCGCCAGGGTGGGTGCCGGGTTCGACGCGGCCTTGGCCTTGCCCTTCGCCTTGGTGGGCGCGCTGTCCTTGGCCGGTTCAGCCTTCTTCGGCGCCTTCTTGCTGGATTTGCTGCTTGCCATCGGAGTTCCTTGTTGCGGGGCACGCACCCGACGGTGCGCGCCGTTCATTGCTCAACCGTGACGCTGCTGGAAATCGGCCATGAAGGCGACCAGCGCCTCGGCCCCGGCCAGCGGCATGGCGTTGTACAGCGAGGCGCGGATGCCCCCGACCACCTTGTGCCCCTTCAGCGCCAGCAGGCCGGCGGCCTTGGCTTCGGCGACGAAACGGGCATCAAGTTCGGCATTGGGCAGGAAGAACGGGATGTTCATCCGCGAGCGTGCCGGGTGTGCGACCTCGTTGCGGTAGAAGCCCCCGGAACCATCGATGGCGCCGTATACCAGCGCGGCCTTGGCGGCATTGCGCTTGGCGAACTCGGCCACGCCACCTTCGGCCAGCATCCACTTGAACACCAGGCCGGCCAGATACCAGTTCCAGGTGGGCGGCGTGTTGAGCATCGAGTCGCGAGCGACGTGCGAGCGGTAATCGAAGATGTCCGCCCGCGGCTGGCCGCTGCGCTCCAGCAGATCGCGGCGGATGATCATCACCGCGATGCCGACCGGACCGAGGTTCTTCTGCGCGCCGGCGTAGATCACGCCATAGCGGCGTACGTCCAGCGGTTCGCTGGCGATGGACGAACTGAAGTCGGCGATCAGCGGGACGTTTCCGGTATCGGGTACATCACGGAACTCGACACCGTGGATGGTCTCGTTGGCGGTGATGTGCACGTAGGCGGCATCGGGTGACAGCTGCCAGTCGGCACGCGGCGGCAGCGTGCGGTAGCCATCGGCCTCGCTGCTGGCGGCAATGTTGACGTCGACGTAGACACCGGCCTGCTTGACCGCGGTCTTGCCCCAGTGGCCACTGACCACGTAGTCGGCGCGCTGGCCGGGGGCGGCGAAGTTGAGCGGAATCAGCGCCTGCTGGGTGGTGGCACCACCGGACAGGAACAGCACCGCATAGTCTTCGGGGATATCGAGCAGGCGACGCAGGTCGGCCTCGGCCTCGGCGGCCACGGACATGAACTCCGCACCGCGATGGCTCATTTCCACGATCGAGGCACCGGTACCGTGCCAGTCCAGCATTTCCGCCTGCGCCTGGCGCAGGACCGATTCCGGCAAGGTTGCAGGGCCGGCACTGAAGTTGAACGCGCGCGTCATGTCACACCTGTGGGGCAAGACCCCTAGTATGCCGCAGTGCACCAGCCTTGCGGCCTTGTGGCGCAAGGGAAATTTGGTTTCATTGGAATCCATTGACCGCCAGCAAGGCGCCGGTAGTCGCCGACCTTGCTCGGCGCACGCCGTCAGGCGTCAAGCCCACCGGAGAAGCGTGCCGACCAAGGTCGGCACCTACCAGAGCGGATCCAGCGGACTCAGGCCAGGAGCAATGCCCCGGTAGTCGCCGACCTTGGTCGGCGTACGCCGTCAGGCGTCATCCCCGCCGAAGGAGCGTGCCGACCAAGGTCGGCACCTACCAGAGCGGATACGGCCGGTTCAGATCAGCGCGCGCCGAACCAGAGCAGCAGGCTGAGCAGTGCGGCCAGCAGCAGCGCACTCACCAGCAGCCACGGCCAGCGCCGGACCTTGCGCGGCGCGGCCGGCAGCACCGGCGCCTGCTCGGCGTCCTGGCTGGACTCGTCTTCATCCGGCAGCGGGCGACGGCGCGGGTCATGCGGCACTTCCAGCACGAACCGGTGCTGGCCATCGAACACCACCTGGTCGCCGGCCTGCAGCCAGCAGTGGCGCACGGCCACGCCGTTGACCCGTGTGCCATCGGCACTGCCCAGGTCACGCAGCAGCACGCGTTCGCCATGCACTTCCACGCGGGCGTGCTGTTCGGCGAAGGCCGGTTCATTGATCTCGATGTCAGCGTCGCCACCGCGGCCGATCAGGCGGGACCGCGACAGCGTGAAGCTGCGGCCATGGTGCAGGCCACCGACACCGCGCAGCAGGCGCTGCTGCTCATTGGTGCCGTCACCGCTGTTCGGTGCGGGGGCCTGCAGCAGGCTCTCCACCTCGCCCTGCAGGACCATTTCCACGCCGTCCACATACACCGCATCGCCCGCACGCAGCAGCGCCATGCGCCGCACCGGGCGACCGTTCACATGAATGCCGCGGATACCGTTGCCGACCTGCAGCCAGAGGCCGCGATCATCCACGCAGAACTGCGCCAGCAGCAGGGCACCGTGGCCGGCGTCGCCGAGCCTCACACTGCCATTGGCCTGGCGCACGATGCGTTGCACCCCGGGCCGCAGCGGCTGGTCGGGCTGTTGTTGTTGGCTGAAGTGAACAAGCAGGTTCTGCACGCGGCGCAGCCTAGCAGGTTGGTCGCCAACGAAGAAGAACCCACGATGAGTGCTTGGCGCGAAGGCCCTCGATGCGCACAATGCTCGCCCTCATTGATCATCCCCGCTTTGCGCCAGGAGCCTGCATGTCCACCATCGATGTCCGCCACGCCCACGCCCTGCCCGATGCACAGGCGCGCGCCGCGATCGAACAGGTCGCCGCCAAGCTGTCCGAGCGCTTCGGCCTGAAGTCGTCCTGGACTGCCGACGTACTGAATTTCTCCGGCAGCGGCGTGGACGGTGCGATCGAACTGCAGCCGGGCGCCGTGCGCGTCACGGCCAAGCTGGGCTTCCTGCTGTCGGCGATGAAGGGCATGGTCGAAGGCGAGATCCAGCGCGTTCTGAAGGAAAAGCTGGGCTGAACCCCGGCGGCGGCCATCACGGCCGTGCAACGCCAACGCGCGCTACTCTCGGGGCAGGCCCAACTCCCACGGGAAGTGCGATGAACCACTACGAGAACGACGACCGCCGCAACGACGACGCCTCTTTCGGTGACCAGGCCGAGCGCTTCTCGCGCAAGCTGAGTGACTCGGCGCAGCAGGTCTGGCTGGCCGGCCTGGGCGCTCTTGGCCGTGCACAGGCCGAAGGCAGCCGCTTCTTCGACGGCCTGGTGAAGGAAGGCGAAGCCTGGGAAGCCCGCCGCCGTGAACGCAACGGCGAACAGGGCCCGGGCTGGCGCGACAACGTTGAAACGTCGCTGGACGAGGCCCGCGAGAAGGCTTCCGGCACCTGGAACAAGGTTGAAAAAGCGTTCGACGACCAGGTGCAGGGCGTACTCAAGCGCCTGCACGTGCCCACCGCCGACGAGGTGACTGCGCTGGAGGCGCGCATCGACGCACTGCAGGCACGCCTGGCCAAGCTGGAAAATCGCGACGCCTCGGGCACTGATGCACCTGCACCGGGCAGCCATCAGTCGCCAGGCAGCGTGCCCTGACCGGCTATTGTTGCAATGCAATAAATTTTGATTGACAATCGCGAGCAACCCGCCAATCGCTTCGGCTGCCGTTTGTTCCCTCCCCTCACGGCTTCAGGATTGGCGGGTTTTTCGTGCCCGCGGTATTCCGAATTGCGTGCTCCATCACGCTTCCTGTCAGGAACCTCCTGACTCAGCGGCACGGCGCGACCTTTACACTGTCGCCTTCGCATTCGCCCCTTCCGCGCACCTCCTGCATGCTCCCTTGGATCCTGGCCCTGCTGTCGGCCCTGCTTACCTGTTCCCTGGCTGTTGTCTATCTGTGGTGGATCAAGCGGCGGCAAAAGGAGATGCAACTCGGCCTGCAGGCCCTGGCGGGCATGCACTGGCGCGAGTTCTCGGTACTGGTCAAGCGCATGCTGCGCGAGCAGCGCGGCCTGCGCGAACTGGATGACCCGGGCGAGGAATCCCGTGAGCCCAGCAGCGATTTCCTGCTCAGCGACGGCCCCAACAGCTGGCTGGTCTCGTGCAAGCACGGCTTGGCCTATCGCATCGGCACCGCCGCGGTGAACGAACTGGGCGCGGCCGCGCGCCTGGCCGGCGCCCGCGGCGGCGTGCTGCTGACCGAAGGCCGGATGGAACGCGACGGCCGCAGCGCCGCCGAAAAGCAGGCGGTCGAGGTGCTGGACGGCCCGCGCCTGTGGCCGTTGCTGCAGCCCTATCTACCGGCGGAAATCGAAACCCGTGTGCGCGCCAGCGCCCGCCATGAAGCCCTGCGCCGCATTGCTATAGCCGCGCTCGCCGCAGTGACGCTGGGCCTGCTGGTGGGATTGAGCCTGCAAGGGCTGCATGTGCAGGACGCCCAGCCCGTTGCCGAGGTGGCGGTCGCCCCCGCGCCGGTCGCGCCTGCGGTTGAAGCGGCGCCCGAACCGGCGCCGGCCCCCGCCACCACGCCGCCGACCACGCTGCCTGCGCCGGCCACGCCCTCAACCGATGCGCGTAGCAATCCCAACCCGGATGCCGCCACGCTGGAGCGCTTCCAGGCCGATCTGTCCCGTGCCTTGGCCGGCAAGCCCGGCATCGCCAGCGGTGTCTGGCTGACCCGGCAGACGCTGGCGATCAACCGCACCGGCGAGCTGGACGCGGTGTGGCCGCGGGTCTGCGAGGAAGTCCTGCACTACCCCGCCCTGCGCAACGTGCGCATCCAGCTCAACGCCCGCCCCGGCGTGGATGAGCCGGTGCGCTGGCGGCAGTGCGCCACGTATTGATTGGGGTGTCCGTAGATCAACGCCATGCGTGGACGCCCTTGTAGAGTCGAGCCACGCTCGACTCATCGCGCATCGCGCCAACAGCAGCCGAGCATGGCTCGGCTCTACATGGCGCCTGCTCAGCCCAATGCTGCGAGATGGGCGATGTAACTGGAGCGCGATTCACCCGCTGCTCTGGCCTGCGCATCCAGCCTCGCCAGGATCCGGCGTGGCAGGCTGATATTGACCCGCTCGATGGTGTCGTCCAGCAGGGCCGGATCAATGCAGATGTACGCAAGAATCCAACGAATGTCCTTGCATGCCTCGGCGGCGATTTTCTGTGGCGCGGAAGGTGTCGGAATCGAGCGCCCGTCATCCAGGGCCGCATCAATCCAGGCGAGCGCAGCCTCCTCGGCAGCGCTGAGCGCCTCCTCAAGCGTGTCGGCCGCCGAGAAGCACCCCGGCAGATCCGGAACGACCACACCCCACGCGGTGCGCTCGTCGCCTGCCTCGATCAAGACTGGATATCGCATGGGCCCTCCTACGTCAGTCCTGCGAGCTTCCGCAACGCCTGCACCAGCCCTTTCCCCAGATCCTTCCTAGGGTGAGGCACGGTGATGATGTGAGGGTGCTGCGGGTGCACGAATACATGATGGGATCCGCGAATCCGGCGACAGGTCCAACCTGCCGCCTCCAGATCCCGGATGAGATCCCTGCTCTTCATGCGGGGACGATACACATCGTACACACGCCCCGACAGAGTTCAAGGCGACAGCGTGTCCCGAGCGGGGTCGACCCTACCTTGCCCCAGGCGCGAAGCGCGCCACCAGGTCCCAGGCGTCGCCGAGGAACACCTGACGCACACGGGTGATCGGCTGTTCGCCGCGCCAGGTGAGGCGCTCGATCACCAAGCACGCGGTGCCGGACTTCACGTCCAGCAGCTTGGCGGTGGCGGTGTCCGCGCCCCAGGCACTGATGCGATGCTGGGCACGGGTCCACGACACGTTCTGCAGCAGCCAGCTGCCCGGTGCAGTGGTGCTGAAATCGACCTCCAGTACCTCGGGCACGCCCACCGGGCTGATCAGGCGATGCTCCAGTGCCAGCGGGCGGCCGTCAGCCAGGTGCAGGCAGCGCATCGCCAGCAGCATTTCGCTGCCGGCCAGCTCCACTTCGCCGGCATTGCCGGCATCGGCCAGGCGCAGGTCGCGCTGCAGCAGACGATAGGCGTACTGATGGCCGCGCGAGCCGACCTCCATCGCGATATCGGGAATCTCCAGCGCCACCTGCTCCAGGTGCGGGGGCTGCCGCGCCACGAACGAACCGGCGCGGCGGCGCCGCTCGATCATGCCGCTCTCGGCCAGCGCGGTCAGCACCTTGTTCACCGTCATCCGCGAGCAGCCGTACTGCTCCATCAGCTCGTGCTCGTACGGAATACGGAAGCCCGGCGCCCACTCTCCGCTGAGGATGCGGCTTTCCAGATCGCTGCGGATACGCTGGTTGAGCGTGGCGGACTTGCTGGCCTTCACGTGATGGGGTCTCGGTGGTGGAAGGCGATCAGCCCAGCACGCCGCGCAGGGCGGCAGCGAAGGCGCTGGTGATCGCCTCGCGCTGCAGGTGGCGGCCGTCGGCCACGCACTGGCGGCCATGGCGCCAGACCGATCGCAGCGCGCCATTACGTGCGGCGAACACCCAGCTGTCAAGCCATGCGTCGTCCTGTCGCGCCTGCAACGCGGGGTGCGAAGCATCCAGCTCGACCAGGTCGGCACTGGCGCCGACCTGCAGGCCGGCGGCCACACCCAGGGCCTGTGCACCGCCGTGCAGTGCGCCCTCGAACAGGAAGCGGCCCGTGCTGCGGGTGGCATCCGGTGCCAGCACATTGCGCCCGCGCAGGGTCAGGCGTTGGCCGTATTCAAGCAGGCGCAGTTCTTCAGCCGCGTCGATCAGCACATTGGAATCGGAGCCGACACCGAAGCGACCGCCCTCGCCCGCGAACGCCTGCATCGGGAACAGGCCGTCGCCCAGATTGGCCTCGGTGATCGGGCACAGGCCGGCCACGGCCTGGCTGGCCACGATGGCGGCGCGCTCATCGTCGGTGATGTGGGTGGCGTGCACCAGGCACCAGCGCGCATCCACCGGTGCATGGTCGTAGAGCCACTGCACCGGGCGCTGGCCGCTCCAGGCCAGGCAGGCCTCCACTTCGCGCACCTGTTCGGCGATGTGGATGTGCACCGGGCCGTCGGTAAGCGGCAGCAAAGCACTCAATTCCTCGCCGGTGACTGCACGCAGGCTGTGCGGGGCAATGCCGAGCACCGCATCGGGCAGCGCGGCCAAAGACGACTTGGCGGCGTCCAGCAGCTGCGCGAAGCCGTCCACGTTGTGGATCAGGCGTCGCTGCGCGGGGTTCGGTGCCGCCCCGCCGAAATCGGCATGCGCATAGAACACCGGCAGCAGGGTCAGCCCGATGCCGGTCTGGTCGGCCGCCGCCGCAATCCGCGCGCTCATCTCGGCACGGTTGGCATACGGCCGGCCGTCAGCATCGTGGTGCAGGTAGTGGAATTCACCGACGCGGGTGAAGCCGCTTTCCAGCATTTCCATGTAGGCCTGGGCGGCGATGGCCTGCACCGCGTCCGGGCGCAGATGGGCCAGGAAGCGATACATCAGCTCGCGCCAGCTCCAGAAGCTGTCACCGTCGCCGCCGCCGATCTCGGTCAGCCCGGCCATGCCGCGCTGGAAGGCGTGGCTGTGCAGATTGGGAAGGCCCGGCACCAGGATGCCGGCGCGGGTGTCGCCCGCCTGCGCGCCCTGCCCCGTACTGATCGCCGTGAAGCGACCGTCCTGCACCTGCAGGCGGACATCGCGGGCCCAACCCTCGACCAGCAGGGCGTGGGCGGCATGGAAACTGTGCGGGGAACGCGAATCGGACATGGCTGGACAACCCGAAATGGACGCCTATATTGTATAGACATATAAGCACAGCCGCGTTGTGGATGCCATGCACGTCGATACCCTCTGGTCCAACGTTCACCTGATCACCCTCGATGGCGAGGGGCTGGGTGTCATCCGCGATGGCGTACTGGCCTGCGCCAACGGCCGCATCGTCCATGTCGGCGCGGCCGGCAGCGATGCCCACCTGCAGCCGACCACCCGCATCGACGGCGAAGGCCGCTGGATTTCGCCCGGCCTGATCGACTGCCACACCCACCTGGTCTACGCCGGCAACCGCGCCAACGAATTCGAGCAGCGCCTGCAGGGCGTCAGCTATGCCGACATCGCCCGTGCCGGCGGCGGCATCGTCTCCACCGTGCGCGCCACCCGCGCCGCCACACCGGAACAGCTGGCCAGCGAAAGCCGGCCGCGCCTGCTGGCAATGCGCGCCGAGGGCGTGACCACCCTCGAGATCAAGTCCGGCTACGGCCTGACCCTGCCCGACGAACGCAAGCAGCTGCAGGTGGCGCGTGCGCTGGGCGAGGAATGCAGGGTCAACGTGGTGACCACCTTCCTCGGCGCACATGCGATTCCGCCAGGCCGCGAAGCACAGGAGTACACCGACGAGGTGTGCAACGTGATGATTCCGGCCATCGCCGCCGAAGGCCTGGCCGAAGCGGTGGATGTGTTCTGCGAGAACATCGCGTTCTCGCCGGCGCAGGCGCGGCAGGTCTTCGAAGCGGCGCGCGCCAACGGGCTGGCGGTGAAGATCCACGCCGAGCAGCTGAGCAACCAGCATGGCGCCGAACTGGCCGCCAGCTTCGGTGCACTCTCGGCCGACCATATCGAACACCTGGACGATGCCGGCATCGCCGCGATGGCCGCGGCGGGTACCGTGGCGGTGCTGCTGCCCGGCGCCTTCTATTTCACCCGCGATACCACCCTGCCACCGATCGCGGCGCTGCGTGCGGCCGGCGTGCCGTTGGCGCTGGCCACCGACAGCAACCCCGGGACCTCGCCACTGACCAGCCCGCTGCTGGCGATGAACATGGGCGCGACCCTGTTCCGCCTGACCGTGGACGAATGCATCGCCGGCTTCACCCGTGAAGCAGCGCGCGCTCTGGGCCATGGCGACCGCATCGGCCGCCTGGCCGTGGGCATGGACTGCGATCTGGCGATCTGGGACATCGACGCCCCCGCCGACCTGGTCTATCGCATTGGATTCAACCCGCTGCACGCGCGCGTGGTGCGCGGACAGCCCGACCTGCCTGCCTCCTGGAGCAACACATGAGCAACACCCTGGTTCTTCGCCCCGGCCATGTCACCCTCGCCCAGTGGCGGCAGGCCTATCGCGGTGCGCCGCTTGCACTGGACCCGGCCGCGCTGCCGGTGGTGCGTGCCAGTGCCGCGACCGTGGCCGCCATCGTCGCCAAGGGCGCGCCGGTCTATGGCATCAACACCGGCTTCGGCAAGCTGGCCAGCGTGCGCATCGAGCGCGAGGACTTGGCCACCCTGCAGCGGAACATCGTGCTCTCGCACGCTGCCGGTGTTGGCGAGCCGATGCCTGCCAGCGTGGTGCGCCTGATGATGGCGCTGAAGCTGGTCAGCCTGGCGCAGGGTGCTTCGGGCATCCGCGAGGAGACCCTGCTGCTGCTCGAAGCGATGCTGGTCAAGGGCGTGCTGCCGGTGGTGCCCGCACAGGGCTCGGTGGGTGCCTCGGGTGACCTGGCACCGCTCTCGCACCTGGCCAGCGTGATGCTGGGCGTGGGTGAAGCCTTCATCGGTGACGAGCGCCTGCCGGCGGTCGATGCGCTGGCACGTGCCGGCCTGCAACCGATCGAACTGGGCGCGAAGGAAGGCCTGGCCCTGCTCAACGGCACCCAGTTCTCCACCGCCTATGCGTTGGCCGGCCTGTTCGAGATCGAGACCGTGTTCCAGGCCGCGCTGGTCACCGGCGCGCTGTCGGTGGAAGCGGCCAAGGGTTCCGACACGCCGTTCGACCCGCGCATCCATGCCATCCGCGGCCAGCGCGGACAGATCGCCACTGCGGCCACGCTGCGCACGCTGATGCAGGGCTCGGACATCCGCGAATCGCACCGCGACAACGACGTGCGCGTGCAGGACCCGTACTGCCTGCGCTGCCAGCCGCAGGTGATGGGCGCAGCGCTGGACATCCTGCGCCAGGCCGCAACCACGCTGGAAATCGAAGCCAACGGCGTGTCCGACAATCCGCTGGTGTTCACCGACACCGGCGAAGCACTGTCCGGCGGCAACTTCCACGCCGAGCCGGTCGCCTTCGCCGCCGACATGCTGGCGATGGCGGTGTGCGAGATCGGTTCGATCAGCGAGCGCCGCCTGGCGATGCTGGTCGACCCGGCGCTGTCCGGCCTGCCGGCGTTCCTGACCCCACGCCCGGGCCTGAATTCCGGCTTCATGATTCCGCAGGTGACCGCCGCCGCGCTGGTCTCGGAAAACAAGCAGCGCGCCTACCCGGCCAGCGTCGATTCGATCCCGACCTCGGCCAATCAGGAAGACCATGTGTCGATGGCCGCACACGGTGCGCGCCGCCTGATGCAGATGGCCGAGAACGCCGCCAACGTGATCGGCATCGAGCTGCTGGCCGCCGCGCAGGGCTGCGACTTCCACGCGCCGCTGCGCTCCAGTGCCGCGCTCGAATCCGTGCGCGCCACCCTGCGTGCGCAGGTGCCGACGCTGGAAGAAGACCGCTACTTCCACCCGGACATGGTGACCGCCACCAACCTGGTGCGCAGTGGCGCGCTGGCGCAGGGCTTGGCCGGGCTTCTGCCAACCGTGGAACCGCAGGCATGAGTGCCCATCCCGAATGGCTGACGGTGCACGAAGGCGATGCCCCGTTGATCGTCAGCTTCCCGCATACGGGCAGCGAACTGCCGCACGACCTGATCGGCGACTACCACTCACCGTGGCTGGCCCGCCGCGATGCCGACTGGTGGGTGCACGAACTGTACGACTTCGTGCGCGGCATGGGCGCGACCACGGTGCGCTCGGCGATCTCACGTTCGGTGATCGATCTCAATCGTGATCCCAGCGGTGTGTCGCTGTACCCAGGCCAGAACACCACCGGCCTGTGCCCGCTGACCACCTTCGACAACCAGCCGCTGTACCACGCCGGGCGCGAACCGGATGACGCGGAAATCGCCCGTCGCCGCGACACGTATTTCCTGCCTTACCACGATGCGCTGGCCGCACAGATCACGCGCCTGCGTGCACGCCACGGCACCGTGGTGGTGTATGACGCACACTCGATCCGCTCACATATCCCGCACCTGTTCGAAGGCGAGCTGCCGCAGTTCAACCTCGGCACCGCCGGCCCGTCCGGCGCACCGGACACGTCCTGCGACAACGCCTTGAGCGATGTGGTGGAGAACCTGCTGAAGATCAGTGGCATGAGCCAGGTGCGCAACGGCCGCTTCAAGGGCGGTTGGATCACCCGCCACTACAGCAACGTCGCCGGCGGCGTGCACAGCCTGCAGATGGAACTGGCCTGCCGCGGCTACATGCACGAACCCCTGCCGGACCAGGTGGACGAGCACAGCTGGCCCACCCCGCTCGACCCCGACCACGCCGCACCGCTGCGCCACACCCTGGCGCAGGTGCTCAACGCCTGTCTTGAATTCGCTACGAACCGGAGCGCCGCATGACCCGCAACGACCCGACCCGCACCATTGCCGCGCCCACCGGCACCACGCTCAACGCCAAGAGCTGGCTGACCGAAGCGCCGCTGCGCATGCTGATGAACAACCTGCACCCGGACGTGGCCGAACGGCCGCAGGAACTGGTGGTGTACGGCGGCATCGGCCGTGCCGCGCGCGACTGGGAGAGCTTCGATGCCATCGTCGAAACGCTCAAGCGCCTGGACGACGACCAGACCCTGCTGGTGCAGTCGGGCAAGCCGGTGGGCGTGTTCCGCACCCATGCCGATGCGCCGCGCGTGCTGATCGCCAATTCCAATCTGGTGCCGCGCTGGGCCAACTGGGATCACTTCAACGAGCTGGATAAGAAGGGCCTGGCCATGTACGGCCAGATGACTGCCGGCAGCTGGATCTACATCGGCGCGCAAGGCATCGTGCAGGGAACCTACGAGACCTTCGTGGAAATGGGACGCCAGCACTTCGGTGGCGACCTGACCGGGAAGTGGCTGTTCACCGGCGGCCTGGGCGGCATGGGTGGCGCGCAGCCGCTGGCTGCCGTAATGGCCGGCGCGTCCTGCCTGGCCGTCGAGTGCCGCAAGAGCAGCATCGACATGCGCCTGCGCACCGGCTACTTGGATACCTGGACCGACAACCTGGACGAAGCGCTGCGGCTGATCGATGAATCGTGCAAGGCCGGTACGCCGAAGTCGGTGGGCCTGCTCGGCAACGTCGCCGACGTACTGGCTGAACTGCTCAAGCGCGGCGTGAAGCCGGACCTGCTGACCGATCAGACCTCCGCGCACGACCCGGTGAACGGCTACCTGCCGCAGGGCTGGACGGTCGAGCAGTGGGATGAGAAACGTGTCTCCGCGCCCAAGGAAGTGGAGAAAGCCGCGCGCGCGTCGATGGCCAACCACATCCGCGCCATGCTTGGCTTCCACGCGCTGGGCGTGCCGACCGTGGACTACGGCAACAACCTGCGGCAGATGGCACTGGAGGAAGGCGTGGCCAATGCCTTCGACTTCCCCGGTTTCGTGCCGGCCTACATCCGCCCGCTGTTCTGCCGCGGCATCGGCCCGTTCCGCTGGGCCGCACTGAGCGGCGATCCGGAAGACATCGCCAAGACCGATGCCAAGGTGAAGGAACTGATTCCGGACAACCCGCACCTGCACCGCTGGCTGGACATGGCTGCCGAGAAGATCAAGTTCCAGGGCCTGCCCGCGCGCATCTGCTGGGTGGGTCTGGGTGACCGCGATCGCCTCGGCCTGGCCTTCAACGAGATGGTGGCCAACGGCGAGCTGAAGGCGCCGGTGGTGATCGGCCGCGACCACCTGGACAGCGGCAGCGTTGCCTCGCCGAACCGCGAAACCGAAGCGATGGCCGACGGTTCCGATGCCGTGTCCGACTGGCCGCTGCTGAACGCCCTGCTCAACACCGCCAGCGGCGCCACCTGGGTGTCGCTGCACCATGGCGGCGGCGTCGGCATGGGCTTCTCGCAGCACGCCGGCATGGTGATCGTCTGCGACGGCACTGAAGCGGCGGCCAAACGGATTGGCCGCGTGCTGTGGAACGACCCCGCGACCGGCGTGATGCGCCATGCCGATGCGGGCTATGAGATCGCAATCGACTGCGCGAAGGAAAAGGGACTGGATCTGCCGGGCATCCTCGGCTGATCGCAGGGGTGCCGGCCAGCGGCCGGCACTACCGGAAGCGTAGGGTAGTGCCGGCCGCTGGCCGGTTCTCCCTGATGCGGGAATCAGTGCCCTTGACCCGCTCTCCCGCCGTGACCAACATGCGCCATCACCGCTGACGGATCACCGCGATGTACCGCACCTTTGCTGCTGCATTGCTCTGCGCCCTGTTCGCTGCTCCGATCGCTTCGGCGCGTGAGTCCCCTGGCGATCTTTCCAATCAGCTCGACGCCCAACTGCAGAGCAACCGCGAGCGCTACGGCATCGCCGGCCAGGCGGTACTGGTCGCCCACAACGGCCAGGTGCTGTACCAGGGCGCCAGCGGCGAACGCGATCCCGCTGCCCATGTGCCTGCCACTGTCGATACCATCTTCGCCGCGCAATCGATGGCCAAGCTGCTGACCAGCACGCTGGTGATGCAGCTGGTGGACCAGGGCAAGGTGGATCTGGATGCACCAGCCAGCCGCTATGTGCCGGACCTGCCATCAGCATGGCAGACCATTCACGTACGCGATTTCCTCAACCACAGCTCGGGTATCGGCGAGTATTACGACCGGGTGGACAACCGCTGGGTGAGCAAGGGCTACACCGGAGTGGCGCCGGACCTTGCAGCAGCGCTGAAGGTGGCCGGCGCGACACCGATGCAGTTCGTCACCGGCAGCCGCGTGCAGTACACCCAGGCCAACTACCTGGTGCTGACCGCCTTGCTGGAAGCGCATTACGGCAAGCCCTACCCGGCCATCGCGCGCGAACGCATCCTGCAACCGCTGAATATGACCAGCACCTCATGGGGCGTCACCAGCGTGCCAGCCACGCGCGCGGCGGTGCCTTACATCGGCAAGGACGGCGCATTGCAGCCGGCCAATGAAGACCCCTGGCCGAACTACGGTTGGGGACACGCCGACCTGCAGACCACCGTGGGCGACATGAACCGATTCCTGCAGGCGCTGGCGACCGGCAAGCTGCTGCGCACTGCGACCCTGGAAAAACTCTGGCAGCCGCAGAAACTGGCCGGCGGTGGCAGCAATTTCTTCTCCACCGGTTGGGATACCACCCGCAGCGACGGCTACACCCAGGTCGGCCACGATGGCGGCACCCGTGTACGTGCGCGGCTGGCCTACAAGGGCACGCTGGCCAACGGCTACTGGGTGTTCGTGTACCTGACCAACGG
Organism: Stenotrophomonas sp. 86156_Sma; assembly: GCF_056481625.1. Lineage (NCBI taxonomy): Bacteria > Pseudomonadati > Pseudomonadota > Gammaproteobacteria > Lysobacterales > Lysobacteraceae > Stenotrophomonas > Stenotrophomonas sp. 86156_Sma. The sequence goes on from NZ_CM151157.1 coordinate 3,205,714, forward strand.
CAGCGCCCGCAATGTCTGGTCGAGCACGCTGGTCGAGAGCACGATGGCGGTGGCCGCGCCGGAGGAGTTCCCACATACGGTGTTGTCCGAGCGACTGATCGCGTATGCGCTGGATGACAGCGCTGGCGCGGCCGAAGCTGTGCATCGCTGGCTGCGCGACAGCAACAAGGTTGCTGCCAGTGAACTGGAACGCGCGATCAATGCCGATGGTTACGCGATCCGCGAGAGCCTCGGGGCACGCAAGGCAGTAAAGGTATTTGCTCTCAACACCGAGCTGTATCCGGATTCGGCAAATGCGTGGGACAGCCTGGCGGAATGCCATGCGGCGCTGGGTGAGAAGGAAGCGGCCGATCGGCTGTATGCAAAGGCCAAGGCGCTGGCGAAGCCGGCTCTGTAGAGTCGAGCCGTGCTCGACTCCGGGACACAGAGGCAGTCGAGCAAGGCTCGACTCTACAGAAAGCGAAAGACAGTCGAGCAAGCTCGACTCTACAAGGAGCGCGGGCGGCCATACGCCGCCGATGGGTGACGTGACGCCGCCGACCTGTTAACTTGCGCGCCACTTTCGTGGTTTACAGCATTCCCACATGTCGCTCTCGTCGTACCGCCCCGCCCCGTCGCTGTTGTTCCTGGCCGTTTCTCTTGGCCTCTCCTCCACCGCCGCTGCGGCCCCGCAGGCCACCACGCTGGATGCGGTGCAGGTCACCGCTGCCGCCGATGCCAGCGCGCAGGCGCGCGAGGCGCTGAAGCGCGTACCCGGCGCCGGCAACGTGATTGACGTAGCCAAGGGGGACAGCCGCTTGTCCAGCAGTGCCGATGTGCTGGCCTACCAACCGGGCATCAGTGCGCAGTCGCCGGGTAACGAGGGCACCAAGATCTCAATCCGTGGCTCGGGCATCAACCGGGGCCCGGGCGCGCACGCCTCGGGCATTGCGGTGTCGATCGACGGTCTGCCACTGACCGGCCCAGGCGGCACGCCCTACGAGCTGCTGGAACCGCTGTGGTTGTCGCGCGTGGAAGTCCTGCGCGGCGCCAATGGTTTCGAGCGTGGCGCCTTGGCACTGGGCGGTGCCATCGACTACATCAGCCGCAGCGGCCGCGATTCGGCGGGCGTGCAGCTGCACTACGAAGCCGGCAGCCGCGGTTACCAGAAGCGTGGTGTCAGCTGGGGTGGCGTCAGTGGTGACGTCGATTATTTCCTGGCCTACACCGATACCGAATTCGACGGCTACCAGCGCCATGCACGCGGCGATGGCAAAGGCGCGATGGCCAACATCGGCTGGCAGATCACGCCCGACCTGCAGACGCGCTTCTTCGTGCGCTACCGCGAAACCAATCACGAAACACCCGGTCGCCTGACCCGCGACCAGATCCGCAATGACCCGCACGCGGCGAACCCAGCCAACCTGGCCATCGATGCACGTCGCCCGCAGCCCGGCAGCACGTGGGTGGGCAACGTCACCACGCTGCAGATCGATGAGGATTCCTCGCTGCAGGCGGGACTGGTCTATCACAAGTATCCGATGGACTTGAACGAGAGCCTGTACCGCCAGCAGCTGGACTACGCCAACGTCAACGCCACGTTGGACTACCGCCACCGCCACCGGCTGTTCGGCCTGGACAGCGAAACCACGGTCGGCCTGCGCGTCACCCACGATCTGGACGCCGATGTGCGCGAGTCGCTGCGTTTTGCCAGCAACGGCTATGGCGCCGGTACGCGCACGCGTGACTTCCGCCACCACGGCACCGACAGCACGCTGCACGTCGGCAATATCCTCACCTTCAATGACCGCCTGCGCATGCAGACCGGGCTGGCACTGATCAACACCCGTCGCGATGTGCAGGTGACCTGGCCGAGCAGCGGCGGCCGCCTGCGCGACCACGACTGGGACTATGCGCCACGACTGGGCTTCACCTGGCAGCACAGCGCCCAGACCCAGTGGTTCGGCAACCTAAGCCGCTCGGTGGAGGCGCCGCACCCGTGGTCGATGATCTGGGGCTCGAACCAGTACTTCGGGCCGGGCAATGGCCCGTCCACCGGCCGCCAGCGCGCGCCGGTGCCGATGCAGAACCAGACCGCCACCACGCTGGAACTGGGCGCGCGCGGTGACGCGGCGCTGGGTCGCTGGGAACTGACCGGCTACTACGCGCACGTAAACCACGAACTGCTGAGCGTCGAACTGCAGCCGGTACCGAACCTGTTCATCGCCGAGAACAACGCCAGCCCCACCGTACACCGCGGCATCGAAGCCGGATTGGACAGCACCCTGTGGCAGGGAGCGCCGGGCCGCCTGTCGCTGCGCCAGGCGTACACCTTCAGTGACTTCCGCTATCGCCACGATGCGCGTTTCGGCAGCAACCGCCTGCCCGGCCTGCCGCGCCACGCTTACCAGGCCGAGCTGCGCTTCGATCACGCATCCGGCCTGTACGCTGCGCTCAATACCGAATACGCCTCGCGCATCGCCGTCGACTACGCCAACAGCTACTGGGCCGACAGCCATGTGATCTTCGGCAGCCGCATCGGCTACGACGCACCCGGTGGCCGCTGGCAGGCCTGGGCGGAGATGCGCAACATCGGCAACCGCCACCACGCCGCCACGGTCACGCCGGGCTACAACGATGCCGGCAAGGATGTCGCCCGCTCGACGCCGGGCGAAGGCCGTGGCATCTACGCTGGTGTGCGTTTGCGCTTTGACTGATGACCGCAGGCGGCGCCGGGTGTGATCCAGCGCCGCCGTTTCAATGTCAGCTGATGCGCCACGCCGGCAGGCGCTCGCTGCGTTTCCAGATGGAAGGCGCGAAGCCGATCAGCACCATCGCCGCCAGCCACTTCGGTGAGGTAGTGAGCAGTGTCGATGTGAGCGAGCCATCGACGGGGGCGGCCATTTCCTGCCACGGGTTGTAGCCCAGGTAGACGACGCTGCCAGCCCACCACAGCAACGCCACACCGACACCCGCCAGCAACAGGGCCAGCGTGCGGCAGGTCCATCGTTGCGAGGTGGTGCCCCATTCGCGGGATACCGCCACCAGCAGGCCCACCACCAGCAGCGAAATCAGGGCCACCAGGCCGATATCGACCTTGGGCCCAATACGCTCATAAGTGCAGGTGCGGCATTGCGCCTCTTCCGCGGCAGTAGCGGCTTCGGCGCCATCGGCCTGCCCGGCTGCAGGCTGTGCCAGTGCTGCAAACGGCAACAACACAGCCAGCAGCGTCACCATGATCCAACGAAACAACATCCTGTTCCTGCGTGCAGCGACATCCATGCGCTCTTCCTCGTCAGTGGTTGTACGTCCAGGGCCGCAGTACGCGGCCGTCCCATACGCCGCCCAGACCCCGTTCCGGGGGTTCGGCCATCCAGCGTCCTTGTTCCCGATGCAGTACGACAAGCTCCCGGTAGACGAAATCGTCGGAACACGAATCCCAGGCGACCGCGATCATAGCCCACTGCCCATCGACGCTGAAAACGGGCCGGGTCAGATAGACGACGTGGTCGTATGTCCGAGTCGGCCGATGCACCGTTGTCCCGCACCCCTGCTCCCGCAGCGCTCGAAGCCTCGCGCTGTCCATCCGCTGCGCACCGGCCAATGCGGCCGCAGGCACTGGCGTGGAACGGCGATTGGCGGGAACCAGGTCCGCCTGCAGCTGCAACCGCAGCGCATGGATGTCCGGCGGCCACCAATCGTCCAGCGGCAGGACCAGATCGTCCACCTCCTGGCAGGTGGAGGCACTGCTGCCTGGCCAGCAATAGGGCAAGGTCTGCTCCATCACGTAGATGTCCTCCCCCACCGGGTCGGTCAACTGTGGCTGCTCCTGCGGGCGCCATCGATCGACGCGCGTGGACGGCGTCTGCGGTGCGGTGGGCACCTCGCTCAGCGGCGATGGCAGAACTGGTGTTGGCTGCGGCTCTGGCGGGGGTGGAGGGGGGAAAGGCGGCCTCTGCCGGATCGCCAGCGCCATCGCCTCCGCCTGCATCTGCGCCGTTCCCAGGTTGACCAATGGCGGACCGATCGCCTGCTGCCACCTCGGGCGCAGGCTGCAGACTCCGGCCATGAGAGCCAAAGCCGACAGCGCCGCCGCCAACGACGCAATGCGTCGCCAGACGATCCGTTGTTGGCAGTCACGGTCCGGCTTGAACGAGGTATCTGTCATCACGACTCCGGCAACGCGGGCCACAGGCCGTAGCCAAAGCTCATATAGCGGACAGGATCCACTCGAACACGCTCCCATCCGCCCTTGCTGCGGTGCAGAAGGTAGAGGGCGCGCATCGCCGTTCCTCCACTGCACAGATCCGAGGCGATCGATGCCATTGCCCAGTTCCCGTCCAGGCTGAACACAGGACGCTGCAGATAGACAACGCCCAGATCCGGATTGCCCCGGCCACCCGTGCATCCCTCGACGCCGCGTGCGCGCCGTTGCTGAAGCTCGTCCCACGTCATCCGTTGCGCTCGCACATGTGCAAGCTCAAACGCGAGGTCGGGTACGCGTACAGCCCGGCGGTTCGCAACCTGCAGCACCGCCTCCAGATGCTGCTGAAGTTGAAAGGACGCCGCACTGTCATCATCGCGCCACTCGACGACGCTGTGACGAACCTGGCAGACCGGGACGGGGTCTCCTTCACCGCAGGAAGGCGCAGTCCATTCCATCACTGCAAATGGCATGTCGGGTTCCCAGCCGCGCGGCTCGAAGTGTGCTGGCGCGACATCTGCCAGTGGCACCTCCGCGGTCGCGAACCCACTGTTGCCGGTCAGCATCGGGGAGGAGACTGCCTTCATTGGAATCGGTGGTACTGGCGGCTTTCCTGGCGGTGTCGGTCGCAGGTCGATGAGCTCTGCCATCACCTCGGCCTGCATCCGTGCCGTTCCCAGATTGATCGGAGGCGGGCTGACATCCTGCCGCCACTGCGGGCGCACGCTGGCCATCAGCGCTGCGCCAGCAGCCACGAACAGGACGACCGCTGTCGTCAGGATGCGCTTCCGTGCAATGCGCTGTCGCATGAAGCTCCTCGAAGAAATGAAGCAGGTTGGGATATCGGCCGGGAACGTGGCGCTACACTGCTTGAATAACCTGCAGCAGGTGGGTCGCTCCTGGAGCCAGCGTCTGCGCAAGCCAACCCAGCACAGCAAAGAACAGCAGCAGGCCGAGCAGCGGCCAGATCGTGTGCGTCACGCATACCCGCCACCATCCCTGCTCCTGCATGCCCTGCATGCGCCGGTACAGGCCTCCGGCGATGGCCGCGTCCACCAGCAGCTCAGCCATCAGCACTGGCGCCGACCACACAACCCACACGCTGGCCAGCAGAACGGTCGCCAGCAGCGCGACGAGGCCGAGGATCGCGAGCAACGGCAGGCCCGCTTCGTCTTCGGCCAGGCCGGTCAATGGCAGCTCACCGGCATCGTCGCCGCTGACCCGCGCCGACTCATTCCACGAAGCTGACGCGCCGCCACCTCCAGAACGGCCACCGACGCCGCTCCACGGTGATTCCACGGCACTTCCACGAGGCGATGGGCTACCACTGCCCACATCCGGCGACAGGCCATCCAGCACGTTGTCCCAGCGCCAGCGGATCCAGATCCACATCAGCAGCAGGAATACGCCATAGGCCAGCAGCACGGCCATCGGGTAGCGCAGCAGCATCGCGTCGATACCGGCCAGACGCAGCAGGTGCGAGGCGAGGAAACCGGCCGCACCGGTCAGGGCCACGATCAGCGCCATCTGCAGGCGCGGCCAGCCGAGCTGCTGCAGATGCTGCCGCGCGCGCACGACTTCACTGCCGCGATTAGCCGGCAGCTTCAATGGGCTGCGTGTAAAGAAACGGGTGCGTTTCATCGGCGCCGCTGGATGCCGCAGATCGTGCAGCGTGGAAGCTCGAAAACCTGATACTGCATGCGGACATCCTTGCCGGGCACGCGTAAGCGGTGGTGGGCGGATTCTACCGCGGGCAGGTCCGCTGTCCAGACGGCGGACCTGTGCCATCGATCTTCAGCTGCGGTCGATGATCCGCACGATGCGACCGTCCTCAAAAGCGAACTCGCTGCGTCCCTGCAGGGCCAGTTCCGTGCCCGCGCCGGGACCATCTGGAATGTCCTGCGCGAACACGCCACGCCAGCCGATGCTGGCCAGCGCCACATCATCCTCGAACGTCAGCTCAAGCAACCGCTGCTCGCGCTCGTGGAACATCTGGGCCGATTGCCGCGCCAGTTCGCCGAAGGCATCGATGCCTTCGGTGACCATCGTCAGCTGGCTGCCGCTGTGGTTCTCGAATCGCACGTTATGCGCCAGCACCGCCAGCATGGCGTCGATGTCGAAGCGGTTGTAGGCCTGCAGGTAGTGCTCAATCAGGTGGCGGCAGTGCGATTCGTCCATGGCGGCGTCCAGTCAGGGCCTGCGCCGAGTCTCCCGCGACCGTGCCGCCGGATCAAGGCCGCGCGGCGGCTTTCAACAACTGCGCGGCCACCTGGTCGAACGGGGCGATGTCCTGCAGAGCGCGGCACATCGCCACCGCACCTTCCACGCTGGCAATCACCAGACTGGCCAGCCCACCTGCGGCGGCCGGATCGTGTCCGTCGGCGACGAACGCTGCGGCCAGATGGCCCTGCCAGCGCGCGAATACCTCTGCAGCTGCCGCGCGCGGCTGGCTGTGCACCGCGTCAACCGGCTCCTCCACCGCAGCGGCCAGCACCGGGCAGCCGGCGCGGAAATCGGTGCGCAGCAGGCGCTCGCGCCACATCGTCAGGAACTGCTGCAGGCCCTGCACCGCCCCGCCCTTCAGCAGCTCCACCAACAACGCTTCGACCTTGTCGCCGGCCATATGGGTGGCACGCGCCAACAGCTCCTGCTTGCCGCCGGGAAAGTGGTGATAGGTGGAGCCCAGCGGTGCCTCGGCCAGCTTGGTGACCTCACGGATGCTGGTGGCATTGAGACCCACGCGCGCCAGCATCTGTGCCGCAGCATCAATCACGCGTTGTGGCGCATCAGAGGGACGCGGGCTCACGGCAGGCTCCTTGCCAGGACAGTCGTCATAGATTAGCGTACCGGCGATTCTATAACAGTCGTCATAACCATGAATCTCTGGTTCCGCCTGCTCCACCTGCTCCTGTGCAGCCTGTTCCGGCCCAAGCTGGAGGCCCCGTTCGGGGTCTCGCGGCTGCAGTTCCGGGTACTGCCGAATGACCTGGACAGCAACCTGCACATGACCAACGGCCGCTACTGGAACATCTTCGACCTGGGCCGGCTGGACCTGATCCTGCGCATGGGCCTGGGACGGGTGGCGCTGCGCGAGAAGTGGGCACCGATCGTCGGCGCCGGCACCATCCAGTTCCGCCGCGAGCTGAAGCCGTTCCAGCGCTTCACCCTGGAAACGCGGCTGGTCGGCTGGGTCGGCTCGCGCGGGATCATGGAGCAACGCGTACTGATCGGGCCCGAGCAGAAGATCGCCACCCGTGCGCTGCTGGTCACCGGCATCTACGACCGCCGCGCGCGGCAGTTCCTGGGCATGCCGAAGATGATGGAAGCGATCGGCGTGGTCGCCCCGCCGTCGCCGCCGCTCAGTGCAGCCGCCGAGGCGCTGCTGGCTGCCGATGCGGCGTTGAAACAGGACGACGCCTGAGCGCGCTGGATGTGCGCGCCATGCAGGTGCTGCCGCCTCAGTCCGGCAGCCGCAAAACTCCGACCACACCACAGGCGACGCCTGCCAGCAGGATCGAGTAGATCAACCACACCGGCCCACCCTGCGAATAGCCGAAGATCACCCATGCCTCACGGATCGGACGGCGGGTCATCCAGGGAATCAGCAGCAGCGCCAACAGCGGCAGACCGCAACTCATGCCGGCTGCCAGCAGCAATGGAAGTGAATCTGTACTGGCGTAGTGACCCAACGGCCAGATCAACAGGCCGCTGATCAACCCGAGCAGGAAAAGCGCGTTTGCACTCCAGATGGAAGCGCGATGGCGGCGTCGCAGGTAGACCAGACTACGGCCGCGGTAGTGACTGGGAAGTCGACCGGCAGCTCGCCGTGCAATCATCGTGGCGATACTGCCGCCCACCAATCCACTCCATATGCCCGTATCCAGATCCATCTGCTCCCCCGAGCATGTGTACCTGGAGCATCATGACATGACCTCCGGCGCGTCAACGCAACAGTGGACTACACCTTCGGCATGTTCTTGGTCACGCAATGGATGCCGCCACCGCCACCGGCGATGGCATCGATATCCACCTGCTCGATCACGCGGCCGGGATACATGTCTTCCAGTAGTTCGCGGCAGAATCCATCGGCTTCGTCGTCTCCGAACTGCGGCGCGACCACTGCGCCGTTGATCGGCAGGTAGTTGATGTAGCCCATCGCCAGATCGTCGTTGTCGCGCGTATGCACGTTGTCGCGCCCGTCCTGCGGCGGCGGCAGCGTATGCACCTGCAGGCGACGGCCATCGGCATCGGTGGCCCCGCGCAGGATCCGCAGATGCTCGCGGGTCAGGTCGTAATCGTAGGACTCCGGATCGTTGTCCAGATTGGCGATCACCACGCCCGGGCGTACGAAGCGCGCATAGAAGTCCACGTGCGCATCGGTGATGTCCTTGCCGGCGATGCCGGGCAGCCAGATCACCTTGCGCAGGCCCAGGTGAAGCTTCAGCTCGGCCTCGATATCCGCGCGCGACCAGTCCGGATTGCGGTTGCGGTTGACCCAGCAGCTTTCGGTGAGGATGGCCGTGCCATGGCCATCGACTTCGATGCCACCGCCCTCGCCCACCAGATCGCTTTCCAGCAGCGTCGCACCGGTCACCTGCGCCAGCCACGGCGCCAGCGCGCCATCGTTGCGCGCGCTCTGCTTGCCACCCCAGCCGTTGAAGTTGAAGTCGACCAGGCCCAGGCCGCCCTTGTCATTGGTGACGAAGCAACCACCGTAATCGCGCACCCAGATGTCATCCAAGGGCACGTCCAGGAACTCGATGTTGTCACGGCCACAGCGATCCTGCGCCTGCTTCAACTGCGCCGGACGGCACAGCACGCTGATCGGCTGGTGGCGGGCGATGGTACGGGCCAACCGCGCCACGGCGGAGTTCACCGCATCGGCCTGCGCGCCCCACACCCGCGGCTGCGCGGCGAAGGCAAGGAACACGCGTTCCTGTGGGCCGTGCTCGTCCGGCATGCGCCAAGTCCCCGCACCTGGCCCTGCTGCAGCCACGCGACCCGGCAGCCCGGCCAGGCCCAGAGCAGCCAGGCCGCCAAGACCGGCGGCGCCCGCCAGCTGGGTGAGGAAGTGACGACGGTTGCTCATGACAGGCTCCATGGCCGGTGCGGGATGGGCGCTATGCTGCGCTTGCCGACACATAAGAACAAACGATAGATTCAGCCATCAATTGAACAGTTTTACTTATCTGAAATGCTCAAGCACTGGCCACCACTGAACGCGCTACGGGGTTTCGAGGCTGCGGCCCGGCTGGGCAGTTTCCACCGTGCGGCGGAGGAACTGCACCTGACCCAGTCGGCCATCAGCCAGCAGATCCGGGGTCTGGAAGCGTCGCTGCAGCAGCCGTTGTTCTTCCGGCAGGGCCGCAGCGTCACCCTCACCGATGCCGGCATCGACCTGCTGGAAACAACGCAGGCGCTGCTGCGGCAGCTGGCCAGCGGCATCCGCCGGCTCGATCAGTACCGCAAGCCCAATCAACTGATCGTCAACGCCAGCCCGGCCTTTGCTCGGCATTGGCTGGTGCCACGCCTGGCCAGCTTTCACCGGCTGCATCCCGACGCCGACCTATGGCTGCTGACCAGCGAGGAAGCGCCGGACATGACCACGCAGACGCTGGACGTAGCGGTACGTGATGACCTCGACTCACAGGCGCAGTGCCAGCATCGCGTGCTGCTGCAGGATCGTCTCTATCCAGCCTGCCATCCGGCCCTGCTCGCCACACCGGCGCACGAACGCCTCACCCTGCATGGCGAGCGCGAGATGGACTGGAGCCAATGGCAGGTACAGGGTGGCGCCGATGTCGGCCAGCGTCGCGAGGGAATGAATTTCTCCGAGCCCGGGCAGTTGCTGGATGCAGCCTGCCAAGGGCTGGGTATCGCCTTGGTCAGCGAGCTGCTGGCAGCCCAAGCCTGCGAACAAGGCCTGCTGCAACCATTGGATGATGCACGCGTGCGCGGCCCCCGCTGGAGTTGGCTGGTACATGAGGAGAGTGCAACCGATCCGCTGGTGATCAGTTTCTGCGAGTGGCTGCTGGCAAGCCTGCCCGGCGGAGCTACTTCTGCTGCAGCGCGCGCTTGACCGCCGCCTCGGCCAACGGCGCCATCACCGCATAGCCCTTCGCCGTAGGATGCACGCCGTCCTCCGCCAACTGCGGGTCCAGTCCGCCGATCGCATTGGCCATCGGCGTGTAGTAGTCCAGATAGACCAGCTGCTGTGCATCGGCATAGCGCTTCAATGCCGTGTTCAATGCACGCACCTTGGGCGCAGGTGCTGTGCCCGGCAGCCACGGGTAATCGCTGACCGGCAGCACTGATGCCAGCACTACGGCGATGCCATGTGCACGGGCAAGGTCCACCATCGCGTGCAGGTTGTCTTCGATCATCGCCTGCGTGAATGGGCCAGTGTTGCCTGCAATGTCGTTGGTGCCGGCCAGGATCACCACCACCTGTGGCTTCAGTGCCAGTACGTCCTGCGGGAAACGCACCAGCATCTGCGCCGTGGTCTGGCCGCTGATGCCGCGGTTGAGCCAGCCCTTGCCGGGGAAAAACGCTTCGCTGCCTTCCCTGCCCCAGCCTTCGGTGATCGAGTCACCGAAAAGCACCACGCGTGGTTGCCCCGGTACGGCGGCAGGCAGTCGTGCGTTGGCGTCGCGGTAACGCTGCAGTTCCGGCCAATCGGCCAGGCGCTGCTGCATGAAGCGCACCTCATCCGGGCGCAGGCGATCGACAGGTTCCACCAACAACGGATTGATGGCGGGCGCATCGGCCGCCACCCCATGGGCGCTCAGCGCGATACCGAGGACAACCGCGGCCAGGCCGCCGGACACGGAACGCATCGGGTCTCTCCCTTGAATGTCCGGGCCAGTCTAGCGCGCGGCCCCGCGCTCAGCGTGCCGCCGACCGCGCCGCCACACCGGTCACCTTGGCCGGCATCCACATACCCGGCGTCCAGCCGCTGGCGGCCAGGATCGTCTTCGGGTTGTCCTGCTGGATCAGCGCGCGCACTGCGTCACGCTTGTCCTTGGCCTGCAGGTAATAGGCCTTGGCGATGCGGTAGCCCACCCAGTAGCCCAGATCATAGGGTTCCTGCGAACCGGGTTTGTAGTTGTACAGCCACGGCGACAGATCGGTGCTGTCCAGATCCAGTGCGAATGCGCTCTCGATATGCACTTCCCTGCCGCGCGTCCACGCCGCATGTCGCCCGTTGCCGACGTTGCCGGAAATCAGTTCGGCGATGAACTCAGCAATGCCCTCGCCCAACGAAACACGCAGCACCGTCGCATGCGGGTCGCCCGGCTCGAAGTCGGTCAGGCCGGTCTGCTGGATGTGCACGTACTCGTGCGCGATCACATGCACGAAGCGGTCCTGCACATTGGGATTCATGAAATCGGCTGCGCACAGCGCTTCCAGGCCGATGATCACGCCGCTTTTCGAGGTCAACCCTACCGGACGACCACGGCCGACGGCGATGGTCACCGGCGGAAACGCAGCCTGCGGATAGATGGCCTGCAGGTTGGAAAACACCTGCGTCAGACGTTGTTTCACCGCCGGCAGTTCGGCCAGGCAGCTTCGCCCCTGCACATACAGCTCCGGCTGGCTGGCGATGGACTCGGCAATGCGCTCGGGGGTGACCCGGCGCGCCTTGGCCAGCTCGGCCAGGCCCGCCGAACCCTCGGCCATGTAGCCACGCAACTGCGCAACGCTGGGTTTGCCACCTGCGTTGTCGTACAGCGCGTAGAAACGGCTGACATCGTCAGTGACAATCTGCGGCCCGGCCGGTGCCGCCGCCGTGGCCATGCCAACCACCCCGGCACAGGCCAGGGCCAACAGGCCGCGCAGGATCATGGACATCGCTCCGTCCTTGGTGGAGTGCATGCGAAGCGCGCAATCTATCACTCCGACCCGGCCGCCGCAGCAAGCAGATGCGGGCACCCCGGCGCTGTGCCAGACTCGCGTTGGCACCTGCCACGGAAGATAGAGCACCCCGCGATGATGATCGTTCCCGCCTACTGGGCCGAAGCCCGCCTGCCGGCCCGTTTCCGTGGCCGGCCGGTGGTGGTGCGCCGCTTCGGCTGGTCCGACGAAGGCCCTGCCGAGGCGCAGGTGCACGCCGACCGCCGCGCCAATGAAGCCCTCAATGCCATCCTCGCCGGACAGGTGCTGCCGCGTCGCGAAGTGCGCAGCAACTACGGCGTGGAAGGCGTGCCGATCCGCGAGCAGATCGTGCAGCGCGACGGCGACGTCGTCATAACCCGCAACAGCTATGGCGCACTGTGCCTCAACAGCCCGGACGTACTGTTCGCCGACATCGACCATGCGCAGCCGCCAGCCGGCTGCGTGATGCCGGCCATCGTTGCGGCGGTCGTGCTGCTTGCCGGCGCCGTCACCGGCACGCTGCTGTGGCATTGGCTGGTGGGACTGGTGCTGGGCGTGGCGGCGGTGGTTCTGGTCAATGCGGCATTGCTGATGCGCCGCAGGCAGCGGCTGGCCGCCGCCGGGGGCGCCGAGGGGTTGGCGCTGCGACGCGTGGAAGCCTTCAGCGAACAACACCCCCACTGGCATCTGCGCGCCTACCGGACGCCTGCGGGACTGCGTGTACTGGCGATGCATGCCACGTTCTCCCCGGAGGACGAGCAGCTGCAGGCATTCTTCAAGGCACTGGGCACCGATACCCTGTACGCGCGCATGTGCCGGCTGCAGCATTGCTTCCGTGCGCGACTGACACCGAAGCCGTGGCGCGTCGGCCTGAAGTACCGCATCCGCCCGCCAGTGGCCGCGTGGTCATCCGAACAGGCCAACAATCCGGATCGATTGGCCTGGATTGCCGAGTACGAAAAGAAGAGCGCCGGCTTCGCAGCCTGCGCTTATCTACGCAGTTTCGGCGATACCACCCGGGTGCATGCCAAGGCCGAGCACGTGCGCGACCTGCATGACGGGTTATCCCACGCGCAGGACCGCCTACCGCTGGCGTGAGGGCGGGTGCTCAATCAGCGCTCTGCACGAACGGCTGCCCTGCCAGGGTAGTGCCCAGCCGCACCGCAATCTGCTGTTCACCCTTCTCGAAGGTCGTCGCGCACTGCTTCCCGCCCTTCTGGCACCCCACTTCCGGAAAGCCCTCCAGCGATTCCGGCGCGCCCTGCGCCGGCTTCACCTGCCATCCCGCAGCATCCAGCAGGCGCTTGGCCTTGGCGTAGGGCATGCCGGCGATGATCCCCAGCTGCGCCAGCTCGGTGGGCAGCGACTGGGCATGGGCGTTTGAAACCAGGACCAACGACAACGTTGCAGCAAGAACGATGGCTTTCATTGCACCGACTCGGGACGAACTCACAGGGCCAGCCTAGCCCATCTGCGTGGCACGCGAATGTGCCGGTAACACGTCGTTACCGAGTCTCCACAGTTGATTGCAGAGCACGTGCGGCTGGTTACAGCCGAGCGTGGGCTCGGCGCTACAGCAGGATGCAGGAAGGCCACCCAGAGGTGGCCTTCCTGTTCCTTCACTTGGCGTTCTTCACGTAGGTGTCGAACCAGTTCAGCATCTCCGACACCAGCTGCTCGTTGGACTCCAGCGCGGTGTACCAGTGCGGTTCGTTCGGCAGCATCACCAGGCGGGTGGTACCGCCATTGCCACGAATGGCCTGGTACAGCTTGCGCGACTGGAACGGTTCGGTGCCCGGGTTGGCATCGTCCTCACCGTGCACCAGCAGCAGCGGCAGCTTGATCTTGTCGGCATAGAAGAACGGCGAGGCCTTCAGGTACACGTCCTGCGCCTGCCATACCGAGCGACGCTCGTTCTGGAAGCCGAACGGGGTAAAGGTCTTGTTGTAAGAACCGCTGGTCGCCACACCGGCCTTGAACAGGTTGGTGTGCGCGATCAGGTTGGCGGTCATCAGGCCGCCATGGCTGTGACCGGTCACGCCGATGCGGTTGCGGTCGACCACGCCCATGTCCACGGCCTTGTCCACCGCTGCCTTGGCGTCGGCTTCCAGCTGCTCCAGGTAGGTGTCGTAGGCGTTCTTCGGGTCACCCACGATCGGGAACGAGGCATTGTCGATGATCGCGTAGCCGGCCAGCAGCATCAGGCGGTACGGCTGCAGGCGGGTGAAGGTCTGCTGCGAACCGGACACCTGGCCGGCCTGCGCGGCATTGGCGAAGTCGGCCGGGTAGGCGTACAGGATCGCCGGCACGCGCTGGCCCTCCTTGTAGCCCGGCGGCGTGTACAGAGTGAACGACAGGTCCACGCCATCGGCACGCTTGTAGGTCACCAACTGCTTCTTGATCTGGCGCACTTCCGGGGTCGGGTCGACCAGTTTGGTCAGCGCGGTCGCGGTGGACGCGAACTGCGCCTCGCCGGCCTTCGCATCGGCCACTGCCTCCCCCTGCTGGCGGATGAAGGCGTTCGGCGGATCGATCACCGACTGGTGCCAGGTCAGGTAGCGCCCCGGCGTGTTGCTGAAGCCGAGGAACTGTTCGTAGGCGTCGGCACTGCTACGGAACAGGCGCTCGCTCTTCAGCGTGCCCAGGTCCAGGCGGTCCAGGAACGGACGATCGCCCTGCGGCGAGGCGCCACGGCCGCTGAGGAACACGTGGTTGCCCTCACGGCGCACGACCTGCGCACCATTCGGCAGACGGGTGAACACCAGGTTGCCGGGATTGCCGTACAGCTCATCGCTGGACATGTCCCACAGCAGGCGGCCTTCCTTCTTCGGCTGGTCCACATCGACGATGCGGGTCTGCATCCAGTGGCGGTTCTCGTCGTTCTCGTACTGGAAGGCTACGGCCGGATCGGCGGTCCACGCAAACCCTTCAAAACGCTGCGCGGTACGGGTGATTTCGGTCGGCTTGCCGTTGAACGGGGCCTTCAGCATCAGCACGCGGTCACGGTGCGGCACGCTGACCTTCCAGTCGCCCTTGTCCAGCGCTTCGGCATAGACCAGGGTCGCCGGATCGGTGGCTCGCCAGTCGAAACCGCGCGGGCCTTCCGGTACGCCGTGCACCGGCACGCGATCCGCCAGCGGCAGGCTGGCGATCGGCGTGCTGCGGCCATTGCTCACGTCCAGTACGGCCACGTCGTTGGCGAAGCGCTGGTAGGTCACCGCATGTGAGTACGGCGCCTTGATCGATTCGGTCAGCACGTGCACGCCGTCGGGCGCGGCGCTGACCTCGTTGAACAGCGCAGGCTGCCCCACCGGGCGCACGCTGCCCGCGGCGGTATCGACCACGGCCAGCTGCGAAGCGCCGTAGTAGGCGAACAGCTTTTCGTCATGCACGCTGGTCAGCGTGTCGCGGGCTTCGTAGGTGCTGCTCTCGCCACTGCTGCCCAGCGATTCCTGCGCATCCGGACCGGTCGGCACGCCACCGTTGGACGGCGCCGGACCCTGATTGGCCGGCACCAGTTTCACCAGCAGGTTCTGGCTGCCGCCCAGCCACTGCACGGTGTAGCCGAAGATCGGGTTCAGCTGCACGTTCGGCACCTGCTTCACCTGGCCGGTGGCCGCATCGCCCACCCACAGCTGCACGCTGGTATCGACCGCATTCTGGAAGGCGAAGTGGCTGCCATCGGCCGACCACAGCGCGCCAGTGGCGCAGCCCTGCGGCAGGTTGACCTTGGTCTCCTTGCCGCTGCCGATATCGACCAGGGTGAAGTCGGCCACGCAGGCCGGAATACCGTAGCCGCCGGGGGTGTCATGCCGACTGCGGTTCTTCGGCTCCAGGCGCACGCCGGCCAGCTTCAGGTACGGCTGGGCGACGCGGCTGATCGACGGATAGGTCTGCGCGGTGGTCAGCAGCAGGCGCTGGCCGCCCGGGGCCACGTTCGGCGCCGGCGGCGGCGGTGCCTTCAGCACCTTGAGCAGGTGTTCCGGCGGCTTCGCGTAATCGGCAAGCGCCGGGCCAGCGGCCAGCAGGCCGACGGTGGCAACGGCAACGGCCGCTGCCAGAGAGGTTCGACGGATCAGCATCCTTATCCCCTGGGGTGTGAATGGGTACCCGGAATCGGGCATGGCCCCGAATCTAGCACCGCAGGAGTTGTCGTGAATGGGCCGGAAGGGCTAGTGGCCGGATGGGGCAAAGTGCAGCTCCGGCAGGTGCCGGGGAGCTGCCGGCACCTGCCAGGCATGGCCTGGCACTACTGCTGGGCGTGCAGGTCCCAGGCGGTGAGATAGTCCGGGTCGACCACGATCATGCCGCTGTTGCTCATCCGGTACTCTCCCGGCTGGGCCGGCAGGTACTGGTCGAGCATCGGCGGCAGGTAACGCTCGTGGCCATCATTCTCGTCGGCCAGCACCACGCCTTCATCGGCACTGATGCGCAGCACCGTTCCCGCGTACTGTTCCAGTCCCTGCACCTGGCCGTCGCCGCCGTAGCGGGTCACCCCGACCAGCACCAGTTTTCCGATCATTTCCTCGACCTTGGCATCGTCTAGGGGAGGGAGCATGGGATTGAATTCGTCGCTCATAGGTTCACCTCGAAAGCCTGCAAGGGCATCGAAGGCCAGACGGGCCCCGGCTCAACAATGCGAGACGGCAAACGCTTGTGCCTCTCAAATGCATGAATGTGATCGATGGCTAACGTAACGCGGAGCGGAAGCGCGACTGACTGCGGTGAATGGGCAACCAAGGCCTGAACCCAGTGGCCGTAGCCAAGAACCAGCAGAATTGCAGTTGGATGCTGCCATCACCCATAGCACGACGGAGTGAAGGATCGGAATTCAAAGACAGGCGTCGCCCGCTTGTCGCTGGACTTCCATCAACAGCAAATCGCACCGTAGGCTAGAACCTGATCTGACGAGAGCTAATCCATGAAATGGACTTATCTAGGCGCCATCGGAATTGTGGCCCTTGCCTCAATCGCCTTGGTCGCGCTGACCTACAGGTTACATTTTCCCGGTTCTGTATCCCCTGACCCTTCTATCTGGGGCTCCTTCGGAGATTACTTTGGGGGCATCCTCAATCCGCTATTCGCGTTCCTCGCCTTTCTAGGCGTCCTTTGGTCGATCGGAATGCAGAATCAGCAGCTGAGAGACGCATCGATTGAGAAAAAGAGTGCGGAGATTCTTCTGGTCATCCGAGACATGGATGCGCGAATTCATACCCTTCTTGAAACCGAGGTCGGCAAGACATTCGATAGCGTAGGAGCAACTTCTCTAAGAATTAGACATATGGTATCGGAGGCGGGGAAGAAGGACCGAGCATCAGGACCAAGCGACAGCTACTTCTCATTCCTGAGCACAGCACGAGTAGAGGGCAGCATCGTTGAGTCGTCCACCAGGGATCTCCGTCACCTGGTGATCTCGATGCAGGAATTAATTGCTTTGCACCCGGTCGGTCCACGCAACGAACTACTTCCAATCACGAAGTACTATTCGAACAAGACCAGACCCGTCGCAATCCTGATCAACGACATAGAAGCTCTCTCAGGTGAACTCAAGCACTTCTACTCACTGAAGTAAGTGCAGGGGCCTATCTCTCATACAGATTGCGATCACGCTAGAATGCGTGCATGCGCACCGTACATGCCCTCCGCTACATCACCCCCTTGCGGGAAGGTGGCTCCCTGCCGGCCGTGGTCGAGACCGACGACGACGGCATGGCCGTGCTGAAGTTCCGTGGCGCCGGCCAGGGCCCGAAGGCTTTGATCGCGGAGCTGATCGCCGGCGAAATGGCGCGCACGCTGGGCCTGCCGATTCCGGAGATCCTGTTCGTGGAGCTGGACCGCGAGTTCGCCCGCACCGAGCCCGACCCGGAGATCCAGGAGCTGATCCGCGCCAGCGAGGGCCTGAACCTGGGCCTGGACTACCTGCCCGGCGCGATCAACTACGACCCGGCAGCGATGCCGGTGGATGCCGACCTGGCCTCGCGCATCGTCTGGTTCGATGCGTTCACCAGCAATGTCGATCGCACCACGCGCAACCCCAACCTGATGGTGTGGCACCGCAAGCTGTACCTGATCGATCACGGCGCGGCGATGTACTTCCATCACGACTGGGCCAACGCCGGCGATGCCTGCGAGAAGCCCTTCGTGCTGATCCGCGACCATGTGCTGCTGTCGTTCGCCAGCCGCATCGCCGAAGTGGACGCCGAGCTGGCCGCGCGCCTGACCGATGCCGAGATCGAGCGCATCGTCGGCCTGGTGCCGGACAGCTGGCTGGTGAATGAGCCCGCGTTCGACAGCCCGCAGGCCTATCGCCAGGGCTACATCAGTTATCTCAAGCACCGCCTGAAAGTGCGTGCGGTGTTCGTGCAGGAGGCCATCCGTGCCTACGCTGCACACGTATGACTACGCCGTCATCCGCGTGGTACCGCGGGTGGAGCGCGAGGAATTCATCAACGTCGGGGTGATCGTCTCCTGTCCCGGCGCGCGTCATCTGGAAGCGGCCATCGAGATCGATCCGGCACGCCTGCACGCCTTCGCGCCAGCGCTGGACCAGGAGGCGCTGCAGCCATGGCTGGATGCGATCGTGGCGATCTGCCGCGGCGATGCCAGCGCCGGGCCGATCGCGCAGCTGCCAGCGCGCGCACGCTTCCATTTCCTCACCGCCAAGCGTAGCTCGGTGGTGCAGATGTCGAGCACGCATGTGGGCCGCACGGCCGATCCGGCGGGTGTGGTGGAACACTTGATGACGAAGATGGTGCGGGTGCCGCGCTGACGCGCCCGTCTCTCACTTCCTGGCGCGCGCCCTGTGCCAGGCAATGAGCGCACAGGCTGCTGCAGCGGCAATCAACACCCACCCGGCTGCCGCTTGTCCATGCAGGTAGCCTTGTGCATACGCAGCACTGGCACCTTCGCTGGCCATGGCCGGAACACCCTTGAGTATCACGTGCACCCCACGCAGCAGCAGCACCATGCTGGCGACCAGACACACCACGGGAAGGAGTCGGCTCATGGCCCGATTCTGGTCCGCCACCTGCCCCAGCGTCAACATCGCTGCGGCATAGTCGCTCGGGACTACAGCGGCACTCTTCGCGCGATGTAGTTGACCACATTGCCGATCGCATCCGGATCGACATTGGCCAGCCCAACGATCACATAGCCCTGCGCGGGTAGCACCACGATGGCACTGTTCGATCCGGGCGCACCGCCTTCGTGGCCGTACTGATGCTCCCTGCCCTCGCCCTGCACCACGAAGCCGAACCCGTACCAGCCCTTGTGGTTCTGCGCCGTGGTGGCCTGCTGCAGCAATGCAGGTGAGACCAGCTTTCCGCTGCGCAGCGCCTCGGCGAACTTCACCATGTCGCTCACCGTGCTGTAGCCACCACCGGCTGACATGCCGCGCCAGGGCAGCGACTTCGTTTCACGGACCCATTGCCGATCCTGCTTCGTATAGGCGACGGCACGCTGTGGCACCGTCACTGTTTCCGGTTCGAAGCCGGTGCCGGTCATGCCTGCAGGGCGCAGGATGTGTTGCTCCACATAGGCATAGTACGACTGCCCGGAGACGGCCTCGATGATCCGCCCAAGCACGATGAAGCCATAGTTCGAGTAGCTGTCCTGGCTGCCGGGCGTGAACTGCGGTGCATCCTTGGCAAAGCGCTGCACATAGTCATCCAGCGTCTTCAGCGACGCGGAATACTGCTCGAAATCGTCGCCGAAGAAATCACCCAGGCCACTGGTATGGGTCAGCAGCTGGCGAACCGTCACGCTGTTGGCAACGGCCTTGTTCGGATAGTCCGGCAGGTGCTTGCCGATCGTGTCATCGAGACTGAGTTTGCCCTCCTGCACCCGCTGCAGTATGGCCACTGCGGTGAACATCTTGTTGGAGGACGCAAGGCGGAACTGCGTATCCACGCCCACTGGAATGCCAGCGGTGCGATCGGCATTGCCACCGCGCCAGTCCAGCAGCACCTTGCCGTTCCGTGCCACCTGCAACGCACCCGACAGCGCGTCCTGGGCCCGCAGCGCCTCCAGCCTTGCTGTGGCATCGGCCATCAGGGCAGGCAAAGCAACCCTCTCCGGTCTGTACTTGTCCGGCGTTTCAGTGCCTTCGATCTGGAACTGCTTCACATGCGCCGGGCTGGCCGGATCCATGACGACCGTCACCCACATCGCGCGCTCGCTCAGCTGGCCCATCACCAGCACCTTCGCGTGACCGGGCGCGCTCTGGCGTGTTTCCAGCACACGCAGGGGGCCGGTGCTCTCGCGGAACTCGAGATAGTCCTTGGGGCTGCTGCCTTCCTTCTTCGCGTAGGTATCAGCGAACGCCTGCAGTTGCTCGAGGCTGCCAGCGTTGAAGGCCGCCAGCCAGTCATCGATGGCGTCCTGCGCACGTGGATGTGCACGCTCGGAAGATGTGGCGCCGATTGCTGGAAAAACCGGGGTAACCAGTAGAACCGAACAGGCCAGTGCACTGCAGAGAAACAGGCGTCCAACAACCCTCATGGCAGTTCCTTTGCGGGGATTCCTGGACGCATCCTAGACCAAGGATGCGGCCGCCGCATCGACACCAGGGACTCTGCTGCAACACCTCAACGGTGACGCTGAATGCATCGATGCGCTGCCATCCACTCCGCGCGCGTGGTGGAATGCGCACAGCCCCGGATGCAACGTGAGTGCGAGATCCTTCGCAGTTGATGGAAACCCTGCTACCCGCTGGCCCCGCTATCGCCTTGCCATCGTCTGTTCGCTGAATCTCGCCACGCAGAAGTCCAGGAAGCTGCGCAGCTTGGGCGTCAGCTGGCGATCGCGCGGATACACCAGGTTGATCCAGGTCGACACCGGTACGTAGTCCGGCAGCACTTCCACCAGCTCACCACGCGCCAATGCTCCGGCCAGCATTTCGTGCGGTTGCAGGATCAGCCCCAGCCCTCCGATGGCGGCGGTCAGCAGCGGCTCGGCCTGGTTGACCATGAAGCGGCTGGACACCGGCACGGTCAGCACGCCGCCATCGGTATCGCGAAAGCTCCAGCGGGTGCGGATGATCGAATGAGCGAAGCCCAGGCACTCGTGGCGGCTCAGGTCATTGGGATGGGCAATGGCCGGGCGCGAAGCCAGATAGTCCGGCGAGGCACACAGGACCAGCGGATACGGCCCCAACCGCCGCGCCACCAGCCCACTGTCGGCCAGATCGCCAGTGCGGAACACCAGGTCGTAGCCGTCTTCAACGATGTTCACCAGACTGTTGGACAGGTTCAGATCGACCTGCACGTCCGGGTACTGCTGCATGTAGGCCACCACCGCAGGGCCCAGCGCGTGCACGCCGAAGGTGACCGGCGCACTGATGCGCAGGCGCCCCATCGGCCGCCCGCGCGCCACTTCGGCCAGCTGCTCGGCCCCCTCCACTTCCTCCAGGATCACCCGCGCCCGCGCCAGATAGGCCTGGCCGAAGTCGGTCAGGCTCTGCTTGCGCGTGGTGCGGTTGAGCAGGCGCACCCCCAGATGCTGCTCCAGCGCCTGGATGTGCTTGCCGACCAGCTGCGGCGACAGGTCCAGTGCCTCGGCAGCGGCGGCGAAGGAGCCGACCTCGGCCACCTTGGCGAAGGTCCGCAGGGGAACGATCAGGTCCATTGCAAACAATTGTTTTTCAATGAAACGCCAGATTACCCCTTATTCTGGATGCAGACTACGCGCACAGTAGCGCTCACCCTTTCGCCGGCGCCCTCGCCGGCCCTTCCTCGGAGCCCCCCATGAGCCAGGTTGTCCGCATCCACGAATATGGCACTGCCGATGTACTGCGCATCGACGATATCGACGTTCCCGCCCCCGCCCCTGACGAAGTCCAGATCCGGGTGAAGGCGATCGGCCTGAACCGCGCCGAGGTGATGTTCCGTAACGGCGCCTACCTGCAGGAAGCGCAGTTCCCCAGCCGCCTGGGCTACGAAGCGGCCGGCGTGGTTGAAGCCGTCGGCAGTGCAGTGAGCGGATTCACCGCGGGCGATGCGGTCAGCGTGGTGCCGCCGCTGGATATCGCGCGCTGGGGCACCTACGGCGAACTGGCCAACGTGCCGGCACGACTGGTAGTCAAGCATCCGCAGGCACTGGACTTTGAAACGGCCGCCGCGGTGTGGATGCAGTACGTCACCGCCTGGGGGGCGCTGTTGGAGCAGGCGCACTTGTCCGCCGGGGATTTCGTCATCATCACCGCCGCCAGCAGCAGCGTCGGCCTGGCCGCCATCCAGATCGCCAATGCAGTCGGCGCCACGCCGATCGCGGTAACGCGCGGCCCGGGCAAGCGCCAGGCCCTGCTCGACGCCGGTGCCGCCCATGTCATCGCCACCCAGGAACAGGATCTGGTGGCCGAAGTGGCGCGCATCACCGGCGGCGCAGGTGCCCGCGTGGTGTTCGATCCGATCGGTGGCCCGCAGTTCGTGCCGCTGACCGAAGCGATGGCGCGTGGCGGCATCCTGCTGGAATACGGCGCGCTGAGCAGCGAACCCACGCCGTTCCCGTTGTTCAACGTGCTGGGCAAGTCGCTGACGTTGAAAGGCTACCTGTACTCGGAGATCGTTTCCGACGATGCCGCGCTGGCCCGCGCGAAGGCATTCATCGTGGATGGCCTGGACAAGGGCACGCTGGCACCGAAGATCGCCAGGGTGTTCCCGTTCGCGCAGATCCAGGACGCACACCGTTACCTGGAATCGAACGAGCAGATCGGCAAGGTGGTAGTGACGGTGTGATCCAGCGTCATGCAACGGGGGCGGCCCACCGCCCCCGTTGCGGTTACCTCGGCAACGCAAACGCCATCACGTAATCGCCGTTCGGGGTTTCCATGAAATGGTGGCCGCCGGCCATGATCACCACGTACTGGCGCCCGCCCTGCTCGTACACCATCGGATTGGCTTGGCCTCCCGCGGGCAGCTTGGCATGCCACAACTCCTTGCCGGTCCTCAGGTCGATGGCGCGCAGCAGGTCATCGGTGGCGGCGGCGATGAAGATCAGGCCGCTGGCGGTCACCACCGAACCGCCATTGTTCGGTGTGCCGATCTCGATCGGCAGGCCGGAGCGGATGCCGAAGGGTCCGTTGCCGCGCGCACTGCCGAACGGACGGTCCCACAGCAGCTTGCCGGTGCGCAGGTCGATGGCACGGATGCCGCCATAGGGCGGCTGCTTGCACAGCAGACCGGTGAACGGCAGGCGCCAACCGGCATTGACCTGGATGGCGTAGGGCGTGCCCACCTGCGGGTCACCCGCGCCTTCTGCTCCGCCCTTGTCGAACCGGATCTTTTCGCGCGGCAGCCAGCCCAGCCGGTCGGCCTCCGCGCGTGGCACCAGCCGGTTGTAGTTCGGCATGTCGTTGTAGTTGGCCACGATCACGCCGCGGCGCGTATCGATGGACACGCTGCCCCAGTCCGAGCCGCCGTTGTAGCCGGGGTACTCGATGGAATGGCGGTCACTGCTCGGCGGCGTGTAGAACCCTTCGTAGTAGGCCTTGCGGAACTGGATGCGGCAGACCAGCTGGTCGATCGGGGTGATGCCCCACATGTCACGTTCGGTCAGCTCATGCTCGCGACGCAGCGTGTGGTACAGCGAGAACAACTGCGTGGGTGAACGCTGCTCGGGTTCGACGCCGCCCACCGGCACCTTGCGCTCTTCGGCCGCGGTCAGAAGCTGGCCGTTGCGGCGGTCGAGGATGTAGATGTCGCCCTGCTTGGTCGGCAACAGGATCGCCGGCACTTTGCCGGCAGCGGTCGGGTAATCGATCAGGCTGGCCTGCGAACCCAGGTCGTAATCCCACACGTCCTTGCGCACCGCCTGGAAATGCCAGGCCGGCTTGCCGGTGGCCACGTCGATCGCCACCAGTGAGGTCGAGTAGCGATTCTGGTTTTCCGTGCGCGAGCCGCTCCAGTAGTCGCCTGCGGAGTTGCCCAGCGGCAGGTAGACCAGGCCCAGCGCCTCATCACCGGTGGCGGTGGTCCACATGTTGGGCGTGCCGCGCGTATAGGTCTGCTCGCGCGGTGGCAGACCGCTGCGCTCGGGCTGGTCCATGTCCCACGCCCAGCGCAGCTTGCCGGTGATGGCATCGTAGGCCTGGATCACACCCGACGGCGCGTCACGGCGCTGCCCGTCCAGCACCTGGTGACCGGTCACGATCACGCCACGCACGATGGCCGGTGGCGAGGTGATCGACACGTAACCCGGTGGCACCTCCCCCATGCCCAGGGTGATGTCGACCTGGCCGTTGTTGCCAAAGTTGGCGCAGGGACGGCCGCTGTCCGCGTCCACCGCGATGATGCGGCCGTCCAGCGTGCCTTCGATGATGCGCGCCCAGCAGGCCGGACGGGTGCCCGGCGCAGCACTGCGGGCGACGCTGGGCGGCGGTTCCGGCAACGCCAGATCGGCCGCGGCATCGGCCAGCGTGGCATCGGCAAGGACCGGCGTGCGGGGCTGCTCGTAGTAGCTCACCCCACGGCAGGCGGCGGTGTACGGGATCGAAGCGTCCTTCACCTTGGGGTCGAAGCGCCACAGTTCCTTGCCGCTGGCGGCATCGAGTGCGATCAGGCGGTTGCGCGCGGTGCACAGGTAAAGGCGATCGCCGATCTTCAGCGGCGTGGTTTCCGCGCCCCAGCGATTCTTGGGCATATCGCCGGTACGGAACTGCCAGGCTGGCTGCAACGTGACCACATTGGCCGGGGTGATCTGCTGCAGCGGCGAATAGCGGGTGGCGGCGTTGCTGCGGCCCCACGCCGGCCAGTCGCCCTCGGCGGGCTGGTCAGCCGGCTGCAGGCCCGTGGTATCACGCGTAGGTTCCAGTCCGGCGCTGACCGCGCCTTCCGGGAACGGCTGATGCCCATCCACTTCACCATGCGGCGCAAAAGCCAGGCCGAAGGCGGCTACGAACACCAGCATCAGCACACCCGCCACGCTGCGCGACAGGCGTTTGGAGACCGGCTCGTGCAAGGTGGGCGCCAGCAAGGCCAGCACGATGCCGAGTGCGGTCACCAGGCCCAGCCGGGGCACCCAGCGCCAGTAGTCGCTGCCTGACTCCCACCAGGTCCACAGCAGCGTGCCGATGAACACCAGCGCGTACAGCAATGCACCGCTGCGGCGGTTGCCGAACAACAGGATGCCGCTGGCCAGCAGGCCGAGCCCGGCGATGGCGTAGTACGCCGAGCCGCCAAGGCTGAGCAGCCACGCACCGAGCCCGCCGATGACCAGGCCGAGCACGACCAGCAGCAGCGACAGCACGGTGACAAGGGGGTGCCGGGAGGCGCGAACAGGCGCAGGAGCGGACTGCGGCGTGGCGGACATCGTCGATCTCCGGGGGCAGCATGCGCCGTTATCCCACCGCCTGCGTGAAGCGCGCGCGTATGTGCGGCATCCGGATACGACGACGCCGGCACAGGGCCGGCGTCGTCGGGCACATCAGGCTCGCGGCAGGATCACTCCTGCGCGGCGTCCTCGCTGCTGGCAGCAGCCGGGGCGCCGTCGGTCGCGGCCGGGGCGGCGACGGCGACCTCGTCCTCGTCCTCGTCGATCGAGGCATCCATGCGCTCCACCGCCTGCAGCTTCTCGTCCTTGGACAGGCGGATCAGGGTCACGCCCTGGGTGTTGCGGCCGACGCGGCTGATTTCCGAGCCACGCGTACGCACCAGGGTGCCACCATCGGAGATCAGCAGCACTTCGTCGCTGGAGCCCATCAGCACCGCGGCGACCAGCTTGCCGTTGCGCTCGGTGGTCTGGATGCCGATCACGCCCTGCGTGCCACGGCCCTTGCGCGGGTAGTCGGGCAGCGGGGTGCGCTTGCCGTAGCCGTTCTCGGTGGCGGTGAGGATGTACTGCACGCTGGCGTCATCGGCGCCGTCGATCACCGCATCGCCATTGGCTGCGGTTTCCTCGACACCGTTGTCGTCCTCGTTCTCGTCCTCGCTGCCACCGGCACTCTCGGCCACGATCAGGCTGACCACTTCCTCGCCGGCCGGCATCTTGATGCCACGCACGCCGGTTGCGGTACGGCCCATCGAGCGGACCTTGTCTTCACCGAAGCGCACGGTCTTGCCGTTGGAGGCGAACAGCAGGATGTCGCGCTCGCCGTCGGTCAGGCCGACGCCGACCAGGGCATCGCCCTCGTCGAGGTTGATCGCGATCTTGCCGCGCGCCAGGCGGAAGGCGAACTCGCCCAGCGGGGTCTTCTTGACCGTACCGTTCTTGGTGGCGAAGAACACGAACTGGCCATCGGCGTATTCGCGCACCGGCAGCACGGCCTGCACGCGTTCGCCCGGCTCCAGCGGGATCCAGTTGATGATCGGACGGCCGCGGGCGTTGGAACCGGCTTCGGGCAGCTGGTAGACCGGCAGCCAGAACACCTTGCCCGAGCTGGTGAAGGTCAGCAGCGTATCGTGCGTGTTGACCAGCCACAGCTGTTCGATGAAATCCTCTTCCTTGGTCGCTGCCGCACTGCGGCCGCGGCCGCCTCGGCGCTGTGCGCGGTACACGCTCACCGGCTGCCGCTTCACGTAACCGGCATGCGACACGGTGACCACCACGTCTTCCGGCGCGATCAGGTCGAGGATGTCCAGGTCTTCTTCGCTGTGGCGGATTTCGGTACGACGCTCGTCGCCGAACTCGGCCTTGACGTTGACCAGCTCCTCGCGGATCACCTGCAGCAGGCGGTCGGGATCTTCCAGGATGTGGATCAGCCCGGCGATCACTTCCAGCAGCTGCTTGTACTCGTCGGTCAGGCGGTCCTGCTCCAGCCCGGTCAGGCGGTGCAGGCGCATTTCCAGGATCTGGGTGGCCTGGATCTCGGTCAGCTGGTAGCCGCCCTCGATCAGGCCCACGCCCTTGGGCAGGTCTTCCGGACGCGAGGCTTCGGCACCGGCGGCACCCAGCATCGCACCGACCAGGCCCGGCTCCCACACGCGCGCCAGCATGCGCTCGCGTGCTTCATTCGGGTTCGGCGAGGTCTTGATCAGCTCGATCATCTCGTCGATGTTGGCCAGCGCAACGGTCAGGCCTTCCAGCACGTGGGCACGGGCGCGCGCCTTGCGCAGCTCGAACACGGTGCGACGGGTGACCACTTCGCGACGGTGGCGGACGAACGCCTCCAGCATCTGCTTGAGGTTCATCAACTGCGGGCGGCCATCGACCAGCGCCACCATGTTGATGCCGAACACCGATTCCATCTGGGTCTGCTGGTACAGGTTGTTCAGCACAACCTCGGCAGATTCACCGCGCTTGATCTCGATGTAGATGCGCATGCCGTCCTTGTCGGACTCATCGCGCAGCTCGCTGATGCCTTCGATCTTCTTTTCCTTGACCAGCTCGGCGATCTTCTCGATCAGACGCGCCTTGTTCACCTGGTAAGGAATTTCGGTGACGATGATCGATTCGCGGCCGTTGTCGGCCACTTCGATATCGGCCTTGGCACGGATGCGCACACGGCCGCGGCCGGTGCGATAGCCGGCGACGATGCCGGCAGTGCCATTGATGATGCCGGCAGTCGGGAAATCCGGGCCCGGGATGTACTCCATCAGGCCGTCGACATCGATTTCCGGATTATCAATCAGCGCGATGCAGGCGTTGATCGATTCGCTCAGGTTGTGCGGCGGGATGTTGGTCGCCATGCCCACTGCGATACCGGCCGAACCGTTGACCAGCAGGTTCGGGAACCGGGTCGGCATGACCGTCGGCTCCAGTTCCTTCTCGTCGTAGTTGGGCTGGAAATCGACGGTTTCCTTGTCGATGTCCGCCATCAGCTCATGCGCGAGGCGCGACATGCGCGCTTCGGTGTATCGCATCGCCGCGGCGGAGTCGCCATCGATCGAGCCGAAGTTACCCTGGCCATCGACCAGCATGTAACGCAGCGAGAACGGCTGTGCCAGGCGCACCAGCGTGTCGTACACCGATTGATCGCCATGCGGGTGGTACTTACCGATGACGTCACCGACGATACGCGCCGACTTGAAGTAGGGCTTGTTGCTGTGCGCGTTGAGTTCGTTCATCGCGAACAGCACGCGGCGATGCACCGGCTTGAGGCCATCGCGCGCATCCGGGAGCGCGCGGCCCACGATCACGCTCATGGCGTAATCGAGGTAGCTCTTGCGCATCTCGTCTTCCAGGTTGACCTGGATGATTTCCTTGGCGTTTTCTGCCATTCGGGTTCCGTTGTCTGGTAGCGGTCCAGTCCGGCGCAGCCCTCTGCGGGAGGGGGTCGTGCCGGAACCTCGATTCAACCTGTGGATACTACCACAACAGGCCGTTCCCTGCCTCCATTTACGGGGATTTTACCGGCACAAATCAGGAACTTAGGGGGGGGTGCCGGCCAACGGCCGGCACTACCGGGGGCGGAGGTCACGCTGCCCCCTCCCCTGTGCCTCACCCGCCGAAGGCGGCGCGCATGTTCTCGATGGTCGGGTTCAGGATCACCCCGCGCTCGGTCACGAGGGCATCGATCAGTTCACCCGGGGTGACGTCGAACACCGGGTTCCAGGCGGCGATGCCTTCGGCCACGGTGCGGGTACCGCCCACGCCGTACAGCTCGCCCGGGTCGCGCTGCTCGATCTCGATCTGGCTGCCATCCACGGTCTCCATGTCCACGGTCGAGGACGGCGCCACCACCATGAACTTGACCCCGTGGTGGCGAGCGGCGATGGCCAGCTGATAGGTACCGATCTTGTTGGCGGTATCGCCGTTGGCGCAGATGCGGTCGGCGCCGACGATCACCCATTGCACGGCGCCGGTCTTCATCAGGTGCGAGGCCGCCGAATCGGCGATCAGGGTGGCGTCGATGCCATCCTGCTGCAGTTCCCACACGGTCAGGCGTGCGCCCTGCAGCCACGGACGGGTCTCGCCGGCGAACACGCGGGCGATGCGGTGCTGGGCCATACCGGCACGGATCACGCCCAGTGCCGTGCCGAAGCCGGCGGTGGCCAGCGAGCCGGTGTTGCAGTGGGTCAGCACGCCGCTGCCGGCCTCGATCAGGCCCGCGCCCAGCGCGCCCATGTGGCGGTTGGCGGCCAGGTCCTCCTCGGCAATGGCCTGCGCTTCGGCTTCCAGCAGAGCCTTCCAGTCGGCGCCGGCGACGTTCAGGCAGCGACGCATGCGCGCCAGCGCCCAGGCCAGATTGACGGCGGTCGGGCGCGATGCGTTCAGACGCTGCAGCGCCGGCTCCAACTGCTGAAGCGCATGCGCGCCATCAGCGGCCTGCACGTCCCGCGCCGCCAGCACCACACCCCACGCTGCGGCAATGCCGATCGCGGGCGCGCCACGCACGGTCAGCGCGTGGATGGCGCTGGCAACTTCGTCACTGTCATGGCAGACCACGTGCTCGACCACGAACGGCAGCTTGCGCTGGTCCAGCAGTTGCAGGGCATCGCCGGTCCAGAGGATCGGGCGGATGTGGTCATAACGGGCGTAGTCGATGTCGGAGGCAGTGTTCATGGGCCCATTGTAGGGCCACGCCCCGCGTGGTTGGAGCCTGCCCGGGCTCAATTCACCGAGAATTCGGCGCGGCAGCCGCCGTCCACCCAGATCCCGTTGCGGTTCCAGCCCCAGGTGTTGCCTTCCTCGCACGGGGTGCTGGACAACTGCTCGGTAACGACCGCGCCGACCGAAATGCTCGCCCCACAGAAGCGGCGCTTCTTCGACTTCGACTCGCAGGTCAGGCGGCGTGGCACGTCGACAAAACGGCCGTCCTCGTCAGCCACTTCGAAATCGCCCTGGCAACCACGGCTGGTCCAGACTTCATTGCGCTTGTAGCCCCAGCCCTGCCCTTCGCGGCACGGCAGCACCGACAGCTGGCGCAGCAGGCGCACCGGCGCCCCGTCCAGGCGCACCGGGCAACTCTGCGGGCGGCCATTGGATTCGCAGCGCACCACACGGCGGACCAGGCGCTTGCCTTCCGTTGCCGCAGGCGCTGCACCTTCCGCACGACGCGCACGGAACTCTGCGCGGCAGCCAAGGGTGACCCACACGCCACTGCGGTCGGTGCCCCATTCGCTGCCACGGATGCAACTGTTGCTGGACAACTGGCGCACAAGGTCGATGCCATTGCTGACGTCGATATCGCAATGCACCCAGCCCATGTCGCGCGATTCGCAGGTCACCACTTCGCCGTCATAGCCCGCCTGCTGGGCCGACGCCGATGACGACAGCCAGGCACCCCAGAGCGCGATGGAGTACACCGGTGCCGCGACAACCGCAAACCACTTGACCAAAGCCTTCCCCAGCAGGAATGGATGAACTGCGTGCCAGTGTCCGGCATCTGCCGTGATAAGAGCATCATCCTGCTTACCGAAGCAAGCGCGGAAACGCGGAATTCCGTTCAGTCTTCGATGTTCAGGAACGTGCGCACCGCGCTCACGCGTGGGCGAAGTCGTAGGCCAGCACATCGGCGATACGCGGCGTGCGGTTCATCGCCATCAACAACCGATCGACACCCACCGCCACGCCAGCGCAGGCAGGCATCGATGGCAACGCCGACAGCAGCGCCTCATCCACGGACGGTTGCACCTGGCCCCGCTCATGGCGGCGCTGCAGGTCACGCTGGAATCGCGCACGCTGTTCGTGCGCGTCGTTCAGTTCGTGATAGCCGTTGGCCAGTTCCACGGCCCCCAGATAAAGCTCGAAACGCTCGGCCAGCGGCGGCGTGCCGGCTCGAATGCGTGCCAGTGCGGCCTGGCTGGCAGGCCAATCATGGACCACAGTCATCACCGCGTCATCGAAATGCGGCTGGATATGATGGGTCATCAGCAGATCCAGCCAGTCATCGCGGGTCAGCCCGACCGGGTCGATATGTACCTCGCCCAGCGCGGCACGCAACGCGGCCTCATCGGCATCGAACGGATCCACACCCACGTACTGCTGGAACAGCTCGCGGTAACTGAGCACACGCAGCGTCGCACTGCGCCCGACCAGGGCCAGCGCCTGGCCGACCAGCTCGGCGGTTTCCTGCACCAGGCGATGGTGGTCCCAACCGACCCGGTACCACTCCAGCATGGTGAATTCCGGATTGTGGCGGCCGCCCGCCTCGCCGTTGCGGAACACCCGGCCCAGTTCGTAACAGTCACCCACGCCCGCCGCCAGCAGGCGCTTGAGCGGATACTCCGGCGAGGTGCGCAGCCAGCGGCGGCGGCCACCGGCATCGACATGGCCGGTGAAATCGGTGTGGAAGCTGTCGATGTTCGGCTCGGTGTTGCCGGCCACCGACAGGATCGGCGTCTCCACCTCCAGCACATCTCGATCGGCGAAGAAGCGGCGCACCAGCGCGTTGAGCGCGGCACGCTGCTGCAGCGCGCGCAGCAGGGCCTCGCTCACAGGATGCCCTCCGGGCGCGGATGATCCAGCGGCAGGGTCAGCAGATCGCGGGTGTCATCGATGTAGCCACTGGCCAGGTACAGGCGCCGGGCCAGTTCGTTGTGGTGGTTCACTTCCAGCCGCAGGCGGCTGACGCCACGCCCGCGAGCGCGCTGTTCGCAGATGGCCAGCGCCTGCTTGCCGCGGCCGCGGCCGCGCGCGCGGTGGCTCAGGTACAGCTCGTCCAGCAACATGAAGTGGCCGCCCTGCTCCAGGCTGAAACCCATCGCGATCACTGCGTAGCCCACCACCTCGGCGGCCTCGTCCAGCCACAGCAGCACCTCGCCATTGCGCGGATCGGCCAGCAGCGCGTCCACGCCGCGACGCACGCGCGCGTCGTCGAAGTCGATCTTGTCTTCGGCATAGAACTCGCGCATCAACGCGATCAACAGTTCTTCGTCGGCACGGGTGGCCAGGCGGAAATCCAGCGGAGCGGTCTGCATCGGTGTTCCTTTGTGTTTCATGCCGGGCGCCAGGCACCCGGCGGGGTCATCATTCGTGTTCGGCGAGGTAGGCCAGCAGGCGGTCTTCGTCCCATACCGGCACGCCCAGCGACTGCGCCTTGTCCAGCTTGGAGCCGGCCTCGGTACCGGCCACCACGAAGCTGGTCTTCTTCGACACGCTGCCGGAGACCTTGGCACCCAGCGCTTCCAGGCGTTCCTTGGCGGCATCGCGGGTGAGCTGGGCCAGGGTGCCGGTCAGCACCACGGTCTGCCCATCCAGCGGGCCGGCCACGATCTCGGCCAGCGCCGGCGCCTTGGCCAGGATCTGCTGCATCGCCTTCTCGGCCGCCAGCAGCATCGCGCCATGGCCATCTGCATCGAGCCACGCAGCCACGCCGCGTGCAGTGTCATCGGGCAGGCCGGCGTTGACGAACTGGCCATGCTCGGCGTCGAGCACTGCTTGCGCGCCGGAAAGCGCAGCGACCAGTTTTTCGGCGCGCAGGCGGGTGATGCCAGGGATCTCCGATTCGACCAGCAGCTGCGCCAGATCCAGCCCTTCGCGCAGCTTGGCGCTGGGCGCGTGCACATCGCTGATGCGCACCTGCCCGACCTGCAGCAGGTCATCGATGGCCTGCTGGTTGCCCTGCTGCTCGAAGAAATGACCCAGCGAACGCGCCACTTCGCCACCGATGTCCGGCACGCGCTTGAACAACGGCCATGGCAGGTGGCGGATCAGCTCCAGGTCACCGAACCACTGCGCCAGCGCCTTGGCCGTGCTCTCACCCACGTGCTCGATGCCAAGCGCAAACAGCAGGCGCTCCAGCGTGGCCGCGCGGCTGGCGTCGATTGCCGCGATCAGGTTGTCGGCCCACTTGGTGGCGATCTTCTTCGTGTTCCATTCGAAGCTGGCCGGCTGTGCCAGCGCCTGTGCGCGCCAGCCCGGATCGTTGCCATCCAGCTTGAGCACCGCATTGAGCACCGCACCACTGCCTTCGGCGGGCAGGTGCAGCTTCAGCGCAGCCGCCAGTGCGGAAGGGTCCTCGGCATCCAGCACCAGCTTCAGATGCAGCAGCTGGTCACGGTTGAGCCGGTACAGATCGGCCACGCTTCTGACGATGCCGGCGTCGACCAGGGTTTCGATGTACTTGTCACCCAGGCCATCGATATCCATCGCGCGACGCGAGGCGAAATGGGCGATGGCTTCCTTGCGCTGCGCCGGGCAGGACAGTTCGCCCGAGCAGCGCCATGCGGCAGCACCTTCCTCGCGCACGATTTCCGAGCCGCACACCGGGCAGCGCGTCGGCATCTGCCACGGCATGGTGCCCGGCGGGCGGCGATCAAGGATGACGCTGACCACTTCCGGAATTACATCACCGGCGCGGCGCACGATCACGCTGTCACCCACGCGCACATCCAGGCGTGCGATCTGGTCGGCGTTGTGCAACGTGGCGTTGGACACGATCACGCCGGCCACCGCCACCGGTGCCAGCCGCGCGACCGGTGTGGCAGCACCGGTGCGGCCGATCTGGATCTCGATCGCCTCTAACGTAGTGCTCTGTTCCTGCGCGGGGAACTTGTGCGCGATGGCCCAGCGCGGCGCACGCGAAACGAAGCCCATGGCCTGCTGGCCGGCGCGGTCATCCAGCTTGTAGACCACGCCATCGATATCGAACGGCAGGCCATCGCGGCGCTCACCGATATCGCGGTAGTAGCCGAGCAGGCCGTCGGTGCCTTCCACCACCTTGCACAACTCGCTGACCGGGAAGCCCCAGGCACCGAGCTGGGCCAGCGTGCCCGAATGGGTGTCTGGCAGCTCGCCGCCCTGCACTTCGCCGGTGCCGTAGGCAAAGAAACTCAGCCGGCGCTGCGCACTGATCTTCGGGTCGAGCTGGCGCAGCGAACCGGCCGCCGCGTTGCGCGGGTTGGCCAGCACCTTGCCGCCCTGCAGGCGCGCACGTTCGTTGTAGGACTCGAAGTCGGCGCGGGCCATGTAGACCTCGCCACGCACCTCCAGCACATCCGGCCAGTCCTTGCCGTGCAGCCGCTTGGGAATATCACCGATCTCGCGCAGGTTGGCGGTAACGTCCTCGCCGGTACTGCCATCGCCGCGGGTCGCGCCGAGTACGAAATGACCGTCCTCGTAGCGCAGGCTGATCGCCAGGCCGTCCATCTTCGGCTCGGCCGAGAACCGCAGGCTGCGGCGGCCCAGGCGCTCGTCGATGCGGCGTACGAAATCCGCCACTTCCTCGTCGCTGAAGGCATTGGACAGCGACAGCATCGGCACCGCGTGGCGCACTTCCGGGAAGCGGCCGGAGGGGCGCGCACCGACCTGCTGGGTCGGGCTGTCGGCACGGGCCAGCTCCGGGTGCTCGCGCTCCAGCGCTTCCAGCTCGCGCACCATCCGGTCGTAGTCGACGTCGGGGATCTCCGGCGCGTCCAGCTCATGGTAGGCGCGGTTGGCCTGGGCGATCTGCCGGCGAAGGTCTTCGGCGCGTTCGGCGGGGCTGGGGCTCATCGGGATCCGGTGGTTCTGGGATGGCCGGGGATTCTACCGCGCCCGACCGTCAGGCCCTGTAACGCTCCCGCCTTTGTAGCGTCGAGCTTGCTCGACTGGTGCTCCCTCGCTCTGGCAGGTGCCAACCACTCCCCCATCCTGGTACGTGCCAACCACTCCCCAGCTCTGGTACGTGCCAACCACCCTCCCGCTCTGGTAGGTGCCAACCTTGGTTGGCACATCTGCAGTCAAGCATGGTTCGACTCCACAAAAAGCAGCTTGCCGCCCATCCCCACCGGCGCTAGCGTGCGACGGTCTTCCCTTCGGAATCCCGCCCGTGACCCTGCCCGCTTCCCGTCGACGCTTCCTGCAACTGGCTGGTGCTGGCCTCGCCGTCGCCGGCACCGGGCTGCCGCAGCTCGGCCATGCCCAACCCGCGACAGCCGCCGCCCCAGCCCCTGCCGAAGGCGCCGTACTACTGAACTTCAACGAATGCCCGTACGGCCCCTCGCCCGCCGCCCAGCAGGCGGCGCGCGACAGCATCACCAGCTGCGGCCGCTACCGCTTCGAACTGGCGGGCCAGGTGCGCGATGCGTTCATCGAGCAGGCCGGCATTCCGGCCGACCATATGCGCCTCTATCCGGGCTCCAGCGAACCACTGAACCGCGCTGCCACGCTGTGGACCGGCCCGCAGGCGGGGCTGGTGGTGGCCGACCCGACCTTCGAGACGCTGGGCGAGGTCGCTGCCGCGCATGGGGCGCACGTGCAGAAGGTGCCGCTGCGCAATGACGGCGCACACGACCTGCGTGCGATGGTCGCAGCCGCGCACGCGCGCCCGACCGGGCTGCTCTACGTGTGCAATCCGAACAACCCGACCGGCTCGATCAGCCCACCGGATGAGCTCGCTTGGCTGCTGGCCCACAAGCCCGCTTCCACCCGCGTGCTGTTGGACGAGGCGTATCTGCAGTACAGCGAACAGCCGAGCCTGATCGCGCAGGTGGCGCAGCGCGATGACCTGATCGTGTTGCGCACGTTCTCCAAGCTATATGGCATGGCCGGCCTGCGCCTGGGCGTGGCGACCGCACATCCCGACCGCCTGCGCGAACTGGCCAGCCTCGGCGACAACCCGCTGCCGGTGCCGGCGCTGGCGGCGGCACTGGCCAGCCTGCGCGATCCGCAGTTGATTCCACAGCGCCGCCTGCAGAATGCCAAGGTGCGCCAGGCCACCATCGCGTGGCTGGGCAAGCGTGGTTTCCGCTGCGTGCCGTCGGAAGCAAACTGCTTCGTGGTCGACGTGCAACGCGATGGCAGCGCGTTCGCCAAGGCGATGGCGGACAACGGCGTGGTGATCGGACGCAGCTGGCCGATCTGGCCACAGCGCGTGCGCGTGACCGTCGGCACCGAAGAAGAAATGGCCGCGTTCCGCCATGCGTTCGCGAAGGTGGCCGGCGTGCCGGCCTGATCCTGTTGGTGGGGGCGAACCTTGGTTCGCCCCATCCACGCATGGCGTGGATCTACTGTTGTGGGTGCCGACCGTTGGTCGGGTGGGTGCCGACCGTTGGTCGGCACGCCATAGCGCTTACCAGCGCGGGGTCTTGGTCAGCGGCGGGGCCTGGTGCTGGCGGTCGTAGGCGCGCAGCTCGTCACGGATGTGTGCGATGCGCTGGCGGCCCAGGGCATTGCGGCTGTCATCCAGCACCACGCCATCCAGCAGTTCAGCCATGCGCTGCACGGTCGGCAGCATCTTCTCCCAGGCGTCCAGCGCGGTCAGCGGCGCCGGCAGGGTCAGGAAGAAGGCGATGGCCGGGGTTTCCATGGCACGGATGTTGGCCATGTCGAAGCTGCCCGGCTTCATGATGCTGGCCATCGAGAAAATCGGGCCGCGCTCGGGGTGACCTTCCACCAGGCGGTGGAACACGTTCATGTGGCCGAACACCAGGCCGGTCTTCTCGGCCGCCACCACGATGTCTTCGCCACGCAGCTGCTCGCCGGCCCGGGCAGCCACGAACAAGGAGACGATCTTGTCGAAATCCTGGGTGGCGCGCTTGCCGAGATCACTGGCGCCCGGGTCGGTTTCGCCCAGACCAAGTTCGGCCTGCTCGCCTTCCGTGCCCATGCCCGGTTCGACGCGGCCATCGGCCACGGCGACGCCGTCTTCGCCCAGTACCGGTTCGCGGCGCTCGCCGCTGGCCGGTTCCGCGCCTTCCACGCGGCGCCCCTGGGGCTTCTTTTTCGGACGGCCAAACAGGAAGATCGCGGCGATCAACAGCAGGCCGGCGGCCAGGATGCCGATGCGCAACAGTGCCGTGTCGGACATTCGATAGGTTCTCCGGCTAGTTCATTCAGGTAACTAGGATGGCACGTCAGGCCGCGCCCGCCAATCGCGCGGCTTCTTCCAGGTCCACGCTGACCAGGCGGCTGACGCCCGGCTCGCGCATGGTCACGCCCGACAGCTGGTGCGCGGCCTCCATCGTCGCTTTGTTGTGGCTGACGAACAGGAACTGCACCTTTTCGCTCATTTCCTTGACCATGTTGGCCAGGCGGCCGACGTTGGCTTCGTCCAGCGGCGCGTCCACCTCGTCCAGCAGGCAGAACGGCGCGGGGTTCAGCTGGAAGATGGCGAACACCAGCGCCACCGCGGTCATCGCCTTCTCGCCGCCGGACAGCAGCGAGATGCTGGACACGCGCTTGCCCGGTGGACGCGCCATGATGGTCACACCGGTGTCGAGCAGGTCTTCACCGGTCAGTTCCAGGTAGGCGTGGCCGCCACCGAACAGGCGCGGGTACAGCGCCTGCACGCCAGCGTTGACACGATCGAAGGTGTCCTTGAAACGACCGCGGGTCTCGCGGTCGATCTTGCGGATGGCATCCTCAAGGGTTTCCAGCGCCGTGGTCAGGTCGGTGTGCTGCGAATCCAGGTAGTCCGAACGCTGCGAAGCCTCGCCGTACTCGTGGATGGCGGCCAGGTTGACCGGCTCCAGCCGGCGCATGCGGCCATCGATCTGGTGCACGGCCTGCTCCCAGTCACCCAGGCGGGCGTCCTCGGGCAGTGCGTTGAGCACGTCCTGCAGCACGAACCCGGCCTTCTCCACCGCGCCCTGCAGGGTGTCCGCGCTGAGCACCAGCGCCTGCTGGTCCAGCTTGCGCTGCGAAATACGCTCGCGCTGGGCCAGCGCCTGTTCGTCACGCTGGTGACGGGTCTGCTCGTAATTGCGCAGCTCGGCGTCGATGCCGTCCAGCAACGTGCGCGCTTCGGTCAGCACGCGATCAGCCCGCACGCGCTCTTCCAGTGCATTCTGGTGCTCGGCCTGCAGCGATTCGACCGGCGAATCACCTTCGTCAAGCTGCGAATGCAGTTCGCCCAGTCGCGAATCCAACTGCCCGCGCTGGGTACCCATGCGCTCCAACGCCTGGCTCAGTGAAGCCAGCTGCGCACGCTGCGATTCCAGGGTCAGGGCCAACGAGTGCGAGCGCTCGCGCACCGCTCGCGCGGCGTCTCTGGCCAGGTCGCGGGCTTCGGTCAGCTGGCGGCGCTCGCCCTCCAGCCGCTGCCGGGTCGATTCCAGGTCACCCATGCTGCTGACCGCGTTTTCCAACCGCGAGCGCGCTTCACGCGCCTGCTCGTTGTTGGCTTCCAGCGTTTCCTGCAGCTGCTTCAGTTCGCCTTCGATGCGGTCGATGCGGGTACGCGCCGCTTCCACCTTGCCCTGCTGGCCCTGCAGCTGGCCAGCCAGCTCGGACACCGCACGGTGGGCCTGGTACAGCGCACGCTGCGCGTCTTCGCGCTGCTGTTCAGCCGCCTGCAACTGCTCGCGGAAACCACTCAGCTGTTCTTCCAGCTCGGCCTCGCGATCCTGCAGCTGTTCGATCTGCTCGCGCAGCTCGTTGATCTCGCGTTCGCGCAGCAGCGCGCCCTGCTGGGCTGCACCGGAGCGCGACACGCGCAGCCAGCCCTGGCCCAGGCGCTCGCCACTCTGGGTGATGATCGAATCGCCTTCCGGAAGGCTGGCCTGCAGGGCCTTCGCCTCGGACAGGTCCTTGGCAGCATGCAGGTGAGCAAGCAGGCGACGGATCGCCGCCGGGCCGCGCACGCGTGCCGCCAGCGAAGTCGGTGCAGCCTTGACGTCGGCACCCGCGCTGGCAACCAGCGCAATGTGGCCATCGCCGAGTTCGCCGAGGGCATCAACCAGGCTGCCCGGGTCATCGACCAGCACGCCTTCGATCAACTGGCCAAGCGCGCTTTCCACCGCATTTTCCCAGCCGGCATCGACGTCCAGACGTTCGCCGACACGCGCCGCCGAATCCAGCCCGCGCGCCTTCAGCCACGCCACGGCAGCGCCCTGCTCCTGGCCCAGCGCAGCCTGCTGCAGGGTTTCCAGCGAAGCCAGGCGACCGCGCAGGCCGTTGGCCTGCTTGCGCAGTTCGGCCAGTTCGTTCTGGCCATTGCGCTGCTGTTCCTGCACCGTCGCCACGCCCTGCTTGCGCAGCTCGACGTCTTCGCTCAGTTCATCCAGCGCGGTCTTCTGCGTGTCGTGCTGCAGGTGCAGCTGCTCGAAGGCTTCTTCCAGCGCGTCCACGTCCAGCCCGGCGCGCTCGGCGGCCAGGGCCTCGCGACGCCGGTCAGCGTCGAGGATCTGCTTGTCCAGGTAGTCCACGCGCGTGCGCTCGACATCGCCGGCGCGCGACGCCTCCGAACTCTGCGAGGTGTGCTGCTCCCAGCGCTGCTGCCAGCTGGCCAGCCGGTCCTCGGCCTCGCGCAGGCTTTCCTGCTTGATCTCGTTCTCTTCCTGCAGCTCTTCCAGCTGCGGGGTGGCGGCCTCCACCGCTTCGCGCAGCACCAGCAGTTTGGCCTCGTCGCCGCTGATGTGCTGGCCCAGTTCGGCCAACGCCTGGCGCGTCTCGTCGCGCGCCTTGTGCAGGCGCTGCGACAGTTCGCGCTGGTGCTGGATCTGCTGTTCCACGCGCGCCAGCGTGCTGCCGACCTGGTAGACCGCGGCCTGCGCGGTGTTCAGCGCATCGGCGGCCTCTTCGCGGCGCACGCGCGAGGTCTCGATGCGGGCCTCGGCGTCACGCTGGTCGGCGATCAGCTGCTGCAGCTTGGTCTCTTCCTGCGACAGCCCTTCGCGCAGCTTGGACAGGCGACCGTCCAACCCGCGGAACTCCAGGGCCTTCCACTCGGCATCCTTGACCCGGCGCTCTTCCTGCAGCACCTGGTACTGCTCGGCCTGCTTGGCCTGGCGCTTGAGGTGTTCGAGCTGCTTGCTGATCTCGTCGCGCAGGTCGCCCAGCCGGTCCAGGTTCTCGCGGGTGTGGCGGATGCGGGTCTCGGTCTCCTTGCGGCGCTCCTTGTACTTGGAGATGCCGGCTGCCTCTTCCAGGTACACGCGCAGGTCTTCCGGGCGCGCCTCGATGATCTGGCTGATCATGCCCTGCTCGATGATCGAGTAACTGCGCGGGCCCAGGCCGGTGCCGAGGAACAGGTCGGTGATGTCGCGGCGACGGCACTTGGTGCCGTTGAGGTAATAGTTGCTGGTGCCGTCGCGGCTGACCGTGCGCTTGACCGAGATCTCGTTGAACGAGGCGTACTCGCCGGAAATCGTGTGGTCGGAGTTGTCGAAGATCAGCTCGACGGTGGCCTGCGAAACCGGCTTGCGGGCATTGGAACCGGAGAAGATCACGTCGGTCAGCGAGTCGCCGCGCAGGCGGCTGGCCGAGCTCTCGCCCATGACCCAGCGCACGGCGTCGATGATGTTCGACTTGCCGCAGCCATTGGGCCCCACCACGCCGGTCATGTTGGTCGGCAGGTGCAGGGTGGTCGGATCGACGAACGACTTGAAGCCGGACAGCTTGATCGTGGAAAGACGCATAGGGGTTCCGGACTGGGGCCGGCAAGCGGCCTGCGTTTACCCTCCAAGTCATTGATCCTGCTGGGATCGATGCCCGTGGAACGGGTGTGACGCCCTGAGTATACCGATGTGGCCGTGTTCTACGAATGGGCGTGGAACATTGTCCAGCCCCACCCCGTCGGCCGGACGTGGCCCGACGCCACGAAACGGAGCCATAAAACAAAACGGGCACCCTTGCGGGCGCCCGTTCTGCGGTGATGCCAGGCCTTGCGGCGTGGGATCAGGCTTCGGCGACGACGACGACCTTGACGGTGGTCTCGACGTCAGCGTGCAGGTGGACCAGCACGTCGTATTCGCCGATGTTGCGGAAGGCGCCTTCGCCCAGGATGACTTCGCTCTTTTCCAGCGGCAGGCCGGCGGCGGTGAAGGCCTCGGCGATGTCGCGCGGGCCAACCGAGCCGTACAGCTTGCCTTCGGTCGAAGCGTTGGCGGCGATGGTCACGCTCGCGCCTTCCAGCTTGGCCTTGCGGCCTTCAGCGTCGGCGTGGATGGCCTGGGCCTTGGCTTCGTATTCGGCGCGCTTGGCTTCGAACTCGGCCTTGTTGCTCTCGGTGGCCGGCACGGCCTTGCCCTGCGGCACGAGGAAGTTACGGCCGTAGCCCGGCTTCACGTCGACCAGGTCGCCCAGGTTGCCGAGGTTGGTGACTTTCTGCAGGAGGATCAGCTGCATGGTATTGCTCCAGATAAGTTATTCGTTAGCGAGGCGATGCCCCGCAACAAAGGCTGTCCGAATAGCTGGCACAGCGGGGGCGGCGCCGGGCCGCCCCGCTGGCATCAGACGTCGTGGTTGTCGGTGTACGGGATCAGGGCCAGGAAGCGAGCGCGCTTGACGGCGGTCGCCAGCTGGCGCTGGTACTTCGACTTGGTACCGGTGACGCGGCTCGGCACGATCTTGCCGTTCTCGGTCAGGTACTGGCGCAGGGTGTTGAGATCCTTGTAGTCGATCTCCTTCACACCTTCAGCAGTGAACTTGCAGAACTTGCGGCGACGGAAGAACTTGGACATGGGAAGGCTCCTTAGGCGGCGGAAGCGGCGTCGTCGCCGGCTTCGTTGTCAGCGGTGTTGTTGGACTCGCCTTCTTCGTCGTCACGACGACGGCGCTCACCGCGCTCCGGCTTGTCACCCTTCTCGTCCTTGCTCTTCATGATCAGCGACTGCTCGGTGTCAGCCTCGTCACGCTTGATGACCAGGTTGCGCAGCACGGCGTCGTTGAAGCGGAAGCTTTCGGTCAGTTCGTTCAGAACGGCCTGGTCGGCTTCGATGTTCATCAGCACGTAGTGGGCCTTCACCAGGTTCTGGATCGGGTACGCCAGCTGGCGGCGGCCCCAGTCTTCCAGACGGTGGATGGTGCCGTTGCCGTTCTCGACCAGCGACTTGTAGCGCTCGATCATGGCCGGGACCTGCTCGCTCTGGTCCGGGTGGACCATGAACACGATTTCGTAATGACGACTCATGTTTTTTTCTACCTTTCGGATGTGGCCTTGCGGCCGGACAGCCCCCCGCCGTTGAGACCGCGGTGGGGCAAGGATTCCCGCCGGGGAGGCAGGAAGCCGCGCATTATGGCGCAGATGGGGGTGCCGGGCAACCGGCGGGTCACAGGGCAACCTGAACCGGGCTACCCCAGATCCACATGAAGGCGGTGCTGGCCGCATTCCAGGCACTGGAACAGGCAGCCAATCATCTCCCCGTCCCGGCTCAGGTGTTCAAGCACCCAGTCGGCGTCGCGCGGATTGACCTCGACCACGTCGGGCCGGACTTCGTCGAGGATGGGCTGGAGGTCCTCGCTACCGGCGTAACCGAGGAAGGCGCAGGGCCGCTCACAATGGCTGAGCCAGACCGACTGCTGCCAGGACGGGTAGCCCGGGGTGCGCTCGCAGATCTCCAGCAGCAGCTCACGGGCGATGCTCGGTGGCGGGTCGGCCGGGTCTGGCGAGACCCCTTCGATATCACTCCAGCCGGTGAATTCACCCTCGTAGCTGGCCGCCGCCCTGCCGTCGGCGATACACCAAGGGCAAAGGTAATCCGGACGCAGACGGGTGTAGAACGGCCCGCGGTAGCGCAGTGTGCGCGGCTGGCCGCAGCAGTCACAGATTCCGTCGACCTCTTCGAAGGAGAGGGCGTAGGCGTTGGGGTGATAAATGAAAAGCGGTCGTTCCATCCGTGGATCCCTTCCCTGCCGACCAAGGTCGGCATCTACCAGCGCCCGGCCATGCCCGGCGGACGCCAGAACCAGCCCTCAGGCCTTGTCGGCGTCGGTGGTGAAGCTTTCACCGCAGCCACACTCGGCGGTGGCGTTCGGGTTGCTGAACGTGAACGTTTCGCTCAGGCCGTGCTTGCCGAAGTCGATCACGGTGCCGTCCACCAGCGCCAGGCTCTTGGCATCGACGTAGATCTTCACGCCGTCCTGGTCGAACACGGTATCGCCCTCGCGCTCGTCGCGGGCCAGGTCGGTGATGTGACCCCAGCCCGAGCAACCGGTCTTGGTCACGCCGAAACGCAGGCCCAGCGCGCCGGGGGTCTGGGCGACAAAGCGCTGCACGCGCTCGAAGGCAATGGGGGTCAGGCTGACGGCCATGGGGCTACTCCAGAGGTACGGGGACATTATAAGGAGCCGTTGCCACGAAAAATGCCTCGCAAGCAGAACGCTGCAACCGGTAAACTCCCGTGTTCACAGATCGAGTCGATCAGCAGAGGATTCAAGTCATGACGGTGGTCAGCGTTGAACATGCGCTTGCCGGGAAGATCCCGGAAGGCGGCGAAGTCACGGTACGCGGATGGGTGCGCACGGTGCGCGGTTCAGCGAATCTGGCCTTCGTGAATGTGAGCGACGGCTCCTGCTTCGCGCCGATCCAGGTCGTGGCCGGCGACAGCCTGGCCAACTTCGACGAGATCAAGCGCCTGACCAGCGGCTGCTCGGTCATCGCCACCGGCACCCTGGTGAAGTCGCAGGGCAAGGGCCAGTCGTTCGAGATCCAGGCCAGCACGCTGGAAGTGGTCGGCTGGGTCGAAGACCCGCTCACCTACCCGATCCAGCCCAAGCCGATGTCGCCGGAGTTCCTGCGCGAAGTGGCCCACCTGCGCCCGCGCACCAACCTGTTCGGCGCGGTCACCCGCATCCGCAACTGCCTGGCCCAGGCCGTGCACCGTTTCTTCCACGAAAACGGCTTCAACTGGATCAGCACCCCGATCATCACCACCTCCGACGCCGAAGGCGCCGGCCAGATGTTCCGCGTGTCCACCCTGGACATGGTGAACCTGCCGCGCGATGAGAAGGGCGCGATCGATTTCAGCCGCGACTTCTTCGGCAAGGAAACCTTCCTGACCGTGTCCGGCCAGCTGAACGTCGAGGCCTACTGCCTGGCGCTGAGCAAGGTCTACACCTTCGGCCCGACCTTCCGCGCCGAGAACAGCCACACCACCCGCCACCTGGCGGAGTTCTGGATGATCGAGCCGGAAATCGCCTTCGCCGACCTGGCCGAAGACGCACGCCTGGCCGAAGAGTTCCTGAAGTACCTGTTCCGTGCGGTGCTGAACGAGCGCAGCGACGACCTGGCCTTCATCGCCGAGCG
The DNA here is from genome assembly GCF_056481625.1 of Stenotrophomonas sp. 86156_Sma. Lineage (NCBI taxonomy): Bacteria > Pseudomonadati > Pseudomonadota > Gammaproteobacteria > Lysobacterales > Lysobacteraceae > Stenotrophomonas > Stenotrophomonas sp. 86156_Sma. The sequence continues at coordinate 3,249,534 of NZ_CM151157.1, forward strand.
CGTGGACAAGAACGCGATCACCAAGCTGGAAGACTTCATCAACGCACCGTTCGAGCGCATCGACTACACCGATGCGGTCAGCCTGCTGCAGAAGTCCGGCAAGAAGTTCGACTTCCCGGTCGAATGGGGCCTGGACCTGCAGACCGAGCACGAGCGCTGGCTGACCGAAGAACACGTCGGCCGCCCGGTGGTGGTGACCAACTATCCGGAGCACATCAAGGCCTTCTACATGCGCCTGAACGACGACGGCAAGACCGTTGCCGCGATGGACGTGCTGGCCCCGGGCATCGGCGAGATCATCGGCGGCAGCCAGCGCGAAGAGCGCCTGGAAGTGCTGGACGCGCGCATGGCCCAGTTCGGCCTGGATCGTGAGCACTACAGCTGGTATCGCGATTTCCGCCGCTATGGTTCGGTGCCGCACGCCGGCTTCGGCCTGGGCTTCGAACGCCTGGTGGTGTACGTCTGCGGGCTGTCCAACATCCGCGATGCGATCCCCTACCCGCGCGCCCCGGGCAGCGCGGACTTCTAAGCCCCACACGACCACGGAGGTACCGCTCCCATGACCCTGTTCTTCGCCCTCTGTTTCGTCGGCGTTGCAGTGGCCGGGTTCAGTGCCTTCGTGATCTTCTGGCCGCTGACCCTGGTGCACGTACGCGATCGCCATCCGGCGCTCGCCGAGCGCTTCGGCAGCGGTGCCTTCCTCAAGCCCGATGCCCTGGCCTGGCTGCTGCGCCGTGACTATCGCCAGCAGCCGGACCGCTCGCTGTCCGGGCTGGCGACGCCGGCCTGGGTATCGCTGCTGACCCTGCTGGCCGGACTGGGCATGGCCGCCCTGCTCTGGCTGGCCTCGCTCTGGTAACACATCCATGAATGACATCACCGCCTCGCGCGACAGCTGGTGGCTGGCCAGCCTCGGCAACACCCTGATCTGGGCGCGCCTGCGCGTGCGCCCGGCCGGCACCGCCGAAGTGCTCGACAGCGATGGCAACACGCTGAGCTATGACAGCGAAGACACCGCGCGTTCGCAGCTGTTCGACGCCGAATTCGTCGAGTACGACGGCCTGGACGAGGAAGACGCGCTGGTGCGCGGCTTCAGCCTGCACGAAGTGCAGCCGCCGCAGGCCGACAGCGATGAGGGCCTGCGCGGCCGCATGATCCAGTCGCTGGGCGGGCGCGCCTGACCCCTGCATGTTCACCCCGCGCGCCTTCGCCGAGACCGACCTGCTCTGGCTGGACCGCCTGCTGGCGCGCGACCCGTTCGTTACCGTGCTCACGCCCGGCAGCGATGGCCTGCCGGAGCTGACCCGGATGCCGGTGCTGTACCGGCGTGACGGCGACCAGATCGAACTGCGCGGCCACTGGGCGCGCGCCAACCCGCAGTCGCGCCACCGCGGCGCGGCCAAGGTACTGATCGATGGTCCGCATGGCTACGTCTCGGCCAGCTGGTATCCGGACAAGGAGCCCGCTGCGCGGGTACCCACCTGGAACTACGCCGCTGCCGAGCTGCGTGGCCAGCTGCAGACCTTCGACGATACCGAGGCGCTGGCCGAACTGGTCGGCGCGATCAGCGACCGCTTCGAAGCGAGTGTCGGCCAGGCCTGGCAGTTCGATGCCACGCGTGCCGAACATGGCCCGGAGCTGCGCGCCATCGTCGGCTTCCGCTTCCAGGTCGAACAGGTGCAGCTGAAGCTCAAGCTGAGCCAGAACCATCCCGATGCGAACCAGCGCGCGGTGATCGCCGAACTGGAACAGTTGGGCACCCCCGCTTCCACCGAGTTGGCGCAGTGGATGCGCTGGCACCGCGAACAGGCCGCCCGCAGCGACTGAACGCCCCAGATTCCCGCGACGACGCAGCCGGACGGCTGCGGCGAGCCCCCACCCGACGCCAGGGACCCATACATGAAAGACATCCACAAACTGCTGCAGAACAACCGCGACTGGGCCGACCGCATCGAGAAGGAAGACCCCGAGTTCTTCCACCAGCTGGCCAAGCAGCAGCACCCCGAATACCTGTGGATCGGCTGTTCCGATTCGCGCGTGCCGGCCAACCAGATCATCGGCATGGCCCCGGGCGAAGTGTTCGTGCACCGCAACGTCGCCAACGTGGTCGCCCACACCGACCTGAACTGCCTGAGCGTGGTGCAGTACGCGGTGGACCAGCTGAAGGTGAAGCACATCCTGATCGTCGGCCACTACGGCTGCGGCGGCGTGCATGCCTGTCTGCACAACACCCGCGTCGGCCTGGCCGACAACTGGCTGCGCCACGTTGGCGACGTGATGCAGAAGCACACCGGCATCCTTGATGCGATCGAGACCGACGAGCTCAAGCACGCACGCCTGTGCGAACTGAACGTGATCGAGCAGGTGGCCAACCTGTGCCGCTCGACCATCGTGCAGGACGCCTGGGCCCGCGGCCAGAAGCTGATGGTGCACGGCTGGGTCTACAGCCTGAAGGACGGACGCGTGCGCGAGATGGGCATCGACGTCGGTTCGCAGGAAGAACTGCAGCCCGCCTATGAAAAGGCCCTGTCCTACGTCCCGCGCAAGGGCAAGCGCGACTGATCCCTTACGGATGACCACCATGCTCGCTTCGCCGATCAACCTGCACGCCTGGATCGAAGAAAACCGCCACCTGCTGAAGCCGCCGGTGGGCAACAAGATGATCGACAACGGCGACTTCATCGTGATGGTAGTGGGCGGGCCGAACTCGCGTACCGACTTCCACTACGACGAAGGCCCGGAGTGGTTCTACCAGCTCGAAGGCGAGATGGTGCTGAAGGTGCAGGAAGACGGCGCGGTGCGCGACATTCCGATCCGCGCCGGCGAGATCTTCCTGCTGCCGGCAAAGGTTCCGCACTCGCCGCGGCGCCCGCCCGGTGGTATCGGTCTGGTGGTCGAGCGCAAGCGCCTGCCGCACGAGATGGACGGCGTGATCTGGCACTGCGAGCGCTGCAACCACAAGCTGCACGAAGAGTATTTCCCGCTGCAGAACATCGAGACCGACCTGCCCAAAGTGTTCGCGCGCTATCACGCCAGCCTGGAACTGCGTACCTGCAGCGAGTGCGGGCACGTGGACCCGCTGCCGGCGCCAGCGGCGGGCTGAGCCATCGAACGGTAGTTCCCCACCTCGGTGGGCGCATGCTCGCCCCCGCTCTGGTAGATGCCCACCTTGGTGGGCGCTTGCCCCCGCTCTGGTAGTTGCCCACCTTGGTGGGCGCTTGCCCCCGCTCTGGTAGTTGCCCACCTTGGTGGGCGCTTGCCCCCGCTCTGGTAGTTGCCCACCTTGGTGGGCGCTTGCTTGTACGTGCGCCAACCAAGGTGGGCGACTACCGGGTCATGCGGCGCTGGCGTTGGGTTGGCAGCTACCGGGCCATGCCCCAGGCGCTACACTGGCGGTCCCGTTGCAGCCTGTTGCCCGACCATGTCCGACCTGCTCAGCCGCACCCACGCCATTGCCCTGGACGCCGCCGATCCGCTGCGCCCGCTGCGCAATGAATTCCTGATTCCGCGCCATGGCGGCGGCGAGCAGACCTACTTCGTCGGCAACTCGCTGGGCCTGCAGCCGCGTGGCGCGCAGGCGGCCGTGCAGGAAGTGATGAAGCAGTGGGGCGAGCTGGCGGTGGAAGGCCACTTCACCGGCCCGACGCAGTGGCTGTCCTACCACCGCCTGGTGAGCGCGCAGCTGGCCCGCGTGGTCGGTGCGCTGCCCAGCGAGGTGGTTGCAATGAACACGCTGAGCGTGAACCTGCACCTGATGATGGTCAGCTTCTACCGGCCCACGGCCGAGCGTCCGGTGATCCTGATGGAAGCCGGCGCATTCCCGACCGATCGCCACGCGGTGGAAGCACAGATCCGCTTCCATGGTTTCGACCCGGCCGAGTGCCTGGTGGAAGTGCAGCCGGACGAGGCCAACGGCACGATTTCACTGACCGCGATCGAGCATGCCATCGCCGAGCACGGTTCACGCCTGGCGCTGGTGCTGTGGCCTGGCGTGCAGTACCGCACCGGCCAGGCCTTCGACCTCGATGCGATCACCCGCGCCGCACGTCTGCAGGGCGCGCGTATCGGCTTCGACCTGGCACACTCGGTCGGCAACCTGCCGCTGCGCCTGCATGACGTGGCCCCTGATTTCGCCGTGTGGTGCCACTACAAGTACCTCAACAGCGGCCCGGGCGCGGTTGCCGGCGCCTTCGTCCACGAGCGCCATCACCGCGACACCAGCCTGCCGCGCTTTGCCGGCTGGTGGGGCCATGAGGAATCCACCCGCTTCCAGATGGCACCGCAGTTCACGCCGGCCATCGGTGCCGAAGGCTGGCAGCTGAGCAATCCGCCAATCCTCGGCCTGGCGCCGCTGCGCGCCTCGCTGGACCTGTTCGAGCGCGCCGGCATGGAGGCGCTGCGCAGCAAGTCGCTGGCACTGACCGGCATGCTCGAAGCACTGGTCCGTGCGCGCCTGTCCGGCGTGCTGGACATCATCACCCCGGCCGAGCCGCAGCGCCGTGGCTGCCAGTTGTCGCTGCGCGTGATCGGTGGCCGCGAGCGCGGCCGTGCGCTGTTCGAGCATCTGCGCGGCATCGGCGTGCTCGGCGACTGGCGCGAACCCGACGTGATCCGCATCTCGCCCACCCCGCTCTACAACCGCTACCTGGACGTGCACCACTTCGTCGAGGAAGTGGAAGCCTGGGCCGGCCTCTAAGCCGGCCCCTCCCCTACTGCTGGACAGTTCGTTGATCGCACACGCTTCCCGCTCGTTGAGCATTATCGGTGCCGGCCTTGCCGGGTCCCTGCTGGCCATCCTGCTGTCACGCCAGGGCTGGCGCATCACCCTGTACGAACGCCGCGGCGATCCGCGCGTGGCCGACTACGAGAGTGGCCGCTCGATCAACCTGGCGTTGGCCGAGCGCGGGCGCAATGCGCTGCGCCAGGCGGGCGTCGAGGACGAAGTGATGGCGCGCGCGGTGATGATGCGCGGCCGCATGGTGCATCCACGCGACGGCGAGCCGCAGCTGCAGCGCTACGGTCGCGACGACAGCGAAGTGATCTGGTCGATCCACCGCAGTGATCTGAATACCACGCTGCTGGAGCTGGCCGAACAGGCCGGCGCCACCGTGCACTTCCATCGCCGCCTGCACACCGTCGATTTCGATGCGGGTTACGCACGCTTCATCGATGACCGTGACGACAGCCCGCACGACATCCGTTTCGACACCCTGATCGGTGCCGACGGTGCCGGTTCGGCACTGCGTGCGGCGATGAACCGACGCGCGCCGCTGGGCGAGGACATCGCCTTCCTCGACCACTCCTACAAGGAGCTGGAGATCCCGCCGGCTGCCGATGGCAGCTTCCGCATCGAGCGCAATGCGCTGCACATCTGGCCGCGCGGCCACTACATGTGCATCGCCCTGCCCAACCACGAAGGCACCTTCACCGTCACCCTGTTCCTGCCCAACCAGGGCGACCCCAGCTTCGCCACGGTCAATACCGGGGCGCAGGCCGAGGCGCTGTTCGCGCGCGAGTTCGCCGACACCCTGCCGTTGATCCCGAACCTGCGCGCGGACTGGGAGCAGCATCCACCGGGCCTGCTTGGCACGCTCACCCTGGAACGCTGGCACCAGCAGGGCCGCGCGGTGCTGATCGGCGACGCCGCGCATGCGATGGTGCCGTTCCACGGCCAGGGCATGAACTGCGCGTTCGAGGACTGCGTTGCGCTGGCCCGCCACCTGATGGAGGCGGATGATCTGGAAGGCGCGTTCGCCGCGTTCGAAGCCGAGCGCAAGCCGAATGCACGTGCCATCCAGCAGATGGCACTGGAGAACTACCTGGAGATGCGTGACCGCGTGGCCGATCCCGCCTTCCTGCTGCAGCGCGAGCTGGAACAGGAACTGCAGCGGCGCTGGCCGACCCGCTTCGTACCGCACTACACGATGGTCACTTTCCTGCACACGCCGTACGCCGAGGCGCTGCGCCGCACCGAACTGCAGCGCGACATGCTGGTGGCCGCCACCGCCGGTCACGATTCACTGGACAACATCGACTGGACCGCACTGGAAGCACAGATCCACGCCCAGCTACCGGTCCTGGAGGGCGCGCACTGATGGCTGACAGCTTCCTGTTCTACGACCTGGAAACCTTCGGCCAGGACCCGCGGCGCACGCGCATCTCGCAGTACGCCGCGATCCGTACCGACGCCGATCTCAACGAAATCGACACGCCGGTCAGCTTCTTCGTGCGCCCGGCCGATGACCTGCTGCCCTCGCCGATGGCCACCCTGGTCACCGGCATCACCCCGCAGCAGGCACTGGCCGAGGGCATCAGCGAAGCCGAGGCCTTCGATCGCATCAACGAGCAGCTGTCGCGCCCCGGCACCTGTGCGCTGGGCTACAACACGCTGCGCTTCGACGATGAATTCGTCCGCTACGGCCTGTTCCGCAACTTCCACGACCCGTACGAACGCGAGTGGCGCAACGGCAATTCGCGCTGGGACCTGCTGGACATGCTGCGGCTGATGCGCGCGATGCGCCCGGACGGCATCCAGTGGCCGCTGCGCGAGGATGGCGCCACCTCGTTCAAGCTCGAGCACCTGGCCGAGGCCAACAACGTGCGCGAAGGCGATGCGCACGAAGCGCTGTCCGACGTACGCGCCACCATCGGCATGGCACGCCTGTTCAAGCAGTCGCAGCCACGGCTGTGGGAGTACGCGCTGAAGCTGCGCGACAAACGCTTCGTCGGCAGCCTGCTGGACGTGGCCGCGATGAAGCCGGTACTGCACATTTCCATGCGCTACCCGGCCAGTCGCCTGTGCGCGGCCCCGGTGCTGCCGCTGGCCGCGCACCCGACCATCAACAACCGGGTGATCGTGTTCGACCTGGAAGGCGAGATCGACGATCTGCTGGAACTGCCGGCCGAGGTGATCGCACAGCGCCTGTACATGCGCGCCAGCGAGCTGCCCGAAGGCGTGGCGCGGGTGCCGCTGAAGGAAGTGCACCTGAACAAGGTGCCCGCGCTGATCGCCTGGAACCACCTGCGCGCCGATGACCACGCGCGCCTCGGCCTGGACGTGGCCGCGATCGAGGCCAAGGTGGAACGCCTGCGCGCGTTCGCCCCGCAGCTGGCCGAGAAGGCCCGGCAGGTCTACAACCAGCCCCGCGCCGCCACCGTGGCCGATGTCGATGCCTCGCTCTACGACGGCTTCCTCGGCAATGGCGACAAGCCGCTGCTTGCGCTGGCACGCACCACCGCGCCGGAGCAGCTGGCCGCGCTGGAAGGCCGCTTCCGCGACCCGCGCCTGCCGGAGCTGCTGTTCCGCTACCGCGCGCGCAATCATCCCGACAGCCTCGCGCCGGCTGAACGCCAGCGCTGGCAGGATTACCGCCGCCAGCGCCTGCTCGGGGACGGCGGGCTGGGCGAACTCAACCTGCCCCAGTACCAGCAGCAGCTCGATGCACTGGCCGCTGAAGCGCCCGACGATGCACGGCGCCAGGCCCTGCTGCAATCGCTGCGCGACTGGGGCCAGCACCTGCAGGAGACCTTGTGAGTACCTATTTCTCGGACGCCAGCTTCAAGTTCCTGCGCAGCCTGGCGCGGCATAACGACAAGGCGTGGTTCAACGACCACCGCCAGCAGTATGAAGACCACGTGCGGCAGCCATTCCTGCGCCTGCTGGGTGACCTGCAGCCGGCGCTGGCCGAGGTCAGCGACCACTTCCGCGCCGATACCCGCGGCGTCGGCGGCTCGCTGTTCCGCATCCATCGCGACGCGCGCTTCTCCAACGACAAATCCCCGTACAAGACCTGGCAGGGTGCACGCCTGTTCCATGAGCGCCGCCGCGAGGTGGCCGCGCCCTCGTTCTACGTGCACCTGCAGCCGGGCGAGAGCTTCGTCGGTGCCGGCCTGTGGCATCCGGAACCGGAGACCCAGCGCCGCGTGCGCCACTTCATCCTCGACAACCCGGGCAGCTGGAAGGCCGCAGCGCATGCACCGGCCCTGCGCAAGCGCTTCGACTTCGAAGAGAGCGAGAAGCTGGTGCGTCCGCCGCGCGGCTTCCCGGCCGACTTCGAATTCATCGATGACCTCAAGCACCGCAACTGGGTGATGTGGCGCTCGCTGGACGACGCCACCATGACCGGCCCGCGCCTGCTGTCCACGCTGGGCAAGGACCTGGCCGCGCTCGGCCCGTTCGTCGACTACCTGTGCGCGGCGCTGGACCTGGAATTCTGATGCCGTTGGCACAGCAACGCCGCACGCTGGGCCGCACCGGCCTGGCGGTTTCGCCGGTGGGCCTGGGCTGCTCCGGCTTCTGGGGGCATCGCCGCTTCCCGGAACAGTCGGCCGCGCACGTGGTCGAGCATGCACTGGCACAGGGCGTGAACCTGTTGGACACCGGCCACAACTATTCCGGTTTCCACGCCGAGCCGCGACTGGGCCGCATCCTGCGCCCGTTGCTGAAGCGATACCCGCGCGAGTCGCTGGTGATTTCCAGCAAGGGCGGCACACTGACCGGCCAGGCCGGCGTCAGCGGCGCCGAGCAACGCAATTTCTCGCCGGCAGCCATCACTGCCAGCTGCGAGGCCTCGCTGCGCAACCTCGGCCTGGATTACCTGGATATCTACCAGCTGCACGGTGCCAGCCAGCACGACATCAACGATGACCTGCTGGCCGCGCTGCAACGCCTGCGCGAACGCGGGCTGATCCGGCACACCGGCATCAATACGCACACGGCATCGACCCTGCGCTGGATGATCGACCATCCCACGCTGTTCGACGTGGTGCTGCTCGATTACAACGCCCTGCAGCAGGACCGTGAACCCCTCATCGACCAGTTGCACGCGGTGGGCATCGGCGTACTGGCCGGCACCGTGCTGGCGCAGGGCCATCTGCTGCCACCACGCCCGCGCCTGCCACGACCGGCGGATGCCTGGTACCTGGCCAGGGCCTGGCTCAAACCGAGCAGCCGTCAACTGATGCGCAGCGCACGCAACATGCGGAAGGCACTCGCCGCCATCCGCAGCCAGCGCCCGGCCCAGACCGCGTTTGCCTACGCCCTGGGCCATCCCGGCGTGGCCAGTGGCATCCTGGGCACCACCCGCACCGGCAGCCTGGACGAAGTACTGGCGACGCGGCTTGAGGCACTGACCGCAGCCGAACGCCAGCAGCTGGTGGACGCCTTCGGTGATGGCCGCGGATCTCCCAGTCATTGAGTCTTCACCCCATGCTGCTGCGGTTGCGGCAGTCTGGGCGGCATGAAGAAACTCACCGCACTCGTTGGGCTGCTGGTCCTGGCCTTGGCCGCCTGGTGGTTCGGCGGCCCGTACATGACCGTCAATGGCCTGTCCAAGGCCATTGAGCAACGCGACACCGCGCGCCTGGAGCGTTACGTCGATTTCCCGCGCGTGCGCAGCAGCCTGCGCGCGCAGCTCAATGACTATCTGGTGCGCCAGGCAGGCCCGGATGTGGCGGCCAGCCCGTTCGGTGCCCTGCTGTACGGGCTGGGCGACCAGCTTGGTGGTGCCGCGGTGGACACCATGGTGACCCCGACCGGGATCGGCGCGATGCTGCAGGGTCACGTGCTGTGGAAGCGCGGTCGCAATGAACTGCAGGGCGGCGATGCCTTCGGCGCGACCGAACCCGCACGGCCGCTGAAGCATGCCGAACATCATTTCGAAGCGCTGGACCGCTTCGTGATCGATGTCGATCGCGGCCCCGGCCAGCCGCCGATGAAGGTGGTGCTGGAACCGCAGGGCCTGCGCTGGAAGGTGGTGGACCTGCAGCTGGGGATGTCGGGCAGCCCTTGACGGGACCCGTGGCCTGACGGCAATGCCAACCAAGGTTGGCGACTACCGGGGTACAGCGCTCTGGTAGATGCCCACCTTGGTGGGCACGGATGCATGGCAGTGCCAACCAACGGTTGGCACCCACCCGGCATGGTTTCACCCCTCGTTGGCAACGCCGTGCGGTACGTGGCCGGCGGCTACATGCTCTCGGGCGCTGTCGATGTTGTGCTGCGAATCATCGAAGAAGATGTCGGCGCCGAACGCCTGCAGGAACGGGCCCTTGTGGCGGCCACCGAGGAACAGCGCTTCGTCCAGGCGCACACCCCACTCACGCAGGGTGCGGATCACCCGTTCGTGCGCAGGTGCCGAACGCGCGGTCACCAGTGCGGTGCGGATCGGTGCACTGTCTCCGGCCGGGAACACTTCCTGCAGCGTGTGCAGCGCCGACAGGAAGCCACGGAACGGACCGCCGCTGAGCGGCTCGCGGGCGCGCTCGCGCTCGTGGCGGCCAAAGGCTTCCACGCCCTGCTCGCGCGAAATGCGCTCGCTCTCGTCACCGAAGATCACGGCGTCACCGTCGAAGGCGATGCGCAGCTGGCCGGCCGGGCGACCGGTATCGATCTGGTCGGCCGCCGCAGCGGCAGTCTCGCCAGGCGGCTTGGGCAGGATGGTCGCCGCCGCAATGCCATGGCGCAGCGCGCTGCGCACCGATTCCGGGTTGGCCGACAGGAACAGGTCGGTACCGAACGGCTTCACATACGGCCAGGTCGGCTCGCCTGCGGTGAACGTCGCTCGGATGATGCCCAGGCCGTAGTGCTGGATCGAGTTGAAGATGCGCAGGCCGGTATCGGCCGAATTGCGCGACAGCAGGATCACCTCGACCCGCGGGTTCTCCGGGCTGGCGCCCTGATTCAGCGCCAGCAGCTTGCGCACCACCGGGAAGGCCACGCCGGGGCCGAGGATGTCGTCCTCGTGCTGGCGCTGGAATTCGGCATAGGCCGCCACGCCATCACTCTCGAACAGCGCATGGCTTTCCTCGAGGTCGAACAGGGCGCGCGAGGTCACCGCGACGGTCAGCAAACGGGGGGAGTTGTCGCCCATCGGTGGGGGTCCTTCAAGCGGTCGGCGGGACCGGCCGCCTATTGTCGTCAAAAAACGAACTGTTCGCTCAGGATCCGGTCTTCCAGGTTGTGCTCCGGGTCGAACAGCAGGGTCACGCGGCGGTCCTTCGACTCGCGGATGGTCACCTCGACCACGTCGCGGGTCTCGTGCGAATCAGCAGTGACGCTGACCGGGCGCTTGTAGGGATCGAGCACGCGGAAGCGCACCTCGGTGTCGGCCTTGAGAATCGCCCCGCGCCAGCGTCGCGGCCGGTAAGGCGCCAGCGGCGTCAGCGCGATGGTATGCGAGCCCAGCGGCAGCACCGGTCCGTGCGCGGAATAGTTGTAGGCGGTACTGCCAGCCGGGGTGGCCACCAGCACGCCGTCTCCGATCAGTTCGGCCACACGTTCCTGGCCGTTGAGGTCGATGCCGATATGCGCCGCCTGCCGGGTCTGGCGCAGCAGCGACACATCGTTGTAGGCCAGCGAACCGGTACTGGTGCCCGACTCGGTCAGCGCCACCATTTCCAGCGGGCGCAGGTTGGCCGGTTCGGCACGGGCAATGCGGGCCTGCACGTCGTCGTCGCCACGGTACTGGTTCATCAGGAAGCCGACGGTGCCCAGCTTCATGCCGAACACCGGCTTGCCCAGGTGCCCGTGCCGATGCAGGGTCTGCAGCATGAAGCCGTCGCCGCCCAGCGGGCACAGCACGTCCGCCTGCTCCGGCGCGTGATCGCCATAGCGCGAGACCATCGCGGCGCGGGCCATCTGCGCGGGCTCGGTGGTGCTGGCCAGGAAAGCGATGCGGGGGGTGTCGCTCATCGGTGGATCCGGGTGGGTGTGCCAGCAAGAGCATACCCGGTAGTGCCGGCCGCTGGCCGGCAACCGCCTATCTGCGGGGAGGTCCATGGGGTTGCCGGCCAGCGGCCGGCACTACCCGTCCCAGGCATGCGCCGCAAAACAGAACGGCCCCGCTTTCGCGGGGCCGTTCTGTTCAACGCACGCCGGGCATAACCCGGCACTACATCACTTACGCACCATGTGCAGCCAGCTGGCCCAGTCGCTGGACCGCGACCGAGACGGTCGGGTAGTCCAGGGTCTTCTGCTCGGCCAGTTCGGCCAGCATCGCCAGGGTGAAGCGCAGGCTGTTGTCGTCGCGGCCCATCCAGGCCGCCACCTTCGCTTCAGCACTGCTGCCCTTGGTGCCCAGCACCTGGCCCGCCAGGTTGCGGTGGTTGGCGGCCAGCTCGTCACGCAGCACGCCACGTGCCACGGCGTGCCAACGGCCATTGACCTCCAGCGCGTCGACCTGCTCGAACAGCCACGGCAGCTGCAGGGCGTCGCCCAGGCGGAAGTGGACCTTGGACACGTCCACCGGTTTCAGCTTGCGGGTGCGGGCCAGTTCGATGATGTCGAACGCCGGCTCCAGGAAGTGCAGTTCGGCCAGCTGCTGCGCCAGCGCGGACGGCAGGCCCTTTTCCTTCCACTCGGCCACCAGGGCTTCGTAGGTCGGACGCTGCGAATCCGGCAGCACACCCGAAGCAACGCGGATGTCGTTGAACGGACCCTGGTAGCGGTTGACCGCTTCGGTGATGCCCGGCATCGCGCCCGGGCGCGACAGCAGCCAGCGCACGAACGAGCGCTGCAGCTTCCAGATCACTTCCAGTGCATCGATCTGCACCGACTCCGGCACCTTGCCGTCGAGGGCATCGATCTGTGCCCACAGCGCGCGTGCATCCAGCGTTTCACGGCTGATGGTGTAGGCCTTGGCGACCTCGGCGATGGAACGGCCGGTGTCTTCCTGCATGCGCATCAGGAAGGTGGCGCCCATGCGGTTGATGGTCTGGTTGGTCACGGCCGTGGCGATGATTTCGCGCTTCAGGCGGTGACGCTCCATTGCGTCGGCGTACTTCTTCTGCAGCGGGGTCGGGAAGTAGCGCTGCAGCTCCTTGGACAGGTACGGATCTTCCGGAATGTCCGAATCCAGCAGCTGGGCGAACGCCACCAGCTTGGAGTAGGACAGCAGCACCGACAGCTCCGGACGGGTCAGGCCCTGGCCGCGTGCCTTGCGCTGCGACAGCTCGGCATCGGACGGCAGGAACTCGATCTGGCGATCAAGCAGGCCCTGCTGCTCCAGGGTACGGATGAAGTGCTGCTTGGAACCCAGGCGCTTGACCGCCATCCGCTCCATCAGGCTCAGCGCCTGGTTCTGGCGGTAGTTGTCGTTGAGCACCAGCTCGGCGACTTCATCGGTCATCGAAGCCAGCAGCTTGTTGCGCTGCTCGACGGTCAGCTTCTTGGCCCGCACCACATCATTGAGCAGGATCTTGATGTTGACTTCATGGTCGGAAGTATCAACACCGGCCGAGTTGTCGATGAAGTCGGTATTGAGCAGCACGCCAGCCTGCGCGGCTTCGATACGGCCCAGCTGGGTCATGCCCAGGTTGCCGCCCTCGCCCACCACCTTGCAGCGCAGCTCGCCACCGTTCACGCGCAGCGCGTTGTTAGCGCGGTCGCCGACATCGCTGTGCTGCTCGCTGGCGGCCTTCACGTAGGTACCGATGCCGCCGTTCCACAGCAGGTCGACCGGCGCCTTCAGGATCGCGCTCATCAGATCGTTCGGCGACAGCGCCTTGACGTTTTCGTCCAGGCCCAGCGCTTCGCGCACCTGCGGGGTGATCTCGATCGACTTCAGGCTGCGCGGGTACACGCCGCCGCCCTTGCTGATCAGCTTGGCATCGTAGTCCGCCCAGCTCGAACGCGGCACGGTGAACAGGCGCTCACGTTCAACGAACGTGGTGGCCGCATCCGGGTTCGGGTCCAGGAAGATGTGGCGGTGGTCGAACGCAGCGACCAGGCGGATGTGGCGCGACAGCAGCATGCCGTTGCCGAACACGTCGCCGGACATGTCGCCGACGCCGACCGCGGTGAAGTCCTGGCTCTGGCTGTCGCGGCCGAGCGCACGGAAGTGGCGCTTGACCGACTCCCACGCACCGCGTGCGGTGATGCCCATGCCCTTGTGGTCGTAACCGACCGAACCACCGGAGGCGAACGCATCGCCCATCCAGAAGCCGTGGGCGATGGCCAGGCCGTTGGCGATGTCGGAGAAGGTCGCGGTGCCCTTGTCGGCGGCCACCACCAGGTACGGATCGTCCATGTCGTGGCGCACGACATCCACCGGCGGCACGATCTTGTTGTTGACGATGTTGTCGGTGATGTCCAGCAGGCCCTGGATGAACAGCTTGTAGCAGGCCACGCCGTTGGCGAAGATCGCGTCGCGGTCGCCGTTCACCGGCGGGGTCTTGGCGAAGAAGCCGCCCTTCGCGCCGACCGGCACGATGACGGTGTTCTTGACCATCTGCGCCTTGACCAGGCCCAGCACTTCGGTACGGAAGTCTTCGCGACGGTCCGACCAGCGCAGGCCGCCACGGGCGACCGCGCCGAAGCGCAGATGGGTACCTTCCACACGCGGGCCGTAGACGAAGATTTCGCGGTACGGGCGCGGCTTCGGCAGGTCCGGCACCAGCGCCGAATCGAACTTGAAGCTGATGACATGGCCGTGCTGGCCGTTGGCATCGGTCTGGTAGTAGCTGGTACGCAGGGTCGCGTCGATCACGCCCATGAACGAGCGCAGGATGCGGTCCTCGTCCAGGCTGGACACGCGGTCCATCAGCTTCAGCAGCGCATCGCGCGCGGCCTGCATCTGTGCGTCGCGGTCACCCTTGCGGGCGTCGACCACGGTCTTGAGCACCTTCAGGGTGGCGTCGTCACCAGCAGCCAGCACGTCGAAGTGGGCCTTCAGCTGGGCCTGGCCAGCCGCGATGTCGTCCATGCCTTCGTGGCCGGTGGCCGGATCGAAGCGGGCTTCGAACAGCTCGACCAGCAGGCGGGCCAGCAGCGGGTAGCGCGCGAAGGTGCCTTCCACGTAGGCCTGCGAGAACGGCACGCCGGTCTGCAGCAGGTACTTGCAGTAGCCACGCAGCATGGCGACCTGGCGCCAGTGCAGGCCAGCGGCCAGCACCAGGCGGTTGAAGCCGTCGTTCTCGGCATCGCCGTGCCAGACGCGGGCGAAGGTCTCGCCGAAGGCTTCATCGACGCTGGCGGCATCGATCGCGCCGGCGGTCGACTCGACCTCGAAGTCCTGCACGTACACCGGCGCGTTGTCGACCGACAGGCGGTACGGACGCTCGGCGATCACGCGCAGGCCCATGTTTTCCATCATCGGCAGCGCGTCCGACAGCGGAATGTCGTCCAGCTGGCGATACAGCTTCAGGCGCAGGCCATCGCCGCTTTCGCGCGGCACGGCCTGCAGGCTCAGGCGCAGGTCGTCCGGGCCGGTCAGGGCATCGAGCTGGCTGACATCGTTGGCGGCAACGGCGGTGCTGTTGTCTTCGATGTAGCCGGCCGGCAGTGCCTTGCCGATGCGGGCAGCAATGCGCAGGCCTTCGGTTTCGCCGTGGCGGGTCACCAGCGCTTCGCGCAGGTCGTCCTGCCAGTTGCGCAGCACCTGGGCCAGCTTCTGCTCCAGTTCGGCGGTATCGACGTCCAGCATTTCGCCCGGCTTCGGGCGCACGATCAGGTGCACCTGGGCCAGCGGCGATTCGCCCAGCACCACCGAGCTGTCGACGTACTCGCCGTGCAGCGCTTCCTTCAGCATCGCTTCGATGCGCAGGCGCACGTCGGTGTTGAAGCGCTCACGCGGCAGGTAGACCAGCGCGGAGATGAAACGGCTGTACTTGTCACGGCGCAGGAACAGGCGGCTGCGCACGCGCTCCTGCAGGCCCAGCACGCCCATGGCAGTGCGGAACAGTTCGTCCTCGCTGGACTGGAACAGTTCTTCGCGCGGCAGGGTTTCCAGGATGTGGCGCAGGGCCTTGCCGCTGTGGCTGGCCGAGGCCAGGCCCGACTGCTTCATCACGTGCTCGTGGCGCTGGCGCACCAGCGGAATTTCCCACGGGCGACGGTTGTAGGCGCTGGAGGTGAACAGGCCGAGGAAGCGCTGCTCGCCGATGATCTTGCCCTTGGCGTCGAATTCCAGCACGCCGATGTAGTCCATGTAGCCGGCGCGGTGCACGCGCGAACGGGCATTGGTCTTGGTCAGGATCAGCGCGTCCTTCAGCCCGGACGTGGTGTTCAGGCCCTGCGCGGCCAGGGTCTTGACCGGACGGGCGGCGGACTTGTCCTTGCCGCGCATCAGGCCCAGGCCGGTGTCGTTCAGCGGCGCCAGCACCTCTTCCTTGCCCTGCTTCTCGACGCGGTACTCGCGGTAGCCGAAGAAGGTGAAGTGGTTGTCGGCGGCCCAGCGCAGGAATTCCTGTGCTTCCTTGCGCGACGCGTCGTCGACCGGCAGCTGGCGGCTGCCCAGGTCGTCGGCCAGCGCCAGCGCCTTGTCCTTCATCGGCTGCCAGTCGCGCACGATCGCACGCACTTCGTCCAGCGCCTTGCTGATGGCCTGCTCGATGGCCGCCATGGCTTCGGCCGGCTGGCGGTCGATCTCCAGCAGCATCACCGACTCGGCATCACCCTCGCCGACCTTGACCAGCTTGCCGGCCTTGTCGCGGGTGAAGCGCAGCACCGGGTGGCCCAGCACGTGGACGCCTACGCCCTGTTCGGCCAGCGACATGGTGACGGTGTCGACCAGGAACGGCATGTCGTCGTTGACGATCTGCAGCACGGTGTGCGGCGATTCCCAACCGTTGGCCTTCGCGGTCGGATTGAACACGCGGACGTTGGCCTTGCCGGCCTTGCGGGCACGGGCGAATTCCAGCGTCTCAGCCGCGAGAGCGGCCCACTCTTCAGCGCTGTGGTGCGGGAACTCGTCCGACTCCATGCGCTTGTAGAAGTCAGTGGCGAAGGCCACCGCTTCGGCCTGTGCGGCCGCGGGGTAACGCTTGCGCAATGCCGTGTACACCGGCTCCAGGGAGAAACCAGCGGTCACTGCGACCTCCGACTCTGCTGGTTTGGTCTTGTTTTTCACGGTCTTGGCTGCGGTTTTTTGCGGTTTCATGGCAGAGCGATGCGCTTGCTCAGTTGGGAAAATGAAATTGTAGCCCTACCGCACGAAAAGGCCTTGCTGCAGGACGGAATAACCAGATTCGGGTTTGCTGCGGTTTAGACGCCTATTCAGTTCGCACCGGTATGGTGCTGGTGCGCGCTTCAGCACTGCCGACAGGATCGGCAAAGCGTGTTACCGGAAGACACACGCGGCGACGCCGATTCGATTCCACAATCCTGAACTGGACGGTATAGTCCACCGCGTGAACCCGGCCTACCTCCCCGTTGCCCTCGACGCACGCGATGAGCGCGTGTTCGATGCCGTGCGCGAGCTGTTGGCCCAGCAGGGCATGCAGATGAGCATGGACGCGGTGGCCCAGCATGCCGGCTGCTCCAAGCAGACCCTGTACTCGCGCTACGGCAACAAGCAGGAACTGCTGCGCCGGGTGATGCAGCGCCATGTCGGCCACGCTACCGGAGCCATGGTTCGTGCACTCCGCACTGACGACCTGCGTGCCAGCCTGCTCCAGTTCGCCACCGACTTCCTGGAGCATTTCAACCAACCGCACGTAGGGCAGGCCTGTCGGCTGATCGCCGCCGACGCAGCTCAGTTTCCCGAAGAGGCGCGTACGCTGTACCGGCATGGCGCCGGCGCGCTGACGCTTCATCTTGCTGAATGGATTGAAACCGTTTGCATGCGTGGCCAGCTCCGGCATGACGACCCGCACTTCATGGCCGAACTGCTGCTGAGCATGATCGCCGGTCAGGATTTCGACAAACAGCGTTTCCATACCCCCCATCGTGATGACGCGCAGCTGCGTCGGCGCTGGGCAGAGTTCTCCGTCGACAGCTTCCTGCGCGCCTTCGCGCCTCAGCCGTCGGCGGCCCCGTCTTCAAACCAACCCCGGAGTTCCTCCTGATGACCGCCCCACTCCGCACCCTTGCCTTGACGTGCGCCGTTGCTGTCGCGCTGGCTGCCTGCAAGAAGCCGGAACAGCAGACGCCCCCGCCGCCGGAGGTGGGCGTGATCGACGCCAAGCCGCAGACCCTGCCGCTGCAGCGTGAGCTGGTCGGCCGCCTGTCGCCGTTCCGCAGCGCCGACGTGCGTGCGCGCGTGCCGGGCGTACTGCTCAAGCGCGTCTACCAGGAAGGCTCGCAGGTCAAGCAGGGCCAGCCCCTGTTCCTGATCGACCCGGCGCCGCTGCGTGCTTCGCTCAATGCCTCCGAGGCCCAGCTGGCCTCGGCCCGCGCCACCTACGCCAATGCCAAGGTGGCCGCGGATCGCGCGCGTTCGCTGGCGCCGCAGCAGTTCGTCTCCAAGTCCGACCTGGACAACGCCGAATCGGCCGAGCGCACCGCGCTGGCCGCGGTCAAGCAGGCCGAAGCGGCGGTGACCTCCTCGCGCATCAGCCTGGGTTATACCGAAGTGACCGCGCCGATCAGCGGTGTGGCCAACAAGCAGCAGGTCACCGAAGGCGCACTGGTCGGCCAGGGCGATGTGACCCTGCTGACCACCGTCGACCAGCTCGACCCGCTGTACGTCAACTTCTCGCTGAGCGTGGACGAGTTGACCCAGCTGCGCGCGCAGCAGGCCAAGGGCGCGCTGGCGCTGTCCGGCGACGGCAAGGCCACGGTCAACGTCAAGCTGGCCGACGGCAGCACCTACAGCGAGCCGGGCACGCTGGACTTCTCTTCGACCACGGTCGACCCGGCCACCGGCGCGGTGTCGCTGCGTGCGCTGCTGCCGAACCCGCAGCAGATCCTGCTGCCCGGCGCCTTCGTCAGCTTCCAGGCCAACCTGGGCGAGCGCAACAACGCCTACCTGGTGCCGCAGCAGGCGCTGTTGCGTGACACCACCGGCGGCTACGTGATGGTGGTCGGTGCCGACGGCAAGGTGGTGCGCAAGAACGTGAAGACCGATGGCGCGCAGAACGGCAACTGGCTGGTCAGCGACGGCCTGGCCGCCGGTGACAAGGTGATCGTGGCCGGCGTGCAGAAGGTCAAGGAAGGTGCACCGGCGGTGGCCAAGCCGTGGACCCCGGGGCAGGACGCCAACGGCAAGCCTGCCGCAGGCGGCGCCGCTCCGGCGGGCGCAGCACCGGCCGCAGGCAAGGCACCGGCCGACGCGGCCAAGCCCGAGCAGGCCGATGCGGCCAAGCCGGCCGCCACCGATTCGAACAAGCAGTAACGGGAACCTTCCGTCATGCCTAAATTTTTCATCGAACATCCAGTCTTCGCCTGGGTGGTTGCGATCCTGATCTCGCTCAGCGGCGTGATCGCGATCCTCAACCTGGGCGTGGAGTCCTATCCCAACATCGCCCCGCCGCAGGTCACCGTCTCGGCGACCTATCCGGGTGCCAGTGCGGACACCACGGAGAAATCGGTCACCCAGGTGATCGAGCAGCAGCTGACCGGTATCGATCACCTGCTGTACTTCAGCTCATCGTCCGCCTCCAACGGCCGTGCGCAGATCACCCTGACCTTCGAGACGGGTACCGATCCGGACATCGCCCAGGTGCAGGTGCAGAACAAGGTCTCGCTGGCCACGCCACGACTGCCTTCGGAGGTGACCCAGCAGGGCGTGGTGGTGGCCAAGGCCAACGCCGGCTTCCTGATGGTGGTGGCGCTGCAGTCCGATACCCCGACCATCAACCGTGATGCGCTGAACGACATCGTTGGTTCGCGCGTGCTCGACCAGGTCTCGCGTATCCCCGGCGTCGGCAGCACCCAGCAGTTCGGTTCCGAGTACGCCATGAACATCTGGCTGAATCCGGAAAAGATGCAGGGTTATGGCCTCTCGGCCAGCCAGGTGCTCGCCGCGGTGCGTGCGCAGAACGTGCAGTTCGCTGCCGGTGCGCTGGGTTCGGACCCGTCGCCGGAAGGCCAGCACTTCACCGCCACGGTCTCGGCCGAGGGCCGCTTCAGCTCGCCGCAGGAGTTCGAGAACATCATCCTGCGCGCCAACGCTGACGGCTCGCGCGTGCTGCTGAAGGACATCGCCCGCGTTGCCTTCGGTGCCAACAACTACGGTTTCGACACCCAGTACAACGGCAAGCCGACCGGTGCCTTCGCCATCCAGCTGCTGCCGGGCGCCAACGCCCTGAACGTGGCCGATGCGGTGCGCGCCAAGATGGACGAGCTGCAGCCCAGCTTCCCGTCCGGGGTGACCTGGTTCTCGCCGTACGACAGCACCACCTTCGTCAAGATCTCCATCCAGGAAGTGGTCAAGACACTGTTCGAAGCGGTGTTCCTGGTGTTCCTGGTGATGCTGATCTTCCTGCAGAACTTCCGCGCCACCCTGATCCCTACCCTGGTCATCCCGGTGGCCCTGCTCGGCACCTTCCTGGGCATGTGGATGATCGGCTTCACGATCAACCAGCTGACCCTGTTCGCGATGGTGCTGGCGATCGGCATCGTGGTCGATGACGCGATCGTGGTGATCGAGAACGTCGAACGCATCATGACCGAGGAAGGCCTGGCGCCGAAGCCGGCCACGCAGAAGGCGATGACCCAGATCACCGGCGCGGTGGTGGCGATCACCGTCGTACTGGCCGCGGTGTTCATCCCGTCCGCCCTGCAGGGCGGCGCCGCCGGTGAGATCTACAAGCAGTTCGCGCTGACCATCGCCATCTCGATGGCGTTCTCGGCGTTCCTGGCTCTGGGCTTCACCCCGGCGCTGTGCGCGACCTTCCTCAAGCCGACGCACAACGACAACCCGAACATCATCTACCGCACCTTCAACAAGTACTACGACAAGATCAGCCATACCTATGTGGGGCACATCACTTCGGCGGTGCGCCATGCACCGCGCTGGATGATCCTGTTCGTGGTGCTGACCGCACTGTGCGGCTTCCTGTTCACCCGCATGCCGGGCAGCTTCCTGCCGGAAGAAGACCAGGGCTATGCGCTGGCGATCGTGCAGTTGCCGCCGGGCTCGACCAAGGGCCAGACCAACGAAGTGTTCGCGCAGATGCGTGGCATCCTGGAAAAGCAGGACGGCTATGAAGGCATGCTGCAGGTGGCCGGTTTCAGCTTCGTCGGTTCCGGCGAGAACGTGGGCATGGGCTTCATCCGCCTGAAGCCATGGGAGGAACGCAAGTTCACCGCGCCCGAGTTCATCCAGAACATGAACGGCGCGTTCTACGGCATCAAGGAAGCGCAGATCTTCGTGGTCAACCTGCCCACCGTGCAGGGCCTCGGCCAGTTCGGCGGCTTCGACATGTGGCTGCAGGACCGCAGCGGTGCCGGCTACGAGCAGCTGACCCAGGCGCGCAACATCCTGCTTGGCCAGGCTGCGCAGAAGCCCGACCATCTGGTGGGCGTACGCCCGAACGGCCTGGAAAACGCCCCGCAGCTGCAGCTGCATGTCGACCGCGTGCAGGCGCAGTCGATGGGCATGTCGGTGTCGGACGTGTACAGCACCATCCAGCTGATGCTGGCCCCGGTGTACGTGAACGACTTCTTCTACGAAGGCCGCATCAAGCGCGTGACCATGCAGGCCGATGGTCCGTACCGCACCGGCCAGGAGTCGCTGAAGAGCTTCTACAGCCCGTCCAGCCTGACCACGAATGCCGACGGCACCAATGCGATGATCCCGCTCAATACGGTGGTCAAGTCCGAATGGGTGTCGGCACCGCCGTCGCTGAGCCGCTACAACGGCTACTCGGCGATCAACATCGTCGGCTCGCAGGCACCGGGCACCAGCTCGGGTGAGGCGATGCAGACCATGGAAGGCATCGTCAACGACGATCTGCCGGCTGGCTTCGGCTACGACTGGTCGGGCATGTCCTACCAGGAAATCCTGGCCGGCAACGCGGCGACGCTGCTGCTGGTGCTGTCGATCGTGGTGGTGTTCCTGTGCCTGGCCGCGTTGTATGAAAGCTGGTCGATCCCGGTGGCGGTGCTGTTGGTGGTGCCGCTTGGCGTGCTTGGCGCCCTCGGCCTGTCGATGCTGCGTGGCCTGCCGAACGATCTGTTCTTCAAGATCGGCCTGATCACCGTGATCGGCCTGGCCGCGAAGAACGCGATCCTGATCGTGGAGTTCGCGGTGGAGCAGCGCGCAGCAGGCAAGACCCTGCGCGATGCCACCATCGAGGCGGCACGCCTGCGTTTCCGACCGATCCTGATGACCTCGTTCGCGTTCATCATGGGCGTGATCCCGATGGCGATCTCCGCCGGCGCCGGCGCCAACTCCCGCCACGCCATCGGTACCGGCGTGATCGGCGGCATGCTGTTCGCCACCCTGCTCGGCCTGCTGATGATCCCGGTGTTCTTCGTGGTCGTGCGCCGCATGCTGGGTGACAAGCTGGATGAGTCCTCCAAGGAATTCATGGAGCGCCAGCGCGACGCGGAAGCCGCGCACCGCCCGGATCGTTGATCCGGCGGTGAGTTGAAACGAAAAGGCCCCGGAGCGATCCGGGGCCTTTTTTCTTGCCGCATGGTAGATGGTTCGCCAACCCAGGTTGGCACCTGCCAATGCTGCGGCTGACCCGGTAGTCGCCAACCTTGGTTGGCGCTTTGCAGTGCCACGTGTCAGCGCAGCAGTGCAACCACGGTGCCTATGGTGGCGCCGGAGGCAGGTCGCATCCAGCCCACATTGCGAACACCGGACCGCTGCACCGTATGGGATCGCACGCCACACTCGCGCTCAAGGCGTCTCCCGGGTTCGCAGACAACCCCAACGTTGGATTTCTGGCTGCGCAGAGGTCCGATACGTCGTGATCGTTGCTATCCAGATGTTTCTACGGCAATCGATCCGATGCCGTCCCAGGAGACAAATCATGGATGGAAAAGCTCTACGATTCTTCAGCCGCACCGCTCTGCTGCTCAGCACGTTGTTTGCAGCCGGCAGTATCCAGGAAGCCCGCGCCAAGGGCGTCCTCGTCTGCGACAACTGTCGTGACCCGCGCGCATTGGCACTTTCCTCGGGCACGGGGCCCACCATCGTCGCCGACTTCCAGCAGCGCCGGATTCATGGTTTCGATGTGGAGTACGATCGCGAGCTACGTCGCTACCGCGCAACAAGGGCGCAGATTCCCGGGCCAATCAACGCATCCTTCAATCGAATCATGGGCATGCTCGACAACAACGTGCCAAGCGTACAGTTCGCGCCGCGGCAGTGGGCCGGAAGAGGAATCCAGTACGAGGTGCATCCAGATGATCCGCAATTCGCCAACGGCATAAGCTTTCCGGAAGAGCACAAGAGCCTCAACGCCTACGATGTCGTTCAGATGGCCACGGAGCGATCAAGACTGGAAGGTGATATTGGCAAGGCGTTCACAGGCGCAACGACTTCGTCGGCCGCCTGGAACAGCATGGCGACGTTCCTTTCGTCGATCGGACTGAGCTTCGTCAGCAAGACCATCGGCATTGACAGCGCCATCTATCGGATCACATGGCGCGATGGTTCAAAAACCACGCTGGTCATCACGCCTTCTGCGGTTGATAGAGCCCGCTATGTGCAAGGTGAAAGCCTTGACGCCAAGGGCAACAAGATTCCGGATGGTGCGGCAACCGATCCGGATTTGGCCCGGAACTTCATCGGCAGCTATCGCTTCGACGATCACGACGAGCTCGAACGATGGGTGGACTCGGCCCGGCTCTATGGCGTGACCATGCATCCGGGAATGCCACAGGAATCACTTCAGATCGTCTGTGAATGGAATGGAAAGGATATTGTTTGCCGATTGCCACGTTGATCGTACAAAAGAAACGGGGCGGCAATCGCCGCCCCGTCGGGTCCATCAGCGCAGCCCGGTCTCGTTGCGGGCGATCACCAGGCGCTGGATTTCCGAGGTGCCCTCGTAGATCTCGGTGATCTTGGCATCACGGAAGTAGCGCTCCAGCGGCATTTCCTTCGAATACCCCATGCCGCCATGAATCTGCACGGCCTGGTGGGTGATCCACATCGCCGCTTCCGAGGCGGTCAGCTTGGCCACCGCTGCTTCGGTGCTGAAGCGCTTGCCCTGGCCCTTCACCCATGCCGCGCGCAGGGTCAGCAGCAGCGCCGCGTCCAGCTTGCACTTCATGTCGGCGATCTTGGCCTGGGTCATCTGGAAGGTACCGATGGCCGCGCCGAACGCCTTGCGCTCCTTCACGTACTCCAGGGTCGCTTCATAGGCGGCACGGGCGATGCCGATGGCCTGCGAGGCGATACCGATGCGGCCAGCATCGAGCACGCTCATCGCGATCTTGAAGCCCTCGCCTTCCTGGCCCAGCACGTCTTCAGCCTGCGCCACGTAGTCGTTGAATTCGATCTCGCAGGTGGCCGAAGCGCGGATGCCGAGCTTCGGCTCGGTCTTGCCGCGACCGAAGCCCGCCTTGTCGGTATCGATGATGAAGGCGGTGATGCCGCGCGCGCCCTTGTCCGGCTCGCTCATTGCGAACAGCACGATGTACTTGGCCACCGGGCCGGAGGTGATCCAGCTCTTCTTGCCGTTGATGACGAAGGTGCCATCGGCCTGCTTCACTGCGCGGCAACGCATGGCCGTGGCGTCCGAACCGGACTGCGGCTCGGTCAGCGCGAACGCGCCGATGGCCTCGCCTTCGGCGATGGCACGCACGTAGGTCTGCTTCTGTTCCTCGGTACCGTGGGTGAGGATGCCGTTGCAGAACAGCGAGTTGTTGACCGACATGATGGTCGAATGGGCTGCGTCGGCGGCGGCGACCTCCACCATCGCCAACACGTACGCCACCGGGTCCATGCCCGCGCCACCGTATTCGGTCGGCACTTCGATGCCCATCAGGCCGTTTTCGCCCAGCAGGCGGATGTTGTCCAGCGGGAACTCGCCGGTGCGGTCATGGTGCTCCGCGCTGGGGGCGATCTTTTCCTGCGCGATGCGCCGCGCCACGTCCTGCAGCATCAACTGCTCTTCAGTAAAGCTGAAATCCACAACACCCTCCCGGGTACATGAAGTTATGGGCCGCGCACCGCGCGCCCAGGTGCCTCGATTGTACCGGGGCCCGCCAGTTTCCGTACGCCAGCGACTTGACCGCGGTAGGCGTTCTCAGCGAATATATCTCTATATCGCGATAGGTAGATATTTATGGATCTGGAAGACTGGTCGACCCGCCTCAAGGTGTTCGCCGATGCCACCCGCGTGCGCTTGCTGGCGCTGCTGGAGCAGGAGGAACTGACCGTGGCCGAACTGTCGGCGATCACCCGGCTGGCACAGCCGCGGGTGTCCACCCACCTGGCGCGCCTGAAGGAAGCCGGCCTGGTCCGCGACCGCCGTGCGGGCGTGTCGGCCTATTACCGCTTCGACGAGGCCCAGCTGGACCCGGCGCAGCGTGCATTGTGGCATGCCTTGAGCAATGGAAGCGACGACCCGTTGCTGCGGCAGGACGCTGAACGTGTCGCCGCCGTGCTGGCCCACCGTGCCTCCGACCAGAACTGGGCCGACAGCGTGGCCGGCGACATGGAGCGCCACTATTCTCCCGGCCGCACCTGGGAAGCCCTCGCGCGTACCGCGTTGCCGCTGCTGGAGACCGGCGACGTGCTGGACATCGCCTCCGGTGACGGTGTACTGGCCGAACTCGTCGCCCCGCATGCCAAGCGCTACATCTGCATCGATACCAGCGCGCGCGTGGTTGCCGCCGCTAGCGAGCGCCTGCGCCGCCTGCCCAATGTGGAAGTGCGCGAGGGCGACATGCATGCGCTGCCGTTCAAGGACGGCAGCTTCGACCTGGTGGTGCTGATGCATGCGCTCACCTACGCCAGCAAACCGGCGCAGGCGGTGACCGAAGCCGCGCGCGTGCTGCGCTCCGGCGGCCGCCTGCTGCTGTGCAGCCTGGCCCGCCACGAGCACAAGGCGGCGGTGGAGGCCTACGGCCACGTCAACCTCGGCTTCAGCGACAAGGAGCTGCGCAGGTTCGTCGACAAGGCCGGCCTGCAGGTATCCAGCCTGGAGACGGTCACCCGCGAAAAGCGTCCGCCGCACTTCGAAGTGATTTCACTGATCGCCAACAAGCCCTGAGCCCGAGATCGCCATGCCTGCCCTGCCCTGGTTGCATCCTGATCGTGCCAACGCCCTGCTCGACGCCCTGCGCGAGCGGATCCTGATCATCGACGGCGCGATGGGCACCATGATCCAGCGCCATGGCCTGCAGGAAGACGACTACCGCGGCGAGCGCTTCGCCGGTGGCTACGATCATGTGCATGGCCCCGCTTGCGACCACGCCGTGCAGGAAGGGCATGACCTGAAGGGCAACAACGATCTGCTGCTGCTGACCCGGCCGCAGATCGTCGCCGACATCCATACCGCCTACCTGGAAGCGGGCGCGGATCTGGTCGAGACCAACACGTTCAACGCCACGTCGGTCAGCCAGGCCGACTACCACCTCGAACACCTGGTGTACGAATTGAACAAGGCTGGCGCAGCGGTGGCACGCACCTGCTGCGATACAGTAGCCGCAACCACACCAGGCAAGCCACGCTTCGTGATCGGGGTGATCGGCCCGACCAGCCGCACCGCCTCGATCAGTCCCGATGTCAACGATCCGGGCTTTCGCAACACCAGCTTCGACGAGCTTCGCGACACGTACCGCGAAGCCATTGACGGCCTGATCGACGGCGGCGCCGACACCATCATGGTCGAGACCATCTTCGACACGCTCAATGCCAAGGCCGCGCTGTATGCACTGGAGGAGGCCTTCGATGCACGCGGCGCAAGGTTGCCCGTGATGATCTCCGGCACCATCACTGATGCCTCGGGACGCACGCTGTCCGGGCAGACCGCCGAGGCCTTCCACGCGTCGCTCGCGCATGCGCGCCCATTGTCGATCGGCCTGAACTGCGCACTGGGTGCCGATGCGATGCGCCCGCACGTGGAAACCCTTTCGCAGGTCGCCGACTGCTACGTCAGCGCGCACCCCAACGCAGGCCTGCCCAATGCCTTCGGCGAGTACGACGAGACGCCCGAGGACATGGCCAGCACCCTGCGCGGTTTCGCCGAGGATGGCCTGTTGAACCTGGTCGGTGGCTGCTGTGGCTCCACCCCTGACCACATCCGCGCAATCGCCGAGGCCGTGGCCGGGCTGCCGCCGCGCGCCCTGCCCGGTGTCCAGGAGCAGGCCGCATGAATGTCGCCGCCACCGTTCCGCACTTCCCGCCCTATTGCTGTTGAGCTGACGCCTGCCATGACGCCTGTCCGCCCTACCCGCCTGTCCGGCCTGGAGCCTCTGGTCATCACTCCGGACCTGCTGTTCATCAACGTCGGCGAACGCACCAACGTTACCGGCAGCGCGCAGTTCCGCAAGCTGGTCAAGGAAGGCCGCTACGAAGAAGCGGTGGACGTGGCCCGCCAGCAGGTGGCCAGCGGTGCGCAGATCCTCGACGTCAACATGGACGAGGGCCTGATCGATTCGGAAGCGGCGATGACCCGCTACCTCAACCTGATCATGTCCGAGCCGGACATCGCCCGTATTCCGGTGATGATCGACTCCTCCAAGTGGAGCGTGATCGAGGCCGGCCTGAAGTGCCTGCAGGGCAAGAGCGTGGTCAATTCGATCTCGCTGAAGGAAGGCGAGGCGCTGTTCCGCGAGCACGCACGCAAGGTCCTGCGCTATGGCGCGGCCGCGGTGGTGATGGCATTCGACGAAAGCGGCCAGGCTGACACCTGCGCACGCAAGGTCGAGATCTGCACCCGCGCCTACCGCATCCTGGTCGACGAGATCGGATTCCCACCGCAGGACATCATCTTCGACCCGAACATCTTCGCCGTCGCCACCGGCATCGAAGAGCACGACAACTATGCGGTGGACTTCATCGAAGCCACCCGCATCATCAAGCAGACGCTGCCGCACTGCCATGTGTCCGGCGGTGTTTCCAACGTCTCGTTCTCGTTCCGCGGCAACGAAACGGTGCGCCAGGCCATCCACTCGGTGTTCCTGTACCACGCCATTGCCGCCGGCATGGACATGGGCATCGTCAACGCCGGCGCCATGCCGATCTACGACGAACTGGAACCGGAACTGCGCGAGCGCGTGGAGGATGTGATCCTCAACCGCCGCAGCGATGCCACCGAGCGCCTGCTGGAAATCGCCGAGCGCTACAAGGGCAAGAAGGGCGCGGCGAAGACCGAAGACCTCGCTTGGCGCGAGAAGCCGGTGGCGCAGCGCCTGGCGCACGCGCTGGTGCACGGCCTGGATGCCTTCGTGGAAGAAGACACCGAACTGGCCCGGCAGGCGTCCAGCCGCCCGCTGGACGTGATCGAAGGTCCGTTGATGGATGGCATGAACGTGGTCGGCGACCTGTTCGGCGCCGGCAAGATGTTCCTGCCGCAGGTGGTGAAATCCGCGCGCGTGATGAAGAAGGCCGTGGCCTACCTGCTGCCCTACATCGAGGCCGAGAAGGCGCGCAGTGGCGACACCGCCAAGAGCAACGGCAAGATCATCATGGCCACGGTGAAGGGTGATGTGCATGACATCGGCAAGAACATCGTCGGCGTAGTCCTGGCCTGCAACAACTTCGAGGTGGTCGACCTTGGCGTGATGGTGCCGGCGCAGAAGATCCTTGATGCCGCGCGCGAGCACAACGCCGACCTGATCGGCCTGTCCGGCCTGATCACTCCATCACTGGAAGAGATGAGCCACGTGGCCCTGGAGATGCAGCGCCAGGGCTTCGACCTGCCGCTGCTGATCGGTGGAGCGACCACCTCGCGCGCGCACACCGCGCTGAAGATCGACCCACATTACAAGGCGCCCACGGTGTGGGTGAAGGACGCCTCGCGCGCGGTCGGCGTGGCCCAGTCGCTGATCTCGCGTGACCTGCGCGAGGCCTTCGTAGCCGCCAACGAGGCCGACTATGCCGAGATCCGCGCGCGCCATCGCAACCGTGGCGATGCCAAGCGCCTGGTTTCGCTGGAACACGCGCGTGGGCAGAAATTCCAGGGGGGCTGGGACACCTACACGCCGCCGGCACCGAACCAGCCCGGCCTGCACGTATTTGACGACTACCCGCTGGCCGAACTGGTCGACTACATCGACTGGACGCCGTTCTTCCAGGCCTGGGAGCTGGCCGGCAAGTTCCCGGCCATCCTCACCGACGAAATCGTCGGCACCCAGGCCAGCGATCTGTACAGGGACGCCCGCGCGATGCTTGAGCGCATCGTCAATGAGAAATGGCTGACCGCCAAGGCCGTGTTCGGCCTGTGGCCGGCCAACAGCATCGGCGACGACGTGCGCGTGCAGCACCCGCAGGGCGAAACCACCCTGCACTTCCTGCGCCAGCAGGTGGACAAGCCGGCCGAGCGCCCGGATTTCTGCCTGGCCGATTTCATCGCCCCGGCCGACAGCGGCAAGCAGGATTGGATCGGCGCCTTCGCCGTCACTGCCGGCATCGGCATCGACGCGCACGTAGCGCGCTTCGAAGCCGACCACGATGACTACAACGCGATTCTGCTGAAGGCCCTCGCCGATCGCTTCGCCGAAGCGCTGGCCGAGCGCATGCACCAGCGCGTGCGTACCGAATTCTGGGGCCATGAGCACGCCGAGACTCTGGACAACGAGGCGCTGATCGACGAGCAGTACAGCGGCATCCGCCCGGCACCGGGTTACCCCGCCTGCCCGGAGCACAGCGAAAAGCGACGCCTGTTCGACCTGCTGCAGGCCGAAGCCAACGCCGGCATGGAACTGACCGAGAGCTTCGCGATGCTGCCTACGGCGGCCGTTTCGGGCTACTACTTCAGCCATCCGCAGAGCCAGTACTTCGTGGTCGGCCGCCTCAGCCGCGAGCAGATCAGCGACTACGCCCGCCGCAAGGGCGTGGACCGCGCCCAGGCCGAGCGCTGGCTGGCCTCCAACCTCGACTACGATCCCGAATGACACAAAAAGGGGACGGAGGGGATTAAGTCGTTTGTGCCCAAAACGACTTAATCCCCTCCGTCCCCTTTTCGCTTCATCATTGCGCTGGGCTTTGACGGTTTCTCGTCCGGTGTCGTTTGCCCTGGTCGGCGCACTGCTGTGCTTCTTCGCACCGAGCCTGCCACTGATCCGCGCACGCCGGAGCCGCTTCAAGGCCTGACGCCGGCGCCGGTCCTACTGCTGCAGCAGTACCTGCTGCAGCGACGGCAGCAGCACACGGTTGCCATGCGCGCTGAGGTGATCGCCATCGAAGAACAACGGCCGGCCATCGCGCTGCGCCGGGCACAGCACGTCATCACACAGCACCGGCATCGGATCCCACAGCACACCCCCTGGCAGGCCATCGACCACCTGCTGCAGGCTGCCCAGCATCGGCGCACGCAGCGTTTCCATCGCCTCACGCGTGCTGTCCAGGCCGTTGCGGCAGACCTCGTTGCGTGAATTGAAGCGGTCAGAGCAGCGATACGGCGGCGCCGGCAGCACCGGTTTGGGGGCTTCCAGTACGATGCGTACACCGCGCTCGGCCAACGGTTTCCACTGGGTGATCGCCTCGGCCACTTCGGCCTCGCGTCCTGCAGTGGCTTCCGGGGTCAGCTCGCCCGCCAGCTGCGCCTGCGCATCGAACAATACGAACTGATCGGACAAGCGCGGTATCCGCAGCGACACCAGCACCACGGCATCACCTGGCTGCGCACGCTGCGTGACATCGGCGAGCATCGCTGCGTCGAAATCACTGCAACCGGCACCCGCGCCGCGCCACTTCTGCAGGCTCACCTGCGGGCATCCACCACGACCGTAGAGAATCACCTCCGAGCCACTCTCAAGCGCCAGCCGCTGCAGCAGCTCGATGTAGGCCATTGCATGCGAATCGCCAGCAACGAACACCTGCTTCGGCGCACCGGCAGGCACCGGCCGATCGCAGTCACCACGCGCATAGGTCCGCATGCTGCCACCTTCGAAGCGTCGCTTGGTGGTCACCAGGCTGCAGTCGGGATAGTCGCCTGCCACGCTCTTGCCGTTGGGATACCAGTCGCCGGGATGCCGACTGACCGTGCTCAGTGATATCCGCGGTGCCTGCAGGTACAGCAGCGTCTGGGTGCCGGCCGCGACCAGCAGCACAGCCGAACCTGCCAGCACCCAGCGACCCGGGCGCAGACGCTGCGCCAAGGGGCCCCGGAACGGTTGCTCCACCCAGCGCCACGACAACCACGACAGCAGCAGCACCAGCGCCATCGCAGCGCTCATCTGCAGGGGTGTCTGCAGGCCCACGGTCCAGCGCATCAGCACGAGTACCGGCCAGTGCCACAGATACAGCGAGTACGACAGCAGGCCGATGGAGCGCATCGGCCTGCTGGCCAACAGGCGTGCCACCCAGGACCGGGGATGATGATGCAGCGCCCACAGCAGGCCTGCCGCAGCAAAGGTCGGCAGCAGGCCATCAGGCCACGGCGAACGTCCGGCCCGTGCGGTCCACAATGCCCAGCACAGCAAGGCCAGCGCCACCATCGCGAGCAGCGAGAACACGGGCACAGCGCGCTTCAGTGCAATCGTCGTCACCGCATCCACTGGCTGGCGAACATGCAGCAGCTGGAACAGCAGTACGCCAACACCCAGCTGCCACAGCCGCGTAGTGGTGGCGTAGAACGCCCACGATGGCGGCGCCTCGCGCAGGCCCAGCACCGCCGCATGCAGCAGCGACGCCGCGCTGACCATGGCAAACAGGCCAAGGCTGATCCAACGCCCGCGCACGCCGCGCGCCCAGGCCAGGAACAGCAGCGGGAACAGCAGGTAGAACTGCTCCTCCACGCCCAGCGACCAGGTATGGGTATAGGGATTGAATTCGGCCTTGGGCGCGAAATAATCGTTGCCGATCAGCGCCAGCACCCAGTTGCTGAAGCCGAAGAATGCCATCAGCCCGGTCTTGTCACTGGCCTCGCTGAGCCAGGACTCGGGAATGAACAGCACGCTGCCGACGGCGGTCAACAGCAGGCAGCTGATCAGCGCAGGTGCGATGCGGCGGATGCGACGCGAATAGAAGCGCAGCATCGACTGCCACAGCGACAACGGCGGCAGCCGGTGCACCGACGCGCTGACCACGAACCCGGAAATGACGAAGAACACGTCTACGCCGGTGAACCCGCCCGGCAACCAGGCCGGGTCCAGGTGGAACACGATGACGGCCAGCACGGCAATCGCGCGCAGGCCGTCAATGTGCGGCACGTAGCCACGGCTTGGATCAGCGGTCATCCCTTCCCCCAACCGCGGGGGCAGTGCCGTCCGCGGTGGTTGCGCCTTTACCAGACCAGGTCGTCCGGCACCTGGTACTGCGGATCCGCATACGGATCTTCCTCGGCCGGCGCATTCGGATCGACCTTCAGCGCCACCGAGGCGGCGAACACCGCCTCGGACTGTGCCAGCACGTCGGCCGTTACCAGCAGGTAGCGGCCATTGAGCTGGACCACACCCAGCTCACCGGCATTGAGCGCGGTCAGCTGTTCGGCGGTCACATAGATGCGCTTGATCTTGCCGCCATACGGGAAGTGGCGGGCGATGTCCGCTGCCTCGGCGTTGAGGCTCTTGTCCTTCAGCAGTTCTTCCAGCTTGGCCTTCGCCTCGCGGCGCACGCGTGCTTCTTCCTGCTTCAGGCGCTCGGTCTCGATGCGCTCTTCCTTCTCCCGCTGCGCCCGGATGGCATAGGCCTTGGCCAGGTCCATCTCTTCGGTGCTGCGCGGCTTGCGCGGGCCCTGCTGGCCCTGGCCACCGCGCGCATGCCCGCCGGGCTTGCCCGCGCCATGGCCCTGGCCACGACGCTCACCGGGCTTGTGCTCGCCCTTGCCTGCGCCCTGCGGCTTTCCATTGCCGTTGCCGTTGCCACCCTTGCCCTGCGGGCGGCCATCACGGCGGGGGCCATCATTCTTGCGCTCGGGCTTGGGCGCGGGCTTGAAGCCCAGGCCCATCAGCTGGTCGCGGAGGGTATCGCTCATAGGATTCGGATCAGTAGTGCGGCGGCGGCGGTTCGCTCGCCGGATCGGAAGAATTCAGTGCGTTGCGGACCTTGCCCAGGTCTTCCAGCAGCACGCGCAGCACATCGGCGTTGCGCATGCCCTGCATGCGGGCATCAGCCAGCGCGTCGCTCAGCTCGGCCAGCGCCTGTTCCTGGAAGGACACGCGCATTTCCAGCTCGACCAGGCGCGCTTCCAGCGCCTGCTCGCGTTCAGTGGGCAAATCAGACATGCAACGAGCGCCCCCGGCCAATGCCGTAGTACGCAAGACCTGCGGCTTCCACTTCGCCCGGCTCATACAGGTTGCGGCCGTCGAACACCGCCGCATCCTTCAGCTGCTCGCGCAGCTTCTGGAAGTCGGGGCTGCGGAACTGCTTCCACTCGGTGACCACCACCAGCGCGTCGGCACCCTGCAGCGCTTCATCGGCACTGTTGCAGAACACCAGGTCATCGCGTTCGCCGAAGATGCGCTGCGACTCGTGCATCGCCTCCGGATCGTAGGCACGCACCGTCGCACCGCCTTCCCACAGCTGCGCCAGCAGTCGACGGCTGGAGGCCTCACGCATGTCGTCGGTGTTCGGCTTGAAGGCCAGACCCCATACGGCGAAGGTCTTTCCACGCACGCCCTCGTCCTCGCCCTTGTCGTAATGACGCTGGATGAGGGCAAACAGATGACCCTTCTGCGCATCGTTGACCGCTTCAACCGCATTGAGCAGCTTCGGCTCAAGGCCATACTGCTGGGCGGTACGGGCCAATGCCTGCACATCTTTGGGGAAGCACGAGCCGCCGTAACCGGCACCCGGATAGATGAAGTGCCAGCCGATGCGTGGATCCGAACCAATGCCCTGGCGGACCTGCTCGACATCGGCACCGACGCGTTCAGCGATGTTGGCGATTTCATTCATGAACGAAATCTTGGTCGCCAGCATCGCATTGGCGGCGTACTTGGTCAGTTCGGCCGAACGCACGTCCATTTCCACCACGCGGTCGTGGTTGCGGTTGAACGGCGCGTACAGGCGACGCATCACCGCCACCGACTCTTCGTTCGCCGCACCGATGATGATGCGGTCCGGGCGCATGCAGTCCGCAACCGCATCGCCTTCCTTCAGGAATTCCGGGTTGGACACCACGTCGAAGGCGATGTCCGCGCCACGCGCGGCCAGCTCTTCGGCAATGGCGGCACGCACCTTGTCGGCGGTGCCGACCGGCACCGTCGACTTGTTCACCACCACGGTCGGCACACTCATGTGCCGACCAATGGTCCGGGCTACGGCAAGCACGTATTGAAGATCGGCACTGCCATCCTCGTCCGGCGGCGTACCAACGGCGATGAACACCACCTGGCCGTGATCGATGGCGGCCGCGGCATCCGTGGTGAACGCCAGCCGCGCTGCGGCATGGTTGGCCTTCACCATCGGCTCCAGGCCGGGTTCATAGATCGGGATGATGCCCTGGTTGAGGCCATCCACCTTGGCCTGGTCGATATCGACACAGACCACCTGATGACCAACATCGGCCAGGCAGGTACCGGTCACCAGTCCAACGTAGCCGGTACCAAAAATCGCAACGCGCATATCCGTATTCGCTCCTGAATGACTTACGGCAGAACGCCCAGCAGCTCGACGTCGAACGTCAGAGTCGCGTTCGGGCCGATCGGGCCGCCCGGGGTGCCGTTCTCACCGTAGGCGAGTTCGCCCGGGATCCAGAAGCGGTACTTCGAACCGACCGGCATCAGCGCGACGCCTTCGGTCCAGCCCTTGATCACCTGGTCCAGACCGAACTCGGCCGGCTGGCGGCCGTAGGAACTGTCGAACACGGTGCCGTTGAGCAGCTTGCCTTCGTAGTTCACGCGCACCTTGCTGCTCGGCAGCGGGCGCTCGCCGCTACCCGGGCGGATCACCTGGTACTGCAGGCCCGACGAGGTGGTCACCACGCCCGGCTGGGTCTTGTTCTTGGCCAGGAATGCGTTGCCTTCCGTGCGGTTGGTCTGCGCAGCCTGGGCGGCCTTGGCCTGCATTTCAGCCTGCTTGGCACCCATGAAGGCCTGGATGGTGGCGGTCGCGTCAGCTTCCGTCATCTTCGGCTGGCCCTTGGTCAGGCCGGTGCTGATTGCGTCAAACAACGAGGCGACATCGATATCGTCCTTCAGCTGCGCCAGCGACGGACCCACCGAGTAGGAGCCGATCATCTGCGACACCTTGACGCGGTCGACCTTCGGCGGCTGCGAGCCCGGTGCCACGCCCGGCACCTGCTGGCCGCTGCGGGCCATCACGACCTGGCGCAGGGCGGCATCGGTGGC
Organism: Stenotrophomonas sp. 86156_Sma; assembly: GCF_056481625.1. Taxonomy (NCBI): domain Bacteria; kingdom Pseudomonadati; phylum Pseudomonadota; class Gammaproteobacteria; order Lysobacterales; family Lysobacteraceae; genus Stenotrophomonas; species Stenotrophomonas sp. 86156_Sma. The sequence continues at coordinate 3,284,560 of NZ_CM151157.1, forward strand.
CTTGGCCTGTTCCTGGGTGATCTGCGGCTGCAGGCCCTCGAACGAACGCTCAACGGCGGTGCGCAGGGCGGCCACATCGATCTCATCGGCGATCGGGGTGAACGACTTGGCGACATCAAGGCCGATGGCGTAGCCGAGCTTCTGCTTGGGGGAATTCAAGGTTGCGGTCTCCTTGGCGGCTGCGGGGGCAGCCGGTTGTTGCGACAGAGCGACACCCGAAGTGCCCATCGCCAGAATCAGAACCGACGCCGCGGCGCCGCGCATTCCCATCTTCATTCGCTGCATTCCTGGAAGTGTCTGGGCGCCGACGTCGGCGCGAAAAGAAACATTGTCGCACGCATGCCGTCGATGTCGAGGCATGCGTGCTGGATATCAATGCGTGGCAGCTGCCGCCAGCGCCTTGTCGATGGCCGCGGTCAGCTGCGGATCGTCCGGCGTCACCTTGCTGGCGAACTGGGCAATGACCTTGCCATCGCGGCCCACGAGGTACTTGTGGAAGTTCCAGGCCGGCGCAACGCCGGTCGCTGCGGTCAACCGCTGGTACAGCGGCGTGGCCTGCGTGCCGACCACATGCACCTTCTCGAACATCGGGAACTTGACGCCGTAGGTCAGGGTGCAGAAGTCCTGGATCTGCTTCTCGTCACCCGGTTCCTGGCCCTTGAAGTCATTGGAAGGAAAGCCCAGCACCGCAAAACCGCGGCCTGCATAGCGCTTCTGCAGCGCCTCCAGCCCTTCGTACTGCGGCGTGTAGCCACACTTGCTGGCGGTGTTGACCACCAGCAGCACCTGCCCGTGATAGCGCTGCTGCAGATTCACCTGCTGCTTGCTGGCCAACGGCCGGTATTCCAGATCGAGCAGGTCGGCCGCCAGCGCACTGGCGGAACCGGCGGCGCCGGCCACCATCAGGGCCAGCAGGGACAGGCCGCGCAGGCGGCACGGGGAAACGGTCGGCAGGGGCATCAGAGGCGGTCCGCGGTAGCCATTCACAAGGCCCGGCCAGTGCTGGCCGGGAATCGGCCGAACTATAGCACCGGGCTCTGCAGCCCCTGATGGCACAGGTCCACCCCGGGCTTTGCGCGGCGTGGCGAATGTGCTGCCCGGGCGCCATCGAAGGCGCAGTGATGACATAGCATGGACATCACTGAATGGAAGGCCGCCCCGAAAAGCCCCCTGCAGAAGATTCATTTCCCTTTTAAATCAATCGACTAAAGGGATGTTTCAGCAATCTGACCACCCCTGCCATCAGTTGGGGACGGCAAGGGGTTGCACGTAGGCGTGCCGGTGTTATAGTTGCATACAACACCAGTCACCTGAGACAGGGGGAAGCCATGAACGTCCGGATCCGTCGCAACCTCACCGCACCCGCGGCCGTCGCTATTTCGACCCTGCTCGTGCTGGCCTGGTGGGCCACGCCCACCGCCCCTGTTTCCGCCGCTGCTGAAAGTGCGCAGGACGCGACTCTCTCCCCCGCAGGGAACGCCCCATCCTCCTCCCCCCTTCCCCGCGTCGGCTGCACAGCGCGCTGTCCATGCCGTATTTCTCGTTCGCCCAGCCGCTGACCCCACGGAGCTGAATATGAGCGACATCCAGTGGAGCGACGGCGCTCCCATCTACCGTCAGTTGAAGGAGCGCGTGATCGCCATGATGCTCGACGGAATCCTCAAGCCGGGCGATGCCCTGCCTTCGGTGCGCCAGGTGGCCGCCGACTATCAGCTCAACCCCATCACCGTTTCGCGCGCTTACCAGGAGCTGGCCGACGAAGGCCTGGTCGAGAAGCGCCGCGGCCTGGGCATGTTCATGACCGAGCAGGCGGCCACGCAGCTGCGCAGCAGCGAGCGCGACCGTTTCCTCAACGAAGAATGGCCGGCGGTTCTGGAGCGCATCCAGCGCCTGGGCCTGAGCCTCGACGAATTGCTGCCCCAGGGGAAAGTCTGATGAATAGCACTGCAAGTGAGTCGGTCATCACCGCCCGAGGCCTGCGCAAGGCCTACAAGACCACGGTCGCCCTCGACAACGCCAGTTTCAGCATTCCAAGCGGACGCATCGTCGGCCTGATCGGGCCCAATGGCGCCGGCAAGACCACCGCGCTGAAGGCCATTCTTGGGCTGACGTCGGTGGAGGGTGAACTGAGCGTGCTCGGCCGCGACCCGCGACTGCACCGCGACGAACTGATGAACGACATCTGCTTCATCGCCGACGTCGCCGTGCTGCCGCGCTGGCTGAAGGTGCGCGAGGCGATCGATTTCGTGGCCGGCGTCCACCCGCGCTTCGACCGCGCCCGCTGCGAGCGCTTCCTGGCCAACACCAAGCTGCAGCCGAAGCAGCGCGTGCGCGAGCTGTCCAAGGGCATGATCGTGCAGCTGCACCTGGCGCTGGTGATGGCCATCGATGCCCGCATCCTGGTGCTGGACGAGCCGACCCTCGGCCTGGACATCCTGTACCGCAAGGAGTTCTACCAGCGCCTGCTGGAAGACTACTTCGACGAACAGAAAACCATCATCGTCACCACCCACCAGGTGGAGGAGATCGAGCACATCCTCAGCGACGTGATGTTCATCCGCGATGGCCGCATCGTGCTCGACGCGGAAATGGACGACGTCGGCCAGCGCTATACCGAGCTGCTGGTCAATGCCGACCAGCTGGACACCGCGCGCGCCCTGAAGCCGATCGACGAGCGCAGCCTGGCGTTCGGCAAGACGGTGATGCTGTTCGATGGCGTGCCGCGCACCCAGCTTTCCTCTCTCGGCGAGACCCGCATCCCGGGCCTGGCCGACCTGTTCGTCGCCATCATGAAGGGGACCTACGCATGAATGCCGTCAACCACCCCATCAGCCCGATCGGCACCCTGCGCTGGCTGCTCAAGCGCGAGTACTGGGAGAACCGCGGCGGCTTCCTGTATGCCCCGTTGATCGCGGGCCTGATCTCACTGGTGATGAGCATCGCCGGCATTGCCTTCGGCCTGTTCGCGCTGAACCGTGCAGCACGCGACGGCGGCCTGCACATCGATGGCGAGAACGTGAACATCAACGGCCTGAACCTGGCCCTGCTCACCCGTAACATCAGTGCCAAGGACCTTGCTGATCTTGGCAACGGCCTGGACCTGACTCTGGTACTCAGTTCAAGCTGGCCGTTCGTGGTGCTGGCCTTCGTCGTGTTCTTCTACTGCCTGGGCGCCCTCTACGACGATCGCCGTGACCGCAGCATCCTGTTCTGGAAGTCGTTGCCGCTGTCGGACACGCAGACCGTGCTGTCCAAGGTGATCAGCGCACTGATCGTGGCACCGTTGTTCGCGGTCATCGCCGGCATCCTCACCATGTTCGGCTTCATGCTGATCATCAGTGCCGTCGCGCTGCTGCACGGTGGCAGCCCGATGACCCTGATCTGGGGCCCGGCCAGCCCGCTGACCCTGGCCGCTGGACACCTGGCCTGGATTCCGGTCTATGCCCTGTGGGCCCTGCCCACCGCCGGCTGGCTGCTGCTGTGCTCGGCATGGGCCAGGAGCAAGCCGTTCCTGTGGGCGGTAATGTTGCCGCTGTTTGCCGGCATCATTGTCAGCTCCACCAAGATGATGCCGCTGTTCGGCCTGACCACCGGCTGGTTCTGGCAGAACATCGTCGGCCGCCTGCTGCTGGGCGGCGTGCCCGGCATGGACCTGCTGTATCGCCTCGGCGCCGACGAAGCATCGCGCCGCGATCTGGACTCGGTCGTCAGCCTGATGTCCCCCGCCTCGCAGCTGAAGTCGCTGGCGATGCCGGAGCTGTGGATCGGCGCCGTCGTCGGTGCAGTGTTCATCTTCCTTGCCATCCGCCTGCGCAAGCGCGCCGGCGAGATCTGATCCCATCCATCCGGAGGCACCACCCATGCGTTCTTTGCTCGCCTGTTCTGCGTTGTTGCTGTTGCCGTTGTCGGCGCTGGCCGCCGATGCTCCGAACTGCAAGTTCACTGCCGCCCGCGCACTGAAGCTGGACGTGGCTGGTGCCAGGACGGTGGTGTTCGAGGTCAATCAGCATGACCTGAAGGTGGTCGCCAGCGCTGGCGGCGGCCAGCTGGACGGCCGCGCCTGCGCGTCCAGCCAGGAATGGCTGGACCAGCTGGTGCTGGAGCAGCGCAAGGTCGGCGACAAGCTGGTGGTGAGCCTGCGCCGCGACGGCCGCCAAAGCGGCATCAGCCTGGGCAACAGCTACGCCTGGCTGGATATCCGTGGCAGCGTGCCGGACAACATGCCGCTGCAGTTCAAGATCGGCTCGGGCGATGCCAGCGTGGAGAACGCACAGTCGCTGAGCGTGGACGTGGGTTCCGGTGATGCCGTGGTCCGCGGTACCCGCGGCAGCATCCACGCTGCAGTGGGTTCGGGCGACCTCAACATCGATGGCGGCAGCTCCCTGAATCTGCTGTCGCTGGGTTCCGGCGACGTCACCGTACGCAACATCAGCGGCGATGCCAGCACCGGTACCGTCGGCTCCGGTGACCTGAAGATCAGCGATGTGCGTGGCAACGCGCGGCTGGATACCGTGGGCTCGGGTGATATCGAGTTCAAGCGCGTGCAGGGCAGCGTTGAAGTGGGCGTGGTCGGCTCCGGCGGGGTCGATCTGGCCGACATCGGCGGCAATGTGCATGTCCGCAGCCACGGCTCGGGCGACATCAACGTCGACGGCGTGCGCGGCACCCTGACCGTCGACCACAGCGGCAGCGGTGACGTCGATCATCGCAACGTCAGCGGCCGGGTCACTCTGCCGCGCAGCAAGTAAACCCTCTTCCAGACACTACCAGGGGAACACCATGAACCTGTTGCGCCTGTTGCCCACTGTGCTGCTGTCCCTGCCGCTGATCGCCTGCGGCGGCACGTCGTCAGCACCCGACAAGACCGTTGGCAAGAGTGTGGCCGAAGCCACAGGCGGCGTCGGCGAGACCGTCAGGAACGCCATGGACGATGCCCGCAAGGATATCGCCCAGGGCAACATCAAGATCTCGGCGGACAAGCAGCCGCGTGCGGAGATCACGCCGGATGGCCGCCTGCTGATCGCGGGCAAGGAGATCGCCGCCAACGATATCCAGCGCCGTCATCTGCAGGACTACCGCGGCCACGTGGTCGCCATCGCGATGGACGGCATGGATGTCGGCCTGGCCGGCGCCAAACTGGGTGCCAGTGCTGCCGGCGAAGCGCTGAAGGGCATTTTCAGTGGCGACAGCGAAGGTGTCGAAAAGCGCATCAATGCCGAAGCCGAGAAGATCGAAGCCCAGGCCAAGCGCATCTGCGACCGCCTTCCGGCGATGCTGGCCAGCCAGCAGGCGCTCGCACGTGAACTGCCGGCATTCAAGCCCTACGCGACCATGGACCAGGGCGACGTGGACGACTGCGGCAAGGACACCGTGGTCCAGCGCTAGGCCTGTGACAGATCAGCGCACCCGGCCGGCAGCGGCGTCTGGCTGCCGGCCGTAGTGCGCCGCCCGGCTTACAATGGCGGCCCCGGACGCCCCCGAACCGAATGTCATGAAGAAGCTGTTTCTGCTGTTGACCGCCCTGCTCTGCCTCGGCCTGGCCGGCTGTGACCAGGAGTACCGCAACCACCGCGCCGAGCGTGGCAAGCCCAAGATTTCCGTCAGCGAAGGCATGGTCACCGTGCGTCGCCCGCCCGCGCCGAACATCATCATCCTCGCCGACGGCACGATGAAGATGGACGAGATCCAGATTCCGCTGGACGACGGGCAGAAACAGATGCTGCAGACCATGTTCGGCAAACTGCAGGTGCTGCGCCAGAACACCCTGGTGGCCGCACCGGCCGATCCCAACATGCAGCCGGTGAAGATCCAACCGCCGGAGGGCATGGACGTGATTCCGGCGGACCTGATCCAGCGCATCCCGGAGTTCAAGGATTACACCGACACCTTCGGCAACATCGTCGCCGACCGTCGCTGAAAAAAAACGCCGCCCAAAGGGCGGCGTTTCTGCTTTCTGTAGAGTCGAGCCATGCTCGACTCCGGAACAACAGTCGAGCATGGCTCGACTCTACAACCGGCCGATCAACCGCCGGCGCCGCCGCCACCGGCCTGGATGCCACCGGCGGTCAGCGCGGTCGGGTCCAGCAGGCGACGCAGCTCGGCCTCCTCCAGTCCACTGTCCTCCAGCGCCACATCCAGCACCGGGCGCTGTTCCTTGTATGCACGCTTGGCAATCGCCGCAGCCTTCTCGTAGCCGATGATCGGGTTGAGGGCGGTAACCAGGATCGGGTTGCGCGCCAGCGCCTCGGCAACGCGGTCCTCGCGCACCTTCAGCCCGGCAATCGCACTGTCGGCCAGCAGGGTGGACACGTTGGCCAGCAGGCCGATGCCATCGAGCAGGTTCACTGCGATCAGCGGCAGGGTGACGTTGAGCTGGAAGTTGCCGGTCTGCCCGGCCACGGTGATCGCAGTGTGGTGACCGATCACCTGTGCACAGGCCATCACCGTCGCTTCCGGAATCACCGGGTTGACCTTGCCCGGCATGATCGAGCTGCCCGGCTGCAGCGCCGGCAGTTCGATCTCGCCCAGCCCGGCCAGCGGACCGGCGTTCATCCAACGCAGGTCGTTGGCGATCTTGATCAGCGCCACCGCCAGCGCATTGAGCTGACCGGAAAGCTCCACCGCGTCGTCCTGTGCGGCCAGGCCTTCGAACTTGTTCTCGGCACTGTCGAACTTGAAACCGGTCTGCTGCTTCAGTGCCTTGGCCACCTGTGCACCGAAGCGCGGATCGGCATTGATGCCGGTGCCGATGGCGGTGCCACCCAGCGGCAGCCGGCGCACGCGCTTGAGACTGTCTTCGATACGCTCCTGCGCCGACGCCAGCTGCGCCGCCCACGCGCCGAATTCCTGCTCGAAGGTCAGCGGCATCGCATCCATCAGGTGGGTGCGGCCGGTCTTGACCACCTTGCGCAGGCTGCGGCCCTTCTTGTCCAGGGTCTTGCGCAGGTGCACCAGCGCCGGCAGCAGCTGCTCATGCGTCGCCAACACCGCCGACACCCGCAACGCGGTCGGAATCACGTCGTTGGAGCTCTGGCCCTGGTTGACGTGGTCATTGGGGTGCACACTGGTCTTGCCCGCCTTGCCGGCACGGTTGGCCAGGGTGGCGATGACCTCATTGGCATTCATGTTCGACGACGTGCCAGAACCCGTCTGGTAGACATCGATCGGGAACTGCGCGTCCCAGTTGCCGGCGGCCACTTCGGCGGCAGCGGTCTGGATGGCCTTGGCCACGTTCTTCGGCAGGTGGCCCAGTTCTGCGTTGACGCCCGCGGCGGCGCCCTTGACCAGGCCCAGGGCACGGATGAAACCGCGCGGCATGCGCTGGCCCGACACCGGGAAGTTCTGCACGGCACGCTGGGTCTGGGCGCCCCACAGGGCGTCCGCAGGCACCTGCAGCTCGCCCATGCTGTCGTGTTCGATTCTGAAACCCTTGCTTGCAGCTTTGCTCATTGCATCAACTCCGCACTACTTCAGTTGGGGAAAGGGAAGCGGCGGCTGGCAGGGTGTCGCTTCCCGGGCTGGCGGCTGCGCCAACGATACTCCCTTGCCCGCAGCGTGGGATGACGAGGGCGGGCCAGATCGTTTCATCCGCAGGGCCGATCTGCACGCGCAAGGGGTAGTGCCGTCCGCTGGCCGGCAATCCATGGAATCGTGGGCCGGGCGTGGTTGCCGGCCAGCGGCCGGCACTACCTCACCGGCACGTCGTAGAATATGGCCCCCGCCGCTCGCCCCAGCCCTGCCGACATGTCCGATTCCGCCCTGCTCGCCCTGTCCCCGCTCGATGGCCGCTATGCCGGCAAGGTCGACGCCCTGCGCCCGATCTTCTCCGAGTACGGCCTGATCAAGGCCCGCATCACGGTCGAAGTGGAGTGGCTGCTGGCCCTGGCCGCCGAGCCGGGCATCGTCGAACTGGCCCCGTTCTCCGACGCCGCCGTCGCTCGCCTGCGCGCCCTGGCCGCCAGCTTCAGCCCGGTCCAGGCCGCGCGCGTGAAGGAGATCGAACGCACCACCAACCATGACGTCAAGGCGGTGGAGTACTTCATCAAGGAACAGCTGAAGGACGACGCCGAGCTGGCCCCGGCGCTGGAATTCGTGCATTTCGCCTGCACCAGCGAAGACATCAACAACCTCAGCTACGGCCTGATGCTGGAACAGGCCCGCCGCGAGGTGCTGCTGCCGACCCTGGACGGCATCGCCGGCACCCTGCGCAGCCTGGCCCACGCCCAGGCCGGCCAGCCGATGCTGTCGCGCACCCACGGCCAGACCGCCTCGCCGACCACGCTGGGCAAGGAACTGGCCAACGTGGTCGCCCGCTTGGAACGCCAGCGCAGGCAGATTGCCGCGGTCGAACTGACCGGCAAGATCAATGGCGCGGTGGGCAACTACAACGCCCACATCGCCAGCTACCCGGACGTGGACTGGCCGGCCTTCGCCGAGCGCTTCGTGACCGGCCTGGGCCTGGTGTTCAACCCGTACACCACGCAGATCGAACCGCACGACAACATCGCCGAGATCGGTGATGCCGCACGCCGCGCCAACATCATCCTGATCGACCTGGCCCGTGACATCTGGGGCTATGTTTCGCTGGGCTACTTCAAGCAGCGCCTGAAGGAAGGCGAAGTCGGCTCGTCGACGATGCCGCACAAGGTCAACCCGATCGACTTCGAGAATGCGGAAGGCAACTTCGGCATTGCCAACGCGCTGTTCGAGCACTTCAGCGCGAAGCTGCCGATCAGCCGCTGGCAGCGTGACCTGACCGACTCCACCGTGCTGCGTGCGCTGGGCACCGCGTTCGGCCACAGCCAGGTGGCGCTGGATTCGCTGGCCAAGGGCCTGGGCAAGCTGGAAGTGAACCCGCAGCGCCTGGATGCCGATCTGGACGCGGCCTGGGAAGTGCTGGCCGAAGCCGTGCAGACGGTGATGCGCCGCCATGGCCTGCCGAACCCGTACGAGCAGCTGAAGGCGCTGACCCGCGGCCAGGGCATCACCGCCGAGTCGATGCGCGCGTTCGTGCAGGGGCTGGAGCTGCCGGCGGATGCGAAACAGCGTCTGCTGGAGATGACCCCGGGTAGCTACACCGGCCTGGCCGAGTCGCTGGCGAAGAAGATTTAAGGAGTTTCCTTTGCGGCGGCGGCCGCGGGCGCTGCCTGCGGCAGGCTCTACGGCAACGGCAACGGCAACGGCAACGGCAACAGCAACGTCAAGAGCGGCTCTGGATTGCTGCTAGCTGGGCGGGACGGGTTGGATTCGCGGGACACGCCGTGAACCCGTCCTTGAAGTGACCCCCGAGACTTGGACGGGGTCAGGCGGCCGATTGGGCCTGCTCCCGGTACTTTATCGGGCTCAGACCTTTCAGTTTCAGTTTGATGCGTTCTTCGTTGTAGTACTGGATGTATTCCACCAGCCCAGCCTCCAGACTCTCGAGGCTGTCAAAGCTGTTCAGGTAGAAGAATTCCGACTTCAGCGTTCCAAAGAAGCTCTCCATCGCCGCATTGTCCAGGCAGTTGCCGCGCCGGGACATGCTTTGCTTCAACGAGTGCTTTTCCAGCATATGCCGGTAGTTTTCATGCTGGTACTGCCAGCCCTGGTCGGAGTGGATCATCGGGCGCTCATCCGGGGAAAGCTTCTTGATGGCCTCCTCCAGCATTTGGCCCACCAGATCAAATACGGGCCGACGCTTGATCTGATAAGCCACGATTTCACCGTTGTAGAGGTCCATGATCGGCGACAGGTACAGCTTCATGCCCTGCACCTTGAACTCGGTCACGTCAGTCACCCATTTCTGGTTGGGGCGCTCGGCATGGAACTGGCGATTGAGGTCATTGCCAACCACAACATTGGCCGCCCCCTTGAAGGCCTGGTAGCGCTTCACACGCACCCGCGATTTCAGCCCCATCTCCCCCATCAGGCGCTGAACCCGCTTGTGATTGGTCCGATGGCCCTGATTGGCCAATTCCAGCGTCACCGTGCGATAGCCATAGCGCCCTTGGCTTTGATCGTAGATTGCACGGATGCGCTCGCACAGGGCTGCCTCATCCTGATCCGGATGGGCCAGGACATGGTTCTGGTAATAGAACGTACTGCGTGACAGCTCAGCTGCTTCGAGCAGAAGCGACAGCGTATGAACCTGCCTCAATCCTTGGACGGCTTGCGCTTTGCGTCCTGCGCCGCCTGCTCTTCCCGGATCAAGGCATCGAGTTTTTTTAGGTAGTCGGTCTCCGCACGCAGATAGGCGACTTCCTTGAGCAGCTCATCGCGGCTCATATCTTCAGGTGGCTTGGACGAACGGGTCTTTTTCATCGGCTTTCGGGGCGGCGGCGGAGGGGGTGCCAACGCTTGGGCACCGCCTTGAGCATACAGGCGCCGCCATCGCCCCACCGCGCCGGCATCGCCAATTTGAAAGTAGGTGGTGGCCTCCCGCCCGGACATGCCGTCCTGGCTCATTTTCTCCAGGACAGCCAGCTTGAACGGGAGGTCATAGGACCGGGCCTGGCGATGAAATCCCCGCCAGCCATGCAGCCGATAGGTCGCCACCCAGCGCCTGACCGTGGAGAACTCCAGGCCGTGGCGACGGGCAATGGCTTTGACCGATGTGGAGGTCTTGCAGGCCTCTTTGGCGACCTGCAGTTTGAAACGCGCGTCGTATTTGTTCATGTATCCCTCGGGGTTGGATCTGGTGTCCAACTCCCGGGGGTCACTTCACCTTGGGGGCTCGATGGCGCCATCCATGGCGCCAACGGTCCCGCGAACCCAACCCGCCCCACCTCTGACAGATTCCCGGTGACGGATCGAAGAGCATTGGGTTGTCGGGACGGAATTTGAAAGAGGGACGCGGCTTCGCCGCGTCCCTCTGTTGTTTTGGCATGAGCAAGCGCAGCGCGCGACCCGCTTTTGCCTTTGATCTTCTTCTTCCATTCCGTGGCGGGCCGCGCAGGAAACTGTCAGGGGCCGGGCGGGTGGGCCATGCAGGGGCGTTGGCGCCATGGATGGCGCCATCGAGCTTACAAGGACGTACTTGCAGCGTCCCCTGCATGGCCCACCCGCCCGGCCAAGCGCGGCTTTTGATTCTGAACCACCCCGCCACGAGGGGCTCCGCCGTTGGCCGGACACCCCGCGACAAACCCGCGCACGTGCGCAATCCCGGCGAACGGCGGACAATGGAGATCTCAGGCGGCCCGCCGCGCCGCCCCTCCCGCTTTCCGCTGCAAGGATTCCCCCATGGCTGCCCGCAAGTCCTCCGCCCCCCTCATCGAAGTCACCGCCCGCCCCGGCCAGCCGCTGGGCATGGCGCCGGCCACCTTCCTGCGCGACTTCTGGCAGAAACGCCCGCTGCTGATCCGCAACGCCTTCCCCAACTTCCAGACCCCGGTGCAGCCGGAAGACCTGGCCGGGCTGGCCTGCGAGGAAGGCGTGCTGGCACGCCTGATCGAGCACGACAAGACCCAGGACGGCTGGCGCGTGCGCACCGGTCCATTCCAGGAAGACGTGTTCCCCGCCCTGCCCGACCACGACTGGACCCTGCTGGTACAGGACGTGGACAAGTGGGACCCGGACGTACGCGCCCTGATCGAGCACTTCAGCTTCCTGCCGCGTTGGCGCATGGATGACGTGATGATCAGCTTCGCCGCCACCGGCGGCTCGGTCGGCGCCCACGTCGACCAGTACGACGTGTTCCTGCTGCAGGCCCATGGCCATCGCCGCTGGCAGATCGATGCCAGCGAATCGATCAAGGGCAAGCAGCCGCCGCTGGGCTTCCGCCCCGACGTGGAGCTGAAGCTGCTGAAGGTGTTCAAGCCGACCCACGACTGGGTGCTGGCGCCGGGCGACATGCTGTACCTGCCGCCGAACGTGCCGCACCACGGCGTCGCCGAAGATCCCTGCCTGACATTCTCGTTCGGCATGCGCGCGCCGTCTTCGGCCGAGCTGATCAGCGACTACCTGGACACCCTGATCGCCGATGCCGACGAGAACATCCGCTACCAGGATGCCGACCTGAAGGTGCCGGCCGACCCGAACGAAATCGACACGGTGGCGATGGCGCGGGTGATCACCGCGCTCAACGCCATCCGCATGAACGACCCGGACAAGCTGGGCGACTGGTTCGGCCGCTTCATCACCACCTACCGCGCGGCCGGCGAAGTGATGGCCCACCAGGCCGCACCGGCACAGGAAGAAGTGGTCCAGGCCCTGGCATCGGGCCTGCTGCTGCAGCGCCACCCGTGGGCCCGGCTGGCCTGGCGCCGGGCCAAGCGTGGCGCCAGCCTGTATGTCAGCGGCCAGGACTTCGCGCTGCCGGTGAAGGACGCGCAGCGCCTGGCTGGCACCGAACAGCTGGACGCCGCCGCTTATCGCGGCCTGTCCGACAAGGGCCGTGCCGTGGTCCAGCAGCTGCTGGTCGGCGGGGTGTTCCAGCTGATCGACCCGAATGAGGTATACGAGGCCGAAGACGAGGACGACGGCGAGGATGCCGTGGTGCTCGGCGAGGTCGTCGAAGGCCGCGACCGCGTGGATGCGATCGACGCCGACGCGGTGTCCGACGATGTCCACTCCGTGACCGTACACGACGACGGCATCGAGGTCATCGTCAACTTCGAGGACGACGAGGAAGACGACAGCGCCGGCCGGGCCTGAGCCATCGCCATGATCCGGGTCCAGCAGGTCAGCCACGCCGATGCCCACGCAGCCATCCACGAGGTACGCCAACGCGTGTTCGTGCAGGAACAGGGCATCGCCGCCGAGCTGGAACGCGATGCGCTGGACCCGGTCAGTGCCCATGTGCTGGCGCTGGACAGTGACAACCAGCCGGTCGGCACGGGCCGGCTGGCCCCGGATGGCCGCATCGGCCGCATGGCGGTGCTGGCCAGCCATCGCAGCCGCGGGGTCGGCGAGGCCCTGCTGGAAGCACTGGTGGAGGCCGGGCGCCGGCTCGGCCTGGCCGAGCTGTATCTGCATGCCCAGCTGCCCGCCCGTGACTTCTATGCCCGCCAGGGTTTCCTGCCCGAAGGCGAGGTGTTCGAGGAGGCCGGCATCGGCCACCAGCAGATGCGCCGCCGGCTGGGCACGGCCAGCGCCATCGACAGCCGCTCCGAGGCGGTGGCCATCACCACGGCCATCATCCACCGCGCCCGTCGCCAGCTGTGGCTGCACAGCCGCCAGCTGGACCCCGGGCTGCTCGACGCGCCCCCGGTACAGGCCGCCCTGCGCCGCTTCGTCACCGCCCGCCACGACAAGCAGCTGCGGGTGATCGTGCACGACGCCGCCGCGATCGCCTCTAGCGGGGCGCCGCTGCTGGCGCTGGCCCAGCGCCTGCCCAGCGTGATCCAGTTCCGCGAGGTCACCGACCCGGTCGACCGTGCGCTGGCCTCGGCCTGTCTGCTCAACGATGCGGGCGACTTCTACTTTCGTCTGATCGGCCATCGCCTCGACGGCGAAGCCGGCATCGCGCTGCCGGCACGTTCGCAGCCGTTCGAGCAGCAATTGCAGCGCGTCTGGGACCGTTCGCGTGATTGCAGCGAACTGCGCGCGCTCGGCATCTGAGCGGAGCGGGCTGACTCAACCTGTCTGGAACCGGCACCGGGGGACGCGCGATACCTCTGGTGCTGCCCCTTCGTGTCCGGTTGGGGGTACAATTTGGCTGTTTGAACGCGCCCGCGCAGGGCTATTCATCTTCCTGCCGGGTCCTTCTGAAGCCATACCCCACAAAGCGAATCAACACCCTCCATCGTGGACAATCAACTGAAGCAGTTTGCGCAATCTTCGCAACTCGCCGGCGGCAACGCCTCCTATGTCGAGGACCTGTACGAGCAGTACCTGGTCTCCCCGGATAGTGTCGATCCCAAATGGAAAACCTACTTCGACGGCTTCAAGGGCCGTGAAGCAGGTGACATTCCGCACTCGGCCGTCATCTCCCACATTGCGGACGCGGCCAAGGATGCGCTGAAGGCCGGTACCGGTAACGGTGCAGGCGACGAGCGCGAGCGCAATGTCGGTCGTCTGATCACCGCCTACCGTTCGCGCGGCCACCTGGACGCCCGCCTCGATCCGCTGGGCCTGGCCGCACCGGTCAACACCCCGGACCTGGGCCTGCCGTTCCACAGCCTGTCCGATGGCGACCTCAACAGCGAGTTCAGCACCGGCGGCGTCGGTGGCCAGCCGCGCATGAAGCTGCGCGACCTGCTGGCACGCCTGAAGGCGACCTACACCGGCTCGATCGGTGCGGAGTTCATGCACATCTCCGAGGTCGAGCAGCGCCAGTGGATCTACAAGAAGCTGGAACTGGCCGGTGGCAACTACCAGCTGGACGCTGATACCCAGCGCCGCACCCTGGAGCGCCTGACCGCGGCTGAAGGCCTGGAGCGCTACCTGCACACCAAGTACGTCGGCCAGAAGCGCTTCTCGCTGGAAGGCGGCGACTCGCTGATCCCGATGATGGACACCATCATCCGCAGCGCCGGCAAGGATGGCGTCAAGGACGTGGTGATCGGCATGGCCCACCGCGGCCGCCTGAACGTGCTGGTCAACACCCTGGGCAAGAACCCACGCAAGCTGTTCGACGAATTCGAAGGCAAGTTCGAGCACGACGAGCACGCCTCGGCCGGTGACGTGAAGTACCACATGGGCTTCTCCGCCGACGTCGCCACCGATGGCGGCCCGGTGCACCTGGCGCTGGCGTTCAACCCGTCGCACCTGGAAATCGCCGACCCGGTCGTGGCCGGTTCCGTGCGTTCGCGCCAGGAGCGCCGCAAGGACACCGCGCGCAAGCAGGTCATGCCCATCCTGATCCACGGCGACGCGGCCTTCTCCGGCCAGGGCGTGGTCATGGAACTGTTCCAGATGTCGCAGGCCCGCGGCTTCGCCGTCGGCGGCACCGTGCACATCGTGGTCAACAACCAGGTCGGCTTCACCACCTCCAACCCGCTGGATACGCGTTCCACGCGCTATGCCACCGACGTGGCGAAGATGATCGCCGCCCCGGTGCTGCACGTGAACGGCGATGATCCGGAAGCCGTTGTGTTCGCCGCGCAGCTGGCCTTCGAGTTCCGCCAGAAGTTCGCCAAGGACGTGGTCATCGACCTGATGTGCTACCGCCGCTGGGGCCACAACGAGGCCGACGAACCGGCGATCACCCAGCCGCTGATGTACCAGGTGATCCGCAAGCACGCCACCACCCGCGAGATGTACGCCGAGCAGCTGGAAAAGGCGGGCGTGATCGCCGCCGGTGCCGGCAAGGCGATGGTCGATGCCTACCGCGAGAAGCTGGACGCCGGTGAAGTGACCACCGAGCTGGCCAGGGTCGAGAAGACCCCGCCGACCAGCCCGCTGTTCGTCGATTGGCCGAAGCTGCTGGAAGGCAAGCTGTCCGACCCGATCTCGACCAAGGTCGAGAAGAACAAGCTGGTCGAACTGGCCAAGCTGATCAACACCATTCCGGACGAAGTGCAGCTGCACTCGCGCGTGGCCAAGGTCTACGACGACCGCCGCAAGATGGCCGCTGGCGAGATCCCGGGCGACTGGGGCTTTGCCGAAAACCTGGCCTACGCCACCCTGCTCGACGAAGGCAGTGCCCTGCGCCTGGTCGGCCAGGACGTGGGTCGCGGTACGTTCACGCACCGCCACGCGATCCTGCACGACCAGAAGACCGACAACTACTACATGCCGCTGCGGCAGCTGGTGGATTCGCCGGAGAAGGCCACCGTCATCGATTCGCTGCTGAGCGAAGAAGCGGTGATGGCCTACGAGTACGGCTTCTCCACCACCGATCCGAACACGCTGTGCATCTGGGAAGGCCAGTTCGGCGACTTCGCCAACGGTGCCCAGGTCGTCATCGACCAGTTCATCGCCGCCGGTGAAGCCAAGTGGGGCCGCATCTCCGGCCTGACCCTGCTGCTGCCGCATGGCTATGAAGGGCAAGGCCCGGAACACAGCTCGGCGCGCCTGGAGCGCTTCCTGCAGCTGTGCGCACTGGAGAACATGCTGGTGGTGGTGCCGTCGACCCCGGCGCAGGCCTTCCACATGCTGCGTCGCCAGCAGCACCTGACCACCCGCAAGCCGCTGGTGGTGATGTCGCCGAAGTCGCTGCTGCGCCACAAGCTGGCCGTGTCGACCCTGGACGAACTGGCCAACGGCGAGTTCCAGCACCTGATCGGCGACGCCAACGCGGACGCCAAGAAGGTCAAGCGCGTGGTGCTGTGCTCGGGCAAGGTCTACTACGACCTGCTGGAAGACCAGACCAAGCGTGGCCAGGACGACGTGGCGATCATCCGCGTGGAGCAGCTGTACCCGTTCCCGCGTGCGCTGCTGGCTGCCGAACTGAAGAAGTACGGCAAGGCCACCGACGTGGTGTGGACGCAGGAAGAACCGCAGAACCAGGGTGCGTGGTACCAGATCCGCCACCACCTGCAGTTCTGCCTGGCCGATGGCCAGAACCTGCACTACGCCGGTCGCGCACGTTCGGCTTCGCCGGCTGCCGGTCACATGGCTGACCACGTCCGCGAACAGCAGCAGCTGGTCGCCGATGCACTGGTCAACCCGTTCAACGACACGTTCGCTGAATAATCCTCCCCCTATTTAGAAGACAAACCAGGAAGCTCCCGCAATGGCCACCGAAGTCAAAGCCCCGGTACTGCCCGAATCCGTCGCCGACGGCACCATCGCCACCTGGCACAAGAAGGTGGGCGACGCCGTCAAGCGCGACGAAAACCTGCTTGACCTGGAAACCGACAAGGTCGTCCTGGAAGTGCCGTCGCCGGTCGACGGCGTGCTCAAGGAAATCAAGTTCGCCGAAGGTTCGACCGTGACCTCCAGCCAGGTCGTGGCGATCATCGAGGAAGGCGCCGTGGCTGCTGCCCCGGCTCCGGCCGCTGAAGAGAAGAAGGCCGAGGCCGCTCCGGCCGCTGCCGCTCCGGCCGCCGCTGCTGCTCCGGCCCCGGCTGCCAAGTCGGCCGCCGACACCCTGCCGCCGGGCGCCCGCTTCACCGCCATCACCGAAGGCGTGAACCCGGCCGACGTCGACGGCACCGGCCGTCGCGGCGCAGTGACCAAGGAAGACATCGTCAACTTCGCCCGCAACGGCGGCGCCGGCAAGGCCGGTGGCGCACGTCCGGAAGAGCGCGTGCCGATGACCCGCATCCGCAAGCGCATCGCCGAGCGCCTGATGGAGTCGAAGAACTCCACCGCCATGCTGACCACCTTCAACGAAGTCGACCTGTCCAAGGTCTCGGCTGCGCGCAAGGAACTGCAGGACGAGTTCGTCAAGGCACACGGCATCAAGCTGGGCTTCATGAGCTTCTTCGTGAAGGCCGCTGCCAATGCCCTGCAGCGCTTCCCGCTGGTCAACGCCTCGATCGACGGCGACGACATCATCTACCACGGCTACTCGGACATCTCGATCGCCGTGTCGACCGAGAAGGGCCTGGTCACGCCGGTGCTGCGCAACGTCGAGCGCATGTCGTTCGCCGACATCGAGAAGACCATCGCCGACTACGCCAAGAAGGCGCGTGACGGCAAGCTGAGCCTGGAAGAACTGCAGGGCGGCACCTTCACCGTGACCAACGGCGGCACCTTCGGTTCGCTGCTGTCGACCCCGATCATCAACCCGCCGCAGAGCGCCATCCTGGGCATGCATGCCATCAAGGAGCGTCCGATCGCCCAGAACGGCCAGGTCGTGATCGCGCCGATGATGTACCTGGCGCTGTCGTACGACCACCGCATCATCGACGGCAAGGACTCGGTGCAGTTCCTGGTGGACATCAAGAACCAGCTGGAAAACCCGGGCCGCATGCTGTTCGGCCTGTAAGACACCTCCCGCCCCTCCGCGCCTGCGCGGAGGGGTTCTGGTAATGCATCAAGGAATAATTCAATGGCTGAACAATTCGACGTCGTCGTCATCGGTGCCGGCCCGGCCGGTTACCACGCTGCCATCCGCGCGGCCCAGCTGGGCCTGAAGACCGCCTGCATCGACGCAGCGCTGGGCAAGGACGGCAAGCCGGCGCTGGGCGGCACCTGCCTGCGCGTGGGCTGCATCCCGTCCAAGGCGCTGCTGGATTCCTCGCGCCAGTTCTGGAACATGGGCCACATCTTTGGCGACCACGGCATCAGCTTCAAGGATGCCAAGATCGACGTCGAGGCGATGGTTGGCCGCAAGGACAAGATCGTCAAGCAGTTCACCGGCGGCATCGGCATGCTGTTCAAGGCCAACAAGGTCGCCGCCTACTACGGCTTCGGCGAACTGCAGCCGGGCAACGTGGTCAAGGTCACCCAGCATGACGGTTCCATCGTCGAGCTGAAGGGCACCAACGTCATCATCGCCGCCGGTTCGGATTCGATCGAACTGCCGTTCGCCAAGTTCGACGGCGAGACCATCGTCGACAACGTCGGCGGCCTGGACTTCACCGAAGTGCCGAACCGCCTGGCCGTGATCGGCGCCGGCGTGATCGGCCTGGAACTGGGCAGCGTGTGGAAGCGCCTGGGCGCTGAAGTCACCATCCTGGAAGCACTGCCGGAGTTCCTGGCCGTGGCCGACGCCGAAGTGGCCAAGACCGCTGCCAAGGAATTCAAGAAGCAGGGCCTGGATATCCGCCTCGGTGCCAAGGTCTCCAAGACCGAGATCACCGGCAGGGGCAAGAAGAAGGAAGTCGTTGTCACCTACACCGACAGCGAAGGCGAAAAGACCCTGACCGTGGACAAGCTGCTGGTGGCCGTTGGCCGTCGCGCCGCCACCAAGGGCCTGCTGGCCGAAGGCACCGGCGTCAAGATCAACGAGCGCGGCCAGATCGAAGTCGACGCGCACTGCCACACCGGCGTCAACGGCGTGTGGGCGGTCGGCGACTGCGTGCGCGGCCCGATGCTGGCACACAAGGGCTTCGAGGAAGGCATCGCGGTGGCTGAGCTGATCGCCGGCCTGCCGGGCCACGTCAACTTCGACACCATCCCGTGGGTCATCTACACCGAGCCGGAACTGGCCTGGGTCGGCAAGACCGAAGCCCAGCTGAAGGCCGAAGGCATTCCGTACAAGGCCGGCAGCTTCCCGTTCGCCGCCAACGGCCGTGCCGTGGCGATGATCGAGCCGGCAGGCTTCGTGAAGATCCTGGCCCATGCCGAAACCGACCGCATCCTCGGCATGCACCTGGTCGGCGCCAACGTCTCCGAGCTGGTGCACGAAGGCGTGCTGACCATGGAGTTCAGCGGCTCGGCCGATGACCTGGCCCGCATCTGCCACGCTCACCCGTCGCTGTCGGAAGTGATCCACGACGCAGCAATGGCGGTCAGCAAGCGCGCCATCCACAAGGCGAACTGATCTGCATCCAGGTGGGTGCCGACCGTTGGTCGGCACGCGCCTGCAGACAAAAAACCCCGCCTCGGCGGGGTTTTTTGTTGCCCGCACCCCTGCCGGGCAGATTGACGTCCGCACGCTCCGGCTCCCCGCCGGTAGCCGGTTCACGCTGATCCGGACGCACTGCCCGCAACGGCCGTGGCCAGCTCCCGCATGAAGACCTGCGTTGCACGCGATGCGCAACCCGCCGGCGAACAGACCAGGCCAAACAATCGACGGATGGCCGGCTTCACCGGCAGCACGCGCAGGCCGTGGAGATCGTCCGGCAATGTCGATTCCGGTACCAGCGAGACGCCCAGTCCCTCGCGCGCCAGCACGCACGCGCTGGCCCAGTCGCGCACGGTCACCCGTACGTCGCTCAGCTGTAGGCCAGCGTCCGCCATCAGGCGCTGACCGTTCACCGCGCAGCCCCCTGTTGCGAGGATGAAGGGTTCGCCCGCCAGCTCGCTCAAGGCCACCCCGCTTTCGGTGGCGCGACGCCCCAGCGGATGCGCCTGCGCAAGCACCGCCATCCACCCGTCGCTGCCCAGCATCAACGGGGCGCGATCTGCAGCGGGGTTCATCACCACCCCGGCGTCGACCGTGCCCGATTCGAGCCAGCGCTCGACCTCCTCGTCCGTACCCTCCACGATCACCACCTCGATGCCCGGGTGGCGGCGCTGGAAATCCCGCAGCAGCGCTGGCAGCACGCTGGAAACGAGTGACGGGAAGGTCGCCAGGCGGATGCGTGCACCACTGAACCCCTGGCTGTCATCGGCCAGCGCGCGGATCGCCTGCAGGCCGCCCAGCATGATGCGCGCGTGTTCGATCACCCGCTGCCCGAGCGCAGTGATCTCGACCTGGCGCCGCTCGCGCACGAACACCGCAAACCCCAATGAGGACTCCAGCTGGGCCAGGGCCTGGCTGGCACCGGACTGGCTGATGCCGACCCGGTCAGCGCCGCGCGAGATGGTTCCCTCGTCGGCCACCGCAACCAGCAAGCGCCAGTGGGCAAGATTCATCATGACAGGCAGTAGCCCAGCTTATGGGAGAAAAATCGAAGATTGATTTTACCGGATGCCGCTCGCACAGCAGACTGCCTCGCACCGGCTGACCCGGCCGTCCTTTCTCCCTCGAGACCCTCCATGAAGCTGTACTACGCGCCCTACACCTGCTCGCTGTCGCCCCATATCGTGCTACGTGAACTTGGCCTCCCCTTCGAGCTGGTCAAGGTCGACAACGCCAGCAAACAGACCGCCGATGGCCGCGATTTCCGCACCATCAACCGCAAAGGCTATGTCGCGGCGCTGGAACTGGATGACGGGCAGGTGCTGACCGAAGGCCCGGCCATCGTCCAGTACCTGGCCGACCTGAAACCCGGATGCGCGCTGGCCCCACCGGTCGGCAGCTGGGAGCGGGTACGACTGCAGGAATGGCTGAACTTCGTGACCAGCGAGATCCACGCTGGCTCGGCGCCGCTGTTCAACGCGGATCTGCCGGAAGCGGCCAAGGCCTTCTTCCGGCAGAAGCTGTTCAAGCGTTTCGACCTGCTGCAGGAGACGTTGGCAACGCAGGACTTCCTCATGGGACCGGACTTCAGCGTCGCCGATGCCTATCTTTTCACGGTGCTGGGCTGGTGCCGCTTCTTCTCCATCGATCTGGCGGCGTGGCCGGCGCTGCCTGCCTATGCCCGCAGGATCAACGCACGACCGGCTGTGCAGGCGGCGCTACGCGCAGAGGCCGCGTGATGTGGGGCCGAGCACAGGCTCGGCGCTACACCTTTCCAGCCGGCTTCTTTGGTGGATCCTCACAGACCCGGTGCTGCACAACCGTATCGCCGACCTTCCATTCCTTCGTGACCCTGCAGCGCTCCTTGGCTTTCGGCACAGAGACCGCTGCAGCGTTCGCCTCATCAGCCGCGGCGGTCTGCTGGCGTTCCAGCCACACCGAGGGTGGCGCTGGAGGTGTGGCCAGTACCGGCCCCGCATGCAGGACCAGACCCATCAGCAGCACCGTCCTCATGCAGCCACCGCTCGGCCACCGAGCAGGCGCGCCGGCAGCATGAACAGCGCGCGCAGGAACGCGAACAGGGCCGAGAAGGTGATGCCGACCAGGCGGAACGGCAGGCTCAGCAGCCACACGAACGGCCAAGCGATCAGGGCGAGGATCGCCAGCGGCCAGCACAGCACGAACAGCAGGCACCACACACCGAGCGCGAACAAGGTCTTCATCACGGTCTCCTTGTGGCGGCACCCTGCCGCCTGCGGACACCTTGGCGCCCCGCCCTGGCCGCCCGCAAACGGTTTGCGACGAAACCCGGGCTGGGGGCGATGAAACCGATTGTGGGGAAACCGGAGATTCAGGAGATTGCGGGCCAGCGGCCGGCACTACCGCAGGGATTTACACCGGGACCGCGCCCGGGCGGCCGTGGATCACCTGGAAACGCGCCGCGGTGCGCACCGCAGCGTCCGCACGCAGCACGCTGTCGGCGAAGCGCAGCTCAGCGTCCACGGTCTGCCGGTTCAGCTGCAGCTTCCACCAGCCACGGCGGTCACCGTCGAAATAGCGGATATGCGGGTTCTGCGGAATCGACGGCCCGTAGTACGGCCCGTATGGCGTGTCGTCGCCGCCACTGCTGATCGCCGGAGCGATGAATTCGGTGGCCACGACCGGCGCACTGGCCGCGTCAAAATCCAACTTCAGATCGTTGACGAAGGTGGAATGCCAGTCGCCACCCAACACGATGGCATTGCCCTGCCCGCCCGCCTGCATTGCCTGCAGCAGCCGGTTACGTGCGGCAGGATAGCCATCCCAGGCGTCATTCCAGAAGCGCTCGCGTGGCGTGCCACCGTCCAGCCGCAGCTGCGCCATCAGCAACTGCTGCACCACCACGTTCCAGCGCGTGCCCTGCGCGGCCGCCATCGACTGCGCGAACCACGCCTCCTGGCCCGTGCCGAGCATGCTCACGCGCGGGTCCAGTGCAGCATCGCAGCGTGGCGACTCGCCCACGCCACAGGGATTGGCCGGGCGGAACTGGCGGCAATCGAGCAGGGTCAGCTGTGCCAGATCGCCGTAACGCAGGCGCCGATGCACGCGCAGGCCGCCGTTGCCCGCAGGTGTGCTGCGCATCGGCAGATGCTCGTAGAACGCGCGGTAGGCGGCGGCGCGGCGGATGATGAAGTCCTCCGTTGATACGCCGGGTTTTTCCGGGTGGATGCCGGAGTAATCATTCTGTACTTCATGGTCGTCCCAGATCACCGCGAACGCGTGTGCGGCATGCGCGGCCTGCAGATCCGGATCGAGCTTGTACAGCGCGTACTGGTCACGGTAGCGCTCCAGGCTGACGGTCTCGCCACTGAAGCGTTGCGCATCCAGCGCACGACCACGCGCGTTCTGCAGCGGGCTGTATTCGTACAGGTAGTCCCCGGCATGCAGCACCAGGTCGACATCGCTCTGCGCGATATCGCGCAGGACCGGGTAGTAGCCGCTGTTCCAGGCCTGGCAGGTGCACAGGGCCAACCGAAGCTGCTGCAGTTGCGTGTCCAGCGGCGGCGCGGTGCGGAAGTGGCCGACCGCGCTTTCCTCATCGCCGTCGCAGGCGAAACGGTAGTAGTAGTCGCGGCCTGGGCGCAGGCCGTTGACCTCCACGTGCACCGAATGCGCCAGCTCGGGCACCGCGGCCGCAGTCCCCCGCTGCACCAGCCGGCGCATGCCCGGGTCCTCGGCCACGAACCAGCGCACCGGCACCGCCCGCGACGGCATGCCGCCGCCATTGAGCGGGTCCGGTGCCAGCCGCGTCCACAATACGGCCCCCTGTGGATCCGGATCACCGGCGGCGACACCGAGGGTGAACGGATCGCGCCCCAGCCGCGGCCGTGGGCCGGCCGTGGCCAACCCCGGCATCGCCGCCAGCGCGATCGCCGCCCCCGTACCCTGCCACGCCATGCGCAGCAGGCGACGACGGCTTTCCGGATCGACAGGCCCGCGCATCAGAAGCGCACGGTAGCGGTGGCCATCACCTGGCGCGGCGCGCCGACCTGCATGGTCGCCAGGCTGCGGGTCGGGTCAGCGGCGTAGGTGCCATTGGTGTTGATCGAGGACAGGTAGCGCTTGTCGGTCAGGTTGGTCAGGTTCAGCGCTACGGTCAGGTTCTGCGCCGGGCCGAGCTTGCCGAAGTCATAGGCCGCCGAGGCGTTGACCAGCCAGTAGCTCGGCACCGACACATCGTTGGTATAGGTCACGTAGCGCTTGCCGACATGGTTGGCGGCCAGGCGCAGGTCCCAGGGGCCCGGGGTCCACGCCAGGGTGCTGGCGAACATCCATTCCGGGGTGTCGACGGTCGTCTTGCCGCGGGTCGGCACCACGCCGTTGTTCACGTAGTCGTTGTCGTAGGTGCTGTCATTCCAGGACAGCGCATTGGACCACGTCAGGTCCTGCATCGGCTTCAGCTGCAGGGTCGCCTCGGCGCCGCGGCTGGTCACAGAACCGACGTTGGAGAACAGTGCCGGGCAACCGAGGATGCCCACGCACTGCGCGATGGCCAGCAGGCGGTTGTCGAACTTGACGTCGTACACCGCCACCGAGGCTTCATAGCCGCGGCCGTAGCCACGCCAACCCAGCTCGATGGTGCGCGACTGTTCCGGCTTCAGGTTCTTCGCGCTGGCATCGAAGGCGGCCTGCGGCACATTGAACGGGCTACCCACGCCCAGCGCATAGGCGGCGATGTTCTTGGCGAACGAACCGAAGATCTCGTTGCCTTCGTTGAGCTTGAAGTTGAAGCCGGCCTGCGGCAGCAGGCCCTTCTTCGAGGTCAGGCTGCTGTTGTTGGCATAGCTGCCCAGCGGCGTGCGCACGCTGGTGCGGGTATGCGGCGACTTCGCGCCGATGTCGATGGTCAGGCGGTCATCGAACAGGCGGAAGCGATCCTGCACGTAGAACTGGCGGGTGATGGTGGTGTAGCGCTGGTGCCACACGCGCTGGTCCGGGTTGCGCAGGAAGAAGTCGTCGGTGATCGGGCCGTCGATGTAGTAGAAGTTGCGCTGCACGCTGTGGCCGTTGTCCTCGTACCAGAGGCCGGCTTCCAGTTCGTGGCCACCGACGTTCCAGGTGAACGCCGAGGTCACGCCGGTACGGTCGATCGCGTACTCGGTGGTGCGGATCGAGATCGGAATCTCGCGGCTGGTGCCCGGGTTGGACGGATTGGACGGGCTGAACCAGTGGCCCTGGCCACGGTTGCTGTGGTTGTAGACATTGACCTTCAAGCGCATCGACTCGTTCAGGCCGAAATCGCCGGCAATGCTGGACAGGTCATCGTTGCGCAGGCCGTGGCCGGAGTAGTACGCATCCCACGGGCTGTTGACGCCGCCGCTGAACTTGCCGCGTGCGGCGGCGACGGCGCGATCCCAGTCCGGCGCGTAGTTGTCCCAGTCCCAGCCGAGGCGATCGATCATTTCCAGCGACAGATCCTGGTAATCGGCCTCGACGCGGCGCGAGGCGTTGAACAGCGCGGTGATCCTGCTGTCCGTTCCGAAGTTGTAGGTGGCCTTGCCGTTTAACTGCTTCAGCTCCTGCGAGCCCTTGCCCTTCCACTTGTCACCTTCCGAATACACGCCGGACAGGTAGGCGGCAAAGCCCTGGTGCTCGCCGGTATCGAGGCGTGCATAGCTGCGGCGTGCGCTGTCACTACCAAAGCTCTGTGCCAGCACGACCCCATACTCGGTGGACGGATCGATCGAATAGAACTGGAACACGCCGCCGAGGTTGCTGGTGGACGGTGTACCCAGTGCGCCGATGCCGGTGGAGACCTCCGCACCGCCCAGGTTCTCGCTGATCACCGCGCGGCTAATGTGCAGGCCGTTGCTGTTGCCATAGGCCATGTTGCCCAGCGGGATGCCATCAAGGGTGTAGCCCAGGCGGTTCTGGTTGAAGCCACGCAGGCTGATGGTGGTGGACCATTCGTAGGCGCCGGTGGCATCGGCCGATTCGAAATGCACGCCCGGCTTGGTTGCAAGCAGCTTCAGCGGATTGGCACCCGGCGGCAGCACCTTCATGTCCTCGGCGGTCACGCGCTGCACCTGGCGCGCTTCACCGCGGCCGATCACCGAGACCGAATCGAGGGTGGTGGCCGACTGTGCGTCGGTTGCGGGGGCGATTTCAGCGGCAGCCAGCGACGGCAGCGAAGCACAGACCAGCAGGGCCAGCAGATTGCGGCGGAGCGGAGCGTGGGACGGCATGGGGGCGGATTCCTTGGGCACGCTGGACGCCGAAGGGCGGCGTCGAAGGGCAGCAGCGGCGGAATCGTAGAAGCGTCGCGTTACATGTCATTTACACGCCACATACGGACGTTCGGCGTTTCGAATGGTTTGCCGGCCGTGGGGTGGTTGCCGGCCAGCGGCCGGCACTACGGCTATTCGAATGAACCGACCGAGTCGTGGGCCAGGTTGTCGAAGCGGGTGTACTCGCCGAAGAACTTCAGCTTGCACGACCCGGTCGGGCCGCCACGGTGCTTGCCGATGATGATCTCGGCCAGGCCCTTGTCCGGCGAATTTTCCTTGTTGTAGTAATCGTCGCGGTAGATGAAGACGATCATGTCCGCATCCTGCTCGATTGCGCCCGATTCGCGAAGATCGGCCATCACCGGGCGCTTGTCGGTACGCGTTTCCAGCGAGCGGTTGAGCTGCGACAACGCGATCACCGGCACGTGCAGTTCCTTGGCCAGGCCCTTCAGCGAACGCGAGATCTCCGAGATTTCGGTCGCGCGGTTTTCGCTGTTGCCCGGCACGCTCATCAGCTGCAGGTAGTCGATCACCACCAGGCCCAGGTCATGTTCGCGCTTGAGGCGGCGGCACTTGGAACGCAGCACTTCCGGCGACACGCCAGGCGTGTCGTCGATGAAGATCTTGGTTTCCTTCAGCATCTTGATCGCGCTGGTGACGCGGCTCCAGTCCTCGTCTTCCAGCTGGCCGGTACGCAGGCGCTGCGCGTTGATGCGGCCGTTGGAGGAAATCAGGCGCATCGCCAGCTGCGATGCCGACATTTCCATCGAGAACACCGCCACGCCCTTCTTCGACTTGATCGCCGCGTACTCGGCGATGTTCAGTGCGAAGGTGGTCTTGCCCATGGCCGGGCGCGCGGCAAGGATGATCAGGTCGGTCGGCTGCAGGCCGGAGGTCATCGCATCGAAATCGTTGTAGCCGGTCGGCAAGCCGGTGATGTTGCCGCCGTTCTCGAAGCGGCTGCGCAGCTCTTCGAAGGCATCCTTCAATGCACCGGGCATCGCCACGAAATCGGTACGGCCGCGTGCGCCCTGTTCGGCGATGGCGAACACGCTCTTTTCCGCCGAGGCCAGCAGCTCGCTGCTCTCGCGTCCCTCGGGCTGGAAACCGTCGTTGACGATGTCGGTACCCACCTGGATCAGCTGCCGCAGCACCGCCTTGTCACGCACGATCTCGGCGTAGGCCACGATGTTGGCCGCCGACGGGGTGGTACTGGCCAGTTCGATCAGATAGGCACCATCGCCCACCAGTTCCATCTTGCCCTGCGATTCGAACCACTCGCCCAGGGTCACCGCATCGAACGGCCGCTCGCGCTCGGACAGCTCACGGATCGCGCGATAGATCATCTGGTGGTCGCGGCGGTAGAAATCGCCTTCGGTCAGCTGGTCATTGACCCGGTCATAGGCCTCAGGGGCCAGCATCAGGCCACCCAGCACCGCCTGCTCGGCTTCCACCGAATGAGGCGGTACCCGCAACTGGTCGATGCGCGACTCGTCGCGATCGCGATCGCGATCGAAGCCATCACCGCGCTCTCTGCGGTTGGAACGGAAGCCGGGGCGAGCGGACATGCTGCGGTGTTTCCTGCGAAAGTGGGCCGGACGAGTGTAGGCATGCGCCGACCCCGGCGGCCATGGACAAGCCTGTGGATAAGCCGTGGAGAAACGGGGGATATCCGCCGGTGCCTGGCCAGACTGGCGTGGGGGCGTCGCACTGCCTGCGACGGGCGCCATTGCGGCACCCGAGCGGACATTATCGCAGATGGGGCTGGCAACCGCTGGCGTCAATCGCCCTTGACGTGAACCGCGATCAGCGCCAGGAACCGGTCCACGTAGCCCTGCAGGAATTTCTGCGTGCCTTCATTGTGGACCGTGCCATCGGCATCGATCAGGCCGTCCTTGAAATGAATGAACGCCTCGGGCTGGCCGAGCACGTGCATGTCCAGGAAGGCCAGGCTGTTGCGCAGGTGCTGCTGGGCCACGGCGGTGCCGATCTGGCCGATGGAGGCGCCGATCACCGCCGCCGGTTTGCCGGCAAACGCGCTGTCACCGTAGGGGCGCGAGCCGATATCGATGGCGTTCTTCAGCACGCCCGGCACCGACCGGTTGTATTCCGGGGTCACGAACAGCACCGCATCGGCGGCACGGACCTGGTCCTTCAGCCGGGTACCCTGCGCCGGATAGTGGCCATCGAAGTCCTGGTCGTACAGCGGCAGATCACCGATCTGCACGTACTGGAAGCGCGCACGGTCGCCGGCAATCTTCTCCAGCGCATGGGCCAGTTTGCGGTTGCAGGAATCCTTGCGCAGGCTGCCGACGAACACGGCGATGGTGGGGACGGACATCGGGACATACTCCTCACGGTGCGGGAGGCCCAGCCTAGTCGCCGGGCCCTTGCATGCCGGTGAAGATCAGCCGCCGGTCACGCCCGCGCGCACCTGCCGCCAATGCGCCTGCCAGGCCTGGAACATCAGCACGTTCCACAGATGGGTATGCCACTTGCGTTGGCCGCCGAGGAACTGCTGCCACAGCGGCTGTACCGCGGCCGCCGACAGCACGCCCTCCCGCTCCAGCCGCGCAGGCTGCAGCAAATCTTCGGCCCACGGCCGCAGGTCGCCCTTCAGCCAGTCACTGACCGGCGCGCCGAAACCACGCTTGGGCCGGTGCACCATCGACTGCGGTACATAGCGGCCCAGCACGCGCTTGAGCAGCACCTTGCTGGTGGTTTCACTGCGCTTGAAGCCCAGCGGCAGCGACCAGGCGAACTCGGCCACGCGAGAATCCAACAGCGGTGCGCGGGCTTCCAGGCTGACCGCCATCGAGGTGCGGTCGACCTTGCACAGCAGGTCATCCGGCAGGTAGGTCACGTAATCGGCCAGCATCATCGCATCGGCCGGTGTGCCGGCACCGTGCAACGGGTCGGCCAGGTCGTAGAAGCTGCCCGCGGCCTGCGCTCCGGGCACTGCCGCCGCCGGGTCGCGCCAGCGCGAGATGCGGTTGCGGTACACGTCACCGATGCCACGCGCGCCGGACTCGGCCAGCAGCGCGGCCAGGCCCCCGGTACGCGAGGCCTCGCCCTGCTGCTGGGAGCGCGCGCCCATCCAGCGCCGCAGCGGCCCCGGCACACGGCCCAGCATCTGCCAGTTGCGCAGCGCGCGTACATAGCGGGTATAGCCGAAGAACAGCTCGTCGCCACCATCGCCGGACAGCGCCACGGTCACGCCCTGCCGCGCCAGGCGGGCGACCAGCGCGGTCGGTACCTGCGAGGCATCGGCGAAGGGTTCGTCGAACATCGCCGGCAACTGCGGCACCACCGCCAATGCATCGGCACCGCTGACGTAGAGTTCAGTGTGGTCGCAGCCCAGATGCGCGGCCAGTTCCTTGGCCAGCGGCGCCTCGTCGTGGCCCGAACCGGTGAACCCGATACTGAAGCTGTGCACCGGCTGGCCACTTTGTGCCTGCATCAGCGCGGCCACCAGCGACGAATCGGTGCCGCCGGACAGGAACACGCCCACCGGCACGTCGGCCACCATGCGCAGCGCCACCGCGTCACGCAGCAGCCCGTCCAGCTGCTCCTCGGCTTCCTCGATACGGCCCTGGAACGGCGCAACCAGCGCCGCCTGCATGCGCGCACGCGCATCCCAGTACGGGCGCTGCGCCTGTTCCGGCCGGTGCGCGGCCGCACCCGTCGCCACGGCTTCCGCATCCAGGCGCAGCACGCGCCCGGGCATCAATTTGTAGCAGCGCTGGTGGATGCTATGCGGCGCCGGAATGTAATCCAGCCGCAGCAGCAGGGTCAGGGCGTCACGGTCGATGTCGTTGTCGAAGGCCGGGTGCTGCCACAGCGCCTTCAGTTCCGAACCGAACACCAGCGTGTCGCCGGCCCAACCGTAGTACAGCGGCTTCTTGCCGACACGGTCGCGGGCCAGCCACAGGCACTGCTCCTGGCGGTCCCACAGCGCAATGGCGAACATGCCGTTGCAGCGCTGCAGGGTGTCTTCCATGCCCCACTGCAGGATCGCTGCCAGCAGCACCTCGGTGTCGGAGTGCCCACGGAAAACATGCCCCAGCGGCTCCAGTTCGGCACGCAGGGCGGCGAAGTTGTAGACCTCGCCGTTGTAAGCCATCACGTAGCGACCATCGGACGAGGCCATCGGCTGGTGGCCCAGCGGCGACAGGTCGAGAATGCTCAGCCGACGGTGCGCCAGCGCGATGCCGGCCCCGGCATCGACCCAGCTGCCGCCATCATCCGGCCCGCGGTGATGCAGCACCTCGCCCATGGCCAGGACCTGCGCCTGCAGCACCTCGGCCGACGCCACCGGCGCCGGCAACAACATTCCCGCCAATCCACACATGCATCAAGGTTCCTGCGCCAGTTCAAGGGCGGCGCCAATCACCGCATTGTCGCTTGGAAGCCCGAACATTGCTGCCCCCGCCAGCGGCGTATAGGTATCGGCACCGCAGACCCGGCGCAATGGCAGGTGGCCGAAACCGGCCTCGACCAGGGCGGTGACCACGCCCTCGCCCACCCCGCCACTGTGGCGGCCCTCATCCAGAACCAGCACGCGCCGGGCGCTGGCGGCTTGCGCGGCGATGAAACCGGCATCCAGCGGCACCAGCCAGCGCAGGTCGACCACCCGCACCTGCCAGCCCAGCTGCTGCTCGATTGCCCGCGCCGCGCGCAGCGCCATCGGCACGCCGTTGCCATAGGTGTAGACCACCAGGTCGCCCGCCTCCGGCGCATAGACCCGGCCCTCGCCCGGTACCAGCGCCTGGTCCTGGGCCGGGTAGTCGAACAGCCACTGGCCATCGCCCGGCGCATGCAGGTCCTTGCTCATGTACAGCGCGATCGGCTCCAGGAACACCGCCACCCTCCCGTCCACCCGCGCCAGCGCGGCCAACGTGCGCAGCATCATCACCGCATCGTCGCCGCGCGACGGGCAGCCGACCACCAGGCCGGGAATGTCGCGCAGCGCGGTGATCGAATTGTCGTTGTGGAAGTGGCCACCGAAGCCTTTCTGGTAGCCCAGCCCGGCCACCCGAACCAGCATCGGGTTGCGGTACTGGTCATTGGAGAAGAACTGCAGCGAGCACGCTTCGCCGCGCACCTGGTCGATGGCGTTGTGCAGGTAGGCCAGGTACTGGATCTCCGGGATCGGCAGCATGCCCATGTTGGCCAGGCCCTGCGCCATGCCCAGGATCATGGTCTCGTCCAGCAGGGTGTTGAACACCCGGCGTGGGCCGAAGCGGCGCAGCAGATCCTTGGTGACGGTATAGACACCGCCCTTCTGCGCGACGTCCTCGCCGAACAGCAGGCTCTGCGGATACTTCGCCAGCAGTTCCTGCAGCCCATGGTTGATCTGGATCGCGAGGTGCCGAGGTGCCTGCCGCTCGGGCAGGGCCTCCGCACCGCCATACAGCGCTTCGCGCGCATCGGCGGGCACCTCGCGCCGCGCTTCGGCCTGCACCGCCGCCGGCGTGTACGGTGCCAGCGGCGCCATCACCTCCTGCAGCGACTGCAGCGTCGGGCGGCCTTCGGCATCCGCCGCCGCGGCCATGCAGCGCGCGCGCATCGTTTCGTAGGCGACCTCGATGGCGGCCGCATCCATCCAGCCCGACTCCATCGCGATCTGCGCCGAGCGCAGCAGCGGATCCTGCGCCTCGGCCGCGCACAGCTCCGGCAGCGCGCGCCATTCCACCTCGAAGTCGGTGCCGGCGTGGCCCATCAGGCGGGTGGTGCGCAGATGCAGGAAGGTGGGTCGCCGCGTGCGCCGGCAGTGCTCCACCGCCGCCTGCACCTGGGCGTGCCCGGTGGCCAGGTCGAGACCATCAGCGAAGAAATAGTCGAGCCCCGGCTGGCGGCTGAAGCGCTCGGCAATCCAGCCTTCCGGCGTCTTCACTGAAATGCCCAGCCCGTTGTCCTCGCAGACGAACAGGATCGGCGCCGGCAGCTTCTGGTAGGCCGACCACATCGCGGTGTTGAACGCGGTCTGCGCGGTGGCATGGTTGGCCGAGGCGTCGCCGAACGAGCACAGCACGATGCTGTCGGCCGGGATCGGCAACGGCTGCCCCAGGCGCTTGCCGCTCTCGATGGCCAGCGCGGTGCCCAGCGCTTTCGGCAGGTGCGACGCGATGGTCGAGGTCTGCGGCAGCACCCACAACGGTTTGCTGCCCCACACCTTGTGGCGGCCCCCGCTGGCCGGGTCATCGGCGCTGGCGGCGAAAGACAGCGCGGCATCGCGTAGCGGATCGATGCCCGGCACCTGGCGCGAACGCTCGGCCATGAAGGCACCGGAGCGATAGTGCAGGAAGGCTGGATCGGTATGCCGGCAGGCCCGCGCCAGCAGCGCGTTGCCCTCGTGGCCGGAGGAACCGATGGTGTAGAAGACCTTGTTCTGCACGCGCAGCACGCGTGCCATCAGGTCCAGCTGGCGGCTGGCCAGCTGCGAATCGAACAGTTCGCCAAACGCTGCGGCAGTGAGCGTACTGCCCGGCAGGATCG
The DNA here is from genome assembly GCF_056481625.1 of Stenotrophomonas sp. 86156_Sma. Taxonomy (NCBI): domain Bacteria; kingdom Pseudomonadati; phylum Pseudomonadota; class Gammaproteobacteria; order Lysobacterales; family Lysobacteraceae; genus Stenotrophomonas; species Stenotrophomonas sp. 86156_Sma. The sequence goes on from NZ_CM151157.1 coordinate 3,316,642, forward strand.
GCGCATCCGGCGCCGGGCGCGGACGCGGGGTGCCGCGCCAGCCACGTACCGCATCGAGGAAGTTGACGTCGCACACTTCGGCGCGGTTGAGCACGCGCATGCGTGCGGGAATCGGATCTGGAACCACAGCGAACATCGAACACCCTCCGTGTCGTTGTTGCATTCCGCCCGGCGTTGGCCAGGCGCTACCCTGTGGGGGTCACCCTGGTGAGAGTCACGCGGCCTCGAATCGCGAGCGCACTTCGGCAGTCACGGCCGGCATCGGCAGGAAACGCGGTTGTTCACGCACGCGCTGCAGCCAGCCACGCACTTCCGGGAATGGCTCCAGGCTGATACCGCCCTCTCCCGCCACGTGGGTATAGGCAAACAGCGCGATATCGGCGATGCCATATCCGTTGCCGGTGAACCATTGCGCCTGGCGCAGGTGCTGCTCCATCACCGCCAGCGCGGTGGCGGCGCGCTCGTGCAGGCGCGGCAGTTCGGCGCGGCGCGGTGAATCAGCGGGGGTCCAGCCACGGATGAAGCGCGCCACCGCCACGCACGGCTCGTGCGTGTACTGCTCGAAGAACATCCAGCTCAACGCCTGCGCGCGCTCCCAGCCATCGGTGGGCAGGTACGGCGTGCCCTCGGCCAGCCAGAACAGGATCGCGTTGGATTCGGTCAGCACGCGGCCATCGTCGCGGACGATCAGCGGCACCTTGGCATTCGGATTCAACGCCAGGAATTCGGGGGTGTGGGTCTGGCCATGGGCGCTGTCCACCTCCACCCAGCGGTAGCGGCTGCCGAGCTGCTCCAGCAGCAGGCGCACCTTGTGGCAATTGCCCGAGACCGACATGCCATGCACCGTCAACGGGACGCGCTCTTCCACCATCGCCTGCTCCATCGGATCCGGCCGGCGGCCAGCTGCGTGCAGTCTGGCAAGCGCGCCGATGAATGCCAAGCGCGGGTGCAGCATGGCAACCCGGTAGTGCCGGCCGCTGGCCGGCAACCGCGTTGCGGCAGATTCGCGCGATTGCCGGCCAGCGGCCGGCACTACCGGGCAAGGCTCAGCGCGCGCGCTGCCGCCACTGCTCGCGCGACTGGCCCCAGATCTGCATCGGCTTGTCGTTGTACGGCGGCGGCAGTTCCCCCATCCGCAGCAGCGTGCTGCCGAGCTTGCGCGCGACCGCCCGCGAGTTGTCGTTGTTCTCGGCAATGGTGTGGATCACTTCGTCCCAACCCAGCGTGTCGAACGCCCAATCGATTGCTGCGACCGCCGCTTCCGGCGCATAGCCCCGGCCCCAGCTGGCATGACGGATGCCCCAGCCGACCTCGGTACCGGGCCAGTCCTGCGGTTGCCAGGGCCCCATCCGCCCGATCCAGTCACCGCTGGATTTCTCGATCACGCTGAACATCGAGAAGCCAAACAGCGGCCAGGCGCCAGCCAGGCTGCAGAAGCCACGCCAGGCCACCGAAGGCGGCTGCACGCCACCAAGGGTGCGCATCGTTTCCTCGTCGGCGCAGAACGCCAGATACGGCTCGTAGTCCTCGCGCAGCAGCGGCCGCAGGATCAGCCGTTCGGTTTCGATGCGCAGGTCGAAGATGCTCATGCCGGCTCCATGTCGAAGGAAGCGTCCATGATGGTGGATTCACGCCCCGCGCGGATGAATTTCGCCGGCTGCAACGAAACGGGCCGGCATAAGCCGGCCCGTCAGGTACTGCATGCGGCATCTGGATTACTGGCGCGTGCTGGCCGCCGTGGCACCGGCAGCAGCGGTCTGCGTGACCAGCTGGCCGTCGACCACCGGCAGGCGATCGCTGGCCGGCTTGTTGTCCATGCGCACCGTCTTCTCGGCGCCGTCATAGCGGTAGGTCACGTTGTACCCCTTCACCACGTCGTTGGTACCCATGGCAATGCGGTTGCCCGGCTTGCTGGCCATGCGCATGGTGCCGGTGGTGCCGTCCTCGTTGCGGTAGGTCACGTTGTAGCCGGTGACGCGGCTCGACTCGGAGGTCGCGGTCTCGGTGTGGCACTGGCGCTCGGTGCGGTTGACCACGCGGCCACCCACATGGCGCTTGTCGATCTGGTTGCCGATGAAGCCACCGGCCACCGCGCCGGCCGCAGTGGCGGCCTTCTTGCCATTGCCGCCGCCGACCTGGTTGCCCAGCAGGCCGCCCACCACAGCACCGACCACGGTACCGCCGACGTTGCCGTCACGTTCCGGCAGGCGCTCCTGCACCGTCACGTCCTGGCAGACTTCATGCGGGGTCTGGGTGGTGGAGGTCTCACGCACCGCGTCGGTGCCGATCACGGTGGCGTAGGCCTTCTGCTTCTCGGTGATCGGGTCGACCTTCAGCACATCGGCATATTCCAGCCCACGCGGTGCGGTCGGGTCGAGAGTGTCACCACGCGCGCCATCGTCGCTGGCATTGCCATCGACCAGGCGCGATTCGCCATTGGGGGTTCCGGCGCTGATGGAATCGGGCGATTTGTCGCCACTCTTCATGAAGGCGGCAGTGGCGATGCCACCGACCAGCAGCGCGCCCGCTGCGACCAGGACAGTTGTAGTTGTGCTTTTCATGACCTGCTCCTTGCGGACCATCCGCAACGTTCTCGAACCAGATTGCAGCATGCGCTGCCTGAACGGAATCTCCACATTTCCTGCTCATTCCCGTAACCCATTCAGCATCGGGAAATGCTGGGCCCGTGGTAGCGTTTGCATATTCCCCAGGAGGACCCCCGCCATGGCCAACCCGATGCTGCTGCCGGTACTGCAATGGGCGCGCCGGCTGCGCTACCCCACCCTGTTCAAGCTCACCGCGGGCCTGTTCGCGCTGACCCTGTTCATCCCGGACCCGATTCCGTTCGTCGATGAGCTGGTGCTCGGCTTCGGCACCCTGCTGCTGGCCAATTGGAAGCGCCGCAACACCACCACGCCTCCGCCGCTGGAGCAGCATTGAGCCTGCTGGTCGACAGCCACTGCCATCTGGACGCCAGCGAGTTCGACCGCGACCGCGCCGCGGTGGTCGAGCGTGCGCAGGCCGCTGGCGTGCACCAGCAGGTGGTACCGGCGGTGACCGCAGCCAGCTGGCCGAAGCTGCGCGAGGTCTGCCAGCACGCGCCGGGGCTGTACCCGGCCTACGGCCTGCATCCGATGTTCCTGGCCGAGCACCAGCCTGGGCACCTGCCGCTGCTGCGCGAGTGGATCGAACGCGAACGCCCCTGCGCGATCGGCGAATGTGGTCTGGACTTTTTCGTTGAAGGCCTGGATGCCGAGGCGCAACAGGCATATTTCATCGGTCAGCTGGAACTGGCCCGTGAGTTCGAGCTGCCGGTGATCGTGCATGCACGGCGCGCGGTGGATGCGGTGATCGCCGCGATCCGTCGCGTCGGCGGCCTGCGCGGCGTGGTGCACAGCTTTTCCGGCAGTCCAGAACAGGCAGCGCAACTGCACAGGCAGGGCTTCCTGCTCGGGCTCGGCGGCCCGTTGACCTACGAACGCGCGCAACGCCTGCAGCGGCTGGTGCGCGAGATGCCGCTGGAACAGCTGCTGCTGGAGACCGACGCTCCGGACCAGCCTGACGCCGGCATCCGCGGCCAGCGCAACGAACCGGCACGGCTGGCGATCATCGCCCGCCACGTGGCGGCGCTACGCGGGATGGAGCTGGACGCGGTGGCCCAGGCCACGACGGAGAACGCGCGGCGGCTGTTCGCGCTGCCCGCAATGCAACGGTAGGTGCCGGCCGCTGGCCGGCATCTGCGCTGATTCAATCATTCCGGAGTTGCCGGCCAGCGGCCGGCACTACCATCACGCGTCAGCGTGATCCTCGACCACTTCGGCCTTCACCTTCTTCGGCTCCAGCAGCATTTCCAGCGCCTTGCCGACCGCCGCGAACGCGAACGCACCGGTGATGTGGGTCGCCGCACCCAGGCCCGCGCCGCAGTCCAGCTTCAGTGCCGCATCAGCGCCCAGGTTCGGGCGGATGCCACAGACGCTGCCATCGGCCTGCGGGTACTTCACATTCTCCAGCGAATACACCGCCGGCACGCCGAAGTAGCGCTTGGCATTCTTCGGGAAGTTGAACTCGCTGCGCAGCTTCTTGCGGATCAACGCCAGCATGGCGTCGTGCTCGGTGCGCGAGACATCGCGGATGCGCACAAGGGTGGGATCGGTACGGCCACCGGCGGCACCCACGGTCAGCAGCGGCAGCTTGCGGCGGCGGCACCAGGCAATCGTCTCGACCTTGACCCGGAAGCTGTCGCAGGCATCGATCACCAGATCAAAGCCACGGTCCAGCAGTTCTGCCATGTTCGACACCGTCAGGAACGCCTGTACGGCATCGACCTCGATGTCCGGGTTGATCGCGCGGCAGCGTTCGGCCATCGCCTCGGCTTTGTTGCGGCCGTAGTTGCCTTCCATCGCCGGCAGTTGCCGGTTGGTGTTGGACACGCAGATGTCATCGGCATCGATCAGGGTCAGGTGACCGACCGCCGAACGGGCCAATGCCTCCACCACCCACGAGCCAACGCCACCCATGCCCACCACCGCCACGCGGCTGCCCTGCAGGCGCTCGAGTGCGCCCACGCCGTACAGCCGTTCGATGCCGGCGAAGCGTTGTTTGACCTGTTCGTTCATCCGGCTATTTTAACGTGCAGGCGCCAGCGCCTGCAGCGCGCCGGCATCGAACCCACCGTTGCACGTCCGGAGAGCCCGCCATGAACGCCAGCCCGCCCCGCCGCCCGTCCACCGCCTACCGCTATCTGTTCGTGCTCGGCCTGGGCCTGTTGATCGGCCTGATCGCCACGGTGATGGTCGGCCGCGCCCTGCAGGCCCGCCGCGATCCGTTCCCGGACAGCCTGATGCAGGTGATGCAACGGCAATCGCAGCTGCTGCAGCAGGCCCAGCAGCAGAACCGCTGCAGCCTGGCCGACAGCGTGCCGCGGTTGCAGGCGATGCGCCTGCTGTCCAACGACCTGGACCTGGCCTTTCCCGGGCTGAAGGACAGCGCGCAGTTCCGGCAGCATGCCAGCCAGCTGCGCGGCAACCTCAACGCCGCTCTGGCCGCGCCGCCCAGCGACTGCACGGCCCTGGCCCAGGTGGTGGAAACGGTGCAGGCCGACTGCCGCGCCTGCCACCAGGACTTCCGCTGAGCCGCATTCATCCTGCAGCCGGACAAGGCCTGCGCGGTTGGCGCCTTGTTCACGTTCAAAAGGGGACGATTCGTCCACCCTGCTGCATGACGCAGTACCACCCCAGACACCCGCCTTCACGGCCAGGAGACGCCCCATGAAGATCCAGCTCATCGCCGCCAGCGCCATCGCTACCCTTGCCCTGGCTGGCTGTGCCACCTCGCCCGGCTACGGCGGTGGTGGTTACAACAACGGCTACAACAATGGCGGCTACGGCAACAATGGTGGCTACAACCAGGGCCGCTGCGCCGACTGCGGCATCGTGACCCGCATCAACACCGTGCAGTCCGGCCGTACCGCGCCCAGCGCGACCGGCGCGATCCTGGGCGGCATCGTCGGCGCCGTCGCCGGCCACGAGATCTCCGACCACACCGGCGGCAGCCGTGGCAACAAGAACATCGCCGCCGCTGCGGGCGCGGTCGGTGGCGCACTGGCCGGCAACCAGATCCAGAAGAACGTGACCAGCGACACCTACGACATCAGCGTGCGCATGGACGATGGCCGCACCATCGTGGTCAACCAGCGCGACCTCGGCGGCATCCGCGAGAACACCTACGTGCGCGTGGTCAACGGCAAGGTCATCCTGCGCTGACCTGCATCGGGCCGATGGCAAAGAAAAGGCCCGCTTGCGCGGGCCTTTTCATTTGACGGTATGCAGCGCGATCAGGTCGGCTGAACGGCGTCGGCCTGCAGGCCCTTCTGGCCCTGCACGACGGTGAAGGTGACCTTCTGGCCTTCCTTCAGGCTCTTGAAGCCCTGGGTCTGGATGGCACGGAAGTGCACGAACACGTCTTCGCCGTTTTCACGGCTGATGAAGCCGAAGCCCTTTGCATCGTTGAACCACTTGACGGTACCGGTCTCGCGATCAGACATCTCACTAACTCCCTGGTGACTCTCTCTTGTTGTAGGAAACGCCTGGTGGGCGGCTGACAAGCAAGGGGGAAGCGAGGTGCATCGATGCAGCGGATCGGGAAGATCTTGCTTCATCAGGCCACGATCCACGGTGACCTTGCCAAGCTCAGCGACTGCAACTTAACCCGCCCAAAACGAAAAAGCAACTGGCAAAATCTTTCACTGTCAACCCCAAAACGACCACCATCCGGGACAGCATGGGACTCTCATTCATCTTATATCTGCTAGCGGTCATTTTTGTCCTCGTCGGCATCGCCGGAATCATCCTTCCGGCCCTCCCCGGCATCCCGCTGGTGTTCATCGGACTGCTGCTGGCGGCGTGGGCCGACGGCTTCGCCCACGTCGGCTGGCCGACCCTGGTTGCGCTGGGCGTACTGACCCTGCTCTCGCTGCTGGTGGACGTACTGGCCACAGTGGTGGGTGCGCAGCGGGTCGGTGCCAGCCGCAAGGCGCTGTGGGGCACGTTCATCGGCAGCATCGTCGGGCTGTTCTTCATGCCGATCGGCCTCTTTGCCGGGCCCCTGATCGGCGCCTTGGCCGGCGAGTACTGGCACACCCGTGAACTGGGCCGCTCCACCAAGGTGGGTCTGGCCACCTGGCTCGGCATCCTGCTCGGCCTGGCGCTGAAACTGGCTGTGGTGATCGCGATGCTGGGCCTGTTCGCCTTCGCCTGGTTCCTGTAAGCCGCACCGTCTTCACGCCGCGCGCACGCGGTGGCCGTGCATAAACCGTGGGGGCTGGCCGCGATGCGGTACAGCCGCCACACTGTGCGATTCCCGTATTCACCGAAGGGCCTGCTGGAATGACCCTCCCCCCGCTGCTTCCCCGCCTTGCGCCGCTGGCGCTGGCCCTGGCCAGTGCCCCATTGGCCGCGCAGGAATTCGTGCCCAGCACCGATACCTCGCCCGCGGCGTGTGCCGCCATCACCACTGACGCGGCGCGCCTGGCCTGCTATGACCGCCTGTTCGCGCATACGCCGCAGGCCACGGCCGCCGCCGATGCCGCTGCCGAGGCGGCCGCGCAGGCCCGTCGCGAAGAACGCCAGACCGCACGCGTGAGCCAAGGCGAAGAGAAACTGCGCGAGCGGGTCAGCGACCTGTTCCGCCCCGCTGCGCCGGACAGCGCGCTGGCCAATGCCGGCCGCGGTTCGCTATTGGACAGCCGCTGGGAACTGGCCGAGGACTCCAAGCTCGGCCCATTCCAGCTGCGTGCCTACAAGCCGGTGTACCTGCTGCCGGCGTTCTGGACCAGCGACCGCAACACCACGCCGCATTCGCCGAACCCGGCCAACACGGTCACCACGCCGCAGGTGCTGGACAGCGCCGAACTGAAGTTCCAGATCAGCTTCAAGACCAAGATCGCCGAGAACCTGTTCGGCGACAACGGCGACATCTGGGCCGGCTATACCCAGAGCTCGCGCTGGCAGGCCTACAACGGCGAGGATTCGCGCCCGTTCCGCGAAACCAATTACGAGCCGGAAGTGATGATGGTGTTCCGCAACGGCTACTCGATCGGTGGCTGGCGCGGCCGCATGACCGGCATCGCGCTGAACCACCAGTCCAACGGCCGCGCCGATCCGCTGTCACGCAGCTGGAACCGGGTCATGCTCAACATCGGCCTGGACCGCGAGAACTGGGCGCTGGTGCTGCGGCCGTGGTACCGCATTCCCGAGACCCGCAGCGACGACAACAATCCGGACATCGAGGACTACATGGGCCGCGGTGATGCGACCCTGACCTGGAACCGCAACGGCCACGAAGTCTCACTGATGGCGCGCCATTCGCTGCGTACCGGCAGCCGCTCACACGGTGCCCTGCAGCTGGATTACGGCTTCCCGATCAGCAACCTGCTGCGCGGCCACGTGCAGATCTTCGACGGCTACGGCGAAAGCCTGATCGACTACAACCACAAAGCCACCTACGTGGGCGTGGGCGTGTCGCTGCTGGAGTGGTTCTGATGGACGTGACGATCTGGCACAACCCGGCCTGCAGCAATTCGCGCGGCGCACTGAAGCTGATCCGCGATGCCGGCTTCGAGCCGGAGGTGATCGAGTACCTCGGCAATCCACCCGATGTGGCCACACTGCGCCAGGTGCTGGCCGAATCCGGCCTGGACGCGCAGGCGCTGGTGCGCAGCAAGGAAGCACAGTTCACCGAACTGGGACTGGAAGAGGCCGACGATGCCACGCTGCTCGCCGCGATGGCCGCACACCCGCGCCTGATCAACCGCCCCGTGGTACGCACGCCCAAGGGCACACGGCTGTGCCGCCCGCCGGAAACGGTGCTGGAGATCCTGTAACGGAAAAGGGGACGGAGGGGATTAAGTCGTTTGTGCACAAACGACTTAATCCCCTCCGTCCCCTTTTCTGGTTACCGCCAGTCGGTGATGCCCTCGCGGCGGTATACCTCGGCGAACGCCGGGCGCGCCTTCATCGACGTGGCATGCACCTTGAGCGCCGGCCAGGTGTCGCTGGGCTTCGGCATGTTGCGCGACCAGCGCATCAGCATCACCAGCATGTAGTCGACCACGCAGGGCGTGGCACCCAGCAGATACGGTCCGTGCGCCTGCAGGTGCGTGGCGACCTGCTGCCAGGCCGCTTCAAGGCGCTGACGGGCCATCTCGCGGCTCGCTTCGATATTTGCCTCGCCCGCCATTTCATGCGGATAGAACCAGGCACGATAGGCCGGCTGCAGCGTATTGGCACACCAGAACATCCAGCGGTAGGCATCGGCGCGCTGCGGCGTGCCCAGTGCGGGCAGCAGGTTGGCCTCCGGATGGCGGTCAGCCAGATACAGTGCGATCGCCGCCGCTTCGGTCAGTACCAAGCCATCGATCAGCAGTGTCGGCACCACACCGGCCGGATTCAGCGCCAGGTACTCCGCCGACTTGTGCTCGCGCGCGTCGAAATCCAGCAGCACCAGTTCGTGCTCGATGCCCAGCTCGATCAGCAGCCAGTGCACCACCAGCGCGGCGGTACTGGTTGAACCATACAGCGTGGTGCTCATGCGGAAGATCCTGTGCAGGTGGATCAGCCGATTATGCGCCCACGCGCGCAATCGTTGCTCAGCCGCAGCGGCTCATGCAGGTATCGCGGCCTTCGCTACAGGACATGATCGGCGTGCGTATCGCGCAGTCGTGCGTCTTCAGTTCACAGGAACGGCGCAGCTCGGGGTTGGCAATGTCCTTGCAGCGCTTGTCCGGCGCCGGCACCATCTGTTGTTCGCAGCTGAAGTCGTTGCTGCCGATACTGCCCCGCGCCATGCAGCTGCGATAGTCGGCCTGGCACTGCATGCGGCACTGCGAGGAGGCGGAAAAATCCGCACCTTCGTAGGATGAGGTTGTGGTGCAGCCGGCCAGGACCAGCAGGAACACAGCCGCGACGGATCGATGCAGGCGCATGGGCACATCCAGTGCAGGGGTGTGCCGACCCTAGCAGACTACGGTTACTCGTGCAGGCAGCGACGCGCGCCCCCGATCAGTACACCGGAATCCCGGTGTCGGTGCGGACTTCATTCACGGTGCCGCCGCAGGAGAGCAGGCACTGGGCGTACGGAGCACTGCATGAAGGAAGCGCCGGGGAACCGCAGTAGGTGCCGGCGCCGTTGCCCCCTTCACAGTTGTGCCGCTGCTTGTCGTCGGCGATACCACTGCAACGGCTGATGATCCGGCTCTTCTCGCTTTCGCAGCTGCGCTGATCCGATTCCGCGCGGGCGCGGTTGTGGAAGTCGCACGTCGCCTTCTGGCTCTCGCAGACTGACGCGCAGATCCTCCCCGCTTCGTGGGTTGGCGGTTCGACGAAATATCGTGGCCCGCAGGCACTGCACGCCAGCGCAGCGACCAGCAACACGAAAATACGCGACAACTGCAGCACGATGGACTCCCTTCCAATACGTCAGACAGCGCACGTTAGCAGAGCACACCATCCACGGGCAGGCTGCATGCAACAACGGCGCCACACGGGCGCCGTTGTCTGGACCGGAACGGGAGGAATTACTCCACCACCACCGGAATCTTGCCGATGCGGGCCTGCCATTCGCGCGGGCCGGTCTTGTGCACCGATTCGCCAGTGGAGTCGACCGCCACGGTCACCGGCATGTCCTGCACGGTGAACTCGTAGATCGCTTCCATGCCGAGGTCGGCGAAACCAACCACCTTCGCCGCCTTGATCGCCTTGGACACCAGGTAGGCCGAACCACCGACGGCCATCAGGTAGGCCGACTTGTTGTCACGGATCGCCTCGATGGCCGCCGGGCCGCGCTCGGCCTTGCCGACCATGCCCAGCAGGCCGGTCTGTTCAAGCACCTGACGGGTGAACTTGTCCATGCGGGTCGCCGTGGTCGGACCAGCCGGGCCCACCACTTCGTCGCGCACCGGATCGACCGGGCCGACGTAGTAGATGAAGCGGCCCTTCAGATCGACCGGCAGCTGCTCGCCCTTGTTGAGCATGTCGACCATGCGCTTGTGCGCGGCGTCGCGGCCGGTCAGCAGCTTGCCGTTCAGCAGCAGGGTCTGGCCCGGCTTCCAGCTGGCCACATCTTCCGGCGTGATCGTGTCCAGGTCCACGCGGGTGCCCTTGGACGAATCGTAGGTCAGCTTCGGCCAGTCCTCCAGCGACGGCGGGTCCAGCATCACCGGGCCGCTGCCATCCAGGGTGAAGTGCGCATGGCGGGTGGCCGCGCAGTTCGGGATCATCGCCACCGGCAGGTTGGCCGCATGAGTCGGGTAATCGTTGATCTTGATGTCGAGCACGGTGGTCAGGCCGCCCAGGCCCTGCGCACCGATGCCCAGCGCGTTGACCTTCTCGTACAGCTCCAGGCGCAGCTCTTCGATGCGGTTGGAGGCACCACGGGCCTGCAGCTCGGTGATGTCGATCGGCTCCATCAGCGCTTCCTTGGCCAGCAGCATCGCCTTCTCGGCGGTGCCGCCGATGCCGATGCCGAGCATGCCCGGCGGGCACCAGCCGGCGCCCATGGTCGGCACGGTCTTCAGCACCCAGTCGACGATGGAGTCGGACGGGTTGAGCATGGCGAACTTGGTCTTGGCTTCCGAACCACCACCCTTGGCGGCGACGATGACGTCGACGGTGTTGCCCGGCACCACCTTGACGTTGACCACGCCCGGGGTGTTGTCCTTGGTGTTGGTGCGCTTGCCGGCCGGGTCGGCCAGCACCGAGGCGCGCAGCTTGTTGTCCGGGTGCATGTAGGCGCGGCGCACGCCTTCGTTGGCCATGTCTTCCACGCCCATGGTGGCGTCGTCCCAACGCACGTCCATGCCGATTTCCAGGAACACGGTGACGATGCCGGTGTCCTGGCAGATCGGACGGTGGCCTTCGGCGCACATGCGCGAATTGATCAGGATCTGCGCCATCGCTTCCTTCGCGGCCGGCGACTCCTCGCGCTCGTAGGCGGCGGCAAGGTTCTTGATGTAGTCGACCGGGTGGTAGTACGAGATGTACTGCAGCGCGTCGGCGATGGACTGGATGAGGTCTTCCTGCTTGATCGATGTCACGACTTGCTCGCTTGCTGGAGGCTGGCGGGGGTAATCCCCCCATTTTACCCCCTCCCCCGGCCGCAGGGTGGTAGTGCCGGCCGCTGGCCTGCACTATCCACGCACACCCTCTGTCACGCCACGCGCCACTGCGGCGTCCTTGCCCACATGAACGCTGAAACCGCTTTCCAGACCCACCGTCCGCGCCTGATGGCGCTGGCCTACCGCCTGCTCGGCAGTCGCGCCGACGCCGAAGACGTGGTCCAGGATGCCTGGTTGCGCTGGTCCGGCGCCGACCCGGCGGCCGTCCGCGACCCCGAAGCCTGGCTGGTCACCACCACCACCCGGCTCGGCCTGGACCGGTTGCGCGCAGCCAAGCGCGAGCGCGTGCACTACGTCGGCCCGTGGCTGGCCGAGCCACTGGCGGTCACCCTGGAGCCCGACCCGGCGCCCGGCCCGGCGCAGCTGCACGCGCTGGCCGACGACGTCTCGGTCGCCTTCCTGACCCTGCTTGAACAGCTAGGCCCCGAGGAGCGCGCCGCGTTCCTGTTGAAGGAGGCCTTTGATCACGATTACCGTGAGATCGCCGAGCTGATCGGCCACAGCGAGGCCAACTGCCGGCAGCTGGTGCGTCGTGCCCGGCAGCGCCTGCAGGCCGGGCGGCCGCGCTTCAACGCCGACGCCAGCCAGCACCGGCAACTGCTGGCGCGCTTCATGGACGCTTCCCAGCGTGGCGACAGCGAAGCGATCCAGGCCCTGCTGCACGCCAACGCGCTGCTGGTCTCCGACGGTGGCGGCGTGGTCACCGCAGCGGTGCGCCCGCTGCTGGGCGCCGAACGCATCGGCCGCCTGTTCTGGGCCATCGCGCGCCGCGGCGCGGTGCACCCGGCGCAGCTGGGCTACGTCAACGGCGAGCCGGCGATCCTGCGCTTTGTCGGTGATCGCCTGCACTCGGTCACCACCATCGAGGTGGTCGATGGCCGCATCGCCAACGTGTACAGCGTGTTGAATCCGGAAAAGCTGCCGAGTATTCAAGGCGCACTCTCCGATTAGACATACGGACTTGGGCTTGGGCAATCTGTCAGCGCAATGGAAAGGAAATTGACGGCAATGAATCCCAAGAAGCCAAGAAAGAAGATCAAGGTGAACGTCGGCGATGTATTTGCCGTACCGCTCAATGAATTCGAGCTTGTTTTTGGCTATTTGCGCACTTACCAAGATCCGGACGTAGCGATCCTTCCATTCATTTCAAAGGGCAGAATGCTCCGTGACTACGAGCTTCCCACGTTGGAGAGCTTCATGGATGTACTGACTACTCGCACCGGAATTGAAGGAGGTGATTGGCCCAGAATCGCCTCTTTTCCTTTTCCGAATGAAGAATCAACTTGGGCACCGCCAAGAAGGCAACTATCAACGATCCGTCCGGATGTCAGGCTCGTGGTAGTCAAGGGCAACTTTGTTCCTGCTGAAAAATATGGCGAATGGGACACTCTACCCGTGCTCATCAAAGCCGATACTGACCAATTGAAAGCGTTGATTCTCACGTCAGCAGCCGAGTTCCAGATTCTCACCTGAGCGAGATGCACCACGGCTCGATGACACTACAGGAGTCTTTGAGGAGGTCGGCACGCGCATCTGGAGTCGTACTTGGCTCGTCGGCATTTCGCTTTCAACCATTCGATGTCACGAACAGGGACGGAACGGCGTCCTTGTAATGAAAGGCGGCCATCGTGGCCGCCGTGGAGCCGAAAATGTCCGACCACGCCTCTCCCCGCGTCCCATACACCCGCCTGGCCGCCGAAGCCTTCAAGGGCCTGCTGGCCACCAGCCAGGCGGTGCATGACAGCTCGATCGATCCGACCCTGATGGAACTGGTGTTCCTGCGCGTGTCGCAGCTCAACGGCTGCGGCTACTGCATGGACATGCACGGCACCACGCTGCGCAAGGGCGGCATCGAGCCGCGCAAGCTCGATACCCTGCCGGCCTGGCACGAAAGCCGTTTCTTCGATGCACGCGAGCGTGCGGCGCTGGGCTGGGCCGAGGCACTGACCCGGCTGACCGACGGTGCACCGTCACAGGCGGCGTTCGATGCACTGGCACCGCACTTCGATGAGAAGGGCATCAGCGACCTGAGCATGGGCATCGCGGTGATCAATGCCTGGAACCGGCTGGGCGCCGGGCTGCTGCCGCCGCTGCCGTAAGCCGAATGAGGCATGGGCAACACTGTTGCCCATGCCTCAATTCCAATGAACAGTGGTAGTCGTAGCCGAGAACCCACAAGAACGTCGCTATGGGAAAACTGCCCACCCCCGTGCTGAAAGCGCTGCGTGACTATTACCAATCGGACGACCCCAAACCAGACGACGTGCTCCGCCTGCTGTCGCTTCATGACCTTTTTGCACCCAAGTTCCGGGTCGATCACGACACTGCAATAGGGGATTTAATGAACGTCTTCAGCAAGATCCTGAAAGATCATGTTGTGGACAACTTCATCTTGGGCGTAGCTGAAAATTCACCGTCGCTCAGAGCAGGTCTATCGGCCTACTCCTTCATGATCAACTTCCCCGCTCACACCTTCGCAAGCGATGACGGCGTCGTCTGCAATATCTGCGGAGAGTTCAGGGAGGTTACCGTCGACCCAACCTTCATAAACGCCATCCGCTTTCAGGCCGGCTGCATGGTAGGGAATTCACCAACTCACCTGACGCACTTCTTGATTGAACACTCCAGGACACCAAGGCGTACTCCCAGTAGCCTGACCAAGTTGTCAAGAATTCTCCAGGAAATCAGAAACACTAGTGCAGACGACACGCCCAACACACTACAACGCAGCATCCGCAGAATTCCTGGGGTGCAAATGAGCGTCTATGAGGCACGTGGCTTGCTTACTGCCTTGGGTCATGCGGGAATTCTTCAATCCGGGGCACATCAAGGCCTGGCTCAGGCATTCGTCAATGCGGAAACCGCACCTCGAAAGCACCATTCGTCGGATTGGGGTTACCCCATTTCGTTCTGGACAGGCGCTGATGGGCTGAATGACGATGCCTTGCGCTATTGGTTTTCGAGCTATCCCGAGCTACTGGATGGTCTGATCCAGCCGCGTTAATGCCACCCATTGCCGCACTCCCTTGTGGGGTCAGAGCCCTTTGCGCCGCAAAGGGATCTGACCCCGGCGCGGCCACACGGCTGCCCTGACCCCATCTGCACGCATCAGGCGCGCACAATACGCACATGCCTGCTTCCCCCACCGCTGGCGCTGCCGCCGCGAAGAAACCCAGCCTGCGCCAGCGCTTCAAGGCGATGCGCAACCTGCCGCCGTTCCTGCGCATGGTCTGGCAGACCAGCCCCGCGCTCACCCTGGCCAGCCTGGGGCTGCGCCTGATCCGTGCGCTGCTGCCGGTGGCGATGCTCTACGTCGGCAAGCTGATCATCGACAGCGCCCTGCACCTGAGCCAGCACGACGCTGGCTTCCCGCCGCTGGGCGAAGCACTGTCCAGCGGCATACTGAATTCGCTGCTGGGCCTGCTGGCGCTGGAATTCGGCCTGGCCATCGCCTCGGATCTGCTCGGCCGGCTGGTCAGCTACGCCGATGCCCTGCTCTCGGAACTGTTCGCCAACGTCACCAGCATCCGGCTGATGGAACACGCGGCAACGCTGGATCTGGAGGACTTCGAGGACCCGGACCTGCAGGACAAGCTGGACCGTGCGCGGCGCCAGACCATGGGCCGGATGAACCTGATGAGCCAGTTGTTCGGCCAGGTACAGGACGCGATCACCGTGGCCAGCCTCGCCATCGGCCTGCTGGTCTACGCGCCGTGGCTGATCCTCCTGCTGGCGCTGGCACTGGTGCCGGCCTTCATCGGCGAATCGCACTTCAACGCGGCCGGCTACAGCCTCAACTTCCAGTGGACGCCCGAGCGCCGCCAGCTCGACTACCTGCGCCAGCTCGGCGCCAGCGTGGAAACGGCCAAGGAAGTGAAGATCTACAACCTGCACCGCTTCCTGGTGGAGCGCTATCGCAGGTTGTCTGTAGCACTCTTCCAGGCCAACCGGGCACTGGCCCGGCGGCGTGCGTTCTGGGGCACGCTGCTGGCCGCACTGGGCACGCTGGGTTACTACACCGCCTACGCCTACATCGCGTGGCGCACGGTGCGCGGCGATTTTTCGATCGGCGACCTGACCTTCCTCGCCGGCAGCTTCCTGCGCCTGCGCCAGCTGCTGGAAGGCCTGCTGATCGGGTTCTCGCAGGTGGCCAGCCAGGCGCTGTACCTGGATGACCTGTTCTCGTTCTTCCAGATCCAGCCGGAAATCCACTCGCGCGAAGGTGCAGTGCGCGTGCCGCAGCCGATCCGCCAGGGCTTCGTGTTCGAGAACGTCGGCTTCCGCTACCCGGATGCCGAGCAATGGGCGGTGCGCCACCTTGATTTCCAGCTGCAGGCCGGCGAAGTACTGGCGCTGGTCGGTGAGAACGGCGCTGGCAAGACCACACTGGTGAAGCTGCTGGCGCGGCTGTACGAACCGGACGAGGGCCGCATCCTGCTCGATGGCCGCGACCTGCGCGACTACGACCTGGACGACCTGCGCGCCAACCTCGGGGTGATCTTCCAGGACTTCGTGCGCTACAACCTCAGCGCCGGCGAGAACATCGGCGTCGGCCAGGTCGAGGCGATGGACGATCAGGCACGCATCGCCGACGCCGCGCGGCGCGGCATGGCCGAGGAAGTGATCGACGACCTGCCCGGCGGCTACGACCAGCTGATCGGCCGCCGCTTCAAGCAGGGCGTGGACCTGTCCGGCGGCCAATGGCAGAAGATCGCCATCGCCCGCGCATGGATGCGCAATGCGCAGGTGATGATCCTGGATGAGCCAACAGCAGCGCTGGATGCGCGCAGTGAGTTCGAGGTGTTCCAGCGGTTCAGGGAACTGGCGGATAATCGCACCGCAGTGCTGATTTCCCACCGTTTCTCCTCGGTACGCATGGCCGATCGCATCCTGGTGCTGGCCGATGGCCGGATCGAGGCCAGCGGCACCCATGAGCAGCTGATGGCACAGGGCGGCCGCTACGCCGAGCTGTTCGAGCTGCAGGCGGCCGGCTACCGCTGAGAACGCCTCTCGTTCCGCCTAATGAGAACCTGTCTCATTTGAGATAGAATCACCCCCGACGACTTCCGATAGATACGCCCATGTCCTCCGCTTTTGGCGCCGAAACGGTGCTTGAGGTCCGCCACTGGACCGATGCCTACTTCAGCTTCACCCTCACCCGCGACAGCGGTTTCCGCTTCGAGAACGGCCAGTTCGTGATGATCGGCCTGGAAACCGAGGCGCGGCCGCTGCTGCGCGCGTATTCCATCGCCAGCGCCAACTGGGAAGAGCACCTGGAGTTCTTCAGCATCAAGGTGCAGGACGGCCCGCTGACCTCGCGCCTGCAGCACATCAAGCCGGGTGACAAGGTGCTGGTCGGCAAGAAGCCCACCGGCACCCTGCTGATCAGCGATCTGCACCCCGGCAAGAACCTGTACCTGCTGGGCACCGGCACCGGCATGGCGCCGTGGCTGTCGGTCATCAAGGACCCGGAAACCTACGAGCGCTTCGAGAAGGTGATCCTCTGCCACGGCGTGCGCTACGAGAAGGACCTGGCCTACCGCGATTACTTCGAGAAGGAACTGCGTGAGCATGAATTCCTCGGCGAGATGATCGGCGACAAGCTGCTGTACTACCCGGCCGTCACCCGCGAGCCGTTCGCCAACCAGGGCCGCCTGACCCAGCTGATGGAAAGCGGCGAGATGCAGCGCACCCTCGGCCTGCCGGAGCTGAGCCCGGAGAACGACCGCGCGATGATCTGCGGCAGCCCGCAGATGCTGGCCGACCTGCGCAGCGTGCTCGATGCCCGTGGCTTCCAGGTCTCGCCGCGTATCGGCCAGCCGGGCCACTACGTGTTCGAGCGCGCGTTCGTCGAGAAGTAAGCAAAAAGGGGACGGAGGGGGATTAAGTCGTTTGTGCACAAACGACTTAATCCCCTCCGTCCCCTTTTGGGGTTCATCTCACAGCAGCGCTTCGATCTCGCCGCGCAGCTGCTCCGGCCTGGTGGTAGGCGCATGCCGCGACACCACCTGCCCCTGGCGGTCGACCAGGAACTTGCTGAAATTCCACTTGATGCGGGCGCTACCCAGCAGGCCGCGCTTCTCGCGTGACAGCCATGCCCACAACGGATCAGCCCCCTCGCCGTTGACCTCGATCTTCTCCGACAGCGGGAAGCTGACCGGGTAGTCCAGCGAACAGAACTGGCGGATCTGCGCGGCGTCGCCGGGCTCCTGTGCACCGAACTGGTTGCATGGGAACCCGATCACCACCAGGCCACGCTCGCGATACTCCTGCCACAGCTGTTCCAGCCCGGTGTACTGCGGGGTGAAGCCACAGCGGCTGGCGACATTGACCAGCAGCATCGGGTGCCCCTGGTACCGGGTCAGGGCCTGCGGCTGGCCGTCGAGGTCGCGGAAGCTGAAGTCGTAGGCAGTGGTCATGGCAGCGGGCCGTGGGCGGTGAATGCATGGTACCCGCGCCCAGCCCCGGCAACATGCCTTTTGACACAAGTGCGGGCGCCGCCGGCCGGGTTACCCTCGGGCCCTTGTTTGCCTTACCGGAGTTCCTACCTTGACCACTCGCCTTGCCCTTGCCGTGGCCATGTCCCTCGGCCTTGCCCTGCCCGCCTTCTCGGCCGGCGCCGCCACCCCGGCTGCCAGCACCCATGCCCAGCAGGCCAATCCGTTCTTCGCCGAAAGCCCGCTGCCGCTGCATTTCCCGCAGTTCGACAAGATCAAGGACAGCGACTTCGCCCCGGCCTTCGACTCCGGCATGGCGCAGCAGCTGAAGGAAGTGGAGGCGATCGCCAACAACAAGGCCAAGCCGACCTTCGACAACACCATCATCGCCCTGGAAAAGAGCGGTGACATCCTCGACCGTGCGACCACCGTGTTCTTCAGCCTGGTAGGCGCCGATACCAACGACACCCGCAAGAAGCTGCAGGCCGACTACTCGGCGAAGTTCGCCGCGCACAGCGATGCGATCGCGCTGAACGGCAAGCTGTTCGCCCGCATCCAGGCGCTGTACGACACCCGCAGCCAGCTGGGCCTGGACGCCGAAGGCGTGCGCCTGGTCGAGAAGTACTACGACAACTACGTGCGCGCCGGCGCCAAGCTGTCCGAGGCTGACAAGGCCACGCTGAAGGCGATGAACGCCGAGCTGGCCAACCTGGGCACCAAGTTCAGCCAGAACGTGCAGTCGGAAGTGAACGCTTCGGCGATCACCGTCGACGACGTCAAGGAGCTGGACGGCCTGTCCAAGGAGCAGATCGCCGCCGCCGCCGAAGCCGCCAAGGCTCGTGGCCTGGAAGGCAAGTACGTGATCACCCTGCTCAACACCACCGGCCAGCCGCCGCTGACCAACCTGGCCAACCGCGCCCTGCGCCAGAAGATCTACGAAGCCTCGACCACCCGCGGCAGCCGCGGCGGTGAGTTCGACAACACCGCGCTGGTCTCGCGCATCATGCAGCTGCGTGCCGACAAGGCCAAGCTGATGGGCTTCCCGAACTTCGCCGCCTACAACCTGACCAACCAGACCGCCAAGACCCCGGAAGCGGTCAACGCAATGCTCGGCAAGCTGGCTCCGGCCGCCGTGGCCAACGCCAAACGCGAAGCCGCCGACCTGCAGGCGATGATCGACAAGGAACAGAAGGCCGCGCGCAAGCCGACCTTCCAGCTGGAACCGTGGGACTGGGCCTTCTACAGCGAGAAGGTGCGCCAGGCCAAGTACAACTTCGACGAATCGCAGCTGAAGCCGTACTTCGAGATGAAGAACGTGCTGGAGAACGGCGTGTTCTACGCCGCCGGCCAGGAATTCGGCCTGACCTTCAAGCAGCGCACCGACCTGCCGGTCTACCACGATGACGTCACCGTCTACGACGTGTTCGACGCTGACGGCAGCCAGCTGGCGATCTTCATCTTCGACCCGTATGCACGCGCCTCCAAGCGCGGCGGTGCGTGGATGAACTCCTACGTCTCGCAGTCCAAGCTGACCGGCTTCAAGCCGGTGGTCGCCAACCACCTGAACATCCCGAAGCCGCCGGCCGGCCAGCCGACCCTGCTGACCTGGGACGAGGTGAACACCACCTTCCACGAGTTCGGCCACGCCCTGCACGGCATGTTCTCCAACGTGAAGTACCCGTACTTCTCGGGCACTTCGGTGCCGCGTGACTTCGTCGAGTTCCCCTCGCAGGTCAACGAAATGTGGTCGGATAATCCGGTCATCCTGAAGAACTACGCCAAGCACTACCAGAATGGTTCGGCGATGCCGCAGGCACTGCTGGACAAGGTGCTGGCCGCTGCCAAGTTCAACCAGGGCTTCGCCACCACCGAGTACCTGGGTGCGGCCATGCTTGATCAGCGCTGGCACCAGATCGGCGCCGACCAGGTGCCGGCCGCCAAGGACGTGATGGCCTTCGAGCGCGCCGCGCTGGAGAAGGACGGCATCTACTACGCGCCGGTCCCGCCCCGCTACAAGACCCCGTACTTCAGCCACATCATGGGCGGCTACTCGGCCGGCTACTACGCCTACATCTGGTCGGAAGTGCTCGACGCCAACACCCAGAAGTGGTTCAAGGACAACGGCGGCCTGAGCCGCAAGAACGGCGACCACTTCCGCGCCACCCTGCTGTCCAAGGGCGGCAGCGTGGACGCGATGCAGCTGTTCCGCGATTTCGCCGGCCACGAGCCGCAGATCGAACCGCTGCTGGAAAAGCGTGGCCTGACCGGCGCCGGCAACTGATCGCCCGCGCGGTAGCCTGAAACGAAAACCGCCCGGGAGACCGGGCGGTTTTTTGTTGAAGCATCCACGCATGGCGTGGATCTACTGGTGGGTGCCGACCGTTGGTCGGCACGATCCTTCCGGGCCATGAACCCCGGCATCGTCCATCCACGCATGGCGTGGATCTACTGGCTGTCAGCGTGGCGCCACGTACCCACCCGGCACGCCTTCCGGCGACAGCACCAGCTGCCACAGCTGCGCGTGCCGGCAACGGAAGGTGGCCATCGACCCGGCCAGGTAGAAGCGCCACATGCGCCGGAAGTGCTCGTCGTAGCGCGCATCCAGCCGCGGCCACGCCGCTTCCACGTTGCGCCGCCAGGCCTGCAGGGTCAGGTCGTAATCGGTGCCGAAGTTGTGCCAGTCCTCCAGCACGAAGCGGCCCTCGAACGCCTTGGTGATCTGCACCGCCGATGGCAGCATCGAGTTGGGGAAGATGTAGCGCGCAATCCACGGATCGGTGCGGTGCCGGGAGATGTTGGTGCCGATGCTGTGCAACAGCAGCAGGCCGCGTGGCGACAGGCAGCGCCGGGCCACCTCGAAGAAGCTGGCGTAGTTCTTGTCGCCGACGTGTTCGAACATGCCGATCGAGAAAATCGCATCGAACGGCTCGTCCAGTTCACGGTAGTCCTGCAGGCGGATCTCGATCGGCAGGCCGGCGCACAGTTCGCGCGCGAACTCGGCCTGCTCCTGCGAAATGGTCACGCCGACGCCACTGACACCGTAGCGCTCGGCGGCGAACTTCAGGGCTTCGCCCCAGCCACAGCCAATGTCCAGCACACGCTGCCCCGGGCGCAGGCCCAGCTTGCGGCAGACCAGGTCAAGCTTGGCTTCCTGCGCGGCGTCGAGATCGCCGGCATTGCGCCAGTAGCCACAGCTATAGACCAGGCGCTGGCCCAGCATGGCCTGGTAGAGATCATTGCCGAGATCGTAGTGGCGGCGGCCCACCTCGTAGCTGCCCTGCCCCACCTGCAGGTTGAACAGGCGCGCCTTCAGTGCATCGGCCACTTCGCGCCAACCGTGCACCCGTTCGTCCAGGTGCGCCTGCATCAGGTGGACAAGGAAGTCGTCCAGGACGTTGGCATCCCACCAACCGTCCATGTAGCTCTCGCCGAGGCCAAGCGAGCCGTGCGCCATGACCCGCGCGAAGAAGCGCGGGTCATGCACCTGGATATCCTGTGGCTGGGTACCGCCGATGCGGACCCCGGCTTCCTGCAGCAGGCCGGCGACCCGCTCCTGCAACCCTGTATCCACGCCACCTCCTCGACTGCGGTCAACCGCGTGCGAACAGCTCCACGTAGTCCTTGGCCACGTGCGGCAACAGCACCGCCGCCGGTACATCGGCGGTCTGGGTGCCGTCCGAGTATGGACCCACCTGGTACGGCGGGAAAACAAAGCGCAGCGCGGTGATCTGCCCCTTGTCGTCGGTCAGCGGCTGGAACTGGCTGAAATTGTCGGCCTGCGGGCCGGTGCCGTCGGCAATCATGCGCGATGCGTTGCGCAGCGATTCCTGCAGCTGGGCCGGATCCATGTCCTCACCGCTGAGGCGGGTGGCCACGCGTTCACGCAGCTGGTCGGCGACGAAATCGCTGATCGCCTTCCAGCCCTTGGCATCGGCCACCAGCTTTTCGGCGCTGAGCATCTGCTGATGCTGCGGCAGCCACACGAATCGGGCCACCAGCGGTTCGCCATGGGCGCCACCGGTGTAGCGGCTGCCATCGGCACTGACCACCACCAGCTGCGGGGTTTCCAGCAGCTTCTCGAAGCTCAGCGACAGCTCGTACGGCATGGTCGGCTTGTCATTGCCCAGCCCGTCCAGCGCCTGTTGCAGGTCACTGCGCGCACTCGTCGCATAGCTCTGCAGCGCGCGGGCCAGGCCCGGGTAGCGGTCGATGCCGGCCGGGTAGCTGATACCCACCACTTCGCGTTCGTTGTTCTCGATCACGTCGCGCAGGTCCAGCGGCGCTTCCGTGACCGGCGTTTCGCCTGCGGCGGTGGCTTCGGCGGCGGGCGCCGCGTCGGTCGCCGGTGCCGGCTCGCTTTCACGCTGGCAACCGGCCAGCAACAGCACGCCCACCACGCCGGCCAGCACGCTGCCGTGCAATGGCCGGTTGTTTCCAATCTTCATCGGGATCCCCTGTTCATGTTTGTACATCATCGCCTGCCATGGCTGAAGCGTGGCCCGCTGGCATTCAGCCAACGAGCAGGTCGTGGTACTCCTCATGCCGCTGCAGGAAGGCCTCGGCGTAGGAACACGCCGGCACCACCTTGTACTTCTGCTCACGGGCAAAACGCAGCGCCACACGGGTCAGCTCACCGGCGATGCCTCGGCCGGCAATCGGCTCGGGCACCTCGGTATGCGTGATGACCATGCGCCTGCGTTTGATCTGGTAGTCCAGCACCGCCAGCTGTCCGCGCACACGGGCGGTGAAGCGATGGTTGGCCAGGTCGTGTTCGACCTCGTAGGCCAGACCGGGGGGCGTGACCGAAGCCATGGAACTGTCTCCTGCGGCGACTGCGTGGATGGTGCGCAGCCGGGCGCCATGATCGCGTGAAGCCTGAACAGGGGCAAGTCCGTTCCATTCACGTCAGTTTGCGACCCTCAAGCTGGAGCGCTGGCGGCCGCTATCGCCTGTGGAGGGGTACGGCCAGGCTGGCACGGCCCTTGCGACCGTTGATCATGCGCACCACCGCGGAGGCTCCGATGCACCCCAGCGATTCCCATTCAGATACCGACCGCGCCCTGCTGGAGGGCCTGCTGCAACTGGCGGTGGAGGGGCAGACCCAGGACCAGGATTTCCAGCGCATCGGCGAAGAAGTGTTCGCCCGCCTGCTGGATACCTACGGTCAGCAGCCCACGCTCTGAAACAGCGGGGCGGATCGCTGCCGATCCGCCCCGCTCCCGTCATCAACCGCCGCCGAGGCGGAAGGTCGGGTTAGAGAGTTCGCGCAGGAAGTGAGTGAAGATGCTCGGCTGCATGGCCAGCATGAAGATCACGCCGAACGCCGCGCCTGCCAGGTGCGCGCTGTGGTTGATGCGGTCACCGCCGCGCTTGTCCATCCAGATGCTGTAGCCGACGTAGAACGCGGCGTAGACGATGGCCGGCGCCGGGATGAAGAACACCAGGATGATCGACCACGGCTTGATCAGGATGAAGGCGAACAGCACCGCCGACACCGCACCGGACGCACCCAGGCTGAGATAGTTCGGGTTCTTCTGGTTCTTCAGGTAGCTGGGCAGGATCGAGACCAGCAGCGCACCGATGTAGAACGCCGGGTAGGTCAGGTAGCTGCCGGTCAGCTGCACCATCACGCTCTCGATGAATCCCCCGAAGAAGAACAGGGTGATCATGTTGAAGATCAGGTGCGACCAGTCGGCGTGGATGAAGCCATAGGTCACCAGCCGGTCGTACTGGCGGTGACGGTCGATGGCCGGCGGCCACAGGATCAGGCGGTCGGCCAGCTTGCGGTTGTTGAACGCCATCCACGACAGGATGGCGGTGATGGCGATCAACAGCAGATTGACGGGGGTCATGTCAGGCTCAGGCGCTACGGTAGTTGTCGACCATACGATAGCGTTTCGCGTACCAACCGAAGGCCAACGCCGCGACGAAGGCGAAACCGGCGAAGAAGAACATCAGGAACGCCGCCTCGCTCAGGCCCGTACTGGCGATCTTGTGGGTCACCGCATCGTTGCGCACAGCCGCGTTGGACAGCAGCACCCACAGGTTGCCGATGGTGGTGGTCAGGTTCCAGAAGCTCATCACCACGCCCTTCATCGCCTGCGGCGCCTGGCTGTAGGCGAACTCCAAGCCGGTGGCCGAGACCAGCACCTCACCGAAGGTCAGCAGCGCATACGGCAGCATCTGCCAGAAGATCGACATGGCGTTGCCCCCGTCCATCACCACCTGGATGCCGCCGACCACGATCCAGGCCAGACCGCTGAAGGCGATGCCGGCGGTCATGCGGCGCAGCGCGGTCGGCTCGAAGCCGAAGCGGCGCAGGGCCGGGTACAGCACCAGGTTGTTGAACGGAATCAGGATCATCACCAGCAGCGGGTTCAGTGCCTGCATCTGCGAGGCGGTGAACCAGCTCGGCATCTGCATCTGCTGGCCCTGCAGGACCCAGGTCGAGGCCTTCTGGTCGAACAGCGAGAAAAACGGCGTGGTCAGCGCGAAGATCACCAGCACCCGCAGCACCGAGCGCACGCCTTCGACGGCTTCGGCCGGATGCTGGCCACGGGCGCGATCGAGCTGCAGCCAGGTGCCACCGCCGATACCGGCCAGGATCGAGACCAGCGCCAGGCACAGACAGATGACAATGCCCAACGAGCCAACCAGGCCGAACGAGGCCACTGCCAGCACCAGGCCGAGCACGGCGATCACCAGGCCCGGACGGCCCTGGCCGGCCACGCGCGTGGTCAGTGCGGTACGCACCACGTTGGCGAACGAATGCGGATCCTTCGGCGGCAGCGGCACCAGCACGTAGCGCTTGCGGCCCAGCCAGAACACGAAGGTGGCGATGAACATCAGGATGCCCGGGATGCCGAACGCCCACTGCGGGCCCCAGTTCTTCAGCACCAGCGGGATCAGCAGCGAGGCGAACAGCGAGCCGAAGTTGATGATCCAGTAGAAGGCGTCGAAGACGATCTTGGCCAGGTGCTTGTTGCTCTGGTCGAACTGGTCGCCCATGAACGAGGCCACCAGCGGCTTGATGCCACCGGCACCGAGCGCGATCAGGCCCAGTCCGAGGAAGAAGCCCTCGCGGCTGTTCTCGAACAGCGCCAGGCACAGATGGCCGGCGCAGTAGACCAGGCTGAACCAGAGGATGGTGTGGTACTTGCCGAAGAACCTGTCGGCCAGCCAGCCACCGAGCAGCGGGAAGAAATACACGCCGATCATGAAGCTGTGCATGATGTCCTTGGCTTCACCGGCACGGCCTTCCGCAGTGATTTCCTGCAGCAGCAGCGAGGTGATCAGGAACTGCACCAGGATGTTGCGCATCCCGTAGAAACTGAACCGCTCGCAGGCCTCATTGCCGATGATGTACGGGATCTGGCGCGGCATCTTTCCCTGGCCGGCGATGGGGGCAACTGCGTCGTGGCTCATCCTGTAAGGCAATCCTGCAAAGCGAAAGGCGCAAGATTACCGGAAGCAGGGCTTGCGAAGCACGCTGCAGGGCTGCATGACAACGGTGCCAATCCATGGCAGGCAGCGACACTCCGTGCCGGAAGTCACGGCACCTGCACGACAAAAGCGTAAACTTATCGTTATGCGCCCCCTCGCCCCCGCCCGTCTCCTGCTCAGTTGCCTGGTGCTGCTGATGGCGTTGCAGGCACAGGCGCGGCCGCAGGCAACGGCCACCGCCGCCAGCGAGAGCGAGCCCCGGCAACTCACCGTGGCCGCGCTGGAACTGCCCAGCCGCGATGACGCGCAATGGAAGTTGCGCCGTGAGCAGGTCGCACAGTTGCTGACCGACCTGCAGCCGGACGTGATCTCGGTGCAGCAGGTGCTGCAGCAGCAGGGCCGCAATCCGGCCTGCTGGCTGGCCAGCCGGCTGCGCTACAGCTGCGACTTCGTTACCGCCGATCCGCCCAGCCAGCCGTTGCGGCATGGCAACGCGATGCTGACCCGGCTGCCGGTCAGCGAGGATGGCGTGACCCTGCTGCACCCACCCGGCACCTTCAGCGCCGCCGGCATGATGCGGCTGAAGTTGGGCGAGGCACTGGTCAACATCTATGTGGCACGGCTGCGCCCGGACCCGGACGAGGCCACCGCCCGCCAGCATCAGACCAGCGACCTGATGACCTGGATCGGCGCCACCGCCGAGGGCATGCCCAGCCTGATCGCAGGCGATTTCTCCGCCAACACGGTGGAACTGGTGCGCAGCACGCCCGGCTTCCAGCCGGCCCGGCGCAATCCCGGCGGCCGCGCCGAGGCGCCTGCAGCCGGTGGCGGTGGCAGCAGTGGCCATGGCCTGGATGTGCTGTTCCAGGTCAAGCACTTCGGCGGCATCCGCCAGCAGCCGATCCTGCTGCCAGCCGACGGCGACCTGCCCGGCCTGCGCCTGGGCGTGATGGCCACCCTGCGGCTGCAGGGTGATACGGCCAAGGCCGAGTAGGCAGTGCCGGCCGCTGGCCGGCTCCTCGGGTACCACACGATTGCCGGCCAGCGGCCGGCACTACCGAATGACTCCTGCAACAGAAAAGGCCGGGGTCTCCCCCGGCCTTCTCAGTTCATCCCGTTACCGCGATCAGGCGATAGCTTCCTGGTAACGGCGCTCGACTTCGTTCCAGTCGATGACGTTGAAGAACGCGCCGATGTATTCCGGACGACGGTTCTGGTACTTCAGGTAGTACGCGTGTTCCCACACGTCCAGGCCGAGGATGGGGGTGTTGCCTTCCATCAGCGGGCTGTCCTGGTTGCCGGTGCTCTCGACCACGACCTTCTTGTCCGGGGTCACGCTCAGCCACGCCCAGCCGCTGCCGAAACGGGTCAGCGCCGCCTTGGTGAAGGCGTCCTTGAACTTGTCGAAGCCGCCCAGGTCCTTGTCGATGGCCTTGGCCACGTCGCCCACCGGGTTGCCGCCAGCATTCGGAGCCATCACGGTCCAGAACAGCGAGTGGTTGGCATGGCCGCCACCATTGTTGCGCACCGGACCCTGCAGGTTCTCCGGCAGCGACTTGAGCTTCTTCACCAGTTCTTCGACCGGCAGGTCAGCGTACTCGGTGCCTTCCAGCGCCGCGTTGACGTTGTTGATGTAGGTCTGGTGATGCTTGGTGTGATGGATTTCCATCGTCGCCGCATCGATATGCGGTTCCAGCGCGTCGTAGGCGTAGGACAGCTTGGGCAGGGTATAGGCCATGATGCATCTCCTGATTGCGAGGGCACCCGACGGTGTCGGGCGTTGCGCGGTGAATGATGGGGACAGACCGCCAGATTACCAAGGGGGATGTAAAGGAAATTGCGTCCTGCCAGTGAGCATGACGGCAATTGTTACGCAGCAGTGACGCGACGGCGTCCTCATGCACCGTGCAGCGCACAGGCGCTACAGTGCCCGCACCATCCTCGCCCGCCCCTGCCCATGCGCAACCCCCGGCTGCTGATCACCGCCATCGCCCTGCTGCTGCTCGGCCTGGTCGCCAACCATTTCATGCAGCGCCCGCCGGCGCCGCAGTTCGCGCCGGACCTGCAGGGTGCGCCTGCCGCGCGCGCGCCGGCCACGGCCACGCCCGCAACCGGCAACGACAGCAGCCTGCCCGCATTCCTGCCCGCTGAAGCCCGGCAGACCATCGCCCTGATCCAGCGTGGCGGCCCGTTCCCGCACCGCCAGGACGGCAGCACCTTCGGCAACCGCGAGCAGCAGCTGCCGCAGCGCCCGCGCGGCTACTACCGCGAATACACCGTCGACACCCCCGGTGCGCGCACCCGTGGCGCTCGCCGCATCGTCACCGGCGGCGATCCGCCGGAGGCGTGGTACTACACCGACGACCACTACGCATCGTTCCGCAGCTTCACCGTACCGGCCCAGGGAGCGCAGTGATGAGCCACGATGATTTCGGCCTCGGCCTGCATGACATCAACAATGCCGGCGTTTACGCCATCGACAGCGACGACATCGGCGCACTGGCCGCGGCGATGCGCGATGCCGGGCTGAAGGTGATCCGCATCGACCTGGAAGGCGTGGCCGACAAGCGCACCCTGCTGGCCCGGCTGGCCGCGCAACTGGATTTCCCTGCCGGCTTCGGCGGCA
Organism: Stenotrophomonas sp. 86156_Sma; assembly: GCF_056481625.1. Classification (NCBI taxonomy): domain Bacteria; kingdom Pseudomonadati; phylum Pseudomonadota; class Gammaproteobacteria; order Lysobacterales; family Lysobacteraceae; genus Stenotrophomonas; species Stenotrophomonas sp. 86156_Sma. The sequence continues at coordinate 3,344,819 of NZ_CM151157.1, forward strand.
ACTGGGATGCGCTGTCGGACAACCTGCGCGACCTGCAGTGGCTGCCGGCCAACGGCTACGCGCTGTTCCTGGCCGACGTGGACACGTTGCGCGCCTCCACGCAGAAGGATTTCGACACGTTGCTGGACGTGATGGACGAAGCCAGCCGCGACTGGGTTGGCCGCGACGTGCCGTTCTGGGTGTTTCTGTCGCAGAGCGCGTGAGGTCACCACCCAGGTAGAGGCCGCCCCTGGTCGGCGCACGTGCATCCGGTAGATGCCGACCTTGGTCGGCGCTTCTGTGCCAACCAAGGTTGGCACCTACCAAAGCGCGGGCCGGCCAGCAGGTTGGCGGAGACGTGCCGTTCTGGGTGTTTCTGTCGCAGAGCGCGTGAGGTCGATGCCCTGGTAGATGCCGACCTTGGTCGGCGCTTCTGTGCCAACCAAGGTTGGCACCTACCAAAGCGCGAGCCGGCCAGCAGGTTGGCGGAGACGTGCCGTTCTGGGTATTCCTGTCGCAGAGCGCGTGAGGTCATCGCCCAGGTAGAGGCTGCCCCTGGTCGGCGCACGTGCTCCGGTAGATGCCGACCCTGGTCGGCGCTTCTGTGCCAACCAAGGTTGGCACCTACCAAAGCGCGCCAGCATGGCCGTCACATCCCGCGATGGGTCCATCGAAAAGCCCCCTTGTTGTTCAAGGGGGCGCGCCAACGGCGCGGGGATAAGGAAACATGCGTGGACAACGGGAGCCGTTAGCGGCTCCCGTTGTCTTCCTGCAGCTCTTTCTTGAAGGGGATGTCCGGCGGCGGTCGTGCCACCGCTGGCTGGTCCTGCATGTTCGGATTGGTCAGTCCGCAGCCACCGCCGGCCTGCAGAATCGAGATCACGCAGGAGATCTTCGTACTGGTACCTGGCAACGGAATCTCCATAGCCTTGACGCCCTTGCGCACCCACTCGGCCAGCAGCGATTCCTGCGGCACCCAGTACTTGTCGAACGAGGTAGGCGTGTAGTCGTACGGCGGTCGCTTCAGCCAGGTGCCCGATTGCGCGATGCGTTCCTTGCTCCAGCCATCGTTGGCACCACCGGGGGCACCGCGCTCGGCACGCCCCTCGCCTTCCTGGCCCGGCACGCGGACGCTGCCATCGGCATTGAACAGGCCACTGCCCTTGCCGCTGGTACTGGCGTGGCGGGCGCCCTTGTCGGCGCCGTCCTGGTTGCGGCTCGATGCACCCCAGTCATCGCCCTTGGCGGGCGTGGCCCAGTTGCCCGGATTGGGGGCCGGGCGCGCTCCGGCCTGGGCCGGGGTCGTGCTGGATGCAGCAGGCCGCGCAGTGTTGCTGCTGGCCTGCGTCGCGCTGCCATTGGCCGCCGGCGCGGGCGCTGCCGCGGGTGCATTGCCACTGGAAGACGAAGGGGCTGCCACCGGTGCCGAGGCTACTTCGCGCTCGCGCACCTGTACGTCACGACCCGCCGGCGCATGCACTGCCGGTTCACGACCGGCGACGGTCGCCATCCGCACCTGCGGATCGACCACCGCCTGCACTTCACGCTCGCGCACCTGTACGTCCCGCTGCGGCACGCGCACCTGCACATCGGCCGTGCGCAGTGGCTGCGACACCACCGGTGCATCGACCGTACTGACTTCGCGCTCCTGCACCGGGATGTCACGCAGCTGCGGCGTCCGCACCGCGATCTGCGGCGCACGCATCGCGGTTGGGGTTGGCGGCGCCTGCACCGGCTGCACGCTGCGCTCGCGCACCGTGGGCGTGGTGTCACGCGGCACGATGCTGACCTCGGTGCGCGGCACGCTGATCGGCGGCACCACGAAATCCGTGCTGGCCTGCGCCACTTCGGTGGCCTGCACCGGCGAGGGTGGCGGGGCCGCAAGCGGGGCCGGCTCGGCTTCGGCCGGCGGCGACGGCACGCTGGCTGTCGGTGCTGGAGCCGGTGCAGGGGCAGGCGCCGACGCGGCCGCAGGACGCGGCTCAGGTGCAGTCGCGGCCCCTGCTGCCTGGCCGGCGGCAACCTGGCCGGCCGGTGCAGCCGCAGCCGCCTCGGCACCCGGCTGATCGCCTCCGCCCTCCTGGGAGGCGCGGCCGACGAATTCCACCTGCACACGCTCGCCTTCGGCGCCCTCTGCTTCCGGTGCCGTGGTGCGGATCACCGCAACCCACAGCAGCAGCATGAAGAACAGCAGGTGCAGCAGCGCGCTGGCCAACGCCGAGGTCCAGCGCATCCAGCGCTGATCGCGCGGCGCAGCGTCCCAGTCCTGCCAGAACAACCGGCGCAACGCCTGCCACGGCGACAGCCGGGGTGATTGGCCCGGCGGTCCAGGCAGCGGGCGCGGCAGCAATACCGCAATCACTTCGCGGGCGTGGAACGGCCGCGGCAGCGGGCCCAGCGAGCGCAGCCACAGCGCCCAGCCATAGGGCAGGCGCGTGGACTTCTCGAGGACGGCGCGTGGCTGCTGGCGGGCCAGCAGCAGTTCGATGAGTTGCTCGGCCCGGGTCAGAGGCACGCGTCAGCGGTCAGGCGACGTTGCCGCGCGGGATATACGGCGCGTGGCCGCTGTCATGGTCGGTCGCGTCGCGCACGGCGGTCACGCCCGGCACGCGGCCCATCAGGGTCTTCTCGATGCCCTGCTTGAGCGTCACGTCGGCCATGCCACAGCCCTGGCAGCCACCACCGAAGCGAAGCAGCACCACGCCGTCGGACGAGACTTCCTGCACGGCCACCTTGCCGCCATGCGAGGCCAGCTGCGGATTGACTTCGTTTTCCACCACCCAGTGCACGCGCTCGACCAGCGAAGCGGCATCGCCGGGGGCCTCGCCCTTGATGCGCGGCGCCTTGATGGTCAACTGCTGGGTACCGGCGGTGCCGGCGACGATGTCGATCTCGGCGCCATCGAGCCAGCCGACGCTGCTCGCATCGACGTAGAGGGTGAAGCCATCGCAGTCCACCGCCCACTCGTCACCGAGCAGGTCGGTCGGTTCGGCGAACTCCAGCCGGGCATCGGCGCGCGGGGTGCCGGGCTCGACCGCACTCAAGCGCACGCCCATGCCGGGCACGCCCTCGCGTTCGATCAGCTTGCGGAAATGGGTCTGGGCAGTGTCGGAGATCTGGATCATCAGGCTATTCTAGCCAAGTAAGCGTCAACCGCTCATTCGGTTTATACACCGTCCGGCGCATTGTTCAGTCAACACGAGGTGGAGATTCCCATGGCCGACCTGATTCCACTGGCCCAGGCCCGTTGCGTGCCGCGCAAAGGCAGCGATCACAAGCTTGGCGAAGCCCGCCTGGCCGAACTGCTGCCGCAGATTCCCGGCTGGGAGCTGAGCGAGGGCGGCCAGGCCCTGTCGCGCACCTTCCGCTTCAAGGATTACTACGCCACCATGGCCTTCGTGAACGCGCTGGCCTGGATCGCCCATCGCGAGGACCACCATCCGGACCTGGGCGTGCACTACGATCGCGCGGTCGTGCGCTTCTCCACCCACGATGTGGGCGGCCTGAGCGAGAACGACTTCATCTGTGCGGCGAAGACTTCGGCCCTGACGGAGCAACTGCCATGAACGTACGTTTGCTGAGCCTGTCCCTGATCGCTGCGACCGGCCTGGCCGGCTGTGGCGCGTCCGAACCAGCGGCACCACCACCGCCGCCGCCCACCGAAGTGGCTGCGGTGAAGACACCGCCGCCGCAGTATCCGCTGGAACTGGCCTGCATGGGCGTGGGTGGCACCAGTACCTTCAAGGTGACCATCGGCACCGACGGCAAGCCGAGCGAGGTTGCGCTGCTGACCGGCGCCGGCAACCCCCAGCTGGACGAGCTGGCCAGGACCGCCGTACAGGGCTGGCAGTTCAATGCCGCCACCCGCAACGGCCAGCCCGTGCCGGCCACGATCCAGGTGCCGGTGAGCTTCAACCCGCCGCAGCCGAAGCCGGACCAGTGCTTCGCCATCGAAGAACGCCTGCGCCGCGGCGGCTGATCGCGCACTCCCCGACGAGGCCAGCCGACGCCCGCCTCGCCCTCCCCGCCCCGGGTTCATCCGGGGCGGTTGTCTGTTGACCAGGACCGCGTCGGTACATGCTGCAGATTCCCCCCGAAAATGTCTGGATCGCACTGGCGGTCACCCTCGCGGCCGGCCTGGCCACCGCCATCGGCAGCCTGCTGGTGCTGTTCTCGCGCCGCCCCAACCCGCGCCTGCTGGCCTTCGGCCTGGCCTTCGCCGGCGGTGCGATGGTCTATGTGTCGCTGTCGGAAATCCTCAACAAGTCCATTGCCTCGTTCGCACTGGCCTATGGCGAGCGCACCGGCTTCACCTACGGCACTCTGGCCTTCCTGCTGGGCGTGATCGTGATCGTGCTGATCGACCACTTCATCCCCAACCCGCATGACAGCCTGGACAAGCAGGACCCGGCGTTCCGCGAGAACAGCCGCGAGTATCTGAAGCGCGTCGCCCTGCTGACCTCGGTCGCGATCACCGCGCACAACTTCCCGGAAGGGTTGGCAACCTTCTTCGCGACGCTGGAAAGCCCGTCGGTGGGCATGCCGCTGGCCTTCGCCATCGCCATCCACAACATCCCCGAGGGCATCGCCATTGCGGTGCCGGTGTACTTCGCCACCCAGAACAAGTTCTACGCGTTCAGTGCCAGCCTTCTGTCCGGCCTGGCCGAACCGGTGGGTGCGGCGCTGGGCTACTGGCTGCTGTCCGGGTCGCTGTCGCACGCCACCTTCGGCTGGGTGTTCGGGCTGATCGCCGGCGTGATGGTGTTCCTGGCGCTGGATGAACTGCTGCCGGCGGCCAAGCGCTATGCCAAGGGCCACGAGACGGTGTACGGACTGGTGGCGGGCATGGGCACGCTGGCGATCAGCCTGGTACTGTTCAAGTGGTGAGGGGTTTGCGGCCAACGGGCTGAGCCCCCTCGCGGCTGGTACGTCTCGCAGCATCGAGAGGTCACGGGCGGGGGCGGCTTGCAGGGGATGCCGTGAATCCATCCATGGAGGCTTGGCCGCCGCATCCATGCGGCGGACACCCCTGCAAGCCGCCCCCCGCCCGTGCCCCGTCATTTTTCCGTGCGTGCCAGCCACGCGATGAAAGAATGAGAAAGCGAAGCCCGCGCTGCGCGCGCGAGTCGAGCGTCGCTCGACTCTACAAAGGCTGCGTGCGGGTATGGGTCTACGCTGCGGCTGTCTGGTCCGCCTTGTAGCGAGCCGAGCACCGCAGGTCCGGCGAGGGCGAAGAGGCGCGGGTGTCTGAGCGCAGCGAGTTCCGCGCCGCCCCTCGGCGGACCGAGGAGTGCAGGGCACCGGCGCGCAGCGCCGGCTCGCGGATGGCGGCGTGTTTCTTTGGTTACTTTCTTTGCACGAGCAAAGAAAGTGACAAGCCCACTCATCGCAGGGAAGCGACGGCGCCGACCAAGCACCCGGCGCCGCCGAACCGCCGTCAGCGCAGCCGGTCCAGCGCATCGACCAGCTCATCGGCCAGCGGTGCGTTCAGCACGTACGGGCTCTTGCCGTCGTCCAGCGCGAACTCCAGCGAGGCCGCGTGCAGGAACAGACGCTTCAGCCCGATCTGCTCACGAAGCCGCTTGTTGACCGCAGGATCGCCGTATTTGTCGTCTCCGGCCACCGGATGCCCCAGATGCTGGGCATGCACGCGGATCTGGTGGGTACGGCCGGTCTCGATGCGGACTTCGCAGTAGGAATGACCGCCGCGACGCTCCAGCACACGGAAGTGGCTGATCGATTCCTTGCCGATCGCATTGACCTGCACATGGCGCTCGCCGCCCTGGCGCAAGCCCACGTGCAGCGGCGCATCGACCGTCATCACGCCGTCGGGCATGCGCCCGGCCAGCAGGGTCAGGTAGCGCTTGCGGATGCCGGCGCCGTGATCTTCACGCAGCAGCGCCTGCAGCTCGCTCAGCGCGGAGCGCTTCTTGGCCACGATCAGCAGGCCCGAGGTGTCGCGATCCAACCGGTGGACCAGCTCGAGGGTCTGGCCCGGGCGCAGGGCCCGCAGGGTCTCGATGGCACCGAAACTGATGCCGCTGCCGCCATGGCTGGCCACGCCAGTGGGCTTGTTCAGGGCCAGCAGGCGGGCATCCTCGAAGACGATGGCCTGCTCCAGGCGGCGCAAGAACGCCTCCGGCGGACCGGCCTTGTCTCCCTCTTCGGTGAGACGGACCGGCGGCACACGCACCTCATCACCCGCCTCGAGCTTGCGTTCGGCCTTGGCGCGGCCACCATTCACCCGTACCTGGCCGCTGCGCACCAGCTTGTAGACCAGGCTGCGCGGGGCACCCTTCAGCTGGCCGAGCAGGAAGTTGTCCAGGCGCTGGCCGGCACGGTCGGCGGGAACGGTGATCATGCGCACGGAAGGCTTGTCGCCAGCGGGTTTGGTGGGGTCTTGGGCAGTCATCAGGCTGTTTATTCTGTTACACTCGGGGGGCGAGATAAGGGATTGATTTCGTTGGAAGTTACTCAGGGCCAGAAGCCCAGCTTCCGACGAATCCGGCACAGTGCGCGACCACCGCCCGCGGGGCGGCCATGTTAGCGGCTCACCGGCCTTCCCGGCCATCGCCGGATGCCTGACACGCAACCGTGCTGAACATGTCCCGCGTGGCGCTCCAGCCTGGCTGACAGCTGCCTGCGGCCTGTAACACCCCAAAACCCATAAGAGTGAAGCGCTCCCGCGGCCTGCCGTGGTGTCGTAGCGCTGGAAACCCAAGCCGCCCTCCCCGCGCTTGCGCGAATGGGCGGCGAACCGTGTCCAGAGGCGAAACCCCATGGCGTTCCGCGCGGTAGCCGCTTGCGAGGAACGCAACAATGAAGCGAATGCTGATCAACGCCACGCAGGCTGAAGAGCTGCGTGTTGCCATCGTGGATGGCCAGTCGTTGTATGACATCGACATCGAGCAGCCGTCGAAGGAACAGAAGAAGTCCAACATCTACAAGGGCCGGATCTTCCGCATCGAGCCCTCGCTGGAAGCGGCCTTCGTTGAATACGGTGGCGGCCGCCATGGCTTCCTGCCGCTGAAGGAAATCTCCCGCGATTACTTCCAGGCCGGTGTCGACCACAACAAGGCCGGCATCCGCGAACTGCTGAAGGAAGGCCAGGAGATCGTTGTCCAGGTGGACAAGGAAGAGCGTGGCAACAAGGGCGCCGCCCTGACCACGTTCATCTCGCTGGCCGGCCGCTACATGGTGCTGATGCCGAACTCGCCCAGCGCCGGCGGTGTCTCCCGTCGCATCGAGGGCGAAGACCGGGCCGCCCTGAAGGACGCCCTGGACAAGCTGAACATCCCCGACGACATGGGCGTGATCATCCGTACCGCCGGCGTCGGCCGCGATGCGGAAGAGCTGCAGTGGGATCTGGATTACCTGCTCAACGTCTGGCGCGCCATCGCCGAAGCCGCATTGAGCAAGCCGGCCCCGTTCCTGATCTACCAGGAATCGCGCCTGATCGTGCGCGCCCTGCGTGACTACCTGCGCGCCGACATCGGCGAGATCCTGGTGGACACCGAGGAGATGTACGAGCACGCCCGCGAGTTCATGCAGCAGGTGATGCCGCAGACCCTGCGCAAGCTCAAGCATTACAAGGACGACATCCCGCTGTTCAACCGCTTCCAGATCGAATCGCAGATCGAAGGCGCCTACGAGCGCAACGTGCGCCTGCCGTCGGGCGGCTCGATCGTGGTCGACCAGACCGAAGCGCTGACCGCCGTCGACGTGAACTCCTCGCGCGCCACCAAGGGCAGCGACATCGAGGACACCGCCTTCCAGACCAACCTGGAAGCGGCCGAGGAAGTGGCCCGCCAGCTGCGTCTGCGTGACCTGGGCGGCCTGGTGGTGATCGATTTCATCGACATGGCCTCCAACAAGCACCAGCGTGAGGTCGAGAACCGCCTGGCCAACGCGCTGAAGTACGACCGTGCGCGCGTGCAGGTCGGCCGCATCTCGCGCTTCGGCCTGTTGGAAATGAGCCGCCAGCGCCTGCGCCCGAGCCTGGGCGAGTCCAGCCAGATCGTCTGCCCGCGTTGCGACGGCCACGGCCGCATGCGCAGCGTCGAGTCGCTGTCGCTGTCGATCATCCGCGTCGCCGAAGAGCATGCGATGAAGGAGAACACCGGGCAGGTGCTGGTGCAGGCCCCGGTGGAGATCGCCAACTACCTGTTGAACGAAAAGCGCAGCGCCCTGCGTGAGATCGAGCAGCGCCACGAGGCGCCGATCGTGATCGTCGCCGACGAGCAGCTGCACACCCCGCACTACACCGTCACCCGCCTGCGTGAGAACGAGCTGGGTGAAGAGAGCAACAAGCCCAGCTACCAGCGCGGCACCCCGCGCAAGCTGCCGGTGCACGCCCTGACCAAGGGCCAGTTGAACATCCCGCCGCCGGCCGTGACCCAAGTCAAGCACACCTCCCCCGCTCCGGTGCGCGAGGAAGTGGAGCCGGCCGCAGCGGCACCGGCCCCGGTCGTGGCAGCGCCGGTTGCAGCGGCCCCGAGCGGCGGCGTGATCGGTTGGCTCAAGCGCGTGTTCGGTGGCGAACCGGCGCCGGCACCGGCACCGGCGGCTCCGGTCGCCCGTCAGCAGCAGGACGGCGGCCGCAAGGACCGCAACAAGGATCGCAACAAGGACCGCAAGGACCGTCGCGACGACAACCGTGGCAACGGCGGCAACGGCAACGCGCAGCAGCAGAAGGACGGCGGCAACCGCAAGGAGCGCGGTGAGCAGCGCAGCAAGGACGGCCGCAACGGTAACAACGGCAATGCCCAGCAGCAGCCGCAGCAGGGCAAGCAGAAGGAGCCGCAGCAGAAGGATGGCCAGCAGCAGCCGCAGCAGCAGAACAAGCCGCGCAACGAGCAGCAGGGCCAGAACCCGCAGCAGCCGAAGCTGAAGCAGCCGAAGCAGCCGCGCCCGCAGCAGGACGGTGACAAGCCGGCCGAGAAGCCGCAGCGCAACGCCGCCGAAGCACCGGCCGAAGCCGTGACCGCGGCTGCAGCCGTGGCCGCCACGGCGGTCGCCGCCAATACGGTGACCGCGCAGGAAGCGACCGCACCGGTTGCGCCGGTGGCCGCCGCTCCGGCCGAAGCCGCAGCACCGGTCGACACCACTGCCAACGCCGCCAGCGAGACCGATGTGGTTGCGGTTGCCGGTGAAGAGGCTGCAACCGACGCCAATGGCGAGCAGACCGGCGAAGGCGCGACCCGCCGTCGTCGCGGCCGTCGCGGTGGCCGTCGCCGTCGTCGCGGTGGCGCCGAGAACGCCGCCGGCAGCGACGCTCTGGGCGATGACCAGGACGATGGTGACGACGGTGATGACGCCGACGGCGCCGAGCCGAGCGTCGACAGCACTGCCGGCACTGCGCCGGTCGCTGCTGCGCAGCCGGCCCGTTCGCAGCCGGAGTTCGACTTCGATGACGAAGCCGAACCGGCCGCTGCCGACGCCGCAAAGCCGGTCCGTGCTGCCGCCGCTGTTGCCGCCGCACCGGTTGCCGTGGTGAGCAGCGCTGTGGTCGAAGCCGCCGCCCCGGTCGTGGCTGAAGTGCAGGCCCCGGTCGAAGCTGCTGCGAAGACCGAAGCGGTGTCCTCGCCGGTGCAGACCAGCATGCTCGATGCCATCGACGCCGCGACCCCGGCCCAGCCGGTAGCCGCTGCCGCGCCGGTGACCGAAGCCATTGCGCCGGTGACCGAAGCAAAGCCGATCGCGGTTGAAGCCGCCCCGGTGGTTGAAGCCGCTCCGGTGATCGAAGCGAAGCCGGCGGCGGTCGAGGCTGCGCCGGTCGTTGAAGCCAAGCCAGAGATCGTTGAAGCCGCTGCGGCGGTTGAAGCCAAGCCGGTGGCCGTTGAGGCCGCGCCGGTGGTTGAACCCACGCCGGTCGTCGAGCCCGTCGTGGCCGCCGAACAGCCGGTCGCTCCGGTGGCGGTGGAAGCCGCGCCGATCGAGGCCGCTGCCCCGGTCGCCGAAGCGGTGGTGACGCCGTCGATCGACCCGGTCGCCGATGGCCATGCCGACGCTGCGGCCCAGGCTGCAGAAGCCAAGACCGATGAAGAAGACGAAGAGGCCGCCAAGCGCACGCCGCCGGCGAACTGATCGCTCCTTGATCGCGTGAAAACGAAACGGCGGGGATCAATGATCCCCGCCGTTTTTGTGTGTGCGTTTGGCGCTGGCTTCGCTTTGGTAGAAGCCAACCTTGATTGGCGCCGTTGATTGAGCGAACGCGGACACGTCCGTGCCAACCAGGGTTGGCACCCACCAGCGCACAACCCGCACACGGTCACTGCTTTGGTGGAGGCCAACCAGCGCACAACCCGCGCACGGTCACTGCTTTGGTAGAGGCCAACCTTGGTTGGCGCTGTTGATTCAGTGCACGCAGACACGTTCGTGCCAACCAAGGTTGGCACCTACCAGGGCACACCCCGCACACGGTCACTGCTTTGGTGGAGGCCAACCAGCGCACAACCCGCGCACGGTCACTGCTTTGGTAGAGGCCAACCTTGGTTGGCGCCGTTGATTCAGTGCACGCGGACACGTTTGTGCCAACCAAGGTTGGCACCTGCCGGAGCCTGCTCCGTCAGGGCTTCGGTGCGAACTGCAACCGGGTCCACACGCCGTAGTGGTCCGAGGCCCAGCGTCCGCTGTCATCGGGCTGGTCGAACAGCAGCTTCGCCTCGCGCGCGACCATCTCGTCCTGCTGGAAGAAGATGTGGTCGATCCGCGACGGCGCCTGGTAATAGTGGCGGTTGAGCGTACTGACCCCGGACAGGTCGGTGTTGACGTGCACGCTGCCGTAGCTGTCGCCGTAGTGGCTGCGCAGCTCGCTCAGGTCGCCGGCATCCACCAGCGCATTGAAGTCGCCCGCGATCACCACCGGCGCACCGGCCGACGTCGTAGTGATGAAGCGCAGCAGGTCCTCGACCTGGGTGCGACGGATGCGCTGCCCACTCTCATCGCTGCGCTCGTTCAGATGCGTGGCGTAGACGTTCACCGGCGTGCCGTCGACGTCGATGCGCAGGTGAGCCACGGTGCGGTAGTCGTCCAACGGCAGCAGCAGATGATCACCACGGGCGAGGATCGGCCGCCGGGTCAGCAGCGCATTGCCGTAGCGCTTGGGTGCCCCGACCGGATCGGTGGAGACGAAGATGTACCTGTAACCGAGCTGACTGGCCAGCCATTGCGCCTGGTTGCGCACGTTGCGGCGCTGGATCACCTCCTGCAACGCAATGGCATCCGGCTGCAGGCGCTTGAGCTCGGCCAGGATGGTGCGGCGCCGGCTCGGCCAGTCTTCGCGGTCATGATGCAGGTTGAAGGTGACCATGCTCATACCCGCTGCGCTGGCAACGTCGGGCGCCACGTTCGCGGCAGCCGGCTCGGCCGCCATCACCGCGCCCGGCACTGCCAATGCAATTGCCAGCCCCAGGGCACGCACCGACGTGCGCACCCTTGCCCCCTGTTGCTTCATCGTTACTGCCCCTTGCGCTCGGCGCGGCGCACTGCGCTCGGTATGTCGATCTCAACCCGCGCCGGCAGCTGGTGCACGTGCAGTTCCTTGTTGACCCACTCGGCTGCTTCGCCGTTGATACTCGCCTCGCCCGGATCACCGGCGTATGGCCACGGCAACACCACGCCTCCCACCGGTGGCACCAGGCCCGGCTGCACCTCCAGCACCAGCTGCTTGTCGCTGCGCTGCAGGCGGTAGTTGAGCTGGCCCTGCGGCGTGCGCAGGCCTTGCACGGCGATGCCCTCGCCCTGCAACCACGCGGTCGGTACGCCGGCGGCCAGCACCAGTGACTCGTCCATGTCGCGGTTGTAGGCGAACATGTCCAAGGCCGAGCGCACGAAGTCCGAGGCCACCCAGGCATGCGGCAGGTCACCGACGAAGAACGGCCTGCGCGGCGTGAGCGAAACCACTTCGGCCCACTGGTTCCAGGCCTGCGGTGCGCGGTCCTTGAAGAAGAACTCGGTGGCCTGCCAGGCGCGATCGCGCCAGCCCAGGCGCACGAACGCGGCCACGTTGCGCCACTCGTACGGGGTGTAGTCCTTCCACTCGCGCTTGCCGTCGCGACGGGCAACGAACTCGTTCCAGTAGCGTTCGAAGGTCGCCTCCAGCGCCTGCTGCGGCAACCTGCCCTGTTCGCCGCCCGGGGCCAGTGCGATGGTCGTCGACGTCGCGTCGAAGTCACCCAGCTCGGCCGAGCCCGGCAGGTAGTCGATGTTGTGCTGCTGCATCGCGGACAGCAGCGAGGCCTGCAGATCATCCCGGAACTGGTCGCGCGATTCGGCGATCTGCATCGCCTCGACCTTGCCCAGCTGGGTCGCCAGCAGGGCCGCGTCCTTGTAGCCGCGCAGTGCCCAGAAGTTGTCCCAGTACGAGTGCATCGGCTTGGCCGAATAGCCTTCGTGGCTGATCGAGGCCGGCATCATGCCGTAGAAGGCCGGGTTGCGTGCGCGGTTCTCCTCGGTGCGCTCGCTGGCGCGCAGCTGCTCCATGTAGCCGTAGGCGCCCTGCACATGCGGCCACATCAGCTCGGTGAAAGTGCTGTCGCCGGTGTAGCGCCCGTACTCGGCGATGCTGTAGATCAACTCGCCATGGCTGTCGTTCTCCGGCACCGGGTCGCTGCCGCGGGCATCGACGCAGCACGGCACCTTGCCGTTCTCGAACTGATACGGCGCATACCAGTTGATGTAGTCGCGCACCGCATCACTGCGGCCCATGCGCAGCAGGCCCTCGGAAATCATCGCGCCATCGCGGATCCAGCTGCGCGCATACGAACGCGTGCCCGGCTGCAGGCGTGGGCCGACGCGCGAGATCAGCATGTGCGCGACCGCGGTGCGCAGGGTATCCACCAGCGCCTGGCCCGCAGCCGGCACCTGCAGCGAGACCACGCCCAGCTTCTTGCGCCACTGCTCGGCCACCTGCGCCTGCGCCTTGGCCACGTCCAGCGCCTGCGGTGCCCAGCCACCGGTCTGTGGCAGCACCACCGCCACTTCACGGCTCTGGCCGGGCTCCAGCTTGATCGTGTACATCAGCGCACCCGACGCCATGCCGGTGCTGTCCTTCACCGCTGTGGTCGCCGGGTACGTGCCGCTTTCCAGATGCATCGCATCAAGCTTGCCGTCGAACGTACTGGCAAAGCGCGCGTCCGGCACCTGCAGCGGGTAGATGCGCGGCTCACCGTTGACCCGCACCAGCTGCTCACCCACGTCCAATGCATCGATGCGGCTGAAACCACCGACGGTGTTGAGGAACTGGGTGGGCGGGTTGACCTGCCACGGGCGGATCGCCAGCGCCAGGGTGTACTCGTGCGCGACCTTGTCCGGATTGCTCAGACGGTAGCGGCCGATCAGCTGCGCGCGCTCCGGCGTACCCTGCACGAAGCTGGTCACTGCCAGGCCGACCTTCTCATGCACCCAGTCGACGTTGGCGATCGGCAGGTAGTGATCCTGCAGCGACTGGGTGATGGCCACCTTTGACCAGTCCAGCAGCTTGCCATCGAGGCGGATGAACGGCTCGATGCTGAAGCTGCCCTTGGCCGGCTCCAGTGCGCCATCCTCGCTGATCAACGCCTGTTCCTGGCCACCATCAAGGCCGAGCAGGGTCCAGTACGGCTGCTCGCCCACATAGGCACGAGGCAGCGAGCCCCGTGGCAGGTCGGCGGCGACCGAGGACAGGAATGCGTTCGGGGTGGAAGCAAAGGCCAGCGGCTTGAGCGCGATGTCGCGGATGCCGTAGCGCCAGTTCGGGCCGTCCTGCAGATCGAAGCGCACGTAGCGCGCATCGGTGTCCGGCAGCGCAAGCCAGTCGCGGCCACCGGCACCACTGGTGACTTCGCGCACGGTGCGCCAGTCGCGGCCATCCTCGGAGGTGCGCACGGTGTAGCGGCGGGCTTCCAGGTTCGGCAGCCAGTCGATCACCGCACCACCGATCTCGCGGCTCTTGTGCAGGTCCAGGCTGATGGTCTGCTGCTTGACGCCACCGCTGATCCAGAACGTATCGCTCTTGCCGTCGATCATGCGGTCCTGCAGCGCGGTGGCGGTATCAGCGATAACCGACGGCACCAGCGCCGAGTCATCCTGGGCTGGCAGGCCCTGCAGGGTCAGCTTGTCGAAGCACACTGTGCCGCGGCCGCCGACCTTGCTGTAGATCGTGAACTCGACCGCAGCGCTGCGTGCCATCTCTTTCTCGGGCGACGGCCCCCACGCCTTGTCGATCTGGCGACGGCGATACTCGACCGGCGTCCACGCCTTGGGGAAACTGTAGCCGGGACGATTGACCCACCAGACGTTGTCGCCGCTGGCATCGATCAGCTTGAACTGCAGGTCGTTGCCCGGTGAATCACCGCGCAGCTGGAAACCGAAACGGTAATTGACCGGGTAGTCGATGTTCAGCGCGCGGCGGATGCCGACGTAACCGGAGACATCGTGGAAGTCATAGTCCAGGCACAGCGCGCGGCCACCACCGGCGCCGCTGACCGGCCGCAGCGAACCGCTGACCTGGTCGGACAGCACCAGCTTCCAGGCTGCGATGTCGTCGAAGTCGTCCAGCACCTTCGGTGCCGGCAGCGCCGGTGGTGCGGCGATCGCCAGGGAGGTCCACAACAGGCCCAGTCCAACGGCGATCGCTCGCTTCATCCTTTGACGCTCCCCAGCAACAGACCTTGGATGTAGTACCGCTGCAGCACCAGGAACAGCGCCAGCACCGGGACCACGGTGACCACCGCGCCGGCCATCATCATTTCCACGTCCATGATGTGCTCGCGCGAGAGGGTGGCCAGCGCCACCGGCAAAGTGTAGTGCTCCTGGTCGGTCAACACGATCAACGGCCACATGAAATCGTTCCATGCGCCCATGAAGGTGAAGATCGCCAGGGTCACCAGCACCGGCTTGAGCATCGGCAGCACGATCTGGAAGAAGATCCGCAGCTCCCCTGCCCCGTCGATGCGGGCCGCTTCCAGCAGTTCGTCCGGAATGGAACGCGCGTACTGGCGCACCAGGAAGATGCCGAACACGCTGGCCAGCGCCGGCACGATCACGCCGCCGAAGCTGTTGACCAGACCGAGCTGCTTCATCAGCAGGAACAGCGGCAGCATCGCCACCTGGGCCGGAATCACCAGCGCCGCCATCAGCACCTGGAACAGGCGCTCGCGGCCGACGAAGTTCAGCTTGGCGAAGGCATAGCCGGCCATGGTGTTGAGCAGCAGCGAACCCAGGGTGATGCCGACCGACACCAGCAGGCTGTTGGCGAAATTGCCGCCCATGCCGGTGCGCGCGAACAACTCATGGTAGTTGCGCGTGGTGATGCTGGACGGCAGCAGCGGCGGCGGGAAATGGGTCGCCTCGCCCTGTGGCATGAACGAAACCGAGAGCATCCACAGCAGCGGTGCCAGGCTGACCAGGGCCAGCACCAGCAACGCACCATTGATCAACCACGGGTACCAGCGCGACTGGCCGATTTCACGACTCATACCAACTGCCTCTTGCGGCCGAAACGCAGCATCACGGTGGTCACCGCAAGGATGATCAGGAACAGCAGGAACGCCACCGCGGAGGCGCGTCCCAGGTTCCACCACTTGAAGCCTTCCTCGAACATGAAATACAGCACGCTGACGGTACTCTGCAGTGGGTCGCCGCGGGTCATCACGTAGGGTTCGGCGAACAGCTGGAAGTAGCCGGACACGGTGATCACGCCGACCACCAGCAGCACCGGGCCGAGCATCGGCAGGGTGATGTGCAGGAACTGCTTCCAGCGCGAGGCACCGTCGATGCGGGCGGCCTCGTACAGGTCATGCGGGATCGCCTGCAGGCCGGCCAGGAAGATCACCATGTTGTAGCCGAAGTTCTTCCACACCGCGAACAGCATGATGGTCGGCATCGCCCAGTTGGGATCGCCCAGCCAGTCGATCGGGCTGATGCCCAGATGGCCCAGGCCGTAGTTCACCAGGCCATAGCTGGTATGGAACAGGTAGCGCCAGATCACCGCCACCGCCACCAGCGTGGTCACCACCGGTGCGAACAGGGCCGTGCGGAACAGCGCCTTGAAGCGCGCGGCCGGCGCATTGAGCAGCATCGCCGCGCCCAGCGACACGCCGATCGACAACGGCACGCCGATCAGCACGAAGTAGGTGGTGTTCCACAGCGACTTCCAGAACATCGGCGTCTGCAGCAGGTCGATGTAGTTGCCCAGGCCAACGAAGCGCAGGTTGCTGCTGTCGGCCAGCGCATAGAGGTCGAAGTCGGTCACGCTCAGCGCGAGCGCCGAGGCGACCGGCAGGCCGAAGAACACGCCCAGCACGATCAGCGAGGGGCCGGCGAAGATCCAGCCGGCCAGCGAAGTACGTTTCATTGCGCGCTCCCGGCGGCCACGGCGCTGCTCGATTGCGGCGACGGCGCGCGCTCCTGCAGGCGTTGTTGTTCATGCATCCAGCGGCGCTTGGCCAGCACCTTGTCCACGCGCTGGTCCAGCTCTTCCACGGCCTTGTCCTGCGCCAGGCCACCACGCACCACCTTCTCGGTGACGATGCGCATTTCCTGCACGATGCGCTCCCACTCAAGCACCTTCGGCGTCGGCTTGACCCGCTCCAGCTGGTCACGGAACGCAGCGGCCAGCGGATCGTTGGCCAGCGACGGCGCGTTCCAGGTACTGCGGCGCGGCGGCAGGTCGCCGATGATCGAATGGAAGCGCGCCTGGATTTCCGGGCGCGACAGGAATTCGATCAGCTTCCAGGAAGCCTCCTTCTGCTGCGACTTGCGGAAGATCACCAGGCTGGTGCCACCGGCGATGCCCGCGCCCGGACCATCCGGCCCCGGCAGCGCGGCGGTGCCCCACTGCCCTTCCAGTTCCTTCGGCTGCAGTTTCTTGAACTCGCGGATGTTCCAGGGGCCGGAGATGTAGAACACGTTGAAGCCGCGGAAGAATTCGTCCCAGACGTTGGAAATCTGCGTCTCGGACATCTTCGGCGCCCAGCCCTGCTCGAACATGTTGGCGTAGAAGGCCAGCGTGCGACGGAACCCCGGGCTGGCGAAATTGCCGCGGGTGTCATCGTCGCGCAGCAGCGGGTCGGGCTGCTGCAAGGCCAGCGACAGCTGCTGCTCGAATTCGTTGATCGGCATCAGTACCGCGTAGCGGTTCGGGCCCTGCATGCGCTTGATCGCCGCCATCTGCTCCTCCCATTCCTGCCACGTGCGCGGCGGGTGGTCGTAGCCGGCCTTGGCCAGCAGATCCTTGCGGTAGTAGATCAGGCGCGTATCGACATACCACGGCACGCCGACCAGTTCGCCGTGGATCACGTTGGTATCCCAGATGCCCTGGAAGTAGTCCTTCGGGTCGACCACGGTGGAGCGCTGCACGAACGGCTGCAGCGGGGTCAGCGCGTCGAGTTCGGCGAACTCCGGCACCCAGGTGTTGCCCAGCTGGCACACGTCCGGCAGGCCGTCGGCGGCGAACGCGGTCAGCAGCTTCTCATGCGCGGCGGTCCACGGGATGTTCTGCACATCCACCTTGATGCCGGGATTCTCGGCCTCGAATTCGTGGATCAGCTCGCTGACCACCTCGGCTTCGCGGCCCATCGCCCAGAAACGCACGGTGGTGCCCGGTTCGGTACGGGCGCAGCCGGCCACGGCCAACGCGGCCAGGGCAGGCAGCGCCCAACGGCGCAGGCGGTCGATCCAGTTCGGCATCGGGTTACTTGCCCTGGCCTGTGGTGCGGTTGGCATTGTTCTTCTGTTCCTGCGCGGCAGCCGCGCGTGATTCGGCGATACCCACCGCGCGTGCTGCCGCGGCCTTTTCGTCCTTCTGCAGTTCCAGCGGCTGGAACGAGCCTTCCGGCGCCAGCCAGCCACCGCTGAACCCGGCCCGTTCCAGGCCCTTGCGGATGTACGGGTTCTTCTTCATCACTTCCCAGACGAAGTCATCGCGGTAGTTGGCGATCATGGTCAGGATCGGGCCCTGGTCGATGGCGATGTAATCGCTGGCGACCCAGCCGCGATCCGGCACCAGGCGGCCGGTCTTGATCGGGATGTCGTAGTTGAAGCTGGGATTGAACGAATCGAGGAAGCCGTAGCTGGAATAGATGTAGTCGCCGTAGCGCTTGTGCATTTCCAGCGTAGCCGGGATCACCTGCTCGGGCGCGAACACCACCGAGGCGATCGCGGCGGTCGGGGCGATGGTGCCGTCATCGAAGTTCTCGCGCAGGCCGGCGCCGCGCGAGGAGTAGTGGCGGAACTGGCGCTGCTCGCCGCGGTACTCCTGGGTGGTGTTCTGCGGGCCGTCGCTGGCGGTCAGGCCCCATACGTTCTCGCCATAGTCTTTCCACTGCATCGGGTTGGCGATGGCGTACTCGCGCTGGGCCAGGGCAGCCGAGCGGCTGTTGAGGAAGTAGGTGCTGCCGCGCTCGCGCATGTACGCGTCCTGGATATCGCGGAAGTCGATCCAGACATGGCTGTACTGGTGGCCGAACAGCGGGCCGAACGACAGGTATTCCTGGCCCTGGTAGACGCCCCAGTCGTTGTCGTAGGTGCGCGTCCACACCGTCCACGCATCCGGGCTGACCGGGTGCGTCGGCGACCCCAGGGCGAGGATGTAGACCATCATCGCCTCGTTGTAGCCCATCCAGTCGTGGTCGATGAAGCCGCTCTCCGGGAACCAGCCCATCGAGATCAGCGGCGCACGCTGCTGCAGCCACGGCCAGTCGACCTTCTTGTACAACGTGTCGGCGATCTGGCGGATCTCCTTCTCGCGCGGATCGTCACCGTCGTAGTACGACTGCGCGAACAGCACGCCCATCATCAGCAGCGCGGTATCCACCGAGGACAGTTCAACCCAGCTGTCGTAGCGACGCCCTTCCTGCATGTCCAGGAAGTGGTAGTAGAAGCCCTTGTAGCCGGCCTTGCCGGTGCGCTGCGGCCCCATCGGCACGTCGCGGAAGAACTTCAGCGTGGTCAGGGTGCGGTCGATCGCCTGGTTGCGGCTGACCCAGCCGTTCTCGATGCCGATCGGATAGGCGGTCAGCGCGAAGCCGACCGAGGCGATGCTGGCGAACGGCCGCGACGGATAGCGGTCCGGGGTCAGGCCGTTGATCTCGTTGGTGGTATCCCAGAAGAACTGGAAGGTACGGCGCTCGATGTCATCGAACAGCGGCGGCAGCACCGGCTTCATCGGCCGCGGCGGTGCGTCGGCCTCGATCAGGATCACCGGCGGCCGCGGCTTGGCAGGTTCCTGCTGGGCCGGCTGGCAGGCGGCCACGGCCAGGCTCAACGCTGCGGCGGACAACAGATGGCGTGCCTGCATGGCGCGATTTCTCCGGTGGTCTGATCGATGGGAAAGCATACCGTCCAATGATCTGAAATCGTTTACAAGATGCGTTCTGAAAAAACCACGAAAAACGTGGTTTGACACCGCGATCATTGCCCATGCCGCTGCCGCCTGGCCGGCAGCGGCATGGGCAATGGACCGGCACGGGGCCGGCCATTGCCGTTTTCAAGCAGCCGATGCCGCCGGCGGAGCGGCGGCAACGGGGTCGTGCATCAGGCGGATCCGCTTAGAAGCGGAAGCCCACTTCGGCCTTCACCTGACGCGGGGTACCGATCACATCGCCGGTCTCGTTGTAGCTCACCAGCAGCTTGCCATCGCTCTTCACGTAGTTCAGGTTCGAGAAGTTGTCGAAGTTGAGCACGTTGATGATGTCGATACGCGCATACAGCTCGGTATCGCCGGCCAGCTTGAAGGTCTTGGTCGCCTGCAGGTCCAGCGAGCGGTAGCCGAAGATCTTGCCACCGAGCAGGAAGCGGCCATTGCCACCCGGAGTACCCGCGGCCGGAGTCGGCAGGCAGTTGGCAGTGCCAGCCTGCGCGATGCAGGACCAGTCATTGCCCGGGGTAGGCGTGGCCAAGGTCAGCTTGCCGCCAAAGGTGATGCCCCAGAAGCCGTCATACGAGCCGGTGACCACCAGGCGATGGCGCGGCGCGCCGTTGGACTTGATGGTCGGGTACTCACCGATGGTGCCGCGATCGAACGAGTAATGCTCGTTGATGTTTCGGTTGTGACGCGCGTTGGTCCAGGTATAGGCGATCGAGGTGCCCCAACCGCTTTCCTTGCTGTACGGCTTCTGCGCCGACAGCAGCACCTGGGTGGAACGGGTCTTGATGCCCTGCTGGCCGATGATCAGGCTGCCGAAGCCCGGAATGTTGCAGTTCCACGGCTGGCCGTAGGTCGGCTCCTTGGCACCACACAGCATCTGGTTATCGAAGAAGTTGCCGTTGTTGAAGCGGTTGCCCAGGGTGAAGGCGAACCCATCATAGGTCAGCGTGCGAGAAATCGTCGCGTCGGTCAGCCACTCACCGAACTGGTTGCTCATGCCCAGGCTGAACTGGTCGGCGTACGGCACCTTCATGTTGTTGTTCAGCAGATCGACTTCCATGCCTTCATTGCTGGTGGAACCCAGCAGTGCCTGCACGTTCTCGATGCCGTTCATCAGGTTCGGGTTCCAGTCAAAGCACGGAGTCTGGCCGTACATGCAGTTGCCGGTGGCCGGGTTGCGGAAGTAAACGGTCGGCTGCGGCAGTGCCAGCTTGGTGGTTTCCAGTGCCAGGTTGTCGAACAGGTCGCGGTCATAGGAACGGCCGGCGCCACCATGGAACACGTGCCGTTCGTCGGCATTGACGTCATACGAGAAGCCCAGGCGCGGCTGCCAGGCGTTCTTGAAGTTCTTGCGGTTGTGGCCGGTGCTGATGTAGTCGTTGACGTTCAGCCCGCTGAGCGCCAGCGTCTGCGCATAGGTCTGGGACACGCCCGCCGGCGCGTTCGGATCCTGCGAGAACAGCGCCTTCACTACCTCCGGCGGGGTCACGAAATCGGTGTAGACCGGGTTCTTTTCGTAGTCCCAGCGCAGGCCGATATTCAGCTGCAGGTGATCGTTGACCTGCCAGTCATCCTGGATGAACAGGCCAATCTGCTTGACCTTGGCACGCACCTCGGACTGCACGCCGGTGACGCCGGTGCTGGCCTTGGTGAACTGCGCCTTATACGGCGTGCTCGAGGGGAACGCCGGGTTGTCGATGGTGTAGGAGAACTGAGGGTTGATCTGCGCCGCGTCGGAAGCGTACAGGTCGATCTGCTTGTACTTGGCGCCCATCTTGATGGTGTGGTCACCCGCCCACTGCAGGCCGTCCAGGGTCAGGTTGTCCTCGATCGCCCAGCCCTTCTGGCCCTTCACCTGCGAGGCGAAGGCATCAGCCGCGCCAACCTGGACGAGCGTCTTCTCCTGCGGGCGGTTGGCGTCCGAGTCACCGAAATCCGGTGCGGTGTAGATGATGCCGTTGCCCATGGTCAACGGCAGCGGATTGTTGAAGGCCTCCTCGTGGGTCACCATCAACTCGTTGTAGAAACGCTCACCGCTGTGGTTCCAGCGCAGCGCATAACGGCGGTCGGTGTTGTCCACGACCTTGCCGTGTACCTTCGCGGTCTGGCCACTGAACTGCTGCTGGGTTTCGTCCCGGTCCTGGAAGGTCAGTTCGATGCGATCGTTGTCAGTCGGCTCGAAGTCGATCTTGGCGAAGATCAGGTCCTGCTGGAACGGCTGGCTGGCCGGGCCGAGACCTGCGAGACCATCGGCGGGCAGATTGGCGGCCGACGGAGTGACGGCACCGTCCGGCGCGATGGTCACCGGCAGATCGAAGCGCTTGGCTTCATAGGTGACGAAGAAATGGGCCTTGTCCTTGATGATCGGGCCACCCAGCGCGAAGCCGTATTCCTTCTCGGCCGAGTCTTCCTTGCTCTTGCCCGGCTGGCGTTCGGCCGGGGTCATCGCACGCATGCTTTCGTTGGTATAACGGTAGAAGGTCTCACCCTTGAACTCGTTGGTACCCGACTTGGTCGCAGCCGTGATCGCGGCGCTGGACACCTGGCCGTACTCGGCCTTGTAGTTGCCGGTGATGACCTTGTACTCACCGATGGCCAGCTGCGGGAACGGGTTGCCCGCACTGCCGGACTGGCCGGAGATGCCGCCACCCTTGACGTAGCTCTTCTGGCCCACACCATCGATATAGACGTTGGTGCCGTCGGAGTTGGTGGCACCGCCACGCAGCGAGGTGTTGCCCTTGGCATCGCGGGTGAAGATCATGCCCGGCACCGCGTCGGCGAACTCCAGGAAGTTGCGCGAGACCTGCGGCGTGGTCTGGATCTGCTGCAGGCTGACGGTCTTGCCGACTTCGGACGTGCGCACTTCCTGCAGCAGGGTCGGTGCGACAACGTTGACGGTGTCCAGGTTGGTGGCCGTGGTCGAACCCGGGGTGCTGCTGGCGGCACCGGCGAAGTTCAGGGTAGCAGTCGAGGCCACGGTGACGGTGACCTTCTGCGACTGGCCGTTGGCGACCACGTCATAGGTGCCCGGGTCCAGGCCCATCAGCGAGTAGCTGCCATCGGCACGGACGGTGCCGCGACGGACGGTGCCGGTGGCCAGGTTGGTGGCGGTCACTTCGGCGCCGGCCTGGGCGCCGGAAACCTGGCCGCGCAGGCTGGCATTGGCCGACTGCGCCATGACGTTCGGAGCGGCGGCCAGCATCAGGCAGCTGACCAGTGCGGTGCTCAGCAGCCGGCGTGCCGGCGTGCGGAAGGTGGTATGCATCATCAACTCAATCTCCGGGTGGCGGTGACCGCTTGCGCGGTCCCTGCGATCAATCAAAAAAGAAGGAACGCCTCTGGCTTCAATGGCCCGATGGCGGAGTGGTGGAATCGCGAACTATCAAGCGGGGAACCAGGGTCTGCTTGTCCCCTGTCCCGTCCGTGGAGGTGCCGTCCATCAACTGCAGCAGGCGCGTCATGGCCCGGTCGCCGAGCTCGGCGATGCTGACCTGCATGGTGGTCAGCGACGGGTGGACGAAACGCGCCAGTGGAATGTCATCGAAACCCGCCAGGGCGACATCGGTCGGAACACGGACACCGGCCTGCGTGAATGCATACAGGCATCCCAGGGCCATCATGTCGTTGGCGGCGAACACGGCATCAGGCAGCGCTCCGGCTGCCAGCAACTCCTGACCGGCGCGATGGCCGGAAGCTTCGTCGAAATCACCGGGCAGCTCGATGCCCTCGGCGCCACCGCCAAAAGCCGCCAGCGCGTCACGGAAGCCGCGCAGGCGCTCGCGCGCGTCGAAGTTGAGATCCGGGCCAGAAATGAAAGCGATGCGACGGTGGCCGGCGTCAAGCAGATGGCGGGTCATCGCCATCGCACCGGCATGGTCGTCGATGCTCAGCACCGGGTGGTCCTGCCCGGGCAGATAGGTGTTGATCAACACCGTCGGCAACGACTGCGGCAGGTTGTCGGTCAGGAAACCGGGGCTCTCGGCATAGGGCGAGAGCACCAGCAGGCCGTCGACGCGGCCGCGCATGGCGCGCAGGGCCGCGCCCTGCTGCTCCTGGTCACCGTGGTAGCTGGACACCAGCAGGTGCTGGCGACGGCTACGGGCGACATTGTCGATGCCACGCATCAGTTCGGAGAAGAATTCGCCGTACAGGTCAGGCAGTACCACGCCCACCGTATTGGTGCGGCGGCTGCTCAGGCTGCGGGCGGCGGCGTGCGGGGTGTAACGCAGCCGTGCGGCCACCTCCAGCACAAGCTGGCGGACCGGTTCGGCGACATTTTCATGCCCGTTGAGCGCGCGGGAAACCGTGGCCACGGAGACCCGGGCTTCGCGAGCGACGTCTTTGATTGTGATAGCTGCCTTGTTCACGAAGCCGCCCTCCACGGCTTGGACCTACCAGCATTGGCGCGGAATGTAAGCGTTTCCATCTGGGCTTGTAAACAGTCCGTTAGGCGAATGTCCCGAAATGGACATGGAAATCTGTCTGCAGCGAGCCCCCGCAGGGACCCGCCAGGACAGCGTGGGACAAGGGCTCAGCCCTGTTCTGACGGGGTCTGCGCGCGGATGGACAACGCGTGGATATCGGTCTCCATCATCGTCCCCAGCGCGGCGTACACCGCGCGATGCCGGGCCAGCGGGCCCAGTCCGGCGAAGCGTTCACTGACCACATGTACGTTGAAATGGCCGCGGCCATCGCGCGCACCGGCATGGCCGGCGTGGCGATGGCTGTCGTCCTCGATCTCGAGCACGCTCGGCGCCAGCGCATGCTGCAGCGCATCACGCATTCGCGAGATCCGTTCCGCGTTCACGGCAACACCTTCCGGAACGGTCGCACCTGCACGCGGGTGTAGACGCCGGCGGCCACGTACGGGTCGGCGTCGGCCCAGGCCTGGGCCTGCAGCAGCGACTCGAACTGCGCGATCACCACCGAACCACTGAAACCGGCCGGGCCGGGGTCTTCACTGTCCACCGCCGGGCAGGGGCCGGCCAGCAGCAGGCGTCCCTCGTCGCGCAGCGCGTGCAACCGCGCCAGGTGTTCCGGCCGCGCCTGCAGCCGCTGCGCCAGCACATCCTGGCCGTCATACCCTTCGATCACATACCACACCGGCATTTCCTCGCTTGCGTTGTCGGGTCCGCAGATTCTAGCCAATGCGGCCCCTGCCCCGGCCCGGCTGGACACTGGCGCAACAAAGGCTTACCCTAGACTCCATTGCACGTGGCTGGATGCAGCAGCCCGTCGGTTTTTGCGGCCAACGCAGCCCCCGACGACCGTCCCGCTGCTTCAAACCGGACCACCCGGCCGGGCCACGTAGACGACCTCCCCGTAGTTTTGTCGCTGCCGTTCCCTGCGGCGCGTCCTGCTGTTTGATATGTATGGAATCGCGCCGATCCCGGCGTGTCTGGTGCCCTGGGGCTCCGTGGCGCAGGCCCGGCGAACCCGGTGCCGCGACTGGTCCGTTGCAATCCTGATGTCCATTAGATGACTTCCGAACTCGCGCTCGACGCGAACCCGCCAACCCGGCCGCCCGCCCCCCAGCAGCAGGAAATGCCGCTGGCCGTGGTGCATGGGCAACCGGTCCTGCAGATTCCGCAGGACCTGTACATTCCGCCGGATGCGCTGGAAGTCATCCTGGATGCCTTCGAAGGCCCGCTGGACCTGCTGCTGTACCTGATTCGCCGCCAGAATCTGGACGTACTGGACATTCCCGTCGCCGAGATCACCCGGCAGTACGTGGAATACATCACCGTGATGCGCGTGCTGCGCTTCGAGCTGGCCGCCGAGTACCTGGTGATGGCCGCGATCCTGGCCGAGGTGAAGTCGCGCATGCTGCTGCCGCGCCCGGTCAGCGAGGAAGGCGATGAAGCCGACCCGCGCGCCGAGCTGGTGCGCCGGCTGCAGGAATACGAACGTTTCAAGCAGGCCGCCGAGGACATCGACGCCCTGCCCCGCCAGGACCGCGACACCAGCCTGGCCCATGCCTTCATGCCCGAACGCGCTACGGTGAAACTGCCGCCGCCGGTGGACCTGAAGGAGATGCTGCTGGCGCTGCACGACGTGCTCAAGCGCGCCGAGCTGTTCAGCGGCCACGCCATCAAGCGTGAGGCACTGAGCGTGCGGCAACGCATGGGCGAAGTGCTGGGACGCCTGGAAGATGGCAAGTTCTATCGTTTTGAAGGCTTGTTCACGGCCGAAGAAGGCAAGCTGGGCGTGCTGGTCACGTTCCTGGCGGTGCTGGAACTGGCCAAGGAACAGCTGCTGGACATCGTCCAGGAAGAACCGCTGGCGCCGATCTACGTGAAATCGCTGGCCGCCGGCAACACCAACGCCCCGCTGCAGTTCAGCAGCGAGTTCGACGACAACGACGCCGCCAATGCAGACGAGTGAGCGCTGACTGCCGATGGATCAATTGCTGATCAACCGCATTGTCGAAGGTGCGCTGCTGGCCTCCAGCCAGCCGCTCACCCTGGCCCAGCTGAAGGACCTGTTCCCGGAAGAGGAACCGGCACCGCCGGGCAGCATCGAACGCGCACTGGAACGCCTGCGCGAAGCCTGCGAAGGCCGCGGCGTGGAACTGGTCGAGGTCGCCTCCGGCTTCCGCTACCAGGTCACCGGCGAAGTGCATGGCTGGATCAGCCGGCTGTGGACCGAACGCAAGACCCGTTACACCCGCGCCACCCTGGAAACCCTGGCGCTGATCGCCTACCGGCAGCCGATCACCCGTGGCGAGATCGAGCAGGTGCGCGGCGTGGCGGTCAGCAGCAACATCATCCAGGCGCTGGAAGAACGCGAGTGGATCCGCGTGGTCGGCCACCGAGACGTACCCGGCAAGCCGGCGCTGTTCGGCACCACCAAGGGCTTTCTGGATTATTTCGGCCTGAAGCGATTGGATGAGCTGCCGCCACTGTCGGAACTGAAGGACCTGGGCGAGCTGGAACCCCAGCTGTCCTTGGACCGCGATGCACCGGCAGCGGCAAGCGCCGACGGTCCTGACATCTCGGCCGGCGACGAAGGCGCTGCCGCGAACGATGATGCCGGCCTGGCCGGCAGTGACACCCCCGATTCCGCCGACGCAGCCCCTGCGCCGGCTTCCGATGAGCAAGCACCTTCGCCCCTCGATGATGGGCACCCCGATTCCGCGCCGGGCGAGCGCGCGGTGCCAGTGAACGAACGCGAAGACAACGCCGTCGCGATGACGACCGTGGCTGTTGACCAAGCCGATTCCGAACCAGAGGCCGACCTCGAAACCGTCGGCCGGAGCAAAACTGATGAGTGACACCCCTCGCAAGCTGTCGTTGAACAAGCTCTCGCTGAAGCGCGAAGCCACCTCCGAACAGTTCAAGTTGGAAGAACGCCTGCACAAGGTGCTGGCCCAGGCCGGCCTTGGCTCGCGCCGCGCGCTGGAACAGCGCATTGCCGAAGGCCTGGTCAAGGTCAACGGTGAAGTCGCGCAGACCGGCATGTCGGTCAAGAGCGGCGACAAGATCGAACTGGATGGCCGTGGCTTCGTCGCCACCGCCCTGGCCGAGCCGTCGCGCGTGCTGGTCTACAACAAGCCGGAAGGCGAAGTGACCACCCGCGATGATCCGGAAGGCCGCCCGACCGTGTTCGAATCGCTGCCGCCGCTGAAGGGCGCGCGCTGGATCGCGATCGGCCGCCTCGACATCAACACCACCGGCCTGCTGCTGGCCACCACCGACGGTGAACTGGCCAACGCCATGATGCACCCGTCGTTCGAGGTCGAACGCGAGTACGTGGTGCGCGTGCGTGCACCGGAAGGCGAGGAAAAGGTCTCCGACGCCATCGTCGACCGCCTCACCCGTGGCGTGGCACTGGAAGACGGCCCGGCCAAGTTCGACGAGATCGAACGCATCGGCGGCACCGACTCGCACGACTGGTTCCGCGTCGTGGTGAAGGAAGGCCGCAACCGCGAAGTGCGTCGCCTGTGGGAGTCGCAGGGCTGCCAGGTCAGCCGCCTGAAGCGCACCCGCTACGGCAAGGTGAGCCTGCCGCGCGAACTGGCCCGCGGCCATTCGGTGGAACTGGGCACCGCCCAGGTGGAAGCCCTGCGTGCGCAGCTGAAGCTGGAAGAAGGCGCACCGTCGGCACTGACCCTGCAGCCGGTGATCGGCCAGCGCCGTGCCGCCAAGACCACCGTGCGCGTGCGCGAAGGTGGCCGCGGCAACGCCTACGTCAACGGTCACAACACCGCTGACGAAGGCCGCGAGCTGCGTCGTTTCGACAACGTCCGCGAAGACCGCGGCCGTGGTCGCGGCGGCAAGGGCGGCGGCTTCAAGGGCGGCCTGACGGTCAGCGGCGAAGCGGCGGCCAAGCAGTCGCAGAAGCCGTTCAAGCAGCGTGCCCAGAAAAACGATCGTTCGCTGCCGGAAGGCAACCCGGCCGCGTTCCGCACCTGGTACGTGCCGGATGGCGTGAGCACCGGCCCGAGCGGCCATCGCAATGCCGGTCCGGGCGCACGTGGCCCGGGTGCCCGTGGTCCGGGCGCAGGCGGCCAGGGTCGTCCGTACGGCAAGCCGAAGGGTCCGGGTGCTGGCGCCGGTGGCGGCCAGGGCCGTGGCGGCTTCGGCGGTGAAGGCCGTGGCGGCGCAGGCGGCCAGGGTCGTCCGGCCGGCGCGGGCAACCGCTCGCAGGGCCAGGGCAACAAGCACCCGTACGGCCATCCAGGCAATGCCCCGAGCTTCCCGTCCGACCACGCCACCCCGGGCTTCAACCCGTATGGCAGCCCGAAGCCGGCGCAGGGCGCCCGTCCGGGCGGTCGCGGTCCGGGCGGTGGCAACAACCGTGGCCCGGGCGGTAACCGTGGTCCCGGTGGTCCGGGTGGCAACCGCGGTCCGGGCGGCCCGCGCCGCAGCGGCCCGCGCGGCGGCTGATCAGCGATCCGACTGAAATGAAAAACCCCAGCTCCGGCCGGGGTTTTTCTTTAAAAAGGGGACGGAGGGGATTAAGTCGTTTTTGCCACGGCGTGTGTCGAAGGGGCGAAAGCGACTTAATCCCCTCCGTCCCCTTTTGCGTGGCGCTGGAACGCGGCGGGTGTGGTGCCGGTCATGCTGCGGAAGAAGGCGATGAACGGGCTCTCGGCGGAGAAGCCGGTGTCCTGCGCCACATGCGCGACGCGATGGCCGAGCAGCAGCAGCTCCATGGCCCGCATCAGGCGCCATTGCTGGCGCCAGGCCTGGTAGCTCATGCCGGTATCACGCTGCATTAGCCGGCCAACGGTACGCACGCTCAGGTCCGCACGCGCAGCCAATTCGCCCAGTTCGGGCGGCAACTGTTCGGCCAGCGGCAGACAACGTGCGATCCGCGGATCACGCGGCAGAGGCAGGTCCATCGGCGCCACCGGTGCAGCGACGATTTCCAGCACGCACAACGCCAGTTGATGGTGTGCGCGCGGCGACTGCCAGTCATGGTCGAACGGTGCCTGCGCGATCGGCTCCAGCAAGGCCTGCAGCAGCGGACCTACGCCGATGATGGCCGGCTGGCGGGGCAGCTGGGCCGACAGGGTGGCGTCGAAGTACAACGAACGGTAGTCGACCGCCTGGCGCATCTGCGCGCGATGGCGCAGCCCACCCGGAATCCACGCTGCGCGCGCGGGCGGCAGCAGGCTGACGCGATCACCATAGGTCAGGCGCGTACAGCCCTGCCGGGTGTACAGCAGCTGCGCGCGCGCATGTTGGTGCCAACCCGAGTCGTGATCCGCCAATGAGGCCGCGATACCCAGCACCGGAGCGCCCCAGGCATCGGCGTCGAAGTGTGCATCCGGCTGCAACCAGGCCATGACTTATTTCATGTATTCGATGACAGGATATACAGAGTGCGCCATTGCGGACGCGACCACAATGCGCGGCCCTGTTCCTGGAGCGCCCGCATGTCGCGCCGCCTGTTGCTGCTCACCATTGCACTGCTGATGTTTCCGCAGTTGGCACAGACCCTGTACAGCCCGGCCCTGGCCGATCTGGCCGAACGCTTCGCCCTGCCGCCGAGTGCCGCCAGCCAGGCCATGAGCCTGTACCTGTTCGGCTTCGCTGCAGGCGTGCTGCTGTGGGGGCGTCTGGCCGATCGTATCGGTCGTCGCCCTGCCCTTCTCTGTGGCCTCGGCGTTTTCGCAGCGGGCGCATTGGGCGGGCTGGTGGCTGGCAGCTTCGGCCACGTGCTGCTGGCCCAGGTGTTGGCCGCAGTCGGCGCCGCCGCCGCTTCGGTGGTGACCCAGACCGTGCTGCGCGACCATCTGCAGGGGCCAGCGTTGGCCCAGGCATTCTCCTGGATCGGCATGGCCCTGGCCCTGAGCCCGGCCATCGGTCTTGCACTGGGCACGCTGCTGGTCGCCGCCAATGGCTATGTCGGCGTACAGTCCGGCCTGCTGCTGATAGCTGTCCTGCTGGCAGTCGCATGCCTGGCTGGCCTGCGCGAAAGCCGCCCTGCACATATCCCGCACACGCCCATGCTGCCGCTGCTGCGGGAACTGCTGCACGATCGCTGGATCTGGTCACACGCGTTGCTGGTGATGGCCTTCAACGTGGCGATGTACAGCTGGTATGCACTCGGCCCCTTCCTGTTTGCGCGCCTGCACTGGCCAGCCACCTGGTTCGGCGCCAGCGGCGCGGTGCTGGCATTGGGCTCGGCACTGGGCGCGTGGGGCAATGGCCGCCTGCTGCGTGCAGGCGTTGCCGCAACCACGCGCATCCGCATCGCCGCAGGCCTGGTTCTGACGGGAGGCCTGCTGGCCGCGCTGCTGCATGATCACCCTGCCCTGGTCGCGGCGATGGTGCCGGTGGTGACTGGCTTCGGCTTTGCCATTCCCAATGTGCTCGGCCAGGCCCTGCGCGGCTATCCACACTGTCTCGGCAGCGCAGGCGCGCTGTTCGGCCTGCTTTACTACCTGTTGATCGGCGCGGCAATGGCGTTGGTCGGTGCAGTGCAGCTGCTGGCACCGACCCTCATCGTGTGTGGCCTGCTGGCCTTGTGGCTGCAGCGGGATCGGTCAGTCGACGGCGGAAGGCCTGGCTGCCGATCGTAACGATGAAGGACTCGCTCCTGCTGCCACGCGGGCAGCAGGGGCCCCGAGGTCCCTGCCCCGGGGCCTGGATCAGCGAACAGCGGGTTACTGCACGTTGATCACTTCGTCCATCGGCGCGAGGAAGTTGCCAGGACTGTTGCGCGACGCCGAGATCACATAGGTCCCGGGTGTTGCGATGGTCGCGGTGCAATGGCGGATGGGCGTGGTGTTGCCACCGTCGTAATTGTCATTGGTACGGCACAGGAACTGACCATTGGCATAGACCGAGAAATTACTCGTTCCATCCACCTGGCCGCCGCCTGTGATGTAGATTTCCGACGGCGAGCCAGCCACACGCGGCAGGGTGCCGATCTCGAATCTGGCCGTCACCGGATGCGGCAACAGGCTGGGACACGGCACAACGAGTCCGCTGTCAGACAGGCAGACCTCGGCGTGGGCGATGGCGGGCGTGGCGATGAGGGCCACGAGCAGCACGGACGTTCTGAACTCCATTCCAGCGTCTCCAATGATCCCAGCAGAATCGCTGGGACGTCCCTGTTAGGCATTGCGTGGTTACTGCAGGGTCAAGGAAACGTAAATGCATGAGCGTCCACAGCATCGGATGGCCGCAGGATCCCCTGTGGGCGGCGCGTTTCACGCCTCCACTGCCGTTGGAACCCATCCCTGACCGATGACCTCATGTAGATGCAGGATGCTCACCGTCGCGCGGCACTTTTCCGGCGCGGATCGACGCTCACACCGCATGTTAGGAATTGCTGCAAACACAAGGCATTGTGCGCCACGCCCGGAATTCACATCAGGGCGCTGGCTATCGTGCGCGCTCTCCCACACCAGGCAGATGCCCATGATCACCATTACCGCCGAACAGGCACGCGCCAACGCCGATGCCGCCAAGCGCCCGATCGAACAGTTCTACCGCGACCTCGACAACTCGATCCAGATCGGCTCGGAGAATGGCCGCCGCTATCTCGTGTTCGGCTTCAGCCAGGTGATGGCCAGCGAGCAGCTCGTCGAAGACGTGACCGCACAACTGCTCAAGAATGGTTTCGATGTCGAACGGTTGTTGAGCGATTCCGAACAGCACTACATCCGCATCAGCTGGGGATCTGCCGAGCCGTCGCGCCTCAGCGCCGGCTGAGGGTGAACGCGGTGCCGTCCACGCCCAGGTCCCAGCCCTTGCCGGTACCGGACAGGGCCAGCGAGATGTCGCCCTTGGTCATCACCTGCGCGTTGCTGGACTTCACCGCACCGGCATGCGCGCCGACCGAGGCGTAAGTACCCAGCAGTTCGTTGACGCTGACCGCGCCGGTGAAGCTGCCACGCCCGTTGGTGATCTTCGACTTGCCCACGGTCAGGCCGCCGCCCTTCATCTGGATGCGCACCGGCATGCTGGCGCCATTGCTGCAGGTGACCGTGCCATTGCCGGAGGCGGTCTTGTAGATCAGCGACCAGCCGGACAGGTTGTAGCGCAGCTGGCAGTCGAGGTTGCCGGCGGCGTGCGCGGCCGGGGCCAGCGATGCGGCCGACAGGGCCAGCAGCAGGGCGAAGGACGTGTTCATGGCAGGACTTCCAGTTCGGTCGGACTGGCGGCGAATCTAGCAGCGCGCGCGTGCACGTTGGATGCAGGCGCGCGCGCTGGTGCGGCGGCGTTCAGGCCGTCGCTCAGGCCTGCTCGTCCAGATGGAAGGCATCGGCATCAAGCATCGCCGGGAAGCGCGCGCGATGGGCGGCCAGCGCCTCGGCCGAAATGGTGGTGGTGACCACCTGTTCGCGCTCGCGGATTTCCACCTGCGGCTGGCCGAGGAAATCCAGCACCGCGCTGTCACCCGCGTAATGCAGCTGGTTGCCATCGACGCCGACACGGTTCACCGCAGCAACGAAGCACAGGTTCTCGATCGCACGTGCACGCAGCAGTGTCTTCCACGCATAGGCGCGTGCCGACGGCCAGTTGGCGACGAAGATCTGCAGATCGAAATCCAGCTGCTGCGGACGCTCCACGTTGTAGCGGTTGCGGCAGAACACCGGGAAACGCAGGTCGTAGCAGACCTGCGGATTGATCCGCCAGCCCTTCCATTCCACGCTCAGGCGCTCACGGCCGGCGGCATAGCGCTCGTGCTCGCCGCCGTAACGGAACAGGTGGCGCTTGTCGTAGTACTGCAGGTCGCCATCGGGTGTGGCGAACAGCAGCCGGTTGTAGACGCCTTCGCCATCACGCAGCTGCACGCTGCCGATCACCGCCGCGTCCAGCGCCTTGGCCTGTTCACGCACCCAGGCCACGGTCGGACCATCCATGCCTTCGGCCTGGGCGATGGCTTCATTGGAGAAGCCACTGGTGAAGGTCTCCGGCAGGATCACCAGATCGGTGGTGCCGGCCAGCGGTGCCAGCAGCGCGCCGTAGTACTCACGGTTGCCCGCCGGGTCGTGCCAGCGGGTGTCGCCCTGAACGAGGGAAATGCGCAGGTCCTGCATGTTC
This sequence comes from Stenotrophomonas sp. 86156_Sma, assembly GCF_056481625.1. Classification (NCBI taxonomy): domain Bacteria; kingdom Pseudomonadati; phylum Pseudomonadota; class Gammaproteobacteria; order Lysobacterales; family Lysobacteraceae; genus Stenotrophomonas; species Stenotrophomonas sp. 86156_Sma. The sequence continues at coordinate 3,377,651 of NZ_CM151157.1, forward strand.
AACCCTCCGCTCAGAGCAGGCGCAGGCGTTCGATCGCCGCGTCCATGGTCGCTTCGTTCTTGGCGAAGCACAGGCGCACCAGGCGCTGGCCGGCCGGCGGATTTTCGTAGAACGGCGACAGCGGAATGGCAGTGACGCCCTTCTCGATGGTCAGCCACTTCACGAACTCATGGTCCGGCAGGTCGCTGATGGCCGAGTAGTCGACCAGCTGGAAGTAACCGCCCGGCACCGGCAGCGCCTTCAGCCGGGTGCTGGCCAGCTGTTCGCGGAAACGATCGCGCTTGGCCTGGTAGAACGCACCCAGCTCCAGGTGGTGTTCGGGCTCATCGCGGATCATCGCGGCGAAGCCGTACTGCGCAGGGCCGAAGCTGGTGAAGGTGTTGTACTGGTGCACCTTGCGGAACTCGGCGGTCAGCGCCGGCGGGGCGATCGCATAGCCGATCTTCCAGCCAGTGCAGTGGTAGGTCTTGCCGAAACTGGAGATGACGAACGCGCGCTCGCGCAGTTCCGGGTAGCGCAGCGCCGACTCGTGGCGGCGACCGTCATAGATGATGTGTTCGTACACCTCATCGGAGATCAGGTAGATCTGCGTGCCGCGCAGCAGCTCGGCCAGCGCCTGCATGTCCTGCGCCGACAGCATCGCGCCGGACGGGTTGTGCGGGGTGTTGACGATCAGCATGCGGGTACGCGGGGTGATCGCAGCACGCACGCGGTCCCAGTCGACGGCGAAGGTCTGCGGATCCAGCGACACGTGCACGGCCTTGGCGCCGGCCAGATCGATCGCCGGTTCATAGCAGTCATACGCCGGGTCGAGCACGATCACTTCCTCGCCCGCACGCACCACGGCGTGAATGGCGTTGAAGATGGCCTCGGTACCGCCGCTGGTGACAGTGATTTCGCTGTCCGCGTCGACCTGCGCGCCGTAGCAGTCCAGCGCCTTCTGCGCGATGGCCTGGCGCAGTGGCGCCACACCCGTCATCGGCGGGTACTGGTTCAGCCCGGCGGCCATCGCCTTGGCAGTCTCGTCGATCAGGCGCTGCGGTGCGGAAAAGTCCGGGAACCCCTGACCGAGGTTGACTGCGCCGTGTTCGGCGGCGAGCTGGGACATCACGGTGAAGATCGTGGTACCGACCTTGGGCAGCTTGGTGGTGGGTTGCATCGGCCTGGGGATATGGGGAGACAGACCCCTGAGTTTACGCAATCCCTGCTTCGGTAGTGCCGGCCGCTGGCCGGCAACCCCAGGCAATCTGCGACGCTGGGTCGCACCTGCCGGCCAGCGGCCGGTACTACCCTGTGAATTCACCGCTACAATTGCCGCCGCACTCCGGCATGAAGACCTTTGCCCCTTGAACACCCCTGCATTGCTGGCCGCCAGCGGCCTGAGCTTTTCCCGCAATGACGAGCCGGTGTTCGGCCCGCTGGACTTCCATGTGGACGCCGGCGAAGCCCTGCTGGTTCAGGGCGGCAATGGCGCCGGCAAGACCACCCTGCTGCGCGTGCTGGCGGGCCTGGCCCGGCCTGGTGCCGGGCAGGTGCAGATCGATGGCAGGCCGGCCGGCAATGCCGAGCGCGCGCGTTACGTCGCCTACCTCAGCCACCTGCCCGCATTGAAGCCCGATCTGGACACGCTGGAGAACCTGCACTTCCTGTGCGGCCTGCACGGACGGCGTGCGCGGCAGATGCCCGGCAACGCGCTGGCCATCGTCGGCTTGGCCGGTTATGAGGACACTCTCGTTCGGCATCTGTCCGCCGGGCAGAAGCGGCGGCTGGCACTGGCACGCATCTGGCTGTCACCGGCGCCGTTGTGGCTGCTCGACGAACCCTATGCCAACCTCGACCTGGAGGGCATCACCCTGGTCAACCGGATGATTTCCGCGCATCTGCGTGCCGGCGGCGCTGCACTGGTCACCACCCACGGCGCCTATGCCGCACCGCCGGTGCGTACCCGCCAGCTCGACCTCGGCGGTACCGCATGATCGCGCCAGGCACCGAACCGGGCCTGTGGCAGACCGCAGCGGCCCTGCTCAAGCGCGACCTGCGCCTGCTCTGGCGCCGCCGCGGCGATGCGTTGCAGCCGCTGCTGTTCGCGGTACTGGTGGTGGTGCTGTTCGCGCTCGCCCAGGGCCGCGAACCGCAACTGCTGGCCGCCACCGCCGGCGCGGTGCTGTGGCTGGCGGTACTGCTGGCCGGCCAGCTGTCGCTGGATTCGCTGTTCCGCTCCGATGCCGAAGACGGCTCGCTGGAGCAATGGCTGCTGGCGCCGGTGCCGCTGGCCTGGCTGGTGCTGGTGCGCGTGCTGCTGCACTGGGCCACCACTGCGCTGCCGCTGATCGTGGTCAGCCCGTTGCTGGCCGAAATGCTGCATCTGCCGCATGACCAGCTGCCGATGTTGCTGGCATCGTTGCTGCTGGGAACACCGTTGCTGAGCCTGATCGGTGGCGTGGTCGCTGCACTGACCGTAGGCATCCGGCGCTCTGGTATTCTCGTGGCGTTGCTGTCGTTGCCGCTGTACGTGCCGGTGCTGGTGTTCGGTGCAGGCAGCCTGGCAGCGGCGGGACGCGGACAGGATCCGGTCGGTGCGCTGCTGATGCTGGGCGCCGGCCTGCTGGTCGCGCTGGTGCTGGCGCCGTTGGCCACCGCCGCTGCAATACGTATTTCTCTGAGTTGACCGAGCTGAGAGCCAATCCACCCCTGCTGGATAGCCGCCACGCATGAATCCGATTGTCCGCTGGTTCCACCAACTCGGTTCGCCCCCCACGTTCGACCGATTCGCTGCCCGCTGGTCGCGGGTGTTCTACCTCGCTGCGGTGCCGGTGCTGCTGGTCGGCATGTGGCAGGCACTGCTGGTGGTGCCGCCGGAAGCCAAGCAGCTGGACAGCTTCCGCATCCTCTACATCCACGTGCCCAGTGCCTGGATGAGCCTGTTCGTGTTCGCGCTGATGGCGCTGTATGCCGCCATCGCCCTGATCTGGCGGATCAAGGTCTGCGAGATCCTGGCCATGGCCTGCGCGCCGATGGGCGCCGGCTTCACCCTGATCACCCTGCTCACCGGCAGCATCTGGGGCAAGGGCACCTGGGGCACCTGGTGGGACTGGGACCCGCGCATGACCAGTGAACTGGTGCTGCTGTTCCTGTACCTGGGCGTGATCGGCCTCTACCACGCAATCGAGGACCGTCGCAGCGCCGCGCGCGCGGCTGGCCTGCTGGCTATCGTCGGTGTCAGCCTGCTGCCGGTGATCCGCTACTCGGTGGACTGGTGGGGCGGCCTGCACCAGCGCCAGTCGATCAACGTGTTCGGTGAATCGGCGATCAGCAGCGCGATGATCGCGCCACTGTGGTGGATGGTGATCGGCACCAAGTTCTGGTTCGCCGGTTCGGTGCTGGCCAAGGCCCGCGCCGACAATCTCGACCGCGAGGCCGGCAAGGCCTGGGTCGGTGGTCGCGTCGATGCCGCACGTGCGGCCGGGGAGGCCCAATCATGACCCACCTGCCCTATGTGATCGGCGCCTACGCCGTGTTCGTGCTGGTACTCGGCGCCGATGCCATCGGTTCGTGGCTGCGCCTGCGCGTGGCACGCCGGTTGGCGATGGCACGCCAGCAGCGGCAGCAGACCCGCGCCGTCAAACAGGACGCTGCGGCGCCGCTGTCGACGGAGCTGGAACGATGACGCCGGTACAACGTCGCCGCCTGGTCTGGGTACTGCTGGCCCTGCTCGCCTCCGGGCTGGCCACCGCGCTGGTGGCGATGGCGCTGGAACGCAACATCGCCTACCTGTACACGCCTTCGGAAGTGCTGCGCGGCGATGTCGATGCGCAGTCGCGGTTCCGCCTGGGCGGCATGGTGGTGAAGGGCTCCTTCAACCGCCCGGTCGGTTCGCTGGAAGCACGTTTTGAAGTGACCGACGGCGATGCCCAGCTGGCGGTGACCACGTCGCGGATCCTGCCGGACATGTTCGCCGAAGGCACCGCGGTGGTCGCCAGTGGCCGCCTGCAGGACGATGTGTTCGTCGCCGACGAGGTGCTGGCCAAGCACGATGAGAAGTATGTGCCCAAGGAAGTGGCCGACAAGATGGGCGACGCCCATCGCAAGCATGACGTGCCGGTGACGGCACCCGAGGTGCGCTGAGTGCTGCCCGAACTGGGTCAGATCCTGTTGTTGTGCGCGTTGCTGGCCTCGCTGCTGCAGGCCGGCCTGCCGCTGATCGGCGCGCATCGCGGCAACACGGCATGGATGGCGGTGGCACGGCCAGCCGCCTTCGCACAGCTGCTGCTGCTCGCCGGCGCCTTCGCGGTGCTCACCGCCGCGTTCGTGCAGCAGGACTTCTCGGTGCGCTACGTGGCCGAGAACTCCAATTCGCTGCTGCCGATGATCTACCGCTACTCGGCGGTGTGGGGTGCGCACGAGGGATCACTGCTGATGTGGGCGCTGGTGCTGGCGCTGTGGACCGGCGCAGTGGCGCTGTTCTCGCGGCACCTGCCGGCACCGGTGCAGGCGCGCGTGCTGGCGGTGATGGGCGTGGTCAGCGTCGGATTCCTCGCCTTCCTGATCTTCACCTCCAACCCGTTCCTGCGCCTGAATCCGGCGCCGCTGGAAGGCCGTGATCTCAACCCGCTGCTGCAGGACCCGGGCCTGATCATCCATCCGCCGATGCTGTACATCGGTTACGTGGGCTTTGCTGTGCCGTTCGCGTTCGCGGTAGCGGCACTGCTGGAAGGCCGCGTCGACGCACGCTGGCTGCGCTGGACGCGGCCGTGGACCAACGTCGCCTGGGGCTTCCTGACCCTGGGCATCGCGCTGGGCAGCTGGTGGGCCTATTACGAGCTGGGCTGGGGCGGCTGGTGGTTCTGGGACCCGGTGGAGAACGCCAGCTTCATGCCGTGGCTGGTCGGTGCGGCACTGATCCATTCGCAGGCGGTCACTGAGAAGCGCGGCACCTTCGGCAGATGGACCCTGCTGCTGGCGATCGCCGCCTTCGCGCTGTCGCTGCTGGGCACCTTCCTGGTGCGCTCCGGCGTGCTGACCAGCGTGCATTCGTTTGCCGCCGATCCCTCGCGCGGCCTGTTCATTCTGGTGTTCCTGTCGGTGCTGGTCGGCGGCAGCCTGCTGCTGTACGCGCTGCGCGCCAGCCAGCTCAGCGTGGACGCCGACGATCCGCGCCGTGGCTTCACCGCCACCTCGCGCGAGACCCTGCTGCTGGCCAACAACCTGCTGCTGGCCACCGCCTGCGCGATGGTGCTGCTCGGCACACTGTATCCGTTGCTGGCCGATGCGCTGTCGCTGGGCAAGATCTCGGTCGGCCCGCCCTACTTCGGCAGCCTGTTCCTGCTGCTGATGGCACCGATGATCCTGCTGCTGCCGTTCGGCCCGCTGGTGAAGTGGCAACGCGACCAGCCCTCGCGCGCGTTCGCGCTGCTGGCACCCTGGCTGGGGCTGGCGGTGCTGCTGGGTGCGCTGGCCTGGTGGCAGGCGCCGCAGAACGGCTGGAAGGCCGGTCTCGGTGTCGCTGCCGCGGTCTGGGTCGGCTTCGGTACCGCACGCTTCGTCTGGCAACGACTGCGCGGCAACGGCCGCTTCACCGCCGAGATGCTCGGGATGATCGTCGCCCACGCCGGCATTGCCGTGTTCCTGGCTGGCGCGCTGCTGGTGGAAGCCCTGAACGTGCAGCGCGAAGTGGCGTTGGCACCGGGCCAGCAGGTGGTGGTCGGCCGCCACGAAGTACGCTTCGAGGGCGTGGACCATCGCGAAGGCCCGAACTTCATCGCCGACCGTGGTCACCTGCGCGTGTTCCGCGACGGCCGCGAGCTGGCGCTGCTGCATCCGGAGAAGCGCCAGTACGCCAGCGGCGGCCAGGTGATGACCGAGGCCGGCATCGATGCACGCTTCGATGGTGATGTCTACGTGGCATTGGGCGAGCCGCTGGGCAACAATGCATGGGCGGTCCGGGTGCACATCAAGCCGTTCGTGCGCTGGATCTGGCTGGGCGCGCTGCTGATGGCCCTGGGCGGATTCATCACCGCCGCCGACCGCCGCTTCCGTCGTCCGTAGGAGTTCCCATGTCCGAGTCCCCCACCCCGCGCCCCTCCCGCCCGCTGCCGCCGGTAGCCATCGTGATCGGCGTGCTGTTCTTCTTCGGCCTGCTCGGGCTGATGATCTACGGGGTGATGAAATCGGGCGATCCGCAGCGCGACGTGCTGCCATCGGCGCTGATCGACAAGCCGGCGCCGGCGTTCGCGCTGCCGATGCTGCACGACCCGGAAATGATCGTGCACAGCGACGAACTGCGCGGCGCGCCTTACCTGTTGAACGTGTGGGGCAGCTGGTGCGCGGCCTGCCGCGAGGAACACCCGGTGCTGACCCGTTTCGCCGAGAGCAAGCGCGTGCGCGTGATCGGCTACAACTGGAAGGATGAACCGACCGATGCCCTGCATTGGCTGGAACAGCTGGGCAACCCGTTCATGGTCGTGCTCAGCGACGTGGAAGGCCGCACCGCGATCGACTGGGGCGTGACCGCCGCACCGGAGACCTTCCTGGTCGATGGCAGCGGCGTCGTGCGCTGGAAGTACAGCGGTGCGATGACCCAGCGTGTGGTCGACGAGAAGCTGATCCCGGCACTGGAGAAGATCGAGAAGGCCCAGGGCAATGCCGGCAGCACGCTGCACACGGCGCCCTGAGCCCATGCGCTGGCTGCTGGCATTGCTGCTTCTGATGCTGCCCCTGGCCGTGCTGGCACAGCAGCCGTTGCATGATCCGCAGCCACTGCAGTTCCGCGATGGCGCCGAAGAACGCCGCTTCCACGACCTGGCCGCGCAGCTGCGCTGCGTGCAGTGCCAGAACCAGTCGTTGGCCGACTCGAACGCGCAGATCGCGCAGGACCTGCGCCGCGAGGTGCTGCAGCTGATGCAGCAGGGCCGCGACGACGCACAGATCAAGCAGTTCCTGGTCGCGCGCTACGGTGAGTTCGTGCTCTATCAACCGCCTCTGCAGCCGGGCACCTGGCTGCTGTGGGGCGGTCCGCTGCTGGTGCTTGGCGCCGGCGCGCTGGTGGTACTGGGCATCGTCCGCCGCCGTGGCCGCACGGTTGCTGCCGCCCCCGCCAGCAAGACCGATGAAGGAGACGGATGGTGAGCCATTGGCTGCCGATGCTGGCTGGACTGGTGGCCGCACTGATGGCGGCGCTGGTGCTGTGGCCGCTGCGCCACCACGGTCGCCGCGGTTTCGTGGTGGGCGTGCTCGCGCTGGGCGTGGCCGGTGCCTGCCTGTATCTGCTGGTTGGTGATCCGCGTGCCGCACAGGTACAACCGACCCCGTCGGTAGCCACCCTGCGCGATGGCGTGCAGGCCCTGCAGGATGCACTGAAGCGAGACCCGCAGCGAGCCGATGGCTGGACGCTGCTGGGCCGGTCGCAGGCCGAACTGGGCAACGCCGCCGCCGCAGCGGATGCCTTCGCACGTGCTGCCGCTCTCGCCCCGGAAGACCCCGGCGTGCTGGTGGAAGCGGCGCAGGCACGTGCGCAGGCCGATGCCGGCAAGCAGTTCGATGACACCGCGATGGCCTGGTTGCAGCAGGCTCGTGCGCTGGCGCCCGATGCGGAGCGCGCCAGCTGGCTGCTGGGCATCGCCCTGCGCCAACGCGGAAAGAACGCCGAGGCTGCCGACGTCTGGAGCGGCCTGCTGCCACGGCTTGAGCCCGGCGCCGCGCAGGCGCTGCAGGCGCAGATCGCCATCGCCCGTGAGGCCGCCGGCCAGGCGCCCGATGCTGCCGCTGCGGCGCCACCGGCGCTGCTGCAGGTGCGCGTGCAACTGCCTGCGCTGAACAACGCCGAGTGGCCCGCCAGCACCCAGGTATTCGTGCTGGCCCGCGCCGTGGGTGGACCGCCGATGCCGGTGGCCGCACGCAAGCTGCCTCTGGCCGGTTTCCCGGCCACGGTCGGGCTGGGCGACGCAGACAGCCCGATGCCGACCGCACCGTTGTCCGCGCATCGCGAAGTAGAAGTGCTGGCACGCATCTCGCGCAGCGGCAGTGCCAACCGCAGCGAGGACGATCTGCAGAGCGTGCCGGTAAAGGTGAGCCTGCCGCATGAAGGCGTGGTGGAGCTGCGGTTCCCGTAGTGCCGGCCGCTGGCCGGCAACCACGCGGGCGCATCCAGATTCATGAGGTTGCCGGCCAGCGGCCGGCACTACCGGGTGCATCGCCGATGGAAACCAGCGTGTCGCCAGCTCCACATGCGGCCCCGCTAGAATGACTGCATGACCGAATTCATCCCGCCCGGCACCCGCTTCCACGCCCTGCCCTCGCCATTCCCGTTCAAGCGCGGTGGCGCCCTGCATGGCGCACGCGTGGCCTATGAAACCTGGGGAACGCTGGCGGCGGACGCCAGCAATGCGATCCTGATCGTGACCGGCCTGTCGCCGGATGCACACGCCGCGGCCAATGACGCTAACCCCGCAGTGGGCTGGTGGGAAGGCATGGTCGGCCCCGGCAAGCCGATCGATACCGACCGCTGGTACGTGGTGTGCGTGAACTCGCTGGGCAGCTGCAAGGGTTCGACCGGCCCGGCATCGCTCAACCCGGCCACGGGCCAACCGTATCGCCTCGACTTCCCCGAGCTGTCGATCGAAGACGGCGCACGCGCCGCGATCGAAGTCGTGCGTGCACTGGGCATCGAACAGCTGGCCTGCGTGGTCGGCAATTCAATGGGCGGCATGACCGCACTCGCGGTACTGATGCTGCACCCGGGCATTGCGCGCAGCCACGTCAACATTTCCGGCAGTGCGCAGGCACTGCCGTTCTCGATCGCGATCCGTTCGCTGCAGCGCGAGGCGATCCGCCTTGATCCACGCTGGAATGGCGGCCACTACGACGATGCCGAGTATCCCGAGTCCGGCATGCGCATGGCGCGCAAGCTGGGCGTGATCACCTACCGTTCGGCACTGGAATGGGATGGGCGCTTCGGCCGCGTGCGGCTGGATTCGGACCAGGCCGACGACGATCCGTTCGGCCTCGAATTCCAGGTGGAAAGCTATCTGGAAGGCCATGCCCGGCGCTTCGTGCGCTTCTTCGATCCGAACTGCTATCTGTACCTGAGCCGTTCGATGGACTGGTTCGACCTGGCTGAGTATGCCGACGGCGACGTGCTGGCCGGGCTGGCGAAGATCCGGGTGGAGAAGGCGCTGGCGATCGGCGCCAACACCGACATCCTGTTCCCGGTGCAGCAGCAGCAACAGGTCGCCGAGGGCCTGCGCGCCGGCGGTGCCGATGCGCGCTTCATCGGCCTGGAGTCGCCGCAGGGCCATGACGCCTTCCTCGTCGATTTCGAGCGTTTCGGCCCGGCCGTGCGCGGCTTCCTCGACGCGCTGTAAGTGGCATGGCGGCGTAACCTCGCGCTGGCCGCATTCGGTGCGTTGATCGCACTGACGGTCAGCGGCGTGCTGCCGCTGTGGCTGGGCGGTTGGTGCCTGCTCGCCAGCGCGGTGTCGTTCGGCCTGTACGGCCACGACAAGCGCGCGGCGCAGCGAAAGCAGTGGCGTGTTCCCGAGCGCACACTGCAGTTGCTGGCCTTTGCCGGCGGTTGGCCGGGCGCGCTGCTGGGCCAGGCGCTGTTCCGCCACAAGCATCGCAAAGCCGAATTCCAGTGGGTGTTCTGGCTGTGCGTGCTGGCCAACGTGGCCTCGATCGCGGTGATGCTGCGCGAGTTCTCGTGGTAACCGTTCAAATGGGTAGTGCCGGCCGCTGGCCGGCAACGTCATGAGGTTGCCGGCCAGCGGCCGGCACTACCATTCACGCTTCGCGCACCAGAACCCCATCACGCAACCGGTACTGCGCATCCACCACGCCGTCGGGCAGGTCGTCGTGGGTGATCATCAGCAGGCTGCGCCCGTCCAGCAACCCGGAGAGGTCCTGCAGCAACGCACGTGCGGTATCCACGTCCAGGCCTTCAGTCGGTTCGTCCAGCAGCAGGATCGGCGCATTGCGCAGCAGCGCGCGCGCCAGCGCCAGGCGTCGTGCCTGGCCGGCCGACATCGTCGCGCCGTTCTCGCCCACCCAGGTCTGCAGGCCACCGTTGCGCTCGGCCCACTCACCCAGGCGCACGCGACGCAGCACCGCCCACAACGCTGCGTCACTGGCATCGGGATCACCCAATCGCAGGTTCTCGGCCACGCTGCCGGCAAACACCGGCGCGTTCTGCGGCAGCCACGCCAGTTGCCGGTGCCAGTCGGCCTGGGCGAAATCACGCAGGTCGCGGCCCCCGTAGGTCAACCGTCCCTGTTGCGGATCCCATAGCCGCAGCAGCAGGCTCGACAGGGTGGTCTTGCCACTGCCGCTGTCGCCGCGAATCGCGATCCGCTCGCCCGGCGCCAGTGTCAGCTGCAGGCCGGACAACACCGGCCGCGCCGCACCGGGCCACTGGAAGTGCACGTCATCCCAATGCACGCGCGCGGCCTGCGGCACCGCCTGCGGCGCCTGCGGGTCCTCCACCGTCGGCGGTTGCTCGACGATGGCCTGCAGGCGATCGGCGGCGATGCGCCCGGACTGCAGCGACTGCCAGGCCAGGCCCATGCCGGCCCACAGTTCGATCAGTGCCACGGTGAGGAACACCAGACCCGCCGCCATTTCCGGCGCGATGCGCTGCTGTTCGGCCGCATGCAGGGCCAACGCCAGAATCGCCACCAGGCCCAGCCCGGCGACCAGGCCATGCAGGGTCGAGGCCGCGATCAGGCGCCAGCGCCGACGACGATCCCGCGAAGCCAGCTGCTTGGCCGCCACGCGCACCTTCAACTGCCACGCTGCATCGGCATGCAACGCGGCCAGATCACCCGCGCCCTCCAGTCCTTCGAAGGCTGCGGTACGCAGGGCAGCACGATGCGCGGCACGGTCGGCCTCCTCGTCGTCGCGACCACGCACGCCCAGCCACGGCACACCGAAGGCGATCAGCAGCGCCAGCACCGCCAGCAGTACCGCTGCCGAGGGCAGGATCAGCGCTGCCGAGGCGACCGCCACCAGTGACAGCGCACCCAGCGCCACCAGCGGCCCGATCGCACGCACCAGCAGTCCATCCACTTCGCCGATGTCTCCCAGCAGGCGCGCCAGCAACTCGCCGGTACGCGTGGCCCCCAGCCGCGCCGGTGCCAGTGGCAGCGCGCGGCGGAAGAACCACACGCGCAGGTCGCGGGCGATGCGCAGGGTGGCATCGTGGCCGACCAGCTTTTCGAAGTAGCGCGACACGATGCGCGCCATGGTCAGGCCACGGATGCCGGCCGAGGGTGAGAAGAAATTGAAGCCCTGGCCGAGGCCGGCCGCACCGGCCAGCGCAGCCGCCGTGAGGAAGCCACCGGACAGGCCGAGCAGCGCCGTGCCGGCCAGCATCGTGGTCCACAGCAGCAGCATGGTCAGCAACAGGCGCGGCCGGTGGCGCAGGAACACCGCGCGCAGCGAATCAGGCGAACGGCTCATGCGCGCACCGCCTGTGCCGGCTCGACCAGGCGGCCTTCCGGCAACAGCAGGCAGCGGTCGGCCCAGGCGATCACCGCAGGGCTGTGGGTGGCGACCACCACGCTGCGGCCGCGTGCATAGGCGGCCAGGCTGCGCAGCAACGCCGCTTCGGTATCGGCATCGAGGAACGCGGTGGGTTCATCCAGCAGCAGCACCTGCGGGTCGCGCAGCAGCAGGCGGGCCAGGCCGATGCGGCGTGCTTCACCACCGGACAGGCCGAAGCCGCGTTCGCCGATCACGGTATCCAGCCCCTGCGGCAGGCGCTGTGCGAACTGCAGCACCTGCGAGGCCTCGGCCACTGCGCGCAACCGCGCATCGCTGGCACCGGGATCGGCCAGGCGCAGGTTGTCGGCGATGCTGCCGTGGAACAGGTACGGCCGCTGGCTGGCATAGGCCACCTGCACGCCGGGCCGCAGCTGCAGCTTGCCGGCACGCGGCGGCAACCATCCGGCCAGCGCTTCCAGCAACGTGCTCTTGCCGGACCCGCTGGGACCGACCAGGGCCAGGCGCTGGCCCGGTTCCAGCAGCACATCCAGATCCTGCAGCACGTCGTGCGGCGCGCCCAACGGGCGCAGCACCAGCCCCTGCGCCTGCAGCGGCGGCAATGCGGCCTCGGCCGGCTCCACCGCCAACGGTGCAACCTCGCTTTCGATCAAGCCCTGCTCCCCGGGCAGCGACTGCAGCAGGCGCTCCACCTCGGCGGCAGCGGCCAGCGCGTTGGCGCGGTCGTGGTAGTGCGCGGCCAGCCGCCGCAGCGGCGCGTAGAACTCCGGCGCCAGCAGCAGGCAGAACAGGCCGGCGCCCAGCGTCGGCACCGCTGCATGCAGCGACATCAGGCCCAGATAGCTCAGGCCGAGGTACAGCGCGACCATCGCCACGCTCACCGAGGCGAAGAATTCCAGCACCGTGGACGACAGGAAGGCGATGCGCAGCACCTTCATCGTACGCACGCGCACGCCTTCGGCCGCGGCCGCGATGCCGTCCAGTTCGGCCTCGCCGCGGCCATACAGGCGCAGCAGGCCCAGACCCTTGATCCGGTCGGCGAAGTGGCCGCTCATCCGCGCCAGCTCACCCAGCTGTGCGCGCCCGGCCGCTTCAGCGCCCCAGCCCACCAGCATCATGAAGAACGGCACCAGCGGTGCGGTGAACAGCAGGATCAGCGCCACCACCCAATCCACCCAGGCCACTGCGGCCAGGATCAGCAGCGGCACCACCACCACTTCGGTGCGCACCGGCAGGAAGCCGCTGTAATAGCTCTCGATCGCATCACCGTGATGCAGCATCAGTTCGCCCAGCTCGCCGGTCCGGCGCTGGCGCAGCCACAGCGGCCCATGTCCAAGCAGGCGCGCGAACACACGCTCGCGCAGCGCCAACCGCGCGGCATCGGCCACATCACCGGCAGCCGCCTGGGTGGCGCTGCCCAGCAGGGTGCGCAGCACCAGGATCACCGCCAGTCCCGCCAGCACCGGTAGGCCCGATGCCAGCGGCGCGCGCTCCACCAGCACCTGCTGCACCAGCCAGGCGATGGCGGCAGCCTGGCCGATCAACAGTGCGCCGGACAGGCTGATGCACAGCGCGGCCAGACGCTGGCGGCCCCGGGCGGAGCGTGCCAGATCGGCCAGCCAGGCCGTGCGGACACGCCGCTGGCGGGCGGTTTCAGCTTCCGGGGACAGGCCGTCAGGGGTCGTTTCGGCAGCGCTCAAGAGGTCTTCACGGGCAACGGGGGAGACACGGCATTGTAGGCGCAGGCAATAGCCCGCCCCTGCGGCCGGCGGTCGCAGTCTTCATCAGGTTCGCATACGATCCCTTCGCACACCTGTTCATACATTGATCTGGATCAAGGCTGTTTGAAGTAGTCGGTCACATCATTCACGTCGTAGACCACCCTTCCCGCCACCTGCAACGGCACTATCCAACGAGGTAGCCAGGCCATGATTGATCAGACAGTCGTAGAACTGTCGCGGCTGCAATTCGCGCTGACCGCGATGTACCACTTCCTATTCGTACCGCTCACCCTCGGCCTGTCCTTCATGGTGGCCATCATGGAGAGCGTGTACGTGATGACCGGCAAGGAGATCTGGCGCAGGATGACCCTGTTCTGGGGCGTCCTGTTCGGCATCAACTTCGCCATGGGCGTCGCCACCGGCATCGTCATGGAGTTCCAGTTCGGCATGAACTGGTCCTACTACAGCCACTACGTGGGTGACATCTTCGGTGCGCCGCTGGCCATCGAAGGCCTGATGGCGTTCTTCCTGGAAGCCACCTTCGTCGGCCTGTTCTTCTTCGGTTGGAACCGCCTGACCAAGGTCAAGCACCTGATGGTGACCTGGCTGATGGCGCTGGGCACCAACCTGTCGGCCATCTGGATCCTGATCGCCAACGGCTGGATGCAGAACCCGACCGGCGCGGTGTTCAACCCGGAAACCATGCGCATGGAAGTCGTCGACTTCATGGCCGTGGTGTTCAACCCGGTGGCGCAGGCCAAGTTCGTGCACACCGTCAGCGCCGGTTACGTGACCGGTGCGGTGTTCGTGATGGCGATCAGCGCCCTGTTCCTGCTGCGCAACAAGCACAAGGACCTGGCCCGCCGTTCGTTCGCGGTGGCCGCAGCCTTCGGCCTGCTGTCGTCGCTGTCGGTGGTGGTGCTGGGTGACGAGAGCGGTTACGCCGCCAGCGAGCACCAGAAGATGAAGCTGGCCGCGATCGAAGCGATGTGGGAGACCGAGCGTGCGCCGGCCGACTTCACCGCCTTCGGCATTCCGAACCAGGAAACCCACCAGAACGACTACGCGGTGAAAATCCCGTACCTGATGGGCCTGATCGCCACCCGCTCGTTGAACCAGCCGATTCCGGGCATCCTGGAACTGGTCGAGCGCGCCGAACACCGCGTGCGCGGCGGCCAGCTGGCCTACGGTGCGCTGGAACGCCTGCGTGCGAACAAGAACGACGTTGAGGCGCGCGAAATGTTCGACCGCCATTGGCAGGACCTGGGCCACGGCCTGCTGCTCAAGCGCTACCGCGATGACATCCTCAACGCCACCCCGCAGGAAATCTCGCAGGCGGCGATGGACACCGTGCCGCGCGTGATGCCGCTGTTCTGGACCTTCCGCGTGATGGCCGGCCTGGGCTTCTACCTGATCGCCTTCTTCGCACTGGCCTTCTACTACTCCTGCCGCAACAACTTCCAGGACAAGCGCTGGTTCCTGCGCCTGGCCCTGTGGACGCTGCCTGCACCGTGGATCGCGATCGAATGTGGCTGGTTCGTGGCCGAATACGGTCGCCAGCCGTGGGCGGTCGACGGCGTGCTGCCGACCTTCTATGCGGCGTCGGGCCTAGCCCTGCATGAAATCGTGCTGACCCTTGCCGGCTTCACCGCGATCTACACCGCGCTGATCGTGGTCGAGATCAAGCTGATGCTCAAGGCGATCCGCAAGGGTCCGGACGAGGTGCTGCCGTCGCTGCAGTCGCCCCAGCCGCATGCTTCCCACAATGCCTCGGCGCCGGCCGCCGGCCAGGCCTGAGGCAGGAGAACCAAGATGGATTTCATTCTTCTGGACTACACCACGCTGCGCGTGATCTGGTGGCTGCTGCTCGGCATCCTGCTGATCGGTTTCGCCGTGATGGATGGTTTCGACCTGGGCGTGGGCACCCTGCTGCCCTTCGTCGCCCGCAACGACGCCGAGCGCCGGCTGGTGATCAACACCATCGGCCCGGTCTGGGAAGGCAACCAGGTATGGCTGGTGCTCGGTGGCGGTGCGATCTTCGCCGCCTGGCCGCCGCTGTATGCGGTCAGCTTCTCCGGGTTCTACCTGGCGATGTTCGTGATCCTGTTCGCCCTGATCCTGCGTCCGGTCGGCTTCAAGTTCCGCAGCAAGATGCCCAGCGAACGCTGGCGCAACACCTGGGACTGGGCGCTGTTCATCGGCGGCTTCATCCCGGCGCTGATCATGGGCGTGGCAGTGGGCAACGTGGTGTTGGGCGTGCCGTTCCACTTCGATGACAGCATGCGCATCTTCTACACCGGCTCGTTCTTCGGCCTGCTGATGCCCTTCGCACTGCTGGCCGGCCTGCTCAGCGTGTCGATGCTGGTCGCCCACGGTGCCGCCATGCTGGTGCTGAAGACCGATGGCCCGGTGGCCGAGCGTGCGGCCCGCTTCGGCAGCATCGCCGCGATCATCGCCTTCGTGCTGTTCGCCGTCGGTGGCGCCTGGGTGGCCTTCGGCCTGCCGGGTTACCAGATCACCTCGCAGGTGGTCACCGATGGCGCCACCAATCCGCTGCTGAAGACCGCCGAACTCGGCGCCGCCGGTGGCTGGATGCGCAACTACAGCACGATGCCGGCCACGATCCTGGCCCCGCTGCTCGGCCTGGCCGGCCTGCTGGCCAGTGCGGTGCTGCTGCGTGCCCGTCGCGGCGGCCTGGCCTTCATCGCCTCCGGTGCGGCCATCGCCGGCATCATCCTGACCGTCGGCTTCGCCATCTTCCCGTTCCTGCTACCGTCCTCGAGCCAGCCCACCTCCAGCCTGACCGTGTGGGATGCCTCGTCCAGCCACCTGACCCTGTGGATCATGCTGCTGGCCACGGCGGTGTTCCTGCCGATCATCATCGGTTACACCACCTGGGTGTACCGCGTGCTGAAGGGCAAGACCACCACCGAAGAGATGGGCAACAACCCGAACGCGTATTGATCGCCTGCACGTGTGCCGACCAACGGTCGGCACCTACCCGGAATGAAGGAGACTGATCATGTGGTATTTCGCCTGGATTCTCGGCGCCGGCCTCGCCTCGACGGTGGCCATCCTCAATGGCATGTGGTTCGAAGCCCGCGAGCAGAACCGTATCGAGAAAGAAAATCGTCGCTGAGCTGTAAAAAAACCTTGCCGCCTTGGCCTTCACACGGTATCTTAGGCGGCTCCTTCGGGGTGTAGCTCAGTCTGGTAGAGCGCTACGTTCGGGACGTAGAGGTCGCAGGTTCGAATCCTGTCTCCCCGACCACTCAAGTGGTCGCATTGAAGCCTGGTGAAGTCGTCCAGGCTTTTTTGTTCCCTGAAGTGGCACTGCTTCGGCAGTGTGAAGAAAACAGCATTCACCCCTTGCCGCCATCGGGGTGAATCGCTAGAATAGGCGGCTCCCTTCGGGGTGTAGCTCAGTCTGGTAGAGCGCTACGTTCGGGACGTAGAGGTCGCAGGTTCGAATCCTGTCTCCCCGACCACTTCGGTGGTCACCAAGAAGCCTGGAAGACATCACTGTCCTCCGGGTTTTTTTGTATCAAGCGCCAGGCCGCCCGCGTGACGGGACCTTGCCGCGCAGCGCACGTACAATGGCCGCGCTGCCGGCCCTCCTGCAGCCCCCACCCCCACCTGCCGCTTCGGCGTAGACCGATGCCGGCGCTGCATGCCGTTGCTGCGGCGTGCGACACCTGCAAGGACCACCGATGAGTTCCTCCCCTTCCGATTCGCCGTCGCTGCTGCACGGCCGTGTCCTCGCGTTTGCCGCGATCCTGCTGGCAGCGGTCAACCTGCGCACTGCGGTCACCTCGATCACCCCGCTGCTGGACGTGCTCGGCCAGCAGTTCGGCTTCGGCACCACCATGACCGGCGTGCTGGGCATGCTGCCGACCGCCTCGTTCGCGCTGTTCGGCGTGGCCACGCCGGCATTGGCGCGGCGCCTGGGCCTGGAACGCACCACGCTGCTGGCGATGGTGATGGCGATGGCCGGCCTGCTGCTGCGTTCCAGCGCCGGCAACGTCGGCACGCTGCTGCTCGGTTCGGTGGTTGCACTGGCCGGCATGGGCATCGGCAACGTGGTGGTGCCGCCGCTGGTGAAGCGCTATTTCGCCAACAAGGTTGGCACCATGAGCACGCTGTACATCAGCGTGCTGCAGCTGGGCACGATGCTGCCGGCGCTGCTGGCAGTGCCGGTGGCGAATGCTGCGGGCTGGCGCGTGTCGCTGGGCATGTGGGCGCTGCTGGCGCTGGCCGCCGCCCTGCCGTGGCTGCTGCTGGCCAGGCGCGCACCGAAGCCGCAGGCCGACGCCACCGATCCCACCGCACAGCCGCACGGCAAGGTCTGGCGCACGTCGCTGGGCTGGAGCATGACGCTCATGTTCGGCATGACCTCGCTGATGACCTATTCGATGTTCACCTGGCTGCCGCGCATCGTGGTCGAGGCCGGTGGCACGCCCGCGTTCGGCGGCGTGATGGTCGCCGTGTTCTCGGCACTGGGCCTGCTGCCGTCGCTGGTCATTCCGTCGATGGCGGTGCGCCTGCAGAACCCGTTCCCGCTGGTGCTGATCGGTTTCTTCTCGTTCGTGATCGCCTTCACCGGCCTGCTTGTGGCCCCGATGAAGGCGCCGCTGCTGTGGGCCTGCCTGCTCGGCGTCGGTCCGTCCACCTTCCCGCTGGCGCTGACCCTGATCAACCTGCGCACCCGCACCCCCACCGGCTCGGCCGCGCTCTCCGGGTTCATGCAGGGCGTGGGCTACAGCTTCAGCTGCCTGGGGCCGTTCCTGGTCGGCTGGCTGCACACCGTCAGCGACGGCTGGACGATCCCATTCAGCTTCCTGTTCGGCTGCGCCACCCTGATGCTGTGCGCCTCCTGGGTGGCCTGCAAGCCGCGCAAGCTGGAAGACCTCTGGTAAGCCACGTGGGGCCTCGCAACCGGCCCCACCTACCGCTCGTCAGCCCGTCTGCGCATTTTGACGCCGGGCTGACAATTCCGGGCGGATAGTGCCCACGAATGCCCATCCTTGCCGCGTGCCGGCATCGGGCATGGGGGCGGCAGCGCCGCCCAGGCCACCACTCGGTGTGCGGGGGACTCTCGTTTCAGACAAGACATTGCAGGTCGCTGTCCTGGTTTCGCCCATCCCTGCTGGATGGGAGTTCGCGAGGGGAGTGACGCAGGCCACGGCCATCCCAAAATCTGGCATGTGATGTGCGTCACATTTTTCAGGTTGTCTGGTTCGGAAGCCAAGGGGGTCCCCAATGGTTGTCCACCGCCGGCTGGCGCTCTGCGTCGGCCTTGCCTGTACCGCCCTGGCCTGGGCCAGCAGCGCTGCCCCGCCTGACCGCGAGGCGGCCCTGGCCGAGATCGGCCGCTACCGCGACCAGGCCCGTTGGCTGGATGCGCTCGGCGCGATCGAGCGCGCCAGCCAGCAGCAGCCCAACGACGACCTGCTGTTCAAGCTGCGCGTCCTGACCCTGGGCGACATCGGCAATGCCTGGCGCGCCTGGGAGCTGTACCAGCAGCGCCCGCAACTGTTCGACGCTGCTCAGAAGCAACGCATCGAAGGCGACTACCTGGCCAAGCTGGTGGTCTGGAGCCTGGCCTACAGCAGCAGCGAAGACAGCCGGCTGGAAGAAGCCGAATCGACCCTGGCGCGCATGCAGCGCTATCTGGGCAGCGAAGGCACCCCACCTGTGCAGGCGCCATTGCGCATCCGCATGGACCGGCTGATCCTGCTCAACCGGCTGGGCCGCCATGCGCAGGTGCGAGAGGAAGCCCGCGCACTGCAGGCTGAAGGCCATGCCCTGCCCGACTATGTTCTGCCTGCGGTCGGCGATTCGCTGATGGGCACGCTGCATCCGGAAGAAGCCATTCCGGTGCTGCAGGCGGCCGTCGCAGGCGATCCGACGCGCGACGCCTCGCATTCGGAACTGGCTTACGCCTACCTGGAAAGCGAGCAGCAGGAAAAGGCCGTCGACCTGCTGCAGGCGTGGCGCGACAAGGAACCTGCCTGGCGCTGGAGCAACGGCAAGTCGCCGTATCCAAACTGGTCGCGCTACGAAGCCGACCTCAACCTGGCGATGGTGCGCGCCTACAGCGGTGACCTGCCCACCGCGCAGCGCGATCTGGAATCGATGGTCGACATCGCACCGGGCAACGGCGGCCTGCAGAGCGCGCTGGGCAGCGTGTACATGATGCGCGGCTGGCCACGCAGGGCGCTGCAACGGCAACAGATGGCGCATGCGCTGGACCCGCGCGACATCGAGCCACGGCTGGGCATGCAGGAAGCCTACGTCGCCCTGCAGCGCGATGACCTGGCGCGACCGCTGCACGACGATCTGGTCGCGCGCTACCCCACCCAGCCCGCCGTCGAACGCATGGACCAGGCCTGGCGCGCGCACCGCGGTTGGCAGCTGAAGGCATGGACCGACATCGGACGCAGTTCCGGCGGTGGTGGCACCTCGCCACTGGGCAACGACGACCGCCGCTATGGCATGGAAGTCCAGACACCCGTACTCGACGATCGCTGGCGGCTGTTCGCCTTCGCTGACCGGCGCTCGGTCGATTTCCAGGACCAGCGCATCGACCCGCTGTGGCTGGGCGCGGGCGTACGCTACCGATTCGGCCGTCTGGATGCGGAAGCTGCGGTGCTGCGTGCCAACGACCACATCGGTGATACCGGCCTGCGCGTCGGCGCGGGCTGGCAGTTCAACGACCACTGGCATGCCGGACTGACCGCCGCACGCAATGATCCGGATGCATCAATGCAGGCGCGCGTGGCCGGCATCACTGCCGACAGCGTCAGCGCGCAGGTCGACTACCGGCGCAGCGAACGCACGCACTGGATGTTCGGCGCCAGCCGCTTCCGCTACGACGATGGCAACCATCGCGAACTGTTCAGCACCAGCGTCGAGCAGCGGCTGCTGACACGCCCACGGTGGCTGATCGATGGCCTGGGCAGTGCCTACACCAGTCGCGGCAGCCGCGATGATGCTCCCTACTTCAACCCGAAGCGTGATCGCATGGTCGAGATCGGCCTGCGCATCGACCAGCAGTTGTGGCGCCACTACGAACGCCACTTCCGCCACCGGCTGACCGTCTCGCTGGGCGATTACTGGCAGGACGGCTTCGGCAGTGCACTGGTGCCGTCGGTGTCATACATGCACGAGTGGCAGCTGGGCCAGGGCCGCGTGTTCGAGTATGGCGTGCGCTGGTCGCGGCCGGTCTACGACGGCCATCGCGAACGCCATATCGGCTTCGAAGCCGCACTGCGCTGGGGAGACTGACATGACCCGCATCCTGCGCCTGATCGTGCTCCTGCTGCTGTCGGCTGCGCCGCCGGCCTTCGCGCAGCAGGCCCTGCATCTCGATGCGATCGACAACGGCCTGCTGATCCTCAGCTACCACGACATCCGCGACCAGGTCGCAGCCAAGGGGGATGCCGATACCTATGCGGTGAGCACGCAGAACTTCGCCGCCCATCTGGACTGGCTGGGGGCACACGGTTACCACCCGGTGTCGCTGTCGCAGGTGATCGACGCCTCCCGGGGACGCGCCACGCTGCCACCGAAACCGGTACTGCTGACCTTCGATGACGGCCTGCGCAGCGTCTACGACAAGGCCTTCCCGTTGCTGCAGGCTTACCGCTATCCGGCGCTGGTGGCGGTGATCACCGACTATGTGGACATGGCACCTGGCCGCACCATCGACTATGGCTACCGGCCGTTCGGCCGCGACGACTTCATCACCTGGGCACAGCTGAAGCAGATGCACGACAGCGGCCTGATCGAAGTGGCCAGCCATACCGACGACCTGCACCACGGGGTGCTCGCCAACCCACAGGGGAACTCCACCCCGGCTGTCGTGACCCGCGTTTACAACCCCGCCACGCGCAGCTATGAGAGCGAGGCGCAGTACGCGCAACGCCTGCGCGCCGATCTCTCGCGCAGCGTGCAGCGCATCGAGCAGCATCTGGGCGTGCGCCCGCGCGCCATCGTATGGCCATACGCGGCCTACAACCAGTTGAGCAACGACATTGCCGAGCAGCTGGGCATGCCGGTGTCCTTCGATCTGGAGGGCCGCAGCACGCCGGTGGCCAGCGACCTGCATGGCCTGGCGCGCTTCCTGGTAAGCGACAACCCGACCGTGGAAGGGCTGGCCTACGAGCTGCGCCGCGACGTCGCGCTCGATGGCATCCGTGCCCTGCAGATCGACCTGGATGATGTCTACGACCCCGAGCCCGCACAGCAGGCGCGCAATCTGGATGCACTGATCGAGCGGGTCAAGCGCATCGCACCGACGCACGTCTACCTGCAGGCGTTCGCCGACCCGGACGGCAACAACACCGCCGATGCACTGTACTTCCCCAACCGCCACATGCCGATGCGCGCGGACCTGTTCAGTCGCGTCGCCTGGCAGCTGAAATCGCGTGCGGGGGTGAAGGTCTACGCATGGCTGCCGGTACTCGGCTTCGAGCTGCCCGACCCGGTGCAGCGCAAGGCGCTGGCGATCCGCAACGGCGATGCCGATGGCATGTACCGGCTGGACTTCACCAATCCCCAGGCGCGCCAGGTCATGCTCGACCTCTACGAGGATCTGGCGGTCAACTCCTACTTCGAGGGCCTGCTGTTCCATGACGATGGGTACCTGCGCGATACCGAGCTGCCCACGCTGGCGGCCGGCGATGGGGGCAGCGCACGCACGCAGGCGTTGATCGACTTCACCCTGGCGCTGCGCAACAGCGCGCAGCGCTGGCGGCCGAAGCTGGCCACGGTGCGCAACCTGTACGCGGAGCCGGTGCTGCGCCCGCAGAGCGAAGCCTGGTTCGCGCAGCGCCTGGACCTGTTCAACAAGGCCTACGACCAGACCGCACTGATGGCGATGCCGTGGATGGAAGGCAGCAAGCATCCGGAACGCTGGCTCGACCAGCTGCTGGCCGCGGTGCGTGCACATGACCCACAGCTGCAGCACACCCTGTTCGAACTGCAGACCGTCGATTGGCGCAGCGGGCAACCGATTCCTGCCGAGCGCCTGCGCGCGCAGATCCGCCAGCTGCAGGCGCAGGGCGTGCACCACTTCGCCTGGTACCCGGACGACTTCATCGCCGACCAGCCCTCCACCCGCGATGCCCGCGCGGCAATGTCCGCCGGCAACTTCCCGTACCCGGAGAAGTGACATGGACATGCATCCGTTGCTGCAGGTCCTGTTCCAGTTCGCCTTCTACTACCCGATGGTGATGGCATTCTTCTGGATGTCGGGCGGCCTGTATTACTACTTCCGGCGCGAACGCCATTCGCGCCCACGCAACGACCCGCCGCTGATGGTCGATCCACCGTTCGCGAGCCTGCTGATTCCCTGCCACAACGAGTCGGCAAACCTCGACGACACACTCGGCGCGGCGCTGGCACAGCGCTACCCGGCCGACTATGAGGTGATCGCCATCGACGATGGCAGCAGCGACGACACGGGTGCGCGGCTGGACGCCCTGGCGGCAAAGCACCCACGGCTGCGCGTGCTGCACCTGGACCGCAACCTCGGCAAGGCCAATGCGCTGCGCATGGGGGCGCTCGCCGCACGCTCGGAATACCTGGTGTGCATCGACGGCGACGCGATGCTGGAAGAACACGCGCTGCACTGGATGATCTGGCACCTGGTCAGCGGCAACCGGGTCGGCGCGGTCACCGGCAACCCGCGCATCCGCAACCGCTCCACCCTGCTCGGACGCCTGCAGGTGGCCGAGTTCTCCTCGATCATCGGCATGATCAAGCGCGCGCAGCGGGTGTACGGGCGCATCTTCACCATCTCCGGCGTGATCGCCGGCTTCCGCCGCACCGCCCTGCACCAGGTCGGCTGGTGGTCCGATGACATGGTGACCGAAGACATCGACATCAGCTGGCGCCTGCAGCGCGCGCACTGGGACATCCGCTACGAACCCAACGCACTATGCTTCATCCTGATGCCGGAAACCCTGAAGGGACTGTGGCGGCAGCGGCTGCGCTGGGCCCAGGGCGGCGTGGAGGTGATGCTGCGCCACGCCCGCTCGCTGCTGCACTGGAAGGAGCGGCGCATGTGGGGCGTACTGCTGGAGTACGTGCTCAGCGTGATCTGGGCCTACACCATGTTGTTCATCGTGGTGCTGTGGGCGCTGGGCAAGTTCATCGAACTGCCCCCGCAACTGCATATCGCCAGCCTGCTGCCGGAGTGGCATGGCGTGATCCTGGCCCTGGTCTGCCTGCTGCAGTTCGCCAGCAGCCTGATCATCGACCGTCGTTACGAAACACAGATTGGACGCAACTACTTCTGGGTCATCTGGTACCCGATGGCGTACTGGTTGATCAGCCTTTCCACCACCCTGGTGGCGTTGCCGAAAACCCTGCTGCGCCGTCGCAGCAAGCGCGCCACCTGGACCAGTCCCGATCGGGGGATCCGATGAACGCACAACGCCCGTCCAACCGCTTCGACTCGCGGATGATCCGCAAGCCGCATCGCCAACCACGCTTCCAGCGCACCGCCTGGGGCTTCGTCACCCTCGCGTTCTGGGGGTTCTACTTCTACCTGTGGGCCCCACTGGTCACCCTGGTGTCGTGGCTGGTCGGCGGCCAGCTGGCCTGGCAGCAGCTGTACGAACGGCAAAGCCAGTTCGACCCCTATGTGCTGGTGGCGTTGCCGCTGATGCTGCTGTGCGCCAGCGTACTGCTGATCGGCTGGGCCGAGTACAACCGCGCGCGCTTCCGCGGCCACGACCGGCGCCTGCCGCGGCCGCTGGCCAGCCTCAACGAAGTGGCCGCCGACCTGGGGGCCAGCACCGGGCTGGCCGAGCGCCTGCTGGGCTGCAAGGCCGCCACGCTGCACATGGATGATCACGCGCGGCCGATCGGCATCCGCCGCGAGGTGGTGTAACTCGATTGCCCTGGGTGCCGACCCTGGTCGGCACTTGCTTTGGTAGATGCCGACCTTGGTCGGCGTTCTCTCTGGTGGGTGCCGACCTTGGTCGGCACCGGGGGCTACCGCGAAGAGCATCCATGCATGGCGTGGATCTACGTGCGGGTCTGCCCTTCACCGCGCACGACAAATCGTTCGACGGTGAGTGCCTCCAGCCCCATCGGGCCGTACGCGTGCAGGCGCGTGGTGGAGATGCCGATCTCGCTGCCCAGGCCCAGCTGGCCGCCGTCGGAGAAACGCGAGGACGCATTGACCATCACCACCGCCGAGCGCAGCGCAGTGACGAAGCGCTCGGCGTTGCCTGCGTCTTCGGTGGCGATCACTTCGGTATGGTCGGAGGTGTAGGCACGGATGTGCGCAATGGCAGCGTCGAGATCGTCAACCACGCGTACCGCCAGCACCAGATCAAGGAACTCGGCGGCATAGTCGTCTTCAGTGGCCAACATGCTGCCCGGCAGCAGCGGCTGCGCCTGCGCATCGGCGCGCAGCTGCACGCCGCGCTCGCCGAGCGCCTGCGCCACGCGCGGCAGGAACGCTTCGGCCACCTCGCGGTGCACCAGCAGCGTTTCCAGCGAGTTGCAGGCTGCAGGGCGGCTGCACTTGCCATCCACCAGCAGGTCAATGGCCTTGCCGAGGTCGGCGCTGGCATCCACGAACAGATGGCACACGCCCTTGTAATGCTTGATCACCGGCACCCGCGCATGCTCGGCGACGAAGCGGATCAGGCCTTCGCCGCCACGCGGAATGGCCAGGTCGATCAGCTCATGCAACTGCAGCAGTTCCAGCATCGCTTCGCGGCGCAGGTCGGTCAGCACGGTCACCGCAGCCGGCGGGACGCCGTTGGCCTTCAATGCGCCGGACAGCGCCTGGGCGATGGCGGTGTTGGAGTGGATCGCCTCGGAACCACCGCGCAGGATCACGCCATTGCCGGCCTTCAGGCACAGGGCGGCCGCTTCGGCGGTCACGTTCGGGCGCGCCTCGTAGATCATCGCGATCACCCCCAGCGGAACGCGCACCTTCTGCACCCGGATGCCGTTTGGACGCACATCGTCGCGGGTGACCTGGCCGACCGGATCGGGCAGCGCAGCGACCTCACGCACGGCTTCGGCCATCGCGAACAGGCGTGCCGGATCCAGCGCCAGGCGGTCGAGCATGGCACTGCCAACGCCCTTGTCGCGCGCGGCGGCGAGGTCACGCGCATTGCCGGCCAGGATCAGCCCGGCATTCACTTCCAGTGCCTGGGCCATTGCCAGCAGCAGCGTGCGGCGCGCCGCACTGTCGAGGCCGGCAACGATCTGGGCCGCGTCACGGCAGGCACGCGCCTGCGCTTCGATTTCGCTCATCGGGGTGTCCTTCAAACCGGTCATGGCAGCACCAGATCGTCGCGATGGACGACACTGCCACCGTAGTTGTAGCCCAGCACGGCCTCGATGTCGCGCGAATGGCGACCGGCGATCCGGCGCACATCATCGGCGGCGTACTGGCTGACGCCGCGCGCCACGCAGACACGGCCCTGTGGCGCGTTCCAGCACACCTGCACCATGTCGCCACGGCGGAACACGCCCTCCGCACCTGTGATGCCACCGGGCAGCAGCGAGGCGCCCTTCTCACGCATGGCCTGCGCCGCGCCGGCATCGATCACGATCGCACCCTCGACCAGCGGCGCGTGCCGCAGCCAGTGCTTGCGGGCCGCCTCACGACTGCGCGCGGCGTGGATACGGGTACCGAACAGGCGGTCCTGGGCCAGCGCGCGCACCACGTCACCGCTGCGGCCATTGAACAGATAGGTTTCGATGCCGAGGCGACCGGCCTTCGCCGCCGCTTCCAGCTTGGTGCGCATGCCGCCGGTACCGGCGCGCGAGCCGGTGCCACCGGCCATCGCCAGCACCTCGTCACTCAGTTCCGGCACGTCGTGCAACGGCCGCGCATCGGCCGCGGTGCGCGGGTCGGCGCTGTACAGGCCGTCGATATCGGTGGCGATGAACAGTGCATCGGCATCGACCAGCGCGGCCACGGTGGCGGCCAGGTTGTCGTTGTCGCCGAGCTTGAGTTCGTCCACCGACACGGTGTCGTTCTCGTTGACCACCGGCAACGCGCCCAGCCGCAGCAACTCATTGAGCGTGGCGCGTGCGTTGAGGTAGCGGCGGCGGTTGCGCAGGTCGTCGTGGGTCAGCAGCACCTGCGCCACGGGGCGCTCGAAGAAGCGCTGCCAGAGCCCGATCAGCTGCGCCTGGCCGAGCGCGGCCAGGGCCTGCCGCGCCGCCATCGCCGCACCGGGTTCATCGGCCCGCGGCAGGATCGCGCGCCCCGCCGCAACCGCACCGGAGGAGACGATCACCACCTCGCGCCCGGCCAGGACGTTGGCGGAAACAAACTGGGCCAGGCCCAGCGCGTGGCGTGGCGACAGGCCGCCCCCATCGGCCGCCAGCAGGCTGCTGCCGACCTTCAGCACTGCACGCCGCCACGGCGGCAGCGCCTGTTCCAGGAACGGCGAGGCGACGTGGGCAGCGTGCTGGATCATCGGTCAGGCTCTCAGCGGGTGTTCCATTCGTGCACGGTCAGCGCGGAGGCCTGCATCGTCACCAGCGGATCGGTGGCGACGATGGCCTGCGCCTGCGCCAGGCTGTCCACGTTGCACAGCACATAGGCGCCACCGCTGCCATCGGCAAAACCGCCGGTCAGCTGCAGCTTGCCCTGCGCCTGCAACGCATCGAGGAAATCACGGTGCGGCTGCACCGCCGCGGCAGTGAAGTCCGGCCGGCGCATCGCCATCACCAGGTAGACGGTGCCCGCCATCAGGACAACGCCTGCCAGCGTGCACGCAGTTCATCCAGGCGCAGATCAGCGGCCGAACCCGGCGACACGCGTGCGGCCAGGCTGCCTTCCGGCGTGCGTCCCTGCCCTGCACTGTCGGCGCCTGCCGCGGCGGCCTTGTAGGCCTCGCGGAACGGCACGCCAGCCACGGCCGCTTCCACCGCCACGTCGGTGGCATACATGCCCGAATCGATCGCCGCACGCAGCCTGTCGTCGCGCCATTCCAGGTTGGCCAGCAGCGCCGGCAGCAGCTCCAGCGCGGCCAGGCCACGGCCGAAGCCATGGAAGATGGCGCCCTTGGACGACTGCAGGTCGCGGTGATAGCCCGACGGCAGCGACAGCAGCTGCTCAATCTCGGTGCGCGCGGCGGCGACGCTGGCGTGGGTGGCGCGCATCAGCTCGATCACATCCGGATTGCGCTTGTTGGGCATGATCGAACTGCCGGTGGTGTACTGCGCCGGCAGCGCGACGAAGCCGAACTCGGCACTGGTGAACAGCGACAGGTCCCAGGCAATGCGGCGCAGGTCCAGCGTGGCACCGCCGAGGGCTTCCAGTGCGGCCAGCTCGAACTTGCCGCGCGACAGCTGCGCGTAGATCGGCGAGACCTGCATGCGCGCGAAGCCCAGCGCCGCCGTGGTGTGCTCGCGATCCAGCGGCAGGTTCACGCCGTAACCAGCGGCCGTGCCGAGCGGATTGGCATCGACCAGTGCATGGGTGTCGCGGGCACGGATGGCGTTGTCGATGAAAGCCTCGGCCCAACCGGCCCACCACATGCCGGCCGAGGACACCACGGCACGCTGGATATGGGTGTAGCCGGGAATCGGCAGGTCCTTCTCGGCCTGCGCGCGGTCCAGCGCGACCTTGGCCACGTCGGCGCTGAGCTGGGCCACGCGCAGCAGCTTCTCCTTCAGCCACAGGCGGGTGGCGACCAGGATCTGGTCATTGCGGCTGCGGCCAGTGTGGATCTTGCGGCCGGCATCGCCGAGGCGTTCGGTCAAACGTGCTTCGATTGCCGAGTGACCGTCTTCGTACTGCGTATCCAGCACGAAGCGGCCTTCGCGGAAGTCCTGCGCCAGCACGTCGAGCTCGCGCAGCAGGCCGGCCAGCTCGTCGGCGCTGAGGATGCCGATGTGCTGCAGGCCCTGCGCATGCGCGGCGCTGGCAGCGATGTCATGCAGGAAGAACTCGCGGTCGAGGATCACGTCGTCGCCGGCGAGGAAGGTCTGGATCTGGGCGTCGACAGCGACGCCGAGCTTCTGCCAAAGAAGGTCTGCCATGGGGGCTCCGGAATGCGTGTTCAGTGCGGGATCGACGTCAGTTCGTCGATGCCCAGCGCGAGGTTGAGGTTCTGCATGGCCTGGGTGGCCGCGCCCTTCAGCAGGTTGTCCAGGGTCGCCACCACCACCACCCGCTTGCCGCCCGGGGCCAGGGTGAAGCCACCGACCTGCGCACCGTGGCGGCCGGCGATGCGGCTGACCCACGGCGCTTCATCCACTACCTCGATCAGCGGTTCGCCCGCGTAGGCCTGCTGGAAGCGCTCGACGATCTGTTCGCGGGTCTGCACGCGGTTCAGCCACAGGTTGGCGGTGAGCGTGATGCCGCGGAAATGCGGCGCGACATGCGGCATGAATTCAACCGCCACGCCCAGCTGGACCGACACTTCACGCTCGTGCACGTGGTTGGTCAGCGCATACGGCATCAGGTTGTCGGCGAGCAGTTCGACGTTGTTCTTGTCCGACGGCGTGGTGCCGGCGCCGGAATAGCCGGACACACCGAAGCACTGCGGCGGGCCGGCCAGCAGGTCCAGCAGCGGATGCACCGCCAGCTGCATCGCCGTGGCATAGCAGCCCGGGTTGCTGATGTGCTTCTGGCCGTTGTAGCGGCCTCGGGTCAGCTCCGGCAGGCCGTAGTACCAGCTGTTGTCGAAGCGGTAGTCGGCCGACAGGTCGACGATGACGGTGTCCGGCTTCGCCGCTTCCAGTGCGGCCACGAACGGTGCGGCCAGGCCGTTGGGCAGGGCCAGGATCACCGCGTCCACGCCCTTGGCGGCCACCGCGTCGGCGTCCAGGTTCTCGTACTGCAGCTCGCCCTGGAATTCCGGATGGTGGTCGGACAGGCGCTGCCCGGCGCGTTCGCGCGAGGACACGAAGGCCAGCTTCAGCCGCGGGTGTGCGGCCACCAGCTTGATCAGCTCGGCGCCGGTATGGCCACGGGCGCCGACGATGCCCAGGGTGAAAGTCGAATCGTTCATGCGTGGCTGTCCAGGCGGTGCTGCAGGTGGCGCTTCACGCCCTGCCATTCCGTATCGATGATGGAGAAGATGACCGTGTCGCGCGGCGTGCCGTCGGCATGCCGCTTGTGGTTGCGCAGCACGCCGTCCTGCTTGGCGCCGAGGCGGGCGATGGCGGTGCGCGAGGTGAAGTTGAACCAGCTGGTTTCCAGCACCAGGCTGATGCAGCCCATGGTTTCGAAGGCGTGCTGCAGCAGCAACAGCTTGGTTTCGGTATTAACGCCGGTACGCTGCACGCGCGGTGCATACCAGGTGTAACCCAGGCTGAGCTTGGGCACGCCGGCATCCAGGTCGTAGAAGCGGGTGGTACCCACGATGTCACCCTCCGCATCGAGGATCACGAACGGCAGCACCTTGCCTTCCGCCTGCGCCTGCAGCGCGGCCTGCACATAGTGCTCGACCCGCTCCGGCGAAGGCACCTGGGTGTACCAGAGCTGGTCCAGGCCGCTGCCCTCCACGGCGGCGCGCAGGCCAGGCACATGCTCGGGCTGCAGCGGCTGCAGTGTCACGTGCTGGCCGCGCAGGGTGGGAATCGTAGTCCAGTGATCGGAATGGTCCATCATTCAGCCCTGCAGGCTCGGTGCGCGCTGGGCGCAGTGGTCGACATAGGTGCTGATCCGGTCGATGCCATCGGCGCCGTACCAGAACACCTTCCAATGGCCCTGCTTGTAGCAGCCATCGGATTCAGCATAGTAGAAGTGATTGATCGGGTTGCCATTGCGCGAACGCCAGAACAGCTGCGGCGTTTCATCCCGCATCACGTTCCACACCGCGCGGCCGAGGCCTTCACCCTGTGCATCATCGAGCACGGCGAACTTGTCCAGGTACACGCCCTCGGCTTCGTCAGTGAGGATCACCGCGGTGCGGTAGTTCTCGCTGACATAGGCGCGCAGCAGCTTCGTCTTTTCGAAGTACTCCGGCACCAGGGTGCGGCCGAAGCTGGATTCGATCAGGCCCTTCAGGCGCGGCAGGTCCAGCTCGTTCCAGGCGGTGGCGCGCAGCACTTTCTCGCCCTTGCGCACCAGCGTGCCCGAGCCTTTGTGGGTGAACAGTTCCTTGGCCAGATCGGCCGGGCGCGTGATGGACACCGACGATTCCAGCGGCAGGCGGTCGAGCAGATCCTTGATCTGTTCGATCTTCACCTTCATGCCACCGTGGATCCACGGCTGCGCGATCAGGTGGTCGTACTCGGTGGACAGGTTGATCGAATCGATCACGCTGCCCTGCTCGTCCAGCAGGCCGCCGGTGCCGGTCAGGAAAATGATCTTGTACGGCTGCAGCTCCTGCACCAGCTCGTTGGCGGCGAAGTCGGCGTTGACGTTGAGGATCTGGCCACCCGCGGTTTCGCCCAGGCTGGTGATGACCGGGATAGAACCGGCGCGCAGGCTGGCCTCGATCGGCGCCAGGTTGACCCGCTTCACTTCACCGACCAGGCCGTAGGTGTCCACGTCCAGGTACTCCGCCTCGAACACGCCACCGGTGATCGAGGTGGCACGCGCGCCGTTCTGCTGCAGGGCTTCGACCAGGCGCAGGTTGGACTGCTGGAACACCCGGCGCACGATCGCCAGTGCCTCCGGCGAGGTCACGCGCAGACCGTTGACGGTCTGCTTTTCGATGCCGGCGGCCGACAGTTCGGCATCCAGCTGCGGGCCGGCGCCGTGCAGCACGATCGGGGTCAGGCCGACTTCCTGCAGGAACGACAGCGAAGAGGTCAGCGCGTCGAGATCGTCGCGCAGCACCGCGCCGCCGACCTTGACCACGGCAAAGCGCTTGGCGTCCAGCTGCGAGAAGCGCTTGAGGTACTGGCTGATCTCCTTCGCGCTGGCCATGCTGGAAAGCAGGCGCACGATGGTCTGGCGGGTCTGGCGGTGGGGCTGGAGGGCAGGAGACATTTCGGTTTCGTCACAGGCGGCGGTCGCCGCGTTGCAGTTCCACCCGGCCAGGGCCGGGCGGCGTTGTGGGGTCGATCAGGCGCCGGCGGCGATGATGCGGTGCACGGCGTCGGTGTAGCGCTGCAGCTGCTCCAGCGTCACGAACTCATCGGCGGTGTGGGCCTGGGCGATGTCACCCGGGCCGAACACCAGCGTGGTGTAGCCGCCGGCCGAGAACAGCGAGGCCTCTGTCCAGAAGTCCACCGCGTTGCCGATCGGCAGTTCCAGCGCATCGGCCACGTCGCGTGCCAGCAGGCGGCGGTTCTCGGCCTCGGCGATGTCACCGGCCGGCAGGCTGGGGCCACGGAAGGTTTCGGTGAACAGTGCCGCTTCCGGTTCGGCAAAACCGGCGAAGGTCGCCAACAGGCCATCGATGTCCATCGACGGCAGCGGACGGAACCCGAACCGCACTTCGGCGGCCGGCGCGATCATGTTGGCCTTGATGCCACCTTCGACGCGACCGATGTTGAAGCGCAGGCCGGTCAGCCCGCCGAAGCGCGCCGAGGCCAGCGATTCCACATGGTCCAATGCGCGGTTGCCCCAGCGCATGGCCTGATGCAGCGCACTGGCGGCCGCATCCTGCTTGCCCGACGCGTGCCCGGCGCGGCCGGCGAACTGCATCAGCACCGAACTGATGCCACGGTGCGCCAGCACCGCTTCGCTCATGGTCGGCTCCGCCACCAGCACCGCTTCATATGGCAGGCCACGGGCCAGGAACGCGGCGATGCAGCGCGGATCGTTGGCTTCTTCGTCGCTGGAGAACAGGAACGCGGCATCGCCATCACTGGCGTTGGCCGCGGCCACCAGTGCAGCGGCGGCGCCCTTGATGTCACACACGCCCAGGCCGACCACACGGTCGTCCAGACGCCGCATCACGTGCGGGTCGGCACTCCAGTGCGGCGAATCCGGCACGGTGTCCAGATGCACGTTGAACAGGTACTTCGGCGTACCACGCACGGCGTACAGGCTGACCGCACCGGCACCGTGGTCGATCACCTCGACGTTGAAGCCGGGCAGGTTCGCGCGCAGGTAATCGAAGATGCCACCGGTGGTGATCGCACGCGGCGGGTTGCGGGTGTCGAAGGACACCAGGGCCTGCAGGTGATCGAGCGTCTGTTCAAGCATGTGTCTGAATATCCGTAGGGTTCGAAATCGGTAGTGCCGGCCGCTGGCCGGCTCCGCAATGATCCAGCCGTGCCACGAGCCGGCCAGCGGCCGGCACTACCCTCCATCGACGTTGCGAGGCGCCGGCCAGCGGCCGGCACCCCGTCACAGGTCAACCACGATTGACCTGCGCATAGACAGTGGAGCTCATGCCGAACAGCTTGATGAAGCCCTCGGCCTCCTCCACGCCCCAGTCGGCCGACTGCGCGTAGGTGGCGCCCTTGGTGTTGAGCAGGTGCGGCGACTTCACCGCCACTGCATCGACGCGGCCGCCGCGGGTTTCCAGCACCACTTCGCCGTTGACCTTGGCCTGCGAGGACTTCAGGAAGGCCTCGATGTCGGTCTTCAGCGGGTCGTGGTAGAAGCCTTCGTAGACCAGCTCCACCCACTTGCGCGCCACGTCCGGCTTGAAGCGGTTCTGTTGCTTGGTCAGCACGGCATCTTCCAGCGCGCGGTGCGCGGCCAGCAGCGACACCAGGCCCGGGGCCTCGAACACGATGCGACCCTTCAGGCCGATCACGGTGTCGCCGGTGTAGACACCGCGGCCAACGCCGTACGGGGCGAACAGCTTGTTGAGCTGGGCCAGGATCTGGTCGCCCGGCAACGCCTTGCCGTTCAGTTCGACGGCTTCGCCCTCGACGAACTTCAGGGTCACGTTCAGCGCCTGCTCCGGCCACTCGCTGCGCGGTGCGCACCAGCCACGGGCGCCCTCGCCCGGCGCTTCCCAACGGTCGATCTCGCCGCCGGACATGGTCAGGCCCAGCAGGTTCTCGTTGATGGTGTAGGCCTGCTGCTTGGCGCGCACGCCGAAGCCACGCTCTTCCAGGTACTTCTGCTCGTAGGCGCGGGTCTGGGTGTGTTCCTTCTGGATCTCGCGGATCGGCGCGATGATCTGGTAGTCACCCAGGGCCTTCACCGCCAGGTCGAAGCGGACCTGGTCGTTACCCATGCCAGTGCAGCCGTGGGCGATGATGTTGGTGCCCAGTTCGGCGGCACGCTTCAGCGCGGCATCGACGATCAGGTAGCGGTCCGAGACCAGCAGCGGGTACTGGCCCTGGTAGCCCTCACCGGCCCACACGAACGGCTTGACGAAGCCTTCCCAGATGGCCGGGCCACCGTTGACGGTGACGTGGCTGGCCACGCCCAGCTCGGCGGCGCGCTTCTCGATGAAATCACGCTCTTCATCATCCACGCCGCCGGTATCGGCGAACACGGTGTGCACGTTGTAGCCCCGCTCCTGCAGGTACGGCACGCAGAAGCTGGTATCCAGGCCGCCGGAGAAGGCGAGAACGACATCTTTGTTGCTCATGGGGATCAGGTCCACTTGGGGGATGGGAATTCGGTAGAGCCGACCGCTGGTCGGCTGAAATGTTGGATGCGCCGCTGCGGGAGCAGCCGACCCACGGTCGGCTCTACCCCTTGTTTGATTCAGCGCCCGGCAACCGCCGCCATGATCGCCTTCTGCACATGCAGGCGGTTCTCGGCTTCGTTGATGGCGATGCACTGCGGCGAATCCATCACCGCATCGGTGGCCTTCACGTTGCGGCGCAGCGGCAGGCAGTGGCTGAAGACACCGTTGTTGGTCAGCGCCATCTTCCGCTCGTCCACGATGAAGTGCTTGAACTGGTCGCGGATCGGCTTTTCCGGTTCCCAGTTGCCGAAGAACGGCAGCGCGCCCCAGCTCTTGGCGTAGACCACGTCGGCACCGGCGTAGGCGCTGTCGATGTCATGGCTGATCTTCAGCGAGCCGCCGCTCTCGGCCACGTTCTGCTCGGCCCAGCCCATGTAGCGGTCGTCGAGGATGTAGTCGGCGGTCGGGCACAGCAGGGTCACGTCCATGCCCATGCGGGTGGCGATGGTCAGTGCCGAATTGGCGACTGCGGTGTTCAGCGGCTTGGGGTGGTAGGTCCAGGTCAGCACGTACTTCTTGCCGCGCAGGTCCTGGGTGCCGAAGTGCTCCTGCAGGGCCATGATGTGGGCCAGCTCCTGGCACGGGTGGGTGATGGTCTCCATGTTGATGACCGGCACCGTCGAGTACTTGGCGAAGCTGTTGAGGACGATGTCCTGGCGGTCGTAGGCCCAGTCGATGAACTTGGGGAATGCGCGCACAGCGATGATGTCGCAGTAACGGCCCAGCACCTTGGCCACTTCAGCGATGTGCTCTTCGGTATCGCCGTCCATCACCGTGCCGAGGTTGAACTCGATCGGCCACGCATCCTTGCCCGGCTGCAGCACCACCGCGTGGGCACCCAGCTGGAACGCACCCAGTTCAAAGCTGGTGCGGGTGCGCATGGACGGATTGAAGAACACCAGCGCGATCGACTTGCCCTTGAGCTGGTCGCCGAGCTTGTTGCGCTTGAACAGCGCGGCCTGGGTCAGCAGCGCGTCGAGCTCGCTGCGGCTCCAGTCCTGGGTGTTCAGGAAGTGCTTGGGGGACATCATCTTTCCTTGCGTGGCGGCGCCGGGTTCGACGCGGTGGAAGGGAAAACAGGAAGCAAAGGTGGAACGAAAAGGTTGCAGTTGCAGCTTTCATGACGCGGAAACGAAAAAACCCAGCCGGCGGGCTGGGTTTTTTTCGGACGAACAGCAAAAAGCTCCGGTTACCCAGCGAGGATGTGGGGTTCCGGTCGACGCGCACGCGAGGTCATGCCCGACGCCTGTCGGGCTGCGCTGCTGTCGTGCTGGAAGTCGGTGAGCTTCATGGTCGGCCATCTTTGCATGCGGCCGGGGCCGACGCAAGGGGCCGGGGTCGCAGAATCATGGATTGCCGGCGGCGCCCTGCTCGGGGCCGACCCAGGGGGTGATCGACACCCGGATCTTGAGCCGGTTGCCGGGGTCTTCCGGCAGCCGCGAGCGGTACTTGGTGCCCTTGTAGACGTAGTCCACGTCGTAGGCGATGGGCCGGCGGAATTCACGTCCCACCGGCACGATGCGACAGTCGCGGGTCAGCATCGGACCATTGTTGGCCGGTGCCGGCGCCGGAGCCGGTGACTCGGCGGCGGTATCCTCGGAGACCTCTTCATCGCTGCGCTTGAACATCGAGCGTACCGAGTCCCAGAAGCGGCTGATCCGGCCCTTGTCCTCGACCGGCTCCTCACCAGTGACATTGACCGGCGCCAGGGTCCGGGTCGAGACCGGCTCGCAGTGTTCTTCGGTACGGGTCGCGCGCAGGGTCTGGAACACGGGTTCGACGTTCAGTACCTGCGCGTAGTCGAACTTCACGTTCTCCACGATCACCACCCGGTTGCGGGGCTCGGCCTCCTGCGCCTGGGCCACGGCGGCCAGCGCCGACAGGCAGGCCAGGGTCAGCAACGCGGTGGATTTCATTGGCGAAGGGAGCAAGGACACGGCAATAGTGTAGGCAGTGGCGAGCGCAAGGGGCTGAACATTACCCGTCCACGCTGCTCCTGCCCACCCCACCCTGGTTGGACCCGGCGTCCACCGGTGGCAGGCGGTGCCCCCAAAGGGGGCCGACACGTTCTAAAATCACAGGCTTGTCCCCCAGCCACAGCCCCATGACCCTGCGCCTGCACAACAACCTGACTCGCCAGCTCGAACCGTTCACCCCGCTCGACCCGGCCTGTCCGACCCTGTATGTGTGCGGCCCGACGGTCTACAACTACGTGCACATCGGCAACGCCCGTGGCCCAGTGGTGTTCGGGGTGCTGGCCGATCTGCTGCGGCGCCGTTTCGGTGGCCTGCGCTACGCGCGCAACATCACCGACGTGGACGACAAGATCAACAACGCCGCGCGTGAGCAGGGCGTGCCGATCAGCACCATCACCGACAGGTTCGCCGCCGCCTACCGTGAAGACATGGCCGCGCTGGGCGTGGTGCCGCCGGACATCGAGCCGGAAGTGACCGCGCACATCCCGCAGATCATCACCATGATCGAGCAGCTGATCGCCAATGGTCATGCCTACGCCGCCGAAGGCCACGTGCTGTTCGCGGTGGCCAGCTTCGAAGGCTACGGCAAGCTCTCGCGCCGCGACCCGGAAGAGATGCTGGCCGGCGCCCGCGTCGACGTGGCCCCGTACAAGCGCGACCCAGGCGATTTCGTGCTGTGGAAGCCGTCCAGCGACGACCTCCCTGGCTGGGAGTCTCCCTGGGGCCGTGGCCGCCCGGGCTGGCATATCGAATGCTCGGCGATGGCCGCCGCCCACCTGGGCGAGACCATCGACATCCATGCCGGCGGCGTCGACCTGCAGTTCCCGCACCACGAGAACGAGCTTGCGCAGAGCGAATGCGCCCACGGCGGCAAGATCTTCGCCCGCTTCTGGCTGCACAACGGCATGCTCAACTTCGGCGGCGCCAAGATGAGCAAGTCGCTGGGAAACATCGAACGCGTGCACGACCTGGTCCGCCAGCACCCGCCGGAAGCGCTGCGCCTGGCCCTGCTGTCGGCCCACTACCGGCAGCCGCTGGACTGGTCCGATGGCCTCATCGAGCAGTCGGTGCGCACCCTGGATGGCCTCTACCGAGCTATCAGGGAATTTGCCAATGTCGACGCCACCCCAGTGATCCCGCAAGCAGTCGAGGACGCGCTCAATGACGACCTCAACACTCCGAAAGTGCTGGCAATACTCGCTGAATCGGCTCGAAAGCTAAGGCACGCAGGTGCCCCGGCGGGCGGCCCGGACTATCCCCGCGAGGGTGAAAAGCTGGCACAGCTAAGCCGCCTGAAGGGCGAACTGCTCGGTGCCGGCCTGGCCCTGGGCCTGCTGCAGGCCGATCCAGCGCAGTGGTTCGGCACCGCGGCCAGCGATGATGGCGAAGATGCCCGCATCCAGGGCCTGATCGACGAGCGTGCCGCCGCCAAGCAGGCACGCGACTTCGCCCGTTCCGACGCCATCCGCGACCAGCTGGCCGCCGAAGGCATCGTGCTGGAAGACACCCCGCAGGGCGTGCGCTGGTCACGCAAGCGCGGCTGACCCACCCTGCCCCGTGGCCGGTCCGCCGGCCACGCTCCACTGTAGAGACTGTTGTGACCGACTCTCCGTTCCCGCTTGAACCCACCGCCGCCGAGGCCCAGACCGCCATCGCCGAGGAATTCGGCTTCTTCGGCGACTGGTCCGAGCGCTACCAGTATCTGATCGACCTCGGCCGTAAGCTGCCCGCCTTCCCGGACGAATGGAAGACCGAAGAGCACCGCCTGCTCGGCTGCCAGTCGATGGTCTGGATCGTGCCGGAAGGCAATGCGCAGTCGCTGCGCTTCCACGCCATCAGTGATTCGGCCATCGTTTCCGGCCTGATCTTCCTGGCCCTGCGCGTGTACTCCGGGCGCTCGGCGCAGGAGATCCTGGATACCGAGCCCAGCTACATCCAGGACATCGGCCTGGCCCGCCACCTCTCGCCCACCCGCAGCAACGGCGTGGCGGCGATGCTGGCCTTCATCCGCGAGACCGCGCAGGCCCAGCTGCAGCGCGACCCGTCGTGAGCGAACCCGCCACGGCCGAAGACACCGCGCTGGGGCTGCTGTCCCGGCCCGGTTTCGCCAAGCTGCTGGCCTACCGCATCTTCGCGATGCTGTCCTACCAGGTGGTCGCGGTCACCGTCGGCTGGCACATCTACGAAGTCACCCGCAATCCGTTCTCGCTGGGCCTGGTTGGCCTGGCCGAGGTGCTGCCGTTCTTCTGCGTCGCACCGTTCGCCGGTTATCTGGTCGACCACCTGCCGCGCCGCCGGCTCGGCATGGTCGCCTGCTCCGGGTTGATCGCCACCGCGCTGGTGTTGACCGGCGTGGCCAAGGGCTGGCTGCCGTTCGAAGGCGTGTGGCCGATCTATGCGGCCATTGCGCTGACCGGCATGGTCCGCGCCTTCCTGTCGCCGATCTACAACGCACTGTTCGCCCGCGTGCTGGCCCGTGACCAGTTCGCACGTGGCGCTGGCCTCGGCGCCGTGGTGTTCCAGGCCGGCATGGTGGCCGGTCCGGCAGTGGGCGGCGTGCTGGTCGGCTTCGGCGGCAAAGGCCTGTCCTACGCGGTGGCCACGGGCTTCGCGCTGGTGGCGATGGCCTGCCTGGCCACGCTGAAGGTGGAAGAACCGGTGCATACCGGTCCGGCCGCCCCGATCTTCAAGAGCATCGCTGAAGGCGCGCGCTTCGTGGTCGGCAACCGGATCATGGTCGGGGCAATGGCGCTGGACATGTTCTCGGTGCTGCTGGGCGGCGTGGTGGCGATGCTGCCGGCGTTCCTGCACGAGATCCTGCACCACGGTCCGGAAGGCCTGGGCATCCTGCGCGCAATGCCGGCGCTGGGCTCGGTCTGCGTTGGCCTGTGGCTGGCGCGCCACCCGCTGCACCGTAATGCCGGCCGCGTGCTGCTGTTCGCGGTGGCCGGCTTCGGCCTGTGCGTGATCGGCTTCGGGCTGTCGCAGCACTTCTGGCTGTCCGCGCTGATCCTGCTGTTCTACGGGGCCTTCGACGGCGTCTCGGTGGTGATCCGCTCGACCATCCTGCAGCTGGCCACGCCGGAAGAAATGCGCGGCCGGGTGTCGTCGATCAACGGCATCTTCATCAGTTCGTCCAACGAACTGGGCGCGTTCTATGCCGGCACGATGGCAAAGCTGCTCGGCCTGGTGCCGGCAGTGGTGCTGGGTGGGTTCGCGGTGCTGAGCGTGGCCGGGATCACGGCGTGGAAGAACCCGACGTTGCGGAAACTGAATCTTCGCGACCTGCAATAGAGCGGATTTCCGCGCGCCCACGCGCCGGTAGCGCCGGGCCATGCCCGGCGGGCTCTTTCCGTGACCGCTGTGGGGTGTCACTTTTCTTTTCGCGCGAAAAGAAAAGTAACCAAAAGAAACGCGCCGCCATCCGCGAGCCGGCGCTGCGCGCCGGTGCCCTGTGCTCCTCGGTGAATCAGGAGACGGCGCGGAGAGCCAGCCGACTAGCTGTGTAAACCCACTACGTTGTTCAGCGGCACTCTTGAGATAGGTGGCTGGCCGCCGATCGCCATATGGGGACGGTGCCAGTTGTAGTAGTGCAGCCATTGGTTCAACACGGAATTGCGCTGGTCCGAGGATGCGTACTCGCAGGCGTAAGCCCACTCGCGCAGGCTGGTCTGGATGAAGCGCTCGGCTTTGCCATTGGTCCGCGGCGTGTAGGGCTTGGTTCTGATGTGCTTGATCCCAAGGGATTTGAGCAGCTTGGCAAATGCAGTGGAGCGATAGCACGCACCGTTGTCGGTCAGGATCCGCTTGAAGGTGATTCCCAGGCTGGCGTAGTACTCCAGAGCGCCCAGCAACGCCTGACAGGCGGTTTCGCCCTGTTCGTTGGGGTGGATGCTGCTGAAGGCGACCCGGGAGTGATCGTCGATGGCCACGTGGACGTAGCCCCAGCCACCGCCGGCGGCGTTTCCCCTGCGCTTGGCATCGGTTCTGTGCCCTGGCCGCTGGAAGTTGCCCAGCTTCTTGATGTCCAAGTGCAGCAGCCCTCCGGGCTGATCGTATTCGTATCGGATGACCTCCTTGGGCGGATCAAGCCGACACAACCGATTGAGGCCGTGGGCGCGCATCAGCCTTGAAATCGTACTGTGGCCGACCCCCAGCGCCTTGGAGATGGTCAGGTAGGTCTGCCGCTTACGGCGGTGCTCCTTGATTTGCTCGACTACCGGAGCAGGTGTGGCATGCGGCGTCTGGTGAGGCCGTGAGCTGCGGTTTTCCAGGCCCGGTGCCCCGAACTGGCGGAATCGGGCCAGCCACTTGTAGGCCGTACGCACACTTACGCCACACGCTTGAGCTGCTTCTTCCGGGCGTAGGCCCTCGTGGAGGATACGGCGGACCAGAAGCGCTCGACTAAACGGCGTCAAACGGGCATTTTTATGATTGTTCATCCGGGCTCTTTGGGGGCTGGAACGGTGTGGTAACCACCATTTTCCAAAGATGTCCCGGATGAACAACCTACAGAGAGATCACAACTAGCAGTCGGCTCTACAGGATAGAGCCGCCTCTTCGCCCCTGATTCCCCTGCGGTGCTCGGCTCGCTACAAGGCGGACCCCAACAGCCGCGAGCGCACGCATGACCGCCCTTGGTAGAGCCAAGCCATGCTTGGCTGCTTTTGCTTTTGCTTTTGCTCTTCCTTGCCCTCCGCCTTCGGCCCGAGCCGGGCATGAGCTCGGCTTTACAGCAACCGCGCACGCAGGAAACCGTAGAGAGCCTGCGGGTGGGGCCGGGCAGGACCGTCCGCGGCATGGATGCCGCGGCCGAGCTTACAGGGATGTACTTGCAGCGTGTCCTGCCCGGCCCCACCCGCAGGCTCCCTACGATACCCGGAAGGCGCCGTTCTACACAGCCAACCACACCCAACAAAAAACCCGGCCGAGGCCGGGTTTTTCGCATGACCAGACAACGATCAGGAATCAGTCGCCCTGCTGCTTCTGCAGGTGCTCCCAGCGCTCCTGGGCGTCGATGGTGCGTTCGGCGGTGAGGCGCGCTTCCAGGCGCTCCAGGCCGATTTCTTCGCCGGTGTCGACGCAGTAACCGTAGTCGCCGGCTTCCAGGCGCTTCAGGGTGCTGTCGATCTTGCCGATCAGCTTGCGGTAGCGATCACGGGTACGCAGTTCCAGCGAGTTCTCGGTCTCGCGGGTCGCGCGCTCGGCTTCGTCGCCGATGTCACGCACTTCCTCGCGCAGGTTCTCGATGGTCTGCTTGGACTCTTCCACCAGGTCCGCGCGCCAGTTCTGCAGGCGCTGACGGAAATACTCCTGCTGCAGCGGGCTCATGTATTCCTCTTCCGAGGACGGCTTGTAGCCAGCCGGCAGGATCGGGCGGCCGGTGGCCTCGTCGGTCTTGTACTCGACCACCTTGTACTTGCTGCGCGGGGCCGGTGCCGCCGAGCGGGCGGCGACGGCCACGGCAACCTTGCCGACAGGGCGCGACACGGTCTTCGGGGCGGAATCGGATTTCACGGCGGTTTTGGCAGGCGATTTCGAAACGGGCACGGGATTCTTGGATTGCGGGGCCTTCGAAGCAGCAGGAGCGGCGGCCGGGGCCGGCTTGGGGGCCGGTTGGGCTGCTGCCACTGCCACGGTCTTGGCCGGGACAGGCTTGGCCGGAGCCGGCTTGGGGGCAGGCTTCGGTGCGGACTTCACTACGGGGGCCGGGGTCGGCTTTGCGGCCGGCGCGGCAACATTCTTGGTGACTTTCTTTACAGCGGCAGGCGTGGCCACCGGTTTAGCCGCAGCAACCTTCTTCGCTGCAGGTTTGGCGACCGGCTTGGCCGCAGCCTTCTTCACCACCGCCTTCGGCGCCGGCTTGGCTGCTGCCTTCTTCGCCACCGGCTTGGCGGCGGCCTTCTTCACCGGCGCGGCCTTGCTGGCGGCTTTCTTCACCACCGGCGCCTTCTTGCTGGCAGCGGCAGGCTTGGCCTTGGCGGGCGCAGCAGCCTTCTTCGCCACCGGCTTGGTTGCCTTGACCGGCGTTTTCTTTGCGGTGGCCTTCCTGGCCGCCGGTTGCGAGGACGCTGCCTTGGTCGCCGGCTTGCTGGCCGGTTTCTTGGCAACGGGCTTTGCCGCCAACTTCTTCACAACAGGCTTGGCGGTTTTCTTGGCGGCCGTTGCGGCCTTCTTTGCAGTTTTTTTAGCAGCCACGAAACGCTCTTCCTTGGATTCCCCGGGGCCCGGGAAAGCGGGCCTTTATAGCCTACCCGACCCGCAGCAGCAACCTCGACCCCCTGCTCCATTCAGTCCTGGAGTCAAGGCGCCCTTGGAGGCAGTCCGACGAACACGGACCGCCTTGCGCGGTACGGAACCTGGCCAGCACCCGAAGGTACTGGTACCGGTCGCAGGCCATCGGCGACATGCGACCAACGGCCCATCCTGCACAAATGCGGCCTTCATGCCAACTGGCATAAGATGACTGGGTGATCTCGCGCCTGCTCATTGCCCTGCTGCGCTTCTACAAGCGCTTCATCAGCCCCCTGCTGGGGCCTCGCTGCCGTTTCGTGCCGAGCTGTTCTGAATACGCGATGGACGCCATCTCGCGGCACGGCCCGCTGCGCGGAAGCTGGCTGGCTGCGCGCCGGCTGGGCCGCTGCCACCCGTTCCATCCCGGCGGCTTCGACCCCGTGCCCGAGTCCCCCAACGCCCCCTCTTGCCGTTGCACAGGAAAACACTGACATGTCCTCCACCCTCATCACCAACGCCCGCATGGTCAATGAAGGCCGCACCTTCGACGGCGACCTGCGCATCGAGAACGGCCGCATCGCGCAGATCGGCAACGGGTTGGCGCCGCGCGACGGCGAGCAGGTGGTGGACGCAGCCGGACGCTGGTTGCTTCCGGGCATGATCGACGACCAGGTGCACTTCCGCGAACCGGGCCTGACCCACAAGGGCGACATCGCCAGCGAATCGGCGGCTGCGGTGGCCGGTGGCCTGACCAGCTTCATGGACATGCCCAACACCAATCCGCCGACACTGGATTCGACCATCCTGGAAGCCAAGTACCAACTGGCGCGCGGCCGCGCCTGGGCCAACTACGGCTTCTACCACGGCGCCAGCAATGACAACCTGGACGCCATCCGTGCCCTGGACCCGAAGAAGGCCCCGGGCGTGAAGGTGTTCATGGGTGCTTCGACCGGCAACATGCTGGTCGACAACCCGGAAACGCTGGACGCGATCTTCCGCGAATGCCCGACCCCGATCATCACGCACTGCGAAGACACGCCGATGATCGATGCCAACCTGAAGGCCTTCCAGGAGAAGTACGGCGATGCGCTGCCCCCGGACATGCACCCGGACATCCGCTCGCGCGAGGCCTGCATCAAGTCGACCCGCCTGGCGATGTCGCTGGCGCGCAAGCACGGCACCCGCCTGCATGTGCTGCATATCTCCACCGCCGACGAGTTGGCGCTGTTCGAGAAGGGCCCGCTGATCCGCGCCGACGGCAGCCGCAAGCAGATCACCGCCGAAACCTGCGTGCACTTCCTGCACTTCGCGCGCCCGGACTATGCGACCAAGGGCAACCTGATCAAGTGCAACCCGGCGATCA
This sequence comes from Stenotrophomonas sp. 86156_Sma, assembly GCF_056481625.1. Taxonomy (NCBI): domain Bacteria; kingdom Pseudomonadati; phylum Pseudomonadota; class Gammaproteobacteria; order Lysobacterales; family Lysobacteraceae; genus Stenotrophomonas; species Stenotrophomonas sp. 86156_Sma. The sequence goes on from NZ_CM151157.1 coordinate 3,420,990, forward strand.
AGGAAGTGTCCGACCGCGAGGCGATCACCGCCGCGCTGGCCGACGACGTGCTGGACGTGCTGGCCACCGACCACGCGCCGCACACCTGGGAAGAGAAGCAGAAGCCCTACGCACAGGCGCCGTCGGGCCTGCCGCTGGTGCAGTACGCGCTGGTGGCCGCGCTGGAACGGGTGCACGAAGGCAAGCTGACCCGCGAGCAGGTGGTGCAGAAGTTCGCGCATGCGCCGGCACAGCTGTTCGACGTGGAAGAACGTGGCTTCCTGCGCGAGGGTTACTTCGCCGACCTGGTGCTGGTCGAGGACGTGCCGTTCACGGTCAAGCGCGAGGACGTGCTGTCCAAGTGCGGCTGGTCGCCGTTTGAAGGCACGACCTTCCGTTCGCGCGTGGCCTCCACCTGGGTCAATGGCCAACTGGTGTGGGACGGCAGCAAACTGGTGGGCGAGCCGGCCGGCCAGCGCATGACCTACGACCGCTGATGCGCTCCGCACTTCTGATCGGGGCGCTGCTGCTGGCCGCACCCCTGTTCACCGCACCGTCGGCGCAGGCACAGGACGGCATCGGCAGCCTGATCGACAGCCGGGTGGTGTTCCCGGCCAGCGCATCGCAGGGCGCACTGGTGATCGGCAAGGTACCTGCCGGCAGCCGCGCGCAGTACGCCGGCCGCCAACTGCGGGTGAGCGGCTATGGCAGCGTGGTGTTCGGCATCGGCCGCGACGAGAAGGGTCCGCTGCACGTGCAGGTGCAACGCCCTGATGGTGGCAGCGAGACCGCGACCATTGCGGTGACCCCGCGCGACTGGCCCACCGAGCGGGTCAACGGCGTGCCGCCGAAGACGGTCAACCCGCCGCCGGCGATTGCCGAGCGGATCAAGCGCGAACAAGCACAGGTGACCGCCGCGCGTGCCCGTGATGACGACCGTACCGACTTCACCCAGACCTTCATCTGGCCGGTGCAGGGCCGCATCAGCGGCCGCTTCGGCAACGCACGCGTGTACAACGGACAGCCCGGCGCAGGTCATTCCGGCATGGACATCGCGGTACCGACCGGCACGCCGGTGAAAGCGCCGGCGGCCGGCATCGTCACCTTCGCCGGCCCCGACCTCTACCTGACCGGCGGCACGCTGCTGCTCGACCACGGTTTCGGTGTCAGCTCCAACTTCCTGCACCTGTCGCGCATCGACGTAAAAGTTGGCGACCGTGTGGAACAGGGCCAGGTGATCGCTGCGGTCGGCGCCACCGGTCGTGCCACCGGCCCGCACCTGCACTGGGGCATGAACTGGTTCGATACCCGTATCGATCCGTTACTGGTGCTGGAACGGAAGTAACGCGCGACGAACGGCCGCCGGGCATGGCCCGGCGCTACCCGATTACCGCGCCCGGTAGCGCCGGGCCATGCCCGGCGAGCGCAGCGGCATCAGCCGCGCGCGGCCCACCACACGCGCAGCAGCGTGCGTACCGGCGTGGCTTCGATCGGCTTGCCTGCCGCCTGCGCGGCAACGCGTGCACGCGCCAGGCTGGACCACACGCGGCGCGGGCGCGGGCCGGGCACGCGGCTGCCCCAGCCCTTCAACAGATGCTGCGCCCAGCGCTGTGCGGCCGTGCTGGCATCACCGTCCAGCAGGCTGCGCGGCACACCGGCTACGCCGGCATCCTGCAGGCGCTGGGCCAGGGTCTGCAGCTGCACCGCACGACCGGCGCCAGTTCGCGGCTTGTCCGCGAACAGGGCTGCCTCCACCGCGGCCACGGCCTCTGCGTAGTTCGCCAGCGCGCGCTCGGCGCCGGCCGCATCCAGCGCGACCGTGCGCGCTTCAACCAGATCCGGAAGTGCTTCGGCCAGCTGCGCCCACGGCGCACGCACCGGCTCCAGCAGGCGGCCCAGCGGATGGCGCGAACGATGCGCGGCCCAGCTGCGCAGCTCCTCGCCCCACCATGCCAGCTTGGCGTCGGCCGGCAACGGGTCGCCGCTGGTGTTGAGCATGTCGTCGAATTCCTGCAGCAGCGCGAACCACGCCACCGCAAGCTCGCGTTGCGATTCGGCCACGAACGGGGCGGCCACCGACCATTCCGGCCAACGGCTGCGCCACTTGTCGAGGAAACTGTCCAGCGCGGTACTGCTCACTACGTGATTCCTTACGGCTGGGCCGGGGCTGCCGGCCGGGTCGGCCAGAGGCTGGCCAGTTGCAGAAGTTCGGCGTTCTCGACCAGCACGTCGGCCTGCCAGGCCAGCGGATCGTCGCTGTGCAGGCGGTAGCCCCACAACGCCGCCACCGACGGCATGGCCGCGGCACGCGCGGCGATGATGTCGCGCTCGTCGTCACCCACGTACACGCAGTCTTCGGCGGCAATGCCGATGGCCTGCGCGGCGTGCAGCAACGGCAGCGGATGCGGCTTGCGTTCGGCCAGGCTGTCACCACCGACCAGTACCGCACAGCGCTGCTGCCAGCCGTGCTGCGGCAGGATCAAGCGCGCCAGGTATTCAGGCTTGTTGGTGACAATGCCCCACACCGTACCGGCATCGTCCAACGCGGCGAGCATGCCGGCCACGCCATCGAACAGCACTGCGTGCTGGCCGATCAATGCTTCGTAGCGCTGCAGGAATTCCGGGATCAGCGCGTCACGTGCGGCAACGTCCAGTTCCGGGAACGCAGCCGAGACCATCGCCCGCGAGCCCTTCGACACCACCGGGCGCAGCGCGGCCGGATCGATGGGTGCGCGTCCACGCTCGGCCAGCATGGCGTCGCAGGTGGCGACAAAGTCCGGTGCGCTGTCCAGCAGCGTGCCATCCAGGTCGAACAGCACCGCGCGCGGGAAGCGGGCCGCGGTCATGCCGGCTTGACCGCGTAGGCCAGGTAGTTGATGTCGGTACGGCTGCTCAGGCGGGCATGGTTGCGCCACGGCTCGTAGGCCATGCCGCTGACATCCACCAGCTGCATGTCGGCCTCGCGCAGCCAGCGCGCCAGCTCGGCAGGCTTGATGAATTCCTGGTAGTGGTGCGTGCCCTTGGGCAGCAGCCGCGCCACGTACTCGGCGCCGACGATCGCCACCGCGAAGGCGGCGGCGGTGCGGTTGATGGTCGACAGGAACAGGTGGCCGCCCGGCTTCAGCAGGCGCTTGCAGGCCTCGATGATCGCGCCCGGGTCGGGCACGTGCTCGAGCATTTCCATGCAGGTGACCACATCGAAGCTGCCCGGCTGCTCGGCGGCCAGATCTTCGGCAGCCTGCACCCGGTAATCGACCTTGGCGCCGCTTTCCAGCGCATGCAGGCGCGCGACCTTGACCAGCTCCGGGGCCAGGTCGATGGCGGTGACGTCAGCACCGGCCTGGGCCAGCGCTTCACTCAACAGGCCGCCACCACAACCGATGTCGAGCACGCGCGCACCGCGCAGCGGCACGCGATCGGCCACGTACTGCAGGCGCACCGGGTTCAGCGCATGCAGCGGCTTCTGCGGGCCGTCAGCGTCCCACCAGCGGTTGGCCAGCGCGGCGAACTTGTCCAGCTCGGCCTGATCGAAATTGGAGGAAGCGTGGGGGGCAGTCATGAGGGGTCCTTGCGGCGCCGGGGTTCAGGCGCGGATATGACGGATGCGCTCGCGCCACTGGCGCGCGTTGGCGATGATGCCCGGCAGGTCCATGCCGACCAGCTCGCGCTGCACCAGCTTCGGCTTGCCGGCAATCCAGACGTCGCTGACCTGCTGGCGGCCGGTGGCGTACACCAGCTGCGACAGGACGTTGTGCAGCGGCTGGGTTTCCAGCGCGGACAGGTCGACGCAGACCAGATCGGCCTGCTTGCCGACTTCGATGGAACCGATGCGGTCGCCGAAGCCCAGTGCGCGGGCGCCACCCAGGGTGGAGGCGCGCAGCGTGGTCGCCGCATCGAGCGCGGTCGCATCGTCGGCCACGGCCTTGGCCAGGATCGCCGCGGTGCGGTTCTCGCTGAACATGTCCAGGTCGTTGTTGCTGGCGCAGCCATCGGTGCCGATCGCCAGGTTCACGCCGGCGCGCTGCAGGGCGCAGGCCGGGCAGAAACCGGAGGCCAGCTTCAGGTTCGATTCCGGGCAGTGCACCACGCTGACGCCACGTTCGGCGCACAGGTGGATTTCCGCATCGGTCAGCTGGGTCATGTGCACCGCGATCAGGCGGTCGTTGACCAGGCCGAGCCGATCCAGCCGCGCCAGCGGGCGCTGGCCGTGCAGCTTGATCGAATCGTTGATCTCCTGCGCGGTCTCGTGGGTGTGCAGGTGCACCTGCATGTCGAGCTGGTCGGACAGCATCCGCACCCGCTCGAAGTTGGCATCGTTGACCGTGTAGGGCGCATGCGGCGCGAACGCGGTGCCGATCAGCGGATCGGTGCGCCACTGGTCGTGCAGTTCACCGGCCTTGGCGAAGTATTCGTCATCGGTCTTGGCCCAGGCGGTGGGGAAATCGATGATGACCGCGCCCACCAGCGCGCGGAAACCGTGCTTCTTGTAGACCGCGGCCTGCACGTCGCCGAAGAAGTAGTTCTCGTTGGCACAGGTGGTACCGCCGCGCAGCATCTCGGCGATGGCCAGAGTGGTGCCGTCGGCAACGAATTCGGGGCCGATCACCGCCGCTTCCACCGGCCAGATGTGCTGCTGCAGCCAGGTCATCAGCGGCAGGTCGTCGGCGACGCCGCGCAGCAGCGTCATCGGGTTGTGCGTGTGCGCATTGACCAGGCCCGGCATCAGGGCAGCCTCGGGGCGGCTCACCACCTGGGTGGCGCGGAACCGCGCGCGCGCCTCGGCACGCGGCAGGATGGCCACGATTTCACTGCCACGCACGGCAACGGCATGGTCTTCCAGCACCACCGCGTGCGGCTCGATCGGAACGACGTAACCGGCTTCGATGAGCAGGTCGCAGGCTTCGGGGAGGTGCGGGCTATCGCTCATGCGGGCTCACTGGCTGTGGGGCGAGATACTTCTGGGGGACACGCCCCTGAGTCAGGGGCTGCCGCGAAGCGGCGGGGTCTGGAGACTCGTGAAGCGGGGCCCATGATCTGCCGAAGCAGATCATGGGAGCGCCAGCGCGGATGCGATGGCGCGTACCCGGCCAGCGGCCGGCACTACCGTAATCCGGCTGCGCCGGATTACTTGACGCGTGCGGAGTATTCGCCCGAACGGGTGTCGACGCGGATCACTTCGTCCTGGTTCACGAACAGCGGCACGCGGACCACGGCGCCGGTTTCCAGGGTGGCCGGCTTGCCGCCGCCGCCCGAGGTGTCGCCACGGACGCCCGGATCGGTTTCGGTGATCTTCAGTTCAACGAAGTTCGGCGGCTGCACGAAGATCGGCTCACCGTTCCACAGGGTGACCACGCAGGACTCTTCGCCCTTCAGCCACTTCTCGGCGCCGCCCATGCCTGCCTTGGTGGCCTGGACCTGCTCGAAGGATTCCGGGTCCATGAAGTGCCAGTACTCGCCGTCGCTGTACATGAAGTTCATGTCGGTATCGACGACGTCGGCTGCATCCAGCGAGTCGGTCGACTTCATGGTGACTTCCTGGGTACGGCCGTCCTTGATCAGGCGGTACTTCACGCGGGTGAAGGCCTGGCCCTTGCCCGGCTTGACGTATTCGGTGTCGATGATGACGGCCGGTTGGTTGTTGACCAGGATCTTCATCCCGTTCTTGACGTCGTTCATGCCGTAGCTGGCCATGCGTAAACTCCTGAGTGGCAAAAACGCCGCGGGTGCGGCGAGCCGTTAGAATGGAAAGCCCACCGGATGCCGGTGGGCGACTGTTTTTCTGCCCCCATGATAACCGCAGGCCCCCTCTCCATGCAGCTTTCCGCCTTCCCACGGCCCCAGTCGCCAGGTGCGCCCGCGCGCTGGCAGCAGCTCTGGCGCCAGGCGCTGCGCGACCCGCACGCCCTGCTGGCCCGGCTGCAGCTGGACCCGGCCGCGCTGGGTGTCTCGGAGGCGGCCATGGCCCAGTTCGCGCTGCGCGTGCCGGAGGGCTTCGTGGCCCGCATGCGCCCCGGCGATGCGGCCGACCCGTTGCTGCGCCAGGTGCTGCCGATCGACGAGGAAATGCGCCCGGCGCCCGGGTTCAGCTTCGATGCGGTGGGCGATGGCGCCGCCAAGAAGGCCACCGGCGTCATCCAGAAGTACCGTGGCCGCGCCCTGCTGGTCGCCACCGGCAGCTGCGCGATCAACTGCCGCTACTGCTTCCGCCGCCACTTCGACTATGGCGCGGAGAACGCCGCCAAGGGCGGCTGGCAGGAGGCCGTAGCCGCCATCGCGGCCGATCCGGACATCGACGAGGTGATCCTGTCCGGCGGTGACCCGCTGTCGCTGGCCACGCACAAACTGGTGGAACTGACCGACGCCCTGCGCCAGATACCGCACATCCGCCGCCTGCGCATCCATACCCGGCTGCCGATCGTGCTGCCGGAACGCGTGGACGATGAACTGGTCTCCTGGCTGGGCAGCCTGCCCTGGCCACTGGCAATCGTGGTCCACGCCAACCATGCCAATGAATTCGACGCCAGCGTGGACGCGGCCATGGCGCGCCTGCGTGGCACCGGTGCGCAACTGCTGAACCAGGCGGTGTTGCTGCGCGGGGTCAACGACAGCGTGCAGGCCCTGCAGGACCTGAGCGAGCGCAGCTTTGCTGCTGGCGTGCTGCCCTATTACCTGCACCAGCTGGACCGGGTCGAGGGCGTGGCCCACTTCGAAGTGGACGACACCCAGGCCAAGGCGCTGATTGCCGGCCTGACCGCACGCCTGTCCGGCTACCTGATCCCCAAGCTGGTGCGCGAACTGCCCGGCGACCCGAGCAAGCGCCCGGTGTAACAAAAAAGGGGACGGAGGGAATTAAGTCGCTTATGCATTTGCGACTTAATTCCCTCCGTCCCCTTTTTGGGGGTCAGACGCCCGATTCGATCATCCGCACCACTTCGGTGGCGGTCACCGGGTGGCTCAGCCAGTAGCCCTGGCCAAGGTCGCAGCCGCGCTGCGCCAGCAGCTCGAACTGTGCCTGCTGCTCGATGCCCTCGGCCACCACGGTGATGCCCAGCGCGTGGGCCATGGCGATGATCGCCGTGGTCAGCGCAAGGTCGTCGGGATCGCGCTGCATGTCGGCAACGAAGCTCTTGTCGATCTTCACGCCGTCCACGGGCACCTGGCGCAGATGACTGAGCCCGGAGAAGCCCGTACCGAAATCGTCCAGCCACACCTTCACGCCGGTGCGGTGCAGCTTGTCCAGCAGCTGCGCGGCAACCATCTCGTCGCCGATCACGGCGGTTTCGGTCAGCTCCAGGTGCAGGCGCGACGCCGGCAGCCCGGACTCATGCAGGCACTGCGCGACCAGTGCCGGCAGTTCGCCGCCACGCAGCTGCCGCGGTGACACGTTGACCGACACGAACAGATCATCGCCCGCTGCCCCGCGCGGCCACTGCGAGGCCTCCATGCAGGCCGCACGCAGCACCTTCGGGCCAATGATCTCGATCAGGCCACTCTGCTCGGCCACCTCGATGAACACCGAGGGCGGGATCGTGCCCAGGGTCGGATGCTGCCAGCGCAGCAGTACTTCAACGCCGACCATGCGGCGGTCGCGCATGCGGAAGATCGGCTGGTAGGCCAGGCGCAGCTCACCGCGCTCCCAGGCGCCGCGCAGCTCCTGTTCCATATGCACGCGACGCTCGACCGCATGGTCCATCGCCCGGCTGTAATAGCGATAGCAGTTCTTGCCGGCCATCTTCGCCTGGTACATGGCGATGTCGCCGTTCTTCAGCAGCGTGGTCGCATCGGCAGCATCGTCGGGGAACAGGGTCACGCCGATCGAGGTGCCCAGGAACAGTTCCCTGCCCTGCACCACCAGCGGCTTGCCCAGCTCGCGCACCAGCACTTCGGCCAGCAACCGCGCGTTGGCGGCCACATCACCATCGCCGACCAGGATCACGAACTCGTCGCCGCCGAAGCGGGCCAGCAGGGCTTCATCGCCCCCGGCCTCGGTGACCGCACGGCCGATACGCTGGGCGAACTGCAGCAATGCCTCATCGCCGGCCTCGTGGCCAAGGGTGTCATTGACCCGCTTGAAATCGTCGATATCGGCGAACAGCAGGCCCAGCCGGTGATTGGCGGCACGGGCCGCCATCAACCGATGATCAAGCGCCTCGCGGAATGCCAGCCGGTTGGTCAGCCCGGTCAGCGCGTCGGTATAGGCCATGCGCCGCACTTCGCGGTCATGGCGTGCGATCGCATCGCGCATCCGGGCGAAACCGCGGACCAGTTCGCCGACCTCGTCGTCGCGGGTGTTCTCGGCCAGGGGTGTCTGGTAGTCACCGGCCTCGATGCGGCGGGCGGCGACGGCAAGATCACGGATCGGCGCGACCAGGGTGCGCTGCACGTACAGGATCACCACCACGCCGATCACCACCAGCAGGCCCAGCATCAGCAGCAGCCAGCCCAGGTGACGGCTGCCAACCTGCTGCAGGCGCTCGCCCAGGGTGGCGTTGGCCGCCTGCTCGCGCTGCTGCACCTCATCCAGCGCCATGCCGACCCGGACGCCGCCAATGCGCTGGTTGCCGATCATGATCGGCATGGCGTTGTCGAGCACCTTCGGCGATTCCTGCACGACCAGCATCTGCGCGGCCGCGGCCTTGGGTGCCAGTGGATCGGCCATCGGCTGACCGAATCCAGACACCTCGACCGAGCCATCGTGTACCAGCCGGCCGCGTTCATCGAACACCAGTACATAGCGCACCACGGGCTGGCGCGCGGTACTGCGCACCAGTACGCCCACCTGGTCCAGGTCACGGTAGTACAACGGGTTGGCCAGCGCGTCGGACAGCTCACGCGCCATCGCCTCGCCGCGACTGCGCACGCTGCGGTCGAACAATTCGTGGATGACGCCGCCGCTGAGGTTGCGCACCTCGCCCTGCATCGCGGCCTGCCGCCCCAACAACACCGCAAGGATCGCGATCACCACGACCATCGCCCCGCCCATCGCGAGCAGGAACCGGGCCTGCATCCCAGAGCCAAGCCACTTCATTCCACTTCCATCCGCACGCGCGTCAATCCTTGTTTCAATTCATCCAACCGCTGCTGCGCATGCGCATCGACGCGGTGGAACCCGGAAGTGCCAAAAAACCGATGCAGCGCCCCCTGTGCCTGCGGGTCGCTGGCTGCCTGCAGCAGTACTTCCTGCAGGCGATCGCGCACGCGTGGATCAAGGTCGGCGCGGACCATCTCCACCGCACGCGGGTAGGGCTCGGTGCGCAGCAGCTCGCGGAAGTCGCGCCGGAACGCTGCCGGCATCCGCCGCTCGTCGTTCCAGTCCACGCTGCTCACCGCCCCCACGTCAACCACCCCCTTGTGCACGAACGTCGCGATGTTCAGCTCGCTGCGTGCAAATACGTAACCCACACTGTCCCGGCCCGGCATGTCCCATGCACCGGCCAGGATCTGGGGCGACAGGCCCTCCTGCAGCAACGTCATCACCGGCACCAGATAGGCACTGGTGGACGCCGTGTTCTGCAGGGCCAGGCGATGGCCCCGCAGATCCTGCACGCGCTGGATCGGGCTGTCGCGGCGCACGAAGAACACCGTCTGGTAATCACGCACGCCGTTGCGCTCGGTCAGCAGCAGTGGACGGGCGCCACTGCGCTGGCCCAGCGCCACTGCCGTACCGGAGGTTTCCGTGACCCAGTCGACCCTGCCCCGCCGCAGATAGCTGGCCATCTGCTGCGGGTCGCGTGCCATCAGGATCCTCCCCTCCTTGATGCCAACGTCGTGCATGCGCGCCACCACGTAGTCCAGCAATGGTTGCAGCTGCTCGTAATGGGCCTTGGGATCATCGCTGATCCGGCCCAGCACCAGCACCGGGTCCGGTGCTGCACGCACCGTCCCGGCCAGCAGGACCATGGCCAGGCTCAGCAGTCCCCCCTGCATTGCCTTTCGCAGACCCGACACAGGCTTCATCCCCCCTGGGTATCCGGACAGACTACCCGAAAAAATGAGAACGTCGTCAGCTGTCCTTGCCGCCTGCCTGGGCCAGTCGCGCCATGCGCTGGGTGTCGGCGAGGATGCCGCGCAGCAGGCGCACTTCCTGCTCGCTCGGCTCACTGCGCAGGAACAGGCGGCGCAGCTTGCGCATCGCCGATTCCGGGGCGCGGCCCTTGTGGAAATCGATCTCTTCCAGCGTGTCGCCAAGCTGGGCGAAGAAGCTCTCCATCTGCTCGTGGCTGGCCGCCTGTTCGCGGAAGCCGGGCTCGGCATCGGTGGCCGGCTGCGCGCCCAGCAGCTGCATGCGCGTTTCATAGGCCAGCACCTGCACGGCGGCAGCCAGGTTGAGCGAGCTGAACTCCGGGTCGGACGGGATGTGCACCGCTGCATGGCAGAGCTGCAGTTCCTCGTTGGTCAGGCCGGTGCGCTCACGGCCGAACACCAGCGCCACCTCGGCGCCCTCGCCGGCCTTGGCCACCGCGCGGGCAGCGGCATCGGCCGGCAGGTACTCCTCCAGCTGGACGCGGCGTGCGCGGGCGGTGCAGCCCAGCACCAGGCGGCAATCGGCCACCGCCTCGGCCAGGGTGGCCACCACCGGGGCATCCCCCAGCACGTCTTCGGCACCGGCCGAGCGGCGGAAGGCCTCCTCGTCCAGCGGCTTTTCGGGGGCAACCAGCACCAGGCGAGCCAGGCCCATGGTCTTCAGGGCGCGGGCGGCAGCGCCCATGTTGCCGGGGTGCTGGGTACCGACCAGGACGAATCGGAGGCGGGTGGCGGCAGGAAACTGGGACATGAACAGGGAAAAGGTCGAGCTGGACGATGACCAATGGTAAACTGTGCGGCCGGCCACTGCGCCGGACCCGCTCTTTTCCCCCGCCAGTCCATCTCTTCTGCCTTTCCGGGAGCCCACGCCATGCAGAAACCCGCCGTAACCGTCATGGTCAAGGCCGCCCGCCTCGCCGGCAACGTCCTGTTGCGCAACATCAACAAGCTCGAGGCACTGAACGTGGTGCAGAAGGGCCGGATGGACTACGCCAGCGAAGTGGATGCGGACGCGGAAAAGGTCATCGTCAAGGAACTCAAGCGCGCCTACCCCGAATACGGTGTATTCGGCGAAGAAGGTGGCGTGCAGGGCGAGCGTCGCCACATGTGGGTCATCGACCCGCTGGACGGCACCAGCAACTACCTGCGCGGCGTGCCGCACTACTGCGTGTCGATCGCCCTGGTCGAGAACGGCGAGCCGACCGATGCGGTCATCTTCGACCCGCTGCGCAATGAACTGTTCACCGCCAGCCGTGGCGCCGGCGCCGTGCTGAACGACCGCCGCATCCGCGTGGCCGAACGCAAGGATCTGGAAGGCACGATGATCCACACCGGCTTCGCGCCGCGTGAGCGCAACCGTGCCAGCGCCCAGCTGAAGGCGGTCGACGCCCTGCTGGTGCACGGCGAAGACATCCGCCGCACCGGCTCGGCTGCACTGGACCTGGCCTACGTGGCCTGCGGTCGCGCCGACGCCTACTTCGAAGCCGGTGTGAAGGCGTGGGACATCGCCGCTGGCCTGCTGCTGGTCCGCGAGGCCGGTGGCAAGGTCTGCGACTTCAAGGGCGCGACCCTGGGCCGCATGGACAACCGCGGTCCGGAGACCCACCAGATCGTGGCCGGCAACCTGAAGGTGGCCGAGTCGCTGCAGAAGGTGCTGGTGAACACCGGCTACGCGGCGGAGTTCGACGCGAAGTTCTGAGGTTCCGCGTAACGCGGTTCATGGAGACGGCACCTGCGAAGGTGCCGTTTTTGTATCCGCGGTGATCGTGCTTGTCACTTTCTTTGCTCGTGCACCGAGTTGCAGGAGCAGCCCGGAACGGCGTAGCCGGCCCGTAGGGTGGCGCACATGGACGTGCGCCATCAAGAAAGTAACCAAAGAAACACGCCGCCGGGGCGCGAGCCGACGCTGCGCATCGGTACCCTGCGCTCCTCGGTCCGTCGAGGGACGGTGCGGGAACTCGCTGCGCTCAGACACCCGCACCTCTTCGCCCTCGCCGGACCTGCGGTGCTCGGCTCGCTTGAAGGCGGACTGGAAGGTCAAGATCAAGGGCAAGGGCAAGGGCAAGGGCAAGGGCAAGGGCAACAGCATCCATGCATGGCGTGGATCTACCGGGTGCAGCTGTGGCATTTGACCTTGAGTCCGCCTTGAGCGAGCCGAGCATCGCAGGGGAATCAGGGGCGAAGAGGCGCCGATGTTTGAGCGAAGCGAGTTCGGCGCCGCCCCCTGATTCGCCGAGAAGCGCAGGGAACCGATGCGCAGCATCGGCTCGCGCCCCGGCGGCGTGTTTCTTTGGTTACTTTCTTTGCACGAGCAAAGAAAGTGACACCCCTCCGCGGTCGCGGAAATGACTCTCGCCGGGTCATGGACGGCGCCGCCAATGCGTCGGCGCGCAAACAAAAACGCCCGGCGCGAGGCCAGGCGTTCCTGCACTACCGTGGAAGTACGGAAGCTTACGCCACCGTCGACGCCCGCAGCGCGGCGATGCGCTCTTCCAGCGGCGGGTGGCTCATGAACAGCTTCTTCGCCGTCGAACCGGCAATACCGAACGCCGCGATCTGCGTCGGCAGCGTGCTCTGGCCGTGGTTGAGCTGCAGGCGCTCCAGCGCGGCGATCATCTTCTGGCGGCCGGCCAGCGAGGCACCGCCTGCGTCGGCGCGGAACTCGCGATGGCGCGAGAACCACATCGCGATCATGGTGGCGAACAGGCCGAACACCATCTCCAGCACGAACACGATGATGTAGTAGGCGAAGCCGCGGCCGCCGCCTTCGCGGTTGCCCGACAGCGCGCTGTCGATGATGCCGCCGACCACGCGGGCCAGCACGATCACGAAGGTGTTCAGCACACCCTGCAGCAGCGCCATGGTGATCATGTCACCGTTGGCGACGTGGGCGATTTCATGGCCCAGCACCGCTTCGGCCTCGTCTTCGCTCATGTTGTGCAGCAGGCCCGTGGACACCGCCACCAGCGCGTTGTTGCGGTTGGCACCGGTGGCGAAGGCATTGATCTCCGGACCTTCGTACACGGCCACTTCCGGCATGCCGATGCCGGCCGCCTTGGCCTGACGCTCGACGGTGGCCAGCAGCCAGCGCTCGGTCTGGTTGCGCGGCTCGGTGATGACCACCGCACCGGTGGAGCGCTTGGCCATCCACTTGGACAGCAGCAGCGAGATGAAGGAGCCACCGAAACCGAAGATGCCGGCCATGATCAGCAGGCCGCTCATCTTGCTGGGGTCGGTTCCCGTCAGCGACATCACGATGCTGGCCAGGATCAGCACGGCAAAGTTCGTGGCCAGGAAGAGGGCTATACGGGTGAACATGGGAAATTCCGGCTCGGAAGGGGTTGATATCGATCAATTTGCGGTGCGGTCAGCTTGAATTCAAGCGCCAACCTGACCGACGATTCAGCCAGCATGACCTCCCCCATTCCCTGCGGCCGCTTCGCCCCTTCGCCGACCGGCCTGCTCCACCCCGGATCCCTGCTCGCCGCCTTCGGCAGCTGGCTGCTTGCCCGCCATCACGGCGGCCTGTGGCGGCTGCGCGTCGAAGACGTCGACCCGCCGCGCACCGTGCCCGGTGCAGCGGAATCACAGCTGCAGGCGCTGGCCGCGTTCGGCCTGGTCCACGATGGCCCGGTACTCTGGCAGAGCACGCGCGGCGAGGCCTACCAGGCCGCGCTGGATGAACTGCTCGCCAGCGACCAGGCCTTTGTCTGCCACTGCAGCCGCAGCGACCTTGCCGCCAGCGGCGGCATCCATCACCGCTGCGTCGCCCGGCAACCACGACCGGACCCGGCCGTCCGCTTCCGCGTGCCGCCCGGCAGCCTTGTGCACTTCGACGATGGCCTGCGCGGCCCGCAGCAGCAGGACGTGCATGCCGAGGTCGGCGACTTCGTGCTGCGCCGCGCCGATGGCTGCTGGGCCTACCAGCTGGCGGTGGTGGTCGATGACGCCGCGCAGGGGGTGACCGAAGTGGTGCGCGGTGCCGACCTGCTCGACTCCACCGCACGGCAGATCCTGCTGCAGCAGGCGCTGGGTCTGGCGGTGCCGCGCTACTGGCACCTGCCGCTGCTGCTGGATACGCCGGGCCACAAGCTGTCCAAGTCACTGGCGGCGCTGCCGGTGGACAGCGCACGCCCGCTGCCGGTGCTGCGCCAGCTCTGGCAGCTGCTCGGCCAAGCCCCTGAGGCGCTGGCGCAGGCACACGATCTGGACGCGCTGCTGGCCACCGCTCGACAGGCCTTCGACCCGGCGCGGTTGCCGCGTAGCGACATCCTGTTGCCGGCCGGCGCACTTTGCGCGCCGATGTTGCAGAATCACCCTTCCCCCACCTGATACCCGGACAGCACTCCATGACATCTCGCGTCGCACTGGTCACCGGCGGAACCGGCGGCATCGGTACCGCCATCTGCCAACGCCTGGCCGACCAGGGCCACCGGGTCGCCACCAACTACCGCGACGAGGCCAAGGCCCGCGCCTGGCAGCAGGCGATGACCGAACGCGGCTACAGCGTGTCGATCTTCCCGGGCGATGTCTCCGATCCGGACAGCGCCGAAGCGCTGGTGCGCGCCGTCGAGGCCGAACTGGGTCCGGTCGAGATCCTGGTCAACAACGCCGGCATCACCCGCGACACCACCTTCCACCGCATGCGCGCGGACCAGTGGCACGATGTGATCAATACCAATCTCAATTCGGTGTTCAACGTCACCCGGCCGGTCATCGAGGGCATGCGCCGCCGCGGCTGGGGCCGGGTCATCCAGATCAGCTCGATCAACGGCCTGAAGGGCCAGTACGGTCAGGCCAACTACGCGGCGGCCAAGGCCGGCATGCACGGCTTCACCATCTCGCTGGCCCGCGAGAACGCCGGTTTTGGCATCACCGTCAACACCATTTCGCCCGGCTACGTCGCTACCGACATGGTGATGGCGGTGCCGGAGGAGGTGCGTGCCAAGATCATCGCCGACATCCCCACCGGACGCCTGGGCAAGCCGGAGGAAATCGCCTACGGCGTCTCGTTCCTGGTCGCCGATGAAGCCTCGTGGATCACCGGTAGCAACCTGGACATCAACGGCGGCCACCATATGGGTTGGTAAGCCGCGCAGCGGGCCATCGCGGCGAACGCCGCCGGCCCCTGCCGATGGTCATGCTGCGCAGCACGCAAACCCTTGTTGCGCAACATGATCGCCGCCGAAAGCCAAGCCTGGCGGGGGCTGAGGCGGTTGCAACGGCTGCTGCACTGCGCCATGCTGCGCGTCTACTGTGACGAGTACCGCTTCATGGCTG
The DNA here is from genome assembly GCF_056481625.1 of Stenotrophomonas sp. 86156_Sma. NCBI lineage: Bacteria > Pseudomonadati > Pseudomonadota > Gammaproteobacteria > Lysobacterales > Lysobacteraceae > Stenotrophomonas > Stenotrophomonas sp. 86156_Sma. The sequence goes on from NZ_CM151157.1 coordinate 3,436,272, forward strand.
CGACCCGCATCATCAAGAAGTATCCGAACCGCCGTCTCTACGACACCGAGATCTCCAGCTACATCACCATCGAGGACGTGCGCCAGCTGATCCTGGACGGTGAAGACTTCGAAGTCCGCGACGCCAAGAGCGGCGACGACCTCACGCGATCGGTCCTGCTGCAGATCATCGCCGACCAGGAACAGGACGGCGAACCGATGCTGTCCACCCAGCTGCTGAGCCAGCTGATCCGCTTCTACGGCGATTCCCTGCAGGGCTTCATGGGCAACTACCTGGAGCGCAGCATGCAGGTCTTCCTCGACCAGCAGCAACAGTTCCGCCAGCAGATGGGCAACCTGCTGGGGCAGACCCCGTGGGCGATGATGAACCAGCTGACCGAGCGCAACCTGGAGTTGTGGCAGGAATTCCAGCGCAACATGGGCACCGGCTTCGGTGGCCCGCGTCCGGGCGGCACCGGAACGGGAACCGGCGCAGGTACCGGCAACAAGCCGAACGAACCGGGCACCGGCACCGGCGGCAAGACCCGCCGCTGAGCTGCAGCATCGGCTGATACGAAAGCGGCGCGCCCCTGGCGCGCCGTTTTGTTTGGCATCGCGCCACGATACGTCAGCGTTTCGCCTTGCACCCCGTGCATACGCGCTCGACCTTGTAACCCTTCGCCTTCAGCTTCTCGACCACGCCATCACTGCCCAGCAGGTGCAGCGTGCCGACCACCACCAGCGTACCGCCCTGCCCGGCCTGCAGGTACGGCAGCAGTTTCGGCACCCAGGCGTCATTGCGGCCGGTGTTGATGCGCTGATACAGCTGCGGATACTGCTGGCGCATTTCCGCCGCCATCCGGGTCCACAGCACGCGCTCGTCACCGCGGCGCCAGGCGTCGTGCAGCTGGCGTGCCTGCTCGTCGGCCTTGCCGGCCTGGTCCAGCGCTTCGGCCAGCATCTGCCGCTGTTCCTGCAGCGTCATTCCGTCGAGCATGCCGATCTGGGTGTCGATGTCTTCCAGTCCCGCAGTCTTGCGCCCGGTCTTCTGCGCACGCTCCATGAAGTGACGGTCCAGGCCCAGTGCCGGGTCCAGGCCCAGCTTCTGCATCTGCCCGACCGAAATGCTCAGGCCGACAAACCACGGCTTCATCCCCTGCATCTGCGCCAGCGGCAGCTTGTTTTCGGTGGCGAACACCTGCAGCTTCTGCCAGGTCGCGGCATCCAGATCACGCTTGAGCTCGCTGCCATCGGTGCGCACCGCCGCCTGCACCATGCGGCTGGCCAGCTGTGGTGACTGCATGTCTTCCGGCGACAGTTCGAACACGACCCGCTGCGAAGCCTCGAACGCCTGTTCAACATCGGGCGACAACGGGTAATCCTGCGGCTTCAGCAGGTGGAAGGAACCGAGCAGGTAGAGGCGCGAGTCACCCGGGCCGGTCACTTTCCACAGCAACGGCACCGGCGGCTTGGCCGCCGCTGCGCCAGCGGTATCGGCTTGCACGGTACGCGCTGCAACCAGCGGTGCCAGCGCACAGGCCGCCAACAGAACGGTGGCACGCAACAGGGATCTGATCGGCATATCAGCCTTCTCCTTCAGGCAGGTGGTACGCCTTCTCGCCCGCTTCCACACGCAGGTCCAACCGGTTTTCCGGTGGCGCCAACGGGCAGGTCGCGTAGGCGGTGAACGCACACGGTGGGTTGTAGGCATGGTTGAAATCGATGCGCACGGTGCCATCGGCAGCGGGGGCATCGGTATCCAGGTAGCGACCGGCCGGATAGCTGCCGCGGCCACTGGTGCGATCGGCAAAGATCAGGAACAGCGGCTGCCCCGGCGCACCGATCGCCTCCAGCCGCCAGCTGCGGCCATCGCGCTGGAACTCGACCGCGCCGGCATTGGGCATTTCGGTGGTCAGGCCGGTGATGTCGACGATGGGCAGGGTCTTGCCCGGCGGGTGCGCGATGAAGCGCGCCTGCACCTGCCAGTCCGGGCCGCCCGGCCAGTACTCCAGCCCACCGAAATCGCGACGTGCCGGCGCATCGGCGTGCTTGACCCGCAGCGCATCGCGCGGACCGCGGCGGATGATGCTGAGCTGGCCTTTGCCGCCATCGAACGCCAGCAGCGTCGGCTGGGGATCCTTGTCGGTGTCGATGCGGATGCGGCCGCGCACCGGCTGGCCATCATGGCTGACATCCACGCCGGCTTCGGGCGTGAACCACCATTGGCTGCCTTCACGGCGCAGCAGGCCCAGCTTGTCCGGCCCAACCGCCAGGCGGATGCCATTGGTCGCGCCGCTGCCGACGAAGTGGGATTTGTTCTGCAGCCAGTGCAGGCCGACCAGCGCGGTCCAGCCATCGGGCCGGGTCAGGTCCTGATAGCGTGCCACCCGCCACTGCTGCTGCTCGGCGGCATAGGACGGATCCTCCGCGGCCGAGGCCGGTGCCGGCGGCGTCGCCGGGCTGCAGGCGGCCAACACCAAAGCGGCCAGCAGGCCGCCCATTCCCCGATAACGCATCGATGCTCCCCTCAACGTCCGCGCAGGAACCAGCGGTCGATCTCCGCCAGCGAAAAACGGGCCCAGGTCGGCCGGCCGTGGTTGCACTGGCCGGACCGCTCGGTGATTTCCATGTCGCGCAGCAGCGCGTTCATTTCCGGCACGGTCAGGCGCCGGTTGGCGCGCACCGCGCCATGGCAGGCCATGGTCGACAGCAGTTCGTCGCGTGCACTGGCCACGCGCCGGCTCTGGCCGTGTTCGCGCAGGTCGGTCAGCACGTCGCGCAGCAGGCCTTCCGGTTCGGCATGCGCCAGCAGCGCCGGAATACTGCGCACGTGCAGCGCACCGGGGCCGGCACGGGTCACTTCGAAGCCGAGTGCGGCCAGGGTTTCACTTTCATTCTCGGCGGTGTCGGCTTCGCGCTCGCCCACCGCCAGCGTGATCGGCACCAGCAACGGCTGCGACTGCAGGCCGATGCCATCGTGCGCGTTCTTCAGCCGCTCGTAACCGATGCGTTCGTGTGCCGCATGCATGTCGACCACGATCAGGCCTTCGGCGTTCTCGGCCAGGATGTAGATGCCATGCAGCTGCGCGATCGCGTAGCCCAGCGGTGGCACGCCAGCGTCGGCACTGGTGACCGGCAGCCCGTTCTCGGTCGGCATCGGCGGCAGCGCAGCACCGCGTTCGGCGCCGGCCGGTGCGGCATACAGCGCGGCATAAGCCGCCGGTGCATCGGCCACCTGCAATCCCAGCGGTTGCTGCGGGCGCCAACCCGAGAATCCACCACCGCCACCACTCGAACCGGCACCCGGTGCGGCACCGCGTACCAGACCGAAACCGGAGGCACCCGCACTGGAGACCATCGGTGCCGCGCCTGCATCCACCGGATGCGCGGAGCCGGCGCCGATGTCCTGCACCGACATGCCGGCGCGGGTATCGGCCAGCGCATCCTTCAGCGTGCGGTAGACAAAATCATGCACCAGCCGCGAGTCGCGGAAGCGCACCTCGTGCTTGGCCGGGTGCACGTTGACGTCGACGCGGGTCGGGTCAAGCTCCAGGAACAGCACGTAGGCCGGTTGGCGGCCGTGATACAGCACATCGCCATAGGCCATCTTCACCGCATGGGCGACGCTGCGGTCGCGTACCGAGCGGCCGTTGACGTACAGGTACTGCTGGTCGGCGCTGGCGCGCGAATAATGCGGCTGCGCGATCCAGCCGTGCAGGCGCAGGCCGGCACCGCTGTGGTCGACGCGAACGGCCTGGTTGGCGAAATCCTCGCCCAGCGTTTCGGCCAATCGCGCATCGGAATACAGATCGCCCGGCTTGTAGCGACGCGAGGCCTTGCCGTTGTGCGAGACGCGCAGTTCGACATCCGGCCGCGCCAGCGCCAGCGAACGCAGCCATTCTTCGATATGGCCCAGCTCGGTGCGCTCGGCGCGCAGGAACTTGCGCCGCGCCGGTACGTTGTAGAACAGCTCGCGCACTTCCACCGTGGTGCCCGGCGCATGCGCGCGCGGCGTCACTTCGCCGATCTTGCCGCCTTCGATCTGCAGCGCCGAACCGTGTTCGTCATGTGCGCGACGCGAGGACAGGGTGAAGCGGCTGACCGAGGCGATCGACGGCAGCGCTTCACCCCGGAAACCGAGCGTGGCCACCGATTCAAGATCGTCCAGATCGGCAATCTTGCTGGTGGCGTGGCGCGACACCGCCAGCGGCAACTGTTCCGGTGCGATGCCACTGCCGTTGTCACGGATGCGGATCAGGCGGACACCGCCCTCCTCAAGATCGATATCAACGCGGCTGGCGCCGGCATCGATCGCGTTCTCGACCAGCTCCTTGACCACCGACGCGGGACGTTCGACCACTTCGCCAGCGGCGATCTGGTTGATGAGGATCTCCGGCAACGGCCGGATCGGGCGCGGATGGGTAGCAGACGTCATGCGGGGATGATAACGGAGCGGCCGAGGGTAGAGTCGAGCCATGCTCGACTGACGGGCTACCGGGAAGGCCCGGTCGAGCGCCGCTCGACTCTACAGAAAGCAGTAACCCGCCTTCGGCGGGTTACTTGCTGCCGCCGGCCATGGTGCCGGCGGCGTCGATCTCGGCCTGGGCCCGGGCGGCATACAACGTGCCCGGCGGCGGCTGACGGCTGAAGAACGTGTGCACGCCGTCCAGCACCGCACCGGCGATCTTGCGCTGGTAGGCCGGGTCGATCAGGCGGCGCTCTTCATCCGGATTGGAAATGAACGCGGTTTCCACCAGCATCGCCGGCATGTCCGAAGTACGCAGCACCGCGAAGTTGGCGCGCTCGATGTTCGGCTTGTGGTTGTTGCCGATCCGCTTCAGGCCGCCCAGCACATGGCCGGCCGCGTCCTCGGACGCCTTCATGTAGCCGCTCTGGGCCAGATCCAGCAGCACGTTGGCGAGCGTGCCTTCGGTCTGCTGCAGGCGCACGCCACCGACCAGGTCGGCCGCGTTTTCCTTGTCCGCCAGCCAGCGGGCGCGCTGCGAAGAAGCGCCCTTGGTCGACAGCACGTACACCGATGAGCCCGTGGCCGAACGGTTTTCCGCCGCATCGGCATGGATCGAAATGAAGATGTCGGCCTTGTTCGCACGCGCCTTCTGCGCGCGCATCGGCAGCGGAATGAACACGTCGCTGTCGCGGGTCAGGTAGGCCTTCAGGCCCGGCGTCGCGTTGACCTGACGGGCCAGCTCACGCGCTACGGCCAGGGTCACATCCTTCTCGCGCTTGCCGGTCGGGCCGATCGCACCGGGGTCCTGGCCGCCGTGGCCTGGATCGATGGCCACCACCAGGTGGCGCATGCCAGCCTGCATGCGGATGCGCGAGGCATCGCTGGGCATTGCCGGACGCGGTGGCACCACCGTGGTTGGAACCGGTGCAGGCGCTGTGGCCGGCGGCGTGGTTACCACGGCAGCGGTACGCTGGCCGGCAAGGATGGCAGCCGGCGATGCGGACGGCGTGCTGCTGGCAGCCGTGCCCGCTGCCGCGACCTGGGCCGGTGCAGTGGACGGGGCCGGGGTCGGAGTAGCCGGTGTGGCAGCGGCGGCGCTGGCCTGCTGCTGTACCTGCGCGGTCAACAGCGCGGTGGCGCGCGCGGCGTCGTTGCGCGACTGCGCGCTCTCGGCCGGCGTCGGTGCGGGCGTGTTGACCGGTGCCTGCGGCTGCACCGCCGGCGTCGCTGGCGGGCGGCTGGCGGCCACGGCCGGGCCATCGCCCGGCCATTCGATCACCAGCTTGGATTCATTGCCTTCGCGCTGCATCTGTGGGCGGAACGGCGCCACCGATTCAGCAAGGTCGAAAACGACACGGAAGGTCCCCGGCACCGGCTGTCCGGTACGCACCGCCGTGACCACGCCCTGCGCGGCCGGCATTTTCAGGTTGCGTATGGCGCTGGAGTCCGGGAAATCGACCACCAGGCGGTTCGGTCCGGCCAGCGACAAGGTCTTGTAACCGCCACTGCCGACCAGCGAGATCTCGGCACGGGTGCCGGTGGCGCCGGTATTCAGCAGGACCTGACGGACTTCACCGGCCCACGCACTGACGCTCGCCAGACTCAGTCCGACGGCGGCACAGATGGCAATGAGACGGTTCCCCGGGCGCATGGCTCAGGATTCAATCACCGCGCTGAACGGAATGCAACACCTTTTTCCTTAATAATCCGTAACCTGCCGGTGTTTGTTCTCGTCAGCCGACAGAAATGGCCTGCAAGTCGCCCCCTTGGGGGAGCCGTTCCAGCCATTCATGTCCGACGTCGCTGGCTCCAGTGAGACGGACGCGACGCCCCTGCCCCTCGATCTCCAGCGCCACCACCAGGTCGGTCGGCGGCAACGCGCCAGCGCCGCGTTCCGGCCATTCCACCAGCCACAACACCGCGCTGCCCTCGTCCAGTCCGAGAAAATCGAGCTCGCCGGCCTGGCCGATCCGGTACAGATCCAGATGCCAGGCCTCGCCACCGCTGGCCAGCGGATAGCGCTCGACCAGGGTGTAGGTCGGGCTGCGGATCGCCCCCCGCACGCCCAGTGCGCGCAGCAGTGCGCGGGCGGTGGTGGATTTGCCGGCGCCCAGGTCGCCGCGCAGTTCGACCAGCGCCTGCGGCGGTCGGGTGGCGGCCAGCCACTGCCCGAGCAGTTCAGTGGCATCGCTGTCGGCAAGGAAGAAATCGATCATCGGGAGAGTTCCGGGTTGGCCAGTCGCCGCAGCGGCGACAGCAGATCAGTTGGAAGCAGGCCGCGCGCGCCGTCGGCGGCAGCAACGTCGCCGGCAAGCGCATGCAACAGCGAACCAGCGGCGGCGGCATCGAAGGCGGCCAGGCCTTGCCCACGCAGGCTGGCGATGATGCCTGTCAGCAGGTCTCCCATGCCACCCACGGCCATGCCGGGATTGCCAGCCGCGATCAGTCGTGGCCGTTGCCCCGGCGCTGCGACGATGCTGCCGGCGCCCTTCAGCACCACCACGGCGTGGAAGCGCTCGGCCAGTGCCTGTGCGCAGGTGAAGCGATCGGCCTGGATGTCAGACGTGCTGCAACCCAGCAGGCGCGCGGCCTCGCCCGGGTGTGGCGTAAGGATGGCGTCGGGCAGCGCGCGCGGATCCTGCGCCAGCAGGTTCAGTGCATCGGCATCGACCACCAGCGGCCTGGCGCTGGCCAGCACCCGCGCAAACAGTGCACGCGCCCATTCGTCCTGGCCCAGACCGGGGCCGATCGCCACCACCCTGGCCTTGTCCAGCAGTGCCGGCAGCGCGTCACCATCTTCCAGTGCATGGGTCATGGCCTCGGGCAGCCGAGCCAGCAACGGGCCAACGTGGTCGCGGCGGGTGCCCAGGCTTAGCAATCCAGCACCCGCGCGCAACGCCGCTTCAGCCGCCATGGCGATGGCGCCGCCGCTGCCATGGTTGCCGCCGACGCACAGCACGTGCCCGGATTCGCCCTTGTGGGTATTGGTGCGGCGCGGCGGCAGCAGGGCTGGCAGGCGCACCTGCGTCCAGAGCTGCGCAGCGGGTGACACGCCCTGCCATGCGGCCGTGGGTAGCTGCAGCGGCGCCAGCGCCTTCCGCCCGCAATGGTCCAGCGCATCGCCGGTGTACAGCCCGCGATGCGGCACGATGAACTGCAGGGTCAGCGCCGCCCTCACCGCCTCGCCCGGTACGGCGCCGCGGTCGGCATCCACGCCACTGGGGACGTCCAGCGCCAGAACCGGTGCCGCCTGCGCGTTGAGCGCGGCAATCAGCGCCCGCGCCACGCCCTCCGGCACGCGATCGAAGCCCAGCCCGAACAGTGCATCGACCCAGATATCGGCCTCGGGAAGCGCGCCGTCGAAATCGGTGAGGGTGCCGCCGTCGGATGTGAATTCCGATGCTGCACGCTGTGCCAGCGCGGTTGACGGTGGCTTCCCCGGCAAGGCGATCACCTTCACCTCACGTCCGGCCTGCAGCGCATGGCGGGCCAGCACATGGCCGTCGCCGCCGTTGTTGCCCGCACCAACCACCACGCCGATCCGCTGCGCCTGCGGCCAATGCTGCAGCAGGCACTGCCAGGCGGCCTGGCCGGCCTGTGCCATCAGGCCCCAACCGCCCTCGGCGGCCAGCGCCGAGGCCTGCGCATCAAGCGCACGCGCGGCAGCGGAATCGAACAGATCGGCAAGGTTGGCCATGCGGGGATTTTATACTGGTGCACATGTCCCCCGTCCCCGCCCCTGTCGATCCGGCCCAGGCCGTGCAGCGCATCCGCGAACTCGCCCGTGCGCATGGCTTCCAGCGCTGTGGCATCGCCGGCATCGAGCTGGGCGAGGATGAAGCGCACCTGGCCGACTGGCTGGGCCAGGGCCTGTACGGCACGATGGACTGGATGGCACGCCACGGCACCCTGCGCGCGCGCCCGGCCGAACTGCTGCCCGGCACCGTGCGGGTGATCTCGGTGGGCATGGACTACAGCCACAAGGACGACACCGAAGCCTGGGCAACCCTGGCCGACCCGGGCCGCGCCTACGTGGCCCGTTACGCTTTGGGTCGCGACTACCACAAGCTGATGCGTAACCGCCTGCAGAAGCTGGCCACGCAGATCAACGATGAAGTGGCACCGCTGGGCTACCGCGTATTCGTCGATTCCGCCCCCGTGCTGGAACGCGCACTGGCGCGCAATGCCGGCCTGGGCTGGATCGGCAAGCACACCTGCCTGATCGACCGCCATGGCGGCTCCTGGTTCTTCATCGGCGAGATCTACATCGATATCCCGCTGCCGATCGATGCAGCGGCCACAGCACACTGCGGTACCTGCACGCGCTGCATCGATGTCTGCCCGACCCAGGCCATCACCGGCCCGCAGCGGCTGGACGCGCGGCGCTGTATCTCCTACCTGACCATCGAGCACGACGGCGCCATTCCCGAAGAGATGCGGCCGTTGATCGGCAACCGCATCTACGGCTGTGATGACTGCCAGCTGGTCTGCCCCTGGAACAAGTTCGCCAAGCGTACCGACGAAGCCGATTTCCGCGCGCGCAACAACCTCGATACCGCGCGGCTGGACCAGCTGTTCGCCTGGGATGAAGCCGAGTTCCTGCGCCGTACCGAAGGCAGCCCGATCCGGCGCAGTGGCCATGAACGCTGGCTGCGCAACATCGCCGTGGCACTGGGCAACGCACCGTCCTCTGCCGAAGCGCTCGCCGCATTGCATACCCGCATCGATGATCCCTCGCCGCTGGTGCGTGAACACGTGCAGTGGGCGCTGGGCCAGCACACGGTGCGCTGACGTGCGATCCTGAGCCCCCGTTCCGCCCGCAGCACGCCGTTCCCATGCAGCCACGCAACAACGACATCCTCACCCCCAGCCAGCTCAATACCCTGGCCCGCGACCTGCTGGAAGGCAGCTTCCCGGCGATCTGGGTCGAGGCCGAACTGGGCAGCGTGGCGCGCCCTGCCTCCGGGCACCTGTATTTCACCCTGAAGGACGCACGTGCGCAGCTGCGCGCAGCGATGTTCCGGATGAAGGCGCAGTACCTGAAGTTCGTGCCGCGCGAAGGCATGCGCGTGCTGGTGCGCGGCAAGGTGACCCTGTACGACGCTCGTGGCGAGTACCAGATGGTGCTGGACCACATGGAAGAAGCCGGCGAAGGCGCGCTGCGCCGCGCCTTCGAGGAGCTGAAGGCACGCCTGGAGGCCGAGGGCCTGTTCGACCCCGCACGCAAGCGGCCGCTGCCGGCGCACGTGCAGCGCCTGGCAGTGATCACCTCGCCCACCGGTGCCGCCGTACGCGACGTGCTGAGCGTGCTCGGCCGCCGCTTCCCGCTGCTGGAAGTGGACCTGCTGCCGACCCTGGTCCAGGGCAGCAGTGCCGCCGCGCAGATCACCCGCCTGCTGCAGGCCGCCGACGCCAGTGGCCGCTACGACGTGATCCTGCTGACCCGCGGCGGCGGCTCGCTGGAAGACCTGTGGGCCTTCAACGATGAAGCCCTGGCCCGAGCGATCGCCGCCAGCCGCACCCCGGTGGTGTCGGCGGTGGGACACGAAACCGACTTCAGCCTCAGCGATTTTGCCGCCGACCTGCGCGCACCGACGCCGTCGGTGGCGGCCGAACTGCTGGTACCCGACCAGCGCGAACTGGCCCTGCGCCTGCGCCGCACGGCGGCGCGCATGGTGCAGCTGCAACGGCATGCGATGCAGCAGGCGATGCAGCGCGCCGACCGCGCCCTGCTGCGCCTGAACGCACAGAGCCCGCAGGCGCGGCTGGACCTGCTGCGCCGTCGCCAGCTCGATCTGGGTCGGCGCCTGCATACCGCGTTCAACCAGCAGCAGGAACGCCGTGCCACACGCCTGCGCCATGCGGCGGCGGTGCTGCGCGGGCACCATCCGCAACGCCAGCTCGACGCGATGCAGCGCCGCCTGGCAGCCCTGCGCGGGCGCCCGCAGATTGCGATGCAGCGCCTGCTGGAACGCGATGCACTGCGCCTGCGCGGGCTGGCGCGTTCGCTGGAAGCGGTCAGCCCGCTGGCAACCGTGGCGCGTGGCTACAGCATCCTGACCCGCAGCGATGATGGTGCCCTGGTGCGGCACGTCGACCAGGTGCAGCCTGGTGACGCCCTGCAGGCCCGTGTTGGCGACGGCGTGATCGAGGTGCAGGTCAAGTAAAGGGGTGTTCGGCAGGGCTGCGCCCTGCACCTGCAGAAGCGTTCAAGCAACAGCAACAGCCGAAGCAACAGCCAAAGCTGGTATTCCGTGGGATGGCGGGGCGGTGTGGCTGTGCAGGACACGCCGTAAACCCCGCTCCGCGGTCCGGCCCAGCCGCTGGCGGCTGTGCGTTCGGGCGCTTGCGAAGCAGTGCTTCGCAAACGAAGCGCCCTCACCCATGGGGGCTCGATGGCGCCATCCATGGCGCCAACGGTCCTGCACAACCACACCGCCCCGCCTCTGACAGATTCCGGAGGCTGTTGGTAGTTGTCGACCTTGGTCGACACGGTAGATCCACGCATGCGTGGATGAATCTCCATCGGAATCGAATATTTCGATATCGGAACGATTTGAGCCGAGCATGGCTCGGCTCTACAGAAGAGCGAACAGATTGCGAGAATCTGTCGAAGGCGGGGTGGGTCCGGTTGCGGGGGCGTGAGCCGCATGGGCCCGAGGCATGCCTCGGGCGGGTTGGGCACAACGCCCAACCCCGGTCTTGCCGTGTGCGCAGGACTGCGCACACGAGCAAGCGGCGACCGAGCTTACATGGGTGAGGGCGCTCTGCTTGCGAAGCACTGCTTCGCAAGCGCCCGAACGCCCAGCCGCCAGCGGCTGGGCCGGGCCCCGGAGGGGGACTTGCAGCGGCCCCCGCAACCGGACCCACCCCGCCATCCCACGGAATGCACGCTGTTGCTGTTGCTGTTGCTCTGGCTTGTAGCAGGTGCAGGGCGCAGCCCTGCCGAACATCCCCTTACTTTGCCTGCTCGCAGAACTTCTGCCGGTACTCGAGTGCCTTCGGCATCAGCGCCTGCAGGTTCTGGATGCGGGTACCCGGGTTGGGATGGGTCGAGGAGAACTCCGGTGGTGCCTGGCCACCGCTGGCCTGGCCCATGCGCTGCCACAGCGGCACCGCCTCGCGTGGATCGAAGCAGGCCGCCGCCGCCAGCATCAGCCCCACCTCGTCCGCCTGGGTCTCGTGGCTGCGCGCGTAGGGCAGCAGGTAACCGTAGCCCATCGCCGACATCATCATCTGTTGCTGCTGCGCATCCATGCCGCTGGCGGCGCCGGCCACCTGCCCGATCTGGGTCAGCTTCTGCTGGGCCATCCGCTGTGCACCGTGGCGCAGCAGCGCATGGGCGATTTCATGGCCCATCACCACTGCCATCGCATCGCGGGTTCGTGCCACCGGCACCAGGCCGGTGTAGACCGCCATCTTGCCGCCAGGCAGGCAGAACGCATTGGCCTGCTCGGACGGGATCACGTTCACTTCCCACTGGAAATCACGCGCGAAATGCGCCGGCTGCACGCCGTGCTCCTGGGCCAGCGCGGTCTCCACCACATCGACCTTGGCAATCAGCCGCTGGGCGATGTCACGCACATCGCGCGCGATCGGCGCATTGGGATCCATCGGCCGTTCCTGCGACAGGATCTGCTGGTAGGCCTGCAGCCCCAAAGCGGTCTCCTGCCGCGCATCCAGGCTGCTGTCAATCATCACCTTCTCGCCGGTATACGGATCCACCGTACGGTTGGAAAACCAGTAGAAGGCCGCATAGCCAGCGGCCAGCAACAGCACCCACCAGCGGATGTTGCCGAACAGGCCGCGCCGTTGTGGGCCTTGCGGCGAGCGGGAGAAGGGATCATTGCGCATCGGGTCGGCTTCCAGCGGGCCCCGCCGGCCGGCGGGCACGGCGCAATCTTAGTGCGCCGATGCCAGCAACGGGTGAAGCCGGCCGCCGATCAGATGCCGCGTACCAGGCGGAAGCCGATGCGCGCGTTGGTGGTATCCGAGTCCTGGGATTGCCGCCAGGCGGCACGGGTCTGCTCCGGCGCATTGGCCCAGTTGCCGCCCCGGATCACCCGTGCGCGGCAGCCCGGGTTGAACCAGGCGGCGCCATCGGAGGGCGCGCGCCGGTAGCTGGCATGCCAGCAATCGGCCACCCATTCGCTGAGATTGCCGCCCATGTCGTGCAGGCCGAAGGCATTGGCCTGGAAACTCCCTACCGGTGCCGGCCCCCACCAGCCATCGCCATAGCCGATGAAGGCGTTGTGCCAATGCCGCCCGGACGGCGACACGTCCTTGCTGCCGGTGAAATTGCCGCTGCCCGGCGGCGGCGTGCCGGCATCCCCCCAGGGGTAGCGACCACTGCTGCCACCGCGCAGCGCGTACTCGAACTCTGCTTCACTGGGCAACCGGTAGCTGCGCCCGGTCTGCTCGGACAACCACGCCGCATAGTTTTCGGCATCGCGGATGCTGACGTGCATCACCGGCGAATTGGCCATCGCGCGGCCACCGTCGTAATCCGAGCGCCAGTCCACGCCGCTGCGGCGGATGAAGTTGCCGCTGCGTTCGTCATAGACCACCGAATGGCCGCGCCGCGTCGCCCGTGGGCGCGCATTGGTCGCCTTCACGTAGCGCTGGAAATCGCTGACCGTGACCTCGGTGATCGCCATCGCAAAGCCTCGATCAAAGCGCACATAGTGCGATGGTCGCTCGGCATCGCTCGAGCCCGGCTCGGCATCGCCGGCGCCCATCTGGAAACCGCCATGCGGCACCACCACCATCTGCGGCCCGCGTCCGCCATCGCGCATGGCGTCGCTGAACACCTGTCCAGGGCGGAAGCTGCCGTAGTGGGTGGCCAGGTCGATACGCTCACGCAGCTGGGCCACCACCGCGTCTCCCGGCAGGGCGATGCGCAGGGCCTCGGCCAGTTTCTCGCGCGCCGGCTTCAGGCCCTGCGGCGTGGACAGGTCGCGCAGGCCGTCATCGCGCAGCTGCAGCAATGCCGCCGCACGGATCTGCTCGATGCGCTCGAACGCGTCGGCGATGGTGGGCGACGAGTCGCGCACCTTGCTCGCTTCGGCCAGCCAGGTGCCGGCGCTGGCGAAATCACGCGTGCGTGCCGCGTCTTCGGCGCGGCGGATCAGTCCACTTTCGGCCGCGGCCAGTCCCTGCCGTGCGCGGCTGTTGTCCTCATCCAGTGCCAGTGCCTCACGGAAGTTGCCGATGGCCCCGTCCCCGTCCTCGCCGATCCGGTCCGAGCGCAGGTCCTCTTCGCCGGCGCGGTTATAGGCCACCACACGCTGGGCAAGCTCCACCCGTCCCTGCAGCGCACGCACCTTTTCGTCCTTTGGCGCCAGCGTCAGCAACACCAGCGCCTGGCGGCTGGCCTCGGCCAGCGCCTCGCGCTGCTTCAGCGGCCGCACCAGCAACGCATCCGCCTGCTGCTGCAGGCGCTGGCGGGCGCGCTGCAGGCCTTGGCGGGCCTGGCGGTCATCCGGATCCTCTTCCTGTACCGCCAGCCACAGCGGGATGGCGGCATCGGCATCCTCATAGAGCCGTCCTTCGGCGAACGCCTGCTCGGCGGCGCGGCGCAACTGGGCCAGGCTGCGGCCCTGGCGGTCCACCCGCGGCGGCGTCCACTGCTGTACATCCTCGGCGGCATCCTCACCGGCGATGGTCACGCTGCCCTGCCCGGCCTGCGGGCGCTCGTCGCTGTCTGCGTCCGCGGACGGGCGCGCCTGTTCCCCGGCACTCCGGTCCGTTGCCGTGGGGGGCGACGGCGTGCAGCCGGCCAGGGCCAAGGCCAGGACGGTGCACAGCACGGGCGACAACGAAAAACGCAAGCAGAGCCTCCTTCGGCACGGACGCGCACCGACGTTAGGCTATTCTCCCCTGCCTGAGCAAACCCGAGTAGTAGGCCCTGACCCGTGGCAACCTGGATCACCACCCCCGCCGAGCTGGATGCGTACTTCCTGCAGCGCCCGACCCGCATCGGCCTGGATACCGAATTCATCCGTGAGCGCACCTTCTGGCCGCAGCTGGCCCTGGTGCAGATGGCGATCGGGCAGGACATCCTGCTGATCGACCCGCTGATTCCCGGCATGACCGAGGCGCTGGCGCCGTGGCTGGCCGATGAATCCATCACCAAGGTGATGCACAGCGCCAGCGAAGACCTGGTCGCCTTCAAGTGGGCGTGCGGCGTGCTGCCACGGCCGCTGTTCGACACCCAGATCGGTGCTGCGCTGGCCGGCATCGGCGGCGGCATGGGCTACCAGAAGCTGGTGGCGGAAATCACCGGCGTCGCGCTGGCCAAGGGCGAAACCCGTTCGGACTGGATGCGCCGCCCGCTTTCGGAGTCGCAGCTGCAGTATGCCGCCGACGACGTCGAGCACCTGTTCGCGCTGCATGACGCCATTGATGCCAAGCTGCAGGCACTCGGCCGCCAGCAGTGGCTGCACGACGATGGCGAGCGCCTGCTGGCCAGCGTCGCCAATGACGAAGACCGCTGGCCGCATCTGGCGATGCGCTCGGCGCAGTTCCTCGACGCGGCCGCACAGCACCGCCTGCTGCGCCTGCTGCGCTGGCGTGATGTGCAGGCACGCAACAGCGACCGCCCGCGAAGCTGGATCCTGGACAACGAACTGGCCGCCACCCTGGCGCGCACGCCACCGGCCGACGAGGCTGCGCTGGGCAAGCTGTTCGAGCAGTTCCCGAAGGCACCGCGCAAGCTGGCCGGCGCGGTCTGGCAGGCGCTGTCCACACCGCTGGCCGATGAGGCCGGGGCACCGCTGGCGCTACCCGCCAACGACAGCAACAAGCAGGCGGTGAAGAAGCTTCAAGACGCGGTGGCCGAGCGCAGCCGCGAGCTGGGCCTGCCGGATGGCGTGCTGGCCTCCCGCAAGCATCTGGAAAGCTATCTGGAACGCCACCAATGGCCGGCAGCACTGGCCGGCTGGCGCCAGCAGGAACTGGAATCGCGGTTGCAGGCGCTGCTGCCGGCACGTTGATGGCACAAGGCGCCGGACCACGCCGGCGCCGTGCACCTCAGGCCTGCTGGGGCCGTGCTAGGGTTTGCCGGTACTGACAAGGAGACGTCGATGCAGACCCTCAAGATCGCGACCGCCTGCGCACTGCTGCTAACCCCGTTGGTCCTGGCATGCGCTGGGCAGGCCGCACCGCTTTCCTATGCACAGGAAAAGGAGAACACAGCCAAGCTGGTGGACATCATTGACGGTGCCACCCGCGATGGTCTGGTTGCCGTGCTGGTGCCGGCCCCGTATGTCGTGCACAACGGCGGGCCAGGCGTCGGCTCTCCGGTCCCCGGCTTTCATCTGGGCAACCGCTCGACCGACCTGCCCGGGTTCTCGACGCGGGTGTCCTTCCAGCACAAGGACATTCCCTCCCAGGGCTATGTGCAGCTGTTCAACACCAACGAACTGGAAACCGGCCCGCAGCGGACGGTGTTGATGGACGTGTTCGAGGTGCATCTGATTCCGCCGGGCACCTATCTGCTGAACGGTGCGGAGAACTACCGCCTGAACACCCGCGTGGCCAAGCTGAAGCCGCTGGGGACCATGGACGAAGTATCGAAGGACATCGGCGCCACCCGCCTTGCCGACGTCGACTACCGTTTCTATTCCTGGAAGAAGGTCTGGGTACCACCGGGCGTCCTGACCGATCAGCACTCCCAGCAGGTCTGCATCTCGGTGCACGTGGCTTCCGGCAACTGCGTGGCATGGGGCACCCAGAACTATGAAACCTCGCGCCCCACCGAAGGCTACTGGGATGACAGGATCGTCCCTGAAGACATCCCTGCCGTACGCATCCAGGCGGTCATCGCCAAGGCCCACGCGCCACTGGCCTTCACTGCCCACGAAGGGCAGATCCTGCTCAGCCCCTTCATTGTTGCCGCCGACGGCGATATCGATTTCAACGCGAACGACTGCGCACCGGTCGACAAGCTGACGGGCTGCGCCCTGCGCCGCTTCAGGGTGCACTACCAACCCGCGCCGTTGGACGCTGCACGCAAGCACATCGCAATCACCTCGCGCGGCCTCAACGGCAAGCAGCGCAAGGTACTGGAGCGGATGGAGGCGATGCAGCTGCAGGTGCTGGGCCCCAGTGCGCCGTCCGATGCAGCGCTGGGCAAGGGCGTCAGCGCCACGCCTTGAGCACGGATGATGCCTGGCCAGCAACGAAAAACGGCGCTCGATGAGCGCCGTTTCCGTTACACGACGGGGTGGGCTTACCAGTTCATGTTCAGCGAGACACCCACCGTGCGCGGCTCGTTGTAGACCGCGGCCATGTAGTTTTCGATCACACCCTTGAGGTTCTTCTCGTTGGTGATGTTGCGCGCGAACAGCGCCACTTCGTAGGCACCGTAGTTGCCCGAGTAGCCGATCTTCAGGCCACCCTCGAAGTCACCCTTGGAGTTGAACTCCTTGCTGTCGTACAGCACGAAGCTGGTGTAACCCTGCTTGTTCCAGTCGGTGGAGACGAACATGGTGCCGGCGTCGCTCACCGGGAAGTCGTAGCGGGCCGCCAGGTTGACGTTGTACTTCGGCGCGTTCGGCAGCGGGTTGCCGTCGATCTGCGCGAAGGTGTTGGCACCGACCTTGATGGTCGGGTCGCCGACGGTGCACACCACCTGGCCGTTGAGGCCGCAGACCTGCGCGTAGACGCGCTTGTCCTTGATCTCGCTGTGCAGCAGGCTCAGGCCGGCGCTCAGGGTCAGGTTCGGGATCGGACGCAGCTCCATGTCCGCTTCGAAACCGTAGGCCTTGGCCTTGTCGGCGTTGAACAGCACGCCGTTGCCGTCCGAATCGTTGCCGTTGAGCTGGATGTCGTTGACGGTGTAGGTGAACGCGGTGGCGTTCAGGCGCAGGCGGTTGTCCCACAGGCTGCTCTTCACGCCCGCTTCCCAGGACAGGATGGTCTCGGAATCAGCGGTGGTGAAGTCGGCATTGAACACCGCCGAACGGCCCTGGATGGTCGGGCCGCGGAAGCCGCGTGCGACCTTGGCGTAGACGCTCACGTCCGGCGTGATCTGATACATCGCGCTCAGATCCCAGCTCGGGGTGGTGTCGGACATCTTGACGTCGGTGCGGCCCTTGTAGGTGACCACGCCAGCGGCAGTGTCAGCCGTCTTCAGCAGGCGGGTGTGCTTCTCGTCCTTGGTCTGGCGCAGGCCGGCAGTGACGGTGAACTTGTCGGTGAAGGCGTAGCTGATCTGGCCGAAACCGGCCCACGAGGTGTTCTTGTTGCGCAGGCGCACCCAGTTGTTCGGGTTGCGGGCCGCGCCCTGCAGGAACCATGCACGCTGGTAGAAGTCGGTGGTGTCGCTGCCGTTGAAGTAGAACGCACCGGCCTGCCACTGCAGGGCGCTGTCGTCATGGCTGGCCAGGCGGAATTCCTGGGTCCACTGGTCCAGGTCACGGATGCGGCCCATCGACTGGCCGTAGCCGTTCGGCACGCCGTTGACCGGGAAGTTCACCGCGGCACCGCCGTCGGTGTCGCCACGGCTGTAACCGGAGGTGGTTTCGTAGGCGGTGATCGAAGTGAAGTCGATCGCGCCGAAGTCATAACGCGCCTTCACCGAACCGCCATAGGTCTTGTACGCCTGCGGGTTGTTGCCGGCTTCGTCGTAGGCGACCTTGTCGCGCGGCACATCGGTCTTGTTCGAGCCCTTGGTCAGCGCACCGCGCAGGAACAGGGTCGAGGTGCCCTCGTAATCACGGGCGTGGGCCGAGGCCAGGATCGAGAACTGGTCGCTCGGGGTCAGCAGCAGCTGCGCACGCACGTTGCGGTCATCGAAGCCGCCCATGGCGTTCTTCTTCGGGCTGACCGTGCCGTCGGCGCTCGGGCCCTTGTAGGTGTTGTCGACGTAGTCATCGCGGTGCTGGTACAGGGCCGACACGCGGAACGAGGCGATGTCGTTGATCGGGCCGCCGAAGCCGCCGTCGATCGACACGCTGTTGTAGGACGCGTAGCTGGCGCTGACGCGGCCGGTGTAGTCCTGGGTCGGCTTCAGCGTGTCGAACTTGATGATGCCGGCGGTGGTGTTGCGGCCGAACAGCGAGCCCTGCGGGCCGCGCAGCACTTCCACCTGGTCCACGTCATAGACCGGGTTGGACTTCAGCACCACGTGTTCCAGCACCACGTCGTCCTGGATGATCGACACCGGCTGCGAGGCACCGAGGTAGAAGTCGATGTTGCCCAGGCCACGGATGTAGAAGCGCGGGAAGATGCGGCCAGTGGTGGTTTCCGCATACAGGCTCGGCACGCGGCCGGACAGCGCCAGCAGGGTGTCGTCGCCGCCGGCGGTGAAGTCGCGCATGCGCTCGCCCTGCACCACGCCCACCGAGACCGGCACTTCCTGCAGGTTCTGCTCACGGTGTTCGGCGGTCACGGTGATCGTGTCCAGGCCGGTCGGGGTCGGCGCGCTGTCCTGTGCGGCGGCGCCGAAGCTGCCGACCAGGGCCAGGCCGGCACAGGCCAGGGCCAGCGGATGGCGGCGGAAGGAAACGAAGGAAGACGACATACCCGACAGGCGGCGGGAATCGGAATGGGAGGGCATGAAATGCTCTGAGGAGGCGTCCGTGCGGCCTGCGCGAGCCGGGCGGCAAAAAGGAGGATAACTGCGCAAGCCGCCATTATCCCCCAAATTGTTACGATTTCGTTGCGCAGCGCCCAAACCCGGAGAAACAAGCGGTTTCGGCACAGTCACCGGGCATTCCGCACGCCCTGAAGGCTTGACTCAGGGCAGCGGGGTCAACGCCACATCGACCATCGCCAGCAGCCGCTCGCGGCTGATGCCGTCACGGGCCTGCACCGAAATGCCGTGCAGCACCGTGGCGAAGTGATCGCCCAGTGCCTGCACCGCCACATCGCCGGCCAGCTGCCCTTCGGCCTGCGCCTGCTGCAGCCGCGCAATGATCGCCGCCGTACGCTGGCGACGATGGCTGGCCAGCCAGTCCCGTACGCCCTCGCCATCGGGCGACACGCTGCTGGCCGAGGACACCACCAGGCAACCGTGTGGCCGCCCGCGCCGGGTGTAGGTCAACACGGCGTCACGCAGCATGGACCCGATCGCCTCGCGCAGCGTGGCCTGCTCCAGCGCGCGCGGCGCGAAGCCGCCCTCGTCTTCCTCATACAGCGCAACGGCTTCGCGGAACAACTGCTCCTTGCTGCCGAACGCGGCATAGATGCGTGCAGAGGCGATGCCCAGTGCTTCCACCAGTGCCGACATCGACGTGCCTTCATAGCCGTGCTGCCAGAACAGCAGCATCGCCTTGCGCAACGCCTGGTCCCTGTCGAATTCGCGCGGTCGCCCTGCCATCTGCCTGCCTGCTCCAGTGAGGCGCGCAGTGTAACGCGGGTGTTGACCACCGCGAGGGTCGCGCCTATTCTTTGTTGATCGACAAACAATTGGAGCAACACATGCAGACCCTCAAGGGCCCCAGCCTGCACCTGGCGCAGTTCGCCGGCGACCAGGCCCCGTTCAACAGCCTCGCCAGCATTGCCGCGTGGGCCGCCGGCCACGGCTTCAAGGCCCTGCAGATTCCCGCGTGGGATGCACGCCTGTTCGACCTCGCCACGGCTGCCGACAGCCAGGACTACTGCGACGACCTCCGCGGCACCCTGGCCGAGCACGGCCTGCAGGTCAGCGAACTGACCACCCACATCCTCGGCCAGCTGGTGGCCGTGCATCCGGCCTACGACGAGCTCTGCGATGGCTTCGCCCCCGAAGCACTGCGCGGCAACCCGAAGGCCCGCAGCGAATGGGCGCAGCAGCAGCTGCGCCTGGCCGCCCGTGCCTCGCGACGGCTGGGCCTGCAGGACATGGGCACCTTCTCCGGCTCGTTCGCCTGGCCGTATCTGTTCCCGTTCCCGCAGCGCCCGCCGGGCCTGATCGACGCGGCGTTCGACGAACTGGCACGACGCTGGCGGCCGATCCTCGATGCCTGCGAGGACAACGGCGTCAACCTCTGCTACGAGATCCATCCCAGCGAAGACCTGCATGACGGCACCAGCTTCGAGCGCTTCTTCGAACGCGTCGACCAGCACCCGCGCTGCCGCATCCTGTTCGATCCCAGCCACTTCGTGCTGCAGCAGCTGGACTACCTGGAGTACCTGGACATCTACCACCCGCTGATCCGCATGTTCCACGTCAAGGATGCGGAGTTCCGCCCGAGCGGCCGCCAGGGCATCTATGGCGGGTATGCCGACTGGACCGAGCGCGCCGGCCGCTTCCGCTCGCTGGGCGACGGCCAGGTCGACTTCAAGTCGATCTTCTCCAAGCTGGCCCAGTACGACTACCAGGGCTGGGCAACGCTGGAATGGGAGTGCTGCCTGAAGGACCAGGAAGCCGGCGCGCGCGAAGGTGCCGCGTTCATCCGCGACCACATCATTCCGGTCACCGACAAGATCTTCGACGACTTCGCCGGTGCACCGATCAGCACCACACAGATGCAGCAGATGCTCGGCATCGCCTGAGCCCCAACGGAGCAACCCCCATGAACACCCTTTCTTCCGCTGGCACTGCCGGCGACGATGCCCTGCGCCATCACTACCTGCGTATCGACGGCCAGCGCGTGCATTGTGTTTCCGCCGGCCATGGCGAGCCGGTGCTGCTGATTCCCGGTTGGCCGCAGACCTGGTATGCCTGGCGCCACGTGCTGCATGCGCTGGCCGAAGCCGGTTTCGAAGCGATTGCCGTGGATCCGCCGGGCATCGGCGAATCCGACCGCCCCGCCCACGGCTACGACACCGGCAGTGCCGCCGCCGTCCTGCACCAGACCATGCAGGCACTGGGCCACGATCGTTACCAGGTGGTCGGGCATGACATCGGCATGTGGATCGCCTATGCGCTGGCCAGCGATCAGCCGCAGGCCGTGCGCCAGCTGGCGGTCACCGAAGCGGTGATTCCCGGCCTGGCGCCGGAACCGGGCATCTTCGCCGCACCTGCTGACAACATCTTCCTCTGGCACTTCATGTTCAACCAGGTGGCCGACCTGCCCGAGGCGCTCATCACCGGTCGCGAGCGCGCCTACCTGGAATTCATGTTCGATCGCTGGTCGTACCGGCGCGATGCGGTGGCCGCCGATACCTACATTGCCGCCTACAGCCGTCCGGGCGCATTGCGCGCAGGATTCGCCTGGTATCGCGCGATTCCGGAGACGATCCGCCAGAACAAGCAGCGCGCGCAGCGCCGCCTGCCGATGCCGGTGCTGGCGATCGGCGCCGAGCACGCCACCGGCGATGCGCCGATGCTGACCCTGCAGCCACATGCCGACGATGTCCGCGGCAGCATCGTGCCGGGCTGCGGCCACTTCATCATGGAAGAAGCGCCACAGGCATTCCTTGCACAACTGCTGCCGTTCCTGCGGGAGGCACGCCATGCTGCTTGAACCGGCGCTGCAGCAGTTCGTCGACGCCGTCGCCGCCCATGCGCTGCCGGAAGACCTGCGCGAACTGCGGGCGATCAGCGAGAGCGCGTTGCCACAGTTGCAGGGAGCACCACAGCCGGTTGCGCATGTGATCGAACACACGGTAATCGCGCGCGACGGGCATGCGTTGGAGCTGCGTTTCTACACGCCGGAAGGGCTGCCCGATGGACCGGTACCGGCTCTGCTGTTCGCCCACGGTGGCGGCTGGTTCCAATGCTCGCTGGCGGTCTATGACGGCCCCTGCCGTGCGCTGGCCAATGCCAGTGGCTGCGTGATCGCCGCAGTGGGCTACCGGCTGGCGCCGGAGCACCCGTTCCCGGTTCCACTGCATGACGTCGCCGACGCCTGGCAGTGGTTGCAGGACAACGCCGAGCGCCTCGGCCTGGACCCACGGCGGCTGGCAATCGGTGGCGACAGCGCCGGCGGCAACCTCGCCGCCGCCTGCTGCCTGCTGCTGCGCGAACGGGGCCTGCCGCAACCGCGCCACCAGCTGCTGCTGTACCCGGCGCTGGATGCCGGCATGGGCAGCGATTCCTACCGCGACTACGCCACTGGCTACTATCTCAGCGCCGAACTGATGCAGCGCTGCTGGCAGGCCTATCTGGGGGGACGGGATCAGCCGCCGTCACTGGCCTCGCCCGCCCACACAACCAACCTGCAGGGGCTGGCGCCAGCCACCATCCTCAGCTGCGAGCACGACCCGCTGCGCGACGAGGCCGAGCAGTACGCCCATCGCCTGCAGGCTGCGGGCGTCGATTGCACGCTGGAGCGCCTGTCCGGAATGATCCACGCCTGCATCCACCTGCGCACGGTCAGTGCCAGCACTGACGTAGCGGTTCAGCGCGCGGGCGCCTTGCTGCGCCGGGCCCTGCACTGAACCGGTTTGGGACGGTGGCAGGCCTTGTGCCGTCGCCGGCCCGGCCCGGCGCTTGGCAAGCCCGGCAGGCAGCGCTACACTGAAACCCTGCCGTGGGGCCATAGCTCAGCTGGGAGAGCGCGTCGTTCGCAATGACGAGGTCAGGAGTTCGATCCTCCTTGGCTCCACCATTAAATTTTCTTTATCTATCAAGAGGTTGGACAGGAGGCTGTCCAACCTTTTTTATTGTTCCACGCCAGTCAATCCAAGCAAAAACAGATCTTTCCAAGGATGGCTTTTCCCAACTGTTTCCCAGGGCCATGACAGGCATCCTCCCTGTGCTGCGCGAAATGTTCCCCGGAAAGCCAATGATCTGTTCTTCGGAAAAACGATTCTTCACGTCCAATCTCCTTGTCATTGAGGAATGGACTCCAACCCGTCTCGCTACTCAATCTCGGGGGGACGTCGGTTTGCGGGCAGCAATGAAGGTCCCGCGGCCGACTACCCTGTGGCGGGGCTATCGCGGCGCTGCGTTCCCAGAGGACTTGGGCAGGACCGAATCGAACAGGCGGCGGGCGAGCTGAGCGCCGACGGGCGTCAATCCGTCTGCGTCAGCAAAGGCCGCCAACTGCGAAACTTCCTCACCAATCTCTGGCAGCCTGCGCTGTGCGTAAGCGCAGGCTGGCCCACGAAGGGAAAGCCACTCGTGGATCACTGCAAACACATACAACCCATGCAGGACACCACCTACGGGGCGGTGCCCCCCACGCCACGGCGAGAAGAAGGTCAGTTCACTGTCATGAATCATTGGAAGGACCCGTTCGATCAGTGACAACTGCAGGTGCATGGCTTCGTGGATGAACCCCTCGGCCAAGCGCAGCGCCGCGAACCGTTCGTGGACAGCCGGAACGGACACGAAGACGCTGAAAGGAAGCGCGGGATCGCTGTGACTGGTGTCCATCCCCTCCCCCGCAGAACGAAGCAAGTGCGTCGCCTTCGCCAAATCGGTGACGGAGGCAAGCAACGAAGCCGGGATTGCATCCGTGCTCAGCGCGTCATGAAAGATCGCCTTGGGACTTTCGGCCACCTCATGGGCGGAAAGAAAACTTAAGCCTTGCCCTTGATAGGGCGCCTCTACGGCAGGAGCCAGCACCTCAAGGCATGTCAACTTGCCCTCCCCTGCTTCCAGCGTCTGGACCCATCGAGGGTTGCAGTCCGGCCCGCCGACGTAATGAGAGGTCCTGTAATCAAAGGAGGCGGCCTGAGATGCCTCGCCCCACGCTTGGATCAGCACCTTTGACAGACCGGGGAACCAACTCGGCTTTGAAAAGGAGAGCGCTGAGGCGACCTGGGCGACAAATACGTTAGGCATTTCTGGCATAGAAGGAGAACACCAACGTGTATCGATCGCCCGACACGATGGGCGTCACTGCATGGTGCGAGGTTGGACCAATGGCGAACGCAAAGCTGGTGTCGTGCTGGGGACGAAACGCTTTAGCCAAGTCCGCAGCGTCGCCCGAGGAAAACAGCATCAAAATGCCCCCGTTCTCATCGACCCACCCACGATTGAGCTGAACCAGGACCCGATGTGTCTCCTGACCGGGAATGTAGTCGTTGTGGATGCGGATACGCTGCCCGCGCACCAACTTGTGGGCGGTCACGTCACACTGTTCGCCCAGTTGAGTGCCGAACACGGCTTCCACCTTGGAACGGACCGCCTCGATGATGGGTCGCCCCAGCAATGCATCGATCGCCGGCGGTAGCTCGCAGTCGAGCAGGCTGAACTCATACTGCTCGTAGAAACTTGCCACCTTCAGGTGCCATGGGGCAGACGTCTCAAGCCAGGACAGCACGACTTCGCTCTCTGCCCTCCCCAGGGCGCAGGGGACCGAACAATGATCGAAGGGATGGCGATCAAGTGCGCTCGCACTTTCCAAGAACCCTTTCACGCGATGAGCCCCTCACCCCTTAGCCTGTTTCGAATAGATCCGATGATGTGCAACTGATCCGAGCAGTAGACGGACGGATTGTTAAGACCGTCGTCCTGGCTCCAGCGATGAAGCGGCATGCCCCCGCCACACACCGACAACTCGGTGCACGAACGGCACCTTGATGCAGTAGGGCGCTGGATCTTGTGGTAGCGAGCGAACTCATCGCTCTGGACCACCTCGGAAAAACCATGGGTATGAACAGACCACGCTTGCTCAAAACGATCAGCCCCGGGTTCTGTGCTCTTGAGCGTATCATTCTTCGTGATGCTGCCGTCGGTGTCCACGATCAAGATGCCGTAATCCATTTCGCCCAGGCCTTCCTTGACGCCCCTGCCCCCCAGCACAAGCTTGATCAGATCGTCCAGGAAGCGAATCTTGGGCGGGGCTGGATCTGCTAGGTAGCAATCCAGAATGCCCTCTAGCCACTGCCCATACTCGATCGACTGCGCGGCAACCTTTCCATACGGAAGAACCGAGTGGTTCCCGTCCCTATACAAAAAGTCGATTGAGGGCGCACCGAGCGACGTCAAGTGGGCATAGACCGCAGCAGGCGAGGAGCCGGGATCAATGACCGCCAGCACTCCTGAGAAGAGACGCTCGGAAGAGGGGTGAGCCTTGAGAAGCGAAATCCCTGCACGGGTCTGACCATGCGTTCCCTGGCCCTTCTTGCCAACCCTGAAGCGATCGTGGACGTCCTCGGGACCATCGATGCTGATGGACAGGGACACATCCGATTCATCGCAAACGTCGAGGATCTCCTTGGTCAACAGGACCCCGTTGGACTGGATGGCGATCGGATAGTCTCGGGAGAGCACGCTCCTTAATGCCGCCAATAGCTTCTTCAGCCGGCGCGGGCCCAGCATCATCGGCTCACCACCATGCAGCACATGGCGAACTTGCGAGACTGGGTCTGCGCCAGTTCTGAAAGCCGTCGGCAAAGCGCGTCGACGGTCGCGTCACTCAGGAGGGCGGGCATTCCACGCCAACCTTCGTCCCCCATGTTGTAGACATAGCAGTAGGTGCAATCAATGTTGCACCTACTGGCTACTTTCAACAGAACTGTGTCGACTTGGGCAGTCGACGTGCTCACCTGTTATGCCGGTTGTGCACGCGATCGTAGCCGCCCATGGCCATGTCGTCGTTGCGAACTTCTTCGGCTAAGCGGGCAAGCGCCACGCTGGAGACAGCCGCCAAGTTCATCTCCACCTCGGCGCCGGTGTTGCGAGCGTCGATACTGCCTTCGTTAAGCGGGTAATCCATGTCCAACCTCCTTTGTGCAGGAGAAGAGATGGTATTGGATTCAAAACGGGTTGTAAATACACATTTTTTGGATTTCGATCAATCACTTACGAAGCAATTGCATGCACGGCCCGGGACCAAAGAAATCAAGAAAATAGATATAAATCAACTGGTTACATTTTTTCTATTTTAGATCATCGGTTTCGCCGCATCGACTTGCGTCCCACGGCAGCAGAAAATGGGGGGGGACCCTGACATTTTCCGCGCAAGCGACTGCTGCACGGGCTTCGCAACGCGAAACGCTGCACCCACGACTCAGGACCTCAGCTCAGCCGCCCAAGTCCGTGAGAACGATTCGGCGCTCTCCTTGGAGGCCTCACAAATGTTCCTGGGACAGCCGCCGCGACTCAACGGCGGCTACTGGACTGCATCGACGCGATGACCGCTTGGCACGTCATACATGATGTCGGTGATCTCGCTGATCAGGCGCTGGTCTAGAAGCAGCCTCATGATCACCACAGCGGTCTCTTCGGATGGAACAATGAGCCCATTGGCGTCGAACGCCACGCCCCATTGGCGTTTTTCACACACTTGGCGGAGAGTGGCAAGATACTTCGGGTTTTCATATAGCCTGCGCTCCTGGATGACCGCCATCCGGCGCAGATGGGTGCCATTGCTGCCCACGTGTGCTACCAGGGGAGCCAGCGTGGTGAACAGCGCTACGAACTCTGCTTCGCCCTGAAGCTGAGCAAAGGCGTTCACGAAGCCAGCCCGATACTTCAACATCGACTCAAACGCACGCTTGTTGCTCACGAGCAATGCGCCATCCAAGGCGAACAGGTCAAAGCCTGGCTCCAGCGTAAAATCCACATCCTCCACCGCGCTGAGCGCTCCATTGTGGAACGACATGTTAATGATGCTCTTCTTCTGATACGAGGTCTTCCACGTCGCCGGGGAACGCCGCAGCGCATACAGCACCCGATCTCCATGGCAGAACTTCACGACGTAACCAACCGCGTTCTTGAGCTGCTCACGCCCTTTCACGGGGTGCTCAAGCTCGGGCCTGTCGACCAGCGCCTGAAGGGCAGCGAAGTCGGTCTCTGCTGCAGCAACGGAAAGGCAGCCATCGTCTGTGGGCTGGGCCAAATGACCGTAGGGAATCCACTCGGTCATCTTTGTCCTTTGCGCCTTGGCGAACCCCCGCAGTGTGCCCTCCAGTGCCTCGTCCACGCGGACGTAGCTCGCTGAGAACCGATTTGCGGTTGTGCTGGCTTTGAAAACCCACACGTGGACCCCTGCGCCGTCGAGGTCGAACTCTTGCAGCGCCTTCAGTGCTTGATCGGTCACGGATCCCCCATTAGGTAAACGTCCTGTATTTCTTCGGCCATTTGAATGCTGGGCACGAGCGAGCCCCTTTTCAAGACCCTAACCATGCGAATCACGCCGGTTTGCCCTAGAGCGACTTTGACCTCGTAGAGCTTCCAGCCCAATACGATCAGCAAGGGATTCATCAAGATCTGGCCTGACCGGTAGGTAATCACGAACAGCCCGACCCAAAAGACCAAAAAGCCTCCCAACTTCTGGGGCTCTGCATAGCTCAAGCCCATGAAGGACACCACGTAGGGAAGCACGTAGTTGATGAGGTCATTGGGAATGGCCTTGGTCTCCAAAACGTGGACACGGTGCGTCAGGCGGACTGACCGCAGCACCCGCACCATCAGCAGGAGAGCGCTCAAGGTCACCGCAACGCTTCCCCAAGCCAGCCAGGGGTGGGCGAAGATCTGGAACTGGCAGTCCCATTGCCCTTTCCACCCGCAAACCGGTGCCCCCCAGTAAGCCGTCGAGATGTCCTGCACCATCAAGATCAACGCCAGCGGCAAGTAGGAGCC
The DNA here is from genome assembly GCF_056481625.1 of Stenotrophomonas sp. 86156_Sma. NCBI lineage: Bacteria > Pseudomonadati > Pseudomonadota > Gammaproteobacteria > Lysobacterales > Lysobacteraceae > Stenotrophomonas > Stenotrophomonas sp. 86156_Sma. Next base: position 3,464,128 of record NZ_CM151157.1, read on the forward strand.
CAAGAAGATGAAAACCGCTGTCCAAAACCGGAACTGCATGCATTGGCCCCCTTCTGTTGTAGACCGGCATTATCGCTCCCAGGCATCGCACCGCCTGAGAATCGCTCCCGGGGCCGGCAATGGGAAACCAGCGCCAAACGGAGCCTTTCCCCTGGAAGCATAGAATCCTTGCCAGATCGGAAGCAAAAGCTGCGCGCCGACCGTCCTAACGACTCGGCGTGGCTCACCAAGCCCTCGGGCGCTGGCCGCCTCATAACCCTCGCATGCAGCCGTGATTCCCGCAGGCCCTTGGCGTTGAGGGTCTCGCGCGCCCATAGCGCGCCTACCGCCCCCACCTGTTCGGCCCAATTCTTGGGAACTTTGACGCCTTGCACGATCGCCAAGAGATGCAAACGGCTTGACAGTGCAGCTCGACTGGCTTGCCCCGGACTTCCCTTCATCGCTGTTGCTAAAAGGAGTTGATCAATGACGGAACAGAAAAGGCTTCCACGGCTCCCCTGTTGTCTCGCGCGGATCTCCAATACGACTACTCATGGGAGGCATCGGAGGGCGACAATGCCCGCATCGTTGGTTTCCCGGACAACGTGCTGCTGAATCGACACGAAGCATACGAGATCCTTCCCTTTATCAATCGGTTTGCCGACAAACATGGGTGGAAAAAGAAGATCTCCGGCCAAAAAGCGGAGTGACTCATCAAGGAGCATCTTCCTTCCAATGTGCGCAGTCACGAGAACGTGCGCCAATGGCTGGAGAGCAACTGGAACGCCAACGATGGCGAATGGAACAAAAAAAGGAACGCGGCGATATCGCCAAGTGAGCTGAAGTGAGCCACCGATCCCCCTGACAACGCGTCAGCCCTCCTCGCCCCGGCCCGATGGACCGGGGCGAGTTCGTTCAAGGATGCCGCAATGGACCTGCCGAGGTCGCAGCCTTGGCTCAACGTTGTGCTTGGGATGTGGGATTGCAAGCAGTCACAGGCGCTGCCGCTGCATTTCTGGTCTACCCATCGGCCTAAGCCTTGAGCGCGAGAGCAGGCACGCGGTCGGACGGCCCTCTTCTCCCTTTTCTTATTCCGGTGGAGACATCAAAGGGCCTCAAATCAGCCTTTTTCGGATAGCGAAGTAAAAGGCTGCGCCTCGCTCCGTGCATTCAAATAGGAATCGATTTCATTTAAATGAATTCGTTTGTAGCATTGCCGCGCCAACGGGTCAGGATCGCCCTTCGCAAGCAACGCCCCACCCAAACGGTGCGGAGGGGCTACGCCAGCTCTGCGGTCACTCAACCGAGATCAAACGGCTTACCTCCTCCCTATCTGCCACCTTTGCATGGATGATTGACTGTGCCCCCCCCCCCCCCAATCGAGCGCATCGAAGTGTTGCCTGCGTCGGCCTCGGCCATCGATGGCGGAGGAGCCCTGGCCGGGGTGATCAACGTGATCCTCCGCCGGGATTACGTGGGCACCGAAGTCAACCTGCGCTATGAAACCACGGATGACGGCGAGGCACCGGTGCGCACCGGGAACCTCACCGCGGGCTTCGCCTTGGAAGGCGGGCGGACCCAAGTACTTCTCTCGGCGCAGTACCAAATGACCAGTGAGCTGAGGGCCAAGGATCGAGACTTCCTGCAGCGGGGCCGTGCTCGCCAGTTGGCCAACACCCCAGATTCCCTGTTGATTCCCTCCGGCGTCACCGGGAATCCTCCTGCTGGCATGTTGGTCAACGTGCGCAGCGCCAATGGCACCGCCCTGCCCAACTTGCGTGTGTCGTTGGACTACTTCCGCATCAAGAAGAACAACAACATCACTAGGGGACATCAACTACGTCCAAGGCGAAACAATGGACAGCAACTCCATGAACGAGTCGCTCTCTGTCGCCCACGACGACCAGGCACTGTTTCTTACCAGCATGGGCATGTCTGGGTTCGGAACAACGCGCGAGCAGAAGCTGACGTAGGAGGGCGCCGCCGAGCTTCTGTGGGAACAGCTGATCGGTCCTTTGCAGCTCAACAGCGCCCGCGGTTGGAGGCGCTGAGATGATTTCCACGAGCGATTTCCAAGTATCCGTGGCGGGCGACTGCGCGCCCCTCTCTCTGATCCTGCCTCGCGAAACGGGTGAGCTGGCCATGCTGATGGGCTGGTCAATGGAGGGAAAACCGGCCGCCTTCATTCTGACCGGTCCTCACCGCTTCACCTGTCACCTTTCAGAGGGCGCCGATTGCTGGACCGGGCTCGTGTTCTCTTCGATACGGATTGAGATGGATGAGACCAGCACCTTTAGTCCGCAATCCAGCCAAACGCCTTTGTGCAGCCTCGTCCGCCAAGGCACTTCTTTGGTCGCTCGAGCAACGGCGCCCGACATCAGAAGCTCGAACACGGTCGTTCTTGAGAAGGGTCTCCCTTCTGCTGGCGAGCTATCCGTCGGCTTCCGCCGTTGGCAGGTCGTCCTGGGGCATGGGGCTGAAAAGCGCGTGCTGTTCAATGTGGGGGAGCCATCCGATACCGTCCCCCCCACGCCCGTGGGGCACTAGGCCCCGACGTTTTCTGCAAGGCACTCTGGCTCCCGAAGCCAGCCAGAGGAGTTCCTTCGACCTACAGAATCCCAGCCGCCTTGGCATCGGCGGTTTGCTGCGACAGCATATCAACCGCAGCGCGCATGGCCTCCTCCAAGGATCTGCGGCGAGCCATCGCGGCTTGTCGCATCTGCAAAATGACCAATCGGCCAGCCACCAGATCAGACTCGATTTGGGCCCGCCGTCCTTGAATGGTGCGGTCCAGATCCGCGACCTGCCGGGGGTCGATCGCCGAGTTTGGGTCAAAGAGGAATCGTGCTTCTGCATCTTGCCGCCACTTCATCAAGCGGTCGGTCAACGCCGGGCCGAACCCCGGCACGTTGAGGACTGCCTGGCGACTGACGTCCGCTGCCGTCTCAATACCGAAAGACTCCAGCATGGCCTTCTTGGTTGCGCCGATTCCAGGAATGGACGCGCGCTCGATCTCGAACTTGTCCAAGAACTGTTTCAGCGCGCTCTGGTGGCGGTTGTTGAAGAGCGCGCGGTAGCGCCTTTCTCGTTCTGCGGGCAGACCGACATGCTCGTCCCGCAGGGGACGAAGGAGGTTATGCTTGGCCTGTAGCTGCGTGTCGGCTTGCTCTTGGGTCCAACGCGCCGCAAGTCCGTCGTAATGGGCCTTGGCCTTCTTGTAGCTGGCGGCCAAGGGCGCCGAGTCCGACCGGCCACGGCTGTTCACCCACGCCCCCAGTGCCCATCCCATGCAAGCCCAGAGGGGCGCGAACACGGCCGAGAGTGCAATGCCCAGCACGGCAATTGCCAAGCCCACCATCCACCCGGCGGTTTGCCAGAACGTCCGACGCCGGCCCCACGCTTGCATCTGGGGAGCGGCCTGCACGGCCTGCAACTGAGGGATGGCCTGCATTGGGGGCAGCACCGCCGTTGTAATGTCCCGCCAGACAGCGTCCAGGTTGAACGGACCAGAGGCGAGCTTGGAGATGACCACTGCGCCGCCACCAAAGAGCGCAATACCGGCGCGCTCAATCGGACACCAAGGACACTCGGGGAGTCCATTAAAATGGAAATGGGAAGGCCTTGAAGCACACCTCTTGAAGTTCTGCTCCAGCTTGCTCAGCGCTTGAACCCAGTCTTCAGCCTTCGGACGCCCGCCTGGCTTGGCCCCGTCAGGGCCGAACGCCTTTTCCCAAAGATCTGCAACCCAGGGCGACGCCGTGGCAGGCAAGGCACTCAACGGCGGCGGGCTCATTCGGGTCCGCGCAGTGTCTTTGCCGTAGGCGTAACGGAACTCCGGGATCGCCTTTTCGATGGGCATGTCTCCCGGACCACTGTAACGGCCGGCGAACGGGTGACGACCGTTCATGAGCATCTGAAAAATCAGGACGGCCAACCCGAAGTTGTCGTGATTGGCCGTTCGCGTCACTTGCTTAAATGCCTTCCCGTGGAGCTCGGGCGGCGTGAAATCCTGGACCCCAACCTCGCACAAGAAAGTGCGCCCTTGGTGCGTGATCTGAAAGCTGTCGGTGTCGATCAGCTTCACCGTCGCATCGGGCGACACCCGCACGCCGCCGTGGTTGACGTCCCCGACCAAGTGGCCGGCTCGATGCAGAACAGAAAACGCCTTGGCCGTGTTCAGCGCAACGCGGACCACCAGCCGCCAGTCGGCTTGCGGGAACTCGGCCAAACGGCTCTTGGGACTGTAGAGCTTGTGGATGTCCTTCGATGCACGAAGGTTGGCCATGACAAAGCCGCAGACCTTGCCATCGGAGTGCCGCAGCACGTCGGTGGGCCAGGCCGTGAGTTGGTCCAGCGCAGGGGTCCGGAGGGCGGCCATGGCCAACAGCTTGTCCGCCCTCTCACTGCTGATCGCTGCCAAGTAGATCTTGGCGGCCGAGTCGGGTTTGCCTTCAACCTCGAAGACTGTTCCCTCTCCGCCCTTGCCCAGCTGCTTTCCCAAGCGGACCGGTCCGGATTTGCCAACCAGAGCAGACGAGGCCATTTAAGCCTCCTCAGGTGACGCCGATGCCTCGGGCACCTTCGCCAGCCGGCTGGCAAGCAGGAGCGTCTTATCGTCGTCCGTCCGCTCGCAGATCATCGGGGAACCAAGGTATGCCTCGAGCTTGGACGACAACTCCTCGCTGTAGCCCAAGTTATCCAGTGCTCGCACCGGCACGAATATTTTGTCAAAGAAGGGGGAATGGACGCTCTGGGTGGCTTGGTGAAGCACCAGTGCTTCAATGCCATCGGTGAACACCGCGACCTCATCGACGGGACCGGCACTGCACGAAAACTCGGCATTCAATACAGCCACCGGATCCGTGACAAAGACCGTGGTGTTGATGTACTCGCCGTGTTGCGGCCAGAACACGTAAGCCCAGTCGTCACCGCGGGGCCGGATGACGATGGCACCGTCGCCTACTTGGAAGAAGCAGGCGTGGGTTGGGGACACGATGGCCGCCACCAACGTACACGCATACTCCCTGACCTCCAGTCCCTCAGCAGCGGCCCTGTGCGCGATCCGGGCCGCGACGCCGGCAAGCCAGTTCAGCACGACGTCCCGGGTGACCTGCTCAACGCTTTGGCCGTCGTCAAAATGATTGCGCACGCAGTCCCGAATCTCCGCCGTCGCCAGCTTCGCTCCCGTTGCCGATTGCGAGGCGCTTCCGGCGCCATCGGACGCCACCAGGAGCACGGTGCCGTGCACTTGGAAGAACTCCTGCTCGTAGGCGTCCTGGCAATCCGTCCCAAACTTGATGTGGGAAGTGCCAATGGAAGACGCTGCCACCACGCGCCAATCCTGCAACTCCATTACACGCTGGCCCAGCCGTCTGGCGCCATAGGGTTCACCAAGGGCACGTTGTCGCCCGGGGTCGAACGGGAAACCGCGCCCATGGAGTTAGAAAGCCACTTGAACAGCTCCCTGAACTGGAGCCCCTTGAGGTTGAGCGGGGCACGTGTGGAGATCTGGCCGAGGACGTCCATATCCGCGCCTTTCACGCCCACTGCGAAGAACTGGAAGTTCTTCGTTGCTTCCCCCTCTCTAACCAACGCGGCTGCACGCTGCCAGGAATCGGTAGGCGCTCCATCGGTGATCAGAAACACCCACGGCCGGTAGTAGGACACGCCGTTGGCCTTGTAGACCTCTTTGCGCTGCCGAACCATCTCCAGGCCTTGCTCGATCGCGGCCCCCATCGGGGTATCCCCGGTGCACGATAGGACCGGCGGATAAAAGCTGTCGGCCGTAACAAAGTCAGTCACGGTCTGGACGGGCCCGAACGTGACAATGGCCACCTCTACCCGTTTGGCCGCCAGGGAATCCGAGTTCAGCTCTTCCTGGAACTGCAGGAGACCGGCGTTGAGCTCCTCAATCGGTTTGCCTCCCATCGATCCAGATGTATCCAACAGAAGCAAACAGGCGCAGCGGTTTTCCGGATTCTCGGCAAAATCGCTGGCCCCGAAAGGCACTTGATCAAAATCAGTCATGACGCTGGATCTCCCTGTCCACTGGCTAGAAACGCCATCATAGCTCCGCCTTCCAACCCAATCTATGATGGACCATGGCCACGCACTCCTCCTCCGCTTCACTGCCAACTTGGGCACCGCAAGGATTCGCGGATTGGGCCCCTTTGGCCGTTTCTGGCACCGTGATCCTGATATTGGCGACCGCTTTGCTCGTGCGCACTGCAGCCGATGCAAAGTCCATGCCAAATAGGACCGTTGAAAAGGAAGCCGCAGAAAAAGCGCCAACGCTGCCAGTGTTGAACGTGGGAACGCCCGCCCTCTCTGCAGCGCGGGTGGGCACGCTGCGGTTGGTGCCGACCGTCCAACTGCCGTCGGCAAAGCAGCGGCCGCAAGCGGACGCGCAGTGCCCTCGCCCCGCCTTGGCTGCCCTGTCGCCTCAAGCCAACGCAGCGCACGCGGCCGGCTGGCACGTCAGTGCCGACGAGACGGTCAACGGCATTCAGTTCGTCATGGTGGACGCGGGCTCCGAGAAGGGGCCCGCCGGCTGCGCGGCCATTGGAGCCAGTGCATTGGTCTTCAATGCCCACGGCCTGATTGCCATCGCCTACGACCGCAACGCCAAGCCATCATCGAGGCTCGCCTCACTTAGTGCCGGTCAGCCGGGTTCTGTGAGGCTCGAATCGCTCAGAGGACCTCTGGCCGAACTGATTGTCAGCGATCGGGAGATCGGCCTTAAGCCGCTGGCCACAGCCAAGCCGCGTCGGTCATCGAAGTGAGCGTTGGCCTAGATCGGCCAGGTGGCTGGCTGAGACGATGGGAATATTGCCCAGCGACATAGGTGCCTGGGCCTCAATCATCCACCAAGCGCAGCGGCAGTTCTGCCACCGGTCTGTGACGATGGCCAGAGCCCGCGCAGGGAAGCGCACGGGTGAGCGCGCAACCCCGGCGAAGTCATCTTTGGGAAAAGACGGGAGATTGTTGACGAGAAAAGGGGTTCCGGATTGCTCCGACACCCTTGTCTCGCAATGGGGTTCGACGCGCGTTAGTGCATCTCGGCCAAACGCGCCTCATACACCTGCTGAACTCAGCTCACGTCAGAGCATACGTCCCGGACGCTCCTGCGCCAGTTCCCCTGACGCCGGGTCCGCTCTACGTTTCGGTAGGTGCTGCGACCGTTGATGCTGCTAGCCACGGCCAACTCATCTTCGGTTTCCGCGCGGAACAGGCTGACGTCCAGTTGCTTTCCATCTTGGGCGTGCCACTTGCTTCCCACCTCCCAGTTCTTGCTCTTGGCGGGAGCGAGGTCCAGCGCGAGACCGGCCTGGCCGTCACGCCGATATCCCATTTCGTTGAACGTGGGCGTTTCGCCCCCCTGCCCATCGCGGCGTGCAAATGCCAGGCCGGGGTCACCTCAAAGCTGACGCTCGCAACCTGCGAGGTCGCGGAGTAGCGCCTACGCGCCACGCACGTGACCCCACTCAGGTACGGGTGATCGACACCCCACCCTCCACGCGCATCGCGCTGCCGGTAACGAAACTGCTTTCATCGCTGGCCAGGAACAACGCCGCATTGGCGATCTCCTCCGGCTCGGCGAGGCGCTTGAGTGCGTGCAGCGAGCGCACGAAGTCGCGGGCATCGCCGGTCGGTGCGGCCTGCCGGCCCATCTCCGTATCGGTGCCACCGGGCAGCAGTACGTTGCTGCGCACGCCGCGCGCACCGTATTCGGCAGCGATCACCTGGCTCAGGCCGATCAGCCCGGCCTTGCTTGACGCATAGGCCGCCATGCCCGGGAATCCCACGGTGTGGCCGACGAAGGTACCGACGAACACCAGCGAGCCGCCGCCGCGCGCCAGCAGTGCCGGCAGCTGCGCGCGTGCCGCAAGGAAGGCGGCGTCGAGATTGGTGGCCATCACCTCGCGCCAGACATCCACCGGAAACTCCGCCGCCGGCACGCCCGGGCCGAGCATGCCGGCATTGTTGAGCGCGATGTCCAGGCCGCCGAATGACTGCTGGGCCAGATCGACCAGCGCCTGCGCCGTGCCCGGGTTGGCCGCGTCGGCGGCATGCACCACGGCTTCGCCACCGGCAGCGCGAATCTGCTCGGCCAGCGCTTGCAGCGGCTCCGGCCGCCGTGCGTTGAGCACCAGCTTTGCTCCTTCGGCGGCGAAGCGCAGCGCGCTGGCGCGGCCGATACCGGCGCTGGCACCGGTGATGAGAGCGATCTTGTTGTTCAGGCGCATGGTCGTGGTACCGGTTGTGAAGTGGCCGCCACGATGCCGTGCGTTCGGCCCGCCAACACTCCGTTTCCGGGCCTCACAGGTGAGTGCAGGAAACGGAGTTTCCGCAGCACCGGCACGTGCCAGAATCCGGCCATGGACAGTACCGCCACCACCGCCCTCGATGACCGCATCGAACGGGTCTGCCGCCACCTGCAGACCAGCCTCGACGAACCCTCGCTGCAGCAACTGGCCGATATCGCTGGCTGCAGCCCGACGCGCCTGCATCGCCTGTTCAAGCAGGCCACCGGGCTGACCCCCAAGCAGTACGCCGCCGCGCTGCGCGCCGACCGCCTGCGCACTGGGCTGGAACAACAGGAACGCATCACCGACGCCTTCCACGATGCTGGCTTCGGTTCCAGTGGACGCTTCTACGAGAACGCACCGAAATTGCTGGGCATGACGCCCAAGCAATGGCGCGCAGGGGGGCGCGGCGAAGTCATCCACTTCGCGCTTGCCGAAAGCTCACTGGGCAGCGTGCTGGTGGCCAGCAGCGGGACCGGCGTGGTCGCGATCCTGCTCGGCGACGATCCGGAGACCCTGCTGCAGTCGTTGCAGCAACGCTTCCGCCAAGCCGAACTGGTCGGCGCCGACCAGGGCTACGAGCAACTGGTGGCACAGGTCGTAGGCCTGGTCGAGGATCCTTCGCGAGGCGCCACGTTGCCACTGGACATCCGCGGCACCGCGTTCCAGCAACGGGTGTGGCAGGCGCTGCAGCAGATTCCGCGCGGGCAGACTGCCTCGTATGCGGATATCGCCGCGCGTATCGGCGCGCCGCGCTCAAGCCGTGCCGTCGCACGCGCATGCGCAAGCAATCCGTTGGCGGTGGCCGTGCCCTGCCACCGCGTGGTGCGCCGCGATGGCGACCTGTCCGGCTATGCCTGGGGCGTAGCGCGCAAGCGCGAACTGCTGCGCCGGGAAAAGGCAGCCAACGGCTGATGCAACCCGGTAGCTGCCGACCTTGGTCGGCACACCGCGCGGTAGCGCCGGGCCATGCCCGGCGAATCCCGGCGAACGCTCAATCCAGCTTCACCACCAGCTTTCCGAAGTTGCGCCCCTGCAACAGCCCGAAGAACGCCTCCGGTGCATTCTCCAGCCCTTCCACCACATCCTCGCGGTACTGGATGCGGCCGTCGCGCAGCCACTGCGGCATCTCGCGTTCGAACTCCGGCCACAGGTGGTTGAAGTCGTGCACGATGAAACCGCGCACGGTCAGGCGCTGGCGCAGGATCTGGCTGAACAGTGCGGGCAACCGGTCCGGGCCGGGCTGCTCGACGCCCCGCTCGTTGTAGGTGGCGATGGTGCCGCACACCGGAATGCGGGCGAAGTCGTTGAGCAGCGGCAGCACTGCATCCAGCACGTGTCCGCCCACGTTCTCGAAATACACGTCGATACCCCTGGGCACTGCCGCGCGCAGCGTCGCGGCGAAATCAGCGGCGCGATGATCCAGCGCCACGTCCACGCCCAGCGTCTGCAGATAGGCACGCTTGGCTTCGCCACCGGCGATGGCGACCACGCGCGCGCCCTGCAGCTTGGCCAGCTGGGCCACGGTCGCGCCCACCGGCCCGGTCGCGGCAGCCACCACCAGCGTCTCGCCCGGCTTCAAACGGGCGATTTCATGCAGGCTGGAATAGGCGGTGAAACCGGGCATGCCATACACGCCCAGCGCCGTACTCAACGGCAGGCCGGCCGGATCCAGCCGACGCCCCAGCGCCTTGGCCGGCAGCACCGCGTGGGTCTGCCAGCCACCCGGCGCCAGCACCAGATCACCTGCGGCTACACCCTCGGCGTTGGACTGCAGCACCTCGGCCACGGTCTGCCCTTCCATCACCGCGCCCACCGCCACCGGCGCGGCATACGAGGGGCCCTCGTCCATGCGTCCACGCATGTACGGGTCCAGCGACAGATAGCGGTTGCGCAGCAGCACTTCGCCCGGCCCGGGCGCCGGCAGCGTGGCCTGCTCCAGACGGAAATTGCCGGCGGTCGGTGCGCCCTGTGGACGCGAGGCGAGCACGATGCGGGAGGTGGTCGAGGAATCGGACATGGCCAGGTCTCTGCTGTTGCCAGCATCAGGAGAAAGGAGTGCCGACACTACGCCGCAGCGATCCCCGATGGCGGCCACGAAAACAGCGTTCCATTGCCCGGACCGGCGCGGGTCCGGCACGGCCCTTGCCCTTGCAGCATTGGCGCTGGCAGCGACCTGCTGATTTCCATCGCAGACGATTATCGACTGGCCACGCCCCGCCCCAGAACGGAGGATCAAGCACTTGCGAGCGCGCAGACGGCAATGTGAAGAAATCTTGGCAAAACGCTTGCCGAAGGCAGCCGACCTCCGTAATATACGCGTCCTTGGCAGCGACCTCGCTGCAACGAAACATGTGGCCGAGTAGCTCAGTTGGTAGAGCAGGGGATTGAAAATCCCCGTGTCGGCGGTTCGATTCCGTCTTCGGCCACCACTTTCGAAGGCCTGCAGAAATGCGGGTCTTTTTTTTCCGGAAACCGCATTCACCGCGGTAGCCACACAATTTGGCCGAGTAGCTCAGTTGGTAGAGCAGGGGATTGAAAATCCCCGTGTCGGCGGTTCGATTCCGTCTTCGGCCACCATCTTCAGAGACCTGCAGAAATGCAGGTCTTTTTTTATTCGCGCTACGCGCAAGCGGCGGCCACCGTCGCCCGGTTGACGAAACGTTTACACCGGCATGCGCGGCGGCACCTACGCTCCAGACTCCTGCCTGGAGCCTGCCGATGCCTCTGCGCCCCACCCTGCTTGCCTGCCTGCTGCTGGCCGCCTCCCCGGTGATCGCCGCCGAACCGGTGCGCGCAGTCGACACGCTGGACATCGACCGCTACGCAGGCCAGTGGCACGAGATCGCGCATCTTCCGGTGTCGTTCCAGAAGCAGTGCGTTGGCGAAATCACCGCCAACTACGGGCTGCGCCGCGATGGCCGCATCAGTGTCACCAATGCCTGCCGCAACGGCGACGGAGAACGCGTGGTTGCTGAAGGCGTTGCACGCCCGGTTGCCGGCCATCCCGGCCAGTTGCAGGTGCGCTTCGTGCCGGACTGGCTGAGCTGGGTGCCGCTGGTCTGGGCCGACTACTGGGTCCTGGCACTGGACCCGGACTATCAGTGGGCGTTGGTCGGTGAGCCGGACCGTAAGTACCTGTGGATCCTCTCGCGCCTGCCGGAAATGGATCGCACCCGGTTCGAACAGTTGAAAGAGAAAGCCGAGACGATGGGCTACGACCTCGGCCCACTGCGCCTGATGGCTCCGATTCGCGATACGCCCGCCGACTGAACCGCGTCGTATCCGGCGCACCACGCGCGCGCCATCCGGCGCCGCGCACGCCCGGCCGCCATATTCACGCGCTACCCTCTGCGACGGGTCGCCACAGGCGATCCAAACGACCATACGCCGTAGTATGCTTATCCAACGCACCCCTCCAGAGGACCTGCGCCCATGCTCCACCGCTTCCGTATCGCCTTGATCGTCCTGTGCACCCTCGCCCTTGTTGCCTGCAACAACGGCATCGTCAAGCGTGTTTCGGAACCGGCAGCCAGCCTGCAGCAGCTGACCGTGCGCGCCGACGGCAACTGGACCGTGGCCCTGCGCCTGCAGAACTACAGCTCCATGCCCATGACCTTCGATGACGTCGCGCTGGCGCTGACCGTCGGCGACAGCGACGCCGGCACCCTGCAGGCCAAGCCGGGCATTTCCATCGGCGGCACCTCGGCCGACGTCATCCAGGTCAACCTGGTGCCCAGCTCGGCCGCACGCCTGGTGGTGGCCGATGCGCTGGCCAGCAACCGCACCCTGGCCTATGGCCTGAAGGGAACGGTGGCAGCCACGCCGCAGGAAAAGAAGCAGCGCAGCTTCGACATCAGCAGCCGCAGCACCCTCAACCAGGCCCCGGGCCTGCCGGGCGTGCTGCGCTGACTCCCGCTTTCCGCCGCGGCGCCCGGCGCCGCTCCCCCTGTCCCTGATCAAATCGAGACGTACCGATGAGCAGCTACACCGCCCCGCTTTCCGACCTCCGTTTCGCCCTGCACGATGTGCTCAAGGTCGAACCCCTGTTCGCCCGCCTGGGCTTCACCGACGCCACCGCCGACGTGGTCGATGCCGTGCTGGAAGAAGCCGGCCGCTTCAGCGCCACCGTGCTGGCCCCGCTCAACAGCGTCGGCGACGAGATCGGCTGCGTGCTCGACCAGGCCACCGGTGAAGTGACCACCCCGCCCGGCTTCAAGCAGGCCTACGACCAGTTCGTCGATGGCGGCTGGACCGGCCTGACCGCCTCGCCGGAGCTGGGCGGCCAGGGCCTGCCGCACACCCTGGGCGTGCCGCTCAACGAAATGATCAATGCCGCCAACCTGGCGTGGGGCAACTTCCCGCTGCTCTCGCACGGCGCCATCGAAGCGCTGAAGCAGCACGGCGAAGCCTGGCAGCACGAGGCCTTCCTGAAGCCGCTGATCGAGGGCCGCTGGACCGGCACCATGTGCCTGACCGAACCGCACTGCGGCACCGACCTGGGCCTGCTCAAGACCAAGGCCGAGCCGAATGCCGATGGCAGCTACTCGATCACCGGCACCAAGATCTTCATCACTGCCGGCGAGCACGACCTGACCGGCAACATCGTGCACCTGGTGCTGGCCAAGCTGCCCGACGCCCCTCCGGGTGCCAAGGGCATCTCGCTGTTCGTCACCCCGAAGTTCAAGGTCGACCGCGAAGGCAACGTCGGCGAGCGCAACGCACTGCGCTGCGGCTCGATCGAGCACAAGATGGGCATCAAGGGGTCGGTCACCTGCGTGATGAACTTCGATGGTGCGCAGGGCTACCTGGTCGGCCAGCCGCACAAGGGCCTGCAGGCCATGTTCACCATGATGAACACCGCGCGCCTGGGCGTCGGCCTGCAGGGCATCGGCCTGTCCGAGCGCGCCTACCAGAACGCACTGAAGTACAGCCGTGAGCGCCTGCAGTCGCGCGCCCTGAGCGGCGCCAAGTTCCCGGACAAGCCGGCCGACCCGATCCTGGTCCATCCGGATGTGCGCCGCATGCTGCTGACGGTGAAGTCACTGGTCGAGGGCAGCCGCCTGCTGGCCCTGCACGCCGCCACCCTGATCGACGTCGCCCACCACGCCGAGGATGCCGCCGAGCGCGAGCGCGCCGACACCCTGGTGAGCTTCCTGACCCCGATCTCCAAGGCCTGCCAGACCGAATGGGGCATCGAGAACACCTACAACGCCCTGCAGTGCTTCGGTGGCCACGGCTACATCCGCGAACACGGCATGGAGCAGCTGGCCCGCGATGCACGCATCACCACGCTGTATGAAGGCACCACCGGCATCCAGGCGCTGGACCTGATCGGCCGCAAGACCGCGTCCAGCCAGGGTGCCGGCCTGAAGCTGATGCTGGCCGAGATCGAGGCGTTCGCCAAGGCCAACGAAGGCAACGAAGCGCTGGCCGAGTTCATCGGCCCGCTGCGCGCCAAGGCCGCCGAATGGGGCAAGCTGACCCTGGACGTGCTGCAGCGCGCGGCCGCCAACCCGGACGAACTGGGTGCAGCCAGCTACGACTACCTGTTCTATTCGGGCTACGTGGTGCTGGCTTACTGGTGGGCCCGCAGCGTGGCGGCCGCCGATGCCAGCGCGCACGGCGCCGCTTTCGCCCAGGGCAAGCGCGAGACCGCACGGTTCTACTTCGCCCGCGTGCTGCCGCGCACCCTCAGCCACGCCGCCGCGATCCAGGCCGGCGCCGCCCCGCTGATGGCGATGGACGACGAGCGCTTCGGCGCCTGAGCCGGGCTGCGCCCGGCACCCGCGGTAGTGCCGGCCGCTGGCCGGCCACCGCAACAGCAACATCAACGGCAAGAGCTGGCTTCCTGCGGGGTGGCGAGGTGGGTCCAATTGCGGGGGACGCTGCAAGTACGTCCATGTAAGCTCGGTCGCCGCATCCATGCGGCTCACGCCCCCGCAACCGGACCCACCCCGCCCTCGACAGATTTCTGCTGCTGGTAGGTGTCGACCTTGGTCGACACCGTAGATCCACGCCATGCGTGGATGGAAACCACCGAAATCCATCTGGAGAAAAGCCCCCTTTTGTTAAAGGGGGCGCGCCGACAGGCGCGGGGATGAGGAAGAATGCGCGGGCAACCCAGCGCGCCAACGGCGGGCTGGGTTGCTAAAGGGGGCGCACCGACAGGCGCGGGGGATAGGAGGAATGCGCGGACCTGAATCGTTGCGATTTGCGTATCGCCGACAGGCGATACACAAATCGTCAACATTCAGGTATAAGCTGTTCTCCCGATGGAGACAGACACTACACGCTTGGGTCTGATCGAAGCCGGAGCCCCGTTTTCTGCTCCGGGCGCCGAAGCATCGCCCAACGCCACGACGCTGCATCGCCCCGGTTCGGTCCGGCTGCTCTCGCTTGATGCCCACGGACGCGTACTGGACTGGATCACCTGGCAGGATGCGGCGTGCCTCTACGCCCGCGAAGCCGTCGCCTGGACACTCGGCGATCCCTGCCTGCACATCCACGGCGGCACCAACCGCTTCAGCGGCCTGCAGAGCGGCATGGACCTGCACCCGATCATCGCCGCCCGCGGCCACGCCCGCTCCCGCGCGATCGACCCCACGCCGAACCTGACCAACCCGGCCCTGTTCGCCCGCGACGCACACCTGTGCATGTACTGCGGCCAGCAGTTCAACCGCCCCACGCTCACCCGCGACCACGTCATGCCGCTGTCCAAGGGTGGCCTGGACTGCTGGGAAAACGTGGTCACCGCCTGCTTCCACTGCAACTCGCGCAAGAGCGACCGCACCCCCCAGCAGGCCGGAATGCCGTTGCTGGCGGTGCCTTACCGGCCCAGCTGGATCGAGCATCTGATCCTGTCCAACCGCAACATCCTGGCCGACCAGATGGCCTTCCTGAAGGCGCAATTGCCCAAGCGGTCGAAACTGAGCACCTGAACGCCCGAAAATGCAACCCTCACCGTCCTGTCACGGACGGCGGCGTTTGCTTGCCCCACCCCCGTTTGAGGGCGAAAATGGGCGTTCAGAACAAGTGCGAACATGATGATCGACTCTGCCCGCTATCCCCGCCTCGCGCGCATCCAGACACCGGATGACCTGCGCACGTTCGACGAATCCGAATTGAGGGCGGTCGCCGACGAACTGCGCGCCTACCTCATCGAGTCGGTGGGCAAGAGCGGCGGCCACTTCGCCGCCGGCCTGGGCGTGATCGAACTCACCGTGGCCCTGCACTACCTGTACCAGACCCCGCAGGACCAGCTGGTCTGGGACGTCGGTCACCAGACCTACCCGCACAAGATCCTGACCGGTCGCCGCGACGAGATCCACACCGTCAAGCAGAAGGACGGTGTCGCGCCGTTCCCGAAGCGCGAAGAGAGCGAGTACGACACCTTCGGCGTCGGCCACTCCTCGACCTCGATCTCGGCCGCACTCGGCATGGCCATCGCCCGCCAGTCCGAAGGCGACAACCGCCAGGTCGTTGCAGTGATCGGTGATGGCGCAATGACCGCCGGCATGGCGTTCGAAGCGCTGATGCACGCCGGCGGCATGGAGCCCGAGCCGAACCTGCTGGTGATCCTCAACGACAACAACATGTCGATCTCCGAGGCGGTCGGCGGCCTGACCAAGATGCTCGGCCGTGCCACCGGCAGCCGCACGCTCAATGCGCTGCGCGAAGGCGGCAAGAAGATCCTCGGCGACAAGAAGAACAATCCGGCGCGCTTCGTGAAGCGCTGGGAAGAACACTGGAAGGGCATGTTCGTGCCGTCCACGATGTTCGAGGAAATGGGCTTCCACTACACCGGCCCGATCGACGGCCACGACATGCCTGCCCTGCTGTCCACGCTGAAGACGCTGCGCGCCTCCAAGGGCCCGAAGCTGCTGCACGTGATGACCACCAAGGGCAAGGGCTACGAGCCGGCCGAGGGCGACCAGATCGGTTACCACGCCGTCGGCCCGTTCGATCCGGACAAGGGACTGGTGGCCAAGGCCGGTGCCAAGAAGCCGACCTACACCGATGTGTTCAGCGACTGGCTGTGCGATGCCGCCGCTGCCGAGCCACGCCTGTACGGCATCACCCCGGCGATGCGCGAAGGCTCCGGCCTGGTGCGTTTCAGCAAGGAATACCCGCAGCGCTATTTCGACGTGGCAATTGCCGAGCAGCACGCGGTCACCCTCGCCGCCGGCATGGCCACCCAGGGCGGCAAGCCGGTGGTGGCGATCTATTCCACCTTCCTGCAGCGCGCGTACGACCAGCTGGTGCATGACGTGGCCATCCAGGACCTGGACGTGCTGTTCGCGATCGACCGCGCCGGCGTGGTCGGCCCGGACGGCGCGACCCATGCCGGCAACCTCGACCTGAGTTTCCTGCGCTGCGTGCCGAACATGGTGGTGATGGCACCGTCCAACGAAGCCGAGTGCCGGCAGATGCTCAGCACTGGCCTGCAGCATCCGGGCCCGGCTGCCGTGCGCTATCCGCGCGGCACCGGCACCGGCGTTGCCGCCGGTACCGACCTGTCGACCCTGCCGATCGGCAAGGGCGAGCTGCGCCTGCAGGGCAGCCGCGTCGCGCTGCTCGCCTTCGGCAGCACCGTGGCCGCCGCTGAGCAGGTCGGCCGCGAACTGGGCCTGAGCGTGGTCAACATGCGCTTCATCAAGCCGCTGGACCGCGAGCTGGTGCTGGCCGTGGCCGCCCAGCACGAGGGCCTGGTGACGATCGAAGACAACGTGGTGGCCGGTGGCGCCGGTTCCGGCGTCGGCGAGCTGCTCAACGCCGAAGGCGTACTGCGCCCGATCCTGCATCTGGGCCTGCCAGACAGCTATCAGCACCACGCCAGCCGCGAGGACCTGCTGGCCGAGGCCGGCATTGATGCGGCGGGCATTCGTACGGCAGTGCTCAAGCGCTGGCCGCAGCTGGCCGCAGGCACCCCGCCGCTCAGCGCGGCAGGCTGAGGCCGGTCACCACCAGTAGATCCACGCATGGCGTGGATCTACTGCGGAACACGGGGTCGATCCACGCCATGCGTGGAGACAGATGCAAAGTAGATCCACGCTGTGCGTGGTTAGCGGGCTCCGGAACGATGATCTGGTCGGAAACCCCAACCCTCAGCCGTAGCTGACCGCTTCCACGAACGCACCGCTGGCCTCCACCCGCACCGCAGCGCGCTGCCCGGTGTCGACGAAGTGGAGGCGTGCAAGGGTTTCAGCGAAATCGTAGGCCCGGGCACCATCGCGGAACTCGATCGGTTCCGGCCGGTCCGGGTGCAGCACGCGCCATTGGCGTTGCTCGCATTGCAGGCGGATCAACATGCAGCTCACTCCTTGAGGCAGCGTATCGACGGTGGCGGGACGGGCGTGCCGGTTACGGCAGACTTCATCGCGACGGATCAGGGGCACGCAGGGGTGCCCTGATCACAGAAGATACGACGTTCAAAATGTGAGCTGTATCAGATTATTCTGATTTTCGATGGGCGAGCTCAATTCACCTGGAACTGCGCCCGGCAGCCGTCGCTGACCCAGATGCCACGACGGTTCCAGCCCCAGGTCTGGCCCTCGATGCAGGCGCTGCGTGAATCCTGACGCACCAGGCGCACACCACGACGGATGCGGGCATCACAGTACTCCTGGCGGTGGCCGTTGGAATGGCAGGTGATCACCTCACCCCCGCCCCAGCCATTGCCACCGTTGCCCCAGCCGTTGCCATGGCCACCACCCCAGCCACCGCCACGGCGGTACTCGCCAACGAACTCGGCACGGCAGCCCTGGGTGACCCACACACCGTAGCGCGATTGCCCCCAGGTCTCGCCTTCCACGCACGGCGAACCGGACAACTGGCGGATCATCCGGGCACGGCCTTCCAGACGGCATTCATTGCTGCGGTTCTTGATCGATTCGCAGCGGACGATGCCGCCGCCATCACGACCGCCATAGCGATCGTCGTCATAACCGTAGCCATAGCTCTGCGCCTGCGCGCCGCCTGCGGCCGCCAGCATCGGCAGCAGCGTGCAGGCCAGGGTTCGCCAGGTGAGTGCCTTGCCCATCGGAATCTCCGGATGAATACGATGGCGCAAGCATCCGGGATTCGTGGCGCGGCGCACAGGGGGCGCACCACGGCGGTTTTTTCCCCATTCAAACAACTCAACCGTGGCTGACTGCGCCTCGGCCGGTGGCGTCACTCCCCGATATGGAGCGCATCCACGGTGCTGCCGAGCGCCTCGACCCGGACCGTGCTGCGCTGGCCGGTGCGACGATGGTGCTCGAGGGCCAGCGCAGCGGCCGCGTCGAAGGCATCGGCACCGCGGGCGTAACGGGTGGCGTCACCCGCCTTCGGATGCAACACGGACCAGTGCCGGGCAGTGCATTGGACGGTAAAGACCATGAGAAGCTCCTGCGGAAGGAAAGAGGCGGTGACAGGCGGCAGGGCCACGTGCCAGTACACCCTCAGGCTATCGATCGCGTCGGAGATGGCCCATCAGATTTGTACGAAAATGCCTCAGGATTCGGTCGGGCGCTTCCCAACCCTCACATCCCTGAGGCTGTTTAGTGAAGGCGTTCCGTGACCCTTGTCACGGAGTTGACGGAGCTTCACACTACCGTCACCAACAGGGGCCCCTTCCACATGCGCACCTTCTTCTCGCAGCAGCGCTGGACGCTGCTGAAGTTCTATTTCGTCGCCAGCTATCTGGTGCTGATTGAAGAGCTGATCCGCGCCGCCATGCACTGAGCGCTTGCTGGAGGGCTATTTGCGACAGACACTGTCGCTTTAGGCACGGAGCCCGCCCGATGAAAGCGCTTCTTCTGATTCCAGCCCTGCTGGTGCTGACCGCGTGCGCCAACCAGCACGACGCCGCCGCACGTGCCGATGCGGCACCCACCTCGTCTGCGATACCGAAGGTGGGCGGCGATCGCGATGCCCACGGATGCATTGGTTCGGCCGGCTACCAGTGGTGCGAGCACAGCCAGCGTTGCGAACGCCCGTGGGAACTGGCACAGGCACAGGGCCTGGCCAATACCGCCGAGGCCATCGATGCCTACTGCGCGAAGCCGGCCAGCCCGGCACGCAAGTGAGGCGCGCATCCCATGGCTGAGCTGAGCCCGCTACCCACCCTGGCCCCGGGTCGCTACCGCCACTTCAAGGGCGGCGAGTACGACGTGCTCGATATCGTCCGCAGCAGCGAGACGCTGGAGCCACTGGTGCTGTATCGCGCGCTCTATGGCGAAGGCGGCCTGTGGGTGCGCCCGTATGCCATGTTCGTCGAACAGGTACCGGGCGAACACGGACCGCAGCCGCGTTTCGCCCGCATCGACGCATGACGGTTCCGCTGCCGGCCCTGGCCGGCAGCGCGGTAACACCACGGGCCTGCGTTACAATCGTACCGTCCAGTCGGTTTCTTCCCGCCATGTCCGCATCCCCCTCCCGCTCGCGCCGCAAGGCGCCCGACAGCGTGCGCCAGTCACTGCTGCAGGCCACCATTGAAGTGATCGGCCGTAATGGCCTGGCCGCGCTGACCGTGCAGGACGTCGCACAGGCCGCCGGTGTCAGCAAGGGTGCGCTGTTCCATCATTTCAGCAGCAAGCAGGCGCTGGTGGATGAAGCCATCGGAGCGCTCATCGGCGAATTCGAAGCGCGGGTGCGTGCCCTGCTGCAGGAAAACCCCGAAGGGCATGGCCGTTTCAGCCGCGCCTATGTGCAGGCCAATTTCGAGCATCTGCTGCAGCAGGAACAGGACAACGACATCGGCCTGACCCTGGGCAACCTGATGGAACCAGCCCTGCTCGCGCATTGGCGTACCTGGAAGCGTGCGATGCTGGCCGAGTTCGCCGGCGAAGCCAACGATCCCCGACTGTATGCGGCGCGCTGCGCTGCCGATGGCTACTGGGCCACGGCCTATGGGCGACCGCTGGACGAGGAAGAACGCGCCAACGCATTGGCGATGGCCGAACAGGCCCTGAAACTATGCGACCCGCAGTAAGCAGGAGCGCTCAATGAATCCCTACCTCTACCTTGCCGCTGCCATCGTGCTGGAAGTAATTGCCACGTCGCTGCTGAAGGCATCCGACGGCATGAGCCGGCTGGCGCCGACACTGGGCGCGCTGGTCGGCTATGGACTGTGCTTCTACCTGCTGTCGATGACCATGAAGTCGATCCCGACCGGCATCGCCTACGCGATCTGGTCCGGCGTCGGCATCGTGCTGATCTCGCTGATCGGGCTGGTGGTGTTCAAGCAGCGCCTGGATGCACCGGCGTTGATCGGCATCGGCCTGATCTGTGCTGGCGTACTGGTGATCAATCTGTTCTCGCGCAGCAGCGCACACTGAGTACGCTGCTGCGCGATCAACGCTAGCTGACCTTCTTCGCTACGGTCATGCCGAGCAGGAACAGCACCACGGCGATGATGATGCCGGCCCAGAACAGGAACTTGGCGATGCCGACCGCGGCACCGGCAATGCCGCCGAAGCCGAGCACGCCCGCAATGACGCCGATGATGGCGAAGATGATGGCCCACTTGATCATGTCAAACCTTTCCCCGTGGGGACTGCGTACTGGATGATCAGGCTAGGCCGTAGCCGATGCGGCAGTCGTGAACAGGCCGCGTGCGCGGCGTGAATCAGCGCGGGCGGAAACGCAGAAGGGCCACCGCAAAGGCCAGGAACACGCTGCCCACCAGCCGCTCGAACCAGCGCCGCGCGAAGGGTTTGGCCAACCATCGGCGCAGGCCATGGCCACCGGCGGCATACATCACGTACCAGAACAGTTCGCAGCCGGCGAAGGTGGCGACCAGCACGCTGTACTGCAGCGCCTGGCCACGCGACGGGTCGACGAACTGCGGCAGGAACGCCGCAGCGAACAGCAGCAGCTTGGGATTGCTCAGGCCCACCAGAAGGCCACCACGGAACACCTTCCACGCGCCCAGCGACGCCGCAACCGGCAACGCGGCATCGACCGTCACCGGTGGTGCCGGCCGGCAACTGTCACGCCATGCCTTCAGGCCCAGCCAGGCCAGATAGGCCACGCCCAGATAGCGCAGCACCTCAAAAAGCATCGGCGAGGAATGCAGCAGCGCACTCAAGCCTGCTGCGGAGGCCGCCAGCACCAGCAGCATCGCCAGCAGGCAGCCAGCCATCGCCGGCACGCTACCGCGAAAGCCGAGCCCGACGCTGCGACCGAGGATATGCAGCATGTTCGGCCCCGGCGTACCACACAGAACGAACACCGTGGCGAGGAACCACCACCAGGTATGCAGGGCCATATCGGACATCCACTTCAGAAGACCGCACCAGCATAGTGGCGGCCTGGCTGGTGCGGCACATACAGCGCAGCATGGATGTGGTGGTTACAGTGGCAGGCTCAGGCCACGAGCGCGTCGCGCCGTGCCAGTACCTGGTCGATCAGGCCCCATTCGCGTGCCTGCTCGGCACTCATGAAACGATCGCGGTCCAGGGTCTGCTCGACCTCCTCGACACTGCGTCCGCAATGCTGCGCATACAGCCGGGTGATGCGCTGCTTTGTGCGCTGCATCTCCTCGGCGTGGATGAAGATGTCGGACGCCTGGCCCTGGACGCCCCCCAGCGGTTGGTGCACGTGCAGGCTCGCGTTGGCCAACGCCGCGCGGTGGCCAGGTTCGCCGGCCATCAGCAGGAACGAGCCCATCGAGCGCGCGGTGCCCATGCACAGGGTATGCACCGGAGCGGAGATGTATTGCATCGTGTCGTACATCGCCAGGCCGCTGGAGATCACCCCGCCCGGTGAGTTGATGTACAGATGGATCGGCTTTTCCGGGTTTTCCGATTCCAGGAACAACAGCTGCGCGCAGACCAGCGCCGACACGTTGTCATCGACTTCGCCGTTGAGGAAGATGATGCGTTCACGCAGGAGCCGCGAGTAGATGTCATAGGAGCGCTCGCCGCGCTCGCTGCGTTCCACCACCATCGGTACCAGCTGCATTCTGTCCCGCATGTGCCTGCTCCCTGTAGTGTTCGATCCAGGCGCCGGCTCAAGCCGCGCGCATCACCGTGCGATGGTCGTCGTTGGAGGCCGGCGGCATCAGCGCGCGCAGGTCGGTGAGCCGATGCACGATGGTCAGCACCGTTCCTCCACCCTCGTCCGCGCGCAGCCGGAAACACACCAGGCTGTGCAGATGTGGGGGATGCGCGTCTCGCAGGTGGAAACCCAGCTCCCGCCCCTGTTCGCACAGGCAGGGCTGCGGATCGGCAAGATCGGCCGCAGGCAACCAGCGCTCACGCAGCGCCGGATCGAACAGTGCGCGCCAGACCCGCTCCGGTGGCGCTGGCAGCCGCTGCTCCATCACCAACGCCGGAACCGCTTCGTTCAGAACATCGTCCATCAGTCCATCTCCTCCAGCAGATCCTGCAAGGCATCCATCCGCGCGGGCCAGTAGGCCCGGTAGCGCTGCAGCCAGTTGCCGATGTGCGCCAGCCCGCGCGGATCGACCTCGTAGTGGACGAAGCGGCCTTGGCGCTGTTCGCTCACCAGCCCGGCATCGCGCAGCACCGCCAGGTGCTGGGACATCGCAGACTGGCTGATCGCCATGCCCTCGCGCAGCGCGCTGGCATGCTGCCCGCCTTCGGCCAGCTTTTCGAAGATGTGGCGGCGGGTGGGGTCGGCCAGTGCTTTGAAGAGGGCGTTCTCGATCATGACCAACACATTAGCAATCACTAATGTGTAGTGCAACTCCCGCATCGGCTGTGCTGCAATGACGGCTCCCCGGCATGGAGCTGTGCATGAAGACCCTTGGCCTGATCGGCGGCATGAGCTGGGAAAGCTCGGCGCAGTATTACCGGCTCATCAACGAGGACGTGCGGCAGCGCCTCGGTGGCGCACATTCGGCGCAGCTGCTGCTGTGGTCGGTGGATTTCGCCGGCATCAAGCAGCTGCAGCATGACGGCGACTGGGATGCGCTGGGCGACCACATGGCCGACGCTGCACGGCGCCTGCAGGCCGGTGGCGCCGATCTGCTGTTGATCTGCACCAACACCATGCACAAGCTGGCCGACCGCATCGAGGCGGTCTGCCCACTGCCGCTGCTGCATATCGCCGACCCCACCGCCCAGGCCATCGTGCAGGCAGGCGCACGCAAGGTGGGCCTGCTCGGTACCGCCTTCACCATGGAACAGGACTTCTACCGCGGCCGGCTGCAGGATCGCTTCGGATTGGAGGTGCTGGTTCCCGAAGCCGATGATCGTCGCAGCGTGCACGACATCATCTACCAGGAACTGATCGCCGGTGTGGTCAGCGAGCACTCACGACAGGTCTACGCCGGCGTGATCGCGAGACTGGTGGCGCGCGGTGCCGAAGCCATCATCCTGGGCTGTACCGAGATCATGCTGCTGGTACGACCGGAAGACAGCGCAGTGCCGCTGTTCGATACCACTGCGCTGCACGCACGGGCTGCGGTGGACGCGGCGCTGGCGTGAATCGATGCGCGCCGGAGCGCGGAATCAGTCCGCGCCCTGCACTTCCAGCGCGGTGATGAGCCACTCGACCACCGCCTGTGAATCGCACAGGAAAAAGATGGCATCGCCGGAGCGCGCCTCGGTAAGCAGGCGATAGACCGTGATCGCCACCGCCGACTGGTTGGCGATGAACACTTCCGGGCTGCGCGGCCCCTCGCTGTGGCCGGCAACCGCGTGCAGCGCCTTGCGTGCGGCCACGGTGGCAGCCGGGTCCGCGCTGCGGGTCAGTTCCGGCCCGCGCAGGCCCCAGGCAATGAACACATGCTTGCCCTTGAACGTGGTGTCCAGGACCCGCACCTCGGCGCCACCTGCGTCGGCCGAGCGATGAATGACGGTACTGCTGATCAACGCAACCCCCTGTGGTCGTCGTGGTCCGCGCATCCTCCTCCACGCGCCGGCCGCATGCCAGTGACAACAGCCACAGGCTGTGCCGACCGGCGTGGGAGACATGTAAGAGGGTGTAAACCGATGCGATCGGATGTGCAGCGATGATACGGGATGTAAGCCTCTGCATGGGCCCGCGCGTACTACTAAACCGCCACTGAGCCATCTTCGGAACGAAGCGTTCCGGCAGCCCCGGACTGGGCCATTCTTGCCGCCCCATCCCCACCGAGCCTGCACATGTCCCATCGCCTGCTGCTGACGATCACCGGCACCTCCCTTGCCCTGCTGCTGGCCGCCACCACCGTGGCCGCACAGGACTACGACACCGATCACATTCCGGCGCTGCGCTGCGAATCGCAGTTCAACAAGACCGCGCAATGCCCGATCGAAGGCCCCATGCGCCTGGCCAGGCAACTGTCGGTGACCCGGTGCGTGGAGAACCAGAACTGGGGCCAGAGCCGCCGCACGTTGTGGGTGACCGACGGCTGCCGCGCCGAGTTCGTCGCTGACGGCTATGGGCGCGGACGCTGGCCGGGCCGCGGCAGGGACCGTGACGATGATGGCGAGCGCCTGGTCTGCGAGTCCTACGAAAAGAAGGACAAGGAATGCCGCATCCGTGTGCGCCACGAGGTGCGCCTGATCAAGCAGAAGTCGGTGACGGCCTGCATCGAGGACCAGAACTGGGGCTGGGACCGCCGCGGCGTGTGGGTCAGCGACGGCTGCCGGGCCGAGTTCCGCGTGTATTGACTGCCGAGCACGCGCTGGCTGCGGCGGGTGCGACTGCACCTGTGGCATAGCCGATAGACTGGGCCCTCCTGTCAGGAGCCCGATCATGCCCGCTGCGACTGCGCTGCGCCTCCGCGACGCGACGCCCGCCGATGCCTCCGCGCTGATCGCACTCGACAGCGTGGCGGCAAGCGACCCTCGACGGGCGGAACAGATTGGCGAGTGGTTGGCGCGGGGCAACGTGCATGTTGCCGAGCAGGAGCGCGAGATCGTTGGCTACATGACCCTCCATGAGCACTTCTTCGGCGAAGGCTTCGTCGAAATGCTGATGGTCGCGCGCGAGCGGCGCAGCCAGGGCGTCGGCGCCGCACTGCTGCGGCACGCGATCGCACAGCGTGGACAGCGCAAGCTGTTCACCTCGACCAATGCCTCCAACATCGCCATGCAGCGCCTGCTCGTTGCATCGGGCTTCATCGACAGCGGCATCGTGCATGGACTGGATGACGGCGACCCGGAGCTGATCTACCGCTTTGCCGGCAGCTGATCGAGATACGCGGTCACCTTGATGTCCAGCAGATCCATCAGCACGGGATCCATGCAGCGATAGTCGTCCGGGATATCCAGGCAATGCAGGCGCTTGTGTTCCAGCAGGCGCGCGTATGCGGCCTGCAGGCGATGCTGGTGCTTGGCCTCCATCACGAAGATGACATCGGCCCAGCGGATGTCCGCCGGGCCGATGGGGTGTCGTGCATGCGGGCTGGTGCCGGCCGACAGCGCAGTGAAGCCGGGCCGCCGTCGCCACATGGCTTCGGCGGTCGGGCTGCGCAGCTGGTTGCGGCTGCAGACGAACAGCAGGTTGATCATTCCTGTTCCTGCAGTTGGCGGGCGCTGAGCACCGGATAGGTGAAGCCCAGCTGGCGTGCGCGCGCGAGCTTGGCATCGCGCGTGTACAGCAGCTTCCAGTTCTTCTCGGGCTTGTAGCTGTAGGCGGTCGTGGCGCGGTCGCCACCACGGTTGCGCGCCTGGCTGCGACGCCAGGCACGGTTTCTTGCAGATTCCATGATGTGTTCTCGTGAGTACCGGGTTCAGCAGCCGCGGTAGTACGAGTGGCGCGCAGCATACACCGCACGCACAAAAAAGCCCACGCATCGCTGCGCAGGCTTCTTGATTCATCACAGTGGTCGGGACGGCCGGATTCGAACCGACGACCCTCTGCCCCCCAGGCAGATGCGCTACCAGGCTGCGCTACGCCCCGACTGATGCTGCGATGTGCCCGCCAGTGCGGCGGGCCGTGAAGTATAGCGGATTACGATGGAAATGGGATCAGCGGCGCAACAACTGCAGCACTTCTTCCAGCTCCATGCGCACCTGCTTGATGATCTGGTTGCTCAGCGCCGATTCCTCGCGGGCATCGGGACCGTCCAGGCGCAGGCGTGCACCACCGATGGTGTAGCCCTGTTCGTACAGCAGGCTGCGGATCTGCCGCACCATCAGCACGTCGTGGCGCTGGTAGTAGCGGCGGTTGCCTCGGCGCTTGGCCGGCTCAAGGCTGGGAAACTCGGTTTCCCAGTAGCGCAGGACGTGCGGCTTGACGTCGCACAGCTCGCTGACTTCACCGATGGTGAAGTAGCGCTTGGCCGGGATCGGCGGTAGTTCGCGGTTACTGCCCGGATCCAGCATAAGCTTCCACCCTCTCCTTGAGCTTCTGGCCCGGACGGAAGGTGACCACCGTACGGGCGGAAATCGGAATCTCCTCGCCGGTCTTGGGGTTGCGACCCGGGCGCTGGTTCTTGCGCCGCAGATCGAAATTACCGAAGCCCGACAGCTTCACCTGACGTCCCTGTTCCAATGCTTCACGCAGCACATCGAAAAACGCGTCGACGAATTCCTTGGCTTCCCGCTTGTTCAGACCGACTTCGTCGAACAGCTTTTCCGCCATCTCCGCCTTGGTCAATGCCATTGCCTGCTACCCCCGAGTGCTGCCCGCTCAGCCGCGGATCCGGGCGTGATGTTCACGCTCGATGGCAGTGACCGCCTCGGCCACCACCGCATCCACGTCGCGGTCCGTCAGAGTGCGCGACTTGTCCTGCAAAATCAAGCCCATAGCGAGACTCTTGAATCCCGGCTCGACGCCCTGGCCGACGTAGCGGTCGAACAGGTTCAGGTCGCGCAGCAGCGGGCCAGCAGCCTGGCGGACGGTGGCCGCGAGATCGGCCCAGGCCACCTGTTCAGGCACCAGGAATGCCAGGTCGCGACGCACTGCCGGGAAGCGCGACAGTTCGCCGGCACGCGGCAGGCGGCGGGCGGTCAGCGGCTCCAGGTCCAGTTCGAAGGCATAGACGTCGGCTTCGATGTCCATTGCCTTGGCCAGACGCGGGTGGATCTGGCCGATCCAGCCGATCGCCACGCCATCGCGGAACACCTCGGCCGAACGGGCCGGGTGGCCGTAGGGGCGGGCCGACGGGCGGAACTCCAGTACCGCACCACTGGCAGCCGCCAGCGATTCCAGATCGCCCTTCAGGTCATGGAAATCGACCTTGCGGGTCGGTAGGCCCCACTGCACCGCCTGCGCATCACCGCAGACCGCCGCGGCCACGCGCGGGGTTTCCAGCGGCGCCGGTTGGCCGTCTCCGGCCTGCTGGGCGAACACGCGGCCGAGCTCGAACAAGCGTACGCGGCCGAGCTGGCGGGCGGCGTTGCGGCCCAACGTGGCGACCAGGCCCGGCAGCAGCGACGGGCGCATCACCGCCAGTTCGGCCGACAGCGGGTTGGCCAGCGGCACCAGGCCGTCGCGCAGCTGCCACTGGCTCAGCAGCGCGTCGTCGACGAAGGCGAAATTGACGGTTTCCTGCTGGTCACGGGCGATCAGCTGGCGGCGCACGCTCAGCGCGTCCAGCTGGGTCTCGCTCGGCATCGCCACGCGCGAGGCGCCGCCCGGCAGCGTGGTCGGGATCTGCTCGTAACCGTGGATGCGCGCCAGCTCTTCGATCAGGTCTTCTTCGATGGCGATGTCGAAGCGGCGGCTCGGCGCCGTGACCTGCCAGCCGTCGGCGGTGGCAACCACGTCCATGCCCAGCGCGCGCAGGATGCGCTCGACTTCCGCATCTTCGATGGTGATGCCGAGCACGCGGGTGATGCGGGCGCGGCGCAGCACGATGGTTGCCGGCTGCGGCAAGTCAGCCTCACGCACGACCTCGGTGACCGGCGCCGGGGTACCGCCGGCCAGGTCCAGCACCAGGCGGGTGGCGTACTCGATGGCGGTACGCGGCAGTGCCGGGTCGACACCGCGCTCGAAGCGGTGGCCGGCATCGGTGTGCAGGCCCAGCTTGCGGCCACGGCCCATGATCGCGGCCGGCGCGAAGTGCGCGGCCTCCAGGAACACGGCGGTGGTGGTATCGGT
This sequence comes from Stenotrophomonas sp. 86156_Sma, assembly GCF_056481625.1. NCBI lineage: Bacteria > Pseudomonadati > Pseudomonadota > Gammaproteobacteria > Lysobacterales > Lysobacteraceae > Stenotrophomonas > Stenotrophomonas sp. 86156_Sma. The sequence goes on from NZ_CM151157.1 coordinate 3,492,399, forward strand.
GACTCGGGTGTCGAAGCCGCCCATCAGGCCGGCCAGGCCGACCGCACGATCGGCGTCGGTCACGACCAGGAAGCTGTCGTCCAGCGCGGCGTCGCGGCCGTCCAGCAGCTTCAGGCTCTCGCCGGCACGCGAACGGCGCACGGCGATGCTGCCCTGCAGGGTGCCGAGGTCGTACGCGTGCATCGGCTGGCCGAGCTCGAGCATCACGTACTGGGTGATGTCGACCAGCAGCGAGACCGGGCGCACGCCGCTGCGGCGCAGGCGCTCGGCCATCCACAGCGGGGTCTCGGCGGCGGCGTTGACACCTTCGATGACGCGGCCCAGGTAACGCGGTGCTTCGGCGCCGGCGTCGAGCTGGATGGCCAGCTCACGGCTGCCGATGGCGGGAATCGTCTCGGCGGTGAAATCCAGCACGTCGCTGCGGGTGGCGGCGGCGACGTCGTAGGCGATACCGCGCAGGCTGAAGCAGTCGGCGCGGTTCGGGGTCAGCTTGATCTCGATGCTGGCGTCCGGCAGGCCCAGGTACTCGACCAGAGCCTGACCGATCGGTGCGTCATCCGGCAGCTCCAGCAGGCCGGAGGCATCGTTGTCCAGGCCCAGCTCCTTGGCCGAGCACAGCATGCCGTTGGACTCGACACCGCGCAGCTTGGCCGGCTTGATCTTCAGCTCGCCAATCTGCGCGCCGACCATCGCCAGCGGCGCAATCAAGCCCGGACGTGCGTTCGGTGCGCCGCACACGATCTGCAGCAGCTCGCCCTGCCCGGCATCGACCTTGCACACCTGCAGGCGGTCGGCTTCCGGATGGCGTACGGCGTCGACGATGCGCGCCACGACCACGTGCTCGAGGCCTTCGCCCAGCGCGGTCACTTCTTCCACTTCCAGGCCGATGGCGGTCAGCACCGCACTCAGTTCATCGCGCGAAGCGCGGGTCGGGACGTGGCTGCGCAGCCAGTTTTCGGAGAATTTCATGGTGTCACCCTGGTGGGCCCGGCGCATGCGCCTGGGCCTGCGAATTTAGAAGCAGTCGAGCAAGCTCGACTCTACGGACCGGCGCTTACGCGAACTGCTTGAGGAAGCGCACATCGTTCTCGAAGAACGCGCGCAGATCGTTGACGCCGTAACGCAGCATCGCGAAGCGCTCCACGCCCATGCCGAATGCGAAGCCGGTGTAGCGCTCCGGATCGATGCCGACGTTTCGCAGCACGTTCGGATGGACCATGCCGCAGCCGAGCACTTCCAGCCAGCGGGTGCTGCCATCGGGCTGCTGCCAGGCGATGTCCACTTCCGCACCCGGTTCAACGAACGGGAAGTAGCTGGGGCGGAAGCGCATCTCGAAGTCGCGCTCGAAGAAGGCGCGCACGAACTCGGCCAGCGTGCCCTTCAGGTCGGCGAAGGTCGAATGCTCGTCCACCAGCAGGCCTTCCACCTGGTGGAACATCGGCGAATGGGTCTGGTCGCTGTCGCTGCGGTACACCTTGCCGGCGGCGATCATGCGCAGCGGCGGCGCGTGGTCGCCCATGTAGCGCACCTGCACACCGGAGGTATGCGTGCGCAGCAGGCGGCCGTCGCCGAAGTAGAAGGTGTCGTGCATGGCGCGCGCCGGGTGGTGCGGCGGGAAGTTCAGCGCCTCGAAGTTGTGCCAGTCATCCTCGATCTCCGGCCCTTCCGACAGCTCGTAGCCCAGCCGGCCGAAGATGCCGGTGATGCGCTCCAGGGTGCGGGTGATCGGATGCAGGCCGGCGCGGTCGCCATTGCGGCCCGGCAGGGTGATGTCGATGGCTTCGGCGGCCAGGCGCGCATCCAGTGCCGCGTCTTCCAGCAGCGCCTTGCGCTCGCCCAGCGCGCGGGTCAGCGCGTCGCGGGCCTGGTTGATCGCTTCACCGGCGGCCTTGCGCTCGTCGGCCGGCAGGGCGCCGAGCTGCTTGAGCTGCGAGGTGATGCTGCCACTCTTGCCAAGCAGGGCCACGCGCAGCTGTTCCAGCACGTCGGGGCTCTGTGCGGCGGCCACATCGGCCAGCGCCTGGGTGGTGAGGGATTGGATGTCGCTCATGGGGGGCCGGAACTCCAGTCGATCTGCCATCGCGATGCGCGAAGGGCCGACCCCTGTCGCCACCGCCGTCCCCGCGCTGCCGTCATGGCCTCACCGGGACCCAAAAAAGAATGGGGAAGGACTTGCGCCCTTCCCCATGCATTGCCTTGACCTGACACCGTTCCGAGTGAACGGTTACGGCATCGGGAAGGACTTATGCCGCCAGCGCGCCCTTGGCCTTTTCGGCCAGCGCGGTAAAGCCGGCTGCGTCGTGCACGGCGATGTCAGCCAGGACCTTGCGATCCAGGGTGATGCCGGCCTTCAGCAGACCGTTCATGAAGCGGCTGTAGCTCAGGCCGTTGATGCGGGCAGCCGCATTGATACGGGTGATCCACAGCGAACGGAAGTTGCGCTTCTTCTGCTTACGGCCGATGTAGGCGTACTGCTGTGCCTTGATGACCGCCTGCTTGGCGACGCGGAAGACCTTGCGACGGGCGTTGTAATAGCCCTTGGCGAGATCCAGAATCTTCTTGTGGCGGCGACGCGCCTGTACGCCACGCTTAACTCGTGCCATTTTTCAGTTCCTCAGAGGTAAGGGAGCATGCGGTCCAGACGGCCTGCGTCTTCTGCACGGACATGGCCCGTCTGACGCAGATTACGCTTACGCTTGGTCGCTTTCTTCGTGAGGATGTGGCTACGGTTGGCGTGGCCGCACTTGTACTTGCCCGAGGCGGTCTTGCGGAAACGCTTGGCCGCTGCCCGGTTGGTCTTGATCTTGGGCATTGCAATGTCCTTGATGGGATATGACCCTGGTTTCTGACTGATCTGGCGGCGGCCTGGGCCGCTCTTTCCGTCCTGCCATGATCGGCGTACGACCCGTCCTGGGTGGGTCGAGCCGGGCATGATACAGGCAAAACCGCCCTGCCACCAGCCCCTGCAACCCTTTCGCCGGCAATTCACCGGCTTCCTGCAAAAGCAAAGGGACGCCCATGGCGTCCCTCTACCCTGAACCATTCAGCCAGGCGCCCCGGAAGGCGGCCCGTCAGGCCTCAGGTCTTCTTCTTCGGCGCGATCATCATGACCATCTGACGCCCTTCCAGGCGCGGACGGGATTCAATGACGATGTCCTCGCCCAGATCGGTCTCGATCCGGTTGGCCATTTCGCGGCCCAGTTCCTGGTGGCTCATTTCACGGCCACGGAAACGGATGTTGACCTTGATCTTGTCACCATCTTCGAGGAACCCGCGCATCTTGCGCAGCTTGATCTGGTAGTCGCCCTCGTCCGTGACCGGACGGAACTTCACTTCCTTGATCTCGACCTGCTTGGTCTTCTTCTTGGCCTCGCTGGCCTTCTTCTGCGCTTCGAACTTGAACTTGCCGAAGTCCATGATCTTGCAGACCGGCGGATCGGCCTGCGGCTGGATTTCGACCAGGTCCAGGCCTTCATCTTCGGCCATGGACAGCGCTTCGTCGCGCGACAACACGCCGATCATTTCTCCGTCACTGCCGATCACGCGGACGCGCGGCACACGGATTTCCTGATTCTTGCGGTTCTGTTTGTTGTCAGGGGTGCTGATATTACGTTCTCCCAAGGGTATCGAACCGGTCCGGGTGCCTGTGCCCCCGGACCGGACCTTTGCTTACGCGCCCTCGGCCTGGAGCCGCTCGATGAAGGCCTGCAGGCTCATGCTGCCCAGGTCTTCGCCAGAACGCGTACGCACCGCCACAGCCCCATTTTCCTTCTCGCGGTCACCAATGACCAGCAGGTAGGGCACGCGCTGCAACGTATGCTCGCGGATTTTATAGCCGATCTTCTCGTTACGCAAATCCGAGCTGACGCGGAAGCCTTGCTCCGCAAGGGTTTTGGTCACGCCCGAGACGTACTCGGCCTGGGCGTCGGTGATGTTGGCCACCACCACCTGGGTCGGCGCCAGCCAGGTCGGGAACTGGCCGGCATGGTGCTCGATCAGGATGCCCAGGAAGCGCTCCATCGAGCCCACGATGGCGCGATGCAGCATGACCGGGTGCTTCTTCTGGCTGTTCTCGTCCACGTACTCGGCGCCCAGACGGCCCGGCATCATGAAGTCGACCTGCATGGTGCCCAGCTGCCAGGTACGGCCGATCGCGTCCTTCAGGTGGTACTCGATCTTCGGGCCGTAGAAGGCGCCCTCGCCCGGCAGCTCCTGCCACTCCACCCCATTGCTGGACAGTGCCGAGCGCAGCGCGCCCTCGGCCTTGTCCCAGGTGGCGTCATCGCCCAGGCGCGATTCCGGACGCAGCGCGATCTTGACCTGGATCTCATCGAAGCCGAAGTGCTGGTAGACCGCCAGCGCCTGCTGGTGGAACGCGGTCACTTCCGCCTCGACCTGGTTTTCCGTGCAGAACACGTGGCCGTCGTCCTGGGTGAAACCACGCACGCGCAGGATGCCGTGCAGCGCGCCGGACGGCTCGTTGCGGTGGCAGGCACCGAACTCACCATAGCGGATCGGCAGGTCGCGGTAGCTGTGCAGGCCCTGGTTGAACACCTGCACGTGGCCCGGGCAGTTCATCGGCTTGAGCGCGTAGGTGCGCTTCTCCGATTCGGTGAAGAACATCGCGTCCTGGTAGTTGTCCCAGTGGCCGGATTTCTGCCACAGGCTCACGTCCAGGATCTGCGGGCAGCGCACTTCGCCGTAGCCGGTCTTGCGGTACACCTTGCGCATGTACTGCTCGACCACCTGCCACAGTGCCCAGCCCTTCGGGTGCCAGAACACCAGGCCCGGCGCTTCTTCCTGCAGGTGGAACAGGTCCTGCTGCTTGCCGATGCGGCGGTGGTCGCGCATCTCGGCTTCTTCGATGCGCTTGATGTACGCCTCGAGCTGCTTCTTGTCGGCCCAGGCGGTGCCGTAGATGCGCTGCAGCTGCTCGTTCTGCGCGTCACCGCGCCAGTAGGCGCCGGAGATGCGGGTCAGCTTGAAGGCCTTCAGGAAGCGCGTGTTCGGCACGTGCGGGCCGCGGCACATGTCCACGTATTCCTGGTGGTAATACATGCCCATCGCCTGGATGTCGTCGGACATGTCCTCGATCAGGCGCAGCTTGTAGTCCTCGCCACGGGTCTTGAAGATCTCGATCACTTCGGCGCGCGGCGTCACCTTCTTGATGACGTCGTAGTCCTGGGCGATCAGTTCACCCATGCGCTTCTCGATCGCGGCCATGTCGTCCGGGGTGAACGGGCGCTCGGAGTAGATGTCGTAGTAGAAGCCCTCGGCGATCACCGGGCCGATCACCATCTTCACGTCCGGGTACAGCTGCTTGACGGCGTGGCCGACCAGGTGGGCGCAGGAGTGGCGGATGATCTCCACGCCCTCCTCGTCCTTGGCGGTGATGATGCGCAGGCTGGCATCGTGGTCGATGACGTCGCTGGCATCGACCAGCACGCCATCCACGGCACCGGCGATGGTGGCCTTGGCCAGGCCGGCGCCGATCGACTGGGCGACCTCCATGACGCTGACGGGATTTTCGAATTCGCGGCGGCTGCCGTCGGGAAGAGTAATGTTGATCATCGCAGTGGCTTCGTGCGGGGCCCGCGGGGCGGGCTGGAAAGCGTTCCCGGGGCGGCGCCCGGGCAATAAAAAAGCGCCGCGAGGGCGCCTGGAACACAGGGCCTTCGGGGGCAGGTCAACAGTGGGCGGTGGTAGTGCTCATGTCGCACGCTCGGCCGGCGCTGGGCGCGGGCCACCTTGTTCCAGTCAGGGTTCTACGCTGATCTTAAACCAGCGCAGGGGAAAGCCCAAGGCCTACCGTACGGTCTGCTGAATGGGTCTCGCTGGCGGCGTGAAATTGCAATGATTACCATGTCGGCGCAGGCCGCCCTGTGCCAGCCTGCCCGCTTTCCCCCAGGACCCCGTGATGCGCCACCCGCTCCGACCGGCTCCCGCCGGCCCCGCCCGTGCCCCGCGTTCGCCGGCCCGCTGCCACGCTGGCCGCCCGCGATGATCACCGTCGGCCTTTCCACGCTCGGCTTCTGCAGCCTGGGCATGCTGGCGGCGATGTTCTCGGCGCTGGCCTTCTATGCCGCCTCGCCACACTGCCGCTGGCCGCGCCTGCGCCGTGCCGGCCGCCTTGGCCGCCAGATCGGCCTGGTCGCCGCTGCCGCCGCGCTGTGGCTGTGGATGGCCGAGCTTGGTTTTGCCGCCGGCCTGGTGGCGATGCTGTGCACCTGGATGCTGGCCGCCATGCTGCTGCCGGCGCTGGCGGCCTGGCACCGCCCCGGTACGGAGTCGCCCTGATGTGGCCGCGTGCCCTTGCCGGCATCATCGCCGGCTTCCTCCTCGCCGCAGCCGTCACCGGCCTGCTGGCGTGGCTGCCGCCCGGCCCGTGGCAACGGGCGCTGGTGCCGACCCTCATCGCCTTCATCCCGCTGTGGATGCTGGCCGCCCTGTGGGCGTTCAGTTTCCGCAGCGCGCTGCGTGCGTGGCTGGTGCTGGGTGGCAGCGCCGCCACCGGCTTCGCCGTGCTTGGGCTGCTGCGCCTGACCGGCGCGGTGCAATGAGACCTTTCCCATGAAGTTCAGTTCGCAGACGCTGCGCACGTTCACCACCCTGCACACCTGGGTCGGCCTGGTTGCCGGCTTCGGCCTGTTCGTGGCCTTCTACGCGGGTGCGCTGACCCTGTTCCACCACGACCTGCCGCTGTGGCAGACGCCCGGTGCAGCCACCGCACTCCCCGCCGGCCTGGACGACGCGCAGTACCTGCTGGAGGACGTGCTTGCCGCGCATCCGGAAGCGCGCCGCCACGTCGGCATGACCTTCCCCGGCACCGAACACCCGCAGCCACTGGCCTACTGGCAGGCCGATGACGGCAGCTGGCGCTACGCCTGGCCGGGACAGATCGCCGGCAGCACCACGCCGCCACAGACCGGGCTGGCCGAACTGGTCAACGAGCTGCATTACAGCCTCGGACTGCCAGTGGCCGGCATCTACGTGATGGGCATCGTCAGCCTGCTGTATGGCATGGCCCTGCTCAGCGGCCTGGTGATCCACCTGCCGAAGCTGTTCGGTGATCTGTTCGCGCTGCGTCCGGGCCGCAACCTGAAACAACTGTGGCAGGACGCGCACAACGTGATCGGCGTGCTCAGCCTGCCCTTCCACCTGATGTTCGCGGTCACTGGCGCCCTGCTCTGCCTGGTGTTCGTGCAGATGGCCCTGCTCAACCCGCTGATCTACGACGGCAAGGCCCTGCAGGCGGTACCAACCGCAATGGACACCGCGCCTGTGCGCGACGCCAGCGGCATCCCGGCACCGCCGGGCAGCCTGCGCGTGCTGCATGCACGCGCGCTTGAAGTGGCCCGCGCACAGGGCGTGGCCAATTTCGAACCGGCCTACCTGAAGCTGGCCAACGCCGGCGATGCCAACGCCACCATCGAGATCACCGGCGAATCCACCGGCACGCTCGGCCCGCTCGGCGCGGTGGCACTGGACGTGGCCACCGGCAACGTCCTGGCCTCGCAGCTGCCCGGCCAGCGCGACGCCAACCACGCCACGCTCAGCGCGGCCTATGCCCTGCACTTCGGCGAGTTCGGCAACGGCGTAGTGGTCTGGCTGTACTTCCTGCTCGGCCTTGGCGGTGCCTTCCTGTTCTACTCCGGCAACCTGTTGTGGATCGAATCGCGGCGCAAGCGTCGCCAGCCGCAGCAACCGCGTGCCGGGGTGAACATGGCACGGGCCACGGTCGGCGTCTGCATCGGGCTGTGCGTTGCGATTTCGGTGGCGTTCGTCACCGCACTGGTGCTGGAGCGGCTGGCACCGTCCGCGGTCGACCACGGCATCCGCTGGGCCTGCTTCGGCAGCTGGGCGGCCTGTGCGCTGTGGGCCGCGCTGCGACGCCCGGCGCAGGCGGCACGCGAACTGCTGTGGGCGGCGGCGATCAGCACCGCGCTGGTGCCGATCCTGCATGGCGCGCTCAATGGTGACTGGCTGTGGCGTGCTGCCGCGCGTGGCCACTGGCCGCTGTTCTGGGTCGATGCCATCGCGCTGGCCATGGCCTTCGGCTTCGCCCGCCTGGCTGTGGCCAGCCAACGCCGCGCCCGCAATGGCGACCCCAACAGCGTCTGGGCCAACTGAGCCGTCGCCGGGCATGGCCCGGCGCTACCGACCGTTACGCGCAACGCCCCCTGTAGCGTCGAGCATGCTCGACAGCTGTTGATCTCGCGCCAAGCTCCGTCGAGCAAGTTCGACGCTACCCAAGCAGGATCATGCCTCGCCGGGGTAACGACTCACTTCGATCAGGTTGCCATCCGGGTCGCGGAAGTACACCGATTCGATCGGCCCCAGCGCGCCGGTACGTGCGACCGGCCCCTCCTCCACTGCAACGGACTGCGCCTGCAGGTGAGCCAGCACATCGGTCGTCGCCGTGCGCGTGACCAGGCACAGATCGGCGCTGCCCGGCATGGGCCGCAGCGCATGCGGTTGCAGCGGGGCGCTGGCCGGATGCAGGTTGATCTTCTGCTGGCCGAACTGCAGCGCGGTACGACCGGCGCCGAAGCGCACGACCTGCATGCCGAGCACGCGCTGATAGAAATCACAGCTGCGGTCGATGTCGGCGACGGTGAGGACCAGATGGTCCAGGCGTTCGAGATGGATCATACCCGCAGCGTAGCGCTGCGGGCATGGACATGCTGTGCGGGGTCGGGCCGATGGCGTTGCGGCGTTGCGCCGGACATCGCCTGATGCAGCTCAATCGCCGATGCGTGCCTTCTGCCAGGGGCCCAGCATGGCGTTGAGCAGGCTGGCCTGTTCGTCGTCGCCGGTCAGCTCCCACATGAAGACGCCGGCCAGGCCCTGCTCGCGGGCGAACTGCGCACGCAGGCCGATCGAGCGCGGGTCTTCATAGCTGATGAAAACCTTCTGCTCGGCGTTGTACAGCCACGGGCTCTGCGCCTGTGGTTGCCAGTGCTTCGTCCAGCCCGGCTGGTCGAGATAGCGCACCTTGATCACGCGCCAGTCGCCGGCATCGGCCGGTGCACTGTAGGACTGGTACAGCCCATCCGGCGCATCGCCGGTGACCTTGAAGCCGCGCCCGTAGAACGGCACACCCAGCACCAGCTTGTGGGCTGGCACCCCGCGCTCGCGGTAGTACTGCACCGCGCCGGCAACGTTGTTCCAGCGCCGCAGTTCCGGCGCCAGCGGATCGGTCGGCACTTCATGCAGGGGCGCATTGAACGTCGACACCGCCGAGAAGCCGGTGCCCATGTCGTAGCTCATCAGGTTGATGAAATCGAACACCTTGGCCAGCGCCGGCAGGTCATAGCTTGCGGCTGGATCGTAGGGGCCATCGGTCTGCAGGCGACCGGCGGCCAGTGCGGCGGTCAACAGCATCGGCTGCCCCGCCTTGCGTCCATGCGCATCAAGGGCCACGCGGAACGCCTGCGCGAGCCGGGTCAGATTGGCGCGGTCCTGCGGGCGGTGTGCCAGCTCCTTCGGCCCGCCACTGACCGGGAACTCCCAGTCGATGTCCACGCCATCGAAACTGCCAGCATGACGATCGAAGAACAGCGCCATGCATGAGTCGACCAGGCGCTTGCGGCTGGCCTCGGTCAGCGCTGCATCGGAGAATCCGCCTGCCCCCCAGCCACCGATCGAAATCAGCGTGCGCAGATGCGGGTGCGCCTTCTTCAGCTCGGCCAGCGCCGCGAAATTCTTCGGCGCTTCCGCACCGATCGTGCAGCGCCCGTCCTCGATGGTGGAGAACGCGTAGAACAGGTGGGTGAGGCGCTCGGCCGGAATGCTCGACACCGGGTAGCGCTCGGCCGAACCACCGGGGTAGTAGGCACCGAAGATCGGCGGCTGCGCGGGTGCCGCATGCACGGCCATGGGCAAAGCACCGGCAATCAGCACGGCAAGGGCAGCCACAGTCTGGCGGAACATGGGATCTCCCGGTTCGAAGGCGCAGCCACGTTAGCAAACGGATGGGGCTGTGGGACGGTTGTCGTGGCATGTCGTCCAGTGGACAAGTGCATCCCGCCGGATGACGACAACGCGCCAGTCATGCAACGACCCTCATGCACTGCAGCAGGACACACGCCGACGCCGCCTTCGCGGGCTCGCGCATCGGCTAAGGTAGCCGCGGACCTTCAACCGCGCATGGACATGAGCACCAACCACGACAATCTCGACGACGGCGACCTGCTGGACGACGAAACCCTCGACGAATGCCAGGCCCTGGAGGCACGCGCCTACGACGCCTTCCACGAAGGCGACCTGCAGCAGGCGGTTTCGCTGTTCGGCGAGCTGATCGCACTCGCCCCCGAAGTGCCGTACCTGCATTACATGCGCGGATTGGCGCACAAGTATCTGCGCGACTGGGCTGCCTCACTGCAGGACAACCTGCAATCGGAGCAGCTGCGTGGCGAATTCGATGTCGCCACTGCCTGGAATGCCGGCATCGCCGCCACCGGCATGGCGGACTGGGCCGAAGCACGACGCCAGTGGACCCGCTGTGGCATCACCCTGCCCGAAGGCGAGGGCCCGATCGAGGGCCACTTCGGCGTGGCCTGCGTGCGCCTGGCGCCATGGTCCGACGCCGAAGTGGTGTACATGAGCCGCATTGATCCGGTGCGTGCACGCATCGACAACGTACCGCTGCCCGAAAGCGGCTTCCGCTTCGGCGACATCGTGCTGCACGACGGCGCCTCGACCGGCCAGCGTGCCTACGGCGAGCGCCAGGTGCCGGTGTTCAACGCGATGCAGCGCCTGCAGGCATCGGACATGGCGACCTTCACCGTGTTCGTGCAGTGCGATTCGGCCGATGACATCGCTGCGCTGGAGGCCATTACCCTGCCCGGCATCGGCATGGTCGAGGACTGGACGGCTACCGTGCGCCGGCTGTGCCGCCGCTGCAGCTACGGCACGCCGCACCAGCATGGTGATGAGGCGCCAGATGAAGACCAATGGAGACGCGAACGTGACCTCGGCGTGGCCGCACAGGGCCGGGCTGCGGTGGAAAAGCTCATGGCGGTGTGGGTCGCTGCAGCCCCCGGCCGGGTGCTGGAGGCCATCGAACAGCGCGAGCACCCGATGAGCGACCCGGAGCCAGGCCAGGTCTGGTGGCTGGGGGAGGACGAAGAAGACGCGTAAGTGCAAGGACCAACGGTCCTCATCCACAGGATTCCAGGCAAAGAAAAAGCGGGCCGAAGCCCGCTTTTTCATTTCAGCGATTCCAGGAGCGTGTCAACCAAGGTTGACACCTACCGTAATCGACCGGAGGTCGATTACTCGGCGCTGACGGCGTCGCCTTCTTCCACGGCCTTCATCGACAGGCGGATACGGCCCTGCTTGTCGACTTCCAGCACCTTGACCTTGACCACATCGCCTTCCTTCAGCACGTCGCCGACCTTCTCGACGCGATCGCTGGAGATCTGCGACACGTGGACCAGACCGTCCTTGCCCGGCAGGATGGTGACGAACGCACCGAAGTCCATGATCTTGGCGACCTTGCCTTCGTAGATGCGGCCCGGCTCGACGTCCGAGGTGATCTGCTCGATGCGGGCCTTGGCGGCCTGGGCAGCGATGGCATTGACCGAAGCGATGACGATGGTGCCGTCGTCCTGGATGTCGATCTGGGTGCCGGTTTCCTTGGTGATGGCCTGGATGGTCGAACCACCCTTGCCGATCACTTCGCGGATCTTGTCCGGGTGGATCTTGATGGTCAGCAGGCGCGGCGCGTAGTCCGACAGCTCTTCACGCGGAGCGGTCAGGCCGTGGGCCATTTCGCCCAGGATGTGCAGACGGCCAGCCTTGGCCTGCTGCAGGGCCTGCTTCATGATCTCTTCGGTGATGCCTTCGATCTTGATGTCCATCTGCAGGGCGGAGATGCCCTCAGCGGTACCGGCCACCTTGAAGTCCATGTCGCCCAGGTGATCTTCGTCACCCAGGATGTCGGACAGGACGACGAAACGCTCGCCTTCCTTGACCAGGCCCATGGCGATACCGGCAACCGGCGCCTTCACCGGCACGCCGGCGTCCATCAGGGCCAGCGACGAACCGCAGACCGATGCCATCGACGAGGAACCGTTCGACTCGGTGATTTCCGAGACGACGCGGATGGTGTACGGGAAGGCTTCCAGCGACGGCATGACAGCCAGCACGCCGCGCTTGGCCAGGCGACCGTGGCCGATTTCGCGGCGCTTCGGGCCCATCATGCGGCCGCACTCACCCACCGAGAACGGAGGGAAGTTGTAGTGGAACAGGAAGTTTTCCTTGTACTCACCGGCAACGGCATCGATGACCTGGCCATCACGGGCGGTGCCCAGGGTGATGGTCACGATGGCCTGGGTTTCGCCGCGGGTGAACAGCGAGGAACCGTGGGTACGCGGCAGCACGCCGGTCTTCACGGCGATCGGGCGGACGGTGTCCAGCGCACGGCCGTCGATACGGACCTTGGTGTCCAGCACCGAGTCACGCATGGTGCGGTATTCCAGCTCGCCGAATTCCTTCGACAGCTCGGCCGGGTTCCAGCCTTCAGCGGCCACGCGGCCAGCCAGGGTTTCGACCACGTCCTTCTTGATCGCCGAGATGGCGTCGCGGCGCTGCAGCTTGTCGCGCACCTGGAAGGCTTCGCCCAGGCGCGGGCCGATGGCTTCCTTCAGGGCGGAGATCAGCGCGTCGTTCTTGGCCGGAGCTTCCCAGGTCGACGGCTTGGTGCCGGCTTCGACGGTCAGCTCGTTGATCGCGTTGATGACCTTCTGCATTTCGCGGTGACCGAAGGTCACGGCGCCCAGCATCACTTCTTCGGACAGCAGCGCGGCTTCGGATTCGACCATCAGCACGGCGTTGGAGGTACCGGCGACGACCAGTTCCAGCTGCGAGTCAGCCAGTTCGCTGACGGTCGGGTTCAGGATGTACTCGCCGTTCTTGTAGCCGACCTTGGCCGCGCCGATCGGACCCATGAACGGGGTGCCGGCCAGGGCCAGGGCAGCCGAGGCGCCGATCAGGGCCGGGATGTCACCGTCCACGTCCGGGTTCAGCGACATGACCGTGGCGATGATCTGCACTTCGTTCTTGTAGTCTTCCGGGAATAGCGGACGGATCGGACGGTCGATCAGACGCGAGATCAGGGTTTCCTTCTCGGTCGCACGGCCTTCACGCTTGAAGAAACCACCCGGGATACGGCCGCCGGCGTAGAACTTTTCCTGATAATCGACGGTCAGCGGGAAGAAGTCCTGGCCTTCGCGCGCGCTCTTGGCGGCGACGGCGGTGACCAGCAGTACGGTGTCGTCCATCTTGACGATGACGGCACCGCTGGCCTGACGGGCGACTTCGCCGGTCTCGAGCGTGACGGTGTGCTTGCCGTACTGGAAGGTTTTGGTGATTTTTGCCACGGAGGGTGTCCTTGGGGATGCTGTCTGCGAATTTGGACCGTCGGCGACCCTTGCCGCCAGCGGGTGGCCGGATCGTTCCGGCCTGAATCGGGGATTGCGGTGCTACAAAACAAAACCGCGGCGCATCGCTGCGCCGCGGGGGATTCGTTGCTTAGCGACGCAGGCCAAGCTTCTCGATCAGGGCCTTGTAACGCTCGACGTCCTTCTTCTTCAGGTAGTCGAGCAGGCTGCGACGGCGGTTGACCATCTGCAGCAGGCCGCGGCGGCTGTGGTGGTCCTTCTTGTGGGTCTTGAAGTGGCCGGTCAGCAGTTCGATGCGGGCGGTCAGCAGTGCAACCTGGACTTCCGGGGAGCCGGTGTCAGCCGAGCTGCGCTTGTTGTCTTCAATGACCTTCTGGGTGTCGATCGACATTTCTTTTTTCTCTGTGATGCGTGGCCGGCAGGAACGCGCTTCGCGCACCGCCAGGCTCGCCGTGGACTACGAGGATGAAACCTGCGCGAGGCAGGCTGCCGGAAAACGGCCGCGAAATTGTAACGGTCGGGGGCTTCCGGGACAAGGACCGGGGCTGAACCGCCCGGCCCAGGTCAGAGGTTGAAACGACGCTGCGGGGCCAGCAGGCCACTGTCATCGACCTGGCCCAGGCCCTGGACAGCATCGTCCGGGCCAAACACGGCCACCAGGCCATGCGGCCAGGACAGGTCGCGCTGGCGCTGGCCGACGCAGAAACGGTGGGCCTGGTCGGCATCCAGGTCGACCCGCGGGTATTCAGCCAGGCCGGCCGCCAGCGGCAGCAGCAGCGCGTCCATGCCGGCCTCGTCACCGGCCTCGACCATCGCCCGCAGTTGATCCAGCGTGACCATGGCAGGCTCGCGGAACGGCTCGACCCACAGCCGGCGCAGCGCGCTGATGTGGGCGCCACAACCCAGGCTTTCACCGAGGTCGCGGGCCAGGCTGCGGATGTAGGTGCCGGAGCCACAGGTCACGCGCAGCCGCAGCCGTTCCGGCTGCTGCTCCAGTACCTCGATGGCATGCACCTGCACCTCGCGTTCCGGCGCTTCGATGACGTCACCGCGGCGGGCCTTCACATACAGCGGCTCCCCACCCTGCTTCAGCGCCGAATAGATCGGGGCACGCTGGCGGATGTTGCCGGTCAGCGGCACCAGCGCGGCCTGCAGGGCCTCGGCACTGATCGCCGGCACCGCGCGCTGCAGCAGCACCTGGCCTTCGGAGTCATCGGTGTCGGTGGTCTGGCCCAGCATGATCTCGGCGTCGTAGGCCTTGGCCGAGCCGAGCAACAGTCCGGCAATCTTGGTCGCCTCGCCGAAGCACAGCGGCAGCAGGCCGGTGGCCAGCGGATCGAGGCTGCCGGTATGGCCACCCTTTTCGGCACGGAACAGGCGACGGGCCACCTGCAGGGCGGCGTTGGAGCTCATGCCGGTCGACTTGTCGAGCAGCAGGATGCCATCCAGGCGGCGGAACTGAATTCGGGTCATGATAGGAGTTTGTAGAGTCGAGCCATGCTCGACTGCTGCAGCGCGGTCTGCATCAGACATCGCGCAGCCGGAATGCAACAACGCCGGGCATGCCCGGCGTCGCGCGGTTATTCTTCGTCGCTCTCGCGACGCTTCTCAGCGGCCAACGTATCAGGCAGATCGCGCAGGATGTTGTCGATGTGCTCACCACGGTCGACCGAGTCGTCGTAGTGGAAATGCAGCTCCGGCACGTGGCGCAGCTTCATCGCACGGGCCAGGTCCATGCGCAGGCGGTAGCCCAGTTCCTTCAGGCCGGCCACGGCTTCAGCCGAACGTTCCGGCATCAGCGCGGTGACAAATACCTTGGCATGGGCCATGTCGCGGGTGATTTCCACGTCGGACACGCTCACCGAGGGCAACCCGTGCTCGCGCACGGCGTTGTGCACCAGGGTGCCGAGTTCACGGCGCAGCTGGGCGGAGACACGGTCGGTTCGATGGAAAGTCTTGGGCACGAGGAGCTCTTGGTTCAGTTGTCGCCCGACCAACGGTCGGGCACTACCTTTGATTCGATTGTCGCCCGACCAAAGGTCGGGCGCTACAGGTCCATGGTGGGGCCCGACCGTTGGTCGGGCCACACCACATTACAGCGTGCGCGGCACTTCGATACGCTCGAAGCACTCGATCTGGTCACCCGGCTTGACGTCGTTGTAGGCCTTCACCGCGATACCGCACTCGGTACCGTTGCGGACTTCCTCGACGTTCTCCTTGAAGCGACGCAGCGATTCCAGCTCGCCCTCGAAGATCACCACGCTGTCGCGCAGCACGCGGATCGGCTTGTTGCGCTTGACCACGCCCTCGATGACCATCGAACCGGCGACGGCACCCAGCTTGGAGCTGCGGAAGACGTCGCGGACCTCGGCGATACCGATGATCTCTTCGCGGATCTCCACGCCCAGCAGACCGGAGGCCACCTGCTTCACCTGGTCGATCACGTCATAGATGATCGAGAAGTAACGCAGGTCAACGCCGTTGGATTCGATGATGCGACGGGCCGAAGCATCCGCACGCACGTTGAAGCCGATGACGGTGGCCTTCGAAGCGGCCGCCGAGTTGGCGTCCGACTCGGTGATGCCGCCCACGCCGGAGTGGATCACGTTGATGCGGATGTCTTCGTTGGACAGCGCGACCAGTGCCTGGCTGAGGGCCTGCACCGAACCCTGCACGTCGGCCTTGATGACGAGGTTGAGGACCTGCTGGCCCTCGCCCTTGCCCAGGGTCGCCATGATGTCTTCCATGCGGCTGCCGGCGGTGGCGACCAGGCGCGATTCACGGCGCTTGGTCTCACGCTGCTGGGCAACGTCCTTGGCCAGGCGCTCGTCCTCAACGACCACGAAGTCGTCACCGGCTTCCGGCACGCCGGACAGGCCCAGGACCTGCACCGGGATGGACGGGCCGGCGAACTCCGGCTGCTTGCCGGTTTCGTCGAACAGCGCACGCACGCGGCCGTACTGGATGCCGCACACCAGGTAGTCGCCCTTCTTCAGGCGGCCCTGCTGCACCAGCACGGTGGCGACCGGGCCACGGCCCTTGTCCAGCGACGATTCGATCACCACGCCCGAAGCGCGGCCTTCGTCGACGGCCTTCAGTTCCAGCAGTTCGGCCTGGATCGAGATGGCGTCCAGCAGGTCGTCGATGCCCAGGCCGGTCTTGGCCGAGATCTCCACCATCTGCGTGTCACCACCGAAGTCTTCGGCCACGACCTGCTCGGACAGCAGTTCGTTCTTGACCCGCATCGGGTCGGCGTCGGACTTGTCGATCTTGTTGATCGCCACGATCAGCGGCACACCCGCCGAACGGGCGTGCTGGATCGCTTCCTTGGTCTGCGGCATGACGCCGTCATCGGCGGCCACGACCAGCACCACGATGTCGGTCAGCTTGGCGCCGCGCGCACGCATCGAGGTGAATGCCGCGTGGCCCGGGGTATCCAGGAAGCTGATCACGCCCTTCGGCGTATCCACGTGGTAGGCACCGATGTGCTGGGTGATGCCGCCGGCTTCGCCGGTGGCGACCTTGGTGCGGCGGATGTAATCCAGCAGCGAGGTCTTGCCGTGGTCGACGTGGCCCATGATGGTGACCACCGGCGGACGCTGGGTGGCTTCGCCCTGGTTTTCACCGGTCGAGGCCAGCAGTGCGTCTTCGGCGTCGTTGTCGTTGGCACGGATCGCCTTGTGGCCGAGTTCTTCGGTCACCAGCGCGGCGGTGTCATGGTCGATGGACTGGGTGATGGTGGCCATCACGCCCATTTTGAACAGCGCCTTGACCACCTCACCGCCCTTCAGCGCGAGCTTCTGCGCCAGGTCGGCCACGGTGATCGTGTCGCCGATCGCCACTTCACGCACCACCGGCGCGGTCGGACGCTCGAAGGCGTGCGGACCTGCATTGTTGCCACCGCGCGACATGTCGCGACGGCCACCGGCCTGGTTACGCCCGCCCGGACGACCACGGGTGTTGCTGTTGTTGCTGTTGCCACGACGCGCGCGGTCGGCAGCCGACAGGTGCATCTGGCCGGCGAAACGGTCGCCCGGGCCACGCTCGTTGCGCGGCGCGCTGCGGTTGTTGCGGTCGTCGTTGCGCGGCGGCGGCGGAGCGCTGCGCGGCGCAGCCGGAGCGGCGGCCGGAGCACGCGGCGGGCGCGGCGCGGTTTCATCGATCGGAGCGCGCTTGGGCTTGCTGGCAGCCAGCGCCTCGGCAGCCTTGGCGGCGGCCGCAGCTTCCTCGGCGGCCTTCTTCTCGGCCTCTGCGCGTTCCTTGGCCGCAACCTCTTCCTCACGAGCACGGACGATGGCTTCGTCGCGCAGACGATCCTTCTCGGCCAGGGCCTGCTGTTCGGCAAGGTTGCGCGCACGCGACTCTTCCAGCTTGCGCAGGATGTCGGCGCGCTCTTCGTCCGGGGTCATGGCGCGAGCACCATCCTTGACGTAGGTACGCTTCTGGCGCACCTCGACATTCACGGTCGTCTTGCTGCGACCGGAACTGACCGTCACTTCCTGCTGTTTCCGGCGGTTGAGCGTGATCTTCTTTGCAGACTGATCAGTTTCTTCCGGGGCCTGCTCGGGCTTGCCGTGCGAACGACGAAGGAAGCCCAGGAGCTTCACCTTCTCGGTGCTGGTCACGACCTGGTCGGGACCGCTGAACTTCATGCCGGCACCGGCCAGCTGTTCCAGCAGTTTTTCGACCGGCGTGTTGACCAGTTCGGCAAGCTTGCGGATGGTGGTTTGCTGCGACATTCGGATCCTATGATCTTGTGGGCGCCCCCCCGCATCTGGAGGTGGCGCGGATTCTACGCCCTGAGCGGCTCAGGGCCCTGTTCATTGCCGGCTCATTCGCCGCGTTCCAGTCGGGCGATCTCCTCGGCACGTGCGGCCAGGATCAGCGCAGCGGCGCGCGCCTGATCCAGCCCTTCGATGCCGAAGTCCATGACCTCGTCGGCGGCCAGGTCGGACAGGTCCTCACTGGTGCGCACGCCGTGGCCGGCCAGCGCATACGCGGTGGCTTCGTCCATGCCCTTCAGGGACAGCAGGTCCTGCGCCGGCTGGCCGTCTTCAAGGCCTTCCTCGACTGCCAGGGCCTCATTGAGCAACGCATCGCGGGCACGAGCGCGCAGCTCTTCGACGATGTCTTCGTCGAAACCTTCCACGGCCAGCAGTTCGCCGACCGGGACATATGCGATTTCCTCGACGGTGCCGAAGCCTTCGCTCACCAGGATGCCGGCGATTTCCTCGTCCACTTCCAGCTTGTCCATGAACAGCTGGCGGGCCGAAGCCTGCTCGGCCTCCGACTTGGCGGTGACCTGGTCCTGGGTCATCACGTTGAGCTGCCAGCCGGTCAGGCGGCTGGCCAGGCGCACGTTCTGGCCGCCCTTGCCGATCGCCTGGGCCAGGCGGTCTTCGGCAACGGCCAGGTCCATCGAGTGCTTGTCTTCATCGACGATGATCGACTGCACTTCGGCCGGCGCCATCGCGTTGATGACGAAGTTGGCCGGGTTGTCGTTCCACAGCACGATGTCCACGCGCTCGCCATTGAGCTCGTTGGACACGGCCTGCACGCGCGAACCGCGCATGCCGATACAGGCACCGATCGGATCGGTGCGCTGGTCGTGGGCGAGCACGGCGATCTTGGCGCGGTCGCCCGGATCGCGGGCGCAGGCCTTGATTTCCACCAGGCCCTGGCCGACTTCCGGCACTTCCAGCTTGAACAGCTCGATCATGAATTCCGGGGCGGCGCGGCTGATGAACAGCTGCGGGCCACGCGGTTCCGAACGGACTTCGGCCAGGTAGCCGCGCACGCGGTCACCGGCGCGCAGCACGTCGCGCGGAATGCCCTTGTCCTTCGGGATGAAGCCTTCGGCGTTGCCACCGAGGTCGACATAGATGTTGCCGCGCTCGGCGCGCTTGACCACGCCGGTGATCAGCTCACCCACGCGATCCTTCCACGCATCCACGACCTGCTGGCGCTCGGCTTCGCGCACGCGCTGGACGATGACCTGCTTGGCGGCCTGGGCAGCAATGCGGCCGAAGTCCGGGTTCTCGATCTGCTCTTCGATGTAGTCGCCGACGTCCACGCCTTCGGCTTCATCGACGGCGTCCATCAGGCGGATCTGGCGGTCCGGCGATTCCATGACCACGTCATCGGCCACCACTTCCCAGCGGCGGAAGGTTTCGTAGCTGCCGTCCTTGTGGTCGATGACCACGCGGGTCAGCACTTCCTCGTCGGGATAGCGCTTCTTCGCTGCCGAGGCCAGGGCGGCCTCGATGGCATCGAAGATCACTTCACGCGGCACGCCCTTCTCGTTGGCGACTGCGTCGACTACCAGCAACAGTTCCTTGCTCATTGGCTCACTCCGCGCGCGGCTTCTTTGCCGCCGGCTCGTTGGAAGAAGAATTCTTGTTCGGCTTCGGACGCTTCGGTGCCGGACCGGTCGGCTTGCTCGGGGCCAGCCCCAGCGCCACCCAGTCGGGCATGATCCGTGCCTTGTCGATGTTGTCGGCCGACACGACCACTTCGGCCTTGTCGACGATGAAGGTGATGGTGTCCGCGGCCTCGTCGGTCGCTTCGATGCGGCCCTGCAGGCGACGACGGTTGTCCTGCGGCAGCTTCAGCGTGACCTTGGCCGATTCACCCTGGTGGCGAGCGAACTGCTCCAGGTTGAACAGCGGGCGATCCACGCCCGGCGAGGACACTTCCAGCGTGTAGTTGCCGCTGATCGGGTCTTCGACGTCCAGCTGCGCCGACACTTCGCGGCTGACCCGCTCGCAGTCGTCGACATTGATGATGCGCTCGGGCTGTTCAGCCAGCGGCACGTCGATGTAAAGGCGCAGGGTCGCACCGCCGGGGGCCGGCAGATACTCAACGCCCAGCAGCTCCAGGCCCAGCGACACAACGGTCGGGGCGAGCAGATTCGCGATGTCGGTTGCCTTGTCGCTCACAGCCTGCCTTGATCTCTTGGTTGGGTGCCGGCCTTGGCCGGCATGGAAACATGACGCCCCGGAAACGACAAAGGGCCCGCTGGGCCCCTTTTCCGGAAAGACTCCGGTGACTGGATTCCGGTTGCAACCTGCAGTGCCTGCCGGTTGCGGCCCTCCTTCCGGGTCCGGACTCCCGCTGGGAGGCCGCCTTCAGGGGTACTGCTAGGCCGCTGATGATAGCGACTGCACCGCGCTGGTGCAAGGCTTGGACCCGCCTGAAACCGGCCGCTTCGCTCGCCGGGCATGGCCCGGCGGATCAACCAGAGCCGCAAAGAAAAACGCCCTCGAAGCAGGACTTCGAAGGCGATCTCTTTACTTGGTAGCGGGGGCAGGATTTGAACCTGCGACCTTCGGGTTATGAGCCCGACGAGCTGCCAGACTGCTCCACCCCGCATCAGAAGCGGAATTATGAGTGAATGCTTCAAAACATGCAAGCCTTCCCTCATTCATCAAACCGGTTGGCGCCGATATGAAGTTGGTAGCGGGGGCAGGATTTGAACCTGCGACCTTCGGGTTATGAGCCCGACGAGCTGCCAGACTGCTCCACCCCGCACCGGAAGTGTTTGAACTGCTGCCCTGCTCTTTCGAGGAGGGCTACCGCAACGATGTTCTGGCTGAACCGCTGCAGTGACAACTCAGGCTGCGCATATTACACGAATCGCGCAGCTTTGTGTCAACTTTTATGCAAGATGCGCAAATGCCTGCTGGCACCAGACCATGATCGGGTTCCAGGCCAGGCCCAGCGCCAGCAGTGCCAGCGCGTTCACGCCCAGGACCAGGCCCAGCACGCGGTCGTTGCTGCGCGGCATGGCCTCGCCCACCGGCTCATCGAAGTACATGACCTTGATGACGCGCAGGTAGTAGAAGCAGCCGACCACGGCACACAGCACGCCGAGGATGGCCAGCCACAGCAGGCCACCGTTGACGGCCGCGCCCAGCACCGCCAGCTTGGTCCAGAAGCCCAGGAACGGCGGGATGCCGGCCAGCGACGCCATGATGCACAGCACCAGGCCGGCCATCCACGGGTTGCGGGCATTGAGGCCCTTGAAGTCTTCGATGTTCTCGGCTTCGAAGCCGGCACGCGACAGCGCGATGATCGCGCCGAAGGCGGCGGTCGACATGATGGCGTAGGCCAGTGCGTAGAACAGTGCGGCGGCATAGCCCTGCGAACCGCCACCGGCAATGCCCATCAGCAGGAAGCCGATGTGCGAGACGGTGGAGAACGCCAGCATGCGCTTGAGGTTGCTCTGCGCGATGGCCATCAGGTTGCCGATGACCAGCGAGACTGCGGCCAGGCCGGCGATCAGCAGCTGCAGTTCGGTCGACAGCGGGCCCACGCCCATTTCCAGCAGGCGGTAGGCCATGCCGAAGGCGGCCAGCTTCGGCGCCGAGCTGATGAACAGTGCGATCGGTGCCGGGGCACCCTGATACACGTCCGGCAGCCACATATGGAACGGCGCGGCACCCAGCTTGAAGGCGACGCCGGCGATCATGAACACCGCACCGGTGATCAGCAGCACGCGCTCTTCCGAGTGCGGGATGGCCTCGCGGATGACGTCCAGGTGCAGGCTGCCGGTGGCGCCGTAGATCAGCGACATGCCGTACAGCAGCAGGCCAGAAGCCAGCGAACCCAGCACGATGTACTTCATCGCCGCTTCCGAGGCCAGGCCGTTCTCACGGTTGCTGGCAACCAGCGCGTAGGAGCACAGCGCCAGCAGTTCCAGGCCCAGGTAGACCATCAGCAGGCTGCCCGCCGAGACCAGGATCATCATGCCGGCGGTGCCGAACAGGATCAGCACCGGGATCTCGCCCTGGAACAGGTTGCGGTCGCGCAGGTAGCGCCAGCCGTAGACCAGGGTCAGGCCGCTGAGCAGCACGATCCCGGTCTTCATCACGTCCGCGGCGGTATCACGCACGAACATGCCATGGAAGACCTCCCCCTGCCCGCCAACGCCGGTGGCCAGCATGAACAGCACCACGGCCAGCGCAGCGAGCGAGAACAGGTGGGTGACGATCTTGTTCCGGTTGCTGACGAACAGGTCGAGGATCATCAGGGCGAAGGCGCTGCCGATCAGCACCAGCTCGGGAGCGAGCGGTGGCAGGTCAGCGGCGGTCAATGGCAGCAGCGGCGAGGTGGTCATCATCAAATCCTGGAATTACAGCAGCTTGCTGGATGCGATCTGCATCGCCAGCTTCGCGATCGAGGGCTCCATCAGGTCGGTCAGCGGCTTGGGGTAGATGCCCAGGGCCAGCACGCCGATGGCGAACACGCCCAGCACCAGCCATTCGCGACCGTTGATGTCCTTCAGTTCGGCAACGTGGCTGTTGGCCACTTCGCCGAAGAAGATGCGCTTGTACAGCCACAGGGTGTAGGCGGCGCCGATGATCAGGGTGGTGGCCGCGCCCAGCGCGATCCACGGATTACGCTGGAAGGCCGCGAGGATGACCATGAACTCGCCGACGAAACCGCTGGTGCCCGGCAGGCCTGCATTGGCCATGAAGAACAGCATGGCGAAGGTCGCAAACCAGGGCATCACGTTGACCACGCCGCCGTAATCGGCGATGCGGCGGCTGTGCATGCGGTCGTACAGCACGCCAACGCTGGAGAACATTGCGCCGGACACGAAGCCGTGCGAGATCATCTGCACCATGGCGCCCTGCAGGCCCAGGCGGGCGGCATCGGCGTTGCCGGCTTCACGCACCAGCCACAACGCGATGAAGGTGCCCAGGGTGACGAAGCCCATGTGCGCGATCGACGAATAGGCGATCAGCTTCTTCATGTCGTCCTGCACCAGGGCGACGAGGCCGACGTAGATCACCGCGATCAGCGACAGCGCGATCACCAGCCACGCCCATTCCTGCGACGCGTCCGGGACGATCGGCAGGTTGAAGCGCAGGAAGCCGTAGCCACCGATCTTCAGGGCGATGGCGGCCAGGATCACCGAACCGGCGGTCGGCGCTTCCACGTGCGCATCCGGCAGCCAGGTGTGGACCGGGAACATCGGCACCTTGACCGCGAAGGCGATCAGGAAGGCGAAGAAGATCCAGGTCTGTTCCTTGGCCGACAGCGGCAGCGCGTACAGGTCGGCCAGCTGGAAGCTGCCGCCCTTCATGTACAGGTAGATCAGCGCCACCAGCATCAGCACCGAGCCGAGGAAGGTGTACAGGAAGAACTTCAGCGCGGCGTAGATACGACGCGGGCCGCCCCAGACACCGATGATCAGGAACATCGGGATCAGCATCGCCTCGAAGAACACGTAGAACAGCATCGCGTCCGTGGCCGAGAAGATACCGACCGTGACGCCTTCCAGGATCAGGAAGGCGGCCACGTACTGGTTGACGCGCTTGTCGATGGCGCTCCAGGCGCCGATCAGGGCAAGCACGCTGACCAGGGTAGTCAGCAGGATCAGCGCCACGGCGATGCCGTCCACGCCCAGGTTGTAGCCGATCTTGTACGCCGGGATCCAGGCATGGGTCTCGACGAACTGCAGACCGTCGATGCCCGCGTTGTAGCCGCTCAGCAGCGAGAGGCTCGCCACGAACGTCAGCACCGCTACGCCCAGCGACGCCCAGCGGGCGGTCTGCGCATCACGGATCGCAAGGATCAGGGCACCACCGATGATCGGCAGCCAGATGAGGACACTGAGTAGAGGCCAGTTCGACACGTCTTCTTATTCCGTACAGGTCATCAACGCAGGTAATGCATCAGCACGCCCAGAAGGGCAATCAGGCCGATGATCATCGCGAAGGCGTAGTGATAGAGGAAACCGGATTGGGTACGACGCAGCACGCCGGCTGCGACGTCCACAACACGTGCCGAAAGATTGACCACGCCGTCGACGATGTTGCTGTCGATCCAGCGTGCGACCTTGCCCAGCTTGACGCTGCCACCGGCAAAGCCATCGATCCACAGCTTGTCGAAGCCGTACTTGTTTTCCAGCACCGACACCAGCGGAGCGAAGGTCTTGCGCGCCTTGCCCGACAGGTCCGGCTTCCACAGGTAGAACAGCGCAGCCAGCAGGAAGCCCGCCAGGGTCAGCCAGAACGGCGGCAGCATCATGCCGTGCAGCGCGAACGCCACCGGCCCGTGGAACTCTTCGCCCAGGAAGGCAACGGTGTTCTTGGCCGGATCGTAGAAATCGACGATGCCGGTGAAGAACGTGTTGACCTGGCCCTTGATTGCGTCGTGTGCATGGTGGCCGGCCCAGTCGGTGCCGTGCAGCATCGGACCGATGCTGAAGAAACCGATGGCGATCGACGGGATGGCCAGCAGGATCAGCGGCAGGGTCACCACCCACGGGGTTTCGTGCGGCTCATGCGGACCGTGGCCATGGCCGTGGTCGTCATGGTGCGCGTCCCCATGATGGGCATCAGCAGGGTGCGCATCTGCGGCGTGGTGATCGTCATGGGCATGGCCGTGATCATCATGCACGTCGCGGAAGCGCTCCTTGCCGTGGAAGGTCAGGAACAGCAGGCGGAAGCTGTAGAAGCTGGTCACCAGCACGCCACCCAGCACTGCCCAGTAGCCATAGGTGGCCACCCAGCTGTTCTGCATGTGGGCGTGGATCTCGGCCGCCTCGATGATGGTGTCCTTCGAGTAGAAGCCGGAGAAGAACGGCGTACCGACCAGGGCCAAGGTACCGATCCACATGGTGACGAAGGTGATCGGCATGTACTTGCGCAGGCCGCCCATCTTGCGCATGTCCTGCTCGTGGTGCATCGCGATGATGACCGAGCCGGCACCCAGGAACAGCAGCGCCTTGAAGAAGGCATGGGTCATCAGGTGGAACACGGCGGCCGAGTAGGCGGACACGCCCAAGGCAACGGTCATGTAGCCCAGCTGCGACAGCGTGGAGTACGCGACGACGCGCTTGATGTCGTTCTGCACGATGCCGATCAGGCCGGTGAAGAACGCGGTGGTGGCACCGATGAACAGGATGAAGTTCAGCGCGGTCTGCGACAGCTCGAACAGCGGCGACATGCGGGTGACCATGAAGATACCGGCGGTCACCATCGTCGCGGCGTGGATCAGTGCCGAGATCGGGGTCGGGCCTTCCATCGAGTCCGGCAGCCACACGTGCAGCGGGACCTGGGCCGACTTGCCCATGGCACCGATGAACAGGCAGATGCAGATGACGGTGGCGATCGACCAGATCACCGGCTCGTTCAGCAGCTGCATGCCCAGGATCGTGCCGTCCCAGATCTGCAGCTGGGCGCGCGGGTCAGCCAGCATGCCGGCCTGCGAGAACACCTGCGAATAGTCCAAGGTGCCAAACACCCACAGCACGCCGGCGATACCCAGCAGGAAGCCGAAGTCACCGACGCGGTTGACCAGGAACGCCTTCATGTTGGCGAAGATCGCGGTCGGGCGCTTGAACCAGAAGCCGATCAGCAGGTACGACACCAGGCCCACCGCTTCCCAGCCGAAGAACAGCTGCAGGAAGTTGTTGCTCATCACCAGGGTGAGCATCGAGAAGGTGAACAGCGAGATGTAGCTGAAGAACCGCTGGTAGCCCGGGTCGTCCTGCATGTAGCCGATCGTGTAGATGTGGACCAGCAGCGACACGAAGGTCACCACCACCATCATCATCGCGGTCAGCTTGTCGACCATGAAACCGACGTGGGCCGAGTACTGGCCGACTTCGAAGAACGTGTAGATGTTCTGGTTGAACGGCTGCGCGCCGCCCCACAGCAACTGGTAGAGCGTGTACATCGACAGGCCGCAGGCAACCGCGACGCCGAGGATGGTGATGGTCTGCGCGCCGAAGCGCTTGACCTGGCGACCGAACAGGCCGGCGATGATGCTGCCGAACAGCGGTGCAAGCACCACTGCGATCAACAGACTCTTGGAGAGAGTGATTTCCATCTGTGGATCAGCCCTTCAACGAATCGACTTCGCCGACATTGATCGTGCGGCGGGTACGGAACAGGGTCACCAGGATCGCCAGGCCGATGGCGGCTTCCGCGGCGGCGACGGTCAGGATGAAGAACACGAACAGCTGGCCGGACGGATCGCCCAGCTGACGCGAGAAGCCGACGAAGTTGATGTTCACCGACAGCAGCATCAGTTCGATCGACATCAGCAGGACGATGACGTTCTTCCGGTTGAGGAAGATGCCGGCCAGGCTGATGGCGAACAGCACCGCGCCCAGCGCAAGGATGTGACCAAGGGTAATCACGGCTGGGTCTCCTCGCCGGCGGCCGGCTTGCTGTTGCTGTGCACGACCGGCGCTTCGGCGCCCATCTTGACCATGCGCAGGCGCTGGCCAGCCTTGACCATGGTCTGCTCGCCCGGGTTCTGGCTCTTCACGCCGGTACGGCGGCGCAGGGTCAGCATCACGGCGGCAACCACGGCCACGGTCAGGATGACGGCGGCGAACTCGAACGGCAGCAGGTACTCGGTGAACAGCGTACGCGCCAGCCAGGTGACGTTGGAGCTGTCGGCAGCGACCGCAGCGGCGTTGTCGGCCGGGAACGGGTTGACCGCCCTGCCCTTCACGCCGATCAGGATCAGCATCTGCACCAGCATCGCCACGGCAACAATGAGACCGACCGGCAGGTAGCGGACCCAGCCCTCACGCAGCTTGGTGGGGTCGATGTCGAGCATCATCACCACGAACAGGAACAGCACCATCACCGCGCCGACGTAGACCAGCACCAGCGCCACGCCGAGGAACTCGGCGCCGACCAGCAGCCACACGCAGGCAATGGAGAAGAAGGTCAGCACCAGGCAGAGCACGGCGTGAACCGGGTTGCGCACGCTGATCACCGCACCGGCCGAAACCGTTGCCGCGATGGCGAACACCCAGAAAGCGATATTTACCCAATCCATCTCTCGACCTCAGCGGTAAGCGGCATCGGCGGCGCGACGCTCGGCGATCTCGGACTCGAGACGGTCGCCCAGGGCCAGCAGCTGCGGCTTGGTAACGATGTTTTCGCCACGATTCTCGAAGTGATACTCGAGGATGTGGGTTTCGACGATCGAGTCCACCGGGCAGCTTTCTTCGCAGAAGCCGCAGAAGATGCACTTGAACAGATCGATGTCATAGCGCGTGGTACGGCGGGTGCCGTCTTCGCGCTTGGCCGAGTCGATGGTGATGGCCAATGCAGGGCACACCGCTTCGCACAGCTTGCAGGCGATGCAGCGCTCTTCACCGTTGGGGTAACGGCGCAGGGCGTGCAGGCCACGGAAGCGCGGCGACTGCGGGAACTTCTCCATCGGGTACATCATCGTGTACTTGGGCTTGAAGCTGTACTTCAGCGTCAGCCAAAGGCCGCCCAGCAGTTCGAGCAGCAGCAGGCTCTTGAAGTAATGGGTAATCCTGTTCATCACTTAGACGCCCTTTTGAATCACGCCGAAGAACACCATGACGGCGGTAACCGCGATCCACAGAATGGCCAGCGGGATGAAGACCTTCCAGCCCAGGCGCATGATCTGGTCATAGCGGAAGCGCGGGAAGCTGGCACGGAACCAGATGTAGGCACTGGCGAAGAAGAACACCTTGACGAACAGCCACGGTGCACCGCCCTTCCAGATCCAGTCGACCAGCGGCGAGACGTCGCCGAAGTTGACCCAGCCCTGGATGGGGCTCAGCCAGCCGCCGAGGAAGAAGATCGAGATCAGGAAGCTGATCAGGATCATGTTGGCGTATTCGGCCAGGAAGAACAGCGCGAACGCACCGCCCGAGTACTCGACCATGTGGCCAGCGACGATTTCCGATTCACCTTCCACCACGTCGAACGGCGCGCGGTTGGTTTCGGCAACGCCCGACACCCAGTAGATGACGAACAGCGGGAACAGCGGCAGCAGGAACCAGTCGAAGAAACCGGAATTGCCGGCCTGCGCCATCACGATGTTGCTCAGGTTCAGGCTGCCCGACGCGATCATCACGCCGACCAGGGCGAAGCCCATGGCGATTTCGTAGCTGATCATCTGCGCCGAGGCGCGCATGGCACCCAGGAACGCGTACTTCGAGTTGGACGCCCAACCGGCCAGGATGATGCCGTAGATGCCCAGCGAGGTCATCGCCAGCAGGTACAGCAGGCCGGCGTTGGCATTGGACAGCACGATCTGCGAATCGAAGGGGACCACCGACCAGGCCGCGAAGGCCGGGGCCAGGGTGATCAGCGGTGCCAGCAGGTAGATCGCCTTGTTGGCGCTGCTCGGCTGGACCACTTCCTTGAACAGCAGCTTGAAGACGTCGGCGAAGGCCTGGAAGATGCCCATGCCCACGTACATCGGGCCGTGGCGGACGTGCATCCAGCCGATCAGCTTGCGTTCCCAGACCACGTAGAAGGCCACCGAGATGATCACCGGAACGGTGATCACCAGGATCTTCAGGATGATCCAGATCAGCGCGCCGATGTCACCAAGGCCAAGCAGCCACTGGTGCAGCGGGTCGACCGCGTTCAACAGCAATTCGTTCATGCAGCCACCACCGTTACGCGAGCGGCACCCAGCGGCGCGGTCGCGCCGTGGCCCGATTCAATCCAGACCGAACCCGCAGCGACGCGGGCGTCGATCACCACCGGCAGGGTGGCCTTGCCGGCATCGGTGCCGACCTTGGCCATCTGCCCTTCCTGCAGCTGCAGGCGAGCGGCATCTTCAGCGTTCAGCACGATGCGCGGGGCGTTGTTGAGCGGATGCGACTGCAGCGCCGGGGCGCGACGGACCACCGCATCGGTGCGGTAGATCGCGGCGGTCGAAGCCACTTCCAGGCCTTCGCCGGCAACCACCGGCTGTGCCGAGGCGGCAACGGCGACCGACACCGGGGCCAGGCTGGCGCGCAGGCCGGCCAGGTCGGTGAAGTCGAAACCGGCTACCGCCAGCTCACCGCCCAGGGCGCGCAGCACGCGCCAGCCCTCACGGGCCTCGCCCGGCAGCTTGCCGCCGGCACGCGCCGACTGCTCGCGACCATCGAGGTTGGTCAGGGTGGCGTCGATTTCCGGCAGCGCACCGATCGGCAGGATCACGTCGGCAACGTCGCGGGTGGAGACGCAGGCGAACTGGCTGAAGGCCACCACCTTGGCGCCGACCAGCGCCTTGCGCGCGGCGGGAGCGTCGGCGAAGTCCAGGCCCGGCTCCAGGCCGTAGACCACGTACGCCTGGCGCGGCTGCGCCAGCATCGCGGCGACGTCCTTGCCGGCCGGCAGCACGCCTGCGCGGGTCAGGCCAACAGCGTTGGCACCCTGCGGGATGCGGCACAGCTTGGCACCGGTCGCAGCAGCGAAGTCACGCGCGGCGGCGCGGATCGCGGCAGCCTGCGGATGGTTTTCGGCGATGCCACCGACGATCAGCACGGTGTTGTTGCCGCCCTGCACCGCCGAACGCAGCTCGGCGTTGGCCAGCGCGTCGACGAACTTCGACGGCGCGACGATCTGCTTGCCGGCGATGCTGAAGGCGAAGTCGAAGTCCACCGGGTTGACGACGTGGATCTTCGCGCCGTTGGTGGTCTGCGCCTTGCGCAGGCGGGCGTGCAGCAGCGGCAGTTCGTGGCGGATGTTGCTGCCCAGAACGACGATGCGGTCGGCGCCTTCGATCTCGGCCAGCGGCAGGCCGAACACTTCGGCGGTTGCGGCGTCGGAGAAATCGCGGTTGTTGATGCGGTGGTCGATGTTGCTCGAGCCCAGGCCCTTGGCCAGGCGGGCCAGCAGCGCGCCTTCCTCGTTCGAGGTGGACGGGTGCACCAGCACGCCCAGGTTGTCGCCCTGGTTGGCCTTGAGGATCTCGGCGGCCGCGGCCAGGCCTTCGGCCCAGCTCACTTCCTTCCACTCGCCATTGACCTTGCGCAGCGGCTTGACCGCACGGTCTTCGCTGTAGAGGCCCTGGTGCGAGTAGCGGTCACGGTCGGACAGCCAGCACTCGTTCACCGCTTCGTTGTCGCGCGGCACGGTGCGCAGCACTTCGCCGCGACGCACGTGCAGGAACAGGTTCGAACCCATCGCGTCGTGGTAGCCCAGCGATTCGCGCGCGGTCAGTTCCCACGGGCGGGCGCGGAACTGGAACACCTTGTTGGTCAGCGCGCCGACCGGGCAGACGTCGACGACGTTGCCGGACAGCTCGGTGGTCAGCGGCTTGCCGTCGAAGGTACCGATCTGCAGGTTCTCACCGCGATACATGCCACCCAGTTCATAGGTACCGGCAACGTCGGCGGTGAAGCGGACGCAGCGGGTGCACTGGATGCAGCGGGTCATCTCGGTGGCGACCAGCGGGCCCATGTCCTCGTCCGGCACCACGCGCTTGCGCTCGTTGAAGCGGCTGACCGAACGGCCATAGCCCAGCGACACGTCCTGCAGCTCGCACTCGCCGCCCTGATCGCAGATCGGGCAGTCCAGCGGGTGGTTGATGAGCAGGAACTCCATCACCGAGCGCTGGAACTTCAGTGCCTTCTCGCTGCGGGTGGCGACCTTCATGCCATCCATCACCGGGGTGGCGCAGGCCGGCGCCGGCTTCGGCGACTTTTCCACGTCCACCAGGCACATGCGGCAGTTGGCGGCGATCGGCAGCTTCTCGTGGTAGCAGAAGCGCGGAATCGAAATGCCGGCCTTGTCGGCCGCCTGGATGATCATCGAACCCTTGGGCACGACCAGCGACTTGCCATCGATTTCGATGGTCACGTGATCCGGTGGCACGTTCGGGTTTACGGGTTGCGCGCTCATGCGGCGGCTGCCTCCACCTTCTTGCCGTCAACCATCGAATGACCGTTGACGATGTAGTACTCGAATTCGTCCCAGAACTGGCGCAGGAAGCCCTGGATGGGCCATGCAGCCGCTTCACCGAACGCACAGATGGTGTGGCCTTCGATCTGGCCGGCCACCGCCTTCAGCTGGTGCAGGTCTTCCATCGTGGCCTTGCCGGCGACGATGCGCTCCAGCACGCGGTGCATCCAGCCGGTGCCTTCACGGCACGGGGTGCACTGGCCGCACGATTCCTTGTGGAAGAACTGGCTGATGCGGCAGGCGAACTTGACGCAGCAGACACTGTCGTCGAGCACCACGATCGCACCCGAACCCAGGCCGGAGCCCAGCGCACGGATGGTGTCGTAGTCCATCGGCAGATCCTGCAGCTCGGCCGCGGTCAGTACCGGCATCGACACGCCGCCCGGGATCGCGCCCTTGAGGGTGCGGCCCGGACGCAGGCCACCGGCCATCTCCAGCAGGTCGTGGAACTTGGTGCCCAGCGGCACTTCGAAGTTGCCGCCGTTCTGCACGCAGCCGGACACCGAGAAGCACTTCGGACCGCCGTTGGCGGTCAGGCTCAGACCCTTGAACCACTCCGGACCGTTGCGGATGATCGCCGGCACCGAACCATAGGTTTCGGTGTTGTTGATCGTCGACGGCTTGCCGTACAGACCGAAGTTGGCCGGGAACGGCGGCTTGTAGCGCGGCTGGCCCTTCTTGCCCTCCAGCGATTCCATCAGCGCGGTTTCTTCGCCGCAGATGTACGCGCCGGCGCCCAGCGCACCGTAGATGTCGATGTCCACGCCCGAGCCCATCACGTTCTTGCCCAGCCAGCCATTTGCATAGGCGTCGGCCAGGGCCTGCTCGAAGTGCTCGAACGGCTCGTGGTGGAACTCACCGCGCAGGTAGTTGTAACCCACGGTCGAACCGGTGGCGTAGCAGGCGATCGCCATGCCCTCCACCACCGAATGCGGGTTGTAGCGCAGGATGTCGCGGTCCTTGCAGGTGCCCGGCTCGGATTCGTCCGAGTTGCAGAGGATGTACTTCTGCATGTTGCCCTTGGGCATGAAGGACCACTTCAGGCCGGTCGGGAAGCCTGCGCCACCGCGGCCACGCAGGCCCGAGGCCTTGACCATCTCGATGACCTGCTCCGGCGGGATCTTCTCTTCGAGGATCTTGCGCAGGGCGGCGTAGCCACCGGTCTTCAGGTAGCTTTCGTACGACCACGGGGTGTCGTAATGCAGGGTGGTGTAGACCACCTGGTGCGGCAGCGGCGCGGGGCCGACCGGACCCTTGGATTCGTGGTGATGTGCCATGCCCTTACTCCAGCCCGTCCAGCAGCTCGTCGACCTTTTCCAGGGTCAGACGCTCATGGTAGTGACCGTTGATGACCATCATCGGCGCGCCGCCACAACCGGCCAGGCACTCTTCCTCGCGCTTGAGGTAGACGCGGCCGTCCGGGGTCGATTCACCGTGCTTGATGCCCAGCTTCTTCTCGCAATGGCGGACGATGTCCTCGGCGCCATTGAGCCAGCAGCTGATGTTGGTGCAGATGGCCACGTTGTTGCGGCCCACCTTCTCGGTCTCGAACATCGAGTAGAAGCTGGCGACCTCGTAGGCCCACACCGGCGGCAGGTCGAGGTACTTGGCCACGCCGGCGATCAGTTCGTCGGTCAGCCAGCCCTCGTTCTGCTCCTGGGCCGCATGCAGGCCCTGCAGCACGGCAGAGCGCTTGCGGTCCGGCGGGAACTTGGACAGCCAGTGATCGATGTGAGCGCGGGTCTTGTCGCTCAGCACCACCATCGGGTCGACGTCGCGCGCCGCCTCGAAATTACCTGTCGCCTTCATCGGCCGACCTCAGCGAAATGCATAACGTGAAATTCCAGAAACTGCGGCGCCGGCTTGCGCCGGCTGCCTGCAGCGGGCGTTGGCGTGGCGGATGGCATTACCGGTCAACCTCGCCGAACACCAGGTCGTAGGTACCGATCATCGCCACCACGTCGGCCAGCATGTGGCCGCGCACGACCGAATCGATCGAGGACAGGTGGGCGAAGCCCGGCGCACGCAGGTGCACGCGGAACGGCTTGTTGGCGCCGTCGGAAACCAGGTAGCAGCCGAACTCGCCCTTGGGCGCTTCCACTGCAGCGTAGGTTTCACCGGCCGGCACGCAATAGCCTTCGCTGAACAGCTTGAAGTGGTGGATCAGCGCTTCCATGTCGTCCTTCATGTCCTCGCGCTTGGGCGGAGCGACCTTGAAGTTCTTGACCATGACCGGGCCGGGGTTGGCCTTCAGCCACGCCACGCACTGCTTGATGATGCGGTTGGACTCGCGCATTTCGGCAACGCGGACCAGGTAGCGGTCGTAGCAGTCGCCTTCCTTGCCCAGCGGGATGTCGAAATCGACGGCATCGTACTTGGCATACGGACGCTTCTTGCGCAGGTCCCAGGCGATGCCCGAGCCGCGCAGCATCACGCCGGTCATGCCCCACTGGTGGGCCAGTTCCGGAGTGACCACGCCGATGCCGACGGTACGCTGCTTCCAGATACGGTTGTCGGTCAGCAGGGTTTCGTATTCGTCGATGCGCTTGGGGAACTCGACGGTGAAGTTCTCCAGGAAGTCCAGCAGCGAGCCTTCGCGCGAAGCATTGAGCTGCTTCAGCGCCTTGCCCTTGTGCCAGCGCGATTCCTTGTACTTCGGCATGTGGTCCGGCAGGTCGCGGTAGACACCGCCCGGACGGTAGTACGCCGCGTGCATGCGCGCGCCGGAGACCGCTTCATAGCAGTCCATCAGCTCTTCGCGCTCGCGGAAGGCATACAGCATCACCGCCATCGCACCCAGGTCGAGCGCGTTGGAGCCCAGCCACATCAGGTGGTTGAGGATGCGGGTGATTTCGTCGTACATGGTGCGGATGTACTGCGCACGCTCCGGCGCTTCGATGCCCATCAGGGTCTCGATCGCGCGCACGTAGGCGTGCTCGTTGCACATCATCGACACGTAATCCAGGCGATCCATGTAGCCGATCGACTGGTTGAACGGCTTGGACTCGGCCAGCTTTTCGGTACCACGGTGCAGCAGACCCACGTGCGGGTCGGCGCGCATGATGGTTTCGCCGTCCATTTCCAGGATCAGGCGCAGCACACCGTGCGCGGCCGGATGCTGCGGGCCGAAGTTCATGGTGTAGTTGCGGATTTCCTGCCGGCTTTCGGCGGCGTTGCTGGCGAAGGCTTCGCCGGCCTGGTATACGTGGCTCACTTCACTGCCTCCTGCGCGCGCTCACCTTCTGCGGTCTGCAGACGGGCGTCGTCGCGGATCACGCGCGGCACGCCGACACGCGGCTCCACCGAGGTGACCGGTTCGTAGATCACGCGCTTCTTTTCTTCGTCGTAGCGGACTTCGACATTGCCGATCAGCGGGAAGTCCTTGCGGAACGGATGGCCGACGAAACCGTAGTCGGTCAGGATCCGGCGCAGGTCCGGGTGGCCTTCGAAGATCACGCCGTACAGGTCGAACGCTTCGCGCTCGAACCAGTTCAGGCCCGGCCAGATGCCGGTCAGCGAGGACACCACCGGCAGCGCTTCGTCAGGGGCGAAGCAGCGCAGGTGCATCATCAGGTTGTGCTGGTACGAACGCAGCTGGGCGACCACGGCGAAGCGCTGGGTCGGCATGTGCTGCGGGCGGGCACCGTCGGCGCCGTTTTCCTCGGTGGGGAACTCGCCCCACGCGAAACGGCCCTGGGCCTTGCCTTCGACGCCACGGCTGAAGCCCTGCGAGGACACGTCGGCGGTGTCCCATTCGTCGGAGCCATAACCGAGGTAGTCGACGCCGCAGAGATCCACGGCCTGCTCGAAACCAAATTCGTCACGCAGCGCCAGGGCGGTGGCGTGCCACTCGGCGGCAGGCACTTCCAGCGTCACTTCGCCGCGGGGTTCGACCACGATGACCTTCGCACCTGCGAAACGTGCGGAGAGTCGGTCGATGAAGGATGCTTGCTCTGCCATGGGGGCTTGGCGCGCTCTTGTCAGGTGAAGGGGTCAGCGGGCGATGGTCTGTGTACGCCAGATCTTCTTCTGCAGCTGCAGGATCCCGTACACCAGCGCCTCGGCGGTCGGCGGGCAGCCCGGGACGTAGACGTCCACCGGCACCACGCGATCACAGCCGCGCACCACAGAATAGGAGTAGTGGTAATAGCCGCCACCATTGGCGCAGCTACCCATCGAGATGACCCACTTCGGGTCCGGCATCTGGTCGTAGACCTTGCGCAGCGCCGGGGCCATCTTGTTGACCAGGGTACCGGCCACGATCATCACGTCGGACTGACGCGGCGACGGGCGGAACACCACGCCGTAGCGGTCAAGGTCCAGGCGCGCGGCGCCGGCATGCATCATCTCGACCGCGCAGCAGGCCAGACCGAAGGTCATCGGCCACATCGAGCCGGTGCGCGCCCAGTTCAGCAGTGCATCGACGCTGGTGGTGACGAAGCCCTTTTCCAGCAGCGGGTTGTCGCCTTCCGGCCGCAGGATGTCATCAACCCGGCCTTCCGGCGTGGGGTTGTTCATGAGGCCATCGAGAGTCTGAATCACTCCCATTCCAGCGCTCCCTTCTTCCAGACGTAAATGAAACCGAGGAACAGCATGCCGACGAACAGGCCCATGGTGATGAGCGAACGGGCACCCAGCTCCATGAAGACCTGGGTCCACGGCACGATGAAGATGATTTCCAGGTCGAAGACGATGAACTGGATCGCGATCAGGTAGTAGCGCACGTCGAACTTCATGCGCGCGTCTTCGAAGGCCTCGAAGCCGCACTCGTACGGCGACAGCTTTTCCAGATCGGGGCGGCGGGGACCGAGGAATCGACCAACCAGCATCAGCGTAATGCCGATACCGGTGGCAACGATCAGAAACAGCAGAGACGGCAAATATTCGGCCAGCACAGCGATTCTCTCTTGCCTCTGCCGCCGCGCCTGCAGGCGCTTTGGCATGGGGGAGTGGACGGGAATCTGCCTGGCGCCTTGCGCGCCAGACGAACCCGCTTTACTTACAAATGGTGCCCAAGAGGGGACTCGAACCCCTACGACTTGCGTCGCTACCACCTCAAGGTAGTGCGTCTACCAATTCCGCCACCTGGGCAAACGATCACATCAGACTATCTTCCCGATGCGCCGCGTATTGTAACCGGCTTCAGTCTTTCTGGGAGCCTTCCGAAGGCTTTTCTTCACCAGAAACCGAAGATTCCGCCTGAGCCGGCACATTCGCGGCCGGAACCGGGGCGGCCGGGACCGCATCGGCCTTCGGAACGGCCGGCAGTTCACCCGCCGGAGCCGCCGGAGCGACTGCCGCCGGTGCGGACATCAGGCCCAGATCCTGGTCGGCCGCCGGGCGGCTGCCATGACCGGCATACCAGGCCATGAAGAGGCTGATGCCGAAGAACACGACAGCCAGCCACTTGGTCGACTTGGACAGGAAGTTCGAGGCGCCGCGCGCACCGAACACCGTACCCGAGGCACCGGCACCAAAGCCCGAACCCGCCGCCGCACCCGAGCCACGCTGCATCAGGATCAGCGCGATCATGGCCACAGCGACCAGCACGTAGACGACATTGAGGATCAACATCAGCATTGGAAACCGCCCTCGGACAAAACTTCTAGGATTAGTTCGCGGCCGCCGCCCGTGCGATGGCCAGGAAGTCCGCGGCCACCAGGGAGGCGCCGCCGACCAGCCCACCATCGACATCCGGCTGCGCGAACAGTTCCCCGGCATTGTCGGGCTTCACGCTACCGCCGTAAACAATGGGCAGTGAATCAGCGATTCTAGCATCGATACGCGCGACTTCGCCACGGATGAACGCGTGCACCTGCTGCGCCTGCTCCTTGGTCGCGGTACGGCCGGTACCGATGGCCCAGACCGGCTCGTAGGCGACCACGGCCTTGGCGAAACCGGTCGCGCCGACCAGCTCCAGCACCGGCGCCAGCTGGCCGGCGATGACCGCTTCGGTCTGCCCGGCCTCGCGCTGCTCCAGGGTCTCGCCCACGCACAGCACCGGCACCAGGCCGGCGTGCTGGGCGGCGGCGAACTTGCGCGCGACCAGCTCGCTGCTTTCGTGATGGTACTGGCGGCGCTCGGAATGGCCGACCAGGCCATAGCGGGCGCCGACCTCAACCAGCATGGCCGCGCAGACCTCGCCGGTGTAGGCGCCCTTCTCGTTGCTGCTCACGTCCTGCGCGCCAAAGGCCAGGCCGGTCTCGCCGAAGTCCTCGACCAGCTCCCCCAGGTAGGGCAGCGGCGGCAGGATCACCACGTCCACCCCCTCCAGCGGCAGCCCGGCGGCGACCTGCCCCAGCAGTTCATTGGCGAATTGACGGCTGCCATGCAGCTTCCAGTTTCCGGCGACGATCTTGCGGCGCATGAGCGGGTGGCTCCTGTGTGAAGTCAGCCGGTCATGATACCCGTTACGGCAAAAATCCGTTTCCGTGTAAGCGGTTACATGGATTTTCAGCCAACGGCGCAGCCCCTCGTGGCGGGGGCGGGGTTGGGTTGGTCGCGGAGAGCCCGGTTGGATTTGGGGCTTGGCCGGGCGGGTGGGACTGCGCAGGGGGCGCTGCAAGTCCCCCTCCGGGGCCCGGCCCAGCCGCTGGCGGCTGTGCGTTCGGGCGCTTGCGAAGCAGTGCTTCGCAAGCAAAGCGCCCTCCCCCCTGTAAGCTCGGTCGCCGCTTGCTCGTGTGCGCTGTCCTGCACACACGAGCAAGACCCGGGTTGGGCGTCCTGCCCAACGCGCCCGAGGCATGCCTCGGGCCCATGCGGCTCACGCCCCTGCGCAGCCCCACCCGCCCGGCCTCTGACACATTCCGGCGGTTCCGCCCGCCACGGAAAGAAAAAAGAAGAGCAAGAGCAAAGGCAAAAGCTGCAATCCGGGTTGCTACCGGTTAGATCAACCCCCTACCCCACTTGGATCTGACAGATCTCATCCACGCATGGCGTGGATCTACCGTGTCGACCAAGGTCGACACCTACCGGGAATCGCGATTTACCCACCGTCACCGGGAAACTGTCGGGGGTGGGGCGGTATGGGTTGGCAGGACCGTTGGCGCCATGGATGGCGACATCGAGCCCCCAAGGACGGGTTTACGGCGTGTCCTGACAACCCACACCGCCCCGCCCAACCAGCAGAAACCCAGAGCCGCTTTGGCTTTGGCTTTGGCCTCTGCGGGTGCAGGGCGCAGCCCTGCAAAAAAAAGGCCGCCTTTCGGCGGCCTCACTTCTCATTACTTCAGCTTGATCTCGCGCAGGCGTTCCTCGAGGAAGCCGTGGGCGGTGATCGCCTCCGGGTACCGGCTCGGGTTCTCCGGGGTGATGCAGGACGGCAGCACGTCGATCAGATAGTCCGGGTTCGGGTGCAGGAAGAACGGCACCGAGTAGCGCGGCTGGCGGGCCAGCTCGCCCGGGGGGTTGACCACGCGGTGGATGGTCGACGGATACACGTGGTTGGTCAGGCGCTGCAGCATGTCGCCGATGTTGACCACGATGGTGTCCGCGTCCGAGGTGAACGGCACCCACTCGCCCTCGTGCGACTGCACTTCCAGGCCCGCGGCGCTGGCGCCGACCAGCAGGGTGATGAAGTTGATGTCGCCATGCGCGCCGGCGCGCACGTTCGGGATGTCGTCGGTGGTGATCGGCGGGTAGTGGATCGGGCGCAGGATCGAGTTACCGAAGTTGGTCTTGTCGGCGAAGAAGTCTTCCGGCAGGCCGATGTGCAGGGCCAGCGCCGACAGTACGCGCGAACCCAGGTTGTCCAGCGCCTGGTACAGGCCGTAACCGCGCTCGCGGAAGCCCTCGACCTCGGTCGGCCACAGGTTCGGCGCCATCACGTCGCGGTACTTGGAGTCGTCGGCGATCTCGCGACCGATGTGCCAGAACTCCTTCAGGTCGAAATGCTTGGAGCCCTTGGCGGTCTCCACGCCGAACGGGGTGTAGCCGCGGGCGCCGCCACTGCCGGCCACGTGGTATTTGCGCTTGACCTCCTCCGGCAGGGCGAAGAAGGCCTTGAAGGCATCGTAGGCCGCGTCGATGTCGGCCTGCGGGATGCCGTGGTTGCGGATGCCCGCGAATCCCCATTGGCGGTAGGCCGCGCCCAGCTCGGCCACGAAGGCCTCGCGGTCGCTGTCGAAACGGGTGATGTCGAGGGTGGGGATCTGGCTCACAGCGGTTCCTGGCTTGTCGTTGGGTCTGGAAGGGCCAGCGCATTCATGGCCCACCTGAACATTGTGACAGATCGCCCGGGGGACGCCACTCGATACGAAGAAACAAACCGATACAATGCGCAACCCGCGCGCGGATTAACGATTCCGTCACAACCGGGACTCCCGCCCCTGTTCCACCTGCCGCCTCCGTCCTTCATGCGCCCTGCTGCTCCTTCTGCCAACACCTCCCTGCCCTCCGGCCCGGCACGTCACTGGCGCCGATTGGCCTGGTGGTCGCTGTTCGTGGCCGGCAACGCGCTGCTGGCGATGGCGATCACGCTCGGCAACGTACCGCTGGCCGACAACCCCGGTGGCGCAATCGGCCTGGTTTACCTGTCCGTCGCTCTGCCGGGGCATCTGCTCGCCTTCGGTGCCCTCGCAGGCCTGCTGCCGCTGCTGCTGGGCCTGTGGCCGCGCAGCGCGCGCACGCTGAGCATCAGCGCCGTGCTGCTGCAGGGCCTGTGGCTGTGCCTGCTGCTGGTTGATGCGAAGGTTTTCACTCTGTATCGGTTCCACCTCAATGCCATGGTGGTGAACATGGTGTTCGGCGGCGCGCTGCAGGACCAGGTCGCGTTGTCCTGGAAAACCTGGCTGCAGGCCGGACTGCTGGTCGCCGCCATCTTCGCCGCCGAAGGCCTGCTGGCCTGGGCATGCTGGAAGCTGTTGCCCGCCCTGCCCCGCCGCCGCCGGGTCCTGCAGGCCTGGGCGGTGGTCGCTCTTCTGATGGGGGGGGCCAGGTCGCCACCGCCTACTACGATGCCCGCGGCGACCGCGACGTCATCGCGCAGTGGAACTACCTGCCCTGGGCGCAGCCGATCACCGCCAAGAGCTTCATGCGCAAACTGGGCGTTGTCAGCGAACAGCAGGCTGGCCTGCCTGACCCGCGCCATGCGCAGCTGCTGTATCCGCGGCAGCCCCTGCGCTGCCAGAACCCACATCGGCCGAATGTGCTGATGGTGGTGCTGGAGTCGCTGCGCCAGGACGCCATGACGCCGCAGCTGATGCCCAATACGACGGCACTGGCACAGGCTTCGCGCGTGTACGACCAGCATTTCAGCACCGGCAACGCCACCCGCTACGGCCTGTTCGGCCTGCTCTACGGCCTGCCCGGCGGCTACTGGCAGAGCATGCTGGACGAACAGCGCGGCTCGCAGCTGTTCCAGGTGCTGGGCCAGCAGGGCTACGACCTGCACCTGTACGGCAGCGCGCCGCTGTACAGCCCGGAGTTCGACCGCACCGCCTTCGCCGACGTACGCGACCAGCTGCACCAGGGCCCCTCCGCCCTGACACCCGACAAGCGTGACGCAGCCATCGTCACCGCGCTGCAGAACGACATCCGCACCAGCCAGGCCGCGCAGCACCCGTGGTTCGGCTTCGTGTTCCTCGACTCCACCCACGCCGGCTACCACCTGCCCGCCAGCTACCCGCCGGTGGCCACGCCGATGGCCAAGGAGATCGACTTCCTGTCCTTCGGCCCGGACCACGACCCGACGCCGGAGCTCAACCGCTACCGCACCGCCGTGCACTACGCCGACAGCCTGGTCGGCTCGCTGCTGGACGACCTTCGCGCACAAGGCCTGGCCGAGAACACCATCGTGCTGGTCACCGGTGACCATGCCGAAGAGTTCAACGACCTCAAGCTGAACTACTGGGGCCACAACGGCAACTTCTCCGACTACCAGCTGCAGGTGCCGTTCGTGCTGCACTGGCCAGGCCAGGCCAGCGGCCATGAGATGCGCACCAGTTCGCATGAGGACTGGGTGCCGACATTGATGCGCCACGCACTGGGCTGCGAGAACGCCCTGAGCGACTTCAGTACTGGCCAGGACCTGCTGGCCGCGCCCACCACCAGCGAACGTGCGCTGGTGGTGGAGAGCTGGTCGCAGCGCGCGGTACGCCATGGCGATGCCATCTACGTGTTCGACAAGTTCGGCAACGCCACCGCGCTCGACCGGCACTACCGTCCGCTGCCGCAGCAGGCACCGGACGGCGCCGCCATCCGCTCCGCATGGGAAGCGCTGACCCGCTTCCGCAACCGCTGAACTTCAAGGACCGATCCTGCATGAACCGTCCGCTGCGCATCCTGCATACCGAAGCCGCCAAGGGAATGGGCGGGCAGGAGATCTACATCTTCCGGCACATGCAGGTGATGCGCGCGCGTGGCCATGAAGTGTCGTTGCTGTGCCAGCCCGATGCGCGCCTGGCCACACTGGCACGCGACGACGGTTTCACCGTGCATACGCTGCGCATGGGA
The DNA here is from genome assembly GCF_056481625.1 of Stenotrophomonas sp. 86156_Sma. NCBI lineage: Bacteria > Pseudomonadati > Pseudomonadota > Gammaproteobacteria > Lysobacterales > Lysobacteraceae > Stenotrophomonas > Stenotrophomonas sp. 86156_Sma. The sequence continues at coordinate 3,533,953 of NZ_CM151157.1, forward strand.
GGCCTGGGGCGCCTGCTGCGCGGCGTGTGGTCGGTATCGCGACTGGTGCGTCGCGAACGCTACGACGTGGTCAACACCACCAGCCGCCGCGATGCGCTGATCGCCGCCGCCGGTGCACGCCTGGGCGGCACGCCGCTGGTGGTGCGCTCGCGCCACCTGATGAGCCCGGTCAATTCGCTGCTGACCTATACCGGGCTTCCGCACCGGGTTTTGACCGTCAGCAGTTTCGTCAAGCAGCTGCTGGCCGACCGTGGCATTCCGGCCGAGCGCATCGGCATCGTGCCGCCGATTGCGGTTCCGCCGCGCTGGAGCGAGATCCGCAAGGCCGATCCCTGGCAGTGCCTGCAGGACGCGCGCGCGCAGGTGCGTGCCGAGCTCGGTTTCGGCGAACAGGACATCGTGGTCGGCTGCGTGGCGGTACTGCGCGAGCCCAAGGGCCATGCCGACCTGCTGCAGGCGATGATCCCGTTGTGCAAGGCCAACCCGGACCTGCACCTGGTGATCGTCGGTGATGGCCAGGCCGTGACGGAACGACTGCAGGCGATGTGCGCCGAGCACGGCCTGCAGCGCCAGGTGCACCTGCTCGGCTACCGCGATGGAGCCTGCCGGCTGATGGCCGGCTTCGACATCTTCGCGCTGGCCTCGCACAAGGAAGCGGCCGGCACCGTGTTCCTGGAAGCGGCTTATGTGGGCGTACCGATCGTAGCCACGCGGGTGGGTGGCGTGCCGGAGATGGTGATCGATGGCAGCAATGCGATCCTCACCCGTTTGGGAGACAATGCCGCCCTGACAGGTGCCTTGCGCCTGCTGGTGGACGACCCGGAACGGCGGCGGCAGATGGGCCGCGCTGGCTGGGACTGGATGCACGGCGCGCACCGCTTCACGCCGGACGGCCACGGTGAAGCCACCGAACACTACTACCACCAGTGGCTGAAGGAGCTGGGACATGGCTGATGCGCGAACCGTTCCGGTGCTGATGCACCACCATGTCAGCCCCTCGCCGGGCATGATCACCGTGTCGCCGGAAAACTTCGAAAGCCAGATCGCGTGGCTGGCAGGCAATGGCTGGACCTCACTGACGCTGGACCAGTACGCCGGCTTCCTGGCCGGCAAGCCGGTGCCGCGCAAGTCGATCGTCATCACCTTCGACGATGGCTACCTGGACAACTGGGTGTATGCCCATCCGATCCTGCAGAAGTACGGCATGCATGCCGTGGTGTTCGTGGTCACCGGCTGGATGGGCGAAGGCCCGGAACGTCCGCATGCCGGCATTGCCGGAGCGACGCTGCCTTCGACGCCGGACCATCGCGGCTGCGAAGCGGCGATCTACGAGCAGGACCGCAGTGACGATGTGATGATGCGCTGGAGCGAAGCACGTGCAGCCATCGCCGCCGGCACCTTCGAAGTGCATTGCCACACCCATACCCACACCCGCTGGTTGCGCCGTGACGATCTGGACCGTGCGCAGCGCCGCGCGGGCCTGAGCCGGGATCTGGCGATCTCGCGCGAAGTCCTGCAGGACAAGCTTGGCGACGTGTCCGATACCTTGTGCTGGCCGTACGGTGATTTCGACCAGGATCACATCGAAGTGGCGCGCGAGCAGGGCTTCCGCTACCTGCACACCACCCACCCGTTCGGCCGCAACGTGATCGGTGGCGACCCGGAACGCATCTATCGTTTCGCGATCCGCAACCGCCCGGCCAACTGGCTGCGCAAGCGCATCCGCCTGAGTTACAACCCGCTGATCGCGCCGCTGTTCAATGGGTTCAAGGCACGCCAGAAGAAGATGGTGCCGGGGCCCTGAACACGCCATCCCCCCGCCGCCGCAAAAGAAAACGCCCCGGAATTCCGGGGCGTTTTCTTTGTACGGATGTGCAGTCGCCTCAGCTGGCGGCTTCACGCACCGCAGCGGACAAGCGGTCCAGCGTCTGCTGCATCAGCGTGGCGTCATCGGCTTCCACGGTGACCCGAACCACCGGCTCGGTACCGGACGGCCGCAGGAACGCGCGGCCACGGCCGGCTACGGCCTGCTGCGCCACGGCCAGCGCGGACTGCACGCTTTCAGACTGCACCGTGGCCTTGGCCGAGACATTGCCCAGACGCACGTTGACGGTCTTCTGCGGCACCCGCACCAGGCCCTTCAGTGCCTGGCGCAGGGTCTGCTCACTGTTGCGCAGCGCGACCAGCACCTGCAGAGCGCTGACGATGCCATCACCGGTGGTGGCCCGGTCCAGGCACAGCAGATGGCCCGACGCTTCCCCACCGAGTACACCGCCGCCTTCGACCAATGCCTGGTGCACGTAGCGGTCACCAACGTTGCTGCGCACGAACGGTATCTGCAGATCGGCGAAAGCTTTCTCCACGCCGTAGTTGCTCATCAGCGTGCCGACCACCGGGCCGCGCAGGCGGCCTTCGTCCTTCCAGGCGCGGGCCAGGATGTACAGCAGGTCGTCACCGTCGACCGGGTTGCCCTGGTCGTCGGCCATCAGCACACGGTCGCCATCACCATCGAACGCGATGCCGAGATCGGCACGGGTCTCGCGGACTTTGGCCGCCAGGTTGTCGATATGGGTGGAACCCACACCGGCGTTGATGTTGACGCCGTTGGGCTCGGCACCGATGCCGATCACCTCGGCCCCCAGTTCGCGGAACAGCAGCGGTGCGATCTGGTAGGTGGCGCCGTGTGCGCAATCCAGCACCAGGCGCACGCCACGCAGGTCGAACGCGCGCGGCACGCTGGCCTTGCAGAACTCGATGTAGCGGCCGACCGCTTCACGCGCACGCGATGCCTTGCCCAGCTTCTCCGATTCGGCGGTGGTGAACGGAACGTCCAGCGCCGCTTCCAGGGCAAGTTCGGTGGCATCGTCGAGCTTCTCGCCCTGAGCCGAGAAGAACTTGATGCCGTTGTCGTAATGCGGGTTGTGCGAGGCGCTGATGACGATGCCGGCGTCCACGCCCAACGTGCGGGTCAGGAACGCCACCGCCGGGGTCGGCATCGGCCCCAGCAGCTGTACGTCGGCGCCGGCGGCGACCAGGCCGGCTTCCAGTGCCGCTTCGAACATGTAACCGGAAATGCGGGTGTCCTTGCCGATCACCACGATCGGCCGGCGCCCGTCCTGGCCGCGCTGGGCGACCAGGACACGGCCCAGGGCATTGCCCAGGCGCAGCACGAAGTCGGCCGAGATCACGCCCTGGCCGACCCGCCCACGGATGCCATCAGTACCGAAGTACTTGCGGCCTCCCATCAAGCCACCTCCGGCGCCGGCTGACGGCCCAGCATTGCCAGCAGATCGGACAGGCGGTCGCGCATTTCGCGGCGGTCGCAGATCTGGTCGATGGCACCGTGCTCCAGCAGGAACTCCGAGCGCTGGAAGCCTTCCGGCAGCTTCTCGCGCACGGTCTGCTCGATCACGCGCGGGCCGGCGAAGCCGATCAGCGCCTGCGGTTCGGCGATGTTGATGTCGCCCAGCATCGCGAACGAGGCCGACACACCACCGGTGGTCGGGTGGGTCAGCACCGAGATGTACGGCAGGCCCGCTTCACGCAGCTTGCCCAGCGCGGCCGAGGTCTTGGCCATCTGCATCAGCGAGAACAGGCCTTCCTGCATGCGCGCACCGCCACTCTGCGAGAAGCACACGTACGGAGCACCGATCTCGACCGCGGTTTCGGCGGCCAGCGCGAAACGCTCACCCACCACCGAGCCCATCGAGCCACCCATGAAGGCGAAGTCGAACGACGAGGCCACCAGCGCACGGCCCTTGAGCAGGCCGCGCATGGCGATCAGCGCGTCGTACTCGCCGGTGTTCTTCTGCGCGATCTTGATGCGCTCGCTGTACTTCTTCTGGTCCTTGAACTTGAGCAGGTCGGTCGGGCCCAGGCGCGCACCGATCTCGGTGGTGCTGTCGGCGTCGAACAGGGCGGCCAGGCGCGCACGTGCGCGGATCGCCATGTGGTGGCCGCACTTCGGGCAGACCTCCAGGTTCTCTTCCAGTTCCGGACGGTACAACGCGCTGCCGCAGTTGCTGCACTTTTCCCACAGGCCCTCGGGGACACTGCGCTTCTTGCTGGGGGTGTTGTCGGTGCGGATGCCGGACGGCATCAACTTGCTGAGCCAACTCATGCGGGAGGACACTTCCGTTCAGGGCGGCCCAAGGGCCGCAAAGGCGGACAGTCTAGCTCCGCTTTCCCCGCCCGTGCACCCCCTTGCCGGCCACGGGGCAGCTGGAAAAAACCATGCTGGGACGTACGTTTAGCGCGGCAACGCCGTGCGGGTAGCGCCGGGCCATGCCCGGCGGATACCCTTGCGCCCCGCACCGCCGGGCATGGCCCGGCGCTACCGTTACTGGTCCAGCGCCTGCCGCAGCGGAGCCAGGAAGGTTCGAGCGCGCTGTGCGGCCTCTTCAGCCGAGCCCGCTTCGGCCAGCGCCGCCACCAGCGCGCTGCCGACCACCACGCCGTCGGCCTGGCGGGCCATCGCCGCAGCACTGTCGGCATCCTTGATGCCGAAGCCGGCCACCACCGGCACCGAAGCGCGCGCGCGCAGGGCCTGCAGGCGGGCACTGGCGGCATCGCTGTCCAGGCGCTCGGACGCGCCGGTGACACCGGCAAAGCTGACGTAGTAGAGGTAGCCACGGGCCAGCGCCAGCAGCTTGTCCGCGCGCGCCTCGCTGGTAGTCGGCGACGCCAGCAGGACCAGTGCCAGGCCCGCTGCATCGAAGGCCTGCTGCGCTTCGCCGGCTTCTTCCGGTGGCAGGTCGACCAGCAGCACGCCGTCCACACCTGCCTCCACGGCTGCCGTTGCGAAGGCCGCGTAGCCATGGATCTCCACCGGATTCAGGTAGCCCATCAGCACCACCGGCGTCTGAGCGTCACGCTCGCGGAACTGCGCAACGGCCTGCAGCACGTAGCGGCTGCCAGCACCACGCGCCAGCGCGCGCTCGGAGCTGCGCTGGATGGTCGGGCCGTCGGCCATCGGGTCGGAGAACGGCACGCCCAGTTCGATCACATCGGCACCGGCATCGACCAGCGCGTGCATGACCGGCACGGTGGCCTCCAGCGAGGGATCACCGGCGGTGATGAAGGGAATCAGCGCCTTGCGCTGCTGTTCGCGCAGACGCAGGAAACAGGCATCGAGTCGGGATACGGGCATTTCAGGCACATCCTTCAATCAGTTCAATCGCATCGCTGGTTCCCCAGTACATCCGGGTGACCTTCCCTTCAAACAGTTCCAGGCGGATACCCAGGTCCGAACCCGGGTCCTGCCAGGTGAGGTACTCGCCCTGGTCACCGTCGTAGGCATGCGGGCTGGATACCGGCGGCTTCGGGAACTGCGCCATGGCCTGGGCACGGGTCATGCCGATGCGCAGGCCGAATGGACCGGGCTGTTCAACCGGCAATTCCAGGTCGTCGCCCGGCTTCAGATCAAAACGGACCACGCGGTCGTCGTCGGTCATCATCGACACGCCCGGCGGCAACCCCCTGCCGTCGTAGTACTCGCAGTCGCCTTCGAAGAACTCTTTCGCGCCCTGTGCCTTCCAGGGCCCCAGTGACTTCAGGTCCCCCATGTGCTGGCCGACCAGCACTTCGCCGGCATGGTCCAGTGCCACCGAGGCGACGGCGGGGGCGTTGTCGCCGTTGCTCTCTTCCGCAGACGGCGGATCGACGATCGGCGTACGCGCCATCGGGTCGAGGTCATCGTTGGCGGCCGGCTGCTGTGCGGACTGCGCGGTGGCTTTGGCGGCCGGCGCAAGCACTGGCGGTTCCGGCGGCTGGCACGCGGCCAGGCCCAGCACCAGCAGAAGCACCCCGCTGTTCCGCAGCAGCGCGCTCACAGCACCAGCCCTTCGCGCGCGGCGATGGTGTGCACGTCCTTGTCGCCACGGCCGGACAGGTTGCACAGCACGATCTGGTCACGCGGACGCTCACGCGCCAGCTTGATCGCCTGTGCCAGTGCGTGGCTGGACTCCAGTGCCGGCAGGATACCCTCGGTATGCGCCAGCAGGTGGAAGGCCTGCAGCGCTTCTTCATCGGTGATGCCGAGGTAGCGCGCACGGCCGGTATCGGCCAGGAAAGCATGCTCCGGGCCGACGCCCGGATAGTCCAGGCCGGCCGACACCGAGTGGGTCTCGATGATCTGGCCGTCGTCGTCGCACAGCACATAGGTGCGGTTGCCGTGCAGCACGCCGGGGCGACCCGCCGCGATGGAGGCGGCATGGCGACCGGTGCTGATGCCATCACCGGCAGCTTCGGCGCCGACAATCTCGACCTGGCGATCGTTGAGGAAGGCGTGGAACAGGCCGATGGCATTGCTGCCGCCGCCGACGCAGGCGGTGATCGCATCCGGCAGGCGGCCGTACTCGGCCAGCATCTGCTCGCGTGCTTCGCGGCCGACGATGGCGTTGAAATCGCGCACCATGCGCGGGTACGGATCCGGACCAGCCACGGTGCCGATGATGTAGAAGGTGTCCTGCACGTTGGTCACCCAATCGCGCATCGCTTCGTTGAGCGCGTCCTTCAGGGTGGCCGAGCCGGAGGTGACCGGCACCACCGTCGCACCGAGCAGCTTCATTCGGTAGACGTTGATCTTCTGCCGCTCGATGTCGGTGGCGCCCATGTACACCACGCATTCCAGGCCCAAGCGCGCGGCAACGGTGGCACTGGCCACGCCATGCTGCCCGGCACCGGTCTCGGCGATGATGCGCTTCTTGCCCATCCGCGCGGCCAGCAGCGCCTGGCCGATGGTGTTGTTGATCTTGTGCGCACCGGTGTGGTTCAGGTCCTCGCGCTTGAGCAGGATCTGCGCACCGCCGACATGATCGCTCAGGCGCTGGGCGTGGTAGATCGGGCTCGGCCGGCCCACGTAATGGGCCAGGTCGCGGTCGTAAGCGGCCTGGAATGCCGGGTCCTGGCGGGCCTGGTCATAGGCCTGGGCCAGTTCCTGCAGCGGGCCGACCAGGGTTTCGGCAACGAAGCTGCCGCCGTAGCGGCCGAAGTGGCCCTGGGCATCCGGGAAGGCGTGGTAGTCGGCAATGGGGGAGGCAGACATGGAAGCGACCGCTGGTTCGAGACAGGTGGATACTCTAGCGCACGGGTCGTGACCGGAAAATGGATATTATCTGGCGCATATCGTCAGGAAATCTCACATGAGTCGTTCCCTGCTGCCTCCCCTCAATGCGCTGCGTGCGTTCGAGGCCACCGCCCGTCTCGGCGGCGTTGGCCGCGCCGCACACGACCTGCATGTCACCCACGGCGCGGTCAGCCGGCAACTGAAGCTGCTGGAGGATCATCTCGGCCTGGCATTGTTCCAGCGTGCCGGCCGCGGGCTGCGTCTGACCGCTGCGGGCACGCGACTGCAGGCCGCGTGCAGCGAGGCGTTCAGCGGCATCGAAGACTGCGTGCGCGAGCTGCGCCGGCCGACGGCGGCCCCAGCACTGGTGCTGGGCTGCAGCGGCAGCGTACTGGCGCGCTGGATGATCCCGCGCCTGCCCGTGCTGCAGGCCGCCCTGCCCGGCGTGCGCCTGCAATGGTCAGCGCTGGATGGCAGCTTCACCGAGGCACAGGCGGCACTGGATGCGGTATTGCTGCTGGCGCAGGGGCCGTGGCCACGGGGCTGGCAGGTGCGTGAGCTGGCGCCGGAACGGGTCGGCGTGGTGGTGGCACCCTCGCATCCGGCCGCGCAGCGCCTGCGGCAGGTACCGCCCTCGGCGCTGCTGCAGGAAACGCTGCTGCACACCAGCTCACGGCCGCAGGCGTGGCCGGCGTGGGCGCAGGCGCACGATCTGGACACCGCGAAGCTGCAGCTGGGCACCGCTTTCGAACATCTGTACTACCTGCTGGAAGCAGCCGTGGCCGGGCTGGGCCCGGCGATCGCACCGGAGCCACTGGTGGCCGAAGATCTGGCAGCAGGCAGGCTGGTCGCACCGTGGGGGTTTACCGCCACCGGCGGCTTCTGGGTGCTGGCGCGGCCGGATGGCCCGGCCGATGCACGGGTGGACGCCCTGGCCGACTGGGCAGCAGCACAGCTGCAATGAGACGAGGCCCCGGGCGGCGTTCACCGCCCGGAGCCGGCAACACAGGCCTCAGCGACCGCCCATCGCGACCCGCTGCTGCTCCTCATGCACCTGCTGCTGGTGCGAAGGATCTGCCAGCAGCTTGGCACTGGTCTGCTCCAGCGACGGCGGCGCCTGGGCCAGGTCCACCGCGGTGCGGAAGCCCGGCGTCGTGCCCATCACGAACGCCTTGCCATCCTGCACCGTGATGCTCTGCAGCTTGTCGGCCGCGTCGATTCCGTTCTGCTTTGCATGCAGGGTGATATTGGCGGCAGCCTCTTCGGAAAACACGCTGGGAAGCTTGCTGCGGACGGCGTTGTGCAGTGCGTGGTCCGGATGCGATGCATCGTTCAGCGACGGCCCCTTCGGTACAGCCGCTGCAGGTTCATGGCCCTGCGCACGGCCCGCCGCCAGCGCGGCAGCGGTCTGGCGACCGACAATTCCATCGGCCACCAGCCCCTGCTGTTTCTGCAGCGCGATCACCGCTTCGCGGGTGTGATCACCAAAACGACCATCCTCTGACAACCGATGGCCCTGCGCATCACGCACACCGAGCTGGTTGAGAGTCTGCTGCAACGCCTGCACGTCGGCGCCACGCTGCCCCTGCTTCATCACCTCGCTGGCCGCCGCGTGTGATGCAGCCGGCTGCACGGTGGCGGTTGGCCGGGACAGCGCAGGTTCGCCATTGCCGTGCAGCGGCGCGCGCACCTGGAATTCCGGCTTCGGTGTCAGCGCACCAACGATGCGGGTGCTTCCGCCATCCCAGTACCCGCCCGGCCGGATGGTGACTTCGGCCGGCCCGGTGCTTCCCTGTGAACCGATGAACTGGATGTTTCCCTGCGCGTCGTAGCCTTTGAAAATGCCGACATGCTGGCCCTGCGACGAGGAGAACATCAGGATGTCGCCCTGCTTCAGCGATCCGTTCGGTTTGCGTGCTTCGGCAGCCGAGGTCACATCGAAATGCTCGCGTGCGTAAGCCGTGGTGTTCGCACCATTGAACAGCATCGACGTAGTGAACCCCGCAGCGTTCTCGCCCCGCACGTCGTAACCCGCGTTCTTCAGGCCGCGCCATACGAACGCCGAGCAATCCACGCCGAAGCGTCCGTCACCATCGAGGTCACGCTCCAGCCGGCTGCTGTCGCGACCCGGGCGCGGATGGTCCGGGCGCCCGTATTCGTACTGGCGGCCTGAGGCCATGAAATGCTGATAGGCCTCGTTGTAGAGCGCGGCACTGCCGACTGCAGCCGCGGCCTGGCCCGCAGCGGGCGCCGCCGCCGAAGGCGTCTGTACCTGCGGTTGGGTCTGGGTCTGCACGGGCGCAGCCGCCGCTGTGCGCGTAGGAGGCTGCTGCGTGGCAACCTCACCCGGCTGCCAGCCCTCGAAACGTCGGATGCCGTCGGCCAGCACTTCACGCTCGCGCACGCTCATCTGGCCGACGGTCTTCGAGCGCAGGTCGACACCCTGGCGATCGCCTTCGGCATAGATGGTGGCCGCCTGCTCCTTGTGGTGGGTGGTGCCGCTGTAATCCTTGGTGGAGTAGCTCGGCAGCATTTCCTCCACGGTCTTGTCGCCGAACCGGCGTTCGAGCAGCTGGATCTTCGCCACCCGGCCGGCTTCATAGCTTTCGAAAACCGCGTTGCCCCATTGGTCGAGATCGACCACGCCCTTGTAGCGCCCCTGCGCCGATTCCAGCGCCTGCTCGCGGGTACGCGGATTGGTCACCGTCTTGTCCGCGCTGCCGGCGAATTCAAACTTGAGATTGCCAGGATTGTTGTTGCGCCACGAGACGCTGCCGCCTGATCGTTCGACGACACTGCCATCGTCCATTTCCAGCGTGCGCGTGGTACCTACGCTGCTGACCAGCCGGGTGATTTTTGGATCCGACATGAGCTGTTCCTTTGCCAGTGGTTGATTGGACCGCTCCCCTGGCGGTGATTACATTCCGTTGGAAAACACGTCGAGCACGTCCGCACTGACCCAGCCCTGTGCGCAGTTCCCGGCGTAACGTCCCGGCGCCGCCGCATGGCAGGCCTCGCGCCCCCGTGGTCGCCAGGCCAGTGATCGGCCTGTCGCCATAGGTGTCACACAACGTGTTGCCCTTGCACTTGCCGACCGTCGCAGCGGGAACCGCAACGACGTAATAGAACAGCGGATTCTGTCCGGTGCGTCCGATGCCCTGCACGCAGACCAGCTGCCCCTTCGACAGCTTCGCGGTCACGCTGGCCTTGCTGCCGGTGGATGGCACCGCACTCAACGTCTCCACGCCCTTGGCATCGGCTACGCCAGCGAAGAAACCCTGGTCGCCACAGTCCGGCGACAGTTCGACATCGTAGAAATCACCGCTGTCCACATCGCCCGCCGTGCAGCCGCTGCCTGTACTGGCGTTGCTGCATTTCACGCCACTGGCCTGGATCAGCGCAGCCAGGCCGTCGGCTGCCGGTGCTGCCGCCGGAACCGTGGCCGGTGCTGTGGCAGGTGCATCTGCCGGTGCGGCAGCGGCCGGTGCCGATGCGGTCGGGGCGGATGAGTCACCGGCCGCACACGCGCCCAAGGCAAGCAGCAGGCTGGGCACGAGCGTCAGGCGGGCCAGGCGGATACGGCGGGAAGAGAGATGGGGCATATCCATTGCGTCCTCGTTCGAAAGGTAAGGCGTATCTCAGGGGCGCGGCCAGCGACACGCACGCGGCATCGCACCCAGCCAAGACAGGCTGGGCGCATTGTGTCCGATCAGATGTTCGGGGGGTGTCGACTTTTTGGCGCTGGAACCTGAATTACCCGAAAGCGTGATACTCATCGCATTCAGGATTCGCCCGCCTTCACGGCACGGCGGAATGCACCGTCGACGATGACATTCCGGGTGACCCCTCAGGTGACGCGGATCACTCCAGAACGGTGCAATCCGCGCGACGCACTTCTTCGACGAAGGTGCGCATCTTGTAGCCGTCCTTGATGCCCGGCTCCAGCTCGATACCGCTGGAGACGTCCACGCCCCACGGCAGCGTCGCCAGCACGGCATCGTAGACGTTCTCAGGGTTCAGGCCACCGGCCAGCAGGAACGGCCGGTGCAACCCGGTCGGAACGCGGCCCCAGTCGAACGCCACGCCGGTGCCGCCACCGCCACCCGGGGCGTGGCTGTCGAACAGGAAGCCGGCAGCGCTGGGGTAGCGCAGCTGCAGGGTGCGGGCGTTGACCTCTTCACGGCCGCCCATGGCGATCGCCTTCAGGTACGGCATATTGAAGCTGCGGCAGAAGCTTTCGTCTTCCTCACCATGGAACTGCAGCAGGGTCGGACGTACCGTACGCAGCACCTCGCGCACTTCCTCCTTGCTGTTGTTGCGGAACAGCGCCACCACGTCGACCATCGGCGCGATCGCCTGGCGCATCGCGCGGGCCTCGGCCGGTGCAACCCGGCGGCTGCTCTCGCGGGCAAAGATGAAACCCACTGCGTCCACGCCCAGCTCACCGGCCAGGCGGACGTCGCCGGCACGGGTCATTCCACAGAACTTGATGCGCGTACGGTAGTAGGAACGGCTCATAGCGTGACCTCGGCGGGCAGATGCCAGTTGTCGGGGTACAGGGGCCCAAGGAACACCAGGCCCTGCGGCGGTGCGGTGGGACCAGCTACGGTGCGGTCGCGCCCGGCCAGCAGTTCGGCGATCCATTCCACCGGTTTTTCGCCGCTGCCCACCAGGATCAACGATCCGACGATATTGCGGACCATGTGATGAAGAAATGCATTGCCACGTACTGCGACTTCGATCACTTCGCCATGACGGCTGACCTGCAACGACTGCAGTTCACGCCGCGCATGCAGCGCCTGGCACTGCACCGAACGGAACGCGCTGAAGTCGTTCTCGCCAAGCAATGCCTGGCCGGCGGCGTGCATCAGGGTCTCGTCCAGCGCACGGCGCTCCCAGCTCAGGGTCTGCCGGTCCAGCGCCGGCCGTACCTCGCGGTTGAGCAGCCGATAGCGATAGCGGCGCGCACGCGCGGAGAAGCGGGCGTGGAAATCATCTGCCACCGGCACGCACCAGCGCACTGCGATCGAGCGCGGCAGGCGGGTGGTGGTGCCGAGCATCCAGGCGCGCGGATCGCGCACCACGTCGGTATCGAAATGCACGACCTGGCACTGGCCATGCACGCCGGCATCGGTGCGGCCGGCGCAGACCACCTGCAGCGGCGCATCAGCCACCGATGACAGGGCCTGCTCGAGGCTGGCCTGCACGCTGGGACCACCCTCGCCCAGGTTCTGCCAGCCCCTGAAATCGCTGCCGTCGTACTCGACGCCAAGCGCATAACGCATGTGCTACCTCGATGTTGCGGATGGGGCGGCGCTCAGGCCGGATCGCGTTCGGACCAGACCGCCAGTTCGTTGCCACCGGGCTCGACGAACTGGAAGCGGCTGCCACCGGGGAAGGAAAACACCGCGCGCACGATCTCGCCGCCGGCGTCGCGCACGGCGGCCTCGACCGGTGCCAGTGCGTCGGCATACAGCACCAGCAGCGGTGCACCGCTGTCGCTGGCCCGCTGCGGCTGGCCACGGAAGAAGCCGCCCTGCACGCGGCCATCGTCGAACGCCGTGTAGTCGCTGCCGTAGTCGACGAACGACCAGCCGAACACGTTCTCGAAGAAGGCACGGCTGGCAGCCGGGTCGCTGGACGCGAATTCAACGTAGTCGATGCGGCGTTCGCGGCTCATGGCAAGGTCCTTGTCGGCAGATTCGGTCACGGCAGGCGGGCCAGCAGTTCGCGGGCCTGGGCCTGGCTGTGCAGGTCACCGCCTTCGGCGACTTCCAGCAACAGGGTGCGCGCCGTCTGCGCGTCGCCCAGATCGAGGTAGGCAATGGCCAGTTCCAGGCGCTCCTGACCGGCACGTGGCGACCAGCCGGCGTCGCCGGCAGGCGCGGCCGCGCTCGACGCGATGTCGTCGGAATGAGAGGCCTCGATGCTGCCATGGTCGATGCCGTCGATGGCTTCGGGATGAGCGGCATCCGCCGGCGCCTCGTTGTCATGCGCGTCGGCCGGCAGATCGAACACGCCGCGGAACTGCGGCTGCTGTTCGGCATGCAGTGCGTAGTCCGGCACCGCCACGTCGGCCGGCGCCTGCGGTACAACGCGTTCGTCCTGCAGCGGCGCGGCGACGACAGCCTCGTCGGCGGTGGTTACGGAATCGTCCCAGCGCGGCAGATCGGTCACCGCTTCGGGCAAGGCCACCGCGTCCTCGTCGCGCAGCGTGTCGGCCTGCCAGTCGGCCCGTACCGCGTGCTCGACGACGGGTTCGGCGACCACTACGTCGTGCACTTCGGTTTCGGTCGCCCAGTCGGGCATCGCCGGTTCCTGGCGGCCGTTGCCGGCAACAGCCGATGACCACGAGGACTGCTCGGCCAGCGTATCCAGCGCCGCACCCGCTGGCACCGCTGCGGCCAGGCCGGCGGCATCGTCTTCCTCACGCAGCGGCGGCAGCGGCGACGGCTTGCGACGACGCAGCAGCCAGGCGGCGCCCGCCGCCAGCAGCAGCACCGGCAGCCCCAGCCAGTACCACGGCGTTGCCGCATCGCGGGCATCCGGTGCCTGCGCCAGGCGCTGCTGCGCGGCGGCCAGGTCGTTGTCCTTCATCGCGATCAGCGACTGCTGCTGTTCCTTGAGCTTTTCCAGGTCGGCCACGCGCTGCTTCAGCTCGCCGATCTCGGCATCGCGGGTGGCGATGTCCTCACGCGCCTGGCGCAGTTGTTCGTTGCCCAGCATGTCACCCTCGCTGCCGGCAGCGGTGCCGGTGGTTGTGCCCGCGTGCGCGGCGTCGGACGCCAGCGCCGGGGCGATCTCAAGTCGTGCCCCATTGGCCGCAGCCGGGGAAGAAGCGTTCGTGGCTGCCGCCTTGGCAACCGGTGCGGCCATGCCCACCGGTTGCGGCACGGTACGTGCCTGCCGCCATTGCGCGGCATGCTCGCGCACGAGCGTCGCCGCTTCGGCAGCGTCGACCGCAGCAAGCGCATCACTGCCGGGCATGCGCAGCACCGCACCCTGCTTGAGCAGGTTGACGTTGCCGCGGATGAAGGCTTCGGGATTGGCACGCAGCAGGGCGATCATCGCGCGGTCGCGACTGACCTGGTTGCCACGTGCCACCGCACTGGCGATCTCCGACAGGGTCTGCCCGCGCTGCACGGTGATGCTGCCATCGGCCGCCGGTGCAGCAACTGGCGCGGAGGCCGCACGCGGGCGTGCCGGTGCTGGCGCCACCGCTGGTGGCGGCGTCGTGGGCGTCTCTGCTGCTGGCACCGAAGCCGGTGCAGGTTCGCGCACGATGGTATTGGAGAGCGTACCGGCCGGCGCGACGATTTCCGGCTCGGCCACGGCCAACGCACTGGGCGGCGCATCGACCAGTGCCGAGTACTCACGCACCAGGCGGCCCTGGCCCCAGTCGGCTTCGATCAGGAAGCTGAGCGACGGCGTCTCCACCGGCGCCTGCGAGGTGACGCGCACCACCGCCCTGCCCTGCGTGTCGCGGGTCAGTTCGAACTGCAGTTCACTGACCAGTCCGGTAGGCCGCTGCAGGCCGACACGTTCGAAGGTGACCGGTGAGGCCAGCGCCACGCGCAGGTTTTCCAGTTCGGACGGATCCGCCGAGACCACCGGGATTTCGGCCAGCAGGGGCTGGCCCGGCTTGGACAGGACCCGGATGTCGCCCAACCCCAGGGCAAGCGCCGAACTGCTGGCCAGGGCGAGCAGTGCGGCGGACAGATAGGTGAGCGGGCGCTTTGCGCCCTTGGCCCGTTTATTCATGGGCGACACTATAAAGCGTGCGGACCGGGGTCCGCACCCACCGATGGGAGACCTTCGGTAATGCCGGCCGCTGGCCGGCATACACGCACGCCCCCATCACGGCAATACCGGCCAGCGGCCGGCACTACCGATGAGGCAACCGCTGTGATCAGCGCTGCTCGGCGGCGACCAGCTCGGCCAGCTGCACGGCATTCAACGCCGCGCCCTTGCGCACGTTGTCCGACACGATCCACAGGTTCAGGCCGCGCGGGTGCGACAGATCCTCACGGATGCGGCCAACGTACACCGCGTCGGTGCCCGACGCATGCGTGACCGGGGTCGGATAGCCGCCAGCCTCGTGGCGATCCACCACTTCGATGCCCGGCGACTGCTCCAGCAGCGCGCGCGCTTCTGCGACGGTCACCTTGTCGCGGGTCTCGATCGCGACCGACTCGGAGTGGCCGTAGAACACCGGCACCCGCACTGCAGTCGGGTTCACCAGGATGCTGTCGTCACCGAGGATCTTGCGGGTCTCCCAGATCAGCTTCATCTCTTCCTTGGTGAAGCCATTGTCCTGGAAGTCGTCGATGTGCGGGATCAGGTTGAAGGCGATCTGCACCGGGAAGCGCTGCGGATCGATTTCCTGGAAGCTCAGCAGCTGGCCGGTCTGCTTGCCCAGCTCCTCGGTTGCCGAACGGCCACCGCCGGACACCGACTGGTAGGTGGAGACGTTGATGCGCTCGATGCCGTACTTGCGATGCAGCGGCGCCAGCGCCACCAGCATCTGCATCGTCGAGCAGTTCGGGTTGGCGATGATGCCGCGCGGACGGTTGGCGACCTGCTCCGGGTTGACCTCGGACACCACCAGCGGCACGTCATCGTCGTAGCGGAAGGCCGAGGAGTTGTCGATCACCACCGCACCGGCGGCGGCGAACTTCGGTGCGTATTCCTTGGACACGCTGCCGCCGGCCGAGAACAGGGCGATCTCGACGCCGCTCGGATCGAAGGTGGCCAAGTCCTGGACCTTGACCTTCTGGCCGTTGAATTCGATCTCGCCACCGGCCGAACGCTCGGAGGCCAGGACGCTCAGGGTACCGACCGGGAAATCACGTTCGGCCAGGATCGACAACATGGTCTCGCCGACCGCACCGGTGGCACCGACGACGGCGACGTGGAAACTGCGCTGTGCATTGCTCATGGGGGAAACTCTCACGAAAACGGGGATGGGGAAAAAACACGCACGACAGCTGGGTTCGGGGAACCTCCTCAAGCGGGGCGCGCGGAGGTTCCCTATCGTTTCCCGGTTTTTTTGCCCAGAGTCACGCGCGCGGCCATCGCCGCGTCAGCGTTGATCGCGCTCGGCATGCGCGACGGGCCGCCGTCCAGGCCGAGCCCGGCAACCAGATTATCCACGGCCAGCTGTACCATCGCCGTGCGCGTGGCCAGCGAGGCGCTGCCGATGTGCGGAGTGAGCACGACGTTGCGCAGCGCCAGCAGTTCGGGGCGTACCTTTGGCTCGCCTTCGTACACATCCAGACCCGCTGCAGCAAGGCGGCCGTTGGCCAGCGCATCGGCCAGCGCGATCTCATCGACCAGGCCGCCGCGGGCGATGTTCACCAGCGTCGCCGACGGCTTCATCTTCGCCAGTGCGGCGGCATCGATCAGGTGATGCGAGGCCGGGGTATACGGCAGCACCAGCAGCAGGTGATCGGCCTGCGCCAGCAGCGTATCCAGATCCACATACGAAGCGCCGACAGCGGCCTCGGTGTCGGCCGGCAGGCGCGAACGGTTGTGGTACAGCACCTTCATGCCGAAACCATGCGCGCCGCGGCGGGCGATGCCCTGGCCGATGCGGCCCATGCCGAGGATACCCAGCGTGCTGCCGTGGATGTCGGCACCGAGCATGGTCTGGAACGACCACTGCTGCCACTGGCCTTCGCGCAGCCAGCGCTCGGATTCAGTGATGCGGCGCGCGGTGGCCATCAACAGAGCGAAACCGAGATCGGCGGTGGTTTCAGTCAGGACGTCCGGGGTATTGCTGGCGAGGATGCCGGCCGCGCTGAGCGCGTCGACGTCCAGGTTGTTGTAGCCGACACCGACATTGGCGATCACCTGCAGCTGAGCGGCGCCGGCCACCTGGGCCGCACCGATGCGCTCGTTGAGGGTGATGATGGCGCCGTCGGCGCTGGCCAGCTGTTCGGCGATCTGGTCGGGCGACCACGCGGTGACGGTGTCGGTGCTGCGCAGCTGCACGCGATCGCGCAGCGGCGCGATGGCCGCGTCGATCAGCGGCTGGCTCACCCACACGGTCGGCCGCGTGTCAGCCATCGATCTGCCCGGGAATGCGCGGGGTGATCGTGCCGACATCGCCGCACTGCGCGCGATGACGCAGCGCCTGGTCCATCAGCACCATCGCCACCATCGCCTCGGCGATCGGAGTGGCGCGGATGCCGACGCAGGGATCGTGGCGACCGGTGGTGACCACCTCGACCACGTTGCCGGCCGTGTCCAGCGACGGGCCCGGCAGGCGCAGGCTGGAGGTCGGCTTCAACGCGATCGACGCGACCACCGGCTGGCCGGTGGAAATGCCACCGAGGATGCCGCCAGCGTGGTTGCTGGCAAACCCCTGAGGGGTCAGCAGGTCACGGTGTTCGGTGCCCTTCTGTGAGGCGCTGGCGAAACCGTCGCCGATCTCAACGCCCTTCACCGCGTTGATGCTCATCAGCGCGGCGGCCAGGTCACCGTCGAGCTTGCCGTAGATCGGCTCGCCCCAGCCTGGCGGCACGTTGTCGGCCACCACGTCCACGCGCGCACCGACCGAATCACCGGACTTGCGCAGCGCATCCATGTACGCCTCCAGTTCCGGCACCTGTGCGGCGTGCGGCCAGAAGAAGGGATTGTCTTCCACCGCCGACCAGTCGAAACCGGCCGGGGTGATCTCGCCCAGCTGCGACAGGTAGCCGCGCACGGTCACGCCGAAGCGCTCGGCCAGCCATTTCTTGGCGACTACGCCGGCGGCCACGCGCATGGTGGTCTCACGCGCGGAAGAACGGCCGCCACCGCGCGGGTCGCGGATGCCGTACTTGTGCCAGTAGCTGTAGTCGGCATGGCCCGGCCGGAACTGCTGGCCGATGTTGGCGTAGTCCTTGCTGCGCTGGTCGGTGTTGCGGATCAGCAGGGCGATCGGCGTGCCGGTGGTCAGGCCCTCGTACACGCCGGACAGGATCTCGACCTCGTCCGCCTCGCGGCGCGCTGAGGTGTGCCGGCTCTTGCCGGTAGCGCGACGCTGCAGGTCGTGGGCGAATTCGGCCGCGTCCAGCGCCAGCCCCGGAGGGCAGCCATCGATCACGCAGCCGATGGCCGGCCCGTGCGACTCGCCGAACGTGGTGACGGTGAACAGCTTGCCGAACGAATTGGAACTCACGGGCGCTGCGCCGCCAGTTCGGTGATGCGCGCGCTGTGGGCGATCAGCTCGCGGCATTCGACCGCGAAGATGCCCATCTGGCCGACCTTGAATTCGATCCAGGCGAAGTCGACTTCCGGCAGCAGCTTGATCAGGTGCTGCTCGGATTCGCCCACTTCACAGATCAGCAGACCGTCTTCGCTCAGGTGCAGCGGCGCATCGCGCAGGATCTTCAGCACCAGGTCCAGGCCGTCGTCGCCGGCACGCAGGCCCATCTCCGGCTCGTAGGAGTATTCCTGCGGCAGGGCATCGGTCTCGTCGTTGGTGACGTACGGGGGGTTGGTGACGATCAGGTCGTAGTGGCGACCGGTCAGGCCGTTGAACAGGTCCGACTTGAGCAGGGTCACGTTGTGCGCCTGCAGGCGTTCCTTGTTTTCCTCGGCCAGCGACAGCGCGTCGTCGCTCAGGTCGACACCGTCCACTTCCCAGTTCGGGTAATAGTGGCCCATGGCGATGGCGATGCAGCCCGAACCGGTGCACAGGTCCAGCGCACGGCTGACATCGCGGCCGGCCAACCACGGCTCGAAGCCGCACTCGATCAGTTCAGCGATCGGCGAGCGCGGCACCAGGGCGCGCTTGTCGCTCTTGAAGCTCAGACCGGCGAACCAGGCCTCACCGGTCAGGTAGGCGGCCGGGATGCGTTCGTCGATGCGGCGCTGGAACAGTTCCAGCACACGCACCTTCTCTTCCTGCAGCAGGCGCGCCTGGCCGTACGCCGGGCCGAGGTCGTGCGGCAGGTGCAGGCTGTGCAGCACCAGCTGGGTGGCCTCGTCCAGCGCGTTGTCGTAGCTGTGCCCGAAGGTCAGTCCGGCTTCGTTGAAACGGCTGGTGCCGTAGCGGATCAGATCGATGATCGTGTGGAGTTCGGCGGCCGTTTCAGCGGTCATGGCGGTACTGCGGGCAAAGTGGCCCCCGATTATAGGTGCTGACGCCCGCGGCGGCATCCGTTGCGGCAGAAACGATCGGGCCGCAGCCGGTATGATGGAGCCCACTTCGCGCGGGGGCTCCCATGTTCAATCGCAACGCCGGCATCATCCTGCTGATCGCCCTGGCGGCGGGTCTCGGCCTGCTGGCCGCCCAGCAGGTGTTCGCGCCGAAGCCGCCGGCCAATGCCCCGGCCACCGAAGCGATCACGCTGTACCCGCAGCCGCGCGAACTGCCCGACTTCAATCTGGCCCAGTCCGACGGCACCCGCCTGATCCCGGGCGAACTGAAGGGTCACTGGACCCTGGTGTTCCTGGGCTTCACCTTCTGCCCGGACGTCTGCCCGACCACCCTGGCCGAGCTGGCCGGCGTGCAGAACCAGTGGGAAGCCCTGCCCGACAGCCTGCGCCCGCGCGTGCTGTTCATCTCGGTCGACCCGGACCGTGACAGCGCCACCCGCCTGGGCGAGTACGTGCACGGCTTCCACAAGGACACCCTGGCCGCCACCGCCGACGTTCCCTCGCTGGAGCGCTTCGCCACCTCGCTGGGCTTCGTGTTCCAGAAGGTGCCGGGCAAGCACTTCGACGAGAATCCCGAGGATTACACCGTCGAGCATTCGGCCAGCCTGGCCGTGCTCGACCCGCAGGGCCGCCTTGCCGGCCTGGTGCGCCCCCCGTTCAACGCGCCGGCCATTGCCCGCGACCTGCAGAAGCTGACCGAGAAAACCGCCCCATGAGCCTCACCACCGCCCTGACGTACGCCCTGCCCCACCGCCTGCTGTCCTCGATGGCGCGTTCGCTGGCGTACTCGGACGATCCGCGCGTGTCGCGCTGGCTGATCGACACGGTCACCCGCAAGTTCAACGTCAATCTGGACGAAGCGGCCAACCCGGACCCGCGCAGCTATGCCACCTTCAACCAGTTCTTCACCCGTGCGCTGAAGCCGGGCGCGCGCGTGGCCGATGCCGATCCGCGCAGCCTGGTGATGCCGGCCGATGGCCGCATCAGCCAGCTCGGCAGGATCGAAGCCGGCCGCATCTTCCAGGCCAAGGGCCAGTCGTTCACCGCCGCCGAACTGCTGGGCAGTGACGAGGATGCCAAGCCGTACAACGACGGCCTGTACGCCACCGTGTACCTGTCGCCGCGCGACTACCATCGCGTGCACATGCCGTGGACCGGCACCCTGCGCGAAACCGTGCACGTGCCGGGCCGCCTGTTCAGCGTCGGCCCGGCCGCCGTCAACGGCGTGCCGCGCCTGTTCGCGCGCAACGAACGCCTGGTCTGCCATTTCGACACCAGCTTCGGCCCGATGGTCAGCGTGATGGTCGGTGCGCTGCTGGTGTCCGGCGTGGAAACCGTGTGGAGCGGCGAAGAAATTCCGGCCTACGGTGACCGCATCACCCGCAAGGACTACCGCGGCCAGGGCATCCAGCTGGAGCGCTTCGCCGAGATGGCGCGCTTCAACTACGGCTCGACCGTGATCGTGCTGCTGCCGCCGGGCGTGGCCGAGTTCGCCCCGCAGCTGGGCGCTGAAAGCCCGGTGCAGCTGGGCCAGGCGCTGGCGAAGCTGCGCTGAGGCTTCGGTAGTGCCGGCCGCTGGCCGGCATCTCCGTTGATCCAATGCGACGAGCATTGCCGGCCAGCGGCCGGCACTACCGGCACGCGCGTTACTGCAGGGCTGGGGCCGGGCCGACGTCCATGCCGTCGTAGTCTTCCACGCCCTTTTCCGCGGCCAGGGCAGCGAATTCCTGATTGCGGCGGTCCAGCGAGGCTTCGTCGTGGATCTCCACACGCTCCACGTGCAGCACGTGGAACGGCGCGTCGCCCTCTTCCGGCTCCTGCTCGAACAGTTCCACGAAGGTGTAGCCCTGCGCCTGCAGGTGCTCTGCCAGTGCCTGCAACGGCTCAGCAGTGGAGTGCACGAAGAAGTACCCCCACAGCAACGGGCCGTTGATGTCCCAGTCGGTGTTTTCGCGGAGGTTGGCGAACAGGTTGCGGGTGTCTTCGAGATCCATGTGGGTTCCAGAGGTCGTGGGGGATTACTTGTCGCAGCCCTGCAGCTTCAGCGTCTGGCCGTGGCGCAGGCTGTAGGCCGGGGCCTTCAGGCCGTTGGCGCGGGCCAGGGTCGGCACGTCGCACTGGAACTTCGCGGCAATGGCGCCCAGGGTCTCACCCCGGCCCACCTTGTGGCTGCGCACCGGCTTCGGCCGTGCCGCCGGGCGCGGCGTGGCTACCGGAGCGACCGGTGTGGTCGGCACGCTGGTGGAGGCCGCGGCGTCGGCCACCGGCACCACGCCGCCCACGGCCACGCTGCCGGTGTAGCTGGCGGCGGTCGGGCGCTTGATCGCCGCGTTCAGATCGGCGGTGATCAGGGTGCGGGCCAGGTCGGCACGCGGGCCACTGACGCAGTTGCGCTGGTACAGGCCGGCAATGCGGGTGGTGGCGTTGATCAGCGTGCCGGCCGGAATCCAGCCATCGGCCTCATAGCGCGGGTTGAGATTGCGCAGCGCGCGCATGTAGCCATCACGGGTGCCGTGGCTGCCCAGGCAGATGGTCAGTTCGTAGATGGTGGTGGACTTGGCCAGGCGCAGCGTGGCCGGCTGCGCACTGATCTTCGGCAGCTCCACGCCGTACTGCTGCGGGTGCAGGAAGATCCAGGCCGCGGCGATCACCATCGGCACGTAGTCCTTGGTTTCACCGGGGAACTGGTTGTAGACGCTGTCGGTCCAGAAGCTCTGGCCACCACTCTGCTTGAACACGCGCGCGGCGCGGCCTTCGCCACCGTTGTAGGCGGCCACCGACATTTCCACGTTGTTGTTCAGTTCGCGCAGGCGCTCGTTGAGGTAACTGGCGCTGGCCTCGGCGGCGCTGCGTGCATCGAAGCGCGTGTCGAAGCCGGTGCCGTCCGGGCCCAGACCGAAGCGGCGGCCGGTGGCCGGCATGAACTGCATCAGCCCGGCGGCGCCGGCACGCGAGGAGGCATGCACACGGCCGTTGGACTCCTTGGCCATGATGCCGAACAGCAGCGCCTCCGGCAGACCACGCTTTTCCCACTCCGGCCACATCACCGCGCGCAGGTTCTGGTAGTTCTCGTAGCTGGTCAGCAGCGCCGGGCGCATGTCGGTCAACCAGCGGCGGATGCCGGCCTGCACGGCGGGGTTGTACTCGACCATGGTGTCGAAGGCATGCCGCTTGTCGTTGAGCAGCGCTGCAGCGCGCGCGGCCTCCGGCACATCGGCGGTAAGCGGGCCGATATGGTCGGGGTCGGCTTCCAGGCGGTCACCACCCTCATCGGCCACGTCATCGCTGGCAGCGGCATCAGCATCATGCTTGAGCAGGCGCTTGTAGCTGGCCAGCAGGGTGCCCATCTGGCAACCCTTCTGCTTCACGCAGTCGTTGAGGACATCTTCCATGTCCTCCAGCGCGGCGTCCGCCTCGTTGCTGCCCTTGGGGTCGGCATTGGCGACCAGCAGCAGCGCATCGCTGTAGCGCTTCTCGGCGGCGGTCATGCGCTGCTGCAGCGCATCCACCTTCACCTTGTCCCGGGCCGAAACCCGCTGCGCATGGGCGTCGGGCGCCAGGGAAACCAGGCCGGCCAGGGCCAGCAGCGGCCAACCGCGGGAAATCAGGACAGGAACGGGCATTGATGGCACTGTGTGCGAAACAGGCAGGCAGAGTAGCGGCGCCGCCAAGGTCCGGGCAAGCCGACCTTCGGCCCGTCACCGCCGGCGGTTAACATTGGGCTATTCACCACAAGGGCTGGACCATGGATCCGATTCTGCTCGGCAAAGGCATCACCGACGATATTGCCGTCACCCTGCTGCCGAAACTCGGCAACCGCCACGGCCTGGTGGCCGGCGCCACCGGTACCGGCAAGACCGTGACCTTGATGACCCTGGCCGAGGGCTTCTCGCGGCTGGGCGTGCCGGTGTTCCTGGCCGATGTGAAGGGCGATGTGTCCGGCCTGGCCGTGCCCGGCACCGGTGCCGAGAACCTGCTCAAGCGCGCCGCCGAGATCGGCGTGGCCGACTACGCGCCGGCCGCCAGCCCGACCATTTTCTGGGACCTGTACGGCAAGCTCGGGCACCCGGTGCGCACTACGGTCAGCGAAATGGGCCCGACCCTGCTGGCACGCATCCTCGAGTTGAACGACACCCAGGCCGGGGTGCTCGATATCGTATTCAAGCTGGCCGACGATCGCGGCCTGCTGCTGCTGGACATGGACGACCTGCGCGCCCTGCTCGGCCTGGTTGCCGAGGAACGCAAGGACATCTCCACCGAGTACGGTCTGGTCAGCGCGCAGTCGATCGCTGCGATCCAGCGCTCGGTGTTGCGCCTGGCACAGGATGGCGGCGAGAACTTCTTCGGCGAACCGGCCTTGGAACTGGCCGACATCATGCGGGTCAATCACGACGGCCGCGGCGTGATCGGCATCCTCGCCGCCGACCAGCTGGTGCTCAAGCCCAAGCTGTATTCCACCTTCCTGCTGTGGCTGCTGTCGGAGCTGTTCGAGCAGCTGCCGGAGGTGGGCGACCTGGACAAGCCGAAGCTGGTCTTCATCTTCGACGAGGCCCACCTGCTGTTCGACGACGCACCGGCCTCGCTGGTGCAGCGCATCGAGCAGGTGGTGCGCCTGATCCGCTCCAAGGGCGTCGGCGTGTATTTCTGCTCGCAGTTCCCCGACGACGTACCGGGCAACATCCTCGGCCAGCTCGGCAACCGCGTGCAGCACGCACTGCGTGCGTTCACCCCGCGCGACCAGAAGGCGGTGAAGACCGCTGCCGAGACCTTCGTGCCGAATCCGAAGCTGGACGTGGCCAAGGTACTCAGTCAGCTCGGTACCGGCGAAGCACTGGTCTCCACGCTGCAGGACAAGGGCGTGCCGATGCCGGTGCAGCAGACGATGATCGCACCGCCGCGCTGCCGGATGGGGCCGATCACCGAGGCCGAGCGCGCCCAGGTGCGTGCCGGCAGCCCGGTCGGCAGCCGCTACGACACCGCGATCAACCGCGAATCGGCCGCCGAGCTGCTGGCCCAGCGTGCGCAGAAAACAGTCGAGCAGGCGCAGGCTCCCGCCGCCCGCAGCCGCGAGCAGGACGAAGCGCAGGAAGGCGGTTTCGGCCAGGCGATCAAGGATGCGATCTTCGGCACCAAGCGCCGCCAGGGCATGATCGAGACCATGGCCAAGCAGACCACGCGTACCGTTGGCACCAAGCTGGGCAACCAGATCGTGCGCGGCCTGCTGGGGGGCATCTTCGGCGGCAAACGCTGACCTGCCCTCCCGGGGTCGGAGGCCTTTCCTGCGGAAAGGATCCGGCCCCATCGTTCCCCTGAAAAGAAGTCGCACCACATGTCGCGTTGGCGTCCCCCTGCAGAAAAGAGTACCGCCCTGATCACCGCCTCCGGCCACGCCCGGTTGAAGGCCGAACTGGATGAGCTGTGGCGTGTGCGCCGCCCGGAGGTGGTGAAGGCGCTGGCCGCCGCTGCCGCGGAAGGCGACCGCTCCGAGAACGCCGAGTACACCTACCGCAAGAAGCAGCTGGGTGAAATCGACCGCCGCGTGCGCTACCTGACCAAGCGGCTGGAATCGCTGCGCGTGGTCGACACCACGCCGACCGATCCGCAGGCGGTGTTCTTTGGTGCGTGGGTGGAACTGGAGAACGTGGACAGTGGCGACACCAGCCGCTATCGCATTGTCGGCCCGGATGAGACCGACGCAGGCCTGGGTTGGATCAGCATCGATTCACCACTGGCACGCGCACTGCTGAAGAAGCGGCTGGATGATGAATTCTCGGTGGAGCTGCCCGGCGGCCAGTTCACCTTTGCGGTGATCGGGGTGGAATACGAGCCGTTGTAGAGTCGACTGTCAGTCGACTACCGCGCGAAGCGCGGCACAAACCTCCGCAGCCGGACCGCAAACGTACCACGATCCTCAATCGCGGTTGATGACTCGCCGAAGCCATCTGTCAGGCGTTCACGGCCTCGGAACGAAGAGCAGTCGACTGACAGTCGACTCTACATAGCCCCGTGCAACGGCGGCGGATACTGGCGGCCGGCACGCAACGGGCGGAAGTACTCGGCATCTGCATAGAAGTCGGCGTCCTGTCTCTCGTGCCAGCCCGGAACTCCAGCCAACGGCAGCGGACGCAACTGCAGGGGATCGGTCACTGCCCTGCCTTCGGCGATGGCCGCGGTCACTGCGTCAACGCAGGTGACATCGGCTTTGCCGTGCACCACCACGCACTTGCCCACCAGCCGGCGGCCCGGCAGCAGCGCCTGCTCCATCAGCGCGTGCCCGAATACCGTAGCGATGGCGATGTCGCCGCTCAGCCAGTGTCTCGATTCGAACAGCGCACACCAGTCGTGCACATCCCAGGCAGCCAGCAGCGTGTGATCGCGCACACGCACGATCACGCCGGTTTCGTCGAACTGGGTCAGTGCCGCCTGCGCGCGGTTGCGCTGGCCCGGCGGCATCGCCTCGATATGCCGGCACTGCTGCGCATTGAGCGCCTGCTTGAGCTGCGGGTAGTGGGCCCACACCAGTGCGTTGAACAGGTCATGCCAGTTGTCGGCGCGGGTGGCGATGCGGCCCTGTGCGATGCGGGCTTCGTAGTGCAGGCCGTCGGCCAGCAGCGTGGCATCCTGCTCGGCCAGCTGCTTGCCCGGTAGCGCGAGGCGTGCCTCGAGCGCTGCAATGGACGGCCACGCCGGGCCTTCCAACAGATCACGAACGTCGCGCAATCCGGCAAACACCGGGTGCCCGAACACCTGTGGATCGACCGCCGCACGCGGCGGCGGCACGAAACGGCGGACGCTGCTGCCGTCACCGGCCGCGGTCGTCGCCGCGGTCACAGCATCTTGAGATCGAATGCCGGGCGGGTGGCGGCCGGCAGCGCGTCACCGTACAGGTCGTGCTCGTCGCTCTCGGTGATGTCCACGTCGACGAACTCACCCACGCGCAACGGCACCTGGTCGGCATTCTGGATGTGCACCAGGCCATCGATCTCCGGGGCATCGGCCTTGGAACGGGCCACCGCGATATCGCCTTCGATGGCGTCGACCAGGCACTGCTGCACGGTGCCGATCTTGGCCTCCAGGCGCGCAGCGGAAATCTGCGCCTGCTTTTCCATGAAACGGGCCAAGCGCTCCTGCTTCACTTCCTCCGGAACCGCATCCGGCAGGTCGTTGGCGGTGGCACCCTCGACCGGCGAATAGGCGAACGCGCCGACGCGGTCCAGCTGCGCTTCGTCGAGGAACGACAGCAGCTCTTCAAATTCGGCCTCGGTCTCGCCGGGGAAGCCGACGATGAAGGTGGAACGCACGGTGATGTCCGGCGCGATACGGCGCCAGTTCTGCACGCGCTCCAGGGTCTTCTCGACCGCGCCGGGGCGCTTCATCAGGCGCAGGATGCGTGGGCTGGCGTGCTGGAACGGGATGTCCAAGTACGGCAGGATGCGGTTTTCGGCCATCAGCGGCACCACCTCGTCCACGTGCGGGTACGGGTAGACGTAGTGCATGCGCACCCACGCATCCAGCTCGGACAGGCCTTCGCACAGCGCCTTCAGGCGGGTCTGGTAGGCCTTGTCACGCCACATCTTCTCGGCGTACTTCACGTCCACGCCATAGGCCGAGGTGTCCTGCGAAACCACCAGCAGCTCGCGCACGCCACCACGCACCAGGCGCTCTGCTTCACGCAGCACTTCATCCACCGGGCGCGAGACCAGCTTGCCGCGCATCGACGGAATGATGCAGAAGCTGCACTTGTGGTTGCAGCCCTCGGAAATCTTCAGGTAGGCATAGTGACGCGGGGTCAGCTTGATGCCGTAGTCGGGCACCAGGTCCACGAACGGATCGTGCTTGGGCGGCAGCGCTTCGTGCACCGCTTCCATCACGCTCTGGTAGTCCTGCGGGCCGGACACCGCCAGCACGTTGGGGTACGCCTCGCGGATCTGCTCCGGGCGCTTGCCCAGGCAGCCGGTGACGATGACCTTGCCGTTCTGGTTCATCGCCTCGCCGATCGCGTCCAGCGACTCGGTCACCGCCGAATCGATGAAGCCGCAGGTATTGACCACCACCACGTCGGCCGAATCGTAGGACGGCACGATGTCGTAGCCTTCCGAGCGGAGCTGGGTAAGGATGCGTTCGGAATCGACAAGGGCCTTCGGGCAGCCAAGGCTGACGAAGCCGACTTTGGGGTTCAGCTGGGACATGGAATCGCGGGACTCTGGGGGCCTGGGCCCCTGCCGTCGTGGCAGGGGTTCCTGGGGGCCGGGGCCTGAAAGGGCGCCAGTATACCGGGGTTGGCGGCCGCGCTCTGAATGGCCAGCCGCCCGATCCCGCACAGCCGCTGACACCGCGCTAACCCACGCAGCGCCGACAATGCGGTTCTGTTCCCCGCAACGAGATGGAAACGATGGCCGAGTGGATCACCCTGGATACGCATCACGGCCCGGTACGGGCCTGGCACGCCCTGCCGGAAGGCACCCCGCGTGGCGGGCTGGTGGTGGTGCAGGAAATCTTCGGCGCCAACCCGCACATCCGCGGCGTGGCCGAGCGCTTCGCGGCCGAAGGCTATGCGGTGCTGGCGCCGTCCTTTTTCGACCTGATTGACGGCACAGAAGCCGATCCGGATGCCCTGCCCTACGACGCCGACGGCGTGAAGCAGGGCCTGGAACGGGTGACTGCACTGGGCATGGAGAAGGCGCTGGAGGTGGTCCGTGCCGCAGCGACCCGGCTGGCCCCCTACGGCAAGGTCGGCACGGTGGGCTACTGCTGGGGCGGCACGGTGGCGATGCTGTCGGCCCTGCGTCTGGGCCTGCCCTCGGTCAGCTACTACGGTGCGCGCAACGTCCAGTTCCTGGATGAGACACCCAAGGCCCCGGTGATCTTCCACTTCGGTGCCCAGGACAAGAGCATCCCGCCGGAGGCCGTGCAGGCCCATCGCGAGAAGCTGCCGCAGATGGCCACCTTCGTCTATCCGGCCGACCACGCCTTCAACCGGGAGGTCGGACATGCGTATGATCCAGACAGCGCCACCCTGGCGCTGCAACGCACCCTGGACTTCTTCTCGGAGCATCTTGGATGAGCGATTTCGAACTCGATTCACGCCTGGCCACCGATAGCGTGCTGGTGGCGGAAGGACCGTTGTCGCAAGTGCGGCTGATGAACGACGAACGATTCCCCTGGCTGGTGCTGGTACCGCGCCTGGCCGGGGTGACCGAGTGGATCGAGCTGGACGGCGAGCAGCAGGACAAGCTGCGCACCGAGCTCAACCGCGCCTGCAAGGCCCTGAAGGGCGCCGACGGGGTGGAGAAGATCAATATCGGTGCGCTGGGCAACATCGTGCGCCAATTGCATTTCCACGTGATCGGCCGCCATGACGGCGACCCCGCGTGGCCGGGCCCGGTCTGGGGCAGTGGCCCCGCGCACCGCTACGAGCCGGGTGCGCTGGACCAGCATGTCGCCTACTGGAAGGAACGGCTAGGATATCCAGCCCAGTCCTGAGCGTTTGCCGACCCGATGCGATTCAACCTCGTTGCCGCCGTCCTGCTGATCCTGATCGGCCTGTTCATGCTCGCCAGCAACCTCGGCTGGACGCACCTGAACCTGTCCAAGCTGCTGTTGACCTGGTGGCCGGTGGCACTGGTGGGCGTGGGCATCGCGATGC
Source organism: Stenotrophomonas sp. 86156_Sma (assembly GCF_056481625.1). Lineage (NCBI taxonomy): Bacteria > Pseudomonadati > Pseudomonadota > Gammaproteobacteria > Lysobacterales > Lysobacteraceae > Stenotrophomonas > Stenotrophomonas sp. 86156_Sma. Next base: position 3,562,812 of record NZ_CM151157.1, read on the forward strand.
TGTTCGGTCGCGGGAAATAAGCTGGCGCCGGGCCATGCCCGGCGAGCGCAGCGTGTGGCCGCACCCATGAAAACGCCGGGCATGCCCGGCGTTTTCGTCATGCGATGGCGCGCCGCTCAGGTCCGCGGCAGGGTCACGCCGGTCTGGCCCTGGTACTTGCCGCCACGATCACGGTACGACGTCTCGCAGATGTCATCGGCGGCCGCCTGGAAGAACAGCATCTGCGCCACGCCTTCATTGGCGTAGATGCGCGCTGGCAGCGGCGTGGTGTTGCTGAATTCCAGGGTGACGTGGCCTTCCCACTCCGGCTCCAGCGGGGTCACGTTGACGATGATGCCGCAGCGCGCGTAGGTGCTCTTGCCCAGGCACACCACCAGGGTGTCGCGCGGGATGCGGAAGTACTCCACGGTGCGCGCCAACGCGAAGCTGTTGGGCGGGATGATGCATTCATCGCCGACGATATCCACGAAGCTGCCCGGATCGAAGTGCTTGGGATCGACGATGGTCGAGTTGATGTTGGTGAACACCTTGAACTCGCGCGAGCAGCGCACGTCGTAGCCGTAGCTGGAGGTGCCATAGCTGACGATGCGCTCGCCGTTGGCCTGCTTGACCTGCCCGGCCTCGAACGGCTCGATCATGCCGTGCTGCTCGGACATGCGGCGGATCCAACGGTCACTCTTGATGCTCATGCTTTGTCCTGGGGTACGAGGGGGCGCGAGGATTCTAGCAGGGGGCCGGGCGTCGCCGGCGGCCCCTGCCCTGGCACTTACAGCAGCGACGACAGGATCGGGATCGAGGCACGCGGACGCTTGCCAACCTCCTCGATCAGGCGCTGGGCGGCATGGCGGTAGGCCTGGGCCGGGACCGAATCCGGCTGGGCCACGGTGATCGGGGTACCGGAATCGCCCTGCTCGCGGATGCCGATCTGCAGCGGCAACGAACCCAGCAACGGCACGCCGTACTGCGCGGCCATGCGCTCGCCGCCGCCCTCGCCGAAGAGGTGCTCGACATGCCCGCAGCTGCTGCAGGTATGCACCGCCATGTTCTCGACGATGCCGAGCACCGGCACCTCGACCTTCTCGAACATCTTCAGCGCCTTCTTCGCATCCAGCGTGGCGATATCCTGCGGGGTGGTGACGATCACCGCGCCGGCCAGCGGGATCTTCTGGGTCAGGGTCAGCTGGATGTCACCGGTGCCCGGTGGCAGGTCGATCAGCAGGTAGTCCAGGTCATCCCACAGGGTGTCATTGAACAGCTGGGTCATCGCCGAGGTGGCCATCGGTCCACGCCAGATCATCGGCGTGTCTTCTTCGATCAGGTAGCCGATCGACATGGTGTCCACGCCGAACGCACGCAGCGGCTCGATGCTCTTGTTGTCGGGGCTTTCCGGGCGACCGGACAGGCCCAGCATGGCCGGCACGCTCGGCCCGTAGATGTCCGCATCAAGCACGCCCACGCGTGCGCCGAGCTGCTGCAGGGCCACGGCCAGATTGACCGCAGTGGTCGACTTGCCGACGCCGCCCTTGCCCGAACCAACCGCGATCACGTTGCGGATGCGGGCATGCGGCGTAAGTCCCTTCTGGACCTGGCTTGCATGGGGACGGCGGGGAGAACTGTTCACAACGAGCACCGGCGGGGTCAGGGGGAATAACCGAGCATCATACAAGCTGGACGTAACCTGACTGAAATTCAGGATTGCTACAGATTCGTGCACAGATTGTTAAGTTCATGTTACGTTCGACCCGCACTGTTTTGGGCTGCGGAGCTGGCATTTCCAGCCCGCGCGATGGCGCATGCGCAGTGCCGTTTTTGTTTTTGCTCTCCAATGGAACTACATGAACTACGTAAGCAACACCGCACGTCGCAACACGCTCGCCGTCGCCCTGATTTCCGCTCTGATGGCCGCCGCCCCGGCAATGGCCCAGGACAAGGCGACCAACCTGGACAAGATCACCGTCACCGGTTCGCTGATCCCGCAGACCCAGGTTGAAACCCAGACCCCGGTGATGTCCATCACCGCCCAAGACATCCAGACCCGCGGCTTCAGCAGTGTTGCTGAAGTGCTGCAGCAGTCGTCGCTGACCACCGGCGGCCTGCAGGGTGGCCAGACCTCGGGTTCGTTCACCCAGGGCGCCGAAGCTGCCGGCATGTTCGGCCTGAACCCGGGCTACACCAAGTACCTGATCAACGGCCGCCCGATGCTCTCGTATCCGGCGCTGTACAACGGCAGCGAAACCTTCAACAACATCAGCGGCATTCCGATCGACATCGTCGAGCGCATCGAAGTGCTGCCGGGCGGCCAGTCCTCGCTGTACGGCTCGGACGCAATCGCCGGTGTGGTCAACATCATCCTGAAGGAGCGCATGGACGGCGGCACCATGACCCTCCGTGGCGGCACCTACACCGAAGGCGGTGGCAGCAACATCCGCTTCAGCGCCGCCAAGGGCATCAACGCCTTCGATGACCGCTTCCATGCACTGTTCAACGTGCAGATCGAGAACGGCAGCCCGATCTGGGGCTACCAGCGCGACATCACCCGCCAGAACAACCCGGTCGGCTACACCGCCCAGGTTCCGTCGAACGACTTCGCCGTCATCACCAACGCTGACAACAAGCTGCTGATGATGGACCCGAGCCGTTGCGCGAACGTCGCTGGGCTGTATGACGGCACCACTGTGGTCGGCCAGCGCCCGTCGGGCGAGTCCTGCGGTTCGGTGTACAGCGCCGGCTACAAGACCCTGAAGAACGGCAAGAACAGCGGCCAGTTCTACTCGTCGATGACCTTCGACGTGAACGACAACTTCCAGCTGTTCGCCGATGTGCTGTACAGCAAGGAAAAGACCGAGTTCACCTCCGGCTCCAGCGCCCTGTGGTGGGGCACCAAGTCGGTCATGGGCGGCTTCTACGACCAGGGCCTGGGCAAGGTCGTGAACCTGCAGCGCGCCTTCGCGCCGGAAGAAATCGGCCCGGGCCACTACAACAACATCATGAACTCCGACGAAAGCCGTGCCTACCAGGTCACCCTGGGCGGCAAGGGCATGGTCGGCGACTGGGACTACAGCGCCAGCTTCACCCGTGGTGAGTACCGCCTGGACCAGAACCGCTTCGTGCGCTGGAAGGACAAGATCGAAGATTTCTTCGGCCAGACCGTGCTGGGCCCGCGCCTGGGCACCTCGGCTGGCGGCTTCGGCATCTACAACCCGGACTACGCGGCCTTCTACTCGCCGATCACTCCGGACCAGTTCGCCAGCTTCACCGGCTACGGTACCCATCGCAGCAAGACCTGGCAGAACCTGGGCCGCGTGCAGGTGACCAACGGCTCGCTGTTCAGCCTGCCGGGCGGTGACGCTGGCCTGGCCGTCGTGCTGGAAGGTGGCAGCGAAGGTTGGGACTACTCGCCGGACCAGGCGTTCGTTGATGGCAATGTGTGGGGCACCACCGCCGTCGCCGGTGCCGGCCACCGCAGCAACTATGCGGTCACCAGCGAGCTGCGCATGCCGCTGCACGACAAGCTGACCGTCAGCGCGTCGGGCCGCTATGACGCCTTCAAGATCGCCGATAAGACCGTCGACAAGGCCACCTACAGCATCGGTCTGGAATTCCGTCCGATCGAGAGCCTGCTGCTGCGTGGCAAGTACGGTACCGCCTTCCGCGCGCCGACCCTGTCCGATGCCTTCCAGGGCATGAGCGGTTCGTACTCGTCCGGCCAGAACGACTACTACCGCTGCAGCCAGCTGGGCTACGGCCTGCGTGACGAGGCCTGCTCGTTCTACAAGAACACCTCGGTGTACAGCGAAAAGTCCGGCAACCCGGACCTGAAGCCGATCACCGCCGACGTCTGGAGCGCAGGCGTGGTGTGGGCCCCGGTCAGCAACTTCTCGCTGTCGGCCGACTACTACAACTGGAAGATCAAGAACGAGGTCAAGACCCTCAGCAGCGACCAGCTGCTGCTGGCCGAGTACCAGTGCCACAACGGCCTGCCGAACAACACCTCGGCCAGCTGCGGTGACGTGACCAACTGGGTGTCCCGCGATGCCGGTGGCAACCTGACCCGCGTGTACACGCCGAAGCTCAACGTTGCCAGCCAGAACCTGGAAGCGGTGACCGTGGCGGCCAAGTACCAGCAGGATATCGGCCGCTTCGGCTCGCTGATGTTCTCCGGCAACTACACCAACATGCTGAAGCGTGAAGTGCAGCCGATGCCGGGTGCCGCCAAGCTGGATCTGCTGAGCGATCCGTACAACATGTGGTACTACGACAACTTCGCCAAGGTCCGCGGCGATCTGTCGGTGGCCTGGAACATCGCCAAGTTCACCACCACCGTGTACGCCAACTACGTCGGCAGCACCCCGAACTACCTGGCCTACACCGGCCGCAGCTACGGCTACGTCCACTCCTCCGGCGCCAAGGCCGGCAAGTGGGGTTCGTACACCACGTACAACCTGAGCATGAACTACCAGGCACAGGAAGATCTGGTCCTGTCGGTGATGGTCAACAACGTGTTCAACAAGCTGCCGGAAGGCCAGCGCTACAACTACCCGGGCAACGAATCGACCCCGTTCAATGACGGCTTCTACAGCGTCTACGGCCGCCAGATCTCGGCCCAGGTCAAGTACAACTTCTGATCCCGTCGTTTTCCGGACTTCGTGTCTGGACCAGGCCCCGCTTCGGCGGGGCCTTTTTTTTGGTTCCAGGAAGCCTTCGGTAAAGCATTGATGCAGAAGCAGCAAATGCACTACGAAAGAATGCCCTTCATATCGCCATCTTTTGAAACACTCCAAAACAATTGGCGTTAGTCATTGATATATCGCCATTTTTCAGGCAAAAGCCCGATTGACGAAATGACGATCGTGTGTTCCCTGCGTTAAGTGCGTGTTACGGTCCGCCTGAATGGAATGCAACTGAACAGATCGTTAAGCCGACACGGAAGCCGGTAGCCAAGACATCGCTAACTACGGGGATTTTCCATGTCTCGCCATCGTTCCACACTCTCGCGCCACCCACTGACGCTCGCCCTGCTCGGCACACTGCTCGCCTCCGGCACGGCCCTGGCGCAAAGCGGCAATGCACCGACCCAGCTTGACCGCGTGACGGTCACCGGTTCGCTGATTCCGCAGACCGAGATCGAGAACCACACGCCGGTCCTGACCGTGACCGCAGAGGACATCCAGACCCGCGGCTTCACCAGCGTTGCCGATGTCCTGCAGCAGTCCTCGCTGTCCACTGGCGGCCTGCAGGGTGGCCAGACCTCGGCCTCGTTCACCCAGGGCGCCGAAGCCGCCGGCATGTTCGGCCTTAGCCCGGGTTACACCAAGTACCTCATCAACGGCCGCCCGATGCTTTCATATCCGGCGCTGTACAACGGCGGCGATACGTTCAACAACATCAGCGGCATTCCGATCGACATCGTCGAGCGCATCGAGATCCTGCCGGGCGGCCAGTCCTCACTGTATGGCTCCGATGCGATCGCTGGCGTGGTCAACATCATCCTCAAGGAACGCATGGATGGTGGCGTCCTCAACGTCCGTGGCGGCGCCTACAGCGAAGGCGGCGGCAACAGCTTCCGCTTCAGCGGCGCCCGCGGCTTCAATGGTGTCGATGACCGCTTCCACGCGCTGGTCAACGTGCAGTACGAAAAGACCAGCCCGATCTGGGGCTACCAACGCGATCTGACCAAGGTCAACAATCCCGACGGCTACAGCCCGCAGTACGTCTCCAACGATTTCCTGGTGCTGCTGCCGGCCAACAACAACCGTTACGCGATGATGGACCCGAACCTGTGCGCCAACGTCGCCGGGCAGTTCGATGGCACCACCGTGCTCGGCACCCGGCCCACCGGCCAGGCATGCGGCTCGACCTATGGCACCGGCTACAAGACCATCAAGAACGGCAAGGAAAGCGCGCAGATCTACAGCTCTGCCACCTTCGACGTGAATGACAATTTCCAGCTGTTCGGCGATGCGCTGTACAGCCTGGAAGAGGTCAAGTACGCGACGGGTTCCGGCTACACCTGGTGGGGCACCTCTTCCGGTTGGGGCCGCTTCTACGACCAGGCCAGCGGCCAGTACATGAACCTGCAGCGCGTGTTCGCCCCGGAAGACATCGGCGGCGCCGGCTACCGCGACATCATGAACACCGACCGCAACAAGGCCTATCAGGTGACGCTGGGCGGCCGCGGCACGGCCGGCAACTGGGACTACAGCCTCAGCTTCACCCGCGGCGAGTACAAGCTGACCGAGCGCAATTTCGTGCGCTGGAATGACCCGATCAACGATTACTTCGAACAGCGCGTGCTCGGCCCGGTGCTGGGAACCACCAGCACCGGCTACGACATCTACAGCCCGAACTGGGAAGCCTTCTACGCGCCGCTGCCGGCCGGTGACTTCCAGACCTTCACCGGCTACAGCTACAGCCAGAGCCGCACCTGGCAGAACCTGGCCCGTGCACAGGTCACCAATGGATCACTGTTCAAGCTGCCCGGCGGCGACGCCGGCCTGGCCGTGGTCGTTGAAGGTGGAAGCGAAGGCTGGGACTACAGCCCCGATCCGGGCCTGATGGATGGCAGCGTCTGGGGCACCACGGCGGTCTCCGGTGCTGGCCACCGCAGCAACTATGCGGTGACCGGCGAACTGCGCCTGCCCCTGCATGACATGCTGACGGTGACCGGTTCCGGTCGCTACGACGCCTTCAAGATCGGCAGCAACACCGTCGACAAGTCCACCTACAGCATCGGCGTCGAGTTCCGTCCGATCGAAAGCCTGCTGTTCCGCGGCAAGTACGGTACGGCGTTCCGCGCTCCGACGCTGTCCGACGCGTTCCAGGGCCGTAGCGGCTACTACGCCAACGGCTCCACCGACTACTACCGCTGCGGCCAGTTGGGCTACGACCCGGCCAACACCACCGGTTGCCCGTATGACAGCGTCTCGGTGTTCGGCACCCGCGCCGGCAATCCGGACCTGGAACCGATCACCGCCGACGTCTGGAATGCAGGTGTTGTGTGGGCACCGATCAACAACCTGTCGCTGTCGGTGGACTACTACAACTGGAAGATCAAGAACGAGGTCGATACGCTCAGCTCCGACCAGCTGCTGCTGGCTGAGTACTACTGCCGTGGCGGCCAGGCCAACAACACCTCGGCCAGCTGCCAGAACGTCAACGACTGGATCACCCGCGATGCGTCCGGCGTGCTGGACGAGATCTATACCCCGAAGATGAACGTCGCCCGCCAGAACCTGGAAGCGCTGACCGCCAGCTTCAAGTACGTGCACGACATGGGCCGCTTCGGTTCGCTTCAGTTCTCGGGCAACTACACCGACATGCTCAAGCGCGAACTGCAGCCGCAACCGGGCGATGAGTTCCTGGACCTGCTGCGTGACCCGTACGCGATGTGGGTGTACGACTCGTACGCCAAGGTGCGCGCCGATGGTTCGGTCGGCTGGGCCAAGGACAAGTGGACCACCACCCTGTACGCCAACTACATTGGCAAGACGCCGAACTACATGGCGTACGTGGGCAATGGCTACGACTACGTCCACAGCTCCGGCTACAAGGCAGGCAAGTGGGGCTCCTACACCACTTACAACCTGAGCGTGAACTACCGTGCGTTGGACAACCTGACCCTGTCGCTGATGGTCAACAACGTGTTCAACAAGATGCCGGACAACCAGCGCTTCAGCTTCGCCGGCACCAGCGGCCAGCCGTACAACAATTACCTGTACAACGCCTACGGGCGTGCCATCTATGTGCAGGCCAAGTACGAGTTCGGCGATCACTGATCCAGGCCCTTGCCGCACCAAAGACCCCGCCCCGGCGGGGTCTTTTTTTGCTGGCCGTCCCTCCAGGGCGTGACGCGCGCCCGGGCATTCACGCCAAGTTGACTGGATTCACGTCTTCGTTCATCTTCAGGTCATATTGATGTGCCCGCCACAAGGACCCTGCCGACCATGGAACTGCGCTTGTCCCCCGCCCGCCTTGGCGCCGCCGCACTGGCGGCGCTGTGCATTGCCCCTGCCCTCGCAAGCCCTCTGCCAGCCGAGGATTTCGCCAAGATCCCCACCATCCAGTCGGTCACCATGAGCGCCGACGGCAAGCAGCTGGTCGCGATCGTCGCCGCGCCCGGCAGCGACAACAGCGATACCGCCCTGGCCAACTGGAACCTGGATAACCTCGGCGCCGGTCCGGTCGCCATCACGCCATCCGGTGACCGGATGAAGTTCATCGCGGCAAGCGCACTGAAGGCGGGACGCAACCTCGTCATCGGGCGCCAGGAATGGACAGGCAAACTCGGCGGCTGCGGTGAAGGCAACAGTACGGGAGCCACCAAGACCTTCCTGACCAAGGCCTACCTCACCGACGCCACCCAGACCAAGTTCGACGAGGCGTTCGCCAACAACACCCGCACGCTCGGGGTCAGCCCCGAGACCCTTCGCTGCCTCGAACTTGCGGGTACCGCCTCGCTCGTCCATGGGCTGCCGCTGGATGCAGACAGGGTCATCATCAGCCAGCTCAATGAGGCCACGCTGCAGGCCAACTACTACCGCTTCAACCTGCGCACGGGCCAGACCGAACTGCTGTTCAAGGGCAGCTCCCGCACGTCACCCGGCCTGTTCCATCCCCGCACAGGTGAAGTCCTTACCCAGACCCAGGTCGAATCCGCCGGCTCCGACGATTTCGAACAACGCATTCTGATCAAGAACAGCGCCGGCCAGTTCGAAGTGCACGCCCCCCTGACCACCCGACTGAGCGAACGCTATACGGTGGAAGTCGTCGGCATAGACGATGACAGCGGCAAGCTGTACGTGCTGACCGACCAGTTCTCGGATCTGGTGCAGGCGCGACTGTACGATCCTGCCAAAAAGGAGTTCGACAAGGAGCCTCTGGCCGCCCATCCGTCCTTCTCGATCAGTTCACTGATCCTGGGCACGCGCAAGAGCAACTTCAACCAGGTCCTCGGCTTCTATATCGACGGTCCGCAACGACAGGCCGTGTACGTGGATCCGCAGATGAAGGCCCTGCAGGAGGGCCTGCAGAAAGCCTATCCCGGCCTGAGCATCTACATCACCGGCTACAACGACGACCTTTCGCGCGTCCTGTTCACCACGGAAAGCAACCGCAACCCGAAGAGCTACTTCATCCTGGCCGATCGCAAGGATGTCGTGCCACTCGGCAATGAGCGCCCCTGGGTGGACAGCAAGCAGATCGGTGAACAACGCTGGGTGACCTACACCGCACGCGATGGGCTGCAGATTCCAGCGATTCTGGATCTCCCGCCGGGCTGGAAGCAGGGCGACGGCCCGCTGCCGGCACTCGTTCATCCGCACGGCGGGCCGTGGGCACGCGACTACACCGGCTGGGATGCATCAGGCTGGGTGCCGTTCTTCACTTCGCGCGGCTACGCCGTGTTGCGCCCTCAGTACCGCGGCAGCGCCGGCCTTGGCCGCAAGCTCTGGCTGGCAGGTGACGCCGAGTGGGGCCAGAAGATGCAGGACGACAAGGATGACGGCGCCGCCTGGCTCGTCTCACAGGGCATCGCCGCCAAGGACCGCATCGCGATCTTCGGCTATTCCTACGGCGGCTTCGCGGCTGCCGCCGCGACAGTGCGCAGCCCCTCCCCCTACCAGTGCGCCATCGCTGGCGCCCCGGTCACCGATCTTGGCCGGCTGGGCACCTCCTGGAGCCAGAACCGCCTGCAACGCATTCTGCAGGGGCGCACGGTGAAGGGCATGGACCCGATGCAGAACACTGCGAAGGCCACGATTCCTCTGCTGACCTTCGTCGGCGACCGTGACGTACGCACGCCGTCCTTCCATGCGAGGAACTTCTACAACGGCGTACAGGGCAAGGTCCCAGCCCGGTTCGAGCTGATCCCCGACATGCCGCACAGCATGCCGTGGTACCCCGCGCACTTCCGGACGACATTGACGCTCATGGCCGACTACCTGAGCAAGGATTGCGGCCCCGGCGGCCTCTGATCCCTCCCCGGGCACCCTCGCTTTCACCAAGCCCCTGCCGGCCAGGCAGGGGCTTTTTCATGCCCCAAATACTGAATTTCCCTATAACAACAGCAAGTTAAGAGATTTTAATATTCATGTTGCATTTACTTTACACGACTCATACACTCCATTAACCGAAGCATAACAAGTGGGGATCAAACCGAAATGCGCAACGCCAACCGCCAATCTAAGCCAAGCCGCGTCCCGTTGACTCTTGCTGTGCTGGCCTGCCTGCAGGTCGCACCGGCTCTGGCCCAGGAATCCACCCAGCAGGAAGCAAAGGCGTCAAGCAGCTCAAGCACTTCCACCCGCGCAACCGATCTTGACAAGGTCACAGTCACCGGCTCCCTGATCCGCCGTGCGGACTACGAGACCACTTCGCCGGTGTTCACCATCAACGCCGAAACCAACGCGAAGCAGGGCCAGGTCAACGTGGCCGAGTTCCTGCAGAAGTCGGCCATCGGTTCGGCCGAAACCCAGATCACCCACCAGTTCGGCGGCTTCGTCGTGGACGGCGGCACCGGCGTACAGACCGTGTCGCTTCGCGGCCTGGGCGCCAACCGCACCCTGGTGCTGCTCGATGGCCAGCGCCCCGGCCCGGCCGGTACCCGTGGCGCCGTCGGCGCCTTCGACCTGAACGTCATTCCCACCGCCATCCTGCAGCGTGCCGAGATCGTGAAGGACGGTTCGTCCTCGATCTATGGTTCCGACGCCGTGGCCGGTGTGGTCAACCTGATCACCAAGAAGAACATCGAGCGCCCGGAGCTGACCGTTACCGGCCGCGTCCCGACCGAAGGCGGCGGTGAAGTGTTCTCGGCGTCGCTGGCCAATGGCTGGAACTTCGAGAAGGGCAGCATCATCGCTGCCGTCGAGTGGTATCAGCACAACGAGCTGACCCGTGGCGACCGCGACTTCCTCAACTGCAGCAACGACCTGGTCAAGGACGCCGACGGCAACCGCATCGACCGCGAAGATCGTTCGCTCAATGCCGGTACGCCGCTGGCCAACTGCGTCAACATGCTGCACAACGTGGTCGACATCGGCAGCACCCGCTATGTGCCGTCGGGTGATGGCACCACTGTCGGCCCGCTGCCGGGCTACCGCCCGCGCAAGACCCAGAGCTACGCGCGCGGCCAGGCCTTCTTCGATGAGCCGGTGAACTTCGCGCGCTGGGGCCAGGGCCACATCATCAACAAGCAGGAGCGGAAGACCGCCTACGTGGCCACCGACTTCGGCTTCGATTCGGTCAACTGGAAGACCCAGTTCCTGTTCAACCGTCGCGAAACCGAGACGTTCTCCTGGCGCCAGTTCTTCCCGTATGCCTACATCCCGGGTACCGAGATCGTCGCCAACCCGGTGATGCTGTTCAAGTCCCAGCAGGATGTCACCGTCGATTACTTCTACGCCGCCACCAAGCTTGACGGCCTGTTCAAGGGCACCGACACCTGGGCGTGGGAAGTCAACGCGAACTTCAGCCACTCCAGTGGCAAGTACGGCAATCTGGCCATCCAGGCCTCCAAGAGCGGCGACCTGGACTACACCGACGCGCCGCCGGCGGTGAACTACTTCGACCCGGACTACCTGAGCGGCCGCAAGGTCGACGAGCTGGTCGACAAGCTCGGTGCGTGGGACTGGGGCAAGACCACTTACAAGCAGGCTACCATCAACGCCATCGTCAGCGGCGACCTGTTCGAGATGCCGGCCGGTGCGGTCGGTTTTGCGGGCGGCCTGGAATACCGCTATTACTCGCTCAACGACCAGCCGAGCGAACTGTCCCGCACTGGCGACATCTGGGGCTCGTCCTCGGCTGATGTGACCAAGGGCAACGACAAGGTCAAGGAAGCCTTCGTCGAGTTCGACGTGCCACTGCTGAAGGGCCTGCCGGCGGTGGAATCGCTGAGCCTGAACGCCTCGGGTCGCGTGTTCAAGTACGACAACGTTGCCGATTCGGACAATGTCTGGAAGGTCGGCCTGAACTGGCAGGTCATTCCGTCGCTGCGTCTGCGCGGTTCGATCGGCACCTCCTACCGCGCGCCGGGCCTGTACGAGCTGTACCTTGGCAACGAGACTGGTTTCTTCCAGCAGGCGAACGATCCGTGCGTACGCTGGGGTGAAAGCTCCAATACCAATTACCAGGCCAACTGTGCGGCCGCAGGTATCCCGGCCGACTATGCCGGCGGCGGCAGCAGCGGCACGGTGTACCGCCAGGGCGGTGGTAATTCGCTGATTCCGGAAACTTCGCGTGCGAAGACCGCCGGTATCGTGTTCACCCCGACCTTCGCCAACCTGAGCGTGGCCATCGATTACTTCGACTACGAAGTGAGCAATGAAATCGCGCAGCTGGGCAGCACCAACGTCATGCGTGGCTGCTACGGCGGCACGGTGTACCCGAACAGCTACTGCGATCTGCTGACCCGCAATCCGGCCAGTGCTACCCAGCCGTATGCGGTGACCCAGATCCAGAACAAGTTCATCAACATCAACAAGCAGCGCACCCGTGGCTACGACCTGACCGCAAACTTCGACCACGATTTCTCGTTCGGCAAGTTCTCGGCCGAGACCCAGGTCACCTACACGATCGAAGACACCCAGGAAGTGTTCTCCAGCGCAGCTGCGAGCGGCCTGGAATCCTCGGAGCTGCTGGGTGACATCGGCCGTCCGAAGGTGGTGGGCAACCTGGCGCTGAGCCTGACCCGCGGTGACTGGTCGTACAACTGGCTGACCACCTACATCCACAAGACCGAAGACATCGATCTGAGCCCGGTGTTCACCTACCAGGGTCGTCCGAACTCCTATCGTGACATCGTGGCCGACTCGCGCATCTACCACACCGCTTCGGTCAGCTACGCGCAGGCCGATTGGGAAATCCTGGTGGGCGTCAGCAACATCTTCAACAAGACCCCGCCGTTGGTTTCCATCGGTGTCGCCGATTCCCGCTACGGCAACGTACCGGCCTTCGCCACCCAGTACGACTACTACGGCCGCACCCCGTTCGTGCGTCTGAAGTACAAGTTCTGATCCACGCCTTATCGCAGTACCCCGACAGACCCGGCTTTTGCCGGGTCTGTCTTTTCCGGCCCACGAAGCGGCCCCCTTGCGCCCGGCCATGACCTTCGACACCCTTGCAGGGCAAGCCGGCGGCGTATTGTTCGGCCCACGGCCGTCCCCGCGGCCCTTCCCTGACTCACTCGGCCTGGAGGCCATCAAAGTGACCCGTACTCCCAAGATCGTGCTGCTGACCCTGGCCGTTTCGGCCGCGCTGGTCGGCTGCGGCAAGAACGAAACCCCGGCCAAGGATGCCACCGCCTCCACGCCGGCCGCGGCCGAAGCCACCAACTACACGCTGGACGAGAGCAAGCTGCCGGCCTACAACGCCTTCCAGCCCAGCGATCTGGATGCCAGCAAGGACGCCTGTGGCGCCTTCGGCGACTACGTCAACAGCAAGTGGCTGGCCGCCAATGAAATTCCGGGCGACCGCACCAGCTGGGGCGCGTTCACCATCCTCGACGAGCGTTCGGTGGCCGTACAGCACCAGTTGGCTGAACAGGTCGCGCAGGTCAAGAACCCGAACCATATCGAGAAGATCGTCGGCGACCTGTGGGCCACCGGCATGGACGAAGCCAAGATCAATGCCCAGGGCATCGAGCCGCTGAAGGCCGACCTGACCGCGATCGACGGCCTGCAGGACAAGGCTGCCATCGCCGACTACCTGCGCAGCAGCGCGGCCAAGGGTGACAACGTCCTGTTCGGCTTCGGCGCTGAAGCCGACTTCAAGAACTCGGCCGTGAACCTGGCCTACGCCAGCCAGGGCGGCCTGGGCCTGCCGGACAGCACCTACTACACCGATGCCAAGAACGCCGACAAGCTGAAGGCCTACCAGGCGCACGTCGCCAAGGTGCTGGAGCTGTCCGGCGTCGCCGCTGCCGACGCTGCCAAGCAGGCCGAGGACGTGGTCAAGTTCGAGACCCGCCTGGCCAAGGCCTCCAAGTCGCGCGTGGAGCTGTCGCGCAACGTCGAGCTGTACTACAACCCGGTCACCCTGGCCGACGCTGACAAGCTGACCCCGAACTTCAGCTGGACCGAGTTCTTCAAGTCGCAGGGCGTAGCCGCGCCGGAGAAGTTCTCGCTGGCCATGCCGGCCTTCCATGAGGAAGTGAGCAAGGCGCTGGGCGATACCGATCCGTCGGTGTGGCGCGCCTACCTGCGCTTCCACACCGTGGACAGCGCCTCGCCGTACCTGGCCGATGCCTTCGTGCAGGAGAACTACGAGTTCTACGGCAAGACCCTCAATGGCCAGAAGGAACAGAAGCCGCGCTGGAAGCGCGTGCTGGGCACCATCGAGAACGACGCCGGTGAAGCCTTCGGCCAGCTGTACGTGAAGGTTGCCTTCTCGCCGGAAGCCAAGGCGAAGATGGAAGAGCTGGTGAAGAACCTGGCCGCCTCGCTGAAGGAACGCATCCAGGGCCTGAGCTGGATGAGCGATGAAACCAAGGCCAAGGCCATCGCCAAGTGGGAAACCTTCACTCCGAAGATCGGTTACCCGGACAAGTGGCGTGACTGGGCGGGCCTGCAGACCCAGCGCGACAGCTACCTGGGCAATGTGCGCGCGGCCAGTGAGTTCAATTACAAGTTCAACCTGTCCAAGATCGGCAAGCCGGTGGACAAGACCGAGTGGGGCATGACCCCGCAGACGGTCAACGCCTACTACAACCCGCTGCAGAACGAGATCGTGTTCCCGGCCGCCATCCTGCAGCCGCCGTTCTTCGATCCGAAGGCCGACGACGCACTGAACTATGGCGGCATCGGTGCGGTGATCGGCCACGAAATGACCCACGGTTACGACGACCAGGGTGCACGCTTCGGGCCGACCGGCAACATGGAAGACTGGTGGACTGCCGCTGACAAGAAGAACTTCGAAGGCTTGACCGGCAAGCTGGTCAAGCAGTTCGACCAGTACAAGGTCGACGGCCAGGCCGTGAACGGTCACCTGACCCTGGGCGAGAACATCGCCGACCTGGGCGGCCTGGCTACCGCCTACGACGCCCTGCAGAAGGCCTCCGCCGGCAAGGAAGATGCAAAGGTCGATGGCTTCACCCGCGACCAGCGCTTCTTCTTCAACTGGGCCACCGTGTGGCGCACCAAGTACACCCCGGAAAACGCCAAGGTCCGCCTGGCCACTGACCCGCACGCGCCGGCGCAGTTCCGCGCCATGGGTGCGCCGTCGAACCTGCCGACCTTTGCCGCGGCCTTCCAGTGCAAGGCCGGTTCGCCGATGGCCCGCGCCGGCGAGCAGCAGGTGGTGATCTGGTAAGCCCTGGCTGATGCCAAGGTAGACCTGCAGAGGCCCGGGAATTCCCGGGCCTTTGTTTTTTGCCGCGCCCGTCATCCACGCATGGCGTGGATCTGCTGCGCCTTTGCAGGCCCACGCCGTTGGTAGATGCCGACCTTGGTCGGCGCACGGCACGGCGGAGCCACCGTGATGCGTGCATGCGATGTCGATGCCACACACCCGGTAGCGCCGGGCCATGCCCGGCGGATGCGCCGTGATGCGTGCATGCCGCGCCCATGCGCGGCTTGCTATAGTGCGCGCGCCCTCAATCCATCACGGATTCGTTCCACATGCCCAATTTCCGTCCGCTTGCCATCGCCCTGGGCATCAGCCTGGCGACTCTGGTCCCGACCCACGATGCCTTCGCCGCCAAGAAAAAGGCCGCGCGTGCCCCGGCTGTCAGTGCCCAGTGCAGCGACTTCTACGACGCCACCAATGCCGGCTGGCTGAAGGCCAACCCGGTGCCGCAGACCGGCGCCACCACCGCGCTGGGCCAGCTGGTCGACCGCAGCCGCCAGCAGCAGCGTGAACTGCTCGACGCAGCGATGAAGGCGCCGCAGGGCAACGTGCAGAAGCTGCTGGGTGACTTCTGGGCCAGTGGCCTGGACGAAGCGGCCGTGGAAGCAGACGGCTCCAACCCGATCGCCCCGCTGCTGACCCGCATCAACGCCATCAAGAAGGCCAAGGATGTGCCGGCCTCGATCGCCGCACTGCACCAGGTCGGCATCCCGGTGGCATTCAACTTCGGCCCCGACGTCGATCTGAAAGCACTGGACCGTCACATCGGCTACTTCATGCAGGGCGGCATGGGCCTGCCGGATCCGGCGTTCTATACCCGTACCGACGCCGACACCGTGGCGCTGATGGGGCGCTACCGCAACTACGTCAAGCAGATCCTGGCGCTGACCGGCACCCCGGCGGCCAAGCTGGATGCCGAGTCGCAGGCGGTGATCGCGCTGGAAACCGAGCTGGCACGCAATGCGCAGTCGCTGGCCGGCATCAACAACCCGTTCAACAACTACGCGCCGATCTCCACCAAGGAGCTCAACAGCCGCTACCGCAACCTGCAGCTGGATGCCTTCCTGAAGGCACAGGGCGTGGATGACGACCTGGTCTCGCTGGCCGACCCGGGCCTGTTCAAGCAGCTCGACGGCATGGTCACCAAGCTCAAGCCGGACCAGTGGAAGGCCTACCTGCGCTGGCGCGTGGGCGACTCGATGGCGCCGTACCTGTCCAAGGCCTACCGCGACGCCGAGTTCGAATTCCGCGGCCGCGTGCTGCGTGGCGAAACCCTGCCGCCGCAGCGCTGGGAAGACGTGCTGGAGGCGATCAACGTGGCCGCTGGCCCGATGGTCGGTCGCGAATACGCTGCCCGTTACCTGTCCGCCGAAGATCGTCGCCAGGCGGCGTGGATCGTCGACAAGGTGCGCGAAGTGCAGATCGAGGCGGTCAAGAACAACAGCTGGATGAGCACCGAAGCCAAGGCCGAAGCGCAGGCCAAGCTGGCTGCGCTGAAGATCGAGATTGGCACCCCGCTGCGCGACCTCGACTACAGCGTGCAGCCGATGGGCCGCGGTTCGTTCGGTGGCAACATGCTGATTGCTTCGACCTGGCGCCATCGCGAGGAAATGAAGCGCATCGGCAAGGGCAATGCCGACCGTCGCTGGGACGTGCTGCCGCAGCAGCCGTCGCTGGCCTACGATCTGGCCCAGAACCGCCTGATCGTCACCGCCGCGATCCTGCAGGGCCCGGTGTTCAACGCCAAGGCCGACGCTGCCGACAAGTTCGGCAGCTTCGGTGGCCTGGTCGGCCATGAGCTGACCCGCGCGATCGATGCCAAGGGTGCGCTGGTCGACGCCAAGGGCGAGCTGCGCAGCTGGTGGACCCCGGCCGACAAGACCGCCTGGACCCTGCTCGGTAACCGCGTGGCCGCGCAGTACAGCGCCTACGACTTCCCGGGCGTGAAGGGTGCCAAGGTCAACGGCACGCTCACCCAGGAAGAGAACCTGGCCGACATCGCCGGTCTGGAACTGGCCTGGGCGGCGTATGTCGCGCAGGAGCCGAAGGCCAAGCAGGCCCAGCAGCAGGGCTTCTTCCGCGCCTGGTCTGCGCTGTGGGCGCAGCAGCTGGCGCCGAACGAGGCCGTACGTCGCCTGACCGCCGACATCCGTGCACCGGGCCTGTGGCGCAGCAACGGCACGCTGGCCAACCTGCCGGCCTTCGGCGCCACCTTCAGCTGCAAGGCCGGCCAGCCGATGCAGCGCAGTGAAGCCGAGCAGATCAAGGTCTGGCGCTGATCCAGCTGCCACACGGGTAACGCAGAGGGCGCCTTCGGGCGCCCTCCTTTTTTTGCAGGTGCAGCACGATCCCGGATTAACACCGCGCATGCTATCGCTGCGGCTTCGCCCAACGTGGAGCCCCGACATGGCACACAAGAACACGATCTGTGTCTGGTATGACAACGGCGCGCTCGAGGCCGCCACCTTCTACGCCAGTATCCTGCCCGACAGCGCGGTGACCGCCGTGCATCACGCCCCCGGTGACTATCCGGACGGCAAGGAAGGCAACGTACTGACCGTTGAATTCACGGTCTGCGGCATCCCCTGCGTCGGCCTCAACGGCGGCACCGCGTTCAAGCACAGCGAAGCGTTTTCCTTCCAGATCCAGACCGAGGACCAGGCCGAGACCGACCGCCTGTGGAATGCGATCGTCGGCAACGGTGGCCAGGAGAGCCAATGCGGCTGGTGCAAGGACCGCTGGGGCATCTCCTGGCAGATCAGCCCGCGCATGCTCATCGAAGCGGTGACCAGCCAGGACAAGGCACTGGCCAAGCGCGCATTCAACGCGATGATGCCGATGAAGAAGATCGACATCGCCACCATCGAAGCAGCGATCAAAAAAGGGGACGGAGGGGATTAAGTCGTTTTTTCCCCATTGCCGGTGACCCCATGCGAATTGCGACTTAATCCCCTCCGTCCCCTTTTTCCGAGGTGCAGATGACCTGGGATGCGATCATCGTTGGCGGTGGCCACAACGGCCTGGTCTGCGCGGCCTATCTGGCACGTGCCGGAAAGAAGGTGCTGGTGCTGGAACGTCGCGGCGTTCTTGGCGGCGCTGCAGTCACCGAGGAATTCCATCCCGGCTTCCGCAATTCAGTCGCCTCGTACACGGTCTCGCTGCTGCAGCCGAAGGTGATCGACGACCTGCAGCTGCATGCGCATGGGCTGCGCATCGTCGCGCGCCCGGCCAACAACTTCCTGCCATTGCCCGACGACCGCTATCTGTTGTCGGCACCTGGCCGCACTCAGGCCGAAGTGGCGAAGTTCTCCGAGCGGGATGCGCAGCGCTTGCCCGCGTACGAGGCACGCCTGGAAATCTTCGCCGACGTACTGCGCGCATGGGCCCTGCGCGCGCCGCCCGACCTGGGTGTAGCAGGCGGTTGGCGTGCGCTGCCCGCACTATGGCAGATGGGGAAACTCGGCCGCGAACTGGCGGCGCTGGATGCGCCACTGCGGCAGGAACTGCTGGACCTTTTCACGCTGTCGGCGGCGGAGTACCTGGACCGTTGGTTCGAGAGCGAGCCGATCAAGGCGCTGTTCGGCTTTGATGGCATCGTCGGCAACTACGCAAGCCCGTATACAGCGGGCAGTGCCTACGTGCTGCTGCACCACGTATTCGGCCAGTGCAATGGCGTAAAGGGTGCGTGGGGCCACGCGATCGGCGGCATGGGCGCGATCAGCCAGGCCATCGCCAGCGCGGCGCGCGAGGCCGGGGCCGAACTTCGCGTGGATGCCGGTGTGCAACAGGTACTGACCGAACAAGGCCGCGTCGTGGGGGTGGAACTGGTCAACGGCGAAACCCTGCGCGCACGCGCGGTGGTGGCCAACGTCAATCCGAAGCTGCTGTACGAACAGTTGCTGGAGCCGACGCAGGTACCCGCTGCCACACGCGAACGCATGACGAACTGGCGCTGCGGTTCCGGCACCTTCCGCATGAACGTGGCGCTGTCGCGGTTGCCGGACTTCCGTGCCCTGCCCGGCCCCGGCGATCACCTCAGCGCCGGCATCATCATGGCCCCCAGCCTGGACTACATGGACCGCGCCTGGCTGGATGCGCGCCGCGAAGGCTGGTCGCGCGAACCGATCGTAGAGATGCTGATTCCGAGCACGCTGGATGATTCACTGGCGCCGCGCGGGCAGCATGTGGCCAGCCTGTTCTGCCAGCACGTGGCGCCGGTACTGCCCGACGGGCGCCACTGGGATGATCACCGTGAGACTGTGGCGGACCTGATGATTGCCACCGTCGAACGGTATGCGCCCGGCTTTGCCGGCAGCGTGCTCGGTCGGCAGGTGCTGTCGCCGCTGGATCTGGAACGCACCTTCGGCCTGGTCGGCGGCGACATTTTCCACGGTGCGCTCAGTGCCAACCAGTTGTTCTCGGCACGGCCGATGGTCGGCCAGGCCGGCTATCGCGGCGCCCTGCCCGGCTTGTACCTGTGCGGCTCGGGCACCCATCCCGGCGGTGGTGTCACCGGTGCGCCCGGGCACAATGCCGCGCAGGTGGTGTTGCAGGATCTGTAGAGCCTCGCCATCGTGGAGGCGCGTGTACCCCGTCGCCTGCATCAACTGCTGTTGGTAGGTGCCAACCTTGGTTGGCGCGAGGCAGCAAAGCGTGCCGACCAACGGTCGGCACCTACAGCATCAAATGATCCCGTTCAAAGCGCGCCAACCAAGGTTGGCACCTACCCGCGTGGGACAAGGCGTGCCGACCAACGGTCGGCACCTACAGCGTCAAATGATCCCATTCAAAGCGTGCCAACCAAGGTTGGCACCTACCCGCGTGAAGCGAGGCGCATCGCGCCTCACTTCACGCTGCGCAGATGGTTCGGGCGCTTCGGCGGGCCAGGCGGGCGGCGTTTGTTGAACGGCGGCTGCCCGCGCCAGTAGCGGATCAGCAACCAGCCGAACAGCATGCCGCCGAGGTGCGCGAAGTGGGCCACGCCCGGCTGCCAACCGGTCATGCCCAGCACCAGTTCGCCCACACCGAACAGGATCACGAAGGTACGCGCCTTCATCGGGATCGGCGGGAACAGCAGCATCACCCGCTGGTTGGGGAACAGCATGCCGTAGGCCAGCAGCAGGCCGAACACGCCACCGGAAGCACCCAGCACCGTGGCCGGGTTTTCCAGCAGCGTCCCCACCAGCAGCTGGCAGACACCGGCACCGGCCACGCACACCAGGTAATACAGCAGGAAGCGCTTCTCGCCCCAGGTCTGCTCCAGCGGCGCGCCGAACATGAAGACCGCCAGCATGTTGAAGAACAGATGGCCGAAGCTGCCATGCAGGAAGCCGTAGGTCAGCAGCTGCCAGGGCTGGAAGTTGCCGCCCGGCGAGAATGCGTCGAAGCCCTGCTGAAGGGGTTGCAGCATGAACGGCTCGAAGGTCTGCATGCCGAGCAGGAACGGCTGCTGCAGCAGGAACAGGATCGCATTGGCGATCAGCAGGGCCTTGGTGACGGTAGGCAGTCGCGGGAACATGGGAGCACCGGCATGGAACGGCCTCCATCATAGCCGCAGCACCGTGTCTTGTTGGCGACCGGCAGGCGCGGCCTGTTCAGTCGCCAGCGGTGCTCAGCCCGGCCCCCACACAGCGGCATCCAGTGCCGCCGCCGGATCAGCCGCCGGCATCCGCACCCGGCCGTTCTCCACCCGCACGCCCTCGGCGCGCAACCGCTGTGACTGCTCGCGCCAACCAGCCGAACCTTCCTCCATGGCAATGCGCCCATCCGAGCGCAACACGCGGTGCCAAGGCAGGTCCGGGTCGTCGTTCTGGCCCAAGATGCGCGCGGTCAGGCGCGCACGCCCGGGCAGGCCCGCGCGCAGCGCCACCTGCCCATAGCCCATCACCTGCCCCGCCGGGATCGCGCGGATCACCGCCAGGATGCGCGCGCGCGCCTGCTCAGGCGTCAGCGCCGCAGGCGGGTTACCAGCAGAACGCCGATCAGCACCAGCACGGTGCCGGCGATCTGCGCCGGCCCCATCGGTTCGTCGAGCAGCCATAGGCTCATCACGATGGTGGAAACAGGGCCCAGCATACCGACCTGCGCGGCCAGCGACGAACCCACGCGCTGCACCGCCAGCATGATCGCCAGCACTGGCAGCACCGTGCACACGGTGGCATTGACCAGCGACAACCACTGCACCGGCGCCGGTGCCTGCCACAACAACGGCAGCGGATGGGTCACCGCGAAATGCAGCAGCACCAGCACGCTGGCCACGCAGCTGGCGTAAGCGGTCAGCCGCACCGCTCCGATACGCGCGACCACCTGCCCGCTGCCGAACAGGTACAGCGCATAGCTGAGCGCACTGCCCAGCACCAGCAGGCTGCCAACGATGATCTGCCCACCCTCGCGCTGCAGGTCATGGCCGAACGCCAGCAGCACGCCCAGATAACTCAGCACCAGCGCGCCGATCTGCCATCGTCCCGGCTGCTGGCGCGCCAGCAGCACGTTGATCAGCAGCACCAGGGTCGGGTTCAAGTACAGGATCAATCGTTCCAGGGTCACGCTGATGTACTGCAGGCCCTGGAAGTCGAGCAGGCTGGACAGGTAGTAGCCGGTGAAACCCAGCCACAGCACGCGGGCACGGTCGGCCCAGGACAGTGGTTCGGCCCGACGCGCGGCCCACAGCGCCATCAAAACGAACAGCGGCAGCGCCATCAGCATGCGCAGGGCAAGCAGCGTGGTGGCATCCACGCCGTGACGCAGGCCGAGCTTGACGATGATCGCCTTGCCGGAAGCAGCGATGGCGCCGATCGCTGCCAGGCCGATACCCCCCAGCGCAATGCGTGGGGAGGCGGTGGCGATACGGGAAGCGGGATTGGACATCAGGACGACGGCGGGCCGCTCGGAGCGGCCCGGGAAAGCGTGGGGGCGCCCATTGTCGCACGGGGGCGTCCGGTGCCCGCCTTGTAGAGTCGAGCCATGCTCGACTGTCTTTCCACCGCAGTCGAGCATGGCTTGTATGTTCCTCCCGGCTCCTACGAGGTATGTAGGAGCCAGGGTGGAGGGACCGTCAAGCATGCATCTGCGGATACTAGCCGACAGACGAGTCGAGCGATCCCCATCCCGCACACGAACGTCGATAAAGGATCGTACGGCCCCCAAAGGGATCGTCGATGTAGGCAAGCTAACGTCGGTGCGGTACCACCCCAGCCCCTTAAAGATAGCTGGGAGCCGTACAAATGTCTGATTCTCTCGATATTGGCGTGGACGTGGACTCCAAGGAGTTCGTACCGGCAGTGGCCGACCGCAAGGCCGGCGACAGGATCGCCAACACCCGGGCCGGCATAGCCCAGTGGCTCAACACCTTGCCCCAGCGATGCCGGATTGGCATGGAGGCGACGGGGCGGTACTACGAGTTGTTGGCTCGGATGGCTGGCCAGGCAGGCCACGTTGTCTATGTGATCAATCCACGTCTGATCAAGCACTACGGCCGGGCGACGGGCTCGCGTGGCAAGACGGACGCCATGGACGCCGAAGCGATCGCCCGGTACGTGAAGAAGGAGAACGATCGCCTGCGTGAATACGTACCGCGTACCGACGAGCAGCAGCAGATGCACGATTTGCTGCGCAAGCGGCAGACGCTGGTAAAGACACGCGCGCGCCTGGAGCAATCCTTCGGGGTAAGCAAAAGTGCCCCCGGGGAGCTGTCAGATCTGTTCTGCGCTCTGGCTGGGACGCTGTCCGAGCTGGAAAGCGAACTGCAGCGCCTGGGTCGCGATGGAGAGCATGGCACGCTCTACAAGCGCCTGTTGACCGTCCCTGGTGTCGGCCCTGCCGTCGCCGCTCACCTGATCTACTACATGACGCGCTGGCCGTTGGCCAACGCCAACGCGTGGATCGCCTGCACCGGCCTGGATCCCCGGCCTAACGAGTCTGGCGGCAGAACGGGACGGCGTCGGCTGTCCAAACAGGGCGCGCCAGTGCTGCGCCAGATGCTCTACATGGCCGCCATGGGGCTCAAGCGGTGTCGTCGGGGGCAACCGCTCTACGACGAGCTGTCAAAACGCGGTCACCCCAGCACCGCCGTCTTCAACATCCTGGCCAGAAAGCTGGCCAGGATCGCCTGGGGTGTCTTCAAAAGCGGCCGGGACTTCGATCCGGCCATGCTGAAGGTGGGTCAAGCCTGCTTCCAGCAGGCTTGACCACGAACATAGGATCTCGACTCTACAAAGAGCGACGGCCGAGCATGGGCTCGGCTCTGCAGCAACCGCAGGTCAGCGCATCAGCACCACTTCCTCAGCCGAGGTCGGGTGGATCGCCACGGTGTCATCGAACTGGGCCTTGGTCGCGCCCATCTTCACCGCCACCGCGAAACCCTGCAGGATCTCGTCGGCCGCTTCGCCCAGCAGGTGGATACCTACCACGCGTTCTTCCGGGCCGGCGCAGACCATCTTGAACAGGCTGCGCTGTGTACCGTTGGCCAGCGCCTGCAGCATCGGTCGGAAACGGCTGTGGTAAACGCTCACCTGGTCGAAACGTGCACGTGCTTCTACTTCGCTCATGCCCACCGCGCCCAGCGGCGGGTGCGAGAACACCACGCTGGCCACGTTCTCGTAATCCATCTTCGACTGCGGGCGACCACCGAACAGGCGATCCATCAACCGTCGCGAAGCAGCCACCGCCACCGGGGTCAGGCCGACCTTGCCGGCGATGTCACCCACCGCGTGCACGCTCGGCACGCTGGTGGTCTGCCATTCGTCCACCTGCACCTGCTGGTGTTCGCCAATGCCGATGCCGAGCGCTTCCAGGCCCAGATCACGACTGTTGCCGCGGCGGCCGGTGGCGAAGAACACCGCGTCGAACACGCTGTCGAGCGGGCCGTCATGGCCGAACGCACGTACGCGTTCGCCATCGCGCTGCAGTTCGCGCAGGCGATAGCCGAAATGGATGCGCACGCCCTGCTGCTTCAGGTTCTCGGCCAGCTGATCAGTCAGCTCGTAATCGAAGCGATCCAGCAGCCGTTGGCCACGCACCAGCAGGCTCACCTTGCTGCCCAGTGCCTGCAGCAGGCCGGCCAGCTCCACCGCGATGTAGCCACCGCCGATGATCGCCACCTCGGCCGGCGCCGCACGCAGGTCGAAGAAATCATCGGAGACCAGGCCCAGTTCCGCGCCGGGGATATCTGGACGCAGCGGGTGCGCGCCGGTGGCGATCAGGATGTGCTCGGCGCTGTAACGCACGCCATCACTGCAGGCCACGGTATGCGCATCGAGCAGATGGCCGCGCGCCGGAATGCGCACCACGCCGGTCTCATCCAGGCGTTTGTGGTAGCTGGTGTGGATGTTGCTGATGTAGGCCTGGCGATGGATCACCAGTTCCTTCCACGACAGCGCCGGGCGCGCCTGAACATCGAAGCCCATCGCACTGGCCAGGCCGATGCGCTCATGCAGGTCGGCCGCCAGCCACATCGCCTTCTTCGGCACGCAGCCGACATTGACGCAGGTCCCGCCCAGCTCACCGGGCTCCAGCATTGCCACGCGCTTGCCATGCTGCGCGGCACGGATCGCACCAGCCAGGCCGGCGGAGCCGCCGCCAAGGACGATCAGGTCGTAATCATAGGGTGCAGTGCTCATCGGAATCGCTCGGGTCGGTAAGGGGCAGGATCGATCGCTGGCGTGCGGCCGCAGACGAGATCGGCGATCAGCTGGCCGGTGCCGGCGCTCATGCTGATGCCGAGCATGCCATGCCCCGCTGCAAGCCAGACGTGAGGATGCGCAGGCGCGCGGCCGATCAACGGCACGTCGTCCACGCTCATGGGGCGCCACCCGCACCACTGCTCCTGCAGCTGCGCACCGCGCGGCGCGCGCAGGTAGCGGTCGGCGGCCTGCTGCAGGGCCTGCAGGCGGCGCGTGCGCAGCTGCGGGTCGGCACCGGCGAATTCCATGGTGCCGCCCAGGCGCAACGCATCGCGCCAGGCAATCACGAACACGGAATGGTCCTTCAGTACGACTGGACGCTGCGGCACCTGCTCCGGTCGTGACCAGGTCAGCGAATAGCCCTTGCCGGGCTGAATCGGCACGCGCAGGTCCAGTTGCCGTGCCCAGTCGCGCGACCACGGGCCAGTGGCCAGTACCAGCTCACGCGCCCGCACGGTCTGCAGGCCGGCCTGCACGCGTACGCCCTGCGCATCGTCACTGAATCCCTGCACGTCCACCTGTTCGTCGATCACCACGCCCTGCGCGCGCAGCACGCGCGCCAGTTCAGCGGTATAGCGGTCCGGACGCAGCTGCGCATCGCCGGGAAAGTGGATCGCACCGGCGAGGCGATCATGGAACGCCGGATTGTCGCGCGCATAGTCGGCGCCGTCGATGCGCGCCGTGGCGATGCCCTGCGCGTTCAGTGCCTCACACTCAGCGGCGTGGTGATCGAAATTGCGGGCATCGCCAAACACGTAGTCCAGACCGCGGGTATCGAATTCGCAGTCCAGCGCATGCACCTGCACCCACTGTGCCAGGCGCAGCCGGGAATCATTCAGCAGCGCAGCGCGGGCGCGCGTGGCCTGCAGCCAGTCGCGGGCATTGCAGCGTGCGCTGAACTGCAGCAGCCAGCGCCACAATGCAGGGTCCAGTCGCGTACGCACGTACAACGGCGCACGCGGATCGAGCATCCAGCGCAGCGCGCGCAACGGTACGCCAGGCGCTGGCAGCGGCGGCGCGTGGCTGGGGGTGATGGTGCCGCAGTTGCCATGCGAGGTCGCGCCGCCGACACGCCCACGGTCTATCACGCGTACCTGCCGGCCCTGTGCGCGCAGCGCGAGCGCGACGGCCAGTCCAATGGCACCGGCGCCGACCACGATCACATCCTCGCGCGCGCCCTGCATCGATCAGCCCTGCCCGGCCCCGCGCCGCATCGGCGGCCACTGCCGGTAGGTCATCGCACGCCACAGCCATTCCATCGGCCCGAAACGGAAGCGGCGCAACCACGCGTGCGAAATGCCCACCTGCACAGCGAACAGCAGTAGTGCGAACAGCAGCTGCACGCTGCGCGGCATCACCTCGAACCATCCCAGTCCGTAGTGATAGAAAAGCAGCGTGCAGACCAGCGACTGCGCCAGGTAATGGGTCAGCGCCATGCGCCCCACCGGCGCCAGCCAGGCCAGCCGCGTGCGCCAATGCACGATCCACGCCAGATAGCCCAGGCACATCGGCAGGCCGCCTATGGTCACCAGGCCCATCGCCGCCGTCACCGGAAGGTTGTAGGCGCCCGGTGCCAGGTAGGGTTTCCAGGCAACCCCCAGCAGCGTGACCAGCAGGCCCAGCGGCAGTGCGATCCAGCGCAGCGACGCGTACAGGCGCGGGAAGCGCTCCGGCGTCGCCAGCGCGCCACTGCCGGCGAACCAGCTGCCGATCAGGAACATGCCCAGCACTTCCGGGCCGGTGATCAGCAGCGCCCCCATGGACGTACCGAACTCACTCAGGCGCTGCACATTGGCCTGCGCCCAGCTGCCCTGCCCGTACACCTGCCGCTGCAGCTCAATGCTCCGCTGCGCCTCAGCAAGCATGCCCTGCACATCTTCGGCCGAAGCCATCGACACCATCGCGCCGACCAGCAGCATCATCGCCACACCGCCGAGGTAGACCATCAGCCCCATCCACGGCAGCCAGCTGCGTGGCGCCTCGCGGCAGGCCAGCAGCGGCAACGAGATCAGTGCATACATCACCAGAATGTCGCCGGACCAGACCAGCAGTGCATGGCACAGACCGATCAGCAGCAAGCCAGCGCTGCGGCGCAGGTAGAACGGGGTGAAGTCGCGCCCGGCGGCCTCAGCGCGCTGCACCATCACCGCGAAGCCGGCACCGAACAGCAA
Source organism: Stenotrophomonas sp. 86156_Sma (assembly GCF_056481625.1). Taxonomy (NCBI): domain Bacteria; kingdom Pseudomonadati; phylum Pseudomonadota; class Gammaproteobacteria; order Lysobacterales; family Lysobacteraceae; genus Stenotrophomonas; species Stenotrophomonas sp. 86156_Sma. Next base: position 3,590,002 of record NZ_CM151157.1, read on the forward strand.
CGAGAACAGGGTGAAGAACTTGCCCTGCACGAACACGTAGACAAAGGCATCGGCCCAGTAGTCGATGCCCTGCCAATGCACGTCGATGCCGGTGAACGCCAGGTCCAGCGGCCCGCTGAAGGCCTCGATGTTCATCAGCAGGATGCCCAGCAGCGCAGCACCGCGCAGCACGTCAAGCACGGCGATGCGTTCGCCGGAAGCCACCGGCTGCAGGGAAGGAGAAGCGGCGTTCACAGGGCGTCCGTCGGGCAGGTCCGCCATTATGCCGCCGGCCTGCGCACCATGGATGGCCGCGCCGTGTTCCACAAACGCAACGGCCCGCCGAAGCGGGCCGTTGCTGCCATCACGATCGCGCTGCGATCAGTGCTGGTGACCGCCGTCGCCGTGGACGTGGCCGTGGTCGATTTCTTCCTTGCCGGCTTCGCGCACATCGACGATTTCCACGTCGAAGTGCAGGTCCTTGCCGGCCATCGGATGGTTCAGGTCGACGTCGACGACGCTCATGCCGACCTTCTGCACGGTCACCGCACGCGGGCCGAAGTTGGTCTGCAGCACGACCTGCTGGCCCGGAGCCAGCTTGGTGTTGCCGAAGTGCTTCTTCGGCACGCGCTGGGACAGGCCCTCACGACGCTCGCCGTAGGCATCGGCAGCGTTGACGTCGACGCTGAAGGTCGCGCCGGCTTCCTTGTCCATCATGGCGTTTTCCAGGCCCGGGATGATGTTCCCGTGGCCGATCAGGATCGCCAGCGGCTCGCCGCGGTCCTTGGACGATTCGATCGGCTCCTGGCCGACTTCGGAAACGGTGTAGTGGAAGCGGACAACGCGGTCTTTTTCGATCTTCATGCGCAACTCTGTCTGGATCTGCCGGAGGCAAGCGGGTTGGGGCGGGTTGTCGCCCGGCGGGGACGCCGCCATCATGACGGCCAATCCTAAGGTGGCGCATTATCCGGAGATCATGCACATCACGCCAGTTTCGTCCGGCCTGCGCCGGCTCCTCGCCCCGGCCCTGCTGCTGGCCCTGCCCGTGCTGATGACCGCCTGCGGCGGCGGCATGGCCACCCGACCCGCGCCGCCCCCGCCGACCGCGAACTGGCCGAAGACCGTGCCGGACAATCCCGAGGCGGCCAACTCGGTGCTGATGCGCGCCATCAGCCTGGTCGGCACCCCCTATCGCTATGGCGGCAATACCCCCGACTCCGGCTTCGACTGCAGCGGCCTGGTGGCCTACGTCTACCGCGAGATGCTGGACCTGAAACTGCCGCGCACCTCGCGCGACCTGGCGGCGGTACAGGGCCCGAAGATCGACCCGCAGCGCCTGGCCACCGGCGACCTGGTGTTCTTCGGCAGCCGCGGCAGCGTCACCCATGTCGGCATTTATGTGGGTGAAGGGCGCTTCGTGCACGCGCCGAGCACCGGTGGCACGGTCCGGCTGGACTCGCTCAGCGGTCCGTACTGGAAGGACCACTACACCGGGGCGAAACGTGTCCTTCGCTAAAATGAACAGGCGATATGTTCAAAATTGTGACGCACATCACCGTGAAACTAACGATTTACTAACGGAATTTTTAACTTATTGCCGCTTTTACAGGGCATGATGCCCCATCGTTTTTTTCCTGTGACCGACGCGTGACGACTGACGACCTGAAAAGCGAAGGCCAGACTTCCGTATCTTCACGTAGTGCCCGCCCGCTGTTGCTTGGCCTGGCACTGTGTCTGACCAGCCTTCCGGCCTGGTCGCAGACTGCTCCGAACCGTTCCGATGTGACCCCGGCCCCGGTGGCCGAGAGCACCGCCCGACCGGCCGCCAAGGCCGAGGCTGCCGCTCCGCAGCGCAGCCGCGTCGATGCCGCCGCCAGCGCCACGCTGGCCGCCCTGCTGCCGCACCTGGCTGCCAACGACACCATTCCGCTGATGGACCGCTCGGCCGTGGTGGCCGGTGATCTCAGCCGCCTGCTCGCCAACTACGACACCAGCAGCGCCGCCAATGGCAGCGTTGTCGGCACCGCCGCCGACAACGGCAAGGTGCAATCGCTGCTGCGCCGCGCGATGACCCTGCTGGGCACCCCGTATCGTTGGGGTGGCAGCAACCCGGACAGCGGTTTCGACTGCAGCGGCCTGGTCGGTTACGTGTTCCGCTCGGCCCTGGGTATCGAGCTGCCGCGCGTCTCCCGCGAAATGGCGCACGATGACAACGCCGAACTGATCAACGACCGCACCGCACTGGCTGCCGGTGACCTGGTGTTCTTCGGCCGCAAGGGCCGCGTCGACCACGTCGGCATCTATGTTGGCGATGGCCGCTTCCTGCACGCACCGAGCTCCGGCAAGGACGTCCGCGTGGACACCCTGCTCAGCGGCTACTGGGGCAACAAGTTCATGCAGGCCCGCCGGGTCGATCTCTGACCCGCTGGCGCCACCGCGCCGCCTGACACGAGAAAGCCGCTGCCCTGCAGCGGCTTTTTTGTTTGCGCCCCCACTGGGTGCCGACCTTGGCCGGCACTGCGCCACCTGCCCCGGTGGGTGCCGACCTTGGCCGGCACTGCGCCACCTGCCCCGGTGGGTGCCGGCCGTTGGTCGGCACTGCGGCCATCCACGCATGGCGTGGATCTACCGGGGACCTACCCTGATCGGCACCGCGCCAGTCAGCTCCAAAACAAAAAGCCCGCCGTTCAGGGCGGGCCTTTCATCTCCACGCAACCTCAGCCGCGTGGCGGTGTCGGGTCGGGATCATCCACACCCACATTGCTGGACGGGTTGTCATACACCGCCTGGTCAAGCAGTCCGGTTTCCTTGGCCACGATCACCGGCACCAGCATCTGGCCCGTCACATTCGTCATCGTGCGCATCATGTCCAGGATGCGGTCGATGGCATACAGGTAGCCGATGGTCTCCAGCGGCAGGTTGGCTGCGCTCAGCACCACCGTGGCCATGATCACCGCGGTACCCGGCACGCCGGCCGTACCGAAGCTGCCCAGCACCGAGGCGATCAGCACCACCACGTACTGCTCCGGGGTCAGCGGCACACCGCTGTACTGCGCGATGAACACCGCGCACAGCGCCGGGTAGATCGCGCCGCAGCCATCCATCTTGATGCTGGCACCCAGCGGCACCGCGAACGAACCGTAGTCCTTGTTCACGCCCAGGTTGTGGGTGATCGAGCGCAGCGCCACCGGCATCGCTGCGAAGCTGGACGAGCTGACGAAGGCGACCTGCATGCCCGGCGCCGCGCCACGGAAGAACTTCAGCGGGTTCAGGCCGTGCGCCAGCAGCAGTGCGCTGTAGACCACCACGATGTGCAGTGCGCAGGCCACGTACAGCGCCAGCACGAAGTGGCCCAGCGGCAGCAGCTTCTCGAAACCGTAGCTGCCGACCAGGCCGGCAATCAGGCCGAAGGTGCCGATCGGGGTGACTTCCAGCACGAAGCGGGTCACCTGGATCATGATGTCGCTCATCTGCCCGACCAGCTTGCGCGCCTCGGTCACCTTCTCGCCCAGCTTGACGATGGCAAAGCCCACCAGGCCAGCGAAGAAGATCACTGGCAGGATCGAGCCGCGACCGGCAGCCAGCACGGTTTCACCGGCCGCATTGACCTTGGTGCCGATGCCGGACAGCGCGTAGAAGACATTGGCCGGCACCACGTCCAGCAGCACCTGCACCACGCTGGGCACTTCGCGCGGCACGTAGTTGCTGGCCATCGACAGCTGCAGGCCACCGGCGCCGGGCTGCAGCACGGTGCCCACGCCCAGGCCGACGCACACCGCCAACGCGGCGGTGATCACGAACCACAGGAAGGTGCGGCCACTGAGCGCGGCGACCGACTTCTGGCCGTGCAGCGACGAGATTGCGTTGATGACCGCGAAGAACACCAGCGGCACGGCGATCATCTTGATCAGGGTGACGTACAGCTCGCCGAGCGGGCCGAACCACGTTTCCGCGGCCGGGCCGAGCGCCCAGCCGGCCAGCGCGCCGAGCACGAAGCCACCGACCACGCGCTGCCAGAATGGAATCCGCAGCCAGGCAGAGACCAGCTTCATAGGCAATCCAGAGGGGAAGGAAGGGATGCTGGCACGATAGCCCAAGGCGGCCCGCGGAACGACCGCCCGGCCGGCAAATCAGTGTGTCATCGGCGTGCCTTGCGAGGGCGGGCATAATGAACGTCCCGTTACAGTTTGTGAGATCCCAGCGTCCATGCGCCGTTCCGTCTCCCTGTTGGCCGCCTGCGCCACCACCCTGCTGCTGGGCGCCTGCGCCAGCACCACCCCCGCGTCCGCCCCGGCCGGCCTGAAGGTCGCCGTCGACCCCGTTGCCCATCCGGCCGGCGAGACCCCGCAGTGGTGGTACCGCAGCGGCGCCGCCCAGGCCGCCGCCAACGGCGCGATGTCCGGCAAGGCCAAGAACGTCATCCTGTTCCTCGGCGACGGCATGAGCCTGACCACGGTGGCCGCCTCGCGCATCTACGAAGGCCAGCAGAAGGGCGGCTCGGGTGAAGAGAACCTGCTGTCCTGGGAGCGCTTCCCGGCCACGGCGTTCAGCAAGACCTACAACACCGATTCGCAAACCCCGGATTCGGCCGGCACCATGACCGCCATCACCACCGGCGTGAAGACCCACATGGGCGCGATCGGCGTCAGCGCCGGCAGCCGCACCGACTGCGCCGACAGCCTGTCCAAGGGCCTGCTGACCTGGCTGCAGCTGGCCGACAGCGCCGGCCTGGCCACCGGTGTGGTGTCCACCGCACGCCTGACCCATGCCACTCCGGCCGCCACCTACGCGCACTCGCCCGAGCGCAACTGGGAAAACGACACCGACCTGACCGAAGCCGCAAAGGCCGCCGGCTGCAAGGACATCGCCCAGCAGCTGTTGTCCACCTCGCGCTATGGCCGTGGCCCGCTGGTCGCCCTCGGCGGTGGTCGTGGTGAGTTCACCACCGTGGAAGAGCGCGATCCCGAGTACGACGACAAGGTCGGCCAGCGCCTGGACGGCCGCAGCCTGGTGCAGGAATGGCAGCAGGCGCATCCTCAGGGTGCCTACGTGTGGAACAGCAAGCAGCTGGCCGCCGCCGCGAATGCGCCGGCCATCCTTGGCCTGTTCGAGCCGGACCACATGCGCTACGAGTACGAGCGCCCGCAGGATCCGGGCGGTGAGCCGAGCCTGGCCGAACTGACTGCCGCCGCGATCAAGAATCTGGCCAAGCACCAGGAAGGCTACGTACTGATGATCGAAGGCGCGCGCATCGACCACGCCAACCACAGCGGCAACGCCTACCGTGCGCTGACCGAGACCGTGGCCCTGTCCGACGCGGTGCGCGTGGCCAACGAACTGACCTCGGCCGACGATACCCTGATCATCGTCACCGCCGACCACTCGCACACCCTGAACTTCGTCGGCTACCCGGCGCGCGGCAACCCGATCCTGGGCAAGGTGAAGGACAAGGGCGGCGAAGACGGCGCCGGCAAGCTGGACTACGCGCTGGACGGCACCGGCCAGCCGTACACCACGCTGAGCTACGCCAATGGCCCGGGCCATACCGGCAGCAGCAACCAGCAGCCGGCCGGTCCGAAGCGTTACCCGCACAACCCGAGCAGCTTCGAACCGGCCAACGGCCGCCCGAACCTGCGCGAGGTCGACACCGAGCATCCGGACTACATGCAGGAAGCACTGGTGCCGATGAAGTCCGAGTCGCACGGCGGCGAAGACGTCGGTATCTGGGCACGCGGCCCGGGCAGCAAGGCGATCCGCGGCACGCTGGAACAGAACGCGATCTACCACATGATCGTGCAGGCCACCCCGGCCCTGCGCGAGCGCCTGTGCCAGGCCGGCACCTGCGACGACAAGGGCGTGCCGGTACAGCTGCCGGCGCCGACCGCATTCGAGCGCAAGGCCGAGGCCAAGTGATCGTGAGGCAGGCCCACCCTGCCCCTGCCAGCGGCCGCTTCGCGCGGTCGCTGGTCCTGCTTGGCGTGCTGGCCAGTGCCAATGCAGCGGCACAGGCACCGGCGTGCAAGCTGCTGACCGACGAACACGGGTTGTGGCCGCTGCCCAACTGCGAGGTGGTCGATCACCGGCCGAAGATCAGCGCCGACACGCTGAAGGACCTGAACTACGACGACCACGGCCTGGCCGTGGTGTACGCCGACCAGGGCTTCCACTACGTCAACCGCAAGGGCCGCAGCCTGCCGGTACTGACTTGGGACAACGGTCCGGAAACACCGCAGGAAGGCCTGCTGCGCGCCCGCGTCGGCAACCGCGTGGCCTACTTCGATCTGAAGTTCCGCCAGGCGGTGCCCGGCACCTTCGATTTCGGTTGGCCATTCCAGGATGGCGTGGCCGAAGTCTGCAATGGCTGCCGGCGCGGCACGCCGGATGCCGATGGCCACACGCCGATGGAAGGCGGAGAGCGGTTCCGGATCAACCGCTCGGGCCGTCGGGTGAAGTAGGTTTTTCGGCAGGGCCGCGCCCTGCACCTGCAGACGCAACGGCCGAAGCAACAGCGTGCATTCCGTGGAATGGCGGGGCACTGTGGGTTTGCGGGGACGGCGCAAGTACGTCCATGTAGCCTTGATCGCCGCATCCATGCGGCTCACACCCCGCAAACCCACAGTGCCCCGCCTCTGACAGATCTCCGCGGCTGTTGGTAGGTGTCGACCTTGGTCGACACATCTGTCAGATATCGAATGAGTCATCCACGCATGGCGTGGATCTACTGTGTCGACCAAGGTCGACACCTACCAAAGCGGTGCACGACGCCGTTCTGGCAGATCGCGGCATTCTGTCGAAGGCGGGGTGGGTCCGGTTGCGGGGGCGTGAGCCGCATGGGCCCGAGGCATGCCTCGGGCGGGTTGGGCAGGATGCCCAACCCCGGTCTTGCCGTGTGCGCAGGACTGCGCACACGAGCAAGCGGCGACCGAGCTTACATGGGTGAGGGCGCTTTGCTTGCGAAGCACGGCTTCGCAAGCGCCCGAACGCACAGCCGCCAGCGGCTGGGCCGGGCCCCGGAGGGGGACTTGCAGCGGCCCCCGCAACCGGACCCACCCCGCCAACCCTCAGGAAACCCGCTTCCGCTGTTGCTTCGGCCGTTGCCGTTGCTTGCGCGTCTGCGGGTGCAGGGCGCAGCCCTGCCGACCAACCCTATACTTGCCGGCGTGAGTGAATTCCCTGCCCTCGTTCCGCTGGATGCGCCGCTGCTGGTGGGCTACAGCGGTGGTGTCGACTCCACCGTGCTGCTGCATTGGCTGTGGTGCTGCGCGCAAGCTTCCGGCACGGCGCTGCGCGCGGTGCACGTGCACCACGGGCTGCAGCCCGATGCAGATGACTGGGTGCTGCACTGCCAGCAGCAATGCGATGCCAGGGGCATCGAACTGGCCGTGCACCGCGTGCAGGTCGAGAACGGCACAGGCCTGGGCACCGAGGGTGCCGCGCGACTGGCACGACGCGCCGCGTTCGCGGCCGAACTGCGCGACGGCGAAACCCTGGCGCTCGCACAGCACCAGGACGACCAGGCCGAGACTTTCCTGTTGCGCGCCCTGCGCGCTTCCGGCGTCGATGGCCTGGCGGCGATGTCCACGCACAGCCGCCTTGGCGAAAAGCCTCTATGGCGACCGCTGCTGGCAGTGCCACGCAGTGCACTCCTCGACTACGCCCGCCAGCATGCACTGCACTGGATCGAAGACCCCAGCAACGCCGACGACCACGCCGATCGCAACTTCCTGCGCCTGCAGGTACTGCCACTGTTGCGCCAGCGCTGGCCGCATGCCGCTGCGGCGATGGCGGGCAGCGCAACGCACTGCGGGCAGACCCGCGAACTGCTTGACGAGGAAGACGCCGAGCTGATCGCACACCTGGAAGTCGCTCCACGCGTGCTGTCGCTGCAGCTGCTTCGCCAGGTCTCAACGGGCCGTGCCGCACGCGTGCTGCGTGCCTGGGTGGCCGGCCACGACGCGGCACCGCTGCCGGCCACCGTGCTGCAGCAGGCGCTGGACGAGCTGCTGCCGGCCGACAACGATCGCCAGGCGCGGGTGCGCTGGCACGATCACGCGATCCAACAGTGGCGCGACCACGCCTACCTGCTGCCGGCCCGGCTGCCTGCGCTTCCCCACGAGTGGCAGGCCGAATGGGATGGACGCGCACCGCTGGCACTGCCCGATGGCGGACAGCTGCGCCTGCAGGGCACCCCGGCCTTCGATCGACCGCTGCAGGTCCGTGCACGCGTGGGCGGTGAGCGCATTCTGCTGCCCGGTCGCCAGCATTCGCACGCATTGAAGGAGTGCCTGCAACGCGAACACCTCGCCCCCTGGCGGCGCGCGCAGCTGCCGCTGATCTTTGATGGCCCGCAGTTGCTGGCCGCCGCCGACGTGGTCGTCGCCGCACCGCTGCAGGCCTGGCTGCAGGCGCATGGCGCACAGTTGCAATGGCGCCCGGGCGGCTGGTGAATTGACCCCCGCGCGCGGCCCGTCCACACTTGCCGCATGGCCAAGAAGTCCCCCGAAAACGCCTCCCCGGTCGCCCAGTTCGAGCAGTCGCTCGAATCGCTGGAGCAGCTGGTGGAGCAGATGGAAACCGGCGAGCTGAGCCTGGAAGCTTCGCTCAGTGCTTACGAACGTGGCGTCGGTCTGTATCGCCAGTGCCAGCAGGCGCTGGAGCAGGCCGAGCTGCGCGTGCGCCTGCTCAGCGATCCGGCGCAGCCGGAAGCATCCGAGCCTTTCGATCCGCCCAGCCATGACGGCTGAGGTTCTGTTCGCGCGCTGGCGCGACCGTATCGAAAGCCAGCTCGACGCCGCGCTGCCCTCGCCTGCCGAAGCACCGCAGCGCCTGCACCAGGCCATGCGCTATTCGGTGCTGGGCGGTGGCAAACGCATGCGCCCGCTGCTGGTCTACGCCAGTGGCCACCTGTTCGGTGCGCAGCCGGAAAGCCTGGATGCGGCCGCCATGTCCGTCGAACTCATCCACGCCTACTCGCTGGTGCATGACGACCTGCCGGCAATGGATGACGACGCGCTGCGTCGCGGCAAGCCGACCACCCACATCGCCTTCGACGAAGCCACCGCGATTCTGGCAGGCGATGCACTGCAGACGCGTGCCTTCGGTCTGCTGGCCGATGCACCGCTGCCTGCCACGCTGCGCGTGGCCTGCCTGCAGACCCTGGCCCACGCGTCCGGCGCCGCTGGCATGTGTGGTGGCCAGGCGCTGGATATCGATGCCACCGGCCAGCAGCAGACGCTGGCGGCATTGACCCGCATGCATGCCCTGAAGACCGGCGCGCTGATCCGTGCGGCGGTGCGCATGGGCGCGCTGTGCGGCCAGGCCCACGAACCTCAGCTGGCCCAGCTGGACAGCTTCGCCGACGCACTCGGCCTGGCCTTCCAGGTACGCGACGACATCCTCGATGTCGAGGCCAGTTCCGAGCAACTGGGCAAGACCGCCGGCAAGGACCAGGCGCAGGACAAGAGCACCTTCCCCGCCCTGCTTGGCATGGACGGTGCGAAGGCCCAGCTGCACGAACTCGCCGCACGCATGCAGTCGATCCTGGCCGGCCATGGCGAGGAAGCCGATGCGTTGCGCGCGCTGGCGACGCTGGCGGTCGAACGCGATCATTGAGTGCTGCGCGCTCGCCGGGTACCGCCCGTCACTCTCCGCACATGAAAACGCCCGGCAATGCCGGGCGTTTTCAGTTCCGCATGTGGCCGATCTTACTTGACCAGGCGCAGCGCGAACGGGTAGCGGTAGGCTTCGCCGTTGTTCGCCTTGACCGCGGCGATGATGCTGAACACCAGGCTGATGATGCCCACGATCGGGGCCAGGAACACGCCGATGATCACGATGGTCAGGATCATGCTGATGACCATGGCGATGGTCACGGTGATCTGGAAGTTCAGGGCTTCCTTGGCCTGGTCGGTCACGAAGGCCTTGCCCGCGTCATCCTTGTTGATCAGCCAGATGATCAGCGCGCCGATGAAGCCGGTGAAGATGCCCAGCAGGTGCGCGGCCAGGGCCATGGTGCGCTGGTCGGCCGGCACGTCGGTGGTGGCCGGCGGCGGCGGGACGTTATCGAATTCGCTCACGACAAAACTCCTTTTCATTGGGTGGTCTTGACCCACCAGCACCAAGCTGGTTGCGTCAGGCGGGCATAGCTTACGCCATCGACGCCATCAATCATTACCGGCGATGGTCATCCGCCCCAGCAGGATCGAACCGGTCCGGATGTGCGAGCGCGGGTCGACGTCACTGCCGACCGCTTCGATGCTGCTGAACATCTCGCGCAGGTTGCCGGCGATGGTGATGCCATCCACCGGGTACTGGATCTCACCATTCTCGACGCGGAAGCCGCCGGCACCGCGCGAGTAGTCGCCGGTCACCCCGTTCACGCCCTGCCCCATCAATTCGGTCACCAGCAGGCCATCGCCCATCTGCCGGGCGATGTCCTGCAGGGAGCCCGCGTTGGCGGCCAGCTGCAGGTTGTGCACGCCACCGGCATTGGCGGTGGTCTGCAGCCCCAGCTTGCGTGCCGAGTAGCTGCCCAGCACATAGCGCTGCAGCACGCCGTCACGGACCAGGGCCGAAGCACGCGTGGCCACGCCGTCACCGTCGAAGGCGGCCGAGCGCAGGCCACGGCGCAGGTGGGGCAGTTCCTCGATCTGCATCCAGTCCGGGAACAGCTGCTGGCCAACGCTGTCCAGCAGGAAGCTGGCTTGGCGGTACAGCGCTCCGCCGGACACCGCCGACAGCAGGTGGCCAACCAGGCTGCGCGCTACTTCCGGGGCGAACAGCACCGGCATGGTGCCGGTGGCCATCGAGCGAGGCTGCAGGCGGGCGACGGTGCGCTCGGCAGCACGACGGCCGACCAGGCCCACGTCTTCCAGGTCCTCCCGGGCCAACGCGCTGGTGTACCAGCCATCGCGCTGCATGCCATCGCCCTGGCCGGCGATCAGCGCACAGCCCACCGAATGATGGGTGCCACGCTCACGGCCGAAAAAGCCATGCGAATTGGCGTACACCGACAGGCTCTGCATGCTCGAAACCGAGGCGCCGTCGGAATTACGGATCTGCGCATCGGCCTCACGGCCTGCGTTCTCGCAGGCCAGGGCCAGGTCCACCGCCTCGTCGGCCTGCAGCGCCCAGGGGTGCCAGGCATCCAGATCCGGGAAATCGGTGGCCATCAGTGCGGCCTCGGCCAGGCCAGCAGCCGGGTCATCTTCGGTGTGCCGGGCGATCGCACAGGCCTGCTCGACCGTGGCGGCAAGGCTGGCCTCGTTCAGGTCGCCGGTGCTGGCGCTGCCCTTGCGTTGGCCGAAATAGACGGTGACGGCGATACCGCGGTCACGGGTGGACTGCACGGTCTCCACCTCGCCAAGGCGGACATTGACCTCCAGGCCACGATCCTCGCTGCAGCTGACCTCGGCCTGGCTGGCGCCCAGCGCACGGGCGCGGTCGAGCAGCTGCTGGGAGAGGTCGGCCAGCCGTTCCAGCCGGGCCAGGCTGTCGTCGCCGACAGCGACTTCAGGGGCGATCACGTTCAATGCTTTATCCTGTACGGGTTGGGCCCGGCATCACGCCGGGCGACTTTTTTTGAGATCAGGTAGGAACGATGCGCGGACGCGACGAAGAAACCGGTGAATTCCACGACAAGAGCCGCAGCCAGAACCGGCGCGACGCGCTCGACGTCCTGGCCCTGGGCGAGAAGCTGGTGTCGTTGACCCCGGCCCAGCTGGCACGCCTGCCGATCCCGGAAGACCTGCTGCCGCATATCGCCGAGTGCAAGCGCATCACCGCCCACATCGCCCACAAGCGCCAGCTGGCGTTTCTGGCCAAGCACATGCGCCGCGAAGAAGACGCCACGCTGGATGCGATCCGCGATGCGCTGGACGCCAACAGCGAAACCGGCCGCCGCGAAGTGGCGATGATGCACCGCGCGGAAGACTGGCGCGAGCGCCTGCTGGCCGAGGGTGACAAGGCGCTGGCTGCACTGCTGGACGACTACCCGCAGGCCGACCGCCAGCAGCTGCGCACGCTGGTACGCAATGCGCAGGCCGAGAAGGCCAAGAACAAGCCGCCGCGCGCCTACCGCGAAATCTTCCAGGTGCTGCGCGCGCTGATGCTGCCGGCCGCACTGGGCCTGAAGGCCAGCGCCGAAGACGCCGACCCCGTCGACAGCGACGAAGCCGACGAGGACTGAGTCCGCGCCGGCCTGGGCGGTGGCGCTGGCCATCGCCCGGCTCAGGCCTGGGTACCGCCGACCGTGATGCCCTCGATCAGCAGCGAGGGCTGGCCGACACCCACGGGCACGCTCTGCCCGTCCTTGCCACAGATGCCCACGCCCTCGTCCAGGGCCAGATCGTTGCCGACCATGCGCACCTTCTGCATGGTTTCCGGACCGTTGCCGATCAGCGTCGCACCCTTCACCGGCGTGGTGATGCGGCCATCCTCGATCAGGTAGGCCTCAGTGGCCGAGAACACGTACTTGCCGCTGGTGATGTCGACCTGACCGCCACCGAAGTTGACTGCGTACAGGCCCTTCTTCACCGAACGGATCATTTCCTGTGGGTCGTGCTGGCCGGCGCGCATGTAGGTGTTGGTCATGCGCGGCATGGTCAGGTGCGCGAATGATTCACGGCGGCCGTTGCCGGTCGGCGCCATGCCCATCAGCCGTGCGTTGAGACTGTCCTGCATGTATCCCACCAGGATGCCGTCCTCGATCAAGGTGGTGCACTGGCTCGGGTGGCCCTCATCGTCGATGTTCAACGAACCACGACGTCCGTCCAGCGTGCCGTCATCGACGATGGTCACGCCCGGGGCGGCAACGCGCTCGCCGATGCGGCCCGCGTAGACGCTGGTGCCCTTGCGGTTGAAGTCGCCTTCCAGGCCATGGCCGACCGCTTCGTGCAGCAGCACGCCGGGCCAGCCCGGGCCCAGTACCACCGGCATCACCCCGGCCGGTGCCGGAACGGCGTCCAGGTTCACCAGCGCCTGGCGCAGCGCCTCGCGGGCAAAGGCCTCGGGGCGGCCGTCGGCGAACAGCTCCTCATACCCGTAGCGGCCACCACCGCCGGCATAGCCGGACTCGCGGCGGCCGTTGTGCTCGACGATCACCTGCACGTTCAGGCGCACCAGCGGGCGCACGTCAGCGCCCAGCACACCGTCGCTGCGGGCGATAAGTACCGTATCGACGCCGCCGGACAGGCTCACCATCACCTGCTTCACGCGCGGGTCGGCGGCGCGCAGGTAGCCATCCAGGCGCTTGAGCACCTCGACCTTGGCCTCGTTGCCGATGCCATCGATCGGGTCCAGCGCCGGGTACAGCGCGCGCGCGTTGCCGCGCAGCAGCGACCGCCCGGACTGGGCGCCACCTTCACGCGAGATCGCACGCGCCGACTGCGCCGCCGTCAGCAGTGCATCAGCATGGATGTCGTCGGAGTAGGCGAAGCCGGTCTTCTCGCCGGAAATCGCCCGCACGCCCACGCCCTGCTCGATGGAATGGGCGCCGTCCTTGACGATGCCGTCTTCCACGCTCCAGCTCTCGCGGCGGGCATGCTGGAAATAAAGGTCGCCGAAGTCCACACCGGGGCCGAGCAGCTGGCCGAAGGTGCGCTCCAGGCCAGCGGTATCCAGGCCGCCGGGGCGCAGCAGGCGGTCTTGGGCAAGCGTCAGGGCGATATCAGTCATGGTTCTCGATCTGGGGATGCGGGGGCGCTCAGGCAAGCCCCGTGAACAGGAAAGCCGCGCTCAACGCGAGCGCGGCAGGCCGGTGACGGTCGGCGGAATCGCCGGCGCCGGTGCCGGTACGGGTGGCGGAGCCTTGTCGCGGCTGCGCTCGATCACTTCCACCTTCGGTTCCTTCCATGGACCGGTCACCTTGTAGGTACGGGCGCCAATCTCGCCCAATGGCTTGGACAATACCGCATTGGTGGCCGCGCCCAGCGCCGCCCCCACCGGGCCACCGGCGACCGCACCCACCACGGTCAGCAGATTGCCTGCACGCGGGTTGACGTCGATGGTCTGGTCAAACTGCTGGTTGCGCAGGTCGGCCTGGCCGCGGATGGTGATGTTGGCTGCCGGGCCTTCGATCAGCACTTTGTCGGTGCGTGCCATGCCCTGGCCGAACTGCATGCTGCCGTCGATCTGGTTGAACGCGAAGCCCTTGGAGAAGAAGTCGCGGAAGTCGAACATCAGGCGCCGCGGCAGCTGGGTGACACTGAGCAGGCCCAGCACCCGGCCGGCGCCCGGTTCCAGCTCCAGCAGCTGGCCGTTGCGCGCGTGCAGGTCCAGGCGGCCCTGCAGGTTGCCCAGCTGGAAGTCCGACGGCCCCCCACTCCACGTGGCCTGCAGCTGCGCCTGGCCGGAACCGCCACGCAGCTGGCCGCCGTAGTCGAGGTTCTGCATCAGTCCGCCCAGGTCCTCGCTGCGCACCTGTGCGGTCAGCTCGGTGCGGGCACCACCGGTGCGGCCCAGCCAGCGACCGCTGATGTCGATCTCCTGGTCGGGCGCACGGAAGCGCAGCTCGTCCACGTTCAGGCCATTGGCCAGCGGCCGCGTACGCAGTACCGCCTGACCCAGCACCACCTTGCCGAACTTCAGGTCGGCGATGTCCAGCGCGAACGGCGGCAGCTTGGCCGGGTCCATGTCGTTGGCGCCGGCCTGTACCCGTGCCGGTGCGGCCGATGCACCCGGAGCCGCCGGCAGGGATTGCCAGTGCACGCGGTCGAGCTGGCCACTGATGGTGCCGCCGTCTGCATTGGGGACGGTCAGGCGCCCGGCCAGCGACGGGCCGTCCAGGCGCACATCCAGTGCCTGCGCGCCCGGGCGCAGCTGCAACCGGGTCTGCTCGAACACGCCACCGATCAGCTTCAACTGGCCGACCTGCACGTCCACCGCACGCAGCGGCATGGCGTCGTCATCACTGCCACCCCGCGCCAGACTGATCCACTCCAGAGCGTCCAGGGTCGGACTGCGGCCATTGACGGTCAATCCGCTCGGCGGCGGCTCGCGGTCGACATGGTCGCTGCCCAGCGTCACCTGCACACCGGTCTGGTTGTTGTGGCTGCGTGCGGCCAGCGCCAGGCGCTGGCCGAACGCAACGTCGATGCGGCCGGCCCCCATCGGCAGCTGTGCAGCCACGGTGGTCGCCAACGGCTCGGCAGCCGGTTTGTCCAGCGGCGCCGGCAGGTCCAGCCGGGTCCCGACCAGATCGGAGCTCAACCGCAGCTCGCTGGGCGGCGCAGGCGCCCCTGGAGCGACCTTGGGCAGGCTGACCGCGATGGTCCACGGCGAGGTTCCGGTGATGTAGGGCTTGAGCCAGGCCATCTCCGGCGCGCGGTCGATCAGCACGCCAGCATCCAGCGTGGCCGACAGCTGCGATTCGAAGGCCAGTCTGCTGTCGTGCACGTAGCCACCGGCACGCAGGCTCAGGCGACCGTCCTGGCCAAGGTGGCGCACCGACAGTGCCTCGGCATCGAAACCGCCATTGCTGTAGCGCGCCTGCCCCTGCATGTTGTCGAAGGCGAGCTGGAAGCGCTTGTCGACCAGCTTCACGCCGGCCAGATCAACCGTCCCCTGCAGGTGGCCGCCACCTTCATCGTGGTGCAGTGGCTGCAGCAGATCGAAGGTCACATGCGCCGGGCCGGCAGCAGTGAGGTTGTCCAGGGTGTCGCCATAATCCTTGTGCAGCGGGCTCTGCCGCAGCATCGCCAGCAGCTTGCCCGCCTCGCTCTGCGCATCGGCGCGCACATACAGCGGCTGCTGCCCGAAATCCGGAATGCCCGCCTCGAACTTCTGCACCGCCACACCGGCCAGATCGCCGCGCCCATGCATGTCGAAGCCGGGGCCGATGAAGGCGATATCGGCGTCGACCTGGCTCATCAACGGCCAATCGTGCTGGAAACGGATGTCACCGTTGGTGATATGGCCGGTGGCCTCGAAGCGGCCATCGTTGTTGTCGAACGGCCAGTCGTCCAGGTCGCCACTGACCAGGCCGATGCCATTGCGCACCTGGCCGCCGGCCAGCGCCATGTCCAGCCAGTCGGTGGCGCCCTTGCTCATCTTGGAGTGGATCCAGAAGCGCTTGGCCGCAGTCATCGGCACGTCGTCCAGCTTGGCCGCCAGCTGCAGCCACGGCCGCGTACCGTCCCCCTGGAACCAGACCCCGCCGCGCACGTCGGCCGCATAGTCGGTGCCTTCCACGCGCATCGCCGCAGTACCGATACGCCAACCACCGCCCTCATCGCGCCAGCCCACCACCTGTCCCGCCAGATGCAGGTCATGACGC
The DNA here is from genome assembly GCF_056481625.1 of Stenotrophomonas sp. 86156_Sma. Taxonomy (NCBI): domain Bacteria; kingdom Pseudomonadati; phylum Pseudomonadota; class Gammaproteobacteria; order Lysobacterales; family Lysobacteraceae; genus Stenotrophomonas; species Stenotrophomonas sp. 86156_Sma. Next base: position 3,606,254 of record NZ_CM151157.1, read on the forward strand.
ACACCAAAGCCGGTCGGCCAATCGAACTGCAGCTGCCGTTGCGGCTGCAACTGCAGGCTGAAGCCATCCGCGTCGCCTTCGAAGCGCCCGCCCAGGCCGCGCAGGCCGGGCGAATTGCCCACGCTGGCGAAGCCCAGCGACTGCAGTTCGCCCTGCGCCCACAGCGGGCCATCGCGATCGCCCGCCAGCTGCAACTCGCGCACCTCCAGCTGCGGCCTGGACAGGAACAGCCAGCGACGCAGGCCCGGTTCGAGACGATCGCTCAGGGCCAGCGCACGCAGCGCGGTGCCGGCCTGCACTTCGCCAGAACGGACCCGCAGCTGCTTGCCAAGCTGCAGCTGCAGGCCATCGAGCTGCTGCTCGCCCTCTTCGGTTTTCAGGCGCAGGCGCGGCACCTGCAACGCCCAGCCATCAGCCTGGCGCTGCCAGCGCAGGCGTGCCTGCAACCGCTGCAGCTGCAGCTGCGGAGCCGCCATCGAGGGCATCGGTGCGCCATCGATGCGGACATCACGCAGGTCCGAATCGGTGGTCACCGCCACCGGCGCGAAATCGCGCAGGGTCAGCCACAGGTTGAGTTCGCCCTTGCCTTCGCGCAGGCGCACACCGCCGGCCGCCAGCAGCGGCGACCAAGCATGGAAATCGACCGGATCGGCGCCCAGCCAGGCCTGGCCATTGCCGCGCACGCGGTCCACGTCCAGCACCGCCGTCAACGGCAGCGCTTCGGTCTGGGCCCAGGCACGCACGCCTACACGCAGGCGGTCGCCATTGACCCGCAGGCGCACGTCGATGCGTGGCAGCGTGGTGTCGATTCCCAGCCCCGGCGCATGCACGCCCAGGCGGCCTCCGATCACCTGCAGCTCGCCCAGCCGGCGCAGCGCATCCAGCGGGTCCCCGCCATTGGCGGCCTGCGGCAGGCCGCGTACCGACCAGCGACCGTCCTCGCCCTGCTGCAGGTCGAGCGCCAGGCCACGCAGGCGCAGCTCGGTCAGCGACCGGCCAGGCAACAGGCCGCTGTACATCGATACCAGCACTTCGGCCTCGCCGATCGCCAGGCCCTGGCCGGCGCCGATGCGCAGGCCCTTGAGCTGCAGCAGCGGACCACGCCGGGTCCAGGCGGTCTGCAGCTGGTCGAAACGCACCGGCTGGCCAGCACGCTCGCTCAGCCAGGCGGCAATCCTGTCGGGATGGCGCTCGGCCAGCGGCAGCAGCTGGCTGAGGGTGCCCACCAGCAGTGCAAGCCCGACCAGGCCCACCGCGCAGGCGGCAATGAAATGACGGCGGATCCTTCGCAGTCGCAGGCGCGGCGGCGCGCTCATCGGCCACCGCCGGCCTGCGGCCGGCGAGGATCAGAGCAGAACGACATCGAATTGCTCCTGCAGGTACTGCTCGTCCGCCTGGAAGCGGATGCTCTTGCCGAGGAATTCCTCCAGCTCGGCTACCGCCGCGGATTCCTCGTCGGTGATGCGCGCGACCACCTTGGTCGACGCGATCACCAGCAGGCGCGCGGCATCGAACTGGCGCACGGCACGGGTGATCTCGCGGAAGATCTCGTAGGTCACCGTCTCGGTGGTCTTGATGCTGCCGCGGCCGCTGCACTGCGGGCAGGTTTCCGACAGCTGGCGCTCCAGGCTTTCCACCGTGCGCTTGCGGGTCATCTCCACCAGGCCCAGTGGCGAGAAGTCGTACACCGTGGTCTTGGCATGGTCGCGGGCCAACGCCTTTTCCAGGGTGCGCAGCACCTGGCGGCGATGCTCGGCATCGTCCATGTCGATGAAATCGATGATGATGATGCCGCCCAGGTTGCGCAGCCGCAGCTGCCGTGCCACCGCCTGTGCCGCTTCCAGGTTGGTGCGGAACACCGTCTCTTCCAGGTTGCGCTGGCCGAGGAACGAACCGGTGTTGACGTCGATGGTGGTCATCGCCTCGGTCTGGTCGATCACCAGGTAGCCACCGGATTTCAGCGGCACCTGCTTGTCCAGCGCGCGGCCGATCTCGTCCTCCACCCCGAACATGTCGAAGATCGGGCGATCACCGCTGTACAGCTCGATCTTCTCGGCCAGCACCGGCATGTACTTGGCAACAAAGGCCTGCAACTGCGCGAAGGTCTCCTTGGAGTCCACCTTCACCTTGTCAACGTCCTTGCGGATCAGGTCGCGTACCGATCGCAGCGGCAGGCTCAGGTCTTCATAGATGTTGCTGCACGAGGCCGCTTCGCGGCCACGACGCTCGACCACGTTCCAAACGCGCGACAGGTAGGCGATGTCCTCGGCGATGGCCTCTGCCGGCTGGCCCTCGGCATTGGTACGCACGATGTAGCCGTAGCCCCCGTGCTGCGCCGACAGTTCGGTCACCAGCGCCTTCAGGCGGGCGCGCTCGGTTTCATCCTCGATGCGTGCGGAAACGCCCACCACCTTGGATTGCGGCAGCAGCACCATGTAGCGCGAGGGAATGCTGATCTGGGTGGTCAGGCGTGCGCCCTTGGTCCCGATCGGGTCCTTCACCACCTGCACCACGATGTCCTGGCCGTCGCGCAGCAGCTCGACGATCGGCACGCTGGATGGCGGCGGCAGCGTGGTGTTCTCGGTATCGGCACTGGCCACCGGCGCCGGCCGCACCACGTCGTTGGCATGCAGGAACGCGGCACGCTCCAACCCGACTTCGACGAAGGCCGCCTGCATGCCGGGCATCACCCGCTGCACCTTGCCCTTGTAGATGTTGCCGACCACACCCCGGCGCCAACCGCGCTCGATGTGCAGTTCCTGCAGCATGCCGTTCTCGATCACCGCGACCCGGGTTTCGCGCGGGGTCACATTGACCAGGATTTCCTCAGACATCGGCAGCCTCCCTGGCGGCATCGGCAGTTGTGGCCGGCACGCCGCAGCGCGCCAGCAGACGATCGGTATGCAGCAATGGCAGCCCCATGACGCCGGAGTAGCTGCCGGAAAGATGTTCGATCCAGCGCTCGGCCCCGCCCTGGATGGCGTAGGCCCCGGCCTTGTCCAACGGCTCGCCGGTGGCCACGTAGGCGGCGATGTCGGCAGCGTCGATCGGGGCGAAGGTCACTTCGGAAATGACCAGTTCGCTGTCCAGCCCGTCCGCGCCGACCACCACCACGGCGGTCATCACCTGATGGGTACGCCCGGCAAGGCGCGCCAGCATCGCCCGCGCATCGGCGGCGTCAGTGGGCTTTCCGAACACGTCGCCATCCAGCACCACCTCGGTGTCCGAGCCGAGCACGCGCGCCTGCGGGTCATCGGCCAGCACCCGGGCCAACCCGGCGCGCGCCTTGTCGGCGGCGACCCGGCAGACATACTGTTCGGCGCTTTCAGCGGGCGCGCGCTGCTCGACGACCTCCAGGTCCAGGGCCTGGAAGGGGCGTCCGAGTCGGGCCAGCAGCTGGTTGCGTCGGGGGGAGCGGGAAGCAAGATAGAGCATCGGCACAGCATAACCTGAGGCCGCCACCTGAATCGTCGGCAACCCGTCCCGGAACGTGCGCAACCCCGAACGGGCTCACAGCGCGTTCATCGCTACGACACCACCCTCAACGGCACAACAAGGAGTTCTCCATGCGCCTGACCGCCACCCCGCTGCTGCTCGCCCTGTCCCTCGCCCTTGGAACCTCGATGACCGCCCATGCTGCCCCGTCGTCGCCGTCGATCGCCGCCCCGGCCGAAGGCACCCTGCTGAACATCTCGGCCAATGCCGAGGCGACCCGCGTGCCGGACGTGGCCACCCTGTCGGCCGGTGTGGTCACCCAGGCCGCCGATGGCAACAGCGCCATGCGCCAGAACGCCCAGCAGATGGACAAGGTACTGGCCGCGATCAAGGCCGCCGGCATCGCCGAGCGCGACGTGCAGACCAGTGGCGTCAGCCTCAATCCGCAGTACCGCTATGCCGACAACGAAGCACCGAAGATCACCGGCTACCAAGCCAGCAACACGGTCAGCCTGAAGGTGCGCGACATCGCCAAGCTGGGCAAGGTGCTGGACGCACTGGCTGCGCAGGGCGCCAACCAGATCAACGGCCCCAGCTTCGAGATCGACCAGCCGGAACCGGTTTATGACGAAGCCCGCCTGGCTGCACTGAAGAAGGCCCAGGCCCGCGCCCAGACCTATGCGAAGTCGCTGGGCCTGCAGGTGCGCCGCATCGTCAGCATTTCCGAGAACGCTGGCGGCGGCTACCGCCCGATGCCGATGATGCGAGCCATGTCGGCCGGCGCGGCGATGGACAAGGCCACCCCGGTCGCACCGGGTGAATCGACCGTCTCGGTCAACCTGGACGTGGTGTTCGAACTGGGTCGCTGATCCCGTTCGCCATTGCCGACAAAGGCGGATCCCGCAGGGGGTCCGCCTTTTTCATGCCCGCAGCCGGCGTTGGCTGAAGGCCAGCCCAACGATCGCCCCCCTGCCTCTAGGCAGTGGCCGCCCTGTCGCGCTACTGATGGACTGCCAGCCGCGTGCGGCAACCCCGCCACGGGCCCTGGTGCGTTGAGGACTTCGTCACTGGCATGGAGGTGGACCATGGTTCGTACGTATCCCGTTGCATCCCCGCATTTCGACCCCGCCCGCGTTGCCGCCTGGAGCGCGGCCATCGCCCTGCATCTGCTGGCCTTCCTGTTGCTGCTGATCCCGGCGACCTACCAGGCCGTGCAGGTCCCACGTGACAAGACTGCGGTCAGGCTGATCGAGAAGATCCCGCCACCGCCCACGCCGCCGGTTCCGATCCCGCCGAGAGAGATCGTCCAGGTGGTGCCGAAACCCCGGACGCAGCCGGTAGCACCGCCACTGCCTGCACCCACCGCGACCGTGGAGGAGACCCAGGGCATCGCACTGCCGGCCGCCGAACCGGCCCCGCCCCAGCTGGCACCGAGCATCGATACCTCCACGCCTCTGGCCGGCGCCCAGCTGCAGTACCGCAGCGCCCCGCCGCCGGCCTACCCGCTGGCTGCACTGCGCAACCGCGAGCAGGGGACGGTGCTGTTGCGGGTAGAGGTGGACTCCCACGGGCAGCCGGCGGTGGTCAGCATCGAGCGCAGCAGTGGCTCGCGCAGCCTGGACCAGGCCGCACGCCAGCAGGTGCTCAGGCACTGGCGCTTCGAGCCGGCCCAGCGTGATGGCGTGGCCGTGCCGGCCATCGGCATGGTGCCGGTGCAGTTTTCGCTGCCGGACTGAGGTGATCGCCGGCCCGGCTGCTTGCCGGGCCGGCGCTTCCGTCCGGGCGGGTACGGACGGAACAGGATCAACTGTTATTGATTAAGCAAAAATTCACGACTTCGTCACCTGTCGGAAACCTAGATTGGTCCGTCCCGGAATCTTCCGGAGACAGCCCTCAACGCTACGGTTTTCCAGTTAGGAGAGAAGCTGTGAAACACCTGATCCAACGGCCCGCCAGCCGCCGCCGCACCACCCTGGCATCGTCCATCACCCATATCCTTACCGGCGGCACGCTGCTGCTGGTTGGCGCCGTGGCTTCCACCTCCGCTTTCGCGCAGGAAAAGGCCACCAACCTGGACCGCATCACGGTCACCGGTTCGAACATCCCGCGCACCAACACTGAAACACCGTCCCCGGTGCAGGTGGTGACCCGCCAGGAAATCGACCGTACGGGCAAGACCACGGTTGCCGAGTACCTGCAGACACTGACCGCCGACGGTTCCGGCTCCATTCCCAAGACCTTCGGCAACGGCTTTGCCGGCGGTGGTGCCGGCATCTCGCTGCGCGGCCTGGGCGCGGGTTCGACCCTTGTCCTGTTGAATGGTCGCCGCATGGCCACCTACGGCTTGGCCGATGACGGCCAGAAGGTTTTCACCGACCTGAGCACCATCCCGCTCGACGCCGTCGAACGCGTGGAAGTGCTGAAGGACGGCGCCTCGGCGATCTATGGTTCCGACGCCATCGCCGGCGTGGTCAACATCATCCTGCGCAGCGACTTCCAGGGCGCGATCCTCCGGGGCTCCTACGGCCTGTCTGGCGACAGCGATGGCGACGCGAAGAAGGCGACCCTGACCGCCGGTACCGGCGATCTGGCCACCGACGGCTGGAATGCCTTCTTCAGCCTGGATGTGGCAAAGACCGACGCGATCAAGATCAGTGATCGCAAGAACCGCAAGTGGATCGGTACCGGCGATACCCGCCCGTGGGGCTATGGCAACAACGCCCAGTTCCTCGGCGGCGCCTTCCTCAGCGGCAAGACCCGCGGCGGTGTTGGTCCGAACGGTTCGGTGTATGACGATCGCAATGTGACCAAGGACAATCCTGCCTTCCTGGTCGCATTGCCGGGCTGTGCTGGCCTGACCACCATTCCCGGCCAGACCGAGGCTACTGCACAGGCGCAGGGCTGCCTGTGGGATCCGAACCAGCTGTATCGCGATCTGACCCCGGAAGAGAAGTACGTCAACGTGTTTGGCCGTGCCAGCTTCGCGTTTGGTGAAGGTGGCGAGATCTACACCGAAATCGGCTACTCGAAGAAAGAAACCACCTTCAGCAACACCCCGTCCGGCGTATCCGGCAGCTGGGGCTTCCCCGAAGGCCCGGTCAACGGCAACAGTGGCCCGGGCGCAGTGGTGCTGGGCCCGAATCATCCTGACAATCCCATTCCCGGCCAGGCCTCGCGCCTGCGTTATTCGGCGTGGGATGTCGGTCCCCGCGTGACCAACAACACCAATGAGTTCACCCGCTTCCTGGTCGGCGTCAAGGGCAACTGGGGCGACTGGAGCTACGACACCGCCTATCTGCACTCGGGCACTGATCTGGTCAACAAGCGCACCGGCTTTCTCAACTACGACAACGTACGTTGCGCATTGGCCAACCCGAACTGCGCCGGTGGTGTTTGGCGCATCGGTGACAACGCGGGCATGAACTCGCAGGCGTTGTACGACTTCATCTCGCCGGATATCAGCGCCCGCGCCAAGTCCAGCCTGGACATGTTCGACTTCACCGTGTCGCGCAGCCTGATGGACCTGAAGGGTGGCCCGCTGGGCCTGGCATTGGGTACCGAATGGCGCAAGACCAGCAACAGCCTGACCCCGCAGACCTACACCGACAAGGGCCAGATCATCGGCCTGGGCTACTCGGCCTACGACGGCACCCAGAACGTGTACGCAGGCTACGTTGAGCTGTCTGCGCCCGTGCTGGAAACCCTGGAACTGTCCGGTGCGGTTCGCTACGACAAGTACGAGAGCGGTGAAGGCAAGGCCACGCCGAAGATCGGCATCAAGTGGACCCCGGCCGACTGGATCGCACTGCGTGGCAGCTACGCCGAAGGCTTCCGGGCACCCAACCCGGCCGAGAACGGCGATGGTGGCCTGGCAGCGTTCTCCAACGCGTCCGATCCGGTACGTTGCCCGAACGGCAACCCGGCACCGGGTGCCACCGGGGATGACTGCGGTGCCCTGCCGGTGGCCATCATCACCCGCCCGAACAAGGATCTGAAGCCGGAAGAGTCCAAGAGCTACTCGGTGGGTATCGTCCTGCAGCCGACGTCCACGACCTCGCTGACCATCGATGCCTGGCAGATCAAGCGCACCAACGAAATTGCCCAGGGCAGCACCTCCGAAGCCATTGCCGCCGGCAACGTGTTGCGTGACAGCAACCTGCTCAACGGCGTGCCCGGCACCGGCAGCATCCTGGCAGTCAACACGCAGTACATCAATGCCGCATCGACCCGGGTCCGGGGTATCGATACCGATATCCGCCAGACCTTCGACATCGGCCCGGGCCAGCTGGAGATGGACCTGCAGTGGAGCCATGTGCTCAAGTTCGAGCGCACCGATGCCGACGTGACGGTTGACTACGCGGGTACTCACGGCAACTGCGACGTGACCAACTGCATCGGCACCCCGAAGGACCGCATCAACTTCGGCACCACCTGGAGGCAGGGTCCGTGGAGCGTCAGCGGCGTTGCCAACTACATCTCGAAGATGGACAACAAGGACTTCCGTGGTCCGAACGGCTCCTATCTGTTCGCGTATGCAGACGGAACGGACGTCAAGAAGATCTCCTCGTTCACCACCTTCGACCTGTCGGGCCGCTGGAACATCACTGAAGCCTTCGAGTTGAACGCCTCGGTGCAGAACGTGTTCGATCGCATTGCGCCGCTGGATCCGTCCACCTACGGCGGTGTCAACTACAACCCGCTGCACTTCAGTGGTGCCATCGGTCGCTACTTCACCGTCGGTGCCAAGTACACCTTCAAGTAATCCTGCTGCAGCGTCACCCGCAAAGGCCCGGGCACACGCCCGGGCCTTTGCTTTTCCGGGGTGCCCGGATGTGGACTCAGCCAGTCAACCAGCTCCCTACCCTGACACCAACCCACATCGCAGCGAGGACCAGTACGACATACAACGCATACTCGAACCGACGCCGCGTACGCTGTTCCGAGACCAGCTGCGCTGATTGCCGGCGCACCGTTTCGCGAAGTGTCGCGTTTTCCTTGCCCAGCGCCCCATTCTCCTTACGCTGGACCTCAATGGTTCTATGCGAGTCTGCAAGCTCCCCATCGAGCAGCTTCTCCCTTGCCAAAACGCGAGTCTGTAAATTTTCCAGATCCACACATCGCTTGTGCCCGCCTTCCACCTGCAAGCGCAGGTCCGCGGTGCGGCCTTGCAGCCGCGCAATGTCAGACTTCAGTTCCAGCACCTGCGCCTCGAGGAATGGCTTGCTGCTGGGGTTGCTCAATACAACCGCCTGCAGGAAGCCGCTGTCACCCTCGAGCATCCGCTTGATCCGATTCCGGTATTTCTCTTCCTCGTGATCGGTGGTTTGTTCTTCCGGCGTCGCATAACGAAACATGTCCATTGAGTCGATATCCACTTCAACGACGGGAAGTCCCAGTCGTCTGCAGCCCTCCTGCTTCGCGGCATCCACGGCGTGCGAGCGCTTGACTTCTAGGAGGAACCGCCCCTCCCACTTGATCGCGAGCGCGTCCTCGCTGGAAAACTCGATATACAGATCCGCTCGGTATCCACCTTCGCCTGGCACCTGCCACTCTGTCTCGACCCGTGTGATCTCGATCCTGCACTCTCGCCATCGACGCAGGCCTTGTTCAGACGGAACAGACAGCTTTAGCCGAACGTGGGCGAGTTTGCCAAGGGCCTCTTTGAATAGCAGGTGCTGCAACGACTCACCTCCCGCCGCCTGCCCTCCCTTAAGCCCGTCCATGTACGCAAAGAAACTCGAGCCTCCCTTCATGACATGCTTGACCGGCCGGCGATGGCCCAGGCGATGGGTGGAGAAGAAGCGGTCACCGGTCGGTGCACCATTGTTCTCGTTTCGACGCTTGGCAATCCATGCGGCCGTGACCGACAGAGTTCCGTCGACAGTGAGATAAGCCCGTGTTTTCGTCATCCGGTGGATACCTTTGGGTGGAAGACACACAATGACAATGTTGCGTCTCAACGATTGAGAAAGACCCAGATCGCCATATAGTGGTGGCGCGCCGGTGGTAACGCCCGGGCCCAGCCCGTGGTGGCAGATGACGCACAACGGAGAATGCAGCATGCCCCCCTCGTCGCAACGCCTTGGCCTGGCCGCACTGACTGCACTGGTGGTCGGCTCGATGGTCGGCGCCGGCATCTTTTCATTGCCGCAGAACGTGGCGCGCAGCGCCGGCCCGGCCGCGGCGCTGATCGGCTGGGCCCTGAGCGGCGCGGGCATGCTGATGCTGGCCTTCGTGTTCCAGGCCCTGGCCAACCGCCGGCCTGATCTCGATACCGGCATCTACGCATATGCGCGCGAAGGCTTCGGCAACTACATCGGCTTCTCCGCTGCGTGGGGCTACTGGGTCGCCTCGGTGCTCGGCAACGCCAGCTTCTTCGTGCTGATCTTCAGTGGCCTCGGCCACTTCATGCCCGTGTTCGGCGAAGGCAATACCCCGGCCGCCGTGGCCGCATCGTCATTGCTGTTGTGGACCGTACACCTGTTGGTGCTGCGTGGCCTGCGCACTGCAGCCATCGTCAACGGCCTGGTGACCGTGGCCAAGCTGCTGCCGATCGCCCTGTTCCTGGTCCTGGCCGCCGGCGCGTTCCGCATGGACGTGTTCCGCACCGATTTCCTCGGCGCGCCTGCACTCGGCGACCTCGGCCAGCAGCTGCGCGGCATGATGCTGGTGACCGTGTGGGTGTTCATTGGCATCGAGGGCGCCAGCATCTACTCGCGGCGCGCCGCACGCCGTACCGACGTGGGTCGCGCCACGGTGATCGGCTTCCTCGGCGTGTGGCTGCTGCTGGTGCTGGTCAGCCTGTTGTCGATGGGCGTGCTGTCGCAGGCGGAACTGGCCGGACTGCCTAATCCGTCGATGGCCTATGTGCTGCGCGCCATTGTCGGCGAATGGGGCGCGACGGTGATCATCATCGGTTCGATCATCTCCGTTCTCGGTGCATTGCTGGCCTGGGTGCTGCTGTGCGCCGAAGTGCTCTATGCCGCCGCAGGTGACGGCACCATGCCGGCCTTCCTGGGGCGTGAGAACGCGCGCGGCGTGCCGGCCAATGCACTGTGGTTGAGCAACGGGCTGATCCAGTTGTTCCTGCTGCTGGTGCTGGTCAATTCCGGCAGCTATACCGGGCTGGTGCTGCTGGCCGCGTCGATGAGCCTGGTGCCCTACTTCCTGTCCACGGCATTCGGCGTACAGCTGGCCTGGCGTGGGCAGGCCTATGCCGGTGAACCAGGCGTGCGCTGGCGCGATTTCGTGGTCGCACTGCTGGCCAGCGCCTATGCGCTGTGGCTGGTGTATGCCGGCGGGCTGGACAACCTGCTGCTGTCGGTACTGCTGTACGTGCCCGGCGTGGCGTTGTTCGCATTGACCCGGCACCAACGCGGCGAACAGGTATTTACGCGTTGGGAAGGGGTACTGTTCGCTGCGATCCTGGTTGTGGCGGTTGCTACGCTGGTGGCGTTCTGGCGAGGCAATCTCACGCTGTAGACCCGAGCCCAGGCTCGGCTGGTTCATCCGCAGCAGCCGAGCATGGCCCGGCTCCACAACAGCAGTCACGCAAGCTCGCCCCTACAAAGACGCAAAAAAAAACCTGCATCTCGCGATGCAGGTTTTTCAAGGTGGCGCCCGAAGTTGGACTCGAACCAACGACCCCCTGATTAACAGTCAAGTGCTCTAACCGGCTGAGCTATTCGGGCAGACGACTAGTATAACCACTCTTCACGCGCGATGGTAGGGGTGATTGGCAATCATTGCGGCAGCCCGATACAGCTGCTCGGCCACCACCAGGCGCACCAGCATGTGCGGCAGCGTCAGCGGGCCGATCGACCACTTCTCATCGGCCAGCGCGGACACCTCCGGCGAATGCCCTTCCGGGCCACCGATCAGGAACGCCAGGTCCCTTCCTTCCTGCCCGCGCCAGTGTTCCAGGCGCTGCGCCAGCTGTTCGGAACTGAGCTGGCGGCCCGGCACGTCCAGCGCCACCACATAGGCATTCTTCGGCAGCGCAGCGATCACCCGCTTGCCTTCGTCTTCAGTGGCGCGGCGCGGATCACGCCCCTTGCCGCGCAGGCCGGGCTCGATTTCCACCAGCTCGAACGGCAGCCAGTGCGACAGCCGCTTCTGGTACTCAGCGAAGCCCTGCGCCACCCAGCTGGGGGCGCGTTCACCGGTGGCGATCAGGCGGGCTTTCATCAACGGTCCTCCAAAACGTCGACGGCGCCATCGGCGCCGTCGAAGGGATGCATCAACGCGTGGCTCAGGCCACTTCGTCGTCGCTGGACGGCGGCTGGTCGCCGACGGTCCACAGGCGCTCGAGGGCGTAGAACTCACGCACGCGCGGCAGCATCACATGGACGATCACGTCGCCCAGGTCGACCAGCACCCACTCGGCTTCGCGCTCGCCTTCCACGCCCAGCGGCATCACGTCGATGTTCTTGGCGAAGCGCACGACTTCGTCGGCAATCGACTTGACGTGGCGGGTCGAGGTGCCCGAAACGACGATCATGTAGTCGGCAACGCTGGACCGGCCGCGCACGTCGATCTCGACCAGGTCCTTGGCCTTCAGGTCTTCGGTGGCTTGGCGGACGCTGGCCAGCAGTTCCGGCACGGACGGCGGCGGGCTGGGCAGATCGACCTTGATGGTCTGGGGCTGGGTCTGGTTGCTCAAAGTGGATCGACTCGATAAACGTGGGGGCGATTATACGGGGATGGCGCCGCTGCGCCATTCACGGCCTGCCCGGGCGGTACAGCCCGTGTGCAGCCACATAGTCCGCCACGCCGGGTGGCAGCAGGGCGCGCCAGGGGCCGCCGGCGGCGATCTGCGAGCGCACGGCGCTGGCCGATTCCTCGCGCAGCGGGTGGTGCAGGCGCAGGATGCGCCCGGCCGGGCTGGCGAACAGGGCCTGCTCGGTGTCGGCCCAACGCCCTTCCAGCGCCCGGCCCAGCTCGCCATCCACCGCGGCCTGCAACGGACTACCCGGGCGCTCCGCCACCACGAAATGAGCCAGCCCGAACAACGCCTCCCATTCGTGCCAGCGGGACAGGCCAAGCAGGCTGTCGGCGCCGACCAGCCAGGCCAGCGGCCGGCTCGGCCCCAGCTCGCCGCGCAGCTCGCGCAGGGTGTCCACGGTGTAGGACGGCCGACCGGGGAAACGCACCGCGCGATCCAGCTCGCGCCGGTCCAGCAGCAGGCCCGGTTCGTCGCCGATGGCCAGCGACAGCATGGTGCAGCGCTGCTCGGCCGTGGCGCCGGGCACGGCACGGTGCGGCGGATCGGCCGCCGGCAGCATGCGCACGGCAACCTGCAGTTCGTCACGGGCAGCCCGCGCGATCGCCAGGTGCCCGAGGTGCACCGGATCAAAGGTGCCCCCGTAGTAGATCCGCAGGCTCATTGCTCAGGCCCGCGCCAGCAGGCGCACGGCACGCGGTTCGGCCACAGCCACCAGCAGGCGCTCCAGCGCCAGCCAGGCATCGCCGTCGGCGCGCCCCTTGGCGATACGGTCGACCAGTCCCGCTTCAGCCACGAAGCGCTCCCAGCGCTTGCTTTCCGGATGCCGCTGCAGCGCGCGCTTGTACGGCGCCTGCCGCGATTCCCAGATGCCGCGCGATTTCATTTCGGCAGCCAGGTTGCCACCCCGGGCCTGCACCCGGGCCAGGCCAGCACCGGCCAGCAGCTCGCGGATCACCATCGGCATCAACGCAGCCACCGCCTCACCCTCGCCTCGCAGGCCGGCCAGCATGCGCAGCACCGCCGGCGGTTGCCCGGAGAATGTCGCCTCCACCAGCCGGAACACGTCATAGCGGGCGGCGTCGGCCACCAGCGACTCCATGCGCTCCACATCCAGCGGCTGGCCATCGGCCAACAGCGCCAGCTTGTCGATTTCCTGGGCGGCAGCCAGCAGGTTGCCTTCCACCCGCTCAGCCAGGCGCTGCACGGCGGCCGGGTCCGCGCGCAGGCCCTTGCCACGCAGGCGGCGCTCGATCCAGTCCGGCAGTTCGTGCGGCTTGATCGCCCACGCCACCGACAGCACGCCGATGCGGTTGACCGCTTCGGCCCACTTGCCCTGGTGCGCCTTGCTCCATTCGTTGGCGGTGATCATCAACACCACGTCCGGCGCCGGATTGGCGCAGAACTGGCTGATCACCTCGGCACCGTCCTTGCCCGGCTTGCCGCTGGGCAGGCGCACCTCGACCAGGCGACGGGCGCTGAACAGGCTGGGGGCATTGAAACTGGCGTCGAGCTGGTTCCAGTCGAAATCACGCCCTTCGGCGTCGAACACTTCACGTTCGCCAATGCCCGAGGCGCGCGCACGCGCGCGGATGGCGTCGGCCGCCTCCAGCACGCGCAGGGTTTCCGGGCCGGCAATCAGGTAGACCGGCGCCAGCGCGGTATCAGCGCCCTGGCTGGCCAGCTGCTCCGGACGCAGTTCCATGCGCGCGGCTCAGTGCTTGGCTGCGGGGACCGGCTCGGCCGGTACCGCGCCTTCGATCGGCTTGTCCTTCGGCGCCGACAGGCTGCCGCCCTTCTCGATCTCGGCACGCACCACGCTGTCGATGCGGCGGATGATCGAGGCGGACATTTCCCGGCGCAGTTCATTGGCCAGGATTTCACGTTCGGTGGTGGTACCGGTGGCGTCGGTCGGCGGCGACACGTAGTCGCGCGACAGCTCGATCACCTGCTGCGGCACCAGTTCGCTGCCGTCTTCACGACGGAAGATGAAGATCACCGCGTAGCGCAGGCTGTATTCCTGCGCACGGCCCTGCGAGTCGATGGCGATCGGCAGGTCGCCCCAGCGCTCGGACAGTACCTGCAGCTGGGCGCTGGGCTCCTTGCTGTCCTCATCGGCCAGCCTGGCGCCGGAGGCCAGCAGGCTGCGGTTGAGCAGCTTGACCAGTTCGCTGTACGGCGCAGTGGAAACCACCTTCACCGGTGCCGTGTCGGTCGGCAGCATCAGCTTGTTGCGCAGATGGAAACCGCAGCCGGCAAGGCCGAGGACAAGAACGAGGGCAAGCAGGATTCGGGTCATGGAGACAGTCTGGCGGAGCCGGGCGATCACGGCAACACACAGCGTGCCCGAAGCCGCGTGAATGCAGGGCCATCAAACGCCGGGCCCTGCACCGGAATGGTACCGGCCACCACGCGGGTGGCCGGTACGGGGTACATCAGGCGGCGACGATGTTCACGATCTTGCCCGGCACGATGATGATCTTGCGCACCGTCAGGCCTTCCATGAACTTGGCCGCGTTGGGCTCGGCCAGGGCCAGCGCCTCGACCTGCTCGCGCGCGGCGTCGGCTGCCACGTCGATGGTGCCACGCAGCTTGCCGTTGACCTGCACGGCCAGGGTCAGTGCGTCGCGCACCAGCGCACCGGCATCGGCCTGCGGGAACGGCTGGTCTTCCAGCAGGGTCTCGCCATGGCCCAGCACCTGCCACAAGGCATGGCTGGCGTGAGGGGTGATCGGGTTGAGCAGCAGCACGATGGCCTGCAGCGCTTCCTGGCGCACCGCGCGCCCCTGCGCGCTGCCGTCCTCGAACTTGGCCAGCGCGTTCATCAGTTCCATCACCGCGGCAATGGCGGTGTTGAAGCTGTGGCGGCGGCCATAGTCGTCACCGACCTTGCCGATGGTCTCGTGGGTCTTGCGGCGCAGTGCCTTCTGGTTGGCATCCAGTGCTGCAACATCCAGCGCCGGAGCGGCGCCATCGGCAGCATGCTTCTGCACCTGGGCCCACAGGCGGCGCAGGAAGCGGGCCATGCCATCCACACCGGCTTCGTTCCACTCCAGCGACTGTTCCGGCGGCGCGGCGAACATCGAGAACAGGCGCACGGTGTCGGCGCCGTACTTGTCGACCATCGCCTGCGGGTCCACGCCGTTGTTCTTCGACTTGGACATCTTCTCGGTACCACCGACCACCACCGGCTGGCCGTCGGCGATCAGGGTCGCGCCGGTGATGCGGCCGCGCTCGTCGCGCTGCACTTCCACATCGGCCGGGTTGATCCAGTCCTTCGAGCCATCCGGGTTCGGGCGGTAGTAGGTCTCGGCAATCACCATGCCCTGGCACAGCAGATTGCGCGCCGGTTCGTTGCTGTCCACCATCCGCGCGTCGCGCAGCAGCTTGTGGTAGAAGCGGAAATACATCAGGTGCAGGATCGCGTGCTCGATGCCACCGATGTACTGGTCCACCGGCAGCCAGTAGTTGCCGCGCTTGTCGACGGCATCACGGGCACCCGGCGAGGTGTAGCGGGCGTAGTACCAGCTCGACTCCATGAAGGTGTCGAAGGTGTCGGTCTCGCGCTCGGCCGCGCCGCCGCAGTCCGGGCAGGTGGTCTTGCGCCATTCCGGATCGGTCTTGATCGGCGAACCAGTACCCGAGAATGCCACGTCCTCCGGCAGCACCACCGGCAGCTGTTCTTCCGGCACCGGCACCGCACCGCACTTGGCGCAGTAGATCACCGGAATCGGGCAGCCCCAGTAGCGCTGGCGGCTCACGCCCCAGTCGCGCAGGCGGTAGTTGACGCGGCGCTGGCCCTGGGCCTTGCGCTCGAATCGTTCGGCCAGGGCTTCGAAGGCACCCTGGAAATCCAGGCCATCGAACTCGGCCGAGTTGACCAGCTCGAAGGCACGGCTCTTGTCGCTGTACCAGTCCTGCCAGCGGCTGCCATCCCAGGTGCGCTCTTCTTCGGTGCGCGCATCCTTCAGTGCGATCACCTGCTTGATCGGCAGGCCGTACTTGTTGGCCACTTCGTTGTCGCGCTGGTCATGACCCGGCACAGCCATCACCGCGCCGGTGCCGTAGCCCATCAGCACGAAGTTGGCGACCCACACCGGCACCGGCTCGCCGGTGACCGGATGCAGCGCACGCAGGCCGGTGTCCATGCCGCGCTTTTCCTGGGTTTCCAGTTCCGCCTCGGACACGCCACCCTGCTTCAGGTCGGCCAGCATCGCGGCCAGTTCCGGGTTGTTCTTCGCCGCATGCAGCGCCAGCGGATGTTCGGCGGCGATCGACACGAAGGTCACGCCCATCACGGTATCCGGACGGGTGGTGAACACGCGCAGCGGATCCAGCACGCCGCCGTCAACGTCACGTACGTCGAACTGGATTTCCAGGCCCTCGGAGCGGCCGATCCAGTTGCGCTGCATGGTCTTGACCGAATCCGGCCAGCCGTCCAGCTCGTCCAGGCCGTCCAGCAGTTCCTGGGCGTAATCGGTGATACGCAGGAACCACTGCGGAATCTCGCGCTTCTCGACCAGGGCGCCGGAGCGCCAGCCGCGGCCGTCAATCACCTGCTCGTTGGCCAGCACGGTCTGGTCGACCGGGTCCCAGTTCACCACCGCATTGCGGCGGTAGGCCAGGCCCTTGCGCATCAGGCGGGTGAACATGCGCTGCTCGTGGACGTAGTAGTCCGGGCGGCAGGTGGCGAACTCGCGCGACCAGTCAACGGCATAGCCCATGGCCTTGAACTGGCCACGCATGTGCTCGATGTTCTTGTAGGTCCAGGCCGCCGGTGCGGTCTTGTTCTTGATCGCGGCGTTTTCCGCCGGCAGGCCGAACGCGTCCCAGCCCATCGGCTGCAGCACGTTGTGGCCGGTCATGCGCTTGTAGCGGCTGATCACGTCGCCGATCGTGTAATTGCGCACGTGGCCCATGTGCAGCGCACCGGACGGGTACGGAAGCATCGACAGGCAGTAGTACTTCGGCTTGTCCGAAGTCTCGTCGACTTCGAAGGCACGGGTGGCGTCCCAGTACTGCTGGGCGGCGGATTCAACCTGCTGCGGGTCGTAGGCGTTGGTTTCAGCGCTGGTCATGGAACACGCGGATGCGGCGGCAAAGCGGTACAGCGTACCGCAGTGCGGCAAACGTCTCCAATCCCGCCCGCTGAAGGCCGGCTCCGCGAGCGCTCGAGGCTGGTCTCAGCGCGGCCGCGACAACGGCAGGGCCAGGGCCAGCCAGGCCGTCCAGCAGGCGAACGCAAGCCGTTGTGCCAGCGGTGCCGCCAACACGCCCTGCAGGGCAAACGCCGCCAGCGCGGCCAGTACGCCACAGGCGAGCGCCACTGCGCCCAGCGCGCGGCCATGCGCCTGGCGCAACTGCGACGTGCCCAGCAACAGGGTCCCGGCAACGAAACCCAGCACCCAGATCATCCAGGCACTGGCATGCAGCTGGCTGGCCGGCCCGTGCAGGTCATCCACATCCAGCGGCAGCAGCCCCATCGCGGCGAACGCCAACCCGGCCAGCAGCAGCATCTGGCTGCCCACCCGGGGCGCCCAGCCGGCGGTTGCCGACAGCCCACGGCGCAGGCACTCGGCCACAACCACCGCCAGCAGGCCCGGCAGCACGAAGCCCAGCAGATTGAAGGCCAGCGCATGCGGCACCCCCTGTGCTCCCAGCAGCGCCACCGGGTGGCGAGCCTGTGCGTAGCCTTCCAGGCCGGCGCCGAAACCGAGCACCGCCAGCATGAACAGCAGTGCGGCGACCAGACCGGACAGGCGCAGCAACGGGGACAGGGACGACATGCAGGCTCCGGAAAGGACGGCGACAGGAAGGCGGCATTGTCAGGCATTTACTAGAACCCGGGTTGAGACCGGCATCGATCGTCACCATAGAATCAGTCTCCAGACGCCAAACGATGCTTCCCCCCATGACCGAGACGACCTACGTATTCGACGCCACCACTGCGACCTTCGAGGCCGAAGTCCTGCAGAAGTCGCTGCAGACGCCGGTGCTGGTCGACTTCTGGGCCACCTGGTGCGGGCCGTGCAAGACCCTCGGGCCGATGCTGGAAAAGCTGGCTGCCGAGTACAACGGCGCCTTCGAACTGGCCAAGGTCGACGTCGACAAGGAACAGCAGATCGCCGCCGCCTTCCAGATCCGCTCGGTGCCGACCGTGTTCCTGGTCAAGGGCGGCCAGCTGGTGGACGGCTTCCCGGGGGCCATCCCGGAAGGCCAGCTGCGTGAATTCCTGGCCCAGCACGGCATCGTGCCGGCCGACATCGGCGACGCCGTCGCCGAAGACGAAGCGCCGCTGGACCCGCAGGCGCAGGTGGACGTGCTGCGCGCGCAGATCGCCGCCGAGCCGGACAAGGACGAGCTGAAGCTCGACCTGGCGCTGGCCCTGCTGCAGATCGGTGGCGTGGATGAAGCCGGTCTGCTGATCGATGGCCTGCCCGCCAACCTGGCCACCGACGACCGTGCCGTGCGTGCACGCGCCCGGCTGGCCTTCGCCTCGGCCCTGAAGGACGCCCCGGCCGCCGAAGTGCTGGACGCGCGCATCGCCGCCGATGGCAAGGACCTCAAGGCCCGTCACCTGCGCGGCGTGCAGCTGCTGCTCGGTGGCCACGATGAAGCCGCACTCGCCCAGTTCCTGGAAATGCTGCGGATCGACCGCGCCTTCGAGGAAGGACTGCCGCGCAAGGCCCTGATCGACGCCTTCAATGTGATCTCCGACGAGGACCTGGTCGGCCAGTATCGCCGCCGGATGGCCTCCCTGCTGTTCTGAACGGGAACCCACTTCGTTCAGAATCCCTGCACTGAACGCGGGCAATAATGCGCGGGATGGCGGCCGTACGGTCGCCACGATCCGTTCGGGGGGATGAGGTCGGGGCCATGGGGTCTTGCAGCTGCGCCCCCGCATTGCCGGGATTGCAAACTGTGACCTTCGTCCGCTCGCTGTCGTTCGCCATGCGCTTCCAGGGCGCGCTGCTCTGCGCTCTTCTCTTCCTGCCGGCCATGGCCGCCGCCCAGGACTGGAACTACCGGGTCCGTCCCGGCGATACCCTGTGGGATCTGGGAGGCCTGTACCTCAAGCCCTCGGTGCGCTGGCAGCAGCTGCAACAGCACAACCGCATCGACAACCCCTACCAGCTGCCGCCGGGGCAGCTGCTGCGCTTCCCGATCAGCTGGCTGCGCATCGAACCGGCACCTGCCCGCGTGCTGTCGGTGCGCGGCAAGGTCGAACTGTCAGGTGCCGATGGCAGCGCCTCGCGCGCGATACTCGCCGGGGAACAACTTCGCATCGGTGACACCGTGCAGACCGAAGGCGACTCCAGCGTCACGCTTGAATTCGCTGACGCCTCGCGCCTGCAGCTGCGCGAGTACTCCCGGCTGCGCCTGGACCAGCTCAGCCGCTACGGCCACACCGGCATGGTCGATACCCGCCTGCGCCTGCAGCAGGGCCGCGCCAGCAATCGGGTGACACCTGCCCGTGGCCCGGCCTCGCGCTACATCATCGATGCACCTACGGCGACCAGCAGCGTGCGCGGCACCGTCTTCCGGGTCAGCGCCGGTGACACCGGCCAGGTGGCTGCCACCGAAGTACTGCAGGGCAAGGTCCAGGTCGGCAACACCCACGGCAAGCGCCTGGTCCAGCCTGGACAGGCCAGCCGCAGCAGCAGCGCCGATGCCGCACCGGACGCTGTCTCCGCCCTTCTTCCAGCGCCGCAGCTGCGTAGCGACGAGGTGCGCCTGGCGGCCCTGCCGACCCTGCTTGCCTGGGACCCCGTCGACGGCGCCGCGCGCTACCGCGTGGAAGTGGTACAGGCAGCGACGCCGGAAATCCTGCTGTTTGCCGCCACCACCGCCGACACCCGGCTGGCGATTGGTGACCTGCCCCCCGGCCAGCTGCGCATCCTGTTGCGCGCGGTGGATGCACAGGGCGTGGAAGGCCTCGACGCCAGCGCCGATTTCGAACTCAGCGACCAGCCCCCGCCGCCGCTCACCGTGGCCCCCCTGCATGGGCAGACCGTCAACAGCGACCGCCCGCGCTTCCGTTGGAGCCAGGCGCCGGGCGCGCGCAGCAGCGTGCTGCAGATCGCCACCGAGCCGAGCTTCGTGCAGCCACTACAGGAACAGAGCACCCCAGGTACCGACCTGCGCCTGGCGCAGCCGCTGCCGCCCGGCGAGTACTTCTGGCGGGTGGCGTCGCGCGACGGCAACGGCCATCAGGGCCGCTACGGCCAGGCCCTGCCCCTGCAACTGAGCAATGAACCGGTCGACCCTGCCCTGCAGCCGCCTGAGGCCGCGCATGGCGAACTGACCCTGCGTTGGCAGGCCGGCAGCGAAGGCCAGCAGTACCGGGTGCAGGTGGACCGTCGTGGCGACTTCAGGGCGCCCCTGGTCGACCAGACCGTGAGCGAGCCGCAGGTCAGCTTCAAGCGGCCGTGGAGCGGCACCCTGCATGTGCGTGTGCAGTACATCGACGACGATGGTCATGCGGGTGAGTACTCACCGGCCCAGCAGATCAAGCTGCCCTGCCGCCTGTGCTACGGCGCCGGTGGTGGTGCCCTGCTGCTGTTGCTGTTGTTATGAGGCGCTCGCCGCTGCCGTGGCCGAAGCGGATCCTGCTGGCACTGCTGGCCGGGGTGCTGACGGTGATCGCCAGCCAGGGCCAGTGGCTGTGGCGACAGGACGAAGCGGCCTACGACGCCATGGTCGGCAACTGGGACTACCGCCCCGACCCCAGCGTGCTGATCGTGGCCATCGACGAGGGCAGCCTGCAGCGCATCGGCCAATGGCCCTGGCCCCGCTCGATCCATGCCCGCCTGCTCGACCGGCTGACCGATGCCGGTGCCGAGCGCGTCGCACTGGACCTGATGCTGTCCGAACCTGATCGTCGCGACAGCCGCCAGGACGATGAACTGGCCGCCGCGATACGCCGCAACGGCCGGGTGGTGCTGCCGGTACTCGCGGCACCGGCCGCCGGCGACCGCATGGCCGAAGAAATGCTGCCGATTCCGCAGATCGCGGCCAGTGCCGCAGCGATCGGCCACACCGATGTGGAAGTGGATGGCGATGGTGTCGCGCGCGGCGTGTACCTGCGTGCCGGCATCGGCCAGGCCCACTGGCCAGCACTGGGCCTGGCGCTGGCCGACCTGCCGGCGGGCGCGGTGCACGGCCTGCCCGACCCCGACCCGGAGATCGGTTCGCCCTATCAATGGCGGCGCAACGACTACGTGCGGGTGCGTTATGCCGGACCGCCCGAACGCCTGCCGCAGGTGTCCTATGCCGATGTGCTGGATGGTCACGTGGACATGGCGATGCTGCACGGCCGCCGCATCGTGGTGGGCATGACCGCCAGCGGCATCGCACCGCGGCTGCTGACCCCGACCACCCGCGAGTTCTGGATGAGCGGCAGTGAGTACCAGGCCAACATCGCTTCGATGCTGCTGCAGCACAAGCAGATCGACCTGCTGCCCCGTCTCTGGCAGCACGCCATCAGTGGCGTCCTGGTGGCACTGTGCGTGATCCTGCTCGGCCTGCGCCTGCCATGGCTCGCGGCGCTGTGCTCGCTGCCGCTTCCACCGCTGCTGAGCTGGTTGCTGTTGCGCGCCGGTGACCTGTGGTGGGCACCGGCCAGCGCCATGCTGGGCATCCTGCTGGTGCTGCTGGCCTGGGCGACCTGGCGCGTCTCGGCCTGGCACCGCCTGGCCAACCGCGATGCGCTGACCGGTCTCGGCAATCGCCTGCGTTTCGAGCAGTCGCTGCAACAGGAATGCGATGCCGCGCGACGCAGTGGCAAGTCCTTGAGCCTCGCACTGATCGACGTTGACCATTTCAAGCGCCACAACGACCGCCACGGCCATCAGGTCGGCGACCGCGTGCTGCGCGATGTTGCACGCCTGATCGGTGCGCATGCGCGACGCCCTCGCGACATGGCCGCGCGCTACGGTGGCGACGAGTTCGCACTGGTGCTGCCCGATACCCCGGCCGAGGGCGCGCGTCAGGTCATCGAGGACCTGATCGCCTGCGTGCGTGCACTGCCGGCGCCCGGTGACGGCAGCGAAGCAGGCGTCACCCTCACCATCGGCGTGTTCACCCGCGTACCCGACGGCACGCTGCAACCACACCATTTCGTCGAAGGCGCCGACACCGCGTTGTACCAGGCCAAGGCCAACGGCCGCGACGGGTATGTCATCGACGGCGCATGAAGCAGGACATGCACACCACCTGTAGAGTCGAGCTTGCTCGACTGCCTCCGCCTCATTCCAGCGGCCAGCGACACCACGCAAGCGGATAGTCTCCCAGCCGCGATGTCAGGCCCGCGCGCACGGGGTTGGCCAGTACATACAGTGACTGTTGCCGAACATCCTCCTCATTCCGGATCAGATGATCGTAGTAGCCCCGCTGCCACACCGGCAGTTCTTCATCGGAGTGCGCATTGACTGCAATGGCCACTCTGGACTTCAGTGACTGCATGCATCGTCCCAGGGTTCCTTGACGCAGCTGCATGACCCAGTGCAGATGATCGGGCATTGCCACCCAGGCAAATGATCGCGTGAGTCCACGGCGGTCACTGTCACGAAGGCCGTCCATCAGGGTCGCCGCGTGTCGCGTATCTGCAAAGATGCGTCGACGACCCGCAGTGACAGTGGTGACTACGTAGAAGCATCCGATTGCGGAAAATCGACCGCGCAACAAGGCAGGGCTGGGCATGTAAACAGCATGGACCGGGGACCGAGCCGTACCCATCGGGAAAACCCTGAAATAGCTATCGGATGGCGTCGAGCGTATTCGCTGCTGCCCTTGAAAGCAGTCGAGCAAGCTCGACTCTACAATTCGCCGGACCATGCCCGAATTGTGCGGACGCTCGCCCGGGGTGCAACATACGCATGCGAATGGTTAGACTGGGCGCCTCGCCCTGCGCCCCCGGACCCGCATGAACGCCCGCCTGTTCCGCTTCGGTATCAATCTCTGGCCGCCGTTCCTGTTCACCGGCATCCACGTCACCCGGGTCTCGCCGGACTACCGGCAGATCGACGTCGAACTGCGCATGCGGCCCTGGAACCGCAACTACGTCGGCACGCATTTCGGCGGCAGCCTGTTTGCGATGACCGATCCGTTCTGGATGCTTGGCCTGCTGCACATCCTCGGCCGCGACTACTACGTGTGGGACCGTGCCGGCGCCATCGATTTCCTCAAGCCCGGCCGCGGTACCGTGCGTACCTCGTTCCGCATCGACGACGCACTGCTGGACGAACTGCGCGCCGAAGCCGCCACTGGTGACAAAGTGCTGAGGTGGTTCAGCAATGATGTCGTCGATGAAAGCGGCGAGGTGGTCGCCCAGGTGCGCAAGCAGGTCTACCTGCGGTTGAAGCCGCACGCACGCTGAGCGCGCTTCAGTCGCGTCCCGCCGCAGTCGAAGCCGATTCCTTCTGCAACGGCACCGACAGCCACGGGTTCTCTTCAGCGCTGCGCGCTGGAGAGCGACGCGGCACCTGCAGGTGGCGGCCGTCGGCCGACAGCTGCGGCGCCCGCACCGGCGAGCGGAACTGCACCGGCAGCCGCTGCAGTGCGTCCACCGGATCATCCGTCTGCTGCCGCAGCCAACGCTGCGCCCCCAGCAGCCGCACCATCGCCGCGGCATCCTGTGGCCGTGACGAATAGGCAGGATAGATCGGCGCGGCGATATCGGTCAGCACGCAGCCCATGACGTTCGACAGGCAGCCGAAGTCATGCTGCGGTGGCGCCGGCACTGGCAACGGGCGATCCGCTTCCAGCGCCGATGTGGCTGCCGCGCCACAGGCCCAGCCAAGATTGCCGGCCGCGCGGGCCAGGGTGCTGCTGCGATCCAGCACCAGCACGCCGCCGAACTCCCGCGCCGATCTCTCGATCGCCGCCCGGCTCATCGCGTACTCACCCTGCATGGCACGACACAGGCTCTGTTCCTCGGCCCGCAGCGGCTGCATGGCCTGTTCGCACTCCGTCGGCAAGGGGTGGTCGGCCGGCAGTTCGACCAGCATGTCGGCCAGCAGCTGGGCATTGGCCTGCACCAGGCTGGCACCGATGATGCTCTCGACCAGATAGCTGCCGCCGGGCACCAGCCGCCGGCCCAGCTGCAGGCCACGGCAGGCGCCTCGCAGGGCACCGTCGATATCGCCCTGCACATAGGCCAGCGCGCGCGCACTGGTGGCGTCCATCACCAGGCCATAGGTCGGCAACGGAACCAGAATGCCCTCGCCCTTCGGCTGGAACGGCGACATGAAGTAGTCCGCTTCGGCGAGCTGATCCAGCCGCGCGTGCAACTGCTGGTGCCCGACATGGGCCTCCACGAAGCGTTGCGGGTCCGCGCGGACCTGGGCGAGGCAGCCGCTGGCGGCCGGCCCGCAACTGGCACCGGGCCGCGAGCGCAGCTCGGCATGGTTGGCCACCAGGTGTGTCTGGCCGCCGCTGCTGCCCCGCAGGTCGGCCTCCCAACGGCGCACGTCCTCGGCCAACGCCTGCTCGCGCTGGCGGGCATCCAGATCGTCGAACGGCAGCGTCCACAACAGGGCATAACCGTTGTGGCCAGTCGCCGGCAGGCGTGCTTCCAGTCGCTGCTGCGCCTGCAGCCGCGATTCGGGCACCGGCCACATGCGCGAAGCGCACCACACCACGATGGCCAGCACCAGCAGGCCTGCCAGGGTCCAGCCCAGTCCGCGCAGAATCTTCAACACAGCTTCCCTTCCATGTGCCGTTGCCACAGTCGATTCCCCAGCGTAATCGACCGGCAGTGACCGCTACAATGCGCGCATGTCGCTCGAAGCCCCCGCCCTGGTCCCCCGCCCCTCCCTGCAGCGCCTGTTCCTGACCGGCCTGCTGACCCTGCTGCCGATCTGGCTGACCTGGGTCGTGGTCAAGTTCGTGTTCGTGCTGCTGTCGGGCATTTCCAGCCCCTTGGTGGTACCGCTGTCCGAGCAGATCGCGACAAGCTTCCCGCACTACCTCGGTTGGGTCCGCGCCGAATGGATCCAGGACACCATCGCCCTGCTGGCCACCCTGCTGGTGATCCTGGCGGTGGGCGTGGCCAGCCGCCGCGTGCTCGGCCAGCGCCTGCTGCGCTGGGTGGGCGCGGTCATCAAGCGCATTCCGCTGGCCAGCATCATCTACGACAGCGCCAAGAAGCTGCTGGACATGCTGCAGACCGAGCCGGGCAGCACCCAGCGCGTGGTGCTGATCGACTTCCCGCACCGCGACATGAAATCGGTCGGCCTGGTCACCCGCGTGATCAAGGAACACGGCACCGACCGTGAGCTGGCCGCGGTGTATGTGCCAACCACGCCGAACCCGACCTCGGGCTACCTGGAAATCGTGCCGGTGGAACTGCTGACGCCGACCGACTGGACCGTCGACCAGGCCATGAGCTTCATCATTTCCGGCGGTGCCGTGGCGCCGTCCAGCGTGCCGTTCACCCGTGCCGGCGAACGCACCGGCGAACGCACCGAATGACCCCGGCGCCGATCGAGCGCCCGCTGCAGGACCGCGCGGTCCTGCTGTTCATCGTGCTGGCCGCGTTCTTCTGCGGCAATGCGGTGCTGGCCGAGCTGATCGGGGTGAAGATCTTCGCGCTGGAAGACACCCTGGGCATCGCTCCGCTGAACTGGAACCTGTTCGGCCAGACCGGCTCGCTCAGCTTCACCGCCGGCACCCTGTTGTGGCCGGTGGTGTTCATCATGACCGACACCATCAACGAGTTCTTCGGCAAGCGCGGCGTGCGCTTCATCTCGTGGCTGGCGGTGGTGCTGATCGGCTACGGCTTCCTGTTCGCCTTCGCGGCCATTTCGCTGGCGCCGGCCAGTTGGTGGGTCACGTCAATGGATGGCCACGGCGTGCCGGACTACCAGGCGGCATTCGCAGCGGTGTTCGGCCAGGGCATGTGGACCATCGCCGGTTCGCTGGTGGCCTTCCTGCTCGGCCAGCTGATCGACGTGGCGGTGTTCCATCGCATCCGCCAGGCCACCGGCGAGCGCCACGTGTGGCTGCGTGCGACCGGGTCCACCGCGATCTCGCAGGTGGTGGACAGCTTCGTGGTGATCTGGATCGCCTTCGTGCTGGGCCCGCAACACTGGCCGACCTCGCTGTTCCTGGCGGTCAGCAGCGTCAACTACATCTACAAGATGGGCTTTGCGATCGCCCTGATTCCGTTGCTGTACCTGATGCGGCGTGCCATCACCCGCTATCTGGGTGCCGAGCGAGCCGCATCGTTGCGCGCCGCCGCTGCGGCTGACTGAAGCCCCAGCAGCAAAAAGCTGACTGCGCCTTCACGCTGGCCGTACGCGGCCGGATCGTGCAAGCTCCACGGTCTGTGTTCCACGGAAGCTCCTGATGCCGCATCCCACCCGCGCCCTGGCCGCCGCCATCGCCGCGTTGTTCCTGTTCAGCGCCGTGCCGTCGGCCGAAGCAGCGAAAAAGAAGGCCAGCCGCCCTGCCGCCGCGCAGACCCGCCAGGCCGCCAAGCCCAAGGCCCGGCCTGCCCGCGCTACCGCGCCGGCCCGTGGCAGTTCGGCGCGCCGCGCCACGCCGCGTCCGGTCGCACCGGCCCGCGCCGTACCCAAGCAGGTGCAGCTGGAGCGCCTGTATGACGAATACTGGGATGCCTCGATGCGGTTGAATCCGCTGCAGGCAACCTTCCAGGGCGAGGCCCGCTACAACGACCAGCTGCCCAACATCCTGTCCGCCGCGTGGCGCCAGCAATCGCACGACTTCACCACCGAGTGGCTGGGCAAGGTCGAGAAACTCGGCAGCGACGGCCTGCAGGGCCAGGACCTGCTCAGCTACGAGATCTTCGTGCGCGACGCGCGCGCTTCGCTGGCCGCCGAGCGCTACCCGAGCTGGATGATGCCGATCAGCCAGTACTACAACGTCGGCAGCATCATGGCGATCCTCGGTGCAGGTGCCGGCGCGCAGCCGTTCAACACCGTGCAGGACTACGACACCTGGTCGCGCCGTTCGCTGGGCATTCCCGAGCTGTTCGACCAGGCCATCGACAACATGCGCCAGGGCATGAAGGCCGGCGTGGTGCAGCCACGCGACCTGATGGAAAAAGTGCTGCCGCAGCTGGATGCAGTGATCAAGCCGACCGCCGAAGAGAGCATCTTCTGGTCGCCGATCCGCACCATGCCCAACACCATCGCGGCCGAGGACAAGGCCCGCATCAGCGCCGAATACAAGCGCATGATCGAACTGCGCATCATGCCGGCCTACCGTGCCCTGCGCGGCTTCATCGCCACCGAGTACCTGCCGGCCACCCGCGCCAGCAGCGGCCTGGGCGCATTGCCCGATGGCCAGGCCTGGTACGCCAACCTGATCGTGCAGACCACGGCCAGCGACCAGACCGCCGCGCAGCTGCACGCGCTGGGCGAACAGCGCGTGCAGGAACTGCAGGCGCAGATCACCACGGTGATGAAGGACGCCAAGCTGCGCGGCACGCCGGCCAAGCTGCTGCGCAGCATGCGTAACGACCGCCAGTTCCAGTACAGCGACGCCAATGCGTTGATCAACCGCTATCGCCAGGTGCAGCAGCAGGTCAACGCACGCCTGCCGCAGGTGCTCGATACCCTGCCCAAGTCCACGCTGGACGTGCGCGCGGTGGAACCGGAGCGTGCACTGACCGCCGCAGCAGCGGCCTACCAGCCGTCTGCGGCCGGGCAACCGGGCGTGCTGTACGTGAACACCCGCGACCTGCCCAGCCGCAAGCGCTGGAACGTGCCGGTGCAGTACCTGCATGAAGCGATCCCCGGCCACCACGTGCAACTGGGCCTGCAGCAGGAGCTGGCCAAGCTGCCGCGCTTCCGCCGCCTGGGGGGCGATCTCGCCTTCGTCGAAGGCTGGGGCCTGTATGCCGAAACACTGGGTGAGAACCTGGGCATCTACACCGATCCCTACGACCGCATCGGCTACCTGTATTCGCGCCTGCTGCGCGCTGCCCGTGTGGTGGCCGACACCGGCGTGAACGCCCAGGGCTGGAGCAAGCAGCAGGCCGTGGCCTACCTGCAGAAGACCGTGGACATGAGCAGCGATGACGCCAACGCCGAAGTCGAGCGGATCATGGCCCAGCCCGGCCAGGCGCTGTCCAACGTGGCCGGCCTGACCACCATTGTCGCCCTGCGCGACAAGGCCAAGGCACGCCAGGGTGCCGCCTTCGACCTGCGCCGCTTCCACGCCGAACTGCTGAAGGATGGCTCGATGCCGCTGGACGTGCTGGACCGCAAGATGGAGCGCTGGATGGCGCAGCCGGCCAGCGCCACACCCGCGCCTTCACCCTGACCCCTCCGGAGCCGCCATGCGCCCTGCCGTCGCCCTGTTCGCCGCCGTGCTGGGCCTGCTGCCGCTGGCCACCTCCGCCGCACCGGTGCTGACCCCACCGGATGCGGGCATCGACGGCCTGATGCAGGCCTACGATGGCCAGGTACCCGGCGCCGCCGTGCTGGTACTGCACGACGGGCAACCGGTATTCCGCCGCGGCTACGGCCTGGCGGTGCTGGAGGACGGCACCACGATCACCGCAGCCAGCAACTTCCGGCTGGCCTCGGTCAGCAAGCAGTTCACCGCTGCGGCGGTACTGCTGCTGGTGGAGGATGGCCGGCTTGGGCTCGACCAGCCGGCCCGGCAGTGGCTGCCCGAGTTGCCGCCGGCTGCAGCGGCCATCACGATCCGCCAACTGCTCTCGCACACCGGTGGTCTGCTCGACTACGAAGACCTGATGGACCCGGCTGACCCTCGGCAGGTGCATGACGCCGACGTGCTGACCCTGCTGTCGCACGAGGACCGCCTGAATTTCGCACCCGGCACGCAGTATCGCTACAGCAACAGCGGCTATGCACTGCTGGCAATGATCGTCGGCCGCGCCTCCGGCCAGGATTTCGCGAGCTTTCTGCAGCAGCGCATCTTCCGCCCGCTGGGCATGGCGCATACCGTGGCCCACCAGGACGGCGAGGACACGGTCGCTGCACGCGCCTATGGCTACAGCTGGATCGATGGCCGTTGGCAACGCACCGACCAGAGCACCACCAGCGCCGTGCTCGGCGATGGCGGCATCTATTCCTCGCTGGACGACCTGGCCCGCTGGGATGCGGCGCTGTATGACGACCGCCTGCTGTCGAAAGCCTCGCGCCGCGCGATGTTCAGCCCGGCCACCGCAACACCCGAACCGGACGTGCCGCACTACGGCTTCGGCTGGCGCCTGAATGGCCCGGTGCAATGGCACAGCGGCGAGAGCATCGGCTTCCGCAACGTGATCGTGCGCCACCCGGAGAAGCACCTGACCGTGATCGTGCTGACCAACCGCAACGACCCCGAACCCTATCCGCTGGCGCTGAAGATCGCCCAGCGCTGGCTGGACACGCTGCAATGACCCGCGATGCCGACGCCCTGCTGGGCATCCACCACGCCGCACTGATCTGCAGCGACTACGCACGCTCGAAGGACTTCTACGTGCGCATCCTCGGCCTGCGCGTGCTGGCCGAGAACCACCGTGCCGCGCGCGATTCCTGGAAGCTGGACCTGGCCCTGCCCGACGGTGGCCAGCTGGAACTGTTCTCCTTCCCCTCGCCGCCACCCCGGCCCAGCCGCCCGGAAGCCCAGGGCCTGCGCCACCTCGCGTTCCGCGTCGCCCGGCTGGAACCCTTCATCCAGCGCCTGGCCGCGCATGGCGTGGTATGCGAACCGATCCGCGTGGACGAATACACCGGCCGCCGCTTCACCTTCTTCGCCGACCCCGACGACCTGCCGCTGGAGCTGTACGAAGTCGGTTGATCCCCCGTTCCCACGGAAAGTCCCATCCACGCATGGCGTGGATCTACCGTGTCGACCAAGGTCGACACCCACCCACAGCCCGATACCGACAGATCGCCGGAACCTGTCGAAGGCGGGGTGGGTCCGGTTGCGGGGGTGTCCGCGGCATGGATGCCGCGGCCAAGCCCCCAGGGATGAAGTGACCCCCGGGAGTTGGACACCAGATCCAACCCCGAGGGATACATGAACAAATACGGCGCGCGTTTCAAACTGCAGGTCGCCAAAGAGGCCTGCAAGACCTCCACATCGGTCAAAGCCATTGCCCGTCGCCACGGCCTGGAGTTCTCCACGGTCAGGCGCTGGGTGGCGACCTATCGGCTGCATGGTAGGCGGGGATTTCATCGCCAGGCCCGGTCCTATGACCTCCCGTTCAAGCTGGCTGTCCTGGAGAAAATGAGCCAGGACGGCATGTCCGGGCGGGAGGCCACCACCTACTTTCAAATTGGCGATGCCGGCGCGGTGGGGCGATGGCGGCGCCTGTATGCTCAAGGCGGTGCCCAAGCGTTGGCACCCCCTCCGCCGCCGCCCCGAAAGCCGATGAAAAAGACCCGTTCGTCCAAGCCACCTGAGGATATGAGCCGCGATGAGCTGCTCAAGGAAGTCGCCTATCTGCGTGCGGAGACCGACTACCTAAAAAAACTCGATGCCTTGATCCGGGAAGAGCAGGCGGCGCAGGACGCAAAGCGCAAGCCGTCCAAGGATTGAGGCAGGTTCATACGCTGTCGCTTCTGCTTGAAGCAGCTGAGCTGTCACGCAGTACGTTCTATTACCAGAACCATGTCCTGGCCCATCCGGATCAGGATGAGGCAGCCCTGTGCGAGCGCATCCGTGCAATCTACGATCAAAGCCAAGGGCGCTATGGCTATCGCACGGTGACGCTGGAATTAGCCAATCAGGGTCATCGGACCAATCACAAGCGGGTTCAGCGCCTGATGGGGGAGATGGGGCTGAAATCGCGGGTGCGCGTAAAGCGCTACCAGGCCTTCAAGGGGGCGGCCAATATTGTGGTTGGCAATGACCTCAATCGCCAGTTCCATGCCGAGCGGCCCAACCAGAAGTGGGTGACTGACGTGACCGAGTTCAAGGTGCAGGGCATGAAGCTGTACCTGTCGCCGATCATGGACCTCTACAACGGCGAAATCGTGGCTTATCAGATCAAGCGTCGGCCCGTATTTGATCTGGTGGGTCAAATGCTGGAGGAGGCCATCAAGAAGCTTGCCCCGGATGAGCGCCCCATGATCCACTCCGACCAGGGCTGGCAGTACCAGCATGAAAACTACCGGCACATGCTGGAAAAGCACTCGTTGAAGCAAAGCATGTCCCGGCGCGGCAACTGCCTGGACAATGCGGCGATGGAGAGCTTCTTTGGAACGCTGAAGTCGGAATTCTTCTACCTGAACAGCTTTGACAGCCTCGAGAGTCTGGAGGCTGGGCTGGTGGAATACATCCAGTACTACAACGAAGAACGCATCAAACTGAAACTGAAAGGTCTGAGCCCGGTAAAGTACCGGGAGCAGGCCCAATCGGCCGCCTGACCCCGTCCAAGTCTCGGGGGTCACTTCAGGACGGGTTTACGGCGTCCCCCGCAACCGGACCCACCCCGCCATCCCACAGATAGCCCGCTGTTGCTGTTGCAGTTGCTGTTGCCCCCGCAGGTGCAGGGCGCAGCCCTGCAAAGCCCCCCTTCCCCATACCCCGCCGAATGGGTATACAGTCGACCCATGCCGGCAGCGTGCCGGAATGAACCCTGGGAGGGGACCATGCGCAACACCTTCAAGACCCTGCTGCTGGCACTGCCGCTGTGCCTGGCCGCCCTGTCGGCACAGGCCGCCGACGGCGCCGCCGGCCGCTGGAAGACCATCGACGACAAGACCGGCAAGGTGAAGTCGATCGTCGAGATCACCGAGGCCGCCAATGGCACGCTGACCGGCAAGGTGGTCGACATCCTGCACTCGGACAAGGGCCCGAACCCGGTCTGCGACGGCTGTGAAGGCGCCAACAAGAACAAGCCGGTGAAGGGCATGACCATTCTCTGGAACCTGAAGGCCGACGGCGCCAACAAGTGGTCCGGCGGCACCATCCTCGACCCGGCCAACGGCAAGACCTACAAGTCGAAGATGGAACTGCAGCCCGGCGGCACCAAGCTGGACGTGTCCGGCTGCATTGCCTTCATCTGCCGCGCGCAGACCTGGCAGCGCGAATAAGCCCCCAGGCCCCGCTTCATCCCCGTGACCCGGCTTCGGCCGGGTCACGTCGTTGCGGGCATGCGATACTCTGCGGTTCCCCTCGGCTTCACCCCGCGACCATGACCCGTACCGCGCTCGTCACCACCGCCCTGCCCTACGCCAACGGCCCGCTGCATCTGGGCCACCTGGTCGGCTACATCCAGGCCGACATCTGGGTGCGTGCGCGGCGAATGAGTGGCGGCAAGGCCTGGTTCGTCTGCGCCGACGACACCCACGGCACGCCGATCATGCTGGCCGCGGAGAAGGCCGGGGTCACCCCGGAAACCTTCATCGCCAACATCCAGGCCAGTCACGAACGTGACTTCGCCGCCTTCGGCGTGGCCTTCGACCACTACGACTCGACCAATTCGGCGGCCAACAAGGCGCTGACCGAGCAGTTCTACCTGAAGCTGGAAGCGGCCGGCCACATCAGCCGCCGCTCGGTGGCGCAGTTCTACGACCCGGCCAAGGGCATGTTCCTGCCCGACCGCTACGTCAAGGGCATCTGCCCGAACTGCGGCAGCCCCGACCAGTACGGCGACAACTGCGAAGTCTGCGGCGCCACCTATGCGCCGACCGACCTGAAGGAGCCGCGTTCGGTCATCTCCGGTGCCACGCCGGAAATGCGCGATTCGGAGCACTTCTTCTTCGAGGTGGGCCACTTCGATGCATTCCTGCGCGAATGGCTGGCCGGCGATGTCGCCCTGCCGGGCGTGAAGGCCAAGCTGGGTGAGTGGCTCAATGCCGAAGGTGGCCTGCGCGCGTGGGACATCTCGCGCGACGCACCGTACTTCGGTTTCCAGATTCCCGGCCAGCCGGGCAAGTACTTCTACGTCTGGCTGGATGCTCCGATCGGCTACCTGTCCAGCTTCCAGACCCTGTGCGACAAGCTCGGCGAAGACTTCGAAGCGCATCTGCGCGCCGGCACCAGCACCGAGCTGCACCACTTCATCGGCAAGGACATCGTCAACTTCCACGGCCTGTTCTGGCCGGCGGTGCTGCACGGTACCGGCCACCGCGCGCCGACCCGCCTGCACGTCAACGGCTACCTGACCGTGGACGGTGCCAAGATGAGCAAGTCGCGCGGCACCTTCGTGATGGCGCGTACCTTCCTCGATGCCAGCCTGGAGCCGGAAGCGCTGCGCTACTACTACGCCGCCAAGTCCGGCGGTGGCGTCGACGATCTCGACCTGAACCTGGGTGACTTCATCGCCCGCGTCAACGCCGACCTGGTCGGCAAGTTCGTCAACCTGGCCAGCCGCTGCGCCGGCTTCATCAGCAAGCGCTTCGACGGCCAGCTGGCCGCGCAGCTGCCCGATGCGGCGCAGTACCAGCGCTTCGTCGACGGCCTGGCGCCGATCCGTGAAGCCTACGAGCGCAATGACCCGGCCGCGGCGATCCGCCTGACCATGACCCTGGCTGACGAAGCCAACCGCTACATCGACGACGTCAAGCCGTGGGTCATCGCCAAGCAGGAAGGTGCCGACGCACAGCTGCAGGCCGTGTGCAGCCAGGGCCTGAACCTGTTCCGCGTGCTGGTCACCGCCCTGAAGCCGGTGCTGCCGGCCACCGCCGCGCAGGCCGAAGCCTTCCTGGCTGCGCCGGTGAACGACTGGACCGAGCTGGCACAGCCGCTGCTGGGCCACCGCATCACCGAGTACACCCCGCTGTTCACCCGTATCGACCCGAAGAAGATTGACGCCATGATCGACGCCTCCAAGGACACCCTGCAGCCGGCCGCCGCTGCCGCCGCTCCCGCCGCCAAGACCGAAGCGGTCAAGCCGGCCGCACCGGCACCGGCCAAGGACGAAACCAAGGGCGGCGACGCTCCGGCCTACATCGGCATCGACGATTTCGCCAAGCTCGACCTGCGCATCGGCAAGGTGCTGGTGTGCGAGTTCGTGGAAGGCTCGGACAAGCTGCTGCGCTTCGAACTGGACGCAGGCGAACTGGGCAAGCGCCAGATCTTCTCCGGCATCCGTGGCAGCTACGGCGAGCCGGAAACCCTGGTCGGCCGCAGCGTGGTGTTCATCGCCAACCTGGCCCCGCGCAAGATGCGCTTCGGCCTGAGCGAGGGCATGATCCTGTCGGCCGGTTTCGACGGCGGCGCGCTGGCGCTGCTTGACGCCGACAGCGGCGCGCAGCCGGGCATGCCGGTCCGCTGATGCCCGCAGCGGGCGTGGCCACCGCCGCGCCCGCCGGCAGCACCGGCCAGCGGAGGCAACGCGATGGGAAGCAACGGAATGGAACTGGCGCTGTTCGACTTCGACCACACCGTGACCACCTGCGATACCTATGGCCGTTTCCTGCGCCGCGTGGCCACCGCCGAACAGCTGGCGCAGGCGTGGTGGAAGGTCGGCCCGTGGCTGGCCGCATACAAGCTGAAGCTGATCTCGGCCGAACGCATCCGCGCACGCGTCACCCGCCTGACCTTCAGCGACCGCCACAGCGATGACATCACCACGCTGGCGGCAGGCTTCTCGCGTGAGTTCCTGCCCGAGGTTGTGCGCCCGGAAATGCTCGAGCAGATCCGCTGGCACAAGGAACAGCAGCATACCGTGGTGATCGTGTCCGGCTCGCTGGACCTGTACCTGCGGCCGTGGTGCGAGCAGCTGGGCCTGCAGCTGATCTGCAACCGGCTGGAGAGCCAGGACGGCCGCCTGACCGGTCGTTATGCCGGAGGCGACTGCGGCCCGCGCAAGGTCGAGCACATCCGTCGCCAGTTCGATCTGTCGCGCTACGTGCGCATCCATGCCTACGGTGACAGTTCCGAGGACAAGCCGATGCTGGCGCTGGCCCACGAGCGCTGGTTCCGTGGCAAACCCCTGAAGTAACCCCCAACGCGCAGCCTTCGCCACGCATGAGCCTGATTCCTCCCCTGACCGAACGCCTCGACCGCCTGCTGCCGCAGACCCAATGCGGGCAATGCGGCTACGACGGCTGCCGCCCGTACGCGCAGGCCATGGCGCGCGGCGAGGCAGGCGTGGACCGCTGCCCGCCGGGCGGCGACGCTGGCGCGCGCGCACTGGCGCAGGTACTGGACGTACCCGCCATTCCGTTTGATCGTTCGCGCGGCGAGCACAAGGCGCCGCAGGTGGCATTGATCGTGGAAGCCGACTGCATCGGCTGCACCAAGTGCATCCAGGCCTGCCCGGTGGATGCCATCGTCGGTGGCGCCAAGTACATGCACACGGTCATTGCCGATCTGTGCACCGGTTGCGAGCTGTGCATTCCACCGTGCCCGGTGGACTGCATCGAGCTGGTGCCAACGTAGCCACCAGACCAACCGGCAGTCGAGCGGCGGGGTAGAGTCGACGGTTGCGACTGCTCTTCGTTCCGGCGGCGCAAAACCCCGCGCTGCGCGCGATAGTCGACTAACCGTCGACTCTACCCTCCGCTGGTGGGACCTGACCTTGCCTGCCGTTACGGTACCGCCGCCGTCACTACGATCTCGACCTTCCAGTCAGCGTGGGCCAGCTTGGCCTCGACCGTGGCACGCGCCGGGGTCGCACCCTCGACCACCCACTCATCCCACGCCTTGTTCATGCCGTCGAAGTCGGCCATGTCGGCCAGGAACACCTCGGCGCGCAGCACGTGCTGGCGGTCACTGGCGACCAACGCCAGCAGCTTGTCGATTTCTGCCAGCACCTGCCGGGTCTGGCCGGTGATGTCCTGGCTGGTGTCTTCCGGAATCTGGCCGGAGAGATAGGCGACCTTGTTGTATACGGTCATTTCGGACATGCGCGGTCCGACGTCGTAACGCTCCATCATGGGCGTGGCTCCTGCGGTTGATCAGGCCTGCATTGTCCTCCAAACCGGTCGACGGTGGGTGCACGGGCATCCTCCGCGACACGTCACTACCGGACTCCGACGGTCCCACTGGTCAAATGACGATGACAGGCGCACGATGCGCCACGCCCGCGTTGACACCGCCCTCGCCCCTCCTGCCGCACCCTTGCGCCGATGACCGCCCCCGTCGACTCCACCACCGCCTCTTCCACGCCAACCTGGAAGCGGGTTGCCACCATCGTCATCCCCCTGCTGATCCTCGCCCTGGCCCTGCACGGCCTGGCCAACGAGTTCGACGAGCACGGCTATCGCGCCATCCGCCAGGCGTTCCGGCAGCTCAGCGGCACGCAGATCGCGCTCACCGTGGTACTCGGCCTGGCCAGTTACGCCTGCCTGATCGGTTTCGATGCCATCGGCCTGCGTCGCAGCGGCATCCGCGTGCACCCCGCGCGCATCGGCATCACTGCGTTCCTTGCGCACACGCTGGGCCAGACCGTGGGTTTTGCCGCGTTGACCGGCGGCGCGGTGCGCCTGCGTGGCTACCGCAGCGCCGGCCTGGACCTGGCGCAGATCGGCCAGGTGGTGCTGATGAGCACGCTCGGCTTCGTGTTCGGTGCATGGCTGCTGATCAGTGTGGCGCTGTGCATGGAACCGGCTGCCGCAGCCTTGGCGCTGCCGCTGGATCCCAATGCGGTACGTATCGTCGGCATCGTCGCGTTGCTCGCCTACCTCGCCACGGTGCTGCTGGTCGGCCGCGATGGACGGCAGTTCAGCGTATTCGGTCATGCCTTGTGGCTGCCCGACCGCCGCACCATGATCGGTGTCACCGTGCTCAGCGTGATCGAACTGGTGCTGGCCAGTGCCGCGTTCTACGTGCTGCTGCCGGACTCCACGCCCACCGGTCTGCCAGGCTTCGTCGGGCTCTACCTGGTGGCAGTGCTGGCCGGCCTGGTCTCCACCGTGCCCGCGGGCCTGGGTGTGTTCGAGTGGAGCCTGCTGAAGCTGTTGCCGCAGGTGGCACCGGCAGCGGTGCTGGCGGCGGCGCTGATCTATCGCGTCACCTACTACGTGCTGCCGCTGGTGCTGGCCACCCTGCTCGCCCTTGCGCCTGCCCTGCGGCAGCCGCTGCAGGCCAGCGCCGGAGCAACGCGTGCCGGCTGGAACGCGCTGCGCCCGTGGCTGCCGCAGATCATCGCGCTGGCGGTGTTCAGCATCGGCGCCGCGCTGGTCATCGACGGCACGCTGCCGACGCCGCGCCGTCACCTGGTCAACGCCTCGCTGCCGATCCTGGAAACCTCGCACCTGATCGGCAGCCTCAGCGGGGTCGCGCTGCTGCTGATCGGCCAGGGCCTGGCCCGGCGCAGCCATGCGGCGTGGATGCTGGCGATGGTGGTGTGCGTGGTCACCCCGTTGCCGTTGTGGCTGCGTGGTGGCCAATGGCTGATCGCAGTTTCCGCAGTGCTGGCGGCGATGGCGCTGTGGGCCGCGCGCCGCGAGTTCTACCGCCAGGGCGCACTGCTGGATGAAGCCTGGTCGTGGCCGTGGCTGCGCAACCTCGGCCTGGTGCTGGTCGCGGTCACCTGGCTGCTGTTCTTCACTTACAGCCACGTCGAGTACCAGAACGAGCTGTGGTGGCAGTTCGCGGTGTCCGGCAACGCGCCGCGCGCGCTGCGTGCGTTGCTGGTGGTGGCCATCGCGCTGGTGATGTTCGGCCTGGCGCGGTTGCTGCACAGCACGCGCAGCCCGCTGCAACCCGCCGACGAAGCCACGCTGCAGTCGCTGGCGCCGGTACTGGCCGGTGCCACCGATACCCAGGCCTGCCTGGTACTGACCGCCGACAAGGCGGTGCTGCGCGATGACGCGAAACAGGGCTTCGTGATGATGCAGCGCTACGGCGGTTCGCTGATCGCGATGGGCGATCCGGTCGGCCCGCCTGACGTGGCGCGCGCGTTGATCTGGCGCTTCCGCGAGGAAGCCGACCGGCTGGGCCTGCGCCCGGTGTTCTACCAAGTGGGCGAGACCTACTGGCAGACCTACCTCGACCTGGGCCTGGGCCTGGTCAAGCTGGGCGAGGAAGCGATGGTGCCGCTGCATGACTTCGGCCTGGAAGGCCGCGAACGCGCCGATCTGCGCCAGGCCTGGAACCGGGGCAAGCGCGGTGGCCTGTCTTTCCGCGTGGCACCGGTGGAGGAAATTCCCAGCCTGCTGCCGCGCCTGCACGCAATTTCCAACGCATGGCTGGAAGACAAGGCCGGCGATGAGAAGGGCTTCTCGCTGGGCAGCTACGACCCGGACTACCTGGTGCGCTTCCCGGTCGCGCTGGTCGAAGCCGAGGGCCAGATCGTGGCGTTCGCCAACCTGTGGCAGGCACCGGCCGGCGCCGAGCTGTCGGTCGACCTGATGCGCCACGTCAACGAAGCACCGAAGGGCACGATGGACTTCCTCTTCATCGAACTGTTCCTGTGGGGCCGCGCGCAGGGCTATGCGCGTTTCTCGCTGGGCATGGCACCGTTGTCCGGGCTGGCACAGCATCGGCTGGCCGGTCGCTGGAACCGACTGGCCGGTCTGCTGGCGCGGCACGGCGAACGCTTCTACGGGTTCAGTGGCCTGCGCCGCTTCAAATCGAAGTTCGATCCGCAGTGGCGGCCGCGCTATCTCGCCGCGCCCGGCGGCATGCATCTGCCGGCCGCGCTGCTGGATGCCACGCGCCTGATCTCGCTGGATCCGCGGCGGAATTGAAGCCGCGATCCGCCGGGCATGACCCGGCGCTACCTGCCACCCGGTAGGTGTCGACCCTGGTGAACACGCTCATTCCACGGCACCTTCAGCCCCGGCGCCGACCAAGGTCGGCGTCTACCAACAGCCGTCGGGCGTGGCTCGACGCTACATGCGCCGGGTAGGTGTCGACCTTGGTCGACACGCTCATTCCACGGCACCTTCAGCCCCGGCGCCGACCAAGGTCGGCGTCTACCAACAGCCGTCGAGCGTGGCTCGACGCTACATGCGTCTGGTAGGTGTCGACCTTGGTCGACACGCTCATCCCGCGGTGCCTTCAGCCCCGGCGCCGACCAAGGTCGGCGTCTACCAACAGCCGTCGAGCATGGCTCGACGCTACATGCGCCTGGTAGGTGTCGACCTTGGTCGACACGCTCATTCCACGGCACCTTCAGCCCCAGCGCCGACCAAGGTCGGCGTCTACCGACAGCCGTCGGGCGTGGCTCGACGCTACATGCGCCGGGTAGGTGTCGACCTTGGTCGACACGCTCATCCCGCGGTGCCTTCAGCCCCAGCGCCGGCCAAGGTCGGCGTCTACCAACAGCCGTCGGGCGTGGCTCGACGCTACATGCGCCTGGTAGGTGTCGACCTTGGTGGACACGCTCATCCCGCGGTGCCTTCAGCCCCAGCGCCGGCCAAGGTCGGCGTCTACCAACAGCCGTCGGGCGTGGCTCGACGCTACATGCGCCTGGTAGGTGTCGACCTTGGTGGACACGCTCATTCCACGGCACCTTCAGCCCCGGCGCCGACCAAGGTCGGCGTCTACCAACAGCCGTCGGGCGTGGCTCGACGCTACATGCGCCTGGTAGGTGTCGACCTTGGTCGACACGCTCATCCCGCGGCACCTTCAGCCCCAGCGCCGACCAAGATCGGCGTCTACCAAACGCTACACCCCGCCCTTCAGGATCACTTCGGCGAGGCGGTCGTAATCGCCACCGAAATGGTGATCGCCCGGCAGCTTCACCTTCCTCACGCCGTCATTGGCCGGCAGATCCGGGCACAGCGCGTCCTCATCCTTGTCGCCGTACACGCACAGCGTTTTTTCCGCCGGCAGCCTGGCCACTTCCGGTGCGATCGGCAGGCCGTCGCCGCCACCGCCCAGCCAGTTGCTGACATGGAATTCGAAGTCGGCCTTCCTGCCCACCGACAGCAGCACGATGCGCTCCAGCGCCTCACGGGTGCCGACGTCGAGCTGGTTGATGGTGGCCGGCAGCACGTCGGCGCCCTGCGAGAAACCGATCAACATCACCTTGTCGCGGTGCCATTGCTGGCGGTAGTGGTCGATGATCTTCTGCAGGTCGCCCGCAAAGCCCTTCGGTGTGCGCTCGCTCCAGAAGTAGCGCAGCGAATCGATGCCGACGACCGCCACGCCATGCTCGTTGAGTGACGACGCCACGTTCTTGTCCAGGCCAGCCCAGCCACCGTCACCGGAGACGAACACCGCCAGCGTATCGCCGCTGCCGGTCGCCGGCATTTCCACCACGGGCAGGCCCTTCAGTGCAGCAGGCGGCGGTGCGAGGCTGACGCCGGCCTGCGCGCCGATCACCCGTGCCGCAGCCACCAGGCCCGGTGACGCATCACCGCGCGCGGTGCGCTTGAACTCGCGTGCCATCGCGACCTGCTGCACGAACGCGCTGGCCTGGCCGACCTTGCAGCCGCGGTCACCGGCCGCGCTCAACCACGGAAAATTCAGTTCGGCCGGCTGCAGCCTGTCGTGCTTCACACCATCGCCGCAGACCATGCGCTGGTGGTTGTGGTCCGGGCAGAAGCCGGTGGTCAGTACACCGGCGAACACCTGGGTATCGGCCTGCGCTGCCAGCGAATAGGCCATCTCGGCACCTTCGCCATCACCGCCGACCAGCGGCAGGTGGTAGCCGGGCAGATGCAGCGAGGCCTGCAGCCAACGTGAGAAATTCTCGACGTCACCGGAACCGAACGAACAGGTCGGGTCCCCCTCGCGCTTGAGCACACCGCGCAGGTGCGCAATGTCCACTGCCGCGACCAGCGCGCCATCGGCACGCAGGGCCTCGATCGGCAGGCGGCTGGTGTCACCACCGGCCGTGGGTTCGTGGAACCAGATCACCACCCGTTGCGGCGTGCCGGATGGCATGTGCACCGGAATCTGCTCGAACCGCCCATGGCTGAACTGCTGCGGGGTCACGGCCGCCGTTGCCGGCAGCGCGGCCAGCGCCAGTACCACACCCATTGCCCTGCCCAGCCCTGCACGCTTCATATCGCATCCCCGATGGAATGCGCACACGATACGCCGCCGCCGCGTGCACGGCACGTACCGGCGCAGGCCGTTGGGGATTCAGTGGGCTGCGGCCCGACGGCTGCGACGGTGCAGCGCCATCGCCAGATACAGCAGCCAGCCAACGATCACCGCGATCACCACTTTCTGTCCCAGCCCACGCGGTGGACCACCACGCCACAGCACATGCAGCCACAGCAGCACAAAGGCCAGCCATGCCCAGCCCCAGAGCAGGCCCGCAGCGGACTGCCAACCCGGTTCGCGGCGCAGATACCAGGCCTGCAGCAGCATGCCGACGCTGGCACACAGGAACGCCGTGTTGGCTGCCAGCCCATGGATGAACGGTGCCAGCAGCGGTGTTGCTTCAGGCAGCCAGCTGTCGCCGATGGCGACCGTCGCCAGCCCCAGCGCGGAAACCGTGAACAGCAATGGTGCCGCCGCACTGCGCCGCGGGCCGATGCTGCCGCGATACAGCGCAATGCCAAGCGCCGCAATGGCCAGCGCCAGCAGGCAGTAGGCAGCGCGCAATGCCAGCCCCCACGGCCCGTGCAGGTACAGGCTCAAGGTCGCCCGCACCCAGTCCAGATCACTGCGCGCGACCTGGGTCCACAGCGCGGTGGCCACGAACAGCACCAGTGCCACCAGCGCCAGCACCGCCGCCGGGCGTGCACGGCTCATGGTGCGGCCTCTGGATGCCGCGTCTTCCACTCGGCCAGCGCCTTGCGGTAGCGCTGCAGCTCATCGGAATACAGGTCCAGCACACACAGCGGGCAACCACTGCCGCAGCATTCGTTGGGGCCGGGTTCTTCCGGTGGCAGCGGGCGGGGATCGGGATCAGGGACGGACACGGTCGGAAACGGCAATCATTGGAAACAGGTCGCCAGTGTACCGGGCCGGCTCAAACGCCCAGCTGACGTCGCAGGTTGTCACGGGCGGCCGCGTCCAGGCGCTGGTGGAAGAACTCGCTGAGGAAGATCCGCGGAGCGCGCAGCAGGCCCTGCAGGAAGCGGCGACGGCCGGCACGGTACAGGAAGCCCGGCACCACCCCTTTGTATTCTTCGGCCACGCCACGGTCATAGGCAGCGAACACCGGTTCCGGCGCGGCCAGGATCGCCATGTCGCAGTCCAGGAACAGCGCCGCCTCGGCATCCACATCCTCCGGACCAAGCGCGCCGTGGCGGGCGGTCAGCAGGATCAATTGCTCCACGCGAGCGGCGTCGACAGTGGCAAGCTCTGGCGCCTGTGTGATCGCCTGCAGAGCCAGCTGCGCCGAACGCGCCTCGTTGTCCTTGCGCCCCGCCTGGTAGATCGCATCGTGATAGAGCACGGCCAGATAGATCTCGGCCGGCTGCTTCCAGCCGGGGCCGTCGGCGACATCCTGGCAATGCTGCAGCACCGCGCGCACATGGCCGAAGTGGTGGTAGGCCCGTGGCGGCGTTGCATAGCTGTCCTGCAGCGCCTGCCACTGCGCCGGGGCAAGCGTCAGCGGTGAGAAGTCCATGACCGGATCATCCCGCCTGTGCCGGCGCCGGGCAAGCTGGCGGTTTTTTCACCACGCACTCACAACGCTTGCCAGGCGGGGCCCGGAGCCAGTTGTCCACAGCTTTGTCGAGCGCTGGTCCACACCGGTTGTGGATGAACGCGGCGCCGACCAACGGTCGCTGCAGCCGGACATCCATGGGCATACACTCGCCACAGGCGGGAGCGCCCGCCGCTGCCGGGAACCGTCATGTACCGTTCTGCCGCCCATTGCCTCACTCTTTCGCTGCTGGCCTTCTGTGCTCCCGCCTTCGGCGCAGACCAGGCACCGCCCGCCGATGTGGTGACGACCCCGACCATCACCGTGTCGGCCGCACGTGTGCCGACCCCGGAAGAAGTGTTCGCCATTCCCGCGGACCTGCGTGCGATGCTCCAGAAGCAGGTGATCCAGCGCAGCTACTCCCGCGACCAGCGGCTGCAGGCGCTCGTGGAGATGATCTTCGACCAGCACGGGCTGGACCTGCAGTACGACGCCAATGCGACCTACACCGTCAGCGATATCTGGCAGCACCGCCGCGCCAACTGCCTGGCCTTCACCCTGCTGTTCGTGACGCTTGCGCGGGAGGCTGGCATCCAGGCCCGCGTGCAGGAAGTCGGGCAGGTGGTGTCCTGGTACCAGGACCAGGACGCGGGCGTGGTCTACAGCGTCGGCCACGTCAACGCCGGTGTCGACGTCGGTGGGCGTTTCGGTACCGTCGATCTGGACCGCAATGTGCTCTATGACCGCCGCGGCCCGGTTCCCGTCAGCCGTGCGCGGGCGTTGGCGCACTTCTACAACAACCGGGGTGCGGAGCGCCTCGCCGACGGTGATTTCGTCGGCGCGCGTGCATTCTTCGACGCGTCCCTGGCTCAGGACAGCGGGTTCGCTCCGGTGTGGAACAACCTCGGCGTGCTCGACCACCGCGAAGGCAACAACGAGGCGGCGCGGCAGGCGCTGGACCGATCGCTGCAGCTGGAAGGCCGCCAGGATGCCGCACTGACCAATGCCTCCGCGCTGTTCCGCAGCCTGGGCTTGACCGCGCAGGCGCAGTCACTTGAGCGCCGGTTGAAGTCGGTGCAGCGCGAAGACCCGTTCGCGCAGTACATGTTCGGCGCCAAGGCCGAACGTGCCGGCCAGCTGGACCAGGCGATCCGCTATTACCGGCAGGCCGTGCGCCTGTATGACACCGCGCATCAGTTCCACTTCGGGCTGGCACGCGTCTATTTCCTGGCTGGCCAGCTCAAGCGCGCCGATCGCGAACTGCTGCGTGCGCAGGAACTGGGGGGCGCGCCGGAGCAGGCGCGCTACCAGGCCAAGCTGGACAGCCTGGCCCGCTGGCGCGCGCAGCAGCAGGCCAAGCGCTGAAGGTGATCAGGCCTTCTTGAGGAAGCAGGTCTTCAGGACCAGGCCCTTGATCTTGTCCGAGTTGCCTTCGATGTGCTCGGCGTCATCCTCGACCAGGCGGATGTTGCGGATCACGGTGCCCTGCTTGAGCGGGATCGAGGAGCCCTTGACCTTCAGGTCCTTGATCACGGTGACGGTGTCGCCGGCCTGCAGGGTGTTGCCGTTGCTGTCACGCACGACCAGGGTGGAACCGGCGCTTTCCTCGGCGGTCCATTCGAAACCGCAGTCGGCGCAGATCCACAGCGCACCATCGGCGTAGGTGTTTTCCAGGGTGCACTGCGGGCAGGCGGGGGCAGAAGACATCAGCAAGTACCTCAAAGTGAATCAACAGCCGCCATTGTAACCGCCTGCCTCCCTGCCCTTTTCCGGCCAGCGCCCGGCGGCTCGCATGACCCGATCCGGAACCCCCACCCAGAACAGAAGGCCGCAGGAACTTGCAGTCGGCGACGAACTGCAGCAGAGTGCGCGGCCCCTGATCGCCCCCGGAACTCCCCATGCGCCTCGGCATCGACTTCGGTACCAGCAACTCCGCCGCCGCCATCGTGCATGAGGGGAAACTGCTGCCGATCCGCTTCGGCGACGCCGAGCAGTTCCGCACCAGCGTGTACTTCCCTGGCGTGGTGCCCGACCCGGACGACTTCCAGCTCGACGCCGGCCAGGAACACGAGCTGCAGCAGATGATCGACAGCGCCGCGCGCGCGGCCCGCGCCGCCGGCCAGGAACGCACGCCGCAGGCGCTGCGCCGCGAAGCCCTGCGCGCACTGCGCCGGGAATGGATGGAAGCCCGCGCCGGCAAGGAGCGCAGCGCCAGCGACCTGCTGCAGAACGCGGTCTACGGCGACGACGCGCTGGAAGCCTATTTCGAGGAACACGAAGGCAACCTGGTGCAGAGCCCGAAGTCGATGCTGGGCTACAACCTGCACCCGCGCGCGAAGCAGACCATCACCGGCATCGCCGCGCAC
This sequence comes from Stenotrophomonas sp. 86156_Sma, assembly GCF_056481625.1. Taxonomy (NCBI): domain Bacteria; kingdom Pseudomonadati; phylum Pseudomonadota; class Gammaproteobacteria; order Lysobacterales; family Lysobacteraceae; genus Stenotrophomonas; species Stenotrophomonas sp. 86156_Sma. The sequence continues at coordinate 3,651,153 of NZ_CM151157.1, forward strand.
ATCCTCGAGCACATCCGCCTGACCGCCAGCGCCCAGCTTGGCCAGCCGCTGCGTGCCGCCCTGCTCGGCCGCCCGGTGCAGTTCCGCAGCTCGATCGGCGCGGCCGGCAACGATCAGGCACTGGACATCCTGCGCGAAGCCGCCACCCAGGCCGGTTTCGACCAGATCGATTTCCTCGAGGAACCGGCCGCGGCGGCCATGCATTACCACGCCGAAAGCCGCGAGCGGCACCAGGCGGTGATCGTTGACATCGGCGGCGGTACCACCGATATCGCCCACGCCGAGGTTGGTGGCGATGCTGCGCCGCGCATCCACCGCGCCTGGGGTATCGCCCGTGGCGGTACCGACATCGATCTGGCGCTGAGCCTGTCCAGCTACATGCCGCTGTTCGGCCGCGGCATCACCCGCGTGCCCGCCCACCACTACGTGGAAGCCGCCACCGTGCAGGACATGACGCGCCAGCGCGACTTCCGCCAGCACAAATACGATCACGTCGACGACCCGTGGGGCGCGCGCCTGCAGGCCCTGCAGGACACCGGCAATACCGCCCGCCTGTACCGCGATGTCGAACGCGCCAAGATTGCCCTCAGCGCCGCCAGCGAGCACCGCAGCACGCTGGACTACATCGCCCGCGACCTGCATGCCGACAGCAGCGCCGACGGCCTGGCCGCCGCCGCCCATGGCTACCTGGAGCAGATCCGCGAGCTGCTGGCCCAGGTCCGCAGCGACATCGGCGGCGACCCGGACGCGGTGTTCCTGACCGGTGGCATGTCCCGTGCCGGCTACCTGCGCCAGGCCGTGGCCGAGGCCTTCCCGGGGGCCCGCATGGTCCACGGCGAGCCCTCGCTGGGCGTGGTCCAGGGCCTTGCGCTGGCGGCAGCCAGCCAGGATTAACAAAACGTTACGCGGTCTAAGTTACTCTTGGTCGGCTAGAACCACGCTGCACCTTCCGCCGGCCACGCCGGTGTGTGTCCACAGTGCAGCCTGGCCCGCCCCGCGGGCCTAGCGGCCATGCCTTCCTGGCTCGTTCATGGTCCGCGCAGCACCTGAGCCGCCATCGAGACCCGCTTTGGGCACCCGCCAGGCCCCTGTGGCCTTACAACCTGACGCAGCACCTGCACCCATCGACTGCCGCCGTTGTGACGCGGTCTGTTGCCGGCTGCCCGTGCTGCTGCAGCCCGGCGACCACGTGCCCGGCCAGTTCCTGTCACGCGACACCCACGGCCGTGCCGTGATGGCGCGCAACGAGGAAGGCTGGTGCGCGGCGATCGATCCCTATCACCTGCGCTGCACGATCTATTCGCAGCGCCCGGCGATCTGCCGCCAGTTTTCGATGGGCGGCGATGACTGCCGCCGCGAGCGGCAGGACTACCTGCGCCAGGCCGATGCCTGGGCGCTTTCCTCCCCTTCCACCTGACAGGAGCAACCATGCCCCGCAAGGCAAAGACCCCCGCGAAGGCCAGCAACAGCATCCGCAGCGAACGCAAGGGCGCGGCCGCCAGCACTGTGGTCAGCAGCGATTCGATCGCTTCGGACCTGGCAGCGTTCCGCAAGGCCGGTGGCAAGATCGAAGTCCTCGGCACCACCTGGGCGCTGAAGAAAGCCAGCTGACCCAGTATCGACCGCGGCGGCGCTGCCGCCGCGGCCTGCCGGATCGCGTTCAGCGGTCCAGGCGTACCCGCACACTGCCCGAATGCGACTGGATGCGGATGTCACCGTCACCGCTGCCCAGACGCGTATCGAGGTGGCTGCCCGGCCCATAGCGCGGGCGCTCCACCTGCCCGGCATCGCTGTTGATCGATCCGCTGAAGCTGTTCACCGACAGCTGTGCCGACACCGTGCGCGGCAGGCTCAGCGTGACCGAGGCACTGACCGATTCGACGTTGATGCGGCCGCCGGGAGCCAACCCGGCCGCTGCCAGATCGATGCTGCCCGAGACGGTCTCCACCGCCAGCCGCTGCACGCGCCCGGCGTCCACCTCGACCCGGCCGGACACCGTCTGCGCACCGATATCACCGGACACGCCGCCGCCGGCCTCGATCCGGCCACTGACCGTGTTCACGTCCAGCTTCGGCGTCTGCAGGCGTGCGCTGACGCTGCCACTGACCGTGTTGAGCTTGCTGTCGCCACTGCGGCCAGCCGCGCTCAGGCTGCCGCTGACCGTGTCGGCCTGCAGCCGTCGCACATCGATGCCACTGATGTCCTGGCTGGCGCTGACCGTGCTCAGCAGCAGCTCCACCGAGCGCGGCACGTTCAGTACCAGCGTCGCGCCACCATTGCTGCTGCGGCGCGGGTATTCGATCTCCCAGCGCACACGGTTGGCACTTTTCTCCTGACGCAGCTGCAGGCCGTCGCTGAGCGTGCCGGTGAGCTGCACGTCATTGCGGTCCCAGCCACGCACGGTCACCTTGCCGGCCACATTGCTCAGCTCGATGCGACCGCCCGCGGCCAGGGTGTGGCGCTCGTCGATGCGGGTGTCGGCCAGCGCCACGGCAGGGGCCAGCAGCAGCGCGACACAGCAGGAAATCAGGGTTCGGGTCATGGGGGTCTCCTCAGGTCGTCAAGCCGGACTCGGCGGCATAGGCCGCCTGCCGGGTCAGTTCCAGCCGCAGCGCGTAGGTGCGCTTGAGCTGGCCAAGCAGGTGCGGCGCACGCGGGTCCTGCGCCAAGGCGGCACGGATCTGCGCTGCGCTTTCATCCAGTTCGTGCAGCGCCGGCTGCCATTCCGGCGCCCGTCCATCGGGCAGCGAAGCGACGGCCTGCTGGTACTGCTCGGTCATCGCCGCCGCCTGCAGCTGCAGCGCTGAAGGTACCGGCACCTCCGGCTGCGCATGCCGCCACGGTGCCACCGCGTAGAGCGCCAGGCTGGCCGCCAATGCCGCACCGACCGGCAGCCACCAGCGACGCCGCGAGCGCGCTGGCAGGGCCACCACGTTGTCGCCCGGCGCAGGTGCCGCCTGCGGTTCACGCGGCGGCAGCTGCGCCGACAGGCGTGCCCAGCCATCGGTGGGTACGCCGCGTTCGGTCGGCAGCGCGCGCAGCCGGGCCAGCAGATCGTGGTCGGAATCGTGGTCGTGTGTACTCATGTCATGTCTCCCAGCCGTGCGCGCAACAGGCCGCGCGCACGATGCAACTGTGCCTTGGAACTGCCGACGGCCATCTGCAGCTGTTCGGCGATTTCCTGGTGTTTCCAGCCTTCGATATCGTGCAGTACCAGTACCGCACGTGCCCGTGGCGGCAGTGTCGACAGTGCCCGTTCGAGGTCGCGTTCGGTGCCGGCGCAACGATCGTGCACTGCCAGCTCCTGCAACCCTCCGTCCACTTCGTCGAGGCTGTCGTGATCCTGCCCGCCGGCACGTCCGCGCAGCTCCATCAGTGCCGCGTTGACGCCCAGCCGGTGCAGCCAGGTCGACAGGCTGCTCTCGAAACGGAAGCCCGGCAGCGCCTTCCACGCCTGCAGGAACGCTTCCTGCAGCGCGTCCTCGGCGCGTGCCTGCTGGCCGCCACACAGCCGCCACAGCACAGCGAATACACGGGGCGCGTGGCGCCGGTACAGCAGTTCATAGGCAGCGGTATCACCGGCGGCCGCCGCCCGCACCAGGGCGGGTTCATCGACGGCGTCGTTGGCGGCAGGCGGCGCGGGCATGGTGGTGTCGAGCATATCGCTTGGATGCGGCGACCCGGGAAAAGGTTTAGAGCCGATCGATGATCGATGGCATGCAACCTTTTGGGTGGCTGCTGCATCCATGAAAGGTCCTTCGCGAAATTGCCGTACAGGAGTCCTGCCATGTCCAGCCCATCCTGCGCCGCCCTGCTGGTGATCACCGCCTGTGTCCTGCTGCAGGCGCTGGGCCTGTCACTGCAGCTGCGTCCCGACAATGGCCGCGCCTGCCTGCAGCAGCACCGCCAGGAACTGGTGTGCGTGGCCTGGAACCCGGCGGTCGAATCCCCCGCACGCGCCGGGTAACATCAGGGGCCGTTCCCGCCGCCTGTTTTCGCCCCATGATGTTGTCGCTGAAGGATCACCTGCCCGCCTGGACCCACCCGTGGTTGAACTACGCCGGCGTCGCGCTGCAGATCGTACTGGTGCTGCTGGTCGCATGGCTCCTGCGCGTGCTCGCCCGTCGCCTGATCCGCCGCTTTGCCGAGCACTACACGCTGCCGCCGGAAATGGTGATGGGCGCGCGCCGGATCACCAGTTTCGTGGTCTATTTCAGTGCCCTGCTGTACATCCTCAGCCTGCTCGGCGCGAAGCCGTCGGTGCTGTGGACCGCGTTCACCGGCTTCGCAGCCGTAGGCGCCGTCGCCTTCTTCGCGGCGTGGAGCGTGCTGTCCAACATCTTCTGCACGCTGCTGATCTTCACCACCCGCCCGTTCCGCCTGCACGACTACATCGAGGTGCTGGAAAACGGCGAGAAGCCGGGCCTGAAGGGCCGGGTGATCGACGTGAACCTGATCTACACCACGCTGCAGGAGACCGGCGACGGCCACGAGGGCACGGTGCTGCAGCTGCCGAACAACCTGTTCTTCCAGCGCACGGTGCGCCGCTGGCGCGACCCGGCGCAGGCCCCCGGCGGCATCCAGGGCGACGGCTGAGGGAGGTTCTTCTTTGCAGGGCTGCGCCCTGCACCTGCAGAGGCCGAAGCCGAAGCAAGATCAAGAGCGGCATTCCGTGGGATGGCGGGGCGGTGTGGGTGGTCAGGACACGCCGTAAACCCGTCCATGGGGGCTCGATGGCGCCATCCATGGCGCCAACGGTCCTGCCCACCCACACCGCCCCACCTCTGACAGATTCCGCGCGCTGTTGGTGGGTGCCGACCGTTGGTCGGCACATCTGTCAGATATCGATAGTCAAAATTGAATCCGACCCCGTGCCGACCAACGGTCGGCATCAGCAGCGGGTTCCAACAGATCGCGGAAATCTGTCAGAGGCGGGGCGGTGTCGGAGTGCGGGGTGTCCGCGGCATGGATGCCGCGGCCAAGCCCCCATGGTGAAGTGACCCCCGGGAGTTGGACACCAGATCCAACCCCGAGGGATACATGAACAAATACGACGCGCGTTTCAAACTGCAGGTCGCCAAAGAGGCCTGCAAGACCTCCACATCGGTCAAAGCCATTGCCCGTCGCCACGGCCTGGAGTTCTCCACGGTCAGGCGCTGGGTGGCGACCTATCGGCTGCATGGCTGGCGGGGATTTCATCGCCAGGCCCGGTCCTATGACCTCCCGTTCAAGCTGGCTGTCCTGGAGAAAATGAGCCAGGACGGCATGTCCGGGCGGGAGGCCACCACCTACTTTCAAATTGGCGATGCCGGCGCGGTGGGGCGATGGCGGCGCCTGTATGCTCAAGGCGGTGCCCAAGCGTTGGCACCCCCTCCGCCGCCGCCCCGAAAGCCGATGAAAAAGACCCGTTCGTCCAAGCCACCTGAAGATATGAGCCGCGATGAGCTGCTCAAGGAAGTCGCCTATCTGCGTGCGGAGACCGACTACCTAAAAAAACTCGATGCCTTGATCCGGGAAGAGCAGGCGGCGCAGGACGCAAAGCGCAAGCCGTCCAAGGATTGAGGCAGGTTCATACGCTGTCGCTTCTGCTCGAAGCAGCTGAGCTGTCACGCAGTACGTTCTATTACCAGAACCATGTCCTGGCCCATCCGGATCAGGATGAGGCAGCCCTGTGCGAGCGCATCCGTGCAATCTACGATCAAAGCCAAGGGCGCTATGGCTATCGCACGGTGACGCTGGAATTGGCCAATCAGGGCCATCGGACCAATCACAAGCGGGTTCAGCGCCTGATGGGGGAGATGGGGCTGAAATCGCGGGTGCGTGTGAAGCGCTACCAGGCCTTCAAGGGGGCGGCCAATGTTGTGGTTGGCAATGACCTCAATCGCCAGTTCCATGCCGAGCGCCCCAACCAGAAATGGGTGACTGACGTGACCGAGTTCAAGGTGCAGGGCATGAAGCTGTACCTGTCGCCGATCATGGACCTCTACAACGGTGAAATCGTGGCTTATCAGATCAAGCGTCGGCCCGTATTTGATCTGGTGGGCCAAATGCTGGAGGAGGCCATCAAGAAGCTTTCCCCGGATGAGCGCCCGATGATCCACTCCGACCAGGGCTGGCAGTACCAGCATGAAAACTACCGGCATATGCTGGAAAAGCACTCGTTGAAGCAAAGCATGTCCCGGCGCGGCAACTGCCTGGACAATGCGGCGATGGAGAGCTTCTTTGGAACGCTGAAGTCGGAATTCTTCTACCTGAACAGCTTTGACAGCCTCGAGAGTCTGGAGGCTGGGCTGGTGGAATACATCCAGTACTACAACGAAGAACGCATCAAACTGAAACTGAAAGGTCTGAGCCCGATAAAGTACCGGGAGCAGGCCCAATCGGCCGCCTGACCCCGTCCAAGTCTCGGGGGTCACTTCATGGACGGGTTCACGGCGTCCCCGCACTCCGACACCGCCCTGCCAACCCACGGAATGCCAGCCTTTGATGTTGACGTTGCTTCTGCAGGTGCAGGGCGCAGCCCTGCAATAAAACACCCCTTACCTCAGCTGGCTGTCCTTGCTGCCACGCCGGTTGTAGCCGGCATGCGCCTGCGCTTCGTCGTCATGCGCCTGCTGGCACGCCACGCACAGCCGTACCCCGGGCACGGCCTGGCGCCGCGCCAACGGGATCGGCGCGTCGCATTCCTCACATTGTTCCAGACCCGGGCCCTCGCGCAGTTGGCGCCGCGCGCGGGCGATCGCGTCGTCGACGGTGGCGTCGATCTGGTCCTGGACCGCGCCGTCTCCCGCCCAACCGGTGGCCATGGCCATCCTCCGCAGGTGTGTCGCCTGATATGGGGACGATACACCTGCGCACAAAGGCGCAGACCTGTGGCGAGCCGAGCCATGCCCGGTGGGCCTTCAGCAGGCCGAGCAGAAAGAGGACGGATCCGATCAGGCCGATTGCGGCTTAATCCCCTCCGTCCCCTTTTTGCTTACCAGACCAGGTCGTCCGGCACCTGGAACTGCGCGTAGTAGGCGTCGTCCTCGGCATTGCCGGTGGAGATCTCGGCGGTCGAGCCCGGCTGGCCGTGGTCGACGATGATCGCCTCCGGGGCGCGTTCACGCACTTTTTCGGCAGCGGCGCGCGGCAGCAGGGCGTAGCCCTCGCCGTGGGCAACGATGACCAGCACGCCCACCGACAGCGCCTTGCGCAGCTTGGGGTCGATCAGCAGGGTGCGGATCGCCGCGCCATCGCTGAAGCGGTACTCGTCGTCGCCCTTGTGAGGCACGGCATGGGCCGTGATGATCTGCCGGGCCTGGGCCTTCTGTTCAGCCTGCCTGGCCTGGGCATTGCGCTCGGCGGCCAGTGCGCGGTCGCGCTCGACCTTCTCGGCGCGGGCCCGTTCAGCCTCGCGCTGGACATCGGCCGAGGTCGATTCGGCCTTGCCCTGCCGGGCCTTGGCCTGCGCGCTCGCGGCAGCGCTGGCCTGCGACTTCTTGGCCAGGCCGGCCTTGAGCAATTGTTCCTGCAGCGCGTTGGGCTTTGCCATGGTCGATGCGTACCGCGTGTAATCTTGGATGTCCCCATTCTACCGACGCCCCGCCGCCCCTGCATGGTAGTCCTGAAGTACCTCACCGGCTATCCCGAACCCCTGATCGCCCAGGTCAGTGAACTACTGGCGCAGGGCAAGCTCGGCCCCTGGCTGCAGCAGCGCTATCCCGATCCGCACGAGGTGCGCAGCGACCGCCAGCTGTACGACTACACGCAGGAGCTGAAGGACCGCTACCTGCGCAAGTCGGTGCCGCTCAACAAGGTCTGCTACGACAACACGCTGGAAGTGATCAAGCATGCGCTGGGCACCCATACCGCCATCTCCCGCGTGCACGGCGGTCGCCTCAAGGCCAGCCGCGAGATCCGCATCGCCACCGTGTTCCGCCAAGCACCAGCGGCGTTCCTGCGCATGATCGTGGTGCATGAACTGGCCCACCTGAAGGAAGCCGATCACAACAAGGCCTTCTACCAGCTGTGCCAGCACATGGAGCCGGAGTACCTGCAGCTTGAGTTCGATACCCGCCTGTACCTGACCGAGCTGGCCAACCGCGGCCAGCGCTGACCGGCCGCAGCGGCTACACTGCGCGCCCCCTGCCTGACCTTTCCGCCATGGAACCGATCCGTCTCGACAAACGCCTGTCCGCCCTGCTCGGCATCCCGCGCGGTGAAGCGCGGCGCTACATCGAAGGCGGCTGGGTCAGCGTCAATGGCGAGGTGGTCGAGCAGCCGCAGCGCCCGGTCGATGACAGCGCGGTGATCGTCGTGGCCGAGCAGGCCAGCGATGAAAAGGCCGAGCGGGTCAGCATGCTGCTGCACAAGCCGGCAGGCGTTGCCGCTGAAACCCTGTGTGCGCTGGTCAGCAGTGACAGCCGCAGCGAACTTGATGCCAGCGACATCCGTCCGCTTCAGCGTCACTTCCACGGCCTGCAGCTGGCCGCCTCGCTTCCGGCCAGCGACAACGGCCTGGTGGTGGTCAGCCAGGACCCGGCCACGCTGGCCCATCTGCAGCGCAATCTGGGCCGCACCGAACAGGAATACCTGATCGAAGTGGCCGAAGGCGGTCCCGAGCGCGGCCCGTGGCTGATGGCGCGGCTGCAGCAGGAATCGGGCGGCGCCAAGGTCAGCTGGCAGAGCGAGCAGCGCCTGCGCTTCGCCGGCAAGGGCCTGACGGCCAAGGGCCTGCGCGTGGCGGTCACCGCTGCCGGCCTGCAGGTCGCGGCCGTGCGTCGGCTGCGGATTGGCCGCGTGGCACTGGGACCGCTGCCTGCGGGGCAGTGGCGTTATCTGGGCAGCGACGAGCGCTTCTGACCGCGAAGTCCCTGCCATCCACGCATGGCGTGGATCTACTGCAGCGGGTCTATTGGCTTTCATCCACGCACGGCGTGGATCTACCATCGGGGCATGAGCCTGCCCAAGCCCCTGTGGCGACGCCTGCTGCGCGTCGCTGCGATCATCCTCGCCGCGATGTTGCTGCTGGTCCTGTCCGGGCTGCTGCTGGCCGACCACCTCACCCCGCGGGCACAGGGCGCACCCTCGCATGTGCTGCCACTGCAGCCGGCGCAGACCCGCATCGACCAGCAGATCGTGCCACTGCAGGACGCACGCCCCGGGCAGTCCGGCGTGGCGTTCCTCAGTGATGGCATGGATGCCTTCGCCGCGCGCGCGATGATCACCGCGCACGCAGGCCGCAGCCTGGACCTGCAGTACTACATCTGGCACGACGACCTGATCGGCCATCTGATGGCCAAGGCGCTGTACGACGCCGCCGAGCGCGGCGTGCGCGTGCGCATCCTGCTTGACGACATGAACGCCAAGGACAAGGACGCGTTGATGATGGCACTCGATGCGCATCCGAACATCGAGATCCGCCTGTACAACCCGTTCCGCAACCGCAGCGGCATCGCGCGCACGCTGGAACTGGTGCAACGCGCTTTCAGCGTCAACCACCGCATGCACAACAAGAGCTGGATCGCCGACGGCCGCATCGCGATCGTCGGTGGCCGCAACATCGGCGAGGAATACTTCAGCGCGCGCGACGATGTGAACTTCCAGGACCTGGACCTGGTGGTGGCCGGCCCCGCCGTGCAGCAGGCCAACCAGATCTTCGACGACTACTGGAACAGCAGCACGGCGATCCCGATTTCCGCACTGGCCTCGTATACCGATGCACAGTTGCAGCAGCTGGTACGGCAGTCGGACCTGGATGCCATGCATGCCAAGGCACAGCCCTACCTGCAACGCGTGGCCGAGTCGCGCGCGCTGCAGCGGCCCAGCCCGGAACCGCTGCACTGGAGCGCGAACGTGCGCATCGCTTCCGATCCGCCGATGAAGCACCGCGATGACGATCGCCGCGGCTGGCTGGTCAGCCGTCTCAGCGACGAGTTGCGCAGCACGCGGCGCAGTGCGCTGTTGATCTCGCCCTACTTCGTGCCCGGCAACGATGGGGTCGAGGCGCTGTCGGCGCTGGCCGCACGCGGCGCGCAGGTGGGCGTGGTGACCAACTCACTGGCCGCCAACGATGTGGCAGCGGTACACGGCGGCTACATGGGCTACCGGGTGCCGCTGCTGAGGGCCGGCGTGCAGCTGTACGAACTGAAGGCACACGGCCAGCTGGATGCCAGCCTGTTCGGCAGCAGCGGCGCCAGCCTGCACACCAAGGCATTCGTGGTCGATGACCGCCGCGGTTTCGTCGGTTCGTTCAACCTCGACCCGCGTTCGGCCTACCTCAATACCGAAATGGGCGTGCTGTTCGATGACCCGGCGCTCGGTGCACAGCTGCGCGACGAGTACCTGCGCCTGGCCGGCCCGGAGCACAGCTGGTGGCTGGCGCTGGGGCGCGATGATGACCTGCGCTGGCTGGAGCGGCAGCCACCGCCGCACTGGGTGGAGGCCGAACCCGGTGCCAGCCTGGGCAAGCGCTGGACCGCGCGGGTGATCAGCTGGCTGCCGGTGGAATCGCAGCTGTAGCGCTCAGGGCGCAGGACCCGCCTCTTCCTGTCCGGCGTCATCCCGTGTTTCCACGCTGCGCCCATGCAGGCGCCGCCAGATCCAGCGCAGGGCATGCGGCGGCGCCGAAGGCAACTGTTCAAGCAGGGCCAGCATGCGGCTCTGGCTGGCATGTCCGTGCCGGCACAGCAGGCTGGCCGCTGCGGCCGCGCTGGCCAGGCGCAGGCTGTCGGCCAGCGGGCCATCCGCCTCGGGCGCCAGCGCCTGGTGCACCGGCTCGGGCAGCTCCCAGGCCGCAGCCACGCGTTGCGCCAACGGCAGCGACCACTGTTGGAGCAGCTGCAGCGCCAGCGCCGGTTCCACCGTTTCATCGCGTGCCTGCGCTTCCTGCAGCAGCTGGCGCATCACCAGTGCGGCCCCCAGCCCCTGTACCAGGCCCAGCCACTGGGCGGCGAAGGCATCGCCGAAAGTGACCGTGCGCGCGTGGTCAGCGGCTGCGCGCGAGGCCAGCAGTGCGTGCTCCCAGATGATCGTGCTGAACTGCGGAAACACCTCGCACTGCACCTGCATCACCGGCTGCACCAGAACTGCGCTGATGATCTGTCGCACGCCTTCGGTACCGACCAGCGTCACCGCCCGCTGCAGGCTTTCCACCGGGCGCTCGTGCACCTTGTAGGCCGGGCTGTTGGCGATGCGCAGCAGGTTGCCGGTCAGCACCGGGTCCTGGCCGATGATCGCCGCCATCACCCGCGCCGACGCAGCATCGTCGTTGACCGTCTGGATCAGCTGCGGCAGCAGTTGCGGGCGGCGCGGCAGCTGACGGGCCGCCCAGTCCCGGTCCTGCAGCGCGCGCGCCACCGCCTCGCCCAACCCCGCGGCCTGCACCGCCGTGGATTCACCGGCCAGGCGCGGGTACAGGGCCAGTGCATGCAGGCCACGCTGCAGATGTGCAGCGATCTCGGCCGAGGGCAGAGCCTCGCCCTGCAGGCTGGCCGCAGCCGCCGCCACCGCCTGCCGCGACGCCGCCGCCAACCGGGACGGTGCCGTCCCGGTCGAGCGCGCCAGCCAGCCACGCAGTGATCGCCACCAGGCCGGCGTCATCGCCGCCCGCCCTGTCGTTGTGGTGCCCTTGCCGTCACTGACCGCCCTGCCTCTTCACGCGAATCCGGCCACCCGCCGTCGTCGCAGCATCGGCCGAACTTTCATCTTCTTTAACCGGAAGGCCACCGATGTCGACGGCACCGGCCGGGGGAATGGACTAGAATGGCGCCGCGCGACCCGTCCCCCTGCACCGACGACGTCGCTTTTTTTGTTTTGGGACCCTACCGTTCACTGGCCGTTCGCTGCAGTTCGCCGCTGATCGCGCCATCGGAGACGCCATGCTATTCGAAACCCTCGCCACCACCGGCCACGAACAGGTGGTGTTCTGCCACAACCACGACGCCGGCCTGAAGGCGATCATCGCCATCCACAACACCACCCTCGGCCCGGCCCTGGGCGGCGTGCGCATGCGCCCCTACGCCAGCACCGACGAGGCGCTGGCCGATGCGCTGCGGCTGAGCCGGACGATGACCTACAAGAATGCACTGGCCGGCCTCAACGTGGGTGGCGGCAAGGCGGTGATCATCGGCGACCCCAAAGTGGACAAGACCGAGGTGCTGTTCCGTGCCTTCGGCCGCTATGTCGATTCGCTGGGCGGGCGCTACATCACCGCCGAGGACGTCGGAACCGACGTCAACGACATGGAGAACATCTACCTGGAAAGCCAGTTCGTGACCGGCGTGCACCAGGTCCATGGTGGCTCCGGCGATCCCGCCCCGTTCACCGCCTACGGTGCGCTGCAGGCACTGATGGCGTCGATGCGCTTCAAGTTCGGCCATGAGGAAGTGGGCAAGACCAGCATCGCCGTGCAGGGCCTGGGCCACATCGGCATGGAACTGGTGAAGCTGCTGCGCGACCGCGGTGCCAAGCTGTACGTCACCGACCTGGACAGCGCGCTGGTTGATCGCGCGGTCAGCGATTTCGGCGCCGAAGCAGTCAAGCCGGATGAGATCCACGAGGTGAACGCCGACGTGTTCGCACCGTGCGCGCTGGAAGGTGCGATCAGCGCCGACACGCTGCCGCGGATCAAGGCGAAGATCATCTGCGGCACCGCCAACAACCAGCTGTCGAGCCTGGAAATCGGCGACGAGCTGCATGCGCGCGGCATCCTGTATGCGCCGGACTATGCAGTCAACGCCGGTGGCGTGATGAACGTGTCGCTGGAGATCGACGGTTACAACCGCGAACGCGCAATGCGCCTGATCCGCAGCATCTACCACAACCTCACCCGCATCTTCGAACTGTCGCAGCGCGAGAACATCGCGCCGCAGCGTGCCGCCGACCGCATCGCCGAAAGCCGCATCCTGTCGATCGGCAAGCTGAAGATGCCGCTGGGCCGCAGCACCCCGCGCCTGGGCAACCTGCGCGGCGGTTGAACCTGCCGATGTCGCGCCGGGCATGACCCGGCGCGAGCTGTCCTTCAGAAGCCGGTGCTGTAGCGCAAGGCGGCCTGCCGCGCACCTTCGCCACCAACGCGCTGGTCGAAGCCCAGGCTCAGGCGCCCATTGCGGCCCCACCACGATTCCAGCGCCACGCCGATCAGCGCACTGCCGCGCGGCGCGTTCCAGCCCGCCAACGGCGCCCAGGCATCGACGCCGACGAAGCTGGCCTGCCAGTCCGCATCCGCACCATCAAGCCGTTGCTGCCATTCGGCATGCCCACGCAGCGTCCAACGCCCCCAGCCGCGCTCGCCGCGGATACCGGCCAGCATCTGGCTGCGCTGCACGCGGTTGGCATCGCCCCGCAGGCCGAAACCAAAGCCGCCGAGTTCATTGAAGGCGTCGGTCTCCACACGCGTGGTGCTGGCACCGACGTAGGGCGTCATCGATGCGCCCGCACGCCCCAGCCGGTACCCGCCCTCCACGCTGGCACTGCTGAAACGGCCGCCGTACCGCGCGGAGACGCCATAGGCACCCGCACCGAGCAGCAGCTGACGATCCAGCGCGCGGGTGAACTGTCCGCTCCCCACCTGGGCCAGCGCGTAGCCACGTCCCAGATTCCAGCCGGCATACAACTGTGCCTGCGCCTGGCGATCACGCCCACGATCACCGCCGAAACTGCTGCCACCAGTGCTGCGGGTCTCGCCAAACGCCACGCCCATCAGGCCGTTGCTGCCCAGTGGCAGATCCTGGCCGGCCATCCAGCCCCGGCTGTCGGCAGCGTTGCCGGCGAAGCTGCCCTGCCCCGCCTCACCCAGCGCGCTCTGCCAGCTCCCGCGCAGGCGCGGTGCGGCCTGTACACGATCAAAGCGCTCGGCGATCGCACGCCGCGACATGTCGATACTGTCGAAGGTCGCTGCTTCGGCTCGCGCATGCGCTTGACCGGACAGGCTCTGCAGGCTGGCGGCCAGGCCCTGCGGGCCACCGCCGGTCCACTGCAGGGCACCGGCCGCTGCACCAAAGGCCGATCCCTGCAGGCCTGTGTTTTTGTCCAGCGCTGCGAATGCACCTTCCAGGCGCTGTGCTGCCGCCTGGGCGGACGCCCCCAGCCCGCTGGCCGCTGCGGTGACGCTGACCTGGGTCAGGTTCAACCACGCGTTGTTGCTGTCATAGCCATAACTGCTCTGCAGCAATGACAGCCCCTGCAGGCCACTGGAGGTAGCCGGCGTACTGAAGGTGCCGCTGAGTCCGCCTGCCGCATGGATCAGGTCCTGCCGGCTGCCGTTCTGTGGCACGTAGCCGGAAACGAAGCCATGCACGCGCACGCCACCGTCGATCGCGGCATTGCCGGTGACCTGCAGCGCATTGGCGCCCAGTGCGATCATCAACTGTGCGCCGGCCTGCTGGGTGTAGTTGCCCTCGATGGTGCCGGTGGTGTTGCCGGTGGTGAGGAATACGCTGCTGCCGTTGACCACATTGCCGATCACGCGGGGCGTGCCGCCATTGAACTGCAGGCCGGTCGAATCCGGATCTGACTGGCCGAGGATGGTCACGTTGGAACGGATCACGCCACCGTTCTGCAGCGACAGGATGCCGCGTTCGATGCGGGTGGCACCGGTGTAGCTGTTGTTGCCGGCCAGCACCAGGGTGCCCCCGCCCTGCTTGACCAGCCCGCCGCTGCCGACGATATCGTTGCGCCACGCCGAGCCGGTCGAGGCCAGATCCACGTTGGCGACCACATCACCCCAGTCGAAACGACCCGGACCGTTGATCGCACGACCGATGTCGAGCAGGCCGTAGCCGAACACCGGATCCACGCCCGGCGCGCCGATATCCTTGGCGGTGCCCAGCAGGGTCTGCCGCACCAGATCGTTGCTGAAGTACGGGAAGCGCTCCCAGACCAGCGCCGCCGCACCGGAAATCAAGGGCGCCGCGAATGACGTGCCGTAGTTCCAGTAGTAGCTGCCACCGTTGGCATCGGGGTAGACCGCGCTGCCGGGCGCCGCCAGGCAGTAGCGGGCCGCCTGGCCACAGGCATTGGCATAGCTGGCCAGCGTACCGGGCGCATACGGATCCACGGCGGTGGCCACCAGCCAGCCGCGCTCCAGGTCGGCAGCCGGCAGCGTGCCGGCCACGCCCTGCTGGCTGGGCAGTGCGGCCAGGCTGCTCGGCTCGCTGCGGCCGTCATTGCCCGCGGCGAACACCACCAGCCCGCCATGGTTGATCACGAAGGGGCGATATTCGGCGGCCACCTGCGCGGTGGTCGGCAGATCGGTCCAGTACAGGCCGCCCCACGAATTGTTCATCACCTTCACGTTGTAGCTGATCAGGTCCTGGTGGACCTGCGCCACGCCCAGCGGGCCGCTGAAGGAATTGCCCTTGCCGCTGCCGTCATCGACGGGCGGCTTGTCGGCAATGATCCGTGCCGACACGATCTGCGCCTTTGGCGCGATGCCACCCGGCCAGGAGCCCGTTGCCGCGCCGGCGGCGAGGCTGGCCACGGCGGTGCCGTGGCCGACCACATCATCGACACCCAGATTGTTCCTGGCCGGATCGATGTAGTTGAGGTTGGCCAGCACCCGGCCATTCAACGCCACCGCATTGCGCTGCACGCCGGAGTCGACGATGCCGATGCGCACGTTCTGGCCGGTCAGGCCGGCAGCCTGTGCGGCGCGCGCATTGGTGACTGACAGATGCGCGTCGAAGGCCGGCTCCTGCGGTTTGACCGGGGGCGGCGTCGTCGGTGGCGGGGTAGTCGGTGGCGGCGGTGGTGGCGGGGTATCGATGCGCACGTTGCCGCCCCCGCCACCTCCACCACAGGCCGTCAGCGCTACCACCAGCGCGGTTCCCAGGGCAGACCTCACCATCATCGTGCGTTCCATCGATTCCTTCCCATGAACGTTGTCCTGCCTTCATCCCGGCAGGCGTGCGGCCGCGCCCAGCGGCGGCCCTCCCCGACCCTCTATACTTGGGTCGACCCCCACGCAGTCTGCCGGGAAACCGGGGCACATCCAACGGCCCCCGGTCTCCTTTCCGAACATTGCTTACGCATCAACGAGATTGCCATGTCCAACATCGTCATCGCCGCCGCCAAGCGCACCGCCATCGGCTCCTTCCTCGGCCAGTTCAACGGCGTGCCGACCCCGACCCTCGGCGCGGCCGCCATCGCTGCCGCCCTGGAACAGTCGGGCATCCCGGCCAGCGACGTTTCCGAAGTCCTCATGGGCTGCGTGCTGCCGGCCAACCTCGGCCAGGCGCCCGCCCGCCAGGCGGCGATCGCTGCCGGCATCCCGCTGTCGACCGGTGCCACCACGCTGAACAAGGTGTGCGGCTCGGGCATGAAGACCATCATGCTCGGTCATGACCTGATCAAGGCCGGTTCGGCCAGCATCGTTGTCGCCGGCGGCATGGAATCGATGTCCAACGCGCCGCACATGCTGCCGAACTCGCGCACCGGCAACCGCTTCGGCAACTTCCAGGCGGTCGATCACATGGCCCACGATGGCCTGGTCAACGCTTATGACGGCAAGGCGATGGGTGAATTCGCCGAATGCGCCGTGGACAAATACCAGTTCAGCCGCGAAGAGCAGGACGCCTACGCCATCGAATCGGTCAAGCGCGCGCAGGCGGCGCAGGCCAACGGTGCGTTCGCCGATGAAATCGTCGCGGTGAAGGTCGCCACCCGCAAGGGCGAGGTCGAGGTCACCACCGACGAGCAGCCGGGCCGCTCGGACATCGCCAAGATCCCGACCCTGCGCCCGGCCTTCAAGAAGGACGGCAGCGTCACCGCCGCAAGTTCCTCCAGCATCTCCGACGGCGCTGCTGCAGTGGTCCTGCTGACCGAGGAAGATGCAGCCGCTCGCGGCATCACCCCGCTGGCCCGCATCGTCGGCCACGCGACCCATTCGCAGGAACCGGAGTGGTTCACCACCGCCCCGATCGGCGCGCTGCACAAACTGCTGGACAAGACCGGCTGGTCGCTGGACCAGGTCGATCTGTTCGAGATCAATGAAGCTTTCGCCGTGGTGGCGATGGCGCCGATGCGCGAACTGGGCATTCCGCACGACAAGCTCAACGTGAATGGCGGCGCCTGCGCACTGGGCCATCCGATCGGTGCCTCCGGTGCACGCCTGGTGGTGACCCTGGTCAACGCCCTGCGCACGCGCGGTGGCAAGCGCGGCATTGCCACCCTGTGCATCGGCGGCGGCGAAGCAACCGCAATCGCCATCGAATTGATTTAAAAAGATTTAACGATGATTTCGCAAAAATGAATGCGGGATCGCTTGACACCCAATCTTGGCTTGTCATCATGTTGTCGGCGCGCAGCATGCGCGTTGCCTAATTCTAACGACGAGGATTCACACAATGAGCATCAACAAGCTGCTGGTCGCGATGTCCCTGGCTCTGGCCCTGGCCGCCTGCTCGAAGCAGGAAGCTGCCCAGGACGCCGCTGCTTCGGCCAACGAAGCCGCCACCGAAGCCCAGGCTGCTGCCGACCAGGCCGCCGCTGCTGGCGCCCAGACCGCCGACGCTGCCCAGCAGGCCGCTGACACCGCCGCCACCGCTGCTGACGCTTCGGTTGACGCTGCTGCCCAGGCTGGCGCTGCTGCCACCGACGCCGCTGCCGGCGCCGCTGCTGACGCTGCCAAGGCTGCTGAAGGCACCGCTGAGAAGGCCAAGGACGCTGCTGAAGAAGCCAAGAAGTAATAACTTCTTTCTTCACGCTGTTCTGGAAAAGCCGCTGGTTCGCCAGCGGCTTTTTCTTTTTCGAATGCGCGCGACTGAGCCGCTGCATCGCGACCCCGTCTTCACAACGGCATGAATAGGCTGGCGTCCCCATCCATTGCAGTACCGGAGACCGCCATGAAGATTCGTCCGATCACCACCACCCTGCTGGCCGCCTCCCTGCTGCTGGCCCTGGCCGCCTGCAAGGGCCCGGAAGCCGAACAGGCCAAGCAGGACGCACAGCAGGCTGCCGACAGCGCAGGCGCTGCCGCCCGTGACGCCGTGGACAAGGCCGCCGAAGCCACCCGCGACGCCGCCGACAAGACCGCTGCCGCGTCCGAGCAGGCCGCCGCCGATACCCAGCAGGCGCTGGACAAGGCTGCAGACGCCACCGCCAACGCCGCCGACAAGGCCAAGGACGCCGCAACCGATGCCGCCGCACATGCCAGCGACGCCACTGCGAACGCCGCACAGAAGGTCGCCGACAAGGCCCGCGATGTCGCCAATGACGCCAAGGCCAACGCCGCCAAGGAAGAAGCCAAGCACTAACGGTTCGTTCGCCGGGCATGGCCCGGCGCTACCGACCAGCCGAGCATCGGCTCGGCTGCACAGGAAAAGCCGCGGCACTGCCGCGGCTTTTCTGCTTTTCGCTCTCTGCTCTTTCTGTTGATTCCGTGCTGGACGCGTACGGAAAGTGTCCACGGACGCGCGGGTAGGTTGCGCAGGGGCGTAAGCGCCATGGATGGCGCGCCCGAGCTTACATGGACGTACTTGCAGCGCCCCCTGCGCGATCTACCCGCGCGGCCCACCCATCAGTATCAGCGCCCACCACGAGGGGCTCCGCCGTTGGCCGCCTCCTACGGCAGCGCGCGCGCCAGCATCGCCGTCAGCTCCACCCCCGCCGGCAGCGTCCCGAACGCCAGCCCGTGCTCCCCTTCCAGCCGGCTACGCACGAATGCCTCCGCCATCGGGCTGCGCGCACGCAGCAGCAGCGCCGCCTGCAGCAGCAGCGCAGTGCGCTCGCAGAACAGCCGCGCCTGCGCTTCCTCCGGTGGCGGTGCCGCTGCCCAACGCTGCAATGCCGCTGCATAGCGCCCATCACGGTCAGCCACCGATGCCAGCTCACCGCGCAGCGCCGCCATCGCCTCCGGTTCACGCGCCAGCGCACGCAGCACATCCAGGCACTGGATGTTGCCGCTGCCCTCCCAGATCGAATTCAACGGTGCCTGCCGGTACAGGCGCGGCAGCATCGACTCCTCCACGTAGCCCGCACCGCCCAGGCATTCCTGCGCTTCATTGACGAAGGCAGGCGCGCGCTTGCACAGCCAGTACTTGCCCAGCGCCGTCCCCAACCGCGCCATCGCGGCTTCATTGGCATCCACACCGGCGCGATCCACCGCGCGCGCGATCCGCATCGCCAACACCGTGGCCGCTTCCGACTCCAGCGCCAGATCAGCCAGCACGTTGGTCATCAGCGGGTGCTCGACCAGCAGCTTGCCGAAGGTACGTCGATGACGTGCGTGGTGCAGCGCCTGCGCCAGCGCCATGCGCATCTCCGCCGCTGCACCCAGCATGCAGTCCAGGCGGGTCATCATCACCATGCCGATGATGGTGGCCACGCCGCGCCCCTCTTCGCCCACACGCCATGCCTGTGCGCCGCAGAACTCGACCTCACTGGAAGCGTTGGCCCAATCGCCGAGCTTGTCCTTCAGCCGCATCAACCGGAACGCATTGCGGTCACCATCGGCCAGCCGGCGCGGCATCAGCAGGCAGGTCAGGCCTCCCGGCGCCTGCGCCAGCACCAGGAAGCCATCGCACATCGGTGCGGAAAAGAACCACTTGTGGCCGACCAGACGGTAACGCTCGCCATCAATCGGTTCGGCGCGCGTACTGTTGGCACGGACATCCGAGCCGCCCTGCTTCTCGGTCATGCCCATGCCCAGGGTGATGCCGGCCTTGTCCGCCACCGGCACGTCGCGCGGGTCATAGACCGGCGCAGCGGCCTTGCGCGCCCACTCGGCCAGATGCGGCTGTGAATGCAGTACCGCCACCGCCGCATGGGTCATGGTCAACGGGCAGCTGGTGCCCGCCTCGGCCTGGTGATGCAGGTAGCTCAACGCAGCACGTGCGACGTGCGCGCCAGGCTGCGGCTCATGCCAGGACAATCCAGCGACGCCGTGCGATTTTGCCGTGTCCATCAACTGGTGATAGGCCGGATGGAACTCCACGGTGTCGATGCGATGGCCCTGTGCATCATGCGTGCGCAGCCGCGGACGATCACGGTTGGCATCGAAGCCGAGCCGGTACAGTTCATCACCGGCGAGTGCACCATAGACACCCAGTCGCGGCGCGAAGCTGGCGGCGCCTTCGCGCTGTACGGCCTCCATCAGCGCCACGTCGTCGGTCCACAACTGTCGCCCTGCGAACGGCGGCGGCTGGTTCAACACCACATGGGTTTCATACGGTGCGTTGCTGCTGAAGCTGGGTCCACTCATCCGGTCCATCCTGACGGCAAGAGGTCTGCGGCCCGATTGTGCCGCATCGCCTGCCAAGCCCGTGTTCAGGCCGGTTCTCACCCTCTGCACGAGACGCAGGCCACAGTGACCGCATGGCAGGCAACGACGATCTGGTGGTGCTGCGCCCGGAGGGGCTGTACTGCGCCGCCGGCGATTTCCATATCGACCCGTGGCGACCGGTAGCGCGCGCGGTCATCACCCATGGCCACGGCGACCATGCCCGCCTGGGCATGGGGGAGTACCACTGCAGCGAAGGCAGCCTGCCGATCCTGCGCTGGCGCCTGGGTGACGTGCCGGTGCAGGCGCATGCCGAGGGGGTGCCGTTCCGCCTGGGGCAGGTGCAGGTATCGCTGCATCCGGCCGGCCACGTACTCGGTTCGTCACAGGTACGCATCGACGACGGGCAGCAGGTATGGGTAGCCTCCGGCGACTACAAGCGACAGCCTGATCCGACCTGCACACCGTTCGAAGTGGTGCCCTGCGATACCTTCATCACTGAAGCTACGTTCGCACTGCCGATCTATCGCTGGCCAGACACGCCGGCGGTGGCTGCAGAGATCGTGGCGTGGCGCCGCGAATGCGAACAACGTGGCGAAGCCGCGATCCTGCTGTGCTACGCATTGGGCAAGGCACAGCGGGTGCTGGCCGAGCTGCTGCCGCTGGACGATCGACCAGCCTGGCTGCACGGCGCCATCGCCAATGGCGTGGCGGTGTACCGGCAGGCCGGGGTGCCGATGCTGGAGACGCTCACCGTGGCCGAGCAGGGCCGCCAGCCTGATGCCGCCGGCCAGCTGATCCTCGCGCCGCCGTCGGCTGCGGGTACGCCCTGGATGCGCCGCTTCGGCCGCCACCAGCTGGGCTTCGCCTCCGGCTGGATGCAGCTGCGCGGCAATCGGCGGCGCCGCAATGTCGATCGCGGTTTCGTCATTTCCGATCACGCCGATTGGCCAGCACTGCTGCAGACCATCGAACAGACAGGCGCGCAGCGGGTGATCGCTACCCATGGCAATACCGATGCGTTGATTCCGTTCCTGCGCGAGCGCGGCGTGGCGGCCGAAGCCTTCCGCACCGATTTCGGGAGCGAGGAATGAAGGCTTTCGCTGCGCTCTACCAGCGCCTGGACCGCAGCACCGCCACCCTGGACAAGCGCGCAGCGCTGGTCGATTACTTCCGCCAGGCAGGCGCGCATGATGCGGCGTGGGCGCTGTACCTGCTCAGCGGTGGCAAGGTGGGCGGCGCACGCCGGAAGATCGCCGCCAGCGGCGAACTGCGCGGCTGGATTGCCGAAGAATCCGGCTTGCCTCCCTGGTTGGTGGAAGACAGCTACGCGCAGGTGGGTGACCTGGCCGAAACGCTGACCCTGCTGCTGGATGATCCATCGCAGCCAGCCGCCGACCGCCCGTTGGCTGATTGGATCGAACAGCATCTGCTGGCCGTGGCCAACCAACCCGAGGCAGTACGCCGCGCTGCGGTCGTCGCCGGGTGGCGGCAGCTGTGCAGCAGCGAACGCCTGGTGTTCAACAAGCTGCTGACCGGCGCCCTGCGCGTTGGCGTTTCGCAGCGACTGGTACAGCAGGCACTGGCGGAATGGTCCGGCCTGGACATCGCACGCATCGCCCAGCGCATGCTCGGCGAGTGGGTCCCCTCGCCCGGGCTGCTGGCTCAACTGCTGTCACCGGACGAGCTGCCGTCCGACCGCCAGCAGCCCTACCCCTTCTTCCTCGCCTCCCCTCTGGAAGGCGATCCTGCCGAACGCCTCGGCGCGATCGACGACTGGCTGCTGGAATGGAAATGGGATGGCATACGCCTGCAGCTGCTGCGCCGGCGTGGCGAAGTCGCGCTGTGGTCCCGTGGCGAGGAACGACTGGATGGCCGCTTCCCCGAGATCGAGCACGCCGCGATGGCGTTGCCGGAGGGCTGCGTGCTGGACGGAGAGCTGCTGGCCTGGGACGAGACCGCCAACCTGCCGCGCGCATTCACCGCCCTGCAGACCCGCATCCAGCGTCGCAAGCCAGGAGCAGCGACTCTGCGCAACACGCCGGTACGCGTGCTCGCCTATGACCTGCTGGAGCACGATGGCGCGGATCTGCGTGAGCTGCCGTTGCAGGAACGGCGTACGCGGCTTGCCGCGGTCATCGGTGCACTGGACGATGTGCGGATCCAGCTGTCGCCCGACGTTGCCGCCGTCGACTGGGCGCAGGCGGCGGCGATGCGCGATGTGGCACGCGAACGTGGCGTGGAAGGGCTGATGCTGAAACGACGCGGCTCGCCCTACCTGGCTGGGCGACGCCGCGGTGACTGGTGGAAATGGAAGGTCGATCCGCTCACCATCGATGCGGTGCTCCTGTACGCACAGGCTGGCCATGGGCGGCGCAGCACGCTGTACACCGACTATACCTTCGGCGTCTGGGACGGCGACACGCTGGTGCCGGTGGCCAAGGCGTATTCGGGCTTGGACGACAAGGAGATCCTCGCGCTTGACCGCTGGATCCGCGCCAACACCCGCGAGCGTTTCGGGCCGGTGCGCAGCGTACGCGCCGAACAGGTGTTCGAGCTGGGTTTCGAAGCGGTCAACCGCAGCAGCCGGCACAAGTCGGGGATCGCCGTGCGCTTTCCGCGCATCCTGCGCTGGCGCCACGACAAGCCTGCCAGCGAAGCCGATCAGCTGGCCAGCCTGCAGGCGCTGGCGCGATGACCCGCAGCCAGGCACTGCGCCGGCTGGAAGACTGGTTCGCGGCACGCGGCTGGCGCTCACTGCCCTTCCAGCGCGCGATGTGGCGCCACTACGTGGCCGGCGAATCCGGGTTGCTGCATACGCCCACGGGCAGCGGCAAGACGCTGGCGATGTTCGGCGGGCCGTTGCTGCAGGCGCTGATCGATCCACCGCCCTCGCCCCGCCGCGCCAGTGCGGTGCGCCCATTGCAGGTGCTGTGGGTAACGCCCTTGCGCGCGTTGGCCAGTGATACCGCACGCGCACTCCAGGCCGTCGTCGACGGCTTGGGACTGGGATGGCGTGTCGGCCTGCGCAGCGGTGACGCCAGCAACCGCGAGCGGCGCCAGGCCCGCGAAGGCCGCATCGACGTACTGGTCACCACGCCCGAATCACTGGCGCTGCTGCTGAGCTATCCGGATACGTTGCCGCGCATGCGCCAGCTGCGCTGCGTGGTGGTGGACGAATGGCATGAGCTGCTGGGCAACAAGCGCGGTGTGCTGCTGCAGTTGAACCTGGCGGTGTTGCGCGATGCTGCGCCTGCAGTGCAGCTGTGGGGGCTTTCGGCCACGCTGGGCAACCTGGATGAGGCGCGCGACGTGTTGCTGCCCGGACAGCCCGACGCGCCGATCGTGCAGGGCGTGCGCCCGCGCGCGATCAGCGTGCGCAGCCTGCTGCCGGAACCCGGCGAACGTTTTCCGTGGGCCGGGCATCTGGGCCTGGCGCAGCTGCCGCGGGTGCTGGACGCGTTGATGCGGGCACGCAGCAGCCTGTTGTTCACCAACACCCGTGCGCAGGCAGAACTGTGGCATCAGGCGCTGGCCGCGGTCTGGCCGGAAGCCCCGGACACGCTTGCGCTGCACCACGGCTCGCTGGATCCAGCGCTGCGCCAGCAGGTCGAGGATGGCCTGCGCGCGGGCGCGCTGCGCTGCGTGGTTGCCACCTCCAGCCTCGACCTCGGCGTGGACTTCCCCGAGGTTGAGCAGGTACTGCAGCTGGGCAGCCCGAAGGGCGTGGCCCGCCTGCGCCAACGCGCGGGACGTGCGCGTCACCGCCCGGGTGCCAGCGGTTCCATCCTGTGCGTGCCCAGCCATGCGCTGGAACTGGCCGAGTACGCCGCAGTGCGCCGTGCATTGGCCGAAGGCGTGGTCGAAGCACGCCGGCCGCCGACGCTGTCGCTGGATGTGCTGGCCCAGCATGCGGTCAGCCGCGCCCTGGCCGGTGGCTTCGACAGCGATGCGCTGCTGGCGCAGGTACGGCGTACCCATGCCTTTGCGTCGCTCGGCGAAGACCAGTGGCAGGCCGTGCTGACGTTCATCGTGCAGGGTGGCCAGGCCCTGGCCCAGTACCCCGATTTTCACAAGGTCGTGCGTGATGCCGATGGCCGGTACCGCATGCACGACCTTCGCCAGGCGCTGCGACATCGGCTGTCGATCGGCACCATCAGCAGCGATGGCAGCGTGCGCGTGCAGTTCCTGCGCGGTGGTGGCCTGGGCGCGGTGGAGGAACAGTTCGCCAGCCGCCTGCGTCGCGGCGACCGTTTCCAGTTCGCCGGGCGCCTGCTGGAACTGGTGCAGCTGCGCGACATGACCGCCTTCGTGCGGCTGGCACGAGGGCGCGGTGATGGTGTGGTGCCGCGCTGGCAGGGAGGCCAGTTGCCACTGTCGATGCCGCTCGGCCGCGAGCTGGAGTGGGTACTGTCCGGCGCCGACGACAGTGCCGAATCACGCTGGTTGTCCTCCTTGCTGGCACTGCAGCAGCAGTTGTCGGCGCTTCCCGGCCCAGAGCATCTGCTGGTGGAAGAGGTGCGGCGCCGCGACGGCCAGTTCCTGTTCGTCTACCCTTTGGCCGGCCGTCACGTGCACGAGGCGCTGGCCGCCTTGCTGGCACTGCGCTGTACCCGCCGGCAGCGCAACAGCATCGGCTACGCGGTGAACGATCATGGCCTGGTGCTGGCACCGGCGCAGGCGATCGAACTGGATGCGGCGCAATGGCGAGCATTGTTCACCGCCGATCAGCTGCTGGACGATCTGCGTGCCGCGGTGAACCTGGGCGAGCTGGCGCGTCGCCAGTTCCGTGGCATCGCACGCGTAGCGGGCCTGCTGGTCCCCAGCCTGCCCGGCGGTATGCCGCGGTCGCTGCGCCAGCTGCAGGCCTCGGCAGGCCTGCTCTACGACGTACTGCGCGAGCATGACCCCGGCCACCTGCTATTGGCATTGGCCGAACGCGAAGTGCTGCACGACAGCCTGGATCTGCCTGGACTACAGCAGGTCCTGGCAAGGATCGGCATGCAGGTCCTCTCCGTGCAGCACCCGACATCACTCACGCCACTGGGCTTCCCGTTATGGGCCGAACGCCTGCGCGGGCAGTTCAGCAACGAGGACTGGCGCACCCGCGTGCAACGCGCGGCCCAGCAGCTGGAGCGCCGCCATGGCCGATGAACTGCCGCTGCTGCGCGCCGGCGAATCGCTGATTCTGCTTGGCGCGCGTGCGCTGTACTGGCCCGCGCGGCAGGCGCTGTTGATCGCCGACCTGCACCTGGGCAAGGCCGATGTATTCCGCCGCGCCGGCATCGCATTGCCCAGCGGCGGCACCGGCGAAGACCTGCAACGCCTGCAGGGGCTGCTGGACAGGCATGCCTGTCGCGAGCTGTGGATTCTGGGTGACATCCTGCATGGACCGGCGCATCGCGCTGCGTGGTACCAGCAATGGCTTGCATGGCGCGAACGCAATGCTTCGCTGGACGTGCATGTCCTGCGTGGCAATCACGACCGCCAGCTGCCGCATGCTCAGTTGCAGGTACAGATCCACGATGAAGTACGGCTGCAGCCGTTCCTGCTTCGCCATGAGCCGATGCCCGATGCAGAGCTGCATGTGATCGCCGGGCATCTGCATCCGCAGGTCGCCTTGCCGCCATTGCGACGGCGCTTCCCCGCGTTCTGGCTGCGTGAGCGGATGACGGTGCTGCCGGCCTTCTCCGCGTTCACTGCCGGCATCGTGCCCGTGCCCGCCCGCGGCGAGCAAAGGGTCGCCTGCGTGGAAAACGGCCTGGTGCAACTGCCGGTGGCTTGAATCAGGCCGGACGAATGCCCAGCTGCGGCATCAACTGGAAATCAGGCGTGTCACCCTCACGTCGTCGCGGCAACGCCTGGATCGCCGCCAGCATTTCCTGCGCGCAGGTGCGGATGCGCGCGTGGTGCTCCGCTGATGCATGACTGATCAGGCTGCCGACATGGAACTCGAACACGTCCTCCAGTACGTCGGGCTGGTCCTCGTGCAGCATCTGCAGCAATCCGCGCAGCTTGCAGATTTCCGATTCCAGCTCCTCGACCGCGAACAACATGGCGTCCTCCTCTTCAACATCAGCGGCACATCCGGGCCGCAACAGGCCGCAACGGCAGCGCCGCCCGGGCCACGCGCGATGTTGATCACGGAAAGGAAAACGGGCGACGCGCAATCGCGTGCAACCTACTTCTCGCATATCGGCGGTGAGGCAACCGTTAATTCAGGTGACGACGCGCTTCACGCATTGGCCGTGATCGCGTTGATACGAGGCATCTCCGCTGCGATGGCCAGTGCGTCGACGAACGCCGGATCCAGTGCAAGTGCACCGAACCAGCCGTGCTGGGTGCCACTGAGCACGCGCAGCATGTGGCCACGGCCACCGGGCAGGCGCCCCATCGGGCCCAGCAGCACGTCACGCGCCTTCGCCCAGGCGTCGCGGTCGGACTGGAACAGCGGCGTCAGCCAACGACTCCAGCGCTGGTACACCGCAACGTGTGCCCTGCGTTGCGCCTGGTAGGCCTGCAGCGCGACCGTGCTGCCGCCATAGGTGCGCACCGCATCGCGCAGCGCCAGCGCGTCCAACAGCGCCATGTTCACGCCCTGCCCCAGCTGCGGGCTCATCGCATGCGCGGCATCACCGGCCACCACCATGCGGCCGTGGTGCCAGCGCGTCATCACCGCATCACGGTAGACCGCGCGCGCCAACTGGCCGGCATCACGCAGATGGGCGAAGCGCGCACTGGCCTGCGGCCACAGTGCATGCAGTTCATCCAGCCAGGGCGTCATGCCATCGGCCTGCCAGCGTTCGAAGTCGGCGCGTGGCAGGCTCCAGAAGAAACTCAGGCGCGGCGTGTCATCACCGGGGCGCGTGCCGACCGGCAGCAGTCCGATCATCTTGCGCGCGGCCACGTAACGCTGCCGCAGCTCCTGCACGTGCGGCCAGTCCTCGGCCGGCAGCAGGCACCACAGCGCCCCCCACGGATACACGCGGTCCAGCCCGGCACCGCCGGCGATCGTGCCGCGCAGCGTCGACGCGGCGCCATCGGCGACCACCACCAGGTCGAACGGGCCATGCGTGCGCCCGTCGCTGTCGCGCAGACGGCCGTGTTCGGCATCCACCTCGGTAATGGTGGTACCGGCATGCAGCTGGCCCTCGCCTGCGCGCGCCTCGTCCAACAGCGAGAACAAGGCCCCGCGCTGCATGCCCAGGCCGTGCAGGCGCGCATCCAGTCCCTCGTAGCGCATGTCCATCACCGCGCGCTCGCACGGCGTGTCGCCATACAGGCGGTGCACCGGCGCGGCATGTGCGCGCACGGAATCAAGCAGGCCCATCTGCCACAGTACCTGCAGGCCGCTGGGCTGCAGCAGGAAACCGGCACCCACCGGCCCCGGCGTGGGCACGCGTTCGAAGATCTCCACCTCGTGGCCGTCACGGGTGAGCAGGATGGACACTGCCTGTCCAGCGGTGCCGTAGCCGATCACGGCGATGCGCAGTCGTTCCGTCATGGCCGCATTGTGCCCGAGGCGGGTGGATCGCGAGCGGGTCGCGGGCAATCCGCGCAAAAAAAACCCCGCCGAAGCGGGGTTTTCAACGCACTGTCGAGTGGATCACTCGGCCGGCGTGATGTTCGAAGCCTGGGCACCCTTCGGGCCCTGGGTCACGTCATAGGTGACACGCTGGCCTTCCTGCAGGCTGCGGAAGCCCTTGGAGTTGATGGCGGAGAAGTGCGCGAACACGTCGGCGCTGCCATCCTCCGGCGAGATGAAGCCAAATCCCTTGGCGTCGTTGAACCACTTGACGGTACCGTTCGGCATGGTGATGCGAGACCTTATGCAATGAATGGGTGGTGTACGCTGAACCCGCGCACAAGCTGAGTATGCAAAGCTTGCTCGGGGAAGACAATCACCCCCGTGCCAATTCGCCCACCAGTTCCGGAAGTCCGTTGCCGGCCGCCTGCACGTTGGCCAGCACTTCGGCCATCGTGATCTCCTCGCCATCACCACAGCCGGCAGCCCAGTTGGCGATGATCGCCAGGCAGGCGTAATCCAGCCCCAGCTCGCGTGCCAGGGCGGCTTCCGGCATGCCGGTCATGCCCACCAGATCGCAGCCGTCGCGGCGCATACGGGCGATTTCAGCGATGGTTTCCAGGCGCGGCCCCTGCGTTGCGCCGTAGCAGCCACCGTCATGGACCGTGACGCCGGTCACTTTGGCCGCCGCCAGGATCTTGCTGCGCAGCATTGGTGTGTACGGGTGGCCGAAATCAACGTGGACCACGTCGGTACCTTCTTCCTCACAGATCGTGCTGATGCGGCCCCAGGTGTAGTCGATGATCTGGTCCGGGCAGGCCAGCACGCGCGGACCAAAGTGTTCGGTGATGCCACCGACCGTGTTCAACGCCAGCACGCGCTGCGCGCCCAGCTGCTGCAGCGCGGCCAGGTTGGCGCGGTAGTTGATCTTGTGCGGCGGCAGCGAATGCCCCTCGCCATGCCGCGCCAGGAACGCCACACGATGGCCGAGCAGCGTGCCCACGCGCACCGGGCCGGACGGGCGGCCGAAACGGGTGTCGACCTCGTGGGTCTGCACGTCGTCAAGCTTGGCCAGGTTGTAGACACCGGTACCGCCAATCACGGCCAGGGCGATCTGTTGCATTCGAAGCACTCCATGAAAAGACGAACGCCGGCACCCGAGGATGCCGGCGATGGAAGAAGACGCGCTGTGGGCAGCTACGCCGTTATTCCTTCATCGCGTAGATGGCCGGCACGCAGCGCAGGGTTTCGTTGACGTCCATGCCGAAGCCGAACACGTAGCGGTCCGGCAGCTCGATACCCGCGTAATCGGCGGTCACGTCCGGCAGTGCGCGGTCGTGCTTCTTCACGGTCATCGCGGCGATGCGCACGTCAGTCGCGCCCTGTTCCAGGCACCAGGTGCGCACGCCCTGCAGGGTGTAACCCTCGTCGAGGATGTCGTCGACCAGCAGCACGCGGCGGCCGAACAGCGAGGTGGCCGGCTTGTGCTTCCAGACCAGGTCGCCGCCGGTGGTTTCACCGCGGTAACGGGTGGCGTGCAGGTAATCGAACTGCACGTCCTGGCCGCGCGCGCCCAGTTCCAGCGCCAGCTGGCCGGCGAACGGCAGCGCACCGTGCATGATGGACAGGAACAGCGGCACCTCGCCCTTGTAATCGCGCGCGATGGCGTCGGCGATACCAGCGATGGCCTTGTCGATGGTGGGGCGGTCGACCAGCAGGTCAGCCTGGGCCAGGGCCTGGGAAATGGTGAGGTTGGGCATCAGACGGTTCTTCCAAGGGTTTCAAGCAGACGGGATTGGGTGTCGCCATGGCGGGCATCGGCCAGCAGGCCGTCCCAGCCGAGCGCGCCGCGGCCCAGCAGGCCCAGCAGCGCAGCAGTATTGAGGGAGCGTCCCTGCACGGCGTGCAGGGCTTCATCGACCAGTTCCGGGTGGCAGACCAGCACCACGTCGCAGCCGGCATCCAGATGCGCGTGCACGCGCGCCGGCACGCCGCCCGCACTGTGCGAGGCGGCCATGCCGATGTCATCGGAGAACACCACGCCGCGGAACCCGAGCTCGCCGCGCAGGATGTCCTGGATCCAGCGCGGCGAATAGCCGGCCGGTTCCGGTGCCACTTGTGGATAGATCACGTGCGCCATCATCACCGCGT
The DNA here is from genome assembly GCF_056481625.1 of Stenotrophomonas sp. 86156_Sma. Classification (NCBI taxonomy): domain Bacteria; kingdom Pseudomonadati; phylum Pseudomonadota; class Gammaproteobacteria; order Lysobacterales; family Lysobacteraceae; genus Stenotrophomonas; species Stenotrophomonas sp. 86156_Sma. The sequence continues at coordinate 3,681,029 of NZ_CM151157.1, forward strand.
CGGCACCGGCGGCGATGCCGGCCTGGAACGGGACCAGATCCTGGGCGCGCAGCTCGTCCAGCGCGCGCGGGTCGATCGCGGTATCCACGTGGGTATCTTCCAGCACGGTGCCGTGACCGGGGAAATGCTTGAGCGTGGCGGCCATGCCGACCGCATGCATGCCGCGCACGTAGGCGGCGGTGAACGCGGCCACCACCTGCGGATCTTCACTGAAGGCGCGGTTGCCGATGGCGCGGTTGCCACGGCCCAGGTCGACCACCGGCGCGAAGCTCAGGTCCAGGCCGCTGGCGCGCACTTCGCTGGCCATCAGCCAGGCGTGCTGCTCGGCCAGGGCCAGCGCCTGCTGCGGGTCGGTGGCGTACATCGCCCCGATGTCCTGCAGCGGCGGCAACTCGCTGTAGCCCTCGCGGAAACGCTGCACGCGGCCGCCTTCCTGGTCCACGCAGATCAGCTGCGGGCGCGGCGCGGCAGCGCGGATCGCCGCGCTCAGATCGGTCACCTGCTGGCGCGAGGCGAAGTTGCGCTTGAACAGCACCACTCCGGCCACGGCATCGTGCTGCAGCCAGTCACGTTCCTGGGCGGTCAGTTCGGTGCCGGCAACGCCGATCAGCAGCATGGTCGATCTCCACAACGCGCGCCCGCATGGCGCAGTGCCGCATTGTCGCAGAACCGGCCGACAGGCGCAGTGGTCAGAAAAAGGGGACGGAGGGGATTACGCCGCAATCGGCCCCTACGGGCTGGATACGTCTTAATTCCCTCCGTCCCCTTTTCGGATCCGGTCAGACCTTGCAGCCGTCCGGACCGCAGGCCTCGTCGCCGTCAGCCGGGGCCGCAGGCGCGCCCTGCTCGGCGGCGATCTGGCGCAGGGCGTTGGCGAAGGCCTCCGGGGGCTGCGCCCCGGAAATGGCCCACTTCCCATCGATGACGAAGGTCGGCACCGAAGAAACGCCCAATGCATGAGCCTGCGCCAGCTTGGCTTCGACCTCGGCCAGGCCGCGGTCGGAGGCCAGCATCTGCGCGATTTCACCCGCGTCGAGGCCGCCTGCCGCGCCCGCCTTGATCAGCACCGAGGGGGCCGCCAGGTTCTGACCGTGCTCGAAGTGGGCGCGGAACAGTGCTTCGCCCACCGCATCCTGCACGCCGTGCTCGCCCGCCAGCCACAACACCCGGTGCGCCGGCAGCGTGGTCACCCGCACCTGGCCCTGGCTGAAGTCCATCGGCAGGCCCTCGGCCCGCGCGGTGGTCTGGGTCTGGCCGAGGATCTGTTCGGTACGCTCAACGCCGCCGAACTTGCGCACATAGGCCTCGCGCAGCGGCACCGGGGTGGCGTCAGCATCCGGGTCGAGCTGGAACGGCTGCCAGTGGATATCGAGTTCAGGCGCGTTGGCGCCCAGCAACTGCACGCCCTGCTGGAAACGATGCTTGCCGATCCAGCACCAGGGGCAGACCACGTCGGAGTAGATGTCGATTCTCATCCTTTCCACATGGGGGCCGACACCCTCGATAAAAGGGGACGGAGGGGATTAAGTCGTTTTCCGCACAGATGGGGTAAAGACGACTTAATCCCCTCCGTCCCCTTTTTGGCGGCTTCACCACTCTGAATACGGGTGGCTGGCCAGGGCAACGTTGTAGTAGCGGGCATCATCGGTGACTTCGGCACCCACCCAGTCCGGCAGGTCGATGGCCTGGTCAGCGCTGTCCAGCTCAACCTCAGCCACTACCAGGCCGGCGTTGTCGCCGAGGAACTCGTCCACCTCCCAGGTCAGGCCGGCGTGTTCGACCAGATGGCGGCGCTTGTCGATCAGGCCGCCCACGCACAGCGCCAGCAGTGCGCGAGCATCGTCCACCGGGATCGGATAGTCGAACTCCTGGCGGGTGTGGCCGATGGTGCGCGACTTCAGGTTCAGCGCGGCGTGGTCGCCCTCGATGCGCACGCGCACCGAGGCGTTCTGGGTGCCGCGGTCGAGCGCGCCCATGTCGTTGATGTAGCCCTGCGCCATCGGGATCACCCGGTGCGCGGCGGCGCGCCAGCCATCACTGCTGACGAGGAATTTGCGTTCGATTTCGATGCCCATCGCGCCATTATGCGCGATGGGCATGACAGCCGATCAGCGCTTCTCGAATACCGCGATGCTTTCCACGTGTGCGGTGTGCGGGAACATGTCCATGGCACCGGCACTGACCAGGGTGAAGCCCTGTTCGTTGACCAGATAGCCGGCATCGCGTGCCAGCGAACCCGGGTGGCAGCTGACGTAGACGATGCGCTTGAACTGCTTCAGCGGCAGCTGCTGCAGCACTTCGATCGCGCCCGAGCGCGGCGGATCCAAGAGCAGCTTGTCGAAGCCCTGGCGCATCCACGGCGTGCTGCGCTGGTCCTGGGTGAGGTCGGCGCTGAAGAACTGGGCGTTGGTCAGGCCGTTGCGCTCGGCATTCTCACGGGCCCGCGCGACGAGGCCAGCATCACCTTCCACACCGACCACTTCGCGCACGCGGCGCGCCAGCGGCAGGGTGAAGTTGCCCAGGCCGCAGAACAGGTCCAGCACACGCTCGTCCTCACCCGGCTCCAGCAGGTCCAGGGCGTGGGCGATCATCTTCTCGTTGAGCTTGGCATTGACCTGGATGAAGTCCAGCGGGCGGAACGCCAGTTCGACATCCCACGGCGCCAGACGGAACGACAGCGGCACGCCCTGCCCGTCCAGCGGCTGCACGGTATCCACGCCACCGGACTGCAGGTAGATCACGAAGCCATGCTGCTGGCCGAAGGCGGCCCAGGCCACGCGGTCGGCATCGCTGAGCGGCTGCAGGTGGCGCACGGTCAGGACCACGGCCTGGTCGCCAGCGATGAATTCGATCTGCGGGATGTCGCGCTTGCCATCGAGCGATTCGATGAAGGTGGACAGCGCCTCGACCTTGGTGCCGATCTCGGGGATCACGGTCAGGCACTGGCTGAGGTCGGCGACGAATCGCGGATCCTGTTCACGGAAGCCGACCAGGGTCTTGTCCTTCTTTTCGACCCGGCGCACCGAGAAGCGACCCTTGCGCCGGTAGCCCCAGCTCTCACCGACCAGCGGCGCCAGCACGGTGCCCGGCTTCACGTGGCCGATGCGCTCCAGGTTGTCCATCAGCACGCGCTGCTTGGCGACAATCTGCTGGTCTTCGTCCAGGTGCTGCAGCACGCAGCCGGCGCAGGTGCCGAAGTGCGGGCACTTCGGGGTGACGCGCTGCGGCGAGGCCTGCAGCACTTCCACCGTACGCGCTTCGTCGAAATGGCGGCTGCGGGCGGTCTGTTCGGCCATGACCACCTCGCCCGGCAGGGCGCCGCTGACGAAGGTGACCTTGCCGCCCTCGCCTTCACGGCGGGCGACACCGCGACCATCATGGCTGAGGTCGAGGATCTCGGTCTGGAACGGGGTACGGTCGATGCGGGAGCGGGATCGGGCCACGTGGCAACAGGCTGCGGGCAAAAATGGGGGCGTATTGTCGCAGATCCTGACCGGCAGGGTCCGGACCCGCTTGCGCCCGCCGCCGCTGTGCTTGATGATTGCAACAGCTGACATGGAGGCAGCCCTGATGCAGATGACCCCGCGGGCCAGCCGGCCCCGCTTCCTGCTTGTCGAGGACGACATCATCAGCCGCGGTTTTTTCAAGGCGGCGTTGGAAACGTTACCGGCGGACGTGGACACCGCAGACTCATTGGCCAGTGCCCTGGCCAGCGCCGAGCCCGGCGCGCATGACCTGTGGCTGATCGACGTCAACCTGCCTGACGGCAACGGCGCGCAGCTGCTGCGCGAACTGCGCCGTTCACATCCCGACACCCCGGCGTTGGCGCATACCGCCGACGGTGATACCTCGATCCATGCGCGCCTGCGCGAGGCCGGTTTCAGCGACACGCTGGTCAAGCCGCTGGGCCGCGACCAGCTGCTGAAGGCGGTGCGCCGCGCCCTGGTCAACAGTCCGGCCGGGATCGTCATGGCCCAGGCGCCGGCCGCGGTCGAGCTGCAGGTACAGGACTGGGACGAGACTGCGGCACTGGCCGCGCTCAATGGCCAGCGCAACCACCTGATCGCGCTGCGCGAGCTGTTCCTGGCCGAGCTGCCGGGCGTACGCGATGCGGTCGAGCAGGCGGTGGACCAGCATGACGAGCGCCAGCTGCGCAGCCAGTTGCATCGGCTGCAGGCGAGCTGTGGCTTCGTGGGCGCGGCGCGGTTGGGCCGGGCGGTGCGCCAGTTGCATCATGCGCCGGAGTCCGGGCAGGCCCAGGCGGGATTCCGCGACGCGGTAGCTGCCCTGCTGCATTAAGGGTTGTTCGGCAGGGCTGCGCCCTGCACCTGCCGAAGCCTTCAAGCCAGGGCAACGTCAAAGGCCAAAGCAGCATTCCGTGGGATGGCGGGGCACTGTGGGTTTGCGGGGACGGCGCAAGTACGTCCATGTAGCCTTGGTCGCCGCATCCATGCGGCTCACACCCCGCAAACCCACAGTGCCCCGCCTTCGATAGTTGGCCGGTGGCCAGTAGATCCACGCCATGCGTGGATGAATCTCAATCGGAATCAAATATTTCGAATTGAAATCGAAACGCATCCACGCATGGCGTGGCTCTACTGTGTCGACCGAGGTCGACACCCACCAGAGCAGAGTGCCGTTCCGACAGCTCGCGAGAAACTGTCGAAGGCGGGGGGGGGGGGCCGGTTGCGGGGGCGTGAGCCGCATGGGCCCGAGGCATGCCTCGGGCGGGCTGGGCAGGACGCCCAACCCTGGTCTTGCCGTGTGCGCAGGACTGCGCACACGAGCAAGCGGCGACCGAGCTTACATGGGTGAGGGCGCTTTGCTTGCGAAGCACTGCTTCGCAAGCGCCTGAACGCACAGCCGCCAGCGGCTGGGCCGGGCCCCGGAGGGGGACTTGCAGCGGCCCCCTCAACCGGACCCACCCCGCCATCCCACGGATAGCCAGCTTTTGCAGTTGACGTTGATTCGGCAGGTGCAGGGCTGCAAGCCCTGCCGCCCCCCCTCAACGCCTGGGCGCGAGCTGCTCGAGCATTTCCCAGGACTTCAGGCCGCGCGGCCCCAGGTGATGGGCCAGCACCCGCCGCATCGGCAGGCGCAGGCTGGCCAGGTCGGCGGCATCGGGCTCTTCATCGGCGGCCAGCGCCAGCAGCGCAGAACCCGTCGCGGCCGCCCGGCGTTCCCCACCGCGCTCGCTGAGCAGGCGCTGCGCGCCTTCCTGTGGGTCCAGTTCGTAGCGCGCGGCCGGGTCGATCGGCTGGCCGTCGCTGGCGCTGTCCAGATCGAAACCCAGGCCCAGCGCAGACAGCAGCTCGCGTTCAAACCGGCGCAGGGTCCAGGCCAGGCCGGCGCCCACGGCCAGCCGCGCGCGTGCCTCGCCGTAGGCCAGGTACAACTCCGGCAGCGGGTCCTGGCGCGGGGCCAGGCGCAGGGTCAATTCACTCAGATAGAAGCCGGCCAGCATCGCCTGGCCGACCAGGCGCGGGGCAGCATCCAGTGCCTCGGCACCCCGCAGCTGGGCCAATTCGCCCCGCTGCTGGGCACTGAAGCGGATCCACTGCAGCGGCTGCAGGGCCGCGCGCAGCACCTGTCCCTTGGCGGTGGATACGCCACGCGCGAGCAGGCCGATCCGGCCATGCTGCGCGCTCAGCACTTCGACCAGCAGGCTGGTCTCGCGATAGGCCCGTGCATGCAGCACGAAGCCGGTGTCGTCCTCGATCATCATCGAAGCGACTGCAACGGCTTACTCGTAACCGAAGGCCTTCAGTGCGGCCTCGTCGTCGGACCAGCCTTCACGCACGCGCACCCAGGTCTCCAGGAACACCTTGGCGCCGAACAGGCGCTCCATCTGCAGGCGGGACTTGGCCCCGATCTCCTTCAGGCGGGTACCACCCTTGCCGATCACGATCGCCTTCTGGCCCTCGCGCTCGACCCAGATCACCGCACCGATGCGCAGCAGGTTGCCATCTTCGGTGAAGCGCTCGATTTCCACGGTGGTGGCATACGGCAGCTCTTCGCCCAACTGGCGCATCAGCTGTTCACGCACCAGTTCGCCAGCCAGGAAGCGCTGGCTGCGGTCGGTGATCTCGTCTTCGCCGAACATCGGCGGCGCTTCCGGCAGCAACGCCAGTACGTCGCGTACCAGTGCTTCCAGGCCGTTGCGCTTCTGCGCCGAGATCGGATGCACCGACGAGAAATCGCGGCCGGCGGTGACTTCCTGCAGGAACGGCAGCAGCGCGCCCTTGTCCTTCAGCCGGTCGATCTTGTTGACCACCAGCACCACCGGGATACCGGCGTCACGCAGCACGTTGAACGCCAGGCTGTCTTCCTCGTCCCAGCGACCGGCTTCGATCACCAGCAGGCCGGCATCGACGCCTTCCAGCGAGCCGCGCGCGGCGCGGTTCATCACCCGGTTCATCGCCCGCTTCTGCACCTTGTGCAGGCCGGGGGTGTCGACCAGCACCAGCTGGCCTTCCGGATAGGTGGCGATGCCCAGCAGGCGATGGCGCGTGGTCTGCGGGCGGTTGGAAACGATGCTGACCTTGGCGCCGACCAGGGCATTGGTCAGGGTCGATTTGCCCACGTTCGGGCGGCCGATGACGGCCACGCTGCCGCAATGATGGGAAGTTTGTTCGCTCACTTGGAATCCAGTTGTTCTAGGACGGCTGCAGCCGCCTGTTGTTCGGCAAGCCGCCGCGAGGCGCCTTCGCCCTCGGTGCTGGCGGCCGGGTCGGCTACGTTGCAGCGTACCCGGAAGTGCTTGGCGTGGTCGTCACCGGATTCTGACACCAGTTCATACTGCGGCAACGCCTTCTGTCGGGCCTGCAGCCATTCCTGCAGGCGGGTCTTGGGGTCCTTCTCGGGCCGACCGGAAGCCGGCAGTGCCTCGATCGAAGCGCTGAACCAGGGCAGTACCACCGCCCGGCAGGCCTCGAAGCCGGCATCCAGGTAGATCGCGGCCACCACGGCTTCCACCGCGTCGGCCAGGATCGAATCGCGGCGATGACCACCGGACTTCATTTCGCCGGGGCCCAGGGTCAGCCGCTCGCCCAGTTCCAGGGTGCGCCCGATCACCGCCAGCGCGCCTTCACGCACCAGCTCGGCACGGGCACGGGTCATCGCGCCTTCGTCAGCCTTGGGCCAGCGTCGGTACAGCGCCTCGGCCGCCATCATGTTGACGATGCTGTCGCCGAGGAACTCCAGGCGCTCGTTGTGCGGCGCACCGGCACTGCGATGCGTCAGCGCCTGCTTGAGCAGGGCCGGGTCGCTGAAGGCATGACCGATCAGGTCGCCACGTTGGATGAATTTACTGGGCACCGCTTCGTGTCAGGTCCTGGGAAGAATCGAATTTGCCAACCACATCGAGGTTGCCGATCAGCTGACGGCGCACTTCGTAGTTGACCTTGAGGGTCCAGCCATTGTCGCGACGGTCGAACTTCACGTTGGCCGGCTTCACGTTGTCCGAATAGTTGATGTACAGGCGCTTGAAGAACAGATCCTGGATGCGCGCCGGCTCCATGCTGCCCACGCCCGGCTCGTTGGCCAGGCTCTTCATCGCCGAGCGCACCGCGTAGTACTCCTGGTACATCGGGAACAGCTTCATGCCGATGTAGAGGAAGAAGCCAACCACGATCAGAACCGTCAGGAACGAGGTCAGGGTCATGCCACGCTGCGTGTTCATCGTCTTCATTGCGTTCTCCCCAGATACGCGTTGGATGTGAAAATACTCAGTTGGTGCCCGCTCAGTTGATGCTCGAGCCGATCCGCGACGGCTCGAAGCCATCCTTGCAGAACCAGCCCTGGCAGTTCAGCCAGATCAGGAACGCCTTGCCACGCAGGTTCTCTTCCGGCAGCAGGCCCCAGAAACGGCCATCGTCGCTGTTGTCGCGGTTGTCGCCCATCACCAGGTACTTGCCGGCCGGCACGGTCCACTGGCCCTGGCCACGCGGATAGTCGGTCTCCAGCACCGTGTGGGTGCGGCCCGGCAGGTGCTCGACCAGCAGGTTGGCGCCCTCGCCCTGGCCCTTGTGGCCGGCGTAGATGCCCTTGTTGTCGTACTTCAGCGGCTCGCCGTTGAGGATCACGCCATCGCCTTCGAAGACCACGGTGTCACCCGGCACGCCAATCACGCGCTTGATGAAGTTCTCGCCCTTGGCCGGATCGTTCTCGCCATGACCGGGGAAGTGGAACACCACCACGTCACCACGCGAGGGCTCACCCACCGGCACGAACTTGGTGTTGCTGATCGGCAGGCGCAGGCCGTAGGAGAACTTGTTGACCAGGATGAAATCGCCGATCAGCAGGTTCGGCATCATCGAGCTGGACGGGATCTTGTACGGCTCGGCAATGAAGCTGCGCACGATCAGCACGATCGCCAGCACCGGGAAGAACGCACGCGAGTAGTCCACCAGCACCGGCTCGGAATCGAGCAGGCCCGCGCGCTGGGCGCGACGCTTGGCGAGGTACAGCTTGTCCGCGAGCAGGATCAGGCCCGAGGCCAGGGTCAGCACGACCAGGAGGATCTCAAACAGTTTCATTCAGGGTCCTTTGCAACGTCACCAGACGACCGGCCCCGCAGGGCCGGTGCGGGCTTACTTGTTGTCCATCTGCAGCACGGCCAGGAACGCTTCCTGCGGGATCTCCACGCGGCCGACCTGCTTCATGCGCTTCTTGCCTTCCTTCTGCTTTTCCAGAAGCTTCTTCTTGCGCGAAACGTCGCCACCATAGCACTTGGCCAGCACGTTCTTGCGCATGGCCTTGACCGTGGTACGGGCGATGATCTGCGAGCCAACGGCGGCCTGGATGGCCACGTCGAACATCTGGCGCGGGATCAGGTCCTTCATCTTTTCGCACAGTTCGCGGCCGCGACGGTCGGCATGGCTGCGGTGCACGATCAGCGACAGTGCATCGACCTTGTCACCGTTGATCAGTACGTCCACGCGCACGAACGGGCCTGCGTCGAAGCGCACGAAGTGGTAATCCAGCGAGGCATAGCCCCGGCTGACCGACTTCAGCTTGTCGAAGAAGTCCAGCACCACCTCGGCCATCGGCAGCTCGTAGCTGATCTGCACCTGGCTGCCCAGGTAGTTGATGCCGATCTGGCTGCCGCGCTTCTCTTCGCACAGCTTGATGATGTTGCCGATGTACTCCTCGGGGGTGAGCACGTTGGCACGGATGATCGGCTCGCGGATCTCCTCGACCTGGTTCACCGGCGGCAGCTTGGCCGGGTTGTCCATGTTGATGATCGAGCCATCGGTCTTCAGGACTTCATACACCACCGTCGGCGCGGTGCTGATCAGGTCCAGGTTGTATTCGCGCTCCAGGCGCTCCTGCACGATTTCCATGTGCAGCATGCCGAGGAAGCCGCAGCGGAAGCCGAAGCCCATCGCCTCGGAGCTTTCCGGCTCGAAACGCAGCGCGGCATCGTTCAGGCGCAGCTTGTCCAGCGCTTCGCGCAGGTCCGGGTAGTCCTCGGCATCGACCGGGAACAGGCCGGCGAACACGCGCGGCTGCATTTCCTGGAAGCCCGGCAGCGGCTTCGGTGCCGGGTCGCCGGCCAGGGTCAGGGTGTCGCCGACCGGCGCACCGTGCACGTCCTTGATGCTGGCGGTGACCCAACCCACTTCACCTGCACGCAGCGCCGGCAGCACCTTGCGCTTCGGGGTGAACACGCCGACGTTGTCGACCTGGTGGTTGCGGCCGGTGGACATCACCTGCAGCTTGTCACCTGCCTTGATCTCGCCCTGCATCACGCGCACCAGCGAGACCACACCCAGGTAGTTGTCGAACCAGGAGTCGATGATCAGCGCCTGCAGCTTGTCGGTGTCGCGCGGCTTCGGCGGCGGGATGCGATGCACGATCGCTTCCAGCACGTCCTGCACGTTCAGGCCGGTCTTGGCACTGACCGGCACGGCGTCGGAGGCGTCAATGCCGATCACGGCCTCGATCTCGGCCTTGGCACGCTCGATGTCGGCGGTGGGCAGGTCGATCTTGTTGATCACCGGCACCACTTCCAGGCCCTGCTCCACGGCGGTGTAGCAGTTGGCCACCGACTGCGCTTCCACGCCCTGGGCCGCATCGACCACCAGCAGCGCGCCTTCGCAGGCGGCCAGCGAGCGGCTGACTTCATAGGAGAAGTCGACGTGGCCGGGGGTGTCGATGAAGTTCAGATGGTAGGTCTGCCCGTCCTTGGCCAGGTACGGCAGCGACACCGACTGCGCCTTGATCGTGATGCCACGCTCGCGCTCGATCGGGTTGGAGTCGAGCACCTGCGCTTCCATCTCGCGGGCCTGCAGGCCACCACAGAGCTGGATGATGCGGTCGGCCAGCGTGGACTTGCCGTGGTCGACATGGGCGATGATGGAGAAGTTGCGGATGTTCCGCATCGAATCAGAAGACATAGGTGGCGGCGGCGCGCGGCGTCGTCAGGGTAACGGTCGATTATCGCATGCCCGGCGCCCGCCCGCGAAAACGGCCTCATCGGACCGGGCCCGGAATGGCCGAAGCCCCGCCAGGGCGGGGCTTCGGGGGAAAAGCCGGGACCGCCGAAGCGGCCCCGGCAGGCCTTACTGGCCGGCCTTGACCGCGACGAACGCGCTGTTGCCGCTGCCGGTGCGCACCAGCAGCATCACCACGTCGCCCTTCTTGTAGCTGGAAAGCGCACGGTTCAGCGCGTCCACGCTGCCGACCTGGGTGCTGGCCACCTGCAGGATCACCATGCCCGGAGACAGGCCCGCATCACGCGCGCCCTGGCCCTTGACCCCGGTGATGCGCACGCCTTCGCCCGATTCCAGGCCCAGCTGCTTGCGCTGCGGTGCGGTCAGGTCACTGACGTCCAGCCCCAGCAGGGCATTGGCGCCGGCCTGCGGAGCCGCATCGCTGTCGCCGGTGGCAGGGCCACGCGAACCGGCCTGCCCGTCTTCGGTCAGTGCGGTCAGGGTGGCACTGAGGTCGCGCGGCTTGCCATCACGGATCACGCCCAGGGTGACCCGGCTGCCCGGTGCCATCGCGCCGATCAGCGGCGGCAGGTCGGACCAGCTGTTGACCGGCGCGCCGTTCACCGAACGGATCACATCGCCGATCTTCACCCCGGCCCGGGCTGCAGCCGAGTCCGGCACGATCTGGTTGACCAGGGCGCCGCGGCTGTCCGGCAGGCCCATCGCCTGCGCCTTCAGCCCGTCGATTTCCTGCACCACCGCGCCGAGCTGGCCACGGGTGACCTTGCCGGTCTTCTTGATCTGCTCGACCGCGCTCATCGCCAGGTCGATGGGGATCGCGAAGCTGATGCCCATGTAGCCGCCCGAGGCGGAGAAGATCTGCGAGTTGATGCCGACCACTTCGCCACGGGTGTTCAGCAGCGGGCCACCGGAGTTGCCCTGGTTGATCGCCACGTCGGTCTGGATGAAGGGCACGTAGCGCTGGTCCGGACCACCTGTGCTGCGGCCGAGGGCGCTGACCACGCCGGCAGTGACCGAGTGGTCGAGGCCGAACGGCGAACCGATCGCGACCACCCACTGACCCGGCTTGAGGGAGTTGGAGTCGCCAACGCGCACGGTCGGCAGGTTCTTGCCGTCGATTTTCAGCAGTGCCACGTCGTACTGCTGGTCGCTGCCCACCACTTTCGCGGTGAACTCACGGCGGTCACCCAGCTTGACCTTCACCTCGCTGGCATCGGCCACCACGTGGTAGTTGGTCAGCACATAGCCATCGGGCGAGATGATGAAGCCCGAGCCCATGCCGCGGCCCTTGATGCTGGGGCCACCGTTCGGACCGCCCGGGCCCTGCCCCGGCATCGGGAAATCCGGGCCGAAGAAGCGGCGGAAGAACTCCGGCATGTCATCGTCGCCGCCCATCGGGCCCCGCGAGGCCTGGCGGTTGTTGCGGACGATGGTGGTGTCGACGTTGACCACGCCAGGCCCGACCTGTTCGACCAGATTGGTGAAGTCAGGCAGGCCCGTGACCAGCGGCTGGGCCGGGGCCCGCGGCGCGGCGGCCGGCGCGGCCTGGGTCTGGGCGGCCGGAGCCGGGGCCTGCGCGCAGGCCACCAACGGCAGAGTCAGGGCCAGCAGGCCCATGGCCTGCGTGCGGAGTCGGGGAGTCATCGGACGGCAACCTCCGGATCGGATGGAAAGAGGAATACGGGCCCCGCCGACGGCGGGGCGTGAAAGCGCCCGGCTCAGTCGCGCGGGCGCGGCGGCACCGGCAGGTCGTCCTGCAGGCGCGGCTCGAACGGGTAGAACGCGGCGCCCCCGGCGTGGGCCGGGAAGCTCGCATTGAGCGCGCCACCGGCAGCGGGCGCCAGGCTGGAGCGCGGCCACGGTCGCGCCTGCAGGCCACCAACCTCACCGAACGGCATGTTGCGGCTGGCATTGTCGGCCGGCACGGTCGGGGTCAGCGGCGCCTGTGCAGCGGCCACAGCGCGTTGCGGCATGTCCTCGCGCTGGGCGGCACGCGCGGCCTGCTGGCTGCGGGTAGCGCTGGCGCGACGGGTGTCCTGGCGTCGGCTGGCCGCGGCCATGGCCACTGCCGGTACACCGGCCACGGCCATTGCGGCGGTATCCACCGAGGCTTCGGTTACCGGAGCCGGCGTCGTCGGCGCGGGCGCAAGTTCGGCCTGGCTGGCGATCACCTGCGGTGCCAACGGCTCGCCCGGGGTGGCTTCCTTCAGCTTCTCGCCACCCATGAACAGCGCCACCGCCGCCACCGAGGCGGCCAGTGCGGCGCCACCGCCCCAGGCCCGCCAACCGCTGCGGCGCACCTCGCGGCGCGGCTCGGCCTGCGGCGCCGGTTCGGCAGCGATGGCGGCGGCCACGGCCGCGCTGAAGCCGGCCGGCGCCAGCGCCGAGGTCTGCCCGCGCATCACGTCACCCAGCAGCTGCCAGCGTTCCTGGCAGCCGGCCAGCTCGGGGTCGTGCTCCATCCGGCGCAGCAGGAAGCGCGCTTCGTCGGCGCCCAGCTCGCCATCGACCAGGGCCGACAGCTGTTCGCGATGGCGCTGGTCCAGGCGCTGCCCGGCGGGCGATTGGTGGTTCTGCGATTCGTTGAACGGATTACTGGTCATACGCGGCTCTTCTCACGGGTGGCGCTGCCGATGTCCAACAGCGGCCGGAGTTCGGTGTCGATCGCCTCGCGCGCCCGGAAGATCCGTGAACGCACGGTGCCGATCGGGCACCCCATTTTCTGCGCGATATCTTCGTAACTCAGGCCTTCCACCTCGCGCAGGGTGATCGCCAACCGGAGTTCTTCCGGCAGCGCATTGACGGCCTTCATCACCGTCTGTTCCAGTTCCTGGCGCATCAACTCGCGTTCGGGCGTATCGGTGTCGCGCAGGCGCGTCCCGCTGTCGAACTGTTCGGCGTCACCGATGTCGATGTCATCGGTCGGCGGCCGGCGATTGTGTGAAGCCAGGTAGTTTTTGGCGGTATTCACGGCGATTCGATGCAACCAGGTTGAGAACTGGGCATCGCCGCGGAAACTTCCGATCGCGCGGTACGCACGGATGAAAGTGTCCTGGGCGACGTCCTGACATTCGCTCCAGTCGGCGATGTAGCGACCGACCAGGGCCACCACGCGATGCTGGTACTTGCGCACCAGGACATCGAACGCGGCGCTCTCGCCGTGCTGCACGCGCCGGACCAGTTCCAGATCCAGCTCCTGAGGTGTATCAACATCGGCCATGAGGGGCCGCACTCCTGTCAGCCCAACCGACGTCGGGCAATGAGACTGCCAATCCCGGGAAAAGTTCAGTCGCCGATCACCTGGCGCCGCACCAGCTTTTAACCACCGTTCCGTTAGCGTCCCGGTCCACGGCCATGGATCCGGGGTCGCCACTCCCCTGCTATTGGGATTTGACGCGGGGGAAACAACCTCTGGATCATAGCCGCTTCTCCATACACAACCGGATGGAACGTCCATGCTCTCAGGCTTCGATGGTCTCCGCTTCAGCCACTGGCACCCCGAGATCCGCGACGACGGCGTGGTGGTTCTCTCCCTGGATCGTCAGGACAGCAGCGTCAACGCCATGTCGCAGGACGTGCTGCTGGAACTGGGCGACCTGCTCGAGCGCATTGCACTGGACCCGCCCAAGGGCGTGGTGATCCAGTCGCTGAAGAAGGCCGGCTTCATTGCCGGTGCCGACCTGAAGGAGTTCCAGGAGTTCGACCGCCGCGGCACCGTGAACGATGCCATCCGCCGTGGCCAGGCCACCTACCAGAAGCTGGCTGAACTGCCCTGCCCGACCGTGGCAGCCATTCACGGCCACTGCCTGGGCGGCGGTACCGAGCTGGCGCTGGCCTGCCGCTACCGCGTGGCCTCCAATGACAGCAGCACCCGCATCGGCCTGCCGGAGACCCAGCTGGGCATCTTCCCGGGCTGGGGTGGCAGCGCGCGCCTGCCGCAACTGGTCGGCGCACCGGCGGCGATGGACATGATGTTGACCGGCCGCACCCTGTCGGCCTCGGCCGCGCGCAGCATCGGCCTGGTCGACAAGGTGGTGGCACCGGCAGTGGTGCTCGACACCGCCGTCGCGCTGGCCTTGTCCGGCACCACCCGCCCGTTCAAGCAGCGCGCGACGGCCTGGGCCACCAACACCTGGCTGGCCCGCACGCTGCTGGCGCCGCAGATGGTCAAGCAGGTCGCACGCAAGGCCAAGAAGGACCAGTACCCGGCGCCCTACGCGCTGATCAGCACCTGGCAGCGCAGCGGCGGCAAGCCGATCCAGGCACGCCTGGATGCCGAGCGGCGTGCCGTGGTGAAGCTGGCCAGCACGCCGACCGCGCGCAACCTGATCCGCATTTTCTTCCTGACCGAGCGCCTGAAGGGCCTCGGCGGTGGTGACTCCAGCATCCGCCACGTGCACGTGGTCGGCGCCGGCGTGATGGGCGGCGACATCGCCGCGTGGGCCGCCTACAAGGGCTTCGAGGTCACCCTGCAGGACCGCGAGCAGCGCTTCATCGACCCGGCCATGGAGCGCGCGCAGGCGCTGTTCGCCAAGAAGGTACGCGACGAGAGCAAGCGTCCCGCGGTGGCCGCGCGCCTGCGTGCCGACCTGGAAGGCAACGGCGTGGCCGAGGCCGACCTGGTGATCGAGGCGATCATCGAGAACCCGGAAGCCAAGCGTGCGCTGTACCAGACGCTGGAACCGAAGATGAAGCTGGATGCGCTGCTGACCACCAACACCTCATCGATTCCGCTGGTGGAGCTGCGCGACCACATCCAGCGCCCGGCACAGTTCGCTGGCCTGCACTACTTCAACCCGGTCGCGCAGATGCCGCTGGTGGAAATCATCCATCACGACGGCATGGCGCCTGAGACCGAACGTCGCCTGGCCGCGTTCTGCAAGGCACTGGGCAAGTTCCCGGTGCCGGTGGCCGGCAGCCCGGGCTTCCTGGTCAACCGCGTGCTGTTCCCGTACATGCTGGAAGCCGCCACCGCCTATGCCGAAGGCATCCCGGGCCCGGTGATCGACAGGGCGGCGGTGAAGTTCGGCATGCCGATGGGCCCGATCGAACTGATCGATACCGTGGGCCTGGACGTAGCCGCCGGTGTCGGCCGCGAACTGGCACCGTTCCTGGGCCTGCAGATTCCGGCCGCGCTGCAGACGGTGGAACCGGACAAGCGCGGCAAGAAGGATGGCCAGGGCATCTACACCTGGGAGAACGGCAAGCCGAAGAAGCCGGACGTGGCCAGCGATTACCAGGCCCCGGCCGATCTGGAGGACCGCCTGATCCTGCCGCTGTTGAACGAAGCGGTGGCCTGCCTGCACGAAGGCGTGGTGGCCGATGCGGACCTGCTGGATGCCGGCGTGATCTTCGGCACCGGCTTCGCACCGTTCCGCGGTGGTCCGATCCAGCACATCCGCGCGGTGGGTGCCGACGCGATCGTCGAGCGGTTGAAGGCGCTGCAGCAGCGCCATGGCGACCGCTTCGCACCGCGCCCCGGCTGGGACAACCCCGCCCTGCGCGAACCGGTGGTGTGAGTTGATCGGCCGGGCCTGCGGCCCGGCACCCGCAGAGGCAACAGCAACAGCCGAAGCCAGAGCCGGAGCAACAGCCGGCTCTGGCTTTTCTGTTTGTTGGGCGGGGTGGTGTGGGCTTGCAGGACACGCCGTAAACCCGTCCATGGGGGCTCGATGGCGCCATCCATGGCGCCAACGGTCCTGCAAGCCCACACCGCCCCACCCCTGACAGTTTCCCGGTGACGGTCAGTGACCTTCGGGAGCTGGTAGGTGTCGACCTTGGTCGACACGCTTGGTCCACGCCATGCGTGGATGCGAGCGAAGCGACCGGCGTTTGATTTTGACTTTGATTTTCTTTTTTCTTCTCCGTGGCTGGACGCACACGGAAACTGTCAGAGGCCGGGCGGGTGGGTGGCGCAGGGGCGTGAGCCGCATGGATGCGGCGATCGAGCTTACATGGACGTACTTGCAGCGTCCCCTGCGCCACCCACCCGCCCGGCCAAGCGCAGCTTTTGATCTTGCTTCTGCCTTCAGCGACCAACCCACAGCCACGAGGGGCTGCGCCGTTGGCTGGAACCCCAGTCGAGCAAGCTCGACTCTACGGAACAACCTGTTACCCATACGGGGCATGTCCCCGTCACAGCTGCATGCGATGCTGATCACCTGATCCCTGCCAGCGAGAACGCCCGCATGACCACCATCATCGCCCCGCGCGTGCACGACATCGGCGGCCTCGAAGTCCGCCGGGCCGTCCCGACCCTGCAGGCCCGCAGCATCGGCTCGTTCGTGTTCGTCGACCAGATGGGCCCGGCACTCATGCACCCCGGCACCGCCATCGACGTGCGCCCGCATCCGCATATCGGCCTGGCTACCGTCACCTACCTGTGGTCGGGCGCGATCGGCCACCGCGACACGCTGGGTTCGGATCAGGTGATCCGTCCCGGTGACGTCAACTGGATGACCGCCGGCCGCGGCATCGCCCATTCCGAGCGTACGCCGCAGCCGGACCGCGACCATGACAACCCCATCCACGGCATGCAGACCTGGGTGGCGCTGCCGAAGTCGCACGAGGAAATCGAACCGGCGTTCTACCACCACGCCGCTGCCACCCTGCCCGAGCAGCGCCGCAACGGCGCCTGGCTGCGCGTCATCGCCGGCCGCGCCTACGGCGAAGAATCGCCGGTGAAGGTATTCGCCGATACGCTCAACGTGGCGATCGACCTCGACCCGGATGCGGAAATCGATATCGACAACGGCCACCGCGAACGCGCGCTGTACATCCTCGAAGGCGACGCGCAGCTGGATGGCGTGGACATCCCTGCCCAGCACCTGGTGATCCCCGAGGCTGGTGCGCGTGGCCGCCTGCGCGCAAAGACGCCGGTGAAGGCGATGTTGTTCGGTGGCGAGCCGCTGGATGGCCCGCGTCACCTGTGGTGGAACTTCGTGTCCAGCTCGAAGGAACGTATCGAACAGGCCAAGCACGACTGGGAGGCCGGCCGCTTCGGCACCATTCCGGGCGACGACAAGGAATTCATCCCGCTGCCGCAGTACTGAACATCGCGTGTTGCACACATCCGAAGGTGTATCCCTGCACCCGGCGTTGACACTACAGTCACCCGCTGACCATTGAAATGTGACATAAATCACACTTTCGACCGTCAAAGGAGTGCAACACATGAGCATGGGTAAACGCTTGTCCGCCGAGTTCCTCGGCACGTTCTGGCTGGTTCTGGGTGGCTGTGGCAGTGCCGTGCTGGCCGCCAAGTTCGGCGGTGACGGCAATCCGCTGGGTATCGGTTTCCTCGGCGTGGCGCTCGCCTTCGGCCTGACCGTGGTGACCGGCGCCTATGCGTTCGGCCATATCTCCGGCGCGCACTTCAATCCGGCGGTCAGTGTCGGCCTGTGGGCCGGCGGTCGTTTCCCGACCAAGGACCTGATCCCGTACATCATCGCCCAGGTCGCCGGCGGCCTGCTGGCCGGCTTCATCCTGCTGCAGATCGCATCGGGCGCCAGCGGCTTCGCCATTGATGGCAGCCAGGCCGGTGCATTCGCCAGCAACGGCTACGGCGCGCTGTCCCCCGGCGGCTACAGCGTGGCCGCGGCCTTCCTGTGCGAAGTGGTGCTGACCGCCGTATTCCTGATCGTGATCATGGGCGCCACCCACGGCAAGGCACCGGCCGGGTTCGCCCCGCTGGCGATCGGCCTGTCGCTGACCCTGATCCACCTGATCAGCATCCCGGTCACCAACACCTCGGTGAACCCGGCCCGTTCCACGGCGGTGGCCTTCTTCGCCGGCAGCGGCGCGGTCAGCCAGCTGTGGCTGTTCTGGGTCGCCCCGCTGCTGGGCGGCGCGATCGGCGGCATCATCTACAAGTGGATCGGCAACGACCGCTGAGGCCCGTGCGGACCATTGCGGCCGACCATCGGCCGCAATGGTTACGCGTGTAACCGCGATTTGTGCGATCGCTCACGTTCCGTTAAGGTTGAGTTGACCGTCCGTGCACATGCCGGCCGGGGCGGCATCCGGGGATGGGATGCCAAGGCTGCCGGTCCATCCGGCGGAGCCAACGACACACCACCTTGGGGGATGCATGAAGTTCGCGCCTGTAGTGTTGTCGAGCCTGCTGTTCGCGGTGGCCCAGGCCGCCGCGCAGGCTCCCACCGAATGTCCTTCATTGCCGGCCAGCAGCGGCCTGCAGTGGCAACAGCAGGCACAGGCCGATTTCCTGGTCTGCCGCGCCAGCACCGGCGATGGCCGCGAGGTACTGAGCCTGATGCTCAGTGCGCGCGATCCCAACCTTCCATTGAACCGCTCGCTGCGCCAGGAAAAGGGCAGCTTCGGCGGTGAATCGCTGTACTGGTACCAGCCAGATCTTGGTGGCCAGCAGCCGCCGGGCTATGCCGAGCGTCGCATCAGTGTGGTCAAGCTCGACAAAGGGCGTTACGCGCAGATTTCGCTGTATCCGGACAGCGCGCAGGAACTGGGCTCGCTGCAGCAGCTGGCGCAGGGCATGAGCCTGACTCCGTCGGCCGTGGCCGCGGGGCGCTGAAGGTGACGGGGATGACTGCCTGGCAGCATCCCCGCAATGCGAGCCGATCCGACGGTAGTGCCGGCCGCTGGCCGGCACCCCGATCCGCCTTTGTCCGAGGCTGCTGCCGGCCAGCGGCCGGCGCTCCCTCAGAACTTGCCTTCCTGGAAATCGACGAAGGCCTGCATCAGTTCCTGCCGCGTGTTCATCACGAACGGCCCGTGGCGCATCACCGGTTCGCGCAGCGGACGGCCGGCCACCAGAATCAATCGCGCACCTTCGCTGCCGGCCGAGAGGTGCAACTGCTCGCCACCGCCCAGCACCGCCAGTTCCTGGCGTGCAACGTCGCGCGCGGCGTCCTGCTCACCCACGGTCATCGCACCTTCGAACACGTAGGCGAACGCGTTGTGCCCCTCCGGCAGCGCATAGGTCCAGGCCCGGTCGGGCGCCAGCGTGATGTCGAGGTAGAGCGGATCGGTGGCCGGCTGCACGATCGGGCCATCGGTGCCGTCCACGCTGCCGGCAATCACCTTCACCTCCACGCCCGGCTCCGGGTGCACCACGGGAATGCGCTCGGGTGCGAATTCCTGGTACTTCGGCTCGGTCATCTTCTCCTTCGCCGGCAGGTTCACCCACAGCTGGAACCCGCGCATCTGCCCGCTTTCCTGCTCGGGCATCTCCGAATGCACCAGGCCACGGCCAGCGGTCATCCACTGCACGCTGCCCGGGGTCAGCAGGCCTTCGTTGCCGTGGTTGTCGCGATGCCGCATGCGTCCGTCGAGCATGTAGGTGACGGTCTCGAAACCACGGTGCGGGTGTTCCGGGAAGCCGGCGATGTAGTCCTCGGCGCGGTCGGTACCGAACTCATCAAGCAGCAGGAACGGATCCAGGTCGGGCAGCGTCGGGCCGCCGATGACGCGGGTCAGGCGCACGCCGGCACCGTCGGAGGTGGGCATGCCACGGATGGTGCGCAGTACGCGGACCGGTTCGGGAAAGCTCATGGCGACTCCTGTTGGATGGGTGCCACTGAAGATGGACGCCACACGGCCGTAGGCCAATGGATGGCTCCGCAACCGATTGTTCCATCCCTGATGTTCGCTGCACGTCAGCGCAGCCGCCGTACGACCAAAGTACTACCGCCGATTCGTCCTGTGCCAATTGACCCTGTCGTGGGCAAGCAGGACTCTTTGTCTGTCTTTCCGGGAGAGAGCACCTCATGAAAGGGTTTTCCAAACTGGGCTGGGCGGTACTCGCTCTGCTCGGCGCGTTCTGTCTGGGTACCGTGGCGCTGCGCCGCGGCGAACACATCAATGCCCTGTGGATCGTCGTCGCGGCGGTGTCGCTGTACCTCGTCGCCTATCGCTTCTACAGCCTGTTCATCGCCAACAAGGTGATGCAGCTGGATCCGACCCGGGCCACCCCGGCGGTGATCAACAACGATGGCCTGGACTACGTCCCGACCAACAAACACGTGCTGTTCGGCCACCACTTCGCCGCCATTGCCGGCGCCGGCCCGCTGGTCGGCCCGGTGCTGGCCGCGCAGATGGGCTACCTGCCCGGCCTGCTGTGGCTGGTGGTGGGCGTGGTGTTGGCCGGCGCGGTGCAGGACTTCATGGTCCTGTTCCTGTCCAGCCGCCGCAATGGCCGCTCGCTGGGTGACCTGGTAAGAGAAGAGATGGGCCAGGTGCCCGGCACCATCGCGCTGTTCGGTGCGTTCCTGATCATGATCATCATTCTGGCGGTGCTGGCGATGGTGGTGGTCAAGGCACTGGCCGAAAGCCCGTGGGGCATGTTCACGGTGATTGCGACGATGCCCATCGCGATCCTGATGGGCGTGTACATGCGCTACATCCGCCCCGGCAAGATCGGCGAGATCTCCGTGGTTGGCCTGATCCTGCTGCTCGCCGCGATCTGGTACGGCGGCAAGGTCGCCGCCGATCCGGTCTGGGGCCCGGCCTTCACCTTCACCGGCACCCAGATCACCTGGATGCTGATCGGCTACGGCTTCGTCGCCTCGGTGCTGCCGGTGTGGCTGCTGCTGGCCCCGCGTGATTACCTGTCGACCTTCCTCAAGATCGGCACCATCATCGCGCTGGCCATCGGCATCCTGGTGGTGATGCCGGAACTGAAGATGCCGGCACTGACCCAGTTCGCCGCCAGCGGCGATGGCCCGGTATGGAAGGGCGGCATGTTCCCGTTCCTGTTCATCACCATCGCCTGCGGTGCGGTCTCCGGTTTCCACGCGTTGATTTCCTCCGGCACCACGCCGAAGCTGCTGGCCAATGAAGCGCACATGCGCTACATCGGCTACGGCGGCATGCTGATGGAATCGTTCGTCGCGGTGATGGCGCTGGTGGCGGCCTCGATCATCGATCCGGGCATCTATTTCGCGATGAACAGCCCGGCGGCGGTGATCGGTGCCGATGCGGCCTCGGCCGCTCACTACATCACCAACACCTGGGGCTTCACCATCACCCCCGAGCAGCTGACCGCGACCGCGGCGGCCATTGGTGAACCCACCATCCTGCATCGTGCAGGTGGCGCGCCAACACTTGCGGTAGGCATCGCGCAGATCCTGCACGAAGCGATTCCCAGTGGCAGCGACGCGATGATGGCGTTCTGGTACCACTTCGCGATCCTGTTCGAAGCGCTGTTCATCCTCACCGCGGTGGACGCCGGTACCCGTGCGGGCCGCTTCATGCTGCAGGACCTGCTGGGCAACTTCGTGCCGGCCCTGAAGAAGACCGAATCGTGGACCGCCAACATCATCGGTACCGCCGGCTGCGTGGCGCTGTGGGGCTACCTGCTCTACACCGGCGTGGTCGATCCGTTCGGCGGCATCCAGACGCTGTGGCCGCTGTTCGGCATCTCGAACCAGATGCTGGCCGGCATCGCATTGATGCTGGGCACGGTGGTGCTGTTCAAGATGAAGCGTGACCGCTATGCGTGGGTCACCGCGGTTCCGGCCATATGGCTGCTGATCTGCACCACCTACGCCGGCTTCATCAAGATCTTCGACAGCAATCCGGCACAGGGCTTCCTGGCACAGGCACACAAGTTCCAGGCCGCGCTCGCCAGCGACACCATCACTGCACCGGCCAAGTCGGTGGCGCAGATGAAGCAGATCGTGGTCAACGCCTACGTCAACACCGGCCTGACCGCGCTGTTCCTGCTGGTGGTGGGCGCGGTGCTGGTGTATTCGATCAAGACCATCCTGGCGGCCCGCCGCAATCCGCAGCGCACTGACCGCGAGACCCCGTACGTGGCGCTGAAGCCGCATGAAATGGTGGATCTGTGATGAGTACCCAACTGGTTCCCGCCGGCCAGTACCAGGCGCACCGCCGCATCTGGCGGCGCCTGGTGCAGACCGCACGACTGTGCTGTGGCATTCCTGATTACGACAACTACGTCCGGCACATGCTGGAAAAACATCCGGACCAGGAGCCGATGGACTACAAGACGTTCTTCCGCGAGCGCCAGGAAGCGCGCTATGGCGGACGCAACGGTGGCCGCTGCTGTTGAGGGTCCGGTTCAACAGCTCTCGAATGACGTTGAGTAGATCCACGCCATGCGTGGATGAAGCCTGGCAGATATCGAGTTGAGTCCGGGGTCAGATCCGTTTCCTCCGGGAAACGGATCTGACCCCTTCCTTGTTCATGGAGACCCATGAAATGCATCCACGCATGGCGTGGATCTACGGAAGCATGACGCCAGGGCGGTCCGAACTCAGCCGGTGGCCATCCACTTCAGGATCAGGCCGGTGACGTAGGCCAGGCCCGTGCCGGTGGCATAACCCACCGTACCCAGCAGCACGCCGACCGGCGCCAGCGTCGGATGGAACGCCGCCGCCACCACAGGGGCCGAAGCGGCTGCGCCGATGTTGCCCTGCGAACCAATGGCGAAGAAGAACAGCGGCGCGCGCAGCAGCTTGGCCACCACCCACAGCACCAGCACGTGCGTGGCCATCCAGATCGCGCCGAGCAGGAACAGCCACGGCCGATCCAGCAGCGACAGCAGGTTCATCTGCATGCCGATGCAGGCGATCAGGAAGTACAGGAACACCGTGCCCAGCCGCGACGCACCGGCCGCTTCCAGCCGGCGGGCACGGGTGAAGCTCAGGCCCAGGCCCATCGCCGTGGACAGCAGGATCACCCAGACGAACTGGCTGTCCAGGCTGAACTGGCTGGCCCAGCTGACATTGGCCTTGAACCAGCCCGCCAGCGGCGCGGCGATGGCATGGGCCAGGCCGACGCCGCCCAGTGCCACGCCAACGATCACCATCAGGTCGGTCATGCTGGGAATGCGCGCGTTCTGCGCCTCGTAGGCACTGATGCGCGCCTTCATCTCGTCGATGGCACGGGTGTCGGCACCATTGCGGGTGTCGATCTGCTGTGCGCGGTTGGCCAGGAACAGCAGGATCGCCATCCACAGGCTGGCACAGGCCACGTCAACCACCGCGAACTGGCCGAAGGTGGTGGCATCGGTGCCGAACACCTCGCGCATGGCGACCATGTTGGCGCCGCCACCGATCCAGCTGCCGGCCAGCGCCGCCATGCCGGCCCAGGTATCACCGGCCACGGTTTCCGGATGGATCAGCTTCATCAGCTGGAACGAAACGATGGCGCCGAGCATGATGCCGGCGGTACCGGCACAGAACACGATCAGAAGTTTCGGGCCGAGCTTGATGACGCCTTTCAGGTCGATCGACAGGGTCAGCAGGACCAGCGCGGCCGGCAGCAGCACGTCACGCGCGACCGGGTTGTACAGCGAGGTGTTGTGGCCATCGATGACACCGGCGGTGTTGTAGACGGCGGGGATGAAATAGCACAGCAGCAGGGCCGGCACCCAGGCGAAGATCTTCTTCAGCAGCGGGGTTGGACCACTGGCGGCCCAGAAGATCAGGGCCAGGGTGGCGGCAATCAGGCCCAGTCCAACGATGTCGTTGCTGATCAGGGCAGTAGCGGGTTCGGTCGGCATGGGATCCTCTGTCGATCGAAAGAGCGGAGAAAAAAAAGCGCCGCATAAGGCGGCGCAGATCGAGATTAACATTGTCTTCACGCCCGGTCATGCTGCAGTGCCGACACCCCCCATCCCGTCTGGGAGCCCACTCATGCAGCTTGGTGCCTTTTCGGTCAGCCTCTCGGTGAAGGATCTCGCGGCCTCCCGTGCCTTCTACGAAGCCCTGGGCTTCTCGGTCACCGGCGGCGATCCGGCACAGAACTGGCTGGTGATGCGCAGCAACGGCACGGTGATCGGGCTGTTCCAGGGCATGTTCGAGGGCAACCTGCTGACCTTCAACCCCGGCTGGGACCAGCACAAGCAGGAACTGCCCCACTTCCAGGATGTGCGTGAGCTGCAGGCAGAGCTGGATGCCAGGGGCATCGAACTGGCGGTCCGCACCGATCCTGATGGCCAGGGGACCGGCTACCTGCAGTTGGCTGATCCCGACGGCAACGTGATCCTGATCGACCAGCACGTGGCGCGACCGAACGGGCGTTGAAGCGGACAGCCATTGCCTGGGTGGGCGTCGACCTTGGTCGACGAACGGCATGCCAACCAAGGTTGGCATCTACCAGAGCACGCCCAGCCACCGCCAGGGCATGCCAACCAGGGCTGGCATCTACCAGGACACGGACAGCCACCGCCGGGGCATGCCAACCAGGGCTGGCATCTACCAGAGCACGCCCAGCCACCGCCTGGGTAGGCGTCGACCTTGGTCGACGAACGGCATGCCAACCAAGGTTGGCATCTACACGAACGGCCGGATCAGCGCGGTCGCGAGGCACTGAAATCGAGCGTGACACGTGTGCCACGCGGCTCGCAGGGCTGCAACTGCAGGGTCCATCCCAGGTGCTCGCACAGCCGCGCGATCAGATCCAGTCCGATGCCGCCGCCACGATCGGCGCGTTCGCCACGGGCCATCCGCGCATGGATCGCCGCGATCTCTTCCGGGCTCATGCCATGTCCCGGGTCCTGCAGGGTCAGCACCGCCGATGAACTCAGGCGCAATTCGATGTGGCCACGGCCACTGTTCTCGATGGCGTTGCGCAGCAGGTTGCCGATCGCTGCCTGCACCACCGCCAGCGGCGCGACGATGTCCACCGGTGCGGCCTGGATGCCGATGCTCAGGTCCTTGTCGCCCAGCAGGTGGCGATGGTCGTCGACGATCTCCGGCAGCAGCTGGTCCAGCGCGATGCGCTCGGCACGCGCCGCCAGTCGCGCCGGATCACGCGCCAGCACCAGCAGCAGTTCGATCAGCTGCTCCACGCTCTGTGCGGTGCGCAGTACCCGTTGCATCTGCTGGCGCGCACGCTCGGGCAGGCCCGGTTGCTCCAGCGCCAGTTCGGCGGCACCGGTCATCACCGCAATCGGCGTGCGCAATTCGTGGCTGGCGGTGCTGATGAAGACCCGCTCGCGTTCGACGAACTGCTCGTTGCGGTCCAGGTAATCGTTCAACGCATTGGCAATGGTGTGCAGCTCTGAGCTGCCGCGCGGGTCGACCTCGATGCGCTGCCCCTGCACGCCCGGCCTGAGCGCGGCGATGTGTTGTGCCAGCAGGCTCAGCGGACGCACCATCCGCTCCATGCCGAACGAAGCCATCAGCACGGTAACGAAGATCATGATCACCCCGGCCAGCATCACCCAGCGCGTGGCGAACTGTTCCAGGTCATGGAAGTCGGAGATGTCCAGTACCAGCGCGACCCGTCCCATCGACTGGGTTTCACGCACCATCACCGCCGTCTCGCGGCCCTTGACCATTACGCCGTCGTGCAGCCCTGGATGCAGGGTACGCAGGCTATCGGGAAGGTTGACCGCGTCGAAGCGGTACAGGCTCAGCGTGTCCGAATCCTGCCAGCGATAGTGCGGTTCGTGCTCGACATGCTCGACGATGCTGTCGAGCTCGGAGTTGAGCAGCGCGCGCCAGGCAGCATGCTCGGCGTGCTCGTGCACGTAGTTGCCGACGCTGAACACCGCGATCGACAGCAGCGCCAGATAGCCCAGCAACCACCACACCACGCGCCGGTACAACGGCCCCGGCTTACGCGCCCTCATCAGCATTCCTGACGGCGTCGGCACCCTCCACTACCGCCAACCGGTAACCCACGCGCGGCAGGGTGTGGATCAGCTTCTCGGCAAACGGACCGTCAACGCTGCGACGCAACTCGTAGACATGCGAACGCAGCAGGTCGCCATCCGGCGGCTCGTCACCCCACAGGGCGAACTCCAGCTGCTGTCGCGTCACCGCACCCGGGCTGGCCCGCATCAGCACTTCCAGCAGTTTGCGGCAGGCCGGGTACAGGTGCAGCACCTGGCCCTCACGCTGGGCCTCCAGCGTCGCCAGATCCAGCACCAGATCGCCCACCTGCAGGCGCTTGCGCGGGTTGCGGCCCTGCGCACGCAGCAGCAGCGCTTCCAGCCGCACCTCCAGCTCGGGCAGGGCGAACGGCTTGGTCAGGTAGTCGTCGGCACCGGCGCGGAAACCGGCGATCTTGTCCGGCAGTTCATCGCGCGCGGTCAGCATGATCACCGGCACCTCCGACGCGTGCTCGGCACGCAGCCGGCGCAGCACTTCCGGTCCCTCCATGCGCGGCAGCATCCAGTCCAGGATCACCGCATCGTAGGGGTGGCTGCCGGCCAGGTGCAGGCCGGTGATGCCATCCGGGGCCACGTCCAGCACATGCCCGCGCGACTCGAAATAGTCGAACAGGTTGGCCACCAGCTGGCGGTTGTCCTCGATCACCAACAGACGCATGCACGAAACATCCACGGAAGTTCGTACCATGGTAGCGCTGCCCATGTCGGAATGCGGTCGTCCCGCCCCCTTCTGACGCTTTTCCCACCCCCGCCACCTCAGAATGGCCGTTTTGCTCCCGGAGCCTGCCGTGCCCGTAGCCCTGCCCCGCCGTTGGCGCCTGCCCCTGTTGTGGCTGCTGATCATTGCTGCATTGGCAGCGGGCATCGGCCTTCGGCAGCCGCAGCCACCGGACGAGCCGCGCTTCGTGCTGGCCGCACGGACCATGGTCGAGAGCGGGCAATGGCTGCTGCCGCATCGTGGCAGCGAGCTGTATGCCGAGAAACCACCGGTGTTCATGTGGCTGCAGGCGGCCGCCTACGAGGTGGTCGGCAGCTGGCAATGGTCGTTCCTGCTGCCATCATTGCTGGGCGCCCTGCTGAGTCTGTGGCTGGTGTCGGATCTGGCACGGCGGCTGTGGTCGCCGCGGCATTCCATCTATGCCCTCGCGGCGCTGTTCTGCACCCTGCAGTTCGGGCTGATGGCCAAGCGTGCGCAGATCGACATGGTGCTGGTGGGGATGACCACCGTCGCCCTGTGGGGCTTGATGCGGCACCTGTGCGAACGTCGCAACCTGCCCGCGTTGTGGCTGGCCGGTTTCGCCGCCGGTGTCGGCACGGTGACCAAGGGCGTGGGTTTCCTGCCGCTGCTGCTGGTGCTGCCCTGGTTCGGCTGGTGGCTGTACCAGCGCCGTCGCGGGCACCGTGTGGAGGGTCCGCACCCGGCAACGCTGCTGTGGTTGATCCCGGCGTTCCTGCTGGGCGTGGGCGTGTGGCTGGCGCCGCTGGGCTGGGCCCTGCTGCATACGCCCAGCGCCGAACTGCAGGCCTACGCGCACGAGCTGTTGTTCAAGCAGACCGGCACCCGCTACGCCAATGCCTGGCACCACCGGCAGCCGGCCTGGTACTACCTGCAGGTGATCCTGACCCTGTGGCTGCCGGGCAGCCTGCTGCTGCCGATGCTGTTCAAGCCCTGGTGGCGCCGCATCCGTCGTGGCGATCGCCGCCAGTGGCTGCTGCTGGGCTGGGCCGTACTGGTACTGGTGTTCTTCAGTGCCAGCCCGGGCAAGCGCGAGGTGTACCTGCTGCCGATGCTGCCGGCGATGGCACTGGCCGTAGCGCCGCTGCTGCCCGGCCTGCTGCGCCGCGTGTGCGTGCGCCGCTACCTGTTCGGCTACAGCGTGGTGCTGATGCTGGCCACCGGCATACTCGGCGTGATGCTGATGACCGAGCACCCATGGGCGTTGGCGCAACTGCAACGCCGCGCCATGCCCGAGACGTTGCTGCCGGTGCTGGGCGATGGCCTGCTGACCTTCGCCATTGCCCTGGCCACGCTGATCGTGTGGCTGCGGGTACGCCGTGCCGCGACGCTGGTACTGCTGACCCACGGCATGCTGTGGATGCTCTACGGCCTGGTGCTGATGCCTGCACTGGACCCCTTCGCTTCGGCGTCGGCACTCATGCGCCGGGTGGGCGCGCGGATCGGACCCGACGCCGAACTGGCGCTGGTGGCCTGGCGCGAGCAGAACCTGTTGCAGGCCGACCGGCCGGTGCGCGAGTTCGGCTTCAAGCGGCCCTGGGCCGAGCAGTGGCACGACGCCGGCCCGTGGCTGGCCGAGGCACCGGACAAGCGCTGGCTGCTGGTGCTGGACGATGCGATGAGCCCGTGCGTGGACCCGGGCAAGGTGATCGATATCGGTATTGCCAACAGGAATCGCTGGCAACTGCTTCCCGGTACCGCGTGGGACGCGGAATGCCACGCCGAACGGGCCGGCGCGACCGCTGAAGAAGACTGAACGCTGACCCGTGCCGGGCAAGCATTAACCCGGCACGAACGAGCGTCCGACCCTTCTCCGACATCCAGGTGACGAGCATGGCCGCGGATTCCCGACCCGCCCTTTCCCAGCATGCCCGTCCGTCCCCTTGATTCGGTAGCGCCGCTTGCGACATCGCCACTGGCGTCAAAATTCGCCGTAACTCACCTCTGGCTGCCTGTCGCAATCGGTCTGCCCGTGTTTACGCTGCTGATGGGTTTCGGCGGCGACCAATGGGTCGCCGATCACCTGTTCCGCCTTGAGGGTGGCCATTGGGCGCTACAGGACGCCTGGGTCACCCGCACGGTGGTGCACAAGGCCGGCAAGTGGCTGAGCACGGCTGCTGCGCTCGTGGCGATCCTGCTGTGCTTCCACCACTGGCGAAAGGGTCGCGATCGCACCCTGCGGTGGGCGCTGCTTTATGTCGTGATTGCCATGGCCCTGGGCACGGGTGTGATCTCTCTGCTGAAGTCGCTGGTGCCGATGGAATGCCCCTGGGACCTGCTGCGCTACGGTGGCCACCAGCCGTTCATCGGGCTTTTCACGGCACGCCCCGCAGGCATGGCCGCACAGGCCTGCTTCCCGGCCGGCCACGCCAGCGCGGGCTATGCATGGTTGTCCCTGTACTTTTTCGCCTTGCTGTGGCGCCCTTCATGGCGCTGGGCCGGGTTGTGGATCGGCCTTGGCACCGGCCTGGTATTCGGCGTGAGCCAGCAACTGCGGGGCGCGCATTTCCTTTCGCATGACGTTGCTACTGCGTTGATCTGCTGGCTGCTTTCGCTGGGCCTGTATCTGATCGTCAAACGCGTCCTGGCCCGCCGTCAGCTGGACCGTCCCCACCGCCAGGAGGCAAACGCATGAGTGCATCGGTCCAACGCCCCGCCCGCCTTCCCGCGTTGGCGGACCTTCGCCGCTGGCGGCCGCAGCTGTCCACCGAAGCACTGATCGCACTGACCAGCCTGTTCTTCGCAGTGGCCGGCAACGGCCTGTTCTGGCACAGCGCGATGGCCAGCCATCCGGGCAGCCTGCGCTACGCGCTGTCGCTGCTGCTGTTGCTGCTCGGTGCGCACGGCGTGCTGCTGGGCATTCTGGTCTGGCGCTGGAACGCCAAGGTGGTGATCAGCCTGTTGCTGCTGGTGACCGCATTCGCTGCGCATTACATGAGCCGCTACCACATCTACCTGGATGCGGACATGCTGCGCAACGTGCTGGCGACCGATCCCAAGGAAAGCCGCGAGCTGATGACCATATCGCTGGTGTGGCCGGTGCTGTTGCTGGCAGTGCTGCCGATGGCGGTGCTGTGGCGCGTGCAGCTGCGCCGCCGCAGCTGGGGCCGCAGCCTGCTCTGGCGCGTCGGCTTCCTGGTGGTGGCGGCAGTGACGGCGGTGGGCGGCGCATTGATCTCGTTCCAGGATGTCTCGGCACTGATGCGCAACCAGCGCGAAGTGCGTTACCTCGCCACCCCGGCCAATGTGCTGCTGGGCATGCCGCGTGCACTGCGTGGCGACAACCCGGTGCAGCGCGCACCGAAGCTGCCGATCGGCACCGATGCCAAGGCCACCCCGCGCGCGCCGGCCAGCAAGCCGCGCCTGCTGGTGATCGTCATGGGCGAGACCGTGCGCGCGCAGAACTGGGGGCTCAACGGTGGCCGCAACACCACCCCGGAACTGGCGCAGGCCAGCGTGATCAATTTCCCGGACATGCACTCGTGCGGCACCAGCACCGAGGTTTCACTGCCGTGCCTGTTCTCGCCATGGGGCCGGCACGACTACGACGAGAAGAAGATCCGCGCGCACCAGTCGCTGCTGCACGTATTGAACCGTGCCGGTATCGCGCCGCTGTGGCGTGACAACCAGTCCGGCTGCAAGGGCGTGTGCGAAGGCCTGGACTTCCAGTCATTGTCCGATGCGACCACCCCGGGCCTGTGCGCTGACGGCCGCTGCATGGATGAAATCCTGCTGCAGGACCTGGCCACCCAGGTACGTGCAAAGCCGGGCGACCGCGTCGTGGTGCTGCATCAGCTGGGCAACCACGGTCCGGCCTACTTCGAGCGCTACCCGCCCGCGTTCCGCCGCTTCACCCCCACCTGCGATACCCGCGACATCGGCCGCTGCTCGCGCGAAGAGATCACCAACAGTTACGACAACGCCGTGCTGTACACCGATCACTTCCTGACCAAGACCATCGGCACGCTGCAGGGCATGCAGGACTACGACACGGCGATGATCTACCTGTCCGACCACGGCGAGTCGCTGGGCGAGAAGGGCCTGTTCCTGCATGGCGTGCCCTACGCCATCGCGCCGGCCGAGCAGACCCGGGTACCGATGACGATGTGGTTCTCGCAGGGCTTTGCCAGCAGCCGCGGATTGGACCTGCAGTGCGTGCGCAAGCGTTCGGCGGCCTACACGGACCATGACAACCTGTTCCCGTCGGTACTGGGCCTGATGCAGGTAAAGACCTCGCTGTACGAGCGCGACCGCGACGTGTTCGCCAACTGCGAGGGTTGAGGGTTGTTCGGCAGGGCTTGCAGCCCTGCACCCGCGGTAGTGCCGGCCGCTGGCCGGCAGCCTCGACAGCAACAGCAACAGCAACAGCAGAAGCAGAAGCTGGCTATCCGTGGGTTGGCGGGGTGGGTCCGGTTGCGGGGGACGCCGTAAATACATCCCTGTAGGCTCGGTCGCGCCATCCATGGCGCTCACGCCCCCGCAACCGGACCCACCCCGCCTTTGACAGTTTTCCGCGATCTGATGGAACGGCCTTGGGGTCAGATCCGTTTTCCGGAGGAAACCGGATCTGACCCCAGATTCATTTCGATATCTGACAGATGTGTCGACCAAGGTCGACACCCACCAACAGCCGCCGCGATCTGTCAGAGGTGGGGCGGTGTCGGAGTGCGGGGTGTCAGCCGCATGGATGCGGCTGCCAAGCCTACACGGACGTACTTGCGGCGTCCCCGCACTCCGACACCGCCCCGCCACCCCACGGAATCCCCGCTTTTGAAGTTGACGTTGCCCTTGCTTGAAGACCTCTGCGGGTGCCGGGCGCCGCCCGGCCGACTTCCGCCACTTGCGGTGGCAGCGACGGCCCACTAGCCTTCGGCCGTCGTTCACCACCCAAGGACCGCCCGTGAAACACCGTCATCTCCTGCTGGCCTCGGCAATCGCCGCCGCCACGCTGGCCCTGGCCGCCTGCAAGAAGGAAGCTGCGCCAGGCACCGATACCGCCAGCAGCAGCGCCCCGGCCGGCGAAACCGCCGACCAGTTCGTGGCCCGCATCAATGCCGAATTCAAGGCCGCCTACCCGGAGATGACCTCG
The DNA here is from genome assembly GCF_056481625.1 of Stenotrophomonas sp. 86156_Sma. Classification (NCBI taxonomy): domain Bacteria; kingdom Pseudomonadati; phylum Pseudomonadota; class Gammaproteobacteria; order Lysobacterales; family Lysobacteraceae; genus Stenotrophomonas; species Stenotrophomonas sp. 86156_Sma. The sequence goes on from NZ_CM151157.1 coordinate 3,712,933, forward strand.
GCGCAGTGGCTGTCCTCCACCTACATCAACAGTGATTCGGAACGCATCGCGGCCAAGGCCAACGAGCGCTCGCTGACCCAGCTCAACAGCTGGATCGAACAGGCCGCCAAGTTCGACGGCAAGCCGATGAGCGAGGACAGCAAGCGCGCGATCCACCTGCTGAAGCTGATGTCCTCGATGCCGGCGCCGCGTGACCCGGCCAAGCTGGCCGAGCTGACCCAGATCGCCACCCGCATGGAAGGCAGCTACGGTGCAGGCAAGTACTGCACCGACGCCAACGATCCCAACTCCTGCCGCCAACTGGGCGAGCTGGAGCAGGTGCTGGCGCGCAGCCGCGACTACGACAAGCAGCTCGATGCCTGGCAGGGCTGGCACAGCACCACCAAGAACATGCGCGGCGACTACCAGAAGTTCGTCGGCCTGGTGAATGAAGGCGCCAAGGGCATGGGCTTCACCGATGCCGGCCAGATGTGGCGCAGCGGCTACGACATGCCGCCGGAGCAGATCGGCCCGGAAACCGACCGCCTGTGGGAACAGGTCAAGCCGATGTACGAGCAGCTGCACTGCTACGCACGCGGCAAGCTGGACAAGACCTACGGCAAGGACAAGGCGGAAGTGGGCAATGGCCTGATCGCCGCACACCTGCTGGGCAACATGTGGCAGCAGGACTGGTCGAATCTGTGGGACCAGCTGGAGCCGTATCCGGGTGCCGGCAGCCTGGACATCACTGCAGCGCTTGAAAAGCAGTACCAGACCAACCTGAGCGCGGCGTTGGCCAAGGCCGGCAAGGATGCCAACGTAGCGGCGCAGTACAAGGCACAGCGCGAGGCCGAACTGCGTACCGCCAAGCAGATGACCGAGCGCGCCCAGGACTTCTACGTGTCGCTGGGCATGCCGTCGCTGCCGCAGTCGTATTGGGAAAAGACCCAGTTCATCAAGCCCGATGACCGCGACGTGGTCTGCCACGCCAGTGCCTGGGACATGAACATGGAAGGCGATGTGCGCACCAAGATGTGCATCAAGCCGAACGAAGAGAACTTCACCACCATCTACCACGAGCTGGGCCACATCTATTACGACCTGGCCTACAACCCGCTGCCGCCGCTGTTCCAGGGCGGTGCCAACGATGGCTTCCATGAAGCGATCGGCGACACCATCGTGCTGGCGATGACGCCCAAGTACCTCAGCTCGATCGGCCTGGTTGATGCGCCGACCGAAAGCCGCGAAGCGGTCATCAACAACCAGATGCGCATGGCGCTGTCGGGCGTGTCGTTCCTGCCGTTCGGGCTGATGATCGACCGCTGGCGCTGGGGCGTGTTCGATGGTTCGATCACCGCCGACAACTACAACAAGGCGTGGTGGGACCTGAAGGCCAAGTACCAGGGCGTGGCGCCGGCCAGCACCCGTGGCGAAGAGTTCTTCGATCCGGGCGCGAAGTACCACGTGCCGGGCAACACCCCGTACACCCGCTACTTCCTGGCGCGCATCCTGCAGTTCCAGTTCTACAAGGGCCTGTGCGACGCGTCCGGCTACAAGGGCCCGCTGCATGAGTGCACCTTCTACGGCAACAAGGAAGCCGGCCAGAAGTACTGGGCGATGCTGAGCAAGGGTGCCAGCCAGCCGTGGCAGGCCACGCTGAAGGAGCTGACCGGTACCGACAAGCTCGATGCCGGCCCGATGATCGAGTACTTCACCCCGGTCAACGAGTGGCTGAAGCAGCAGAACGAAGGCCAGATGTGCGGCTGGCAGGCCAACGCGGCCCCGGCGGCGAAATGAAAAAAGGGGCGGATCCGCGAGGATCCGCCCCTTTCCGGTAGTGCCGGCCGCTGGCCGGCAACTCCGCGATGATGGCCCAACGGGCAGCCGGCCACCGGCCGGCTCTACCGAAATGCCTGTCAGCTGTTCTTCTTCGCGGCCATCGCTGCGGCCAGCTCGGCCTTGAATTCCTCGAAGGTCTGGCCCTTCTCCTTCGCTTCGGCCTGCGCGGCATCGCGCAGCGCATCGGAGTAAATGAGGCGCACCGGCGTGCCGTTGCGCTCGTGCAGTTCACCGGCCTGCATTATCAGCGCCAGCACCTGGGCAGCGCTCTCGCTGTGGCCAGCGATGCGGCCGTCCATGCCCAGCACCCATTCACCATCACGTCGCACGACACCGGCCAGCAGGGTGCGCTGCGCATCGCGCAGTTCGGCATGCGGCTCCACCGGCGAGGCCTGCGCGGCTGCCTTGTTGGCGGCCTGCTTTTCCTGGCGACGGCGCTGGTCGCGGCGGATCTTGGAGCTGGTGGACATGGTGCGGTACCGCTGCGAGGGGGCGCAAGGATAACGCACCCCGCCCGCAGCGCTGCTTCACGCGTGCTCGATCCAGTATGGTCAGTCCAGCACCTTGCCGTGCCGCCAGTAGCCCATGAAGGTGATCGCGCGGCGGTCCAGCCCGCAATCGCGCACCAGGTGGCGGCGGATCGCCATCACCGCCCCCGCCTCGCCCGCCACCCAGGCGTACAGCGGCCCGGCCACGCAGGTGTCGGCCTGCTCCCAGAGGATCTGCGTATCGACGTCGATCTCCTCCAGCGCATCGCCAGCAGCCACGCTAGAGGTCGCTGACAGCCGTTCCTGGACCGCCTGCAGCAGCGGCTGGCCATAGGCGGCCTGCCCACGCGGCAACCACACCAGCTCGGCGGTGCCCGGCGCTTTCAACGGCACCGCATCGCCGGCCTGGGCCACTTCCAGCAACGCCAGCGTGCGCGGCGGATCAGGCATGGCCGCCAGCTCTTCGAGGATGCCCGCCACCGCAGGTAACGCCGTTTCATCGGCCACCAGCAGTACCTGGCCGACACCGACCGGTGGCTTCCACTCCCAGCCTTCGCTGCTCTCGGCACAGTCGGCATCGGGGGCCAGCAACACCACGCGGTCTCCCGGCCGTGCATGCATGGCCCAGCGCGAAGCGGGTCCGGTCACCCCGTGAATGACGAAATCGACGTCGACCTCGCCCTGCTCGGCGCGCAGCTGGCGGATGGTGTAGGTGCGCATCGGCGGGCGCTGATCATCCGGCAGCGCCCGGTAGCGCGGGTACCAGTCCTCGCCGCTGGGGACCTGCGGCAGGTCCTGGCCGGGCAAGGGGAAGAACACCTTGATCCGCTGGTCCGGGCCTTCGGTCTTCATCCGCGCCACGTCGGCACCAGTGAACACCATGCGGTCCAGGGAAGGGGAGAGAACGCGGCGCTCCTTCAGCGCCACCTCGAACAGGCGGTAGGTCTGCTGCGCAGCCATGGGGGAACCTCATGCAACGACATCGGATTGGCTGGCTGTCGTGCACCCGTGCACTGGCTGGCTGGAGTGCCCAGCCTAGTCCGGTGGTTTCCCGTCGCAAGCGCTGCCGGCGTCGCGGCCTGCCCTACCCCTGCACGCTGCTCAGTGACCCGTGCAGACTGCCTGCGCCGCACGTTCACGCTGGTGTTCCCAGTACCAGAACACGAAACCAGCACCGAAGAACGCAGCCTGGCCCAACGCCAGGTGCAGCGGGCTGGCGCTGAGCAGCGGCGATACCACGCCGGCCACCACGGTGCTGATCATCAGCTGCACGAAGGCCTGCAGCGACGAGGCCAGGCCGCGCTGGTGCGGGTACATGTCCAGCACCGCCAGCGCCAGGATCGGGAAGATCAGCGCCATGCCCATGCCGCCCAGGAAGATCGGCAGCACCGCCCACGGCAGCACGAACTGCGGGGCCAGCGCCACGTAGCCGACGTTCAACAGCACCGACAGCGCACACAGGCCGAAACCGATGGCGACCTGGCGGGTAGGCGTGGTGTGCCCGGCCATGCGCCCGGACAGGAACGAGCCGGTGGTCATGCCGCCGATGGTGGGGATGAACAGCCAGGCGAAGCCGCCCTCGCCCAGATGCAGGTGCTGCATCACGAACACCGGCGCCGAGGAGATGTACAGGAAGATGCCACCGAAGCCGATGCTGCCGGCCAGCGCCAGGCGCAGGAAGCGCGGGTTGAAGCCGATGCGCAGGTAATCACGCATCAACGTGCGCGGCGACAACGGCACGCGCGCTTCAACCGGATGGGTCTCCGGCAGGTAGCGCGCAGTGGCCGCCAGCAGGACCAGCCCGAACACCACCAGGAACCAGAAGATCAGCGGCCAGCCGGCGCCACTGAGCAGGATCCAGCCACCGATGATCGGTGCGATGGCCGGGGCGATGCCGAACAGCATCGACACCTGGCTCATCAGGCGCTGCGCGTCGTGGCCATGGTAGAGATCGCGGATCACCGCGCGGCCAACGATCATGCCGACACCCGCCGACAGGCCCTGCAGCGCGCGGAACGCCAGCAGCGTGGTCAGGTCGGTGGACAGCGCGCAGCCGACCGAGGCGCCGACGAACACCACCAGGCCACCGAGGATCACCCACTTGCGGCCCCAGGCATCGGACAGCGGGCCGTGCGCCAGGCTCATCAGGCCGTAGAACAGCAGGTACACGCTGATGGTCTGCTGCACCGCCACTTCGTCCACCGCCAGGCGCTGGGCCAGCTGCGGGAACGCCGGGAAGATGGTGTCGATCGAGAACGGACCGAACATGGCCAGACCGGCGAGCAGCAGGGCCATGCGGCGGGTGGAGGGAGCAACAGCGGCGGTCATGGGGAAGGCGTCCGGCAGGGCCATGCGCGGCACGCACGGCGGGCGCCGGTCCCCTTCTGCAGGGACGGCGCCAGATGAATTCGGGTATCCGCCCATCATAGGTGGGGATTGCGCCCGATGCCATGCAGCGGTGCACAAAACGCACGGCCGGGCCATCGGCCATTCAGGCGCGGCGGCCATGCCTGGAGGCGGCCGGCGGGCCCGCAACGGGCTATAATCAGCGGGCAACACGGTGGGAGAAGCGGAACACCGCTGCCGAAGGCGCAACGCCCGTAATCGCTCAGGCCCGATACCACCCGTAACAGAACTCTGGAGAGACCGGTTCGATCCGGCGCCGAAGGGGCACGAAGCTGCGGTCCGCCGCGCTTTTAAACTCTCAGGCAAAAGGACAGAGGGGCGCCCCGCAGACCGCCGACCGGCGGCTTGTGCCCGTGCGTGTGCCCTTTCCTGACGGATCCTTCGCCATGTCCCAGAACACCCCTTCCCTGCGTGAGCTCGAGCACCACAATGCGTTCGTCGAGCGCCACATCGGCCCCAACGATGCCGAGATCGCGCAGATGCTCGACGTCGTCGGCCACGCATCGCTGGATGCGATGACCGATGCCATCGTACCGGCCAAGATCAAGTCGCCGGCGCCGCTGGCACTGCCGGAATCGATGACCGAAGTGCAGGCACTGGCGAAGATCCGTGCGATCGCCGACAAGAACACCGTGCTGCGCAGCTTCATCGGCCAGGGCTACTACGGTACCCACACGCCGAACGTGATCCTGCGCAACATCCTGGAAAACCCGGCCTGGTACACCGCCTACACCCCGTACCAGGCGGAAATCTCGCAGGGCCGCATGGAAGCGCTGATCAACTTCCAGACCCTGTGTGCCGACCTCACCGGCATGGAAATCGCCAACGCCTCGCTGCTGGACGAAGCCACCGCCGCGGCTGAAGCGATGACGCTGGCCAAGCGTTCGGCCAAGTCGAAGTCGGACACCTTCTTCGTGCACGACGCCGTGCACCCGCAGACGCTGGAACTGCTGCGTACCCGCGCCGAGCCCATGGGCATCGTGCTGCGCGTCGGCACCCCGGCCGAAGCACTGGAAGCGGAAGCCTTCGGCCTGCTGTTGCAGTACCCGGACACCTTCGGCCAGGTCGGAGACTACAAGGCGCTGGTCGATGCCGTGCACGCACGCGGGGGCCTGGTGGCCGTGGCCACCGACCTGCTGGCCCTGACCCTGCTGGCCGCGCCCGGCGAATGGGGCGCGGACATCGTGGTCGGCAACAGCCAGCGTTTCGGCGTGCCGTTCGGCTTTGGTGGCCCGCACGCCGCGTTCATGGCCTGCCGTGACGCCTACAAGCGTTCGATGCCGGGCCGCCTGATCGGCGTCTCGGTCGATGCCCAGGGCAACCCGGCCTACCGCCTGACCCTGCAGACCCGCGAGCAGCACATCCGCCGCGAGAAGGCCACCTCCAACATCTGTACCGCACAGGTGCTGCTGGCGGTGATGGCCTCGATGTATGCCGTCTACCACGGCCCGGAAGGCCTGACCCGCATCGCCCGCCGCACCCACCGCCTGGCCTCGATCCTGGCCGCGGCGCTGCGCAAGGCCGGCGTGCAGGTCGGTGGCGACTTCTTCGACACCCTGCATGTCACCGGCGTGCACGCCGATGAGATCCACGCCAAGGCCCGCGCCGCCGGTTACAACCTGCGCGCGATCGACAGCGACTCGGTCGGCATCAGCCTGGACGAGACCGCTACCCGCGCCGACGTGGTCGCGCTGGCCGCCGTGTTCGGTGCGCAGGCCGACGTCGATGCGCTGGATGCCAGCACCGCCGATGCGCTGCCGGCCGGCCTGCTGCGCCAGTCCGCATTCCTGACCCACCCGGTGTTCAACACCCACCACAGCGAGCACGAACTGCTGCGCTACCTGCGCTCGCTGGCCGACAAGGACCTGGCGATGGACCGCACGATGATCCCGCTGGGCTCGTGCACCATGAAGCTCAACGCCACCGCCGAGATGATCCCGGTGACCTGGCCGGAGTTCTCGCAGATCCACCCGCTGGTGCCGGCCGACCAGGCGCTGGGCTACAAGGAACTGATCGACACGCTGGAAGCGATGCTGGTGGAATGCACCGGCTACGACGCGGTCAGCCTGCAGCCGAACTCCGGCGCGCAGGGCGAGTACGCCGGCCTGCTGGCGATCCGCGCCTACCACCGCTCGCGCGGCGAAGACCACCGCGACATCTGCCTGATCCCGGACTCGGCGCACGGCACCAACCCGGCCTCGGCGCAGATGTGCGGCATGAAGGTGGTGGTGACCAAGACCGATGCCAACGGCAACGTCGACGTCGAGGACATCCGCCTCAACGCCGAGAAGTACAGCGACCGTCTGGCCGCGATCATGATGACCTACCCGTCCACGCACGGCGTGTTCGAGGAAGAGGTGGTGGAGATCTGCGAGATCATCCACAAGCACGGCGGCCAGGTGTACACCGACGGTGCCAACATGAACGCCCTGGTCGGCGTGGCCAAGCCGGGCAAGTGGGGTTCGGATGTTTCGCACCTGAACCTGCACAAGACCTTCTGCATCCCGCACGGCGGCGGCGGCCCGGGCGTCGGCCCGTGCGCGGTCAAGGAGCACCTGGCCCCGTTCCTGCCCGGCAAGCTGGGTGACAACGGCCCGGTCGGCATGGTCAGCGCGGCCAGCTTCGGCAGCGCCTCGATCCTGCCGATCAGCTGGATGTACATCGCGATGATGGGCCGCGACGGCCTGCGCAAGGCCACCCAGGTCGCGCAGCTCAACGCCAACTACATCGCCAAGCGCCTGGCCCCGCACTTCAAGACCCTGTACACCGGCCGCAACGGCCTGGTGGCACACGAGTGCATCCTGGACGTGCGCCCGCTGGAAAAGACCAGCGGCATCGGCGCCGAGGACGTGGCCAAGCGCCTGATCGACTTCGGCTTCCACGCCCCGACCCTGAGCTTCCCGGTGGCCGGCACGCTGATGGTGGAGCCGACCGAGAGCGAATCGCTGCACGAACTGGATCGCTTCATCAACGCGATGATCCAGATCCGCGAGGAAATCACCGCGATCGAAGACGGCCGCCTGGACCGCGAGGACAACCCGCTGAAGAACGCGCCGCACACTGCCACCGCAGTGACCGCCAGCGAGTGGACCCACGCCTACCCGCGCGAACTGGCCGCTTTCCCGCTGGCCAGCCTGAAGCAGAGCAAGTACTGGCCGCCGGTGGCGCGCGTCGACAACGTGTACGGCGACAAGAACGTGATGTGCGCCTGCATCCCGGTCGATGCCTACAAGGATGATGAAGTCGAGGCTTGATTCCTCACTGCATCGGTAAAGAAAACGGCCCGCGCAAGCGGGCCGTTTTCATAAGGGCGTGTGGCTCCAGGTCCACACCCACAAGCATCCGATCACGGGTCCGGCATCTGCCCCAGGCTCAACTGCCACGACACGCCGAAGCGGTCCTGCACCCAGCCATAGCGGTTGCTGAAGTCATAATCGCCTACCGGCATCAACCAATGGCCGCCCTCGCCCAGTACGCGTGCGGCACGTTCGAACTGCTCGGCGCCGGAACACTCGACGAACAGCGAGATCGACGGCGAGAAGGTGAAATCGTGCACGTCCAGGCTGTCGAAGCACAGGTAGTGGGTGCCACCGAGCAGGAAGATGGCCTGGCGGACCTGTCCGGGCACGCCGGCGCCGGCGCCCTCGGGGTGGCGTTGCAGGGCCAGCAGGCGGAAATCGGCAAAGGCTTCGGCGTACAGGGCCAGCGCGGCCTCGGCCTGGCCGGTGAACATCAGGAAGGGACGGCTGCGCAGCATGCGGTACTCCTGGTCGACGGGCCGATGACGGCCCACCGAATCAGGATGGCACGACGGATGTGCAGCCCCCGTGGTAGTGCCGGCCGCTGGCCGGCAGCTTCAATCAGGCCTCGCGCATGCGCCGTGCGATGGCGCTGCTGGCGGCGATCGTGGCCGTCAACGCCACCATCGACAGGAACTGCAGGCGGGTGTGCGACTCACTCAGCAGCAGGCCGAAGATCAGCGCCAGGATCGCCAGTGCACAGCAGGTCAGCCACGGGAAGCCGGCCATGCGGAACGGCAGGCGGGTACCCAGTCGATCCGCGCGCCGGCGCAGCACCAGCTGCGAGACCAGCGACAGCGTCCACACCAGCAGGCAGGTGGAACCGACGATGTTCAGCAGCACCGGCAGCACCCGGTCCGGGAACAGCAGTTCCATCACCGTGGCGGCAAAGCCGAACAGCACGCTGGCCAGCACGGCGATCACCGGCACCTGGCGCGGGTCGGTCCAGCCGAGCACGGCCGGCGCTTCGCGACGCTGCGCCAGCGAATACATCATGCGCGAGGCGCCGTAGAGGTTGGCATTGAGCGCCGACAGCAGCGCAATCACGGCGATCAGGGTAATGGCAGTACCGGCGCCCGGGATGCGGGCGATGTCCAGCACGGCGGCGAACGGCGACTTCAGCGCCTCGCTGGTCCACGGCACCACGGCGATGATCACGCTCAGCGAGCCGATGTAGAACACCAGGATGCGCCAGGCCACGGTGCGGATGGCACGGGCAATGCTGCGTTCGGGGTCTTCGGTTTCGGCCGCCGCCACGGCCACGATCTCGGTACCGCCAAAGGCAAAAACGACAACCAGCAGCGCCGCACCGATCCCGGCCAGGCCCTTCGGTGCGAAGCCACCGTGTTCGGTGAAGTTGCTCAGGCCCGGCGAGGTCACCTGCGGCAGCCACCCCATCAGCAGCGCCACGCCAATGGCGATGAAGGCCAGGATTGCCGCCACCTTGAGGATGGCGAACCAGAATTCGAACTCGCCGAAGTTCTTCACTCCGAGCAGGTTGATCGCGGTGAAGAACAGCATGAAGGCCAACGCCGCCATCGGTACCGGTATCGCCGGCCAGACCGTGGCCAGCAGCCCGGCTGCACCCACGGCTTCGGCGGCGATCACGATCACCAGCTGCACCCACCACAGCCAGCCCACGGTGGCACCGGCGGTAGCGCCCATGGCGTCGGCTGCATACACCGAGAACGCGCCGCTGGTGGGCTTGGCCGCCGCCATCTCGCCCAGCGCGTTCATCACGATGATCACCAGTGCGCCGGCCACCAGATACGAAACCAGCACCGCCGGACCGGCCGCCTGCACACCCACGCCCGAGCCGAGGAACAGGCCGGCGCCGATGGCGCTGCCCAGGCCCATCATGATCAGCTGGCGGGGCTTGAGCGAATGTCCGAGGCGGGACGGCGAAGCGGTCGGAATCGAGTTGGGCATCGGCGGGGCTGGCGGCGGGCTACAGGGGCGACACCTTACCCTGTCCCGTGCCCACGGGGATAGGCACAGCGCAGCAGGCGGCTCAGGCCAGCGCCGGCTCGCCGACGTTCCCACCGATACGGGCACGATAGGCACGCGGCGAGAAACCGGTTTCAGCCTTGAACTTGCGGGTGAAGGCGCTCTGGTCGCTGAAACCACAGGCCTGGCCGATGCAGGCGATGCTGTCGTCGCCATGCAGCAGGTGCATGGCCATCTGGATCCGCAGCCGGGTCAGCACCTGCTGCGGGGTCATCTGGAACACCTTGCGGAAGCTGCGCTCCAGCTTGGACAGCGAGAAACCGGTGATGTCCAGCAGGGTCTGCATGCGCACGTTATCGGCGTAGTGCGCGTTGAGGTGGGCCAGCGCCAGCCGCAGCTGCTCGTACTGGGTGCCGAGGCTGTCCTTCTGGCCGAGGTCGCGGGATATGCCGATCAGGCCCTCGATGGCCCCATCGACCACCAGCGGGCGCTTGCAGGTCAGGCACCAGCCCGGTTCGCGGTTGGCGAACAGGTGCAGCTCCATCAGGTTCTCGATCACCTCACCGGACAGCACGCGGGCGTCCTGGTCGACGTAGTCCGCACTGAGGCCGGTCGGGTAGATCTCGGCCGCGGTACGCCCGATCACGTCCTTGCGCGCGCGCAGCCCCAGCCGCCGCAGCATGGTCTGGTTGACGTGGGTGTAACGCCCCTGAAGGTCCTTGATGAAGAACAGCACATCCGGGATGGCGTCGAACAGGGCTTCGATGTCGGCGGGCTCGACTCGCATGCCACAAGCATAGCCGAGGCCCCTTGCCGGTGCGATCACCCTTGCGGGACTTGCGCTTAACGCCGCCAGGCCCACCGTGGGGCCAGCCCCCACCGGAGAACCGGCCATGCCCCGCGGTGACAAGTCCGCCTATACCGAAAAGCAGAAGCGCCAGGCCGAGCACATCGAAGAGAGCGAGCGCGAGCGCGGTGCCAGCGAAAGCACCGCAGAGCGCATAGCATGGGCCACTGTGAACAAGCAGGACGGCGGCGGCAAGCGCAGTGGCAGTGGGCGCAAGGTGGCAAAGAAGGTCACCACCAGGAAGGTGGCTGCCAAGAAGACTGCTACGAAGAAGGCGCCGGCCCGCAAGACGGCCACGAAGAAGGCAACAAAGAAGACGGTGGCGAAGAAGGCCACCACCCCTGCATCGCGTAGTGCTGCCGCGAAGAAAGCGGCGAAGACCCGTGCGGCGAGGAAGACCGCGCGAAAGGTGGCGGCGAAGAAGGCGGCACGTACCCGCGCCAGCAGCTGAGCCCGTCAATCGGGATTGACGCCCGCAGATCAGCCATACTTCTCCAAGCCGCTGGACGCGGCAAAGAGGAATCATCCATGAATGTCCAATGCTCCACAGCTTTGGCAGCCCTGCTATCGATGGCACCCGCTGCGCATGCGTTCACCGCCTCTGACCCACCCCACGAATCCCGTCAGGCTGCGACCGCGACTGCGGACGCCGATATTGCGCGGATCGAATCTCTCGGCCGGTCATTGTTCGAACATGATCTTGCCGCCGAACGCGCAACCGACGCACTCGTAGCGAAGGGAATGCGCAAGGATGACCGCGTTGCTGGATGGGTCACCGAACAACGCGACAACCGCTATGTCGTCAGTATCCTCGGAGGTGACAGTAGCGTGCTGTATCGGGTAGTCACCGACGACAAGGGAACGCTTGCCGGTCCTGTACAGACCCTGTCGCCACCCGAGCCACTATCGCCTTATGAGGCCGGCGCGGCAGCTGCGCGTGCACTGGCATTGAGCAGCAAGTTTCAAGCGTGCTCGAAGAACTACAACACGGTCGTGCTACCGAACGTGGACGGCACGGCAAATGCCTGGAGTGTCTACCTGCTTCCCGGCACATTCGATCCTGCAGCGGTGCCTCTGGGGGGAAGCCATCGCGTGGAAATCGCGGATGAAAAGATCACTTCCAGCCGGCCTTACACCCTCTCCTGCATCACGCTGCAGCGTCCACCGCGGAAGGGTGCCATGATGGTGACCCACCTACTCGATCCAACGCCGACCGAGGTCCACGTTTACTGGAGTCTCTGGGCACGCGCGCCACTGTTCGTGAGTACGGCCAAGGACGTGATCTGGAAGATTGAGAACGGACATATCAGCAAAGTCGTGGACTGACATCCGGTCACACCATGGACGCCCATGGTGTGACCGGCACCACAACGCTTACCGCGCAGCAGCTCAGGCTGCGCGACGCGGCACAACCGAAGCTGTGTCGCCTTCCACCTTGAACACCGACACCGACGTGGTCAATGCATGCGCCTGTTCCTCCAGCGCGCGGCTGGCGGCAGTGGCTTCTTCCACCAGCGCGGCGTTCTGCTGGGTCACCTGGTCCATCTGCACCACCACCTGGTTGACCTGCTCGATACCGGCGGCCTGTTCCTTGCTGGCCGCAGCGATATCGCTCATCAGCTGGGTCGTGCGCGAACTTGCCTGTGCCACGCGCGCGATCGCGGCTTCGGATTCAACGGTCACTGCCAGGCCACTCTTCACCTTGGCAGCGGCGTCTTCGATCAGCTCCTTGATCTCCTTGGCGGCGACACCGGCACGCTGCGCGAGCGTGCGCACTTCACTGGCGACCACGGCGAATCCACGGCCCTGCTCACCTGCACGCGCCGCTTCCACCGCAGCATTCAGCGCCAGGATGTTGGTCTGGAACGCAATGCCGTCGATCACCGTGGAGATTTCCGAGATGCGTGCCGAGGACTGGTCGATCTCACCCATGACCGAGGCCATCTGTGCCATCGCCTGCTCGGTCTCGCGCACGGCGGCACCGGCCGCATGCGCTTCACTGTCGGCCTGACGCGCCAGCTCGGCGTTCTGGCGCACGGTGGAGGTCAGTTCCTCCATCGATGCGGCCGCTTCTTCCAGATTGGCTGCCTGCTGCTCGGTACGGCGCGACAGGTCGTTGTTGCCGGCGGCCAGTTCCTGCGCCGCGTTGTTGATGCTGTCGGCAGCCACCTGGATGCCACGCACGATGCCGGTCAGCTGTGCGGTGGTGGTGTTGGCGTCGTCACGCATGCGTGCGAACACGCCGTCGTACTCGCCATCCATGCGTGCGGTCAGGTCGCCGTGCGAGATCGCGCGCAGCACGTCGGAAACATCGGCGATGCTGGCCTGTGAACTGGCCATCATGCCGTTGAGGTGCTCGACCATCGCCTTGAACTGGAACTGGAACGCAGCGGCATCACCACGCATGCTGAAATCACCAGCGCGTGCGGCGCGGGCCAGTTCATCGATCTGCGCGTTGATCGCCATCAGGCTCTGCTTCACCGCGGCCAACGTACGGGTCAGCGTGCCCTTCTCGCCGGGGTAGTCGGGCAGGTCGCGGCTGAGGTCGCCGATGGCGTAGCGCTGCATCACTTCGGCCATCAGCAGCTCCACCTGCACGTGCGATTCGACCAGGCTGTTGGTGGCCTGCACCATGCGGCCGAAGTCACCGGGGAACGCCGTGGCGTCCATGCGATAGCGGATCGCGCCCGCCTCATGCTGCTCAGCCATCTGCAGCTGTGCGCCGATCGCCGCCTGCACGCTCTGCCGGACGCTGGCCATCGCCTCGCCCAGCTGAGTCAGTTCGTCACGGCCGCCAAGGCGGAACTCCTGGTCCAATTGTCCCTTGGACAGGCGCTCGGCCAGGTTCACCGCGCGGGCCAGCGGACCGGTCAGGCTGCGGCCGATCATCACCGAGGCACCAATGCCCACCAGCAGCGCGACGCCGCCCAGCACCAGCAGCTGCAGCAGGCTGCGCTCACCCAGGCGGATCGCCTCGGCGGCGGCATCACGGCTTTCCTTCTCTTCGAAGTCCACGCCATCGGACAGCGCCTTGTTCCAGCCGTTTGCCGCTTCCTGCACCGGGCCCAGGGTCAGCGCCACGGCGCCCGGGTAGTCGCCCTGCTCCATCAGTTCGCTGGTCTGCTTGTTGAGCGGGCGCGCAATGGCACGCTTGGCGGCGATGGTTTCGGCAATGGCCTTGCCGTCGGCGTCGCTGGGCAGCGCCTGATAGGCGGTCCAGCTGGCCTCGTAGCGCTTCACCAGATCGGCGATGCGCTGCTCGTCGTGGCCACGGTCGTCGCCCTGGCGGATCAGCATCTCGCGACGCACCACCATCATCTGGTTGTTGGCATCGAGCATCTGCGACAACAGGCGCACCTTGGCTACGCTGACGTCGACCACCTGCTGCATCGCGCGCTTCTGCACGACACTGGCGGTGGCGCCGGTGGCCACCACGGCGGCAACCAGCAGCAGCAACAGGCCAAAGCCCAGCCCAAGACGCCAGGCAACCCTGACGTTCCTCAAGTAGTTCATGGGGGTATCCAAAACGGGGGGATGCGCCCTTATCGGCGGCCCGGCAGGCAATCTTGATCGCCATCCGTCGACGGCGTCGGCCACCGTTCACCTTGGTGAGCCCCCGGCGCAGCAGCACCTGCGCGCTGGACACAGCTGCAATACCCATGGCTGCTCATGCGGGCATCAGATCCCTTTCACGGTGGCTCGGCGGCGGCTGCGGGCAAGGTGGTGGCGTGACCTGCTGGAGATCCCAATGCCCTTGCCCGTGTCCCGATCCACCCTGCTCGCTCTCTCGCTGCTGGCGTCGCCAGCCTTCGCGCAGGCGACGCCGCCCGAACTACCTGCCCCCATTGCCGAGAAAGCCGGGCCGGATGTGGCACCCCACTCCGCCCTGCACGCCCAGGTGCTGCTGGATCGCGCGAATTTCTCCCCTGGCCAGATCGATGGCGAAGTGGGCAGCAACCAGCGACGCGCGGTGTCGGGTTTCCAGGCAGCGCATGGGCTGGACGTAACGGGTGAACTGGACGACACCACCTGGAAGGCCCTGCAGGCCGATACCGTTGGGCCGTTGGCCAGCTACACGCTGACTGCTGAGGATGTCGCCGGTCCGTTCCAGGCCACTCCGAAAGGGCCCGCCGCCCAGGCCAAGCTCACATCGCTGGGCTACGGCAGTGTGGAAGAAGCCCTCGGCGAGCGCTTCCATGCCTCCCCTGAGCTGATGAAAGTGCTCAATCCCGGCGTGGACCTGACCAAGGCTGGCAGCCGCATCCAGGTACCCAACATCGCACTGGCCGCATTGCCGAAGGCGGCGAAGATCGTGGTCGACAAATCCGATTCCACGCTGCAGCTGCTGGATGCGCAGGGCAAGGTGATCGCACAGGTGCCGGTGTCGTCGGGTAGCCAGCACGACCCGTTACCGATCGGCGAATGGAAGATCCTGGGCGTTTACCGCGACCCGCCGTTCCACTACAACCCGAAACTGTTCTGGGATGCCCGCAGGGGCGAAAAGAAGGCCACCCTGCCACCGGGCCCGAACAATCCGGTCGGGCGGGTCTGGATCGATCTGTCCAAGCCGCATTACGGCCTGCATGGCACGCCCGAACCCGGCCATGTGGGCAAGACCGAATCGCATGGCTGCGTGCGCATGACCAACTGGGATGCGCTGCGCGTGGCCGATGCCGTGGATACCTCGGTACCCGTGGTGATGCAGGAGTGAGCCGATGCGCCTTTCGCAACTGATCGTGCTGGGCGTTCTGCTGGGGCTGGGTGCAGGCTGGTGGCTGCACCGCGATGCGGGTGATCCGGTACCCGCCCCGCTGCCGCAAGCGCAATCGGCACTGGCAGCGGCGCCGGCGAAGGAATCTGTAGCGACACCCGCAACAGCCCCACCCGCCAACACCGCGCCGTCGGCCGCGCAGACTGCGGATGCACCATCCGGTCTGCTGCTGCCGGTGCAGGGTATCCATGCGTCCCAGCTGCGCGATACGTTCACCGATGCACGCAGCGAGGGCCGCGTACACGATGCCATCGACATCATGGCCGATACCGGTACGCCGGTGCTGGCGGTGGCCGATGGAACGGTTGAAAAACTGTTCGACAGCGAGCGCGGCGGCTTGACGATTTACCAGTTCGAGCCCAGCGGGCGCTGGTGCTACTACTACGCGCATCTGCAGCGCTACGCCGATGGCCTGGCGGAGAAGCAGGTGATCAAGCGCGGAGAGGTGATCGGTTACGTGGGCAGCACCGGTAACGCCAGCGCCGAGGCCCCGCACCTGCACTTTGAAGTGCACGTGCTGGGCCCGGAAAAACAGTGGTGGAAGGGAGAGTCGATCAATCCGTATCCGCTGTTGAAACAGGCGGCATCGACGCCCGACGCTGCCAGCGCCGCAAGGTGATGGTGAATACCACCAGCGCAGCGCCCGGAATCAGCAGGAACAACGCCGCCACCTTCCAGAAGAAGAACGGCCACAGCCACGCGTAGTCCAGGTCGGTCAGCTTCAGCACGTCCATCGGTGGTAGCAGTTCCACCGAGGCCACGCGCCCCGCCAGCGCGGGCTCGACCTCCAGAACGGTCACCCGCAGCCACGAACGCCCGCGCGGCAGCGCATCCCCCCGGCCATAACCGAAATACGAGGCGGCAAATCCAGCAGGTTCAACCGACTCGAGCGCGCGGGTGATGCCGGAACCCGGCACGCCCGAACGCGTTTCGGCGCGGAAGTCGGTCTGATCTGTCGGGGTTTCCACGCGCAGGCGCACTTCAGGATCGATCGTCGTGGAAGTACCGTCATCCGCGTAACGCAGGCGCAGCCGCAGTTGGTCATCGATGAAGCGGTAGACCGTGACCTCGGCCGTCGCACCCGGGCTCAGCACCAGAGGCAGCACCTGCGTGCGTGAGGCCATGTGGTTGGCGATCGCTCCCAGCACCAGCACCGCGCAGGCAAGCGCCCACAGGCTCCACAGCACCCACAGGGTGATCCGCACCACCGTTACGCCCTTCACGCTGACATCCGGGTCATCACGTCATTTCCCTGCTGGCCGTGCCGACACAGTAACGAAAAAGCCCCGCTTTCGCGGGGCTCTTCCTGTCACCTACGCCGGGCAGCGCCCGGCGCTACCTCAGGCGAACGGATCCTGCAGGACCATGGTGTGGTCGCGGTCCGGGCCGGTGGAGACGATGCTGATCGGGCAACCGGCCAGCTCTTCCAGCGAACGCAGGTAGGCACGTGCGGCCGGTGGCAGGTCGTCCCAGTTGGTGATGCCGTGGGTGTTCTCGCTCCAGCCCGGGAACTCCAGGTACACCGGGGTGCAGTCTTCCCAGCCCTGCGCGTCCAGCGGCGCGTACTCGGTGCGCTTGCCGTTGTATTCGTAGGCGATGCAGACCTTCAGCTTTTCCATGCCATCCAGCACGTCCAGCTTGGTGATGCACAGGCCGCTGATGCCGTTGATGGCCACGGCGCGCTTCAGCGCGACGATGTCCATCCAGCCGCAGCGACGCGGACGGCCGGTCGAGGCACCGTACTCGGCGCCGCGGTCACGGATGCCCTGGCCGACTTCGTCGTCCAGCTCGGTCGGGAACGGGCCGCCGCCGACGCGGGTGGCGTAGGCCTTGGCGATGCCCAGCACGTAGTCGATCGAATCGGCGCCGACGCCGGAACCGGCCAGTGCACCACCAACAGTGGTGTTGGAGCTGGTGACGTACGGGTAGGTGCCGTGGTCGATGTCCAGCAGCGCACCCTGCGCGCCTTCGAACAGCACGCGCTTACCCTGCTTGCGCAGGTCGTGCAGGATGCCGGCCACGTCGGACTTCATCGGCTGCACGTATTCGCCGAAGGCCAGCGCTTCGTCGAAGGTCTTCTGGAAATCGACCGCATCGGTGTTCAGATACTTGGTCAGCACGAAGTTGTGGTAATCCAGCGCGGTGCGCAGCAGTTCTTCCAGCTGCTTCGGGTAATGCAGGTCGGCGATGCGGATGCCGCGACGCGCCACCTTGTCTTCGTAGGCCGGGCCGATGCCACGGCCGGTGGTGCCGATCGCCTTGCCGCCGGCAGCGCGCTCGCGCGCCTGGTCCAGCGCGATGTGGTACGGCATGATCAGCGGCGCGGCCGGGGAGATCTTCAGGCGCGAACGCACTTCCACGCCGGAGGCTTCCAGCTCGGCGATTTCCTTCTGCAGCGCGGCCGGCGAGATCACCACGCCGTTGCCGATCAGGCACAGCGCATCGTCACGCAGGATGCCCGACGGGATCAGGTGCAGGACGGTCTTCTTACCGTTGATGACCAGGGTGTGGCCGGCGTTGTGGCCGCCCTGGAAGCGCACGACGGCGCCGATTTCCTCAGTGAGCAGATCGACGATCTTGCCCTTGCCTTCATCGCCCCACTGGGCACCCAACACTACGACAGACTGACCCATGACGGGCTCCTCATATGTTGCGGCCATCGGGGCCGCGGACGGTTGAACCGTGGCGGGGCTGGCCAGCACCTGGAGGGCGGCTCCAAACGGGGAGCAGCCGGCGATGGAAGGCCCAGACACGGAAAAAGCCGAACGGGGAGGCCCGTCCGGCTTTTGTGCATTATCCGGGTTTCCGGGGTCGGGTGCCACCTTTCCGACGGACGGCTTCACCGGCCGGTCAGCCGCCCCTCCCGGTCGTGCCGGCCGCTGGCCGGCAATGCCAACCAAGGTTGGCATCTACCAGAGCCGGGTCACGCATGTACCGGCCGGTCAGGCACCTCCCGGTCGTGCCGGCCGCTGGCCGGCAATCCCAGGTTGCCGGCCACCGGCCGGCACTACCCTTTCAATGCCGCGCCCACCACAGCAGGCTCAGGCCGGCCAGCAGCACCAGCCCGCCGAAGCTGCGCAGGGCTGGGCTGGGCAGGTCCAGCAGGCGCTCGGCCATGCGCTTCCAGGCGAACGGGGCGACGAACAGGAACAGGCCTTCCAGCACCGCCACCAGGCAGACGGCGGCGAACAGATCTTTCATGGGGGGACTCCGGAAAAAGCACGGGGCCCGGCATCTGGCCGGGCCCCGTGGGGTACTGCCCTGCGACCTCAGCGGTCGTTCTTCAGGTACTGCAGGAACGGGTCGTTCTTGTCGAGCACGATCACGCCGTTGCCGTCGGTCATGGAGCCACGGTAGGCCTCCAGGCTGCGGTAGAACGCATAGAACGACGGGTCGGCCGAGCCGGCCTTGCCGTAGATGCGCGCCGCATCGGCGTCGCCTTCACCGCGCAGGCGCTGTGCATCACGCTCGGCTTCGGCGATCAGCACGGTGCTGTCACGGTCGGCCTGGGCGCGGATGGTCAACGACTGCTCCTCGCCCTCCGCACGCAGCTTGGCCGCTTCCTGCTTGCGCTGGGCGCGCATGCGCTCGTACACATCATTGATCACCTGGCTGTCGGTCGGCAGGTCCACCTGCTTGATGCGCAGGTCGATCATCTGCATGCCGAGGCCGGCCACCGCTTCGTTGATCCCCTTCAGCTGCTCGGCGATCAGCTCGCTGCGGTCGCCGGAGACCAGCTGCTGCAGGGTGCGCGAGTTGATCTGGTTGCGCAGCGAGTCGGTGATGATCGGTGCCAGGCGGGCATTGGCGATGCGCGGATCGCCACCGGTGGCACGGAAGTAGTCACCCACGTTGGAGATGTAGCCGATGGCGAAGAAGTCGACGCTGACGTCCTTCTGCTCGGCGGTGAAGTAACGCGCCGGGGCGGTGTCGAGCACCTGGAAGCGGCGGTCGAAGACCTTCACCGTTTCCACCACCGGCACCTTGAAGTGCAGGCCCGGCTTGATGTCCGAACGCACCACCTTGCCCAGGTTCAGCACCATGGCAGTCTGGTCCTCACGGACCACGTACACCGAGCCGAGCAGGCCCAGCACCACCGCCACGATCACGGCGATCCAGATAGGACTCTTCATCGGCTGCCCTCCTCACGGCCGCTCGGTCGCCCGGTCGGGCGGCCCACCGGCCGGCCCGGATCACGGGAAGCTTCCGCCGCTGCACCCGGCAGCGACGGCATCACCACCTCCGGATTGGTCACTCCCGGCGGCGCCGAGGTGGTGGGACGGGTATCGCCGGTCATCGGCACGTAGATCAGCTGGCGGCCATCGCCACCGATCACCTTGCGGTTCTCGCTCAGCACCTGCTGCACGGTCTCCAGCCACAGGCGCTTGCGGGTCACTTCCGGGGCGTCCTTGTACTGGGCCTGCAACAGGCTGAAGCGCTGCGCGTCACCCTCAGCCTTGGAGACCACGGCCTGCTTGTAGCCTTCGGCGGTGGTACGGGCACGCGAGGCCTGGCCTCGGGCTTCCGGCACGACCTTGGCGGCGTAGGCCTGGGCTTCGTTGATCAAGCGTTCCTTGACCTGCTGGGCACCGTTGACCTCGTCGAAGGCCGGCTTCACTTCTTCCGGCGGACGGGCGTCCTGCAGGGTCAGGCCGGTCACGGTCAGGCCGGTCTTGAACGCCTTCAGCAGCGCCTGCAGGCGCTCCTCGGCGGCCACGGCCAACGGGCCACGGTTGTTCAGTACCGCGTTGAGGTCGGCACGGCCGACTTCCTCGCGCACCGCGCTCTGCGCCGACTGCTCCAGCACCTGGTTGGCATCGACCGTGCCGAACAGGTACTGCTGCGGGTCGTCGATGCGGTACTGGACGTTCAGCGAGACGTTGACGATGTTCTCGTCGCGGGTCAGCACCGGCACCTGGATCGAGAAGGTCTTGATCTCGGTGGCATTGACCTTGGTGACCGATTCGATCGGCCACGGCAGCTTGAAGTTCGGGCCGGGCTGCAGGATGCGCGAGAACTGGCCGAAGCGCAGCACCACGCCACGCTGCTGTTCGCCGATCAGCTGGAAGCTGGAGAACAGCACCAGCAACACCACGGCTGCCACCACCCAACGCATGATGCCACCGTCGAACAGGTCCTTCAGCGGCCCGGGCAGTCCGCCCCAGCCACCACCATTGCCACCGCCGCGCGACCCGAAGGGCCCGCGTCGATTGTCCTCGGGGCCTTGTCCGCCCTTGTTGCCGCCGGGTGTATTCCAGGCCATGCACGCTCCATCAAGATTTGGGCTGCGGCGCGGGCCCTTCCCGCACCACCAGCCGTGAAACCATCACCGATCATACAAGATGGGGCGGATCGGCAGGATCGAAAGGGGGGCAACGGGGTAAGGTGGCGTTTTCCTCGAAGTCAGGCAACGCCGATGGCGCCCACCACCCCGTTCACCGCCTTCCGCATCGAAAACGACGACGCCGGCTACCGCAGCGGCCTGGCCCAGCTCAATGTCGACGACCTCAACCCCGGCCAGGTACTGATCCGCGCCCACTGGTCTTCGGTCAACTACAAGGACGCGCTGGCGGGCACCGGCAAGGGCAGGATCCTGCGCCGCTTCCCGCTGGTGGGGGGCATCGACGTGGCCGGCACCGTGGTTGCCAGCACCGATCCAGACTGGCGTGAAGGCGATGCGGTGCTGGCCACCGGCTGCGGCCTCAGCGAAACCCGCGATGGCGGCTACAGCCAGTATGTGCGGCTGGAGTCGCGTGCGGTGATTGCCCAGCCGGCCGGGCTCAGCCCGCGCGAGGCGATGGTGCTGGGCACCGCCGGCTTCACGGCGGCGCTGGCGCTGCTGCGCATGCAGGACAACCGGCAGGTGCCGGAACTCGGCCCGTTGGCGGTCACCGGCGCCAGCGGCGGTGTCGGCGCGCTGGCGCTGTCGATCTTCAGTCGTGCCGGCTACACCGTGCACGCAGTCAGCGGCAAACCGGACCAGGCCGAGTTCCTGCATGGTATCGGCGCCACTGAAGTACTACCGCGCGAGGCACTGTCCGACACCGGCCCACTGCAGTCGGCCCGCTTCGGCGGCGGCCTCGACAATGCCGGAGGCGACATGCTTGCCAGCCTGCTGGCACAGACGGTGCCCTACGGCAGCGTGGTCAGTGCCGGCCTGGCAGCCAGCCCGACGCTGGACATGACGGTGATGCCGTTCATCCTGCGCGGCGTGTCACTGCTGGGCGTGTCCTCGGCCAATGCACCGCGCGGGCTGCGCGAAGAAGTGTGGTCGCGGCTGGGCAGTGACTGGAAGCCGCAGCAGCTGGACCGCATCTGCACCGCCGAAGTCGGCCTCGATGGCCTTCCTGCCGTGTTCGAACGGATGCTGGCGGGCGGTTCGCTGGGCCGCACCGTGGTGCGGATCGACTGAACGTCGCAGGCAGGCGACGGACGGCAGATGCGCCCCTCCCGCCAGTAATGGGCCCGCACTACACTGCGGGCATTACATGGGGAACAACATGGCACGCATTCTGATCGTCGACGACTCACCGTCGCAGCTGTTGGGGATACAGCGCATCGTCGAGAAGCTCGGGCACCAGATCCTGACCGCCACCGATGGCGCCGCCGGGGTCGAAACCGCCAAGGCCGAGCTGCCCGACCTGGTCCTGATGGACGTGGTGATGCCCAACCTCAATGGCTTCCAGGCCACCCGCACCCTCGCCCGCGACGAGGCGACCCGGCATATCCCGGTGATCCTGGTGACCACCAAGGACCAGGACACCGACCGCATGTGGGGCATGCGCCAGGGCGCCAAGGCCTACATCACCAAGCCGTTCTCGGAAGACGAGCTGTCCGAGGTGCTGGAGAGGGTGTTCGCCGGGCAGGGCTGAGCCACGCGCGGTAGTGCCGGCCGCTGGCCGGCAACCACGCATCACCGTCCCGGGCAATGAAGTTGCCGGCCAGCGGCCGGCACTACCTTCAGATCGTTTCGCCGAACGCCTTGGCCAGATTGCGGTAGGCCTTCTTCTGCGCCTCGTCGGTCGCGGCCGGGGCCACGATCTCGATCTCGACGATCTGGTCGCCCTCCGGATTGCCCGGCAGGCCGCGGCCACGCAGGCGCAGCTTGCGGCCGGCATCGGAATCGGCCGGAATCTTCAATTCCACCGCTCCACCCAGGGTCGGCACGCTGATGCTGGTACCCAGCGCGGCCTGCCACGGGGTCACCGGCAGCGTATAGAGGATGTTGCGGCCATCGACCTCGAACTGTGGGTGGGCGGCATATTCCACTTCCAGCAGCAGGTTGCCGCCATGGTTGCCCTGCCCGGCCAGCCGGATCACCTGGCCTGGGCGGATGCCCTTGGGCACGCGCACGTCCAGCTGCTTGCCGTTGACGGTGATGCGCAGGCTGTCGCCGCTGTAGGCCGCTTCCAGCGGAACCGACAGCTTGGCGCGGGTGTCGCGGTTGGGCGCGTGGCCCTGGCTGCTGAAGCCCGGCCCCGGACCAGCGCCACCACCGCCACGCTGGCGCGCGAACAGGCTCTCGAAGAAGTCGCTGAAGCCTCCATTGGGGCCGCCACCGCCGAATACTTCCTCGAAGTTGAAGCCACCGGCACCGCCGTAGTTCGGCGGTACGTTGAACTCCTCGCCCGGGCGATAGCCCTGTGCGCGCAGCTGGTCGTAGGCCGCGCGCTTTTCCGGGTCGCGCAGCGCCTCGTAGGCCTCGTTGACCGCCTTGAACTTGTCTTCGGCCCCGGCCTCCTTGCTGACGTCCGGGTGGTACTTGCGTGCCAGCCGGCGGTAGGCGGTCTTGATCTCCGCCTCGCCCGCGCTCGGTTCCACCCCCAGGGTGGCGTAGTAATCCTTGAATTCCATCCAGCTACCTCGATCTGCTTCGGCCGCGCCGGTGGCGCCGCCCCGGGTTCATTCTACGCGCCGGCATGCTACGCCGCCCCTCGTGCGGCCCCGGTGAGGCCGACTGATCCTGCGCAATGCGGCTGCCATCCCCATGCCCCACGCTGTGGCTGGAAGCCCCTGCCACAAAGCCTGAAGATGGGGCCTGCACACCGGGTTTCCAATGTCTTGACGCCCCTGTCCCATCCGGCCCACTAGCCTGCCCCAGCAAGGAGTTCCCCATGACCATCCATGTCGGCGACCGCATTCCGGAAGTGACCCTCAAGCGCATCCGCGAGGGCATCGAAACGCTCGATACGCATTCGCTGTTCGACGCACGCAAGGTGGTGCTGTTCGCCGTGCCCGGCGCGTTCACCCCGACCTGCTCGGCGCGCCACCTGCCCGGCTACGTCGAGAAATTCCAGGCGTTCCGCCAGCGCGGCATCGATGTCTACTGCATGGCGGTCAACGACCCGTTCGTGATGAAGGCCTGGGCCGCCGACCAGAGCGTGCCCGACGGCCTGCTGATGCTGTCCGACGGCAATGCCGAACTGACCCGTGCGCTCGGCCTGGAGCTCGACGCCAGCGCCTCGGGCATGGGCATCCGCTCACGCCGTTTCGCCCTGTACGTGGTGGATGGCGTGGTGCGTGTGGCCTGGATCGAGCAGCCCGGCCAGTTCGAAGTGTCTTCGGCCGAATACGTGCTGGAGCACCTGCCAACCTGATCTTCCACCGCAAGAGGAAACGGCCAGCCATGTCCACCAAGCCAGCCAAAGCCGCAAAGCCTGCCGCAAAGGTGCCCGGTATCAGTGACCGCAAGACCCTGCGCGAACGCGCTCGGCGCAACATCGAAGACGGTGCGATCACCGACAGCTACAGCGCCGACCGCAAGGTCGTGATCAAGCTGCTCAACGATGCGTTGGCCACCGAGTACGTATGCGTGCTGCGCTACTACCGGCACTACTTCATGGCCAAGGGCATGCTGGCCGACGCGGTGAAAGCCGAATTCCTCGAACATGCACAGCAGGAACAGGCGCACGCCGGCAAGCTGGCCGAGCGCATCGTCCAGCTCGGCGGCGAGCCGGACTTCAACCCCGATACGCTGACCGCGCGTTCGCATGCCGAATACAAGGAAGGCAGCGACCTGCGCGACATGGTCCGCGAGAATCTGGTGGCCGAACGCATCGCCATCGACAGCTACCGCGAGATGATCAACTTCATCGGCGACCGCGATACCACCACCAAGCGCATCCTTGAAGAGATCCTCGCGCAGGAAGAGGAACACGCCGACGAATTCGCCGACCTGCTGGATGGGTGGATCGGGGAATAGCGGCCCCGCATACGCCTTGGTAGATGCCCACCTTGGTGGGCGCATTTATCGCGTGCCAACCAAGGTTGGCACCTACCAGAGCACGGCGGTGTCGTTGGCGTTGGACCGCGCGCCGACCAAGGCCGGCATCTAGCGGAGGACGTTGAACCGCACCTGCGTCCACGCGCCATCCGCCGCCAGTGCGGTCAGCGTATGTGTGCCCGGCTCGGCGAACTCGCGCTGCATCAACTGCGCGCCTCGGGTCTGCGCGATCCAGCGGCCATCCAGCAGCCAGTCCACCGCCTGCTCGCTGCCCAGCGCGCGCAGCTGCAGGCGCACGCCATGTTCGGCATTGGGTGCACGCGCCAGTGCAGCGCCATCATTGAGGCCATCGATGTGCAGGGCCACGCTGGCCTCACGCCCGTCGTCGCGGCAATCCGGCGACAGCGCCGGCAACTGCGAGGCAGCGCGCGTGGCCTTGGGCAACCACGGCGACAGCAACGCCGGCCAGCGCGCGATCTCGTGCGTCACTTCCTCATGTGGATTGCGGCAATCGGCCGATACACGCAGGCCGGTGTGCGCATCAGCCAGGTAACGCTGCCGGCCCGGTTGCCAGCGCCGCGCCTCGCGCTCGGGGAAGGTCGGTGGTGCCGCGCCGTCCAGCAGATAGGCCGACATCCGCCGCTGGCACAGTGCCATCGGCAGGCCTTCGGCGCGTTCGCCGGTGGGCCAGCAGATATCTTCCTGGCTGACACTTGCCGGCATCGGTGCAGCAGCCGAATCGCCGCGCTGGCGCGGCAGGCTGTCCACCACTTCGAACATCAGCGGCAGCGCAGTCACCGCGCCGTACTGGCCCGGTAGCGGTGTGCCGTCCGGCCGGCCCACCCACACGCCCACGGTGTAGTGGCGCGTGCTGCCGATTGCCCACGCATCGCGGTACCCGTAACTGGTGCCGGTCTTCCAGGCCACGCGCGGGCGTCCACCGACATCGAAGGTGCCGACGCTGTAGCCTGGGCGCGGGTTCGATTCCAGCATTTCGCGCACGATCCAGCTGGCGCCCGGCGAGGCCAGTCGCCGCTCGATCATTGGTTCGTCATCGGTGTAGCGCACGCGTCCGGCAATGCCGTTGCGGTTCAGCGCCGCGAACGCGCCGACCAGATCTTCCAGCCGCGCACCGGTACCGCCCAGAATCAGCGAGAGGTTGGGCGTGCTGCCCGGCGGGAAACGCAGCTGGATGCCGGAGTGCGACAGGCGCGCGGCGAAGCGCGCGGCCCCGACCCGCTGCAGCAGGTCCACCGAGGGCACGTTGAGCGACAGGCGCAACGCACTGGACGCGCCGATCGGCCCATTGAAGGCCATGTCGAAGTTGCCGGGCCGGTAGCTGCCGAAACTCTGTGGCGCATCGACCAGCAGGCTTTCCGAATGGATCAGGCCATCGTCCAGCGCCATCGCATACAGGAACGGCTTGAGCGTGGAGCCCGGCGACCGCCAGGCCTGCACCATGTCGACGTGGCCGAGCCGCTGGCGGTCACCAAAGGACAACGTACCGACGTAGGCACGCGCCTGCAGAGTCTGGTTGTCGACCACCAGCAAGGCCGCCGAAGTACGCTCGGGCAGTGTCGAGAAATAGCTCGCCACGCGTTCTTCCAGCGTGCGCTGCAGGCCGATGTCGATGCTGCTCTGGATGCGCGCCTGGCCCGGATGCGCCGAATGCAGGCGCTGCGCCAGCAGCGCGGCGTGCAACGGAGGTCGCAGCGAGCGTGCCACCACGTTCTCGATGCGCGCATCCTGCACTTCCTCCGGCGTCCACGCGCCCAGTTCGGCCATGCGTGACAGCACCTTGTCGCGCGCTTTCTGCGCGGCTTCCGGGTGGCGGTCCGGGCGCAGCCGGCTCGGTGCCTGTGGCAGTACCGCCAGCAAGGCGGCCTCGGCATGTGACAGCTGCGCCGCCGGCTTGCCCAGATAGGCCCAGCTGGCCGCTTCCACGCCCTCGATGGTGCCACCGTAGGGCGCGCGCTCCAGATACAGGGCCAGGATCTGCTGCTTGCTCAGATGCACTTCCAGCTGCACCGCGCGCAGCATCTGCTTGAGCTTTCCCCAGGGCGTGCGCGTATGCGGGTCGAGGATGCGCGCGACCTGCATGGTCAGGGTCGAGCCGCCGGAAACGATGCGACCACCGCGCAGCAGCTGGCCGCTGGCACGCAGGATGGCCAGCGGGTTGATACCCGGATGGCGCCAGAACCAGCGGTCTTCGTAGGTCAGCAGCGCCTGCAGGTACAGCGGCGAGACGCTGTCGATCGATGCCGGATAGCGCCACACGCCCTCGGCATCGGCGAACGCGCGCAGCGGCGTGCCATCAGCGGCAACCACCAGGGTGCTGGTATCGCGTTGCTTCGGCAGCGGCGGCGGGAAGGCGAAATCCAGCACCAGCAGCAGCGCCAGCGTGGCGGCCGTGCCCCAGCGCAGCCACGGCCACAGCGGCCGCAACCGGCGGCGCAGGGCCGCCAGCCGGATCGACATCGTCTTCTTCATTGCAGCGTGCCGGATTGGAGCTTGCCAGCGGGACGGGCCGCGCCGTCGCGGCCCGTCCGCGCGGTCACGGCTGTACCACCGTGATCGTGGTCGGGTTGCTACGGCCGACACCACGCAGCTGCGGCCGGTACATGTCCTCCACCAGCGGCGGCGGCACCGAGTAGGTACCCGGGGTCACCGCACGCACCAGATAGAACACGTTGGCCTTGCTGCCACGCGAGAGCTTCAGCGCAGCCACATAGCGGTCGTCGCGGAACTCTTCGTGCTTGGTGTCAGCGGCTTCGCTGCGGTCGCTGATGGTGATGCCATCAACCACCACGTCGGCCCACTGCTTGGCATCGCCCAGGTTGAAGTTCTCGATCTCCAGGCCCGCCGGCAGCAGGTCGGTCAGCAGTGCATCGGGCATCGTGGTGTCGGCGGTGACCGTCACGCGAACGATCAGGGCTTCGCCTTCCTTCAGCGGACGCGGCGACCACGGCTTGCCATCGGTGCCGAAGTAGCTGCGCTCAATGCCCAGCACGCTGTTGTCCGGCGCCGGTGCGCTGCGCGGAATACCGGCCACGTCGATGCTGGCGAAAATCGGCGGCTGCCCCTGCGGGGTGAAGCGCACGCCGCTGGCCAGCTCGCTGGCGCTGAAATTGCGGCCGAACAGCTTGCGCTCGCCGATGGCTTCGGTGTTGCCACCGATCACCAGCTCACCGGCCACCAGCGCCTTCTGATTGGCGGCCAGTGCCTTGCCAAGGCGGGCGATGGCCACCTGTTCCTGCGTGCTCAGCCACATCCAGCCGGCATTGCGGCGCGCATCCAGGCCACGGCCCAGATCCACCGCACGCGCATCCCAGGCCGGCTTGGCCAGCTTGTTTTCGTGGGTCAGCGCGATCATCAGCGCGTCATCACGGATCGCACTGCCGTAGTCGCCGAAGTAGGACGGGCGTTCGCTGCTGGACTTGGCGAAGGCTGCGGTCAGCGCGGCCTGGCCACGCTTGGCATCACCCTGCAGCGACAGCGCCACGCCCAGATGGACCAGCGACAGGCCGCCGACCGCCTTGCTGCGCTCGTTGTCGTACAGCGTGCGCAGGGTGCCCAGCGGCGCACGGTTGACCCGGGCCAGCACGTAGCCCGAATACGCCTGGTTGGCGAACTTCAGCTTCTCGCGGTCGTCCTGGCCGTAGAACTGGTTGCCGCCGGACAGCAGGTCCTCGCTGAGACGGTTGAGCGCCTTCTGCAGCACGTTGTCCGGCACCGCGAAGCCGGCGTCCTTGGCATCGAGCAGGAACTCGGTGATGTAAGGCGTCAGCCACGGGTTCACGTAGCCGTCGTCACCCCACATCGAGAAGTTGCCATTGGCCACCTGCATCGACGCCAGGCGGCCGAACGCACCTTCCATGCGCTCACGACGGGTCTTGGCATCCAGGCCGTCGGCACCGAGCATCGACGACGTCGCCTGGTCCAGGATCAGTGCGGCGTAACCCTTGCTGGTGGTCTGCTCGGCACAGCCGTACGGGTAGTTCAGCGCGCCCTGCAGCGCACTGGCGAACGGGATCGGCGGCAGCGGGCTGACCAGCAGGCGGGCATTCACCGACTCGGACATCAGGCCATCGGTCAGGCTGTTGTCGAGACTGACCGCTGCCAGCGGATCCAGCGTGCGCACCTGCGAACGCAGCACCTGCGGCCACGCGGCACGCACCGGCAGTTCGTAGCGGCGGTCGGCCTTGAAGCCGTTGCCGTCCACACGTACGCGCACCTTGGCCACGCTGTGGCCCTCACGCGCGGACAGCGGGAAACTCAGCGTGGTCTTGGCATCGGCATTCAACTGCACGCTGCGGCTGCCCTCGCCCAGGTTCAGCGGGCCTTCGCTTTCAACCTTCACGTTGAACTGGCCCGGCTTGCCGGTGAAGTTCTGCACGTCCAAGGTCACCGTGCTGCGGTCGCCCGGGGCCAGCACGCGCGGCATGCTGGCTTCGGCCAGGATCGGCGCGCGCACCACGGTTTCCACGTCGCGCTTGCCGTACTGGTCATCGCTGTAGACCAGTGCCGACACCCGCAGGGTGCCGTTGAAGTCCGGCACCTTCAGGCGGATGCGGGCGATGCCCTTGGCATCGAGCTGCACCGGGCCGGAGAACAGGTCCACGGTCTGCACGCGCGCAGTCGGGCGCTTGGCCTGCGGCAATGCCTGCAGCGCCATGTCGCCACCGAACTTCAGCTTGCCGGCACCGCCGTCAAAGCTCTCGATCACCCGGCTGTAGATGTCATAGGCATCAATGCCGAGGCGACGCTGGGCGAAGAAGTGCGCACCGGCATCGGGTACCGGGAAGCGGGTGATGTTGAGGATGCCCACGTCCACCGCCGAGACAGTGACGTGCGCCATCTTGCCGGCCAGCTGCGGTGCACTGACCGTCACCGGCAGGTCCTGCTCCGGGCGCATCTGCTTGGGCGCAGCCAGGCCGACGGCCACGGTGCGGCCCTTGCGGTCCATCGGCACATGCACCACGCCCACGGCACGGGCCGGGGTGATCTTGCTCGGCGCACTGCCGCCGCGGAACACCAGTGCGGTGATGTAGACGTCGTGGCGCTCCCAGTCGGCGGTGACCGGAATCTTGAAGGTCGAACCCGGCTTGGCGTCGATGTCCTGCACGTACAGCATGCGGTCGGTCTCGACCATCAGGATGCCCTTGCCGGCATGCGGCGGAGTCACCGTCACTTCCAGGGTGTCACCGGCCTTGTAGCCGGTCTTGTCCAGGCCCAGCTTGACCTTGTCCGGGCGCGCGTCCAGACCGCGGTTGTCGTCGCCCCAACTCCAGCCGGCGCGGAACGGATAGCGGCTGGTCAAGCCGGTGGACGGATCGAACACATCCACCCGGTACTCGCCCCACTCCACCGGGAAATCGAAGGCGACCGCGCTGCTGCCGGCGTCGACGGTGCGGGTTTCCTTGTTCTCGAAGCGGCGGGTGAAATCGTAGTCCCAGCGGTTGTCGTTGAAGGTCCAGTGGTAGTCGCGCAGCTCGCGCACCAGGGTGATCTTCAGGCCCTTGGCCGGCTGCGGTGTGCCCGCAGCATCCACGCGCATCAACTCGAAGCGTGCATTGCCGTTGGAGTCGGCACCATCCTCGGGGTTGAACAGCGGGCGCACGCCAACCAGCGCGTTGGCCGGCCACATCACCCGCTTCAGGGTGCGGGTGACGGTACGGCCACCGGTTTCATACAGGCTGCCGGACAGCACCACGGCGATCGGTGCTTTGGCCTTGGCGGCCTCTTCCGGCAATGCCACATCCTCACGCAGCTGGCCGTTGGCCGGCAGCGTGGTATCGATCACGTCCTTGGCTTCGCGCGGCAGCTGCAGGGTCGGGTCACCGAAGAAGTAGCCCGGCAGGCCCTCGACCGGCTGCTGCTCGGCGGCCACCGCCATGCGCGCGGTGAAACGGTTGCCGTCGGCCGGCGCCCCGTACAGGTAGGCGCCATTGGCCTGCAGGCGCAGGTCCTCACCCGGCTTCAGCGTCTTCTGTGCGCTGTCCAGGTCCAGCTTCATGCGCTCGGGCAGGAACTCCTCGATACGCAGGGTCATGCCCTGGATCGCTTCCTTGCTCGCCGGGTCGGTGCGGAACTCGACCTGCCAGCGCCCGGTCGGCGCCTCGGCGGGGATCACCTGCTCGAAATTGATGTAGCCCTGCTCGCCCGGCTGCAGGCGGGTCTCGCGGAAGGTCTTGCCGTCGGGCTGCTTCAGGCGCAGGAACACCGGCTGAGCCTTGACCGGCTTGCCATCGTTGTCGCGCAGCAGGGCGGACAGGCGCACGGTTTCGCCCGGGCGATACAGGTCGCGCCCGGACCAGGCATAGACGTCGAACCAGGCATTGTCACGGCCGGCCACGGCGAATTCGCTCAGGTCCAGCGCCGGCTGGTTGAACGGCAGGAAGCTGGTGTCCTTGCCCGTGCTGGCGACCAGCACGTGAGTGGCATCCAGCGTGTAGTTCAGCAGCGCATTGCCGTTGCCGTCGGTGCTGCCCTTCAGTACCACCTCGCCCTTGGCGTCGAGCACGCGCAGGTCGATGCCCTTCAGCGGCGCGCCGTCCTTGAGGCCGGCGGTGTGCACGAACAGCTTGTCCTTGTAGGCGCGGGTATGCAGGCCGATGTCGCTGACCGAGAAGAACGCGGTGTCGAACTCGCCTTCATAGTCACCGGTGCGCTTGAGCAGGGCGAAGTACAGGCCCGGCTCCTGCAGTTCCTTGATGTCCTGGGTCGGCAGGTAGGTCAGCACCCGCTCGTTCTTCTTGCCGCCGAGGATGAAGCGGTTGACGTAGACCGGCTCGGCCAGCTTGTTGATCGGGCTGCGCTCGTAGTCGCTGCTCAGCTCCCAGCTGCCACGGCGGCCGCCGCGCTGGTACTGGCTGAAGAAGGTCGGCAGGTCCTTCTCGCGCACGCGCAGGAATTCGACGTCAACCTCGGGCACGTTCACCGAGACCACCGGCAGGCCACGGCTGTCCTTGGCCGGCAGCACGCTGCCCTGCGAGGCGAAGCCGACCACCGGCTTCAGCTCGCCGCTGAACACCTTTTGCTTCAGTTCCTTGCCCAGGCGGCTGCCATCGGCGGCCAGCAGGTCCGGCGAGACCACCAGGCTGAACTCCTTGCCAGCCTCGACGAACGGGTAACGCAGGGTCAGGCCGTCATCGGACAGCGTCCAACTGCTGTCGTCGGTGCCGACCTTCTCTTCGAAGCGCACCAGCTTGTCGAAATCCTGGGTGCCGACCAGCGGGCGCGAGAACTCCAGCGCCAGCGACAGGCCGTCATTCTTCTGGTCCGGGTAGGCGCGCAGCAGGGTGAATTCCTTCACCTGCTCGGCTTTGGTGGTGATCGCCTCACCACTGGCCTTGGGCAGCTGCCCGCTGTCGTTGCGGCAGCCGGCCAGGCCCAGCAACAGGCCTCCTGCCAGTACAGCCGCCGCCCATCCCCACCGCTTCCGCCGTGCCGGACCGCTCATGTCGTCACTCCTTGATCGAGGTGGCCATTATAGGCAGGCCGCGTCAAGGTGTTGACGCGGATTCGGCAGGAATGCATCGGAACGCGGGCACCGGGCCGCGCCCGGCTGGATCGGATCCGTGCCGACCAAGGCGGTCCCGGTAGCCGCCAACCTTGGTTGGCGTTGGGCCCGTGCCAACCAAGGTTGGCACCCACCAAAGCGTTGCTACCCCGGCAGGTACAGGTCCACGTAATCGGTCACCGGCATCGCCGCCAGCGCCACTGGGTCCAGCGAGGCGGCCAGGATGCGCTGCTGCTGGGCGGTCGGGAAGCGATGGGCCAGGTGCCGGCGGAACTTGTCCATCAGCAGCGGAATGCCTTCTCCGCGGCGTCGGGCGTGGCCAAGCGGGTACTCCACCAGCACTTCCGGCAGTTCACTGCCATCGTTGAAGCGCACGCTCAGGCCGTTGGCGATGCTGCGCTTGTCCGGGTCCAGATAGTCGGCGCTGAGCTGCGGATCCTCGTGGCAGGCCATCTTTGCGCGCAGCGCGTCGATGCGCGGATCGGCGGCGACGTCGTCCTCATAGTCCTCGGCCACCAGCCGCCCATGCAGCAGCGCGATGGCGATCATGTACTGCACGCAGTGGTCGCGGTCGGCCGGATTGTGCAGTGGGCCTCTCTTGTCGATGATGCGGATGCAGGCGTCCTGGGTGCGGATGGCGATGTGCGCGATATCCTCGACCTGCCGCCCCATCGCGCGCAATTGCTGGTGCAGCGCGATCGCTGCCTCCACCGCAGTCTGGCCGTGGAACTCGGCCGGGTAGCTGATCTTGAATAGCACGTTCTCCATCACATAGCTGCCCAGCGGCCGCTCCAGCGTCAGTGCCTGTCCATGCATGGACACAGCCTCGAAGCCCCAGGTCGGTGCACTGAGCACGCTCGGATAGCCCATTTCACCCGTTGCCGCGATCAGCGCCAGGCGTACGCCACGGCTGGTGGCATCGCCGGCGGCCCAGCTCTTGCGCGAACCGGTGTTGGGCGCGTGCCGGTAGGTCCGCAGCGCCTGGCCATCGACCCAGGCCAGCGACACTGCATTGAGCATGCGTTCGCGATCCAGCCCGAGCAGCTGCGCCACCACAGCGGTGGTGGCGACCTTGACCAGCACCACATGGTCCAGCCCGACCCGATTGAAGGAATTCTGCAGGGCCAGTACACCCTGGATCTCGTGCGCCTTGATCATCGCCAGCAGCACGTCGTGCACGGTCGGCGGCGGGCGGCGCAGGGCCTGCGCGTTGCGTCCCAGCCAGTCGCAGACGGCGAGGATTCCGCCCAGATTGTCCGACGGGTGGCCCCATTCGGCGGCCAGCCAGGTGTCGTTGAAATCGAGCCAGCGCACCATCGCGCCCAGATTGAACGCCGCCTGCACCGGGTCCAGCACGTAGTGGGTGCCCGGAACGCGCGCGCCGTTGACCACGCTGATGCCTGGCACCACGGGACCGAGCAGCTTGCTGCAGGCCGGGAAGGACAGTGCTTCCAGCCCGCAGCCCAGCGTATCAAGCACGCAGTGGTGCGCGGTCTGGAACGCCAGCGGTGAGTCGATGCGTGCGTCGCGCACGTAATCGACGATGTCCACCAGCAGCGCATCCCACGCTGCACGCTCGTTGGATGGGGTGGGGCTGTCGGACATCGTCGATCTCCTCTTCAGAAAAGCAGGTCAGGCCGCGCCTCCCGGTAGTCGCCAACCGTGGTTGGCGCTGGACGTTGCCGGGCGGCGCCAATGCCATGCCAACCAAGGTTGGCATCTACCGAAGCGTGTGATGCCAGCGCCGACCTGCTGGTTACTCGGCCGGTACCCGCACCTTGCCTTCCATCAGCACGCGGGCACTGCGGCTCATGATGGCCTTGCTTACTGTCCACTGGCCGTCAACGAGGCCGGCCTGCGCACCCACGCGCAACGTGCCGGAAGGGTGACCAAAGGTCACCGCTTCGCGTTCACCACCACCGGCCGCGCGATTGACCAGGGTGCCCGGAATCGCCGCGGCGGTGCCGATCGCCACGGCGGCGGTACCCATCATCGCGTGGTGCAGCTTGCCCATCGACAATGCGCGCGCATGCAGATCGATGGCCGAGGCCGGAATGGCCTTGCCGCTGGATGACACATAGTCCTGCGCCGGTGCAACGAACGCCACCTTCGGCGTATGCTGGCGGGTCGCCGCGTCTTCCAGGTTCTTGATCAGACCCATGCGCAAGGCGCCGTAGGCGCGGATGGTCTCGAATTTCTGCAGCGCGGCCTTGTCTTCGTTGATCGCCGGCTGCAGCTCGGTGCCGCTGTAGCCCAGATCGGCGGCGTTGAGGAAGATGGTCGGGATGCCAGCGGTGATCATGGTCACCTCGAAGCTGCCCACGCCGGGCACTTCCAGGGTATCGACCAGGTTGCCGGTCGGGAACATCGCACCCGCATCGCCGTCATCGGACGGATCGATGAATTCCAGCTGGATCTCGGCCGCCGGGAAGGTCACGCCGTCCAGCTCGAAATCGCCGATCTCCTGCACTTCGCCATCGCGCATCGGCACGTGCGCGATGATGGTCTTGCCGATGTTGGCCTGCCAGATGCGCACGGTGCACAGGCCATCGCGCGGCACCCGGGCCGGATCGATCAGACCATTGGCAATCGCGAACGGACCCACCGCAGTGCTGAGGTTGCCGCAGTTGCCGCTCCAGTCGACGAAGGCGGTGTCGATCGACACCTGGCCATACAGGTAGTCCACGTCGTGGTCAGGCACCGAAGCGGTGGAAATGATCACGCACTTGCTGGTGCTGGAGGTGGCGCCCCCCATGCCATCGGTCTGCTTGCCATACGGATCGGGCGAACCGATCACGCGCATCAGCAGCGCGTCACGCGCGGCGCCCGGCACCTGCGCGGCCTCGGGCAGGTCCTGCAGGCGGAAGAACACGCCCTTGCTGGTGCCGCCGCGCATGTAGGTGGCGGGAATTCGGAGTTGCGGAAGAAAATTCATCGTCGGATCCAAGCGTTTGGATTTCAGGAAATGTCTTGCATCAGTGCGTCAAGGCCACGATCAACGCACCACACCCGCATGACGTCCACGCGGTCCGGCAGATCGAGGTAGTAGACGAGATAGCGTTCAATGCCCGGAACCTGCATGAAGCGCAGGAGTGCCGGCAACTGTGCGGCGAGGTCGGCATGGCGGACGGAACCTGACGCAGGGAACATCGCAGTACGTTGAAGCGTGGCCTCCAGCTCGGCGAGAAAGCGCCGACCCAGCACCAGCCCACCCTGCCGTGCGAACCATAGCGCGGCATCGGCTGCGTCGGCTTCGGCCCTGGGCCTCCATTCAATCGCCTTCACGCTCCATCCTTTCGGTCAGTTCGCGACGCATCCGCTCGAATGTGGCCGCAGTCACCGGAACGGCAGGCCCAGAAGCCAGCCCCTCGGCAATCAACTGCTTGAGCAGCTCTTCAGCCTTGCTGCGCTGACGCTGGCGGATCAGGTCACGCACATAATCCGACGTACTGGAGTAGCCGCCTTCGCGCACTTCCTCGTCCACGAACTGCTTGAGCGGATCGGTCAGCGAAATGTTCATGGTGGCCATGAAACTCTCCTTTGGCAGTTTTTGCCAAGTCAGTGTGCGCCCTGCCCTGGTGTCGGACAAGCCCGCCCCCGGCCTCCGGGGGGCAGGCATTCAGTCCGGCATCACGCCACCTTGGCGCCTTCCAGGAAGTCCTGGGCGAAGCGCTGCAGCACGCCGCCGGCCTCGTAGATCGCCACTTCCTCGTCGCTGTCCAGGCGGCAGGTGACCGGCACGAGCACGTCCTGGCCGTCGCGGCGGTGGATGACCAGGGTCAGCTCGGCGCGCGGGGTGCGCTCGCCGATCACGTCGAAGGTCTCGGTGCCGTCGATGCCCAGGGTCAGGCGGGTGGTGCCCGGCTTGAACTCCAGCGGCAGCACGCCCATGCCGATCAGGTTGGTACGGTGAATCCGTTCGAAGCCTTCGGCCGCGATCGCCTCCACGCCGGCCAGGCGCACGCCCTTGGCGGCCCAGTCACGCGAGCTGCCCTGGCCGTAGTCGGCACCGGCGATGATGATCAGCGGCTGCTTGCGGTCCATGTAGGTTTCGATCGCTTCCCACATGCGCATCACCTTGCCTTCCGGCTCCACGCGCGCCAGCGAACCCTGCTTCACGCTGCCGTCGTCGTTGCGCACCATCTCGTTGAACAGCTTCGGGTTGGCGAAGGTGGCGCGCTGCGCGGTCAGGTGGTCACCGCGGTGGGTGGCGTAGGAATTGAAGTCCTCTTCCGGCAGGCCCATCTTCGCCAGGTACTCACCGGCGGCACTGGACGCCAGGATCGCGTTGGACGGCGACAGGTGGTCGGTGGTGATGTTGTCCGGCAGCACCGCCAGCGCGCGCATGCCAGACAGCGTGCGCTCACCGGCCAGTGCGCCCTCCCAGTACGGCGGACGGCGGATGTAGGTGCTCTGCGGGCGCCAGTCGTACAGCGGGCTGACCGCCGCACCGTGCTCCACGCGCACGTTGAACATCGGGTTGTAGACGCGGCGGAACTGCTCCGGCTTCACCGAGGCCTTCACCACCGCGTCGATCTCGGCATCACTCGGCCAGATGTCCTTCAGGCGCACCTCACTGCCATCGGCATCCACGCCCAGCACGTCCTTCTCGATATCGAAGCGGACGGTGCCGGCGATGGCGTAGGCGATCACCAGCGGCGGCGAGGCCAGGAAGGCCTGCTTGGCGTACGGATGGATGCGGCCATCGAAGTTGCGGTTGCCCGACAACACGGCGGTGGAATACAGGTCGCGATCGATGATTTCCTGCTGGATCTTCGGGTCCAGCGCACCGCTCATGCCGTTGCAGGTGGTGCAGGCGAAGGCGACGATGCCGAAGCCGAGCTTTTCCAGGTCCGGCAGCAGGCCGGCCTCTTCCAGGTACAGCTGCACCGCCTTCGAACCCGGCGCCAGCGACGACTTCACCCACGGCTTGCGCAGCAGGCCACGCTCGTTGGCCTTGCGCGCCAGCAGTGCGGCGGCGATCACGTTGCGCGGATTGGACGTATTGGTGCAGCTGGTGATGGCGGCGATGATCACCGCGCCGTCGGGCATCAGCCCCTGCACCTGCTCGGCCTTGCCCGCTTCCAGCTTGGCTTCGTCGGCGATGCCGCGCTCGGCCAGCTCGGCGGTCGCCACGCGCTTGTGCGGGTTGGACGGGCCGGCCATGTTGCGCACCACGCTGGACAGGTCGAAGCGCAGCACACGCTCGTATTGTGCGGTGGCCAGGTCATCGGCCCAGAGGCCGGTGGTACGGGCGTAGTTCTCCACCAGCGCCACCTGCGATTCCTCGCGGCCGGTCAGGCGCAGGTAATCGATGGTCTGCCCGTCGATGTAGAACATCGCGGCGGTCGCGCCGTACTCCGGGCACATGTTGGAAATGGTGGCGCGGTCACCGATGGTCAGTGCCGCAGCACCCTCGCCGAAGAATTCAAGATACGCACCGACCACGCGCTCCTTGCGCAGGAACTCGGTCAGCGCCAGCACCACGTCGGTGGCAGTGATGCCCGGCTGCGGCCTGCCGGTCAGCTCGACACCGATGATGTCCGGCAGACGCATCCACGAGGCGCGGCCCAGCATCACGTTCTCGGCTTCCAGGCCGCCAACACCAATCGCGATCACGCCCAGTGCATCCACGTGCGGGGTATGGCTGTCGGTACCCACGCAGGTATCCGGGAAGGCCACGCCGTCCTGCACGTAGACCACCGGCGACATCTTCTCCAGGTTGATCTGGTGCATGATGCCGTTGCCCGGCGGAATCACGTCCACGTTCTCGAAGGCCAGCTTGGTCCAGTCGATGAAGTGGAAACGGTCTTCGTTGCGGCGATCCTCGATGGCGCGGTTCTTCTCGAACGCCTGCGGATCGTAACCACCGCATTCCACCGCCAGCGAGTGATCGACGATCAGCTGCACCGGCACCACCGGATTGACCTTGGCCGGGTCACCGCCCTTGTCGGCGATCGCATCACGCAGGCCAGCCAGGTCGACCAGTGCGGTCTGGCCGAGGATGTCGTGGCAGACCACGCGTGCCGGGAACCACGGGAAGTCGAGGTCGCGACGGCGCTCGATCAGCTGCTTCAGCGAATCGCCAAGCGTGGCCGGATCGCAGCGACGCACCAGGTTCTCGGCCAGCACGCGCGAGGTGTACGGCAGGGTGGCATAGGCGCCAG
This sequence comes from Stenotrophomonas sp. 86156_Sma, assembly GCF_056481625.1. Classification (NCBI taxonomy): domain Bacteria; kingdom Pseudomonadati; phylum Pseudomonadota; class Gammaproteobacteria; order Lysobacterales; family Lysobacteraceae; genus Stenotrophomonas; species Stenotrophomonas sp. 86156_Sma. The sequence goes on from NZ_CM151157.1 coordinate 3,751,421, forward strand.
GCTGGATCGCATCGACAGCGGCGCGCGCGTCGAAATAGTCCAGCGTGCTGCCGGGGAGGTTCTTGCGGTAATCGGTATTCATGGGCTGGCGGAGTGCTTGAGGCGGGCCGGGTGCCGGCGGTGCGGCGGCGAAAGCATCCGGCCGGCACGCGGCCGGCCGGATGGGTACAGCAGGGGGATCAGACGCGCTTGTCGATGGCGACGAAGTCGCGGTCTTCCGGACCGATGTAGTTGGCGCTCGGGCGGATGATCTTGCCGTCGATGCGCTGTTCTACGATGTGCGCGCTCCAGCCGGCGGTGCGGGCGATCACGAACAGCGGGGTGAACATCGCGGTCGGCACGCCCATCATGTGGTAGCTGACGGCGCTGAACCAGTCCAGGTTCGGGAACATCTTCTTGATGTCCCACATCACCGATTCCAGGCGCTCGGCAATGTCGTACATCTTCATACTGGACTGCTCTTCGGACAGCTCGCGGGCCACGTCCTTGATCACCTTGTTGCGCGGATCGGAGACGGTGTAGACCGGGTGGCCGAAACCGATCACCACTTCCTTGCGCTCGACGCGGGCCTTGATGTCTTCCTCGGCTTCATCCGGGTTGTCGTAGCGCTTCTGCACTTCGAACGCCACTTCGTTGGCGCCGCCATGCTTCGGGCCACGCAGCGCGCCGATGCCACCGCAGATCGCGCTGTACATGTCGCTGCCGGTACCGGCGATGACGCGGCAGGTGAAGGTCGAGGCATTGAACTCGTGTTCCGCGTACAGGATCAGCGAGGTGTGCATCGCCTTCACCCACGATTCCTGCGGCTTCTCGCCGTGCAGCAGGTGCAGGAAGTGGCCACCGATCGAGTCATCGTCGGTTTCCACGTCGATGGCGCGGCCGTTGTGGCTCCAGTGGTACCAGTACAGCAGCATCGAACCGAGGCAGGCCATCAGCTTGTCGGCGATGTCACGCGCGCCCGGATGGTTGTGATCGTCCTTCTCCGGCGCCACGCAGCCGAGCACGGACACGCCGGTGCGCATCACGTCCATCGGGTGTGCCGACGGCGGCAGTTCTTCCAGCGCCGCCTTCACTGCTGCCGGAATGCCGCGCAGCGACTTCAGCTTGGCCTTGTACGAAACCAGCTCGGCGCGGGTCGGCAGCTTGCCGTGCACCAGCAGGTAGGCGATTTCCTCGAACTCGCTGGTGTTGGCCAGGTCCAGGATGTCGTAGCCACGGTAGTGCAGATCGTTGCCACTACGGCCCACGCTGCACAGCGCGGTGTTGCCGGCGGCGGTGCCGGACAGGGCGACGGACTTCTTCGGCTTGAAGGTCGGGGTTGCGGTCGTATCGTTCATGTTTCCCTCCGAAAACTTGATGGTGCAGGGTACTGCTTATTTCTTGGCGGCGAACAGTGCATCGAGCTGCTGCTCGAACGCGTGGTAGCCGATGCGGTCGTAGAGTTCTTCGCGGGTCTGCATGGTCTCGACCACATTGCGCTGGTGGCCATCACGGCGCACCGCCTGGTAGACGTTCTCGGCGGCCTTGTTGGCGGCACGGAACGCCGACAGCGGGAACAGCTGGATGGCGACGCCGGCCGAGGCCAGTTCATCACGGCTGAACAGCGGGGTGGCACCGAATTCGGTGATGTTGGCCAGCACCGGCACCTTCACCGCGTCGACGAAGCGGCGGTAGGTGTCCAGGTCGTAGGCAGCCTCGGCGAAGATGCCATCGGCACCGGCCTCGACACAGGCGATGGCGCGCTCGATAGCCTTGTCCACGCCGTCCACCTGGATGGCGTCGGTGCGCGCGATCAGGAAGAAGTCCGGATCGGTCTTGGCATCGGCGGCCGCCTTCACGCGGTCGACCATTTCACCCTGCGAGACGATCTCCTTGCCCGGACGGTGGCCGCAGCGCTTGGCGCCGACCTGGTCCTCGATATGGCAGGCCGCGGCGCCGGCCTTGATCAGCGACTTCACGGTGCGCGCGATGTTGAACGCGCTCGGGCCAAAGCCGGTGTCGATGTCGACCATCAGCGGCAGGTCGCAGACATCGGTGATGCGGCGCACGTCCACCAGCACGTCTTCCAGGGTATTGATGCCCAGGTCCGGCAGGCCCAGCGAGCCTGCGGCAACGCCGCCGCCGGACAGGTAGATGGCACGGAAGCCGGCGCGCTTGGCCAGCAGGGCGTGGTTGGCGTTGATCGCGCCGATCACCTGCAGCGGCGATTCGGCAGCCAGCGCCTCACGGAAGCGGGCACCGGCAGAGAAAGGGGCGGAAGCAGTCATGCGGCAATCCAGGTTGAAGAACGGATGGGTAGGCGCAAGCACCATGCCAAGCTGCAAGCCGTTGATTTCACGGGGATGACCGACACGCAACCGCGAAACAAATGAAACATTGAAACAGATGTATCATGAAACACCCCGTCTGAACCCATCGCCATGTACCTGCCCCGCTCGCCCCTGCGCCATGCCGATGCCGACCCCGGCCGACCGGTGATCTGGACGGTCAGCGTCTCGCGGCTGACCGGCCTGCTCGGTGACGTCATTCCCGAGTTCGACCGTCGCGCGCGCATCGAACAGATCAACCTCGGCTTCGAGGAAGCGGTGGATGTGATCGGCCAGCGCCTGCGCCGCGAGCATTGCGATGTGGTGATTGCCGGCGGCTCCAACGCCGCCTGGCTGCGCGGCCGGCTGGAGCTGCCACTGGTGCCGATCCAGGCCAACGGCTTCGACCTGATGGAAGCACTGGCCCGTGCCCGCCGCATCGCCAGCCGCATCGGCCTGGTCACCCACGCCAGCGACGTGCCGGTGTTCAGCAACTTCCAGCAGAGTTTCGGCCTGGATATCGAGCATCGCCGTTTCGTAACCCGCGAGGACGCACGCGACTGCATCGCCGATCTGCGCGCCAACGGCATCGAAGTGATCGTCGGCACCGGCATGGCCATCGACCACGCCGAACAGGCCGGCCTGCCCGGGGTGCTGCTGTATTCGGCCGACTCGGTGCGGCAGGCGTTCGAACATGCGCTGGAACTGACCCAGACCCTGGCACGTTCCGGCAGCAACCGCCCTGCCCCACGCCGGCGCCCGGCAGCGCGTGCCGATGCGCATGAACTGCTCGGCGACAGCGATGCGATGGCGCAGGTGCGCGCACAGATCGCGCTGTATGCCCCGCATGACAGCACCGTGCTGGTCACCGGCGAAACCGGCACCGGCAAGGAACTGGTTGCGCGCCAGCTGCACGCGGCCAGCGGCCGTCGAGGCCGCTTCGTCGCGTTGAACTGCGGCGCGATCAGCGAATCGCTGCTGGAAGCGGAGCTGTTCGGCTACAGCGATGGGGCCTTCACCGGCGCACGCCGTGGCGGCCGTGTCGGCCTGGTCGAAGCCGCAGACGGCGGGACGCTGTTCCTGGACGAAATCGGCGAACTGCCGCTACCGCTGCAGACCCGCCTACTGCGCGTACTGGAAGAACGCGAGGTACTGCGCGTGGGCGCCACCGAACCGACCCCGGTGGACCTGCGCGTGGTGGCCGCCACCCTGCAGTCGCTGGAGCAGCGCGCAGCAACCGGCAGCTTCCGTCGCGACTTGTATTACCGCTTGGCCGCACTGCGCATTACCCTGCCGCCGCTGCGCGCGCGGCGCAGTGATATCCCGCTGCTGGCGCAGCACTTCTTCCGCCAGCTGCGTGGCATCGATGCGCCACTGGATGAGGATGCGCTGGCGGTGCTGACCGCCGCCAGTTGGCCAGGCAACGTGCGTGAGCTGCGTAATCTGGTGGATCGGCTGCGCATCCACTGGCAGCCCGGTGAAGGGCTGATTGATGCTGCGCGACTGCTGCAGCTGGCACCCGAACTGGTGAATGAGGGCGCTGTAGCATTGCCGGTGGAAAGCAACGGGAAGCGCCCGCCGCGTGCGCAGCTGGAGACGCTGCTGCAGGAACATCGCAATGATCGCGAGGGGATGGCGCAGGCGCTGGGCGTCTCACGCACCACGTTGTGGCGCTGGCTGCGCGCGGAGGGGTTGTAACCACTCGTTGCCTGGTGGGTGCGAACCTTGGTTCGCACCGCTCTTCCGTCAAGCATCTCATCCACGCATGGCGTGGATCTACCTGGCCAGCAGCAGCTCGATTTCCTCCACCTGCACCACCGGCACCTGCCACGGGTGATGCGGCACGATGCCCTGTTCGAAGATGCGCTGCAGCCGCTGCGGATTCCGAGGCAGGCAGAATTCCAGGCGCACGCTGTCGACCACTTCGGTGCGGCCCGCCTCACCCTGCACGGGTGACGCACCCACGCGCGGGCGGAACTGCTCGAACCCCGGCGCCGACCACCACATCCCGTGCTCGTAGTCGCCGGCCGCCAGCGCGTCCACCGCGAGGATGCCCTGCTTCACTGCATCCAGTGCTGCCGACGGCACGAACACCACCACACGGTACAGCGGCAGGCGTTGCATCAGGTTGCCTTACGGATACAACAGGCGCTTGCTCCAGCGCCCTTCGGCACCGGCTTCATAGCACCAGCGTTCGTGCAGGCGGAACTGCGCGCCGTACCAGAACTCGATGCGGTCGGGTACCACGCGCAGGCCGCTCCAGCCGTCCGGGCGCGGCACGTCCTTGCCTTCGAAGCGGGCTTCGATCTCGGCCACGCGCGCGTCGAATTCCTCGCGCGTCGCCAACGTCTTCGACTGCTGCGAGGCCCAGGCACCGATCTGGCTCATGCGCGGGCGGCTGGCGAAATAGGCGTCGGCCTCGGCATCGGCAACCTGCTCGACACGGCCTTCGATGCGCACCTGGATGCCGGCCTCGCGCAGGCTGCGCCACAGGAACAGCAGCGCGGCCTGCGGATTGGCCTGCAGCTCCTGGCCCTTGTGGCTGTCCAGGTGGGTATAGAAGACGAAGCCACGCTCGTCGAAGGCCTTCAGCAGCACGGTACGCGCCGAGGGACGGCCCTGCGTATCGGCGGTGGCCACGGTCATCGCATTCGGCTCGACCTCGCGGCTCTGCTTGGCCTCGTCGAACAGGCCGGCAAACGTGGACAGGGCTTCGGCGTACAGGTCGCTCATGATTGCGTTCTTCTCACACGGATTGGGCTATTGTGGCTGCATGGCCGCTGCTGCGTATATGCCCCAGGTGAAAGGATTCCCCGAAACATTGGCCGAACAGGCGCTGGATGATGCGCTGGGCAGCGGCGCAGCGGTTCCAGTATTGGCGATCAGCGGCCTGCAGGGGAGCGGCAAATCGACGCTGGCCGCGCAGGTGGTGGCGCGCGCCCAGGCACGCGGCCTGAACGCGGCCACGCTGTCGATCGATGACGTCTACCTCACCCGTGCGCAGCGCCAGCGACTGGCCCGCCAGGTGCATCCGCTGCTGATCACCCGCGGGCCGCCCGGCACCCACGACCTGCCGCTGGCCCACGGCGTGCTGGACGCGGTGGCCGCACGCCAGCCCTTCGCGATGCCACGATTCGACAAGCTGGCCGATGAACGCCTGCCCGAGGCTCAGTGGCCGCAGCTGCAGCAGCCATTGGACCTGCTGGTGTTCGAAGGCTGGTTCCTCGGCACACCGGCGCAGGATGACAACGCACTGGACAGCCCGCTGAACGCACTGGAGCGCGAGGCCGACGCCGATGGCCGTTGGCGCCGCTGGTGCAACCAGGCGCTGGCCCGCGACTACCCGGCGTTGTGGCAGCGCTGCGACCGCCTGTGGTTCCTGCAGCCGCCGGATTTCTCGGTGGTACCACGCTGGCGCTGGCAGCAGGAGCAGAACCTGCAGGCCGCGCAGCCGGGCCGGCACGGCATGAGCCGGCCTCAGCTGGAACGCTTCGTGCAGTACTACGAGCGGGTCAGCCGGCAGGCACTGCGCGCCCTGCCCGCCCTGGCCGACCACGTGGTGGTGCTGGACGGCCAGCGCCAGGTGCAGGACGTACGCTGAGCGCGCCTATTCCACCAGGAAGGTCACCCGCAGGTTGACCCGCCATTCGGTGATTTCGCCGCTGCCATTGGTGACCACCTTGGTCTCGTTCACCCAGGCGCCCTGGATGCCCTTGACCGTCTCGGAAACCTTCTTCAGCCCGCTGCGCACGGCGTCTTCCACGCTTTTGGGCGAGGAGGCGGTGATTTCGATGACCTTGGCGACCGTCATGGCCTGTACTCCGGCTGGCGCGGGAGACCCCGCAGGAACGCCTACCCTGACGTGAAGAACGTAAAGGCAAGGGCACGGAGGTGTTAGCATCAGAGGGCATGAATCCTGCTCCGAACCTGATCCTGATCGGCCCGATGGGCGCCGGCAAAACCTGCATCGGCCGCCGCCTGGCCGAGCGCTTCACGCTGGACTTCGTCGATGTCGACCAGGCCATCGTCGATGCCGCCGGCGCCAGCATCCCGACCATCTTCGAGCACTCGGGTGAAACCGGCTTCCGCAGCCATGAGCGCGAAGCCTTGGCCCGTGTGCTGGAAGGCCGCGGCCAGCTGGTTTCCACCGGTGGTGGCGCCGTACTGGATCCGGACAACCGTGCGCTGATCGCCCAGCGCGGCTTCGTGGTCTACCTGCGGGTCAGCGTTACCGCGCAGCTGGAACGCCTGGCCCGCGACAAAGGCAGGCCACTGCTGCAGCGCCCGGACCGCGAGCAGGTGCTGCACGATCTGGCTGCTCACCGCGACCCGCTGTACCGCGAACTGGCCGACCTCACCCTCGATACCGACCCGTACACCGCTGCCGACGCGACCGCCCACCTGGTGGTCAAGCTGGCCACGCAATGGCAGCGCCAGGACCTGACCGCATGACTTCCCCCGCCCTGTTGCAGGTCGCCGTTGGCGGCGACCGCCCCTACTCCATCACCATCGGCGCTGGTGCCCAGGCCGACGGCACCGCGCTGGCCTCGCATGTGCGCGGCCGCCACGTGCTGCTGCTCAGCGACAGCGAAGTGGCTCCGCGCTACCTGGCCGCGGTGAAGCAGACGCTGCTGGCCGCACGCCCCGACCTGATCGTCGGCGAGCACGTGCTGGCCGCCGGCGAAGCCTCCAAGACCCTGGCCGAATTCGGTCGTGCGATCGAAGCGCTGGCCGCACTCGGCGCCACCCGAGATGCCTGCGTGTTCGCCCTCGGTGGCGGCGTGGTCGGTGATCTCGCTGGTTTTGCCGCGGCCTGCTGGATGCGCGGCGTGGACTGCGTGCAGCTTCCGACCACCCTGTTGGCGATGGTCGATTCGTCGGTGGGCGGCAAGACCGCGGTCGACATTCCGGCCGGCAAGAACCTGGTCGGCGCATTCCATCCGCCGCGCGCGGTGATCGCCGATACCCGCGTGCTGGCCACCCTGCCGCCGCGCGAGCTGCGCGCCGGCCTGGCCGAAGTGGTGAAGTACGGCGCGCTGGGCGATGCAGTGTTCTTCGAATGGCTGCAGCAGCATGCCGATGCGCTGCTGGCCGGCGAAGACAACGTGCTTTCTGAAGCCATCGCGCGCAGTTGCCGGCACAAGGCCGCCATCGTCGAGCGCGATCCGTTCGAGAAGGGGGAACGTGCCCTGCTCAACCTGGGACACACCTTCGGCCACGCCATCGAGACCGAACAGGGCTACTCCGCCCCCGGCCGCGATGCGCTGAACCATGGCGAGGCGGTGGCGGTGGGCATGGTGCTGGCGGCGAAGCTGTCCACCGACCTGGGGCTGTCCGACGATGCCGACCGTGCGCGCCTGCAGGCCCTGCTGGAACGCCTCGGCCTGCCGGTGGCGATCCCCGCAGGACTGGATCCGCAGGCCCTGCTCGGCCGCATGCGGCTGGACAAGAAGAACGTGGCCGGCCGCCTGCGCCTGGTGCTGTGGCGTGGCATGGGCCGCGCCGAAGTGGTGCCGGACGTGGATGAGGCAGCGGTGCTGAAGGTGCTGTCGGCCCGGTAGTGCCGGCCAACGGCCGGCACCACCGCGTTGCGGCCGGGGTCACCCTGGCCCCGCTACAATCGGCGCCATGCACGTCTACCTGCAACATCCCGACGCCGGTGCGCAGGCACCGCGCTTCCTGCGCCTGAGCCTGCAGCCGGATCTGTTCGGCGGCTGGGAACTGCTGCGCGAGAGCGGCCGCGTCGGCAGCCGCTCGCAGCTGCGGCGCGAGCTGTTCCTGCAGGCCGACGAAGCCCGCCATGCCTTCGAGAAGGCCCGCGATGCCGAACTGCATCGCGGTTTCCAGATCCTCTCGCACGGCGACTGACGCCGCTGCCAACTTTCGTCCAAGGAATGCCCATCGTGACCAGCCCTCTCCGCAACGATCGCCTGCTGCGCGCCCTGCGCCGCGAACCGGTGGACTGCACCCCCGTCTGGCTGATGCGCCAGGCCGGACGCTACCTGCCGGAATACCGCGCGACCCGAGCCAAGGCCGGCAGCTTCCTGGCCATGGCCAAGAATCCGGAGATTGCCTGCGAGGTTACCCTGCAGCCGCTGCGCCGCTTCCCGCTGGATGCGGCCATCCTGTTCTCGGACATCCTCACCATTCCCGATGCGATGGGCCTGGAGCTGTACTTCGTCGAAGGCGAAGGCCCGAAGTTCCGCCACCCGGTGCGTGATGAAGCGGCCATCGCCAGGCTGGCGGTGCCGGACATGGAACAGGACCTGGGCTACGTGATGGACGCGGTGCGCCTGATCCGCCGTGAGCTGGACGGCCAGGTGCCGCTGATCGGTTTCTCCGGCAGCCCGTGGACGCTGGCCTGCTACATGGTGGAAGGCGGCGGCAGCAAGGACTTCGCGCGGATCAAGGCGATGGCACTGAACCATCCGCAGGCCCTGCACCGCCTGCTGGAGGTCACCACCGAGGCGGTGATCGCCTATCTCGGCGCGCAGCGCGCGGCCGGTGCACAGGCGCTGCAGGTATTCGATACCTGGGGTGGCGTGCTGTCGCCGTCGATGTACCGCGAGTTCTCGCTGCGCTACCTGCAGCGGATTGCCGAGGGCCTGGAGCGCGGCGAAGGCAACGAGCGCACCCCGCTGATCCTGTTCGGCAAGGGCACCGGCCTGCATCTGGAAGCGCTGTCGCAGACCGGTGCCGATGCGCTGGGCCTGGACTGGACGCTGGATCTGGACGAGGCGATGCGCCGCACCGGCGGCCGCGTCGCCCTGCAGGGCAACCTCGACCCGACCACCCTGTACGCCTCGCCGGATGCGATCGCCGCCGCAGCAGCACGCGTGCTCGACACCTATGCCGCCGGCAACGGTGGTTCGCGCGAGGGCCATGTGTTCAACCTCGGTCACGGCATGTCGCCGGACATGGACCCGGCGCACGTGCAGGTGCTGGTCGACGCAGTGCACGCGCACAGCCAGCGCTGAGCATTGCGCATGCGGTTGCGGTTGCGGTTGCGGCGCGATGTTGATCGCGCCGTGACCCGCAGTGCGCGATCATGGCGTCCCCCACGCTGCACCGGCCACACCCCATGTCTACATCGCCATCGACCTACAACCGCCAGCGCCCCCTGCTGTGGCTGGTTTCGTTGGCGATCTTCATGCAGATGCTGGACTCGACCATCGTCAACACGGCCTTGCCGGCGATGGCGGCCAACCTGGGAGAAAGCCCGCTGCAGATGCAGTCGGTGGTGTTCAGCTACGCGCTGGCGGTGGCCACTTTCATCCCTGCCTCCGGCTGGATTGCCGACCGTTACGGCACGCGTCGTACCTTCCTGGTAGCGATCATCCTGTTCACCCTCGGCTCGCTGGCCTGCGCGCTGGCCCAGCACCTGCACCAGCTGGTCGGTGCGCGCGTGCTGCAGGGAATCGGCGGTGCGATGCTGCTGCCGGTCGGACGCCTGGCAGTGATGCGTTCGGTGCCACGCGAGGACTTCCTGCGCGCGATGAGCTTCATCGCCATCCCCGCGCTGGTCGGCCCGTTGATCGGCCCGACGTTGGGTGGCTGGCTGGTCGAGATCGCGTCGTGGCACTGGGTGTTCCTGATCAACCTGCCGATCGGCGTGATCGGTTTCATCGCCGCGATGAAGATCATGCCCGACCACTACGCCAGCCATCGCACCCGTTTCGACCTGCGCGGCTACATCATGCTGGCCTTTGCGATGGTGGTGCTGTCGCTGGCGCTGGACGGCATCTCCGGGCTCGGAACGCCACATGCGCTGGTGATGCTGATGACCGTGGCCGGCCTGGCCGCACTGGTCGGTTACTGGCTGCATGCCGCCAACTCCACCGCGCCGTTGTTCTCGCTGGCCCTGTTCCGCGTGCCCAGCTACCGCATCGGCATCCTTGGCAACCTGTTCTCGCGCATCGGCAGCAGCGCCATGCCGATGCTGATCCCGTTGCTGCTGCAGGTCGGCCTGGGCCTTGGCCCGATGAACGCCGGCCTGATGATGGTGCCGGTGGCGGCGGCCGGCATGGTGTCGAAGAAGCTGGCGGTGAAGCTGGTCGAGCGCTACGGCTACCGCCGCGTGCTGATGGTCAACACCGTGCTGGTTGGCCTTGCGATGGCCAGCTTCATCCTGATGACACCCGGCCAGCACCTGGCCTGGCGCCTGCTGCAGCTGGCCTTCTTCGGTGCTGTCAATTCCCTGCAGTTCACCGTGATGAACACCGTGACGCTGCGGGATCTGGACCGCGAGTTCGCCAGTTCCGGCAACAGCCTGCTGTCGATGGTGATGATGCTCGCCGCCGGTTTCGGTGCCGCGGCGGCCGGCAGCCTGCTGGCCGCGTTCGGCAATCACCTGGACAGCAACAGCGCCACCACGGCACTGCATGCGACGTTCCTGTGCGTGGGCGCGATCACCCTGACCTCGACGATGATCTTCTGGCAGCTGCCGGACACCAAGCCGGAGCCACGGCAGGTCGAGCACGTCGCGGAGTGAGGGGTTCGGCAGGGTTGCACCCTGCACCCGCCGAATCAACGTCAGCGTCAAAAGCGGGCATTCCGTGGAATGGCGGGGCGGTGTCGGATTGCGGGGACGCCGCAAGTACGTCCCTGTAGGCTTGGCAGCCGCATCCATGCGGCTGACACCCCGCAATCCGACACCGCCCCACCTCTGACAGATGGGCGCTGCTGTTGGTGGGTGTCGACCTTGGTCGACACATCGGTCAGATATCGAAATGTACATGGGGTCAGATCCATTTTGATATCTGACAGAGATTCGTCCACGCATGGCGTGGATCTACTGGAGACCGCGACGGGTCTGGAGGAGAGCCCCCTGAGTCAGGGGGCGGCCGCGAAGCGGCGGGGGTATGGGCGCTGGTAAGAGGGGCCCGCGTTTCGCGCAGCGAAGCGTGGGAGCGACAGCGAGCATGCGATGGCGTGTACCAGGGCCGCAGGCCCTGCCGAACCTACCTTCCCATCACCCGGGCGATCGCTTCCACCAGCAGTTCCCCGGTCACCGGCTTGCGCAGGAAGCCACCGATGCCGGCCGCCTCCACCTGCTGCTGCAGGTCCGGGTCGGTACGCGCGGTCACCGCCAGCAGCGGCAGCATGTAGCCCTGGTTGCGCAGATGCTGGGCCAGCTCGAAGCCGCTCAGGCCCGGCAGGTCGAGATCCAGCAGGCCGACGTCGAAATCACCGGCACTGATCTCACGCAGTGCCGCCAGCGCATGGCCCGCATGTACCACCTCGTGCCCGCGCGCACTCAGCAGCCCGCGCACCACATCGGCCACAGTCGCGTCGTCCTCCACCAGCAGTACCCGCAATGGCGGCATGTTGGCCGCGTCCTCGCGGTGCGTTTCACCATCTGCTTCGGCATCGGCATCGACCACCATCGGCAACGGCAACGTCACGCCGAAGCAGGTGCCGCGACCAAGCTGGCTCTCCACCTGGATCCGCCCCTGCATCGCATGCGCCAGTTCGCGGCAGATCGCCAGGCCCAGGCCACTGCCGCCGTACTGCGCCGCGGTACGTGCACCATCGGCCTGCTCGAAGCGGCGGAACAGGCGTTGCTGTTGCTCCTGGCTGATGCCGGGGCCGGTGTCGCGCACTTCGAAATGCAGAGATCGCAGCTCGGCGTCGCTGCGCGCGTGCAGGGTGATGGTGCCGCGGCTGGTGAACTTGACCGCATTCGAGAGCAGGTTCAGCAGGATCTGCCGTACCCGCATCGCGTCGCCGGTGGCCTGCAGGCCGGGCGGCAACTGGTTGTCGAGGGTGAAGCGCAGGCCCTTCTGTGCAGCCAACGGGCCCATCAGCGCCGCCAGGTCCTGCAGCAGGCAGCTCAGCGCGAACGGCTTGGACTGCAACTCCAGACGGCCCGATTCGATCCGCGCCAGGTCCAGCGCATCGTTGACCAGATGCAGCAGGTGCTCGCCGGCGTGGCGGATTGATTGTGTATAGCCGCGCTGCTGCGGATCCAGCGGTGAGGACAGCAGCAGCTCGCTCATGCCGAGCACACCGGTCATCGGCGTGCGGATCTCATGACCAAGGTTGGCCAGGAAGCGGGTCTTGGCCGCCGACGCCTGCTCGGCCAGCTCCTGCTTGTGCAGCGCCAGCTGATAGGCGTGGCGACGCTGCAGGCGGCGACGGTACAGCCAGGCGAACCAGCTGGTCAGCAGCAGCGCGAACGAGGCCAGCACCAGCAGGCCGGACAGGCTGCGCCACCACGGTGGCTGCACGCGGAATTCCAGGCTCTGCACCCGTGACCAGACATGGTCGGCCGACCGCGCCTGCACTTCCAGCCGATAGCTGCCCGGTGCCAGCCGCGAGAACAGGCGCTCACCGGCCGGTCCCACTTCCACCCAGTCCGGGTCATAGCCGGCCAACCGGTAACGATAGGTATTGGACGCCGAATCGGCGAACGACAACAGGCGCGCGACGATGCGCAGATCGCGGTCGCCATCGGCGATCTGCAACGGCGTGTCGTGGGTGAGGTCCAGCACCTGCTCGTTGCGGCGCACCTCCACCCGCTCGATCACCAGCGGCGCACGCCGCATCGAGGGCCGCACCTGCTCCGGGTCGAACACCACCACACCGGCCGGCGTACCCGCCACCAGATGGCCGTCTCCCGACATCACCAGCGTGTGCTCGCGGAATTCCTGGCTCGGCAGGCCGTCATGCACGCCATACAGGCGCACGCTCTGGCCATCGGCGCCGATGCGCACCAGGCCACGCGCGCTGGTTGCCCACGCCACCCCCTGTGCATCGACCACCAGCCCCGAAGCGGAGATCGCCGGGTAGCCCTGCTCGGCACCGATCACGGCCTGCCGCTCCAGCCGGCCCTGGCTCCAGCGGTAGCGCGACAGGCGGCCATCCTCGGACAGCCAGACCTGGCCATCGCTGCCCACGTGCAGTGCATGGATCGCGGTCGCCGGTGCGCCCGGCACCGGCTGGAAGCGCTCGCTTTCCGGCAGCCACTGCAGCAGGCCTCGGCTGCTGGCCAGCCAGATATGATCCTGCGGCCCGCATTCCACATCGAGATTGAGCTGGCCCTGCTGCAATCCGCGCTGGCCATTGTCCAGCTGGCGCCGCAGGCGCCCATCCAGATCGCGCTGCTGAAGACCCGACGGCAGCATCAGCCAGAGGCTGTCACCATCACAGGTCATCATCGATTCGATGACCCCTTCCATGGTCGCGTCGGCGCCGGCATCCCGGCCCCAGCGGCGCAGATCACGCCGCTTCGGGTCGTAGCGTAGCAGCGCGTCGTTGGAGCCGATCCAGACCTGGCCGCGGCGATCCTCGCGCACCGAGGTCAGCCAGTGCATGCCGTTGACCCAGGTGCGGTGCTGTTCGATGCGGCCGGTCTTCGGATCGAAGCGGTCCAGCGCGCCGTGGCTGCCGACCGTCCAGATGCCGCCGTTGCTGGACGGGCTGGTACCCAGCACGAAGGCATTGCGCAGCGAGCGCGGGTCGTCCTCCAGCCGCGACAGCACCGAGAACTGCCACCAGCGCGGCAGCAGGTGCCACAGGCCGGCGTTGGTGCTGGCCAGCCAGATGCCCCCCTCGCGATCCTCGTAGGCGCCGGTCCAGTTCGGGCGTACCGGGCCACGCGCCACCGCGCTGTACAGCGGCACGGCCTGGTACTGGCCATCGACCGCGCGGCCAAGGCCGGTGCGGGTGTCCAGCCAGTGCCCGCCCTGCTCGTCGCGCAGCATCATGCCCAGCACCTGTTCGCCTTCGGGCAGCTTCCAGGACGGTGCCTCGAAACGACCATCGGGACGACGCACGATGGCACCGGCCATCGTGCTGATCCAGAGGCTGCCATCGGGCTCGGCCGTCAGGCCATTGATCAGCAGGCTGGGAACGATGCCGGCACCAACCCGTTCAAAGTCCGTGCCGGTCCAGCGCGCGACGCCATGCTTGGTGCCGATCCACAGGCTGCCATCGGCCAGGGTTGCCAGATAGGGCACCGATGCGGCCGGCAGGCTGCGTGGGTTGTTCGCTTCGGGCAGGAAGCGCTGCAGCCGGTCCTGGTTGTCCAGGCGGTACAGACCACCTTCGTGGGTGCCGAACCAGACCGAACCATCCGGCGTGGTGGCCAGGCTCCAGACCGTGTTGGTGCCCATCAACGGCTGGCTGCTGCGGTCGTAGAAATGCAGCTGGCGGCGATCGGCCGACATCCGTACCAGACCGGCGTTCTCGGTGCCGATCCAGAGCTGGTTGCGGGCATCGACCAGCACCGTCCAGATGCGGTTGTCGCGCAGGCCGTCTTCCGAGCGCCAGATCCGGTAGTTGCGCCCGTCGTAGCGGGCCAGACCGTCGTTGGTGGCGATCCAGAGGTAACCGTAACGATCCTCGGCCATGCGGTTCACGGTATTGGACGGCAAGCCGTCGAACACCGTCACCTGGCGCGGGCTCGGTGGCACCGGCTGCGCCGCAGCGGGCGACAGGCAGCACAGGAGGACCAGCAGCAGCATCGCCGCCCGCAGATACACCACCGATTGCCTCCTCACGCTGCTTCTGATGATTCCCGCACTACGGGCGTCGGCATGGTAAACCGAAAGTCGCGCCGTTCACGCCCGGCGCTGGCGCATTCAAAGGGCGGCTTGTCGTTTTGCGCGCGCCTGGGCAATGGCAGTCACCAGCATGTCACCGGTCACCGGCTTGCGCAGGAAGCCATCAAACCCGGCCGCCAGGACCTGGGTCTCGGCGTAGGCATCGGAGCGCGCGGTGACCGCCACCAAGGGGAGTTCATAGCCCATGGTACGCAGCTGGCGAGCGATGGCGGTGCCGTCCAGCGCGGGCAGATCGAGATCGAGCAGGCCCACGTCAAAACCATCGGTGGCAATCTCCGAAAGCGCGCCCAGGCCATGCAGCACATGCACCACGTCGTGGCCACGGCCACGCAGCAGGCCGGCGATGACCTCGGCCACGGTCGCGTCATCTTCCACCAGCAGGATGCGCAGCGGCGGCAGCACCGGCAGCACCGGCGACTCGCCCGGCGCATTGGCGGCCTGCCGGATCCAGGGCAGCGGCAACCACACCCGGAATCGCGCGCCCTTGCCCGGCTGGCTGTCCACTTCGATGCGTCCGTTCATGGCCACGGCCAGCTCCTGGCAGATCGCCAGGCCCAACCCGCTGCCGCCATAGCGCGACGCGGTGCGCGGGCCGTCCGCCTGTTCGAAGCGATGGAACAGCCGGTCCTGCTGCTCGGCGTTGATGCCCGGGCCGGTGTCATGCACTTCGAAGCAGAGTCCGCCACCGTTCTCTTCCAGGCGCACGGCCAGGCCGACGTGCCCGCGCTCGGTGAACTTGATTGCATTGCCCAGCAGGTTGAGCAGGATCTGCCGCACGCGCATCTCGTCGCCGCTGACGCTGATCGGCCCCAGCGGATCGCCCCCACGCTGGAACCCCAGGTTGCGCTGCTTCGCCATCGGCTCCATCAACGCCTGCACCTGGTCGAGCAGGCCAGCCAGATCGAACGGGCGCAGGTCGAGCTCCAGCCGGCCGGCCTCGATGCGGGCCAGATCCAGTGCGTCATTGACCAGCCGCAGCAGGTGGCTGCCAGCCTGCTGGATCGAGCCTGCATAGCTGCGCTGCACCGCATCCAGCGGGGTGGCCAGCAGCAACTCGCTCATGCCGAGCACACCGGTCATCGGCGTGCGCACCTCATGGCCCAGCGTGGCCAGGAACCGGCTCTTGGCCTGGGAGGCCTGCTCTGCCAGTTGCTGCTTGTGCACGGTCAACTGCCATTGCTGGCGGCGGCGCAGGCGCGCACGGATCGACCACACCAGGATAAGCAGCAGCAGCGAGCCGATCAGCAGGTAGCCGAAGATCGCCATGCCGCTGCGCCACCAGGGTGGCAGCACCTTCACCTGCAACCGCTGTGAAGGCGTCCACGTGCCACTGGCCGTTGCCGCCTGGACTTCAATGACGTAGCTGCCGGTCGGCAGCCGCGACAGCGTGCGCTGGCCGTCACCGCCCTGCTCCACCCAGTTCTGGTCGTAGCCCTGCACCCGGAAGCGGTAACGGTTGCCCTGCGGATTGGCATAGGAAAGCAGTCGCGCATCGATCTGCAGATCACGATCATCCGGCCCCAGCAACAGCGTGCCGGTGGTCGGCAGCGGTTGCCAGCCACGGGCATCATCACGCCGCACGCGGACCTCGGCGATCACCAGCGACGACGGCGGCAGCACCGCATCGGCAGCATTCACATCGAACACGACCAGGCCGGTCTGGGCCACCGCGAGCACGCGACCATCGGCATTCACCGCCGGCGGCCTGCTGGTGAACTCGGCGTCGGGCAGGCCATCGCGTTCGTTGAACTGCTGCAGGCGGCGCGTCTTCGGGTCCCACCGCAGCAGGCCACGTGGCGTGGTCGCCCACAGGCGGCCGTCTTCGGCCAGCGCCAGTCCGCCCATGCTGACCGAGGGCACGCCAGCACTGCCATCGATGCGCTGGATCAGGCGCAGGCTCATGCCATCCCATTGGTAGCGTTCCAGCGCGCCCTGCCGGGCCAGCCACAGCTGCTGCGGATCCACCCACACCAGATCGTAGATCAGCCCGCGCGAAACACCCGGCACCGCTTCGAAGCGCCCGGCCTGTTCACGCCAGATCCCCATGTCGCCCATCACCCAGGCCTTGCCCTGGGCATCAAAGCGGATCTGCTCAACCGGTGAATCGGCGGTCTTGCGGAGATCCTCCAGCGGGTAACTACGCAGCACGCGGCCATCGGCGCTGCGCTGCTGCAGGCCCAGGTTCATCACCGACAGCCAGACCGTGCCATCGGGGGCCTGCCGCATCAGATCGATGCGCTGGCGCAGATCGGCTCCCCCATCGATATGCCAATCGTGCAGCGCGCGGGTGGCCGGGTCGTACACGCTGATGCGGCCGGCACGCCCCAGCCACAGGCGCCCGTCCGGCCGCGGCAGCACCGACCACACCGCCCCGCTGCCGATCTCGCGATCGCTGGCCAACAACCTCAGTACTCCCTGCGCGTCCAGCTGGTACACGCCATGCGCTGAGCCGACGTAGTAATTCCGGCCATCACTGGCTGCACTCAGCAGGTACTGGCTGTCCAGCGGCTTGCCGTCAAGCTGGTTCCAGATCGAAAACCGGCGCCAGTCCGGCGGCAGGTAGGCCAGGCCCTGGGTCAGCAGCGCCACCCACAATCCGCCCTCATGGTCCTGCATCAGATCAAGCACACCGCTCTGGGCAGTGAGGAAGCCACTGCCGCGGTCGCCGTCGAGCCGCCGCAGCATGCTGGCATCTCCACGCAACAGGCCATCGGAGGTGCCCGCCCAGTAACCGCCCTGGCGATCGGCCAGCACCAGTGCCGAACGCAGGCGTGCACTGTCGGCCCAGCGCGGACGGCTGACCCGGTCCTGCGCGTCGATACGGTAGAGGCCGTCATTCTGGCTGCCGGCCCAGATCGAGCCATCGGGGTCGCGGCTCAGCCGCAATACACTCAGCGCCCCCAGTTCGCGCGGCGCGACAGCCTCGAATCCAGTCCCGTTCCAGCGCGCAATGCCCGCCTCGGTGCCGATCCACAGTCGCCCCTGCGCGTCGACAAGGCTGCTGTAGATGGTATTGCTGGGCAACCCGCCAGGACGGGCCGGATCATGCTCGAAGAAGCGCAGGCTGCCGTCTTCACCGAAACGGCAGACGCCATGGCCACTGGTGCCGATCCACAGTGCATCCTCGGCGTAGGCCAGCGTCCAGAACTGGCTCATGCAGGGGCCGTTGACCGCATCGAAGGTCTTGAAGCGTTCGCGGTCGGCATCCAGCCGGGCCACGCCCTTGCCATTGATGCCGACCCAGACGCGGTCCAGGGGATCGACCAGCAGGGTCTCGATCTCGTTGCCGGGCAGCGAGCCCGGCTGCTCCGGATCATGTTCCCAGACCCGCAGGTTGCCGCCGTCATAGCGCACCAGGCCACCATCGGTGGCCGCCCAGATATGGCCCTGGCGGTCCTCGGCCAGCGCCAGCACCATGCGCGAGGGCATGCCTTCAGCTGCACCGAAACGGCGCAGGCGCGGTGTTTCCGCCATGTCGAGGGCCGTGGCCGCCGTGGCGAACGCCATCAGCAGCAGCCCCATTCCCGCGATGCCTCGGCACCACAGGCGCCAACCGCTCGTCATCCTGAACCCCCTGTCCTGTCCCGATTGTCACACAGGGCCGGCTTCATGGCTGCAACAGGCTGTTTCCACCGGTGGACCCACCACGAACTGTTGCAGCCATGCACGCAACGTTGGCAGGGGGCTGTGCGTATGATCGCAACGTCCCCCTTCCGGAGCCCGCCATTGATGCGTCCCTGCCTGGCCCTGCTGCCGATGCTGCTCGCCACCGCCCCCGCCTGGGCGGATGCAGATACCTATCGCCTCGATCCGGTGCATACGCGTGTGCTGTTCACCATCGACCACGCGGGTTACTCGCAGGCGATGGGTACGGTCTCCGGCAGTGAGGGCCGCCTGCAGTTCGATCCCGACAACTGGCGCGAGGCCACACTGGATGTCGAGGTCCCCGTGTCGCGATTGGACCTAGGTGATGCCAAATGGAACCAGGCCACGCTGGCCCGCAACCTGCTCGACGGCGAGCGTTTCCCAAGCGCGCGCTTCGTCTCCAGCCGGGTCGAACCGATCGATGCCAGGCGCGCCCACGTGATCGGTACCCTGACCCTGCGCGGCGTCAGCCAGGAAGTCACCCTGGACGTGACCCTCAACGCCATCAAGCGCTACCCCCTCCCCCCGTTCCGACGCACCGCCGGTTTTTCCGCCAGCACCACGCTGAGCCGGCGCGCGTTCGGCATCACCGCCTGGCCGGGCGTCATCGGTGATGCAGTACAGCTGAGGATCGAGGCTGAAGCCACCCTCGACCGCAGCGACGCCCCGGGAACTCCCGCTCCCGTTCCGCACTCCGACCCCAAGACGGCCCGCTAGAGGACCTTTCATGACCGCCAAGAACACCCCCGCCGCCTGGGGGAGTGTCAGCCAGATCCTGCATTGGTTGATCGCACTGCTGATCCTCGCCCTGGGCGTGGTCGGCCTGACCATGGGCGAACTGCCCAAGACGCCCAAGTACTTCTGGGTCTACACCGCACACAAGTCGATCGGCATCACCGTACTGGCGCTGGTGCTGTTCCGCCTCGGCTGGCGCCTGTACGCCGGCGCCCCCAAGCCGGTGCCGGGCGTGCCCAGCTGGCAGGAGCGCATCGCAAGCGCCACCCACGTGCTGTTGTATGTGCTGATGTTCGCCATCCCGCTGTCGGGCTGGCTGTACGACTCGGCCAGTGGCCTGCGCCCGTTCCGCTGGTTCGGCCTGGTTGATGTGCCCAAGCTGAGTGGCCCGGATCCGCAGGTCGTCGCGGTGTCCCACGCCATCCACGAATACGGCTTCTGGCTGTTGATCGCGGTGGTGCTGGCCCATGCCGGCGCTGCCTTCTACCACCACCTGTTCCAGCGCGATGCAACGTTGTCCCGCATGTTGCCGCGCGGCTGGCTCGCCTCCCCTCAGAAGGACTGATCGATGAACCTGAAACTGACCACTCCGGCCGCCGTGGCCGCCGCCCTGGCCGGCATGCTGGCCACCGCCCCGGCGCTCGCCGCGGACTACGCGCAGGCCCCCGGCGCCGGCTCGATCCTGGTGTTCGCCACCAAGTACGACGGCGAAGTGTTCACCGGCAGCTTTCCGGGCTTTGCCACCAAGCTCAGCTTCGACCCGGCCAACCCGGCCGCCGGTTCGCTGGACGTGGTGATTCCGCTGGCCGGTGCCAAGAGCGGCAACAGCGACCGCGACTCGACCCTGCAGACCGCCGACTTCTTCAACGTCGGCAAGTTCGCCACTGCGCGTTACACCGCCAAGGGCTTCCGTGCGGTGGGCAACGACCAGTTCGCCGCCGACGGCACGCTGGAGCTGCGCGGCGTCAGCAAGCCGGTCACCCTTACCTTCACCTGGAAGCCGGGTACCCAGCCGGTGTTGACCGGCAAGGCCACCGTCAAGCGCCTGGACTTCGGCGTCGGCAGCGGTGACTGGGCCGACACCAAGACCATCCCGGACGAAACCGCGATCAGCACGATCGTGAAGTTCGACGCGAAATGATCAACGGGCCGGGGCACCGCCCCGGCCATCATCTCCGGTGGTGCCGGCCGCTGGCCGGCAACCTCACCGATGCGGGCAGGTGCCGGCCAGCGGCCGGCACTACCGTTCGACGGCCAGCCAGGCTTGAACCGCAGCCGCGTCGAACGGCCAGTCCAGCTCACGGTCGCCGCGCTCGTCGCGCAGCACCGGCACCCGCGCGCCGTAGCGCGATTCCAGCGCTGGCTGGTCATCCAGGAACACCGATTCGAATTCCGGCGCCCTGGCCTTGGCCAGCTCGGCCAGCGCCATGTCGCACAGGTGGCAGTCGTCACGCTGGAACAGAGTCAACACCGGCAGGGTCCCCTTGGTGGAAATGCTGCGCCGCAGCCATTGAAGTGCGGCGTGAACCGCTAGAATAGCGGTCTCTTCCGGTACCCGCAGTACGGCAACCATGGCTGTCAGCACGTTCGACGTTTTCAAGATCGGCATTGGCCCGAGCTCCTCGCACACCGTCGGGCCGATGAAGGCCGCCGAGCGATTCATCCACCGCTGGCTGCTCGACCCGGGCCGCCTGCACGAGGTCGCGCGCATCCGCGCCGATGTCTATGGCTCGCTGGCGCTGACCGGCCGCGGCCATGGTACCGACAAGGCGATCCTGCTCGGCCTGGAAGGGCAGCGGCCGAACCTGATCGACCCGGACATCATCCCGGCCACCCTGGAGCGCATCCGCAGCAGCAAGCGCATCCAGCTGATGGGCCAGCACGAGATCGCCTTCGACGAAAAGCGCGACCTCGGCATGAACAAGCGCCAGAAGCTGCCGTACCACACCAACGGCATGCGCTTCACCGCGTACAACGCCGAGGACGAAGTAATTGCCACCCGCGATTACTACTCGGTCGGTGGCGGCTTCGTGGTCAACCAGGACGACGCGGCCGATGACCGCATCGTGCCCGACGAGACCCCGCTGCCCTACCCGTTCAAGAGCGGCGACGAGCTGCTGGCGCAGACCGCACGCAGCGGCCTGAGCATCGCCCAGCTGATGTTCGAGAACGAGAAGTGCTGGCGCAGCGAAGACGAGATCCGCGCCAACCTGCGCGAGATCTGGAGCGCGATGCAGTCGTGCGTCGCGCGTGGCATCCGCGAGGAAGGCGTGCTGCCGGGTGGCCTGAAGGTCGGCCGTCGCGCACCGGCGCTGTACCGCGAGCTGTCGTCGAAGCCGGAAGCGGCGATGCGCGATCCGCTGACCACGCTGGACTGGGTCAACCTGTACGCACTGGCGGTGAACGAAGAAAACGCCGCCGGTGGTCGCGTGGTGACCGCGCCGACCAACGGTGCAGCCGGCGTGCTGCCGGCGGTGCTGCATTACTTCGACCGTTTCTGCCCGGGCGCCAACGAGCAGCGTGTGTTCGACTTCCTGCTGACCTCGGCGGCGATCGGCATCCTGTACAAGGAAAACGCTTCGATTTCCGGTGCCGAAGTGGGCTGCCAGGGCGAAGTGGGCGTGGCCTGCTCGATGGCGGCCGGCGGCCTGGTCGCGGCGCTGGGCGGCAACCCGAGCCAGATCGAGAATGCTGCGGAAATCGGCATGGAACACAACCTGGGCCTGACCTGCGACCCGATCGGCGGCCTGGTGCAGATCCCGTGCATCGAGCGCAATGCGATGGGTGCGGTGAAGGCAATCAATGCCTCGCGCATGGCGATGCGCGGCGACGGCAAGCACAAGGTGTCGCTGGACAAGGTGATCAAGACCATGCGCGATACCGGCCGCGACATGCAGGACAAGTACAAGGAAACCAGCCGCGGTGGCCTGGCGGTGAACGTCATCGAGTGCTGATGGCCGCAGCCAGGCATGGCCTGGCTCTACCCTGCAGCCGGGCATGAGCCCGGCTCAACATCGGACGACGTCGTCACCGCGTTCCGGTTAGGCTCGGGGCTCCCTCGCCCCGGACTGCCCCATGCGCGTGATCGCTGCCGCCCTGCTTGCCTGCCTGCCACTGCCTGCGCTGGCCGCGCCCACTTACGGGCCGCGGCTGGAGGGTTTCGACTACGGCTATCCGGTGAAGACCTTCGGGCTGGAATCGCAGCGGCAGCCACTGGAAATGGCCTATCTGGATGTCCTGCCCAAACGCCGCGCCATCGGCGTGGTGGTGCTGCTGCACGGCAAGAATTTCTGCGCAGCCACCTGGCAGCAGACCATCGCGCCGCTGTTGAACGCCGGCTACCGGGTGATCGCCCCGGACCAGGTAGGTTTCTGCAAGTCCAGCAAGCCGGAGCGCTATCAGTACACGTTCGCGCAGCTGGCCGCCAACACCCATGCCCTGTTGCAGCAACTGCAGCTGGGTGATGTACCGGTGCACCTGGTCGGGCACTCGATGGGTGGCATGCTGGCGGTGCGCTACGCGCTGATGTTCCCGCAGGACCTGCGCAGCCTGTCGCTGGTCAACCCGATCGGCCTGGAAGACTGGAAGGCGCTGGGCGTCCCCTGGCGCAGCGTCGACACGTGGTACGCCGGCGAAATGAACATCAGCTATGACAGCATCCGCCGGTACCAGCTGGAGGTGTACTACGACGGCAAATGGAAGCCGGCGTATGAACCGTGGGCGCGGATGCAGTCGGGCATGTACGAAGGCCCGGGCAAGCAGGCCGTTGCATGGAGCCAGGCGCTGGCCTCGGACATGGTGTTCAACCAACCGGTGGTGTACGAACTGAAGAACCTGCAGGTGCCGACCACACTGTTCATCGGCCAGAAGGACCGCACCGCGATCGGCCGTGACCAGGCACCACCTGCGGTGAAGGCGGCGCTGGGCAATTATCCGGTACTCGGCAAGGCGGCGGCCGCAACGATTCCCGGCGCGACGCTGGTCGAGTTCGCCGAACTGGGCCATTCGCCGCAGGTGCAGGACCCGAAGCAGTTCAATGCGGCGTTGCTGAAGGCATTGAAAGCGCATTGAACGGCAGCCATCCCCTGTAGAGCCGAGCCCACGCTCGGCTCATCCGGCAGGAGGGGATTTTGCCAGCAGCAGCCGAGCGTAGGCTCGGCTCTACAGAAGCGGTGCGATCAACCCACGATCCGCAGCACGTCATCCAGCAACGCGGCCGCAGTGACTTCCGCGCCGGCGCCCGGCCCCTGGATCAACAACGGCTGGTGGCGGTAGCGATCGCTGTGGATGGCCACGCGGTTGTCGGTGCCCGCGCCCTGCGCCAAGGGATGATCGGCCGGCAGCTCACGCAGGCCCACCTGCGCACCTTCGCCGTCAACACGGCCAACGAAGCGCAGCACGCGATCGTTGTCACGTGCCTGCTGCCAACGCGCCTGCAGCGGCGCATCCAGCTGCTCCAAGGCAGCCACGGCATCTTCCAGCGGCAACGCCGCCAGCGCATCAGGCACCAGTGAATCCACCTGCACCTGCGACGCATCCAGTGCCAGTCCGCTGCTGCGCGCCAGGATCAACAGCTTGCGGCGCACGTCCTCGCCGGACAGGTCCAGGCGCGGGTCCGGTTCGGTATAGCCGGCCGCCAGCGCCTCGCGCACCGCCGTCGAGAACGGCGACTGGCCGTCATAGCGATGGAACAGCCACGCCAGCGAACCGGACAGCACACCCTCGATGGCGTGGATGTGATCGCCACCGGCCACCAGCGCGCGCAGGCTGCTCAACAGCGGCAGGCCGGCGCCCACGGTGGCGCTGTCGCCATAACGCGCACCACTGTCGGCACAGCTTTCGGCAATGGCCTGCGCGCGGGCGAGCTGCGCGCCTCTGCCCAGCTTGTTGGCGGTCACCACATGCACGCCGCGCGCCAGCCACTGCACGTGACGCGCAGCCACATCCTCGCTGGCGGTGGCATCGACCACCACATCGCCGCGCTCAAGGCCTTCGGTGCTGGCCCACGGCGGCGAATGCTGGCCATCACGCGGTGCACGCCGCGCCAGCTCCAGCGGCAACGCAAGATCACGATCGATCGCCAGTGCAGTGCGCGAGTTGGCCAGCCATTGCACGCTGGGCAGTTCCAGCCCACGTGCCTGCAACGCCTGGTAGCGCTGCACGAAGGCCGTACCGACCGTACCGGTGCCGAGCAACGCCAGGCGCCCCGCGCCCAGCACGGGAATCTCAGCGGCGAGCGCGCTCATGCATCCACCACCTGTTTGCGACGCGCGGCCGCATCGATCACCGCTTCGGCGCGCTGCAGCGCGGCGCCGAGATCGGCCAGCAGGTCACGCTCGGCCTCGATGCCGACCGACAGGCGCAGCAGCCCTTCGCTGATGCCCGCGGCGGCACGTGCTTCGGCGGTCATCGCCGCATGGGTCATGGTGGCCGGATGCGCGATCAGGCTCTCAACGCCGCCCAGCGATTCGGCCAGGGTGAAACAGCGCAGGCCGTCCACGAAAGCGCGCACCGCCGCATGCGGATCATCACCGGCGCAGTGCGCCAGTTCGAACGACAGCATCGCGCCGAAGCCGGTCTGCTGGCGCGCGGCGATGGCATGGCCGGGGTGATCGGCCAGGCCCGGGTAGTACACCGCGCCGACCGCCGGATGCTGGTCCAGCAGGGCAACGATCGACGCGGTGTTTTCCTGGTGCACGCGCAGGCGCGCATCCAGCGTGCGCAGGCCGCGCAGGGTCAGGAAGGCATCGAACGGCGAACCGGTCAGGCCCAGCGCGTTGCCCCACCACACCAGCTGCTCATGCAGTGCCGGATCACGCGCGATCACCGCACCGCCGACCACATCGCTGTGGCCATTGATGTACTTGGTCGTGGAATGCAGCACCAGGTCCGCACCAAACGACAGCGGCTGCTGCAGCGCCGGCGACAGGAACGTGTTGTCGACCACCACGAGTGCACCGGCCTTGTGCGCGGCCTCGATGACGAAACGCAGGTCGGTGATGCGCAGCAGCGGGTTGGACGGGGTTTCCACCAGCACCAGCTTGGGCTGCGTGGCCAGCGCCTGTGCCAGCGCGCGCGGATCGGTCAGGTCGGCGGTCACCAGCTCGAAGTGGCCCTTCTTCGCCAGCGCATTGAACAGTCGCCAGCTGCCGCCGTAGGCATCGTGCGGCACCACCAGGGTATCGCCCGGCTGCAGCAGCGCGTTCAGCACCAGGTTGATCGCGCCCATGCCGGTCGCGGTGATGACGCCGCCGGCGCCGCCCTCCAGTTCCGCCAGCGCTTCACCCAGCAGGTCGCGGGTGGGGTTGCCACTGCGCGTGTAGTCGTACTGGCGCTTGTTGCCGAAGCCTTCAAAGCTGAAGTTCGACGACAGCACGATCGGCGGCGTGACCGCGCCATGCGCGGTGTCCCGATCGATGCCCGCACGGACGGCGGCAGTGGTGCGACTACAGGACGGTTCGTTTGCGTGCAGGCTCATGCGGACTCTCCAGAAGTGCGGAAGGCGGTGGCGAGGATCGCGTCGATGCGATCGGTTTCTTTGAGGAAGGCGTCGTGGCCATAGGGCGAGCGCAGCACGCGCAGGCTGCCGCGCGGGCCCAGCCCTTCGACCAGACCGACCAGGTCGGCCAGCGGCACCAGGCGGTCACCCTCCACCGCGACAACTACGGTGGGCGGCAGGATCGCGGTGGGGTCGACGCGGTGCAGGTCGATCGATTCGGACAGGCGCAGGTAAGCAGTCACCGGCGTGCGCGCGACGTACTGCGCACCGGCCGCATCGAGATAGTCTTCGGCGGCCACGCGCACGCGGCCATTGATCACTTCCGGCGCGGCATCGAAGCGCTCGCCGAACTCTTCCGGGGTGCGGTAGCTGAGCATGGCGAACTGCCGGGCCAACGCCAGACCGTGGTCTTCGCCGCACTGCAGCTGGCCCAACGCGACCGCGCGGCGCTGCAATGCGCGCCAGGCGGCGGCATACGGATGCGGGCGATGCGCGCCACTGGCCAGCACCAGCTGGCGCACGCGTGCACGGTGGCGGATCGCGAACTGCTGGCCGACCAGCGCCCCGTAGGAGTAGCCCACGAACGCCTTCAGCGTGCGGATGCCGAGATGGTCCAGCAGCAGCGCCAGTGCATCGGCCTGGTCGGCGGTATCGATCGGCACATCCAGTGCACCATCGGCGCCGATGAAGTCGAAGGCCAGTACACGCAGCTGCTGCGGATCCAGCGCGCGCCCGCTGCCGACCAGGTCTTCGGCCCAGCCTTTCTCGCTGAACTGTGCATTGGACGCCACGTGGCGATGGGCGGAAATGCCACCGGCCAGCACCACCACCGGCGCATTGGCCGGGCCGACCCACTCATAGCGCAGGCGCACCGGGCTGGGGCCGGCGTGACGCATCGACAGCACCGCGGCGAACTCACCGCGCTCGGCATGCACGCGGTCTTCGACCGGCACGCTGACGGGGACAAAGGGTTCGGGGCGAAGCGCGGTACTGGCGGCGAAGCTCATGGCGGGATCCGGTTGGGGAATCGGCCATCGAGCCTTCGCGGGGCCCGCGTTCGAGATGCACGTGGGGTGCATGGTTCGAACCATCTTTCGGTGGACGCCACGGTCCCCGCAGGATTTGGCACCTACGCAGACGCTTTCGCATCCGCGGGCTGCCCCGGCTTCAAAGGGCCTGTCCCTCTGCCGGTCTCGATGGTGGAGCCACGATGCCAGCCCTTTCCGGCACTGTCAATCCCTTCATGCGGATAAAGCGATGAATATTTTCAACGCGACTGTGCGAAGGCGGTCGCGGTCGTCCTGTTCAGGATCGGCTACAGTCCCGGCGGTCCCTACCCTCTGGAACCACTGATGCTGCGCCTGCCCCTGACCTGCCTGCTGATGTCCCTGCTGGCGAGCACGACGGCCAGCGCCGGTGACTGGCGCCAGGGCTGGGGACTGGTTTCCCCCGCCACCCCAACCACCCACGCTGGCAGTGCCGAGGGCGCCGCCCCCATGGCCCGGCTGCGCCTGCAGCCGGTCGGCACGCAATGGCAGGCCCGGATCGACAATGGGCTGGCAGGACCGCTGCAGATCGAACTGCGCGCTGCACCCGGACGCCCGGTCGAAGGGCTGCCGCTGCAATCGCTGATCCAGGGCGACAGCAGCCTGGTGGTCGGCCACCTGCCCGCCCCGCTCGATGGCCGCACGCTGGATCTGCGCCTGCAGTCGGTGCCGGGCAACCCGGCCGCACAGGCCGAAGATGTCGCCTATCGCCTGCCTTTCGATGCGGCCCGTCCGCGCGTGGACCAGGCGCCGCAGGGCCGGTTCAGCCACGATGACGAGGAGAACCGCGACGCGGTGGACTTCGCACTGCCGGAGGGCACGCTGGTGCTGGCCGCGCGCGAGGGCACGGTGATGCAGATCCAGGATGGTTTTCGTGGCAACGGCCAGGACCGCGAACGTGATGGTGCCCGCGCCAACTTCATCCGTGTGCTGCACAGCGACGGCAGCATGGCGCTGTACGGCCACCTGCAGGCCGGCGGCATGCGCGTGCGTCGCGGCCAGGCGGTGGGGGCCGGGCAGCCGCTCGGCCTGTCCGGCAACAGCGGCTTCAGCAGCGCGCCGCACCTGCACTTCGTGGTGCAGGTCAACCGCGGCATGGGCCTGCGCTCGGTGCCGGCACGGATCTTCGCCGAACAGGGCCAACTGCAGTTCGCCCGCCAGGACGAGGTCGAGGGCGGCATCGGGCGCTGAACGGCCCCGGCCGGTATAATCGGGCGCTTATCTCTTTGAAAAGCGCCCCGGGCGGGCGCCACTGCCATGTCCGAAGTCGCCAACGAAGCGTCGCGTCGCCGCACCTTCGCCATCATCTCCCACCCTGACGCCGGCAAGACCACGCTGACCGAAAAGCTGCTGCTGTTCGGAGGCGCGATCCAGATGGCCGGTTCGGTCAAGGGCCGCAAGGCCGCCCGCCACGCCACCTCCGACTGGATGGCGCTGGAAAAGGAGCGCGGCATCTCCGTCACCTCCTCGGTGATGCAGTTCCCGTACGAAGGCAAGATCGTCAACCTGCTCGACACCCCCGGCCACGCCGACTTCGGCGAGGACACCTACCGCGTGCTGACCGCGGTGGACTCGGCGCTGATGGTGATCGACGTGGCCAAGGGCGTGGAAGAGCGCACCATCAAGCTGATGGAAGTGTGCCGCCTGCGCGACACCCCGATCATGACCTTCATCAACAAGCTCGACCGCGAGGGCAAGGACCCGATCGAGCTGCTGGATGAAGTGGAAACCGTGCTGGGCATCCAGTGCGCGCCGGTGACCTGGCCGATCGGCATGGGCCAGCGCCTGAAGGGCGTGGTCCACCTGCTGACCGGCGAAGTGCACCTGTACGAACCGGGCCGCAACTTCACCCGCCAGGACTCGACCATCTTCCCGTCCATCGATGCGCCCGGCCTGGCCGAGAAGATCGGTGCACAGATGCTGGCCGACCTGCGCGACGAACTGGAACTGGTGCAGGGCGCCAGCCATCCGTTCGACCTGGACGCCTACCGCGCCGGCAAGCAGACCCCGGTGTTCTTCGGCTCGGGCGTGAACAATTTCGGCGTGCAGCCGCTGCTGGACTTCTTCGTCGAACATGCCCCGTCGCCGCAGGCGCGTTCCACCACCGGCCGCGAGATCGCCCCGGAAGAGAACAAGCTGACCGGCTTCGTTTTCAAGATCCAGGCCAACATGGACCCGCAGCACCGTGACCGCGTGGCGTTCATGCGGGTCTGCTCGGGCCGCTTCAGCGCCGGCATGAAGACCTTCCACGTGCGCACCGGCAAGGAAATGAAGCTGGCCAACGCGCTGACCTTCATGGCCAGCGACCGCGAGATCGCCGCCGAGGCGTGGCCGGGCGATGTGATCGGCATCCACAACCACGGCACCATTTCCATCGGCGATACCTTCACCGAAGGCGAAGCGGTCACCTTCACCGGCATCCCCAACTTCGCCCCGGAACTGTTCCGCCGCGCACGCCTGCGCGATCCGCTCAAGCTCAAGCAGCTGCAGAAGGGCCTAGCCCAGCTGTCCGAAGAAGGTGCGACCCAGTTCTTCCGCCCGCTGACCAGCAACGACCTGATCCTGGGTGCGGTCGGCGTGCTGCAGTTCGACGTGGCCGCCTACCGCCTGAAGGACGAGTACGGCGTGGAAGCCACTTTCGAGCCGGTCAGCGTGACCACTGCGCGCTGGGTCCACTGCAGCAACGAGAAGAAGCTGGAAGAGTTCCGCGAGAAAAATGCGCTGAACCTGGCGCTGGATGCAGCCGGCCACCTGGTCTACCTGGCACCGACCCGGGTCAACCTGCAGCTGGCGCAGGAACGCTCGCCGGACGTGCGCTTCTCGGCCACCCGCGAAGCGGCGCATACGGTTTCGGTGGGCTGATGCCAGCGGGCCGGATCCCTTTCCGCAAGGAAAGGGCTCTGTCCCCGGCCGTCGCGGGTGGTTCATCCAGGCATGGCGTGGATCTACCGCTCACGGATTCATCGGCGCAACGCAGGGATTCACCCACCATACGGTGACGGGCGTGCACACGGCGGCCATCGCGGCGATGATAGGGGGACGCGGGTCCCCCTCCCCGTGAACGATGCCCATGCCCATGTCCACGACGTCCATTGCTTCGATCCGTGAAGAAATCGCCAGCGCCCTGACCCATGGCCTGGGCGCGGTGTTCGCCCTGGCCGCCAGCGCGGTGCTGATCACCCTGGCTGCGATCTACGGCGACGGCTGGCAGCTGGCCAGTGCGATCGTATTCGGTATCGCGCTGTTGCTGCTGTACACCGCCTCCACCCTGTATCACGCCATCCAGCATCCGGTCGCCAAGGGCCGCTTGAAGGTGTTCGACCACTGCGCGATCTACGTGCTGATCGCGGGCACCTATACCCCGTTCACCCTGATCGGCCTGCGTGGTCCGTGGGGCTGGGGCCTGTTCACCGCGATCTGGGCGCTGGCGCTGGGCGGCGTGGTGTTCAAGCTGTTCTACACCGGCCGCTTCAAGGTGCTCTCAACGGTGATCTACATCGCCATGGGCTGGCTGGTGGTCGTGGCGATCAAGCCGATGTGGGCCTCGATCGACGGCGGCACCCTCACCTGGCTGTTCGCCGGTGGCCTGTCGTACACGCTGGGGACCTACTTCTACCACCGTGAATCGATCCCGTATTCGCATGCGATCTGGCACCTGTTCGTGATCGGTGGCAGCGTCTGCCACTTCGTCGCGGTCACCATGCAGGTGCTGTAAACCAGCGTTCGAACGCGGCGTGTGCACACCACGCACATGGACGCTTCGCGCCCTGTCCACGAAGAGGGGGCAACCATGGCGGCGTGAATGCTGCCGCCTCCCCTGACGCAAAGCGCACGACCCGCTGGCGCCTCCGCCGCCCCGGCCCACGAGGCCGGCGCTGGCTCACGATCCTGATCTTCCTGCTGGCGGCACTCCTGCTGCTGATCGCGCTGTGGGACTGGAACTGGTTCAAGGGGCCGGTTGAGCGCGCGGTGCAGGCACGCACCGGCCGTGCGCTGCACATCGGGAACCTTGATGTCGACCTCGGCCGCACCAGTACGATCCGCGCCGATGCGATCACCTTCGCCAATGCAAGCTGGGCGAAGCAACCCGATATGGCCACCGCAGACCGCATCGAGATCGACGTGCGGGTGTGGCCGCTGCTGCGCGGCAGCGTGCAGCTGCCCGAAGTGCGCCTGACCCGCCCGGACGTGCTGCTGGAAACCGCCCCGCGCAAGGGCGAACCGGGCAACTGGGATTTCCTCGGTGACAGCGCCGGCGGGACCAGCCCCCAGCTCAAACGGCTGCGCATCGATGACGGTCGCCTGCAGTTCCTCGACGCGCTCGGCCGTACCGATATCCGCGTGGACGTGCGCAGCGGCCAGCCGAAACAGGCCGATGCGGCGCCACCGCTGCTGGTACAGGGCAAGGGACACTGGCAGGGCAATCCGTTCACCCTGCGTGGCGGCACGGAATCACCGCTGGAGCTGACCGACAGCGACCATCCGTTCCGCATCCATCTCGATGGCCGAGCAGGCGCCACCCACGCGGTAGCCAGTGGCACGCTGACCAATCCCTTCCAGCTGCGCGTGTTCGATCTGCAGTTTGCGCTCAGCGGCCAGGACCTGGCCGACCTCTATCCGCTGCTCGGCATTGCCATTCCGCCGTCGCCGCCCTATGCGTTGAACGGCCGGCTCAAGCGTGACCACAACGTCTGGCGCTACGACGCCTTCACCGGCAAGGTCGGTGACAGCGACCTCGGCGGCAATCTGCAGTTCGAAGTGGGCGGTGCGCGGCCGCGGCTGACCGCCACGCTGGAATCCAAGCGCCTGGACTTCGATGACCTTGCCGGCTTCGTCGGTGCCCCACCGAAAACCGGCGGCGGCGAAACCGCCAACGCCGAACAGAAGGCCGAGGCCGCACGGGTTGCCGCCCGCGCACGCGTGCTGCCCGACACGCCCTACAACCTCGGCAAGCTGCGCGCGATGGATGCCGACGTGCGCTGGAAGGCCCACCGCATCAACGCGCCATCGCTGCCGCTGGACGACATGGACGCGCACCTGTTGCTGGATGACGGCGTACTGCGGCTGGACCCGCTGAACTTCGGCGTGGCCGGAGGCGATATCCGCAGCACGATCCGCATGGACGCGCGCCGCCCGCAGATCAGCACCGCCCTGAAGGCCAGCGTGCGCGGCGTGCAGCTCGGCCAGCTGTTTCCGGACGCGAAACTTGCCGAGCAGGCCAAGGGCGGCATCGGCGGCGAGGTGGACCTGAGCGGCCGCGGCAACTCGATCGCCGCGATGCTCGGCAGCAGCAGTGGCAAGGTCGGCCTGGCGATGGGCCGCGGCCATGTCGGCAACCTGGTGATGGAACTGGCAGGGCTGGACATCACCGAATCACTGAAATTCCTGGTGACCGGCGACAAACAGATTCCCCTGCGCTGCGCCTTCGCCGACTTCGGCGTGCGCGACGGCCTGATGACCAGCCAGGCGCTGGCGGTGGACACCACCGATACGATCCTCATCGGCGAAGGCACGGTCAGCCTGCGCGACGAGACCCTGGACCTGCTGCTGAAACCGCGCCCGAAGGACAAGAGCATCCTGGTACTGCGCTCTCCACTGCACATCAGTGGCACGTTCAAGGACCCGTCGTTCCGCCCGGACTTCAAGGCGTTGGGCATCCGGGGAGCCGTGGCCCTGGCACTGGGCAGCATCGCCCCACCGGCGGCGTTGCTGGCGACCATCGAACCGGGGCCGGGGAAGGATGCCGACTGCGGGGGGCAGTATGCGAAGTAGAGTTACAGCGTTGTTCGCGGCGCCTCTTTTCCCGCGCGTAGAGCCGGAGCAAGGCGACAGGCAGGACACGCCGTAAATACGTCCCTGTAGGCTCGGTCGGCGCATCCATGCGCCTCACGGTCCTGCCTGCCGCCTTGCTTCGGCTCCGGACAGGTTCCTGCGCGCGGAACGAGAGCGGAAATTCAAAGTCAGAAGAAAAAAGCAAATTCAAAAGCTGTTGCCAACCAAGGTTGGCAGCTACCCAAAGCAGATCGTCTGCGGCGAATCTCACCGCGCTCGCGGCAATGTATCCAGAGGCAGAGGGCATGGGCGTGCAGGACCGTTGGCGCCATGGATGGCGCCATCGAGCCTACAGGGACGTACTTGCGGCGTGTCCTGCACGCCCATGCCCTCAGCCTCCCGGCGTACCAGGAAGGCGCTGCCCTCAGCTCTGGCTCTGGCTTCGAAAAGCGGGCCGGCGGGCCGCAGGCCCGCCAGCGAACAACTCACCCTGCCACGATGTACTGCTGCAGCTGATCCAGCTCGCGCCGCTGCGCATCGATCACCGACTTCACCAGGTCGCCGATGGAAATCACCCCCAGCACCTGTGCTCCCTCCACCACCGGCAGGTGGCGGATGCGGTAGTCGGTCACCAGCTGCAGGCAGTGCTCCACCTGCTCGCCTGGCGAGACCGTCACCACCTTCGCCGTCATGATCTCGGCCACCGCCGTATCCCGCGACGAACGATCACGCAGCACGATCTTGCGCGCGTAATCGCGCTCCGAAAGGATCCCGACCAGCCGCGGACCGTCCATCACCAGCACCGCGCCAATGCCCTTTTCCGCCATCAACCGGATCGCATCGATCACCGCCGCATCCGGCGCGACCGCATGCACTTCAGGAGACTTGCCGTCCAACAGTTGCCGTACCGTGGTCATCTGCCTGCCCTCCGAGGGTGGGTTGCAGGGCCGAGTCTGCCACGGCGGATGCTAGCCACGCGTCAACCAGGTACAACGGGCGCTGCTTGGATTCCTCGTACAGCCGTCCCAGGTACTCGCCGATCAGGCCCAGCGCGATCAACTGCACCCCGCCCAGGAACAGGATCACCGCCATCATCGTCGGCCAACCCGCCACGCGGTCACCGTACAGGGCCGCCTTGGCAATCACCCACACGCCGAATACGAAGGCCACCGCCGCCGTTGCCAGGCCCATGTAGGTCGCCGCCCGCAGGGGAACGGTCGAGAACCCGGTGATGCCCTCCAGCGCGAAGTTCCACAGCCGCCACAGGCTGAACTTGCTGGAGCCGGCCACCCGCGCGTGACGGTGGTAGGGCACAGCAATACGCTTGAATCCGACCCAGCTGAAAAGGCCCTTCATGAAGCGATGGCGTTCACGCATCTCGCGCAGCGCACTCAGCGCGCGTGGCGACAACAGACGGAAATCACCGGTGTCGGCAGGGATCGGCGTGCGTGACAGGCGACCGATCACCCGATAGAACGCCGCCGCCGTGGCGCGCTTGATCCAGGCTTCGCCATCGCGGGCCATGCGCGTGCCATAGACGTTGTCATGGCCCTCGCGCCAGCGCGCAACGAACTGCGGCACCAGTTCCGGCGGGTCCTGGCCATCGGCATCCAGGATCATCGCCGCGCCGTCGCGCACCAGATCCAGGCCGGCAGTCAGCGCGGCCTCCTTGCCGAAATTGCGCGACAGCTTCAACGCCGATACGCGCGCGTCGTCCTGCGCCAATCCTGCGATCACCTGCCAGGTACCGTCGTGGCTGCCATCGTCCACATACAGGATGTGGCCATCGATGTCGGGCATTCCGTCCAACACCGCACACAGGCGGGGATGCAGGCACGGCAGCGCCTGCTCCTCGTTGTAGGCGGCGATGACGACAGTAAGGCGTTCGCGGTTCATGCCCGGATTGTACGTCGCCTGCAGGTGCACGGCCTGCCGCCCCGATGACAGGTGTCCTCAGTCTTCCGACAGGTACGCCGCGCCGCCCAGCTGCCGTGCCTGGCGCTGGATCCATGCCGCGCGCCGCTGCACGTACGGCCCTGGCTTTGCCGCGTTGTAGCGCCGCGGTGCCGGCAACACCGCCGCCAGCCGTGCACTCTCGGCCGGACTCAACCGGGACGCATCCTTGCCCCAGAACGTCTGCGCCGCCGCCTGCGCGCCATAGACGCCGTCGCCGAACTCGGCGATGTTGGCGTACATCTCCAGGATCCGTTCCTTCGGCCACAGTGCTTCGATCAGCACCGTGTACCAGACTTCCAAGCCTTTGCGGATCCAGCTGCGGCCCTGCCAGAGGAACAGATTCTTGGCGACCTGCTGGCTGATCGTGCTGGCCCCCCGCAGGCGTCCGCCCTTGGCGTTGTGGTCGCGGGCCTTCTCGATGGCCTGCAGGTCGAAGCCATTGTGGTCGGGGAAGCGCTGGTCCTCCGCGGCCACCAGCGAGATCGGCAGGCTCGCTGCCATCTGGTCCAGGTCGCGCCACTGGTAATGCAGGCGATAGGACCAGTCGGCCTCCCCCAATGCCTCGCCATAGCGCCACAGCATGACCGTGGATACCGGCGGGTCGATGAACCGCAGCACCAGTACCTGCAGGCAGCTGAAAGCGGCCAGCAGCAGCGGCAGCCAGAGCAGCCGTTTCCAGCGCCAGCGCCTGCGGCGCGGGACTTCCGCGATGGCCTCCACCTTGTGCTGCTCTCCCCCTGCCCCCATTACTGGTGCATCCTTCTTCTATCCGGTTGTCGGCGCATTATCCGGCAACCGCCCTCGTTTACGCGCGATGTGAGCCGATGACCGCCAACCCCGATTCCCTGATCCGCTTCCTGCTTCCCGACGCTGGCGTCCGTGGCGTCCACGTGCGCCTGCAGGCGACCTGGCAGGAGATCCTGTCCCACGCCGAGTACCCGGATACCGCCGCCGAACTGCTCGGCGAGGCCTGCGTGGCCTCGGCGCTGTTCACCGGCCACACCAAGATCGATGGCCGCCTCTCGATCCAGCTGCGCAGCAGCACCGCGCTGCGCACCCTGTTTGCCGAGTGCACCGCCGCCGGTACCCTGCGCGGCATCGCCCAGCTCAGCGACGGCGCCGATGCGCCGCGCGACCTGTCCAGCCTGGGTGATGACGCCCTGCTCGCGATCACCATCGAGAATCCGGGCCTGGACCCGCGCGAGCCGCAGCGCTACCAGAGCCTGGTCGCGCTGACCGCACCGGAGCTGGACGAGGCCTTCGAGGACTACTTCCGCCAGTCCGAACAGCTGCCGACCCGCCTGCTGCTGGCCGCCGACCGCAACGGCGCCGCCGGCCTGCTGCTGCAGAAGCTGCCGGGCGACGAGGGTGACGAGGACGGCTGGGCGCGTGCCAGCGCCCTGTTCGAGACCCTGGGCAAAGCCGAGCTGCTGGCCACCCCGGCCGAGCAGCTGCTGCACCGCCTGTTCCACGAAGAGAAGCCGGAACTGATGGGCGGCAAGCCGCTGTCCTTCGCCTGCTCCTGTTCCCGCGAGCGGGTCGCGTCGATGCTGCAGTCGCTCGGCGAGGACGAGGCCCGTGCCGCAGCCGCGGACACCGGCGCCGTCGAGGTCCGTTGCGAATTCTGCGGGCGGGAGTATCACTTTCCTTTGACGGAGTTCGGCATACTGTTCCACGGTGCCGAGGGGACTGTACCGGCGCCTGAACGGCTTCAGTAAACAGCTTGTCTTGCATCTGGGGGGATCAAGGCTTGTTAAGAATTCATAAACACCCTAGGATCAAGTTCCCGTCTCCGCGGGAACTTCCGTTGTCCGTCCCTGTCTGAACTGGTCCGATGCGTACCTTCCTGCGTCTACCGCTGGCCCTGCTGATCGCCCTTGGCGCGATCACGGGCGTGCACGCGCAGAGCAAGGACACCCGGACCGTGCTGCCGGTATGGAACAAGGGCAGCGGCAAGGTCGAGGCCCTGCTGTACCTGGAGCCCACCGGTGAACAGGCCGCCGGCGCCCGCTGGCACTTCGGCCGCAACTCGCTGGATGCAGCCTTCGGCCTGTCCTCCGGCGATTCGCTGGGCCTGCTCTGCAACAGCAGCAGCGGGACCAGCATGAGCGGCCTGGCCAGTCACTGCATGCTGGCCAGCCTGGGTGACGACGACGACCTCAACAGCCGCCGCTTCACCGGTACCGCCGCGCTGAACCGCGGCAGCAGCCGTCTCGGCATCACCGCCGGCACCGGTCGTGAAACACTTCCGGCGTGGCTGTCCGGCCCGAACAAGACACCCTCGCTGCGTGCCGAGCAGAACGATCTGACCGTATTCGCGCAGAAGAACATCGGCCGCGAGGGTTTTGTCTCGATCGCCGGTACCTACGCCAAGGCCCGCCTGGTACCGCTGGCCGATGCCGCACCGTCCATCGTCGACCGCTGGGACAGCAAGAGCCTGAGCATCGGCGCCGGCTACGGCAACTTCACCGGCAGCATCATCGGCCGCGTGATCGACGTGCCGGGCAAGCCCGGCAAGTGGGAGGGCCTGGGCATCGGCCTGACCTGGCGTACCCCGTGGTCTGGCCAACTTACCGTTGGCGCCGAGAACGTGATCAGCCGCGGCAAGAATCCGTTCTCCCCGCGCAATGAAAGCAATGACGACGGCACCGTGCCGTACGTGCGTTACGAACAGGATCTCTGACCCCACCTCCTGGGTCTTCCTGCAGTGACTTCTCCCGGGCGCCGAAAGGCGCCCGTTGCGTATGCGCGTTCGTGATACACGCAGAGCGCTTTTCGACGAATTGGATACCGCGCAATTCACGTCGACACACTGCGATACACATCAACGGAAACTTTTTTCATCACTTTGCGCTAACAAACGAGACAGAGTGATGTCACCTGCGATTCAACCCCTTGATTTCGTGCATCAATTTTCATTTTTACCAAAATCATAGACTTGATTAACGCAGCTTTAATTCTTGGCGAACGCCCGCTACTATCGGCTCAGCCTCGCGATTTGGGAGCGCTTTTCGCTCCCCCGCCGGGCATTAACCCAGCCAAGATTTCTTGGAGAGAGAGAGCCAATGAATTTCCAGTCCAACAAGCTGCGCGATGCCGTTCTGATCGCGCTCGTTGCCGGTGTGGCGTCCACTGCCACCGCCCAGGCCCAGGAAGCGACCAACCTTGACCGCATCTCGGTCACCGGTTCGCGCATCAAGAGCACCGACATCGAAACCTCGCAGCCGGTCCTGAGCCTGACCCGCGCCGACATCGAAAAGCAGGGCGTGACTTCGGTCGCCGACATCCTGCAGCGCGTTGCCGCCAACGGTGCCGCCCTGAACCGTACCTACAACAACGGCGGTGACGGTTCTGCCGGCGTCAGCCTGCGCAACCTGGGTTCCGAGCGCACTCTGGTGCTGGTCAATGGCCGCCGCTGGACCACCGGCCTGGATGGCAGCGTCGACCTGAACACCATCCCGACCGCGATGATCGAGCGCATCGACATCCTGAAGGACGGCGCATCGACCATCTACGGTTCGGACGCGATCGCCGGCGTGGTGAACATCATCACCAAGCAGAACTTCGATGGCGCGGAAGCCAACTTCTACAAGGGCCAGTACAGCGCCGGTGACGGCGACCGCGAAGCGGCCGACTTCACTCTGGGCACCACCACTGACCGCGCTTCGCTGGTGCTGGGCGTCTCCTACGTCAACGAAAAGGCCGTGATGGCCGGCGATCGCAAGATCTCCGCCGGTGGCCCGCCGTTCTTCAGCGGCCAGAGCAGCACCGGTATTCCGGGTTCGTATCTGCGTAACGACGAGCGTTACATCATCCTCAACGGCGTTGAAACGCCGTTCGATCCCAATGTTCACGGCTACAACACCGCGCCGGACAACTACCTGCTGACCCCCAACGAGCGCACCTCGCTGTTCGCGGTGGGTTCTTACAACGTTACCGACAACATCACCTTCCGCACCGAGGCGATGTACAACGAACGCAAGTCCGAACAGCTGCTGGCTGCCATGCCGGTCACCGGCCAGCGCCTCAGCGCGGGCAGCATGTACAATCCGTACGGCGTTGATCTGACTGGCGTCGCGCGCCGCTTCAACGAAACCGGTGGACGTTCGTTCAACCAGAACGTCAAGAACTGGCACTTCTACGGTGGTTTCGAGGGCTTCTTCGAATTCGCCGACCGCAATTTCGACTGGGATGTCGGCTACCGCTACGACAAGACCGACCAGAACGATCTGACCTACGGCCTGTTCAACAAGCAGCGTCTGGCCGAGGCATATGGTCCCTCGGCGATCCGCGATGGCAAGGCTGTGTGCCTCAACTCCGCTGGCGCAATCATTCCGGGCTGCGCCCCGATCAATCCGCTGGGTGGGATGGGTTCGATCTCGCAGGAGGCACTGGATTACACCTCGTTCACCGCGCATGACTCCGCCAGCCTGGTGTCCAAGGGTTATTACGCCAACATCTCCGGCGAAATCGTGCAGCTGCCGGCGGGTGCATTGGGCTTCGCAGCTGGTTACGAATATCGCAAGGAAACCGGTCAGTTCGATCCGGACGCCTTCATCGCCTCTGGCCTGAGCACCGGCAACGGAGCATCCCCCACCAAGGGTAGCTATGACCTGGACGAGTTCTTCCTGGAACTGTCGATCCCGGTGCTGGCTGACCTGCCGGGCGCCAAGCTGCTCGACTTCAGCGCGGCAACCCGCTACTCGAAGTACAGCAACTTCGGCAACACCACCAACAACAAGTTCGGTTTCCGCTGGAAGCCGATCGACGACCTGATGGTGCGTGGTAACTACTCGGAAGGCTTCCGCGCCCCGAGCATCAACAACCTGTATCGCGGTGATGCTGACTCGTTCGAGAGCTACATCGATCCGTGCTCCTCAACGTCTGGTCGCCGTACCGGCGCTATCGCGGCACAATGTGCGGCAGAGGGCGTGCCGATCGGCTTCGTTCAGCCGGGCGCTGGTAGTGGTGCGAAGCAGACTCCTGAGCCGTTCACCTGGCAGGCCAACCCGAACCTGAAGCCGGAAACCTCGACCAGCAAGACGCTGGGCCTGGTGTGGAGCCCGAGCTTCGTGCAGGGTCTGAACGTGACCCTGGACTGGTGGCAGATCAAGATCGAGGACGCCATCACCCGTCCGGCCATCCAGGACATCATGGATCGTTGCTATGGCGGCACCGCGCAGGAGCAGGCAGCCAACTGCGGCCTGATCACGCGTGACCCGAACTACGGCAGCACCAACCAGCGTTACACCATCACCAACGTCAACATGCCGCTGCAGAACCTGGCGTCGTACAAGGTGGAAGGTTGGGATCTGGGCATCCTGTATAAGTTGCCGGAAACTTCGATCGGCCAGTTCACCATCACTCTGGACGGCACCTACCTGTCCAAGTGGGATACCAAGTCGACTCAGGATGCTCCGATCGAGGGTCGCCAGGGACGCTATCTCGACCAGGATCCGTACTGGCGCATCCGTTCCAATCTGTATGTGGACTGGTCCTACGGGGACTTCGGGGTCAACTACGGCATTCGTTACAAGTCCGGCATGACCGAACCGTGCCCGTTTGATCCAGTCAAGGAACCGGAAACCTTCGCATACTGCTCTGATGGCGCGAAGGGAACGAACCACATTGGTGCCACGACCTACCACGACATCCAGTTCCGCTACAACACGCCGTGGAAGGGCACCATCATGGTCGGCCTGAACAACGCGTGGGACAAGAGCCCGCCGGTTTCGTACTACACCTCGTACAACATGTTCGACCCGCAGTACGACCTGCCGGGCCGCTACATGTACATGCAGTACAAGCAGAAGTTCTGATCGATCCACTGATCAGCTGATGCAGCAACGGCCCCGCAAGGGGCCGTTGTTTTTTGTGCCTGCCAGATTGCGGCAGCACCAACGGAAAAGGCCGCGGCATTGCCGCGGCCTTTCTGCATTCAACGCAGCAACAACGCTCAACCGTTCGGAATCAGCGTCTCGATGAGATGCTCGACATAGGCCTCGAAATCCTCGCGCGCCTGCTTGGGCTGCTGCAGCTGCAGCGACAGCTGCAGGAAGCCGACATAGGCGGCGTAGGCCAGGCGTGCGCGGTGGCGCGCATCGGTCGAGCTGAGCCCAGCCTGGCGGAACGAGGCGATCAGATAGTCGAGGCGGCGCTGCGACACGCGGTCGATCACCGGACGCACCATCGGATGGTCCAGTGCCTTCAGCAGCTCGCTGTAGATGATGTGCGGCTGCACTTCATGCGCCACCATCTGGAACAGCTGGCGCAGGCGCACGCGCGGGTCCGGTACGTCTTCCAGGCTGCCGAACACCTGTTCCTGTTCGAACAGTTCCCAGCGTTCCAGCGCGGCCTGCAGCAAGGCGTCACGCGAGGGGAAATGCCAATAGAAACTGCCCTTGGTCACGCCGAGGCGCCGCGCCAGCGGTTCCACCGCAACGGCGCCTACGCCTTGTTCAGCAATCAGGTCGAGGGCCGCCTGGGCCCAGTCTTCGGCACTCAGGCGGCTGTTGCGGCCGGCGCGCGGTTCGCCGGCGGAAGCGTCAGGTTGATTCATGGGCTGATTTAACCATACGCCGGGGTTCGTTGCAGTACGCCGTTGCGGGCGAAACCGTCAAAGGGCTCTCCTGCAGGGCTGCCGCACCGCACCATACGATGCAGTATTGACTTCCCTCACAAGCGATCCATACTAGCAAGTATGGTTACGTCCCCTACTCCCGCTGCGTTCCATGACCTGCACCTGGAGGCGGCCCATGGTGCCCGCCTCGCCGCCACTGCCAGCGACCACGGTCGTCGTGGCCGGGTACTGTTCGCGCACGGTTTCGGCCAGACCCGTCACGCCTGGAATGCCACCGCGCGTGCCCTGTCTGCAGCCGGCCTGCAGACGCTGGCTTATGACGCACGTGGTCACGGCGATTCGGACTGGAATGCCGCCGACCTGCCCTATCACGGCGAACAGTTCGCCGATGACCTGATCGTGCTGGCCGGTGAACAGCCGCGCCCGCCGGTGCTGGTTGCGGCCTCGATGGGGGGCCTGTTCGGCCTGCTGGCCGAGTCGCGCTGGCCGGGCCTGTTCTCGGCGATGGTGCTGGTCGACATCACCCCGCGCTGGGATACCGCCGGTGTCGAGCGCATCCTCGCCTTCATGACCGCCCATCCCGACGGCTTCGCCTCGCTGAGCCAGGCCGCCGACGTGATCTCGGCCTACATGCCGCACCGTCCGCGCAAATCCGAGCAGTCGCTGCGCGCGCTGCTGCGCGAAGACGGTCACGGCCGCTGGCGCTGGCACTGGGATCCGCGCCTGGTGGCCGAACTGGCCCGCGACAGCGAACAGCACCAGGACGCACTGGCCGAAGCCGCGCGCCAGGTGAAGTGCCCGCTGCTGCTGGTCAGCGGCGGTCGCAGCGACCTGGTCACGCCGCAGACCGTGGCCGAATTCCTGGCGTTGGCGCCGCACGCGCGCCATGTACAGCTGCCGCAGGCCACGCACATGGTCGCCGGCGATGACAACGACGCCTTTACCGCTACTGTGTTGGACTATCTGGACGTGTTGCCCGCAGCAGACGCTGCGGCTTCGTCCGCCACAAACGAGCACGTCACCGGAGCACGCTCATGAGCATCGTTCTTCCCTTCCTCGCCCTGCTGCTGGCAGGCGCGTTCGTCGCCTACCACCGCATGCGGCTGGTTACCTGGACGCTGATCAGCGTGGCCCTGCTGGCCGCCTGCTGGTTCATTCCCTACGTCAACCAGACCGCCACGATCGTCGCAGCCGCTGTATTGGCCGTCATCGCCGTGCCGCTGCTGCTGCCGTTCATCCGCAAGCCGCTGCTGACCGGCCCGATGATGAAGGTGTTCCGCAAGGTGTTGCCGCCACTGTCGCAGACCGAGCGCATCGCGCTGGAAACCGGCTCGGTCGGTTTCGAGGGTGAACTGTTCACCGGTGATCCGGACTGGAACATCCTGCTCAACTATCCCAAGCCGCAGCTGACCGCCGAAGAACAGGCCTTTCTCGATGGCCCGGTGGAAGAGCTGTGCACCATGGTCAACGACTGGGAAATCACCCACGTCCACGCCGACCTGCCGCCGGAACTGTGGGCCTTCATCAAGAAGAACAAGTTCTTCGGCATGATCATCCCGAAGGAGTACGGCGGCCTGGGCTTCTCCGCGCTGGCCCACCACAAGGTGATCCAGAAGCTGGCGTCGGTGTCTTCGGTGGTCAGCTCCACCGTCGGCGTGCCCAACTCGCTGGGCCCGGGTGAACTGCTGGTGCATTACGGCACCCAGGAACAGAAGGACCAGTACCTGCCGCGCCTGGCCGATGGCCGCGAAGTGCCGTGCTTCGGCCTGACCGGTCCGTTCGCCGGCTCCGACGCCACCTCCATTCCGGACTACGGCATCGTCTGCAAGGGCGAGTGGAACGGCGAGCAGGTGCTCGGCGTCAAGCTGACCTTCGACAAGCGCTACATCACCCTGGCCCCGGTTGCCTCGCTGATCGGCCTGGCCTTCCGCATGTACGATCCGGATGGCCTGATCGGCGATACCCGCGACATCGGCATCACCCTGGGCCTGCTGCCGCGCGACACCGCCGGCGTTGAAATCGGCCGCCGCCACTTCCCGCTGAACTCGACGTTCCAGAACGGTCCGATCCGCGGCAAGGACGTGTTCATCCCGCTGACCCAGCTGATCGGTGGCGCTGCCATGGCCGGCAAGGGCTGGAACATGCTCAACGAGTGCCTGGCCGTGGGCCGCTCGATCACCCTGCCGTCCACCGCCAGTGGTGGTGCCAAGGCCGGTGCCGCGGTGACCGGCGCCTATGCGCGCATCCGCAAGCAGTTCGGCCTGTCGGTCGGCCGCTTCGAAGGCGTGGAAGAAGCGCTGGCCCGCATCGGCGGCAAGGCGTACAAGATCAGCGCGCTGTCGCAGGCCACCGCCGCGGCGGTTGACCGTGGTGACGTGCCGTCGGTGCCGTCGGCGATCGCCAAGTACCACTGCACCAACATGAGCCGCGAAGTGATCTCGGACATGATGGACGTGATCGGCGGCAAGGGCATCATCCTGGGGCCGCGCAACTTCGCCGGCCGCAGCTGGCAGGCCGCGCCGATCGCGATCACCGTGGAAGGCGCCAACATCATGACCCGCAGCCTGCTGATCTTCGGCCAGGGTGCGATCCTCTGCCACCCGTGGGTGCTGAAGGAAATGAAGGCCGCGCAGGATCCGGACACCCGTGCCGGCCTGCAGGAGTTCGATCGCAGCCTGTTCGGCCACATCCGCTATGGCCTCTCCAATGCCGTGCGTTCGTTCTGGTTCGGCCTGACCGGTGCACGCTTCGGTGCTGCCCCGGGTGACGCCTACACCCGCCGCTACTTCCGCAAACTGGACCGTTACTCGGCCAACCTGGCGCTGATGGCCGACATCTCGATGATGACCCTCGGCGGCAAGCTGAAGTTCAAGGAATCGCTGTCCGGCCGCCTGGGCGATGTGCTGAGCCACGTCTACATGACCAGCGCCATGCTCAAGCGCTACCACGACGAAGGCGCACCGCAGGCCGACCAGCCGCTGCTGGCCTGGGCCTTCCATGACAGCGTGCACAAGATCGAAGAATCGCTGTCGGCCGCGCTGCGCAACTTCCCGATCCGTCCGATCGGTTGGCTGATGTGGGCGTTGATCTTCCCGCTGGGCCGTCGTGCCGAGGCCCCCGGCGACCGCCTGAGCCGCCGTGTTGCCGCTCTGCTGATGGCGCCGAACGAAGCCCGCGACCGTCTGGCCAGCGGCGTGTTCCTGACCCCGTGCGAGAACAACCCGGGCGGCCGTATCAACAGCTACCTGAGCAAGGCGATCATGGCCGAGCCGGTGGAGCGCAAGTTCCTGAAGGCGCTGAAGAGCAAGGGCATCGAAGCGCTGGACTTCAAGAGCCAGCTGGACGAGGCCGTGGCCGAAGGCGTGATCACCCAGGACGAGCGCAGCCTGCTGGAAGAACTGCGTACGCTGACCCTGGACACCATCACCGTGGACGACTTCGACACCCACGAACTGCGCGCGGCCAGCTACTACGACCGCCAGCACAAGGACCCGCATTCGCAGGCGGCCTGATCGCCCGCGACACGCGTTGCCTCGACGGCGGGCCTTGGCCCGCCGTCGCTTTATCCGCCGACCGGAACGTCAACCATGTCCACGCCCCTGCTCTCGCTTTACCACCGCCTGCAGCGCTGGCCTGCCGGCAACTGGCTGTTCTCACGCGCGGTGTGCTTCAAGGCGCCCTACTTCGCCAGCATCGCGCCCACCATCACCGCACTGGAGCCAGGCCGCTGCGAAGGCGTGATCCGCCAGCACCGCCGCATCAACAACCACATCGGCACGGTACATGCGATCGCGATGTGCAATCTGGCCGAGCTGGTCGGCGGGGTGATGGTGGACGCCAG
Organism: Stenotrophomonas sp. 86156_Sma; assembly: GCF_056481625.1. Taxonomy (NCBI): domain Bacteria; kingdom Pseudomonadati; phylum Pseudomonadota; class Gammaproteobacteria; order Lysobacterales; family Lysobacteraceae; genus Stenotrophomonas; species Stenotrophomonas sp. 86156_Sma. The sequence continues at coordinate 3,796,367 of NZ_CM151157.1, forward strand.
CCTGCCGCCAGACATGCGCTGGATCCCCAAGGGCATGGAAGTGAAATACCAGGCCAAGGCCTTGGGCACGTTGAAGGCCGTGGCGACGCCAATGTTGTCCATCGTCAGTGCTGCGGACGGCTACGACCTGCCTGTGAAGGTCAGCGTGACCGATGCGGCAGGGACCGAGGTGTTCCATGCGACCATCGCAATGTGGGTATCGCCGCGCCCTCCGCGCACAGGCTGATCAACCATGACGACCGCTGAACTGCTTGTGCGCCTGGCAGGCATTCACAGCCTGGGGTTTGCCGCCTTCCATCTGGCGTTCTGGCGGCTGTTCGGCTGGAAACGCGAGCTCGCCCAGCTCGGCACGGTCAACCGCGCGATCATGCAGATCCTCAATCTGCGCGTGATCTATGCGTTCCTGGGAATGGGGCTGATCGCGCTGATCTTTGCCCCGGACCTGGTCGGCACTCGTCTGGGGTTGGTCCTGCTGGGTTTCATGGCGGTGTTCTGGGTGGGCCGCGCGCTTGAACAACTCGTCTTCCTGCGCATCAACGACTGGCGCGTACACCTGCTGACGGGCCTGTTCGTGCTGGGTGCGGCGCTGCATGCCGTGCCAATGTGGCTGGGCTTCATGCGCGCCATCAGCCGCTGAGCGGCGGCGCCTGCCAGCACGCGCCCACGTCAGAGCGCTCGCGACACCAGCGCCAGAATGGCCGGTACGGCCTGGATCATGAAAATGCGCCGGCTCACGCTGTACGCGCCATAGCACCCGGCCACCACCACGCAGGCCAGCGAGAACGTCACCAGCACCGGCTGATCGATCACCAGCCCCACCACGATGCCCGCCGCCAGGAAGCCGTTGTACAGGCCCTGGTTGGCCGCCAGCACGCGCGTGGTCTCTGCCTTCTCTGGCGTGTTGCGGAAGGTCTTCAGGCCCAGCGGGCGGGTCCACAGGAACATTTCCAGCAACAGAAAATAGACGTGCAGCAGGGCGACCAGCAGGGTCAGGGCGAGTGCGATCCAGTACATGGGCGGTTCCTTGGATAGATGGATGGGGTGATGGGGTCAGAGCCCTCTCCGTGGGAGAGGGAGCCGACCCCGCGCGGCTCAGCGGTCGCGCGGCAGCTTCTTTTCTTCGCGCAGCACACCGAATGCGGCGGCGGTCATGCACGCGGCAACCACCACGCCGCCGATGAACACCACGTGTGAACCAAACAACGACAAGCCCTTGTGCACCCAGGTGAAGCTCAGGTCGGCACCACGGTAGACCACCGTGTCGATGGCCGCACCGGCCTTGTAGCGCCATTGGCGGTCCACCCGGGTGTAGATGGTTTCGCGTGCCGGCTTGAAGAGCGAGAATTCACTGGCGCGGGTCAGCACCTGCACCACCGCCACCATCATCGGCAGCGGCGATGCGGCCAGCACCGAGAAGCCGATCAGGATGGCGAACGCGGGAATCAGCAGGGCCGGGGCTATGCCGTGGCGCGACAACAGCCAGCGAGTCAGACTCAACTGCAACAGAAGCGTCAGCGCGTTCACCGCCAGGTCGATGCGCGAGAAGAACGCGGTGCTGGCAGCCGGGTCGTTGAAGGCCGCGCGCACGATGCTGGCCTGCTGGTTGTACAACAGGGTGCCCACGCCCACGCCGAACACCACCAGCACCGCCAGCCAGCGCAGCAGCGGCTCGCGTGCGATCAGCTTCAGGCCGTCAAGCACGCTGCCGCCCATCGGCTTCTCGCCCGAGACCAGCTGCTGCTCGCGTTCGCGCAGCACCGCCCAGTGCCGCAACCGCCAGATGCATAACAAGCAGACAATCAGGAAACCCGCAGACACCAGCATCAGGTTGGCGATGCCCACACGCTGTGCCAGCGCGCTGGTGATGAGCGGGCCCAGGAACGCGCCGATGGTGCCAGCCGCGCCGATGTAGCCGTAATACGCCCGCGCCTGCGCGTTGGAGAACACGTCGGCCATGAAGCTCCAGAACACCGCCACCGCGAACAGGTTGAACACCATCACCCAGAGGAAGAAGGCCATGCCGCGCCCCGGCACGTTGCTGTCGAACAGTACGTAGAAACCCAGCAAGGTGACGATGAAGAACCCATACACCGCCGGCAGGAACACCCGCCGTGGGAAGCGGCTGACCAGCCAGCCATACACCGGCTGCAGCACCAGCATGATCACGAACACGCAGGAGAACAGGAACTGCAGGACGAAATCCTTCAGCGCGATGCCGTGGCTGGCGAACCAGGCGATCAGCATCGGCGGAAACACGGTCTCCAGATCGGCCGAGGCAGCCATCGCCTCACGCACCGGGCGCAGCACGTAGTAGCCGCTGAGCAGGCAGAAGAAGTACAGGAACGACCACCACAGCGCCGGCGACTCACGCAGTGCCGCCGTCAGCCCACGCAACGGCCCCTTGCCCTTCACCGCGCTCACGCGGTGTCCCTCGCCAGAAGACGGCGGTTGGACAGCGGCATGGCAGGCTCCGGGGCGGTGAAGCGCGTACGTTAGCCAATGCACTGCATCATCGCCAGCAGCAGCCTCGCAGAAGGCCGCAACGCAGTGTCACGGCCCCGCCCGGACGACACGTTCCGACACATGCTTTCGGGGCGTCAAAATTCCAACTTTTTCAACGAGATGCGCATTCATCTTCGCTTTGTTTGTGCACAAGGGAAAAGCGGCGCTAGAATCGCCATCAGCAGTCGCGCACGGGTCTCCACGATGAAAAAGAACAGCCTGCGTCGTCCGATCCGTTCGGCGGCCACCGGTTTGCTGGGCATGTTGATGCCCGTTGCCTTGTCCACCACCGCGCAGACACCGCCGGCGTTGCCGCCGATGCCGACCAACATCGAATCCGCTGCGGCTCCCAGCGTCGCCCACACCCAGCCGGCGGCCTACCGCACCGGCCTGGTGCCGCAGGTGCAGGCGCCGGCGGCTGGCTTCAACGTCGCCAACATCGAATCGATGGCGCAGCAGCTCACCTATGGCGAGCGCGTGCCGGGCATGGCGGTGGCGATCGTGCAGGGCGGCCGTATCCTCAGCGCGCGCGGCTATGGCGTCACCGACGTCAACAATCCGCTGCCGGTCGATGCGCACACCGTGTTCCGGCTGGCCTCGTTGTCCAAGGCCTTCGCCGGCACCATGGCTGGCCTGCTGGTCAACGACGGCACGCTGCGCTGGGACAGCAAGGTCACCGACTATGTGCCGGGCTTCCGTTTGAACTCGCCGGAAGCCACTGACCGCCTGACCGTGGCCGACGTGCTCAGCCATCGCGTCGGCCTGCCGTACAACGCCTACGACCGCGACATCGAAGGCAATGCCGAGTACTACGCGCTGACCCAGAAACTGGCCAACACCAGCCTGAAGTGCCTGCCGGGCGACTGCTACGCCTACCAGAACGTAGCCTTCAGCCTGATCGGCGACGTCGTCTATGCGGCCTCCGGCAGCTTCTACGAGCAGTCGGTCGAGCGCCGCATCTTCAAGCCGCTGGGCATGAACGATGCCAGCCTCGGCCTGGCCGGCATCCAGGCCAGCTCGCGCTGGGCGCGTCCGCACGTGCGCAGCCGCAATGGCTGGGTGTCGCTGACACCGAAGCCGACCTACTACCGCGTCGCCCCGGCCGCCGGCGTCAACGCCAGCGCCAGCGACATGGCGCAGTGGCTGCTGGCACACACCGGCCATCGCCCGGACGTGCTGCCGGCACCGCTGCTGGCCACTCTGCATTCGAGCCTGATCAACACCCCGGGCGAAATGCGTTCGGGCTGGCGCCGCGAGCGCCTGCATTCGGCCGGCTACGCACTGGGCTGGCGCACCTTCGACTACGCCGGCCACGATGTGGTGTTCCATGCCGGTGCCGTGCAGGGCTATCGCGGCCTGGTCGCGCTGGTGCCGGAACGCGATCTCGGCATCGCCATCATGTGGAACGGCGAAAGCGGCCTGCCCAGCGGCCTGCTGCCGACGGTGCTCGATTCCGCGCTCGGCCTGCCGACGCAGCGCTGGCTGGACGTGGACACCGACTTCGGCAGCGACAACCTGATGGCCGAAGGCGCAAGTCCGGCGCAGCAGGACAAGCGCAAGGGCAAGGGTGCTTCGAGCAACCGTGCGGTGGCCTCGCCGCGCTGAGTTGGCGGGCTTCACCGTGTGTGCGAAGGGCGGCCTGCGGGTCGCCCTTTTTGTTGGCAGTTGTAGAGCAAAGCAGTCGAGCACCGCTCGACTCTACAAACGGAAGGCTAATGCGCGAAGTAGTGCATGCCGCCATCCACCGGAATCACCGCGCCGGTGATGTAGCCGGCCAAGGGCGAGGCCAGAAAGGCCACCAGCGGCGCCACCTCCTCCGGATCACCAAAACGCCCGATCGGAATGTTGCGTTCGATGAACTCACGCCGGCTTTCCTCGGTTGGATGCAGGCGGTCCCGGATCTGAGCACTGTTGATGCGTCCCGGCGCGATTGCATTGACCGTGATGCCCTGTGAGGCCAGCGCCGACGACAGCCCTTTGCTCCACAGATGCAACGCCGCCTTCGCCGCCGTGGCAGCATTCACCGCGCGCGGTTCCATTGAACCGCTGAGGTTGATCACCCGCCCCCAGCCCTGCGCCTGCATCGCCGGCAGCAGTGCCTGGGTCAGGCGTCGTGCCGAAGAGAAGTTCAAGGTCATGGCTTCCTCCCAGACATCGTCCCCCGCATCCACCGTGGTCGGCCGGCCTCCTCCAGCCGCATTGACGAGGATGTCGACACGCGTCAGTGCCGCCGAGGCTGCATCCGCAATGTGGCGTACCTGCTCCGCATCGGTGAGGTCGCCCAGCAGGACGATCGGTGTCGGCGCGCCTGCAGATTCGATCTCCGCCGCCAGTGCATGCAGCGGCTCGGCACGCCGTGCACTGATCGCAATGCGTACTCCCTGTGCCGCCAGCAGCCTGGCCACACCGGCACCGATGCCACTGCCCGCCCCGGTGATCAGCGCGGTACGCCCTTCAAGCCCCAGATCCATGATGTTCTCCCAATCCGCCAGCCGGTACATCCGGCCCGTGCAGTACATGCTGTTTGATCACCCCTGATTGATAAACTCCGCGCAGGTTTCAGCATTCAACACCCGGGGTGTCAGATGAATCTGCTGGAGAGCATGCAGGTCTACGTGCTGATCGTGGACAAGGGCAGCCTCAGCGCTGCGGCGGCGGCGATGGATATCTCGGCGACGATGGCCGGCAAGCACCTGCGTGCGCTGGAAGCACGGCTGGGGATGCAGCTGTTGAGCCGTACCACCCGGCGCCAGCACATGACGCCCTTCGGCGAGGACTACTACACCCGCTGCCGGGAGATCCTGCGGCTGGTGGAAGAAACGGACGCACAGGCGCAGCACCAGCAGCTGGCACCGGCGGGCACGTTGCGCATCAGTGCGCCGGTGATCTTCGGCACGCACGCACTGGTACCGGCACTGGCCGAATACATGGCGCGCCATCCGGATGTCCGGGTCGAAGTCACGCTGAGCGACCGCGTGGTCGACCTCGCCGAGGAGGGTTTCGAAGCGGCGCTGCGCATCGGCACGCTGGCCGACAGCAGCATGCTGGTGGCGCGTGCGCTGGCACCGTATCGCTTGATGATGTGCGCATCGCCGGCGTACCTGGCCAGGCATGGCACGCCTCGCAGCCTGCAGGACCTCGCCGTGCATCAGTGCCTGTCCTTCGAACCGAGCGCACTCGCACAGTGGCTGCAGGCCGATGCTGGCGAACTCAAGCGTGTGCCCGGCGGCCGGCTGCAGATCAACAACGGCGAAGCGCTGCGCACGGCAGCGCTGCACGGGCTGGGCATCGTGCTGCAGTCGGCACTGCTGCTGGCTGCCGACATCGATACCGGACGCCTGGTGCAGCTGTTCCCTGAGTTCGGCCAGACCGGTCGGCCGATGCACGTGGTCTACGCCCACGATCGCTACCACTCGACCCGCCTGCGCAGCTTCCTGGACTTCCTGGTGGAGCGCTTTCCACCGGCGCCGCACCGCTAGCGTCGACCGTCAGAAAAGCAGTCGAGCACGGCTCGACCCTGCAGACGGCCCATAAAAAAACCCCCTCCCCGCTGGGCAGTCAGGGAAGGGGGTTTCAGGATGCGGCTATCGGGAAGTACTTAGATCAGCGGCGCCGGGGTTGCCGGCAGAGCGACCGGAGCAGCCTTCTTCTTGCGGGCGGCCGGCTTGCGCTTGGCAACCTTCTTCGCTGCCTTCTTCGGGGCAGCCTTCTTGGTCGCCTTCTTCGCGGTCTTCTTTACTGCCTTCTTGGCAGTCTTCTTGACGGCCTTCTTGGCAGTTGCCTTCTTCGCGACCTTCTTGGCCGGCTTGCGGGCCGTTGCCTTCTTGGCAGTCTTCTTGGTGGCCTTCTTGGCTACCTTCTTGACGGCCTTCTTCGCGGTCTTCTTGACGGCCTTCTTGGCAGTGGACTTCTTGGCTACCTTCTTCGCCGCCTTCTTCACTGCCTTCTTCGCAGTGGTCTTCTTGGCGACCTTCTTCGCAGCCTTCTTCACTGCCTTCTTGGCGGTCGCCTTCTTCGCGACCTTCTTCACTGCCTTCTTGGCAGCGGCCTTCTTCGCGACCTTCTTCACCGCTTTCTTGGCGGCGGGCTTCTTCTTCGCAGCTTTCTTGGTTGCCATGGGATGGCTCCTCGTCAGTGATAGGGAGTTGAAACGCCCAGGTGGATCAAACCCGCGGATGCTGCGTGCGGGGACCGCCGGCGCGTCAGGCGCGCCGTTACGGATGCGGCAATGCCCGCCTCGATCGGCGGAGCGGACATCGGAACGGGAGTTGCCTTGCATTTCTCCGGGGGAAGCGGGGCCATGTCCACCGTCATCAGGGTCGCGGTGGTCTTGAAGGGGCTGCTTCGCATCGGACGATTGATTCTGCGCACTCGGTTGGGCAGGCAAGGTCTGCTGAGGCGAAACCTAATCACGGTTTTTTTTACTGTCAACAACCCCCGCGAAAAATTTTCACATCCGCGCCATCCCGGACGCCGCCCTCGCCACCGCCGTGCGCGCCCTGCAACGACCATTGAAGCGGCGCGCACGCGCGCCGCATACGACGAAGTCGATGCGCTCTCTGAACAAAAAACACTTGAAATAAGCACTCTGCGCAGATAGGCACATGTTCCGGACAACAGCGCACGTGCATCGCCGATGGTCACCCGCACCGTCGCCAACGCCAGCACAACGGGGCCGCAACGGGGGGCGAAAAGTTTTCACATTCGATCGCTTCGGCGCGGGGCGGAAACGCGGATTTGCGCAAAACTGCGCACGCTGATCGGCACCGTTCGTCTGTCGGCTGATGCCACGCCGAGGGTGCAGAGCGAACCCGCCGTCATGAGTCCGACGCACTCGCCAAAACAAGAACGGCCACCCGAAGGTGGCCGTTCCAGAACCCGGAAGTGACGACTCAGTGGTCGTCGTTTTCCAGGGCTTCGGCATACGCGTCCGGATCCAGCAGTTCGTTGACCTCTTCAGCGTTGGTCAGTTCGACCACGAACATCCAGCCTTCGCCGTAGGCATCTTCATTGATGGTTTCCGGCTTGTCGGACAGCGCCGAGTTGACCTCGACGACCTTGCCGCTGATCGGGCTGTAGACGTCCGAGGCGGCCTTCACCGACTCGACAACGGCGATCTGCTCGCCCGCCTTTGCGTCGGCGCCGACTTCCGGCAGTTCGACGTAGACCAGGTCACCCAGCAGGCCCTGGGCGTGGTCGGAAATACCGACGGTGACACGGCCATTGCCTTCGACACGGGCCCACTCATGGGACTTGAGGAACTTGAGGTCGCCGGGGATCTCGCTCATGGGACTGCTCCAGAGATATGCAGGGGTGGAAAAAACGGGGCTAGTGTAACCAACCGGCCGCCACTGCTGTCAGTGGCGATCGGCAGTTTCGGATCAGGCGTCGGCGAGCACGCCGGGCTGGGCCTGGCCTTCGCGCACGAACGGGAACTTGACCACGCGCACCGGCACCTGCCGGCCACGGATGTCGACGGTGACCTCGCCAAGTTCACCGGCCGGTACACGGGCGAAGGCGATGCCCTTGGCCAGGGTCGGCGAGAAGGTGCCGGACAGGATCTCGCCCTGGCCGCCGGCGGTGGTCACCGCCTGACCATGGCGCAGCACGCCCTTCTCGTCCATCACCAGACCGATCATCTGGCGGGCGGTGCCGGCAGCCTTCTGCGCTTCCAGCACGTCGCGGCCGATGAAGTCGCGGCCTTCGTCCAGCGACACGGTCCAGGCCAGCGCCGCTTCGTACGGGCTGATCTCTTCGTCCATGTCCTGGCCGTACAGGTTCATGCCGGCTTCCAGGCGCAGCGTGTCGCGTGCGCCGAGGCCGGCCGGCTTCACGCCCGCCGCCAGCAGGCGGTTCCAGAACGCGACCACGGCGTCCTGCGGCAGCAGGATTTCGAAGCCGTCTTCGCCGGTGTAACCGGTACGGGCGACAAACAGTTCGACGCCGTCATCGGACTGCACCTGCAGGGCGGCGAAACGGCCCAGCTTGGCCAGCGCTGCGCGATCGCTTTCGCGGGCCAGGCCGATCACGATGTCGCGCGCCTGCGGGCCCTGCACGGCGAGGATGGCCAGGTCCGGGCGCTGCTCGACGGTGACGCCGAACGGTGCAGCCTGCTCGCGCAGCCAGGCCAGGTCCTTCTCGCGGGTGGAGGCATTGACCACCATGCGGAAGAAATCGTCGCCCAGGTAGTAGACGATCAGGTCGTCGATGACGCCGCCGCGCGGATTCAGCATGCACGAGTACAGCGCCTTGCCGGTCACCTTCAGCTTGTCGACCGAGTTGGCCAGCAGGCGGCGCAGGAACGGCTTGACCTGGTCACCGCGCAGGTCGACCACGGTCATGTGGCTGACGTCGAACACACCCGACTCGCGACGAACGAGGTGGTGCTCGTCGAGCTGCGAGCCGTAGTGGATGGGCATGTCCCAACCCCCGAAATCGACCATCTTGGCGCCAAGGGCGCGGTGGGTATCGTTGAGCAGCGTCTTCTGGGTCATGACCGGGTCCGGCAGCAGAGGAAACAAGAATCCCCATTATCCCAGATCGGTCGCCCGCAGGTCGCGCCGCAGCGCAGCGGGGTGTTTGGCCGGCCTGCGGCCGGCGCCGCTTTCTACAGCTGGAGCGCAAAGCCTGAGTTCATCGGCTCTGGATTGACTCGGCCTGGGCGGGTCGGAGCGAGTGCTTTTGCTCTTTGCTCTTTTTTCTTTTTCCGTGGGCTGGACGCGCACGGAAACTGTCGGGGGCCGGGCGGGTTGGGTTCGCGGGACCGTTGGCGCCATGGATGACGCCATCGAGCCCCCATGGGTGAGGGCGCTTTGCTTGCGAAGCACTGCTTCGCAAGCGACCGAACGCGCAGCCGCCAGCGGCTGGGCCGGACCGCGGAGCGGGGTCTACGGCGTGTCCCGCGAACCCAACCCGCCCGACCCAGACACATGAACCACCTTCCGCGACCACCCACGAGGGGCTCCGCCGTTGGCTGGGAACCCCTAGGCCACCGCTTCGACCAGCAGCGTGCTGCCCTGCACCGCCACCACCCGTACCAGGCTGCCGGCCTGCAGATCCGGTCCACTCACCTGCCAGGACGCATCGTCAATGCTGACCCGTCCTTGGCCACCGACGATGGCCTGCTGCAGTACCACCTCCCGGCCGACCAGCTGCTCGGCACGGCGGTTGAGCAACGGCGCATCGCTGGGCCGTGCCCGCGGCCTCCCCCAGCGCCGGTAGCACTGGATCGAGACCACACTCAGCAGGACGAAAGCGATCACCTGCCACAACAGTGGAATGTCGCTGAACACCGCAACCAGTACGAACACTGCCGCCGCGCCAATGCCGATCCACAGCATGAACGCACCCGGCGCCAGCGCTTCGGCAGCGAACAGCAGCAGCGCCAGCGCGCCCCAACCGACGACTTCCCAGCGCATGTCAGCCTCCGAGCGGCGGCGGCCGCTTGCCGGCGGCCTTGTTGTCCTGGCTGGCCAGCGCCTGCTTCGCCAGTTCGGCCACGCCCGCGATCGAACCGATCACGCCACTGGCCTCCATCGGCATCAGCACCAGCTTCTGGTTCGGCGAACTGGCCAGCTCCTTGAACGCTTCCACGTACTTCTGCGCGACAAAGTAGTTGATCGCCTGCACGTCACCCTCGGCAATCGCCGCCGACACCACCTTGGTCGCCATCGCTTCGGCCTCGGCCAGGCGCTCGCGCGCCTCGGCATCGCGGAACGCAGCTTCGCGACGGCCTTCGGCTTCCAGCACGGTGGCCTGCTTCTCGCCATCGGCGCGCAGGATCTCCGACTGCCGTGAACCCTCTGCCTCGAGGATCTGCGCGCGCTTCTCGCGCTCGGCCTTCATCTGCCGCGCCATCGCATCCAGCAGATCGCGCGGCGGCTGGATGTCGCGGATCTCGATGCGGTTGACCTTCACTCCCCAGGGATTGGTGGCATGGTCGACCACGCTCAGCAGCTGGGCATTGATCACCTCGCGCTGGCTGAGTGATTCATCCAGATCCATCGAACCGATCACGGTACGGATGTTGGTCTGCACCAGGGCGATCATCGCCACTTCCAGGTTGGCCACCTCATAGGCGGCCTTGGCGGCATCCAGTACCTGGAAGAACACCACGCCGTCCACGCGCACGGCGGCGTTGTCCTTGGTGATCACTTCCTGGCTGGGCACGTCCAGCACCTGCTCCATCATGTTCACCTTGCGCCCCACCCCGTACACGATCGGGATCAGGAAATGCAGGCCGGGGGTCATGGTGTGCGTGTAGCGCCCGAAGCGCTCGACGGTCCACTCGTAGCCCTGGGGCACCATCCGTACTGCCTTGAACAGGATCACCACGGCCACGAAGGCCAGTACCACGGTAAAGAACATGGTCGGGAACATCTTGCTTTCCTTATCTATGACGTCCAGGCCCCAGCATAGCGCGTGAAGGCCACATTCACAGCGGAGCTACCAGGGCACGCGCCCGCGCAGGATGTCGGCGAACATCACCCAGTCGCCCATGAACGAGTACAGCGGGTGCTGGAAGGTGGCCGGGCGGTTCTTCTCGAAGAAGAAATGGCCGACCCAGGCGAAGCTGTAACCGCAGAACAGGGCGGCCAGCAACAGCACCGGCTGCCCGCGCAGGATCGCTGCAACGACCAGCAGCAGCACGCCGCAGCTGCCGACGAAGTGCAGCCGGCGCGATACCGGGTGGCGGTGCTCGCTGAGATAGAACGGATAGAACTCGCGGAAGCTGGCGAAGCGGGACATGTGCGTGTTCCGGGGGCCGTGGTCACCGCCATCATGCGCCTTCCCGGGAGGGAAAGCGGCCTGGACAGCGTGGCCGATTCTGACAAGGCAGTGCATGATCCGGTGGCGCTGCCTTTGTAGCGTCGAGCCATGCTCGACTGGCCCTCCCAGTTGCAGTCGAGCATGGCTCGACGCTACATAAGAGCGGAAGCGGTCGAGCATGGCTCGACGCTACAAAAGCCGAAGCGGCCGAACATGGCTCGACGCTACACCGGGGGCGTGCGCGGGCCGAACATGATCACCGCCATGCCGGCCAGGCACAGGGCTGCGCCGAACAGGTCCCAGCGGCTGGGGCGGATGCCATCGACCAGCCACAGCCAGAACAGCGCGGTGCCGATGTAGACACCCCCGTAGGCCGCATAGACCCGGCCACTGGCGGTCGGGTGCAGGGTCAGCAGCCAGGCGAACAGGGCCAGGCTGGCGGCAGCCGGCAGCAGCAGCCACACGCTTCCGCCCTTGCGCAGCCACAACCACGGCAGGTAGCAGCCGACAATTTCGGCCAGCGCGGTCAGCAGGAACAGCGCGAGCGTCTTCACGCCTTCTCCGCCGCCTTGGCGTGCTGCCACAGTGCTTCCTGCGCATCCAGGTCCATCGACGCCAGCGCTCCACCCTGGGCGTCAGCCTGCGCTTCCATCGCACGGAAGCGGCGTTCGAACTTGTGGTTGGCCCCGCGCAGCGCCGCACCCAGATCGATATCGGCGTGGCGTGCCAGGTTGGCGCAGACGAACAGCAGATCGCCCAGCTCTTCCTGCAGGCGCGCTTTGTTGCCGGCAATATCGCCGCGCTCGAACTCCTCGCGCAGCTCCTGCAGTTCCTCCGCCGCCTTGTCCAACACCGGCAACGGGCCCGGCCAGTCGAAACCGACCTTGGCCGCGCGCGACTGCAGCTTCACCGCTCGCTGCCATTCGGGCAGGCCACGCGAGATGCCGGCCAATGCGGAGGTGTCCTGCTCGCCCTTGGCGGCACGCTCGGCACGCTTGATCGCATCCCAGTTACGCGTCACCCCGTCGGCGTCATCGACGCTGACATCGGCGAACACGTGCGGGTGGCGGCGCTGCATCTTGTCGCTGATCGCGCGTGCGACCTCGGCGAAGGCAAAGGCGCCCTGCTCCTCGGCCATGCGTGCATGGAACACCACCTGCAGCAGCAGGTCGCCCAGCTCATCGCAGAGATCATCGAGGTCGCCACGGTCGATCGCATCGGCCACCTCGTAGGCTTCCTCGATGGTGTACGGCGCGATGGTCGCGAAGTTCTGTTCCAGGTCCCAGGGGCAGCCGCCCTGCGGATCGCGCAGGCGCGCCATGATCGCCAGCAGGCGTTCCAGTTCGTTGCTGGCTGCACTGCCGGCGATGGGGGTGTCATGCGCGCTCATGCGGCCTCCAGGGTCAGTCGGACAACCAGTCGCGCCACGGCAGGCTGGTATCACCAAGGGCAATGAAATCGCCGTTCAACAGGGTCTCGCGGCGGTTGTAGCGGAACGGCTTGCCGGTCGCCGCCGACAGCACCGCGCCACCGGCGGCGTGCAGCACGCACTGGCCGGCGGCGGTGTCCCATTCGGAGGTCGGGCCCAGACGCGGATAGACATCCAGGCCACCTTCGGCGATCCGGCAGAATTTCAGCGACGAGCCCTGCGCGATGGTCTCGATGCGGCCCATGCGCGCCAGCAGCGCCTCGGTTTCCGGTGAGCGGTGCGAGCGGCTGGCAGCAACCCGCAGCGGTGCGGTGGCCGGCGTGCGGGTGCGCAGCACGGTGTCGTGCAGGCCCTGCCGGCGATAGGCCAGCTCCCCGCGCATGGCATGCCAGACGATGCCCGTCACCGGGGCCAGCACCACGCCGAAGGCCGGTGCGCCCTGGTAGATCAGCGCGATGTTGACGCTGAACTCGCCGTTGCGCTTGACGAACTCACGGGTGCCATCGAGCGGATCGACCAGCCAGTAGGCGCCCCAGTGGCGGCGCTGCTCCCAGGGTACCTGCGCCGATTCCTCGGACAGGATCGGCAGATCCGGGGTCAGCTGCTGCAGGCCCTGCTCGATGACCTGGTTGGCCGCCAGGTCGGCACTGGTAACCGGGCTGTTGTCGTCCTTGAGCTGCACGTCGAAGCCATCGGCATAGACCTGCATGATGGCCTGTCCGGCTTCCTGGGCAATGGCGATGGCGGTCTCGCGCAGGTCCGTGGTCAGTTTGATCATCGCAATCCCTGCAGCCACTGGCGGGCAATGAACAGCGCCGCCAGCGAGCGTCCCTCGGAGAAGTCCTCGCGCAGCATCAGCTGGTCCAACTCGGCCAGCTTCCACGGGACGACTTCCAGCTCTTCCGGCTCGTCGCCGGCCAGCTTTTCCGGGTACAGGTCGCGCGCCACCACCAGCCACGACTGGTGGCTCATGTAGGTCGGGGCCAGGGTCATCGCGCGCAGCACATCCACCCGGCGCGCGCCGTAACCGGCCTCTTCCTTCAGTTCGCGGTCGGCGGCCTGCTCGGGGGTCTCGCCGGCATCGATCCGGCCCTTGACCAGGCCCAGTTCGTAGCGGTGCATGCCGGCGGCGTATTCACGTACCAGCAGCACGGTTTCGTCGTCGAGCATCGGCACCACCACCACCGCGCCATGCCCCCGGCTGACCAGCCGCTCGAAGCGGCGGCGTTCGCCGTTGGAGAACTCCAGGTCCAGGTGCTGGCGCTGGAAGGGACCGTTCTCCTCATCGGTGATCCGATGGATGATCGGCAAGCGACGGCCGGCACGGTCATCGTTCATGCGGAATCTCCGCGGCGGCCGGCGCCTGCGCCGGGGCCGATAGAATGTGCAGGCAGCAACATGTTCATGAGCCCGAAATGCTAGCAGACCCAACCCCCTCCCCGCTGGTCGAGCACTGGCGGCAACGCGACCTCAAGGTGCTGTGGCACCCGTGCACGCAGATGCGCGAGCATCCGCACACCCTGCCATTGGTCCCGATCGCACGCGGCCAGGGCGCCTGGTTGTTCGACCACGACGGCAACCGCTACCTGGACGCGGTCAGCAGCTGGTGGACCAACCTGTTCGGCCATGCCGAGCCGCGCATCGGCGGTGCCATTGCCGCCCAGGCTGGGCAGCTGGAACAGGTGATGCTGGCCGGCTTCGGCCACGAGCCGGCGATCACCCTGGCCGAACGCCTGCTGGCGCTGGCGCCGCGGCAGCCCGGCCGCGAGCCGCTGGCCAAGGTGTTCTACGCTGACAACGGCTCCGCCGGCGTGGAAGTGGCGCTGAAGATGGCATTCCAGTACTTCCAGAACCGCGGAGAGCCGCGCCGCACGCGCTTCATCGCGCTGGAGAACGGCTACCACGGCGAGACCCTGGGCGCGCTGGCGCTGGGCGACATCCCCCTTTACCGCCGTGTCTATGCACCGCTGCTGGCCGAAGGCCTGTTCGCGCCCTCGCCCGACGCTTACCTGGCCGAGCCGGGCCAGAGTGCGGCAGATCGCGCGCGGCAGGCCGCGGATGGACTGGCCACGCTGTTCGACCAGCACCCGGGCGAGATCTGTGCGGTGATCCTGGAACCGCGCCTGCAGTGCGCCGGCGGCATGCGCATGCATGACCCGGTGTACCTGCAGCGGGTTCGCGAACTGTGTGATGCGCACGGTGCATTCATGATCGCCGACGAGATCGCCACCGGATTCGGCCGCACCGGTACCCTGTTCGCCTGCGAGCAGGCCGGGGTGATGCCGGACCTGATGTGCCTGTCCAAGGGCCTGACCGGCGGCTTCCTGCCACTGGCCGCCGTGCTGGCGACGCAGGCACTGTACGACGCCTTCCTCGACGACTCGCGCGAGCGCGCGTTCCTGCACTCGCACAGCTACACCGGCAACCCGCTGGCCTGCGCGGCCGCGCTGGCGACGCTGGACATCTTCCGCGACGACGATGTGATCGCGCGCAACCGCGGCATCGCCTCGGTGATGGGCACGCTGGCCGCACCGTTCAGCGACCATCCGCACGTGGCCGACGTGCGCCAGGCGGGCATGGTGGTGGCGTTCGAGCTGTCGCGCGACGGCAACAAGCGCACCCCGTTCGACCCGGCGCTGCAGCTGGGCCTGCACGCCTACAAGGCCGCGCTGAAACGTGGCGTGGTGCTGCGTCCGCTGGGCGACGTGCTGTACTGGATGCCACCCTATTGCGTGGACGACGAACAACTGGAGCTGCTGGCACATACCACGCTGGCGGCGATTGACGAGGCGATTGCATGCGCGTGACCCGCTGCCCCATCGACCTGGCGCTGCACAGCGGCCAGACCGTGACCCTGCCGGAAGAGACCGCCAACCACCTGGTACGGGTGATGCGCCTGCGCGAGGGCGATACCTGTGTGCTGTTCAACGGCGACGGCCATGACTACAGCGCCACGCTGACCGTGGCCGGCAAGCGCGAAGTGCAGGTGCGCATCGACGCCGTGCAGGCCATCGACAACGAATCGCCGCTGACGATTACCCTGCTGCAGGGCATCGCCCGTGGCGAGAAGATGGACCTGATCCTGCAGAAAGCCACCGAACTGGGCGTGGCGGCGATCATTCCGGTCAACGCCGAGCGCACCGAGGTGAAGCTGGATGCAGCACGGGCGGAGAAGCGCGTGGCGCACTGGAACAATGTGGTGACCTCGGCCTGCGGCCAGTCCGGGCGCGCGCGCATTCCGCAGGTGGGATCCCCGCTGTCGCTGGCGCAGGCGGCAGCGGCGCTGCCGCCCGATACGCTGCGGTTGACCCTGGACCCGCTGGGTGCGCACCGGCTGTCGACGCTGGACGCCGCGCCTGGCGGGGGCATCGTGATTGCAATCGGCCCGGAAGGGGGTGGTCGCCACGCGACCGTGATCAACTGGCGGCCGCGGGCTTCCAGGGCCTGCAGCTGGGGCCGCGCATTCTGCGCACGGAAACGGCCGGCCTGGCCGCGATTGCAGCACTGCAGGCGCGGTTGGGGGATCTGGGGTAAGGGCCGATTCCTGATAGTGCCGGCCGCTGGCCGGCATCCACGGAATCATGCGGTTGCCGGCCAGCGGCCGGCACTACCGGGAATTCAAAATGCCCGGCGGATGTCCGATCAGGCCGCCAGCGAATCCAGGGCGGCTTCCAGCGCGTCCAGGTTCGGCAGCAGCGCGCTCTGCTCGCCCAGCAGCACACGCATGTGCACGATGTCCGGCAGGGTTTCTTCCGAGGCGTCAGCCAGCAGGCCGTCGCGCGGCACCGAAATCAGCTGCGGGAAGTTCTGCGTCAGCAGCGCGTAGTACGGACGCTGCGCGTTGCCGCTGAGGGCCTTCAGCACCACCACCTTGTTGTGGCCGCCCACGGCTTCTTCGCCCAGTCCCGAAAGACGTGCGAACGAGACCAGCGGCACCTGCCAGCCGTGCCAACCGATCTCGCCCACCAGCCAGCGCGGCGCATCGGAGACCGGCTGCACCGGCACGCGCGACATCATTTCGGCCACGGTGGCATTGGGCAGCAGCACGCGCGCGTTGCCGGCCTGGATCAGGACGCCACGGATTTCGTCATTGCTGGCATAGCTCATGGTGCTTCTCCGTTGTCGTCCTGCTCACCCCAGCGCGCGGCAATCGCCTGCGCCAGTTCCTGCGGTTCACCGGCCACCATGCCGGCAGCAACCACCGCCGTGGCCGCAGCCGGGTCGTAGCAGCCCTCGCCCACCTGCCCGGCCACCCATGCACCGGCGGCGGCCAGATCCAGCGCCGGACCAACATGCGCAAGGTCAGCGCCGCTGAGCAGGACCAGCGCGGTGTGGTCAGCTGGCAGCGCGGCAATCGCAATGCCCTGCGCGTCGCTGACGAAATGCAGGCCGTCACTGGCTGCCTGCACGCCGATGTCATCGGCCAGCACGTGCACTTCACCCGGAGTTGCACGCTGGCCGGCTTCAGCCAGCTGCACCGGCAACGGCGACACGCGGGCCATCTGCTTGACCAGGTTGCCGTAGCGCCCGCCATCCAGGCGCATGTGCACCAGGACGGGCACGCTCAGCGAAGGCGGCAGCGCGCCGAGCAGGCGACGCAGCGCATCCGGGCCACCGATGCCGGCCAGCACCAGCAGCGATCCGGCGCGTGCGCCCACGGGCGCTGCGGCATCCAGATCGACCAGGCTCAGATGACCGGTATCGAAGGAAGGCAGCGGAGCCTCCACGGCAGCGTGGTGCGGAGCGGTTGCCGAGGCATCGGCCTCGTCCTCGACCAGCGACCAGGCGGTGTGGTCGAAGGAGACCGGCGGTAGCGGCGGTACTGCGGACGCGGTCTCTGCCAGCGACGGCAGTGCGGGGGCCTGCAGCGGCTCAGGCACCACCGGCTGCAGCGCGGCCAGCGCCTGTTCCAGCGCGATCGGTTCGTGCAGCTGTACAGGCGGCGAGTACAGAGTGTCAGCGGGGACCTCGTCGGCCCAGCTCAATGCCTGCTCCAGGTGCGGCTGCAGCGCTTCTTCCTGCGGCGCCGGTGCCGGTGCCGGGTGGCCCGGCTCCAGCTGCAGGCTGGGTTCTTCTTCGGCCCCCGGCGGCAACACCTGCTGGTGGCCATGCAGCTTGGCGGACAGATGACGGCCCCAGCGCTGAGCCTCCCAACCATCACGACGTGCAGCCAGTTCGGCCTCGTCGAAGACCAGGGTCAGACCCGGTGCGGACAGCACCGCTTCCAGGCGCTCCAAGGCGTCCTCGATGGCGTCTTCCAGCGCGATCACCACGAACTGTGGGCGCGCCTCCTGCAGGACCCGCGCCTCCAGCGTGTTGGGATCATCTTCCAGCACCAGCTGCACATCGGCGTGCGACAACGCCTCACGCAGGCGCTCACGCGCCGCGCCGGGACGGGCCAGCAGGGCCACGGCCGGAGCCGCTTGGGTTTCACTCACGGACACGGGCGATCCCCAGCAGGTCGTACACGTTACGCATCAGGTCCAGTTCCTGGTACGGCTTGCCCAGGTAACGCTGGACACCGATCTCGAAGGCGCGCTGGCGGTGCTTGTCACCGCTGCGCGAAGTGATCATCACGATCGGCACGTCCCTGTAGCGCGGGTCGGCACGCATCGCGGTGGCGAGCTCGTAGCCATCCATGCGCGGCATCTCGATATCCAGCAGCATCAGGTCCGGCACGCGCTCTTCCAGGCGTTCCAGCGCTTCCACGCCGTCGCGGGCGACGCTGACCTCGAAGTTGTGGCGTTCGAGGATGCGGCCGGTGACCTTGCGCATCGTCAGCGAGTCGTCGACCACCATCACCAGCGGCACCTGGCGCTCCTGGCGCGGTGCGTTGGCCAGCACAGGCAGCGTCGGGTTGGCGAGGAAGCGGCGCACCAGCGGCGCCACGTCCAGGATCACCACCACGCGGCCATCGCCGGTGATGGTCGCGCCGTAGATGCCCGGCACCGACGCGATCTGCAGGCCGACCGGCTTGACCACGATTTCGCGGTTGCCCAGCACCTGGTCGATCGCCACGGCGGCACGCAGATCACCGGCACGGACCAGCAGCAGCGGCACCTGGTCCTGGCCATCGGCACGCGCCGGGGCCTGCCCGACCAGGCTGCCGAGGTCGTACAGCGGATAGTCTTCGCCGCTGTAACGGTAGCTGCTGTCGGCGGCTTCGAAACGCTCGCGCGACAGGCGGCCGATACCACTGACCGAGGCCACCGGCACCGCGAAGGTGGTTTCGCCGATCTGCACGAACACCGCCTGGGTGACGGCCAGCGTCTGCGGCAGGCGCAGGGTGAAGCGCACGCCCTGGCCCCGCACCGACTGGATGTCGACCGAGCCACCGAGCTGGCGCACTTCGTTGCGCACCACGTCCATGCCCACGCCACGACCGGCCAGCTGGCTGACCTGGTCGGCGGTGGTGAAGCCGGACGCGAAGATCAGGTTGTCCAGCTCCTGCTCGTTCGGCTGCGCATCGGCGGCCAGCAGGCCACGGTCGATGGCGCGGCGGCGGATCGCCTCGCGGTCCAGGCCAGCACCGTCATCGGCCACTTCCAGCACGATTTCCGAACCTTCGCGGTGCAGGCGGATGGCGATCTCGCCCTCCTCCGGCTTGCCGGCGGCGCGGCGCTGTTCCGGCGCTTCCAGGCCATGGGCCACGGAGTTGCGCAGCATGTGTTCCAGCGGCGCGACCATGCGGTCGAGGACGTTGCGGTCCAGTTCGCCGTGGGTTCCTTCCAGGGTCAGGTGGACCTGCTTGCCGGTATCCATGCCGGACTGGCGGACCACGCGGCGCAGGCGCGGCACCAGGCCATCGAACGGCACCATGCGCGCGCGCATCAGGCCATCCTGCAGCTCGGAGCTGACGCGCGACTGCTGCTGCAGCAGCGAATCGTACTGGCGCGACAGATCGTCCAGCACGCCCTGCAGGCCCCCCAGGTCGGCCGCCGACTCGTTCAGCGCACGGCTGAGCTGCTGCAGGGTGGAGAAGCGGTCCAGCTCCAGCGGATCGAACTTCTGGTCGGCCTGGTCCTGTTCGCGCTGGTAGCGGGCGACGATCTGCGCCTCGGTTTCCAGGTCGAGTCGCCGCAGCTGGTCGCGCAGTCGCGCATTGGTGCGCTCCAGTTCGCCCATGGCACCACGGAAGGCACCCAGCTGCTGTTCAAGCCGCGAGCGGTAGATCGCCACTTCACCGGCATGGTTGACCAGGCGGTCGAGCAGGTCGGCACGCACGCGCACCTGCTCCTGCTGCGGACGCGCCAGCGGATCTTCATCGACCACGCCCTCGGCCGGAAGCGGAGCCGACAGCGGCGCTTCGATCGGGGTCGCCAGCGGGCCCGCGGCCTGTGCGGGCACGGTCTCGATCTCGCTGGCCGCACGCGCGGCCGCAGCGGCTGCGGCGATATCGATGGTGGTGCGGACCTCGAAGGCTTCGACCAGATCCTGCGCCGGCTCCACCACGCGGTGCGCGCCGGTCCGAGTGAGCAGCTGGTGCAGGCGGTCAAAGCCACGCTCCAGCAGCTGCACGTCGCGACGTTCGATCTCGGTACGGCCAGCGGCCACCGCCTCCAGCAGCGATTCGATGCTGTGGCCAAGGTCGCCGATGGCATTGATGCCAGCCATGCGTGCGCCACCCTTCAGGGTGTGCAGATCACGCTGCAGGCCGGCCAGCACCTCGCGGTCCTGCGGTGCATCGCGCAGTTCGCTGATCAGGCCATCGCAGTGGTCGAGCAGGTCCTTGCCTTCCTCGACAAAGATATCGACCAGCTCACGGTCGTACACGCTGAAGTCGAGTGCATCGGCGCCGTCTTCGGCATCCACCGCAACAGGTGCCTGCTCGTGGTGCGGCGCACGGGGCGCGACGTCGGCCTCTGCGATCTCTGCATCTGCATCTGCATCTGCATTGGCATCTGCATCGACCGTGCCCTGGCCCGGTGCGTCTTCCATTTCGAAGAAGCGCACCGCAGCAGTGCCGCCCTGCGGCGCCTCTGCGGTGATCTCCTCAATCACCGTCGCCGGGGACGGCTGATCGGCGCTCTCTCCTTCACCGACCGCCGCCTCCCCGCCGACGTCCGCATCCTCGGCAAAGGCAACTGCCTCACCCGGCGCGAGTTCGCTGGCCTGGAGGCCGATCACGGGCCATTGCCCGTCGTCGTCCAGGGTCTGCTCCTCCTCGATCACGTGCAGGCCGGCCTCGAGCGCGGCTGCCAGCGTGACCGGTTCTGCAAAACCCGGCACAGCCATTTCATCCTGCAGGCTCGACAGCTCGCTGTCGAGTGGCAGTGCAGCAGCGTCGTCAATGACGTTGTCATCGTCACTGTCCGAATCAAACGGCAACGGCGTATTCAGGTCGATCGCGTCAACCTCCGCATACACCGGCAACTCTTCCGTGTCGCGGTCATCCACCGGCAGCGCACTGGCGTCGAGGTACGGCGACAGATCGTCCGCCATGGTCAGGTCAGCGTCGTCGACCGTCGCGATCGCCGGCACGGCATCTGATTCGTGCTGGGCAACATCAGGCGCACTTTCAATCGGCTGGATCGATTCAATCGCGCCGGTGTCGTCCGCGGCAGGTTCACCTTCGCCCGGCACCGACGGCCAGCCGGCGTCGAAGTAACGCGAAAGATCGTCGCTGGCGGTCAGCTCACCCACGTCCAGGCCGCTGTCGGCTGCGACGTCCAGCGCCTCCAGCCCGGTTGCAGCTGGAACCGGTTCCAGCGCATCTTCGGCATGCGACTGCGGCTCGGCAATGAGATCGGTCGCCGCATCGAAAGCGGACGGCATGCTGGTTTCGTCCAGCGTGTCCAGCCCGGCCAGCGGCGCTTCGGCCGCGGATGCCTGCTCGGCATCAGGCGCCAGCTCGACGCCCTCTTCGTCCTCGTCTTCCAGCGCGAACAGCGGCCAGCGCGCTTCCGGGAGCTCGCCGGCCAATGCCTGCAGCCGCTGCACCAGCGCGCCCTGCGGAACAATCCGCGGCTGTTCCGCCTGCAGCGCCTCCATGGTCGCGGTGATCGCCTGCGCGGTCGCATCCAGTGCGGCTACGCCCTCGTCGCCAGGCACCACGTCGGCGGCCAGGGCGCGCTTGATGTAGGACTCGGCACCGCCGGTGACCGCCGTGATTTCCGGCACTTCGGTCATCGCGAAGGCGCCGTTCATGGTGTGCACCGCACGCAGCAGTGCGTCGCTGACCGGCTGCGGTGCCTGCTGCGCCGAGCGCAGCCATTCCTGCAGGGTCGCCTGGTGGACTTCGACCTCGGCCTCGAGGATCTCGCGCAGTACGCTGTCGATGTTGGCCGGGGTACCGGCGTCTTCCGCCACCGCCGTGGCATCGGCCTGCGCCGACGCAGCGGCCTCGGCTTCCAGCAGGCGGCTGATTTCGTCTTCGCCTTCGGACTCGGCCAGTGTCGCTGCCGGCGCGGCCGCAGCCGGCAACGGTACGTAGAAGGTCTCCTCGCCGGCACCGACCCGATCGGCAATGGCCTGCATCGCCTGCAGGTCCACGCTGATGCGCTGGCCATGGCGCAGCGCGGCGTTCAGCTGCGGCAGCGCGGCATGGGCGTTGTCGACCATCGCCAGCACCGCCGGAGTCGCCGGGCGACTGCCATCGAGCACGCGATTGAGCATGCCTTCGATCTTCCAGGCGAACTCGCCCAGGGTGCGTGCACCCACCAGGCGGCCACTGCCCTTGAGGGTGTGGAAGATGCGGCGGATCGGCCGCAGCCGGTCCATGTTGTCCAGCTGCATGCGCCATGCCGGCAGCAGCGTGCCCAGGTTGGCCAGCTCGTCGTCGAACTCTTCCAGGAACACCTCGCGGATGTCCTCGTCGATGTTCTCGGCATCGTCGTCGAAGCCTGCCTCGAAGCCGGTCTCGGTGCCGGCCACGACCGGGATGTCCGCAGCGGGTGGAGCCGCCATGGCCTGCGGATTGAAATCGGCCGCCGCGGCGCTCAGCTCGGCGAAGAACTGCGCGTCGGCTTCGCTGAAGTCGATCGGCGCGATGGTGTCGATATCAATCACCGACACCGCCGGTGCGGGTGCATCGGAGACCGGCGTCAGCACCTCGGCCATCGGCGCGGGCACCTCCTCCTGCACATCCGCCGGAACCGCGTCCGCTTCGGCAACCACAGGGCTTTCGTCCACCCGCACGGATGCAGCGGGATCGACGATCTCCAGCGCCGGGTGCAATCCGGCGTCGTCGTCCAGCGACAGCGTCTCCATCGCGTGCAGCGACAGCACGTCGTCGGCATTGTCCAGCGCATCGGCGTCGAAACGGAACACCACGTCGTCACCGGCGGCGACCACATCGTGCTCGGCAGCCACCGGGTCGAACACGGGCGCGGCAACGTCAGCGGTGTCGAAGGGCATCGACGCGTCGACGTCGTCCTCGACATCCATCACAGCCACATCGGCCAATGCCGGCGGTGTTGCCTCCGACAGTGTCCACTGCGGCGCCGGTTCCACGCTGGTTTCGGCCCGTTCGAAACTGACCGGGTCGAAGCTGGCGAAGGTCGGACTGCGCTCGTCTTCGGCACTCGCGGTCGGCTCGGAGTCCGGATGGAACGGTGCGAGATCCCATTGCGGTACCTCGGGCGCAGGCGCGCTGGACGCGGCGAAGACCAGCGGTGCATCCGCGTCGTCATGCAGCGACAGCGGTGTGGAGGCGACACTCCCCAGCGCCCCGAACATCAGGCGGTTGTCCACCACCTCCGGTGCAGGCGCGGCCGGTGGCGGATCGAAGGTGAAGTCCGGCAGCGGCACCGGCACCGTGCCGGCGGCGGGCGCGGCCGGCTGCACCGGAATCTCGATGGGCTCCGGCTGCACCGGCTCGGCCTGCAGCGCGATCGGCTCGCGGTCCACCAGCAGCGATGCGAACGGAATCGGCGCGGCGGCAACAGGCTCCACCGCATTGCGGTCCGGCAACGGCCAATAGCGCAGCGCTTCAAGGCTGCTGCGGGTGATGTCGAGGATGTCCTCGCGGCCCGGGCGGCGGTCGCGCAGAGCCTCGAGGTAGTACTCCAGGCTGGCCATGGCATCGGCCAGGGTGTCCAGCTGGCGGCCACTGGGCACGCGCTGGCGACCGATCAGCTCGGCTTCGATGTACTGCTGCACACCGCGCAGGTAATCGGCGGCGGTGTTCAGGTCGAGCATGCGCAGCGCACCGGACACATCGCCCAGCAGGCGCGGCACGTCCTGCAGCTCGGCATGGTTCCAGCTGGTTTCGATGAAGGCGACGAAATGCTCGCGGGCGGCGGCGAAGTTGGCGATGGCCTCATGTGCCAGCACCTCCACCGTGCGCCGGTTCTCCACCGCGCTGGGGTCATCTTCGCCACTGCCGCCGGCACCCAGATGGGCGACCTGGTCGTCCAGCGACGCGTCCACGTAGAGCAATGCGCCGGCGATATCCAGCAGCAGGTTCTCGTCGATCTGCTGGCGCCCTTCGACCACGCCACGCAGCGCATCGCGCTGCTGCACGACCACGCCGCGGGCAACGCCCAGGCCCATCATGCCCAGCGTATCGGCCACGGCGCCAAGTTCGTTGGCCTGGTTCTGCAGCTGTTCGGGCGCACCGCCAGTACGCAGGTGCAGGTCCAGCGCATCCTTGATGCGCAGCAGTTCTTCCTTCACCGCGCTGCCCACGGTATCCAGCAGCTCGCGGTTGCGCCCGCTCAGGCTGCCACGGGCATGGTCCAGCTCGGCCTCGGTGGCGCTGACGCTGTCCGGCGCGAACGCCAGCAGCACGCTGTCATGCACGCCCTCTTCGCCACGCGCGGCACGGATTTCGTTGAGCAGCGGCATCAGCACGATCGGAATGTCGCGGTGGCCGTTCTGCAGGCGCTCCAGGTAATCGGGCAGCAGCACGCTGCCGCGCATCAGGGTCGCGCAGGCTTCATCCCGATCAGCCACGCTACCGGCGCCGATGGCATTGGCCAGCTGTTCCAGCTCCTCGGCCACCATCGCCGGGGCGTACAGCTCGACCATGCGCAGGGTGCCCTGCACCTGGTGCAGGTAGCCGGCGCAGATGCGCATGCGGCTGGCATCGGCCGGGTCTTCCGCGTAGTACTCGACCTCGTTGCGCACCTGGCGCAGGGTCTCGTCCAGCTCGGGCTTGACCCAGCCCAGCGCTGCGTGGCTCATCGCATCGCGCAGACTGCTCATGGACGCGCTCCGTTCGCCGCCGCGCGGAAGCCGCGCGAGTTCTGGCGTGGGGAATGGAAATGCTTCATCGACTGGTTCCTTGCTCGCCGCCCTGCCCGCGTCACGCCGGCAGCTTGAAGTCGGCGACCGAACGACGCAGGTCGGCCGCCAGCTGCGCGAGGTGACCGATCGATTCGGCGGTCTGCCCGGCACCCTGCGAGGTCTGGCCGGTGATCTGCCGGATCACGCCCATGGTACGGGTGATGTCCGAGGCCGCAGCCGACTGCTGCTGGGCGGCGATGGAGATGTTCTTGATGAGGGTGTTCAGTGCATTGGACACGCGCTCGATTTCGGTCAGTGCGGTGCCGGCGTCCTCGGCCAGGCGTGCACCGGACACCACTTCGGCGGTGGTCTGTTCCATCGAGGTGACCGCTTCGTTGGTATCGGCCTGAATGGCCTGGACCAGGTTCTCGATGCGTCGGGTTGCGCCCGAGGTGCGTTCTGCCAGGCGCTGCACTTCGTCGGCCACGACCGCGAAACCGCGGCCCGCTTCACCGGCCGAAGCCGCCTGCACCGCTGCGTTCAATGCCAGGATGTTGGTCTGCTCGGAAATGTCGTTGATCAGTTCCACGATCGAGCCGATTTCCTGCGACGACTCGCCCAGGCGCTTGATGCGCTTGGAGGTTTCCTGGATCTGGTCACGGATCTGGTCCATGCCCTGGATGGTCTCGCGCACCACGCCGGCACCTTCGGCAGCGATCACCACCGAGCGCTGTGCCACGTCGGCCGACTCGGCCGAGTTGCGCGACACCTGTTCGATGCTCGCCGCGATTTCACCGATGCGGTCCGAGGCCGAGGTGATCTGGTTGGCCTGATGGCCCGCCGCCTCTGCCAGCTGCATGGCGGTGGCCTGGGTTTCCTGGGTGGACAGCGCGACCTTGGCCGAGGTGTCGTTGATGGTGGTCACCAGGTGGCGCAGCTCGTCCACCGCGTAGTTGATCGCGTCGGCGATGGCGCCGGTCATGTCCTCGGTCACCGAGGCCTTCACGGTCAGGTCGCCCTCACCCAGCGAGGAGATTTCGTCCAGCAACCGCATGATCGCCTGCTGGTTGCGGCTGTTGAATTCCACCTGTGTCTGGTAGCGCAGTTCCTGCTCGCGCGAGCGGCTGCGCACGTTGGTGGAGACGAAGCCAATGATCGCGATCAGCGACAGCGCACCGGACACCACGCCGATCCAGAAGTTCGGGAACAGGCGGGTATCGGACACCGAGCCGAACGAGGAGAACGCCTCGAACAGCTTGCGGCTGTCGTCCAGCATGTGCGCCGAGCCCTGGCCAAGCGCGGTGGCGGCGGACTGGGCGGCGAACAGCTGGCGCGAGCTGGCCAGGATCGCATCGGCGTCCTGCTTCATTGCCTCCCACTTCTGCTGCGACTGCTCCAGCGCGGCCACGGCGGCGGCACCGCGCACGGCGGTGATGCCCAGTTCCTCGTTGCCGTTGCGCAGGCCGTCGAGCACCTGCGAGAACACGGTAATGTCGCGTGCCAGTGCATCGCCCGAGGTGGCAGCGGCGCTGCCACCGGCACGCATTTCGGTCACGCGGCGGGCCATCGAACCGGCCACCACGACCTGCTGCAGTGCGCTGTACACCTGCGACGACGGCGCGCCCGAGGCGGACATCGCGCGCACCAGCTCGTTCAGCTGGGCCTGCAGGCCCGGCACCGCGCCGGTGAAGTTGTTGGCATTGCCGGCCAGCGCCAGCACCGCCGGTTCACTGGCAACCAGCTGCCCGGCCTGCTTGCCCAGCGGCGCCCAGGTCTCGGCCAGGGTGGCGATCGCACCGGACACGCCCGGTTCCTTGCCGTAGCGCCCCTGCAGGGTCGACACGTTCTGTTCGATCGCGTTGCGGGTGGCCTTGAAGGCGGTGAACGCCTGCGCGTTGCCGCCCACCGCATCACGGCCCTGGTTGGCCAGCTGCTGTGACAGCACCTGCAGGTCGGCCGCCTTGGAGCCGGCATCGGCCAGGCGACTGCCCTGCCAGGTGGCGACGCCGGTGTTGACGCCGAACAGGATCATCGATGCCAGCAGCAGGAACAACCAGAGGTTGCTGCCGCCCAGCCGCAGCTTGCCGGTCTTGGTGGCGTCCGAAGCAGTACTCATCGTTCAACCTCGATCTTCAATGCAGAGGGCGATGCCCGGCCTCAGGCCGCGGCTTGCCGGAATTCAGGGGTACGCGACAGCAGCGAGAGCGAGAACACGCCCCAGTCGTGGCCGTCGGCGTGGAAGGCGCGATCGACGAAGTGGCCGTAACGTCCTTCGGCCAGCGTGCCGGCCGCGATCTGCTGGTCCAGTTCGAAGCTGCGCTGGCCGAACAGTTCATCGATGGTCAGCGCGACGTCGCCACCCGCCTGGCGCATGATCAGCACGCGCTGGCCTTCCTGCTGCACGGTGCGCGTGCCTTCCAGGAAGTACTTCAGGTCGACCACCGGGAACAGGTTGCCGCGCAGGTTGCCTACGCCCAGCAGCCACGGCTGCGCGCACGGCACCGGAGTCACCGGCGGCATCGGCACGATTTCCACCACTTCGCGGAAATCGGATACCAGCCGGCGCTGGCCGACGCGGTAGCCCACGCCACGCCAGAGATCCTGGGCGAACTGCCGCTCGGGCAGCTGCACCGCATGGGCCAGGCTGCGCCGTTCATAGGCTTCGAGGATGTCGAAGGGCGAGCGCATCAGGCCACCAGTTCGTTGATCCGCGCGATCAGTTCATCCTCGCGCGGCGGCTTGACGATGTAATCGGCTGCACCCTGGCGCAGGCCCCATGCCTTGTCGGTTTCCATCGCCTTGGTGCTGACGATGATCACCGGGATGTGCTTGATCGCCGCATCACGGGCCATCGCGCGGGTGGCCTGGAAGCCGCTCATGCCGGGCAGGACCACGTCCATCAGCACCAGCTGCGGCACCTGGTCGCGGACCAGCTGCAGTCCATCCTCGGCGTTGTCCGCTTCCAGCACCTCATGGCCGGCACGGCGCAGCCACTGGGTGAACACCGCGCGGTCGGTCGGTGAATCCTCGATCAGAACGATACGAGCCATTGTGCCTTTCCCCCCTGGTCAGGCGTTGACGTATGTGCGGATGGCACCCAGCAGTTCTTCACGCGTGAAAGGCTTCGTCAGGTACTGCTCCGAGCCGACGATGCGTCCCCGCGCCTTGTCGAACAGGCCATCCTTGGACGACAGCATGATGACCGGGGTCGCCTTGAACAGCTGGTTGCCCTTGATCAGCGCACAGGTCTGGTACCCGTCCAGGCGCGGCATCATGATGTCGACGAAGATGATCTGCGGTTGCTGGTCTGCGATCTTCGCAAGCGCTTCGAAGCCGTCGGTGGCGGTGACCACCTCGCAGCCTTCGCGCTTGAGCAGCGTTTCCGCAGTCCTGCGGATGGTCTTCGAATCATCGATGACCATCACCCGGAGTCCTGCGAGTTCCCCGCCCGCAGTCGTGTTTTCAGTCATTGCCTATCCCCAAGCGCACGGCCCGATCTCTGGCGGGGGCCGCTACGAAAGCGTATCTATATCGCACTTTCCGCGCCCGCTTCAAGGCCGCCCCATGGCGCGGGGCATGGCACCCTCCTGAACGTGACGGGTTTCGCAATGCGTGCGCGACCGCCGGGCGGACGCTGCGTTGCAGTACGGCGGGGAGGCGCGCGACCGGCGTTGCCGCTACCATCAACGCCTTGCCAGACAGGTGCGCCCATGCCGTTGAACGTCATCGTGGTGATGGACCCCATCGCCCACATCAAGATCGCCAAGGACACCACCTTCGCCATGTTGCTGGAAGCCCAGCGCCGCGGCCATGCCCTGCACTACGTGCGCCCTGGCGGGTTGGCCCTGGAAGGTGGCGTGGCGGTGGCCCAGACCGCACCGCTGCAGGTGCGCGACGACCCGGCCGGCTGGTATGAGCTGGGTGCGTTCAGTCGTACCGAGTTCGGTCCCGGCCAGATCGTGCTGATGCGCAAGGACCCGCCGGTCGACGCCGAGTACATCTACGACACCCAGGTGCTGGACGTGGCCGCCGCTGCCGGTGCCTGCGTGGTCAACAACCCGCAGGGCCTGCGCGACTACAACGAGAAGCTTGCCGCCCTGCTGTTCCCGCAGTGCTGCCCGCCGACCCTGGTCAGCCGCGATGCCAAGGCGCTGAAGGCCTTTGCCCTGGAACACGGCCAGGCGGTTCTGAAGCCGCTGGATGGCATGGGCGGCCGCTCGATCTTCCGCAGCGGCCAGGGCGATCCGAACCTGAATGTGATCCTGGAAACCCTGACCGACGGCGGCCACAGGATGGCGCTGGCACAGAAGTTCATTCCCGACATCACCGCTGGCGACAAGCGCATCCTGCTGGTCGATGGCGAACCCGTCGACTACTGCCTGGCGCGCATCCCGCAGGGCGATGAATTCCGCGGCAATCTGGCCGCCGGTGGCCGCGGTGAAGGTCGCCCGCTGAGCGAGCGCGACCGCTGGATCGCCGCCCAGGTCGGGCCGGAGATGAAGCGTCGCGGCATGCGCTTCGTCGGCCTGGACGTGATCGGTGATTACCTGACCGAGGTCAACGTGACCAGCCCGACCTGCGTGCGCGAACTGGACGCACAGTACGGCCTGAACATCGCCGGCACCCTGTTCGACGCACTCGAGGCCGGCCTGCGCTGATGCCGTCCGCACCTGCCGTACTGCCCCCGCCGCCGCGCGAAGCGCAACGGCTGGGGGCGACCATCGCGCTGTCGGTGCTGGTCCACGCCCTGCTGATCCTGGGCGTGGGCTTCGCCGTGAAGGGCGATGCGCCGCTGGTGCCGACGCTGGAAGTGATCTTCAGCCAGACCCGCACCGCACTGACGCCGAAGCAGGCTGATTTCCTGGCCGCAGCCAACCAGGAAGGCGGTGGCGAACACGACCGCGCACAGCGTCCGCGTGACAACCAGGCCGGCATCGTGCCGCAGGCCCAGTCTGGAATCAGCCCGGTGCCGCAGCAGCAGCAATCGGCCGCACCGGTTCCGCCGCCGCAGGCGCGGGTGGTCAGCAGCCGCAATGGCGAAGAGGTGGTCGCGCAGGCGCAGTCCCGGCCCACGCCGGATCAGCCCGAACCGGACGCACCGCTGAGCGCGCGCGAGCAGCGCGATGTGGAAATGGCCCGCCTGGCCGCTGAAGTCCATCTGCGCTCGGCGCAGTACGCCAAGCGCCCAAACCGCAAGTTCGTGTCGGCCAGCACGCGCGAATATGCCTATGCCAACTACCTGCGTGCCTGGGTCGATCGCGCCGAGCGCGTCGGCAACCTGAACTACCCGGACGAGGCCCGGCAGCGCCGCCTGGGTGGCCAGGTGGTGATCAGCGTGGGTGTGCGCCGCGATGGCAGCGTGGAAAGCAGCCGGATCCTGCGTTCGAGCGGGACGCCGTTGCTGGATGAGGCGGCGCTGCGGGTGGTGAAGCTGGCGCAGCCGTTCCCGCCGTTGCCGAAGACCGAGGATGAGATCGATATCCTGCAGGTCACGCGCACGTGGGTGTTCCTGCCGGGCGGCACCCTGCACGACGACCGGTAGGGTTTGTTGCCCGGGCCTGCGGCCCGGGACCCGCTGAACGTCAACGTCAACGTCAACGTCAAAGGCGGCGGTTGGACTGTGGATTTGGTGTGGCGGGGTGGCTGGGCAGGACACGCCGTAAACCCATCCTTGGGGGCTCGATGGCGCCATCCATGGCGCCAACGGTCCTGCCCAGCCACCCCGCCCCACCTTTGACAGATCCCGGCGCATCGCGTCCCGCTCCGCTGTTGGTAGGTGTCGACCTTGGTCGACACACATCCACGCTATGCGTGGATGCGAGCGAAGCGATCCGCTTTTGACTTTGACTTTTCTTTTTTTGATTTTCCGTGGCGGACGCACACGGGAACTGTCAGAGGCCGGGCGGGTGGACTGCGCAGGGGCGTGAGCCGCATGGGCCCGAGGCATGCCTCGGGCGGGTTGGGCAGGACGCCCAACCCCGGTCTTGCCGTGTGCGCAGGACAGCGCACACGGGCAAGCGGCGACCGAGCTTACAGGGACGTACTTGCAGCGCCCCCTGCGCAGCCCACCCGCCCGGCCAAACCACGGCTTTTGATCTACGCCCCCCCCCCCGCCACGAGGGGCTCAGCCGTTGGCCTTCGCCTTCGCCTCGCGCGCGGCCTGTTGCTCGACCAGGGTCAGTGCCACGTTGTCACGCAGGTACGCCGGCTCGACCTTCTCCGGTGCGATGGCTTCGCCACGAGCGAACGCCGGCACCGCCAGTGCAAGCACGTCCGACGCCCGCGGCAGCGCAGTGGCATCAAAGCCGCGCAGGCCAGCGCCCAACTGCGCAACAAGCGCACCCTCGGCCGCACCCAAACCGGTACCAACACCGTAGGCGGACAGCCCTTCCGGCAGCGATACCGCAGCGGGTGCGCATACGCGCTCGGCATCACGCGCCACCGGCAGGCCGTCCACGCGCTCGAAGCGGGCAACGTAGAGTTCGCCCATCCGCGCATCGATCGCTGACAGGATCTGCGCTTCTTCCGTCGGTGCCCGCAACGCCAGCACCTGCAGCGTCGAGACCGGCAACAGCGGACGGTCCAGGGCCAGCGCAATGCCCTGGGCAATCGCGATCGCAAGACGCACGCCGGTGAACGCGCCGGGGCCGCGGCTGAGCGCGATGCCGTCCAGCTGGCGGCGGCTGATGCCGGCTTCGGCCAGCAGCGCCTCCGCCCACGGCAGGCTCAGTTCGGCGTGCCGGCGCGGGGCAATCTCGAAGCGTTCCAGCACCTGCCCATCGACATGCAGGGCAACGGAACAGGCTTCGGTGGCGGTTTCAAAGGCGAGCAGTTTCATCGGATCGGGTCAGAACAGGGGGAACGTGGCACCGGGCGCCGGCTCAGGGCCGGTCGCAACAGCGACTGGGGCAGCCGCATCATCGGACACGGGCGCCCATTGTGGCGTAAAGAAGGCCTGCACATCGGCCAGGCTGCGAGTACGCCGGAACGGCGGCAGCGAATCGAGGAAGACCCGGCCATAGCCCCGGTTGAGCAGGCGCGGGTCGCACAGTACCAGCACGCCACGGTCGCTCTCGCTGCGGATCAGGCGGCCGACACCCTGCTTCAATGCGATCACCGCCTGCGGCAACTGCTCGTCGCGGAACGGATTGCCGCCCTGGCTGCGGATCGCCTCCAGCCGCGCCTCGTACACCGGATCGTCCGGCGCCGCGAACGGCAGCTTGTCGATCATCACCACGCTCAGCGCTTCGCCGACCACATCCACGCCCTCGCGGAAACTGGCCGAGCCGAGCAGCACGCCATTGCCGGATTCACGGAAGCGCTGCAGCAGCGTCGCGCGCGGTGCCTCGCCCTGCACGAACAGCGGCCATGGCCCGTCGCGCAATGCCTCGGCGGCCTCACGCAATGCACGGTGCGAGGCGAACAACAGGAAGGCCCTGCCCTGCGAGGCCTGCAACACCGGCCGCAAGGTCTGGATCAGCGCGGTGCCAAACCCGCGCGCCGCCGGATCGGGCAGGCCTTCGGGCAGGTAGCACAGCGCCTGCTCGGGCCAATTGAACGGGCTTGGCTGGACCAGCGTGTGCGGATCGTCCAGGCCCAGACGCGTGGCGATGTGATCGAAACCACCGCCCACGGTCAGCGTCGCCGAGGTGAAGATCCATGCCGCGCGACTACGCTCACGATGCTCGCGCAACGGGCCGGATACATCCATCGGCGTGCGCTGGCAGCGGAAACCGCGTGGCGTGAGCTCGTACCAGAGCACATCAGCCGCGCTGGCTGTGTCCGCCGGATCGGTATCGAAGTCGAGAGTGGGCTCGTCATCGCCCAGCCAGCGGCTGAGCCGCGAGACCGCCTCACGCGCCCGCGCATGACAGGCATCCAGACCCGCCGCCGCTTCGCGCAGCGGCTGCAATGCCTGCTCCAGGGTCACCAACCCTGCCATCACCGTATCGAATCCCTCGCGCACCTGTGGCATCGCCAGCGCGCGCCATTGCGTGCCACGCGGCGGCAGTCCCTCCATCGCCGAACGCAGCGCCAGCAGCGCCTGCTGCAACTGGTCGACCGGTTCCTGCAGCGCCGACTGCGCGCCGCCCACACCGCGTGCTTCAGCCAGGCAATCGCGCCCGAGCTCCTGCCACGGGCGCATGCCAAAACCCTCGCCGAAGAACTGCGCGGCCAGTTCGGGCAACTGGTGCGCCTCGTCGATGACGAAGGCCTGTGCACCGGGCAACAGCTCACCGAAGCCGTCCTGCTTCAGCGCCAGATCGGCCAGCAGCAGGTGATGGTTGACCACCACCACGTCGGCGGCCTGCGCGCGTTGCCGCGCGCGCACCACGAAGCAGTCATCCCAGAACGGGCAATCGGTGCCCAGGCAGTTGTCGACGGTGGAGGTGACCATCGGCAGCAATGGGGAGTCGTCGGCCAGCCCGTCGAGCTCGGCGATGTCACCGAACTCCGAGCGACCGGACCAGGCCAGGATGCGCTGGAACTGCGCGGCCTGCTCGGGACTGGAAAACCGCGGTTCGCCGCGCGCCTGCTGCAGGCGATAGCGGCACAGGTAGTTCGCACGCCCTTTCAGCAGCGCACTGCGCAGGCCGACCCCGAGTGCCTGGCGCACCCGTGGCAGATCGCGGTGGTAGAGCTGGTCCTGCAGCGCGCGGGTGCCTGTGGAGATGATGGTGCGCAACCCGGACAGCAGCACCGGCACCAGATAGGCAAACGTCTTGCCGGTGCCGGTACCGGCCTCGGCCAGCAGCAGATCACGCTGCTGCAGCGCATCGGCGATGGCTTCGGTCAGGTGCAGCTGTGCCGGACGCGGGACGAAGGCATCCAGGTGCGAGGCGAGCGCGCCGCCGTCGCTGAGGGCTTCGCGGCTGGCATGGACAAGGTCGGACATCAGAGGGAAAGGATACCCGGCCGGGCGCTGCCCGGCACCCGTTTCAAGCCAGAGCGTAGGCAAAGGCAACAGCAACAGCGGTGTTCATGGCTCTGGGTTGCTGCGTGTTTGGCGGGGCGGGAGGGGCAGGCAGGACACGCCGTAAACCCGTCCATGGGGGCTCGATGGCGCCATCCATGGCGCCAACGGTCCTGCCTGCCCCTCCCGCCCCACCCTCGACAGTTTCCCGGTGACGGATGGACGTGCTTCGTAGAGTCGAGCTTGCTCGACTGGCATGTCAAAAGCGGTGGAGGGAACGGGGAAAGAAGAAAGGAAATGGCAGCGAGCGCGCGCAGCGCGCGACCCGCTTTTGATTTTGATTTTGTTCTTGCCTGCGGCCCGCGCGATGTATGGCAGGCCGGGTGGGTGGGGCGTGCAGGACCGTTGGCGCCATGGATGGCGCCATCGAGCCCCCAAGGATGGGTTTACGGCGTGTCCTGCACGCCCCACCTACCCGGCCCATCACCAGTATCCATCAGTGCGAGCGCGCGCCGCAGAGGGGGCAGCGCCCGATGGAGTGGAATACCTCAGTACCGCTTGATCCCCGGCACCGTGCAACCTTCAATCTGCGCATGCGCCGACACCGCATTTTCCTTCTCGCCCCGCGCCAGGCGCGACTGCTCGATCGTCGCCCAGTGCCGGCGGCACAGCGGCCCGGTCTTCGAGCCCAGATCCACCGCCTTGCGCGCGAACGTCTCAGCCTGTGCCCATTGGCCCTGCAACAGCGCCAGCTCGGCACGCTCCTGCAACACCGCCGGGTCACCGGCCACGATTTCCAGCGCGTGGTCCAGGCTGCTGGCGGCGCCGGCCAGGTCGTTGGCCTGACGCTGCGTCTGTGCAGTCACCCGCAGGTCTTCCACCTGCGAATCACGCAGAGGCTGCACCGACAGCTCCTTGTCGTCCGGACCTGCGGCCGCATCCACCGCAGCCAGGCGCTGTGCCGGCGTGGTGGTATCAACCGGCGGCTTGGCCACCGGCGGTGCGCTGCTGACGCAGGCGGCCAGGGCCAGGCTGAGGCCGGTCAGGGCCAGGGGCTGCAGCAGGGATCGCATGTTCATCGGCATCATCGGCTCGGAGGAGGAGTGGCGGCGGCGGGCGCCGCAGCAGGTTCAGCAGGCGGCTCAGGCTTGCGGTCCAGGCCGAACCAGCTACGCCAGCCACCGCCCTCGCCTTCGGCACCCTGCCCGTCCGGCGACACCGCCGGCGCACACGGTGCATAGGCCGGCGCATAGCCCACCACGAACGGGAAACGACGCGCGCCCGGACAGCCTTCATCCGTGCTGTTGAGTCCGGTCGGCGCCACCGACTGCCAGTCCAGGCCCTTGTTGCTGACCCGCAGCGGGGCACTCGGCAGGCGCTGGAAGATGCCCGACCACACCCGCATCGCACCGGTGGCACCGTACAGGCCGGCCTGCTCGTTCTGGTCGTTGCCGATCCATATCACCGCCAGATGATCGCCGGTGTAACCGGCGTACCAGCTGTCGCGGCCATCGTTGGTGGTACCGGTCTTGCCGGCCGGCTGCAGGCGGCCGAGGCCATCGGCGTTGAGCCGCTGCGCGGTGCCGCTGGCAACCACCTGCTGCAGGCCGACACTGATCAGGTTGGCGGCAATCGAGTCGCCTTCCTGGGCCGGTGCCGGGGTCTTGTCGTAACGCTTGAGCAGCTTGCCCTGCGGATCGAGCACGCCACGCACCGCATGCAGCGGCTGGATTTCGCCACCGGACGCGAGGAACTGGTACAGCTGGGCCATCGCGTACGGGCTCTGGTCGGTCGAACCGAGAATCACCGCCGGATTCGCTTCGGCCTTGATGCCGGCCAGCACGTGGATCAGCTGGGTCACACGCTCGGGGCCGACCTGCATGCCCACGCGCACCGTGGCCTGGTTGTAGGAATGCGCCAGCGCGTCGATCAGGCGCACGGTGCCGTGGCTGCGGTTGTCCGCGTTGCCCGGGCTCCAGTTGCGGCCACGGCCGAGCTGCACCGTCACCGGCGAATCGTCGACCCAGCTGGCCAGCGAGTAGCGGTCCGGCTGCGCCAGCGCCAGCAGGTACACGAACGGCTTCAACAGCGAGCCGACCGGGCGCTGTGCTTCGATCGCTCGATTGAACCCCACCTCGGACACTTCACGGCTGCCGATCACCGCCAGCACATCACCGTTGTGCACGTCGGTCAGCACCATGCCGGCCTGCAGTTCGGGGCGACGCTTGCTCTCCAGCGACTTGATGGTGCGGGTCACCGCGCCTTCGGCATAGGCCTGCGCGGACGGCGACATACCGGTCATCACGCTCAGGCCGGCGCCCTGCAGGGCAGATTCCGGATAGTCGTGACCCAGTTGGCGGCGGACCAGATCGACATAGGCGGGGAAGCGGTTGGCGGCAACCAGGCCCGGCGTCTTGGGCACGCCCAGCGGGGCCTTCAACGCACGCTGGTACTCGGCGTCATCGATCAGCGTGGCTTCGTGCAGTTTGCCCAGCACGAAGTTGCGGCGATCCAGCGCGCGTTCCGGATTGCGCCGCGGGTCGTAGAAGGACGGGCCCTTGACCAGGCCGATCAGCAGCGCGATCTGCTCGGTCTCCAGCGACTGCAGGTCGCGACCGAACCAGAACTCGGCGCCAGAGGACATGCCATGGATGGCCTGGCTGCCACGCTGGCCCAGGTACACCTGGTTGAGGTAGGCCTCGAAGATGGTGCGCTTGTCGTAGCGCGCTTCCATGATCAGCGCGTAGAGCACTTCGTTGAATTTGCGGGTAACCGTCTGCTCCTTGCCGATGCCGAGCAGGCCGCTGCGGGCCAGCTGCTGGGTCAGCGTAGAGGCGCCCTGGCGGCTCTGGCCACCGGAGCGGATGGTTACCCACACCGCGCGCGCGATGCCGGACAGGTCGATGCCGTGGTGGCGGTTGAAGTCCTTGTCCTCCACCGCCTGCAGGCCGGTCACCAGCAGGTCCGGCGCCTCGTCCATGCGGATCAGGCGGCGTTCTTCCTGCTTCTGGCCGTACAGGGTGGCGATGCGGGCCGGGTCCAACCGCGCGGCCTTCAAGGCCTTGCGGTTATCGGCGTCGCGCAGCGAGGCGACCGCACCATCGGCCAGTGACAGCTCGAGCCGGCGCGGGGCAACCCGGCCATCGACGTCGTTGTAGCCGCGGCTGGAGATGACGAAGCGCCCGCCGTTCACCGCATAGGTGGCCGGCTCCTTGCCCTGGCCGTCATCGCGGTAGGCGGAGGCGGCCAGCTCGGTCTTCAGCGTGGACGCATCCATCGCCTTGCCGGGGGTGAGCACCAGCGGGCGCGCGTAGACGCGCGTCGGGATCTGCCAGCGCAGCTCGCCGAAACGCTGGGTCACCTGCTGGTTCAGGTACAGCGTATAGGGAATGAGGAAACCCAATCCCAACGCGACCGCAGCCATGCTCCAGGTGATCAGCCGGCGCCGCCACAGCGGGCCGTTGTCCTGCTGGTCGTCGTCGTCGAAATCGTCGATGTCGTCGGA
Source organism: Stenotrophomonas sp. 86156_Sma (assembly GCF_056481625.1). Taxonomy (NCBI): domain Bacteria; kingdom Pseudomonadati; phylum Pseudomonadota; class Gammaproteobacteria; order Lysobacterales; family Lysobacteraceae; genus Stenotrophomonas; species Stenotrophomonas sp. 86156_Sma. Next base: position 3,833,654 of record NZ_CM151157.1, read on the forward strand.
ATCGTAGCGTCGGGGCACGGGAATGCGAGAATGTAGGGTCTGGCGAGTCTACCCCAGCCGCTGCGGCTGGCGAATTCTCCCGGGTTCCCCTGCTTAAGCTGGAGTTGCAACCGGATGGCGATGTCCCTGGCCGAGATCCGATACCTGATCAACCGCCTCACGGGCCTGGCCCGCCGGAGCCTGGCCAGCCTGCGTACCCGTGGGTGGCGGGCGACCTGGCAGCGCATCCGCGTGCATACCCAGCGCGCCGTTCCCGCGCCGCGAACGCCGCTGTTCCTGCCGCCGGCACAGGATTTCGCCCCCTTCACGGTGCCGTTCAGCGAAACGCCGGAAGTGAGTATCGTCATCCCGGTCTACAACCACGTCGGCCATACCCTGGCCTGCCTGCGCGCCCTGGCGGCACATCCGCCGCTGGCGGCGTGCGAGATCCTGGTCGTGGATGACGGCAGCAGCGACGCCACCGTGCAGTGGATGCCGCAGGTCGCCGGACTGCGCTATGAGGTGCGCGAGCACAACGGCGGCTTCATCGAGGCCTGCAACGATGGCGTGTCGCGCGCACGCGGCCGCTATGTGGTGCTGCTCAACAACGATACGGTGCCACAGCCGGGCTGGCTGGATGCCCTGCTGGACACGTTCGCCAGCACGCCCGACGCCGGCCTGGTCGGCAGCCAGCTGCTGTACCCGGATGGCCGCCTGCAGGAATCAGGGGGTGTGATCTTCGCCAACGGCAGCGGCTGGAGCTACGGCCGTTTCGAGGCGGCGGACGACCCACGCTTTGCCAGCCTGCGCGACGTCGACTACGGCTCCGGCGCGGCGCTGATGCTGCCGCGCGCCCTCTGGCAGCAGCTGGGCGGCTTCGATACCCGTTACAAGCCGGCGTACTACGAGGACACCGACCTGGCCTTCCGCGTTCGCGCCCAGGGCCTGCGTGTGCTGGTGCAACCAGCCAGCCGGGTGATCCACGATGAAGGCACCAGCAACGGCACCGATACCGGCAGCGGGGTGAAGGCCTACCAGGTGCGCAACCAGGCCATCTTCGCCGCCCGCTGGGCCACCGAGCTGGCCCGCCATCCGGCGGTGGGCGAAGTCCCGTCACCCGCGCTGCTGCTGCGTGGCCGACGCCAGGTGTTGATCCTGGACGAGGAAGTACCCCAACCGGATCGCGATTCGGCGTCACTGCGCCAGGTGAACCTGATCCGCCTGCTGCTGCAGGGCGGCGCTCATGTGGTGTTTGTTCCCACCCGCCGCGAACATGGCGGTGCCGCCACCGAAGCACTGCAGCGGATGGGCGTGGAAGTCTGGTATGCGCCGTTCCTCGATGGCGTCGCCAGCTGGCTGCGAACGCACGGTGCGCGTTTCCACGTGGCGCTGCTGGTCCGCCACCATGTCGCCCACGAGTGCCTGCCGCTGCTGAAGCGCTATGCGCCGCAGGCCCGCACCGTGTTCGACACCGTGGACCTGCACTACCTGCGCGAACGTCGTGGTGCCGAAGTCGCCGGTGATGCCGGGTTGCTGCGCGCCGCCGAGCGCACCCGCGCCAGCGAGCTGGCGGTGATGGAGCAGTGCGACGTCACCGTGCTGGTCAGTGCCGCCGAGCGCGAGCAGCTGCAGGCCGACGCCCCTTCCGTGCAGGTGGAGCTGATCTCCAACCTGCACGACGTCGCCGGCGCGGGCAAGCCGTTCGAACAGCGCCATGATCTGGTGTTTGTCGGCGGCTTCCGCCATCCGCCGAACCTGGATGCCATGGAGTGGTTCATCGGCGAAGTCTTTGCCGGCATCCGCGCCCGCCTGCCCGAGGTACGCCTGCACTGCATCGGTGCCGCCACACCGGAATCGCTGCTGGCATTGGCCGCACGCCAGCCCGGCGTGCAGATGCACGGTTTCGTCGAGGACATCACGCCCTACATGGACGGCGCACGCATTTCCATCGCGCCGCTGCGTTTCGGCGCCGGCGTGAAGGGCAAGATCAACCTGAGCATGGCCCATGGCCAGCCGGTGGTAGGTACCACCTGCGCCGTGGAAGGAATGCACCTGCACCCGGGCCAGGACGTGCTGGTGGCGGATGATGCGGCGGGCTTCGCCGATGCGGTGGTCCGCCTGTACCAGGATCCGCAGCTGTGGCAGCAGTTGTCCGACGCCGGCCTGGCCAACATCGCAGAGCACTTCTCCCTCGACGCTGCCCGCGCGACCGTGCAGCGGGTGTTCTTCACCTAATCCGGGCGACCGCCGGCGCGGCGCAGGCGGTCTTCGAACGCCGGCAGCTCGGCCAGGTCCGGTTGCAGCAACCGGGCCTGTTCGGCGGCGTGTGCCGCGAAAGCCAGATCGCCGTTGCCGAGCCGTTCGCTGCCGATCGCCAGCCAGCGCTGGGCCAGGCGCAGGCGTGCCGAGGGAAGCCCGGCCGCGGTCGGCGACAGGGTCTGCCACGCCTGCAGGCAGGCACCGGCCGCCTGCACGCGATTCTGCCGCAGGTTGTCGTCGAAGCAGCGGCGACTGGCGGGCAGCAGCCGCGCTGCGGCAGCCTTCACCCGTGCATCGCGTGGCGCCAGTGACTGCGCTTCGCGCAACGCGTCGAACGCACTGTGGCCGGGGGGGCTGATCCATTGCCCGGCACGTTCGGCGCGCTCGATCCTGCGCAGGTGGTCGCGCAATTGGCGCTCGCGCTGCGTGTTGCTGACCGCCGGCTGCTGCAGCGCCTTCTGCGCCTGTTGGGCGCGCTGCAGGCGTTGCGCGAGCTGCTGTTGCACGGCCGGCGAAGCACCCAGTTCCGCTGCCAGTGCGGCATCGGCCTGCGCCGCTTCGAACTGGAAATCGTCGGCCTGCTTCTGGCTGCGTGCCAGCACCGCCTGCAAGGTCTGTTCGCGGCCGCGCTGGGCACTGGAATCATCAACCGCCACTGCCAGCACGGCGAGGAATCCCTTCGCTGCGGATTCCAGCTGCCGACGCTGCAAGGCGCGCTGGGCCTGGCGCAGGCGCTGGTCGACGGCCTGTGCCAATGCTTCCTGGCTGGCGGGCAGATCGGCGTGGCCGGCATCGAACTGGCGCGCACGCTGCAGTATCGCGGCTGCCTCGGCCAGCTCGCCGCGTCCGGCCAGGATGCGGGCCTGCTGCAGCAGATCGCTCAGTGCGTCCTCGCGACCTTCCAGCGCCGGCAGATTGTCCGGCTGCAGTACCAGGATGCGCTGGAACAGGGGCAGCGCGCTGCTGTCACCGTCGTCCAGCCGGCCCGCTGCAAAGGCGTTGCGCGCCTGCGCCAGCAGTGCACCGATGCCGGCGCCTGCGCTGCGCCGGGCCTGCAGCTGGCGTGCCACGGCGTCCGCGTCGCCCTGCGGCACCTGCAGTTCCCGGGCCAGGGCCAGCGCCTGCGCGCTGCCTTCGACGTCGTTGGCCTGCAGTTTTTCGCTGGCCTGCTGCAGGGCCGCGGCGCCGGTACGGGCCAGCCCCTCACGGGCCTGCGGACGATCACCATCCAGCGCCAGCACGGCCTGGTAGCGCTCACGCGCACCACTGCCATCGGCGGCACTCAGCCGCCCGGCCGCCAGTGCGCGATCGCCTTCGGCCAGCAACTGTTCAATCTGAGGCTCATCCCAGAACCAGTCGGCCAGCGGCTTGCGCAGCAGCACCAGCAGCACGAACACCGCCAGCGCCGCGATCAGCGCCCAGCGCCACACCCGGCGCGCGTGACGTGCCTGCAGCCACCACCAACGGCCTTCGCGGCGGACGCGGTCCAGCGCAGGATGTTCAGCGCCATGCGGGCGATGCGGAGGCTCGCGTTCCATGCGTGCAGGGTAGCCGGGGCAGCGTGAAGCTCAGCCGAGGCGACGCGCCTCGCTCACGCCGGGCAGCGCATCCAGCTTGCCCAGCAGGGTCGACAGCTGGCCGTAGTCGCTCACCTTCAGGCGCAGGCGCAGGTGGGCACGGCCACTGTTGCGCACGTTGTCACTGTGGATGTCGAGCACGTAGGCGTCTTCCTGGGCGATCAGGTTGGTGATGTCCTTCAGCAGCCAGCGGCGGTCGACCGCAGTGACCACCACGTCCACTTCGTAGCCGCCACCGGCCTGGCCCCACTCCACCGGCAGGATGCGCTGCGGGCTGGTGGCTGCCAGCCGGGCCAGCGCGGCACAGTCTGCACGATGCACGGTGACACCCCGGCTACGGGTCAGGTAGCCGACGATCGGTTCACCGGCCACTGGCTGGCAGCAACGCGCCAGCTGCACCAGCAGGTTGCCCACGCCCTGCACGGTGAACTTGGACTTGCCCAGGTTCTCGCGGCGCGCGGTCGGCCGCGGCAGGGCTGGCGCGGGCGCCGGCTGGCTCGCTGCACGTTCGGCTTCCAGCAGGGTACGACTGACCTGGTTCGGGCCGGTGTCACCCAGCGCCACCTGGATGTAGAGGTCGTCAACGCTGTCGGCATGGAACTTCTTCGCCGCCACCGCCAGATCAGAATGCTGCAGGCCCAGACGCTTCAGCTCGCGCTCGAGCAGTTCGCGCCCGGCCTGCACGTTGCGCGCGCGGTCCAGCTTGTGGAACCAGCTGCGTACTTTTTCGCGCGAGCGGTTGCTGGCCAGGAAGCCGTTGGCCGGCATCAGCCAGTCGCGGCGCGGATCGGCCTCCTTGCCGGTCAGGATCTCGACGCGGTCTCCGCTGCGCAGGCGGTAGGTCAGCGGCACGATACGGCCATTGACCTTCGCACCACGGCAGCGGTGGCCCACCATCGTGTGCACCTGGTAGGCGAAATCGAGCGGCGTGGCGCCCTGCGGCAGGTCCAGCACCTCGTCCTTCGGGCTCAGTGCATAGACCCGGTCCTCGGTCAGCTCGGCATCGAGCGCCCCGGCCAGTTCATTGCCCTGCCCATCCTGCGCCTGCTCCAGCAGCTGGCGCATCCAGGTGATCTTGCGGTCGAAGGACTTCTCCGCGCCCTTGCCGCCTTCCTTGTACTTCCAGTGCGCGGCCACGCCCAGCTCGGCCTGCGAATGCATCTCGTGGGTACGGATCTGCACTTCGATAGTGCGCCCTTCCGGGCCGACCACGGCGGTATGTAGCGAGCGATAGTCGTTGGCCTTGGGCCGGGCGATGTAGTCGTCGAACTCGCTGGGCACCGGCGCCCACAGTGCATGCACCACGCCCAGCGCGGCGTAGCAGGCGGCGACATCGTCGACCATGACGCGCACCGCACGGATGTCGTACAGCTGGTCGAACGCCAGCCGCTTCTTCTGCATCTTCCGCCAGATGCTGTAGATGTGCTTCGGGCGGCCACTGACCTCGGCCTTGATGCCCTGCGCGACCAGTTCGCGCGACAGCACCTTCTTGACGTTCTCGACGTAACGCTCGCGGGCGATGCGGGTTTCGTCCACCTCCCGCGCAATGCGCCGGTAGGTCTCCGGTTCCAGGTGGCGGAACGCCAGGTCCTCCAGCTCCCACTTCAGCTGCCAGATGCCCAGACGGTTGGCCAACGGCGCATGGATGTCGCGGGTCAGCTGCGCCAGCGCGCGGCGTTGCTCGTCGTCCAGCTTGTCGGCCGCGCGCATGCGCGCCAGCTGCCGCGCCAGCAGGATGGGCACCACGCGCAGGTCACGGATGATCGCCAGCAGCAGGCGGCGCAGGCCCTCGCTGTTGCGCCCTGCCTCACGTCCGGCATGCAGTGCCCAGACCGGGTCGGCCGCATCCTGGCCATCCAGCAGGCCGATCACTGCGGCCTTGTGGTTGCCCAGCGGCAGTTGCTCCAGGCTGGCGCGCAGGCCGGGCAGATCGAACAGCAGGGCCGCGACCACCGCGCCTTCGTCGGCCGAGAGCATCGCCAGTGCGTCGAGGGTGTCGCCCAGCACCGACCAGCTGGCGCGCATCTGATGGTCGCAGTCCGGCGCTTCCCAGTGCCCGCGCAGGGCCTGGCGCAGCGGAGCAGGCAGCACGGCTGCCGAGGGGCGGTTCAACAAGGCATCCAGGCCGGGGACGGAAGCGCGGTTCACAGCATCGAGCAGGCAAGACAGAGGCCCCTACACTAGCGCCGGCGCCGTTCAGGGACAATCACCGCGGCCACCATCACCCGGCATGAAGACATGCCGCTACACTCGCGGGCAAACCCAGGAGAGTCCCGACATGTCCTCGATCGTCCCGCGTTTCCGCCTACGGCTGCTGGCCTGTGCCGCACTGTTGCTGTCCCTGTCGGCGCCTGCGCTGGCCCAGCGCGTGGTGGAGGGTGACCTGCAGCAGCAGATGTCACCGGCCGAGTTCAAGGCGGCCGGCCTGGACAAGCTCAACGCGCAGGAACTGGCCACGCTGAACCACTGGCTGCAGGGCAAGGTCGAAGCGGCCACCACCCAAGCGGTTGCGGCCGTACGGGAAACGGCGCGCGAGGAAGGCCGTCAGGAAGTGATCGTGAAGAATCGCGGCTTCTTCGATTTCGGCAGCAGCGAGCCGATCACCGGCGTGCTGCAGGGCGAGTTCCGCGGCTTCGGCAAAGGCCGCGTCTACGTGCTGGACAACGGCCAGGAATGGGAGCAGACCGATGCAAGCACCCTGGCCGGTGTGCGCAAGCAGTCCCCCGCCGTCAGCATCAAGCCCGGTGTGATGGGCGTGTGGTACCTGAAGGTCGACGGCGTGAACACCCAGCCGAAGGTGCGCCGAACCAAGTAACGCCGTGACGTTGCTGCAGAGCCGAGCGTGGGCTCGGCTCTGCAGCAACGACGTCACGCCTGGCGCAATGCGGTCACCCGCTGCGCCAGCTTCTTCGCCGAGATGCCGGTGCGCGCACCCAGCTCCTGCGCGAACAGCGATACCCGCAGCTCTTCCAGGTCCCAGCGCAGGGCCTGCCATTGCGGGCGTTCGCGCAGTCCCTGCTGCTCCCCCACTGCCAACGCCTCCAGGAACGGATGCAGTTCCAGCATGCGTGCCTGGTCACGTGGCGGATCACGCTTGGCACGCTCGGTACGCAGGATCATCGCCTTCAGATAGCGCGGGTACTGCGCCAGCGCGTCGGCCGGCGTGTCGCGCAGGAAGCCGGGATGGATCAGCCCGACCAGCTGCGCTTCCATGTCGTCCAGATTGCCGCGCGCCCAACCCATCAACGGTGCTTCCAGCATCGGCTTCAGTTCCGCGACCAGCGCCAGGATGGTTTCGGCCAGCTTCAGCCGCGACATGGCCTCGCCGAACAGCGCCTTGGCCGCATGCTCACGACGCTGCTCGAAGGCTGCCGCATCGCGGATGTCTTCCAGCCCCTCGGCCAGCACCGCGTTCATCGCCGCATCGACCAGGTCACCACGCAGGCGCTCCTGCGACTCGATCGCCGCATACAACAGGCCGGTCTTGGCACCGACCGGCAGCTGCTTGCGTGCCTGCTTCACCTTCTCGGCCAGGGCAATCTCCAGCAGACGGCGCACGCCCAGCGGATGGGCCTCCAGCGCCTGCTGGCGATCGGCGAAGATGCGCAGCGCCACGCTGTCGCCCTCGTCCAGCAGCGCCGGATAAGCCGGCACGCCCGCTTCACCGGGTACCTGCAGCGGAATCGGCGTGGCCGGGAACGTGCGCAGGCCATCGGCGGCCATCTCGCGCCCAGCGCGTGCAGCGAACGCATCGCCGGCACGACCACCGAATTTCGCGCGCAGTGCGTCCAGATCGCGCGAGGTCGCCAGCACCTTGCCCTGCTCGTCGCGCAGCCGCAGGTTCATGTGCAGGTGCGGCTCGATCGAGCCGGGCTCGAAATCGAGCGCCGTCACCGTTGCGCCGGTCGCACGTGACAGGAAGCGCGCCAGCTCGCCGGTGATGGCATCGGCGCTGGGCTGCGGGAACGCCTCGTAGAACGCGCGACCGAAGTCCGGTGCCGGCACGTAGTTGCGGCGCATCGCCTTGGGCAGGCTGCGGATCAGTGCCGAGGCCTTGTCGGCGACGAAACCCGGCGCCAGCCAGCCCAGTTGCACCGGGTCCAGCGCGTTGAGCAGATGCAGCGGCACGTCCAGGGTGACGCCGTCGTCGTCGGCTCCCGGCTCGAAGCGGTAATGCAGTGGCAGGCGCGCCTGGCCCAGCGGCAGGTACTTCGGATAGCGCTCCTGTTCGCTGCCCTCACCCGGCAACAGATCGACCAAGGACCAGTGCAGGGTCTTGCGCTGTTCCGGCGCCAGCCCCTTCCACCAGGTGTCCAGACCCGCCGCCGAATGGATCTGCGGCGGCACCCGGTCCAGGTACCAGCGCGCCTGCCAGTCCTCGTCGGCAACGATCCCAGCACGGCGCAGCTTGGCTTCTTCCTCGCGGGCGATCTCCAGCACTTTCTGGTTGTCGGCCACGAAGCTGGCGCGGGTGTTGATCTCACCGGTCACCAGTGCCTGGCGCACGAAGATGTCGTGCGCTTCGCCCGGCGCGATGCGGCCGTAGTGCACCGGCTTCTTCGGCGCCAGCACCAGGCCGAACAGGCTGATCTGCTCGGAGGCCAGCACCTGGCCCTGTGCGCGCGACCAGTGCGGGTCGAAGTGCTTGCGCAGCAGCAGGTGCGGCAGTTCGGCGATGACCCAGTCCGGCTCGATCGCCGCCAGGGTCATGCCCCACACCTTCTGCGTATCCAGCAGGTTGGCCACCAGCAGCCACGGCGGCGGACGCTTGGACAGCGCCGAGCCCGGGAACGGCAGGAAGCGGCGCTGGCGCGGCGCCTGGAAGTCACCCTTCTCGGTGCGGTGGCCGATCTGCGTCGGCAGGCCCGCCACCAGCGCCCGATGCAGGGTCTGGTACGCAGCGGCACGCACGCGTTCGCTGAAACCGCCGCCCACCGGTACCTGTTCCTTCTGCGCACGCACGGGCACTGGCGCCGGGGCCGCCTCGGCCTTGCCTTCGCGGGCCAGGCGCGCGGCACGGTGCAGCTGACCACGGGTGGCCTTCACTGCAGCGGCGTCATCGCGCGCCGGAGCCGGTGCACTGCTGCCGGCCAGCAGCGGTGCCATCGAGGCCTCGTTGGCTTCTTCCTTCCAGCCCAGTTCCTCGCACAGCAGGCGCAGTTGGCGATGCAGCTCGCGCCACTCGCGCATGCGCAGGAAACCAAGGAAGTGGCGGCCGCACCAGTCACGCAGCTTGGACTGGGTCAGGTCTTCATGGGCCTGCCGATAGGCATCCCACAGGCGCAGCACTCCGACAAACTCTGACCGCCCATCGGCGAACTGCGCATGCGCGCTGTCGGCCGCGCCACGCGCTTCCGGCGGGCGTTCGCGCGGGTCCTGGATGCCCAGGAACGAGGCGATCACCAGCATCGGCCGCAGGCAGCCGGCGGCCTGCGCGGCCACCAGCATGCGCGCCAGCTTCACGTCCACCGGCAGGCGTGCCATCTGCTTGCCGATGGTAGTCATGCGCCGCTCGGCGTCGATCGCGCCCAGTTCGGTCAGTTGCTGCCAGCCATCGGCCACCGCGCGTTCGTCCGGCGCTTCCAGGAACGGGAACTCCTCGATGCGGCCCAGGCCCAGCTGCAGCATGCGCAGGATCACCCCGGCCAGGCTGGAGCGGCGGATTTCCGGATCGGTGAACTCGGGCCGCGCCTGGAAATCGGCCTCGGCATACAGGCGGTAGCAGATGCCCTCGGCGATACGGCCGCAGCGGCCCTTGCGCTGGTTGGCGCTGGCCTGCGAGATCGGCTCGATGTGCAGGCGGTCCAGCTTGTTGCGCGGGCTGTAGCGCTTGACGCGGGCAAAGCCCGGATCGACCACGTAGCGGATGCGCGGCACCGTCAGCGAGGTTTCCGCCACGTTGGTGGCCAGCACGATGCGCCGGTTCGGCCCGGGGTTGAACACCCGGTCCTGGTCCTGGTTGGACAGGCGCGCGTACAGCGGCAGCACCTCGGTATTGCGGTACTTGCGGCGTTCCAGCGACTGGTGCGCATCGCGGATCTCGCGCTCGCCCGGCAGGAAGATCAGCACGTCGCCGCGCGAATCCAGACGGGTGATCTCGTCGACGGCCGACACGATGGCGTCATTGACGGTGCGTTCGCCCTGGTCTTCGCCCTCGCCTTCCAGCGCGCGATAGCGCACTTCCACCGGGTAGGTGCGGCCTTCAACGCTGATCACCGGCGCATTGTCGAAATGCTGGGCGAAGCGTTCGGTGTCGATGGTGGCCGAAGTGACGATCAGCTTCAGGTCCGGGCGCTTACGCAGCAGCTGCTTCAGGTAGCCCAGCAGGAAGTCGATGTTGAGGCTGCGTTCGTGCGCCTCGTCGACGATGATCGTGTCGTAGTTCGACAACCAGCGGTCACTGGCGATTTCCGCCAGCAGGATGCCGTCGGTCATGAACTTGATGCGGCTGTCTTCGCTGACCTTGTCGTTGAAGCGCACCTGGTAGCCGACCAGCTGGCCCAGTTCGCTCTGCAGTTCCTGCGCCACGCGGCTGGCCACCGCACGTGCGGCAATCCGTCGCGGCTGGGTGCAGCCGATCATGCCGGCCTGGCCACGCCCCGCAGCCAGGCACAGTTTCGGCAGCTGGGTGGTCTTGCCCGAGCCGGTTTCACCGGCGATCACCACGACCTGGTGGTCGCGGATCAGCCCGATGATGGCGTCGGCTTCACGCGCAATCGGCAGCTGCGGGTCCAGAGTAATGGACGGCTGCTGCTGCGCCCGTGTCATCCGGCGCTGCACTGACGCCTGCAAGGCCTGCTCGAAGGTGGCGGCCAGTGCCGCATCCTGCGGCTTGGCCTGGCAACGCGAGAGCATCCCCAGCAAACGGCCCCGGTCGCGGCTCATGGCGCCGTCGATGGCGGCGCGCTGTTGGCGCAGGCGGGGCGATGGATTTTTATCGATAGAGTTCATCAATCGGTTCGTTCAAAACTTTGAAAGCGACCAGTCATCACGACCGGTTTATTGTGAAGGCCAACGATTCCACAAGGAGGAACCCCATGGCGAAGACCAAGAGCACGACCAAGGCCAAGACCGGCAAGCAGAAGCTTGCAGCGGCGGCACCGTCGGCGCCGAACATCGATATCGGGATCACCCAGGGCGACCGCAAGAAGATCGCCGACGGTCTGTCGCGCTTCCAGGCCGATGCGTTCACGCTCTACCTGAAGACGCACAACTTCCACTGGAACGTGACCGGGTCGATGTTCAACTCGCTGCACACCATGTTCGAGACGCAGTACACCGAGCAGTGGGCGGCACTGGACGACGTGGCCGAGCGCATCCGCGCGCTGGGCTTCAATGCCCCGGGCTCCTACCGGGAATTCGCTGCGCTGACCTCGATCGCCGAGGAACCGGGCCTGACCGACAGTGCGGACTGGCGTGAAATGGTACGCCAGTTGGTGGTCGCCAACGAAGCGGTCTGCCGTACGGCACGTGAAGTGCTGGACGTGGCGGCCAAGGGTGACGACGCCCCGACCGAGGATCTGATGACCCAGCGCCTGCAGACCCACGAGAAGTACGCCTGGATGCTGCGCTCGCTGCTCCAGTAAGGATTGAGGGGGGTCGGCAGGGCTTGCAGCCCTGCACCCGCCGAATCAACGTCAACATCAACGTCAAAAGCTGGTTTCCTGTGGGTAGGCGGGGTGGGTCCGCTCTGGTAGGTGTCGACCTTGGTCGACGCGGATGAATTCATTCGATATCTGACAGATGTGTCGACCAAGGTCGACACCTACCAACAGCCGCGTGAACCTGTCGAGGGCGAGGCGGTGTCGGATTGCGGGGTGTCAGCCGCATGGATGCGGCTGCCAAGCCTACACGGACGTACTTGCGGCGTCCCCGCAATCCGACACCGCCCCGCCAACCCACGGATCACCCCAGAGACGGCTGTTGCCTTTGAGGTTGCTCTGGCTTGTAGCAGGTGCAGGGCGCAGCCCTGCCGAGACACCCCCGCCGGGGTAAACTAGCCGGATGGCTTCCCGTCCCGCGCACGACCTGCTTCAACGCGTCTTTGGTTACGACGATTTCCGTGGTCCCCAGCAGGACATCGTGGAGCATGTGGCTGCCGGTCATGATGCCCTGGTGCTGATGCCCACCGGCGGCGGCAAGTCGCTCTGCTACCAGGTGCCGGCCCTGCTGCGTGACGGTTGTGGCATCGTCATCTCGCCGCTGATCGCGCTGATGCAGGACCAGGTCGAAGCCCTGCGTCAGCTCGGCGTGCGTGCCGAGTACCTGAACTCGACCCTGGACGCCGAGACCGCCGGCCGCGTCGAGCGCGAACTGCTCGCTGGCGAGCTGGACATGCTCTATGTCGCCCCCGAGCGCCTGCTGACCGGCCGCTTCCTGTCGATGCTGTCGCGCAGCCAGATCGCCCTGTTCGCCATCGACGAAGCACACTGCGTGTCGCAGTGGGGCCATGATTTCCGCCCCGAGTACCGCCAGCTGACCGTGCTGCACGAGCGTTGGCCACAGATCCCGCGGATCGCGCTGACCGCCACCGCCGATCCGCCGACCCAGCGCGAGATCGCCGAGCGCCTCGATCTGCAGGAAGCACGCCACTTCGTCAGCTCCTTCGACCGCCCCAACATCCGCTACACCGTGGTGCAGAAGGACAACGCCCGCAAGCAGCTGACCGATTTCCTGCGCGGCCACCGTGGCGAGGCCGGCATCGTCTACTGCATGTCGCGGCGCAAGGTCGAAGAGACCGCCGAATTCCTCTGCGGCCAGGGCTTCAACGCCCTGCCCTACCATGCCGGCCTGCCACCGGAAGTACGCGCGAACAACCAGCGCCGCTTCCTGCGCGAGGACGGTATCGTGATGTGCGCCACCATCGCCTTCGGCATGGGCATCGACAAGCCGGACGTGCGCTTCGTCGCGCATACCGACCTGCCCAAGTCGATGGAAGGCTACTACCAGGAAACCGGCCGCGCCGGCCGTGATGGCGAGGCCGCCGAGGCCTGGCTGTGCTACGGCCTGGGCGACGTGGTGCTGCTCAAGCAGATGATCGAGCAGTCCGAAGCCGGCGAAGAGCGCAAGCAGCTGGAGCGGTCCAAGCTGGACCACCTGCTGGGCTACTGCGAGTCGATGCAGTGCCGTCGCCAGGTGCTGCTGGCCGGTTTCGGCGAGACCTATCCCCAGCCCTGCGGCAACTGCGACAACTGCCTGACGCCGCCGGCCTCGTGGGACGCGACCATTCCGGCGCAGAAGGCGCTGAGCTGCGTCTACCGCAGTGGCCAGCGTTTCGGCGTCGGCCACCTGATCGACGTCCTGCGCGGCAGCGAGAACGAGAAGGTCAAGCAGCAGGGCCACGACAAGCTCAGCACCTACGCGATCGGCCGCGACCTCGACGCGCGCACCTGGCGCAGCGTGTTCCGCCAGCTGGTTGCCGCCAGCCTGCTGGAAGTGGACAGCGAGGGCCACGGTGGCCTGCGCCTGACCGACGCCAGCCGCGACGTGCTGACCGGCCGCCGCCAGATCAGCATGCGCCGCGATCCGGCCAGCAGTACCAGCGGCCGCGAGCGCAGCGCGCAGCGCACCGGCCTGTCGGTGCTGCCGCAGGATCTGGCGCTGTTCAACGCGCTGCGCGGCCTGCGTGCCGAACTGGCCCGCGAACAGAACGTGCCGGCCTTCGTGATCTTCCACGACAGCACCCTGCGCAACATCGCTGAACAGCGCCCGACGAGCCTGGACGAACTGGCCCGGGTCGGCGGCATCGGCGGCACCAAGCTGAGCCGCTATGGCCCGCGCCTGGTCGAGATCGTGCGCGAAGAAGGGTAGCGGCTCTACATTGGTGCTGCTCCAACCTTGAACCGGCCATTCAGCCGGAAGTGCATCCGCGCCCGCTTGCAGCTAGATTAGCGTCATGTCCCTGGCCTCGACCCTGCTCCGTGTCGTGCTCATGCTCAGCCTGTTGCTCAACGGGCTGAACGCGGCCATGGCCAGCGGTCACGAGGAAATGGGCCGGATGGCCCACGCCGCAGCCGCTGCCGTTGATGGCGGCACCGCCGACTGCCACCACCACGCCGGCATGCAGGCCGACGAGGCTCCGCAGGCCAAGGCCCCCGCCCATGACGCTCATTGCCAGATCAAGGACTGCGTGCGCAGCTGTGCCCAGCACCCGCTGCTGGTAGTGCTGCCGTTGCCGGTCATGGCCGGCCCGGCGCTGTCGCTGGCCCCGCAGCCGATGCCGGCCACTGGCCGTCCGGCGCCGCCACTGCCGCCGATTTCGCGTCCTCCCATCGGCTGATTCCACACGCACCGTGCGCCCTGCGCACCGCAGCCGGCCGCCTGCCGGCGTCTTTACGTGTCTGGAGTCACCACCATGAATACCCGTATTCCCCCCGGTCCGGGCGCTGTGCCCATGCCGTCGCGCCGCCTGTTCGTGCAGGGCCTGGCCGCCGGCGGCGTGGTTGCCGGCATCGCCGCAGTCGGCGTGCCGCAGCGCGCGCTCGCCGCCGCCACGGCCGCCCCACGGCTGGCCGGCGCCCCCGCCGTGCTCAGCGACACCCGCATCGAACTGGCCATCGGCGAATCGCTGGCCAACTTCACCGGCCGCACCCGCCCGGCGATCACCGTCAACGGCTCGCTGCCGGCACCGATCCTGCGCTGGCGCGAAGGCCAGACCGTCGACCTGTTCGTGCACAACACGCTGGAACGCCACCCGACCTCGATCCACTGGCACGGCATCCTGCTGCCCGCCAACATGGACGGCGTGCCCGGCCTGAGCTTCAACGGCATCGGCCCCGGCGAGACCTACCACTACCACTTCGAGCTGAAGCAGTCGGGCACCTACTGGTACCACAGCCACTCCATGTTCCAGGAGCAGGCTGGTCTGTACGGCGCGCTGATCATCGACCCGGCCGAACCGGCGCCGTACCACCACGACCGCGAGCACGTGATCATGCTGTCGGACTGGACCGACATGGACCCGGGCGCGCTGTTCCGCCGCATGAAGAAGCTGGCCGAGCACGACAACTACTACAAGCGCACGCTGCCGGACTTCCTGCGCGACGCGAAACGCGACGGCTGGTCGGCGGCGCTGTCCGACCGTGGCATGTGGGGCCGGATGCGGATGACGCCCACCGATATCTCCGATATCAACGCGCACACCTATACCTACCTGATGAACGGCACCGCCCCGGCCGGCAACTGGACCGGCCTGTTCCGCAGCGGCGAGAAGGTGCTGCTGCGCTTCATCAATGGCGGGTCGATGACCTACTTCGACGTACGCATTCCTGGCCTGAAGATGACCGTGGTCGCTGCCGACGGCCAGTACATCCACCCGGTGAGCATCGATGAGTTCCGCATCGCCCCGGCCGAAACCTACGATGTGATCGTCGAACCGAGCGGCCAGGACGCCTTCACCATCTTCTGCCAGGACATGGGCCGCACCGGCTACGCCGCCGGAACACTGGCGGTTCGCCATGGCCTGCAGGCACCGATTCCCGCGCGCGACCCACGTCCGTTGCTGACGATGAGCGACATGGGTCACGACATGGGCAGTGGTGGCCACGGCGGTCACGACATGGCCGCGATGAAAAGCATGGAAGGTGGCTGCGGCGCCAGCATGGGCCACGGCGCGCACGGCGGCGGCGATGCCGCCAGCAGGGCACCGAAGCACCCTGCCAGCGAACGCAACAACCCGCTGGTGGACATGCAGAGCTCGGCCTCCGAACCGAAGCTGGACGACCCCGGCATCGGCCTGCGCGACAACGGCCGCCAGGTGCTGACCTACGGTGCGATGCGCAGCCTGTTCGAAGACCCGGATGGCCGCGAGCCGAACCGCGAGATCGAGCTGCACCTGACCGGACACATGGAGAAGTTCTCCTGGTCGTTCGATGGCATCCCATTCGCCAGCGCCGAACCACTGCGGCTGAACTACGGCGAGCGCATGCGCATCGTGCTGGTCAACGACACCATGATGCAGCACCCGATCCACCTGCACGGCGTGTGGAGCGACCTGGAAAACGCACAGGGCGAGTTCCAGCTGCGCAAGCACACCATCGACATGCCGCCGGGCACCCGCCGCAGCTATCGCGTGCGCGCCGATGCACTCGGCCGCTGGGCCTACCACTGCCATCTGCTGTACCACATGGAAGCGGGCATGATGCGCGAAGTGAGGATCGAAGAATGAGCCGCTCACTGCTTTCCCCCAGCCTGCTGGCCCTGGGCCTGGCCGCTGCAATGCAGGTGTTCGCGCAGTCGCACGCTGGTCATGACATGGCCGCGATGGATCCGCCCGCGAAGACCGTGAAGGCACCGGTCGAACCGGTCGATCATTCGAAGATGGATCATTCGAAGATGGATTCGGGCGCGATGGACCACTCAGCCATGGATCACTCGAAGATGGACCATGGCGCGAGGCAGCCGGCGACGATGGACCATTCCACGATGGACCATTCCACGATGGATCACGCCGCGATGGGCCACGGATCGCCTGCACCGACCGAACCGCGCGAACCCATCCCGGTGCCGACCGACGCCGACCGCGCCGCTGCCTTCCCGCCCATCGCCCACGGTGCGATGGAGCATGCGCCAGAGATCAACAGCCTGCTGCTGATCGACCGTCTGGAACATTGGGATGGCAAGAGCAGCAACGGCCAGGCCTGGGAGGCGACCGGTTGGATCGGCGGCAACATCAACCGCCTGTGGCTGCGCACCGATGGCGAACGCAGCCGTGGCCGCACCGAATCGTCGTCGCTGGAAGCGCTTTATGGCCGCAGCGTGTCGCCGTGGTGGGACGTGCTGGTCGGCGTGCGCCAGGACTTCCGCCCGGCCGACTCGCGCACATGGGCGGCCGTCGGCATCCAGGGCCTGGCGCCGTACAAGTTCGAGAGCTCGGCCACGCTGTACATGGGCTCCGGCGGCCAGGTGCTGGCCAAGGCCGAGGTCGAGTACGACGTGCTGCTGACCAACCGCCTGATTCTGCAGCCGCTGCTGGAAGCCACCGTCGCGGCCAAGGACGAAAAGGAGTACGGCATCGGCCGTGGCCTGAACAAGGTCGAAGCCGGGCTGCGACTGCGCTATGAGTTCAGCCGCCGCTTCGCGCCCTACATCGGCATCAGCCACGAACGCACGTTTGGTGACACCGCCGACTACGCCGGTGACCACGCACGCGACACACGTTGGGTGGCCGGCGTACGCATGTGGTTCTGAGCAGCAGTTCGTGAGCAATGGCCAGCCCCGGCAGCCGCCGGGGCCGGCTACACTGCGCCACGTTCCAATGCAGGCACCGCCATGTCGTTGCAGATCCGCCGCGCCACCCTTGCCGACGTCGACGCGTTGTCGGCCATCGCGATTGCCACCTACAACGAAACCTGGGGCGATTCCTATCCGCCGCAGGAGCTGCACGATTTCCTGCAGGCGCACTACAGCAGCGAGCCGCAGCGCATCGAACTGTCCGATCCACGCAGTGCCATCTGGCTGTTGATGGACGGTGACGCCGTGGTCGGCTATCTGGCCGCCGGTGCCAACACCCTGCCGCACACGGATGCACGCGACGGCGACATCGAACTGAAGCGGTTCTACATCCTGGCCGCACACCAGAACGACGGCCACGGTGCACGCATGATGGACGCGTTTATGGCCTGGCTGGACCAGCCGCAGCGCCGCACCCTGTGGGTGGGCGTGTGGGAAGAGAATTTCGGCGCACAGCGCTTCTATGCGCGTTACGGCTGCAGCAAGGTTGGCGAGTACGACTTCATCGTCGGCGACACCCACGACCGCGAGTTCATCCTGCGGCGGCCGTGATCACGCGCTCCATATAGAGTCGAGCCATGCTCGACTGCACCTGATCCGTAGAGTCGAGCTTGCTCGACTATTGGTAACAAGAGCCAGTCGAGCAAGCTCGACTCTACAGCGCCTCAGAAATCGAACAGCTCCGACAGGAAGCTGTCCTTCTTCTTTTTCTTGTATCCGTGGCCCCGATTGTCCTCGTAGCGCTGGCCCAAGTGGCGGGTATCACGGTGCATCACCGGCGGCGGAGAGGATGCCGGATGCTGCTGCACAGGCGCGGGCGGCGGCACGGCCGCACCGGCACCGGCACCGGCACGCTCGATGATCTTGTCCAGTTCACCACGATCCAGCCACACGCCCCGGCAGCCGGGGCAGTAGTCGATCTCGATGCCATGGCGTTCGGCCATCTGCAGGGTCTGGGTCTTGCACACGGGGCACAGCATCGGCATTGCTCCTGTCGGTCCTGCATCGACTGTACCTGTGCGGTGATGACTGTGCGGCAACGCATGACCGATGGCACAGGGACTTCCGACGCGCGCCGATGCGGCAGCAGTCGCACACACTGAGCCCCTGTTCCGCAGGGAGTGCGTACATGACCGCGTTGTCCCGCCTGCCCAACGCCGCGCGCCTGTTGCTGGTCCTGCTGGGCGTCGGCCTGGGCCTGAACCTGCGCGATATCGCCTCAGCCATCGGCACACCGATTCCCGCCCTGCCCATACCCTACGGCGGCAGCCTGTTGGACAACGCGCTGGCGGTGCTGGTGGCACTACTGCTGGCCACGCTGCTGCGGCCCCGTGGCATGGGCCTGCTGGCCAGCCTCGGGCTGCGCGGGAATGGTTGGGGCGGCCCAATGTGGGTGTTGCTGGCCAGCCTGCCCTGCTGGCTGGGCCTGGCGCTGCTCGGTACCCCGAACACCGCGCTGACCGCATTGGATGCCACGATGCTGGCCGTGCTGTTCCCACTGGCCGAGGAAGTGCTGTTCCGCGGCCTGGGCTTCGTGCTGCTGGTGAAGATCGTGCGTGGTCCGTGGCCGCTGCTCGCGCTGCCGCAGGCGCTGCTGTTCGGCATGGTGCACTGGCTGGGCTTCGGTGGGTTCGACGGTGGCGGCATCGCGCTGTTCGTCGGCGCGGTGATCGCCCTCGGCGGCTTCATCTTCGCCTGGCTCGACCACCTCGACGGTGACACCCTGTGGTGCGGCCTGGTCCTGCACGTTTCGATGAACCTGGCCTGGAATGTGTTCAGCCTTGATGACGCCGTCGCGCTCGGCTGGCCGGCCACCAGCCTGCGCATCGGCACGGCCCTGCTGGCGGTGCTGGTGCTGGCCTGGCACGTGCGCCGCCAGCGGCGCGGGCGGCTGTAACGCCCACTTAGCTTGCCGTGCACGCCGGGCTCACTACCGGCTTGCGCATACTTGCGCGCCTTTCGCTCCCCCTGTTGTCCGGAGTTGCCGCGTCATGTTGCTGTCCAAGCGCTTTGTGGAACCGCGCGTCCTGCTGATCGAGGACGCCGAGGAAACCCAGGAACTCAGTCGCCTCGCCCTGGAAAGCCAGGCCTGCCAGGTCACCGCTGTCAGCAGCGCCGAGGCCGCGCTGGGCCTGCTCAACGCCGGTGAACCGTTCGACCTGCTGTTCACCGACGTCTGCCTGGGCGGCATCAGCGGCATCGAAACCGCCAACCGCGTGCGCGAGCACCTGCCGCAGCTGCCGATCCTGGTCACCTCCGGCATGGACCAGCACCGCGTGCTGCCGCAGCTGCGCGCCGGCATCCACTTCCTGCCCAAGCCGTACAGCATGAGCGAACTGCTCGATGCCATCCGCCTGTGTTTCCGCCATGCAGCAGATGCCACCTTGATACCGCCGCCGCAAGCCAGCGCGGCCTGAGGCAATCATCCACGCCTGGCGTGGATCTACTGATTCCGTTTCTCTTCGGCATGGATCCGCGTCAACACCACCGGTAGATCCACGCCATGCGTGGATGCAGCCCCCATCAACCGCCAGTGTACGGCCCTTCACCCGGCATCACCTCCAGCAGTGCGCGAGTGATCACCCGCGGGTAGACCGTAAGATGGTCCTCGCCGTCAATCACCACGTTGTCCACCTTCAACTTGCGCCCCGTGCGCTTCAGCTGGGCAGTGAAGTCCGCGGTCTGCTTCAGCATGTCATTGCCGGTGGAATAACGCGGCCCTGGCTTGTCCGTCTCGTAACTGCCCACCGACAGCAGCACGCGCGTAGGCTGCGCAGGGATGACGGCGGCATCCTGCATGCGCGGCAGCAGAAGCTGGTCGAACCACAACGAAGGACTGGACAGGATGTAGGTGCTGAACATGTCCGGTTGTGTGGTCAGCACATAGGTACCGAACAGCGCGCCATAGGAATGACCGGCGAACACGCGCCGGGCGGGATCGGTGCGATAACGCGCATCGACCATCGGCAGCACCTGTGTCGCCAGGAAATCACGGTAGTGCGCGGCACCGCCGTAGGTGACGTCATCACTGTAATAGCCATCGACCGTGCGCGCCGGATTGCTGGGCGTGTAGTCGCGCGAGCGGCTCTGCTTTGAAGTCAGGCCTTCCTGCGGCGGCAAACCGACCAGGATGAAATTCTCGATGTTGACGCCCTGCTGCCCCACCAGATTGCGCACGCTGCGCACCAGCGGGAAGCTGTACAGCGCATCGGTCACGTACAGCACCGGATAGTGCTTTTCCGGATGCGCCGCATAGTCGGCCGGCAGCGCCACCCAGATCGGATAGTCGCGGCCCACCGGGTCATGTACGCGCAGCGCTTCGGTATCCGGCAGCACCACGCCCGGCACCGCCGTTGCCGCGCTTTCCTTCGCGTCACTCTGCGTTGCCGGTGGTGCCACCGACATCGCACAGCCACCCACGGCCAGGCAGGCCGCCACACTCCATCCACGCACACGCTGCATCCACGCTCTCCCGTTGCGGGCGGCGCCCCCAGGTGGCGCCGCTACCGCATCCTCACACGTCGTGCGGTGCAGTGCCACGCCGGATCAGGGCGAGGCCGGCGGCGGTGCCGGGAACAGCGTGCGCAGCGCCTGCAAGGCGGCTGGGTGATAGATCGTAGCGTGGGTTTCCTCCGGCAGCGGCAGGTACTTCACCAGCGGCGACGGCGACGCCTGCTGCAGCAGCGTGGCCAACTGCGCGGCGGACGCAGCCAGCTCCGGCTGCCCACTGCTGGCCAGGAATACGCGCGGCTGCGCACGCGTCACCGCCGGCAACTGCTTGGCCGCAGCGGCCAACATCGTGCCCCGATTCCACCACAGGCTGGGGTCCAGCGCGATGTAGCTGTTGAACAGTGTCGGCTCCTGCAGCAACGTCTCGACCACGAACAAGCCGGCCAGCGATTCACCGATCAGCGCGCGCTCGTCGGTGGTCGGGTAGCGTTGGCGCACCTGCGGCATCAGTTCATCGCGCAGGAAGCTGCGGTAGGCCGCTGAACCGCCGATGCGGGGCGCGATCTTCTGGTCCTGCGGGTCGCTGCTGGGGCCCGTCATGTCGCGGCGGCGTTCGGTGTTCTCGATACCTACCAGCAGGAACGGACGCATGCTGCCGTTGCCGCTCAGCACCTGCACCAGCCCTGCCACATGCAGGAAGTCCTCGCCGATGCCGCCATCGGCCATGTACAGCACCGGCAATGGTGCCTTCGGGTCCAGACCCCAGGGTTGCGGGCGGTAGACATTGATGCGGCGGGTTTCGCCCAGCGCCTTCGATTCAATGGTGAAGGTCTCGCCGATGACCAGCGGGGTTGCGGCGGCGGCCTGTGCGGACGGCGCCGGCTCGGCGGCCATCAAGGGTGCGGCGGAGATGGCGGACAACAACAGCGACAGCACGATCAGACGCATGGGGTGGTCCATTCCAGGAAAGCGCTGAGCATAGACCGCCGGAGACATTGTCGTTCGCGGCACTTTGCCGATCTACTGGAATTGGAGCACCATGGAGTCGGTGATGGTCATGCAACGCGCACCTTGGCTCACGGACTGGTCACCGCCAGGCTCATATTCACAAGGAGGTTCCCATGTTGAGTGTATTGATCGCCATCACCCTTGCTGCCGGCTCACCGCAGGCCAGCAGCATTCCCGCAGCATCCGCAGCGTATGCGGACTGCCTGCTCGCCCACCTTCAACCGGGATTGTCCGACCGCGCGATCCCGCTACTGCAGCAGGCCTGCGCCTCGAAGCATCCGGAAAGCTACGTCGCATCGGCAGAACTGGAACGCCGAATCAGCGCCCAGCGCAGAGCCGACTTTGAGGCGGCTCAAGTGGAGGCGGTTCGTTCCGCGAATGCGGCAGCAACGGCCGCACAGGAGGCTGCCGACGCGGCGGCGGCTAAAGCGAAGAATGCGCGGACAAAGTAGTTGCCTTGGACGAGCGCCACAAAAAAGGCACCGCATTGCGGTGCCTTTCTGAATGACCTGGGTCATTGAATGCAATGGTGGGCCGTGAAGGATTCGAACCTTCGACCAAAAGATTAAAAGTCTCGTTATTTTTCAAGTAAAATCATGCACTTAGATGGTTGCATTCTACGGAGAGGCGCAACCGTAGCCATTGCACCCCAACTGCGTAATCTTGCGTTTTACGGACGATGGCATGCGGGCCAGGACGATCCGCATGCCAGTTCCGACCATCTTCTCTAAGCCCGACCGCGATTTGTCAACCATCTCTTCGGTTAAATGGAAGGATCGCAGCGGATGTCCCATTATCGTTAGGCACTTCGCGCTCAACACGGTCGCGCGGTTTCAGTGACAGCTCTACGATGTCGGCTTTTCGCCCTGAAAGATGGCCAAATGGCAGCCCCATCAGGCCCTCAACATCTCGACTGGAAAGGCCTACAAGATCTGGTAGTGCCCCAGGCACGACAACACCCTCGTTCGCCAACAGTTCCATTGTTCGGCGCAAAAGGCGCGGTTGCTCTGGCTCCCGATCACCATCACCAGGTTCACTGCGCTGGCCCCATTTTGCCGAACGATGTTTGATCAGCCGCAGGTAATCCTCTTCACCGATGATGCCCAAGTTGCGCAGCCTCATGATCATCGCACCGACAGAAACCCCCCATCGCTGTTTGAGAAAAAGCAGCCCATTGAGCGTCACTGGAGTATTGACCTCAGCGGCAAACCCCTTTGCAGGAAGAAGAAACGCTCCAGCAAAACGATGCGCATGACTCTCCATCAACTTGTGAGTCGCAGCATCCCCAGGAGCATCTATACCCTTATGGAGTACCAGATGCCCGAGTTCATGCGCAGCGTCGAATCGACTACGGAACGCATTGCCCTTGTCAGCACAAAGAAGCACCAAGGGTCGCCCGCTAGCACTCCAAGCTGACAAGCCCTCGATGCGCGCAACTCCGGTCTCTTCTCGGGCCACCACCACCCCAGCATTTTCCAAGAGTAAGAGGATATCCCCGGCAGGCCCCTCCCCCATGCCCCACGCACGGCGGCAACGCTCAGCTGCCTCTTCGACCACAGCATTGGTGATATCAGACAGCCGCAGCGGCCCCATCTGCGGAATGCAGACCTCGGGGTAATCGACATACTCCTCCAACTGCGAGGACAACTCCTCCAACCACGACATGCGAGTTCCAAGGAGCGCACGATCCTGCTTCAACTGAGCAATGCTGCCGCGATAGCAGGGCCGGGAAGTAGACTCGCGAACTGGGCGAGTCAACCACTCCGCAGTCACCCGCAACTCCGATGCGATTGCCTCCAACATGGCCGCAGACGGAATCTGGACAGCATTTCGCCATCGGCTAATTGTGGTGCTCGTGACACCAACTCGCGCCGCCAATTCCGTAGCGGAAAAACCGCGAGCGGCCAACGCTTGCGTCAGCCGCTCAGGTACAAAATTCTGGATAGAACGTGTCATCTCATTGGCTCATCTTCATCGCCATCGCGCTTCTTTTTGATCCCACTTTTTAGCTTCGGACCAACCTTATCCACAACATCAGTGGGCTTGGCGTATCTCTGCAGGAACAACGAGACCTCTTCTTTAAAGACGCAATTCCTCAAATCCATAGTCTCATCCGGGACAGCCAGATAGATCCGCGCACTAGCCTCGCCCCGGCCAGTCTCGGTCACCAAGAAGACCGCGACCTGGTGAACGTCATCAACCCGGACATCGGAAAACAGATCCGGTTCAACCAGCCGTCGCACGACGTCATTGTTACGGCAAAGTTTAACTTTTCCTTTACTGCGTCTGGCGTTGTTCCACTTCCCGCTGCCCATATGGACACGACCGAGCGTCACGATTCCGACCTGGCCAACCATGATTGAGTTGCCCTTCAAAGGGGTTCGCGGAACGTCCGCCTCAGCCAGCCCCCTCTCCATCGCCTCGTTCAGAATCAAGTGCCTCAGAAAGCCCTCGGCGGTTGGCCGATGACCGATTGCAAAATCCGCACTTGCCTCCTGAGCCCGCTCCAAAGCTCGCAAGACCAAACGCTGCAAGTCAAGAAGCAATCCGCGATCAAGCTGGGACGACAACAATTCGGCAATGTTTTCGGTTCCGCTGGCGCTCAAGTCAATATCCTCTTGTCGTTGAGCGGAATTTAACATCTTTTTTTTGTCGCCACAACACCCCATCAAGGGAGTTGCGCCATTTTAGCAAAATTACTAACTTCCGGTGGGAACGGAGGCAACGCCCAACCGCCAGCAGCCGACAATCCCGCCGCTCTCGCGAGGGCGGCAGGGCCACGGCCAATGCCAGATGCTGAGATCACCTGTGTTGCGGCGCTGTCTGGATGCTTGCCGGCATCTGGGCAGCGCCCTGTTTCGTCAGACGACTACTTCTACCAACGGAAGATTGGGCGCGGCTTCCAGCAGTCGGCCACCACTGACCCAAACGTTGTACGGAATGGGTTGCTGCAGCTGACCGAAGGCACGCATCTGCGCGCCGTCATAGGTTGTCAGGCTGCTGGTGCCGTCTGCATTGTGTGCAGTGACCGTTGCCAGTAATCGCGGCCGGCCGCTGACGAGTTCGCCGAATTGATCCCACAGATCAGTCCGCATCAGTGAAATGCCTCTCCAGAGTTGCTGTCTGCTCGATCACGACAGCCTGTTGATCCACGACGACCTCAATTCGGATCGACTCGCATTGGCCGTGCCAGGTTCCTTCAGAACTCAGCACCTGCACCAGGTCGAGCGGCAGAATCACCCCAATCTCCCCTGCCTTCAGCGGCTTCGGGAAAAGAGGCACGGTCAGATCCACTGCAGCCTGTTCACCGCGATCGCACAGGATGTTGCGTCCGCGCTCGGCAGCGGCGGCGGCAACGCTGATCAAGGGGCTACTTACCTGTTGCGCGAAGAGCTGGCCCGCTTCCCCGGTCTTGCGCACCCTGCAGGTGACCCCCTTCCCGGCCAGCTCTCCCGTGACCACCACCGCGTCATACAGCGGCGCGCTGCGCATCTGCAGGCTTTCGGTTAACACAATGTCTTCCTGCAACACGTGATCCGGCGTTGTCTCCCGCCAGAGCCACGGACTGGCCGGGTAGCTGGCGCGGACAACCAGCGCCAGGTCCGAGGGATGGGACTGCACCACCCCGCCACTCGCACCGGCGAGCGCACTGATGGCATCCAGCGGCGTGTTCGCGTCATAGAACCATGCGCCGGGCGGAACCAACCAATCAACCGTGTCGTACCTACTGGCAAAGCCCGAGTCGGCCAGCTCCTCGGCAACAAGCTGGGCCATGCTGCGCTCTTCCGTCGTGGCCTTGACGCGAGCCGGGGCGTAAGGCGGTGCCAGTAGCGCTGTCCTTGATCGCCCACTCAAACGCACACCGCCCCCAGCGAACTCGCGCTGTTTCTGGAAGCTCTCGATGATGCCCGTCCAGACGTAGCCGTTCAGCACCAACTCGAACTGTCGCGGGCCCGAGGCTGTGGGCTTGAGCAGTCCCAGCTGATCGGCATCGGCCAGCTCGATGTCAAAGGTCCAGCCCCAAGCCGAGCGGCCGGCACTGAGAGAGACGCGGGCCAACTCGATCGGCACCCGATCAGGAAGCCGCACAAATGAAACCTCATTGATCACGACGTAGGTCCTACGTTGGGGGCGCACCACATAGCACGCCGAGATACCTAGATTCAGGGGAGCCAGTCCGGGCACGCCGGTCACGGCGCAACCGAGATTGAGGCCGACACGGTTGCCGGGTGGGAACGTCGGGTCTGGATCAGGATCAGGCCCTGGGCCGGGCCCTGGTCGAACGCCCCATGGAACGCGCCGAGCAGCTCCCCAGGGCAGCCACCCAGCGGCTCGACCGACACCGGAACTCGCCCAAACCATCGAGCCGCCGGACTCGGTCGAAGGTGCTCGACGCCGCCAACGCATACCGTAAGAGGGCGCTCCAGCCCTGAGCCAGCGCATCGGCATCGCGGACGAACGGCTCAGAACAAGCATTGCTGAGTTCCATGAAAGATGAGCCTGGCAGCCTGCCAGAGCAAGCGCGCCCCAACCGGTTCGCCACTTGCTATCCATCAATCCCATACCGGTTCGCCAACGGAAGCCGGCCTCGCCCCGAATCAAGCCACTCAATCCCCAACTGACGGCACATTGCCGGTGCGCTCGAGGTGACTCACCCCACCGGTGGTGAACTACCAGGGAAGCAGCATCCGCCCCCCGCCACTGCATCGACGACGACAACCGACCGAGCCTGCTCGCTGCAGCCCAAGCGATCGATGCAACTTGGCGAACACCCCGGATAACCGGCTCAGGCGCATCGTCGTCCCAATACACACCAAGATTGAGGTCAGACCGTCGCGCGTCCGCTCCGACAAGGGGGCCCAAATTCAACCGTAGGCGCAATGCGGATGCACCGTTCATTAGGCTTCCACGTACGGCTGGACCCAGTCCTGAATTGCAGAGTTCACCGTACCAGCCGCATCAGTCCCGATCACCATGTAGCGGTAGTTCGGGGACAACCCCCGAACAATCCACTCACCATCCCCATTACTCAAGACCGAAGCACAACAGATTAAGGTGCTCCGCTCGAGCACCAGAACCCGCCCCCGGAAAGGTTGGTTGAGCTTGCGGAGGCGCCCGTCCGGGCCGTCTTCTACAGGCGGAAATCCCCCCAGATAACCGCGACCGCAATAATCGATCGGTCTCGAAACACCGAAGCTAAATCGCCGCGAGTTCATTGGCTCCACTCCGAGTTGATCCGGACTAGCACGACGCCAGTGAATGACGGGCTTGGATCTGAATCTAATGCGCGAGAGAAGCGGATTGCCATTAGCTTATCCCCGCCACCCTCCTCAACCCCTTCTAGGACGGCACCATCCGCAAACTGCGAGGCACCAGTCAGAATCTGCATTGGCGCAAGCAGCCCTGGAAGCTCGCCACGAGGGAAGAAGGCGCCATTGACAAACCGCGCCGGCTCGTAGAGGAGACCTTGATTAATTCCGCTAGGGAACCCCCCACTACCTGTTCCGCCAAAGCAGTTGCCATTGATGACACCGAAGTGATCGCAGGATTTAGCTCCAACCACCCCAATGTGATTCCGCGCTATGTACATACTGCAGGAAATATTTTCAGGTTCCGCCGTATACACAGAGTTCGTGAACAGCCTCGTCGACCAATCAAAACTTCCAGTCCAACTTTGCGCGTTGTTAGCAGACACTACGAAGCCATGCGCGTCGCCAGGCTTATAGCTGATGATGTCACCAGCGAACCATGGATACAAAAACCCTCTCGTAGAAGTGTCGACGAACAGGTAAAGGAATCGCTCGTTAGCGACGACCCGCCAGCGACGGGAGGTGGAATCCACTGAGGTTGATTTCGGGAGAAGCGCACCCCTAGCTCGCTGGGTGGAAGTGGGCACTGCGTTCTCGCCCACTCCTATAGCGCTCATCGCCTCAAACCCACGTGCCCAGGCATGTCGAGCGTTGCCGACTGAAGCGGAATCATCTATCTGCAAGTAGTATCCGCTGCCAGATCCAATGTTGCCGCGATAAGCCCTGACGTTCGTACCGCTGAACTCGCGGGTCCAGCCAGCCCCGGCCTTGCGTGCGGCTCCCACCCCGTACCCATCGACAAGTACCGCGTCAAGCAAAGCGGTAAGGCTCCCAGGCTGGCCTGTCAGCTGCGGCGCGCCCGGATCGGTGCTTTCGTAAACGGTTGGTACAAGACTCATAGAGGGTTACTCGCCTGGAATATTGCCAATGACCTGAAAGCGGGTGGAGTCGGTCGCGCCCTCCGGCGTGCCTGGCAGCGTCGTGCGCATCATCCACACGGGCGCCAAACCACCAACGGTGTTAAAGCGAACGACGTTGTTCGTAGACCAGCCAGTTCCCCAACCGTCCTTCTTCATCACAAAGTACGGTTGCCCGGTACGAGGATTGACGGGCGCAAGATCCGTGGTCGTGTTTCCGGCAGAGATGGTGCCGACCGTCTCGCCGATCACCTCAAACTGGGTTGCACTGGTGAACCGCACTGCCCAACGCTCAGTGATCGCGTCCTTGTTCGTCACCGCGAGCGGATAGTCCGTGTCGTTGTAGGTGCCGGGCGCGACACTGCCGCTCGGGGAATCGGCCCACACGTTGGTCCATGCGGCCTGGTCGAACAGACTCACCACACGCGCCTGCAGGTCCAGCGATCCATTGGCTTCGCCCAACCGCAGCGCGGTGCTGATCATCGACTCTCCCACCGGATAGTCGTGCGTCAGAGAGGTGTTGATCTCGATCTCACCGGTGATCTGAGGCTGAACCACCAAACGCCGGTCCTCGACGCGCTCGCTGATCGTCAGTGGCAGCGTGTACGCGGCCAGGTTCAGCGGGTCACTGAAGCGCAGATTGCCAACGTCCAGATCCGCCGTGAACCATGCGGCGTCGACCGGACGCCCCTCGGCGTCACGCACTTCAATACCTGCGATCCTGCCGCGACCAAAGGTGACCACCTGTCCCGCTTGCGGCGACGGCACCACGTGCTTGGCCGTGTGGTGGATCAGCACGGTTTGCCCCGGCTTGAACGCTGGCGCACGGCCGTCGCTGGGCAGACGCACCGACGACAAGCCGATCACTACCTCCGAAAGCGGAATCGATCGATACACGACCGCGCCCATGTAGATCGTGCCCGGCAGCACGAGCGTCGGCCTCCAGACCTGATCCCCCTCAACCTGGTCGGGATCAAACCAGGGCTTGCCCTCATTCCCGGCCACGGGCACCAGCTGGCCGAACTGAACCTTGACGACACCACTTTCCCAATCGACCTTGCCACGAACTTCGGCAGCTGACAGCACACCGTTAATGTCCGCAGTCGCCGTAAGCAGCTCACCGTCGATGCGGGTCGCGCGCAGCGTGAACATGCCTGGCCGAAGCGGTGAACCTGGCGCACGGAAGAAGCTGACCGCCACACCCGGATCGGCTATCCGTGTCAGGAGGGATTGGATCTGGACCGTGTTCTCGCCGCCCGCCAGCCATTGCACCAGGTTCACCACACCTGCCGCGTAGTCGATCGTCCCTGCATAGATGCCCGAGCCGGTCGTGGGATCGATGGAGTGATACAAGCCGCCGCTACGGTCAACGTAGGTGCGCCCCCGGAATGCGAAGCGAACGCTGCCCGGAACGATGCTGTCGCTAATCGTCGGGGTGAGCTGCAGTTGGACCGCCGGCAGCGGCATGACCTCCTGCGCGGACTGAGCCGCTTCCCCGGCGAGCATCCAACCGGCCGACACGATACTGCCGGCGGAGAATTGTGCGAGCACGTCCAGGCGCTCGTAGCCAACGACCTTCAGGCGCCCTGACCGGATCTCATACACCGGATAGGAAACCTGCCGGACCATGAACTTTCCGGCCTGCAGCGAGACCGCGCCCGTGCTGTAGTTCACCGACCCCAGCACCGTGCTGAAGGCCGTGTCACCAACCGAAACGCCCACCAGGTTGCCTGCGCCATCATCCTTGGCGATGACCCGCATCGCCTGAGGGGCCGACGACAGGTCATCGCGATCGCGCCGCACACTCACAAGCCAGTCGAGAAGCACGGTGCCCTGCCTCACCGGTCCCTGCGGCAGGGTAAACGACACGATCCCGGCCGAATCAGGGACAGGCTGAGGTGCTGCATGGAGCGGCTGCCCCCAATCGTAGGCGATCGAAAGCTGGCTATCCGCATCAGGCAGACTCAGCGGCCGGAGCGAGATCTCACCGGTCGAGTAGCTGATCTGTCCACGAACCTGCCCGCCAATCAGCAAGCCGCCGTTCCCGTTATCTGTGACCGCCACATTGGAGCCGCCGACACGCAGCGTCAGTTGCACCGTCCCCGGTACCGCCGAGCCCTCGCCCAGCACAAAGCGGAGCGCCGGCGGCAGGATGGCGGTATCACCAACCCGGGCCTCCGCGATGATGGGAGTGCCCCAGTTGGAGATGATGCTGCTCTTCAGATCCGGCAGCGCGCCAGCGGTCACCACGACGGAGCCGGTCTGGTAGTTGATCGTCCCGGTGCCTTGGCCCGGCTTGCCTATCAGACGGCCGCGGCCGTTGTCGGTCAACCTGATCCAGCGCCCCAGGGCGCGGTAGTCGACCACCACCGTTCCCGGGGCCGGCAACGGGGTCAGCTGGAACAGCCAGACCATGCCCTGGTTGTTCTGCGTCACCTCGATCTCGTCGGTGAAGCCCTGCATGGGGATGGAGCCAGCCGGGGACGCGGTGATGCTGATACTGGTACTGCCGACGCCAGTCGCATGCGTCAAGGCTACGACCCCACCCTGATAGTCGACCGTACCGCTCCAGGGCGTCGCCACGGCGGAAGCGAGCCCGCCAGTACCGTCGTCGGTGAGTTCGACGCTGCCTGCGACAACCCTTACTGCGCCCACCACCAACCCAGTACCGAGGTATCGGCTGACCGGCACGCCAGCAGCAAAGCTGGCACTGAAGTTCTGGCCGAGGCTGCCGGCAGGGCCGGACGGGACCTGGCTGATGGTGCCCATGCCGGCCAGAACGTCACTGACCGGGGTTTCAGCCGTGGAGGTAGGAACGATGGACACGTACGGGGTATCGACTTGCACAGCCAGATCGCCAGGCTTCCCAGCGGCGGTGAGGCGTTTGACGCTGTGATAGCTCGTGGCCTCCACCACGTTGGTCTCGTAGATCCTGGTCGCGGGCTTGGTGGCCGAGTACCGCACCACCTCCTGGCCGTAGAAATCGCGCAGCAACGCGTTCACCAGCTCGATCACCAGGACATCCCGCTCAAATGCCCCTTGGTCATCGGTGAAAGTCCGTGTCGTACGGGACAGCACACCTTTGACCCGCACGTACTGTTCTGCCGGATCGTGCCCGGAGCTGGCGAGGGTCAGCAGCGAGAAGTTGTCATTGATGTCGGGGCTCGGCGCGTCCTTCATCGCGTAGACCTGGATAGTCATCTGGCCGCTGAAGTGGTTCCCCAGTAGGACAAAGCGGGACTCTGTGCCTCGCGTGATGTAGCTCTCGACGCGGTTCTTGGCGTCGAGGCGCACGTCACTGTAAGAGCCCGTGGCAAACATCGTGACGGTCACGCGCGGGTCTGCCGGAGGATCGATCAGCACCGCGATCGCGTCCTTCAGCACGTCAGGCGCAGGTGTATCCACATGCACAAACATCTTGCGGAGGGTGGTTCGGCCAGTGGTCCGCTCCTCATCACCGATATCCGGAAAGAGGTTGTTCATCGCCCCATCAATGATTTCGGTCTGAACCATGCGGCCACCGCCGTCAGGGTTATCTGTCAAGCGCTGCGACTGTCGCAGCTTGATATCGGTAGCAAGAATCGTCATGGATTACACCGTCATGAGGCGAAGGGTGATGGAGAAAAGGTCCGCATCAAGCGCGGGGACAGCAAAGCGGGTGGGATCGACTTCGATGGCCGGCCCATCCGTGCGGCGCCACCGGACCTGGAATGACCGCTCGCCGCTGTTGTGGGCCGGCATGACCAGATCCAGCGGCGCCAGGCGAGCCTCGCTCTCACTGGCCTGCAGCGCCCGTAGAACAGGAAGACTGACGACGCCGACGTAGGCAGTACCGTCCCGGGTTGTCTGGAGAGTGATCGGCCGCCCGGCCTGCCGCGCAGACTCTTGGACGATCAAGGCACCCGTCAGGCTTGTACGCGCCTGTTGCCCTACCTTCCAGGCCGTGAACTCATCGGTCCACTGAAGGTCAGCCGGCAGTTCGATTCCAGCAAGAACGATGCGGGTCATCAGCTACGCCCCCGAACGGAAACGGCCCTGCTTTGCTGAACCTGCCGCAGGACCAACGGAGCGACGAGGCCCGCGAGGCGCTGCGCTTGCTGCACCTCGGCGGCGGTGGCGCCGGCCACCACTTCCTTCGAAGGCAGCTTCCAGTCAATGACAATGACCTGCTCGTTGGTGCCGTTGCTGCCGATGCGAGCCGCGTCCGCCTTCGCCTGCGCCTCTGCCTCAGCTTCAGCCTGCTTGCGGCGCTCGGCGAGCGCGGCAGCGGCCTCCTGGTCTCGCTGCTGCCGCTGCCGCACGACCTGGGCCTCCAACTGCGCCACCTCTGCGATTTCGCCCTTGCCCACGTAGTCGAACTGTCCTGCCAGCCGCTCCTTCGCTGCTTTGGAGAGTTCGTCCTCCGCCTCGGCGGTCGCCTGAAGCTCTGCCTTGTACTCAGCCAGCTGCTTGCGCTGCTCAGTGACCCGGTTCAGCGCATTGGCAAACTGCACAAGCGGGTTGGGTCCGCTGAGCTTGCGCATTGCCTGCAATGCAGATTCGGAGACCTCGCCAATGCTGAACGCCATTCCTTGCGCAGCGGCCCCGGCCTGCCCCATCTGCTTGCCCATTCGTTCGGAGCTACTCCCTACCCGGTCAACCTGGTCCGCCGCACCACCCGCGCTCTCGCGCACCTCCTCCAGCCGCTCGCGGCTGCGGCTGGCACCGTCCTGCAGCTGGCGCATTGCCACGTCACTCACATCACCCAGCCGCTGCATGCTGCGCTCGGTGTCGTAGATCGATTCCTGCACTGCGAGCTGGCTATCGACGTTGTCCCGGCGCCACTGGTCACTGTCCGCAGCTGCAGCGCGGGTTGCATCGGCATATGCCCGGAAAGCGCGACGAACGTCTTCGACAGAGGCCTTGCCGCGAGCCGCGCCGTCACGAATCGCTTCGAAGGCGCTCTTGGCAGCGTCGCGCGTCGCATTGAGCGATGCCTGGGACTGGATGCCAAGCCTGGCAAATTCGTCCGCCAGCGGATCGATGGCGACCTGAATCTCGCGGATGCGAGCGTTCAGCGCTGCGGCTGACCGCGCGGCCGCATCGAAGCCGACCTTACCCTGCCGCCCTGCCGATTCCAGCAGCGCGCCCAGCGTGCGCGCTTCGTCCAGCGTCGCGACCTTGCCAAGCGCTGCCTTGAATGCGGTCTCGATCTGGGCGCCCGTAGCCACCGCGCTCTCTGTGACGGCACCGAACGAAGCGATCGCATCCTTGCCGGCGGCAGTGAAACGAAACCCCATCTTGGAAGCCTCAACACCGAGCTTCTGCATGGCCGACAGCAGCGTGGTTTCAAGGACGGCCGATGCATTAACAGCGCCCTGCGGCAGCGCCTCGAACGCAGATTGCGCCGATGCCTGGAAGCGGGCTAACTCCTCTCCGGAGAGCTTGTTCAGCGCTTCCAGCAGACCGTCTCGCACGTTCCGTTCTGCAGCCCCGCCTTGGGTAGCCACATAGCCGAGCGCAGCTCCTACGGCCTCCAAGCTTCCTGTGTCGACAAAGTTCAGCCCTTCAAAGACCTTGCCGATTGATTCCTTTGCGAGCTTGGCATTTCCCTCGATTCCCTCCAACTGCTGGACCACCAGCTGCGCCGCACCGCCGATGCCATTTTTCAGCGAATCGGCAGCCGTCTTCGCACCCTTGGCCATCGCAGCGAAGCCGGTGGATACCTCCAAGAG
Organism: Stenotrophomonas sp. 86156_Sma; assembly: GCF_056481625.1. Taxonomy (NCBI): domain Bacteria; kingdom Pseudomonadati; phylum Pseudomonadota; class Gammaproteobacteria; order Lysobacterales; family Lysobacteraceae; genus Stenotrophomonas; species Stenotrophomonas sp. 86156_Sma. Next base: position 3,867,097 of record NZ_CM151157.1, read on the forward strand.
ACGTGCGGAGACCTGACCCAGCTCCTGCAGCTGCTCCGCCGTCGCGACACCGGCCTTCTGCTGCATCAGCAGGAAGCCTTCCTGCGCTGTGAGGTACTGCTCCAAGCCGAACAGACGCTTCTCGTATGCCTGCCGCTCGGCCTCGCCCAGCTTGGCGACTTCCTCGGCCGACTTGATAACTACGTCACGGTACGCAGCGAAGGACACTGCCTGTTCACGCAGCTGCAGCGCCGAATCGCGTACCTGGCTGATGTAGGCCCGCTGCGCTTGACCGGCACGCTTCAGCGCCGGGTCGTGCTGCTTCCAGATGTCCTGCGCCACGGTCTTGAGGACATCCAGACCGCCCATCGCCGCTTCCAATCCCAGCACGGCCACCGTGATGGGGACTGCCTTCGGCAAACCGCGCAGCAACGCACCGAACCGACCGATACCCCGGCTGCCGCTTGCGACCGCTGCATTGTTGGCGATCTGCGCGTTCGTGGTCGCGATCAGGGCTGCGCGCCATGCGTTCAGCTGGAGCAGGGCCCCCACGATCTTGAACTGCGCATATGCGGCGGCCATCAGGCCGATCACGCGGGCATGGTCCACAACCCACTGCGTCGTGCCCTTCACCGCCTCGGCCATGGTGATGATGGCCTGGGCGGTCTGCTTGGCCCAGCGCGATAGGCTGCCATCGGCGGCCAGCCGATCCAGCGTGGTCAGCAGGGTGGTGAGCTGCTCCTTGAAGTAGGTCAGCACGCCCTGGTCTGCGACCTCCTGTTTCCAATCCTTGAAGCGATCGGTGGCCGTCTTCCACAGGCCGGCGATGGTGCCAACCTTTGCAGCGGCGGCTGCGCCACCATAGGATTCGGCCAGCAGATCGAGGATGATGGCCTGCGCCTTTGCCACCTGCCCGGTAGCTTCCAGGCTCTTGATCAGCGACTTCTGGCTGTCATCCAGCGTAAAGCCCTGCTTGCTCAGGCTCTCCATTGCCTTCGACGGCGTCTGCAGCGCCTTGCCTACGACCTCGGCAGACTGCTCCAGCGACATGCCCAGCCGCTGGGCCTGGTCGATGGTGATCTGCATCGCCGCCGGGAACTGCTCGCCCACGATGTTGGTGTACGACAGCAGGCGGACCTGGGCGGCGCTGATCTGCCCATCATCGAAAAGCCCACTCTGCAGCTGCTGGCGCATGGCGGCCAAGCTCTGCGCAGTGAACTCGCTGGTGCGACCCGTGGCGTGCAAGGCCGCTTCCAGCTGAGCCAGTTCCTGCTCAGCGTCGCTGCCCTCCTTCACGATGGCCTTGATGCCGTCAACCACTCGGTTCAGGCCGACGAACGCGATCGCACCAGCGGCGACTGCCTTGAGTCTGCCGAACCAGCTGACAGTGCTCTCGGTGGCCGAGGCAAGATCGCCGCTGCCGGCGGCAGCATCAGCAGCGCGCTCGCGGTACTCGGCCAGCGACTTCGCGGCGGCCTTGCTGGTGGTGGCCTGCTTGCGGAAGGCGGCCTCGCCTTCCTCGATCTGCTGCTTGCGGCGGCGGCCGGCCTCGGCCTCGGCGGCGGCGGCACGGGCCTGCTCGGTCAGCGCGGCCGCACTGCGGGTGGCCTCGATACGCAGCCGCTGCTGGTGGTCGGCCAGGTTGGCCGTGTTGACGCCGAGCGAGGACAGTTCGGTATCTGCCTTGGCAACCGCGTCCCACTGCTCGGTAAGCGCCTTCTGCAGGCGCTCCCCCTCTTGCGCAGCTCGCGCTGGGCAGCCAGCACCTCGCGCGACGGCTTCTCCATCTCGCCGATGCTGAGGCTGAGGGACAGCGCAGCCTGCTGGTTGGCTCCGAACTGCTTTTCCAGCTCGGCAAGGTCGGTCAGCATGCCGTCGTAGGCGTCCGCCTTGGATGCGGCCTCATTCAGCCCGGTCAGCGAGTCCAGCAGCTTGGATGCCTTGCTGGCGGTCTCGACTGATACATCGCCCAGGTCTCCGAACGCCGCGCGCAGTTCGTCCACGCCCTCGCGACCCTGCGTCTCGATGACAACGCGAATTGCTTCTTCAAGCCGATCAGCCATTGGAACTTCCATTGATGCGCCACTGGCGGCGCAGTTCAGTCACGTAGGTGGTATGCAGGCGATCCATCAGCCGACGACGTGCGGTGAGAGCGCGGCTGTTGCCATCGGCGCCGGAGAGCATCTCGAACGGGCTGGGACCGCGCAGGATGCGCACCGGGCCGCGGCCGTGACGTTTCTGCTGCGCACGGTCCCAACTGCGCACCCGAATGGCCTTGCGCCCCTTGATCGTGGCGATGAAGGCACCCTCGTAGGTCTTAGACTCGCCCAGGCCGATGCTGGCCGTCGCGCCCTTTGACTTCCGGCCCGCCCAGCGGCCGCCGAACTCGATCAGCGAGATCTGGCGCGTGCTCGCCCAGATGGAAAGGAAATCGTCCCTGCCGCGCTTGCCGCTGCTGTAGCCGCGTTCGCCGGTCTCCACGCGGTACTTCCCGCGTAGCGCCGAGGCGCGGATGTTGTACGAAGCCCGGACTTCCTGCGTGGTGGCCGGCCCAGCGCGCCGCTGCAGCCCAATGAACGCCCGCTGCACCGACAGGTCATAGCGATTCAGCACCGCGCCAGCCAGGTCGGTCAGGCCGTGGAAGCCCTTCGCGCGACGGCCGCTGACGTAGTACTTGAGCAGGTTGTTGGCGCGATTGGATGCCACGAAGCCCTTCCTGATTCATGCCGGGAGGGCGCCACACAGGCGCCCTCCCCTTGCCGAGGTCACCGCCCCGCTCAATCCGCCGACTGCGCCGCGATCTTGAAGGTGTAGAGATCGGTCTCGCCGGACTGGAAGATCACCGGGCCGGTCAGGGTCACCTGGATCGGCTCATCGCTGAACCAGTCCACGTCGCCATCCACGGTCAGGTCGACATTCGGGATCGTGAGCAGGCCTTCATCGCCACTGATGCGGTCCTGCATGTCGCCCAGGATCTGGAAGGACTTGCTGGGCGTGGTGCCGCCGCTGATGGCGGTTTCCAAGTAGGCGTCGTAGGTGTAGCTGGCCACCACGGTATTGCCGGCCTGCAGAGCGCCGCCGGCCTTCGGAATCAGAAGGCCGTGCACCGGATCGAGGGTGTAGTCGGTGCCCTCCACCAAGTCGACGGTACCCTTCTTGAAGACCGGCGCGGTGTCGGCCAGCAGGAAGTTGTGCGGCAGCTTGACCGGGGTGTCCACGCTACCCACGGTCACGGACACGTCGGTGGCGGTACCAGCGGCGACCTGGGTAGCCACCAAGGTGCCGTACAGCATGCGGGCCAGGATGGCGGTCGGCACTTCCAGCGCGGTGATGGACACGCTGGTGACACCAGGATTGGAGTCTTTGTGAATGATCTGCTGATAGCGCGCATCGCGGCGCTTGCTCTTGATCTCCACCGAGTCGCCGGCTTCATAGCTGAACGTCAGCGACGACTGTTCCAGCGGCTGGTTGCCGAACTTGTCGGCCGGCTCGGGGATAACGGGAATGCGGGCGCCGTTCGCGCCGTGCTCCCAGAAACGCAGATCGCCTGCGAACTTGCGGACTTTGGGCTGTGCCATGGTGTTGCTCCTACGGGTTCGGGTTGGGGACGGGCTCGAAGGTCTCGGTCAGACCAGCCCGCGCGGTGATCTGAGCGACTACGGCGGAGTGCCCTGCGTCGTCTTCCAGAGTTGCCATCTGGGTTGTCAGCAGTTCGAAGGCGGTGACGCCTATCGGCAGCATCTTGGCGTTCAGCGTCAGGGCGCGGATCAGGTCGTGCCTGGCACGGTGAACCAGCAACCGTGGGTTCTCCCGACCGCTCCCGCGAGGAACTTCGAACTCGATGGTGATAGCGGCGTCGGAACTGGCCTGGGCGCTACCGCCTCCACTCCGCGAGAGCTGCTGGACCGAGATGACGGTGGCGGGCTCGGACTGGTCCTCGGGCACCTCATCATCGTCCACCACGATCAGCCCGCTTCCGATATCGGTGCGGAATCCAGCCGACGTGCGGATCAGCTTCACGCGATCACGCAAGAACTCGACCAGCTGCCAGGAGAGGGGTTCAGCCAGCTCAGCCACGGCGCACCAGCCAGCGGCTGCGTGAGCCGTCGTCACTGAGCTTCTTCACGTTCACGAAGACCTCGCCATCGACCTCGACGCGATCCCCCTGCTCCGGGTCAACATCGGCTCGCAGGTAGGCGATTTCGACCCGTCCAGCAACGAATTGCTGCAGATCCCCGATGGTCTCCACATCGCAGTCGACGTAGGCCCGTACGCCCTCTGTCACGACGCCGGACTTCTCCGACTTGACCGTGGCGGTGGATACCATGCCCGCGATTGCCAGCGCACCATGAATGGTTGCGTCCATCTGACGCAAGAAGTCCCGCTCGCTCACCGGACACCCCCCGAACACAGAAGCGCGTACGCTTGCAGCCCCCTCACCTGGGCGTCGCACTGGGCGGCGGCGCCAACAGCTCGGCCCGCACTTTCGATTCGGTCGTCGGCTCGACCATCAGGCTGGCTGGCGGCAGCGGCGGCTGCGGACAGCTCTGCGGTGGCGATGGACGCTTGCCAACGCTGGTGCAGGCGCTGGTTGCCAGCGCGAAGATCAGCGACAAGGCGATCAGATGCCGTCTGTGCATCGTTCTTTTCCTTTTCGTACTTGGAGGCCAGGGCGTTCGCGGCGGCGGCGCTGCTGCGCTCCGCCTTCAGGGTTTCGGCCGCGGCATTGGCTTCGGCGCGGGCAGCATCACGCTCAGCTTCCATAGCGTCACGGGCCGACGCGGCCTGGTCGGCCGCACGGTGCGCGATGGAGACCGAGCCGCGCTGCCAGACAACGACAGCCAGCAGCAGGAGGATGGCAACGATGAGGGCGCGGATCATGCGGACACTACCGGGTCTTCGGGCGGGATGACCGCACCAAGGCCGCGCAGCGTGGATTCAAGCTGGCGGACGCGAATACGCAGCGCGCTTGCGTCCTCCTGCGCCTTGAGGCGCATCTGCATCTCGGCCTGCAGCCGCTCGTCCTGAGCAGTGACACGCTGCTCGAGGAACCCGATGCGCTCGGAAAGGCCCTTGATGAGATCCACGTTCGCGTCGGTTTCCGTGCGCTCCTTCCTGTGCGCGAGGAACGCCGTCCACGTCTCGCGTAGCACCCACAGCGCTACCACGCTGCCCGCAGCCCACCAGGGTGCCGAGCCAGTGACGCCGCCGCCGACCATCAGCGCAGCGCCTCTGCAACGCCGGCGTCGATCACATCCGGGCGCCAGTACATGCCTCCGTTCTCATGCTTGGCGATGGCCGTAGCCAGGCGACTCAGGGTGATCGCGTTGTCCAAGCGGATGACTTCCGAAGGCGCAACACCAACGGCGGTGGCAACCTGCCGGACGTAAGCGCCGGTATCGTTTTCCACCGGTGGGGCCCAGCGCCCGATGATCTCCTTCACCGTGCGCAGGCCGTGCTTGCGCTGGTAGGTGAGCAGGGTCTTCGCGAGGGCGCGGAACCCAGCCTGCGGGGTCAGGAACACGCAGAAGCGCTGCTCACGGGCGATAGCCGCAGCTGACCGGTCCTCACCCTGCCACGGCGTGCTGGTGCGGTCGATGTTGCCAGGATTGTTGTTGCGTACGCCGCGCGGCGTGTTGGTGGTGCCCATGCGATCCCCCGTAGTCGCTGTGGAAGAACCGGCACCGCTCACGCCACCCGGGCGTATGTGAGCGGTGCCGGCCTGTTCGGTTACGCGCCTGCTGCGGCGGAGCCCGGCGTCAGCCGGACGAAAACGGTCAGGGCGCCGGCCTCGGCCGGGTAGACAGCGAAGCCGATGTCGCCCACCTGGTCGGCACCGGCTGCACCGGCGGTCGCGTGCCCAGCATCGGTGTCCCAGTTGACGGCGGTACCGACAGCGAACACGGCGGCCGGCAGCTTGGGCAGCTCGAACACGCCTTCGACGTGCGTAGCGATGGTCTCGCCGGCCTTCCCATCGGTCACGGCGACGGCAACCAGCTTGCCCTGTACCACCAGCTCGCCACTCTTCGTGTCAGCGGTCAGGGTCACGTCGAGCACGCGACCGTCCTGATGTGCGTTCTTCATAAATACTCTCCGGATGCGTGAAAGGGTTCAGGAGACCGCCGCTTTCGTGGCGATCTCCATGGCGGGCGATCAGCCCTGAGCGGGTGCCGGGTTACCGGGGTTCTTGTAGATGCCGCGGAAATCGGCAATCGCCGGCGCCGCATCTAGGCGCACCTTCCAAGCCACGCCATCGACGGTGAAACCCTGGTGCTGTTCCAGGTACGGTGTCTGGTTGCCGTCGAGGTAGCCCACCACGATCCCATCCACGTAGGCGGGGTTGGAGATGCCGTACCAGGCCTGTGCATCCTTGGCGTCCAGACGGCCGTCATCCCAGACTTCGAAGGTCTCGCGCACGATGTTGGGGTCGTTGCTGCCAACGCCCCCGCCCACGGCGAACTGGGCGGTGCGCACGGTTTTTGCCAGGCCGCTCAGCGCCACCGGCGTCAGCAGGCCGCGCATCGGCACCTGGATGAGATTGCCGTCCGCATCCTTCTGCAGGCGCATGGCAGCCTGCATCGCGCTGACGCTGGCGGTGCTGATCAGTGCAGCCGGGAGCAGGTTCTTGTGGTCAGCATGGAACAGGCGCTTGCCGTCAGCCAGGATCGGGTTGCTGTTGATCAGATCGAACACGGCCTTGGCGAGCGTACGGCGTGCCGCCTGGCCCATCTTGCGCGGCACGTCGCCAAACACACCCAGTTCGTCGTTGATGATGGCCTGGCGGGTGATGGTGAACAGCTTGCCGTAGGTCACGATCTTCATGGCCTGCGACTGCTCGGAGAACGAACCCTGCTTGTACTCGCCGCCTTCCGGGACGACATCCAGATCAGAGAAGGCGCCCAGACCCACCAGGTTGGTCGGCTTGAAGTCGCTCACATTCACCGGGCGGGTGTACTGGTCGAAGGTTTCTTCCACTTCCTGGTAGCCCTGCAGCAGCGCCCGGCGCGAAGCGTCTCCCAGCAGCTGCGGGAAGTCCGAGCTGCTGTGGGTGAAGGCCATGCCCACCACTTCCAGTCGCTCCATACCACGGGTATCCACACCGGCCTGCTGCACGCAAGCGCGGGCGATCTCGGTCAGGGACATGCCACGGAAGGCGTTACCGTCCGTCGCCTGGACCAGACCGGCACGGGCCTGGATCGCATTGGACATGGCCGAGCGGGTCAGATCGCGCTGGTCAGTACCAGCGGTGACGGCCGCACCGCCATTGAGCGGTGCAGCGTTGCTGCCCAGCAGTGCCAGGATGTGGCGACCCACCGCGTCGGCGGTGACGTTGGAGTCTGCCTGCGCCATTACGCCATCCACGTACTCACGGACCTGTGCGTTGCCCATGTGCGGGAGCGCAATTGCCTGGATCTGGGTGTTGCGCTCACGCAACGCACCCAGCGCGGCCTGGACCGGATCGGCCGGCGTCGGCGCGGGAACGGGAGCCGCGGCGACGACCGGGGTGACCGGCGCGGCAGCGGTGGTTGCGACTGCCGGGCTCTGTCGACCGGCGTTCGCGAGGATGGCGCTGTACTGCTTCTTCATGGTTGGATCCTCGATATGGCCGATCACGGCCGACTGGCTGACCTCGGGAAGCGAGGCGAATACTTGCGGAGAGAGGCTGGCGACGATGCTTCGACGCAGCTGGGACAACACGGGAGCGCCAGCACCCTCGATGGACTGCAGATAGCCGCGAATGGCGACCGTAGATGCCGACGACCACATAGCCGTGGCTCCGGGGTCGGCATCCACCACCAGGTCGGCCAGACCGGCATCTACGGCCTGCGGACCGGAGAACCAGTGGTCGGCGTCGTCGGTGAGCAGTCGCTCCATCTCTTCACGCCGGCCGGAGCGGGCCGCGTAGGCCTCCAACATTGCCGACGCGTGCGCGTCCAGCGCCTCCGCGTTCTGACGAAAAGCCGTAGCGCTGCCGGCAGCGACGGTACGCGGCGCATGAACCATGACCAAGGAGCTGGCATAGACACGGCGCTCATCGCCGGCCTGCAGGATCAGCGAGGCGATGGAAGCGGCCTGCCCCTCCACGGTGACGATCTTGTGCGCCGGATGGGCCTGCAGCGCGTTGTGGATTGCCATGCCATCGGCGACGACACCACCGACGCTGTTCAACCGCACGTGGATGGTGCCCGCCGTGATCTGGCCGATCCGCTCGACCAGGTCGGCAGCGGACACTGACTCTTCGAACAGATAGCCACCGATGGCGCCATAGATCATCACGTCGGCGACATCGGCCTCCGCGCGGACCTGATACAGCGCGGGGCCGAGCTCGGCTTCGGTTGCCGCGTCCGCGCGGATCGTATTCTGGATCGCGCTGGCCAACAGGCGTGCATGCATGTCATTCGCTCCTGGAGAGATCGCGCGTCAGCTGGCCCAAGACTTGGGCACGCGCTTCTGCACTGGTGTTGGGCGCCGGCGGCGCAAGGGTCTGGGTCTGCTCCTGCCAGTCCTGACGCTGACGCAGGACCTCAGCGGGGTTGTTGCCGTACTGAAGCGTGTTCTGCTGCGGCGACACCCAGCCGCGGTCCTCCGCCTCGCCGCGCGCGTAGGCCTCCTTCAACGGATCAATCCACGGCATCACCGGTCGGACGTACGTTGAAGCGGCCAGGTCCCGGAGCGTCCAGCCGCGGGGCAGGCGCACGCGGCCCGAAAGCACGCATGCCTCCACGAAACGCATGCGCTGCGGTCGCACGCACAGCGCAATGAAGCGTTCGGCCAGCATCAAGTAGCTGCCCCACTTCTCGACCAGCTCCTGACGCTGTGCCGAATAGGTTCCGTTGTAGTCCAGCGACAGGCTGGAATAGCTCACGCCGATGCCACCGGCAGCTGCGCGCAACTGCTCCTTCCGCCAGGTGGCGGCATTGGGATTCGGCCGGTCGGTGCCCAAACTCTCAATCGACTCGCCGGGCAACAGATCATCGAAGATCGCACCGGGGGCAAGGCGCAGCTCACGAATCGGAACACCGTCTTGGAGGATGGCCTGGCCGCCTAAGTCCGCGCCGTATTGCTCGCCGCCGCCCTTCTTGATCTGGAACGTCATCGACGCCGCCACCTTGGCAGCAATGCGTTCGGATTCTTCGTAGTCCTTCACGTCCTCAAATCGGGACATGGCGCTCGCGAACACGCTGAGCCCCCGTACCTGGTGCAGGCGCTTCATCAGCGCGATGCAGTGCATGAACTCGGCAGAAACCCGCTTGGTCTCCAGCCGCGTCCCCATCGGATCGCCCGGATGACTCTTGTAGACGTGGAACGCGATAGGCCGACCCCAGGCGTTGCGCTCGACACCTTGCAGGATGTTGCGCGCCGGATCGTTGAAGTCCAACGGCACCAGGTCGGCTTCCAACATCTCGAAGCTGTACGGCACAACAGTGCCGTGCTCGAAGAACGGCACTGTGCCGATCAGGTCCTGGTAGAACGCATCACCGTCGCGGAACCAGCTGCGTGCCAGCAGCTGCTGGCACATGCCGTAATCGTGCGTGCGGGTGGCCTCGGGCGCGTCCCACCAAGCGTCCCAGAGGTCGTCCAGCTGCAGTGCCAGATCGCGGTTGATCGGCTGCCCGGGGAGCCGAGGTGCAGAGAGCACGTCGATGCCTGCGCCAACCGTGTTCTGGACCAGAACGTTCAACGCGTTGTCCGCCAGATCAAGGTCACGCTCCAGATGGCGGGCCTGATCGCGGAGCTGGCGCGCATCCATGCCTGCGATGGCATTGCCACTGCCCCAGTCCCTCGCCAGCTTTCGGTTTCGCGACGGCCGCGTGACTTCGTGCGCGCGAGCGATGACCGGAGCCATCTGAGCCCGCGCCGATTGAATGGCGCGATCCGCGCTGAGTGCGGCATCCAACCGTGCCTTGGCGATCTGCGCGGAGGACATCAGGTCTTCCCGCCGAAATCTGCATTCGCCCAGCGCGCCCGACGACCGGCAACCGAGACTGCACGCAGGACCGCAGCCTGCCACTCTTTCCGACCGGAACGAATCTCAGCCAGGTCCGCTCGGGACAACTGGCGATCACCGATGCGAACGGTCTGGCCCGAAAGGACGGCGACCTCCGCGTCGATGTAGAAATCCAACATTTCCTGAGCAGTCTTCATGACAACATAGGCTACGGATAGCGCTGTCCACGAACTCAATAAATTCGTGGACAGCAGCCCGCGTAACTAACTGATCTGAAAGAAGCAGAAAACTAATTTGTCTCCACTTTCATTGAAACCGTGGACTACACCTGTTTTTCCTTTCTCGGGAGCCCGCCAGGGAACAACTCGTGCAGCTTTGATCTCGACACGTCAAAGTCCCGCATGACCTGTTTCACGGGAATCCCAGCCTCTAAAGAACGACGAATCTCGGCCAGGGGATAGGTCCGAACTGCGGCAGGGAAGTACGGCTGCTCGCCGGCGAAGCATTGCATCACCGACTCAACGAACGGCAGCGCCATGCGCTCACTGATGCCAATGTCGGCCCGCATGGCGGCCAGGATCCGCTCCCTCAGCTCTTCGGCCGACTCGGTACGTTTTGCCATTACAGCGCCCACCCATCTCGCGCCAGTCCGCTGCTACGCGGCCGGACCTGTTGGGTTCCACGCGAAACAATCTTCGCCTCGACTTCGGCAGGCGCAGCCTCTGTTTCACGGGAATCCGTGCTGTTCACGGTCAGCAGCAGGCGGGCCTCCAGCACGTCCCAGTCTGCACGTGTGTAGCGATGCAGGCGGACCTCCGGGTGGTGCGCGGCAGCATAGGCATAGACCCAAGTGTCCAGCGGCTCGTTACGTGCAACTCTCTTCTCGAATCGGTTCTTAACCGGGTTGTAGACCTCCGACACCAAACCGGGGAAGTACTCATCCGGCAGCTCATCGCTGAAGTGCACCAGGCGCGATTCGACGGCGCGCTCCGCATCGGCAGAGAGGCGGCTATACAGATAGTGCTTCGCAGCCACGGTGCCTACGTGGTGAATGGTGATGCCACGCTTGTCCGTTTTACCGTTCCAGGTCACGTCAGCCAGCTTGCCCTTCGACAGAACCGGGGCATTGTTCGGCACGGCGCCGAAAATACACATGGGCCTAGTGACACGCCGCTGGCGCACGAAGTTCTTTACCGCCTCCGTGCGGTGGCCACCGGCATCGATGGCAACGGCCATCGGGCGCAGAAGAGCGCCGTCCGCTCGCTCGATGGCGCGGTTCAGAAGGTCTGTCAGCGCAACCCAGACGGAATCCTCTGCGGGATCACCCTGCAGCTCCACATAGTCCAAGGTCCAGGCGGTCATGCCACGCCCCCAGCCGATGGTGTGGACCGCCAGGCGACCATCCTGGGTATCCACACCCACCGTCACCGCCAGCACCCCGAGCGGAGCCAACCGCAGGGCGTACGGCTCGGCACGATCCTTGATCACGTTGTGCTTGACCGCGCGCATCGACGGGTCTTCCCACGTCTCGGCCAGCCGATCATTCACGAAGGTTTTGAGGGAGGCAGGATCACCCTGTGCCTCCAGCCACTCCTTCACCAGGTCCAACCAGCGCGGCCCCAGGCCAAACTGGTAGTACAGGCAATTGATGGTGTAGCCGCGAATCGGCGAGTCCGGGTTGGCCGCCACCCAGCGCCCGTTGGCAATCATGTCGGTCTTGAAGTGTTCCTCGATGGCGACACCGCACTCGCAACACGCGTACCACGCGTGGCTCTTGTCGGGCGACCACACCAGGCCGCTCCACTGCAGCGCCTGGTAATGGCCGCAGTGCGGGCACGGCACGTGATACCGGCGCTGATCGCTCTTGTCGTACAGCTTGGCGATGCGGCTGAGCCCGGCAATGCCCGGCGTGCTGATGTACTGGCGTTTGTAGGTCGTTGGGAAGGACGACGTGCGGCCGTCCAGCATCTTCACCGGATCGTCGCCCGTGGAGAGCTGCTGCGGCGCCTCATCGATCTCATCCACCTGGAGGTACTTCACCGTCGAAGACTTCAGGCGCTGCGGACTGCCCATGTGCTCCACGAACAGCTGGCCGCCGGCGAAGTCCTTGAACGTGCGCTGGTTCGCGCTGTCGCGGCTGGCGGTGCTGGTCAGCGCCTTCTTGACCGCAGCGCACACCTCGATCATCGGGTTGAGCTTCTGGGCGATCCACTTGTTCATGGACACCTCACCCGGCAGCGCGTACATCATCGGGCCCGGCGCATAGTCCATCCAGTAGGCCATGGCATTGGTCGCCAGCTGGCTCTTGCCGAACTGGATCGGGAACATGCAGACCTGGTCATGCACCGGGCTGCGGGCGGACATGTTGTCCATCGGCTCACGCAGTGGCGGGTTGCGGTCCGTCACCCAGCGCCCGGGCTTGCTGCCGCTCTTGGTGGACAGGCGCATGTGTTCGTCGCACCACTGCGAAACGCTCATGGGCCGCCGCGGCTGCAGCGATCGCGCCAGCACCGACGCCATGCAGCTCTGTGCCTCCATCATTCCGCAGCCTCCGCTGCCTTGGCCGCCAACGTGCGGAAGCATTGGCTGAGTTCTTCCAGGGCGTGGCTCACCTCATCCCAGACCAGCCGCCGACAACCGGCCTCATCCAGCGTTGCGGCGAGCTGCGGCGCCAGCGTATCGGCCAGGCGCTCCATCGCACCCCGGAACGTCGTCGCATGCTCAGCGAGAAACGCCTCCACGTCCGCGCGGGGCAGCAGCAGCCCCAGCTCCTTCTGCAGCGCGATGTGGGCCATGTGCGCGTCGGTTTCTGCCTTGTCGGCCAGCGCCTTGGCCTTGCGCGCAGAGTCCGGGGTCTGGGGCCGACCCACCCGTGAAGGCTTGGCATCGTCGTCGTCGCCATCGTCTTCGTCGTCATCGATGTCGGCGTCGACTTCATCGGCCCCCTCCCCGCTCCCCACCAGCGCGCTACCGCGCTCATCTGCGTGGCGCTGGGCGACACCGGCATAGACCGGGTCTGCGGTGCGTGCGTAGAGCTCCAGGGAGGCGGACTTCAGGAATCCCTTGCCGCCCTGACCCATCACCACCCTGCCCTTCTTCCTCAGCTCTACCACGTAGGACGGCTTGCAGCCGATCAGCGAGGCCAGCTCTTTGCCAGTGATCGTCACGTCTTCCTCAGCCATTGCTTCCCCCTACTCCATTTCCTTCGAAGATCGTTAAAGCGGAAAAACGCGCGCGCGTGAGCATGTGCGGGCTGTGCGGCGTCATGTGCGGGACGCGATAGCCGCTGAATCGACGTGGCACAAGGCGTGTGCGGCGTGTGCGGGATGTGCGGTCACCCATATATGCACGCGAGGCGCATTGCGTCATTGGATCGCGATACCCGTTCGCGCCCGCGCCCGCCCATGTAGGCCAATACCCGCACGTCCCGCACACGTCTACTGCCGCAAGCGATTCGCAGCAATTCAATGCCCGCACATCTGCCCGCACGTCCCGCACACCCCGCACATTGATGGGCATAGTGATCACGCACGCCCCTTATAGTCGGCGTACATGCGGCGGAACAACACGACCTGGTCGCCCAGCCATGCGGCCTCTGTCTTGCCGTCAGGCACCGTGCAGTCGCCCAGCATCAGGAACCCATGTGGCCCGTTGACGGTCTGCTCAATCTGGTAGCGCTTCCGCGCCCGGTCGGGGTGAAGGATCTGGCGCTTGCGCACCAGCGCGTTGATGAACTTTGGTGACGGCGCCGGGCGTGGCAGGCCTTCGCGCGCGCACCACGCCTTGTAGACCTCGTACCACTCCTTCGACAGCGCCGGCATGGGTTTCAGCCCGGGAATGTCATCGCCGTAGAGCTCGTCCAGAAACCGCTGCGGGCTGTCCTGACTCAGGCCGATCAGTTCTTCCTTGGCCTGCGTCATCGGCGGGTTGGTGCCGTTGGTGAAGCCGGTCAGGTCAACCTGCAGCAGGTAGTGGTGCAGCGCCGCCGTCGCGCCGTTGCGAATATCGGCCAGCACCTCGGTGTAGAACTCCAGGCTCAGCTTGTCCGGGGTCCAGATCACCGCATGGCCGCGGTCATCCTCTTCCAGCACGACCGGCATCGCCTCGTTTGAGAGGAACACCAGGTTGGCGTGGTTGTCTTCCTCGTAGGCCTGGATGTTCTTCGGGTTGATGCGGATGCGATCACCGGTGATCAGCGCCTTGAGCTTGTTTTTGAGGTGGTAGACCTCGGTGCGTGCAACCACTTCGTCGGCCAGCAGGAACAGCTTGCGGCTTGCCCAGTCGTTGAACTTGTCTTCAAGGGCGGCCTGGTCAAGCACGCGGCCGTACTCACCGTAAAGCTTCATGTACTCATCGAAGAACATGTTCTTGCCGGTGCCCTGCGGACCATGGATGACGATGGTCGATTTCATCTTGGCACCCGGATGCTGCAGCGGGTACGCCAGCCACTTGACCACCCAGTCGTACAGCGCCTTCTGGTTGGCCTCGTTCCCGCACATGTGCCAGAGCAGTTGCAGCAGCCGGTCGCAGTTGCCCTCCTGCGGCACCGTCGGCCAGCCTGCGAAGAGATTGCAGGTCACGCCCGGCTTCTCGCCCGAAGGGTCGAAGTCGACCTCGCGGACACGCACGATGGACCGATCCGAGTGCTCCATCCACGCACGGTGCAATTCCTTGCGCACGCAGGCGTCGCGCATGTCGCCCAGCGCAACCAGCATGTGTTCCTTGTGGTCGAACACCGTGCCGCCCTGCCCGTACACCAGTGCGAAGCGCTCAAGCAGCTCGGTCAGCGAGTGGATGGGAGCAAGACGATCATTGCCCTCGCCCCCGTTGCTGGTGAGGGAAGGCGCGCGTTTTTCTGCAGGAACCCGCCATGAAAGCTCCGTGAGACGGGCCTCGACCTGCGCGCGCACGACATGCAGGCCTTCGTGGGCGTGCAGATCGTTGAAGTCGCTGATCTTGCGGCCAGTGTCGATGAAGCGCTCACGCCTGGCCGGCTCATCGGCAAAGACCGGGTGCAGCACCGCTCCGCCCACGTCGAGCGCTGCGGCCTCGGCACCGAGCAGGCCGGCATTCGATGCGCCATGCGGCTGCGCGCACGATGGGCAGAACTGCGGATGATCGGCCAGCACCAGGCGGCTCTTGCAGTGCCGGCACTTCTGCAACACGTCGTCGTCGGCGCACAGCAGCATCTTGCTGCCGCGATAGCGTTTCGCCAGGGCCGAGGCGACGGCCAGCATGTTTCCGGCATCGAACGCCACGGCCACCGGGTAGCCCGTAGCCATGTGCAGCGTGGCCGCAGTGGCGTAGCCCTCGGCCACCAGCAGGATCCACTGGGGACTTCCGCCGATCAGGTGGAAGTGGCCCTTCTTGACCATACCGGCCGGCCAGTATTCCTTCGCAGGCTTGTGCCCTGCCGCCGCCAGCTTCGCGCTGCGCAGCACCTGCAGGCCATGCACCTGTCCGTTGACGTCGAGCAGCGGGACAAGTGCGGCGCCCGTGGTGCCATAGCGCAGGCCGAAACCCTGCACGCCCTTGCTGACCAAGTAGTCGGCCTCGCCAACGGCATTGGCCTTGGCCCAGGCGGACGACGCTCGCTCTGCCGCTCGCTTCGCCTGGGTCTGCCGGGCGGTCTCCGCCCTGCGCCGATCCTCGGCCAGGCGGTTGCGCAGCGCTTCGCGCTGTTCATCGGAGAAGGTCTTGTCGCGCTTACGCAGATCAACCTTGGTCGCGCCGTTCTCGTTGCCGTGCCAGACGCCGTAGGTGCCGACGACCAGAACTTCGCCGGCCGAGGTGTTCAGTTCGTGGAGCGCGTACCAGCCCCGGCGCTCGCGTGAACCTTCGACGCGGCACCGGACCATGCGCCCGGTGGTGTCCAGTTCGGTGACCAGCAGGCCGGCAGACTGCAGCTGCTGCAGCACATCCCCATAATTCTCAGACATTCAGTAGTTTCCCGAGCCGCTATGTACCCAGGAAATGCGCGTCCGAATACCCGCGTTCGTCAGATCCAGGGAGGACCCATCGCTGGTATCGCGAATAGCTCGCAATGCCACGGCGGATTCAGTAGCACGGGCAGCACGCGGCCTTTCACAAGCCACCCGGGGGGATGGGGCCAGATCAATGCTTGCTTGGTACATCAGGGTTCCCCAAAGGCAGGCTGTGCTGCCGGTTGTCTTGCTGCTCTTGTCGCTGGCGGATGCGCTCGCGCTCTGCCAAAGCTTCTTCACCAACCAACCCAGGCACCGCATCAGTCAGCGCCAGGGCTGCAAGTTCCATCGCTTGCCGCGCAGACGCGCTGGCTATGCCACGCCGTCGATATCGGGATCGATGGGCGTGGTGGGTTGCCACGTCAGTCCTCCATCCCCTGTTGACCAGCAGC
Organism: Stenotrophomonas sp. 86156_Sma; assembly: GCF_056481625.1. Classification (NCBI taxonomy): domain Bacteria; kingdom Pseudomonadati; phylum Pseudomonadota; class Gammaproteobacteria; order Lysobacterales; family Lysobacteraceae; genus Stenotrophomonas; species Stenotrophomonas sp. 86156_Sma. Next base: position 3,883,401 of record NZ_CM151157.1, read on the forward strand.
ACGGCAAGCGTTGCGCTCCAGTCGGTAGCAGAGCCGGCGAACCTCGCGCGACAGGTCCTGGATTCGATCCGCCTCGGGAACGGTCAGGCGCTGATCGGCTATCGCATCGATGCCCGCACCGGCCAATGCCCCCGTCAGCTTGTGCAGCTCCAGCAGCTTTGACTGGATTGCCGCCAGCTCATCGGGCCAACCTCCCAGGGGCGGCGGAGGCACGTAATCGACCATCAGGTCGTACTGCCCTGCGAGGGAGCACACCCAGTCAGTCGCAATCCCTTGCGTACCAACGAACAGCTGCAGGTAGTCCGTCAGAATCTCGGCCATCTCCATGGAGATCGACTCACCATCGATGCCCCGAAGCTTCTTCCGCAGCGTCTCCGCCGATATCGATCTGCCTCGGCGCCTGCTGATATGCGCGGCCGCATCCTGTAGACCACCAGGGGCGCGGGCCACTGCGTTGTGCAGCGCATCCCGCCAGTACAGGTCAGAGCGGAGGCAGGTCACGTTGCCCCCTGAAATGCGCCATCGATCATCGTGGGAAGGCGGGCGGCGCTCGGCGCAACATTGGCGCCATGGCAGAGATCATCAGCTTCCCTCAGCGAATGCGCTTCACCGCAATCCGCAACTTCGACGCCGCCGTGGGCGTCGGCGGAGTGGTAGCGGTGCTTTTCGAGCCCGACTACGTCGAATGGCGAGACCGACGCGATCATGCGGCTCCAACCTCCGGCCCATTTTGCTCCGCCCCCTCTTCCAAACCGAAAACATCTGGACGAAGTGCGTAGCGCGACACCCCGGTCGCGCGTTCAATCGCTATAGCGTGGCGTGGAGGTACTGGCCTCAACGCTCTGACCCATTGGTTCAACTGTTGAGGGGACACGTGCAGAGCTCGCGCCAGCGCCGCCTGCCCTCCTTCGAACTTCTGAACAGCTGCTTCTATTGGTCTCATGCCACAAGTAAAGCACAGCTTTCTCTTCAATGTAAAGCGGTGGTTTATTGGCCTGATGCCGCAAAGCTTGGATCATCAACCAATGCTTGATAGTCAGGAACTCGCAAGGCGCATCCGCTTTGCCTTCGAACACTCGTCCCGGGGCACAAAGGCCAGGGTCGCTAAAGAGTGCGCGATCAATCCACAAGCCATCACCGGCTGGGAACGAAAGGGCTCAATCGACAGGAACCACATCCCGACCCTGGCGCGCCTAACTGGGCGCCGGGTGGAGTACTTTCTAGACGGTTCTGTAAACGACTCTGACAGCTTAGAGCTCGGCGAAGGCCCCCGCCGAATCGATGCCGTCTCGCACTCTGAGATAGCCAGGACCGACCATGTTCACGTCGAGCAACTAGATGGAGAGGCGGACATGGGAGACGGACGTATCAACGATGATTACCCCGAAGTCGTCAAGTCAATGGACTTCACAAGCGCCTATATCCGCTCACTTGTAGGCTTCGTGCCACCACCCGGTCGCCTGGTTCTTGTCACTGGCCGAGGCGACTCAATGATTCCCATAATCCAGCCAGGCGAATCATTGATGGTGGACACCGGCATCACATCCTTCGATGGCGATGGCATCTATCTAATCAACACCGGCAATGGGCAACAGGTCAAGGGTCTGCAGGACCGTGGCGCCGCCGTCTACGTTGTAAGTGCAAATGCGGCGCTGTATCCGGCATTCCCACTGCCAAACGGCAGCATGATCGCAGGCAAGGTCTACCTGCGTAACCGTATTGATCGCCTGAACTAAGTAGCGCCAAAGGAAGGCCCTGTGATCGAAACCATAGTAGTCATGCTGGTCGCCACTGCATTAGTGAGCGCCTACGTCTGGAAGTCGGGAAGCAATCAGGTACAGAGTCTCCAAAGTCGATTCTCCAAGGTGCCAGGGTTCACCGCATCGCATCTTCATGTGAGCGCAGACGGCAAAAGTGCCGTCGGCGTCGATGAGGCCAGGAAGATCTTCTGTTTCCTCAAGTGCAACGCAGGACGAACAGTTCACCGCTTGGTTCCCTATGCATCGGTCATCTCGGCAGACATCTATGAAGACGGCTCTGTCATTAGCTCAGCCTCGCGTTCAAGCCAAGCCTTAGGCGCCGCAGTTGGCGGCCTCGCTTTCGGCGTAGTTGGTGCAATTGCTGGCGCCGTGACCGGTAAGCGACGGGAGACTCCCACTGTAAACCGGATAGATCTCCGTGTAGTAGTTGATGATATGGCCACGCCCACGCACGACGTTTCCTTCCTCTGCCTGGACGTGCCGCGATCTGGCGCCTTGTACTCGGCTGTAAGCGAGAACGCCAGGCTCTGGCAGGCTCGCTTCGACGTTGCGATGAGGGTCGCAGAAGCTAAAGCCAGCCCAGAGCAGGCCCAATAGTAAATTTAATAAATCACCGCTTTACTTTTTCAATAAAGCCATGCTTTACTTCGCTTGCCGGCTGACCAGCCGGCGGGCGACCGGCGGGTCGCCACCCTGTCGGCCTCCCCCTGACCGGCAGCAGCCGCCCCTCGGCTGATGACCCGCCGGCGCCCTCCTTCCTACGGAGAGCGCCATGAACCAGACCGATCCTCGCTTCACCTACACGACTGACGACGCCGGCAACCGCCTGACCGTCATCGACTCGACCACTGGGCTGGAATTCACCGCCCGCTCGGTAACCGACGATCCGGTCACCCATGAGGGCGCCATTGACGCCTGTGCCAGCTGCCGCATCGGCGGACACAGCGACTGGGCCCTGACCAGTCGTCAGGAGCTGCTCTCCCTGGTCGATCTGAGCCGCTACAGCCCGGCCATCGACACCGACGCGTTCCCCGACTTCCCGTCCGACTGGTTTTGGACCGCCGACCTGTGCGCCTGGTCCTCGGCGTCCGCGTGGAGCGTCGATTTCTACCTCGGCGGCGTCAACGACCTCCTCCGCTCCAGCTACGGGTTCGCGTTGGCCGTGCGTCGTGCCGGTCAGTAATTGGACTTTTGCCCCTCGATAAGCACAGCAGCCATCGGAGCTGGAGTACGTCATGGCCGATCACGCTATTTGCAACCTGCCCGCATCAGTCACCCGGCTGATCCGCATTCCTCACTGGCTTCGCCGCGTGCTCGGCCTGTGCCGATTGGAGCTGCACGTAGAGCTGTCGAAGTGCGGGGCATCGAGCCTGGACGCGGCGGCCATCCTCGGCATAGGCCACGACCGTGGTCGGCTGCTTCATCGCTACTTCGCTCAGTGTGTGTGCGTACACCGGACCAATTGTTCGCTTCTTCCCTGGCCCAAGTTCCAAGGGGAAGCCAGGGTGACCATTCCGATCGTTCAGCACATCAGACAGCGGCTGAAGTTTGCGACCGCAGGCCAAGGCCACCTTTTCGATCGGAACGGCTATGCGCCCGGTATTTACCAGATCGACCCAGAGTTCGAGGCGGCCGTCCTTTGCCATCTTCACTGCGGGAACGACACGCCAGCGAATGGCGCCGCGACGGTACTGAATGACGGTGTTGAAAACGCTGAGTCCCGCACCGAACAGTGCGAGCGCAAACGTCACGTAAGACAGCCATCCAGCGGCAGCCATACCCATCCCCTTTGAGTTCCATGAGCGCAGAGCATATCGCCCTGCGCCGCCTCAGGAGCGCGCCATGTCTCATCGCTACGCCGATCCAAGCCCCTGCCTGCTGCCGCTGTTGGCCGTGAAGGCCCTGCGGGCCGTAGCAGCACGCGATCACAGCACCGCCCGAACCCTGTGGGTTCGCAGCAAGGGCGAACACAGCCGCAACCAGCTGCGCCGCTCCCGGCGCATGGGCGTTGCCAGCCTCCGACTGGAAGCCTGCTCGCGCGACATGTCTGCTGAGGTGCGGGCATGACGCGCTGCGCATTTGTGGGCGAACGGGAACAGGTGCACCTCGTGCAGATGGCCGGTTCTTGCACCCTGACGATCACATATGACCAGGGCGAGCGTCAGTTCTCGCTGGCCCTCCGCCGCAATGCGACCGCCCGACAGAAAGCGCGCGGCATTGATGGCGCCACATTGACCCAGCTTACCCTTCTACCGGACCGCCTGATGGGCATTCGGAGGGACAACCGCGGCCATCTACTGCTTAAAGCGGAGAGCACCATTTTCTGGGTGCCCGAGAAGGAAGCCGAGGGCCTCAACAAGTGGCTCAACCTGCTGAACCGCCTGCTCCTCGCATCTTCTCAGTCCAGCACCGACGGAGCGACGCAATGAGCCGCCGCCTCCGCATCGCCTGGCTGGCAGTTGCACTTCTGGCTGCCGTTGTCGTGCCGCTGCGCATCGCCGAGATCCACGGCGCCCACGCCGACCGCAATGCGGCCAAGGCCCGCTGGGCAACCAGCAGTTCGGTGAGGGGCTGACCATGCGCCAGACCTCCCGCCCGCTGCCTGCATCGGTTCCCTCCTGCGGCCACGGCCATCGCGCGCAGATCGTCACCACCAGCGGCGCACCCACCGGCCATCGCCTGGGGACGGCTTGCCCCGACCTGGTCCACATCGAGTGCCACCGCTGCGGCATCGCGACCCGACCGGTTCCCTGCGACCGTGCCGCGTTGGCCGAGCTGCGCTGGACCGACAGCACCTTGGCCCATTACCGCATTCCGATCTCCCACCTCGCCCGCCACCGCGGCGAAGTGCTGGCCGAACTCGCCTCAGCCGCCCCTGCCACCTCCATCGCAGCCTGACCAGGAGACACGCTATGGCCGCCGCACTCAAGCCGAAAGAACGCGCCGCGCTGCTGGCAGCGCATGCCGCTTCGGACCACGCACTGCACCGCACCCGCGCCGGATTCGCGCCCACGAACCGACCGGAGAAGGTCTTCACGCGCCGCGTCATGAACTGGCTGGATGAGCGCGTCCTAATCCGGTACGACGACCCGCAGCTGCCGCGCAAGGCGACCCTGACCGATCTCGGCCTCGCTGCCGCAGAGGCCGAGATCGCGAGGGCACGCGACCTGGCGCTCACAGCATGAGCGTGCAGCCCATCCTGCCAGTGGAGCAGCAATTCGCCACCGGCCACCAGGGCGAGTCGCTCGTGCTGATGGTGTGCCAAGGCTGGCTATGGGCCGGCCTCTACACCGCTGCGCCCCGCGAGTCGCTCCTGAAGGTCGCCGCCAGCGCCAGCCGGAGCGTGGGGGTATCGCACCACTCGCTCACCCTCGGCGGCGTCACGTTTTCCCTCAACCGACTTGCCGCACAGGCCGCGCGCCGCTGGCTCGACCGCCAGGGCGTGCGTGTTCGGTCGATCTCCCCCAACCACCGCGCTACGCGCAGCACGAAAGGAATCCACGCATGAGCCGTTCAGTTGTGATCTACGGGCCGCAACGCTGCGGCAAAACCACCAACGCGCAGGAGCTGCGCGAGCACTTCGGCATGAAGGACGTATTGGACGATTGGGATGGCCACACCGCGTATCCGCTCCACGACACGCTCGTCCTAACCAACAATGCAGATGCGATCGCGCACGTCACGTCGCGCGTTCTTCATCACGGATGCGCAATGCGCGAACTGCTGGCGGTGGCGCACGCATGAGCGAATCGCACCCGGCAACCGTCACAGAACCCGGCAGGCCCGGCAGTACCTACTCCGATGGCCCGGCATGGCACGCATTCGGCCTCAGTCGCGCGGCCTACCACGTCGTGCCGCGACGCACCCTGCAGTCGATGCCGGTCGAGTGGCAGGCACGCTTCGTAGCGCTGATGCAGGAGGCGCGTCAGACGCTGCCTGATGAGGCGTTCCCTGAGTACCAGGTGATTCGACTCAAGGACGGCAAGTACGCCAACGACCCCAACTGCCGGTACCGCCGCACGCCTCCGTTTCCCTGTCGCCCTGCCGACGAGGCGCATGCCGTCTGCAATGCACCGCTCGCCGGCGCCTTCGTCAACACCTTCACCCAATTCGATCAGGCCCGCCAATGACTGCGAACACCACGGCTCTGCCGACAAATTGCCCCGTCCTGCGCGACGCATTCGACACGATCAACGCGATCGCGGTCGAGGCCGTGTGGCTGCCAAACCAGGCGAAGGCCATCACTCTCGCCCAGGCCCAGAACGCGCTGCGTGATCTGCATCACCGCCTCCCGCGCTTGCAGGATCTGCGCGTGTTCGAAGCCCCCGTAGCCGCGTATGTCTCGACGCTGCGTAGCAGCCTGCAGGACGGCGACACGCCGCTCTGCGATACCACCCGTGCCCGGCTGGCGCAGGCGACCGAGCTGCTGGAGCTGGTCAGGAATCAGACCCGCACCATGATCGATCCAGCCGACCCGTGGCGCGGCCTGTACCACCCGAGTCGCCTCCCAGCGCGAAATGCCGACGGCGAGATTCTGTGTCACCCCGACGTGCCCGTGTGGGCTGACGGTCGCGAGGTATCGCTGCGGCCGCTGTTCCTTGCCCAGGGCTTCGACCTGGTCGTGGTCGAGGGAGAGCTTTCCGAAGAGAGCATCGGTTCTGGTGTCTACAACGCCGCACAGGAACTGCACGACTGGAACCCGGAGGCACCTGGAGAGGACTGGCGTCTGGCGTGGCTAGGCGAGACGGAAGACGGCCTCGCTGCGTGGTTCGTGCGGCCCCTGGCAATCGAAGCGCTGAACAAGCGCGAACTATCCACCCCCAAATCGGCATATCACACCAAGCACCACCCAGCCTGATAGCCGCACTTCAACGCGCCATCCATCAAGGAAAACCCAATGAACGCCATCACCATTCGCACCAAGGGTGAAGCGGAGATCTTCATCTCCAGCGAAACCCTCCGACCCGGTCATCTGATCGAGCTCGATGACGACCAGTCCATCAACCGGTATGCCACCGGCCACACGAAGCTATTCGCCGACGGCACCAGCGCTGCCGGCAGCGACCCGCGCACCGACCACGTCGCGGTGATCGACCACGCCACTGGCCTCATGTGGGCGGTCAAGTCCATCGGCGACAGCGATGGCGACCCGATGAGCCAAGCCGACTGCGAGAAGGCTTGCAGCGAGCTGCGACTGCTGGGCTACGACGACTGGGGCATGCCGACCCGCGCAGAACTTGCCGCCCTGGTTGATGACACCCGCCATGAGCCGGCCATCGATACCTCTCTGTTCCCCGGCGTGCTGCCCCGCTGGCACTGGACTAGCACGCCCTGCGCCTGGTCCTCGGCGTCCGCGTGGCTCGTCAGTTTCAGCAGCGGCCTCGTCGACAGCTACCACCGCCTCAGCAACGGGTTCGCGTTGGCCGTGCGTCGTGCCGGTCAGTAATTGGCCCTTTTGATCCTTTCCCTGGAGCAACCATGAACCCCATCAAGTTCAAGAAGATCGCCGCCGACGGTTCCGAGCTGCCGGACACTGCCACCGACCACGTCGCCGTGCTGCTGCCCGACTACGGCCTCACCTTCACCGCCACCAACATCGTGGACAGCGACGTTCCGCACGCCGAGTGCGAGACCGCCGCCCAGCGCCTGGACCTGCTCGGCCACACCGATTGGGATCTGCCGACCATCGAGGAACTGCAGCTGCTGATCGACCGCAGCCGCTACTCGCCGGCCATCAACACCGACTTCTTCCGCGATATCCAGAACGACTGGTACTGGTCGAAGACTCCGGCCGCCTGGTCCTCGGCGTCCGCGTGGCTCGTCGGTTTCTTCGACGGCGGCGTCGACTACGGCCACCGCTACAACCTCGGGTTCGCGTTGGCCGTGCGTCGTGCCGGTCAGTGATTTGATCTTCTGCTGAGGCTTCCCCGATGACCTCCCGATTCCAGCCCCCACCCATCATCAAGACCGCCGAACACATGGCTGTCGAGATCGAGAACGCCGTGCGCCGGTTCGCTCGCTACCATCGCTACCAGATCGGCAGTGACCTGCGCGCGCGTTCCCAGTTGGTGTTCATCAACGCCAACAACGCCTGGCGCGAGCGCGCTGAGCAGGCGCGATGGGTGGCGGTGCTGGTGCGGGATATCGATGCCCTCAAGCAGCTCCTGCAGATCGGCAAGAGGGTTGGCGCCTTCGCCAGCTTCCGCCAGTTTGAAATGCTTATCCGCCTGGCCGAAGAGCTGGGCATGCAGGCCGGCGGCTGGCGCCGCCGCCTTCGCGAAGTCTCCCATGCCCAGAATGCGCAAGCCGATGGCGTCGCGCAGCGTGGCAAGAAACTGAGTACCCGTACCGCCCTTGCGGGGGCCAACTCATGACGAAGCCGCGCTATCCGCATCCGGGCTGCGCGGCCTGGTCGCAAGTGTATGGGGAGGCGGCCGCCTGGTCCTCGGCGTCCGCGTGGAACGTCAATTTCAACAACGGCAACGTCAACAACAACCACCGCAACAACAACGGGTTCGCGTTGGCCGTGCGTCGTGCCGGTGAGTTTCAGGGAGAGGTAGGCCTGCAGGAGTTGTACCAGGCATGGCGGCGTGCGCGCCGCCAGAAGGTTCCGAGCTTCAACCAGCTGCGCTTCGATCACCGCTGGACCGACGGCCTACTGCAGCTGCAGCGGGAGCTGCTGGCCGGCCGCTGGGAGCCACGGCCCTCGACGTGCTTCGTGGCAACCCGCCCGAAAGCTCGCGAGATCCATGCGCCGGACTTCGCCGACCGCGTAGTGCACCACTGGCTGGTGCCGCAGCTGGAAGCGATGTGGGAGCCGACGTTCATCCACGACAGCTACGCCAACCGCAAGGGGCGCGGAAGCCATGCAGCCGTGCGCAGGGCTCAGCAGTTCGTGCGTCAGGTGCATAGCGGCCAGGGAGGCGGCTGGTATCTACAGCTGGACGTGGCCAACTTCTTCAACAGCATCCACCGGCCATCCCTTTGGCGGATGCTGCGCACCCGGCTGCGACGCCGTGGTGCACCGCTGATCGTCCAGCAGGCCACGCACGCGCTGCTGCGCCGCTCGCCGCTGCACGCGGGTGTCCAGTACCGGGCCACCGCCGCCGAGCAGGCACAGGTGCCGCCGCACAAGAAGCTCGCCAACGCCCCAGCCGGCCGCGGCCTTCCCATCGGCAACCTGTCCAGCCAGTTCTTCGCCAACGTCTACCTGGACGCGCTGGACCAGTTCGCCAAGCACGTCCTCAAGGCCAAGCGCTACCTGCGCTATGTCGATGACTTCGTGCTGTTCCACCACGACCGCGAGCAGCTGGCCGCTTGGCGAGACCAGATCGAGGCGTTCCTGAAGAACCATCTCGGCCTGCGCCTGAAGGCCGAGCAGAAGCTCTGTCGCCTCACGGACGGCCTGGACTTCCTAGGTTACGTGATCTACCCGACGCACACCTTGGCGCGCCGCCGCGTGGTTGGCCACCTGCACACAGCGCTGGCCGAGTGGGAAGGCATGCACGTTCAGGGCGACAAGCTGCGCGGCTTCCCAGCGGACTTCCGTGAGCTGTCCAACCGCATCGCCAGCTTTGCTGGCCATCTGCAGCACGCCAGAAGCCACCGACTGATGCGCCGTGTCCATACCCGATTCCCCTGGCTGCGCTCTGCAGCCCACCCGCGACGGTTCAGCCACAAGGCAGAACGGCGCATCCATTCGATCAAGTGGCACCAGCACAAGGAGCATCAGGCATGAGCAACGACAAGATAACCCTGGCGGACGCGCAGCCCGGTGGGAGGGTGGGGCTGGGGGATCAGGCCGAGCGGGCGCGGTTTGAGGCGTGGGCCGAAGGTGCTGGATATGCGCTGACGCGGGAGGATGGGCGGTATGAATTCGCCGCTACTCGGTGCGCATGGACTGCGTGGAGAGCTGCCGCAGAAAGCCGCCAGATTGGAGCGCATGAACCTGCGGCATGGGTTCCGCCGAACTTCTTCAATAAGGGTGTTGTCGCCGCCACGGCCCGACGCAATCCGCCATCTGAAACGGCGGTCGAGCTTCGCGGCGAGTATGTCCCGCTCTACCTCTCCGCCCAGCCCTCCCCGGGTGGTCAGGGAGGATTGAACTACGAGCGCATGTTCGTGGACGCCTGCGCCGCGCTGGCCGAGGTTTCGCGGGAGCTGGGCTGCGATCCGGAGCAGGGTGGCGCTGAGCCGATCCTTGCGGCCATCGCAGAGCTGCGAGAAGCACTCGCCGCCCGCCAGCCGGTGGGGGAGCAACGTGCAGCGCTGTGGATTCAGTTCGCCGAGAACGGAAACATCCGGTTCTGGACCAAGGACCAGGATCGCGCACTGGCAGAGTCGTTCCTGCACGCGCGTCCGCTGACCGCCTTCTACGCGTCACCGCAGCCGCCCGCGCAGGCCGTGGACCTGGCGCAGGAACCCATGTTCTACATCCAAGACACGCGGCAGTTCGTGGGGAACTGCCCGGTGTGGTGGGCGCCGAACGGGGCTGGCTACGTCACCAGGTTGGATGAAGCTGGCCGCTACACGGAGCAGGAAGCCGTCAAGCAGAACCGTACCCGCGATACGGATGTGCCGTGGCCTTGCGCGGAGATCGATGCAATCGCACGCCACACGGTCGACTTCCAGCACATGCGCCCTCGTGCTGAGCGCCTGGCCGAGCTGGACCTGATCGACAGCCCGGCGGTGCAATCGTGAAGGCCGCTCTGCGTGATGCGTCGTTCTACGCCTGCCCGAGTGGTCACGGGCACAACCCGCGCGCGCCCAAGTGGCACGCCATCGTGGACCGCCCCGGCAACAGGCGGGGGGCAGATCGCGGTCCCGCTTGCGGAATCCCCTTCCACACCGAAGAGACGGAGGTGGACGCCGGAACCATCGCTGCGCGTCAGCGGTGCCGGAAGCCGGGTTGCAAGGCTGCATTCGCGACATTCGACAGCCAGGCGGTGGGCAAATGAGCCGAGAGGTGACCGAGCGCGACCTGCGCCACCCGAAATACGCCGAGGGCGAGCCGTCTGACTACGAGTTCCGCGCGGACGGGAAGATCGTCCGAAAGGACCGCTGGGAAATGGCTATCCATTCCATTCGCTATCACCTCGGCGACTGCCGACGCGAGTTTGAAGTGGGCGACATCGTGGGAGCCGTCAAGGCAATGGTTGCGAGCTTCCCAGACCGAGAGGATGAAGCCCATGGCTGACCATACGACCACAGCCGCGCTGCCGGACGCCGAGCTGCAGATCCTCCGCCACGCCCTGGGCGTCGGCGAGGGCGGCCTGGAGCGCAGCTATCGGAACCACTTCGTCACCGGCGAGGGCGGAGCCGACCACCGGCACTGCATGGCGCTGGTCGAGCGTGGATTCATGGCCCGGCGCGCGGGCAATGCGATCACCGGTGGCGACGACCTGTTCACGGTCACCGCTGCCGGCCGCGCAGCGGTGCAGGAGCACACTCCGCCGCCGCCGAAACTGACTAGGTCCCAGCAGCGCTACCAACAGTTCCTGCGCTACGACGGTGGCGTGACGTTCGGCGAGTATCTGAGGGGCTGGCGATGAAGGCGATCACCATCAACACGGCGGCGCCCACGGCTGACCAGCCGCTCACCGCTGCACCGTGGGAAGGCCAACCTGTCATCGACCAGGACCTGGCATTCAAAATCGCCGACGGCATCGTTTCGCGGAGGCTCGCCAAGGGGTGGTCGCGTCAAACCATCCTATCCAGCATCGAGGCAGGCCCCACTCCATGCAGGCGTGCGTTCTACCTGATGCGCGGCGGCATCATCGCCGTCGCCCTCTTCCCGATGACGCAGTTGAGCGATATGACCGGTCGCGGAAACTGGTACTCAATCCGCGACTTGTTCCCGCCGCTTCCTGATCGCACTCATGCGGGTACTGAACATCTGCGGGCGTTCCAAGTCGGTGACAAGGTATGGGCTTGGTACAAAGACGAGCCCAGGGCTGATTACGGTCAACCCGATCAGCCGGGCGACGACACCAACTGGAGTCGTTGCTTTCCGCTGTTTACCGTCAAGAGCGTGACTGGCCCACACCTCGAATCGGGAAGGTTCGCGGGTCGGCCGCACTACCAGGTGCAGCTCAGGTATCGCGAAGGGCCGCCTGCCGGTCACTACGACGCGGGCTACCACGACGTTTGCCCGATCAAGGGGCGACCCTGGCAGATGCGCGGCGACGGAGACTACCTGCAGTTGGTGCAGCATGCACCGCCTGCGGCAAAGCCACGCCGTACTCCGGTAGCACCGGCGTCCGCCCCCAGCCCACCGCCGGCGCTGCCGGCCCAACTGGACCTGTTCGCATGATTGGAGAGGTTCTCCAGTTCCAGGATCTGCAAGAACTCTGCCGACCAGGTGAGCGCCCACGCCTGTCAACGGTAGAGGCGTGGGCTCGCGGGCAAGGGATTCGCTACAAGTACGACGGCAAAGGCGGCATCTGGACGACCGCCGCTGCCATGAACGCTGCGCTCGGACTGCAGCAGGCGTCCAACGACACATATGGGACTGACCTTTTCTGATGGCACCACGTCCGCGAAAGCATAATCCGTCCATCCCACCACACATCGACCAGGCGAAGATCCCAAAGGGCGTGTACTGGGATGCAACGGGCCGTGGCCGCTGGTACATTTTCGAAGCCGCGACTGGCATCGACGGCCCGCGAAAGGCTCGCAGAACGGTCGCCGGCCCCGAGGCCAAGCTTTCCGAGCTGCATGGCCTCATGGAATCTGGGGAGAACACCGGAACCGTTGAGTGGGTCTGCACTCAGTACCACGACAGCGCCAAGTTCAAAGGTCTCGCCGCCGGTACACGCGCCGACTACGAGTCAGCACGCAATGTCTTGGTGGGCTACCCCACGAACCTGGGCGTGCCCTTCGGCAAGCTCCAGGTGAACAAACTGCGCAATCACAATTTCCAGCGCCTTGTTGATCGGATTGAGTCCGCAGGGACACCCACCAAAGCAAACAAGGTGCTGCGGTACTCGCGGCTCGTGTTCCGCTGGGCATTGAATCGAGGCATCGTGAACCACAATCCCGCCCAAGGCCTGGAGCAGGCGAAGGAGCGGAAGCGGCAGCGACTGCCCACCGATGACGCATACATCAAGTTGCTGAACTTCGCACAAGAGCGAGCCCAGCGTGCAGCAAGAACTGAGGGCGCAGTTCCACCCTATCTCTGGATGATCATGGAGCTGGGATATCTCTGTCGCTTGCGCGGCATTGAGACCCTCACCCTGACTGAAGCGCAGGGCACGACCGAGGGGCTGCATACTAATCGCCGGAAGCGCAGTCGCGACAACCTGGTCGAGTGGACCCCTCGGCTGCGAAGCGCATGGGATGCTGCGATCGCTCGTCGTGAAGCCATTATCGGGCGCCACAGCTTGCCGGTGCAGCTACGGGCCGATCAGCGCCACCTGTTCCTTGCAGAGCACGGTGAGCCCCTGCAGAAGACCAGCTTGGACAGCACCTGGCAGCGCTTCATCCAGCTCGCAATCAGCTCCGGGGTCATCGTGGCCGAGGAACGCTTCAGCCTGCACGACCTCAAGCGAAAGGGTGGCACGGACACTGCCGGCAACCGCGCCGAGAGACAGGATGCCTTGGGCGTCACCGACGCGATGATGAAGGTCTACGACAAGAGCGTGCCACGCGTGAAGCCTTCCACGATGAAGGATCGTTGAGGAAAACCGCAGGGTGTTTTACGGAGGGAATTACGGAGGCGATGAAAAAAGCGCCACTAGGGCGCTTTAAGTCATTGATCGCATTGGTGGGCCGTGAAGGATTCGAACCTTCGACCAAAAGATTAAAAGTCTTCTGCTCTACCGACTGAGCTAACGGCCCATTGCACTGCCCCAGCCTTTCGGCGGGGTGGGCATTCTACCCTACTTTGCCGGGCCGGGTGAAACCCTGGTGCATGAGGTTGCCGGCCAGCGGCCGGCACTACCCCGATCTGGGCCGCCGGCTTAAACCTTCCGGGCCTCCGTCGCATCCCATCTGTGATCCTTCCCCGGAGCCACGGATGCGCCTGCCCTTCTGCCTCATTGCCGCCCTGCTGGTGCCCTGCGCAGCACTGGCCGCCCCGCCCCAGGTCGTCACTGATGATATCGGCCGCTTCTGGGCTACCTATGACGCCGTGCGCACCGAGCCCGACGTTGAACGCCAGGTCGCACTGGTCCAGGAGCGCTACATCGATCCGGGCAGCCCCGGTCTGCACGCGCTGATGCAGGTGCGCAACTACACCGCCCGCGAATACGCCACGGCCATGCGTACGTGGCCGCGCTTCTGGACGTCGGTACGGCCATTGACCACCAACGCGCAGCAGGCCAGCGCCACACTGGAACGGGACCTGACCGCCTTCCGTACGCTCTACCCCGCCCTGCGCCCCGCCACCATCACCTATGCGGTCGGAGTTCTGCGTACCGGCGGCACGACGCTGGGTGACAAGGTGCTGATCGGAGCGGAGATGGCGCTGGGCGATGAGCGCGTGGACGTGAGCGAGCTGCCGGAGCCGATGCGCAGCCGCCTGCGGATCTTCTACGACAGCCGCCCGGGGGCGAACAACGCGCAGAACAACCTGCACGAGTACGTACATACCCAGCAGCGCGAGACCACCGACAGCCTGGCCCAGTACGCGGTGCGCGAGGGTGTGGCCGAGTATGTAGCGGAGCGCATCAGTGGGCGCCGGCCGGCATTACCCTTCTACGACTACGGCGCAACACACGAAGCGGAAATCCGCACGCGCTTCATTGCTGAGATGAACGGGGAAAATCTCGACAACTGGCTCTACAACAGCGCCCGCAATCCGTTCGGGGTGAGTGATGTGGGGTACTACGCCGGGTATCGCATCGCGCAGGGGTACATGCGGCAGCAGGCCGATGAGAAGGCGGCGATCGCACGGATGATCGAACTGGACTATGCCGATCCGGAGGCGGTGCGGGCGTTTATTGACGCGTCGGGGTGGTTGCGGCAGCGGTAGGCAAAGGAGTGCGAACCAACGGTTCGCACCCACCGAGAGAGTGATTGCGCGGTCAGGCGTACAGCGTCGGGTCGGCTACGCCGGCCTCGGTGAAGCCCTGCGCGCGCAGGCGGCAGGCATCGCAGTGGCCGCAGGCGGCGCCGTTGGCGTCGGCGTTGTAGCAGGACACGGTCAGGCCGAAGTCCACGCCCAGGCGCACACCTTCGCTGACGATCTGGCCCTTGCTGAGGAACTGCAGCGGTGCGTGCACCTTGATGCCCGCGCCTTCCACGCCCGACTTGGTGGCCAGGTTGGCCAGCGCCTGGAACGCGGCCACGAATTCGGGACGGCAGTCCGGGTAGCCGGAGTAGTCCACGGCGTTGACGCCGCAGAAGATGTCGTTGGCGCCGAGCACTTCGGCCCAGCCCAACGCCAGCGACAGCATGATGGTGTTGCGCGCCGGCACGTAGGTGACCGGAATGCCGGCACCGCCGGCCTCGGGCACGTCGATGTCGTCGGTCAGCGCCGAGCCGCCGATGCTGCGCAGGTCCACGTCCACGGTCTTGTGCGCGATAACGCCCTGGGCCTTGGCCACGCGGGCGGCAGCATCCAGTTCGGAAGTATGGCGCTGGCCGTAGCGCACGCTCAGGGCATGCACGGCGAAGCCCTGTTCCTGGGCCATGGCGATGACGGCGGCTGAATCCATGCCGCCGGAGAGAAGCACGACTGCCTTCTTCATGGGTAAAACATCCGGTTGGGAGGGGAAAGCCAGCACGCTGTCCCGCGCCGGAGCTACATCAGGGAACGCTGCCTGGGCTCATCGGCCCGGCTCATCGTTCCACAGGATTTTATGCAACTGCATCTGGAAGCGCACCGGCAGCCGGTCCTCGACGATCCAGTCGGCCAGCTGGCGCGCGGTGATCTCACCCTTGCTCGGCGAGAAGAACACGGTGCAACGCTTCACCAGATCGTGCTCGGCCAACAGGGACTTGGCCCAGTCGTAATCCTCGCGGCTGCAGATGACGAACTTGATCTGGTCGCGGGCGGTCAGCAACGGCAGGTTGTCCCAGCGGTTGCGCGCCACTTCGGCCGAACCCGGGGTCTTGATGTCGACCACGCGCGATACCCGGGGGTCCACGGCGCTGACGTCCAGCGCACCGGAGGTTTCCAGCGAGACATCCATGCCGGCGTCGCACAGCTTCTGCAGCAGTACCAGGCAGCGCTTCTGTGCCAGCGGCTCGCCACCGGTCACGCAGACGTGGCGCACGCCCTGGGCCAGTACCTCGGCCACGATGTCGTCGATGTCCCACCAGGTGCCGCCATGGAAGGCATAGGCGGTGTCGCAGTACTGGCAACGCAGCGGGCAGCCGGTCAGGCGCACGAACACGGTCGGCCAGCCGGCGGTATCGGCTTCGCCCTGCAGCGAGGTGAAGATCTCGGTGATCTTCAGGCGTGGCAGGGGCGACTGCACGATCTCACTGGGCGTGGCGGCGGCGCTGGACGAGGTAACGGCGGTCATGGCGGGGACTTCTTGGTGGGACACGTGGCGGGTGGGCTACCGTGGCCGGTAACGAAAGCAGCCGAGCATGGCTCGGCTCTACAACTGAAGCCGGTCGGGTGTGGCCCAGCCGGTAATGCAAGCCGCCGGGCATGGCCCGGCGCTACCGGATCCGGGCGGGTTTGCCGGTCCGGAAACGAAAGCAGCCGAGCGTGGGCTCGGCTCTACAGGACACGTATTGTACGCCCGGTCAGCGGATCAGCGGATCTGCTTGCCGAGGCGGATCGACTGCAGGCGGTCCTGCGCGGTGCGCGCGGCGTCCGAGCCAGGGTACTGCGCCACGACGGTCTCCAGCGTCTGCTGGGCCTGGTCGACCTTGCCCTCGCCATACTGCGAGAGGCCGACCTTGAGCAGGCCGCCAGCGGCCTTGTCGTGGGTCGGATAGCGCGAGAGCAGTTCACGGAACTGGGTCTCCGCCATCGGGAAATTGCGTGTGGCGTAGTAGCTCTCGCCCAGCCAGTACAGCGCGTTCGGCGCGTAGACGCCGTTCGGGTACAGCTGCAGGAAGCTCAGGAACAGCTGCGCCGAATCATCGTACTTGCCGGCCTTCAGCGAATCGAAGGCGACGTTGTAGGAGGTGCGCTCGTCGCCGGTGGCGGCAAGGCTGCCGGCATCACCATGGACGGAAGGCGGCCGCTCGGAAGTGGCCGCCGCTGCGGGTTTTGCCGGGGCCGGGGCGGCCTTCGGCGCGCTCGCCGGAACGGGCGGCAGGGCCGGGGCGGCATTGCCCCCTTCCAACCGGTTCAGGCGGCTGTCCAGATCCAGGTACTGGTCCTGGGCGGACTGCTTGAGCTGGGCGTTGTCGTGCTGCAACTGCTCGATCGAGGCCTGCAGGCTGGTGACCTGCTGCCGCAGCTGATTGATCTGGTTCAACAGGTCCTGGTTGGCACTGTTGTTGTACATCTGCTGCTCGATCGCGCCAACGCGGTCGGCCAGGCTCTGTCGCTGTGCATGCGCCGGTGCGGCAGCCACGAGGGCTGCCGCAACGACCAGCATCAGTTTGATGCCAATACGCATGGATTACTGCGCGGTGTAGACGATTTCGACGCGACGGTTCTGCGACCAGCAGGACTCGTTCGACTCGGTGCAGACCGGACGCTCTTCACCGTAGGACACGACGGTCAGCTGCGAAGCCGAGCCACCGTTGGCCTGCAGGGCCGAGTTGACGCCGTTGCCACGACGCTCGCCCAGGGCCTGGTTGTACGCGCGCGAACCGCGCTCGTCGGTGTGGCCCTGCAGGGTGATGCGCGAGGACGGACGGTCACGCAGGTACTTGGCGTGGCACGCCATGATGGCCTGGAATTCCGGCTTCACGTCTTCCTTGTCCAGGTCGAAGTAGACAACGCGCTGGCGCAGGCAAGCGTCGGTGTCCAGGTCGCCCGGGCCGTACAGGCCGGAGGTCGACGGAGCGGTCGGGGTGGTGGTCGAGGTGCCGGTGTCAACCGGGGCTGCCGGCTCTTCCTTCACCTTCTTCGAGCAACCGGCCAGGACGGCCACAGACAGCAGGGAAACAAGCAGAACGCGGGTGGACTTGTTCATGGCGATACCTTTGTGGCTCCTAGGCCGATGAGGGGTTCAAGACAGCGAAAATATTAACACTCTTTTAGCGCTGGGTACGGTATGGGGACCATGCCGGTTCGCGCACATCTCCGTCAGCCAGAACCAACCGCTGGCGCACGCGCGCATCGGCAGAAACGGCGTACAGCACACCACGGCCACCCTCGCGGGCGGCGTACAACACCATGCTTGCGTTGGGCGCAAAGCTCGGAGATTCATCCAGCGAACCCGGGGACAGCGTGCTCCAGCGGGGCGAACCCAGCGAGCTGTCCATCATCGCGATCTTGTAGCTGTTGCCCGAGCCCTGGGCGACGGCGATCTTCTTGCCATCGTAGGACACCGAGGGCTTGGCATTGTAGTTGCCCTGGAAGGTCACGCGCTCGGCGCTGCCGCCGCCCGCACCGACCTTGTAGACCTGCGGACGGCCGCCGCGGTCGGAGGTGAAGTACACCGCGCTGCCGTCCGGTGCCCAGGTCGGCTCGGTATCGATGGCGAAGTGGTTCGTCAGCTGGGTCAGCTGCTTGCTGCCCAGGTCCATCACGTAGATTTCCGGGTTACCCGAACGCGACAGGGTCAGGGCCAGCTTGCGGCCGTCCGGCGAGAACGCCGGGGCGCTGTTGATGCCGCGGAAGCTGGTGACCAGCTCACGCGCACCGGTGCCGATGTTCTGGATGTAGATGGCCGAATTGCCACGCTCGAAGCTGACGTAAGCCAGCTTGCTGCCATCCGGGCTCCACGACGGCGACAGCAGCGGCTCGGCCGAACGCACGATGGTCTGCGGGTTGTAGCCATCGGAGTCGGCCACCATCAGCGCGTAGCGCATGGCGTCGCCCTTGCCGCTGGCGGTCACGTAGGCGATGCGGGTCCAGAAGGCGCCGCGCACACCGGTGATCTTCTCGTAGATGGCGTCGGCCATCTGGTGGGCGACGTCACGCATGGCGTTGCCACGGGCGGTCATCGCCAGGCCCAGCAGGCGCTCGCCCTTCGGTACGTCGAACAGTTCGTACTCGACACGGTAGGCGCCGGCACCGGCGTCGAGCACGCGGCCGACCACGATGTAGTTCTGCTTCAGCGCGCGCCAGGTGGCGAACTGGATGTCGCCGCCCCGCACGGGCTTTTCGACGATCTGTGCTTCCGGCAGCGTGCGGAACTGGCCCGAACGCTCGAGGTCGGCGCGGACCACGCCGGCGACGTCGGTCTGCGGTGCAGCCGCCGAACCCTGGTAGGGCATCGGCACGATGGTGATCGGCAGCGCGGAGGCATTGCCGCCGATGATGTCGATATCCAGCCCCTTCTGCTGCGCGACGGCAGCAAAGGGCAGCAACAGGGCCGCAAACACGGCAAGCCAGCGAGGCATCTTTTTCATGGAGCGCTCAATAGGGGGAAACCGGAACGAGGGATAACAAAGCGGGAGTGAACCGCTTCGCAATCATGAACCAAGGGTACGTGAATTCCGGGTCAGTTCCAGCCCGTCCTCTCACGCACCGTTAACGTCGTGGCTAACATCGCACCGCCTGCCCCGGCCACACCGCCCCGCAGGGTGGTATTCCACAGCAGCCCCCAGCCTGCCCGGCTGAAACCGGGCCCGCTAGAGGCAAGCGCGACATCCGTGGGCGGAGGTGACCCGAGAGCCACCTTGCCCTGCCCGCCTCAGCGATCCTGGGCAGTAAAGGTGAAGTTGAGCGTGCGTGCGAACACCGACTCGAAGCCGCGGTACGGCAGCGGCTGCGCGTTGAGCACGGCGGCCTCGATCGAACGCTTGCCGGCCTCGTCGTACGGGCAGTTCGGGCTGACCTTGGCCTGCATCACCGTGCCCCCCGGAATCTGGGTGATGGTGATCTGGCAACGCTGGCCGAGCGGCACCGTATCCGGGCGCACCCACTGCGACAGCACCTTGGCCTGGATCGCGGCCGCGTACTTGGCCGAAAGATCATCGCTGTTGCCACCGCCACCGGCGGCCGGCTGGGAGGCACCGCTGGAACCGGCAGCGGCACTGCCGGCAGCATTACGCGCGG
This sequence comes from Stenotrophomonas sp. 86156_Sma, assembly GCF_056481625.1. Taxonomy (NCBI): domain Bacteria; kingdom Pseudomonadati; phylum Pseudomonadota; class Gammaproteobacteria; order Lysobacterales; family Lysobacteraceae; genus Stenotrophomonas; species Stenotrophomonas sp. 86156_Sma. Next base: position 3,903,243 of record NZ_CM151157.1, read on the forward strand.
CTGCCACTTGGCGCAGCTTCTGCTCGGCCAGCTTGGCTTCCTTCTCGGCCTGCTCGCGGCGGGCACGGATCTCGGCGATCTTCTTCTGCTTCTCGGCCTCGGCCTTGTCAGCCGCCACGCGCTCCTGCTCGGCCTGCTTCTTCTTTTCGTCCGCTTCCTGCTGCTTGGCCAGGCGCAGCTTCTGCTCCGCTTCTTCCTGGCGCTTGCGTTCGGTCAGGTCGATCTGTTCCTGGCGGCGCTTGGCTTCCTGTTCCTGCTTGGCCTTCTCCTGCGAGATGGCCAGCGCGCTCACCGCTTCCTGGTCCTTGGTGTCCGGCTGCGCGACACGCTCCTGCGCCTGTTGCTGCTGCGGCGTGGGGGCGTCCTGCGGGCGCGGTTCGGGAATCGGCTGCGGCGGCGGGATGGTGTCTTCCGGCACCGGGATCGGCTCGGCGACTGGCGGCGGCAGGTCCTCCAGCTTCTCCGACTGGCGCAGGGCCTGGCGCGCGGCGGAGGCCTCGGACGCGGACAGCGCCAGGCTGGCCTCGACCGAGGGATCGCCGGCGGCGGCATCGGTGTTGCGCTCGGGCGACCAGAACCAAGCCACGATGAACACCAGCGCGACCAGCAGGTGCACCAGCAACGCCAGCGCCAGGGGCAGGCCCCAGCCGGGTTCGCGCTGATGCGGGGGTGGCAGGGCGTCAGCGTGCATCGGTGGCCAGGCCTACCTTGTCTACCTTGGCGCGCTTGATCACATCCATCGCAGCAATGACCTTTTCATAGGCCACGGCGCGGTCGGCGGCGACGATCACGCGCACGCCCTTGTCCTGGGCGGCGATGCCGGCCAGACGGCCTTCCAGTTCCTCGGCCGACACGGCGGTCGGTTCCTTGGCGTCGGGCAGCTTCAGGCTGAGCTGGCCGTCCTGGCGCACCGAGACAATCACCGGATCCTGCTTGCTCTCCAGCGCCTTGGCGTTGGACTGCGGCAGGTCGACGTCGAAGCTCAGGGTGAGCAGCGGTGCGGTGACCATGAAAATGATCAGCAGCACCAGCATGACGTCGATGTAGGGAACGACGTTGATTTCCGATTTCAGCTTGCGGCGCTTGCGGCGACCGATGGCAGCGGACATGGCTTGGACTCCCGGGTCAGGCGCTTACTCGTCGCCAGCGCTCTGGCGCTGCAGGATGGAGCTGAACTCTTCGGCGAAGGTCTCGAACCGCACCGACATGCGCTCCACGCGCGTGGTGAAGCGGTTGTAGGCCCACACCGCCGGGATCGCCACGAACAGGCCGATGGCGGTGGCGAACAGTGCCTCGGAGATGCCCGGCGCGACGGCGGCGATGCCGGCCTGCGCACCGCTGCTGATCATGTCGTGCATGGTCACCATGATGCCGAACACGGTACCGACCAGGCCCACGTAAGGCGCGGTCGAGCCGATGTTGGCCAGCAGTTCCAGGTTGCGCTCAAGCTGGTCCACTTCGCGGGTGTAAGTGGTGCGCATGGCACGCTGTGCGCCTTCCAGCTGGGCGCGACCGTCCAGGCGGCGCTTGTCGCGCAGGCGGGTGTACTCGCGGAAGCCGGCTTCGAAGATGGCTTCCAGGCCGCCGACATTGCGGCTGCGGTCGGTGGCCGAGCTGTACAGCTTGCCCAGGTCCGCACCGGACCAGAAGCGGTTCTCGAACTCGTCGGCTTCGCGGGTGGCCTGCTTGAACACGCGGGCCTTGCGGAAAATGATCACCCAGCTGACGAACGAGCCGACCAGCAGCAGCAGCACGATGATCTTCACCGGCAGGCTGGCCTTGGCCATCAGTTCGAGGTAGTTGATGCCGCCGCCGGTGGTGGCCTGGGCAAGGGTCTGTGTCGCGGCGTTGCTGACATCGGCCGGCAGTGCCTCGGTGACCGTGGCCTGCAGGGCCAGGAGCGTTGCGATCATCCGTTGTTCCTCAGTGTTCGGATTCGGGGTGGAGGTGGGGTTGCAGCACGGCAAGGACGGCCTCGTCCATGCCACGCGGGCGGAAACTGGCCGCTTCCAGTGCGGCGATGCGGACCTGCGCCGACAGCAGCAGTTCGCCGTCGCGCAGGATCTGCTGGTCGAAGACCATGCTGGCCTTCTTCAGCTGGACCAGGCGGGCGCTCACCTGCAGGGTGTCATCCAGCCGTGCCGGCTTGATGAAATCCATCTGCATCGAGCGCACCGCGAAGACCATCCCGTGCTCGGCGCGCATGCGCTCCTGGCCGTAGCCCAGCGCTCGCATCCATTCGGTCCGGGCCCGTTCCATGAAGGCCACGTAGCGGGCGTGGTAGACCACGCCACCTGCGTCGGTATCTTCCCAGTAAATGCGTGTCGGCCAACTGAATCGGGGCTCAACCGACATCGGGAACCTCCGCGAACAGGTCCTGCGGCGGGTTCTTCGGCTTCAGGCCCATGTGCCGGTAGGCCTTGTGGGTGGCCATGCGGCCACGCGCGGTGCGCACCAGGAAGCCCTGCTGGATCAGGTACGGCTCGACCACGTCTTCCAGCGTGCCACGCTCTTCGGACAGCGCCGCGGCCAGCGATTCGATGCCGACCGGGCCGCCATCGAAGTAGTCGACCATGGTCTTGAGCAGGCGCCGGTCAAGCTCGTCGAAGCCCTCCGGGTCAACCTTGAGCATCTTCATCGCAGCCTGGGCCACGGCCTCGTCGATGTGGCCGCCGGCCTTCACCTGCGCATAGTCGCGCACGCGGCGCAGCAGGCGGTTGGCGATACGCGGAGTGCCACGCGCGCGGCGCGCGATCTCCCCTGCCCCATCGGCCGTGCAGTCGATGGCCAGGATGGCCGCCGAACGGCGCACGATCCGGGTCAGCTCCTCGACACTGTAGAACTCCAGGCGCTGGACGATGCCGAAGCGGTCGCGCAACGGCGCGGTCAGCAGGCCAGCACGGGTGGTGGCACCGATCAGGGTGAACGGCGGCAGGTCGATCTTGATCGAGCGGGCGGCGGGGCCCTCGCCGATCATGATGTCGATCTGGAAATCTTCCATCGCCGGGTACAACACCTCTTCCACCACCGGCGACAGGCGATGGATCTCGTCGATGAACAGCACATCGTGCGGCTGCAGGTTGGTCAGCAGCGCGGCGAGGTCGCCGGCCTTCTCGATCACCGGGCCGGAGGTGACCCGCAGGGCCACGCCCAGCTCGTTGGCGATGACATGGCTGAGGGTGGTCTTGCCCAGGCCGGGCGGCCCGAAGATCAGCACATGGTCGAGCGCGTCGCCGCGCCCCTTGGCCGCCTGGATGTAGATCTCCATCTGCTCGCGCACCGGCACCTGGCCGAGGTAGTCGGCAAGGCGCTTGGGGCGGATGCTGGCGTCGGCGGCGTCATCCTCGCGGGTGGCGCCGGCGCCGATGATGCGGTCGTCGGTCATGTGCTGATTATGCGGCAAAAGCGCGGGTTTCGGCCGGGCTGCGCCCGGCACCCGCAGAAGCAACTGCAACGGCCGGAGCAACAGCCAAAGCTGAGTTCCTGGGGAATGGCGGGGTGGGTCCGGTTGCGGGGGACGCTGCAAGTACCCCTCCGGGGCCCGGCCCAGCCGCTGGCGGCTGTGCGTTCGGGCGCTTGCGAAGCAGTGCTTCGCAAGCAAAGCGCCCTCACCCATGTAAGCTCGGTCGCCGCATCCATGCGGCTCACGCCCCCGCAACCGGACCCACCCCGCCTTCGACAGTTTCCTGCGATCTGTCGGAACGGCGTTCTGCTTTAGTGGGTGCCGACCGTTGGTCGACACGATAGATCCAGGCGTGGAGGAAACTGGAGAGCAGAGTGGGCCAAGCTTCAAGCGCGCGGCATCTCCGCAAGTGGAGCCCCCTTGTTGTTCAAGGGGGCGCGCCGACAGGCGGGGGGATAAGGTGGAATGCGCGGAACGCCGGCGCCCAAGGCGCCTGCGTTTCAAGGGGGCGCGCCGACAGGCGCGGGGATAAGGTGGAATGCGCGCGGGACCCACGGTTTGCGCAGCAAATCGTGGGACGTAGCGCAGGTGGAGATTAAATCTCCACCTGCGCGCCCAGTTCCACCAATCTGTTGCCCGGAATCCGGAAGAAGCCGGTGGCCGGGGCGGCGTTGCGATGCATCAGCGCGAACAGCTTGTCACGCCAGATCGGCATGCCACGGTTGGCGGTGGCGACGATGGTTTCGCGGCTGGCGAAGAAGGTGGTGTCCATCGGGTCGAAGTAGATGCCGCCGTGGTCGCACGAGCGCATCAGCGCCAGCGGCACGTCCGGGGTCTCCATGAAACCGAAGCGCACGTAGACGCGGTAGAACTCGTCGCCCACCGATTCGATCTTCAGCCGCTGCCCTTCCATCGCATAGGGAATGGGCAGGGTTTCCACGTGCAGGAACACGTTGCGCTCGTGCAGCACCTTGTTGTGCTTGAGGTTGTGCATCAGCGCGTGCGGGGCCACGGTCGGATCGGCGGTGAGGAATACCGCGGTGCCCGGCACGCGTACCGGCGGCGCCAGCATCAGGCCCGGCAGGAAGGTATCCAGGCGGATGCCGTCCTTGCGGATCTCATCGCGCAGCAGCTCGCGGCCACGGCGCCAGGTGCGCATCATGGTGAACAGGAAGATGCCCAGCACCACCGGGAACCAGGCGCCCTGCAGCAGCTTGGCACCGTTGGCGATGACGAAGCCGAGGTCGATGATGAAGAACACCACGCACAGCGGCAGGATCCACTTGCGGGCCTTCGGCCACAGCGAGCGCGCGACCAGGGCCAGCAGCAGGGTGTCGATCAGCATCGTGGCCGACACCGAGATGCCGTAGGCCACGGCCAGGTTCGACGAGCTGCGGAAGGCCAGCACCAGGCCGATCACCATCACCGCGATACCCCAGTTGATGCCCGGGATGTAGATCTGGCCGATGGTGTCGTGCGAGGTGTGCTTGATGCGCATGCGCGGGATGTAGCCCAGCTGCATGGCCTGGCGCGAGACCGAGAACGCGCCGGTGATGACCGACTGCGACGCGATCACCGCCGCCATCGTGGCCAGGATGATCATCGGGTACAGCGCCCACGGCGGTACTGCCTCGAAGAACGGGTTCTTCAGCGCCTCGGGGTGGTTGAGCACCAGTGCGCCCTGCCCCAGGTAGTTCAGCACCAGGCACGGCAGCACGAAGAAATACCAGGCGTGGCGGATGGGTTTGGCACCGAAGTGGCCCATGTCGGCGTACAGCGCCTCGCCACCGGTCACGGCCAGTACCACCGCACCGAGGATGAAGATGCTGTGCCAGCCATGCTCCATGAAGAAGCGGATTGCCCACCACGGGTTGAACGCCTTCAGCACTTCCGGTGCATCGACGATGTTGTAGATGCCGATCGCCGCCAGCGAAATGAACCAGATCGAGGTGATCGGCCCGAACAGCTTGCCGATCTTCGCGGTGCCGAAGCGCTGTACCGCGAACACGGCCAGCAGTACCACCACGGTGATCGGAACGATGAAGGCGTGCAGTCCTGGCGCGGCAACTTCCAGGCCTTCCACCGCACCCAGCACCGATATCGCGGGTGTGATCACGCCATCGCCGAAGAACAGCGAGGCACCGAAGATGCCGAGGATGCCGACTACATAGGCCGAGCGCGACCCGTTGCGCAGCGTGCGCTGGGTCAGCGCCATCAGCGCCATGATGCCGCCCTCGCCGTCGTTGTCGGCGCGCATGATGATGGTCACGTACTTCAGCGTGACCACGATGTTCAACGCCCAGAACGCCAGCGACAGCACGCCCAGCACGGTGTCGTGGTCACTGTTGAGCCCGTAGTGTGGCGAGAACGCCTCCTTCAGGGTGTACAGCGGGCTGGTACCGATATCGCCGAAGACCACGCCGATCGCACCGATGATCAGCGCCAGGCCTCCGGCTGGAGGGGCGTGACCATGACCGCCTGGGGCGGCCGCGTGCGGGGTTTGACTGCTGGACATGGGACTCCTGGCGAAGCTCAGGCGGTGGGTTGGGGAAAGGAAGGCGGGTCAGCGCAGTGCCGACTGCAGCGCCTTGCGGATCACGGTGGCCACTTCGTCACCTTCATTGAAGGCATCGCGGGCCATCCGCGCCGCTTCGGCCGGCTTGTAGCCCAGCTGCTGCAGGGCCACGGTGGCATCGGACAGCGGATCGGCCGGGGCCGGACCACTGCCGGTCGGCAGTGCGCCACCGGCACCGAACTGGGCAGCGCGGTCGCGCAGCTCCAGCACCATGCGCTCGGCGGTCTTCTTGCCGATGCCCGGAATGCGGGTCAGCGCGGTGATGTCACCGGCCTGGACCATGCGCGCGAATTCCTCGACGGTGACGCCGGACAGCACGGCCAGCGCGATCTTCGCGCCGATGCCACTGACCTTCTGCACGTCGCGGAACAGGCGCCGCTCACCTTCGCGCAGGAAGCCGTACAGCGAGACGCTGTCTTCCTTCTGCGAGTAATGGGTGTACAGGGTGACCTCGCGGCCGAGCTCGGGCAGGTCGTAGAAGGTGCTCATCGGCGCCTCCAGCTCGTAGCCCACTCCGTTCACGTCCACCACCAGCCACGGCGGCGCCTTGTAGGCGACGATGCCGCGCAGTCGACCGATCATTGCGTGCAGCTCCTCATTTGCGGCCCCACGCCTGGCGGGCACTGAGCCCCAGGCGGTTGGCCGTTGCCCTTACGTGGGCATGGGTGATCGCCACTGCCAACGCGTCGGCCGCGTCGGCCTGCAGCTTGGTTTTCAGGTTGAGCATGAGCCCGACCATGTGTTGAACCTGTTGCTTTTCGGCGCCACCGCGCCCGACCACCGCCAGCTTGATCTCGCTGGCGGCGTATTCGTGCACCGGCAGGTCACGCAGCACCACGGCGGAAATCGCCGCGCCACGGGCCTGGCCCAGCTTCAGCGCCGAATCGGGGTTGCGGGCCATGAACACGCGTTCGATGGCCACTTCCTGCGGCTGGTACTCGCGGCACAGGTCAGCCAGGCCCAGCACCAGCAGCTTCATGCGCTGCGGGAAATCGTCGGCGCCGAGCAGCACCAGCGGCTGGTGGTGCACGTGGCTGACGCGGCCGGTGGCGTCGACATCAATGATGCCGACCCCGGTCCGCTGCGAACCGGGGTCGATGCCGAGGATGCGGGTCATGCTGCACTCCTGGCGGGGCGGAACGGGAGGCGCTGGCAGGCGTATGGGCTCATGACTGTCCGCGGTGACCGTTCAACGGCCCGCGCCCAGGCCGTCAAGGACGGCTCAGGCGTAGGCGTCGGCGCCGAGTTCGGCGTTGGAGTACACGTCCTGCACGTCGTCCAGGTCTTCAAGCATGTCCAGCAGCTTCTTGACCTGCAGGGCAACCTCGCCCTCGACCTTGATGTCGTTGTCCGCGCGGAAGGTGATTTCGGCGTGGTCGGCGACATGGCCAGCGGCGGCCATCGCATCCTTGACCGCGTTGAACGCGTCAGGGCTGGTGACCACGTCGATCGAGCCGTCGTCCGGGTAGACCACGATGTCATCGGCGCCGGCCTCGATGGCCGCTTCGGTGATGGCTTCCTCGTCGGCACCCGGGGCGAAGCTGAGCACGCCCAGGCGCTTGAACATGAAGGCGACCGAGCCTTCGGTGCCCATGTTGCCGCCGCACTTGCTGAACGCATGGCGGACATCGGCCACCGTGCGCACGCGGTTGTCGGTCAGGCAGTCGACGATCACGGCCACGCCACCCGGGGCGTAGCCCTCGTAGCGGATTTCCTCGTAGTCGACGCCTTCCAGTTCACCAGTGGCCTTCTTGATGGCGCGCTCGATCACGTCCTTGGACATGTTCACGGCCAGGCCCTTGTCCACGGCCACGCGCAGGCGCGGGTTGTTGTTGGGGTCGCCTCCACCGCCGCGCGCGGCCACGCCGATCTCGCGGATGATCTTGGTGAAAATCTTGCCGCGCTTCGCGTCGGACGCGTTCTTGCGGGCTTCGATGGAGGGGCCTCTACCCATGGGTGCTACCGTCTGGCTGCTTCAGGATCAAGGCGCGGATTCTACCTGATCGGGCGCTGCAACCGTGTCTAGGGCGGAGAGATGGCGCCAGGTCATGCCCGGCGGAGAGCGTGCGAACCAACGGTTCGCACCCACCAAGGCAGGCCGGTCGCACCCACTCAATCATGCAGCGGCGGCGTCGCGGCTGTGGTCGAACTGGCCGTGGCGCAGGAAATGCGCGGTCTGCCGCGCGGCATCGGGCGACACCACCAGGCCACTGTGGCTGGTACGCACCACGCAATGGTCGGCCAGGCCCGGCAGGCGGGTCTCGGCCAGGGCCACGGTGCCGTCGGAGGCATCGTCGATCGCCCCCAGCAGGCTGCCCAGCCCATGCGGCACCGAGCCGGCGATCAGCCCGACTTCGGCCTTGCCCTGCCAGTCCGGCAGGCCATCGAGCAACAGTTCGCTGCTGCGGCCCAGCGCCAGGCCCCACCCGTGCTCGGACAACGAGCGCGCAGTGCCGCTGCCGCGCAGCGGCGAGCCCAGGCAGACCACGCGCTGCACGTCCAGCTGCGGCTGGCGGCGCAAGGCCTCCAACGCGAGCAATCCGCCCAGGCTGTGACCGACCAGCGACAATGGCCCGGCATCGGCCAGGCGTTCCAGCAGCTGCGGCACGGCTACGTCGGGGCCACCGAACACCGAGGAATAGCCGAACGCGTGCACCTGGAAACCACGCGCGCGCAGGCGCCAGGCCAGCGGCCCGACCCAGGCACGGGCATTCCAGATGCCATGCAGCAGCAATACGGGGGGAGTCATGCAAACAGCCTGGCGGTCAGCGGGGCGGAAACGTACGGTGATTGAACACGCGCGCGCAGCAAGCGGCGGTGAACGTCAGGTCGCGCGCGGTGCGCGGCGCAGGATGAACTCGAGGTCCTGGGTATCACCGACCGGGAACAGGTACTCGCCGGCCTTCTCGAATCCATAGCGGGCGTAGAAACGCTGTGCGCCGAAGTTCTCCGACCACACGCCCAGCCACAGCGTGCGCGGGCCTTCGTGTTCCAGCCAGGCCAGCGCGGTTTCCAGCAGGCGGCTGCCCCAGCCGCAGCTCTGCTGCGTCTTGATCAGGTACAGGCGCTTGAGTTCGCCGTCACCGGGCTTCACGTCCGGGTGCGGCAGGCCACAGGGGCCGGCGGCGGCATGGCCGACCGCCTCCCCGTCCAGCTCCAGCAGCCACACCGCGTAACCCGGGTGAGCCAGGATCACGCGCTGGCGCTCGACCGTGTAGGCCTCCTCGAGGAAGGCCTGCAGGTCCTGCGGCGGATACAGATGGCCGAAGGTTTCGGTGAACGTGCGGGCAGCCAGCGCCGACAGGGTCGGCGCGTCGTCCACGGTGGCGCGGCGGATCGAATACATGCAGGAAGTTGACGTCAGGGCGAAGCGCGGGTCAAGCCTTTTCAGGCGATTCCGCTTCTTCTTCCTCGTCCTCTTCCTCGTACTCCTCTTCGTCCTCGTCCTCTTCTTCGCCTTCCTCGTCCTCGTCGTACTCTTCCTCTTCGTCGTCCTCGTAATCCTCGACGCCGAAGTCTTCACCGTCCCAACGGCCTTCGCCGTCGGCGACGAAGGTCAGGGCCATCGCCGCCGGGTTGGTTCCGACGCGAACCAGCCAACCACCGAACACGCGCGCACGCTCGGTGACCAGGGTGGCCTCGGAGCCTTCATTGCCCAGCTTTTCCCACTCCAGCGAAAACGCAAACTCGGTCATTGCCTGGATCTCCTGATCAGTTGGTCTTGGGGCGAACCTGGATGTGCACTTCGGCCAGCTGCGCGTCGACGATCGGCGACGGCGCGTCGGTCATCAGATCCTGTGCACCGGTGGTCTTCGGGAACGGGATGACGTCGCGGATCGACTCGGTGCCGGCCATCAGCGCGGCAATGCGGTCGATGCCGAAGGCGATGCCACCGTGCGGCGGCGCGCCGTAGTTCAGCGCGTCGAGCAGGAAGCCGAACTTGGCGCGGGCCTCTTCGGCACCGATGCCGAGCAGTTCGAACACCGCGCTCTGCATGTCCGGACGATGGATACGGATCGAACCGCCGCCGATTTCATTGCCATTGAGCACCATGTCGTAGCCGCGCGAAACGGCGGTACGGGCATTGGCGCGCAGGTCGGCGATGTCGTCCACGGCCGGTGCGGTGAAGGGGTGATGCAGGGCGACGTAGCGCTGTTCTTCCTCGTCCCACTCGAACATCGGGAAGTCGGTGACCCACAGCGGTGCCCAGCCGTCGGCGACCAGGCCGAAGTCCTTGCCGGCCTTCAGGCGCAGCGCGCCCATGAAGTCGGAGACCTTGTTGTAGCCACCGGCGCCGAAGAACACGATGTCGCCGTTACCGGCGCCGACGTGGGCGACCAGCGCAGCGAAGGATTCCTCGCTGAAGAACTTCTGGATCGGCGAGCTGACTTCGCCGTTGTCGGCGATCTTGATGTAGGCCAGGCCCTTGGCGCCGTACTTGGCGGCATGCGCTGCGTATTCGTCGATCTGCTTGCGGCTGAGCGCTGCACCGCCCGGGATGCGCAGCGCGGCGACGCGGCCTTCGGCGTCATTGGCCGGGCCGGTGAACACGGCGAACTCGCTGTCCTTGACCAGCTCGGCCACGTCGACCAGCTCCAGCGCGATGCGCAGGTCCGGCTTGTCCGAGCCGTAGCGACGCATTGCCTCGGCCCAGGTCATGCGCGGGAAGCAGGCATCCAGCTGGACGTCGACCACTTCCTTGAAGATGGCGCGGATCATGTCCTCGACGAAATCCTGCACGTCGCGCTCGCGGACGAAGGCGAATTCCATGTCCAGCTGGGTGAATTCCAGCTGGCGGTCGGCACGCAGGGCCTCGTCGCGGAAGCAGCGCGCGATCTGGTAGTAGCGGTCGAAGCCGGCCACCATCAGGATCTGCTTGAACAGCTGCGGGCTCTGCGGCAGGGCGTAGAACTCGCCCGGGTGCATGCGCGCCGGCACCAGGAAATCGCGCGCGCCTTCCGGGGTGGCCTTGGTCAGGATCGGGGTCTCGATGTCCTGGAAGCCCTTTTCGTCCAGATGGCGGCGCAGGGCCTGCACCAGCTTGATGCGGGTGCGCTGCATGCGTTGCATTTCCGGGCGGCGCAGGTCCAGGTAGCGGTACTTCAGGCGGGTTTCCTCGCCCGGATTCTCGTGGGCGTGGAACGGCAGCGGCGCGGCCTTGTTCAGCACGGTGATGGCGGTGGCGATCACTTCCACCTTGCCGGTGCGCATCTTGTCGTTCACCGCGTGGCGGGCACGCACCACGCCTTCCACCTGCAGCACGTCCTCGTAGCCCAGCGACGCGGCCACGGCGAACACGTCGGCGTTGTCGACTTCCACGGTCACCTGCACGATGCCTTCATGATCTCGAAGATCGATGAAGCAGACGCCGCCCTGGTTACGGGCCACGTCGGTCCAGCCGGCGAGGGTGACAGTCTGGCCAATCAGGGTCTCATCGACCAGGCCGCAGAAGTGGGTACGCATGGGGGGAAGCTCCGCTGGAGAACGCCGGCACCGGATGGGGGCCGGAAAGCCTCGTATTCTGCGGCCGAGGCCCCGGCCGGGGCAAATCCGGCCAGTCACACCGGCTTGATCGCCCCCCTCCCTATAGTCGGGCACCTGCCACCGTATGGGATGCCGCCATGAAACCGCTGTCCCTGGCCAGCCTGGCCGTAACCCTCAGCCTGGGTGCCGCGGGCACCCTTGCCCTGCCCGCCCCTTCCGCGCATGCGCAGAGCGGCGTGGTCCGCTGCGAAAGCCAGAACAACCGCGAACGGGTCTGCAACACCGGCTGGCGCAATGCGCAGCTGGTGCGCCAGCTGTCCGGCTCGGACTGCGATGAAGGACGCACCTGGGGCAGCCGTAACGGCAGCATCTGGGTCACCAACGGTTGCCGCGCCGAATTCGTCGAGGCCCGCGGTGGCTGGGGCGGCGGCAATGGCAATGGCAATGGCGGTGGCTGGGGCGGCAACAACGGCCGGCCTGGCGAGACCATCCGCTGCGAGAGCCAGAACAACCGTGAGCGCAGCTGCCCGGTCGGCTGGCGCAATGCCCGCCTGGTCCGCCAGCTGTCCGGCAGCCCCTGCAACGAAGGGCGTACCTGGGGCGTGCGCAACGGCGCGGTCTGGGTCAGTGGCGGCTGCCGTGCCGAATTCGCCGAAGCCCGCGGCTGGGGCGGCGGTGGCGGTGGCTGGGGCGGCGGCAACAGCAATTACTCGGTTACCTGCAGCAGCAACAACAACCGCTCGCAGACCTGCGACTGGGATGAGCGTCAGGGCCGCCCGGTGCTGCAGCAGCAGCTGTCCGGCAGTGCCTGCCAGGAAGGCCGCAGCTGGGGCTACTCACGTGGCCAGGTGTGGGTGAGCAACGGCTGCCGCGCGCGTTTCGGTACGCGGTAAGTACACGGTCGGATCCCTGGCCGACGGCCAGGGCTCTGACCCCGGTCCGGTATCCCGCATCCACGCATGGCGTGGATCTACTGAGGGCCTTTCTGGGGTCGAGGCCCTCCGCAGGAGGGATCCGACCCTGGGATCACGGGGCGGACGCTTTATCGTCGCCCCACGGTGCAGGCGGCAGGGCAACCGGCTTGCTCAGGTCGAACTGCACGCGGAAGCGGCGGCCCTCCGGGCGGGTCAGCTCGTAGACAAAGGTCTGGTCGGGATCAATCTCCATCGCCCAGGTGTTGTGCGTGGAGGCCAGCATGTCGGCGCGGCGGAACATCGCCACCGAATCGGCGTCGGCGGGGAACTGCTGGCGCTCGGCGGTGCCCGGCGGCGTGCTGTCGCCACCGTAGAGGGTGATCGCGTCGGGGCTGCCGTCTTCGTGGCGATGGTCGTGCTTCAGGCGCAGGCCGGTTTCCGTACGGGTCAGCACCCAGGTCCGCGAGTGGTCATCGCCGACATGGAACGGGATGCGCAGCTCGTGCGCCGGATCGGCACAGCCGCGCACATGCATGACCAGGCGCTGCCCGGCGAACGGATCCTTGCCGGTCGGTGCCGGCGTGTCCTCCACCACCTTGCCGGCGTAAGCCTGGCCGCAATGCGCGGCGATGGCGGCCATGAAGGCATCGGCCGGTGCGGTCGCCAGATCATGGGCGACCGTATCGGAGCGCTGCGAACACGCAGCAAGGCTGAGCAGGAGGGCGGAAGCGGTGACAACGGCAGGCAGTTTCATGCCCCAACCCTAACGGCCATGGCCGAAGTGCGCAAACCGCACGCGCAGCATCCGCTCAGCGATCGACTGCAGATGCCGCTGGCAGCGTTTCGGTGACCGCCACCGGCGCGGCTTCGCCTTCACCCGCAGGTTCCTGTTCAACCGGATCGACATCGAACGGCGTGCGGAACACCAGCGACGGCAGCAGCGTGGTCAGCGCCGCATACAGCAGCAGCGCGCCGAACAGCACCGCCGGGATCTGGAAGCGCTCGCGCATGATCGCCGCCAGCACCAGGGTGAAGATGAGGGTCGGGGCCAGCGCCAGCGAGACCCTCAGGCTGCTGCGGAAGCTCTCGCCGAACATCACCCGGCGCTGCAGCCAGACCACGCCGATGCGCAGCGGCAGCACCACCAGGGTGATCACGATGCCCAGCCCCAGCGCCTCGAAACTGAGTGCTTCGCTGGGCACCTTGGTGCCGGCATTGAAGAAATAGAACGGCACGAAGAACGAGGCGAACAGGCGCAGCGCGTGCAGGTTCTCATGCGAGGCCAGCAGCGGCATGCGCTGGTGCAGCAGGCGCGCGACCAGACCGGCGATGAACGCACCGACCAGGTAGTACACGCCCAGCAGATAGGTGATGTAGGCCGCCACCATGCCGACCATCACCAGCAGCGAGAACTCCGAGCCCGGCGCATGCGGCGCCACCCAGCGGCCCAGCGCGATGAACAGCAGCGGCAGGCCGATCATCATCGCCAGCAGCGCCAGGCTGGACAGCGCCATGTGGCCCGGGTCGCCGGCCTGCAGCACGATGAACAACGCCGCCAGCGCCAGCAGTTCGCCAGCGATGGCCTTGCTGGTCACCCAGAACCGCTCGTCCTCGCTCAGGCCCAGCCGCGACAGCGAATCCATGATGAAGCCGGTGGACGGCGTCAGCAGCGCCAGCGCCAGCAGGCCGGCGGCCTGCCACGGCAGCCCCGCGTAACGCCAGGCCAGCCAGCCCACACCGAACAGCGTGCCTGTACGGATCACCAGATGCGCCAGCAGCGGCCACATGCCACGGCGCAGCGCCTGCAGATCCACTTCCAGGCCGGCGAACAGGAACAGCGAGGAAATGCCCAGCGTGGCCAACAGACCGATCACCGCGTCGTGCGCCTGGTCGCCCAGCCAGAGCATGCCGATGATACCGAACAGCAGGCAGGTCAGCGGCGCGGGCAGGCTGAAACGCTGCAGCGCGCGCGGGATCACCAGCAGCGCGAAGATCAGCAGCAGGTAGATCAGTTCATGGCTCATGGGGAACTTCCGTGTGGTTCGAACGCGCGCAGGATGCGCGCGCCGAACCGATCCGGCAAGCCACTTCTGAATGACCCCGGTTACCTCAACCGATCAGCCGATCGGCGATGCGGCCTACCTGTGCCAGCACCGTGGCACGCTGTTCGTTGCTGATCGCACCCGCCTGCAGGTAGGCGGTCAGCACCCAGGGCGTGCCGCCGGCCAGCGGCCACAACACGGCGATGTCGTTGCGCGCGTCCTCGCCGTTGCTGCCGGTCTTGTCACCGACGCGCCAGCGCTTGCCTAGGCCCGCGCGCAGGCAGGCGTCGCCGGTTTCGTTGTCGATCAGCCAATCGGCCAGCTGCTGCCGCGACGCCGGCTGCAGCACCTCGCCCAGCACCACGCGCTGCAGGGTCGCAGCCATCGCCGCCGGCGTGGTGGTGTCGCGCGGATCGCCCTTGGCAAAGCTGTTCAGCTCCGGCTCCAGGCGATCACTGCGGCTCACCGCATCACCGCTCGCGCGCAGGAACGCAGTCACCGCGGGCGGGCCACCGACCACGCCGAACAGCAGGTTGGCGGCAGTATTGTCGCTGGTGATGATCGTGGCACGGCACAGATCGCGCACGGTCATGTCCTTGCCGGCGTGGCGGCGGGTGACCGGCGCGTGCGAGAGCAGGTCGGCATCGCGCACCGGTACGCGCGTGTCCAGCAACGCGGGCCTGCGCTCGGCCTGGCTGAGCACGGTGGCGGCCAGCACGCTCTTGAACGTGCTGCACATCGGGAAACGCTCGTCCTGGCGATGACCGATGCGGCGACCGCTCGCAGTGTCCAACAGGGTCACGCCGAGGCGGCCGGCACAGGCCTTTTCCAGTGCGGCGAAGTCGGTGGCGGCGGTGAGGGCGGCATCGGTCGGTGCACTGGCGGCGGTCTTGCCCGCCGCACGGGCCAGCAACGGCAGGGCAAGCGAGGAAGCAACGGCGGCACCACTGAACTGCAGGAATCGGCGACGGGCGAGCATGCGGGTTCTCCTGGGGGACCGCCCGATTATTGAAGCCTCGCACGCAGGCGACCAGCGCGAAAAATCAGCGGGAGGCATTAGCCGGATTAATGGCTGTCGCAATCAACCCCTTAATTCTCCTGAACTGGGCGCGAGGCAGGTAGGATCAGCCATCACCCTGGCTCACGACTACTCTGATGCTGCACCCTACCCTGCCGCTGAACGCCCTGCGTGCCTTCGAGGCGGCCGCACGCCACCAGAACTTCACGCGTGCCGCGCTGGAGCTGTGCGTCAGCCAGGCCGCGCTGAGCCACCACATCCGCGGGCTGGAGGACCGGCTCGGCATCCGCCTGTTCCATCGCCTGCCGCGCGGCGTGGCGCTCACCGAGGAGGGCGCGGCGCTGTATCCGGTGCTCAACGAATCGTTCGAGCGCATCTCGGCCAGCATCGCGCGCTACACCGGTGGCCCGGCCCGTGAAGTACTGACGCTGGGCGTGGTCGGCACCTTCGCCACCGGTTGGCTGCTGCCACGGCTGGCTGCGTTCGAGGCCGCGCACCCGGACATCGAGCTGCGACTGCAGACCCACAACAATCGCATTGATCTGGCCGGCGAGGGCCTGGACCTGGCGATCCGCTTCGGTGATGGCGACTGGCAGGGCCAGGCCTGCACAGCGATCCTCGATGCGCCGTTTGCACCGCTGTGCGCACCAGCATTGGCGCGGCGGCTCAAACAGCCACGCGACCTGGGCACCCTGCCCCTGCTGCGCTCCTACCGCAGCGACGAATGGCCGCGCTGGCTGCAGGCGGCAGGAGTGAGTGGCGTGGAAGCCCGCGGGCCGGTGTTTGATTCGTCGTTGACGGTGGCGATGGCCGCGGTGGGTGGTGCCGGCGTGGCGCTGCTGCCGCTGCGCATGTTCGAGCAGGAACTGGCCGAGGGTCGCCTGCTGCAGCCATTCAGCACCACGCTGGAGCTGGGGCGCTACTGGCTCACGCGACTGCGCTCGCGTGCCGAGCGTGAACCGGCGAAGCGGTTCCGCGAATGGCTGCAGGCACAGGGCGCGTAGGTAGTGCCGGCCGCTGGCCGGCAACCCCTTGATCGTGGTGGGCGCATCGCGCTGCCGGCCAGCGGCCGGCACTACCGGTCAGGACTCCAGCAGTTCCATCCACGCGGCTTCGGCTTTTTCCAGCTGGGCGGCAGCGGTTTCGCGGTCACGGCCGATCACCGCCATGCTCGCGTGCCGAGCGTGAACCGGCGAAGCGGTTCCGCGAATGGCTGCAGGCGCAGGGCGCGTAGGTAGTGCCGGCCGCTGGCCGGCAACCCCTTGATCGTCGTGGGCGCATCGCGCTGCCGGCCAGCGGCCGGCACTACCGGTCAGGACTCCAGCAGTTCCATCCACGCTGCCTCAGCTTTTTCCAGCTGGGCGGCAGCGGTTTCGCGGTCACGGCCGATCACCGCCATGCGGGTGGCATCGGCGTAGTTGGCCGGGTCGGCCAGCTGGCGGTCCAGCTCGGCCAGGGCGCTTTCCAGCTCGGCCACCTTGGCTTCGGCGGCGGCCAGCTTGTGCGGGTTCACCGGCTTCTTCTGGACCACCTGAGCCACCGGCGCGGTCTTGACCACCACCGGCTCTTCCACCTGTTCCATCCGCGCCTTGGTGCCCTGCGCCTGCGGACGGGTGCGCAGCCAGGCCGCGTAGGCGTCGAGGTCGCCGTCGAACGGCTCGACCACGCCATCGGCCACGCGCCAGTAGGTATCGCAGACCAGGCCGATCAGATGGCGGTCATGCGAGACCATCACGATCGCGCCTTCGAAGGTGGCCAGTGCCTCAGCCAGCGCTTCGCGCATTTCCAGGTCAAGGTGGTTGGTCGGTTCGTCCAGCAGCAGCACATTCGGCTGCTGCCAGGCGATCAGCGCCAGCGCCAGGCGCGCGCGCTCGCCGCCGGAGAAACCATCGACCGGCTCGAACGCGCGGTCGCCCGGGAAGTTCCACTTGCCAAGGAAATCGCGGAACGACTGGTTCGGTGCGTCCGGCGCGATCTCGCGGAAATGCTCCATCGGCGACTGGCCTTCGTGCAGCGACTCCACCGTGTGCTGGGCGAAGTAGCCGATCTTCAGGTCCGGGTGCGCCATGCGCTCGCCGACGATCGGCGCCAGCTCGCCCACCAGGGTCTTCACCAGGGTGGTCTTACCGGCACCGTTGGGGCCGAGCAGGCCGATGCGCTGGCCCGCTTCCAGGCCGAAGCCGACGTTGTGCAGGATCACCGCGTCCTTGCCGTAGCCGGCCTCGACGTGGTTCAGGCGGATCAGCGAGAACGGCAGCTTGGCCGGCGGCGCGAACTCGATGCGGAACTCGCGCTCGGCACGCACCGCTTCGGTGCCGGCCAGCTTGGCCAGGCGCTTCATGCGGCTCTGCGCCTGCGCGGCCTTGCTGGCCTGCGCCTTGAAGCGGTCGATGAAGCTCTGCAGGTGGGCACGCTCGGCCTGTTCCTTCTCGTGCGCGATCTGCTGCTGGCGCAGCTGTTCGGCGCGCTGGCGCTCGAAATCGGTATAACCGCCCGGGTAGAGCTTGGCGCCGCCGCCGTGCAGGTGCAGGGTGTGGGTGGCCACGTTGTCGAGAAACTCGCGGTCATGCGAGATCAACAGCAGGGTGCCGGGGTACTTCAGCAGCCACTGCTCCAGCCAGTACACCGCGTCCAGGTCCAGGTGGTTGGTCGGTTCGTCCAGCAGCAGCAGGTCACTGGGCATCATCAACGCGCGGGCCAGGTTCAGGCGCACGCGCCAGCCGCCGGAGAACGAGGACACCGCGCGGTGGTGGGTCTCGGCCGGGAAACCGAGGCCGTGCAGCAGCTTGCCGGCGCGCGCTTCGGCGTCGTAGGCCCCCATCTCGGCCATCTTCGTGTGCGCGTTGGCCACCGCCTCCCAGTCTTCGCGCGCGGTTGCTTCAGCCTCTTCAGCCAGTACCGCAGCCACATCGGTATCCCCGCCCAGCACAAAGCTCAGCGCCGGGTCGGGCAGCGACGGGGTTTCCTGGGCGACGCTGGCGATGCGCACCTTGCCGGGCAGATCGACATCGCCCTTGTCCGCCTCCAGCTCGCCCTTCACCGCCGCGAACAGGCTGGACTTGCCAGCACCGTTGCGGCCGACCACACCCACCCGGTAACCGGCGTGCAGGGTCAGGTCGACATTGGACAACAGCAGCCGCTCGCCGCGGCGCAAGGCGAAATTACGAAGGGAAATCATCGGGGGAGGCGTCCATATAACCAGATGGAATGTGCTGGTGAGCACTGTTCCTGCGACGCAATTCTAGCGTTAACGAATACTTGACGCGTCCCGGGATGCGCGGCGGCCGGCGTTCCTCTCTCCCACGTCCTTGCCGCGCGCGTCCCGGGCTCCCTCCCCCGCCAGTGCCGATCCGGGCTAAATGGTTGCTGCTGCAACGTTTTTTCCGATGACCGGCATTTGACACGCACTGAATATCCCGTTAATTCCTGCTTTGCGCACCGCAACAACCGCCGTCCGCCTCACCCCCGTGATGTCGATTCCGGTGCCGCCCCCGCCAACCGGAGCTCCGTCCCGATGACCCGCAAGACCAGCCTGATCGCCGCCGCCGTCGCTGTCGCACTCGGTGGCTCTCCGTTCGTTGCCGCTGCCCAGCAGGCCGGCACCGCCGCCAATACCCTGGACACGGTGATCGTCACCGGTACCCGCGTGGCCGACCGCACGGTGGCCGAGTCGCAGTCGCCGATCGACATCATCACCCCCGAAGCCCTGCAGTCCACCGGCACCAGCGAGCTGGCCACCGCGCTGTCGCGCGCCCTGCCCTCGCTGAACTTCCCGCGCCCTGCCCTGACCGATGGCACCAGCGGCGTGCGCCCGGCGCAGCTGCGCGGCCTGTCACCGGACCAGGTGCTGGTCCTGGTCGACGGCAAGCGCCGCCACACCTCGGCGATGATCAACGTCAACGGCAGCATCGGCCGTGGCTCATCGGCCGTGGACATCAATGCGATCCCGATCGCCGCCATCGAGCGCGTGGAAGTGCTGCGTGACGGTGCGTCGGCGCAGTACGGCTCGGACGCCATCGCCGGCGTCATCAACATTGTGCTCAAGGGCAGCGGCAGTGGCGGCAGCCTGGCGGTGGACTACGGCCAGTACTCGGCCGGTGACGGCAACAAGTACCAGCTCTCCGGCGATACCGGCGTCGAGTTCGGCAACGGCCGTGGCCGCGTGCACGTGGCCGGCCAGATCAGCCAGCAGGACGAAAGCAACCGCGCCGGCCCGTACCGCGGCACCACCCCGAACACCGGCAACTTCCCGAGCATCGGCCAGAAGACCTTCATCGTCGGCGACCCGCGCGTGGATGCGACTGCGGCTTCGGTCAACGCCAGCTTCGATTTCAGCGACCGCGTGACCGGCTACGCCAGCGCGCTGCTCAGCAACCGCGACATCACCTCGTTCGCGTTCTACCGCTCGCGCAACCACAGTGGGCAGAGCGCGCTGCTGGCGCAGACCTACCCGGACGGCTTCGTGCCGGAGATCAACCAGTACTCCAAGGACCGCTCGCTGGTGGCCGGGGTCAAGGGCAACACCGACAACGGCTGGACCTGGGACCTGAGCCTGAACCACGGCGAGAACACCCTCGACTTCCACACCCGCAACAGCATCAACTACAGCCTGGGTGCGACCAGCCCGCGCTCGTTCTACGACGGCACGCTGAAGTACCAGCAGGACATCTTCAACGCCGATCTGACCAAGTCGCTGGACTGGGGCCTGGCCTACCCGGTCACGCTGTCCTTCGGCGGTGAGTACCGCAAGGAAAAGTGGGACCAGAAGCCGGGCGAGCTGAACTCGTACACCGGCAGTGGCGCGCAGGGCTTCGGTGGCTTCACCCCGACCAATGAAGTGCATGCCGACCGCCACAACTACGCGGTCTATGCCGGCCTGGAAGCGGACCTGACCGAGAAGTTCTCGGCCGGCATCACCGGCCGCTACGAGGATTACTCGGACTTCGGCGACCGCTTCTCCGGCAAGCTGTCGGCGCGCTACGCGTTCACCGACAAGGTTGCGCTGCGGGCCACCGCGTCCAGCGGATTCCGTGCACCGTCGCTGGCGCAGCAGGGCTACCAGGCGGTCACCAGCCAGTTCCTCAACGGCGTGTTCGTCGAGCGCGGCACCTTCCCCACCACCAGCCCGGCTGCGCAGGCGCTGGGCGCCTCGCCGCTGAAGGCCGAGACCTCCACCTCCTACAGCCTGGGCCTGGTGCTGCAGCCGGTCGACCGCCTGTACATCACCGTCGACGCCTACCAGATCGACATCGATGACCGCATCGCATTGTCGTCCAGCATCACCACCAACACCGCCACCAGCGCGCTGCTGGGCACGCTGGGCCTGCCGCAGGTGACCGCGTTCTCGTACTTCACCAACGGCCTGGATACGCGCACCCGCGGTGTCGATTTCGTGTCCAGCTACACGCTGCCCTTCAGCGCCAGCAGCCTGGAACTGACCGCCGCGTACAGCTACAACGACACCGAAGTGCGCCGCGTCGGCGGCACCCCGGCGGTGTTCGGCACGCTGGGCCTGACCCAGTCGCTGATCGGCCGCGATGAGATCGGCCGCATCGAGGACAGCTATCCGCGCGACAAGGCAATCCTGAGCGGCACCTGGCGTTCGGACCACTGGGAACTGGGGCTGGCGGCGACCCGCTACGGCAAATTCACCGTGCGCAACTCGGCCACCGCGCTGCGCGACCAGACCTATGGCGACGCCTGGGTGGTGGATGCCTCGGCCAGCTACAAGCCGAGCAGCAACTGGACCCTGACCGTGGGCGCCGACAACCTGCTGGACAAGTACCCGGACCGCACCGAAGACCTGCAGAACTCCACCTTCGGCATGCTGCCGTACAGCAACTACTCGCCGTTCGGCTTCAACGGCGCGTACGTGTACGGCCGGGTCAAGTACACCTGGTAAGCGCTGGCGGGCGCCTCTCTGGTAGTGCCGGCCGCTGGCCGGCAACTCCCTGGTGGGGTCAGATCCTTTTTCCTGCGGGAGAGGGATCTGACCCCATTCGCATTTAAGGTTTGCCGTATCTGGCGTCATCGGTGAAAATCGGGATACCCCCGTTTTCCTGCGAGTGCCGATGCACCATGACACCGACCTGATCAACATCGTTGCCGTTGGCCTCGGGCTCGCCTTCATCTTCGGCGCGCTGGCCAACAAGCTCCGCTTGTCTCCCCTGGTCGGTTACCTGGTTGCTGGCATCTGCGTAGGCCCGTTCACCCCCGGCTTCGTCGCCGACCAGGCGCTGGCCAACCAGCTGGCCGAGCTGGGCGTGATGCTGCTGATGTTCGGCGTCGGCCTGCACTTCTCGCTGAAGGACCTGATGGCGGTCAAGGCCATCGCCATCCCCGGTGCCATCGGCCAGATCGCGGTCGCTACCCTGCTCGGCTGGGGCGTGGCCTCGCTGATGGGCTGGCCAGCCCTGCATGGCGTCATCTTCGGTTTCTCGCTGGCCACCGCCAGTACCGTGGTACTGCTGCGGGCGATGGAGGAACGCCGCTTGCTGGAAACCATGCGCGGCAAGATCGCGGTCGGCTGGCTGATCGTGGAAGACCTGGCCTGTGTGCTGGCGCTGGTGATGATGCCGGTGATGGCCGGTGTGTTCGGCCCCGATGCGGCCAAGGAATCGCACTCGCTGGGCAGCGTGCTGGCCGACATCGGCTGGACCTTCGTGCAGCTGGGCCTGTTCGTGGCGGTGATGCTGGTGGTCGGGCGCCGGGTCATCCCGTGGATCCTCGAGCGTATCGCCGGCACCGGTTCGCGCGAACTGTTCACCCTGTCGGTGCTGGCGATCGCGCTGGGCGTGGCGTTCGGTTCGGCGATGCTGTTCGGCGTGTCCTTCGCGCTGGGCGCGTTCTTCGCCGGCATGCTGCTCAACGAATCGGAGCTGAGCCACAAGGCCGCGCATGATTCGCTGCCGTTGCGCGATGCGTTCGCAGTGCTGTTCTTCGTCTCGGTCGGCATGCTGTTCGACCCCAACATCCTCGTCCAGCACCCGTGGCAGGTGCTGGCCACGGTGCTGATCATCATGTTCGGCAAGTCGGCCGCCGCATTCTTCATCGTGCGCGCGTTCGGCCACCCGACCAGCACTGCGCTGACCATCTCGGCCAGCCTGGCGCAGATCGGCGAATTCGCCTTCATCATCGCCGGCCTCGGCGTCGCGCTGCAGATCCTGCCGAAGGAAGGCCAGTCGCTGGTGCTGGCCGGTGCGCTGGTGTCGATCATGCTCAACCCGCTGGTGTTCGGGCTGCTTGACCGTTGGCAGGCCAAGCAGGAGCAGTCGCCCCAGGCCGCCGAGCCGGAAGAGGCCACCGGTCCCTCGCGTGACCTGCATGACCATGCCATCGTCATTGGTTACGGCCGGGTCGGCAGCGAGCTGGCGCAGGTGCTGCGCGATCGTGGCGTGCCGGTGCTGGTGATCGATGACAACAAGGAGCACGTCGAACAGGCGCACGCCAAGGGCCTGGCGGCGATCCGTGGTAGTGCTGCTGCCGACCGCGTGCTGGCCGAAGCGCATCCGGAACGCGCGAAGATTGCGGTGCTGGCGATTCCTCAGCCGCT
The DNA here is from genome assembly GCF_056481625.1 of Stenotrophomonas sp. 86156_Sma. Lineage (NCBI taxonomy): Bacteria > Pseudomonadati > Pseudomonadota > Gammaproteobacteria > Lysobacterales > Lysobacteraceae > Stenotrophomonas > Stenotrophomonas sp. 86156_Sma. The sequence goes on from NZ_CM151157.1 coordinate 3,926,231, forward strand.
GGAAGCCGGTGAGGCGCTGGCCAAGCTGCGTGCGATCAATCCGGAGCTGACCCTGCTGGCGCGTGCGCACAGCGATGCGGAGGTGAAGCATCTGCTGGAGCACGGTGCGGATGGCACGGTGATGGCCGAGCGTGAGCTGGCCTATTCGCTGGCCGAGATGGTGATGGCCACGCCGCCGTATCGCGGGCTGGGACAGCACAGTATTCCGGTGGTGTGAGGAGTGTGGGTGCGGCAGGGCTTGCAGCCCTGCACCTGCTGAATCAACTTCAACTTCAACTTCAACTTCAACTTCAACTGCAACGGCAAAAGCAAAAGCTGACTCTCCGTGGAATGGCGGGGTGGGCCCGGTTGCAGGGGACGCCGTGAATCCGTCCATGGAGGCTCGGTCGCGCCATCCATGGCGCTCACGCCCCTGCAACCGGGCCCACCCTGCCTTCGACAATTTCCTGCGGCTGTTGGTAGGTGTCGACCTTGGTCGACACGGCGGTGCATCTGACCCCGGAAACAAAAAAGTTCTGGTGTCAAGTCCTTCGTGCAAATCACGTAGGGTTTGAAACCGTATATGGGACAGTAGGTTAGCTCTTTTCTCGGCCACTTTGGCGAAGTGTGGCCTCATGGGCTAGGAGCCACATAGGAGCGTTGGGAGAGAAAGCCGCATCGCACTATGTCGTGCTGGATTGCCGAGGGACGGCGGGCTTGTCTTGTCATCATAGCCCAGGCAGCTCTTGGCGGCATCCAGAATGAAGAACGCGCGGCCTTGGGCCGCGCGTTCGATGGATGCTGCTGGGCAGTGTTCGAGGCCATCATGTCGGCTTGGACGACACGCTCCGCGTCGTGGTGCCCTTCCTGAATCCTCGATCCCCTGCCATGAACGCCTCCAGCATGTGCGGGATCAGCGTTGCTGCATCGACCGCCTCGCCGTAGGTCTGCGCGTGCAGCGCGGCATAGCGGTCGAGGTCGGCTTTCAGGCTGGCCGGGCAGGCAAAGGCCAGCTTGACGCTCTCGGTCTTGGGCAGCGGCCCGAGCCGCAGTTTCTTAGCCGCGCTCATTGCGAAGCCCCTCTGTTGAAGAACAGCGGCTGGTACGGCCGCAGCACCAGATCCCGGTTCACGATGACGCGAACCGGCAGGCCGGGCCTGATGGTCAGCGTCGGCCGAATGTCCATGTTGCGCCGGGTAATCTCCTGGCCGACTTGATTGATGCTGTCCTGGGCGCTGTCGCGCCCGGCGATGACGATGCGGTTGCCGTCCTGGCGGTTCTCGGGTGCGGCCAGCTCGGCACCGACGCCCAGCAGCGTCGTCAGCACCGCGCCAGCGACGACGCGATCCCAATGCCAGTCCACGTCGTCCTCCAGGCCGGAGTAGCCGGCCGGGTCGGTGCCGATGAGGTTGTCGAGCGTCAGCGAGGACGTGTCGGGCAGGATGACCCGATTCCACACCACCTGCACGCGGCTCTGCCCGTGGCTGACCCGGCTGTTGTAGCGCCCGAGGATGCGCGATCCCTGCGGGATCAGCAGGAACTTGCCCGTGGCCGAGTCATAGACCGGCTCCGTCACCGTGGCGATCACGTCGCCCGGAAGATCGGACTTGATGCCCGTCACCAGTGCCCCAGCGATCACCGTTCCGGCCATAACCTGATACGGAGACGCCGGCAGCGCCAGATGGCCGGAATTGCGGGTTTCCTTAGAACCGCTTTGCAGGAACGCCTCGTTCTGGTCTTGCCGGCTCTGCGCGGCGGCTGGGGCGGCAAGCTGGGCCGCCACCGAGGCCGGCCCAGCCGCGAGCGGGTCGAAGGCCGCGAGCGTGCTGGCAGCGCCAGGTGCCCCCGGTGCCGCCTGCGCCACCGTGGCGGCAGCTTGCGCCTGGCCACCCGAGCGGAAGAATACCGACGAAGCCGCTGCGGCTTCCGCCTCCTTGCGCAAGGCGTCGTTGGGATCGTGGCCGGGGGCCGCGTAGGCGGCCACGGCGGGCTGCTGCGAGTTCACGATGGCTGGGCGAAGATCGCCCGGCAGTGGCGGCCCCAGCTCGGGCACCTTCTGCGGCAGCTTCGAGTAGTCGGACGGCAGGCCGTCCAGCCCTTCGGATTTCGAGACGCGATCGACGTTGTAAAGCTCGGTCTGCTCGCCCGCGCCGCGCCTCTGCGGTTGCAGCGACCAGATCGTGGCGCCGAGCACGGCGACCGACAGGCCGCCGACAAGGACGGCCAGCGTGCGCCGGTTCAGGCGAGTGACCGGGCGCGGCTGGGCGCGCAGCGCCACCGCCTCGGGCGCGACCTTGCCCGCCTGCGGCGTGGCGAGGTCGGGGGTGTCGTCCTGGCTCATTGTCAGTTCCTCCGTGCCACGCCATCCGTGCGCTCGATCCGCACCACGTCGCCCTTGTCACCGCCCAGGCGCAGCTCGGCCGCGCCAAAAAGGCGATCCACGATGTAGTACGGCGAGCGGAAGCGATAGTTCACCAGTTGCCCGTCACCTTCGGCCCCGATCACGAACAGCGGCGGCAGGTCGCCTTGCGCGATGCCGGCGGGAAACTGGATATAGACCTTCGCGCCATCGTCGAAGGCGCGCAGCGGCTTCCACGGCGGATTGCTGCCGCTGATCGCGTAGCGGAAGCGCAGGTTCTCCAGCGACAGGCCGCTATCGACCGGCGCGGCGGCGCTGGCCGCCTGCGCCTGGCGCTGCAAGGCCAGCATCCGGTCGCGCGGGTACTCCCAGGACACCGACGCCATCCATGTCTTGTCCGTGGAAGTCAATTCCAGCAGGTACGTCCTGCGGCTGGTGGTGATGACCAGATTGGTTTTCAGGCCCGAGCGGATGGGCTTCACCAGCACGTTCACGCGCAAGTCGGCACCGCTGCCGCTGGACGTGTCACCCACGATCCAGCGCACGGTATCGCCGGCGGCCACCGTCACCAGCTCCTCGCCGGGCTGGAGCGACACCACGGTCACGCGGCCCACGGCCGCATAGACCTGATAGAGCGCGCCATCGGTGAAGGGCCACACCTGAATCGCGTTGACGTAGCCCTCGCGCGTCGGCGCGACGCGGGCCTCGGCATTGGCCCGCGAGACGCGCACCTTCTCGTCGGCCGGCTCGGGCGCGGGCTTGGCGTCCTCGGCTTCCGGCACCGGCATCAACTGCGCCGGCATCGGCAGCACTTCGGGCACGGCCACGACTTCCACCGGCGCGGGCGGCTCCGGTAGCGGCTGGGCCTGCACCGGCTCATCGAGCGAGATGGTCGGCGGCGGCTTGCCCTGCGTGGCGCAGCCCGCCAGGGCAACAAGCATCAACGGCAAAGCGTGAAAGCGGAAAGACAGGTTCATGGTTTTGCTCCTTCGGAAGAATCCAGTTCGCGGCTCCACGACAGGCCGTTGACGTAGATGCCCAGCGGGTTCTTGCGCAGGCGTTCTTCGGTGCGCGGCGGTTGAAGCACGATGGACACCACCGCCGTCCACCGCTCCAAGCCCGCCGCGGCACCGTTGACGTAGCGGCGTTCCGTCCAGCGCACGTTGAAAGACGTGTCGCTGGCGCGCACGACGCTGGTGATCTGCACCGTCACCGACTCCTTGCCGATGCGCGCGAACGGGTCGTTGACCCGCGCGTAATCGTTGAGCACGGCTGCGCCTTTGTCGGTCGTGTAGTCGTAGGCGTCCAGCCAGTTTTGGCGGACGACGATGGGGTCGATGGACAGCGAGCGCACCAGCGTCACGAAGCGCGCGATGTGGTGCGCCGTCTGCGCATCGTTGGGCCGATATGGCGTAGCGGCTTCGCCGACGGCGCGCACCTGGCCCGCGTTGTCCACCTCCACGACGTAGGGTGTGACGATGGACTGCGCCGAGCGCCACACCAGGCCGCCGGCCATCAGCAGCGCGAGCGTCAGGCACCCAAACGCCATCAAGCGCCAGTTCTTCGCCTGCACGCGCGGCGAGCCGATACGGTCGTCCCACACCTGGCCGGCGGCTTGGTACGGCGTGGCAGGCTGCGGCGTGTCGGCGTAGCGCACCTGCGGCTTCTTGAATCGCATGGTCAGTTCTCCTTATGAATCGGAATCGCGCAGGCTCGGCCCCTGGCCGGAGCCACCGCCATCGCCACCGCGCAGCGTGTGGGCGGTGGTGGTCGCGGCGTGGGTGAGTTGCTGGCGGCGTTGCAGCCGCTTGGCCCAGGCAGGCTGCTCGGGGGGCTGTGCAGCGGCAGCGCCTGCGGGGGCTTCGCTGGTGGCGGTCTGACCGGCTGACGCGCCGGCGTCGCCGTTCCAGCCGGCGCGGAACGGTGCGGCCATGCGCTGCCCAGCAGCGGAAGCGCGGGATGCGGCAGCGCGTCCGGCAGACTGCGCGCCGGTCTTGGCGACGTTGCCCAAGCCGGCCATCGCACCCTTGGCACCGCCGCCTGCTGCGGCGGAACCCGCTTGGAACGCCGACTTCGCGCTGCCAGCCGCCGACGTGGCGGCACGCGCGCCGCTGCCGGCCAGCTTGGCGGCGGCCGGGGCCATGCGGGCACCAGCGGCCACCGCACCGCCGACGCCAGTAGCCGCCGCACCCACAGCCACCGCCGTTCCGGCTGCGCCGACAGCGGCACCAGCCATCGCGCCCGCGCCGAGCTGGGGCGCACCGGACACGAGGCCCGTGGCGATGCCAGGGCCGAAGATCCCCAGCGCCAGCAAGGTGAGCGAGGCCAGCATGATGACCAGCGCGTGGTCGATGTTCGGCTCGGCGGGATGGACTTGGAACTGCGAGAACAGGCCCGAGCCGATGCCGACGATCACGGCCAGCACCAGCACCTTGATGCCGGCGGCCACGACATTGCCCAGCACCTTCTCGGCGAGAAAGCTGGTCTTGTTCCACAGCGCGAACGGCACCAGCACGAACCCTGCGAGCGTGGTCAGTTTGAACTCGATCAGCGTGATGAAAAGCTGGATCGCCAGCACGAAGAAGCACAGCACCACGACCAGCCACGCGAGGAACATCACCACGATTGGATCGAGATTGGCGAACACTTCGGGGAAGCCCGCCATCTCGCCGATCTGTTCCAGAATCGGCGCTCCGGCGTCGATGCCGGTCTTGGCAAGCCGGCCCGGCTGCAAGAAGTTCTCCATCGTGATGGCCGAGCCGGTGGCGGTGATGCCCAATCCCGCAAACGAGCGGAACACGATGCTGGCCAGCCAGTTGAAGTTGTTGAGGATGTAGGCGAAGGCACCGACGTAGAGCACCTTGCGCAGCAGCTTGGCGATCACGTCCTCGCCCTGGCCGGTGGCGTGGCTCATGGCCCAATACAGGCCGGCGATCGTCATGTCGATGACGATGAGCGTGGCCGTGAGGAACGCCACTTCGCCGCGCAGCAGCCCGAAACCCGAGTCGATGTAGGTGGCGAAGGTGTTGAGGAACTGGTCGATGATGGTCACGTCATTCATGGCGTGCCCTCCGGTTCCTCGAAGCTGGGCGGGATCGGCGGCAGGTCGGCCAGCGTCTGGTATTCATCTGGCCCGGCCTCGCCGGAAAAGAAGCGCCGCCGGAAGGCTTCGGCGGCGGCGCGGCAAGCGTCCTCGCCCGTGGCCTGCCGGTCGGCCGCGCATTGCGCGCGCAATGCCTTGAGCCGCACGGGATCGGCGGCCAAGGCATCGGCAAGGTTGTCGGCCGGCTGCTCGCCGCAAGCGGCCAGCAGCACGGCACCAAGGACGAGGACGCATCGCATGTCGGCCCCCGTCAGTCGCGGTAGAAGTTGACGGACTGCGGCGTGTACGGCGTGCCTTCCCCGAGGAAGCGCCGCCGCACTTCGCGGGCGCGCTCGGTGGCCGCCGCCTGCCGCGCCAGTTCCAGCGAGGCGGCCCGGTCTTGCGTGATCTGGAGCCGCTGCGACTGGATCGACTGCTTGGCCTGCAAGGCGAGCAACTGATTCATGGCCTGCATCGCCTGCAACGCGCCTTGCGCCGACTGGCTCTTGCCGACCAGATCGGCCAGCACGCTTTCGTCTTCGCCCAGGTTCTGCGACACCTGCGCCTGCATCTGCATGGTGGTCTGCAAGCCGTTGAGCGTGTTCTTCCACCGCTCCTGGGCATCGCGGTACATCTGGTCGCCACTGACGGTGGCGGCGTACTGCTCCGGGTACAGGCGGGCGAACTCCCGATCCAGATTCGTCACGTCGTAGGCCAATCCTCGGGCCTGAGCGATCAGCCGCTCGGTCGTTGCCAGGTTGGCGCGCAACTGGCCGACCACGCTGGACGGCAAGCTGGCGAGGTTGCGCGCCTGGTTCATGAGCATTTGCGCTTCGTTCTGGAGCTGGCGAATCTGGTTGTTGATCTGCTCCAACGTGCGGATCGCGGTCATCGTGTTCTGCACGAGGTTCGTAGGGTCGATCACGACCCATTGCGCATGGGCGGTGGCGGTGCAAAGCATGGCCGCGATGGCAGCGGCGACAAGGCGCTTCTTCATGGCAGGTTCTCCAGGGGTTGGTCAGCGAGGGAACCCGGCGCGAGGCCGGGGAACGAGGGCAGCAGGTCAGCCGCCCAATCGAGGCCGCGATGGCGCAGCCAGGCGCCCGCGAAGCCGGGCGTGCCGGCGTCCAGCAGCACGCGGCCAAGAACTTCATCAATGGCGCGCTGGTCTTGCGGCGTGGAAGCGCCCGCAAAGGCCAGCGTCGCCGGCCCCAGGTCGAGGTCGAACAGGCGGTTGCCGAGGCGGGATTGGTAGTAGTAGTCGCGCTTGGGCTGCGCGGTGGCGACGATCTCGATCTGCCGCCTGTTGAGGCCGAAGCCCTCGTAGATCGTGCGAATCTGCGGCTCGGTCGCCTGTGGGTTGGCGAGGAAGATGCGGCTTGCGCAGCTTTCGATGATCGCGGGCGCGATACTCGAATCCTTGATGTCCGCAAGCGACTGCGTGGCGAAGATGACGCTGACGTTCTTCTTGCGCAGCGTCTTGAGCCACTGGCGGATGCGCGCGGCAAACACCGGGTCATCAAGGAACAGCCACGCTTCATCGAGGATCAGCAGCGTGGGCGCACCGTCAAAGCGTTCATCGAAGCGCGCAAAGAGGTAGTGCAGCACGGCCATGACGGCGGCCTTGCTGTGCATCAGCTCCTCCATCTCGAAGCACTGCACGTCAGCCATGCCCAGCCGGTCGTGATCGGCGTCCAGCAGCTTGCCGTGCGCGCCGCCGAGCACATAAGGCGCGAGCGCTTGGCGCAGCGCATTGCTCTGCAACAGCACGGACAGCCCGGTCATCGTGCGCTGCTCCACCGGCGCACCGGCAAGGCTTTGCAGCGCCGACCAGATGGCCGCCTTCTCGTCCGGGCCGACCGCCACGCCTTCGTGCAGCAAGCGCCCCTCGATCCATTCGGCGGCCCAGGTGCGGTAGCCCTCGCGGTCGATGCGGGCCAAGGGCTGGAAGGCGATTTCTCCATCCATGCCCAGGTCGTAGTGCTCGCCCCCCAGCCCGAGGATGGTGGCGCGCATCGAACGCCCCATGTCGAACGCGAAGATGCGCGAGCCGCGATAGCGGCGAAACTGCATCGCCAGCGTGGCGAGCAAAACCGACTTGCCCATGCCGGTCGGGCCGGCGACCAGCGTGTGGCCCACGTCGCCGATGTGCGTCACCAGCCGGAACGGCGTCGCGCCATCGGTGCGGGTGACGATCAGCGGCGGGCCGTCGAGGTGGGCATTGCGCTCGGGGCCAGCCCACACGGCGGACACCGGCATCATGTGCGCCAGATTGAGGGTCGAGATGATCGGCTGCCGGACATTCGCATAGGCGTTGCCCGGAAGCGAGGACAGCCACGCATCCACGGCATTGAGCGTTTCGGGGATGGTGACGAAGCCGCGCCCCTGAATGACGCGCTCCACCATGCGCAGCTTCTCGTCGGCTGCGCCGGCGTCCTCGTCCATGACGGTGACGGTCGCCGTCAGGTAGCCGAAGGCGACTTGATCGCTGCCCAGCTCCTGCAAGGCGGCATCGGCATCGGCGGCCTTGTTGTTGGCGTCGGTATCCACCAGCGGGCTTTCCTGCTGGAAGATCGTTTCGCGCAGCAGCGCGATGACGTTCTTGCGCTTGGCGAACCACTGGCGGCGCAGACGCCCCAATTCCCGTTCCGCCTCGGATTTGTCGAGGCACAGAAAGCGCGTACTCCAGCGATACCCAAATCCCAGGCGGTTGAGGTCGTCCAGAATCCCCGGCCAGGTCGAGGTCGGAAAGCCCCGCACCGACACCACGCGCAGGTGCTGGTCGCCCAGCATGGGCGCGAGGCCACCGACCAGCGGCGAGTCGGTCAGCAGTGCGTCGATGTGGAACGGCACTTCAGGCACGCCGATGCGGTAGTGTCGCGTCGAGATGGTCGAGTGCAGATAGGTCAGTGTCTGGCTGTCGTCCAGCCAGGAGACTTCCGGCATCACGCCATCGAGCAGATCAAAGACCCGATCCGTTTCCGCAACGAAGGATTGCAGCCGTTCGCGCCAGTCCACGCCATTCGTCGGCGTGTTCTCGTAGAGCATCTTGGCGGCCCGGGCGCGCGACTCCTCCGGCGGCAGGTATTGCAGCGTGAAGTGGTAGATGCTCTCGAAATGGCTGTCCGACTCCTCGAACGCCGCACGTCGCTCCTCGTCCACCAGCCAGGACAGCGGCTCGGGAAACGAGGACTGCGGATAGCGCGATGCCCGCATCCGCTCGGCGTCGATATAGAAGGCCCAGCCAGAGCCGGTGCGGCGAAGCGCGTTGTTCTGCCGCGCCGCTGTGGCGATCAATTCGCCCTGTGTCGCACTGTCCAAGTCGGGGCCGCGGAACTGGAACGATCGTTGAAATGAGCCGTCTTTGTTCAGCACGACGCCCGGCGCGACCAGTCCGGCCCAGGGCAGCCAGTCGGCGAGCAAGGCCGGACGCTGGCGGTATTCGGCGAGGTTCAGCATGGCGGCATCCCCTCACACGTCCAGCAGCGGGCGGTGCTTGATGTGCCGGGCGAACACGGCCATGAACTGCGGATCGACGCGCGCACCCCATACCGCCAGCGAATGGCCGACGATCCAAAGCACGACGCCCGGAATCCACAGTTGCAGGCCCAGCCCGACGGCGGCGGCCAGCGTGCCGTTGGCGATCGCCACGGTACGCGGCGCGCCGCCCAGCAGGATCGGCTCGGTGAGCGAGCGGTGCAAAGGCACCTCGAACCCGGCCGCGAAGCTATCCGGGCCGCTCATACGACAGCCCCGCCCGAGAACGAAAAGAACGACAGGAAGAAGCTCGAAGCTGCGAACGCGATGGACAGGCCGAACACGATCTGAATCAGCTTTCGGAAGCCGCCCGACGTGTCGCCGAAGGCCAGCGCGAGGCCTGTGGCGATGATGATGATGACGGCCACGATGCGCGCCACCGGCCCCTGGATGGATTCGAGGATGGATTGCAGCGGGCCTTCCCAGGGCATCGAGGAACCGGCGGCCTGCGCGGTTCCGGCCAGGAACAGCAGCAACGCGGCCAGCATCAGCCCTTGCGCCGCAGGACGGGCCAGGCTGTGCAGCCGCGAGAGGCCATCGGGGCCGGACAGGCTGAAATGCGGATTTACGGAAACACGGAAAGCATGGGCGTGCGTCGTCATGGAAGTTCTCCAGAAAGGTCGAGGGATGGTGAAGTCGCCGCAGCGGGTGCGGCGTTGGGAAATGGCGGCAGTTCGGGAAACGGCGTCTCCAGCGCGTCCGCCAGTTGGTAGCCCACGCCGTCAAAGCCGACGACGCGGGCGATGCTCTCGATGCGGCGCTTGCGCCCGCGTCCGGCGATGTGGATCACCACGTTGACCGCCTCGGCGATCAGCGCACGCGGCGGGTTCACCGCCACTTCGAGAATCAGTTGCTCGATGCGCAGCAGTGCGCCCAGCGCGGAACCCGCGTGGATCGTGGCGATGCCGCCGGGGTGGCCCGTGCCCCACACCTTGATGAGATCCAGCGCCTCGGCACCGCGCACTTCGCCGACGACGACGCGATCCGGCCGCAGGCGCATGGACGAGCGCACCAGTTCGGTCATGGACACCACGCCTGCGCGCGTGCGCAGCGGCACGTGGTCGCGGGCCGCGCATTGCAGCTCTACCGTGTCTTCGAGCACCAGCACGCGGTCGCCGGTGGCGGCGATTTCGGCGAGCAAGGCATTGGCGAGCGTGGTCTTGCCGCTGCTGGTGGCCCCGGCGATCAGGACGTTCTGGTGCTCGCGCACGGCGCGCACCAGAAAGCCCGCCTGGGCGGCGGTCATCATTCCGTCCACGACGTACCGCTCCAGCGGGATCACGCCGATGGCGCGCTTGCGCAGCGCGAAGGCCGGCCCCGGCGCAGCGGGCGGCAAGATGCCCTCGAAGCGTTCGCCGGTTTCGGGCAGTTCGGCGGATAGCAGCGGCTGGCCGCGATGCACCTCCGCGCCGACGTGGGCGGCGACCAGGCGGATGATTCGCTCGCCATCGGCCTCGGGCAGCTCTACGTCCATAGGCGCGCGGCCCGACGACAGGCGATCCAGCCAAAGGGTGCGATCAGGGTTGAGCATGATTTCCACCACGTCGGGGTCTTCGAGCGCGGTGGCGATCAGCGGCCCCATTGCCGTGCGCAGCATCTGGATGCGCCGGTCGAGCGAAGCCGCAGCGGATGAGCGTGGCTCGGGCGGGAGTTGCGGAACGGCGCTCATGACGCACGCTCCCGCGCCTGGGCTGCTGCCGCCGCGTCTTCCATCCGCACCGGGTCGGGGTGCAGTTCCTCCACCACGTCGCGCACCAGGCTGCGCCCGCGCAGCAGGTGGCGGCCAAGCTGCTCCACGAACTGCTCGAAGCGCGCCTTGCCCTGAGCGCGGGCCGCCTCTTGGTGCGCCTCGGGAACCGGCGTGCTGACGGTCAGGTAGTAGCGGACGAACAGCGCGAGCGTTTCGATGGCGATGCTCTGGTCACGCTCCATGCGCTCGGCCTGGCGCGACAGTCGATCCAGCCGCTTGGCGATCGCCGCCTCACGTTGGTCGGCCGCGTCCGGCGACAGCCAGGACGCCAAGGCAGCGGCGACGATGCTGGACTTGGACACGCCTTTCTTGGCGGCCAGTTCATCGAGCCGCTTGGCGTGCTCGGGCTGGATAAAGAGATTCAGGCGGTAGGTCATAGGTCGATGCCGTCGTTGGGATCGAGGGACGCCAGCCGGGCCACGCGCTGCATGGCCGGATCAAGCTGGCGAGGAAGGGGAAGCGGCAGGTCGTCGTCGTCATCGAGCAACGCCAGGTCGGCCGCGGGCGCGGCCAGCTCGGGGGCGTAGGCGACGGCCTCCGTTAGCTCGGGCTGACGGCGCGGGCCGCCGTCGTCGGCCGACGCGCCGAAGCCTTCGGCGGCATCGGCCGCAGGCGCGGCGGGCACGGCAGGAATCGCCAGCCCGCTCCAGTCGTCCGGGCGCAGCGGCGGCGCGTCGGCGTACTGTCCGCCCGCAAGCGCCGGCGGCGGCAGCACGCGCCGCTTGAAATTGGCGTCGGCGTAATAGCGCAGCTTCCGGGCCTTGATCGGGGCCACGCTGGACACCATGACCACGGCCTCGTCCGGCGGTAGCTGCATCACCTCGCCCGGCGTCAGCAGCGGGCGGGCCGTCTCCTGGCGCGACACCATGAGGTGCCCCAGCCACGGCGCGAGCCGGTGGCCCGCGTAGTTGCGCTGTGCGCGCAGTTCGGTGGCGGTGCCCAGCGTCTCGGAAATACGTTTGGCCGTGCGTTCGTCATTGGTCGCAAACGTCACGCGGACGTGGCAGTTGTCCAGAATCGAATGGTTCTGGCCGTAGGCTTTGTCGATCTGGTTGAGCGACTGCGCGATGAGGAAGCTGCGGATGCCGTAGCCCGCCATGAAGGCCAAGGCCGTCTCGAAGAAGTCGAGCCGGCCCAGGGCCGGGAACTCGTCGAGCATCAGCAGCAGCTTGTGGCGGCGCTCGATGCCGTCGCTCCCGTCGAGCGATTCGGTGAGGCGTCGCCCGATCTGGTTGAGGATCAACCGGATCAAGGGCTTCGTGCGGCTAATGTCCGAAGGCGGCACCACCAGGTACAGCGACACCGGATGCGCGGCTGAAATGAGGTCGGCAATGCGCCAGTCACAGCGCGACGTGACTTCGGCCACCGTGGGATCGCGGTACAGGCCGAGGAACGACATGGCGGTGCTCAACACGCCGGAACGCTCGTTGTCCGATTTGTTGAGCACTTCGCGCGCGGCCGAAGCGACGACCGGATGCGGGCCACCACCTTCCTCGTTCACGAGGTGTGGCGTGGTCATCATCCGGTGCAAGGTCAGCTCGAACGGGCTGGCCGGGTCGCTGAGGAAGTTGGCGACGCCGCGCAGCGTCTTGTCTTCGCCCGCGTAGAGCACATGCAGGATGGCGCCGACCAGCAGCGCGTGGCTGGTCTTTTCCCAATGGTTGCGCTTCTCCAGCGCGCCTTCGGGATCAACCAGAATGTCCGCGATGTTCTGCACGTCGCGCACTTCATGCGCGCCGCGCCGCACCTCCAGCAGCGGGTTGTAGGCCGCCGACTTCGCATCCGTGGGGTTGAACAGCAGACAGTGGCTGAAACGGCTGCGCCAGCCAGCGGTGATCTGCCAGTTCTCGCCCTTGATGTCGTGGATGACCGCCGAAGCCGGCCAGCTCAACAACGTGGGCACCACTAGGCCGACGCCCTTGCCGCTGCGCGTGGGCGCGAACGTCAGGACATGCTCTGGCCCTTCATGGCGCAGGTACTGGCGGTCGTGCTGACCGAGGAACACGCCGGCCGGCTGCGTGAGTCCCGCCTTGCGAATGTCCTGCGCGTTCGCCCAGCGGGCCGATCCGTAGGTCGTGACAAGGCGTGCCTGCCGCGAGCGCCAGACCGACATAGCAATGGCGACGGCCACGGCGACCATGCCACTGCTGCCAGCGATGGCTCCGCCGGTGTCGAAGATTTCCGGGGTATAGGCGCCGTAAGAAAACCACCACTCAAACAGCTTCCACGGGTGATAGATCGGCGTGCCAAGAAGATCGAACCAGGGCGAGCCAAGGCGTACTTGATAACCAAGGGCGGCTGCTGTCCATTGTGTGGCGCCCCACACTCCGGCGATCACGATGCCGAATACCACGGCGATCTGACCGAACAGCACGTTCGTCCCTTGCATGACCTGGCCTCCGATTTCTCCTGCGCTGATTCCTCATGGAAAAAGCGGCACAAGGACGTGCCGCAGGCGTCAGGATCGGTGCCGGGTCAGTGCCGGTCAAAGACCGTTTTAAGCAGAAAGATCGAGGAAAAAGAAAGAATTAGCGCGGTAGCGAGCCAACGAAAAACGCCGCAAGCGCGGGCGCGCTGCGGCGTGTCGGGCAGAAAAATGAAGGTGATGCGGCGAACCGCCAACAATCAGAACTTGGGCGCTTCTTTCGGCGGTGTGTACGGGGTTTCGCCGTCGCCATAGAACCGCTTGCGCGTGGCCTCGGCCACCCGGTTGCACAGCACGTCGCCCAGCTTGGGGCGCTCGGTCTTGCACTGCTGGCGCAGTTCCTTGAGCCGCTCGGGGTTAGCCGCGAGTTCTTCCACCGTCGGGATGTTGGCTGCGGAATCAGCGGGCTTCTGTGGCGTTTCAGACTGGCCGCAGGCAGTCAACGCGGCCACCAGCAAGAACGAGACGATCTTCTTCATGGCGTTAGTTCCTCCGATTGATCGGGATTGCGACCTCGTATGGGCCTGGGAGGCTCCAGCGATTCGATGGTCTGCACGCGCTCAATGAACCGCGCCAGTTCGTCGGACGGATCGCCGTCAAGGTGGAGCAAGTAGGTCGTCAACGGCGGCACGCGCAACGCCAGCGGTCGGGCCACGACACCTGGCTCACGGCTGGCGGCAATGTGCGCAGCGCCAGCCAGCCCGAGCGCGAACCCGGCCGACACCAAGGCCATCATCAGATCGCAGGACGCGACGCGCTCTGCGATCAGAGGTTCCATTTCGGTACGGCGCAGCACCCGTTCGACATGCTTGGCATGGCCTTCGCATACTTGCGGATCGCACAAGACGAGCGGATAGCGCAGCAGTTCGTCTAATGGAATGCGCTTGTGGGCCAGCAGCGGATGCCTGGCAGGCACCGCCACCATCAGCGCATCGCTCCAGGCAGGCATGGCGACGATGCCATCGCCAACCTCGTTGGATTGGGCAAATCCCACGTCGTACAGATCGTTATGAAGCCCTTTGATCTGCTGCGATAGCGGCACTTCGAAGAAGCGGATTTCTACTTCGGGCTCTTCCTGGCGACAAAGCGCGAGCAAGGCAGATAGGCGCGACGGCGTGATGCCATCGGACAGCGCCACACGCAACTGCCCATGAAAGCCGTTGGCCGCTGCCTTCACGCTGTCTCGTGCTTGTTCCAAGGCCGCCAGCACGCGGCGCACGTGCTCCAAGAACAGTGTTCCGGCATGAGTTAGTCGTGTGCTGCGCGTGGTTCGAGCAAACAACAACACACCGAGTTCTTCTTCCAATTCCTTGATGGCTCGCGACAGCGGCGATTGCTCAATATGTAGCTTCTCCGCTGCACGAGCAAAACGGAGTTCTTCGGCCACAGCCAGGAAGTATCGAAGGTGACGAAGCTCCATAGTGATTCATACCCCGTGTCGCGCTAAGAAGCCGAATCAATCATTTCCTTGGCTGTCGGTTGTTCCCGCTTTGAGCTCTTTCACGAACTGATATAGGTGCGGCAGAAATGAAGAGAACAGCGGGTTGTCCTTGTTATCTAGCAGGACGCCTCCAAGCAGTTTCAGCCCGACACCAAGGGCCGCTGCTGATTCCTTGTCGCTGAAATCTCCTCTTTCACGAAGCCACGTTACGACGGCGATGATGTCGTCGTGGTTCATGACTTCAAATTGCAGCGGCTTGTTGTGAACAGGGCCACCTCTGGAATCGGAAATATGCTCCACGGTCAAGCGATAGCGATGTCTCTTCATGTCATGTAGTCCCATCTGTTAGCAATTGAAGCTGGGTTTCATAGGCCGACATGGCAGACCCTTGGTTTCCGCTCTCCATGGGTGCCTCGGACCCGGGTGCGCACTTGCACACCCGTTTCTTGAATTACAGTTGCAACCTCACCGGCATCAAGGCTCATTCACAACATAGGTGCCGTCTTGGCGCGCTTGCTCAAGTTCGCGCAACACTTCGGCACGTGTTTTCCCCGGACCCGTATCACGCTGAAATTTGCCCGGATATTCGCCCTCATGGAGATACAGCAAGCCCTGCTCACGAGCTTCCTGAAGCTCTTGCAGCACCTCTGCGCGCGTTTTGCTGCGGCCTGTTTTCGGTATCTCGACCGGATAAACATCACCTTCCATCAGCAGACCTTGGCGGCGTGCCTCCTCCAGTTCAGCCCTCACTTGTTCGCGGGTTAGTGACTGACCTCCTGTGGTTTGGTTGCTGGAACCTGCCCAACATAGGGACGAACTTGCCAGAATGACAAAACCGATTAGCGCTGTTTGTGCTTTCATGATTCAACCTCCGTGTAAATGCACAGACAAATATCGATTCGCTTTCAGGCTCGCTGAAAGTTGGGGTCTGATAGCAAGTCGATCTTCCATATTTCGTTCGATGATTACGGCATTCATTTAGATGCGATATGACCACCCCCTATTTCTATCGTTGGAGTTACCGACATTCCGACACGCAATTTCTCGGCGTCAGGCTGATCTGGGTCGATGCGAATACGCACGGGCAGGCGCTGGACAATCTTGGTGAAGTTGCCCGTAGCGTTGTGCGGCGCGACGGCCGAATAGCTGACGCCACTGGCGGGCCCCAGGCTTTCCACGGTCCCCTTCAGTACGGCACCCGGCAAGGCGTCCACCTTGATGTCCACCGATTGCCCTGGCTGCACACGCGCCAATTGCGTTTCGCGGAAGTTGGCCGTGATGTAAACCGCGTCGAGCGGGATCACCGCCACCAATGGCTTGCCGGCATTCACGAATGCGCCGACGCGCACCGACTTCTGACCGATCACGCCGTTGATGGGCGCCGTGATTTGGGTATAGGAGAGCTTCAACTCCGCAGCGGCTTGCGCCGCCTGCGCCTGGGAAAGTGCAGCCTTGGCCTTTTCAAGATCGGCTTTCAGGATGTCCGTCTGCTGTCGCGCCGCTTGCAGGCCCGCGCGGTTCTTGTCGCGGCTGGCCAGCCGAATGGCCAACTGCGCCTCGGCCTGCTGCTGTGCCTGGATCGAGCCTGATCCGTCTGAAGCGAGGTTCCGGTAGCGTTTTTGGTTGGCCTCTGCCAGCTTGAGTTCTGCGTCGTCCACCGCGACGGCCGCCTGCGCCTGACGTATCGCTGTTTCCTGCTGCGCCACACGTGCGGCAAGCCCCGCGACGCTGGCCTCGGCGGCAGCGACTTGCGCCTTTGCCGCATCCACCGCAACGATGAAATCCCGATCGTCGATCGCGGCGATCAGATCGCCAGCCTTCACTGGCTGGTTTTCTTCGACCAGCACCTTGCCGATTACGCCCGACACCTGGGGTGCGACGAGGGTGAAGTCGGCCTGTACATAGGCGTCGTCCGTGGATTGGGTCGATGCGCTGGATTCGGGGCGATTCAGATAAATGACACAGCCCACTGCCACTGCGAGCAGTAGCAGGGCACTGGTGATCTTGGCTTTCTTCGGCATGGCCATGGTGGAACTATCCTTGGGACGACGATGTGGAATGAGGGGCAGCGGGCTGCAAATCGGGGGCGGGAATGTAGGTCAGCCGCAATACGAAGGGGACCATCACCAGCGCCAGAACGCCCAGCACGCGGTAGGCATCCGCGACCGACAGCACCAATGCCTGCTGGCCGATGATTCCCATCAGTTGAGCGGGCTCCGGGACAAGCGGAACGGAGTTGCCTACGGACGCGGCGTGATCCAGCAGCATTTCCGCGTGGAACCGTTGCCTTACGGTCACGAGCTGCCCGACCATTGCGCCGCCGAATACCGAGCCCAGGGCGCGCAGCGTGTTGATGTTTCCCGACACATACGGGCCTTCGCTGGGGTGCACGACGCTGGTACACAGGAACAGCAGCGAGACGACAGCCATGGGCTGGCCGAAGGCTTGCAGCGTCTGCGTCAGCACGAACTGGTCGCGGTTCCAGTCAGAAGTCAGTTGTGCGCCAAAGAAGCACGCCAGGGCGATCAGCAATAGGCCGCCCGCGAACACGAATCGGGCATCGACCCATTTCCGGTACAGGAATAGCGCCACCACGGAACCCAGGATCAGTTGAGGCAGCGCGACGACCAGACCGATCGGTGCCATCTGAAGTGGTCGGTAGCTCTGTAGCGGCCCGAGAAAGGTCATCGGCAACATCACGCCAGAGGTCAGCACAACCAGAAGGCAGATGAACAGGGTGAAACCCAGCGCCAGGTTGCGGCGGCTGAGCATCTGCAACTTGATGAACGGCGCCGGGTGATACCACTCCGTCAGCAGATAGGCCCCCAGAAGCGTCAGCCCAGCCACCAGCGAGACGACGATGAGGGGTGAATTGAACCAGTCCAGCCGCACGCCCTGATCCAAGGCGACGGTAATCAGGGCGAATGCCGGCACGCCGAAAGCCATACCGGGCCAGTTGGCCTGCGGGAAACGGTCTGTCTGGATCGGGTCTTTCGGCAGACCCCACCCGATCAGCAAGGCAGCAATGGCGGCCAGAGGAAGAATCTGCCAGTACACCCAGCGCCAATCGAACAGGCCATCGGTCCATTGCCCCGCCAGCCAGATCGAAAGGTTCGGCGCGAAGGTGGCCGTCAGCGCATACAGCGCCAGTCCGTGCAGCCGGATGTGAGGCGGCAGGAATTTCAATGCCGCCATCATCAGCACGGGAATCATCGTGCCGCTGGCGATGCCTTGCAGGAAGCGCATGGCCAGCAGCAGATCGAGGTCATGGATGAAGGGGATGCACACCGCCAGCAAGGTGCATACACCGATCATCCACAGCTCGAATCGGCGCACCGAGAGGGTGATGGCGAACCATGCCGAGAACGGCATGGCGATCACTTCACCCGCGCTATAGACGGTGGTGAGCCAGGAGGCATCGTCCAGACCGAAACCCAGCGCGCCGCGCACGTCCGCCAGGGCCAATGCGCCCACGCGGTTGTTCAGTCCGGCCATCATGGCGGCGATGAGGATGCCGACCAGCCCGGCAATCGCCCGCTTCGGCGGGGCTGCCGCAGCAGCAGGTGCGGGCGGCGCCGCTGTCGGCTGTAACGCTGCGGCACTCATTGCTCAACCTTGGGTTGCGAGATGGCCGACGATGCGGCGGTCGTCAGGGGCGCATCGCCGCCGGCCTGCCGCTCGGATGTGAGTGCGTCGGGGTCCCAGCCACCGCCCAGCGACTTGTAGAGATTGACCAGGGTGAGCGCGGCGTTGGTGGCGCTGGCATTGAGGCTGGTCTGGCTGGCAAGAACGCCACGCTGCGCGGCCAGGACATTCAGGTAGTCGGCAGCACCTTCCTGATAGCCGCGCTCGGCAGCATGCAGCGCCTGCTTGTTCTGTTCATACGAAACCAGCAGTTCAGTATGGCGGTTCTGCTGGGCAGCCCAGGCGTCCAGGGCGTTGTCCACTTCATGCCAGGCTTGCAGCACTGTCTGCCGGTAGGCGATGGCGGCAGTTCTTTGCCGTGCCTCGTTCAGCGCAAGGCGCTGCTTCAGACGCCCGCCCTGGAAGATAGGAAGATAGACCGTCGGGCCGACGGAGAAGAACCGGGAATCCCAACTGTCGAGGTCGTTGAACTCGAAGGCTTCGACGCCGACCCTGCCTTTCAGGCCGATTCGTGGGTAGAAATCGGCTTTGGCGACGCCGATGGCCGCCGTCGCAGCGTGCAGTTGGGCTTCGGCGCGCTGTATGTCCGGTCGCCTGTGCGCCAATTCGGAAGGCAGGCCCACCGGCACATTGGAAGGAAGCGACGGCAGGGGCATCGCTTCAAGCAACTGCGCATCGAGGGCGCGCGGCTGCTCCCCCAGCAGCAGTGCCAAGGCGTTCATCAGCGTGTTGCGGCGCTGGACCAGTTCGGGCACCAGCGCCTCGACCGTTGCCAGTTGCGCGCGCGCCGAGGCGGTTTCAAAGCGCGTGGCGACACCATTGCGCTCACGGCTTTCGGCAAGGCGGAGGGTGCGATCGGCGACATCCAGGTTCTGCCGGGTGATGTCCAGTTGCGCTTGCGTACCGCGCAACTGGAGATACGCGCGGGCCACCTCGGCGGACAGGGCCACCCGTGCCGCCTCGCGCTCATACACCGTGGCCTCGAAGGCGGCCGCAGCACCTTCGCGCGATCGCCGCGCACGGCCCCATAGGTCAAGTTCCCAACTGGCGTCGAACCCCAACTGCCAGAAGTCGCTCGCACTCGTCGGTGCGCCCAGCGCGGCAAACTTGCCGTGCTCGCTGAGGGCCTCGCGGGAATAGCCCGCCGAGGCACCCACGCTGGGCAGCAGCAGCGAGGAGGCAATCCCCAACTGCGCCCGGCTTTGCTCGATGCGCTCGGAAGCCATCTGCAGGTTCAGGTTGCCCGCCTGCGCACGGACTTGCAGATCCGCCAGCACGTCATCGTTGAACAACGTCCACCATGAAGATGGGAAGCTCGCGGCGGATGTTTCCTGAGCCTGCGTGTAGTCCGCCCTGGGCGACAGTTGGACGGCTGCGAGCCTGTCGTCGGGTTTCACGAAGTCAGGACCAACCGCGCAGCCGACCAGGGAGATCGTGCAGAGCGCCGTGCCTGCTTGTCGCAGCAGTTGTGAGAGCAGCGGTTGTGACGTCATGAAGGCTCATCCAATATGCGAATAGTACCGAACCGCTCGGTTTACTACGACAACAAAATTTAGGCCACCAACTCACAGGGGATTTCAGTAACTGCTAAGCGCAGCTACCCATGAGATGGTTGGCTAAGTTGATTCGTACCGAGCGGTTTGGTACTATACCGAAATCAAGCCACCGTGTCAAAACTTCCAGGCCAAGCAGATGCCACGCACCAACCAAGCCATGACCGCCCCGACGCCGAGCAGCAACGAGCTGAACGCCAAGGCTCTCACCGTCCTGCGCGCTGCGCGCAACGTCTTCCTGACCCATGGGTTCAGCGCAGCAACCACCGACATGATCCAGCGCGAGGCTGGGGTGTCCAAGTCCACGGTGTACGCGCACTACGCAAACAAGGAGGCCCTCTTCACCGCGGTGATCGAGGCCGAATGTGCGTCATTCACGAACACGGTGCATGGCATCGAGTTCCGCCCCGGAAAGCTGCGGGAGACGTTGACCATGCTCGCCAAGGCCTATCTGGACATTGTGCTTTCCCCTGGCGGGCTGGCCTTATTCCGCGTCGTCATCGCCGAAGGGCAGCGCTTCCCTAGGCTGGCACGGACGTTCTACCTGGCCGGCCCGCAGGTCATGACGACGATGGTGGCCGAACAACTGGCCAATGCGGCGGCATCCGGTGAGGTCGATCTTGGCGAGATTGGCCGCGAGACGGCCGCCAATCTGTTCATCAACCTGGTTCGGGGCGAGCCTCAGCTTCAGTGCCTGACTCATCCGGATGCCGCGCCTTCCTCGGCGCAGATTGACCAGTGGGCGAACGCAGCCGTGGTGACATTCATGCGTGCCTACGGCCGAGGCGAGGAAGCGACCAGTAAACGTTCCCGATCATGATGCCGAATCGGTCAACCGAAACGGGGAAAGCAAGCGATGCCCTTCGGGTGATGGAGCTTTCTACAGCCATCACGCGGCTTTCCACGGCCAGGAATCAAGTGCTGAATCGCATGGCTGCTCCGTTTGGTTTGACCGCCGTGCAGATGATGGCACTACACCATGTGTCAGTCACTCCAGCATCTACGCCCAGCAATTTGGCTCGCAATCTGGCAGTCGATTCGGCTTCGGTGACCAGGCTGTTGGACCGTCTCGACAACAAGGGCATGATTCAAAGAGCGACACAGGAGCGTGTGGATCGCACGCAAGATCGTAGAGTTATCGAAATTGTCTTGACTGAACGTGGGATCAACGTGATGCGTGAGTTGAATCCACATTGGCAATCCGCACTCTCGGAACTGACGGAGGCGTTCAAACAAAGCGAAATACATGGGTTGGCACTAACTGATTGATAGACCGCGCTGCCGCCCAATCTCCCACGACACCCCGCCACCGCGTACCGTGGCGGCGATCTGCTGCCCCAGCCGCTGCTCGATCACCGGCTTCCACGGCACCAGCGAGAAACCCATGCCGTCATCGAGCATCGCGTAGCGCCCGCTGGCGAGCATGACGCTGCGGCGGTAGATGCCAGCCACACGCTGGCCGTCGGCCACCGGGCGATGCTCCAGGCCGGTATCGGCGGCTATGTCCTTCGCGGCTTGCGCCAGTTCCCGATTGCGCAGCGTGCCCAGCAGGTTGCGCGCCAGAATCACGCGCTGACCACGCCGCTCGGCCAGCCCCTGTTCGGCGAGAAAGTCGGCGCGCTGCTGCATCGCCTGCTTGGCCTCGCCACCAAAGCCCAGGTCGCCCAGGCCCGAGCCACCGCCGATCAACTGCTGGTCGAGCCAGGTGGCCCCGATCACGCGGGCCTGCCGCTCGATAGGCAGGTGCGATTTCAGCTCCACGGCCACGCCGCCCAGGCGCTGCGCGTCGTAGCGGCGGCCCTGCTCGGGCAGGTCGCCCGGCACCTTCCATAGCCCTTCGGCCACGCGCTCAACGATGCCGGCACGGCGCAGGGCCTCCAGCCGGCGGACATGGGCGGCCACGACCTCCTGCGGGTCGCGTCCGGGGACGGCCTGGCCCTGTGCCACGGCCAGGTGGTGGTCGGTGCGGTACAGGCCATCGCTCGCCAGCGCGGCGATGTTCTTGTCGGCTGCGCGCACGTCGGCCGAGCCTTTCACCTCCACTACGGCACCAGTCGGGTAGTTCGCCAGCTCATCGTGGGCGTTGAGCGCGACGTAATGGGCCTTGCCGTCCACGCCGTCGATGACCAGATAGCCCCGGTCGCGCAGCTCGTCGGCCAGCCCCTTCGCGGCCACGCG
Organism: Stenotrophomonas sp. 86156_Sma; assembly: GCF_056481625.1. Lineage (NCBI taxonomy): Bacteria > Pseudomonadati > Pseudomonadota > Gammaproteobacteria > Lysobacterales > Lysobacteraceae > Stenotrophomonas > Stenotrophomonas sp. 86156_Sma. The sequence continues at coordinate 3,948,180 of NZ_CM151157.1, forward strand.
GCCGAGGATGGTTCGGCCATCGTCCCCCGGCTCGAACACGGCCAGCTCGCGCGGCTCGCCGCGCATGGCCCGCTGCATCGTGCGGATGATGTCGCCACGCTCGCCCAGGGCGCGCAGGGTCTTTTCCGCATCGGCATGGATGGCCCAGGTGCCCGGCTGCGTCTCGTCGGCCAGGCCCAGGCGCTGCAAGCGTTGCAGGCGGCCGATCAGCAGCAGGCGCTGGCGTTGCAGCCGGGGTTCGTTGAGCCGTTTGACATGCACCAGGCCATCGCCGCCGGCCTCGCCTATCTCACGTTTGAGGGTGCGATCCAGGCTCGTCCACCGCTCTTGCTCCACCTCGCGCCCCAAGGTCTGCTGGATCTCCAGTTCGGTGCGCGGCCCCAGCCATTCGGTCGCCAGTTCGGAGGCCCGGTGCCGGAAGCCATCGGCGATGTAGTCGCCCGCGATGATGAGGTCTTTGCCGGTGTCGTCGCGCCCGCGCACGACGATGTGCGTGTGCGGGTTGTCGGTGTTCCAGTGGTTGACCGCCACCCAATCGAGGCCGGTACCCAGGTCGGCCTCCATGCGGCCCATGAGGTGCCGCGTGTAGGTGCGCAGATCTTCCAGCTCCGCGCCATCCTCGGGCGAGAGGATGAAGCGGAAATGGTGCCGGTCGTCGGCGCAGTGCTCCTTGAAGGCGTCGAGGTCGGCGGTGTCGGTCTGTGGCCCATAGGCTTGGCCCGGCTCGCCGTCGCGGCCCACGCCGTCGCGCTCGATGTAGCGCAGGTGCTTGGCGAGCGATTGCGAGCTGGCCCGCTGGTGATTGACCAGCAGCGTCTTGATGGTCACGCGCCGCGACATGGGCGTCAGCTTCGCCCCGGCAAAGCGCGCCGCCGTATGGCCGCGCCCCAAGCGCGATCCGGGCCGCTGGCCGGTGCCACCCGTCGCGCCAGGACGGCGCACCGTGGACTTGCCGCTGCCGGCCTTGCCCGCCTGCTTGAGCACCTTGGAAACGAAGCTCTGCCCCTGGCCCTTGCCCCGGTTCTTCGGGGCGCTGGGGCGCACGCGGAAATCGTCGTCGCGGCGGCCGCTCATGGCTGCGCTTCCTGCAAGCTCTGGCGTGTCCTGTCGTGCGAAGCACGCGGACATGCCTGCATTGGCGCGGGCCTCGCGCCCCACGCGGCACGGCGGCGAAGCCGCTGCGTGCCGCGCCAACCCCACGTGCAGACTGGCTTTCGACGCGGCCCGGTGCCGCGTCCTTTTGTCTTGCCTTCCGCCTTTGCCCCTCGCTGTCGCTCCGGGCGTCGGCGGCCCGGCGGCGCTGCGCTGCTTGCAGCCAGCCCGCCGGCGAACGCGCCAATGGCCGCAGGCCGGGCGCGTTCGAGGCAAGACACCTGCACGCTGGACGGCTGCGCCGGATGTTGCGCGAGGCGCGGCGCGAATGCGCCCGCGCTGCACGCGCGACGACACGGCGGCAGCCACTGGAACGACATGCTCGATGGCACGACGAGAGGCACGGCAACGTGCAGCGAATCGACGGCCATCATGGGCGTGTCTCCAGCCAGACCGGGTGCGCGACGCCGATCACGGCGGATGCGCTGACCGGGCCGAAATAGCGGCTGTCGAACGATGCCGGATTGGTCACGCTCAACAGGAACAGCTCGCCCGGTTCGAGGCGGCGGCAAAGCTGCAAGGATGGCAGCGGCCGGCCCAGCCGGTCGGCAGGCAGCGAGGCGGCCGCAGGCACGCCGTCGATGCGTACCTGCCCGGCGACCATGCAAACGTGTTGCGGCGCGACCGCGCCCACACGTTTGAGCAGCGGAACGCGGGTCGGCAGGTAGCCGCGCTGCGCAGCCAGCATGGCGGCCCTGTCGGGCAGCGGCACCAGCACGATGCTGTCCACGGACAACGGACGTGGCAGCGAGGCGGTGCGCGGGTCGAACGGTTCGATGCGATACCAGCCGACCGCCACGCTGTCGGACGGGTTGTAGGTCAGACGCGGCAGCGGCGACACGAAAGCCGCCCAGGCCAGCGCAGCGAGGCCGACGGCAGCGAAGCCCGCCAGCACGATGCGAACGCGCAGGCGCGAGCGAGGATGCGGCGCGGCTTCGTGCGTGCATGTGGTGTTGGATTGGGTCGTCATGGCAGCGCCTTTCCGGCCAGCCAGGCGGCGTGCCGCTCGGCGGTGTATTCGGGCAGCGCCAGGCGGGCCGCCAGACGGTTGCCCAGCGTGCGCCAGTACGCGGGCGACACGTCGATGGCGGCGATGCCTTGCCCTTCGATGCCGTCGATGCGTTCCAGCACGGCAGGCACCGCGTTTTCGCCTTCGGCGTGCAGCAGCAGGCGTGCGCCCGGCCGCACGCCGGGGATGCGCTGCATGTCGTCCAGCGGCGTGGCGGCTTGCATCACCATGAGTTGCCAGCGGATCGTGCCGTAGTCGTTTGCTTCCCAGCGCACGCGGCAGAACATTGCACGCGGCAGGAACACCGCGCAGCGCCGCCAGCGGTCGAGCCGCAGCGTGCGCGCCGGCTCGCCGAAGCGCAGGTAGAGCTTGAAGCGCGGTTCGATGTAGGCGAGCGATACGCGAGTCAGCGGCACGCTGCCAGCTTGGTCGGCGAGCGTCGAAAGCGAAGGCGGCGGCGCAGCAGCCGGTGCAGCCGTCGCCGCATGAGCGGCAGGCAAGGCGGATCCGTTCATGGCAGGTTCTCCGGGCGCTTGTCGGGAAACTCCCGCTCCAGCAGGCCGCGCAGCAGTTCGGCCACGGTCACGCCCTGGCCGAAGGCGGCGATCTTGATGCGCGCGCGCAGCGCAGGCGTCACGTCGAGCGTCAGGCGTGCGGTGTAGAGGTCGCCTTTGTTGAGTGCATCGGCATCGCCCTGGCGAATCCACGCCTCGGCGTGCGGATTCGCGGGCGGACGTGCGCCGATGCCGACGCGCTTGCTGCGCGGGCTGCTCATGTCGGCCACCGCAGCAGTTCATCGGTGAGCACGGCAATCTCGCGTGCGGCGGCGCTGTCGGGCGCGGTTTCGCGGGCGAGCCGGCCAGCGGCCACGCTGTCGGCGAAGACGATGCGCTGGCGCACTTCGCTGTGCAGCGCCGGCAGCGGCTGTTCGGCCAGCGATTGCCGTGCTTCCCTGCCGATGATGGTGGTACTGACGCGCCGATTGATGACGAAGGCCGCGCGCAGCGCAGGCCGGAACACCTGTGCCTCGCGGATCAGCGCCACCATCTCGGCGCTGGCCCAAAGGTCATACGGGCTGGGCTGCACGGGAATCAGCACGCGCTCGGCCGCCAGCAGCGCGGAACGCGCCAGGGCGGCGATGCGCGGCGGGCCGTCGATGATGATGTGATCGGCGCGGCGGGCCAGCTCCGGCGCTTCCTGATGCAGCGTTTCGCGGGCGAGGCCCACGGCGCTGAACAGCCGTGGCAAGCCCTGCTGGCTTCTGCGCTGCGTCCAGTCCAGCGAAGAACCCTGCGGGTCGGCGTCCAGCAGGATGACGTGCAGCCCGCGCATCGCCAGCTCGCCCGCGATGTGGGTAGCGAGTGTGGTCTTGCCGACGCCGCCTTTCTGGTTGAGAAACGCGAAGATCATGGCGCGGCCCTCCCTGCTGGAAAGCCGGCCTGGCCGTGCCGTTTCGTGGTTGTCCACCGAAACGACGCGTTTCTACTAAAAGTTAGAGATTTATAGTTAGGTAAGTTAGAGGGGTCGCAAACCCGCGCCGTTACTGGCTTTGCGGCGTTTTCGTACTCCTGATAGCACGATAGGCGTACTCCCGATAGCACGATACCCGGCACTCCTGATAGCACGAGGCCGTCCACAGCTTTTCCCGCAGTTATCCCCGTGCCGTGAACGGCACGGGCCGGAAGGTCAGCAGTTCCAGCTTCTCGTCCGGCATCGACTCGATGCCCAGGACGTAGCCGGGCAGCGACTGCCGCGCGACCAGCACGCGCAGGTCGTAGGCGAAGTCCGAGAAGCGCGCCGCGCTGCCGGACTTGCGGTGCAGATGCCGGAAGTCGAATTGCCAGCCGTGTTCCTGCCGCCCGCCGTGCTTGCGCACCAGGCGATACAGCCAGCGTTCGATGCCACCTTTCAAGCGGAAATAGGCCGGGTCGATGGTCAACACCAGGGCGGCATCGAGCACGCCGGCATAGAACCAGTCCGGCAGGATCAGCTCGATGCCCAGCGGCGTGCCGCTGGCGTCGGCCAGCTCGCGCCATTCGTTCACCCACGAAAAGCGGTGCAAGCGCCTCCCGGTGGTTTCGCGGATGGAAGTCGCCACGCTGGTCGATTGCAGCCGGTCGAGCGCGGCTTTCAGGCGCTGGTAGTCGTTCAAGGACGTGCCGCGCCCGATGAAGCGCAGGATTTCGTAGGGCGTGGCGTGTATCCAGCGCGACGGGCGAATGCCTGCGTCGCGCGCCTCCACGATCTGCGAGGCCGCCCAAATCAACACGTCGGCATCCCATATCGTGGCGATGCCGTGCTCGGCCGTGCCTTCCACGCGGATGGTGATGTTCCCGCTGCGGAAGTCGATCGGCGCCGTGCGCCGCGACTTCGCCAGCGAGAAGAACGGAAAGGCCATCAAGTCCTGGCTGTCGCGCGGCGCCATGCCGTCGCCCGGCAGCGCGCGGAACAGGTCGAGCTGTTCCCGCTGCTGCGATCGCTGCCCCGACGGCAGCGATGGGCTGGACATGACGATGGCCACCGGCGAGCCGACGATCAGCGGCCATCACGGTAGTCGCCCGCGTGACGCTCGGCATATTCCGGGTCGGACGTGGCCTCGTAGCTGCGCTGGTCGGCCCAGGCATCGAGGTCGGCCACCGCGTACATGACGCGGCGGCCGAACTTGCGGAACTTCGGGCCGCCGCCGATCACGCGCTGTTTCTCCAGCGTGCGCGGCGACAGACGCAGGTATTCGGCGGCTTCGTCGTTGGTCAGGTAGCGTTGGGGCTGCACGGGCGCAGCGACAGCAGCGGCGGCAGGCCGCAAGGGAGCGGGTCGCATGGGATGTACCTCCATCAAGCCCGGCCACACCACGCGGCCGGATAGAGGCACTTTCAAGAAAGCAAGGCTTCCTGCTCAGGGACGTTTTGCAGGGGATGCAGCGCGTCCCTGTGCAACGGGCGGAAGCTGTGCCAGGCGGCGATAGCCGCCGCGCATCAGCGCATCGCCCCGGTGCACCAGTCGCCGCACGCGGGCGCGCAAGGCGCTATCGGCGTACCAGTCGGCGGCGACAGCATCGACGCCGAACAGCCCTTCGGCCACGTCGCGCAGGGACGCGCCCGCGAGGGTGCCGTCGAGCGCCTGGAGCGTGTTCAACTCCAGCAGCGCAGCGGGTGCCGGCCGCGACCGTGCCGTTCCCGCTGGCGCTGCATCGCCAGCGGCGGCCAGCTTGTCCAGTTCGGCCGCCAGCGCCTGATAGCGTCCGCAGGATGCGGCGCAGGCGCGAATGGCATAGGCGTAAGCCATGCCGTCGGCCAGGCCGGGAGCGATCACCAGCCGCAGGCAGCAGCCCAGCCAGCGTGTCAGCAGCACCAGGCGCTTGCCGTCGTGGATCAGGTGCTTCTGGCCGGGAAGGCACCAGAACGCGAAAGCCACCGCGTCGGGCGGCGGGTCGGCGTCCGGGTAGAGCTGCACTACCGCATCGTGATCGGGGAACCAGGCCGGGTGCGCGTCGCGCGCATCCAGGGCGGGATCTTCCAGCAGGCGCAGTCCCCAGCGCGCGGCGGCCTCTGGCCGGCGGCGGCGGCGCAGCCAGTCGCGGCGGTAGTCGGGGTGGCGACGCAGGTATTCCCACGCCAGCGCGGGGCCGTCGAGGTGCAGCATGTAGAGATACGCGGCGGTCGGATACCAGTGTTCGGCGCTCGGGTCAGCCATGACGCAGCCTCCTGTCATTCAGCAGGAACGTCGCCACGGATTCCGCTGTGCGGGAGCTATCGAGTCGCCATCAAGTCGTCATCGAAATCGGGGTACTCTGTAACTGCGGTGTCAAGACCGATTGGCTCCAGGGCATTGCGGAAATCGTCTGAATGCGACGGTTGCGCGCCACAAAAATGGTGCGCAGCATGGAGCACCGTGCAGCAGCCCGCGCCATAGATCATGACTGTTTGCATCAGAAGCGCACCGCTTCGGTGCAAGAGTGCGGATTCAGACCAATCAGGTCTTGGGTAAGACTGAAATAGTCAGAATGCGCCGTCGTTGGCTGGGACTGCTCAGTCGGTGATCGAACCGTTTTCCTCGGCCAGCCGCAGGTACTCCGACAGCCGCCGCACGGGCTGGAAGTAGCGATCGCGCATCACAGGTTGCTTGTGCGGCCCGACGATGGACGCCAGATCGGACAGCTTCACATGGCCCAGGCCGGGCATGCCTATTCCCAGGTCGATCAGCCCCCATGCCGTATCGCCATCGGCCGGGTCGAGCGCGGCCAGCAGCCAGGTGGCGTGCGCGTCGGGGGTGAACAGTCGCACCGCCGGCATTGGGTCGATGCTTCGGCCAGCGGCGCGTGCCGCGCCGACGGCGAGCAGTTGCGCCCGCTGTTCAGCGGTGACGAGCGGCTGGGTCATGGCCCGAATCCCCACGCATCCGAGGATGCACGGATACGATTTTCCACCGAAGCGCGGAACCGCCGAAGCGGATGCGTGCTTTGGCGGGAAAGCACGAAGGCGCAAGCCATCGAATCCGTACATGCACGGAAACGCGGAAGCGGAATTGCGCAGGCCAGGAAAGACACAGATGCGGTTCCCAGATTCTGTCGGAATCCGCCCATGCGGATTTCTGCAAAGGCACGAATACGGAAATCAACGACACCAAATGCGCACTATAGTTTGTAGCCCTATAGTGCGCAATCGGCTGTCATCTTGGTTTTCTAAGGAAAACCATAGGTGGCGGCGAAAGACTCATTGGCGACAGCAATACGGACGGTCAGGAAAGCGCGCGGCTTGAGCCAGGAAGCGTTCTCCGACGTGTCCAGCCGTACCTACCTGAGTTTGCTGGAGCGCGACCTGAAGAGCCCGACCATGCACAAGCTGACCGAGCTGTGCGAGGTCATGGACGTGCATCCGCTCACGTTGCTGACGCTGGCCTATGCCGGCGACAGCACGCGCAGGGCCGATCAGCTTCTGGCGCAGGTGCGCCAGGAGCTGGAGGCGGTGTTGAAGGAACGCGACACGCCGTAGGCGCGTGCGTGACGTGCTGCGCCAGCAGCACGGCGCCCCGCCGCAATGGACGGGGCGCGGTGGGCGGCCGTCAGGCTGCCTTGGGCTTGCTGCGCGACCAGATCAGGTCGTGCGTGCCGTCCTCGTTCTCGATCAGGCGGGCATAGACCGTCGCCGGGAACGAAGGGTCGTCGATGCTCACGGACAGGTACTCGCGCCCGGCCTCACTGGTCTTCTTCCACGCCGCGCCGATCTCGTGGCCGGCCGCCTGAAGGTGGAAGTCGGGGGCGTTCTCGCTGTCGCCCTTGTCGTTGGGAACCAGCTTGACCTTGACGTTCAGGGTCAGGGTGCGGAGCTGGCCGGTGAAGCCGTCTTTCTCTGCGGTGAAGGTGCCGATGTTAGCCATGATGTTTCTCCTTTCGGGTTGAACAAGGTCGCGCCAGTGCGTCCTTGTTGTGATCCGGCCGGCGGGGGATGGGCTGGCCGCACCGCGCAGCGGTCGCAACACCGTGGAGAACCTGGAAGCGAAAAGAATTTGCCGCGCGAGGAAGCCGCGCAGCGGCGGGGAAATTGTTTTCGCTGGAAGGTTGCGGCCATGAAGCCCAAGGCGTAGCCGTTCCCTCGCCAGGATTCACGACAAGCCAAGGACGCACGGGCCGCCCGCCCCCGAAAGGAGACATGGCCGACTCGGCATCCCCGCGTGACGGCTGCACCGGCTTGCGCCCTGACGCGAACCAGGTCAAAGCCCCGACGACAAGGCCAGAGCGCCCCTGCCGCAGCGCGCGACCACATGCTTGAGGCGTGGTGTGGATGCTCCATAGCGAGGCCGGGTGGCGTGTCGGTGAATCGCCCTTCGTGACGTACAGGCGCGAATCGCCAGCGTCGGGGACGGCACGCTATCGCACAACCTGCCGCAGCAAGCCGGGGCGTAGCCCTACAAGCCCCGCCCATTGCGGCGGGGCGCCATCGAAACCTTGCCCGCGCCAGCGGGCACCGATGGACGTGTCGCGTGCAAGGCACTTGCACGTCCGCCCCGTTGCCGCCTGGACGAAGGCGGCAACGGGGCGATTTTGACTTCGACGTTGGAACCGGGCGCGGCCACCGACGCCCCGGATTTTTGACCACCGGCCCCAAGGCGGAACGGCTTGGGGCCGGTGCTGCTCGTTATTCCTTGGTTTCGACAATCCACCACGCGGCACGCGGCAAGGTGTGGCCGGTAATGGGATGTAGGTCGGTCAGGTCGGCGCGGGCCGTCCAGCCACGCGGCGGACGGTAGCCGCGCACGTCGCCATCGCCGTGCCAGCGGCGGGCGCGTACCGTACCGGGGGCATAGATCGCCGCCATGCGCGGGCGGTCCGTGGTGTTGCGGCTCATGATAGGAATCCTTGGCGTGAAGCGCCCCGGCCGGAACCGGGGCGCTATCTGCGGTGCAGGATCACGCGGCCAGTGCCTCGGCCTGCGGCAGCTCATCCGCCACGGCGGCGACTTCCTCCGGCGCTTCGGCGCCCGCATCCACTGCCACGGCCTGCGCGTCCTGTTGCGGGCTTTCGGTGCGGAAGATGGCGGGCATCCAGCCCGTACCATCGGCCAGCCGTTCCGCTTCGCTGGCAATGTCGGCCTTCTTCAACTTCGCCAGCCGTGCAGCGTGCGACGGTGCGAACTCGCCCACGGCTTCCAGAATCGCGGCCTTCGGCACATGCTGGAAATACCCGTCTGCGGTGGGCTGCCACCATGCGGCCATGTCCAGCCCCACAGCCTGCGCCAGTTCCGCGCCCGGCTGGTGCGCAGTGGCGCGAGGCGTCACCACGTCCACGGTCGCCGCTACGCATACCGCCAGCAGCCGCACCAGTTCGCCTTGCTCCATCGCCAGCAGCGCGACGAACAGTTCGGCGCTGTCCTGCGGCAGCGCTTCGCCCGCGACCTGCTGCAACTCGCGCTGGGCGACGGCGGCGGGCGACTCGGGCCAGTCGGGGGCCATGCCTTCCAGCCGGTCTTGCACTTTCAGGCTCACGCCCAGCGGCAAGTCGTGGCCGTAGTGGTTGTCCTGCAAGACGCTCTGCACCATGCCATGCACCAGCGCGGCCAGCGCGACTTGCGGATGCCGGGCGACTTCGATTTGCAGCGCGGCGGTGCGGTGCGCGCTCAACCGCTGCGCCAGCCGGTCGGACAGGCTCGCGGCCTTGGGCTGCTCGGTGTCCTCGCCTTCGTCGTCGTTCCCGGCCTCGCCTTCCGCGCTGCCGAAACCCTGCCGCAAGCGTTCCAGCGTGCGCAGCGCCTTGGCTTCTGCCTCGCGCAGCAGCCCGCGATGAATCACGGCTTCGCCGCTGCGGTCGAGGGTGACGATGGCGCCGGCCACGGCGCGCACATCCGGGGCGTAGCCCTGCAAGGCTTCCTCCACGGCTTGCAGTTCCCCGGCAACCTGTTCGCGGCGCGGTTCCAGCGCTTCGGTCTTGTCCTCGTCCTCGGCGTCGTAGGCTTCTTCCAGTTCGGTGTCGATCTTGTCGAGGCGGGTTTGCAGCGAGGCGATGCGGCGGGCTTCGCGGGCGCTCGGTTCGCGGCGCTGGCGCGGTGCGTTCTGGAACGCCTGCCGCTCGGCGTAGCTCATGTGCGGCACGGCTTCGACCCACGCCCAACCCTCGGCGCGCACGTCCCCAGCCAGCGCATCCAGCTTGCCGCGCACCAGCGTTTCCAGCAGCGTGGCGTCGGTCAGGTAGGTTCCGGCATCGCCTTCCGCGAACAGGTCGCGGCGGATGCCGCCGCCCGCCGCCGTGTAGGCGTCCAGCCCGGCGAAGCGCACCAGCGGATGCGTGGCGTCGATTTCGCGTTCGGTCAGGCGTTCGCGCAGCGCGGACGCGCCACGCTGCCATTCTGGCGCACCGTAGAACGCGCTTTCCTGCGCGGCGTGGTCGTCGGTGATGGTCAGGGCCATCAACTGTTCCAGGGTGACGGCTCCGGCGCGGTAGTCGGCCAGCAGGCGCGGCGAGACGTTGGCGAGTTTGAGACGGCGCTGCACCACCAGCGGGGTCACGCCGAAGTCGGCGGCAATGTCTTCGATGGGGCGGCCTTCCTTGACCAGTGCGGCGAACGCCTCGAACTGGTCGGCCGGGTGCATCTGCTCGCGCAGCAGGTTTTCCGCGAGGCTGACGGTACGGGCCGAAGCATCGGGCACCAGCAGGCACGCCACTTCGTAGTCGGCAGGGATGCGCTTCTTCTTCGCCAGCAGCTTCAACGCGGTCAGTCGGCGGTCGCCGGCCACCACTTCGTACTGCTCGCCATCGGCGGCGAGGATGACGACGAGATTTTGCAGCAGGCCGATGCGGGCGATGCTCGCGGCCAGTTCGGGAATGGACAGGCGCGGGGTCTTGCGTGCGTTGCGCTTGGAGCGGCGCGGCAGCAACTGCGAGAGTGGAACCAAAATCAGGTTCTTGCTCGGGTCGGCCACTTCCAGCGGCGCGGCAGTTTCGATGGCGCGGGTTTCGGTTTGGGTAACGGCGTTCATGGTGATAACTCCTTGCGGTTAGGGATGCAGCAGCGAGAGAAGCGGCAAGGGCTGCTGCCTGCCCCTGCCGCGTGGGGGTTCAGGCTTTCAACTGGCGCATGCCATCGGCCAGCAGCCAAAGCGCACGGTTGAGGCGGATGTTCTGGTCGATGCCCTGTACCGGGCGGGTTTGCTGGCGGCGTCCGTTGGCGCTGCGCCCGCGCAGGCCGCCTTGGGTCAGGTTCTCTTGCGTGCGGTTGAACACGCTCCACAAGTCCGGGCGGCGGTCATCAAAGCGGCGCGGCATCAGGATTTGCGATTCCGTGATGGGCGCGGGCTTGTCGGGGTCGTCGTACTTGAGGGCCAGCGCGGCGCGGGCGAACACTTCGGATTCGCCATCGTTCAAGGTGATGGCGCGCATGGAATCGCGGGATTCCTGCACGCGGTCGAAGCCGCGCAAGACTTCGTAAGCGCCTTCGATGACGGAACCGGCCACGTCGCCTTTGTGGGGCACGCGCACGTCCGCCACCGTGTCGCCGCAGACAAGGCCATTGCTGCACACGAACCGGAACATTCCGGCCAGCATCTGATAGCTGCTCGTGCCGTCATGCGAGTTCAGCAGCACGATTTCGTTAGCCTCCGCGCCGTTGATCTGGCTGGCGTGGCGCAGGCGCAGCATGTGTTTGGTGTAGTCGCGGCGGTCGTCGTGGCGCACGCGGGTTTGCGCTGCCATGAAGGGTTCAAACCCTTCCTTGCGTAGTTCCGCCAGCACGGCGGCGGTGGGGATATAGGCGTACCGTTCGGAACGGCTTTCGTGCGGCGCGTCCGCGAAGATGGACGGGGCCACACGGCGGATTTGGTCATCGGACAGCGGGTAATCGCTGCGCAGCGACGGGGAACGGGAAGCGAATCGGGATGCGAGTTGCATTGCATTTCTCCTGACGAAAAGGGTTTGCTGTTCAAACCGCACACCGGATTCCTAGATTCGGAGCCCAGCCTTTCGGCTGTTCGGTGCGGTCGGCACGAGGAACCCGGTTGGCCCTGTTGCCACCGTCTTTCCTGAGTTCATCGCCCGCGGCCAAAGGAGCGCGCGGACGGGGGCCGTCAAGGAGACAAGCGCAGGGTTGGTGCGGCCCGCAGGCGCAGCCGAGGACACGGCCCTGCGCGCCTTGACGGCACACGGGAGCGGGCTACGGTCGCGGGTAAGGTGATGAAGTCAGGGGAGACGGCTGGACAAGGCAACGGCCATCCCTTTGTGCTGACCGCACGCAAGCGAAGCGCGCAGGCCCGAAGCTGGAAGCCGGGCCGGAGGCGTCAGGGATGTGGAAGGCTGGCGAATGCCAGTCCCGTCAGGGATGAGCGAATAGCGAACCTGGAGCAGCGCGGTCCGCGAAGCGGAGACGCAGGCGCACACTTTCAGCTATCATTTGTAAGGAAATTTACAAGAAAGTATTTCAAGCCAGCGATTAATTACGACTTCAGTTAAATAACTATCGCAATCCTCAATTCGAGATTTGCTTCATCGAAGCACCAACGACAAATGGAGATAAGTCATGGCGAATAAATGCTTTCTGAGCTTTCACTATAAACAGGATAGTTGGCGCGTGTCGCAAGTTCGGCAAATCGGAGCTATCGAAAAACAGCCTCTACTGGATTCGAACAAATGGGAAGAAATCAAGAAAGCAGGCGATGATGCCATCAAAAAATGGATCGCCGACAACATGAAAGGCAAAGAATGCCTTGTCGTACTTGTGGGCGAGAAGACTGCCAGCCGCCGCTGGGTCAAACACGAGATAAAGAAAGCCTGGAAGGACGGGCTGGGTGTACTCGCCATCCATGTCCACAATCTGAAAGACTCAGACGGAAATCAGTCGTCGAAAGGATCTAATCCGTTTACAGGCCTCACCGTTGATGGAGAAGCTGTCACGGGTAAAGTCTACGATCCGCCATACACCACCAGCACCAATGTGTATGACTACATCAAGTCGAATATTGAAACTTGGGTCAGCGACGCTATAAAGGCACGATGAACCGGCAATATCTGAATTGCATCCTGCGAGGTGTCGTTTGCTGTGGAGGATGCGGGTCACCTACATCCAAATTTGCCTGGGTTTAGTGTAATAGATGGAGTCAAAATGCCACGCAGAACATTCTTTTCTTTTCACTATGAGCCTGATGTATGGCGCGCCTGGAATGTCCGCAACAGTTGGGTTGTGAAGGAATCCGATGAGGAAAGCCGGGGCTTCTTTGACAGCAGCGTGTTTGAGGCATCGAAAAAAGAGAGTGACGATGCACTAAAGACTTTTCTCCGCAAGGGGTTGGAGAATACTTCGGTAACTTGTGTCCTTGCTGGAACCCATACATGGTCACGGCGATGGGTGCGCTACGAAATTGCTCGCAGTGTTATCAAGGGAAACGGCTTGCTAACCGTTTTCATTCACGGTGTCCAGAATAAAGACAAAGCGACATCTACAAAGGGTGCTGATCCATTGGCGCAGATGGGACTTTATAGAACCGATCGCGGCATATATCTCGCCGAGTGGAAGGACGGAAAGTGGGTGGCCTACGCAGATTACACGCTTGCGATTCCTGAGGGTGATCTGTGGTTCACAGCACCAAAAACGAATAGCGTAGTCCAACTGTCAAATCACTGCCTGAGTTACGATTTCATAGGCCAGGATGGCAGGAAAAATATTGGCGGATGGATTGAAACTGCTGCGGGAATGGCTGGCCGATGAGCGAGAACTCAAGCATGAGATCACCCTACCAGCTTATCCTGCTGGGTGCGGTCCATGGGCATGACACTCGCCTCCGCCGTAGCGTTGATCTGGCGCTTCAGGGGCTCGGGATTCCGAGCAACGCAATTACGTTTCTCAGCGATGCCAACGCCTCTAACCGCAGCTTAAAATCGCCGGTGATGGCAGTATTTTTCGGCTCGTCGGAAAGCACTGCCGATACCGCACTTGTGACGGAGTTGATTGATGACTCGATCGTTATCGCTCCGGTCGTTTCGGATTTGTCCCAGGTTCATGCAGAAATTCCGCCGCAGCTCAGACATGTCAATGCTATTGTATTGGGCACCAACGATGAAGGCATCACCCGCCTCGTTACGCTAGTCCTTGAGACATTTAGGCTGTTGCGACGTGAGCGACGACTTTTCATCAGTTACAAACGAACAGGGTCTCAGCCGCTGGCCGATCGGTTGTACGATGCGCTCGATGCTCGTGGCTTTGACGTTTTCATCGACGTGAGGTCAGTGCCTCCAGCCGCAGATTTCCAATCACAACTCTGGCACAGGATGTCGGATTCCGATGTCGTGGTGCTGATCGACACACCTGGCTTCAGAGAAGGTCGTTGGACGGCTGAAGAATTGGCGCGCGCAAACGCGACCAATGTGCAAATCTTGCACCTACTATGGCCGGGGCAAAAGGAAGACCCTGCATCGTCCTTCAGCCACTTCATGAAGCTTAGGCGTCGGGACTTCTTTGGATTTATTCCAATGCGGGGGCGTTGGGCCACGAAGGGATTGGTGACGAGAATTTGCGACGAGGTCGAACGGCTACGCGCACCAGCAATTGCCGCCCGCCACCGATATTTGGTCGATAACTTTTGCGACGCCGCCCGCGACGAGGGACTTGATCCAAGTGTTCAGATTGAAGGCTGGATTTCTCTCAAAACCGAGTCCAATCGAACGCTGGCGATCGTACCGGCAGTGGGAATACCAACCGCTGATCGCATCAACGAAGTGTTCGAAGCCATTACCAACCCCACTGTTGAGACGAGAGAAATATGGGTGATTTACGACAATAGAGGTGTACTGAGAACGTGGCTCTCTCACCTAGATTGGCTTGACTCGTATTTGCCGATCCGGGCCGTGCAAATGTCGAAGGCGCCACAACTTCTGAAGGAGCTCACCGCATGATAGATATATTTCTATCTGCCAGCGTGCCTTTGCCTGATCGCAATCGGGTATTTTTCGACACCGCCGATGTTCTTGCTATACGGGAAGCAATCAAGGCTTTGGTTGAAGTAGTGTTGCCGATTGGACGAATCACGTGCGGCGGCCATCCGGCGATAACGCCGCTATTGGCTCTCTTTTCCCGCGAGGCAAACCTTGACCGCAACAGGGTGGCGATTTACCAAAGTAAGCTTTTTGAGGGTCGATTGCCTCCTGAGCTAGCGGAGTTCGTCGACGTGCATATGGTGCCAGCGGTTGATGGCAACAGAGAAGCCAGTTTGACGGCCATGAGGCAAGCAATGATCGAAAGCCGCCGTTTCAGCGCAGCGGTGTTCGTCGGCGGCATGGAGGGGATCTATGAGGAGCATAAATTGTTCGTCGAACACCATCCCAAAGCTACAGTGCTCCCGCTTTCAACAACAGGGGCCGCCGCCAAAATAATTTATCAACAGGGAGAATATGATCCAATTTTTTCACGCGACCGAACCTATTCCAGCTTATTTCGTCGAAAGCTTCTGCCTGTGGATTAGCCGGGAAATTTTGCAGTAACTGCGTTCAGTAAGCTTGATGGAGCGAATAAAAAAATGGGGCCGCCTGTGCAGCCCCCTCGGTTCACAATAGCCCTCGCTCTGCAAATGAAGTTGTTTCCTGCCCGGCCACAACGACGTGATCCAGTGTGCGCACCTCCACCAGCGTCAGAGCCTCTTTCAGTCGCTGCATCAGTGAAAACCTGGCGAGTTGGATAGAAGGGGCGGTATCCGCTCGCTAAAATGCTGGAGCAATTCGTCAGAACAGCGATCCAGTCTTCATTGGATGTCCATACAGTTCAGAGATTTGCCCTTGAAACTGCGTCTGTCCGCCATAGCTCGGATGCCTCACGCAGATAACAGGCACGCTATCCGTGATTCGATGAGCGGCTGCGGCAGCATCGTTGCCGATGGCGACGATGCGCGAGGGACGAAGCAGAACGATGAGCTGTTGTAGTAGCTCTTCGCCGGCTCGCCTTTCACGGGCGTTGTGTTGCCGGTTGGTGAACGGATCCCCTGATTCATGAGGGTGAAGTGGGAAAACATTCCAGAGAAAGATGCGAGCATCAATGTGCTCTAGCATTCCCCATATAACCGCAGCGGTTCGCTCGGCTACGGCATTGCCGACTGTGGGCCGTTCTGGAGCCAGATCGACATTCCAACGTTTGGCATGTTGGCTCATGTGAACATCGTCAGTCAGGGCCAACCCAGTTCGGCGGCCTCCGCGATACCCCAAATCTCGACCGATCCAAATCGCATCTACAGGCTCCTCTGAAGCGCGACGCAATAATGCGGAAAGTGCGGCGGCGCGGCGGCGGGGCGCGTCTCGACGATCATGAACTTCACAGCGATCAGAATAAGGATTGAAGCAGTCCTCAAATTGCAGCGAGGAAACTGATTCAACAAAGGGGTGGATTTTCATTCTTAAGACTCAAGCGGCATATATTGTAGGGTGCGTTCTTTTCGGTTGCCGATGATCCAGCCGCCTTGATTTTTCTTGATTTGACGGAATACGGAATATCCGTCCATGATGGCTTTTTCCCAAAGCTTTAGCGGGCACTTCTCAACCTCATAGCCACTCACAAACTCTTCAATGGTTTTGAGAATCCCAAGGGAAACCTTTTCTTGATTCTCAAAATAGTTTAATTCCTTGGCTCTAGAGAAAATCCATGCCGTAAGCCCTTCCTCAACGACGATTGCCCGGCCGCTGTCTTGCTCTTCATCATATTTGGACTGGCTCTTTCGCTTGTGCTTGATCAATGCCCGTATTACAGGTGACCAATGCAAGATGGCTGCATATGCAAAATGGAAAACATCATGAAATCGGTAGCCATCTCGGTCAGCGATGTTGTCGGTCAGGGGATCACCTATGAATACGCCATTCCATTGGAGATAGCTTTTGCCGCTACCGCGTTGATTGACTCGGATCTTGAACTCTCTAGGGAGCTGCTCTTCTATTCCAAACTCGCTATCGAAATCAAGGCCAATCAGGTCAACCGCCTGTGGCTCCAAGAATGCACCCCTAGCTTTCCGGAGGTTCCCCCGCGCTACGTCCGAGAACGCCAACTCTGCGGCATGGATTGCATCGAGATAGGCTCGCGCGAAGGTGACCACGTCATTGCGCGCAGGCCCACTTCCCAGCAGAGCTGCGGCCGCCTGCCCCAAGCGTACCAAGGTAATGTCCAACGACGCAGGGGCCGCCACAGGCATGGCGATGTAAGCGAATGCACCTTCGGCTATGTCGCTTGCTGCCCCTATGTTCTTGAAGTTCCCGTGATTCGCCGCCTCGGCAAAGATATCTTCAAGTGGAGCTTGCATGCGCCGGCAGATCGCAGCCAAATACCAAAGCGTATCACCGAATTCTTCTTCCGCCGCCCTTCTGAAACCAGGGTACGCAGATTTTTCCCGGACATGTTTTTTGACAGTAGACATTATTCCACCGACTTCCCCATAAAGCCCTTGAAGGACAGGATTGAAATCGGTTGGACTGAGTACATCCGTAGCTGCAATTTCCGAAGCGTAGTCCGAAAGCAGCAGAGAACCTTCCTTGTGCATCGGTTACCTCCGAAGCGTCAGCCATTCGAATGGAGCGCCCTGATATCCATTCAGCCCAAAGCTACGAACCCATTGCTCTAGGTTCGCAATCAGTTTTGGATCGTCAAAAGTAGTTAGACCTATTCCTGTTTTGCATAGAGACCGGCCTTGCTGGTCTTTTAGCTCTTCCGGGAACTCCGGCCCCTCTCCTCCGAAGTACACGAAGTCATTGCTGATGAGAACCCTGTTTACACCCGTGTCGCGAGTGACGTGATCAGGATTAAGTGAACCATCGGGGCGAGAGTGAAAGGAATCTCGTTGCTGCCAGACGGCCGCTGGTGCGGCTCTGAAGTAGATATTGTCCCCGCAACTTTGCTTCCGACTACCGTTGCGATAGGGCTTTTTAGATTCAAACCGTGGATCTGCCCCATATTCATCAAATGTCATCGTTTCGGTGACTTGCATCGCATAAACCAGATACCCGCCTCGCCGAACACTTCGATCATTGCTGCCACTGCCTACCACCCAATCACCGATGTCAGCGCCCTTGCGGATATTTGGCTTGCAGGTTGCAAGCGTGCAGTATTCGTAAAAGGGATTGGGTGCGAAACCACTGTCGTACCGCACCACGTAGGAGTGGACACGTGCCATCAGCAGGGATGCCTTTTCAGAGGAACCGGATCACAGGCGCCACCGTCGGGTTTTTCCCATGTATCTTTTCCGTTGATCGCATCAATGATTGAGTCACCATTCCAGCCGACCAAGGCATCGGCGTATTCTTTCAGTGCCTCAGGAATGTCGCATTCCTTCTCACCATGCTCCCAGATGCCAACAATACGTTTGCCTTGCTTGGCTGCATATTCGATTTCCCAGGTCACCCAGTCGCTATCTTTCGTCTGGGGTGAGACGTAGCAAATAAATACGCCCGCCCAGTTTATCGCTGGGGCCAGAATCTGCGTCTTGATGTAATGCTCATCCGTGGCGTTGTTGAACTTTCCTGTATGGATGGAGGAGTCCCTTACATCCATCCCTTTCGGAGCCAGCAGATCTTTGAGCTTTTGGAGCCCATGATCGTCCTTATGGACATGGCTGATAAACACGTTCCTTTTCTCTGCCATCTGTCACCTCCATCGACGTTTTGATAGCGTAAAAGATCGTAACTGAAATTAGGTGGTTATGGCAGAAAACGCAGATCAATCAAAGGATCGCCCGGAGCCCCTTGTCGGCGATGATGTTGAGCAGCTTCAGCGCCGGGCCAGCGGGTCGGGTTTCACCTTGCTCCCACTTGCGCACGGTCGAGGCCGAGGTGTGCAGGTGATGCGCGAACACCGGCTGGCTGAATTTCAGCGTCTCCCGTAGGCGCCTAATGTCCTCGGCGCCAAACTCCCGCACTGGCGGCGGGCAGATCGCGTCGAACTCGCGCATCGTCACCTTGCTGATCGCACCCACTTCATGAAGCGTGGCCAGGTCGTCACGCAGGGATTCAATGATCTTGCTCACAATGCACCTCCAATAACACGCCCGACTGCAACGCCTTCGATAACGTTTCCCCGGACAGTTGCAAGAACGCTTTGCCGGCGAATTGCAGCGCCTTCTTCTCGTCCTGCGTGATGTTCGCCTTGTCGTTCTTCGGGAACCCATGCAGGAACACGTAGCGGCTGCCGATCCTGGCCGATACCAGTGTGCGGTAGCCGCCGCTTTTACCACCACCGGGGCGGGCCACCCGCTTCTTGTAGAGGGAGCCGCCCAAGTCCGCGTCGATCAGACCGCTTTCCATCTCCTGAACCGCCTTGCACAACGCGGCATCGGACAGCTTCTCGCCCGACTGCCAGCGTGCAAAGTCCTTGCGCTTGAGGATGACCGTCATTTCGACCTCCAAACTATACCCGAAACGGGCATACTTTTCCAGTCTCCGGTGTAGCACCTAGATAGAAGGGATGGCCCGCCCGATTGTCGTGACGCCGGCACGACAATCGGAGCCGACTGGACGGGATGCCGGCCACCGATCCGCGGGCATCCTTGACCGAAATCAGCAGCGCATAGGCCGACCACGGCAGCGTGAAGACCTTGGCCAGCTCGGCGAGGCCGAATTTCCCAGACACTGTCTCGGAAATTGCGGAACGGGGATAGTCGGCCGCCAAGGCAGCGGGGGGCGCCACCGAAAGCGTCCTCTTGCTCATGCCGTGGCCTCCGCAGGGCGCCGCGCGCCCGTGATGGCCTGCCGCCGACTCGCCACCAGTTCGGCAGCATCCCGCACCGGCTTGTCCTCGGTGTGGACGTAGTGCATGAACATCGCCACGGTCTTGTGGCCCGTCAGCTTCATGCCTACCTTGGTCGGCACTCCCGAATTGGCAATGTCGGTCGTGGAGCGGTGGCGGATGCCGTGCGTGCCGACGTGTGGGACGCCGGCTGCCTTGAGCACCCGGCACCATCCGCCATAGTGCTCGCCAAAGGTCAGGTGCTTGGTCGGGTCGTTGGGCGAAGGCAGGACGTAGGGGCAACCTTCTCGGCGCGGTGCCGTCGAGAACAGTCGATAGGCTTCCGCGCTCATGGGCTTGGAGAGGCCGCCGGTCTTGCTGTCGGGCCAGACCACGCGCCGGTTCTCCAGATCGACCCAATCCCATTCAAGCATGCAGATTTCGGAGCGGCGGCCGGCGAACTCGAATTGCAGGCGAATCGCCAGCGGGATGACGTAGTTCTCCAGTCCTTCCGCCTCCAGCTTCTCCAACTGGCGGAAGATCAGCGCCAGTTCGTCGTCCACGATGAGCCGGGTTTCCTCGCCGGGCGGGTACATCGGGACGTGGCGGCACGGGTTCGTGCCGTCCGGGCGGTAGCCCCACACTTCGGCCAGGTTGAACATCTTGCGCAGCACGCCGAAGGCGTTGTTCGCCTCGGCGGGCTTGTAGGCCAGTTTCTCCATCAGCCCGGCAATGTCGGGCCGCTTCACGTCCTGCACCTTCTTGCGGCCGATCAGCGGGACGATGCAGCGGTCGATGACGGCCTGATAGCCGCGCTGCGTGCTCGGCTTGTTGCGCTTCTTGGAGTAGTCCTCCATGAACTTCTTGCACAGCGCTTCGACCGTGGGCGCCTTGCGCGCCTCGGCCTTGGCGCCGCCGGGGTCGCCGCCTCGGCGAACCTCGGCCAGCCAGTCCTGCGCCATGACGCGGGCCTGCTCCACGGTCAGTTCCCCGAACAGGCCCAGCGAGGGCTTGCGGGGCTGCCCGGAGTTCGTGCGGTACTGGAGCATGAACACCCGACGGCCCTTCGGGGTAATCTTGCAGAGGAAACCCGGCACCACGGTATCCCGTAGTTCGATGTCCTTGGCCTGGGGTTGCGCCGACTCTACGGCGGTCTTGGTGAGCTTGATCTTCGCCATGATGACTCCTTGGAACGACCCGAATTCCAAGAGCCAGATAGGAGCGGCGCGAGGGAAAACCGGGTCAAGTTTCAGAAAGCACCGGCATATGATGGACGCGCGTAAGTCCTTGATAAACCTGCTTCATCGAGCTACGGCGCAGTCCAGCGAAGTACCGGGCTGGAGTCATCGTCAAACAAAAAAATCCCCGGTCGACCCGCATCGACCGGGGATCTGGATCGCCACGTTGCCATGCCTTGGAGAGGCAGTTCCACCGTAGCGCATCGCGGTGCCGGTGGTGATCGCCTGTGGCGATGACGACCAAGCGTGCGGCTATCAGGCGCCAGCCAGGGCCTGCTCCAGGTCGGCACGCAGGTCGCCGATATGCTCGATGCCGATCGACAGCCGCACGGTGTCTTCGCTGACACCGGCCTTGGCCAGTTCGGCGGCGTCCAGCTGGCGATGGGTAGTCGAGGCGGGATGGGTGGCCAGTGACTTCGCGTCGCCCAGGTTGACCAGGCGGGTAAACAGCTTCAGCGCATCGAGGAAACGTGCGCCGGCTTCACGGCCGCCCGGCAGGCCGAAGGTCAGTACGCCCGAGCCGTGCCCGCCCAGGTAGCGCTGCGCGGCGGCGTGCTCGGGGTCGTCGGCCAACCCGGCGTAGCGCACCCAGGCCACCTTTGCGTGTGACTTCAGGAACTGCGCGACGGCCAGCGCGTTGGCGTTGATGCGTTCCATGCGCAGCGCCAGGGTCTCGATGCCCTGCAGGATCAGGAACGCGTTGAACGGTGACAGCGCCGCGCCGGTATTGCGCAGCGGCACCACCCGCGCGCGGCCGATGTAGGCCGCCGGCCCCAGCGCTTCGGTATAGACCACGCCGTGATAACTGGGGTCGGGCTGGTTGAGCCGTGCGAAGCGCTGGGGCTGCGCGGCCCAGTCGAAGCGGCCCGAGTCGATGATCGCACCGCCGAGACTATTGCCGTGGCCGCCCAGGTACTTGGTCAGCGAATGCACCACGATGTCGGCGCCATGCTCGAACGGGCGCAGCAGGAACGGCGTGGCGACGGTGTTGTCGACGATCAGCGGCACGCCGGCGGCATGCGCGACCTCGGCAATCGCCGCGATGTCGGTGACGTTGCCGCGCGGGTTGCCGATCGATTCGACGAACACCGCCTTGGTGCGTTCGTCGATCAGCGCGGCGAAGGCGGACGGATCGGCCGGGTCGGCGAAGCGCGCCTGGATGCCGTACTGCGGCAAGGTGTGCGCCAGCAGGTTGAGGCTGCCGCCATACAGCGCACTGGAGGCAACGATGTTGTCACCGGCCTCGGCAATGGTCTGGATGGCATAGGTGATCGCCGCCTGCCCCGAGGCCAGTGCCAGCGCACCGATGCCGCCTTCCAGCGCGGCCAGGCGCTGCTCCAGCACATCGGTGGTGGGGTTCATGATGCGCGTGTAGATATTCCCCGGCACCTTCAGGTCGAACAGGTCGGCGCCGTGCTGGGTGTCATCGAAGGCATACGCCACCGTCTGGTAGATCGGCACCGCCACCGCGCGGGTGGTCGGGTCGGGACGGTAGCCGCCATGCACGGCCAGGGTTTCCAGTTGCCACTGCGGGTCGCTCATTGCGCCAGGCTCCATCCGGGGAAACCGCCACCATAGGCCAGCCAGAACCACGCGCTGAAAGCTGCTGGCGATGACGCCAGTACCACCGGTTATCAGGTTGGCCGCGATTCAGGCAGCCGTCATGGGCCGTTGCTAGGCTTCGCCGCCGGGCGCTCCTGCCCGGGCACGGAGGCCCAAGCGCATGCAGTCATCCCCCTGGACACCCGCCGCCAGCGGCTCGCCGACCCCGGTGCTGCTGGTGGAGGACGACCGCCGCCTGGCCGAACTGGTCAGCGACTACCTGCACGAACATGGCTTCGCCGTGCAGCATGTGGCCCGTGGCGACCTCGCCGGTGCCGCCTGCCGCCAGCACGCGCCGGAACTGGTGGTGCTGGACCTGATGCTGCCCGGCCTGGGCGGCATCGACGTGTGCCGGCAGATCCGCAGCTTCTCCGATGTGCCGATCCTGATGCTGACGGCCTGCGAGGACGACATCGAGCAGGTGCTCGGCCTGGAATCGGGCGCCGACGACTATGTGCACAAGCCGATCGAGCCGCGCCTGCTGCTGGCTCGCCTGCGCGCCCTGCTGCGCCGCCGCCATGGCAGCAGCAACACCGGCAGCCCCTGCCGCCTGATGCACGGCGAGCTGCTGATCGACCGCATGCAGCGCGAGGTGCATCTGCACGGCCAGCCGGTGGACATGGGCACCACCGAATTCGAGATCCTGTGGCTGCTGGCCAGCCAGCCGGGGCAGATTCTCTCGCGTGACCAGATCCTGCAGGCGGTGCGCGGCATCGGCTTCGACGGGCTGGACCGCAGTGTCGATGTCAGCATCGGCAAGCTGCGCCGCAAGCTGGGCGACGACGCGCGCGAACCGCGGCGGATCAAGACGGTGTGGGGCCGCGGCTACCAGTTCAATCCCTCGTCCTGGTCGGCATGAAGCGGCTGTTTCTGCGCCTGTGGCTGGTGGTCGGCGCGAGCTTCCTGATCACCCTGCTGCTGATCAACGTGATCTTCGATCGCATCTACCTGCCGTTCCAGCAGCGTGTGTTCGCAGAGCAGGTGCGCGGCCAGTTGTATGCATTGCGGCAGGGGTTGGACGGAAAGGACTCCGCCGCCCAGCAGGATCAGCTGGCGCAATGGCAACCCCACTATGGCATCGCATTGGCTCTGCTGCCGTCAGCACCGGCCCTCGCGGCCGGCGAACAGGAACAGCTGCAGCGCAACGGGCTCATTTCCCGGCAGAAGTTCGAGATCGTACTGGCGCCGCTTGATCCACTGCATCCCGATGGCCCCTGGCTGCGCCTGCATCTGCCAGGCGAGCCGTCGATGACCCTCTATCTCACCCTGATCGCCTATTCGGTGATGCTGGCCCTGTTCGGGCTGTGCCTGTACGCCTGGGTGCGCCTGCTCTGGCGCGATCTGGACGCGCTGCGCGTGCACGCCGATCGCATCGGTGCCGGCGATCTGCAGGCGCGCGCGCAGGTTTCGCCACGCTCGCAGATACGCGTCATCGTCGACCATTCCAACCGCATGGCCGCACGCGTGGCCGAACTGGTCCAGCGCCAGCGCGACCTCACCCATGCCATATCGCACGAACTGCGCACGCCCATCGCGCGCGTGGCCTTCGGCCTGGACCTGATGCAGGACAGCGACGATCACGAACGCCGTACACGGCTGGCACAGGGGCTGCACGGCGACCTGGCCGAACTCAACCGGCTGGTCAGCGAACTGCTGGCCTATGAGCGTCTGGAGCATCCCGGCGAAGGCGAGCCGATGCAGCGCATTGAAGCCAACGACTGGCTGCAGGGCTGCCTGGCAGATGCACGCCGTGATGCCGAACGAGCCGGCGTGGTCCTGCGCGTGCAGCCCAGTGCGTTGCCGCGGGTGGATGCCGAACCGCGGCTGCTGCAGCTGGCGTTGAGCAATCTGGTGGGCAATGCGCTGCGCCACGCGCGTTCGCAGGTGGAAGTGTCGCTGGTCGGTGTCGGCGGCCGCGCGTGCCTGCGTGTGGATGACGACGGCCCGGGCATCGCCGAGGCCGACCATGAAAAAGTGATGCGCCCGTTCACCCGCCTGGATGACAGCCGCAGCCGCGACACCGGCGGCTTCGGGCTGGGCCTGGCCATCGTCAGCCGCATTGCAGCCCGCCACGGTGGCGAGCTGCGCATCAGCCGCGCCACGCTGGGTGGCGCGCGCCTGGAAATGCACTGGCCGCTGGCTGCCAGCTGAACGCCCACGGGCGCCATTACAGTTGATTACAACTCCCGCACAACTGCGGAGGGATCGGTCGCCGGCATATCGCCACGCTGGCGACCCTGCAGCACTCGCCGGATGCGCGCGCTGCTTTCCTCCCATTGTCGAGAGATTCCATGTCCCAGCTTCGCCGTTCCCCCACCCTGCTCTGCCTGGCCCTGCTGCCGCTGTTCGCCACGCCGATCGCCCACGCCAAGGATGACCACTGGACCTTCGAGCTCGCCGCTGGTGGTGGCGTGACGCCGCGCTACAGCGGCAGCGAGGAATACCGCGCGACGCCGTCGCTGTCGTTCGATGTCACCTCGCCGGGGGGATGGTTTCTGGGCACCAGTGGCATCGGTTGGGGCACGTCCATCGGCGAGCACACCCGCGTGCGTGCCTACATCGGCGCCAGCGGCATCCGCCGCGACAAGGACTCCCTGCTCGGCGGTTCGGACTTCCTGCGCGGCATGGGTGATATCGATACCCGTCCCCTGGTCGGTCTCACCGCTGGTTATACGCTGGGCGAAGCCGTGCTGAGCGGCTCCTGGCAGTTCACCCGCAAGGACGAGGACAAGGCCGAGAACGGCCTGGCTACCCAGCAGATCCATCTGAATCTGAGCATGCCGCTGTTCGACCTGGCCGGTGGCGTGGTCAGCGGCAGTGTTTCCACCGACTATGGCAATCGCGGTTACATGCAGACCTGGTACGGCGTCAGCCCGGAACAGGCGGCGCGCACCGGCTTTGCCCAGCACACGCCGAAGGCTGGGCTGGTCAGCGCCGGTCTTGGCATGAAATGGAGCCACCGCTTGGGCCGCAATGGCAACTGGTACATCTCGGCCGAAGGCACGCGCCTGCTCGGCGATGCGGCCGACAGCCCGATCGTGCAGAAGGCGAACCAGTTCGGCTTGATGAGCGGCTATACGCACCGCTTCTGAGTGAGCGCCGGGCATGGCCCGGCGTACTCCGCAGGAAACGGGGCGCCGCGATCAGGCAGCGCCCCGTGTGAATCACGCCTTGGCGAACACCAGATGTCCGCCGTCGTTGCCGACTTCAATGGTGTCGCCGTTGACGAAGGCACCGGACAGGATCTTCTGCGCCAGCGGGTTCTCCAGCTGCGCCTGGATCGCACGCTTCAACGGACGTGCGCCGTACACCGGATCGAAACCAACGTTGCCAAGCAGGTCGAACGCCGCATCGGACACCAGCAGCTTCAAACCACGTTCGGCCAGGCGCTTTTCCAGCCCACGCATCTGGATGCGCGCGATCTGCTTGATCTGCTGCTTGTCCAGCGGGTGGAACACCACGATGTCGTCCAGGCGGTTGATGAACTCCGGGCGGAAGTGCGCCTGCACCACGCCCATCACCGCCGCCTTCATCTGCGTGTAGGCCTCCGGGCTGTCATCAGCGCTCATGTCCTGGATCTGGTGCGAGCCCAGGTTCGAGGTCATCACGATGACGGTGTTGCGGAAGTCCACGGTGCGGCCCTGGCCATCGGTCAGGCGGCCATCGTCCAGCACCTGCAGCAGGATGTTGAACACATCCGGATGCGCCTTCTCCACTTCATCCAGCAGGATCAACGAATACGGACGGCGACGCACGGCCTCTGTCAGGTAGCCACCCTCTTCGTAACCGACGTAGCCCGGGGGCGCACCGATCAGGCGGGCGACGCTGTGCTTCTCCATGAATTCGCTCATGTCGATGCGGATCATCGCGTCGGCACTGTCGAACAGGAACTCGGCCAGCGACTTGCACAGCTCGGTCTTGCCGACGCCGGTCGGGCCGAGGAACAGGAACGAACCGGCCGGGCGATTCGGATCGGACAGGCCCGCACGCGAACGGCGCACGGCATCGGAGACGACCTTGATCGCTTCCTCCTGGCCGACCACGCGGTTGTGCAGCACCTCTTCCATGCGCAGCAGCTTGTCGCGCTCACCTTCGAGCATCTTGTTGACCGGGATGCCGGTCCAGCGCGACACGACCTCGGCGATCTCCTCGTCGGTGACCCGGTCCTGCACCAGCTTGAAGTCCCTGTGTTCGGCTTCCTGCGCAGCGGCCAGCTGCTTTTCCAGCTGCGGCAGCAGGCCGTACTGGATCTCGCTCATCTTGGCGAAATCCTGGCGGCGCTGCGCGGCTTCCAGCTCCAGCTTGGCCTGCTCGACCTGCTCCTTGATCTTGGTCGCACCCTGCAGCGCTGCCTTCTCCGACTTCCAGATTTCATTGAGGTCGGAGAACTCACGCTCCAGCGCATCGATGTCGTTCTCCAGATCGGC
The DNA here is from genome assembly GCF_056481625.1 of Stenotrophomonas sp. 86156_Sma. Lineage (NCBI taxonomy): Bacteria > Pseudomonadati > Pseudomonadota > Gammaproteobacteria > Lysobacterales > Lysobacteraceae > Stenotrophomonas > Stenotrophomonas sp. 86156_Sma. Next base: position 3,974,773 of record NZ_CM151157.1, read on the forward strand.
CAGGCGCTGCCGCGAGGCTTCGTCCTTTTCCTTCTTCAGCATCTCGCGCTGGATCTTCAGCTGGATCACCCGGCGTTCCAGGCGGTCCAGCTCCTCCGGCTTGGAGTCGATTTCCATGCGCAGGCGCGAGGCCGCCTCGTCCATCAGATCGATGGCCTTGTCCGGCAGCTGGCGGTCGGTGATGTAGCGGTTGGACAGCGTCGCAGCGGCGACGATGGCCGGGTCGGTGATCTCCACGCCGTGGTGCACCGCGTACTTTTCCTTCAGCCCGCGCAGGATGGCAATGGTGTCTTCCACCGACGGCTCACCCACGAAGACCTTCTGGAAGCGGCGCTCCAGCGCGGCATCCTTTTCGATGTACTTGCGGTACTCATCCAGCGTGGTGGCACCGACGCAGTGCAGCTCGCCGCGTGCCAGCGCCGGCTTGAGCATGTTGCCGGCATCCATCGCGCCATCGGCCTTACCCGCACCGACCATGGTGTGCAGCTCATCGATGAACAGGATGATCTGCCCTTCGCTCTTGGCCAGGTCGTTGAGCACGCCCTTCAACCGCTCTTCGAACTCACCGCGGAACTTGGCACCGGCAATCAGCGCGCCCATGTCCAGCGACAGCACACGCTTGCCGCGCAGGCCCTCGGGCACTTCGTCGTTGATGATGCGCTGGGCCAGACCTTCCACGATCGCGGTCTTGCCCACGCCGGGTTCGCCGATCAGCACCGGATTGTTCTTGGTCCGGCGCTGCAGCACCTGGATGGTGCGACGGATTTCCTCGTCACGGCCGATCACCGGATCGAGCTTGCCGCTCTCGGCACGCGCGGTCAGGTCGATGGTGTACTTTTCCAGCGCCTGCCGCTGTTCCTCGGCATTCTCCGACTGCACGTTCTCGCCGCCACGCAGCTTGTCGATGGCGGCCTGCAGGCGGGTCTTGTCGGCGCCGGCGGCGCGCAGCGCCATGCCCAGCGTGCCACTGTCTTCCAGCGCCGCCAGCACGAACCACTCGCTGGCAATGAAGGCATCGCCGTTCTGCTGGGCCAGCTTGTCGGTCTGGTTCAGCAGGCGCCCCAGGTCATTGCCCATCGAGACGTTGCCGGCCTGGCCGGACACCTTCGGCAGTGCATCCAGCGCCTCGGTCAGGCGCTCGCGCAGCACCGGCACGTTCACCCCGGCCTGGGCCAGCAGCGGGCGCGTGCTGCCGCCCTGCTGGTCCAGCAACGCGCTGAACAGGTGAACCGGTTCGATGATGCTGTTGTCGCGGCCTACGGCCAGCGACTGTGCGTCTGCCAGCGCCTGCTGGAAACGCGAGGTGAGCTTGTCCATCCGCATTGCGAAACCTCATCGGTCATCAGGGCCGGCCCGCGCCGGCGATGCTGGAAAGATGCGGTTGCCCCACCCCGTTTCAAGGGTGACTGCGACTGCACCCCGAGGCCAGTCAGCCTGCGGCCAGCATGCCGGAACGGGTGTGGTCGGCGCGTTGATCCCGATCAGTTCCGCGCGGTGGAGGGACTCAGCGGGTGATCGCGCTGCGGATCGCCCGCAGCTGCTGCTTGACCGCCCGCGCCTGCGCCGGGTCCATGCGCAGCAGGGCCTTCTGCCCGATCGAGCGTGACTGCAGGGTGGGATCGACGAAGCGATAGCGGCCCCGTTCGTCGCGCTGCACCAGCGGCGGCTGGGCCAGTTCCGGGCTGTCCAGCAGGTGGTCGATCACCGCGACCAGGCGATCATTGAAGTACCCGTCGGGCCGGCCCAGGTCCACATAGGCCTGCTGGATCAGTGGATAGAAGCGCTTGTAGGCCGTGGCCGTTGCCGCCGGGTCCAGCGCGGTGAAGGCCTGCACGTAGGGCGCATAGCGCGCCGCATTGGCTGCGGCGATGCGTTCACCGCCCTCACCCGCCTCGACTTGCAGGTTGCCCGGCAGCGGCCGCGCGGCCAGCGCGGTGGGTGGCACGCTGGGCTTGTCCAGGTTGTCGACCTGGGTGACCAGGCGCTGGATCAGATGGTCGCGCAACAGCAGGGTCAGCGGACCCTCGCCCTGGAACAGCTGGCTCAGCGCGCCCCAGGCAGCGGCATCGCTGTCAGCCAGCTTCGGCAGCGCCGGATCTGCCGCGGCCCCGGTATCCAGCGGATGCTTGATCGGAGGCGACGCTGGCGCGGGTTCTGCGGCCGCCTGCGGTTGTGGCGGTACGCTGGTACTGGCAGGGGTTGATTGCACCGGCACCGAAACTCCGTCCGCCAGGCTCTTCAGCTGGTCGCGGAACAGCCAACCGCCCGCGCCACCGATCACCACCACGCCCAACACCCAGGGCCAAACTGCTTTTCCACTCTGCATGATGCAGCACCTCGTTCTCACACGCATGGAGAAGGTGTGACCCGGCCGATTTCCGTGGGTTCCCCACCCGTTCCGGTAAGGTTCGGGAAACGCGTTGACAGCGCAGTGCGACGGGCGGCCCAATGAGCAGTCCAGCCCCTTCGACGAACGACCCATGGAGCTTCGCCCGGAACCGGTGCCTTTCCGCATCAGCACGCTCGACCTGACACTGGTGTATCGAGAGCAGAACGCGAGCGCACAGGTGAACGTGGAGGCACAGACGCTGGAGGACTATGCAGCGCAGCCGGGCATGCGTTACCGCTCACTGCAGGTGGATTTCGAACTTGTCCATGAAGCGCGTTGCCGGGGCGGAAATTTTCACGAGATGCGCCACGGCGAGATCTTCGAGGAAACCGGACCAGCCGATGAAACCGCGCACTGGCGGCAAACCGGTCTCTGCCCTTTCCCCGGCTTCTACCGGGTCATCCACGATCCTGGCCTGGCGGCACTGCTCGCGCACTACGATCCCCGCAATGTCCACGACCTGCAGCTTTTCATCCTTGCCGCACATGACAGCTACGTTGAAGTGCTGGCCAAGGGATATCGCTACACGCTGGCTGGCAGCGTCAATGAACACGACATCATCACCGTCGCGCCATCGGCCTGAACACTCCGACATCCAACGCCAGGTAGGCATTGCACTCACGCCCGCTTTGCGCGAGCAGCGCGACGCTATGCATCCTGTCCCGTGGAGACACAGCCATGCAGTACGCGCTGTATTACTGGACCGGCATCCAGGGCCGTGGCGAGTTCGTGCGCCTGGCGCTGGAGGATGCCGGTGCCGACTACATCGACATGGCGCGGGCGCACGGCGATGCAGTGATGCAGCCGTTTCTCGATGGCAGCAGTGAAGGTGCGCAGCCCTTCGCGCCGCCGTTCCTGAAGGCCGGTCGCCAGGTCATCGCGCAGGTCGCGGCAATCCTGGATTTCCTGGGCCCGACGCTGGACCTGGTGCCGCAGGCGGCCTCGCGGCGGACGCAGGCACTGCAGTTGCAGCTGACCATCGCCGACCTGGTGGCCGAGGTGCATGACACCCACCATCCGATCGCTGCATCGAAGTACTACGAAGAGCAGAAGACCGAGGCCAAGGCACGTGCCGCGTCGCTGCGCAGCGAACGGCTACCGAAGTTCCTCAGCTACTTCGAGCAGGTGCTGGCGGCCAACGGTGGCCGCCATGCACTGCGCGAGCACTCGTATGTGGATCTGTCGCTGTTCCAGCTGCTGAGCGGGCTGAACTACATGTTCCCACGCCGCATGCAGGCACTGGAACCGACCCTGCCCCTGCTGCGTGCGCTGCAGGAGCGGGTGGCGAAGCGGCCGAACATCGCCGCCTATCTGGGCTCGGAGCGGCGGTTGCCGTTCAACACCAACGGCATCTTCCGCCACTATCCGGAGCTGGATGGAGAGCGGTAGTGCCGGCCGCTGGCCGGCAGCTGCACACTGCGTCCGAGGTCCATGAGGATGCCGGCCGGCGGCCGGCACTACCATGGGGTCAGCTGTTTTCACCCAGCGGCTTCACCGCCTGCTTCTGCAGCGACAGCAGGCCCAGCAGCACTGCCAGAGCCACGTAGGCACCTGCGAACTGCCAGCTGATGATGCGCGCCAGGCCGTCCAGATCCCACGGCAGGTAAATGCCACCGCGCGGGTCCACCGAGTGGATCAGGCCGAACAGGGTCAGCACCGCCGCCACCAGCAGGAAGCCGCAGGCGCGGCGCAGGCGGCCATCAACCATGGCCGCCACCGCAGAGATCCACAGCATCGAGGTGATGATGAAGCCATTGCCGAGGGTGAAGATCACCGCCAGCTCGGGCAGGCCGTGGCCGTCGAGCTTGGTCAGCAGCTGCGGCAGCTGGTCCGGCGCGATCCAACCTGGCGCCTTGATCGCCAGCAGGTACGCTACCGACGGCAGGAAACCGAACACCATCGCACCGGTGTGGTGGCGCGGCGTGGCCTGGAAGGCCTGGGTGGTGATGTCGATGGCCACGTACACGATGATCGGTGCCAGCACCGCCAGCGGCAGCCACTGCACCAGCCCGGAGATGATGCCGAGCATGCCGCCGATGCCGACGAACAGGCCGGTCAGCAGCGTGTAGCCGCTGCGCGCGCCCATGTGCTTGTAGGCCGGCTGGCCGATGTACGGCGTGGTCTGCGCCACGCCACCGCAGACACCGGCCACCAGCGTAGCCACCGCTTCCACCAGCAGGATGTCACGGGTGCGGTAGTCATCACCGGCCGCGCGTGCGCTTTCGGACACGTTGATGCCACCGACCACCATCAGCAGGCCGAACGGCAGCAGCAGCGGCAGGTAGGTCATCGCGGTGGGCAGGCCGTCGAGGAAGCCCAGCGTCGGCAGCGGCAGCACCACCTGTGGCGGCACCCACTCCGGCACATGGAAGCCCGGCGCGCCCAGCCCGGCCAGGCCCAGCCCGTAATACAGCACGGTGCCGAACACGAAGGCCAGCAGCACGCCCGGGCCACGCACCGGCAGCTTGCCCTTGGCGATCAGCACATACAGCAGCAAGCCCAGCGTGGTGAAGCCAACCAGCGGCGAGCGCAGCGTTTCCAGCAACGGCAGCAGGCCCATCAGCACCAGCGCGATGCCGGCGATGGAGCCCAGCAGCGCGGCACGCGGCAGCGCGCGGGTAACCGCTTCGCCGAAGAACGACAGCACGAACTTGAGCACGCCCATGATGACCAGCGCGGCCATGCCCAGCTGCCAGGTGGCCATGCCCGCCGCGTGCGGGTCCATGCCCTGCTGCTTGAAGGCGATGAAGGCCGGGCCGAGCACCAGCAGCGCCATGCCGATGCTGGTCGGTGCATCCAGGCCGAGCGGCATGGCGGTGACATCGTCGCGGCCGGTACGCGCGGCCAGCCGGCGCGCCATCAGGGTGTACAGCAGGTTGCCGACCAGCACGCCGAAGGCGGTGCCGGGGAACATGCGGCCGAACACCACGTCGGCGGGGAACTGGAAGATCCCGATCAGGGCCATGGCGATGAAGCCGAGGATGGAGAGGTTGTCGACGACCAGGCCGAAGAAGCCGTTGAAGTCGCCGGCGACGAACCAGCGACGCGGTGCGGCGGAAGCGGGAGCGGACATGGAAGGGGTGGTGGGGGTGGGGACCGCCGATGGTAGGCCCAGCGGGGCCCGGGCGCCAATTCCGTCGTGGAATGATGGGTTCCAGCCAACGGCGGGGCCCCTCGTGGCTGGGGGTGGGTCGTCAAAAGCAGCTTTATCGGAGTGGGCCGGTCGGGATGGGCTGCGCAGGACACGCCGTAAACCCATCCCTGGGGGCTCGATGGCGCCATCCATGGCGCCAACGGTCCTGCGCAGCCCATCCCGAACGGCCCCTGACAGTTTCCTGCGCGTGCCAGCCACGGAAGAGAATCAAAAGATCAAAAGCAAAGGCAGGCGCTCGTTGTTGCGCCGAGCCCATGCTCGGCTGCTGTACGCGAAGCCTCTCAGCCGAGCATGGCTCGGCTCTACCGAAGATCATTCCGATCATTCTTTCGTTCATCCACGCATGGCGTGGATCTACTGTGTCGACCAAGGTCGACACCTACCAACAGCAGCGATGATCTGTCGAAGGCGGGGTGGGTCCGGTTGCGGGGGCGTGAGCGCCATGGATGGCGCGACCGAGCCTCCATGGACGGATTTACGGCGTCCCCCGCAACCGGACCCACCCCGCCATCCCTCAGAAACCTGCTCCTGCTGTTGGTGTTGCCGGCCAGCGGCCGGCACTACCGCGGGTGCAGGGCGCAGCCCTGCATCGACCGACCCCCTACTTCTTCAGGAAGTTGTCCACCAGCAGATGCTTCACGTCGTCGAAGCGGCCGTTCAACACCGCCTTGGCGGCATACAACGCGGTACCGGCCACCTGCTTGGCCTCGATCTGCGGCGGCATCACCAGCTCGGCGCGGCTGGTGTGCACATCCAGCAACGCCGGGCCCCGCTGGGATAGGAAGTCCAGCACCGCGTCCTCCAGATCCTCGCTGCGGGTGACGGTGCGGCCATGGAAGCCGATCACTTCGGCCAGACGGCCGAAGTCCGGGTTCTTCAGGTCGGTGTAGTTGTCCAGCAGCCCCTCCACCTTCTGCTCCAGCTCGACGAAATTCAGCGAGCCGTTGTTGAACACCACTACCTTGATCGGCAGGTTTTCCTGCACTGCGGTCAGCAGGTCGCCCAACAGCATTGCCAGACCGCCATCGCCGGACAGCGAGATCACCTGCCGGCCGGGGAACGCCTTCTGCAGGCCCAGCGCCTGCGGCATCGCGTTGGCCATCGTGCCGTGCAGCAAGCTGGTCAGCGTGCGGCGGCGGCCATTCACCCGGATATGCCGCAGCACCCACACCATCGGCGAGCCGCCGTCGGCGGTGAACAGCGCATCGTCGCTGGCATGCTTCGACAGCAGCGCGGTCAGGTGCTGTGGATGGATCAATTCGCCTTCACCCGGCTGTTCTTCTTGTTCGCGCTTCTTCAGTGCCTTGTCACGGCGCTCGAGGCACTCGTCCAGGAAACTGCTGTCCTCGCGCGGCGGCAGCATCGGCAGCAGGGCATCCAGCGTCGGTGCGATATCGCCGACCACGCCGAGGTTCACCGGATGGCGGCGGCCGAGGTGGCTACCATCGCGGTCGACCTGGATGATCGTGGCCTTGTCCGGGTAGAACTGGCCCCAGGCGAAGTCGGCGCCGAGCAGCAGCAGCGTGTCGCACTCCATCAGCGTGTGGAAGCCGGATTCGATGCCGAAGATGCCGGTCATGCCCATGTTGTACGGGTTGTCCGGCTCGACGAAATCCTTGGCGCGCGAGGTGTGCGCCACCGGCGCCTGCAGGCGCCGGGCCAGTTCCAGCAGTTGCGCCTGCGCGCCCTGGCAACCGGCACCAGCGTAGACACCAATGCGCTTGCCCTGCCCCAACAACTCGGCGATACGCTGCAGTTCCGCGTCGGAGGGACGCAGCACCGGCTGGGTGTAGTGCACCGAGAACGGCACATCGTGCTTCACCTCGGCCTCGCTGATGTCAGCCGGCAGGATCACTACGGCGACGCCGCGACGGCTGATCGCGGCCTGGCAGGCCAGCGCCACCACGCGTCGCGCCTGTTCGGCACTGTGCACCTGCTCGCAGAACACCGTGCAGCTGCCATACACCGCCTTGAAGTCCACTTCCTGCGGGAACTCCATGCCCAGCTCGCTGGTGACGATCTGGCTGGCGATCAGCACCATCGGCGCGCGATTGCGATTGCTCTCGAAGATGCCATTGATGAAATGCAGGCCTCCCGGGCCGCAGGAGCCAGCACACGCCGTCAACTGGCCGCTGACCAGCGAATCCGCACCTGCGGCGAATGCGGCCACTTCTTCATGGCGTACATGCACCCAGGCGATGTCACTGCCATGCATCGCATCGGTCACATGGTTGAGCGTATCGCCCACGATGCCGTAGCAACGGCGGACACCGGCCTGCTGCAGGGCGTCCACCACGATTTCGGCCACGCGCTTGCTCATCGGATACATCCTCGAACGGGGGAACGTCCGAGGCTAGACCTGATGAAGTGATGCTTCCGCAAAAAAAGGGGACGGAGGGAAGTCGTTTGCGGCACATACGACTTAATTCCCTCCGTCCCCTTTTTTCAATCGTTGACGTTGATCCAGCCCACCACCGCGCCCTGCTTCGGGTTGCGGTAGCGCAGCTTCATCCAGCCATCCTGTTCATCCAGCATTTCCACACGGTCGCCCTGCACCAGGTAACGCTTGGTGCTGGATGCGCCGGGTCGGTCGAACAGGAACAGGCGCGCTGGCACCACGGTGGCCTGCTGGCCACGCAGCGGCCCATCCGGCGGTGCGCCCAGGCCATCAGCGATGGCGGTCTCCAGCACACGACCGGCGGGATCATAGGTACGCCAGACTGCCAACGGGCCCTGCTCGTCGCTCTGTTCCCAATGCAACGCGGCGTTCAGCGTGTCGCCCAGCATCAGCACGCTCTCGCTGCGGTAGAGATAGAGCTTCGCACCTGCAAACCGGTACTGGTCGGCGTACCACATCGGGCCACTGCGGCAGCTGCTGGTCAGGGTTCGAGTGGCAGCATCCACGCTCAACCCCATCAGGTCACCGCAGCTGTCGTTGCCGTGGGTGTCGGCCTGCAGCGCGCGGAACCCGGCACTGGCCGGGTCGAAGCGGTACACCGCCACCGCCTCGTTGACCATGCCCACCGATGCACGCGCGACCAGTTCCGGGTATCCATCGAAATCGACGTCTTCCAGCGACCAGCGCGAATTGCCATCGGCATCCGCCGCACCCGCCAGCGTCTGGCGCTTGCCTGACGGTGACAGCTGCACTGCGATGCTGCCGTCCTGCTGGGGATCGGCATGCGCCTGCACATGCGCGGCCACCTGGAAGCGTAGCGTTTCGCTATCGTCCCCACGCGCCTGCGCCGTCGGCGCCAGCACACCTGCCAATACCAGGCCCAGCAGGCATTCCCTGTAGTTCATCATCGCTCCCTGCGGCACCGCGGCGGCACCTTCAACTCAGAACGATACCTCGACCGCCTGCCGCGACCACAGCACCGATTGATGCTTGGTCTGCTGCTTCCACGCCAGGCGGATGGCTTCGATATCGGCACGGCGCTGTGGGGTGTCCTCGTGCAGCACCACCAGCACCTTGGTGCGCAGGCGGTTGGGCGCGGCATCGCCGCGGAACAGCCACTGGCCATAGGCATCGAACACGGTCAGGCCATCCGGGAAGCGCGGGGTCACTTCCTTGTCCAGGAAAGTGCGCCACTGCGCATCGCTGATGGTGTCGGCCTGCGGGCGATTGCCAGCGCCCTGCTCTTCACCCACGCCGAAGTACAGCTCACTGCGCACCCAGCCGTGGCCGGCGGACGGGCGTGCGGCATCACCCTTCAGTTCGGCGGTGGTGGCCGTGGCATAGGCGCTGGGCGCCTGAGAGGACAGGCTGGCGCAGCCACTGGTGGCCAGCAGCACGGCGAAGACGAGGCCAAGGTGTTTCATTGGTACAGCTCCGGGGAAGGGGGACAAGGCGAGCCGGCAGCGTACAGCGCCACCGGTCCGGCGTGCTGATGCCAACGGGGCATCAACTCATGCCGGACCGGCAGGGGCTTGCATCGGCACCGGCCATCACGCGAAGATAATATATCGCTTCATCCGGATGGATGTAAGTGAAACCATCTCCCCCTTCCCCGTCGTCGTTGTTGCTGGAGCCCCCATGTCCATCCGCCTGCCCGCGTCGCCGCTCGGCCTCGCCATCGCCCTCGCGCTTTCCTCCACCGCCGTCCCGGCTCTGGCCCAGGACGCTACCAACCTCGACACCGTGATCGTCACCGGCACCCGTGCCGCCGACCGCACCGTGCTCGAATCCACCTCGCCGGTGGACGTGCTCACCGCCGAGGACATCCGCAAGGCCGGCGTGGTCAACGGTGAGCTGGGCAGTGCGCTGCAGGCCCTGCTGCCGTCGTTCAACTTCCCGCGCCAGTCCAACTCCGGCGGCGCCGACCACGTGCGCGCCGCACAGCTGCGTGGCCTGTCGCCGGACCAGGTGCTGGTGCTGGTCAATGGCAAGCGCCGCCACCACACCGCGCTGGTCAACACCGACAGCAAGATCGGCAAGGGCACCACGCCGGTCGACTTCAATTCGATCCCGGTCAGCGCGATCAAGCGCATCGAAGTGCTGCGCGACGGCGCCGGTGCGCTGTACGGCTCTGACGCCGTGGCCGGCGTGATCAACGTGATCCTCGACAACGGCGGCGACGGTGGCGAGATCGAGGCCAGCTACGGCGCCAACCACACCGACCTCAAGCCGATCGGCCGCACCCTCACCGACGGCCAGACCGGCAACATCAGCGCCAAGGTCGGCACCTCGCTGGGCGAGGACGGCGGCTTCCTGCGTGTCGGCCTGGAGTACAAGCACCGCAACGGCACCAACCGCGCCGGCTTCGACCAGATTCCGCCGTGGGACCAGACGCCGGACAACCTGGCGCTGCAGGGCAAGCGCAACTACGTGCTGGGCGATGGCAAGAGCAAGGACATCAACCTGTGGCTGAACACCGAGATTCCGGTGGGCCAGACGTCGACGTTCTACGCGTTCGGCACCTTCAACCAGCGTGATACCGAAGGCGCGAACTACTTCCGCTACCCCGATGGCGATGCCAACTGGAAGCAGGTCTATCCGAACGGTTACCGGCCGATCTCCGAAGGCGAGAACCGCGACGTGCAGGCCGTGGCCGGCGTGCGCGGCCAGTGGGGTGAATGGAGCTACGACGGCAGCCTGGATTACGGCCAGAACGACTTCACCTACCGCCTGCGTGATTCGCTCAACGCGTCGCTGGGCCCGACCAGCCCGACCCGCTTCAAGACCGCCGACTACGAATACGCACAGACCGTGGGCAACCTCGACCTGAGTCGTGTGTTCACCCAGAGCGACAGCATCAGCCACACCCTGGGCCTGGGCGTGGAAGCACGGCACGAGCGCTACCAGACCCGCCCGGGGGACCCGGCCAGCTACGCCGCCGGCCCCTACACCGATCGCCCGACCGGCTCGCAGGCCGGTGGCGGCCTGACCCCGCAGGATGCGGCGCGCCTGTCGCGCGACGTGGCCAGCGCCTACGCCAGCCTGTCCAGCCAGTTCGGCGAGAAGTTCTCCTCCGATCTGGCCGCACGCTACGAGCACAACGACGATTTCGGCGGTGAACTGACCGGCAAGCTTGGCCTGCGCTATGAATTCACCCCGGCGTTCGCGCTGCGCGGTGCCATTTCCAACAATTTCCGCGCGCCGTCGCTGGCGCAGATCGGCTACGAATCCACCTCCACCGGCTACAACGCCGGCGGACAGCTGGTACAGGGCCGCCTGTTGTCGGTCAACAATCCGATCGCCCGTGGCCTGGGTGCGCAGAACCTGAAGCCGGAAAAATCGATCAACACCTCTCTGGGCTTCACCAGCCGCATCGGTGAGCACTTCGACCTGTCGCTGGACTTCTTCCAGATCGACATCGACGACCGCATCGCGCTGTCGGAGAGCATCACCGGCGATGCATTGACCGACTACGTGGCGGCCAACTACGGCGTCAGCGGCCTGCAGAGCGCCAGTTTCTTCGTCAACGCCGCCGACACCCGCACCCGCGGCGCCGAACTGGTGAGCAACTGGCGCCAGTCGCTGGGCGATGGCCAGCTGCTGTTGACCGGCACCTATGCGTACACCAAGACCACGCTGAAGAACGTGCTGGCCACGCCGGCACAGCTGCGTGCGCTGAACCCGGACTACGTGCTGTTCGGCATCGAAGAGACCAACACCCTCACCGATGCCACCCCGCGTACGCGCGGCAGTCTCTCGGCCGCATGGAGCAACGACCACTGGTCGCTGAGCACCCGCGTGAACCGCTATGGCAGCGCCACCCGCGTGTTCAACTTCGGTGATGGCTACATCCCGCGCCAGACCTACCAGGCCGAATGGCAGCTGGATGCGGAAGTGGAGTACCGCATCACCCCGCAATGGAGCGTGGCCATCGGCGGCCAGAACCTGACCGACAACTACCCGGATCGATCCAACAGCGATATCCACTACTTCGGCAACCTGCCGTACGACGTGCTGTCGCCAATCGGCAGCAACGGCGCGTACTACTACGGCCGCGTCCGCTATACGTTCTGATTGCATTGGACCAATGACTCCCGGTGGGTGCGGACCGTTGGTCCGCACGGCCTGGGTTCCATGCAAGCTTCCCCTTCGTGCCGACCAACGGTCGGCACCCACCGGAGTGATCGCGCTGGGTGGGTGCGGACCGTTGGTCCGCACGACACGGTAGTGCCGGCCGCTGGCCGGCAACCTCAGGGTGCATCCAGGGACCATGACGTTGCCGGCCAGCGGCCGGCACTACCCAATCCGTAGCCTGCCCTCGACCCCACGTACACGCCCGCGCTGGCAAGCTGGGCGTCATGGCTGAACCGCTCCCCCTGCGTCCGCCACCGCCATTGCTGGATGACGCCTGCGCGTTGTTCCTCGATGTCGACGGCACCCTGATCGAATTCGCTGCACGCCCGGATGCCGTGCAGTTGCTGCCGGATGTGCGTGAAGCCATCGGCCGCATCAGCGACCGCCTGGAAGGTGCCGTGGCACTGGTCAGTGGTCGCCCGCTTGAGCAGCTGGATCAACTGTTCGCTCCCCTGAAATTGCCCGCCGCCGGCCTGCATGGCCACGAACTGCGCGGCGAAGACGGTCGCGTCCTGCGCGACGAACACGGCGACGACACCGCCGAGTGGCTGCACGCGCTGCACCAGCAGGCGATGCGCTTTGCCCATGGCCATCCCGGCGTGCTGGTGGAAGACAAGGGCGTCGGCCTGGCGCTGCATTGGCGCGGTGCGCCGCACGCGGCAAGTGATGTGCGCGCCTTCGCCGACCGCCATGTGCGTGGCCGTGCCAGCTATCGCCTGCAGCCCGGTGACCATGTGGTCGAGTTCGTTCCGGTCGGCACCGACAAGGGCCGTGCCGTGCGCCGGATGATGCAGTACCTGCCGTTCCGCGGCCGCCTGCCGGTGTTCCTCGGCGATGACCTGACCGATGAGTTCGGCTTCGACGCCGCCAATGGCCAGCATGGCTGGAGCGTGCTGGTGGGCGAACGTGAACCCAGCAAGGCGGTGTTCGCGCTGCCCGACATACGCAGCGTGCACGCCTGGCTGCGTGAGAATGCCTATTGACCCGGCCACCCCACGGCCGCAACCGAGATGTACCGCGTGATGACCCAACCCGATCTTGATCTGGGCGTGGTCGGCAACGGCAGCTTCGGCGCCCTGGTCGACAAACGTGCCCGCGTTGTCTGGAGCTGCCTGCCCACCTTCGACGGCGACCCCACCTTCTGTGCCCTGCTCGGCCCCAACCAGCAGACGGGTGGCGACTTCGCCATCGAGCTAGAGGACTTCGCCAGCAGCGAGCAGGAATACCTGACCAACACCGCGATCCTGCGTACCGTGCTGCGCGACGTGCACGGTGGTGAACTGGAAATCCTTGATTTCGCCCCGCGCTGGCGCCAGAACGACCGTTTCTACCGACCGGTCAGCCTGATCCGCCAGGTACGACCCCTGGCCGGCAGCCCACGCATCACCGTGCACGCACGGCCACTGGCCGACTGGGGCGCACGCGTGCCCGAGTCCACCTGGGGCAGCAACCACGTGCGCTGGATCCTGCCCGAACACGTGCTGCGGCTGACCACCGACGTGCCGGTGCGCTTCATCCGCGATGGCCTGCCGTTCGTGCTCAACCATCCCATCCACCTGATCCTGGGCGTGGATGAATCGCTCAACCGCTCGATCAGTGGCTATGTGCAGGAAGCCTTCCAGCGCACCCGCGACTACTGGCGCGAATGGGTGCGCTACCTGTCCATTCCGCTGGAATGGCAGGACGCGGTAATCCGCAGTGCGATCACCCTGAAGCTGTGCCAGTACGAGGACAGCGGCGCGATCATCGCGGCAATGACCACCTCCATTCCGGAAGCGCCCGGCAGCGTGCGCAACTGGGACTACCGTTACTGCTGGCTGCGTGATGCCGCGTTCGTGGTGCGCGCACTGAACCGCCTCGGCGCAACGCGCACGATGGAACAGTTCCTCGGCTATATCTTCAACCTGGCCACCACCGACGGCACGTTGCAGCCGCTGTATGGCATCGGCTTCGAGGCCAAGCTGGACGAGGACGAAGTACCCAGCCTGTCCGGCTACCGTGGCATGGGCCCGGTGCGGCGCGGCAACCTGGCCTGGGTGCAGCGCCAGCACGATGTCTACGGCAGCGTGGTGCTGGCGTCCACGCAGTTGTTCTTCGACCGCCGCCTGCAGGACCCGGGCGATGCGCACACCTTCGCCCGCCTGGAACCCCTGGGTGAACAGGCGTTCGCCCTGCACGACGTACCCGATGCCGGCCTGTGGGAATTCCGCGGCCGCACCGAAGTACATACCTACACCAGCGCGATGTGCTGGGCGGCGTGCGACCGCCTGTGCAAAATCGCCGTGCGCCTGAAGCGCGATGACCGCGCCCATTACTGGCGCGAGCGTGCCGACACCATCCACGCGCGCATCATGGCCGAATCCTGGAGTGAGGAGCTGGGCCACTTCACCGACACCTTTGGTGGCCATCGGCTGGACGCCTCGTTGCTGCTTCTGGCCGACATCGGCTTCATCGACGCGATGGATGCGCGCTTCATCGCCACCGTCGACGCCATCGGGCGCGACCTCAAGCATGGCAACTCGCTGTACCGCTATGTTGCACCGGATGACTTCGGTGAGCCGGAAACCAGCTTCACCATCTGCACCTTCTGGTACATCGATGCGCTGGCGGCGATTGGGCGCATGGACGAAGCACGCGGGATGTTCGAGCTGCTGCTGAAACAGCGCAACCACCTGGGCCTGCTGTCGGAGGATCTGGCCTTCGACAGCGGCGAGGCCTGGGGCAATTTCCCGCAGACCTATTCGCACGTCGGCCTGATCACCGCCGCAATGCGCCTGTCGCGGTCCTGGCAGGAGGCATCGTGAGTCGTCTGGTGGTGGTTTCAAACCGCGTGGCGGTGCCGGGCGAGAACCGCGCCGGCGGCCTGGCGGTGGGCCTGCTGGCCGCGCTGAAGGAACGTGGCGGCATGTGGTTCGGCTGGAGCGGCAAGAGCGTGCGCGACGGCAGCGGCACGCTGCACACGCAGAAGGATGGCGATATCGAATTCGTCACCCTCGACCTGAGCAAGCGCGAGGTGGATGGCTACTACAACGGTTTCGCCAATCGCACCCTCTGGCCGTTGCTGCACTTCCGCCTGGATCTGGTCGACTACGACCGGGGCACCCGCGAGACCTACCATAAGGTCAACGCACTGTTCGCCGACAAGCTCGCGCCGCTGCTGCGCGAGGACGACATCGTCTGGATCCACGACTACCACCTGATCCCGCTTGGTGCGCTGCTGCGCGAGCGTGGCATCGGCTGCCGCATCGGCTTCTTCCTGCACATCCCGATGCCGTCGGCCGACCTGCTGCAGGCCATGCCCGACCACCTTCGGTTGTTCTCCGCGCTGTACGCCTACGATCTGGTCGGCTTCCAGACCCAGCGCGACGCCGATCGCTTCCAGACCTACCTGCGCCTGTTCGGCGGCGGCCGCGTGCTCGACAACGGCGAGCTGGAAGCACCGGGCGGGCGCCGCTTCCGTGCGGCGGCGTTCCCGATCGGCATCGACACCGAGCTGATCGCGCGACAGGCCGGCACCGCCGCCACCAAGGCCGCTGTGAAGAACCTGCGCAACAGCCTGCGTGACCGCCAGCTGGCGATCGGCGTGGATCGCCTGGACTATTCCAAGGGCCTGCCCGAACGCTTCCTCGGCTTCGAGCGCTATCTGGAGCGCCATCCGGATCAGCGCGGCTCGCTGACCTACCTGCAGATCGCCCCGGTCTCGCGCGGCGATGTCACCGAGTACCGGCAGCTGCGCAGCCAGCTGGAACAGATCGCCGGGCACATCAACGGTGGACACGCCGAACCGGACTGGACGCCGCTGCGCTACGTCAACCAGAACTTCACCCATGCCACGCTGACCGGCTTCTACCGGGCGGCGGCAGTAGGCCTGGTCACGCCGCTGCGCGATGGCATGAACCTGGTAGCCAAGGAGTACGTGGCGTCGCAGGACCCGGAAGACCCCGGCGTGCTGGTGCTGTCGCTGCTGGCCGGCGCCGCCGACGAACTCAAGCAGGCGCTGCTGGTGAACCCGCATGATCTGGACGGCGTGGCCGACGCCATCGCCACCGCGGCAACCATGTCGCTGCGCAGGCGCAAGGAACGCTGGCACGCGATGATGGAGCACCTGCGCACCTACGACATCAACCACTGGCGCCGCAGCTATCTGGACGCGCTGGAAGGCTGACGAGGCCGCGCCTGTAGCGTCGAGCCTGCTCGACTGGCTCTTGTAGAGTCGAGCCATGCTCGACTGCTATCGGCAGGGAAAAAAAACCCAGTCGAGCATGGCTCGACTCTACAGAAGGCCGGCGGTCAATCCAGGAACCGCGCGGCCTGCTCCGGTGCGGGCAGGTAACAGGCATCATGCCGCCCGAACCAGCGGTAGCGGTTGCGGGCCAGCGCGCGGTACGCCGCATCACGCCAGCCGCGCGGCACCGTCCGCAGCACGCCGGTCAGGCGCCAGACGCCACCCAGCCCAGCCAGTACGCGCAGGATGGCATCGGTATCGGTCCAGGCGCCCTGTGCGTCCAGCAGCAGGAACGACATCGGGTCCTGCGGGTCCAGCCCATGCGCGCGCAACATCGCGCTGCCCTGCGCGCCCTGCATCGCCGCAAAGCGGTAGCGCCCCTTGCGATCGAAACGCAGCAGGAAGCGCACCCACCGGTTGCACAGCGCGCATACGCCATCGAAAACGATCACCGCGCTGCCGGCCTCGGCGGCGGAATCACTGCGGTTCGAGCCAGCCTTCATAGCGGATCAGGGCTCCGGCCCAGGGCAAGGTCACATCGACCAGGAAAGTGTAACGCTCACCCTGCCAGGCTTCGCGGCAACGCACACCACCAAACCAGCGCCTCGGCAGCGGCAGCAGCCCGAACGCCCAGACCCGCCGCACCGACCAGTCGATGCCACCGTCGCGGGCCTGCAGATCAAATTCGAAGCGCACCGCGCCCAACTGCTCGCGCAGGTACCCCTCGTGCGCCCACAGCCGCGACACCATCGGCCAGCGGCCAAACCGCCTCGCCCATTGCTCGCCCTGCCCGTGGGCACTGAACGCCACTTCGGTGGGCAGCGCGTCGCCGTCCTTCGGCAGCTGCGCCAACGCGGCCAGCAGCGGCACCAGCCAGTGCCGCCCTCTCACGATGCGCGCCTGCCCCACGTAGCGGCACGGCAACGGCGCGGCATGCAGCGCCTGCACCGGCGTGGCCAGGGTGGCGAAGGCCGGCCCCAGCACGCGCATGAACAACGGCGTGGTCAGGGCGCGATCCAGGCCAGGGTCGCCATGCGCCCGGTGCGACGGTCGCGCCGGTGCGAATACAGGTCGGGATCGGCCATCGTCGACACCGTGCCGCCATACACCTGCGCCGGGTCCATGCCCGCCGCCTGCAGGCGCTGACGTGCCAGGGCGAACAGGTCCACCTTCCAGTGCCCCTGGCGTGTCGCCACAAACGCCGCCTCGGCCGCCGGATCATGGCCGACGAAGGCGTGGAAGACCTCTTCGCCGATCTCGTAGTCGGCCGGCCCGGCCGCCGGGCCCAGCCACGCGCGCAGCTGCGCGGGCGGGGTCTGCATGGCGGCCACGGTGGCCTCCAGCATGCCGTCGGCCAGCCCGCGCCATCCAGCGTGAGCGGCGCCCACCTCGCTACCGTCGGCAGCGGCGAACACCACCGGCAGGCAGTCGGCGGTCAGGATCGCCAGCACCACGCCGGGCACCGAGGTCACCGCAGCGTCGGCCACCGGTTCGCTTGCGCCTGGCACCGGCGGCGTTGTGAAGCGCAGCACCGTGCTGCTATGCACCTGGCGCAGCCAGTGCGGTGCCGAGGGCAGCGCCAGCCCCTGCTGCAGCAGCTGGCGGTTGTGCTCCACGTTGGCCGGGGTATCACCATCGGCCGCGTGCCGGTTGCCCAGGTTGAACTGCGCGAACGGCGCCGGCGAAATGCCCGCACCGTGCCGACGCGTGGTCAGCGCATGGACGCCCGGAGGCGCCGGCCAGTCCGCCTGCAGCAAAGGCAACGCGGCGGCCATCACCAGCGGTCCCGCTCGCGTGCGGCGAAGGCTTCGCTGTCTTCGCGCAGCACCTTCAACAGGTGCAGCATGTCGTCCGGCACCGGCGCGGTGTTGCGCACCGGCTCACCGGTGATCGGGTGCGTGAACTCCAGGGTCTCGGCGTGCAGGGCCTGGCGCTTGAAGCCGCGCAGCGCGGCTACCAGCTCATCGCTGGCGCCCTTGGGCAGCTTCAGCGCACCGCCGTACAGCGGGTCACCGATGATCGGATGGCGCACATGCGCCATGTGCACGCGGATCTGATGGGTACGGCCGGTTTCCAGGCGGCATTCCAGCGCAGTGTGCGCACGGAAGCGCTCGCGCAGGCGGTAATGGGTGATCGCTTCCTTGCCATCCTCGCGCACGGCCATCTTCAGGCGGTCGCGTGGGTGGCGGTCGATCGGGGCATCGGCGGTACCGCCGGCCACCAGCGCGCCCATCACGATGGCCAGGTACTGGCGGTGCACGTCGCGTGCGGCCAGCTGCTCGACCAGCGCGGTCTGCGCTTCCAGGGTCTTGGCCACCACCATCACGCCGCTGGTGTCCTTGTCCAGGCGGTGCACGATGCCGGCGCGCGGCAGCACCGCCACCGACGGGTCGCGGAACAGCAGGGCGTTGACCAGGGTGCCGCTGTGGTTGCCCGCACCCGGGTGCACCACCAGGCCGACCGGCTTGTTGATCACCAGCAGGTGCTCGTCCTCGAACAGCACGTCCAGCGGGATGTCCTCCGGCTGGGCGTCGGTCTGGGTCTCGAGCACCACGTTGAGGGTCACGAGCTCGCCGCCGCGCAGCGGATCGCGCGGGCGCACCTGGGCGCCGTCCAGCAGCACCTCACCGGCCTTGATCCACTCGGTCAGGCGCGAACGCGAGTATTCGGGGAACAGTTCGGCCACCACGGCGTCGAAACGACGGCCGGCCGCGGTGTCGGGGACGATGGCCTGGCGGGCCGATTCAGAGGGTTGTTCAGACATGGCAGGGGGCATTCTTTGAAATTTTGGGGTCCCGGCGGCCGGTTTCAGTCGCTGGACAGGACACTAGGCTATCATCGACCCTTCGTATTCCAGCCGCGTCCCGCCTCGACCCCATGATCCGACGCTCCGCCATGCTCTCCGCGCCCGTCCGCCTCACCGCCCTGCTGCTGGTGCTGGTCATCGCCGCCACCGGCTGCCACCGTGGTGCCAAGAAGGGCGATCGCCCCGATGAAGGGACGCCGGTCGAACAGTTGTACGAGAAGAGCCACAAGCTGATGCAGGGTGGCAACTGGAGCGGCGCCGAAGCCAGCTTCCGCCGCCTGGTGGCCCAGTATCCGTACGGTCCGTACACCGAGCAGGCGATGATCGAGACCGCCTACGCCCAGTACAAGGCCGGCAAGCACGATGACGCGGTGTCCAGCATCGACCGCTTCATCCGTACCTACCCGACCCATCGCAACATCGCGTACCTGTACTACCTGCGCGGCCTGGCCAACTCCAACCGCAGTACGGTTTTCCTGCGCCGCGTATGGTCGCTGGATGCCAGCCGCCGCGACCTGTCCACGCCGCACCAGGCGTATTCGGACTTCAACATCGTGGTGGACCGCTACCCCAACAGCCGCTACGCCGCCGATGCGCGCCAGCGCATGCTGGAGCTGCGTGACGTGTTCGCCCAGCATGAGCTGGACAACGCCCTGTACTACATGCGCCGCGGCGCCTGGGTCTCGGCCGCCGGCCGCGCCAACTACCTGCTGGAAACCTACCCGCAGAGCGCGTTCCAGTACGACGCCGTGGCTGTGCTGGCCGATTCCTACACCCACCTGGGCAACAAGACCCTGGCCGACGATGCCCGCCGCGTCCTGCAGCTGAACCAGCCGGACCACCCGTGGCTGGAAGGCAAGTGGCCGAAGTACCCGTGGATGATCCGCAAGCTGAACCCGTTCGCCGGCGAGAAATCCGCCAGCACCGGCCAGCGCAACGCGCGACTGGAAAAGAAGTAAGAGAGGGCCCCGAAAGGGGCCTTTTCTTTGTCGGTAGATCCACGCCATGCGTGGATGGTTCGTACGCCCATGGACCACGACACTAGGAATTCTTTGAATTCCCGGCGGATGCGACGCCGGTCGCATCCCGCTCCGGCGACGCCCTCCACACTGCGGCGCAACGGCCATCCCGGTCGTGAAGGAGCGCCCCATGACCCTACCGCCCCGCCGTTTCCGCCCCCTCGCCTGCCTCTTCGTCACCGCCCTGCTGGCGCTGTCCTCGGCCCCCCTGGCTGCCGCACCGGGTGCACCGGGCGATCTGCTGTCTGCTACCCCCTATCGCGCGTCATGGGTGCCGTCCAAGGCTGCGCAGGCCTACAAGCTCCACTACCGCACCCCGGATCTTCGCGGCCAGCTGGCCGAAGGCACCGGCCTGCTGTACCTGCCCCCCGGCGCGGCTCCAGCGGGCGGCTGGCCGGTGGTGTCCTGGGCACATGGCACCCAGGGCATCGCAGATCGCTGCGCGCCCTCGGTGTCCGGCCCCTACCAACCCGAACGCGACAGGCGCTTCCTCGATCAGTTCCTGGCCCAGGGCTATGCGGTGGTCGCCGCGGACTACCAGGGGCTCGGCAGCCCCGGCGAGCATGCCTATCTGCATGTGCGCACGGCCGCGCGCAATGCCATCGACCTGGTCAAGGCCAGCCGCCAGTACCTGGGCAACGCAACGCTGTCGCCGCGCTGGGTATCGGTTGGTCATTCACAGGGTGGCGCTGCAGCCCTCACAGCCGGGCATCTGGCGCCCACCTATGGTGGCCCTTCCCTGCACTACCGCGGCAGCTTCACCACCGGCACGCCCACCGCCGTCGAGCTGACCGCGCTGGTGATGAAGCCGGACAACCGCACCGCCAATCCTGGCGCGCTCAACGCGTATCACGCGTATCTGCTCGACGGTCTGTTGCAGGTTGCGCCACAGATCGACCGCGTCCTCAGCGACACCGGTCGCGCCCGCGTGGCAGTGGCACGCGAGCAGTGCCTGGGCGAACTGGCCACCACGCTGGACGGTGCGGATACCGGCAGCATGTTCACTGCACCGCTGACCAGCGTGCCGGGCATCTGGGCGGTGCTGTACGACTATCTCGGCGTACCGCGCCGCGGCTTCAGCCAACCGCTGATGCTGGGCCACGGCAGCGAGGACCGCGATGTGCCCTATCTGACCACCCTGCTGTATGCCGCAGGCCTGGCCCTGCGAGGCGAGCCGGTCGCGTTCCGGCGTTACCCGGTCGACCACCGCGGCACGCTGGACGCGGCGGCGACGGATGGCCTGGCGTTTGTGCGGGCACGGCTGGGGGACGGACGCTTCAACGACGCTGCGGAAACCGCCAGCCTCGAACAGCTGCTTGAGGACGCCCAGTAGATCCACGTCATGCGTGGATACGCGGTATGCGGGGTTGCCGGCCAGCGGCCGGCACTACCGAACGCAGTAGATCCACGCCATGCGTGGATGCACGGTACACGGGTTGCCGGCCAGCGGCCGGCACTACCGAACGCAGTAGAGCCACACCATGCGTGGATGCGCGGTATACGGGTTGCCAGCCAGCGGCCGGCACTACCGAACGCAGTAGAGCCACGCCATGCGTGGATGCGCGGTATGCGGGGTTGCCGGCCAGTGGCCGGCACTACCCGCCAACCGCAGCTTCAGCCCTTGTAGCCGTTGCTGATCGGGTAACGACGCTCGCGGCCAAATGCCCGGCGCGAGACCTTCGGCCCCGGCGCGGCCTGGTGCCGCTTCCACTCGCTGATGCGCACCAGGCGCAGCACCCGGTCGACCACGGCCGCGTCGTAACCGGCCGCAACGATCTCCGTGCGCGACTGCTCCTGGTCGATGTAGCGGTACAGGATGCCGTCCAGCACGTCATAGGCCGGCAGCGAATCCTGGTCCAGCTGGTTCTCGCGCAGCTCGGCCGACGGCGGGCGGCTGATCACCGCCGGCGGGATCACCGGCGCGCCGCCCACGGTGTTGCGCCACTTGGACAGCCCGAACACTTCGGTCTTGTACAGGTCCTTCAGCGGCGCATAGCCACCGCACATGTCGCCGTAGATGGTGGCGTAACCCACCGCGTATTCGCTTTTGTTGCCGGTGGTCAGCAGCAGGCCACCGAACTTGTTGGCCAGCGCCATCAGGATCACGCCACGGCTGCGCGACTGCAGGTTCTCTTCGGTCACGTCCGGCGCAGTGCCTTCGAACATCGGCGCCAGCGATTCCATCAGGCCCTTGAACGCCGGCTCGATCGATACCGCCTCCAGCTTCACGCCCAGTGCCTGGCACTGTTCGGCGGCCAGGTCGTTGGACAGGCCCGCGGTATAGCGCGACGGCAACCGCACCGCGGTGACGTTTTCCGCGCCCATCGCGTCCACGGCCATGGCCAGCACCAGCGCCGAATCGATGCCGCCGGACAGGCCCAACCACACCTTCTTGAAGCCGTTCTTGCGGCAGTAGTCCTGGATGCCACGGGTCACAGCACGCCAGGCCAGCGCGTCCATGCTCTCGTCGCCGTCGTCCATCCACACGTGCGGCATGAAGCGGCGGGTTTCACCCTCGTACTCCACCACCAGCCACTGGTCGACGAAGGCGGCGGCGGCCGGGTGCACGGTGCCGTCGCCATCGGCCACCACCGAGGCGCCGTCGAACACCAGCGCGTCCTGGCCACCGACCACGTTGAGGTAGGCGATCGCCGCCCCGCTCTCACGGGTGCGTGCGGCCAGCACTGCATCGCGCTGGGCATGCTTGCCACGCTCGTAGGGCGAGGCATTCGGCACCACCACCAGCTGCGCACCGGCGCGCACGGTATCGGCCAGCGGCTCGGCGAACCACAGGTCCTCGCAGATCAGCAGGCCGACCGGAATGCCGTTGACCTCGAACACGCAGCTGCCGCCATCCGGATCGACATCGAAGTAGCGGCGCTCGTCGAACACCGCATAGTTGGGCAGCTCGCGCTTGCGGTAGGTCTGCTCGACCAGGCCGTCACGCAGCACGCTGGCGGCGTTGTAGACCACCGCACCGGCCGCCTGCGGCCAACCGACCACGGCGGTGATGCCACGGCAGGCAGCAGCGATGCGGGCCATCGCCTGCTCGCACTCGTACAGGAAGCCCGGGCGCAGCAGCAGGTCTTCCGGCGGATAACCACTCACCGCCAGCTCGGGGAACATCACCAGCTCGGCGCCGTACTCGTCGCGCGCCTGGCCGATCATCTCGATGATGCGCTCGGTGTTGCCGGCGACATCGCCGACCGGGAAGTCGAACTGCGCCATCGCGATGCGGATCGAAGCCATGGGAATCCAGCCTGTGGTTGCAATGTGCCCATTGTAGCGCTGCGCCATGCGCGCGCCGGGCGCGCTCACTGCGTGGACAGCCCCGGCTCAGTAGATCCACGCCATGCGTGGATGGGGTTACCGGGATGGTCAGGGCACCAGACGCAGAAAGGCCGCCCGGAGGCGGCCTTTCTGTTTGAAGCAAGAGCGTCAGTCGAGCATGGCTCGACTCTACACAAGCGGTCTTATTTCACCAGCTTGGCGATGGCAGCGCCCAGGTCGCCCGGCGAGCGGACGGTGACAACACCGGCAGCTTCCATGGCGGCGAACTTGCCTTCAGCAGTGCCCTTGCCGCCCGAGGCGATCGCACCGGCGTGGCCCATGCGCTTGCCGGCCGGAGCCGACGCACCGGCGATGAAGCCGACGACCGGCTTCTTCACGTGGTTCTTGATGTACTCGGCGCCGGCTTCTTCAGCGTCACCGCCGATTTCGCCAACCATGATGATGCCTTCGGTCTGCGGGTCTTCGTTGAACAGCTTCAGGCAGTCGACGAAGTTCAGGCCGTTGATCGGGTCACCACCGATGCCGATGCAGGTGGACTGGCCCAGGCCGACTTCAGTGGTCTGCTTGACCGCTTCATAGGTCAGGGTGCCCGAACGCGACACGATGCCGATCTTGCCCGGCTGGTGGATGTGGCCCGGCATGATGCCGATCTTGCACTCACCCGGGGTGATGACGCCCGGGCAGTTCGGCCCGATCAGCACGGTGTCCGGATGCGAACGGGTCAGCACGTTCTTGACGCGCAGCATGTCCAGCACCGGGATGCCTTCGGTGATGCAGACGATGACCTTGATGCCGGCAGCAGCGGCTTCCAGGATCGCGTCGGCCGCGTACGGCGGCGGCACGTAGATGACCGAAGCGTTGGCACCGGTGCTCTGCACGGCGTCGGCAACGGTGTTGAAGACCGGCAGGTCGATGTGGGTGGTGCCACCCTTGCCCGGGGTCACGCCGCCAACAACCTGGGTGCCGTACTCGATCATCTGAGTGGCGTGGAAGGTGCCCTGCTGGCCGGTGAAGCCCTGCACGATCACCTTGGTGTTCTTGTTAATCAAAACAGACATGGGAATTCCTTGGTGTCGAATCAGGCAGCGTTCTTGACAGCTTCAACGATCTTCTTGGCGCCATCGTTGATGTTGTCAGCCGGGATGATGGCCATGCCGCTGTCACGCAGCAGCTGCTTGCCTTCTTCCACGTTGGTGCCTTCCAGGCGCACCACGACCGGAACCTTGACGCCCACTTCCTTCACGGCGGCGATGATGCCTTCGGCAATCATGTCGCAGCGGACGATGCCGCCGAAGATGTTGACGAAGATGCCTTCGACCTTGTCCGAGGACAGGATCAGTTTGAACGCTTCAATGACGCGCTGCTTGTTGGCACCGCCGCCCACGTCCAGGAAGTTCGCCGGCTCGCCGCCGTTGAGCTTGATGACGTCCATGGTGGCCATGGCCAGGCCTGCGCCGTTGACCATGCAGCCGATGTTGCCGTCCATGGTGACGTAGTTGATGTCCAGCTCCGAAGCGATCACTTCGGTCGGATCTTCCTGGGTCTTGTCGCGCATGGCGACCAGAGCCTTCTGGCGGAACGCGGCGTTGTCGTCGCTGTCGAACTTGCCGTCCAGCGCGTACAGGTTGCCGTCGTCCAGGATGGCCAGCGGGTTGATTTCAACCAGCGCCAGGTCCTTTTCGTTGAACAGGCGGTACAGGTTCACCATGATGCTGGCGAACTGGCCGGCCTGCTTGGCGGTCAGGCCCAGCTTGAAGCCGAAATCACGGCCGTGGTAACCCTGCACGCCTTCGACGAAGTCGACGTTCAGCGAGTGGATCAGCTCCGGGGTTTCAGCGGCGACCTGCTCGATCTCCACGCCGCCTTCCGAAGAGGCGATGTAGGTGATGGTCTTGGTGCCACGGTCGACCAGCACCGACAGGTACAGTTCCTTGACGATTTCGCCGGCGGTGGTCACCAGCACCAGGTTGACCGGCAGTTCAACGCCAGCGGTCTGGTAGGTGGCCATCTTGGTGCCGAGCATCTTGGCCGCAGCGGCCTTCACGTCGTCGGTGGTCTTGCAGAACTTGACGCCGCCAGCCTTGCCGCGGCCGCCAGCGTGGATCTGCGCCTTGACCATCCAGGGGCCCTGGCCCAGGGAGTTGGCAGCGGCAACCGCTTCGTCCGGGGTCGCAGCGACCTTGCCGGCCGGGACCGGGATGCCGTACTCGGCAAGCAGTTGTTTTGACTGGTATTCGTGGAAATTCATGCGTCACCGTGGGAATAGGAACGACCGCACGCAATTCCTCAGGGCCCCGGCGGGGCGCCGGCATGGACCGCGGCGGGCCCACTATTGTGGCCGAGCCAGCGCCGGGGCGCAAAGAAGTCTGTACAAAACGCCGCACCCGGCCAGATTTCCACCGCCATTCAGGCAGTTGCGCCCGGGCCGGCGCTGACCACCGGTATCCACGGCAGGCCAAATGCGCGATCCGGGTGGCTCCGGCGGCGTCCTGCCGGGGGCCCTATACTGGTCAACCAAGGTGTGTAGTGTCGGGCTTGCCCGGCGGCTTCCACCGCAGGCCACATAGAAGCGACGAACCCGCCCGGCTTCAGGGGATGCCAGGCAGGGCCGCCGCAGATTCCAGACCCAGGCAGCCAGAAGGGGAGTTCCGGCGTGTCACCCAGTGCTTCATTGATCGACCGCATCGAATCGATTCCGCGGCGTGAGCTGTACTTCTTCGCGCTGTACCGGGTGCTGATCGCCGCGGTCATCGCCGGCCTGCTCTACAGCCCCCTGTCCGGCATGGTCGGCGAGGCCCATCACCCGCGTCTGGCCGATACCGTCGCGGCGATCTATCTGCTGCTGTCGCTGCTGGCCCTGGCGATCGGCCGCAACGAACGCTGGCTGCGCCCGATCGTGGTCAGCAGCGTGCTGGTGGACATCATCGCCGCCACCTTGCTGGCGCATGCCCTGCCCGGTGCCAGCGCCGGCATCTCGATGTCGCTGCTGTTCAACATCGCCGCCGCCGCCACCCTGCTGCCGCTGAGCTGGGGCCTGGGCCTGGCGGTTGCAGCCAGCCTGGCCACCGGTACCGAATACCTCTGGAAGGTGCTCGAAGGCGGTGACCCCACCCGCACGCTGGCCGAGCTGGCCATGTTCGCCACCAGCTACCTGGCGCTGGCCTTCATCAGCTACCAGGTGGGCAACCGCGCGCGCCGCAACCAGCAGCTGGCCAACCAGCGCGGCGACGAAGTAGCCAACCTGTTCCAGATCAACGAACTGATCATCCGCCGCATGCGTACCGGCGTGCTGGTGGTGGATGCCGACAACCGCATCACCCTGGCCAACGAAGCGGCCTCGATGCTGCTCGGCGACAACGACGGCATCGGTGAGACGGGACGCCTGGATCTGGCCAGTGCCGCGCCGGAACTGGCGCGCCGTCTGCAGCGCTGGCGCAACGGCTGGGCGCAGGACGAACTGCCGCTGCAGCTCAACCCCGACCAGCCGGAAGTGCAACCGCGCTTCGCCCGCCTGCTGGCCGGCAGCGAACTGGCGCTGGTATTCCTGGACGACTCCAGCGTGGTCTCGCGGCGCGCCGAATCGCTCACCCTGTCGGCGATGGGCCGCTTCTCGGCCAGCCTCGCCCATGAAATCCGCAATCCGCTGGCGGCGATCAACTACGCCGTGCAGCTGCTGGAGGAAGGCACCGGTTTCAACGAAAGCGACCGCCGCCTGCTGCAGATCATCCGCCAGCAATGCCAGCGCACCAACGGCATCGTCGAGAGCGTGCTGGGGCTGGCACGGCGCGAGCGCGCCACACCCGAGAACGTCGACCTGGTCGCCTTCGTGCGCCGCTTCGTGCTGGAGTACAAGCAGGGCCAGACGCTGGAAACCGACAGCATCGAACCGATCATCAGCGACACGGCGGTGATGGCGCAGGTCGACAGCAAACACCTGTACCAGGTGCTCACCGTGCTGGTTCACAACGCACTGAAATACGGCCGCATCGGCCAGCAGCCGGCACGCGTGCGCCTGCGCGTGGCGCAGCACGAGCGCAGCGCGGTGATCGACGTGATGGACCGTGGCCCCGGCATTCCCGAGAGCGTGGCCGCACAGCTGTTCCGTCCGTTCTTCACCACCTCCGAGCATGGCACCGGGCTGGGCCTGTATATCGCCCGCGAGTTGTGCCGCGCCAACCAGGCACGGCTCGACTACATCCCGGTGCCGGCAGGAGGCTCGTGCTTCCGCCTGGTGCTGCCCGGCCCGCACACGCTGTTGCCCACCTGATTCCAAATCTGTGCGTCAAACATTTGTCGCTTCCAGCCCCCTCGTTTATCTTTCACGCCCATGAACGAAACCCGCAGCGCCCTCGTCGTCGACGATGAACGCGACATCCGCGAACTGCTGGTACTGACCCTCGGCCGCATGGGGCTGCGCATCAGTACCGCCGCCAACCTGGCCGAAGCGCGCGAGCTGCTGGCCAGCAATCCGTACGACCTGTGCATCACCGACATGCGCCTGCCCGATGGCAACGGCATCGAGCTGGTCAGCGAGATCGCCCAGCACTACCCGCGCACACCGGTGGCGATGATCACCGCATTCGGCAGCATGGACCTGGCCGTGGAAGCGCTGAAGGCCGGCGCCTTCGACTTCGTCAGCAAGCCGGTGGACATCTCGGTGCTGCGCGGCCTGGTCAAGCACGCGCTGGAACTCAACAACACCGAACGCCCTGCGCCCGGCCCCGCCACCGAACAGGCTGCACGCCTGCTCGGCGCTTCGCCGGCCATGGACGTTCTGCGCACCACCATCGGCAAGGTCGCGCGCAGCCAGGCACCGGTCTACATCCTCGGTGAATCGGGCGTGGGCAAGGAACTGGTCGCGCGCACCATCCACGCCCAGGGCGCGCGTGCGGCTGGTCCGTTCGTGCCGGTCAACTGCGGTGCCATTCCCGGCGAGCTGATGGAGAGCGAATTCTTCGGCCACCGCAAAGGCAGCTTCAGCGGCGCCCATGCCGACAAGCCGGGCCTGTTCCAGGCTGCACACGGCGGCACCCTGTTCCTGGACGAAGTGGCCGAGCTGCCCCTGCAGATGCAGGTGAAGCTGCTGCGCGCGATCCAGGAAAAGTCGGTGCGTGCGGTCGGTGCAGCCAACGAAGAACCGGTGGACGTGCGCATTCTCTCGGCCACGCACCGTGACCTGGCCGAACTGGTCGAGGACGGGCGCTTCCGCCACGACCTGTACTACCGCATCAACGTGATCGAACTGAAGGTGCCGCCGCTGCGCGAGCGCCGCCAGGACCTGCCGGAACTGGCTGCCGCCGTGCTGGCGCGGCTGGCCCGAAGCCACGGCCGTGCCACACCGCTGCTGGCGCCGTCCGCGCTGGAAGCGCTGGCCCACTACGCGTTCCCGGGCAACGTGCGCGAGCTGGAGAACATTCTGGAGCGCGCGCTGGCACTGGCCGAAGAAGACCGCATTGGTGCCGACGACCTGCGCCTGCCGCAGCACGCCCCGCGTGCGCCCGGCGGCGCAGCACCCGCAGAAGCCGTGGCAGACCTGCAGCCGGGCGGTGCCGCCCTGCCCTCGTACATCGAGCAGCTGGAGCGCAGCGCCATCCAGCGCGCGCTGGAAGAGAACCGCTGGAACAAGACCCGCACGGCTGCGCAGCTGGGGATTACCTTCCGCGCGCTGCGCTACAAGCTGAAGAAGCTGGGGATGGAGTAAGGGCCGAACGGCCCTGGTAGGCGCCAACCTTGGTTGGCGTGCGCCGCCGCGCCATCCACGCATGGCGTGGATCCACCCACCAACGCGGTAGTGCCGGCCGCTGGCCGGCAACCCAATACATCGCGTCATCCACGCATGGCGTGGATCTACCCTCCAACGTGGTAGTGCCGGCCGCTGGCCGGCAACCTCATGCATCGCGTCATCCACGCATGGCGTGGATCTACCCACAACGCGGTAGTGCCGGCCGCTGGCCGGCAACCCCCATGCATCGCGTCATCCACGCATGGCGTGGATACACCCACCAACGTGGTAGTGCCGGCCGCTGGCCGGCAACCCCCATGCATCGCGTCATCCACGCATGGCGTGGATCTACCCACCAACGCGGTAGTGCCGGCCGCTGGCCGGCAACCCAATGCATCGCGTCATCCACGCATGGCGTGGATCTACCCACAACGCGGTAGTGCCGGCCGCTGGCCGGCAACCCCATGCATCGCGTCATCCACGCATGGCGTGGATTTACCTCAATCCTTGGTAACGCGATTGATCTCGGCCAGGCTGGTCACGCCCGCTGCCGCCTTCTTCAACGCCGACTGCCGCAGGTCATTCACCCCGATCTGCTGCGCCGCCTCGGCAATCTGCAGCGCGTTGCCACCGGCCAGCACGATCGTGGCGATCTCATCGGTCATCGGCATCACCTGGTAGATACCGGTTCGGCCCTTGTAGCCCTCGGTGCACTCATCGCAGCCCACCGCCTCGTACAACTGGATGCCCGCATCCAGCTGCGCCTGGGTGAAGCCCTCGGCCAGCAGGGCGTGCTCCGGCAGGTTGGCCGGTCGCTTGCAGTTGCCGCACAACCGGCGCGCCAGGCGCTGGGCGATCACCAGCGTCACCGAGCTGGTGATGTTGTATGGCGCGATGCCCATGTTCATCAGACGCGCGATGGTCTGCGGCGCATCGTTGGTATGCAGCGTGGACAGCACCATGTGGCCGGTCTGCGCCGCCTTGATCGCAATCTCGGCCGTCTCCAGGTCGCGGATTTCGCCGACCATGATGATGTCCGGATCCTGTCGCAGGAACGAGCGCAGCGCTGCAGCGAAGGTCATGCCGCGCTTGTTGTTCTGCTGCACCTGGTTGACGCCGGGCAAGCGGATTTCCACCGGGTCTTCGGCGGTGGAGATGTTGCGCGTCTCATCGTTCAGGATGCCCAGCGCGGTATACAGCGACACCGTCTTGCCCGAACCGGTCGGGCCGGTCACCAGCACCATGCCGTACGGCTTGTGGATGGCGTCGTGGAACAGCTTCTGCTGGTCCGGCTCGTAGCCCAGCTTGTCGATGCCCAGCTTGGCCGCGCTGCCATCGAGGATACGCAGCACCACCTTCTCGCCGAACAGGGTCGGCAGCGTGCTGACGCGGAAGTCGATCTGCTTGCTCTTGGACAGGTTGAGCTTGATGCGGCCGTCCTGCGGCACGCGCTTCTCGGCGATATCCAGCTGCGCCATCACCTTCAGGCGCGCGGCGATGCGCTGGTTCAACTTCACCGGCGCGCGCGCCACCATCTTCAGCAGGCCGTCGATGCGCAGGCGCACGCGGTAGTCGTCTTCGTAAGGCTCGAAATGGATGTCCGATGCGCCCTTGCGGATGGCATCGACCAGCACCTTGTTGACGAACTTCACCACCGGGGTGTCGTCGCCCTTGGCGTCGATGCCGGAGTCGCCCCCCGCGTTGTCTTCGTCGCCCAGTCCAACGTCGAGGTTGGCCATGCCCTCGTCGTCGCCGCCCAGCGCATCGCCGATGGTGTCGTGGCTGGCGTGCCACTGCTCCAGCGTGCGGCGGATCTGGTCTTCATCGACCAGGATCGGTTCCACCACCAGATTGGTGTGGAACTTGATCTCGTCCAGCGCATGGGTCGGGTTGCTGGTACCCACAAACAACTTGCCACCGCGCTTGAACAGCGGCAGCACGTTGTGTTTGCGCAGCAGCTCCTCGCTGACCAGGCTCATCGCGTTCTGGTTGGCGTCGAAGGTGGACACGTCGAACAGCGGCATGCCGAACTCGACCGCGTTGGCGGCGGCGAGCTGCGAGGCGCTGACCAGCTTGTTCTGCGCGAACCACGTAGGCAGCGGCTGACGGGCGGCCGTGGCCTTGGCCATGGCGTCGCGGGCGGAGGCCTCGTCCAAGGCGCCGTCCTGGACCAGGCGGCGGGCCAGGCCGGTGATGCCGACGAGGTTTGGGGTGGTGACTGTGTTCATCGCTTTTACTCCTACTCCCCAGCGGAGGTTACCGGAGCGTCTAGCTGGTTGAAAGCACTCGAACGAATGGATCAAACAATTTAACCAAGATCCCACAGGTGCCAACGGACCATGACACTAGACATGTCTCAACGACACTCCGGCGGGATGTACTTCCTCTCCCCGTCGACTGTGCTACACCGCCAGCGGACCACTTCATTGGGATTGTAGGATGGTGCAAGCTGCAAGGTAATCGCGCCTGCTTTCACGGTGGTTCTAACCGTAAGCACCCCATTGCCTGAGCAGCTCATCGAGGCGACATTCTCTGTCCCAGAAGCAAGCGCATCGACACCGAGACAAGCAGATGAATCCAGCGCGTTCTTGTTGTTTACATTTTCGGTGACGGTGACTTTGGCATACGAGGCGAGAACAATGGCCTCGGAAACCCGTGCCTTAACGGTGTAGTTCTGATAGGCCGGCAATGCAATCGCCGCTAGGATTGCAAGAATTGCGACGACTATCATCAACTCAATGAGGGTAAAGCCGCGTTGAACATTCATACCCTGTGCCTCCCCATGGCACGAAACAGAAAAATACTGCCCCCACCCACTCTCGACTGTGAGCGTCGCTCAGAATTGGGCGAACACGCAGTCAACGAACAGGTAGTAGGAAGGTGCTTTCCCGGCCAAGGAGCTCCCCTGTTGGCCATCTTCCACATTGCGAGCCAAGAAATGAAAATGGGGGGCAGCTGCCCCCCATCTTTTTAGTCAAGCTCTGGCATCAAGGCCGATATCAGCCACCCGAACCGCCACCCGAACCGCCACCCGAACCGCCACCCGAACCGCCACCCGAACCGCCACCACCAGCAGCGGCAGCGCGGCACTCAGCCGGGTAGTACTTCGCTGCACTACCGCTACCAACACACTTCCAGGTGGTACCAACTGCACCGGCCTGCGCAGTCGGGGTGTAGGTCAGCACAGTGCTCTTGCCCTTGTCTGCGGTCATGGTCACCGCAATGGCACCAGAAGCGGGCGTGCAGGTCATTGAGGCAACGTTGGGATTGTTTGCTGGGATAGCAGTATCCACGCCGACGCATGCGTCAGCAGGAACCGCGCCGCCATTGTTTGCAATGTTTTCGGCAACAGTAGTCTTTGCACCGGATGCCAACACGGCCGCCTCTGAAACGCGGGCACGGACGGTGTAGTCCTGGTATGCCGGCAGAGCAATCGCGGCAAGAATGGCGATGATCGCAACAACGATCATCAATTCAATCAGGGTGAAGCCCTTTTGGTTCTTCATGGTGATACATCCCCAAGATAAGTGGTGATTAGATTCGAGTGCCCGGCCGAGCAGGCCGACGGTCCCGCGGGTGGAGCAACGCAGGTTGCATGCCAACTCCCGGCATGCCTCCCCCTGGATTTCCCCGAAGCAATGATGGCAGCAATTCTGCGGATGGGAACCCCCCCCCCAGTCGTTTTTGCGATGGACACAACAATGTGACGCTTTGCGTCACCTTCCGCCACAGAGTGCCAAGAACCCTGTGCTGCGTCACGTTGGCAGTCTCCCCTGATCGCTCCGAACCCGCTAACATCCCTAGCCATGGTGCCCGCCTGGGGATGGCGGGCCTTGGGGAGCTAACATGTCTGTCAGTCGCAGTGCGATCAAGAGTGGGTCTGTGGCGCGAGGCGCCATGGAATTGCAGCCGTTTGTCTGGGAGGGGACCGACAAGCGGGGTATCAAGATGAAGGGCGAGCAGCTGGCGAAGAATGCCAACCTGCTACGTGCCGAGCTTCGGCGTCAAGGAATCAACCCAAGCCAAGTAAAACCAAAGCCCAAACCTCTGTTTGGCAGTGCCGGCAAGGCCGTCAGCGCAAAGGACATATCCTTCTTCAGTCGTCAGATGGCGACAATGATGAAGTCGGGCGTTCCGATCGTTTCTGCACTGGAGATCATCGGCAGCGGGCATAAGAACCCGCGAATGAAAAAGATGGTCGACACAATCCGCACGGATATCGAAGGCGGCTCCTCTTTGTACGAGGCCATCAGCAAGCACCCTGTCCAATTTGACGAACTCTACCGCAACCTAGTAAGAGCAGGTGAAGGCGCAGGTGTCTTGGAGACCGTGCTCGACACGGTTGCCACTTACAAAGAGAACATCGAAGCCCTCAAGGGGAAGATAAAGAAAGCCTTGTTCTATCCGGCGATGGTTGTGGCGGTCGCAGTCATAGTATCTGCCATTCTGCTGATGTTCGTTGTTCCCCAGTTCGAAGAAGTCTTCAAGGGATTTGGTGCCGAGCTGCCGGCGTTCACTCAGATGATCGTCGCTGCCTCCCGCCTGATGCTGTCGTGGTGGTGGCTGTTGTTAATCCTGACCGTCGGGTCGGTAATTGGGTTTGTCGTGGCATACAAGCGATCCCCAAAGCTGAAGCATGGCTTGGACCGTACCATCCTCAAAGTTCCGGTGATCGGCCAGATCATGCACAACAGCTCGATCGCCCGTTTCGCCCGCACCACGGCAGTGACATTCAAGGCTGGCGTGCCGCTGGTGGAGGCCCTGGGCATCGTGGCTGGCGCCACAGGTAACAAGGTCTATGAGGAAGCCGTACTGCGAATGAGGGACGACGTCTCGGTGGGCTACCCGGTCAACATGGCCATGAAGCAGCTGAACCTGTTCCCGCACATGGTCATCCAGATGACCGGCATCGGCGAAGAGGCGGGCGCCCTGGACGCCATGCTGTTCAAGGTGGCTGAATACTACGAGCAGGAAGTGAACAATGCCGTGGATGCCTTGAGCAGTCTGCTGGAACCGATGATCATGGTGTTCATTGGTACCATTGTCGGCGGTATGGTCATCGGCATGTACCTGCCCATCTTCAAACTCGGCGCCGTCGTCGGCTAAAGGTATCAATGGCATTTCTCGACCAGCACCCCGGCCTCGGCTATCCCGCCGCGGCCGCCCTGGGACTGCTGCTGGGCAGTTTCCTGAACGTGGTCATCCTGCGGCTGCCCAAGCGGCTGGAGTGGCAGTGGAAGCGCGATGCGCGCGAAGTCCTGGAGGAACCGGACTTCTATGAACCGCCCCCACCGGGGATCGTGGTGGAGCCGTCGCATTGCCCGCACTGCAAGCACAAGCTGAGCTGGTACGAGAACATCCCGCTGTTCAGCTGGATCATCCAGGGGGGCAAGTGCCGCCACTGCAAGGCGCCGATCTCGCTGCAGTACCCGCTGGTGGAGGCGCTGACCTCGGTGCTGGTGCTGGCCTGCGTCTGGCAGTTCGGCTTCGGCTGGCAGGGCTTCGGCGCCATCGTGCTGACCTGCTTCCTGATCGCCCTGTCCGGCATCGACCTGCGAACGCAGCTGCTGCCCGACCAGTTGACCCTGCCGCTGATGTGGCTGGGGCTGATAGGCAGCATCGACAACCTCTACATGCCGGCCAAGCCCGCCCTGGTGGGCGCGGCGGTAGGCTACCTGTCGCTGTGGACGGTCTGGTGGCTGTTCAAGCAGCTGACCGGCAAGGAAGGCATGGGCCACGGCGACTTCAAGCTGCTGGCGGCCCTGGGCGCCTGGTGTGGCCTGAAGGGGATCCTGCCGATCATCCTGCTGTCGTCGGTGCTGGGCGCCATCATCGGTTCGATCTGGCTGTACAGCCGGGGCCGTGACCGCGCCACGCCCATCCCGTTCGGGCCCTATCTGGCCATCGCCGGCTGGCTGTACTTCATGTGGGGTGCGCCACTGGTGGAGCAGTACCTGGTGATGAGCGGGCTGCGCTGAGGGGAGTCCCCATGAGCCGCTATGTGGTTGGCCTGACCGGAGGCATCGCCTCCGGCAAGAGCGAGGTGACCCGGCGCTTTGAGGCGCTGGGGATCGTGGTGGCCGACGCTGATCTGGCCGCACGTGCCGTGGTGGCTGCCGGCAGCCCGGCGCTGGCCCGCATTGCCGAGCGTTTCGGCGCCGACATGCTGCTGGCCGATGGCGGCCTGGACCGGGGGCGCCTACGCGCCCACGTGTTTGCCGACCCCGCCGAGCGGACGGCGCTGGAAGCCATCACCCACCCCGCCATCCGTCGGCTGATGCAGCAGCAGTGCGAGCAGGCTGAGAGCCCCTATGCGATTGCCGCGATTCCGCTGCTGACCGAGGTGGGTGGGCGGAAAGCCTACCCGTGGCTGGACCGGGTGCTGCTGGTGGATGCGCCCGAAGCCGTGCAGCATGCGCGGCTGATGCAGCGCGATGGCATTGATGCCGCGCTGGCCGACCGGATGATTGCTGCGCAGGCCAGCCGCGCGCAGCGGTTGGCGCTGGCCGATGACGTGGTGGTCAATGATGGGCAGCCGGAGGACCTGCAGGTGCAGGTGGAACAGCTGCATGCGCGGTATCTGGGGTTGGCCGGGGGGTGAGGCCTGGTTGCCGGCCAGCGGCCGGCACTACCGAAGCGCATCCACGCATGGCGTGGATCTACACGCGCGGGGCGCGGCAGCGATCACGGTGGTGGCACAAGCGACACAGGGCGCGATGCAAGGTCGGCGGGGTTCGTGCCGACCAAGGTCGGCACCCACCAAAGCAGGGGCCCTTACAACGGCTTCGGCGAGAACGTCAGGGTGGCAATCACGCCACGCTGGCCGCCGGGGCGCACGCTTACCTGCCAGCCGTACAGGTCGCACAGGCGGCTGACGATCGACAGGCCGATACCGCCGCCCTGCGAGTGGCCGGCATGCGTGCCGCGGTAGCCACGCTGGAACAGCTTGGCCGCGTCTTCCTCGCTCAGGCCCGGGCCACTGTCGGTTACCGACACCGAGTTGGTGCCGACGAACACGCGCACCTCGCCGTCCTGCGAGTACTTCACGGCGTTGCCGATCAGGTTGCCCAGTGCCACCGACAGCGCCGCCTCGGGCGCGTCGATCACCAGATTGCGCTCACCTTCCAGCAGCAGCTCCAGCGGCTTGCCCCCCAGCTGCGCACGGTGTGCGTCCAGCAGCTGCTCGGCCACGCGGGCGACGTTGCTGGTGCCCTGCCCGCGCTCGTTGCGCGACAGCAGCAGCAGTGCGCCGATCAGATCGCTGCACTGCTGTTCGGCGCGCTGAATGCGCTGCAGGCGCTGCAGCACCTTCTCGTCCAGGCCGGGCCGGGTCAGCAGCAGCTCGGTGGCGCCACGGATCACTGCCAGCGGCGTGCGCAGCTCATGGCTGACGTCTGCATTGAATTCACGGTCGCGCTGCACCACTTCGGTCAGCCGCGAGGAATAGTCGTCCAGCGCCTGGGCCAGCTGCCCCACTTCGTCGTCGGGGAAGCGTGGCGCCAACGGCTCGGGATCACTGGTGCCGCCGCGATAGGCACGCAGCCGCGCGGCCAGATCCGACACCGGCTTCATCACCTTCGAGGCCGACCACCAGCCCAGCACCAGCGACAGCACGCTGAACACCAGCACCGACAGCACCAGCGCGCGGTTGAGCTGCTTGCCGCCGCGCACGCTGTCGGTCATGTCATAGGCGAGGAAGAACCAGGCGTCGGGCGTCTTGCGTACGGCCAGCTTGTAGGAGTACGGCTCGCCGTGCTCATCGCCGCTGACGCTGTGGATGCCATCGGAAAAGCCCGCCCACTGCGCGCGCTCTTCGCGCACCCGGTCGAACTTGTCCTTCGAATAGGCATAGGCCTTGATCTGCAGCACCGGTGCGTCCGGGTTATGCCCGGGGTGCTCGTAATAGCGGCGCGCATACTCGTCGATGTTGCGGTTCATCAGCTCTTCCACCAGCTGGTTTTCCACGCGCAGGCGGGCCCAGTTGGTGGCGAACGCAAACAGTGTCGTCAGGCAGAAGCCCAACAACACGAACGAAACGATGATGCGGCTGCGCAGGCGCCGCCGATAAGGCGTGCGCCGGCGCTCCCCCTTGGTTGCCACCGAATCAGGCTTCCGGGGTGGCGATGCGGTATCCGATGCCATGGCGGGTCTGGATCAGCGGCACTTCAAACGGCTTGTCGACCACCGCACGCAGGCCATGGATGTGCACCCGCAGGGAATCCGAATCGGGCAATTCTTCACCCCACACACGGGTTTCCAGCTCCTGGCGGGTCACCACGGCCGGGGCCGCTTCCATCAGCGCCTGCAGGATCTTCAGCGCGGTCGGGTTGAGCTGCAGCAGCTTGCCCTGGCGGCGCACTTCCAGCGTATCCAGGTTGTATTCCAGATCGCCGGTTTCCAGCACGCGGGTCTGCACGCCCTTGCCGCGTCGCGACAGGGCGTTCAGTCGCACTTCCACTTCCTGCAGCGCGAACGGCTTGATCAGGTAGTCGTCCGCGCCGGAATCGAAGCCGGCCAGCTTGTTGTCCAGCGAATCGCGGGCGGTGAGCATCAGTACCGGGGTCTGCTTGCGCGCTTCATTGCGCAACTTGCGGCAGACCTCGATGCCGTCCATGCCTGGCAGATTGAGATCCAGCACGATCGCGTCGAACTCGTGCACCACGGCCAGGTGCAGACCGGTAACCCCGTCAGCCGCGAAGTCCACGGTGTGGCCCCGGTCCTCCAGGTAGTCGCCCAGGTTGGCCGCAATGTCGCTGTTGTCTTCGATTACCAGGATTCTCACTGTCACCTCTAATTTACGAATTTGCCGATGCGCTGGGCCTGGCCCATATCACGCTGTGCCTTGTCCTTCCGCCGGGCGCGCTCGGCAACGGTAGTGCACTGCGTCGTGGACCGGTTCGAACCCGTGGCCTTTTCACGTTGGCATATTAGACGACTATCTTCACGTGCCTGTGTCAAAACCGTGTTCACGATCTGCTGGTCGTTGAAGACATCGGTTCGTACCTGTTCAGGCATGGAATCGCGGTCAGGATGCTGCTCGACGGCCGTGCGCATGCGCACCAGCGCCTCGCGTACGCGGCTGCGGTCGGTCTGCTTCAGTTCGCTGTAGGTCTCGCCATCGTTGAGTTCGATTTCGATGCGCTCGATCTGCTGCTGCAGCGGCTTGCCGGGGATAAAGACCTCACCGGACTGGTTCGATGCAGAGGCGGCGGTGGCCAGGGTCAGGCCCGAGATCAGGACCGCCGACATCAGGAGGGACTTCATGACAAACGAATCCTTGTTTGAGTTGAGTGTTGACTGTATTCGCACCACCTTCACGCCAGCAAGTGCCATGCGCAGGGGCATCGGACGGCCTAGTGGTTGGTGGCGGGGTTGAAGTTGTTGAAGGTGCGCTGGTCGTTGAGCAGGGCCTTGCCCTTTTCCTCGATCCGGCGGCGCTCGGCCACGGTCAGGCAGCGGCTTTTAGGCATGTTGCTGCCGGTGGTGCGGGTGTGCTGGCAGATCTGGCGGCTGTCCTCGTGGGCGCGGACAAGAACGGTGTTGATCCGCTCCTGGTCGTTGAAGACCTCCGCCTGGACCTGCGGCGGGAGCTCCCGAAGCGTGCGGTGGTCGCCCATGCGCTGGGTGATGCGCGCCAGTGCCTGCTGCACCTGGGCGCGGTCATCGGCGGAAATCTCGCTGTACTCGCCGTCATCGAGGGCCTTCTCAACCCGCCGGACCTGCTCGACCACCGGGGCCTGCCCATCCATCTGTATGGCGGTCTTCTCCTGCTTGGCGGAGGCAGCACCAGACAGCCCCAGCAACAACGCGATCATCGTGATGCGGTACATCGCCAGCCTCCGGATCCATCCAGGAACGATGGGCGCCACTCTACGGCCGTCACGCTGCCTCCACAAGGGACTTCCGGCGGCATAAAAAAGACCCAGGCGGTGCCCCGCCTGGGTCTGAAGTCGTATCCCGATACCGATCCTGCTGAGAGGCAGAGCTGCGGTTCGCTGAAGGCTACGCCGGCGCCGATTAAAGGCGTGTTAAAGCCGGCCTCATTTGCCCATGAGAATTTCAAGCCATTGATTAATCATGGTTTTTTGATCTTCTCGACGTGCTCGATGATGCGCGTAGCCACATCCACCCCGCAGGCGGCTTCGATGCCCTCCAACCCTGGCGTGGAGTTGACCTCCAGCACCAGCGGGCCACGCGCGGAGCGGATCAGGTCCACGCCACAGACCGACAGGCCCAGCGCCTTGGCCGAACGCACCGCCACCTGCTGTTCGGCGCGGCTGGCCTTGGCCGCCACCGCGGTGCCGCCGGCATGCAGGTTGGAGCGGAAGTCACCCTCCGGCGCCTGGCGCTGCATCGACGCCACCACCTGGTCACCGACCACGAAGCAGCGCAGGTCGGCGCCCTTGGCTTCGCCGATGAACTCCTGCATCAGGAAGTTGGCGTACAGGCCCCGCAGGGCCTCGACGATGCCACGCGAAGCGCTGGCCTTCTCGGTGAGGATCACGCCCCGTCCCTGGGTGCCCTCGTTGAGCTTCACCACGTGCGGCGGCGGACCGAGCATCGACAGCAGGTCGACGGTGTCATCGGGGTTGTCGCCGAACACGGTGACCGGCATGTCGATGCCCTTGGCTGCCAGCAGCTGGTGCGCGCGCAGCTTGTCGCGCGAACGCAGGATCGCATCGGACGGGTTGGGAGTGCGCGCGCCCATCAGCTCGAACTGGCGCAGCACGGCGGTGCCATAGCGGGTGATCGAGGCGCCGATGCGCGGGATGACCATGTCCACGCCGGTCATCGGCCGGCCCTTGTAGTGCATCGAAAAACCATCGGCGGCGATGCGCATGTAGCAACGCAGCGGGTCGAGGATGCGAACGGTGTGGCCGCGCGCGCGGGCCGCCTCGACCAGCCGGCGGGTGGAGTACAGGGAGCTGTTGCGGGACAGGATGGCGAGCTTCATCGCGGCAGGATCGGACGGCAGGCGCGCAGCATAGCGCGGGCGTGTGGCGGGTGGATGATGCCCTGCAGGCCGCCATATCTGCGTGCCTGCCGGGGCTGTGCGAAGATGGCTGTTGCCGGCTACAGGACAGGACACGGCCGGCTTACACAACCCAAGGAGAACCACAGATGCGAATGGGAATTCCGCTGTTGTTGCTGTTTGGCCTGATGGGGAGCGCCGCACACGTACAGGCTGCGCCCACCCACGCAGTCTCCCGGCTCTACTTCGATGCCAACAACACCCTGATCGGCCAGGGCCTGCGCTACTGCACGGGCAAGACACAGCACCAGGGCGTTGCCTCACACGCCAATACCCGCTGGATCGATGTTTCCTACGCCTGCCAGGGCGACTCGACCGACGTTTCCTATGGCAGCTGGGTGCCTGCACAACTGCGGCAGGACTTCTGCACGCTGTACGACGCCTGCACGTCACTGATGCCGTGGCCGGAACCCGGCCTGCCCGGCACCCTCGGCAACGGCTTCTACTCAGACTGACAGCCGGTAGTCGCCGCACTGTCTCCGGCGATGGCAGCATCGTCGCCGGAGACCCCACCCACTACACCCCGGAGACTTCATGCCGTTGACGATCCTTCCGCGTTTCTCCGAAGTGGATGTACTCGGCCACGTCACCAACACCGCCCTGCCCGTCTGGTTCGAGGAAGGTCGCCAGGAGATCTTCCGCCATTTCAGCCGCGAGGCCAGCATGCGCGACCTGACGCTGATCCTGCGCCGCTACGAAATCGACTTCCTGCAGCAGATACAGCCGGGACACGAAGTGCGCATCGAGACCCGCATCGAAAACATCGGCCGCTCCTCGCTGTCGATCGTGCAGCAGGCGTTCCAGTTCGAGGCCCTGGTGGCCAGCGGGCGCTGCGTGATGGTGCATTTCGACTACACAACCAACGCCTCGCGCGCCATCGATGCAGAGCAGCGCCGGGCGTTGTCAGGGCTGTTTACCGAGGAGTATGCGCAACAGGTGCAGGCGGCAGGCGCATGAGCCATACGGAAGTCCGGTCATCTGCACCCGGTACTGCCCGCAGCCCATTTCTTCAGCTTTTCCAGCACTTCCCCGGCCTGCATCGACGACGCATGCCGGAACCTCCCTGTTTGATTCGACGCAGTCTAACCTGTGACTGAGGGCCGCTGATCCGCGCGGGGCAGGCGCAGCGAGAAGCCCCCATCGCGGACACGCACGGCCAATGCGGTTTCCCGCCATTCCACAGGCAACGCCAATGCCGTATGTGGCGTGGGGATGCGTGTGATCGCCTCGAACGTCCAGTGTTCCTCATAGGCTTCGCAGCGAAGCGTTCCGTCATCGCCGACCGCGATGACATCGATCCAGGCCCCACTCCGGGTCTTGCCGCTGCCGCCCATCGCACGGCGGCCAATGGCCTGCCAACGCCCCTGCCAGTGGACGAGCCATACGCCCTCGATGGGACGCAGATCCCCATCAAGCACGCTGCCCGCCACCACCACGCATCGACCGGACGGGCTGGCAATGACCGTCTCCAGATCGCAGGCGTGACGGTCACTGGGCTCGCCATCAAGACAGAGCGCGTGCGGGCAGATGCGCGCGAACAAGGTCGGATGCGCAGTCAGGCGCAGGTCGTCGGGAAGCAGCGGGATGGCCTGCAGCACCCGGGCATCAGGCAGGACATGCCGCAACACCTGCGGCACCCCGGCGGCCAGCGCCGGATGCTCCTGTTCCAGCCATAGACCCCGGCAGGGGCGCAGCGTGGTCGATCGACTGGGAATATCCCGCAACCACATCGCGGCTTCGGCATCCCCGCCAAGCTGCCGGCGCTCGTGCAGTTCCTGCCAGAACAGGCTGGGAACAATCGCCAGCAGGTGCATCACCCTCTTGTCCACTTCGTCGTAGACGATCACCGCTTCGCTGCGATCACTGTAGCCACTGGCCACACGCAGCGCGCTGCCCGCCAGCGCCAGCCACTCGCCGCTGGCATCGTGGCTGCCTGCGGTGGATACGCCCTCGACAATGGCGCCATCGCGCAGCATCAGGGTGCCGTAGGCCGGCCCGCCCATGCCCAGCTCGCCCCAATCCAACAGCACATCATGCGTGGGCGGCCGGGTGGCGAAGGGCAGCTTCGCCCGCGAGCGCAGCAGTGCGCCCCCTACAGCATCGCCGACCAGATCGAAGTGCTGCAGCACGCCGCCCAGGGCAAGACATGCGGCCAGGCCAACGACCACGCCCCAAGGCGACCACCACACCACGCAGATCGCTACCCATATCAGGAACGGCAGCCACTGGGTGAAACGGCGGAGGGCGATTCGATCAACGGTCATGCAGGCTGGGTGGCGGCGACTGTGCACCATTCAAACCTTCAACGCTGTGCCAGGCAATGGGGTTCGAACCGGCAAAGCCGCTAGACTCTCGCTGATGATGGAATCGATGACTGCCGTGAATCACCGGAATCTGCTGCAGGACATGCTGCCGCGATGGAGAGCACTGGCCAAGGCCCCGGGCCAGCCGCGCCGCACGCTTCGCCTGCCGGATTGGCAGGCGGACTGGAACGCAGGCATGGCCTTGCTTGCACGCCATGCGCGCAATGGCGGTGAATCTGTGGAGGAAACGCTGCAGGGACATGCAGCCCTGGAGCATGCCTACGGCTGGGAGACGGTTGCACAGACCGGCAGCAACCTGCTGCTGAAAGGCATCGACCGCGGCTTCGCCCCCGCGGCATTGCAGCAGATGCATGCCGACGTAGCAGATCTCTGGCTCGAGCATGCGCGTTTGCTGGCCCTTGCCCGGGACAGCCTGCAACAGCAAGGCCACGACATCGCGCTGGCGGCGTCGTTGCAATCACGTACAACGCAGCACTACGAGTACGCACTGCAGCTGTTGTCACTGGGCGTGCTGCTGGATGCGCAGGAACGCCTGCCGGCGCTGGTGGAGAAGGTGCTCTGTTTCGACACCGACCGCGTGCTGGACTACCTCAGCGCGCCGGCGCTGGGCCTGGTGGAAGCCAGTGATGAGGTCTTTCATCCGCGACCGTTCGCCGAGCTGTTCGCGCCGCTGCGCGACGGTGAAGCGTTCGACCCTTCACTGCTGGCCGGCTACCTGCAGGTGCAGTACCGCGACTTCTTCCTGCTGCCGCCAAAGGCTCAGAAGCGGACCCGGCGCCTGATCGGGCCGAACGCGTGGGGCTACTGGGCATTTGAAGTGGCTGCGCTGGTGGTGCTGTATGGCGGTGACGACGCCACGCTACGCACCTGCCCCCACTACCCTTCCGACCTGGTGGACTTCGCGCGGCGTTGAGTCAGGCACCCGGCAGGCCGGAAACACCGCCGAATCGATTCTCTTCCTCGTTGCCCGGCAGAAGCATGACCGGGAAGAGGACGAACACGCCCAACGGGATGAAGGCGATCACGACGTACCAGCCGGACTCGTCGATGTCGTGCAGTCGTCGAACGGCCAGGGCCAGCATCGGCGGAAGGAGGACGATGACCGCGCAGACCGTCATGACCCACCCCAGCGTCCGGAATGGCTCGAAGGCCTCCCCATCGAGCAGCACGGTGCCCGTCAGCCAGTATCCGCCGTCCATCAAGGTGTAGCCCACTGCCACCACAAGGGCAGCAGACAGGGAGTACGACCAGAACTCCTTCCGGTTGGATCGCCCTGAAAAATCAAAGCAACGCCTGAGGGGCAAAAGTGCGGCGATCATTCGCGCTCCGGGCAGCGGACGATGGGGGGCAAGGGTTAACAATCTTTTAGCATCCCCAAGCCCAGCACCAACTGAACCCTGCGGCCCGGCGGGCCCGGCAGACAGCGGAGGTTGCAGGAGCCCGCCGCGGCAGCCGCGCAGCCGGAGACGCAGCGCGAACTACCGCACATTTCCATGGGCGTGGGCATTCTGAATCGGATCACTGGCTTGCAGCAGTGGCGGATTGGTCGAATTCCAGTTTTCCAGAATGGCGCCTCTGCTAGCGTCACTGCTCACTCATGGATTCGAGGTTTTGAATGGCTGCGATTTCTTTTTCGCTGATGCTTGCACTGCTTTCCGCGCAGGCCCCGATGGCCGCAAACGCCGAACGTGATTACACCGGACCGGCAGGGGCATCCTCGATCGGGCCTGGCATCTGCGACCCCGGCATGGACATGCTGCCGAACGGCGGAGGGGTGGTGATCCGGCGCTGCGGCACGAATGGAACG
The DNA here is from genome assembly GCF_056481625.1 of Stenotrophomonas sp. 86156_Sma. Taxonomy (NCBI): domain Bacteria; kingdom Pseudomonadati; phylum Pseudomonadota; class Gammaproteobacteria; order Lysobacterales; family Lysobacteraceae; genus Stenotrophomonas; species Stenotrophomonas sp. 86156_Sma. The sequence continues at coordinate 4,019,074 of NZ_CM151157.1, forward strand.
GTCGCTGGCGTTGGCAGCAATATCGATGCTGCGACGGCCAACGCCAATGGCTTCCTTGCCGTCGCCGAGGAAGGACCCGTCTGCAGTGTCTTCGCACGCGATCCCTATGTCAGCATCCCGGCACCGGGTGTGGGCATCAAAGGAGAGTGCAGTTCCACTCCGATTTCCGCCTATGGCATGACGACCACCACTGCGGGACAGAACCTGCTTGAGCTGGCCATCACCCTGGCGGCGACGCAGGCGCGGTGCAATGTCGACTACTACTATGGGTCGGCACATGGCTATAAGTATCCCTACAGCTGCACTCGCCCGGGCCAGTCCTGGAGCGTTGCCGGCCTTGGCTCCAGCGTCGACGATTCAAACGCGATGGCAATGCGGCTTGTGAAGAAATCATCCAAGACCGGTACGCACTGCTATTTTGACAACGCCGAGTTGAATGGCGTCGTCTTCCGCGCATACCTGCACTGCAACGGATCGACCTATACCGGTTTCGGGAGCTCTGTAACTGCCGCGGCCAAGGACGCGGCTGCGCAAGCGGGCGCATAAGCCACCCGGGCTGTGGTTCGGAAGAGCCACAGCCCGACGCATTGAAGAATGAGGTTCCGGCGCCGTTGCCACACGCTGGACTGGGGTGTGGTTCAACGATTGCGCCGCGTCTGCCTGGGGTGAACACCCTGGAGACATGGAGCGGGCGATGGGAATCGAACCCACGTCAGTAGCTTGGGAAGCTACAGCTCTACCATTGAGCTACGCCCGCATTGCGGGTGAAAGTCTATGCGGAGCGGCCGGTGTTGCGCAATGGTGGTCGCCGCACCCGCCGGGCATGGCCCGGCGCTGCCGTGCAGGCATCCCAGGCACCTTGCGGTGCCCGGGATGTTGCATTCATCAGAAGCTGCCACCCACGGTGGCGAAGATCGTCGCGTCACGGGCACGCTTCTGCGCGGCCGTGGTGCTCAGGCCAACGTTGCCCTGCAGGCCGAACAGGTCCATGCGCGCACCCAGAACAGCGGTGGCGTAGTTCTTGTCGAAGTCCAGGCCCGGCACGCGGTAGCTGCCCAGTTCCGGCAGGGTCTGCAGCCACGCGCTGGCCTGCTTGGTGTCCTCGAATTCGTGGTCGTAGGTCACCTGCACGTACGGCTTGACGGTGCCGCCATCGAAGCGTGCCTGCCAGCCAACGCGGCCAACGGTCGAGTCGACGTTCTGGCGGTCGTAGCCCAGGGCGGTGGCCAGCGTGCCTGCAGCGGCGCTTTCGCTGTAACCGTCGATCTTGACCTTCTGCCAGATCACCGCAGCGATCGGGCCGTGGCGGAAGCCACCCTCGGTGCCGAACTCGTAACCGGCATTCAGTGCGGCGGTCAGGTTGCTGCCATCCGGCGAGCCACCGTGTTCGCGGGTAGCCGGGCCCAGCTGGACCTTGCGGTTCACGTCATACGACAACCAGGTGTAGCTGACCTGGCCGTTGACCCAGACGCGGTCGCCATACCAGGCAGCGAACAGGCCGGCGGTGGTGTCCTTCTGGGTGAAGTCGCCACGGCTGTTGCCGAAGTCGGCACTCATGCGACCGAAGCCGGCGAAGCCGCCGACCACCACGCCGTTGCGTGCCCAGTCGACACCGAACAGGCCGGCCGGCGCCACGCCGTCGTACAGGTCGGCGTGGTCATAGCGCTGCAGGTCACCGCGCACGCCACCCCACCACGACAGGCCATCGGCCGGACGGGCGCCCAGGTGGTTGCTGACCTGGTCGGCACGCGAACGGCCGACGGTCTGTGCCGAGTGGCTCAGCACCTGCTGCAGGCGCGGAGCCTCCAGCACCGAGACGGCGTACTGGCCCAGCAGCTGGTGACCGGTAACGGTCGGATGCACGCCATCGGCGAACAGATAGGTCTGGTACGCATCGGGGCTGACGTAGGTGGTCGGGTTGCAGCCGATGATGCTGCCCGTGGTGTTGGCCGGGTTGATCTTGCAGGCGGTGCCGGTGACGTTGGTGAAGCCGTACATGCCCGGGTTGGCGGTCACTTCACGCAGGATGCTGAAGGTATCGAGCGGAATGAACTCGATGCCCGCCTGCTTCAGGCCGCCATACAGCGCCTTGTTGTAGCCGACCGACATGGCGGTGGCAGCCGCTGCATTGGGGCCGCGGAACTGCGGGGTGATGCCCACGTCCGGCAGGTTCGGCACCAGCACGTACTGGGCACCGGCCTGCTTCAGGGCACCGACCAGCGCGATCTGGTCGGTAACCGCCGCGCCGATGATGCCCTGCACCTGGGCCGGCGGCGCACCCGCACCGGCAGCGCCGGCGGCGGCAAACAGGTCGTTTGCGCCACCCCAGACGGTATACAGGGCGTTACGGTCAGCCTTGCCACCGTTTGCCGCCAGGTAGCGGGCCGCCTGCGACTTCAACGACGGGATCGCGCCGAGGGCACCGCTGCCTTCGACCGACACGCGGGCGCCGCCGACAGCGTAATTGTCGCCGTTCTGGCCGTTGCCGTTGGGGTCCTTGTTGAGGCCGTAGTAATTGGCGACCTGCTGCGACCACACCCAGCCCGGGTTGGTGGTGAACTGGCCGGAGAGCCCCTGCGTGGCCTCGGGCAGCAGCGGGCGGAAGTAGCCGGCGTCGGTGAGGCTGTCACCGAAGAACACTGCCTTGGAGTACGGATTTTCGCCTGCCATGGCCGGCAGCGCGGCCAGTGCGATCGCAGCCGCCATGAGGGAGCGGATCGGGTGTTTGCTGAGCTGCATCTAGGAACTCCTGTGGGGTAAACAAGTTGGAATCCGGCGCACGTACGCCGGCGCACGGTCAATGGTTTCACCGCGCCGCCGTTTGCTCACGCTGCGCCGCCGCATGGATTGTCGCCTGACCACGTCGAACCCTGCTGTGCCGGAGCTGGCGCCCGGTTCAAATTACAAACGTTCCGATCCCGACGGGCTATCAGCGACAATGCAGGGATGAACATCCAGCTCAACGGCGAACCCCGCACCCTGCCCGCCTCGGCGACCCTCCACGACCTGCTTGAGGCCGAGCAGCTGCTGCAGCGCCGGGTGGCGGTGGAGGTCAACGGCGAGATCGTCAGCCGCAGCCGCCATGGCGAGCATGTCCTGGCCGAAGGCGACGTCGTGGAGATCGTGCACGCGCTGGGTGGGGGCTGAGGCCGTCCCGCGTAGTGCCGGCCGCTGGCCGGCAATCCGACGCTGTCAGGCACCCTGCATCTGCCGGCCAGCGGCCGGCACTAACCCTACCCATCCACGGCCTGCACGCCATTGCGTGATCCCATCTTCAGGCGGATAAGCGATAATCGCGCCATGAACGTTCATGTCTCCCCCGATTCGCTGGTGATCGCCGGCAAGACCTATGGCTCGCGGCTGCTCACCGGCACCGGCAAGTTCAAGGATCTGGAAGAAACCCGCCTGGCCACCGAGGCTGCAGGCGCCCAGATCGTCACCGTGGCCATCCGCCGCACCAACATCGGGCAGAACCCGGGCGAGCCGAACCTGCTCGACGTGCTGCCGCCGGAGCGCTACACCATCCTGCCCAACACCGCCGGCTGCTACACCGCCGAAGACGCGGTGCGCACCTGCCGGCTGGCGCGCGAACTGCTGGACGGCCACAACCTGACCAAGCTGGAAGTGCTGGGCGACCAGAAGTCGCTGTACCCGGACGTGGTGCAGACCCTCAAGGCCGCCGAACAGCTGGTCAAGGACGGCTTCGAGGTGATGGTCTACACCTCCGACGACCCGATCCTGGCCAAGCGCCTGGAAGAGATCGGCTGCGCTGCAGTGATGCCGCTGGCTGCGCCGATCGGTTCGGGCCTGGGCATCCAGAACAAGTACAACCTGCTGCAGATCATCGAAGACGCCAAGGTGCCGATCATCGTCGACGCCGGCGTGGGCACCGCGTCGGATGCGGCGATCGCGATGGAGCTGGGCTGCGACGGCGTGCTGATGAACACCGCCATTGCCGGTGCACGCAGCCCGGTGCTGATGGCCAGCGCCATGCGCAAGGCGGTCGAGGCCGGCCGCGAGGCCTTCCTGGCCGGGCGCATCCCGCGCAAGCGCTACGCCAGCGCCTCCTCCCCGGTGGATGGGCTGATCGGCTGATGACCAATCCCTTCGACAGCGCCGGTTCCAAGGCCCCGCCCAAGCCCTTCACCGTGAGCGAGGGCCGCCGCGAGGTGCGCAGCTTCGTGTTGCGCCAGGGCCGCTTCACGCCTGCCCAGCAGCGCGCGTTCGACGAGCGCTGGCCGCGCTTCGGCATCGACTACAACGGCCAGCCGCGTGATCTGGACGCCACCTTCGGCCGCCAGGCGCACAAGGTGCTGGAAATCGGCTTCGGCAACGGTGCCGCGCTGCGCTTCGCCGCCCAGCATGATCCGTCGCGTGACTACATCGGCATCGAAGTGCACGCGCCCGGCGTGGGTCGCCTGCTGAACGCGCTGGCCGACGACAACGCCGACCACGTGCGCCTGTACCACCACGATGCGGTGGAAGTGCTGCAGAACGAGATTGCCGATGGCGCGCTGGATGAAGTGCGCATCTACTTCCCGGACCCGTGGCACAAGAAGCGCCACAACAAGCGCCGCCTGCTGCAGCCTGCATTTGCCGAGCTGCTGGTGCGCAAGCTGCGCCCGGGCGGCCGCCTGCACTGCGCCACCGACTGGGAAGACTACGCCGAGCAGATGTGGGACGTGCTCGACGCCACCGCTGGCCTGGTCAACCGCGCCGGCCCGCGTGGCAGCGTGCCGCGCCCGGACTGGCGGCCGCAGACGCACTTCGAGACCCGCGGCCAGAAGCTCGGCCACGGCGTCTGGGACCTGCTGTACGACCGCACCTGACGATCGCCTGAGGACACCGCGCCCCACATGGATACCGCGCTGACGCTGACCAACGACATGAAGCTCGTGCTCGGGCTGGTCGGCTTCACGATGGCGATGTTCCTGTTCGAGCGCATCCGCGCCGACGTGGTCGCGCTGGTGGTCCTGGTGGTGCTCGGTGTCACCGGGCTGATCGCGCCGGAGGAAATCTTCGGCGGCTTCTCCGGTAACGCGGTGATGAGCATCATCGCCACCACCATCCTCGGTGCGGGCCTGGACCGCACCGGGGCGCTGAACCGGCTGGCCGCGTGGCTGCTGCGGCGCGGCCATGGTGTCGAGCAGCGGCTGCTGATGATGACCACGGCCATTGCCGGCCTGAATTCCTCTTTCATGCAGAACCCGTCGGTGATGGCGCTGTACCTGCCCGTTGCCTCGCGACTGGCCGCGCGCACCGGGTTGACCCTGCAGCGCCTGCTGCTGCCCATTTCGGCGGCAATCGTGATGGGTGGTGCGCTGACCATGGTCGGCAATTCACCGCTGATCCTGCTGAACGATCTGCTGGCCTCGGCCAACAACAACCTGCCTTCCGGCCTGGCCACCATCGAGCCGCTGCGCATGTTCGCACCGCTGCCGATCGGCGTGGCGCTGCTGATCGCTTCGCTGCTGTATTTCCGCTACTACGGCGACCGCAAGCTGATCGAAGAAGAGAACCTGGTCAACGACGGGGTCACGCCCGCGCGCACCGAGAGCTACTTCGCCAAGACCTATGGCATCGAAGGCGATGTGTTCGAGCTGGTGGTCAGTGCCGAAAGCCCGCTGGTGGGCATGACCCTGGGCGAGGCCGAGAACCTGCACGATGCCCCGCTGCTGCTGGCCCTGAAAACCGGCAATGACACCCGCCTGGCGCCACCGGCGGAGATGCGCATCTGGGTCGGCAGCGTGCTCGGCGCGATGGGCCCGCGTGAGCAGATCAACGATTTCGCGCAGAACCAGTTCCTGCGCATGTCTTCGCGACTGAAGCACCTGGGCGACCTGTTCAACCCGAGCCGTGCCGGTATTTCCGAAGCGGTGGTGCCGCCTACCTCGAACGTGATCGGCAAGAGCGCGGCCGATCTGCGCCTGCGCAAGGAGCGCGGCATCAGCCTGCTGGCGATCAACCGCGACAAGCAGGTGATCCGCGAGGACGTGCGCGACGTGCAGCTGCGTGCCGGCGACATGCTGGTCTTCCACAGCATCTGGACCGACCTGGCGCAGGCCGCCCGCAGCCGTGACTTCGTGGTGGTGACCGACTACCCGACCGGCGAGCAGCGCCCGCACAAGTTCAAGATCGCGATGGCGATCTTCGCCTTGACCATCCTGATCGCGCTGACCAGCAAGCTGCCGGTGGCGCTGACGCTGATGACCGGCGTGGCCGGCATGCTGCTGACCGGCGTGCTGCGCATGGACGAGGCGTATGCATCGATCAACTGGAAGACCGTGTTCATGATGGCCGGGCTGATCCCGCTCGGCTGGGCGATGGATTCCAGTGGTGCGGCGGCATGGGTGGCCGGCCATACCATCGACAAGCTGCCCACCGGCATCCCGGTGTGGGTGCTGGAGGTGGCGCTGGCGCTGTTGACCACGGCGTTCTCGCTGGTGATCAGCCATGTGGGCGCCACCATCGTGATGGTGCCCATTGCGGTGAACCTTGCGCTGGCGGCGGGCGGCAACCCGACGGCGTTCGCGCTGATCGTGGCACTGTCGGCGTCCAACAATCTGATGACGGCCTCCAACCCGGTAATTTCGATGATCACCGGCCCGGCCAACTACACCCCGCGCGAGATGTGGCGGGTCGGCGGCCCGCTGTCGCTGATCTACACCTGCGTGGTGGTGCTGATGATCAACCTGATGTTCTGAGGGTTGGGTTTGTTGGCAGGGCTGCGCCCTGCACCCGCAGAGGCCGAAGCAACGGCAACGGCAACGGCAAAAGCGTGCATTTCGTGGGATGGCGGGGTGGGTCCGGTTGCGGGGGACGCTGCAAGTACGTCCCTGTAAGCTCGGTCGCCGCATCCATGCGGCTCACGCCCCCGCAACCGGACCCACCCCGCCTTCGACAGATTTCTGCGATCTGTCGGAACGGCGTCGTGCACCGCTGGCGTCGTGCACCGCTTTGGTAGGTGTCGACCTTGGTCGACACAGTAGATCCACGCCATGCGTGGATGCTCGTGGATGCCTTTGTAGAGTCGAGCCATGCTCGACTGCTTCTGGCCTGATGGGGTCAGAGCCGCTTTCCTGCGGAAAACGGATCCGGCCCCTGGCCTGGACTCAGGCCAGATAAACCTGCCCGTCGCGCACATCCACCGGCACGGCGCGCAGGCGGTCGCCCTTGCAGGGGCCGGCGATGCAGTCGCCGCTGTCCAGCGCGAACGAGGCACCGTGGGCGGCGCACACCAGGTGGCCCTCGCGGCTCTTCAGGAACTGGCCCGGCGCCCAGTCCAGGCGACGGCCGGCGTGCGGGCAGATGTTCAGGAACGCACGCACCTGCGCGCCGTCGCGGTACAGCACCAGCGATTCGGCATCGCCATCAACCACCGCTTCGACCTCGGCAAACGCGCCATCGGCAATGGCATCAAGGGCGATCAGGGCAGCGGCGGCAGTCATGGCGAAGGCTCGGACAGTAAACGCGCATTGTCGCACGCCCGCTCAGGTGACTGGCTGCAACATGAACACAAGTCATTGATTCGTAATAAGCACAGGCTATATTTAACGAGTTTTTCACTCAATGACAGTGGCACCTCCCGATACTCTGGTTTCGCTGATCCCAGCCTATCGAGCCGCCATGTTCAATCGCGCATCCGCCTTCAACCAGTTCCGCACCCTGTTCGCGCCGCGCAAGCCGCGTCACCCGCTGGTGCGCGTTGCCGTGGGCCTGCTCGGCCTGGCGATCCTGGCCGCGATGGTGTTCATCGGCGTGTTCGTCGGTGCGGCGATGATCCTGGTCGGCCTGGCGTGGAAGCTGCTGGCTTCGCGCAAGCCGGGCACTGCCCGTCCGCTCGACCCGAACGTGGTCGAGGGTGAGTTCCGCGTGGTGCGCAAGCCGGTGCTGCCGGCCTCGCGTTGATCCACGCCCTACGCGCCCGCTGACGGCGGGCGCCATGCGTTCTAGACTGCGGGCACGCCCTTCCTGGATGCCCGCATGTCCGATGTCTCCGATGTGATCCCTGCCGTAGCCCTGCCGCGTGTGCCGGTGGTGGGTGGCGGCAGCTTCCCCGTGCACCGCATCTACTGCGTCGGCCGCAACTTCGCCGACCATGCCCGCGAAATGGGCGCAGCAGTGCCGGCGGCCGACGATCGCGGCCGCCCGATGTTCTTCAGCAAGCCGGCCGATGCGATCGTGGTCGGCCACGACGATGCCATCCCCTATCCCCCGGCAACCGCCAACCTGCACCACGAAGTGGAGCTGGTGGTGGCGATCGGCCGTGATGCGCCAGCCGGCGAACTGGCCGTCGCCGATGCCGACGCGCTTGTCTACGGCTATGCGGTGGGACTGGATCTGACCCGCCGCGACCTGCAGGCCGCCGCCAAGGACAAGGGCCATCCGTGGGATGCGGCCAAGGGCTTCGATGCCTCGGCGCCGATCAGCGAGATCGTCCATGCCGCTGAGGTGGGCGACCTGGCCGCGCTCAACCTGTCGCTGGAGGTCAACGGCGAGGTGCGCCAGCAGGCGCTGCTGGACCAGATGATCTGGAACGTGCCGGAGATCCTGCATGAGCTGTCCAAGCTGTGGCAGCTGCGTGCCGGCGACCTGGTGTTCATGGGTACCCCGTCCGGAGTGGCCGCGCTGAAGCCCGGCGACCGCTTCAGTGCCCGCCTGGAAAACGTGGCCGAGCGCCACGGCGTGATCGCCGGCTGACATCACCTGCGCTACCCTGCGCGCTGTCCACTTCCCCCACCGGAGAAAAACAACAATGGGAATGCTCACCGAGTTCAAGGAATTCGCGATGCGCGGCAACGTCATCGACCTCGCCGTCGGCGTGGTGATCGGCGCGGCCTTCGGCAAGATCGTGACCGCACTGGTCGAGAAGATCATCATGCCGCCGCTGGGCATGCTGATCGGCAAGGTGGATTTCTCGCAGTTGGCGTGGACGTTGTCACCGGCCAGCATCGGTGCCGACGGCAAGGAAATCCCGGCCGTGGTGATCGGCTACGGCGACTTCATCAATACGCTGATCCAGTTCGTGATCGTGGCCTTCGCCATCTTCCTGGTGGTCAAGACGATCAACCGCCTGTCGCGCAAGCAGGAAGCCGCCCCGGCCGCACCGGCCGAGGAAGTGGTGCTGCTGCGCGAGATCCGCGACAGCCTGAAGAAGTAAGGCCGCCTACCGGTAGTGCCGGCCGCTGGCCGGCAACATCGGAACATGCGGGAGCCGGCCAGCGGCCGGCACTACCGCGACTGCACGAAAGCCCCGCCCCGGCGGGGCTTTCGCTTTGCCGGACGTGGCGGAAAACAGCGTTCGCGGCAGCCATGACCTCCCGCCCATGCGCCGGGCTGAACGACTGTTAAGCTCCAAGGCTTGGTCCCTTCCCGGAGCTGTCCATGCGTCGCCGCGTCCTTGCCATCGCATCCTCCCTCGCCCTGCTGGCCGCCCCGGCCTTCGCGGCGCCGCACACCACCACCCTGCCCCCGGCGTCGCTGTCCACCGCTGCGCAGCTGCGCGACCAGGCGCTGGCCGATGACACCGGCTGGAAGGTGGTTGAATCGCTCACCACCGAAATCGGCCCGCGCATCGCCGGCAGCGAGGCCGACGCCCGCGCCGTGGCCTGGGCCGAAGCCAAGTTCAAGGCCCTCGGCTTCGACAAGGTGTGGAAGGAACCAGTGACGTTCCCGAAGTGGGAGCGCCGCAGTGAACACGCCGCGGTGACCGGCAGGAACCCGCAGCCGCTGCAGATCACGGCGCTGGGTGGCAGCCCGGGCGGCACCGTTGAAGCCGAAGTGGTCCGCTTCGCCGACCTGGCCGCACTGCAGGCCGCACCGGTCGGTTCGCTGAAGGGCAAGATCGCGTTCGTTGATTACCAGATGCTGCCGTTCCGCGATGGCCGCGACTATGGCCGTGGTGGCGCGATCCGCAGCAAGGGCCCGTCCGAAGCAATTCGCAAGGGCGCGGTCGGTTTCCTGATGCGCTCGGCCGGTACCGACTCGCACCGCGTGCCGCACACCGGCATCACCCGTTTCGATGACGGCCTGACCCCGGTGCCGTCTGCAGCACTGTCGGTGCCTGACGCCGACCAGCTGGCCCGCCTGCTGGCCCGCGGCGCGACAACGGTGAAGGTCGCGCTGGACTGCGGTTGGGACGGCACCGCCACCTCGTACAACGTGATCGGTGAGATCACCGGCCGCAGCCTGCCGAAGGAAGTGGTGGTGATCGGCGGTCACCTGGATTCATGGGATCTGGGCACCGGCGCGGTGGATGACGGCGCGGGCGTGGGCATCACCATGGCTGCGGGCCATCTGATCGGCCAGCTCAAGCAGGCGCCGAAGCGCACCATCCGCGTGATCGCCTTCGCCAACGAAGAACAGGGCCTGTATGGCGGCAAGGCCTACGCCGAGGCGCATGCCAAGGACGTGGCCCTGCACCAGCTGGCGGCCGAGAGTGACTTCGGTGCCGGCCGCATCTATGCCTTCAATACCGGTTCGCCGAACCCGGAAGGCTCGCGCGAAGCGACGAAGCAGATTGCCGAAGTGATGAAGCCGCTGGGCATCGAGTACCAGGCCGACAAGGGTGGCCCGGGCCCGGACGTCGGCCCGTTGGCCGCCAAGGGTGGCGCGTGGGCATGGCTGGCGCAGGACGGCTCGGACTACTTCCACCTGCACCACACCGCCGACGACACGCTGGACAAGATCGACCCGAAGGCGCTGGCGCAGAACGTGGCCGCGTACACCGTGTTCGCGTACCTGGCCGCGGAAGCCGATGGCAGCTTCGGCAGCGAGGCCAAGGCGACCACGCCGCCGAACGAATGATGCGGTAGCGCCGGGCCGCGCCCCATGACCTGTGGGCGCCATTGCAATGAGCGCATCGCAATGCGCGCGGAACCTCCCGCTCGGCATTGAAAAGGGTTCATGCCCGGCGAAAGCAGCGGGAAGGGCGGTGCGAACCAAGGTTCGCACCCACCGGGTAAGGGCGCCCCCACCGGGTAAGGGCGCATCCACCGAGTAGTGGCGCACCCACCGGGCGATGGCGTGGGTCAGAGCCCTCGCCGTGGCGAGGGATCTGCCCCGATCCTGTCAGCCCTCCCACACGCTGGTGTTGCGCACACCCAGCAGCTTCGGGTTGAACAGCGGATCCTTGCCCGCCTGGCGATGCTGTTCGTAGTCGCGCAGCGCCGCCAGCGCTGGCTTCTGCAGCAGCAGGATGGCGATGATGTTCAGCCAGCTCATCAGGCCGACGCCGATGTCGCCCAGCGACCACGCGATCGTTGCACTGTTCACCGCTGAGTAGCCGGTCGCGGCCAGGAACAGCAGCTGGAACCCGCCCATCACCCACGGCGCGGGACGATCACGGCACAGGTAGCTGATATTGGTCTCGGCCATGTAGTACAGCGCCAGGATGGTGGTGAACGCGAACGGCAGGATCGCCAGCGCCACGAACGAGCGGCCGAAGCCCGGCAGCGCGGACTCCACCGCGTGCTGCACGAAGCGCGGCCCGGCTTCGACGCCAGGCAGATTGCCCAGCAGCAGGCGCGCCTCATCCGGAATGCCGTTCACAGCCGGGTCGTAGACGTTGTACAGGCCGGTGGAGAGGATCAGGAACGCGGTGGCGCTGCACACCACCATCGTGTCGATGTAGACCGAGAACGACTGCACCAGGCCCTGCTTGACCGGATGAGTGACTTCGGCGGCGGCGGCTGGATGCGCACCGCTGCCCATGCCGGCCTCGTTGGACAACACGCCACGGCGCACGCCCCACTGGATGGCGGTGCCGATCATTGCACCGAACGCTGCATCCACACCGAATGCACTGCGCAGCACCAGCATGATCACCTCCGGCACTTTCTCTGCATTGAGCACCATCACCAGTGCCGCCACCAGCAGATACGCCACGGCCATCAACGGCACGACCCACTCGGCAACCCGCGCGATGCGGCGCACACCGCCGATCAGGATCGCGCCCAGCACCACCAGCAGAACCGCCGTGGTGGTCATCACCGGCACGTCCCAGGCTTCGTTCACCGCACTGGTGATCGCATTGGACTGGGTGCCGGCCAGCATCGCACCGGCCAGCACGGTGACCAGCGCAAACAGCACTGCATACCAGCGCTGGCCCAGGCCCTTTTCGATGTAGTACGCGGGGCCACCGCGGTACTGGCCCTTGGCATCGCGGTCCTTATAGATCTGTGCCAGCGTGGATTCGATGAAGGCGCTGGAGGCGCCGAGGAAGGCGACGATCCACATCCAGAAGATCGCGCCCGGGCCACCAAAGGCGATGGCCATGGCAACGCCGGCGATGTTGCCGACGCCGACGCGGCTGGACAACGACAGCGACAGGGCCTGGAACGGTGACACACCGGCTTCGGAGCGCTCGTGCCGGAACATCAGGCGCAGCATCTCCGGCAGCGCGCGCAACTGGATGAAGCGGGTGCGCACGCTGAAGTACAGGCCGGCGAGCAGGCAGAGCACCACCAGGTACGGGCTCCAGACGATGCCGAGGATGGTGTTGACGATGGATTCGATGTTCATCGGCAGCCCCTCAGAAGAACATGCCCAGGGCGACCTGGGGGCTGATGATGCGGCCGGTGTTGCGCCCGGCCACGGTGAATTCGACGCCGGCGATCAGGCCCAGCGACGGGCTGAAGTGATACTCCACCGCGGGCGCCAGGCTGACGTTGCGGCTGGCCGGACGGTGCTCTTCAATCCGCTCGATCGCACCACTGCCGTTGCGTGCGAAGCCGCTCAGACGCTGGCCGGTCTCGCGGCTGGCGGCGATTTCCATCACCCCCACCCAGCGCGAATTGAAGCTGTACTCGGCGCCGACCGACAGGCCCAGTACCGAGCCACGCGAAATGTGCCCCTGGAAGCTGTCGTCGGTGCCGTACACGCTGGTGCCGGAAATGGCAGTGCGCGACGGTGCCGGCCCGGCGCTGAGCTGGGCGCGCCAGCGCACGGGGCGGTCATTGCCCAGCCACACCACCTGCTGCACGCCCAGCGCCGCGGTGGTGCGCTGAACGCCGTCGCCCTGTGCATCCAGCGGATTGCCGGTGATACGGTCATGGCTGCCGGTGCTGAAACGCTGCACCAGCGCGACCGAGATGGCCGGACGGGTGCCATCGGCATTCGGCGCCTGCAGCAGGTACTGCAGGCGTGCGGTGGTGTCACCGGCGCGGAAGCCGCTGCTGCGCGCACTGCCGGATTCGGAGCGCGAGGCGCTGAGATTGACCTGGCCCATCACCCGGTCACTGAAGCCATAGATGATCGGTACCACCGTGGCCCAGGCGCCACTGTGCCCGGCACTGCGGCGACGATCACCGTTGTTGTCGTAGTGGTCGCGGCTGTCGACCCGCACCAGATAGGGCTCGATGTACCAGTTGCCCTGCGGCAGGCCGGCCGGATTCGGCGTGATCAATGGGCCGGTGAAATTGACACCATCGAGACTGCGTTCCGCGGCCTGTAGCGATGGTGCGGCAAGCGCAGCGAGTGCCAGCACCAGGCAAGTGCGACGTGTGCGGCGTTGGATTCGATGCATGGAACCACTCCTGTACGACGTCGGAAGGAACTCCACCGTGCGATGCAGGAAACGGCCCAGCAATGAGACAAATACTAAAATTGCTTACCTGTCCATCAAGCGTGTTTGAAGCAACGCAAGCTGACGCGGATGACCCAGTTTGCTGCGCGTGCATCGTTTGCGCTCTTGCGCCGCGCAAAAGAAAACCCGGCCGCAAGGGCCGGGTCAGGAGATCAACACAGCATCAGCACGACGGGATCATCCGTGGCGGCGGCTCGCCCACTGTGCCAGCAACACGGCCGTGGCCGAGGCCACGTTCAGGCTCTCCACCGCGCCGCTGCCGGGAATCGAGACCTGGAGGTCGCATTCGCTGGCGAGCCCGCGGTCCATGCCCTCGCCTTCGGCGCCCATCACGTACACCAACCGTTCCGGCAGCGACGCACGGAACACGTCGTCGCCACCATCAACGAGGGTCGCAGCCAGCCCGAAGCCGGCTGCACGCAGCTGCGCCATCGCCTGGGCGGTCTCCGGCAACTGCACCAGCGGCACCGATTCGGCGCCACCTTCGGCCACGCGTGCGGCGGCACCGGACAGCGCCAGCGTGCTGCCGGACGGCAGCAGCAGCGCCTTGACACCGAAGTGCGCGGCCGAGCGCAGGATCGCACCGAAGTTGTGCGGATTACCGACACCGTCCAGCCACAACGCCAGCGCCGGGCCTTCGCCCAGATCCTCCAGCCACTGCGCCAGCGGCACGACGGGCGCGCGCAGCACGTCGGCCACCAGGCCTTCGTGATGGGTGGTAGCGGCCAGCTTGTTGAGGTCGCCCTCCTCCACCACGCGGTAGCCCACACGGTTGGCCACGCACCACTTCAACACAGGCTGCATGCGCGGAATCAGCGCATCCACCAGGTACAGCTTGCGCAGTGCCTGCGGGCGCTTGGCGAACAGGGCCTGCACGGCGTTCCAGCCGTACAGGCGCAGTTCGTCGTTGCCCCGCCCCGGCGGTGGCGGGGTGCCGCCCTCACGCGGCGGCAGCGGGGTGGCCCGCGGCGGTCGCGACGACGGACGGCGGGCATTCTTCCAGGGATCATTCACTACGGGACAACTCCAGCTTGCGTTGACGCCAGAAATCGGCGTTCTTGATGCCCAGGGCATCGGGGTCGAAAATCGGATCCAGGCCCAGCTTCTTCTGCCGCTCGTAATCGCGCAGGGCCAGCATGGCCGGCTTCTGGATGATGAGGATGGCAATGATGTTCAGCCAGGCCATCAGGCCCACGCCGATGTCACCCAGCGCCCAGGCCAGGGTTGCATTATGGAACGCGCCGAACACCACCATGCCGATGATGCCCAGGCGCAGCACCAGCACGGTCAGCGGGCGCTTCTTGTTGTGGTTGACGTAGGTCAGGTTGGTTTCGGCCATGTAGTAATAGGCCATGATCGTGGTGAAGGCGAAGAAGAAGATCGCGATCGACACGAACGCCGAGCCCCAGCCCGGCAGCACGGCTTCCACACCCGCCTGGGCGTAGCCCGCGCCTTCCGGAATGCCGGCCAGGCCCTGGAAGATCGGCGGGGCGCCGGCACCTGCCGGCGAGTACACGTTGTAGGTGCCGCTGGCCAGGATCAGGAACGCGGTGGCGGTGCACACCATCATGGTGTCGAAGTAGATGGCGAAGGCCTGCACGTAGCCCTGCTTGGCCGGGTGCGAGACTTCCGAGGCGGCTGCCGCGTGCGGGCCCGAGCCCTGGCCGGCTTCGTTTGCGTAGATGCCGCGCTTGATGCCCCACTCCACCGCCAGGCCCATCATCGCGCCGAACGCGGCGTGGGTGCCGAAGGCGCTGCTGAAGATGATGCCGAACATCTCCGGCACGCGATCGTAGTTGATGATCATGATGACGATGGCGGTCAGGATGAAGGCTGCCGCCATGAACGGCACCACCACTTCGGCGAAGTTGGCGATGCGCTTGACGCCGCCGAAGATCACCACGCCCAGCAGCAGCGCCACCACGATGCCGATGCCCAGCTTCAGCGCCTGCACCGACTCCATGCCCATCGTCTGGCCATCCAGCGGACCACACAGCGCGGTGCCACGGCAGGCGTTGATGATGCTGTCGGCGATGGCGTTGGCCTGCACGCCCGGCATCAGGAAACCGGCGGCAATGATCGTGGCAATGGCGAAGACCAGCGCGTACCACTTCAGGCCCATGGCCTTTTCGATGTAGTACGCCGGGCCGCCACGGTAACGGCCTTCGGCATCCTTGGTCTTGTAGATCTGCGCCAGCGTACATTCCACGTACGAGGTGGAGGCGCCGAGGAAGCCCATCACCCACATCCAGAAGATCGCACCGGGGCCGCCGAAGGCGATGGCGGTGGCCACGCCGGCGATGTTGCCGATACCCATGCGCCCGGCCATCGACATGGCCAGGGCCTGGAAGGACGACACACCGGCGTCGGATTTCTCACCCTTGACGGTGAGGCGGCACATCTCGAGGAAGCCGCGGATCTGCATGAAGCGCGTGCGCAGGCTGAAGAACAGGCCGGCGCCCAGGCACACGAAGATCAGTGCCTTGCTCCAGATGATGCTGTTGATGAAATGTACGGTAGCTTCCACGCGCGCTCTCTCCAGTCGGCGGGTTGTGAGGACGTCCCGTCGGCTGGAGGGGACCGGTCGATTCTCCCTGATCGAAGGCCGCTGCGGTAGCGCTGTGTTGTAGAGCCGAGCCCATGCTCGGTGTGGTGATGACGGCGGCCGGGCACGGCCTCGGCTCTACCGCGGCCGGCCCGCGTGTTCAGGGCAGCTGCGTGCGCACCCGGGCGAAGCGGCGCAGGTCGTGCAGCACCCCGCGCTTGTAGACCGCGCAGCGGTCCACGCCTTCTTCCTGGAAACCGTTCTTTTCCAGCACCCGGGCCGAGCCGAGGTTGAAGTCGACCACCCCGGCCTGCAGCCTGAACAGGCGCAGCTCGTCCATCACCCAGGGTGCGAACAGGCCGACCACCCGGGTCATCAGCCCCTGGCCCCAGTAGGCCTGGCCCAGCCAGTAGCCCAGTTCCGCCATGTGCCCGCGCTCGGCACTGCCCTGCTGGGCCCCGACGCTGCCGCAGGCCTGGCCGTCGATCTCGATGGCCAGGTTCAGGGTGCCAGGGGCCAGCACGCGACCGGCGAGGAAGGCCTCGCCATCCTCGCGCGTGTACGGGTACGGGAAACGATCACGCAGGCCCCGCGATACCTCGGCGTCGTTGGCATGGCGCAGCAGCGATTCCAGATCATCCGGGCGCCAGGGGCGCAGTTGGAAGCCGTCGCCTCGCAGCACGGTGGTCGGATCAGGCATGCCCACCCACCGACGGCGACTCCGCCTCCTGCTTCTCCAGCTCGCGCTTCACCGCTTCCGGCGAGCGCGTGTACGGCGCCAGCCGCGCGTAGAACGCCGGCACCACGAACAGCGACAGGAACGTCGAGAGGGTCACACCGAAGATGATCACGATGCCGATGGTGCCACGGCTGGCCGAACCGGGGCCACCGGCCACCACCAGCGGAATCGCACCGACCACGGTGGCGATCGAGGTCATCAGGATCGGGCGCAGGCGCACCATCGCCGATTCGATGATCGCCTCGCGCACGGTTCTTCCGTCGTCACGCAGCTGGTTGGCGAATTCAACAATGAGGATGCCGTTCTTCGCGGCCAGGCCGACCAGCATGACGATGCCGATCTGGCTGAACAGGTTCACCGTGCCACCGCTCACCCACAGGCCGACCAGCGCGCCGAGCACGCCCAGCGGCACGGTCAGCATGATGGTGAGCGGGTGGATGAAGCTCTCGAACTGCGCGGCCAACACCAGGTAGACCACCAGCAGCGCCATGGCGAAGGTCAGCAGCACCGCGCCACCGGCACTCTGGTATTCGCGCGATTCGCCCTTCCAGTTCACCTGCGCATACTGCGGCAGCTCCTCGCGCGTGACCTGCTGCGCCCAGGCAATCGCCTCACCCAGCGGATAGCCCGGCGCCAGGCCGGCATTGATGGTGATCGAGCGCAGGCGGTTGAAGCGGTTCAGGGTGCCGGCCTCGGCCACCTCAGTCAGCGTGACCAGGTTGGACAGCGGCACCAGTTCGCCGGACGTCGCGCGCACGCGGATGGCGGCCAGGTCGGCCGGGCTGGCACGGCCATCGCGACCGGCCTGCACCAGCACGTCGTACTCTTCGCCGTTGTCGACAAAGGTGGTGACGCGGCGCGAGCCCATCATGGTTTCCAGTGCCGAACCGATCGCGGTGACCGGCACGCCGAGGTCGGCCGCACGCTGGCGGTCGATGTTGACCCGCATCTGCGGCCGCGTTTCCTTGTAATCCGAGTCCGGGCCGACCAGGCCGGGGTTGTCGGCCATGCGCAGCAGGATACGGTCGCGCCACTGCGCGATCTCGGCATATTCCGGGCCGCCCAGCACGATCTGGAACGGCTGCCCGCCGCTGCGCACCAGGCCACCGCCCACCTGCGTACGCACGCGCACGCCGCGGATGGTGTCCAGTTCCTTCTGCAGTTCGTTGGCCACTTCCGGCGTGCCTTCGCTGCGCTGGCGCCACGGCTGCAGGAAGATGCTGACGCGGCCGGTGTGCATTTCCTCGCTGGCACCCCAACCACCGGGCACGCGTGGATTGGCGCGCACGATCGGTTTGTCCGGGCCAACATGCGGTGCCAGCAGCGATTCCACCTGCTGCACCTGCTGCACGGTGTAGTCGTAGCCGGCGCCTTCCGGGCCATCGATCATGATCTGGAACGAACCGCGGTCTTCGGCCGGCGCCAGTTCCGACGGCAGCAGCTTGAGCAGGCCCCAGCTGGCGGCCAGTGCGGCCACCATCACCAGCAGGTAGATCCAGGTGCGGTCCACGTGGTGGTCGAGCACCCGCCCATAGGCCCCGGCCAGGCGTTCCAGGTTGCGGTTGATGAAGCCATGCAGGCCACGCGGTGCCCGCCCGGTATGCGGCTTGAGCAGCTTGGAGGCCATCATCGGCGTCAGCGTCAGCGCCACAAAGGCGGACAACGCCACCGCCGCCGCCAGCGCCACCGCCAGTTCGCGGAACAGGCGCCCGGTATTGCCTTCCAGGAACCCGACCGGCAGGAACACCGCCACCAGCACCGCGGTGGTGGCGATCACTGCGAAGGCGACCTGCGCAGTACCGCGCTTGGACGCCACCAGCGGGGGTTCGCCCAGGTCGATGCGGCGCTGCACGTTCTCCACCACCACGATCGCATCGTCCACCACCAGGCCGATGCACAGCACCAGCGCAAGCAGGGTCAGCAGGTTGATCGAGAAGTCGAACGCGTACAGTGCGATGAACGCTGCGACCAGGCAGACCGGCACCGTCACCGCCGGAATCAACGCAGCGCGGAAGCTGCCGAGGAACAGCCAGATCACTGCCAGCACCAGGATCATCGCCTCCACCAGCGTGGCGTAGACGCGGTCCACTGCGGCTTCGATGAAGGTGGTGTTGTCGAAGGCAACGAAGATCTGCGTGCCCTTGGGCAGGGTCAGCGCGACCCGTTCGGCTTCAGCGCGCGCAGTACGCGCCACGTCCAGCGAGTTGGCGGTGGAGGTCTTGACGATGCCCAGGCCGATGCCCGGCTCGCCGTTGCTGCGGTAGTACGCGCGGCGCTCGGCCGAGGCCAGCTCGATCTTCGCCACATCGCCCATGCGCACCACGTAACCATCGCGACCCTTGCCCAGCGGGATGGTCGCGAAGTCTTCGGGCTTGATGTAGTTGCGCTCCACGCGCAGGGTGAAATCGCGGTCGGTCGACTCGATGCGGCCGGCCGGCAGTTCCACGTTCTCGTTGCGCAGCGCGGTTTCCACGTCGCCGGTGGTCAGTCCGCGCGCCGCCAGCTGGTCACGGTCCAGCCAGATCCGCATCGCATAGCGCTGGCGGCCGCCGATGCGGACCTGGGCCACGCCATCGAGACTGGAGAAACGATCGACCACGTAGCGGTCGGCGTAGTCGCTCAGCTCCAGCGTGTCCATGGTCGAGGAGACCATGTTGAACCAGATGATCGGGTCGGCATCGCTCTCGACCTTGGCGATCTCCGGCGGACGCGCTTCCTCCGGCATGCGGTCGGCGACGCGGCTGACCGCATCGCGCACATCGTTGGCCGCCGCTTCGATATCGCGGTTGGAGGTGAATTCGATGCTGACCTGCGAGCGGCCGTTGGTGCTGCGCGCGTTGATCGTATCGATGCCTTCGATGCCGGCCAGCGCATCTTCCAGCACCTGGGTAATGCGGCTTTCGATGACCGCGGCCGAAGCGCCGGTGTAGTCCACCGATACCGAAACGATCGGCGGATCGATGGCGGGCAGTTCGCGCAGGGTCAGGCGGGTGAAGGACATCACGCCCAGCACCAGCAGCAACAGGCTCATCACCACGGCGAACACCGGCCGCTGGATGGAGATGTCGGACAGCTTCATCCGCCGTGGCCCTCGGCCGCGACCGGCGCCGGTGCATCAGCCGACTTGGCACCCGTGGCCGGTGCCGCGTCCTTGGCTGCGACCTTCAGGCCCGGGCGCAGCTTGCCGGTGCCATCGACCACGATGCGCTGGCCCGCTTCCAGCCCCTGCCTGATCTCGACCACGCCGGCACGGCGCGCACCGGTGACCACATCCACGCGCTCGACGCTGTCGTCGGCGGTGATGCGGTACACGAAGGTATCGCGACCGACCTGGACCACGGCGATTTCCGGAATCACCAGCGCCGGGCGCTCGGGGTGGAACAGGCGCACGTCCAGCAGCATGCCCGGGCGCAGGGCATGGTCACCATTGGCGAAGTCGGCACGTACGGTCACCGCACGGGTGGCCGGATCGATGCGTGCGTCGATGGTGCTGACCACGCCCTCGAAGGTACGGCCCGGCCACGCCACGCTGGTGGCACTGACCTTGTCACCGACGCCGAGCGCGGCCAGTTCCACTTCCGGCACCTGGAAATCGATGTGCATGTGTTCGATGTCGTCGAGCGTGGCGATCACCGTGGTCGGCGTCAGCAACGTGCCCGGGCTGACCTGGCGGATGCCGAGCACACCGGCGAACGGTGCACGCACGCGGCGGTCACCGATGTCCGACTGCATCTGCGCCACACGCGCCTCGGCGGCATCGCGGATCGATTTCTGCGTATCCAGCGTGGCGCTGGACACCAGCCGCTGCGTGGCCAGCTCGCGCTGGCGCCTGTACAGCTGGTCGGCCTCATGGAAGGTGGCCTGCGCCTGCACCAGCGCGGCCTCCTGGGCCTGCCCGCGCAGGGTCACGATCGGTGCACCAGCGGCAACATGCTGGCCGCTTTCGAAGTGCACCTTCTCGACGATCTCGCTGACCTTGGCGGTGACGCTGATCGATTCGCGCGCCTTGGCCGTACCCAGTGCCTGCAGCGTGTCATTCCACTGCGTGGACTGCACGACCTGCGCGGTGACCGGCACCGCTTCTCCCTGCCGACGGGCGGCGGCCTCCTGTTTGCCCGCGCACCCGGCCAGCACGGCCAGGCTGAGGCCAAGGGCCAGGGTCGAAGCGATGCGAGCCAACATGAACGGTCCTGAGTGATCCACGGCCGCCGAGTGTAGGCAAGCGCCCACAGAAGCGATATGTGCCAAGCGTTTACTGGCGTGGAACCGGCGTCGCGATAGCGCCGTGAACCCGTTCCGTGCAAGGCTGACCGCAGCGGTGTCGGCATGTGTCGAGGTGTATCCAGCCGTGCACCGCAGGCGTTGCCATCGTAGAGTCGAAGCTGCCCGGCAGAGGGCGTCGGGCGGGGGCGGATCCTGGCGGGGATCCGGCCCCGGTTTTTTTTTTACACCCGGCGGATCAGTACCGGTAGTTCACCTTCATCCACAGGCTGCGGCCCGGCTCGTTGATGCGCACCGGGTCAGCCGGAAAACCGAAGTCGGCGCTGCCGGCCAGATTCAGGTGCTCGCTGTAGACACGGTCGAACAGGTTGTCGACGCCCGCGCTGAGCTGCAGCTGCGAACTGAAGCGGTAAGCAGCGTTGAGCGCGAAGGTGGCGAAGCCGGCACTCGGCCCCAGGTCCTGCGCGACCACATTGCCTTGGCCATTTGCGACACGATGCTGGTGGGTCACAGCGCGCAGCAGCGCACCGGCACTCCAGCGCTGGCCTTCCCAGTTCGCGCTCAGGCGTGCTTCCAGTGGTGGCATCTGCGGCAACGGGCGATGCTGGTCGCGGTTCTCGCCCCAGGCATAGGCCAGCGTGCCGCCCAGTTTCCACTGCTCGGCCACGCTCACTTCCAGGCCCGCCTCGGCACCAGCGATACGTGCATCAACGTTGCGGGCCTGGCTCATGCCCATCATGCCGCTGCCGTGGTAGGTGAACAGGATGTAGTCCTGGATCTGCCCGGCGTACGCCGACACCCACGCCTGCACACGGGGCCCCTTGTATTGCATGCCCACATCAAGCTGGGTGGTGCGCTCGGGCTGCACGCCGCTGAACGCGTTCACCGCACCGGCCGGGCCGTGGTTGGGCGAGAACAGCTCCCAGTAGTCGGGCATGCGTTCACTGTGGCCGAGGCCGGCGTACCAGGTCAGGCCATCGGCCAGGTCCTGCTCGTAGCGCAGGAAGCCGCTGCCAAGCCATTCCTTGCGCTGCAGGCCAGCGGTCGGGTTCGGCCGGTTGCCCATCATCCCGCGCACCGACTGCCGCTCATCGCGGACGCTGGCGCGGTCGATGCGCAGGCCGCTGATCCAGCGCTGCTCGGTGCCGGCGCCGAGGGTCAACTCGGTGAACACACCATAGCGGCGGAAGTTGGCATCGGTTTCCCAGGCGGCCTGGCGGTAGGTGTCGCGGCCCATGCCCATGCGCCCACGATGGCGGCTGTCTTCGCCATCCATACCCGCCACCAGCTGCACATCCTGCCAGCGCCACTCGGAACTGACCCGGCCGCCCTGGGTACGGCGATCCACGTTCGACGCCATCGGCATCGGCATCATGCTGTGCGGGTTCGGCGTGCGCAGCGTGTAGTTGTCCATCACATGGTCGGCGTTGTTGTAGTACACGTTGGCCTGCAACGTGTCCCATGCCCCCGGCAGGTTGCGCTTCTCGAAACGCGCCGCGTAGCTGGTGCGTTCGAACGCGGCACCGTCCATGCCACGGCCCGCGTAACGCGCGATCGCATCACCGGCACCGGCGGAAATTTCCAGCAGCGTGTCGGCATCCGGCGTCCAGCCGATGGCTACGTCACCGTTCCACTTGCGCCACTTCGACGGCACCACGTCACCGTGGCCGTCCTTGTAGTCATCGGCTTCGGAACGGTTGCCGCTGGCGCGTACGTAGCCGGTCGGGTTACCCAGGGTCAGGTCCAGCACCTGGTCGTTGCGGTTGCGCGAACCGACCAGCGCACTGGCATCGGCACGCAGGCCCGGCTCCTCGAAGCGCGGCGTATCGCGCTCGAAACGCACGGTGCCGGCCGACGCGCCCGCCCCCCAGCGCACGCTCTGCGGGCCCTTGATGATGGTCAGCCGGTCGAAGCTTTCCGGCGCGATGTAGGACAGCGGATTGTCCATGCGCGACGGGCAGGCACCGATCAGGTTGCCATCGTTGCTGAGGAGGTTCAGGCGCGAACCGAACATGCCGCGCAGCACCGGGTCACCGTTGGTGCCGCCGTTGCGGATGGCCGAAAAACCGGGAACGGTCTTCAGGTAATCGGCACCGTCGCTGGCCGGCACCGGCTGCCGCGGCAGGCGCGGATCGGTCACCCAGTGCAACGGGGACGACGGTGCGGCGGCGGTGACCACCATCGTGTCGAGGGTACGTGCCTCTTCGGCAGGCGCAGCGTGGGCCAGTGACGCGGCCACGGCCAGGCCAAGGGCAACCGGCAGGCGCGCGCAGGCGCCCGCGGGGCGGGAAGTCATTTTCATCGGAACAGCTCCAAAGTACGCACGCGCGCACGGCGCCGGGTCAGGCGTCGTGCGGCAGATTCGATAGGGATATCAGCGGACGAAGGAGAGGCGCGGCGGCCCGCGCGCGGCATGCGCCGGCCAACGCAGCGCCGGCAGCACCTGCTGCGACCACGGGAACACCAGCCGCGGCCGCCACAGCAGCGGCAACAGCAGCACCAGCACCGCCAGCCACGGCAGCAGGCGCATGGCCAGCACGCAGTATTCGCAGGCTTCGCCGTGCATGGCGTGGGGGTCGGGCGGACGGCTGGGCGCGGCCGGCGCGGCGCCGTGCTGATCGCGCCCGGCCATGGCCATGTCGTGCATGTCATGGCCCATGGCGGCGTGGTCCATGCCTGCCATCGCGGCATGCTCCATCGGCTGCGCCTGCAGCGCGCGGCTGACCAGCGGCGCAAGCACCATCAACAGCGTCGCCAGGACGGCGAGCTGGAGCAGAAGGCGCTGCGGGCGGGACAGGCGGGTCACCCCGCTAGTGTAGAGCCGGGTCCAGGGTTGTCCGTGCGACGAACCGTCGCAGGAGGGGTTTTTCGGCAGGGCTGCGCCCTGCACCCGCAGAGGCCACGTCCACGGCAAGAGCCGAAGCAACATCAAAAGCTGGCTTCCTGTGGGTAGGCGGGGTGGGTCCGGTTGCGGGGGCCGCTGCAAGTACGTCCATGTAAGCTCGGTCGCCGCATCCATGCGGCTCACGCCCCCGCAACCGGACCCACCCCGCCTTCGACAGATTTCTGCGATCTGCAGTAGATCCACGCCATGCGTGGATGAATCTCCATCGGAATCGAACATTTCGAACTCGAATCGAAAAGCATCCACGCATGGCGTGGATCTACCGTGTCGACCAAGGTCGACACCTACCAACAGCCGCCGGAATCTGTCAGAGGTGGGGCGGTGTCGGAGTGCGGGGTGTCAGCCGCATGGATGCGGCTGCCAAGCTTACAGGGACGTACTTGCAGCGTCCCCGCACTCCGACACCGCCCCGCCAACCCACGGAATGCCGCTTCTGCTGTTGCTGTTGCCTTTGTCCACAGCAGGTGCAGGGCGGCACGCCCTGCTCGACCCACCTCACACCGTGATGGTCTGGGTCAGTGACTCCCACGTCGGTGGCACCGGCCACGCCGCCGCCTGGTTGCCATCCAGCACCCTGCGCAGATCACGCGGATCGATCTGCGGTGCCAGCACGTGCACCAGCTCCAGCGCGTAATCACGCAGCACGCGATCGCGAGGCAGCACCGCCCAGGCAATGCACTCAGTGATCGGCTCCGGGGCCGGCCACGACCTCAGGTCTTCGTCGTTGGAACTGACCGCCATCTCCGCCAGCAGGCCCACGCCCAGACCGGTACGCACGTAGGTCTTGATCAGGTCGGCATCCAGCGCGGTCAGCGCCAGATCCGGCACCAGGCCGTTCGCAGCGAAGGCGCGCTGCAACGAGGAATTCGGCCGGGTCGAGGATTCGTAGCTGATCAATGGCTGCCGGGCCAGCGCGGCCAGGTCTGGGGCGCGGCCGGCGCGGTCCAGCGGGTGGCCCTTCGGTACCACCACCAGGCGCCGCCAGCGGAACAGCGGCACCGCGATGCCATCGGTGGGCTCACCGCCAGCGGTGCTGATGATCGCAATGTCGGCATCACCCTGGTTCAAGCGGTCAAGCGCGTCGGCTTCGCCGGCCTGCTGCAGGTGCACGCTCACCTGCGGGTAGGCCTGCTTGATCGCTGCCACCGCCGGCGGCAGCACGAAGCGCGCCTGGGTGTGGGTGGTGGTCAGGATCAGCTGGCCCTGGCTCTCGCGGCGCTGGTTGGCCGCGTAGGTGCGGATGTTGTTGGCCTCGGCCAGCACCGCGCGGGCGCGGGCGATCACCTCGGTGCCGGCCGGGGTGACCGACTCCAGGCTGCGGCCCTTGCGCACGAACAAGAGGAAACCCAGCTCGTCCTCCAGCTGCTTGAGCTGCTTGGACAGGCCGGGCTGGGTGGCGTGCACGCGCGAGGCGGCCAGCGTGATGTTCAGCTCGGCGTCGGCGATGGCAACCAGGTAGCGCAGCTGGGTCAGCGTCATGGGAGGCAGGCGGCGTGGGGCGGAGGTCCACTCTAGGGTCAATTGCCGTCACCAGCTTATAACCAAAGGTTGTTTAAGAAAGGTATCTGGTCATTTCCGGGCGTCATATGCCGGCGCTACGGTCAGCCGGCAGCCGCTGGCCTGAACAGCCAGCCCTCCCCCTTCGCCCGCCGAAGCCCGGCGCGGCCCCGTTTCCGGAGCGCTTCCATGGCCCTGTACGACTCCATCCTCGATACCGTCGGCAACACCCCCATCGTCAGGCTGCAGCGCCTGGCGCCCGCGCAGGTCAGCGTCTACGCCAAGGTCGAATCGTTCAACCCGGGCGGTTCGGTGAAGGACCGTCTGGCGCTGGCGATCATCCTCGACGCCGAGGCACGCGGCCTGCTCAAGCCGGGCGACACCATTGTCGAAGCCACTTCAGGCAACACTGGCGTGGCACTGGCGATGGTCGCCGCCGCGCGCGGCTACAAGTTCGTGGCCACCATGGTCGAGACCTTCTCGGTGGAGCGCCGCAAGCTGATGCGCGCCTATGGTGCCAAGGTGATCCTGACCCCGGCCGCCGAGCGCGGCAGCGGCATGGTGCGCAAGGCGGCCGAACTGGCCGAGCAGCACGGCTGGTTCCTGGCCAGCCAGTTCGCCAACCCGGCCAACCCGGCCTACCACCGCAACACCACCGCCGCCGAGATCCTGCGCGACTTCGCCGGCAAGCGGCTGGACTACTTCGTCAGTGGCTGGGGCACGGGTGGCACGCTTACCGGCGTGGGCGAAGTGCTGAAGGTCGCGCGCCCGCAGACCCGCATCATCGCCACCGAACCGGCCGGTGCCGCGCTGCTGAAGGGCGATGACTGGAAGCCGCACAAGATCCAGGGCTGGACCCCGGACTTCGTGCCGGACGTGCTCAACCGCGATGTGGTGGACGAACTGGTCTCGGTCGAAGATGACCGCGCGATCGCCACCGCGCGTCGCCTGGCTGCGGAGGAAGGCATCTTCGTCGGCATCTCCGCCGGCGCCACCGTGGCCAGCGCGCTGGACGTGGCCGCCCGCGCTGAACCGGGCTCGGTGATCCTGGCAATGCTGCCCGATACCGGCGAGCGCTATTTCTCCACACCGCTGTTCGCCGATGTGAATGAGGGTTCCGACGACGACTGGCTGGCCGGCCTGCCGTGAGCTCAGGGTCGGATCCCGTTTTCGTTCAAGGTAGCGCCGGGCCATGCCCGGCGTTGCTGTTTCCGGCATTCGCTTCGTTCACCATCCGCCGGACATGGCCCGGCGCTACCGTTTCGCCACCTCCCCCTTTCTGCTTCAGCCTGCGTGAAGGCGTCGCCCGCCATCGTGCGTGAAGGCCGTCGGATCGCAGCGCGTGAGACGGTCATGACGCAGTATCGATGCCCTGTCCCCTACCGTGGGAACAGCCGGCGCAGATGCTGCGCGGAACACCTCACAGGCAGGAGACGGACGCATGAAGATCGAAGTTTGGCAGGGCGATATCACGACCCTGGCGGTGGATGCGATCGTCAACGCGGCCAATGAAACACTGCTCGGCGGCGGCGGCGTCGACGGCGCGATCCATCGCGCGGCCGGGCCGGCATTGCTGGCCGAGTGCGAGCAGTTGCCGGAACTGCGTCCGGGCGTGCGTTGCCCGACCGGCGAAGTGCGCGCCACCGACGCTTACGCATTGCCTGCGCGGCATGTACTGCACACGGTGGGCCCGGTCTGGCACGACGGCCAGCGCGACGAACCGGCATTGCTGGCCAACTGCTACTGGAAATCGCTGCAGTTGGCCGAGTCGCTGGGCGTGAAGTCGATCGCGTTCCCGGCGATCAGCTGCGGTGTGTATGGCTATCCGCTGTACCAGGCCGCGCAGATCGCAGTGACGGAAACACTGGCGTGGCAGCGCAGCCATGCACAGCCGATGCGCATCGTGCTGGTGGCGTTCAACACTGCTACGGCGAAGGCCTACCAGCAGGCATTGAGCGCCGCGGGACAAAGCACGGACAACGAACCGCGCGGGTCGATGCTGCCGCCTCTGGGCGATGCGGGCTTCGCCGCTGCGCACTGAACCGCAGCGCTTCCGGTAAAAGGAAAGGCCGGGCATTGCCCGGCCTTTCCCGTTGCGGCCTTGAGGTCATCCACGCTACGTGTGGATCACCTCAACGGCTGGCTGCTTCCACCGCAGCAGCGGCGTCATCGGCCACGGCAGCAGCTGCATCCGCAGCGGCGCGTGCGGCCGAGGCGGCAGCACCGTCGGCGCTGGCACCTTCGACCTGCACGCGCACTTCCACCAGGCCCGCACCGTTGTTCAGGCTGGACACGTCGACGGTGTAGTGACCGGCCGGCAGCGTCTCTTCCAGGCGTGCATTGGTGCCATTGCCACCGTCGTCGTCGGTCAGCTCGACGGCGCCGCCGACCACGCGCAGCACGGTATCGACCTGGCTGGAAATCGCATCCAGGCGCACGTCGGCCGGACGATCCAGGGTCAGCAGGAAGCGGCGGCGGCCTTCGTTGTCCAGCATGGTGTACGCGCTGCCCGACTTCGGCAGTGCCGTGCCATCGCGATCCACCAGGTTGCCTGGCAGTTCAATGCGGGTGGCCGACAGGGTGAACATGCCATTGACGCCGTCGCCGAGGCCGCGTGCAGTCAGGGTGTACTTGCCCGGCTTCAGCGAGAGGTTCAGGCGCGAGTTGGTGCTGTCGCCGCCATCATCGTTCTCGGCATCCACGCCCTGGCCGGACAGCTTCAGCACCGGATCGAAGACATCCGAGACGAGGCGGATCTCGTACAGGCCCGCCTTCTCCACCTGCAGGGTGTAGTCCTGCGAGTTGCTGGCCAGCATATCGACGATCTCACCACTGCCCACCAGCGGCTTGCCGTCGTACGGCTTCAGCTTCTCGGCGCGCAGGCGGTACGGACCAAAGGCGCTGGGACCGTTGGCGTTGACCGCCACCTGGTAGGTGCCGCTACCGTTGGCACGGAAGGCCAGCGAGACATCGCCTTCGCGTTCGTAACCGGTATTGCTGGTGGACACCAGGCTGCCGTTGTTGAACACGGCGATCGAACCGGTCAGTGCGCCGGTGAGCTTCAGGCCGACCAGTTCCCTGTCTTCCAGCTTGATCTGGTACAGCTGGTGATGGCTGCCGTCGTTGAAGTTGATGCCGCTGCGCGAGGTGATCTCGCCGGACACCGGCTTGTCGAAATCGAGCGACGCGGCCTTGCCTGCGTCACCACCGCCACCGATGCGGTTGCAACCGCCGGCGATCAGGACCGTGGCGACGGCCAGTGTGATTGCTGCCAAACGCATGTTTTTTCTCCTTGGCCTTCCATGTATGTCCCGCACACCGGCCCGGTGCGTGGGGGCGGAAAAGATACCCGCAAAAGCAAACGCCGGCGTGATGCCGGCGTTGCCCTGTTCATCCTGCGATGGGACGGATCAACCGTTCCACTTGCCCAGCGCGGCCAGGCCGTTGTCCTTGGCGCGCTCGTACACGGTCTTCTGGGCGGCAGCGTAGTTGCCCTTCATGTCCTTGGCCCACAGCTTCAGCGCGGCCTGCTGCATGGCGCGGCCGTAGGAGAAGCTCAGCGGCCACGGCAGGTTGCCCAGCTGGTTCATCGCGTTCAGATGCTCGGTGGACTGCTCGTCGCTCTGGCCACCGGACAGGAACACCACGCCCGGCAGGATGGCCGGCACGGTGCTCTTCAGGCACATCACGGTCGACTCGGCCACTTCCTCGACGTCGGCCTGCTCATCGCAGCCCTTGCCCGAGATGACCATCGAGGCCTTCAGGATGGTGCCTTCCAGCAGCACGTTCTGCTGGTACAGGGCATCGAACAGCGAACGCAGGGTGGCTTCGGTGACTTCGTAGCAGGTCTCGATGTCGTGGTCGCCGTCCATGATCACTTCCGGCTCGACCATCGGCACCAGGCCGCATTCCTGGCACAGGGCGGCATAGCGGGCCAGCGCGTGGGCGTTGGACTCGATGCAGGTGCCCGACGGAATGCTTTCGCCGATGTTGATCACCGCACGCCACTTGGCGAAGCGCGCACCCAGCTTGTAGTACTCCTGCAGGCGCTCGCGCAGGCCGTCCAGGCCTTCGGTCACCAGCTCGCCCGGGCAGCCGGCCAACGGGTGCGCACCCTTGTCCACCTTGATGCCCGGAATCATGCCGTGGTCGGCCATGTACTTGGCGAACGGCACGCCGTCCTTGGTCGACTGACGGATGGTTTCGTCAAACAGGATGGCGCCGGAAATGTGCTCGTTGAGCTTCGGCGTGGTCAGCAGCAGTTCGCGGTAGGCACGACGGTTCTCCTCGGTGTTCTCGATACCGACGCCAGCGAAACGCTTGGCGATGGTAGCGGTGGATTCGTCGATCGCGATGATGCCCTTGCCCGGGGCAACCATGGCCTGGGCGGTTTCAGCCAGCTGTTCGATGCTCATGTACTTCCTGTGGCGGGTGCGGGAAAAACGTAAGTATAGCCCCGCCGCCCGTTGCACCGACGTGCAGGGCAGTCTGGAAACGATTCCAATGTCCGCACCGGACAGGCGATGTCCTGTTGCGCCGGGTCACGACCCCTTCGGGGATCTGACTCCGGGTCGGACCCGCGCAGCGGCTCCGACCCGAGGCCGACTGGGTTTACAGATCGCCCAGGCCGCTGGCGCGGCCGTCTTCGCCCACTTCCAGCAGGCGCAGGGTGTTGGTCGCGCCCAGGGTTTCCATGTGCTCACCGCTGGTGAACACGACGCGGTCACCGGCCTGCAGCAGTTCGGCTTCCACCAGCAGACGGATGCTGCCGCGTGCGGCTTCACGCGGGGTCAGGCCACGGCTGTCGAAGTTGATCGGGTAGACATCGCGCATCAGCGCCATCTGGCGGCGTGCACCGTCGTGGCGGGTGACCGCGAACACCGGCGCCTTGGCGCGGAAACGCGACAGGTAGCGAGCAGTGCCACCGGATTCGGTCATCGCCACGATCGCGCGCACGCCCACGTGCTGCGACAGGAACATGGTGGCCATGGCAATGGCCTGGTCGGCACGTTCCAGGTTGCGCGGCGAAGCGTTGAAGTCGGTCTCGGTCTGGAACTGGCGCTCTGCACCCAGGCAGATGCGCGCCATCGCTTCCACGGCCTTGACCGGCCAGGCACCGGCAGCGGTCTCGGCCGACAGCATCACCGCGTCGGTACCGTCGATGACCGAGTTGGCCACGTCCAGCACTTCGGCACGGGTCGGGATCGGGCTTTCGACCATCGACTGCAGCATCTGCGTGGCGGTGATCACCACCTTGTTCTGCGCCAGCGAGGCCTTGATGATCTTCTTCTGCAGGCCCGGCAGTTCGGCATCGCCGATTTCCACGCCAAGGTCGCCACGGGCCACCATCACCACGTCGCTGGCCTCGACGATCTCTTCAAGATTCTCGATCGCCTCGGTGCGCTCGATCTTCGACACCAGCGCGGCATCGCAGCCGTGCGAGCGGGCGATGTCACGCGCGTCGTTCATGTCCTGCGCATTGCGGCAGAACGACACGGCGATGAAGTCGACGCCGATCTTGGCGACGATGCCGATCAGTTCCTTGTCGCGCTCGGTCAGCGCGCCCAGCGACAAGCCACCGCCCTGCTTGTTCAGGCCCTTGCGGTCGGACAGCACACCGTCGTTCAGTACGGTGTTGATGATGCGTTCGCCCTGCACTTCCACCACCTGCAGCTGCATCAGGCCGTCGTCGAGCAGCAGCACATCGCCCGGACCCACGTCCTGCGGCAGGCCGAGGTAGCTCACGCCCACCTGGGTGGCGTCACCCGGGCCGGCGCTGGTGCTGGCGATCAGGTCGAAGCGGTTGCCCGCCTTCAGCTGTACCTTGCCTTCGGCGAAGCGCTCGATGCGGATCTTCGGGCCCGGCAGGTCGGCCAGGATGCCGACTTCCACGCCCACGCGGGCCGCGGCAGCGCGCACTTCGGCAGCACGCTTGGCCTGGCCGGAGGGATCGCCATGGCTGAAGTTCAGGCGCACCACGTTGACGCCGGCGCGGAACAGATCCTCCAGCACGCCCGGCGGATCAGTGGCCGGACCGAGGGTGGCAAGGATCTTGGTGCGACGCTGACGCTCGAACATGGTGAATGGGCCTCTCCCGATAAAGAACGGAAATTAGCACATCCTTCACGCCGCATGTATACGGTTACAGCCTTGTGCCGCCTGACTTCGCGGGTCATGGAACGGACATCACCCGGACATACGCTGGCGCAGGGTGGTGGTAGCGCCGGGCCATGCCCGGCGGGTGCTGGGTTAAGCCGCCGGGCATGGCCCGGCGTTACCGATCAACGGCGCATCACGCCAGCAGCGTTTCCAGCTGCGCCGGTTCACGGGCCAGCTGCCCGGCACCGGCTTCGGTGAGTTCGGCCTCACCGCCAAAGCCCCACAACACACCGACGCTGCGCAGGCCATGGTGACGCGCGCCTTCAATGTCCATGCGGCGGTCGCCGATCATCCAGCACTGCGCGGGCTGCACCTGCAGCCGACGCAGCGCCTCGCCGACCAGTTCCGGCTTGTGGCTGCGCGAGCCATCCAGGGTCGAGCCGACGATCTCCTCGAACAACCCACCGAACGGCAGGTGGGCAAGGATGCGGCGCGCGTGCGGCTCATTCTTGGCAGTGACCACCGCCAGGCGATGGCCACGACCATGCAGCGTGCGAAGGGTATCTTCCACCTGCGGGTACACCGTGTGCTCGCGCCAGCCCTCGACGTCGAAGCGCTCACGGTAGTAGCCCACCGCCTGTTCCACCCGCGCCGGTTCACCGAACAGCGGCGCGAAGGTGGTGCGCAGCGACGGACCGATCCAGCCCAGCAGGGTCTCCTGCGGTGGCACCGGATGGTCCATCTTCTGCAGCGCATAGGCGATGCAGGCGGTGATACCCACCTGCGAATCGATCAGCGTGCCGTCCAGGTCGAAGAACAGGACATCCTTGCTGCGATCGGCACTCATGCGCCGCGCGCGTCGAGTGCGGCCACCGCCGGCAGGGTCTTGCCTTCCAGGAACTCCAGGAACGCGCCGCCACCGGTGGAGATGTAGCTGACCTGCTGGGCGATATCGAACTTGTCGACCGCGGCCAGGGTGTCGCCGCCACCGGCGATGGAGAATGCCGGCGAACTGGCGATGGCACGGGCCAGCGCTTCGGT
This sequence comes from Stenotrophomonas sp. 86156_Sma, assembly GCF_056481625.1. Classification (NCBI taxonomy): domain Bacteria; kingdom Pseudomonadati; phylum Pseudomonadota; class Gammaproteobacteria; order Lysobacterales; family Lysobacteraceae; genus Stenotrophomonas; species Stenotrophomonas sp. 86156_Sma. The sequence goes on from NZ_CM151157.1 coordinate 4,051,706, forward strand.
GCCCTTGCTGAAGGCCTCGAATTCGAACACACCGACCGGACCGTTCCAGACCACGGTACCGGCCTTCCCGATCAGCTGCGCGTACTGCGCCGCGGTCTGCGGGCCGATATCCAGGATCAGGTCGTCTTCGGCAACGGCGTCGACCGCCTTCACTTCGGCAACCGCGTCCGGCATGAACTGCTTGGCGGTGACCACGTCCACCGGCAGCGGGATATCGGCGCCACGCGCCTTGGCATCGGCCACGATCTTCTTCGCGGTGTCCAGCAGGTCCGGCTCGTACAGCGACTTGCCGACGTTGTAGCCGGCGGCAGCGATGAAGGTGTTGGCGATGCCACCACCGACGATCAGCTGATCGACCTTGCCGACCAGGTTGGCCAGCAGTTCCAGCTTGGTGCTGACCTTGCTGCCGGCGACGATGGCCAGCAGCGGCTTGGCCGGTGCATCCAGCGCCTGCGCCAGCGCGTCCAGTTCGGCCATCAGCAGCGGGCCACCGGCCGCCACCGGGGCGAAGCGGATGACGCCATGGGTCGAGGCCTGCGCACGGTGCGCAGTGCCGAAGGCATCCATCACGAACACATCGCACAGGGCGGCGTACTTCTTCGACAGGGCTTCATCGTCCTTGCCCTCGCCGACGTTCATGCGGCAGTTTTCCAGCAGCACCAGCTGGCCCGGCTGCACGTCGACACCGTCGACCCAGTCGCGCACCAGCGGAACCTCGCGACCGAGCAGCTCGGACAGGCGCTGGGCCACCGGCGCCAGCGAATCGGCTTCGCTCCACACGCCTTCCTTCGGGCGCCCCAGGTGTGAGGTGACCATCACCGCCGCGCCCTGCTCCAGCGCGCGCTTGAGCGTCGGCAGCGAAGCGGTGATGCGCTGTTCGGAGGTGATGCGGCCATTCTCGATCGGCACGTTCAGATCCTGGCGGATCAGCACGCGCTTGCCGGAGAGGTCGAGGTCGGTCATGCGGACGATGGACATGGGCAACTCTTTGGCTCAGGGACGGGATGCCGGGGTACGGCAGACGGCCATTGTATCGGGTGCGGGTGGTGGGAGGGCCGATGCCTGCGGCAGGCAGAGGCGCACAGCAACGGCAACGGCAACGGCAACAGCAACGGCCGAAGCCAAAGCGCTGGCGCCTTGTGATGCTGGGGCTGGGCCGGGGTGGTGTGGGCTGGCAAGGGACGCCGTAAACCCGTCCTTGGGGGCTTAGCCGCGCCATCCATGGCGCGGATACCCCTGCCAGCCCACACCACCCGGCCTCGAAAGGTTCATGAGGCGGAGCGGATGGCAAAGGCACAAGCAGTGTGTGGTGTCGGATGAAGAACGAAGAGGTCAGATCCGTTTTCCTGCGGAAAACGGATCTGACCCCGATGGCCGTCGAGCGAAGCGACCCGCTTCCGCTCTTGCTTTTCTTTTTCCTCTTCCGTGGGTGGACGCACACGGAAACTGTCAGAGGCCGGGCGGGGTGGGTTCGCGGGGGTGTCAGCCGCATGGATGCGGCTGCCAAGCCTACAAGGACGTACTTGCGGCGTCCCCCGCGAACCCACCCCGCCCGGCCAAGCGCAGCTTTGCAGTCGAGCAAGCTCGACTCTACCGACGCTACGCCCACCCACGAGGGGCTGCGCCGTTCGCCGGAACCTACGCCGAAGGCGCCGGCTTCTGCCGAAGCAGGCTGACCGCCAGGCCGCCAACAACCAACACACCCAGCCCCAGCAACGCCCACAGCAGCCACGACTTCCAGTCGTGCTGCGGCTTCAGTGCCGACTCACCGGCCAGCGGCTCCGGGCTGCCTTCCAGGCGCGCCAGCGTCGGCTGCCACGACGGATCATTGCGCTGCCGCAGCTCCTCGATCAGCACACCGATCGGCGCCTCCATCCGGCGCGCAGTCGAGCTGCCCACCGCCAGGGCATACGGCGCCGCGCCCTGGCTCAGGAACACCAGCACTTCCGGCTGATAACCCAGACGCAGGGTTGGAGCCGTCGCCGTTTCAGCCGGATTCGCTACCAGCTTCCAGTAACGATCCCGATGCACGCCGCCCAGCGGCTGCGCAGCCGATTGCTGACGCTGGCCCTGCGCGCCCTGCTGCAGCTGATAGGCAATCCACGGTGCACTACGGCGCTGCCATTCCGCGCTCTCATCATCGCGGCTGAACAATGTCCACTGCACCAGGCTGTTGTCGGTGCTGGCCACGTCAGCACGCGCCGCCGGGAAGCGGCCATCCATCTCGAAGGTGTATTCGCCCTTGCGCTTCGAGGTCGGTTCCAGCGACAACCACTCCCACGGCAGTGTGGCCGGTGCCGGTGGCAGCTCGGCCAGTACGCTGCGCAACGTTGGCAGACGGGCATCGCCCTGCGCCAGCACACGCAGATAGCGCGCTTCACCATCCACCTGCAGACGGCGCTGCAGCAGGCGCTTGCCGGCGCGCTGCAGATCCACCAGCGGAATGTCGCGGCCAATCGCACGCCAGTGCTGCAGGTCGTCGCTGACGTCCAGCTGCACCTGTGCCTGCAACGGTTGGCCACTGTCCGCCCAATCCAGCACCAGTGCCGCCAATGGTTGCTGGCCGAGCACGCTGGCATCGATCAGCCAACCGCCCTGCCCGTTCGCTACCGCACCACCACCCACACGCGCCTCGACCCGGCGTACGCGACCATCGGTATCGCGCTCGGTCAGCAACTGCAGGTCGTTGCGCTGCGCTTCGGCCAGCGGCGGCAACGCGAACCACGGCAGCTCACGCTGCACCGGCGGCTGTGCCAGCGGCTGGTCCGGCGCCAGCAATGCCGACGGCAACGATTGGCCGGCGGCATTGAACACCTGCACATCGCCCAGGTCCGCACTACCGGCGCGACGGTAGATCGCCGGTTCCAGCACGACACGGTAGGCGCCCGATTGTGCGCTGGACAACGTCAGCGGCCACTGCTCGGCGTACTGGGTACGGTAATCGGCGGCCTGTGCGGTGACGGCGGCCAGCATGCCGAACATCGCCGGCAGCAGCGCCCTGCTCCACGTCTTCATTGTTTTTCCTCCACGGTCGGCGCCGCGCTCGGCGGTGCCGGTGCCAGATAACCCACGACCGTGCACAGCAGGCCGTAAGCGATGAACGATGCGATGCCCAGCAGGTTGCCCAGGTGCTGGCGATCGACGATGACCAGCTTGGCCAGCACCACGCCCATCAGCACGGCACCGACCATCCACAACACGCGCTGGCCGCGGCGCGAGCCCCACACCCAGGCAATCACGCCGAGCACGCTCCACAGCACGGTCAGGCTGGTCTGCGCCAGGCTGAAGCGCATCATCGACGCGTTCCACGACAGGCCGCCCCACTGATGCACGCCATGCAGCACAACGCTGGTCAGCGCGACGAAGGTTGCCAATGACAGCAGCGGCATGCGGATACCCAGCAGCGCCTGCGGCGCCTGATCGCTGTACAACCAACGCGCCAGCAGCAGCAGGCTCAGCCACTGCCCGATCTCCGCCGGATTCAGCACCGGCAGCCACAGCAGCGGCGCTGCGTCACCCGGCAACAGCTGGCCGGACAGCCAGCCGATCGACAACAGGCCGAACAGCACGCACTGCAGCGGCTGGCGCACGCGGTCGAACGCTGCACCCAGCGGCCAGCGCAGCGCATTCCAGCGCCACAGCGACAGCGCCGCCATCAACAGCCACGGCAGCGTCACCAGCAACGTGGTCCAGCCCTGTGCCAGCCCGGCTTCACCACCGCCCCACAGGGCCAGCAGCGAAAGCAGCGACGGCCACAGCAGCCACCACAGGAACTGCGCGATGCGTGCCACGGTATTGCCGCCTTGGCGCAGGCACAGCAGCGTGCGCACGCCCAGCACCGCGAACACCGCCCAGGCCAGCGCGCCGTAGCCGGCGAACGGCTGATGGTGCGCGTCGCTCTGTATCAGCGCCAGTGGGAAGCCCAGCGCCAGCATCGCGAGCGCGGTCATCCCCAGCGCGCGCGCCGGCTGGCGCCGCTGTACTTCGGCGGCCAGCCATGCGGTAACGGCAGCCAGCACCAGCAGTGCATCCACTTCGGTGCGGTACGGGAAGAACCGGGTGATCTCGTGCACCAGGCCACCCAGCCACCACAGCAGGCCCCACAGGTAGTAGACCAGGGCAATCTCGTGGCGCTGCCTGCGCTGGTAGCTCCAGGCCGACGCGAAGCCGGCAACGGCCAGCAGCAGTGCACCGATCGCGGTCGGGTTGAGCAGGAAGCGCAGGTCCTCATGCCAGTGATCGCCACCGGCCACGAAAGCGAACGCCGCGCCCATCTGCAACAACGCACCGGACACCTGCGGCAGCCAGCGTTTCTGGCGCAGGCCCAGCCAGGCCAGGCCTGCACCTTCCAGCGCGAACACCGCGCCGGTGGCACGCGCCGACAGGGCCAGCGGCACCGCCAGCGTGGCGAAGCCCACCGCCAGCACCGCATGCGACTGCGCCAGCACGGTGTACGACGCGCGCGCAATCAGTGCCCGCGCCAGTACGGCGTAGATCGCCGCCAGGCCCAGTGCGCACAGCGCCAGCGTCATCGGCTGCTCGTGCAGCATGCCGGCCTGCAGCGAGAAGGCGACCAAGGGCGTACCGAACACCAGGCTGCCGTCGACCAGGTCACGCCGCCCGGCGGGCTGCCGGCGTGCGTACAGCAGCGGGATCAGCAGGTAGAAGGCGAAGAACAGCAGCAGGAACGGCTCGGTGCTGCTGAACTTGTCCGGCGCGTACTGCAGCACGCCCCAGAACGTACCGATGCCGAAGGTGAAGGCGAAGCCCAGCAGGTTCAGCGCGCGCCACGGCCGGAACCAGGCAATGGCGAAGATGCCGGCGTTGAGCACCGCGTAGTAGCTGAACAACCCCACGTGGTTGCCGCTGCCGGTGGACAGCCACAGCGGTGCCATGAAGCCTGCGAGGATGCCCAGCACCGCCAGCGTGCGCGAGTTCTGCACCACCGCCAGCACGCACAGCCCGGCCACCAGCGCGATCGAACTGGCAAAGGCAAACCCGGGGTTGAGCAGCTCGAACCGCTTGAACGCGGCGAAGATGGTCAGCAGCAGCACGCCGATGGCACCGCCCTGCAGCGCCAGTGCGAACAAGCGCCGGCGCTCGCGCTGATGCCAACCGAACGCCAGCAGGCCCAGCGCACCCACGGTGACACCGGCCAGGCGCAGCTCGATCGGCAGCACCAGCCAGCCCTGGTCACTGACGTACTTCAACAGCGCGGCAACACCTGCCAGCAGCACCAGCATGCCGATCTTGACCGGCACGTTGCCCTCGGTGAACCAGCGCTTGACCGCTCCGATGCCGCGCTCGATGAAGTTCGGCAGCGTCGGTTCGGAAGGCAACGGCGGCTGCACTGGCACGGGTGGCACCGGCGGTGGCGTGACCGGGCGCAGCGCCTCCACTGCCGCAGGCACCGGTTCGTGCACCGGCGGCGGCGTTGGCTGGGGGGAGGCGGCGCGGCAGCCGCCACCGGCCGCAGGAACGGCGGATCGGCGCCAGCCGCAGGCATGGGCGCAGCCCGTTCCGGCGCAGGCTCGGCTGCAGCCGGGCGGGCGGCCGGCGCGGCGGCCAAGGCACCTTCCAGCGCGGCCACACGGCGGCGCAGGCCGGCAATCATCACCAGCGCTACCACCAGCAGCAGCGGGATGGCCAGCAGAACCAGTACCACCAGGGCTATCAATGCTTCCATTGCATGCTTCCATTGCAATCCCGCGCCCCAGCGGCAGCGGTCGACCGCCCCATGCTACGACAGGGCTGGCCCCATAAACGACGAACCCCGGCCAGGCCGGGGTCCGCGTGCGATCTTGGCCAGCCTTACTTGGCGGCGACGACCTTGGCCATTTCCAGGCACTTGTTCGAGTAGCCCCACTCGTTGTCGTACCAGGTGACCAGCTTGACGAAGGTGCCGTCCAGGGCGATGCCGGCTTCGGCGTCAAACACCGAGGTGCAGGTCTCGCCGCGGAAATCGGTGGCCACGACCTTGTCTTCGGTGTAGCCCAGGATGCCCTTCAGCGGGCCTTCGCTCTGTGCCTTCACTTCGGCGCAGATCTCGGCGTAGGTGGCTTCCTTTTCCAGCTCGACGGTCAGGTCGACCACCGACACGTCCGAGGTCGGGACACGGAAGCTCATGCCGGTCAGCTTCTTGTTCAGTTCCGGGATGACCACGCCGACGGCCTTGGCCGCACCGGTGGACGACGGAATGATGTTCTCCAGGATGCCGCGGCCACCACGCCAGTCCTTGTTGGACGGGCCATCGACGGTCTTCTGGGTAGCGGTAGCCGCATGCACGGTGGTCATCAGGCCACGCTTGATGCCCCACTTGTCATTGATGACCTTGGCCAGCGGGGCCAGGCAGTTGGTGGTGCACGACGCGTTGGAGACGATCGCCTGGCCGGCGTAGGTCTTGTCGTTCACGCCGTAGACGAACATCGGCGTGTCGTCCTTCGACGGGGCCGACATGATGACCTTCTTGGCGCCGGCATCGATGTGCTTCTGCGCGGTTTCCTTGGTCAGGAACAGGCCGGTGGATTCAATCACCACGTCCACGTCCACTTCGTTCCACTTCAGGTTGGCCGGGTCGCGTTCCTGGGTCAGGCGGATCTTCTTGCCGTTGACCAGCAGGTCGTTGCCCTGCACCGCCACGTCAGCCTTGAAACGGCCGTGCACGGAGTCGTACTTGAGCATGTACGCCAGATAGTCCGGCTCCAGCAGATCGTTGATGGCCACGATTTCGATGTCGTCGCCGAAGTTCAGCACCGCCGAGCGCAGGACGTTACGCCCGATGCGACCGAAACCGTTGATACCAACCTTGATTGCCATGTTCTCAAGCTCCTGCGGCCGCGACGGGTGCGGCGGGATGGATAGGGCCCACAAGTCTAGCAAACCGGGGCTGGCCACCGCCGGCCAGCCCCGGCAGGCAGCAGGCCGGCGGACAGGATTTGATCCGGATCAAAGCGTTAGCGCGATGTGAGGCCGAGACTGGCTGCATCCACCCAGCAACGAGATCACCCCCATGCGCAAGACCTCCCCCCTGATCGTGGCCAGCCTGGCCGCCGCCCTGTCCCTCGCCGCCGCCCCGGCCATGGCCCAGTCCAAGGGCGACTGGACCCTCTCCGCCGGCGTGCACCAGGTGGCCCCGAAGTCGAACAACGGCTGGCTGGCCAACCACACCCTGAAGGTCGACGTCGACAACGACGTCAAGCCGACCATCACCGGTGAGTACTTCATTGCCGACAACCTGGGCATCGAAGTGCTGGCCGCGCTGCCGTTCAAGCACGACATCAACATCAACGGCCTGGGCCGCGTGGGCAGCACCAAGCAGCTGCCGCCGGTGGTGACCGTGCAGTACCACTTCAACAGCAAGGGCAAGGTGTCGCCGTTCATCGGTGCGGGCGTGAACTACACGACCTTCTTCAGCGAAGACACCACCGGTGCGCTGAAGGACAGCCGCCTGAAGCTGCAGGATTCGTGGGGCCTGGCCGCGCATGCGGGCGTGGACTTCGCGATCGGCGAGAAGGGCGCACTGCGCGTGGACATGCGCTGGATCGACATCGACAGCAAGGTGAAGTTGAATGGCGAGAAGATCGGCACGGTCAACATCGATCCGCTGGTCTACGGCGCTTCGTACGTCTTCAAGTTCTAAGCGGTGTGTTGAGCGCGGGGGCTTCGCCCCCGCTCCCCCGCTACACGTAAAACCCTCGCAGCATGTTGCCCCGGTGATTGCCGGGGCTTTTTTGTTCTGAATTTCCCTACCCCGACCATGCCATGCTAAGAAACCACTAGCGCAGATACGACTAGAATCTTCAGGCCTCCACCGACAAGAGAAGGAGCTCAACCATGAAGTTGGCTTGGCTAACAATCGCGTTCCTTCTAGGAGCTCCGACGGCACATGCCACTGACGTTGCAGATGGAACGTTCGCAATGATGTCCGGAGGATCCTGCGATGACTTTGCCCAGGACTGCTATCTGGACAATCCCGCCATCGCGGAGAAAGTAGTCGATCAACTTGCGGCAATCGGCGTCACGCGTTTTCTCGTACCATCGGCAACGTTGAGTCAGCTGCGTACCATTGCGACCCCGATCAGCACGCGAGGGCTTGAGTTCTTTACGTATGAACGTTGGACGTTCGAATCTGCAACCCAAGCCGGGAAGTTCAACTGCCAGACTTACACTCAGGAACGGATTGATCCAGTTCTAGTCAAACTCCGTGCCGAGTTTGGCAAGAGCTTTGCTGGTCTTCATTTCAAGGATGAACCACCAGAAAAAGACATTTCTCCACTCGCAGAGATGAACCGATGCGTCAAAGGCGACCACCGTCTCGCAGGCATGAAGGTGTTCATCAACCTGTTCCCATTGCATGCCAACGCGGGCTCCTATGCGGGCACTGAACATGCCGGCGCCATGTCACCCACTGACTATGGTGTGGATTGCATGGAAGCGAGTATTTCGCAACCTGAAAGAACCGCACAGATGGTGGCACGCTACTCGACGTTTGCGCGCCGGGTATCTGACGAGGTGCGCCCTGACTACCTCGCCTTCGACATTTATCCATTTACCCCGTCATTCAGGAAGTGTCCAACGGCGAAGGACCTTCTGATGTCCGAGAACATGTCGATCATTTCGAATCTCGCCAGATCCAGGGGGCAAACTGCCGTCGCTTACCTCCAGAATGTGCAATCCGCACATCCCTCGCTGGCCCAGGACGCTTTCGAGTACGCCAACTTCCATGATCTGCGCTGGTTCGCCGGATGGTCTTTTGCATTCGGCATCAACGGCTTCGCGAACTTCATTACCCACGATGTCAGCAATGCCGCCAGTGTTCCGAATGGGAATGACATGCTCGGACTGCTCGACAAACGCAACAACCTTCGCAATCTGGCTTCGGATCAGCAAAGCACTTTCGGTGTAACGAGACAGGTCCAGTCCGCACTGGCAAACGTCAACTACCTGGGTTTTGCCGACAACAATCTCGGCGTTCCATCGGCCCAGGTCTCAGGCTGGCTGTCGAATTCATCATTCCTTGTGGGCGAGTACGGCAGCGACGATCGTTCCCTGGTCTATCTCGTCGTTACTGCTCGTGCCCCCCGGCAATCGGCATCCGGGATCATTGGCCTCAACAAGTGGTGGCGGGAGGTGGAGAAACTGAACTTTGACACCGGCAAATGGCAGCGCGTTGGCAACGTGACCAACAAAGTCGACGTCGAAATAACCACAATACCTCTCGAGCTCTATCGACTAACGCACTGATCCCTCAACGTCGCCTTCCGCATGGTCAACTTTGCCATGTGGGAGCGCTCTCCCGGCTTACAGAGTGATGACCGTGCCAGTCTCAAATTCGACCAGACAGGCCACTGAGGACGTGACTGTCTCTCCATGGGTCGTCATGCCAGCCCCCTCCTCTTCGCGCCCCGCTAGAATGTGCGCATGAAAGCCCTGCACTCCCTGTTCCTCGCCGCCGCCCTGGCGCCGGCCCTGCTGTCCGTCTCCGCCCCCGCCCATGCCTGGGGCGCGCAAGGCCACCGTCTGGTCGCCGAAGTCGCCGACGCCCGCCTCAACCCCACCGCCCGCGCCGAAGTGGACCGCCTGCTGGCCACCGAACCGGATGCCACGCTGGCCAGCATCGCGCCGTGGGCCGACCAGCTGCGCGCCAAAGACCCGGGCCTGGGCCGTCGCTCGGCCGGCTGGCACTACGTCAACATCGCCGAAGACAACTGCCACTACGAAGCACCGAAGCACTGCAAGAACGGCAACTGCATCGTCGAGGCCCTGAAGGCACAGAGCGCCATCCTCGGCGACCGCAGCCTGACCGACGGCGAGCGCCTGCAGGCGCTGAAGTTCGTCGTGCACCTGGTCGGCGACATCCACCAGCCGATGCACGCCGGTTACGCCCACGACAAGGGCGGCAACGACTTCCAGCTGCAGTTCGGCAACCGCGGTACCAACCTGCACTCGCTGTGGGACAGCGGCATGCTCAACACCCGCAAGCTGGACGACGCCGGCTATCTCCCGCTGCTGCAGAGCCAGCGCGCGCCGAAGCTGGCGCGCCAGTCCAACCCGCAGCACGACCCGCAGACGTGGGCCGAAGCCAGCTGCCGCATTTCCATGCAAGCTGGCGTTTATCCGGCCACGCGTAAAATCGGTGACGAATACACCGAGCGCTACCGGCCGCTGGCCGAAGCGCAGCTGCGACTGGCCGGTGAGAACCTGGCGCAGTTGCTGAACCGCGTGCTCGGCACGCGCTGAGGAGCGTTCCGATGCCGGTCCAGGTGCAGTCGTTCTTCCACCGTGACAGCAACACCTTCAGCTATCTGGTCAGCGACCCGGCCAGCGGCGAGGCAGCGCTGATCGACCCGGTCCTGGACTACGACCCGGATACCGACGCCAGCAGTGAAGCGCCGCTGCATGCCGCGTTGCAGGCCATCGAACAACAGGACCTGCAGCTGCGCTGGCTGCTGGAAACCCACGCCCACGCCGACCATGTGTCGGCCGGGCGCCGCCTGAAGGAGCGCTTCCCGGAGGCCACGCTGGCCATCGGCGAAGGCATCCGCGCGGTGCAGGCCACCTTCGCACCGCGCTATGGGCTGCAGCTTCCGGCGGCCGATGACATCTTCGATCACCTGTTCAGCGATAGCGAAACCTTTGCTCTGGGCGAACTGCGCTGTCAGGTGATCGCCGTGCCCGGCCATACCAGCGACAGCATCGCCTACCTGATCGACGATGCGCTGTTCACCGGTGACTCGCTGTTCATGCCCGACGGCGGTACCGCCCGCTGCGACTTCCCGGGTGGCGATGCCGCGCAGTTGTACCGTTCGATCCAGCGCCTGCTGGCCCTGCCCGATGCGACCCGCGTGTTCGTCTGCCACGACTACGGTCCGGGTGGTCGTGCATTCGCCAACGAAACCACCATCGGCGAACAGCGCGCACACAACATCCACGTGCATGACGGCGTGGCCGAGGCGGAGTTCGTAAGCGTGCGCCAGGCACGCGATGCTACGCTGGAAGAACCCAAGCTGATGCAGCCCGCGGTGAAGGCCAACATCCAGGGCGGGGCCTGACCCACGCCGCTGCGCTCGCCGGGCATGGCCCGGCGCTGCCCCGGTCATCGCAAGCGGTCATTTTCCCTGCGTACGCACCACGTGCTGTCCCTTCACGATCTCGAAGGTGAAGGCATACTGCAGGGTGACCGCCACCGGCTCGACGCGCTCGGCGCCGCGACAGTCGCCACGGTCGGCAGGCACCTTGCCAGCCGCGAAGTGGCAGACCGCTGCGGACGAGTACTTCCACATCGCCACGGCTTCCTGCGCCGCCTGCAGCAGGGGCGCATTCTCGCCTGCAGCACCTGCCGCGCACTCAGGGCGATCGGTCAGCGGCACGCTGCGTTCGACACTGCCCTGTGCATCAACCACCACCTGCAGGCAGATGGTGGTCGGTGCCAGCTCCGCACGCGGGTCACGATCACCGACCTCCGGATCCGGCGCCGCGTACAACTGCGGCATCCGGTAGCCCTCGCTCGCGCCCAGCGAATACGTCTGCACTTGCCCGCTGCCGCCACCGGCCTGCGGCTGCAGGCGCTGATGGCCGACATTCTCGCTGCGGGTATCAACGGTGGTCAGGCGATCCTGGGTCGCGCATCCTGCCAACAGCGCCGCCATCATCAACAGCGGCGCGGTCTTCACTGGGAGTCCTCGGTGTTGTCCATGGCATAGGTGATCGGAATCTTCACAGCCCCTGCAACGGGCTTTCCGTTCTTTATCGCCGGACGATAGGTCCAGCTCCGCGCAGCGGCGATCGACACCGCATCGAACACACCCGGATTGGTTGCGCTGAGCACTTGGACGTCAGTCGGATGGCCCTTGGCATCCACTTCCACGCGCAGGTTCACCACGCCCACCTGTCGCTGTTCGAACGCGGACTTCGGATAGGTCGGCGGCGACATCTTGTCGACCTCTATCTCCCGATCCATGGCGGCCCCTGTCTGGCCGTCTGCGGCTGCACCGCCCTGGCTGGCCCACGCCACCGCACCCATTCCCAGACACAACCCGACCACCAGCACCTGCCCCGACACCCACGGCAATGCCTTCCGCTTGGACTGCTTCAACATGGCGATACGCTCCTTCAACACGGGTTGGCTGCGCCAATGGCAGACCGCTGGCGCAACCGGATGGACCAGCTGCGCCTTCAGCAGCGTGCTGGCGTAGAGACCGCGCAGCGCAGGCTGCGGGGCAATGGTGCGGGCATCGCAGGCCAGCTCCTGGTCACGCAGGAATCGGCGGGAGGCCCACGGCAGAAGCGGATGGAACCAGAACACCGCGCGTGCCATCAGCAGCGCCCCATTGGCCCAGTGATCGCCATTGCGACGGTGGCTGCGCTCGTGCTGCAGGATCAGGCCCTGCTCCTGTGCGGTGAACTGCTGGTCGAAATCCGGGCCTACCACAATGCGCGGACGCCACAGGCCGACCAGCGCGGGCAGGCCCGGGTCGGCGCTGGCCTGCCAGCTGCCATCGGCGCGTGCACACAGTTGGCCCATGCCACGTTCAAAGCGCCGCTGCGCACGTAGATCGCGTAGCAGACAAAGGACCGCCCCCAGCATCCATGCCAGCAGCAACAGCCCGGCCCACGGCAACGACTGCCCTGCCATGCCTTCGACGGCGCCGGGTACCACTTTCAGCGGCAGCGTTGGCACATGCTCCAGAAGTGCCACCTGCGGCAACGGCAGCATCAGTGCCAGCAGCAGCAACGGCAGCAGCCACCAGCTGCGGTAGGCCAACGCCACGCCCCCCAGCCGCACCAGCAAGGGTCGCAGCACCGCCAGCACGACCACGCCCACCGCCAACCACAGGCTGGCCTGCCACAGCCCATCGAGCAGCTCACTCATGGTCCAGCTCCTGGATCAGTTTCTTCAGTTCGGCGATGTCCTGCGCACTCAACTGGCCGCGTTCGCTGAAGTGCGCAACCAACGGCGCAACGCGCCCTTCGAAGACACGACCAATGAAGTCCTGGCTCTGCGCCTCCACCCAGGCCTGCCGCTGCAGCAGCGGCCGGTACAGGTAGCGCCGGCCATCGCGCTCGGCAGTAATCGCGCCCTTGGTCAGCAGGCGGTTGAGCAGGGTCTTGATGGTCGGCTCGGCCCAGTCGCGGTGGGCCAGTGCGGCGACCACGTCATCGGCGCTACGCGGTGCCTGCTGCCATAGCACCTCCATCACAACGGCTTCGGCTTCGCTGATCGGGGTCATGGTTTACATCCGTAATCGACGACCTGATTACGCGCGTAATCGAATCGTCTGTCAAGCCCCTCGACTCCAGGTTCATCCCGGCTGCGCCAGCATCGATTCCTCCCGCCCCAGGCCCCGGATGAAAGCGCTGCCCAAGAAGGAATTCCCGGTCGAGCAGGCCCGCCGCTTCCTCGAACCCGGGCCGGTCGTGCTGGTCAGCACCGCCTGGCGCGGCCAGCGCAACCTGATGACGATGGGCTGGCACATGGTGATGGGCTTCTCGCCTTCGCTGGTCGCCACCTACCTGTGGGACGCAAACCACAGCCATGCGCTGGCGCGTGGCAGCGGCGAGTGCGTGATCAATGTGCCGGGTGTGGAACTGCTCGATACCGTGGTGGACATCGGCAACTGCAGCGGCCGCGAGGTCGACAAGTTCACCCGTTTCGAGCTTGATGCGCTGCCCGCGCGCGAGGTCGGCGCGCCGCTGGTCGGGCAATGCCATTCGTGCTTCGAATGCCGCTTGTACGACGACAGCCAGGTGGCGTCGAACAACCTGTTCATCTGGGAAATCGTACGCGCCCATGTTGCGCCCCGGCCGAAACTACCGCGCACGATGCATTACCGGGGCGATGGGCAGTTCATGGTGTCTGGCGCCGAAGTCTCCCGTCGACGGCGGTTCAAGCCCGACATGCTGTAATGCCCGCACTCCCCCACACGCAGGACCGCCGCGCATGACCGAACACCTCACCGACCTGGACGCCGCCGTCGACTGGTTGTTTGCGCGCGTGGACGGGCCGCTGCGGATCGGGGCACCGCTGGCACTGGGCAAGCCGCATCGGCTGCTCAATGCCCTTTACGCACGCGTCGAGCACGATCCGTCGCGGCCGCTGCAGCTGTATACCGCGCTGTCGCTGAACCCGCCGAAGGCGCGCGGCAACGGCCTGGAAGCGCGCTTCATGGCGCCGTTCGCGCAGCGCCATTTCGGCGACGATTTCCCGCGCCTGGCCTATGCCGATGCGATCGCGCGCGACGCGTTGCCGGCACATGTGCAGGTGGAAGAGTTCTACATGCAGTCCGGCGCCCTGCTCGGCTCGCGGCAGGCGCAGTCCAGCTATACCAGCCTGAACTACACCCACGCCGCCGATGCGGTGGCGCAGCGCGCGCCGCAGGTGATCGTGCAGAAGGTGGCGATGCGGCCGAACGACCGCCGGCTCTCGCTGTCGTGCAACAACGACATCACCCAGGACACGCTGGATGCGATGACCGCTCGCGGGCTGCCTCGCCCGCTGCTGATCGCCGAGATCGATCCGCAGCTACCCTACCTGGGTGGCTCGGCCACGGTCGATGTGTCGTTCTTCGATCTGGTGATCACCCCGCCACCACCGTACCCGGCGTTGTTCGGCCTGCCGCGGCAGCCGGTCGGCGATGCCGACTACGCGATCGGCCTGTATGCCAGCACACTGGTGCGCGACGGCGGCACCCTGCAGATTGGCATCGGCACGCTGGCCGACGCGCTCAGCCATGCGCTGGTGCTGCGCCACACCGACAACGCCCGCTACCGCCGCGTGCTGCACGCGCTGGATCCGCAGCTGGCCAGCCACCCGCTGGTGCAGGAAATCGGCGGACTGGATCCGTTCGAGGTCGGCCTGTATGGCTGCAGCGAAATGCTCAACGAGGGCTTCCGCCGGCTGGTGCAGACCGGCGTGATCAAGCGCAAGGTGCACGATGACCTGGCGCTGATGCAACGCATCGAGAACGGCAGCACGCTGTCCATCGACCACGCCACCCTGGCTGCCGAGGGCGAGTATCTGCATGGCGCCTTCTACCTGGGCTCGCCGGAGTTCTACGAGTGGTTGCGCACGCTGCCGGAAGACGAATGCCGTGCGATCGGCATGCGCCGCATCAGCGAGATCAACCAGCTGTACGGTGGCAACGAGACACTGGAACGCCTGCAGCGCCGGCACGCGCGCTTCTTCAACTCCTGCATGATGGCCACCGCGCTGGGCGCAGCGGTGTCGGATGCGCTGGATGATGGACGTGTGGTGTCCGGCGTGGGTGGTCAGTACAACTTCGTGGCGATGGCACATGCGCTGCCGGAAGCGCGCAGCGTGCTGATGTTCCGCGCCGCGCGCGATGACAAGGGCCAGCGCGAATCCAACGTGCGCTGGAACTACGGGCACACCACCATCCCACGCCACCTGCGCGACATCTACCTCAACGAATACGGCATCGCCGACCTGCGCGGCCTGACCGACGAGGACTGCGTGCATGCGATGACTGCAATCACCGAGGCCCCGTTCCAGGGCGGCCTGCTGCAGCAGGCACACGCCTCGCGCAAGCTGCTGGCGGCCACGCAACCGGATCCGGAGCGCCAGCAGCGCAACACGCCGCAGGCACTGGCCGCGGCACTGGCACCGTTCCGCGTCGATGGCAGCCTGCCCGACTATCCGTTGGGCAGCGACTTCAACGAGATCGAGCAGGTGCTGGTGAAAGCGCTGGGCTGGCTGAAGGCCAACACGCAGACCCGCGGCGACAAGCTGCGTACCGTCTGGGCAGCGCTGCGGCAACCGGCTGGCGACGGCGATGCGGTGTACCTGCAGCGCATGGACCTGCAGGCACCGAAGGATTTCGCCGAACGCCTGGACGCGCGACTGCTGCGCCTCGCACTGGCACGCACCGCCTGAAAAAAGGGGACGGAGGGGATTAAGTCGTTTGTGCATAAACGACTTAATCCCCTCCGTCCCCTTTTTCTCATCCACGCATGGCGTAGATCTACCGCTCTATCCTCACTGCATCCTCAAGATACAGACGGGCAATCGGTGGATGCGCTCGATGCTCGACCTGCCACAGGTCGTATGCCGCCTGCATCGCCAGCCACATGCGGGCATTGCCCAGACCTGCAAGCTCAAGGCGGAATGCAAGTTCCGCGGAGATGCCAGCGTGCCCGTTGATGATGGTCGACAGCTGTCCGCGCGAATAGCCAAGATGCTGCGCCAGCGCACTGATCGACATGCTTATCGCCGGCAGGATGTCTTCGCGCAGCGACTCTCCGGGATGCGGTGGATCATGCAACGGCATCGAGCAGACTCCTAGTGGTAATTAAGGTAATCGACCAGTTCGACGTCCAGCCCACGAAAGCGGAACACCAATCGCCAACTTGCCGAGACACTTACAGCCCAGTAGCCGCTATAGCTCCCGCGCAGGGGGTGCAGGCGATTTCCGGGCAGCCCCATGTCTCCAGGCAGCCGGGCTTGATCCAGCTGCAGAAGCAAACGCCGCAACCGAGCCACATGATCGGCACGGACTCCGGACATGTCGCCCCGCTCATAGAGCGCCTTCAGGCCCTTGTGCCTGAAGCTGACGATCATGCGGCGCCAGTGTAAGGCATCACCTTACACCCCGCAAATCCACCATGGGTTTCTGCGCCGCTCTTCTTGTCCATGACTACTTCCGGGGGTACCTCGGCAGGCCCTCCTTTTCGCAAGGAATGCAGGCTAGATGAAGAGGCCAACGCGACACTGGTGCCGCAGGGCGCAACATGCCGGACGAAAAAAGGGACGGAGGGGATCAAGTCGTTTGTGCACAAACGACTTGATCCCCTCCGTCCCCTTTTCTCTCGAGCAAAGAAAAGGCCGGCGTGCGCCGGCCTTTCCCTTCCTGCTTCGCGAGGCTGCTTACAGCGCCTTGGCCGCTTCCACCACGTGGGCGGTGGTGATGCCGAAGTGCTTGTACAGCTGGTCGGCGGGGGCCGAGGCACCGAAGGTGTCGATACCGATCACCGCACCGTCCAGGCCGACAAACTGGCGCCAGAAGCCGGTGACACCGGCTTCCACCGCCACGCGCTTGCGCACGGCGTTCGGCAGCACCGATTCACGGTAGGCCGCATCCTGGCGCAGGAACACGTCGGTGGACGGCATCGAGACCACGCGGGTCTTGATACCGGCCGCGTCAAGCTGGGCCTTGGCTTCGGTCGCCAGCGAAACTTCCGAACCGGTGGCGATCAGGATCACGTCCGGGGTACCGGCGGCATCGGCCAGCACGTAGCCACCGCGCTCGATCTGGGCGATCTGCTCGGCGTCGCGCGGCTGGTGCGGCAGGTTCTGGCGGCTGAACACCAGGCAGCTCGGACCATCCTGACGGGTGATCGCGGCCTTCCAGCTCACCGCCGACTCGACCGCATCGCACGGACGCCACACGTCGTTGTTCGGGATGTAACGCAGCGAAGCCAGGTGCTCCACCGGCTGGTGGGTCGGGCCGTCTTCGCCCAGGCCGATCGAATCGTGGGTGTAGACGTGGATGGCGTGGGCCGGAATCAGCGCGCTCATGCGCACGCCGTTGCGGGCGTAATCGCTGAACACCAGGAAGGTGGCGTCGAACGGAATGAAGCCGCCGTGCAGGGCCAGGCCGTTGGCAATGGCGGTCATGCCGAACTCGCGCACGCCGTAGTACACGTAGTTGGCGTTGGCGTCGTCGCTGGCAACCGACTTGCTGCCCTTCCACAGGGTCAGGTTGGAGTGCGCCAGGTCGGCCGAGCCACCGACGATTTCCGGCAGCAGCGGGGCGTAGGCTTCGATGGCCAGCTGCGAGGCCTTGCGCGAGGCGATCGTCGGGCCTTCAGCGGCCACCTGGGCGATGTAGGCATCGGCCTTGGCAACGAAGTCGGCCGGCAGCTCGCCGTGCGAACGGCGGGTCAGCTCGGACGCTTCAGCCGGGTACTGGCTGGCGTACTTGTCGAACAGCTGTTCCCACTCGGCCTGGCGCAGGGTGCCAGCGCCATTGGCGCGCCAGCCGTCGTAGATCGCCTGCGGGATCTCGAACGGACCGTATTCCCAGCCCAGCTGCTTGCGGGTGGCTTCCAGTTCGTCCTTGCCCAGCGGTGCGCCGTGGCTGGATTCCTTGCCCGCCTTGTTCGGCGAACCGAAACCAATGGTGGTGCGGCAGCAGATCAGGGTCGGCTTGTCGCTCTGCGACAGCGCGGCCTCGATGCCGGCCTTGATGCTTTCCGGGTCGTGGCCATCGACATCGCGCACGACGTTCCAGCCATAGGCCTCGAAACGCTCCGGGGTATTGTCGGTGAACCAGCCCTCGACGTTGCCGTCGATGGAGATGTGATTGTTGTCCCAGAAGCAGACCAGCTTGTGCAGGCCCCAGGTACCGGCCAGCGAAGCGGCTTCATGCGACACGCCTTCCATCAGGCAGCCATCGCCCATGAACACCCAGGTGCGATGGTCGACCACTTCCAGCTCCGGGCGGTTGAAGCGCTGTGCCAGCAGCTTCTCGGCCAGGGCGAAGCCCACGGCATTGGCGAAACCCTGGCCCAGCGGGCCGGTGGTGGTTTCCACGCCCGGGGTCTCGTGGCGTTCCGGGTGGCCGGCGGTGTGGCTGCCCAGCTGGCGGAACAGCTTCAGCTGCTCGATCGGCAGGTCGTAACCGCTCAGGTGCAGCAGCGCGTACTGCAGCATCGAACCGTGGCCGTTGGACAGCACGAAACGGTCGCGGTTGAACCAGTGCGGGTTGCTCGGGTTATGGCGGAGATAGTCGTTCCAGAGGACTTCGGCGATGTCGGCCATGCCCATGGGCATGCCGGGGTGGCCGGACTTTGCGGTTTCAACCGCATCGGCGGCAAGGAAGCGGATGGCGTTGGCCAACTGGCGACGGGTAGGCTGCGTCATGGTTCTGTCGGAATCGGGAGGCGGCCGCGGACGTGCGGGCGGCCTATTGTCCCATAGTCGCCGGGCGGGGGGTCGGTTCACCTTGCCCGGTCGTGCCGGCCGCTGGCCGGCAGTTGCGCAGAATCCAATGAAGATCATGAAGTTGCCGGCCAGCGGCCGGCACTACCGCCCCCGGAGTCCGGGGGCTGCGCCATAGGCGCGGGGGTGTGGAAGCCGGTAAGGGGGGCCCACGATTCGCATCGCGAAACGTGGGAGCGGCAGCGCGCATGCGATGACGCGTACCCGGCCAGCGGCCGGCACTACCCGCCCCCGGAGTCCGGGGGCTGCGCCATAGGCGCCGGGGTGTGGAGGCCGGTAAGGGGGGCCCGCGATTCGCATCGCGAAACGTGGGAGCGGCAGCGCGCATGCGATGACGCGTACCCGGCCAGCGGCCGGCACTACCGCCCCGGAGTCCGGGTGACGGGAATCCGGTCTCAGTCCTGCTGCGGGCCCAGCGCCGGGCCGTCGTGGGACTCGCCCTTGGCCACCAGCGTGGTCAGGGCCAGGTCGCCGGTCACGTTCAGCGCGGTGCGGCACATGTCCAGGAAGTGGTTCACGCCCAGGATCAGGCCGATGCCCAGCGGGTTCACGCCGACCATCGCGCAGATCATCGCGACCACCGGCAGCGAGCCCGACGGCACACCGGCAGTGCCGATGCCACCGAGGATGCAGACCGCCATCACCATGATCTGCTGGCCGATGCTCAGGTCCACGCCGAAGAACTGGGCCAGGAAGATCACCGTCACGCCCTCGAACAGCGCGGTGCCGTTCTGGTTGGCGGTGGCGCCCACGGTCAGCACGAAGCGCGACACGCGCTGCGGCAGGCCCATCTGGTCGGCCACGCGCAGCGCGGTCGGCAGGGTGGCGTTGCTGGAGGCGGTGGAGAACGCCATCACCGTCGCTTCCTGGGTATCGCGGAAGAACGACAGCGGCGAACGACCGGACAGCCATACGGCCGTACCGTAGCTCACCACCATGTGCAGGCCGAGTGCCAGCACCACCACGCCCACGTAGGCACCGAGGCGGATGATCAGCTCGAAGCCGAACAGCGCGGCCAGGTTGAACATGAAGCAGGCCACCGCATACGGGGCCAGGCGGATGACCAGGTTGATCAGGGTCATCGAAATTTCGAACACGCCTTCGATGGCGCGGCGCAGCGGCGCGACCTTCTCGTTGTCGGTCAGCACCATGCCGATGCCGAACATCAGCGCGAAGAACATCAGCGACAGGATCGCGCCGTTGTCAGACGCGGCCTGCAGCACGTTGCTCGGCACGATCGACAGCAGCATGTCCATGCCCTTCGGCGTGCCGTGGATGCCCGCGACAATCTCCTTGCTGCGCTCGGCGTTCTCCGACAGCATCATCGCAGCGACCTGCGGGTCGACGCCCACACCCGGCTTGAGCAGGTTCACCAGCACCAGCCCGATGCCCACGGCAATGCCGGACAGCAGCACGGTATAGGCCAGGGTCTTCCAGCCGATGCGGCCAAGGGCGCGGATGTCGCCCATCTCCGACACACCCATGATCAGCGCCGAGAAGATCAGCGGCACGATCAGCATGAAGATCAGGTTGAGGAACAGGCCCGAAGCCGGGGTGGTGATGTAGTCCATTACCCACTTGGCACCGGCCTGCAGACCATCGACGCTGCCGCCCAGGGCGTGCACGATCAGTCCCAGGATCAGGCCGATCGCAAAGCCGATGCCCATCTTCCAATGCAGGGGCAACTTCTTCTTGTCGGCAGCAGCTGCTGTCATGCGCGGGTTTCCTCGAAAAATGAATGCACTCTAACAAAGCGCGCAAGCGGCGCCGGTTCAGGTTCGCCGCGGCGGATACAGCGGCGCCAGGCCAGTGTCAGCGGTCTTTGCTGCCGCCGACCAGTGCGGTCCGTCACGGAAGACCTCGCGCAGGCGCGTGCGCAGCGGCGCAAGATCACCCTGCCCGCCCCATCGGGCCTGCTGCAGTTCCTGCAGCACCTGGCGCTGGGCCGGGTCATCGAGCCGCGTGATGACCTGCTCGATGCGTTCGACACCGGCCATCGCACACAGCTGCGCTTCCACCTGATCAAACCCTTCACCATCCAGCGCGCGGCGCAGTTCGGCCACGCCGGCACGTCCAGTCGCCACAGCCGGCACAGCGCCCTTGGCCGCCACGGGTGCCGCCACGCGCGGGCGACGGCCTCGCTGCCAGCCCCACAACAGCGTCAACAGCCACAGCAACGCCAGGCCGATGGCGGCGCCCATCCACGGCCACGGACGCTCGGACAAACCACTGGCGCGCGGATCGGTCGCCGCGATACGGCTGTCCTGGCCATCGCCATCCGGCAGCGCCGCATTGGTGTCGATCGGCGGCAGCGGTGCAGGTGACGCACTGCCAGCCCCGTTACCGGCCACCACGGCCAGCGTCAGGTCCGGCAGCTTCGCTTCCTGTGCCTTGCCATTGCGCACGTCCCACCACGGCAGGCGCGGCCCCGGCACCACCAGCGAACCCGGCTGGCGCGGCACGATGGAATAGCGGCGGGTGATCTTCAGCCGCGGCGTACTGCCATTGAAGGTCTCTTCGTACTGCGCAGGTTCGGCGAACACCTGCGCGGCGTTGCCGACGTCGGGCACCGGCAGATCGGTGAACTGCGCGCGGGTGGCGCCTTCGGCAATCGCCTCCACCACCACGTTGGCCGCCTCGCCGGTACGGGCGCTGGTCGGTGCACTGGTGTAGCGCAGCTGCAGGCCCTGCAGCGGCAGCCATGGCTGCGGCGCCTGTGCCAGTTGCGCCTGCACCTGCAACGTGCGGTCCGCGCCAGTGGCATTCATGCGCCCGTCGCCGCCGCCGAAGAAATCGTCGAAGAAGCCACCGGCACTGCGCCCGCTGAAGCGCGCACCGGCCAGCCGAAGTGCACCGCTGCGCTCGGGGATCAGCAGGAAGCGCCGCTCGACCACGTTGTAGCGACGGCCGTTGACCTGTCGCACATCGGTGCGGTCATCGCCCACCCGCTGCAACGACGCGCCGGCCGGTGTATCCAGCACCAGTTCGCCGGAGGCCAGCTGCGAAGCGAAATACAACCGCACCACCACGCCTACGCTCTGCTGCACATACGGTGTCTCGTCATCGATAGCGGTTTCGATGAACGCCACCGCATTGCTCTCGGGACCGGCCACGGCAGCGGCATCCACCTGCAGGGTCAACGGTGCGGTACGTACGCTGCCCACCTGCAGGCCCGGCACCACCAGTGCACCGCTACGCCGTGGCGTGAGTGCCACGCCATACAGATTGCGCTGCTGCATGCTGCCGTTGCTCCACGCTACCTGGCGGCTGCTGGTCTGCCCGCTGAGGTCGAAGTCGGTGCGCAACGGTGTGAAGTCAGGGGCGCCCTGGTCGCTCTCGACATTGAGCGTGACCGTGTCGCCCATCGCGATGCGGTCGCGGTCCAGCCACGCACGCGGCTGCGCCCAGGCCAGCAGCGGCAGCCACAGCAGCAGTGCCGCCAGTACCTGTCGGGGCCAGTGCCCGTGCATGTTGATCGCCCGCGTCATCGCCCTTCCCTCTTCCTGCGTTCGTTTTCCAGCTGGAACTTGGCCCGCAGCAATGCGCCCGGATCATCCGGCACGCGCCGCATCCACGCCTCCACCGCCTGCTGCTCCTCGCGTTGGCGTGGGGTGGTGCCGTCGCTGCCTGGCACGGGCTTGCCATCCTGATCGCCTTTGCCCTCACGTGCGTGCTGCATGGCCTGCTGCATGCGCTGGCGCTGCTGCTCATCAGCCTGGGCCTGCGCCTTGGCATCCTCCACCTGTGGCGGCGCCTGCTGTCCATCGCGGCCGCGCTCGCCGGGCTGCGGGCTCGACGGGTTCTTGTCGTCACCGGGATTGGGCTGGCCCTGCTGACCCGACTGCGGCTGTCCCTGACCGGGATTCTGCTGGCCCTGCTGCGGCTGCTGGCCCTGCGGATTCTGCTGGCCCTGTGAATCGTTCTGCTGCTTCTGCTGCCCGTTCTGCGGTGGCTTCTGCTGATCCTGGCCTTTGCCACCCGACTGCTTGCGCTTGCGCGCGGCATCGACCACGGCACGGTTGGCGACCGCATCGGCCATGCCGGGATGCAGTGCCAGCGCGCGGTCGTAGGCGGCAATGGCTTCGTCGTAGTTGCCCTGGCGGGCCAGCGTGTTGGCCAGGTTGTACCAGCCCGCATCGCTGTCGATGCCCTCGAACTGCTTGCGGGCACTGGCGAAATCACCGTTGCGGTAAGCCTGCGCACCTTCGGCCAGACGCTGGTGCTGCACCTGGTCGGCGCGCTTCCACAGCGTGCCCTGCGCCGGCGGTGCGGCAGGCACCGCGGGCGCCTGCGCCTGCACATCACTCATCCATGGCAGCAGGCCCACCGCCAGCACCGCCGCCAGCAGCGCGCGGCGACGGAAAGCGAGCAGCGCCAGCAGCATCACCGGTGGCAGCAGCCAGAACCCTTCATCACGCCATTGCTTGCCCTCGCCGGGCCGCTGCGCCGCAGTACCCTCGCGTGCATCAAGTACGCCCAGCGCACGCAGATCACTGTCATCGGTGGCGATGCGGGCATAGCGGCCTCCGCCTGCGGTCGCCACCGCACGCAGGCTGCCTTCATCCAGCGCGGCCTGACGGATCTGCCCAGTGCCATCCCGGTACGCCGCACCGGCAGATGTGCCCAGCCCCAGTACCGACACCTCCATGCCGAGGCTGCGCGCCTGCGCTGCGGCCAGTGCCGCTTCATCATCCGCCTGATCGCTGACCAGCAGGATCTGCCCCCGCAATGCCCCGATCTGGCGCATCAACCGCGTCGCCCAGTCGATGCCACGGTCGGCGCGTTGTCCGTCGCGCGGCATCACATCCGGCGACAGCGCGTCCAGATACAACGCGACGTTGCTGCCGTCGTCGGTCAGCGGTGCCACGGTGTAGGCATCCTCGGCATAGACCACCAGGCCCACCTGGCCCCCCTGGCGGGCACGCAGCAGCTCGCCCACTTTCGCCCGAGCCTGCAGCAGGCGCGACGGCGGCAGATCGGTGGCATTGATCCGGCTGGACAGATCCAGCACGACCAGCAGCGGTGCGCTGGCCTGGAACATCGGTTGTGCCTGCTGCCGCCAACTCGGCCCGGCCATGGCCAGCGCTGCCAGGGTCCAGCCCAGCAGCACGGCCCAGGGCAGGCGTGCACGGCGGCGCGTGCCCGCAGCCAGCAGATGCGGCAACAGGTGGGCATCCACCGCTGTTCGCCACACATCGCTGCGCCGCTGCCGATACAACGCCACCACGATGATCAGCGGCAGCGCCAGCAACGCCCACAGCCATTCCGGGCGCAGGAAGTGCAGCGCGTTCCAGTCAGGAAGATTCGAAGCCAACGCGATCATCGACGGCGCTCCGGCCACAGCCAGGCCAATGCGCCCAGCAGCAACGCCAGGCCCAACGGCCAGGCATAACGCTCTTCGCGCGGACGCAGGCTCGGCCCCTTCGCAGCGATCGGCTCCAGCCGGTCCAGCTCGGCATAGATGCCGGCCAGCTGTGCAGTGTCGCGGGCGCGGAAGAACTGGCCGCCGGTCATGCTCGCGATCTTCTTCAAGGTAGCCTCGTCGACCGGATCCTGGTCGGCGGAAATGGGAATACCGAACAGGCGCATGCTGCCATCACCGCCAAAGGCGACGGTGTGGATACGCACACCTTCGGCACGCGCGACTTCGGCGGCACGCAGCGGTTCCAGCACGCCGGCATTGCTGACGCCGTCGGTCAGCAGAATCAGCACGCGCTGGCCTTCGGGCTGGCTGCGCAGGCGCTTCACCGCCAGGCCGATGGCATCACCGATGGCGGTCTCGCGCCCGGCCAGGCCGACCACGCTGTCGCGCAGCTGGTCGCGCACGCTGGCCAGATCGGCCGTAAGCGGCGTCAACGTGTAGGCGCGGTCGCCGAAGATCAGCAGACCGATGCGATCACCGGCGCGGCGATCGAGGAAGTCGGCCAGCACCGCCTTCGCGGCAGTGAGGCGATCCACCGCCTGCCCGCCCAGCACCATGTCGCCCTCGCCCATGCTGCCGGACACGTCCATCGCCAGCATCATCTGCCGGCCCTCCTGCGGAGGCGTGATCGCTTCACCCAGCTGTTGCGGGCGAGCCAGTGCTACGCACAGCGCGCACCAACCCAGCCACAACAGCAGCGTGCGCAGCCACGACACGTCAACGCGGCCGCCACCGGCCAGCGCTTCCAGTTCCGTCGCCGCATAGGGCACCCGCAGCGCAGCACCGGGATCGGCACGACGCTTCCACCAGCGCATCAGCAACGGCAACGGCAGCGCCAGCAGGGCCAACGGCCACGCCAGCTGCAGGTCCGGCCATGGCCAGTAACTTGCCAGCAGATTCATCGGCGCCGCTCCAGCAGCATGGCCAGATAGCGCTCGCGCGCCCAGCTGCGCAGCGCCGCCACATCGTTGGCGTCCACCCGTGGACGATAGGCGCCTTCCGCCAGCAGACTGCGACGTGCCGCGGGCAGCGTGCCTTTCGGATCCACGCGCTGCCACCAGGCGTCATCGCGCAGGGATTCACTGCCGGGCTGCGCCTGGCGTGCGGCGCGACGCAGCAGTCCTGCGATCGCCGCCAGTTCCGCAGCAGCATCGGCGGTGGATGCCAGCTCCTGATCGAACAGCTGCAACCAGCGTTGGCGGCGACGGCGACGTTGCCACCAGAAGAAGGCCGCCACCACCAGCAACAGCAGCACCACGCCGCCGATCATCAGATAGCCCGGTGCCGGCGGCCACCATGATGGAGCGGGTGGCACCTGCACATCGCGCAGCGGCAGGTTCGCGCTCATGCCGGCACCTCGGTCGGGGATGGCGCCAGCCAGGCATCACTGGGCGCGTCGGTGGACAGCACCTGCACATCGACGCGGCGCGCTCCCAGCTGGCGCCGCAGGTCCTGCAGCGGTTCAACGAAATGCGCCTGCCAATGGGCCTGGACCTCGCTGCGGCGCAGGTCGAGGCCGATGCGCTGCTGCAGGGTCTGGAACTGCAGCGCGGCTGACGGAGGCTGCAGTTCCAATGGATCCACCAGCAGCACCAGGCTGAGGTCGTGGTGCTGGGCCAGCGCACTCCAGCGCGCCGGCGGAATACGGATGGCCTGCTGCGGATCGGCCAGCACCAGCACACGTGCACCCGGGCGCAGGACGCGACCGGCATGGTCCAGCGCACGTTCCAGGCCAAGGTCGTCGGCCGGGGGCTGCGCATACCAGCGGGTGAGCGCGTCCAGCACGCGCAATACGCCGCGCGGGCCGCCTGCCGGTGCAATCGGTGGTTCACGGTCGCTGCCACGCAGGGCGCCGATGCGATCGCCCCGACGCTGCGCCGACCACGCGGCGACGGCGCCCGCGCGTGCAGCCTGCACCGATTTGAAGCGCACGCGGGTGCCGAAGTACAGGGCCGGCGAGGTATCGGCCACGATCAGGCTGACCCGCTCGCGTTCGGCCTGGAACAGCTTGGTATGAGCACGTCCGGTACGCGCGGTCACCCGCCAGTCGATATGCCGTGCATCATCACCGGCCACGTACTCGCGTGACTCGGCATATTCCATGCCACGCCCGCGCAGCGGCGACGGCGCCTGCCCGGCGTTGCCGGCGCGGCCACGGCGTGGCGGCGGCGGTCGCTGTGCAAGGCGGCGCAGCGCCACCAGTTCGGACAGTTGCGGGCGCAGCCCGTCACCGTCACTGACGGAGGAAGCGTGGTGCAGGGATGGATCGGTCATGCGCAGGCTCAGGGTGCCGGCACCCGGGCCAGCAGCTCCTGCACCAGGCGTTCGCCATCCCAGCCTTCAGCGGTGGCTTCATAGCTGGGCAGCACGCGATGGCGCAGCACGTCGGCGGCAACCGCACGCACGTCATCGGGGGTGACGAAATCGCGGCCGGCCAGCCAGGCGCGCGCGCGCGCACAGCGTTCCAGCGCGATGGAACCGCGCGGGCTGGCGCCCCAGGCAATGCGGCGGCCAAGGCCTGCGTCATAGCGCGACGGATCACGCGAGGCCAGCACCAGCTCGATCAGGTAGCGTTCCAGCGCCGGCGCCATGTGCAGGTCCAGCACTTCGCGGCGGGCATCGAACACATCCTGCATCGGCAGCTTTTCCGGCGCTTGTGCGGCTTCGCCCAACGCACCACGGGCGCGCTCGCGGGCCAGGCGCAGGATCTCCGATTCGGCGGCCTGGTCCGGGTAGCCGATGCGCACATGCATCAGGAAACGGTCCAACTGCGCTTCCGGCAGCGGGAAGGTGCCTTCCTGCTCGATCGGGTTCTGCGTGGCCATCACCAGGAACAGCGGCGGCAGCGCGTAGGTGTGGCGGCCCACGGTGACCTGGCGCTCGCCCATCGCTTCCAGCAGTGCCGACTGCACCTTGGCAGGCGCGCGGTTGATTTCATCGGCCAGCAGGATCGGATGGAAGATCGGGCCGGGTACGAATTCGAAGCGGCCTTCCTGCGGGCGCCAGATCTCGGTGCCGGTCAGGTCGGCCGGCAACAGGTCCGGGGTGAACTGCACGCGGGCGAAGTCGGCCTCCAGGCGCGAGGCCAGCGCGCGGATCGCCGTGGTCTTGGCCAGGCCCGGAGCGCCTTCCACCAGCAGGTGGCCATCGGCCAGCAGCGCGATCAGCAGGCGTTCCACCAGCGCGGCCTGGCCGACGATCTCGGCCGACAATGCGTCGCGCAGCTGGCTGAAAGCGGCATGCAGGCGGGAGGTGGCCGGCGCGGACGGCGGCGAGACGGTTTCGGGCATCGGCGGTGGCAGGTTCATGGGGGCCTTTGACCGGCGCGGAACGGCACGGGTTCCCGACATCATCGCAGGGTGCCCTGCGAATGGCATCAAGAACGGCTGAACGACCCATCCACGCATGGCGTGGATCTACGGGCGGAAACGCAGAAGGGCCGCGCAGGGCGGCCCTTCTGCGTTTCGCGGAGGCGCGGGCTCAGTTCTGCTTGGCCACGCGCAGCACCTTCGGGGTCACGAACACCAGCAGCTCGGCCTTGTCCTTGTTGCGGCCGCGCTTCTTGAACAGGTTGCCCAGGAACGGCACGTCGCCCAGGAACGGCACCTTGCTGATGCTGCTGCGGTCGGTGAACTCGTACACACCACCGATGACCACGGTCTGCCCATCCTCGACCAGCACCGCGGTGTTGACCTCACGGCGGTTGATCGACGGTACCGTGCCGTAGCCCTGCAGTTCGATCAGGCGGTCGACTTCGTCCTTCTTCACCTGCATGTTGAGGAACACGCGGTTGTCGTTGGTGATGGTCGGGGTCACCCGCAGTTCCAGCACCACTTCCTTGAACTGCACGTTCGGGGTGGAACCGGCGCCACCGGCAGCACCGGTGCCACTGATGGTGACGTAGCCGATTTCCTTGCCCTGCTTGATCATCGCCTCGCGCTGGTTGGTGGTGACCACGCGCGGGTTGGAGATCACCTCACCCCGCGACTCTTCCTGCATGGCCGACAGCTCCACGTCCAGCAGGTAGCCTGCGTTGAGGATCGACAGCGCCAGCGAACCCGGATTGCTGGCCGTAGCCACCGGCAGGTTCCAGTTCAGGCCACGCTTGATGGTCGGGCCGCTGGGAATCGGCGCCGGGCCGACGCTGCCACCGGCCTGCCACTCACGGACCGCCTTGGCGTTGGCCAGTGCGGTATCGACCTGCGACTTGCGGGTTTCCTCGTTGGCAGCGAGGCTGCCGCTGAAGTACACGTTGTCGCGGCTGCCGCTGATGCCGAACTTCGCACCCAGCTCGCGGGCGAAGGTGTCGGTCGCGATGACGATGCGGCTTTCGATCAGCACCTGGTCGACCGGGCGGTCGATCACACTGATCAGCTCGCGCATGCGCGCGATCTTCTTCGGAATGTCACTGATCATCAGCGTGTTGGTGCGCTCGTCGGCGACGATGCGGCCACGCCCGGACAGGAAGCCACTCTCCTCCTGCGACGAGCCGCCACCACCGCCATTGCCGCCACCACTGCCGCCACCGATGCCCTTGGCCTCGGTCAGCGCTTTGAAGATCTGCGTGGCGCTGTGGTAGTTGATCTGGACGTAATCGGTGACCAGGTCTTCGCGGTTCTCGATGGCGATGCGCGCGTCTTCCTTCTCCTGCTCGAACTTGGCCAGCTCAGCCTGCGGAGCGACCCAGATCACGCTGCCATCGCGACGCTTGTCCAGGCCCTTGGCACGCAGCACGATGTCCAGAGCCTGGTCCCACGGCACGTTGACCAGGCGCAGGGTCACATTGCCCTGTACCGAATCGGAAGCCACCACGTTGAGATTGGATTCCTCGGCGATCAACTGCAGCACGGTGCGCACCGGCACGTCCTGGAAGTTGAAGGTCACCGGCTTGCCGGTGAAACCGCGCTGACCAACAGCCTTGGCAGCCTGGGTGACGCTGCCGGCGGTGACGGCACCGACGGCGGCTGGCGCCTGCCGCGGGCTGATCTCCACCACGTACTCGTTGCCACTCTGGTAGGCCAGCGACTCCACTGCGCCACCGGTGCTCAGCACCAGCTGGGTACCGGCACCGGACGGCTTGGCGTCGATGCGCTGCACCGGCGTGGCGAAGTCGATGACGTTCATCGGCTTCTGCAGGTTGGCTGGCAGTCGGGCGTTACCGACATCGACCACCACGCTGTTGCCCTGCGTACGCAGGTCCGGAACCGCGCCCTGGCCGTCGAACTGGACGATCAGGCGCCCGGCGCCATCATCGCCGCGCTTGAAATCGATCTTGGCCACCGACAGGCCGGCCGGCGCTGCTGCCGGTGCCACGGTGGCGCCCACCGGCTTTTCCGCCGGTGCGGCGGCCAGCGCCGGAGCGCAGGCCAGCATCAGCGCGACTCCCAACGCGCTGACACGGTTCAAGGTAAAGCGCCGGATGGGACGCAGCCCCTTGGCTTGGTGAAAGGTCATCGTGCTATCCCCAATAAACGATCATTGATCTTCAAGCGAGAGCGTTGCCGGCCGTTCCAGCCAGCCACCCGCGCCATCCGGCACCAGTTCGATCAGCTCCACGTGGTCTTCGAAGACCGCCGTGACCCGCCCGTCGCTCTGCCCCAGGTAGCCGCCCGGGCGTACCCGGTAGGTCACCTTGTCCGGCCCCATCACCAGCGCCACGGTGGCGGCTCCGGTGCCGATGGTGCCGACCATGTCCAGTGCGTCCAGCGGGAAGCCTTCCAGCGGCTCCTTGCGCCGGTTCGGATCCGGACGCAATCCGCCATTCCCCTGCTGCGGATTGGTCCAGGCATCGGTGAACGGATCGCGCAGACCCTGTGCGGAGTATTCGAAGGTTTCGAACTGCTGCATCACCGGCAGCGGCTCCAGCGGCTGTGCCGGTCGCGCACGCTCGCCTTCCACCCACTTTTCAAGATTCGGCGCATCACCCGGCGTGCTGGTCACATCACGGCCGCATGCGGCCAACATCAGCACGACGGCAGCCATCCCACAACGCGCAAAGAGGGAACGGATCACTTCTTCTCCTCCTTGCCGGCGTCAGCCGCCTGCTGTGCCTGCACTTCGGTCTCATCCAGATAGCGATAGGTCTTGACCGTGCCGGACAGCTCCAGCGCACCGCTGCGGGCGTTGCCGCTGGTCTTGTCCTTGGGCTTGAGGTTGATGTCGTGCATGGTCAGGATGACCACGCGCGGCAGCGACGCCACGCCACTGACGAAGGCACCGAACTGGTGGTAACTGCCCACCATGCGCAGCTTGATCGGCTTCTCGGCGTAGAACTCCTTGACCTGCTCCTGCTCCGGCTCGAACAGCTCGTTGGTCAGGCCGCTGGACAGCGCAGTCTGCGAGATGTCGATGATCAGGTCCGGCATTTCGGTCTTGCTGGGCAGCTGCCGCAGCATCTGCTGCAGCACCTGTTCCATCTGTGCCAGCTGCTGCTTCAGCGGCGCCAGGTTCACCGCACGCTCCTGCTGCTTGGTGAACTCCGAACGCAACTCGACTTCCTTCGATTCCAGGCCGGCCAGTTCCTCGCGCTTGCCACTGATCAGCAGCATCCACGCCACGAACATGATCACCAGCGCCAACAGCGAGCAGAAGACGATCTTGGCCTTCTGCGGCCAGTTGCCGATGTCGTTGAAATCCAGGTTCTTCAGATCGATTTTCTGGCTCATGCGCGATCCCCCTGCAGCGGGGCGTTGAAGGCCTGCGGCGGCTGCGCCAGGCGGCTGCCCTCGGGCTTCGGCGCAGGCTTTGCAGCCGGGGCTGCCGGCTGGTTCGGCGTAGCCGGGGCCGGGGTGGCAGCAGGTGCGTTGACCGGCGCGGCGGCGGGTGCGGGTGCAGCCGGTGCAGCAGCGGGCTGGCCTGCGGCCGGTGCAGCAGGTGCCGCTGCATCCGGGCCGGCTGCAAGCGGTGCCACTGCGGGCGGAGCCGGCGTTGCCACCGAACCATCGGCGTTGAGGCCTGGCGTACCGGCCACTTCCTCACTCTGTGCCGGCAGCTTCACCTTGACCACGAACACATAGGGCAGCGCCTTGATGTCGGCCAGCGGGCCCACCTTGCCGTCCTTGTCCTTCTCGGGATCACGCGCTTCGATGATCGACAGTTCCGGGTTGGTCATCCAACCGGAGGTCTCCAGGTTGCGCATGTACGCCGAAACACGGGCATTGGACTGGGTACGGCCTTCCAGGGTCAGCACGTCGCCTTCCTGCTTCAGCGCGGTCAGCACCAGGCCATCGGGAATCGTGCGCACCAGCGCATCGAACAGGTGCACCATCTGCGAGCGCTTGGCCTGCAGTTCCTCGATCACCTTCTTGCGGGCCAGCAGGCGTTCCTTCTGCGCGTCGAGGCGGTCGATCTCCTTGTTCTGTTCCTTGACCTTCTCGATCTCGGCTTCCAGATAGGCGTTGCGGTCCATCTGGCCGCTCACCTGGCGGTCGTAGTAGAACCAGATCACCAGCGACAGCAGCAGGCCACCGATCGCGGCCATGCCCAGCATTGCGTAGAACTCGCGCTGGCGTTGCTTGCGCCGCTCGGCGCGCCAGGGCAATAGATTGATGCGTGCCATCAGTCGAAGCTCCTCAGCGCCAGACCGGTTGCGATCATCAGCGCGGGGGCATCCTGGGCCAGCGCATGCGCGTTCACCTTCGGGCCCAGGGTCATCTGCGCCAGCGGGTTGGCGACCACGGTCGGCACGCCCAGCTGTTCCTCGACCATTTCCGGCAGACCGCCCAGCACGGCGCAGCCACCGGCCAGCACGATGTGATCAACGCGGTTGAACTCGCTGCCTGCGTAGAAGAACTGCAGCAGGCGGCTGATCTGCTGGACCGTGGCTTCCTTGAACGGCTCCAGCACTTCCATCTCGTAGCTTTCCGGCAGCCCGCCCTGGCGCTTGGCCAGTCCGGCTTCCTCGTAGCTCAGGCCGTAGCGGCGCATGATCTCGTCGGTCAGCTGCTTGCCACCGAACACCTGTTCGCGGCTGTACAGGCTGCGGCCGCCGCGCAGGACATTGAGGGTGGTCATGGTGGCACCGATGTCGACCAGCGCGACCACACCCTCGATGGATACCGGCAGCTCGCTGGCGACCAGGGCATAGGCGTTCTCGACCGCGAAGGCCTCCACGTCCATCACCTTGGCCTGCAGGCCACCCAGCTCCAGCGCCGACTGGCGCAGTTCCACGTTCTCCGAACGCGACGCGGCCAGCAGCACCTGGACCATCTCCGGGTTGTTCGGGATCGCCCCGATCACCTCGAAGTCCAGGTTCACTTCCTCGATCGGGTACGGAATGTAGTTGACCGCTTCCAGCTCGATCTGGGCTTCCATGTCGTTCTCGTCGAGCTCGGCCGGCATCGGGATCACCTTGGTGATCACCGCCGACCCAGCGACGGCGGCAGCGGCCAGCTTGGCCTTGCTCCCCGAGCGGTTCATCGCACGGCGGATGGCCTCACCCACGGCCTCCACTTCCACGATGTTCTTCTCCACCACCGCATTCGGCGGAAGAGGTTCCACAGCGTAATGTTCCACACGAAAACGATTGCCACTGCGGGACAGCTGCAAAAGCTTTACCGCAGTCGAACTGATGTCGACGCCTACAAGCGGCGACTGACTTTTTGGGATGAGCCCCACGGTTTCTCCCCTGCCGACGGGCACTTGGACGCAAGACCTGCGCCCGAGCATTAATAACGTATTCTTAGCAAATGGCAACGGCCCTGCTGTGAAGTCCCTCACGGATTCACCATGCAGCCCCTGACTGTTCCCCTTGCGCTCCCCGGTGCCGACCCCAGCCGCCACCTTGCGTAATCTATACTCTGCGACCACGAAATTCGCAATCGGAATCTGAACCCGATGACTCGACTCCGCCGCTGGCTGCGCTGGATCTTCCTGATTGTCCTGGTCCTGGCGCTGATCGGCGCGGCCGCCGTGGGCGGTCTGTACTACGCCGTGTCCTCCAAGCTTCCCGACGTGCAGACCCTGCGCGACGTGGAAATGCAGGAGCCCATGTACGTCTATGCCGCCGACGGCAAACTGATGGCGGTGTTCGGCGAGACCCGCCGTACCCCCATCACCATGAAGGACGTGCCCGAGCGCCTGAAGCAGGCGTTCCTGGCCACCGAGGATGCCCGCTTCTACGAGCATGGCGGTGTGGACTACATGGGCATCGGCCGAGCGGTGTGGCTGCTGGCCACCACCAACGACAAGCGCGTGCCGGGTGGCTCGACCATCACCCAGCAGGTGGCCCGCCAGTTCTTCCTCAGCTCCGAGTACAGCTACACCCGCAAGCTGGCCGAGATCCTGCTGGCGCGGAAGATCGAGTCCGAGCTGAGCAAGGACGAGATCTTCGAGCTGTACCTGAACAAGAGTTTCTTCGGCAACCGCGCCTACGGCGTGGCCGCCGCCGCCGAGTTCTACTACGGCAAGAAGCTGAACGAGCTGGACCTGGATGAAATGGCCTCGCTAGCCGGCATCCCCAAGTTCCCGTCTTCGGGCAACCCGATCTCCAACCCGGAACGTGCCCGCCAGCGCCGCGACAACTATGTGCTGCAGCGCATGGCCGACCTGAAGTTCGTCAGCCAGGCCGAGGCCGACGCGGCCAAGGCCGTGCCGATGCACGCCACCGCGCATGAGCCGCCGGTGCAGGTCGATGCCCCTTACGTGGCCGAGCTGGTGCGCCAGGAAATGATCGCCCGCTTCGGCGGCGATGTGGTCAACAAGGGTTACCACGTCACCACCACCATCGATGCCACCCTGCAGACCGCCGCCAACCAGTCGGTGCGCGACGGCCTGCTGCTGTACGACCACCGCCACGGCTGGCACGGCGTGGAGAAGCAGGTGCAGGTGGGTGCCGGCGAAGACGCCGCTGCCCTGGCCGAGCACCTGCGTGGCATGTACGGCCAGGCCGGCCTGCTGCCGGCCATCGTCGCCAGCACCGGTGCCGATGGCAGCGCAACGGTGGTGCTGGCCAACCGCAGCGAGATCGTGCTGCCGGCCGGCGCCGCCAAGTGGACCAACAAGACCCCGGGCAAGCTGGTGCAGCGCGGCGACATCGTGCGCGTGCGCGCCGGTGCCAAGGAAGGTGAGTGGCTGCTGGACCAGATCCCGCGCGGCCAGTCCGCACTGGTCTCGCTGGATGCCCACAACGGCGCGTTGAAGGCGCTGGTGGGTGGCTTCAGCTTCTCCGGCAACAAATTCAACCGCGCTACCCAGGCCCGTCGCCAGCCGGGTTCGAGCTTCAAGCCGTTCGTCTACGCGGCCGCCTTCGACAAGGGCTACAACCCGGCCTCGATCGTGCTCGACGCCCCGGTCGTGTTCCGCGACCGCCGCGGCAAGACCTGGGCCCCGCAGAACGACGGTGGCGGCTTCCGCGGCCCGATGCGCCTGCGTGAAGCGCTGGTGCAGTCGCGCAACCTGGTCTCGGTGCGCCTGCTCGATGGCATGGGCGTGGACTACGCGCGCAAGTACATCAGCGAGTTCGGCTTTGCCGAATCGGAACTGCCGCCGAACCTGTCGATGTCGCTGGGTACCGCCTCGCTGACCCCGTTGTCGGTGGCCCGCGGCTACGCCGTGTTCGCCAACGGCGGCTCGCGCGTGGACACCTGGCTGATCGACCAGGTGAACGACCGCGACGGCAACCTGGTGTTCAAGGAAAACCCGGCACTGGCCTGCCGCGACTGCGCCGGCAGCAGCGACCAGCCGGTCAACCAGGTGGTGGACGGCTTCAACTTCGGTGCCCCGGCCCCGAAGGTGGACCCGGCTGCTGCCGCCAAGGCCGAAGCCAAGACCGAAACCCCGGCCGCGCCGGTCAACCCCGATGCCCGCACCGCCCCGCGCGCGATCGACGCCCGCACCGCGTACCAGCTGGTGTCGATGATGCGTGACGTGGTCCAGCGCGGTACCGGTGCCCAGGCCAAGGTGCTCGGCCGCGAGGACGTGGGCGGCAAGACCGGCTCCACCAACGACCACCGCGACGCCTGGTTCTCCGGCTTCGGCGGCCCGTACGTGACCACCGTGTGGGTGGGCCGCGACGACTTCCGTTCGCTGGGCTACCGCGAATACGGTGGCAAGGCCGCCCTGCCGATCTGGATCGACTACATGCGCACCGCGCTGAAGGACACCCCGATCGCGCAGAACGACCCGCCCAGCGGCATGGTCCAGGCCACCCTCAACGGTGCTACCGAGTGGGTGAAGGTGGAAGACATGGACCGCCTGACCGACTACGACCTGAACCTCAATACCCCGCAGGCCGACGCCGCCGCGTTCGATATCTTCTGAGGAAGGATGTTGGGGTGCCAACCGTGGGTTGGCACCTCCGCGAAATACCCACGCAGATGTCACATCCGTGCGCTAGTCTGTAGCCAGGTCGCAACAGGGAGTCATCGCATGCATCGCGCCCGTCAGCATGCTGCCAGCCAGACCCGCGAGCGGCGCCACCGCCTCGCCCACGAAGCCGCTCGCCTGATGGCCGAAGGCGGAATCCGCGACTACCACCAGGCCAAGTTGAAGGCCGCCAGCCGGCTCGGCATCCACGACGATGCCTCCCTGCCCCGCAATACCGAGATCGAAGACGCCCTGCGCGAGTACCAGCGGCTGTTCTCCGGGCCCCAGCACGGCAACGAACTGCAGCGCCGCCGCGAAGCCGCCATGCGTGCCCTGGAGTTCCTGCACGGCTTCTCCCCGCGCCTGGCCGGTCCGGTACTGGACGGCACCGCCGACGCCAATAGCCCCGTGCAGCTGCACCTGCACAGTGACGACCCGGAAGCCGTGCACCGCTTCCTGGACGAACACGGCATCCCCGCCGAATCGCGAACCCGCCGCCTGCGCATGGACCGCGAACGCTGCCTCGACGTGCCGGTGTGGGTGTTCAGTGCCGAAGAGCTGACCTTCGACCTGGCCGTGCTGCCCTACGACGCCCTGCGCCAGGCACCACTGTCACCGGTGGATGAGAAGCCGATGCGACGCGCGTCGGTGGCACAGTTGCGGCAGGTGCTGGCCGAAGCGGAGATCACCGCGTACATCGGCGGGTGACGGTAGCGCCGGTCCATGGCCGGCGAGCGCAGCCGTGCCTGCCTTGGGTGGGTGCGGACCGTTGGTCCGCACTGTGCTTCGGGCATTTCGATGGCTGAGCGGAGAGCAGTCGAGCATGGCTCGACTCTACAGGGGCGCTGCACCCGTGTTTGGTAGGTGCGGACCGCTGGTCCGCACTGTGCTTCGTGCATTTCGATGGCTGAGCGGAGAGCAGTCGAGCAAGCTCGACTCTACAAAAGCGGTGTTACCTGCTCTGGCAGATGATGCCCATCTTGCTCCCGCTACCAGACAAAACGGGTATCGCGCAGCGGGTCGCTGAGCAGCCGCGGCAACCACGGTGCGGGGGCACGCTGCGGATACTCCCGCATCATCTGTGCGTGCATGGCCTGCAGGTCCCGCAACACCCAGGAC
Organism: Stenotrophomonas sp. 86156_Sma; assembly: GCF_056481625.1. Classification (NCBI taxonomy): domain Bacteria; kingdom Pseudomonadati; phylum Pseudomonadota; class Gammaproteobacteria; order Lysobacterales; family Lysobacteraceae; genus Stenotrophomonas; species Stenotrophomonas sp. 86156_Sma. The sequence goes on from NZ_CM151157.1 coordinate 4,088,509, forward strand.
TGGTAGTAGATGTCGTTGAACCCATCCGACCAACCACTCTTCACCCGCTCATGCTCGTCTGCCTCCAACGACGGCATCTGGTCCAACGACACCTCCAGGATCGTCGCCAGCGCCGCGTTGATCTGCGCATTCTCCACACCGGCCTGGCGCACGTAGTCCAACCGATCCAGCACCCGCCGACAATCGTAGGGAAAGCACCCACCTGTGGCGGTGATGTAGTCAGCGATGTCCGCCAGCATGTCGGCTTTCAGCCGCCACACCACTTCGCTGTCCATCACCTGCCGTACCCGCATCGTGCGCAGCGTGCTCGCCCGCACCTCCTCCGGCGTAGTGAACGGAGCACCCGGCGTGCTGCCCGCGTGGCGCACCAGCACGATGCGATGGATCGCCTCTCTGGTGACACCCTCGATGCGCAGCGCCGCTGTCTCCGGATGCACGCGCGGCGTCGGCACGCTCAGCATCCGCCACATGTACCACAGCACCAGCAACAGACCGGCGATGCACAGCCCGCTCATCAGCGTCCACAGATCCAGGTTCCGTGTGTAGTAGCGATAGCGCGCCCGCCAGATGTAGAACGTGCGATAGCTGATGATTCCCTTTACCCATCTGTACATCGCCATCTCCTGGGCGAGGACCCCGGCGCGGCGGGGTGGAGTACGCGCGTCACGCCGGGGCTCCATGGCTTACCAGCCGATGCCTACGCCGACGCCCATGCTGCGCTCACCGCTGTTGGTGAACGCCCCATTGAGGCTGAAGGTGGCCGAGCCCTTCTCGTTGAGCACGCGCTGGTAACCCACCGCCATGGCCGACTCACCCTCGCTGTAACCCACGCCCGCACCAAGGCGGTTGTAGGTGGCCAGGCCGGCGGTGTTCATCGCCATCGCCGTCTGCGCGCTGCTCATCGCCGCCATGCGGTTGAAGCGCTTGTCCATCTTGTCCAGGCGGCGTTCGAAGTTGCTGATCGCACCATCGGTGTACTCGTTGGCGCGGGCCAGCATCTTCTCCAGCTCGGCGGTGTCGACCTGCGGCTTCGGCGAGTCGTCCCTGTTGGCCTTCGGCTGTGGTGTGGGATTGTCGCCCTCGCCTACCGAAGCGACCTGCTGGGAGTCCTTGCCTTCCGGAAGCACAGGAGTTTCCTCGGCCTGCGGCTTCGGCACCGAGGACGACGCCAGTGCACGCGGAGCCGGGGCGTCGTCGATGCGCTGCTCCAGCCCATCCATGCGGCCGTTGAGCTGCTGCTGCATCGAATGCAGCTGGCCACCGTTGACCGCGTCACGGCTGCCGGCCGCGATCAGGCCGTTTGCCACGTTGGAAATGACCATGCCGTTGGCACCGGCGAGGGTGAGCTGGTTGACACCATCGGCGCGGACCGAGGGGGTGTCCTGGAACACGGAGCGGAGCTGGGTTTCGACCTTGTCCACGCGCGAGGTGTTGGTGACGACCGCGCCATCCAGTGCTTCAAGTGCGCCATTCAAGGTGGACTGCGCCTGGCCCTGGACGTTGAAGCGCGGGGCGACGATGTTGCCGTTGGCATCCACCTCGCCACCGAGGGCGGAGAGTGCACCACGCAGCTGGCCGACGGTGGCGGCGTTGTGGTTGGCGGTGCCGTTGGCGATGTTTACGAGGCGGCGTTGCAGTAAACCGCCCCCAAAGGACACGGTCTGGCTTTCATGAGCTACAGAGTTGTTTCCGACCGCAACACTGTTCAATGCCCCCTTCTTCACGAGGCTGCCCGCGCCAAGCGCAATGCCACCACGCTCCTCAACTATGGATCGTGTGCCGAGTGCAAATCCATGGTCTGCGCCGGGCTGAACCCAAGCCGCGCGACCAAGAGCCACAGAGTTCTCACCGTGCGCGGTTGCGTAGAAGCCCACTGCGACAGCGCCATCCTTCAATAGTGATGCCACTGCCCCCTCGCCAATCGCGACCCCGGCACGTCCGGCACGTGGAGCCCTCCACTCCAGATCCGGAACACTTGACCCAAAATCAAAGTACTCAGCTTTGCGTTCGACCACGTTCAGTCGAGTGTTCGTCGAGAAGAGCTGACTGCCGCGCACAACGTCCGAGCTATCAGCCGAAAGCTTCGCCTCGGCGATGCCAGTCAAACGCGCACCACCGAAGTCGATCGGTCCGTTTGCATCCATTCCTCGCATTGCCTGCTGCCCCATCTCCCGCTCCTTGCGCATCGCGTCCAGATCATTCCGATTCTGCGAGATCTTCTGCTCTGCGGCGTACAGCTGGTTGCCTGTTACGGCATCGCGGCTTCCTGGTACCACTCGGCCATCGGCAAGATTGGTCAGCACCATGCCGTTCACGCCATTCAGCGCGATCTGGTTCATGCCGTCGGCGCGGGCCGAAGGCGAATCCTGGAAGATCGAGCTAAGCTGGCCTTCCACCTTGTCCGCGCGACGGCCTGCGGTGACGACCGCGCCATCGAGTGCCGTCAGCGCATCCTCGACGGTGCTCTGCGTTCCTCCCTGCACCGTGTAGGTCGGGGCGATGATGTTGCCGCTGGCATCCATGCCTGCGCCGCCGCCGAGGGTGGCTAGGGAATCACTGAGCTGAGCGACTGTGGTGGCGTTGTGATCAGCTGTACCGCGCGCGATGTTTACAAGGCGGCGCTGAATGCCAACACCACCAAATGACGCAACTCCAACTTCATCTGCTTGGGAACCATTTCCTAGTGCCAGCGATCCGTGAGCTCCGCCTTCAACTCTTGCGCTAGCACCAATCGCCACACCTCCACGCGCACCGCCAGCGTCTCCGCCGACCTGTGAACCTGCTCCCATTGCGAATCCACTCTCGGAATCCACAGAGACGGCTGCTCCACGACCAACTGAGGTGGAGTTCTTCCCCATCGCCTCCGCAAACGTGCCTACCGCGGTTCCTCCATCCAGTCCCGTCTTGGCAGAATTTCCGACCGCGACACCTGCCATACCGGCTTCTGCGCGCTCACTGAAGGGGGCTGACCCGATACTCACAAACTGCGCGACACCCTCCAGGCCTGAGACGCGTGAATTGGTTGAATACAGCTGCCTACCAGACACAGCTTCGGCACTGCTGGCGCTCAATACCCCATCCGCCACACCACTGATCTTCCGATTAGCATTGGTACTGTTACGCACATCCAACGTCGTACCACTGTTCTTCTCACCCAAGCGCACATTGCCAGTCGCGGATACCTCCGCCACCAACCCACCCAGCGCCACTGTCTCAGCCATCGCCTTGGCTGCATCTCCCTTTGCCACGGCAGCTTCCGTGCCCGCAGACTTGGCAATGCCCTCCACCGTCGCCACCTTGTCATTGGTCGCGTTGAGCTGCCTGCCGTTGACGGCCTCATAGCTGCTGGCGCTGACCGCACCATCGGCTACGCCGGTCAGCTTCCGATTCGCATTCGCGCTGTTGCGTACATCGAGCACGGTGCCGCTGTTCTTCTCGCCAACACGAACGTTGCCGTTGGCAGTGACTTGACCGACAAGACCCTTCAGCACTCCAGTATCAGCCAGTGCTGTGTCCGCGCTGACCTTCGCCGCGGCGGCTGCCGTCTGTGCCGCAGTCACGTTCGCGTTGGTTTCATGGAGCTGCTTGCCGGTCACGGCCTCGTTACTGGTCGCGCTGATGGCCCCGTCGGCGACGCCCACGATCCTGCGATTTGCATTGGCGCTGTTGCGCACATCCAGCTGCGTGCCACTGTTCTTCTGACCCAGACGAACACTGCCATTGGCAGCGGTCTGGTTCACCAGGCCACCCAGCACCACCGTCTCGGCCAGTGCCTTGCCCGATTCCACCTTTGCGGCATTGGCGGTGGTCGTCGCGCCGTCAGCTGCTGTCTGGGCCTTGGTCACGGCCTGGTTGGTGGCATGAAGCTGGTTGCCGGTGATGGCATCGGTGCTGCCGGCGCCCACCGCACCATCGGCAATGTACTGGATCTTCCGCTTCCTGCTGGTGCTGCCCACCGATACCGAATTGGCCGAGGCCGTCACTGCACCTGCACCCAAGGCAACGGCATTCTCATGCGAGGCCTGAGCGCGGTCACCCAGCGCCACAGAGCTGGTGTTCGTAGCCTTGGCCAGATTGCCCAGCGCACTGGCGAACTTTGCCGTCGCCTCGCTACCCCGCCCCAGTGCCGTTGCCTGGCTGGCGCTGGCTTTGCTCAGATAGCCAACCGCAGTGCCATGCTCTGCCTCGGCCTTGGCGTCGCCGCCCACAGCAATAGAGAAGTTGCCGCTTGCATTTGCACGGAAGCCGGTTGCTACGGCACCGTTGGCGCTACGGGTTCCGGCGCCAACCGAGACACCCGCATTCTGGTTCGCCACCTTGTTACCATCCGCATCCACACCAGCGCGTGCGTCATCGCCCAGCGCTACGCTGCGGCCGTTGTACGCTTTGGCGTTGTTGCCGAGTGCAGTGCTGATACCGAAGCTGCCGTTCTCCGCGCTGGCGCCCTTGCCCAAGGCCAAGGTGGCCGCGTCGATACGATTCGTCGCGGCCTGCGCAATTGACTTTACCGCGACCAGCTCACCCGTGACATCGCCGGCGGTCTTCTCCACGGCCGAGAGCCGGGTATTGGTCTGGAACAACTGATTGCCGGTAATGGCATCGGTGCTGCCGGCACCCACCACACCATCGGCGACGTACTGGATCCTCCGCGTGGACTTTGCGTTGCCCACGGACACGGAATTGGCCGAGGCGGTGACCGAACCAGCCCCCAGCGCAACTGCGTTCTCGTGCCCTGCATGTGCACCGTTTCCAAGGGCCAGTGAACTGACGCCCGTTGCCCTCGCAAGATTGCCCACTGCGGTGGCGAACTTCGCCGTTGCCTGCGTTCCTCGCCCCAGGGCCGTCGTCTGCTGGGCCCCGGCGATACTGGCTTTCCCGAAAGCGGTACTCAGCTCTTCATTGGCGACGGCATCCGAACCGATCGCAACAGAGAAATTGCCACCCGCAACGGCCTTGTGACCCATGGCCACGGCACCGTGCGCACTCCGGGTACCGGACCCCACCGAGACGCCGCCCGCCCTGCCATTGACCTTGTTTCCCGCCACATCGACGCCGGCGCGCGCGTCATCGCCTAGCGCAACGCTCGCGCCGTTGTAGCCTTTGGCGTTGTTGCCGACTGCCGTGCTTGCGCCATAGGTGGTATTCGACTCTGCCAATGCCCCCTTGCCAAGCGCCAGTGCTGTCGCATCCACCCGATTGTTGACCGATTGCGCAAGGGTTTGGGTTGCAAACAGCTGCTTGCCGGTAACGGCATCCGTGCTTGTCGCACTCAAGCGCGCATCAGCCACGTTGACGATTCGTCGCTTGGTCGACGCGTTGCCAACGGAGACCGAGTTCGCCTCGGTCGCTTCAGAGTTGGCGCCGATGGCGGCCGATCCATCAGCCAGTGCCTTCGCATGATGACCGAGCGCAACGCCGCTGAACTCTGCACGCGAGTTTCCGCCCAAGGCGATTGCTCCCGAGTAGCCAGCGGTTCCCGCAAATGCATTCCCTCCGATCGCGATGCGGGACACACCCGCCGTGCTTTCAACTGTGCGGGCGCCACTACCTACTGCTATGGAGTTCTGAGCGTAGGCGCGAGCATCGTGACCGATAGCAGTGGTGCCGACGCCCGACGCAACCGAACTCGCACCCAGCACCGTCGAGTAGCCGCTTGTGGCTTCCGACTTGTACCCAACCACCACGTTCCTGTCACCCTTTGCAATCGCCTCATTTCCGAGGAGTACGCTCCCCTTCCCTGACAGCGCCGACGCGGTGCCGACGGCCACCGAACCCCAACCGCTGATGCTGGATCTCGAGCCCAGAATCATCTGCATGTCACCGTTGAGGGTTGAGTCTTTGTAGTAGGCATCATTGACGATGGCGCCTTGCACCACGATCTTGCGCGGTTGCGCAGCGAACAGCGAAGAGATCATGGGAGAGCTGGCCAGGAACCTGGTCACCTCTTCCTGAGCCTCTCCGTTCTCATACTCATCCTTCGGGCGCTCTTGGGCTGATGCAGACATCCCGACCGATGCAACAGCCGCCAGTACCAGCAACCGCGGCTTGGTCCGGGAGGATTTCCCGCGTGGACTGCTCAACTCGCTGCCCACCACCCAGCACTGCTTGGCCACGCTCCAGATACGTCGATAGATTCGATTCATGCTTGTTCTCCTTAACACCAAAGGGAAATGAAGCCCGCGCTTGCGCGGGGCGATAGAAGGTCAGGCGCTCGGCGCCAGGGTCGTTACGTGATCGCGATATCCGTCGTTGGACAGTCGGTACTGCAACTGCAGGGTGCTGCCCGGCTGGAGCTGGAACGGCAAGGTCAGCGCAGCGTCGGGGTAGAGACTTCTGGACAGCTCAAGCGGCGTGCACACGCCACCGGCGCTGCACTCGGCAGCACCGGTGATGCCCACACGCAGCGTGCCGGTGTTGCGCAGGGTGTTGCCCTGCAGTTGCAGATCCACGCTGCCCTTGGCAGGCACGACGTTCACCAGCGCCCCCCAGACCAGGCTGACGCCGACGTTGGCCTGCGCCGCCTGCTCGTCGCCTTCCAGAATGGTGCCGTCGGGGCCATTCACGCCCTCGAAGTAGATGCGATAGGCCGCCTCCTTTTCGACCGTCTGCAGCGGAATCACCCGGATCAGACGATTGCCACCACCGCTGAGTGCGAACTTGCCGGGGGTGATGGCAATCGCCGCATCGGCGGCTTCCACTTCGATCTCTTCCTCACCCACCTGTGCCGGGTTGCTGATGCGCAGCAGGCGTGCCTGCACGTACTGCGGCTGGGTGGATTGCGAGTACACGCGGATCTTCGTGCCGTGCTTTGCATCCACCGCTGCGCGCATTGGATGAATGGACAGATTGGCCTGTGCCGGCGGGGCCAGCAGTGCACTCAACGGCAACAGGCAGAACAGCAGCTTCTTCATGATGAGCCTCCGTGGGGATCAGGGTTTGACGGTCGGCACGCGCAGCTCCACCGTCAGCTCGCCGTCGTAGAGACCGGGGCGTTTGCTGGCGATGGGCGTGGGCGGTGTTTCCAGCGTCAGCGGCGTGGGCACGCAGTACACGGGTTGGCTGATGCCCGGCAGCAGCACCATGCGCAGCTGTGCGCTGTCGATGCCGCGCAGCAGCTGTTCTTCGCCGTGCTTCATCGCCAGCAGGTTGCCGCCGTAGTTCAGGCCGACCTGGTAGTCGAGACGCTGGGTGTCGTCGCTGCCGCCGTCCTGATGCCAGACCGCGAAGTCCCGCCCGGGCGGTGGCCGAGGCCCGCTATCACGCACGGTGACGCCGAGGAATTCGCTCTGCGAGCCCACGCCGTCGTACAGGCACATGTCCACTTCCTTGCGCCCGGCGACGACCTTGCGGATGGGGTCGTAGCGCAGATCCATGTTGACCAGGGGGGCGACACCATCGAAGGCCGGGAAGTAGATCGAGATGGCGTCGTAGTCGGTGACGGTGAAGTCGAAATTGAAGGTGGCCGTGGCGACCGGCGCGGCGGCTGGGTCGGCCTTGATATTCAGGCGCATCGTCGCCTTCCAGTGGCCGGCGACGAGCCGTGAGATCTCGCGCTGAGGCAGGATCAGCTCGACGCCGGTTCCAAGCGGCTCATCCGCCCCGCTCCCCACACCACACTTGTACCAGTGTGCTTCATTCAGAATGCGCCGCTCAGCGTCCCAGTAATCGCTACTGCAGCGGTAGCCCGACATAGCCCGCTGCAGGCTTCCTACTGCACGAATCTCCGCACGCAGACCAGTCCTAGCATCAACGAGACGCAACGCAATCTCTGTTGCTCCCACTGATATGCTCGGCTCACTTTCCGTCGGGCACCGCCCAAACTCACTATCAGAAGCAGACCCACAAACCACATGGATCTGCCCATATTTCATCGCCAGGTCGTGGCTAAACCCCAACACCGTCCGCGGCGCCCACAGCTCCACATCACCCGGCACCGCCGAGCGATCCCACGACATCACGATGTCCCGGTTCTGATTCGCCGGATGCGTTTCCGGCGGCCACTGCGCCCACGCCCTCGGCGCCAGCACCACCAGCGCACACACCAGCATCAACACCAACAACACACGCCGGTTCATGGCGTTCCTCCTGCAGCAGCGGTCTGGGGCGTGGCGGCAATCAGCGCGCGTTCCTGCAGCAGGCGGGTCACGCGGGCCTGCTGGCGGATCTCCGCCGGCAGCTGGGCCACGGCCAGCGGCTCGCAGTGCACGGCGCCGACCAGCAGCACCACCTGGCGGCGCTCGCGCACCTGCAGCGGGCAGTGCAGCAGGCGGTCGTCCTGCAGCAGGTACAGCGTTGTCTCGCGACGCGGGAAGTCGGCAACGAAGCCGCCGTTGGCGCTGGTGCCGGGCACCGGCGCGTTGAGGATGCGGGCGCCGCCCAGCGGCGCTCCGGCAAGATCCTTGGCGTTGCCGATGAAGGTGTAGGTCACCTCGATCGGCACCGGCATGCGCATCAGCCGCCCGGGGCTGAGGAACATCGGTCGTGCGCCACCCACGCCGGTCACGCGGATGGCGGCGATGCTGTCCAGCGTGCTGGCGTCCTGCACTTCGGCACGGTGCGACTGGTACGACGACAACGGCAGCAACCGGCGCTCACCGATCTGCAGGCGTTGACGGCGCAGGCCGCCCACCTGCAGTTCGGCCGCCACGCCACGCAGGTCGACATCGTCGGTGTCGGCCACCTGCACGGCGAGGCCGGCGTCGGCACCGCTGCTGCCGCTCCAGTAGAAACCGCGCTTGCCCAGTGCAAAACCGGAGCTATGCATGCCGCTGTAGGCGGTCTCGCTGCGGCCGCGCTGCTGGTAGTGCGCCAGCGTGGCGCCGCTCTGGCCCAGGCTGTTCTGCAGCTGGCCACTGAGCGTGGCGCTGTAGCGGTCGCTGTTGTTGGCGCGCAGTTCGGCTGACAGCTCGCGGTACTGTGCATCGACGTCCTGGCGCAGGCTGTGGCCAACGCTGTAGTTGATGTCCGGGCGCTGATGCTGCGGCTGGCGCACGTCCACGCTGTAACGGCGCTGGCCGCTGCCGGCGGTGCCACGCAGCAGGCGGGTCAGACTCAGGTTGAAGTAGATGCCGCGGTCGCGCTGGTCACTGCCGCGCAGGCTGTCGCTGGAACGCTGCTGCCACACACCCACGCGGGTGGAGACACTGAAATCCTGCCAGCGATGGCTGCGGCTGTAGCTGGCCTGCCAGGTGCGGCTGAGCTGCGGCTCGCGGCGCGGTTGCCACGGCGGTGGCGGTGGCAGCAGCGGGTCCAGCCCAGCCAGAGGGTCGCCCTCCGCACCCGGCAGGACACGCCCCGCGCGCCAGGTCTGGCGCCGCGTGTAGCCCACATAGGCGCTGCCACCGGCCAGCGGCAGCGCCATCGAGGCGCTGAGCGAGTTGGTGCAGCCCAGCTGGTCGCGCGCGTCGGCCTCGAACTGGCAGGCCTTGCCGCGCATGCGCTGCTGGTAGATGTTCCAGGACGCGGTGCGGCGGTACGACAGCTGGTGCTGCTGGCCGGTGCTGCCATCGTTGCCGCGCATGCCGCCGAAGCTGGCGCGTAGTTCCTGAGTGGCATACAGGCGGCGCAGGTCCACGCGCAGCTCGCCATAGCGGAAGCCGCCGAGGTCGGCAGCGCCGGCCACCACCGCCACGCCGCGGCCCAGCGGCACACGCATGCCAGCCACCGCCACGTGTTCGCCATCGAAGCGATCACTGCGGCGCTCGCTGCGCTTGCCGCCCTGCACGAACCACTGCCACTGGCTGTTGGTCCAGTCGCCGCCCTTGTCGAACGGCGCGTCTTCGCTGCGCACCAGCACGCCATCTTCGTAGATGCGCAGGGTGACGTTGTAGTTGCCGAACGGGAAGTTGCGGGTGTCGATCTGGTTGATGCCGGCCTGCAGGTAGAAGGTCTGCAGCAGGCGCGTGCCGTCGTAGGCATCCACGCGTGCGTCGCGCGCCAGCAGTACGGTCAGCGGCGTGGCCTGCACGGCGGCATCGGCATCCACATAGGCCTGGGTGGTGCCGACGCGCAGGCCCTGGAAGCGGTCCAGCGGCAGCATGCTGAAACTGAAGGTGCCGCCCTGCGGGCTGGACAGGTTGCGGCGGTCCATGCGCCCGGCCTGCAGGTAGTGCGCCTGCCCCAGGTCGTGGCGGTAGTAGACGTTGTCGAACTGGAACGTGCTGTCACTACCACGACTGCGGTAGCGCTGCTGGTTGAAGTTCCATTCGGCGGAGACATGCCCGCGATCGAACAGGCCCAGCACGCCGGTGCCACGCGCGGACAGCGTCTGGTAGTCGCGGCTGCCACTCACATTGATCACCTGCTGGTGCAGGAAGGCGTTCTCGGCGTTGGCGCTGACGCGGTGGAAGCGCTCGGCAGCCGGCTTGCCGGGAATCCACTGGCGGGCGACGAACAGGCGCAGCGCGCCCTCGCCTTCGTCGTACAGCGCGCGCACGGCGGCGGGGTCGTCCGGTGGATCGAGATAACCGCAGCCGGCGGTGGCCCCACCGTAGCGGCAGGCCAGGTGGCTGTTGCGCGGCATGGGCTGTGACAACGCGGGCAACAGCGCGGCCTGCGCATCGGCGGGCAGGTCGAGCGCCTGCAGCACGCTTGCTGGATCTTCCAGTAGTACGTGCTCCAGGGTCACGCGCACCGGCGACAGCCCGGCCGAGTGGCCGAACAGCTGGATGTCGAGTTGTTCGGTCTGGCCTTCGACCAGATCCTCGAAGCCGGGCGGGACGCCGCGTGCGGCCACCAGTGGAGTGGACAACGCCAGGGCGAGCGCGACCGCCAGCCGGGTGATGGCGGGGGCGTGTGATGTCATGGGGGTACCGCTGGAAAAGCAGCCGGCCCGACGTACGGGCCGGCGCGGGGATTACGGCGTGGTGGCCTTCTGGTTCATGACGATGTAGACCACGCCTTCATAGCGACCTTTGACCGTAAGCGGCCCGCCGGCACCGGCCTGGGCGATGGTAAGCGGCATGGCGATGGAAGCACCCGGCGTCGAGCTGGCACCGTTGAACAGGTCAGCCGCCTTGAACTCGGTGCCCGAGGTGCTCAGCGCATCAGAGTTCAGGCTGACGTCCAGCGGCACGCGGGTGCTGCCATTGATCAGCAACGGATCGTGGCGGAGACGAACGTCGATGTCTGCCTTGTCATCGTTGGAGTGAATGCGCACCTGCTGCGTCGACGGCAGCAGCCCTCGCAGAGGATCGTGGGTCATCTGCACGGTGTCCGGCAGCGGCGTGCCGTCGTCGCGCAGCAGGGCCAGGGTCGGGTCGACGTCGGCGTAGACGGAGATCTTGGTTTCCACGGCGTGCGCGGACAGCGAAGCCGTGGCCAGCGCTGCAGCGAGCGCGGCCTTCTTGAGAATGGCGTGCATGGGTTGTCTCTCTCGGACAAGGGGGAATGAGAAAGCCCCCCTCCCCTAAGGAGAAAGGGAGGGAGGCGCCGCCCGCAGAGGTGGTTGCGGGCGACGGAGAGAATGTTAGGAACCCCTTGTCCTGCAGGCCATTCAAGCATTCCTAAAACGTTGAACGTTAAGAAGAATCTTTGAATTAGTTCAACGTTCCAGGCTTACGCAATTTCCCTCATTCGGTAAATGCAACGAATCTCATTGCTTCGCCTTTGTAGACACAGCTTCTCCGGTCATTTCCACGTGATCCACGCATGGCGTGGCTCTACTGTAGAGCCGAGCCCATGCTCGGCTGCCGTTCGCTTCAACCGGCAGGCACCACGGTGACGCGATCAACATCGATGTCGGTCGGCTTGAACCGATGCGTATCGACCTTGCCATGCAGTTCCACCACGGTGTCCGCACCAATGGCCTGCGGCGGCAGGTCGTCGTCATCGATCTCCACTTCGATCTGGCCACTGGCGTCGCGGAACTGGTAACGCTCGTGGCCAAGCTTGGCGACCAGGGTGCCACGCAGCACCACCGGGTGGTCATCGCGCTGGGCGCGCGCATCGGCCACGGTGCTGACAGCGGTTCCTGCGCCTGGGCCGGTGTACTGCGCGAACCCCTGCGGGCTCAACAGGGTGAGCGGCGTGGCGATGAGGGCAATGGCAAGCAGTCGGTTCATGGTGGTCTCCATGGCTGAGTAAGTGTCCTCAGGTTCTATCGCCCCGGATGTGATGCCTATGCAATAGATCCGAGAGATGTGAAAGCGACACTCAGTGTCAGAATTCGTTCAGATCCTGAAGCAAGGTTTTGTAGAGTCGAGCACGGCTCGACTCTACAAAGACCCATCCACGCATGTGTGGACCTCGCGTTGGCGCGTGATCAGAAGAAGATCGCGTACAGGATCAGCAGCGGAATCGGTACGCCCAACAACCAGAGCAGAATCATTTTCATGGCAGGTCTCCTTGCATGGAACGGGGTTACAGATCGCGGCGGCGGCCGCCCCAGGTGGCGCTGAGGCTGGCGAAGAACGCGCCGATCAGCAGCGTGATGAACAGCCACAGCGCGGCATACGCTGCTGCCTTGCGGGCGTCGTCGGCGGCCTGCTTGGCGGCGTTCTTGGCCTTCTCCAGCGCAGCACGCATGCGTGTCTGCACATCGGTCACGCGCGCCTGCGCTTCGGCCTGACTCATGCCGGTCTCGCGCGCGATCAGCTGGGACAGGTACTGGGTGTCGGCCGGATCCAGGCCATCTCCCTGCAGACTGTTGACGATGATGCGGTTCACCTCGGCACGCACTTCGCGGCGATCACCCATCGGGCCATTGCCTGGCGTCGGACGCGGAGGTGCGGCCATGCGCGCGTCGCGCGGGCCGTCGCTTGCGGCCGGCGGCGGCGGTGCCGCATTCGGATCCATCGGCGCACCCGGCGGAGGCGGCGCTGCAGGATCAGACGGCCCTGTGCTGGTGGCGCTGCGGAACAGCGAGTCCACCCAGTAGTTGAGGTCGCCTTCCGGCGCAGCCGCGGCGGCGCTACCGGCGCCCGCTGCGGCAACGCCGGCGGTGGAGGCAGCGGCGCCTGCAGTGGCGCCGGCCACTTTCGCACCCGTGCCGAGTACGCCGCCGATGGCCGAGGTGAGCAGACCGGCGGTGAGCAGCGTGGCCACCGCCCACGACACGAAGCCATGTGCGGTATCGCGGAAGTAGGTTTCGTCGCCGTGAATCTGCGTCCACTTGGTACGCAGGCGTCCTGCCAGATAGCCACCCAGACCCGAAGCCGCCAGCGCGGTGAAGGTGAGCCAGATGATGCTGGACCAACCGAAGGTTTCCTTGCTGACGCCTTCGAACGACCACGGCGACACCGAGGACAGCCCCAGGCCCACGCCGAGAATCAGCAGGATGAGGGAGAGTGCAGCGGCAGCGGCGGCGCCGGCGAAGATCGCGCCCCAGGACACGGCGCTTTCGCCTGGAGGGGCGACGATGGGGGCGGCGACGACAGTGGCGACGTCAGGGCCGAGCGGGCCGCGCTCGGGTGGGTCGAATCGGGTACTCATGGGACGGACGCTCCGGATCAGATGCTGCGGATGCAGCTGGCGTCCTGAGGCTGCGCGAGCGCTTGTGAAGCTGGCGAGACCCTTGAATCACGCGGTCTTGGCGCGGTGAAGAGCGTGCCAACCAAGGTTGGCACCTACCGAAGGCGGATGCGGTGGTAGATCCACGCCATGCGTGGATGGGGAAGCGTGCCAGCCAAGGGCGAGGACAAAGTAGATCCACGCCATGCGTGGATGATTTTTCACGGGCGCCGAAATCGTGCGGACCAACGGTCCGCACCTACGAGGTCCGCTCCAAAAAAAAACGCCCCGCGGATGCGGGGCGTTCTCGGCACAACCTACGCGGGCGATTAGCCCTGGTAGTCGCGCACGTCGCTGCCGGTGTAGACCTGGCGCGGACGGCCGATCTTCATTTCCGGGTCAACCTGCTGTTCCAGCCAATGCGAGACCCAGCCGGAGGTACGGCCCAGGGCGAACATGACGGTGAACATTTCGGTCGGGATCTGCAGCGCCTTGTAGATGATGCCGCTGTAGAAATCGACGTTCGGGTACAGCTTGCGGGCGACGAAGTACTCGTCCTGCAGCGCGGCCTGTTCCAGCTTCACGGCCACGTCCAGCAGCGGATCCTGCACGCCCAGCTGCTTGAGCACCTTGCTGGTCATCTCACCGATGACCTTGGCGCGCGGGTCGAAGTTCTTGTAGACGCGGTGGCCGAAGCCCATCAGGCGGAAGCCGGAGGTCTTGTCCTTGGCCTTGACCACGGCGGACTCGACGTTGTCAGCGCTGCCGATCTCTTCCAGCATCTTCAGCACGGCTTCGTTGGCACCGCCGTGGGCCGGACCCCACAGCGCGGTGACGCCAGCGGCGACCGACGCGTACGGGTTGGCACCGGTCGAGCCGACCAGGCGCACGGTCGAGGTCGAGGCGTTCTGCTCGTGGTCGGCGTGCAGGATGAACAGCAGGTCCAGCGCCTTGACCACGTCCGGGTTCAGATCGTACTGGCCATCAGCCGACTCGAAGGTCTGCTTCAGGAAGCGGCTGACGTAGTCCAGCGAGGTGTCCGGCTTGTTGGCCGGCAGGCCCTTGCCGTGGCGGTAGATCAGCGCCGACAGGGTCGGCACCTTGGCGATCAGGCGCACAGCGGCCTGGCGGCGCTGTTCGGCGTCGGACAGGTCCAGCGAGGCGTGGTAGATGCCCGACAGCTGCGCGATGGCGGCGGTCAGGATGGCCATCGGATGTGCATCCTTGGCGAAGCTGCCGATCAGGGTGTTGATCGACTCATCGACGTTGGCTTCAGCCGCCAGCTCGTCGGTGAAGGCCTTCAGCTGCTCGGCGCTCGGGCGCTCGCCGTTGATCAGCAGGTAGGCCACTTCGACGTAGCTCGACTTTTCCGACAGCTGTTCGATCGGGTAGCCGCGGTACAGCAGCACGCCCTTGTCGCCGTCGATGTAGGTGATGGCGGACTTGCAGCTGGCCGTCGCGGTGAAGCCGGAATCGTAGGTGAAATACCCCGTTTCCTTGGTCAGCTTCGCGATGTCGACGCAGTCGTTGCCAAGGGTGGGTTTGATGACGGGCAGAACGACCGACTTATCGCCGGCGTTGAGCGTGACCTGATCAAGATCGGACACTGTGTGCGCTCCTTCATGGGAAGGCGCCTGCCCAAGCGCATTGGTCAGGCACGTGAATGACGTCCTCGGCCTGTGCCGGGGATCACGCCATTATCGCACAGCAGCATTTGCCCGGCGCTAGACAGAAGTCGTATACGACAGGCGGCCAGACGCCGGCCGTTGAGCGGCCCGGATCGGCAAAAGCGTTGTCATCCGAACGCAGTGTTCCGTCCATCCAAACGCCCGTTGGGTAGGCGTTGGGGAAAAACAAACGGCCGCGCAGAGCGCGGCCGTCGGTTCGAAGCTGGATCGACAGATCAGCGCGCGTAGCGCTTCTGGAACTTGTCGATACGGCCCGAGGTGTCGATGACCTTGTGCTTGCCCGTGTAGAACGGGTGCGAAGCAGAGGAAATTTCAACCTTGACCAGCGGGTATTCGTTGCCGTCTTCCCACTGGATGGTTTCCTTCGTCGCCATGGTCGAGCGGGTCAGGATCTTGAAATCGGAGGTGACGTCATGGAAGACGACGTCGCGGTAGTTCGGATGGATATCGGCCTTCATGGGCTCACACCGTAAATGGGCTGGTGGTCAAGAGCGGCATTATAAGCACCGGTTGCCGCTCGGGGCAACCGGTGCGGGTCAACAGACTTCAGTCCGCGCCCAGGGCCTGGCGCACCAGGGCCTCGAAACGCTGCTGGTCGTAGGCCATCAGCAGATCGCAGTTGTCCGGCTGGCCGGTCTGGCGGTTCCAGTCGACGATGGTGGCGCCGCGGCTGAACGTACCGTTCAGCTCCACGTTCAGCGGCCGCGATTCGACCTGCAGCTGCCCTTCCGGGTTCAGCGCCCAGGCCATGGCGACCGCATCGGCGGTATACCAGCGGCCACCCTTGCTGTCCTCGGACAGGCCACGGGTCTTGCGCGAGATCAGCTCGTAGAAACGGGCGCGATCGGAATCAGCCTGCAGCCACTTTTCAGCATCCTGCAGCGGCAGGCCATGGGCGACGGTGGCCTCCCAGTCCGACACCAGCAGGTGCTTGAACGAAGTGAACACCACGTGCGCCGCTTCCGGATCGAACGCGATGTTGAATTCGGCCGCCGGGGTGATGTTGCCGTGGCAGGTGACCGCACCGCCCATCACCACGATGCGCTTGATGCGCTCGGGAAGGGTCGGGTCCAGCTTCAGTGCCAGGGCCAGGTTGGTCAGCGGGCCAAGCATCACCAGCATCAGTTCACCGGCGTGCTCGTGCGACAGGCGCAGGATGGCCAGTGCGGCGTGCTCGGCTTCAGCCTGGCGGCTCGGCGGCGGCAGGTCCACGTCGCCGTAGCCGTCACGGCCATGCACGTGGGCGGCGTCAACGGAGGGATGCAGCAGGGGATCCGGGCTGCCGGCAAACACCGGTACGTCGGCGCGGCCGACGATGTCGCAGAGCTTGAGGGCGTTGCGGACGGTGTACTGCAGGCCGACATTGCCGGCGGCGATGGTCAGGGCGACCACGTCATGCCGTTCATCGGCAAAGGCCATCAGCAGGGCCAGGGCGTCGTCCACACCGGGGTCGGTGTCGATCAACAGGGGGATCTTGTGGGTCATCGTTGCCGTCTTCAGATCGGCAACGAAGTGTGGACCGGGATGATGACCGTTGCAAGTACGGGGGGTTGGGGTTCGGCAGGGCTGCGCCCTGCACCCGCCGAATCAACGGCAAACGCCAGAGCAACAGCAAAAGCTGGTTTCCTGGGGGATGGCGGGGTGGGTCCGGTTGCGGGGGACGCTGCAAGTACGTCCATGTAAGCTCGGTCGCCGCATCCATGCGGCTCACGCCCCCGCAACCGGACCCACCCCGCCTTCGACAGATTTCTGCAGTCTGTCGGAACGGCGTTCTGCTCTGGTAGGTGTCGACCTTGGTCGACATATCCACGGATTCATCGAAAAGGCTGTCTGTAGAGTCGAGCCATGCTCGACTCCCGCGCGCAGCGAGCAGTAGATCCACGCCATGCGTGGATGAGCGTCCCGGGGATGGAATCAGAGCCCTTTGCTGTGCAAAGGGCTCTGACCCCGCAACTTACGCCGAGGCGTAACGCACGGCGGTGCCGATCCAGCGTTGCACCACGCGATCGGCCAGCGCGGGTTGCTGGGCCAGCAGGCGTTCGGCAAGATCGTGCACGCCGGGCAACAGGCCGGCGTCGCGGGCCAGATCGGCAATGCGGAAACCGGCCAGGCCGGTCTGGCGGGTACCGAGCAGTTCACCGGGGCCACGCAGCTCCAGATCCTTCTCGGCGATGACGAACCCATCATTGGTTTCGCGCATGGTCTGCAGGCGCTCGCGCGCCATCTGCGAAAGCGGCGCCTGGTACAGCAGCACGCAACGCGATACCGCCGAACCACGACCGACGCGGCCGCGCAACTGGTGCAGCTGGGCCAGGCCGAGGCGCTCGGCATTCTCGATCACCATCAGCGAAGCGTTCGGTACGTCCACGCCCACTTCAATCACGGTGGTCGCCACCAGCAGATCGATCTCACCGGCCTTGAACGCCACCATCGTCGCCAGCTTCTCGGCGGCCTTCAGGCGGCCATGCACCAGCCCGACGCGCACGCCCGGCAGCAGCGCCTGCAGCGACTCGTAGGTGGCCTGCGCTGGGGTGGCATCCAGTTCTTCGCTTTCCTCGATGAGCGTGCACACCCAGTACACCTGCCGCCCTTCCTGGCAAGCCAGCGCGATGCGCTCGATCAGTTCGGGACGGCGATCGTTGTTGAGTGCCACGGTCTGCACCGGTGTGCGGCCGGGAGGCAGTTCGTCAATGGCCGACACATCCAGATCCGCGTATTCGGACATCGCCAGCGTGCGCGGAATCGGCGTGGCGGTCATCACCAGCTGGTGCGGCACGCTGTGCGCGCCCGCGCCCTTGTCGCGCAGGGCCAAGCGCTGGTGCACGCCGAAGCGGTGCTGTTCGTCGACGATGGCCAGGGCCAGATCCTGGAATACCACCGCCTCCTGCATCAGTGCATGGGTACCGACCACCACCTGCGCTTCGCCGTTTGCGACCTGCTCCATCACCTTGGCGCGCGCCTTGCCGGTGACCTTGCCGGCCAGCCAGGCGATACGCACGCCGAGCGGTTCCAGCCAGCCGCGCAGGTTGTTGAGATGTTGCTCGGCCAGCAGTTCGGTGGGGGCGGCCAATGCGACCTGCTTGCCCTGCTCCACCGCCAGCATCGCCGCCAGTGCGGCAACCACGGTCTTGCCGGAGCCGACGTCACCCTGCACCAGCCGCAGCATCGGGCTGGGGCGCGCGAGGTCTTCACGGATCTGCTTGAACACGCGCGCCTGTGCGCCGGTCAGGGCGAACGGCAGCTGTTTCAGCAGCGCCTTGACCAGCTTGCCGGGGCCGGCCAGCGGCGGCGCATGGTGCGCCTGCAAGGCAATGCGCTGCCGACGCAGGCTGAGGTGGTGGGCCAGCAGCTCCTCCATCGCCAGGCGACGCTGCGCCGGATGGTTGCCTGCGGCCAACGCGGCCAGATCGGCATCCGGCGGTGGCCGGTGTACGGTCAGCAACGCACTGCGCAGCGACGGCAGGCCGAGGCCATCCAGCCAGCCGCTGGGCAGCAGTTCCAGCGTGCTTTCCTCGGGCAGGCGATCCAGGGCCTGGCCGATCAGCTTGCGCATGGTCATCGGGCCGACACCTTCCACGGTGGGATACACCGGGTCGAGGCGGTCGCCGAGTTCGGGATCGTCATTGCGGCCCAGCACCTGGTAGCTGGGGTGGACGATTTCCAGGCCGAGGTGGCCGGGCTTGGGGGTGCCGAAGCAGCGCAGCCGGTTGCCGACTGCGAACTGGCCGACCTGCTGCTGGCGGAAATGGAAGAAGCGCAGCACCAGGGTGCCCTGCCCTTCGTCCTCCACCGCGACCTTCAGCATCGGCCGGTAACGCATGCCGCGCTCGACCGCGACCACCCGCCCTTCCACCTGCGCCGGCACGCCGTTGCGCAGGTCTTCGATGCGGGTCAGCCGGGTCCGGTCTTCATAGCGCAGCGGCAGGTGAAGCCAGAGATCCTGCAGGGTGGCCAGGCCACGCGCCTGCAGTTTGGCGGCCACGGCCGGGCCGACGCCCGCAAGCATCGCCAGGGATGCTTCGCCGGACGGTGACAGGACCGGGGTGACCGCCGCCTTGCGTGCCACGTGGCGGTCAGTCGATGACCATCACCGCGTCGACCTCGAAGTTGGCGCCCTTCGGCAGGCCGGAGACTTCGATGGTGGAACGGGCCGGGTACGGGGCCTGGAAATAGTCCTGCATGACCGCGTTGACCTTGGCGAACTCGCCCAGGTCGGTCAGGTACAGGCCCAGACGCACGACCTTGTCCAGCGAGCCGCCAGCGGCTTCGGCCACGGCCTTGAGGTTGTCGAAGGCGCGACGGGCCTGTGCTTCGACGTCACCAGCGCCGACGATGTCGCCGGTAGCCGGGTCGAGCGGGATCTGGCCGGAGAAGTACACGGTGTTGCCGGCGCGCACGGCCTGCGAGTACGGGCCAATCGCGGCGGGGGCCTTTTCGGTGTTGATGATCTGGCGGGACATGGGTCGCTCCGGTGCTTGGGGGAAAACAGAGCGGTGATTGTACCGGCTGGGGCTGCATCCACGCATGGCGCGGGTCTACCGCGCCGCTTCGGTAGTGCCGGCCGCTGGCCGGCAACCCCATGAACGTCGGAAGCACCGCGAAGTTGCCGGCCAGCGGCCGGCACTACCGGGTGCGCGCAGGACCTACTGGCGGCGTACCGACTGCACCACCGACAGGCGCCGCAGGCGGCGCATCACTTCAGCCAGGTGGTTGCGGTCGCGTACCTGGATGTTGAACGCCAGCACGGCGGCGTTGAAGTCGCGGTCCAGGTAGTCCACGCGCTCGATGTTGGAGTGGCTTTGGGCGATGGCGGCGGCCAGCTGTGCCAGCACGCCGGTGCCGTTCTCCACTTCCACCACCAGCGAGGTGTCGTAGTCGCCGGAGACGGTGGTGTCCCAGCCGATCGGCACCCAGCGCTCGGGCGACTTGCGCAGCTCGGCCAGGTTCGGGCAGTCCATGCGGTGCACCACGATGCCCTTGCCGGCGGTGTGGTAGCCCATGATCTCGTCGCCGGGAATCGGCTGGCAGCAGCCGGCGAACGTGACCACGCCACGCTCGCTGCCGTTGATCAGGATCTTTTCCTGCGAGTGGTGGCGCGAATGCGGGCCGCCACGCAGTTCGGCGTAGGCCATCAGCGCCTGTGCAGCCTGCGTCGGCATCCAGTTGCCCAGTGCGACCTCGGCCAGCAGCGCCTCCAGGCGCGGGAAGCGGTGCTCGGCGAGGAACGCATCCAGGCGCCCCTTCGGCAGCCGCTCCAACGAGGAATCCATCGCCTCCAGCGCACGGTCGAGCATGCGGTGGCCGAGCTGCACGGCGTCTTCGTGCTCCAGCTGCTTGAGCTGGTGGCGGATGGCGGTGCGCGCCTTGCTGGTAACCACGAATTCCAGCCACTGCGGTTTCGGCGTGGCCGAGCGTGCGGTGATGATCTCCACCGACTGGCCCGACACCAGCTTGGTGCGCAACGGCACCAGCTTCTTGTCCACGCGCGAGGCCACGGCCATGTTGCCGACGTCGGTATGCACGGCGTAGGCGAAGTCCAGCGCGGTGGAATTGCGCGGCAGGGCCAGGATCTTGCCCTTCGGGGTGAACAGGTAGACCTCGTCCGGGAACAGGTCGACCTTGACGTTGTCGAGGAACTCCAGCGAGGAACCGGCGGCACGCTGCGAGTCGATCAGTTCAACGATCCAGGCGTGTGCGCGGCTCTGCGCGCTGTTCGGTGAATCGCCGCCGAACTTGTAGGTCCAGTGCGCGGCCACGCCACGTTCGGCGATCAGGTCCATCTCTTCGGTGCGGATCTGCACTTCGATGGGCGAACCATACGGCCCGAACAGCACCGTATGCAGCGACTGGTAACCGTTGGCCTTGGGAATGGCGATGAAATCGCGGAAACGCCCATCCAGCGGCTTGAACGTGGCATGCACCGAACCCAGCGCGTGGTAGCAGCTGGGCACGCTGCGCACCACCAGGCGGAAGCCGAACACGTCCATCACCTGGTCGAAGGTTTTGTTCTCGTCGCGCATCTTGTTGTAGATGCTCCACGGGGTCTTGATGCGGCTGACCAGGCGGTGCTCGATGCCTTCCTTCGCCAACCGCTGCGACAGCTGCACTTCCACCTGCGCCAGCGCTTCACGGCGGACCACCGGCTGGCTGCGGATGTGCTTTTCCAGGATCGCGTGGCGCCACGGATACAGCGCCTTGAAGCCGAGGTTCTGCAGCTCGCTCTTGACCAGGCTCATGCCCAGGCGCTGGGCGATGGGCGCATAGATCTCCAGCGTCTCGCGGGCGATGCGGCCGCGCGCTTCGCGGCTCTGCGCGCCCAGCGTGCGCATGTTGTGCAGGCGGTCGGCCAGCTTGATCATGATCACGCGCAGGTCGCGCGACATCGCCAGCAGCATCTTGCGGAAGCTCTCGGCGGCCGCTTCCTGGCGGTCGCGGAACTTCAGCTTGTCCAGCTTGGTCACGCCGTCGACCAGTTCGGCCACGGCTTCGCCGAACTCGGCAGCCAGCGCTTCACGGGTCAGCGGGGTGTCTTCGATGGTGTCGTGCAGGATCGCGGCGATCAGCGCCTCCACGTCCAGGCCGAGCTCGGCCAGCACCTGGGCCACGGCCACCGGATGGGTGATATAGGGCTCGCCCGACTTGCGCGTCTGCCCGGCGTGTGCGGCGGCTCCGACTTCCCAGGCACGGCGCAACAGCGGCAGCTGTTCCGGCGGCAGGTAATGGGCGGCGCGTTCAAGCTGGAGGACGTAGTCGGGTACGGCGGCAGCGGGGGCTGCGGCGACCTTGGCAGTGGGGCCTGGGTTCATGCCCGAAGCCTATTCCAGCGCGACGTTTACGGCAAATCCTGAATGCGAAACAGCCCGCACGGGGCGGGCTGTTCGGCACATCCAACGATTACGTTGATCGATGCGATCAATCGTCGTTCTTGGACATGTCTTCGTCGGCGACCACTTCCGCGGCAGCCCACTCCAGCGCTTCGCGCTCGGCGCGCTCACGCTCGGCCTTCTCGACTTCGTCGATCAGCGCGTTGTCGATCTTGCGGGCTGCGATTTCGCGCAGCGCCAGCACGGTCGGCTTGTCCTCGGTCTCGCTGTTGTCCAGCGTGGCCTGCACGCCGTTGGCGAGCTGGCGGGCACGCTTGGAAGCCATCATGACCAGTTCGAAACGGTTGTTAACGACTTCCAGGCAATCTTCTACGGTGATGCGGGCCATACGGGCTCCCGGCGACCGGTCGGCCGCTCAGTCGAATGAGGGAAAGGGGACGGAGTGTACTGGCAGGGGCTGGACAAAATCAAGCCAACCCCTACCCGATTCTTTTGGAATCAGTCAGTTGCGCCCGGATCGGGGGTCAACAAGGCCTGGATCAGGCCTGCGTGGCGGACCTTCTGGGCCTCCCGGCGCAGGCGGCTGGCGGTGAAGATGGCGCACAGCTCGTCCACGGCGGTGTCGAACACCTCGTTGACGATGACGTAGTCGAACTCGTTGAAGTGCAGCATCTCGTCACGGGCGGCGCCCAGGCGCTGGGCGATGACCGCCTCGCTGTCCTGGCCGCGCTTGCGCATGCGGTCCTGCAGGGCCTGCTTGGACGGCGGCAGGATGAACACGGTGACCGTGCCCGGCACCAGCTGGCGTACCTGCTGCGCGCCCTGCCAGTCGATTTCCAGCAGCACGTCCTGGCCGGCGGCCAGCTGCGGCTCCACCGACTGGCGGGCGGTGCCCTTCCAGTCACCATGCACCCAGGCATGCTCGAAGAAGTCGCCGGCGGCGATCATTTCCTCGAACTTCTCCGCAGAGACGAAATGGTAGTGCTGGCCATTCACTTCACCCGGGCGCATCGCGCGCGAGGTGAAGGAGATCGACAGGGCGATCTGCGGGTCACGCGCCAGGGTGGCATTGACGATGCTGCTCTTGCCGGCGCCGGACGGGGCGGCAACGATGTACAGCGTGCCGCGCGCAACGGCGTCCGACGGCTTCGACGGGGCGCTCATGCGCGGAACCCAACTGGTTGATTTCGCAAAATTTTTCCTCGGTGTTCCAGATCCGGCGCGGAGGATCGCGCCAGGACGGCGGGGGCTGCGCGGAACATCCTGGAACCAGGCCCGGCAGACGCTTCCCCGGGGGGCGGGCACGCAACTTTACCAGAGCGGCCGCGTTGCGCGCCCGTCCGGCAGGCGCCGGGCCTTGTGCCACATGGGCGTGCGGGGGCCTGTGCTATAACCGGGCCGTACCCAACGACAGCCCGGAGGCCTGCGCCTCCCCGCCATCCCAGGAGAACGGCATGCCATCGATGAGCCGCCGCCAGTTCCTGAAAGTGACCGGGACAACCCTGGTCGGCTCCAGCCTGGCATTGATGGGCTTCGCGCCCGGCATCGCGCTCGCGGAGGTCAGGCAGTACAAGCTGACCCGCGCGACCGAGACCCGCAACACCTGTACGTATTGTTCGGTGGCCTGCGGCATCCTGATGTACAGCCTCGGCGACGGCGCCAAGAACGCCGAGCCGAGCATCTTCCATATCGAGGGCGACCCGGACCATCCGGTCAACCGCGGCACGCTGTGCCCGAAGGGTGCCGGCCTGGCCGACATCATCCACAGCAAGTCGCGCCTGCTCTACCCCGAGTACCGCGCACCGGGCTCGAACGAGTGGAAGCGGCTGAGCTGGGACGATGCGCTGGACCGCATCGCGCGGCTGATGAAGGAAGACCGCGATGCAAACTTCGTGCAGAAGAACGAGGCCGGGCAGACGGTCAACCGCTGGCTGACCACCGGCATGCTGGCGGCCTCGGCCACCAGCAATGAAACCGCGGTGCTGACCCACAAGGTCGTCCGCTCCCTTGGCATGTTGGCATTCGACAACCAGGCACGTGTCTGACACGGCCCGACGGTGGCAGGTCTTGCCCCGACGCTAGGCCGTGGTGCGATGACGAATCACTGGGTCGACATCAAGAATGCCGACCTGATCCTGATCATGGGTGGCAATGCCGCCGAGGCACACCCGTGCGGGTTCAAATGGGTGACCGAGGCGAAGGCACACAACAAGGCCCGACTGATCGTGGTCGATCCGCGCTTCAACCGCTCGGCCGCGGTGGCCGACGTGTATGCGCCGATCCGTACCGGCACCGACATCGTGTTCCTGGGCGGCCTGATCAACTACCTGTTGACCGAGGACCGCATCCAGCACGAGTACGTGCTGAACTACACCGACATGTCGTTCCTGGTGAAGGACGAGTTCGCCTTCAAGGACGGCCTGTATTCGGGCTACAACGAAGAGAAGCGCAGCTACGACCGCTCCAGCTGGGACTACGCCTACGGTGACGATGGCTTCGTGCGCAGCGACCCGACGCTGAAGGACCCGCGCTGCGTCTACACCCTGCTCAAGCAGCACTACGCACGCTACACCGTGGAGATGGTCGAACGCATCTGCGGCACGCCCGCCGACAGCATCCGCCAGGTCTGGGACATGATCGCGTCCACCGCCGGCAAGGACAAGGCGATGACCATCCTGTACGCGCTGGGTTGGACGCAGCACTCGATCGGCGCGCAGAACGTGCGCGCCGGCACCATGGTGCAGCTGCTGCTGGGCAACATCGGCGTGGCCGGCGGCGGCATGAACGCGCTGCGCGGGCATTCCAACATCCAGGGCCTGACCGACATCGGCTTGATGTCCGACCTGCTGCCCGGCTACCTGACGCTGCCGAAACAGGACGAGCAGGACTACGACGCTTACATCGCCAAGCGCACGCAGAAGCCACTGCGCGCCAACCAGATGTCGTTCTGGCAGAACTACCCGAAGTTCCACGTCAGCCTGATGAAGTCGTGGTGGGGCGACGCCGCTACCGCCGACAACAACTGGTGCTTCGACCATCTGCCCAAGCTCGACAAGCCGTACGACATGCTGCAGGCGTACGAGCTGATGAACGAGGGCAAGATCCACGGCTACATCTGCCAGGGCTTCAACCCCCTGGCTTCGGCGCCGAACAAGGGCAAGCTGATCAGCGCGTTCTCCAAGCTGAAGTTCATGGTCAGCATGGACCCGCTGGAAACCGAGACCATCGCGTTCTGGCAGAACCACGGCGCACTGAACGATGTTGATCCCAGTGCGATCCAGACCGAAGTATTCCGCTTGCCGACCACCTCCTTCGCAGAGGAGAACGGTGCAGTGGTGAACTCCTCGCGCTGGCTGCAGTGGCACTGGAAGGGTGCCAATCCGCCGGGCGAAGCGCGCAGCGACATCGAGATCATGTCCGAGCTGTTCCATCGCATCAAAGCGATGTACGAGAAGGACGGCGGTGCGTGGTGGGAGCCGGTGCGCGACCTGGCCTGGAAGTACTCCAACCCGGAACTGCCGACGCCGGAAGAACTGGCGATGGAATACAACGGCAAGGCACTGGCCGACGTGTTCGATCCGAAGGACCCGACCAAGCTGGTGCGCAAGGCCGGCGAGCAGCTGGCGGCGTTCGGCGACCTGCGCGACGACGGCAGCACGTCCTCCGGCTGCTGGATCTACATCGGCGCCTGGGGCCCGACCGGCAACATGATGGCGCGACGTGACAACAGCGACCCCACCGGCATCGGCAACACGCTGGGCTGGGCTTGGGCATGGCCGGCCAATCGCCGCGTGATGTACAACCGCGCCTCGTGCGACGTGGCCGGCCAACCGTTCGATCCGCGCCGCACGCTGCTGGCCTGGAACGGGAAAAACTGGGGCAGCGTGGACGTGCCGGACTTCAAGGCGGATGAAGATCCCGCCGGCGGCATGGGCCCGTTCATCATGAACCCGGAAGGCATCGCCCGCTTCTTCGCCAAGGCTGGCATGGCCGAAGGGCCGTTCCCGGAGCACTACGAACCGTTCGATACCCCGCTGCGCAGCAACCCGCTCAGCCCGGGCCAGGCACTGACGTTGAACAACCCGGCGGCGCGCGTGTTCGCCAGCGATCGCGCACAGATCGGTTCGCCGGACGAGTTCCCCCATGTAGCCACCACCTACCGCCTGACCGAGCATTTCCACTTCTGGACCAAGCACGGCAAGTTGAACGCCATCATCCAGCCCGAGCAGTTCGTCGAGATCGGCGCGGCGTTGGCCGATGAGCTGGGCATCAACAACGGCAGCCGCGTGCGGGTCAGTTCCAAGCGCGGGCACATCGAAGCGGTGGCGATGGTGACCAAGCGCATCAAGGCCCTGCAGATTGATGGCAGAACCGTGCACCAGGTGGGCGTGCCGATCCACTGGGGCTTCCTCGGTGCGGCCAAGCCCGGATACATCGCCAATACGCTGACCAACGCCATCGGTGACGGCAACTCGCAGACGCCCGAATCGAAGTGCATCCTGGTCAAGGTCGAGAAGGTGTAGGAGACACGCCATGTCACTGCAATCCCTGGACATCATCCGCCGCTCGGCCACCACCACGCCCTCGCCGGAGGCGCGTGGCGCGCACACCGGCCAGGTCGCCAAGCTGATCGATGTGAGCAAGTGCATCGGCTGCAAGGCCTGCCAGGTCGCCTGCATGGAGTGGAATGATCTGCGCGACGAGGTCGGCAGCTGCGTTGGCAGCTACGACAACCCGCCCGACCTGAGCGAACAGTCGTGGACGGTGATGAAGTTCCGCGAGTACGAGGACGAGAAGGGCAAGCTGGAGTGGCTGATCCGCAAGGAAGGCTGCATGCACTGCAGCGATCCGGGCTGCCTGAAGGCCTGCCCGTCGCCGGGCGCGATCATTCAGTACGCCAACGGCATCGTCGACTTCCAGGAAGAGAACTGCATCGGCTGCGGCTACTGCGTGACCGGTTGCCCGTTCGACGTGCCGCGCATCTCCAAGAAGGACCACAAGGCCTACAAGTGCACGCTGTGCTCGGACCGGGTGGCGGTGGGCCAGGAACCGGCCTGCGTGAAGACCTGCCCGACCGGTGCGATTACCTTCGGCAGCAAGCAGGCAATGACCGAGCATGCTGCCGGCCGCGTGGAAGACCTGAAATCGCGCGGCTACGAGAACGCCGGCCTGTACGACCCGCAGGGTGTGGGCGGCACCCATGTGATGTACGTGCTGCAGCACGTGGACAAGCCGGAACTGTATGCCGACCTGCCGAAGGACCCGCGCATCAGCCCGATGGTGGAGGTGTGGAAGGGCGTGGCCAAGCCGCTGGGCGTGCTGGCGATTGCCGCTACCGCCTTCGCCGGCTTCCTGCATTACATCGGCATCGGCCGCAACACGGTCAATGACGAGGAAGAAGAGGAAGCCGAGCACGAGGCGAAGAAGATCGAAGAGGAGCAGCGGCCATGAAGTACGCCCCGCACCCGCGGCAGATCATCCGCTACCGCGCGCCGACCCGCATCAATCACTGGATTGTGGCGATCTGCTTCGTGTTGACCGCGCTGTCCGGGCTGGCGTTGTTCCACCCTGCCCTGTTCCCGCTGACCCAGTTGTTTGGCGGTGGGCCATGGACGCGCATCCTGCACCCGTTCATCGGCCTGGCCATGGTCGTCGGCTTTGCGCTGCTGGCGTTCCGCATGTGGCGCGACAATCTGCCGACCGCCGACGATGGCAAGTGGATGCGCGGCATGCGCGATGTACTGCGCAACGAGGATGAGAAGCTGCCGCCGGTGGGTCGCTTCAATGCCGGCCAGAAGCTGCTGTTCTGGGCGATCATCGGTTGCCTGTCGGCGCTGCTGCTGACCGGCTTCGTGATCTGGCGGCAGTACTTCAGCCACTTCTTCCCGATCGGGGTGATCCGCTTCGCGATGCTGGCCCATGCGCTGTTCGGCTGGGTGCTGGTGTGCGCGATCGTCGTGCACATCTATGCAGCGATCTGGATCAAGGGCTCGGTGCGGGCGATGACCCAGGGCAAGGTGACCTACGGGTGGGCGTACAAGCATCACCGGCAGTGGTTCCGGGACATCCTGCGCGGACGGCGGGAAGAGGGGTAGCGGCAGGGCCTGCGGCCCTGCACCCGCAGAGGCAACGTCAACGTCAAAAGGCGGCTTCCTGAGGGGTGGCGGGGTGGGTCCGGTCGCCCTCGACAGGTCCGCGGTGCTTTTGGTGGGTGTCGACCTTGGTCGACACGATGAACATGGCAATGATCGAAACCGGCTTTTGTAGAGTCGAGCCATGCTCGACTGCTTTGCCTCGACACGCTGGACGCCAGCGTCGACAACGGCGAGGATGGAGCCTGGTTCTTCTGGCTGGCCCTGCATGGCGCAACGCATCCTTGAACCCGGTGAGATCGAGACGCTGGCCTCGCGCGATGTGCCGCGCATCATCCTGCCCGATACCGCGTCGCTGTTTGCCGGACGTGCGGACCGCCTGCGCAGTCTGGCTGCACACAGTGCCATCGGTGGTTACCTGCAGCTGCTGGCGGCGTTGGCCGATGCGCAGCAGGCGCTGCTGGAGGATCTGACACCGCAGCAACGCGAGGAACTTCAGGCACAGGCGCGTGCACAGCAGTCGAGTGCGGCGGCCGGCGCCGGGATGCCGTTGCGGCCGGCCAACACACTTCAGCTGGATGGCTGTTGGCGCGGCTGGCTGCGCACGCTATGCCAGCACTGCGCTGAAGAAGCCGGCCTGCCGGCGGAAACCCGCCAGGAACTGCAGCGCGTTGCTGCTGCCGATGACGGGTGGCTGGATGCGCAGGCGCATGCGGTGCTGGAGCGCGATGACGCGCCGTCAGTGGATGCGGTGGCTGCGCTGCTGGTGATGAATG
The DNA here is from genome assembly GCF_056481625.1 of Stenotrophomonas sp. 86156_Sma. Taxonomy (NCBI): domain Bacteria; kingdom Pseudomonadati; phylum Pseudomonadota; class Gammaproteobacteria; order Lysobacterales; family Lysobacteraceae; genus Stenotrophomonas; species Stenotrophomonas sp. 86156_Sma. Next base: position 4,117,338 of record NZ_CM151157.1, read on the forward strand.
CGCTGCAGGCCTACTGGGCGGTGCTGGCGGACAGCTTCCGCCCCACCGAGCTGAAGCCGCTGGCCGATGCACCGGGGCTGTGCCCGCTGTGCGGCACCCTGCCGGTGGTCAGCGTGGTGCAGGCGCGGCCGCCCTATGCCTCCTACCGCTACCTGTCGTGCTCGCTGTGTGCCTGCCAGTGGCACTACGTACGCGTGCAGTGCAGCCAGTGTGGTGCCGCCGGCAAGGACATCGCCTATCGCGCCCTGGCCGATGTGGACGGCGACAGCGGCGAGGCGGTGCGCGAGAGCGCGGTCCGTGCCGAGACCTGCGACCACTGCCACAGCTACCGCAAGATCCTGTATCTGGAAAAAGACCCGTCGCTGGAGCCGGTGGCCGACGACCTCGGCACGCTGGCGCTGGACCTGCTGCTGGGCGAGGAAGGGTATGCGCGCGCCAGCCAGAATCCGCTGCTGTGGCAATCCGACGGCGAGTGAGGCGATGACAGCCACGCCCCCCACCCCGGCATCGGTTTCCGCCCTGCCCTCGCTGGACCGGTTGCTGCGTCTGCCTGCCTTGGCAGCACTGATCGAGGGCCACGGCCGCAGCCGTATCACCCAGCTGCTGCGTTCGCACCTGCAGGTGCTGCGCGACCGTATCAGCGCCGGCCAGCTCTCGGGCACGCAGCTGCAGGAAGCGGTTGACGTCCCGGCGCTGGTGGCAGCAGTCGAGGCCGCACTGGCCGCTGACGCACGGCAGGATCTGCAGCCGATGTTCAATCTGACCGGCACCGTGCTGCACACCAATCTCGGCCGCGCCTTGCTGCCGGATGCCGCCGTGCACGCGGTCACCCGCGCGATGACCGCGCCGGTGGATCTTGAATTCGACATCAGCCGCGGCCGTCGCGGCGACCGCGATGCAAGGGTGCAGGCATTGATCTGCGAACTGACCGGCGCTGAAGCCGCCACTGTGGTCAACAACAATGCGGCGGCGGTCCTGCTGCTGCTCAACAGCCTGGCCAACCGCCGCGACGTGGTGGTGTCACGCGGCGAGCTGGTGGAGATCGGTGGCGCCTTCCGCATTCCCGACGTGATGCGCAGTGCCGGTGCGCGGCTTCTGGAAGTCGGCACCACCAACCGTACCCATCCGGCTGACTTCGCCAATGCCATCGGCACGCGCACCGCGCTGCTGATGGAGGTGCACGCCAGCAACTACGCGATCACCGGCTTCACCGCCAAGGTCGACACCGCGGCGATGGCCGCGATCGCGCGCGAGCATGGCCTGCCGCTGGTGGTGGACCTGGGCAGTGGCAGCCTGTGTGATCTGGCGGCCTTCGGCCTGCCGCACGAGCCCACCGTGCAGGAAACGCTGGCGGCCGGCGCCGACCTGGTGTCGTTCAGTGGCGACAAGCTGCTGGGTGGTCCGCAGGCCGGCATCATCGCCGGCCGCGCCGACCTGATCGCGCGGATCAACCGCAACCCGCTGAAGCGGGCACTGCGCATGGACAAGATGGGCCTGGCCGCACTGGAAGCGGTGCTGGCCCTGTACCGCGAGCCGGAGCTGCTGGCACAGCGACTGCCGACCCTGCGCACCCTGTCACGCACGCAGGAGGACCTCGATGTGCAGGCCCAGCGCCTGCTGCAGCCGATGCGTTCCGTGCTCGCGGCCGACTACGATCTTGAACGGTCACCAATGCAGAGCCAGATCGGCAGCGGCGCCCAGCCACAGGCGCAGCTGGCCAGCGCCGGACTGCGCATTACCAGCGCGCGCCGTGGCGGACTGGATCGCCTGGCCAAGCGCTTGCGTCAGCTGCCGCGACCCGTGCTGGGCCGCATTGCCGATGACGCGCTGTGGCTGGACCTGCGTTGCCTGGAACCCGCCGACGAAGCCGACTTCCTCGCCCAGTGGAGCACGCTGCAGGCATGATCGTCGGCACCGCCGGGCATATCGACCATGGCAAAACCAGCCTGGTACGCGCGCTGACCGGCATCGAAACCGATCGCCTGCAGGAAGAGCGAACGCGCGGTATATCGATCGAACTGGGCTACGCCTATGTCCCGGTGGAAAGCAGGGACGTCGAAGGCCCCGCCGCGACGCTGGGCTTCGTCGACGTGCCAGGCCATGAGCGCTTCGTGCACACGATGGTGGCCGGCGCCACGGGTATCGATGTCGCCCTGCTGGTGATCGCTGCCGACGACGGCGTGATGCCACAGACCCGCGAGCATCTGGCCATCCTGCAGCTGCTGGGCGTGGATCGCGGCGCGGTGGCGCTGACCAAGATCGACCGTGTGGATGCGGCGCGCCTCGCCCGGGTCGAGATCGAGATTGCCGCGCTGCTGGCCGCAACACCGCTGCAGGATTCCCCTCTGTTCGCCTGCAACAGCACCGCACCCGACGATGCCGGCATCAGCGCACTGCGTACCCAGCTGCACGCGTGGGCGGCGGACGATGCCAGCACACGCCAGGCCGAACTGCGCAGCGAACTGTTCCGCATGCCGGTGGACCGCGTGTTCTCGCTGCCCGGCCACGGCACGCTGGTGACCGGCGCGGTACATGGCGGCATCGCCGCAGTGGGTGAGCATCTGCAGCTGATGCCAACCGCCACCGACGTGCGCGTGCGCAGCATCCATGCGCAGAACCAGGCCAGCGAGCACGCGATGGCTGGGCAACGCTGCGCGCTGAACCTGGCCGCCATCGCCCGCGACGACATCCGCCGTGGCGACTGGATTGCCGATCCACGCGCGCTGCTGGCCACTACCCGCGTCGACGTGCGCCTGCGACTTTCCGCACTGGCGCCGCCACTGCGCGACTGGTCACCGCTGCACATCCACTGGGGCACGATGCACCGGCAGGCCCATGTGGTGCTGCTGGAAGACCACGATCACGGCGATGGTCAGTTGGTGCAGCTGGTGTTCGATGCACCAGTCTGCGCGATGTGTGGCGATCGTTTCATCGCCCGTGATTCAGCAGCCACCCACACACTGGGCGGTGGCGTCGTGCTCGATCCGGATCCTCCGCAGCGGCGTCGGCGCAGTCCTGCGCGGCTGGCCTGGCTGGGGGCACTGGAGCAGCTGGCGGCCGGTGCCGGTGTTGTCCCGCTGCTGCAGCAGGCACCTGCCGGCATTCCCCTCACCGCGCTGCAACGCTATTGCCGACGCGCCGCCGACCGCATCGACCTGCCCGAGGACGCGCGACGCATCGCGACCCGCGATGACGCGGTGATCATCCTCGCACCGCACTGGCAAGCACTGCGCGAGCAGGTGATCACCTCGCTGCGCGGCTGGCACGAGCGACGCCCCGACGAACCCGGCGTCGACAGCGGGCGCCTGCAGCGCAGTACCCTGCCCTCGCTTGCAGCGAGCCTCTGGAATGCGCTGCTGCAGGACCTGCTGGCTGATGGCACGCTGCAGCGCGTGGGCGCGTGGTGGCGCCTGCCCGGCCATCACCATGCGCCACCGGAACGCGAACGCCTTCTGCTGGAACGCGTGCTGCCGCAACTGCACGCCGGTGGCTTCGATCCACCGTGGGTGCGCACCCTGGCCGCCGACATCGGACTGGCCGAAGACGAGGTCCGCGCCGTCCTGCGTCGCGCCGCCGCGCGTGGCGATCTGTTCCAGGTGGTGCCCGACCTGTTCTATGCGCCGGCCCGCATCGCCGAGTTGGCCACGATCGTCGCGCAGCTGTCACAGGCCAGCGGCACGGTGGATGCGGCGGCGTTCCGCGATGCCATCGGCCTGGGCCGCAAACGCAGCATCCAGATCTTGGAGTTCTTCAATCGCGTTGGCTACACTCGACGCGTCGGTGACCAGCATCGGCCGCGCGGCGACCTGCAGTGGAACGCAGCCCGCGACTGAGCCCACCGGTACCGCCGTACTTTCGGAAGGCATGCGCATCCGGGCATGCGGCTGGGCTTCAAACCCAGTAGGGGGCGTCGATCGTTCCCTGGTAGGTTCGACTCCTGCTGCCTTCCGCCATTCGCGTTCCCGCAGGAGATGTCGGCATGGCCACGCACGCGCAGTCCCCCGCTCCTTCAACGGCCGATGCCCCGCAACGACTGACGTCTCTCGCGCATGGCGGTGGCTGCGGCTGCAAGATCGCGCCCGGCGTGCTGACCGAACTGCTGCGCGGGGTTCCAGCGCTTCCGGCACCGGCCGAGCTGCTGGTCGGCCGCGAGACCAGCGACGACGCCGCGGTGTATCGCCTCGATGACCGGCAGGCAATCGTCGCCACCACCGACTTCTTCATGCCGATTGTCGACGACCCGTTCGACTTCGGCCGCATCGCCGCCACCAATGCGCTGTCGGACCTGTACGCGATGGGCGCGCGCCCGCTGTTCGCACTGGCCATCGTCGGCATGCCGATCAACAGCCTGCCGCAGGACACCATCCGCGGCATCCTGCAGGGTGGCGAACGCGCCTGTGCTGATGCCGGCATCGTGGTGGCTGGTGGCCACAGCATCGATTCGGTGGAACCCATCTACGGCCTGGCCGCGATCGGCGTGCTCGATCCGCAGCGGCTCAAGCGCAATGCCGATGCACGCGCCGGTGACGTACTGGTGCTGGGCAAGCCGTTGGGCGTGGGAGTGTATTCGTCGGCGCTGAAGAAAGAAGTGCTGGATGCCGAGGGCTACCGGCAGATGGTCGCGTCGACCACCCGCCTGAACAGCGTGGGCGTGCCGCTGGCCGCGCTGGACGGCGTGCACGCGATGACCGACGTCACCGGCTTCGGCCTGCTCGGCCACCTGCTGGAAGTGTGCCGCGCCAGTGGCGTGGCCGCCGAGGTGGACAGTGCACAGGTGCCGCTGCTGCCGCAGACCCTGGACCTGCTGCAACGTGGCTGCGTAACCGGCGCCTCCAACCGCAACTGGGCCTCGTATGGCGCCGAGGTGCGCTTCGCCGAGGGCTTGGCCGCCCACTGGCAGCCACTGCTGACCGACCCGCAGACCAGCGGCGGCCTGCTGGTGTCCTGTGCGCCGGAAGCGTTGGATGCGGTGCTGGCCTGCTTCAACGATGCGGGGTTCGGCCAGGCGGCCGTGCTGGGGCGCTTGAGCGAGGGAGCGGCGGGCGTCAGGGTGCGCTGATGCGCTGAAACGACAAGGGCGCCCGAAGGCGCCCCTGCTGTATCGCTGGATGCAACATCACTCGATGTTCTGCACCTGTTCGCGGATCTGGTCGATCAGCACCTTCAGCTCCACCGCCGCATTGGAGGTGCGGCTGTCCACCGACTTCGAGCCCAGCGTATTGGCTTCGCGGTTGAACTCCTGCAGCAGGAAGTCCAGGCGGCGGCCGACCGGCTCGCGCTGCTTGAGCACGCGGCGGATCTCGACGATGTGGCTGCCGAGGCGGTCCAGCTCTTCATCCACGTCCAGCTTCTGCAGCCACAGCACCAGCTCCTGCTCGGCGCGGCCGGGGTCCACCGGATGCGGCAGGTCGGCCAGGCGGGCGGCCAGCTTGGCGCGCTGGCCGTCGCGAATGGCCGGAATCAAGGTGCGCACTTCGGTGGCGATGCGTTCGATGCCGTCCACGCGCTCGCTGATGGCCGCGGACAGCTTGCCGCCTTCGCGCTCACGGGCCTCGACGAAGCCGTCCAGCACCTGGTCCAGCAGGGCCAGTGCCTCGACCTGCAGGGCGGCGGCATCGGTGGCCTCGCCGCGGGTCACGCCCGGCAGCTGCAGCAGGTCGGTGAAGCTGACCTGCAGGTTGGGGAAATCGGAGGTCAGGCGGTGCGCCAGGCGGCCCAGCTGGCCCAGCAGGGCCTCGTCCACCTGCAGGTTGGCGGCCGCTTCCGGCGCGCGCAGGCGCATCACCAGATCCAGCTTGCCGCGGCTCAGGCGCGCGGCGATGCGCTCGCGCAGCTGTGGTTCGAGCGCCCGCAGTTCCTCGGGCAGGCGGGTGCCGACCTCCAGAAAGCGGTGGTTGACCGAGCGCAGCTCGCAGCCCAGCGTGCCCCACGGGGTGACCCGCTCGCCGCCGGCATAGGCGGTCATGCTTCGAATCATGGATTGTGTCCGGTGCGTGCAAAGGGGGAATGGTACCCTAGCGCCCTCACCAGAGCCCCCTTGCCCGCCCCGTGAAGGCCGCGGGCGTGGCGGCGTACTCCCTCGCCATTACGGAACCCGCACCATGTCCGATTCCCGCCCCAGCGGCCGCCAGCCCGACCAGCTCCGCCCGGTCGCCATCCAACGCGGCTTCACCCGCCACGCCGAAGGTTCGGTGCTGGTGTGCTTCGGTGAAACCCGTGTGCTGTGCACCGCCAGCGTCGAGAACCGCGTGCCGGGCTTCCTGCGCGGCAAGGGCGAAGGCTGGGTGACCGCCGAGTACGGCATGCTGCCGCGCGCCACCCACACCCGCAGCGACCGTGAAGCCGCCCGTGGCAAGCAGGGCGGCCGCACCCTGGAGATCCAGCGCCTGATCGGCCGCAGCCTGCGTGCCTGCGTGGACCGCAACGCGCTGGGCGAGCGCACCATCACCCTCGACTGCGACGTGCTGCAGGCCGACGGTGGCACCCGCACCGCTGCCATCACCGGCGCCTACGTGGCCCTGGTCGATGCGGTGAACGTGCTGATGAAGCGTGGCGACATCAAGCGCAACCCGATCCTGGGCGCAGTGGCCGCGGTGTCGGTGGGCGTGTACCGCGGCACCCCGGTGCTGGACCTGGACTACGCCGAAGACAGCGACTGCGACACCGACATGAACGTGGTGATGAACGACGGTGGCGGCTTCATCGAGCTGCAGGGCACCGCCGAAGGGCATGCCTTCCGTCGCGACGAGCTGGACGCGCTGCTGGGCCTGGCCGAGAAGGGCGTGCGCGAGCTGCTGGACGCACAGCAGGCGGCGCTGTCGGCATGAACCGGCGCGTCGCCCTGACCACCCTGGTGGTGGCCGACTACGACGAAGCCGTTGCCTGGTACACCGGCAAGCTCGGCTTCGCACTGCTGGAGGACATCGACCAGGGCCACAAGCGCTGGGTGGTGGTGGGGCCGACCGACGGCAGCGCTGCCGCCCTGCTGCTGGCCCGTGCCAGCGACGAGGAACAGCGCAGCCGCATCGGCAACCAGACCGGTGGCCGCGTCGCCTTCTTCCTCAACACCGACGACTTCCACCGCGACCACACGGCGATGCTGGCCGCCGGGGTCGAGTTCCTGGAAGCGCCGCGCGAAGAACCCTATGCAACGGTCGCGGTGTTCCGCGATCTGTATGGCAACACCTGGGACCTGCTGGAGCCCCGTCAATGAAGAAACTGGTACTGGCCAGCCACAACGCCGGCAAGCTGGTGGAGATGCAGGAGATCCTCGCCGACCTGCCGCTGCAGATCACCTCGGCCGCCGAGCTGGGCCTGGGCGACGTGGAAGAAACCGGCCTGACCTTCGTCGAGAACGCGCTGCTGAAGGCGCGCGCGGCCTGCGAAGCGACCGGCCTGCCCGCGCTGGCCGATGATTCCGGCCTGATCGTCGATGCCCTCGGCGGTGCGCCGGGCCTGTACAGCGCGCGCTATGCCGGCCACCCGACCAATGCCGCGGCCAACAACGCCAAGCTGCTGGAGGCGATGGCCGACGTTCCCGATGGCCAGCGCGGCGCCCGCTTCTATGCGGTGATCGTGCTGCTGCGTCACGCCACCGATCCGCAGCCGCTGATCTGCGAAGGTCGCTGGGAGGGCCAGATCATCCGTGAACTGCGCGGCACGAATGGTTTCGGCTACAACCCGGTGTTCCTGGACACCACCCACGGCCTGACCGCCGCGGAGATGGAGCCGGCCCTGAAGAACGCCATCAGCCACCGTGCCATTGCCCTGCAGCAGCTCAAGCAGCAGCTGGCGACGCTGTACTGACGCCACCCGATCGAACCAGGGAAGCCGGCCAGCGGCCGGCACTACCGAAGAAGCCCATGCCGCACGCCCACGACCACTGCAACCACCTGCCCGGCGAAGCCTGTTCGGCGGACCACGACACTTCGGTACGACTGGTGCCGCCGCCGCTGTCGCTGTACGTGCACCTGCCGTGGTGCGTGCGCAAATGCCCGTACTGCGATTTCAATTCGCACCAGGCCAAGGGCGAGCTGCCGTTCGATGCCTACATCGATGCGCTGCTGCGCGACCTCGACCAGGACCTGCCGCTGGTCTGGGGCCGGGTGGTGCACAGCGTGTTCTTCGGTGGCGGCACGCCCAGCCTGTTCCCGCCGGAAGCAATCGACCGTTTCCTGCAACAGGCCAGCGCACGCCTGCGTTTCGCGCCCAATGCCGAAATCACCCTGGAAACCAACCCGGGCACCGCAGAGCATGGCCGCTTCGACCGCTATCGCGCGGTCGGCGTGAACCGCCTCAGCTTCGGCATCCAGAGTTTCGACGACGCCATGCTCAAGCGCCTGGGCCGCATCCACGACAGTGGCGAAGCCGAGCGCGCGGTGAAGATGGCGCAGGACGCGGGCTACGACAACTTCAACATCGACCTGATGTACGCGCTGCCGGAACAGACCCTGGCCGGTGCCGAGGCCGATCTGGAACGCGCGTTCGCGCTGCAGCCGGCACACATCTCGCACTACCAGCTGACCCTGGAACCGAACACGGTGTTCTTCGCGCGGCCGCCGCAGGGCATTCCCGATGAAGACAACGCCTGGGACATGCAGGAACACTGCCAGGCGCTGCTGGCGCAGGCCGGTTTCGGCCAGTACGAGGTGAGCGCCTACGCGCGACCCGGTCGGCAGAGCGCGCACAACCTGAACTACTGGCGTTTCGGCGATTACCTGGGCATCGGTGCCGGTGCGCACGGCAAGATCAGCTCCGGTGCAGAGGAACACGTGCTGCGACGCTGGAAGCTGAAGCATCCGCAGGCTTATCTGGACAGCGCGGGCACCCCGGCCTCGTTCGGGGGTGACGATGTGATCGCGCCTGAGCGCCTGCCCTTCGAGTACATGCTGAATCTGCTGCGCCTGCACGAAGGCTTCGGCCTGCGCGATTTCGAGTCGCGTACCGGGCTGTCGCGCAGCGTGCTGGATGCACCGCTGGCCGAGGCCGTGCAGCGTGGCTGGCTGGACGTGACCGATGGCCATGTGCAGCCGACCGAACTGGGCCGCCGCTTCACCAACGATGTGGTGAGCCTGTTCCTGGAGGAGTGAGCGTCCTGCAGTAACGGGTAGTGCCGGCCGCTGGCCGGCAGCTCGATCGGCGCGGATTGCCGGCCAGCGGCCGGCACTACCGTTCATCGGTCGGGCCATGCCTGGCGAACGGGATGCACATTCGCCCTAAAGTAGCGCCGACAGCGGCCGACACGGTAGATTCACCAGATCGATCCGCGGGAATCCGGATACCGCCTGCCGATGTCAGCTGTCTTTTCCATCACTCCTGCCGACAAGAACCGCCTGGCCGCCAGCGACCTGCCACCGCGGGTACGTGAGCTGCTGGGCGCGCTGATCGGCCTGTGCCGGCAGACGCTGGCCGCGCCCCTGATCCTGACTGTCGAAGCGCTGGAGCAGACCCTGCTGCACGACGCCGATCGCGCACGCAATCCGCAGCAGCAGGCCGAACTGATGGCCCAGCGTGGACAGCTGCACGCCTTCGCCGGCCACTTCGCCGACCGCATGCTCGATGCCGTTGCCGACGCCCTCGCACGGTTGCGCGAACCGGGCAGCGGTGTCAGCACCAGCGCTACGCCGCCAGCGCTGCCGGGCATGCTCGGGCTGTCGCTGGTTGATGAGCACGAAGTGGATCGCGACCTGCTGCTGACCGAGATGGTGCGGCGCGAAACCCTGCGTTCAACCAACACACTGAACCTGCTGGGCCAACGCCTGGGGGTACTGGCGGCGGCGCCGGCCTTCGAGGCCGACACCCTGCCGCTGGCGCCGCAGGCACTGTGCGCGATGGTGCGCCGGATTGCCGAACAGGACGCGCTGAGCGTCGAGGTACAGCTGGCGCTGTACCGCAGTTTCGAACGACAGGTGCTGGAACGGCTGGGCGATATCCTTGACCGTGCCAATGCCCTGCTGGCCCAGTCCGGCGTACTGCCGGGGCTGGTCTACACCCCCTACCTGGCACGCTCGTCGAGCACGCGTCGGATCATCACCCAGTCGGTGGGTGGTGGCCGCACCACGCAGCCGGCCAAGCGCAGCGCGGCCCCCCTGACCGGCTGGAACGGTTCGGCACCGGCCGGCTCCTGGTCCAGCCTGGTACAGGACGCCTTCCACGAGGGTGGCGCAGCCGGCCCCGCCACGCCGGGCGTGACCACATCCACCGGCAGTGCTTTGCATGAGCTGCTGCAGCAGGCCCGGCACGCCAACCCTGCCCCGGCGGACAGCGGCGCAGTGCCCAGTGCGGCAGTCGACGCGGTACTCGCGCGTCTGCAGGCTCAGTCCAGCGCGGCAACCGGCGTGGCCGACCTGCAGGCCGCCGTGGTCGCGCAGCTGCGCAGCGAGCATGGTGCGCAGGCCCAGCTGGGCAGTCACGACCGGGACAACCTGGACCTGCTGCGCATGCTGATGCAGCAGGTGCAACAGCAGCAGCGTCCCGATCCGGTGCCGGCCGCCCTGCTGGCCCGCCTGCAGGTGCCCCTGGCACGTGCGGCCATGGCCGATCCGGGCTTCTTCGTACGCGACGAACATCCCGCGCGCGAGCTGCTCAACCAGATTGCCGAAGTCGGCGCCAACTGGCTGGGCGACGACGATGTCGACCCGCAGCTGCTGCAGCGCATGGCGCAGAGCGTGCAGGGCCTGCTCGGCCAGGATGCACGCGCGCCGGAAGCCTTCGCCGCTGCCAACGAAGACGTGCAGCAGCACCAGCGCGCGGCGGCCCATCGTGCCGAACTGGCCGAGCGCCGCCACGTGGAAGCCGCGCGCGGCAAGGAACGATTGGAACTGGCCCGTCGCCAGGCCACCGCACAGATCGACCAGTGCTGCGACACGCAGTCGCCACCGCGCTTCGTGCAGACCCTGTTGCGCCAGGCCTGGGCCGATGCACTGACCCTCACCCGCCTGCGCCATGGCGATGATTCGCCACAGTGGCAGGAACGCCTGCAACAGACCGAGCGCATCGCTGCCATCACCGCACAGGCCATCGACGCCCCCGGCGGCACCGATACCGCGTTGGCAGCGGACGTGGAGGCCGCACTGCTGCAGGTCGGCTACCACGCCGAGGAAGCCGCCGCCGTCGCGCGCAGGCTGGCCACGCCCGGTGGCGAGGATGAAAGCACCTCGCGTACCGAACTCAGTGCCCGCCTGAAGGCACGTGCGCGCCTGGGCGAACACGCCGGCGCGCCCACCGGCACGGCGCCTGCAACGCCCCGCAGCAGTGCCGAAGAAGCCGCCTACCAGCAGCTGTCCACGCTGCCGTTCGGCAGCTGGTTCGACATCGATACCGGTGATGGCACGCTGCGCCGCCAGCGCCTGTCCTGGTACAGCCTGCTGACCGGCCACGCCCTGTTCGTCAATCCACGCGGGCAGAAGATCACCGATACCGACCTGGATACGCTGGCACGGCAGATCAGTGCCGGGCGCGCGCAACTGGTCACCGAAGACAAGGGCCGGCTGGTCGACCGTGCCTGGGAAGCCAGCCTTGGTGCGCTGCGCGCACTGGCCACAGGCCGCGCACAGGAGACCCCCGCATGAAAGCCGTACCGCCGCAGGACACCCGCCGCGCGCCGCGCCGCCAGGTCTCGGATCTGGTGCCGGTCACCGACCAGATGCGCGAGTGCGTGGTCGGGCGCCTCGGCAATGTCTCCGAAACCGGCATGCTGATGCTGGCCAGCGTGCCGCTGCGCGAGGATGCGCTGTACCAGCTGCGCTTCCCGTTGCCACTGGGTGATGGCCGTCAGCAGGCCATCGATGTGGGCGTGCACCTGCTGTGGAGCGAGCCCGCACATGCACCCGGCCAGAGCTGGACCGGCTTCCGCTTCCTGACCCTTTCACGCGAACATCGGCAGCTGCTGCGCCAGTGGGTGGGCGAGGACAGCGACGAGGGACCGGTTTCGACGGTCTGAGTGCCGGTTCCGGCACAGCGGTTTTTCGCGGTATGCGGCAGAATCTAGGGCCGTTTTCCGTGTCGAGCCACCGCAATGATCCAGCAAGACCCCGGCGCCCTGTATCCCGACCACCTGGCCGTGCTGTGCCGACGCGCCGAACAGGCGCTGGCCCGCGGCGGCTTCGATCACCTGGTGGTGCCCAGCGGCACCCTGCACTACCAGGTGTTCGACGACCGCGACTACCCGTATGCGGTGAATCCGCAGTTCAAGGCCTGGCTGCCGCTGACCCGCGTGCCCAACAGCTGGATCGTGTTCACCCCCGGCAAGCGTCCGGCGGTGATCTTCCACCAGCCGTTCGATTACTGGCACGTGGTACCGGACGCACCGAGTGGCTGGTGGGTGGAGCACTTCGACATCCACATCATCCGCAAGCCCGAAGAGGCGCTGGCCCTGCTGCCGGCCGACCCGTCGCGCTGCGCGATCCTCGGCGAGCCGCAGAGCACGCTGGGCAACTACGTGCCGAACAACCCGGCGCCGGTGGTGAACTACCTGGAATGGCACCGCGGCAGCAAGACGCCGTATGAAATCGCGCTGATGCGCCAGGCGCAGGTGCTGGGCGTGCGCGGCCACCGCGCCGCCGAAGCCGCGTTCCGCAACGGCGCCGACGAGTTCAGCATCCACATGGCGTACTGCCAGGCCGTCGGCCAGGACGCCAACGAGCTGCCCTACGGCAACATCGTGGCGTTGAACGAACATGCCGCCGTGCTGCATTACACCGAGCTGGGCCGCAAGGCGCCGCAGCCGCTGCGCAGCTTCCTGATCGATGCTGGTGCCAGCGCGCACGGCTACGCCAGCGACATCACCCGCACCTACGCCGCGCAGGGCCACGACGAGTTCGCCGCGATGATCGCCGCCGTCGACGCTGCCCAGCAGCAGATGTGCGCAGCGGTGCGCCCGGGCTTCGACTACAAGCAGCTGCACGTGGACGCACATCTTTCGCTGATGGGCGTGCTGAAGGACTTCGGCGTGATCAAGGTCTCGCCGCAGACCGCAGTGGAAACCGGCGTCAGCGCCGCGTTCTTCCCGCATGGCATCGGCCACCTGATCGGTCTGCAGGTGCACGACGTGGCCGGTTTCGCGGCCAGCGACGAAGGCGGCCGTATCGAGCGCCCGGCCGGCCACCCGTACCTGCGCCTGACCCGCGTGCTGGAACCGGGCATGGTGGTGACCATCGAGCCGGGCCTGTACTTCATCGACATGCTGTTGAACGAAGTGAAGGACGCCGGCCATGGCGATGCGATCAACTGGGACCGCGTGGACTTCTTCCGTCCGTATGGTGGCATCCGCATCGAAGACGAAGTGCTGTGCACCGAGGGCGAAGCGGACAACCTGACGCGGCCGGAGTTTGCGGCGGCGAACGGCTGAGCCCCTCGTGGTTGGCCGCTGAAATCAAAAGCCGCGCTTGGCGGGGCGGGGTGGGTTCGCGGGGGACGCCGTGAATCCATCCCTGAAGTGACCCCCGGGAGTTGGACACCAGATCCAACCCCGAGGGATACATGAACAAATACGACGCGCGTTTCAAACTGCAGGTCGCCAAAGAGGCCTGCAAGACCTCCACATCGGTCAAAGCCATTGCCCGTCGCCACGGCCTGGAGTTCTCCACGGTCAGGCGCTGGGTGGCGACCTATCGGCTGCATGGCTGGCGGGGATTTCATCGCCAGGCCCGGTCCTATGACCTCCCGTTCAAGCTGGCTGTCCTGGAGAAAATGAGCCAGGACGGCATGTCCGGGCGGGAGGCCACCACCTACTTTCAAATTGGCGATGCCGGCGCGGTGGGGCGATGGCGGCGCCTGTATGCTCAAGGCGGTGCCCAAGCGTTGGCACCCCCTCCGCCGCCGCCCCGAAAGCCGATGAAAAAGACCCGTTCGTCCAAGCCACCTGAAGATATGAGCCGCGATGAGCTGCTCAAGGAAGTCGCCTATCTGCGTGCGGAGACCGACTACCTAAAAAAACTCGATGCCTTGATCCGGGAAGAGCAGGCGGCGCAGGACGCAAAGCGCAAGCCGTCCAAGGATTGAGGCAGGTTCATACGCTGTCGCTTCTGCTCGAAGCAGCTGAGCTGTCACGCAGTACGTTCTATTACCAGAACCATGTCCTGGCCCATCCGGATCAGGATGAGGCAGCCCTGTGCGAGCGCATCCGTGCAATCTACGATCAAAGCCAAGGGCGCTATGGCTATCGCACGGTGACGCTGGAATTGGCCAATCAGGGCCATCGGACCAATCACAAGCGGGTTCAGCGCCTGATGGGGGAGATGGGGCTGAAATCGCGGGTGCGTGTGAAGCGCTACCAGGCCTTCAAGGGGGCGGCCAATGTTGTGGTTGGCAATGACCTCAATCGCCAGTTCCATGCCGAGCGCCCCAACCAGAAATGGGTGACTGACGTGACCGAGTTCAAGGTGCAGGGCATGAAGCTGTACCTGTCGCCGATCATGGACCTCTACAACGGTGAAATCGTGGCTTATCAGATCAAGCGTCGGCCCGTATTTGATCTGGTGGGCCAAATGCTGGAGGAGGCCATCAAGAAGCTTTCCCCGGATGAGCGCCCGATGATCCACTCCGACCAGGGCTGGCAGTACCAGCATGAAAACTACCGGCATATGCTGGAAAAGCACTCGTTGAAGCAAAGCATGTCCCGGCGCGGCAACTGCCTGGACAATGCGGCGATGGAGAGCTTCTTTGGAACGCTGAAGTCGGAATTCTTCTACCTGAACAGCTTTGACAGCCTCGAGAGTCTGGAGGCTGGGCTGGTGGAATACATCCAGTACTACAACGAAGAACGCATCAAACTGAAACTGAAAGGTCTGAGCCCGATAAAGTACCGGGAGCAGGCCCAATCGGCCGCCTGACCCCGTCCAAGTCTCGGGGGTCACTTCACCCTGGAGGCTTGGCCGCGGCATCCATGCCGCGGACACCCCCGCGAACCCACCCCGCCCCACCTTTGACAGTTTCCTGCGCGCGGCCGACCACGGAAAAGAAAAAGAGAATCAAAAGCGGGTCGCTCGCTGCGCTCGCTCTGTGTCGACCAAGGTCGACACCTACCAACAGTCGCGCATTCCAACGGCCGCAGTCGCCAGTAGATCCACGCCATGCGTGGAGGATTCATTCGATATCTGACAGATGTGCCGACCAACGGTCGGCACCCACCAACAGCCGCGTGAACCTGTCGAAGGCGGGGCACGGTGGGTTTGCGGGGTGTGAGCCGCATGGATGCGGCGACCAAGCCTCCAGGGATGGATTCACGGCGTCCCCGCAAACCCACCGTGCCCCGCCATCCCACGGATAGCCCGCTTTGGCCTTGGCTTTGGCTGTTGCCTCTGCGGGTGCAGGGCTGCAAGCCCTGCCGAAACCCCTTACCCCGCCATCACCGCTTCAATCTCGTCGGCGCTGCGCGCCAGGCCTTCGGTCAGCACGCGATGCCCGTCATCGGTGATCAGCACGTCATCCTCGGTACGGATCCCGATACCGCGCCAGCGCGGCTCCACCGTCGTATCGTCCACACCGATGTACAGCCCCGGCTCGATGGTGAATGCCATGCCCGGCTCCAGCAGGCGCGAATCGCCGGCCAGGCGATAGTCACCCACGTCGTGCACGTCCATGCCGATCCAGTGCCCGGTCTTGTGCCGGTAGAAACGCTGGTACAGGCCCTCGGACAGGTTCTTTTCCAGCGTGCCCTTCAGCAGGCCCAGCCGCAGCAGGCCTTCGGTCAGGGTCTGCACCGCCGCCAGGTGACCCATCTCGTAGGCCACGCCCGGCTTGGCCTGGGCCAGTGCCGCGGCCTGCGCGTCACCGACCAGGTCGTGCAGCGCGCGCTGCTCGGCGCTGAAGCGGCCGTTCACCGGGAACGTGCGGGTGATGTCGCTGGCATAGCCGCGGTATTCGGCACCGGCGTCGATCAGCACCAGCTCACCATCGCGCGAACGTGCGTTGTTGTCGCGGTAATGCAGGATGCAGCCGTTGCGACCTGCACCGACGATGCTGCAATAGGCCGGCACCGCGTCGTTGGCGCGGAACACGCGTTCCAGTTCGGCCTGCAGTTCGTATTCGTGGATGCCGGCCTTCGCCGCTTTCATCGCCGCCAG
The DNA here is from genome assembly GCF_056481625.1 of Stenotrophomonas sp. 86156_Sma. NCBI lineage: Bacteria > Pseudomonadati > Pseudomonadota > Gammaproteobacteria > Lysobacterales > Lysobacteraceae > Stenotrophomonas > Stenotrophomonas sp. 86156_Sma. The sequence continues at coordinate 4,133,402 of NZ_CM151157.1, forward strand.
ATGTGCACGTACACTGATCTGCGCGGCGTGGTGCATCAGCGCCACTTCGGCGCCGGACTTGAACAGGCGCTGCTCATGCAGCAGGTGGCCCAGCTCCAGGAACTCATGCGGCGGCTGCGCGCCGTGGCGCACCTGCGAACGCACGCGGTTGACCCAGCCGATCAGCTTCAGATCGAAATCGGCGTCGCGACCGAAGTGGTAATAGACGCGCGAACGCCCTTCCAGCAGGCCCGGCAGGATGTCGTCCAGATCGTCGATCGGGTACGCATCGTCCATGCCGTACTGCGCCACCGCACCTTCCTGGCCGGCGCGGTTGCCGTCCCAGGCTTCGCGCTCGGCGTCGCGCTCACGGCAGAACAGGATGGCCTCGCCGTGGCGTCGCCCCGGGATCAGCACCAGCACCGCTTCCGGCTCCGGGAAGCCGCTCAGGTACTGGAAGTCCGAATCCTGCCGGAACGGGTAATGGGTATCGAGGCTGCGCACCTTCTCGGCGGCGGCGGGAAGCACCAGGATCGCATCCTCGCCGGCCATGTCCATCAGCTGGCGGCGCCGACGCTTGTATTCGCCGGCCGCGATGCCGGTGCGCTGCTTGATGTCCATCAGTTCAGGCGCTGCCGATGGCGCGAGGCCAGCACCACGTCACCGTGCAGCAGCAACACCGCCACGCGGATGAATTCCTCGATCTCGGACAGGGCTTCGTCATCGTCATCGCCGCCGGCCTCGAAATCCTCGCTGGAGGCACGCGCCAGGCTGGCCATGTCAGTCAGCGCTTCTTCGCCCTCTTCGGACAGGGTCGGGCGGCGGCCGCCGCTGCCCAGGCCGAAGCCGCCCAGGAAGGAACGGGTCCAGCTGAACATGGCATCAGCCTGCGCGGACACGTCGTCGCCATCGGTCAGCAGCAGTTCGAAGGCGAAATCGCGGTCTTCCAGTTGCTTGATGGTGACCTGCAGCAGCTGCCCCAGCACGCTGTCGGCGGCCACCGGCGGCAGGTTGTCGTCGGCCAGCACACGCGCCGGCCAATCATTGCCGGGGGCACCACCGGCGGCCAGCCAGCCGCACAGTGCGCCGTGCAGCTCGGCAGCGGTGGCGCCCAGGCCCAGTTCCTGGCTGGCGCGGGTAACGTCGTCGACGGAGGGAAGTTCGGTCATCGTGCGGCTCGTTCGGAAAGGAAACCCGGGGCGCGCACGCGCGCGCCCGTGAGACCCCGTAGTGTAGCAACCCGACGGCATCCTCTCTGCGACCGTCAGGCCTTGCTGCGACAACGCTTGACCGCCCTTACCCGGCTTGCCTATCGTGCCCGTATGGAACCCGCCGATCCCCTTGCCCAGCTGCAGGACTTCGCTGCCCGCGTGGAAGCGTTGCTTGAACGCAACCAGCGCCTGGCCGAGGAGAACCGCAGCCTGCGCCACCAGCAGGAACAGCTGGTGGCCGAGCGTTCCACGCTGCTGGCCAAGAACGAGCAGGCACGCTCGCGGGTGGAAGCAATGATCAGCCGGCTCAAATCCCTGGAGCAGCACACATGAGCGCCGAACCGGTCAGTGTCCGCATCCTCGATCGTGAATACACCGTGGGTGTCGGCGGCGATGAACGCGACAGCCTGATGGCGGCCGCGCGCCTGCTCGATGCGCGCATGCGCGAAATCCGCGGCAGCAACCGCATGGCCGCGGTCGACCGCGTCGCCGTGCTGGCGGCGTTGAACCTGGCCCATGAACTGCAACTGCTGCGCGACGAGAACGCCCGCCAGGCAGTCGCCCTGCAGCAGACGCTGGCCGACCTGAACCGGCGCCTGGACCGCGCGATCGACGGCACCCCGTAGAAGAGGGGACGGAGGGAATCAAGGCGCATTCGCCCCTTCCGTGCCGGAAACGTCTTAATCCCCTCCGTCCCCTTTTCTCATATCTGAATTGGCACGGACTGTTGCCGACGAACGGCCTATCCAGATCCTGCGTGCTGGCTATAATGGCCACGCGTTCTCTGCGGTACTCGACGGCATGTGCAAACATTCGCCTTGTCCCTTAAGAACGACACCGGGAGCGCGACAGCGCCGGGAGTGCAGGTCCGCCTTGTAGCGGGAAGCCCGATGGTTCTCCAGCGTTCCCACTTGAGCCCCCGGGTTCAAGGTCGTTTCGCATGCATCGACATTGCGGAGAATGCAATATTCCAGCAAGGGCGGCGTCTTCGGGCGTCGCCCTTGTTCTTTCCGGCACAATGACGGCTGATCCTTGCCGCACGCTGCCATGACCGACCCGCGCCAGGCCCTGCGCCACGACCTGCGGCAACGCCGCCGCGACCTTTCCGCCGCTGAGCGCATTGCCGCCGCCGAATCCCTCGCCGATGCCCTGCTGGCCCTGCCGTTCGCCCCGCGCGAAGGCGCCGTGGCCGGCTACTGGGCGCTGGATGGCGAAATCGCCCTGCACCGGTGGCAGGTGCAGTTACCCGACACACTGACCTACTGCCTGCCGATTCTGGCCGGCGACACGCTGCGCTTCGCGCCATGGCGGCCCGGGCAAGCATTGACCAGCAACCGTTACGGCATCCCCGAGCCGGATGTGGCCGTGGAAGACACCCTGGAACCGGCGCAGATGGCGCTGGTGGTGACCCCGCTGGTGGGCTTCGACACACAGTGCCGGCGGCTGGGCATGGGGGGCGGCTGGTATGATCGCAGCTTCGCCTTCCGCCACGATCGGCCGGCGCCGCCCTGGCTGGTCGGCGCTGCGTTCGCGGTGCAGCAGGTCGAGTCCTTGCCGGTGGCGTCGTGGGACGTGCCGGTGGATGCGATCTGCACCGAAGACGGCACCCTGTTCCCCTCCGCTGCCCCCGTGAACGCATGACCGCCCGCAAGCGCTACTGGCTGATGAAGTCCGAACCGGACGCCTTCTCCATCGATGACCTCGCCAAGGTCAAGGTCGAACCCTGGAACGGGGTGCGCAACTACCAGGCGCGCAACTTCATGCGCGATGGCATGCAGGTCGGCGACGGCATCCTGTTCTACCACTCCAATACCAAGGTGCCGGGCATCGTCGGCCTGGCCACGGTCGCCAGCCCGGCCTACCCGGACGACACCCAGTTCGACCCCAAATCCGACTACCACGACCCCAAGAGCACGCGCGAGAACCCGCGCTGGATGCTGGTGGACGTGGCCTTCGACCGCAAGCTCAAGCAGGTGATCGCGCTGGACGAGATCAAGCTGCACGCCGAAGAACTCGGCGAGGGCTTCCCGCTGGTTGCCAAGGGCAACCGCCTGTCGGTGTTCCCGGTGACCGCCGCGCAGTGGAAGCTGCTGCTGTCGCTGGAAAAGAAATCCTGATTCCCTGCCTGAGAGTTCTCCCATGTCCGAAGCCAAGCGCCTGGCCGCCGAGAAAGCCATCGAGTACGTTGAAGACGGCATGATCGTCGGTGTCGGCACCGGTTCCACCGTGGCCTATTTCATCGATGCCCTGGCCCGCATCCAGCACCGCATCAAGGGTGCCGTGTCCAGCTCCGAGCAGAGCACCGCGCGCCTGAAGCAGCACGGCATCGAGGTGATCGAGCTGAACCACAGCGGCAATCTGTCGCTGTACGTGGACGGCGCCGATGAGTGCGATGCCAACAAGTGCCTGATCAAGGGCGGCGGCGCCGCACTGACCCGCGAGAAGATCATCGCCGAGGCCAGCGAGCGCTTCATCTGCATCGTCGACCCGAGCAAGCAGGTGCCGGTGCTGGGCAAGTTCCCGCTGCCGGTGGAAGTGATCCCGATGGCGCGCAGCCTGGTCGCCCGCCAGATCCGCGACATGACCGGCGGCCAGCCGACCTGGCGCGAAGGCGTGGTCACCGACAACGGCAACCAGATCCTGGACATCCACAACCTGCAGATCACCGATCCGGAAAAGCTGGAGCGCGAGCTCAACCAGCTGCCGGGCGTGGTCTGCGTGGGCCTGTTCGCTCGCCGCCGCGCCGATGTGGTGATCGTCGGTGGTGAGCCGCCGGTCGTGCTCTGACCCTTTCGAAGGATCCTGACGATGTCGCTGTTGCGTTCGCTGCTGATGCTTCCGCTGCTGGCCCTGGCCGGCTGTGCTACCGACGCGGCCCGCCATTGGGTCGAGCTGGATGGCGCCCGCTACCAGGTGGAGCTGGCCACCAACGATGAAACCCGCGCGCGCGGGTTGATGTTCCGCGACCAGATGTCGGCCGACCACGGCATGCTGTTCATCCACGACCGCGAAGAAATGCAGGCGTACTGGATGAAGAACACCAAGATCGCACTGGACATCCTGTACTTCGACAGCCAGCGCAAGCTGGTCAGCCAGCAGCGCGATGTGCCGCCGTGCTCGGCCGGCGACATGTGCCCGCCCTACCCCAGCGGCGGCCCGGCGCGCTATGTGCTGGAGCTCAACGCCGGCCAGGCCGAGAAGCTCAAGTTGAAGGACGGCACGGAGCTGAAATTCGGCCCAGGCATCGAGTAACAGGGTTCTGCCCACGGTAGTGCCGGCCGCTGGCCGGCAATCCTGCCGGGGTCAGATCCCTTTCGCACGCGAAAGGGATCTGACCCCTGAATTTTTCACGCGACACCGCTTGAAACCGCCTGCGAATGACGCCAGTCTGTGGCCATGCAGGACCGGATCACACTCCCCGACTGGGATGCACTGGCCGACCTCGAAGACGAGGCGCTGCCACTGCTGCCGACCGCGCTGCTGATCGCGCGCGATGAATACCCCGATCTGCAGCCGTCGACCTACGACGCACTGATCCAGAGCCATGTCGACCACCTCCGCTCGGAAGTGGACAGCATCGACAACAGCCCGCTGAAGATGGCGGCGATCAACCGCCACCTGTTCGACGAGCTGGGCTACAGCGGCGACCACGACGAGTACTACGACCCGCGCAACAGCTACCTCAACCAGGTATTCGAGCGCCGCCTGGGCAACCCGATCTCGCTGGCACTGGTGCAGATGGAAGTCGCGCGCCGGCTGGGCATTCCGCTCGACGGCGTGTCCTTTCCCGGCCACTTCCTGGTGCGCCTGCCGGTAGACGACGGCGTGCTGGTGATGGACCCGTTCAATGGCGGCCGCCCGCTGGACGTGGACGAACTGCGCGAGCGGGCCAAGTCACACCTGGGCGGGCAGATGCCCGACGACCAGGTGCTGGCGCAGATCCTCGACCCAGCCCCTGCGCGCGCGATCCTGATGCGGATGCTGCGCAACCTGCACGGTGTGTATGCCGAAGCGGGCGAATGGGACCGTGCCGCACGCAGTGCCGACCGCCTGCTGAAGCTGGCCCCGGAGCAGGACGACGCGCTGCGTGATCGCGGCCTGGCCTACCTGCAGCTGGAGTATCTGGCCGGTGCCCGCCACGACCTGGGGCAGTACCTGAAGCGCAATCCCGAGGCCAGCGATGCGCAGTGGCTGCGCGAGAAGCTGATCGACCTCGGCGGGCCGGTGCCACGGCTGCATTGAGGGTGTCCGGTGTGCGGACCAACGGTCCACACCCACCGGTAGCGCCGGGCCATGCCCGGCGGCCCGGAAACTCAATCGACCTCGACCATCTCGAAATCGGCCTTGGTCACCCCGCAATCCGGGCAGGTCCAGGTCTCGGGAATGTCTTCCCAGCGCGTCCCCGGCGCGATGCCTTCTTCCGGCAAGCCTTCCGCTTCGCTGTAAAGAAAGCCGCAGACCACGCACATCCAGGTACGCAAGGTGGTGGGGGTGGCATCGCTCATCGGATAATCAAGGCTGGATTCACGGGCCGCCATTGTCCCATCGCGGTCCACTCACCGGTAGCCATCGATGACTTCTGCTTCCCCGGCGCCCCGCGGCGTCTACCTGATCACCCCGGACGAGCCCGATACCGCACGCCTGCTGGCCCGCACCGCGCCGCTGCTGGCCGCCGGCGCCACCTGGCTGCAGTACCGCAACAAGACCGCCAGCGACGCGCTGCGGCGCGAGCAGGCCACCGCCCTGCAGGCGCTGTGCGCGGAACACGGCGTGCCGCTGATCGTCAACGACGACCCGGCGCTGGCCAAGGCGGTCGGCGCCGCCGGCGTGCATCTGGGCGGCACCGATGGCGATATCCCCAGCGCGCGTGCCCTGCTCGGCGCGGACGCCATCATCGGCGCGTCCTGCTACGACCAGCTGGCCAACGCCGAGCAGGCCGTGGCGGCCGGCGCCAGCTACGTGGCCTTCGGCGCGTTCTTCCCGACCACCACCAAGATCACCAGCAGCCGCGCCCACACCGACCTGCTGCGGCAAAGCGCCGCACTGGGCGTGCCGCGGGTGGCGATCGGCGGCCTGACGCCGGACAATGTCGGTCCCATCATCGACGCCGGCGCCGATCTGGTCGCCGTGGTCAGCAGCGTGTTCGCCGCCGAAGACCCGGTGGCGATCCAGCGCGCCTACCTCGCCCAGTTCGCGTAACGCCCAGGAAAGCCCCATGAACCACGACCAGTCCCACGCCCTGTTCTCCCGCGCCCAGCAGTTGCTGCCGGGCGGCGTCAATTCGCCGGTACGCGCGTTCAAATCGGTCGGCGGCGAGCCGTTCTTCGTCGAGCGCGCCGACGGCGCCTACCTGTACGACGTCGACGGCAATCGCTACATCGACTACGTCGGCTCCTGGGGCCCGATGATCGTCGGCCACAACCACACGGCGGTGCGCCAGGCGGTGAAGAAGGCGATCGACAATGGCCTGTCCTTCGGCGCGCCCTGCGCGGCCGAAGTGACCATGGCCGAGACCATCACCCGCCTGGTGCCGTCGTGCGAGATGGTGCGCATGGTCAACTCCGGCACCGAGGCCACGCTGTCGGCGATCCGCCTGGCGCGCGGCGCCACCGGCCGCAACCGCATCGTCAAGTTCGAAGGCTGCTACCACGGCCACGGCGACTCGTTCCTGGTCAAGGCCGGCAGCGGCATGCTGACGCTGGGCGTGCCGACCTCCCCCGGCGTGCCGGCAGGCCTCAGCGAACTGACCCTGACCCTGCCCTACAACGACTTCGAAGCGGCCACTGCACTGTTCGAGGAACAGGGTGACGACATCGCCGGCCTGATCATCGAGCCGGTGGTCGGCAATGCCAACTGCATCCCGCCGCGCGACGGCTACCTGCAGCACCTGCGCGAACTGTGCACGAAGCACGGCGCGCTGCTGATCTTCGACGAGGTGATGACCGGCTTCCGCGTCGCCCTCGGCGGTGCGCAGGCGCACTACGGGATCACGCCGGACCTGACCACCTTCGGCAAGATCATCGGCGGTGGCATGCCGGTGGGTGCCTACGGCGGCCGCCGCGAGCTGATGCAGCAGATCGCCCCGGCCGGCCCGATCTACCAGGCCGGCACGCTGAGCGGCAACCCGGTGGCGATGGCTGCTGGCCTGGCGATGCTGGAACTGATCCAGCAGCCGGGCTTCCACGCCGACCTGGCCGAGCGCACCGCGCGCCTGTGCGCCGGCCTGGAAGCGGCCGCTGCCGAAGCCGGCGTGGCCGTGACCACCACCCGCGTGGGCGCGATGTTCGGCCTGTTCTTCACCAGTGAAAAGGTGGAGACCTATGCGCAGGCCACCGCCTGTGACATCCCGGCGTTCAACCGCTTCTTCCACGCGATGCTGGACCAGGGCGTGTTCCTGGCGCCGTCGGCGTACGAAGCCGGCTTCCTGTCCAGCGCGCACGACGATGCGGTGATCGAGGCCACCCTGGCCGCTGCACGCGTGGCATTCAAGGCCGCCAAGGGCTGAGCCCGCTCTGCACAAAAAGGGGACGGAGGGGATTAAGTCGTTTGTGCACAAACGACTTAATCCCCTCCGTCCCCTTTTTTCAACCGAAGACGAACTTGCCCTTCATCATCGCGAAGTGGCCGGGGAACGAGCAGAAGAAGGTGTAATCCCCACCCTTCTGCAGGCCCTGGGTAGAGAAGCGCACGCGCGCGGTTTCACCACCGCCGATCACCTTGGTGTGCGCCAGCACGCGCTTGTCGGCCTTCGGCAGGTAGCTGTCGGCCAGGGTCATGCGCATGCCGGCCATCGCCACCGGCTGGTAATCCGCGCTGCGGGTCAGCACCCAGTTGTGGCCCATCGCGGTAGCGGCCAGCTTGCCGGTGTGGCGCAGGGTCAGATCCACGGCGGTGCAATCAGCGGCCACCTTGATCTCGCGGCTGCTGAAGCTCATCTGGTCGGTGCTGTCGATGCTCACCGCACACACCCGCGCCATCGCCGACGGCGCCAGCATCAGCGCGCCCAGTCCCACTGCCACCATCCAAGCCTTCATCGTTGCATCTCCTGCGGATTCAAGCGCCATTCTAGGCAGGCCCCTGCGGCCGCGTCTGCGACCGTCTGTCGCATGGCTGCTCCAGGGTTTCCCGCGTGTTCACTGCAATGGCATGCTCGACCAATGCGGATCGACCTGTTGCTGCTGGATGTGGATGGCGTGCTGGTGCAGTACCAGCGCGCGCAGCGCGTGCTGCACCTTGCGCAGGCGCTGGATGTCATGCCGGAAACCGTGCAGGCCGCGCTGTACGACAGCGGGCTGGAAGCGGCACATGACGATGGCACGCTCGATGGCCCGGCCTATCTGGCGCAGCTGGGAGAGCTTCTAGGCACGACGGTCGATGTGACTGCTTGGACCGCGGCGCGGCGGGCCGCCAGCCATCCGCAGGCTGCCGTGTTGCAGCGGCTGCAGGCCCTGCAGTTGCCGATGGCAGTGCTGACCAACAACGGCGCGCTGATGCAACAGGCCTTGCCCACCCTGCTACCGGAACTGTTCCCTGCCCTGCAGGACCGCGTGTTCTGCAGCGCCGATTTCGGCCTGCGCAAACCGGCGCCGGAAGTCTTCCTGCGCACGCTTGAGGTACTCGGCGTGGCACCTGCGCGCACGCTGTTCGTCGATGACCTGTTCGCCAACGTGCGCGGCGCACGCGCCGCCGGCCTGCACGCGGAAACCGTGCGTGATGGCCGTGGGCTGGGCAAGGTGTTGAAGCGTTACGCGGTGAGCTGATCGGGGTCAGAGCCCTCTCCGCAGGAGAGGGATCCGACCCCAGCGCCGCGGCGTCAGCGCGCGGCGATGAAAGCAGCAATCGCTGCGCGCAGGCGCTTGAGGCCTTCGGCCACTTCTTCGTCGGTGATGTTCAGCGACGGCACGAAGCGCAGCACGTCCGGACCGGCCTGCAGGGTCAGCAGGCCCTGCTCGGCGGCATGGTCGAGGATCGCACCGGCCTGGCCGGCGAAGTCCTTGCTCAGCACCGCGCCCAGCATCAGGCCACGGCCACGCACGTCGCTGAACACACCGAACTCGTCGTTGATGCGGGCGAAGCCATCGCGCAGCGCCTTCGACTGGCGGCTGACGTTGGCGGCGATCTCCGCCGAGGCCAGCTTGCGCAGTGCCACGCGGGCCACCGCAGCAGCCAGCGGGTTGCCGCCGAAGGTAGTGCCGTGTGCGCCGAACTGCATGGTCTCAGCCACCTTCGGGCCGGCCAGCATCGCACCGATCGGGAAGCCACCACCCAGCGCCTTGGCCAGGGTGACCATGTCCGGTACCACATCGTCCTGCCAGTGCGCGAACAGCGTGCCGGTGCGGCCCATGCCGGCCTGGATTTCATCCAGCACCAGCAGTGCGTTGTGCTGGTCGCACAGTTCGCGCACGCGCTTGAGGAAGCCGGACTTGGCCGGCATCACGCCGCCCTCGCCCTGGATCGGCTCCAGCATCACTGCGGCCACGTCGCCGGCGGCCATCGCGGTTTCCAGCTGCACCTCATCGTTGAAATCGATGTAGCGGAAGCCACCGGGCAGCGGCTCGTAGCCTTCCTGGTACTTCGGCTGGGCAGTAGCCGTCACTGCGCCCATGGTGCGGCCGTGGAAGCTGCCACGGAAGGTGATGATGACGCGCTTGTCAGCCGGGCGGCCCTGGCTGGAGGCCCACTTGCGGACCATCTTGATCGCCACTTCGTTGGCTTCGGCGCCGGAGTTGCACAGGAACACGCGCTCGGCGAAGCGGCTGGCCTTCACCAGCTCCTCGGCCAGGTGCAGCGGCGGTGCACTGTAGAACACGTTGCTGGTGTGCCAGAGCTTGCCGGCCTGCTCGACCAGCGCGGCCACCAGGTCCGGATCGTTGTGGCCCAGGCCACACACGGCGATGCCGGCGGCCAGGTCGATGAACTCACGGCCCTGGCTGTCCCACACGCGGGCGCCCTGGCCTCGTTCCAGTACCACCTGGCGGGGCTTGTAGACCGGCAGGTAATAGTGCGAAAGGGAGATCAGCGGATCGGTAGCGGCGGTCATGGCAGTCGGCAGGGTTCAGGAATCCCCATTCTCGCGCCGGAACCCCTGCGGCACAATGCGCCCATGCGACCGTTTTCCGCCCCCCAGCTGAACCCCGCCACCGAGACCGGCTGGCGCCGTCGGTGGTTCGACATCATCTACCGCCACGACACCCGGCCTTCGCGCAATTTCGACCTGATCCTGGTGGTGGCGATCATCGCCAGCATCCTGGTGGTGATGATCGACAGCGTGCAGCACCTGCATGCCGAATGGTCCACCGGCCTGTACATCCTGGAATGGGGCTTCACGATCATCTTCACCGCCGAGTACCTGCTGCGGCTGGCGGTGGTCAAACGCCCGCTGCGTTACGCGGTGAGCATCTGGGGCATCATCGACCTGCTGTCGATCCTGCCCGCCTACCTGTCGATGTTCATCCCCGGCGCGCAGAGCCTGCTGGTGGTGCGTGCGCTGCGCATCCTGCGCGTGTTCCGCATCCTCAAGCTGACCCGCTACATCGAGGAAAGCGGCGTATTGATGACGTCACTGTGGCGCAGCCGGCGCAAGGTGCTGGTGTTCCTTTTCACGGTGATCACCATCACCATCATCGCCGGTGCGCTGATGTACGTGATCGAGGGCCCCGAACACGGCTTCACCAACATCCCGGCCAGCATGTACTGGGCGGTGGTGACCATGGCCACGGTCGGCTTCGGCGACATCGTGCCGCAGACCGTGCTCGGCCGCTTCGTCACCTCGGTGCTGATCCTGATCGGCTACAGCATCATCGCCGTGCCCACCGGCATCTATACCGCCGAGCTGGCCAGCACCATGCGTGAAGCCGAGCAGGCCGCGCGCCGCGATGCACGTGGCTGCCCGGACTGTGGGCTGGAAGGCCATGAACCGGATGCACTGCACTGCCGCAAGTGCGGCGGCAAGCTGCCGGATGCGTTCAACCATTGAGGTACATGCCGGCCAGCGGCCGGCACTACCTCTCGGCGGTTACGCATGGATGCGTGTGCCGTTGCTCACCGCATGCGGTTGCTGGTGGTCACCAGATCGTTGTATGCGGCGAGGATCGTTGACTGCGCCCCTTCCGGGTCGGTGGTGAGCCAACTGCCCGACGCCTTCCGCTCTGCCGCCAGTGCTTCGGCGGTGATCGGCTTGTGCTGCTCCAGGCGCTCGACGCCACGTCCCGCAGTACGCACCAGCTTGTCCGCCGAACGCTGCACGTGGCCCCACATCGGGTCGTCCTTGCCGACACCGCCGTTCTGGATTTCCGTCACCAGTGCCTGATAGTCAGCCAGCTGCACGCGCAGCGCCGCAACGTCCGGTGCGTCGTCCTGGAACGCCGTGGCCAGTAGCTTGCCGTCGCCCAGCAGGCGAAGGTGATAGTAGGCCAGCGAGCGCCCTTCGCTCTCCTCGATCTGCTTCAGCTGCGCGGCACGGCGATCGTTCTCGTTCTTTTCCAGCGCCACATCCATCGCTTCGCTGGCCTTGAAGAAATCAGCATAGGCCTGCATCAGCGGGGCATGCTGGCTGCGCATCCCTTCACCGCCATCACGACGATAATCCTCGCGGGTGAAGTATCCATCGGCGCGCTCGACCAGGGTGTTCAATGCCTGGAAGGCCTGCTGATAGTCACGCGCGGGGCCATCCATCGGCAAGGCCGGGGTCTTCGCCAGCGCGTCGGTCAGTGGCTGGCCGCAGTACTCGACGCGGTGCGACAGCACCTTCCCGGGCGAACGCGGTTGCGCTTCCTTGCCGGTCGGGCCGGCTTCAGGGTCCTTCATCCAGCTGGTGTAGGTCTGGAAACCCTCGTGAATGGGTTGTTCAACGCCGTTGTAGCACTCGATGTAGGCGTTCACCTTCTCCAGGCTGGGGTCGGCCAGCGACAACCCTGCCGGTTTGTTGCAGCCGCTCAGGCCAGCCACAGCGCCGATCAGCAGCAGCGGCGCGATACGCAGACAGGAAGTCGTCATGGTCTCTCGCATGGGTGCTGGCGCGCCGGTCACTGGCGGTTGCTCTGGAAAACGAGCGTGTTGTATTCCTGCATGAGCTTGCTGGCAGAGCCACGCGGCGCCATCGACGGCGAATCAAGCATGCGTCGTTCGAAATCGGTGTAAGGCTTTTTCTCGCTGACGCGCTGCAGCCGCTCCTTGCCTTCGCGCCGGAAATTCTCGGCCCCACGCTCGAAGCCTTCCCAGTCCGACTTGCCCGGTTCCTGGTCGGCAACCTTGGCGTGCGCTTCATCGGAAATGCGGTTGAAGGCATCCAGGCGTTCGCGGGCCTTGGCCTGATCGAAATCATCCTCGCTCATCAGATCCATGATCGCCTTGGCTTCCAGCATCATCGCCAGACGGTAGTACTCGCGCGTGCGCCCCTCGGCCTGTTCCAGCGCCTTGAGCTGCTCGCGCTGGGCGGCGTCGTTCTGGCGCTCCAGCTCGGCATTGAACGTTTCGCTGGCAGCCACGAAATCCTTGAAGGCAGCCATCAAGGGCGCGTGCAGCTGCTTGCCCTTGGCGAACTGGTCGTCTTCGTAGTCCTGGCGATCGTAGTAGTCATGCGCGTCCTTGCTGACCGGCACCAGCGCCTTCAGCGCCTGCTGGTAGTGACCTGCAGCCGCATCGAGTTCGGCCAGCGCCGGCTTGGCAGCGATCGCCTCGGTCACCGGGGCGTCGCACTGCTTCATGTCGTAGTCGCTGATCTCGAACGGGCCGTACACGTGCGTCTCGCGTCCGGTCGGGCCAGCGTCGACATCCTTGATCCAGCGCGTGTAGGACTGGATGCTGCCGTGGGTTTTCGAATCCAGCGCGTTGAAGCAGCCGATGTAGGCGTTGAGCTTGGCGGTCAACTGCTGCTGTGTATCGGACGGGGCCGTGTTGGCGTCCGGCGTGCCGGAGGCAGCGGCGGCGCCCGCAGCTGCGGGTGCCTTGCCACCGCAGGCGGTCAGGATCAACGACAGCGAAGCGGCCAGCGCCGCCACGGAAAGAGTGCGTGACATGTGCTCACATCCTTGTTGAAAACGATTACAGCCACGCATTCTAGCGCAGTAGGCCGAGGGTCGCAGCCCTCGGCCTCTTCCAGCGACGCGCGGTCAATCCAGGAACAGATCCGGCAACAACGGCCGCGACGGATCCACCGCGTATCCGGAAAGATCGGTGATACCGGCCTGTGCCAGCACTTCATCGTCGATCAGGAACTGGCCGTGGAAGCCGGCCGCTTCACGCACCAGCACCGCATGTGCGGCATCAGCCATGATCTGCGGCGTACGGCAGCCAGCCGCATCCACGCCCGGAATCATGTTGATCGCATCGGTGGCGATCACCGTGCGCGGCCACAGCGCATTCACCGCTACGCCCTGCGGACCGAATTCCGCGGCCAGGCCCAGGGTGACGAAGCTCATGCCCATCTTCGCCAACGTGTAGCCGGTGTGCGGTGCCCACCACTTCGGCTCCAGGCTCGGCGGCGGCGCCAGAGTCAGGATATGCGGGTTCGGCGCCTGCAGCAGGTACGGCAGGCAGGCCTGCGCGCACAGGAAGCTGCCGCGCGAATTGACCTGCTGCATCAGGTCGAAACGCTTCATCGGCGTATCCAGCGTGCCGCGCAACCAGATCGCGCTGGCGTTGTTGATCAGGATGTCGATGCCACCGAAGGTATCGACCGTGGCCGCCACCGCCGCCTGCACCTGCTCTTCCTCGCGGATGTCGCACTTCAGGGCCAGGCCCTGGCCGCCAGCCGCCGTTACCGCTTCGGCCGCGGTATGGATGGTGCCCGGCAGCTTCGGGTTCGGCACCGACGACTTGGCTGCAATGGCCACATTGGCGCCGTCGCGCGCAGCGCGCAGTGCGATGGCCAGGCCGATGCCGCGCGAGGCACCAGTGATGAAAAGCGTTTTGCCCTGCAGACTGCCCACGTTCCACACTCCAGCGTATGCAATGAGCCGCTAGTATGCCGCGCCGACGCGGAGTTCACCCGCCCTTGACGATACTTGGGCCTCCAGACAACGCACGAGGTCCACGCCATGCGCCGTTCCCGCCTGTTGCTGCCTGCCCTGGGGCTTGCCCTGCTGACCGCCTGCCAGGGCCGTTCGCCGGAACCGGGCAAGGAGCCACCTGCCGGTGACACGCCCAGCGCAGAGAAGGCCGCCGCCGACGGCAAGCTGCGCTGGAGCGAGGCCGTGGTGTGGGATGGCGACCTCAACGCCTGCCGCCAGGGCGAGAATGCGGCCACCCGCGAGTGCCTGCGCGATGCGATGCGCGCCGGTGGCGCCAGCGCCGATGCCATTGCTGCCGCCGAGCAGTTGTCCAGCGGCGGTGAGCTGGCCTATGTGACGGCCTGGCACGAGAACGAAGGCCTGGGCATTGCCACGGTCGAGTATCCGTTCCGCGCCAACACCAACGAAGGCACCCGCCTGGTCGACGCCAGCGGCAAGCGCATCGATGTGGATGCCGTGCAATTGGACGACACCCTGCGTGCCGACCCCGCCGTGCAGGAACTGCTGAAGGCCAACCCGCAGGCCACGCCGTTCGCACCGGCACAATCGGCCGGCGCTTCGCCATTGGAGAACGGCGGCATCCGCCTGCTGTACCGCACGCCGCTGCGCGACTGCCACGCCTGCCCGGATGTGGGGCAGTTGCAGATCGCCTATGACTTCGATGCCAAGCGCAACTTCATCGGCCAGCAGGTGGTGCCGGCGACGCCGTAAGGCCACCGCCCCCTATAGAGCCGAGCATGGCTCGGCTCTACATTTCTATTCCTGGTACAGCACTGCCACGCCATCACCACGGGCAAGCCGCTTCACCTGGTCCAACGTATCCACCGTCATGACGGAGTACGTGACCTCCACACCCGAGTGCAGGCGTCCCTCGGCAGTGTCCTCATCACTCGCCACTGATATCAGCTTGCGAATTCCGGCGAATCGATAGAGGGAAGGCCTACCGTCTTCACCCACCAGGCGACCGGTCAGATCCTCATACCCGGAAGCAAGCGCTTCCGCATTCTCAAGAGCGTGTTCATCGTTGTCGGCACTGATCAGATACACGTTCTCATGCACCCGGAACGCCCCCTGTCCTGGACTCTCGTAGTAGAAAATGGCGTGTGCGCAATACCACATGCATCACCTCAATGATTCTTTTGCGGGTTGTCCCTGGTTTGGATGTCGCGAGCCTTCTGCTGCCAGCGGAATCCACATTTATGCGGCACTTGGCAATGAGCCGTTTAGCCGTTAAGCAGCCCACGGATCACAAACCACATCCACGCATGGCCTGGATCTACCGGTACAACCGCACCTGCTTCTCCAGCAGATGCGGCACGATCAACCGATGCACCGGCGCAACCGGCAGCATGTACACGCGCCCGAACGCGTTGTGCGTATGCACCACGGTCGCCACTTCCAGCACGTCGCCCTGCCACTGCAGCGCCAGCTGCACGCGCAGGTGGCGGTCGTCGTCTTCCAGCACGATGGCATCGTCGTCCAGCGACTGCAGGGTGAAGATGCCCAGCCGCTGGCCGGGTTGAGGATCCGCAACAACCTGCACCGCCCGCAACGAGCCCAGATGCTTCATGCCGAGCAGGCGCATGCCGTGGTTGCGCAGCGCCATCAGCCCATCGAACCAGCCGGGAATGGTCGCCGCCATATCGCGATAGGCCTGCAAGGCCGAGCGCCCATCGCGACGGGTCGTCGCC
This sequence comes from Stenotrophomonas sp. 86156_Sma, assembly GCF_056481625.1. Classification (NCBI taxonomy): domain Bacteria; kingdom Pseudomonadati; phylum Pseudomonadota; class Gammaproteobacteria; order Lysobacterales; family Lysobacteraceae; genus Stenotrophomonas; species Stenotrophomonas sp. 86156_Sma. The sequence goes on from NZ_CM151157.1 coordinate 4,149,293, forward strand.
TGGCAGGCGTGCACGAAGTCGGCACCGGGCAACTGCGCACGCAGCACGCTGCAGGCAGTTGGCGGCCTGCTCACGACCGACGCACTGCTCACGGCTTCGGCCCCTGCCCTTCGTTGTCTTCCCAATGCAGGATGCGCCGGGTGACGAAGCGGTAGACTGGCTTGCCGGTGGCGAACCACAGTTCGCGCACCCACGAGGTGCGCTTGAGCACGCGCTTCTCCACCGGGGTGAGCGACTCGCGGCAATACATGCGCTTGTGCTTGAGCAGGTGGCGCAGGTCCTCGCGGGCCAGCAGCCGCATCCAGCGCGAGCGCGGGTTGCCGATCACCGCCAGCTGGAAGTCGATCAGCGCCGGACGACCGTCTTCGGTGACCAGCCAGTTGGCTTCCTTGGCCAGATCGTTGTGGGCCACGCCATTGCGGTGCAGCTGCTGCAGCAGCCGACGCGCCGAGCGGAACCAGGCCAGGTCACCGCGTGGTGGACGCTGGTACATGGCGTCGCCGGCCATGAAACTGCGATCGAGATGACGGCCATCCCACGCCAGCAGCTGCGGCACATCGGCCATGCCGTGGATGTGGCGCAGCGCGCGTGCTTCCCGGCGGGCCAGCCACCAGGCCGGCAGCCGCAGCCACAGCGGCGTGGCGCCCAGATCACGGCGCACGAAGGGGCCATCGGGCCCTTTCACAAGAAGGATCTGGCCGAAGCTGTCGGCCTTCAAAGCATGCGGTGGAGCGTCTGGAGTATGCGGCATGGGGCCATTCTAGGCGAAGGCGCCGGTTGCAAACGGTCACGAAGCGGCTGGGAACCAGTCACCTTCACGCCCCTATAATCGGGCAATGGACTCTTCATGGATCGACGCCACGCTCGCGTGGATTGCCGCTCACCCCGTGCTGGCGGGTGCCGTTATCTTCCTCATCGCCTTCTGCGATGCGGTGATCATTCTTGGCGCCATCGTGCCGGCGCTGCCGCTGCTGTTCGCGGTGGGCGTGTTCATCGGCCTGGGCCAGATCTCCGGGCCGTACGCGGTGGCGGCTGCAGCCCTGGGCGCATTTGCCGGCGACGGTATCAGTTACTGGATCGGCCGACGCTGGGGTGACCGCCTGCGCGGCGTGTGGCCGTTCAGCCGCTACCCGCAGCTGCTCGACCGCGGCGAGAACCTGTTCCGCCGCAATGCCTTCAAGAGCATCCTGATCGCACGCTACGTCGGCGCGATCCGACCGTTCGTGCCGGCCATCGCCGGCATGATGAAGATGCCCGCCAGCCGTTACGTGCAGGCCAGCGGCATCGCCAGCATCTCCTGGGCCGTACTGTTCCTGGCGCCGGGCTGGATTCTTGGCGAAGCTTACGACGCAGTCGCGGCGGTGGCCGGGCGTCTGGTGGTGGTGGTCGGCCTGCTGGCGGTGATCCTCGGCCTGGTCTGGGCCATCGTTCTGTACGGCTATCGCTGGTCGGCCGCGCGCATGGACAACTGGCTGGCACGCCTGCTGGACTGGTCCAACCGCCACCCAACGCTGGGCCGCTACACCGTCGGCGTGCTTGATCCCAAGCGCCGCGAATCGGTGCCGCTGGCGATGCTGGCGTTGATGCTGCTGGTACTGGGCTGGGGCTGGTTCGCGTTACTGACCGTGGTGGTCGCACACGGCGAGCCGCTGGCCATCGACCTGCTGGTGCACCAGGCCATGCTGGCGCTGCGCAATCCGCTGGCCGACTACCCGATGGCCGCGCTGGCATCGCTGGGCGCCTGGCAGGTACTGCTGCCGGCCACCGCGGCGGCGATGGGCTATCTGATCTGGCGCCGGCGCTGGATGGCAGCCGCGCACTGGCTGGCCGCGCTTGCCTTCGGCCTGGCGCTGACCATGCTGCTCGGTGCCACCGTGGATGTGGTGCGCCCGGTCGATGCCAGCAGCGGCTTTGGCTTCCCGTCGGTGTCGGTGACCATGGCCACCATCACCTTCGGTTTCTTCGCGGTGCTGATCGCCCGCGAGATGCCCGGTCGCACCCGCGTCTGGCCGTACCTGGTGTCGGGCATCGTGGTCAGCCTGATCGGCTTCTCGCGCCTGTACCTGGGCGCGCATTGGCTGAGCGATGTGATCGGCGGCATGCTGTTCGGCACGTTCTGGCTGCTGGTGCTGGGCATCGCCTACCGCCGCCGCTTCAACCGCTCGTTCTGGGTGAAGCCGGTGGCCTGGCTGTTCTACGGCGTATTCGCCGTGGCGGCGATGTGGTACGCGCCGCGCCACATTCCGGTGAAGCTGGAGCGGTTCGAGCCGACCCTGCCGGCACCGCAGGCGATGGATGCGCAAGCCTGGTGGCAGCACGACTGGGCCACGCTGCCGGCGCGCCGCAACGAGTTCGACGACGACCAGCGCTGGCCGCTGGACGTGCAGGTGGCGGGCCCGCTGGCGCCGCTGCAGGCGCAGCTGGAAGCCCGCGGCTGGAAGCGGCAGGAGCAGGCCGGCTGGCAGCAGGCGCTGCTGATGCTGGACAAGAACACCGGCGCCGACGAGCTGCCGGTGTTGCCGGCAACGCTGGATACCCGCGTGGAAGCACTGCTGATGGTGCGCCAGGGCGCGCAGCCGGATGAGCGCTATGTGCTGCGCTTGTGGCCGGCACCCGCGCAGCTGCAGCCGGGCAACACGCCGCTGTGGCTGGGCAGTGCACAGACCCTGCGTTACGAGCGCCACTTCGAATGGATCGGCATGTGGCACCCGCTGCGTGGTGTCGACCCGGCGTTGAACGCGGTGAAGGACGCCGTGCAGGACCTGCCGCAGCGGGAGGATGTGCACAGCGAAACCGGGCTGCCGGTGTTGCGGTTGAAGACCATGCCGTGATCGAGCCGGTGCTTCTCTGGTAGTCGCCAACCTTGGTTGGCGCTTCGGGAAAAGGCCGCCAACCAAGGTTGGCAGCTACCGGTTCCGGTGCGCTCTGGCTGTCGCCAACCCTGGTTGGCGTTTCCCGGTTCCGCTGCGCTCTGGTAGTGGCCAACCTTGGTTGGCGTTTTCCGGTTACGGCATCCAGCCCAGCAACTGCTGCAATCGCTGGTGCGGGTCATCCATCTGCAGCAGCTGCAGGCGCTGCTGCTCGCTCAGTGGCAGCAGTTCGGCCAGCCGCCAGCCGACCCAGCTGGCCTGGTCCAGCAACGCCGGGTTGGCCGGCGCATAGGCCTCGCCGGCCTGTTCGATGATGTGCCCCAGCACCGTGGCCAGCAGCGCATGCTGCGGCCGCAGTTCGTCATCGGGGTCTTCATCGCACCAACGCACGTCGGCTACCACCAGGCCGTTGTCGCGCACGCGGGTGCGCTCGACATGGAAGCGGCGGGTGCCACGCAGGCGCAACTGCAGCACGCCGTCTGCGCCGACATCGAAGTCTTCGATGCGTACCTGCACGCCATACGCTGCCGGTGTCGCCGGGGCTCCCACTTCCTGGCCGTCGAGGATCAGGCAGACACCAAAGCCTTCACCACTGCGGCCGCTGTCGCGGACCAGGTCCAGGTAGCGCCGCTCGAATACACGCAGGCCCACCGCTGCACCCGGCACCAGCGTGGTGTGCAGCGGAAACAGCGGCAGCGAACCGTCGACGCTCATCGGGCCTGCAGCGCGGCCAGGAAACGGCGCGGTGCACCGTCGAAGCCACCGTTGGACATGAACACCACGTGGTCACCACTGCACGCGCTGGCCTGCAATTGCGCCAGCAACGCGTCGGTATCGGGCACCGCGTGCGCTTCGCCACGCACCGCGGCGATCACCGCAGCGGCATCCCAGGCCAGTTCCGGGCGATGCAGGAACACCACTTCATCGGCCAGCGCCAGCGACGGAGCCAGCGCCTGAGCGTGTGCGCCCAGTCGCATCGAATTGCTGCGCGGCTCCATCGCGACCACGATGCGCGCATCACCCACCTTGGCACGCAGGCCTTCCAATGTGGTGGCGATCGCGGTCGGGTGATGGGCGAAGTCGTCGTAAATGGTGATGCCGTCATGCTGGCCGATCACTTCCATGCGGCGCTTGACGCTGCGGAAGCGCGCCAGCGCCGGAATCACCTCGGCCGGCGCCACGCCCACTGCATGCGCGGCGGCCAGCGCGGCCAGGCCGTTGAGCACGTTGTGACGGCCCAGAAGCGACCACTGCACATCGCCCATTGCCTGCCCGCGGTGATGCACGCGGAAGGCGCTGCCATCGGCGGCCAGCAGCTCGGCATGCCATTCCAGCGACGGATCGAATCCGAAGCGTTCGACCGGCGTCCAGCAGCCCATCGCCAGCACTTCGGCCAGATGCTGATCCTCGCCGTTGACGATCAGTCGGCCACGCGCCGGCACCGTGCGCACCAGATGGTGGAACTGGCGCTGGATCGCGGCCACGTCGGGGAAGATATCGGCGTGGTCGTATTCAAGGTTGTTGAGGATGGCCACCAGCGGCCGGTAGTGCACGAACTTGCTGCGCTTGTCGAAGAAGGCGGTGTCGTACTCGTCGGCCTCGACCACGAACTCGCGGCCCTGGCCCAGGCGGGCGGAGACGCCGAAATCCTCGGCTACGCCGCCGATCAGGAAACCGGGTGAACGACCGGCGCTTTCCAGCAGCCAGGTGAGGATGGTGGTGGTGGTGGTCTTGCCGTGGGTACCGGCCACGGCCAGGGTGTCGCGGCCCGGCAGCACCTGTTCGGACAGCCACTGGGCGCCGGAGATGTAGCGCTGGCCGGCGTCGAGCACGGCCTCCACGGCCGGGTTGCCGCGCGAGAGCGCGTTGCCGATCACCACCTCGTCGGTGCCGGCCGGCACGCTGTCGGCGCGGTAACCCTGGTCCAGGGTGATACCCAGCTGTTCGAGCTGGGTCGACATCGGCGGATAGATGGCCTGGTCGCTGCCGCTGACCGTATGGCCCAGTTCCCGCGCCAGGGCGGCCACGCCGCCCATGAAGGTGCCGGCGATTGCAAGGATATGTACGCTGCTCATGACCGAGGATTGTGACCGATGACGGCTGTATAGGGCCAATGTCCGATCCGGGGTAAGACAAGTCCTACACAGGATGTGAGAAAACTCCAATCATCTGTCAGGGAAATCCCGATAGCGATGTTCTGTGAACCCGGACACAATTCGAACTGCCAGCCGCAGTACCCGAACCGGTCCTACTCCCCAAGAGGCCATCCCCAAGGGAGCTCATGCTGCGGGGCCCTGAGCAAGCCCTCTGCTGGCGCCTATCAAACGACACAGGCCTGGTCCTCGCGGACCAGGCCTGTGCTTTTTGCGCCCGAAGGACCGGCAGTGCACCGGCCCTGCAGGATCAACCCTTGATCGCCGCCAGGATGCGGGCTTCGATCTCGTCCAGCTCACCGACGCCGTCGACGCGGGCCAGGGTGCCACGGCCGGCGTAGAAGTCGACCACCGGGGCGGTCTGGTCGTTGTAGACCTGCAGGCGCTGGCGCACCGCTTCCGGCGTGTCATCGGCGCGGCCCTGTTCCTTGGCACGACCGGCGATGCGCTCGACCAGCAGCTCGGTGGCCACGTCCAGCTGCACCACGGCATCCAGCGGCTGGCCGATCTTGGCCAGCAGGCCGTCCATCGCATTGGCCTGGGCCACATTGCGCGGGTAGCCATCGAGGATGAAGCCCTTGGCGACATCGGCCTGGGTCAGGCGCGACTCCAGCATGCCCAGCAGGATGTCGTCCGACACCAGGTTGCCGGCATCCATCACCGTCTTGGCCTGCTTGCCCAGCTCCGTGCCCGCGGCGATTTCCGCGCGCAGCATGTCACCGGTCGAAATGTGGGCGATCCCCAGCTTTTCCTTCAGGCGCGTCGCCTGTGTCCCCTTGCCCGAACCGGGCGGTCCCAACAGAACCAATCGCATTGACCTGACTCCAACGTGTTGAAAACAAAGAAGGTTCGCGTCCCGGACGGACCGGTATCGCTGCACCGCAATAGCGCCACTTTACCGCATCCGGGTAATGTCCCTGCAATGTCCCCTCCCCCGAGCAGGTAGAAGCATGCGCAACGGTACTCTCCTCTACGCCCAGTCCGGCGGTGTCACCGCGGTCATCAACGCCACGGCGGCGGCGGTGATCGAGCAGGCCCGGGCCAAGGGCATCAAGGTTCTGGCCGCCCGCAACGGCATCCTCGGCGCCCTGCGCGAGGAGCTGATCGACACCAGCAAAGAGAGTGCCGCCGCGATCCGCGCGCTGGCCCATACCCCGGGCGGCGCCTTCGGTTCGTGCCGGGTCAAGCTGAAATCGCTGGATGCCGACCGTGCCCGCTACGACCGCCTGCTGGAAGTGCTGCGCGCGCACGACGTGCGCTGGTTCCTCTACAACGGCGGCAACGACTCGGCCGACACCGCGCTGAAGGTCTCGCAGCTGGCCAAGGCCTCCGGCTATGACCTGACCTGCATCGGTGTACCCAAGACCATCGACAACGACCTGGCGGTGACCGACACCTGCCCCGGCTTCGGCTCGGCGGCCAAGTACACCGCCGTGTCGGTGCGCGAGGCGGCGCTGGACGTGGCGGCAATGGCAGAGACCTCCACCCGCGTCTTCATCTACGAGGCGATGGGTCGCCATGCCGGTTGGCTGGCGGCGGCCGCCGGCCTGGCCGGCAATGGCGATGACGAGGCCCCGCACATCATCCTGCTGCCCGAACGCGCCTATGACGAAGCGGCGTTCCTGGCCAAGGTCAAGGCGGTGGTCGAGCGCGTCGGGTACTGCGTGGTGGTGGCGTCGGAAGGCATCGCCACCGCCGATGGCCGCTTCGTCGCCGACGCGGGCGGCGGCAAGGACTCGTTCGGTCACTCGCAGCTGGGCGGCGTGGCCGCGCACCTGGCCGGCCGGGTCAAGGACCAGCTGGGCCTGAAGGTGCACTGGGCGCTGCCCGACTACCTGCAGCGCTCGGCCCGCCACCTGGCCAGCAAGACCGACTGGGAGCAGGCGCAGGCGGTCGGCAAGGCCGCCGTGCAGCTGGCAATGAAGGGCCAGAACGGTGTGATGCCGGTGATCGTGCGCAGCAGCGATGCGCCCTATCGCTGGAAGATCGAAGCGGCGCCGCTGTCGAAGATCGCCAACCACGAGAAGAAGATGCCGGCCGGCTTCATCCGCCGCGATGGCTTCGGCATCACCGCCAAGGCACGCGCCTACCTGTCGCCGCTGATCAAGGGCGAAGCCCCGCTGCCGTACGGCACCGACGGCCTGCCGAAGTACGTGACGCTGAAGAACGTGGCCGTGAAGCAGAAGCTGCCGGCCTTCGAGGGCTGAGCCGAAAAAGGGGACGGAGGGGATTAAGTCGTATACGCCCCTCCGTCATCTCCTACAGCGTCAGCAGTGGGTCGGATACGACTTAATCCCCTCCGTCCCCTTTTTAGTGGAGGCACACCTTGGCACTGCGAGTTGTTCGACTGGGTACGCCGCGCGCTCCCGGCGAGGGCCTGCGCATCGGTACCGTGCGACGACCACCGCGCGGCGTACCACGCAGCGAATTCGCGACACTGGACTGGTACGACGTCTGGTTCCCGACCCTGTCACCCAGCGCGGAACTGGTGAAGCAGGCGCACGAGGCAAAAACCGCGGCCGACTGGAATGCGTTCTTCCGCCACTACAGGGCCGAGATGAAGGCGCCCGATGCGACCCACGCGCTGGACCTGCTGGCCGCGATGTCACAACACAGCGACATCAGCGTGGGGTGCTACTGCGAGGATGAAGCGCATTGCCATCGCAGCGCCCTGCGCGAGCTGCTGGTGGCGCGCGGGGCGACGCTGGCGGAGTGAAGATCGCAGGGTTGCCGGCCAGCGGCCGGCACTATGCGTGGATGACCGCGCGGGTACATCGCCCACGCAATTTCAATTGCAGGCCTTGCCTTCCATCTGCAGCTGCGCGGCGAACATCGTCACCTGCGGAATCTGGCCGGCGGCGGCCTGCTTCTTGGCCTCTTCCAGATAGATGCGCGACTGGCCCTGCCCGTCCAGCTCGACCTTGTTGCTCGACGGCAGGCGCCACACCCGCACTACCGCCTGCTGCGCCGGGCACGCGGCATTGGGTACGCGGATCACATCATTGAGCTTCCAGCCCTTGTCGGCGCTTGGCTGCGCCTTGGCATAGTCGACGAAACGCGCGCGCGGCTGGCACTGCTCGCTGGTCCGCACCGGCGCGAAGCGATACGGCTCGGCCGCCTGACCGGTGAAGGCACCTTCCAGGCGCGCGCAGGCCTCGGGAATCTGCCGCAGGGTGTGCACCGCGCCCACGGCCTGGGGGGCACCCACGGCGCGCTGCAGCTCCGGGGTTTCCGCGGCGAGTGCCGGTACGGCCGGGACCAGGGCGGCAAGCATCAACAGGGACAGGCGCATGGGGAATCTCCTACGGGACTGAGCGCAGGCTTGCAGAGGCTGGCTTAACGGGGTGAAAAGGCCTGCGGCTTCCGAATCATGCCCATGGACTGGCGGCATGCGGCGGGGCTCGTAAAAACCAGTCGAGCACGGCTCGACTCTACAGTGCGCGGCACGCATACTGCGGGCACCAGGGAATGCTGAACACCGCCATACGTCGGACGACCACCAAGGTCGGTACGGGTTGGTTCCAGGCTGCAGCCCGTCGTCCCCCTCGTGGTGCCGTTCATCGCCACTGGATGCCTACATCCATTCTGCGGAGGGGTCTAATGCTGGAACGTCACGGGCTGTCATTGGCGCTGGGCTGCGCCATTCTCGCGATCCTGTTCGGAATCGTCTCGGCGCGCTGGATCCTGCGCCAACCCACCGGCAATGAACGCATGATCGCGATCGCCACCGCGATCCAGGAAGGTGCGCGTGCCTACCTCAACCGCCAGTACCTGACCATCGGCGTGGCCGGTGTGGTGCTGTTCGTGCTGGTCGGCATCTTCCTCAGCTGGTACACCGCGATTGGATTCGCGGTCGGTGCGGTGCTGTCCGGCGCGGCCGGCTATATCGGCATGAACGTGTCGGTACGCGCCAACGTGCGCACCGCCGAAGCTGCCCGCCACGGCATCAGCGCGGCGATGGACGTCGCCTTCCGCGGCGGTGCGATCACCGGCATGCTGGTGGTCGGTCTGGGCCTGCTGGGCGTGGCCGGTTACTACGCGCTGCTGCTGCGCATGGGCCTGCCGATGGAACAGGCGCTGCATGCCCTGGTCGGCCTGGCCTTCGGCTCCTCGCTGATCTCGATCTTCGCGCGCCTGGGCGGCGGCATCTTCACCAAGGGCGCGGACGTCGGTGCCGACCTGGTTGGCAAGGTCGAAGCCGGCATTCCCGAGGACGACCCGCGCAACCCGGCGGTGATCGCCGACAACGTCGGTGACAACGTCGGCGACTGCGCCGGCATGGCCGCCGACCTGTTCGAGACGTATGCGGTCACCGTCATCGCCACCATGCTGCTGGGCAGCCTGATGCTGGCCGAGGCCGGCGCCAATGCGGTGTTGTATCCGCTGGTGCTGGGCGGCGTGTCGATCATCGCCTCGATCATCGGCGCGCTGTTCGTCAAGGTGGGCGAACCGGGTAGTGGCCGGGGCAGCTCGATCATGGGGGCGCTGTACAAGGGCGTGATCGTCTCCGGCGTTCTGGCCGCCATCGCGTTCTACCCGATCACCACCGGGTTGATGAGTGACAACGTGCATGGGCCGATGGCGCTGTATGGCTGCGCGTTGATCGGGCTGGTGCTGACCGGCCTGATCGTGTGGATCACCGAGTACTACACCGGCACCCAGTACAAGCCGGTGCAGCACGTGGCACAGGCCTCGACCACTGGGCATGGCACCAACATCATCGCCGGCCTTGGCATTTCCATGAAGTCCACCGCGCTACCGGTGGTGGCGGTGTGTGCGGCAATCTGGGGCGCGTTCGCGCTTGGGGGCCTGTACGGCATCGCCATCGCCGCCACCGCGATGCTGTCGATGGCCGGCATGATCGTCGCCCTCGATGCCTATGGACCGATCACCGACAACGCCGGTGGCATCGCCGAGATGGCCGAGCTGCCCTCGGAGATCCGCGACATCACCGATCCGCTGGATGCGGTGGGCAACACCACCAAGGCAGTGACCAAGGGTTATGCGATCGGCTCTGCGGCACTGGCGGCACTGGTGCTGTTCGCCGACTACACCCATAACCTGCAGGCAGCACATCCGGGGCAGGAATTCCGCTTCGACCTCAGCGACCACACGGTGATCATCGGACTGCTGATCGGCGGCCTGATTCCCTACCTGTTCGGTGCGATGGCGATGGAAGCGGTCGGCCGCGCCGCCGGTGCAGTGGTGGAAGAGGTGCGGCGCCAGTTCCGCGAGATCCCCGGCATCATGCAGGGCACCGGCAAGCCGCAGTACGACAAGGCGGTGGACATGCTGACCCGCTCGGCGATCCGCGAAATGATCGTGCCCTCGCTGCTGCCGGTGGCTGTGCCGGTGGTGGTCGGCCTGCTGCTGGGGCCGCGCGCACTGGGCGGCCTGCTGATCGGCACGATCGTGACCGGCCTGTTCGTGGCCATCTCGATGACCACCGGCGGCGGCGCCTGGGACAACGCCAAGAAGTACATCGAGGACGGCCACTTCGGCGGCAAGGGCAGCGAGGCGCACAAGGCGGCGGTAACCGGCGATACCGTCGGCGATCCCTACAAGGACACCGCCGGTCCGGCGATCAATCCGCTGATCAAGATCATCAACATCGTGGCGCTGCTGCTGGTGCCGCTGCTGTAGATCCACACCATGCGCAAACCCGTAGAGTCGAGCTTGCTCGACTGCTTCCGGCCCGCACCGCAGGAGCAGTCGAGCAAGCTCGACTCTACAAGGGCAGCAAGAGCAGAGCAGTCGAGCATGGGGCCGGGTCTACCAAAGCGGTCACCGCCCGCGCAGGAAGAACGACACCGGCACCATCACTTCCACCGGGTCGCCGGCCACTTCGGCCGGCGGCGCCGGTACCGGGCTGGCCCGCTGCACGGTGTCCAGCGTCTCCTGGTCGAGCAGCGCGAAGCCACTGCTGCGGCCCAGCTTCAACCCCAAGACCGCGCCATCGCGGGCAACCGCAAAGCGCACGTAGACCACACCCTGCTGGCGCAGCCGCTCGGCCTGGCGCGGATAGCGGCGGTGTTTCTGCAGGTGCCCGAGCAGGCGTCCTTCCCAGGTCGCCTCGGCACGACTGCGCTCACCCGCCGTGGTCTGCGGTGCGGTGTAGCGTGTGGCCGCATCAGCCGCCACCTGCGGCGGTGCGCTGGTCTGCGCGACATTGGCGTCAGCGGTGTCCGGCGACGGCGTCGGCTCCGGTGTACGCGGCGGCGGCAGGTCACCCTGCGGCTGCACCGGCGCCTTGGGTTGTTCACGCACGGCCGGCGTCGGCGCCTGCCGCTGTTGTTGCTGCTGCAGCGGCCCGGTCGCGACCTCGCGCGGCGGCACCGGCGGTGCCTGTGCCATCGGCGCCAGTTCCAGCATCAGCGCCGCAGGCGGAACCGCAGCCGTCAGCGCCGGCGCACGGGCCGCCCACCAGCAGGCCGCGCCGATCAACAGCGCATGCACCAGCAGCACGATCGCCAGGCTGGTCGCCCAGCGCCGCAGTCCACTCATCGTGCGCCCTGCTCCAGGCCGACCAGCGCCACCTTCAGGTAGCCGGCCGCTCGCAGCGCATCCAGCGTGGCCATCAGTTCGCCATAGGGCACGCGGGTATCGGCACGCAGGAAGATGCGCTGCGTAGTGTCACTGTGAGTGGCCGCCTGCAATGCGGCCGCCAGGCCGTCGCGCGCCACGGCCTGTTCGCCAACGCGCAGCGACAGATCGGCCTGCACGGTCACGTACACCGGTGCCTGTTCAGGCGGCGTGGCGCTGGCGCTGCTGGCCGGCAGCTGCACCGGCACCGACACGGTGGCCAGCGGTGCGGCCACCATGAAGATGATCAGCAGCACCAGCATCACGTCGATGAAGGGCGTGACATTGATCTCGTGTGCTTCTTCCGGCACATCGTCGCGGTCGGACGCGGTCCTGATCGCCATCGCCGCGCCTCAGTGCACCGCACGCAGCGGCGCCGCTGCGGTACGCGGAACGGCACGATCGAGATCGCGTGAAACCAGTTGCTGCACGGCCGCCGACAGATCACCGAGCAGACCCCGCAGGCCGGCCAGTACACGGCTGAAGTGGTTGTAGACCAGCACGGCGGGAATCGCTGCGACCAGACCCAGCGCGGTCGCCAGCAGAGCCTCGGCGATGCCGGGCGCAACCACCGCCAGGTTGGTGGTGTTGCTGTGCGCGATGCCGATGAAGCTGTTCATGATGCCCCACACCGTGCCGAACAGGCCGACGAACGGCGCCACCGCGCCGATGCTGGCGAGCACGCCGATGCCGCGTCGCTGCACGCGCGCGGTTTCCAGTTCAATGCGGTCCAGGCGCGAGGCCACGCGCTCCTTGATGCCGTCGCGGCTATCCAGTTCCTGCGACAGGCACAGTTCGGTGCGCGCTGCGTCCAGCATGGCGAGTGCGGTACCCTGCTGCATACTGGCGTCGGCGCTCTCGCCGGGCAGGCTCGGCGCCTGCAGCAACAGCGCGCGCGCTGCACGCAGCTGCCGGCCCTGCCGGGCCAGCTCCCAGCCCTTGGACAGCAGCACGGTCCAGGTGGCCAGCGAGGCAAGTGCCAGCGCGATCATCACCGTCTTCACCACCACGTCGGCGGCCAGGTACATGCCCCACGGGGTCAATGCGGGGGCGGCCACGGGGGCCAGGTCAGCAGGCAGCATCGTCTCGGTTTCCATCAGCATCAGGTGTCGCTGCGCGGCGGCGGGCCGCGCGCGGATCATTGGCGTCGTCCACTTCCACGACCGGATTGGGCTCCAGCCGCGGTGCGGGCCGACTGAGCACGTAGCCGGCGCTGACCGCGAAGAACAGGCCCACGCCCAGCAGCAGGCGCCAGGACGGGTGCGCGCCCCAGCAGAACAGCGCGAAGCCCACCGCCATGCCGGCGCTGGCGAACGCCTTGCCCTTGCGTGACACCGCGCCCTGTTCGCGCCACAGCCGCAACGACGGGCCGTAGCGTGGATGCGCCAGCAGGCGCTGCTCGAACTTCGGCGAGCTGCGCGCGAAGCAACCCACGGCCAGGATCAGGAAGATGGTGGTCGGCATCACCGGCAGCAGCGCGCCGATCACCCCGAGGCCGACCATCACCCAGCCCAGCGCGAACCAGAGCCAGCGCATCAGCGTTGCGCCGATAGGCGGGAGGCGTGCATCAGGCGAATTCCACTTCAACGTGACCGTGCACGCTGCGGAACGCAGCATCGGCCGCATCGATCACCTGCTGCTCCTGCTCGGCGCTCAGCGGCACCGCATCCAGCGCAGCAGTGAATTCACGCCAGTGGCGCGCCGCGCCATCCCGGTGTGCGGCCAGGTGGCGGGCACCAAAATCGCGGTCCAGGCCGAGCTTGGCAGCCATCTTGTACAGAATGGTGCCGCCGAGATTGGAGCCTTCGGCCACATACAGCCACCCCAATGCGGCGGGTAGCTCCAGATCGGACGGCAACGCCGCGATGTCGGCCCCCGGCAGGGTCTGCTCCAGATCCTGCAGGTCGCGCGCCACCTGGGTCAGGCGGCGGCGTTCGCCCAGATCGGGCAGCAGTGCGTCCAGCGCAGGGTTGGCATACAGCGCATCGATGCTGCGGTGGAAGCGGTACTGCACGCGCAGGAAACGGGCGAAGTTGCCGCGGTCGGCGAAGATGTCGCCGGCCATGATGCGTTTGTCCAACGCGCCGTGGCTGTCGCGGGTGGCGGCCTTGAGCCGCAGGCTGCGGCTGTCTTCAGGGGCGATGTGTGCGTTCATGGGGGATGCCAAGGGGGTCGTCCTGCTGTAGACGTTCGCCACGGGGCTTTCCCCAAGGCCATGTGCACCGATAATGGCGTATCCCTTCTTCCCGCAGGAACCGACGATGATCACCACCGAACCGCGCATGACCAACCTGTTCCTGCAGCTGGGCCTGGATGCCAGCGCCGAGGGCATCGCCCGCTTCATCCGCGAACACCAGCTGGCCACCGATGTGGAAGTGGTCGAAGCGCCGTACTGGAACGATGCCCAGCGCCAGTTCCTGTCCGAGTCGCTGCAGGCCGATGCGGCATGGACCACGGTGGTGGATGAGCTGAACGAGTCGCTGCACGAAGATGCCGTTAAGGCGGCGACCGGGCTGTAACTGGCTGGAGGAAGGCGCCGGGCATGGCCCGGCGCTACCGTTGTCTCCCGCTGGGGTCAGAGCCCTTTCTGCAGGAAAGGGATCCGACCCCGACGATCAATACTTCCAGGTCAGCGCCAGCCTCGCGGTACGGCCCGGGGCCGGCATCACGCCCAGGGCAAGCGGGTCCAGGTAGTAGCGGTCGGTCAGGTTGTCCACGCCGGCTTCCACCGACAGCTGGTCGTTGAAGCTCCAGTTGGCGAACAGATCCACCAGGGTGGTCGGCCGGTACAGCTGCTGGATCGCCGACAGGCCCACGTTCCAGTCCTTGTCCAGCTTGCTGATCGGGCCGGCGTTGTGGACCACGCGGGTACCGAAGGTCAGGCGCTCGTCGAACAGGCGCGAGCCCAGGGTCAGGTTGACCATGTAGCGCGGCGGGTTCTGGGTATTGGTGTACGAGCCCTCGAAGCCGCCGTCCACGCAGTTCGGCGTGTTGGCCAGCTCATCGTTCCTGCGCTGTGCACCATAGGCGCGGCGCTCGGCAGCGATATCCGGCGCGCAGGTCTTGGCCTTGAAGTAATAGTGCGCGGACAGATCAGCAAATACCTTGCCGCTGTCATAGCTGGACTGGAACTCCATGCCCGAGACCTTGAACTGGTCGACGTTGCGGATCAGGCCGGCCGAGAGCGTGCGGTAGTCACGAGTGATCAGGTCGTCGATGCGGGTATCGAAGTAGGCCAGCTTCAGCGCCAGGCGGTCGCCGGCAGTGAACAGATCGTAGCGGATGGTGCTGGCACCGATTTCCCAGCTGCGCGCACGCTCCGGCTTCAGTTCGCCGACCGGCTTGGCGGCGGTGAACAGGCCCAGCGTGGTCTCGAACAGGCTCGGCAGCTTGGTGCCTTCGGCGTACTTCACATAGACCATGGTGTCTTCGCTGAAGCGGTAGGCCACGCTGGCGGTCGGCGAGAACGCGGTGTCACGACGGCGGATCGGCTGCGACCAGGTCCAGCTGACCGGCACCTCCAGGTCCTGCGCCTTGCCGGCGTCGTAGAAGTTCCAGCCACCGATGTCGCCCACCGTACCCTTCTTGTACGGTGAAGCCAGCAGCGATTCCTGGGTGAAATTGCCGTTGGCGTCCGGATACCAGTTCAGCAGCGCGATGCGCTTGGCCCGCCACGACGGCAGCGCCGGGTTGCCATTGAGCAGCTCGGTGTAGCGGTACTGGCCCTGCACCTCGTAGGCATCGGGCGTGGCCAGGCGGTTGCGGTCGTGCACATCCACGCGGTTCCAGCGGCCGCCCGCCAGCAGTTCCCAATGCTCATCTGGCTGCCACTTCAGCGAGGCCACGGCACTGTATTCCTTGCGCTCGGCGTTGCGCAGGAAGCGGTTGTTGATCAGGTCATCGTGCATGACCGGCCCCGAACTGCCCGGTGCAATGTCCTCATCGCTGTAGGACAGGCCGTAGTCGAGGGTGAATGCACCGGCGTGGGTATCGAACTTCGAGGTGTTGCTGGCATCCAGGCCGAAGCGCTTCTGCCGCAGCGGATTGCGGTAGGCATCCTTGTAACCGGGGTCGCCACTGAAGCTGGGCGCGTCGTACCACTCGGTGCGGCGATCGAAGTACCAGGGGGTGATGCCGGTCAGGCTGTTGTACATCACGCTGTCGGTGTCGGTGTACGTGGCGTTGACGCGCAGGTCGACCAGCTCGCTGTCCGGGTTGAAGCGATAGCGCAGGGTATAGCTGTCCATGTCGACGTGGCCCGGGTCCCATTGCGGAATGCGGTCACGATCCACACGGATGATCTGCGAGGCCATTATCTCGCCGGCGGTGCCCTCGTAGCGGCGGTAGCCCGCTTCCAGGGTCTGTGCATCGTCGATGCGCCAGGTGCCCTTGAGCAGCGCCGACTTCGAGCGCGCCGAGGTATTGAACACCTCGGTACGCGGCGGATTCAGCGGTGCCAGCGTGCGCCGGGTCTGCGGGAAGTCATCGTAGCCATGCTTGCCGGAGAAGTAGTTGCCGTTGTCGCGGTAGGCGTAGGCGGCAACCAGATCGAAGCGATCCCAGTGTCCCGCAGCGGCCACGTTGAAGAACTGGCTGCCGGTGGCGCTGCGGTCGGTACGCGGCGCGGCGCTGTAGGACGGCAGGTTGTTGGCGCTGTTGTTGGCCAGGCCGCCACGCACGCGCACGCCGAAGTCCGGGCCTTCGCGCAGCACGTCACCGATCTTCAGCGTCTCCATCTCGACCACGCCGCCGATGCCACCGGAGGCGTTGGCCTGCAGGCTCGGGCCCTTGGTGATGGTCAGGCTGGAGATCAGGTCCGGGTCGAGGTAGGTGCGCTGCGACTGGCCGGCATAACCACGGTAGGTATCCATGCTGGACTGGCCACCGTCGATGATCACCGGCACACGGCCCTGGCCCTGGATGCCACGGATGTTGACGTCGAAGCCGTTGCCCACGCGCGGATCACCGGCGGTGACGCCAGCCACGCCCTTGACGATGTCGCCGTTGGACGTACCGCGGAATCGCTCCAGGTGCGTGCGGTTGAGCGTGGTGGTGGAGCCGACGCTGCGATAGCCGTCGAGCAGGCGCGCCTCGTCGCTGGTTGCGCCGCTGTCGATACGGTCGCCGGCCACGCTCAGCGTATCGGTGACGATCACACCGCTGTCGGCCTGCGCCGACGCTGCCGCTTCCAGGGTCACCGCATCGGCACTGACCCGGCGCACCGCCAGGCCACTGCCCTGCAGCAGGTGCTGCAAAGCCTCGCTGGCCGACAGGCTGCCGCTGACCGCACGCGAGGTCACACCCCGGGCCAGGGTGGCCGGGTACACGACCTGCACGCCGGACTGGCGCATGTAGCTGCGCAGCGCCTCGTCCAGTGGCTGCGCGGGGATATCGAAGCGCTGCACGGCAGCGTGGTCACCGCTGGTGTTCTGCGCCAGTACCGACGGCGCGGCGCTGGCCAGGCCGGCCGCCAGCAGGGCGATGCACAGGCGGGACGGACGCGGCATGCGGCCCGGACGATGGAAATCGAACATGGGGGAACCTGTCAGGTAATCAGTGCCGCGGGCGCGGCGTCATCCGCAACACGGGCGGACACGGCGACGTACTGGCGGCGGCTGGTACGTTCGCCGAGTAAGACGGATGAAAGCGTGGCAACCCCAAGGGCGATTTGCGGTCGCGGTGGGTGCCAACCGTTGGTCGGCTGCTTGCAGCGGTGGGTGCCAACCGTTGGTCGGCACAGGGACGGTCATCCACGCATGGCGTGGATCTACTGCACGATGGCGACGCCGAATGGAAGACGAGTAACCCGAAGACCTGCTGTTGCCGCCAACGCATCCAGCGCCTGCTCCGGGCGATCGATGCGCAATGCTGCACTGACGGCCGGCAGCTGCGACAGATCGCCACGCACGAAGGTCGGGCCAGCGCGATAGCGCCCGACCCATTGCACGGCCTCGGCGACGGTGGCCTGCTCCAGCAGCAGTTCACCCTGCCGCCACGCGCCGACACTGTCGGCCGCCACATCTTCCAGACGCGTCACGCCACTGCGCTCGCCATAGACCGCACGCTGTCCCACCTGCAGGTAGGTCCAGCCACCGTCGGCCGGGCTGGCCACGCGCACCCTGCCCTGTCCGACCTGGGTTTCCACCTGATCGTTGTCGCGTGCGACGGAGAACGCGGTCGAGATGTCCTCGACCACACCATTGCCCGCGCGCACGCTGAAACGCCGCTGGGCATCCGGGCTGACCTCGAACCAGGCGCGCCCGCGCAGCAGCTCGATCCGGCGTGCATCGGCATCAAACCGCACGGCGATCGCGCTGTCCGCATCCAGCACGGCTCGACTGCCATCGGGCAGTTGCACGTTCTGCACGACATGCGTACTGCGATGGTCGGCCTGTAGCCGCAACCAGGCCTCCGGCCATGCCACCAGCATCGCCAGCGCAGCTGCAGCGGCCATTGCCCAGCGCAGCCGCCGCGGGCGCCGGCGTTCGGCGGGCCGGGCCTGCGGGCGTGGTCCGACGCTGCGCCACAGCGCGCGCTCGTGCTCGAAGGCCCGACGGTGCCCCGGCTGTGCCAGCCAGCGTTCGAACTCATGCATGCGCCCCTCGCCGATGTCACCCGAGGCCAGCCACGCGATCCAGCCCCGGGCCTGTTCGGCCAGGGCATCGTCATTGGCGGCGGGCAGCGTGTTCGGCGGGCTCATCGGCTGGCGGACAGGCGCATTCAAGCGCGGGCGGAGGAACTAGACCGCATCCGCGGTCCAGTGATCAAGACGTTTCAGCGAGGGCCAGCCCCAAGCCGGGGCGATCATCGGCCGCTGCGCGCCCAGGCCAGGCGTTGCAGCGCGGTGCGCACATGGTTCTCGACGGTAGTCACCGACACCCCCATACGGCGGGCGATCTCGGCCTGGGTCAGGCCCTGCAGGCGGTTGAGCCGGAAGATGGTGCGGGTCGGCTCCGGCAGGTGTCCCGCCGCGTCGAGCACCCGCTGCAGCTCGTCCTGTGCCATCGCCTGCTCCTCGGTCGAGATCACCTCGTCCGGCCCCCACAGGTAGTGGTCGGCCAGCAGACGGTTGCGCCGGGTCGATTCGCGGCCATGGTCGGTGGCCAGGTTGGCGGCCAGCCGGTACAGATAGGCGCGCGGGTTGTCGATGGCCTGGCTGTCGTCGACGCCACGTGCCTTGAACCACACTGCCTGGATCACGTCTTCGGCGCCGTTGTCGCCCCCCAGGATGCGTTGCACCCGGCGCAGCAGCGCGGGCCGCTCGCGGATCAGCAGTTCGGTGAGGGAGGCGGCATTGGAGGACATGCGCGGAACCGGGACGACAGACGGAAGGCGCCGCGCATGCTACTCCGTTAATGAGAATCAGTCACGTTCTCATCAATGGATGCACCCGGTCAGCCCGTCATAGACGCTCTGCGAGGTCCCCGGCAGCGGGTCATGCAGTGGATTGCGCGCGGCGAGCGCGGCATGGAAGGCTTCCACCGGGGTTCCCGCCACCAGCGGCAGGCGGCACAGCCAGGTCGGTTGCCGGGCCACGATCGCGCCATCGTTGCGGGACACCTCCAGATCGCTGGCGGCGAATGCCCACAGGCATTCATGCACGGTTCCCCGCACCGCATCCACCGAACAGCGCAGGCGCAGGGCGCGGATATCGCTGTATTCGCCCTCGCAGAAGGTGTCGCCACAGATGGCATCGAAGCCATGCTGCAAACGGCCTTCCAGGGCAAAGAAGCGGTCCCAGTTGGCCTCCTGATGCGGGTAGTCGATCAGGTCGACATAAGGGGACGCCTGGGCCAAAGGCGCAACCAGCAGCATGCAGGTCAGGCCAAACGGCAGGGCAGACACGTTCATGGGCAGACTCCTTGGGAAGGTTGGTCCAGCCTGCGCTCCCCATGCCGACCGCTCCCATCAGCCAATCCCGGCCTGCCGGGTAGGCCCCCGCTCCGCAGCGCCGTCGGCCCCTCCCTCTGCACAGCGCCCGGCAAAGGCATAAAATGGGGGGCTATCCGTCTACATCCCCCACCTGGAGCACGACCATGGGTCTGGAACTCGTCTCGCCCGGCAAGAACCCGCCGGAAGAAATCAACGTCATCATCGAGATCCCGAAGGACTCGGAGCCGGTGAAGTACGAAGTGGACAAGGAAACCGGCGCGATCTTCGTCGACCGTATCCTGTCCACCCCGATGCGCTACCCCTGCAACTACGGCTACGTGCCGAGCACCCTGTGCGGCGACGGCGATCCGGCCGACGTGCTGGTGGTGCTGCCGCTGCCGCTGGTGCCGGGCTCGGTCGTGCGCTGCCGTCCGGTCGGCGTGCTTAAGATGAGCGATGAGGCGGGCAGCGACGAGAAGATCCTGGCCGTGCCGGTGTCGAAGATCTTCAGCGGCTATGCCCACGTCGAAGACATCGCCCAGGTGTCCAGCCACTGGCTGGAGCGCATCGGCCACTTCTTCGAGCACTACAAGGACCTGGAGAAGGGCAAGTGGGTCAAGCTCGACGGCTGGGGCGGCGCCGCTGAGGCCAAGCAGATCCTGATCGAGGCGCACCAGCGCCATCTCGACAGCAAGGCCTGAGCCTGAACCGGATCGCTCCGGTGGCACCCCGCCGGAGCGATGCGGGTCACGTTTCATGACGACGGCACATCACACGTGCCGCCGTATTAGGTAAATTGCGTCACTTCACACGTCGTCGACATCCATCGTCGAGACAGCCAGGGGAATGTGTCGTGCGTATTCTGCTTGTTGGGGATGCAGCCAGCCTGCCGGCCGAGCTGACCGAATTCATTGCCGATCTTGGGGAAGACTGGCAGCCGCTGACCGCCACCGATGGCCAGACCGCGATGACTGCGGTGGCCACGCAGGGCGTGGATGCGGTGATCGTCTGCCCGCAGCTGCCGGATCTCAATGCCACCACGCTGCTGGGCCAGATCCGGACCTTGCGCCCGGAAACCATCCGCATCGCGCTGATCGATGCCCAGCACGGCAACCGGCCGCCGCCGGCACGCCTGATCGGTGTCGCTCACCGTTTCCTGCCGTTGCCACTGGCACCGGAAGTGCTGCTGGAAGCGCTGACCAGCCTGGAAGAGCTGCGCGAAGTACTGGACAGCCCACGCCTGCGCGATGCCATCGGCCGTATCGAGAAGCTGCCCTCGCCGCCGCACCTGTACCTGAGCCTGACCCAGGCGCTGGAGCATGACGACGACGCCGACAGCGCCGACGTCGCCAAGCTGGTGGCGGCCGACCCGGCCATTGCCGCGAAGGTGCTGCAGCTGTCGAACTCGGCGTTCTTCAGCCAGGGACGCACCATCGCTGACCTGCGCACGGCCGTGACCCGCCTGGGCCTGTCGACGCTGCGCGACCTGGTGCTGGCCAGCGAGGTGTTTTCCGCACCCACGTTGTCCACCGCCGAACGCAATTCGCTGCAGCAGCGCGCCCTGCTCGCCTCGCGCCTGGCCGCGCGCCTGCTGCCCGAATCCAGTGCCGAACTGGGCGCGACCGCCGCCCTGCTGGCCGACATCGGCCTGCTGCTGCCCGGCGTACGCAACGAGCGCAGCGAACCGTCGCTGGCCGGTGACACCCGCCCCGGCCATGCCGAGGCCGGCGCCTACCTGCTGGGCCTGTGGGGCCTGCCGATGCCGATCATCGAAGCGGTTGCCTTCCACCTGCAGCCGCAGCGCGCCAATACGCGCAGCTTCTGGGTGACCGGTGCGGTGCATGTGGCGCTGGCGCTGGTCAACGGCGATCCGGTGGATGAGGACTACCTGCAGCGCGCAGGTGTACTCAACAGGCTGCCGCAGTGGCGCGAGCATGCCAATGCGTTGATGGGACTGGTACCCAGCGAGGCCTGAGGCGCCGTCCCGGGCGAGTTCTCTGGGTATGAAAGGCAGGCCGGATGGCCTGCCTTTTTCCGTTGTGCCTGAAGACTCATCCACGCATGGCGCGGATCTCCTCAGTCGGTGCAGCGCGCAAACAAGAAGGGCGGACCTTGCGGCCCGCCCTCCTCTTTCTGCTGTCACGCTTTGATGGATCAGAAGCGCTGGGTGTACTTCATGTAGTAGAAGCGACCGATGTCGAAGCCACCGTAGTACGAGAAGCTCGAGTTCGGCTGGCTGTACATGACCGGGCCCTCGTGGTTGAACACGTTGTTGGCACCTGCCGAGATGGTGGCGTTCCAGGGAGTGTTGTAACGCACCTGCAGGTCGTGGAAGGTGTTCGAACCGGTGTTGCGAACCGGAATGGCCAGGGTGTAGGCCGAGGAGAAGTCCGGGTTGTTGCACTCGGCACCGCCGGTGCGGTCGTAGGAGCACTCTTCCTTCAGGCCGGAGTAATAGCGCATGCCCCAGTTGACACCGAAGTTGCCCAGGCTCCAATCGATGTTCAGGTTCGAACGCACGCGGAAGTTGCCACCCCAGTCGCCAGTGCCCCAGCCGGTGTGCTGCTCGACGGCAGTCTGCTCTTCGTTGTCCCGCTTGTACTCCAGGTAATCGACGTAGGTGGTCTTCCAGTCGATGACGATGTTGCCGAAGGAGAACTCCGGCAGGCGGTACTTGATGCCCAGATCGTAACCAGCGGTTTCCTGGTAACCACCGTTGATCAGCGTACGGGTGACGTCGGTCACCTGGGAGCCGTTCTCCGGATCGCGGGTGACACGATCACACGCGTTGGCGTTGCCCAGAATGTAGCACTGGTTGAGGATCGAGGTAACCGATTCGGCCGCGATCACGTTGTCGATGCGGATCTTCCACCAGTCCAGGCTGATGTCCAGGCCCTGT
Organism: Stenotrophomonas sp. 86156_Sma; assembly: GCF_056481625.1. Taxonomy (NCBI): domain Bacteria; kingdom Pseudomonadati; phylum Pseudomonadota; class Gammaproteobacteria; order Lysobacterales; family Lysobacteraceae; genus Stenotrophomonas; species Stenotrophomonas sp. 86156_Sma. The sequence continues at coordinate 4,171,669 of NZ_CM151157.1, forward strand.
ACGAAGTTCGGGCTGTACACCAGGCCGACGGTCCAGGTCTTGGAGGTTTCCGGCAGCAGTTCGGCATTGGAGCCGGACAGGTAGGCGTAGTTGGACTGAGACCCCGGGCCAGTGGCATCGATGCCGCCGGATGCTTCCTGGCGGAAGTTGGCCGGGACGGCACCGGCGCAGCGCGCGGCAACCTGCGGGTTACGTACTGCCGCACCGAACAGGGTGTCACACGGATCGGTGTACTTGTCGAAGGTCTGCGAGGTGCCGCCGTACAGGTCAGCCACCGTCGGCGCACGGAAGCCCGTGGCGTAGGTACCGCGCACCAGCAGATCATCGATCGGCTTCCACTTCAGGCCGAACTTGCTGTTGAAGGTGTTGCCGAAGGTGTTGTAATCCGAGTAGCGACCGGCCATGTCGACCGACAGTTCCTTGGCGAACGGCAGGTCGGCCAGAATCGGTACGTTCAGCTCGAGGAAGAACTCGTTGAGCTTGTAGCCACCCGCCGTGGACGCACCGGCCAGGTCGGTGCTCAGGCCCGACTGAAGCAGCGCATCCGGGTTGTATTCGGCCTGCTCTTCGCGGTGCTCGTAGCCTGCTGCAAACGACAGGTCACCGGCCGGCAGGGTGAACAGCGCGCCGGACAGGTTGGCGCTGTAGACCTTGGAGGTGGTCAGCGACGTGTCGTGGGTCGGCAGGAAGAGGTACTTCTGCAGATCCGGGTTGGACAGCGAGCCAGCGCCGTCGATGCCATAACCAAGCAGCGGGTTCCACGGGGTGCAACCGGCGATGACCGCCCCCGGGGCACCACAGTACGCGACGCCGTTCTCGACGAACGACGGGCCGACGGCATTCTTCACGTTCGGGATGAACAGGTTGCCGGTGCCGGTCTTGGTGCCCTTGTTACGGTTGTAGACGTAACCGACATCCCAGTCGAAGTACTTATCGCCGAACTCGAACGAGCCTTCCAGGCCGGCCGAGAAGCGGAAGGTATTCAGCTCGGACTTGGTCTGGCGCGGCATTTCCCAGGTGCGACGCATGAAGTCGACATCCTGGTCCAGAGGGTTGAACGCACTGTCCTTGGACAGCTTGGTCCCATACGCGCTGGAGCGGTACGGGTAACCGGCGATCTGCTGCAGCGCCTCGCGTTCGGTGTACAAAACGTTGGCGGTACCGCGGATGTTGTCGGTGAAATCGTACTGGCCGTTGGCGAACACAGAGCGACGCTTGATCCCGGTCGACAGATACATCTGCTGCGTCGGGTTGGACAGGTCGGCGTTGGTCAGCTCATGGTAGTTGGCAAAATCGGTCGGATCGGCGCCAGGGTTCACGACGTAGTTCTTGCCGCCGTTGACCAGTACGCCCTTCTCGGTGATCGCCGACCAGCCGTTGGCGTCATCTTCGGTCGGGAACGGATGACGTGGGCCGTTGGCATAGGCGCTGAAGCGGCGGTCCTTGGCCAGCACCGGCTTCTCGTCGCTGTACTCGGCACCCAAGGTCAACGAGCCACGGTCGTTGGTCATGCCGTAGACGAAGTTGTAGGTTTCCTTGTCGCCGTCGCCCTGGCCGTACTGGCCGCGGTAGACGCTCGCTTCCAGGCCATCGAAGTTCTTGCGGGTGATGATGTTTACCACGCCGGCAATGGCATCGGAGCCGTAGATCGCCGATGCGCCGTCGGTCAGCACTTCCACGCGCTCGACGATCGAGGTCGGGATCGAGGCCAGATCGGTGTAGCCGCCGGAACTGACGCCCATGCGCTTGCCGTCCAGCAGTACCAGGGTGCGCTGCGGGCCGAGGTTGCGCAGGTCAACATACTGGCCGCCGACTTCTTCGCCCGAGCTCAAGGCATCGGCGCGGCTGATCGCCGGCGAACCGGTTGCCGACAGGTTCTGCACGATGTCGGCAACGCTGGTGAAGCCCTGCTTTTCAATGTCTGCGCGCTGCAGCGCGATCACCGGCTGCGCGGTTTCCATGCTCGCCTGGCGGATGCGCGAGCCGGTAACCGAAATGCGGTCCAGGTCGGTCGTGCCGCCGGCAGCTGCGTCCTGCGCCGAAGCGAAGGACGGTGCCAAGGCAAGCGCAATGCCGGCCGGCAACAAGCCGAGCCGCACTGCAGGAATACGAACGTTCATCTATCTCTCCAAGGTACGTGTTAGTAGCGTGTTAAAACACCCCAGCACGTTACGATTGCGTTGCAGCGCTGTATTTGCGCGAACCAACCGGAGACTTTGCAGATTGTGGCGGCAGCAAGCCGCCGTTCTCCCTGAAGCGCGATGCGGACTGGCCGTAGCGGGCGCGGAACGCACGCGCGAAGCTGCAGCAGTTGTCGAAGCCACTGGCTGCAGCAACTTCGCCGACCATCATGTCGGTGTCACGCAGCAGGTCGGCAGCGCGCTCAAGGCGCAGCCGCGCCGAAAGCGACTGCGGGCTTTCCTCGTACAGGCTCTGGAAGGTCTTGGAGAGATACCAGCTGGAGAAGTTGGTCAGCTCGGCCAGTTCACCGATGCGCACCACGCGGTGGCTGTTGCCTTCCAGGTACAGGCGGGCGCGCTGCATGCGGCCGAACACCTGGCGCTTGCGGCTGCGCGAGCGCCCCGGGCAACGCTGCACGTTGTCGGCCAGCCCACGCTGCAGGCCCGCCAGGTGCAGCAGCAGCGGGCGCAGTGCCTGTGCCGGCTGGCCACTGGCAAGCGCATCGCGCCACAGGCGCAGCGCAACGCGGGCATCGCCACGGTTCATGCGGCCACGCCCGGCATACAGACCGCAATCGGCCATCTCGGCCAGCACGCGCAGCGCTTCGACCGTCAGGTTCAGGCCAACGCACAAGCCGTTGCGACCGGCCTGCACCAGCGGCCGCGACTCCTTCTCGAAGGCGATCCACTCGCCCTGGCGCAAGCGGAAGCGTCCTTCCTTGGCTTCCACCCAGGAACTGCCGCGCACCTGCATCCACACAGTGAAGCTGCTGCCTGCGGTCTGCAGGCTGCCGAGCCGGGCCACGCCCAGGCAGGTCGGCGCAGCATCGTCGAGCGACCGGTCCAGAGAGACGGTTTGGCCGCGATCGGCCAGCGAGAGTTGACGCATGGGGGCACCACGGATTTGCCTAGTACAGGCCTCCGTTTTGCCAAATCAGGCGGCACCACGTCAGGAAAGTCAGACGAGATCGCCACGAATTCGCGGCGAGGTCGCCACGAAGAAATTACGAAGGCCCATTTCCGTTGAACAACAACAACTTGGAGAACGCCGGAAGCAGCGTCGGCGAGCGCTCGGGCAAACGCATCACACCGATGTCGGCACCGTCGCTGACCGCCATTGCCACGAACAGGGTGCGCCCATCGGCGCCGGCACTCAGCCCGTTGCCGGCACTGAGGCGTTCCGCATCCAGGCAGCGTTCCGGTTCCTCGCGCCCGGCCTGGATCAGCACGAGTGTCGTACCGCAGCGGGTGGACGTACCGAGATAGCCGATCGCACTGTTGCCGGCCACGGTCCAGGCCCGGTACCGCCACCGGCTGGGCTGGTCATCGCTGATCTGCTGCACGCTGCCTGGCGCCAGCGCCGCATCCACCGACCACAGGCCACCTGCCGCCAGGCGGGTGAACAGCACTCGCCCGCTGCTGCGATCGAACCGCGCCTGAGACACGCCCTCGATGCTGGCAAGGCGGCGCCAAGGCTGCACGCTTCGATCAAACAGGCTCAGCCGCGTCTGTTGCTGGTCATCGCGCTCGACTACCAGCAGCTGGTCCGGGTTTGCGCCGTACAGTGCCTGCAGCGGCTGCTCCGACGGTACCGGCAACGGCTGGACGCGTTCGTCACGCGGTGCGATCTCATAGACCACCGTGCGTCCGTGTTCGTCGCGCCCGACCACCAGCAACCGCCGGCTGTCGGCCGACCAGTCCGGTGCCTGACGTGCCTCAGGCCGCAATCCTTCGATAGGCCGCAGCGAATCGGGGCGCTCCATGTCCGCCCACCACAGCGCGAAGCTGCCTGAACGATCGGACGTGAACACCAGTTGGCGTCCATCCGGCGCCGCCATCGGCTGCCCATCCCGACCACTGGATGCAAACAAGCGCTGCGGGGGTGAACCGCCCTCCATCGGCACCTTGAAGATGCCGAACTGCGCGCGGCGGTGAACGAAGGCCAGCATCCCCGCGCGGCGCGCCGTCGCCGGCCATTGTGCGTCGTCGAGCCCGGCGTCGCGCAGCGTGCGGCTCTCGACGTCCAGGTAATACAGGCGCACCTCACTGTCGACACGGCGTCCAAACACGATCGTCCGGCCATCACGCAACCAGGCCCAGCCACGCAGTTCAGCGGCCTCGTTGGTCAGCTGCTCGGGCGTGCCACCCGCGGCCGGCATGCGCCACAGGTCGCCCAGCTGCGGATTGCGCACGAATACCAGCCACTTGCCATCAGGCGAGTAGCGCGGCGCATAGTCGAAGTCATCCTCGGCGACACCGTAGTCCAGCGCCTCCCATTGGCCACTGGCCAGATCAAGCTTGCGGATGCCGCGATGGGCATAGCGCCCCACCATGCTGCCGAACACCAGACCACGGCCGTCCGGCGTCCAGTCGAAACTGAGCAGCTCGGTGCCATCGCACCGTGTCGCCTGGCGTAGGGCACCACCGGTCGCGCTGGCGATCAGCACCTGGCAACCGCCGTTGTTGCTGAACCGCGCGAAGGCGATCTCGCGTCCATCCGGCGACCAGCTCGGGAAGCGATCGACCGAGCCGGCCGGCGGAGCCAGCAGCTGCCGCGCAGGCGCGTTGCCGGAGGTCTGCACCTTGATCGCGCCACCGCCCTGCCCGTCTTCGTTGGCGCCCTCATAGGCCACCAATGAACCATCGGGTGAAAGCGTGGGATAGGTTTCAAAGCCGCTGGTCGCGGTGATCAACCGATAGGGACGCTGCGGGCTGCCGATCACGCGCGTGCCGTTCTCCACGGCCGCATCCACAGCTGAACTGCTGGCCGGTGCCCGCCGCAGCAGCAGCGCGGTCAGCACCACCACCGTGGCCAGCATCAGCACGCCCAGCACCAGCAGTACGCGCCGGCGGACGTGGCGCCAGCGGCGGCGCGATGCCTGCACGTGTGGCGGCATCACCTCGGCGATGGCCATCGCCGGTTGCATGTCCACGATTTCGTCATCGGCTCCTGCGGGCGGCGCCGGCTCGACATCGTCCAGTACCTGCACCGGCACCAGCAGGCGATAGCCGGTCTTGGCGATGGTCTCGATATAGGCCTGGCCGTTGTCGTCGTCGTTGCTGAACGCCTTGCGCAGCTGGGTGACGGCCTGGGTAAGCACATCATTGGTCGGCAGCGTGTCCGGCCAGACTTCCGCGAACAGTTCATCGCGGGTGACAACACGCCCCGGCTGGCGCAGCAGCACACGCAGCACGCCCAGCGCCTTCGGCGTCAGCCGACGCGGGCGACGCGCACCCACGACCTCGACTTCGCGCGAGGACAGAGTGACAGTGCACTCTCCTATCCGGATCCGATCGAATCCGGGGGGCTGGTTTTCACTGCTGTTCATTTTCCGCTACACAGTAGAGACAGGTCCGGGGCAGCGTTTGCCTTCGATACCCTCCCGTCCTGGGAACAGCAAAAAGCCAGACTCCGCACAAAGCATCGGCGCATACCGCAAAAACAATGAAGCGGGCGAATACTAGCCTATGCGGGTTACCTCGCCTATCGCGTGGTCGACATCCAGGCTCTCTCTCGCCGACGCATTCACATAATTTGCTGCACCATTCGCGCCCTGCGGGGCGCGAAATTTTTATCTGGCGTTCATTTTCACATGCGCCGCAGCATGGTCAATCCAACCAGTCGCGAAACCACCAAAGCTACGTACATCACGCCTGAAAACTGCTCCAGCATGACCAAGGCGCGCGCCTGCGGATGCAGTGGCACAACGTCGCTCAAGCCAACGCCCGAGAGCAAACTGAAGCTCAGATAAAGAAGCTCCATCCAGGTGCGCTGCGCGCCACCACCGGTGCCCTGGAAACTGCCCGGATACCATTGCTGGCACACGGCGAAAGCAAACGCGAAGGCCCACGCCAGCAACGTGAATGTCGCACCTGCTGCGAACAGTTCATCGCGGGTGACTTTATGGTCCTGGAGCATGTAAGCGATGAGCGCACCGGCCGTATAGAAGTACAGCAGGCTTTCCAGCAGCTGCGCGGTGGTCAGCAGCGCACTGCGATCCAGCAGTGCGCCGGCCAGCGAGAACACCACCGAAGGAATGGCCAGCAGCAGTGCCAGCCAGGTGCCCAGCGGACTGCGCTGGACCACCCACAGCGCCAGGCCGAGTACCGCCATGCCGAACATGCCCAGTGCCGCACGGCCGCCGGCGGTGTCATCAAGTGCGGGATACAGCAGCACCGCGATCAACTGGGCACCCAGCAGCCAGGCCGAAGGATGGCGGCGGGCAATGGCCAGCCAGCGGGTGGTGATGGCAACGGGCATGGCGTCCTTCCCCAGGGTGATGGGCGGAGGATAGCCGGGAGCGACGTGATGAGCGGTAGTGCCGGCCACTGGCCGGCACTCTCCCGGTCCCACGCACGACGGAATGCCGGCCAGCGGCCGGCACTACCCGTTACACGTCAGCCCTGGTGATAGACCTCGGCGCCGGCGGCGCGAAACTCTTCCGACTTCTCCTTCATGCCGGCCTCGGCGTAGTCGCGCACGTCCTGGGTGATCTTCATCGAGCAGAAGTGCGGGCCGCACATCGAGCAGAAGTGCGCCAGCTTGTGCGCATCCTTCGGCAGCGTCTCATCATGGAATTCCTTGGCCTTCTCCGGGTCCAGCCCGAGATGGAACTGGTCTTCCCAGCGGAACTCGAAGCGTGCCTTGCTCAGCGCGTTGTCGCGCACCTGTGCGCCGGGGTGTCCCTTGGCCAGGTCGGCCGCATGCGCGGCGATGCGGTAGGCCATGATGCCGTCGCGTACGTCCTGGCGGTTGGGCAGGCCGAGGTGCTCCTTCGGCGTCACGTAGCACAGCATCGCCGTACCGAACCAACCGATCATCGCCGCACCGATCGCGCTGGTGATGTGGTCGTAGCCCGGTGCGATGTCGGTGGTCAGCGGCCCCAGCGTATAGAACGGCGCTTCGCCGCATTCGCGCAGCTGCTTGTCCATGTTCTCCTTGATCAGCTGCATCGGCACGTGGCCGGGGCCTTCGATCATGGTCTGCACGTCGTGCTTCCAGGCGATCTTCGTCAACTCACCCAGCGTCTCCAGCTCACCGAACTGCGCGGCATCGTTGGCATCTGCGATGCAGCCTGGGCGCAGGCCGTCACCCAGCGAGAAGGTCACGTCATAGGCCTTCATGATCTCGCAGATCTCTTCGAAATGCGTGTAGAGGAAATTCTCCTTGTGGTGCGCCAGGCACCACTTGGCCATGATCGAGCCACCGCGGCTGACGATGCCGGTGACCCGCTTGGCGGTGAGCGGCACATAGCGCAGCAGCACGCCGGCGTGGATGGTGAAGTAATCCACGCCCTGCTCGGCCTGCTCGATCAGTGTGTCGCGGAAGATCTCCCAGGTGAGCGCCTCGGCGCGGCCATCGACCTTCTCCAGCGCCTGGTAGATCGGCACGGTACCGATCGCCACCGGCGAGTTGCGGATGATCCACTCGCGGGTCTCATGGATGTGCTTGCCGGTGGACAGGTCCATCACCGTGTCACCGCCCCAGCGGATCGCCCACACCAGCTTCTCCACCTCCTCGGCAATGCCCGAGGAAACAGCGCTGTTGCCGATGTTGGCGTTGATCTTGGTCAGGAAATTGCGGCCGATGATCATCGGCTCGCTTTCCGGATGGTTGATGTTGTTGGGCAGCACCGCACGGCCGCGGGCGATTTCGTCGCGCACGAACTCCGGGGTGATGATCTTCTGGATCGAAGCGCCGAACGCCTCGCCCGGGTGCTGCTGCAGCAGCCCGGCATCGCGGATCGCGTCCAGCCGCTGGTTCTCGCGGATGGCGACGAATTCCATTTCCGGCGTGATGATGCCGCGGCGCGCGTAGTGCATCTGGGTGACGTTGGCACCTGCACGCGCACGGCGAGGCAGGCTGCGCGCGGGGAAGCGCACCGCATCGAGCTTCGGGTCATGCTCGCGATCGCGACCGAACGAAGAGCTCAGTCCTTCCAGCCGCTCGGTATCACCGCGTTCTTCCACCCAGCCGCGACGCAGTGCCGGCAAACCAGCGGACAGATCGATGCGCACCTCCGGATCGGTGTACGGGCCCGACGTGTCGTAAACGGTCACCGGTGCATTCTCTTCGCCTCCGAACAAGGTCGGCGTGCGGGTCAGCGCGATCTCGCGCATCGGCACCTGCAGATCCGGGCGTGAACCGGGCACGTGGATCTTGCGCGAGCCGGGAATGGGCCGGGTCACGGATTCGGAGAGTTGCTGGGCCTGTTGCTGCAGGGCGGAGAGCTGTGCGTTCATCGGGCATCGTCCAGGAAGGTCAGGGACGAAGCGGCGGCGCACTGCTGCCGCGCCCGGACGGTCCTTGGGCGGAGTCCGGGCATGGCTGCACTGCAAAGCTTCCCTACGCCGGTATGAGCCGGATCAGGTTCCAAGGGACTGTCTCAACCGTGGCCACATGGCCGCGGTACCCCCGCTTCTTGGTGTGCATTAGAGCATAGAACGCACTGCAGCTCCTGGTGGTTCCATCCACGCACGGCGTGGATCTGCTGTTTCTGTATTAACAGAACCGTGACATCGCATTCAGTAACGTGCACGCGCATCGTGCCGCTGCGGCCGGTGTTTCCCCGCCGCCTCCGCGGCCCCTGCCCGGTCTGTGCTGCATGTCGCCGGCCCCTCGCAGCAAGCTCTGCTCGCTCCCCTCAATCCCTTGATCGGAGAAGCTCCTTCATGGTGTTTCGCGTTTCCATCGCACTGGTTCTGCTTCTGGTGCTGCTTGCCGGTGTTGCACCCGGCCCCTTCAATACCGTGGTGCAGTCGGTACTGGCCGATGTCATCCGCAGTGTCGGCTGGCTCTATCTTCTGGTCGTGTTCCTGGCACTGACGTTCCTGATGTACCTGGCATTCGGTCGCTTCGGCAACCTGCGCATCGGCGGTGAAGATGCCGAGCCGGAGTTCTCGCGCGCCAGCTGGATGTCGATGCTGTTCGCAGCCGGCATGGGCATCGGCCTGGTGTTCTGGGGCGCCGCCGAGCCGATTTCCCACTTCACCAAGCCTCCGGAAGGCCTCGCACCGCAGAGCATGGACGCGGCGCGGGCTTCGATGCGCTATGCATTCTTCCACTGGGGCCTGCACCCGTGGGCGATCTACGCGCTGATCGGCCTGGCCATGGCCTGGTTCCAGTTCAACCGCAATGGCCGTGGACTGGTCAGTGACATGCTGCAACCGATCATCGGCCGGCACCATCGCGGCTGGATCGGACGCGTGGTCAACATCGCCGCGGTTGTTGCCACTGCCATTGGCGTGGCCACCACGCTGGGCTTCGGCACCATCCAGATCGCTGCCGGCATGGAACGCGTGTTCGGCCTGCACGCGGGTGTGCCACTGCAGCTGACCATCATCGCCATCGCGTTCGTGCTGTACATGGCCTCCACCGCCAGCGGTGTCGAGCGCGGGGTGAAGTGGCTGTCCAACTTCAATCTTGCACTGGCCGCGCTTCTTGCGGCCACCGTACTGGTGCTGGGTCCGACCGGATTCATCTTCGATACGTTCACCACCACACTGGGGTCGTACCTCAACCAGCTGGTGACGATGAGCCTGCGCATGTCGCCGTTCTCGGGCAGCACATGGGTAGCGGACTGGACCATCTTCTACTGGGCGTGGTGGATTTCCTGGGCCCCGTTCGTCGGCTCGTTCATCGCGCGCATCTCGCGTGGGCGCAGCGTCCGCGAGTTCGTCATCGGCGTCGTGCTGGCACCCACGGTGCTGGGCTTCTTCTGGTTCGCGGTGTTTGGTGGTACTGCCCTGTGGGCGCAGATCTTCGGCCATGCCGACCTGGTGCAGGCGCTGGGCAACGGCTATGAAACGGTGCTGTTCACCCTGTTTGACAGCATGCCGCTGCCCTTGCTGCTTTCCTGCATCGCACTGGTGCTGCTGATGATCTTCTTCGTGACATCAGCCGATTCGGCGGTGCTGGTGCTGGCCAGCATGTCCACTGACGAGGCAGGCGATCCGCCGTTGAAGCGCAAGCTGGCCTGGGGCATCGCGGTGGCGCTGATCGCAGCGGCGTTGCTGCTGGCCGGTGGCCTGGATGCACTGCAGGGCATGATCACGATTGCGGCGTTGCCATTCGCGCTGCTGATGGTGCTGGTGATGGTGTCGCTGTACCGGGTGCTGGACCAGGAGTACACGCGGGAGCGGCGGCAGGCGCAGCGCCAGCGGCACATGATCGATGCGTGGATCGCACGGGAGATGGCGGCGCAGGAGGAGACCCAGGCGGAGGCGGCGCGCGCGCACGATCAGGATTGAGGGTGTTTTGCAGCCTGCGGCTGCACCGCTTCTTTCAAGCAAGTGCAGATTCAAAAGCCAGAGCGGCTCTGGGTTGCTGCTTGCTTGGCGGGGAGGGGGCAGATGGCGGGACACACCGCAAGTACGTCCCTGTAGGCTCGGCCACGGCATCCATGCCGTGGACGGTCCCGCCATCTGCCCCCTCCCCGCCTCCGACAGTTTCCCGGTGACGGTGGGTTTTCCACGCTATGCGTGGATGAGGTGTATCGGAAAACAAGAAGGGGTCGGATTCGTTTTCCTCCGGAAAATGGATCCGCCCCCTACTCACAGCACGCGGCTGTTGCCATTGCCTTTGCTCTTGATCTTCTTTTTTCTTTTCCTGCGGTGATGGACACGGAAACTATCCGTGGCCGGGCGGGTGGGCTGGGCGGGGGTGTCCGCGGCATGGATGCCGCGGCCAAGCCTCCAGGGACGGATTCACGGCGTCCCCCGACCAGCCCACCCGCCCGGCCCAATCACATGATCCCGCTTCCACGAACCATCACCGCGGAGGGGGCTGCGCCCGGTGGCCGGGAAACCTCAATACCCCGCCGCCTGCCCATCCTTTCGACTCTCAGACGCACCGTAGTAAACGCCGGATTCCGGATCACGCATGATCGCCTGATACCCGCCATACGGACCATCGGCGAACACGATGCGATGCCCCTTGCGCATCAACGCACGCACCGTTTCATACGGGAAGCCGGTTTCCAGATTCACTTCACCACCGTCGGTCATCGCCGTGGCCTGACCTGTCGGTTCAGTCGAGCCTTCGTGCTGGATGCGCGGCGCATCACCGGCTTCCTGCAGGTTCATGCCGAAATCCACCAGGTTCATCACGATCTGCGCGTGGCCCTGCGGCTGCATCGCGCCGCCCATCACGCCGAAGCTGGCATACGGCTTGCCGCCCTTGGTGATGAACGCCGGGATGATCGTCTGGAACGGGCGCTTGCCCGGTGCGTAGCCGTTGGGATGGTTCTTCTGCAGCACGAACATCTCGCCACGATCCTGCAGGATGAAGCCCAGCCCCGGCGGCGCCATACCGCTGCCCATGCCGCGGTAGTTGGACTGGATCAGCGACACCATCATGCCGTCGGCGTCGGCCACGGTCATGTAGATGGTGTCGCCTTCTTCCAGCTGCTTCGGCGTGCCCGGCTGCACTTCCTTCAGCGCCTTGTCCATGGAAATCAGCGCGCGGCGCTGTGCGGCGTAGTCCTTGGAAATCAGCTTCTGCACCGGCGCCGGCTGGAACGCCATGTCGGCATAGAAGCGCGCGCGATCGGCGAAGGCCAGCTTCTTCGCTTCAACGAACAGGTGCACATGCTCCGGTGAACCGAAGGGAATCTTCGAGAAGTCGTAGCCTTCCAGCACGTTGAGGATCTGCAGCGCGGCGATGCCCTGGCTGTTCGGCGGCAGCTCCCACACGTCGTAGCCACGGTAGTTGCTGCTGACCGGTTCGACCCACTCACCGTGGTGGTCAGCCATGTCCTGGTAGCTCAGGTAGCCACCGTTGGCCTTGAAATAGTCGCCGATGGTGCGGGCGATATCGCCCTTGTAGAAGGCATCGCGGCCGCCGTCGGCAATCTGCTGCAGGGTGTTGGCCAGGTTCGGGTTCTTCCACATCTCACCCTTGCGCGGGGCGTGGCCGTTGATCGTGAACTGTTCCTTGAAGCCCGGGTACTGCGACAGCTTGGGCACCGAGCGGTCCCAGTAGTAGGCGATCACCTCGGCCACCGGATGGCCCTCGCGGGCGTAGCGGATCGCCGGCGCCAGGTTGTCGGCCATCGGCTTGCGGCCGAAGCGGTCGTGCAGCGCGAACCAGCCATCGACTGCGCCGGGCACGGAGACCGGGAGCGGGCCGGTAGCCGGGATGTCCTTCAGGCCACGGCGCTGGAACTCGGCCAGGGTGAGTGACTTCGGCGAACGGCCCGAACCGTTGTAGCCATAGAGCTTCTGCGTCTTCGGGTCCCAGACGATGGCGAACAGGTCGCCGCCGATGCCGTTGCCGGTCGGCTCCATCAGGCCAAGCGCGGCGTTGGCGGCGATCGCCGCGTCCACCGCCGAGCCACCGCCCTTCATCACGTCCAGCGCGATCTGGGTGGCCAGCGGCTGTGAAGTGGCAGCCATCGCATGCGGGGCGATCACCTCCGAACGCGTGGCAAAGGTGTGGCCGGTGATGCGGTCGGCGGCGGAAGACAGTGCGGGCACAGCGGCCAGCAGAGCAGCGGCCAGCAGGGAACGGGCAAGGCGTCGGGACACGGTCGGGTTCCGATGGAAGGGTGGTCCCTCGATCTTCGCCGCTGCGGCCTGCATGCGGTATCGGGCAGAGGTCATGGACGTTGATCCTGGGCTGGGTGCGGAAGGTCCGCCCCCACCAAGGCGAAAATCCGCCGGATTCCGCGCAAAAACTGCCCTGAAAGGAGTGAATTCGGGTTCACCAAAACACTTTCAGCGGCAACCATCCTTGTGCCGCAAGCGATTGCGCTGGATGCAGCGGAAACCGATAAAAAATCCGTCACGAGGGTTGACAGCGCCGAAACGGCTGTGTTTCTCTCGATCACATGTTGCATCACAACACGCCACCGCGAACCCACATCGAAGCCGCCGACATCGGCGCCGCCTCGCTGCGTTCGATTCTTGTGCTCGTACTTATTACCCAACCAACAGGTGCGGGACGAGCCAGCGTGTAAGCAACAAACACACCGGAACTCTTCAAAAACCCGCACCCGCCCCGGTGCGGGTTTTTTCATTTCAGAACCTGGTTTCAGACGCAACCACCATGCACAACGCCGATCGCACAACCCGGACCTGCACCACCGCGACGCCTCGTGGTGGCTGTGCCTGTGCAACGCGCGGCGCCTCCTCCACCGCTTTCCCCTGACCGGCCGGCACGTCACCTCGACGACCGGCCGTTCTTTTTTCTTCCCACCGCAAGGAACCTCCCCCATGAGCACCAACGACCTGCCCCAGACCAAGATCGCCGTCATCGGCTACGGCAGCCAGGGCCGCGCCCACGCGCTGAACCTGCGTGAATCCGGCTTCGATGTGGTGGTAGGCCTGCGTCCGGGCGGCCCGACCGAAGCCAAGGCGCAGGCCGATGGCTTCACCGTGATCGCGCCCGCTGAAGCGGTGAAAGACGCCGACCTGGTCGCCGTGCTGACCCCGGACATGGTGCAGAAGAAGCTCTACAACGACGTGCTGGCGCCGAACATGAAGCAGGGCGCCTGCCTGCTGTTCGCGCATGGCCTGAACGTGCACTACGGCATGATCGAGCCGCGCGCCGACCTGGACGTGGTGCTGGTTGCGCCGAAGGGCCCGGGTGCGCTGGTGCGTCGTGAGTATGAGATCGGGCGCGGCGTACCATGCATCTGGGCGGTCTACCAGGATGTCAGCGGCAAGGCTGCGCAGCACGCGCAGGCCTATGCGGCCGGCCTCGGCGGCGCTCGCGCCAACCTGATCCAGACCACCTTCAAGGAAGAGACCGAGACCGATCTGTTCGGCGAACAGGCGGTGCTGTGCGGTGGTGCCTCGGCGCTGGTGCAGGCCGGTTTCGAAACCCTGGTCGAAGCCGGCTACCAGCCGGAGATCGCCTATTACGAAGTGCTGCACGAACTGAAGCTGATCGTGGACCTGTTCTACGAAGGCGGCATCTCGCGCATGCTGGAGTTCATCTCCGAGACCGCGCAGTACGGCGACTACGTCAGCGGCCCGCGCGTGATCGACGCCGGCACCAAGGCACGCATGAAGGAAGTGCTGAAGGACATCCAGGACGGCACCTTCACCAAGAACTGGGTGGCCGAGTACGAAGCGGGCCTGCCGAACTACAACAGGTTCAAGCAGGCCGACCTGGAGCACCCGATCGAAAAGGTAGGCAAGGAACTGCGCGCCAAGATGGTCTGGTTGCAAGGACAGGCCGCGTAACCGCGCGGCCCTCCCCCACCCGCTTTGCAAGGTTCCCCCATGAACTCTTCGACACATCGCAGCGCGCCGCCCAACGGCGCGCGCTGGCTGACCCAGGCGCTGGAGGCCGAAGGCGTCCGCACGCTGTTCGGCTATCCCGGTGGCACCATCATGCCGTTCTACGACGCGCTGGTGGATTCGTCGCTGAAGCACATCCTGGTACGCCATGAGCAGGGCGCGGCGCTGGCCGCCAACGGTTTTGCCCGCGCCAGCAACCAGGTGGGTGTCTGCGTGGCCACCTCCGGCCCGGGCGCCTCCAACCTGGTCACCGGCATTGCCGATGCGATGCTGGATTCGGTACCGATGGTCTGCATCACCGGTCAGGTCGGCACGCCGCTGCTGGGCACCGACGCCTTCCAGGAACTGGATGTGTTCGGCCTGACGATGCCGATCGTCAAGCACAGCTGGCTGGTGCGCAGCGTCGATGACCTGCCGCGCGTGGTCGCCGATGCGTTCCGCATCGCCCGCGAAGGCCGGCCCGGCCCGGTGCTGATCGACCTGCCCAAGGACGTGCAGCTGGCCGATGCCAGTCATCTGCCAGCGCACGTGCCGAGCAGCATCGAGCCGCCGCCTGCGCCGGCCGAAGCGGCCATCGCCGAGGCCATCGCCGCACTGGCAGCCGCCGAAAAGCCGGTGGTCTACGCCGGTGGTGGCATCGCGCTGGGCGACGCGGTGCAGGACCTGCGTGACTTCGTCGAGGCCAGCGCCATCCCCACCGTGATGACCCTGCGCGGCCTGGGTGCACTGCCGGCCAACCACCCGCAGTCGCTGGGCATGCTGGGCATGCACGGTACCCGCGCGGCCAACATGGCGGTGCAGGAAAGCGACCTGCTGCTGGTGCTGGGTGCGCGCTTCGATGACCGTGCCACCGGCAAGCTGGCCGAGTTCGCACCGTTCGCCCGCGTCGTCCACATCGACGCCGACGCCTACGAGATCTCCAAGCTGCGCAGCGCCGACGTCGCCGTGCCCGGCAACGTCGGCCATGCCATCCGCGCCCTGCGTGCGGCCTTCCCCTCCCCCAAGGCCCACCAGGACGCATGGCGCAAGCGCTGTGCACAGCATCGTGATCGTTTCGCTGCGCGTTACGACGCCCCCGGCCAGCATATCTACGCCCCGGCGCTGCTGAAGCGCCTGAGCGAGCTGGCACCGGCCGATGCAGTGATCGCCTGCGATGTCGGCCAGCACCAGATGTGGGTCGCCCAGCACTGCCGTTTCAACCACCCGCGCAATCATCTGACCAGTGGCGCGCTGGGCACCATGGGCTTCGGCCTGCCGGCCGCGATGGGTGCGCAGTTCGCATGCCCCGAGCGCACCGTGGTGCTGGTCTCCGGCGACGGCAGCTTCATGATGAACGTGCAGGAGCTGGCCACCATCGCGCGTTGCCGCCTGCCGGTGAAGATCGTGCTGCTGGACAACAGTTCGCTGGGCATGGTGCGGCAGTGGCAGGAGCTGTTCTTCGCCGAGCGTTACAGCGAGATCGACCTGTCCGACAACCCGGACTTCGTGGCACTGGCACAGGTGTTCGGCATCGCCGCCACCCGCATCGACAACCGCGACGACGTGGAAGGCGGCCTGGCCGCGCTGCTGACCGAACCGGGCCCGGCACTGCTGCACGTGGCCATCGATGCGCGCGCCAACGTGTGGCCGCTGGTGCCGCCGAACACCGCCAACAGCACGATGCTGGAAAGCAATCCCGCCCACGCCCGCCAGGAGACCCCCAATGCAATACCGGCTTGACCTGGTGCTGCACCCGGCCGAAGGCGCGCTGCTGCGCGTGATCGGCATGGCCGAACGCCGTGGCTTCGCGCCGCGTGCGATCAGTGGTGCGCCGGTGGCCGCCGACGATGGCCGCTGGCACCTGCAGCTGGTGGTGGATGGCCAGCGTCCGGCGGAAACGCTGTGCCGGCAGATCGAGAAGATCTACGACTGCGTGTCCGTGCAGGTCACCGCCGTGGAAGGAGCATCCGTATGAACACCCGTACCGTAGCGACCACGGTGCCGGTACGGAGGCGTCTTCTTCGCCGCCCGCGCCCGCATGCGGCGGTCTTCTGCACTGCGCTGGTGGCCCATGCCGGCCGCTGACACCAGCCAGGAAAGCGATGTCGGCGACGTAAGCGTCGCCGACGTACTGGCGGCGCAGGCTCGTCTGCGCCGCTTCCTGCCGCCCACCCCGCTGCACCATGCCGAACGCTTCGGTACCTGGCTGAAGCTGGAGAACCTGCAGCGCACCGGTTCCTACAAGGTACGCGGCGCATTGAATGCGCTGCTGGCCGGCCGCGAGCGCGGCGATACCCGGCCAGTGATCTGCGCCTCGGCCGGCAACCATGCCCAGGGCGTGGCGTGGGCGGCCTACCGCCTGGACGTGCCGGCCATCACCGTGATGCCGCACGGCGCACCCGCCACCAAGATCGCCGGCGTCGCCCACTGGGGCGCGACCGTGCGCCAGCACGGCACCAGCTATGACGAGGCCTACGCCTTCGCGGTCGAACTGGCACAACGCCACGGCTACCGCTTCCTGTCCGCGTTCGACGATGCCGACGTGATCGCCGGCCAGGGCACGGTCGGCATTGAGCTGGCCGCACACGCGCCGGACGTGGTGATCGTGCCGATCGGCGGCGGCGGGCTGGCCTCCGGCGTTGCGTTGGCACTGAAATCGCAGGGCGTCCGCGTCGTTGGCGCGCAGGTGGAAGGCGTCGATTCGATGGCCCGCGCGATCCGCGGTGACGTGCGCGAGATCGCCCCCGTTGCTTCGCTGGCCGACGGCGTGCGGGTGAAGATTCCCGGCTTCCTGACCCGCCGCCTGTGCACCTCGCTGCTGGACGACGTGGTGATCGTGCGCGAAGCCGAACTGCGCGAAACCCTGGTCCGCCTGGCACTGGAAGAACACATCATCGCCGAGGGCGCCGGTGCGCTGGCGCTGGCCGCCGGCCGCCGCGTCGCCGGCCGCCGCAAGTGTGCGGTGGTCTCCGGCGGCAACATCGATGCCGGCGTCCTGGCCGGCCTGCTCACCGACATCCGCCCGCGCCCGCCACGCAAACCACGGCGACGGCGCAGCGAAACACCGCGCTCGCCCGCCAAGGCCAGCGCCATCGCTTCCCCCACCTCTTCCCCTTCCCCCCTGCAAGCCGTCGCACCCGCTGTCGAGGAGATTTCCCTGTGACCACCATCGAACGAATTACCACCCCGCGCATCCGCATCTTCGACACCACCCTGCGTGACGGCGAGCAGTCCCCCGGCTGCAGCATGAGCCCGCCGCAGAAGCTGGTGATGGCGCGTGCGCTGGACGAACTGGGCGTGGACATCATCGAGACCGGCTTCCCGGCCAGCTCGCAGTCCGACCGTGAGGCGATGGCACTGATCGGCCGCGAACTGCGCCGCCCGAGCCTGACCCTGGCGGTGCTGTCGCGCTGCCTGCAGGCCGACATCGAAACCTCCGCACGTGCGCTGGAGGCCGCTGCCAACCCGCGCCTGCACGTGTTCCTGTCGACCAGCCCGCTGCACCGCGAGCACAAGCTGCGGATGACCCGCGAGCAGGTACTGGAGTCGGTACGCAAGCACGTATCGCTGGCCCGGTCCTATATCGACGATGTCGAATTCTCGGCCGAGGATGCCACCCGCACCGAGCTGGACTACCTGATCGAAGTCGCGCGCGTGGCCATCGCTGCCGGCGCCACCACCATCAACCTGCCCGACACCGTCGGCTTCACCACGCCGGAAGAGATCCGCGCGATGTTCCAGCAGGTCATCGCCGGCGTCGCCGACGTGCCGAATGCCGCCAATGTGATCTTCAGCGCGCACTGCCACAACGACCTGGGCCTGGCCGTGGCCAACTCGCTGGCCGCCATCGAAGGCGGCGCGCGCCAGGTCGAGTGCACCATCAACGGCATCGGCGAGCGCGCCGGCAACTGCTCGCTGGAAGAGATCGCGATGGTGCTGAAGGTGCGCCAGGCCTTCTACGAACAGGACAGTTCGATCAACACCCCGCGCATCGTCGGCACCTCGCAGCTGTTGCAGCGCCTGGTCGGCATGCCGGTACAGCGCAACAAGGCCATCGTCGGTGCCAATGCCTTCGCCCACGAATCGGGCATCCACCAGCACGGCATGCTGCGCCACCGCGGCACCTACGAAATCATGCGTCCGGAAGACGTGGGCTGGGAGGATTCGCAGATGGTGCTGGGCCGCCACAGTGGCCGCGCCGCCGTCGAAGCGCGCCTGCGTGCGCTGGGCTTCTGGCTGGACGAAGACGAACTGAAGCTGGTGTTCGAGCAGTTCAAGGGCCTGTGCGAACAGCAGCGCGTGGTCACCGATGCCGACCTGCAGACGCTGATGCAGGGTGGCTCCAACGCGCAGGGCTATCGCCTGGCGTCGATGACCATCAGCGACGTCGGCAGCCGCGCCAATGCACTGGTCGAACTGTCCGACCCGGACGGCAACCGCGTGGCCGAGACCGCGCAGGGCGATGGCCCGGTCGATGCGCTGTTCGGCGCGCTGTCGGCCGCTACCGGCGTGCAGCTGATGCTGGACAGCTACCACGTGCACAGCGTCGGCATCGGCGCCGATGCGCGCGGCGAAGCCAATCTGAGCGTGCGCCACGAGGGCGTGGAGTACGACGGCACCGGCACCAGCAAGGACATCATCGAAGCCTCCGCGCTGGCCTGGCTGGATGTGGCCAACCGCCTGCTGCGCCAGCGCCAGGCTGCCGCCCACAGCAACACCGACGTTGCCACCCCCGCCACCGCCTGAGGACCCCGCCATGAGCGCCTTCGACACCCCCACCCCGACCAGCGCCGCTGGCCAGCAGTGGAACGCCCAGGATTATGCGATCGACGCCGGCTTCGTGCCGCTGCTCGGCGGCGCGGTATCGCGCCTGCTCGACCCGCGCGCCGGTGAACGCATCCTCGACCTGGGCTGTGGCGATGGCGTGCTCAGCACTGAGCTGGCGCTCAGCGGCGCGCACATCCACGGCGTGGATGCCTCGCCGGAGCTGGTGATCGCCGCGCGTGCGCGCGGCGTCGATGCGCAGGTGATGGATGGCCACGCGCTGTCGTTCGACAGCGAGTTCGATGCGGTGTTCAGCAATGCGGCACTGCATTGGATGGGTAACCCCGACCATGTGCTGGAAGGTGTGCGCCGCGCACTGCGCCCGGGCGGCCGCTTCGTTGCCGAGTTCGGCGGCCATGGCAACGTGGCCACGATCATCGCGGCGGTGCAGGCTGCACGCGCGGCCCATGGCCACGGCGCCAGCGCATTCCAGTGGTACTTCCCCACTGCCGATGCCTACGCCGACCGCCTGCGCCAGCATGGCTTCCAGGTGCAGCTGATCGAGTGCACGCCGCGACCGACCGCACTGCCGACCGGCGTGGCCGGCTGGCTGCGGGTATTCGCCGCACCGCTGCTGGACGACCTGTCAGCCGAGGCACGCGCCACCGTGCGCGAGGCCGCCACCGCATTGCTGGCCGAGCTGCCGCGCAATGCCGCCGGCCAGCCGCTGGCCGACTACGTGCGGTTGCGGGTGCTCGCTCGCCGCCGCTGACATGACCTTTTCGCTATCTTTCCTGATGTCCGCACCTTCGTACTTCTGCCAGGCACACGCATGACTTCCGCACCCCGCACCCTGTACGACAAACTGTGGGACGCCCACGTGGTTGTCCCTGAATCCGACAGCGCGCCCGCCGTGCTGTACATCGACCTGCACCTGATCCACGAGGTGACCTCGCCGCAGGCGTTCACCGAACTGCGCGAGCGCGGCCTGTCGCCACGCCGCCCGGATCGCACCAAGGCGACGATGGACCACTCCACGCCGACCCTGCCGGCTGCCGCCGATGGCACGCTGCCCTACGCCAGCGCGGCGTCCGAGGCACAGGTCGCCACGCTGGCACGCAACTGCGCAGAGCACGGCATCGAGCTGTTCGACATGGCTTCGGACAACCGCGGCATCGTCCACGTGATCGCGCCCGAGCAGGGCTTCACCCAGCCCGGCATGACCATCGTCTGCGGCGACAGCCACACCTCCACCCATGGTGCGTTCGGTTCGCTGGCGTTCGGCATCGGTACCAGCGAGGTCGGCCACGTGCTGGCCACGCAATGCCTGCTGCAGCGCAAGGCCAAGACCCTGGCAATCACCGTCGATGGCGTCCTGGCGCCGGGCGTCGGTGCCAAGGATGTGGTGCTGCACATCATCGGCGTGATCGGCGTCAACGGTGGCACCGGCCACGTGATCGAGTTCCGTGGCAGCACCATCGAAGCGATGGACATGGAACAGCGCATGACCCTGTGCAACATGTCGATCGAGGCCGGCGCACGCGCCGGCATGGTGGCGCCGGACCAGGTCACCTTCGACTTCGTCGCCGCGACCCCGCGTGGTCCCAAGCGCGCCGACTTCGACGCTGCCGTGGCACGCTGGCAGCAGCTGCGCAGCGATGAAGGCGCACGCTTCGACAACGAGGTGCACATCGACGCCGCCGATATCCGCCCCACCCTGACCTGGGGCACCCACCCGGGCACCGCCATCGCGGTGGATGCGCCGATTCCAGCGGCCAATGATGCCGCCGCACAGAAGGGCCTGGACTACATGCACTTCCAGGCCGGCAAGGCGCTGGCGGGTACGCCGGTGGATGTGGTGTTCGTCGGTTCGTGCACCAATGGCCGCCTGAGCGACATGCGCGAAGTGGCGCAGGTCCTGCGCGGTCGCCGCGTCGCCGAGCGGGTGCGCATGCTGGTGGTGCCGGGCTCGGAAATCGTCAAGCGCGAGGCCGAGGCCGAAGGTATCCATGAGATCGTACGCGCGGCCGGTGCCGAATGGCGCGAGCCGGGCTGTTCGATGTGCATCGCCATGAACGGCGATCTGGTTGCGCCTGGCCAGCTGGCCGTGAGCACCAGCAACCGCAATTTCGAGGGCCGCCAGGGTCCCGGTTCGCGCACGCTGCTGGCCTCACCGATGAGCGCCGCGTGGGCCGCAGTGAACGGGCACGTTGCCGATACCCGCGACCTGTTCGCACAGGAGGTGGCGTGATGGCCGGTTTCCGTACCCTGACCTCGGCCAGCGTGGTGCTGCGCCAGACCAACATCGACACCGACCAGATCATCCCGGCCCGGTTCCTGTCCACCACCGAACGCGCCGGCCTCGGCCGCAACGCGTTCAATGACTGGCGCTGGCAGGCCGACGGTTCCCCGGTGGCCGACTTCGCCTTCAACCAGTCACACAACGCCGGCCGCAGCATCCTGCTGGCGGGCCGCAACTTCGGCTGCGGTTCCTCGCGCGAGCATGCACCATGGGCGCTGACCGACCTCGGCCTGCGTGCCATCGTCAGCAGCGAGATCGCCGACATCTTCCGCGGCAACTCGCTGAAGAATGGCCTGCTGCCGATCGTGCTGGACGAGCCCGACGTACAGGCGCTGATGCAGCGCCCGGACGATGAACTGACCATCGACGTCGCCGCGCGCGAGCTGCGCACGCCTGACGGCCGCGTCTATTCCTTCCCGCTGGATGGCTTCTCGCAGACCTGCCTGCTGGAAGGTGTCGACCAGTTGGGGTATCTGTTGGGCCGTGTCCCTGAAATCGAACGTTACGAGAGTGAGCATGCACGCTGAAATTGTTGTCCTGCCCGGTGATGGCATTGGCCCGGAAGTGGCCGCCGCGGCAGTCGCCGTCCTGAAGGCCGTCGCCGAACGCTTCAACCACACCTTCACCTTCAGCGAGCACGACATCGGTGGCGTCGCCATCGATCGCCATGGCGAGCCATTGCCCGCCTCTACGTTGACCGCCTGCCAGGCCGCCAACGCCGTACTGCTGGGTGCAGTCGGCGGCCCGAAGTGGTCCGACCCGAATGCCAAGGTGCGCCCGGAGCAGGGCCTGCTGGCGATCCGCAAGGCGCTGGGCCTGTATGCCAACCTGCGCCCGGTGCGTACCCATGAAGCCGCCCTGCACGCCTCGCCGATCAAGGCCGAGCTGCTGCAGGGGGTGGATTTCGTGGTGGTGCGTGAACTGACCGGTGGCATCTATTTCGGCGACAAGACCCACGACGCCGACAGCGCCAGCGATCTGTGCCGCTACACCGTGGCCGAGATCGAGCGCGTGCTGCGCAGTGCGTTCCGTCTGGCGCAGCAGCGTCGCGGCAAGGTCACCTCGGTGGACAAGGCCAATGTGCTGGAAACCTCGCGCCTGTGGCGTGACGTGGCCGCGCGCATCGGCCGCGAGGAGTTCCCGGACGTTGCGCTGGAGCACCAGCTGGTCGATTCAATGGCGATGCACCTGCTGGCCAAGCCGCGCGAGTACGACGTGATCGCCACCGAGAACATGTTCGGCGACATCCTCACCGATGAGGCGTCGATGCTGGCCGGCTCGCTCGGCCTGCTGCCGTCGGCCTCGCTGGGCGAACCCGGTGCGGTCGGCATCTACGAACCGATCCACGGTTCGGCCCCGGACATCGCCGGCAAGGGCATCGCCAACCCATACGCGACGATCTTCAGCGCGGCGATGCTGCTGCGCCATTCGCTGGGGCTGGAAGCGGAAGCCACCGCGGTTGAAGCGGCGGTGCACGCCGTGCTGGATGATGGTGTGTTCACCGCCGATCTGGCGGCGAAGGGCCAGGCCGTCAGCACCGCTGCCGCCACCGAAGCGGTGCTGGCCAAACTCAACTGATCCGATAGCGCCACGCCATGCGTGGCGCCCCTCCCTTTGGACATTGTGCGCAGCCCCCCCCCCATGGGGGGGCTCTACTGTAGATCCACGCCATGCGTGGATGCGCCATCCGTGCCAACCAAGGTTGGCACCTACCACCGCAGTAGAGCCACGCCCTGCGTGGCTGCGTTACTTGGTGGTGTAACCGCCATTGACCAGGATGGTCTGGCCAGTCATCCACCAGCCGTCGGTGACCAGGAAGCGGATCCACGGCACGATGTCGGCGATGTCGGTCAGGCCAGTGCGGGTGAATGCCGACAGTGCGGCCGCGGTCTTGTGATACGCCTGCGCATCGGCACTCTCGGCCGGATAGAAGAACGGCGTGTCCATCGGACCGGGGCCGATCGCCGTCACCGAGATGCCGCGCTCACCGAACTCCTTCGACGCCGCACGGGTGAAGTGCTCGACCGGCGCCTTGGTACCGGCGTAGCTGGAATAGAACGGCGTGAACGCGCCCAGCAACGAGGTGACCAGGGTGCAGATGCGACCGCCGTCATTGACGTTTCGACCGGCTTCCTTGAGGAAGAAGAACGCGGACTTCGCATTGACCGCGCTCATCTCGTCGTACTCGGCTTCGCTGATCTCCAGCATCGGCTTCTTCAGCACTTTGCCGACGGTATTGATGGCGATGTCGGGCCGGCCGACTGCAGCCACGGCATCGGCGAACAAGCGCTCCATCGCTGCGGCCGAAGTCAGGTCGCCCTGCAGCGCCACCGCCTTGCTGCCAGCGGCCTGCACGGCGGCGACCGTTGCTTCCGCATCAGCCTGGGTGGCGGCACTGTTGTAGTGGATGACGATGGCCTTGGCGCCCTGGCTGGCAAAGTCGCGGGCCAGCAGCCCGCCCAGGTTCTTGGCACCGCCAGCGATCAGCACGGTCTTGCCCTTGAGGGAATGGTCAGTCATGGCGTTTGTCTCAGGAGGGGGCTGCCCGGGGTGGCAACCCTGCCCTGACGACGATATCGTGCAGAAAATGCGGATAAAGCCCGCTACATTGACTTAACTTTCCAGAGTCAGCGAACAATGGACCGGATCGACCGCTTCCGCATCTTCACCCGGGTGGTGGAGAGCGCCAGCTTCACCCGCGCCGCCGACCAGCTCGGCCTGCCCCGCTCCACCGTTTCCGCGGCGGTGGCCGAGCTGGAGCAGCGGCTCGGCACCCGCCTGCTGCAGCGATCGACCCGTCGGGTGTCCACCACCCATGATGGGGACGTGTTCCATGCCCGCTGCCTGCGCCTGATCGCCGAGGTTGAAGACGCCGAATCGCTGTTCCGCCAGGATGACGCGCAACCGATTGGCCTGCTGAAGATCGACGTGCCCAGCCGCATCGGCCGCCGCATCATTGCCCCGGCGTTGCCCGACTTCTTCGCGCGCCATCCACAGGTGGAAGTGGACCTGGGCATGACCGACCGCGCGGTGAACCTGATCGAAGACGGTTGCGATGCGGTCCTGCGGGTCGGTCAGTTGGGTGACTCCAGCCTGGTGGCGCGCACACTGGGCCAGCTCGACTTCGTCAACGTCGCCGCGCCGGCCTACCTGCGCGAACACGGCGTACCGCAGCATCCTGCCGACCTGCAGCAGCACCGCGCGGTGAACTACGCATCGCCGACCACGGCGCGGGTGGAACCGTGGGAATGGCAGGACGGTGGCCAGCTGCGCACGCTGCCGATGCCTGGCTGGGTACGGGTAAACAGCGCCGAGGCCTCGATCGCGTGCTGCGTGGCGGGGCTGGGGTTACTGCAGATTCCGCGCTACGACGTGCAGGCCGAACTGCAATCCGGTGCGCTGGTGGAAGTGATGCCGCAGTACGTGGCGCAGCCGTTACCGGTGACCTTGCTGCAGCCGCACCGGCAACACCGCGCGCAACGCGTGCAGGTGTTCATCGAATGGCTGCTGCCGGTGCTGCGGAACGGCCTGCAGCTGCAGTAGATCCACGCCCTGCGTAGATGCATGCCGCGCAGATCAGTAGATCCACGCCATGCGTGGATGACTGATCCTGGTCCTCCGCAGCCACCCATGGGGTGGCTCTACTGCAGAAACTACCAACCTTGGTGGAAGTGATGCCACAGCACGTGGCGCAACCGCTGCCGGTGACCCTGTTGCAACCGCATCGGCAGCACCGCGCGCAACGCGTGCAGGTGTTCATCGAATGGCTGCTGCCGGTGCTGCGGAGCGGCCTGCAGCTGCAGTAGATCCACGCCATGCGTGGATGACTGAGCCTGGTCCTCCGCAGCCACCCATGGGGTGGCTCTACTGCAGAAACTACCAACCTTGGTGGAAGTGATGCCACAGCACGTGGCGCAACCGCTGCCGGTGACCCTGTTGCAACCGCATCGGCAGCACCGCGCGCAACGCGTGCAGGTGTTCATTGAATGGCTGCTGCCAGCGCTGCGGAGCGGCCTGCAGCTGCAGTAGATCCACGCCGTGCGTGGATGCACGCATCAGTGCCAACCAAGGTTGGCACCTACCAGGGCGAAGACCCGCTGCGGTAAATCCATGCCATGCGTGGATGCGTGCATCAGTGCCAACCAAGGTTGGCACCTACCAGGGCGAAGACCCGCTGCGGTAAATCCACGCCATGCGTGGATGCGTGCATCAGTGCCAACCAAGGTTGGCACCTACCAGGGCCAAGACCCGCTGCGGTAGATCCACGCCATGCGTGGATGCGTGCATCAGTGCCAACCAAGGTTGGCACCTACCAGGGCAGTGGCCGCCGAACCCGGGGCATTACGCCCCGGATTCGTCCGGCTTGACCCGGAACCACGCGGCGTACAGCGCCGGCAGGAACACCAGGGTCAGCACCGTGCCCACGATCAGGCCACCCATGATCGAAATCGCCATCGAGCCATAGAACGCACTGCGTGACAGCGGAATCATCGCCAGCACCGCCGCCAGCGCGGTCAGCACGATCGGGCGGAAACGGCGCACCGTGGCATCGATGATCGAATGCCAGCGGTCATGCCCGGCATCGATGTCCTGCTGGATCTGGTCGATCAGGATCACCGAGTTGCGCATGATCATGCCGGCCAGTGCAATCGTGCCCAGCAGCGCCACGAAGCCGAACGGGGCGCGGAACAGCAGCAGGAACAGGGTCGCACCGATGATGCCCAGCGGCGCGGTCACCAGCACCATCGCCGCACGCGAGAAGCTGCGCAGCTGCAGCATCAGCAGCGTGGCCACCACCACCAGGAACAGCGGCATGCCGGCCTTGATTGAGTTCTGGCCACGTGCCGAATCCTCCACGGTACCGCCGGTTTCCAGCAGGTAGCCATTCGGCAGCTCGGCACGGATGCCATCCAGCGTCGGCAGGATCTGATGCACCACGTCGAGTGGCTGCATGCCATCACTGATGTCGGCGCGCACGGTCACCGTCGGCAGACGGTTACGGTGCCAGATGATGCCATCCTCGAAGCCGTACTCCATCGTCGCCACCTGCGACAGCGTGATGCTGCCGCCGTTGGCGGTCGGCATCGACAGGCTGGACAGCAGCTCCAGCTGGTTGCGTTCATCGGCCGGCCCGCGCAGCAGCATCTCGATCTGGCGGTTACCTTCGCGATACACGCTCACCGACTGCCCGGCCAGCGAGCTGGACAGGAACTGGCTGACCTGGGCACTGCTCACACCCAGCGCGCGCGCACGCTCCTGGTCGATCACCAACCGCACCACCTTGCTCGGCTCGCTCCAGTCCAGGTTGACGTTCATCACGTGCGGGTTCTCACGCACCTTGGCCTCGACCTGTCGTGCGATCGCCTGCACCTTCTCGATGTGCTCGCCGGAAATACGCATCTGCACCGGATAGCCGACTGGTGGGCCGTTCTCCAGGCGGGTCACGCGCATCTGCACGTCCGGGAACTTCGGGATCACCTCATGCAGCAGCCAGTCACGGGTGCTCTCGCGCGACTTGATGTCCTTGGCCAGCACCACGAACTGGGCGAAGTTGGTGGCCGGCAGCTGCTGGTCCAGCGGCAGGTAGAAGCGCGGCGAACCGGTGCCCACGTAGGACACATAGTTGGCGATGCCCTCGCGGTTGGACAGCAGCTTCTCCAGCTTCTCGGCCTGGGCCTGGGTCGAGCGCAGCGACGCGCCCTCGGCCAGCTCGATGTCCACCATCAGTTCCGGCCGGGTCGAATCCGGGAAGAACTGCTGCGGCACGAAGCGGAACATCATCAGCGAGAACACGAACAGGCCGATGGTCGCGGCGATTACCCACCAGCGATGACGCAGGCAGGCATCCAGGAAGCGGCGGAAGCTGCGGTAGAACGGGCGCTGGTACGGATCATGGTCGTGCCCGTGCTGTGGCGGTGCGATCAGGTTGGCCAGCGCCGGATAGCGGTCGGCCCACTGCTGGCGCTTGGCCAGCCAGCGCGCGGACAGGCTGCCCGGCTTCGGCGGCTGCGGATTGAACAGGTCCGGCAGCATCTTGTCGCCCAGGTACGGGATGAACAGCACTGCGGCAATCCACGACACCACCAGTGCGATGGTCACCACCTGGAACAGCGAGCGGGTGTACTCACCCGTGCTCGATGCGGCGGTGGCGATCGGCAGGAAGCCGGCCGCCGTGATCAGGGTGCCGGTCAGCATCGGGAACGCGGTCGATTCCCAGGCGAAACTGGCCGCACGCAGGCGGTCGTAGCCCTGTTCCATCTTGGTGGCCATCATCTCCACCGCGATGATCGCATCGTCCACCAGCAGGCCCAGCGCCAGCACCAGCGCGCCCAGCGAGATCTTGTGCAGGCCGATGTCGAAGTAGTGCATGACGAAGAAGGTCATCGCCAGCACCAGCGGAATGGTCACGCCCACCACCAGGCCGGTGCGCAGGCCCAGCGAGAAGAAGCTGACCAGCAGCACGATCACCACCGCTTCGGTCAGCACCTGCACGAACTCGCCGACCGACTCCTCCACCGATTGCGGCTGGTCGGACACCTTGCGCAGCTGCATGCCGGCCGGCAGGGTCTTCTGCAGGCGTTCGAACTCGGCATCAAGGTTGGCGCCAAGCTTGAGAATGTCACCGCCGTCCTTCATTGCCACGGCCAGGCCGATCGCCTCCTCGCCCATGAAGCGCATCTTCGGCGACGCCGGGTCGGCGAAGCCGCGCTTGACCTCGGCGATGTCGCCCAGGTGCACGGTGCGGTCGCCAGCGCGGATCGGGAACTGGCGGATGGCGTCGATGTCATTGAACTGGCCGGTCACGCGCAGCTGCACGCGATCGGTGGCGGTCTCGAAGAAGCTGGTACCGGTGACCGCGTTCTGGTCGGCCAGTGCCTGCTGCACCTGCTGCATCGACACGCCCAGCGTGGCCAGGCGGGTGTTGGACAGCTCGATCCACACCTTCTCGTCCTGCAGGCCGACCAGGTCGATCTTGCCGACGTCGGGCACGCGCTGCAGCTCCAGCTGGATGCGGTCGGCGTAATCACGCATCACCGCGTAGTCGAAGCCCTTGCCGGTCAGCGCATAGATGTTGCCGTAGGTGTCGCCGAACTCATCGTTGAAGAACGGGCCGACGATCTCGCGCGGCAGCGTCGGCCGGATGTCGCCCACGCGCTTGCGCACCTGGTACCACAGATCCGGAATCTGCTTGGAGCGCAGGCTGTCGCGCGCCATGAAGA
Organism: Stenotrophomonas sp. 86156_Sma; assembly: GCF_056481625.1. NCBI lineage: Bacteria > Pseudomonadati > Pseudomonadota > Gammaproteobacteria > Lysobacterales > Lysobacteraceae > Stenotrophomonas > Stenotrophomonas sp. 86156_Sma. Next base: position 4,200,360 of record NZ_CM151157.1, read on the forward strand.
TGACCTGCGATTCACCCGGGCGCGAATACGAGCGGATGAACTCGTACTCGCCGGTATTCATCAGCGCCTTCTCGAGCGGCTCGGTCACCTGCCGCGAGACCTGTTCGGCGGTAGCGCCCGGCCACAGCGTGCGCACCACCATCGCCTTGAAGGTGAACGGCGGATCCTCGGACTGGCCCAGATGCTTGTACGACCACGCGCCGATCAACGCGAACGCCAGCATCGCGAACAGCACCAGGGGTCGGTTGGCCAGCGCCCACTCGGAGAGATTGAAGCGGCGCACCGGCTTACTCCTTGGCCTTGGCGGCAGCGGTCGGCGCGGCCGGCTTCAGCACCGGACGGTTCTGCCGGTCCACGGCGATCACCGGCTGACCGGCACGCAGCAGATGGCCACCAGCAGCAACCACCCAGTCACCTGCGCTCACGCCGGACAGCACCGGCACGGTCTCACTGCCAAACGCACCGGTGGTGACCGCTGCAGCCTTCAGCGTGCTGTTGGCCGGGTCGACCAGCCACACGCTGGCGGTACCGTTGGCACCGCGCTGCAGCGCGCCCAGCGGCAGCTGCAGGGTGCCGTGGCGGCCGGCGCTGCTGTAGACGCGTGCGCTCTGGCCCAGTTCGACATCGGCCAGCGCATCGGCGGCCAGGCTGACCCGGGTCGCGTAGGTACGTGCCTGCGGATCGGCGGCGGCGGCGATCTCGCGGATCGTGCCCGGCAGGCGCTGGCCAGGACGGTTCCACAGCTCCACCTCGACCGGCTGGCCCACCGCATAGTCGCGGATGGTGGCCTCGGGCAGGTCGATCAGCACTTCGCGCCCGCCATCGGCGGCCAGGTTGAAGATGGTCTGGCCGGCCGACACCACCTGCCCGGCCTCGGCCTCGCGGCTGGCGATCACGCCGTCGGCCGGTGCGCGCAGCTGGGCGTAATCGGCCTGGTTGCGCAGCACATCGAGGTTGGCGCGGGCGGCGTTGGCCTGGCCCTGCGCGGCCTTGAAGGCGGCGGACTGCTGGTCCAGCTGCGAGCGGCTGACCAGTTGCTGGTCGGCCAGCACCTGGTAGCGCTTGAGGTCATCGCGGGCACGTACCAGATCGGCTTCGGCCGCAGCCAGCTGCGCCTGCGAGGCGCGGGCCTGCAGCGCGAAGTCGGCCACGTCCAGCTCGGCCAGCACATCGCCCTTCTTGACCCGCTGCCCGGCATCGACATGGCGCTTGACCAGGTTGCCACCGACGCGGAACGACAGCGGGCTTTCCTGCCGGGCACGCACCGTGCCCGGGAACGCCGCCGGGGCCTGCCCGGCCTGTTCGCCGGGGTGAACCACCAGCACCGGTACGGCCGCCTGTGGCGCCTGTTCCTGTCCCGAACAGGCTGCCAGCGCAGCCACCCACACCATACCGCCCATCCAGCGCACGATCTTCATCGGTCAACGTCCTGAAAACGCAGGGTTGCAACTAAGGGGGGAGCCGCGACTGCCGGCCCAGTTTAATAAACCGGCCGGTATAGTATAAATATCGAACCGCTTGGTCTAGTATTGTCGCGATGAGTTCTCCCACTTCCCGCAAGCCGTCGGCCAAGCCCGCTGCCAAGGCCGCCGGACCCGGGCGTCCCAAGGACCTCGGCAAGCGCGCGGCGATCCTTGAAGCAGCCAAGGCACTGTTCATCGAACAGGGCTATACCGGCGTGAGCATGGACACCATCGCCGCTCAGGCCGGCGTCTCGAAGCTGACTGTGTACAGCCACTTCGGCGACAAGGAGACCCTGTTCTCCGAGGCCGTGCAGTCAAAATGCATTGAAATGCTGCCTGATGCGCTGTTCGTGGCCGACGCGGACGGCCCCCTGCGCGACCAGCTGATCGGCATCGGCCTGGCCTTCTTCGAGCTGATCACCTCCGACGCAGCGATCTCGATCCAGCGCATGATGATGGCGCCGGAGACCGACGAACGCCTGCGCGAGCTGTTCTGGCAGGCCGGCCCGGAACGTACCTGCGAGGCCCTGGCCGATTTCCTGCGCGCGCGCGGCGAACGCGGCGAGCTGGACATCCCCGACTATTACCTGGCCGGCCAGCAGTTCCTGACCCTGGTCAAGGGCGAAGTGCACATGCATATGATGTGCGGCATGCCACTGTCACCGGTGGAGTGCGACCCTCTTGCCCATGTGACCGCCAGCATCGACTTCTTCCTGCGCGCCTATGCGCCGCGAGGGGCCGGGACGGCTGAATAACCAAAACTGAACGAACCGGAGGTCGCGATGACTTCCGGCACTGCGACCCCGGCCACCCGGCAGCTGATGCTCTGGGCGCGCCGCCGGCCTCCGGCACCGGTAAAATGGCCGGCCCACTGCGCTGGATTTGAACCTCATGACGATTGATTACGCCCACGCCCGCGAACTGATGGTGGAACAGCAGATCCGTCCCTGGGACGTGCTGGACATCAAGGTGCTCGACGTCCTGGCCCGCCTGCCGCGCGAGGCCTTTGTCGCCGATGCACACCGGGCACTGGCCTATGCCGATGTTGAACTCCCGATCGGCCATGGCCAGAAGATGATGAAGCCGGTCATCGAGGGCCGTACCCTGCAGGCACTGGATCTGCAGCCGGGTGACGAAGTGCTGGAAATCGGCACCGGCAGCGGCTTCCTGGCAGCCTGCATCGGCGCGCTGGCGCGCGACGTGCTGAGCCTGGAGATCGACCCGGAACTGGCCGCCGCCGCGCGTGCCCGCCTGGACGCTTCCGGCCTGGGCACCAACGTCCGCGTGGAAGTGGCCGACGCCCTGTCCTGGCAGACCGAACGCCGCTTTGACGTGATCTGTGTCACTGGTGCGGTCGACGTGGTGCCGTCACAGTTCGCCTCGTGGCTGCGTCCGGGTGGTCGCCTGTTCGTCATCCATGGCCGTTCGCCGGCGATGGAGGCCCTGCTGGTCAAGGCCGACGGCAGCACCGAGTCCCTGTTCGAGACCGATATTGATTACCTGCGTGGTGCCGCCCCGGCCCCCCAGTTCCACCTCTGAGTCCAAGGAAGCCGCAATGATCCGCCGATCCCTCGCTGTTGCGCTGGCCACTGCCCTGCTGCCGTTGTCCGCCCATGCCGCCGACCTGCTGCAGGTCTACGAAATGGCGCGCAATGGCGATCCGCAGCTGTCCGCCGCCGAATCCACCCGGCTGTACGACAAGGAAGGCGCCGTGCAGGCCCGCGCTGCCCTGCTGCCGCAGATCAACGGCCAGGCCACGCTGAACCGCTCGCGCAGCGAGGCGGACCATGACGCCAACTCCGGCACCGTGACCAGCAAGCGCCGCAACTACACGATCGAAGGGAGCCAGACGCTGTTCAACTGGACCCAGATCAACAACCTGCGTTCGCAGCGCGAGCTGAGCAAGGCGGCGGACTTCACCCTCGATTCGGCCAACGACAGCCTGATCGTGCGCACCTCGGCGGCCTACTTCAACGTGCTGGTGGCAATCGAATCGCTGAACGCCGCACAGACCAATGAAGCGGCCGCGAAGAAGCAGTTCGACTTCGCCGACAAGCGCCTGGAAGTGGGCCTGGCGCCGATCACCGACGTGCACGAAGCACGCGCCCAGTACGACCAGGCGCGCGCCAACACCATCGTTGCGCAGAACACCCTGGCCGATAACTACCAGGCCCTGACCGAACTGACCGGCCAGCCGGTGGTCAACCTGCGCGGTCTGCCGGCGGACTTCCGCCCGGAAGTGCCGGCCAACCGTGGCAACATCGATGAGCTGGTGCACCAGGCCACCAACCAGAATCCGGCACTGAAGGCACAGGAACTGAAGGTCAGCGCCGCCGAGGCCGGCGTGCAGGCCGCACGTGGTGGCCACTACCCGACCCTGTCGCTGGGCGGCAGCTGGGGCAAGACCGCCACCTGGGGCGACAGCACCGGTGCTGGCTCGTTGTCGCCGGATGCACGCACCAACAGCATCGGGCTGACCCTGAGCGTGCCGATCTTCGCCGGTGGTGCCACCCAGTCCGGCGTGCGCCAGGCACTGGCCCAGCGCGACATCGCCCAGGACGGCTACGAGCAGCAGAAGCGTGCCCTGGACCGCAATACCCGCAATGCCTACCAGACCCTGGTGCAGGGCATCAGCGAAGTGGAAGCGCGCCGCCTGGCGGTGGTTTCGGCACAGAGCGCATACGACGCGTCGCAGGTCGGCCTGGAAGTCGGTACCCGTACCGTGCTGGACGTGATCCAGAACCAGCGCATCCTGTTCTCGGCGCAGTTGGACTACGCCCAGGCCCGCTACACCTTCCTGCAGAACCGCCTGCTGCTGAGCCAGTCGCTGGGTGCGCTGGACGTAGCCGAGCTGCAGGACGTGAACCGCCTGCTGACCCAGGACGCGGGCAACCCGGCGACGACCACGCACTGAGTCGTCGCCCTGCCAGCAACGAAGAAGCCACCCGGGAGGGTGGCTTTTTTGTGGGCAGCGCGTACGGCCCCACCCAGACATGGCGCAGATCCGCCGGCCGTCAGCCCGGCCACGCGCCTGCCCGCTCCACTGCGGCCAGCACGCACAGCGCCGCGGCCAGGGGCGCAAGCACCATCGCAGCACCCGGCATCGGCGCGCGCACACGCAGTACTGCCAGGCACAAAGCCGCCATCACCAGCAGGGTTGCCGGACCCGGCAGCACCGGCAATGCATCGACGGGCGTTCCCAACGCCAGCAGCGCCGCCAGCACCACGGTAACCGGTATCAGCCGCGTCCGGAACCCGGGCGCTTCATCCACGGCCACAGGCCAGAGCTGCGCTGCCAGATGTGTGGCCAGCGACAACAGCACCAGCAGCAGTGCTGCCAGCCCGGCCATGCCCGCCAGCGGCAGCATCGGCAGCAACCACTGCAACTGCGGATGGCCCTGCAATGCCACCGACAACGGCCGCGTACTGGCCAATGCCGGAAACTCGACCAGGCCGGCCTGCAACGCCGCCAGTACGATCAGCAGCAGCATTGCCAGCAGCAGCGCGGCCGCCAGCAGCCCTGGTGACCGCGCACGCACCTGCGGGCCACGCCCAGGAAACCCCAATGCCAGACCCACACTGGCAAACACCGCCAGCAATGGCACGCTTGCCGCCAGCACCCCGCCGGGTCCGAACCGATAGGGCGCGGTGGCGTCCGGCAGCCACGGAATCCAGTTCGCGTAGTGCACGTGGCGGACCGCCAGCGCCAGCAGCAACAGCCCAACACCGATCTTCGCCGTCAACAGCACGCAGACCATCAGCGCGATGCGACGCGGAGGCAGCAACACGAACGCCCCCAGCACCAGCAGGCTGGTGACGGCCATTACCTGATCCGGCAATGCGCTGCCGGTTTCAATACCGCGACTGGCAAACACCGCACGCGCGTGGCCCGCCATGGACTGCGCCACGCCGGCGCTGGTCACCACCAGCTCCAGCAGCAGCACAGCACCCAGCAGGCGCGCGACTGCGGTGCCCCAAGCGGCTCGCAGCGGGCCGTACAGGCCGTCGGCTTCCGGCTGCTGCTGGTTCAGCACGTGCAGGCAATACAGCATCGGCGCTGTGCCCAGTGCGGCCAGCAGCAGACTCAGTACGATGGCCGGGCCGGCCTGGGCGGCGGTGTACTGGCCGACCAGGGCGATCACGCTGCCCCCCAGCAACAGGGTCAACGCCACCAACGCGAAGTGATCCATTCCCAGCAGCGCGTGCCGGCCACGGCGGTTGTCGCTGTCCATCGCAAGCCCTCTTGATTCCGCCCAAGCGCGGTCGACAGCAGGCTGGCAGCCTGCGCCAAAGGGCGGTATCAGAATCCGTACCGTGCGCATCGCGATGTGACCACAAACACGTTCGCAGCCACGCATCCGGTTCTGCTGCGACAGGAATCCGGCTGCTAAGCAGAATTGATGCAGTCGATCACGTCAGTCGGTCCACGTAGTGTCCGCCCTGGCGGTGTTGCTGCCCGGCTCAGCTGCGCGGCGGCGGCAGATGTGGCGCGACCAGCGCCAACGTGCGCTGCAGGGCACCGCGGCCATTGCTGACCAGCGTGCATCCAGCACGGGCCATGTCCTCGCGCGCCGCTGCGTCGCCCAGCAGGTGCTGCAGCAGGTCACCTACCGCCTGCACGTCCTCGCCGATCAGCAAGGCACCGGCCTCACGCATGCGCCGTGAGATCTCGGCGAAGTTGTGCAGGTGCGGACCGGTCACAGCGGCAGTGCCCATCGCCGCCGGTTCCAGCAGATTGTGGCCACCAATCGGCTGCAGGCTGCCGCCGACGAAAGCGACCTGCGCGCAGGCATAGAACGGCATCAGCTCGCCCAGGGTGTCGATGACGAATACATCCGTGCCGGCCTCCGGCCATTGCTTCGCGCGACGGGTCGTCACGTTCCAGCCCTGCTCGCGCGCCAGCGCCTCCACCTTCGGGAAGCGCTCGGGGTGCCGCGGCGCCCACAGCAACAACAGGTCGGGGTGCTGCTGGCGCAGGCGCCGATGCAGGTCGATCACCGCCTGCTCCTCACCATCGTGGGTACTGGCCGCGATCCACACCGGGCGCCCGGCGGGCACGCAGGCGTGGAACTGCTCGACGAAGCCCTGCACATCCGGCGTGGCGATATCGAACTTGAGGTTGCCCAGCGCCTGCACCTGTTCACGCGCAGCACCCAGCTGCACGAAGCGCTCGGCGTCGTCCTGCGACTGCGCGGCCACGCAGGTGACGGTGCGCAGCGCACGGCGGATCAGCGCCGCCAGCACCCGGTAACCGCGCAACGAACGCGCGGACAGGCGGGCGTTGAGGATGTAGACCGGGATGCGACGGTCGCGGCAGCCGAACAGCATGTTCGGCCACAGCTCGGTTTCCAGGATCAGTGCCAGGCTGGGCTGGAAATGGCCGAGGAAGCGGTTGACGCTGCCCGGTACGTCGTACGGCAGATAGACATGGTCCAGCGCGTCTCCCCACAGCGCGCGCACGCGCTCCGAGCCGGTCGGGGTGATGGTGGTGATGACCCAGCGGATGTCCGGACGCTGCTGGCGCAGGGCATTCACCAGCGGCGCGGCGGCATTGACCTCGCCCACCGAGACCGCGTGCAGCCAGACCCGCGGCTGGCCGGTCGGCTGCGGATACGAGGCATAACGCTCGTCCCAGCGCCGGAAGTATTCACGGACCCGGAAACCGCGCCAGACTAGGTGGTACACGGTGATCGGCAGCAGGATGTAGAGCACGGCCGAGTACAGGCCGCGCAGGATCCATTCGACAGGGTCTTTACGCATGCGGCAAGGATACGGGAGCCCCCCGGGAAAGACACGCAGCCGGGTTGGTAGAATGGCGCCATGTCAGATGCCACCACCGCCGTCCGCCCGTCGCTGCGCGATCCCCGCAACTGGCCGATGTTCGCCGCCATGCTCGGCGCCTTCGCCATCGCCCGCCTGCCGTGGATGCTGCAGCGTGCGCTCGGCCGGGGCGTCGGCTGGATCAGCTGGCGCCTGCTCGGCAGCCGCCGTCGCGCCGCCGAGGTCAACCTGCAGCTGTGCTTCCCGGAGAAGGACGAAGCCTGGCGCCAGCGCCTGGTGCGCGACAGCTTCGACGCGCTGGGCGTGGGCGTGCTCGAGTGCATCCGCGCCTGGTGGGGCAGCATCGACCGCATCCGCCCGCAGGTGAAGATCGAAGGCCTCGAGCATCTGCGGCAGATGCAGGCCGAAGGCCGCGGCGTGCTGCTGGTCTCCGGCCACTTCATGACCCTGGAGATGTGCGGCCGCCTGCTGTGCGACTACGTCGATCTTTCAGGCATGTACCGCAAGCACAAGAACCCGGTGTACGAGTGGGCGGTGAAGTTCGGCCGCCTGCGTTATGCCAAGGCGATGTTCGCCAACGAGGACATCCGCGCGACTGTGCGCCACCTGAAGAAGGGCGGCTTCCTCTGGTATGCGCCGGATCAGGACATGCGTGGCAAGGACACCGTGTTCGTGCCGTTCTTCGGCCATACCGCATCCACCATTACCGCCACCCACCAGCTGGCGCGGATGACCGGCTGCGCGGTGATTCCGTACTTCCACCGCCGCGAGGGCGGGAAGTACTTCCTGAAGATCGGCGCACCGCTGGAGAATTTCCCCAGCGAGGATGTGGAAGCCGATACCACGCGGGTCAACCAGGCCATCGAAGAAATGGTGCGCGAAGCCCCGGACCAGTACCTGTGGATCCATCGGCGGTTCAAGCGCCAGCCGGGCGGGCGGAGCGATTTCTACAAGTAGCGGTGGGAGGGATGGCTTCATCCACGCATGGCGTGGATCTACTGCCTTGTGCGGCTTCATCCGCGTATGGCGTGGATTCAATGACGTGGGGCATTCTGAAGTAGATCCACGCCATGCGTGGATGCTCTTCGATTCCGTGCCGGGATTCACAACGGCCAGCGGCACCAGGCGTACGGGTACTCCCCCATCACGCACGCCAAGCCCGCACGGACCGGATTGGCCAGGATGTACATCGCCTTCTCGTGAAGGGATTCATCGCTGCGTACGGCGTGATCGTGGTAACCGTGCTGCCACAGCGACCCTCGCCGCTCCAATCGCCGATTCAGCAGCCGGCTGCTGCGTGATTTGAGCAGGGCCATGCACTCGGCCAGGGTTCCCCCGCGCAATTCCATCAACCAGTGCAGATGGTCGGGCATCACCACCCAGGTGAAGCTGTGGCTCACCCCCTTGCGCTCTACGAAGCGCAGTGCCTCAACCAGAATCACTACGTTGGAAGCATCGGCAAAGAAGGGTTCACGATCGAGGGTTACCGTAGTCAATGAATAGACGTTACCGGTGCAGGAGTAACGACCGTAGCGGAGTCTTGGGCTGGCCATGGCCTCTGCGTGCGATACACACGGAGGCACGGCTAGTGGAGGTTGGCGCGTGTTTGCGTCGGTAAAGCCCCATCCACGCATGGCGTGGATCTACTACGGCGACGTTCGTTCGGTGACCGCCCCATGCACGCCATGGCGTGGATCCACCATGGGGACGTTTGTTCGGTACGTGGAGTAGAGCCACGCCATGCGTGGATGGACGATCACACCACCGTCGGCGTGTCGTCCGTTTCGCGGGCCAACAGGCTGCCGGCGAACAACGCGGCCAGCATCACCGTCAGCCCCCCCCAGAACGCGGAATAGAACGCCAGATGGGTATTGAGCGGGAATACGGTGACCGCCAGCGCCAGCATCGCCGGGCGGGCCCGGTCACGCGCAGCCACCGGTGCATAGCGCCAGGCCCGCCAGGCCTGGGCCACCGCAGCCAACCACAGCAGCAGGCCGAGCACACCGGTTTCCGCCAGGATCTCCAGCACGATCTGATGGGCATGCAACGCCGGGGCATCGCCCCACACCGCCGGTTCGTCGCCAGACACGCAGGCCGGATAGGCATCGCGGAAACCGCGCGCGCCGACCCCGTTGATCGGGTGCTCTTCAATCATGCAGGCCGCGGCGTCCCAGATCCGCGCGCGCCCCGACAACGCCTCGTCGACACCGCGTTCGCTCCCCTCCCAGGCCATCGCCGTACGTGCGAAGCGCTCACGCAGCTGCGGCACGCTGGCGGTCAGCACACCCGCTCCGAGGACAGCGACCAGCCCCAGCAGCACCAACCGCTTCCAGCCGAACTGGCGCACGCCGCTGTAGGCCAGCACCAGCGCGAAGGTGATCCACGACGCGCGCGAGCCGGCCAGCAGCAGCACGCAGCCCAGCGCCGCCGCAGCCAGGACCCACCCTGGATTGCCGAAGCGGCGCGCCAGCGGCAGCAACAGGAACGGTGAGAGGCTGGCCAGGACCTGGCCGAACTTCAGGTTGCACGGCCCCAGCGCGCCACTGAGGCGATCGACCCATGCTGCCTCGCTGGCCGGGCACAACGCGTGACCGCTTACTGCAAACTTCAGTTGCTCAAGTGACCAGAACCACGGACTGGTACCCACAACCGCCTGCACCAGTGCATCCAGCGTCCACGCAGCGGTAATCAATGCGAGGCCACCGAAGGTCAGCCGCCGGCGTTCCGGCGTGGCCACGGCGATCGCCACCAGCCACATGAAGGGCAGGTAGCGCAGGCCGGCGGCCGCCTTGGTCCACGACGCCGCCGGATCGATCGCATCGAAGGCGGAGAACGCCTGCGGCAGCCAGTAACCGAGGAACAGGATCGAGGTCAGCGCCCACGCGGCGGGTGTCAGCAGGTGCGGGCGGCGCTGCAGGCGGCGCATGATCATGCGCACCGCGGCATACAGCGCGCCAAGACCCAGCACGGTTTCGGCGATGCCCGGCAACGGCCACAGCGCCACGTACGCCAGCACCCACCAGGGCGCCCAGCGCCCGGCGCGGTCCTCGCGCACGAGGGTTGCGGGGTCAGCCGGCGAGGTCGGCATAGAGGCGGAGGGTGTCGCGCTGCATGGCCTGCAGGGTAAACGGGATGCGGGTCGGCAAGGACGGCGGCTGCGCCAGCAGGGCCAGCGCACGTTCACCCAGCGCCCGTGCATCGCCCAGCGGCACGGCGCCGGCCGGCTGCAGCTGCTGCAGCAGTTCGCCGACGCCGCCATGGTCCCAGCCCAGTACCGGGCGACCGACCGACAACGCTTCTACCACGGTGCGGCCGAACGCTTCGGGCTTGTCCGAAAGCTGCAGGACCAGATCGCTGGCCGCATAGGCCTGGGCGATGCGCGCGGTCGGCGTGCTGATCTGCACGGCGTCGGTCACGCCCAAAGCAGCCGCCTGCCGGCGCAGGTCGGCCACGTAGGCTTCACGGCCGGGTTCATCGGTGCCCAGCATCCACAGCTGTGCCGGCACACCGGCCGCGCGCACATCCGCCAGCAACTGCAGCGCATGAGCATGCCCCTTCAGCCGGGTGCCCCGCCCCGGCAGCAGCAGCAGCGGGCCCTCAACCTGCGCCAGCCACGGGTAATCGGCTGCCAGCGCCAGTCGTGGCCGACGGTCGGCGCGGGCCACGCGGGGAAACTGTGCGACATCGACGCCGCGCGGAATCACCTGCAGCCTCGCTTCGGGAACCGTCGGGTAGTGCCGCTGCACGTAGTCGCGCACGGTGTTGGACACGCAGATCACGCGTTCACCGCTGGTCATCACCGCACTGTAGCGGCTGGGCGAGTTCAACCCGTGCACGGTGGTCACCCAATGCGGGCGCTGTGCGGCAGGCATCGCGCGGATCGCGTACAGGCCCAGCCAGGCCGGCAGCCGCGAACGGGCATGCACGATGTCGGCGCCAACTTCAGCGAACAGGCGGCGCAGGGTCGGCAGGTGGCGCAGGGTCAGCAGCGACTTGCGGCCGATATCAAGGGTGAGGTGCTCGGCACCGCTATCGAGCAGCGGCTGCACCAGGCGGCCACCGGCGGAGACCACCAGCGCACGATGGCCGGCAGCGACCAGGGCCGCAGCGATTTCCAGGGTCGAGCGCTCGACACCGCCGGAGTGCAGCGCCGGCAGCAACTGCACCACGGTCAATCGGCGCATCGAAGGGGCGGCCGCTTAGTCGGCCAGCACGAACACGGAACCGCAGTACGGGCACTGCGCTTCGCCGTTGGGCTCGTCTTCGATCGGCAGGTACACGCGCGGATGCGAGTTCCACAGCGCCATTTCCGGGGTCGGGCAGCTCAGCGGCAGATCGCTGCGGTGCACGGTGTAGCGCTTCTCGGCGTTGGCGGGCGCAGTGGCGGTATGGCTCATGGCGGATGTCGATGAACGGGTTGCGAGGCCTGTGATTCTAGCATCTGGGCCGCCCCGACATTGCGCCGCAACGGGTCTTTGCGCGTACCGGGCCGATTTCCTGCAGCCTTGCATGCCACCTCGGGACGGGGTGCCGGTGGAAATTCCCGATCGATCCTGCAGGTTCACGCCGAAAATCCGCCGACAACGATATTTCCCGCATTTGGATCGAACTAAATGGCACTTGTCAGGTTGCCACGGCTGTTGCAGGATCGGGCCAGGTCGTAAACCGGCCCACTCCAATCCGACCCGATCGCATGGCCCGCCCCCACCGGACCGGCATCGCTTCTTCCACTGCCATCCCGGCGGGCGGAGCGATGCTGTCCGTGGTGTCCGCCGATGCGGGTTCTGCCCGCCGCCTGCCCTTCCGGGAGACCCTTGCATGACCCTGTCCGATCCACGCCGCGCCCTGCTTCCGCTTGCCCTGGCCCTGGCCTGTGCGACTACCGCGATGCCGGTGCGGGCACAGGGACTGCAGACCTCGTTCGAACCGGGCCAGCCGGCTCCGGCACCGGCCGCAGGCGCACTGCAGGTCACGATCGGCAACGGCCCTGCTGCGCCTTACGCCGCCAAGCGCAATGCGGGCTACAGCGGCCTGCATGCACTGCGCTACAGCAGCGAAGGCGGCAGCGCGCGACGCGAGCTGTTCAAGGCGGACATGACCATCGAGGCCGATACCACCCTGTCGTGGCTGGTGCTGCCGGAGATCGTCGGCAAGGACACCGTGGCCTCGACCTATGTGTCACTGGACCTGCTGCTGGACGATGGCAGCCGCGTTTCGGCCAGCGCTGCACGCGACCAGCATGGCGTGGCCATCGGTGCGCGCGCGCAGGGCGATTCGAAGACGCTGTATCCGCAGCAGTGGGCGCGCAAGGCGGTGCGGCTGGGCGGCGTGCCCGCGCTGAAGGGCCGCCGCGTGCTGGCGATCGAACTGGAGGTGGCCAGTGCCGACGGTGCACCGGTCTCGGGCTGGATCGATGACGTGCGCCTGGACACAGTGCCACGTCATCAGCCAGCGCGCGTCTCCGACTGGGTGCTGACCACCCGTGGCACCCAGGCCAACGGCACCTTCTCGCGCGGCAACAATTTCCCGGCCACCGCGGTACCGCACGGCTTCAACTTCTGGACCCCGGTGACCGATGCTGGCGCACTGAACTGGCTGTACCGCTGGAACGAACAGAACGACGCACAGAACCGCCCGCAGCTGCAGGCGCTTGCGCTGAGCCATCAGCCCAGCCCGTGGATGGGCGACCGCCAGACCTTCCAGGTGATGCCCTCGGCCAGCCGTGGCGTGCCGGAGGCCGACCGTCGCAAGCGCGCGCTGTCATTCGAGCGCAGCCATGAAAGCGCGCGCCCGTATCGCTACGACGTGCGCTTCGACAACGGCATCGCGGCCGCCATCGCGCCGACCGATCATGCCGCGCTGTTCCGCTTCGAGTTCCCCGAGGGCGGCGACGCCAACCTGCTGTTCGACAATGTCGATGGACGCGGTGGCCTGACCCTGGACGCTGCCACGCAGACACTGTCCGGCTACACCGATACGCGCAGCGGGCTGTCCAACGGCGCCAGTCGCATGTACGTGGTGGCCAGCTTCGACAGGCCGTGGCGCAGCAGTGGGCGCCTCAACACCGGCCGACCGACCGGTTACATCAAATTCGATGCCGGCAGCGACCGGCGGGTGACCATGCGCATCGCCACCTCGCTGATCTCGGTGGAGCAGGCACGGCACAACCTGGCCCTGGAAATGGCCGCAGCCGATACGCTGGAAAGCGTGGCCGGCCGTGCGCAGGATGCATGGGATGCGCGCCTGGCCCGTTTCGACATCGGCGATGCCAGCGACGACCAGAAGACCACGCTGTACTCCAGCCTGTACCGGCTGTTCCTGTACCCCAATTCCGGCCATGAGAACGTGGGCAGCGCCGCCGCACCGGAGTGGCGCTACGCAAACCAGGCCAGCGCCAGCAATGACAACACCGAGGGCAGCGCGACCCGCAGCTATGCCGCCGTGCGCGACGGCAAGGTGTTCGTCAACAACGGCTTCTGGGACACCTTCCGCACCACCTGGCCGGCCTATGCGCTGTTCACGCCCGACGATGCCGGGCAGCTGGTGCAGGGCTTCATCGAGCAGTACCGCGCCGGCGGCTGGATCGCACGCTGGTCGTCGCCGGGCTACGCCGATCTGATGGTCGGCACCAGCTCCGATGTGGCCTTCGCCGATGCATGGCTGAAGGGCGTCGGCGGTTTCGATCCGGCCGAGGCCTATGCCGCCGCGCTGAAGAACGCGACCGTGGTGCCGCCGGACCGCCATGTCGGCCGCAAGGGCATGAACCGTTCGACCTTCCGCGGCTATGCCAGTGCCGACGTGCACGAAGGCATGTCGTGGACGATGGAAGGCGCACTCAATGACTTTGGCATCGCCAACATGGCCGATGCCCTGGCCAAGCGCGCGACCGCGCCCGCCGCACGCGAGCGCTACAGCACCGAGGCCGACTACTTCCGCCATCGCGCCGCCAGTTACGCGACGATGTTCGATCCGGCGGCAGGCTTCTTCCAGGGCCGCAAGGCCGATGGTCGCTGGCGCGTGGACGCCAAGGCCTACGATCCGCGCGTGTGGGGCCACGACTACACCGAATCCAATGGCTGGACCTTCGCCTTCACCGCCGCCCATGACGGCGAAGGCCTGGCCGCGTTGTATGGCGGCCGCGAAAAGCTGGCGGCGAAGCTGGATACCTTCTTCGCCACGCCGGAAACCGCGGACCCGGCACTGGCCGGCTCGTACGGCGGCACCATCCACGAGATGACCGAAGCACGCGACGTGCGCATGGGCATGTACGCGCACAGCAACCAGCCGGCGCACCACATCCCGTGGATGTACCTGTACGCCGGGCAGCCGTGGAAGACCCAGCAGCACGTGCGCGAGATCCTGTCGCGGTTGTACGTCGGCAGCGAGATCGGCCAGGGCTACCCGGGCGATGAGGACAACGGTGAAACCTCGGCATGGTACGTACTGGCCTCGCTGGGCCTCTACCCGCTGCGCATGGGCGCCCCGGAGTACGTGATCGGCTCGCCGGCATTCGAGCATGCACGGGTGGAGCTGCAGGGTGGCGCGGTGCTGACCGTGAACGCGGCCAACAACTCGCGTGAGAACGTCTACGTGCAGTCGCTGAAGATCAACGGTACGCCGTGGACGAAGACCTGGGTGCCGCACGACCTGATCGCCAAGGGCGCGACCCTCGACTTCGTGATGGGACCCCGCCCCTCGCGCTGGGGCAGCGGCGTGGACGATGTGCCGCGCTCGTTGACCGCGCGCGGCCAGCACCCGCAGCTGCTGCACGACCTGCTCGGCAGCGGCGCGAAGGCGACGCTGGCCGATGGCCGTGCCCTGCCCGCGCTGGTCGATGACGATGCCGGCACCACGGTGGGTCTGGGCGCCGGTGCAACCATCGCGCTGACCGGCCTGGCCGAGGGCACCCCGACGATGTACACGCTGACCAGCGGTGACGGCCGCATCCAGGGCGGTGAGTGGACGCTGGAGGCGCGCAACGGCGGCGGCAGCTGGGCCGTGCTCGACCAGCGCAGCGGCGAAGACTTCGAATCCGCCCGCCAGACCCGTCCGTTCCGCATCGCCAAACCCGGTCGTTACAGCGAGTACCGCCTGCGCCTGGCGGCACCGGCACGGCTGCCGCTGGCGGAGATCGAACTGCTGGCGGCCGGCACCGTACAATGAGCTGCATGCGCTTCCGTCTACTGCCTCTGGCCCTTGTTGCCCTGTCCTTCTCAAGCTTCGGCCAGACCCAGGCGTTCGATACGCAGCTGACCCGCGACGGCGTGACGCTGAACTACCAGGACGCCCGTGGCGCCCTGGCCGCACCGCAGCGCAAGCGGGTGATCGATACGTTCTTCTTCGCGTACCTGCGCGAACGTGCGGACTTCCATCCCGCTGCGCCGTCAATGGTGCGCATCGTGATCGATCCGGCCTACACCGGCATCGCCTTCGTCGGCGACAAGGACCAGGCAGCGACGATCACCATCAATCCGGGTTGGCTGGCGCAGCATCCGAACGACATCGACCTGGTCACCCACGAGGCGATGCACATCGTGCAGGGGTATCCCGGCTACGGCGATGCACGGGTACCGGGCTGGCTGGTGGAAGGCATCGCCGACTACGCGCGCGACCGCTACGGCATGGACAACGCCGCCGCTGGCTGGGCATTGCCGGTGAAGGTCGAGAAGGGGCAGAACGTCGACAGCGGCTACCGGGTGACCGGTGCGTTCCTGAAGTGGGCGGAGGCGGAACATCCCGGCCTGGTGCTGGCACTGGACAAGGCCCTGCGCGACGGCCGCTATGCACCGGCGCTGTGGCAGAAGCACACCGGCAAGGCACTGCCGGCGCTGTGGGCGCAGTACGCCAAGCCGCGTTCGGATGCACCGGCGCCGGCACGGCGCGGCAAGCGCTGACCGCAGGTAGCACCGTGGCTTGCCCGGCGAAACGCCTGTTTCGCCGCGCTGCGCGCCCGCCTGGCATGGCCCGGCATGACCTGCCCAACGGGATCTCATTACGATCTCACGCGGAGTAATCCGACAAGTCGGATAGGCGCCTGTTCACAACAGCACGCGGCAGCAACCGACATCGTGACTGAGCGAGGGTCGCTAACCTTGCTTGCATGAAAATCAGAACCAAGGTCGGTAGGCGCAAAGCGGTCGTTGTGCTGGTGACAGGAGCAGCCATTGCACTGATCACGACCGCGATCTGGACGAGAAGCAACACGCCGAGCGTTCTCGCTGTTGCCCCCCAAGAGCAGCAGACCGTACGGGTTCGTATCAACGGAAAAGATGCTGCGATCGAGACGACGCAGGCCGCAAGCGTTGCCGCCGCCGGGACTCAGTTGATTGCAATTCGCCGAAAGTTGTCGCCCCAGCAGGCCCTTCTGCTGGCGCAGGACATAGCGCGTTGCACAAACGCCGCAAGCTTGGCGGAAACAGACATTCCGACGGGACTGACTCCCGACCAGCAGCGTGAGTTCCGGGAAAACGTTCTGGGTGACTCAGACTGCTCCGCTCTTGAATCAGAACACTCCATCTATGACCTCGCCTACTACGCGGCGTCAGACGGCGACTCCACTGCGAAATTGATGTTCTCGGGACTGGCGTCTCATCAGTTCGACGATGAGCACTCCATGTTCGATGAAGAGCTCGTCAAGCGATTCAAGGAAGCGACAGTGAGATTCCTCAACGAAGCCGCGGACTCGGGTGACAGCAATGCCCTGATGCTTCTTGCGGCCACCTTTGAGGATGGCCTGCATGTGCCTCGCGATGCAGCACGCGCACACGCCTATGCGCGCGCATTCAGCCAGGCCAGTGGCGGCAAGGGGCTTCGCTATGCCGAGCGGCTCTGGAGCCAACTCTCACCGGACCAGCAACGGGAATCGAACCGATGGCATATCGAGATATCGAATCGAAGAAAAGGAGAAATGAAATGAAAGGAAAGTCGAAACGCAATCGCTGGCTGATGATCGTGGTCGCGTGCCTGGGAGGCGCAGCAATCGCAGCGTCGGTTGGGAAATTCTACTGCGGCAAGTCTTGCAGTTTCGATGGACCCTACCTACAGGACGGTGAAGCACATGGATTCCTCCGATCAACGATCAATCCAAAAGTTGATTCTTGGATTGACGCGAAAGGATCCCCCAAGACTGTGGAGCTTTGCAACGGCAGCGTCTGCGCGAAATATCGCTACAGGAAAGGAACTGTGCTGTGGGAAAAGATCTCTGAGTACAGCAGCAACTGGGTTGGCTCCAACGTAGGTGGAGGAGGTGGCGGTGGCGACGGAGGCGGCAGTTTTGGTGGCGGAGGTGGCTGGGGATATGGTGGCGGTGGCGGTGGCGGTGGCGGCGGAAGGGTGACCATCGGAGATATTTCGGTAGCTCAATAGCTACCACTGCGGCACACCTTGGTTGCCACGTTCGCTCAGTAGCGCCAGGCCACACCCGGCGAAATGCCTGATTCGCCACGCTGCGCGCTCGCCGGGCATGGCCCGGCGCTACCACATCGCTGCCTCAGCGCGACCGCACGAAGCCGGCATAGAGCGCGAACAGCTGCTGGAAGTACCGCCGCGTCACTCGATTGCGCATGACACCCTCGCCCATGAAAAGTTGGTCGGGCCCAGGGTGGGAAGGCCGGTCCGGTCCCTTCCCACGGCCGGGCCGCGTGGGCGTATTGGGCCGCAACGGCGTTGCAGGGACATGACCGGGCGGCGTAGCGCGTGTGGCACAGGCCGGCTGGCGGTAGAGCCGGCCGCTGGCCGGCTGCGGTGGTGGTGGACATGATTGCGGTTGCTGGCCAGCGGCCGGCACTACCCGTTTTCGCTTTGCGGAAGCAGAAACGCGCCCCGGGGGGCGCGCTTCTGCAGCTGACGCTGGAAAGAAGGCTTACGCCTTCTTTTCCGCTTCCAGCTGCTTGCGGATCTGCGCATCCACCGCCGCAATGGCGGTCATGTTCAGGATCCTGCGCGAGGTCGCGCTGGTGGTCAGGATATGCACCGGCTTGTTCACGCCCATCAGGATCGGGCCGATCGCCACGCCGTCGGTGAACACACGCACCAGGTTGTAGGCGATGTTGGCCGCTTCCAGGTTCGGCAGCACGAACAGGTTGGCTCGACCCTGCAGGGTCGAGCCCGGCAGCAGCTTCTGGCGCAGCGCTTCATCCCATGCGGTGTCGCCCTGCATTTCGCCGTCCACGTTCAGACGCGGGTTGCGCTTGAGCAGCAGCTCGCGCACCTGGCGCATCTTCAGCGCGTCCTTCGAGTCGTGGCTGCCGAAGTTGGAGTGCGACAGCAGCGCCACCTTCGGCTCGATGCCGAACAGCTTCATGCGGTAGGCCGCCTGCAGGGTCGCTTCGCACAGCTGCTCGGCGGTCGGGTCTTCCTGCACGTGGGTATCGACGAAGAAGAACACGCCCTGCTGGTTGATCACGCCGGTCATCGCCGAGGTCGAGGTGACCTTCGGCTCCAGCGGCAGCACGCTGCGCACGTAGCCCAGCTTCTTGTGGAAACGGCCGACGATGCCGGTCAGCATCGCATCGGCTTCGCCACGGGCCACCATCACTGCAGCGATCAGGGTCGGGCGCGAACGCATCAGGTTCTTCGCCGCGGCCACGGTCACGCCACGACGGCCGGTCAGGCCGTGGTAGTACTGCCAGTACTCGTTGAAGCGCGGGTCGTCGTTGATGTTGGTGACTTCAACGTTCTCGCCGATCTTCAGGCGCAGGCCGAGGCGCTCGATGCGCGACTCGATCACTTCCGGGCGGCCGATCAGGATCGGGTGCGCCAGGCCGTCATCGACCACGTTCTGCACCGCCTGCAGCACCACTTCCTCTTCGCCCTCGGCATACACAACGCGCTGCTTGTCGCTGCGCGCGCGGTCGTAGACCGGCTTCATCATCAGGCTGGTGCGGTAGACGAACTGGGCCAGCTTGTCGCGGTAAGCGCCCATGTCGTCGATCGGGCGCGAGGCCACGCCCGAGTCCATCGCGGCCTGGGCCACGGCGGCCGACAGCTCCACCAGCAGGCGGCGGTCGAACGGGCGCGGGATCAGGTATTCACGACCGAAGCTCGGGGTCTCGCCGCCATAGGCCGAACCCATGTCGGTGGCCGCACGACGCGCCAGCGCCGCAATGGCGCGCACGCAGGCGATCTTCATTTCCTCGTTGATCGCGGTCGCGCCCACGTCCAGCGCACCACGGAACAGGTACGGGAAGCACAGCACGTTGTTGACCTGGTTCGGGTAGTCCGAACGGCCGGTGCCGATGATCGCGTCCGGACGGGCGGCGCGCGCCAGTTCCGGCATGATTTCCGGAGTCGGGTTGGCCAGCGCGAAGATCACCGGATCCGGCGCCATGGTCTTGACCATGTCGGCAGTCAGGATGCCCGGCGCCGACAGGCCCAGGAAGATGTCCGCGCCGTCGACGATCTCGGCCAGGGTGCGCTTGTCGGTGTCGCGCGCATAGCGCTGCTTTTCCGGGTCCAGGTCGGTACGACCGGTGTGGATCACGCCCTCGCGGTCGAAGGCCAGGATGTTTTCCGGCTTCAGGCCCAGCTGCACCAGCATGTTCACGCAGGAAATGCCGGCTGCGCCCATGCCCGTGGTCGCCAGCTTCACTTCCTCGATCTTCTTGCCGGTGATCGCCATGGCGTTGAGCACGGCCGCACCGACGATGATCGCCGTGCCGTGCTGGTCGTCATGGAACACCGGAATCTTCATGCGCTCGCGCAGTTTGCGCTCGACCACGAAGCACTCCGGCGCCTTGATGTCTTCCAGGTTGATGCCGCCGAAGGTCGGCTCCAGCGAGGCGATGATGTCGACCAGCTTGTCCGGGTCGGTTTCATCCACTTCGATGTCGAACACATCGATGCCGGCGAACTTCTGGAACAGCACGCCCTTGCCTTCCATCACCGGCTTGCCGGCCAGCGCGCCGATGTTGCCCAGGCCCAGCACCGCGGTGCCGTTGGAGATCACCGCCACCAGGTTGCCGCGGGCGGTCAGCTCGCTGGCCTGCTGCGGGTCGGCCTTGATCGCTTCACAGGCGTACGCCACGCCCGGCGAATACGCCAGCGACAGGTCGCGCTGGGTCAGCATGGGCTTGGTAGCGGAAACCTTGATCTTTCCCGGCGGGGACATCCGGTGGTAATCGAGGGCGGCCTGTTTGAAATCTTCGTTGGACATCGATGTGGGTTACATGAATGGGCAGAAGGGACAGGGGATGATACCCCCGTTGGAGCGTCTGGACCTGTCGCTATCCTGTCGCAGGCATGCTGCGACCGCACAATTCCGTGCCGTATGCGACGGTACCGCGACACCAGCTTCGGTGCGTCCCATGACAGCCATGGGACGCCTTGAAACGCCGCGGGGCCGTACCACTGTCGTGATCGGCCCCGCGGTACCACACACCTGGATCAGCCCCTGGCCGGCAGCGCCTCGGGCACGGCATCGATCAGCGGCGGCAGTTCGCTTTCGCGGCCGTCCAGCGCCAGCTTCAGGCGGTTGCGGTCCAGCGCCCCCTCCCAGCGCGAGACCACCACGGTGGCCACGGCATTGCCGATGAAGTTGGTCAGCGAGCGGCATTCGCTCATGAAGCGGTCCACGCCCAGGATCAGCGCCATGCCGGCCACCGGCACCTCCGGCACCACGGCCAGGGTGGCGGCCAGGGTGATGAAGCCGGCGCCGGTGACGCCGGCCGCGCCCTTGGAGCTGAGCATGGCGACCAGCAGCAGGGCAATCTGATGGCCCAGGGTCAGTTCGGTGTTGGTGGCCTGGGCGATGAACAGCGCGGCCAGGGTCATGTAGATGTTGGTGCCGTCCAGGTTGAACGAGTAGCCGGTTGGGACCACCAGGCCCACCACCGACTTGCTGCAGCCGGCGCGTTCCATCTTCTCCATCAGCGACGGCAGCGCCGACTCCGACGAGGAGGTGCCCAGCACCAGCAGCAGTTCGGCCTTCAGGTAGCGCGCCAGCTTGAACACCGAGAAGCCGCACAGGCGGCAGACCAGGCCCAGGATGACCGCCACGAACAGGAAGGCGGTGAGGTAGAACGAACCCACCAGCCAGGCCAGGTTGATCAGCGAGCCAACACCGTACTTGCCGATGGTGAAGGCGATTGCGCCGAAGGCACCGATCGGCGCGGCCTTCATCAGGATGTGGACCAGCTTGAACACCGGGGCGACCAGCGCCTCCAGGAAGTTCACGATCGGCTTGCCCTTCTCGCCCACCGATGCCAGCGCGATGCCGAACAGCACGGCCACGAACAGCACCTGCAGGATGTTGCCATCGACGAACGCGCTGAGCAGCGTCTTCGGGATGATGTCCATCAGGAAGCCGACCAGGGTCAGGTCATGCGACTTCTCGACGTAGCTGTGCACCGCGGTCTGGTCCAGCTCGGCCGGATTGATGTTCATGCCGGCGCCGGGCTGCACCACGTGCGCCACGATCATGCCGACGATCAGCGCCAGCGTGGAGAAGAACAGGAAGTACGCCATCGCCTTGGCGAATACGCGGCCCACCGTGCGCAGGTGGGTCATGCCGGCGATGCCGGTGACGATGGTCAGGAAGATCACCGGTGCGATGATCATCTTCACCAGGTTGATGAAGGCATCGCCGAGCGGCTTCATCTTCTCGCCGATCAACGGTTCGTAGTGGCCGAGGATGGCGCCCAGGACGATCGCCACGATCACCTGGAAGTACAGCTGGCGATAGATCGGCAACGGCTTTGCAGGCACCGGTGCTGCGGTCGGGATGTGCATGGCGGACTCCGGAAGGGGCGTTTTCAGGCACGTACGGCCCCGGGACTGCACGGGAACCGTTACCGTGGAAACTGACCGCAGGCCCTGTGCAGCACGCGCAGGGGGTGCGACCAATGGACGCCTTTGTACGCGCCGGGCACGCTGGCGCAGATAACCTATTGGTACTAGCCCCCCGGTTCAGGTGGCCGCGATGCCTACACTGGCGCCGCACCGCCCGATCACGGGGAGGCCGGTGGCCCGAGCTGAACGGCCGGGCGCGTCATTGCGAAAGTTCCGGCCCTTGCGGCCGTTGTTGTCCTGTCCACACGCAATCTGAGAGAGCCGCACCCAACATGCGCCCGATTCCCACCTTGCTGGCCCTGTCGCTGGCCGCGCTTCCCGCCTTCGCTTCGGCTGCCGATTTCGACAACTGGCCGACCAAGTACGCCTTCGGCGACGGCACCGAGCTGGCCGCTACCGCCAACATCGCCTACGACTACAACGATTTCTCCTGGGGCAGCGGCCTTGAGGACGACGACGCCGTGCGCCGCAAGGAGTTCGGTGCGACGCTGAAGAAGAAGGGCGTCTACGACGCGATGGTCTATTACGACTTCCAGTCCGATACCTGGCTGGACGTGTTCGTGCGCTTCGAAAGCAAGGCCTTCTTCGGCCGCGACATCGGCCGCTTCCGCTTCGGCTACATGAAGACCCCGGTCGGCCTGGACGCGAACACGTCCTCGCGCGCCGGCAGCTTCCTGGAAACCGCGCTGCCGGTGCAGGCCTTCTACGCTGGCCGCCGCACGGGTGTGGAATGGGTGCTTGAGCGCCCGCAGTACCTGCTGCAGGCCGGCGCCTATGGCGGCAAGGACCTGCAGGGTGACAACCCGGGCACCACCCAGGCCGTGCGTGCGGTGTGGACCCCGGTAAAGGCGCCGGGTGACGTGATCCACCTGGGCCTGGCCTACTCGCAGGAAAATCCGCGCGGTTACAGCGATGGCCGCGACGTGCACCACGAGGCCAGCGCGCGCCTGCGCGCACGTCCGGAAGCCGGCCTGACCGACATCCGCTATGTCGATTCCGGCGCGCTGGTCACCGCCGACCAGATCCGCCGCACCGGCCTGGAAGGTATCTGGATCCGCGGCCCGTTCTCGGTGCAGGCCGAAGCCCTGCGCGCCACGGTCACCCGCCATGACGGCAAGCCCGACTACACCGGCAGCGGCCAGTACGCGATGGCGAGCTGGGTGCTGACCGGCGAATCGCGCCCGTACAACGCCGGTGCGGTGGCCAACATCAAGCCGGCGCACGACTACGGCGCGGTGGAACTGGTGGCCCGTTACAGCCGCATGGACCTCGACGATGGCAGCATCCTCGGCGGCCGCCAGCACGACCTCACTCTGGGTGCGAACTGGTACCTGACCAGCCACTTCAAGTTCCAGGCCAACTACGTCAAGGTCGACGCCAGCCGTCGCGGCGTGCACAGCACGCCGGAGATCTTCGAACTGCGCGCGCAGATGCACTTCTGACCCCTTCCACGTCAGATCCCGGCGGGCGTGCACGCCACGCCCGCCGGCCCTGCGTAGACTGCCGCCATGTACTGGCTCAGCCGCCACCGGATGCTGTTGCTGACCATCGCGGTGATGGTCGGCGGCACCGTGCTGTGTGCGGTCGCCGCCGGCCACTACGCCTGGCGGCGCGCCCTCGGCGAGGAAAGCAGCCAGGTACAACGCCAGCTGCAGTTGTATGGCCAGGGCCTGCAGCAGCGCATCGACCGCTTCGGCACCTTGCCGCAGGTACTGGCACTGGATCCGGATCTTCTGCACGCCCTGCGTGTGCAGCCCTCGCCCACCGAACGGCAGCGGCTGAACCTCAAGCTGCAACGCGCCAATGAAGTCACCCGTGCCTCGACCCTGACCCTGGTCGGTCACGATGGCGTGGCGGTGGCGGCGAGCAACTGGGACCAGCCGACCACCAACGTCGGTGAGAACTACAGCTATCGTCCCTATTACCGCCAGGCGCTGGCCCAGGGCCGCGGCCGCTTCTACGGCATCGGCATGACCACCGGTGTGCCCGGCTACTACCTGTCGCAGGCCATCGAGGAAGACGGCAAGCGGCTCGGCGTGGTGGTGATCAAGGTCGAGCTGTCGGCACTGGAGCAGGAGTGGCTGAGCAGCCCTGACGTGGTGCTCGCCAGCGACGACCACGACGTGGTGTTCCTGGCCAACCGTGACAGCTGGCGCTACCGCCTGCTGCGACCGCTGGGCGCCGATGAGCGCCGCGAGATGCTGGACGCCCGCCAGTACGCCGATCGCACCCTGCAGCCACTGCGCGCACGTACCGAGGATGTACTGGCCGATGGCGGCCGCATGGTGCGCCTGCTGGATCCGGCATTGCCGCAGCCGATGCTGTGGCAGAGCCTTGCGCTGCCGGCCGAAGACTGGAACCTGCACCTGCTGCACGACGCCAGTGCCGCCACCGCCGCCGGCCGTGCGGCCGCGCTTACCGGAGGTGCTGCGTGGCTGGCGCTGGGCTTCCTGGTGCTGTTCGTGCAGCAGCGCCGGCGCCTGGCCAAGCATCGCCTGCGCAGCCGCCGCGAGCTGGAAACCCTGCTCAAGCAGCATGCACAGGAACTGCGCACCGCACAGGATGGCCTGCTGCAGGCCGCCACCGATGCCGACAGCGGCCTCAGCCGCAGCCTCGAACACCTGCCGCAGGGCGTGGTGGTGATCGACCGGGACCTGCGTCTGGTCGCATGGAATTCGCGCTACCTGGAACTGTTCCGTTTCCCGCTGGACCTGGTGCGCGTGGGGCGGCCCATCGAGGAACTGTTCCGCTTCAACGCACGCCGTGGCCTGCTCGGTCCCGGCCCGGTCGACGAGGCCATCGAGCGTCGCCTCAACCATCTGCGCAGCGGCCGTCCGCACATGCGCGAAAGTGAAAAGGACGACGGTACGGTGCTGGAAATCCGCGGCAACCCGCTGCCCGACGGCGGTTTCGTCACCAGCTACGCCGACATCACCAGCTACAAGAATGCTGCACGCGAACTGCGCTCGCTGGCCGATGCACTGGAACACCGCATCGCCGAACGTACCCACGACCTGGACGAAGCACGCCGCGAGGCCGAACAGGCCAACCGCTACAAGACCCGCTTCGTCGCCTCGGCCGTGCACGACCTGCTGCAACCACTCAACGCAGCACGCATGTTCGTCTCGGTGCTGCGCGGCAAGCTGAGCGACCCGGCGCAGCAGCAGACCAGCGATCACATCGACGCTGCATTGGCCGCGCAGGATGCGATCCTCAACAGCCTGCTGGATATCGCGCGGTTGGAATCGGGCAGCCTGCCGACCCGTGTGCAGGCGTTCCGGCTCGGGCCGCTGCTGCAGACACTGGCGCGCGAATTCGGCATCGCCGCGCAGTCACGTGGCCTGGTGGTGGACTGGGTCGATACCGATGCGGTGGTGGTCAGCGATGAAGCGCTGCTGCGCCGCATCCTGCAGAATTTCCTGTCCAACGCGCTGCGCTACAGCGAGCGCGGTCGCGTGCTTCTGGGCTGCCGTCGCCGCGAAGGCCTGCTGTGGATCGAAGTGCACGACCAGGGCCCCGGCATCCCCGATGCGTTGCAGGGCGAGATCTTCGAGGAATTCCGCCGCCTGCACGACGGCCAGCAGCGCGGTGCCGGCCTTGGCCTGGCCATCGTCGACCGCATCGGCCGCCTGCTCGGACATCCGATCCGGCTGCGCTCGCAGCTGGGCCAGGGCAGCGTGTTCGCCGTGGGCGTGCCGTTCGGCGACGCGGGCGCGATTCCCGCCACCACGCCCGCGCCGGTGCTGGCGCAGGAACCGGCGGCGGACAACCCGCTGCGAGGGCGCCGTGTGTGGGTAATCGATGACGATCCGCACGTGTGCGCGGCCAGCCGCGCGCTGCTGGAGCGCTGGGGTTGCGAGGTGATGCTGGCCGATGGCCCGCAGGCCGCACTGCAGTTGGCCACGACGGCAACCGTGCCGGAGCTGGTGCTGCTGGATGTGCGCATGGGTGACCACCACGGCCCGGTGCTGTACGAGACATTGGCAGAGCTGTGGCGGGCCCGCCCGCCGGTGGTGCTGGTCACTGCCGAGCGCGATGCGGGATTGCGTGAGATGGCTGCCGAGCGTGGCTGGGGAATGATGGCCAAGCCGGTGAAACCGCCGGCGCTGCGGGCGCTGATGAGTCAGTTGCTGATCCGGCATCGCGGGTGATTCCAGCCAACGGCGCAGCCCCTCGTGGGTGGTGCCTGGTTGGTCGTGGAAAGCAGAAGCCGTGGGTGGGCCGGTCGGGTTGGGTGCGCGGGGGACGCCGTGAATCCATCCCTGGAGGCTTGGCAGCCGCATCCATGCGGCTGACACCCCCGCGAACCCAACCCGACCGGCCTCTGACAGATTTCGGTGGCCTGCCACCCACGGAGAAGAAAAAGAAGAACAAAAGCCGGTCGCGCGCTGCGCTTGCTCGTGTAGAGCCGAGCCCATGCTCGGCATCGCGGACTGACCGCAAAGCAGCCGAGCGTGGGCTCGGCTCTACAAAAGGCGGCCTGCCAGGCTGCCTTTGCTTTTGATCTTCTTTTCTCTTCCGTGGATGGATGCGCACGGAACCTGTCCGTGGCCGGGCAGGTGGGCTGCGCAGGGGCGTGAGCCGCATGGGCCCGAGGCATGCCTCGGGCGGGTTGGGCAGGACGCCCAACCCCGGTCTTGCCGTGTGCGCAGGACTGCGCACACGAGCAAGCGGCGACCGAGCTTACATGGACGTACTTGCAGCGACCCCTGCGCAGTCCACCTGCCCGGCCTCACCCATGAACTGCTCTACGTGTCCACCCACGAGGGGCTGCGCCGTTGGCTGGAAACTACAACCCGATGCCGGCGTCGCCCTCGGGCTCCAGCGCCTTCACCAGCACCGCCGCCTGCGTTCGGCTATGGCATTCGAGCTTCTTCAGGATCGCGGTGACATGCACCTTCACCGTGTTTTCCGCCAGCCCCAGCGTGTAGGCGATCTGTTTGTTGAGCAGCCCGTCGGCCAGGCACAGCAGCACGCGGAACTGTTGCGGGGTCAGCTGGGCCAGACGGCTGGCCAGCAGTGCGTCGGCCTCCGAACGCTCGGCGGCCATCGCCGGGAACCACAGGCCACCATCCAGCACCGCCTGCAGGGCCTCGCCGATGGTCTCGGCCGGGGCCGACTTCGGGATGAAACCGGCGGCGCCGAACTGCTGCGCGCGGCGGATCACCCGCGGATGGTCATTGGACGAGAGGATCACCACCGGAATGTCCGGATGCGAGCCACGCACGTGCAGCAGCGCGGAGAATCCGTGCGCGCCAGGCATGGTCAGGTCGAGCAGCACCAGGTCCACATCCGGGTGCGCGTCGAGGGCCTCGGCCAGCGCATCAGCGCTGGCGACCTCGCGCACCTGCGCCAGCGGCAGGCTCTGCCGCAATGACTGCACCACCGCCGAACGCAGCAGCGGGTGGTCATCGGCGATCAGGATGGTGTATTCGCTCATGCCGCCATTGTACGGGCAGGCCGTCGCCTCAGCGCCCTGCCGGCTCCACGCTGCTGCGCCAGGCATCGAGGAACTGGCGGCGCTTGAGTGCATCCAGGTACACCAGCAGGCCCGGGCCCAGCTGGATCGGGCGACGGCTGCGGCCGGGCGCATCGTCGCCACGTGCGCTGCCGGTGACGATCGGCATCAGCCGTGCCTCGCGTGACAGCACCTGCTGGCCACGCGGCGACAACAGGTAGTCGAGGAAGCGCCGGGCTTCTTCCGGGTGTGGGCCGGTGCGTGGAATCACCGCGGTACGCAGCACCACCAGCGTGTAGTCCTCGGGCTCCACAATCGCCAGCGGAGCACCCGCGTCGATGCGCGCCTGCGCGTAAGAGCCGAGCACGTTGTAGACCAGCGACAGCTGTCCGCTGGCCACCTTGTCCAGCAGCACGCCGGTGCGCTCCTCGCGCACCACATCGTTGTCGCCCAGCGCGCCCAGCAGCGCACCGGCGATGCTGCCACGCTGCGCATCCTGCGTTGACAGCAGGTAGCCGACGCTGCTGCGTTCGATGTCATAGGTGCCGACCCTGCCGCGCAGCGGTGCGCCTTCGGCGCGCAACCGGTCCAGCAGTTGCCGGCGCGTGTGCGGCACCCTCGCAGCCGTCAGCGCGCGGGTGTTGTAGACCATCACCACCGGCTCGTAGCTGATGCCGAATGCCTCGTTGCGCCACTGCGCCCAGGCCGGCAGCGCGGCGGTCTGAGCGGAGCGGTGCGGCAGTGCATGACCATCGTTGACCAGCTTGGTCTGCAGGTCCATGCCACTGGAGATCAGCAGGTCCGGCGATGCCGGTCCGCCGCGGTCGTGCAGGTACCGCGCGTACAGGTCCTGGGTGATGATGTCCTCGTACACCACTTCGGTGCCCGGGTGCAGCCGCTGGTAGTCGGCGATGACCACCGCGAACACTTCGATGTCGGTGGTGCCGTGGATGCGCAGCTGCGCCGTGGTCTTTGCCTGTGCGGGAAAACGGCGCACATCGCCGGGCGCGGCCAGCACCGGCAGGGCCAACAGCAGGGCAACGGCGGTGGCGAGCAGGCGGATCATGAACTGCTCCGGGGCAGGCGGATGGTAGCGATCAAACCACCCTCCGGACGGTTGCTGAGATCGATGCGGCCGCCATGGCTGTCGACCACGCGCTTGACGATGGCCAGGCCCAGCCCGGCGCCGCCGGACGGCGCGCCCTCGCCACGGGCGAAGCGCTCGAACACGCGTTCGGCATCGGCGGCGGCAATGCCGGCACCGTGGTCGGCGATGGTCAGCACGGCCTGCCCGCCTTCCACGGTCAATGCGATCTGCAACGGACCGTCGCCGCCGTACTTGAGTGCATTGTCGACCAGGTTCTTGATCGCCTCGCGCAGCAGCAGCGCATCGCCATGCACCTGTACCGGCTCGGCGGTCATCGCCAGCTGCACGCGCGGCGCCGGGCCGGCCTGCGGCAGCGCTTCATGCAGGGCCTGGTGCACGGTCTCGGCCAGATCCACTGCAACAAAGCGCTGCAGATGCGAACGATGGATCACGCTGGCATCGCTGAGCAACTGATTCAACAACCGGCTCATGTGGGTGGCGTTGCGCTCGATCGCCTGCAGGCTGCGCCGCATGTCTTCGGGATCGTCGTCATCCAGCGCCAGCTGTGCCTGCGCACGCAATGCCGCCAACGGCGTGCGCATCTGGTGCGCGGCCTCGGCCATGAACGCGCGCAGCGTCTCGTTGCTGCTGGACAGCCGTTCCATGAAGCGGTTCAACGCCGCCACCATCTGGTCCATCTCGCGCGGTACACGGGCATCCAGCGGCTTCAGGTCAGAGGGCTCGCGGCGTGACAGCTCGCGTTCCACCCGCACCAATGGCCGGAATGCGCGATGCACGCCAAAGGCCACCAGCGCCAGCAGCAGGCCGGACAGCACACCGATCGCCAGCAGTGCGCGGTTGACCATGTCCTGCGCGACCGCTTCACGCGCACGCCGGGTCTGGCCGACCTGCACCTGTACTTCGCCCTGCGCCGAGGCGGCGGCGAAACTGCGGCCGACCACCACGAAGCGCACGGTCTCGCCACTGTACGCCGCATCAAACAGCTGCGGTTGCGTGCCGGGCCGGCGCGGCGGCGCCGGCAGGTCGCCATAGCCGGTGATCAGGTTGCCACGGCTGTCGGCGACCCGATAGAACACGCGGTCTTCCGGGGCCATCGCCAGCAGGTCCAGCGCCGCATAGGGCAGATCGACCTGCCATTGGCCATCGACCAGGGCCACCGAATCGGCAATGGACAACGCCGAGGACACCAACAGGTGATCGTAGGAACGGTTGGCGGCGCGCTGGCCATAGCCGCGCGCGGCAAACAGCAGAGCCACCGCGAACACCGCCAGCAACGCGCCGAGGTAGAGCAGCAGCGTGCGCCGCAGCGAGCCCGGTGCGGCGTTCGCGGTACGCGCGTCAGCCATCGGCGTCGGCGCTGTCATCACTGGCTTCCAGCAGGTAGCCAACGCCGCGCACCGTGGTGATGCGCAGCGGTGCACCTGCCAGCTTCTTTCTCAGGCGCCCCACATACAGCTCGATGGCATTCGGGCCGGCTTCATCGTCGAAGCCGAACAGGCCATTGCCTATCTCATCCTTGCCGACCACCTGGCCGAGGCGGCCGACCAGAATCTCCAGCAGCCGGTACTCGCGGTTCGGCAGTTCGATCGGTTCGCCGTCGAGGCTGACCCGGTGCGCGGCATTGTCGAACTGGAAGCCACCGATCTGCACCACTTCGCTGGCCTGGCCGCGCGCGCGTCGCAGCAGCACGCGGCAGCGCGCTTCGAACTCGCGGAAATCGAACGGCTTGCCCAGGTAATCGTCGGCGCCGACGTCCAGCGCCTGCACACGGTCTTCGATGCCGTCGCGCGCGGTCAGCATCAGCACCGGTGTGCTGTCGCCGCGCTCGCGCATGCCGGCCAGCACGCGCAGGCCATCGAGCTTGGGCAGGCCGATATCCAGAACCACCAGGTCGAAGCTCTGGTAGCGCAGCACGCTGGCGGCCGCCAGGCCATCGGCCTGCCAGTCCACGGCGTGGCCGCTGCGACGCATGCGACGGATGATCGCATCGGCCAGATCCGGGTTGTCTTCGACCAGCAGCAGGCGCATGGGCACACGGGTGGGAGGGGAAACGAATGCTACCGCATGCCGCCGCCGCGCTTGCCGGGCGTGGCCCAGTGAGCGCAGCGGCCGGTTTTACGCTGCACTGCACAAACCGTTGACAGGACGATGACAGCTTGCCCGACCCAGACTGCGGCCGCGCACCGTCCGGTGCCCACGATTGCCGCGCGCCTGGCGCGCACCTGGGAGGGTTTGTGGAATTCACGTTTGCCTGGCGGCGTCCTGCCGCCATGATGGCTCTGGCTGCCCTGTCGGCGCCGGCCTTCGCCGCCGAAGACGACCGCCCGGTCACCGCCACCCTCGGTGGCCGCCTGCACCTGGACTTCGCCACCTTCGACAACGACAACCGCGGTACGCCGAACAAGGACGACACCGAGATCCGTCGCGCCTGGCTGGACGTGTCCGGCAAGTTCTTCGTGGTCGACTACAAGCTGGAAGCTGACTTCTCCGGCGACCGCGTCGAGGCCAAGGACGTGTACCTGGCACGCAGCTTCGGCAAGGCCGGCAAGCTGACCGTGGGCCAGTTCAAGCAGTACTTCTCGCTGGATGACCGCACCAGCTCCAACTACGGCAGCTTCCTGGAGCGCGGCAACGCCGGCACCACGCTGGCGCCGCTGTACCGCCTGGGTGCGTCGTGGCAGGCCAACCCCGGTGACTTCACCTGGGCGGCCAGCATCTACAGCCTGGAAAGCATCGACGCCTGGCAGGTGAAGGGCCGCGCCGCCGGTGGCCGCGTCACCTGGGCACCTTCGCCCAGCGAGGGCGACGTGCTGCACCTGGGACTGTCGCTGGCCCGTGAGGCCTACGACAACCCCGGCGCCAACGGCACCCCGGGCCTGAGCATCCGCCCTCGCCCGGCCGGCCATCTGTCCGATGAAAGCCGCCTGACCCTGGTCAACTTCTCCGCCGGCCGCGATACCGACGTCAACAAGTGGTCGCTGGAATACGCGCAGGTGCGCGGCCCGCTGTCGTGGCAGGGCGAATTCAGTGGCGCCACCTTCGACGACGGCGCGCAGCGCGGTGACGTGATGGCCGCCTACGGCATGCTCAGCTGGTTCGTCACCGGCGAAAGCCGCGCCTACGACCGCAAGACCGGCCGCTTCGCGCGGGTGAAGGATATCCGCCACAAGGCCGGTGCCTTCGAAGTGGCGCTGCGCTACGACCAGATGTGGGGCGCACAGCACCTCGACGGTGCCCCCGACCTGCGCCGCGGCAGCACCGAAGCATGGACGCTGGGTGGCAACTGGTACCTGCGCGACAACCTGCGCTTCATGCTCAACGTGATCGAAAGCCGCAACCGCGACCGCCTCGCCGGGGTCACGGTGGACCGCACGCGCGCGGTCACCGGGCGCCTGCAGTACGACTTCTAGACCTGATGTTCCGGGCATGCCGCCCGGGCCCCTTCCACTCCCCCACGTCCTGTATTCGCAAGGAGTCCGCAGATGATGCTGAGCATCCTCGGCTTTGGCATGGTCATTACGTTCATGTACTTGATCATGAGCAAACGCCTGTCGCCGCTCGTCGCCCTGATCACCATCCCCATCCTGTTCGCGCTGATCGGCGGCTTCGGCGCCAACATCGACGAGATGATGCTGGAGGGCATCAAGAAGATCGCGCCCACCGGCGTGATGCTGATGTTCGCCATCCTCTACTTCGGGGTGATGATCGACGCCGGCCTGTTCGATCCGCTGGTGCGGGTGATCCTGCGCTTCGTGAAGGGCGATCCGATGAAGATCGTGCTCGGCACCGCGGTGCTGGCGATGCTGATCTCGCTCGACGGTGATGGCTCGACCACCTACATGATCACCGTCTCGGCGATGCTGCCGCTGTACCAGCGGCTGGGCATGAACGCGCTGAACATGACCTGCGTGACCATCCTCGCCGGCGGCGTGATGAACCTGACCCCGTGGGGCGGCCCGACCGCACGCGCGGCCACTGCGCTGCACGTGGACCCGGCCGATGTGTTCGTGCCGCTGATCCCGTCGATGGTGATCGCCTGCGCCGGCGTGCTGCTGCTGGCCTGGTACCTGGGCCTGAAGGAACGCCGCCGGCTGGGTGTGGTGACCCTGCCAAAGGGTGGCAGCTGGATGGACAACAGCGTGTCCGACGACAGCAACCCGCTGCCGACCGTGGAAGACGCCGAGGACATCAAGCGTCCGAAGCTGCTGTGGGTCAACCTGGCCCTGACCGTGGCGCTGATGACCGCGCTGATCATCGGCGTGCTGCCGATGCCGGTGCTGTTCATGGTCGGCTTCGCCATCGCCCTGGTGATCAACTACCCGAACCTGGCCGAGCAGCGCCGCCGCGTGGTCAACCACGCCGGCAACGTGCTGTCGGTGGTGTCGCTGATCTTCGCCGCAGGCATCTTCACCGGCATCCTCAACAACACCGGCATGGTCGAGGCGATGTCGCACAGCTTCCTGGCGGTGATCCCGGAATCGTGGGGCCCGTACCTGGCGGTGATCACCGCAGTAGCGTCGATGCCGTTCACCTTCTTCATGTCCAACGACGCGTTCTACTTCGGCGTGCTGCCGATCCTGTCCGAGGCCGCCGGCAACTACGGCATCACCCCGGTGGAAATGGCGCGCGCCTCGCTGGCCGGCCAGCCGGTGCACCTGCTCAGCCCGCTGGTGCCGTCCACCTACCTGCTGGTTGGCCTGGCCAAGGTCGAGTTCGCCGACCACCAGAAGTTCACCCTGAAGTGGGCCATCGCCATCTCGATGCTGCTGATGGTCGGCAGCCTGCTGTTCGGCCTGTACCCGCTCGCGGCCTGACCCCTTACCAAGGAGCCTTCTGCAATGACGCTTCGAATCGCTTACGTCACCAGCGGCATGGGCAGTGTCGGTACTGCCATCTGCCAGAGCCTGGCCCGCAGCGGCCACACCGTGGTCGCCGGTTGCGCGCCGAACTCACCGCGCAAGGCCAACTGGCTGCGCGAGCAGCGCGAACAGGGCTTCGACTTCATCGCCTCCGAAGGCAACGCGACCGACTGGGCCTCGACCAGCGCGGCGTTTGCCAAGGTCCGCGCCGAAGTCGGTGAAGTGGACGTGCTGGTCAACAACTCCGGTGGCAGCCGCGACCTGCTGTTCCGGCAGATGACGGTGGAGGACTGGAATGCGGTGATCGCCTCCAACCTCAACTCGCTGTTCAACCTGACCA
Organism: Stenotrophomonas sp. 86156_Sma; assembly: GCF_056481625.1. Taxonomy (NCBI): domain Bacteria; kingdom Pseudomonadati; phylum Pseudomonadota; class Gammaproteobacteria; order Lysobacterales; family Lysobacteraceae; genus Stenotrophomonas; species Stenotrophomonas sp. 86156_Sma. The sequence goes on from NZ_CM151157.1 coordinate 4,234,156, forward strand.
AGCAGGTCGTCGACGGCATGGCCACGCGGGGCTGGGGCCGCATCATCAACATCGGTTCGGTCAGCGCCCACAAGGGCCAGATCGGCCAGGTGAACTACGCCACCGCCAAGGCCGCGATGCATGGTTTCAGCCGTGCGCTGGCCGCGGAAGTGGCCTCGCGCGGGGTGACCGTCAACACGTTGTCGCCGGGTTATATCGCCAGCCAGGCGATCAGCAGCTTCCCGCCGGATGTGCTGGACCGGCTGGCCGCCTCGGTGCCCGTGCGCCGCCTCGGTCGCCCGGAGGAAGTAGCCGGCCTGTGTGCGTGGCTGGCCTCGGATGAAGCCTCGTACGTGACCGGCGCCGATTATCCGGTCAACGGTGGCCTGTACATGGGCTAAGCCCTCGTCCACGCAGTACGTGGACCGCCTCCCCCACGGAGTGCGCGGGGCCGGTGAACCTTCGCTTGCGAGGGTGATCCGGCCCCTTTTTTCTACCTGTACCCGGTGCGTGCTATACCGGCAGCATCCGTGCACCGGGAGTTCGCCCATGCAGCGTCTGTGGTGGGGAAACCTTGCGATCCTGCTGCCTGCACTGTGTGCGGCGGCCGCACCCGACCAGTTGCCGATGGCTGACGATGTGCAGGCCGATCGTCTGGTCGAACTGACCCGCAGCTGGGGCGCACCATTGCCACGCGCAGCACGTCTGGAAGACCTTCGCGCCATGCTGCCGGCGACAGCGGCCGTCATCGAAACACCTTATGCGTTGCCGGGCATCACGCTGCCGCCGGTGGCCCTGTCCCCACCGCTTCGGATCACCGGCGGCATAGTCCTGCTGCAGGCCGATCGCCAGCACGTGCACTCCGTGCGCCTGGATGTCGGAGGCGTCTGTGTGACGCGTCGGCAGATCGTCCAGCGCCAGGCCGCGCCAGCGCATGTTCTTCCTCCTTCAGGCCACGCCCCGGAGCAGGCATTGACGTTGAGCTACCCGGCCCTGGACCGATGGGTGAGCTACCTCTTTCCCGGATTGCATCACACGTGCGTCGCGGAGGTGATCCTCAAGCCGGCAGACGCATCGCCGCCATGACAGGAATGTTGCAGGACGCACACCACTGTCCTGCACCGTTCGTTGGTTTTCCGTAAAGAAGGTTTCATGTTCCGTTCGCATAGTGGCCATGCACCGCGCACGCGTGCCGGTGACCACCCCCAATGCAACGGACCACCATGCAGACCCGACACCTGACGATCGCCGTGGCGATCGCGCTCTCCGCCGCCGCCAGCGCCCATGCCGCCACCGCCGCCGATGCCGGCGCCAGCACCGATGCCGCGCTGAGCGCGCAGACGCTGGATACCGTCTCCGTGATCGGCCAGGGCGAGACCCGCCAGGTGCAGCGCATCACCACCGTCGACAAGCAGGTGCTGCCGCCGGGCACCAGCGGCCAGAAGATCCTCGACCGGCTGCCGGGCGTGTCGGTGCAGTCCAACGATGCCTTCGGCGCCAACGAAGAATCGCAGACCATCAGCCTGCGCGGCTTCGACAAGAGCCGCCTCGGCTACACGCTGGACGGCATCCCGCTGGGCGACAACAGCTACGGCAACTACAACGGCCTGAGCATCGCCCGCGCGATCATCGCCGAGAACCTGGCCGGTGCCGAACTGTCGCAGGGCATCGGTTCGCTGGGCGTGGCCTCGACCAGCAACCTGGGCGGCACCATCCAGTACTTCTCGATGGACCCGTCCACCGAATTCGGCGGCCGCGCCAGCGTCACCGTTGGCGACAACAGCCAGCGCCGTGGCTACCTGCGCGTGGATACCGGCGACATCAACGGCTTCTCGGCCTACGTGTCCGGCGTGCACCAGGACCAGGACATGTGGGCTGCGCCGTACCAGAACCAGACCACCCGCCAGTTCAACGCCAAGGCGGTGTGGAACGTGGGCGACCATCGTTTCGGTGCGTTCGTGGCCACCTCGCGCGCCAGCCAGGCCAACTACGCCTACCTGTCCAAGGACATGCTGGCACGTGGCCTGGGCTATGACTGGAACATCTACGCGCCGGACTGGGATCGAGCCGTGGCTGCTGCGTACTGCGCGCCGGGTACTCTGGACCGCAGCAAGTGCAGGTTCAGCGGTGGCGTCACCAGCATCGACGATGCGTACTACCAGAGCCGTGCACTGCGTGACGACAACCTGTACTCGGTGGATGCCGACCTGCGCCTGGGTGAGCAGGGCCGCCTGAAGCTGCTGGCCTACCACCACGACAACCGTGGCCAGGGCCACTGGTGGGCACCGGGCCAGCCGTCCTACCCGGGCACCGACAAGATGCTGCCGATCTCGATCCGCAGCACCAACTACACGATCAACCGCGATGGCCTGACCGCCGCACTGTCGTGGACGGTGGGCATCCACGAGCTGGAAGCCGGCCTGTGGTACGAGCAGAACGACCATAACGTTTCGCGCAACTTCTACTACATCAGCGGCCCGTTCCTGGACGACCTGTACCTGAAGAACCCGGACCGCCTGCTGTTCAACCAGGACTTCGACATCCGCACGCGCCAGTTCTACGTGCAGGACCGCATGCGCTTCCTGGACCAGCGCCTGACCGTGGACGTGGGCATCAAGAGCCCGAACACCCGCATGCGCGCCACCGCCAACCCCGGCGTGGAAACCAGCATCGCCTCGGGCACGCTGACCGCCAAGGAATCGGTGCTGCCGCAGGTGGGCGTAGGCTTCAAGCTCAACGCCAACAACGAGCTGTTCGCCTCGTATGCCGAAAACATCGCTGCCTTCGTCGGCGGTGGCAGCGGCGGCCCGCTGCAGGTGTCGCCGGAATCGTTCGCGGCCAGTGCCGGGCTGGAGCCGGAGAAGTCCAAGAGCCTGGAAGCCGGCTTCCGTACCTTCGGCGAGAAGTACCAGGCGTCGATCGCGGGCTACAACGTGAAGTTCGACAACCGCCTGCTGTCGCTGAACCCGTGCTCGAGCATCGAAGTCGGCACGCGTCCGGAGTGCGTGACGCGCTTCATCAACGTCGGTTCGGTGAAGAGCTACGGCGCGGAACTGACCTTCATCCTCAAGCCGATCGACGGCCTGCAGTGGTACAACGCGCTGTCCTGGAACAAGACCACCTACGAGGACGACTACCTGTCCGGCGGCGCGGTGGTGCCGGTGGCCGGCAAGATCACCGTGGATACGCCGCAGCGCATGGCCTCCAGTGAAATCAGCTGGAACCGCGATGGCTTCTTCGCCAGCCTGCGTGCCAAGTACACCGGCAAGCGCTACTACACCTACACCAACGACCAGTCGGTGCCGGGCGTGACCACCTTCGACGCCGGTGCGGGCTACGATTTCGGCCCGGGCCTGGGCCTGCGCAATGTGCGGGTGTCGTTGAACGCGACCAACCTGACCAACAAGCGCTATGCGGGCCAGTTGAGTTCGTTCGCACCGACCGATCCGGAGGGCAAGCGCTATGCGATCCATGCGAGCGCACCGCGGCAGTTGTTCATGACGGTGGCGGCGGAGTTCTAAATCGAAAGCGGGCGCTGCGGCGCGTTGATTGTTCCTGCATAGCGTGGGTAGGCAGGCCCATGCAGGACACGCCGTAAACCCATCCATGGGGGCTCGATCGGCGCATCCATGCGCCTCACGGTCCTGCATGGGCCTGCCTACCCACGCTGGACAGTTCCCCGCGCCGGCGCGGAGGCAATTGAGAGCAAAAGCAAAAGCAAAGAGCCGGACACTACCCGGCTCTTTGCTTTTCAAGCGCAATCCCTTCGGCGCGGTGATGTGCTGCCGCCCGCGCGGGAAACTGTCTGGCGGCGGTGGGGCACCCTGGCCAGGACCGTGAGGCGCATGGATGCGCCGATCGAGCCCCCATGGATGGGTTTACGGCGTGTCCTGGCCAGGGTGCCCCACCGCCGCCCAGCGATATCAATCGAGGCGCCAGCGCATCATCCCGCCAACGCATTTCATTCCGGCGCCAGCTGGTCCATCCGTATCCGGTTGGCGAACAGCGAGAACGCCAGCATGCCGGCCAGGCCGTTCGCCCGGCTCATCCAGTGCGGCAGCCAGCGCGGCGGCTTCAACACCCTCGCCTCGAACAACGGCGCGAACGCGATCGCATCGGTCAGGCTCATCTTGCCGGCAAACAACCAGCGGCAGACCTGCAGGCGGTCCTCGGCCAGCATGTGGCGGAAGAACGTGTGCACCGACACCAGGCCGCGCAGGTACACCGTGTCCTTGGTGAAGGCCAGGCCGCCACTCGGCGGTACCCCACGGAACACGCGCTGCGCCGAAGCGAAACTCTCTTCCGCGTTCTGCCCGGCATCGCAGAAATAGCGGAACACTTCGATGAAATCGGCACCTTCGCGGGCCATCGCAATCGCTTCGGTGCGCAGGCTGATGCGCTTGAGGCGCTCGATGTCGATGCTGCCGGTGATCTGCTCGGCGAAGGTGGCCAGCCCTTCCTGGGTTGCCGTCACCCGCGGCGAGGACAGTGCCAGGCTCGGCAGCACCGGCTGCTCGCGGCCGTTCAGGGCGGTCAGCGAATGCACCAGCGCTTCATGGTGGAACAGCTGCGCGCGGTCGTAGGCGCTGAAGCGTGCACTGGTGCGCAGGCGGATGCGGGTCGGGCCGGCGGCGGCCTTGGACACCAGCTCCGGGTCGAGCTGTACCTGGATGATGCGCGATTCGAAGAACGCGTCCAGATCGTTCTGCAGTTGCAGTTGCAGGGCGATAGCCGAGACCGGCACCTGTTCTTCCGGCGCCAGCAGTTCGTGGTCCAGTTCGGCGGCGATCTGGATGAAGTGGCGTGCAGCCTCACGCGTACTGGGGCCATTGCCCGGCAGCGGCTGCTCGGGGGCGCCGAACAGCTGCACCGAACAGGTATCGACTGCAGCGGTACCCAGCCCTTCCAGCAGCTGTGCGGCCAGGTCCCAGCTCTGTGCCGACTGCCGCACGTAGTGGCCCAGCGGGTGGCTGTCGTCACAGTCGGCGGCGATCGCGGTCAGCGCGCGGCGTTCTTCGCTGAAGTCCAGCTTCGGGTAATCCACCTTCGGCAGTACCGGCTGGCCACGCGCCACGCTGTCCAGGAACGGTGCCTGCACCGTGGCTGGCCAGCTGGTCAGGCCCAGCAGGCGGATGCCTCCCACGGCCTCGACCAGGCGCGCATCGAGCGCTGCATGGTGGGCCACGTCACGGTCCAGCGTCGCAGTCGGTTCCATGCGCGGACTATAGCGCTCTGCCCGCACGTTGGTAGGTGCAATGGATCGGGTAGCTGCCAACCTTGGTTGGCATCCGCCGAAGGCGGGCTTCGGATACATCCGTGCCAACCAAGGTTGGCACCTACCAGGAGCGGGCAGTTGGCATCCACCCGAAGCAGGCAGAGGCGGGTTTCATTGCAGGGGTCAGAGCCCATTGCGGTGCAATGGGATCCGACCCCGCGATACCGATCAACGCCTGCGCGGCTTGCCGGCCGGGCGGAACTGCTGGCCCTTGCCCTTCTTGCCACCGCGTTCCTGCGCGGTCTCAGCCTGGCGTACTGCCAGCTTGGCGGCAGCGGCGGCCACTTCTTCCTTCAGCTTGAAGTAGTTCAGCAGCCGGCTCTCTTCGATCTCGCCGGCCTCGATCGCTGCACGCACGGCACAGCCTGGTTCCTGCTGGTGCTTGCAGTCGTTGAAACGGCACTGTGCGGCCAGCGCTTCGATGTCGGCGAAGCCACCTTCGGACAGCGTTTCTTCGCCGGTCGGCTTCAGCTCGCGCATGCCCGGGGTGTCGATCAGGCAGGCGCCGGTCGGCAGCGGCATCAGCGCGCGGTGCGTGGTGGTGTGGCGTCCACGCGAATCGTTGGCGCGCACTGCGTTGGTCTTCATCCGCTGCTCGCCGAGCAGGGTGTTGGTCAGCGTGGACTTGCCGGCACCGGAGGAACCGACCAGCACCACCGTGCGGCCCGGGCCCAGCCACGGCTGCAGCACCGCCACGCTGTCGGCATCCAGGCCGTTGATCGCATGCAGCGCGATGCCCTGCATCTCCAGCTCTTCCAGCACCGCCAGCGCATCCTCGCTGTACTCGGTCTGGTCGGCCTTGGTCAGCACCACCACCGGTTCTGCACCGCCACCACCGACCAGCAGCAGGTAGCGTTCGATGCGGCGCGGATTGAAGTCGGCATCCAGGCCACAGACGATGAACACCGTATCGATGTTGGCGGCGATCACCTGCTGGTGGTAATGCTCGCCGGCCGCACCGCGCTTGATCGCGGTACGCCGCGGCAGCAGGGCGACGATGCGGATGCCATCGAGCAGCACCCAGTCACCCACCGCTGGCCGTTCATGGCTGGGGAAGCGCGGGCGCTGCCATTCCGGCAGCGACTCGGCCTTGATCGACGCATCCGGGCCATCGGCCACCACGTAGTGGGTGCGGTGCTGTTCGATCACCCGTGCCGGGCGGGCCTGCGGATGTGCGGCCATCGCGGCCTGCCAGTCGGCCTGCTGCGCCGGGCCCGGCCAGGGCCAGCCAATGGTCTGCAGGGCGATGAAATCGGGGGTCTGGGTCATCGCCGCCATTCTACCTGTGCCGGCGCCCTGCCAGCCCAGCAATGACGGGCCCGGAGCCCTTGCCATGCATTGCAGCAATTCCGGTAGGATGGAAGCCCCATGCCTTTTGACGGCCCAGCTCCCATGTCCACCAACTCGCCCAAGCCCCTGGCCATCCGCGAGCGCCTTTCCGAAGTGCGCTACGAAATCCGCGGAGAACTGGCGCGGCGAGCCCGGGAGCTGGAGGCGCAGGGCCGCAAGCTGATCAAGCTCAACATCGGCAATCCCGGCGCCTTCGGTTTCCGCGCGCCGGAGCACCTTCAGCGTGCGATCGCCGACGACATGGGCCGCACCGACCCCTACACGCACCAGCAGGGCCTGCCGGTCGCGCGTGAAGCCATCGCCAGCTACTACGCCCGCCGTGGCGCGCCCGATGCGCACCCGGACCGCGTCTTCCTCGGCAATGGCGTCAGCGAACTGATCGACCTGTCGCTGCGTGCGCTGCTCAATCCCGGCGACGAAGTGCTGGTGCCCTCGCCCGACTACCCGCTGTGGTCGGCCTCGACCATCCTCAACGATGGCCGCCCGGTGTACTACCGCTGCGCACCGGAGAACGGCTTCCAGCCGGACCCGAGCGAGATCGAGACGCTGGTGTCCTCGCGCACCCGCGCCATCGTGCTGATCAACCCGAACAACCCCAGCGGCGCCAGCTACCCACGCGAACTGCTGGAGCGCGTGGTGGAGATCGCGCGCCGCCACAACCTGCTGTTGCTGGTTGATGAGATCTACGACCAGATCCTGTACGACGACGCGGTGTTCCAGCCGGTCGCACCGCTGGCCGGTGATCATCCGTGCCTGACCTTCAGCGGCCTGAGCAAGGTGCACCGCGCCTGCGGCTGGCGCGTGGGCTGGGCCCACCTCAGCGGCGACGATGCCCGCCTGGGTGACTTCCGCGCGGCGCTGGACCTGCTCGGTGCGCTGCGCCTGTGCGCCAACGTGCCGGGCCAGTACGCCATCGAGGCCGCAGTGAACGGCCCGGACACCATTTCCGAGCTGTGCACGCCGGGCGGCCGCCTGTACGAAACCCGCCGTGCGGTGATCGAAGCCTGCGAAGCCAGTGAACACCTGTCGCTGGTCGCGCCGGCCGGCGCGCTGTACGCGTTCCCGGCCGTGGTCGGCGCCGCGGCGAAGGGCTTCGACGACCACAACTTCGCGCTGGACCTGATGAACAACGAGGGCGTGCTGGTGGTGCCTGGCTCGAGCTTCAACGTGCCCTACCGCCACCATTTCCGCGTGACCCTGATGCCGGAAGCCTCGGTGATGCGCGATGTGTTCGCGCGCATCGACCGCGTGCTGGCACGGCGTGCCGAGGACGCGACCAAGGTCGTGCCGCTGAAGCCGCGCCGTTCGGTGGCCTGACCTGTGACCCTGTCCTACCTGGCGCTGGGCGATTCGTACACCATCGGTGAAGCGGTTGCAGTCGAAGGCCGCTGGCCGCACCAGCTGGCTGCCGCGCTGCGTGCACAGGGCACTGAGCTGTCCGATCCGCAGACCATTGCGACTACCGGCTGGACCACCGACGAGCTCGATGCGGGCATCGATGCGGCCGCGCCGCAGGGGCCGTTCGATTTCGTCAGCCTGCTGATCGGCGTCAACAACCAGTACCGTGGACGTCCGCTGGACGAATACCGCAGCCAGTTCCAGGCGCTGCTGCAGCGGGCCATCGGTTTCGCTGGCGGTGATGCCGGCCGCGTGCTGGTGCTGTCCTTCCCCGATTGGGGTGCGACCCCGTTCGGCGCCGGCAGTGGCCGCGACCTGGCCGCCATCGAGATCGAGACCGACGAGTTCAACGCGGCTGCCGAGGTGATCAGCACCCAGCAGGGCGTGGCCTTCGTCGACATCACCGATATCAGCCGCGCGCTGGGCGAAGACCCCACGATGATTGCCGAGGACGGCCTGCATCCTTCAGCGCGGATGTATGCGCTGTGGAGCGCGCGCGCTCTGCCGGTGGCCGCGCATCTGCTTGGCGGCACGGACTGAGACAATGGACGGCACGCCACGGAACGGCCCGCCCCTGCCCTGCACGCCCCTGACCGCCCCGCAGGCCCGCTTGATCGCAGAAGCATTCCGGCCAGCGCAGGCCTGGGGCAGCCGCCGCGACTACTACTACACCCGCGGCAAGCTCGGCAGCGATCCGCTGTACGACGGCGTGCTGCAGCATCTGCCTGACGATGGGCAGCCGGTGCTGGACCTGGGCTGCGGGCTGGGCCTGTTCGCCCATGTGCTGCGCCAGCGCGGCGGTACCCAGCATTACCTGGGCGTGGACGTGGATGCCGGCAAGATCACCCGCGCGCAACGTGCTGCCGCCGACCTGCAGGACGTGCGCTTCGACTGCGTGGATGTGCAGGCGCCGCTGCCGGCGCAGGCCGGGCACGTCCTGCTGCTGGACGTGCTTCAGTATCTGGACGCGGGCCCACAGCAGGCCCTGCTGCGCGCGGCCAGCGCACAGGTGGCCCACGGCGGCTGCCTGTTGCTGCGTACACCGCTGGCCACCGGCGACGGCCGCGACCGCACCACACGGGTGGCCGACCGGCTGGCCTGGCTGATCGGCTGGATGGGCACACGACCGCGCCACTATCCCGATCCGCAGGTGCTGCAGGCGACATTGATCGAGGCCGGATTGCAGGTGACGTCGCCCCGGCCGCTGCACGGGCGTACCCCCTTCAACAGCTGGCTGCTGGTGGCGCACCGCATCCGGTAGCGCCGGGCCATGCCCGGCGGATTCCATCCATGCCGCTGCGCTCGCCGGGCGCGGCCCGGCGCTACCGGTTATCCGGCCGGCAGCTGCGCCTTCAGCCCGCGCTCGTCCAGCGCCTGCAGCACGCGCTCGATGATCACCAGGTTGTGCCCATGGGCGGCACCTTCGTGCAGCAGCACGATCGCGCCCGGGCACAGGTCTGGCAGCAGCCGTGCCAGCACGCCGTCCGGCGTGCAGCCGACGCCGTCGAAGCCGCGCGCACTCCAGCCCACCCGGACCAGCCCCAACCGCTGCAGCACCGGCGCCACGAACGGATTGGTCATGCCCACCACCGAGCGGTACCAGCGCACCGGCTGGCCGCTTACCGCCTGCAGGGCATGCTGGCAGCCCTCGATCTCGGCGCGCATCGCCGCCGGGCCCAGCCGCCAGAAGCGCGCCTGCGGATGGCTGTGGCTGTGATTGCCCAGGTCATGGCCACGGCGGAGGATCTCCTGCACCAGTTCCGGCTGTGCCAGCGCACGTTCCCCCACCAGGAAGAAGGTGGCGCGTGCCTGGTGGTGGTCCAGCAGGTCGAGCACGGCGCGGGTTTCCGGACCGGGGCCGTCATCGATGGTCAGCCATACCGTGTTGCCGGCCTCCGGCAGTCGGCTCAGCACCGGCGCATAGAAGCAGCTGTTGGGCAGGAACACCGGCACCATGAACAATGCGTGGCTGGCCACCATCAGCGGCAGACCCCACTGCCAGCCGTCCAGGGCCCAGACCAGGATCACGACCAGCTGCGACGCCACCAGCCAGGGCAGCCAGCGCCAGGGGCGGGCCGGGATGCGATGCAATGTTCCTGCGTTGCTCATCCCCCATGATGCCATGAGGGTTAGAATTGATGATTCGAATTCCCGGAAACCCGACGTCCATGTCCCTCGATCCCGCCCTGCGTTCGCGCATCGAATCCATCCTCAACGCCAACCGCGTCGTGCTGTTCATGAAGGGCCAGCCGTCGATGCCGCAGTGCGGTTTCTCGGCCAAGGCCGTGGGCGCCCTGCAGGACCTCGGCGTCGAGTTCGCCCACGTCAACGTGCTGGCCGACCAGGAAATCCGTGAAGGCATCAAGGCCTACGGCGACTGGCCGACCATCCCGCAGCTGTACATCGACGGCGAACTGGTCGGTGGCAGCGACATCGTGCTGCAGATGGCCGCCAGCGGCGAGCTGAGCAGCGTGCTGGGCCTGGCCGCACCGGACCGCACCCCGCCGAGCATCACCGTCACCCCGGCCGCCGTGGAAATGCTCAAGGGCGCGCTGGCCGATGCCCCGGGCGCTGCCCTGCAGCTGAGCATCGACGCCGGCTTCCAGCCGAATTTCCAGCTGGCCCCGCACGACGAAGGCGCGATCGCTGCCGAGTCCAACGGCCTGCGCGTGCAGTTCGACCTGGCCAGCGCGCGTCGCGCCAACGGCATCACCATCGACTGGGTGGACGACATCCGCGGCAAGGGCCTGGCGATCGACAACCCGAACGCGCCCAAGCCGGTGCAGGAAATCAGCGTGCGCGACGCCGATGACCTGGTGCGTGCCGGCAACATCACCCTGGTGGACGTGCGCCCGGCCGACGAGCGCGAGATCGCCGCCGTGGGCGTGCCGTTCAAGAGCTTCGACGGCAACGGCCGTGCGCAGCTGGAGGCCCTGCCGAAGGACACCGCACTGGCCTTCATGTGCCACCACGGCGGCCGCAGCGCACAGGCTGCCGAGCAGTTCCGTGCACTGGGCTTCACCAAGGTGTTCAACGTCACCGGCGGCATCAACGCCTGGTCGGAAGAGGTGGACAACGGCGTGCCGAAGTACTGATCGGCACTGAAAAAGGGGACGGAGGGGATTAAGTCGTTTGTGCCATAAACGACTTAATCCCCTCCGTCCCCTTTTTCTTAGCCGGCGAACCCGCCTTCGGCCAGGTAATCCAGTTCTTCCGGCGTGGGGATGCGGCCCAGCACGGCGTTGCGATGCGGGAAGCGCCCGAAACGGCGGATGATGTCGCGGTGCAGTTCAGCGTACTGCAGGTATTCCTTGTCACCCAGCACGTCGAACATCGCCACCGAGCGGTCCTGGTCCAGCGGATCCTCGGAGTGCTCGAACGGCAGGTAGATGAAGGCGCGCAGCTTCGGCACCAGCTGCAGGTCCAGGCCCTCCTCGATGGCACGCATGGCGTAATGCCGGGCCAGGCCATCGGTGGCGTAGGAATGGGCAGTGCCCCGGAAGCAGTTGCGCGGGAACTGGTCCAGCAGCAGCATCAGGGCCAGCGCCCCTTCGGCACTGCCCAGCCAATGCTCGCGCCCGCGCGAAGCGGCGGCGAAATGCTCATCCAGAAACAACTGGCGGAACTGCGCGTCGAACGCGTCGTCGCGGGCGAACCACTTCGCAGGGCCCGCCTCCTTCCAGAATTCCACCACTTGCGCGGCAACGTCCATCACCTACTCCCCAGGGCCGGCGCGCCGCGCCAGGCCATCATCATCATTCGTCGAAGCGCAGGTGGCGGACCGACTTGCCGTTGCGCCGGATAAGCTTAAGCGCCTCGATACCGATCTGGATATGGTTTTCCACGAACTGGGAGCTGACCTTGGCATCGGAGGCTTCGGTCTTGACCCCATCGGGGATCATCGGCTGGTCCGACACCAGCAGCAGCGCACCGCTGGGGATGTGGTTGGCGAAGCCGGCGGCGAACACGGTGGCGGTTTCCATGTCGATGGCCATGCAGCGCATCGCCCGCAGCCGCTCCTTGAAGGCCTCGTCGTGCTCCCAGACCCGGCGGTTGGTGGTGTAGACGGTGCCGGTCCAGTAATCGTGGCCGAGGTCGCGGATCATGGTCGAAACCGCACGCTGCAGCGCGAAGGCCGGCAGCGCCGGTACTTCCGGCGGCAGGTAGTCGCCCGAGGTACCCTCGCCACGGATCGCAGCGATCGGCAGCACCAGGTCGCCCAGCTGGTTCTTGCGCTTGAGACCACCGCACTTGCCCAGGAACAGCACCGCCTTGGGCATCACCGCCGACAGAAGGTCCATGATGATCGCGGCATTGGGACTGCCCATGCCGAAGTTGATCATGGTGATGCCATCGATGGTGGCACTGGCCATCGGCCGGTCCAGGCCGATGACCGGCGCGCCGGTCAGCTCGGAGAACGTATGCAGGTAGCCGCCGAAGTTGGTCAGCAGAATGTGCTGGCCGAACTGGTCCAGCGGTACGCCGGTATAGCGCGGCAGCCAGTTGTCGACGATTTCCTGCTTGCTCTTCATGGGCAGTCCGGTACGGCGGGGGACCGGGTATTTTCAGCCACCCGGCCGGTGCCGTCGAGCCACCGTCGACAGGCCTGTGAAGAAGGTCACTTGGCAAGCCCGCCGCCACCGGGCTAGCGTCGGCGGTTGGACCAGGTTGCAAGGGGAACTGCATGGCATCGACGTTGTTGCGCGCCGGGGTGGCCCTGGCGCTGCTTTCATTGAGTACGGCTCCGGCGGTGGGCGCCTCGCGCTTTGTCGCCGATCCCTACCCCAGCACCTACCAGGCCCATCCCGATGCGCCGGTACTGATCCACAACGCCACCGTGCTGACCGGTACCGGCCAGCGCCTGGACAACGCCGATGTGCTGCTGCGCGACGGCCGCATCGTTGCCGTCGGCCGCCAGCTGCAGGCCGATGCCGGCGTCACCCGCATTGATGCACAGGGCAAGTGGGTCACTCCGGGCCTGATCGACGTGCATTCGCACATGGGCGTGTATCCCAGCCCCGGCGTCGGTGCGCACAGCGACGGCAACGAGATGACCGCACCGGTCACCGCCAACGTCTGGGCCGAACATTCGGTGTGGCCGCAGGACCCGGGCTTCGCCACCGCGCTGGCCGGCGGCGTGACCAGCATGCAGGTGCTGCCGGGCTCGGCCAACCTTGTCGGTGGCCGCGGCGTGACGCTGAAGAACGTCCCGGCCATCACCTACCAGGCGATGAAGTTCCCCGGTGCGCCGTGGGGCCTGAAAATGGCCTGCGGCGAGAACCCCAAGCGGGTCTATGGCGAGGGCAAGGGCGTGACCCCGGCCACGCGCATGGGCAACGTGGCCGGCTATCGTGCCGCCTTCATCGATGCCACCGACTACATCGCCAAGAACAAACCGAAGCCGGCCAAGCGCAAGGGTTGGTTCGGCAGCGACAAGGGCGACAGCGCCGGTGATGCCGGCGGCAAGCGCGATCTCAAGCTGGACACGCTGGCCGGTGCGATCGAAGGCGACATCCGCGTGCACATCCACTGCTACCGCGCCGACGAAATGGCCACCATGCTCGATCTGGCCAAGGAATTCGGTTTCAAGGTCGCTGCGTTCCACCACGGCGTGGAGGCCTACAAGCTGGCCGACCGGCTGGCCGCCGACGGCGTCTGCGGTGCGCTGTGGGCCGACTGGTGGGGCTTCAAGATGGAAGCCTTCGACGGCATCCCGGAGAACATCGCGCTGGTCGACCGGCCGAAGAACAGCTGCGCCATCGTCCACTCCGATTCACCCGAGGGCATCCAGCGCCTGAACCAGGAAGCGGCCAAGGTGATGGCGTCCGCGCGCCGCGCGCGCATGCCGGAGATCACGCCCGAACATGCCATCACCTGGATGACCGCCAACGCCGCCAAGGCACTGGGCATTGAAGGCCAGACCGGCACCCTGGAGGCCGGCAAGATGGCCGATGTGGTGGTCTGGAACGGCAATCCCTTCAGCTCGTACGCGCTGGCCGAGCAGGTCTTCATTGATGGCCGCAGGTTGTACGACCGCAGTGCACCGGCAGCGACGCCGCGTTCCGATTTCCAGCTTGGCCAGGAGGTGCGCTGATGGGCGTGTTGAACAAGCGTCGCCGGGCATGGCCCGGCGCTACCGTGGTGGCGTTGCTGTTGCTGGCAACCACGGCATCGGCGCAGGACCTGCTGGTGCGCAACGCAACGGTGCACACCGCCAGCGCACGTGGCAGCCTGCAGAACGCGGACGTGCTGGTGCAGGGCGGCATCATCCGTGCGGTGGGCAACGGCCTGTCGGCGCCGGCAGGCGCCAGCGTGGTCGAGGCCAATGGCCGTCCCCTGACACCGGCACTGTTTGGTGGCATCACCGAAACCGGTATCGAAGAAGTGTCGGGTGAATCGAGCACGGTGGACAGTTCGCTGAAGCTCGGTGAGCAGCCACTGCGCCCGGAGTTCGACGTCACCCTCGCCTACAACCCGGCCTCAGTGCTGATTCCGGTAACGCGCCTGGAAGGCATCGGCTTCACTGCGCTGGGCGCGGCCACCGGCGGTGGCTTCGTGGCCGGCCAGGGCGGCGTGATGCGGCTCGATGGCAGCGCCGATCCGATCGGCCCGCGTGCCCTGTTCCTGCGCATCGGCGCGGCCGCCTCCGAACTGACCGGGCATTCGCGCGCCGCGCAATGGATGCTGTTGCAGCAGATGATCGACGAAGCACGCGGACAGGTGGCTGCGGACTCGCCGCACGCGCTGCTGACGCCAGCCGGACGCCGCACACTCGGTCGCTACCTGGCCGGCCAGGGCCGCATCGTGGTGGAGGTGGATCGCGCCGCCGATATCCGCCAGCTGCTGCGCTGGGCCACCCGCGAAAAGGTGAAGATCGCCATCGCCGGTGCCAGCGAGGCCTGGCAGGTGGCCCCGGAACTGGCCGCTGCGCACGTGCCGGTGTTCGTTGACGTGCTGGCCAACCTGCCGGCCAGCTTCGACCAGATCGGCGCCACCCTGGAAAACGCCGCGCGCCTGCAGCGTTCCGGCGTGGCGGTTTCCTTCGTGCAGCGCGGCGACGCCACCCACAACGCGCGCAAGATGCGCCAGCTGGCCGGCAACGCGGTGGCCAACGGCCTGCCGTGGGCCGATGGCCTGGCCGGGCTGACCCGGGTGCCTGCACAGGCGTTCGGGGTGGCCGACCAGATCGGCAGCATCGAGCCCGGCAAGCGCGCCGACCTGGTGCTGTGGGAGGGCGATCCGCTGGACGTGGCGCACTATGCCGAGCAGGTCTGGCTGGGCGGCCGTGCGATGCCGATGCGCTCGCGCCAGACCGAACTGCGTGACCGCTACCTGCAGCGCAACGCGCAGCCCTGACCGCACACGAGGACACACCGATGGCGACACTGCGCTGGTACTTCGACCTCATCTCGCCCTACTCCTACCTGCACTGGCAGAAGCTGAAGCAGCTGCCGCAGTTCGCGCAGATCCAGACCGTGCCGATCGCCTTCGGTGCGGTGCTGCATCACCTGGGCAACCTCGGGCCGGCCGAGATTCCGGCCAAGCGCCGCTTCATCTACCGCCAGCTGTTGTGGACCGCGCAGGCCGAGGGCACACCGCTGCGATTCCCGCCCGGCCATCCGTTCAACCCGCTCCCCGCCCTGCGCCTGTGCCTGGCCGCGGGTGCCAGCGTGCAGGCGGTGGACGTCCTGTTCGACTGGATCTGGCGCGACGGCAACGCGGCCGACAGCCCTGACGCCCTGCGCGAACCGGCCGCACAGCTGGGTATTGACGATGTCGCCAGCGCCATCGCCGACCCGGCGGTGAAGGAGCAGCTGCGCCGTAACACCGAGGCCGCAATTGGCGCCGGGGTGTTCGGTGTGCCGACCCTGGCTATCGATGAGGAGCTGTTCTGGGGCAACGACGCGCACCCGCTGATGGCGGCGGTGCTGGCCGATCCGGGCCTGCTGCGGCAGCCCGAATGGCTGCGCCTGGCCACCCTGCCGGTGGCGGTGCAGCGCAGTCGCTGAACAGGGCGTGGCGCGTTTCCCTCGCGCGCCTGGCTGGGATTTGAGATAGATTTCACGTTTCCGAACCTACAACCGCCCTGGAGGGGGAGCCGCGGATGCGCATCGGAATCGTCGTCGACTCGGCCTGCGACCTGCCGCCGGACTTCATCGCCACCCACAACATCGTGCTGCTGCCGATCACCGTACGCATCGGCGAAGCGGTGCTGGCCGATCATCGCGATGAACAGGCCACACTGAGCTTCCTGCACGCGCACGTGGCCGAACACGGTGCTGAAGCGGAAACCATCCCCTTCAGCGTCAACCAGATCCGCGACCTGTTCCTGCAGCAGTTGGTGATCGATTACGACCACGTGTTCTGCATGACCATCACCAAGACCCGCAGCCCGATCCATGACAACGCGCTGCAGGCCAGCTTCGCCATCCTCAACGACTACAAGCCGGTTCGGCAGGCGGCGGGCTACAACTCGCCATTCGCGCTGCGCGTGCTCGACACCCAGAACCTGTTCGCCGCGCAGGCGGTGACCGCAGTGGAAGCGGTGCGCCTACGCGACAGCAACGCCAGCGTGCAGCAGATCCGCGAGCGGCTGGAGGAGCTGGCCAGCAACGTGCACGGCTACATGGTCACCCGTGACCTGTACTACATGCGCGCGCGTGCGCGGCACAAGGGCGACCGCAGTGTCGGCCTGCTCAGCGCCGCACTGGGCAGTGCGCTGGACATCAAGCCGGTGCTGCACGGTTACCGCGGCGAGACCGGACCGGTGGCCAAGATCAAGGGCTTCGACAACGCCGTGCAGAAGTTGTTCGCGGTAGTTGGCCAGCGCGTACGCGCCGGGCTGATGACACCGACGGTGTGCGTCAGCTACGGCGGTGAGCTGGAAGAGCTGCGCACCCTGCCCGGCTATGCACAGCTGAAAGAGGTCTGCGCCACCCATGGCGTGACCGTGTACGAATCGGTGATGAGCCTGACCGGCATGGTCAACGTCGGCAAGGGCGCGGTCACCGTGGGCTTCGCCGATGGGCCGCATCGGTTCGAGTGAGGCCCCGACGCGGCGCGGATCTGCACATCGATTCCACCGCGGTTGTGCCAGTCTTCCCGCACTTCAAGGAGAACTCCATGCCTGCGCAGTACCACATCAGCCTGCCCGACCCGTCCAAGGCCCGCGGCAATGACCCTGACCTGTCCTTCCATTCGCAGGGCGCCGCCGGTTTCGCCGAAGAGCTGCAGGATGCGCTGCGCAATGGCAGCCTGTTCGAGCGCTGGAAGGCCAAGCAGCCTGACCCGGACGCGGTGGAACCGCAGTGGGGCGTGACCGACCCGGATGCCACCGTGACCGGCGAGCAGAAGGACCTGCGCATCAACCTGGTGGCCACCACCCGCATCGACAGTGACGTGTTCAAGCAGCGCCTGCGCCTGCTGGCCGGCCACCATTGGGAACTGCGCGACGTACGTTGAGGCCCCGCTCTGGTAGATGCCAACCTTGGTTGGCGCCTCCTAAAAGAGCGGCCAACCAAGGTTGGCAACTACCGGGGCACACGGTAGTGCCGGCCGCTGGCCGGCAACCGCAACATCCATGGAAGTGCCGGCCAGCGGCCGGCACTTCCAGCCGCCGCCCAGCGCGCGGTACAGCTCCACCCGCGCGATCGCGGCCGTGGCCTGGCTGTTGGCCAGCGCGGCCTGGTTGTCCAGCGCGATGCGCTGGGTGGTCAGCACATCCAGCATGTCGACCACGCCAGCCTGGTACTGCCGGCGCGCCGCGCCCAGTGCGCTCTCGCTCTCGTCCACCGCCACATGCAGCTGCACCGTGCGCTGCTGCTCGGCGGCATAGCCATCGATGGCGTCGTCCACTTCATGCCAGGCCTGCAGCACGGTACGGCGGAACTGCAGCGCCGACTGTTGCTGCTGCAGCCTGCTCAGCGCAAGGTTGGCCTTCAGCCGCCCGCCCTGGAAGATCGGTACGCTGATGGACGGCCCGATGCTGAAGCGGTGCGCGTTCCAGCCATCCAGATCATCCAGCTGCTTGGCCTGGAACCCAGCGTCGCCATTCAAGGTGATGCGCGGCAGGAAACTGGCCTTGGCCACGCCGATGCCGGCCGTTGCCGCATGCAGTGCCGCTTCGGCACGACGGATGTCCGGGCGACGCTCGGCCAGTTCGCTGGGCACCCCCACCGCTACGGCCGGCAACGCCGGCCAGTCACGGCGTGCATCCTGCAGCTGCGCGTCCAGCGCCTGCGGCGGCTGCGCCAGCAGGAACGCCAGCGCATTGCGCAGCTGCGATTCACGATGCCGCAGCGGCGCGATGCGGGCCTGCAGCGATGCCACCTGCGCGGACGCGCTGGACACCTGCAGCGTGCTGGCCACGCCCTGTTGCTGGCGTGCCTCGGTCAGGCGCTTCATGTCGAGGGCGATGCTGAGGTTGTCCTCGGTGATCGCCAGCAGCTGCCGCGTCGCGCGCAGCTGCAGGTAATCACGCGCGGTTTCCGCCAGCAGCGCGATGCGCACCGCGTGTGCATCCTCCTCGGCGATCTGCACGCGTGCGTCGGCCGCTTCCACCTGGCGGCGCACACGCCCCCACAGGTCCAGTTCCCAGCTCAGGCCGATGCCGGCCTGGAACAGCCCGTAGTCATCACGGCCGCCGTTGCCGGACGGATCATTCAGGCCCACCTCGCTGTTGCGTGCACGCACGCCACTGGCGCTCGCGCTGACGCTGGGCAGGCGATCGGCGGCGGTGATGCCACGCGCGGCGCGGCTCTGCTGCACGCGGTTGGCGGCCAGCTGCAGGTCCAGGTTGGCCGCCAGCACCTGGCCGGCAAGCTGCCCCAGCAGTGGATCGTCGAAGCCGGCCCACCAGGCCGCGTCCTGGTCGATGGCATTGCCGGCGACGGCCTCACTCTGCCAGTGGCTGGGCAGTTCCGCCTGCGGGCGTACGAAGTCCGGACCCATCGTGCAGGCAGCCAGGGCCGTGCACAGGCTGGCCGCAACGAAGGTGCGGAACACGGTGACTGCGCTCATGCACCCTCCCCGCTCTTGTGGCCGGGACTGTGCTGCACGCTCTGCGCGCGGGCGCGGCTGCCCAGGTCAACACTGGCTTCCACCGACATGCCGGCACGCAGCTGGTCCAGCAGTGGCTGGCCGGGTTCCAGCACGATCTTGACCGGAATGCGCTGCACCACCTTGGTGAAGTTGCCGGTGGCGTTTTCCGGTGCGACGGCGGCGAAGGTGACGCCGGTAGCCGGTGCGATGCTGTCGATGTGCCCGCGCAGCGGCTTGCCCGGGAACACGTCCACCTTCAGCTCGACCTGTTGGCCGGCCTGCATGCGGGTCATCTGCGTTTCCTGGAAGTTGGCGACCACGAAGGCGCGCTTCAGCGGTACCACCGCAGCCACCGGCGTACCCGGGGTCAGGTAGGCGCCCACGCGTACCGCACGGCGGCCGACCATGCCGTCGATCGGCGCGCGCAGCACGGTGTGCGACAGGTCCAGTTCGGCACGCGCCTGCGCCGCTTCTGCACGCTGTACCGCCGCCTGCGCGGCCTGCACGCCAGCGCTGAGGATGTCGGTGCGCTGGCGTGCGGTCGACAGCGCGGCCTGGCCCTGCTGCAGATGCGCACTGGCCACGGCCTGCTTCGACTGCGCCTGCTGTGCGTTCTGCACGGTGCCGGCGCCATCACGGGCCAGTTCGCGGTAACGCTGCTGGTCGGCGCTGGCCAGGGTCAGTTCGGAACGGCTGACATCGACGCTGGCCCTGGCCTGTTCGATCAGCGAGTCCTGCTGGGCCAGTGCGGCCTGCGCGTTGGCCAGCTGTGCACGGGCGTTGGCGAGGTCGGCACGGGCCGCCTGCAGGGCCACCTGGTAGTCGCGGTCGTCGATGCGGGCAAGCACGTCGCCCGCCTTCACCGACTGGTTGTCCTCTACTTCCACGGCACTGACGAAGCCGGGAATCTTCGGCGCAACCAGCGTGTAGTCGGCAACGACATAGGCATTGTTGGTGGTCTGGTGACCGCCGTCGCGCAGCAGCAGCCAGGCACCGATGGCCAGGGCCAGCACGCCCAGGCCCAGGCCGGTATTGAGAGTGGTTCGATTGATGGTCATGAGGGGGTTCCTGCGAAAGGTTCAGGCCACGGCACGTGGCGGATGGATGCGGGTGGGCATCCAGGCAATGAGGGGAATGAAGGCCAGCGCCACCAGCGCGACCACCCAGTACAGGTCGGCCGAGGTCAGCGCCTGCACCTGCGCATGCAGGCGCGCGCCCAGCTGCGGGCCCTCGGCCAGCCACGGCTGCTCGCCAAGGCGGTCGACCAGCACGGTGGAATGGAAATGACGGCGGCCCTGGGCGACGGCATCCAGCACGCCGCTGGCGAGCACGGCAGCAAAGCCCTTGACCGTGTTGAACCACGCCGAGGCGAACGGACCGTCCTGCGGTGCCAGCCCGCCAGTGGCCAGCATCAGCAGCGGCAACACCGCCATCGGCTGGGCGAATACCTGCAGCAGCTGTACCCACAGGAAGTTGTCGCGGATCCAGGCCACATCCAGGTGCGAGCCCAGCCAGCAGGCCAGCGCCAGCATCGCCAGGCCGGTGGCCTGCACCCAGCGGCAATCCACTGCGCGGATGTTCAACAACGCCGCCACCAACGGCAGTGCGATCACCTGTGGCAGCGCCACCCACAGCAGCATCGGTGCGGTCTGCAATGGCCGGTAGCCCTGCACGCTGGCCAGGAATCCGGAGGGAATCGAGATCACCGCCAGCAGCACGAACAGCACGCCGCCCAGCGTCACCAGCGAGTAGCTGAGGTTGCGGTTGGCCAGCAGCTGCAGCTTGAAGAACGGCAGCGGGTGGAACCATTCATTGATCATGAACAGCACCATCAGGCCGGCGCCGCCACCGATCATCAGGGTGATCATCGGCGAGTCGAACCAGTTCAGGCGCGGGCCCTGCACCAGGCCCAGCACCAGCAGCACCAGCGCCGGCAGGCCCAGCGCCAGGCCCACGCCATCGAACTGGGCAAAACGCTCCAGCCGCAGCGGGTCCTGCGGCAGGCCCCAGCTGACCATCGCCATGGCAGCCAGGCAGTACGGCACGATCTGCCAGAACGCCCAGTGCCAGCCCACCTGCTCGACCCAGAACGCGGCCAGCGGCGTGCCCATGCTCGGGCCGAAGGTAGCGGTCAACGCGTAGCCCGCCAGGCCATACAGCTTGATGCCCGGCGGCAGGAAGCGCAGTGCCACGCTCATCAGCAGCGGCGGCAGCGCACCACCACACAGCCCCTGCAGCGCGCGCAGCAGCAGGAACACCTGCAGGTTCGGCGCAAGCGGGCAGAGCACGCCCAGCACCATGAAGCCACCGATCATCGCCAGCGCGAAGCGGCGCAGCGAGAAGGTGGCGGCACACCACGGGGCGAAGGCCATCGCGCTGACCGACATCGCGCTGTAGAGGGCGACGATCCAGCTGCCGTCATCGACGCTGAAACCCATCGCACCACGGATGTCGGCCAGGGCGACCTTGGTGATGTTCTCGTTGAAGCCCGACACCAGCACCGCCAGCAGCACGCCACACAGGCCGACCAGAACGCGGCGGTCGAGCCCGGGGGCGGCGGCAGGACGGGGCGCAGCAGCGGCCGGGACAGCGGCGGCCGGCGTACTCATCGCCGGGCACCGATCCGTGCAGTGCACGGCATGTTGGGGGTCATTGGAATGCGCTCAGTGAAACTCCGGGGAGCGCAGTCTAGGGAGCTGGTACCCTGCGAAAAATGGCGCAGCCCGCATCCCAGGCGTGCGTCAAGCGCACGCATGAAAGTGTCAGCGCGGAGCCTCCCCTGCGCTTTCGCACATGGTCTTGATCGAGCGCCGCAGCCACTGGTGCGCAGCATCGTTGTCCAGCCGCGGGTGCCAGGCCTGCACGATGGCGGCGGTGCGCACCGGGATCGGCAGCGGGAACAGGCGCAGCGGCAGGCGCATGCTGACGATCCGCTCCAGCATCACGCTCGGCATCTGCGGCAGGATCAGGTCCGACTCGGCGGCAGCGAAGATCGCGCCGTGGAAGGTCGGGCTGATCAGCGCCACCCGCCGCTGCAGGCCCAGCGTGGCCAGGTCGTCATCGATCGGGCCACGCGGCAGCCCCCGCCGCGACACCGCGATGTGGTCGCAGGCAGCAAAACGCTCGGCGCTGATCTCCTCATCGAACAACGGATGATCTTCGCGCGCGGCGCCCATGAACGAGGTACTGAACAGGTTCTGCACCTTGGTATCGGGTGCATGCTTGCCGGCGGTGCTGATGTACAGGTCGATCCGGCCCTGCGCCATCGCGTCGTCGTCGGTATCGCCCTCGGGCACGAAGCGCAGTACCGCGCGCGGCGCCTGCTGGCGGAACAGTTCACGCAGGCGTCCGCCGAATCCACCGATGAAGACATCATTGGCGCGGACATTGAAGGTGCGCTCCAGGGTGCGCAGGTCGATCTCGCGACCGGCGTTGAACACACGGTGGGCCTGCTCGATCACATCGCGGACCTGCTCACGCAGCTGCAGCGCGCGGGGCGTGGGGGCCAGACCGCGGCCGGCACGCACCAGCACCGGGTCGCCCAGCGCGGTGCGGATCCGGCCGAGGGTACGGCTCATCGCCGGCGCGCTCAGGTTCATCCGCCGCGCGGCGGCGGCCACGCTGCATTCGTCAATCAGCACGTCCAGTGCCAGCAACAGGTTCAGGTCCGGCAGGGGCATGACAGTCTCCAGTAAATCAGATGACTCTACGACACTTGTAACCACAGCGGATTGCGTTTTACGCATTCATTGACTGCCGCGCACGGCATGGGTGCGCGCAGTGACATCGGCGACCATCCCCGGCCTGCCAAGGAGACATCCATGTTCAATACCCTGCTGGTCGCCCTGGACGGTGGCCCCCAGCACGCACGCGTGCTGGACCTGGCCGCAGCCATCGCCGGCCCCCACAGCCGCCTGCACCTGCTGTGCGTGCTCGACCCCGAATTCGCGCTGGCGGCCGATGCCAGCGAAGCCGACCGCATCGAGTACCCGGAAGCCGCCCGCCAGCGCTCGCGGGCCGAAGCGGTGCTGGCCGAAGCCCTGGCCGAGCTGCGCGAGCGCGGCGTCGACGCCATCGCGCAGATTCCCTCGGGTGACCCGGGCGAAGTGATCAGCGAGCAGGCCCGGCGCCTGAAGTGCGACCTGATCGTCATCGGCCATCGCCACCTGTCCCGCCTGGAACGCCTGTTCGAACCCTCGATCGGGCAATGGACCATCGACCACGCGCCCTGTCCCGTGCTGGTGGAAACCCGCGACCCACAACCCTAGCAACCATGGCCTCCCGTTCCCCGTTGTTTCCCACCCGCGTCAACTACCGCGCCTTCGGCCGCCAGTTCGGCCGCGGCGAACAGGCACTGCTGGCGGCGATACGCCAGCTGCACGATCCTGATCAACAGGCCGATGGACTCGCCCAGCTGAGCAGCCTCGGTATTGATCCCGAAGGCTGCGACGCGTTCGTCGGCCTGCTGCCGCTGCTGGCCACGCCCACCGCCCCGATCGACCTGCTGCCCGCTGGCTCACCGTTCATCGCGGCCAGCGAACTGGACCTGCTGGTCTGCCTGCTGCGCATCGCCCAGTGGCGGCATGCACGCCCGCGCGAAGATGACACGCTGGCACCGTTGCGCCAGCAGCTGGCGCGCTGTGCGATGGCCGTGCAGGCGGCAAACCTGCCGTTGCGCCAGCGCTCGTTGTCACCGGTCGGGCTGAGGCTGCTCGATCCCACTGGCTGGTTGCGGCAGCGCTGACCCGGCCGCGCCGCCCGTGCGTAATCACGCACGGGGACCGGGCACCCGGCGCGCTCAGCAATCCATCCTGCCGTGCGCACTGCCTTCGTCGTCGAGCACGTGCGCATGCAGGATCACCTGGTTGCGACCGGCACGCTTGGCGGCGTACAGGCCGGCATCGGCATCCGCCAGCAACTGATCCGCGCTGGCCAGAGCCGGCGGGTGCAGGTAGCCCACGCCGATGCTGATACTGACCGACCCTTCCGGCAGTGGCAGCGCCGCCACCGCCTCACGCAGGCGCTCGGCCAGCGCCAGCACGCCCGACAGCGGGCTTCCGGGCACGATCACCGCAAATTCCTCGCCGCCGTAACGGGCAACACTGTCACCGGCACGGCCGGCACTGATCTTCAGGACCGTGGCCACGGCCTGCAGGCAGCGGTCCCCGGCCGGATGTCCGTGGCGGTCGTTGAAGACCTTGAAATGGTCGATGTCCAGCAACAGCAGCCCCAGCTCGCTGCCGCTGCGCCGCGCACGGTTCCATTCCGCCAGCAGCAGTGCATCGAACTCGCGCCGGTTGGCCACACCGGTCAGGCCATCCTGCCGAGCGAGCTGGTCCAGCGATGCCTGCCGTTCCATCAAGTCCACCTGCAGCAGGATGCTGCGCACGCCGAAGCCCAGCGTTGCCACCACGAAGCCAGTGACCGCCAGCGGCCGCGCATGGTCGACCACCAGGGTACCGACCACCAGCAGCAGCAATGGCAGGATCATCGGCCCCGCCGCCTGCACCGTTCTGCCCAGCCTCGGGTGCATCACGAACGTCGGCGCGGGCGCCTGGCTCATCGCCAGCAACGCCAGCAGCAGGAACGGCAGGTCGATCAGCAGATCGTTGTAGGCACCGAAGGACTGTTCCGAGGTGTAGTGGTTGATGTAGTACGCCACCATCAGGTAGCCCACCGCGTAGATCGCCAGCGCGCGGAAGAAGTTGCGCCGCTCCGGAACGTCGCCCACCAGCCAGCGCACCACCGCGAACCCGGCAATGCACAGATTCTGGATATCGAACATGCGCTGCATGTTGGACAACGCGTGGTCGTCGATGTCGACGCGCGCGGCGAACGACTGCGCATGCACGAAGAACAGCACGCCCAGCAATGCCGCCATCGCCGCGTCGATCAGGCTGATGCTCAGCCGCTCGCGGCGTGCACGGGCCAGGATGAACACCAGCGGCACGCCGTACAGTACATACAGGAACAGGCTGGCCTGCGGCGTGACATCGGCACGGCCGGCACCGAGCGCATCGATCATGTTGACGGCCATGCCACCCGCCCAGAGCAGCAGCGCCAGGGCGGTGGCGCGCCAACCGAGCGCAGCACGGTCGCGGCGCGCCCGCCGCAAGCAGGCCGCCGCCGCCAGCAACGGGGCGCCCGTGAGGAACACGAAGGAACCCGCACCGGCCGGACCCGGCCACAGGGCCACGACCAGGCCGTGGCACAGCACATACAGCAGCGCCAGCACTACCGGCATGCATCCCCCGATCCGCAAGGCCGTATGGACGCACGATAGCCCCGCCCGCGCCACGGCCACGTGATCCAATACGGCAATACGACACGTCGCGTGCCCCCCATGGGAGTGCCGGCCGCTGGCCGGCAATCCCGGGGAATCACAGGGCTGCAGGTTGCCGGCCAGCGGCCGGCACTACCGGAAAGCCGTCAGCCGTGCAGGGCGCGGGCGTGGTGGGCGATGTGCTCGCCGATGAAACTGGCGATGAAGTAGTAGCTGTGGTCGTAGCCCGGCTGCAGGCGCAGGGTCAGCGGATGGCCGGCGGCATCACAGGCCTGCTGCAGGCGCTGCGGTTGCAGCTGGGTCTGCAGGAATTCATCCGCCTCGCCCTGGTCGACCAGCAACGGCAGGCGCTCAGTGGCCACCGCGACCAGTTCGCTGGCATCCCACTGCGCCCAGTCCGCCGGGTTGTCGCCCAGGTAGGCGTGGAAGGCCTTCTGCCCCCACGGCACGTGGCTGGGCGCAACGATCGGCGAGAACGCCGACACGCTGCGGTAGCGCCCCGGGTTGCGCAGCGCGATCACCAGCGCACCGTGACCGCCCATCGAGTGGCCGCTGATGCCGCGCGCATCGGTGACCGGGAAATTCGCCTCGATCAGTGCCGGCAGTTCCTGCGCCACGTAGTCGTGCATGCGGTAGTGCTTCGCCCACGGTGCACGGGTGGCATTGAGGTAGAACCCCGCCCCCTTGCCCAGGTCATAGCCCTCGGCATCGGCCACGTCATCGCCGCGTGGGCTGGTATCGGGCGCGACGATGATCACGCCATGCTCGGCCGCGTAGCGCTGCGCGCCCGCCTTGGTGATGACGTTCTGCTCGGTGCAGGTCAGCCCGCTCAGCCAGTACAGCACCGGCAGTTTCTGCGTTTCCGCCTGCGGCGGCAGGTACACGGCGAACTGCATGTCGCAGCCCAGCGTGGTGGAATGATGCCGGTAGACGTCCTGCCAGCCGCCGAAACAGGCGCGGTGTTCAATACGTTCCATGGTGCTCTCCTGCGCGGCGCGTCAGCGCACGCGTGCTTCTGGTAGATGCCGACCTTGGTCGGCTTATCCACGCGCGGCGTGGATGCCTTTGTTGATCCGTTCATCCAGCTGCGCCAGCAGGCGCAGCAACGATTCGACGCCAGGCCGCCACGGCCACATCGCTGCGCGGCGGCCACTGACCGGCCGCGCGCGCTTCATGAAGGCGCGGCAGGAATACCTGCGCAAGCCACTGCTCGAACGGCATGCCATCGTCGCTGCCGAAGGCCGAGGTCACCGCACGCGGTGGCCCCACCTCCCCCACTACCCAACCCAGCGCACGCAACGCCTGCTCGATCGGATCCACCAGGGCCGCGCGCGGGTCTTCCGCACGCGGCCGGCGCAGGGCATCCAGCCAGCCCATGACGCGGCTCAGTAGTGGACCACCGACCGGATCGACTTGCCTTCGTGCATCAGGTCGAAGGCTTCGTTGATCTTGTCCAGGTCCATGGTGTGGGTGACGAACGGTGCCAGTTCGATATCGCCCTTCATCGCGTCCTCCACCATGCCCGGCAACTGGCTGCGGCCCTTCACGCCGCCGAAGGCAGTGCCCATCCACTTGCGCCCGGTCACCAGCTGGAACGGACGGGTGGAGATCTCCTGGCCCGAACCGGCCACGCCGATCACCACGCTCTGGCCCCAGCCACGGTGCGCGCATTCCAGCGCCGCGCGCATCACGTTGACGTTGCCGATGCACTCGAAGCTGTGGTCCACGCCCCAGGTGGTCATCTCGACGATGACCTGCTGGATCGGCTTGTCGTAGTCCTTCGGGTTGATGCAGTCGGTGGCGCCGAATTCGCGCGCCAGTTCGAACTTGGACGGGTTGGTGTCCACCGCGATGATGCGGCCGGCCTTGGCCTGGCGCGCACCCTGGATCACCGCCAGGCCGATGCCACCCAGGCCGAACACCGCCACGCTGTCGCCCTCCTGCACCTTGGCGGTGTTGTGCACCGCGCCGATGCCGGTGGTGACGCCACAACCGAGCAGGCAGACGTGCTCCGGGTTCGCGTCCGGATTGATCTTCGCCAGCGAGACTTCGGCCACCACGGTGTACTCGCTGAAGGTCGAGCAACCCATGTAGTGGTACAGCGGCTCGCCGTTGTAGCTGAAGCGGCTGGTGCCGTCGGGCATCACGCCCTTGCCCTGGGTGGCACGCACCGACACGCACAGGTTGGTCTTGCCGCTCTTGCAGAACAGGCACTCGCCACACTCGGCGGTGTACAGCGGAATCACGTGGTCGCCGGGCTTGACGCTGGTCACGCCCTCACCGACCTCCACCACGATGCCGGCGCCTTCATGGCCCAGCACCACCGGGAACAGGCCTTCCGGATCATCGCCGGACAGGGTGAAGGCATCGGTGTGGCAGACACCGGTGTGGGTGATCTTGACCAGCACCTCACCCTTCTTCGGCGGGGCGACGTCGATCTCGACGATCTGCAGCGGCTGGCCGGGACCAAAGGCGACGGCGGCACGGGACTTCATGGTGGCTTCTCCAGGATCAGGCGGAAAGGGAATGGCAGGACGATCGGCGCGATATGGCGCCGATGCTTATTTCAGGTACGAGCGGATCAACGCGCTCATGTCGCGCACGCGTTCGGCGCGTTGTTCGTCTGAGGCCGCGGGTTGCCCGAACTCCTCGCGCAGATGGGCCTCCATCACCTCGGACATCAGGCCATTGACCGCGCCACGGATGGCGGCGATCTGCTGCAGCACCGGCCCGCAGTCGGCACCGGCTTCCAGCGCGCGGTCCAGCGCATCGCACTGGCCGCGGATGCGGCGCACGCGGGCCAGGACCTTCTTCTTCTCTTCGGGGGAGTGCGGCATGGCGGGGCCACCTCGAAACTATACTGGGGGATAGTATACACACAGGGGCGAGTGAAGCCAGCTGGTGCCGCCGAGGCAGGCTCCAGAGACAGATCAGCCCAGAATATGAATGAATAATAAATAGATTCATTTGTTACTTTTTCATGACGTAGGGTGTCGCATTCGCCCCTGCGTTTACCCCTGAGTCACATTGGCGTGACCAGGGAGAAATCATGTACCGACCGTTGTTCGCCCGCAGTCGCTTGTCTGTCGCGCTGGGTTCGGCATTGGTGCTGGTGGCCGCCGCACCGGCCATGGCGCAGCAGGCCGCCACGCAGGAACAGAAGGCCGAGCCCGCCAGCAGCAAGGCCCCCGTGCAGCTGGACCGGATGACCGTCACCGGCTCGCGCATCTACCGCGCCGGTTTCGACACGCTCGAGCCCGCCGCGGTGGTCAGCCGTGAATCGATCGAGAACTATGGCGACACCAACCTCATCGATGCCCTGACCCGGATTCCCGGGGTCAGTGCCGGCGTCAGTTCGCGCGGCGACCAGGCCGGCTTCGGTGCAGGCGTCAACTTCGCCAGCAAGTTCGGGCTGGGCAGCAATCGCCTGCTGACCCTGGTCAATGGACGCCGCTTCGTCACCTCTACACCGCCCACCATCTTCGGAGCCGGCGGCGGCTCGGGCATCCAGGTCGACATGAACGCCATTCCCAGCGTCATGGTGCAACGCATTGAAAGCCTGAGCGTTGGCGGTGCCCCCACCTATGGCTCGGATGCGATCTCCGGCGTCAACAACATCATCCTGCGCGACCGGTTCGAGGGTGCCGAAGTCGAACTGGGCTACGGCAGGACCAGCAAGAACGACAACGAGCGCTACTCCTGGTCGGCCATCTTCGGTACCGACTTCGCTGATGGGCGTGGCCACATCGTGGTGGCGGCGGAACTGGACAATGCCGATGGGGTGAACGCGCTGCAACGCGATTTCTACCGCCAGGGCTACAGCCTGCAGGCCAATCCCACAGCGGCCAATGCCACTGCCCAGCCCCTGCGCCGGCCAACCAATGATGGCCGCATCGACGGCAGCATTCCGTTCAACACCGGGCCCCGCGATGGTATCCCCGACCAGGTCTGGATCCGCAACCGGCGCATTGCCAGCATGACCTTCGGTGGCCTGGTGATGCCGGCGACCGGCAGCTACACGCGCAACGGCCTGGGCGACATCCTTGGCTTCGGCCCGAACAAAGACAAACTGTGGCAGTTCAACAACGAGGGCAAGCTGGTCGAGTTCAATCCCGGCACCAGCTACGCGGGCGGCAACGCCTCCGGCGGTGACGGCCTGAACCTGTTCGAGACGGTGCCGCTGATCGCCGACCTCGAACGACGCTCGGTATTCTCCACCGGCAGCTTCGACTTCACCGACAACGTGCGTGGCTTCTTCGAACTTTCGCGATACGAAGCGACCGCCCGCGAAACCCTCGACCAGAACGTCTACAACGCGGTGTCCTTCGGCAATGCGCGCCTGGACGGCGGCGGTACCGCCAGCGGTGCACTGACCTTCAGCGCCAGCAATCCGTTCCTCAGTGCGGAAACCCGCAAGATCCTCGCCGACAACGGCATCACCTCGTTCCGCCTGTCGCGATCTTCGCGCGACCTGTCGATGAACAACGCCAGCACCGAGACCCGCCTGACCCGTGCGGTGCTCGGCCTGAACGGCTTCTTCGAGGTCGGAAAGCGCAGCTTCAACTGGGAAGCCAGCGTCACCCACGGCCGTGGTGACTTCGACTACCTCGGCACTGGCCTGATCCAGCAGAACTTCATCAATGCGATCAACGTCACCACCGACGCTAGCGGCCGCATCATCTGTGATGCCACCCGCCCGGGCACCACGGCCGATGCGAACTGCCGCCCGCTGAATCTGTTCGGCGAGAACCAGGCGTCGCGCGAAGCCCTGGACTATGTCTCCACCCGGACCGTGGCCAAGGCGCAGACCCGCCAGACCGTCATCAATGCGTCGGTATCCGGCGGCCTGTTCGATCTTCCCGGCGGCGAGCTGTCCGCAGCGGCCGGCTTCGAACACCGCCGCGAAGAAGGCTCCTTCACCCCCAGCGAGTACCAGCGCCTGGGCCAGGGCCGCTCAGTGCCGACCCAGGCGGCGGAAGGCAAGTACCACACCAATGAAGTGTTCGCCGAAGTGCTGGCACCGCTGTTCAATCCCGACTGGGATATCCCGGGCCTGCATCGCCTGGACCTGACCGCCAAGTTCCGCCGCGTCGACAACTCCGTCGCCGGCGCGTTCAATGCGTTCACCTACGGCATCCAGTACGAACCGATCGCCGGCCTGCAGCTGCGCGGCAACAAGACCCAGTCACTGCGCGCGCCCTCCATCGCCGAGCTCTACACCACCCAGCAGCCGGCCTACTACAACATCCCGGAAGTGTGCTCGCTGGACAACATCAGCGGCGGCTCAAATCCGGCGGTGCGTCGCCGCAACTGCCAGGCGTTCTTCGCCGCCTACCCGGGTGCCGATCCGAACACTTTCCGCCAGCAGCCGACCAATACGCTGGGTTCGACCAACGGCAGCACCCGCCTGCAGAACGAAACGGCGAAGTCGTGGACGGCCGGCATCGTGTTCGCCCCAGAATGGATCCCGGGCCTGCGCGTCGCTGCCGACTGGTATGACATCAAGATCAACAACGTGATCACGTCGCTGAGCGCCAACGACATCATCACCGGTTGCTTCGACACTGCCGACTTCAACGCCGCCAACGTGCCCAACGCCAACCGCTTCTGCAGCCTGGTGACGCGTGATCCGAACACCGGCGTGGCTACCAGCATCAAGACCGAGTATGGCAACGGCCCGGTGCTGATGTTCCGTGGCTGGACCGCCGAAGTCGGCTACCGTTGGGACCTGTCGCGCTTCGGCGTACTGGACCTGGACTTCTACGGCTACATGCCGAAGAACCGTGGCCAGGCCGCGAACCGGGACGTGCCGTTCGTCGAACAGGCGGGCAGCTTCAACGAGCCCAAGCGCCAGTTCCGTTGGACGGCCCAGCATCGCATCGGCAACTGGAACTACGGCGTGGCCTCCAACTACACCAGCCGCGCCCAGTACACGATGACCGATACCCCGGAAAGCCGTCAGTACTTCTACCGCGACAGCTGGACCACCTGGGACGCCAACGTCACCTACCGCATCACCGACGCCGCGCGCGTGACGTTGTCGGTGATCAACGTAGGCGACGACATCGGGCCGTTCCCGTATGTACTGGATGCACTGGGCCGTCGCTACATGGCCAGCCTGCGCTACAACTTCAAGTAGGCCTGGCGCAGCGTTTCCACAGGCGGGGCCCGGTGTACGGGCCCCGCTCAATCAAACAGACCTTGTTCCGCCAACCGGGTCAGCTCATCCACCACGTAGCGCACCTTCGGCCGCAGGTGACGCGTCGGTGGCCACAGCGCATGGATGTCGATGTGCCGCTGCATGTGTTCGTCCAGCACCGATTGCAGCACGCCGGAATCGAGATGGCGGCGCACCAGTGAAATGGGCATCTGGCAGATGCCGAGGCCGGCGATGGCCGCTTCGATCACCGCGTCGCCATCATTGAGTTGATAGGGCGCACTGGGAATGAACGTTCCCTCGTCCTCCTCGCTGCCGATCCGCCACCAGATCGGTTGCCCGTGGCGGAAGCCGACGATGCTGCGGTGCTGCGCCAGTTCCTGCACCGTGCGCGGCACGCCATGCGCCTGCAGGTACGCCGGCGATGCGCAGGTGACCAGGCGCTGGCGCCCCAGCCGGCGCGCGACCAGGTGCTCGGCCTGGTGCAACCCACCGAAACGGATCAGCAGGTCGATGCCCTCTTCGACCGGATCGACGAAGTGATCGGTGAAGGTCATCGTCAACTGCAGGTCCGGATACTGGCGGCACAACCGCAGCAGCACCGGCAGCACCACCAGCCGCCCGAACGAGGACGGCATGTCGATGCGCAGCCGCCCGCTGGGCAGGCCCGCCGAACCCAGACAGGCCTCGGCCGCGGAGATTTCTTCCAGCGCCGCCGCACAGGAGGCGTAGTACGCCTCGCCATCAGTGGTCAGTGCGATGCGCCGCGTAGTGCGATGGAACAGGCGCACCCCCAGCCGCGCTTCCAGACGGGCGATGGCCTTGCCCACCGCCGAGCGCGAGATGCCCAGCGCGTCTGCCGCCTCGGTGAAGCTGCCCGAGCGTGCGGTCGTGACGAACGTGACCAGGCCATTCAAGGATTCCAGCGGCAGCATCGTTCGCACCCCATTGGGGACAAATAGTCCCCCACCAAGGGAGATCGAAGCGCTTTATGCGCCCGCATGTCAACTCCATCCTGTGTGCATCGCGCCGCTGGCGCTCTTCCCCGCACCGAGATGACCGACATGACCGCCGCCCTGTTCCGCCCGTTCGACCTGTCAGGAACCGCCCTGCGCAACCGCATCGCGATGGCCCCGATGACACGTGCCCGCAACCCCGGCTCGGTCGCCAATGAGCTCACCGCGCAGTACTACCGGCAGCGCGCCAGCGCCGGCCTGATCATCAGCGAAGGCACGCCGGTCTCGCTGCAGGGCCAGGGCTACATCGATGTGCCGGGCATCTGGTCGGCCGAACAGGTGGCCGGGTGGAAGCTCGTCACCGAGGCGGTGCATGCCGCGCAGGGCACGATCTTCGCCCAGCTCTGGCACGTCGGCCGCATGTCGCATTCCTCGCTGCAGCCCGGGGGTGGGCAACCGGTCAGCGCCGGCACCCGCCCGGTGGCCAGCGCACCGAAGAACACCTCGTTCGTGTACCTGGACGACGGCAGCCGCGGCCACGCCGATCCCACCCCGGCACGTGCACTGGAGACTGCGGAGATCCCCGGCATCATTGACGACTTCGTACGCGGGGCGGACAACGCCATTGCCGCCGGCTTCGACGGCATCGAACTGCATGCCGCCAACGGCTACCTGTTCGAGCAGTTCCTCAACCCGCTCATCAACGAACGCGAGGACCGCTACGGCGGCTCGCTGCCGAACCGCGCGCGATTGATCCTGGAGACGGTGGATGCGATGGCCCAGCGCATCGGCGCGCACCGAATCGGCGTACGCCTGGCACCGAACAACCTCACCTTCGACATGCCGTTCTACCCCGACAACGAAGCCACCTATCTGTACCTGGCCGAGGAACTGGGCAAGCGCGGGCTGGCCTATGTGCATCTCAACGACAACCTGCAGGCGGGGCAGTCGGTGCTGGGCGAGGCGTTCCTGCAGCAGTTCAAGCAGGTCTACGGTGGCACGTTGATCCTGGCCGGTGGCATGACCCGCGAACGCGCCCTGCAGCTGGTCGAGGCCGGCACCATCGACCTGGCCGCATTCGGCCAGCCGTTCATCGCCAACCCGGATCTGGTCGAACGCCTGCAGCACAACGTCGCGCTGGCCACGCCCGACCGCAATACCTATTACGGTGGCGGCGAGGCAGGCTACCTCGACTACCCGCGCGCGCAGTAGAGCCACGCGATGCGTGGATGCGGGCGTACACTGCCCACCCGCATCCACCGGATCTGGCCATGGATACGCCCACCGCATCGTTCATCGTCAACCTCGATGTCCCCGATCTTGCCGCTGCCGAGGACTTCTACATCCGAGTCTTCGGCCTGCGCATCGGGCGCCATCTAGGCCCAGGCGCCGTGGAGCTGCTCGGTGGGCCAACGCCGCTGTATCTGCTGCAGAACGAGGCCGGCAGCGCCGCCACCGAAGACGGCGACGTGCGCGACTACGAGCGCCATTGGACGCCGCTGCACCTGGACTGGGTGGTGGATGACATCGAAGCCGCACTGGTCCGTGCGGTTGCGGCCGGGGCGACGCTTGAGCAGTCCGTGCGCGAGCGCCGCTGGGGGCGCATCGCCGTGCTGGCCGATCCGTTCGGGCATGGCTTCTGCCTGATCCAGTTCAGCGGCGAAGGCTACAACGCGCTGGTCGAATGACCGGCGCGCCGTTCACCACGGCAACGGCACTGCTTCACCGTTGGCGCGCTCACCGTAGTACAGCGACGGCAGCAGGCGCGAGAGGAAACTGAACTCCGTGTAGCAGTGCTTGAGCAGGCCCAGGCCGACCGCATCGCCGGCATCGCGCTGCGGATCGGTGCTGTCCAGGCCGAGCACGAAGCGGCTGCGCAGCACACAGCCAAACGGCGTATCGCGCGCGACATGCAGCATCTGCCCGTCGCAGGGATCACCGTTTGCATCCAGGCGTACGTGATCTCCGAAGCCGATGCGCGCGGCGATCACTGCCGATACATCGCCTGCATCCTGTGCCACCTGCAGGCGCTCGGGCACCAGCAACGTGCGCGGGTCATGGAACTTCAAACGCGCCGCCACCGGCGGGATGTCGGCCAGCGATTCCACCGCGTGGATGCTGGCACCGTGGTAGCTGCGTCCGCGCTGCCAGGCCGCGTCCCAGCCGCGATGCTCGACATGATCGACCGGATGCCACCAGCGGATGTGCTGTGTGGTCTCGAAGAAGGTGAACCACCAGTCCAGCATGCGGCCCTTGCAACCGTGCAGATCGGTACGCACCGCCACCAGCAGGGTGCCATCTTCGCGGCGCTGGATGCCGGTTTCCAAGCGCATCGGTGCGGGGTCGAGCAGATCGTGGTGGTCCAGCCAGGCGCGGGCGTTCACAGCGGTATCCATCGGGGTCTCCTGCATGTCGGGAGACCTGACAATACGGAAACGCTCTTCGTTTCGCAATTATCCGAATGCGGTAAGATGGGCGCAATGAACAGCACCACCCTGCCCGAGCCACCCTCACCAATCCGCCGCCGCGGCCGCCCTGCGCGGCCGGAAGCCGAAGTCCGCCACGCGGTGCTGCAGGCCACGCTGGAGCTGCTGCTGGCACAGGGTTACGAGGCCACCACCATCGAAGCGGTGGCGGCGCACGCCGGGGTAGCGAAGAAGACCGTGTACCGCCACGCCAGCAACCGCGAAGAACTGGTCGGGTTGGCCGTGCGCGAGTGGACCGACGGCTTCGCGCCGCAGTTGCAGCGCGATGCGCACGACGCCGATGAGGTGATGCCGTTGCTGCAGGCCATCCTGCACGCGGTGTGCGCGCAGGCACTGTCGGCGCAGGCAGTGCAGGTATTCCGCCTGCTGGCCACCGACTTTCCCGGCAAGGACGCGCTGCTGCAGGCCTATCTGGACAATGGCATCGAACGCGGCCGTGCGCTGCTGGCCGACTGGCTGGCGCGTCAGCAGCAGCGCGGGCTGCTGCGCGAGGGAGATGCCGCGTGCATGGCGCGGCTGATCCTGGCGATGGCCGTGGCCGAGCCGCTGCGCGAACGCGTGATCGGTGTGGTGGCCGAGGATGCGCCGGTAGAGGTGCATCTGCGTGATTGCCTGGAATTGTTGGCACCCGTACTGCAGGTGCCGTAGCAGACCGCATCCACGCATGGCGAGGTTCTACAGGCAGCGCTTCGGATCAGGTCACGCCTGCACGTAGGGCATTTCGCTGTCGATACCGTCGAACGCGATCAGCTGCAGCAGCGGCTGCACGTCCTCGTCACTGATCTCACCCGCAGTGATGTCATCCACGCGTGCATACAACGCCTCCAGCGCCGCTACCTGGTCCCCTCGCAGCCAGCCACGATGGGTACCGAGCCAAGCCTGCAGATTGGTTCCGATATCGCCCTCCGAAAGCAGCGAATCCTCTTCCTCCAGCTCCACCACCGCTTCGGCCATCTTGCGGAACAGGAAGTCCTGGAAGTTCGCGGCCAGCAGATCGGCGCGATCATCGTCATGCCAGACCAGCAGCACCGGCGACTCGCTGGAACCCGGTGCATTGGTCCAGAAACAGTAATGATCACCCGCGCCGGTGCGCGCGAACGGCAGCAGTTTCAGGTCATCGCGCAGCGGGTTGTAATGATCTTCGGCAGTCAGATCTTCCCACGCTGCGCGCAGTTCGCTTGGCTCGATCGGTTCATAGTCGTTGGCATACAGCAGTACCGGCGGCTGCGGCTGCACCTGCGGGAACACCGTGCGGTACCAGTTCGGGCCCTGCTCGCCCCAGCTGAAACGGTTGCCTTCCACCAGCTGGCGGAACAACGGCGGGAAGGTCTGGCCGGAAGCCTGTTCGAGATCGGCGAGCATGCTCAATGACGTCCTTTTGTTGAGAAGACTCACTCTAGCGGGTGAACGCCATCCACGCATGGCGTGGATCTACCCGGAAAGCTCTCGTTGGAGCCGGTCATTGGACGGCACTGCGCCATCCACCGCGATTCACTCGCGCAGCATATCCACGAACGCACGCAGCGCACCGGGCATCTGCCGCTGCTTCGGGTAGTACAGCGCGAAGCCGGCGAACGGCTCGCTCCAGTCTTCCAGCACCGCCACCATCTGCCCCGATTCGATGTAGGGCCGCGCGGTGTCTTCCAGCACGTAGGCCAGGCCGATGCCATCGAGTACCGCGCCGACCACGGTGCCCTGCTCGCCCAGCGTCAGCCGTCCGGGCACGTCGATCTCCAGCGCCTGCCCACCGCGCTCGAACTGCCACTTGTACAGGTGCCCGCTGGCGAAGCGGAAGCGGATGCATTCGTGCGCAGCGAGATCGCGCGGATGCTGTGGCGCGGGATGCCGCCGCAGATACTCCGGCGAGCCGACAATCAGCCCGCGCAGTGGTGGCCCCATCGGCACTGCCACCATGTCCTCGGGCACGAACTCGTGCAGGCGCACGCCGGCGTCGTAGCCCTCGGCGACGATGTCGACCAGGCCGTCGTTCTCGGTCAGCTCCACCCGCACGTCGGGATGGGCGTGCAGGAAGCGCGCCAGCCGTGGTCCCAGCTGTGTCGCCACCGCCGCACGGGTGGCGTTGATGCGCAGCAGGCCGGCCGGTGCGGCGCGGAACTGGTTCATCTCCTCCAACGCATCGTGCACCTGCCCCAAGGCCGGCTGCAGGCGCTCCAGCAGGCGCTGCCCGGCCTCGGTCAGGGCCACGCTGCGGGTGGTGCGATGAAACAGGCCCACCCCCAACCGTTCTTCAAGCGCGCGGATCGCATAGCTCACCGCCGAGGTCGACAGCGCCAGCTCGGCGCCGGCACGGCGGAAGCTGCGGTGGCGGGCGACTGCGGCGAACGCAGCCAGGTGGGAGAGATTGTCAGTGGCCATGATTGTGCAGTTTCACTTGATGAATCATGCCGATATCCGGGCTTTTTGCCGCTGGGTACGGGGCGTATTGTAAAGCGCCTTTCGACAAACCCTGCCAAGGATTCCCCATGTCCCTCGCCCGTGGTTACGCCGCCCATTCACATACCGACCCGCTGATCCCCTACGAGTTCGAACGCCGCGCGGTCGGCCCGGACGATGTACGTATCGAGATCCTCTACAGCGGCATCTGCCATTCGGACCTGCACCAGGCCCGCGACGACTGGGGTGGCTCGATCTACCCGATGGTGCCGGGCCACGAGATCATTGGCCGCGTCACCGAGGTCGGCAGCAACGTCACCCGCTTCAAGGTGGGCGACCACGCCGGCGTGGGCTGCATGGTCGACTCGTGCCGCCACTGCGACGCCTGCGAGCACGACCTGGAGCAGTACTGCGCCGAAGGCGCGACCTGGACCTACAACGGCCGTGAACGCGAAAGCGGCGCGCCGACCTACGGCGGCTATTCC
The DNA here is from genome assembly GCF_056481625.1 of Stenotrophomonas sp. 86156_Sma. Lineage (NCBI taxonomy): Bacteria > Pseudomonadati > Pseudomonadota > Gammaproteobacteria > Lysobacterales > Lysobacteraceae > Stenotrophomonas > Stenotrophomonas sp. 86156_Sma. Next base: position 4,271,959 of record NZ_CM151157.1, read on the forward strand.
GACCACGTGGTGGTCGAACAGCGCTTCGTGGTGAAGGTGTCCGAAACGCTGGACCTGAAGGCCGCCGCGCCGCTGCTGTGCGCCGGCATCACCACCTGGTCGCCGCTGCGCCACTGGAAGGTCGGCCCGGGCCAGAAGGTCGGCGTGATCGGCCTCGGTGGCCTCGGCCACATGGGCGTGAAGTTCGCCAAGGCCCTCGGCGCGCACGTGGTGATGATCACCACCACGCCGGAAAAGGGTGCCGATGCCAAGCGCCTGGGCGCCGATGAAGTGCTGGTCTCGCGCGATGCCGCGCAGATGAAGGCGCACGCCGGCAGCTTCGACTTCCTGCTCAACACCATTCCGGTTGGCCATGACACCAACCCGTACATGGGCCTGCTCAAGCGCGAGGCCACCATGTGCCTGGTCGGCGTGCTGACCGAACTGGATCCGCCGCTGACCGGCGGCAGCGTGATCTTCGGCCGCAAGCACCTGACCGGCTCGGCGATCGGCGGCATGGCCGAAACCCAGGAAATGATGGATTTCTGCGCCGAGCACGGCATCGTCAGCGATGTCGAGATGATCGACATCAAGAACGTCAACGAAGCCTGGGAGCGCATGGCGAAGAACGATGTGCGCTACCGCTTCGTGATCGACATGGCGACGATGAAGAACGCCGCCTGATCGATCGGCGACTGTGAACGAAGAACCCCGGCACTGCCGGGGTTTCTTGTTTGCGTTGCACGGCCCGTCCGCCGGGCCATGCCCGGCGAGCGAAGCGGTTGCCTCCCTCCTTGGGCATGACGAAGATCAAGGACCCGGCCACCAGCCGGGCGCAGACTCGCTGCATGGCCCGCCTGCCCTCCCCTGCGATGCTGATGCGCGCGCCGCACCGGCTGCTGTTCTTCATCGGCGCCAGCAACCTGCTGCTGGCGATGCTATGGTGGGCGTTGTGGCTGGGCGCGCTGCGCGGGCTGTGGGCACCACAACCGCCGCCCCTACCTGCGGCCTGGCTGCACGCGCTGCTGATGCAGTACCTGGTACTGCCCAGTTTCATCTTCGGCTTCCTGCTCACCGTGTTCCCGCACTGGATGGCACAGCCGGAGCTGCCACGCAGCCGTTATGCGCCGGTCGGCATCGGCCTGTTTGGTGGGCAGGCGTTGCTGATTGCCGCCGCCTGCGGGTGGACACCCGGGCTGTGGCCCGGCCTGCTGCTGGCACTGGCCGGCTGGAGCGCCGGACTGATCGTGCTGGGACGCGTGCTCAAGGCCGCCGGTCCCAACCGCAACTGGCATGCGCGCGCCTGCTATGCCGCACTGCTGCTGGGCTGGCTGGGGCTGCTGCTGTTCATGGCGGTGGGGCGCGGCCACGCCACGCTGATGCCAGTCACGGTGGCACTCGGCACCTTCGGCCTGCTGCTACCGGTCTACCTCACCGTCGCGCACCGGATGATCCCGTTCTTCGCCAACAACGTGGTGGATGGCTATGTGGCGTGGCGCCCGCTGCGCTGGTTGGCTGCGATGTGGGCGCTGCTGATGCTGCGCCTGCTGTTGAGCGCGTTGCAGGTCGACCACCTGCTGTGGCTGGCCGATGCGCCGCTGCTGATGTTGTCGCTGCAGGCGCTATGGCACTGGTGGCCACGCGGGCCGATGCCGGGCCTGCTCGCGGCCCTGTTCCTGGCACTGGCGTGGCTGCCGATCAGCTTCGCGTTGTATCTGCTGCAGGACATCGGCCAGATGCTGGGCCATCCGCAACTGCTCGGCCGCGCGCCGCTGCATGCCCTCGCCGTGGGCCTGTTCGGCAGCCTGCTGGTGGCGATTAAACGGGCAGCTATAGTGCTGCACTTTTACTCAACCTATGGTTGCGCAAGGGCTGAAAACCTTTGGTTGTAAGAGCCCACGGATAGGGCGGGCGTCACCGCTCACTGGCCCTAGCCATCGACCAATGGCAGAGAGCAGCGTCCTGATGCCGGTCCAAACTCGCCGATTCTTAGCAAACGAGCAGACCTCTTGAAGGGACGGAGGAGGAGGACGGCCCTGGAATGCGGACGAAGCATCCAGTTAGTCCTAGCGACTCAGGAGCAGCAGTGGCCGCGATCGCCAGAGTAACGTTCGCATTGTCTCTCAAGCTGCCGGCCAGCGGCAGACGGCCAGCACTACCGCGTAGTTGTTCAGAGCATCCCTGAGTCGGTAGATCCTGGTAACAAACAGCTGTTGCAAATTGCAAAAAGTGAAAGTAGTGTGCAGAACAGGCATAAGGAATGTGACTAAAGCTAATTGACATGCGTAAATTTAGAAAATCGCGGACTTAAGGAAGAATCACTGGTCACTCGGACGCAGTCATCCGCGGACTCCTCAGCCACGCACAGCCACTAGCGACCAAGCCCGCTGCGCGGCCTATTATCACCAATTCCGTGTACCGGGGACGCGTTGCCTGCCGGCGCGAACCCTCGTTTACAAATTGCTTTTCGGGTTCCAGCCCGAGCCTCGGCGCTAGGACTGCGCCAAATTAAAGAAGGAGTTTTAAATGTTCGAACTCGGAACAGCAATGCTGAAGCACGTTGCTGGTGGTCAACAAGCGCCATCGACCTCTACTTCAGGGAACACCACCACTCTCACCTGTCCCGCGGGAACCACTCCGATGGTGGTTGTGTTTGGGCCGACAGGCGACTCAGGCGGTGGAGTTACCGTGACCTGCATTCCTGATAGTCGTAGCCATTCCTAGTTGTCACTGGGGCTTTCATCTACGCGGGGAAGAGCCTGCCAATAAGGTGCCTTTTCTTGCGGGCATACATATCTATCAACAAACACAAACAAACGGAATCGACATGCGCACGATCAAATCAAGTGAAATGGAATTCATCAGCGGCGCTGCACAGGCACCAAATTGCGTGGTAGTTACCGCCAACATTACCGGCTCCAACGGCGTCTCCAGCCAGCAGGTCGCTGTCGTCTGCTCCTGCCCGGAGGGCACGACGATGTCAACCACGACCTCGGGCGGCACCACTACCGCCACATGTAATTGATGGAACCAGGGGACCTCCTGTGAGGTCCCCTGAACGAAGCGAACAGGAGTGAAAGTGGTGATCAACCGCTATTTCTGCCCTCTGGTTCTGTCTGGAATCATCCTGTCGACCTGCCCTAAGCAGGCTACAGCTGAACCAGTTTCCGAAATCAATATATCGTCAGCGTCATCAGCTTGGAACTCATGCCAAGTCTTGAAAAAGGGGGTGGTCTATGTCCAAGGGAGTAACGCTCTATGCGTAAAGGGATATATCGACTACGACCTAGCAGACCAGTTTATGACGCGAGTGAAGAATGCCGAGAGCATTGGACTCTCCATCGATCTTGTTTTAATTGAAAGCCAAGGTGGCGAGCTTCGTCCAGCCATACGGATTGCGAAGAAAATTGAAGAGCTCCATGCCAGCGTGGCTGTTGGCGGGATGTGTGCTTCCTCCTGCGCGCAGTTCGTATTCATGGCAGGGAGACAGAAGCTCCTGTTGAGGCAAAGCCATCTGCTTTTCCATGGCGGCCCTGTTTCCGAGCAGCAGATCAAGAGAATGAACCTTTCCGCCTCCGCAGTCTCCAGCCTGAATCGCCAAAACCTGGAAATGACTGAGTTTTATCAGGAGCGCAACCTCGACTTGCGGATGCTCACGGAACCACCGGCCAAAGTGCAGGCGCGAATTGACGCCGGAGAGATTGTCATGTGGTCTTGGAGCAAGGCCGAGCTTGAGTCCTTTGGCGTTACGGGACTGGCTCTTGAAGAGTGAATACAATTTTCTTGAATTGATTCCATCTCTGATCGCCTCAGATAAAGCCAAATATTGACGCCAAGACGTGTCCGCATTGGAGCCGAGTTCTACTGGCACTCGCGGTACCAGAGAGCCGTTCGGCATATCGCCACAGGCCACCTCAAACAGTGCATTCTGCACGAATCGATTCACCCGTTTCATCGAAACCTGGATCAAGCTACATGGATGTCGTTCTCCAATCTGAAGCGGCTGAGTGCGGAATCGCTTGCTTGGCGATGATCGCCTCGCATCATGGTAATGCCATCGGCCTGCGCGAGATTCGTCGCCGGCACTCATTTTCACTTAAAGGCACCTCTCTCCCTCAGTTAATCGCTGTCGCAGGCAAGCTTGGCCTACAGTCGCGTGCGCTCCGGTTGGAGCTTGACGAGCTGGATCAACTGAAACTTCCCTGCATAGCTCACTGGGATCTCAATCACTTCGTGGTGGTACGCAAAGTTGAGCGGAACACGGTCACCGTCGTGGATCCGGCATTGGGAACGCGCAAGCTCGCAATGAGCGAGTTCTCGAAGCACTTCACCGGGGTTTCCCTTGAGCTACAGCCTGGGGGCGATTTCCGCCGAATCCGTCGCCCGGAACCAACGCCGTTACCTTGGCTTACCGGAAGAATTAGAGGCCTTGGCAGATCGTTGGCCCTGCTGATCGTCCTCTCTCTTTCTCTGCAGATCTTCGTGCTTTCGGCTCCATTCTTTATGCAATGGGTGGTCGACCAGGCACTCGTTGCATCCGATCACAACCTTCTCTCTGTACTGGCCGCTGGCTTCGGCTTGGCGCTTCTCATTCAAGTTGGTATCGGTCAGATCCGCGGCAGGTCGGTCATCTATTTGTCCAGCCGTCTGGGCTCACAATGGTCGGCAAACGTATTTAGCCACTTGATCAAACTACGTCTGGATTTTTTCGAGAAGCGACATCTTGGCGATATAGTTTCGCGGATGGGCAGCGTCCAGGCAATCCAGAGGATCATTACAACCAGCTTCGTTGAAGCGATCATCGATGGGATGATGGCGATCGCGACCGTAATGATGATGATCCTGTACAGCTGGAAGCTCGCTATGATTTCACTAGCCTCAATCAGTGTGTATGCCGTCGCCCGCATGCTTTCTTTCAACGCCTTGAAGCTGGGGACCGAGCAGCAGCTTATTGCCTCCGCGCGCCAGCAATCTCACCTGCTTGAATCCATTAGGGGCATCCAGTCAATTAAGGTTGCAGGACGGGAGTCAACTAGAAGATCACGCTACCTCAACCTGATCAACGACACCGTCAATCAAGACGTCAAGCTCTCCACCTTTGCACTGACGTTCAATGGTTCCGGCCAACTGATCTTTGGAATTGAGCGCATTGTCGTAATCTGGATAGGTGCCACTTTGGCAATGCAAAGTGTCTTTTCGGTTGGGATGCTGATCGCTTATCTTGCATATAAGGAACAATTTTCCCAAAGAGTCGGATCACTCGTAGACAAATGGATCGAGTTCCGCATGCTTAGGCTGCACGGCGAGCGCCTATCGGAAATTGTTTTAGCTGAAACGGAGCCGGAACCTACCAGCAGGGGCCGACGGCTGGATCCATCGGCTCCTCTTAGAATCGATGTCAAAGACCTCGGATTCCGCTACTCGGAATCCGAGCAATGGGTGATACGAAACTGCAGCTTCTCCATTGGTGAAGGGGAGTCAGTTGCTATCGTGGGAGCCTCCGGGTGTGGAAAGACAACCCTTCTGAAAATCCTGCTCGGTCTTCTTCAACCAAACGAGGGTGAGGTCGTAGTTGGCGGCGTGCCGCTGCGGAACCTAGCATCGGACGATTACAAGAGACTGGTGGGCGCTGTAATGCAGGATGATCAGCTATTTGCCGGAACCATTCGAGAGAACATCTCATTTGAAGACGAGATTGCTGACGATTCATGGATCCAGGAGGCTGCAAAACTGGCCGCAGTTCATGACGACATCATGGCGATGCCCATGGCGTATGAAAGCCTCATAGGAGACATGGGGACCTCACTTTCTGGCGGGCAAAAACAACGGATCGTACTTGCACGCGCTTTGTATCGGAAGCCTGGAATTCTATTTTTGGACGAAGCAACAAGCCATCTTGACGTCGAAAATGAGCGAGCGGTCAGCGAGGCCATCAACTCCATGGACTTAACAAGAGTCATTATCGCTCACCGCCCGGAAACCATCGCCAGCGCGGACCGAGTAATTCTGCTTCGCGACGGCAAGGTTATCAACGAGCTCGCTACACAGCAGCATAGCGCATTCGCCCAAGAAGTTCTTTCATGACACTACTCTTCCGCCAGGAAGCCGTTGATGCCAAGCGCGGCAACCAACTGGGTAGCATCTCATTGGTGCAGCCGGTCCGCGCATGGCTGCTCGCTGCATTCTGTCTACTATCAGCCTCCGCACTTGTTTGCTATCTGGTGATGGGTGAGTACACCCGTCGATCCCGCGTGTCTGGAGAGCTCGTTCCCGATCTGGGATTGTCCACGGTAATGGCTCCGTCAGCCGGGGTCATAGCCAGTCTGGCGACGGAGGAAGGCGATCACGCAAACAGGGGCGATGGTCTAGTCCTAGTTAATGTCCCTCGCATAACCGGGAGCGGGGATGATGCCTCGCAGGCGCTACTGAATGCTCAGCAGAGTCGAATAGCCAGCTCCGCCCGATTGATTGACTCCCAAAACCGTCAGATGGCGACGCAGTTAGTGGGAATCACCGAGCAGAGAAATACTTTGCTTCAAGAAATTTCCCAGATCGAGCTGGAGATAAGGACGCGGGGCGATCAGGTCCGCCTGGGGCGTGAAACCTTGCAGCGCTACCAACGGGTCGCCGATCAACGCTATGTGAGTCTTGTACAAGTAAATCAGCAGGAGCAATCATTGTTGGAGATGGTGAATGCCAGACAATTGCTTCAGCGACAGGCCACAACGCTACGCCGTAGCTTGGCTGAGCTTGATCAGCGCATAGCCGAGATCCCTCGACAGCGCGAAGCAGGTATCGCTGCATTTGCCCGTGATACTGCGGCGCTCGAGCAGGAGCGAATCAGAATGGAGACAGATGGCGCAATAATGCTGCGTGCGCCGGTGTCGGGAGTCATTGCAAACCGGATGGTGGAGCCTGGTCAGGCCGTCGAGGCTGGCCAGCCCGTCCTCAGCATTGTTCCGGACGGGTCGCTCCTGAGGGCGCAACTTTTGGCACCTAGCTCAGCCATAGGCTTCATTAAGGCTGGCGACCGCGTACTACTCCGCTACCAGGCATATCCATACCAGAAGTTCGGTACACACGAGGGAACGATACTCCGTGTATCTCGCAGTGCTTTGATTTCAGGAAGTACCAGCACGGATTCCACTGACTCTGTTTATCGCGTTCTCGTAGCACTGGACCAGCAAGCCGTCCTAGCATATGGCAGATCCGAGCCCCTCAGGCCAGGCATGAAACTTGAAGCCGACATTCTCGGTGAGAGGCGAAAATTGTACGAATGGCTTTTGGAGCCACTCTATTCACTAACTGGGAGCATCAGTGTGGCAGGTGTTTCTTCGCAAAGATCCGTCGAGGGCAACTGATTACTGCGGTCCACTCATGCAATGATGGGCAGCATCACCTTTGACTAAACCCGCATGCATTCGTAGCTTTATTGTGGTGTTATGAATATGCATTTCCAAGGGAAATCCCAGCTTGACCGCATCTCACATCCGTAACTAGATTCGCCAAGTATCATCGGCGAATTCAATCTCCAATCTAAGGATGCTCTGAACAACTACTGCGGTAGTGCAGGCCGTCTGCCGTTGGCCTGCAGCTCTCGAGACAATGATGGCACACGTTGAGGAGCCGTCCATACAGTTGACCTTTGGTGATGCCGAGGGACTGGGCAAGCGCAAGCAACCCCGGCGCGAGCTATTCCTTGCCGAGATGAAGCGGGAGGTGCCGTGGGAAGCGCAGCTGGCACAGATCGAGCCGCACTAACCGCGCTCGGGCCGCGTGGGTCGGCCACCTGGTGCCTTGGGCACCGAGCGACGGCGATGATCCCCTCAGGGGCCCGGACTGGCCAAGCAGGGGAAGAGGGATGGAACGAGGTTCGGAGTGGCGTAGGTGGGACCGCATGTCCACATGCCGGGCTCCTCAACGATCAGTTCGGCTCAGGATCGTGGGATGGCTACTTGAATGCATTGGAGCCCCCCCTCCGCTATTGACGCCCTGGGCATTACAAATTACTACTTGCTGGACACCAACGAGTCTGTCATTGCCGCAAAGGCTCAGGGAACGCTCGCCAATATCCCCTCGTCTTTCCGAACGTTGAAGTTCGGCTGGAAGCGCACGCCAAGTCAGGCTACGTCAACGCCCACCTTTTGATCAGCCCTACTGATCCAAACCATGTTCACGAAGCTTATCGATTTTTAGAGCAGCTCACTTTTTCTGCTTATGGCGAACGCTTTAGCTGCAACCGGCAGGATTTGATCCGCTTGGGCAGAAAGGCTGACCCAGGCGTACTGGATGACCTCACTGTGTTGCGCCACGGCGCCGCCCAGTTCCGGGTTAGCTTCCTTAAGCGGCAAGAAGTGCGTCCCAACGAGCCCAATCAGGCACCCCGTGTCACCCAGGGGCATTCCGGGCGACCGCTGGTGATGCCGGCAGTGGCCTGGTTTGCGTTCGTCGCGCTGCAGGCGGTGGCGATCATGCGCATCGTCGCCGAACTGATGCCCGACGCCTATGCGTGGCATTTCGCCGCAGCCATCGGCTGGTTGCTGGCCTTGGCACCGTGGGTGGCGCGGCTGGGCTGGATCTACCTGAGCCCACGGCGCGACGGCAAGCCGGGCTGACATCACCGCCGGGCATGGCACCATGATGGGCATGTCCGATATCCCGCTCGATCCCACCGCAATCACTAGCTTCGCCGATGGCGACCCTGACGAGAATCCCTGGGTTCTCGGCGCGCCGCAGCCGGAAGCGCTGCAGGTGGTGCCTTGGTCCACGCTGTGGGCCGACCAGTTCGAGCAGCAGCGCACGCAGCTTCAGGCGACACTCGGCAACATCGCGCTGGGCATTGAACACGTCGGCTCCACCGCGGTGCCGGGCCTGCCAGCCAAACCGGTACTGGACATCGACCTGCTGGTTGCCGATCCCGCCGACGAAGCGGCCTGGCTGCCAGCGCTGCAGGCACTGGGCTACGTGCTTACCATCCGCGAACGCTCGTGGTACCAGCACCGCATGCTGCGACTGGACGTGCCGCGCGTGAACCTGCACGTGTTCGCACCTGGTTGCGCCGAGCACCTCCGCCACTGCTTGTTCCGCGATTGGCTGCGCAGCCATGAAGATGACCGCAGGCGCTATGCACAGGCCAAGCAGGCAGCACTGCAGGGCAATGCCAACGTGCAGGCCTACAACCGCAGCAAGCAGGATGTGGTTCGCGGCATCTACGCGCGCCTGTTCGCAGCGCGCGGGTGGTGACGCAACGGCAGGTGCCGGCCCCGGTTGGCACCCGCCGGAACAGTGTCAGTACGCGAACTCGCGGAACACCGGATCGACGTCGCCGTGCCAGCGGCCATGGAACAGCGCCAGCTTGCGTTCGGCCGGGGTCAGGCCGGACTCGACGATCTCCTGCAGCACGTCCAGGAACTTGCTCTCGTCCTGGCCGTCGGCATTGCGCGCCGCGCGGCGCTTGAGGCCTTCGACGGAAATCTTCACCGCTTCACGGGCCAGGTCGCGCACGCTGCCAGTGCGGAACGGCAGGTTCATCGCATGCTTCGGCACGCCGTCGCGCAGTGCATGGCGCTCGGCCAGGGTGAAATCACGTACCAGGTCCCAGGCCGCATCCAGTGCGGTGTCGTCGTACAACAAGCCCACCCAGAATGCCGGCAGCGCACACAGGCGGCTCCACGGGCCACCGTCGGCACCGCGCATTTCCAGATACTTCTTCAGGCGCACTTCCGGGAACGCGGTGGTCATGTGGTCCGACCAGTCGCGCAGCGTCGGCAGCGCGCCCGGCAGCACCGGCAGCTTGGCCTGCATGAAATCGCGGAAGCTCTGCCCGCTGGCGTCGTGGTAGATGCCATCGCGGTAGGAGAAATACATCGGCACGTCGAGCAGGTAATCGACATAGCGCTCGTAACCGAAGCCATCCTCGAACACGAAGTCGAGCATGCCGGTGCGGTCGGCGTCGGTGTCGGTCCAGATGTGCGAGCGGTAGCTCAGGTAGCCGTTGGGCTTGCCTTCGGTGAACGGCGAATCGGCGAACAGCGCGGTGGCGATCGGCTGCAGCGCCAGCGACACGCGGAACTTCTTCACCATGTCCGCTTCGGTGGCGTAATCCAGGTTCACCTGCACCGTGCAGGTGCGGGTCATCATGTCCAGGCCCAGCGAGCCGACCTTGGGCATGTAGGCGCGCATGATCTTGTAGCGGCCCTTCGGCATCCACGGCATTTCATCGCGCTTCCATTTCGGCTGGAAGCCCATGCCGAGGAAGCCGAGCTGCAGCTCACCGGCCACCTGTGCCACTTCGTTGAGATGGGTGCCGGTCTCCACGCAGGTCTGGTGGATGGTCTCCAGCGCCGCTCCGGACAGTTCCAACTGACCGGCAGGTTCCAGCGTCACCGAGGCACCATCGCGCAGCAGGGCGATGGTGTTGCCATTCTCCTGCACCGGCTCCCAGCCGAAGCGGACCAGGCCGTTGAGCAGCGCTTCGATGCCGCGCTCGCCTTCAAAGGTCGGCGGGCGCAGGTCATCCAGGCGGAACCCGAACTTCTCGTGCTCGGTGCCGATGCGCCACTGCGCGCGGGGTTTCTCGCCGGAGGCGATCACCTCCACCAGCTGCGAGCGGTCGGTAATGGGTGTATCGGCGACGTGGCTGGGGCTCGACAAGGGGAAGGCTCGCTGGACAGTGGCGGGGGATGTGGGGCTCGGAGCCTTCCATCGCAAGGGCGCACTATAGCGTGGCGACCCGTTGCGTCATGCGACGGAGACGGTTTTCAGCATCCTACCGACGCCCTCTTGACCCTCGTACACTCGGGGCCATGAGCCGCCATTCACGACACCCCGAACTGCACCGCTCCGAGCGCGTCGGCTGGCTGCGTGCCGCCGTGCTGGGGGCCAACGATGGCATCGTCTCGGTGGCCGGCCTGGTGGTCGGCGTGGCCGCCAGCGGCGCCTCCGCAGCGACCATTCTGGCCACCGGCGTGGCTGGCACCGTGGCCGGCGCGATGTCGATGGCTGCTGGAGAGTATGTCTCCGTGCAGACCCAGGCCGACACCGAAGACGCCGACCTGGCGATGGAAAAGCGCGAACTGCACGAAGATCCGCACAGCGAGCTGGAAGAGCTGACCGCGATCTACCGCCACCGCGGCCTGGAGCCGGCGCTGGCGCGGCAGGTGGCCGAGCAGCTCACCGCCCACGACGCACTGGGCGCCCACGCCCGCGACGAGCTGGGCATCACCGATACCCTGCGCGCGCGCCCGCTGCAGGCAGCGCTGGCCTCGGCCGGCGCCTTCACCTGTGGTGCGGCACTGCCGGTGCTGACCGCGCTGCTCGCGCCGGTCGACAAGGTCGCGATGATGACCACCGCCAGCACCCTGCTCGGCCTGTGCCTGACCGGCGCGATGGCGGCCCAGGCCGGCGGCGCACCGCCGGTACGCGGCGCGATCCGGGTGATGTTCTGGGGCGCGTTGGCGATGGCCGCGGCCGCCGGCGTCGGTCGCCTGCTCGGCGCACACGTGACATGACCGCCATGCTGCCCCCGGCCACCGCACTGCTGGCCGAGATGGCCAGTCTGGCGGGCTGTGAGCGCGCCGAAGGCTATGCCTGCATCACCGCCCGTCGCGAGCATGGCGCCAGCTCGGTGGAGATTCCGCAACCGCAGTTCGCGATCCTGCTGGAGGGCCGCAAGCAGGTGCGCACCGCGCACCAGTCGCTGGAATTCATCCCCGGCGACATCCTGCTGCTGACCCAGCGCTGCCGGATCGATGTGGTCAACACGCCCGACCCGGGGACCGGCCGCTACCTCAGTGCCATCGTGCCGCTGTGTGCCGAAGTGCTGGCGGCCGCACGCACGCTGTGGAGCGAGGACCTTCCCGCGCCGGGCCAGGCGATGACACGTCTGCCGTTGATCGACCATGGCCCGGTGCTGCGCCAGTGGCGGCAATCGCTGCAGGACGGCCGCTACAGCGAGGCACGATTGGCGCTGGCCTCGCTGGTATTGACCCTGTGCCGGCAGGGCCACGGCAACCTCTTGCTGCCACAGGCACCGAGCCTGGGCGAACAGATCCGCGACCGCATCGCCGCCGAACCGGCACGCGACTGGCAATCGCGTGATGTGGAAGAACAGTTCGCGCTGAGCGGTGCGACCCTGCGTCGTCGTCTCGCCGCCGAGGACACCAGCCTGCGCCAGCTGCTCACCGAGGCCAGGCTGGCGCATGGCATGCAGCTGCTCTACACCACGGACCTGCCATTGAAAACCGTCGCAGCACGCGCGGGCTACCGGTCTGCGGCGAGTTTCAGCAAGCGCTTCGCCGAGCAGTACGGGCTGGCTCCCACAGACATTTGAAGGGGTTCGGCAGGGCTGCGCCCTGCACCCGCAGAGGCAACGGCAACGGCAACGGCCGAAGCAACAGCAACAGCCGAGGCAACAGCAACAGCGGCTATCCGAGGGAAGGCGGGGCGGTGTGGGTGGGCAGGACACGCCGTAAACCCATCCATGGGGGCTCGATGGCGCCATCCATGGCGCCAACGGTCCTGCCCACCCACACCGCCCCACCTTCGACAGGTTCACTCGGCTGTTGGCAACTGCGGCTTTGTTCCGCGCGGCTGTTGGTAGGTGTCGACCTTGGTCGACACGATTTTTCTCTCAGATATCGAATGAGTCATCCACGCATGGCGTGGATCTACTGTGTCGACCAAGGTCGACACCCACCAGAGCAGTTTGCCGTTCCGACAGATCGCAGAAAACTGTCGAAGGCGGGGTGGGTCCGGTTGCGGGGGCGTGAGCCGCATGGGCCCGAGGCATGCCTCGGGCGGGTTGGGCAGGACGCCCAACCCCGGTCTTGCCGTGTGCGCAGGACAGCGCACACGAGCAAGCGGCGACCGAGCTTACATGGGTGAGGGCGCTTTGCTTGCGAAGCACTGCTTCGCAAGCGCCCGAACGCACAGCCGCCAGCGGCTGGGCCGGGCCCCGGAGGGGGACTTGCAGCGCCCCCCGCAACCGGACCCACCCCGCCATCCCACGGATAACCCGCTGTTGCTGTTGCTTCGGCCGTTGCTGTTGCCTCTACGGGTGCAGGGCGCAGCCCTGCAGACAACACCCCTTCCCTGAGCATTCCGCGTAGTGGTTTGAGCGCCGCACACACGTCGACCACGGCACGCTATACGGCAACGGAACCGCCCGTCGTCCACCGAGAACCACCATGACCCTGCGTCCCCTGCCGCTGCACCGCGCCCTGCTGTTGGCCCTGTCATCCCTGCCACTGGCCGCGCTGGCCGAAACCACGTCGCCTGCCCCCACCCAGCAGGTCCCCGGCGTCTACCACCAGCGCGTCGGTGCGCTGCAGGTCACCGCTCTGTTCGATGGCGTGGTCGCGCTGGGCCGGCAGGAAGTCGTGGACGTGCCGCCGACGCTGGTCAGCCGCCTGCTGGAAGGCCGTTACGTGCCCGAAGACAAGAAGGGCCTGCAGACCGCGATCAACGCTTTCCTGGTGCGCCAAGGCAACCACCTGACCCTGGTCGATACCGGTACCGCGCAGTGCTTCGGCCCCGGCCTGGGCCAGGTGCTGGGCAACCTGCGCGCCTCCGGCGTGGACCCGGCCGAGGTGGATGAGGTGCTGCTGACCCACGCCCATCCGGACCATCTGTGCGGCGTGCTCGACGCGCAGGGCAAGCCGGCCTACCCGAATGCCACGGTGTGGCTGTCCAAGGCCGATGCCGACTACTGGCTCAACCCGGCCAGCGAGGCCAGCGCGCCAAAGGGCGTGCGCTTTGCCTTCCCGCTGGCGCGCAACGCGGTAGCGCCCTATCAGGCCAGCGGCCACCTGCGCACCTTCAGCCCCGGCGATGCCCTGCCCGGTGGCGCGGTGGCGATGGACACCCATGGCCATACGCCCGGCCATGTCTCCTACCGGTTCGACAGCCAGGGCCAGTCGCTACTGGTGTGGGGTGATGTGCTGCACTTCCACGCAGTGCAGTTCGCGCACCCGGAGGCGGCCTTCGAGGCCGATTCGGACCGCAAGGCGGCCATCGCCAGCCGTCGCGGCCTGCTGCAGCAGGCCACCGCCAACGGTTGGTGGGTGGCCGGTGCGCACCTGCCATTCCCCGGTCTGGGCCATGTGCGTGGCGAGGGCAAGGCCTATGCGTGGGTGCCGGCGGAGTATTCGCCGTTGAAATGAGGTGCCGCCGGGCCTGGTGGCGTTGCCGGCCAGCGGCCGGCACTACCGGGCATCAGAGCGGTAGCGCCCGGCTGCCAGCCGGGCGACCGGAAATGCCTTATTCCAGCCCCAGCCAGCCGCCGATGATGCCGCGGGCTTCGTCCACACCGGTGCGGGCGGCGCCGGAGAACACCTGCACGCTGACCGTATCACCGAAGGAGGAGTGCAGTTCCTTGCGCACCTTCTGCAGGGTCTGCATCTGCTGGCTGCGGCTCAGCTTGTCGGCCTTGGTCAGCAACGCATGCGCCGGCAGGCCACGCTGCACGGCATAGGCCAGCATCTGCCGGTCGTAGTCCTTCAGCGGGTGGCGGATATCCATCACCACCACCAGGCCCCTCAGCGCATTGCGGGTGCGGAAGTAGCGGTCGATGAAGGCCTGCCAGTGCGCCTGCAGGTCCAGCGGCACCTTGGCGTAGCCGTAACCGGGCAGATCGACCAGATGGGCTTCCGGGGTCACCTGGAAGAACACCAGCTGCTGGGTGCGGCCGGGGGTCTTGGAGACCCGGGCCAGGCTGTTCTGGCGGGTCAATGCGTTGAGAGCACTGGACTTGCCGGCGTTGGAGCGGCCCGCAAAGGCCACTTCGGCCCCCTCATCGGGCGGCAGCTGCCCCATGTTGTGGGCAGAGAGGTGGTATTGAGCGCGTTCGATGAGCAATGACATGTGCATAGGATCGCATGTTGTGGCACCGCGCGCCCGGCCCCGGGCCCTCCGCCGGGAAAATGCTGCACTGCTGCGTTGACCGTGCGCGGAAACGGCGTTGATAATCCGGACGATGCCGTGGCTGCCGCCCGGCCCGGTCCATACGGAGCTTTAGCATGCGCCACGCTCGCGTTCTTGCCGTATCCGCCCTTGCCACTGCCATAGTTGTTGCCGCTGCTGCGTTCGCGCAGACCACGTTGACCCCGCTGCCCGACAACGGGCCGATCAACACCGCCTCGCTGGAGGTCGATTTCAGCAAGACCCACTGGGGCGATGCCAAGGCCGGCCAGACCAAGGCCTCGGCCTGCGCGGCCTGCCATGGCGCCGACGGCAACTCCACGGTGGAGATGTACCCGTCCATCGCCGGCCAGAGCGAACGCTACGTCGCCCAGCAGATGGCCCTGATCGCCAATGGGCAGCGCAGCTCCGGCGCGGCGGTGGCGATGGTGCCGTTCGTGCAGAACCTCACCCCGCAGGACATGCGCGACATCGGCGCGTTCTTCGCCACGCAGAAGGCCACTGCCGGCATCGCCGATGACACGGCGGTCACCGACGGCCCCTACAAGGGCATGAAGTTCTACGAGATCGGCCAGCAGCTGTACCGTGGCGGCGATGCCAAGCGTGGCCTGCCGGCCTGCATGGCCTGCCACGGCCCCAGTGGCGCCGGTAATCCGGGGCCGGCCTATCCGCACATCGGTGGCCAGCATGCCAGCTATGTCGCGCGCCGCCTGCAGGAATACCAGGCCGGCCAGACCAACGAGACCGACAAGGCGCACTTCCAGATCATGGCTGCGGTTGCGCAGAAGCTGAGCGAGCAGGAGGTGCAGGCGCTGTCGAGCTACCTGCAGGGCCTGCACAACAAGGCCGACGACGTGGCCGTTGCCACCGCGCCGGCACAACCGGCTGCCGCCCCCTGACCACCACTGGTCGGCCCGGGTCGCCACGCCGGCCCGCGGCTGCGGTATGTTTCCTTCACGCCGGCGACCGCGCCGGCGTTGCTTTTTTCAACGGAGATGCGTGTCGATGAGGTTGATTTCCCGCCTGCTGTTGTCTGTGCTGGTGCTGCTGCCGCTGGTAGCCTGCGCCGCCACCCCCGCCAATGCCCCGCTGGTTGAAGGCAAGGACTACGAGCGCATCGCCCAGCCGGGCCCGTTCCAGCCGCTGGCCGGCAAGATCGAGGTGGTCGAGGTCTTCGGCTACACCTGCCCGCACTGCGCCCGTTTCGAACCGCAGCTGGAAGCCTGGGCAGCCAAGCTGCCGGCCGATGTGCGCTTCACTCCGGTACCGGCAGCCTTCGGCGGCGCCTGGGATGCCTGGGCACTGGCCTACTACGCCGCCGACGAAGTCGGCGTGGCCAAGCGCAGCCATGGCGCCGTGTTCAAGGCCCTGCACCAGGACGGCTCGCTGCCGATGCAGAACGTTTCGGCCGATGAGCTCGCCACCTTCTACAAGGCCTACGGCGTGACCCCGGACCGTTACCTGCAGGCCCTGCGCGGCGATGCCGTACAGAAGAAGGTCGATGCCGCCCGCGCGTTCGCCCAGCGCACCAAGATCCCCGGGACCCCGGCGCTGATCATCAACGGCCAGTACCTGGTCCGTGGCGACAGCTTCGACGACCAGCTGCGCATCGCCTCGGCGCTGATCGCCCAGGCCCGCGCCGCCCGCGGCCGCTGAACCAACACCCACCACCGACACGGCGCTGTCGCCGCTGCGTGTCATCATTTCCCCCTGGCCGGCGCATGACGCCGGCCCCACCTTTCCAGATGCTGGAGACGTTTCCATGAAGATCCGTTACGCCCTCGCCCTCGCAGCGCTGCTGCCGATCCTAGCGGCCTGCAAGGCCGACGACGGCAGCACCAACACCACCGCGGCCCCGGCCGAACCGGCTGCAGCTCCGGCGACCACCGAACCGGCCGCTCCGGCCGCGGGTACCGAAGGCGCCGCCCCGGCCGCTGCCGAAGGCGAGAAGGCCGCGGCTGAGGCGGCACCGGCCGCCGCACCGGCCCCGACCACTGCCGCGCTGACCGGCCCGGCCCCGGTGGAAGGCGCCGACTACCAGGTGATCCCGAACGGCCAGCCGTTCCAGCCGGCCGCCGGCAAGATCGAAGTGACCGAGATCTTCGGCTATGTCTGCCCAGCCTGCGCCGCGTTCCAGCCGCTGGTCGGCCCGTGGAAGGCCGGCCTGCCGAGCGACGTGAACTTCGTCTACGTGCCGGCCATGTTCGGCGGCACCTGGGATGACTACGCCCGTGCCTTCTACGCCGCGCAGACCCTGGGCGTGCAGGAAAAGACCCACGAAGCGCTGTACGCCGCCATCCACTCGCAGAAGACCCTGAAGGGCGAGCGCGGCCGTGACTCGGTTGACGACATCGCCAAGTTCTACGGTGCCTACGGCGTGGATCCGAAGCAGTTCGCCGCCACCATGGGCAGCTTCGCGGTGAATGCCAAGACCAACTCGGCCAAGCAGTTCGCCCAGCGCAGCCAGATCAGCGGCACCCCGTCGATCATCGTCAACGGCAAGTACCTGGTGAAGGGCAAGAGCTTCCCGGACATGCTGCGCATTGCCGACCACCTGATCGCCCGCGAACGCGGTGCGGCCCAGGCTCACTGATCCAAGAGAAGCGTTTCCCGGCCGTGAATTCCCCCCGTACACGGACCCTGCGCTTGCTGACGGCCAACATCCAGGCCGGCTCAAGTACCCGCCGCTACAGCGACTATGTGACCCGCAGCTGGTCACATGCGCTGCCGGCGGGCCGCAAGCGCAGCAGCCTGGACGCGATCGCCACCCTGGCGCGCGAACATGACATCGTCGGCCTGCAGGAGGCCGACCCGGGCAGCCTGCGCTCGGGCTTCACCAACCAGACCCACTACCTGGCCCAGCGTGCCGGCTTCAACTACTGGAGCCACCAGCCGAACCGGCGCATGGGCGGGGTCGCCTCCAGCGCCAACGGCCTGCTGAGCAAGCTGGAACCGGTGGAAGTGCAGGATCACGCCCTGCCCGGCCGCATCGGCGGGCGCGGCGTGCTGCTGGCCAAGTTCGGCGACGGCGCCGATGGCCTGGCGGTAGCGGTAGCCCATCTGTCGCTGGGCGCGGGTTCGCGGATGTCGCAGCTGGGCTTCATTGCCGAGCTGCTGTCCGACCATCCCAATGCCGTCCTGATGGGCGACTTCAACTGCCTGGCCGAACGCCCGGAAATGCAGGTGCTGTACCAGAAGACCCGGCTGCAGCCCCCCGGCTGCATCGTGCCGACCTTCCCCAGCTGGCGCCCCGATCGCGCCATCGACCACATCCTGGTCAGCAGCGGCCTGCAGACCCGCACCGTGGAAGCCGTACCGGCCGCGTTCTCCGATCACCTCGCCCTGGCGATGCAGATCGACGTCCCGGCCGACGCCCTGCGCTGACCGCTCCTGGTGGGTGCCAACCTTGGTTGGCACGCTCTCCGCCGGGCATGGCCCGGCGCTACCCCGCCTGCACCACCGGCACCTTCAGCCGCCGCGCGGTCATCGTGCTGCCCACCGAGGCCAGCACCGTGCAGCCGATCGCCAGCCACTGCAATCCATGCAGGTGCTCGTGCAGCAGCAGCATCGCCCACAGCGCGGCCACTGCCGGCTCCATGCTGATCAGGATGCCGAAGGTCTCCTTGGGCAGGCGCTTGAGCGCCATCATCTCCAGCGACATCGGAATCGCGCTGGACACCAGCGCCACCAGCAGGCCGGCCGCCAGGATCTTCGGATCGAGCAGTGCGGCGCCGGCATGCACCACGCCCACCGGCACCACCACCAGCGACGCCGCCAGCAGCCCCAGCGACACCGAATGCCCGGCGTGCAGATGGCCGGCACGCTTGCCGAACACGATGTACAGGCCCCAGCACGCCGCCGCACCCATGGCATACAGCACGCCGGCCGGATCCAGCGCCGGGCCGCCACCGATCGGCAACAGCAACAGCAGCCCCACCGCCGCGCAGCCCACCCACAGGAAGTCGATCGGTCGTCGTGATGACAGCATCGCCACCGTCAGCGGGCCGGTGAACTCGATGGCCACCGCGATGCCGAAAGGGATCGTGCGCAGGGCCATGTAGAACAGCAGGTTCATCAGGCCCAGGGTGAGCCCGTAGCGCAGGATGGTGATCCCATCCACGCGGCTGGTCTTCCAGCGCCATGGCCGCCAGAACAGCAGCAGCAACAGCGCCGAAAAGCCCACGCGCAGCGCGCTGGTGCCCTGGGCACCGATCAGCGGGAACAGGTGTTTTGCGTAGGAGGTGCCGATGGCCAGCGATGTGACCGAGCCGAGCACCGCCAGCGCCGGCAACATCGGCGCGAGTCGTGAGGTCTGCATGCGCAAAGTCTATTGCGCCGGCGCCGAGCACTTGGCTCAATTGACGGCCCGTTCGTGCAACTTCTGCTCGCCATGGCCATCGCCCCCGTGCTCGACAGCTTCGACCGCGCCATCCTCGACCTGCTGCAGCGGGACAACACCCTGCCGCAGCGCGAAATCGCCGAGGCCGTGCACCTGTCCACCCCGGCCGTGCAGCGCCGCATCAAGCGCCTGCAGGACAGCGGCGTGATCGCGGCCAATGTAGCGGTGGTCGCCGCCGCCAAGGTCGGGCGGCCGCTGACCATCATCGTCGAGGTGCGCGTGGTCAGCGAGCAGCGCGAACGCGTGGCGCCGTTCAAGCGTCGCGTGCAGGACGACCCGGCCGTGCAGCAGTGCTACTCGATCACCGGCGATGGCGATTTCCTGCTGTTGCTTTCGGCGGCGTCGATGGAGGAGTACGAGGCGATCACCGAGCGCTTGTTCGGTGGCGATGACAACATCGAGCGCTTCCGTACCTCGGTGGCACTGGGCACCTTGAAGCGGAGTTTCGAGGTCCCGCTGGCACCGGTTCTGTAGCGTCGAGCCATGCTCGACTGCGTTTTTACCGCAAAGCAACAGCCGTCGAGCATGGCTCGACGCTACAGTCGGAGACCATGAGCACTCCGTCCTCTCCTGCCGGTCGCCTGCGCCGCTGGCTGCTGCGCGGCCTGTGGCTGGCCATTGCCGTCGTTGCCGCGATGGCGCTGTGGAACAGTCCCTGGGCCGCCGCACCAAAGATGCTGTGGACACTCGCGCAGATGCCGCCGGCCACCGAACTCCCGGTGCCGGTGGAGGGTGTGCGCCCCCGCCAGATCGCCGATACCTTCGGCGCGCCGCGCGGCCGCGACCGCTCCCACGCCGGCATCGATATCTTCGCCCAGCGCGGCACGCCGGTGCGCAGCGTCACTGCCGGCGTCATCGCGGATGTCAGCGAACGCGGCCTCGGTGGTCGCCAGGTCTGGGTGATCGGGCCCGGGCGGGAACGCTACTACTACGCGCATCTGGAAGGCTGGGCCGAGGGCCTGGCGCGCGGCCAGGTGGTGCAGGCCGGTGACCTGCTCGGCCACGTGGGCGACAGCGGCAATGCCAAGGGCACGCCGCCGCATCTGCACTGGGGCATCTACGGCACGAACGGCCCCCGCAACCCGTTGCCGTTGCTGCGCTGATCGCCACGGCGCACCCGCGCACCGAACCGTTCATGATTTGTAAATAGGAATAGTTCGTATTACCATTTCTTTCGTTTCCGGTGGTGCCAGGACGGCCTGCCCGCCCTTCCCCTACCCGTAGCGCCTCGCCTCCTGGATGCCGGCCGAACGCGCGTGCTCGTCCAGGACCCCCATGACCCGTCCCGCCTTCCGTACCCTGCAGCCGCAGCGGCTGTCCGTTGCCGTGCTTGCCGTTCTCTGCGCCGTGGCCCCGGCCGCCTTCGCCGACACCGCCGCCGATCCGACCACGCTGGACAAGGTGGTGGTCAAGGGCGAACGTGCCGAAGGCTATTCGGTGCGCCGCACCTCGGCCGGTACCCGCTTCGATCTGGCACCGCGCGAGATCCCGCAGTCGGTCAGCATCATCAGCCACCAGCGCATCGAAGATCAGAAGCTGGACGACATCATCGACGTGCTGGCCAACACCACCGGCGTGACCAGCACCCAGTCCGACAGCGAGCGCACCGAGTTCTACGCGCGTGGCTTCTACATCGATGCCTACCAGTTCGATGGCCTGCCGACGCAGATGGTGCAGAACTGGAGCTACGGCGATTCCGGCCTCGATCTTGCGCTGTACGACCGCGTGGAAGTGGTACGCGGCGCTACCGGCCTGCTCAGCGGTGCCGGCAATCCGTCCGCCTCGGTGAACCTCATCCGCAAACACGCCGACAGCGCAGAACTGACCGGCAGCGTCTCGGTGAACGTCGGCAGTTGGGGCCGCACGCGCACCACCGTGGACGTGGGCACCGCGCTGAACGCCAGTGGCACGGTGCGCGGCCGGGTGATCGGCAGCTACCTGGACACCGATGGTCAGATGGACCGCTACAACCAGCGCAAGACGCTGGGTTATGCCGTCATCGACGCCGACCTGACCCCGGACACGCAGCTCAGCGTGGGCTACGACTACCAGCAGAAGCGCGCCAACGGCGCGACCTGGGGCGGCTTCCCGATGTGGTACGCCGATGGCAGCCCGACCAACTATCCGACCTCGTTCAATCCGTCGCCGGACTGGACCTACTGGGACACCACCAGCAAGCGTGCGTTCGCCACCCTGCAGCATGCCTTCAGCAACGGCTGGAAGTTCAAGATCGGCGCCACCCACGACCGCACCAAGGCCGACGACAAGCTGTTCTATCCGGCCTACACCGCGTTCAACAAGACCACGGGCGCCGGCATCACGCCGATGGCCGGCTTCTACAACACCGAGCGCAAGGTTGATGGCATCGATGGCTACATCGATGGGCCGTTCCAGCTGTTCGGCCGCGAGCACCAGTTCATGGCCGGCCTGAGCTACAACAAGCGTGAGTTCGCCAACTATGGTGATTTCCAGCCTGACTTCAACGATCCGAATGCACAGTACCTGCCGCTGGCCAGCTACTTCGGCTGGACCGGTGATTTCCCGCAGCCGAACTGGCGACCGCTGAAGCTTGCCAGCCAGGGCACCATCACCCAAAAGGCCGGCTATGCCGCCGCACGCCTGTCGCTGGCCGATCCACTGAAGCTGATCATCGGTGCGCGCTACACCGACTGGAAGAGCGAAGACGAAGGCAACGACCGCTCGCACAAAGTGACCACGCCGTATGCCGGACTGGTCTACGACATCAACGATACCTACTCCGCCTACGCCAGCTATACCGAGATCTTCCAGCCGCAGACGCTGCGCAACAAGCAGGGCAGCTACCTCGATCCGGTCGATGGCAAGAGCTACGAAGTCGGCGTCAAGGGCGCGTGGTTCGACAACCGGCTGAATGCATCCGTGGCAGTGTTCCGCATCGAGCAGGACAACGTTGGCCAGGAAACCATGGACAAGGTCGACGGGCAAATGAACGAGACCGCCTACATCGCTGCACGTGGCACCGTCAGCCGCGGCTTCGAGTTCGAAGTGAACGGCGAACTGGCACCGGGCTGGAACGCGACCTTCGGTGCTTCACGTTACGTGGCCAAGGACATCAACGGCGCCGACATCAACACCAACCTGCCGCAGACCGCGCTGAAGCTGTTCACCAGCTACACCCCGCAATCGCTGCAGGAACTGACCGTCGGCGGCGGTGCCAACTGGCAGAACCGCATCTACTACGCTGCGCCGGTAGTGGGCCGTTTCGAACAGGAAGGCTACGCGCTGGTCAGTGCCTTCGTGCGCTACCGCATCTCGCCGGAGTTCAGCGTGCAGGCCAACCTCAACAACCTGCTGGACAAGAAGTACTACTCGCAGATCACCGGCTACGGTGCCTACGGCGACGGCCGCAATGGCTCGCTGACGTTCACCTGGGCGTTCTGATCCAACCGGCCTTGTAGCGTCGAGCCATGCTCGACTCGATCACACGGGGTCGTCGAGCACGGCTCGACACCACAACGGGGGCGCTCGGCGCCCCCGTTGCCGCGCTGACCTTGCAGGTGTAGCGTCGCGCAGACGGATACCTCGCGCCTTTCCCCTCAAGGACGACCGGCCATGCGCACCCGCACGAAACTCGCTCTCTCGCTCGTGGCCCTGTTCTCTTCGCTGCCGCTGATGGTCGCTACAGGCAATGGCTACTTCATCCTGCTTCTGCTGATCGGCCTGCCCGCAGCGATCCTGTTCTGGTTCGATCTGGGCCGTGAACTGCGCGCCATCCCCACTCCCACCCGCTCCGAGCGCGCGCTGGGATTGGCAATGGGCATTCCACAGGTGCTGTTCGGACTGTTGTGCGCGGGGATCGGCCTGATCCTGGTGGCCTGGATCCTGTACAACCTGCTGGTCCAAACGCTGCCACAGTTCCGCATTCCCTCACTGCCCGCCTTCGCGGTCGGGCCGATGATGATCGTGGCCGGACTGGGATGGGCACGCACCGCGTTCCGCCGTGCCAGCCTTGAACAGGATGACCCGGAACAGGACATTCCGGATTGACCGCCTTCATGGAGTCGAGCATGGCTCGACGCTGCAACGGCGCCGGGCTGAGCCCGGCGCCGTCCCTTCATCAGAAACGCAGGTCCGCGCGCAGGTACCAGTAGCGGCCACGCGGGATGTCATAGGTCGAAGCGTCGTAACCGTTCAACGAGCACGACAGGCAGATCGGCGGATCCTTGTCGAACACGTTGTTCAGGCCAGCGGTCAGCTGCAGCCCCTTCATCCAGTCGATCTTGTAGCCCACCTGCATGTCATGGAAGGTGGTGGCCGACAGCGTATTGGTGCCTGCGGCCTGGTTGCTGCAGACCGGGAATACAGAGGCGTCACCGCAGTTCTCGGTCAATTCGGAGATATGCCGAACGGTCCAGTTGGCACTCCAGCGGTCCAGCGTCCAGCCGATGCTGGCATTGCTGGTCCATTCCGGAATCGAGCTGTCGGCCACTTCCACGCCCGGCTTCTGCGGCTGCTTCTGGCCCGCCGCACCGGTGGCCTCGTAGCGGCCGACGAACGTGTTCTTCCAGCCCAGCTTGAACTGGCCGATCGAGCTCTGCGGCAACGTCCAGAACAGATCCACGTCCCAGCCATCGGTCTTGATCGAGCCGAGATTGGTCAGGCGGTTGTTGAAGCTGCTCACTGCACCGGTATTGGCGCGGGTGATGCCATCGCAGTAGATCGGATCCAGCGTTTCCACGCACAGGTCCAGCTGGGTCTGCGCGTTGATTGCCTGGATCGCGCCATCGATGGCATGGCGATAGAAGGTCACCTCCACGTCGAAGCGCTCGGACCACGAGGTGTTGTTGCCAAACCACGGGCTCCACACGAATCCGGCACTGAAACTGCGCGAGCGCTCCGGATCCAGCTCGCGGTTGCCGCCGGTGGTCACCGAGATCTGCGAGTTGGCCTGCTGGAAGCCGGCCGGCACGCCCAGCGCGGCACAGTTGGCGGCGCTGCCGCGCGGCGGCGTACCGCCCAGGCCCACCGAGCATGGATCGAACAACTGCAGGTCGGCACGCGCGGCCGAACCGTACAACTCACCGATCGACGGTGCACGGAAGCCCTCGGCATAGGTCGTGCGCAGCACGAAATCGTCGGTCACCTGCCAACGCAGGCCGTACTTGGGCGTGAACTCGCCACCGAAGGTGGAGTAGTCCGAATAGCGCCCGGCCAGGCTCAGGTCCAGCTTCTTGCCGAATGAAGAGTCGGCGAAGATCGGCACGCTCAACTCCAGGTAGGCCTCGTTGACGTCATACGAGCCGGATGTCGGCTGCGAAGGCACGCCGTTGTAGTGGCCCGCCACCGTCAGCGGATCGGGCTGGTACGAACCCTCGTACTTGCGATACTCGAAGCCGGTAGCGAACGACACCGGGCCGGCCGGCAGCGTGAACAGGTCGCTGGACAGGTTGGCGGTGAACAGGCTCAGTTCGTTCTGGCTGCGGTCACGCACCACCGGCTGGATCCACTTCAGCATGTCCGGAGTGATCGAACCGGCACCGCCGAAGATGTTCAGCGGCACGCAGCCCGGCGTCGCCGCACAGACGGACGGATCGCCCAGCGCCATGTTGACGTTGTAGATGTTGTAGCTGCCGTAGTTGGTCTGTTCGGCCTTGTTCTTGCTGTACATGCCGTTGACGTCCCAGTACCAGCTGCGGTCAGCCGCCTGGAAGTTGCCGACGAAGCCGGTGGCGAAATACGTGGTGTCCACTTCCTGCTTGAACACGCGCGCGCCGCCTTCTACTGGACGGCGACCGATCAGGCTCAGGTTGTCACCCGAGACCAGGTCGAAGCCGAACGGGTTGTACGGGTTGAGCGCAGACACGGTGATGTTGTCGGCCAGCGGATTGCCGGTGGCGCCATCGGGACCGAAGAACAGCGGCTCCGGGCCGGCCTGGTTGGTCGACTCACGGCGGTTGCCCAGTGCCTTGACGTACCACTGCACGTTGTCGGTGATGTCGAAGCGGAACTGACCGAACAGGCCTTTACGCTCCGACGGTGTCAGCACCATGTTGTATTCGGCGAAGTTGAAGCGATCAGCACTGGTGAAGCAGTGATAGTCATCGGTGCGCGCGCAGCCGGCACTGCCGTCGTAGCGCGGGTTGCTCACGCCGGTATTGGGCACGATGTTCTGCACCGCACCGGTGTTCGGGTCGGTGAACATGAAACGGCCCTGCGGAATGCCACCGCTGCCGAAGGCCAGGCCGGTGCCGGGAATCGGGAAGCGCGACTGCTCGCGGTCCTTGGCGAACACCGGATCCTGCTTGGTCCAGCTGGCGCCGAGGAACAGGCTGAAGCGGTCGCCGCTCTTGCCCCAGGCCAGGTCCACGCCCTTCTGCGTGCCATCGCCCTTGCTGTACTCGCCGTAGTTCAGGGTCACCTGGCCGCCATCGAAATCACGGCGGGTGATGATGTTGACCACGCCGGCAATGGCATCGGAGCCATACAGCGACGACGCGCCATCTTCGAGCACTTCGATGCGCTCGACGATGGCCAGCGGAATGGTGTTGAGGTCGGTGGCAGAGCCCACACCGGAGGCGGACGACTCATTGACCCAGCGGATGCCGTCAACCAGCACCAGCACGCGCTTGGCGCCCAGATGGCGCAGGTCCACCTGCGCCGAGCCAGCACCGACACCACTGCCATCGGGCGGGAAGCCGAAGTTGCCGGACGAATTGAACTTGGCATTGAGCGCGGAACCGGAACCGGTGAGCTGCTGCAGCACTTCGCCGATCGAGGTCAGGCCGGTGCGTTCGATATCACCGCGGGTCAGCGTCTGGATCGGCACCTGGCCTTCGACTTCAGCGCGCTTGATGCGGGTACCGGTGACTTCCACCGCATCGAGGTTGGTGGTGGATTGTGCAGCGGCACCCAACGGTGCCAGGGTCATCACGCACAGCGCGACGGCAACCGCCAAAGGGCGGTGGTGCAGGTGATTCATTCGCTCTCTCTCCAAAGGAATGTCGGGACAAGGGCTGCCGCACTCCCTCCCTGCATGGCGGCGCCGTCTCCTTTGTAAACAAGTGGTAAAAATCGCGGCGTGATGATCGACACTCTTTCACGCGGAATTGACGCAATTGCAGGCCGATTGCGTCAGATGACTGCAGGTTATGACCGGACGATATTGTTCACGACAGGCAGCCTTGATGCCGGCTGCGACAGCGCGCGCCGGGGGCTGCCACATTCATGGAAAAGGTCTTTGCCGGACCGTTTCAGGAATAGTTTGAAATTCCCTCTTTCAGAAGGCGCCGCTAGTCGATCCAGCGCAGACTCGCACCTCCAGCCATTCGCGGGAGGGTCGATCATGAAAGCGGTGAGTGCGGTGCTGGGTGTCACGACGGTGATGACGCTGCTTTTTTCCCTGGCGGGCGAATCGAGAGCAGGCGGCGTGATCGAGTGCAACAACTGCCCCTCTCCCAGCGATGCGGCCTTGGCCTCGGGAGAGGGATTGACGGTTGTGGTGGATTTCGAGAGAGCCGAGTTGACTGCTTTCGACGTTGAACGTGCCGCTGGGACCGGAAGGTGGCGAGCACATCCAACCCCGGTTCCAGCGCAGATTGAAATGGCCTTTCTGCGGATCCTGGATGCGACGCTGTCAGCAGGGGAAGCGCCGCTCATGCAGCAATCACCGCATGAGCGGCAGTGAGACATCGCACTACCGCACGAACGCAATGCGCTCCATGCCGGTCGCCTCGGCTGCGGCCAGAATCCTCGCCATGCCTTCGTATTCGGCCGCCGGATCGGTGGCGATACGCAGCTCCGGCAGGTTGCCGGCATGTTCGCCCGCCTGTGCCTGCAGGCGCGCCTGCAGCTCACTGATCACCATCGGCTGGCCATTCCAGCTGAGCTGGTTGGCAGCGTCCAGGCGCAGCTCGATCGGCGGTGGCGGTTCGGGACGGTCGACCACGCGATCGGTGGCCTGTGGCAACTGCACGGCTATCGGCCGGGCCACGATCGGCGCGGTCACGATGA
Source organism: Stenotrophomonas sp. 86156_Sma (assembly GCF_056481625.1). NCBI lineage: Bacteria > Pseudomonadati > Pseudomonadota > Gammaproteobacteria > Lysobacterales > Lysobacteraceae > Stenotrophomonas > Stenotrophomonas sp. 86156_Sma. The sequence continues at coordinate 4,299,245 of NZ_CM151157.1, forward strand.
AGATGATCAACAGCACCAGCATCACATCCACCAGTGGCGTGACATTGATGTCCGCCAGCGGGCCGCTTCTTCCTGCGCTACTGAACGCCATGTGCCGCTCCCTGCAGCCGGGCCGTTCGCCCAAGCTCGACACTACGTCGCCCGCAGGCTCGCGAGGCAGTGCCTGCAGCACGAGCATTCAGCTGCCGTTGCCGACCCATCGCGTGCACGCAATGCGAAACTGAATTCAGCCATTGCCCGCTATGCTGCCCGCCATGACCCGACGCTCTTCGACCGCCCTGTCCCTGCTGCCCTTGGCCACCACGCTGCTGATCGGCTGCGCCAATGCCCAGTCCCTCGACGCCCATAACGCGCAGCTGAAGGCCGCGATCGCTTCCGCCGAACGCGGCCAGTTCGATCCCGGCCAAGCCGCCGCACTCAGCCGCCATCCTGCATACGGCTGGCTGGAGTACGCCAACCTGCGCCGCAACATCGACACCGTCGATACCGCGCAGGCGCAGGCCTTCCTCAAGCGCTACGACGGCCAGGCCGTGGCTACCACCTTCCGCAGCGTGTGGCTGCCCTCGGTCGCACGCCGCCAGGACTGGCCGACCCTGCTCGCCAACTGGGCGCCCACCGACAACGCCGGCCTGCGCTGTGCGCAGCTGACCGCGCGCCAGGTGACCGGTAAGGTCGATCCGCAGTGGATCAGTGAAGCGCAGGATCTGTGGCGCAAGAACGGCAAGTCGCTGCCGGACGGCTGTGATGCCGTTTTCGCCGTGCTGCAGGCGCAGGGTGGTCTGAGCGACGCGCTGCGCTGGGAACGCATCGATGCCGCCGCCGACGCGCAGCAACCGGCGGTGATGCGCAGCGCTGCTCGCGGCCTGCCCGCCACCGATCTGGCGCTGGCCAACACCTACGCCGCCTTCGTCGACAAGCCCAATGCCAGCGCATTGAACTGGCCGCGCAACGAGCGCAGCCGGCGCATCGCCACTGATGGCCTGGCCAAGCTGGCCAAGGCCGATCCCGGCGCCACCGAACAGCAGCTGCCGCAGTACGCGCAGGCACTGGGCCTGAGTGCCGACCAGCAGGGCCAGGTGCTGTACCAGATCGCACTGTGGACGGTGGCGTCCTACCTGCCCGATTCGGCGCGCCGTCTCAATGCGGTGCCGGAATCGGCGTACGACGAACGCCTGCACGAATGGCGCGTGCGCGAAGCGATGTCGCGCGGCGACTGGCCGGCAGCGCTGACCGCGATCCGCAAGATGGGCAGCAAGCAGCGCAGCGACCCGCGCTGGCGCTACTTCGAAGGCCGCATGCTGGAGAAGACCGGCCAGGCCCAACAGGCGCAGCCGCTGTTCCGCGAGGCCGCGCGCGCACCGACCTTCCATGGTTTCCTCGCCGCCGACAAACTGCAGCAGGGCTACACGCTGTGCCCGTGGAAGCCGAACGACAGCGCGCAGGCACAGGCGGTGATCGCGCGCGACCCAGCCATCCAGCGCGCGATGGCGCTGTACCAGATCGACCGCGCCGGCTGGGCCGTGGCCGAATGGAACAGTGCGCTGTCGCGCTTCGATGACACCCAGCGCCGCCTCGCCGTTCGCGTGGCGCAGGACAATGGCTGGTTCGACCGCGCCGTGTTCGCACTCGGCAAGCAGCCGCAGGAACAGCGCCTGTACGACCTGCGTTTCCCGCTGCACCACGACGCCACCATCCGCCGCGAATCGGCACGCAACGCGATCGATCCGGCCTGGGTGGCAGCAGAGATCCGCGCCGAGAGCACCTTCACCCCGCGCGCGCGCTCGCCTGCCAACGCCATGGGCCTGATGCAGGTGCTGCCGGCCACCGGTGCCGGCGTGGCCAAGTCGATCGGCCTGACCGGCTACGGCGGCGCCGACAGCCTGTACGACCCGGACACCAACATCGCCATCGGTACCGCCTACCTGCGCCAGCTGATGAACAAGTACGACGGCCTGCCGTACGTGACCATCGCCGCCTACAACGCCGGCCCGACCCCGACCGCGCGTTGGCAGAGCCAGCGCCCGGGTTATGACCCGGACCTGTGGATCGAGACCATCAGCTACAAGGAAACCCGCGAGTACGTCGCGCGCGTGCTGGCCTTCAGCGTGATCTACGACTGGCGCCTCAATGGCGATGCATTGCCGCTGAGCGACCGCCTGATGGGCCGCCTGGTGGACAAGCGCAAGAGCTTCAGCTGCGCCGCCAACGCTGACCAGGGCGGCGATTGATCGCACTGCGGTCGTGCCGGCCGCTGGCCGGCTTCGGCCATTATCCAAGGGTTGCCGGCCAGCGGCCGGCACTACCCGGCATCCGTTTCCCGGGGAGGGGAAAGCGATGAGCCTGCTGGCCTGGATCGGGATATTCGCCGCCTGGAGCCTGTTCGCCACCTGGGTGCTGCGCTGGGGTGGCGCGGCCTGGATGGAAGGCTGGAAGTCGCTGGCCTTCATCGACAGCTGGGGCAGCCTGTGGGACGAAGCGCAGATCAAGCTCTACTTCCTCTGCCTGTGGATCGTCTACGGACTGTGGTTCCTGGCTGGCCTGTTCGTGCCGGAGTGGCGCGGCCTGCCGTGATGCATCTGCGTCGGTAGTGCGGGCCGCTGGCCGGCACCCCCTGGGCAAATAGCGGTTGCCGGCCAGCGGCCGGCACTACCAGTGCATCTGCGCCGGGCATGCGATCATCCCCCCATGAAGATCTATCTTGTCGGCGGCGCCGTGCGCGACCGCCTGCTGCAGCGCACTGCCGGCGACCGTGACTGGGTGGTGGTTGGCGCCACGCCCGCGCAGATGGGAGCGCAGGGCTACACCGCCGTCGGCCGTGATTTCCCGGTGTTCCTGCATCCGAAGACGGGTGAGGAGTACGCGCTGGCGCGCACCGAGCGCAAATCCGGCCGTGGCTATCGCGGCTTCGTGGTCGATGCCGATCCGGCGGTGACGCTGGAAGAGGACCTGCAGCGCCGCGACTTCACCATCAACGCGATCGCCTGCGATGAGGAAACCGGCACGCTGGTCGATCCTTACGGTGGCGTTCGCGATCTTGAGCAGCGCGTGCTGCGCCACGTCGGCCCGGCGTTCGTGGAAGATCCACTGCGCGTGCTGCGCGCGGCGCGCTTCATGGCGCGCTTCGCGCCACTGGGCTTCACCGTCGCCGAAGAGACCATGGCGCTGATGCGCGAGGTCGCCGCCAGTGGCGAGCTGGACGCGCTGGTGCCGGAACGCGTCTGGCAGGAACTGCGCAAGGCGCTGGTCAGTGAACGGCCCTCCGCCTTCCTGCGCACGCTGCACGATGCGCAGGCACTGGGCCCGATCCTGCCCGAGCTGGAAGCGCTGTATGGCGTGCCGCAGCGTGCCGAATTCCACCCGGAAGTCGATACCGGCATCCACCAGGAAATGGTCAGCGACATGGCCGCGAAGCTGGCACCGGGTGATGACCTGGTCGGCTTCGCTGCCCTCACCCACGACCTCGGCAAGGGCCTGACCCCGCCGGAGGAATGGCCGCGCCACATCATGCACGAGCAGCGCGGCATCAAACCGCTGAAGGCATTGTGCGCGCGGTTGAAGATTCCCACCGAGCACCAGCAACTGGCCGAAGCGGTCTGCCGCGAGCACTTGAACGTGCACCGCATCGACGAACTGCGCGATGCCACCGTGCTGGAACTGCTGGGCCGCTGCGATGCACTACGCCGGCCGGAACGCGTGGCCCGCATCGTACTGTGCTGCGAGGCCGACAAGCGCGGCCGGCTCGGTTTCGAGGATGCCGACTACCCACAGGGCGAAGCGCTCAAGCGCCTGCACCAGGCGGCGCTGTCAGTGCAGGCGCGGGATCTGGATACCACGCATCTGAAGGGCCCGGCCATCGGCGAAGCACTGGCCAAGGCACGGGTGAAAGCCATCGCCGCCGCCCGCTGAAGCCCGGGTAGTGCCGGCCGCTGGCCGGCACCTTCACATCGCCCGTCTATCGACGACGCTTGCGCGAGAAGTGGTCGACTGCATGAGCACCCAACAAGATAGGTTGCATCAAGAGGAAGAGCCAACCAGCCAACCGGAGCGTCTCCACCGGATTGAACCGGGTGATGAACGCAGCTGCCAGTGCCAAACCCGCAAGAAGGCCGATCTCATAGACCCACAGCGATCGGTTAGAACGCTTGCCCACGATGCTCCTCTCCATTGAACAGGACGCACTTGCAAGCCATCGCCGCCGTCCGGCATCACGGGTAGTGCCGGCCGCTGGCCGGCAACCAGACAATCCCTGGATTCAGTGCGCCATGCCGCGGGTGATCGCCGCTGCACGCTGCTTTAGCTGGGCCACGGCATCGGGAATCATCTCCATGCCCACGTCCAGGCCCGGGTTCAGCACCAGGCCGACGCCGTCGCCGATACCGGCCAGCAGCGCGTGCACCGCGATCGGCATGGCATGGGCAAACTGCGGCAGCTGCTCGTGCCACAGGCCGGCGCGCTCGGGGGCGGTGAACACCGCGAACATCGGCTCGCCGCTCTCGCTGGTCAGCACCAGCGGCGAGATGCTCTCGTCCCAGGCGCCATCTTCGCCGATGGCCTTGTCCAGCAGCACGAACGCCGTCGAGGTCAGCAGGCCGTCGAGGAACTGCGCTGCGGTCAGCGTGCCGTCCTGGGCCTGCAGCAGGCGCACCTCGAGGTCGTTGAGGGGTTCGAACGGGGTGTCGTGGTCCATGGTCGGTTCCGGTACGTGATTGCAGGGCAGACTTTAACAGGCCCGCTCCTCAACCGAGGAATCCATGACGCCACAGCCAGCCCAGCGCCGCCAGACCGGCCACCAGCACCAGCATCAGCGGCAGGCCGAAGCGGTGCCGCCACGGGATCGGCACCCCACCCAGCTGCTGGTCCATGGTCTCGGTATCCAGCACCCAGCCGTGCCCGCACCGGCAGCAGGCCGGCTCGTAGCGGCGATGGTAGGTGAGGCCGAACAGCAGGTCGATGCGCGCCATCTTGTAGCGCAGCTGGGGCGCGAACTCGGTTTCCGTCTGGCAGCGCAGGCAGTGGTGGGCTTCGGTTGGGCCGACCACCACCACCCGCTCCTGCTGGCCGATCAGGATCATGGATCAGCGGCCCTGGCAGGCGGGTTGGGCCAGCAGCCAGGCTTGGGCGGCGGCAAGGGTGGCCGCATCGCCTGTCGTCAATTCATCCGGAGTAATCCTGGCACCGGCGCCAGCGCCAGTGCGGTCTTTCATCACCGCGGTCGTCACCGCCAACACACTGCCATCCACCAGGGACCTCGTATCGTTGCTTGTCGAGAAGCCCGCTGTCGACTGCCCGAAACTCCGCGTCTGGAGGCGCCCCCTGAATGACAGCATCGTCGCTTCGCCAGAGCTGGCGGTATTCGACCCGACCAGAACGGCGACGGGCGCGCCGGGCTGCTTGAGGGAATACCCCGGTCGACCGAATCCCAGCCTGGGACGACCATCGACCTGCACCATGGTCGGCGTCAGACTCCAGCGCCGCGACCCGTGGGCAGCAGCAAACGACCCGACCTCTTCCACGCCTGTCGACGACGTGCGCAGCAACGGCGCAACACCCAGCAGCATCGGCCACATGTTGCCCCCATGGTTGCTGCGCAGATCGACAATCCAGCCACAGCGATCGCCGCTGTCCTTGCCACGGATGACATCCTGCCATTGCAGCGCGCGCTGGATGTCCTGATTGAACTCGTCCTGCCGCGCAGCCCCCGGCGTGGCGGCATAGCCTTCGATGACCACCCAGCCAATGCGTGCATCGACGGCACCAGCCACTTTCGCCTTGGCAACGGCCTCAGCGCCGACCTGCTTCGAGCGCTCCGTGGCTTCACGCTTGCGTGCAAGCGTCATCCAGACACCATGCCCCCCGGTGCTCTCCACGATGATCTCACGCAGGGCGGTATGCAACGCACCCGGGTACGCCTGCAACGACGCCAGTCGCTTACGAGCGGCAGGCCAGTCCACTTTGTCGCGGTACAAGGCTTCATGCTCGAGCAGATCCAGGATCTGTACCTGCGCTTCCGGCGAAGGTACTTCGGTGGTGGACGCGATGGCGGCCGTTGCGTTGGCTGCCAGAAGGGTCAGTATCAGCGCGCCATTCCCAGGCACTCCCTTGCACATCTGCATGCGACGTTTCCTTGTCGTTGGGTCAGGTTCACAGCATAACCGTGGCGAATCATGCCGCGCCATTACGCGGATAGCCGTTGTAGAGCCGAGCCCATGCTCGGCTGCATGGGACACGATCAAAGCAGCCGAGCATGGCTCGGCTCTACAGGGTCATGGCGCCGGTGGAATCTGTGCCGACCAAGGTCGACACCTACCAGAGCGGGTCTCGTAGCGGCGATGGTAGGTGAGGCGAACAGCAGGTCGATGCGCGCCATCTTGTAGCGCAGCTGGGGCGCGAACCCGGTTTCCGTCTGGCAGCGCAGGCAGTGTTGGGGTTCGGTTGGGCCGACCACCACCACCCGCTCGTGCTGGCCGATCAGGATCATGGATCAGCTGCTCTGGCAGGCGGGCTGGGCCAGCAGCCAGGCTTGGGCGGCGGCAAGGGTGACTGGTCCGCTGGGGGTAGCCTGATCCGGCTGCATCCTGCCACCGTCGCCCTGGCCGTTACGGTCGGTCATGACGTTGTGGGTCAACAGCAAGGTGGTACCGTCCACCAGCGTCGTCGGTCGATTGCCGGTAGAAAAGCCCGCGCTCGGCTGACCGAAACTACGACTCCCTGGTTGCCCTCGAAACGCGAGCGCCACTGCTTCGCCGGAGCTGGCAGTGCCTGCCCCCATCACCACCGCCACCGGTGCCGTGCCCGCACGCAGCCGATACGCGCCCTGTCGTGAACGCAGCATCGATGCGTTGCCTTGCACGACTTCACCTTCCGCCTGCCGCCACCACAGCAATCCATTGGCACTACGGAAAGCGCCGATCAACGCTCCCTGCGTATCCGGCGTTCCATGCAGCAATGGCAACAAACCAAACAACATCGGCCACATGTTGCCGCCGCCATTGCTGCTTACATCCACTACCCAGCCGCACCGCATTCCGTCATCCAGGCCAGCGATACGCTCCTGCAACGCCAGCGCGTAGACCTTACGTGCTTCATAACGTTCCGATTCGCTGCGTTGCAGGTCTTCCACGAAGGGGCTCACCCGCAGCACGCCGATGCGGGGATTGGCGTGTCTGGGGACAGCGAGGTCGTTCGCCTGAGCGGCATTCAAGCGCTGAGCACGTTCGGAGCGCTGACGCTGCTCGCTTGGTGAAAACCAACGGCCGTGGCCTCCGCTGCTGCGTGCGGCGGCCTCATCCAGAACACGGCGCTGTTGTGCGCGGTCATCGCCTGCGGCGTTCAGGCGTGCGCGCACGTCGTTCCAATCGACGCGGCCACGGTACAAGGACTGGGTTTCCAACAATTGCAGCATCTGCTCACGCGCCTCGGGCGACGGCAGCTCCACTGTTTCCTCTGCAACAGCGGCCGCAGATGAAAGCAGCAGCGTGGCGAGCATGGCGGCACGAACATTCCTTAGGTCCAGCATCGACGACTCCTTGTCATGTATCGAAGCCATAGGATAGCCGTGGTGGGATCGATCTCGCCACGCACCATTGTTCTATAGAGCCGAGCCCATGCTCGGCTCTGTGGGATTGGACCGAAGCAGCCGAGCATGGCTCGGCTCTACAGGGTCATGGCAGCGGAAAGAGTCGTGCCGACCAAGGTCGGCACCTACCAGAGCAGGGTCATGGCGCCGGTGGAATCTGTGCCGACCAAGGTCGACACCCACCAGAGCGGGTCATGCCGCCGGGCATGGCCCGGCGCTACCAGTCCGCGCGCAGGCCGATGTTGCCTTCGATGATGCGGCGCTTCTCGTTGCGGTCACTGCCCAGTTCGCGCGTGTAGTCGGCCACGGCGTAAGCGCTGATGGTGCGGCTGAAGCGCCCGACCACACCTACGCCGGCTTCCAGTGCGCGCGAGCGCTGCGAATTGATGATCGTGTCGTTGTCGAAGCCGACGCGATCCTCGCCGGAACGGCCATGCCAGTAATTGAGCTTGAAGTACGGTTGCCAGCCGTTGTCGGCCAACTGGTAGTCGCCGGCCAGGCGCAGGCCGATGCGGCCGGTCCAGGCATTGTCGTTGTCGAAACGCACGCTCGATACTTCATCGCGGCGGTCGTCCAGCGCGGTGCGCTGCCAGATCACCTGTACCTGCGGTTCCAGCCACCATGCGGACTGACCGAAGTGCAGCAGCGGCTTGCCGGCCTCCACCGACACGCTGGTGCCGTCGCCGCTCAGGCCGAAGCCGAGCCCGCGAGAGGAACGCACGCGGCCGTCGTAGCGGCTCTGCATCGCCACGGCGTCGATATAGCCACCGCTGCTGTCGGTGAACGTCCAGTACAGGCCCACGTGCTTGTCGTCCATGCGGTTCTGCCCCACCTGCACGTTCTCCCAGCCGAGTGCCAGGCCGGTGGTCTTGCCCTGCACGCGGGTGCGGCCGACGAACACGCCAATCTGGTTGCGATGGTTGTCGGAGGCAGCGGCCCATACATCCAGACCGGCCTGCAGGCCCATCACATCGCCATCGAAGCCGGGCTGCGCATCACCCTTCCAGTGGATCTCGCTGCTCTGCCCCACCAGACGGCCCCAGGCAGTGCGGAATGCGCCCTGGCTGTACAGCAGGCGTTGTTCGCCCTGCCGCTCGTGGAAGGTACCGAGGCTGGCCAGCGAGGTCTCGCGCAGCAGCGGCGGCACCACAGCATAGGTGGCAGTCTCCACGCGGTATAGCGGTACCACTGCGCCCTCGGCGGGACGTGCACCCGGCGTCGGCGGCGCACCGGTTCCGGGCAGCGCTCCGCCAGCCACCGGCACGTCCGGCACCGCCGGATCACTGGGCGGCGCCACCGGCACGGGTTCCGGCGGCGGTGGTGGCGGCGCGGTCTCGCCTGCGGTCAGATCCGGATCGGTGGCACCTTCGGGCGGCGGTGGCGGTGCCGGGGTGATCGGTGGTGGGGGTGCGACGGGTGGCGTCGGCGGCGGCGGTACGCCATTGATACCGCTTCCGTTGGGCGCCGGTGCCGGGCCGGCCACCACGGTCGAGCGCAGGTACCAGTTCTCGCTGGTACCGGCACTGACACCGCCCTTGAACAGGAAGTACTCGTAGGCACCGGCCGCGACCGGTGCGAACAGCGAAAACGCGCCCGGCGCAGTGCGACCACCATTCAAGGCCTGCACCACCAGGATGCCATCGGCCAACGTGGCCGCTCCACTGCCTCCAGCGTTGATGACGCCGATGCCGGTCGTGCCGGTGGCGGCACCGCCATCGATCACCAGTCGATCGCTGGTGGAATTGTCCGCACCCAGCACGGTACGCAGGTACAGGCCGCCACCGTCACCGCGGTAGTTGCCACGCACAGTGAACACGTCGCCGGCGCCGGCACCGGTCAGGTCGATGCGCCCGGCATTGACCATCTCCACCAGTGCGCCACTGTTGAACGGACGGACGGCATGGCCGCCACTGCCCGCGTAGACAGTGCTGGTGTCATCCACCGTGAGCGTGCCGGTGCCGGTTCCGCTGTCACCCAGCACCAGATCCCCATCGAAGCTCAGCTCGGTGCTGTTGGCCAGGCTGATCGCCTCCCAGTTCTGGAAACGGCCTACGCCCGGGGTCTTGACGTTGCTGAGGTTAAGCTGATCGATGCCACTGCCACCGTCGAACAGCGGCACTGCACCAAGGTTGCCCTGGTTGAGGTTGCTGAGGTTGGCCACGTCGTTGTCCGGCCCCATGTCGATCGCGCCGTAGACGATGCCGCCGCCGTTCCAGTTGAAGGTGTCGTTGCCGGTGCTGAGCAGTACCTGGCCGCGCACGGTGCCATCGGTGATGGTCATGCTGTCGGCACCACCACTGACACTGATGTTGCCGCCGATGTAGGCCGTACCCGAGATGATGATGGTGTCGGCGTCGAAGCCGGTGACCACGTTGCCCTCAACGATGCCGCCGGACTGATCCCACAGATTCTTGTCCAGCTTCATGTTGACGCGGCCGATGCGGCCAGCGGTCATCCAGGCCTGGTCGCCATCCTCGAACGCACCGACGATGCGGCCACCGCTCAAGCGGAAGGTATCGATGTTGTCGCCCTGCTGCAGCGCGCCGATCGTGCCGCCACTCATGACGAAATCATCGCGGCCACTGCCCTGCACCACCACGCCGGTGACGGTGCCGCCGGTGACAGTCATCTGGTCATCGCCACCGCCCTGGTCGACGCTGTCGATCGTACCGTCACTGAGCAGCAGCACATCGTTTCCATCGCCCTGCAGGACGCCTCCGGTGATGCTGCCGGCCTGCATCTCGAGGCGATCGTTGCCCGCATCGAACTGCACGCCGGTCTGACCACTGATCGTTCCCCGATTGACCAGCACGCTGTCGCCTGCGCCGATGAACTGCAGGGCAATGTTGTTGCCGGTGCTGATGCTGCCGGTGTTGTCGACGCGGCTGCCACCCCCAAGCTGCACGGCCACACCGCCCACCGAACTGATCGCGCCCTGGTTTGACAGCAGGTGACCACCGGCACCGACCAGTGCGAGGGCCGATCCACCACCACTCTGCTGCAACTGGGCACCATTGCCGACGTTGACGGTGATTCCGGCCGCGCCACTGGCGGCAACGGGAACGGTCTGCGGATTCGGCGCGTTGGCATCACAGGTGACGGTCTGGCCGGCGGTCGGTGCCGGGTTGTTGCAGCCCGCCCAGGCGACGCTGGCGGTCGTCAGAAGCAGGGACGGAACGGCGAGGGCCTGCAACACGGAAACAGCAAGGCGGCGCGGGCGGAACGCACGCGGAACGGCACGGGACATGGGGCACTCCTGGACGGGAAATCAGGAACTGCGTATGTGCGGCACTGCGCTCGCAGTCTGCCGTGTGGTGAACCGTTTCGACAGGTGAACTTGCGTGCGGAGAATCACAGTTCAGATGTGAAATCGCCCGGTCCTCACGCCAATGTGATGTGGCTGAAATCGTTCATTTTTTCGGCACTTGGGAATCACGCGCAAAGCATCCACGCATGGCGTGGATCTACTGATCCTGCATCGCCAATCGATTCACTCATGGCACCTGGTAGATCCACGCCATGCGTGGATTAGGCGCCATCAGATCTTCAGATAGATCTTCCGCCGGTCCAGCCACCACGCCACGCCCCACCACAGTGCGACGAACACCAGCGCCTGCAGCATCGACGCCAGCTCCAGCGCCTGCGGCATCGCGGTGGCCAGCTGCTGCCAGACCCACCCCCAGATCCCGGTAGCCATCAGCACCACCGACATCACCGATGCCCCAAGGTACGCGGTGATCGCATTGACCCCGAAGCGCCGGCCGAGTGCCGGCCAACCCTTCTGGTCGATCAGCACGTGGCCCAGCCACAGCGCCAGCGCCGCAAGGCCGCCGGTCCACAGCACGTAGCTGGGCGTCCACAGCTGCTTGTTCAGCGGAAGCACGATGGCCAGCAGCAGGCCGAGCACGGCGGTCGCCACGCCCAGCCCGGCCAATGCCGCCGAACGCCCATTGCGCAGCAGGCCACCGGCGAGCAGGCCAAGCACCGTGCTGGCCAGCGCACCCAGCGTGCTCAGCAACCCTTCCGGGTCATGGCCAAGCCCGGTGTCAGCGTGCCATTGATAGATCCACGGTGCGAACAGTGCGGTATCCAGGCGGCTGGCCGGGTTGGTCCATGGCGCCAGGTCACCGACGCCCATCAGCAGCACGGTATACCCCACCAGCAGACTTACCAGCACGGCCGCCTGTGCGCGCGGACGCGCATACACGGCCAACACCCCCACCAGCGCCGCACATACTGCAATCCGCTGCAGCACGCCCCATATGCGGAAATGATGGGTATGCAGTGCCCACCAGATCAACAGGTGCAGCAACGCGCCGGCCACCAGGATGCGCAGCGCACGCTCCAGCACGCCGCGCGCCAATGCCGGCCGTGCCGCCGCATCCAGCGCGCGTGGCGCCACGCTGAAGGCCATCGACACGCCCACCAGGAACAGGAAGAACGGGAACACCAGATCGGTGGGCGTGCAGCCATGCCATTCCGAATGACGCAGCGGCGCGAACACCGCGCTCCAGTCACCCGGGTTGTTGACCAGCAGCATTGCCGCCACGGTGATGCCGCGCAGGGCATCGATCGAGCCCAGCCGGCGCGGCGGCATACTTCCCTTCAAGGGATCGGCCATCAGGCGGCCTCGTATTGTCCGGCAATCCAGGTGCCACGCACCTGCAGGGCATCGTCCAGCAGCACCAGGTCGGCCTGGTAGCCCTCGGCGATATGGCCCAGACGATCGTCAACGTTGAGGAACTGCGCCGGATAGGTCGAGGCCATGCGCGCGGCTTCGGCCAGTGGCTGGCCGAGCAGCTGCACGGTGTTGCGCACCGCGGTGGCCATGTCCAGCGCCGAGCCCGCCAGCGAACCGGCGGCATTGCGCACCACGCCATCGATGGCGGTGATGGTTTCGCCGTACAGCACGTAACTGGGATCGTCGGCGCCAACCGGCGGCATCGCATCGGTGACCAGCAGCAGGCGACCACGCGGTTTGGCTGCCAGCGCCACGCGCAGGCTGGCCGGATGCACATGCACGCCATCGACGATGATGCCGATCCAGCTGTCGCGGTCTTCCAGCGCAGCGCCCACCGCGCCGGGCTCACGGCCCTGCAGCGGCGACATCGCGTTGTACAGGTGGGTGAAGCCACGCACGCCTGCATCCAGACCGGCGCGGATCTCTTCGTAGGTGCCTGCGGTATGCCCAGCGGCAACGACCACGCCGCGCTCGACCAGCGCGCGAATGGTCTCCAGCGGCACGCGTTCCGGTGCCAGCGTCAGCAGTGTCACACCGTTGTCCAGCGATGCGGCCAGCGCGATCTCTGCTTCGTCTGGCACACGGAACTTGCTGGCATCGTGCGTACCCTTGCGCGCCGGCGCGATGTACGGTCCTTCCAGATGGATGCCGATCACGCCTGGCACACCCTGCGCGATCGCCTCGCGCATCGCATCGATGGCTTCACGCATCACGCCCACGTCGTCGCTGATCAGCGTCGGCAGCATCGCGGTGGTACCGAAGCGGCGGTGCGCCTGCGCGATGGTCCGCAGCGACGCCACGTCCGGCGTGTTGTTGAACAGCGCGCCGCCGCCACCATTGACCTGCACATCGATGAAACCGGGCAGCAGCCAGCCACCGCCCAGATCAACCTGCTCGGCGGCCTGGCCCAGCTGCGGCGCTGCATCGGGCAGCAACGCGCTGATGCGGCCGTGCTCGATCACCACCGCCAGATCATCGCGGAATTCGTCGCCGGCAAGGACGCGGGCATTGCGCAGGACCGTGGCCATCACACCGTCTCCGTGACCTTGTTCAGGTGCGGCGGCAGATCCGGGTTGAAGCCACGACGCAGCGCCAGCGCGTTGATCGCGCGGTAGAAGCTCTGCACGGTCAGCAGCGGTGCGCACAGCGGATGCGGCGCGGCCGCTACCGGCAGGTTGCCACCGGCACCGGCCATCCACACCTGTGCACCGCGCGCGGTGAATTCCTCGACGACGGCACGGGTGCCGGCGCCGGTTTCATCCGGCTGGGCAAAGGCCAGCACCGGGAAACCGCGGTCGACCAGCGCCATCGGGCCATGCTTCACTTCAGCCGAGCTGTAGGCTTCGGCATGCAGGCTGCAGGTTTCCTTGAACTTCAGTGCAGCTTCCTGCGCCGCGCCCAGGCCCAGGCCACGGCCGAGCACGAACAGGTTGGTCGCCTCGACCAGGCCCTCGGTCACCGGCGTCCAGTCGCACTGCCAGGCCTCGCGCATCGCGTGCGGCAGCAGGTCCAGCGCCGCACGCAGGCTTGCGTCCTGCTTCCAGTAGGCAGCCAGCTGCAGCAGCGCAGCCAGCGACGCCAGGTAGCTCTTGGTCGCCGCCACACTCTTCTCGGCACCGGCATGCAGCGGAATGACCGTATCGGCCAGCTGCGCCAGCGGCGAATCCTCGACGTTGACCAGTGCGATCACGCGCGCGCCGGCGGCCTTGGCAGCTTCCGCGTTGCGCAGCAGGTCCGGGCTCTTGCCCGACTGCGAGATGACGATGAACAGCGCGCCACGCAGCTGCAGCGGTGCGGCATAGACCGAACCCACCGACGGCGAAGCCGATGCGACCACCAGGCCCAGCTGGGTTTCCAGCAGGTACTTGCCATAGGTGGCGGCATGGTCGGAGCTGCCGCGTGCGCAGGTGACCACGAACGGCGGCGGCGCCGCACGCAGGCTGGCGGCCAGGGTTTCCATGGTGGCGTGGTTGCGCGAGAACTGGCGCGCGACCACGTCGGCCGCTTCAGCGGCTTCGGCGAACATCAGGGTGGACGTGGGGTCTGACAGCGACATGGCAGGCTCAGGCAGGATCGGAAGGAAGGGGGCGTGCGCCGGCCGGGCGCATCGGCGCGGTCGAACCGCGCACCACCAGCTGCGGCACGAAGCCCTGGTTGTGCAGCGGTGCCGGCGCATCGTCATAGGCGTCGCTGCGCAGCTGTGCGATCAGCAGGCGCGCGGCGTGGCGGGCGATGTCTTCGGTGGCCTGCTTGGCGGTGGTCAGCGGCGGCCACGACTGGCGCGAGAACGGGCTGTCCTCGAAACCGGCGATGGACAGGTCATACGGCACGTTCATGCCGGCCGACTTGGCGGCGGCCAGCACACCGGCGGCGATTTCGTCGTTGGAACCGAAGATGGCCGTGGGCGGCTCGCGCAGCGCCAGCAGGCGGCGCGCGCCGCGGAAACCATCGTCGAAGGTGTAGTCGCCCTGCACCACCAGATGCTTGTCCACGGTCATGCCGTAGTCCTTCAGCGCGGCTTCGTAACCGGCATAGCGTTCGCCCGAGGAGCGGTGCGAGATGCCGCCCCAGAGGAAGCCGATGCGCTGGTGACCCAGCTGGATCAGGTGCTCGGTGATCTCGTAGGCGGCCTCGCGGTCGTCGACGAACACGCAGGCGCCGTCGGCCGGGTCTTCGGTGGCGGCAATGATGCGCACCAGCTTGATGCCGCGCGCGGTCAGTGCCTGGATCAGGTCGCGGCGCTCGGACATCGGTGCGGTCAGCACCAACCCGGCCAGGCGCGAACGCTGCACCCAGTCGGCCAGCTCATCGGCCAGCAGCGGCGAGCTGGAATCGCAGGGATGGATCTGCAGGCCGAAACCGGTCTCGCGGCACGCGGCCAGCACGCCGTTCTGCACGCCGATGATGTGGTACGGGTTCGGGTTGTCGTAGACCAGCCCGATCACGAAGGTGGTGCCGCTGCGCAGATTGCGCGCGGATGGATCGGGTTCGTAATCGAGTTCAGCGATGGCACGCAGCACCCGCGCACGGGTGGCCTGCATCACCGAAGGCTCGTTGTTGATCACCCGCGAGACCGTCTTCAGCGAGACCTTGGCCTTTTCCGCAACGTCCTTGATGGTCGCTCTGCGCATGGGTTTTCCCTGGGGTTGGCTGCCGTCCATCATCGCCGATCAGGCCTTGTCCTGCGGCAGGCCGGCGCGGTGGCCGACCACCGAGTAGAACAGGATGTACAGGTAGCACGGCACCATCAGCAACACGAACACCAGCTGGAAGTCGATGTGCTGCTTGAGCACGGCGAACAGCTGCGGAATGATCGCGCCACCGGCAATGCCCATCACCAGCAGGGCCGAGCCGGTTTCGGTGAAGCGGCCCAGGCCGCGGATCGCCAGCGGGAAGATCGCCGGCCACATCATGGCGTTGGCGAAGCCCAGCAGGGCCACGAAGGCCACCGATACATAGCCGTGGGTGGCCCAGGCGCCCAGGCAGAACACCACGCCCAGCACCGCCGAAATGGTCAGGTAGCGCGACTGCGAAACGACCTTGGGGATCAACAGCAGGCCGACCACATAGCCGACCAGCATCGCGCCAAGGGTAAGCGAGGTGAACATCTTGGTCTGGTCCAGCGGCAGGTCGAAGCCATGCCCGTAAGTACCAATCGCATCACCGGCCATCACCTCCACGCCCACGTAGACGAACAGGCACAGCACGCCCAGCCACAGATGCGGGAACTGGAAGATGCTGCGGCGCTCGGCGGCACCGGCAGCCGCCGGCGTGGCGTTGGCTTCGGACGACTTGATTTCCGGCAGCGGCGAGAACAGCACGGCCACCGCCAGCACCACCAGCAGCGCAGCCATCGCCAGGTACGGGGTGTGGATCTTGGCGGCAAACTCGTTCAGCAGCGCGGCCTTTGTGACCGCATCTGCGGCCTGCACCTGTGCATCGAGGTCACCGATGCCGTGCAGCACCAGCGTGCCGATCAGCACCGGCGCCAGCATGCCGGCGATTTTGTTGCAGATGCCCATCAGCGCGATGCGGCGTGCCGCCGTCTCGATCGGGCCGAGGATGGAGATGTAGGGGTTGATCGCAGTCTGCAGCAGGGCCAGGCCGCTGCCGATCACGAACAGGCCGCCAAGCGCGCCCGGGTACCAGCGCTGGGTGGCGAACTCACCGAACAACGCAGCACCACCGGCCATCACCAGCAGGCTCAGGCTGAGGCCCTTCTTCATGCCGGTGCGGCGCAGGATCCACGACGCCGGCAGGGCCAGGAAGAAGTAGGACAGGTAGAACACCATCAGCACCAGGAAGGCGCCGACCTCGCTGAGTTCGAAGGCGAGCTTGACGAAGGTGATCAGCGGGCCGTTGAGCCAGGTGAAGAAGCCGATCAGGAAGAACAACACGCCAACGATGGCGATGGAAGTGGCCACGTTCGGGCGCGCGCTTGCAGCGGGGACGGCGGACATCAGGAGGGCTCCTGCGGCGACGGCCGCAGAACGCGGCGTCGGAGAGTGGCTGGGAACAACGTTGTCACATTCTTTCGATGGACAGCTGCGGTTTGTCAACTTCCACACGCAGCCCTGTGAACCTCGTGCTGCACTGCGCAACCCGATCGCAACGCATCGTGCTGAATGCGCCGAAGGCCTTGGCCCATGTGCGGCAATGGTTCCCACGTGAAACCCGCACTCACGCCATGTAAACGTTTACTGCATGTCGCATTCGTTGCGATGCAGCAACGAAAGTGTCACGAACTCGTTGACATCGTTGTCAGCGGGGTTACAGACTCCGCCCCAATCGCCGCCCCCGATCCCGGGGCCGGCCCCACCTGCAGCAGGAGCCCGCGTGACCGCCAGCCACCCCGCCCCGGCCCATGTCCTGTCCCGAGTCGCGCCGACGTTCCTGGCCGCCGACGTCGGTGGCACCCATGTGCGCGTGGCCCGGGTCCAGGCCAGCGGTGATGCCGCCCATCCGGTGCAGGTGCTGGAGTACCGCAAATACCGCAACGCCGACCATGCCGGCCTCAGCGCGATCCTGTCCGACTTCCTCGGCGAAGGCCCGCGGCCCACGCATTGCGTGGTCGCCAGTGCCGGCTACGCCCGCGAGGACGGTACGGTGATCACCGCCAACCTGCCGTGGCCGCTGTCGGCGCGCCAGGTGGAAGCCGACGTCGGCCTGCAGCGGGTCTACATCGTCAACGACTTCGAAGCCGTGGCCTACGCCGCCGCGCAGGTTGACGCCAGTGGCGTGCTGCACCTGTGCGGACCGGAAACCGCCGCCCGCGGCCCGACCCTGGTGGTCGGCCCCGGCACCGGCCTCGGCGCCGCGCTGTGGATCCCCACCGCGCACGGCCCGGTCGTGCTCCCGACCGAAGCCGGGCAACCGACCCTGGCCGCCAGCACCGAACTGGAAATGGCCATCGTCCGCCACATGCAGCGCGACCGCGCGCACGTGTCGATCGAACACGCGATCTCCGGCCCGGGCCTGATGAACCTGTACCGCGCGGTGTGCGCACTGCAGGGCCAGGCGCCGACCCTGGCCAGCCCCGACGCGGTCACCGCTGCGGCCATGGCCGACAGCGATGCACATGCGCGCCAGGCGCTGGATGTGTTCTGCGGCCTGCTCGGCAGCACCATCGGCGACATGGCGCTGTTCTACGGCGCCCACGGTGGCGTCTACCTGGCCGGCGGCATCCTGCCGCAGATCCGCGAGTACCTGCACGCCAGCACTTTCGTCGAACGCTACCTGCAGAAGGGACCGATGGGCGAAGCGCTGGCACGCATCCCGGTGAAGGTCGTCGAGCACGGCCAGCTGGGCGTGGTCGGCGCTGCCAGCTGGTACCTGCAGCAGTCGGCCGCCTGACACCGCAACAGGCTTCAACGCAATCGCAGCACGCAGTACGTGGCACGCCAACGCACGGGACTTCGCCGCCGCCCCGCGCATGTCATCGCAACCGTAATCGAACACCGCCGCCGGCATCCAATCGAGTGATGAGGAGAGACATCATGAACACCCGCAAGACCCTGCTTTCGGCCGCCATCGTCAGCTGCCTCGCCTTCAGCGCGCACGCGCAGCAGGCCACCCAGACCGCCACCGACCTGGATACCGTGCAGGTCACCGGCATCCGTGGTTCGATGGAAAAGTCGCTGGATACCAAGCGCGAAGCCAATGCGCGCGTGGAAGTGGTCACCGCCGAAGACGTGGGCAAGCTGCCCGCGCACAACGTCGCCGACACCCTGCAGCGCCTGCCGGGCGTGAACATCAGCTCGTCCAGCGCCGACGAAGGCGGCTTCGACGAAGCCGACCGCGTCAGCCTGCGTGGTACCAGCCCGAGCCTGACCCAGACCCTGATCAACGGCCACACCGTCGGCACCGCCGACTGGTTCGTGCTCAGCCAGGGCAACAACGTCGGCCGCAGCGTGAGCTACTCGTTGCTGCCGTCGGAACTGGTGCGCTCGGTGGAAGTGAACAAGTCCTCGCAGGCCAAGCTGCAGGACGGTGGCACCACCGGTACCGTCAACATCCTCACCCGCAAGCCGCTGGAATTCTCCAAGCAGCTCACTGCGGAAGGCTCCATCGGCATGGTGCGTTCGGACCAGGCCAAGTCCAACGACCCGCAGCTGTCGGCACTGTTCAACTACAAGAACGACGAAGGCAACTTCGGCGTGATGGTGCAGGCCTTCAGCCAGAAGCGCGAGCTGCGCCGCGAAGCGCAGGAAATCCCGGGCGGTTTCTTCCAGATCGATCCGAATGGCACCGTGGCCAAGTCCAACCCGGACCTGGCCGGCGTCTATGCCCCGGGCCTGCTCGGCTCGACCCTGTTCGAACAGACCCGCGAGCGCAAGGGCGGCCTGGTGTCGCTGCAGTTCAAGCCGATGGACAACCTGACCCTGGGCCTGGAAGGCTTCAGCTCGGAACTGAAGGCGAACAACTACAACCGCAACTTCATGCTGTGGGGTGGCCGCATCCTCAATGACCGCACCGTTGAAGATGCCAATGGCAACAAGATCCTGATTCCGGGCCAGGCCCCGAATCCGGGTTACGTCATCAAGGATGGCGTGCTGTCCAACGCCACCTTCGCCGGCCAGGCCGACCGCGACTACGCGGTGTACGACATGATCTACCGCGAGTCGAAGGCCAAGACCAACTACATCACCTTCGATGCCGACTGGCAGATCAGCGACAACCTGGGCATGAAATTCCAGGCTGGCAGCACCAAGGGCACCGGCGAAACGCCGCGCCAGTACATCGCCGAAGTCAACCTGGCCCGTGGTGGCGGCGCCACCTGGGCGACCCACGGCAACGGCTCGCCGATCGACTGGAACGTCGGGGGCAACATCGGCCCGAGCGGCGTGACCGACTTCGGCACCTGGGGCAACCAGCAGGTCACCGCGATCGACAAGGAAAAGTGGGCCACGCTCGATTTCAACCAGTACTTCGCCGACGCTGGCGTACTGAACTCGATTGATTTCGGCGCCCGCTTCGGCGACCACAAGCGCGAGGCCAAGTCGCCGGAAGGCGCAACCCCGGGCGCGATCTGGAATGCGCTGAAGAACGGCGCCACCGCCAACTTCCCCGGTGGCTTCGCCAACGGCATCGGTGGCAGCTTCCCGCGTGACCTGTGGTACTTCACCCCGGGCGCACTGAAGGAAGCAGTGACCAACAACTCCACCTGGCTGTCCGGCAATGACGGCCCGACCGGCCGCCACAACTACGGCGCCGAGTGGACGGTGTCCGAGAAGAACTTCGCTGCCTACGTACAGGGCAACTTCAGCGGCGACCGCTGGAGCGGCAACGTCGGCCTGCGCTACGTCAACATCAAGCAGGATATCGATACCTACGCCGCCGCCACCGGTTCGACCGTGCCGGACGTGAGCAGCCTGTTTGGCGCGTGGACCCGCGAAGCATTCGAGAACAAGCACAACCGTGTGCTGCCGAGCGCCAACTTCAAGTACGACCTGCGTGACGACCTGGTACTGCGCGTGGCCGCCTCGCAGACCCAGACCCTGCCGGACTTCTCGGCACTGGGTGCCTCGTCGTACGGTTCGGACCTGAACCGGACCGGCGGTGGCGGCAATCCGAAGTTGAAGCCGGTGGTGTCGACCAACTTCGACGCCAACCTGGAGTGGTATTTCATGCCGCGCGGCATGTTGTCGATCGGTGCCTACTCGATGCGCCTGAAGGACTACGTCGCCTTCAGCACCGAGAAGGAAATGCTGTTCAGCGAGCTGACCAACCGTCTCGAGGAGTACAACATCTCCCGCCCGCGCAATGCCGACGGCAAGGTGCGCGGTATCGAAGTGGCCTATGAGCAGCCGATCGGCGAGTACTTCGGTGTCAATGCCAACTACACCTACGCCGATGGCAGCACCGACCACACCTGGGCCGATGGCAGCGACAACCTGCTGGGTACTTCGAAGAACACCTACAACGTCGGTGCATACTTCGAGAACGATACCTTCGGTGCACGCGTCAGCTACACCCGCCGTTCGTCGTTCCTGATCGGCCTGTCCGGCGCCAACCCGTACTACCAGGATGACTTCGGCACCCTGTCGGCGTCGCTGAGCTACAAGGCCACCGACTGGCTGAGCATCAGCTTCGATGCGCTCAACCTCAACAACCCGACCTACAAGTACTACCAGACCGCGGCCATCCCGACCTCGTTCTACAGCAACGGTCGCCAGTACTACCTCAACTTCCGCTTCAAGTACTGATCCAGCGGCGGCAACATCGCCGAGTCGTGCACGCACGCCGGGCCTGGGTCATTCCGGGCCCGGCGTTTTTCATGTATAGCGTTCATCGCACCGTTCCAAGGAGTCGTTCCGATGGTCAAGCCTTCCCGCGCCCGGATGCGCAGCGCAGTGCTGCTGGGCAGCCTGCTCGCCCTGCTGCCGGCACTGCCGGCACTCGCCGCCGATCCCACGCCTGCCGCTGAAGCACCCGGCCCGCAGCTGCGCGCCGGCAGCCTGATGCTGATTCCCGCCCCCAGCAATGTGCAGGCCGGCCAGGGCAGCGGCATCACCGTTCGCGCCGACACCGTGCTGCAGGCCGAAGGCGAAGTCGCGCAGCGCGTCGCCGCCCAGTTCGCCGGCCTGCTGGCCCGCAGTGGTGGCCCGCGCCTGGTCCTGGCCAAGGGCAAGGCTGCAGCCAAGACCGGCAGCATCCGCTTCCAGATCGTGCCCACCTTCCGCGACAGCGGCGAAAGCTACACGCTGGAAAGCACCGCGCAGGGCGTGCTGGTGCAGGCCGGCAACGAAACCGGCCTGTTCTATGGCGCGACCACGCTCGCCCAGCTCGCCACCGGCGGCAGCAATGGGGTGCTGCCAGCGGTGCAGATCCAGGATGCGCCACGCTTCAGCTGGCGCGGTTTCATGCTCGACTCGGCACGGCATTTCCAGAGCCTTGACGAGATCAAGCGCGTGCTCGACGCAATGGCTGCGCACAAGCTCAACACCTTCCACTGGCACCTCACCGATGACCAGGGCTGGCGCATGGAGATCAAGCGCTACCCGAAGCTGACCGAAGTGGGCAGCTGCCGCCTGCCGGCCGGCGACGGTGGCATCGATCCGGTCAGCGGCCAGGAGCATCCGTACTGCGGCTTCTACACGCAGGACCAGATCCGCGAAGTGATCGCCTATGCCGCGAAGCTGCATATCCAGGTGATTCCGGAAATCGATGTGCCGGGGCACGCGACCGCAGCGATCGCCGCGTATCCGGAACTGGGTTCGATCAATACCCCGCTGAAGCCGATCAGCGAATGGGGCGTGTTCCCGAACCTGTTCAACGTGGAAGACAGCACCGTCACCTTCCTCGAGAACGTGCTGGAGGAAGTGATCGAACTGTTCCCGGCCAGGTACGTGCACGTGGGTGGCGACGAGGCGGTGAAGGACCAGTGGGAAGCCTCCAGGCAGGTGCAGCAGCGCATGCGTGCACTGGGCATCAAGGATGAGATGGCCATGCAGAGCCACATCATCAAGCGCCTGGAGACGTTCCTGAAGGAACACGACCGGCGCCTGATCGGCTGGGACGAAATCCTCGAAGGGGGTCTGCCGCCGCAGGCCACGGTGATGTCGTGGCAGGGCACCGAAGGTGGCCTCGCTGCGGCCAGTGCCGGGCATGACGTGATCATGTCGCCGGTCGGCTACCTGTACCTGGATTACCTGCAGACTGCCTCGCCGAACGAACCGCCG
Organism: Stenotrophomonas sp. 86156_Sma; assembly: GCF_056481625.1. NCBI lineage: Bacteria > Pseudomonadati > Pseudomonadota > Gammaproteobacteria > Lysobacterales > Lysobacteraceae > Stenotrophomonas > Stenotrophomonas sp. 86156_Sma. The sequence goes on from NZ_CM151157.1 coordinate 4,321,743, forward strand.
GGCCGTCCGAGCCAGGTCAATCTCGGCAAGCTCTACAACTTCGAGCCGGTGCCGGCCGAACTGGCCGCCGACAAGCGCGGGCACATTCTCGGCCTGCAGGCCAACATGTTCACCGAACACACGCGCAGCTATGCGCGCCTGCAGCACAACCTGTTCCCGCGCCTGGCCGCGGTGGCCGAGACCGGTTGGAGCACGCCGGAACATCGCGACTTCCGCGATTTCCTCGCACGCCTGCCGGCACAGCTGCAGCGCTACCGTGCCTGGGGCCTGGCCTATGCGCAGACCCCGTTCGAAGTAGTCGTGGACTACACCGATGATCGTGCGAAGAACACCGTGACCGTGTCGCTGGCCAATCCGCTGGGCTATGAAGTGCGCTACAGCACCGATGGCCAGCCGGTGACCGCGCAGTCGCCGCTGTACCAGCAGCCGCTGACCGGAAAGCTGCCCGCCGCCGTGCAGGCCGCCGCGTTCTACCAGGGCCAGATGCTGGCGGCGAAACCGACGGTTGCGGACTTCACTGCGCAATCGCTGCTCAGCCGCCGCAGTGATGAACTGCTCAGCTGCGTGGGCAAGAAGGGTCTGGTGCTGCGCCTGGAAGACGATGGCCCGCGCGAGGGAACGCGTGCGGTGTTCAACGTGGACATCTTCCAGCCGTGCTGGCGCTGGCCGCAGGCGCAGCTGGACGGTATCGGCAGCGTGGAAGTCCGTGCCGGCCGCATCCCATACTATTTCCAGCTGGCCCACGACGAGCCCAAGCGTCGCTTCGAGAAGGCCAAGCGCGCGCATGGGGAGATGCTGGTGCGTCGCGGCGACTGCAGCGGCAAGGTGCTGGCCGAAGTAGCGTTGCCGGCCAAGCCCGATGCCGATGGCTTCGTGACCCTGCGTGCGACGCTGCCGAAGGACACCCAGGGCACGGGTGATCTGTGCATCAACTTCACCGGCGACACGCGCCCGGCGATGTGGGTGCTGGATGAGGTCACGCTGGGGAAATGACGGCAGGTCTGTCCTGGTGGGTGCCGGCCTTGGTCGGCACCCCGGGCAGTTCATCCACGCATGGCGTGGATCTACGGATTCCATCCGCGCATGGCGTGGATCTACCGGTAGGTGCCAACCTTGGTTGGCACGCCTTTACCCGCGCCAGCGCAGCAGCAGGTCGCGCATCGGGGTCAGTGCGGTGGCCATGCCGGCCAGCACGCCAATGGTGTTGGCCAGCGCATCCATCGGGTCGGCCATGCGGTTGCTGGTCAGCGCGCCCTGCGCGAACTCGATGCCGATGCCCATCAGCACCAGGCCCACGCCCACCCACAGCAGCGGGCGGCCCCGACGGAACAGCTGCACCGCGCTGCCGGCCAGGATGAAATAGGCGAGGAAGTGTTCGCCCTTGTCGCTGTTTTCCGGCAACGGAATCGGCGGTGGTGGGATCAGGCAGACCACGATCACCAGCAGTACTGCCGCCGCCCACAGCGCGGCCCAGAGCCGGGGTCGCCGCAGCGGCTTGATCACCGGCAACGCGTGGCTCACAGGCGCCAGCTCAGATCACCCAGCTCGAAGGCCGGTTCGAAGTCGACGCCACGCTGCAGGCCGATAGCCTGGAAGCGCTCGCCCATCTCCGTCGGCAGGGTCAGCTTCTTCACCTGGTCGCGCAGCTGGATGCGGCCGACCTCATCGGTGCGTTCCTCGGCCAGCAGCAGCACCTGGTCCAGGCCGTTGCCAAGCAGGAAACTGGCCTGGCTGCAGTAACCGGCCAGCTCGAAACCGCCGTGCATGCCGGCCTCGGCCATCGCGGTGAAATCCACCGACGCCGTAATGTCCTGCAGGCCCGGCCAACGATGCACGTCGTTGTGCACGTGGTGGCGGTAGAACGCACGCACGGTGCCATCGTCGCGGTCGTGCTGGTAGAACTCACCGCGGTTGTAACCGTAGTCGACGAACAGCATCGCGCCACGCTGCAGGCCACCGGCGACCGCCTGCAGCCAGTACGGCAGCTGCGGCAGCACTTCGGAGCGGTAGCCCTCGGCGAAGGGCTTTTCCAGATAGCGCTCGATGTGGCGTACCGCGCCATTGAGCAGGATGTCGGCCGGCTGCGCGCCGCGGATGAAGTTGCCTTCGGCATCCAGCTCGACGGTTTCCTCGTAGACCTCGCCATCGCGGATCAGGAAGCGCGGGGTCGGCAGCGCGTCGATCACCTCGTTGGCGAACACCACGCCCTCCCAGTCCTCCTCGAACGGCCGGTCGACCCAGTCCACGCGTGCGGCCAGCTCGGCCGGCAGGTTCTGCTGCAGGCGCTGCTGCTGGCGCTCGCGCAGGTCGGCGCTGGGTTCGAGGATGGCGTAGCGCGACGGCAGCGCGTCCAGCTCAGCCAGGCGCAGCAGCACCGCTTCGGCGAAGGCGCCGGTACCACCGCCCAGTTCCAGCATGCGCGCCTGCGCACCCAGCTGGGCGAACACGGGCGCCAGCGCATTGGCCACGCTGCCGGCGAACAGGCTGCCGAGCTCGGGCGCGGTGGTGAAGTCGCCACTGCCACCGAACTTGCTGGCGCCGGCGCTGTAATAGCCCCAGCCGGGGGCATACAGGCAGAGCTCCATGAAGCGCGAGAACGGCATCGCCCCGCCCTGCGCAAGGATCTCGGCGCGCAGGGCGGCCGCCAGCTGATCGCTATGGGCCAGGGCATCGGCTTCGGGCAGGGGGAAGGTGGGCTGCATGGCGTCTTCGAATGCGGTGACAATGGTGCACAGGATAGCCGAGCCTTGGATGACCCTCGATGAGCGATACCCACCCCGTGGTCCTGATCACCGGCAGCGCGCGCCGGATCGGTGCGGCCATCGCCCGCCAGTTCCACGCCTGTGGCTGGTCGGTGGTGCTGCACGCCAATACCTCCAGCGCCGAGCTGCAGCAGGCCGCGTTCGATTTCGACAACGTGCGTCCGGGCAGCGTGCTGGCCCTGCAGGCCGACCTGCGTGACGCCGACGCCCTGGCCGACCTGGTGGAACAGGCCGTTACCCACTTCGGCCGACTGGACGCGCTGGTCAACAACGCCTCCAACTTCTTCCCCACCCCGCTCGGCCAGGTCACCGCCGAGGCAATGGACGAGCTGTACGCGGTCAACGCGCGCGCGCCGCTGCTGCTGTCACAGGCGGCGGCGCCCTACCTGCGCCGCCAGCAGGGCTGCATCGTCAACCTGACCGACCTGCACGGCACCGACCCGATGCGCGACCACATCGCCTACACCATGGCCAAGGCCGCGCTGGAGATGGCCACCCGCTCGCTGGCGCTGGAGCTGGCGCCGAAGGTGCGGGTCAATGCGGTAGCGCCGGGGGCGATCCTGTGGCCGGAACAGGGCAAGGACGATTTCGCCCGCGAGGCGCTGCTGGCGCGCACGCCGCTGGCACGGATCGGCACGGTCGAGGAGATCGCCGAGGCGGTGTACTGGCTGGTGGCCGAAGCCAGCTTCGTCACCGGCCACACCCTGCGCGTGGATGGTGGGCGAACGGTCAGTTGAAATGTTGCCGGCCGCTGGCCGGCAACCTCCGTCATCCGAGGTCCACGACCTCGAACGCCTCGCCAAACTGTCTGTGCGCATGCCACAGCGTTGCCAGGTCCAACCCGCTGACCGGGTCGATGAAGCCCGGCGCGATGTCGGCCAGCGGCTTCAGCACGAAGGCATGCTTCAGCTCCGGGCGCGGAATGCGCAGGTGGCCGGGACCTTCCACCACCAGATCCCCGTAGAACACCACGTCGATGTCCAGGGTCCGGTCGGAGAAGCGCGGCCCGCTGCGGTCGCGCCCGTGCGCGTCTTCCAGCGCATGCAGCCAGTCGTCCAGTTCCTGCAGCGGCAGGTCGGTTTCGATCGCCACCGCATTGTTGAGGAAGGCCGGGCCATCGAAGCCGACCGCGGCGGTACGGTAGGCGGGCGACACCTGCAGCGCGCCGAAGCGCTCGCGCAGGGCCGCCACCGCGGCGTGGAGGTAGCGACGGGGCTGGACGTTGCTGCCCAGGCTCAGGAGCACGGTGGTCATGCGGTTCAGGTGACGGCACTTGGGGGGCGTGGACATGCCGTCGTCACGGCGGCCTGCCTACAATCCGGGACGCACATGATAGGGCACCGACATGACCTATTGCGTTGGAATCGAGGTGGACGAGGGCCTGGTCTTCGCCGCCGACACCCGGACCAATGCCTCGCTGGACGATGTGCGCGTGCACCGCAAGCTGCACGTGTTCGAGTACCCCGGCCAGGCAGCCTACGTGCTGATGGCGGCTGGCAACCTGGCCACCACCCAGCTGCTGGTGTCGCGCCTGGGGCGCGATGCCGGCGAACGGCGCACGCCCAACCTGCGCGACATGGCCCATCTGTTCGAAGCCGCCGAGTACGTCGGCCAGCTGCTGGTGGACAGCCAGGTGCTCAGCAGCCACAGCGAACACGGCCATGACGGGGTCAACACCCAGGCCACGCTGATCTTCGGCGGCCAGATCGCCGGCGAGCGGCCCGGGCTGTACATGATCTACCCGCTCGGCAACGCCATCGCTGCTTCGCCGGAAACGCCCTACCTGCAGATCGGTGAGTCCAAGTACGGCAAGCCGATCCTCGATCGCATCCTCAGTCCGGCCACACACCTGGAGGATGCCGCGCGTACGGCGATCGTCTCGCTGGACTCCACCATCCGTTCCAACCTGTCGGTGGGCCTGCCGATCGATCTGGCGCTGCTGCGCGACGGCGAACTGCGCATCGGCCAGCAGCTGCGGCTGGGCGCGGATTCGGCGTTGTATGCCGATATTCACCAGAACTGGTCGCGGCGGCTGGAACAGGCGGTGGACGCGCTGCCGCGCTTCCCGTGGGAAACCCTGGACCGGTAGTGCCGGCCGCTGGCCGGCAACCGCAGTGATCCCACCGCACGGGAATGCCGGCCAGCGGCCGGCACTACCGGGGCATCAGCCCAGCGCTTCAGCCACCGCGCGGAACACCTGCTGCATCGGCAGCGGCCAATACCAGCCACGCATCTCCAGGGAAACCGGGGACCGGTAGTGCCGGCCGCTGGCCGGCAACCGCAGTGATCCCATCGCACGGCGATGCCGGCCAGCGGCCGGCACCACCGCGGCATCAGCCCAGCGCTTCAGCCACCGCGCGGAAGACCTGCTGCATCTGCAGCGGCTTGTGCAGCACATGCACCTCCACACCGGCCGGGAACGCGTCCGCCGCGACTGGCACCGCCGGGTCCTCCAGCACCAGCGCCGGACCGCGGTAGCCAAGCGTGGCCATCTCGCCCAGCAGCTGGCTGGCCGGCAGCAGTTTGGAGCCGGCATCGGCAATCACCAGCGCCGGCAACGCCTCCTGCTGCATCCAGCGCAGCGCCGCCGGACCATCGGATGCCAGCTGCAGCTGATAGCCCTGGCTGGACAGCGCATTACCGAGCAGCGACAGGCGCGTGGCTTCGCCGTCAACCACCAGGATCGACTGGCCACTGCCCAGCGCCACCAGCTGCTCGATCGGCTCGCTGCCATCGATGGCCTCATGCATCGGCAGGCGCAGCTCGAAGCAGGTGCCCTGCCCCGGCTGGCTGTTGACGTGGATGCTGCCACCGGCGCCTTCAACGATGCGCTTGCAGGAAATCAGCCCCAGGCCGGTGCCATCGGCCTTGGTGGTGAAGAACGGATTGAACAGGTGCGACAGCGTGTCCGCATCCATGCCGATGCCTTCATCGGCCACGCAGATCTGCATCCAGTCCACGCCATCGCGCTCGCCGGCATGGCTGGCAGTCAGGCTCAGGCGCCCGCCGTTGGGCATCGCCTGAATCGCGTTGAGCGCCAGGTTCAGCATCACCTGCTGCAGCTCGGTGTAGTTGGCGTCGACCACCAGACCTTCGTCCTGCACCTGCAACTCCAGGCGCACCGCATCGGGCACGTTGCTGCGCAACAGCAGCGCCACCGCATCGAACAGGCCATCGATCTCGATGCGCTCGCTCGGCTTGCGCGAGCCGCGCACGAACGACAGCATCGACTCGGCCATCTCGTGGCCACGGCGGCCGCACTCGGCGATGACGTCGGCCAGGTGGTGCAGCTGCGGATCCTCGGTGCGTGCCTTCAGCAGGTCCGGCATGATCAGCAGCGGCTGCAGGATGTTGCGCAGGTCGTGGCTGAGGCCGGCGGCAAGCAGCGACAGGCTTTCCAGGCGCTGCGCGCGCATCAGTTCGGTTTCCACCCGTGCGCGCTCTATGGCGCTGCGTGCATCGCGGATCGCACGCGCCACCGCCGACGGCAGGCGCGCCGGCAGGTGCTTGATGATGTAATCGTTGGCGCCCTTCTGCAGCGCCGCCACCGCATTCTCCTCACCCATGGTGCCAGAGACGAAGATGAAGGGCACTTCCGGTGAGGTCTCGCGCACGATGCGCAGCGCGTCATCACCGGAGAACCCCGGCATGCTCAGGTCGGACAGCACGATGTCCGGCTGGAACGCGACCAGTGCCTGGCGCAGTTCGGCCTCGCTTTCGACGCGCTCGAAACGGGCCTCCAGGCCCGCGTCGAGCATCTGTTCGGACATCAGCTCGGCATCTTCCGGTGAGTCCTCCACCAGCAGGATGCGCAGCGCCCCAAGGGCGGGACCGGTCAGGGGCATGGGCTCACTCGAGTTCCGGTGCCTGGTTGATCAACGCCCAGAACTTGCCCAGGGTCTGCACCGCGCCGAAGAACTGGTCCACGTCCACCGGCTTGACCACATAGGCGTTCACGCCCATGTCCCAGCTGCGGGCCAGGTCGCTTTCCTCGCGCGAGGACGACAGGATCACCACCGGCAGGCGCTTGAGCTCTTCGTGCTCGCGGATCTGCCGCAGCACCTCCAGGCCATCCATGCGCGGCATCTTGATGTCCAGCAGCAGCACCGCCGGCAGGCCTTCCTCGCGGTTGGCGAAGGCACCACGGCGCAACAGGTAGTCCATCACTTCCACGCCATCCTCGACGTGCACGATGGGGTTGGCCAGACGCGCCTCTTCCAGGGCGTCGATCGCCATTTCGGCATCAGCCGGGCTGTCTTCGGCGAGAAGAATGGTGCGCAGAGTGGTCATGCAGAAGGCCCTTGTTTGTCCGCGTCGATCGCGGGAGGCAGGTAGAAGTGGAAGGTGGCGCCGACGTCCGGTTCGGCCTCGGCCCAGATACGGCCGCCATGGCGGGTCAGCACGCGGCGCACGCTGGCCAGGCCGATGCCGGTACCCGGGTAGTCGCTGGCCTTGTGCAGGCGCTGGAAGACACCAAACAGCTTGCCGGCGTAGGCCATGTCAAAGCCTGCACCATTGTCGCTGACCGTGAACTGATGACCGCCGTCAGGCTGCGGCTGGTAGTCCACGCGGATCTTCGCTGGTTCGCGGTTGCCCGAGTACTTCACCGCGTTGCCGAGCAGGTTCAGCCAGACCTGGCGGATCATGTTCTCATCGCCCACCACGATCGGCAGCGGCGCGATGCTCCACTCCACGTGGTGCGCATGGCCGCTGTTCTCGGCTTCGGCCTGCAGGTTGGAATCGAGCATGGCGCGGGTATCGGCCACCAGCGACTGCATGTCCACCGCCTGCTGGCGCATTGCCGCACGGCCCAGCCGCGAGTAGACCAGCAGGTCGTCGATCAGTGCCGCCATGCGCCGCGCCGAACTGGAGATCACCTCCAGGTAATGGCGGCTCTTGTCATCGGCGGCGTCGCCCAGGTGGCGCGACAGCTTGTCGGAGAAACCGGCCACGTGGCGCAGTGGTGCACGCAGGTCGTGCGACACCGAGTAGCTGAAGGCTTCCAGTTCCCTGTTGACCTCGGACACCTGCGCAACCTTGCCTTCCAGCTGGCGGTTCAGTTCCTCCACCCGCAGCTGCACGGCACGCTGCACGGTGACGTCGCTGACCGTGAGCAACACCACTTCGTCGTCGGTGTCCGGCAGCGGCATGCGCCGCGCGTTGAGCAGCATGTAGCGCACCATGCCATCGGCGGCGCGCTGTTCATGCTCGAAGTCCCACAGTTCGCGGCCGCGCAACAGCACATCGGACAGTCGCTGGCGCATCACGGGGTCTTTCCATGCACCGTCACCGACAGTGTCCAGCAACAGGCCATCGGCGCGTTCATCCTGCAGCCCGTACAGCTCGGCGAAGGCAGGGTTGTGCAGCTGCACACGCAGGTCGCGGTCGAGCAGCACGATCGGCTCACGCACGGTCTGCAGCACCGAGGCTGCACGCGCGGCCGAACGCAGCGACTGTCGTTCGGCATGCAGGCGGCGACCGATCTGCCGCTGCAGCAGCCACAGCACCAGGCCAAGCAGCGCCAGCTGGATCACCAGCGAACTCCACGACACCAACTCGGTCTGCTTGCGCTGGCGTGCGGCCTGCTCGGCGCGCTGTGTCAGCAGCTTCTGCTCGCTCGCCTGCAGTTCCTCCACCAGGCCACGGATCGGATAGCGCGTGCTCAGGTCCTGCACCAGCTCGCGCTGATCACTGTTGGGTTCGGACTTTGCCAGTTCGCGGGCAAGCGCCATGCGCCCTTCCAGCATCGACTCGATACGGCCGATGCGGATCAGCTGCTCAGGATTGTCACGGGTCATCCGGCCCAGTTCAGCCAGGCGACCGGGAAGGTCATTGGCTTTGGCCATGCGCTCGCGCAGGCCAGGCGCATCCACACCCTTGGACAGGGTCAGCGCAGCCGATTCGACATCGCGTACATCGGCCTGCAGCTGCTGCAGGGCCACACCCACGGCCTGGGTATGATTGACCCAGGCCATCGCATCTTCGCTGTCCTGCTGCAGTTGGCGCAGGGTCAACCACGGCACCACGATGATCGCGGCAGCAGCCAGCGCCAAGGCCGGCAACCGCCAACGGTCCCAGATGTCATCACTGAAAACCAGCGCCATAGTTCCTCGTCAGCACAGCCGCGGAGCGTAGGCCGATACCGGCCCGGCTGCGGCGGAACGGGCAATATAGCGCAGGCGGTCACAACTCTGGAGTTTCCCGCCTGGTTGGCTGAACGGGTTGCGGAAACCCACGGTAGAGCCGGGACGTGCTCGGCTGCAACCCAAAGGGCAGTCGAGCAAGCTCGACTCTACCCAGGCAGCGGGCGCCCCATGCGGGGCGCCCTCCGGGGTCAGCGCTTGGCAGCAGCGCTGACCTTCAATGCAGCGGCATCGACGCGGGTCACGCCCTTGATGCCCTTGGCGGTGGTGACCGCCTTGTCCTTCTCGGCCTGGGTGGCCACGGCACCACTCAGGCTGACCACGCCGTTCACGGTTTCCACCTTGATTTCAGTGCCCGGAACGTTGCTGCTGGCCAGCAGATCGGCCTTCACCTTGGTGGTGATCCAGGTATCAGTCACCGGCTCGTTGGAGTCATGGCGATCAGCATGGGTTGCCGGATGGGTGCTGGTCGGCGGGCTCTTCGCGGCCGGGTCCTTGGCGAATGCAGCCGAGGAGGACAGCGCCAGGCCCAGGGTCAGGGCGGAAGCAATCAGCGTGCGGGTGGTATTGCTCATCGTGTCGTACTCCTTCGGGATGTGCTGCCAGTCTGGACAAGCCGCCGTAGAGCAGGCGTGGCGTTGCGGTCATGCCGCTGTGAATCGAGGCGATTCCAACGGCAACGGTTCAGTTTTGGCCTGTAAGCAGGTGTCGTTTACCCTGCCCTTCCCATTGCCGGAGCCGTCTCATGCGCCCCGACCTGCAACTGGCCCTGATCGGCTACGGCCTCGCCGGCCGCGTCTTCCATGCGCCGCTGATCCAGCACACGCCCGGGCTGGTGCTGCACAGCATCGTCAGTTCGCAGCGCGACACGTTGCTGCGCGCGTTCAGCGACGTGCACGTGCGCGCCACGCCGCAGGAGGTGTTCGACGACCCGGCGGTGGACGCGGTGGTGATCGCCACTCCGAACGCACAACACGCACCGCTGGCGATCGCGGCATTGGCCGCGGGCAAGCACGTGCTGGTCGACAAGCCGTTCGCGCTGGATGTCGCTGAAGCCGAAGCGGTGCTGGCTGCGGCACGTGATGCCGGACGCATCGCGACCGTGTTCCAGAACCGGCGCTTCGATGCCGACTTCCTCACCCTGCAGGCGCTGCTGGCCGAAGGCGCGCTCGGTGACGTGGCCGAGTGCCATGCGCACTTCGACCGCTACCGGCCGCAGGTGCGCGACCGCTGGCGCGAGCAGGACGGACCGGGCAGCGGCCTGTGGTACGACCTCGGACCGCACCTGCTGGACCAGATGCTGGTGCTGTTCGGCTGGCCCGAGGCCATCGATGCCGATCTGGCCGTGCAACGCGAAGGTGGCAGCGGCATCGATTACTTCCACGCGGTACTGCACTACCCGAGGCATCGCGCGATCGTGCATGCCGGTTCGCTGGTGGCGGCCCCCACGCCGCACTTCAGTGTGCATGGCAGTCGTGGCAGCTGGATCAAGCATGGGCTGGACGTGCAGGAGGCACAGCTGCGGCGCGGTGTTGCGCCAGGGGCGCCAGGCTGGGGCATCGACCCACGGCACGGCGAGCTGGTGCGCTGCGATGCTGAGGACAATGTGCAGCGCAGTACCGTGGACAACCTGCCGGGCGACTACCGGCGGCTGTATTCGCAGTTCGCGGCGGCGATGCACGGTGATGGCGAGCCGACGGTCAGCCCGGTGCAGGCACTGCAGCTGATGCGGTTGCTGCAGGCCGGCATGGACAGCGCGCGCGAAGGGCGGCGGGTTCAGTTGGGGTGACCGGCAGGGCTGCGCCCTGCACCTGCCGAATCGACGGCAACGTCAACGTCAAAGGCAAGCTATCCGTGTGATGGCGGGGTGGGTCCGGTTGCGGGGGACGCCGTAAATACGTCCCTGTAGGCTCGGTCGCGCCATCCATGGCGCTCACGCCCCCGCAACCGGACCCACCCCGCCTTCGACAGATTCCCGCGCCCGACGGTAGGTGTCGACCTTGGTCGACACATCGACGTGGAAACCATCGGAGACGGCTTTTGTAGAGTCGAGCCATGCTCGACTGGCTTCATGGGGTCGGAGCCCTTCGGCAACGCCGAAGGGCTCCGACCCCACCGCGGTGCTTACGATTTCTTGATGGCGTGGCCGCCGAACTCGTTGCGCATCGCTGACAGCAGGCGGTCCGTGAACGAATTCGATTCGCGCGAGCGCAGGCGTTCCAGCAGCGACAGGGTGATCACCGGTGCCGGCACATCGAGCGCGATCGCTTCGGCCACGGTCCAGCGGCCTTCGCCGGAATCCTCCACGTACGGGGCGATGCCATCCAGCGACGGATTGCGCTTGAGGGCTTCAGTGCTCAGGTCCAGCAGCCACGAACGCACCACGCTGCCGTGGCGCCAGACTTCGGCGACCTGGGCCAGGTCCAGTTCCATTTCCTGCTTGCGCTCCATCAGCGCGAAGCCTTCGGCGTAGGCCTGCATCATTCCGTACTCGATGCCGTTGTGGACCATCTTGGTGAAGTGGCCAGCGCCGGACGGGCCGACACGACCCCAGCCACGATCTTCGGCCGGTGCCAGCGTGCGCAGCAGCGGTGCGATCTGCTCCACCACCGACGCTTCGCCACCGACCATCAGGCTGTAGCCCTCCTGCAGGCCCCACACGCCACCACTGGTGCCGCAGTCGACGTAGCCCAGATCGTCTTCGGCCAGGGCCTTGGCGCGGCGGATCGAGTCCTGGTAGTTGGAGTTGCCGCCATCGATGACGATGTCACCCTCGGCCAGGTGCGGGGTCAGCTGGCCCAAGGTCTGGTCGACGGTTTCGCCGGCCGGCACCATCAGCCACACCACGCGCGGCACCGGCAGCGCGGCAACCGCGGCGGCCAGCGAATCAACCACTTCCAGGCCGGCCTCGGCAGCGCGCTGGCGGGCACCCTCGCCCGGGTCGTAGCCGACCACGCGGTGGCCGCCGCGATGCAGGCGCTGGGCCATGTTGGCGCCCATGCGGCCGAGGCCGATCATTGCAATATCCATTGTTTCACCTTCAGTTGGGGTCTAGGGTCAGGCTGCCTGGCCTGCCGGTAGCCGCGCAGTGGCGCAGCTGCGCCTCGCGCCAACGCCGGTAGAGCGTGGTATGCAGATTGTGCACCGCCAGGTCGATCGAAAACGGCGTTCGCGGGTTGCGATCGAGCAGGCGGGCGATGTGGTAGCCGATGGGACGTATACCGCGTGGATGCACATAGATCACGAACTGCTGGTAGAACGGATCGTCCAGCAGCTGGTCCATGCGTGCCAGCGTGTCGTGGTAGCGCGGTTCCAGCCGTGCACGAAGGTTGGGATCACGCTCGAACAACAGGCGCTCGAAGTAGCGCTGGCCGATGCGCGGGATGCCCTGCGCGAGTTTCCAGAGTTCGACATTGCGCTGGTCGTACCAGGCCAGTCCGCCATGCGCAGCCAGTGCCTGCGCGGCGCCCTCGCCCACCTCGACCACGACGAAGTTCTCGGCCTGGTTGCTCAGGTCGTCCAGCGTGCTTTTGTCGTACACGTGCTCGATGAAACCGGGCACGCCAACGAAGGCCTGCCGCCCCATCGCCGAGGTGCGCACCGCCTTGCCGTCGGCGAAGAAATCGCCGGCATGCGCGCCGAGCAGGATGCTGTCGGTATCGTGCAGGGCGAGGAAGGTGCCGATCGACAGTTCATCCGCAGCGAACTCAGCATCGAACGCGGCATCGCCATACAGCTCTCGTTGCGTGGCCAACTGCGCGACCTGGCGGCCGACCCCGCATTCGGCACGCACGGCACCGCTGTAGAACGCCTCCAGTGCATGACTGTTACCCGCGCTCGGCACGAAGCCACGACCGAAACTGCGTGTGCGCTGCCAGCCTTGCGCGCGTGGGCCCTGCAGGCCGAAGCCGATCCAGCCCAGCTGCGGGCCGGAGAAGCGGAAGGCGGGGTTGTGCTGCAGTGCAGAAGCCGCACGTTGCGTGGCCGCGCCCAGTTCGAAGGCATAGGCGCAGACCGTGGCCGGATCGTCCAGCAATTGTTGCAGCAACGCCTGGCGTGCTGCGGGGGACATTCCGGCCGGCCACCCCACGCGCAGATCGCCTGCCGCCTGTGCTTCAGCCAGCGAGGCACGTGTACACACCGGGCCGCCGTGCACCTGTGGTGCACCGGCCGTGACCCCGTCAAAGCGCCATCCCAGCCGCTGCAGCAGGCCCTGCGTGCAGTCCGGCGTTGCGGACGCAATGCCCAGCGCGGGCATCAGCAGGAGTGCCACGCCCATCAACGTGCCGCGCACGATCACCCTTGATCCGTGCTGCGGGCCGGTGCGGGCTCGGACGATGCAGGCTCGGGCGGCGCGAGCGCAGGCGGTGCGGGTTTGCCAGCATCCGCAGGCAGGTACTGTTGCAGGCGCTGGAAGAAGCGCTGATAGAACCCGGCATCGGTGACGGTGCTGCTGGCCACTTTCACCAGCGAATCGTCATTGCTGCCGAATGGCAGCGACACCGAGCCCAATGCACCCACGCCCACGCTGGCCGACGTCGGGCTCTTCTTCAACGCATAGCGGTCCTGCACCGCGCTGACGAACACCAGCGTCTGGCTGCCACGCGGCGCGCAGGAGATGCGCAGCACCAGCTGCTCGTGGTCGTCCTCGCGTGGCTGGAAGTTCTTGTTGCCTTCCACCTGCGCTTCGTCGGAGCGGGCGATGGCGTAGCCCTGGCTGAGCAGGGTGCGCCGCGCGGCCTCGCAGGCGTCACCGGGGCGGCCATCGACGGTACGCGAGAAGGTGTCGCCGGAATCAAAGGATTCGCGCAGCAACGTACTGTCGGCGGCGCGGCCACCACAGGCCGACAGGATCAGGGCGCTGGCGAGCGCCACGGCAGCACTGGAAAGACGGGAGGCCCGCATGGGTACTCCTGCGAGGACGGTACCGCCAAGGGTAGCCCTGCGGCCGTGTGCGGCAGGTTGAAACCGGCGTGACCGAGCCACCCCGTTGCTGCCGGTTCATGCACAGAAAAGGGGACGGAGGGGATTAAGTCGTTTGTGGCACTTCGCTCGCGGGGCATGGCCCGGCGCTACCGTGAACGAGGTCCCCAGACAGAAAGGGGCCGGCAATACCGGCCCCTCGGGTATCACATGCCGTCGCCGGCTCAGTCCGCCCAGCGACCAGCGCCGGTCGACTGCGGCAGCACCTGCGCCGACAGCGGGCGGTCATTGGCCAGCAGGTTCACCGCATCGGCCAGGATCGAGGCCGACTCGCGCAGCAGCGGGTCCGGACGCTTCTCGGCAGCCTTCTCGCGGGCGGCATCCTTGACGATGTCGCGCTCGTTGCCAGTCAGGCCGTCGTCGTTGCTGTCATCGGCCAGCGGGTCCAGGGCCAGGCCCAGCTCCTTGCGCATCGCCTGGCGCTCCTTGCGCTGGGTGTCCTGGCGCTCACGCTCGGCGCGGCGGGTGGCCTCGTTGAGCGAGATGTACTTCTTCGCGGCCTCGGTGCGGAACTGCTGCACGTCCTCGTTCCACCACTGGAATTCCTTGTCGGCGGCGATGCGCGCGTCATGGCGGGTTTCCAGCTTCGGCAGCAGCGGCGCGAAGTTGCCGTACTGGGTGTGCGGCACGGCAGCGATGCGGGTCCACGGCAGCGCGTTGTCGTAGGTGCTCTCGCCGAACTCGGTGGCATCGACGCTGGCCGGGAAGGCCAGGTCCGGCACCACACCCTTGTGCTGGGTGCTGCTGCCGCTGATGCGGAAGAACTGGGCGATGGTCAGCTTCACCTGGCCGAAGCGCTGGGTCTCGCCACTCGGCCAACGGTCCAGGTCGACGATGTTCTGCACGGTGCCCTTGCCGAAGCTGGTCTCACCGATCACCAGGCCACGGCCGTAATCCTGGATGGCACCGGCAAAGATTTCCGAAGCCGAGGCCGAACCGCGGTTGATCAGCACTGCCAGCGGGCCATCCCATGCCACGCCCTGGTTGCGGTCGCTGTTGACGGTGACGCGGCCACCGGACTCGCGCACCTGCACCACCGGGCCCTGCTCGATGAACAGACCGGTCAGTTCAATGGCTTCATCCAGCGAACCACCACCGTTGTTGCGCAGGTCCAGCACCACGCCGTCCAGCTTGTCGTTCTTGAAGCCGGCCAGCAGCTTGGCCACGTCGCGGGTGGCCGAGGCGTAGTCGGCCGCGTTGCGGCGACGGCCTTCGAAGTCCTGGTAGAAGGTCGGCAGCTTGATCACGCCGACCTTGCGCGCCGGCTCGCCATTGGCGGCCGGAATGGTCATGGTCTCGCCCTTGGCGGCCTGTTCGGCCAGGCGCACCTTCTGGCGGGTCAGCACCAGAGTGTGGTGCTTGCCGTCGGCGCCCTCAGCAGCCGGGATGAACTCCAGCTTGACCTGGGTATCCTTGGCGCCGCGGATCTTGGCCACGACATCGTCGATGCGCCAGCCGATCACGTCCTCGACCAGGCCGGACTTGCCCTGGCCGACGCCGACGATACGGTCACCCGGCTTCAGCGTGCCATCCACTGCGGCCGGGCCACCGGCGATGATCTCGCGGATCACCACCACGTCGTCCTGGCGCTGCAGCTGCGCACCAATGCCTTCCAGCGACAGCGACATCGCCTGGTTGAAGTTCTCGGCGGTGCGCGGCGTGAAGTAATCCGTGTGCGGGTCAACGGCGCTGGTGTACGAGTTCATGAAGAACTGGAAGACGTCTTCGCCCTTCAGTTCATTGACCGACTTCTCCAGCGTCGCGTAGCGCTTGTCCAGCGTCTTGCGGATGTCGTCCGGCTTCTTGCCGGCCAGCTTCAGGCGCAGCCAGTCGTTCTTGACCGACTTGCGCCACAGCTCATCCAGCTCTGCACTGCTGGCTGCCCACGGCACCTTCTTGCGGTCGTATTCGAAGCGCTCGTCGGTGGTGAAGTCCGGCTCCTGCTTGAGCAGCTTGCGCGCGTAGGCCACACGTTCGCCGACGCGCTGCTTGTAGACCGCGAACACCTGGAACGCCGGCTCCAGCTCGCCGCCACGGATGGCCGAGGAAATGTTGGCTTCGAACGGCGCGAAGCGCGCCACGTCGGCCTGGGTGAAGTACTGCTTGCCGCCGTCCAGCGTCTCCAGGTAGCGCTTGAACACGTCCTTGGAGGTGGCCTCGTCCAGCGCACGCGGGCGGTACGCGTAGCGGCTGTCGGACAGCAGGCCGTACACCAGCTTGGAGGTGGTCACCTGATCGGCGGTTGCCGCAGCGGGCAATGCCGGCGAATCGGCCTTGGCCGCCAGCGCCAGCGGCGCGACCAGCGCCAGGGCCATCAGGAATGCGGGGGCTTTGAATTTCATTGACGTGCTCGAAGGCGCCTTGCCAAGGGGGAGACTGCGGGGTGTTAAGACACCACGACAGTGCCGAAAGTTGCCGGGTTTGTCACCCGGCCGCGCTCGGTGGAAAACCAGCCTAGCCGGGCCGGTGTAGCAAATTGTGAATGGCTGAAGAGCGGCGCACCCAGCGGCGCCGTCTGTCCGGTTGCAGAGGGCATGGGGTTGCAAGCCCCCTGAGTCAGGGGGCGGCCGCGAAGCGGCGGGGGTGTGGGTGGTGGTAAGCCGGGGCCCACGGTGTGCGCAGCGCAGCGTGGGAAGCGGTAGCGCGCATCGCGCAACCGCTTACCGGACGCCGGCGCCCTTGGCCTGCACGTCGGCGTGGTACGACGAGCGCACCATCGGGCCGGAGGCCACGTGGCTGAAGCCCAGCTCGTAGCCGTAGTCTTCCAGCGCCTTGTAGTCCTCGGGGGTCCAGTACTTCAGCACCGGGTGGTGATGCGCGGTCGGCTGCAGGTACTGGCCGATGGTGATCATGTCCACGTCGTGCGCGCGCAGGTCGCGCATGGTGGCCTTGATCTGTTCGAACTCTTCGCCCAGGCCCAGCATGATGCCGCTCTTGGTCGGCACCTCCGGGTGCTGCGCCTTGAAGTTCTTCAGCAGGTTCAGCGACCACTGGTAGTCCGCACCCGGGCGCACGTTGCGGTACAGGTCCGGCACGGTTTCGATGTTGTGGTTGAACACGTCCGGCGGGTTCTGCGCCAGAATCTCCAGCGCGCGCTCCATGCGGCCCTTGCCGCGGAAGTCCGGGGTCAGCACTTCGATGCGGGTGCCCGGCGACTTCGCGCGGATGGCACTGATGCAGTCGACGAAGTGCTGGGCACCGCCGTCGCGCAGGTCATCTCGGTCGACGCTGGTCACCACCACGTATTTCAGGCCCATGTCGGCCACGGTCTGGCCGAGGCTGGCCGGTTCGTTGGCATCCGGCGGCTTCGGGCGGCCGTGGGCGACGTCGCAGAACGAGCAGCGGCGGGTGCAGACCTCGCCGAGGATCATGAACGTTGCCGTGCCGTGGCCGAAGCACTCGTGGATGTTCGGGCAGCTGGCTTCCTCGCACACCGTCACCAGGCGGTTCTCGCGCAGCTTGGCCTTCAGGTTCTGCACCGCATTGCCCGAGGGAATGCGCACGCGGATCCAGGACGGCTTGCGCAGCACCGGCGCATCGGCGAACTGCACCGGCGAGCGGTTGATCTTGTCACCGCCCAGCTGCTTGACCCCGGCCTGCAACGGCGCGGCGGACGGAGAGTCGCCCTGCACGATCTGCAGGGGAATGGAACGGGCGGTGGTTTCAGTCATGGCAGTTCCGGGGGGCGGTCAGGCGGCCGCAGAAAGATCAGGCAGTTCGGGCGTGGGCTGCAGCAGCAGGCCGAACTGGCGGGCCAGGTGGTCCAGCAGCACCGGCTTGACGGCCTCCATCCCGGAGGGCCCGCCCAAGTCTACTACCGAGGTCACCTGCAACCCCTGATAGCCACAGGGGTTGATACGGTGGAAAGGTTCCAGGTCCATGGCCACGTTGAAGGCCAGGCCATGGAAGGTACAGCCGCGGCGCACGCGGATGCCGAGCGCGGCGATCTTGGCGCCACCGACATAGACGCCCGGGGCGCCCTCGCGGCGTTCGGCGCCGATGTTCCACTCGGCCAGGGTATCGATGATGGCCTGCTCGATGCGGCACACGTAGTCGCGCACACCGATGCCCAGCCGTGGCAGGCGCAGCAGCGGATAGACCACCAGCTGGCCGGGACCGTGATAGGTCACCTGGCCGCCGCGGTCCACGTGCAGCACCGGGATCTCGCCCGGCGCCAGCACATGCTCGTCCTTGCCGGCCTGGCCCAGGGTGAATACCGGGTCGTGCTCGACCACCCACAGCTCATCGGCGTCGGCCTCGCTGCGCTGGTCGGTGAAGCGCTGCATGGCGCGCCACACCGGTTCATAGGCCTGGCGGCCGAGGTCGCGGACCAGCGCCGGGCGCGGCGCGCGGTCTTCCGGGGCGGCTTCGGCCGGGCAGCTGTCGGCTACAGCGTCCACTTCACTTCCGGGTGGTCGCGCAGTGCCTGGTGCGCCAGGTCGTACTGTTCGCGGCTCTCGGCCTTGAACACGATGCGCACCGACACGTACTTGCCGTTGGAGGAATGCTTCCAGCTGATGCGTTCATTCACCACATCGATGCCGGCAGCCAGCAGCAGGCGGGGAAGCTCATGTTCCAGGCCGCGGTTGGCCGGGCCCATGGCACTGAGCTCGAACTGGCCGGGGAACTGGAAGCCGTGGTCGGGGTTGTCGGACTTGATTTCCATGCCCCCATTATCGGGCCGCAGGCCAACAAACCCAAGAGTATTCATCAACGTCAAACAGTGCACCGGTGAGTCGCTGCGTTGCAGCTGAACGGCCGTTCAGCATTGGCCGTTGCCCCTTGGGGCGCCGCAGGACAGTGCAGGATTGTCTTCACGAGACAATGTCGTTTTCGGAACAGACAAGTGATTCGAACGCGCTCGTTCCATCACGCCCGCACGAGTACCGTGTCGCGGCATATAACGACAGACAGAAAAAACCTCCACATGAGCCCCCCTTCCCAACGCCGCCTTGCAGCCCTCGGGCTGTCCGGCCTGCTGGCTGCTGCCCTCCCCCTCGCTGCCCAGGCGGCCGAACAATGTGGCCCGGACGCGATGCGCGACCACCCTCCGCAGGTCAATTTCCGCGTTGACAACGACCTGTTCGGCGGCCGCCACCAGGACCAGGGCTATACCAATGGTGCACTGTTGACCCTGGTCTCGCCCAATCTGGTCGATTACACCGACGACCCCTGCCTGCCACGCATGGCCCGCTGGGTGAACCAGTACCTGGAAGGGCTGCATCCGGGCAAGTTCGAACAGCAGAACATGATCTTCAGCATCGGCCAGGGCATCTTCACCCCGACCGATTTCAGCCGCAGGGACCTGATCGAGGACGACCGCCCTTACGCCGGCGTACTGATCGCAAACTTCGGTTTCAATGCGCGCAGCGGCGACCGCCTGCAGACCACCCAGCTGACGCTGGGCGTGGTTGGCCCGTGGGCACAGGGCAAGCAGGTGCAGAATGCCGTGCACGAAGTGCTGGGCGACGAGAAATTCAAGGGCTGGGACAACCAGCTGCACAACGAGCCCCTGTTCATGCTGACCCATGAGCGCATGCGCCGCTGGCCGGGCGATGCCAGCGTCAATGCCGACGGCTGGGGTTGGGACGCCATCAGCCACTACGGCGGATCAATCGGCAACCTGGAAACCAAGGCCAATCTCGGCGGTGAAGTGCGCTTTGGCTGGAAGCTGCCGGACGACTTCGGCAGCACGCCGTTGCGCCCGGCCGGTGAGAACACTGCACCAACCCGCGGCGGCCGTCCCAATGGCTGGTCCTGGCACCTGTTCGCGACCTCGGACGCCGCCTGGGTGATCCGTGACATCACGCTGGATGGCAACACGTTCCACAACAGCCACAGTGTGGACAAGCGCCATGTGGTGGCCTACGGCGGCTATGGCGTGGCGGTGATGTACGGACGCTGGAAGTTCGCTGCGGCGCGTTACCACAGCACGCGCGAGTTCAACGGCCAGCGCGAAGCGCCGGTGTTCGGCAGCTTCACCATCAGCCGCTCGCTGTAGGTAGGTGCCGACCGTTGGTCGGCACACCGGGGCCGGTATATCCGGATGGGTTCATGAGGAGCCGGCCAGCGGCCGGCACTCCCCACATCCGGCAGGATTCATGCGCAAGCGGCATCCCGAAACAGAAAAGGCCGGCATTTGCCGGCCTTTTCCTTCACCACGCCGGGGCGTGGATCATTCCGATTCCCACCACATCCAGAAGCTGTCCCACAGGCGCTTGAAGAAGCCGGCCTGTTCGACGGCAGCCACCGCCACCAGCGGCGCTTCGGCCACCAGCTTGCCATCCAGCATCACCTTCACGGTGCCGATCTGCTGGCCGGCGGTGAACGGTGCTTCCAGGGTCTTGGGCACGTCGATGCTCGGCTTCAGGTCGTTGTAGCGGCCGCGCGGCACGCTCACCAGCATCGGCTGGGCCACGCCCAGCTGCACCTTGTCGGTGGTGCCCTTCCAGACCTTGTGCTCGGCCACGGCCTTGCCCGGCTCGTACAGGCGGTGGGTCTCGAAGAAGCGGAAACCCCAGTTCAGCAGGGCCAGGCTGTCATCGGCACGCTGCTTTTCCGACTGGCCGCCCAGCACCACGGCGATCAGGCGCTGGTCGCCGCGCTGGGCCGAGCTCATCAGGCAGTAGCCGGCTTCCGAGGTGTGGCCGGTCTTGATGCCGTCCACGCTGCCATCGCGCCACAACAGCAGGTTGCGGTTCGGCTGCTTGATGTTGCCGACCTGGAATTCCTTGATCTTGTTGTACGCGTAGGTTTCCGGGTAATCGCGCACCATCGCACGGCCCAGCAGCGCCAGGTCGTAGGCGGTGCTGTGGTGGCCCTGCGCAGTCAGGCCATGGGCGTTGACGAAGTGCGAATTCTTCATGCCGATCTTCGCGGCATAGCTGTTCATCAGCGAAGCAAAAGCTTCTTCGCTGCCTGCCACGTGCTCGGCCAGGGCGATCGCGGCGTCGTTGCCGGACTGGATCGCCATGCCCTTTTCCATGTCTTCCAGGCGCGCGGTCTGGTTGACCGGGAAGCCGCTGTAGCTGCCATCGGTACCCGCGCCACCTTCGCGCCAGGCGCGTTCGCTCATCATCACCTGGTCATCCGCACGGACCTTGCCGTTCTTGACCTCGGCGGCGATCACGTAGGACGTCATCACCTTGGTGATGCTGGCCGGAGCCAGCTGTTCGTTGATGTTTTCACCAGCCAGCACCTGGCCGGTGGCGTAATCCATCAGCACCCAGGCCTTGGACACGCTCGGCGCCGGCGCCGGCGGAGTGGCGACGGTGGCCGGGGCGGCAGCGGCGGCGGCAGGCGCCGGCGTGGCCGGAGTCGGCAGCGGCGTCTGGGCGGAAGCCAGGCCCACCACCAGGGTGGCGGCCAGGGCGGTGGCGGCGGAACGGAAATTCATTGGACAGCAGGCTCCAGGGGACGGCCGGGAATGGAGGGTGGAACGTAGCGGCCATTGTAAGGCCGGGGCAGCATGGGCCGGCAGCACCGGCCCGGGTGGATCAATCCTTGACGATCTGCGGCGAACCCAGACCCAGACCGGCGATGCGGCCGACAAGTTCCGCGGCACTGGCATGGTCGCTGGCGGGAACGCGCAGGCGGAACAGGGTACGGCCACCGGCGGCGATGTCACTGATGGTGGCACCGACGATGCCGGCGGCGTTGAGCTGGCCCATCGCGCGGTTGGCGTTGTCACGGTTGGAGAAGCTGGCAACCTGCACCATGACTGCGCCCACCACCTGCTGCGACAGGCTGGGGGTAGCGGCGGCGGTGCGGACCGGTGCCTGCGCAGCGGCGCGCGGCGTGGTACTGGCAACGACCGCCGGAGCCGGCGCGTATGCGGTGCTGCGCACCGGCGGAGCACTCGGCGGCAGGCTGCTGACCGCCACATCCGGCACGGTGCTGGCCACGCCCTGGGTGGTGGCCGGCTGGCCACGCGCCGGCATGCCATCGGCCGGCAGCCCCTTGACCAGGCGATCGATGTCGCTGTCGGCGGCAGCACGCGCGGTCGGTGCCGGGCGCGCACTGGCTACAGCGCTGGCGGCGGCCGCTTCCGCAGCACGACGCTCGCGGCGCGACGGCTTCTGCGCCAGCAGGTTGCCCTCACCCGGCTGCAGCGCGCGCACTTCCACGTTGCCGGTGCCGCGCTGGGTGATGCCCAGGCGCACAGCGGCGGCATAGCTGAGATCGACCACGCGGCCATCATGGAACGGACCGCGATCGTTGACGCGCACGATCACCGACTCACCGTTGTCGAGGTTGGTCACGCGGGCGAAGCTGGGCAGCGGCAGCGTCTTGTGCGCAGCGGTGAACTGGTACATGTCGTAGACCTCACGGTTGGAGGTCAGGCGGCCGTGGAACTTGGCGCCGTAGTACGACGCGGTGCCGCGTTCGACATAGTTGCGGGTGTCGTCGAGCACTTTGTACGACTTGCCCAGCACCACGTACGGCGTCTTGTTGCCGATCGCCGAGCGTTCTTCCGCGGTCACTTCCGGCTCGGGGATGCAGGCCACGTTGGGAATGTAGTCCGGCGTGCTGTCACGCACGCCCGGCTTGTACAGGCCACCGGCGGTGTAGTTGCCGCGGGTGCTCAGGTCTTCCTTGGCCGCCGCGTAGGGCGATCCTTCCGGGCAGTGTGCCGGGCGCGAGCCGCGCCCCTGCACCAGGGTGCCGCCGGACTTGCCACCATGGCCGGCCGTGGCCGGCTTCTTCGGCGCGCTGCTGCAGGCAGCCAGCGCGAGGACGATCAAGCCTGGGACCAGCCATCTGATGTTCATGCCGGGGGCAGCTCCTGTCCGGCAATGGCCTGGGACAACTGGAACACGGCCATCGCGTACATCTTCGAGAGGTTGTAGCGGGTGATCGCGTAGTAGTTCTGGAAGCCCAGCCAGTACTGCTTGCCGGTGCTGCCTTCAAGCGTGATCGGCGTGGCGGTGGCGCCCGGCTGCACCGCTGCGCTGGGCTGGTAGCCACGCTTCGCCAGGTCGGCCAGCGACCAGGTCGGCATCCATTCGGTCGGATTGAATTCCTCGCGGCCCGGCGCCAACGTGGCCTGCACGGCCACCTGCCCGCCACGCACCCAGCCACCCTTCTTCACGAAGTAGTTGGCGATGGACGAGAACACGTCGTCGTAGCTGGTGAACAGGTCGCGACGGCCGTCGCCATTACCGTCCACCGCGTAATCGAGGTAGCTGGACGGCATGAACTGGCCCATGCCCATCGCGCCGGCATAGCTGCCCTTGAGCGTGGTGATGTCCAGGTTCTCTTCGCGGCCCAGCTCGAACAACTTGGCCAGCTCATCGCGGAAGAACAGCTCGCGGCGCACTTCGCGCTCCAGCTTGGCCGGGTCGCCGCTGCGCGGGTAGTAGAACGCCAGCGTGTACAGCGCATCGAGCACGCGATGGCTGCCGGCATTCTTCCCGTAGCTGGTTTCCACGCCGATGATCGCCACGATCACTTCGGCCGGCACACCGGTGCGCTGCTGCACGCGATCCAGTTCGGCGCGATGCTGGGCCAGGAACGCGCGGCCGCCATCGATGCGCGCCTTGCTGATGAACATCGGCCGGTACTCGTTCCACGGCTTGACCCGTTCGGCCGGGCGCGACATCGCGGCGATGATCGGCTGGCGCACCTGCGCCTGGTCGAGCACGCTGCTGATCTGCTCCGGCTTCAGGCCATAGCGCTTGGCGGTATCGGCAATGAAGCGGGCCCGTGCGACCTGGAACGGCACCGGGGTGAGATCGACCGGCGGCGCGGTGGCGGCAGCAGCTTCGGGCGCGGCCTCGGCCGGGCCATGGGCCTTGGCGGCGGGCTGGCGCGGCGTACTGCTGGCCTGGGGCGAAGACGGTGGGGACTTCGGCTGGGTCGCGCAGGCGACCAGGCCGAGGGTGAGCATGCAGGCCAGAGTGCGTCGAATCATCGTCGCAGGTTAGCAGGTCATGGATGAATTAAAACCCCTAACACCATGAATCACAACGATTTGCCTGCGAGCAGCGGGAAATGTGAAGACGTCGTGATCACACTTCCCCATTCAGATAGAGGTTGCCGGTTGCGTCCCCATCCCCGCAGACGCAACCGGCGACCGGATCCGGTCGGTACCCGCGCGGCTGCCGCTCCCCAGTGGCAGTGCTCCGCGCTCCCTGTACCCGTTGGATCAGTACTGCTTCCCGCCCGACGCCCCCTCGCGCTGCAACGATTGACGGCGCGCCGTGCCGAACGGGCCGCCATTGTGCAGGCCGATTACGACAAGTCCATTGATCAGGATCAACGCGCTGTAAAAGTGTGAACCAGCTAACGCTTTTTCCGGACTTTGGTCAGTGGGCGTGCTGCCGTGCATCGTTGTGAGAACGCTTCCACAACGGGCGTTGCGCAGAGTCAGGAAGTTTCCAGCCAACGGCGCAGCCCCTCGTGGGTGGCCGCGAAATGCAGTTCACGGGTGAGGCCAGGTAGATGGGCTGCGCAGGGGCCGCTGCAAGTACGTCCATGTAAGCTCGGTCGCCGCTTGCTCTTGCGCGCAGTCCTGCACGCGCGGCAAGGCCAGGGTTGGGCGTCCTGCCCAACCCGCCCGAGGCATGCCTCGGGCCCATGCGGCTCACGCCCCTGCGCAGCCCATCTACCCGGCCACGGACAGGTTCCGTGTTCGTCCACCCACGGAAATAAAGAGAAGATCAAAAGCGGGTCGCGGTGCTGCGCTTGCTCGTGAGCCGAGCATGGCTATGCCGGTCGTCCTGACCGGCACCCTTCGGGCCGTCGCCATGGGCGACGTTGGCAGCGGCTCCTGCCGCTGCCTTCGGCTCTACAGGAAGCAATGAAGCGGGCGGCCAAGCTGGTTTTGCTTTTGATCTTCTTTTTCTTTTCCGTGGGTGGACACGCCCGAAAACTGTCAGGGGGCGGGCGCGGTGGGTTCGCGGGACCGTTGGCGCCATGGATGGCGCCATCGAGCCCCCAAGGACGGGTTTACGGCGTGTCCCGCGAACCCACCGCGCCCGCCCCACACATGAGCCGCGTTACACGACCACCCACGAGGGGCTGCGCCGTTGGCTGGAAACCCTATCCCCCGTGCACGGGTCGGTGCCCACGCACAGCCATCACCAGTCCGATGCCGGCCAGCAGCGAGACCGCTGATGTCCCGCCATAACTGATCAACGGCATCGGAATGCCCACCACCGGCAGCAGGCCGGAAATCATTCCACCGTTCACCAATACGTAGACGAAGAACGCCAGCCCCAGGCTGCCGGCCAGCAACCGCGCATGGGTGTCGCGCGCGCGCACTGCGATCCACAGACAACGCCCGACCACGAACAGGTACAGCGCGAACAGCGTCGCCACACCGATCCAGCCGAACTCCTCGGCCAGCACCGAAAACGCGAAGTCGGTGGTGTACTCGGGCAGGAAATCCAGCGTGGCCTGGGTGCCCTGCCCCCAGCCACGTCCCTGCCAACCACCGGAACCGATCGCGATGCGCGACTGCAGGATGTTCCAGCCGGTGCCGAGCGGGTCTGCTGCCGGGTCGAGGAAGGTCAGTACGCGATCCTTCTGGTACTGCCGCAACACGCCGAGCCAGGCCAGTGGCGCGGCCACCGCCAGCCCCACCGCGCCGGTGGCCACCCAGCCCCAGTGCAGGCCCGCCAGCAACAACGCGAACACGCCGCTGGCGGTGACCAGCGTGGCGGTACCGAGGTTGGGCTGCATCAGGATCAGCACGGCGGGAACGCCGATCAGCACTGCGGCCGTCAGTACCGTGCGTGGTGACGGTGGCAGCGGTTGCCGGTGCAGGTACCAGGCCATCATCAACGGCAGGCTGAGCTTGAGCAGTTCGGACGGCTGCAGGTAGAACACGCCCAGGTTGAGCCAGCGCTGCCCATACTTGCCGGTGCCGATCACATACACCGCCATCAGCGGCAGCATCGACAGCGCGTACAACGCAGGCGTCCAAGCGCGCAGACGCAGCAGCGAGACACGCGACAGCAGCCACATTGCCAGCAGGCCACCGGCAAAGCGCGCCGCCTGCCCGGTGACCGGACCGGAAACGCTGTGCAGCACCGCCAGCCCCGCGCCCATCAGGATCAACAACGCGACCAGCAACGGCAGGTCGATCGTGCGCACCGCCTCACGGCAGCCGCCAAGCATTCGTTTCCAGTCCACGCTGGCCACGGTAGCAACGCGCGCTTGCGTGAAGCTGTCAGGGTGCTTCTGCGTCTGTAGAGTCGAGCCGTGCTCGACTGCCTTTCATGCAGCAGAAGCAGTCGAGCACGGCTCGACTCTACAGAACAGCGCGGCCGTTGTTACCCGTAGCCGCCGTGCACTGGATTGTGGCTACGCACGGCCATCACCAACCCGAAGCCGGCCAGCAGCGAGACCGCCGAGGTACCGCCATAGCTGATCAGCGGCATCGGCACGCCCACCACCGGCAGCAGGCCCGAGATCATCCCGCCGTTCACCAGCACGTAGACGAAGAACGCCAGGCCGGTGGCGCCGGCCAGCAGGCGCGAATAGGAATCGCGCGACTGGCTGGCGATCCACAGGCAGCGCCCGATCACCACCAGGTACAGCGCCAGCACGGTGGCCACGCCGATCCAGCCGAACTCCTCGCTCAGCACCGAGAACGCGAAGTCGGTGGTCTGCTCGGGAATGAAGTTCAGATGCGACTGCGAGCCCTCGCCCCAGCCCTTGCCATCGAAGCCGCCGGAACCGATCGCGATCTTCGACTGGATGATGTTCCAGCCGGCTCCCAGTGCATCCATCTCCGGGTCCAGGAACATCATGATGCGGTCCTTCTGGTACGGCCGCAGCAGCCAGAACCAGGCCACCGGCGCGACCGCAGCCACGCCACCCACGCCCAGCCCGACCCACCACCACGGCAGGCCTGCCAACAGCAGCACGAACACGCCGCTGGCGGCGATCAGCACACCGGTACCGAAGTCCGGCTGCAGCATCACGAGGCCGGTCGGTACGCCGATGATGACCAGGGACACGAGCACGGTATTGAAGCGCGGTGGCAACGGCATCTTGTGCAGGTACCAGGCCACCATCATCGGCAGGCTGACCTTGAGCAGCTCGGCCGGCTGCAGGTAGAAGAATTTCAGGTCCAGCCACTGCCGGCCGTATTTGCCGGTGCCCAGCACGAACACCGCCAGCAACGGGATCATCGAGATCGCGTAGATCATCGGTGTGGCCGAGCGGATGCGCAGGATCGGTACCCGTGAGATGCCCCACAGCGCGGCCATGCCCACTGCAAAGCGCGCGCCCTGGGCCATCACCAGGCCGTCGCCACCGGCACTCTTCAAGGTGGCCAGGCCGATCACCATCAGCGCGCCCAGGGCCAGGCACAATACCCAGTCCAGCGTGCTGAAGAAGCGGCGCAGCATGTCGCCGGCCCAACGCAGGAACACTCTCATCGTGCGGGCTCCGCGGTGGTCGGGCGTGGCGTGGTCGGCAGCGCCGCGGCGGCCGGCGTCCCCGGCTGCGGTGCGGGTGCCGGTTCCGGCGCAGGCACGCCAATCAGCACGGGGTGTTCCCCCAGTTGTGCCGCAGCAAGGTCACCGGCCTGGCGCGCGCCCACATCTTCGTTGTCGAATGCGGTCGCCCCGATCGCGGTGGTGCCGCGCTCGCTGTCCAGCGGCTGCATGCCTTCAGGCATCTTGCCCAGCAGATAGGCGTCGAACACCTTGCGTGCGATCGGCGCGGCGGCCGCACCGCCGTAACCACCCCCTTCCACCGCGATCGCCAGCGCGATCACCGGCTGGTCGACCGGCGCGAAACCGACGAACAGCGCGCGGTGGCGCAGGTGCATCGGCAGGCTCTTCGGGTTCACTGCAGCGGTGCCCTTGCGGCTGACGACCTGCGCGGTACCGGTCTTGCCTGCCATCGTGTACGGCGCGCCGGCCGCCATTCGCGCAGCGCTGCCGCCAGGCAGCATGGTGGCCATCATGCCTTCGCGCACCGCCTGCAGGTTGTTCGGGTTCGGGCTGACCGGTTTGCTCTCGCCCGGGTCGGTCGCCATCCAGTCATGGTCGAACCCCGCACGCTGCTGGATCACCAGATGGGGCGTGCGCAGCTGCCCGTTGGCCAGCCCACTGACGCCCCGCGCCAGCTGCAGCGGAGTGACCTTCCAGTCACCCTGGCCGATGCTGATGTTGACTGTATCACCCGGATACCAGGCTTCCTTGCGGCTCTTCCGCTTGTAGGCCGGCGACGGCAGGATGCCGCCGATCTCGCCGGTCAGGTCGATGCCGGTCGGCTGGCCGAAGCCGTAGTACTCCATGTAATGGTCGAAGCGCTCGATGCCCAGATCCAGCGCCAGCTTGTAGTAGTACGTGTTGACCGATTGCGCGATCGACTTGCGCAGGTCGGTCCAGCCGTGGCCGCCGCGGTGCGAGTCACCCCAGCCACGCGAGGTGCCGGGCAGGTAGAACATGCCGGTGGACAGCACCTTGTCTTCCGGGCGGCGCACGCCGGAATCGAGGCCGGCCAGGCCGATCAGCGGCTTCAGCGTGGAACCGGGTGCGACGCCACCGAGCACCAGGCGGTTGAACTGCGGCCGCGACGGGTTGTCGTTCAGCGCCTTGAAGTCGGCATGGGAAATACCGTTGACGAACAGGTTGGGGTCGTAGGACGGCAGGCTGACCATCGCCAGCACTTCGCCGGTGCGCGGGTCCATCGCCACCGCCGAGCCTTCCTGGTCGCCGAAGGCGGCCACCATGGCGCGCTGCAGGTCGGCGTCGATCGACAGCCGCAGGTCGGCACCGGACTGCGCGGCGACGCGGCCGATGGTGCGGATCGCACGGCCCTGCACGTTGGTCTCGACCTGCTCGTAGCCGACCTTGCCGCGCAGCTGCTGCTCGTAATAGCGCTCCAGGCCGGACTTGCCGATGTGGGTCAGCGCGGCATTGCCTTCGCCGAGAATCTCCAGGTCCTTGTCATCGACGCGGCCGACGTAGCCGATGATGTGCGCGAACAGATCGCCATACGGGTAGCGGCGGGTCAGGTAGGGCTCCAGCTCGACGCCGGGGAAGCGCCAGCGATCAACCGCGAAGCGCGCCATCTCCTCGTCGCTCATGCGCAGCTTCAGCGTGACCGGCAGGAACTTGCGGCGCGCCTTGCGCGACTTGTTGAACGCTTCCAGCTCTTCCGGGCTGATGTTGATGATCTTGGCCAGCCCTTCCAGGGTGGCCTCCATGTCCTTGACCTTGTCCGGGGTCACGTCCAGGCGGAACGCCGGGACGTTCTCGGCCAGCAGGCGGCCGTTGCGGTCGTAGATCATGCCGCGCCCGGGCACCACCGGCCGCGGCTTGATGCGGTTGGCTTCCGAGCGCGTGGCGTAGACGTCGTGGTCCAGCACCTGCAGCTTGAAGTACCAGCCGCCCAGGCCCAGCAGGCAGACCAGCACACCCAGGAAGCCCAGCGCCGCGCGGCGGCGGAACTGTTCGGCTTCGGCGTGCGGATTCTTGACCTGGCGGCGCGGGATCATGGCTCAGCGCCCGCGCTTGCCGAAGCGCACCGCGTCCAGCAGCACGAACACCAGCGGCCACAAACCCATGCCCAGCAATGGCGCCCACCAGTACGACCAGGGCAGCGTCGGCTCATCCACCACGATGTGGACCAGCGCGCTGACGATGCGGTCGTTGAACAGCAGGCCGCCGATGGCCAGCATCTGCTGGGACATCGGGAAGAAGCGGATGCGGGCGCGGAAGCGCTGCAGGATGAAGGCCAGCATCACCAGCCGCAGCGCCTGTTCGCCGAGTACACCGCCGTACAGCAGATCGGCGATCACGCCACTGGCGAAAGCGACGCCCAGGCCGACACGCTCAGGCGCTTCAATCACCCAGTACGCGAGCACCAGCGCCAGCCAGTATGGGCGCAGCGGCTGCAGCAGCGCCGGCAACGGCAGCAGGCCCAGCAGCAGCGCCACCACCAGGCTGGCCGGCAGCACCCACGGGTTGTCGCGCAGGCGGCTCATCGCTGGGCCTCCGGCGTGGTCGGTTGCCGGCCAGCGGCCGGCACTACCATGGACCCCGCTGGGGGGAGCGCCCCCCTCTTGTTGAGGGGGACGCGCCGACGGCGCGGGGGTAAGGGAGGATGCGCGGGCCGGTTGCACCGAAGGTGCAGTCGGCTGAGGGGGGCGCGCTGAAGGCGCGGGGGTAAGGTGGGATGCCCCCCCGGCAGCCTGGTTTGCCGAAGGCAAACTTGGCTGAAGCAATTCGCTGGCCGCAGGCAAGCGAATTGCCGCGCCCGGGCGCAGCAGCAGCACGTCGCGGCCGCGGTCCAGCTGCGCCGCCGGCTTCAGTTCGCCGACCAGGAAGGCGTGCGTGTCGTCCGGGCGCAGGCCGGTGATGGTGCCGACCGGGAACCCGGCCGGGAAGCGGCCACCGAGGCCGGAGGTGACGATCTCATCGCCCACTTCCACGCCGGCGCTGAGCGGGATGTCGCGCAGTTCCAGCTTGTCGCCGCGGCCGTAGACGATCAGGCGAACGCCGTTGCGGGCCACCGTCACCGGCACGGCATGGTCGGGGTCGGTCAGCAGCAGCACGGTGGAGGTACCGCCAGTGACGCTGATCACCTGGCCCATCAGGCCGCCGGCATCGATCACCGCCTGGCCGACGTGCACGCCTTCGCGGCTGCCGGCGTCGAGCACCAGGCGCTGCTTCACCGGATCCAGGTCGATGTCCAGGATCGGCGCCAGCTGCACGTCCAGGCCACTGCGCTCGGCCACGTTCAGCAGTTCGCGCAGCTGGGCGTTATCCAGCGCGGCGGTCTGCAGGCGGGTCAGGCGGGCGTTGGCCAGCAGCAGCTGGTTGCGCAGTTCACGGTTCTCGTTGACCAGTTGGCCGTGGCTGGCCGCCGAGTCCTTGACCTGGTTGCCGAGCTTGCCCGGCAGTCCCGCCAGTGCCCATACCGGCTGCACCAGGCTGTTGGCCTGCCCGCGCAGCTGCGCAAGCCAGCCGGCCTGGTCGTCAAGCACGATCAGGGTGATGGCCAGTGCGAGATAAGCCAGCAGACGCAGCGGGCTGGCGGCATCACCGGATCGGGAAGCAACGGGAGGTCCGGCGTAGGGCGGCACGGCAACGATTCAACTGGCAGAAGGCGGAAGGGAAACACGCGGACGCCCCGCCGGTGCCGGCCTACCCTCATGGTGGGCCGCACCCCGGAGGAGCGCTGGGGGCGCAGGCAGCCGGGACGGCTTATTCCGGCGCAAAGAACTCGTTGCCGTGCATGTCGACCAGCTCCAGCGCACGGCCACCGCCGCGGGCCACGCAGGTCAGCGGATCGTCCGCCACCTGCACGTGCAGGCCGGTTTCCTCGGAAATCAGGCGGTCCAGGTCACGCAGCAGGGCGCCACCACCGGTCAGCACGATGCCGCGCTCGGCGACGTCGGCGCACAGTTCCGGCGGGGTCTGCTCCAGCGCCAGCTTGACCGCGCTGACGATGCCCGACAGCGGCTCGTGCAGGGCTTCAAGCACCTCGTTGGAGCTGATCTTGATCATCTTCGGCACGCCCTCGGCGAGGTTGCGGCCGGAGATTTCCATTTCGATCACTTCCGCCTGCGGGTAGGCGCAGCCCAGCTCGACCTTGATGCGCTCGGCGGTGGCTTCACCGATCAGCATGCCGTGGTTGCGGCGCACGTAGTTGGTGATCGACTCGTCGAAGCGGTCGCCGCCGATGCGGACCGAGGCCGAATAGACGATGCCGTTGAGCGAGATCACCGCCACCTCGGTGGTGCCGCCGCCGATGTCGATGACCATCGAGCCACGGGCTTCGGTAACCGGCATGCCGGCGCCGATCGCGGCGGCCATCGGCTCTTCGATCAGGAACACGTCACGGGCACCGGCTTCCTCGGCCGATTCCTTGATCGCGCGGCGCTCGACCTGGGTCGAGCCGGCCGGCACGCAGACCAGCACGCGCGGGCTCGGGCGCAGCACGCGCGACTTGTGCACCTTCTTGATGAAGTGCTTGAGCATCGCCTCGGTGTAGGTGAAGTCGGCGATGACGCCGTCCTTCATCGGGCGGATGGTGGTGATGTGGCCCGGGGTACGGCCAAGCATCTGCTTGGCTTCGGCGCCTACGGCTGCCACCGAGCGGGTGCCACCAATGGCACGGTCCTGACGCACGGCCACGACCGACGGCTCGTTCAGCACGATCCCCTGCCCGCGCACGTAGATGAGGGTGTTGGCCGTGCCCAGGTCGATGGACAGGTCGTTGGAGAACATGCCACGGAGTTTCTTGAACATCTGAGGAAGGAGTCCTGAGGGGTGTCGTGCCCGCCGCGGGATGGCGAAAAAATGGGCAGAAATCGAGGCCGACAAGCCTAGCAACCCGCCTGCCGCCGAGCAAGGAAAAAACTAGCTGAACCCGCGTCTTCACAGGCTTTCGGCCTGATCGGGTCTCACCCGGTTCTGGCCCTGAGCGGCACCAGCGGGTAACCTTTGCGCCGTCGGGCGCCCAAGGGCGCCGTTTGCTTGCCCGCCGAACCGGGCCGGCCCACCCCAAAATTCACCGCATAGGCTTACATCGATGTCCGCTCTGATCTGTGGTTCTCTTGCCTTCGACACCATCATGGTGTTCCCGGACCAGTTCAAGAATCACATCCTGCCGGACAAGGTGCACATCCTGAACGTGTCCTTCCTGGTGCCGCGCATGCGCCGCGAGTTCGGCGGCTGCGCCGGCAACATCGCCTACAACCTGCACCTGCTGGGCGGCCAGCCGATCCCGATGGGCACCGTGGGTTCGGACTTCGGTCCGTACCGCGAATACTTCGACGGCCTGGGCATCGACCTGTCGCGCGTGCGCGTGATCGATGAGCTGTTCACCCCGCAGGCGTTCATCACCACCGACCACGACAACAACCAGATCACCGCCTTCCACCCGGGCGCGATGATGCGCTCCTACGAGAACCACGTGCGTGGCGTACCGGGCGTGACCCTGGGCCTGGTCGGCCCGGACGGCCGCGAAGGCATGATCCAGAACGCGCAGGAATTCCACGAAGACGGTATTCCGTTCATCTTCGACCCGGGCCAGGCCATGCCGCTGTTCAACGGCCCGGAGCTGCGCGAGTTCATCGAGCAGGCCGACTACGTGGTGGTCAACGACTACGAGTCGAATCTGCTGCAGGAACGCACCGGTTGGGACGAGAAGGAGATCGTCAGCCGGGTCAAGGCCTACATCACCACCCGTGGCCCGAAGGGCGCGGTCATCCACACCCCGGAAAAGAGCTACGACATCCCGCCGGCGCACGAACGCCGCGTGGTCGACCCGACCGGCTGTGGCGACGCCTTCCGCGCCGGCCTGATCTACGGCATCCAGAAGGGCTACGACTGGCTGACCATCGGCCGCATGGGCAACCTGATGGGCGCGCTGAAGGTGGAGCACCCGGGCACGCAGAACCAGCGCTTCACCTTTGACGAGTTCAACGAGCAGTTCAAGCAGCAGTTCGGTTACGCGCTGGGCGCGTAAACCGAACTGCCCGCGCATCTGTTCGGTAGGTGTCGACCCTGGTCGACACGCTGTGCCTTGGTAGGTGTCGACCTTGGTCGACACTGCCGGCCAGCGGCCGGCACTACCCCTTCTGCTGCCAGGCCGCCAACAGTCCGCGGCAATCGGCGAAATGCCAGTCGGCACTGCCTGGCCACGGGTTCTCCGGCAGGTTGACCAGCACGGTGTGGGTGCCCGCGGCGCGGCCGCACTCCAGGTCGTAGGCGTGGTCTCCCACCATCACCGCCTCTGACGCTGCGATGCCCCAACGCCGCAGGTGCTGCTGCAGCCCATCCGGCGACGGCTTGGGCACGGCTTCATCGCGACCAATGATGTCGGCATCGTCGAACAGCTCCCCGACCCCGATCGCGTCCAGGGTCAGCTTCGCCAGCGCATGATCGTTGCGGGTCAGGATGCCCAGCCGGCAGCCCGCCGCCGACAGCGCACGCAGCAGCTTCACCGCACCCGGCGCCGGCAGCGCGTCCTCGGCCAGCGCACGTTCGTGATCCAGCAGCCACTCACGCTTGGCCTGCGCCGGCGCGTCCGGCAGCGCTGCGATATGGTCGAGGATGTCTTCCTCCGCGGCGATCTGCAGTGCGCGGCGGATCGCGGCGAA
The DNA here is from genome assembly GCF_056481625.1 of Stenotrophomonas sp. 86156_Sma. Lineage (NCBI taxonomy): Bacteria > Pseudomonadati > Pseudomonadota > Gammaproteobacteria > Lysobacterales > Lysobacteraceae > Stenotrophomonas > Stenotrophomonas sp. 86156_Sma. The sequence goes on from NZ_CM151157.1 coordinate 4,355,708, forward strand.
ATCATGCACGGCGACAGTCAGCGTACCGTCCATGTCGAACACCCAGTGCCGGATCGCGGACAGCGCGTGCACTGCGCTGCCCGTCGCGACCATCACTGCCACCACTGCGGCATGCGGCTGGCGTCGACACCACCGGTTTCGAACACGGCAGTACGCGTGCCGCCGGCCTTGACCGGGAACTCGATGCTGATCGACTTGCCCTTGGCTGCCAGCTTCCACAGCGCCTTCTGGTCGGTGATGAACAGCGCGATGGCTTCATCGGTCTTCGGGCGCCAGGCCGCCATGGAAATCGGCTTGCCGTCGTCCACGGTCACCTTCACCGTGCACTGCGGGCAACGGAAATCGCCGGCCTGCAGCACCAGGTAGGCATGCCGCTTCCACTCCGGGTGATCCCGGAACACCAGCTGCACCGGCTTGGCACCGCTGCCATCCACATCCACCCGTTCCTTGCTGTAGATCTGCGCCGAAACCTGGTTGCCCTTGTTGCCCACCGGGATCTGGTTGTACTGCCACAGCGCCTGCATGCGGCGCAGGTCGCGCGCGGCATCGCCCTTGGCCTTGACCTCGTCGAAGCCAGCGGCGATGCGCTCGGCGGCGGCGGTGTCCTTGTACTGGTCCAGCAGCGAGGCGCCATGCAGGCGCGCACGCTCCCAGTCCTGCGCGGCCACGGCCATGTCGTACTGCTTGGCCACGTCTTCGGCCTTGGCTTCCTTCTGTGCCTGCACGGCGGCCGCGGCGGCTTCCTGCGCCTTGCGCTCTTCCTCGGGGTTGCTGCAGGCAGCCAGGGCCAGCGTGCAGGCGGTGAGCAGGATCAGTCGTTTCATGGCGGAGGTCCTTCGTGTTTTCGCATATCTGTAGAGTCGAGCTTGCTCGACTGCTGTTGAAGAGCCAGTCGAGCAAGCTCGACTCTACAAAAAAAGCGCCGGGGGATGCCCGGCGCGTTTTCTTACTTGGCTTCGGCCTTGGCCAGCATGTCCTGGACCGAGCCGGTGGTGATCGGGTGGTAGCCCGGCTTGGCCTTTTCGAAGGCCTGCTTGGCCAGCTCCAGCCCCTTCGGCGTCTTCACCAGTTCAGCGTAGATCGGCATGATCAGCTTGCGACGGCCGACGCGCTCGATGAACGCAGCGGCCCCTTCGTTGGCCTGCTCGTAACCGCTGCGGATCGCCAGCGGGTACCAGCGCATGGCGATCTCGCCATTCGGGGTGCCGGTGAAGTGGAACGCCTTGTCCAGCGTGGCCAGCTTGTCCAACGGCTGGGTCGCGCCCAGGCCGTCGATGAAGCGCACCCATTCCTGCGTGCTCCAGTCGGCGATGACCTGGCTGCTCGGCACGGTGCCGGCGCTGGCAAACGCGATGCGCGCGGTATCGACGCTGCTGAAGTTGCGCGACTGCGCCTTCGCCGCGAACGCCGGGATGCCCGGCTCGTCCAGCCATGCCTTCAGTTCGGCCTCGGTCACTGCCGACGGATTCTTCGGCAGCAGGTTCTTCTTCAGGTACTCGACGAACTGGTCGGTGTTCGCGCTCTGGAAGGCGTGGTCATCGAACCAGCCACGCAGGAACGGATCGAAGGTTTCGCGGCCGAAGCGCTGCTCCAGGAATTCCAGGAACCACGAACCCTTGACGTAGGCCACCTGGCTGAGGGCTTCGTCGGGGTCACGCTCGTTCAGCGGCGGCAGCGCCAGCGCCTGGTCGGCCGGGCTCATGTCCTTCACTTCGGCCAGCAGGTCGGTCTGGTCGATCTGCTTCTCCATCTCGGCCATTTCCTTGCCGTACAGGGCTTCGGTGATGCGGCCCTGGACGTAGGTGGTGAAGCCTTCATTGAGCCAGATGTCCTTCCAGCTGGCGTTGGTCACCAGGTTGCCCGACCAGCTGTGCGCCAGTTCGTGGGCGACCAGCGAGACCAGCGACTTGTCACCGACGATCACGGTCGGGGTGGCGAAGGTCAGGCGCGGGTTCTCCATGCCGCCGAACGGGAACGACGGCGGCAGCACCAGCATGTCGTAGCGGCCCCAGCGGTATTCGCCGTACAGCTTCTCGGCGGCACCGATCATCTTCTCGGTGTCTTCGAATTCCTTGGCGGCCTTGTTGACCATGGTCGGCTCGGCCCAGACGCCGGAGCGGCCGGAGATCGGCTCGAACACCAGGTCACCGGCAGCGATGGCCAGCAGGTAGGACGGAATCGGCTGCGGCATCTTGAAGGTGTAGTCACCGTCACGCGCGGCCTTCGGATCGTTGTCGGCGCTCATCAGCACCATCACGTCCGGGCGCGAGACCACGTGCGCGCTGTAGGTGAAACGCACGCTCGGGGTGTCCTGCAGCGGCACCCACGAACGGGCGTGGATGGCCTGCGACTGGCTGAACATGAAGGGCAGCTTCTTGCCCTCGGTCATCGACGGTGCCAGCCACTGCAGGCCCGATGCGGTCGGCGCGGTGTGGTAGGTCACTTCCACCTTGGCCGGCTGTTCCGGGGCTTCGATGGTCAGCTTGCTGCCGAACACCTTGTCAGCGGCGGCCAGCTCGAACTTCAGCGGGCTGCGCGCGCCATCGGCGGCGACGGCCTCGACCTTGGACACGGTCAGCTCGCGGGTGTCGAGCACCAGCTGCTTGGCATCCTTCTGCTTCCATTCCAGGGTGTAGGTGGCGGTGCCGCCGATCTGCTTCTGGTCGAAGTCCAGCTTCAGGTCCAGCGCGATGTCCTTGATGACGACCTTGTCCGGCTCGGCGTATGAGCTTTCGTCGTGGCTGCGGTTCTCGGCGTTCACGGGGGCGGCGGGGGCCTTGGCGGCAGTCGGGGCGGCGGCGGGTGCGGCCACCTCCTGGGAGCAGCCGGCGGCCAGGGCCACGGCCAGCGGAAGGAGCATCAGCGGATTACGCATGAATCGGGACCGTTACGGGGATCAGACCCCCAATGGTAACTCCCTCCGGCCCCGCAGGCGTTGCGCGGTGCGGGGTAATGGCGGCCGGGGCGGATCCTGCGGCGGCGTCCTGGGTAGGTGCCAACCTTGGTTGGCACGGATCTTTCATCGCTCGCGGCCTGCGCTGTGCCAACCAAGGTTGGCACCTACCAGAGCAGATACCGGGGTTTCCCCGTCCAGCGCTTACAGCTTGTAGCCGGAGTGGATCGAAACGATGCCGCCGGTCAGGTTCTTGTAGTGGCAGCGCTCGAAACCGGCCTGCCCCATCATCGCCTTCAGCTCATCCTGCGGCGGGTGCTTGCGGATGCTCTCGGCCAGGTACTGGTAGCTGTCCGAATCGTTGGCGAACAGCTTGCCCAGCTTGGGCAGGATCTTGAACGAGTGGAAGTCGTAGATCGGCTTGAACCAGTCCGCGGTGACTTCGGAGAACTCCAGCACGCGGGCCTGGCCGCCCACCTTCAGCACGCGGTACATCTCGCGCAGGCCGGCATCCTTGTCAGTCACGTTGCGCAGGCCGAAGGCGATGGTGACCAGGTCGAAGCTGTTGTCCGGGAACGGCAGGGCTTCGGCATTGCACTGCACGTAGTCCAGGCCGAGCACCAGGCCGCGGTTGGTCAGGCGGTCACGGCCGACCGACAACATGCCGGCGTTGATGTCGCCCAGCACCACCGAGCCCTCGGCGCCAACGCGCTCCTTCAGCAGCGCGGCGATATCGCCGGTGCCGCCTGCCAGGTCGAGCACACGGTCGCCCGGCTTCACCTGCGCGGTCGCCACGTAGTAGCGCTTCCACGCCCGGTGCACGCCCAGGCTCATCAGGTCGTTCATCAGGTCGTAGTTGCGCGCGACTGAGGTGAACACCTGGCCGACCAGCTTCTGCTTGTCCTTGGCGGCGACGTCGCGGAACCCGAAATGGGTGGTACCGGCTTTGTAGGGGGATTCGCTCATGGCCCCGATTATCGCACCGCCGGGGGCCAGCGGCACCCCCTGCCCGTATCATGGCGGGCCACGACTTACCGGAGCCCCGCATGATCACCACGCCCGACTACCAGGCCCTGCTGCAGACCGCCATCGCCGAAGCCCGCCAGGGCCTGGCCGAAGGCGGCGTGCCGATCGGCGCGGCGCTGTACCACAACGACGGCCGCCTGCTCGGCTGCGGCCACAACCGCCGCGTGCAGGAAGGCGACCCGTCGGTGCACGGCGAAACCGATGCGTTCCGCAAGGCCGGCCGCCAGCGCCGCTACCAGGACACCATCATGGTCACCACCCTGGCGCCGTGCTGGTACTGCTCGGGGCTGGTGCGCCAGTTCAACATCGGCACCGTGGTGGTGGGCGAATCGCGCACCTTCCAGGGCGGCATCGACTGGCTACGGGAAAACGGCGTCAACGTGATCGACCTGGACAGCCAGGAATGCGTGGACCTGCTGGGCGGCTTCATTGCGCAACACCCGGAGATCTGGAACGAAGACATCGGTGAATGAACACCACGCAGTGTCCTGTTGAACCCGCTTAATGAACGCTTCAGTGCCGGCACGCCCTAGTGCCGGCAGCGTTTGCGGCCATTGCCGTGAACCCGCGCACAGTCAGCTGCGCAACGCGCACACGCTGCGGTAACACCCTACCCGGCTGCCGCGCCTAGGGTGGGGTTACCGGGACTTCCTTCCCCGGCGGAGCCAGCCATGTGCGCGCACGCCGTACGCCCCACGCCCGACCCGATCCTCGACGCCATTCGCAAGCGCCTGCAGCAGCAGTATGCGCTGCACCAGCGTGGCGCCCTGTTCTGGACCGCCTACCAGGGCCTGCAGCTGGAACTGGTGCGCGGCCATCCGCTCGACCATGAGCGCCTGTGCAATGCAATGGCCGACATGGCCGAAGACCTCGGCGCGGTCGAGCATGCGCAACTGATAGGCAATCGCAACGCCGGCTCCACATCGCGCTGACGCGGCTTCCACTGCCCCATCGGCCACACTCGGATGAACCCCCACTCCCTTTCCACTCAACCGAACTGGATTGTCATGCACGCTGAAGTCCCCACCATTCCCCCGGTCATCAACGTTGACGCCGAGCTTGACCATTGGCGCCGCCAGCATGCCGACGGCGCACTACCGCACAACTCGTTCGGCTCCTACGTGCCGTGGATCAAGTTCGCCTGTGATTCGCTGATCACCCAGCCGCGCGCCAGCAATGCGCAGCGCGACGAGATGTTCCAGACCCAGTACGCGCTGCAGATCATGCCGCGCCTGAGCGAAGCCCAGGCCCGCGAATTCGTCGACCGTTGCTGGCAGCACGTCTACCAGACCAGCCCGGTGCGCCTGCAGGACGCGCCGCGCCTGCGCGCCTGAGCTGCACAGCCCCTGCACGAGCCGCTGCCGATCATCCTCGTCACCTGAGTGGGACGACGACGATGAAAGCACGCAACCTGTTCAATACGATCGCCAAGAAGGCCGCGGCCGCCACCGGCTCGCCGTGGACCTTCCTGGCCGCGGTAGCGATCGTGATGATCTGGGGCATCAGTGGCCCGGTATTCGGTTTCAACGACACCTGGCAGCTGGTGATCAACACCGGTACCACCATCATCACCTTCCTGATGGTGTTCCTGATCCAGCACACGCAGAACGCAGATACCGCCGCGATGCAGATCAAGCTGGACGAGCTGATCCGCGCGACGGCCGAAGCCAACAACGAACTGTTGGATCTGGAAGAACTGGACGAGGAGCGGCTGGAAGAGATCCGGCGCGAGTACGAGCAGATGGCGCGCGAAGCTGGCGACGCGCTGGCGCGGGTGCGTGCCTGCCACGCAGCGCGGCGCGACGATGAAGCGGTGTAGCAGTTCCTGAAATGACAATGCCGGCCCGCGGCCGGCATTACCCTCGATCATCAAGGTAGAGCCGGCCGCTGGCCGGCTGTCCTTCAGCTGCGCTCGTGCCAGCCGCCGCCCAGCACCTTGTACAGGGTGATGCGGTTGGCCTGCTGGGCCAGTTGCGCCTGCAGCTGGGTCTGCTGCGCGTTGTAGGCGGTACGGCGCGCATCAAGCAGGGTCACGAAGCTGTCCAGGCCAGCGTCGTAGCGTGCCTGCGACAGGCGGTTGGCCTGTTCGGCCGCTTCCACCAGGCGCTGCTGTGAACTCACCTGCTCATCCAGGCTGACGTTCAACGCCAGCGCATCGGCGGTTTCGCGGAAGCCCACCTGGATAGACTTCTCGTACTGCGCCAGCGCAATGTCACGGTCCGCATTGGCGATGGCCAGATTGGCGCGCAGCTTGCCGCCCTGGAAGATCGGCAGCGTGATCTTCGGCAGGAAGCTCCACACGCGGGTGCCACTGTCGAACAGGTTGGACAATTCGCTCGAACCACTACCGATGCTGCCGGTCAGCGAGATGCTCGGGAAGAACGCCGCGCGTGCCGCACCGATGTTGGCGTTGGCCGCCAGCAGCTGGTGTTCGGCGGCCATGATATCCGGGCGCTGCAGCAACACGTCGCTGGGCAGGCCGGCCGGCGGCGGTGCCAGTGCCAGCAGCTGCGGTTCGATGCTGTCCGGCAGCAGTGCCGGATCCAACTGGCCACCGGCCAGCAGCGCCAGCGCATTGCGGTCCTGGGCCAGCTGGCCACGCAGGCGTGCAGCATCCGTACGTGCGGTCTCGACCAGGGTACGGGTCTGGGTCAGCTCCAGCGCCGAACTGCCACCACGCTCGTGGCGGGCCTCGGCCAGGCGCAGCGAATCCTCGTAGGTCTTCAGCGTGGCATCGGCGATCTTCAGCCGCTGCGCATCAGCCCCGTAGGTCAGCCACGCCGTGGCGGTCTCGGCCACCAGGCTCAGCTGCGCGTTGCGGCGGTTGGCGGCCACGGCGAAGTACTGCTGCAGCGCCGCTTCACTGAGATTGCGCACGCGGCCGAACAGATCCAGCTCGAACTCGGCTACGCCAACACCGGCGGTGAACTGCTCGGTGACACCGGCGTCGGTACCACGGCGGTCCATCTGGCCGGTGACTGCCACGCCGGGCACACGGTCGGCGCGCTGTACGCGGTACTGGCCGCGCGCGCGTTCAACGTTGAGTACGGCCACGCGCAGGTCGCGGTTGTTCTGCAGCGACTGGTCGATCACCTGCTGCAGGCGCGCATCGGTGAAGAAGTCGCGCCAGCCGACGGCGGCGACATCGGCCACCTCGCCCTGCGCGGCCTCGGCCGGCCACTGCGCCGGAATGGCCGGAGCAACGGCGGTGTTCTTCGGCACCAGGGTGGAGCAGCCGGCGAGCGCGAGCGCGGCGGCAATGGAAAGAAACAGGGATGCACTTTTCATGGGAATGACTTCCATCGGTACTGCCGGATGGCAGGAGGTAGTGCCGGCCGCTGGCCGGCAACCTCGTTGGATTCACATCACGCGGGCAGTAGGTGCCGGCCAGCGGCCGGCACTACCGTTTCGCTTACGTGGAGGATTTGCGCTTGAACACGCGCTGCACCACCACGAAGAACAGCGGCACGAAGAACACGCCGAGCACGGTGCCGACGATCATGCCGCCAAGCACGCCGGTGCCGATCGCCTGCTTGGCACCGGAGCCGGCACCGGTGGAGATTGCCAGCGGCACCACGCCCATGCCGAAGGCCAGCGAGGTCATCACGATCGGGCGCAAGCGGTCGCGCACGGCGTGCATGATCGACTCGATCAGGCTGGCCCCCTTCTCCAGGTTTTCCTTGGCGAACTCGACGATCAGGATCGCGTTCTTGCTGGTCAGGCCCACCGTGGTCAGCATCGCCACCTGGAAGTAGATGTCGCGCTCCAGGCCCTTGAAGGTGTTGGCCAGCACCGCGCCGAGGATACCCAGCGGGGCCGCCAGCAGCACCGCGGTCGGCACGCTCCAGCTTTCATACATCGCGGCCAGACACAGGAACACGATCATCAGCGACAGCGTGTACAGCAGCGGCGTCTGCGAGCCGGCCTGGCGTTCCTGGTAGGACATCGCCGTCCACTCGATGCCGAAGCCCGCCGGCAGCTGCTTGGCCAGCTGTTCGATCTCGGCCATGGCATCACCGGACGCGACACCCGGGGCCGGTTCGCCCTGGATTTCCATCGCCGACACACCGTTGTAGCGCTCAAGACGCGGCGAACCATAGTCCCAGTGCTTGGTGGCGAACGCGCTGAACGGCACCATCTCGCCCTTGTCGTTCTTCACGGACCACAGATCGAAGTCCTCCGGCACCATGCGGAACGGCTGGTCGGCCTGCACGAACACACGCTTGACGCGGCCACGATCGACGAAGTCGTCGATGTACGAGCTGCCCCATGCGGCGGCCAAGGTACCGTTGATCTGGTCGATCGACAGCCCCAGCGAGGTCGCCTTGGCTGCATCGATGTCGATGCGGAACTGCGGCGTGTCTTCCTGGCCGTTCGGGCGCACGTTGGCCAGCTTCTTGCTGCCGGCGGCGAGGCCCAGCAGCTGGTTGCGCGCGGCCACCAGTGCCTCGTGGCCCTGGCCGCTGTTGTCCTTCAGGAAGAAGGTGTAGCCCGACGCGGTACCCAGTTCCGGAATGGCCGGCGGCGGGAAGGCGAAGATGAAGGCATCCTTGATCTGGCCCAGTGCCGCCATCGCGCGACCGGTGATCGGCATCACGCCATTGTCGGCGTCACGCTCGCTCCAGTCCTTCAGCTTGACGAATGCCATGCCCGCGTTCTGGCCCATACCGGCGAAGCTGAAGCCCTGCACCGAGAACACCGAGTCCACCGCATCCTTCTCGTTCTGCAGGAAGTGGTTTTCCAGTGCCGCGATCGATTCCAGCGTACGTTCCTGGGTGGCACCGACCGGCGCCTGCACCAGCGCCATCAGCACGCCCTGGTCTTCATTGGGCAGGAACGAGCTGGGCAGGCGCACGAACAGCACGCCCATCAGCACGAACAGTGCCGCCACGATGCCCATGAAGCGCCACGGACGGTGGATGATGCCGCGCACACCGCGCTGGTAGCTTTCGCTGGTGCGGTCGAAGCCGCGGTTGAAACCATTGAAGAAACGACCGGACCAGCCCTTGTGTGCGACGTGGTGCTCACCCTTCTTCAGCGGCTTGAGCATCGTCGCGCACAGCGCCGGGGTCAGCACGATCGCGACCAGCACCGACAGCGCCATCGCCGAAACGATCGTGGCCGAGAACTGGCGGTAGATCACGCCGGTGGAGCCGCTCATGAAGGCCATCGGCACGAACACCGCCGACAGCACCAGGCCGATACCCACCAGCGCGCCGGTGATCTGGCCCATCGACTTGCGGGTGGCCTCAAGCGGCGACAGTCCTTCCTCGGACATGATGCGCTCGACGTTCTCCACCACCACGATGGCATCGTCCACCAGCAGGCCGATCGCCAGCACCATCGCGAACATGGTCAGCATGTTCACCGAGAAGCCCAGCATCGCCAGCACGCCGAAAGTACCCAGCAGCACCACCGGCACGGCGATGGTCGGGATCAGGGTGGCGCGGAAGTTCTGCAGGAACAGGTACATCACCACGAACACCAGCACGATCGCCTCGATCAGGGTCTGCACCACGCCCTTGATCGACACGCGCACGAACGGGGTGGTGTCGTACGGGATCTCGGCCTTCAGGCCGGCCGGGAAGAAGCTCTTCATGTCCTGCAGCGCGGCATCCACGCCGGCCGCGGTATCCAGCGCGTTGGCGCCGGTGGCCAGGGTGACCGCCAGGCCGCTGGCCGGCTGGCCGTTGTAGCGGGTGACGAAGTCGTAGGACTCTGCACCCAGTTCGACACGGGCGACATCGCCCAGGCGCAGCTCGGCACCGTCCTGCGCACCGCGCACGATGATGTTGCGGAACTGTTCCGGGGTCTGCAGGCGCGACTGCGCATTGATGGTGGCGTTGAGCTGCTGGCCCTTGATCGACGGCGCGCCGCCGAGCTGGCCGATGGCCACCTGGGCGTTCTGTGCCTTGACTGCTGCGGTCACTTCCGCAACCGACAGGCCGTAGGTGTGCAGCTTGTTCGGGTCCAGCCAGATACGCATGGCGTACTTGCCACCGAACACCTGGATGTTGCCCACGCCCGGCACGCGGCTCAGACGGTCGACGACATTGGAACCGACGTAGTCGGCGATGTCGTTGGCGTCCATGCTGCCGTTCTCGGACACGAACGCGATGACGTTCAGGAAGCCCGAGCTGGACTTGGCCACGTTGATGCCCTGCCGCTGCACTTCCTGCGGCAGCAGCGGCATGGCCAGCTGCAGCTTGTTCTGCACCTGCACCTGGGCGATGTCCGGGTTGGTGCCGCTCTCGAAGGTCAGGGTGATGGTGGCCTGGCCGTTGGATGAGCTGTTGGAGGAGAAATAGATCAGGCCATCAAGGCCCTTCATGTTCTGCTCGATGATCTGCGTCACCGAGTCCTCGACCACCTTGGCCGATGCACCCGGGTAGGTGGCGCTGATTTCCACCGCCGGCGGTGCGACGTTGGGGTACATCGAGACCGGCAGCTTGAACAGGGCCAGGCCGCCGGCGAGCATGATGATGATGGCGATCACCCATGCAAAGATGGGTCGATCGATGAAAAAGCGTGCCATGGGGTTCTCCGCTTACTTCGCGTCGCCGGCCGGAGCGGCAGGCTGGGCGGCCGCTGCCGGCTTGGCCGGAGCAGCGCCCTTCTCGGTGGCCTTGACCGGCATGCCGGGGCCGATCTTCTGCAGGCCTTCGACAATCACCTTGTCGCCGGCCTTCAGACCGTCCTCGACCAGCCACTTGTCGCCGACCGTGCGGCTGACCTTGACCGGGCGCACTTCGACCTTGTTGTCCTTGTCGACCACCATCGCCGAGGTGTCACCCTTCGGATCGCGGGCGATGCCGGCCATCGGCACCAGCACTGCATCGCTGCGCACGCCGCCGCCGATCACCGCGCGCACGTACGTGCCCGGCATCAGCAGGCCGTCCGGATTGTCCACCTTCACGCGCAGGCCGAAGCTGCCAGTGGCCGGGTCGACGCTGACTTCGGAGAACTCCAGCGTGCCCTTGTGCTCGAAGGTGCTGCCGTCTTCCATCAGGATGCTGACCGGCAGCGTCTGGTTGTCCTGCAGGCGGCCCGCGGCCAGCTCACGGCGCAGCTGCAGCAGCTCGGCCGAGGACTGGGTCAGGTCGACATAGATCGGGTCCAGCTGCTGCACGGTGGCCAGCGCATTGGCCTGGCCGGCGCTGACCAGCGCACCCTGGGTGACGCTGGACTTGCCGATGCGACCGCTGATCGGCGCGGTGATGCGGGCGTAGCCCAGAGTGACGTTGGCCGCATCCAGCGAGGCCTTGGCGGCGCCGACGTCGGCCTCGGCCTGCTTCTGCGCGGCCACCGCGTTTTCCAGGTCCTGCTGGCTGACCGCATCAACCTTGGCCAGCTCGGTGATGCGCTTGGCGCTCAGGCGCGCGGCGTTGGCGGTGGCCTCGGCACGCGCCAGCTGGGCACGGGCACTGTTGGCCTGTGCGCGGTAGCTGGCGTCCTCGATCTGGTACAGCGGCTCGCCGGCCTTGACCATGCCGCCCTCGGTGAACAGGCGCTTGGCGACGATGCCGTTGACCTGCGGACGCACTTCGGCGACCAGGAAGGCGTTGGTACGGCCCGGCAGCTCGCGGGTGAGGCCCACGGTCTCGGACTTCAGCGTGACCACGGTGACGTCACCCGGGCCCTGTTCGGGGGCCTGGGGTTGGCCGCCGCAGGCAGCCACGGTCGCGGCGATTGCCAGCGACAGTGCAAAGGGTCGGATTCGGCTCAGCAACATGACGGAAAGGCTCTTGAAGGAAAGGGTCTCAGCCAGCGCTGATACGGCGGACCCTCCACCAGCGAAGGTGAAGACCGTGCGAACAGCGCCCACCCGGGTGGAGTGGGAGCCGGACGGGCCTGCCACGCACACGACGGGAATGATGGGTGCGAAATATACATACATGCTTGTTTGTTTGTAAACCGGTACAATTCAGCCACGTTTCACCCGCACTCTTACCCACACCCATGGCCCGCAAGACCAAAGAGGACACCCAGGCAACCCGGGAAGGCATCCTTGACGCCGCCGAAGCCTGCTTCCATGAACACGGCGTGGCCCGTACCACGCTGGAGATGATCGGTGCCCGCGCCGGCTATACCCGTGGCGCGGTGTACTGGCACTTCAAGAACAAGAGCGAGGTGCTGGCCGCGATCGTCGAACGGGTGCACCTGCCCTTCATGCAGGAACTTGAGCGCACCTCCACCGACCAGCGCGACACACCGGTGCACGACCTGCGCGCAGTGATGATCCACTCGTTCATCGAGCTGTCCGAGGACGAACGCCTGCGCAAGACCATGGAGATCATGCTGCGCAGCGACGCCTCGGCCGATACCAAGGTGCTGACCGAAATGCAGCAGGCCGGCTTCCGCGATGCGCTGGACCGGATGGAGCGCGCCCTGCGCCGGGCCCAGGACCTGGGCCAGCTGCGCGAAGGCGCGGACCCGAAGATCGCCGCGCGCATGCTGCACGCCACTGTGCTGGGCGTACTGCATGGCGCGATGGTCGAACCGGAACTGATGGACCTCAAGCGTGACGGCATGCTTGCGCTGGACATGACCCTGGCCGCCTACGTGAAAGAAGGCGTGTTCGTGCCCGGAACGGTGCCCGAGCCGCTGCCCGAAGCATGAGCGGCATTGCTACCGCCACTGCGGCACTGCACGATCTCTACCTGCCCGCAGGGCTGCAGTTGACCGGACCGATCGTGGCGGAAGCGGAAAGCGCAGAGTACGGTGCCTGCCGCTTTACCCTTGAGGGTCACAGCATCGTGTTCCGCGTCGCGAAGATCACCCCCACCAAGACCGGCCAGTTCGTAACCCTGTGGAAGCGCCCCGCCCCCGGTTCTGATATCGCTCCATTGGATGCAGCCGATGCTGTGCACTTCGTGGTGATCGCGGTCTTCGACGGAACACAGCGCGGGCAGTTCATCTTCAGTCGTGACCTGCTGATCGAGCGCGGCGTGATGTCGCGCGATGGCGAGGGCGGAAAGCGCGCCCTCCGTGTCTATCCGCCGTGGAGCACGCCGACCGCAAAGGACGCGATCCGGACCCGGCAGTGGCAGCTTCGTTGCTTCCTGCCCACCGGCGCCGATGTCTCCGCCTCCGCCGGTGATCGATTACGCTCACTGTTGGGTTGAACCCGGCGGACCTTCCCTTTTCTGGACGCATCGTGATGATCCTGGACAACGTGGTATGGGGCTTCATCGGCTGTGGCAGCGTCACCGAGAAGAAGAGCGGGCCGGCCCTGGCCAACACGCCGGGCTCACGGGTGGCCGCGGTCATGCGCCGCAATGCGGCGTTGGCCGAGGATTATGCGCGGCGCCATGCGATTCCCCGCTGGTACGCGGACGCCGATGCACTCATCGCCGACCCGGAAGTGAACGCGATCTACGTTGCGACGCCGCCCTCCACGCACATGCACTACGCGTTGCAGGCGATTGCCGCGGGCAAGCCGGTCTACATAGAAAAGCCGATGGCCATGGATCACGCGGAATGCGAACGCGTGCTGGAGGCCAGCGCGCGCAGTGGCGTGCCGGTGTTCGTGGCCTACTACCGCCGCGCCCTGCCCCGCTTCGCGCAGGTGAAGCAGCTGCTGGACAGCGGCACGATCGGCACGCCGCGCAGCGTGCGCGCCACCCTGCACCGGCCACATTCGGCGAACGCTGCATCGCCGGACTTCTGGCGGACCAATCCAGCAATCTCCGGCGGCGGCCTGTTCGTCGATCTGGGCTCGCACACCCTGGACCTGCTGGATCATCTGCTGGGGCCGCTGAGCGATGTGCGTGGCCTGGTCAGCTCGTTGACCGGCGCCTACGCCGCCGAGGACAGCGTTTCGATGTGCTTCCGCACCGGGACGGGGGCGCACGGCATCGCGCACTGGAGTTTCTGCGCGTTCCGCCGCCAGGATGAGATCGAAATCACCGGCGATCGCGGACAACTGCGCTTTGCCACCTTCGAGGACATCCCGGTGGTTCTGGAGACCGAGGCCGGCGTGCAGGCGTTCGACATCCCGAACCCGCCGTCGATCCAGCAGCCGTTGATCGCCACTCTGGTGGATGAGCTGCGCGGCAACGGCCACTCGCCATCGAACGGCATCAGCGCCGCCCGCACCAGCGCGGTGATCGACCAGGTGCTGCAGGCCTACCGCATACGGCACTCGCGCTGACTGCCAAAGCAGAAGGCCGCCTTTCGGCGGCCTCATGCTTTGCAGCGTCGGGCGTTACAGGATGTAGCGGCTCAGGTCCGGGTCCTGCACCAGCTCACCCAGATGTGCATCGACGTAAGCGCTGTCGATGGCCAGGATTTCGCCGTCGCGGTCCGGTGCCTCGTAGCTGAGCGAATCCAGCAGCCGCTCCAGCACCGTATGCAGGCGACGGGCACCGATGTTCTCCTGGCGCTCGTTCACCTGGAAGGCGATCTCGGCCAGACGATCGATGGCGTCAGCAGTGAAGCTGACCTTGACGCCTTCGGTGGCCAGCAGCGCTTCGTACTGTTTGGTCAGCGCGGCCTTCGGCTCGGTCAGGATGCGCACGAAATCACCCTTGCTCAGCGCACCCAGCTCCACGCGGATCGGGAAGCGGCCCTGCAGCTCCGGAATCAGGTCGCTGGGCTTGGCCAGATGGAACGCGCCCGAAGCAATGAACAGGATGTGGTCGGTCTTGATCGTGCCGTACTTGGTCGACACGTTGGAGCCTTCCACCAGCGGCAGCAGGTCGCGCTGCACGCCTTCGCGCGACACGTCGCCACCACCCACGTTGTCACCACGCTTGGCGACCTTGTCGATCTCGTCGATGAAGACGATGCCGTGCTGCTCGCAGGCCTCGATCGCGGCAGTGCGGATGTCGTCCTCGTTGACCAGCTTGCCGGCTTCTTCCTCGATCAGCAGCGGACGCGCGGCCTTGATGGTCAGCGTGCGCTTGTGCGCCTTGGCGCCGCCGCCGAGGTTGGCGAACATCGACTTCAGCTGCTGGCCCATTTCCTCCATGCCCGGCGGGGTCATGATGTCCATGCTGACGTTGGCAGCCAGGTCGAGCTCGATCTCGCGCTCGTCCAGCTCACCGTTGCGCAGCATCTTGCGGAACTTGATGCGGGTCTCGTTGTCCTGCGCCGACGGCTCATTGCGGGCGACTTCCGGATCGAAACCGATGCCACCGCTGCGGCGCGGCAGCAGCGCATCGAGGATGCGGTCTTCGGCGCGCTCCTCGGCCTGGGTACGCACGCGCACCTTGGCCTGTTCGCGGTACAGCTTGACCGCGGTATCGGCCAGGTCGCGGATGATCTGCTCGACGTCCTTGCCGACGTAGCCGACTTCGGTGAAGCGGGTGGCTTCGACCTTCACGAACGGTGCGTTGGCCAGCGTGGCCAGTCGACGCGCGATCTCGGTCTTGCCGACGCCGGTCGGGCCGATCATCAGGATGTTCTTCGGCATCACTTCATTGCGCAGCTCGGGCACCAGCTGCATGCGGCGCCAGCGGTTGCGCAGGGCAATGGCCACGGCGCGCTTGGCGTCGTGCTGGCCCACGATATGCCGGTCCAGTTCCTGCACGATCTCGCGCGGGGTCATGGTGGCGGAGGAAACTTCGATCTTCGACATGGATGTGCTCACGGATTCATTGTCGGTAGTGCCGGCCACTGGCCGGCAACCAGGCACGCGTGCGGGGGATCATGAGGTTGCCGGCCAGCGGCCGGCACGCCCCTCACAGCTCCTCGACCACCACGTTGCGGTTGGTGTAGATGCAGATGTCGCCGGCAATGCCGATCGCTTCGCTGGCAATGGTGCGCGCATCCAGTTCGGTGTGCGCCATCAGTGCGCGCGCGGCCGACAGTGCATAGGAACCACCGGAACCGATGGCGATGATGCCGTCCTCCGGCTCGATCACATCACCGGTGCCGCTGATGATCAGCGAGGTTTCCTTGTCGGCCACTGCCAGCAGGGCCTCGAGCTTGCCGAGACGGCGCTCGGTGCGCCAATCCTTGGCCAGTTCGACCGCAGCGCGCTGCAGCTGGCCGTGCTTTTCCAGCTTGGCCTCGAACAGCTCGAACAGGGTGAAGGCATCGGCGGCGGCACCGGCGAAGCCGGCCAGCACCTGGCCGTCTCGGCCGAGGCGGCGCACCTTGCGCGCATTGCCCTTCATCACGGTGTGGCCCAGCGTGACCTGGCCGTCGCCGGCAATGGCCACGTGCTCGCCGCGACGGACGCAGACGATGGTGGTGGCGTGGAAAACGTTGGGATTCTGACTGGGGTCCATGCGGCCTCCGATAGCTGTTCCCGGGACATGGGGACAGCGCCGGGTGCGATCAAGCCTGTGCGGATGGCTGCCGTTCAGCGCTTGGCCGCGCCCCATCGACAGGAGGCGCCTTTCTGACGAGCGCATCGCAATGCGCGCGGATCCCACCGCCCGAACGTGGAACACCTGCCGTTCAGCGTTTTGCCTGCGACGGCCGATCCGGATTCGGCTCGATGCCCCAGGCGAGGTACCAGTCTTCACCCTGCGTCTCGATCGGGTGCTGGGTGCGGCCGGAGCCATTGCCGCAGGCCAGGGCGTCAGCCGCGCAGTAGCGGTCGCAGCCCCAGCAGATGCGCTCGGGGTGTTTGGGATGCAACGGTATGGGCTTCGCCATGGTGGCGGTGTCCTCGTGGCCTGCGGCCACGATGCGCCGATAGCGCCCGCCCTGCCCTGATCCAGATCAAGGGCGCGCTATTCAGCCTTGTCGTCCTTGCTGCGGCGCTTCGCACGTGGATGCGCGGCGTCGTAGACCTTGGCCAGGTGCTGGAAATCAAGGTGGGTGTAGATCTGCGTGGTGGCGATGTCGGCATGGCCAAGCAGTTCCTGCACGCCACGCAGGTCACCGGACGATTCCAGGATGTGGCTGGCGAAACTGTGACGCAGCATGTGCGGGTGCACGTGCTTGAACAGGCCCTGGCGCTGCGCCAGCTGGCGGATGCGGATCTGCACCGCGCGTTGGCTGATCGGTCCGTTGCGGCCGGGAAACACCGGCGAGGCCGGGCCGCCCCCGCTTTCCGCACGCCACGCCTGCAGTGCTTCGCGTGCCGGCCGGCCGAACGGTACCCGGCGCTGGCGGTTGCCCTTGCCCAGCACGTTGACCAGGCCGCTGTCGAAATCCAGATCCCGCCAGGTCAGCGCGCAGACTTCGCTCAGGCGCAGGCCAGAGGAATAGAACAGTTCCAGCAGCGCGCGGTCACGGCGGCCGAGTTCACCTTCCGGTTCCAGCTCGACCAGCTGCACGGCTTCGTCGGCGTCAAGCACCTGCGGCAACCGGCGCGGCGCACGCGGCGCCTTCAGCGTCGCCGCCGGACTGACCTCGATGCGCCCGTGCTTGAGCAGCCAGGCGTAGAAGCTGCGGCACGCCGACAAGCGGCGTTGCAGGCTCTTGGCCGACAGGCCTCGGCGATGCTCATCGGCGACGAACTGACGCAGCGCCTCGGCATCAAGTGCCTCCACCGCAACACCGCGCGGCTCGGCCCAGACCGACAACGCGTCCAGGTCACGGCGGTAGGCATCGAGCGTATGCGCCGACATCCGCCGCTCTACCTGCAGATGCTGCAGGAAGGCCTGTACCGCGCTCATCGTCGTATCCTGCTCAGCCCGGAAAGCGCTTCAGGCCGGTGGCCAACGCATCGCCCATCATGCGCAGGAACAGCGTGCCCATGCCCGGGTAGAAGCGGTTCGGGTCGTGGCTGCCCACGGCAATCAGGCCCACGCCCGGCAACGGCAACAGCGCGGTGGTCTGCACTTCTTCGCTGCGCACGCCGTACAGCACGGCATTCTTTTCTGGCTGCAGGCGCCCGCAGATCGGCTCGCCGTCCTTCAGGCAGTCGCGGAACGGGCCCAGCTGCGCATCATCGGCGGCGATCACCTGCAGCCAGTCGGCCTGTTCCAGCCCGGCCACCGGTGTGTGCACCACCAATCGCACCAGGTCGCCGGCGAAATCTTCCTGCAGCGAGGCAGCCATCGCACGCAGGGTGTCGGCGGCGTTGTCCTGCTTCATCAGCGCCAGGGTCAGCTGATGCGTGCGCACTGCCAGGCGTTCATTGACCTGGGCGGTGGCACCCAGATCGGCCAACCGTCGTGCCAGCTCGCGGTTCTTCTCGCGCAGCACTTCCAGCTGGTAGCTAGCCAGCGACGCGGTCGGGCCGTCGTCGCGTGGCACCACCAGGGTCAGGGCCAGGTCCGGGAACTGCTTGAGGAAGCCCGGATGCCGCCGCAACCAGGCAGCGACTTCATGGGCCCCGAGCTTGTCGACGGTTTCGGTCATGCGATCCACTCCCCTTCGAAGACGAATGCGGTCGGGCCGGCCATCACCACCGGCTGGCCATCGCCCGGCCACTGGATGCGCAGGTCACCCCCGGGCAGGCTGATGCGCGCATCGCGCTGCAGGCGGCCACGCTGCATCAGGGTCACCGCAGCGGCGCAGGCGCCGCTGCCGCAGGCCAGGGTTTCGCCGACACCACGTTCATTCACACGCAGACGTGCATGCGCCGGGCCCATCACCTGGGCAAAACCCACGTTCACCGAGCGCGGGAACGAGGCATGCTGCTGCAGCAGCGAACCGACGCGCTCGACCGGTGCTGCATCGATCAGGCCCACTTCGATCACCGCATGCGGATTGCCCATCGACACCGCGGCGAAGCGTATGCTCTCGCCCTGCAACGGCAGCAGGTACTCCTCGCGTGCATGGGCGAAGCCCACCAGCGGCACGTTGACCGGCTCGAACGCAGGCACGCCCATGGTCACAGCGAACTGGCCATCGCCCAGGGCCTTCACCTCATGACTGGCCAGCGGGCTGTCGATGACGAACTGATCCCCCTGCGCACTGCCCTCACGCACCAGCCAGGCCGCGATGCAGCGCGCGCCGTTGCCGCACTGCTCGGAGTTGGAACCGTCGGCATTCCAGATGCGGTACGACGCCACCGAGCCTTCCGCGCGCGGCGCTTCGATGGTCAGGATCTGGTCGCAGCCGACGCCGGCGTGGCGGTCGGCCAGGCGCGCGGCCAGTTCAGGCGTGGGCGGCGCGCTGCCGTCACGCAGGTCGATCACTACGAAATCATTGCCCGCGCCATGCATCTTGCTGAAGCGCAGCGCCTTGGAACCGGCCTTACTCATTCCCGCCGCCCACCTTCTTCGCAGGCGCAGGCGCCGGTTGCGTGGTCGGTGCAGCCGGCTCCACGGTCGTGGCCGGGGTGCCGCTGCCTTCGGTCTGCGCCGGGGTCGCTTCGGTAGCGGGCTCGGCAACCGGTTCGACGGTTTCTTCCACCGGCACCGGCTTCTGCGGCAGTACCAGCGGGCCCTTGTTGCCGCAGGCGGCGAGGAGCAGCAGCGAGGCCGCTGCCAGCGGAATCAGGATGGCGTTTCGATGGGGGATCTTCATGCCCCGAGTATAGCCATTGGCGGCTGAGCGGTTGGTGCAGGGGATCGGGTTGCCGGCCAGCGGCCGGCACCACCGCAGGCGTTCAATCTGCAGGCGGCGGCAGCGGCCGGGTCCACAGCCAGATCGCCACCACGGTCATGCTGCCGATCGAGAACCACTTCACCCAGGCGATCGGCACGCACCACAGCATGATGCCGGCGCACACTGCCATGGTGATCGTGGCCATCCACTTGCCGTAGCGGCTGACCGCCCCGTGTGCCTGCCAGTTGGCAATGGCCGGGCCGAAGCGCGGGTGCTGCAGCAGCCAGTTGTGCAGGCGCTCGGAACCACGCGAGGCAGCCCAGGCCGAGATCAGGATGAATACGGTGGTGGGAAGGCCCGGCACGAAGATGCCGACGATACCGGTGCCCAGGCTGACGTAGGCCAGCAGCCACCACGCCCAGCGGAAACGCACCACGCGCGGTGGCGTGGCAGCATCGCGGGGTGCGGAGGGGTCGGGCTGGCTCATGGCCGCAAGGATACCGGTTCGGGATGCCAGGCAACGCCCGGCACCCCTGCACCATTACGGCTGGGCGATGCCCAGCTGCTGCAGCACGAACGCGTACGACTCGGACAGTTCACGGTAGCGCTGGAAGCGCCCCGACTTGCCGCCGTGGCCGGCTTCCATGTTGGTGCGGAACAGGATCGGGTAATGGCCGGTGTTGTCGTCACGCAGCTTGGCCACCCACTTGGCCGGCTCCCAGTACTGCACCTGCGAATCCCACAGGCCGGTGCCCACGAACAGCGCCGGGTACGCCTGCTGCTTCACGTTGTCGTAGGGCGAGTAGGACAGCATGTAGTCGTAATACTGCTTCTGCTCGGGGTTGCCCCACTCGTCGTATTCGTTGGTGGTCAGCGGAATGGTCGGGTCGAGCATGGTGGTGACCACGTCGACAAACGGTACCTGCGCCACCATCACCCGGTAGTCCTGCGGCGCCTGGTTGGCCACGGCGCCCATCAGCAGGCCACCAGCGCTGCCGCCGGACGCGGCGACGCGATCCTTCGCCGCCCAGCCCTGTGCGACCAGGCCGCGGGTGACGTCGATGAAGTCGTTGAAGGTGTTCTGCTTGTGCAGCAGTTTGCCGTTCTCGTACCAGTCGCGGCCCATCTCCTGGCCGCCACGGATATGGGCGATGGCATACACCACGCCACGATCGAGCAGGCTCACCGCGGTCTGGTTGAAGTACGGATCCATCGACATGCCGTAGCTGCCATAGGCGTACTGGAACAGCGCGCCCTTGCCATCCTTCTGGTAGCCCTTGCGGTAGACCAGCGACACCGGCACCTTCACGCCATCGCGCGCGGTGATCCAGACACGATCGGTTTCGTACTTCGACGCGTCATAGCCGATCACCGGTTGCACCTTCAGCTGGCGGCGCTCGCCGGTGGCGGTGTTCAGCTCGAACACGGTGGTCGGGGTGGTCATCGAGGTGTAGACGTAGCGCAGCCACGGCGTATCGGCCTCGGTGTTGTCGCCCAGGCCCATCGAGTACGCCGGCTCATCGGCCTTCACGTAGTCACTGCGGCCATCCTTGAACAGCAGGCGGATGCGCTCCAGGCCCTCGGAACGTTCGGCGATGGCGGTGTAGCTGTCGAACAGCTCGAAGCCTTCGATGAACACCGCATCGTCATGCGCGATCCAGTCCTTCCACTGTGCGCGCGAGGTCGCATCGGTCGGTGCGGTGACCAGCTTGAAGTTCTTCGCACCGTCGTTGGTGCGGATCACCCAGCGGCCGTCGTAGTGGTCAGCGTCGTACTCCACATCGCGCTGGCGCGGCGCCAGTACGGTGAACGTGGTCGGGTCGCTGGCCGGCGCGTAGCGCTCTTCCGAGGACACAGTGCTGTGCACGCCGATGGTGATGAAGCGATCGTCGCGGGTGCGGCCGATGCCCATGTAGAAGCTGTCGTCCTTCTCTTCGTAGACGACGGTGTCGGCGCTGGCCGGGGTGCCCAGCACGTGCTTCTTCACGCGCACGGTCAGCAGCGTTTCCGGATCGTTCTCGACATACAGCACGGTGCGGTTGTCGTCGGCCCAGACCAGGTCGCCGGAGCTGCCGGTGATCACATCAGGCAGCACCTTGCCGGTGGCCAGGTCCTTGAAGCGGATGGTGTACTGGCGGCGACCGACATCATCATCGGCCCAGGCCAGCAGCTGGTTGTCCTGGCTGACTTCCATCGAGCCGACGCTGAAGTAGCCCTTGCCGGCGGCCATGGCGTTGACGTCCAGCAGGATCTCTTCGGCCGCGTCCATGCTGCCCTTGCGGCGCGCGTGGATCGGGTAGTCCTGGCCGGTCTCGAAGCGGCTGTAGTACCAGTAGCCGCGCTCACGCGCCGGCACGCTGGAATCGTCCTGCTTGATGCGGCCGACGATCTCCTTGTACAGGGTGTCTTCCAGCGGCTTCAGCGGTGCCAGCAGCTGGTCGGCGTAGGCATTCTCGGCCTGCAGGTAGGCCAGCATGTCCTTGTTCTCGCGCTTGTCGTCGCGCAGCCAGTAGTAGTCATCGTTACGGGTCGCGCCGAACGGCGCCTTGACCACATGCGGGTGCTTGGCGGCATCCGGCGGAACAGGCGGCGTGGCGGCGGTAGCGGTCGTGGTCATCAGGCTCGCAAGCAACAGGCAGAGGGTGGATTTCATGAGATAAGGCTCCTTGAGCCGCAATGCAATGGCGTCCTTGTGCTCGAGTCTGGGTTGCAGGAGGGTTGCGGGCAACCCTGCGGATGGTCATGGGTCGTGCTTGCCGCTGGCCGGCAACCTCGGGATAAACAGAGGCGGGGGGTTGCCGGCCAGCGGCCGGCACTTCCAGGACGCGCGGCGTACCATGGGCACATGAGTACCCTGCCCCACACGCCGGGCTACAGCCGGCGCAGCCATGAAATCGCTCCGTTCCACGTGATGTCCCTGCTGGCCCGCGCGCAGGCGCTGGAACAGGCGGGCCACGATGTGATCCACCTGGAAATCGGCGAACCGGACTTCACCACGGCCGAACCGGTCGTGCGTGCCGGCCAGGCCGCATTGGCCGCCGGCCATACCCGCTACACCGCCGCACGTGGCCTGCCGGCCCTGCGCCAGGCGATCAGTGGCTTCTATCGCAGCCACTACGGGCTGGATATCGATCCCGAACGCATCCTGGTCACTCCCGGCGGCTCCGGTGCGCTGCTGCTGGCCAGCAGCCTGCTGGTCGACCCCGGCCGCCACTGGCTGCTGGCCGACCCCGGATATCCCTGCAACCGTCATTTCCTGCGCCTGGTGGAAGGCGGTGCGCAACTGGTGCCGGTCGGCCCGGACACCGCCTACCAGCTCACGCCATCGCTGGTGGAACAGCACTGGAATGCCGACAGCGTCGGCGCACTGGTGGCCTCCCCCGCCAATCCGACCGGCACCGTGCTGTCCGCCGACGAACTGGCGGCACTGTCGCAGGCCCTGCACGCGCGTGGCGGCCATCTGGTGGTGGACGAGATCTACCACGGCCTGACCTACGGCCTGGATGCACCCAGCGTGCTGCAGGTGGACGACAGCGCGTTCGTGCTGAACAGCTTCTCCAAGTATTTCGGCATGACCGGCTGGCGGCTGGGTTGGCTGGTGGCGCCGCCAGCGGCGGTGCCGGACCTGGAGAAGCTGGCACAGAACCTGTACATCAGCGCGTCGAGCATCGCCCAGCATGCCGCACTCGCCTGCTTCAGCGAGGAATCGATGGCGATCTTCGAACAGCGCCGCGAGGCGTTCCGCCAGCGTCGCGACTATCTGCTGCCGGCGCTGCGCGAGCTTGGTTTCCGCATCGAAGTGGAACCGCAGGGTGCGTTCTACCTGTACGCCGACGTCAGCGCGTTCACTGACGACGCGCAGGCGTTCTGCGCGCACTTCCTGGAAACCGAGCACGTGGCGTTCACCCCGGGGCTGGATTTCGGTTTCCACCGCGCCAACCAGCACGTGCGGCTGGCCTATACCCAGGAAGTGCCCCGGTTGCAGGAGGCGGTGGCGCGGATTGCACGCGGGTTGAAGAGCTGGGGCGCCTGATCGATCTGCGCGAACGGCATCCACGCATGGCGTGGATCTACTGACCCAGCGCACGATACGTAGGGAGATCCACGCCATGCGTGGATACGTGAACCCAACGAAAAACGCCGCCCTGGGGCGGCGTTTCCCGTTCTGCTTATTTACCGCCCAACCGCTCCCACAGGAAGCTGTAGGCCAGCGCCGACATGTGTGCGGCCTGCGCGTTGTTGGCTGCGCCGCCGTGGCCACCTTCGATGTTCTCGTAGTAGGTCACGTCCTTGCCGGCGTCGATCATCTTCGCCGCCATCTTGCGGGCATGGCCCGGGTGCACGCGGTCATCGCGGGTGGAGGTGGTGAACAGCACCGGCGGGTAGTTCTTCTTCTCGTTGAACAGATGGTACGGCGAGAAGGTCTTGATGAACTCCCAGTCGCTGGTATCCGGGTTACCGTACTCGGCCATCCACGAGGCACCGGCCAACAGGTGGCTGTAGCGCTTCATGTCCAGCAGCGGCACCTGCACCACCACTGCACCGAACAGCTCCGGGTACTGGGTCAGCATGTTGCCGGTCAGCAGGCCACCGTTGCTGCCACCTTGGACGCCCAGGTGCTTGGCACTGGTGATCTTGCGCTTGACCAGATCGCGCGCCACCGCAGCCATGTCTTCATAGGCCTTGTGACGGTTCTGCTTCAGCGCGGCCTGGTGCCAGCGCGGGCCGTACTCGCCACCACCACGGATGTTGGCGACCACGTACACACCGCCCTTCTCCAGCCAGGCGCGGCCCATGCCACCGGAGTAATTCGGGGTCAGCGAGATCTCGAAGCCACCATAGCCGTACAGCAGGGTCGGGTTGGAGCCGTCCAGCTTCATCGCCTTGTCGTGCACCACGAAGTACGGCACGCGGGTGCCGTCCTTGCTGGTGGCGAAGTGCTGCTCGATCACCTTGCCCTTGGCATCGAAGAAGGCCGGCATGGTCTTCAACGTTTCCGGCGCCTGGCCGATCTCGGCCAGAGCCAGCGTGGTCGGGGTCAGGTAGTCGGTGGCGGTCAGCCACACCGCATCGCTGTCGTTGCTGTCCACTGCGCCCACGGCCAGCGTGCCAAAGGCCGGCGCGCCGACGAAGCGGCTGGTCTGCCAGCCATCGGCGCCCGGGGTCAGCACCGACAGGCGGTTCTTGACGTCATCCAGCACGTTCAGCACCAGGTGGCTCTTGGTCCAGGTGGCGCCGGCCAGCGAGGTGGTCGCGGTCGGGGTGAACAGCACCTCGAAGTCGCGCTTGCCGGCCAGGTAGTCATCCAGCTTGGTGGCCAGCAGCGAACCGGACGCGTAGGTCTTGCCGCCCACGGTCCACGGATCGCGCAGTTCCAGGGTCAGCCACTGCTTGTGCAGGCCCTTCCCGGCCGAATTCGGCGCGTCGATCTTGGTCAGCGTGCCATCGTCGCCACGCAGGTAGAGCTCGTTGTTGTAGAACGCCAGCGTGCGGCTGACCAGGTTGCGCTCGAAGCCCGGGGTGTCATCGTGCATCGCCGCGATGTACATGTCTTCCGGCTTGCCTTCGTACACCACGGTGGCCGAGGTCATCGGCGTGCCGCGCTTCCACAGCTTGGCCACGCGCGGGTAGCCGGAGGTGGTCATCGAGCCCGCACCGAAGTCGGTGTAGACGAACACGGTGTCGCGGTCGACCCAGTTGAGGCCGCCCTTGGACTCTGGACGGAAGAAGCCGTCCTTGATCCAGGTCTTGTTGGCCAGGTCGAACTCACGGGTGACGTCGGCGTCGGCGCCACCGCGCGACAGCGCGATCAGGCAGCGGCTGTAATCCGGGCGCAGGCAATCGGCGCCGTGCCAGACCCAGTTCTCACCCTCGGCCTTGTTCAGCGCATCCAGGTCGAGCACGGTTTCCCACTGCGGCGAGGCCTTGCGGTACTCGGCCAGGGTGGTGCGCCGCCACAGGCCGCGCTCGTGCTGCTGGTCCTTCCACAAGTTGTAGTAGTAGTCGCCGATCTTCTGCACGCCGGGGATCTTGGCATCGGAGTCGAGCACCTCGCGGATGCTGGTCTCCATCTGCTTGAAGGCCGGGGTCTGCGCCAGGCGCGCCTCGGACTTGGCGTTCTGTTCCTTGACCCAGGTCAGCGGCTTGTCGCCGGTGACGTCTTCGAGCCAGGCGTAGCGATCGGTGTCTTCAGCGGCCACGGCGGTCCCCACCGAGGCAGCGGTCATCATGCCGGCCAGCAGGCAGGCGGAAGCGAGTCGAGACATTGCAGCTCCAGGCAGTCATAAGCCGTGGAACGCTAGCATGGATCGCCGCGGCCGCCCCCGTGTCGAAGGTCAGGCCGCGGCGGTGGAGCCGCGACGGCCTCGCGCCGCCCCGCCGCTACGGCGACGTGCCTGTCCACCGGTACGACGCGCCAGCCGCAGCCACGACAGGCGCGGCAACGGAAAGCGCAGCAACGCCCACCAGGCCACCAGCGGCATGCCCACCAGCCACATGGGTAGCCAGCCCAGCCAGGCACTGCTGCCGCGCGCGGCCGGCCAGACCAGTACCAGCGCCATACCGGCCAGGGCCAGCTGCTGCACGCTGCGCAGCAGGCGCGGGTCGGCACGCTCGAGAATGACGCGTTCAGTTGCAGAGCGGCGGACGGAACGTGCGTTCATGGGGCTTCTCCGGTGGACAATGCAACACAGCATGGCCCCCCCCCTTCTCACAGGTTGCGACACCATTGACGGATCGCGTGCACACAGTCGACCATGCGCGTGCAAGCCCACTGGAGCCCGCTCCCGCATGACTTCGATCCGCCCGCTCTGCGCCGCGCTGCTGGCCCTTTCCCTGGCCGGCCCCGCCGTGGCCGCCAGTGAGCCGCCTTCGCCCCGTACCAGCGCCTCCGGTGCGGCTGCCCTGGACGCACCGATCGACCTGAAGCGCTTCATGGGTACCTGGTACGTGATCGGCCGCGTGCCGAACTTCATCGAGCGCGGCCATGTGGCCAGCGTCAATAACTACGAACTGCGCGACGAGCACAAGGTCGGCATCACCTACCGCTACCGTGATGGCTTCGGCGAACCGCTGCAGGAAGTGCGTGCCCGCGCCAGCGTCGACCCGGACAGTGGCAACCACGGCTGGCGCACCTGGTTCTACCGTGTCGTGCCCACCCATTCGAGGGTGCTGGAAGTAGCGCCGGATTACTCGTGGGCACTGATCGGCTACCCGGGCCGCGAAATGGCCTGGATCTTCTCGCGTACGCCGGACATGGACAAAGCCCTGTACAAGGAGCTGGCCGAGCGCCTGCGCGACGAGTACGGCGTGAACACCGACAAGCTCAAGCGCGTGCCGCAGCACCCGGAGCAGGTTGGGAAGCTGGGTTACGAAGTACCGAACGTGCGTTGATTGCAGGTGGGATTGCCGGCCAGCGGCCGGCACTACCGTTTCCAGGCAATGGGGTAGAGCCGGCCGCTGGCCGGCTGCCGCGATGCACCGGGCGACGCCGGGGGCAGCGCCCCGGCGCCTCGTCATTTGCGGCTGTAATGCGCGACCAGGCGGTCGCCGAGCATCTGCAGCAGCTGCACCAGAACCAACAGCAGGACCACGGTAACCAGGGCCACGTCGGTGTGCGAACGCTGGTAGCCATCGCGGAACGCCAGATCACCAAGGCCGCCGGAACCAATCGCACCGCCCATCGCGGTGAAGCCGATCAGCGCCACGGTGGTGACGGTCGCACCGGCGATCAGGCCGGGCCGCGCCTCCGGCAGCAGCACCCGTGTGACCAGTTGCCAGGTGGTGGCACCCATCGACTGGGTCGCTTCGATCACGCCACGGTCCACTTCGCGCAATGCGGTTTCGACCAGGCGCGCGTAGAACGGCGCCGCGCCGATCACCAGCGGCACGATCGCGCCGCGCACGCCCAGCGACGTTCCCATCAGGAACAGCGTGACCGGGATCAGCACGATCATCAGGATGATGAAGGGCACCGAGCGCAGCAGGTTCACCACCAGCGCCAGCACACCATAGGCAAACGGTCGGCGCTTCATCTGCGGCGCGCCGAACAGGTACAGCAGCACGCCCAGCGGCAGGCCGATGGCCAGGGTCAGCGGCAGCGAACCGAGCAGCATCAGCAGGGTGTCGATGGTGGCCTGGCCGATGTCGGCCCACTTGCCCGCATCCAGGTGGCGGAAGAAACCGCCGGCAGTGGCGATGATCATCGACGCAGCTCCTCGACATGCACACCGGCAGCCACGAAGGCGGCCTGCGCGGCGGACTGGTCACCGCCCACCAGGGCGACCACCAGCTGGCCATACGGGGTGTCCTTGATCCGGTCGATACGGCCGGACAGGATGTTGTAGTCGACCCCGGTCTCCCGCGCGACACTGCCGAGCAGGGGTTCGTAGGTGTCTCCGCCGAGGAAGGTCAGCCGCACGATGCGGCCACCGACGGCATCGAAATCACGATGCAGCGCACCTTCATCCACGTGCTCCGATTCGCTGACGAAACGGCGCGTGGTCGGGTGCTGCGGATGCAGGAACACCCGGGTGACCGGCCCGGTCTCGACCATCTGGCCGGCGTCGAGCACGGCGACACGGTCGCAGACACGGCGGATCACATCCATCTCGTGGGTGATCAGCACGATGGTCAGGCCCAGCTCGCGGTTGATCTTCGACAGCAGCGACAGCACCGAGGCCGTGGTCTGCGGATCCAGCGCGCTGGTGGCCTCGTCGCACAGCAGGATCTGCGGGCGGGTCGCCAGCGCACGGGCGATGCCGACGCGCTGCTTCTGCCCACCGGACAGCTGTGCCGGGTACTTCTGCGCGTGCGCCTCCAGGCCCACGGTCTGCAGCAGCTCGGCCACGCGTGCATCGATCTCCGCCTTCGGCGTGCCCGCCAGCTCCAGCGGGAAGGCAACGTTGCCGGCCACCGTGCGCGAAGACAACAGGTTGAAGTGCTGGAAGATCATGCCGATGCGCCGGCGCAGCGCGCGCAGGCCGTCCGCATCCAGTGCGGTGACATCCTCGCCACCGATCAGCAGGCGACCACCGCTGGGCTCTTCCAGGCGGTTGATCATGCGGATCAGGGTCGACTTGCCGGCGCCGGAATGGCCGATGATGCCGAATACCTCACCGGCCTCGATGGTCAGGTCCAGCGGCTGCAGCGCGCTGACTGCGCGGCCGGCAACGGCATAGGATTTGTGCAGGCGCTGGAACTCGATCACGGGCGTGGCTCACCGGCTGGGTGACGGAAGGGGGCGTGCAGCCTACCAGCGCAAGCGGTCGCGCGCCCGCGCCATGGGCCAGAATGTTATTCCTTTTGGTTCTAAGTCGCCCGCGCCCGGTAGTGTCGGCCGCTGGCCGGCACCTGCAGCGGTCCCTCCGGGGCAAGGAGTTGCCGGCCAGCGGCCGGCACTACCCCGGCTCAGGGATGATCCAGCGGCTTCGGCGGTTCCTGCCGGTTCACCCGCTCACGGTGCAGCAGGTACAGCCCCGAGGCGACGATGATCGCCGCGCCCACCCAGGTATAGCTGTCCGGCAGCTGGCCCCAGAAGGCCAGGTCCCAGCCGATCACCCACACCAGGCCGCTGTACTCCAACGGCGCGATCATCGAGGCCTCGCCCAGCTGGAAGGCCTTGGTCAGGGCAATCTGGCCCAGCGCCCCAGCCAGACCCATGCCGGCGATCAGCGGCGCATGCGCCAGTTGCAGTGGCACCCAGCCGGGAAGGGCCAGCAGGCCGGCGCCGATGGCCATGATCACCAGGAACCAGACCACCATCGACTGCGAGGTATCGGTGCGGGTGAGCAGGCTGACCGTGATCGCCGCCACGGCATACGCGGTGGCCGCGGCCAGCACCATCAGCCCCGGCACCGAAATGAAGCCGTCCACGCCCGGCCGCAGTACCACCAGCACGCCGACCAGGCCGATGCCGATGGCCACCCAGCGCCGCGGGCCAACCCGCTCACCCAGCAACGGCACCGACAGCGCGGCGATCAGCAGTGGGGCAACGAAATAGATGGTGTAGGCGGTGGACAGCGGCAGGTCACGCAGGGCGAACACGAAGCAGCCGATCATCGCCATGCCCAGCCCACCACGCAGCAGGTGCAGGCCCCAGCGGCGCGGGATCAGCGAGCGCGGGCCGGCGCTGACCAGCACCCAGACCAGCACGAA
The DNA here is from genome assembly GCF_056481625.1 of Stenotrophomonas sp. 86156_Sma. Lineage (NCBI taxonomy): Bacteria > Pseudomonadati > Pseudomonadota > Gammaproteobacteria > Lysobacterales > Lysobacteraceae > Stenotrophomonas > Stenotrophomonas sp. 86156_Sma. The sequence continues at coordinate 4,385,181 of NZ_CM151157.1, forward strand.
CGGCAACGAAGCCGCACCACGCAGGAAGGTCACTTCCAGGGTCGGATAGCTGGCCGACAGCTGCTTCATGCCAGCATCCATCAGCGAGAAACAGGCGACCGCAGCGACCATCCAGGCCACCGCACGCGAAGGGGAGCGTTGCACGTTCATGGCCCATTATCGCCGACAGCACCGGATTGTAGAGTCGAGCCTGGCTCGACTCTACAGAAAGCGGGCATGCGGGCCGGCGCGATAGAATGGCCACCACTGAATTCTGCGGAGCACCGCCCATGCCTTCCTTCGACGTCGTGTCTGAAGTCGACACCCACGAACTGACCAACGCCATCGACCAGGCCAACCGCGAACTGGCCACCCGCTTCGACTTCAAGGGCGTGGACGCCAAGTTCGAACGCGATGGCGATGTCATCAACCAGACTGCGCCGACCGAGTTCCAGCTCAAGCAGATGAACGACATCCTGCGCGCACGCCTGGCCGCGCGCGGCATCGACGTGCTCAGCCTGGAGTTCGGCGACATCGAAACCAACCTGGCCCAGGCCCGGCAGAAGATCACCGTCAAGCAGGGCATCGAGCAGAAGATCGCCAAGAAGATCGCGGCGGCACTGAAGGACGCCAAGCTGAAGGTGGAAAGCCAGATCAACGGCGACAAGCTGCGCGTGCAGGGCAAGAAGCGCGACGATCTGCAGGACGCCATCGCCGTGCTCAAGGCCGGCAAGTTCGAACTGCCGCTGCAGTTCAACAACTTCCGCGACTGATGCCCCCGACGGGCCCTGCCCGGTGGACTACGCGGTCAATCGCGCAGCAGCTTGTACAGCGTGGTACGCGAGATTCCCAACTGGCGTGCGGCCAGGCTGAGGTTGCCGTCAGCGGCCTGGGCCGCGCGACGCGCGGCCTCACGCTGCTGGTCACGCAGCAGCGGCACGCCTGGATCTGCCGGGGTGCTTCGCACAGTAGACCGGTGCGCCGCGCCCCGCGGCCCCTGCAGACGCTGCAGGTAGACCGCACTGCCCTCGCCCAGCCGGACCCGATGCGCTGCGCCCGGTTGCAGCAGCCGACGCCGTTGCGCCGCACTGGCACCGGCAAACAGCGCTTCCAGACCCAGCAGCGGCAACGGCCCGCGCCGTGGCAGGCCCAGCAGGCGCCGTGCAACGCGGTTGGCTGCACGCAGCTGGCCATCCTCCTGCACCGCCAGCAGCCCCTGCAGCGGTGACGCCAGCCAGCGCGGATCATGTTGCACGGCCAGCAGGTGCACGTCGGTGAGGCTGTGGAACAAGCGATTTTCGCTGGCCAGCGCAGCCTGCCGGAAATAGCCCTGCAGCAGGGCGGGATCGCGCTCGCCAAGACCGGTGATGTCGATCACTCCGCAGACCCGACCGTCGAGATCGTGCAGTGGCTCGCTCAGGCAGAACACCGGCGCGAACCGCTGCAGGTAGTGTTCGTTGCCGCGCACCAGTGCCGGCACATCGTCGGCCAGGCTGACCGCTGGCGCGGTGGTGCCGATCTCGGTCTCGCCCAGCTGTCGCCCGACCTGGATCGGCCGCAGCAAGGGAGCATCTTCCAGCCCGTGGGCCTGCTGCGCGATCACCATGCCGTCGCGGTTGGCGCAGAACATCGTCCAGCCACGCCCACCGAAGGCCGCCCAGAGCTGTTCCAGCTCCGGCTGCACGCAACGCGCCAGGCGCCGGTCATCGGGATGGGACAGATGGCGGCCATCGCCCAGCAGCGGCCGATAGTCCGGCTCCTGCCCCGGCTGCAGGCCCGCCGCGCGCGAACGCAGCCATGACTGCTGCAGCGGCAGCGGCAACACGCCCAATGAGCGCGCATCGCCGTCGGCGAAAGCGGCACGTGCCGCCACCAGTTGTTGCTGCCCGACTGTCGTGGCCATCATGGAAGCAGCGTACACCCGCCAGCGGCAACGCCATGTTACGTCTCGGCAACGGAGCGTTTCCGTTTCAAGACGCGTTCAAACAAAGGGGCAGAGCCGTTATGGAAAACGGATCTGCCCCATGCCGGCCAGCGGCCGGCACAACCAACAGGGGAAACTACGCCGCGATGCGCAGCACCGGCTTCAGGGTGATGCCACGGGTGCTGTCTTCGGCCGCCTGGTTGATCTGTTCCAGCGGATAGAACTTCACCAGTTTGTCGAACGGGAAGCGTCCCTGCTGGAACAGGGTCACCAGCTGCGGAATGAACACCTGCGGCACACTGTCGCCCTCGACGATGCCGCGGATGCTGCGACCGCCGAGCAGCAGGTTGTTCACATCGAAACTGGCGGTGGTGCCCAGCTTCGGCGCACCGACCACGCCCATCATGCCCAGCCCACCCAGCGCCTCGACGCCAGCGGACAGCACGTCCGGACGACCGGTCGATTCCAGCGCGAAGTCAGCACCTCCACCCGTGATCGCACGCACCGCCTCGACCACATCGGTCTCCCGGCTGTTGACCACGTGGGTGGCCCCCAGCTCCAGAGCAAGCTCCAGGCGCGAAGGCACCACGTCGATGGCAATGATGGTGGTGGCCCCGGCCACCCTGGCCGCCATCACCGCGCTCAGGCCCACCGCACCGGCACCATAGCTTGCAAAGCTGCTGCCCGACCGCACCTGCAGCGAGTTGAGCACCGCACCGGCACCGGTCTGGATGCCGCACCCCAGCGGGCCCAGCAGTTCCAGTGGTGCGTCATCAGGCACCTTGATCGCATTGATCTCGCGGGCCAGCGCGTAGGTGGCAAACGAGGACTGGGCGAAGAAATGATCGTGCAGCGGCTGGCCCTGCGCATCGGTGATCGCGGTATGGCCGTGGCCATCATCGCCACCGAAGTTCAGGGCGAAGAAATCCCTGCAGTAAGCACCGTGTCCACCCCGGCAGGGATTGCAGTGACCACAGGCGCCGTAGGTCAGCACCACGTGATCCCCCGCCTTGAGGTCGCGCACGTTCGGGCCAACCGCTTCGACGATGCCCGCCCCCTCATGGCCCAGCACCGCCGGCAGCGGCACCGGATAGTACTGATCGCGCACGATCAGGTCGGTATGGCACAGGCCGGTGGCCACCACCTTCACCAGCACCTCGTCGTCCTGCGGACCGCGCAGCGTCGCCTGCTCGATGACGAAGGGCTGCTCCTTGCCGCGTACCACGGCGGCGGTGATCTCACGCGTTGCGTTGTTGTCGTTCATCGTGATGGCTCCTTCGATCAGATCGGGTAAGCGGGCGCTTCGCCCTTGACGGTCAACCACTGCCACTGGGTGAACTCCTCGCCGTTGGCCGGGCCACCAATGCTGGTGCCGTTGCCGGACGCGCCGACGCCGCCGAAGGGGTTGATCACCTCGTCATTCACGGTCTGGTCGTTGATGTGCAGCAGACCGGTACGCAGGCGCTCGCCGATCTTCAGCGCGCGGCCGACGTTGCTGGACACGATCGCCATCGACAGCCCGTACTCGCTGTCGTTGGCCAGGCGCACGGCTTCGTCGTCATCGTCGAACGGCACCACCACCGCTACCGGCGCGAAGATTTCCTCGCTGAAGGCCGGATTGTCGGCCGCAACGTTGCCGAGCACGGTGGGTGCGAAGAACAGCTCCCGGTGCGTGCCGCCCGCTTCCAGCGTGGCACCGGCCTGCACCGCCTGCTCGACCACGCGTGCAGCATGGTCGCGCTGGCCAGCATTGATCAGCGGGCCGATCGCCACGTCCTCACGTGCCGGGTCGCCTACCTTCAGCGCGTTGGCCTTGGCCACCAGTTTCTGCAGGAACGTGTCGTGGATCTTCCGGTGCACCAGCACGCGGCCGGTCGCCATGCAGATCTGGCCCTGGTGCAGGTAGACGCCCCACGCGGTGTTGGCCACCGCCAGGTCCAGGTCCGCATCGTCCAGGATGATCAACGAATTCTTGCCACCCAACTCCAGCGAAACCTTTTTCAGGTGCTTGCCCGCCGCTTCGCCGACCTTGCGCCCGGCGGCGGTGGAACCGGTGAACTGGATCATCGCCACGTGCGGGTCACTGGTCAGCGCGGCCCCGGCCGCGCCATCGCCGGGCAGCATGTGCAGCACGCCTGCCGGCAGGCCCGCCTGCTCGAACAGGCGTGCGATCACCGCGCCACCACACACTGCCGTACGCGGGTCCGGCTTGAGAACCACAGCGTTGCCCAGCGCGATCGCCGGGGCCACCGCACGCATCGCCAGATAGAGCGGGAAGTTGAACGGCGAAATGACCCCGACCACACCCAGCGGGCGGCGCCGCGCCAGATTCAGCTTGCCCGGCTCGGACGGCAGGATCTCACCCGTGCTGCGCGACGGCAGTGCGGCGGCCTCGTGCAGCGCCTTGATCGTCACCTTGGCCTCGAAGCCGGCCTTCAGGCGGGTCGAGCCGCTTTCGCGCACCAGCCACTCGACCAGGGTGTCGATGTTCTCTTCGGCCAGACGCGCGGCCTTGCGCAGCACGTCGGCACGCTGTTCGTAGGGCGCCGCCGCCCAAGCCTGCTGCGCCTGTGCCGCGGCAGCCGCCGAACGCGCGATCTGCGCCGGGTCGGCCAGGCCGATCTCGCCCAGCTCCCGGCCAGTGGCCGGTTCAATCACCGGGTGCCGTTGCGGGGCAGCCTGCCAGTGGCCATCAAAGAAGGCGCCGGCCCAGAGGGCGTCCGGCAGCCACGGGGAAGATGCAGTCATGGGTGTCCTCCTGTGTCGTGCATCCATTCCACGCCCGTCGCCCCGGACTGGCAATCGGCCATCCATCGGTAGCGCGCAACGGTTTGAATCTTCAGGAATTTCCAGCTTCGCCACTGTCCAGTTCCTGCACAGTGGACAGCGCAGCACCGGCACACTGCCTACAATGGCGGCCCCGCCAGCCCACGTGCCCGCCATGACCGATTCCCACCTGCCCACCGATGACCCGATCGCCGCCACCCGCCTGTGGCTGGAGCGCATCGTCATCGGCCTGAACCTGTGCCCGTTCGCCAAGGCGGTGTACGTGAAGGACCAGGTCCGCATCGTGCTCAGCGATGCGACCACGCCGGAAGCGCTGGTTGAACAGCTGGCCGAGGAGCTGGTGCTGCTGCGCGATACGCCGGCCGAGCAGATCGACACGACGCTGATCGTGCATCCGCAGGTGCTGACCGATTTCCTCGACTACAACGATTTCCTCGACAACGCCGATGCGGCGATCGAGGCACTGGACCTGCAGGGCATCCTGCAGGTGGCCAGCTTCCACCCGGACTACCAGTTCGATGGCGTGGCCGCGGACGACGCCAGCAACTACACCAACCGCGCACCCTTCCCCACCCTGCACCTGCTGCGCGAAGACAGCGTGGCACGCGCGGTGGATGTCTATCCGGACCCGGACGTGATCGTCGAGCGCAACATCCAGACCCTGGACCGCATCGGTGTGGACGGCTGGCATCGCCGCCTGCGCGGCGAAGACCTGACGTGAGCACGGTGCCGCCGATCGCCGCATGGCCGGCCGCGCCACTGTCGGGCAAGGTTGTGCTGGTCACCGGCGGTGCCAACGGCATCGGCCGTGGTATTGCCCAGGCCGTACTTGGTGCCGGTGGACGCGTGCTGATCGGCGACCTGGACGTGGAGGCCGGAGAAGCGTGTCTGGCGGAATGGCAGCGCGGCGAGGATGCCGCGTTCCAGCGCCTGGACATCACCGACGAAGCCAGCGTGCGCGACTTCATCGCCGTGGCCCAGCAGCGTTTCGGCCGTATCGACGGACTGGTGAACAACGCGGGCATCGCCGGTCCACACGGCACAGGGTTGCAGGATATGGACTGGGACGAGTGGCAGCGCCGGCTGTCGTCACTGCACGGTGCATTCCTGTGCAGCAAGCACACGTTGCCAGCACTGATCGCCAGCGCCGCCGGTGCGATCATCAACATCGCCTCCACCCGCGCCTGGCAATCCGAAGCACACAGCGAAGCCTACGCGGCAGCCAAGGGTGGGCTGGTGGCCTTCACCCATGCACTTGCGATCAGCGCCGGCCCGGCGGTGCGGGTGAACAGCATCAGCCCCGGCTGGATCGGCACCACTGCGTGGCAGGCCCCCTCACGGCGCCACGCGCCGGAATACTCAGCCATCGACCATGCGCAACACCCGGTCGGCCGGGTCGGCCGCCCCGAAGACATCGGTGCACTGGCGGTGTACCTGCTGTCGTCGCTGTCCGGTTTCACCACCGGCCAGGACTTCATCGTGGACGGCGGCATGACCCGGAAGATGATCTACGCCGAATGACCCCAAGGCGCGACGCCCGGTAGAGGCCAACCTTGGTTGGCCTGGGCTTTTCGCCAACCAAGGTTGGCGCCTACCAAGGCGTTACGCCATGTCCGAACATTCCGATAGATCCACGCCATGCGTGGATAACGGTAACGTGCCAACCAAGGTTGGCACCTACCAAGCACCTTACGCCATGCCCGAGTGGCGCAGCAGCGCGTCGATCTGCGGTGCGCGGCCGCGGAAGGCCTTGAAGTTCTCCGCCGCCGGGCGGCTGCCACCACGCGACAGGATCTCTTCGCGGAAGCGCGCGCCGGTTTCAGCCAGCGCCTGCGGCGCCTCCTCGAACGCCGCATAGGCATCGGCGCTCAGCACCTCGGCCCACTTGTAGCTGTAGTAACCCGCGGCGTAACCGCCGGCGAAGATATGGCTGAACTGGTGCGGGAAGCGGTTCCAGACCGGCGGGTGGTTCACCGCCACTTCCGCACGCACGCGGTCGAGCAGTGCCAGCACGCTGTCCTGTGCCGGTTCGAACTGGCTGTGCAGCAGCATGTCGAAGAGACCGAACTCCAGCTGGCGAACGGTGGCCATGCCGCTGTGGAAGTTGCGTGCAGCCAGCATGCGCTCGTACAGCGCGCGCGGCAGCGGCTCGCCACTGTCCACATGTGCGGTCATCGCCTGCAGGTGCTCCCATTCCCAGCAGAAGTTCTCCATGAACTGGCTGGGCAGCTCCACCGCGTCCCATTCCACGCCGTTGATGCCGGCCACACCCAGTTCGCCGATGCGGGTCAGCAGCTGATGCAGGCCGTGGCCCATTTCATGGAACAGGGTGGTCACTTCATTGTGGCTGAAGGTAGCCGGCTTGCCATTGGCACCTCGGCCGAAGTTGCACACCAGGTAGACCAGCGGCGTCTGCACGCTGCCGTCGGCACGCTCGCGGCGGTTACGGCAATCATCCATCCACGCGCCACCGCGCTTGCCTTCGCGCGCGTACAGGTCCAGGTAGAACTGGCCCACCAGCGCCCCCTGCGCATCGACCAGGCGGAAGAAGCGCACATCCTCGTGCCACACCGGCGCGCTGTCCTCCTGCACGCGCAGGCCGTACAGCTGCTCGATTACCGAGAACAGGCCGCCCAGCACCTTCGGTTCGCTGAAGTACTGCTTCACTTCCTGTTCGGAATAGCTGTAACGCGCCTGCTTCAGGCGATCGGCAGCGAATGCCAGGTCCCAGGCCTGCAGGCTGTCGATACCGAGTTGCTCGCGTGCGAACTGTTCCAGTTCAGCACGGTCCTTGGCCGCGAACGGCTTGGCGCGCGAGGCCAGGTCACGCAGGAAACCGAGCACCTCGGCCGGGTCCTGCGCCATCTTGGTCGCCACCGAATAATCACCATACGAACCGAAGCCGAGCAGTGCGGCGAGTTCCGCGCGCAGGGCGAGGATGCGGTCGATGTTGCCGCTGTTGTCCAGCGTGTCATCGCCGAATTCGGACGCACGCTGTGCGCTGGCACGGTACAGGATCTCGCGCAGGTCGCGGTCCTCACCCCAGGTCTGCACCGGCAGGTAGCACGGCATCTGCAGGGTCAGTTTCCAGCCAGACTTGCCGTCCTTCTGTGCTGCGGCATGCGCAGCGGCCTTCACGTCTTCCGGCAGGCCCTTCAATCGCGCTTCGTCCTCGACGATCAGCGACCAGGCATCGGTAGCGTCAAGAACGTTCTGCGAGAACTTCGCCGACAGCGCCGACAGTTCTTCCTTGATCGCCGCGAAGCGCTGCTGCGCCTCCGGCGCCAGCTCGGCGCCGCCGAGGCGGAAGTCACGCAGCGTGTTGTCCAGCACCTTGCGCTGGGCCTCGTCGAAGCGCGCCGCCTCGGTGCTGGCGGCCAGTGTCTGGTACTGCCGGTACAACGCCAGGTTCTGGCTGAGCGCACTGGCGAAGCGGGTCACCCGCGGCAGGTTGCTGTTGTAGGCCTCACGCAGTTCCGGGGTGTTGACCACGCCCTGCAGGTGGCCGACCAGGCCCCAGGCGCGCCACAGCCGCTCGGTGGCATCGTCCAGCGGGGCCACAAAGGTCTCCCAGCGCACCGGCTGCACCTGCTCGGCCGTGCTGACGGCGGCTTCGGCCTCGGCCAGCAGCACGTCCAGCGCCGGCGCCACGTGCTCGGGGCGGATGGCCTCAAAGCGCGGCAGGCCGGAAAAATCGAGCAGGGGGTTGGCAACGGTCACGGCAGGTCTCCAGGGTACGGGCCCGGCGGGCGGGCAGCATGCAGGATATGGCGCTGGCAGGCGGGGCTGACAAGGGGGCACGGCCTGGCATTCACGTCGGCCTTACGGTCCCGCGCTGAAGCTCTGGCTGCGGGGGAGTCCGCAGCGGTACGCACCGAACGAGGCCCTACATGGAAGGTCTGGCTGCAGTTGCATCCGCCTCACCGGCCCGGTCACTGGCATTGTCTGCCAGCCCGGCCGAACTGACCTGGATCGCCGCATTGTGCGATGCCGGCGACGACGCCCCGCGTCACCTGCAGCAACTGCAGGCAGTGCTGCAGCAGGGCGGCATGTTCAACGATGCCCAGGAGTGGTACCCGTTCGAGGTGATCGAACGTGGCGCCAGCCAGCTACGGCTGGGCCATGAGCGCGAGTTCGTGATCTGCGTGCTGCTGTGGCTGCAGGCGCTGGCCCAGGGCCGTGCCAGCATCCTGGACCCGAGCCTGCATCTGGATGATCGCGCGATGGACATCGAGGCATTGCCCGATGCGCTGCGAGATGCAGTGCTGGACGCGTTCACCGCGGCGGGGTATTGATCGGGGTACGACACACCGCTGCGCTCGCCGGGCATGGCCCGGCGGAAACGCCTGCCGGCTACAACGCTTCCAGGCTGCACCACGGCAGTTCCGGCAGCCCCTGCCCGGCCACTGCCGCCGCCAGCTGCGCATCGGCGCCGTCGACATCGATGCCCTGGCGCGCGTACCACGCCGGGTCGTAATAGCTCTGCGCGTAGCGCTCGCCACTGTCGCACAGGATGCTGACAATGCTGCCCTGGTGGCCCGCGTCTCGCATCCAATGCGCCGCCTGCAGCACACCGATGAAGTTGGTGCCGGTGGAGCCACCGACACGGCGGCCGAGCTGGCGGCTGACATGGCGCATCGCGGCCAGGCTCAGTGCATCGGGCACCTTCACCATCGCATCGACGCTGGTCGGGATGAAACTCGGCTCCACCCGCGGCCGGCCGATGCCTTCCACGCGCGAACCGCCGCTGCAGGTCAGGCCGCGCCAGTCCTGCTGGCCGGCCACGGCAGCCTGATAGCCATCGAAGAACACCGACACTTCCGGGTCCGCGCAAAGGATGCGGGTGTCATGCCGGCGGTAGCTGACATAGCGGCCCAGCGTCGCTGCGGTACCGCCGGTACCGGGGCTGCACACGATCCATTCCGGAACCGGGCTGGGCTCCTCGGCCATCTGCTTGAAGATGGATTCGGCGATGTTGTTGTTGGCGCGCCAGTCGGTCGCCCGCTCGGCATAGGTGAACTGGTCCATGAAGTGGCCACCGGTTTCGCGGGCCAGCTTCTCCGATTCACCGTTGAGTTCACAGGCGCGCTCGACCAGGTGGCAGCGGCCCCCGTGGAACTCGATGGCGGCGATCTTCTCCGGCGAGGTCGTGGCCGGAATCACCGCGATGAACGGCACCCCCAGCAGGCGCGCGAAATAGGCTTCGGAGACGGCGGTCGAGCCGCTGGAGGCCTCGATCACCGGCCGTCCTTCGCGCAGCCAGCCGTTGGTCAACGCATACAGGAACAGCGAGCGCGCCAGCCGGTGCTTGAGGCTGCCGGTGGGATGGCTCGATTCATCCTTCAAGTACACATCGATGCCCGCGAACCCGGGCAGCGCCAGCGGGATAAGGTGGGTATCGGCGGAACGGTTGAAATCGGCTTCGATCTTGCGGATGGCGGCAGCCACCCATTCACGCTGCGACATGGCGGGCAATGCTCAGAACGGAACGGTGCGATCCGCCCATTGTACGTCGCGGTGCCGTCAGGTGACGGCCGGTAGAATGGCCCCATCCGGCCAGCAACGGCCCTGTCTGAAGGACCTCCCCCATGACCATTCCCGCCCTGCGCGATGTCCCCGGCGTCGCTGCCCAGGCCCCGGCCGAGACCACCGGCTTCGTGTTCAACCACACCATGCTGCGGGTGAAGGACATCACCGCCTCGCTGGACTTCTACACCCGCGTGCTCGGCTACCAGCTGATCGACAAGCGCGACTTCGCCGAAGCCCAGTTCAGCCTGTACTTCCTGGCCTACGTACCGGCCGGCGCGGTGGTGCCGGAAGACGACAGCCAGCGCCGCGTGTGGATGGCCGGCCTGCCGGGTGTGCTGGAACTGACCCATAACCACGGCACCGAAACCCAGGACGGCGCGGTCTACCACGACGGCAACAGCGACCCGCGCGGCTTCGGCCACATCTGCGTGTCGGTGCCGGACATCGAAGCCGCCTGCCAGCGCTTCGAGGACCTGGGCGTGACCTTCCAGAAGCGCCTGACCGACGGCCGCATGAAGAACCTGGCCTTCATCAAGGACCCGGACGGCTACTGGGTCGAGATCATCTCCAACGTCTGACCCAAAAAGGGGACGGAGGGGATTAAGTCGTTTCTGGCACTATTGGCTGGAAGCGACTTAATCCCCTCCGTCCCCTTTTTTGCGAGGTTCGTATGGAAACGATGGAACTGCACCGTGGCCGCCTGATCGACCACATCCAGCTGGTAGTGCGCGACCTGGCCGCCAGCCGGCGCTTCTACCAGGCGGTGTTCGATACGATCGGCATCCCGATCGCCGGCGAAGGCGAGGATTACTTCTGGGCCGATGAGCTGTTCATTTCCAGCGCCAGCAGCGAGGCCGCCGCCGGCCAGCTGACCGGCCGCCACCATCTGGCCTTCCAGGCCCGCGACAGCGCCACCGTCGATGCCTTCCACACTGCGGCCATCGCCGCCGGAGGCAAAGACAACGGCGCACCCGGCGAGCGCCCCTACCATCCCGGCTACTACGGCGCCTTTGTGCTCGATCCGGATGGCAACAACATCGAAGTGGTCTATCACGGTCCGGCGAACTACAGCGCCGATTCGGTGAAGGTCACTTTCTGATATCACCGAAGCCGTGAACGAAGAAGCCGGGCAATGCCCGGCTTCTCTGCTTCCAGCGCTGCAGCCCTCAGTGGGCGGCCATGTAGATGTCCTGCAGCACGGCCTTTTCCAGCTCCAGCTCGCCCAGCAGGTTCTTCACGATATCGCCCAGGCTGAGGATGCCGACCAGACGAGTGCCTTCGGTGACCATCAGATGACGGCGCCGCGAGTACGTCATCAACGACATGGCCTGCTTCAGGGTCGCTTCTGGCGCAATGCCTTCCAGACCGGTGGACGGCAGGCTGGAGATCACCCGGCGGCCGGCCTGCGGGCCGTCGTCGGCCAGGGTGCGCACGATGTCCTTCTCGGAAATGATGCCGACCGGGGCATCGTCCTTCATCACCACCAGCGCAGCGATCTTGTTCGCGCTCATCTTGTGGGCGGCGGCACCGATGGTGTCTTCGGCGTCGATGGTGATGACAGCTTCTTTCTTGGATTGCAGGAGTTCGCGGACGTTCATTCTTGTTTCCTGGTGCAGGTCACTGAAGTCAAAAAAGTGTGCTCTTCCGATACGCCCCCTCCCCGGGAACAGACCTTTCAGCGCACGTCTGGCGCACCCGGCTGCCGGTGGAAATCGATCGGCAGACGACGTGCTGCAACGCGAACGAGGTGGGTTCAACCGCTCAACCCGGCCCTCGGTCAAATCGATTCTACGACTGCGACCATCGGTCACTACCGGCATCGATAGGACAGTTCGTCGTGGGAACCAACTGACGATCCAGAGAATGGCACCGCGGCTGAAACCGCCGCTGAATACAGGCGATGTCGCGCATTAAAGATTGATTGCCTGCTGCCGACGGCGGACAGAACACCCGGTGGCTGTCCCACTTGGCATTGCCAGCGACGCAAACGAAAGGGGCCACGTGGGCCCCTTTCGCATGCAGCTTCCAGCGGTTCCGGCGGAGTTACTCCACCGTCACGCTCTTGGCCAGGTTGCGCGGCTTGTCCACGTCGGTGCCACGTGCCAGTGCGGTGTGATATGCCAGCAGCTGCACCGGGATGGTGTGCACGATGGGGCTGAGCACGCCGGCATGGCGCGGCGTACGGATCACATGCACGCCTTCGGACTCGTTGAAGTTGCTGTCCTGGTCGGCGAACACGAACAGCTCGCCGCCGCGCGCGCGTACTTCCTGCATGTTCGACTTCACCTTCTCCAGCAGGCTGTCGTTGGGCGCGATCACCACTACCGGCATGTCCTCGTCCACCAGCGCCAGCGGGCCATGCTTCAGCTCGCCCGCCGGATAGGCCTCGGCGTGGATGTAGGAGATTTCCTTGAGCTTGAGCGCGCCTTCCAGCGCGATCGGGTAATGCAGGCCACGACCCAGGAACAGCGCGCTGCTCTTGCGGGCGAAACGCTCGGCCCAGGCGGCGATCTGCGGCTCCATGTTCAGCGCGTGCTGCACGCTGCCCGGCAGGAAGCGCAGCTGCTCCAGGTAGTCCGCTTCCTGCGCTGCGTCGATGCGGCCATGCAGCTTGCCCAGCACCACGGTCAGCTGGAACAATGCGGCCAGCTGGGTGGTGAAGGCCTTGGTCGACGCCACGCCGATCTCGGCGCCGGCGCGGGTGTAGCAGACCAGCTCGCTGGCGCGCGGAATCGCGCTTTCCGGCACGTTGCAGATCGACAGCGTGTGCCTGTGGCCCAGCGACTTGGCGTACTTCAACGCCTCCATCGTATCCAGCGTTTCGCCGGACTGGGAGATGGTGACGATCAGGTGCTTCGGGTTCGCATAGGCGGCGCGGTAGCGGTACTCGCTGGCAATCTCCACGCTGCACGGCAGGCCGGCGATGGCTTCGATCCAGTAGCGCGCGGTCAGGCCGGCGTAATAGCTGGTGCCGCAGGCGATGATCTGCACGCCTTCGATGCCTGACAGCACGGCCTCGGCATTCTTGCCGAACAGTTCGGCCGGGAAACCACCGGCGTCGATCGCTGCCTCGATGGTGTCGCCCAGCGCGCGCGGCTGCTCGTGGATTTCCTTCTGCATGAAGTGGCGGTACGGGCCCAGCTCCAGCGATGCCAGCGATACGTCGGACAGGTGCACCTCGCGCTCGATCGGCTGGTCGTGCTCGTCGAAGATACGCACACCGTCGCGGCGGATCTCCGCGGTGTCGCCCTCTTCCAGGAAGATCACCTTGCGGGTGGCCGAGATCACCGCCGAGACGTCGGACGCCACGAAGTTCTCGCCCTCGCCCAGGCCGATCAGCAGCGGGCAGCCCATGCGCGCGCAGACGAAGCGTTCCGGCTCGGCGCGGCTGACCACGGCCAGTGCGTAGGCACCGGTCAGCTCCTTCACCGTATGCTGCAGCGCCACCAGCAGGTCGTCGCCGTCCTTCAGGTGGTGATGGATCAGGTGCGCGATGACTTCGGTGTCGGTCTGCGACTCGAAGGTGTAACCCAGGGCACGCAGCTTCTCGCGCTGCTCCTCGTGATTTTCGATGATGCCGTTGTGCACCAGCGCCACGCCGTGGCTGATGTGCGGATGCGCGTTGGCCTCGGTGACACCACCGTGGGTGGCCCAGCGGGTGTGGCCGATGCCCAGCACTGCATTGAAGCCCTCGGCCTCGGCCGCAGTGGCCATTTCCGACACACGGCCGGTACGACGCACGCGGCGCACATCCGGCCGTTCGGCATGGTCGATCACCGCGATGCCCGAGGAATCGTAACCACGGTACTCAAGGCGCTTCAGGCCTTCGATCAGCACCGGCACTACGTCGCGATCAGCGATCGCACCCACGATTCCACACATGTCACGCGTTTCCTTGAAGACGATCGCCGCATTCTAGCCTGCGGGCCCGCGCTCCCCCTCCTGTCCGCTTAATGAAAGTGTCCGGAAAGGTGTCCGCGGACACCCGGACACTTCAGGGCGCCTCCCAACCCATTGACCCACAAGGAAATAAAGTTGGCACGCTACGTGCTTGGTACCCACTACCACCGTCAGGCACGCACCCGATGATCCGCGACACCTCCGCACAGGACCAGATCGTTTCCTCCGCCCCGGCCGGCACCACCCGCGCCAACTGGCAGCGTTACCGCTGGCCGGCACTGGGCGCCATCGCGCTGCTGGCCGGCATCGGCTGGGCCGTGTACGCCTGGTCCAACGCCAGCCGCTCCTACGACAGCAGCCGCGTGCGCATCGCCGAAGTGAAGCGCGGTGACCTGGTCCGCGACATCGCCGCCGACGGTCGGGTGATTGCCGCCAACAGCCCGATCCTGTACGCCATCTCGGCCGGTACCGTGGACCTGAAAGTCGTTGCCGGTGACGTGGTCAAGAAGGACCAGGAGCTGGCGGTCATCGACAGCCCGGAACTGCGCAGCAAGCTGGCCCAGGAGCAGGCCACCCTGGCCGGCCTGGAAGCCGAGGCCAGCCGCGCCGCGCTGGACGCCACCCTGGCCCGCGCCAAGTCGCGCAAGGAAACCGACCAGGCCACCATCGAGCGCCAGGCCGCCGACCGCGACCTGCAGCGCTACCAGCGCGGTTACGACGGCGGTGCAGTACCGCAGATCGATCTGGCCAAGGCCAAGGACTCGCTGAAGAAGGCCGATATCACCCTGGCCAACGCCACCACCGATGCCCGCCTGCAGAGCCAGGGCGCGGACCTGGACGCCCGCAACAAGCGCCTGCTGGCCGACCGCCAGAAGGCGGTGGTGGCCGAGGTGCAGCGCCAGGTGGACGCGCTGACCCTGCGCGCACCGTTCGACGGCCAGGTCGGCCAGGTGCAGGCCGTCCAGTCCACCAACCTGGCCGCCAATGCGCCCGTGCTGGGCGTGGTCGACCTGTCCAAGTTCGAGGTCGAGATCAAGGTGCCGGAGAGCTTCGCTCGCGACCTGGCGATCGGCATGCCGGCGCAGCTGACCGGCGGCAACGGCAAGCCGTTCCCGGGCGAGATCAGTGCGGTGTCGCCGGAAGTGGTCAACGGCGAGGTCAACGCCCGCGTGCGCTTCGCCAGCGCGCAGCCGGAAGGCCTGCGCCAGAGCCAGCGGATGTCGGTGCGCGTGCTGCTCGACACCCGCAAGGACGTGCTGAAGGTTGAGCGCGGCCCGTTCGTCGAACAGGGCAACGGCATCGCCTACGTGATGGATGGCCGCACCGCAGTGCGGCGTCCGGTGGAACTGGGCGTCAGCAGCCTGGGCGAAGTGGAAATCAAGTCGGGTGTGCAGCCGGGCGACCGCATCGTGGTCTCTGGCAGCGACCTGTTCAAGGACGCCGAACGCGTCTCCGTCAACTGATACCTGATACCTGAATCCTGGAGAGAGGACACCCCATGTACATGCTCGAAATGCGTTCGGTCGCCAAGGTCTTCCGCACCGAACAGGTGGAAACCCACGCACTGCGCTCGCTGGAACTGCAGGTCAAGGAAGGCGAGTTCGTCGCCGTCACCGGCCCGTCAGGCTCCGGCAAGACCACCTTCCTCAATATCGCCGGCCTGCTGGAAACCTTCACCAGCGGCACCTACATGCTGGACGGCCAGGACGTGAGCACGCTGGGCGACGACGCCCGCAGCCGCCTGCGCAACCAGAAGATCGGCTTCATCTTCCAGGGCTTCAACCTGATCCCCGACCTGAACCTGTTCGACAACGTCGACGTGCCGCTGCGCTATCGGAAGATGAGCGCCAACGAGCGCCGCGAACGTATCGAGAAGGCGCTGAGCCAGGTCGGCCTCGGCTCGCGCATGAAGCATTATCCGAATGAACTGTCGGGTGGCCAGCAGCAGCGCGCGGCCATCGCGCGTGCGCTTGCCGGCAGCCCGCGCCTGCTGCTGGCCGACGAACCGACCGGCAACCTGGACACACAGATGGCCCGCGGCGTGATGGAACTGCTGGAGGAGATCAACGCTGCCGGCACCACCATCGTGATGGTCACCCACGACCCGGAACTGGCTGCGCGCGCGCAGCGCAACGTGCACATCGTCGATGGCCAGGTGACCGACCTGGTGCGCGAGCCGGTGCTGGCCACCCCGCCGCGCCACATCGTCGCCGTCAACGAGTGAGGGCCCGACCATGTTCGCCTACTACGCCCGATTGGCGGTGCGCAGCTTCCGCCGCAACAAGGTACTGACCGCGTTGATGGTGATCGCTATCGCGCTCGGCATCGGCGCCTCGATGACCACGCTGACGGTGTTCCATGTGCTGTCCGGTGACCCGATCCCCGGCAAGAGTGACCACCTGTTCTATGTGCAGCTTGATGCCGCGACCGGCGCCTATGTCGCTGGCGAGGAACCGGAAACCCAGCTGACCCGCTTCGACGGTGAAGCCCTGCTGCGCGAGGCCAAAGGCGAGCGCCAGGCACTGATGAGCGGCGGCGGCGGTACCATCGAACCGGACAACAGCACTCTCAAGCCCTTCAGCATCGACACCCGCTGGACCTCGGCCGACTTCTTCCCGATGTTCGAGGTGCCCATGCAGTACGGCCGCCCCTGGACGCGCGAGGACGATGAAGGCCGTGCACGCGTGGTGGTCATCTCCAAGGCGCTCAATGACAAGCTGTACCAGGGCGCCAACAGCGTGGGCCGCGACCTGCGCATGGAAGGGCAGAGCTACCGCATTGTCGGCGTGATGAAGGAATGGAGCCCGGAGCCGCACTTCTACGACCTGACCACGGGCAGCTACGGCAAGAACGAGGACCTGCTGCTGCCGATCTCCACCTCCTTCGACCTGAAGCTGGGCAACAACGGCAACATGAACTGCTTCGGCGAGAATCCCGACGGCAACAGCTACTCGCTCAACGCACCGTGCGCGTGGCTGCAGTACTGGGTGGAGATGGACCCGGCCAAGGCCGCCGACTACCGCCGCTACCTGGAGAACTATTCGACCCAGCAGCGCGAGGCCGGCCGCTTCAAGCATCCGCCGAACGTGCGCCTGCGCACCGTGATGGAATGGCTGGACTTCAATGGCGCGGTCCCCAGCGATGTGCGCCTGCAGCTGTGGCTGGCGCTGGGCTTCCTGGGTGTCTGCCTGGTCAACACGGTGGGCCTGCTGCTGGCCAAGTTCCTGCGCCGCAGTGGAGAGATCGGCGTGCGCCGCGCCCTCGGTGCCAGCCGTGGCCAGATCTTCCTGCAGTGCCTGGTGGAAGCCGGTGCGGTCGGCGTTGTCGGTGGCGTGCTGGGTATCGGTCTGGCCCTGCTTGGCCTGTTCGCGGTGCGCCAGCAACCGGTGGAATACGCAAAGCTGGCCCACCTGGACGGCAACATGCTGCTGCTCGCGCTGGGCCTGACCCTGCTCGCCAGTCTTGCCGCCGGGTTCCTGCCCGCCTGGCGCGCCATGCAGGTCACCCCGGCCATCCAGCTCAAGTCGCAGTAAGCACCCGAACGAGGACTCCCATGGACATCCGCCCCATCCTCAGCACGCTGCGCCGGCACAAGACCGCCGCTGCCCTGATCGTGCTGGAAGTCGCACTGACCTGCGCCATCGTCTGCAACGCGCTGTTCCTGGTCAGCCAGCGCGTGGAGAAGATCAGCATGCCCAGCGGCATCGCCGAGAGCGAACTGGTCATGCTGCGCGTCAGCGGCATCGGCAAGCAGACCGACGCCATGGCCCGCACCCGCGAGGACCTGGCATCGCTGCGCGCGATTCCCGGCGTCAGCAACGTCACCATCATCAACCAGGTCCCCTTCCGCGACGGCTCCTCCAGCAGCAGCATTTCGCGTGTGATCGACCAGGAACGGCCGACCACCAACGCCTCGATGTACACCCTGTCCGAGAACGGGCTGGCCACGATGGGCATCAACCTGATCGCAGGCCGCGATTTCCTGCCCGACGAGTACCAGAACTTCGAAGACGCCAGCAAGGGCGGCGCAAAGGAGAACGCGATCCCGGTCATCCTCACCCAGGCCACCGCCGCCAAGATGGAACCCAATGGCAGTGCGCTGGGCAAAACCTACTACATGGGCAAGCAGCCGCTGCATGTGGTCGGCATCGTCGACACGCTCAGCACGCCCAACGGCTGGAATGACAACTGGACCAACTCGATGCTGCTGCCCATGCGGCGCACCTTCGACGAAGGTGGCACGTATGTGCTGCGCACTTCGCCGGAACGCCGCAAGGAAGTACTCGATGCCGGTGCCGCCGCGCTGGAACGCAACGACCCCAACCGGCTGATGCGCGACAAGCTGACCTATGAAGACCAGCGCAAGGACTTCTTCAAGAACGACCGCGCGATGGTCGGCCTGCTGATCACCGTCAGCATCTCGCTGCTGGTGGTCACCGCGCTGGGCATCATCGGCCTGGCCAGCTTCTGGGTGCAGCAGCGCAGCAAGCAGATCGGCATCCGCCGTGCGCTGGGCGCGACCCGTGGGCAGATCCTGCGCTACTTCCAGACCGAGAACTTCCTGCTGGCCACGCTGGGCATCGTGCTGGGCATGCTGGCGGCCTACGCCATCAACCTGGCGCTGATGAACCTGTACGAGCTGCCGCGCATGCCGCTGTACTACCTGCCGCTGGGTGCACTGCTGCTGTGGGTGCTGGGCCAGATCGCCGTGTTCGGGCCGGCGCGGCGTGCGGCAGCGGTGCCGCCTGCGGTCGCCACGCGGGGCGCGTGAGATGCGTGCCCGCGCGATGTGCCTGATGCTGCTCCTGCCATTGCCGGCGCTGGCCGGCGGTGGCAGTGCGCAGACACTGGAGTGGCGCCAGGATGCCGCGCGGTTGTCCTTGCGCTCAACGGAGGGCCAGGTGCGCGTGGAGGCCGCCAGCCCGGAAATGCGCTTCGGCGTGCGCAGTGGCGATCGCATCCTGCGCGTGGACGACACGGCGGTGCGCCGGGTCGAACACCTTGCTGAGGCCCTGCGTCATTCCAACGCAGCCACCGCCTATCTGTTGCTGCGCCGCGACAAGCGCGAACTGACGGTGGCGGTCGACGCCGCAGCCTGGCGCCAGGCGCTGGAGGTGCCGCCGCCACCTGCGCCGCCACGGCCCCCGGCGCCTCCCCGGCGCTGAGCGAGGGCCGCTCCTGCACAGCCACGGGTTTGGCTATGCTTGATGGGTGGCGCCGGGCTCTCCCGGTGCGTGGACACGAACGGCTCCAACGGCGCCGCCCATCCCTTTCTGCAGAACCGCTTGATGCCTGCGATCCTGATCATCGACGACAACGCCAGCGTGGGTACCGCGCTGGACGTGCTGTTCTCCCTGCACGACATCGACACCCTGCAGGCGCAGAGCCCGTCCGAAGGGCTGGCCCTGCTGGAGTCGCAGCCGGTCGACCTGGTGATCCAGGACATGAACTTCAGCGAGGACACCACCTCCGGCGAAGAAGGCGAGGCCCTGTTCGCGCAGATCCGCGCGCGCCATCCCGATCTGCCGGTGATCCTGCTGACCGCCTGGACCCACCTCAGCAGCGCGGTGGATCTGGTCAAGGCCGGTGCGGCCGACTACCTGGCCAAGCCCTGGGACGACCGCAAGCTGATGACCACGGTCAACAACCTGCTGGAACTGTCCGAGGCGCGCCGCGAACTGGACCGGCGCCGCAGCCGTGAACTGCGCCAGCGCAATGCGCTGGAAGAGAAGTATGACCTGTGCGGCGCGGTCTTCGCCGACCCCGCCAGCGAGCGCGTCATCGCCCTCGCCTGCCAGGTCGCACGCTCGGAACTGCCGGTACTGATCACCGGCGCGAACGGTGCCGGCAAGGAGAAGATCGCGCAGATCATCCAGGCCAATTCCCTGGTGGCCAAGGGTCCATTCGTGGCGGTCAACTGTGGCGCGCTGCCTTCGGAACTGATCGAGGCCGAACTGTTCGGTGCCGAGGCCGGTGCGTATACCGGCGCCAACAAGGCGCGCGAAGGCAAGTTCGAGGCCGCCGATGGTGGCACCCTGTTCCTGGATGAGATCGGCAACCTGTCGCTGGGCGGGCAGATGAAGCTGCTGCGTGTGCTGGAAACCGGCCGCTTCGAGCGCCTGGGCTCCAACCGCGAACGCCAGGTCAAGGTCCGCGTGGTCAGCGCGACCAATGCCGACCTGCCGGCGATGATCCGCGACGGCACCTTCCGCGAAGACCTCTATTACCGCCTCAACACGGTGGAACTGGTGCTGCCGCCGCTGGCCGATCGCCCGGGCGACATCGTGCCGCTGGCCGAGCGCTTCCTGACCGCTGGCAAACCCCTGTCCAGCGCCGCCACCGCCGCCCTGCAGCGGCACCCGTGGCCAGGCAACGTGCGCGAACTGCGCAACGTGATCCAGCGCGCCGAACTGCTGGCCACCGGCAACCGCATTGAAGTGGCCGATCTCAATCTGCCGCGCGCAGCCGCCGCACCGCGCCCGGCCCCCAGGGCGGGCAATGACCCTGACCGCGCGCGCATCGAAGAGGTACTGGCGCGCAACCATGGCGTCATCGCCCAGGCCGCCGCCGAACTCGGCCTGAGCCGCCAGGCGCTGTACCGGCGCATGGACCGCCACGGTATCCCGCGAGAATGAAACGGCGCTCGTTCACTTTCCGCCTGTTCCTGCGCCTGCTGCCGGTGCTGGCGCTGGCCGCCGCGTTGCCGTGGCTGCTGGCCTACTGGATGGACCATGGCTGGGTGGTGACCACGGTGTCGGCGTTGATCCTGCTGTCGCTGATGTGGTGGACCCTGCGTCGCGCTACCGCCCCGGTGCGGTCACTGATGCGGGCCCTGGCGGGCACCACCAGCAGCTATCGCGACGGCGAATACAACTTCGGCGTGCACTGGCCCGGCAATGACGAGCTCGGCGACCTGGTGCAGGCACACCGCGAACTGGGCGATGTGCTGCGTGCACAGCGGCAGGGCCTGGTGCAACGCGAACTTCTGCTGGACACGATGGTGCAGAACACGCCGGTTGCGATGCTGCTGATCGCCTCGGGCGGTGATGGCATCGCCCGCGTGGTGTTCTCCAATCTGGCTGCGCGCAAGCTGCTGCATGGCGGCTGGAAGCTGGAAGGCCAGCGCCTGGAGGACGTGCTGGAACAGGTGCCGGTGGAGCTGCGCGATGCCATCGCCCGCGGTGGCGACAGCCTGTTCGCGGTGCATGCCGAGGGCGAGGACGGCGATGAGGACGACGAGCAGGTGTACCACCTCTCGCGCCGCGCCTTCCAGCTCAACGGCCGACCGCATGACCTGCTGCTGGTGCGCCTGCTGACCGCCGAGCTGCGGCGCCAGGAAGTGCAGACCTGGAAGAAGGTGATCCGGGTGATCAGCCACGAGCTCAACAACTCGCTGGCGCCGATCGCATCGCTCGCCCATTCCGGCGGTGTGCTGGTGCAGCGTGAGCGCTTTGACCGGCTGCCGGAGATCTTCACCACCATCGAGGATCGCGCACGCCACCTGGAAGGCTTCATCCGCGGCTATGCGCGCTTTGCCAAGCTGCCGCAACCGCAGTTGCAGACCGTGCACTGGGCCCCCTTCCTGTCCAGCCTGCGCCAGCAGATCCCATTCGGCATGGAACGTGAGCCGGACGAGGAACTGAGCAGCCGCATCGACATCGCCCAGTTCGGGCAGGCACTGCTGAACCTGTTGAAGAACGCGCACGAAGCCTGCGCCGAAGCAGAACCGCCCAACGACGACGTACAGGTGCAACTCACGCGGCTGCCGCAGTGGCTGCGCCTGGACGTACTGGATCGCGGCAAGGGCATGAACGAGCAGGTGCTGCAGAATGCGCTGATGCCGTTCTATTCGACCAAGCGCAATGGCACCGGGCTGGGCTTGGCCTTGACCCGCGAGATCGTGGAAGCGCATGGCGGCCGGGTATCACTGCAGAATCGCGGCGATGGCGGGTTGTGCGTGTCGATCCTGTTGCCGGTGGGTTGAGTGGGTAGGTCCACGCCATGCGCGGATGTGCCGACCAAGCTCGGCACCTACCAAACCTGCCGCATCGCCACCCGCAGGTGCATCGGGAATCCGAGCGCAGCCTCTTCGGCCATCACCGCGCGCAGGCCATCGTCCCACTGCGCCTCGGGCACTACGTCGAATCCTTCGCTGGCATAGAAGGCCGCATTCCACGGCACATCGGACAGCGTGGTCAGCACCGCGGCCGCGTAGCCTCCCACCCTCGCCTGCGCCAAGGCATGGCGCAGCAAAGCGCGGCCGTAGCCACGCCGCGCGTGTGCGGGATCCACGTCCATCTGCAGCACATGGAATTCACCGCAGAGTTCGCCGGCCAGCAGGTAACCCGCGATACCACCGTCAGCCGCATCCACCACCCACAACTGGCCACGTTGAAGGCCATCCTGCAGCGTCGGCAGGTCCAGACCATGCCCGGCAAACACCGGGTAGGCCTGGTGACCCTTCAGCAGTTCACCGGCACGTTGTTCAATTGCCGGCAGCATGCCGAGTTCGTCGGCATGCGGGATGCGTGGCTCAGGACTTCTTGAGCGGGCGCTTCCAGCCATCGATGGTTTCCTGTCGTGCACGTGCCAGTGTCAGCTTGCCATCCGGAGCGTCGCGGGTGATGACCGAACCGGCGGCAATCGTCGCACTGTCGCCAATGGTCACCGGCGCTACCAGCGAACTGTTGGAACCAATGAAGGCGTTGTCGCCGATGGTGGTGGTCGACTTGTTCACGCCGTCGTAGTTGCAGGTGATGGTGCCGGCACCGATGTTTACCTTGCTGCCGATCACCGCATCGCCCAGGTAGGTCAGATGGTTGGCCTTGCTGCCAACACCGAGGGTGACCTTCTTGGTCTCGACGAAGTTGCCCACGTGCACGCCGTCGGCGAGCACGGTCCCCGGACGCAGCCGCGCGAACGGCCCCACCAGTGCTGCGCCTTCGGTGACCACGCCTTCAAGATCACAATGCGCGCGCACTTCGGTGCCCGGGCCAAGATTGACGTCCTTCAGCCGGTTGAAGGGGCCCACGGTGACGCCGTCGCCGAGCACGATGTGGCCTTCCAGAACGACGTCGACATCGATCAGCACATCGCTGCCCACGGTGACGGTGCCACGGATATCCAGTCGTGCCGGGTCACGCACGCGCGCGCCCTGCGCGCACAGGGCCCGTACCGCGCGGCGCTGCCAGGCACGCTCCAGCTGCGACAGCTGCCAGGGATCGTTTGCCCCTTCGGCTTCCTGCGCATCGGCCACCAGTGCCATTTCGGCCGGGGTGTACTCGTGCGCGGCAAAGGCGAACACGTCGGTCAGGTAGTACTCGCCCTGCGCGTTGCTGTTGGACAACTGCGACAGCCAGCGCCGCAGCGCGGTCGACTCGGCGGCAATGATGCCGGTATTGATCGTGCGCACACGCAGCTGGTCGTCGGTAGCGTCCTTCTGCTCGACAATGGAGCCCACCTTGCCTTCGGCATCGCGCAGCACGCGGCCGTAGCCGGTCGGGTCATCGACATCGGCGACCAGCACCGCCAGGCGACCCGGCTGCGCCAGCAGGTCGCGCAGGGTCTGCGCGCGGATCAGCGGCACGTCGCCGTACAGCACCAGCACCTGCGCGGCGTCGGGCACCTGCGGCATCGCCTGGGCCACCGCATGGCCGGTGCCCAGCTGCTGCGCCTGTTCAGCCCATTGCAGGTCGGGCTGGTCGGCGAAGTACTGGCGCACCGCTTCACCACCATGGCCGTAGACCACGTGGATCGCCGAGGGCTGCAGTTCACGGGCCGCATCGATCACATGCGCCAGCATCGGCTGGCCGGCGATCGGCTGCAGCACCTTCGGCAGCACCGACTTCATGCGCTTGCCCGCGCCAGCGGCGAGGATGATGACGTGCAGGGGTTGGGTCATGGAAACGGCAGTCCGTGGTTCGTTGCCGATGATTCTAGAGCGTGGGCCGTTAACATGTGCATCCCACCTCCTTCACCGCACTGATGGGCCTCGTCCGCCAGGGAAGCACCTATCTCATCATCGGGCTCGTGCAGCTGCTGCTCGACTGGCTGGTGTTCGTCGCCGCGACCGCGCTGGGCCTGCCGGTGGTGCCTGCCAACATTGCCGGTCGCCTGGCCGGGATGCTGCTGGGCTTCTGGCTCAACGGCCGTTACACCTTTGCCAACGCAGGTGACGCGCGCCTTGGCTGGCGTCGATTTTCACGCTTCTTCGGGCTGTGGCTGCTGCTGACCGCGACAAGCACGTTGCTGGTGAGCCTGGTCGACCACGCGCTGGGCCTGCAGTACACCTGGCTCGCCAAGCCGCTGGTGGAAGGCGGGCTGGCGTGCGTTTCCTTCCTGCTGATGCGCTACGTGGTCTACCGCTGATACGGCGCTGGGATCGGGATCGGGATCGGGATCGGGATCGGGATCGGTAGAGTCGACTGTTGGTCGACTGCTCTTCCATCAGACTGCGGAAATCCCGCGCTGCGCGCGATAGTCGACTCCACCCAGCCGACACTCTACCCCGCACAAACAAAAACGCCGGCACAGGGCCGGCGTTCTCGTGGATGCAGCGCGAGAAACCTCAGTGCTTGAGGTTCTTGCGCAGGCGCTCCAGCGCCTGCAGCTGGACGACGGCTTCGGCCAGCTTCTGCTGGGCTTCAGCCACTTCCATCGCCTCGCCGCGGTTGGCCAGGATGCGCTCGGCTTCTTCCTTGGCCTTGCGGACCGAGGCTTCGTCGATGTCCTGCGCGCGGATCGCGGTGTCGGCCAGCACGGTCACCACCTGCGGCTGCACTTCCAGGATGCCGCCGGAAATGGCGAAATCCAGCTGCTCGCCGTTCGGCGTGGTCACCACCACCTTGCCCGGCTTCAGGCGGGTGATCAGCGGCGCGTGCTTGGGCGCGATGCCCAGTTCGCCCAGCTCACCGGTGGCCACGACCAGGGTCGCTTCGCCACGGAAGATTTCCTGCTCGGCGCTGACGATGTCGCAACGGATCGTGCTCATGCAAATCTCTTCGCTGTTCGCGGCGGCGCAATGCCACCGTGGGAGTCCACCGGCGCGGGCGGTTGCCCGGCGCCGGCGTCAGGTCGGGCAGGATCGCTCCCGCCCGTCCCGGATCAGGCCTTCTCGGCCATCTTCTTGGCCTTCTCGACCGCTTCTTCGATGCCGCCGACCATGTAGAACGCCTGCTCCGGCAGGTGGTCGTACTCGCCATCGACGATGGCCTTGAAGCCACGGATGGTGTCCTTCAGCGGCACGTACTTGCCCGGCGAACCGGTGAACACTTCGGCCACGTGGAACGGCTGGCTGAAGAAGCGCTCGATCTTACGGGCGCGCGACACGGCCTGCTTGTCCTCTTCGGACAGCTCGTCCATGCCCAGGATCGCGATGATGTCCTTCAGTTCCTTGTACTTCTGCAGGGTCTGCTGGACGCGCTGGGCGGTGTCGTAGTGCTCGTGGCCGATGACCAGCGGGTCCATCTGGCGGCTGGTGGAGTCCAGCGGATCGACGGCGGGGTAGATACCCAGCGAGGCGATCGAACGCGACAGGGTCACGGTCGAGTCCAGGTGGGCGAAGGTGGTTGCCGGCGACGGGTCGGTCAGGTCGTCCGCGGGAACGTAGACGGCCTGGATCGAGGTGATCGAACCGTTCTTGGTCGAGGTGATGCGCTCCTGCAGGACGCCCATTTCCTCGGCCAGGGTCGGCTGGTAACCCACGGCGGACGGCATGCGGCCCAGCAGTGCCGACACTTCGGTACCGGCCAGGGTGTAGCGGTAGATGTTGTCGACGAACAGCAGGACGTCCTTGCCCTTGCCGTTTTCGTCCTTCTCGTCGCGGAAGTACTCGGCCATGGTCAGGCCGGTCAGGGCGACGCGCAGACGGTTGCCCGGCGGCTCGTTCATCTGGCCGTACACCATCGCCACCTTGTCGAGGACGTTGGAGTCCTTCATTTCGTGGTAGAAGTCGTTGCCCTCACGGGTACGCTCACCCACGCCGGCGAACACGGACAGACCGCTGTGCGCCTTGGCGATGTTGTTGATCAGCTCCATCATGTTGACGGTCTTGCCGACGCCGGCGCCGCCGAACAGGCCGACCTTGCCGCCCTTGGCGAACGGGCACATCAGGTCGATGACCTTGATGCCGGTTTCCAGCAGTTCGGTGGCCGGGGACTGGTCTTCGTACGACGGGGCCGCACGGTGGATTTCCCAGCTGTCGCTGGCGGCCACCGGGCCGGCTTCGTCGATCGGACGGCCGAGCACGTCCATGATGCGGCCCAGGGTGCCAGCGCCGACCGGCACCGAGATGCCACGGCCGGTGTTGACGGCAACCAGGTTGCGCTTCAGGCCGTCGGTGGAACCGAGGGCGATGGTACGCACCACGCCGTCGCCCAGCTGCTGCTGGACTTCGAGGGTGATCTCGGTGTTTTCCACCTTCAGTGCGTCGTACACCTTCGGCACCGATTCACGCGGGAATTCGACGTCGACGACCGCGCCGATGATCTGAACGATCTTGCCCTGACTCATTGCTGCATCCTCTAATGTGTGCTTTGAACGAACGCGGTCAGACTGCTGCCGCGCCGCCGACGATTTCGGAGATTTCCTGGGTGATCGCTGCCTGGCGCGCCTTGTTGTAGACGAGCTGCAGGGTGCCGATCAGCTTGTTGGCGTTGTCGCTCGCCGCCTTCATCGCAACCATGCGTGCCGCATGCTCGGAGGCGACGTTTTCCAGCAGTGCCTGGTACACCAGCGACTCGATGTAACGCGTCATCACGTGCTCGAGCACGGTCGCGGCATCGGGTTCGTACAGGTAGTCCCAGTCGTGGTGAGCGACCTGCTTCTCAGCCGGCGGCAGCGGCAGCAGCTGATCGAAGCTGGCCTTCTGCACCATGGTGTTCACGAAGCGGTTGTAGACCAGGTACACGCGGTCGATCTTGCCTTCGGTGAAGGCGTCGAGCATGACCTTGATCACACCGATCAGCGATTCCAGCTTCGGCACGTCGCCGATGTGGGTCACGCTGCCGACCATGTTGACCTTCACGCGGCGGAAGAAGGTCGAAGCCTTCTGGCCGATGGTCACCAGGTCCACTTCCGCACCCTTGTCCTGCCATGCCTTGGCTTCGCCCAGCATCTTGCGGAACAGGTTGTTGTTCAGGCCGCCGGCCAGGCCGCGATCGGAGGAGATCACGATGAAGCCGACCCGCTTGACCTGCTCACGCTCGACCAGGAACGGATGCTGGTAGTCGGTGCTGGCCTGGGCCAGGTGACCGATCACCTGCTTCATCGCCTGCGCGTACGGACGCGAGGTCTTCATCCGATCCTGCGCCTTGCGGATCTTGGAGGCCGAGACCATTTCCAGGGCGCGCGTCACCTTGCGGGTGTTCTGCACGCTCTTGATCTTGGTTTTGATTTCGCGTCCGCTTGCCATCTCTTGTTTCCCGTGGCGCGGGGCTGCTGCCCCGCGTTGTTCAACCGTTTGTCATCTGGTCCAGCGGAGCCAGAGGCTCCGCTCTACAGGACCGCGATTACCAGCTGCCGGTGGTCTTGAACTCGGCGATGCCCTTCTTGAAGGCACCTTCGATGTCGTTGTCCCAACCGCCGGTGGCGTTGACCTTGCTGACCAGCTCGCCCTGGGTGTTGGCGAAGTGGGCGTGCAGGCCTTCTTCGAACGCAAGCAGCTTGTTGACCGGCACGTCGTCGAGGTAACCCTCGTTGACGGCGTAGATCGACAGCGCCTGGTTGGCGATCGACATCGGCGCGTACTGCTTCTGCTTCATCAGTTCGGTGACGCGCTGGCCACGCTCCAGCTGCTTGCGGGTGGCTTCGTCCAGGTCCGAGGCGAACTGCGCGAACGCAGCCAGCTCGCGGTACTGGGCCAGCGAGATACGGATGCCGCCCGACAGCTTCTTGATGATCTTGGTCTGGGCCGAGCCACCGACGCGCGACACCGAAATACCGGCGTTCACGGCCGGGCGGATGCCGGCGTTGAACAGGTCGGTTTCCAGGAAGATCTGGCCGTCGGTGATCGAGATCACGTTGGTCGGAACGAAGGCGGACACGTCGCCGGCCTGGGTTTCGATGATCGGCAGCGCGGTCAGCGAACCGGTCTTGCCGGTGACCTTGCCTTCGGTGAACTTCTCGACGTATTCCTCGGACACGCGGGCAGCGCGCTCGAGCAGACGGGAGTGCAGGTAGAACACGTCACCCGGGTAGGCTTCACGGCCCGGCGGGCGCTTCAGCAACAGCGAGATCTGGCGGTAGGCGACGGCCTGCTTGGACAGATCGTCGTACACGATCAGCGCGTCTTCGCCGCGGTCCATGAAGTACTCACCCATGGTGCAGCCCGAGTAGGCGCTGATGTACTGCATGGCAGCCGATTCGGAAGCAGTCGCGGCCACCACGATGGTGTGGGCCAGCGCGCCGTTCTCTTCCAGCTTGCGCACGATGTTGGCGATGGTCGAAGCCTTCTGGCCGATCGCAACGTACACGCACTTGATGCCGGTGCCCTTCTGGTTGATCACGGCATCGATCGCCATCGCGGTCTTGCCGGTCTGGCGGTCACCGATGATCAGCTCGCGCTGGCCACGGCCGATCGGGATCATCGAGTCGACCGACTTGTAGCCGGTCTGCACCGGCTGGTCGACCGACTTGCGCCAGATCACGCCCGGCGCAACACGCTCCACCGGAGCGGTCAGGTCGGTGCCCAGCGGGCCCTTGCCGTCGATCGGCTCGCCCAGCGCGTTCACGACGCGGCCCAGCAGTTCCGGACCGACCGGCACTTCCAGGATGCGGCCGGTGGTCTTGGCGACGTCGCCTTCGCGCAGGTGCTCGTAGTCACCCAGCACCACGGCGCCGACCGAGTCGCGCTCCAGGTTCAGGGCGAGGGCGAAGGTGTTGTTCGGCAGTTCGATCATTTCGCCCTGCATCACGTCGGCCAGACCGAAGATGCGCACGATGCCGTCGGACACGCTGGTCACGGTGCCTTCGTTGCGCGATTCCGCGGCCAGCTTG
Source organism: Stenotrophomonas sp. 86156_Sma (assembly GCF_056481625.1). NCBI lineage: Bacteria > Pseudomonadati > Pseudomonadota > Gammaproteobacteria > Lysobacterales > Lysobacteraceae > Stenotrophomonas > Stenotrophomonas sp. 86156_Sma. The sequence goes on from NZ_CM151157.1 coordinate 4,414,294, forward strand.
ACCTTCTCGATGCGGTTCTTGATCAGTTCGCTGATTTCGGAGGGGTTGAGCGTGGTTGCCATCGTCAAGTCCTAGTGCCGGCAGCGGGGCCGGACGTTAAATGAATTCAGTTAGCGAGCGCGGTCTGCAGACGGGCCAGCTTGCCCTTCAGCGAACCATCGATGACCACGTCGCCGGCGTCGATCACGGCGCCGCCGATCAGCGAGGCATCGACCGCGGTGGTCACGTCGACCTCGCGGTTGAAGCGCTTGCGCAGCGCGACCTTGATCGCGTCCAGCTCACCGGCCGACAGTTCGGCGGCCGAAGTGACGGTGGCCTTGACCACGTGCTCGGCTTCGGCGCGCAGGGCGTCGAACATGCCGGAAATCTCCGGCAGCAGCGGCAGACGATGCGATTCGGCCAGGATGGCCAGGAAGCGCGAGTAGGTCTCGCCGTGGGACACCGGCGCCAGCAGGGCGACGGCGTCGTCACGACCCAGCTCCGGGTTGGCGAGCAGGGCCGCCACGCGCGGATCGGCGGCGACGTGGGCGGAGAACGCCAGGGCGTCCGACCACGGCGCGAACGCGCCTTCGTCGCGCGCGGTCGCGAACGCGGCGCGGGCGTACGGGCGGGCAAGCGTGAGGGCCTGGCTCATCCTTAGATCTCCGAGGCCAGCTCGTCGAGCAGCGCCTTGTGGGCGTTGGCGTCGATTTCGCGCTTGAGCAGCTTTTCGGCACCGGTCACGGCCAGCGCAGACACCTGCTTGCGCAGATCTTCACGGGCACGGTTGGCGGCGGCGTCGATTTCAGCCTGGGCCAGTTCCTTCTGACGGGTGGCTTCGGTGATCGCTTCGTTACGGGCAGCATCAACGATCTGGTTGGCACGTGCGTGGGCCTGATCGATGATCTCGTTGGCCTTGGTACGTGCTTCCTTCAGCGCTTCGTTGACCTTCTCCTGCGCCTGGGCCAGATCTTTCTGGCTGCGGTCGGCAGCAGCGAGGCCTTCAGCAATCTTCTGCTGGCGCTCTTCGATCGCGTTCATCAGCGGCGGCCAGATCTTGGTCGCGATGATCCAGATCAGACCAGCGAAGGCCAGCGCCTGCGCAAGAAGGGTGAAATTGATATTCATGGTTAGCTCGATCGCTGGTTTCGGGGTGGACGCGCCGCCGTAGCGGCGCATCCGGCCTTCATCCGAAACCGGGTGCATCAGCACCCGGTCGTCTCAAACCGCTGTATCAGCCGGCCAGAGCCTTGGTGACGGCGCCAGCGAAGGCAGCCGACAGCGGGTTGGCGAAGGCCAGCAGCAGGCCGACGGCGACCGAGATGATGAACGCGGCGTCGATCAGGCCGGCGGTGATGAACATGCGGACCTGCAGGACCGGGATCAGTTCCGGCTGGCGGGCGGCCGACTCCAGGAACTTACCAGCCATGATGGCCAGACCCAGACCGGCGCCCAGCGCGGCCAGGCCGATCATGATGCCGACGGCAAGGGCGGTGGAGCTCTGAATCTGCGCGAAGTTGGTCAGGACGGCGAAGTACATGGTTATCTCCAGGAACTTAAGTTGCTAAGGGTGATGAAACGGATGAAGGTTGAAACGCGTTGAAGCTTGAAACTCAGTGAGCGTCTTCCGACAGGCTCAGGTACACGATCGACAGCATCATGAAGATGAAGGCCTGCAGCGGGATCACCAGCAGGTGGAACAGCATCCAGCCGAGGCCGAACACACCACCGGCAATGGCACCGAAGAAACCGGCACCACCCAGCACCCAGATCAGCAGGAACACGATTTCGCCGCCGAACATGTTGCCGAACAGTCGCATCGCCAGCGAGATCGGCTTGCTCAGCCACTCGACGATGTTGAGGATCAGGTTGAACGGCATCATCCACTTGCCGAACGGCGCCGTCAGGAATTCCTTGATGAAGCCGCCCAGGCCCTTGGACTTGAGCGCGAAGAACAGCATCAGGAAGAACACGCTGATGGCCATGCCCAGGGTGGCATTGACGTCAGCGGTCGGGACCGGCTTCCAGTAGTGCACGCCCACCCATTCCAGCGGCTTGGCGATGAAATCGGCCGGGATCATCTTCAGCAGATTCATCAACAGGATCCAGAAGAAGATCGTGATGGCGATCGGCGTGACCAGCTTGCTCTTGCCGTGGTAGGTGTCCTTGGCCTGGCGGTCGACGAACTCCAGGCAGATCTCGACGAAGGCCTGCCACTTGCCCGGCACGCCGGCGGTGGCCTTGCGGGTGCCCAGCCAGAACGCGACAACGATCACCAGGCCCATCAGGACCGCGGTGAGGAAGGTATCGACGTGGATATGCCAGAACATACCCTCACCCTTGCCGACCGGCGCGGTCAGGTTGTGCAGGTGATGCTGGATGTAGCTGGTAGGGGTTAGAGCCTCGCCCGCCATGTGTCCGGAACCTTCAGTTAATTGAATTCTGTCAACGCCTGGCCATCGCCAGGACCTGGAACATCAAGCCGACGGCGATACCGGCCAACAGCGCCAATGCAGGCAGCTTGAAGACCAGGAACCCCACCAGCAGGACGCCGAAAACCACCACCCACTTGGCCACGATCGCAATGATCAGGCGAGCCATCGCCGATCCTGCGGCCAGTGCCCCACCGCCCAGTGCCATCCGTGCCGCCACCCAGCCACCGGCCGAAATGGCCACACCGGACGCCAGCGCGCCGAGGGCATATTTCGGACCTACCAGCAGGAAGGCCAGGGCCAGGACAGCCACTGCGGCCAGCGGGTAGACCGCGGCGCGCAGCATCAGTCGCCGACCCGCATCAACGGAGTTCAGCACAGGACGTCCCGCGTGGTTGCAAGTGGAGGGCTGAGGCGACTACAGCAGGGGGGCCTCATCGAGCCGCCAAATTATAGCAATGGGACAATTTGCGAGACAACCGCTCCCTGTTCATCCCGGGAGGCCGCAAGTTGCGGTAACGGTTACATTTTTGCGTGCCACCCAGGGGACAATGACGTCCGTATGATGTTGCAGCGCAGCATTGAACTTTGGTCGCAGGCCGCGGAACTTTCGCCGAATGCGCCGGTCCGATCTTTCGACCTGCCTGCAGCAACCTCGTCGACGCTCCGCCCCGCAGGTCCCACGATGGCCCCGAAGCCCGGCTCCGGGGCCATCTTTTTGCATCGTCGCGACAGCGCTGAACCGTGCACACTTCGTGGACCATACGTTCACGGATGGTGGACGGGCCTGTCCGGCACAGTGGTCTTCATTCTGATGAACCACTGCAAGGACTCTTCGATGCGCCCCGTACCCACCCTGCTCGCCCTCTCCCTGCTCGCCGCCGGCGCTTCGTTCGCCACTGCCGCCCACGCCGCTGAAGGCGACGACCGCTTCGCCCTGCGCCTGGGTGCGATGAACATCGACTCGGACAACACCCTTCGCGGCAAGACCAACGTCGCCGGCCAGGACATCGGCTTCTCCGAAGACTTCAAGCTGGGTGGCAAGGAATGGGAGCCGCGCATCGACGGCATGTTCCGCATCAGCAACCGCCAGCGCCTGCTGTTCAACTACTTCAAGTACGACAAGGACCGCCGCGAGACCCTCGGCCAGGACATCTCCTTCGGTGACGTCAACGTGCCGTCCGGCAGCTTCGTCAAGGGCGAACTGAAGTACCAGGTCGCCAGCCTGGTCTATGACTACTCGGTGGTCGACACCGATACCTTCGACCTCGGCCTGCAGCTGGGTGCCGAGTACGCCAAGGTCAGCACCAAGGCCTACGCCGATCTGGGCACCGTCTACGAAGGCCAGTTCCTCAATGAGAAGACCGACGGCGTGGCGCCGGTGGTCGGTGCGCGCCTGAGCTTCACCCCGTCGGAAAAGTGGATGATCACGCTGCAGGGCCAGTACCTCAACACGCGCTGGGGCAGCTTCGATGACTACAAGGGCGACCTGAGCCGCGCCAACGCCATCGTGGATTACCGCTTCACGAAGAACTTCGGTGTGTTCGCTGGCTACGACTGGTTCAAGCTCGACGCGGACAAGAAGGGCAGCGACGGCACCATCGGCCTGAAGCAGGAATTCAAGGGCCCGGTGGCCGGCGTCAGCTTCGTGTTCTGATCCCCCGCCCCTTCCACGGCACTCTCTCTCCTGGCGCGGCCTCCGGAACATCGGGGCCGCGCTTTTTTGTACTGTTTTTCCCTGCGTGCAGGAGCAAGAGCAGCTGGGTCGAGCGCTTGAGGGAGAGGGGGCTGGGTGCGAATGTCCCCCGGCGCTGGCCTGCGGCCGACGCCTCCTCCTTTACTTCGCACCCAGCCCCCTCTCCCTCCGCGTGTCAGGCGTCCAGGCGGCCTAGGCGGTGGCTCTCGACTGTCCCCGCGCAGCGGCCCCACCGCTCGCAAAAATCCGGAGCGGAGAAACAAAAAACCCCAGCAGATGCCGGGGCTTCTCGTTCGCGAAGGCGCGGGCGCCTTACTTCTTCTTCGGCATGTACAGATCGGTGATCGTGCCGTCGTAGATTTCCGAGGCCATCGCCACCGATTCGCTCAGCGTCGGGTGCGCGTGGATGGTGTGGCCGATGTCTTCAGCTTCGGCACCCATCTCGATGGCCAGGCCGATCTCGGCCAGCAGGTCACCGGCATGCACACCAACGATGGCACCACCGATGATGCGATGGGTCTCTTCGTCGAAGATCAGCTTGGTGAAGCCCTCGGTGCGGCCGATGCCGATCGCGCGGCCACTGGCGGCCCACGGGAACTTGGCCACGCCGACCTTCAGGCCCTTGGCCTTGGCTTCGGTTTCGGTCACGCCGACCCAGGCGATTTCCGGGTTGGTGTAAGCCACCGACGGAATCACGCGGGCCACCCACTCCTTCTTGTGGCCAGCAGCCACTTCGGCAGCCAGCTTGCCCTCGTGCGTGGCCTTATGGGCCAGCATCGGGTTGCCGACGATGTCGCCGATGGCAAAGATGTGCGGCACGTTGGTGCGCATCTGGCGGTCGACCGGAATGAAGCCGCGGTCGGTGACCTGCACGCCGGCCTTCTCGGCATCGATCTTCTTGCCGTTCGGCGAGCGGCCCACGGCCACCAGCACGCGGTCGAAGGTGCCCTGCGCCAGCGCAGGCGACTGGCCTTCCTCGGCGGCGTCGAAGGTCACGGTGATGCCCTTGGCATCGGCGGTGACGCCCGAAGCCTTGGTCTTCAGGTGGACTTCGATGCCCTGCTTCTTCAGGCGGTCGGCCAGCGGCTTGACCAGGTCCTTGTCGGCGCCCGGCATCAGCTGGTCCATGAACTCGACCACGGTGACCTTGCTGCCCAGCGCGCCATACACGGTGGCCATTTCCAGGCCGATGATGCCGCCGCCGACGACCAGCAGCGAGCCCGGCACTTCGGCCAGCTCCAGCGCGTCGGTGGAGTCCATCACGCGCTTGTCGTCCCACGGGAAGTTCGGCAGCTTCACCGCCTGCGAACCGGCGGCGATGATGCACTTCTGGAAGCGCAGCAGCTGGGTGCTGCCGTCAGCGGCAGTGATTTCCAGCTCGTTGGCCGAGACAAACTTGCCGACGCCCTGCACGCTGCGGACCTTGCGCTGCTTGGCCATGCCGGCCAGGCCCTTGGTCAGCTGGCTGACGACCTTTTCCTTGTACTGGCGCAGCTTGTCCAGGGTGATGGTCGGCTTGCCGAATTCGACGCCGAAGTCACCGGCATGGGCCACTTCGTCGATGACCGCTGCGGCGTGCAGCAGCGCCTTGGACGGAATGCAGCCCACGTTGAGGCAGACGCCGCCGAGGCTGGCGTAGCGCTCGACCAGCACCGTATCCAGGCCGACGTCGGCAGCGCGGAAAGCGGCGGTGTAGCCGCCCGGGCCGGAGCCCAGCACGACCATTTCGCATTCGATGTCGGCTGGCTTGCCGCTGGACAGCGCCGGCTTCGGCGCAGCCGGTTCAGCCGGGGCGCGGTGCGACGGGGTCACCGGCGGCTTGCTGGCCGGGGCGGCCGCTGCCGGGGCCGGCGCGGCGGCCTTGGCCGGGGCTTCGGCGGCACCTTCGGCGTCCAGCACCACGACCACGGCACCTTCAGACAGGGTGTCGCCGAGCTTGACCTTGATTTCCTTGACCACGCCGGCAGCCGAGGACGGCACTTCCAGGGTGGCCTTGTCCGATTCCAGGGTCACCAGACCCTGATCCTTCTTCACCGTGTCGCCGACGGCGACCAACACTTCGATCACCGGCACATCGCTGTAATCGCCGATGTCGGGAACCTTGACTTCAATCGTGGCCATGGTGGGTTTTCCTCGTGCCCGCGCGGCGGTGCCGGCGGGCTGTCACTGCATCTGTTCACGCGGCCGCGCCAGGGGCGGCGGCCGCACGGTGGGGGCGAAGCGGTGCCTTACAGCAGCACGCGGCGCATGTCGGCCAGTACCTGCGACAGGTACGTGGTGAAGCGTGCGGCCAGGGCGCCATCGATGACACGGTGGTCGTAGCTCAGCGACAGCGGCAGCATCAGCTTCGGTGCGAATTCCTTGCCGTTCCAGACCGGCTGGATGGACGACTTGGAGACGCCGAGGATGGCCACTTCCGGTGCATTGACGATCGGGGTGAACGCGGTGCCGCCGATGCCGCCCAGCGAGCTGATCGAGAAGCAGCCGCCGCTCATGTCGGCCGGGCCGAGCTTGCCGTCGCGTGCCTTCTTGGCCAGTTCGCCGGTTTCCTGCGCGATCTGCACCACGCCCTTCTTGTCCACGTCGCGGATCACCGGCACGACCAGGCCGTTCGGCGTGTCGGCGGCGAAGCCGATGTGGAAGTACTTCTTCAGGGTCAGGTTTTCACCGCTGGCATCGAGCGAGGCGTTGAACTCCGGGAACTTCTTCAGCGCCGCGGCGCTGGCCTTGATCAGGAAGGCGAGCATGGTCAGCTTGATGCCGGCCTTCTCGTTTTCCTTGTTCAGCGCCACGCGCAGGCCTTCCAGGTCGGTAATGTCGGCCTGTTCGAACTGGGTGACGTGCGGGATCATGGCCCAGTTGCGGGCCAGGTTCGCACCCGAGATCTTCTTGATGCGCGACAGCGGCTGGACTTCGGTCTCGCCGAACTTGCTGAAGTCGACCTTCGGCCACGGCAGCAGGTTCAGGCCACCACCGGCAGCGACAGCAGCACCGCCGGCAGCCGGCACGCCACCGCTGAGTGCGGCCTTGACGAACTTCTGCACGTCACCCTTGGTGATGCGGCCACCCTTCTCGGTGCCGTTGATCTGCAGCAGGTCCACGCCCAGTTCGCGGGCGAACACACGCACCGCCGGGGTGGCATACGGCACCTTGGCCGGCAGCACGCCATCGGCGTTGAACTGCACCGGCGGGCTGGACGGGGTACCGGCCGAGGCGATCTCGCGGGCCGCCAGCTTGTCCGGCTGCGCCGGCACAGCGACCGGCTCGACCTTGGTGGCGGTCTCGGCAGCAGCCGGAGCGGCAGCAGCGGCTGCCTTGGTCGGCGCCGGCGCGGCAGCGCCCTCGGCCTCGATGATGGCGACCACATTGCCCTGCGACAGAGTGTCGCCGACCTTGACCTTCAGTTCCTTGACCACGCCAACCACCGACGACGGCACTTCCATGGTGGCCTTGTCGCTTTCCAGCGTGACCAGGCCCTGGTCCTTCTTGACCGTGTCGCCGACGGCGACCAGCACTTCGATGACCGGAATACCGGAATAGTCGCCGATATCCGGCACCAGCGCTTCAACCGCACCACCGCTGGCAGACGGAGCGGCCGGCGCAGCTGCGGCCGGGGCCGGCGCGCTCTGGGTGGCGGCAGCCGGGGCAGCGGCCTTGGCCGGTGCCGGGGCGGCAGCGGCCGGCTTGGCAGCCTCGCCTTCAGCCACTTCGATCAGCGCCACGACCTTGCCCTCGGACAGGGTGTCACCGACCTTGACCTTGATCTCCTTGACCACGCCGGCCACGGCCGACGGCACTTCCATGGTCGCCTTGTCGCTTTCCAGCGTCACCAGGCCCTGGTCCTTCTTGACCGTGTCGCCGACGGCGACAAGCACCTCGATTACCGGGATATCGCTGTAGTCACCGATATCGGGGACAAGTGCTTCCTTGATTTCGGCCATGGGGATAACTCCGGCAATCTGGTGTAGGGAAACGTCTATTGTGCGGCCAGCGGGGGCCAGCGCCAACCGTTACAGGTGTTTTCAGTACTCACGCAGCCGGGACACGCTGTTGCTCATGGGTTGCGGCCGCGACCAGTCGGTAGCGTATTGTCCGGACGATGTCCGCTTCATGTCGCCAGTGCGTCGGCTACCGGCTGCCAGGCCTGGCGCAGCCGCGGCAGCGACCAGGCCGCGTTGGCCGGGCTGGTGGACGGCAGCGCCAGCAGCCTTGGCTGCGCCTCCAGGCCGGGCAGCACCCAACGCTGGAATGCCTTCAGCGATGCCGCACCGTTGCAGCCGATCAGCTCCAGCTCAGGAAGCGAAGCGATCAATGCCGGCAGCGCATTGGGTACTTCCGTGCCACGCACGATGTCGGCATCCAGGCTGCCACGCCGCTCGCACTGACCGATCACATCCCACAGACCCACACCGGCTACCTGCAGTGCGCGCAGCCGTTGCGGGTACGCCAGGGCCACATCGAAGCCACAGATATCGGCCAGCACAGGCCAGAAGCGATTGCGCGGATGCGCGTAGTAGCGCTGCTCCTGCAATGACGCAACGCCGGGCATCGAGCCCAGCAGCAGCACCCTGCATTCCATGTTCACCTGCGCTTGCAGGCCGATGCACACCGTTGCTTCGCTCACATCGTCTCCAACTGCATGAATGTCGCCGAAGGCTGAAAAGCCCATGAAAACAGGCTTTTCGCTCCAGTCGCTGAACAAGGGAAACTATTTTTTAACGTGCGTCGGATTCGATTCATGTTGGGGCGACTACGGTGTGCTCGCCCCGCAACCGGGGGCCCAAAACAAGAAACATTAGGAGATACCCCCATGCGCTCCATCCGTATCCTGAGTCTCGCCCTGCTGACCTCCGCCGCCTTCGCGCCGGCCGCTTTCGCCCAGGACAGCAGCAGCACCGACACCGCTTCGGGCAAGCATTTTGCCGTTGTTGGCGGCATCTCGCTGCTGGAACCGAAGAACGACCCGATCACCGGCGTCAAGAAGACCGATGGTGGCCCGGCGCCGACCGTCAGCTTCAGCTACTACATCAACGACAACTGGGCCGTTGAACTGTGGGGCGCTGCCGACAAGTTCGACAACAAGTTCAAGGGCCCGAACAACGCCCGCCTGGGCTCGGTCGAGCAGCAGCCGATCGCGCTGAGCGGCCAGTACCACTTCGGCCAGGCTGACAACGTGTTCCGTCCGTTCGTGGGCGTGGGCTACTACCAGTCGAGCTTCAGCAACGAGAAGCTGGGCAACGGCGCTGACACCGACATCCGCTTCAAGGATGCCAAGGGCGTGATCGGCACCGTCGGCGTGGACATGAACATCAACTCCACCTGGTTCGCCCGTGCTGACGCCCGCTACATGCGCGCCCGCCCGGACGTGAAGGTTGGCGGCGAGAAGATCGGCGAAGCCAAGATGGATCCGTGGACCGTCGGCTTCGGCATCGGCGCCCGCTTCTGATCCAGGCTGCACCTGCTTCACTGATGCAACGCGACGGGCCCTTCGGGGCCCGTCGTCGTTTCCGTCACCCGCGTTCTGTAGAGTCGAGCTTGCTCGACTGCCTTTCGTAGAGTCGAGCCATGCTCGACTTTTGCAAGAGCAGTCGACTCTACACACACAGGATGCGGAGGCGCGATGCACGACGTCGACCTGCTGGTGATCGGTGGCGGTATCAACGGTGCCGGCATCGCCCGTGATGCCAGCGGCCGCGGTCTGCGCGTGCTGCTGTGCGAGCAGCACGACCTCGCTGCGCATACCTCCAGCGCCAGCAGCAAGCTGATCCACGGTGGCCTGCGCTACCTGGAACAGCGCGAGTTCGGTCTGGTACGCAAGGCCTTGGGCGAACGCGAGGTGGTACGCCGGCAGGCACCGTACCTGGTCCGCCCGCTGCGTTTCGTGCTGCCGTGGGAACCGCACCTGCGCCCACGCTGGATGCTGCGCGTGGGACTGTGGCTGTACGACCACCTGGGCCCACGCAGCCCGGCATTTCCCGCCTCGCGCGCCCTGGACCTTCAGCATGATCCGCTCGGCCCCTGGCTCTCCCCGGATCTGCGGCAGGCCTTCAGCTACGCCGACGCGCAGGTCGATGACGCGCGTCTGGTACTGCTCAATGCCCTGGATGCTGCCTCGCGTGGCGCACAGGTACATGTGCGCAGCCGCTGCATCGAGCTGCGCCCTGTGCAGGGCCGTTGGCTGGCCGTGCTGGAATCCGCCGATGGCCAGCAGCATGTGACCGCGCGCGCCGTCGCCAATGCGGCTGGCCCATGGGCCGGTGGCCTGCTGGAGCAGATGGAGGCCCGCAGCGGCGGCCCCGCGCTGCGGCTGGTACAGGGCAGCCACATCGTGCTGCGCCGCCCCTGGCCTGATGACAGTGCCTGCCTGCTGCAGCAGCCCGATGGCCGCGTGGTGTTCCTGCTGCCGTTCGCCCACGAGCATCTGCTAGTCGGCACCACCGACACCGACTACCGTGGTGACCCGGCGCGCTGCAGCGTGCTGCCTTCCGAGGTGAGCTACCTGTGCGCGGCCGCCAACCGCTATCTGCGTGAGCCGATCACTCCGGAAGACGTGGTCTGGCAGTTCGCAGGTGTGCGGCCACTGCTGGCCGACCCGGACCCGCGTGCGGCAACGCTGAGCCGCGACTACCGCCTTCAGCTGCAGTCCAACCCGGCGCCGGCGCTGCATGTGCTGGGCGGCAAGCTGACCACCTACCGGGTGCTGGCCGAGGAAGCGCTGAACCTGCTGCGCCCTGCCCTGCCACAGATGGGACCGGCCTGGACGGCAGGCGGAGACCCGCTGCCGGGCAGCGACTGGGGTGACGCCACACAGGCGCGCTCCCGCCTGCAGGCGCTGGCACCGTGGTTGCCCGTGGAGATCGCACGGCGTTGGGCCGAAGCCTACGGCAGCCGCAGCGCCGCCTTTCTGCAGGGTGCACGGGGCATGGACGATCTTGGAGAGGACTTCGGCGGCGGCCTGCATGCGCGGGAAGTGGCTTTCCTGCGCGACCACGAATGGGCCTGGGACGCCGAGGACGTGCTGTGGCGGCGAAGCAAGCTGGGGTTGCGGCTGGATGCTGCGCAGGTGGCGCGGCTGCAGGCGTGGATCGATAGACGGTAGAGTCGAGCTTGCTCGACTGACATGAAAAGCAGTCGAGCAAGCTCGACTCTACCAACACCATCGCTACCGGAGACGCTGCATGACGCCCCGCTACGTGCTGGCCATCGACCAGGGCACCACCAGTTCGCGCGCGATCCTGTTCGACCGCGCCGGCGACATCGTCGGCAGCGCGCAGCGCGAATTCGCGCAGATCTTCCCGCAGCCGGGTTGGGTCGAGCATGACCCGCGCGAGATTCTCACCAGCGTCTATGCCACGCTGACCGAACTGCTCAGCCGCGGGCAGATCGACCCGCGCCACATCGCCGCACTGGGCATCACCAACCAGCGTGAAACCACCGTGGTCTGGGACCGTGCCACCGGACAGCCGATCCACAACGCCATCGTCTGGCAGTCGCGGCAGAGCCACGCCATCTGCGAGCGGCTGAAGTCCGAAGGGCATGAGGCGCTGATCCGCGAGCGCACCGGCCTGCTGATCGATGCCTATTTCTCCGCCACCAAGGTGCGCTGGATCCTCGACCACGTGGAGGGCGCGCAACAGCGTGCCGAGCGTGGCGAGCTGCTGTTCGGCACCATCGACAGCTGGCTGGTCTGGAACCTCAGTGGTGGCCAGGCGCATGTGACCGACTACAGCAACGCGGCGCGCACGCTGCTGTTCAACATCCACACGCTGGACTGGGATGACGACCTGCTGGCGCTGCTGGACATCCCGCGCGCGATGCTGCCGCAGGTGCGCGATTCCAGCGCGGTGTACGCGCATACCCGGCCGCAGTTCTTCTTCGATCACCCGATCCCGATCGCCGGCATCGCCGGTGACCAGCAGGCGGCCCTGTTCGGCCAGGCCTGCTTCCAGCCGGGCATGGTCAAGAACACCTATGGCACCGGCTGCTTCATGCTGATGCACACCGGCGCGCAGGCGGTGCGTTCGCGCAATGGACTGCTGACCACCATCGCCTGGGGCCTGGACGGGCGCGTGGAATATGCGCTGGAAGGCTCGATCTTCATCGCCGGCTCGGTGGTGCAGTGGCTGCGCGATGGGTTGCGCATGATCGAACGCGCCAGCGACAGCCAGGCGCTGGCCGCGCAGGTGCCCGACAGCGGCGGTGCTTACCTGGTACCAGCATTCGTCGGCCTCGGTGCGCCCTATTGGCGCAGTGATGTGCGCGGCGCGATGTTCGGCCTGACCCGTGGCACCCGCAAGGCGCACTTCGTGCGTGCCGCGCTGGAGGCGATGGCCTACCAGACCCGCGACGTGCTCGATGCGATGCAGTCCGATGCCGGCATCGCGCTGACCGAGCTGCGCGCCGATGGCGGTGCGATCGGCAATGACTTCCTGGCCGGATTCCAGGCCGACATCCTTGGCGTGCCACTGCTGCGGCCGCGGCTGACCGAAACCACCGCACTGGGCGCGGCCTACCTGGCCGGGCTGGCGGTGGGGTTCTGGTCCAGCCGCGAACAGATCGCCGCGCAATGGGGCCTGGACCGGCGCTTCGAGCCACAGATGGAGGTGGCGCGGCGCGAGAAACTGTATGCGGGATGGCAGCAGGCCGTGGCGGCCACCCTCGCCTTCCACGTCGACTGACGGTAGTGCCGGCCGCTGGCCGGCAACCCTATGATGTTTGGGGGCGCCTGGAGATTGCCGGCCAGCGGCCGGCACTACCACATGGCCAGCGGCCGTCAGAACGCCGGCAGCACCGCGCCCTTGTACTTGGTCTCGATGAAGGCCTTCACCTGCGGGCTGGTCAGGGCCTTGGCCAGCTTCTGCACGCGGGCGTCGTCCTTGTTGTCCGGGCGTGCGACCAGGAAGTTCACGTACGGCGAGTCCTTGCTCTCGATCGCCAGTGCATCCTTGGTCGGATTGAGGCCAGCATCCAGTGCGTAGTTGGTGTTGATCAGGGCCAGGTCGACCTGGTCGAGCACGCGCGGCAGCATCGCCGAGTCCAGCTCGCGGAACTTCAGGTTCTTCGGGTTTGCAGTGATGTCGCGCTGGGTCGACAGCGCGTTGGTCGGATCCTTCAGCTCGATCACACCGGCCTTGTGCAGCAGGATCAGTGCACGGCTGTTGTTGCTCGGGTCGTTCGGGATCACCACGTCGGCACCTTCGCGCAGCTCGGCCAGCGACTTGATCTTGCGCGAGTACGCACCGAACGGCTCGATGTGCACGCCGATCACCTTCACCAGATCGGTCTTGCGATCGCGGTTGTAGGCATCCAGATACGGCTCGGTCTGGAAGTAGTTGGCGTCCACCTGCTTCTGCACCAGCTGGTCGTTGGGCTGCACGTAGTCGTTGAACACGCGCACGTCCAGGTCCACGCCTTCCTGCTTGAGGATGGGCTTGACCACTTCAAGGATCTCGGCATGCGGCACGGCCGTGGCGGCCACCACCAGCTTCTGCGAGGGCTCGCCGGACTTGCCGCAGGCGGTCAGGGCCAGCGCAGCGGCGAGCAGGGGCAGCAACAGGGTCTTCTTCATGGGCGGAAGGGTTCTCGGGGGGAGTGTCAGGAGTTGTCGTAGTTGCTCAGGGCGAGCTCAAGCAGCGCCTTGGCCTGCTCGCGCAGCATCACCGGTTCGACGATCTCGGCATCCGAGCCGTAGTGCAGCACGTCCATCAGCAGCTCGCGCGAGACGCTGTACGGCACCTTCAGTTCATAGCGGCCATCGGCCAGGAAGCGGCCCTGCTGCTTGGAATGCCAGTGCTCGTCGGCCACCCAGCGCGCGGCCTTGGCGCTGAACAGGATGGTCGCCCAGCCCTTCGGCGCACCGGAGAAGATGCCGTAGCTGGCCCCGAGCTGCTCGTCCAGCTCGCTGTCGGCCACGTCGCGGGCGGTGCTGTCGATCACCCGCGCCTTGTGGATGCGATCCACGGCAAAGCTGCGCAGCGCCTCGCGGTCATGGTCCCAGGCATCCAGGTACCAGTTGTCGCGATAGTGGGTCAGGCGCTGCGGCGAAACGGTGCGCTTGGTCGGCTCGTCGGTGGAACGGGCGCGGTACTCGAACGCCAGCTGGCGGCGCTCCAGCACCGCCGAAGCCACGCTGCGGAAGCTGCCTTCATCGAACTTGCGGCCACGGTGCGGAATCACCCGCACCCGGTCCACCGGCCAGCTGGAAACGCCAGCCTGGGCCGCCAGCAGGCTCTCGATGCGCTGCTGCAGCGGTGCCAGCACCGAGGACAGCACGCCGCCTCCGGTCCGCGCCAGCAGGTGCTGCGAGGCCAGCAGGGCGTGCAGTTCCTCCGAACTCAGCCACAGGCCGGGCAGCTCGAAGCGGTCGCTCTCGTCGGCCTGGTAACGGAAGCCGGCTTCGCCGTCGCCCTCGATCGGTGCCATCAGCGCATCGCGCAGGAAGGCCAGATCGCGGTAGACGGTGGCACGGGAGCAACCGAGCTTGTCCTGCAGGGTCGCCACCGTCACCGGATAGCGTGCGGACTTGAGCAGACGATGCAGGGCGGTGATGCGTTCGTATCGGTCCATACCCCCGATTATGTCCGAGTCGCGGGTCTTGTGTGGGACGTTTGGGCTATCGTGGTCGCCCCCACCCCTCTGGAACACCCGATGCGCCGGTTGCCTGCCCTGTCCCTGCTGGCCTGCCTGCTGCTGGCCGCCTGTGATCGCGCGCCCGCGCCGGCCAGCACCGAAGCGCCCGTGCCTGCGGCGGATCCGGCGCAGGCGGTGCTGGGCGCCAGCCAGCGCTTCTCGGCCCTGCGCAGCTTCCACGCCGAACTGGAGGTGCTGGGCGCGCCGCAGCCGGTGCGCAGCGCCATGGACTTCGTCGCCCCCGACCGCTTCCGGGTGCAGACCCCGGCCGGTCCGCAGACGATCATCGGCGACACCATGTTCCTGCAGGCCGACGACGCGATCCGGCAGGTGCCGACCCCGCCGGGCCTGCTCGAGCAATGGCGCAACCCGCTGCCGGCCGATGCCCCGCCCGCCGATCTGCAGGCCGAAGACCTGGGCAGCCAGTCGCTGGACGGGGTCGAGACGCGTCACTACCGCCTGCGTGGCGCGCAGCCCGGCGAACGCCTGGAGTACTGGGTGGACGCGCAGGGCCTGCCGCGGCAGATCGTACGCAGCGGCAGCAGCAATGGCCGCAGCTTCCAGCTGCGCCTGCGCTATTCGCGCTTCAACGACCCGGCATTGCGCGTCGATCTGCCCTGAATAGGCGATCGCGGCAACGTCTGCTGAAGAAACCGTTTGGATCGATTCGGACCGCCATCACGCTTCCAGTATCATCACCGGCTGTCAACCGCTTCGGAGAAGCCCCGATGTCCCTGCGCGTGTCCCTGCTGATCCCCCTGCTGCTGTGCGCACCGCTCGCGTATGCGCAGGATGCCTCCGAACTGGCGGCGATGTCCTCGCCGTGGAGCGGCAGTGGCGGCGAGCTCGGTTTCGCTTCGGCACGCGGCAACAGCAGCACCGAGAGCTTCAACGGCCGCCTGCGCCTGCGCTACACCGATGGCGACTGGGTGCACAGCATGGACCTGGCTGGCCTGCGCTCCAGCTCCAAGGTGATCGAGACCCGCGACGACGGCTCCACCAGCCGCCGCAACAACACCACCGCCAACCGTTACACCGGCAGTGCCGGCAGCGCGCTGCAGCTGGGCGAGCACCGTCAGCTGACGGCCACGGTGCGTACCGAGCGCGATGACTTCGCCACCTACGACCGCCAGAGCTCGTTCGGTCTGGGTTACGGCACCCGCCTGTGGAACACCGAGCGTTTCTCGTTCGACGCGCAGATCGGCCCCGGTGTGCGCCGCACCCACAGCACCGAGGACGACCGCACCCGCACCGGCATGATCGGCCGCGGCCTGTTCGACATGAAGTACTCGCTGACCGACAACACCGACCTGGTCAACACCCTGCTGGTCGAGTCGGGTTCCTACAACACCTTCGGCCAGAACGACTTCGGTGTTTCGGTGAGCATGAACGAACATCTGGCGCTGAAGGCCGGCTGGCAGGCGCGTTACAACAGTGACGTGGCCGAGGACAAGCGCAAGACCGATACGCTGACCACGATGAACGTGGTCTACAAATTCAAATAAGAAACGGGCGCCGAAGGCGCCCGTTCTTCTTTCGGTAGTGCCGGCCGCTGGCCGGCAACTGCATTCAATCGGAGCACGAGGTTGCCGGCCAGCGGCCGGCACTAGCTGCGATGGCTCAGACGTTCAGCAGTTCGCCGGCACCGGCATCCAGCAGCATCTTCGCCACGCGCTGGCCCAGTGCTTCCGGGTCACTGGCCGGGCCGATCGCCTCGGCACGCACCGCCTGGCCATCACTGGCACTGCCGACCAGGCCCTGCAGGTGCAGGTCGGTGCCCTGCCACTGCGCGATCGCCGCCACCGGCACGTGGCAGCTGCCATGCAACGCACGGTTCATCGCTCGCTCGGCTTCCACGCAGGCACGGGTTTCCGCGTCATCCAAGCCCGCGAACAGCGCCATCAGGCGCGCATTGCCACCGTCGCACTCCACCGCCACCGCGCCCTGCGCCGGGGCCGGCAGCCATTGCGGCGGTTGCAGGCGCGCGACGATGCGCGCGCCCAGGCCCAGACGCTCCAGGCCGGCCACGGCCAGCACGATGGCGTCGTAGCCACCGTTGTCGAGCTTGGCCAGGCGGGTGTTGACGTTGCCGCGCAGGTCCAGCAGTTCCAGGTCCGGGCGCAGCGCGCGCAGCTGGGCCTGGCGGCGCAGCGACGAGGTGCCAACCCGCGCACCGATCGGCAGCGCATCCAGCGAGGCGTACAGGTTGGAGACGAAACCATCGGCCGGATCGTGGCGGGTCAGCATCGCCGGCAGCGCGAAGGGTTCATCCAGTTCCATCGGCACATCCTTCAGCGAATGCACGGCGCAGTCGGCCTCGCCACGCAGCATGGCCAGCTCCAGTTCCTTCAGGAACAGGCCCTTGCCACCGATGGCGGCCAGCGAGCGGTCCAGCACCTCGTCACCGCGGGTGCTCATCGGCACCAGTTGCACATGCAGGCCGGGGTGGGCCTGGCGCAGGCGATCGGCGACGTGTTCGCTCTGCCAGAGGGCGAGCGGGCTCTTGCGGGTGGCGATGCGGACGGTTTCCATCCGGTCATTATCGCGCCTATCGGCGGGATACGGCCAACGGCGGAGCCCCTCGTGGCTGGGGGGGGGGGCGTGAAAGCAACAGCCGTGCTTGGCCGGGCGGGATGGACTGCGCAGGGGCCGCTGCAAGTACGTCCATGTAAGCTCGGTCGCCGCATCCATGCGGCTCACGCCCCTGCGCAGCCCATCCCGCCCGACCTATGACAGTTTCCGTGTGCGCCAGCCACGGAAGATCAAAAGAAGAGCAGAGCAACAGCGGGTCGCTTCGCTCTGAGTCGAGCATGGCTTGTATGTTCCTCCCGGCTCCTACGAGGTATGTAGGAGCCAGGGTGGAGGGACCGTCAAGCATGCATCTGCGGATACTAGCCGACAGACGAGTCGAGCGATCCCCATCCCGCACACGAACGTCGATAAAGGATCGTACGGCCCCCAAAGGGGATCGTCGATGTAGGCAAGCTAACGTCGGTGCGGTACCACCCCAGCCCCTTAAAGATAGCTGGGAGCCGTACAAATGTCTGATTCTCTCGATATTGGCGTGGACGTGGACTCCAAGGAGTTCGTACCGGCAGTGGCCGACCGCAAGGCCGGCGACAGGATCGCCAACACCCGGGCCGGCATAGCCCAGTGGCTCAACACCTTGCCCCAGCGATGCCGGATTGGCATGGAGGCGACGGGGCGGTACTACGAGTTGTTGGCTCGGATGGCTGGCCAGGCAGGCCACGTTGTCTATGTGATCAATCCACGTCTGATCAAGCACTACGGCCGGGCGACGGGCTCGCGTGGCAAGACGGACGCCATGGACGCCGAAGCGATCGCCCGGTACGTGAAGAAGGAGAACGATCGCCTGCGTGAATACGTACCGCGTACCGATGAGCAGCAGCAGATGCACGATTTGCTGCGCAAGCGGCAGACGCTGGTAAAGACACGCGCGCGCCTGGAGCAATCCTTCGGGGTAAGCAAAAGTGCCCCCGGGGAGCTGTCAGATCTGTTCTGCGCTCTGGCTGGGACGCTGTCCGAGCTGGAAAGCGAACTGCAGCGCTTGGGTCGCGATGGAGAGCATGGCACGCTCTACAAGCGCCTGTTGACCATCCCTGGTATCGGCCCCGCCGTCGCCGCTCACCTGATTTACTACATGACGCGCTAGCCGTTGGCCAACGCCAACGCGTGGATCGCCTGCACCGGCCTGGATCCCCGGCCCAACGAGTCTGGCGGCAGAACGGGACGGCGTCGGCTGTCCAAACAGGGCGCGCCAGTGCTGCGCCAGATGCTCTACATGGCCGCCATGGGGCTCAAGCGGTGTCGTCGGGGGCAACCGCTCTACGACGAGCTGTCAAAACGCGGTCACCCCAGCACCGCCGTCTTCAACATCCTGGCCAGAAAGCTGGCCAGGATCGCCTGGGGTGTCTTCAAAAGCGGCCGGGACTTCGATCCGGCCATGCTCAAGGTGGGTCAAGCCTGCTTCCAGCAGGCTTGACCACGAACATAGGATCTCGACTCTACATTTCTCTCCCCACCCGATAACAACAATGCTTTTGCTGTCCGATGCAGTGGACAACGAGAGGGTTGGGCCGGGGTGGGGTGGCGGGACCGTTGGCGCCATGGGCCCGAGGCATGCCTCGGGCGGGTTGGGCAGGACGCCCAACCCCGGTCTTGCTGTGTGCGCAGGATTGCGCACACGAGCAAGGCGCCATCGAGCTTACAGGGATGTACTTGCAGCGTGTCCCGCCACCCCACCCCGGCCCGACCCAGCACGTAGAAATACCGAGCCATGACCCGCTGTTGCTGTTGCTGTTGCTGTTGCTGTTGATCTTGATGTTGATCTGTAAGCAGTCGCGGCCGCAGGCCGCGCGGACACCTCACAGGTGCCGCAACTCCTGCTTCAGCGTCGCCACGCAGCGGCGGCTGACTTCCAGCGGTTGCTTGCCATGGCGCAACATCGCCTGCACCTGCCCACCCGTGCCACGGCGCAGCTCGATCAGTTCGTGGCGCGCCACCAGGCAGTTGCGATGGATGCGGATGAAGCGGCTGGCGAACTCTTCTTCCAGCGACTTCAACGACTCCTCGATCAGGTCCTCGCCGCGCGCGTGGTGCACCACCACGTACTTCTCTTCGGCCTGCAGGTAATGGATGTCGTCCAGCGGAATCAAGCGCAGGCTGCCGCGCAGGCGCGCGCACAGCATGCTGCGCGCCTGCTGCCCGCGGTGGTCCTGTGGCTGGCCATCGCGGCCGGCCAGGAACGTGCGCGCGCGCGCGATGGCCGCGGCCAGACGCTCGGCACGTACCGGCTTCATCAGGTAATCAATCGCGGCCGCCTCGAACGCCGACAGCGCATGCGCATCGTAAGCGGTGCAGAACACCACCGCCGGCCGCGGCTCGAAGCTGGCCAGGTGGCGGGCGGCTTCCAGGCCATCCAGCCCGGGCATGGCGATATCCAGCAGGACCAGGTCCGGCTGCAGCTCCGCGCACGCGTGCAGGGCCTGCTCGCCGTTGCCGGCCTCGGCCACCACATCCACGCCGTCCTGCGCGGCCAACAGGCTGCGCAGGCGCTCACGCGCCAGCGGTTCGTCATCGGCGATGACTACCCTCACGATCGCTCCCTCACTGGATCGGCACTGTCACCTGGCAGGCATAGTAGCCCTCGCTCCAGCCAGCCGTCATCCGCGCGGCGCTGCCGAAGCGCCAGGCCAGCCGATGGCCGATGCTGTGCTGGGCATGGCCGGCACCGCACGCCAGGGCCAGCCCGGGGGCCTGCGGGTCGGGCGCCGGATTGCGCACGCAGATCTGCAGTTCATTACCCTCGCGCATCAGCTGCAACTCGATGGTGCCACCCTCGGGCAGCCGCGAGATGCCATGCAGCACGGCGTTCTCCACCAGCGGCTGCAGTACCAGGCGAGGCAGGGGAAGATCCCAGGGCAGCGGTTCGTCGCGCTGCCAGCGCACCTGCAGGCGCTCGCCCAGGCGCAGTGATTCGATCGACAGGTAGCGCTCGGCCAGCTCGCATTCGTCACGCAGGGTGGAATCACCCTCGCCCGCCCCCAGCGCGGCACGGAACAGATCGGACAGGTCCAGCACCGCACGCTCGGCCACGACCGGGTCGCGATGCAGCAGGCTGGCGATCAGGTTCATGCTGTTGAACAGGAAGTGCGGGCGGATCCGCGCCTGCAGGGCATCGGCCTGTGCGCGTGCGTTGGCCTGTACCTGCGCGGCCCAGCGATCACTCACATAGAAGTAGCGCAGGGCCAAGGCAGTGATCAGCGCCGTCGTCGCCGCGCTGCCCAGCGTGAAGCGCCAGAAGCTGATGCCGCGGGCGAAGCTGTCGCCAAGCACTGCGTACAGGGCATGCACGATGCCCGCGCAGACCACCGCGATCAGCGTCGCCAATGCAATCGCCGCTGCCGCGCCCAGCATCTGCGGCAGCTTCGACAGCGCCTGCCGCAGCAGGCACAGGCTGGCCGTTACGGCCAGCGCCAGCCACAAGGCGAAACCACTGGCCGACAGCAGTTCGCCCACAGTCCAGTGGCGGCTGCCATCCGGGGCCAGGGCCAGCACCACCACCACCAGTTCAGCCAGGCCGAGCATCGCCGCCAGCCGCGGCAGGCGGCACAGTTCCGGCATCCAGGGCGGGGCGCTGGCCGGCGGCATGGGTCAGGCAGCGCCCAGGCGTTCCTGCAACCAGTCACCCAGCGCCTGGATCTCTTCGGCGCAGACCTGGTGGGCCATCGGGTAAGTGTGCCATTCCACGTCCAGGCCCAGCGCCTGCAGTGCCTGCGCACTGTGTGCGGCCACCGCCTGCGGAATCACCGGATCGCTGCTGCCATGGGCCATGAACACCGGCACCTGCACGGCGCCTTCAGCGCGCTTTGCGCCGTCGGCTTCGGGCAGGTAGGTGGACAGCGCGATCAGGCCGGCCAACGGCGCAGTGCGTGACAGCGCGGCGGTCAGGATGATCGCGCCCCCCTGCGAGAAACCGGCCAGGAAGATCTTCTCCGGCGCGATGCCACGCTCGATCTCGCGTGCGATCAGCGCATCCAGCTGCACCACCGATTCCTGCACGCCCACCATGTCGGCGCGCGAACGGAAATCCATGCCGACGATGTCGTACCAGCCGCGCATCGGCACGCCGTTGTTGATCGTGATCGGCCGCACCGGTGCATGCGGGAACACGAAGCGCAGCGCCGGCCAATGCGGACGCACCAGCTCCGGCACGATCGGCGCGAAGTCGTGGCCATCGGCACCGAGGCCGTGCAGCCAGATCACCGACCACTGCGGCGAGGCGCCGGTCTCCTGTTCCACCGTTTGCAGCATGATGCGGCTCCTTCAAGTTCGAGCCGCATTATGCCGCTGCCGCGGGACGATCAGTACAGCGGCGGTTGTTCGGCCGCTTCCCGGCGCAGCTGCGCGGCGCGTACCAGCACCGGCGGCGGGATGTTCTCCTCGGGGATATCAAGCAGGCCAAGACGGTGCAGGAAGGCGCCGGGGCCACGCGAAGACGTCAGTGCCACCACCGGTACCGCCAGCACCATGCCGATCACCACCGGCGCCATCCACGCGGCCAGCGATGGCGACACCGCCCAGGCCAGCATGCCCATGAAGGCGCCGAACACCCCCAGCCCACCGTAGCCACGGATCAGCGCCAGCCACGAAATGCCACCATCGTCACGCTGCTGCGCGTCCCACCCCGAATCGCGGCCGGACAGCACTTCGGCCACGCCGCGCGACTGCACGTACATCACCACCGGCGCCATCAGCGCGGCCAATACGGTTTCCACCAGCATCGAGACGAACGCGCGCAGGGCACCGCCACACCCGCGGCGGTCGACCGGGTCCAGCAGCATCGCCAGGTAACCCAGCACCTTGGGCAGCAGCAGCACCGCCATGGTCGCCGCGAACAGGCGCACCACCTGTTCCTCGTCCTGGGCCCGCCAGTACACGCTGGGCGACAGGTGCAGCAGGGCGTTGAAATCGATGCCTTCCTGGAACAGCGGGATGGCGATGCCGATCAGCATCAGCATCGCCCACATCGGCGCGGTGAAGTAATGACCGATGCCGATCAGCATGTGCATGCGGCTGATCCAGTGCAGGCCACGGCTGCCGACCACCTTGCCGTGCTGCAGGTTGCCCTGGCACCAGCGGCGGTCGCGCACCAGCAGGTCGGTCAGGGTCGGCGGACCTTCTTCATAGCTGCCGCCCAGGTACGGCACCATGTGCGCGGCCCAGCCGCCACGACGCATCAGCGCCGCTTCGACGAAGTCATGGCTGAGCACGTGGCCACCGAACGGCTTGCGCCCCGGCAGCGCCGGCAGCCCGGCCTGATCGGCGAAGGCGCGGGTGCGGATGATGGCGTTGTGGCCCCAGTAATTGCTCTCGGCACCGTGCCACCAGGCCACGCCACGGGCGATCACCGGACCGTACACACGGCCGCCGAACTGCTGCATGCGCGCGAACAGGGTGCGCCCGCCGATCACCGACGGCAGGGTCTGGATCAGGCCGACGTCGGCGTTGTGCTCCATGCCCGCGACCAGGCGCACGATGCTGTCGCCGGTCATCAGGCTGTCGGCGTCGAGGATCAGCATCTGCGGGTAGGCGCCGCCGAAGCGGCGGACCCAGTCGGCGATGTTGCCGGCCTTGCGCCCGCTGTTGTCGCCACGGCGGCGGTAGAACAGCCGCGCCTGGCCATCGGGCACGCGCTCGCGCAGTTCGGCGAACACCTGCTCCTCGGCCCGCGCGATGTCTTCGCGCCGGGTATCACTGAGCACGAAGAAGTCGAACCGGTCGAGCTGGCCGGTGGCGGCCACCGACTCGTAGATCGCCTGCAGGCCGGCCAGCAGCCGGCGCGGATCTTCGTTGTAGGTCGGCATCAGCAGCGCGGTGCGGCTGTGCACTGTCGGCAGTGGCTTGTCCGGGTCGATGCCGAGGCGATACCCCCGGTCGAACACGGCAGTCAGGAAGCCGGCCACGGCGCTGGCGAAAGACAGCGCGATCCAGGCGAACAGGCCGACAAACAGCACCAGCAGGCAGGCCTCGAGCACGCTGATGCCATTGGCCGACAGCACCCGCCACATCATCCGGGCAGCGATGGCGGTCATCGCCAGCGTGCCGCCGAAGATATAGAACCGGCGCAGGCCGATCAGCCGCGGCGAGGTGCGGTGGCGGCGAACCTTCAGCTGGCCTTCGCGCAGGGTCTGCTCAGGCATCTGCAACGGCGATTCGGCCGGCAGCAGCGTCCAGCCGGCATCAAGCCGGGACGTATCTGCTTCCGCATGGATGGTCTGCACCTCCATTGCCGCCTACTCCGCGCAGTCGGCACGGCCGACCATCCCGGCCGGGCTGCATGCACCAAGGTTCCCGGCGCGCTTTCCCGGCGCCCGCACTTGTCCTGGCTGCGTCGGCGTCACGCCACGCAGTCGCTGTCTGTCACTACCGGAACCCACACGATCTCCAACGGGGCGGAATCGAAAATGCGGCTCAGTCTAGGGCGCCGGATGTAAGCCGAGTGCGAAGGTCTACGCCGGGATTTATCCCCATTCAGCAAACAGCAGGCGAGTGCCGGGGCAGGGGAACGGATGTCACTTGGTCGCCCCAGGTACTGGATCGTAACAAACGCGAACGGTTATCATTTCATTAACCAGGCAGGTCACCGTCTTCCGCACGGCCGAGACCCACCCAGCTGCGCCGGTTCCAACCCAGCGCCCAACGACCCATGGAAGGGGGCTGCCTGCTGTCTGCGTGCGCCTGCTGCTTCCACCGGGTCCCCCTCCTCCGATGGAAGCCGTCATGTCCCTGTCGTTCCGTACCCCTTCCGCGCGCCTGCCGCGCACCCGCCTGGCCTGCGCTCTGGCCACCGCCTGCCTGCTGGCCCTGCCCGGCCTGGCCGCCGCAGAGGCCAGCGCCGATGCCTCCACCAAGGATCTGGATACCGTGGTGGTCACCGCCTCGGGCAACCAGCAATGGATCAAGGATGCACCGGCCAGCATCAGCGTGATCAGCCGTGAGGACATCGAGCGCCAGCCGGTGCACGACCTGGCCACCCTGCTCAGCCGCGTGCCGGGCGTGACCGGTGGCCTCAGCGCGGTCGGCGAGCAGTCCAAGATCAAGCTGCGTGGCATGCCGTCCAATTACACGCTGGTGCTGGTGGACGGCAAGCGCATGGGCAGCTCGGCCTCGACCAACTACCGTCCCGACCTCGGCCGCCAGGATCTGAACTGGATCTCGCCCGACCAGATCGAACGGATCGAGGTGGTGCGCGGACCAATGTCGTCGCTGTACGGCTCCGACGCCATGGGCGGCGTGATCAACATCATCACCAAGCGCATCGGTGATGACTGGAACGGCAGCGCCACCCACAGCTATACCCGCCCGGGTGATGGCAAGCGCGGTGATACCCAGCAGATCGGTGCGACGTTCTCCGGCCCGCTCGGCGAGCGCTTCGGCCTGCGCATCGGTGCCAACAGCATGCGCCGCGACTCGGACCGCTCCAACGGTGGTGTCTATGGCAATGCCTACGCCGGCGAGAAGGACCGCAATGTCGACGCGCTGCTGCAGTGGAAGCTCAGCGATGCGCAGGAACTGTCGCTGGAAGCCGGCCACGGCGTGCAGCAGGCCTTCATCGACGCATCGCTGGAAAAGCAGGACGAAGGCGCCTGGGGTGCCAGCGAACTCAAGCGCAGCTCGCTGGCGCTCAACCACGATGGCAAGTGGAGCTTCGGCAACTCGAAGCTCAGCGCCTACTGGACCGAGTACAAGAACGATATCGGCGCCACCGGCCGCTCCGAGGCGACCGATACGATCATCGAAGGCAGCCTGACCACGCCGTTCACCCTGGGCGTTGAACACCAGTTCGCCGTCGGTGGCCAGTGGAAGCGCCAGGAACTGACCAATACCGATACCATCGGCCGCGCGCCGATCGACTATGCCGGCAATGCCGTCAGCGGCTCCAACCTGGAAGTGGATACCTGGGCACTGTTCGTTGAGGACGAACTGAAGCTGCACCGCACGCTGGCGCTGACCCTGGGCGCACGCCTGGACCACCATGAGAAGTTCGGCAGCCACGTCAGCCCGCGTGCCTACCTGGTCTGGCACCCGGCCGAGCAGTGGACGATCCGAGGCGGCGTTTCCAAAGGCTTCCGCGCGCCCAGCCTGACCGAGAATTCGGCCACCGCCGCCACCCAGTCCGGTGGTCGTGGCTGCACCTCGCTGATTCCGCTGGGCTATACCCGTGGCGGCTGCTACATGGCCGGCAACCCGGACCTGGACCCGGAAACCAGCACCAACCGCGAGATCGGCATCAGCTTCGACAATGACCTGTTCGATGCCGGCCTGACCTACTTCCATACCGACTTCAAGAACAAGATCGAGTACGCGCCCCTGGGCAAGTTCAACGGCATCTGGTGGACGCGCATGAGCAACGTGCAGCGCGCGCGCACCAGTGGCATGGAAGGCAACTTCAATGTCCGCTTCGGCGAGCAGTGGCGCTGGCGCACCTCGGCCACCTGGATGAAGGAAGCCAAGAACCTGACCACCGGCAGGAATCTGATCGATACGCCGGAGTTTTCCGGCTATTCGTCGCTGGACTGGACGCCCAATACGGTGTTTTCCAGCAGCCTGTCGGCGCAGTACACCGGCAAGCAGACCGGTACCGCCACGACCTTCCTCAAGGCCTACACCCTGTATGACCTGACCGCAGCCTGGAACGTCAACGAGGTACTGACCCTGCGCGGCGGCGTCAGCAACCTGGCCGACAAGAAGCTGTATGCGGAAGGCTCCACCGACTACTTCGTGGCCGGGCGCAGCTACTTCATGAGCATGACCGCGCGGTTCTGACCGGCGGCGCGCGCCGCGATCGCGCTGGCAGCACGCCAGCGCGATCGGCGGTGTTGCGGATTACTCGCTTTCCAGCGCGGCCGCGGCCGCGTTCTGCGTAGCGGCCGTGCGTGCACGGTCCATCGCTACCGCCAGTTGCTGGCGTGCGAGCAGTTGTTGTGCCTGCACCACTTCAGGTGTCGGCAGGAGCACCGGTCCCGGTGCGTTTTCCGGTATAGCAGGTGTGGTCATGCAACCTCCATGGACATCCCGCCGCCGCCCGGGTTCAGCTGGGGCGGCAGCGGAACTGCGCACCCTATCCTAAAAACAAGGCGGATGGGTGACGGTGCGGCGCCCCGCCGCAGGCCTGCACATGCCGGGCGCGTCACATTTTTGACGGTTGAGGGTAGTTTCCTGAACCGTCGGCCTCGTATCATGTAACCGTTTTCCTACAAGGACGTAATCGTCAATGAACGCCGTCGACCTCTCCCGCTTCAGCCCGAAGTGGCAGTTCCGCTTCAATTTCTTCCAGCAGCACGGCGCTCCGAAGGAGCCGCGCTTCAAGGAAGCCTGGAAGGCGCTGTCCTTCGGCGACCGCCTCAAGATCAACATCAACTTCTTCGCCTTCTTCTTCGGCTTCATCTACCTGTTCATTCTGGGCATGTGGCGCAAGGCGCTGGTGGTGATCGGCATCGGCCTCGTGCTGGGCATCGTGTCCCTGTTCCTGCCGGACATCATCGCGCGCCCGCTGTTCATCGCCATGAACTTCCTGGTTGCCGCCAGCACCAACTACAGCTACTACCTGGAGCAGGTGAAGGGCAAAGCCAGCTGGAATCCCTTCGAAGGCATGTTCTGACGCGATGCTGCCGCCGCACTCCGGCCTGGCATAGCATCAAGCAGACATGAAGACGCCCGGCCTTGGCCGGGCGTCTTCATGTGCGCGCAACAGGATCAGGCCGCGCGGCGGACCGTAGCCACCGGCTCGGCCTGCAGGCGGAAGCGCGAGACCGCCACCGCCAGCTGCTCGGCCTGTTCTTCCATCGCACGCGCGGCGGCACTGGCCTCTTCCACCAGTGCGGCGTTCTGCTGGGTGGTCTCGTCCATCTGCACCACGGTCTGGTTGACCTGCTCGATGCCCGCCGACTGCTCGCGCGAGGCTGCCGAGATCTCGGCCATGATCTCGTTCACTCGGCCGACCTGGCCGACGATTTCCTGCATGGTGCGGCCCGCGCCGTGCACCAGCTGCGCACCGGCACCGACCTGCGCCACCGAGGCGTCGATCAGCTCCTTGATCTCCTTGGCCGCGCCTGCCGAGCGCTGGGCCAGCGCACGCACTTCGCTGGCGACCACGGCGAATCCGCGGCCCTGTTCGCCGGCACGCGCCGCTTCCACCGCCGCGTTCAACGCCAGGATGTTGGTCTGGAACGCGATGCCATCGATCACCGAAATGATCTCGGCAATGCGCTGCGAGGAGGCCTCGATCTGTTCCATGGTCTGCACCACCTGGCTGACCACCTGCCCGCCTTCGCTGGCCACGCCCGCTGCGGAGCCGGCCAGGGTGTTGGCCTGCAGCGCGTGGTCGGCATTCTGGCGCACCGTGGAGGTCAGCTCTTCCATCGAGGCCGCGGTCTCTTCCAGGTTCGCCGCCTGCTGCTCGGTGCGGCGCGACAGGTCACTGTTGCCGGCGGCAATCTCACCCGCCGCCAGGCGGATGCTGGCCGCCGACTGCTGGATCTGGCCAACGATCTGGGTCAGCTGCTGCACGGTGCTGTTGGCATCGTCGCGCATCACCGCGAACACGCCGTGGAAGTCGCCCTGCATGCGAGCGCTGAGGTCGCCTGCGGCAATCGCGCGCAGCAGCGTCGACAGCTCGGCCAGGTTGTGGTCGCTGACCTGCATCATGGTGTTGAGGGTTTCCACCATGCGGCGGAAGTCGTGGTCGAAACGCAGCGTGTCGCCGCGCACCGCAAAATCGCCGGCGGCGGCGGCAGCGGCCAGCTGCTGGATCTGATCGTTGATCGCCGCCAGGTTGCTCTTGGTGGTGGCCATTGCAGCGGTGAACACCGCCTTCTCGCCCGGCAGCGCTTCCATGTCCACGCTCAGGTCACCCACCGCATAGCGCTGCATCACGTCGACCAGGCGCTGGGTGACGGCGTTGCTGGAGGCCACCAGCTGGTTGCTGTCAGCCACCATCCGGCCGTACTCACCCGGGAACGCCGAGGCGTCCATGCGGTAGCTGATTTCACCGGCGTCATGGCGACGCGCCATTTCCGCCTGCGCCGCCATCACCGACTGCAGCTGCCCCCGCATGCCCTGCATCGCGTCCAGCAGGCGGCCCACTTCGTCGTTGCTGCGTGCCGGCAGGGTGCTGTCCAGCTTGCCCGCGGCGACGTCGCCGGCCACGCGCACGGCTTCGGCCAGTGGGCGGATCGCCAACCGGCGCAGCAGCACATAGACACCGGCACTCAGCGTCAGCGCGGCCACCACACCAACCAGCAGGGTCAGCCACAGCAGCTGGCGCGCCTCGGCCACGATCACCGCGTGCGGCATCACCACACCCAGTGCAAAGCGCTGCGGCGCATCGCCCACACGCAGCGGCACGTATACGCGCACGTTGCCGGCGGCATCCGGAGTGAAGGCTTCGAACCGGCGGTCGGCGGCGATGTCTGCCAGCATGCTGCGGGTCAATGCGTCGCCACGCGGCTTGCCGATTTCGGCGGCATTGGCCGAGGCCAGCACCACGCCATTCGGCGAGAGCAGTTCGACGCGCCCGGCGCCCATCGGCTTCAGCGTGGCCAGGTGCTTCTGCAGCGCCGCCAGCGAGAAGTCCACAGTGAATACACCGAGGAACCGGCCGTTTTCGATGATCGGCGTGCTCAGCGTGCTCATCAGCACCTGCTGGCCACCGATGTCGTAGGCGTAGGGCTCGCTTACCTTCGCCAGCTTGTCGCGGCTGGGCACCATGTACCAGTCACCGGAGCCACTGGCCGTCTCGGTGTAGTCGGTCATCGTCGACTGCTGCGGCTTGCCATCGTGCCAGGCCCAGTAGCTCATGTAACGACCGGTGGCATCGTGCGCTTCGGTGTTGACGAACTCGGCATCCTTGCCATCGAAGGCGTCGGCCTCCCACATGGTGCTCTTGCCCAGCCACTCGGGGTGGGTGCGCAGCTGCTCTCCCAGCACGGCAGCCAGGCTGGCACGGTCCGGAACATCGCCGCGCGCGCGCTGGGCGAGCACGGCCTCGACCATGGCGTCGTTGCTGGCAAAGGCGGTGCCCAGATCGGCCGCGACCTGGCGGGCTTCGGCGGTGGCTTCGCTGGCCATGGTCTGGCGCGAGGCGTCGATCAGGCTGGCGCTGGCCTGGCGGTAGATCAGGAACGCAGTCAGGCCGAAGCACAGCAGCGCGATCGCAGCGGTGCCCAGCATCAGCTTGTGGGCGATGCTGCCCGGGCGGCGGGCAGCGGCGGAACGGGGAGAAGGCATGGAAGGATCCGCAAGGCAGTTCAGGACGACCGGCACCGCGAGGGCACCGCGCAGGTGCGCGATCCGTCGCGCAGGCCACCGGCCGCCGGGACACGCCCGGCGCTGGAAGCGCACCGGGTTAGCGGCCGCCTGCGAACGAGGTTGAGGCGGTCCATCTGCACATTCCTGAACCTGCTCAGGGTCGGGTCAGGAACCCGCCCGGCTGCCGCCCTATTCGGCCACGCGGTCCTTGATCCATTCCGCCCGCGGCAGCACCTCGATGCTGCCAACCGCGTACTGCTGCAGCACGTCGTCCGGGCCGAAGCGCGGCTGCCAGCCCAGTGTGCTGCGCATCAGTGCACTGTCGTAGACGCGGTCAATGCTCAGCGGCAGCGGCCAGCCACGGCGCTCGAACTCGGCCAGCAACTGCGGGGCGCGGCGGGCCAGCACCCTGCGCGGCTGGGTCGCCAGTTCCAGGCAATCCTCGCGCAGGAACGGCGTCGGTGCGCAGGCAATGTAGCGTGCGAAGGCAGCGCCCTCATCGTGCAGCAGCGCGGCATGTGCGCTGGCCACGTCGCGCGCGTCGATGCCGCGGTGCAGGCGGAACATCGCCATCCGCTCCGGTGGCTCGGGGAAACAGCGGGCCATGCGCAGCACGCGCACGCTGAAGCCCGGCGCCGCAGCGGCTTCAGCCAACGCCTCGGCCTGCAGCTTGCTGCGATGGTAGATGGTGCGTGGCAGCGGCTCGGTATCTTCATCGATCCAGCGGCAACCGCCCGCCACCACCGCATGGCCATACAGCGCCGTGGTGCTGGTCAGCACGAAGCGGCGTGCACCGGCCTCGCGGGCAGCCTGCAACAGGTGTGCGGTCGCCTCCACATTGATCTGCTGGAATACCGCATCCGGCACCAGGCCGACATGGGGTGCGTGCAGGGCGGCGGTATGGATCACCGCGTCGACGCCCTGCACTGCCCGCTTCACGGCCTGACGATCGGTGACATCGGCAATGATGCGGGTGGTGGCGAATGGGCTGCGATCCAGCCCCACCACTTCGTGGGCCGCCGCCAGCGCGCCGAAGATCGCACGCCCGATCCGCCCGGAACTGCCGGTCAACAGAATCTTCATTGAGTCCATTCACTCGAAGCGCCCGGGAACTACCGGGATGCATCGATTCTAGGCACGCTGCATGTCGTCTGCGATAGGGCGCGGTTGCAATTGTGCGTTCATTCTGGCGATGCCGATCGGGCGAGCAGCTGCCGGGCGACGAACAGCGGATCGTCACCGCCTGCTGCATCAGGCGTGACGCCGGTGCGTTCCCAGTTGGTTCCGGTACGGAGGTTGATCGGCTGCCGGTCGGGAATGCTGATCTGATAGCCATCCGGCAGCAGCACAGGATCATCGAACATATGTGCCGCACCGCCACTTCGACTACCAACGACACGTGCCCGCCCCTGCGCCTGCAGCGAGTACGCGACGAATTCGGCGGCCGACCCGGTGCGGCGGTCGATCAGCACCACCAGCGGCTTCAGGTACAGCCCCAGGCTCGCCGGTGGCAACGGTACCGGACGGCGCTGGCCACGGCGTTGCAGTGACTGCACCTGGGTGATCTCCGCCGCCAGCAGGGTCCGCACCAGCAGGTCCGCACTGCCGTCATCGCCACCACCGTTCTGGCGCAGGTCCAGCACCAGGCCATCGGTGTCGGCCAGCAGGGTGAAGGCAGCGGCCAGCTTCGGCCGGGCCAGATCGAGCGGATAGAAGGTGCTCAGGCGCAGGTAACCGATGTTGCCTTCCAGCACCCGCACCTCGCGCACGCCCGCAGCATTGCTGCGCGCATCCGCGCGCCAGGCCATCAGCCAGTCGTCCTGGCCGGCGCGGGCATCCACCCGCTCGACATGGAAGTGGCCATCGAACACGTCCAGATCCTGGTTCAAGCGTGCGCTGAACGCCTTGGGGTCCGCGCAGCTGTCCACATAGCGCTGCTGGGTGGACCAGCCGCGAACGGCCTCGGCAATGTGCGCGCCTTCGGCCACGTCCAGGTACTGCGCCTGTATCGCCGTGGCCGCCGCCTGCAGCACCGCGTCCTGGGCCGGGCAGGACGCCGCCAGCAGCGCGCCCAGCATCCACGAAACTGCCATGACCCCACCCCATGTTGATGATATATAAGCGCTTATATATCATCACCGCCATGGATCTCCAACATGCCACCCTGGGAACACTGCTGCGGGCCCTGCTCGACCAGCTGGACCCGGCGGTCGAGCAGGCCTACCGCGACCTGAAACTGGACTACCGGCCGCGCTACACCCCGGTGCTGCGCACGCTGATGGCGCAGGGACCCTGCCGCATCAAGGATCTCGCACTGGCCTGCGGGCTCAGCCATTCGGCGCTCAGCCAGACGGTTTCAGCAATGGTGCGCGACGGCTGGCTGCACGCTGCGGTCGGTGAAGACAGCCGCGAGCGCATCCTGCAGTTGAGCCCGCGCGCGCTGCAGGCATTGCCGGCGCTGCAGGCGCAGTGGCAGGCCACGGCACGCGCGGCGCGCAGCCTCGATGCCGATCTTGGACAGTCATTGGAGCAGGTGCTGCGCGACGCACTGCAGGCGCTTGAACAGCGACCGTTCGCGCAGCGACTGCGTGGCACGCCCCAACGCTGAGGCGCTTACTGCTCGGCCGCCATCTCGATTTCACTGAGGAACGTCCAGCTGCCATTGGCCAACCGCAGCTCCAGCGTGCGGCACTGCGCGGCCAGCGGCGCGGCGTTGCCCAGCACGTATTCCTCTTCGGTCGAACCGCTCAGTCCGGCCTGGGGGAATGGCGCCGACAGCACACCGATCTTCACCGCAGCGGCGCCCGGCTCGGCACACATCACCTCCACAGCTGTCGGCGTGACGATGCCCCACGCCGGGCGGGTCATCGTATGCAGGCCGATCCAGTCCACCCGCCGGCGCTGGCCCAGGTCGATGGTGATGCTGGCGTTGCCATGCACGCCTACCCAGCCGGCATCCATCGGGTTGCGCGGATCCCCCACCCGGCGATCGAACAGTTCATGCCCGGTGCTGTCGGGATAGTTTGCATCCGGCGCCACGCTGTAGCTGTAGGTGGTCTGCACCGGATCGACACTGTAGGACGCACCGAGCCCATACAGCCCGCGATAGGTGTTCATCAACCGCGGAGATTCGGCATAGCCCTGGCCGGGGCCGACCACCTCGGACATGTGGTACTGGTTGAGCCAGGCAACGCGCTTGCCGGCCGAACGCGCGCTCCACAACTGCTGGTTGATGCGCTGCACCGACGCGGAGCGATAGGCACCGGACAATCCGTTGCCGGTTTCCAGGAACAAAGGACTGCCATGGTTGAACAGTTCGATGTCGGCCCACAGGCCGCTGGCCCCCAGCGCCGCCGACAGCGCCTCGTAATATGCCTCGGTGGAATGACCCGGGCGATCCCACTGGAACAGGCGTGCATGCGAGGCGGCGCCGATGCCGTCCTGCCAGATCTGCACATCCACGCCGGTGGCCGTACGGAACTGTGCAGCAGCCCGGCCCACGCTGGCCGGATCCACGCTGGATGACGCCAGGTAGGGGGCCACCATCACCGGCCGCGCGGGCGTACTGCCTTTGAGCGCCGTCACGATCGCACGGTAGAACGGCGCGCGATCAGCCGGCACCTGTGCTGGCTCGTCGGTGATGTACCAGCCAGCGAACGCCGGATGCGATCCGTACTGTTGGCCCAGCTGGGCCAGCGACTGCGCCGCATCCTGTGCCACGGCCGTTGCGTTCTGCCCCTGCCAGAAGGTGGCGCACTGCCCCGAGCTGTAGGTGGTGCCGACCACGACCTTCATGCCGCGCGCGGCCGCCGCATCGAGCACGGTGCCGAGCTTGCCGGGAAAGCCGGCAATCCATTCGAAATCCTGCACGCCGCTGGCGCAGCCGACGCCGGCACGGGTGGCACGCACCTGACCGAGGATAATCGTGTCGTTGCCCAGGTCCTGCAGTTCATCCAGGAACAGCGGCAACTGCGCAGCCGGCAGTTGTTCGTCGCTGCCCGAGTAGCCAACGTGTGCGAAGCTGCCGGACAACAGGGGGCTGGCTGCATGGACCGGAGCGGTACAGGCCAGCACTGCGATCAATCCAATCCTGTTCATGTTCTACGTCCCTGTCGTGGCCAGGCGAGTGGCGTTGTTGCGCATCCTATCAACAGCAACGGTGGCCCCATCAAGATCATCGACAACGCTGCGCAATCGCCGACTTCAGCTGCCCCCGCAGCAGCGCACGTGCAATGCCGATTCAAGCGGTTGATTCATTCAACTGCGTGATCGAGCCTGCGCGCTCCTTCCCCTGGAATACTCCTCATGCGCACGCCGCCCGCACCGCTCAGCCTGATGGAACGCGACCGCCGCTGGGCCCTGGCCCGCGACCTAATGGCCAGTGAACGCCTCGATGCCCTGGTTGTGCATGGCGACCGGGAAGCCGCCGCACCGGCCGGGTTCTCGCCGGACTGCTACTTCACCAATGACCGGCCCGGCTCGATCGTGGTGTTCGTCGGCGACCAGCCGCCACGGGTGTTCACCTTTGCCTCGCTGATGATTGCCGACCACCTGCAGGCCTGCCTGCGCGGCGACCTGCAGTGGATCGCACCCGAACAGCTGTGGGTTGGAAAATCCGGTCTGGAGGTTGGCCGCTGGCTGCAGCAATGTGGCCTGCACACGGCACGTATCGGCGTGCTGGGGCTGGAGCCCTATCCACCGTTCTACTTCGACGGCGCGATGCCCGCGCGCACCCTGCAGGGCATGCAGGCGGCGGTGCCGAACGCGGAATTCGTACCGGTATATCGTGCGTTCTTCCAGCGCGCCTCGGTAAAGAGCCAGGAGGAACTGGCGCTGATTGCGCATGCCGCCTGGATCGGTGAATCCATGAGCGAGGCGCTGCGTGCCACTGCTCGCCCCGGTGTTTCCGAAGCCGAACTGGTTGCCGCAGTGACCGCCGCCTGTTTCTCGCTGGGGGGCTATACCGCCGAGGTGTTGCTCGGCTCGGGTCCCGAGTATGTGGGCTGGGGACCACCTGCCTGGCAGTATCGTGCGCAGCCGCCGCGCATTCTGCGCGATGGTGACCTGGTGCTGTCGGAGATCTTCGCACTGTACGGGCTGATGGAAACCCAGCATCAGGCCGCGGTTGCCATTGGCGAGGTGCACGACGACATCCATCGCGCCGCTGCCGTCGCCCGCAGCAGCTACGAAGCAGGCCTGTCCGCACTGCGCGTGGGCAATACCTTCGGCGATGTCGTCGACGCGATGGAAGCGCCCCTGCTGGAGGCGGGCGGCTGGCACGTGCATCCGTTGGTCCACAGCCTCAACCCCTATGGACCGATTGGCTTCGGCCGTGCACCGGGCATCGAAGCGCTGCCGGAGGCCGCGCGCTATGCGCACATCGCGCCGCTGCCGACTGTCGGGCGCGAACTGCCCCTCCAGGCCGGCATGTGCTTCGCCTTCGAACCGAACTGTGCATTCGGCCGGCACATGGCCAACATCGGCGGTACGGTCATCGTCGGCGCGGACGCGGGTACCGCGCTCAATGAAAACTCGACACGGCTGATGCAGGCCGATGCCTGAGTTCATCGCCCATCTGCAGACACCGGCACGGCGGCGCGCGGCCGAGACGCGCAGCGGGCAGACCCGAGCCCGACTGCTGCACGCGGGGCTGCAGCTGTTCAGCGCGTTCGGCGTGGAGGGTGTGCGTACCCGCCAGCTGGTGGACATGGCCGGCTGCAGCCAGTCAGCCATTCCCTATCACTTCGGTGGCAAGCAGGAACTGTATGCCGCCGTACTGCAGCGCTGCGCTCAAGCCATTGCCGAGCGATTGCCGCTGCCGGCAACGCCACCCAACGGCGCGCGGCAGGCCGCGCAGCAGCTGCAGCAGTTGATGCGGGCATTCGTCCATGCCTTGCTTTCGGCGCCGGATGCAGGTCCACGCACGCTGCTGTTGGCGCGCGAACAGATCCAACCGACGGCGGCGTTCGCCAGTGCCCACCGTACGCTGTTCGAACCCCTGCACTCCACGTTGGCCGCGTGCGTAGCGTGCCTGCGCGGCAGCGAACCATCCAGCGCCGAGACGGTGCTGCGTACCCACGCCCTGCTCGGCCAAGCGATCGTCTTCGCCGTCTCCCACGGAGCTCTGCAGGCGCGACTGAACCAGGGAGCTCCCTTGGCAGACGTAGAGACGATCGGGTCGGTGGTCAGTGGCATGGCACTGGCGGCAGCGAAGGCAGCGCCCGCCTGAATGGCTGCCTGATCAGCCCCGTGCGCAGGGCGCGTGAAAACCGAGGCGAAGATGGCGACCTGGACTTAGCGTGCGATGGCCAAGCATGGATGCCGTCGTCTACGAAGGCGACGCCCACACCGCAGGAGATTTCACATGACTGAGCAGAACCCGCGCAGCTCCAACCGGGGTTTCGCATCAATGGACCAGGAAAAGCAGCGCGCGATCGCTGCCAAGGGCGGGCGCGCCGCACATGCCTCCGGCAACGCGCATGAATTCAGTCCGGCCGAGGCACGTGTCGCGGGCCGCAAGGGCGGCGAGGCGATCAGCCGCAACCGCCAGCACATGGCCGAGATCGGTCGTGAAGGTGGACACGCTCGCCACGCCAATGCGCGCCAGCAGCAACAACAGCCTCAGGAGATCGAACGCACGGCAGCGGGTCCGCAACGCCAGCAGGGCTGAATGCAGCGCGTCAGGCCGGTGCGCGCTGCCGATACAGCCCGAGCGCCGCAAGCAGGGCCAGCGCACCGGCCACAGCCATCGCCCATCCGAAACCACTGGCCATCGCACTGCGATACCACGTCAGCATCTGCGGCGTGGCGTGCATCGAGCCCGGTTGCAGGATCAGTTCGCGCGCCTGTGCCGCCAGCTCCCGCTGCCCGGCCGCCTGCGCGGACGCGGCGAACTGCTGCACGGCGCGCTGGCCCATCAGGCTGCCCAGCAGCGCGATGCCCAGGCTCATACCTGCCTGACGTAACGCGTTCATCGTGGCTGAGGCGATACCCGCGCGCTCGACCGGCGCGCTGGCCATGACCGCCATGCCGGTCGCCGGCACTGCCAGCCCCATTCCAATGCCAAGCAGCACCAGCACAGCACTGGAACAAGCGTGCGAAGTAGCCGGTTCGAACGTGGCCATCGCGCACAGCGCCGCCCCGGCCAGGGCATAGCCCAGTACCAGCGCGGCGTGCAGCCCGAGGTGGGCGACCAGACGACCGAACAACAGCGAGACGGCACCCATCAACAGGAACTGCGGGGCCAACTGGGAGCCTGCCAGCGCAGCGTTGTGCCCCTGCGCCTGCTGGAAGAACAGCGACAGGAAGAACAGGCTGGCATAGGCAGTGAAGCCCAGCACGAACGAGGCCAGGTTGAACATGCCGAAGCGGCGGTCGGCAAACAGGTCCAGCGGCAGCAATGGGCGTGCCACCCGGCGTTCGACGATGCCGAACAGGATCAACCCGGCAGCTGCCACGCCCAGCGCCAGCAGCGTCACCGGGGCCAGCAGGCCATGCGCGCCGATCGCGATCAGGCCATAGCTCAGCGCACCCAGCGCGACGACGCTGAGCAGCTGCCCGGCAGGGTCCAGCGCAGCGTGCTGCAGATGCCGCCGCTCCGGAATTCCCCAGGCGCCCAGCGCCAGTGCGAGCAGGCCCAACGGCAGGTTGATCAGGAAGATGCTGGGCCATCCGACGCGCTGTACCAGCACGCCGCCCAGCAGCGGGCCAAGCACCAGGGCCAGCGCACTGAACGCCGACCAGCCACCGATCGCACGTGCACGTTGGCGCGCGTCGGGAAACGCGTGGCTGAGGATCGGCATTGCGGCGGGAATCAACAAGGCGCCCGCGATGCCCTGCACTGCACGCCCGGCTACCAGGGTCGCAAGATTGCCGGCACAGGCGCACAGCAGCGACCCCAGCGTGAAGGTGGCGACGCTGAGCAGCCACATCCGCCGATGACCGTAACGGTCCCCAAGCGGCCCCGCCGACAGCATCAACGCCGACAGCGCGATTGCATACGCATTGATCACCCACTGCAGGCCGGCCATGTCGGTATTCAACGCCTGCTGCAGGGTCGGCAGGGCGACGTTGACGATGCTGATGTCCAGCGAGGCGAGGAATGTGCCGAGGTAGGCCGCCAGCACCAGGGCCGGCCGCTGGAAACGTCGCATGTACGGTTCCCGGGGGAAGGATGTGCGCGCATCGTAGCCACTGACTGACCGTCAGTCAATGACTGGCGGTCAGTCAGTGCCACAGGCCAGCTAGAATGGCTCCCGTCGCACCCGGATCCCTCCCACATGCAGACCCCAGCTGTCGCCAGGCCACGCACCAAACCTGCGGAAACCCGCCAGGAAGAACTGATGGACGCCGCGCAGGCGCTGTTCCTGTCGCAAGGCGTGGATGCCACCACCATCAGCGACATCGTCGCCGCAGCCGACGTTGCCAAGGGCACCTTCTATACCTACTTCGCCTCGCGCACCGAGATTCTGCAGGCGCTGGCGCAGCGCTATACCCAGCGTTTCATGGAAGACGTCGACCATGCCGTGCAGCAGTACCCGGCCAGCGATGGCATAGCACGCCTGCGCGCCTGGATCCGCGCCAACATCGAACTTTATGTGCGCACCCATGCACTGCACGACGTGGTGTACGCCAACCATCATCACCACCAGCGCGGCAACGCCGAACGCAATGCGATCCAGCAGCAACTGCTGGGCATCCTCGAAGCAGGCAACGCCGCAGGTCTGTGGCACCTTGCAGCGCCCAAGGTCACCGCCTCGTTGATCTATGCCGGCGTGCACGGCGCCACCGACGACCTGATCGCTGCACCGGCACCGGATGCCGATGCCTTCATCGCCGCCGTGCAGGCCGATTGCCTGCGCATGGTCGGCGTGCAACCGACCGGTGCCAAACGTCGCTGACGGGCTTTCTGCTGCTCAGATGTGGGCGAGGATGTTCAACAACCGCCCGAACGGGTCACGGACGAAGAAGCGGCGCACACCCCAGGGCTCATCGGCGGGGCCATATTCCAGCGGGATGCCGGCCGCGCGCATGCGCTCCAGTACCTGTTGCAGATTGTCCACTTCTATCGACAGATCCGGCACCGCCGTGCCGGATCCCCCTTCAGTGGCAAAGCTGACCTGCGCCAGCGCGCTGCCCTCGCCGCCATGGGTGACGATCCAGCCGTGGTCCATCACCACCGGCATGCCCAGCAGCTCGCCATAAAACGCTGCGGCACGCGCAGGGTCAGGCGTGGCGATGTTGGCGACGACACGTTTGACGGCCATGCGCGGCGGCTCCGATGCGATTCCCCATCCTCGCCGCTGCGTGCATGGCCTGCAAGCGGGCGGCGCTGAAACAGAAGAGCCCCGTCAGGGACGGGGCTCGTCATCAATCCTGCATTGCCACTGCTTACACAGCGCCGCAGCGATCCATGATGCAACGATCGTATTCGTACTGGCATTCCATCGCATCACCGCCACCGGACAGACACGCCTGGTAAGCCTTCCAACAGGGAAGATCGCATGGCGGAATCGGCCCAGCCACAGCAACCGAACCGCTGCAGGCCAAGGCGAACACCGCACCCACGATCATTTTCCTGAAAGTACGCATCGACATCACTCCTTGATAAGCCTGGTGAGCCCAGGCCGGGCCACGGTAGCGAGGCCTCCGGGAGATGGAGTGAACGCCAGCGTCACGCCCAATTAACGTGTTCATAAAATTCCTGCCACATAGCTGGGGGGTATCGCCGTGCCTTGGCGTTAACGGCTTTGTAGTCCGTCATCCAAGGAAGTTGTCCGATGAATCACCCGCTGCACGGCCGTTCGTCCCACTCCCGTTCTCCGATGCATAGCCACCTCGCACTGGCTGTAGCCAGTTCCCTGCTGCTGGCTGCTACGCCCGCCATCGCCAGCGAATCACTCGACACCTGGCAGCAACAGCGACAATTACAGGCGGCCTGGGCGCAACCTGCCACGTCGGCGCCCTCTTCCACGCCCCTTCAGTTGCCGGTTGCAGCAGCCGCAGCAGAAGCCAGCACCACTACGATTCTCGGTAAGCCGGGTGACCCGGCCAGCTGGCGCACGGACGAATTCAATGCCGACTGGGGTCTGGGTGCAATGAATGCCCAATTTGCGTACGCGCGGGGGCTGACCGCCACTGGCGTCCGGCTGGGGGTGTTCGACAGCGGCACCGGCTTGGATCACCCGGAATTCGCCGGCAAGAATCATCGCAGCATCACTATTGCTGATCTGTTGAGCGATGGCAGCCGGTGTACGAACAGGACTGCATTGACGGGTCCGGATGCATGCTTCTCCAGTGCTGGCGATGAGGTGCAGGTTCAGCGGTATACGCTTGATCCCAAGATGCCCAAGTTCATTGCCGATCTGATTCTGCGCGACCCGCAGATCAGCGAGCTCCTGCGAAACGCATCCTATGAGGATCATGGCACCCATGTGGGTGGCACCATCGCTGCCAATCGGGATGGCGCAGGCATGCATGGCGTGGGATTCGGTGCAGATCTGACCGTCGCCAGATTGTTCTTTAACAGCGTCACCGAGATCTATCTCAAAGGACTCGGTCTTGATACGCGGGTCAAGTCCACAGGG
This sequence comes from Stenotrophomonas sp. 86156_Sma, assembly GCF_056481625.1. Lineage (NCBI taxonomy): Bacteria > Pseudomonadati > Pseudomonadota > Gammaproteobacteria > Lysobacterales > Lysobacteraceae > Stenotrophomonas > Stenotrophomonas sp. 86156_Sma. The sequence continues at coordinate 4,454,448 of NZ_CM151157.1, forward strand.
CCAGAGAATTCGGCGCTTGTCGATCTATACGATCAGATGAACACCCAGGGCGTGCGTGCGATCAATCACAGCTGGGGATTGGCTGAAGAGCCCAAGTCAGCAGCTGAATTTGATAGCCGATACAGCGATCCCGAATGGCTTGAGAGACTCTCCATCTTCGCGGACGGCGCACGCGCCAGGGGCATGATTCAGGTCTGGGCAGCCGGCAACACTGATGTGGAAATTCCCACGCCTGAGGAAAGTCCGATTGCCGGCATATATGCAACCTTGCCGCGAGCCCTTCCCGACATCGAGCGGTACTGGCTCAGCGTGGTCAACGTCCAGGAGGACTTGACGCTGAGCAACCGATCAAACAAATGTGGCCTGAGTGCCAACTGGTGCATTGCGGCGCCTGGGACAGACATCAACTCAACTACCTACGACCCCTCTGCCCCGCCAACGGCAGATATTCGCACCGATGCGAATGGCAACATCTCGCTTGACGTAACTCAGCGCGTGCCGACGCACGGCTATGGAGAGAAGAGCGGAACGTCCATGGCGGCCCCGCACATTACCGGTGCTCTCGGGCTGCTTTTTGAGCGCTTCCCCTATCTCGATAGCGCACAGGTCCGCGACGTGCTGCTGACCACCGCCCGCGATCTGGGCGATCCGGGCGTCGATGAGATCTACGGCTGGGGCATGGTCGACCTGCGCAAGGCCATCGAGGGCTACGGCTCGCTGCGCGTGGACACCAACGTGGTGATGACCCAGAAGGCCGGTGGCCTGAAGGTGTGGGAAGGCGATGCCTGGGATGACTGGACCAACGACATCGGCGGCCCCGGCAAGCTGACCAAGTCCGGCATCGGCTGGCTGCGCCTGAGTGGTGGCAACACCTTCAACGGCGCAGTGCTGCAGGACGGCACGCTGGAATTGAACGGCACCAACACACTCACGTCAGCGGTCGAAGTCCAGGGTGGCCAGTTCCTGCTCAACGGCTCGCTGGTCTCCACCGCCCTGAACACCACTGGAGGCGTGAGCACGGTCAGCAGCAGCGGCCTGCTGAAGGACAGCAACCTGACGGTCAACGGTGGCGTGGTGTCCTTCAACGGCACGCAGACCGGCGGCACCACCACGGTCGGTGCCAACGGCCTGCTGAAGGGCATCGGCACGCTGGGCAACACCCGTGTGGACGGCATCATCGCGCCCGGCAATTCGATCGGCACGCTGACCATCAACGGCAACTACGTGCAGGGCGCAACCGGCGTCTATGCCGCCGAACTTGCCCCGGGCGGCCGCAGTGACCAGTTGCACGTAACCGGCACCGCCACTCTCGGCGGCACCCTGGTCGCACTGCCGGAGCCGGGCACCTACTACCTCGGCGAGCAGTTCAATTTCATCCGCGCCGACGGCGGTGTCAGCGGCCAGTTCGCGAAAACCGACTTCAGCGCGTTCTCGCCGTTCCTGCAGTTCAGCCTGGCCTACGGCGCCAATGGCACCCGCATCGACGTGACCCGGGGTGCCTCGCTCGCCAGCGCCGCCACCACGCCGAACCAGCGTGCGGCCGCGGCGGTGGCCGATGGACTGGCGATCAACCAGGGCCTGCCCAAGCCGCTGACCCAACTGTTCCCGCAACAGGTGGGTGGCGTGCTCGATGGCCTCAGCGGCGAGCTGCATCCGGCCACGGCGCTGGCCCTTGTCGAGGGTAGCCGCTATGTGCGCGATGCCGCACTGTCACGTCGTGCCGGTGCCACCGCACCCGGTGCCGATGCGGGTGATGCCACCGGCGCCTGGGTGCAGGCACTGGGCGGCAACAGCAAGCTGGATGGCAACAGCAACACCGCGCGCACCGACGCCAACAGCAACGGCCTGCTGGTCGGCATCGACCGCGAGTTCGGTGGCTGGCAGATCGGCGTGCTGGCCGGTACAGGCCGCACCGACGTGAAGCAGCAGGAGCGTCGTGCCAAGTCGAAGATCGACAACACGCACTTCGGCGCCTATGCCAGCCACACCTGGGGCGGCTTCGGCCTGCGTGGTGGCGTGGCATGGAGCCGCAACGAAGTGAAGAGCACGCGTGATGTTGCCTTCGCCGGCTTCAGCGACAGCCTCAGCGCGCGCTACAACGCACGTACGCGCCAGGCCTTCATCGAAGCGGGCTACCGCTTCGGCAATGCGGAAGGCGGGCTGGAGCCGTACCTGCAGGTCGCCCGCGTGGAAGTGGACCTGAAGCAGATCAACGAGCGTGGCGGCGCGGCCGCACTGCACGGCAAGGTGGACGACACCGGCACCACCATCGCCACCGCTGGCCTGCGCTTCGACAAGGGCCTGAAGGCCTCGTTCCAGCAGGACAGCTGGCTGCACCTGCGCGGTGGCGTGGGCTATCGCCGCGCCTCTGGCGACCGCAGCCAGGTGGCCAACCTGGCCTTCGCCAACAGCAGCACCACCTTTGCAGTCGAGGGCGCACCGATTGCCGACAACGCCGTCGTGGCCGAGCTGGGCCTGGCGGCGTGGCTGACCCCGCGGCAGCAGCTGGAGCTGGGCTACAGCGGCCAGTTCGGCAGTGAAAGCCGCGACCATGGCGCCACCGCACGCTGGTCTGTGCGCTTCTAAACACGTGCTCTCTTGACGGGTTGGGGCGGCCTTGCGGCCGCCCCCTTTTTTGCCCACCACCCAGCGTTATGCGCGATGCCGCAGCGCGGCGGCACCTGCCAGGCTGGCAAGTGGCAACAGCAACCCATAGGCCACCAGCGGCCACACGGTATCGCCGGGCAGCACGAGGGTAACCAGCGTGCCGATGCCTGCCACGATCAGGCTCTGCACGGCGTAGTACAGGGCCACCGCCGTACCTGACGCATCGGCGAAATCACGCAGCGCGCCGCTTGCAGCCACCGAAACCACCATCACCAGCCCCACCGCGATGCCCCACATGGGCAGCACCACTCCGACGAACGAGGGAGGCCACGCTGCGGCCAACGCCATCAGCAGTACACCGGCCACCATCACCCACAGACCACGCAGGAAGGTACCGCGCACGTTCCAGCGGGCAATGCACACGTTCGCCATCCGCGCCGTGACGATCATCACCAGCGCCACCGTGGCGAAGGCCAGGCTGAACGACAGCGGCGAGTACTGCATGCGCCCGACCAGCAGCCGGGGCGCGACCGAGAAGAACACGAAGAACGTGCCCATGCCCGCACTGAAGCCCAGCGTGTAGACCCAGAACGCGCCGCTGCCGAGGATGCGTCGTAGCGCGGGTCGCGACGCGTCCCGGCACTGCGGGCGGGTTTCCTGCCAATGCCGTACCGCGCGCATGCCGGCGATCATGCCCAGTACGCCGAGCAGAACGAAGATCGCGCGCCAGCCGAAGGCGCCTGCCAGCAGCGCGCCGAGGATCGGTCCCAGCGCCGGCACGAGGGCCAGCATCGAGGCAAACAGCCCGTACAGCGACGCGCCTTCGGCTGTATCAGCATACACATCACGCACCGTGGCAAAGGTCGCCACCAGTGCCGCCGACGCCCCCACCGCCTGTACGGTTCGCCAGGCCAGGAATGCTGCGCCGCTGCTGGACATGGCGAGCGCGAACGACGAAAGCGCGAACAGCAACGCCCCCAGCAACAGGACCGGCCGCCGCCCGATGCGGTCGGACAACGGGCCGAACAGCAACTGGCCGAGGCCAAGTACCAGCAGGTAGATGCTCAATGTGAGCTGCACCAGCGTCGGTGATGTCTGCAATGCCTGCGGCATCACCGGCACCACAGGAAGATAGATGTCCATGGCCAGCGAGGCCAGGAGGTCGAACGGCGCCATCAGCACAATGGCCGATGGCAGCGGGTGGGCCCAACGCGGGGCCTGTCGATTGAACATGGGGAGTCTCCGCCCAGAGTGAATCCGGCGGTGATCCATCCAATTCGCGTGCATCGCAGGGATGATCACCGCAACAACGTCTGCATCGTTGTTGCGGCTCAGCGAACTGTCTGCGGACCGTTCCCGTTGTTCATGGTGTCCATCGAATGCGACTGCAGGTGGCACCAGTGTAGCAATCGTCCACCTGCCGCGCGGCGCTCAGGCCAGGGGCAACATGTCGATGCGCCTGCACGGTGTCTCCTTCACCTGCTCGATCAGCCGCCGCACCACTGGCGAAGTCTCTGCCCGCCGGTACTGCACAGCGATGGTCGAGACGATGGTGGGGCCCGCCAGTGGCAGATAGATCATTCCGGGCAGCACCAGCGTGCGTTGCAGTACCGATGGCACGATCGCCACCGAACCAACGCCGACCGACACCTCGGCCAACACCGCCGCCAGATGCCCGGGCTGGGAACGGATACGTGGAATGAACCCGCCGCGGCGCCCGACTTCCATTGCGCCCACCGGCTGCTCCGGCATGACGAAACCCTCCCGGGCCAATGACGCCGGCTGCACCGGCGACCGGGCCTGCGCCAGCGGATGGGTTTCCGGCAGGGCCACGCAGAACTGGTCTTCGACCAGGGTGTGTTCGCCGAAACTGTCGGGCACATCCATCGGAGGCCGGCAGAACACCACATCCACCCGTCCTTCCTGCAGCAGCTGCGGGAGCTCGCCCATCGGCCATTCGCTCACCTGCAGTTCCACGCCCGGGTAGCGGCTGCGGAACCGGCTGAGCTGATCCTGCAATGCTCCGGCATACAGCGCCGAGCCGACGTAGCCGATCTCGATCTTGCCGATCTCACCCCGCCCCGCGCGCCGGCCCAGGGTTTCGGCCTGTTCGAACCGGCGCAGCACATCACGGGCTTCCGCCAGGAACACCTCGCCTGCCGAGGTCAGCAGCACCTCGCGCCGGCCGCGGTCGAACAGGCGCGTGCCGAGCCGACGCTCGATGTCCTGGATCTGCACGCTCAGCGTGGGAGTGGCAATTCCCAGGCGCAGGGCCGCACGACCGAAGTGCAGCTCCTCGGCCAGAGTGACGAAGTACTCCAGGTGACGGCGTTCCATGGGCGGCATTTCGTTAGGTTCAAGCTAACGTAACCAGAAAACACCGAGAATGAAACAAACACCGATCATTGATGGAATGGCCGTCCTCCCCTTCCTGCGAGTGACCGGTGCCGCCCTCTCCTCCCCCTTCGCCTGCACGGCACACGCTGCCTGACGCGGTCCTGCTGGTGGCCTCGCTGGGCTGCACGATGACCGTGCTGGAGACCAATGCCGTCGCGGTCGCATTGCCCAGCATCGCGCGTGACCTGCACGCCGGATTCGCCGATATCGAGTGGGTGATCAGTGCCTACATCCTGTCCTTCACCTCACTGCTGCTGCCCGCCGGTGCGGTCGCCGACCGCTACGGCCGCCGCCGGGTGCTGCTGATCGGCATCAGCCTGTTCGCCCTCACCTCTCTGCTCTGCGCACTGGCGCCCGGTGCTGCCCTGCTCTACCTGGCGCGGGCTCTGCAGGGCATTGGTGCAGCCTTTCTGCTGGCACCCTCGCTGTCGATCATCGGCCACACGTACCACGAGGGGGCCGCCAAGGACACTGCATGGGCGTTCTGGGGCACAGCCATGGGCGTGATGATGGTGCTCTCACCGCTGATCGGCGGCGTGCTGTCCGCACTCTGGGGCTGGCGCGCGGTGTTCGTCGCGATCCTGCCGTTCCTGGGCCTGCTCGGCTACGGCACCCTGCGCTGGATACCCGAGTCGTCAGACAGCGTGGTCCGCCCGCTCGATCCGCCCGGCATCATCACGTTCAGCGCTGCCATCTTCGGCATCGTGTTCTTCCTGGTGGAAGGACTGGCAGAAGGATGGACATCGGCCCCGGCGCTGATTGGGCTGGGCCTGGCCGTCATCATGGCTGTTGCCTTCGTCATCGTTGAACGGGCACGGTCACATCCCATGGTCGATCTCGGGCTGCTGGCCAGTCCGCGTTTCGTCGGCGCACTCATTGCCATGGTCGGCTATTCGGTCAGCGCACAGGTGATGGCATCGATGCTGCCGCAGTACCTGCAGAACGGCATCGGCCTGAGCGTACTGGCTGCCGGTGCTGGCATGCTTCCGTTCGCTGCGGCGATGCTGCTGTTTCCCAGCGTGGGCCGGCGGCTCGGTCGCCATCTGACCAGTCCGGCGGTGCTGGCGATCGGGCTGTCGGTCACCGCCGCGGGCAATGCCGTGGCCGGACTGGCCGCGTGGCAGCACCTGCCGTGGCTGGCACTCGTCGCAATGGTGGTGATCGGTGCCGGCGGCGGCATCCTCAATGGCGAGACATCCAAAGCCATCATCGGCGCGGCACCGCGCGAGCGCGCCGGCATGGCCTCCGGCATCAGCGCGACCACGCGCTTTGTCGGCATCCTGCTCGGATTCACCGTACTGTCCAGTGCCTTGAGCCTGGGCATCCGCAGCGCACTGTCCGCGGCGGTTCCCGCGCGCAACGTACTGCCCATGGCCGATGCGATCGCTACCGGCACCTTCGCCGATGCGCGCACCGCCGCCTTCGCACAGGCGATCTACAGCCATGGATTTGCCAGTGCACTGTGGACGTCGGCCATCGCCGCGCTGCTGGCCGGCCTTGCGGTGTTGCTGCTGGGCCGTAGCACCACGCGGCGATGATGTTGGAGCGCTGGTTGCAAAGATGGCCGGGGCAGCCACGCTGCCCCGACCGTGGCGGCCCCGGGGAGAAGGCCGCCGATGATCGTCAGGCCGCCTTCATGGCGTGCTTGCGCGCACGCATCACGTTATGGCACTCCTGCACTTCAGGCAGAAGCTGGGTGACTTCCTGGCGCACGGCCGGCGGCAGTTCGTTGTCCTTCAGCACGTCCTTGAACGCGCCAAGCAGCCGGTCTTCGGACTCTTCCAGCTCGGCCACGTAACCATAGTTGGTGTCGCCGAATGCAGCGCGGACCTTGCCATAGAACTGCTGCATCGAACCGACCACGGTGCCGTGCTCGGCCGGCTTGCCACCGCTGGCAGCAACGGAGCCACTCAGTGCGGCGACGATGCGGCCCTTGACGCCGGCAATACGAGTGAACAGGGCCGACAGTTCGGCATCCTTCACCTTGGTCGCAGCTTCCTCGTAGAACGACTTTCCGTCGCGGGCGATCTCGATCAGGTCGTTGAGGCGATGTTCGATGGTGGACTGGGTGCTCATGGAATCGCTCCTGTGTGCTCGATGGTCTATGGAGAATGACAGCGCGAGTGCGTTGCCTTCGGGACCACTGTGGAGGTTTGAATGTGCCGATTGGGTGAGTACGAATTGATGCATGCATCACCACCCTCAACGCGCCCTGACTCCTTCATCCCGTCGCATTTCCGCGTTCACGGTACCTGAGCAGAACGCCGACGATTCACCATGGCGCGATGACGATGATCAGCGTCACCAACAGTGCGATGGCAAGCACCAGCAACAGCACATGCCACTGCTTCCACGTGGGTCTTGGTTTGCCGGGTGTATTCATCGGATGTCTCCTGGAGTCTGTCATCAGCCCGCAGCCAGACTGAAGCAGAGCACCCTTGGTGCGCGTCGCGGTTTCGTGCATGGCCTGTGCATGAACGCTGTATCCGGCGCGCGACGATAACGCGTCCATAACGTAATCGAGTTGCAAACGGAGTGTTAGGTTCCTTCCGATTCCGCACAGCGGGATTTCAGATCGGTTTCCACGCAGCGATGCGGAAACCCATTCAACTGGATTTGGAGAGAGCCAAATGCACTACAAGTACACCCTGCTTTCCCTGGCAGTGGGCACGGCCTTGGCCGCTGCCTGGTCACCGGCCGCGCATGCGCAGGATGACAGCGATAAAACACCGAAGAACCTCGATCGCATCCAGGTTACCGGTTCGGCCATCCGCAGCGTGGATATCGAAACGCAGCAGCCGATCATCGCCATCACCCGCGCGATGATCGAGCAGCAGGGCTTCACCACCATCGCCGACCTGCTGCAGAACCTGACCTCCACCGGCGCGCCGACCATTTCGCGTGCGCGCGCGTTGGCGTCCGGCGAGAACGTTGGTGGCTACTACGTCAACATCCGCAATCTGGGTGCCACGCGCACCCTGGTTCTGGTCAACGGCAAGCGGCTCGGCGCCACCACCAGTGGCCTGCAGGATCTCAGCCAGATTCCGATGAGCGCGGTGGAACGCATCGACGTGCTGAAGGACGGCGCCTCCTCGCTGTACGGCTCGGATGCAATCGCTGGCGTGGTCAACATCATCACCCGCAAGAACTACGAAGGCCTGGAAGTGTCCATGCAGCACGGGCAGTTCAGCCAGGGCGATGGCAAGGACAGCACGTTCTCGCTGGTCACCGGCGCACGCGGCGAGCGCGGCGGTTACACCCTTGCGCTGGAATACCAGAAGTCCGATCCAGTGTTTGCCCGCGACCGCGAGTTCTCCCGGTACGGTGGCGCCGGCCCCAACTACCCGGGCGCGGACTGGAGCAACATCAGCCAGAACGGTTCGTGGTGCGACCCGGCGCTCTACAAGTGCAATACCGGTGATGCCGTATTCAAGACCCTCAATCGTGGCGGCGATCCGAAGAACCCGAACGACTACCACCCGATCACGCCGGCCGAGTTCGCCAACGGCAACGACCAGATGCACTTGCAGACCGGCATCGAGCGCCGCTCGCTGTTCCTGAGCACGGACTATGCGCTGACCGACCAGATCAAGTTCACTGCCGACATCGGCTACAACGAGCGCACCACCGACCAGCAGATCGCGGGCTACCCGTACCAGTCGACCAAGTTCGGCACGCCCCTGGACGCGGCCAGCGTATTCAACCCGCTCGACCACGGCATCGCGTTCAATCGACGCCTGTGGGAAGTGCCGCGCACGACCGAAAGCAAGCTGAAGTCGCTGCGGGTTGCACCCAGTCTGTCCGGCTACTTCGAGCTGGGGACCAAGACGTACGACTGGGAAGTCGGCGCGTTGTTCAACCGCAATGAAGTTACAAAAACAGGTCGTGGCGACATGAGCCTGATCGCTTCCCGGCAGGCATTGGGGCCCTCCTACCTCGATGCCAACGGTGTGGCCCGGTGTGGCACGGCGGCATCGCCGGTCTCGGGTTGCCTGGCCTGGAATCCTTTGCTGCCGTTCGGGGTCGCGGGGGCTGGCTCTCTCTCCGATCCCGAACTGCAGCGCTTCTTGTTCCCGACGTTCAACGATACCGGCATCACCAAGACCCGCAGTTACTTCGCCAATATCTCCGGCCCGGTGATCGAACTGCCTGCCGGTGACCTGTCCGTCGCCCTGGGGTATCAGTACCGCAAGGAAGAAGGCCGCTTCGTGCCTGATGCCTTCGCCCAGTCACGGCAGAGCACGGCGCTTGGTGCGTCCACCACCGCCGGTGACTACAGCCTCAACGAGTTCTTCGCCGAAGTGAACGTGCCGATCCTGCGCGACCTGCCGTTCGCCAAGGAACTGACCGTGAACCTGGCTACGCGCTACTCCGACTACAGCAACTTCGGCAGCACCACCAATTCCAAGGCGAGCTTCGCCTGGCGTCCGATCGAAGAGCTCATGATCCGTGGCACCTTCGCCGAAGGCTTCCGCGCACCGAGCATCTCCGATCTGTATGGCGGCCTGGGCACCAGCTTCGAAACCTATGTCGACCCGTGCGGCATCGGCGCCACCAACAGCGTCAACGGCAATGCCGCCTGCAACGCCGCCGGCGTCCCGCTGGGCTACCAGCAGCTGAACCAGAGCCTGAAGCCCTGCGCCAGCTATCCGTGCGCCACGCCTGACGAGTTCACCACCGGCTCCGATCCGAAGCTGCGCCCGGAAGAGTCCAAGAGCAAGACCGTGGGCGTGGTCTGGAGCCCGCGCTGGGTGGACGGGCTGGACATCAACCTCGACTGGTACAGCTACAAGATCACCAACATGATCATCCAGGACAGCGTCGACCGCATCCTGCGTGACTGCTACGTGCTCGGCAACGCTTCGCGTTGTGGCAGCGTCAAGCGCGCTGGCGATGGCCACATCACCAGCATGTTCTACGGTCTGGCCAATCTGGGCTCGATGGAAACCGAAGGCTGGGACCTGGGTATCCGCTACCGCCTGCCCGAGTTCTCGTTCGGCCGCTTCACCATCGACCTGCAGAACAGCTATGTCTCCAAGTACGACGAGGAGAACCAGAACTCCGCCGGCGATACGATCATGATGGGCCGGATCGGCCAGCCGGGCATTTCCCGCCTGCGCTCGAACCTGGGTGTGAACTGGCAGCTCGGCAACTTCAGCACGCAGTACACCGTGCGCTACTACTCCGGCATGGTTGAAAACTGCGTACCGAACCGTCCGTGCACCCTGCCCGACCGCTACGCCTACGGTGAACCGGATGCCCTGCGCAAGGTCGGCTCCAATGCCTTCCACGACATCCAGGTCAGCTACAAGCTGCCGTGGGACGGCACCGTGGCGCTGGGTTCGAACAACGTGTTCAACCACCAGGGCCCGATCATGTTCTCCAAGCCGTCCAGCTCCTTCCCCTATTACGGCGGCTTCGATATCGGCCGCACCGTGTACGTGAAGTACTCGCAGCGCTTCTGACGGGCAGGTCCGTGCTCGTGGCCGGCGGAAGGGGAGTCCGCCGGCCACGATGCACACCGCCTCCACCCAATCTCCATCGTTTTTCGACGGAATCTCCAAGGTTCCCGGCAACACTTGATGTCATGACGGCTAAGGAGCAGGACCGCATGGATCGCCACGCGCCCCGACACTGCACACCCGTCTCCAGGTTCACCACTGAATGTGACGGTGTGGCCGGGTTCCGATCTTCCGGACATGCCGCCGCAAGGGAAGTACGAGATGACGACGGCAGTTCGCACCGGCCTGACCGACCTGGTCGCTGACGCGCAGCGGTACCTGCGCAGGATTCTTCCCGGGCTCGCCTCGGCAGTGCATCCACTTGCTTCATTGCATGCCATTCCCCACGCGATGGCATCGCGCTACCACCTCGCCGGGCTGATGCTGTACGGGGAAACCCCCGCCATGCTCGCCGTGGCCCGCGAGCCGGGCGAGTCCAGCACCCGCGTGATCCAGGATGTGCGCTGCCTGCGCTCTGCAGCGAATGCACTGGTGCTGTACGTCTCGCCCTATCTCACGCCGACCCAGCGCCGCTTCCTGGTCGAGAACCACATCGACTTCGTGGTCCCGCACACCCAGTTGTTCGCGCCGAGCCTGGCTATTGAGTTCCGCGACGACCCCGATCATGAGAAGAAAGCCATCTCGCTGCTGCCTTCGGCGCAGGCCGTACTGATCCACGTGCTGCTGAGCGGCCAGTCGCGCTGGTGGTCGCCGCGCGAGATCAGTGCCGTCGCCGGCTACACCTCGATGACGGCGTCGCGCCTGTCTGCCGAACTGGTCGGTCGCGGCCTGGTCGAGCGCTCCACCGGGGGCCGCGAGCGCTTCCTGAAGCTGGCCGGCAACCGCGACGAGGTCTGGGCCAGGGCACAGCCGTTCCTGCGTTCCCCCATCCTGAAGGAAGTGGATGTCTGCTGGGGCCCGACCGCCGAGGCACTCCGCGATGCGGGGCATCCGGCGCCGACGGCCGGCCTCGATGCGCTTGCTGAAACGTCACCGCCCCCGATCGGTGGCACCCGCGCACTGCACATCGATGCGTGGCGGTTGCTGGGCGCACTTCCCATGCCCGGCCCGGACTGCCTCCAGAGCGCACGGCTGCAGATCTGGGCCTATCCGCCGGCATTCACCAGTATTGGCGATGTGGTGGACCCGCTTTCGCTGTATCTCAGTCTGCAGGGCAAACGCGGCCATGATGCAGACGCGCTGCAACAGCGGGTGGAACAGGCGCTGAGCGGAGACACGTATCCCGCATGACCGAAGCCCTATGCGGGCTGCTCGCTCGGCACTGCGGCGGCGCGCCTGGCGCTGTACTCGGCGAACACCACGCCGGACACCGCCAGCAGGCCACCGCCCAGTACCCAGCCACTGAGCGATTCTCCCAGCAGCAGTACAGCCAGCGCGGCGGTCACGATCGGCACCAGGTTGAAGAAGCCAGAGACGCGCGCAGCGCCCAGGCGTGACAATCCGGTCATCCAGGTCAGCGGCGCCAGGATCGAAGCGCACACGGCGGCGAAGCCGATGCAGCCGACCGCCGTGAGGTTGTTCACCCCGGTGCCGACCAGCAGCTGTACCGGCAACAGGATCAGCGATGCAGCGGTGGCCTGCAGGAACAGCGACTCCAGCACCGACAGCGGAATCTTCCAGCGCTGCATCAGCACGTTGTAGGCGGCGAAGGCCAATGCGCCGATCAGCATGATCGCGTCTCCTCGGTTCAGGCCCTGCGCTGCCAACCGCGCCAGGTCGCCCTGCGAGACCACCGCCACCACACCGGCAGTGGAGATCACCGCGCCAAGAATGGAAGTGCCTCGCACCGGATGGCCCATGAACACGCGCGACAGCGCCAGCGCGATCAACGGAATCAGCGCCTGGATCACCCCCATGTTGGTGGCCGAGGTGAAGTGCGCCGCATAGTAAGCCAGGCACTGGTACATCACCCCACCCAGGCAGCCCAGCACCAGGAAGCGCCCGAGATTGGCGCGCACGGTCGGCAGGTTTTCGCGCAGACGTGGCAGCGCCAACGGCAGCAGGACCACCGCCGCGACCAGCCAGCGGAAGAAGCCGATGTCGATGGGACCGACCGAGCCCGAAGCAAGCTTGGTAACGATGGTGTTCGCGCCCCACAGCAGGCAGGCGAGGATCGGGAAAAGATAGTTCACGGAACGCGGGTGTACGTAGGGGAATGGCCAGCGTACGCTTGGCGCATATCGAGGACATCCCGAAAATGCGCCACACCGACCCCGGCTTGCGGCAACCGATGGAGCCAATCCCCACCTTCCACCAGCTGCCCGGTCCGATCTACTTCCGGCAGGGTGCGATGGAGCCCACGGACTGGGGGACGCACAGCCATCCGTGGGGCCAGTTCAACTTCGTCGCGCAGGGTGTGATGGAGATGAAGATCGACGGCGAATGGATGGTGTCCCCGCCGCACTACGCGATCTGGATTCCACCGGGAATGGCCCACTATTCGCGCAACCGCTCGCAGCTGGCCTACCGCTCGGCCTATCTGTCGCCGGCCTTGTCACGCCGCTTGCCTGATCGCTGCCGTGCACTGGAAGTCAGCCCGCTGCTGCGCGAGCTACTGCACGAACTGGCACGGCAGGGCGTGACCGATCCGCAGACCCCGGCCCAGCGGCGTATGGCCGCCGTGGTGATCGACCAGATCGTCAATGCGGCCGTTCTGCCCAGCTTCCTGCCGATCGCCAGCAGCGATGCACTGAAGCAGGTGATGGCGTACATGGAGAAACACCTGTCGGTGGCCGAATCGGTTGCCGAAATCGCGCAGCGGCACCATATGAGCGTGCGCAAGCTGGAGCGCATGGCACGCAGCGAGCTGGGCATGTCGCTCGGCGACTGGCGTGGACGGGTGAAGTTCGTGCGCGCCACCGAGGCGCTGTGCACCCGCCGGCCGATCAGCCGGATCGCCGAGGAGCTGGGCTATTCCGGCGTCAGCGCCTTCGCCGAGATGTTCAAGCGGCACGCGCAGTGCACGCCGGATCAGTACCGGAAGCTGCATCGGGCGGGGTGAGGCCGGCCTAGAGAGCGATCAGCAGGTCCATAAGCAGCCTCGGCAGGAACAAGGCGGCCAGAACGCAGGCAAACAGGATGAGAATGACCTTTGCCGTCAATGGGCGACGGCGGGGATTGCTGAAATAGAGGTGCAGATCGCGCAGTTCATCTTCCAGTCCCCTCCGCACGCCTGCGTTCTGTGTACCGGGTTCGAGCAGCTGTCGCTCAAGCGCCTTCAGGCGCTTCATCAGCTCACGCGGCGGTGTAGCCCGCAGGATCAGCTGATTGAGCTCCTGAAGCCGGCGCGCCTGCGGCATCAGCGCTGCCACGAGATCATCCGGCGGAAGCTGTGAGACCCATCGCTGGGCGTCCGCATCCATCTCAGCCTGCAGCACATCGCGTTGCTGCTGCAGTTCGGCCAGGGAAGTGCGGCGCTGCCACATGAGGAGGCACAGGAGTGGTGGGTGGCGGGCAGTGTATCGCCCGCCGTCCCGGGAAGGGTGTCGATTTCCCGCCCCGTGGTTCGTCGGAACAGGAAAGGCAGGCCCTTCGACCTGCAGGAGTGCCACGATGTGCCCGATCCTCACCGCCTTCGCCACTTCCCCGGACCGCGGCCAGGGCCTGGCCCGTGACATGCGCGTACGCTGGGCGCTGGAGGAGCTGGCCGTGCCCTACAACGTGCAGCTGCTCGGCTTTGCCGAGCTGAAGCAGCCCGCGCACCTGGCCCGCAACCCCTTCGGGCAGATCCCCACCTGGCAGGACGGCGGCCAGGTCCTGTTCGAATCCGGCGCGATCGTGCTGCACCTGGCCGAGCAGCATGCCGGCCTGCTTCCTGCTGATCCAGATGCACGCATGCGCGCGATCATGTGGGTGTTCGCTGCATTGAATACGGTGGAGCCGCCCATCGTCGAGCGCTCGATGGCCTGGGTGCTGGAGCGCGAGCAGCCCTGGTATGCGCAGCGCCTGCCGATGCTCGATGAGCGCGTGCGTATGCGGCTGTCACAGCTGTCCGCCTGGTTGGGATCGGCGTTGTGGCTGGAGGGCGAGTTCAGCGCCGGCGACCTGATGATGGTTTCGGTGCTGCTGCGCCTGAAGAGCAGCGGCCTCCTCGATGAGTACCCGCAGGTGGTGGCCTATGTGGGCCGTGCAACGCAGCGCCCCGCCTACCAGCGTGCGTTTGCTGCGCAGCTGGCGGTGTTCCAGAACGCCTGACGCTACGCCCGTGGGCAGGCTTCAGTGCAGACTACGCCGACATGCGGCCTGCACCAGCATCAGCTGCGCCACCAGGATCAGCATCGCGCAACCTGACAGCAGCCACGGGTCGATATACCACTGCGCGTTGAAGCTGAAATCTCCGGCGGAAATGCGCTTCCAGCCGTTGAAGTGCTGCATCGCCGCGACCACGAACGCGAAGCCGCCTGCGGTGTACGACAACCACGGCACGATGAGACCGCCCGGTCGTGCAAACAGCGTCAGCACACCCAGCACGCCGATGACCGTGCGCTGCACGCGGCAGTACGGGCAGACATAGGCCATTCCGCTCCATTCCACCGCCCAGGCCAGCAGGCTGACCAGCACCGCCGCGCCTGCCGCGATGTAGAGGACTCTGGGTAAGATCGTCAGGCTGCCATCGTGTGCCATCGCGCGCTCCTTCGTTCAAAGACCCTGGCAGGGTAGCAGCGCGGCAGGTTCAATCCTTCTTGAAGACCGTGCGCTTGCCGATCGGGCTGCTCTTGCGCGCCGTCGGCCGGGCCAGGCCGGGAATCAGGAAGTCGGTCACCTTGTGGCCCTTCTGCACCTTGGACGCCAGCCAGCGCGGCATGCGCCCGCGGCCGGACCAGGTCAGGCGCTTGTACTCCGGGTCACGGTACTTGGCCGCCACTTTCCCGGTTCTGCGCCGTGCCGGTTTCCGGCGGGGAGCGGCCTCTTCGTTCACCTCTCCGCCGAACAGCTCTTCGAGGGTATACCCCGCTTCTGCTGCTGCGGCCTTCAACATCCGCCGTACCGCACTGGCCGGACGGCGGCTGGAAATCAGCTGTTTCCGCTGTTCAGCGGCAACCACCAAGGCGCCCAGCTCCCGAAGGCTGAGCGATTCAATATCAATCGTCATGGGAGAAAGGTCTCCTGCGGACGGCCAGCTGTCAAGGCGCCTTGCCCTTGGCGTAGACACGGGCTTCACTGCCGGTGGGCTCCGATCGCCTTCGCCGGCCATCTCCGAGGACACCGACGTGAGCCACTCATCCCATTCGCTCGCCTACCTGCTTGCACGCCTCCTGCTGATGGCGCTGTTCCTGGTCTCCGGCCTGGGCAAGCTTGGTGATCTCAGCGGCACCCAGGGCTACATGGAAGCGATGGGCGTGCCCGGCATCCTGCTCTGGCCGACCATCGCCTTCGAGATCGGCAGCGGACTGTGCATCCTGCTCGGCTTCCAGACCCGGCTGGTGTCGGTCGTGCTGGTGGGTTTCAGCCTGGTCACCGCTTTCATCTTCCACCACAACTTCGCCGACCAGACCCAGCAGATCATGTTCCTGAAGAACCTGGGACTGGCCGGTGGCTTCCTGCTGCTGGCCTGCACCGGGGCCGGGCGGTACAGCATTGATGGCAGAGGGCGGCGCGGGTAAGCGCCGATCGGCGCCCCCCACGCGCTAGCGCCGAAGTTCAGCCTCCGGCGCCAATGTGTGGATCACCTTGCCCTGCGCATCGAGGAACTCGATCGCGCCGTAGCCTTCGGCAGTGACAGTCAGCCGCAGTCGCGTGCGGTCTGCCTTGTCGTTCAAGGCAATGGCCGGCGTGCCGTCAGGCCCGACCACCAGACCGATGCGGGTCGGTGCTTGCACCCCAGGAATCAGCTTGTTGCCCAATGCAGGCTCACGGATCAGTTTCGGCGCCTGGTTGATCGAAAAACTCACCGCACCATCGGGTGATACCCGCCAGCCGATCGCATCCATCGCCGGATGGTCCAGCGCAAGCACCGCCATGCCGCCGTCGACATCGGCGGTGCCGAAGCCACCGCGCTCGCTGCCCTGGTTGTCGTACAGCACCATGCCGGCAACGTTGAAGGCGCGCTTGTACTGCAGGCCATCGATGATCGGTGCCGGTGTCTTTCCGGACAGCGTCATGCGGATCACCCCCGTGTCATCGACGATATCGATGCGCCGTGCGGTGATGCGCTCGTGGTCCGGTGTTGCTACGCGCGTCTGCGGTGCCTTGTCGACGATCAGGCGTTGCAGGGTGTCAACCGACGGGCGCCTGGGTGAGTCGGACGGCTCGGCAGCGGCAGGCAGTGCCGCAAGGGTAGTCAGGGCGACGAACATACGGGCACTGCGCTTCATGCGGGCTCCTTGTCGTACGGATCGGCGGAAGCCACATCATGCCACCCTTGCAGCGCCCTCTCATGAGGGAGGCGGAATTTCCGGCAGCTGGAGCCCCTGTGCCAGGGCGAATGCACGTGACGCGCGCCAGTACGCCTCAGGCGGCCTCTGCAGTTCGGGCCGGCTCCAGTAGTCATTGATGTGCAGTACGCTCATCACGTCGACCCATGCAGCGCGCGCATCGTGGACGCACATGCGCCAGCGATGATGCGGCGGAAAGTACGCGTAGTACTCAAGCGCCTGCCGCTGTGCCTGCCCTTCGTCAATCCCTGCCTGATGGATCAACGTCCACGCATGCATATGGCGCGCGTGCGCAAGCGCACCGAGATACTCATCCTCATCCAGCAAGGGAATCGGCTCGCCGCGCGCCAGGCACAGCGCGTCCGATTCGGTGTCGTACTCCAGCGACGGCTGCAACAGTTCCGGGTTCTGGTGCCAGTACCCTTCGCCCAGCAGATGCAGCATCGCCCAATGCCAGGGCTCGTCGTGGAAGAGCAGTTCGTGCTCGTATTCGTGGCCGGCGGCCTGGTCCGGATAGCGTTCGCGTGCCTGTTCGATTGCCAGCGCTTCGGGAATCTGGCCGTAGCGCACCAGGCACCAGGCGAACAGATGCCGGCTGTCTTCGATTTCAGTGGTGAAGTCTTCCACCGGGGCGCGGGTGTCGGGCATGTTCGATCCTTGCGTGTGGATCAGATGTTGCCTTGAAGGCAGACCAGCAGCCGTTCATGCACGCTGGGTTGGTGGGCCCACCAGGAACCACATTACCCATTTATCATACTGTTTTTACTGTATTTCCATATGGTAAGCCAGGACACTTACCGCCAAAGCTACCGTCAAAGAGCAGAGGCTAAGAGCCGAGCACGGACGCCGCGCGGGAATCGGGTGTAAGCCTGGGCTGCATACAGAAGTCGCCCCGAGTACCTTACACGCACACTACCGACCTGGACTCCGGCCTATGTCTGGCACCTTTGCCCCTAGAACCTTTGACGCCTTTCGGACTCACGCCCCCCGATTTCCGTACGGTCAAGGCGCCAAGCACGGCACCCTCTTTCCAATAGATGACCCCTTTGGTTTGCGCCGGGCGGTCGTACCCGTGTTCCAGCGCGATGTGGACGGGTCTATACGCGGAGCTGGCACCGCCTTCCATGTTGACGGCTGGGGCCGACTACTGACTGCGGACCACGTAGTGGACTGCGTCCGCGCCCGGCATCTGCGCCAGATCAAACCGGATGCCCGAATCAGCGCAGACATTACCAAGTCGCCCCACTCCACCGTTCTACTTGGCTATGGGGTTGTATTTGGAACTGTGGGCATACCTGAGCCATGTTGGGCCCCTATCCAGCGTGTGGACGCCATCGTTGCGCAGAAGAGAGCTAATCCGCTCTCAGAGCTACAGGGTGATGCCGGCTTTCAAATTGGCCCCGATATCGCCGGCGTTAGCATCTTGCTAGATGCTGACGCACCTTCGTTCCACACAGTGGCCGTGAATTTCGGCTACCGCCCCAACGTTGGTGAGATGGTGTTCGCGGTCGGATACCCCGAGCTTCACTTCGAGGCAATGAGCGCGGATGAGATCGCGCGCTATCTGCGAGAGGGAATGTTCGGGGTCTACGGAACCGTCACAGATCTGTTCCCCGATGGGCGAGGCGCAGCACATCCATCACCAGTTTTCGAAGTTGAAGCGGATTGGCCGTCCGGGATGAGCGGCGGGCCCGTTTTCAATAGGTTTGGCGAAGTGATAGGGATAGTCAGTTCTTCATGGGAGCCGAGCGACGGAGCGCCGGGCCTTGGCTACGCAACATGCTTGGCCATGGTCCCAGAAGCGCCTCAACTTGCCCCGACGCTAGATGACACAAACCCTGGCCGTCGCTGGGGCTTCTGCGTCTACAACTCTGAAACCTTCCAGCTCGCGGACGTGGCAAGCTCGCAAGGTCATGCCGAAGCCTTGTTAGCCCAGCTGCCTCCCGGCCACCTAGTCCGGCGGGGAAGTCACCTGATGGGCGGATATGACTTCATGACTGGCGACGCTGAGTGAGTACTTGAGGCGACTCTTCCATAGGCTACAGATAGAGAGGCAAGCATCGCACACGCGAGCTGCATGACCAGCGATGCGCGCGTGTCGGCGCCCCTTGGGTTGCCTGCAAGCCGTCCTCTCCCCTCTGCGCGCGCACTCGTCTCCCCGCCACGCCTGCGCACTTCATAGGGTGCTTTTTCTGCACTACCTGCACAGCGGCCAAGAACAGGCCCAGCAAGGCTGTCGAGGCACAGAAAGGTCATGCCAAAGCCTGCGAATCCCTGCACCCAAGGGGGTTTCTGGCGTGGCATTGAGCAGTCAGATGGACGCCAAATGTGCGGTGACCAGGGAAGGGAGAAAAGATGGCATCCGATAGCGTCCAAGAAGAAAACACCCACTACTTAAAGTGTTTCAGGAAGGCTATGAATTATGGGTCTGGAACGCTTTTTTGGTTACACGCCCTGTGCAGGCACTACCGCCCCTCTCCCCCTGCCCGCTTCCATTGTCTCCCAAGGGTTTCGCCGGTTTTACCTGCTGTCTTGCCGCCTGCCATTTCCTGTTTGAGATTTCTGACTCACTGTTTTTACTGGTCACATTGGTACACTGGTTACATCCTCTCCCATCCCCATATATATCAATGGCTTGCGGGTGACCCGAGCGCGTACCAGCCGTTGGGGACGACTGGTTACACTGGTTACAGTCAGGGCCGCAACCACGCGCTTGCCTGACTGCCCCAGAACCGCAGCCCCCCCCTTTCAGGCATCGCACCGCTGGCTGGATTACGTGACTGACCATCGCCCGGAATTCCGCGCCATGACGGCAGCGCACGTCTCGGATTCCACGCTGGCCCCTGGCTGAAATGGGGGCGCCGCCATACGCCGTTGGAGGCGCCGAAAGTTGGGTCAGCGGCCCTGAATGAACGTACATAAATAAGTACACTTCAAGGCACTCCCGGCGTATACTGGCCGCATGAAGACAGTCTTGGACGTCCGATTCTACCGTTCCGCCTCGGCCGATGAGCCCGTGCGGATATGGCTCAAGGAAGAAGTCTCCGCCGAGGCACGCAGGGCTATCGGTGGCGATATCAAGACGGTCCAGCTCGGCTGGCCCATGGGCATGCCGCTGGTGCGAAAGATGGATGACCGGCTGTGGGAAGTGCGTAGCTCGATCCCCGAAGGGATTGCCCGCGTCATGTTCACCACGGTCAAGCAGGACATGGTGCTGCTGCACGGGTTTGTGAAGAAGTCCGATAAGACGCCCAAGGCCGATCTGGCATTGGCAAAAAAGCGTAGAGATGAGGTGATCAAATGAGCAAGAACCAGCACATCGGATCAAGCTTTGACGACTTCCTGGAGTCGGAAGGGCTGCTTGAAGAGTCCGCATCTGTCGCGGTCAAGCGTGTGATCGCCTGGCAGGTTGCTGAGGCCATGAAGGTGGCCAAGGTCAGCAAGTCCGACTTGGCCAAGCGCATGAATACCAGCCGGTCGCAGTTGGATCGCGTGCTGGATGAGGCGGATACCGGGCTCACCCTCGATACGCTCAGCCGTGCAGCCACCGCCCTTGGCTATCGGATTCACGTTGACCTGGTCCCACCCAAGCAACAGGGTGGCAAGCAGCGAAAGAACGTGGCCGAGCCCACCATCTGCGCGGCATGAAACAAGAATGGGCCGCGCAAAGGCGGCCCATGGATTCAGTACGAGCCGTAGCCACCGCACGTTCTGCAGCCAGGATCGGCGCAACGACGAGGCGTCAGGTTGTTACAGGCGCCAGGTCAAACGGGGCGAAGGTAATGACCTCCTCGCCGATCCATTCGTTAACCATGGCCATCCGCGATTGCAGGGGTGCCAGTTCCATCGACGCCCACACCGTTGCCGCATCCCGTATCGAGCCGAATCCACCCGCATTCTGGGGGACGATACCCAGCAGCTGCGGCGGGATACGCAGCGCGGCCAGAATGTCATCACGGGTCACGCGCTTGATTCCGGTGAACTCATCCTTTGCGGCCACTTCGCTGATCGGGATCAGCTGCAAGCCATCCTTCTTGCCGTTGGGCGAGTGCACGAACAGGTTGCGGAAATTGCCCGGCCCACGCGAGTCTCGCAGAGCCTCACGCAGCGCATCCACGTCCATGCCCTCCGGCTGCGGGTCGGTCATGTAGAGGATGAACCCAGCGTGCGAGCCGTTGGTGTAGTACCTGCGGCGGAACAACGTGGCCGATTCGTTGAGCAGCGCCGACTGCACAACGGCCAGCCATTCCGGCAACCCGTAGATTTCCTGATCGGTATCGGCCTCGCGCAGCTGGTGCACCGAGCCAGGTGCAAATTCACGCTCGGCCCGTCCGGCTCGCACCTGAAAGAACTCACCGGGTTGCACACCGCGACGCATGTACTGCGCCATCAGCGGGTGCACCTGCAACAGCCGCCCGGAGTGCGAGATTTGCCGTCCCAAGTAGGCCATGCCGAACACCAGGTAATCCAAGGCCATCTGCGAGAACGCGGTGCGGTCCAGCAGTCGATGCGGCACAAAGGTGCGCACCAGCATGTTGCGCTTAAAAATCAGACCGCTGTGCAGGAACGGATTGGAGCGCGTGGTGCGCGACAGACCACTGAGGGTGATGGGAGGTTCGTAGTAGCGACCGTTGCGCCAGCACTCCAGGTAGTCGAACAACCCGCGCGAGTCCAACACGGGCGTTGGATCGCCAAAGGAAAAGGTTGTGACAGCTCCGGCAGTGCCCACGCTACGCGCGGGCACGACCTCACCGATAGCAGCATCGGCAGGGGAATGCATCACGCTGCCTCCCCACCACTGATCTTCTCTCGCAACTGTGAAAAACGAATCGGGCTACGCACCAGCTGCATATCCACCGCGCTCAGGTCCATCGACGGCAGCGCCAACACTTGCGTCACTCGGTCCGTCACTGCGGCATCGTCCAGGCGACGGCGAACCTCATTGCCGAGGCGGTCAAAGAACCGGCTTGCCAGTGCGCCTGTATCGCCGGAGCCCGCCGCTCTCGAGAACAAAGCAAAGGCGAAGACCAGGCTGTCCCCAGCCTGTAGCAGCAACTGCTCGTAGGCCTGATCGGCCACTTCCCTGGTGACGCTGCTTCTTGCGTTGAGACAGTGGCCCGCCACCTCGGCCAATTCCAGCTCCAGGCGCGGCAGCTCGACCGCAATCTCACCCTCCATCGCCTCGTATTCCTCAGCCAGCGACAGCGCCGAGCGCTCATTCGCGCGAAGCTTCTGAATGTCGCGGGTCAGCGTGCCATCGCTCTCGCGCAGCTTGGCACCCCACTGCTGGCGGGCAGCAGCGGCATCGCCCTGTGCAGCCTGCTTGGCGCGCCGCATCGTATCGACCTTACCCACCAAGGCGCGCTTGCGCTGCACCGCGCTGGCCAGCTGCTGCGCCAGCTCGTTCAGCCGTTGCCTGTTCTCCGATACCGGCGCAGCCTCGCTCCCTTCGCAGGATTGAATAGCCAGGTCGGCGGTGTTGGTGTTGATGCTCTGGTTGTCGCTCATGTTGAATCTCCATTGAAAATAATTGGCGGGGGTAGGCTCACCCGACACTGTGTCGGCGAGCTGTATGAAAGGCAGCGCTGCTCACAGGCCGCTGTCGTGAACCTTGCGGGGGTCAAAAACGAAGACGCGGATAGCGCCCAAGCCTGGGACACGCACGGTTTGGGAGGGCCTGCCGTCAGCGCTGCGCTTAAGCCAACCGGCCTCAGCCAGCGTGCGTGCGGCCAAGCGCACATCAAAGCCCGCACATAGCTCCCGTCTGAACGCTTCCTGCAGCACCAGGTATTCCGTCAATCCAACTTCATCGAAGCGCCGGAAACCTACGCGATCGCGCACCGGCACAGTGCCTTCAGGGCTGCGCAGCGGCTCAAGACGGCTTTCGCCGTGGGCCTCAAAGAACGCACGCACTCGCGAGAGCAGTTCGTCGGTGTCGGCGCTACCCGAGCCGCCTCGGCGATGCAGCCATGCCTGGAAGCACGCCGCCACGCCCCGTGTCGCCTCGCCCTTGGGCCAGCCGGTGATGCGGTGGCGGCAGCTGCTGGCCAACTCCCCGGCAAAGGCGACAACAGCGAAGCGCTCGGCCACGCGGCGCACCTCACCGGAGGCATCCTCAGGTACATAGGTGGCCAGGAATCGGTCGGTCGATTCGCGCAGTTGGGCGGTCAGGGTGGGGCTGTCCTGCTGGGTCAGGTAACCCATCCACAGCGGCCACGGTGCACCGTACGTGCGTGCGGCCGCGTCCTTAAGCAGGGCCGACAGTGCCGCGCCGTCGCTGGCATCGTGCAGGCGCTCAAACACACCGTGCCCACCCTCCGCCTCGGCCGGTACGTCAGCCAGGCGCACCGACTGACCCGCCCGTGCCTGCTTGCCCACCTCGGCCATGTGCTGGGCCAACCCGACCTCACCGGCTGACAGGATCAGCACCCGCCAGCGTGCCGCCGCACGTGCCTCACCGGCGCGGTTGGCGCGGCTCTTGCCGTTGCCGTTGGCCAACAGGTAGGCCGCATCACCGGCCTGCTTGGGGTCGATCTGTGCCAGTTCATCCAGAATCAGCGTCGCGTCGTTGTGCAGCACCGCCACGCCTTCCAGACCGTTGGCCGTGCTGCGCCACTCGCGGGCATATTCCGGGGGACCGACCACGCTGGCCGCCACGCGCAGCGCGGTGCTCTTGCCGCTGCTGCTGCCGCCGACCAGGTGGAAGCCACCGCCCGTAGCGCCGGTGAAGTGCAGCAAGGGCCCTGCGAACATCGCCGACACCGCCAGCACCAGGCGCGAGTTGTCCTGGCAGCGCCGGGCCACGTCACGCCGCCAGTCCTCCAGCGAGCCAACGGCCGCATAGTGATGCTGCAATCCGCCGCTGTGCTGGTAGACCAGCCGTTCGTCGCCGGTGCCGTAGCTTTCACCATTGGGCAGCACGTAGCGGCCCTCATGCCAGCCCGGCACGGCCACGTTGCGGGCGCGGGTGTCGATGCGCTCCTGGATGATGTAGGCCAACAGGCGCTGCATGGTGTTGCGGTGGGCCGACATTTCCACACCACCCGCTGCCAGCTGCCGCACGAACTCGCGCGGATCGCCCACCAGCATTTCCGCAGGTGCCGCCCACTGGTGGGGATGGCCATCGGCATCGGTCCAGGTCAGCAACCGGCCCCATTCCTCGCTCTGGCTGTTGCGCGTTTTGGCCTCGACCTTCAACGGCGAGCAGACGAACACCGGCTCGGCCAGGTCCCCGTCCTCGGTGACACCAACGTAGTACACGCCGGTCTCGTTGAGCTGGTAGTGGGCCCGTGCAGCACTGGAGCCGTCGGTGGCGTCCTTGTTGGTCTTGGTCTTGCCCTTGGCGCCCTTGCGCACAGCGCGCTGAATCGAGCCGCGTACGGCGCCGGTACCGGCGTCCTTGGCGGCATCATTGAAATCGACAGAGGTGACGTTGCTCATGCACGGGGCTCCGGTGCCGCGTCGGCGCGCTGCGCCTTCGGGATAAAGAGAGGGATCATCAGGAAGTAGCCTCATGGCGTGGCCGCGGCGGCATGGCCACCACCCCGCCCACGGCATCGGCGGCGCGCTGGGCGTTGGCCACACCCGGATTGATGCCCAGCCGCGCGGCGGTCGCCGCATCGTCATCGGCGCACACCACGATCACCGCCGAAGGGAACTTGGCACGCAGGGCGCAGGCCACCGGCTCCAGGTTCCCGGCATCGAACGCCACGGCGGTGGGGTGGCCCGTGGCCTCATGGATGCTGGCGGCGGTGGCATAGCCTTCGGCGATGCACACCACGTCGCTGACCGTGCGGCCTACGGCGTAGTACAAGCCACGCTTACGGCCACCGGCCAGGAAGCGCTTGCTGCCATCGGCGGCGATGGTTTGCAGGCTCCACAGCCGCCCCTGCGCATCGCGCAAGGGCACCAGCAGCAAGCCGTCCAGCTCACGCAGGCCGTGCACGCCCACGCCCTTGGCCACCAGGTAGGGATGATCGGGGGCAGCGGCGCTGGCGCGCTGCCAGCGCTCACGCGCCTGCTGCCGGGCCACGGCCTGGCGTTGCGCACGCTCGGCCTGCTGCTGGCGCTGGGCGCGCACCACGGCCTCGCGCAGCATCGCGCGGTCGGCCTCGCTCAGCGCCTCTCCTCCACCCTCGCACCAGGACTCATTGAGCCCGGTCTTCCAGTTGCCATAGGCACCGGCCTGCGGCGGGCCTGCGTGCAGCACATACCAGCCGCTGCGCTGGCCACTGCCATCGCCCTCGGCGCGTACGCGGCACAGACGGCCATTGGCCAGGACAGATTCGCCCGTGCCGACGCATAGACCTGCCGCACGCAGTGCCGCAATGAATCCCTCAGGCCGCGTCATCGTCGGCCTCCAGCTGGCTGCTGTGACGGGCGTTGGCCAACACGGCGGCGAGGTCCTCATGCACGTAGGCGGCGCTGAACGCTACAGCCTCAAAGGGCACCGCCATGCGCTCATCGACGCTGGCCAGCAGCAGTGCAGCCGAGCGTGCACGCTCCACGCGATTGAAGCTGTCCTCGCTGATCCAGTAGCCAAAGGGCATGGGGGCAGCGCTGCGCGAAAGCGCTTGCGGCGGCGCGGCAGCAGCCTGCTCGGCTTGCAGGTCGGCCAACTGCAAAGCCATGCCTCGGTCGAACTGTTCCTGCGACTCCGCAGGCGCGAACAACGACAGGCGCACGCGCACCCGCGCCGCGACGGTGGCCAGCTCCAGGCAATCGCGCTCCAGCGGCCACAGCAGGCGCTCGCGCAGGCGGTCCTCCAACGGATGGCCTTCCAGCGCCTCATCCAGTTCGCCACTGAGGATGGCCAGACGACGTGAGGCCTTGTTGTGCAGCCGCTCGACGCGGCGAGCCACCTCGACAATATGGGCGGTACGCTCGGCATCGAACCAGGTATCGGTGATGGTGGCGCTGAGTACGCCATCGGCCACGCCCGGTACGCCGGACACACTCACGGTTTCCGTGTTCATGCAGTCACCTGCGCATCACGGACCATGGCCAACAACTGGCCTACGGAGAGTGCTTCCAGTGCACCGGGTCGGCGTTCCAGCGCGTTCACCAGCTGCGACAGTGCGGCCATCGGCATCGTATGGATGCGCTGCAACTGACACACAGCGCTGAACAGGTCATGCGTGGCCGCATCGTCGTTGGCGACGGCAGCATTCAGGGCGAGAGCGTTCATCGCGCGGCCTCCTGGACGGTGGCGGCAATGGCGTGTTGCACCTCGCCCAGCGTCAACGCCTCGGGGGCCTTGCCGGTGGCCTCAAGGCGCGCAGTCAGCGCCAGCCAGCGGGAATGGTCCCAGTCGAGGGTGTCGGCGATTTCGCCAAGATGGTGTGCGATACGGGTGGCAAAGCGCGACGGCGCGGCCAGGGTGTCGAGAGACATGGCAGGATCCTTGTGTGAAATTGGATCCGCCAACTCGCTGCTAAACGAGGTGACGGACGGTACGCGGTTAGCAGACCGGCACAAGGACCGGCAGGCCTTTCGGCCTCCGCGCACCGCCCGCCATAGAACTGGCAAGCAATCGCCCGCGACGACACAGCGAGCAATAAAAAAGCGCCATGCATCGGTCGATGGGCGCTGGTGCGCCTTGTGAGTCGGGCTGCTAAACCCGGTCGCCGATTGTGCGGCGACGGGGCAATGCTGCGCCTGGTGAGCGGGTGCTGTCAACAGTTGCGTCATCGCCGTGCCTTGCGTGGGGTCACGGGTTCTGGCGCGGCCTGTGCACTGAGCGCGGCGCGTTCAGCGGAGCTGCTGATGGGCAGGCAGACGTCCCCCCTCGGGCACGCACTCTGCGTATGCGTACGCACGATTTCGGTGTAGGCCGAGAACGTGTGACCGCACAGCGCATTGCGGCACTGGAGCACGGATTCGCGCAACAGTTTGGAATGCAGCACGCTGGTGCGCACGATGGCGGGCGTATCGCAATGCGGGCAGCGCAGGAAGGCTCTGGATTGGCTCATTGCAGTGCCTCAGCAGTCAGTGATGGAACGGCTGCCCGCGACACCACGCGACAGCGCGATGCGGCCACCTTGCTCAGTCCGACTCTGCGAGAAATTCAGTGCCAGGTTCGGCTGCGCCACAGCTGTGCGCAGATGCTCAGCCAGGAACTTCGCCTCTGCCGGGCTGAGGCTGAATTTCTGGTTGGAGATGGTCAAGGTGATGGTGTCTTTCATGGCTGCACTCGCAGGTGGGTGTCGGGAATGTGGGTGGCAATCCACGCGTCCACGTCCGACTCCAACCAGACAGTTACGCGCGGGGAAAGGGGGATCGATGCGGGGAACCGGCCGCGCCTCATCAGCCAGTACAGGTGCGAGCGGGAAATGCCGGTGCGACTGAGCACTTCGGGCTTGCGCAGGAAGCGTTCACCGCGTGCGGCGTCAGGCCGAGAATGATCGGCAGGCTGACCGGGTGCGGTCGCCTGAGGGGCTGGGGAACCAAGCATGTGAGAGGTCGCGGGGCTGACGTTTAGTCAACCGCCGCCCTGTGTTGTGGGCTTGGTTAGAAGGCTAGAGACAGCTGCCGCTCAACTCACGCAGCACGATGTGTAGGGAAAATTTTTACAGTATTTTGTAAAATTACACATGACGAATTCCCCTTGACGGCGCACGTTCTCGATGCGAAAGCCAACTGGCGGGAGCTGACAATCGAGCGCAGCAGTCAAGCCGCCCGACTGGTTGCGCAGGACAAACGGACGCGCCTGGCAACCTGCTGCTCCAAGCCGACGGCGCAAAATGTGCGGCGAGCGAACTATCGATTACCGGCGGGTTCGGTCTGGTCATCGGCCGTCATGACGACAACTCGGCGGCCTACAAAGCCACCCGCTGGCCGGAAAGAGGCTGCGGCAGAGCCATTCAATCGGCGTGCGCCATCGATCCAGATACGTCCAATGTGGATCGATAGGGCGCAGCTGTAACCAGCGTAACCAGCTGTAACCAGTGAATGCGGCGCTCCGAAAATGGACGCAACCGACTGATTTTTAATACGTTTCTCAGCGGTGTAACCAGTGTTACCACTGTAACCAGCAGAAACAGTAAGTTAGAAATGAAAGATGGAAGAACGGGAGGTCAGCTGGAGGCTCTCAAGCCGTCCAGATAGTCCGCCCACGCCTGCATCATTTTTGCCCGCTCAATCAGGTGAGCCGTACGGTTGTATGCCCGTCCGTTGGGATCACGCACAGCGTGTGCAAGCTGGTGCTCGATGTAGTCCGGACGGAAGCCCAGCACCTCATCCAGCACAGTGCGCGCCATCGCGCGGAAGCCATGCCCGGTCATTGTGTCGGAGTCGTAGCCGAGGCGACGTAGCGCCGCGTTGATCGTGTTCTCACTCATGGGCCGCCCCTTGCCACGCACACTGGGAAACACGAACTCTTTCCGTCCAGTCAGCGGGTGCACAGACCTAAGAATCGCCACAGACTGCGAAGCCAATGGAACAACGTGCGATTGGCCGGTCTTGCTTGCCGTGAACCGCCATTCGCCATTGTCCAGGTCGATGTCCGACCATCGTGCACGACGAAGCTCACCAGGGCGAACGAATACCAGCGGCGCTAGGCACAGGGCCGCCATGACAATCGGTGATCCTTGATAGCCGTGTATTGAGCGCAGCAGTTCTGCGATCTGCTTGGGCTCAGTCATGCTGGCGAAGTGACGCCCTTCGGGCGAAGTGAGCGCTCCTTTCAGATCCTCTGCCACGTTTCTGTCTGCACGTCCTGTCGCAATCGCGTATCGAAGAACCTGGCTGACCAGCATCCGCGCCCGATGTGCAGTTTCGACCGCGCCGCGCCCCTCGATCTTGCGCAGCGTCTCCAACAGTTCACGCGCTGTGATCGCCGCAATGGGTCGTTGCCCGATGTACGGCGTCAGATCTTTCTCGATCAAGCGCGTCTCTCGTTTCACCGACCCGGCAGACAGCTTCTTGGCTCTCATCGCCAAGTGTTCGCGCGCCAGCGCCTCGAATGTGTTGGTGGCCAGTTCCAAGCTGGCCACTTTCTGCGCCTTGCGCTGCTCGCCCGGATCAACACCTTCGGCCAACAGCTTTCGCGCAGCAGCATGGCGCTCGCGCACGGACGCCAGGCTCACCTCTGGATAGGTGCCAAGCGACAGCGTGTTGCGCTTGCCGGTCACAGGACGCCGATAGTCCCAGCGCCACCATCTGGCGCCATCAGGTTTCAGCAGCAGGTACAGGCCTCCACCGTCTCGCAGCTTCTGCACGGCAGCGGTGGGCTTGGTCCTGCGAATGGCGGTATCGGTCAATGACATGGTGGCGGTAACTGATTCGGCGGTAACAGGTGTAGAGCGGGTGGAGGTTACCGCCAAAGATACCGCCAGAGAAGCCTGGATGCTCCTGGATCACATAGGACGCAATCAGACGCAAAAAAAGCCGAAACCCCTGTTTTTTCAGGATATTTCAGCCTTCATAGGACGACATAGGATCATCAATTGGTGGGCCCACCAGGATTCGAACCTGGAACCAAGGGATTATGAGTCCCCTGCTCTAACCGTTGAGCTATAGGCCCTGCGCAGCGTCACAGTGTAGTGGAGCCTGCGCTCAACCGGCTACCCGCCGGCGCCAAGACACACTGAAAAACCCTCAGCCATCGCTGCGCAACTCCACGCGCCCAGGCTTGCGCAACAGCTGGCTCACCCAAACCGCGCGCCCATCTCCCGCACCCGCTCGGCGTTCGCCCCCGCCAACGACCGCATTGCCGGCGACTGGATCCGCCCGTCAACAGCCACGCACTGCCAGAATGCTTCAGCCACCGGTGCCGCCCAGCGCAGATGCTGCAGATCACCACTGCCCAGCGGCGCGACCGGCGACAGCGGCTCGTCCGCGCGCAACACGCCCAGCTTTGACGGCGCCAGCGACATCGGCAGCATGTCGTAGACCGGCGCCAGCGGCAGCGGGCCGCGATCAATGAAGTGGAAGGCGATGTTGCCGTGGTGCATGTCGCTGTTGCCGATCAGCCGCCCGAACGCATGGCGTCGGCCCATCGCCTGCACGGTGTCGGCCGTCAGCCAGCCTTGATCACGCAGTTCGGCGCCTGCAACCGGCCACGCTGGGGTGACCTCGCCGGTGAACGCAGACGATAGCGACAGCAGCGAGACCAGGCCTCGCCGCCCCAGCAGATCGGGCGTGCGGTCGAAGCGCTCGATTTCCAGGAAGGTGTGCGTGGGCGACTGCAGCAGTTCGCTGGACGCCGCGGCTTGTCCAGACTCGCGCAGGGCCTCAAGCGCCAGATGTTCGCAGACCAGCAGATCGCTCCAGCGCTGGGCGGCGGCGCCTTCATCGGGCTGCGCGAACTTGACCAGGACCGAGCGGCGCCTGCCGTAGGCCTCTACGGTGGCGGTGAACTTGGGTTGCTCGCCACCCGGCGAGGAGCCCACGTCCTCTCCGTCCAGCGCAGCACGCGCACGCTCGCGATACTGTGCAAGACGATCGTCGGCCGCAACCCGATCGATCGGCACCTGCAACGTCTTCATCGCCGCCTCCACGGCGGCGGTACCGAGCAGCAGATCGCCCGCTTCAGTCCCGCCAGCGGTTACCAGGGCCATCAACACATCGTCCGGTTGCCAGCTCTTGAGGTCCTTCGGCAGGCCGAGCGCCTGCGCACGGCCATGGGCGAAGCTGCGACCAAGAAATCCCTGCGGTCGCAGGTCATCCAAGTACCACGGCAAGTCAGGAAAGAAGGCGGCAACGTCACCTTCGGGCGCGCGTCGCAGGTTCGGACAGTCAGGCCCGGCATCGACGTGGAAGCCGCCTCCTACCAGCGCAATTACCCGCCCCAGCTCCTCCAGCGTCGCATCTTCGCGCAGCCGGTACAGCGGCCATTCGCTGCCGGCCCGGGTGGGCCGCCGCAGTGCATAGGCGGTTGCCCGGGTGCTGCCCATGCGCACCACCTGCGGGCCACTGGCGGCCACCAGCCGGCTGAGCGCCATCCGGTCCACCCCCAGACGCTCGGCCAGCGCCGCGGCAGGTAGCGGCTGGCCGGGGGCCAGCTGAGCGATCAGATCCAGTACCTGTGGGCGTTGAGCGCGTGGCATGTGCATTACGTAATACGAAATTTGTTACGTAATTAGCATCAAAAAAGCGGGACTGCAAGCGCGGCTGTGCACCTATGAGCTTGAAAATAATGGACATATTCACGAAGAGCCAGCTTCGACGCGGGCCTTTCGTTACATTACTTGTTACGTAATCATAAGCCTCAGCCGAGCATGGGCTGGGCTTTGCAGAGATATGGTGGGCAAAGAAAAACCCCGCCGAAGCGGGGTTTCTCTCAACGCTTCAACAGCCGCTGGAAATCAATCGATATCCAGGAAGCTGCGCAGCTGCTCCGAGCGGCTCGGGTGACGCAGCTTGCGCAGCGCCTTCGCTTCGATCTGGCGGATGCGCTCGCGGGTCACATCGAACTGCTTGCCGACTTCTTCCAGCGTGTGGTCGGTGTTCATGTCGATGCCGAAGCGCATGCGCAGCACCTTGGCTTCCCTCGGGGTGAGGCCGGCCAGCACGTCGCGCACGGTTTCAGACAGATTGATGTTGGTGGTGTTCTCGATCGGGGACTCCACGTTGGTGTCCTCGATGAAGTCGCCCAGATGGGAATCCTCGTCGTCGCCGATCGGGGTTTCCATCGAGATCGGCTCCTTGGCGATCTTCATCACCTTGCGGATCTTGTCTTCCGGCATGTCCATTTCCTTGGCCAGCTCCTCCGGCGTAGCCTCGCGGCCGTACTGCTGGAGCATCTGGCGGGAAATGCGGTTCAACTTGTTGATCGTCTCGATCATGTGCACCGGAATACGGATGGTGCGCGCCTGGTCGGCGATCGAGCGGGTGATCGCCTGGCGGATCCACCAGGTGGCGTAGGTCGAGAACTTGTAACCGCGGCGGTACTCGAACTTGTCCACGGCCTTCATCAGGCCGATGTTGCCTTCCTGGATCAGGTCGAGGAACTGCAGGCCGCGATTGGTGTACTTCTTGGCGATCGAGATCACCAGGCGCAGGTTGGCCTCGACCATTTCCTTCTTGGCCTTGCGCGCCTTGGCTTCACCGTAGGCCATGGCGCGGCTGATTTCCTTCAGCTCTTCCAGGTCCAGCTGGGTCAGCTTCTCGATGTCGATCGTCGCCTGCTGTTCGGCGATGATCTGGTCCTTCACTTCGCGCAGGGCCGAAGACCACTTCTGCTTGCGCTTCAGTGCGTCTTCCACCCACTCCAGGTTGGTCTGGTTGCCTTCCCAGGAGCGGATGAAGTCCTTGCGCGGCATGCGGGCGGTGACGGTGGCCAGGTTCAGCACGCGGCGCTCATGGGCCTTGATCGACGCCATGGTGTCGCGCAGCTGCTTGGTCAGCACATCGGTCAGCGGCAGCGGCAGCTTCAGGGTGACGAACACCGCCGACATCTCTTCGCGCAGGCGCGGCAGGTTCTTCTTGTCGCCCTTGGTCGCCGCCTTCTTGAAGGCGTTGAAGGCATCGCTCAGCGCCTGCATGCGCGCAGCGACTTCCTCCGGATCCGGACCGGTCGGTGCGGCTTCTTCCTCGCCACCCTCGACATCATCGTCCTCGTCCTCGTCGCCTTCGGCGTCGGCATCGCTGCTGTCATCGGCAGCAGCCGCCGGCGGCGCCGGCTCTTCGTCGGCCAGGTCGTTGAAGCCAACGATCACTTCGGCCAGGCGCTTCTTGCCTTCCTTGTGGGCTTCGTAGTCGGTCAGCAGCGACTCGACCGAGACCGGGAACTGGCCCAGGGCGGCCTGGACCTGCGAAAGGCCTTCCTCGATGCGCTTGGCAATGGCGATTTCGCCTTCGCGGGTCAGCAGCTCGACGGTGCCCATTTCGCGCATGTACATGCGCACCGGGTCGGTGGTACGGCCACCTTCGGTATCGAGCGCGCTCAGCGCGGCGGCAGCTTCTTCGGCCGCGGTGTCATCGACTTCGCGGTTACCGGTGTTGCCATCGTTGAGAAGCAGGGTTTCCACATCCGGCGCAACTTCATGGACATCGATGCCCATGCCGTTGATCATGCCGATGATGTCTTCGATCTGTTCCGGGTCGACCATGTCGTCCGGCAGATGGTCATTGACTTCGGCGTAGGTCAGGTAGCCCTGTTCCAGGCCCTTGCTGATCAGTTGCTTGATTTCGGATTGGGCAGGACGTTCGTTGGCCATGTAGTGCTCGCGCCACCGGCTAGGGAGAAATAGGGAACGTAGCATTATACCAGCCCGGGGCCCTGCCTGCCGGGCGGTGGTCCCGCAGGCTCAGGGCCTGAGAAGGAAGGTCACGGGACCGTCATTGACCAGGCTGACGACCATATGGGCACCAAACCGGCCCGTTTCCACCCCTGGCGCGTGATTTTCACGACAGATGTCGACAAATCGATTGAACCCGCGTTCAGCCTCGTCCGGCGGTGCGGCGCTGGTGAAGCTCGGCCGCATGCCCGAACGGGTATCGGCCGCCAGGGTGAACTGGCTGACCAGCAGCAGGCCGCCGCCGGTGTCGCGCAGCGACCGGTTCATCTTCCCGGCCTCGTCGGCGAACACCCGGTAACCCAGCAGGCGCTCGGCCATGCGCCGCAGCTGGGCCTCGGTATCGCCCGGTTCCATGCCCACCAGCGCCAGCAGGCCCGGACCAATCTGGCCGACCGCTTCGTCATCGACGTGGACGGCAGCCTGGCTGACACGCTGGATAAGGACGAGCATCGTGGGCTCCAATGAACGGGGCCGGCCACGATAGCAGCGCCCTTGGCTAAACTGGCGCAGATGAATCCGCAACGCAAAGCCCGGCTGGTCTACCGCGCCACCACCCTGTTCGCCCGCCTGCCCTGGCCGCTGCTGCGGGGAATCGCCCGTGCCCTGTCCTGGACCTGGATCAGTCTCAACGCCCGTGAGAGCCGCGTCACCCGACGCAACCTGGAGCTGGCCTACCCGGACCTGGACCGCGCCACGCGCGACCGCCTGCACCGGGAGCTGCTGCGCTCCACCGCCCTGCAGGCCATCGAGACCCTGCGCCTGTGGAGCCAGGCGCCGGCCGACAACCTGCGCCTGCACCTGAAGCAGCGCCACGGCGAGGCCCTGTACGACGCCGCCCTGGCCAGCGGCAAGGGCGTGATCGTGGCCGCGCCGCACTTCGGCAACTGGGAGCTGCTGAACCAGTGGCTGGCCTCGCGCGGTCAGATCGCCATCGTCTACAAGCCACCGGAGGACGAGGCCAGCGATGCCTTCCTGCAACTGGTGCGGGGCGGCCAGAACGTACAGCAAGTGCGCGCCGAAGGCCCGGCCGTGCGCCAGCTGTTCAAGGTGCTCAAGGACGGCGGTGCCACCGGCATCCTGCCCGACCAGCAGCCCAAGGCCGGCGATGGCGTGTTCGTGCCGTTCTTCGGCGTGCAGGCCCTAACCATGACCCTGGTCAACCGGCTGGCCGAGCGCACCGGCGCCACCGTGCTGTATGGCTGGTGCGAGCGCATCGGCCCGGACATGGAATTCGCCCTGCACATCGAACCGACCGACGCCGCCGTGGCCGACCCCGACCCGCAGGTGGCCGCCACCGCGCTCAATGCCGGCATCGAGCGCATTGCCCGCCGCGATCCGGCGCAGTACCAGTGGACCTACAAGCGCTATACGCTGCGGCCACCGGGCAGCGGCGAGGAAGACCCGTACGCGACCGAAGAGCATCCGCACTGACGGCCGCCGCACCCAGGCCCATCCGGCCCCTGCGACCGGCGGCCGCACCACGTTGAATACGACGCCGGCGCCCCCATAGAGACTGCGATGTCCGACTCCCCCGGTCCTGCCATGTCTGCTGCTTCTTCCCTGTTCGGCGATCCGGCCGCGATCCGCTGCGAGCGCGCGGTGGCCGAACTGCGTGCCGGTCGCCCGGTGCTGCTCCACGATGGCCAGGGCCAGCGCCTGGCGGTGATCGCGCTGGACAGCGCCACGGCCAGCAGCTTCGCTGCCTTCGCCAATGCCGCCCGCGAGCGGCACTACCTGTTCCTGACCGCCACCCGCGCCCGCGTGCTTGGCGTGGAGGCCCCGCAAGGTGCGCGCCTGCCGCTGGCCGGTGTTGACTTCGATGCCCTGCCCTCGCTGGGCTACCTGCGTGAACCGGGCCCGATGCCGGACGGCTGGAGCGCCGGTGACGCCTTCGATGCAGGCGCGGTGGAACTGGCCCGCCTCGGCCTGTTGCTGCCGGCGATGGTGGCGGTGCGCCTGGACGCCGAAGACCACACCTTCGATGGCGCGGCCGAGGTTGCGCTGTGCGACCTGGCCGAGGGCGCAGCACATGCCGCGCATGACTACGAACTGGTGGCGCGTTCGCCGGTACCGCTGCGCGATGTCGGCATGACCACGTTCGCGGTGTTCCGTGGTGGCGTCGCCCAGCGTGACCAGGTCGCGATCATCGTCGGCGAACCGGATCTGTCGGCGGTGGTACCGGTACGCGTGCACTCCTCGTGCCTGACCGGCGACCTGTTCGGTTCGCTCAAGTGCGACTGCGGCGACCAGCTGCGGCGCGGCCTGCGCAAGCTGAAGGAACTGGGCGGCGGCGTGCTGCTGTACCTGGACCAGGAAGGCCGCGGTACCGGCATCGCGGCCAAGATGCGTGCCTATGGCTACCAGCATGACGGTCTGGACACCATCGATGCCGATGCACAGCTCGGCTTCGGCGCCGACGAACGGCGCTACGGCAGCGCGGTGGCGATGCTGCGCGGCCTGGGCATTTCGCGCGTGGCCCTGCTCAGCAACAACCCGACCAAGGCGCAGCGCCTGCGCAACGCTGGCATCGAGGTGCTGGACTGCATTCCGGTCACCGGCGAGATCACCGCCGAGAACGAGCACTACCTGCGCACCAAGGCTGATCGTGCCGGCCACATGCTGGATGTGGACGCGCTGATCCAGGCTGCCCAGTAACGCAGCCGACCTGCTACCGTCTGCGCGGTGCGGCCACGGCCGCCACCGCCCGCCCTGCCACCTGACGGAGCCCGCGTGACCGACGTTCCCCTTACTGCTCCGACCACCGATGCCTGGCAGTCGCTGCCGCGCCGCGCCGCGCGGCTGGCCGCACTGGAAGGTGCCTTCGGCGGCCTGTTTGTGCCGGGCCTGCCGCTGGCCGCAGCCGCGTGGTTCTTCGACCTGCCCGGCGGCCTGTGGACGGCCGCCCTTGGGCTGCTGATCGGCATCGTCTTCGGCGCCTGGCTCGGCCGCCGGCGCCTGGTCCGCACCCGCTGGCGGCTGGATGCCCAAGGGCTGGGCCTGCGCCGCGACCTGATGTGGCAGCTGGAAACGCGCATCCCCATTTCGCGCGTGCAGCACCTGGACCTGCGCCGCGGCCCACTGGAACGCCGTGCCGGCCTGGCCACGCTGATCGTGCATACCGCCGGAACCCGCATGAGCGCAGTGACCGTCAGCGGCCTGGACGAGGCGGATGCCGAGCGCCTGCGCGATACCCTGTCCCACCAGCTCGACCAGGACGCCGACGCCCTGTGAGCCTGCCACCGCCTCTGCCTGCAGCACTGCCCGCCGGTGGCGAGGACCACCGCCTGCATCCGTGGTCGTGGTTGTTCGTACTGTTGATGCAGTTGCGCCATTACTTCCTGCCGCTGGTCGCACTGCTGGTGTTCGGCCAGCGCGGCGACCGCGACCCGATGTGGGCGCAGCTGATTCCGCTGACGGCAATTGCCGCACTGGTACTGGTGTCGGTGCTGCAGTACCTCAGCTACCGCTACCGTATCGGCAGTGATGCGATCACCGTGCGCAGCGGCCTGCTCGCGCGCAACCGGCGCGAGATTCCGTTCGCGCGCATCCACAACGTGGAGGTGCGGCAGAACCCGCTGCACCGCCTGTTTGGTGTGGCCGAGCTGCGCCTGGAATCGGCCGGTGGCGTGCGCCCGGAAGCGGAAATGCGGGTGCTGAAGCTGGACCAGGCGCTGGCGCTGGAACGGCTGGTCCGCCAGCGCGGGCAGGCGCCGCAGGCCGCCGGCATCACCGAGCCCGACCCGGTTGCCAGCACCGCGACTGAGAACGAGCAGGTACTGCTGCGCCTGTCGAGCTGGGACGTGGTACGCATGGGCCTGCTCTCCAACCGCGGCTGGGCGCTGGCGATCGCCGCGTTCGGCGTGCTGTTCCAGACCGTGCCACGGCCGGTGATGGACGATGCCCTCCAGCGCGGTGGACGCGAAGCCTTTGGCTACGCCAGCCATCTGCACCCCGGCGTGACCGGTGCGTTTCTGCTGCTGGCTGCCGCGCTGCTGCTGGGCTGGCTGGCGCTGCGCGTGCTGTCGGTGGTGCTGACGCTGCTGCGCTACCACGGCTTCACCCTCAGCGAGCAGGACCGACGCCTGACCGTATCGGCCGGTCTGCTCAGCCGCACCCGCAGCAGCGTGGCGCGCCGGCGCATCCAGGCCTGGACGCTGCGCGAAGGTACTTTGCAGCGCTGGTTCGGGCTGCGTCAGCTGCGCATCGACAGTGCCGCCGGTGGCCCCGCGCGCGATGAGGACCGCGCCCTGCGCGAACTCGCGCCGCTGGCGTCCAGTACACGTTGTGAGCAGCTGGTGCAGCACCTGCTGCCGCAGCTGCAGTGGCCTCCGCTGCAATGGCAGTCCATTCCGCAGCGCGGCTGGTGGCGGCTGTGCCTGGGCGCACTGGTGCTGGTGCCGCTGCTGGCTGCGGCCGCGTACTGGCGCTGGGGCCCATGGGGCCTGCTGGTGCTGGCGTGGCTGCCGGTGGCGCTGCTGGTCGCGCACCGGCAGATGGCACGCATGGGCTGGTACCTGGACGAACACTATGTGGCGGTGCGCGGCGGCTGGTGGAAGCGCTGGTGGCGCTGGGCCGAGCTGGACAAGGTGCAGGGCCTGCGCCTGCAACGCTCGCCGCTGGACAAACTGCTGGGCACCAGCAGCCTGCAGCTGGATACCGCCGGCGCGCATGGTGATGTGGCGCTGACGCTGCATCATCTGCCGCAGGCACAGGCCCAACAGGTGATGGATCAACTGGCCGCGGCGCTGGCGCGGCGCAAGCTGCGCTGGTAAGCACTACAGGTCGTGCCGATCGCCGGCCGGCAACTGCCGCCATTCCCGAGGTTGCCGGCCAGCGGCCGGCACTACCGCGAGCGGGGTCAGCGAGGCATCAGCGCTGCGACGGGCCCCAATACCCCAGGTTCTTGCGGATCTGCAGATCGCGCACCCAGCTGCCGAATGGCTTGCGCCGCAACGCACCCATTTCACCGGACAGGAAATCCTCGGTGGCCGCGATCACCCGTTCACTGGAGCGGCCATCGCGGTAAGGGTGGATGGCATCGGCGTAGCGCACGATTTCCGCCTGCAGCGCGGCGTCCGGGTGCAGCGCGCGCTGCAGCATCGCCTGCAGCTGCGCAGGATCATCGAAGTCGATCATGTGCGGCTTCGGCACGCGGTTGCGGAAGGTCACCACCGGCTTGTGCTGCACGATGAACTCCGAAACGATCGATGAGGTGTCCGACACCAGCACATCGGCGGCACGCTGCGCGGCCATCACCTGCTCCGGCTCGATGAAGCGGGCATTGGCACCGGCCAGCGCGCGGTAGCGTTCGAACAGTTCCGGTGGGCACTTCGGGTGCAGGGTCAGCAGCCAGTAGTGGTCACCGGCGGCGATATCAGCGGCGATCTGCGCATGCAGGTGCGGAGCCGCGCTGAGCCGCTCGGTGAAGGTGGAACCGAACAGGATCACCGGGCGGTCACCGGCCGGTGCGCGCAGCGCGGAACTCTCGCCTCCGTCATCGCGGAACAGCGGGTCCAGCTTCGGCCAGCCAGTCTCGGCCACGGCGAAGTGGCCCTGCAGGCTGGCGATCTCGCGGAACGGTGCGGTCGTGGCCGGCCCCTGCGTGCAGTACAGGTCGAACATGCCGCGCACCCGGAAGTGGCCGCGCGCACTGTCCCGCTTCTCCACGTTGAAGCCATGGAACAGCTGCACCTTGGCCCCCGAAAGGAAGGTCGGCACCCAGTTGGCCGCGCTGAACACCGCCCGCGGACGCATTGCCAGGGCCTGCTTCAGGCCCACGTTGGGCACCCCCGGCAGGCTGCTGCCGGCCGCGCCGTCCTCGAACCAGGCCGCCACCTCCTGCCCGGACGCGTGCAAGGCCTGCGCCAACGGGGCGAGAATAGGCAGCGCATAGCGCTCCGTCGCAAACAACAGGTACCCGGCCATCATGTCCTCCACGACCGCTCCCATCGAACGGCCTCGCATCTCGGCGTGCATTATCGCGTTCAACGAGGCCGGGCGCATCGGCGACTGCCTGGCCTCGCTGGCCTTCTGCGATGAGATCGTGGTGGTGGACTCGCAGTCCACCGATGCCACCGTAGCCATCGCCGAGTCCGCCGGTGCCCGCGTGCTGCAGCGCCGGTTCGAGGGCTTCCGCAGCCAGAAGGCGTTCTGCGTCGAGCAGGCCAGCCACGACTGGGTGCTGTGCCTGGACGCCGACGAGCGCATCAGCCCCGAGCTGCGCACCGCCATCGAGCAGGCCCGCGACGGTGGCTTCGGCGGCCAGGCCGGCTACCGCTTCGCCCGCCTCTCGGAGTACTTCGGGAAGTTCCTGCGCCATGGCAATGCCTACCCGGACCGGGTGATGCGCCTGTTCGACCGCCGCCGCGGCGGCTGGCGCGGCAAGCGCGAGATCCACGAGGCGGCCAGTGTCGACGGCAGTGTGGGCACCCTGCGCGGCGACCTGATCCACTATCCGTACCGGTCATTGCAGCAGCAGCTGGCCAAGACCGAGAAGTACGCGCGGATGATGGCCGAGCACGAGTTCGCACGCGGCAAGCGGGCCACGCTGGGCAAGCTGGTGCTGGCGCCGGCCTGGCGGTTCTGGCGCGGCTTCCTGTTCCGTGGCGGCTTCCGCGACGGCTGGCACGGCCTGGTCTACGCCTATGTACGGGCCAACTACGTGCGGCAGAAGACCATCATGTTGTGGATGCTGGGCAATGGACAGGCGGTGGCCGACCCGGCGCCTTCCGCGGACCGGCCTTGACCACGCTGTGTCACACTGCGCGGGCGTTGCCTGAAGACCCCCCATGAAAATCCTGTACACCAACTTCCACTACGGCGACGGTGGCGGCCACACCACGTACATCGTCTCGCTGGCGCGTGCGCTGCACGGCCAGCACACGCTCCACGTCGCCGCGCCGGCCGACAGCCGCCTGCTGAGGACCATGGCCGATGAAGGCATTGCCCGCACACTGCCGATTGCGTTCGGCAGCGGCCTGCCAACGCTGCCCCGGCAGCTGGCCGAACAGCGCGCGCTGCGCAGGCTGGTCCACGATGAAGGCATCGACCTGATCCATGTCAACGGTGCACGCGACCACCGCTTCGTGATGCAGGGGCTGCTGGGCATGCGCCGCCCGCCGATCGTGCTGACCAAGCACAACAGCAAACCCACCAATACCTTTGGCAATGCGCTGCGCGCACGCTGGGCCACCGATCGGCTGATTGCGGTCTCGGCCGACACCAAGCGCCTGCTGGAACAGGGCCCGTACCGTCGCTGCCCGATCGACGTGGTCCGCAATGGCGTTGACCTGGAGCGCTACTCACCGCAGCCGGCCGGCACCGGCAGCGCGCTGCGCCAGCAGTGGACGCAGGATCCACAGGCGCTGGTGCTGGTCAGCAACGCCGGCACCGACGATTACAAGGGCTGGATCGACCTGGCCCGGGCCATCGCACGGCTGCCCGATGCGGTGCGTCCGCATGTGCACATGGCCGTGGCCGGCCACCTGCCCAGCGCGCAGCAGCGCGAACAGGTGCAGGCGCTGGGCAAGGTGGCCGCGCAGGTGCACTTCACCGGCCTGCTGGCCGATACCCGTGTCCTGATCGCGGCTGGCGATGCTGGCTTCGTACTGTCCCATGACGTCGAGACGATCTCCTTCGCCTGCCGCGAGATGATGGCCAGCGCCAAGCCGATGCTGGTCAGCGACTACGCAGGCCTGCCGGAGAACATCGAACAAGGCGTCGATGGCTGGGTGGTTGCCACACGCGACATCGACGCCATCGCCGCCCAGGTACAGGCGCTGTACGCACAGCGCGATGCGCTGCCGGAACAGGGCCGCGCAGCACGCCGCCATGCACAGCGGGAGTTCGGCCTGCAGACATTCGCCGACGCCACGCTGGCCAGCTACCACGCCGCCCTGGCCAGCACCTGAGCCACGCTCCCCGAACGCTCAATCGGTGATGCCGGGCCCCTGCAGGCGGCGCTCGTGCTCGAGTTCCGCCGCTGACGGCCGGCAGTCGCCGGCGACCGCATCGGCAGGCACCAGCCACCAGCGGCGACGATTGGAAATGCCCGCCATCTCGGCCCGCGCACGATCGATGCAGGCCTGCATCGCATCCTCGTTCACCAGCAGCCAGCGTTGCTGCGGAACCAGCCGCTGCCAGCGCACGGCCGCCTGCAGCTGTTGATGCCAACGTGCTTCGAATCCAAAGGTGGCCGCCGGGCGATCGGCCATCAGCAGGTTCTGCTCTTTCCATGCCACCAGTCCCAGCTCGGCCTGCGGGCCGATGCGTGCACTCACTTCACGCATCAGGCCACGGGCCGAGCTGGAGTCGTTCAACACCGGATAACCGACCAGGCTGTACAGCACCCAGACTCCTGCCAGGGTAGAGACCAGGGCAACGTGCCGACGCTGGCGCCCGCACACCCACAGGCTCAAGGCCGACCAGACCGCCATCGCCAGCGCCGCCCAGGCCAGCGCATCGGTGGCACCGGGAAGCAACCCGCGGCCATGGGTAAGGCGCACTTCGAAATCCGGATCACCCAGCAGCGCCAGCGCACCCACCAGCCCCAGCGCCAGTGCCAGCAACGCGGTGAATGCGCCCAGCACGCGCTGCACATCGCGTCGCCTCAGCAGCCCGGGCAGCAACGGCGCCAACGCCAGGCAGAACATCGGCAATGCCGGCAGGATGTAGACGTCGCGCT
The DNA here is from genome assembly GCF_056481625.1 of Stenotrophomonas sp. 86156_Sma. Classification (NCBI taxonomy): domain Bacteria; kingdom Pseudomonadati; phylum Pseudomonadota; class Gammaproteobacteria; order Lysobacterales; family Lysobacteraceae; genus Stenotrophomonas; species Stenotrophomonas sp. 86156_Sma. Next base: position 4,496,272 of record NZ_CM151157.1, read on the forward strand.
TGCCGTGCGGAAGGGAGAAGAACAGCACGACCAGCAGCCACCAGGCCAACGGCAGCAGGTAGCGTGCATCGCGCCGGCGCAGCCGCCGGAACCAGGCCGGAAGCGCCCAGGGCAGCAGCAGGAACGCGGGAATCCACATCGACGGCATGATCGCCAGGAAGTACCACCACGGCTGGTGATGGTCCCAGGACTGCGTATAGCGCCGCGCGGTCTGCCGGAACAGGATGTCATCCATGTAGGCGCGGTACGGCTCCGAACCGGTGGCGAAGCCTGCCAGCAGCATCGGCGCCAGCCACAACGACACCGCCAGCAGGAAGGCCAGCGGTGCCAGCCAGAAACGCAGGTCGCGCACGTGCAGGCGTACCCGCGGACAGTGCAGCACGGATGCGACTGCCGCCGGTGCGATCATCATCAGCGCCAGCACGCCTACGCCCTTGGTGATCACACCGATGCCGGCAAAGAACCAGCCCAGCCACCACCAGCGCCAGGCCGGACCCAGCAGCAGATGGCGCAGCAGGCCGTAGTTGGCCAGGGTGATGAACAGCACCACCAGCGGATCGATCTGCGCCTTCTTCGCCTGGAAGGTGAAGTGCAGCGCGAACAGCAGTGCCCAGCCCGCGTACAGCCCCACCTGCCGCGTCCACAGGCGGCGGCCGAGATCGACCACGCACCACAGCGTGCCCAGCGCGGCCAGCAGCGAGGGCAGCAGGAACGCCACCCGCCAGTGGCCGACCAGGCTGTACATCGCCGCCTGCAACCACATCAGCATCGGCGGCTTGTCCGAATACAGCTCGGGGCCGCGATGCGGGAACAACCAGTAGCCACTGTCGACCATCTGCTTGGCCACCAGCGCGAAACGTGGCTCGTCCGAGGGCCACGGATCACGGAGGCCCAGGCCGGCCCCCAGCACCAGCAGGGCCATCACCACCAACAACCACGTCTGGCGCGACGCGTGGGCTTTCAGCATGGGACTCGAAACGGCAGCGGGGGTCAGGCTGCTTTTAACAGACGCGCGTAGAAGAAACCGTCAGCATCGTTTTCACCCGGCAGCCGCTGGCGCGCCAGCCCTTCGCAATCCACGCCGAATGCATCGCCCAGCGGCTGCGCCACGGCATCCGGATGCCACTTCAGGAACGCGCGCACCTGATCGATGTTCTCGGCGCGCAGGATCGAACAGGTGGCATACAACAGAACGCCGCCCGGGCGCAGCATCGACCAGCAGGCTTCCAGCAGGCGCGCCTGCACGCCGACCAGTGCATCGATGTCTTCGGCGCGACGGTGGAACATCACATCCGGCTGGCGGCGGATCACGCCGGTCGCCGAGCACGGCGCATCAAGCAGGATCGCGTCGAACGGCACGCCATCCCACCAGGCGCCCGGATCACTGGCATCTGCCGCCAGGGTCTGCGCATGCTCGCCCACGCCGGTACGGGTGTAGGTATCGCGTGCACGGGCCAGGCGGCGCGCGTCGATATCCAGCGCCAGCAGGCGCAGGCTGGGGTCGCGCTCGAGCAGATGCGCCGACTTGCCGCCGGGTGCCGCACAAGCGTCCAGCACGCGGGCACCGGCCACCGGGGCCAGCGCATCGGCGGCACACTGCGCCGACAGGTCCTGCACCGAGATCGCGCCCTCGGCGAAGCCGGGCAGCTGATTCACGGCAACCGGAGAGGCCAGGCGCAACGCGTCGGCACTGAGCGGACTGGCTTCTGCGGCAATGCCGGCTTCGGCCAGCGCGGCCAGTGCCTTGTCACGACCGCCCTGCTGGCGGTTGGCGCGCAGCCACAGTGGCGCCGGTTGCAGGCTGGCGCTGAAGATCGCGTCGGCCTGTGCCGGCCAATCGCGTTCCACCGCATCGGCCAGCCATTCCGGGAAGGCATCGCGCGCTGGCTGCTCCGGGAAACCTTCGCGCTGCGCGCGGCGCAGGATCGCATTGACCAGGCCCGCCTGGCGCTCACGGCCCAGTGCACGCGCGGCATCGACGGTGGCCGACAGCGCCGCGTGCGCCGGCAGCTCCAGCACGTCCAGCTGGGCGAACCCGACCATCAGCAGCGTGCGCAGATCGGCATCACGCGCCGACAGCGGCTTCTGCATCCACGACTGCAGCGCCGCGTCATAGGTGCTGCGGCGGCGCAGGACGGCGAAACACAGGGCTTCCAGCAGCGCGCGGTCGCGGCTGTCGGCCAGCTTCGGCAGCGCCCAGGCCAGTTCGGCCTTCAGCGAACGGCCACGGGTGAACACCTGTGCCAGCACACGTGCGGCCAGCATGCGCGTGGCCGCGCCCGGCGCCGCCTTGGCGACGGAGAAATCGTTCTGCTTCGACACCGCTTATGCCCCCACGCGCAGATCGCGGCGGGCGTTGAGGTAGTCGGCCGCAGTAATCGCCTTGCCACCTTCCCGCTGCAGCACACGCAGGCGCAGGGCGCCCTGGCCACAGGCGATGTCGATGCCATCGCGGCTGGCCGCCAGCACCGTGCCCGGCGCCTGGCCGTGGGCCTCATCCAGCGCCACCGCGCCATGGATGCGCACCCGCTCGCCAGCCAGCGTCGCCTCGGCGATCGGCCACGGATTGAAGGCGCGCACGGTGCGTGCCAGCGCCCCTGCATCCAGCGCCCAGTCCAGACGGGCCTCGGCCTTGTCCAGCTTGTGCGCGTAGGTCACGCCCTGCTCCGGCTGCGGCCGCGCGATCGGCTTGATGCCGGCCCGCAGCAGGCCCAGGCCGTCGGACAGCACCTGCGCGCCCAGTTCCGCCAGCTTGTCATGCAGCTGGCCACCGGTATCGGTGGCCGCGATCGGCAGCTCCTGGTGCAGCAGCACCGGGCCGGTATCCAGGCCGGCCTCCATCTGCATCAGGCAGACGCCGGTCTTCGCATCGCCGGCCTGGATCGCGCGCTGGATCGGCGCGGCACCGCGCCAGCGCGGCAGCAGCGAGGCATGCACGTTCCAGCAACCGTGGGTCGGAATGGCCAGCACCGCCTTGGGCAGGATAAGGCCATAGGCCACCACCACCATCAGGTCCGGCTGCAGGTCGCGCAGCTGCTGCTGGGCGGCTTCATCCTTCAGCGATTCGGGCTGGTAGACCGGAATGCCACGGGCCACGGCTTCAAGCTTGACCGGCGACGGCGCCAGGCCACGGCCACGGCCGGCCGGACGATCAGGCTGGGTGTAGACGGCCACGACCTCATGGTGGCGCGCAGCCGCGCGCAGCGACGACACCGCGAATTCCGGCGTACCGGCAAAGACAATCCTCATGGCTACCCCACTTGCAGGATGGATTCGTGCAGGAAAGAAAACGGCGCCGTCGGCCGGCGCCGTACAGCCCGCGCGCGTCGCGCAGGCACGGGCCACCCGAAGGGCGGCCCGGATTGGCGATCACGCCACGTGCTTGCGCTGCTTGGCCAGCTTCTTGCGCACCATCTCGCGCTTGAGCGGCGACAGATAGTCGATGAACAGCTTGCCGTCCAGGTGATCCATCTCGTGCTGGATGCAGGTGGCCAGCACTTCGCCGGCTTCCAGCTGCTGTTCCTGGCCGTTGCGGTCCAGGTACTTCACGGTGATGGTATCGGCGCGGGTCACGTCGGCGAAGATGCCCGGAACCGACAGGCAGCCCTCCTGGTACACCCGGCCTCCGTCCTTGGCGACGATTTCCGGGTTGATGAACACATGCGGTTCATTCTTTTCTTCGCTGACGTCGATGACCATGAAGCGCTTGTGCACGTCCACCTGGGTGGCGGCCAGGCCGATGCCCGGGGCGTCGTACATGGTCAGGAACATGTTGTCGATCAGTTCCTGGAAGGCCGGCGTGGTGACTTCGGCGGCTTCGATCAACGCAGCCTTGGTACGCAGGCGCGGATCGGGGAACTCGAGAATGGGGAGAAGGGCCATGGCTGTTTCCGGATAGGGGGCCGGCACGCCGGCATACGTCGCAGATTCTAGCTCCAACGCTTGCCTTGCGCCCCGGTTTCTGGACTATAGTGCGCGGACCTGTTGGGGAATCAGGGCTTCACACCTATGTTGCTTCGTTTTCGTACGGTCGTCGCCGCGGCGATGCTGACCGTGGCTGCCTATGCTACCGCCGTGGAAGTGAATGGCGGGCACCCGGACACCTATGTGGTCCGAAAAGGGGATACGTTGTGGGATATCGCCGCACGTTTCCTGCAGAAGCCGTGGCTGTGGCCGGAGATCTGGCAGGCCAATCCGCAGATCGCCAATCCGCACCTGATCTATCCCGGTGACGTGCTCAGCCTGGCCTATCTGGACCGGGTAACCGTCGCTGCCAAGCCCGGCCCGCGCCAGGAAGCCCCGATCGATGCCATTCCGCTGGCCCAGGTCGAGCCGTTCCTGAAGCAGCTGAGCGTGGTCGACAGCATCGAGCAGCTACCCTACGTGGCCGGCCTGGAAGAAGAACGCCTGCGCGTCACCAGCGGCAGTGCGGTCTACGTGCGCCTGGCCGACGCCCAGCTGGGCCAGCGCTGGGCCGTGGTCCGCCCGACCGTGCGCTACGCCCAGCCCAAGCCGACCGAGGACCTGACCGCCAACGGCGACGTCACCCCCGGCAGCGGCAACCTGTGGCGGGCCTACAACGCCCCCAACCACCGCCGCGGCATACTCGGCTATGAGCTGGCCCAGGTCGCCACCGGCACCATCACCCATGTCGCCGGCGGCAAGGTCGAGGCGTCCACCCTGGTGCTGGACAAGAACGAAGGCGGCCGCGAGGTGCGTGCCGGCGACCGCCTGGTCCCGGTCGAGGCCAAGCCGTACGACCTGCAGTTCGTCCCCCATGTCCCGGCCGCCGGTGTCGAGGGCGTCGATGTGCGCGTGCTGGCCGTCACCGACATGTTCACCGCCGCTGGCCCGCGCGATGTGATCGCGATTTCCGCAGGTCGCGCCCAGGGCGTGGACAACGGCACCGTGTTCTCGCTGTGGCGCCCGGGCCGCCACGTGGCGCACCGCATGAAGTACCCCACCTCGTCGCGCATGGACGATTCGCTCAGCACCGGCGCCGGCCGGGTTTCGCTGCCGGACGAATACGCCGCGCACGCCATGGTGTTCCGTACCTTCGACAACGTCAGCTACGCGCTGGTGATGCAGGGCGTGAAGCCGGTACGTGTGGGGTTCAACGCACTGCACCCGGACGCGAAGTAACCAGTCCCGGGGTGCCCGGCCACTGCAGGTAGTGCCGGCCGCTGGCCGGCAGGCACCTCCGGCAAAACCTGACAGCCACATGCGAAGGCGCCCTAGGGCGCCTTTGTTGTATGCGCTCGATAGTGGGGGGATGACCAACCAAGCTGACGAGGCGCTGCTGCGCCTGTTGATGGCAGGCGGCGCGCTGGCGCCACGGCGGGCCCTGCTGCAGGCCGCAGGCAGCGCGGAGATTGCGATCGCGCAGGGCGCCGCGAACTGGCGTGCGCACGGCTGCACGCCTGAGCAGTGCGCCGCGCTGGAACGCCCGGACACCCGGGCCTGGGCCGCGGCACGGCGCTGGCTGGAAGACGACAACCAGCACCTGCTGGCCTTCACCGATCCGGCATTCCCCCCGCCCCTGCTGGATGTCCCCAACCCACCCCTGGCGCTGTTCATCGCCGGCGACCCCAGCCTGGCCTGGCGCCCGTCGGTGGCGCTGGTCGGCAGCCGCTCGCCGACGCCGGGCGGACGCGCCCTGGCCGCCCGGTTTGCCGGCTGCTTCGTCGAAGCCGGGCTGGCGGTGACCAGCGGCCTGGCGGCAGGCATCGACGCGGCCGCCCACCAGGCCACGTTGGACGCCGGGGGCTGCACCGTGGCGGTGATCGGCACCGGCCCGGACCGGACCTACCCGGACAACCATGCCCGGCTGCAGGCCCGCATCGCCGCCGAAGGCGCGGTGCTCAGCGAGTACCTGCCGGGCACGCCGGCACGCCCCGGTCACTTTCCAGCCCGCAACCGCCTGGTGGCCGGGCTGGCGCTGGCGACGGTGGTGGTCGAGGCCGCCCAGCGCTCCGGCGCATTGATCACCGCACGCCTGGCCGCCGAGGCCGGCCGCGAGGTCTGTGCCCTGCCCGGTTCGGTACTCAACCCACGCGCCGCGGGCTGCCACCGGTTGATCCGCGAGGGTGCCGCACTGGTCGAGCGCCCGGAGGAGGTCCTTGGACTGCTGGCGCCCGCCCTTCGCCAGCAGCTGCCGGGCTTGCAATCACGGCTCGCCACCCCCACTGAACAGGCACCGCCGGCACTCCTGCCGGCGCGCTGGGCCGACGACCCTGACTACCAGAGCTTGTGGCGGGCCCTGGACCACAACCCAAGCGGTATGGATTCACTGATCACGCGCTGTGGATTGACGGCGCCCCAGGTGTCCTCCATGCTGCTGGCCATGGAACTGGCGGGAATCGTGGTGTGCGTACACGGCCGCTACTGTCGAACTCCCTAGTTTCTTCACCTCCACAGCGTCGCGCGACGCAGGCCGAGGGGCAATGAAAGAGAGCATCCTGGACGTACTGCTGTACCTGTTTGAACACTATTTCAGCGAAGATGCGGACCTGATCCGTGACCGCGATTCGCTCCAGAACGGCCTGATCCAGGCCGGTTTCAGCCCAACCGAGATCAACAAGGCATTCGACTGGCTCGATGCCCTGGCCGCGCAGCGGCCGAGCGTGGCCCAGGCACGGGTCGATGGCCCCGTGCGCGTCTACCACGGCCCCGAACTGGACAAGCTGGACGTGGAATGCCGTGGTTTCCTGCTGTACCTGGAACAGCACGGCATCCTCGACGCCGACCAGCGCGAGCTGGTGCTGGACCGGGCCATGGCCCTGGACCAGGACGAACTGGACCTGGACGACCTGAAGTGGGTCGTGCTGATGGTGCTGTTCAACCAGCCCGGCTCCGAGGCGGCGTACGCCTGGATGGAGACGCAGATGTTCATGGACGAGCCAGAACCCCTGCACTGACCGTACACTTGGGGGCATAGCGCATTCAGGAGCGTCCCCGTGAGCGAGTGGTTCCATGCAGAAGGCAACCGGCAGCAGGGTCCGCTGCCGGCGGAACAGTTGGTCGAGTTGTTCCGCAACAACCAGATCTCCCTGGACACTCTGGTCTGGCGCGACGGCCTGCCGCAATGGCAGCCGTTGCGCACCGTGGTCGACGAACTCGGCCTGATCGTGCCGGCGCTGGACGCTGCCGCACCGCCGGTGGAACCCGAGCCCGATCCGGAACCGGTGGCACCGCCTCCGCCGCAACCGCCGGTACTGCCGCCGTCCACGCCCTACACCACCAGTGCATCGGCCACCGCCCTGCCGGCGCCGAAGAAAAAGCTGTCCGGCTGCGCCCTGACCGCCATCATCGGCGGCGGCCTGCTGCTGGTGCTGGTCCCGATCGTGGCCATCCTGGCCGCCATCGCGCTGCCCGCCTACAACGACTACACCGTGCGCGCCAAGGTCGCCGGCGCAGTGACCGCGCTGCAGCCGTTGAAGGACCAGGTGCAGCATTTCGCCGATGACGAAGGCCGTTGCCCCGGTGCCAACGACGCCGGCTTCCCGGCCCCGGGTGACTTCGCCCATGCAGGGCTGTCGGCGGTGAACATCGGTCGCTTCAACAATGGCCACTGCGGCATCGAAGCCACCCTGGCGTTGCCCGGCAAGAGCCTCGATGGCGACCTGCTGTGGCTGGAATACGATCGCGACAGCGGCCGCTGGGAATGCAGTGGCGAAAGCAACGACAAGTACCTGCCGCCGACGTGCCGCGGCTGAACCACGCGCACGCCAGCACCTCCAAGGATGATTCAACAGGGAACATGCAATGACTGAGTGGTACTACGCCGAAGGACAGCAACGCCAGGGCCCGCTGCCGGTCCAGGAGATCCGCCAGCGCTTCCAGCGCGGCCAGCTGAACCTGGACACCCTGGTCTGGCGCGAGGGCATGGCGCAGTGGGCTGCGCTGCGCCAGGTGGTCGACGAACTGGGACTGCAGACACTGGCCGACGCCAGCACGGCCACCGGCAGTGGCGGCTTCGACCTGCGTGGCGACTATGCCGCCATCGACAACGGTACGGCGCCACTGCCTGGCACCGGCGCCCTCAGCAGTTCGCCCTACAGCGCCCCTGCGGCGCTCGGCGGCGGCGGCCATGCCCAGCCGGTGATGGGCGGCGAAGTGGTCTACGCGGGCTTCTGGAAGCGCGTGGCGGCCTACATGATCGACTACTTCGTGCTGGCCATCCCCGGCGGCATCATCGGCGCCATCCTCGGTGTGGCGCTTGGTGCCAGCATGGGTGCGGTGGGCAGCGGCGAATCGGCCATCGAAATCGTGGCCCAGCTGGCCAGTGCCCTGATCAACCTGGCCATCGGCATGGCGTACTACACCTGGTTCCATGCCTCGCAGGGCGGTGCCACGCTGGGCAAGATGGCGGTCGGCATCAAGGTCGTGCGCAGCAATGGCGAGCGCCTGACCAAGGCCCGCGCATTTGGTCGCTACTGGGCCGCGGTGCTCAGCACCTTCACCCTCGGCATCGGTTTCCTGATGGCCGCCTTCACCGAGCGCAAGCAGGGCCTGCACGACATGATCTGCGACACCCTGGTGGTCGACCGCTGGGCCTACACCGACCAGCCGCAGCTGCAGCGCCGGGAGCTGGGCACGGTGACCGTGCTGGTGCTCGTACTGACCGGCCTGCTGTCGCTGGTGGGCCTGGCGCTCATGGTGTTCGCGGTTGGCTTCATCGCCAAGATGGCCTCATGAACGGCCATCCTCACGCCTGGCTGCTTGACATGGGCTGGCCGGGCGTGATTCCTCTAATAAGGTGAAACCTGAACGCCCGGCACATTACCGGGCGTTCAGTTTATGGATTTGCCCGTGGCCGCTTCACTAATGCGGCCGTTTGCTCCACCCTAGCGGCCCCTCTCCCCCGGTCCGCCCACAGACCTTTCCTGACATGCCCAAGCACCTGCTCATCGTCGAATCGCCGGCCAAGGCCAAGACGATCAACAAATACCTCGGCAAGGACTACACGGTCCTGGCCTCGTATGGGCACGTGCGCGACCTGATCCCGAAGGAAGGCGCAGTCGACCCTGACAACGGGTTCGCCATGCACTACGACGTGATCGACAAGAACGAAAAGCATGTCGATGCGATCGCCAAGGCCGCCAAGGGCGCCGACGACATCCTGCTGGCGACCGACCCGGATCGCGAGGGTGAAGCGATCAGCTGGCACATCGCCGAGATCCTGAAGGAACGCGGGCTGGTCAAGGACAAGCCGATGCAGCGCGTGGTGTTCACCGAGATCACCCCGCGCGCCATCAAGGAAGCGATCAGCCAGCCGCGCGCGATCGCCAGCGACCTGGTCGACGCCCAGCAGGCGCGCCGCGCGCTGGATTACCTGGTCGGTTTCAACCTGTCGCCGGTGCTGTGGCGCAAGGTCCAGCGCGGCCTGTCCGCCGGCCGCGTGCAGAGCCCGGCGCTGCGCATGATCGTCGAGCGCGAGGAAGAGATCGAAGCCTTCATCGCCCGCGAATACTGGTCGATCGCCGCCGAGTGCGCGCACCCGTCGCAGCACTTCAACGCCAAGCTGATCAAGCTGGACGGGCAGAAGTTCGAACAGTTCACCATCACCGACGGCGACACCGCCGAGGCGGCCCGCCTGCGCATCCAGCAGGCCGCGCAGGGCTCGCTGCATGTCACCGATGTGGCCAGCAAGGAGCGCAAGCGCCGCCCGGCGCCGCCGTTCACCACCTCCACCCTGCAGCAGGAAGCCTCGCGCAAGCTCGGCTTCACCACCCGCAAGACCATGCAGGTGGCGCAGAAGCTGTATGAAGGCGTGGCGATCGGTGACGAAGGCACCGTCGGCCTGATCTCGTACATGCGTACCGACTCGGTGAACCTGTCGCAGGACGCGCTGGCCGAGATCCGCGACGTGATCGCCCGCGACTACGGCATCGCCTCGCTGCCGGACCAGCCGAACACCTACCAGACCAAGTCGAAGAACGCCCAGGAAGCGCACGAAGCGGTGCGCCCGACCTCGGCGCTGCGCACGCCTGCGCAGGTGGCGCGCTACCTGACCGATGACGAGCGCAAGCTGTACGAGCTGATCTGGAAGCGTGCGGTGGCCTGCCAGATGATTCCGGCCACCCTCAACACCGTCAGCGTCGATCTGTCCGCCGGCAGCGAACACGTGTTCCGCGCCAGCGGCACCACCGTGGTGGTGCCCGGCTTCCTGGCCGTGTACGAAGAAGGCAAGGACAACAAGAGCGCCGAAGACGAGGACGAAGGCCGCAAGCTGCCGGCGATGAAGCCCGGCGACCGCGTGCCGCTGGAACGCATCCAGGCCGAACAGCATTTCACCCAGCCGCCGCCGCGCTACACCGAAGCGGCGCTGGTGAAGGCGCTGGAAGAGTACGGCATCGGCCGTCCCTCGACCTACGCCTCGATCATCCAGACCCTGCTGTTCCGCAAGTACGTGGAAATGGAAGGCCGCAGCTTCCGCCCATCCGATGTGGGCCGCGCGGTGTCCAAGTTCCTGTCCAGCCACTTCACCCGGTACGTGGACTACGACTTCACCGCCAAGCTGGAAGACGAGCTCGACGCCGTCTCGCGTGGCGAAGAAGAGTGGATCCCGCTGATGGCCCGCTTCTGGGAGCCGTTCAAGGAGCTGGTGGAAGACAAGAAGGAATCGGTCGACCGTGCCGAGGCCAGTGGCGCGCGCGAGCTCGGCACCGACCCGAAGACCGGCAAGCCGGTCAGCGTGCGCCTGGGCCGCTTCGGGCCCTATGCGGCCATCGGCAGCACCGCCGAGGACGCCGAGGAGAAGCCGAAGTTCGCCTCGCTGCGCCCCGGCCAGTCGATGCACACCATCTCCCTGGAAGACGCGCTGGAACTGTTCCTGATGCCGCGCACGCTGGGTGAGGACAAGGGCGAGCCGGTCAGCGTCGGCATCGGCCGTTTCGGCCCGTTCGCCAAGCGCGGCAGCACCTATGCCTCGCTGAAGAAGGAAGACGACCCGTACACCATCGACCTGGCCCGCGCCGTGTTCCTGATCGAAGAGAAGGAAGAGATCGCGCGCAACCGGATCATCAAGGAGTTCGAGGGCAGCGACATCCAGGTGCTGAACGGCCGTTTCGGCCCGTATATCAGCGACGGCAAGATGAACGGCAAGATCCCCAAGGATCGCGAACCGGCCTCGCTGACCCTGGCCGAAGTGCAGCAGCTGATGGAAGAAACCGGCAAGCCGGTGCGCAAGGGCTTCGGCGCCAAGAAGGCTGCCGCGAAGAAGGCCCCGGCAAAGAAGGCGGCGGTGAAGAAGGAAGCGGCGCCGAAGAAGGCCGCTGCGAAGAAAGCGCCTGCCAAGAAGGCCCCGGCAAAGAAAGCGGTGAAGAAGGCTGCTGCGAAGAAAGCCCCGGCGAAGAAGGCCGCTGCAAAGAAGTAGATCCACGCCATGCGTGGATGAGGGTCAAGGTGTGCGGACCAACGGTCCGCACCCACCATAAGCAGTCTGTACCTACCGCTGATGCCGGCCAGCGGCCGGCACTACCGGGTGCCAGGGTCCACCCCTTCTGCACGCGGCAGGGGGATAATGAAGGCCCACGCCGGGCCGGTCGCCGCCATGAAAGAACTCACCCTGGACTCTGCTGTCGCCACGCTCCGCGCGGGCGGCGTGATCGCCTACCCGACCGAAGCGGTCTGGGGCCTGGGCTGTGATCCCTCGCACGAAGCTGCGGTGCACATGGTGCTGCGGCTGAAGCAGCGCCCGATCGAGAAAGGCATGATCCTGGTCGCGGCCGAACTGGCGCAGCTGGAAGGCTGGGTGCGGCTGCAGGCGCTGCCCGACGCCCGCCAGCGCGCGGTGCTGGCCAGCTGGCCCGGTGCCAACACCTGGATCCTGCCTGCCGGCCCGCGCGCGCAGCCCTGGGTCACCGGCGAACACAGCGGTATCGCGGTGCGCATCAGCGCGCACCCGCTGGTGGCCGAACTCTGCCGCGCCTGGGGTGGCCCGCTGGTCTCCACCAGTGCCAACCTGGCCGGCGAACCACCAGCGCGCAGCCGCGAAGAACTGGACCCGCGCCTGCTGCGCCTGCTCGACGGCATCCTCGATGGGCAGACCGGCGGCCTGGCCCAGCCCACCCCGATCCGCGACGCGCTCAGCGGCAACGTGCTGCGCTCCTGAGCCGGCGATTGCGCTGCTGCGGACAATCACGCACCCTGCCGCCATGACCCTGCTGCGCGCCACCTTGAGCCTGTGCCTGCTGCTGCCGTGGACGGCACCCGCGGCCGAGGACGTGCGTGTCTACCGCTGCGTTGCCAGCAACGGTGCCGTCGCCCTGCAGGACAGGCCGTGCAACAGCGGCCGCCAGCAGGTGCGCGACCTGCAGCGCCCGCGCGATCCCGCTCCACGGGTGGTGCGCAGTGATGCCACGCCTCCGCCGCCCAGCGAAACCCCGGTCATCCGCGAGCGCGAAGTCCGCCACGTCTACATCCAGCCGCCGCAGCCGATGTACGAGTGCGTGAGCGAGGACGGACGGCGCTATACCAGCGACAACAACGAAGGCAATCCACGCTGGGTGCCGCTGTGGACCAGTGTCTGGCTGCCGCACGGCCATCGTGGTCCAGCCTATCCCGGACCACGCCCGGCCATCGGCACGCCGATCGGCGAAGGCACGGGTTATCGCCGCCCCTCGATCGGCATGGACGTGCAGGTGCCGGCCGGCAGCGTGCTGGTCCGCGACAGCTGCCATGCGTTGCCACCACAGGAAGTCTGCGCACGGCTGAGTGACCGCCGCTGGGAGCTGGATCGCCGTTACAACAGCGCGCTGCAGAGTGAACGCACCGCCATCAGCAACGAACAGCGCGGTATCGATGCGCGCCTGTCGCGCGATTGCGAACGCTGAGCGCAGCACGCCGTCGCAGCCTGTACGCTGTGCGCATGAACCGAGTGATCTGGCTGCTCCTGGTGCTGCTGCCCGGAAGCGCGTTGGCCGAAGAGGGCGTGATCTACCGCTGTACCTCCAGCAGCAGTGACGTCCCTACCCTGCAGCGCACGCCGTGCGCCACCGGCAGCAAGCAGCAGGTGCTGCGCATCCCCGACCCGGCCAACTCGCAGGCGGCCGCCGCTGCGCCTGTAGCCGCCGAACCTGCATCCGCGCCCGTTGAAACACCCGCGCCGGTGCCGGCCGGACCGGCTGTTGCCCCTGCGGCCCCAGCAAAACCACGACGCGCGGACGAAGGACGCACGATCATGGAAGCAGGCATGGTCGAACACGCAGGAGACGACCAGATCCTCGACAGCGCGACGCTGCGCCGCGATGCCGAGGCCCGCGCCGCGGCAGGTGACGGCCCACCGAAGCCGCCGCTTCCTCCGATCTTCCAGTGCACCGACAGCCAGGGCGGCGGCTACCTGTACGAGTACGAAGCCGCGCCCGGCCGCTGCGAGCTGATGACGGTACAGGGCCTTGGCGGAGTGACGCCGGTGAATGCCGCCAGCTGTGAAGTGGTGCGCGACCACTGCGAAGCGCTTCCCGAAGCGCAGCGCTGCGGTGGTTGGCAGCAGCGCTTCCGCGATGCCCGCGGCCGTGAGCGCTTCGCCGCGCCGGAGAACCGCGATACCGCGCGCGGTGAACGCGAGCGGCTGCAGGGTGTGCTGGAGGCCAGCAACTGCCCGGTACCGGGGTAACGGCCACCCGGTAGTGCCGGCCGCTGGCCGGCAACCACAGGATCTTCAGATGAGTGCAGTTGCCGGCCAGCGGCCAGCACTACCTGCTGAAAGATCAGAACCCGTAGCGCAGGAAACCGCCGTCCACCGCGATGCACTCGCCGGTCACATAGCTGGCCGCCGGCAGGCACAGGAAGCCCACGGCTGCGGCCACTTCCTCCGGCTCGCCGATACGACGCATCGGCGTGCGGTTGATCACTTCCTCGTAGTAGTCCGGGTCCGCCAACGGACCGGACGTGCGCCGCGTGCGGATGTACCACGGCGCCACCGCGTTGACCCGGATGCCATCCTCGGCCCACTCGACGGCCAGGTTGCGGGTCATCTGATGCATCGCCGCCTTGGTCATGCCGTAGACCACGCCGCTGCGCACATGGGTCAGGCCGGACACGCTGCCAACGTTGACGATGGATGACGACGCGTGGCGTGCCAGCAACGGATGTGCATAGCGCGACAGCTCGAAGGCCGAGAACAGGTTGGTCTCGAAGATCTTCCGCCATTCGTCCTCGGAATACTCCGTGGCCGCCTTGGTGACATTGCCGCCGGCGTTGTTGACCAGGATGTGCAGGCCATCACTATGATCCTCCACCCAGTCCAGGATCTGGCGGCGGTCCTCGTCGTCTGAGACATCGGCGGCCAGCGCATGTACCTGCATCTGCGGATACACGTCCAGCAGTTCGTCGCGCGCGGTCTCCAGCATGTCGATATCACGGCCGACGATCATCAGATCGGCGCCGAAGCCAGCCAGTTCATGCGCGATGGCCAGGCCGATGCCGGCGCTGGCGCCGGTGATCAGGGCGGTCTGGCCGTCCAGGCGCCACCGTTGCTGGGTCATGTGTTCTCCCGGGCTGCGCCCGCTGTGTTTCGATGCGGCAAGGATACGCGCTCACGGCCGCCCCCTGCCGAGGATGCGACACTGCCCGCACGCCCATCACGGAGTGCCACCATGCGCATCCTGATCCTGTCCACGTCCCTGCTGGCCACCGCGCTGCTGGCGGGCTGCCAGCGCCCACCGGCGCCGAACCCGGAAAAGCCACCGGTGCCCCGGGCGATGTCGCGCGCAATCAACGAACCGCTGGACCGCGCCAAGGGCGTGCAGAAGACCGTGGACGATGCCGCCGCGCGTGAGCGCAAGGCCGAGGCCGACGCGACGCAGTAACCCCGCAGACGAAAACGCCCGGCCGAGGCCGGGCGCTTCCAGTAGATCCACGCCGTGCGTGGATGGCTTCCGATCAGAACCCGCAGAAGCAGTACGCCAGCGCCTTCACCGGCGTGCCGTTGCCCTTCTCGCGGGCCGCGTTCTCGACAAAGCGCAGCTGCGTATCCACTTCGGGCATCGTGCGCGACAGCACCATCCGCGCCATGCCCGAGTCGGACAGCATCCAGGCACCTGCACGGCTGCCGGCGAAACCGCTGACGAACTGCGCAAACGGCGTTGCCGCCTTCTCGATGTAACGCACGCGGTAGGCGTCAGCCTTGCCCAGCTTGGCGCGGCTGGCGGCATCGGCCACCGCATCCTTCAGGCCACCGAAGGCATCGACCAGGCCACGTTCCTTGGCCTGCGCACCGCTCCACACGCGTCCACGGGCCACTTCGTCGACGGCCTCGACCGGCTTCTTGCGGGCGTCGGCGACGCGGCCGGTGAAGTCGGCGTAACCCTTGTTGATCACCGACTGGATGACCTGGCCCACGGCCGGATCCATCGGGCGGGTGACATCGAACGCACCGGCGAAACGGGTGGTGCCGACACCGTCGGTGTGCACGCCGATCTTGTCCAGCGCGCGGCTGAAGTTCGGCACCATGCCGAAGATGCCGATCGAACCGGTGATGGTCGACGGATCGGCATAGATGCGGTCGGCATTCATGCTGATCCAGTAGCCACCGGAGGCGGCCAGGTCGCCCATCGACACCACCACCGGCTTGCCGGCGGCCTGCAGGGCCACCACTTCGCGGCGGATCTGCTCGGAGGCGAACACTTCACCACCCGGCGAGTCCACGCGCAGCACCACGGCCTTCACGTTCTCGTCGTCACGCGCGGCACGCAGCAGCGCCGAGGTCGATTCGCCACCGATGCGGCCGGCCGGCAGGTCGCCACCGCTGATTTCGCCGGCAGCCACCACCACCGCCACCTGCGGACGGCTGTCGACCGGGTTGCGGCGCGCATCGAGCTGGCCCAGGTAGGAGCCGAAGTCGATGTTGCGGAAACCACCGTCGGCATCGTCGTCAGCCACGCCGCGCTCGATCATCAGATCCTCGAATTCCTCGCGGGTCTTCAGCGACGTCACCAGCTTCTGCTGCAGGGCGAACTTGGCCAGGTCACCACCGGCAGCGGCGATGCCTTCCGGCAGCGTGTCGATGCCGGCGGCCAGCTGTGCCGGATCCAGGCGGCGGGCCTTGGCGATGTCGCCCAGGTAGCGCTGCCACACGTCGTTCATCCAGAACAGGTCGGCTTCCTTGGAGGCCGGCGAAGCGGCGTCGAGCACGTAGGGTTCGGCGGCGGACTTGTACTCGCCCACCTTGAACAGGTGCACGTCCACACCCAGCTTGTCCTGCAGGCCGGTGCGGAAGTACTGGCGATAGCGGCCCAGGCCCTCGAGCACCACCGACCCCATCGGGTCCAGGTAGACCTCGTCGGCCTGTGCGGCCAGCAGGTACTGCGACTGGCCCATGCTCTCGCTGTAGGCCACCAGCTGCTTGCCGGACGCACGCAGGTCCTGCAGTGCCGCGGCCACTTCACGCAGCGAAGCGAAGCCCGACGGCTGCAGCTTGTCCAGCTCCAGCACCACGCGCTCGATCTTCTTGTCTTCCTTGGCCGACTCGATCACCCGCAGCAGGTCGCGCAGCTGGATCTCTTCGGCACCGTTGTCGCCCACCGCCTTGGCCAGCGCGCGGCTGACCGGGTCGGCGCTGAACTGCTCGACCAGGCGGCCTTCCGGCGCGATCACCAGGGTCGTGCGGTCCTGCAGCGATTTGCTGGCACCGGCGCCCATGCCGGCGGCGATGACGAACATCACCAGCAGCAGGAACAGCAGGCCGAAGAACACCAGGTTGAGGATCAACCGGCGGGTGAAGTTCATGACGTCCCACAGCCCGATGAAGAAACTGGCGACGGGGTTGCGACGCGCCGGGGGCAGCGGGGGCACGGGTTGATTCATGGAACGCTCCGGATGGCTTCTTGCCGTGGTGCCAGCATAGCCGGTGCCGTGTGATGCGGCATCGGACACAAGTCAGGGGATCGCCCGCCATGGGTCGGCAGGGCGGGCGGGACGATCAGGACAACATCGATTGGCCGATGCGCAGGCTGCTGCGACGCAGGCGCCAGCCCATCAGGATGGCGGCGGCGGTCAGGCCGACGATCAGGCCGATCCACATGCCCTGCGGGCCCATGCCCAGGCCCAGGCCAAGCCCGGCGCCGAGCGGCATGCCCAGGCCCCAGTACGCGAACATGGCGATGAACATCGGCACGCGGGTGTCCTTCAGCCCGCGCAGCGCGCCGGCCGACAGCACCTGGATGCCATCCGGGAACTGGAAGGTGGCCGCGTACAGCAGCAGGGTGGAGGCCAGGCCGGCCACCGCCAGGTCGTTGGTGTAGACACCGACGATGGCGTCATGGCCGAACAGCAGCACCGCTGCCGACAACGTCTGCGTACCCATGATGATCGCGTAGCCGGCCCAGGCCGCGCGCCGCACGCCGAAGCCATCGCCACGGCCGACCGCATGGCCGACGCGCACGGTGGTGGCCTCGGCCACGCCCATCGGGATCATGAAGCACAGCTGGGCGACGTTGATCGCGATCTGGTGCGCGGCCGCTTCATTGGCACCAAGGCGGCCGATCAGCAGCGCGGTGACGATGAACAGGCCGCCCTCCATCAGCACGGTGATGCCGATCGGCAGGCCGGTGCGCAGCAGGTCCCAGATCGCCTTCCAGCGCGGTCCTTCGAAATGCGAGAACAGCTGCAGGTGGGCAAAGCGCTTGGTGAACCACAGGTAGGTGGCGAAGGCGATCGCCTGCAGCCACATCATCACCGCCGAGGCGATGCCCAGGCCCTCGGCGCCCATTTCCGGGAAGCCGAGCTTGCCGTTGGCCAGCACGTAGCCCATCGGTGCCAGCACCAGCAGGCCACCGAAGCCGAGCAGCATGGTCGGCAGCGTCCAGTGCATGCCCTCGCTGAGATAGCGCATGCAGAAGTACAGGGTCAGCGCAGGTCCGCCCCAGCGCACCGCGTGCAGGAACGCGGTGGCCCCCGGCACGATGTCCGGTGCGATGCCGAACGCAGGCAGCAGCGGCGGCACCACGGTGAGGAAGGTGAACATGATCAGGCCCAGGCCCAGCGCCAGCCACAGTGCCTGGCGGAACAGCGGGCCGATCTCGCGCTCGCGGCCGGCGCCATGCAGCTGCGACACCGAGGCGGTGAGCGAGATCAGGGTGCCGATCGGGATCAGCATCGGCAGCCACAGCAGGGCGGTGCCGATGGTCACCGCGGCCAGGGTCGCCGTGGCGTGGTGGCCGGCAATGACGTTGTCGACGAAGGAGATCAGACCGGTGGACACATGCCCGAGCACAAGCGGCAGGGCGAGCAGACCGGTAGCGCCGACTTCCTTGCTGAAGCGCGGCGTGGAGGTTGCAGTAGACATAAGGTGCTTGACGCGAACTACGGTTGCGCGCGAAGGGCACAGGCACCGGGTTGCGGGCCGCCATCTTACGCGCGCAGCGCGCGCATTCCCATGACATGGCGTGAATGCTGGATTCCGGCAGGCCCCGGCATCACGCGTTGCGATCACGTTACGAACAGAAAAAGGGGACGGAGGGGATTAAGTCGTTTCAAGCCCGACTGTGCCTAATACGACTTAATCCCCTCCGTCCCCTTTTCTTTCTACTGCCCAGCCTGGCGCTTGAGCCAGGTATCGCGCTCGGCCGGCGGCACCGCGAGGAACGCGCCGCGGACCTTGTCGCGCTCCTGCGGTGGCGTGCGCTGTGCCACCAGGGTCAGTTGGGCCAGCTGCGCCGGGCTGAGCTGGCGCAGCACGGCCAGCGCGGCCTCGCGCTGTTCCGGCGGCACGAAGCCGAACAGGCCGTGCAGCTTGGGGAACTCCAGGCCCAGCTGCGGGCCCAGCCGCCAGCCTTCGCGGAAGGCCTGGTCCTGCGCCTGGAACTGCTGGCGCAGGCGCTGCTGCTGGTCGGCCGGCAACGCATTGAATCGCGCAGCGGCCTGACGGATCCGCTCACGCTCGCCCTCCGGCAATGCCCGCCATGCGGCGTAGTCGGCGCGGCGCTGGCGCTGCTGCTGGGCATCGAGCTGGGCGAACGCAGCGGGCGTCGTACCCGTGGTGGCCGGGGCCACCGGTGAACTGCCCGGCACTGGCGGCGGCAGCGGCACGTTCAAGGTCTGCGGCGCGGCGGACAGCGACAACGGCAGGGCCAGCAGCAGGCTGGCGAATACGGTCTTATTCATCGGCAGCAGCGGTTTCCAGCGTGGCGCTGGCCGGCTCCGGCCGGCTCGGCTTGGATTGCGACTCGTCCACCGGCAGCGGGCCGCCCGCGGCGGTCCACGCATACAGATCGGCATCGGCCACCAGCGGATAGTCGCGGTCGGCCAGCATCGTGGCGTCGTCCGTCGCCTGCGCAGGGGTCGCGTCCGGCGTGGCATTGACCTTGCTCGGCGGCAGTGCTTCCACCGTGACGGGACCCGCCTCACCAACCACGCCTTCCGGCAGCGGTGCGTCGCTGCCGAACGAATGTCCCTGCCAATGGCGCCAGCCCAGCGCGGCGGCCAGCAGTACCACCACGGTTATCAGCAGGATCAACGGACCGCGCCAGCGCGGCTTGGCATTGGCGCGGCGGCGCTTGCCAGTGGCTGCAGCCCGCTCGTCGCGCTGCGGGGTGCGCCAGCTGGAGGTCGGCGCTTCACTGCTGTTCGTCGGTGCGGCCGGCTGTTGCAGCTGCTGCAGGCGTTTGACGGGCAGATCGCGGATGCGCAGCTGCACCTGTTCGGCCAGCTGGCGCCAGGCCGAGGCGTCGGGCTGGCCGTGCGCGTCACGCGGGCAGGCATCGGCCAGCAGCTGCTGGTAGCCGGCTTCGTCCTGGTCGAGCACGCGCGTGGCGATACCTTCATCCAGGCTGCCGCCCACCCGCAGCAACAGCGCCAGGCGCGGCAACGGTCCCATCTGGCCCAAGGCGGCAAGCGGCGGCTCCCACTGGCCGCCCACCGGCTCACGCAGCGCCTGGCGCTGGCCCAGCAGGGTCCAGAAGCGGGTTGGCCACTGCGCCATCGGCAGGTCACTGGCGACCGCCGCAAACGCGCGCATCACCGCCACCAGTGTCTGTTCGGCCCGGGCAGCATCGCCGCACTGCAGTTCAGCCACCACCAGGGCGCGGCGTTCAACACCTCGCAGGAACGCCGACAGCGCACCGGCCGCGGTCGAGGAAACAGGGGCGGGCACAGCCGTCATCGATCACTCCAAAGGTCTGCCCGCATGATAGCGGCAGGCCATCGGCGCCCGTAGGACTTGCGCCCACAGGCACTTCGTGCTGCAGGTTGTGCACAGCACCACGCTGCCTGCGCTGGAAACTGTGGCATCCAGCTGAATTCACTCTGTTTCAGCATTGTTTCACACTTAAGTAATTGATTTTGATGGATTTTAAAGTATGGCGATTTTTTGACCAACCCGAGCGTGAGGCCGTCGCCATCGGCCTCCTGCGCGCCCGCCGACCGGTAACGCACAGCGTTATCCACAGAACATGTGGATAAGACTGAATCTCCAATGGACACCGATATTTAGGTGACATTTATGATTCAACGGGCCCCGCCCCGCCGCCGCCCACTCCGCCATTCGCGCGCGCATGGCCCGGTACACTGGCCCGATGCTTTCACCGATTCCGACCCTGCAGGTCGCCCTGCCCGTCCCCCTGCCCCGCCTGTTCGACTACCTGTCGCCGGAGGGCGTGGCCCCCACGGTTGCGGTCGGCTGCCGCCTGAAGGTGCCGTTCGGCAACCGTGAGCTGGTCGGTGTGGTGGTGGGACACGGCCAGACCGACGACGGCCAGGGACTCCGCCAGGCGTTGGCCTGGTGCGACCCGCAGCCGCTGCTGCAGGGTGAGCTGTGGCAGAGCCTGCAGTGGCTGGCGCGCTACACCCACGCGCCGTTGGGCGAAGTACTCAGCACCGCCCTGCCCGGCCCGCTGCGCCACGGCGAGGCCCTGCCCGACACCCATCACTGGGGCTGGCAACTGACACCCGAAGGCCATGCCCAGCGCGGGAAGCTGCGCGCCGGCAGCCGCCCGCGGCAGCTGGCCGAACTGCTGGCCGAGGCCGTGGTGGATGAAGACGTACTGGGCGAACGCATGGAGGACTGGCGCACCGCCGCACGCAGTCTGGCCAAGCGTGCACTGGCCGAGCGCGTGGCGATGACGGTGGCACCGCAGCATGCGCAGCCGCTGCCCGGGCCCACGCTCAACCCGGACCAGGCCGAGGCCGTGACTGCGATCAACGCCGCCGACGGCTTCCAGCCTTTCCTGCTGGATGGCGTGACCGGCAGCGGCAAGACCGAGGTCTACCTGCAGGCGATCATCCATTGCCTGGCACGGGGCAGGCAGGCGCTGGTGCTGGTGCCGGAAATCGGCCTGACTCCGCAGACCCTGGCACGCTTCCGCGGCCGCCTCGGCATCGCGGTGCATGCGCTGCATTCGGGCTTGAACGATAACGAGCGCGCTCGCGTCTGGGCGGCCGCCTCACGTGGTGAAGCACGCGTCATTGTCGGCACCCGCTCGGCAGTGTTCACGCCGCTGCCGCAGGCCGGTCTGCTGATCATCGACGAGGAACATGACGGCAGCTACAAGCAGCAGGACGGCATCCGCTACCACGCGCGCGATTTCGCCCTGGTGCGCGCCAAGGCCTTGGGCATCCCGGTGCTGCTGGGCAGTGCCACGCCCTCGCTGGAAACCCTGCACAACGCCTACGCTGGGCGCTACACCCACCTGCGCCTGAAGCAGCGTGCCGGCGATGCACGGCCACCGCGCGTGCGCATCCTCGATGTGCGCAAACGGCCATTGCACGATGGCCTCTCGGCCGATGTTCTGGCCGGCATCGGCGAGCACCTGCAGCGTGGCCAGCAGGTGCTGGTGTTCAAGAACCGCCGTGGCTATGCGCCGGTGCTGCTGTGCCACGACTGCGGCTGGACCGCACCGTGCAACCGCTGCGATGCTCCGATGACCGTGCATGGTGGCGGCCGCCGGCTGCAGTGTCACCACTGCGGTGCGCGGCAACCGGCGCCGCTGGCATGCCCGGCCTGCGGCAGCCTGGCGCTGCAGCCACAGGGCATCGGTACCGAACGCCTGGAAGAGCACCTCACCGCCGCCTTCGCCGATTTTCCGGTGGTGCGCATCGACCGCGGCACCACCTCACGACGCGACGCACTGGAACAGCAGCTGGCGAGGCTGGGCGACCAACCCGGCATCCTGGTCGGCACGCAGATCCTGGCCAAGGGCCACGACCTGCCGAAGCTGACACTGGTGGTGGTGGTGGGCATCGACGAAGGTTTGTTCTCCGCGGACTTCCGCGCCAGCGAGAAACTGGCGCAGCAGCTGATTCAGGTCGCAGGACGCGCGGGACGTGCACGTGATCCTGGTGAGGTCTGGCTGCAGACCCATCACCCCGGGCATCCGCTGCTGGAAACCCTGGTGAGCGGTGGCTACCACCCGTTCGCGCAGGCCGAGTTGAACCAGCGCCAGGCCGCCGGATTCCCGCCGTTCGCGCATCTGGCACTGATGCGCGCCGAGGCACAGCAGGTCGAGCATGCCAATGCGTTCCTGCTGGCGGCGCGGCAACTGCTGGGGGAACAGAATGTGGTCGAGGCCTACGGGCCGATGCCGGCGCCAATGCCGCGGCGTGCCGGTTACCAGCGCACGCAGCTGTTGCTGTCCGCGCTTCAGCGGCCACCGCTGCATGGCGTGCTGGCCCAGCTGGTGCCGCAGCTGTATGCGCTGCCGGAGGCACGCAAGGTGCGCTGGTCGCTGGATGTGGATCCGACGGATCTGTATTGAGGGCGCTGCCCAATGCTGCGTAGAGTCGAGCTTGCTCGACTGCCGTGCGCCAGAAACAGTCGAGCAAGCTCGACTCTACCGTCGGTCCGTATGGACCCGACGGATCTGTATTGAGGCAGACGAACGCTAGCGCCGGGCCATGCCCGGCGGTCCTCCGCATACCACGCTCGCCGGGCATGGCCCGGCGCTACCCCTCAGGTCAGCGGCGACATCACGCCGCGCTGGTAGGCCGGGCGTTCGCGCAGGCGGGCGTACCAGTCGGCCAGGTGCGGCAGTTCCGGGCGCTGGATGGGCAGTTCGAACCAGGCATAGATCAGCGAGCCCAGCGGGATGTCACCCATCGCGAACGTCTCGCCCGACAGCCACGGCTGTCTGGCCAACGTGGCATCGGCCATCGCCAGGTAGTCACCGGCACGCACGATGGCGGCATTGATGCGCGCTTCGTCGCGGTCAGCCGGGGCGGTGCGCATGATGCCCCAGATCAGGTCGGTGTACAGCGGCGCCATGCGCGAGGTGCTCCAGTCCATCCACTTCTCGGCCTGGGCGCGTTCCATCGGGTCTTCGGCGTACAGCGTGCCCAGCGCGTAGCGCGCACTCAGATAGCGCACGATGGCATTCGATTCCCACAGCGGCAGGCCATGGTCTTCGATCACCGGCACCAGGCTGTTGGGATTCATCGCCAGGTACTCCGGCGTCTGCGTGCCGCCATGGCTGCCACCAACCTCGATGGATTCGTACGGCAGGCCGATTTCCTCGGCGCACCACAGCACCTTGCGGACGTTGCTGGAATTGCGGCGGCCCCAGATCTTCAACATGCGGGTTTTTCCTTGCTGGCAATGCGAGCGGCAACGATACGCCTGATCGGAGTGGAGATGTGCGTGCCGGATACGGGATCTGGCATCTGGGGCTTGCCGGCCAGCGGCCGGCACTACCGGTTCCTTTCCGGCCAGCGGCCGGCATTACCGGTTCTTTTTTGGCAGCGCGCGCACGTAGGAGGACTTGCCGTCCTTCTTCAGCTCGAACAGCCCGATCGCTGCCAGCAGGTCACTGAGCTTGCCGTAACCGTAGTTGCGCGGATCGAACGAGGCCTGGTTGCCGATCTGGCTGCCGACCGGGCCAAGGTGCGACCAGCCATCCTCGCCCTCGGCCGAGGACACCGCACGGCGCAGCATCTTCACCAGCCGCGTATCGCTGCGCATTTCCGCACCGCTCTTGCGTGGCCGGGCATCGTCGTTGGCAACAGGCTCGTTCGATGCCTGTTCGCTGGACGCCTGTTCGGTATCCGGCACGCTGGCATGGGTCTGGCCCAGCGCTTCCAGATAGGTGAACTTCGAGCACGCGTTGACGAACGGCTCCGGGGTTTTCTTCTCGCCGAAGCCATACACCTTCACGCCATCGGTCAGCAGGCGCATCACCATCGGGGTGAAATCGGCATCGCTGGACACGATGGCGAAGCCATCGAGATTGCGCGCGTACAGCAGGTCCATGGCATCGATCACCATCGCCATGTCCGAGGCATTCTTGCCCTTGCTGTAGGCGAACTGCTGGATCGGGCGGATCGCATATTCGTGCAGCACGGCCTCCCAACCCTTCAACCGCGGGCTCTTCCAGTTGCCATAGGCGCGGCGCACGTTGGCCACACCGTAGCGGGCGACTTCGGCCAGGACCTCGTCGATCTTCGAGGCCGGCGCATTGTCGGCGTCGATCAACAGGGCGATGCGCTTTTCCGGTTCGCTCATGGGCTCCTCACGGGCGGTTGCCTGAACCCGAGTATCGCCGATCCATGCGGGCGCTGACGTGACAGGGCGCCATCGTGCGAAGATGCCAGGCGCTTCCCCCAATGCCCCCACTGGAGTGAGTCGATGAGTCGCGAGCGCGTTCCCCACCTGGTTGTTGTCGGCGGCGGTTTTGCCGGTCTCTGGGCCACCCGTGCCCTGGCCCGCGAGCGCATACGCATCACCCTGGTCGACCGCCGCAACCACCATCTGTTCCAGCCGCTGCTGTACCAGGTGGCCACCGCCGGCCTGTCCGCCCCGGATATCGCCGCACCGCTGCGCCACATCCTCGGCCACCAGCGCAATGTGGAAGTCCGCCTGGGCGAAGTGGTGACCATCGACAAGCAGGCCCGGCAGATCCGCATGGCCGATGGCAGCACGCTGGACTACGACACTCTGCTGCTGGCCACGGGTGCCACCCACGCCTACTTCGGCAACGACCAGTGGGCCGATGATGCCCCCGGCCTGAAGACGCTGGACGATGCCATCGCGCTGCGCCGCAAGCTGCTGCTGGCGTTCGAACGTGCCGAGGCCGAACCGGACCCGGCGAAGAAGGCCGCGTGGCTGAGCTTCGCCGTGGTCGGCGGCGGCCCCACCGGTGTTGAACTGGCCGGCACCCTGGCCGAAATCGCGCGGCATACGCTGCGCAACGAGTTCCGCCATATCGACCCGGCCAGCGCCAAGGTGCGGCTGGTCGAAGCCGGCCCGCGCGTGTTGTCTTCGTTCCCGGAAGTGCTTTCGCTGAAGGCACGGCGGCAACTGGAAAAACTGGGCGTGGAAGTATTGACCGGTACCCCGGTGAGCGACATCGACAGCCAGGGCTTCAAGCTCGGTGAACAGTTCGTGCCGGCCCGCACTGTGGTGTGGGCCGCCGGTGTGGCCGCTTCACCGCTGGCGCGCACCCTGGATGTGCCGCTGGATCGCGCCGGCCGCGTGCAGGTGCAGCCGGACCTGACCCTGCCCGACCACCCCGAGCTGTTCGTGGCCGGCGATCTGGCCGCACTGAATCAAGCCAATGGCAAGCCGGTGCCTGGCGTCGCGCCCGCCGCCAAGCAGATGGGCAAGTACGTGGCCGAGGTGATCCGCGCGCGTCTGCATGGCAAGGCAGCACCGGGGCCGTTCAAGTACGCCGACTTCGGCAACCTGGCCACCATCGGCCGCATGGCCGCGATCGTGCACCTGGGCCGGCTGCAGCTTTCCGGCGTGCTGGCCTGGTGGTTCTGGCTGGCCGCGCACGTGTTCTTCCTGATCGGCTTCCGCAACCGCATCGTGGTGCTGCTGAACTGGGCCGTGGCGTACTGGAGCTACCAGCGCAGCGCGCGCATCATCTTCGGTGATGATCAGGAAGACCGGCGACCCCGACGGTAATGCCCGCGCGCGGCGTGTCCCTGTAGAGCCGAGCCCATGCTCGGCTTCTGCAATCCGAACGAAGTGCAGCCGAGCATGGGCTCGGCTCTACAGCGCCTTCGGTTTCGGGTACCACAGTGCATTGACGATGACCCAGCGCTGGTCGAAGCGGCCCATGTGGAAGTAGTCGACGAACCACGGGGTTTCCAGCCGCACCGAGGCCGCGTTGCCGGTCACGTCCAGCACCGTGCAGCGGCGTTCCCATTGATCCTTCGGGGTCTTCAGCGCGCCCTGTTTCGTCAACGAGACCAGTTCCTCCTTCGACATGCGGCGCAGGCCCAGGCGTTCGTCGGGTGTATCGCCGAGCACCGCGCGCTTGGCCAGGTCCGGGTGCAGGGAACGGGCGACACGCTGCGGGTCGGCCTCCAGCTGGCCATCGACGTAGTCGTGGCAGGTGGCTTCGATGGCCGCGATGGTGGCCGGGTCGGCGGCAGGGCTCGTTGCTGCGGAAAGAGCGAACAGCAGGGCAATCGTGGACATCCGGGTCTCCGGCTCTGGGCGCGGGGCGATCATCGCATGGGCAAGCCGCATCCACGCATGGCGTGGATCTACTGCATCAGGCCCATTTCGTCGACGCTCAGCTGCATGTACAGGAACGCGGCCGCTTCGTCGGTCATCGGCTGGCCCTGCGGGAAACTGTCGAGCCAGGCGGAGATGCGCGCATGCCGATGCTTCAGCGCATCAGCTATCGCGCGCTTTTCCGCGTCGGTGGCATGTTCCTGCATCTCATCGCGCAGCAGGTCATCGCCGATGCCCCATTTTTCGGCCAGCGGGATCAGGTCGACCAGATCGGGCGGCACCTGGTCGCGGCGCAGGTGGATGGGCTCGGGCGTGTCCGGGCCGCGCTGTGCGGCCAGTTCGGCGGCGCTGCCGATCTGCCCGTGCTGCAGCGGTGGCGGAGTCTGGGCGCAGGCCGACAGGGGGATACAGAACGTCAACATCAGCATCCAGCAGGATTTCATCGGACCGCTTCCTGTGTCGATGGATGTGGCGATGATGGCATGGCCCAGCACACCATCCACGCATGGCGTGGATCTACAGGACCGGGGCCTGCAGCCAGGCCAGCTTGCGTTCGCGGGGCTGCTGCTTGAGCTGCCACTCGGCGCGTGAGGCGGCGGCCCGGTCTGGGTACTCGCGTACGGCCAGCACGCGCAGCGGCGGCCGCGCCCGGGTGTAACGCGCGCCCTTGCCGGCCTGGTGGGCAGCGAAACGCGCATCCACGTCGGTGCTGATGCCGGCGTAATAGCTGCCATCGCGGCATTCGAGCAGGTACAGGAACCAGGGTCGGAGGGACGGGGCCATGCCCGGATTATGCCGTGCTGCACTGCAGCGGATATACTGGCGCCCGAATGCAGGAGAGAGGCGCCGCGCTGGCGCCCGCCGAAGGCGCAGGCTCCCATGATCGCTCAGGCCGGTGGGCTGGAATCCCACCAACCATGCATTCGACTCGCCGAGCTGGAGAGAGGTCACCGGGCATGCCCGGCACGATCCGCCGAAGGGGCACGCGGCCCATGCCGCTGAACTCTCAGGCAAAAGGACAGCGGGAGCGGCACCGGTCATCGTCATCCCGTCATTGCGCAGGCAGTGGCGATAGTGGCGCATGGCCGGCCCCACCGCGCCCGGAGCCTGTCCCATGCTGCTGTCCATCATCTACCTGATCGCCATTTCCGCCGAAGCCATGACCGGCGCGCTGTCCGCCGGCCGTCGCCGCATGGACCTGTTCGGGGTGGTCATGATCGCCTGCGTTACCGCCCTCGGGGGCGGTTCGCTGCGCGACATCCTGCTCGGCCACTACCCGCTGGGCTGGGTGAAGCATCCCGAGTACCTGGGCTTCACCGTGTGCGCGGCGCTGATCGCCACCTGGGTGGCGCGCTGGATGCACCACTTCCGCCGCACCTTCCTGGTGCTCGATGGCCTGGGCCTGATCGCCTTCACCCTGATCGGCTGCTCGATCGCGCGCGAGGCCGGCCATGCCATGCCGATCGTGCTGATCGCCGGCATGCTGACCGGCGCGTTCGGCGGCGTGCTGCGCGACATTCTCTGCAACGAGGTGCCGCTGATCTTCCAGAAGGAGCTGTACGCGATCATCGCGCTGCTGACCGGCGCGGCCTACCTGTTGCTGCTGCACTGGGGCGTGGCCGACGCCACCGCGATCCTGTGCTGCCTCGGCGGCGGCTTCGCGCTGCGCCTGCTGGCGATCCACTACCGCTGGGAAATGCCGAAGTTCGTCTATCACGACGAAGTGCATTGATTGTTTGTCGGTAGTGTCGGCCGCTGGCCGGCAACACGGCACACGCCCGCAGATTCCGGCAGGTTGCCGGCCAGCGGCCGGCACTACCGAATGCGTTGCATGACCATGGTCATACGGCATTGGCCGGGGTGATTGGCTACCATTGTCACCCCGTCGCTGCCGCGACGGCATCCAGCCACGCCGCGCCCGCGGCCCCGCCAGACAACTCCCTCCCCGCTGCCCGTGGTGCCGTGAACGCGCCGACGGGCCCGCATGTCCCTGCGCGCGCAGGGCGCAGGATGCCCCATGTCTGTCGCCGAAAATTCCCGCTTCCGTCGTGCCCGCCTGTTGTGGGCGGTGCTGGCCATCGCCCTCGTCGCCGTTCTGGCGTGGTGGCTGTGGCCCCGGAACGGCGCCGGCAGCAGCGACGATGCGCCGGGCAAGACGGTGCCGGTACGCGTGGCACGCGCCAGCGCCGAGCCGCTGGTGCTGCGCCTGAAGGCGGTCGGTACGGTCACCCCGCTGCACAGCGTGGTGGTACGCAGCCGCGTGGATGGCGAACTGCTACGGCTGCATTTCCAGGAAGGCCAGCAGGTGAAGGCCGGCGATCTGCTGGCGCAGATCGACCCGCGCCCGTATGAAGTGAAGCTGGCACAGGCGCAGGGTACCCAGCAGCAGAATCTGGCCGAGCTGGAAAACGCCGAGCGCCAGCTGCAGCGCTACCGCGAACTGCAGAAGCAGAACTACGTGTCCGGGCAGGAACTGAGCGACCAGCAGAGCAAGGTGCGCCAGCTGCAGGGCCGCCGCCTCAGCGATCAGGCGTCCGTTGATGAAGCGCGCCTGCAGCTGCAGTACACCCGCATCACCGCGCCGGTCAGTGGCCGCGTCGGGCTGCGCCGGTTGGACGTGGGCAACCTGGTGCGCGCCAGCGATGCCGAAGGCCTGGTGACGCTGGCGCAGACCGCGCCGATCAGCGTGCTGTTCACCGTGCCCGAACCCGAGCTGCCTGCGCTGCTCGATGCCGTGCAGGCGCAACCGGCACTGGCGGTGGAAACCTGGGACCGCGAAGAACGCCGGCAGCTGGCCCGCGGCTCGCTGTCCAGCGTCGACAACCGCATCGATACCACCACCGGCACGTTGAAACTGCGTGCGCACTTCGACAACCACGATCTGGCGCTGTTCCCCAACCAGTTCGTCAACGTCCGCCTGCAGCTGGGCGAGCAGCCCGCGCTGCTGATTCCCGATGCTGCCGTGCAGTTCGGCAGCCAGGGCAACTACGTGCATATCGTCGACAAGGACAGCAAGGCACAACGCCGCACCGTGGTGCTCGGTCCAGCCGATGATGGACGCGTGGCCGTGCGCTCCGGGCTGGCCGCAGGGGACAAGGTGGTGATCGAAGGCATCGACGGGCTGGAAGACGGCACGGCGGTGGAGATCATCACCGAGGAGGCCGCGACCAAGGCCGGCGCATGAACCTCTCGCGCCCGTTCATCCTGCGCCCGGTCGCAACGACTCTCCTGATGGTGGCGCTGCTGCTGTCCGGCGTGCTGGCCTATCGCCTGCTGCCGGTGGCGGCGCTGCCGCAGGTCGATTACCCGATCATCCAGATCACCACGCTGTATCCGGGGGCCAGCCCCGAACTGACCACACGCACCATCACCGCACCGCTGGAGCGCCAACTCGGCCAGATTCCCGGCCTGAAACAACTGTCGTCGACCAGTTCCGGTGGCGCCTCGGTCATTACCCTGCAGTTCGGGCTGGAGGTGTCGCTGGGTGTGGCCGAGCAGGACGTGCAGGCCGCCATCAACGCGGCGGGCAGCTTCCTGCCCGACGACCTGCCGGTGCCGCCGGTGTACCGCAAGGTCAACCCCGCCGACACCCCCATCCTGACCTTGGCGGTTACCTCGCAAGGCCTGTCGCTGCCGCAGGTGCACGATCTGGTGGATACGCGCATCGCCCAGCGC
Source organism: Stenotrophomonas sp. 86156_Sma (assembly GCF_056481625.1). Taxonomy (NCBI): domain Bacteria; kingdom Pseudomonadati; phylum Pseudomonadota; class Gammaproteobacteria; order Lysobacterales; family Lysobacteraceae; genus Stenotrophomonas; species Stenotrophomonas sp. 86156_Sma. The sequence continues at coordinate 4,526,342 of NZ_CM151157.1, forward strand.
CTGGCGCAGTTGCCCGGCGTCGGCCTGGTCAGCCTGGCCGGGGGCCAGCGCCCGGCGGTGCGCATCCAGGTCAATCCGGCGGCGCTTGCCGCCAACAACCTGGGCATGGACCACATCCGCACCGCCATCGCCGCCGCCAACGTCAACCTGCCCAAGGGTAGTTTCGACGGCCCGATCCGCGCGGTGATGCTCGATGCCAACGATCAGATGCGCAGCGTGGATGAGTACCGTGCCCTGGTACTGGCCTGGCGCGACGGCGCGCCGCTGCGGCTGGGCGATGTAGCCACCATTACCGATGGCGCCGAGAACCGGCAGCTGGCCGCCTGGAGCGGCACCACCCCGGCAGTGCTGGTGAACATCCAGCGCCAGCCCGGCGCCAACGTGATCGCCGTGGTCGAGCAGGTGCGTACGCTGCTGCCGCAGCTGCAGGCCACGCTGCCCGCCGGCGTGCAGATGAATGTACTGAGCGACCGTACCGAATCGATCCGCGCGTCGGTGCGCGGCGTGCAGAAAGAACTGGTACTGGCCATCGGCCTGGTGGTGCTGGTCACCTGGGTGTTCCTGCGCAATCTGCCGGCCACGCTCATTCCCAGCGTCGCGGTGCCGCTGTCGCTCATCGGCACCTTCGCGGTGATGCTGCTGGCCGGCTATTCGCTCAACAACCTCACCCTGATGGCGCTGACCATCGCCACCGGCTTCGTGGTGGACGATGCCATCGTGATGCTGGAGAACATCGCCCGCCATCTGGAGGAAGGCGAAAGCCCCCGCGATGCAGCGCTGAAAGGCGCAGCCGAGATCGGCTTCACCCTGGTGTCGCTGACTGTTTCGCTGATCGCGGTGCTGATCCCGCTGCTGTTCATGGCCGACCTGGTGGGTGCACTGTTCCATGAGTTCGCAGTGACACTGGCTGTAGCCATCGGCATTTCGCTGGTGGTCTCGCTGACGCTGACGCCGATGCTGTGCGCGCGGTTCCTGAAGCCGCACGCGAAGACTGCACATGCGCCCGATGTCTTCGACCGCGTCATCGGCCTCTACGACCGCCAGCTACGCTGGGTGCTGCAGCGCCAGCCGCTGATGCTGCTGGCCACCGTTGCCACCCTCGCACTGACCGTGGCGCTGTACTTCGCCGTGCCCAAGGGTTTCTTCCCGGTGCAGGATGCCGGCCTGGTGCAGGGCATCAGCGAAGCGCCGCAGGCGATCTCGTTCCAGGCCATGCGCGAGCGCCAGCAGGCGCTGGCGGCGGCCATCGAAGCCGACGAGGCGGTGGCCAGCGTCTCGTCCTACATCGGCGTGGACGGCAACAATGCCACGCTCAATACCGGCCGCCTGCTGATCGAGCTGAAACCGCACGGCGACCGCGATGGCGCCGCCGTGGTGATGGCGCGCCTGCAACAGCGCGTGTCGAAGATCCCCGGCATCACCCTGTACCTGCAGCCGGTACAGGAGCTGGGCATCGAAGACCGCATCAGCCGCACCCAGTACCAGTTCACCCTGACCACGCCGGATCTTGAAACACTGGAACGCTGGACCCCGAAGCTGCTGCAGGCGCTACGCCAGCAACCGGCACTGTGCGATGTCGCCAGCGATCTGCAGATGCAGGGCCGGCAGGCGCGCGTGGCGATCGACCGCGATGCGGCGGCGCGCCTGGGCGTGAGCGTGGAAGCAGTAGCCGATGCGCTGTACGACGCCTATGGGCAGCGCCAGATTTCGACCATCTTCACCCAGGCCAGCCAGTACCGGGTGGTGCTGGAGGCCGATCCTTCACGACAGCCCGGGCCGGAGGCGATCACGGGCCTGCGTGTGCGCAGCAGCAGTGGGCAGACCGTGCCGCTGGGTGCGGTGGCGCGGGTAGAGGTGGGTCCGTCCGCACTGCTACGCAATCACGTGGGCCAGTTCCCGGCGGCCACGCTGTCGTTCAACCTTGCCCCGGGCGCTTCGCTGGGCGAAGCGGTGGATGCCGTGCACGCCGCGCGCGCGCACGTGGATCTGCCGCAGAGCATCGAACTTCGCCTGCAGGGTGCCGCAGCGGCCTTCAGCAGCTCGCTGTCGTCCACACTGTGGCTGATCCTGGCCGCGGTGGTGGTGATGTACATCGTGCTGGGCGTGCTCTACGAGAGCTTCATCCACCCTATCACCATCCTCTCCACCCTGCCCTCGGCCACCGTCGGTGCGCTGGCGGCACTGTGGGTAAGCGGACGCAGCCTGGACCTGATCGCGGTGATCGGCATCGTGCTGCTGATCGGCCTGGTGAAGAAGAACGCGATCATGATGATCGACTTCGCGCTGGACGCGCAGCGCACACGCGGCATGTCACCGCGCGAGGCGATCCATCAGGCCGCGCTGCTGCGTTTCCGGCCGATCCTGATGACCACGCTGGCCGCGCTGTTCGGCGCAGTCCCGCTGATGCTGGCCAGTGGTTCCGGCGCCGAGCTGCGGCAGCCACTGGGCTGGGTGATGGTGGGGGGGCTGCTGGTCAGCCAGGTACTGACCCTGTTCACCACGCCGGTGATCTACCTGGCCTTTGATCGCCTGCAGCGTGGCCGTGCGACGTCCCCGGTGGCCGTTGACGAGGCGCGCGCGTGACCCCCATCGCGCGCCTGGCGCAGGCCTGCGTGCAGCGCCCGGTAGCGACGATCCTGCTGGCGGTGGCGCTGGTGCTGGCCGGCCTGCTGGCATTGCGCCTGTTGCCGGTGGCGCCGCTGCCACAGGTCGATTACCCCGCCATTGAAGTCAGTGCCAGCCTGCCCGGCGCCTCGCCCGAGTCGATGGCAGCCACCGTGGCCACGCCGCTGGAGCGCGCACTGGGCAGCCTGCCCGGCATCTCACGCATCGACTCGGCCAGCACCCAGGGCCAGACCCAGATCGAACTGAAGTTCGTACTCGGCCGCGACATCGATGAGGCAGCGCGTGAAGTGCAGGCCGCCATCAATCTTGCACGCGGGCAGTTGCCCAGTGGCATGCCCGGCATGCCGCAGTACCGCAAGGTCAATCCCTCACAGGCACCGATCCTGGCGCTGGCACTGACCTCGGACACGCGTTCGCCAGGCCAGCTGTATGACCTGGCCTCCACCGTGCTGGCGCAGAAGCTGTCGCAGGTGCCGGGTGTGGGCGAAGTGCAGGTGGGCGGCAGCGCCTTGCCCGCCGTGCGTGTATCGCTGGACCCGAATGCACTGAACCATGCAGGCCTGGCACTGGAGGACGTGGCCCAGGCCATCGGCCGCGCCAACGCCATGCGCCCGCTGGGTGCCGTGGGCGATGACCGCCAGCAGTGGCAGCTGGAAGCGCCGCTGCAGCTGCGCCAGGCCGCGCAGTACCGCGAACTGGCTCTGAAGGTGAGCGACGACCGCACGCTGCGGCTGGGCGATGTCGCCGCCGTTGCCGATGGCGTGGAAGACCGTTACGCCAGCGGCTTCCACAACGAACGCCCCGCCGTGCTGCTGATCGTCAGCCGCCAACCCGGCGCCAACATCATCGCCACCGTTGATGCCATCCAGGCGCAGCTGCCGCAACTGCATGCGCTGTTGCCCTCCGGCGTGGACATGCGGCTGGTGATGGACCGCTCGCCGGTGATCCGCGCCACCCTGCACGAAGCAGAGCTCACGCTGGTGCTGGCGATCGTGCTGGTGGTGCTGGTGGTGCTCGGCTTCCTCGGCCACTGGCGTGCAGCGCTGGTGCCCAGCGTGGCCATTCCGGTGGTGCTGTTCGGCACGCTGGCGCTGATCGCGCTGATGGGTTTCTCGCTCAATACGCTTTCATTGATGGCACTGATCGTCGCCGCCGTGCTGGTGGTGGACGATGCCATCGTGGTGCTGGAGAACATCGCCCGCCATCGCGAACTGGGCGCCGACCGCTGGCAGGCGGCAGTACGGGGTGCATCGGAAGTCGGTGCCACGCTGCTGTCGATGAACGTTGCACTGGCCGTGGTGTTCGTCTCCATCCTGTTCCTGGACGACTTCGTCGAACGCCTGTTCCGCGAATTCTCGTTGACCCTGGTGGCGGCCATGACGGTCTCCGTGCTGGTCGCGCTGAGCCTGGTGCCGATGCTGTGTGCACGATTGTTCGTGGATGCCGCGCAGCAACCCTCGCGCTGGCAGCGGGGCAGCAATGCGCTGTTCGAACGTGTGCGCAGCGCCTACCTGCGCACGCTGCAGGCCAGCCTGCACCGGCTGCGCTGGCCGTTGCTGGCGTTCGTGGCCGTGATCGCCCTCAACGCCTGGTTGTTCCAACAGGTGCCCAAGGGCATCGTGCCCAAGCAGGACACCGCGCAGCTGCGTGGCTTCGCGCGCGGTGATGACGGCCTGTCGTTCCAGGCCATGCAACCGAAGATCGATGCGTACAGGAAGCTGTTGCTGTCCGATCCGGCCATCGAGGACATCATCGGCTACATCGGTGGCAGCAACGGGGTCAACAACGCCTTCATCATGATCAAGATGAAGCCGCTGGCCGAGCGCAAGGTGTCCAGCCAACAGGTGATCGACCGCCTGCGCGCGCGGCTGCCCAAGCTGCCCGGCGGCAATCTCTATCTGTGGGTGGACCAGGACATCCGCCTGGAGGGCGCCGGCAGCAGCGGCAAGTACGAGTTCCAGCTGCTTTCAGCCGATACAGCGCCCCTGCGCGAATGGGCACCGAAGGTGGCTGCCGCCCTGCGTGGCCTGCCCGAACTGGTTGACGTGGAAGCACAGGGTGAAGCGGGCATGCGCCAGGTGGTGCTGGATATCGACCGCGAAGCAGCCGCGCGCCACGGCGTGGACCTGCGCACCGTCGCCAACATGCTCAACAACTCCTTCAGCCAGCGCCAGGTCGCCACGCTGTACGACAGCCTCAACCAGTACCGCGTGGTGATGGAGCTGGACCCGAAGCACACCCAGGACCCGGGCACGCTGTCACGACTGCAGGTGATCGATGGCAACGGCCAGCGCATTCCGCTGTCGAGCATCGCCAGCTGGCGCTATGGCATGGCACCGGACCGGGTGTACCACAGCGAGCAGTTCGCCTCGATCTGGATCGAGTTCGCACTGGCACCGGGGGTGGGCCTGGAACAGGCCACACAGGCGATCGATGGTGCGATGTCGAAACTGATGCTGCCGCGTTCGGTCCAGGGAAAACTGTCCGGTGAAGCCGGCGGGCTGGATCAGCTGCGCGCGCGCCAGCTATGGCTGGTGCTGGGCGCCACGCTGGCGGTCTACCTGGTGCTGGGCATCCTCTACGAGAGCTTCCTGCAGCCGCTGGTGATCCTGTCCACCCTGCCTTCGGCCGGTGTCGGCGCGCTGCTGGCGTTGTGGCTGTTCGGCAACGAACTGAACCTGATCGCCCTGCTCGGCCTGTTCCTGCTGGTGGGCGTGGTGATGAAGAACACCATCCTGCTGGTGGATTTCGCGCTGGCCGGCGAGCGGCGCGGGCTGAGCGCGCAGGATTCAGTGATGGAAGCCGCGCGGTTGCGCCTGCGGCCGATCCTGATGACCTCGCTGGCGGCGCTGCTGGGCACGCTGCCGCTGATGCTGGCCAACGGCGAAGGCTGGGAGCTGCGGCAACCGCTGGGCATTGCGATTGTCGGCGGCTTGCTGGTCAGCCAGTGGCTGACGCTGTACACGACCCCGGCGATGTATCTGGCCTTGGCGAGGATTCGGGCGAAGCGGTGAATGTGGGGCGGGGAATTCATCCACGCGTGGCGTGGATCTACCGTCAATGCCGCACGACGAACCCGCCGGACCGGCCGCTGGATGGCGCCTGCAGCTCCTCGTTGAAGGCTGCCTTGATGGCCTCGACCACCACGTCACGGTCCATGCCCTCACTGGTCACCAGCGCGTCGGCGACGTGCTGGGCAACGTCGGCAAGAATTCGCCCCCAGGCACGTTCTTCGCGGATGTCGGGGCGATCCTCGTACAGCCCCACTTTCAATGATGCATGCAGCCCGCGCTCAGCGATCCACACGCGAATCATCTCGACCGAAGATTCGTCGCGTTGGGCAGCTTCAGGGATGATCAGTTCTTTCATGGCGGCAGCCGCAAGGAGAAGTGATCGCATTGTGGCCCACATCCATGCATGGCGTGGATCTACTGCGGACCTTGAGTAGAGTCGAGCTTGCTCGACTGCCGTTGGTGCACGTTTTTCCGCAGTCGAGCAAGATCGACTCTACGTGTCCAAGGCGGATCATCGCACTGTGCGGACTGGACCACTTGGCGTGCCGGGTGCGACCCGACGGGCCCGCGACAAATGTGGCCTCCAGCGGGTCGTAGCCGTCATTGCCGGGGACGGCGAATCGTCCACGCATGGCGTGGATCTACTGCCACCCCGGCGATGTACCTGGCGCTGTCGCTCATGCGCAGCGCCAGGCGCATCGCCGGTGCAGATGGGCCGGTCTCCAACTCCGACCGGCCCTGATCGCGGCCGCACCCCCGCAGGCGCTGGCCGCCATCCACACACGTGCCGCACTCAGGCGGCTTCCATCAAGCTGCTTCGGACACCTTCACGTCGCGACGGGCGCGCACGGCCGCAGCCAGTCGCTCCAGCACCGTCACGGTGGTGTCCCAGTCGATGCAGCCATCGGTGATGCTCTGCCCGTAGATCAGCGGCTGGCCTTCCACCAGTTCCTGGCGGCCACCGACCAGATGGCTCTCGATCATCACGCCAACGATGCGCTGTTCGCCGTCTTCCAGCTGAACGGCGATGTCCTCGATCACCTTCGGCTGGTTCTCCGGGTTCTTCAGGCTGTTGGCATGGCTGGCGTCGATCATCAGACGCGTCGGCAACTTGGCCTTGGCCAGCATCTGGCAGGCCTCGGCAACACTGCCTGCGTCGTAGTTCGGCTGCTTGCCGCCGCGCAGGATCACATGGCAATCCGGGTTGCCGGTGGTCGACACGATGGCGGTACCGCCCTGCTTGGTGACCGACAGGAAGTGATGCGGATTGGACGCGGCACCCACCGCATCAGCGGCGATCTTCACGTTGCCATCGGTGCCGTTCTTGAAGCCGACCGGGCACGACAGCCCCGACGCCAGCTCGCGATGTACCTGGCTTTCGGTAGTGCGTGCGCCGATCGCGCCCCATGCCACCAGGTCGGCGATGTACTGCGGCGAGATCACGTCGAGGAATTCGACACCGGCCGGCAGGCCGAGCTTGTTGATGTCGCGCAGCAGGCCGCGGGCGATGCGCAGGCCCTTGTCGATCCTGAAGCTGCCGTCCAGGTCCGGGTCGTTGATCAGGCCCTTCCAGCCCACCGTGGTGCGCGGCTTCTCGAAGTACACGCGCATGACGATTTCAAGTTCTCCGGCCAGCGCGTCACGCAGCGGCTTCAGGCGCTGGGCGTACTCGATGGCGGCCTTCGGGTCGTGGATCGAGCACGGGCCAACCACCACCGCCAGGCGGTCGTCACGGCCATGCAGGATCTGGTGCAGGGCCGCGCGCGAGGCGCTTACGGTGTCGGAGGCTTCATCGTCACAGGGCAGCATCGCCAGCAGCTGGGCAGGCGGTGTCAGCGGTTCGATGGTGCGGATACGCAGGTCGTCGGTGTGCGGGGGCATTGCAGGAGATCTCCGGAACGTTGGGGGTCCCCAGCGTGGCGGCATGAAAAAAGCCGCCAGGTTCGCTGGCGGCTTTCGGGAATGCGTCTGAAGCTTTCTTCAGGGTGAGCGCAGTCCTTCCTCCGCCAGTGGCTTCGGAAAGTAATACCAGTAAAAGCTGGTGGGGGCTGCGTTCATGGGATCTATTGATAGCACAGCTTTTGCGCAGTGCAAAATGTTTCATCCGCAACTGGGGACGCGGTTCAGCGAGGTGCGCACCAGCCATGCCTACGCGGCGGCAGCCACGCGAAGTTGCTCATTTACCATGCACTTCCACGTCCAGCAGCAGGCCTTCGTGGATGTCGGCCCAGCGTTCCAGCACGCGATCCAGCTCCTGCCTGGCTTCGTCCAGCTGCTCGGGGTTGAGCAGGGAACGCGCGGTGTAGAGGTCGGAAACCAACCGCCGCAGGGCCGATTCCGGGATGGCCACCGACGGCCCCTCCAGGCCCGGCAACTGCAACGCCGGGCTGTCGCCAAGAGGGCCGAACAGCGTGACCTGGAGCGTGCTCTGCATGATCGACTTCCCTGCGGATGGACATGGGCAATGCACTGTTTACCGTGTCTGGGTGACAGGCGCATGTGCCTCCCATGCCGAGGCCCGGGATCTGCCGGCGTCTGCCGCCCCGCTACAGGGCGGCCAGGTCGGCCAGGTGCTGGGCCATGCTGTCCATCGCGCCTACCGCATGGGTGGTGGTGAAGTACGCATGCCAGCCGGTCGCGGCGATGCCGGCCACCAGCGCATCGACCTCCTCGCGGCTTGCACAGCGCCAGACCGCATAGAACTGCTCATCGCTGCCGTGCGGTACGTCCGTGGCAATGCGGCCCATCGCCAGCGGCGTGATGCGGGCTGGATCGAACTGCTGCATGCCGGCGCCAATACGGGCGAAGAAGGCATTCCGCTGCTCGGGCGGGAGTGCGGTCCAGGCAGGTGTGGCGGTGTAGAGCTCGATGAAGGTGTGCGACACGGTGGTTCTTCCTTGAGGTTTACGAGGTTGCGGGGTTGCCGGCCAGCGGCCGGCACTACCGGAACGAGCGCAATGCGCGTTTGCGGATGTAGGCGTTGGCGTCGCTGTGGCGCTCGTGCTGCCAACGCGTGCACAGCTCGCGCAGCCACTGCGGCTGAGTCTTGCCGGCGTCATTGAGCCAGTTGCCGACCGAATCCTGCACATAGCGTTCCGGGTCGTCAGCCAGTGCTTCCAACATGGGTAACGCAAGTTCCGGATGCTGCTTGAACAGTGCGATATGCGTGGCCCAGACACCGCGTGGGCGCAGCGCTTCACAGGCGAAGCGGCGCAGGTACGGCGATGTTTCCTGTGTCCATGGTTGCAGGTACTCAAGCGCCTGCATCGGCGCGGCAACGATGTCCGTGCGTAGCGCCAGCCACGCCCATTCGCGCACACCGAAGTGTGGGTCATCGGCCAGCGTGCACATCTGCCGCAGCTTCTCTGCCAACGTTGCGCGGGCATCGCTGCCGACCAGATAGCAGGCCCAGCCACGCACGGTATCGGAGCTGTGATCCTGCCAGAACTCAGGCGCACCCTGCCCCGCCTCACGCAGCAGTTGTGCGGCCAAGACCATGCGCAGCGTGATGCCCTTGCCTGAGGCATCCCGCATGCGTTGCAGCGCTTCCGGTGCAAGCGCAGGCGCCACCACCTGCAGCAACGCGGCGAAATCCACTGCCAGGCATTCGGCCAGATGGGTGGTGGCAACGCGACCGGTGTTGAGTTCATGCAGGCGTTGCGCCGCAATCGCCGGGCTCATGCTGCAGACTCTCGTCCAGCATCGGTGTGCTGCCAGACCTTGTGCAGCAACCGCGACAGCTGCTGCTGTTCATCGGTATCCAGACCATTGAACAGGCCACCGATCCACTGTGTGTGCTGGTCAAACAGTGTCTCGGCCAAGCGTTTTCCCCGTGCGGTCAATACGATCTGCAGGCGACGGCCATCCTCAGCATCGCTGCGACGCTGCAGCAGTTCTTCGCGCTGCAGGCCATCGAGCAGGCCGCTGATGGTGGCGCGGGTGACGCCTGCGCGTTCGGCCAGCTCGTGGGGCGACAACGTGCCACCGGCGCCATGCAGCAGGAACAGCACGATGAAGCGACCCTCGCTGAGCCCATGCGGAGCCAGTCGTGTGGCGCAATCGTGATCGATGGACGACGACAACGAGAGCAGCTGGAAGCACATGCGCAGCTGCGCGACGTTGGCGTGGCCGCGTCGCTGCGCCTCATCCATCAGGGCATGGTGCTTGGCTTCGATCATCTCGTGATGAGCATATGATTAGGCGCCTAATCATATGCTATCCCCTTCGGCGTGGCTACCAGTCCATCACCTTCGCCGCCGCCCCGGGATGCGACGGGAACAACGGCAGTACCTCCTCGGCCAGCTCCTGCAGCACCTCGCCGGCAGGCCGCTCGGCGAACTGGATCCCCAGTGCGGCATGGTTGACGCCGGCCCGCTGCCAGGCCTGCAGCAGATCGATCAGGCCCTTGCGGCCGGTGCGCAGGGTATAGCCCCCTTGCAGCGGCGTGCGTGGATGATCCGGGTCATCCACCAGGTCGATCCACTCGTTGGTCATGTGCGGACGGAAGCCGCCGTCCGGAATCAGCGCGCGCCAGGCGCCGATCTTCGCGGCCAGCCGCTGCGGACCAGCGTTGTCATGGGTGGCCTCTGGGTAGGTCAGCCAGCCATCGGCATGCTGGCCGATCCATTCCAGTGGCTGGCGCGCGCCACCGGTGACGATCAGCGGAACGCGGCCACTGACCGTGGGCGGCAGCAACTGCACGCCCTGCCCGGCACCGGCATGTGTCATCCGCCCATCCGTGCCCGGTTGCAGCCAACGGCGCATCTCGTTCATTGCGGTGGCGAAACGCTCTCCGCGCGCCGCGTGCTCCAGTCCATAGGCCGGGAACTCCAGCGGTCGATCACCGGACGCCACACCCATCACCAGCCGCCCACCGGACAGCTGATCGATCGACGCCGCGGCCTTGGCCAGATCGATCGGATGGCGCAGTGGCAGCACCACGCTGCCGGTGGCCAGGGCCACGCGCTGTGTGCGCGCTGCCAGCCACGCAAGGTAGGTGAATGGATCGAACAGCTGCCCCGCATCGCCGAACAACGGATCGAACAGCGGTACGTCACGCACCCATACCGCAGCGAAGCCATGGCGGTCGATCTCCTCCACCAGCCGCGCCTGGCCCTGCAGCACGGCCATGTCGCCCTGGTAGAAACGCAGCGGCAGGTAGATGCCCAGGGTCAGCGCGTCGGCGCGGAACATGCGCTGGTAGCCCGGGTGCGTGGCAAAGGCGGGCGCCGATGCGCCCGGCATCGCAAGGGAATCATTCATCAGCATCGCCTCCTTACGGTCCGGTGGCCGGTTCGGGCAGCTGCACGCCGCGCTGTACCGCAGGGCGTGCGGCAACCCGTGCGTACCACGCATCCAGATGGCGATGCCGCGACAAATCGATGCCGATGATGCGGGCGATGTGCAGCCAGCCGAAGTGGGCGATGTCGGCAATCGAGTAGTGATCGCCAGCCAACCACTCGCGTCCCTGCAGACGCTGGTCGAGTACGCCGAACAGCTCGTCGCTCAGGCGGCGGTAGCGTTCGATTGCCGCGGAATCGGGCTGTTGTGCGAAGTGCTCGAAATGCACGCGCTGGCCGAGGATCGGGCCGACGCTGGCGGCATGGAACATCAGCCAGGTCAGCGTCTCCCAGCGTGCAGCCGGTTCGGAAGGCAGCAACGCATTGCCCTGTTCGGCCAGGTACATCAGGATCGCCGCCGATTCGAAGACAACGATGCCGCGCGCGCGATCTTCCAGCACGGGAATGCGGCCATGCGGGTTGAGCCGCAGGAAGTCGGGATGGCGATGTTCGCCATCGGCGATGTGGACGTGGTGAAGGCGATAGGGAAGACCCAGCTCTTCCAGTGCGATGGTGGCCTTGAAGCCATTGGGAGAACTGTCGGAGTACAGGTGCAGCGAAGGTTCGTTCATGGGAATCCTGGACGCAGGGAGCGACGGCATGCACCGGCCGTTGAAGGTGGCCGGGCGATGCGGGAACGGGCGCTGCAGCAGCCGTGCAGGCAGTCTAGGAAGGGCCTGAGTCGCGGGGAAACGATGTCTTCTGCACGGGGAGTTGAGCGGGGCTCAACGTGCGCGACGCGCGCGCGACAGGCTGCAGTGCGGTCGATATGCTGTCGCAGCGCGGCGCGTGCCGACGCGGTTACAGGAGAGTTGAGATGGGTGCGGTGCTGCCGCTGCTGGGCCTGCGGGCCTTCGTTGAAACTGGCCGACATGGCAGCCTGACCGCCGCCGCCGATGCGATGGGGGTGACACCTGGTGCAATCAGCCAGCAGCTTCGACAGCTGCAGGAGCGGCTGGGCGTGAGCCTGTTCGACCGCACCCGGCATGGCGTGGTGCTCAGTGCAGCCGGCGCGCGCGTGTATCCGGAGCTGCTGCAGGCCTTCGATCAGATCGCACAGAGCCTGCAGACACTCGAACGCTGGGAAACACGGTGCACGCTACGCATCAGCGCGGCACCGAGCTTCGCCGCACAGTGGTTGGCGCCGCGACTGGGCGGGTTCAGTGCGTTGCATCCGCAGGTGGACGTGCAGCTGGACTCGAGCGCGGCGTTGGTCGACCTGCGCCGCGAGGGGGTGGACATCGCGATCCGTCATGGACTGGGCCGCTACCCTGGCCTGCATGCCGAGCATCTTCTGGCGCCGGTACTGCTGCCGGTGGCCAGCCCTGCGCTGCTGGCCAGCGCGCCTGCCGTGGGTACGGTGCAGGATTGCCTGCAGTTGCCGCTGCTGCAGGACGCCGACCGCAGCGACTGGCGGCTGTGGTTCCAGGCACTGGATCTGCCCATCGATGAACGACTGGAGCGCGGCCCTGCGTTCGATGACGACCTGTTGCTGATCCGCGCGGCGGTGGCCGGGCAAGGCATCGCCCTGGTGCGCGACATCCACGCGGCCGAAGAACTCGCCAATGGCCGGCTGCAGGTGGTGATCGACCAGCCCTGGCCACAGGCCTTCGCCTACTACGCGGTGACGCGTGCGGACGGCGAGGCCAACGCGGCGATACCTGCTTTCATGACCTGGTTGCATGCAGCATTGATGACGCCGCAGGCAGCAGGCACACACACCCTGCAGGACGCAGGATAAGCCGCTCGAAAAGCGATGCCATTGCAGCCGGCCACAAAAAACCCCGCCTTGCGGCGGGGTTTTTCATTGCGGGGCAAATGCGGGGACTTAGAAGTCCATGCCGCCCATGCCACCCATGCCGCCCATGCCACCGGCGCCACCCATGGCCGGCTCGTCCTTCTTCGGAGCTTCGGCAACCATGGCTTCGGTGGTGATCATCAGGCCAGCGATCGAGGCCGCGTTCTGCAGCGCCGAACGGGTCACCTTGGTCGGGTCCAGGATGCCGAACTGCAGCATGTCGCCGAACTCGCCGGTGGCGGCGTTGTAGCCGAAGCTGCCGGTGCCTTCCTTGACCTTGTTGATGATGACCGACGGTTCTTCACCGGCGTTGGCCACGATTTCGCGCAGCGGGGCTTCCATCGCGCGCAGGGCGATCTGGATGCCGTGGTTCTGGTCTTCGTTGGCACCCTTCAGGCCGGCCAGTGCGGTGACCGCACGGACCAGGGCCACGCCGCCGCCCGGGACCACGCCTTCTTCAACGGCTGCACGGGTAGCGTGCAGGGCGTCGTCGACGCGATCCTTCTTTTCCTTCATTTCGATTTCGGTCGAAGCACCGACCTTGATCACGGCAACGCCACCGGCCAGCTTGGCCACGCGTTCCTGCAGCTTCTCGCGGTCGTAATCCGAGGAGGTGTCCTGGATCTGGGTCTTGATCTGGCCGACGCGTGCGTCGACGGCAGCCTTGTCACCCACGCCATCGATGATGGTGGTGTTTTCCTTGGAGACCTGCACCTTCTTGGCGCGGCCCAGGTCCTTGATGGTGGCCTTTTCCAGCGACAGGCCCACTTCTTCGGAGATCACGGTGCCGCCGGTCAGCACGGCCATGTCTTCCAGCATCGCCTTGCGACGGTCGCCGAAGCCCGGCGCCTTGACGGCCACGACCTTGACGATGCCACGGATGGTGTTGACCACCAGGGTCGCCAACGCTTCGCCTTCAACTTCTTCGGCAACGATCAGCAGCGGCTTGCCGGCCTTGGCGACGCCTTCCAGCACCGGCAGCAGGTCACGGACGTTGGAGATCTTCTTGTCGTGCAGCAGGATGAACGGGTCATCCAGGTCAGCGGTCTGCGACTGCTGGTTGTTGATGAAGTACGGGGACAGGTAGCCGCGGTCGAACTGCATGCCCTTGACCACGTCCAGCTCGTTGTCCAGGCCCGAGCCTTCTTCAACTGTGATCACGCCTTCCTTGCCGACTTCCTTCATCGCGTCAGCGATGATCTGGCCGATCGACTCGTCCGAGTTGGCCGAGATGGTACCGACCTGGGCAATCGCCTTGTCATCGGCGGTCGGCTTGGAGATGGTCTTCAGCTCGGCAACGGCGGCCACGACGGCCTTGTCGATACCACGCTTGAGGTCCATCGGGTTCATGCCGGCGGCAACAGCCTTGGCGCCTTCGCGGATCAGGGCCTGGGCCAGCACGGTGGCGGTGGTGGTGCCGTCGCCAGCGTCGTCGTTGGTGCGGGAAGCAACTTCCTTCACCATCTGCGCACCCATGTTCTCGAACTTGTCAGCCAGTTCGATTTCCTTGGCGACGGAGACGCCGTCCTTGGTGATGGTCGGCGCGCCGAAGCTCTTTTCCAGCACGACGTTGCGGCCCTTCGGGCCCAGGGTGGCCTTGACGGCATTGGCGAGAACGTTGACGCCGCGCACCATGCGCGAACGGGCGTCTTCACCGAAACGAATATCCTTGGCAGCCATTGCAATTACCTCATTGGTAGCGCCGGACGATGCCCGGCGGCTGGGATTTGGGGATCAGGTTGAAACAGGTCGCGCCGAGGCTCAGCCGATGACGGCGAGCACGTCGTCTTCGCGCAGGACCTTGTACTCGACGCCTTCGCTCTTGTACGAGCTGCCGGCGTACTGGCCGTAGATGACCTTGTCGCCGACCTTCAGCGACGGCGCGCGCACGCTGCCGTTGTCCAGCGGCTTGCCCGGGCCGACGGCCACGACTTCACCCTTGGTGGACTTTTCCTTGGCCGAATCCGGAATGACGATGCCACCGGCGGAGATTTCGTCGGCTTCGATCGGCTTGACCACAACGCGGTCGTGCAGCGGCTTGATGCTCATGAGAGACCTCTTAAGTTATTGATTGGTCTGAAAAAGTCTGGCGATGTTAGCACTCACCCCAGGTGACTGCCAGCATTGCTCGCGAAAAAGCCCGATGAATCGGGAGCAGGACAGAGATGGAGCTGGCCCCGGACCTTTCAAGGCCGCTCGCGGAAAAAATTTCACTGCCCCGGGCCCACTCGATCTGCGCCCATGTGAAGGCCTGGATGCCGGTGCAACGCGGCAACCCTGTCTCTGGAATCCTCGACTTTTGGTGACTCGCGTCGCACTGTCAGATATCTGACGTTCATTTACGACAAAGTGTCACTTGATCGGCCTTAGGCTCGGCCGCGCATTCCCAATCACAAGGAGTAGTCGATGCGATTGCTGTCCCCGCTTGCCGCCGCCTGCCTGCTGGCGCTGGCCGCCGCGCCGGCCCAGGCCGAGGTCTTCATCAACGAACTGCACTACGACGACAGCACCGCCGCCGGTGACGTCGGCGAAGCCATCGAAGTGGTCGCTACCGCGGGCGAGGACCTGTCCGGCTACCGCCTCTATCTCTACAACGGCAGCAATCCTTCGGCCGCCACGGTCTACGCCAACAATCCGGTCCCGGCCGGCACCGCCGCGGGTTGCGGCAGCGCCACCCTGGCCGTGGTCAGCTACCCGACCAACGGCCTGCAGAACGGCCCGAACGACGGCATCGCCCTGGTCGATGCCAGCGGCAAGGTGGTCCAGTTCCTCAGCTACGAGGGCGCCATCACCGCCTCCGGTGGCCCTGCCGCCGGCATGACCAGCCAGAACATTCCGGTGGCCGAGACCAACAGCACGGCCCCGGGCACCTCGCTGCAGCTGACCGGCAGCGGCAGCCAGTACGCCCACTTCACCTGGGCCGAATCGGCCAGGCAGACGTTTGGCAGCTGCAACAACGGCCAGACCTTCATCGGGGGTGGCACCCCGGGCCCGAACACGCCGCCGTCGGTGTCCACCACCACCCCGGCGCAGGGCAGCAGCACCTTCCCGGCCGCCGCCGACCTGGAAGTGGTGTTCAGCGAGACGGTGAACCTGGCCAGCGGCGCCTTCGCCCTGAGCTGCGGCACTTCCGGCAGCGTGCCGCTGACCTACCCGGCCAGCGGCCGCAGCGTGAAGCTGTCCACCAACACCGCGCTGGTGGCCGGTGAAGCCTGCCGCTTCGACATCCGCGCCGCGCGCATCTCCGACCTGCAGGGGGCGCACCCCGCCGCCGACAGCCGCATCGCCTTCACCGTGGCCAGCACCGGCGGCAATCCGGACCCGGGCAACCCGGGCGTGCCGGCCGGTTACTACTCCAAGGTCAATACCAGCAGCCCCAGCCAGCTGCGCTGCTCGCTGCACGCCACCATCAAGGGCCACACCGCCTACCCGTACAGCGGCTCGGGCACCAGCACCTGGACCATCCTGGAAATCGCCGACGAGGATCCGAACAACAGCGGCAGGATCCTGGATGCGTACCGCAACCGCAGCTACGCCAAGGTGACCGACCGCGCCGGCAGCGGCGGCGGCCTGAAGTACAACCGCGAGCACACCTGGCCGAACTCGCTGGGCTTTGCCAGCACCACCGGCGACAAGGGCCTGCCGTACGCGCCGTACACCGACACCCACATGCTGTACCTGACCGACGCGCAGTGGAACGCCGACCGTGGCAACAAGCCGTTCGGCAAGTGCGACGCCAACTGCGGCGAACGCGCCACCGAGGCCAACAACGGCCAGGGCGGCGGCAGCGGCGGCTACCCGGGCAACTCCAACTGGGTGCGCACGCCGGACGGCAACACCGGCACCTTCGAGGTGTGGGGCAAGCGCAAGGGCGACATGGCGCGTGCGGTGATGTACATGGCGATCCGCTACGAGGGCGGCAAGGATGCGGCCACCGGCCAGTCCGAGCCGGACCTGGAGCTGACCGACGACCGCAGCAGGATCGTCAAGACCAGCAGTTCGCCGGCCTACATGGGCCTGCTCTCGACGCTGATCGACTGGCACCTGTCCGATCCGCCGGATGATGCCGAGCGTGCCCGCAACGACGTGATCTACAGCTTCCAGGGCAACCGCAACCCGTTCATCGACCACCCCGAGTGGGCGACCCCGGGCCTGTTCACCTCGGCCAAGCCGGCCTCCTGCCAGCTGGCCAACTGACCGCGCAACGCAGCGGTCCACTGCCGCCGCCGGGCCCTGACCCGGCGGCGGCCCTATACTCGACGGTCATGTCGACCGTCGATCCCGTCCTGCTGCTGTTGACCACCTGCCCGGACCGGGCCAGTGCCGAGCGCATCGCGCACGCGCTGGTTGGCGAGCGCCTGGCCGCGTGCGTCACACGCCTGGAGGGCGCGCAGTCGACCTACCGCTGGCAGGGCGAGGTCACCACCGACACCGAACTGCAGCTGCTGGTGAAGACCACCGCGAGTCGCGTCGATGACGCGATTGCCCGGATCGTCGAACTGCATCCGTATGAACTCCCGGAGTGCATTGCGGTCGAAACCCGGGCCGGCCTGCCGGCGTATCTGGACTGGATCCGGGCACAGACCCGGGAGGACACTGATTGAAGACTCTGTTTGCGCGTGGCGCCGCCTTGTGCGCCCTGTTGTGGCTCTCGCTGCCGGCGTTCGCCCTGGATGAGAAAGACCTGTTGCCGGTGGACCAGGCGTTCGCACTGACCGCGACCGCCGCCGAGCGTGGCCAGGTGCAACTGCAGTTCAAGATCGCACCGGGCTATTACCTGTATCGCCACCGCACCAGCGTCAAGGCGGACCCGGCCTTCAATGCCGGCGCGCTGCAGATGCCCAAGGGCGACAAGCACCACGACGATTTCTTCGGCGAAGTCGAAACCTATCGCGAACGCCTGCAGGCCACCCTGCCCGGCACGCCGACCGACGCCGCCGGCACCATCAGCCTGGAAGTGCGTTACCAGGGCTGCGCCGATGCCGGTGTCTGCTACCCGCCGCAGAAGCGCGTGGTGCAGGTCACCCTGCCGGGCGCCGGTGCGGCGGCCGCGGTGCCTGCCGCCCGTGCCGGTGCCGCAAGCCCGTTCAACAACCCGCTGGCCGGTGCCGGCAACAGCGGTGGCCTGCGCCTGCCGGGCGCGGCCAACAACAGCCAGGCGCTGCCGCTGCCGTCGGAGCAGGCGTTCGGCTTCGACGCCATCGCCAGCGACGGCAATACCCTGCTGCTGCGCTTCAGCCCGGCGCCGGGCTACTACCTGTATCGCGACCGCACTTCGGTGAAGCTGGACGGCAGCACCGGGGTGCTGGCCGACAAGCTGCGCTGGCCTGCCGCACAGTCGCATCGCGACGAACACTTCGGCGATGTCTCGGTGTACTTCAACCAGGTGGAAGTGCCGCTGCCGCTGCGCCGCACTGTCACTGATGCGGTCGACAGCACCCTGGTGGTGACCTTCCAGGGCTGCCAGACCGACGGCATCTGCTACCCGCCGATGACCCGCCGGGTGAAGCTGTCCATTCCGGCCGGGAAGGTCAGCAGCAGTGCCGACCAGGCGCCACCGCGCAATGAGGTGATCAGCCCGCTGCCCGCTGCCAACGGCGCACCACGCGAAGCCGCCAACGGCGCACCGCTGCGCCTGCTGCCAACCGTGCCCAATACGGATGCAACGACCCCTGCTGCAGGTGACGGCACCGCCAGCAGTGAGTTCGCCGCCGATGCACAGGGTGACAACGCGCTGCGCACGCGACCGCCGGTGACCACGCCGAATCCGGACCGTTCGTTCGTATGGGTCCTGCTGCTGGCGCTGGCCGGTGGCCTGGTACTGAACCTGATGCCCTGCGTGCTGCCGATCCTGTCGCTGAAGGTCCTGAGCCTGGCGCAGAGTGGCGAAAGCCCGCAGCGCGCGCGCAGCCATGCCCTCTGGTACACGCTGGGCGTACTGGTCGCGTTCGCGGTGATCGGTGCGTTGATGGTTGGCCTGCGCGCGATCGGCAACGCCGTCGGCATCGGCTTCCAGCTGCAGCACCCGGGCGTGGTGGCGGCGCTGGCCTACATCATGTTCGCGGTGGGCCTGAGCCTGTCCGGCGTGTTCACACTGGGCGGCGGCATCGGCAACCTCGGCCAGTCGCTGGCCAGCCGCAGTGGCCCGGCCGGTGATTTCTTCACCGGTGCGCTGGCCTGCGTGGTCGGCAGTGCCTGCGTCGGCCCGTTCATGGGCGGCGCGATTGCCTACGCGTTCATTGCCCCGCCGCTGAAGGCGATGACCGTGTTCCTGTTCCTCGGCCTGGGCCTGGCCCTGCCGTTCCTGCTGATCGGCTTCGTGCCGGCACTGGCGCGCCGCCTGCCCAAGCCGGGCCCGTGGATGGAAACGCTCAAGCACGTGCTGGCCTTCCCGATGTATGCCACCGTGCTGTGGCTGCTGTGGGTGCTGGGCAAGCAGCGCGGCGTGGACGGCATGGCGCTGGTGCTGGGTGGCCTGCTGCTGCTGGCCTTCGGCCTGTGGCTGTTTGAACGCAACCGCTGGACCGGCTCGCGCGCCGTCACCCTGCTCGGCGTGCTGCTGGCGATCGGTGCACTGGTTCCTGCCTGGGGCGTGACCCAGCTGGCAGCGCCGGCGCGTGCCGCACAGGCGGCGACTGACAACGTGGTCGAATACTCGCCGCAGCTGCTGGATCGCCTGCGCGCCGACAACCGCGTGGTGTTCGTGAACATGACCGCCGACTGGTGCGTGAGCTGCAAGGCCAACGAGCGCGCCGTGCTGTCGCGCCCAGAGTTCAAGGAACTGCTCAAGCGCACCAACGCGGTGTACATGCGCGGTGACTACACCAACGTCGATCCGCAGATCACCACGTTCCTGGAAGAGCACAAGGCCGTGGGCGTGCCGCTGTACGTGGTGTACGGCCCCGGCGCACCGCCGACCGTGCTGCCGACCCTGCTGACCCAGGCGGTGGTCGAGGAAGCGCTGCTGCGCACCGCACGATGAAATGGCAACGGCCAGCGCTGCTGTGGACAGCGGTGCTGGCCGCCGGCCTCGGCCTGTGGGCCGGGCATCGATTGGCTCCCGCGCCGGCTGCACCTGAGGCCATGCCAGCGGCGCCTGCGGTGGCGGCGGTGGCACCCGCCCTGCAGGTCGGCGACAGCCTGCCCGCGCTGTCGCTGCCCGATCTTGAAGGCCGACCGCTGGACCTGCGCCAGCACGCTACCGGCCGCCCGCTGTTGATCAATGTCTGGGCCAGCTGGTGCGCGCCCTGCGTTGAAGAAATGCCTGAACTGGCGCGCTTTGCCCACACCCAGGGCGACAACGGTGTGCAGGTTCTTGGCCTGGCGCTGGATACGCCGGAAGACGTGCGCGGTTTCCTGCAGCGGGTACCGGTGGATTACCCGATCGTGATCGAGACACCCGGGCCACGCGATGCCAGCGTGCAGCTGGGCAATACGCAGGGCCTGCTGCCCTACAGCGTGCTGTTCGATGCACAGGGCCGGCTGGTGAAGGCGAAGCTGGGGCCGTTCGCCCACGGCGAGATCGACAGCTGGGTGAAGTGAGGGTGTTTTTTGCAGGGCTTGCAGCCCTGCACCCTGCTCAATGCAACGGCAACGGCAACACCCAAAGCGGGCATTCCGTGGGTTGGCGGGACGGTATCGGAGTGCGGGGACGCTGCAAGTACATCCCTGTAAGCTTGGCAGCCGCATCCATGCGGCTGACACCCCGCACTCCGACACCGCCCCACCTCTGACAGATCTTCGCGGCTGTTGGTAGGTGTCGACCTTGGTCGACACATCTGTCAGATATCGAATGAAATTCCGGGGTCAGATCCGTTTTCCTGCGGAAAACGGATCTGACCCCAAAAGTATTTCCGACAGATCGCAGGAAACTGTCGAAGGCGGGGTGGG
Organism: Stenotrophomonas sp. 86156_Sma; assembly: GCF_056481625.1. Classification (NCBI taxonomy): domain Bacteria; kingdom Pseudomonadati; phylum Pseudomonadota; class Gammaproteobacteria; order Lysobacterales; family Lysobacteraceae; genus Stenotrophomonas; species Stenotrophomonas sp. 86156_Sma. The sequence goes on from NZ_CM151157.1 coordinate 4,547,008, forward strand.
TCCGGTTGAGGGGGCGTGAGCGCCATGGATGGCGCGACCGAGGCTACATGGACGTATTCACGCCGTCCCCCGCAACCGGACCCACCCCGCCTCCTCACAGGAAACCCGCTGTTGCTTCGGCTGTTGCTTCTGAGGTTGCCGGCCAGCGGCCGGCACTACCGCGGGTGCCGGGCGCCGCCCGGCCGATATCCCCTGCTTGACCGCAGCCGGGGCGCCACGGAGAATTCCGCGACTAATTCTCATTTGCTGTTGCGCAGGATGCGGGCGGCAGCCTTCCAGGCCCTCCTCCTTCGATGTTCAAGAACGTCCTGTTCCAACTGCACTGGCTGCTGGGCATCACCGCCGGTGCCGTGCTGGCCGTGATGGGCCTCAGCGGCGCCGTGCTGTCCTTCGAGGATGAACTGCTGCGCGCGGCCAATCCCGGCTTCGCCGAGATCGCCGAGCACCATGCCGACGGCCAGCTTCCGCTTGAACTCAGCGAACTGGTGCCGCTGCTGCAGACCGGCAGTGATCGCCCCCTGCAACGCCTGCGCGTGGATGCCACCGGGCAACGGCCCTCGGTGGCGCGCTTCGCCGGTGGCAAGGAACACTGGGTCTACTTCGATCCGTACACCGGCGAGCGCTTCAGCGCCCTGCGCGGGCAGGCGTTCTTCGATTTCGTCGAGGACCTGCATCGCCACCTCGCCGCCGGCGAGCGCGGCAAATGGATCACCGGCAGCTGTGCCATCGCGCTGCTGTTCTTCACCCTGTCCGGGCTCTACCTGCGCTGGCCGCGGCGCTGGTGGCACTGGCGCAGCTGGCTGGCGGTGGAATGGAAACGCAGCGGCCGTGGCTTCCTGTGGAGCCTGCACTCGGTGGTCGGCACCTGGGTGCTGCTGATCTACCTGATGAGTGCGCTGACCGGCCTCTGGTGGTCGTTCGACTGGTATCGCAGTGCCGCCAACACCCTGCTGGGCGTCGCACCGGCCGCCAGGCACAAGGTCGCCACCGACGCCGCCCTGAACCTGGAACGCATCGAAGCCACGCTGTACGCACTGCCCGGCGTGCGCACCGGCTACATCGACCTGCGCCTGCCGGAGAAGCCGGGGCAGGCACTGAACGTGCGGGTGATGGCCGGTGATCCGTCGCAGCGCGGCGGCCAGCATGACCGCGCGCATGATCTGCTGCAGCTGGACCCAGGCACGGGGGCCACGCTCGATGCCCGCCCCTATGCGCGCCAGGCCGCCGGCGCGCAGCTGGCCACCAGCGTGTTCGCGCTGCACTCGGGCAGCTACTTCGGCGTGCCCGGGCGCGTGGTGGTGATGCTCAGCAGCCTGGGCATGAGCCTGTTCTTCATCACCGGCTGGATGCTCTACCTGGACCGCCGCCGCAGCCAGCGCGCCGCGCGTGACCTGCGCCAGTCGCTGCCAGCAACGCCTGCCGATGGCGGTGGTACGCCGTGGCTGGTGGTGCATGCCAGCCAGAGTGGACTGGGAGAACAACTGGCATGGCGCGCCGCCGCGCAGCTGCAGGCGTCCGGTCATGCGGTGCAGGTGCTGCCACTGGCCCGCGTCGATGCCGCGCAGCTGGCACGCACCGCGCAGGTGCTGTGGGTACTGAGCACCTTCGGCGACGGCGAGCCACCGGATGCGGCGCGAGGCGCTGCACGACGGCTGATGGCACAGACACTCGACCTGTCAGGCCTGCAGTTTGGACTGCTGGCGCTGGGTGACCGACAGTACCCGCACTACTGCGGCTTCGGTCGCCAGGTTGATGGCTGGCTGCTCGGCAACGGCGCGCGCCCGTTGTTCGACCGCATCGAAGTCGATGCCGCCTCGGTAGCGGCCTTGCGCCAATGGCAGCTGCAGCTGGGCGCGCTGACCGGCATCGTCACCGATGACAGCGTGCTGCCGGCGGCCACGCAGATGCATGAATGGCGGCTGCTCGGCCGCGACCGGCTCAATCCGGGCAGCATCGGTGGTGCCATCTGGCGCATCCGTCTTGCGCCACCGGCCGACGTGCAGTGGCAGGCGGGCGACATCCTGCATATCGCGCCCCGGCACAACGCACGGCACGCCAGCGCCGTGTTGAAGGCACAGGGGTTGGATCCGCTGCAGCCGCTGCTGGTGGACGGCCACCCGCGCACCCTGCTGGCGCTGGCCAGTGAACGCGAGCTGCCCGAGGCCGACGCCGCGCTGGCGGTGCAGGATGCCTGCCTGTGGCTGTCCGGATTGCCAACGCTGCCCGGACGCGAATACTCCATCGCCTCCTCCACGAGTGATGAAGTGGTGGAACTGGTGGTGCGCCTGGTGCATGACCTGTCGGGTCGAGCCGGGCTGGGCTCGGGCTGGCTGGCGCTGCATGCCCCGGTCGGTGCCAGCATCGTGGCCCGTGTGCATCGCAACCCCGGTTTCCATCGCATTGGCGGTGTGCCGATGATGCTGATCGGCAATGGCACCGGCATCGCGGGTCTGCGCAGCCTGTTGCGCGAAGCTGCCCATGCAGGCGAGCACGGGCACTGGCTGCTGTTCGGTGAGCGCCAGCGCGCGCACGACTTCCTGTTCGCCGACGAGATCGAAGTGTGGCAGGCCGATGGCCATCTCGCGCGGGTGGACCTGGCGTTCTCGCGCGATGGGGAAGGTGGTTACGTGCAGGATTGCCTGCATGCCGCCACCGATGCGCTGCGCGAATGGATGCAGCGTGGTGCGGTGATTCATGTCTGCGGCTCGCTGCAGGGCATGGCCGAAGGCGTGGACCAGGTGCTGCGCGCTGCGCTGGGCGATGAGGTTGTGGAAGCGCTGCTGGAGACCGGGCGCTACCGGCGCGACGTGTACTGAGCCACAAGGGTAGTGCCGGCCGCTGGCCGGCAGGATCATCGACGGTGCCGGCCAGCGGCCGGCACTACCGGAGCGGGATCAGGCCGCAGCGCGCGCCTGTGGCATCAACTGCAGACGGAACGCGCCCACGGCTTCTGCCAGGGCATGCACCTGCGCCTGCATCTGCGCGGTCGAGGCCCCCGCCTCTTCCACCAGACTGGCGTTGCGCTGTGTACTGGCCTCCATCTGCACGATGGTCTGGTTCACCTGGGCGATGCCGGCATGCTGGTCCTGCGACGCGCTGCGGATCCCGGCCAGCAGATCCGCCAGCTGCTGCACGCTGCCGACAATCTCGCCCATCGTGGTGCCGGCCTGTTCGGCCTGCTGGTTGCCCTGGCCCACACGCGCCACCGAATCCTCGATCAATCCCTTGATCTGCTTGGCCGCCTCCGCGCTGCGCTGAGCCAGCAGGCGCACTTCGGCAGCCACGACGGCGAAGCTGCGGCCCTGCTCTCCAGCGCGCGCCGCTTCCACCGCCGCGTTGAGCGCGAGGATGTTGGTCTGGAAGGCGATGCCATCAATCAGCTGGGTGATGTCACCGATCCGCCGTGAGGCTTCGCTGATGCCATGCATGGTGGCCACCACCTGGCCGACCGCCTCGCCGCCACGCTGGGCCACTGCCGCCGCGCCCTTGACCAGCGCATCCGCACGGCCCGCGGCATCGGCATTGCGGCCAACAGTGTCGGTCAGCTCGTGCATCGACGCTGCCGTCTCTTCCAGGTTGGCCGCCTGCTGTTCGGTACGCTGCGACAGATCATGGTGACCGGCGACGATCTCACCAACACCGGTGTCGAGGCTGGACGTGGCCTGCTGGATGCGGGTGACGATGCGGCCCAGTTGCGCGACGGTGGCGTTGGCATCGTCGCGCATGCGCGCGAACACGCCCTGCAGTTCACCTTCCATGCGCACGCTGAGGTCACCGCGGGCCAGCGCGGCCAGAAGCGCCTGCAGATCGCCAAGGTTGGTCTCGAAGGTGGTCAACAGGCGATTGATGCTGGTCGACAGCGTACGCACAAAGCCCTGCTTCCCCTCCAGCGCGATGCGACCGTGCAGGTCACCGTGCGCGGCCGCGTCGACCAGGGCTGCCACTTCGGTTTCCAGCAGGGTTTCCAGCGCGCGACTGCGCCATTCCACCGCCACGCCGAGGAAATGCCCCTCGTCGACAATGGGATTGGCGATCAGCTGATAGCGGACACCGCAATGGCCGATCTCGCGTTCTTCGCGTTGTCGCACGCCGGCCAGGCTTACCAGTGCCGGATGCAGGCGTACCGCATCGCTCCCCACCAGCTCATCGCCCTGACGTTCCAGCTGCTCCAGCAGCGCCGGATTGGCGTACGCCACCAGGCCTTCGGCATCGACCACCATCAGCCCGGTCTGCGCACTGTCCAGCGCCTGGCGCACGCGGGTGTTGCCGCGCGCCACAGCACGTTCGGTCTCGATGCGCGCACGCAGGCGCTGCTGCATGTCGACCAGGCGTCGGGCCAGCTGGCCGATCTCATCGTTGGCGTTGTAGACGCGCAGCGTGGTGTCCAGGCGGTCGTCGGCGATGTCGCTGGCGAAACGCAGGGTGTCCTGGATCGGCTGGCGCACCGCACGCAGCACCAGCACCAGGCTGGTGATCAGCACGCCGGCCACCAGCAGCAGGGTCAATGCGAACAGCACGCTCATCGTGCGCGCGCCGACCTGCTGGCGCGCCTGCGCCCTGGCCAGCGCTGCCACCTGCACCTGCTGGAAAGCGGCAAGCGCCGGCGCTACGCCCGCGGCGGTATCCAGCAGCGACTGCGCTTCCACATCCAGGCCGACGCGGGCAGCGGTATACCCCAGCAGGGCGCCTTGATAGCCCTCCATCCCGGTGCGCAGGGCGTCCTGCGCATCCGCGGGCAGGCCCGCCAGCGCGAGGTCGAACGGCAGCTTTTCCTCGCTGGCGCGGTCGGCGTGGGTGGAATCACCGTCGAGCAGCAGCAGGGCCTCTTGCCTACGCATCTTCTGCAGGGACAGCGCCAGCGACGGCCGCTGCAGCGCATCCACCTGTGCCTGCAGGGTTTCGGCGGCCTGCTGCAGCTGTGCAGCGAGGCCGGCCTCACCGCGGCCCATCTCGTCGACCCGTTCAAACAGGGCGGCGACACCCTGCGAGAACGCGTCGGCCGATTCGGTCAGCACCTGCAGCGCCATGCGCCGGCCGGCGTCCATCGGCATCGCGCGAAGCGCCTGCAGGTCAGCCTGCAGGGCCTTCTGTGTTGCCAGCAACTGGCTGCGGTCAGCATCATCGAAACTGCGTGCATACTGGGTCTGCAGGCGGCGCGCTTCGGCCACCCGCGTGGACAGGCTGGCAGCCAGATCGCTGCCGCGCTGGTAGCTGGCCTGGCTGCGCGCGGCCAGGGCGTTGGCATGGCCAGTCCAGGCGTAGACAGCGGCGATCGCCACCAGCCCCAGGCCACAGACCCACAGGGTCGCCTTGAGCTTGTTGGCCACGCTGAGCCGGTGTGGTTGCAGCCACAGCAGCAGGCCGGGGGACGCCGAGCGCAACGTGGCAAGACGCGTGCGCAGGGACCGGAGGTGGGGGACAACGGCCGACATGACAGACTCCAGGCGGAAGGACGCACCTGTATCGGCCGAATTCAGGGCAACTTTAGGCCTTTTTTCGTCTGCGTCCCCCGTCACTGGCGGACGCGGTCTTTGTACCGGGTGCAGGCGACGGGGGCATGACACGGCCGCCGTGCTTGACCTCAACCCCGGTTGGGGGAGCACAGTGGACCTCCCTTCCCCGCCCGGTGCCCCATGACGACGCTCGATGTCCCCCGCTACCTGCAGCGCCTGCAGCTGGATGCGCCGCCACCACGGACCCTGGCCGGCCTGACCCTGCTGCAGCAGCGCCACAACGCACTGCTGCCCTTCGAAACCCTCAGCTGCCTGCTGCGCGATGCGGTGCCGATCGACCTGGACAGCGTGCAGCGCAAGCTGCTTGACGAGCGCCGCGGTGGCTACTGCTTCGAGCTCAATGGTGGGTTGCTGGCGCTGCTGCAGGCCTTGGGCTTCGATGCCCAGCCATTGAGCGCGCGCGTACTGCTGGCCGCCCAGGACGGCGAACTGACCGCGCGTACCCATCTGCTGCTGCGCGTGCACGTGGACGGCGATGACTGGCTGGTGGATGCCGGTTTTGGCAGCCTGACCCCGACCGTACCGCTGCGCCTGCATGACCCGCAGCCGCAGGCCACGCCGCACGAACGCTACCTGTTGCAGCGGCTGGAAGACGGCGGTGATTTCGTGCTGTCGGCCGAATCCAGCGAGGGCTGGCGGGCGATGTACCGCTTCGATCTGCAGGCGCCGGCGCCGATCGACAACGTGGTGGGCAACTGGTACGTATGTACCCATCCCGATTCCAGTTTCCCCGGCCAGTTGCGCGCGTCGCTGACCGGGCCGGACTGGCGCCGCACCATCGGCAGCGGCAACTACACCGAGTACCGCCCCGGACAGGCACCGGACAAGCGCCCGCTGCATGATGTGGGTGATGTGCGCGACGTGCTGGAGCAGCGCTTCGGCATCCAGCTTCCGGACGACCCGCGGCTGGATCCCGCAATCAACGACTGGCTGCAGCGCTCACGCGCCGCGACGCTGTAGAGTCGAGCTTGCTCGACTGATGCATCTACGGCGACGTCAAAATCAGTCGAGCAAGCTCGACTCTACAGATGCGCGCACCGCAGCGTTGACGTTACGGCGCTGTGCGCGCCTGCAATGCGATACGGTTGCCTTCGCTGTCGCGGATCTCGGCCACGCGCCAATCGCCGGCATCGGCCGGGCCGAAGCGCAGCTCGGCTCCGGCCTGCAGCGCACGGTCGAGGCTGGCATCCAGGTCACCGACGCCGATGTAGATGCGCGCGCCCTGCTCGGAAGGCAGATAGTCCGCGCCGTGCACCAGCGCAATGCTGGCACCGGCGGCCTCATCGGAGAACGGCAGATAGGCCATCCGGCAGTCGTGCAGCACGATAGGTTCGTCCACCGCAACCTGCAGCCATCGCTGGTAGAACGTGATGGCCCGGTCCAGGTCAGTCACCGGGATTTCCACATGCAGGATCGGGTTCACTGACATTCCTTGCCACGTCCACTCAGATGATGCGCAGGGTAATCGCCTTCAGCACTGCACGGGTGCGATCGCGGGTGCCCAGCTTGTCGAGTATGGCGGACACGTAGTTCTTCACCGTGCCCTCGGCCAGGAACAGGCTGCGCGCGATCTCCTTGTTGCTGTAGCCCCCGGCCAGCAGGCGCAGGATTGCCACTTCACGTTCGCCGAAGGTATCGGTGGGCGGCGCTTCGTCGTGGAAGCGGTAACGCGCGCGCACCGGATCGGTACTGACCGGCAGCAGCAGGGTCTCGCCAGCGGCAACGCGTTCGATGGCCTCGCGCAGGTCGGCCGGCGCGGCATCCTTGAGCAGGAAGCCCTGTGCGCCGGCCTCGCTGGCGCGCAGCAGCAGATCACTTTCATCGAAGGTGGTCAGCAGCAGCCACGGCGTGGCATCGCCGCGCGCCCGCAGCTGGCGCAGTGCCTCGATCCCATCCAGCCCGGGCATGCGGATGTCACTGAGCACCACGTCCACGCGCTGCGTATCCAGCGCATCCAGCAGGGCCTGGCCATCCTCGGCCTCCAGCACCACGTCCACGCCCAGCCCCTGTAACAGGGCGCGCAGGCCTGCACGCACCAATGCCTGGTCGTCGGCCAGCGCCACCCTGATCATGGCGGCACTCATGCCGGCAACCGCGCGGTCAGATGCATGCCGCCCTGCGCGGTTCGGGCCAACTCCAGCCGCCCCTGTACGGCCGCCAGACGCTCGCGCATGCCGGCGATGCCATTGCCCTCGCGGATGCGTTCGGCGCGCTGGCCGTCATCGCGGATATCGATACGCAACTGGGAATCCTCTTCACTGATCGTCAACCACACGGTGTCTGCATTGCCGTGGCGGGCGGCGTTGGTCAGGGCTTCCTGTACCAGCCGCAGCACGGTCTCGGCCATCAATGGGTCAGCCACGCGCACCCCGTCGCCGATCTGCAGCTGCAGCTTCGGTCGTGGGAAGGGTGCGGCCAGCGCATGCAGCGCGGTGGCCAGATCGAGGCCGCGATCATCGCGCATCGACTGCACCACCTGGCGGATGTCGGCCAGCAACTCGCCTGACAACTGTTCCACCAACACCAGGTCCTCGCGGCCGGCCAGCGCAGGGTCAGCGGCCAGGGCGCGCAGGTTGAGCCGCATCGCGGTGAGCTTGTGCCCGGCCACATCGTGCAGCTCGCGCGCAAGGCGAAGGCGCTCGGCATCGCGTGCGCTGTCGGCCAGCAGCGCGCGGGTGGCCAGCAGGTCGGCGTTGACCCGGGCCAGGTCATCGCGGGCCAGCGCCGTGCTGCGCGCATAGTGCGCGGTCAGCGCGGCGAAGGCCTGGAAACCGCCATACAGCAGCACCACCAGCAGCGGCTGGCTGAAGCCGCTGTGGCGCAGCACGGCGTACACCGCCAGGTTGGCCAGCAGCGCAACGCCCAGCACGAAGCGCGGCGGCCAGTGTTCGGCCAGCTGTGCAACCAGCACCACCAGCAGCACCGGGGCGGTACCGGTACGCGGCTGCAGCGCAACCAGCACAACTGCCAGCAGCGCCTGCAACACCGCAGCGGCGGCGCGCACGCGGGATGGCATCGACGCCCAGCCGTGCACCACGAACAGCAGCAGGAACACAGCAAGCAACAGCAGGCTCGGCCCGGCGCCACTGCGCTGCACCGCGAACGACAGGCCGACCACCAGCACGGTGATCAGGCCGGCGAGGCTGAGCGGACGCAACAGATGGCGGAACAGGCTGGGCATGGCCAGATGCTGACGGCCGCGCACGCCGGCGGCAATGGGTCCGGCGCAGAAAGTGACTTCTGGCACGTCGAATCGATGACCACTGGCCCTGAACCCGGTGCAGCGCCCCACGCAGACTGGCTCCACACCGCCACACACACTTCCGGAGCCACTGCCATGATCCGCACCGCCCTGCTCAGCACCGCCTTGACTGCCCTGGCCCTGGTCGGCAGTGCCCACGCCGCCGACCTGGCCGTGACCGTGCACGACGTCCGCGCGCAGACCGGCACCCTGCGCGTTGCGCTGGTCGACAACGCCGCCGCCTGGGACGGCAAGGCCAAGCCCGTGCAGGCCCAGCAGGCGGCGCCCAGCGGCGACAGTGCCCACTTCACGTTCAAGGGCGTGCCGGCCGGCAGCTATGCCGTGCTGCTCACCCACGACGAGAACGACAACGGCAAGCTCGACACCAACCTGGTCGGGATGCCGGTGGAAGGCTACGGCTTCAGCAACAACCCGCAGGTGATGCGCAAGCCGACCTTCGACGAGGCGCGCGTCGACGTGCCGGCCGCCGGCACCGCCATCGACATCACCCTGCGCTGATTCCGCATCCATACCCGAGGCCACCATGGACCGTCGCCGCTTCCTTCGTACCCTGCTCAGCAGCAGTGCCTGCCTGGCCCTGGGCGCCACCGCGCTGCGCAGCGCTCCCGCCTTCGCCGGCGACCCGGCGCGGTTCGCGCAGGGCATGCAGGAACACCCGTGGCTGCTTGGCTGGCGCAGCGTCGGCAGCGAAAGCCTCGGCCCGACCACCGTGCAGTTGCAGGGAAAGCTGCCGTCAGGCCTGGCCGGTACGCTGTACCGCAACGGCCCGGCGTGGACCGAGCGCGATGGCTTCCGCTATGACCACTGGTTCGACGGCGACGGCATGGTGCATGGCTGGCGCTTCAATGGTGATGGCAGCCTGACCCATCACGGGCGCATGGTCGCCACGCCGAAATTCACCCGTGAACAGAAGGCCGGCCGCTTCCAGTATCCGGCTGCCGGCACCAGCGTTCCCGGTGCGCTGGCAGTTCGAAACAACGACGATGCCAACGTGGCGAACACTTCGGTAACCATGATCAATGGCCGCCTGTTCGCGCTGTGCGAGTCCGGTTCGGCGTTCGAAGTAGATCCCGATTCGCTGCAGACACTGGGTCCGGTGACCTGGCGTCCGGACCTCGCTGCACTGCCGTTCTCGGCGCACCCGCTGCGCGACCGCGACGGCAGCCTCTGGAACTTCGGCTCGATCAGCCTGATGGGGGGCCATGGCCTGCTGGTCTGGCACATCGGTGCGAACGGCCAGCTGCGCAGCGCCAATGTGATCGAAACACCCGAGCATGGCTACCTGCATGCCTTCGCGATGACCGACCAGCACCTGGTGTTCGTGATGATGCCGTTCGATTTCACCGGCGCAGGTGGCAGCTTCTTCGAGCGCATGCAGTTCGCACCGCAGCGTCCGGTGCGCATCGCGGTGGTCGCCAAGGATGCGCCGGACAAGGCGCAATGGTTCGAGGCCCCGTTCGCGGCGATCTACCACTTCGGCGACGCGTTCACCCGCGATGGCGGCATCGTGCTGCGCGCAGTGCGCCACGACGACATCAATGAGGCGCGCTCGCCGATGAAGGAAGCGATGGCCGGTGATGGCGCACACGCGGCCAACAGTGGCGCCAGCCTGGTCGAGCTGCATCTGGACCTGCGTGGTGGACAGGCCCGCTGGCAGATGTTGGGCATCAGCGCAGTGGAGTTCCCGTTGTTCGACCCGCGCTCGGCGAACACACGTGGCGCACGGCTGTATGCGCCGACCATCGACGGCACGGCCAATGCGCCGTACTTCAATGCCGTGGCCGCGTTCGACATCGAGCACGGGCGCCGCCAGCTGTGGAACTATGGCCCGGACATCATGGCCGAAGAGCATGTGTTCGTACCGCGCCCGGGCAGCCGCAACGCCGATGATGGCTGGCTGATCGGCACCCTGCTTGACCCGATGAACAAGCGCAGCGGCCTGGCGGTGCTCGATGCCCGCCACCTGGACGACGGTCCGCTGGCACAGGCCTGGCTGCCCTATGCGGTACCACTGGGCTTCCACGGCACCTTCGCCGCGCGCGGCTGATTCCACGCCACGCGGACACCGTTATTGGCATGCTGGGTCTCCCCTGCCCCGTGGAGTCCCGCATGTCCCTGGCCGACCACCGAAGTACGCTGGCACCGCACGGTTTCCTGCGCGTGGCGATCAACCTGGGCAACCCGGTGCTGGCACAGGGCGATGCGCGCTCACCGCGCGGCCCCTCACTGGAACTGGCTACCGCATTGGCGCAACGGATGGGGGTGCAGGCTCGCTTCACCTGCCACGATGCCGCAGCCTCGGTGGTCGAGGCAGCAGGCGAAGACGGCTGGGATCTGGCCTTCCTGGCCATCGATCCGGCACGCGCCGACCGCATTGCCTTCAGTGCCCCGTACCTGGAGATCGAAGGTACCTATCTGGTTCGCGCGGACAGCCCTGCGCAGCAGGTAGCCGACCTGGATCGCGAGGGGCTGCGCATCGCGGTGGGGCGTGGCGCGGCCTATGACCTGTTCCTCAGTCGCGAACTGCGCCATGCCACGATCGAGCGGGCGGAGACCTCGGCGGCGGCCATCACCCTGTTCGATCAGCAGCGCCTGGATGCCGCCGCCGGTGTACGCCAGCCGCTGGAAGCATGGGCGCAGGCGCATCCCGGCCACCGTGTGCTGGCCGACCGCTTCACCGCGATCCAGCAGGCAGTGGCGGCGCCGGCCTCACGCCCGGCCGATGCATTGCGGGCGTTGTTCGAGGAAGTGGAGGCGATCAAGGCCGGCCCGTTGCTTGAGGAAGCGTTCGCGCGTGCCGGGCAGGCGGTCACGCTGGTGCGATGACTGTAAAGTCGAGCACCAGCAGTCGAGCATGGCTCGACGCTACAGATCCAGATGCAATGGTCGAGCATGGCTCGGCACTATAGATGTGCGTCTGCCATGTGCCGCACGTGCTCGGCGGCCTGCGCGTGCAGCCAGTCGCGGAACGCAAGGAAACCGCGATGGCTGGCCGAGCGCTGCGGGTACACCAGCCAATGCGGCCAGTCGGTCTTCAGGCGCTGGCTGGACAGTGCGACCAGCTGGCCCGAATCCAGCAGCAGCCGCGCCCGCGTCACCCGCCCGAGCGCTACGCCCACGCCATCCAGAGCGGCGCGATGGTGCGCCTCCGAATCATCCAGCACCGCCACGAAACGCGACGGCGGGCTCTGCCCGCTCAACGCGAACCAGGCGCCCCACGCGCCGTCCGGATCACCGAGCAGCGGCCACCGGGTCAACGGCACACGGTCAATGCCGCCCATGCGTTCGATCAGCGCCGGGCTCGCCATCGGCACCAGCCACTCGTCGAACAGCGGTTCCACCACCAGGCCCGGCCATTGCCCGCTGCCCAGACGCAGCGCGGCGTCGAACTGGCGCTGCCGCTCGAAATCAATCAGGCGTTCACTCGACTGCAGGTTGATCTCGATCTGTGGATGCTCGGCCACGAAGTGACCCAGGCGCGGCACCAGCCAGGCCGACGCCATCGACGGCACCGCGCTGATCGTCAGCACGTGCTCGGCACGTGCGGCATAGGGCTGGAAGGCTTCGTTGATCGCATCCAGATGCGGTCCGACCTGGTCGAGCAGGCGCTGCCCCTCAAGGGTGAGGGTGACACCACGCGGCTGGCGGATCAGCAGCGGCTGCCCGAGCCGTTCTTCCAGTTGCCGCATCTGATGGCTGAGCGCACTGACGGTCAGGTTCATCGACGCCGCCGCGCGCGACAGGTTGCCGAGCCGGGCAGCAGCCACGAAGCCCTGCAGGGCATGGAGCGGAGGGCGGGACATCAGGCTTGAATTCCTCTCAAGGCATGCTTGCGGAAATGTCGCTTTTTGCCCGTCCATGCTGCCCGTATCGTGCAATCCACTCAAGTGGACGCACGCTCATGAACATCTTCAGCGGCTTGTTGTTCCTGCACGGCCACGTGGCCAGCGCCGAGCTGGCACGCCAGCTGGCCAGCCCGTCGCCGACGCCGCCGCCCAGCACCGCCCCCGGTAGTGCCGGCCGCTGGCCGGCAACCTCGCCGACCGGGAAACCTGCAGCTGCCAGCCAGCGGCCGGCACACCCCTAACGCTGCAGCGCTTCCTGCACCGCGGCAGCCACGTCAGTGTTGTCGATGTAACTGCCGTCGTTCCAGCGCACGTGCTGACGGTAGCCGGCATCAACGCCCCGCACGCGCTGGCCCAGCAGCTCCGCGCCCGCGCCCTTGGCCCACAACGGCACCAGCGCATTGGAATGGTTGCCGGTGGGACGGAAGCTGATCCCGGGCATGCGCCCACGGCCCTTGTTGCGCACCGGCTCGAAGGCGACGTTCTGTGCATCCGGGCCCATCGGCATGCTGTTGTCGTGGTCGGTGGTGACGATCAGCAGGTTGCGCTCCCAGCCACCGTTGCGTTCGATCCACTCGATCACTGCTGTCACCGCGTCGTTGAACTCCACGGTTTCCTCGATCAGCCGGCCGTACTGCGGCTGGTCGCTGCACTGGCCGTAGTGCCATTCAGTGCCGCAGGCACTGGTATGGGCGGCCCAGTCGGTGGCGCCACCTTCCACCATCAGGAACAGGCCGTTGGACGAACGCTGCTGCAGGAACTGCAGTGCGCCACGCGTCATGGTCGCCAGATCGGGCACGCTGTCGATCTTCCTCACTCCCGAAGGCGTGGCTGCATCCTTGCCCAGCACCTGCAGCTGGCGCGCCTGCTGCAGCGTGTTGGCCACGCGCGGCACGCCGATCAGCGGCCGGTCGGCCGGCAACCGTCCCTGCGCCAGCGCGGCGAACGCTTCCTTGCTGCGGATCAGGCGCCACGGCCCCGACGGATTGCCGCCGATGGTGCTGCCCGCTTCCAGCTGCTGCCAATCCTGCTGCGACACCCATTCCCATGGATTCGCGCAGCCCTCGGCCTTGGCCGCGCCGGCACTCTCGTCACAGGCGCGACCATCAACGCTGTAGCCAGGGCCTCCGGTGCCCATCACCAGATCCATATGCCCCTGCGCCAGCATCTGATGGGCGATGGCGTGATAGTTGTTGCGCGATTCGTTCTGCGCCGCGAACGCGGCCGGCGTGGCATGCGCGAACGGTACCGAAGTCACCACGCCGGTCGCCATGCCCAGCCGCTTGGCGCGCAGCGTATTGAACTCGACCGGATTGCCATCGTTGTTGAAGTTGATGGCGTTGTTGTAGGTCTTGATGCCCGAGGACAACGCGGTACCCGCCGCCGCACTGTCGGTAGCCACCGCAGCCAGGTACTGGTAGCCCGCAAACGGCAGGTCCTGCGCAGGAACCGGTGTGTCATCCCAGGCCTTGCCCGCGTCGTAACCCAGGGTCTGTGCGTTGTCGCGGGTCGGCTGGCTGCTGGCATTCAACGGGAAGGTGGTTACCGCCAGGCGCTGCGGGAAATCCGCATACGGGGCCCCTTCGCGGCCGCCGTATTGCCAGTAGGCGGCGGCGTCCCAGGTGCCCCAACCGGCGCCGTCGTTGATCATCACGATCACGTTGTGCGGGCGCGCTGGGCCGGAAGCAACAGCCTCGGCGCGCAGATTGGGCTGGCAGCCGCCAAGTGCGGCCAGCGCGAGCAGCAACGAAGAATGAAGCCAGCGGCGTGGAATGCGTGCAGTCATCGGGTGTCCCGTCGGGCCATCGGCGGCCCACAATCACGATACGTTATATCGTTGCAATGTTGCAGCTTCGTGCAGCCGCTGCGCACTATCCTGCAGGCCCCCACTGCCATCCTCGTTTCCATGCCGTCTCCTGCTCCCGCGCGTGCACCGCTGTCCTTCATCACCCTCGATGCGGCAACGTTCGCGGTGATTCACCAGCACAACGCGGACATCGCCAGGCAACCGGCCTCGCTGACCAAGCTGATGACCGCCTATGCCGCGTACGAATGCGTCGAAGAGAACGGAGGCGCGTGGGACGACGCGGTCACCATCGCCGCCGGGGATGTGCACGCGGTGGCCGATGATGAAACGCGCATGGGCCTGGTGCCCGGTGAAACAGTCACCCTCGCGCGCCTGCTGGAAGGACTGATGATCGTCTCCGGCAATGACGCGGCGCTGGCCATCGCGCGCCATCTGGACGGATCACAGCCTGCGTTCCTGGAGCGCATGAACCGGCACGCACGCCAGCTCGGCCTGCGCAGCAGCTGGTTCGCCAGCGTGTCCGGCATCACCACCCCGCACCATGCGTCCAGCGCGCGCGACATGGCGGTGCTGGCCGCCTGCCTGTTGAACGATTATCCGCAGATCCTGGCGATCACCGCGCAGCGCGTGTTCGCGCACGGCAGCTTCAGCCGCAGCAACCAGAACGCCCTGCTTGGCGATGACGGCGTGGATGGCTTGAAGACCGGCTACACCCAGGCCGCAGGCTTCTGCCTGGCCGCCACCGCCTGCCGGGCAGTGCCCGGGCGGGATCAGCCGGTGCGCCTGATCACCGTGGTGCTGGGTTCTGAAAGCCGCGACGCACGCGATGCCCTTGTGCGCGAGCGGCTGGCCGTCGGGTTCGCGGCGCTGGCCGACAGCACCGCCGACGCCTGAGCGGCTCAGCGCCGCTTGACCGTCGCCACGATCAAGCGCTGCAGTTCGGCCCCGGCGTCGGCCTTGTCCAGCGCGCCCACAGCCACACCCTCGGACAGGGCTTCGGCCGCACCGAGAATCGCCCAGCGCCCGGCCAATGGCACCGTGCCGTCGGCAGCAAACGGGCCCAGCCAGGTATCGCAGTTGTCGATGAAATCCTGCTGGTAGCGCCGCCGCACCTCGTGCAGTTCCGGCGCGCCCACCAGCGCGGCGAGGATGCCCTGCACTTCACTGCCCTGGCTGAGGATGCAGTCGATGTAGCCGGAGGCGATGGCCGCCGCACGATCGGCCAACTGCGCCCGGGCACGGCCGATGCGCTCGTTGAACACCACCGTCTGGCGGCCGTCGTAGTCATCGTAGAGCGCGGCCAGCAGGCCGTTGCGGGTCACGAAGTGATCGTAGGCCACCGGCTTGGTCACGCCCGCGGCCTCGGCCAGCCGGCCCAGGGTCAACGCGTCGGTGCCTTCTTCGCCAACCAGCGCCCAGGCCACGTCCAGCAACTGGCGGGCGCGTTGCTCGCGGGTCAATCGGCGGCGCGTGGGAGCGGCGTTGGCAGGCATCGGCGGAACACGGCGATCAGTGCATCGGAGTTCCGATTTTACGGCCGATCGCCAGTGCGGTCTGCAGATGCGCTTCGGCTGCACCGGAATCGGCGTCCAGCAGCAGGTCGGACGACAGCACGCGCGCGCCGCAGTAGTCGAAGATGCCCATGTCGATCTGGGTCTTCATCGCCGCACCGTAGCCGCGCCGTTCGATCATGTCCGCGCCGGCCCCACCGATGCCGACCAGGTGCACACGCAACCGCTGCAGCTTTTTCTGTACCTTGCCGTCGGCGCCGTCCTGGTAGGCCCAGCCCTGGGTGAACACACGATCGATCCACCCCTTCAGCAGCGCGGGGAACGACCACCAGTACAGCGGGTAGACCAGTACCAGTGTGTCGGCAGCCTCCAGCCGCGCCTGCTCGGCGGCGACGTCGGCCGGCGTTGCGCCGGTGCCACGGAACAGCGCCTGGTCCTGCATGTTGAAGCGCGGATCGAAGCCTTCGGCCATCAGATCGGCGTGGGTCACGCGGTTGGCGGCGTCCGACGCGGTGATGGCTTCGCCGATGCGCCTGGCAATGGCATGGGTCAACGCGGCGGATTCAGGATGGGCGGTAACGATGAGGGTGTGCATGGGGGATGTCCGGAATTCACTAACTACTAATAGTAAGTAGTGACGCCCGGGATACCAGCACCATGCGTGGGACGCTGTTTCCGCATCCACCGTATAGTGCGGCGGTTCCCGCCGAGATACCCGACGATGCACCGATATCTGCTTGCCCTTCTGCTGGCCCTGCCCATGGCAATGGCCGTTGCGCCAGCGCTGGCCGGTGAACTCAGTCCGGAAGACTCGGCCGCATTGCGCAAGGAGGTGCAGGCGATGATGGACGCCTTCGCCCGGGGCGATACCGAGCTGATCATCGCGCGCACCCATCCCAGCCTGAAACAGCTGGCCGGCGGCGACGAGGCCTATGCGCGGGCGACCCGCGACACGGTGAAGGCGCTGCGCAAGGCCGGCGTCACCATCATCAGCGACGAGGCGGGCGTGCCGGGCCGCACCTATGCGGCCGGTGACGAGGAAGTCTGCTTCGTACCGCGCCAGTCACTGCTGCGCGTGCGCGAAGCGCCGATGCGCAGCACGTCATTCATGGTAGCTGTGCGGCGCGTCGGTACCACGCAATGGCGCTATCTGGATGGCGCCGCGCTGCCGGACAACCCCGGGCTGTTGCAGTTGCTGCTGCCCGACCTGGAACCGGACGTGGTCCTGCCCGAGAGTGAGACGGAGGCGCTGTAGGCGTAGGCGCATCCATCCACGCATGGCGTGGATCTACTGTCCCTGCCGGCCAGAGTCCGCACCGGGGTTTCCCTCAACGGAACAGCGCGTTCAACGCCGCGCCCGAAGCCGCCTGCTGCAGGCCATCGAAGCGGCCGTCCTGCATGATCGGCTCGATGGCCTGCATCAGCCCACCCCACGCAGCTCGCGCCAGCGCACCGCCCAGGCTGACCCGTCGCACGCCGAGTGCGGCGATGTCCTGAAGGCTCAGCGGTGTCGGACCACCGACCAGCAGGTTCACCGGCTTCGATCCCGCAGCGGCAACCACTGCACTGATCTGTTCGCGCGTGCTGATGCCCGGCGCGTACAGCACATCAGCACCAGCCTCGGCATACGCACGCAGGCGCCGCAGGGTGTCCTGCAGGTCCGGTACGCCAACGAAGAAATTCTCGGCTCGCCCGACCAGCAGCACGTCGCCGCCCGCACGATCGATGGCTGTACGTGCCGCACGCAATCGCTCGACCGCCTGGTTGATGGGTCGCAGCGGTGCATCGGCGACGCCGCTGGCATCCTCGATCGACAACGCCGCGATGCCGGTGTCGATCGCCGCGGCCACCGCCTCCTGCACCTTCTGCGGCGTATCACCGAAACCATCGCCGAAATCGGCGTTCAACGGCAGCGGCGTCGCTGCCGCCATCAGGCGCAGATGGTCCAGCGTGGCCTGCAGCGAAACCGCTCCGTCCGGCCGCCCTTCGCTCCAGGCACAGCCGGCACTGGTCGTGGCCAGTGCCTGGAAGCCCTGCCGCTGCAGGTAGCGCGCACTGCCCACGTCCCACGGATTGGGCAGTACGAAGCACCCTGCTGCATGCAGCTGACGGAAGGCCGCGCGCTTGCGTTGGGTATCGGCATCGGGCGAGGTCATGGCGGGCTCCGGGGCGGCAGACCTGCACCCTAGCCCGCCCTGCAGCCGGGCTCAACGACGACGGCGCAAACCTGCATGAGGTGATGCCACCTGCTTATTGGACGCTGTGGATACAGGTGCCCGAGCGTGCTTGCCTGCCCACACGATGCCGCCACGGAGCCCTTCATGCACCCGGACCCGCTGACCTTGATCGACGCCGGCGACGATGACGCCCACTGGGCCGACCTGCTTTCGCCCACACGCCGCCGCCTGATCGCTTCGGCCGGTCTGGCCGCCGGCGGCCTGGCCAGTGCCTCGACCGCCGCCGCAGCCCCCCACAGCGGCGGCACGGTGAACACCACCGAACCCGGGCGCCCCGGCTTCCGTGCCATCGTCCCGCCGCCGGTGAAGGGCAGCAGCCCCTGGGGCCAGGTCACCGCCAGCGAACCGACCCCGCGCCCGGCCAGCGTGCGTCCCGGGGAGGCCCCCCTGCCCGCGACCCCACGCGCCTACACCGACATCAAGAGCTATCACGCGCATATCTACTTCGACGAGGACAGCTTCGAGAAAGCTGCGCTGCTGCGGCGCTGGGCGGCCGAGCGCTTCCCGGTGGAGCTGGGCAACTGGAACCTGGAACCACGCGGACCGCACGTCACCCCGTCGTTCTATTTCGGCTTCACCAACGACCTGCTGCCGGTGCTGGTGCCCTGGCTGCAGCTCAACAGCCTGGGCCTGACCATCCTGATCCACCCCAATACCGGTGATGGCCGCGCCGACCATCTGTATTACGCGTTGTGGGTGAACCGCGCGCAGCCGGTGAACGCCTACAACTGGCCGGCACCGAAGCCGGGGGAACGGGAGCCCTTGGAGGAGGTGTTCCCGAACGTGGTGCCGACGGTGCCGCTGGAGACGTGAGCGGGGGCGTGGCGGGGGCGGTGGGTGGCGTGCAGCGCACCCTGGGCTGCCCCTCGGTGGGTGCGTAGCCTGCTGCGCACCGAACTTCCTTCATCCACGCATGGCGTGGATCTACCGCATCACAGCCCGTTGCGGCATCGGTCATCGCCCGGCCTGCCGCCATCGTCGGCCTACGTGCACGCATCCCCCAGCTGCACGGCGTTCAGCGCGCCTTGATCCAGCGCCCGCCATACGGCCGCAAGCCCTCCGGGGATTTTCAAACAATCGATTGAAACGCTGCAAACTTCGCCGAACTGGACAGCATCCGCCGGTTCCGCCAGACTGCCGCCCTTTCCCGTCTTCCGGATCCCATGGCGAAGCTGCTGGTCCTGCACGGCCCCAACCTCAACCTGCTCGGCACCCGCGAGCCGGAGGTCTACGGCCACACCACGCTGGCCGACATCGACCAGGCGCTGGCCGCCCAGGCCTCGGCTGCCGGGCACGCGGTGGAGAGCCTGCAGTCCAATGCCGAGCACGTGCTGGTGGACCGCGTGCAGGCCGCACGCGACGACGGAACCGCTTTCATCCTGATCAACCCCGCCGCCTTCACCCACACCTCGGTCGCCCTGCGCGATGCGCTGGCGGCGGTGGCGGTGCCGTTCATCGAGATCCACCTCTCCAACCCGCATACCCGCGAACCGTTCCGCCAGCACAGCTACTTCAGTGACAAGGCCGTGGGCGTGGTCTGCGGTTTCGGCGCCGACAGCTACCGCTACGCGATGGACGCGGCGCTGCTGCGCGTGCAGGCGGCCCGCGCGTGAAGATGCTCCCAAGAGTGCTTGCCTGCATCGTGCTGTGGGCCGGCGTGTGCGGCGCCAGCATCGCCGCCGAGCGCGCGGCCGCTGGCATTGACTGCGCGCAGGCGACCGGCGGCTACGAGCGCGACATGTGCGATTCCGATCGCCTGGATGACGCCGACAGCGCATTGAACGCCGTTTACGTCCAGGCGCGCGGCGAACTGAAGGCGCAGGCCGCCGATGGCAGCTGCAGCCGCTGCGCAGCGGCCGAACAGCAGCTGGTGAAGGCCCAGCGCATCTGGATAACCCTGCGCGATGCAGACTGCGAGGCAGTCTACGCCTTCAATGCAGACGGCACCTCGCGCAACCCTGCGAAGATGCAGTGCCTGATCACCCAGACGCGCGACCGTACGCGGCAGCTGCGCGAGTTCTACGAACTGCTTTGACCCGAGCGCGATGCGCTTCCCACCACACTGACATCAAGAGCAAAGAGGCCACCATGGATCTCCGCAAAATCAAGAAGCTGATCGACCTGCTGGAAGAGTCGAACCTGGCTGAAATCGAAATCAAGGAAGGCGAAGAGTCGGTGCGCCTGTCGCGCGCCCCGGTGGCCGGCTATGCCGCCCCGGTCGCCGCCCCGGTGTACGCCGCTCCGGCCGCTCCGGCGCCGCAGGCGATGCCGATGCAGTCGCCGACCGAAGCCTCCACCGGTGGCACCGCCAAGCCGGGCCCGGCGCTGCCGGAAGGCCACGTGCTGCGCTCGCCGATGGTCGGCACCTTCTACGCGTCGTCCGCCCCGGACAAGCCTGCGTTCGTCAGCGTTGGCCAGCAGGTCAAGGAAGGCGAGACCCTGGCCATCATCGAAGCGATGAAGATGTTCAACCCGATCGAAGCCGACACGTCCGGCACCATCGTCGCCATCCTCGGCGAGAACGGCCAGCCGGTCGAATTCGACCAGCCGCTGTTCGTGATCGGCTGAGGGGCACGCCATGCTCGACAAAGTCGTCATCGCCAACCGAGGGGAAATCGCGCTGCGCATCCTGCGCGCGTGCCACACCCTCGGCATCCGCACGGTGGCCGTGCATTCCACGGTCGACCGCAACCTCAAGCACGTGGCCATGGCCGACGAGTCGGTCTGCATCGGTCCGGCGCCGTCGCCGCAGAGCTACCTCAACATCCCGGCACTGATCGCCGCGGCGGAAGTCACCGACGCCCAGGCCATCCACCCGGGCTACGGCTTCCTGTCGGAGAACGCCGACTTCGCCGAGCGCGTGGAAGAGTCCGGTTTCATCTTCATCGGCCCCAAGGCCGACACCATCCGCATGATGGGTGACAAGGTCGAAGCCATCCGCGCGATGAAGTCCGCCGGCGTGCCGTGCGTGCCCGGCTCGGGCGGCCCGCTGGGCGAAGACATCGTCGCCAACACCAAGATCGCCCGTGAGATCGGCTACCCGGTCATCATCAAGGCGGCCGGTGGTGGCGGTGGCCGCGGCATGCGCGTGGTGCACGCCGAAGCCTCGCTGAAGACCTCGATCGAAACCACCAAGAGCGAGGCCAAGGCCGCGTTCGGCAATGGCGAGGTCTACATGGAGAAGTTCCTGGAGAACCCGCGCCACGTGGAAATCCAGGTACTGGCCGACGGCCAGGGCAACGCCATCCACCTGGGCGAGCGTGACTGCTCGATGCAGCGCCGCCACCAGAAGGTGGTGGAAGAAGCGCCGGCACCGGGCATCACCGCCGAGCAGCGCGAGCAGATCGGCAAGGTCTGCACCGAAGCCTGCGTACGCATCGGCTACCGTGGTGCCGGCACGTTCGAGTTCCTCTACGAGGACGGCCGCTTCTACTTCATCGAAATGAACACCCGCATCCAGGTGGAACATCCGGTCACCGAAATGGTCACCGGCATCGACCTGGTGGCCGAGCAGCTGAAGATCGCCGCCGGCCAGAAGCTGTCGATCAAGCAGAGCGACGTGGTGCTGACCGGCCATGCCATCGAGTGCCGCATCAACGCCGAAGATGCTGAAACCTTCGTGCCGAGCCCGGGCACCATCACCGGCTTCCATCCGCCGGGCGGCCCCGGCGTGCGCGTGGACACCCACATCTACAGTGGCTACCGCGTGCCGTCGAACTACGACTCGATGATCGGCAAGCTGATCGTGCACGGCCCGGACCGCGAAACCGCCATTGCCCGCATGCGCGTGGCACTGAGCGAAATGGTGGTCGATGGCATCAAGACCAACGTCGCCCTGCAGCAGCGGATCATGCGCGACAAGGGCTTCCAGGCCGGTGGCCAGAACATCCACTACCTGGAAAAGCGCCTGGCCGAACGCAAGAACAAGCCGATCGCGCTGACCTGATCGGCGCCACGTGCTGGACATGAAAAGGGCGGGGATATCCCCGCCCTTTTCTGTTGCTGCAGCGCCGAGCCCATGCTCGGCTTGCCGGAAAGCTCAGCCGAGCGTGGGCTCGGCGCTACAGCAGGCGCATCAGCGCTTGTCGGCAGCTTCGGCCGGAATCTGCGAGTTCGCCAGCGGACGCACGCCATTGGGCGACGTCGGGTCGACGATCACCATGGTCTCGGTCGAACCATCCGGCCACACCACCTGGAAGGTGCTGCCCGCCGGCAGCGACGCGAACGGCATGCCGCTCTGCGCGCGATAGACCGCGGCCACCTGGCTGGCACCGGCACGGCGCACGTCTTCCTGCGCCTTCACCGTGGTCAGTTCCACCTTCGACAGATGCCGGTAGCGATCTTCATAGGTATCGATCATCAACAGGCCAACCGCGCCGGCCGAGTAGGCCACGAACAGGGCCACCCAGAACCAGAACTTGGCCCCGTGCAGGAATCGGCGGTAGTTCATTGCTCGTTCCTCTTTCCAACCAATCGCTTGATCCATTCCTTCATCTTCCCAGCGCCCTGCCGCGATACCGCAGCGTCATACACGAAATCCCGGAAATCCTGCGTACCATCCTGCGAACAGATCCCTCCGTTCGCACAAAAACTGTTGACCAGCACACTGTCTGCCCCACACGGTAGACCGAGTTCGCAGGCCGCAAGCCGCCATGCGAGTTCACTGAGCTGCTCGCCCGCCACCAGGCCGTTGAGCGCGCGGTCACCCGAGGCGCGCACGCCCATGCCCGGTGCGATCGCCATGAAGGCCTCCGGGTCGCGCGAGGTGCGCACCCGTTCAACCAGGTCACGGCGGTACTCGGGGCTGTCCTGCAGCGGTTCGCCCTCGGCGAACAACGCAGCCTCAGCAGCCAGATTGCCTTGTGCGGCCGCCTTGCGACGTTCGGACAGCACCAAGGCCGTGCCCAGCTTGTCGCCCGGCACGAAACCACCACAACGCTGCGCGACGCGTTCGCGCGCCTGCACCATCGCCGGTGCGGCGGTCAGGCCCAGCCCGGCCAGCACGTTGTTGTCCAAGCGGTAGCCACCCGGATCGACCGCGTACTGCGCGCAGTAGTCATAGACACGGCTGAGCATCCAGCGCGCCTCGTGGTTGCCTTCGTCCGCCTGGGCACGCAACCGCTGAGCATAGGCATACAGGTCGGTGGCGTCTTCGATATCGGCGCGGAGATCCAGGGGCAGCCCGGACGGCAATGCGTTGCCACGCTCGAAGGGTGCCAGGCGGCGCGCGAGCGCCTCCGGCATCACCGGCAGCGGCGCCGCACTGTCAGCGGCCGCGACCGCACCTGCCAGATCCGCCGACGCTACCGAAGACGTCGCAGCATGGCCGCTGGCCCGATACCCGGCCACGCCCAGCACGGCCACAGCCGGCAGTACGAGCAACCAGGTTTTCAGGGTCGGAGCGAAGGCCATCGGCGGCGGTAGGCGATGCGGCGCATAGGAAAGCACGAAGTTTAGCAAGGCCCGACGGGCCTGTCTGAACGGGCTTCGTTCATCTCGGAGCGGCATCTCAGGCAATACGGAGACGCCCCGATGGTCTAGCATGGCCCCCTTTCCTGCGATTGCCCCCACCACCATGCCGTTCCTGGAACTGACCCTGCGCTGCACCGAAGCCACCCAGCCCCGCTATGAAAATGCGCTGGAGGACGTTGGTGCACTGGCCGTGACCCTGCTCGATGCCGAGGCCGATACCAGCAACGAACAGGCCATTCTCGAACCGGGCGTGGGCGAGACCCCGCTGTGGGACACGCTGGTGCTGAGCGCACTGTTCCCCGCCGACAGCAACGCGCTGTTGCTGCTGGCCGCACTGGAATCCTTCGATCCGGAGCTGGACTGGAGCAGCGGCAGCTTCCGCGCGGTCGAGGATGAAGACTGGGAACGTGCCTGGCTCGACCAGTTCCAGCCGATGGACTTCGGCAGCCGCACCTGGATCGTGCCGTGGAACCATGAACTGCCGGAGGCCGCACTGGCCGCCGATGCCGCCGTGGTGCGGTTGGACCCGGGCCTGGCGTTCGGTTCGGGCACCCACCCGACCACCGCACTGTGCCTGCGCTGGCTGGACCAGTTGGCGGTCGATGGCCTGCTGCAGGGCCAGCGCGTGCTCGACTTCGGTTGCGGCTCGGGCATCCTCGCACTGGCCGCGCTGAAGCTGGGCGCCGCCGAAGCCATCGGCGTGGACAACGATCCGCAGGCCCTGGTCGCCACCGCTGACAATGCCGAGCGCAACGGCGAGCAGGCCCGCATGCACGTGTACCTGCCGCAGGACGAACCGGTCGCGACCTATCCGATCGTGGTCGCCAACATCCTCGCCTCGGCGCTGGATGCGCTGGCCGAACTGCTGGCTGCGCGCGTTGCTGCCGGTGGCCGCATCGCCCTGTCCGGCATCCTGCATGGCCAGGAAGGCGAACTGCTGCAGCGCTATGCAGCATGGTTCGACAATCTGCAGGCCACCCAGGATGGCGACTGGATGCGCATCACCGGCGTGCGCCGCGCCTGATCGTGGTTGAATGACCGCTGGATCCGAGCCCGCGCCCTGAGCATGTCCGAGCCGAACCCACCGCGCCGTCCCCTGGCCACCTTCCTGCGCACGACGCCGGAGGGTGAGCCTGCGCCTGCGACCGATGCGCGCATGCAGGACGAAGCCGGGCACGCAACGCCTGTGGAGCAGATGCAGGCCGAGCCCATCGACCTGGCACGCCCACCGGCGACAGAGATGCGACACGACGATGACGTTGTCATCGTTGATGAAGCAGCGGCCATCGAACCGGCGCCGGTCGCGGTGCAGGCAACGGCGGTCGCCAGTGATGCCCCCAGCTTCCTCGGCAGCGCGCGCACGCGCACGCTGCCAGCACCCCGCTGGCACTGGCTGCTGGTCGCCGGGCTGGCATTGCTGCTGGTACTGCAGAGCGTGCTGGCCGACCGCGCGCGGCTGGCCGCCGACGCCGGCAACCGCGCATGGCTGGGCACGCTGTGCGGCGTGCTGCGCTGCAGCCTGCCTGCCTGGCACGAGCCCACTGCGTTCACCATGACCAGCCGCGAGATCCGCCCCCTGCCGGGCCAGGCCGGTGTGCTGCAGGTGCAGGCCAGCATCCGCAACGATGCGCGCTGGGCACAGGCGTGGCCGGACCTGCGGTTGTCATTGTCCGATGCCGATGGCCGGGTGATCGGCAGCGGCGTGTTCACGCCCGCGCAGTACCTGGGCGAGAACCCCGGTGCAGCCCTGCTGGAACCGGGCCAGAGCGCGCGCGTCGCCTTCCGGTTGCAGGAGCCCGCTGCGTCCACCGTCGCATTCACCTTCGACTTCCTCTGACCGGGGAGAGGCGACCAGCCGTGGCAGGCCGGGCACGCTCGCGCTAGACTGGCCGCCACCACCTCGTCCGGCCGCGCGCTCCGCGCGCACGGGCCAACCGAATCGGGAACCCCCTTGAACGCTGTCCTTTCTCGTCCTGACAACAGTCGTGGCGCTCCCCGGCCACCGCTGCGTGAACACGTCGCCCAGTCCGTGCGCCGCTACCTGCGTGACCTTGATGGCTGCGATGCGGACGATGTCTACGAGATCGTGCTGCGCGAGATGGAGATTCCGCTGTTCGTGGAAGTGCTCAACCACTGCGAAGGCAACCAGAGCCGCGCCGCCGCGATGCTGGGCATCCACCGTGCCACCCTGCGCAAGAAGCTGAAGGAATACGGCATCAGCGCGTAAGCGCGCACGAGGGTAGTGCCGGCCGCTGGCCGGCAACCCCATGAACGATGGCAGGATGTTGCAGTGCCCGACCAGCGGCCGGCACTACCGGTAGATCCACGCCATGCGTGGATGAAGGCCCGGCAGAGTAAACCGCCCCCGCCCGCCAGTAGATCCACGCCATGCGTGGATGGAAGCCGGCAGAATCAGCCGC
This sequence comes from Stenotrophomonas sp. 86156_Sma, assembly GCF_056481625.1. NCBI lineage: Bacteria > Pseudomonadati > Pseudomonadota > Gammaproteobacteria > Lysobacterales > Lysobacteraceae > Stenotrophomonas > Stenotrophomonas sp. 86156_Sma. The sequence goes on from NZ_CM151157.1 coordinate 4,573,075, forward strand.
CGCCGCCCGCCTTCCAGTAGTACCTCACCACATGGAAGAACACCGGCGCGGCAAAGCACACCGAGTCCAGCCGGTCGAGCATGCCGCCATGGCCCTCGATCATGTGGCCCCAGTCCTTGATGCCACGATCACGCTTGATCGCCGACATCACCAGGCCGCCCCAGAACCCCATCAGGTTGATCAGCAGCGACAGACCGAACGCCTGCAGCGGCGTGAACGGGGTGATCCACCACAGCGCCGCACCCAGCGCACTGGCACTCAGCACACCGCCCACGAAGCCCTCCACCGTCTTCGACGGCGACAGCTTCGGCGCAATCAGATGCCTGCCCAGCAGCTTGCCCCAGATGTACTGCAGCACGTCCGAAGACTGCACCACGATCACCAGGAAGGCGAACAGCAGCACGTTGCGCGACGGGTCATGGCCGGGCACGTGCAGGTTCAGCAGCAGCGGCACATGCGAGATGCAGAACACGCAGATCATCAACCCCCACTGCACCTTCGCGGTCCGCTCCAGGTAGTGCGTGGTATCACCGCCAATGGTCGACAGGATCGGCAGGAACAGGAACGCATAGACCGGAATCAACAGCGTGTACATGCCGTACCAGTCGATCCAGACCAGGTAGTACTGCCACGGCAGCACGATGTAGAACGCGGCCAGCAGCGCGTAGTAGTCGCCCGAGCGGGTCGGCGCCAGGGTGATGAACTCGCGCAGTGCGAACAGCGAGATGATCGCGAACAGCACGATCACCCCGGCACGACCGAAGAACAGCGCCAGCCCGACCACGATCGCCATCACCCACCACGCGCGGATGCGCGAGACCAGGTTGGCGATCACCGCGCTGGGCTGCCCACGCTGGCGCCAGCGCAATGTCTCGGCCACCAGCGTGGCCAGCACCAGCACCGCACCCACGCCAGCAAACAGCAGGCCGGTCTGCTGGCCGACACTCTGCGTGGCCAGGTCGCCGGACACATCGATCAGGAAGCTCATGCCCTGCCCCCGTTCGGCGCCAGGTCCAGCAGCGCCTGCCGGCTGCGGGCCAGGAAGGCGGCCTTGCCCTCGTCGGCCTGCAGCCGCAGCGGCGTACCGAAGGTGGCCGTGCACAGCAGCGGCAGCGGCAGGAACCGGCCCTTGGGCATCACCCGCTTCAGGTTGTCGATCCACACCGGTACGAATTCCAGCTCCGGGCGTTGCCGTGCCAGGTGATAGATGCCGCTCTTGAACGGCAGCAGCGGCTCCTCGCCCACGTTGCGGGTACCTTCCGGAAACAGGATCAGCGAGCAGTCTTCGTCCACCGCGTCACGCAGGGCCTGCAGTGGATCCTGCTGGCGATGGCCGGCCTCGCGCTCGACCAGCACGCCGTTGAACACCGCATCGATCAGGTAGCGACGCAGGCCATCGCGCTGCCAGTATTCGGCCGCGGCCACCGGGCGCACCTGGCGCCGCAGTGCCGGTGGCATCGACGACCAGATCAGCACGAAGTCACCATGGCTGGCGTGGTTGCCGTAATACACGCGCCGTTCGCTGGACGGCGCACAGCCGATCCACAGCGCGCGGGCGCCGGTCACTACATGGATCGCGCCACTGCAGGCGCGCGCAATCAATTCAGCGAACATCGGTCCCTCCCGTTCACGTCTGCGGCCACAACACGGCCAGCACCAGCAGTGCGAACTGCACTGCGGTCAGCAGGTACTGGCGCAGCAGCAGGCGACGCGTGCCGGCCCAGCGCGCATCCCAGCCGCGCAGCGGCGCGTCGGGCTGCATGCGGCGCAGGCCACTGGCGTGCAGCAGCTGGTCGGTGCGGCGCGCGGCGGCGTCACCCTCCAGGCCTTCATCGCGCAGCAGCTGCAGCAGGCTGGCATCCAGCGCCACCCGCCACGCGTGGTAGATCTGTGCGATGCCCGCGGCAACACTGAGCAGCAACACGCCGGCGGCAATCATCGCCAGGCCCGGTTCGGTGCCGAGCAGCAGCAGCGCCACCAGCAGCAGGCCCAGCGACAGGCCCGCCGGCCAACGGCCCTGCCGCAGCAGCAGCTGCATGGTCGCCAGATCGGGAACCGTACTCACGTGCGTACTCCCGCTGCAGCAGTGATGGCATGCAGATGCGCCGCGCCCAGCACGACGCCCGGACGTGCCGTGCGCACGATCGCCACCGCGGCATCGGTATCGGTGGCACGACCACTGCGCAGCAGCCAGGCCGCCACACTGGCAGCACTGCGCGAATAGCCCAGCGCGCAACACACCAGCAACGGTCCATGCGCACGCAGCCGCTCGATGACCTCGGCCGCCTCGCGCAACTGGTGCGGCGTGGGCACCACCAGGTCCAGCATCGGCACGCTGGCATACGCCGCGCCCGGTGCACGACAGGACAGTTCGGCACAGGCATCGACCACGCCGACCAAGGGTGCCGGCAATGCAGCGCAGGGAACACGCCCCAGCCATACACCGTCCATCACCGGCACCGGCTGCGGCGCACGCCGCGTCCACAGCCGCGAATTGATCCAGGCCGCACCCAGGTACGGGGCCAGCAACCAGCGTGCCGCCATGGTCAGGCGACCATCGGCACGCTTCTGGAACACCGCCGTACCGAGCCCCGCATACGCCAACGCCACCAGCAGCAGCGATACCACCGGCCACAGCAGCCACAACGCCGCGCCACGCAGAAGCACCACCGGCACCAGCAATGCAGCGGCCCCCAGCAGGTACAGCGCTGCCAGGCGCCAACGTCTGGCGTCACGCGCGGTGCGCCAGGCACGCAAGGGCGGCGTGCCCTGCTGCGGCCACAGCCAGACGCACAGCCAACCGGCCAGCAGGCCGGTCGGGATATCGATGAAATGATGCTGGAATGTGGTCAGCACCGAGACGCCGATCAGCAGCGCCCACACATGCAGTACCCAACGCCACACCCCATGCAGGTACTGCGCGAATTTCACCCACAGCACGATCAGCAACACGATGTGCAGTGATGGCGCCTGGTTGAACGGCTTGTCGAAGCCCAGCAGCACATCGAACAACCAACCGAACACACCGCCGATCTCCGGCCGCTCGAAACTGAAGCGCAGTGGCCACAGCAGGAAGCAGGTCACCGCGATCAACTGTGCACTGAACAACCGCAACGCATGCCGGTCCAGCTCCAACCGTTGCCGGCACAGAAAGAAGGAAACCGCATAGAACAGATCGATCGACCAGTACGGCACGATCGTCCACGGTACGAACGGAATCTGCGTTTCCCATCCGAACGCCATCACCGGCAGTTCGGCATGGCGGCCAGCCATCCAGTTGGCGAAGCCATAGCTGGCGAAGAAGAATGGGCCCAGCAGGGCCAGCCACAACAGGGCGCGCCGCCAGGGGCGCCCCTCTGCGGCCAGCGGGGATGCGGCGAGCGTCGCCATCACGCGGTCCGGCGCGCCAGCGACACCGTGAAGATGCCGAAGTCGTCGATACGCTGCGCCACCTTCTCGAACCCGGCCAGGCGCACCAGCTCGTCCATTTCCTGCTGGGTACGGCGGCGCATCACCCACGCGGCGCCGCCACGGTGGCTGGTCAGCGCGCGGGCGATGAACTCCAGCTGCGGGTGCCACGGCTGGCCGGTATAGGCCAGGTAGCCGCCCGCCGGCACCGTCGCAGCAATGCCCTGCAGCGAGCGCAGCACCGCATCGTTGTCGGGGAACAGTTCGTACAGGCCCGATACCACCGCCAGCGTCGGTGCTGGATCGACCTTGGCCAGCTGTGCCGGGTCGAACGCATCACCCTGCTCGAAGCGCGCGATGTCGGCCGCCCCCAGGCGCTCGATCAAGGCCTGACCCTGGGTGACGTTCAGATCACTGAAGTCGCGCAGCACGATGCGCTCGGCGCGCTGTTCGCCCTGGCCCAGCGCTTCCAGCACGTAGCGGCCATGGCCGGCGGCCACGTCCAGCACGCGCACCGGCGTGCCCTGCCCGCGCAGGCGCTGGGCAGCGTCGCGCAGCAGTTCCTGCAGGTGCTGGCCGCGAATGCGGATGCCGCGCCAGCCGATCGCATCCAGATAGTTGCGATCGACCATGCGCCCCAACGGGCCCTTGCCGCGCGCCTCATCGCGATAGATGTAGTCGAGCGTGCTGCCCGAATCGAATCCGGTCTGCAGACCCAGCGCGATGCCTTCGGACAACGTTCCGCCGAAGCGCAGGCCGCCACTTACCACGCGCCAGCGCAGGTCGGCCAGGCTGTTGCGTTCCGGTGGCCAGGCCAGGATCTCCGATTCTTCGAAAGTCGGCCCATGGCGGTGCGCATCGCGCCGCGACAGTTCGCGCAGCGGCTCGGCGAAACGTGCCTGGATGAAACTGCGGATACGCGCCAGCGCCGGCGCCCGATCGCGCTCGCCCAGCGTGTCGTGGAAGAAGCCCGGCAGGTGCACGCGCTCCTTGATCGGGCTGGACAGGCGCTCGTAGAAGCGGTCCTGCGGGCCACGGTGCACCACGAAATCCGAGCCGGACACCAGCAGCTGCACCGGCACGCTGATCGCCTGCGCATCGGCGACGATGCGGTCGGCTGCTTCGTACAGGCCCAGCAACACGCGCACCGAGATCGGCCGGGTGATCAGCGGATCGGTGCGGTAGCTTTCCACTCGCGCCGGATCGTGGGTCAGCCACTGCGGCTTGACGTAGCTGTTGACGAAGAAATTGCCGCGCAGCTTCTGCATCAAGGCCAGGCCCGGGCGTGCGAACGGCACGTACAGCTTCACCTTGAACGCCGGCGAAGCCATCACCAGCGCGCGCAGGCGCGGCGCGTAGTCGTGCACCCAGGTGGCGGCGACCACCGCCCCCACGCTCTGCGCGATCACCACGATGTCCTGCACCGCGATGCCGTGCTCGGCACCGATGTGGGCGATGAAGCTGTCCAGATCGCGCACCAGCGCCGGGAAGCCCGGGGCATCGCCTCGTGCGCCGGGCGAACGCCCATTACCGCGTGCATCCCAGGCGAAGAAGGCGGTGTCGGGCAGGTCCAGCTCATCGACCAGGTGGGTGACCCGGCCAGAATGTTCATGGCCGCGATGCAGCAGCACGACAGCCTTGGTGGCTGGGGTCGCGGTGGTGCTCGCCCAGTACCGGTAGAACAGCGGTACCTGGTCGAAGCTGTGGAATTCCCGTTCCTGCGCCTGACGCATGCAATCTCCTGATTGTCTTTTTGTATCTGCTTGATTAATTCGGCGAAACCGCCGCTTCCCGCAGTCCGCGACGGACGCGATTGATCATCGTCAGCACGCACAGCACCGCCATGGCCGCGGCCACGCCAGTGACAGTCATCGCAGCCCCCCAGCCGAACGCCAGCAGCAGGCCCAGCACGCCGATGACGAACGCGCGGTCGCTCTTGCCCATCGGGCCGTCATAGCGGCGGCTGGCACCGACCATCAGCCCCAGCACCCCGGTGTACTCGCTCAGGGCCGCCGTCCAGGCCAGCAGCCACAGCGCTTCCGGGCGCACGCCCGGCACGCTGAGCAGGCTCAGGTACAGCGCCGCGTCGGCGATCACATCGCACAGCTCGTTCAGATAGGCGCCCAGCCTCGACTGCTGGCCGAACTCGCGGGCCAGCATGCCGTCCACCGCGTTGAGTGCCATGCGCAGCAGCATCCACAGCGGCAGCAGCAGGTACAGCAGGGGCTGGGACGGCGCGCAGCACCACACGGCGGCGGCCACCATCAGCGAGACCACGGCGGCGGCCACGGTCACCGTATTGGCGGTGATCCCCATGCGGTACAGACCGCGTACGGCTGGACGCAACAGGTCCTGGAAACGTCCTTTCAATGCATAGATCGACATGATCCGTACCCGCTGATCCTTGGCAGTGCGGGCACAGCCTACCCCATCGTCGGCAGATTCCGACAACCCGGCTCCGGTCCACAGCCCAGCCCCCAGACCGGTCCGGATCGATGTGCCCGACCCGGCCTTACGCCGATTGCCATGGCAAATTGCCCCTTCCAGCGCCCGCCACCGGCCCCCACCGCCTACAATATCGGCCCCGCTCCGCTGCCGATTCTGTCCCATGACTGCTGATCTGTTGCCCGTCCGCCGGGCCCTCCTCTCCGTTTCCGACAAGACCGGTCTGGTCGAGCTGGCCACTGCGCTGGCTGCACGCGGCGTGGAGCTGCTGTCCACCGGCGGCACCGCCAAGGCCATTCGCGACATGGGCCTGGCCGTGAAGGACGTGGCCGACGTCACCGGCTTCCCGGAAATGATGGATGGCCGGGTCAAGACCCTGCACCCGATGGTGCACGGCGGCCTGCTGGGCCGTTCGGGCCTGGATGATGCGGTGATGGCCGAGCACGGCATCGGCGCCATCGACCTGCTGGTGCTGAACCTGTACCCGTTCGAATCGGTCACCGCCAAGGCCGACTGCACCCTCGCCGACGCGGTCGAGAACATCGACATCGGCGGCCCGGCGATGCTGCGTTCGGCAGCCAAGAACTTCGCCCGCGTGGCGGTGGCCACCGACCCGTCGCAGTACGCCGAGCTGCTGGCCTCGCTGGACGCCAACGACGGCCAGCTGTCGGCCGCCACCCGCTTCGCGTTCTCGGTGGCCGCGTTCAACCGCGTCGCCCAGTACGATGCCGCGATCAGCAACTACCTGTCGGCGGTCACCGCCACCGACGCCGCCGTACCGGCACGTGCCGAGTACCCGGCGCAGATGAACTCCACCTTCGTGAAGGTGATGGACCTGCGCTACGGCGAGAACCCGCACCAGAGCGGCGCGTTCTACCGCGACCTGTACCCGGTGCCGGGCACGCTGGCGACCTTCCAGCAGCTGCAGGGCAAGGAACTGAGCTACAACAACCTGGCCGATGCCGACGCGGCGTGGGAATGCGTGCGCCAGTTCGATGCGCCGGCCTGCGTCATCGTCAAGCACGCCAACCCGTGCGGCGTGGCCGTCGGTGCCGGCAACGGCGATGCCTACGAGCTGGCCTACGCCACCGACCCGACCAGCGCCTTCGGCGGCATCATTGCCTTCAACAAACCGCTGGACGCCGCCACCGCCAAGGTGATTCTGGACCGCCAGTTCGTCGAAGTGCTGATCGCCCCGGACTACGAGCCGGCCGCGCTGGAATACGCGCAGAAGAAGGCCAACGTGCGCGTGCTGCGCATCCCGCACGGCGACGGCCTGAACAACTTCGACAACAAGCGCGTGGGTTCCGGCCTGCTGCTGCAGTCCTCGGACAACCGCGGCATGACCCGCGACGAACTGAAGGTGGTCAGCAAGCTGGCGCCGACCGACAAGCAGTTCACCGACCTGCTGTTCGCCTGGAAGGTGGCCAAGTTCGTGAAGTCCAACGCGATCGTCTATGCCAAGGACAACCGCACCATTGGTGTCGGTGCCGGCCAGATGAGCCGCGTGTACTCGGCCCGCATCGCCGGCATCAAGGCCGCCGATGCGAACCTGGTGGTCGAGGGTTCGGTGATGGCCTCCGACGCGTTCTTCCCGTTCCGCGACGGCATCGACGCCGCCGCTGCCGCCGGCATCAAGGCGGTCATCCAGCCGGGCGGTTCGATGCGCGATGCCGAAGTGATCGCCGCCGCCGACGAACATGGCCTGGCCATGGTGTTCACCGGCGTGCGCCACTTCCGCCACTGATCCTGGAGCGACACGGATGTCCACAGTTTCAATGAAATCGCTGGCCGCCCTCGCCCTCGCGGGCGCGGCCATGCTGGCCGGCTGCAAGCCTGCTGTCGAGCCCAGCGCGAGCCCGAAGGCAGATGCGCCTGCGATGGCCCCCGCCTCACCGGCGCAGCATGTCAGCCGCACCGCACGACTGCAGGCGTTCCTGGTCCAGCGCTACGGCAGCAACGCCACGCTCTCCGCTGAATGGCGCGGCAGCTGGACCGACGATGGCGATACCCATGCGGTGGACTGGCAGGTCTGCGCGGAACAACCGGTGGTGAGCGGGGACAGCTGGCAGCAGTTGTTGGCCGTGTGCGGTGCGCTGGTCGATGGCGCGCACATCGACCCGGGAACCATCGAGTTCTTTGTGCTGCGCCCCAAGGGCGATGGCTTCGAGGTGACCAGCGAACTGACCGGCGAGCGCTTCGGCAGCGGCGGCCAGCCCGGCACCGCCAGCATCATCCGCGCCGGCAGTGACTTCTATGGTTTCCGCGTCGAGGACGGCTGGTTCGGGCAGGGCTTCTCGCTGCTCTCGCAGTCGCTGATCCTGCCGGGCCCGAACGGCCTGGTGGCCAGTGGCAGCCTGCGCAGCCATATCGACAATGACGCCCAGTACGAGTGCGACACGGTCGACGCCAGTACCGACCCGGACACCGCCAACGACTGCCGCACCCGCCGTTTCAGCATCGATTTCGCCCTGCGTTTCGACGACAGCGACCGCAGCGCGCGGGTCTGGCCATTGCTGATCGACGAAACCGGCACCACCTGCGGTGGCAAGCAGGTCCGGCAGCAACACCGCTTCACCCTGGACCCGAAGACCTGGGCCTATTCCTTCCCCGAATCGCTGCGACGCGAAGGCTGCGAGTGAACCACGCGCGCCGCCGGGGATATCGATCTTCCCTTCCCACGCAATCTGGAATCTCGTGATGAACGTACTTGTCATCGGCTCTGGCGGCCGCGAACACGCCCTGGCATGGAAGCTGGCCCAGTCCTCCCGTGTCACCGAAGTGATCGTGGCTCCCGGCAACGCCGGCACCGCCAGCGAAGACAAGTGCCGCAACGTGGCGGTGAAGGTGACCGATATCGACGGCCTGCTGGCGCTGGCACAGGCCGAAGGCGTGGCGCTGACCGTGGTCGGCCCGGAAGTGCCGCTGGTGGCCGGTGTGGTCGACCGCTTCCGCGCCGCCGGCCTGCGTATCTTCGGGCCGACCGCTGCTGCCGCGCAGCTGGAAGGCAGCAAGGCCTACGCCAAGGACTTCCTGGCCCGCCACAACATCCCCACCGCGTTCTACGCCGTGCACACCGACGTGGACGCCGCGCTGGCCTACATCCGCGAGAAGGGCGCACCGATCGTGGTCAAGGCCGATGGCCTGGCCGCCGGCAAGGGCGTGATCGTGGCGATGACCCAGGTCGAAGCCGAAGACGCTGTGCGTGACATGCTCTCGGGCAACGCCTTCGGCGATGCCGGTGCCCGCGTGGTGATCGAGGAATTCCTCGACGGCGAGGAAGCCAGCTTCATTTCGATGGTGGACGGCGTGCATGCGCTGCCGATGGCAACCTCGCAGGACCACAAGCGCGTCGGCGACGGCGACACCGGCCCGAACACCGGCGGCATGGGCGCCTATTCGCCGGCCCCGGTGGTCACGCCGGAGGTGCACGCCCGCGTGATGCGCGAGGTGGTGAACCCGACCGTGCAGGGCATGATCGCCGACGGCATCCCGTTCACCGGCTTCCTCTATGCCGGCCTGATGATCGATGCCAGCGGCGCGCCGAAGGTGATCGAATTCAACGTGCGCTTCGGCGATCCGGAAACCCAGCCGGTGATGCTGCGCCTGCAGTCGGATCTGGTGGAGCTGGTGGAAGCCGCCATCGATGGCCGGCTGGATCAGGTGGAAGCACACTGGGATCCGCGCCCGTCGCTGGGCGTGGTGCTGGCGGCGAAGCCCTACCCGGAAGCACCGATCACCGGTGACGTGATTTCCGGCCTGGATGATGTGCCGGCCAGTGCCAAGGTGTTCCATGCCGGTACGGCATTGGATGCGCAGGGCCAGGTCGTCAGCGCCGGCGGCCGCGTTCTGTGCGTGGCCGCACTGGGCGACAGCGTGCGCGACGCGCAGGCGAATGCGTATGCAGGCGTGGCCAAGGTGACCTGGGCCAACGAGTTCCACCGCAACGACATCGGCTGGCGCGCGATCGCACGCGAAGAGTGACGGCCGCGCCGCAGCCACGCATGGCGTGGCTCTACTGACACTGGGTAGATCCACGCCATGCGTGGATTGAACGCCTCGGAAAAACAAAGGCCCGGCAGAACCGGGCCTTTGCTTTACAGGACTGCTTCGAGTCCCTTCCGATCAATCAGGTTAAGCAACTTCAGTGACGGTCCGCTGGGCTTCTTTTCGCCCTGCTCCCAGCTGCGTACGGTGGAAACGCTGGTATTGAGAACTCCCGCAAAGACCGGCTGACTGAGCTGCAATGACGTACGCAGGGCACGTATCTGGGCACTGCTGTACTCAGGCACCGGCTCAAGGCAAAGCGCTTCGTAGCTGCTCAATCGACGTTTATCGATGAAACCATGCGCGTGCAGACTCACAGCGGCATCATGCACCGCTTCAAGAAGCGCACTTTTCGCGCGCCGTCGCTCAGGGGTCTTCGTCATGGTCGATCTCCTGTAGATCCCCGTACTCCACGGCACGATTCAACTGCGCCGCACTCATTTTCAGGAACTCCGATGCGTACAACTGCAGCGCATCGCGTTCCGCATTCGTGATCGCAGCACGCTCATTCTTCTCGTAGCCGAAAAGTAAGAACCAATGCCCGCCTCGCTGCGTGGCGACGATGATTCGAACGCTCCCACGCTTTCCTCGCCCCGGCAAGGCAACGCGCTTCTTGAAGATTCCGCCGCCAAGATCAGCATCCACCAGACTCGCTTCCATTTCACGTACCGACCGGTACAGCGCAGCGTCGGACAGGGTGGTCCTGCGCATGCTGCGATTGAAACTTCGTGTGAGGAAGACGCGTGGCATGATCATACCGTGCCACTGCGTGGTACAGCGTAAACATCAGCATCCAGCACATGATCAGGTCGGCGCAACCACCGTCCTGGCGTCAGAATAGAGCCACGTCATGCGTAGCTAAGCCCCACAAACGAAAAAGGCCCGGCACTGCTGCCGAGCCTTTCACAATTGCCACGCCTTTCCGCTTACGCGGTGAACAGCGCCTTCATCTTCTTCAGCGCGTTCGCTTCAACCTGGCGGATACGCTCGGCCGACACGCCGTATTCGTCAGCCAGTTCCTGCAGGGTCACCTTGCTGTCCGCATCCAGCCAGCGGCGGCGGATGATGTCGCGCGAGCGCGCATCCAGCTCGGCGAGGCCTTCGCGCAGCAGCTGCATCTGGTTGTCTTCGCTGTCGGCACGTTCGTAGGCCATCGACGGGTCTTCGTCGTTGGCAACCAGGTACGCAGCCGGCGACGGCGGCGCGTGTTCGTTGTCCTCGTCGGTCGGCGCATCGAAACCGATATCGCGACCGGACAGGCGCGACTCCATTTCCATGACCTCGCGCTCGGACACGTTCAGGTCCTTCGCCACCGCGCTGACCTCAGCCGCGTTCATCCAGCCCAGGCGCGTCTTCGACTTGCGCAGGTTGAAGAACAGCTTGCGCTGCGCCTTGGTGGTGGCGACCTTCACGATGCGCCAGTTCTTCAGGATGAACTCGTGCATCTCGGCACGGATCCAGTGCACGGCAAAGGAGACCAGGCGCACGCCCATGTCCGGGTCGAAGCGCTTGACCGCCTTCATCAGGCCGATGTTGCCTTCCTGGATCAGGTCGCCCAGCGCAAGGCCGTAGCCGTTGTAGCCGCGGGCCACGTGCACCACGAAGCGCAGGTGCGAATGCACCAGCTCGCGGGCGGCGTCGAGATCGTTGCCGTCGCGGAAGCGACGGGCCAGGTCCTGTTCGTCATCGACCGACAGCACCGGAATCTGGTGCACGGCACCGATGTAGGCGTCCAGCGAACCGAGCGCACTGGGAATCGGGAGATTGTTTGCCACAAGGGCAGTAGAGGTGTTCTGGCTCATAGGCACCCATCTTAGCAGTCCGGCATTTGGACTGCTAAAGGAGGAAAAAGTTCCAGCATCCTATTGATGCAACACTGGTCCCAAACAGAGCCCTACCGTAGCGCGATTTGATGACAGTGGCGAGCACGCTTTTCGGGATTCACAATCCCTTGGAATTCAATCAATTACCTGCTGGAAACCGGCCGATTCCGGTCAAGCGGAGCTGAACGGGCCGTTCTTGAGGCCCATTCAGGCCAGAAGACGTTGCCGGGTGTTCAGGCCCGAAGGCTGAGGGCCGCACCTTTACTACTAAGAAACCCGTTGACAGCCATCCGGCGACATGCTCCGATGCATCAACTAATTCATACGTAGAAGCGCATGGCCCGCCCTGTCTCGCAGAATCCCACCCCCGCCGAGCAGGCCATCCTCGACATCCTCTGGGACAAGGGCGAAGCGTCCGTCCGCGATGTGGCGGATGTGCTCGGCGAACACAAGCCGGTCGCGTACACCACGGTGCTGACCATGTTCAACGTGCTGGCGAAGAAGGGCTTTGTCAGTCATCGCCAGGAAGGTCGCGCTTACATCTATCACGCCACGCTCAGCCGCGAGCAGGCCCGCCGGCAAGCGCTCGAACATCTGCTGCATCAGTTCTTCGACGGCTCACCGAACGTGTTGGCACAGCACCTGGTGGACGAACGCGAAATCGACCGCAACGAACTGCAGGCACTGCAGCAGCGCATCAGCGATGCCAGGGCCGGGAGGAAGGAATGAACCTCATCGACATGGCGATGGCACTGGGCCTTCGGCAGTTGCTGTTGTCCGCAGTTGTGCTGCTGCCAGCGATGTGGCTGGCACGGCGGCGGGCCCTCAGTGCCGAACAACGCTCCTGGCTGCTGACAGCCGCGATGGCCGTTGCCCTGCTGCTGCCGCTCAGCGCCTTCCTGCCTGGATGGTCGACCACCCTGCCCGCACCGGCACCGCCTGCGGCCGCGTTCCACCCCATGCCCGGCGAAGGGGCAACGACGGAAGAGGCCATCTTCGAAGCCGGACGGCAGCCCGACATCTATTACGTCGAACTGCCGAAGACCCTGCCGACGGTGCTTGCACTGCTTTGGCTGCTGGGCACCCTGTGGCTGGGCATGCGCCTGCTGGACGCGATGCTGCACGCGCGCCGGCTGCGGCGGCTGGCGCAACCGGCGTCCGCCGGATTGCGCGCGGTCCTGGCCGACATCGTGCCCGCCCACGTGACGATCGCCACCTGCGCCGTCGACGGGCCGATGGTCGTCGGCCTGTGGCGCCCGCAGATCCTCCTGCCCCGCCCCTTGCTGGCACGGCTGGACAACAACGTGCTGCGCGACATCGTCCGCCACGAGGTTGCACACCTGGATCGACGCGACCTGTGGACAAGCACGCTGCTGCGGGCGGGAACAGCACTGTTCTGGTGGAATCCACTCCTGCACCTTGCCCAGGCACGCCTGGCGCTACTGCGCGAAATGGCCTGTGATGCACGCGCTGCGATGCAGGCACGCGAACCGCTGGACTATGCAGGCTCGCTGCTGGCCGGTATCGAACAGCTGCAGGCCCTGCGCGAAGAGGCGCCGACGCTTGCACTGGGCATGTTCAGTGCACGCAGCCAGCTGGCGCAGCGCATCGACCAACTGCTGGACGCCCCGTCGTACGCCCCTCGGCGCCGCAGTCTGTTGATGCTGGGCCTGCTGCTTCTGCTGGCCTGCGTCGGCACCGCGGTGGCTGTCTCACCACGACTGGCCTCACCAGCGGCCAGCACCTCCGATACGCGCGTCAACACTCTGCTCCAGGCCGCCAGCACGCATGACGTCGCGCAGGTCCACGCGTTGGCGGTGGCGGGCGTCGATCTCGATGCGCGCGTGCTCGGCGATGGCACGGCGCTGATCCAGGCCATCCGCGCACGCGATCCGGTGATGGTCGACGCCCTGCTGCAGCTGGGAGCCGACCCTGATCGCGCTGCGCTGGGCGAAGGCAATCCGTTGATCGTCGCCTCCGCGCTGGGCCTGCAACCCATCGTCGAGCAGCTGGTGCAGGCCGGTGCAGACGTCAACCGGGTCGTGACCTATGACGAGACACCGCTGATCAATGCCTCGCGCGAAGGGCATCTGGCCACCGTGCAGTACCTGCTCGCGCACGGCGCCGATATCAACCTGGGCGTGGAGGCCGACGGCTGGCTGGGACGCTGGCGGACACCGCTGAACCAGGCCGGCAACGCGGCCGTGCGCGATTACCTGCTGGCGCAGGGCGCCCGCCGCGAACGACGCTGACGCCGCCGCCGCATCGCCTCCCGCGCTGCGGCGATAACCCGTTCCACCCGCAACGACCGGACGCGGCAGGCGTGCGTGGCAACGCGTGTGCCGATCCCGCCCGCTCTTCCACTCCTGCAAGGATGTCGATGATGAACCGCCTGCTGCTGTGTTCGCTGCTGGTCTCCCTGACCCCGTTCCACGTGATGGCCACTGACGCCAGTGCTGAAGACCCTGCGCGCTTTGCCCAGGCAATGGCCCATGGCCTGCGCCCCAGCACCGCGCAGCTGGGCGCCGCGCTGCCGCAGTGGTCGATCGAGGAACGCCTCGCCCACTACAAGATACCGGGCGCTGCCGTTGCGGTGATCCGGAATGGCCAGGTGGTATACGCCGCTGGATTCGGCCTGCGCCAGGCGGGCACGCGCGATGCGGTGGATGCCGATACCGTGTTCTCGGTGGGCTCGGTCAGCAAGATGGGCGCTGCAGCAACAACCCTGAAGCTGGTTGCCGCCGGCACAGTCTCGATGGAAGAGAACATCGACCTTCGGCTGCGTCGCTGGCATGTGCCTGCCGATGCGCAGGGACTGCACCCGCAGATCAACCTGCGCATGCTGCTCTCGCACACCGCCGGCTTCAATGTGCATGGCTTCCAGGACTACCAGCCTGCCGAACGCTTGCCGACCTTGCTGCAGACACTGGATGGACTGGCGCCTGCGAAGAATGAACCGATACGCCTGATCCACGCGCCCGGCCAGCAGGTCGACTATTCCGGTGGCGGCTACATGGTGGTGCAGCTGGCGATCGAAGACCTGACCGGCAGAGCATTCGCTGAGGTCGCACAACGCGAGGTGTTCGCGCCACTGGGCATGTCCCGCAGCACGTACCAGAATCCCTTGCCGGCCAGCTACGGCAACATTGCCCACGCGCACGACAACAAAGGCCAGCCGGAGGCCCTGCCACGCGGCTGGCAGAGCTTTCCAGAACAGGCGGCGTCCGGGCTGTGGACCAGCGCCAACGACATGGGCCTGTTCGTCGCGGCCCTGCTGCGCAGCATCCGCACCAAGGATGGATGGCTGCCGCAGTCGTTGGCCCTGCAGATGGTCAGCGAAGTGGCGCCGGCCGGTCGTGGCCTGGGTCCGGAGCTGGCCGGCAACGGCGCCAGTCGCCGCTTCTTCCACAATGGCAGCAATGACAGCTATCACGCCGGCATCGAAGGCTACCCGGAGAGCGGCGATGGATTCGTCATCCTGACCAATGGCGACAACGGCCCCGCACTGCGCGGGGAAATCCGCAATGCCCTTTCCGACGCACTCGGCCACAATGCCAAACCAGTCATCCGCACGCTTGACCCGGCGCTTCTGCGCGACAGCTACCCAGGTTTCAGCGGCCACTTCGTACTCGATGGCGCGCTGCCGATGGACGTCCGCGGCGGTCTCGCTGACTGGTTCGAAGCCACGACGTTGGACGTACAGGCAGGCCAAGCGGGACTGGAACTGCGCCTTCCAGGACGGGGCAAGGCCGTCATGCTCCAGGCACTGACCCCTGTTCGCTTCCTCGCCGGCAGCGTAGGTGCGGAGCTGCTGTTCCACCGTGGTGGCGACGGCACGGTCCAAGCCCTCAGCGTGATTGCCGAAGGCGCGCGTGCCTACTATCGGCGCGCGGATATCGCGCCAGCAGCGGGCCATTGATCCATCGCTGGCGGCGCCGGGCTACTGCCCGGCCCGCTCAGAGCGCCGAACGCGGCGGCAGCGACCAGTCGATCGGGGCCTGCCCGCGGCGCTGCAGGTACTCGTTGGCCATCGAGAAATGCTGGCAGCCCAGGAAGCCGCGGTGGGCCGACAGCGGCGACGGGTGCGGCGACTTCAGCACACGGTGGCGGCGGGTGTCGATGACCTTGCCCTTCTTCTGCGCGTACGCGCCCCAGAGCATGAACACCAGGCCGTCGCGTTCGCGGTTGAGCACATCCACCACGTGGTCGGTGAAACCTTCCCAGCCACGCCCCTGGTGGGCACCGGCCTTGCCCTCTTCCACCGTCAGCACCGCATTGAGCAGCAGCACGCCACGCTGCGCCCACGGGATCAGGCAGCCATGGTCCGGGCGCGGGATACCGAGATCGCTCTCGATCTCCTTGTATATGTTCAGCAGCGACGGCGGCACCGGCACGCCCGGCGCCACCGAGAAGCTCAGGCCATGCGCCTGGCCGCGGCCGTGGTACGGGTCCTGGCCGAGGATCACCACCTTCACCTGCTCGAACGGCGTGGCATCGAACGCAGCGAAGATCTGCGGCCCAGGCGGGAACACCGCCGCGCCACTGGCCTTGCGCTGGCGCAGGAAGCTGGACAGCTCGCGCATCTGCGGCTGCAACAGGTAATCGCCGACATGCTGCTTCCAGCTCGGTTCCAGCTGGATCGTCGGGGTGTCGGCTGCTTCATCCATCATCGAATCAGGGGTCCATCGTTCAATCGGGCCAGCCGCAGCTGGAACAGCACCTTGGTGACCAGCAGGCGCTCTTCGATCGGCTTGAGCACCAGGTCGTTGGCACCGGACTGCAGCAGCCCGGTCTGGTTGTGCGGATTGCCGTCGCCAGTCATCACCAGCACCGGCAGGCGGCGCTTGCCGTAACCGAAGTCCACGCGCACCCGCTGCACCACGTCGCGGCCGCTCAGTTCGCCCTTCAGGGTAACGTCGGTCAGCACCAGGTCGATGCGGTGGCGGCTGCGGCCCAGCGACTCGGCAGTGAGCAGGGTGAACGCCTCTTCGGCGCTGACCACGTGCAGCACGTTCAACTGCTGGCGTTCCAGCATGCGCTTGGTAGCCTCGGCGACCACGCGGCTGTCCTCGATATAGAGGATGGTGGCGCCGGGAATGGTCTGCGGCTGCACGTAGCCGCGGATGAAGGTCGCCAGTGCCTCGTGGCCCAGCGCCTTGTCGAAATAGTCGGTGACGTACTCGGTGAAGCGGCGCTGCTCCAGATGCTGCTGGGCATCGCCGGAGACCACGATCACCGGCACATAGGCCTGGCCTGCGGCTTCGCGGACCATCCGCGCCAGTGCCAGGCCGTCGCCATCACGCAGGGTCAGCGAGGTGGTCACCAGATCCACCGGGCCCTGCGCCAGCGCCAGCTGCGCATCCTCGATGCTGTCGCAGCCGATCACTTCCACGCCCGGCAGGTCGCGCTGCAGGACGTCGGCGATCAGTTTGCGGACCAGCTTTGACCCATCGACCACCATCACCCGCGTCGCGGGCCCTTCAAGGTGCTTCAGCGCTTGCGGTTGCATGCCGGTCTCAGGTGTCGGTCGGGCGGGTCTGGCGAAGGAAATGGCCGGTCACCAGCCACGCGCCCAGCCAGCCCAGCAGCAGTGTGCCGAGCAGGACCAGGCTGCCATGCAGCAGGTCCAGGCCGTGCAGCACGAACGGGCTGCCGTAGCTGCGCGAGAGTTCGGCCAGCGGCACGCGCAAGGCAGCGCCGGCCGCAGCAATCAGGGCCAGCGCCACTGCGCCGGCACCCAGGCCATACCACGCGCCCAGGTACAGGAACGGGCGGCGGATGAAGCCATCACTGGCGCCGAGCAGCTGCAGCACGCCGATCTCTTCGCGGCGGGCCTGGATGTCCAGGCGCACGGTGTTGCCGACCACCAGCGCGGCGCCCACGCCGAGCAGCACCGACAGCACCTGCACCAGCCGCGCACCGAACGCCAGCCAGGCATCCAGGCGCTGGCGCCACAGCGCATCGTGCTGCACCAGGTCGGCCTCGGGCAGGCTTTCCAGCGCGCGCGCCAGGCGCGCGTCGTCCTTGCCCTGGCCCGGAGTGATCACCAGCAGCGAGGGCAGCGGGTTGTCGTTGAGTGCATCGATCGCCTCGCCGAGGCCGGCATCGCGCAGTTCCTGCAGGCCCTGCTCGGGCGTGCGCACGTTCACTTCGGCCACGTCATCGCGATCGCGCAGCTGGCCGGCCAGGCGCAGCGCGCCGGGACCATCGACGTTGCCCTTCAGGAACACGTTGATGTCGCGCGACTGCTGCACGCTGCCGGCGAACTGCTTGAGGTTGTCCAGCGCGATCGACAGGCCCAGCGGCAGGGCCAGCGCCAGCGCCATGACCATCACCGTCAGCAGGGTCGCCCACGGCTTGCGGCAGGCGCGGCCGAGGCTGAACACCACGCTGTGCACGTGGTGCTGGAACCAGACGCCCACACGCGACGGGGCGGCGGCTTCGCTGTTTTCGTTCTTCGCCATCGATTACTCCGCCAGGTCCTGCGGCGAGATGTCATCCACCAGCCGGCCGTGGTCAAGGATCAGCACGCGCTTGCGCATGCGGCGCAGCAGCGGCAGGTCGTGACTGACCACCAGCACGCTGGTGCCGCGCGCGGGCAGCTCGGCGAACAGGGCCATGATCTCCGCCGCCAGGGTCGGGTCGAGGTTGCCGGTCGGCTCATCGGCCACCAGCAGCTTGGGCTCACCGACAATGGCGCGGGCGATGCCGACGCGCTGCTGCTCACCGGCCGACAGCTGCGAGGGCAGCGCCTTCTCGCGATGGCCCAGGCCCATCCGCTCGAGCACCGAGCGCACACGCTTGTTGATGTCGCTACGGCGGGTGCCGCGCAGGATCAGCGGCAGCGCCACGTTCTCGGCAATAGAGCGGTCCATCAGCAGGCGGTGGTCCTGGTAGACCGCGCCGACCGCGCGTCGATGGCGGGGCACGTCGCCACCGCGCACCTTCAGCAGGTTGCGCTCGTCGAACACCACCGCGCCGCGGCTGGGCCGCTCGTCCAGGTGGATCAACTTGAGCAGGGTGCTCTTGCCCGCACCGGAATGGCCGGTGACGAACAGCATCTCGCCCGGCGCGACCTCGAAGCTGACATCGGTCAGCGCCTCGTGGCCACCGGCGTACTGTTTGCTGACATTGTCGAAGCGCAGGACACTCATGCCCCGATTATGCAGGACCGGCGCGACGGATCGGTAGCGCCATCGGTAGTGCCGGCCGCTGGCCGGCGGCTGTGTGGGTTGCCGGCCAGATTGGGTGCCGACCGTTGGTCGGCACACCGGTCAAGGTCACCCGACCAACGGTCGGGTGCTACCCGCTGATCGGCAGCGCCGATCAGCTGCCCGACAGCATCCGGCGGATCTTGCGGCCGATGCGGGTCAGGAACGAATCGCCGGTATCAGCAGCCGTGCGCACCGGCTTGGCCACCACTTGCACCGGGGTGACCGGGCTGGCGCCATTGCTGGCGGCGTTCTGCACACCCTCGGCACCTTCGACCGGACGGCCGTGGCGACGACGACGGCGCTTGCGCGGCTTGTGCTCACCGTCCACCGCACCTTCCGGTGCGCCTTCAGCACGCGGCGGGCGCGGCGGACGCGGGGCCTGCGCGGCAGCGCCTTCGGCACCGGCGGCCGGGGCGGCAGCGCCCTGCTCGCCTTCCACGCGCGGCTTGCGCGGGCCACGCGAACGGCGCTCGCCGCTGCGCTCACCGTCGCGGCCACCGCGGCCACCGCGGCCACCACCACTGCCGGAACGGCCGCCACTGCGGCCACCGCCACGACGCTCTTCCTCGGCAGCGCGGGCTTCGCGCGCTTCGCGGAAGATCTGGCCGACGCTTTCGTTGTCCTCGCCTTCCTCGCCCGCAGCCGGGGCCGGGCGTTCCGGACGCGGCAGCGGGGTCAGCAGTTCCTTGGTGACCGGCTCGGACGGAATCTTCTGCTCGATGTAGGCCTCGATGTCCGGCAGGCCCATCGCATAGCGTTCGCAGGCGAAGCTGATCGCATCGCCCTCTTCGCCCAGGCGCGCGGTACGGCCGATGCGGTGCACGTAGTCTTCGGCGTCGAACGGCAGGTCGTAGTTGTAGACGTACTTGATGCCATCGATGTGCAGGCCACGCGCGGCCACGTCGGTGGCCACCAGGATTTCCAGCTGGCCCTTCTGGAAGCGGTTGAGCAGGCTCTCACGCTTCTTCTGCGGCACGTCGCCGGACAGCACGCCAACACGGTAACCGGCCTTTTCCAGCGAACGGGCGACGCGTTCGACGAACACCTTGGTGTTGACGAAGACCATGGTGCGCGCGCCTTCGCTGCGCGACAGCAGGCCCAGCAGCAGCGGGATCTTCTCGTCGTCGGCCGGGAAGTAGATGCGCTGGCGCACGCGCGCGGCGGTGATGGTCTCGGCTTCGACCACCAGCTTCTGCGGCTCGTTCATGTGCTCGTAGGCCAGCTCCAGCACGCGATGGCTGAGGGTGGCGCTGAACAGCAGGGTCTGGCGGATGGTGCGTTCCGGCATGCGGCGCAGCAGGAAGCGGATGTCCTTGATGAAGCCCAGGTCGAACATGCGGTCGGCTTCGTCCAGCACGCAGATCTCGCAGGCGTGCAGCGAGACCACCTTGTGCTGCTTCACGTAGTCGATCAGGCGGCCCGGGGTGGCGATGATCACGTCCACGCCCTGCTGCAGCAGCTCGCGCTGCTTGTCGTAATCCACGCCGCCGTAGACCAGGGCGAAACGCAGGCCCAGGTCGGAACCGAACTTCACCGCATCCTTGTGGATCTGGATGGCCAGCTCGCGGGTCGGGGCGAGGATCAGCGCGCGCGGATCTTCCGGCTTGCGGTCGGCCAGGGCCGGACGCGTCAGCAGGCGGTTCACGACAGCGACCAGGAAGGCCAGGGTCTTGCCGGTGCCGGTCTGAGCCTGGCCAGCGACATCACCACCGGGCAGCGCGACCGGCAGGGTCAGCGCCTGGATCGGGGTGCAACGGGTGAATCCGGCTCCTTCAAGGCCGGCCTGCAGGGCCGGGTGCAGCTCGAAGGAGGAGAAGGTCAAATCGGTCAGCGGTTTGTCGCTCATGAGTCCGTCTTGGTATGGCCGCCGGCCCGTGGGGCGGCTGGCACTTCATCGTCTAGGGGCACCGTCGCAAACTGCGGCCCCTGCGGCGGGTTGGCAGGCTGGGACCACCTGGTCCGCGCGCCGCACAATGCCCCAGTTTAACGCACTCGGGCCGGCAAACCGGAATGAGCTGTCTCATAAAGTCAAGAGACGGCACCCTTCACCCAGCCACACCGGACTTGAACGGCCCTGCCAGGGCCGCTGGTGTCGCCCGCTGCCAGCCCCATGTACAGGAAGACAGTGAAATCCGACACATACCAGGCATCGAAGCGATCACGATACGCTGGGTTCCAGCCGGCGCCTGTCCCCGCCCTGCGATAGGGGTACACTGCCGGCCGTGAGCGTCCAGGCATCCCGCCGAACGCACCGCGGCAGTGCGCCGCGAGGCAACGACGAGGGTCGCGCCACCGGGCATGGCCCAGTTCACCCACCTCCGGCATGACCGGGTGCAATCCAAGACGAGAAACCAAGATGAGCGACAAGGTTGTACATGTCGGCGACGCCGACTTTGATAGCGCAGTGCTGAATTCCAAGGAACCGGTGCTGGTCGATTTCTGGGCCGAGTGGTGTGGCCCGTGCAAGATGATCGCCCCGGCGCTGGACGAACTGGCCGATGCCTACCAGGGCCGCGCCAAGATCGCCAAGGTCAACGTCGACCACAACCGTGCGCTGGCCGCCAAGTACCACGTGCGTTCGATTCCGTACCTGGTCGTGTTCAAGGACGGCGAGAAGGTCGGCGAGCAGATCGGTGCGGTGGGCAAGGCCCAGCTGGCCGGCCTGCTGGACAAGGCCCTGGCCTGATCCTGCTGTTCTCCGGCAGCCGCCGACCGCGGCTGCCGGCGGGCGCCCCGCGCCCATGATGAATGCTGTTCCCGGCGACCCTTGCGTGGCGCCGCAGGCCGATGATAGTGTCGGCATATCCGGCCGCGTTCGCGTGCCGCACCCTCTGGACGCAGTTTCTTCCAGACCCATTCCCAACGTTCGCCGCCCCAGCCGGGCGCTCGCACCTTCAAGCGAGGAATAACGCTCTTGTCCGATAACACTTCCGAAACCGGCAGCGCCGATGCGCCCGCCGAAAAGCGCGTGCGCAAGCCCCGCGTGAGCAAGGCCGCCGCTCCGGCAGCCGCCGAAACCAGCGCCGCGCCGGCGCAGCCGACCCTGCCGCTGGCCGCCGCGCCCGAGGCACCGGCTGCTGCCCCTGCACCGAGCGCGCCCGCCGCCGAGGCCCCTGCCAGCAGTGGCGGTGGCGAAGGCGGTGAGGGTCGCGAATCCGGCCAGCCGCGCCAGCAGAACCACCAGGGGGGCGGCCAGAACCAGGGCCAGAACCCGTACAACCAGAACGGCCAGCAGGGCCAGGGGCAAGGTCAGGGCAACCGCCGTGACCGCTTCCGCAACCGCCGCGACCGTGACCGCAACAACCGCTTCCGCGACGATGGCCTGCCCAACGACGGCGGCGAGCAGCAGCCGTTCGTGCCGCGCCCGCACGCCAACGTGCCCGAGGGCTTCCCGGTCTACTCGCTGAGCGACCTCAAGCGCATGCCGGCACAGAAGCTGCTGGAAATCGCCGAGCAGCTGCAGATCTCCGAAGGCGTGGCCCGTGCCCGCAAGCAGGACGTGATCTTCGCCCTGCTGAAGGTGCTGACCCGCCACGGTGACGGCGTCGCCGCCGACGGCGTGCTGGAAATCCTGCCGGACGGCTTCGGCTTCCTGCGCGCGGCTGAAGCCAGCTACCTGGCCGGCCCGGACGACACCTACATCTCGCCCAGCCAGATCCGCCGCTTCAACCTGCGCACCGGCGACCACATCTCCGGCCGCATCCGCTTCCCGAAGGACGGCGAGCGCTACTTCGCGCTGAACATCGTCGACACCATCAACGGCGAGCCGATCGAAGCGTCGAAGAACAAGGTGCTGTTCGAGAACCTGACCGCCCTGTTCCCGCGCCGCCGCTTCACCCTGGAGCGCGGCAACGGTTCGTCGGAAGACATCACCGGCCGCATCCTCGACCTGATGGCCCCGCAGGGCAAGGGCCAGCGCTCGCTCATCGTGTCGCAGCCGAAGGCCGGCAAGACCATGATGATGCAGCAGGTCGCCACCGCCATCACCACCAACCATCCGGACGTGCACCTGATCGTGCTGCTGATCGACGAGCGCCCGGAAGAAGTGACCGAAATGCAGCGCACCGTGCGCGGCGAGGTCATTAGCTCGACCTTCGACGAGCCGGCCGCGCGCCACGTGCAGGTGGCCGAAATGGTCATCGAGCGCGCCAAGCGCCTGGTCGAGCACAAGAAGGACGTGGTGATCCTGCTCGACTCGATCACCCGCCTGGCCCGCGCCTACAACAACGTGGTGCCGAGCTCGGGCAAGGTGCTGACCGGTGGTGTGGACGCCAACGCCCTGCACCGCCCGAAGCGCTTCTTCGGTGCCGCGCGCAACGTGGAAGAAGGCGGCAGCCTGACCATCATCGCCACCGCGCTGGTCGACACCGGCTCGAAGATGGACGAGGTGATCTACGAAGAGTTCAAGGGCACCGGCAACAGCGAAGTGCACCTGAGCCGCCGTATCGCTGAAAAGCGCGTGTTCCCGGCCATCGACATCAACCGTTCCGGCACCCGCCGCGAAGACCTGCTGATCGAACCGGAGCTGCTGCAGAAGATCTGGATCCTGCGCAAGCTGCTGCATCCGATGGATGAAATGGCCGCGATGGAGTTCCTGTTGGACAAGATGAAGAACACCAAGTCCAACGACGAGTTCTTCGGTTCGATGAAGCGCTGATCCCTGGCGCTGCATCAGAAGAAACCTGCCGCTCGCTGCGGCAGGTTTTTTTTTGCCTGCAGGGCGACGCACTTCACTTCGCTGGCGCCCGCTTTTGGCGATAATCCGCGCGATACCCTGCCCGGCCCCGTGGGCCCGGCCACCGATTCCCGCTGTCGCCCCTTCCGGAGAACCGGTCGGGTCCAGCCTCCTGCCGGATCCGTCGACGCATGCGAACGCTGTCCCCCCGCCTCAACCTGGGCAAGCTGATCCTCGCCCTGGCCCTGCTCAGCGCCATCATCGCCCTGGCCAACACCCTGCTGGCCAGCTACCGGGTGCAGCGCGACCAGCTGGTCGGCAATACCCTGGAAGCCAACCGCGTCTACGCCACCAAGCTGGCCGAGACCACCCAGAACTTCCTGCTGGCCGCGCAGCAGCAGCTGGCCTATGCCGCGACCCGCCTGGGCGAGGACGACCTTGATCCGAAGCAGGCCCAGGATGAAGCCAGCCGCCTGCAGCTGCAGTCCAGCAGCTTCAACTCCTCGCTGGTGGTGGACGCCGACGGCCTAGTGATCGCCACCTCGCCGCAGACCCTGCAGCTGCAGGGTGAAGTGCTGCACAGTGTCGGCAACAACGCGGCACTGGCGGCGCGCCAGCCGATGATCAGTGATCCGTACCAATCGGCCACCGGCAAGCTGCTGGTGTCGCTGTCGCACCCGATCTTCGACCGCCAGGGCCGCTATCGCGGCTATGTCAGCGGCACCCTGTACCTGCGCCAGCGCAGTGCACTGCACACGCTGCTGGGCAAGCACTACTACCGCGACGGTTCCTACCTGTACGTGGTGGACCGCAATGGCCGCCTGCTGTACCACGCCGATGGCAAGCGGGTGGGTGACTACGTGGTCGGCAACCCGGCGGTGAAGGCCGTGGTGCGCGGAGAACGGGGCGCACAACAGGTACGCAACAACCGCGGCGTGTCGATGCTGGCCGGCTATGCACCGGTGGCGGCCACCGGCTGGGGCATCATCGCGCAGCGCCCGACCGAGGCCACCCTGCAGCCGCTGTCGCGGTTGATGACCGCAGTGATCTGGAATGCGATTCCACTCGGCCTGCTGTCGCTGCTGGTCACCTGGTGGTTCGCACGCCGCATTTCGATGCCGCTGTGGCAACTGGCGCGCAATGTGCAGGGCGGCGAGGACACCGGCAACGCGATCAACCACGTCAGCGGCATCCGCGCCTGGTACTTCGAGGTCGCCCAGCTCAAACAGGCGGTGCTGCACAGCTTCAATGCGCTGCAGGATCGTATCGGCACGCTCAACCGTGCCAGCCGCACCGACCCGCTGACCGGCCTGCTCAACCGCCGCGGGCTGCAGCAGGCGCTGGATGCGCTGCAGGTGCAGGGCATTCCGTTCGCGATCCTGGCGCTGGACATCGATCGCTTCAAGTCGATCAACGACAGTTACGGGCATGACGTCGGCGACAACGCCATCGTCCACATCGCCGACCAGATGCGCCGCTACTCGCGCGACAGCGACATCCTCTGCCGCGCCGGCGGCGAGGAATTCCTGCTGCTGCTGCCGGGCATCAGTACTGAATCGGCCCGCCAGGCCGGTGAACGCCTGCGCCAGCACATCGCCGACCATCCGTTCGAACCGGTCGGCACCATCACCGTATCGCTGGGCGTGGCCCACTTCCCCAGCTTCCATGTCGACGCCGAGCAGGCATTGCGGCTGGCCGACAAGGCCCTGTACATGGCCAAGGAACAGGGCCGCAACCGGGTGGTGGTCTACCCGTACGCCGACTGACGCGGAGCCGGGCTGCCCGGCTCCGCAGCGGGTCTCAGCCCTGCGCCAGCGGGGTCAGCAGGCGCAGGCCGCGCTTGGCGCCGTCCACCATGTAGACGCCGCCTTCCGGCAGCAGATCGCTGCCGACCTGCTCGACCGGGTCCGCCTCGCGCCACGGGACGGTCTGCCGCGGCCCCGGAATGAAGGCGCGCCAGCGGCCATAGCGTTCCGCCACTGCATTGGGATCATTGTTCAGGGCGAAGTTCACCGGGATGCGAACCGTCCAGCTGTCCCGGGTGCTGTCCTCGCCGGTGGTCGGCGGCTTGAAGGTCCACGTGCGGGCGGTGCTGACACTGGCTCTGGCCAGGATGTCGCGCATCTTCGCCAGGGTCCGCTCAGGTGCGACCACGGCCATGTTCACCTGCTCGGCGGCCACATCGGCCACCGTTCCGTCACGGGCCACCTTGACCAACAGCAGCACCTCACCCTGGCCACCGTTACGGTAGGCCGCTTCCGGGTAGCGCGGCGGCGTCATGTGCAGCTGGGTCACCGAATCGGTGGCCTTCGGATCGTACTCGCTGAAGTCGACACTGGTCATGCTGATTTCATAACCGCCATCGGCCGCAGCCTTGCCGCGCAGGCGAACGCGCAAAGGGGCCCGCGTGGCCACCGCCTGGCCATCGCGCAGTGTGGGCTCGAAGCGCCAGCCACCGATGGTGCCTTCCACGAAGGAGGCGATGCTCGGGGCCACCATGGCTTTCTGGTCCAGCACCAGCGAACGGACCGCTCCCTCCGGCGTGACCTCGATATGACCGGACAGCACCATGCTCATTTCCGCAGTCGCACGTACAGCACGTGCGGTCTGCGCAGTGGCATCGCCTGCAAGCAGGGGGGCGCCGGCACCTACGGCCAACGCGAGGGCGAGAAACAGTGGGGAACGCATCATTGCCGGATCCTTGGTGATGAACGGCGAGCCTATCCCAGTCCCAGCCGCCATGACAGCCGGTTCACGCCAGCCGGTGTGCGCCCGCGTAGGGCGGCGTGTCCGGATAATCACCCCGGGCGAAGCGTTCCTGCAGGCCCTGCCACCAGCCCGGGTCGAACAGGTGCCGGTAGTGCTCGCGCACGGCTGCCAGCTCCGCAGCAGGCAGGCCCATGAACGGACCGAAGCGCTCGGGAAACACGTCGCGCGGGCCGACATGGAACCACGGCTCGTCGGCCATCGCTTCCTCCGGCGTGCGTGGCTGCGGCCAGGCGCGGAACACGCAGTCGCTGACCAGGCACAGCTCGTCATAGTCATAGAACACGGCCCGGCCGTGCCGTGACACACCGAAGTTCTTCGGCAGCATGTCGCCGGGGAAGATGTTGTTGCGCGCCATGTCGGTGATCGCCTGCGCGTAGTCGAGCACCGCCGCGCGCACCGCCTCGCCTGACTGCTCGCGCAGGTACAGGTTCAAAGGACGGAAACGACGTTGCACATAGCACAGTGCGACTTCGACCTCGTCGCCATCGACACGTACGCTCTGCGCGCACTGCTGCAGCAGCTCTTCCAGCAGGGCCGGCGCGAAGCGCTCGCGCGGAAAACGCAGGTGGCGATAAGGCTGCGCATCAAGCAGGCGGCCGACACGATCGAGATTGAACACCAGCGCGTACTTCTCTTCCACCTGCTGCCGCGACATTGCCTTGGGCCAGGCGAAACGGTCGCGGATCAGCTTGAACACCAATGGATAACTGGGCAGGGTGAACACCGCCATGACCATGCCCGGCGTGCCTTCGGCATGCACCAGCCGTTCCTGCGGATGCTCGTTGAAGTGGCGGAAGAAGGTTCGGTAGCGCTCGGTCTTGCCCTGCTTGGCACGTCCCAGCACCGTGTAGATCTCGTCGATCGGCTTGCCCGGCAGCAGGCTGCGCAGGAACACCACCGCGTCGCCCACGGTGCCCAGGTCAGCCTGGAAGTAGCTGCGCGACACGCCAAACAGATGGGCGACATCGCGGCGCCGGGTCAGTACCGCATCGGCACGCAGGCCGCGCGCATCGTTGACCAGGGCAATCACGCATGGCGAAAAGCGATGCTCGCCGAACACGCGGCCAACCAGGTAAGCGCGGCGCTCGCGGTAGAACACCGTGTCGAGCAGTTCGATGCTGCGTACCGGCGTGTCCCCCCAATGGGCGAGGTCGTCCTGCAGGCGCACGGCGATGGCCGCCGCACAGCGCAGCTGGTGCGCATAGGGGATGTCGAAACGGTAGTCGGCCAGGACGCGTTGCAGGGCCTCCACCGGCCGCGTCGGCGAGACCGCGTAGGTATGCCGCGCGACAGGATGGGTGATTGCATCGGAGGGCTCGACGTCGAAAGCAATGAATTCCAGCGCCGGGTCCACGCCGCGGGTAGCGAACAGGCGCCGCGACAGCGTGTTGTAGAAGGTCTTGTACAGCTCGGCGTCGATCAGGCCCTGCAGCAGCCCGCTGTACTGCGCGTGCACCTGCAGCCACAGCGCACGCTCGCCGATCGCGTCACCGGCGAGGCGGCGCAACGCATCCATCTGCTCGGCGATGCACAGGTCGTACAGGGCGATGCGCTCGACCGCATCCTGTCGCGCACCAGCCCAATCGCGCTGCTCAAAGCGCTGCCGCGCCCGCACGGTGATCGCCGCGAAGCGGGCATGGTACTGCTCGAAACCATCGCGGATGGCACCGGCGATACGCGGCGCCAGTACGGTTGCGATGACAGGCTCTGACATGCACGGCGTACCCGGGGAGGACCGTCTCCACCATACGCTGGCGTGGGGTGGCTTGTGTAGAGTCGAGCCATGCTCGACTGCTTTTGGCCGAAGTCGAGCACGGCTCGACTCTACAGAAGGCAGGGGCAGAAGCAGTCGAGCAAGCTCGACTCTACAACGCGCCGGTGGCTCAGATCGCCAGTTCGGCCTCTATGTCCTGCACCTTGCGCCGCGCCAGCGCCAGGTTGGATTTGGTCCGGTCCAGCACGATGTAGAAAAACAGGCCCTTCTTCTTCGCCACCGGGCGCATGATGTGGTACGCCTTGCCCAGCGAGATCAGGATGTCCTCGATGCTGTCGTTGAGGTTCAGCGACGCGGCGGTCTTCATCTTGGCGCGGATCACTTCAGTGTTGCCGGCGGCGGCCACTTCCATGTCCATGCCGGCACCGGCTTCGCCCAGCAGCATGCCGCTTTCGTAGTCGACCAGCGCCACTGCCTGCGCGCCGTCGATGCCCATCAGTGCGTTCAACGATTCATTCAATCCAGCCACGTCGCACCCCTTGTCGATGTTGGTTCGAGCCCCTCGTTCCCCTGCGGCCGGGCTCACGATCCGCCGAGTTCGGCCAGGATCGCCTGGCCACATTCCCTGCTCTGCCACAGCACCTGGCCGATCACGCTGCGCTGGTCGCAGGCCGCCATCAGCAGCAGCGGTGCGCGCCCTTCGGCCTGGATCGCCAGCATCAGCACCTTGCCGCCCGCGGCCTCCAGCATCAGCGTCTGCAGATCGCCCAGCAGCAGTTCGCGGCCAACTGCCGCGGCCAGCGCCAGCATCGCGCTGGTCATCGCCGCCAGCCGCTCACCGCGCCCTTCGGCCCCGGCACTGACCAGGGCGAAGCCATCGACACTGGCCAGCACCACCGTGCGCACGCCTTCCACGCGCTGCTGCAGGTCCTGCAGCAGCGGCTGCAGGCGCTCACGCTGACCGGCATCGGGCAGTACCGCCATCTGCCCGTCAGCCATGCGCCGCCACCAGTGCGTGCGCTTCCATTTCGCTCATCAGTACATCCATCAGCAACAGTCCCTGTTCGCGGTCGCGGGCATCCACCGCCAGCAGCGGCAGTGGTTGGTCGTCAAGGCTGGCACGGGCGGCCCAGTCATCCAGTGCGGCCTGCGGTGCCTGGTCCAGGTGGGTGACCGCCACCACCAGTGCCAAGGATGATGCGAACGGCTGCAGCACCTGCAGGTAGTCCTCCAGCTCGCTGGCCAGCCCGGCACGACGCGCATCCAGCAGCAGCACCGCGCCACGCGCGCCCTGCAGCAGGATCGGCCACAGGAAATCGAAACGCTGCTGGCCGGGTGTTCCGTACAACCGCAGGCGTTCGCCATTGGGCAGGTCGATGTCTGCGTAGTCCAGCGCCACGGTGGTGGACGCCTTGTCGGCGCCAAGGCGATCACTGTTGGCCACATCCGTGTCGACCACCGCGCCAACCGCGATGCTGCGTACCAGGGTCGACTTGCCGCTGCCCATGCCGCCCAGCACCACCACCTTGTGCTCACGCATTGCGTTCGCTCCCGCGCAGGTGCCGCCACAGGCGGGCAAGCAGGCCGTTGTCGGTGCGGGTGCCACCTGTCGCCATCAGCGGCGTCGCCGGTGCAGTCTGCAGCTGCGCGTAGCCGCACAGGTAGGCGGCATGGATGAAATCGCGTACCGCCGCAGCCGGCAACTCGAGCAGCATCACGCACTCGTCAACCGTGCACGCGCGCTTGAGCAGCAGCGAACACAGGCGGAAGCCATCATGGTCGTGGCCCAGTACGCGGAAGTCCGGCCAGCGCAGCAGCTTCACTGAAGCGCCACGCAGGCGCTCGTCCAATGCCTGCCAATGGCGGCTGCGTTGCGCCCACTGCCACAGCAGCGGTCGCAGTGGCTGGCGTGGCCGCTCACCGGCCAGCGCCTGCAGGCGCGCGGGTGTCAGCGCATCCAGTTGCAGGCGTTCGAAGGCATCGGCCAGACGCTCCACCAGCGCCGCAGCCGGTTCCTGCAGCAGCACGGCCTGGTCGTGCTCCAGATCCATCAGCAGCAGAGGCTCGCCCGCATCACTCAACAGTGCCTGCCCCTGTCGCAGCGGCAGCCGCTCGCGCAGCAGGCGGGTGATGGCGTGTGCACCATCGGCCAGACGGATCGGTGCGGGTGCGTGCATGGCCATGGGCTCCGGTGCCAACTGCATGCGGCGCAGCGCGCGGCCGATGGCACCATCGTCAAGCACGTCCTGGTGCCCATCACCGTCACGCAGCTGGCCGCCCAGGTCTTCGATCCAGCACTGCAGTCGCGGACGCTGCTGACGCATGCGCTGGGCCGCGTTGCGCAGCGCCGGCGTATCGCGGATGACCAGCAGATCGCAATCATCCAGGTCCTGGCTGCGGCGGATCTGGCCGTCCGGCAGGGCCGATGCCACGCGCAGCCGCTGCAGCAGGGCCTGCTCGCCCTGGATGTCGGTTCCCACTACCAGCACGCGTGCCATCCGTGTTCCCCGTGCGGCCACCTCCCCGGTGGCCTCGCGTCGCCAAGGCTAGGGCATCGCCAGCGGCAGCCGTCGTGATCGACTGCTCAGATCGAGGGCGGTTGCAGGCTGTCTCCTATCCGTTCTGCGACGGCCATCGCGGGCAAGTTTCATGCCCCTTTGACGGCATTCCGACAGCCGATGGATGTCACGGTTCTGGTCCCCGGTAGATCGACGCCATGCGTGGATGAAGGGCCGCAGTAATCCTGGCCCAAAAAGAAACCCGCGCCGAAGCGCGGGTTCCGGTGTCACGGCCGAGCGGCGATGGATCAGCCGCGCAGCTGCTCCAGCGCGGCGTTGAAGGTCGCGCTCGGGCGCATCGCCTTGCTGGCCTTGGCCACGTCCGGGCGGTAGTAGCCACCAATGTCCACGGCCTTGCCCTGTACCGCGATCAGCTCGTCAACGATCTTCTGCTCGTTGTCGGTCAGCGCCTTGGCCAGCGGGGCGAAGCGTGCCTTCAGTGCGGCGTCTTCGTCCTGCGCGGCCAGCGCCTGCGCCCAGTACAGCGCGATGTAGAAGTGGCTGCCACGGTTGTCGATGCCACCCAGCTTGCGCGACGGCGACTTGTCGTTGTCCAGGAACTGGCCGTTGGCTTCGTCCAGCGCCTTGGCCAGCACGCGGGCTGCGGCGTTGTCGTAGCGGTTGCCCAGGTGTTCCAGCGACGCGGCCAAGGCCAGGAATTCGCCCAGCGAATCCCAGCGCAGGTAGTCCTCTTCAACGAACTGCTGCACGTGCTTCGGGGCCGAACCACCGGCGCCGGTCTCGAACAGGCCGCCACCGGCCATCAGCGGCACGATCGACAGCATCTTGGCGCTGGTACCCAGCTCCATGATCGGGAACAGGTCGGTCAGGTAGTCGCGCAGCACGTTGCCGGTCACCGAGATGGTGTCCTCGCCCTTGCGGATGCGGTCCAGCGAGAACGCGGTGGCTTCCACCGGCGGAAGGATGCGGATATCCAGGCCGCTGGTGTCGTGGTTCTTCAGGTACTGCTCGACCTTGGCGATGACCTGCGCGTCGTGGGCGCGGGCGGCATCGAGCCAGAACACGGCCGGGGTGCTGCTCAGGCGGGCGCGTTCGACGGCCAGCTTGACCCAGTCCTGGATCGGCGCGTCCTTGGTCTGGCACATGCGCCAGATGTCACCGGCTTCCACGGCGTGCTCGAACACCACGGTGCCGGCATCGTCGGTGACCTTGACCACGCCATCGGCAGCGATCTGGAAGGTCTTGTCGTGCGAGCCGTACTCTTCGGCCTTCTGCGCCATCAGGCCGACGTTCGGCACCGAACCCATGGTGGCCGGGTCGAAGGCGCCGTGCGCCTTGCAGTCGTCGATGACGGCCTGGTACACACCGGCGTAGCAGCGATCCGGAATGACCGCCTTGGTGTCCTGCAGCTTGCCTTCGGCGTTCCACATCTTGCCGGAGTCGCGGATCATCGCCGGCATCGAGGCGTCGACGATCACGTCGCTCGGCACGTGCAGGTTGGTGATGCCCTTGTCCGAGTTGACCATGGCCACGCCCGGACGCTGTGCGTACTCGGCGGCGAGGTCGGCTTCGATCGCAGCGCGGGTGGCTTCCGGCAGCGACGGCAGGCGTGCGGCCAGGTCACCGATGCCGTTGTTGGCATCGAAACCCGCCTGCTTGAGCACGTCGGCGTGCTTGGCCAGCACGTCCTTGTAGAACTCGTTGACCGCCACGCCGAACATGATCGGATCGGAGACCTTCATCATGGTCGCCTTCAGGTGCAGCGAGAACAGCACGCCCTGGGCCTTGGCATCGGCGATCTGCTCGCCGATGAAGGCGGCCAGTGCCTTGCGGCTCATGACGGCGGCGTCGACGATCTCGCCGGCCTTCACCGCGGTCTTTTCCTTCAGCACGACGGTGCTGCCGTCCTTGCCGTGGAAGGTGATCTTCAGCGAACCGGCGTTGGCCAGGGTGGCCGACTTTTCGCTGCCGTAGAAATCACCGGCAGCCATGTGCGCGACGTGCGACTTCGAATCCGAGGCCCAGGCGCCCATGCGGTGCGGGTGCTTGCGCGCATAGTTCTTCACCGACAGCGGTGCGCGGCGGTCGGAGTTGCCTTCGCGCAGCACCGGGTTCACCGCGCTGCCCTTGACCTTGTCATAGCGCGCCTTGTAGTCGCGCTGCTGGTCGTCAGCCGGGGTTTCCGGGTAATCCGGCAGCGGATAGCCCTGGTCCTGCAGTTCCTTGATGGCCGCCTTCAGCTGCGGCACCGAAGCGGAGATGTTCGGCAGCTTGATGATGTTGGCGTCCGGGGTGGTCGCCAGCTGGCCCAGCTCGGCCAGGTCGTCGCTGACCTTCTGCGCGTCGCTCAGCAGTTCCGGGAACAGCGACAGGATGCGGCCGGACAGCGAGATGTCACGGGTTTCCACCGCGATGCCGGCAGTGGAGGTATAGGCGTCGACGATCGGCAGCAGCGACTGGGTGGCCAGGAACGGTGCTTCGTCGGTCAGCGTGTAGAGGATCTTGGACATGGGGGACTTGGACTCTGTAGCAATGCTCAGGGGAAGGCCGGCGCCAGCGCCGGGCCACGTGCAACCGTGTCGCGCGCGAGGCCGGGCCCCGCGCTTTCCCCCGTCGCCGTCAGGGTGGGCGCGCGGCGGGGAAACCCCTGCATTGTCGCGTTTTCAGCCGCGCGGGGCAAAGCCGCGCCATACGCGGCGGTACTGCGTGCCGGCAACGCTGTGATCCATCCACGCACGGTGTGGATGAAGCACGGCCCGGTTGTCAGTAGATCCACGCCATGCGTGGATAGCGCCAACCGTCGCCCAACAAAAAAGGACGCAGCCTCGCGGCTGCGTCCATCGTGAGCCCTGCCGGGAGAGAGTCGGCAGGACTTACTTGACCTCGAACTCCTGCGGCGTTCCGGCCGCCTTGCCATCGACGGTGACTTCGGCGCGGTACTTGCCGGCCGGCCAGCCCTTTGCATTCTTGAAGGTGACGTTGGTGGTTTCCGCACCACTGGTGTTCAGGGTGGCGTTCTGTTCGCCGGCCACCTGGCCGTCCTGGTAGGTCAGCTTCGCGCCAACGGTGACGTTGTTGGCGGCACCGTCGGTCTTGACCGAGACGATGACGTCATCCTTCGGTGCGAACAATGCCGTCGTTGCAACCGACTTGTCGGCGGCAGCGGTCTTGCCCACGGTGACCGCCGAGACGCTGACTGCAGCGGCTTCAGCCATCGGCGGCGGCGCGCCGGTCATCGGCGCCGGTGCCGGCTCGGCCGGAGCGGTTGCGGCGGGCGCGGCGTTGTTGTCGGTCGACTCTTCCTTCTTCTTGCAACCAACCAGGGCAACGCTGCCCAGCAGGGCGGCGATGAGGGCGGTCTGGAGCGGGGTGGTCTTGATCATTCGGGGTTCCTCCCAGGGATTGTCGGACGGCGTTCGATCGCCGTTTACTTCGGCGGCAGTTTCAGGGTCTGGCCCGGGAAGATCTTGTCCGGGTCGTCAAGCACATCGCGATTGGCTTCGAAGATCTTCTTCCAGGCATTGGCGTCGCCCAGATGCTGCTTGGCGATCTTCGACAACGAGTCACCCTTCTGCACGGTGTAGGTGCCGCCGCTGACGACGTCTGCGGTGCTGTCCACCGAAGCGCTGACGCCAGAGAAGTCCGCCTTCGGCACCTGCTCGGCGGTACTGTCGACGCTGCCACTGACGCCGGAGAAATCGGCTTTCTTCTCGGTACTCATCCACAACTCCCGTCTGCATGACTACGTGGTTCGCACGTTGCCATGGCGGTTGTTAAATGGGGATGGTGCAGATGTGAAGCCGCCCCCGGGGGCGGCTGAACAATCGGGAGAGCCGGCGCCCGGTAGTGCCGGCCGCTGGCCGGCTTGCACTGGCCCTGGATGCGGGTTCCCTGCGGTTGCCGGCCAGCGGCCGGCATTACCCGTAACCGCCTGCGGCGGTTATTGCCGCAGTTCGCGGTAGGTCGCGGCCGGGGCAGCGATGCCGGGGCTGGCGCGCCAGGGATTGATGTCCAGGCCACCACGGCGGGTATAGCGGGCCTCCACTTCCAGCCACTGCGGCTGGCAGCGGGCGGACACTTCGCTGAAGATCCGCTCAACGCACTGCTCGTGGAACTCGGCGTGCTCGCGGTAGCTGACCAGGTAGCGCAGCAGGCCCGCGCGGTCGATCTTCGGCCCACGGTAACGCAGGCTGACCGTTGCCCAGTCCGGCTGGCCGGTGACCGGGCAGTTGGACTTCAGCAGCGCCGAGACCAGGGTCTCCTCCACCACCTCACCCGCATCGGCGGCGAGGAAGTCCGCCTGCGGCGGGCCGTAGCAGTCGATCTCCACGTCCAGCCCGTCGATGGATTCACCGAGCGGCGTCTCGCGCAGGCCCGGCAGGCCGAACTCGACCTGGACCGGCGCACCGGCGCAGGTCGACAGATCCGCCACGATGCGCGCGCGCAGCGCCTCGGCGCTGTCGATACGGGTGCTGTTGAGGGAGTTGAGGTACAACTTGAACGACTTCGATTCGATCAGCTGCGGCGAGGTGCACGGCACCTGCACGGTGGCGACGGCGACCTGCGGCTTGCCACGCGTGTCGAGCCAGCTCAGCTCGAAGGCATGCCAGCGGTCATGGCCGACGAACGGCAGCGCGGCGTCGTCGAGGCCGATCTCGGCGCGGGCACCGCTGCGGGGGATGGGAAACAGCAGGCCGGGATCGTACTGCGACGGGTAACTGACCTCGCGACCGAGGCTGGAATCCTGTGGGGTGTTCATGGGGGCATTGTATCGCGCGGACGGCGGGCCTTCGGCCGGGCCGGCCAACGGCGGAGCCCCTCCGTGGTGGGGTGTTGGGTCGTCGAAAGCCTGGATTCCCGGGAGTGGGCCGGGCGGATGGGGCTGGCGGGGACGCCGTGAATCCGTCCCTGGAGGCTTAGCCGCGCCTTCCATGGCGCGGATACCCCGCCAGCCCCATCCGCCCGGCCCCCGGACACATTTCTGCCGCCGATCCACCACGGAAAAGATCAGAAAATCAAAATCAAAAGCTGATCCTTCAGACATTACTCGATGTCTGCCCGTGTCGACCAAGGTCGACACCTACCAAAGCAGAGCGCCGTTCCGACAGATCGCGGGAAACTGTCGAAGGCGGGGTGCGTCCGGTGGCAGGGGCGTGAGCCGCATGGATGCGGCGACCGAGGCTACAGGGACGTACTTGCGCCGTCCCCTGCCACCGGACCCGCCCCGCCAACCCACAGATAGCCGGCTTCTGCCGTTGCTCCGGCTGTTGCCTTGGCCTCTGCGGGTGCAGGGCTGCAAGCCCTGCCGGAAACCCTCACCCCGCGGGAGTACCTGCACCGTGCAGGTAATCCAGGCTCACCTGCAGCAGCGCGCGCAGTCCCACATCCAGCGCCTTCTCATCCAGCAGGAACTTCGGCGAATGATTCGCCGGTGCCGTCGCCGGGTCGATGCCCACGCTGGTCGAACCGACGAAGAAGAACATCCCCGGCACTTCCTTCGCGTACAGCGAGAAATCCTCCGCACCCATCTGCAGCGGTGGCTCGTACACGTTGTCCTTGCCCACCACCGCCTGCAGGCTCGGCAGCATCTTCGCGGTCAGCGCCGGGTCGTTCACCGTGGCCGGATTGCCCTCCGACTCGTAGATGTCCGTCACCGCCTTGGCACCGTGCGCGGCGGCGGTGTGCTCGGCCACATTGCGCAGGTCGGTGAAGATCTGCTGCCGCATGCCTTCGTCGAAGGTACGGATGGTGCCGACCATTTCCACTTCATCCGGAATGATGTTGTAGCGGATGCCCCCGTTGATCGCGCCGAAGGTCAGCACCGCCGGCTGCTTGGACAGGTTCGCGCGGCGGCTGACGATGGTCTGCGCGGTGCCGACCAGGTCAGCGGTGGCCACGATCGGATCAACACCGTTCCACGGCGCCGAGCCATGCGTCTGGCGACCGATCACCTTGATCCCGAAACGATCCGAGGCGGCCATCAGCGGGCCACCGCGCACCGCGATCTGCCCAGCCTGCACGCTGGAGAACACATGCAGGCCAAACACGGCTTCCGGCTTGAAGTCGGCGAACAGGCCTTCCTTCAGCATCAGGGCAGCACCACCCTCTTCCGGCGGCGGTGCACCCTCTTCGGCCGGCTGGAAGATCAGCATCACCTGGCCCGGCAGATCCTTCTTCATCGACACCAGTGCCTCGGCCACGCCGAGCAGGGTGGCGGTGTGCGCGTCATGGCCGCAGGCATGCATCACGCCCACGGTCTGCCCGCGGTACTGGTCGGTGGCCTTGGAGGCGAACGGCAGGCCGGTCTGTTCGGTCACCGGCAGCGCGTCCATGTCCGCACGCAGGGCGATCTTCGGCCCGGGCTTGCCACCTTCAATGATCGCCACCACGCCGTGGTGGGCGATGCCGGTCTTCGGCTTCAGGCCCATCGCACGCAGGCGCTTGGCGACCTCAGCCGAGGTGCGCACCTCACGGTTGGACAGTTCCGGGTGCTGGTGGAAG
Organism: Stenotrophomonas sp. 86156_Sma; assembly: GCF_056481625.1. Lineage (NCBI taxonomy): Bacteria > Pseudomonadati > Pseudomonadota > Gammaproteobacteria > Lysobacterales > Lysobacteraceae > Stenotrophomonas > Stenotrophomonas sp. 86156_Sma. The sequence continues at coordinate 4,610,190 of NZ_CM151157.1, forward strand.
TCGCGCCGCCATTCCACCACCTTGGCCTGCAGCCGCTGGGCGGCAGCGGTCACCTCCGGGCGCTGCCCGTCCTGGGCGTGGGCAAGAGCCGGCAAGGCCAGCAGCAGGGCGGACAGCAGCAACGAACGGCGCATCACGATCTCCACGGCAGGGGGTTCCAGCTGAATGTAGGGCAACACCGCCGCTACGGGAACCTCCGCGGCCGGATCCGGTCTTAGCGCCCGTCCCATCCGTCATGCAGGAAACGTGATGTGGCGCAGGTATGCTTTGCGCATTGCCAACCGGGGCCGTGCCCCGTCCAGCCCTCTTGGAGTCCTTGAATGTCACGTGTTTGGAAGATCGTGCTGCTGGTCGTGGCGGTACTGGTGCTGGCCGTGGTCGGCCTGCGCGTACTCGGCGGGGGCAAGGACAAAGCCGGTGGCCCGGCGGCAGCTGCGCGCCAGGGCGGTGAAGACCCCGATGCCGGCCCGGTGCCGGTGACCGTGGTGGATGCGGCACGCCAGGACGTGCCGGTCTATGCCAGCGCGCTGGGTACGGTGACCGCAATGAACACCGTCACCGTCAGCCCGCAGGTTGGCGGCCAGCTGATGAGCCTGAATTTCCGCGAAGGCCAGGAAGTGAAGAAGGGCGATGTGCTGGCGGTGATCGACCCGCGCACCGCCCAGGCCAGCTATGACCAGGCCGTGGCCTCCAAGCGCCAGAACGAGGCGCTGCTGGCCACCGCGCGTTCCAACTACCAGCGCTCGAACGCGCCGGAGTATCGCCAGTTCGTCGCCAAGACCGATCTGGATACACAGCGAAACCAAGTGGCACAGTACGAAAGCGCAGTCGCGGCGAACGAGGCCAGCATGCGCTCGGCGCAGGTGCAGCTGCAGTACACCAAGGTCACCGCGCCGATCACCGGCATCGCCGGCATCCGCGCGGTCGACGCCGGCAACGTGGTCAACGCCGGCACCGCGCTGGTCACGCTGACCCAGATCCATCCGATCCACGTGCTGTTCAACCTGCCCGAGCGCCAGCTCGGCGATGTGCGCCAGGCGCAGGCCGCCGGTGCGGTACCCGTCGCGGCACTGGACCGCGCCGATTCGCACGTGCTGTCCGGCGACGGCAAGCTTGACGTGGTCGACAACCTGATCAGTGCCGACAGCGGCACGTTCAAGGCGCGCGCGATCTTCGACAACACCGACAACGGCCTGTGGCCGGGCCAGTTCGTCAACGTGCGCATGCAGCTGCGCACGATTGCCGGTGGCGTGGTCATTCCGACCCAGGCCGTACTGCGTGGCCCGGACGGCGAGTACGTCTATGTGGTGCAGGGCGACAACACGGTGAAGATGCAGACCGTGCGCAGCGGCGTGGAAGTGGGTGACAGCCAGGTGCAGATCGCCGAGGGCCTGAAGGGCGGCGAGCGGGTGGTCAGTGAAGGCCAGTTCCGCTTGAAGCCGGGCAGCAAGGTCACCGCGCTGAAGCCGGGCGAAACCCCGGCGGTGCCGACCGAAGCCGAGCTGAAGGCCGCCGAGCAGAAGAACGGCGGCGGTGGCCGTCGTGGCGGCGGCCCGCGCTGAGCGCAGGCTACCGACCTCCCTCGCGCCGGCAAGCCTGCCGGCGCCGACATTGAAGTGCCAGCAAGGATCAGTCCGTGGGCTTTTCGACGATCTTCATCCGCCGCCCCATCGCCACCTCGCTGCTGATGGCGGGCCTGTTGCTGCTGGGCATCCTCGGTTACCGCAAGCTACCGGTGTCGGCGCTGCCGGAAATCGATGCGCCCAGCCTGGTGGTCACCACCCAGTACCCCGGCGCCAACGCCACCACCATGGCCTCGCTGGTCACCACGCCGCTGGAGCGCCAGTTCGGGCAGATCTCCGGGCTGGAGCTGATGACCTCCGACTCGTCGGCCGGGTTGTCCACGATCATCCTGCAGTTCTCGATGGACCGGAACATCGACATTGCCGCGCAGGACGTGCAGGCGGCGATCCGCCAGGCCACCCTGCCCTCGTCGCTGCCCTACCAGCCGGTCTACAACCGGGTGAATCCGGCCGACGCGGCCATCGTCACCCTGAAACTGACCTCTGACACGCGCCCGCTGCGCGACGTCAACAACTACGCCGACTCGATCCTGGCCCAGCGACTGTCGCAGGTGCAGGGCGTGGGCCTGGTCTCGATCGCCGGCAACGTGCGCCCGGCCGTGCGCATCCAGGTCAATCCGGCGCAGCTGTCGAACATGGGCCTGACCCTGGAACAGCTGCGCAGCGCGCTGACCCAGGCCAACGTCAACGCGCCGAAGGGTTCGCTGAACGGCAAGACCCAGTCCTACAGCATTGGTACCAACGACCAGCTCACCAGTGCCGCCGAGTACCGCGACACCATCATCAGCTACAAGAACGGACGTCCCGTGCGTTTGTCCGACGTGGCCGAAGTGGTTGATGGCGTGGAGAACGACCAGCTGGCCGCCTGGGCCGATGGCAAGCCGGCGGTGCTGCTGGAAGTGCGCCGCCAGCCCGGCGCCAACATCGTGCAGACCGTCGAGCGCATCCGCGCGATCCTGCCGCAGCTGCAGGGCGTGCTGCCAGCCGACGTGCACCTGGAGATCTTCAACGACCGTACGGAGACCATCCGCGCCTCGGTGCATGAGGTGCAGTTCACCCTGATCCTGACCATCGGCCTGGTGGTGGCGGTGATCTTCGTGTTCCTGCGCCGCCTGTGGGCCACGATCATTCCCTCGGTGGCGGTGCCGTTGTCGCTGGCCGGCACCTTCGCGGTGATGGCCTTTGCCGGCATGTCGCTGGACAACCTCTCGCTGATGGCGCTGGTGGTGGCCACCGGCTTCGTGGTCGACGATGCGATCGTGATGATCGAGAACATCGTGCGTTACATCGAGCAGGGCAAGAGTGGCAAGGAAGCGGCCGAAATCGGTGCGCGCCAGATCGGCTTCACCGTGCTGTCGCTGACCGTTTCGCTGGTGGCGGTGTTCCTGCCGCTGCTGCTGATGCCCGGCGTCACCGGCCGCCTGTTCCACGAGTTCGCGTGGGTGCTGAGCATCGCCGTCGTGCTGTCGATGCTGATCTCGCTGACGCTGACCCCGATGATGTGCGCCTACCTGCTCAAGCCCGACGCCTTGCCCGAAGGCGAGGACGCACATGAGCGTGCGGCGGCGGCCGGCAAGCAGAACCTGTGGACGCGCACCGTCGGCCTGTACGAGCGCAGCCTGGACTGGGTGCTGGACCACCAGCGCCTGACCCTGGCCGTGGCCGGCGGCGCACTGGTGCTGACCGTGCTGCTGTACGTGCTGATTCCCAAGGGCCTGCTGCCCGAACAGGACACCGGCCTGATCACCGGCGTGGTCCAGGCTGACCAGAACATCGCCTTCCCGCAGATGGAGCAGCGCACCAAGCAGGTGGCCGAAGCGCTGCGCCAGGACCCGGACGTGACCGGCGTGTCAGCCTTCATCGGCGCGGGCAGCATGAACCCCACGCTCAACCAGGGCCAGCTGTCGATCGTGCTGAAGGAACGCGGCGAGCGCGACGGCCTGGACAAGATCCTGCCGCGCCTGCAGAAGGCCGTCGCCGGTATTCCGGGCGTGGCCCTGTACCTGAAGCCGGTCCAGGACGTGACGCTGGATACCCGCGTGGCCGCCACCGAGTACCAGTACTCGCTGTCGGACGTCGATCCGGCGACCGTGGCCACCCAGGCCACGCGCCTGACCGAAGCACTGCGCAAGCGCCCGGAACTGGCCGACGTCGACAACAACCTGTCCAACCAGGGCCGCGCGCTTGAACTGAACATCGACCGCGACAAGGCCAGCGTGCTGGGCGTGCCGATGCAGACCATCGACGACACCCTCTACGATGCGTTCGGCCAGCGCCAGATCTCGACCATCTTCACCGAACTCAACCAGTATCGGGTTGTGCTGGAAGTGGCGCCGGAGTTCCGCACCAGCACCGCGCTGATGGAACAGCTGGCCGTTGCCTCCAATGGTGCCGGTGCACTGACCGGCACCAATGCCACCAGTTTCGGCCAGGTCACCTCGTCGAACTCATCGACGGCTACCGGCATCGGCGCGCAGAACACCGGCATCACCGTCGGCGCGGGCAGCATCATTCCGCTGTCGGCACTGGCCGAAGGCAAGGTCAGCAGTGCACCGCTGGTGGTCAGCCATCAGCAGCAGCTGCCGGCAGTGACGGTCTCGTTCAACGTGGCGCCGGGCTATTCGCTGTCCGAAGCCGTGCGTGCAATCCAGGAGACCAAGGACAGCCTGGACATGCCCACCCACCTGCATGCCGAATTCATCGGCAAGGCCGCCGAATTCACCGGCAGCCAGACCGATGTGGTGTGGCTGCTGCTCGCCTCGCTGGTGGTGATCTACATCGTGCTGGGCGTGCTCTACGAGAGCTACATTCACCCGATCACGATCATCTCCACGCTGCCGCCGGCCGGTGTCGGCGCGCTGCTGGCACTGATGCTGTGCGGGCTGAGCCTGTCGGTGGATGGCATCGTCGGCATCGTGCTGCTGATCGGCATCGTCAAGAAGAACGGCATCATGATGGTGGACTTCGCGATCGAGGCACGCCGCGCCGGTGCCAACGCGCATGAAGCGATCCGCCGCGCCTGCCTGCTGCGCTTCCGCCCGATCATGATGACCACCGCCGCGGCCATGCTCGGCGCGCTGCCGTTGGCGCTGGGCACCGGCATCGGTTCGGAACTGCGCCGCCCGCTGGGCATCGCCATCGTCGGCGGCCTGCTGCTGTCGCAGCTGGTCACCCTGTACACCACGCCGGTGATCTACCTGTATATGGAGCGCTTCTCCGAATGGCTGGCCCGCCGCCGCGAGCAGCGCGCACTGCGCGACGGTTCGCTGCAGGAGCCGCAGGCATGATCCACGCCCCGCTGCCGCGGGGGGCCGCACGATGAACCTGTCCGGCCCCTTCATCCGCCGCCCGATCGGCACCGCGCTGCTGGCCATCGGCCTGTTCATGGTCGGCCTGATCTGCTACCTGCGGCTGGGCGTGTCGGCGCTGCCGAACATCGAGATCCCGGTGATCTTCGTGCACGCCAGCCAGTCCGGTGCCGATGCGGCAACCATGGCCTCCACGGTCACCGCGCCGCTGGAACGTCATCTCGGCCAGCTGCCGGGCATCGACCGCATGCGCTCGTCGAGCTCGGAAGGCAGCTCGCTGGTGTTCATGATCTTCCAGAGCGGCCACAACATCGATTCGGCCGCGCTGGACGTACAGACCGCGATCAATTCGGCGCAGGCCGACCTGCCCTCGGGCATGGGCTCGCCGATGTACCAGAAGGCGAACCCGAACGACGACCCGGTGATCGCCATCGCGCTGACTTCGCAGACGCAGTCGGCCGACGAGCTGTATAACGTCGCCGATTCGCTGCTGGCGCAGCGCATCCGCCAGATCAGCGGTGTTGCTTCGGTCGACATCGCCGGTGCCTCGACGCCGGCGGTGCGTGTGGACGTCAACCTGCGCCTGATGAACGCACTCGGCCTGACCGCCGATGACCTGCGCAACGCGGTGCGTGCGGCCAACGTGACCTCACCCACCGGCTTCCTCAGCGATGGCAACACCACCACCGCGATCATCGCCAACGATTCGGTGGCACGCGCCGCCGACTTCGCCGACCTGGTGGTCAAGACCCAGGGCGATGGCCGGGTGATCCGACTGAAGGACATCGCCAACGTCTACGACGGCCAGCAGGATGCCTACCAGGCGGCGTGGTTCGACCACAAGCCGGCGGTGGTGATGTACGTGTTCACCCGCGCCGGCGCCAACATCGTGGAGACCGTGGACCGGGTCAAGGCACAGATCCCCGCGCTGCGCGACTACCTGCAGCCGGGCACCACGATGACACCGTACTTCGACCGTACGCCGACCATCCGCTCGTCGCTGCATGAAGTGCAGATCACCCTGCTGATCAGCCTGGCGATGGTGGTGCTGACCATGGCGCTGTTCCTGCGCCGGCTGGCACCCACGCTGATCGCCGCAGTGACCGTGCCGCTGTCGCTGGCCGGTGCCGCGCTGGTGATGTACGTGATGGGTTTCACCCTGAACAACCTGAGCCTGCTGGCGCTGGTGATCGCGATCGGCTTCGTGGTCGACGATGCGATCGTGGTGATCGAGAACATCATGCGCCACCTCGACGAAGGCATGCCGCGGATGCAGGCGGCGCTGACCGGCGCGCGCGAGATCGGCTTCACCATCGTCTCGATCACCGCCTCGCTGGTGGCGGTGTTCATCCCGCTGCTGTTCGCCAGCGGCATGATGGGTGCGTTCTTCCGCGAATTCACCGTCACCCTGGTGGCGGCCATCGTGGTCTCGATGATCGTGTCGCTGACGCTGACCCCGGCGCTGTGCAGCCGCTTCCTCAGCGCCCACGACCACACGGCGCCGCCGTCGCGCTTCGGCCGTTGGCTGGATGCCGGCCACGAGCGCATGCTGCGCATCTACACCGTGTTCCTGGATTTCTCGCTGCGCCATGCGCTGCTGCTGTCGCTGACGCCGCTGCTGCTGATCGGTGCCACCGTCTTCCTGTTCGGCGCGGTGAAGAAGGGCGCGTTCCCGCCGCAGGACACCGGCCTGATCTGGGGCCGCGCCAACTCCAGCGCCACCGTCTCCTTCGAGGACATGGTCGCCCGCCAGCGCCGCATCACCGACATGCTGATGGCCGACCCGGCGGTGAAGACCGTGGGTGTGCGCCTGGGCAGCGGTCGCCAGGGCTCCAGCGCACAGTTCAACGTCGAGCTGAAATCACGCAAGGAAGGCCGCCGCGAAACCACCGCACATGCCCTGGCGCGACTGAGCGCCAAGGCCGACCGCTACCCCGACCTGCAGCTGCGCCTGCGCGCGATCCAGGACCTGCCCAGCAACGATGGCGGTGGCTCCAGCCAGGGCGCGCAGTACCGCATCTCGCTGCAGGGGAATGACCTGGCGTCACTGCAGGAATGGCTGCCCAAGCTGCAGGCGGAGCTGAAGAAGAACCCGAAGCTGCGCGACGTCGGCACCGATGTGGACAATGCCGGGCTGCGCCAGAACATCGAGATCGACCGTGCCAAGGCCGCCCGCCTGGGTGTTTCGGTCGGCGCCATCGACGGCGCCCTGTACGGTGCGTTCGGCCAGCGCCAGATCTCGACCATCTATTCGGACATCAACCAGTACAGCGTGGTGGTCAACGCCCTGCCCTCGCAGACCGCTACGCCGGCGGCGCTGGACGAGGTGCATGTGCGTGCGCGCAACGGCGACATGGTGCCGCTCACGGCGGTGGCCAAGCAGGTGCCGGGGCTGGCGCCTTCGCAGATCACCCATGAGAACCAGTACACGACGATGGACCTCAGCTACAACCTGGCGCCGAACGTGAGCATGGGCGAGGCCAAGGCGATCATCGATGCGACCGTGGCCGGCATGCGCATGCCCGGCGACATCCGCCTGGCTGATGACGCCGGCTTCGGCTTCAACTCCGACCCCAGCGACATGCTGATCCTGGTGTTTGCCGCGATCCTGACCGTGTACCTGGTGCTGGGCATGCTGTACGAGAGCCTGATCCACCCGGTCACCATCCTGTCCACGCTGCCGGCGGCGGGCGTGGGTGCGCTGCTGGCGTTGTTCGGCACCAATACCGAACTGTCGGTGATCTCGATGATCGCGCTGGTGCTGCTGATCGGCATCGTCAAGAAGAACGCGATCATGATGATCGACTTCGCACTGGTAGCGCAGCGCGAACATGGGCTGGCACCGCGTGAAGCGGCACGCGAGGCCAGCATCGTGCGCTTCCGGCCGATCATGATGACCACGATGGTGGCGATCCTGGCCGCGGTTCCACTGGCGATCGGCCTCGGCGAAGGGTCCGAGCTGCGGCGTCCGCTGGGTATCGCGATGATCGGCGGCCTGCTGTTCTCGCAGAGCCTGACCCTGCTCAGCACGCCGGCGCTGTACGTGATCTTCTCCTGCCTGGCCGAGCGCTGGCGCGCACGTCGCGCACGCAGGCGCGAAGCGAAGCTGCTCAAGCGCGCGCAACGGGCGTAGAAGGGCCCATCCACGCAGGGCGTGGATCTACTGGTAGCGCCGGCCGCTGGCCGGCGTTCTCCGTACAGCCAATCTGCCGGCCAGCGGCCGGCACTACCGTGGGTGCGAATGGTGGGTACGGACCGTGGGTGCGGACCGTGGGTACGGACCGTGGGTGCGGACCGTGGGCACGGATGGTGGGTGCGGACCGTTGGTCCGCATGCCTCCGGGTTTGACGCACGGTAACGAAAAGAGAACAATTCTCATCCAGCCATGGTCCTGCGCCCCTTCGCGGCGCCCCGCTGCCATCTCCGGCCAGCCTGCGTGATCCCAGCCACTGCCCCTTCCCCCACCCGTGGGCGGATGGCCTGTGGCCGTCCGTCGAGGACCACCATCGATGCTGCCTTCCCGTTCTCCCCGCCTGGCCCTGCTGGCCATCGCCCTGTCAGCCGCCTGCGCTGCCCATGCCGAAGCGCCGGCCGTCAGCCGTAACGCCACCGATCTGGATGCGGTGAAGGTCACCGCCGAACGCACCCATACCGACGCTGGCGCACTGGGCGACCGCGCCCTGCGCGACACTCCGTTCGCGATCACCGCTGTTGGCCGCGAGCAGATCGAGCAGCGCCAGGTGGTCTCGCTGGGCGAAGCCTTCCTGCTCGACCCTTCGGTCAGCACCCAGGTCAGCGCCTATGCCAGTGGTTGGAGCTCGCCCATCCGCAACCGCGGTCTGGAGCTGAACTACGACAGCTACCGGGTCAATGGCCTGCAGGTCTCTTCCTGGGGCACCGAATGGCCGCTGGAAGTGATGGAACAGGTCGATCTGCTGAAAGGCCCGGGCGGATTCCTGTATGGCTTCGGCACCCCCGGCGGCATCGTCAATTACATCACCAAGAAGCCGACGGACACGCCCACCTTCTCCGCCCAACTGGGCTGGCGCGAACAAGGCATCGTCAGCGGCGGCATCGACGTTGGCGGCCGCTTCGGCAACGAGCAGATGTTCGGCTACCGCTTCAACGCCTTCCAGGAAAAAGGCGAGACCTTCAATGGTGGTCACGTCGATCGCAAGGTGGGCGCACTGTCGCTGGACGCGCGCCTGAGTGATGCGCTCACCTGGACCTTCGACGGTGTGTTCCAGTCGCGCGACCTGCGCGAGGAATCGCCGCAGTACTACTTCCGTGGCCTGACCTCGTTGCCGCGGCCGATCGCCGGAGATACCGACAACAGCGTGCCCGGCACCTACTACGACACACGCTCCAGCCTGCTGTCGACCGGCTTGAACTGGCAGATCAACAGCGACTGGAATGCCAGCCTGAGTTACGGCGTCACCACCTCGTGGAATGACGTCAACAAGATCTTCGCCTACATCGACGATCTCAACGGCGACTACGACGTCAACGTCTACGAACTGGGTGGCAAGAGCGAGTGGAAGCTGGCCCAGGCGATGCTGCAGGGCAGCTTCCGCACCGGCCCCCTTCAGCATCAGGTGGTGGCGGGCATCAGCCACCAGACCGGACTGGGGTGGGACCGCCCCTACGAGTGGAACCTGATTGGCCGCGCCAACCTGTACCAGCGCCATGCCATCCGCCACGACGCCGTTGGTTCGCGGGTGATGACCCGCGGCGACGAAACGGTGCAGCAGGCGGTGTTCGCAAGCGATACGGTGAACCTCGGCAGCGGCTGGTCGGTGCTGGCGGGCTGGCGCTACAACGACTTCGAAACCAAGGGGCGGTACCACACCTACCCGGTCATCCCGACCTACGCCGTGATGTTCAAGCCCAGCGAGGCGGTCACCCTCTACGCCAGCTACATCGAGTCGCTCGAAGCGGGCAGCCGCGTAGGCAACAGCTACATCAACGCCGGTGACGTGCTCGATCCCACCATCAGCAAGCAGTACGAGATCGGGGCCAAGGTCGAAGCGGCGCGTTGGAATGCGAACGTGGCCGCGTTCCGGCTGGAACGTGGTGCCAACATCGATGAGCTCACGCCGGCCGGCAAGCGCCTGGTGCAGGACGGCATCACGCTGTACGAAGGCATTGAAGCCAGTGCTGACCTGCACCTCAACGATGCACTGACCGTCGGCGGCGGCGTCACCTGGCTGGATCCGACCTACGACAAGCTGTCCCCGGGCAGTGCCGCACAGGAAGGCAACCGCACCGCCGGTGCTGCGCGCTGGAGCGGCGTACTGCACGCCACCTACCAGCTGCCGTGGGTAGACGGCTTGGAAACCTATGCCGCCGTGCGCTATTACGGCGATGCCTGGTACGACGCCGACAACACCCTGAAGCTGCCTGACTACACGCTGGTGAATGCAGGCATCGGCTATCGCCTGCTGGCGTCCGGCCATCCGGTGACCCTGCGTGCCAGCGTCGAGAACCTGGCCAACCGGAAGTACTGGTCCAACGCCGGCGCCGGCCTGCCGCGCACGTTCGCGGTGAGCGTGCGCTGGGAGATGTAAGGTGCCGGTCCCCGCCGTCCATGCGGACGACGGGCCCGCACATGGACGGTGGGTGCGGACCGTTGGTCCGCACTCCATATTTCACCCCGCACCCGCAATAATGGTGGGAGACCCTTCCACCGAGCCTGCATGCCCGCCCGCGAATCCCGCCTCAGCCGCCTGTGGGCCCACGAAAAGGCCAGTTATGGCCTTCGGGTGTTCATCGCCCTGACCGCAGCGCTTGCCGTGTGCTGGCAGCTGGACGCGCTCACTGCCCTGCCCGGCGTGTTCCTCGGCATCATCGCCAGCGCCATCGCCGAGACCGACGACAACTGGTGGGGCCGGACCAAGGCCGTGGCGCTGTCGCTGCTGTGCTTCTGCCTCGCCGCAGCTTCGGTGATCTGGCTGTTCCCCTGGCCATGGATCTTCATCGCCGCACTGGCGCTGTCCACCTTCGGCCTGACCCTGCTCGGTGCGCTCGGCGAGCGCTACGCGTCCATCGCCCAGGCCACGGTAACGCTTGCGATCTACACCATGATCGGGCTGGAGCAGCATGGCGCCAGCGACCTGCACAGCGCGCTGGACGCGGTCAGCCACCTGCTGGCCGGTGCGGTCTGGTACGGCCTGCTGTCGATCCTGTGGACCGCACTGTTCGCCAACCGTCCGGTACGCGAACGCGTGGCGCGACTGTACGTTGAACTGGGCCGCTACCTGCAGTTGAAGGCAACACTGTTCGAGCCGGTGCGCGAGGCCGACCTGCAGCGTCGCCAGCTCGACCTGGCCGAACAGAACCGGCGCGTGGTCGGTGCATTGAATGAAGCCAAGACCGCGATCCTGGCCCGCTTCGGCCGTTCCGGGCGGCCCGGCGTGAACTCCGGCCTGTACCTGCGCCTCTATTACATGGCACAGGATTTCCACGAGCGCGCCAGCTCCTCGCACTACCCCTACGGTGCGCTGGTCGATGCCTTCTTCCACAGCGATGTGCTGTACCGCTGCCAGCGCCTGCTCGACCTGCAGGGGCAGGCCTGCGCACGGCTGGGCGAGGCGATCCGCCTGCGCCGTCCGTTCGTGTATGGCGAAAGCAACCAGCAGGCCGGGCGCGACCTGGCCGATGCGCTGGCCTATCTGCGCGACCAGCAGCGGCCGCAGTGGCAGCGACTGCTTGGCTCGCTGGATCTACTCGTGCACAACCTGCGCAGCATCGAGCGCCGCCTGCTGGATGCGGAGCGCTCCGAGGCCAGCCTGGACAACGTCGATACCCGCCTGCGCGACAGCAACCCGCGCACCCTGCGCGAGATGGGCGTGCGCGTGCGCCAGCAGCTCACGCCCGGCTCGGTCCTGTTCCGCCACGGCCTGCGCATGGCATTGGCCCTGATCGCCGGCTTCGCGGCAATCCGCTTGTTCAATGCACAGAACGGCTCGTGGGTGCTGCTGACCATCGTGTTCGTGTGCCGCCCCAACTTCGGCGCGACCCGCCAGCGCCTTGCACAACGCATCGTCGGCACCGTGGCCGGCCTGGTGCTGACCTGGGCACTGCTGCAGCTGTTCCCACAGCTGCACGTACAGCTGCTGATCGCGCTGCTGTCGGCGCTGCTGTTCTTCTTCACCCGCACCGACCGCTATCTGGTGGCCTCGGCGGCGATTACGGTGATGGCACTGACCTGCTTCAACCTGATCGGCGACGGCTTCGTGCTGATCGTGCCGCGCATGGTCGATACGCTGCTGGGTTGTGCAATCGCGGCGGCGGCCGCGTTCCTGATCCTGCCCGACTGGCAGGGCCGCCAGCTGCACCTTGTGCTGGCGCGCGTGCTGGACACCGCCGCGCGCTACCTGGATTCGGTACTGGGCCAGTACCGCAGCGGCATGCGTGACGATCTGGCCTACCGCATCGCCCGCCGCGACATGCACAACGCCGACGCCGCGCTATCCACCGCGTTGTCGAACATGCTGCGTGAGCCCGGCCATGTGCGCCGCAATCTGGATGCCGGCTTCCACTTCCTGGCGCTGTCCAACACACTGCTCGGGCACCTGTCGGCCCTGGGTGCGCACCGCGACCAGGTGGACAGCTACGCCGGCGATCCGCTGGCGCTGGCTGCCGGTGAGCGCGTGCGCAAGGCGCTGCAGCAGCTGGCGACGGCCCTGAGCGCTCGGCAACCGGTCGCGGAAGAGGACAATGATGCCGACCGCGCGGTGGCCGCCGAACTGGAACAGATCGACGAGGCGATGCCGCCGAAGCTGCAGCTGATCCGCACGCAGATGGCGCTGGTGCTGCGGATGCTGCCGAAGGTGCGGGCGGCGGCGAATGAGGCGGTGACCAGCCTGACCTGATCCCTCATCGCTGGTCGGACATTCCATCCACGCATGGCGTGGATCTACTGCACGCGTGCAACCGTGTGTTGCGTATGGCGATGCGCCCCGATCACGTTCCCGCGCGGATACTGGGCGATCCCTGCTCCCCCGGATTCCCCATGAAGATTGAACTCTCCGGCCGTACCGCGCTGGTCACCGCCTCCACCGCCGGCATCGGCCTGGCGATTGCCCAGGGCCTGGCCAACGCGGGCGCGCGGATCATTCTCAACGGCCGCAGCACCGACAGCGTCGAACGCGCCCGCCAGCGCCTGCTCGACGCCGTTCCGGGTGCCGACGTGCTCGGCGTGGCCGCCGACCTCTCCGATGCGGCCGGCGTCGACACGCTGCTGGCAGGCCTGCCCAAGGTCGACATCCTGGTCAACAACGCCGGCATTTTCGGCCCCGAGGACTTCTTCGAGACCGAAGACGCGACCTGGGAACGTTACTGGCAGACCAACGTGATGTCCGGCGTGCGCCTGTCGCGGGCACTGTTGCCGGCCATGGTCGATGCCAGCTGGGGTCGCGTCCTGTTCATCTCGTCCGAATCGGCACGCAACATTCCGGCCGACATGATCCACTACGGTGTCAGCAAGACCGCGCAGCTGTCGCTGTCGCGCGGCCTGGCCAAGCGCGTGGCCGGCAGCGGCGTCACCGTCAACGCGGTGTTGCCCGGCCCGACCCTGTCCGACGGTTTCGCGGCGATGTTCGAAGATGAACGCCAGCGCAGCGGCAAGCCACTGGAGCAGATCGGCCGCGAGTTCGTGATGGCACACCGGCCGTCTTCGGTGATCCAGCGCACCGCCACGGTCGAGGAAGTGGCCAACATGGTGGTGTATCTGGCCTCGCCGCAGGCCTCGGCGACCTCGGGTGCGGCGCTGCGCGTGGATGGCGGCGTGGTCGACGATATCGTCTGAGACCTATCAAGGTGTGCGGACCAACGGTCCGCACCCACAGTTGTGGGGCTTCAGTAGATCCACGCCATGCGTGGATGCATCCCGCCATGGTCCCGGCGGATAGGCAGGAATGCTAGGCTGCGCCGGTCAAGGAGGCTCCATGTCCGGTCACAACCAGTTCGCCCTGCTGCGCCAGCGCCGTTTCCTGCCGTTCTTCGTCGTCCAGGCACTCGGAGCGTTCAACGACAACGTGTACCGGCAGGCGATCATCAGCATGTTGCTGTTCATGGCCGTACCGGAGGAAGAACTGGGGCTGTACGCCACGCTGGCACCGGCCATCTTCATCCTGCCGTACTTCCTGTTCTCGGCGCTGGCCGGGCAGATCGCCGACAAACTGGAAAAATCGCGGCTGATCGTGATCACCACCACCATGGAGATCGTGATCATGTCGCTGGCAGCCACCGGCTTCCTCACTCAGAGCCTGCCGGTGCTGCTGGTCGCCCTGTTCTGCACCGGCATGCAGTCGACCCTGTTCGGCCCGGTGAAGTACTCGGTGCTGCCGTCGGTGCTCAAGCCCGAAGAGCTGACCGGTGGCAACGGCCTGGTTGAAATGGGCACCTCGATGTCGATCCTGTCCGGCATGATCGTCGGCGGCCTGGTGTTCACCGTCGCCGGCAGCCACGGTACGGTGGTGGCGGCCTGCGCGATCATCGGCTTGGCGATCTGCGGCAACATCGCCGCGCGCCTGATTCCCAAGGTCGATGCCGGCGACCCGAACCTGAAGATCAACTGGAACCCGCTGCCCGAATCACTGGCGGTGCTGCGCATGGCGCGCCAGCAGAAGGCGGTGCGCAATTCAATCCTGGGCGTGTCCTGGTTCTGGTTCGTCGGCACCGTGCTGACCTCGCAGCTGCCGGCCTATGCCGTGACCAACCTCGGCGGTGAGCCGACCCTGTATATCTTTGCGCTGGCCCTGTTCTCGGTCGGCACCGGCGTTGGCTCGTTGCTGTGCGAGAAGCTGTCGGCACGCACGGTGGAAATCGGCCTGGTGCCGCTGGGTGCGTTCGGCATGACCGCGTTCCTGCTCGACCTGTATTTCGCCCGCAGTGGCGAAGCGACCGTGCACGGACTGACCATCGGGACGTTCCTGCAGCAGCCGGGCAGCATCCGCATCGTCATCGACCTGATCGGCATCGGCCTGTTCACCGGCATCTTCGTGGTGCCGCTGTTCGCGCTGATCCAGAGCCGCACGCCGAAGGCGCAGATGTCGCGCGTGTTTGCGGCGCTGAACATCCAGAACTCCGGTTTCATCGTCGGCGCAGCCCTGCTGTCGCTGGCCGCGCACAAGCTGCTGCACTGGACCATTCCGCAGCAGTTCCTGGCGCTGGCCATCGCCAACGCACTGGTGGCGATCTACATCTTCACCATCGTCCCCGAATTCCTGATGCGCTTCCTCAGCTGGCTGATGGTGCGCACCCTGTACCGCCTGCGCCCGCACGGCATCGAGGCCAACGTGCCGGACGAGGGTGCCGCGCTGCTGGTCTGCAACCATGTCAGCTACATGGACGCACTGATCCTGTCGGCGACGATCCCGCGCCCGGTGCGCTTCGTCATGTACTACAAGATCTTCAACATCCCGGTGATGCGCTGGATCTTCCGGACCGCCAAGGCGATCCCGATCGCCGGTGCGCGCGAAGACCCGGCGCTGATGCAGCGCGCGTTCGATGACATCGACGCTGCGCTGGCCGAAGGCGAGCTGGTCTGCATCTTCCCGGAAGGCGCGCTGACCAAGGATGGTGCGATGGCACCGTTCAAGTCCGGCGTCGAGAAGATCCTCGAACGACGGCCGGTGCCGGTGGTGCCGATGGCGCTGCGCGGCATGTGGTCGAGCATGTGGAGCCGGCGCGACAGCCGCCTGGGCCGCATGCGCGTGCCGCGCCGTTTCCGCGCCACCGTCGAGGTGGTGGCGGCAGCGGCCGTGGATGGCCACAGCACCAGCGCACCGGTGCTGGAGGCCCAGGTGCGGGCCCTGCGCGGCGATCACGCCTGACGAGATGGGCCCGCCAAGCGGGCCCAGCGGACTCCCCCACATACGTCACCGTCCAGTGGTGTACGCGACATGTCGTGACTGTAAACGCATACATGCAACGCAGGTTGCGGTAGATTACGCACCCACAGGGGGGAGGTCCGGCCGATTCATCATGGCCGGCCACCAAGGAATGGAGTCTCGCTTTGAATCAACCACCACCGCTCAGCCGTCCGGTCTACATCCCCAACCATCTGGTCTGGGCGATCCTGACGACGCTGTTCTGCTGCCTGCCGTTGGGCGTGGTGTCGATCGTGTACGCCTCCCAGGTCGATGGCCGCCGCGCGGCCGGCGACCTGCCGGGGGCCTACAGTGCGTCGCGCAAGGCGGGCTGGTGGGCGGTGGCTTCGGCCGTGGCCCTGCCGGTCCTGTTGCTGTTGTGGTTCGGGCTGTTCGGCGGCTTGGCCGTACTGGGCGCTCTTTCCGACCAATGATTCACCACCACCACCCATCAAGGAGCTTGAACCCATGAATACTGCTACTCCGCAGGTCCCGAACAACCTGGTCTGGGCGATCCTGACCACCCTGTTCTGCTGCCTGCCGGCCGGCATCGTGTCGATCGTCTACGCCGCCCAGGTCAACGGCAAGCTGGCGGCCGGCGACATCGCCGGCGCCCAGGACTCCGCCGCCAAGGCCAAGAAGTGGGCCATGTGGTCGGCCATCGCCTGGGTCGTGCTGGTCGTGCTGTACGTGCTGTTCTTCGTTGTGCTCGGCGGCATGGGCGCGATGAGCAACGGCAACTACTGATACGCCTGGACGGATCCGGCGCCTGCGCCGGATCCGTTGTTGCATGTCCGCGCTTCCCGCTCGTTCCCGACTCGCCCGCTGGGCACCGCTGCTGGTTTCCGCCGGCCTGGCCGTGGGTGCCACGGTGGTGCTGCGCAACGTCAATCCGTATGTCGCCGGCAATCCCCTGCCGAGCTGCCCGCTGTACGCGCTGACCGGCCTGTACTGCCCGGGCTGTGGCAGCACGCGCTGCCTGTATTCCCTGGTCCACTTCGACCTGCCCGGCGCGATGGCGATGAACCCGCTGCTGGTCATCAGCCTGCCGTTCCTGTTGTTGATGCTGCTGAACATCGCCGGCATCCGCCCGCGTGTGCTCGACCCGCTGATGCGGGTGCTGGCCAATCCCGTGTTCTGGCTCTGGGTGCTGCCCGGGTATGCGCTGCTGCGCAACCTGCCGTGGGCGCCGTTCACTGCACTGGCACCGATCTAGGTTTCCAGCCAACGGCGCAGCCCCTCGTGGTGGGCGGCGTTTGTCGATCATGGGGTTGGCCGGGCGGGATGGGTTTGCGGGGGACGCCGTGAATCCGTCCGTGGAGGCTTGGCCGCGGCATCCATGCCGCGGACACCCCCGCAAACCCATCCCGCCCGGCCACGGACAGTTTCCGTGTGCGTCCACCACGGAAAAGAAAGAGAAGATCAAAAGCGGAAGCGGAAGCGGATCGCTTCGCTCTGCATCCACGCATGGCGTGGATCTACCGTGTCGACCAAGGTCGACACCTACCGGCAATCGCAGTTCATCCACCGTCACCGGGAATGTGTCGGGGGTGGGGCGGTGTGGGGCTGCAGGACCGTTGGCGCCATGGATGGCGCCATCGAGCCCCCAAGGACGGGTTTACGGCGTGTCCTGCAGCCCCACACCGCCCCGCCCAACCATCACCAATCCAGAGCTGCTGTTGCTGTTGCCTCTGCAGGTGCAGGGCTGCAAGCCCTGCAAAGCAACTACGTCACCCAGCCTGCAATCACCAGCAGGGCGAGGATCGCCAGCCACAGCAGCAGCATCCGCCACACCAGGCTCATCGCATCACGCAGGTCCGGCAACCGCTGCCACACCGGCAACAGCCCCGCCTCGGTGTAATCGTGCGCATCCTCGCGCAGCTCGGCATTGACGCTGGCCCGCGCCACCGCGCCCAGGAAGCCGATGTTGCCGGCCAGGCGCTCGCCGTGGGCCTGGCGCCAGGCCTTCCACGCCGTATCGAAGTTGCCCACCAGCGCCATCGAGAATGCCATCAGCTGCGCCACCGGCCACTCGATCCAGCCCAGCAGGCGCTGCGCCAGCGCCAGCGGCTCCACCGGCACGCGGGCGCGCATCGGGCTTTCCGCCATCAACGCCAGCAGCCGGTAACCCAGCGCACCGGCCGGGCCCAGCAGCAGGAACCAGAACAGCACCGCGAACCAGCGCCGCAAGGCGTTGAGCACGGTTGCCTCGACCAGTGACGGAATGTCCTCGCGCAGGCTGCCACCGGCCGCCTGCAGGTTACGTACCGCGGCCTGGCGCGTCGCCGCGTCATCGGCATCGATGATCGCTTCGATATCGCGGTCCAGATCGCGCGGGCCCCAACACCACGCCAGCACCGCCACGCCCAGCAGCAGCGACGGCAGGCCGAACAGCACCCCACGCAGCAACCACGCCAGCAGCGCCATCAGCAGCAGCGGCGGCAGCAGTGCCAGGGCAACGCCGGCCGGCCCCTGCCAGGTCTTGCCACCGCGCGCGTCCAGCCAGCCCAGCCAACGCCGGAAGCCGTCGAAACGGCGCAGCGAGGCGGCAGCGGCCGGGGCAACATGGCCCAGGGCCAGTGCCACCAGCACGGCGGCCAGAGTGGTGAACATGGCAGGTCTCCCTACGAAACAGAACGCTCGGCGTCGCTACCTTACCTGTCGCAGCGGCGCCCTCAGCGGTGAACCGGACTGTAACCCGGGCCGTGTTCAGGTGGCGGCAATACAGGCGCCACCGTCAGCCCCGCTCAGCCCTTCTGCTGCCGGTACCAGTGTTCGATCAGGCCGCGCGAAATCGAGATCGGCGGCGACAGGCGGATGCCCTGGCCATCGTCCTCCACATCGCGTGCCAGTGCCGCGCCGACCTCGTCGGCACTGAACCAGCGCGCATCTTCCAGCTCGCCATCCACGGTCGGCAGGTCATCCTGCGCCTGTGCACGGAAACCGATCATCAGCGCGCCCGGGAACGGCCACGGCTGCGAACCGAGGTACTGGCAGGCGGTCACCCGTACCTTGCTCTCCTCGTGCACTTCACGCACCACGGTCTGCTCGAAGGTCTCGCCGGGTTCGACGAAGCCGGCCAGCACCGAGTAACGCCGCGGTGCCCAGTTCGACTGCCGGCCCAGCAGCAGCCGGCCCTGGTTTTCCACGGCGACGATCACGGCGGGATCGACACGCGGGTAGTGCTCGGTGGCGCACTGCCCGCAGCGGCCGACGAAGCCACCACGGGCAAACGCCACGGCGCCGCCGCACACGCCGCAGAAGCGGGTGCGCGAGTGCCAGTAGGACATGCCGCGGGCATAACTGAAGGCGGTCGCATCGGCCATCGGCCACAGCAGTGCGGCCTGGCGCAGGTCGAGGCGGCGCGGGGCCGTGACGGTAACGTTGGCGGCTTCGACCGAGAACCAGGCCTGCTCGCCACGCAGGCCAAGGAAGATCGCGGCACCGGGGCCGCCGCCGATGTCGGCGCCGGTCAGCGCCAGCGGCTGGTCGTCATCGCCGGTGAAGGCGCTGCCGTCCTGATCGAGCACGAGAATGCGCGCGCCCGGCCACAGGCGCGCCAGTGCATCGGCATCGTCGCGCAGGGCATCGGCGCGCTCCAGCGGTTCGCCAACGAAGGCGAAACCGGAAAGCGGCAAAGGAGTATTGGGCATCCGGCAAGCGTGCCGCCAATCGATGCAGGTGGCAAGTTCGGCGCTGTGCGCAATCTGCCGGTGTGGGCGTGCAGGCACAGCATCCACGCATGGCGTGGATCTACTGAGGTGCCAACCTTGGTTGGCACATTCCGGCCACAGGCCTCTTACATGCTGAAGCTGCTGCCGCAGCCGCAGGTGGTCTTGGCGTTCGGGTTGCGGATCACGAACTGGGCACCGGTCAGGCTCTCGGTGTAGTCCACCTCGGCGCCCATCAGGTACTGCAGGCTCAGCGGGTCGACCAGCAGGGTGACCCCGCTGGTCTGTACCGCCAGGTCATCCTCGGCACGGTTCTCGTCGAACTCGAACCCGTACTGGAAGCCCGAACAGCCACCGCCTTCGATATACACGCGCAGGGCCAGGTCGAGGTTGCCCTCTTCCTGGATCAGGGATTTGACCTTGGCGGCCGCCGACTCGGTGAAGTTCAGCGGGCGCTCCAACGACTGGTAATCGGGCGCGGCAACCGGGGTGGCGCCGGGCAGGGAGACTAGCGTGCTCATGGTGTCAGCATGGGGGTGCCGACGATGGCTTTCAAGCCATCGCCTCGGCCAGCTTGCGGCGTGCGGCGGTGTCACCCTTGCCGCCATTGGCCTCATCACCTTCCGGGGCCGGCAGGGCCGCCATCGGGGCGCTGGCATGGATCAGGCGGCCGTTCAGCTGGGCACCCGCATTCATCTCCACCACCTGGTAATGGACGTTGCCATTGACCCGCGCGCTCGGGGTCAGTTCGACCTTCTCGGTGGCATGCACGTCGCCGTCCAGGCGGCCACTGATGACCACCACCTGGGCACGGATCTCACCTTCGATCACGCCATGCTCGGCGACCGTCAGGGTCGCGCCACTGGCGCCTTCGGCGGCGATCACCTTGCCGTGGATGCGGCCTTCCACATACAGGCCACCACTGAATTCCACATCACCGCGGATCACCACCTGGTTGCCGATCAGGGCATCCACCACCAGCTGGCCTTCACGGTTGGATTTGCTGCTTCCGAACATCTGCCTACTCCCCTTTGGCGGCCGGCGCACCGGCCTGTTTCCAGTCGAATACCTGGGTGGTACCCCCCGTACCACTCCCCAATGTCACCCGCACGCGTTGCGGGGTGAAGTCAGCCGGCAGCATCACGCTGCCGGTGAGCTGCTGGAAGTACCGGAACGAGTAATCCTGTCCCGGTACCTTGCTGCGCTGGTGCAGATCATCCCAGCTGATCGTGGCCAGCTTGCCGTTCTTGACGCCTTCCACGGTGAAACGCATCTGCCCCTGGCTGATGGCGCCGCGGTTGAGGTTCTGTGTCAGCACGGCGGTGTACTGCCAGGTGCCGGCCGCTTCCGGGCTGAACTCGATCGAATGGGTGTTCAGGCCCTTGCGCTGGCTGGTCGAACCCACCAGGCGCTCATAGAAGGCAACGTCGGCACGCAGGCCGGCGATTTCCTCATCGCGTTCGGCCAGCGAGGACTGCACCTCGGTGTTGGCGGCGCGGCTGATGCGGTCGGAGGCTTCCAGCGTGGCCTGCTTCTGGCGCAGTTCGGTCAGCTGCGCCTGCAACGTCTCGGCGCGCTTCTCGGCGGCCTGCAGGCGCTGGCCCTGTGCATCGCGCGGCGTGGCCATCCAGCAGCCACCCAGCACGGCCAGCACCAGGCTGAGCAGCCAGATGCCGCCGATCACCAGCAGGCGGCGACGGTCGGCCGGCGGTTGCGGCGCGCCGGGCAGGCGAACCTGCACGCGCATGGGAGGACGGTTGGTCATGGGTGGATTCCGGGGCATCGCGAGGGCGACACCGTTACGGCCCCTGTGGCAAACGACGGGCTAGTGTATGACAGGACGGGTGGGTTTCCTGCGCAGTGGCGAGCCACCGTCTGTGGCGTTCAGGCATGCCATCGTCGATAGTGTGGTCCCCTGCACAGTTCCGTCGCCGGAGCATCGCCATGACCGAAGCCCACCTGTTCGTGATCGGCATCCTGCTGGCCTGGCTGGCCGGCATCCGCGTCTACCTCACCGTGTTCGGTGTCGGCCTGGCCGGCCTGCTCGGCTGGGTCGACCTGCCGCCGGCCCTGCAGGCCACGGAATCGTGGTGGGTGCTGGGCACCTCGGCAGCGCTGGCGGTGACCGAATTCTTTGCCGACAAGATTCCCGGCGTCGACTCGGCGTGGGATCTGGTGCAGACCCTGGCACGCGTACCCGCAGGTGCCTTCCTTGCCGCAGCCACGCTGTCGCCGGATGGGCAGCTGGGCACCGGCGCACTTGCTGCCGGTGCCGGTGTCGCGCTGGCCAGCCATGGTCTGAAGGCCGGCACCCGCGCCCTGCTCAATACATCGCCCGAGCCTGCCAGCAACTGGGTGGCCTCCGCCGCCGAGGACACCGTGGTGGTCGGTGGCCTGGCCCTGGCCCTGGCACACCCGTGGATCGCGCTGATCGTGGTGCTGGCCTGCAGCCTGGCCGGCGCGCTGCTGGTGTGGCTGGTCTGGCGCGCCCTGTGGAAGGGCGTGCGCTGGCTGGCACGCAGTGCGTCGCCCGACAGTCCACGCCAGCCCGGTACCGGTTGATCGCCGGGCTTGTCGCATAATGGACGCGAACACCAGGAGCACCGATGGCCGCAAACGAATCCCCCGCGGGCGCCCGCCCGGGACGCGCTGAAACCCCTCCGGCCGATCATTGGCAACGCTGGACCGCTGAACCGGCGAGCGCCGTCGCCGCAGCGCCGGCCGCGGTTCCGCCGCTGGCCGCCTCCGACGCACCCGCATCGATCGGCAGCGCACCGCCGCCGTTGCCGGCCCCGGCCGTGCTGGCCGAGGCTGGCAACAACGACCAGGCGCCGCCGCCCTCCGATTCGCCCTACCGCGTGCTGATCGTCGAGGACGACCGCGCGCAGGCCCTGTTCGCACAGAGCGTGCTGCATGGCGCCGGCATGCAGGCGATCGTGCACAGCGATGCCGACGGCGCGCTGCAGGCGATCAAGGAGCATCGGCCCGACCTGATCCTGATGGACCTGCACCTGCCCGGCCTGGACGGCATGCGCCTGACCGCGCTGATCCGCCAGCAGCCTGGCCTGCAGTTGCTGCCGATCGTGTTCCTGAGCGGCGATCCGGACCCGGAACGCCAGTTCGAGGTGCTCGACAGCGGCGCCGACGATTATCTGAGCAAGCCGATCCGCCCCCGGCACCTGATCGCCGCCGTGGCCAACCGCATCCGCCGCGCACGTGCGCAGGCAGCGACCCTGCCTGGTGCTACCGGCGCACCGGCCACCAGCAATCCGGAAACCGGCCTGCCGACACGTCACCACGTGCTGCAGCAACTCAACGCCACCCTCACCCATCGCGACCGGGGCGGCGTGTTCTTCATTGAAGTGGCCAGCGCGCTGGGCCTGCGCGAACGCTATGGCTACGCCGCCTTCGAGCGCCTGATGGTGCAGGCCGGGCAGCGCCTGGCCGAGGCCGGCCATCCGCACCTGCTGGCACGCCTGAACGACAACAGCTTCCTGCTGCTGGCCCGCAATACCGATGAAGACAGCCTGGAAAGCATCGCCGCGACCCTGCGTGAGCAGCTCTCGGCGCGCGCCTTCGTGATCCGCGATGATGAATCGGTGCATCTGCGCGGCGTGGTGGGTTACGCGCCGCTGTCGCCGGGCTTCGACGATGCCAACGCTGCACTGGAAGCGGTCGAGCGCACCACCCTGCAGGCACGCCTGCTCAGCGCCGGCGTGGCAGGCCATGTGCATCGCCAGGCCGTCACCGAACAGGAACACCTGGCACTGCTGGAGGGCCAGCTGGAGCTGGCCTATCAGCCGATCGTCGCCGTCGCCGGTGGCAACACCGCGCAGTACCAGCTGCTGCTGCGCCTGCGCCAGGCCGACGGCACGGTGCTGGCGGCCGGCCAGGTGATTCCCGCCGCCGAAGCGGCAGGCCGCATCGCCGACCTCGACCAGCAGGTGATGGACCATGCGCTGGGCCTGCTGGACCTGTACAGGCACGCAACGCAACCGCTGAACCTGTTCGTTTCGCAGTCGCTGCGCACCCTGCAGCGCGATGCCTTTGGCGACTGGCTGCTGGAATCGCTGCAGCAGCGTGACCTGCCCGGCAGTGCATTGGTGATCGACGTGCGCCTGCCCGACGCGCTGATCCACACCGTGCCGCTGCAGCAGTTCTGCCAGCGCATGGCCGGCGCCGGCGTGCGCTTCTGCCTGAGCCAGTTCGAACCCAGTGGCGAAGCCGATGCACTGCTGACCCAGCTGCCGCTGTCGTTCGTGCGCATGGCCGCGCGTTTCTCCAGCAGCCATTCCAACCCGGCCACGCGCGAGGAACTGCGCAAGGCGATCGAACAGGCGCATGCCGCCGGGCTGCAGATCATCGGCCAGCAGATCGAGGACCCGCAGGCCGCGGCAGCGATGTGGGTCGGCGGCGTCGATTACATCCAGGGCAACATGGTGCAGTCGGCCGGCAGTGACCTGAACTTCGACTTCCACAACGCGGTGCTCTGAGGTGCCGCTGTGGGGCGTGCTGCTGGTTGCCCTTGCTGCGGCCGTCGCACTGCTGCTGTTGGGCCTGCGCCTGCGCGCGCGCAACCGGGCACTGGCCCAGCTGCAGCGCGAGCACAGCGCGCTGGCCAGCGAGCGCGACCAGCTGCGCCGCACCACCGAACGCCAGGGCCAGCTGGAACAGCAGCTGCTGCAGGCCAAGCAGGCCGCCGAAGCGGCCGTGCTGGCCAAGGGCGAGTTCCTGGCCACGATGAGCCACGAGATCCGCACGCCGCTCAACGGCATCCTGCCGATGCTGGAGCTGATCGCGCGCGGGCCGCTGGGTGAAGACCAGCGGCAGATGCTGGCCACCGCTTCGGCCAGTTCACAGCAGCTGCTGCGCATCGTCGACGACATCCTCGACTACTCCCGGCTGGAAGCGCAGGCGCTGGAACTGGAGATCACCAGCTTCAACCTGCGCGACCTGCTCGATGGCGTGGTGCAGCTGATGCAACGCGCCGCCGATGCCAAGGGCCTGTCCCTGACCCTGCAGCTTGACCCATCGGTGCGCCTGCCGGTGCGCGGCGACCCGGTACGCCTGCGCCAGGTGCTGAGCAACCTGCTGGCCAATGCCATCAAGTTCACCGCCCGCGGCCAGGTGCAGCTGCGCGTGCAGCGCCTGGGCGAAGGTGCGGCCCAGCACCAGCTGCGCTTCGAGATCATCGACACCGGCATCGGCATCGATGAGGCACTGCAGGCACGCCTGTTCCAGTCCTTCAGCCAGGCCGATGCCTCGACCACGCGCATCTACGGTGGCACCGGCCTGGGCCTGGCCATCTGCAAGCGCATCATCGACCTGATGCACGGGCAGATCGGCGTGCAGTCCACGCCCGGCCAGGGCGCAACGTTCTGGTTCGAGATCCCGCTGCTGAAAGTACCCGGCGACCTGCCTGCGATGGCGCGCGCCCCCGCAGCGCTACTGTTGTTCAGCGCCGATGCAACGCTGCAGGCACGCATCGAGCGCATCGCCGCCCACCATGGGCTGCAGGTGCAGGTGCTGGCACAGCTGGATGCCGTGGTCGAGCGCCTGCGCGCTCCCGCGCGGCCTGGACAACCAGCACCGGCATGGCTGATTGTCGATTCCCGCACCCGCCGCAACGGCGAGGTCACGCTGCAGCAGGCGCTGGCCGAGCGCGGCGACGATGATGCACTGCAGGTGCTGTGGCTGCAGGAAGACACGCCTGCACAACGCCCGCGCCAACGCCAGCTGCTCCCGCATTTCGATGATGCAGCCCTGCATGCACTACTAGCGGCGCCTGCCGCGCCTGCCCGCCCTGCCGCCCTGCTGGCCAATGCCGAAGACGGCTTGCCAACACCGACGCTGCCGCCACTGCACCTGCGCGTGCTGCTGGTGGAAGACAACACGGTCAACCGGATGGTGGCCGAGCATCTGCTGCGCGTGTTCCAGTGCGAGGTGCGCAACGCCGCCGACGGCGAGCAGGCACTGGCCGCCCTGCGCGAGGGCGGCGTGGACGTGGTGCTGATGGATTGCCAGATGCCGGTGCTGGACGGCTACGCCGCCACGCGCCGCTGGCGTGCGGAAGAAACGGAAACCGGGCGCTCGCGGTTGCCGATCATCGCGATGACGGCCAACGCCATGGCTGGTGACCGCGAACGCTGCCTGCAGGCCGGCATGGACGACTACCTGTCCAAGCCGATCGCACGCGCCACCTTGCATGCGCTGTTGAGGCGCTGGGGGCAGCGATCACGCGATGTCGTAGCGTCGAGCTTGCTCGACGGCGAAGCATCCGGGGCCAGTGGAATCCCGCCAGCCGAGCATGGCCCGGCTCTACAAGAGACGAAAAGCCAAGCGGTGACGCAACCGGTGCTGGACCGTGATGTGCTGGACGAACTGCAGGCGGTGATCGGCGATACCGCCCTCCAGATCGTCTCGGTGTTCCTGGAGGATGCGCCGGCGATGGTGCAGCAGCTGCAGCAGGCCGCGCAGAGCAGCGACGAGCCGCGACTGCAGGCAATCGCCCACAGCCTTAAATCATCGAGTGCGAACGTGGGGGCGTTGTCGCTGTCGGCAATCGCGCAGCGGATCGAGCACGAAGCCCGTAGTGGCAGCCTGCAGCGCCCCGCGGTGGCGGTGGCGCTGCTGGTTGCCGAATTCGCCCGGGCGCGCGTGGCACTGACGGGCTACCTTGCACAGCATCGGTAGCATCGAGCTTGCTCGACCATCGCCATGCTGATCACAGTCGAGCAAGCTCGACGCTAGTCACTCTTCCAGCTTGCTGAGCAGGTACTTCGGCTCGCCGATACGCTCGATCAGGTCGAGCTGGGTTTCCAGCCAGTCGATGTGTTCTTCTTCCGAGTCGAGGATCTTCACGAACAGCTGGCGGCTGACGTAGTCGCCTACCGAATCGGAGTAGGCCACGGCCTCGCGCAGGGTCACCACGCCGTCGCGCTCCAGCGACAGGTCGCACTGCAGGATCTCGGTCGGGTTCTCGCCGATGCGCAGCTTGCCCAGCGCCTGGAAATTCGGCAGGCCTTCGAGGAACAGGATGCGGTCGGCAAGCATGTCGGCATGCTTCATCTCGTCGATCGATTCCTTGTACTCGTGTTCGGCCAGCTCCTTGATGCCCCAGTTCTTCAGCATCTTGGCGTGCAGGAAGTACTGGTTGATCGCGGTCAGCTCGTTGTAGAGGACCTTGTTGAGGAATTCGATGACCTTGGTGTCGCCCTTCATGGGGGTGCTCCTGCACGCTGAAAACGCAGGCACTTTAACGCCTTGCGCGCGGCCGTGAAGGAACGCGAATCGTGCGCATTGGCCTGTGCGGCCGCACGTGAAGGATGCGAAAGCGCGGCGTCAACGCGCCGCGAAAGAGACGATCAGGCGACCTGGGCCAGACCGAGGACCGGCAGCGGCAGATCGTGGGTGGCACGCGCCTTGGCCAGCAGATCGCCGGCCATGTCCAGGCAGGAACCGCAGGTGGCACCACAACCGGTACGCATGGTCAGTTCGGCCACCGTGCTGACGCCATGGCTGGCGGCTTCGCGGATCTGGTGGTCGGTGACTCCGTTGCAGATGCAGACGTACACAGGCGTGAACCGGGCTGACAGGCCAAGAGTGGCCTGTTGGCTATTCCAATGGAAACGAGAATGGTTGTCAATCAGAGACCTGAACCATTCTCGATACGGTTCAGCCGGTCACGTGGCCGGACCATCGCCGGTGGCCTTCTTCGGCCAGTAGCCGCGGGTCCGTGGGCGCTTGCGTGGGCGGTCATGCCCGGCGGTATGGCCCGGCATCCAGGCCTCCGCAGCGCTCTTGGGCATGGCGGTCACGCCCTGCCCGGCCACCCCGCGCGCCAACGGCGCCAGATGTCGCAAGGCGCGCGCATAGACGCCACGCTTGAACATCACCACGTGCTCCACCGGGTACCAGAAGTCCACCCAGCGCCAGTGGTCAAACTCGGGTGAGTCGGTGTGGTCCAGCTTCACGTGGGACTCGTCGCCGGTCAGGCGCAGCAGGAACCAGACCTGCTTCTGGCCGATGCAGACCTGCCGCTCGTTGCGGCGGATGGCCCGCGCCGGCAGCTTGTAGCGCAGCCAGCCGGGCGTTGCCCCGAGCACTTCCACGTGCTCAGGCAGCAGGCCGGTCTCTTCCTGCAGTTCACGATACATGGCCTCGACAGGCGTCTCGTCGGTATTCATGCCACCCTGCGGGAACTGCCAGCCGTCCCGGCGCACACGTCGTGCCCAGAACACCTGGCCGTCCTGCCGCATCAGCACAATGCCGACGTTCGGTCGATAGCCGTCCGGATCGATCACGATGCGGACTCCTAAAAAATCTACTGGTCGGGACTATCCCATGCCGCCTGTCGGCCCACAAGCGCGATACAAAAGTGTTGACAGGGGCGATACACATCCGCAGAATAGCGGGCTCACCAAGGCTATGTAGCTCAGCCGGTTAGAGCACAGCACTCATAATGCTGGGGTCGGTGGTTCGAGTCCACCCATAGCCACCACACTGAAAATCAAGTTGTTTTTCAGCGTGAAAAGTGAGAAAATAGTTGCACGTTTTGCCCCGTCGCCAAGCGGTAAGGCACCTGACTCTGACTCAGGCATTCGGTGGTTCGAATCCATCCGGGGCAGCCAAACAAAAAAGAAAAAAGCCTGATCGAAAGATCAGGCTTTTTTCTTTTTTTGTTTGGTCACGCATCCCACCTTATCCCCGCGCCTGTCGGCGCACCCCCTTGAACAACAAGGGGGCTCTTCTCCAGACAGAGACCGGAGTCAGGCATGCGGACCACGGGTAGTGCCGGCCGCTGGCCGGCAACCTCGAAATGCGCTCCCCAGAACGACAAAAGCCCGGCCGAAGCCGGGCTTTTGCTTGTCCAACCAGCGGGCCCCCGAAGGAGCCCAACCAGGCGCGGTAAATCAGCGCTTGGAGAACTGGGTGGCGCGGCGGGCCTTGTGCAGACCGACCTTCTTACGCTCGACTTCACGGGCGTCACGGGTCATGAAGCCAGCCTTGCGCAGCTCGGACTTCAGGGTTTCGTCGTACTCGACCAGAGCACGGGCGATGCCCAGACGGATCGCACCGGCCTGGCCGGTGGTGCCGCCGCCAGCGGCGGTGACCAGGATGTCGAAGCTTTCGGTGTTCTTGGTCAGCTCGAGCGGCTGGCGCACGATCATGCGCGCGGTCTCACGACCGAAGAACTCGTCCAGCGGACGGCCATTGACGGTGATGTTGCCCGAACCCTTGCGCAGGAACACGCGAGCGGTGGAGGACTTGCGGCGGCCAGTGCCGTAGTTTTGAGTGATAGCCATGATTAGATATCCAGAACCTGCGGCTGCTGTGCGGCGTGCGGATGCTCAGTGCCGGCGTAGACCTTGAGCTTGCGGTACATCTGGCGACCCAGCGGGCCCTTCGGCAGCATGCCCTTCACGGCGATCTCGATCACGCGCTCCGGGTGGCGCTCCAGCGCCTGGGCCAGGGATTCGGTCTTCAGGTTGCCGATGTAACCGGTGAAACGGTGATACATCTTGTCCTGCAGCTTCTTGCCGGTGACGGCAATCTTTTCTGCATTGATGACGACCAGGTAGTCGCCGGTATCAACGTGCGGGGTGTAGACCGGCTTGTGCTTGCCACGCAGACGGCGGGCCAGCTCGGTGGCGAGACGGCCCAGGGTCTTGCCCTCGGCGTCGACGAGGTACCAGTCGCGCTGGACGGTCTCGTTCTTGGCAGTGAAAGTGCTCATGAAGAACTCTAGGTTAGGTCGGGCTCATTGCGGCGAAAGGCTCGCCGGAACTCTGCCACGCGTTGTGAAAAGGTGAAGCGTAAGAGGCGGGATTGTACGCAGGTCAGCCCCCCGTTGCAAGCCGGCCCTTGACCGGGTTGGCAGGGGGACGGGGTCGGGCGAGAATCGCGGGGTCTTCCGCCCCACCGTGTACCGCCATGACCGTGCTCCGCCAGATCACCCCGCTGGACCACCTGCTGACCGAGGCGCAGCGCGCCCTGGACACGGTGTTCGGCAACCCGCCGGCGGCCCGCCCCTATCCGGCTGCGGACACCGACGAGCCGGGCATGGACAGCACCGAACGCCGCCACGCGGCCGGCCTGATGCGGATCAACCACGTCGGCGAGGTCTGCGCACAGGGCCTTTACTTCGGCCAGGCGGCCGTGGCCCGCGACCCGGCCACGCGTGAACACCTGCTGGAAGCGGCCCAGGAAGAAACCGACCACCTGGCCTGGTGCGCCACCCGCTTGGGCGAACTGGACAGCCGTCCGAGCCTGTTCAACCCGCTCTGGTACGCCGGCAGCTACACCATCGGCACTCTGGCCGGGCTGCGCGGCGACGGCTGGAACCTGGGCTTCGTGGTCGAGACCGAGCGCCAGGTGGAAGCCCATCTGGACGAGCACCTGGTCGACCTGCCGGCCGGTGACCTGCGCAGCCGCGCGGTCATCGCCGTGATGAAGGAAGACGAGGCCCGCCATGCGGACCACGCCGAGCAGGCCGGCGCACGCCGCCTGCCGTTCCCGATCCCGGGCGCGATGGCGCTGGCTTCCAAGGTCATGAAGACCATCGCCTACCGCATTTGACCGGGGCGCCCCACCAACGGTGGGGGCCTCCCCAAGGGCACGGTGGGCCCGACGGTGGGGCCCGACCGTTGGTCGGGCCGCCTTAGTTGGGCGAGACCAGCTTCAGGCCGACCACACCGGCCACGATCAGGCCCACGCAGGCCAGGCGGGCCGGCGATGCGCTGTCGTTGAACAGGTAAATGCCCAGCACCGCCACGCCCATGGCGCCGATACCGGTCCAGATCGCGTAGGCGGTACCGACCGGGATGCTCTTCATCGCCTGGCTCATCAGGTACAGGCTGATCAGCGCGGACACGACCGTGGCAGCGGTGGGAAGGGGTTTGCTGAAGCCTTCGGAGTACTTCATTCCGAGGGCGAAACCGATCTCGAACAGGCCGGCCAGCAGCAGGTAGATCCAGGGCATGGGTGGGGGCTCCTTACCTTTTTTGAGAAAAACGAAACGGCCCGGTGTTTTCACACCGGGCCGTGGGTCGGTACATCACCGTGGAACTGTAACGCGTGCGAGGCACTGGTTCCACGGGGCGGGTCGTCCCGCCTGGGCGGCGATGCCTGCGGGCACCGCACATGGGGCTTACTCGGACAGGTTCCGGCCGTGGAACAGCTCTTCGATCTCGCGCTTGAGCAGCGCTTCGATCTTCATGCGTTCCTTGAACGACAGGTTCTTGGCCTTTTCCTCGAACAGGTACTGGTCCAGGTCGAAGTCCTTCAGGTGCATCTTCGTGTGGAAGATGTTTTCCTGATAGACGTTGACGTCGAACATCTCGTAACGCGACTTGATGTTCTTGGCCAGGAAGTTCTGGATCGAGTTGATCTTGTGATCGATGTAGTGCTTCTTGCCCTTCACATCGCGGGTGAAGCCACGGACGCGGTAGTCCATGATCACGATGTCCGACTCGAGGCTTTCGATCAGGTAGTTCAACGCCTTCAACGGCGAAATGACGCCGCAGGTGGCCACGTCGATGTCGGCGCGGAAGGTGGCGATACCTTCCTGCGGGTGCGTTTCCGGATAGGTGTGCACGGTGATGTGCGACTTGTCCATGTGCGCGACCACGGCATCGGAGATCAGCTCCTTGCCGGCCTGCTTCTTGTCGATCACCGGTTCTTCGGAGATCAGGATGGTCACCGAGGCACCCTGCGGATCGTAGTCCTGGCGGGCCACGTTCAGGATGTTGGCGCCGATGATCTCGGCGACATCGGTCAAGATTTGAGTCAGCCTGTCGGCGTTGTACTCTTCATCGATGTATTCAATGTAACGCTGACGCTCCTCTTCGGTGCGCGCGTAACACACGTCATAGATGTTGAAGCTCAGCGCCTTGGTGAGGTTGTTGAAACCCTGCAGCCTCAGGCGAGGCAACGGCTTGACCACGGCGGTCGATTCCTGTGTAAGAAGGGAAAGGGGGAATTATGGGGCAAACTGTCCCCGGGGGGAACGTGAAGAGCGCTCACATCTGGCACACTGTTTGCCCTTAACAATTGCGCTGGTTAAGCTCCGCTATCGACCCCGTGAATCCGTTCATGCGCAGAGGGAGCGCTCCTATCGTGTCAACCGTGCGCCTAGCTAGCAGTCCACTGGCCCTGGATATCGCCACAATCGATCGTTTCCTGGCGCACAGCCACAGGCGGCGATACCCCACCCGTACCGACGTCTTCCGACCCGGTGACCCGGCGGGAACCCTGTATTACGTCATCAGCGGCTCGGTTTCGATCATGGCCGAGGAAGATGACGATCGCGAGCTGGTGCTGGGCTACTTCGGTGCCGGCGAGTTCGTCGGCGAGATGGGCCTGTTCGTTGAATCGGACCGCCGCGAGGTGATCCTGAGGACCCGTACCGCCTGCGAGCTGGCCGAAATCAGCTACGAGCGCCTGCACCAGCTGTTCCTCGGCCCGCTGTCGGCCGATGCCCCGCGCCTGCTGTACGCGCTGGGCCAGCAGATCTCCAAGCGCCTGCTCGACACCAGCCGCAAGGCCAGCCGCCTGGCATTCCTGGATGTTACCGACCGGATCGTGCGCACCCTGCACGACCTGGCGCAGGAGCCGGAGGCGATGAGCCATCCGCAGGGCAGCCAGCTGCGCGTCTCGCGCCAGGAACTGGCCCGCCTGGTCGGCTGCTCGCGCGAAATGGCCGGCCGCGTGCTGAAGAAGCTGCAGACCGACGGCCTGTTGCACGCCCGCGGCAAGACCGTGGTGCTGTACGGCACCCGTTGATCGTTGAGCACCCGGTGGGTGCGGACCTTGGTCCGCACTCTTTCACGCGCTAGGCTCGGTGCATGGAACTGAGCAGCGCATTCTGGTGGTTCATCCTCATCGGCCTGGGCGCCCAGCTGGTGGACGGCGCGCTGGGCATGGCGTTCGGCCTGGTGTCGTCGTCGGTGATGCTGGCCATGGGCATTCCGCCCGCGCAGGCCAGTGCAGCCATCCACACCGCCGAGGTGTTCACTACTGGCGCCTCCGGCGTGTCGCATCTGGTCGCCGGCAATGTCGATAAGCGCCTGTTCCTGCGCCTGGCGCTGCCCGGCGCCGTAGGCGGCGCCGTGGGTGCCTACGGCCTGACCCAGCTGCCCGGCGAGGTGATCCGCCCGCTCATCTACCTGTACCTGCTGGTGCTGGCCATCATCATCCTGGCACGTGCCGCCGGCCGCCTGATGCCCAAGGGCGAGGTCAAGCGGGTGCCCGTGCTGGGCTTCGTCGCCGGCTTCCTGGATGCCAGCGGCGGGGGCGGCTGGGGGCCGGTGGCCACCTCCACCCTGCTGGCCCGCGGCGGCCAGGCACGCACCACCATCGGCACGGTGAACGCGGCCGAGTTTGTGGTCACCCTGACAGTTTCAGCAACGTTCCTGCTGTCGATGGGGCTGCATCACCTGCAGATCGTTGCCGGCCTGCTGATCGGCGGCATGATGGCCGCGCCGGTGGCCGCACTGCTGGTGAAGCGCCTGAAGGAGCGCTGGGTGCTGGTGGCCGTGGGCGTGCTGGTGCTGGGCATCAGCCTGTTCCAGATCGGGCATGCGCTGACCGGGTATCTGGCGCGCTGACTGCTCACCGGGCGCAGGACCATTTGCCGGCCAGCGGCCGGCACTACCGGGACGGAGAAGGGTAGTGCCGGCCGCTGGCCGGCAGATCCGTCACCGTGCGGCGAGGTCAGGCCTTGTCGCCGCCGCGGTCCACGCAGCCCCAGTTGAGGATGCGGGTGCCGGCCGGCAGCACGCGGCGGAAGAAGTCCACCCTGCCCGGCTTCGGGTTCACCACCACCGGCGCCTTGGCGGCCAGCAGCAACGGCAGGTCGGCGGTGCTGTCGGAGTAGGCGATATCGATGTCGCCGTAGCCGCGCTCGCGCAGCATGCGCATCTTCTCTTCGTTGTGGCAGTGGCGGGTCGGGCCGACGCCACCCAGCCGTGGGCCAACCTCGGTGCCGATCACCGGTACGTCCTGGTGGGCGACGAAGGCCAGGATCGCGCGTGCCAGCTCTGGTGGCGCGCCCGTGGCAACCACCACGCGGTCACCCTTGGCCCGGTGCGCTGCGAACACCTCCAGCGCCTGTGGCAGCAGCTTGGCGCGCATCTGCGCCTCGTTGCGCAGCACATAGGCGTCGATCACCTTGTTGAAATCGCGCGCACGGTGCAGGCCGAAGCTGCCGATCCACACATAGACCGAAATGCCGGTACGGCGGGTCGGCAGCAGCGCCACCATCGGCCCGGCGATCGGCGTGACCAGCAGCGCCGCCAGCATGCGCAGCGGGTTGCGCTTGATCAGCGAAGCGAACAGGTGAGTACCCGAATCGCCATCGTAGAGGGTGTGGTCGAAATCGAAGACCACCAGCGGCGCATCGTCGCGCGGCGTCGGATAATGCGTTTTCATGCCGCGAAGAATAGCTGACGCAGGCCCTCGCCCGGCTCTTCCACGCGCATGAAGGCTTCGCCCACCAGGAACGAGTGGATGCCGGCATCGCGCATCAGCGCCACGTCCTGCGGACCGAGGATGCCGCTCTCGGTGACCAGCAGGCGATCGCGCGGCACCGCCTTCTGCATGTCCAGCGTGGTCTGCAGCGACACCTCGAAGGTGCGCAGGTTGCGGTTGTTGATGCCGATCATCGGTGCCGGTACCTGCAGCGCACGCTCCAGCTCGTCGATGTCGTGCACTTCCACCAGTACGTCCATGCCCAGCGACATCGCCAGTTCGGACAGCGTGGCCAACTGCGTGTCGTCCAGCGCAGCGACGATCAGCAGGATGCAGTCGGCACCCAGCACGCGCGCCTCGTACACCTGGTAGGCGTCGATCACGAAGTCCTTGCGCAGCACCGGCAGCGTGCAGGCCTCACGGGCCTGCTGCAGGTAGGCATCAGCACCCTGGAAGAAGTCCACATCGGTCAGCACCGACAGGCAGCTGGCGCCGCCGAACTCATAGCTGACCGCGATGTCGGCCGGGCGGAAATCCGGGCGGATCACGCCCTTGGACGGGCTGGCCTTCTTCACCTCGGCGATCACCGCCGGGTCGCCGTTGGCCACCGCCGCCTGCAGCGCGCGCACGAAGCCACGTACCGGCGGGGCGCTGGCCACGGCGGCCTGCAGGTCCTCGAGGGGACGCTGGGCACGGCGCTGGGCCACTTCTTCGGCCTTGCGGGCCAGGATCGTCTGCAGGATGTCGCTCATCGTCTTCGATTCGGTGCGGGGGCGGTGAGGACGGCCATTATCGGCCATCAAGAGGGTCAGGCTGAACCGCGCGCTCAGGCAACCAGCGCGCGGGTGGTCTCTACATACTGCTGCAGGCGCTGGCGGGCGCTGCCGTTGGCGATGGCGGCACGGGCGCGGGCCAGGCCGTCGCCGATGTCGCTGGCCACGCCGGCCACGTACAGCGCGGCGCCGGCGTTCAGGGCCACGATGTCCAGCGCCGGGCCGGGGGTGTTGTCCAGCACCGCACGCAGCATGGCAATGGACTGCTCCGGGCCATCCACGCGCAGGTTGCGGCTGGCCGACATAGCGATGCCGAAGTCTTCCGGGTGGATCTCGTACTCGCGTACCTTGCCGTCGCGCAGCTCGCCCACCAGGGTACCGGCGCCCAGCGAGATCTCGTCCATGTTGTCGCGGCCCCAGACCACCATGGCGCGCTCGGTGCCCAGCTCGCGCAGCACGCGTGCCTGGATACCCACTAAATCCGGGTGAAACACGCCCATCAGCACCGACGGTGCGCTGGCCGGGTTGGTCAGCGGGCCAAGGATGTTGAAGATGGTACGCACACCCATCTCGCGGCGGACCGGCGCGACGACCTTCATCGACGGGTGATGGATCGGCGCGAACATGAAACCGATGCCGGTCTGTTCGATGGCCGCGGCCACCTGCGCCGGCTGCAGCTCGATGGCCGCACCCAGTGCTTCGACTGCATCGGCGCTGCCGGACTTGGACGACACGCTGCGGTTGCCATGTTTGGCCACGCGCGCACCGGCCGCAGCGGCGACGAACATCGCGCAGGTGGAGATGTTGAAGGTGTGCGAGCCAT
This sequence comes from Stenotrophomonas sp. 86156_Sma, assembly GCF_056481625.1. Taxonomy (NCBI): domain Bacteria; kingdom Pseudomonadati; phylum Pseudomonadota; class Gammaproteobacteria; order Lysobacterales; family Lysobacteraceae; genus Stenotrophomonas; species Stenotrophomonas sp. 86156_Sma. The sequence goes on from NZ_CM151157.1 coordinate 4,645,691, forward strand.
CGCCGCCGGTGCCGACAATGTCGACCAGGTGGGTGGTATCGGCCACCGGCACCGCCAGCGCGAATTCACGCATCACCGTGGCCGCAGCGGCGATCTCATCGATGGTTTCCTTCTTCACGCGCAGGCCGGTGAGGATGGCGGCGGTCATCATCGGCGACACGTCGCCGCGCATGATCTGCCGCATCAGGTCGACCATTTCGTCGAAGAAGATTTCGCGGTGCTCGATGGTGCGTTGCAGGGCTTCCTGGGGGGAGAAGCTCATGGGAATGCTCCTTGGATCAGGCCGCCGGACGCTGCAGGAAATTGCGCAGCAGGGCGTGGCCATGTTCGGTGAGGATGGATTCGGGATGGAACTGCACGCCTTCCACCGGGAACTGGCGGTGGCGCAGGCCCATGATCTCTTCGATCGAGCCGTCGTCGTTCTCGGTCCAGGCGGTCACTTCCAGCACCTCGGGCAGGCTGTTCTTGTCCACCACCAGCGAGTGGTAGCGGGTGGCCTGGTAACAGTCCGGCAGGCCGGCGAACACGCCCTTGCCTTGATGGCGGATGGGCGAGGTCTTGCCATGCATGATGTTGCCGGCGCGGATGACCGTACCGCCGTAGACCTGGCCGATGCCCTGGTGGCCCAGGCACACGCCGAGGATCGGCGTGGTCGGGCCCAGGCGCTGGATCAGCTCCAGCGACACGCCCGCTTCGTTGGGCGTGCACGGGCCGGGCGAGATGACGATGCGTTCGGGCTTCTGCGCGGCGATCTCGTCCACGCTCATCGCATCGTTGCGCACCACCTTCACCTCGGCGCCCAGCGTCTGCAGGTACTGCACGAGGTTGTAGGTGAAGCTGTCGTAGTTGTCGATCATCCACAACATGGTCAGGTTCCGTCGCTTATCAGGAAAATGGCGTACACGTTTTCGGTGTAGGTGATGGGGCCGGCTTCGATGGATTCGCGCAGGCGTGAGCCAGTGGTCTCGATCATGTCCATCTGCGCCGCAGGTGACGGCGGCGATGGCGGTGTCACCATGTCGTCGCTTCTGGGCCAATTGCCCGCCTGCACGCCATAGGCGAAGTTCGGCGCCACATCGGAGATGCTGTACAGCCCGATCAGCTTCGTGCCGTAGGCATTGGCAAGGCCCTGCGCGGATTGGCGCGTCGACGCGGCGGCCTCACCCTTGAGTTCGCGCCGCAGCGCCACTTCACCCGAGTAGGTCGGGGCCACGCTGCTGACCTGCAGGTTCTCGTTGGCCTTCAGTGCACCCAGCACGTCCTGCATCGCCTTCACGCTGGCGAAGCTGGCACGCAGCTGGCGCGACACGCGGGTGCCGACGAAGACCTGCCGGTTCTGCTCATAGCGGGTTGCCGGGCCGATCCGCAGATTGTCCGCACGCACGCTGCCCTCCACCGCCTTGTGCTGCTTGAACAGCGCCAGCACGCGCGCGACGTTGTCCTGCACGCGGCGGCGCGCGGCGTCGGCATCCATGTCGGTCTCTTCGATGTTCAACTGCAGGCCGAACCGGTCGGGCATCACCTCGCGGCGCGCCTCGCCCTTCACCAGCAGGTGCGGCTGCGAGGGAATGGTATTGGCCTGCGCCCACGCAGACGGGGCCATCGTGGCCAGCAGCGACGACCACAGCAATGCGCTCAGCAGCTTCATGCGGTACTCCTTGTCTTGAACGGGAACGGCGGAACGACCACGGCGCAGCGGCCGTGGCGAGGCAGGCTTACAGGCCCTTGGCGGCCTGGGCGACGGCGCGGAACAGCGCGCGGCCCTTGTTCATCGTCTCGTCCCATTCCTTGTCCGGGTCCGAGTCGTAGACGATGCCGGCGCCGGCCTGCACATACAGGCGGCCATCCTTGATCACGGCGGTGCGGATCGCGATCGCGGTATCGGCATCGCCGTGCCAGCCGATGTAGCCGATGCTGCCGGCGTAGACATTGCGCTTGATCGGTTCCAGCTCGCGGATCACTTCCAGCGCGCGGATCTTCGGCGCACCGCTGACCGTGCCGGCCGGGAAGGTGGCACGCAGCACGTCGGCATAGCTCAGGCCCGGCTGCAGCTGCCCGGTCACTTCGCTGACGATGTGCATGACGTGGCTGTAGCGCTCGATCACGAACTGCTCGCCCACTTCCACGGTGCCGGCCTTGGACACGCGACCAGCATCGTTACGGCCGAGGTCGATCAGCATCAGGTGCTCGGCGCGCTCCTTCGGATCGGCCAGCAGCTCGGCTTCCAGCGCCAGGTCCTGTTCGACAGTGGCACCGCGCGGCCGGGTGCCAGCGATCGGACGCACCGTCACTTCGCCATCCTGCAAACGCACCAGGATTTCCGGCGAGGAACCGACCACCTGCAGGTCGCCGACATCGAGGAAATACATGTAGGGCGACGGGTTCAGTGCACGCAGCGCACGGTACACATCCACCGGGCGCGCTTTGAACGGCACGCTCAGGCGCTGGCTCAGCACCACCTGGAAGATGTCGCCGGCACGGATGTATTCCTTGCTGCGCTGGACCGCATCGACGAAGCCTTCGCGGGTGAACCCGGAGACGAAATCGGACTCGTCCAGCACGTCGCTGTTGAGCGGTGCGGGATAGCCGGCCCCCGGTGCGCGCAGCTTGGCGGTCAACGCATCCAGGCGTGCCTGGGCCTGCTCGAACGCACCCTCGACACGCGGGTCGGCATGCACGATCAGGTACAGCCGGCCCTTGAGGTTGTCGAACACCGCCAGCTCGTTGGAATCCAGCAGCAGGATGTCCGGCGTGCCCAGCTCATCGCGGCCAGCCGGCGGGGCCAGGCGCGGCTCGATGTAGCCGATGCACTCGAAGCCGAACCAGCCGACCAGGCCGCCGGTGAAGCCCGGCAGGCCTTCCAGCTTCGGCACCGAGTGGGCGCTGCGCAGCGCCTCGACTTCGGCGAACGGGTCGGCCACCTCGCGTGTGTCCACCACCTGGCCGTCTTCGCGCACGGTCAGCGTGTGGCCGTGGAAGGCGTACACGCGGCGCGCCGGCAGGCCGATGATCGAGTAACGACCAAAGCGCTCGCCGCCTTCGACGGATTCAAACAGGTAGGTATTGGGGCCGTCGGCGAGCTTCAGATAGACCGAAAGCGGCGTGTCCAGGTCGGACAGCACTTCACGGACGACGGGAATATGGGTGTGGCCTTCAGCGGCCTGCAGCTGAAACTGAGCGTGCGAGTTCAAGACGACTTTCCTTCCGGGACACAGCGTTATGGGGGCGGACGACGGCAACGGGCCACCATCGCCACCAACGGCGTGCGGAAGAAAGGGTATGCGGGGTCGTCAGGCTGGACACCCCTTGACTGTATCGCAGCCGGGGCGGGAGGGGAACCCCGTCGCGGCGTCGCGGTTCATTCGGCCATTAGCCCATCCGCCGGGCGTTCTCCTGGGCCTCCAGCCCCTGTTGCTGGGCCAGTCCGGCTGCCGTCGCCTGTTCGCGACCGGTGTTCAGGGCGTCAACCTGCGCCGTGCTCACGGCCAGCGGCTGGGCCATGCCGGCCGCCACGTCCACATGCGCATGTCGGCGGTGGGCCGCCTGCAGATCCGGGGTGTCGACCGCGAATGCCCGCGTGCGGTCGTCACTGAGCAGCACATGGGAGATGGCCTGCAACCCTTCGCGCTTGGCCTGCACAGCCAACGCCCCGGCCAGCTGATCGCTCTGCAGGTTCGGGATGCGGCCATGTGCCACATCGAGGCCGTGCACGCCGGTCTGCGCGCCCTTGAACAGATGGAAATCGATGTGCCCCGGATCGTTCAGCGCGGGTATCTTCCGCCCCCCCTCCTGCAGCTGCGCATGCGGCCGTCCAAGCAGCTTGCGCGCGGCCGCCTCCTGGCTCGCGATTGCCGCGTCGAGACTGGGGTTCATCGTCTCGCTCATGCCATGCCGGTCCACCGACTCCCCCATGGTCGCACTGCCGCGCCCGATCACCCACGACGTCTTGGCCAGGTTGACCAGGTTCTGCGGCAGTGCCGGCGTGGGCAGGTGGGTGGCAATGCCCTTGTTGGCCATCGCGCCCAGCCCGACGGTGCCGGCCAGCACGGCCGGCGCCTGCGAGGTCAGCCCGGTGATCTGATGGCTGCTCCAGTTCATGCCCATGTGGAAAGTCGCGCCGTACACGGCATAGCCGTTGCGCAGCCCATTGGCCACGCCATGCACGCCCTGCTGCAGTTGGCCGCCCAGATGATGGCCGCCGGCACGGATGCGGCCGGCATCCGCCGCCGCTTCACGGGTGGCTTCACGGGCCTTGGTTTCGTGTTGATTGCGCGCCGCATCACCGTGCTCACGCATCTGTCTGGCCATGTCGTCGGCACCGAGCGCACCCAGCACGCTGGCCCCGATGTTCCAGCCGTAACTGCCCTTGGCCTGCACGCGGTGGCTGACCGATTCGACCAGACCCTGCAGCTCGCGACCCTTGGCAATGACCGTCGCACCGCCTTCGATGCCCACCCGCATGCTCTTGCCACCGTAGTCGACCACGGTGCCGATCGCATTTCCCTGCAGGGTCGACGCACGCTCGACGGCCACGCCGGACAAGCTCATGCCCCGGCCCGCCAGCGCGCCGACCTGCTCGACATGTTCACCGGCAACCCGTCCGGCACGCATGCCGCGCGCACCTGCGATCAGCACCTCGGCCAGCGGGCCACCGTATTCGGCAAGCTGGCTTGGCGCTTCTCGATGGCGGCGGTCCACCACCTTTCCGTTCACTTCGGTCTTGGCGTCCAGCAACAGTTCCATCCTGCCCGCGGCCACCGGAACATTGCGCAATGCCTCTGCCCCGGATTTCGACGCCAGCTGGTCAACCAGCTGGGCCGTGGCCGTCTGCGCACCCGCCGGCATCATCTCCTGCAGCTTGCGGGTAACCATCTGCTGCACGCCGGGCTGACGCAGCAGCTGGCTGGTCTCGCTGGCCAACAGGCCAAAGCCCTGCCGGTGATACTCGTTGAGCCGCTTCAATCCGTTCTGCACATCGTTGAGCACTTCACCCGACGTCTGGTAGGTGTGCACCGTGTCGCGCGTGTTGAACACCGGCAATCCGTGGGATTTCGCGTAGCGATCGGCGGTGGCCGGATGCAGCCCCGCCGAATTGAAGGTGGTCGCACGTACACCGGTAACCGCCGAAGCGGCAGAGGCCATGCCGCCGCCAAGCGAATGACCAGCGAGTTCAAAGTGGGTATCAGAGGTCTTCAAGCGACTCGCCAGTGCCATGGCCCGATCGTAGTAGTCACTCTGCATGCCTACGCCCTGGCGTCCATTGTTGAGGAAATCCTCGCCTCCGGATTCACGCCGCCCGCCTTTCGCCCGGGGATCGATGATTTCGCCCGTTGATCCCTTGAACACCAGCACCGGCTTGGCGTCATCACCGAACACCCTTTTGTCCGGAATGTAGATCTCTGCGCGAAAACCCGAGTCGTTCGGCCGCATCAGCTTCTTCAGGTCGGCCGCTCCCAGGCTGATGCCCGCCGCTTTGAGCGTGTCCGGGTCGGTCACGGCACTGGCTCGCGTCCACCCGACCGGCGGCTCACCTTTGCCCTTTGCCGAGGCATACACATCATCAGCAAGCGAACCCAGCTCGCGGGCGTGATAGGTCTCGCGCAAGCGCGCCGCCTCGGTGGCATGTCCACCTCCCTGCAGTTGCTCGACCAGGTGCTGCTGCGCCTGGACGCTCTTGGCGCGGGCCTGCAACAGGCGTTCCTGCTGCTCGGGATCGTGACCGCTCATGGCAGACTCCATTGCTCATCAGTGAAGACACGGTCATCCAGGACCTGCTGGAATGACCACGGCCAACGCTATCATCCCCCGAACGCGTCCATGTCAAGGGATCACATGCACCGTCACCCTCACAGTTCCTTTACGCCATTTTCCTGCCTGGCGCTGATGCTGCTGATGCTGCTGAGCGCCTGCGCGCGCACGTCTTCACATGGCGCGGAGCGCTATTTCGAGGGCAAGGCACTTGAACTGGCCATCGCCGCCGAACAGGGTGATGCAGCGACGATCACGCGCCTGATCAAGACCGAAGGCGTGAACCCCGACAAGGAGTTCTCGAAGCAGGATGGCATTCCGCTCATCGCGTGGCCGTTGCGCGCACAGAACCTGGAAGGCCTGCGCGCGATGCTCGACAACGGCGCCGACCCGAATGCACGGCGTATTGAAACGCTGGACGGCGAGACGTTCCGCCACAACAACGCCATGGTCTATGCCGCGAAGATGGACGATCCGCGCTACCTGGCCCTGCTGCTGGATCATGGCGGCGACCCGGACACGCGCACCTCCAACACCGAAACGCTGCTGTTCCAGGCTTTCATTTCCGGCAACCTGTGGAAGAACATCCAGCTGCTGGTGGAGCGAGGCGCGCACGTCAACGAATCCAACATCGGCCGGGCCGATACCGTTCTCAGCTGGTACACCGGCCGTGGCGGCTTCGAGCAGGCTTACTGGCTGCTTGAGCATGGTGCGGACCCCACGATCGCATCGCCGTCATCGGCGCAACCAGGCGCGCCCGATCGGATGGCCATGGTCGAAGCCATCTACTGGGAAATCACCACACCGGACCTGCTGCCCTGGCAGAAGAAGTGCCAGCAGTGGCTGATCGATCACGGCATTGCGCGGCCGCCGCTGCCGCAGTACATCCGCGAGAAGCGCGAAGCATTCGGGTTCCCGGCGAAGGAGCAGGACATCCCCCCGTTGTAGGACTTCCGGTCCGGCTCAGCGCGGCTCGGACAACAGGGCACAGCCCACGGGCAGGTGCATCCGCACCCTGCCCGGCACGCACGCGATGCGGAACTGGCGCGCCTGTACCGGTTCGCCGTCCAGGTTGAGCGTCAACGGGCGCTCGGATTCCACCTGCAGCCACGGCAGGCGCGCGCGCGTTGCCAGCTGTTCCAGTGCGGCCTGGGTGCCCGACTTCAGCATCTGGCCGAGAGTGGCGGTGACTTCACCTTCCAGCTCCGGAAGCACCGTCACGTCCAGCTGCCCATCATCGATCAGCGCCTGCGGGCACAATTGCTGGCCACCACCGGCCTGGCGGCCATTGCCGATGCCGAGCGCGATGAAGTCGCCTTCCCACGCGAAATCCGGGCCCGACAGGCGCGCATGGATCGGCTCGATCCGCCCCAGCTTGGCAATGCCGGTGATCACGTAGGCCAGCCCGCCCAGCATCTTCTTCAGGCCGGCATCGGTCTCCACCGTCACCTGCGTGCCGAAGCCACCGCTGGCGAGGTTGGCGCACCACCATTGCGTGCCATCGGCGTCCACGCGCAGCAGATCGATGGCATGCGGCGTGGCCTGCCCGATCAAGGCCAAGGCCGCCTTCGGCTCGGTCGGGATGCCGGCCGCAGTCGCGAAGTCGTTGGCGGTGCCCATCGGGATCAGCGCCAGCGAGGGCAACGCATCTGCCGGCTCCTCACGATGCGCCAGTGTCTCGGCCACCGCGCTGAGCGTGCCGTCGCCACCGGCGGCCACGATCACGTCCACGCCATGATCGATCGCCTCGGCCACGTAGCGTTCGGCGTCACCGTCTTCCCAGGTCACCCGCACTTCCAGCTGCACGCCCTGCCCACGCCAATGACCGACCGCGTCGCGCAGCTCGTCATTGCCTGCGGATTTTCCGTTGAGGATCAGGCGCCAGCGCGGGGTGGTCATGCGGTGCTTCCAGGACGGGGGTGGCACAGGCTAGCAATGCGCCGTTTGTCCGCAGTGAATGTCACGCAGGTGTCATTCAGCTGCTGGAGAATGGAAGGCCATAGCAGGGACGACGGATGGAGGCAGGATCAGCCTCCCACGCATGCAGCGAGGCCACGCCAGTGATTGGCGTGGCTTTTTTTTGGTGCGTAGGGAGTGCGAACCAAGGTTCGCACCCACCGGGTTGCGGTTCGCGCACACCAGGTGGGTAGATCCACGCCATGCGTGGATGCACTTCGCCTCAGCCGTTGGCGAAATCGTGCAATGCCTGGCCCTGCAGCCGGTACACGGTCCACTCGTCCTGCGGCGTGGCGCCAGCGGCGGTGTAGAACTCGATGGCCGGGGTATTCCAGTCCAGCACCGACCATTCGAAACGACCGCAACCCTCGGCCACGGCCTGGCGTGCGATGTACTTCAGCAGCGCCTTGCCGGCACCGGCGCCGCGCTTTTCCTGGCTGACATACAGGTCTTCCAGGTAGATGCCCTTGCGGCCCAACCAGGTGGAGTAGTTGTAGAAATACACGGCGTAACCAATGGGCTCGCCGTCGGCTTCGCAGATCAGCGCGCGGGCCGTGGCATCGGCGCCGAACAGGCTTTCGGCGATGCCGATCTCATCGGTCTGCACCGAGTGCTCGGCCTTCTCGTAGATGGCCAGTTCGCGGATGAACTGCAGGATCAGACCGGCATCGGCCACAGTGGCCGGACGGATGTTCAACAGAGCCATGGGCGGAAAAGGGAGACGGAGGGAATCAGGCGAGCTTAATCCCCTCCGTCCCTTTTTTGTCAGCGTGCCGCAGCGACATTCGCGCGCATCTGCGCGATCACGTCCTGGTAGCTGGTCTTGGCGTTGAAGATGGCCGAACCGGCAACGAAGGTGTCGGCACCGGCAGCGGCGATCTCGCCGATGTTGTCGGCCTTCACGCCGCCGTCGATCTCCAGGCGGATGTCCTTGCCGCTGGCATCGATCATCTTGCGCACCACGCGCAGCTTGTCCAGCGCCGAGGGAATGAAGGCCTGGCCGCCGAAGCCCGGGTTGACCGACATCAGCAGCACCAGATCCAGGTCGTCCAGTACCCAGTCGAGGATGTCCACCGGCGTGGCCGGATTGAGCACGATGCCCGGCTTGCAGCCCAGCGAGCGGATCAACTGGATGGTGCGGTGCACGTGGCGGCTCGCTTCCGGGTGGAAGCTGATGTAGGTGGCACCGGCTTCGGCGAAGTCCGGGATGATGCGGTCCACCGGCTCGACCATCAGGTGCACGTCGATCGGCGCGGTGACGCCGTGCTTGCGCAGCGCCTGGCAGACCATCGGGCCGATGGTCAGGTTCGGCACGTAGTGGTTGTCCATCACGTCGAAGTGGACCCAGTCCGCGCCGGCGGCGAGGACGTTGTCGACTTCCTCGCCGAGGCGGGCGAAGTTGGCGGACAGGATGGAGGGGGCGATGAGGCAGTTGGACATGGCCGGGCCTTGCAACGGTAGGAAAGAGGGTCAGCGCTTGCGCAGGGTCTTGATGCGGTCGTAGGCGGCGTTGATCCGCCGCGACTTCTGCTCGGCCTGCTGCTGCAGCTCGGGGGCCGCGCCGCCGAGCTTGTCGGGGTGGTACTGGGAAATCAGCTTGCGGTAGGCGCGCTCGACCTCGGCATCGGTGGCCTCGGAGGTCAGCCCCAGCTCCCGGTACGGGTTCTCCTTGTTCAGGCGGAACCAGTCCGAATCGAAGGCATGGCCGATCAACAGGCCGACCACCGCGCCAAACAGCGGATTGGGCCGGAACAGCAGGGCGCCGGCGATGAATCCGAGCAGTTTTCCGTACCAGCGCATGGCGCTCCGGGGTCGGCCGACGAAATGGATGCTCATTTTACGTCACAGCGGGCCCGGACGGCTTTACACTAGGCCGCCCGCTGGTCAGCGGGCCCGCCGGGTCCGTTGGGCAGCCGTATCGACAACGCCCCAGGAGTGCCCGTGCCAACCACGCTGTTGCAATCCGATCTCCCCGGCCTGCCCTTGCGCCATCGCGGCAAGGTGCGAGATGTGTTCGATATCCCGCGCGAGCGGCTGCCAGCAGGGACCCCGCCGGGCGACTACCTGCTGATGGTGGCCACCGATCGCCTGTCGGCGTTCGACGTGGTCCTGCCCGACCCGATTCCGGGCAAGGGCGAGATGCTCTGCCAGGTCTCCAACTTCTGGTTCGCCAAGACCGCGCACCTGATGCCCAACCACCTGACCGGCATCGACGTGGCCAGCGTGCTGCCCGAAGGCGTGGACCCGGCCCTGTACGCCAAGCGCGCGGTGGTCACCCGCAAGCTGAAGCCGGTGCCGGTGGAAGCGATCGCCCGCGGCTACCTGATCGGCAGCGGCTGGAAGGACTACCAGCGCACCGGCAAGGTCAGCGGCATCGACCTGCCCGACGGCCTGCGCCAGGCCGAGCAGCTGCCCGAGCCGATCTTCACCCCCTCGACCAAGGCCGCCGTGGGCGACCATGACGAGAACATCGATTTCGATGCGATGGTGAAGCAGGTCGGTGCCGAGATGGCCGAGCGCGTGCGCGATGCCACCCTGCGCATCTACAAGTTCGCCGCCGAGTACGCCCGCGAGCGCGGCATCATCCTGGCCGATACCAAGTTCGAGTTCGGTACCGACGCCGATGGTCGCCTGTACATCATGGACGAGATGCTGACGCCGGATTCCTCGCGTTACTGGCCGGCCGACGAGTACGAAGTGGGCACCAGCCCGCCGAGCTACGACAAGCAGTTCGTGCGCGATTACCTGGAGACGCTGGACTGGGGCAAGACCGCCCCGGGCCCCACCATCCCGGCCGAGATCATCGAGCGCACCCGCGCCAAGTACGCCGAGGCGCTGCAGCGCCTGGCCGGGATCAGCGTCGACTGATGCCCTGCGCCCCCCCCGCCGGTCTGGCTGGGGGCGTTCTGAATGCGGTACTGCCGGCCGCTGGCCGGCAACCTCGCGAACCTGCAGCCAGGCATGGCCTGGCTCTACTGCCGGTTGCCTGGGGGTAGTGCCGGCCGCTGGCCGGCAACCTCGCGAACCTGCAGCCAGGCATGGCCTGGCTCTACTGACGGTTGCCTGGGGGTAGTGCCGGCCGCTGGCCGGCAACCTCGCGAACCTGCAGCCAGGCATGGCCTGGCTCTACTGCCGGTTGCCTGGGGTAGTGCCGGCCGCTGGCCGGCAACCTCGCGAACTCGGCTATGCTCTGGATTGCCGGCCAGCGGCCGGCACTACCGTTGTCCGAGGAAGCAACGCAGCATGCAGACATCCACCGAGCTTGCGCGGCCGATCGACCGCTATTTCGCCAGCTACTCCGACGACCACCGCAATGTGATCAACCAGCGCATCCACGTGGTGGCAGTGCCGGCGATCCTGTGGTCGGTGGTGGCCCTGCTGTGGTGCCTGCCGCCGCTGATCACCTGGTTCCAGTACGGCATCTGGTCAGCGTTCGCGATGTTCAGCGCCTGGTGCTTCTACAACAAGCTGTCGCGCCCGCTGGGCATCGGCATGCTCATCCAGTTCTTCGTATTCGGCTGCCTATGCCGCCTGCTGGAGGCCGAGATCGGCCTGCATAACCTGTTCTGGCTGGCGGTGGGTGTATTCGTTGTGGCCTGGATCGCCCAGTTCATCGGTCACAAGTTCGAGGGCCGCAAGCCCAGCTTCCTGACCGACCTGACCTACCTGCTGATCGGCCCGGCCTGGGTGATGGCCAAGTTCTACCGCAAGCTCGACTGGCGCTACTGACCTACCCGTGGCCGACGGTGCCCCTCGTTTCCTGAACGGGCAGATTCCGTCACCCGCACTCCACGACGGCCCTGCCAGCCTGCACCGGTGATCCGTTCCCCACCTCCCGCCCGTCGACGGCAGCCCCTGTGCGACAGGGCCTGCGGTCTCCCTGCGTGGGCGTAGGGTGTCCCCCGAGAGCAACCGGGGAGGGACCGCAGCAACGTGATGCTGCGCTGCAGAAAAAATGAATCAGCGGACGTTACATGCAATTGATCGCTGTTCGATGGGTTTCGGCGACATTTCGCAGCCTGTTATCCTCCCTGACCTGCTCGTGAATCATGGATTCCCTGCATGCTCCCCAGCCTGCCCCTGCTGCTGGCCCTGCCGTTCCTGATGGCAGCGGCTGTTGCGGCCTTCCCCCGTAGTTCGCGCTCGACTGCTGCCTGGCTGGCGGCGCTGGCGCCGTTGGGCGGGCTGGCCATCCTCGGCTGGCTGACCCCGTCGGTGCTCGACGGCCAGGTGGTGCGGACGATGGTCCCTTGGCTGCCGCAGATCGGCCTGGACTTCACCCTGCGCCTGGACGGCCTGGCCTGGATGTTCGCCGGGCTGGTGCTCGGCATCGGCGCGCTGGTGGTGCTGTATGCGCGCTACTACCTGAGCCAGCAGGACAACGCCCACCGCTTCTACTGCTACCTGCTGCTGTTCATGGGCGCCATGCTGGGCATGGTGCTGTCGGGCAACCTGCTGTTGCTGATGATCTTCTGGGAAATGACCAGCATCAGCTCGTTCCTGCTGATCGGCTTCTGGTCGCACCGCCAGGACGCCCGCGAAGGCGCGCGCATGGCGCTGGTGATCACCGGTGGCGGCGGCCTGGCCCTGCTCGGTGGTGTGCTGCTGATCGGCCGCATCGTCGGCAGCTTCGACCTGGACGTGGTGCTGGCCGCCGGCGAGCAGATCCGCGCCAGCGCGCTGTACCCCTACGCCCTGTTCCTGGTGCTGGCCGGCATCTTCACCAAGAGCGCGCAGTTCCCGTTCCACTTCTGGCTGCCGCACGCGATGGCGGCGCCGACCCCGGTCTCGGCCTACCTGCACTCGGCCACCATGGTGAAGGCCGGTGTGTTCCTGCTGGCGCGCCTGCACCCGGCGCTGGCCGGCAGCGACCTGTTCTTCTACACGGTCAGCGGCATCGGCGCGCTGACCCTGCTGATCGGTGCCTGGAATGCGATCTTCCAGCACGACCTGAAAGGCCTGCTGGCGTACTCGACCATTTCCCACCTGGGCCTGATCACCCTGCTGTTCGGCCTGTCCACGCCGATGGCGGTGGTGGCCGGCGTGTTCCACATCCTCAACCACGCCACCTTCAAGGCCTCGCTGTTCATGGCCGCCGGCATCATCGACCACGAAACCGGCACCCGTGACATGCGCAAGCTGGGTGGCCTGCGCAAACTGATGCCATTCACCAGCGCGCTGGCGATCATCGCCTCGCTGGCGATGGCCGGCATCCCGTTGCTCAACGGTTTCCTGTCCAAGGAAATGCTGTTCGCCGAAGCGCTGACCGCCGGTGGCGGCCCGGGCGCGATGCGCACGGCCGTATCGATCGCGGCGCTGCTGGCCGGTGTGTTCGGCGTGGCCTACAGCCTGCGCTTCGTGCACGACACCTTCTTCGGCCCCGGCCCGCACGACCTCGACCGCGTGCCGCATGAGCCGCCGCGCTGGATGAAGGTGCCGGTGGAACTGCTGGTGGTGATCTGCGTGGCGGTGGGCATCGCCCCGGCACTGACCGTGGCGCCAGTGCTGCATGCCGCTGCGGCCTCGATCCTCGGCAACGCCATGCCCGAGTACAGCTTGGCCGTATGGCACGGCTTCAACCTGCCGCTGGCGATGAGCGCGATCGGCGTGGTCGGTGGCGTGGCGCTGTACTTTGGCCTGCGCAGGCTGATCAATCTGCACGGGGTGGAAACCCGCACCACCGGCCGCAACGTGTTCCATGCGCAGCTGGATGCCCTTTCCGCGCTGGCCATGCGCCTGACCAACGGCATCGCCAATGGCAGCCTGCAGCGCATGCTGCTGGGCCTGGTGCTGGTGGCGATCGCGGTCGCCGCCGCGCCGTTCGTGGCCAACCCGGCCTCGCCGAACTGGACCGCGCCGCAGCCGATCCCGCTGCTGGGCTGGGTGCTGTGGCTGGTGATGATGGCCTGCGCCGTTGCCACCCTCCGTGTCTACAAGCAGCGCCTGCTGGCGGTGCTGCTGGTCGGCGGCGTCGGCCTGATGGTGGCGCTGACCTTCGTGTTCCTGTCCGCACCGGACCTGGCGCTGACCCAGCTGCTGGTGGAGATGGTGACCCTGGTGCTGATGCTGCTGGGCATGAACTACCTGCCCGCGCAGTCCGGGCCGGAGCGGCCGCGCTGGCGCAAGCGCCGCGATGCGGTGATCGCGATCATCGCCGGCGCCGGCCTGGGTGCACTGGCCTATTCGGCGATGACGCTGCCGCCGAACACCATGGCCGGCGAGCTGCTCGCCCGTGCCCTGCCCGAGGCCTACGGCCAGAATGTGGTCAACGTGATCCTGGTCGACTTCCGCGGCTTCGATACCTTCGGCGAGATCACCGTGTTCGGCATCGCCGCACTGGTGGTGCATGCGCTGCTGCGTCGCACGCGGATGGCGCCGGAGCAGATCATGCCCGGCCCACCGATCAAGCTGCCGGTGCCGGCCGACCTGGCCCAGATCATGTTCCCGCTGACCCTGACCGTATCGATCTTCCTGTTCCTGCGCGGCCACAACGCGCCGGGCGGTGGCTTCATCGCCGGCCTGGTGCTGGCGGTGCCGCTGCTGATCCAGTACGTGATCCAGGGCACCGCGTCGGTGGAGTCGCGCTTCGGCTTCGACTACATCCGCTGCATCGGCATGGGCCTGTTGATCGCCCTGCTCAGCGGCAGCGCGTCGATGCTGTTCGGCGTGCCGTTCCTGACCAGCGGCCACCTCGACCTGCACCTGCCGCTGATCGGCGACGTGCCGCTGGCGAGTGCGATCGGCTTCGACATCGGCGTCTATCTGGTGGTGTTCGGTGGCGCCATGCTGATGCTGTCGATGATGGGCACGATCAAGCCGTCGCGTACCCGCACTGCCCGCAAGGGTGAGATCGACCTGCAACGCCGTTCGGCACGCACCGGGGAGATGCACTGATGGAACTGGCCCTGGCTACCGCGATCGGCGTACTGACCGCCATCGGCATCTACCTGCTGCTGCGTGCGCGCAGCTTCGATGTGATCCTCGGCATGACCTTCCTGTCCTACGCCACCAACCTGCTGATCTTCGCCGGTGGCCGCGTGGTGCTGGGCAAGGCACCGGTGCTGCAGGAAGGCGTGGACAGTCACCTGGGCAACTACACCGATCCGCTGCCACAGGCGCTGGTGCTGACCGCGATCGTGATCGCCTTCGCGATGACCGCGGTCAGCATCGTGCTGGCCATGCGCAGCCGCAGCGACAACCACAGCGACCACGTGGACGCCCACGAGCCGGATGACGACCTGCAGGATGAGCGCATGCCGTCGCGCCAGGGCGAGGACCGCGCATGAACCACCTGGTGATCCTGCCCATCCTGATTCCGCTGCTGGGTGCTGCACTGTCGCTGTTCGTCGAACACCGCCGCTATGGCCCCAAGGTGCAGCGCGCGGTGGCCTGGACTGCGCTGTCGGCGCTGGCGCTGGCGGTGGGCCTGCTGTTTGCCGCCACCGCCAGTGGTGAGATCAACGTCTACCTGCTCGGCGACTGGCCGTCGCGTCTGGGCATCGCGCTGGTGGCCGACCGGCTGTCGGCGTGGATGCTGCTGACCACCCTGCTGCTGGCCATTCCCTGCCTGCTGCATGCCTGCTCGGGCTGGGACCGTCGCGCACCACACTTCCATGCACTGTTCCAGTTCCAGCTGGTCGGCCTGAATGGCGCATTCCTGACCGGCGACATCTTCAACCTGTTCGTGTTCTTCGAGGTGATGCTGATCGCCTCCTACGGCCTGCTGCTCAGTGGCGGCCGCGGCCTGCGCATGCGCATCGGCCTGCACTACGTGGTGTTCAACGTCACCGCCTCGACCCTGTTCCTGATCGCACTGGGCCTGCTGTACGCCTCGCTGGGCTCGCTGAACATGGCCGAGCTGTCACAGCGCATTGCCGAGGTGCCGCCGGCGCAGCTGACTCTGGTAAAGGCCACGATGGGCCTGTTGCTGCTGGTGTTCTGCGCCAAGGCTGCACTGATGCCGCTGTACCTGTGGCTGCCGGAAGCCTATTCGCGCGCACCGGCCGCCGTGGCCGCCCTGTTCGCGATCATGACCAAGGTCGGCCTGTACTCGGTGCTGCGCATCCAGATGCTGTGGTTCGGCGACGATGCCGGTGCGATGGCCGGCTACGGCCGCGACTGGCTGCTGTGGGCCGGCGTGGCAACGCTGGTGCTGGGCGGCCTCGGTGCGCTGGCCGCGACCCGCCTGCGGGTGCTGATCTCGTATCTGGTGATCGTCTCGGCAGCCACGCTGTTCATCGCCTTCTCGGTAGGCACGCCGCAGGTGCTGTCCGCCGGCCTGTACTACCTGCCACACAGCAGCTTCGTCGCCGCCGCACTGTTCCTGATTGCCGACCTGATCCGCCGCCGCCGCGGTGGCGCCAGCGACCGCAAGGAAGTGGTCGCGCCGATGCCGGGCAAGGAAACGCCGGCGGTGCTGTTCCTGATCGGCGCGGTGTCCGTGGCCGGCCTGCCGCCGCTGTCCGGCTTCCTGGCCAAGGCCGCACTGCTGGCCGGCATGCCGGCGCAGTACACCGCCCCGGTGTGGACGGCAGTGCTGGTGAGCAGCCTGCTGGTGATCATGGGCCTGACCCGAGGCGGCATCCGCCTGTTCTGGCGCGTGCCGCCGGTCGAGGCCGATGCACCGAAGCCGCGCAAGGCACGCCTGCGCCGGGTCGAGCTGTACGCGGCCTGCATCCTGCTGGCCTACGGCATCGGCATGACACTGGCCGCCGCGCCACTGATGCGCTACACCGACGCCACCGCCGCACAGCTGCTGCACCCCAGCGAGTACGTGCAGCAGTTGCGCGCGACCACGCCGGAGATCCGCCAGCCATGACCGCCCAGCGCTCCCTGTTCCGTCGCGTCATTCCCTCGCCGATGCTCAGCATCATGGTGGTGGCGTTCTGGCTGCTGATGTCCGACAGCTTCACCCTCGGCCAGTTCGTGCTGGGGCTGGTGCTGGGCGTGGTGGTGCCGCTGTTCGCCGCGCGCCTGGACCGCGAGTTCGCCCGCATCGGTACCCTGCGCCCGCTGCCCAAGCTGCTGTGCGTGACCCTGTGGGACATCCTGATGTCCAACATCCGCGTCGCCGTGCAGGTGCTGGGCCCGGAGAAGAACATCCATCCGGGCTTCATCTGGCTGCCGCTGGACATCGCCAACATCCACGGCATCGCCGCGCTGACCAGCATGATCACGCTGACCCCGGGCACGGTCTCGGCCGCGCTCAGTGACGACCGCAAGTTCCTGCTGGTGCACGTGCTGCACCTGGAGGACCCACAGGACCTGATCGATACGATCAAGCGCCGTTACGAGGCGCCGTTGATGGAGATCTTCCCATGACCGGTTTTGAAGTCATCCAGACCACCCTGGTGGTGTGCATGCACGTGGTCGGCCTGGCCATGCTGCTGGCCACCTGGCGCCTGCTGCGCGGGCCGACCGTGCCCGACCGCATCCTCGCGCTGGACACGCTGTCGGTGACCGCGATCGCCGAGCTGATGCTGTTCGGCATGTACCTCAACTCGCCGATCTACTTCGAGGCGGCGCTGATCATCGCCATGCTCGGCTTCGGCAGCACCGTGGTGCTGAGCAAGTTCGTGCTGCGCCGGGACATCGTCGAATGATCACCGCGATCCAGATCGGCCTGTCGATCCTGCTGCTGTTCGGCTGCTTCTTCATCCTGGTCGGTGCACTGGGCCTGGTGAAGCTGTCCACGTTCTTCAAGCGGCTGCACGCACCGACCAAGGCCAGCACACTGGGCGTGGGCTGCGTGCTGGTGTGCTCGGTGTGCTACCACATCTTCCTCGGCCAGGACCCGCAGCCGCGCGAGCTGCTGATCACCGTGTTCCTGTTCATCACCGCACCGATCAGCGCGCACATGATGGCCAAGGCCGCGCTGTCGCTGCTGATGGAAACCCGCCCCAGCCTGCCCGGCAACGAGCCGGCTGCTGAAGAGCAGCTGCCGCCGCCGGAACCGGTGCGGGAAGAAGAAACCACGCAGAACCGGTGAATCCGGTAGAGGCCGACCTTGGTCGGCGCTTTGTTTCCCTGAGTGCCAACCGAGGTTGGCAGCTACCGCATCATCAGTGGGTTGACCGATGGGTGCCGACCGTTGGTCGGCACAGAACCAACCGCATACACGCATGGCGTGGATCTGCCGACCGCAATGCCCGGTAGAGGCCGACCTTGGTCGGCGCTTTGCTCCCCGAGTGCCAAGCTACCGCATCATCGGTGGGTGGACCGGTGGGTGCCGACCGCTGGTCGGCACGGAGCCAACCGCATCCACGCATGGCGTGGATCTACCGACCGCAATGCCCGGTAGAGGCCGACCTTGGTCGGCGCTTTGCTCCCCGAGTGCCAACCAAGGTTGGCACCCACCGGGTGACCGGTGGTGGGTGCCGACCGATGGTCGGCACAGAACCAACCGCATCCACGCATGGCGTGGATCTACCGACCGTAATGCCCGGAGAGGCCGACCTTGGTCGGCGCTTTGCTCCCCGAGTTCCAACCAAGGTTGGCAGCTACCGCATCATCGGCGAGGTGACCGGTAGGTGCCGAGCTTGGTCGGCACGGAACCAACCGCATCCACGCGTGGCGTGGATCTACCGACTGCAATGCCCGGTAGAGGCCGACCTTGGTCGGCGCTTTGTTTCCCTGAGTGCCAACCAAGGTTGGCAGCTACCGCATCATCGGTGGGTTGACCGGTGGGTGCCGACCGTTGGTCGGCACGGAACCAACCGCATCCACGCGTGGCGTGGATCTACAACGCCGGGGCACCCACCAGCAGCAGCTCCAGCACGAACCAGCCCGCGAACGCGACCAGCAGGATCGCGCCTTCGCCGCGGCTGATCTTCAGATCGCCGCGCAGCATGGGGTACAGCACCAGTGCGAAGGCCAGCAGCGCCGGCAGTTCCAGGCGCACGAACGAGGCCGGCAGCGCCAGCGGCTGCAGTACGGCCATCGCACCAATCACCAGCAACAGGTTGACCACGCTGGAACCCAGCACGTGGCCCAGCACCATGTCGCCATGACCACGGCGTGCGGCAGCAATCGCGGTTGCCACCTCCGGCAGCGCGGTACCGATCGCGACCGGCAGCAGGCCGACCAGTAGCGGCGTCCAACCCAGTGCAGTACCGAAGTCCGCTGCGGCCCCCACCACCAGGCGTGCGCCCCAGTACAGGGCCAGCGCGGCGATCAGCACCCGCAGCACGTTCAACGGCAGGCTGGTGCGGCTCAGTGCGGATTCGGCGATGGCCGCCTGCGCCTCCGCGCTCTCGACGCGACCGCGGCGCAGCAGCAGCACCTGCACCACGATGAAGCCGGCCAGCAGCACGCCGCCCTCCCAGCGCGCCAGGCCACCATCAAGACCGAACAGGATCAGCAGCACGCCGGCCGCCAGCAGCGACCACCACAGCACCGTCTGCAGGCGCGCGCGCAGCAGCAGTGGCGCAGCCATGGCCGCCACGGCCAGGGTCAGGCCCAGGTTGACGATGCTGCTGCCCACCGCGTTGCCCAGCGCCAGCTCCGGCTGACCGACCGCCAGCGCGCGCGCGTTGACCGCCAGTTCCGGCAGCGAAGTGGTCACCCCGAGCAGCAACAGGCCAGCCGTGAACGGACTGGCCCCGAAACGTTGCGCCAGGCCGGACACGGCCTTGACGATGGAGTCCCCGCCCAGCGCCAGCAACAGCAGGCCGAGCAGGAACCAGGCAATGGCAATGGCGATCATCGAGCACTCCCCCAGCGGTCGTGGCGCGATTCTACGCTGGCCCCGCGCGCATGGCTGGGCCGTGGATCAAGGATCAACCACAGCCTTCCACATAATCGACCTGCGGGGTCTGCCCGACCCGCCACGCGCCGACCCGACCGTCCGCACCGAGCGCGAAGTCGATCACCGCCCCACCCTCCTGCGCCGGACGCACGCGCAGGTGCTGGGCCTTCTCGTCGTACTTGTCGGGGCCGACGTCACCGCGCTCGGGGTACAGCACCTGCAACTCGCCCAGGGTCATGCCGACCTTGCCGCCGCCCGGTGCGATGATGTCGGCGCTGCGCACGTCGTAGCGCACCAGCTTGCGGCCCTCGATCATCAGGCGCGGGTCTTCGGCATTCTGCGGTCGCAGGAAATAGCAGCCATCGTTGCTGTCGTCGGCCGGCAGCGGTTTGCCACTGGCATCGGTGCCCAGCCCCTGCAACGGCGCGCCGAAGCCACTGCGGACCTCAGCGATGCCGGCGCCCAGCTTCGCGCCGGCGAAGCCCTCCAGGTGCGCGGGACTGTCCTCGCGGCGGTCATTGGCTGGACGGGCTGCCAGATCAGGATCCGTCGACTGCGCGGGCCCCGTCGCCGAGGCGGTTTCGGCCGGGGTATCGCTGCCGCTGCCGGCCGCCCCCTGTTTGTCCTGGCCGCCGCAGGCGGTGAGCGAAAGGAGCAACAGACCAGCAAGCGGAAGGTGCTTCATCGGTGCGGTTCCCTGGCACGAAGGTGGCTGCACGCTAGCCCATCCTGTGTGCAGGCGCTGCATTGTCATCGCGGTTTCATCGCCTTCGTTCAGGCTCGGCGAGCACCGATCTGGCCGTCCCTTCCATGCAACCGCGCAAGACCGATCTCGCCCGAACCGCGCTGCAGGCCCACCGCGCGCCGCTGGACATGCGCCAGCGACGGCTGCTGATCCTGTGCGACGGCCAGCGCACCATTGCCGACCTGACCGGCCTGCTCGGCCAGGACGCACCTGCGATGGTCATCCAGCTGGTGCAGGCCGGCTACCTGAGCACCGGTACTGCCGCCACGGCCGCACCGCCGTCGCCGCCACCCGCGGCAGCGCCGGTTCCGCCCGCACCACCAGCCGCGGCACCTGCGGCAACTCCGGCCACCGCAGTGGAGCGCCGCCGCTCGCTGGTAGCTGCGCGCATCTACGTGCTGGGCATCCTGGAGATGCAGCGCCATCCGCAGGCGGCGGCGCTGTTCCGCGACCTGCAGCAGGCGCGTGCGGAAGACGAGGTGCTGCAGCGGCTGCAGTCGGCGATGCAGATGCTGCCCGGGCTGACCTCGGACGGCTATTGCCAGCGCGTACGCCAGCGCCTGTTGGAAGCGCTGCCGCTGGAGCACTGCGACGCGTTCGCGGAGGTGGCGTAAGCGCAGGTTCCGGCGGAGAACATCCACGCATGGCGTGGATGCGATCAGGATCCGTGCCGACCAAGGTCGGCACCCACCAAGCTAGCGGGACGACCGGAAGTTGTTGCGCAGCCCGTTCCAGCACTGCTGGTAATCGCCCTGGCGATGGCCGGCCGCCAAGGCCTGCGCGGTCGGGCGGATCACCGCGCGTGTTTCGAACATGAAGGCCATCGTGTCCTTGATCACGTCCGCCTTGGACAGGTCCGCATTGGAGGCCTTGTCGAAGGTCGGTGCATCCGGACCGTGGCCGCTCATGCAGTTGTGCAGCGACGCGCCGCCCGGCACGAAGCCTTCGGCCTTGGCGTCGTAGGCGCCATGCACCAGACCCATGAACTCGCTGGCGATGTTGCGGTGGAACCACGGCGGGCGGAACGTGTTCTGCGCCACCAGCCAGCGCGGCGGGAAGATCGCGAAGTCCATGTTGCTGGTGCCGGGCGTGTCGCTGGGCGAATGCAGCACCAGGAAGATCGACGGATCCGGGTGGTCGTAGCTGATCGAACCGATGGTGTTGAAGCGGCGCAGGTCGTAGCGGTACGGCGCGTAATTGCCATGCCAGGCCACCACGTCCAGCGGCGAATGGTCGATCGGCGCACGCCACAGGCGGCCCTCGAACTTGGCGATCAGTTCGAAATCACCGTCGACATCCTCGAACGCCGCGTGCGGGGTTTCGAAGTCGCGCGGGTTGGCCAGGCCGTTGGACCCGATCGGACCGAGGTCCGGCAGTTTCAGCAGCGCACCGTAGTTTTCGCAGATATAGCCGCGGCTCGGGCCATCGGGCAGTTCGACGCGGAAGCGCACGCCGCGCGGGATCACCGCGATCTGCTGCGGCTCGATCTCGATCACGCCCAGCTCGGTCAGCAGGCGCAGGCCGCCCAGCTGCGGCACGATCAGCAGTTCACCATCGGCATCGTAGAAGTAGCGGCCGACCATGTCGCAGTTGGCGGCATAGAGGTGGATGCCCACGCCGGCATGCGCGTCGGGCGAGCCGTTGCCACCCATCGTGTACAGGCCTTCGACAAAGTCGGTCGGCAGTTCCGGCAGCGGCAGCGGGCTCCAGCGCAGCTGGTTCGGCGAGGCCGGCTGTGCCGCGAAATCACACTGCAGCTGGGACTGCGCGAACGGGGTGAACTCACCATGGGTGACCGCCGGGCGGATCCGGTACAGCCAGCTGCGGCGGTTGCTGCCGCGCGGCGCGGTGAAGGCGGTGCCGGTCAACTGTTCGGCGTACAGGCCGTGGGCCACCTTCTGCGGTGAGTTCTGCCCGACCGGCAGCGCGCCGGCAACGGCCTCGGTGGCGAATTCGTTGCCGAAGCCGGACTGGTAGCCGCGGGCGGTGATGGCGGGGGACATGGGAACTCCAGAGATTGCCGGCCAGCGGCCGGCACGACCATTCGGACAGGCAATGCCAGCGGGACGCCGGCATTGCCTGCAGACCTTACAGCACGCCGCGGCGGATCTGGTCGCGCTCGATGCTCTCGAACAGTGCGGTGAAGTTGCCTTCGCCGAAGCCTTCGTTGCCCTTGCGCTGGATGATCTCGAAGAAGATCGGGCCGATGCAGTTCTGGGTGAAGATCTGCAGCAGCTTGCGCTGGTGGGTTTCCGGATCGGCATCGATCAGGATCTTGTTCTTCGCCAGGCGCGGCACGTCTTCACCGTGGTTCGGCACGCGCTGGTCGATCACGTCGAAGTAGGTCTCCGGCGTATCGAGGAAGTCCACGCCCTGCGCGCGCATCGCTTCGACGGTCTCGTAGATGTTCTCGGTGAAGCAGGCGATGTGCTGGATGCCCTCGCCCTTGTACGCGTCCAGGTACTCGTTGATCTGGCTCTTCGGGTCGGACGATTCGTTCAGCGGGATGCGCACGATGCCATCCGGCGCGGTCATCGCCTTGGACACCAGGCCGGTCTTCAGGCCCTTGATGTCGAAGTAGCGGATCTCGCGGAAGTTGAACAGGCGCTCGTAGTAGTCCGACCACTGCTGCATGTTGCCGAAGTACAGGTTGTGGGTCAGGTGGTCGATGAAGGTCAGGCCGAAGCCCACCGGGTGCAGGTCGGCACCGGCGATCGGCTCGTAGTCGCCGTCATAGATGCTGCCGGCGCTGCCGTAGCGATCGACCAGGTACAGCATGCAGTCGCCGATGCCCTTGATGACCGGCGCGCTGACCGCCTTGCTGTCCGGCTTGAAGGCGATGGCTTCGGCGCCGTTGCCCAGCGCGGTCTGGTAGACCTCCTGGCCCGGCTTCTTGAAGCGGATGGCGAAGCCGCAGGCGCACGGGCCGTGCTTTTCGGCGAAGTCCGAGGCGAACGAATCCGGGTCTTCATTGACCAGGAAGTTGACGTCGCCCTGGCGATAGACGGTAATCGGACGCTGCTTGTGCTTGAGCACCGCGCTGAAGCCCATCTTCCGGAAGTACTCGTGCAGCTCCTGGCCACGGCCGGCCGGGGCGGCGAATTCGACGAACTCGAAGCCGTCGATGCCCATCGGGTTCTCGAAGGTGGTGACCTGCATGCCGGGGTTGGGGTGCGAGGCGGTCGGGACTGCGGTATTCATGGCGTGGCTCCGAATCGGTACCGCATCGGTACAAACCAGGTGCGGGCAGGTAGGGACCCGGCGAGAATGCAGGGTCTGGACCCAACCCTTATAGTTACACTTGAAACCACCAGCAAGGTGCACCGCAACATGAGCCCCGATCCCGCCTCGACCCGCCTGCGTGCCTCGCACGTCCTGCTCGACCTGGAACAGTTCCTGCCGTACCGGCTGAGCGTGCTGTCCAACCGGGTCAGCGGCAACATCGCCAAGCTATACGGCGATCGTTACGGTCTGGCGATTCCCGAGTGGCGGGTGATCACCATCCTGGCGCTGTACCCGGGCTCCTCGGCCAGCGAGGTCTCCGACCGCACGGCGATGGACAAGGTGGCGGTCAGCCGTGCCGTGGCCCGCCTGCTGGAGCGCGGCTTCATCAAGCGCGAGACCCACGGTGACGACCGCCGCCGCTCGGTGCTTGCCCTGTCTGCAGCCGGTTTCGAGGTGTACGAGACCATCGCGCCGATGGTGATCGAGATCACCCGCAAGCTGATGTCGGTGCTGAGCGACGAGGAAGAGCAGGTGCTGGAAAAACTGATCCTGCGCCTGGCCGGCGAAGGCCTGGAGCGGATGGGCGAAGGGGTCTGAAAGAAAAAAGGGGACGGAGGGGATTAAGTCGTTTTTGCCCCCCAGATCGCGGGTTCCGACCCCGACCGGCAGCGGAACAGTGGCTGGGCGATTGTCGTCCGCCCCCTTTGATCTGACGGGACCCGCTCTTTGGCGGACTGCGGACCGACCGCAGACGATGCCATCGGACGCGTTCCCCCCCGCAGATCCCGACCTGAAGTGTCGCCCTCGCCCAGCGACATTTCCGCATTGGCCCGATACGGCCCGTTTCCGCCAGGCTGGTGTATCGAAACGGGCTGATCCAGTGAATTCTCCTATTGGACTGCTCACGTGTGCGGCCTGACGGTAAACGTTCAACGGGTATCAGCCCGGCCACGGATCCACATCGGACGGACCCCCTCATGGATGACTCGCATTCAACGCTGCCGCATGGCCAGGAATTGCTGGCCGATCTCAGAGAGCTGATCTGCGCGGCGCGCAACAGGATGCACAGAACCATCAACAGCGAGCTCACGCTGTTGTACTGGCGGATCGGGCGGCGCATCCACGCTGATCAGTTGAGGGGCCGACGGGCCCGCTACGGAGAGCTTGTCTTCACCCGGATAGCCAAGGCGCTGACGACCGAATTCGGTACCTCCTTCGGTGAAAAGAGCCTGCGCCGGATGGTGCAGTTCTCCACCGCATTTGCAGACGAGCAGATTGTCGTATCGCTGATACGACAATTGAGCTGGACCCACTTCATCGCACTGATCCCCCTGGCGGATCCGCTCAAGCGTGACTTCTATGCGCAGATGGCCGCCACCGAGGGCTGGAGTGTGCGCATGCTGCGCCAGCGCATCGATTCGATGTTGTACGAGCGCACGGCGCTTTCCAGTCAACCCGAGCAGACCATCGCCGATGAGTTGGCGGCACTGCGTGGCAACCAGCAGCTGTCTCCAGGGCTGGTACTGCGTGATCCCTACGTCCTGGATTTTCTTGGCCTGAAGGACAGCTGGGACGAGCAGGACCTTGAAAGCGCGATCCTTCGCGAGATGCAGGGCTTCCTGCTCGAACTTGGCACGGGCTTCAGTTTCGTCGCCCGCCAGAAGCGCATCCAGATCGACGGCGATGACTTCCACCTTGACCTGCTGTTCTACAACCGGCGCCTGCGCAGGCTGATCGCTATCGAGCTGAAGATCGGCGAGTTCAAGCCCGCCTATAAAGGGCAGATGGAACTCTACCTGCGCTGGCTGGACCGCTACGAACGTGAGGACGGCGAGCAGGCGCCGTTGGGCATCATCCTCTGCACGGGGAAAAAGGCGGGTCAGATCGAATTGCTGGAGCTGGATCGCTCAGGCATCCATGTTGCGGAGTACCTGACCACGCTGCCCTCTCGTGAGGTCCTCAAGCAAAGACTGCAGACCGCCATGGAGCGGGCCCGGCAACAGCTGCAGACTGCGGCACCCGGCCCCCTGTAGATCCACGCCGCGCGTGGATGGCGCTCATGCTTCAGCTCAGATGCTTGCGCCGCGCATGGATCCACGGTACCGCCAGCGCAGCGATGGCACCGCCGGCGAAGCCCAGCGATGCGGCAACCGTGGCCGCTTCAACCGCGCCCGGCAGCGCCAGCGCGGCAGCCACCAGCAGCAGCGACGGCAGGCCGACGAAGGTGCCCAGGAAGAAGTGCCAACGCGGTGACCAGGTGTTGAGCTGCAGCAGGCTGACCGGCTGCCAGGCGTCAGACGCGGTGTCTTCGGCGATTTTCGCCACGACCTTGCCCAGGTCCACCTCCGGCAGCGCACGCCCCTGCCGTGTAGTCGCCAGCAGTTCGGCCACCGCCTCCACCGGCGGGAAACTGGACGGCCACGCGACCGGTGCCGGCACGCCGTAGGCGGTCAGCAGCGGCACGCTCAGCCACGGCGCCACCAGTGGGCGCATGCGGCGACGGCCATGCACGCACCAGATCTGCGGCTGGCCGTGCGCGGTGACGCTGTACAGCGCCAGTTCGTTGGCCGGTGGATAGCCGAGCATGGTCACCCGCGCGGCCAGGCTGTCCTGGCCCATCGCGCGCAGGAAGCCAGGACGGCTGCGCCCTTCCTGCATCCACGCCAGACCGAGTGCACCCACCAGATAGGCCTCGGCCACGTCCTTGCCGCCGGCGGTAGCGCGTTCGTCGCTGGCCAGGTACCAGGCCAGCGATTTCGGTTCGGAGACATCGTCCAGGCCCCAGCGGCTGTCGTCCCCCAGCACATGGCGCACCGGCAGGCGCGCGGGCGCGGTTTCGCCGCGTTCGCCCGGCTGCAGGAACGGCAGCACGCCCTGGATGAACGTGGACAGTTCGATGGCCCGCACGCCATGGCCCTGCCATTCCGGCGGCAGCAGCCCGGCCAGCCGGCCGTCGGCGGCCAATGCATCGAGCCGTGATTTCTGCTCGACCAGTTTCTGCACCGCCCCCTTCAGCACCACGTTGTCGGGCAGCGCGATCTGCGGCAGGCGGTGACGCGGCGGTGCCAGTTCAACGGTGTCCTCGCCGGTACCGGCGTCATCCAGCAACGCCTCCTGCGGCGGCAGGGTCACGCCCTCGCCTGCCCCAGCCTCGGCCAGGTCGCTGGCAGGTTCGGGCAGTCGTTCGGCGTGGTCGCTGTGCATGGGCGTTCCGGAAGGTTGCATCGACGGGATGTCGACTGAGGTCCTTGCCGGTAACGGCGAGCGCGTTGCGATATTGAGATGCCGATTCCGGGAATGTGACCGCAACCACAGTAGATCCACGCCATGCGTGGATGCACTTCTGTGCCGACCAACGGTCGGCACCCACCGGAGATGGCCGTCAGCGGTCGGCATCCACCGGGGTTGGCGGTCAGCGGTCGGCACCCACCACCACCACCCCTGCCGGCCAGCGGCCGGCACTACCCCTATTCCGGTTTGTCAGGTGCCCATTGTTTCAGGAAGGCGCTCACCCGTGCCGGCTGGAAGGCTTCGCCCTTGCGCAGCTCGCCGGTCGCCTGCGACACCAGCAGTCCGCCATCGGCATCGAGTACCAGCAGGTACGGGTAGTCGCGTTCCATCATCGGGAACTGGGCGAAGAAAGCGGTGTTGGGCTGTTCGTCGCTGGCGTTGACCTTCACCCACACGTAGTGGGCATCGCGGAAGCGGCGCAGGTCGCCGTTGCCTTCCACCACCTCGTCCAGCGCCCGGCAGCGCTCACAGGCGGCGTTGCCGACCTCCAGCAGGATGCGCTTCTTGCCCCGCTGGGCTTCCACCTTGGCGGTGGCCAGATCATCGGCGGGGTTGCGGGCCGGGTCGAACTGAGCGCCGAGGCCGGCGATGGCGGCGATGTCTGCCGCCACCGGGGTGTTGCCCGAGGCCACCGGTTCGCTGGGGTCAGCGACCGGTGGCTCGGTGGGTCGGGTATCCAGGGGCTGCGTGGGCTCGGCGGTGGCAGGCGGTTGCGGTTGGGAACAGGCGCCGATCAGCGCCGCACAGACCACCACTACCGCAGTACCGAGCTTGCTACGCATGCCTTCTACCCTCTCATCATCATTTGACGCCGTGCATCAGCTTGTTGATCAGCGGGGCGATCAGGAACAGCACCACGCCGGAGCCGATCAGGGCCCAGAACCCGAAGGTATACCCCTTCAGGGCCGACTCGACCGTCATGCCGCCTTCACCACTGACCACGCCAGCGAAGATGCCCGACAGGTTGTTGCCGATGCCGGTGGACAGGAACCAGCCGCCCATGCCGAAGCCGACCAGGCGCACCGGGGCCAGCTTGGTCACCATCGACAGGCCGATCGGCGACAGGCACAGCTCACCCACCGACTGGATGACGTAGACCATGAACAGGGTCCAGAACGGGATCTTGCCGTCCACGACCATCTGCGACAGGGCGAACATCAGCAGCGCGAAGGCGGCGCCGTTGAACAGCAGGCCCAGGCCGAACTTGCGCGGGATGGACGGATTGGCGCGGCCCATGGCCACCCAGATCCAGGCGATCACCGGGGCCAGGGTGATGATCGCCACCGAGTTGACCGACTGGAACCACGCGGTCGGGAA
Organism: Stenotrophomonas sp. 86156_Sma; assembly: GCF_056481625.1. Lineage (NCBI taxonomy): Bacteria > Pseudomonadati > Pseudomonadota > Gammaproteobacteria > Lysobacterales > Lysobacteraceae > Stenotrophomonas > Stenotrophomonas sp. 86156_Sma. The sequence goes on from NZ_CM151157.1 coordinate 4,673,719, forward strand.
GGTCCAGTCACCGAACTGGCGGTTGACGATGTTCTCGGCCAGGAAGGTGAACGAGCTGCCGGCCTGCTCGAAGAACATCCAGAACATCACATTGAAGGCGAAGATGATCAGCATCGCGATCACGCGGTCGCGTTGCACCTTGCCTTCGCGGATGCCCTCGACCAGCAGCAGGATGGCCAGCGCGGTGAACATCGCGCCCAGGATCCAGGCCAGTGCGGTGGCGCCGGTGGCCAGCAGGAAGTAGGCGACCGGGATGGCGACCACGGCACCGGCCAGCACCATGATGATGCGGCCGAAGCCTTCAGCGCCGGCCGGCGGTGCACCGATGCCCTTCAGGCCGGCGCGACCGATGTAGAACCACACCAGCGAGATCAGCATGCCCACGCCCGAGGCGATGAACACGACCTTGTAGGACGGCATCGCGTCAGTACCGAAGACCTTGCGGGCCAGGTACTCGGTCAGCACCGGGGCGATCATCGCGCCGATGTTGATGCCCATGTAGAAGATGGTGAAGCCCGAATCGCGGCGCTCGTCCTTCAGGCCGTACAGCTTGCCGACCATGGTCGAGATGTTGGGCTTGAACAGGCCGTTGCCGACGATGATCGTGGCCAGGCCGAGCTTGAAGATGTGCTCCTGCGGCAGCGAGATCATGAACAGGCCGGCGGCCATGATGATCGCGCCGGTCAGGATCGATCGCTGGTAACCCAGTACCCGGTCGGCCACGTAGCCACCAAAGATCGCTGCGGCATACACCAGGGCCAGATAGGCGCCGTAGATGCGGCTGGCGTCGCCTTCACCAGCAGCGCTGCCGTTGTAGAACTGGGCGACGATGTACAGCACCAAGGCCCAGCGGATGCCGTAGAACGCAAAGCGCTCCCAGAACTCGGTCATGAACAGCATCCACAACGGGCGCGGGTGGCCCAGCGTGGTCTTGAAGTCCGGCAGCGCCGGCTCTGGGGTGTTCGCAGTGGCGTTTACGCTCATGCGGATTTCCTGGTTCGGTGGATGACGAGCACGTCCGATGTGCAGTTGGAGCAACGCGCGAGGATCACCGACTTCTGGCGTTCACGTCAAATACACGCCGTTTGAGGCAGGTGCCAGCCTGCTCCCTGAACTTGCATCTGAAACGATCCAGCCGCCGGCCGGGATCCAAGCTGAATACGGATCAGCCCTGTTCTGCCGGGGGCCCGGCCTGCAGGCTGGTCCGCACCTGGAACAGTTCGGGGAAGAAGGTCAGTTCCAGCGCCTTGGCCAGGAAGCCCACGCCGGACGAGCCGCCCGTGCCGCGCTTGAAGCCGATCACCCGCATCACGGTGCGCATGTGTCGGAATCGCCACAGCTGGAACGCGGTCTCCAGGTCCACCAGGTCCTCGCACAGCGAATACTCGCGCCAGTAGCGGTCGGTGTCCTGGTAGATGCGTTCGAAGACCGGCTGCAGTGCGTCATCGGCCACATGCGGCTGGGTCCAGTCGTGGGCCTCGTACACCGCCGGGACGGCATGGCCGAAGCGGGCCAGGTATTTCAGGAATTCCTCGTACAGGCTGGGCGCCTCCAGCACGGTGCGCAGCTGCGCCTGCCCGGCCGCATCGTGCTCGAACACCTGCAGCATCTGTGCGTTCTTGTTGCCCAGCAGGAACTCGATGTAGCGGTACTGCAGCGACTGGAAGCCCGACGACGGGCCCAGCACGTCGCGGAAGCCCATGTACTCGGACGGGGTCAGCGTTTCCAGTACCGACCACTGCTCGGTCAGCTGGCGCAGCACCTGCTTGCTGCGCGCCAGCACCTTGCGGCACTGCCAGACTTCATCACGCTGCAGGAAGCCGATTGCGGCACGCAGTTCGTGGCCAAGCAGCTTCAGCCACAGCTCCGAGGTCTGGTGCTGGATGATGAAGAGCATCTCGTCATGGTGCGGCGGGTTGGACAACGGCTGCTGCGCGCTGAGCAGCTGGTCCAGCCGCAGGTAGCCGCCATAGGTCAGCCGCCCCTGCAGATCGGTGTGGATGCCGGCTTCGAGATCGCGTTGGTTGTTGTCGACGGACATGGGCGGGACCAGATCGGGGGCGGCAAGGGTAGCGCGTTGCCGCCGCGCTGGCAGCCGCCGGGTCCATACTCGGGCGTGCGGTTGGCCGTGGAGCATCGGCCGATACCAGGCCTGCGCGTGGAACCGCCCAGGCCGTTGTACTGGCGGTCAGCCAGGGGCGTATTCTGATGCTTTGCAGCAACGACTGAATACGTTGTTGTTATTGGCCCCCCACCCGCCGGCAGGGGTAAAACGGGGAATCGCCGTGTTGCGGCGCAGGAAGGCTATTCCGTACGCGTTCCTTAACATGGCGATTCATATCATTTGTAACTTCTCTGTCGAAGGTGCAGTACGCAATGACGGTTGCCGCTGAATTCAAGATCGAATACCTGCAGTACCTGGATACGGACGGCAAACTCGTCCGCGATGACCTGCCTGCGTCGCTTCGCGACCCCAAGGTCCTGGTACCGCTGTTCAAGCAGATGCTGTTCGTACGTACGTTCGACAGCAAATCCATCGCACTGCAGCGCACCGGCAAGCTCGGCACCTATGCCGCCTGCCTGGGCCACGAAGCCGCGCACGTGGGTATCGGCGCGGCGATGCAGAAGGACGACGTGTTCGCGCCTTCGTACCGCGAGTATGGCGCGATGTTCATGCGTGGCGTGCGCCCGCACGACGTGCTGATGTACTGGGGCGGCGACGAACGCGGCAACGATTACGGCGGCAACGCAGCCAAGGACTTCCCGTTCTGCGTGCCGATCTCCACCCAGTGCCTGCATGCCGCAGGCGCCGCGCTGAAGTTCAAGCTCAACAAGGAACCGCAGATCGCGGTGGCCGTGTGTGGCGACGGCGGCAGCTCCAAGACCGACTTCTACGCGGCCCTGAATTCGGCCGGCGCCTACAAGCTGCCGCTGATCCTGTGCATCGTCAACAACGGCTGGGCCATCTCGGTCCCGCGTTCGGCCCAGACCGGTGCCGAAACGCTGGCGCAGAAGGGCCTGGCCGGTGGCCTGCATTGCCTGCAGGTGGACGGCAACGACCTGATCGCGGTGCTGGCGGCAATGGAGCAGGCGCGCGAACGTGCGCTGGCCGGCGACGGTGGCACTGTGCTGGAACTGATGACCTACCGCCTGTCCGACCACACCACCGCCGATGACGCGCGCCGCTACCGCGACGACGCCGAGGTGAAGGATGCCTGGCAGCGTGAGCCGATGCTGCGCCTGCGCAAGTACCTGATCAACGCCGGTGTGTGGAGCGAAGAAGAGGAAACTGCTTGGGTCGCCGAATGCGGCGCGCGCGTGGACGAGGAAGTGAACCTGTACCTCAACACGCCGGTGCAGCCGGTCGAAGCGATGTTCGATTTCCTCTATGCCGATCCGCCGCCGGACCTGCTGGCCCAGCGTGCCCAGGCGATCGCCCTGGAGAAGCGCCATGGATGAGATCAAGAACGGCGCGCCCGGCGCGCACACCAACGCCGCCGACAGCGCCGCCGTCGCGCGCGGAGAGAAGAGAGCATGACCACCACCCCCATCACCCTGATCGAAGCCATCACCCAGGCACTGGCCTGGGAGCTGGAACATGACCCGTCGGTGCTGGTGCTGGGCGAAGACGTGGGCGTCAACGGCGGCGTGTTCCGCGCCACCGCCGGTCTGCAGCAGCGCTTCGGCTCGGACCGCATCCTCGACACCCCGCTGGACGAGACCACCATCGCCGGCCTGACCATCGGTCTGGCGGCGCAGGGCATGAAGCCGGTGGCCGAGGCCCAGTTCGACGGTTTCATGTACCCGATGGTCGACCATATCGTCTGCCACGCCGCCCGCCTGCGTTACCGCACGCGTGGCCGCCTGCACTGCCCGATGGTGCTGCGCGTGCCGTGGGGCGGTGGCATCCGCGCGCCGGAACACCACAGCGAAGCCAACGAGGCGATCTTCACCAACGTGCCGGGCCTGCGCGTGGTGCTGCCGTCGTCGCCGCAGCGTGCCTACGGCCTGCTGCTGGCCGCGATCCGCGAGCCGGATCCGGTGATCTACATGGAGCCCAAGCGCATCTACCGCCAGTACAAGGAAGTGGTCGTCAACGACGGCGAAGCCTTGCCGCTGGACGTCTGCTTCGTGCTGCGCGACGGCACCGACGTGACCCTGGTGACCTGGGGCGCGCAGGTGAAGGAAGCGCTGGAAGCGGCCGACAAGCTGGCCGGTGAAGGCATCAGTGCCGAAGTCATCGACGTGGCCACGCTGCGTCCGCTGGACTTCGCCACCATCGCCGAATCGGTGGCCAAGACCGGCCGCTGCGTGATCGTGCAGGAGGCCCCGAAGACCGCGGGCTTCGGCGCCGAAATCGCTGCGCGTCTGGCCGAGGAATCGATCTACGACCTGCTGGCCCCGGTCGAGCGCGTCACTGGCTACGACACCCACATTCCGCTGTTCCGCCTGGAAATGAAGTACCTGCCGAGCGTTGAGCGGATCGTGGCTGCGGCCAAGCGCGCGGTGGCGGCCGGCTGACATGCGGGCCCGCCTTCTGGGGGCTTACCGCAGCCAGTATCCCAACCCGCTCCGGTTCCACACCGGCCAGATCGTCGAAGTAGGTGTCCGTGACGAGGAATGGCCGGCGTTTGCCTGGGTACGCACCAACGATGGGCGCGCTGGATGGGCGCCCATCGCCTGGTTGCAGCTGCTGGACGAGGGTCGCGCCGAAGCCCTGTGCGACTACGACGCCCGCGAGCTGGATGTGGAAAGCGGCGAGATGGTGAAGCTTCATCACGAACACGGCGGGTGGTGGTGGTCCGAGCGCGCCAATGGCGCGACGGGTTGGCTGCCGGCCCGCGAACTGGAACTGCTGGAAGAGAACTGCAAATGAGCCAGACCAAGAACTTCAACCTGCCCGACCTGGGCGAAGGCCTGCCGGACGCGACCATCGTCGAGTGGTTCGTCAAGGAAGGCGATGTGATCAAGCTGGACGAGCCGCTGGTCTCGATGGAGACCGCCAAGGCCGTCGTCGAAGTGCCGTCGCCGTTCTCCGGCAAGGTGCTGAAGCTGTCCGGCGCTGCCGGCGACATCATCCCGACCGGCTCGGTGCTGGCCAGCTTCGAACTGGACCCCAACCTGCCGCAGCGCGCCGATGGCCAGGACACCGGCCACAGCCACGGCCACGCTGCACCGGCCGCGGCACCGACCCCGCCGCCGCTGCCGGCCGCTGCCGCACCGGTGGCCGCCGAAGCCGCCAAGCCCGCCGCCGCCGAGCGTGATGACGCCGGTACCGTGGTCGGCGCGATGCAGAGCTCCAACGCCGTGCACGCCGAACAGGCGCTGGCCGTCGGTGGCGTCAAGGCCGTACCGGCCGTGCGTGCCACCGCGCGCAAGCTGGGCGTGGACCTGTCCCGCGTACGCGCCACCGGCGCCGATGGCGCGGTGACCATGGCCGACGTCAAGCAGGCAGCTGCGGATGGCAGCGCCAAGATCGGTGCCGCTCCGGCCCCGGCCGCTGCTGCCTATGCCGTGCCGGCCCCGGCGCAGGTGTCTGCCCCGGTGCAGAGCGAAGCGCGCACCCCGCTGTCCGCCGCCGGCAAGCCGATGCGCACCCAGCCGCCGGGCGTGGTCGCCAAGGGCCAGCCGGAACCGCTGAAGGGCGTGCGCCGCAACATGGCCCGCGTGATGGCCGATGCACACAGCAAAGTCGTGCCGACCACGCTGAATGACGACGCCGACATCCACGCCTGGCTGCCGGGCAACGACGTCACCGCGCGCCTAGTGCGTTCGATCGTGGTCGCCGCGCAGAAGGTGCCAGCGATGAACGCCTGGTTCGACGGTGAAGCGCTGACCCGCACCCTGCACGCGCAGGTGGACATCGGCATCGCCGTGGACACCGACGACGGCCTGTTCGTGCCGGCCCTGCGCAATGCCGACATGCTCGATGCACGCGGCATCCGCGAAGGCGTCAACCGCCTGCGCGAGCAGGTGGAATCGCGTTCGATTGCCGCCTCGGAACTGAGCGGCTACACCATCTCGCTGTCCAACTTCGGCATGTTCGCCGGCCGCTACGCGACCCCGGTCGTGGTGCCGCCATGCGTGGCCATCGTCGGTGCCGGCCGTGCCCGCCACCAGATGACCCCGGTGATGGGCGGCGTGGAAGCGCACAAGGTGATCCCGCTGTCGGTCACCTTCGACCACCGCGCGGCCACCGGTGGCGAAGCGGCCCGCTTCCTGCGCGCGATGATGGATGACCTGGCGCTGGCCAGCTGATCGGCCACCTGATCGGTAGGTGCCAACCTTGGTTGGCACGTGAAACTGACTGGTGGGTGCCAACCTTGGTTGGCAGATGAAGTGGAGAAACGCCGGGCACTGCCCGGCGTTTTTTTGTGCCCGCATCCACGCATGGCGTGGATCTACACAATGCGGGCGATCAATCGCGCGCGACCATGCCTTCGGCGCGGCTGTAGACACGCAGACGGTGTCCATCCGGGTCTGCCCCGACAAAGGTATGGCCGAACTCCAGCGTCACCGGTGCCTGCAGAATCTGCACGCCGAGTGCGCGCCACGCATCGTGCATCTGCTGCACGGCCTCCGGGTTGGCGACCACCATCGCCAGTTCGGCGGCACCGGCCTGCGCAGACACAGGTGGCTGCACGTCATCGCGTTGCCACAGGCCCAGTGCGGCGCCATCGCCGAGCAGGAACAGGGCGAAACCGGGCGACTGCTCGACCGGTGGCTTGCCGAGAATGCCGCTGTAGAACGTGGCGCTGGTGGCGACGTCGCGCACGTACTGCAGCAGGGTGCTGGGCGTGAACATGGGAAACCTCCGTTGTTGGGAGCGTTCATGGTGGTACGGCCCTGCTGACAGATTCTGTCAGTAGCGTCGAGCGTGATCGACTGCTGTTGCCTCTGCCCTGGTAGATGTCGAGCTTGCTCGACTGCTGTTGCCGTTGCTCTGGTAGATGTCGAGCTTGCTCGACTGCTGTTGCCGTTGCTCTGGTAGATGTCGAGCTTGCTCGACTGCTGTTCGCGAAGATCAAAGGCTGTCGAGCAAGCTCGACCCCTACCAGAAGCAAAGAGCGAAGGCCCCCTCCCCCAGAAGCAGGAAGCGAAGCGCAGAAGCAGTCGAGCACGCTCGACGCTACGAACGGTCCAGCCAGTCCGGTGCGATGCCCTGTGCCTTCTGCCAGCGCCGCAGCAGGGTGGCGCGCGGCACAAGGTAGCGATCCTCCAGCACGCGCACCTGGCGGATGCGGTCCAGCCGGAAATGGCGGAAGTCCTCGCGTCCTTCGCACCACGCCGCCAGCATCAGCACTTCATCGAAGTAGCCCAGCGCGAACGGCCAGACAATGCGCTCGCTGCGCTGGCACTGTGCATCCTGGTAGCCGAACTTCAGGCGCCGCTGTGACCCCACAGCCTCACGCACGGCCTGCAGGCGTGCCGCCGGCACCTTGGCTGCCGCGCGCGAGGGACCCACGCGCAGGCCGCTGTCACGCAGCGCTTCGCGGCGCGCTGCAGGCAGCACATGCGCGATACGCGCCAAAGCATCGCGTGCGGCCTCAGCCAACGCTGGCTCGGTGCGCGCCGCGACCCAGCGCAGGCCAAGCACCAGCGCGTCGATCTCGGCGGGTGGCAGGGTCATCGGCGGCAGGGTATCGCTCGGCGCCAACAGATAGCCGACGCCGGCCTCACCACGCAGGTCGGCGCCCTGCTCGCGCAGGGTCTCGATATCGCGGTACAGCGTGCGCAGGCTGATGCCCAGCGCTTCGGCCAGCACCTGCCCCGCGACCGGCCGCCGATGCCGCCGCAGCAGCTGTTGAAGCTGGGTCAGCCGCAGCGCACGCGACATCAGCCGACCAGCGCGCTCGATGCCACCACATGCTCACCCGGTTGCGGGGCCAGCGCGGCCTCGACCAGTGCCTTGGCGATTTCGCTGGCCGGGTTGATCCGCCACGCCCGTGGCAACACCGGCCCCAGCGCGCCGAGCACCGTCAGGGCCAGGCGCTCGCCACGTCGCACCTCGGTGCGCTCGCCGCCGATCAGCCCGGGGCGGACCAGGGTCAACGAGTTGAAGCCCAGCGCGCGCAGGTCATGCTCCAGCTCGCCCTTCATCCGGCTGTAGAAGATCGACGACTGCGGGTTGGCGCCGGCTGCGGAATTCAGCACATAGGTCTGCGCACCCTGCGCCTGCGCCAGGCGGGCGAACGCCAGCGGGTAGTCATGGTCGATACGGTGGAAGGCCTCGCGGCTGCCGGCTTGGGCAATGGTGCTGCCGAGCGCGCAGATGACCGCGTCCACGCGCGTCCATTCGGCTGCGTCGGGCAGTGCATCGAAGGCCAGCACCGGGTTCTCCAGCTTGGCGTGGGCCACAGTCAACGGGCGGCGGGTCGGCGCGATCACGGCGCTGCAGCGCGGGTCGTCCAGCAGCTTGGACAGGGTCAGCCCACCGACCAGCCCGGTCGCCCCCAGCAACATCACGCGCATCACCACCTCCACTGCGGCATCCTGTCGCCCATCCTAGCCGTTCAAGCCGTCGGCGGCCGCGCCGATATGCTGGAACCAGTCCCTGCCAGCCCCAGGATTTGCTCCATGACGGACCAGCCCGACCACCGCCCTGCCCCCGGTACCGCCCTTGGGCCGCCGGCACGCGTGCGCGCGGTGGTGGACGATGGGCTGGGCGACCGCGTGGTGCTGCAGGGTGGCGGTGGCGTGGCCCTGCAGCAGCTGTTCGCCGGGGCCGACGCACCGGAGCCGCTGCTGGCCGCGTTCGCCAATGGCATGGCCACCCTGCCCGGCGAACTGGGCGACATGGGCGACCGCCTGCAGTCGGCGCAGGCCAGCGCCGATTGGCCGCGCTATGGGCGCGCAATGCGGCAGCTGATCGACAAGTACATCCGCACCATCGAACAGCATTCGCCGGATGGGCAGCCGGAAAGCCTACGCCTGTCCGAGCAGCTGCGCCTGCTGCTGGGCGGCGCGGTGGTGGCCCTGCTGCAGCACGATCCGGACCTGCGCGAGCAGGCGCAGACGCTGGCCATGCAGCTGCGCCAGTGGCAACCGGGCACGGCGCTGGAACCGATCGAACAGGGCGTGCGCGAGCTCGGCCACCAGGTCGGCGTGCGTGCCGAGAGCTGGCAGGAGCAGCAGGCGCTGCTGCTTGAGCTGTTCGCGCTGCTGCTGGAGAACGTGAGCGAGCTGCTGGATGACCGCAGCTGGCTGCAGGGCCAGATCGCCGCAGTACGCCAGCTGCTGGACGGGCCGTTGGAAGCTGAGGCGGTCGAGCGCACCCGCGCCGAACTGCGCGAAGTGATCTACAAGCAGGGGCTGCTGCGCCAGGGCATCGACGATTCGAAGGCGGCGATGCGCGGGTTGATGGGCGAGTTCATCGAGCGCATGGATGGCATGGCCACCAGCACCGGCGAATACCACGACCGCATCGGCAGCTACGCACTGCAGCTGCGCGAGGCGCGTAGCATCGCCGACCTCAACCAGTTGCTGCAGGACGTGATGCGCGACACCGGCAAGGTGCAGCAGCAGGCCGCGCAGGCGCGCGATCACCTGGCCAATGCGCGGCAGGAAGTGGAACGCGCCGAACAGCGCATTGCCGAGCTGGAGCAGGAACTGCGTGCCGCCGGTGACCTGGCGCGTATCGATCCGCTGACCCAGGCGCTGAACCGCCGCGGCCTGGACGAACTGCTGCAGCGTGAACTGGCGCGTGCTGCGCGCAACAACTCGCCGCTGGGCGTGGCGGTGATCGACCTGGATGATTTCCACCAGACCAACGATGCACATGGCCATGCCGGTGGCGATGCGCTGCTGCAGCACCTAGTGTCCGTGTGCAAGCTGCTGCTGCGCGCCACCGATGGCATCGCGCGGCTGGGTGGCGACGAGTTCGTGCTGGTGCTGCCGGAGACCCAGGGTGCCGACAGCATGGCCACCGTGCAGCGCCTGCAGCGCTCGCTGGCGCACCGCGTGCTGACCGTGCAGGACCGGCGCGTGCCGGTGCACTTCAGTGCCGGGCTGGCGCAATGGCAGCCGGGCGACGATACCGATACCCTGCTGCGCCGCGCCGATGACGCGCTGTATGCGGCCAAGCGGCAGGGCAAGAACCGGGTGCATGCGGGGTAGTTCTCCGGTACACCGGAAACCGCTTTGGTAGGTGCCAACCTTGGTTGGCACACGCCGGGGCAAAGCGCCGACCAAGGTCGGCCTCTACCAACGCCAAGGACAGCGCTTCGGTAGGTGCCAACCTTGGTTGGCACGCGCGGAACAAAGCGCCGACCAAGGTCGGCCTCTACCGGGCAATGGGCCGGCGCCTACTTCCCGCGCAGCTTCTGGAACCCGGTCACCGCCGCCAGCACGATGGCACCGGCGATGATGCCCACCACCATGTTGGCCGCAGCACTGATCAGCCAGCCCCACTGCCCTTCGCCACCCAGCGCCTGCACCGCGTGGTGCAGCGCCGGCACGTTGTGCACCAGGATGCCGCCGCCGACCAGGAACATGGCGATGGTGCCGGCCACCGACAGGAACTTCATCAGCCACGGCGCCGAGGCCACCAGGCCGCGACCGAAGGCGGCGATGGCACCGCCCTTGCGCGACAGGTACAGCCCAACGTCATCGAGCTTGACGATGCCCGCCACCAGTCCGTAGACGAACACGGTCATGGCCAGCGCAACCACGCTCAGCGTCAGGATCTGGTTGGTGAACGGTGCGGTGGCGACCACGCCCAGGGTCAGCACGATGATCTCGGCCGAGAGGATGAAGTCGGTGCGGATCGCGCCTTTTACCTTGTCCTTCTCCCACGCCACCATGTCCACCTGGGTATCGGCCAGCGCCTTGCGCCGCTCGGCCTGATGCTCGGCATCGTTGTCAGCCGAATGCAGGAAGCGATGCGCCAGCTTCTCCACGCCCTCGAAGCAGAGGAAGGCGCCACCGATCATCATCAATGGCACGATCAGCGGCACGTTCCAGCCACGGCTGTGCAGCCAGGCCTCCAGTGCACTGATCGCCAGCGCCGCCGGTACCAGGATCACCTTGTTGACCAGCGAGCCCTTGGCCACCGCCCACACCACCGGCAGTTCGCGGTTGGCGTTGACTCCGGTGACCTGCTGCGCGTTCAGCGCCAGGTCGTCGCCGAGCACACCGGCGGTCTTCTTCGCCGCAACCTTGGTCAGGACCGAGACATCGTCGAGCAGGGAGGCGATATCGTCGAGCAGGGCGAACAGGCTGGCACCGGCCATGGGGCGTCCAAGTGAGGGAGTGAGCGGATTCTGACCGATCCGGCGTGGACTGCGGAAGAGATCGGGTTCACCGCATGCCTACCGCCCCCCGGCGACACTGCGGAATCCGGACATTGCCGGCCAGCGGCCGGCACTACCTGTATCCGTCGCATGGGAGTGTCGCTTGAGCAATCCGCCCACCGCCAATGGCAATCCCCCGCTGGTCAAAGGCATGAACCGGCGCAGCCAGATCCTGCGCCTGCTGATGCGCTACCGCCATTCGGGCGTGTTCTCGAGCATGAACCTGGATGCCGCCAGCAATCAGGCCGACGTCCCCGCCGATGGCAACCCGGAACAGTTCGTCAGCGACCTGGAGGCGCTGGGGCCGACCTTCGTCAAGCTGGGCCAGATGCTGTCCACCCGCCCGGACATGGTGCCGGTGGAGTTCGCCACGGCGCTGGAGCGCATGCAGGAAAAGGTGGCCGAGATTCCGGTCGAGCGCATCCATGCCATCGTCGAACAGGAGCTGGGCGCGCCGGTGAACAAGCTGTTCGCCGCGTTCGATCCCGAGCCACTGGGCTGTGCCTCGATCGCGCAGGTGCATCGCGCGGTGCTGCACGATGGCCGCCAGGTGGCGGTGAAGGTGCAGAAACCCGAGGTCGCCGCGCAGCTGCGCTCGGACCTGGAGGCACTGCGCAGCTTCGCGCTGGCCGCCGACCACCTGACCCAGGTGGGCCGTCGCGTGCGCCTGCGCGACTGGCTCAACGAGTTCGCCAAGACCCTGATGCAGGAGCTGGACTACCACGCCGAGGCCGAGAACCTGGCCCGTTTCGGCCGGCACCTGAAGCCGTTCCGCCGCCTGTGGATTCCGCAGCCGCTGTGGGACTACAGCAGCCAGCGCGTGCTGACCATGGAACTGGCCACCGGCGTGCGCGTGGATGCGATTCCCGATGTGCGCCGCACCGAGCAATCGATGGATCCTCTGGCGGCGGCGCTGATCCGCGGCTACCTGGACCAGATCTTCGTGCATGGCGAGATCCATGCCGACCCGCACCCGGGCAACCTGCGGGTGATGCCAGATGGACGGCTGGCGATCTTCGACCTGGGCATGGTCGCGCACATGCCGCCGCGTCTGCGCGAGCGCCTGCTGAAGATCCTGTTCGCCGCGGTCGATGGTCGTGGCGAAGAAGTGGCCGACGACCTGATCAGCATCAGCACGCGGCTGGAGGCCTTCGACGAAGAGCGTTACCTGCGCGAGACCGGACAGCTGATCGCGCGCTACGCCGCCAGCGGTAGCTTCTCCGAAGGCCGCGTGGTGCTGGACATGGTGCGCATCGCCACCGCCTGCGGCCTGCGCACGCCGCCGGAACTGAGCCTGCTGGGCAAGGCCCTGCTCAACCTGGAAACCGTGTGCCGGCTGCTGGCGCCAGAGCTGGAAACCCGCCGCATCGTCGAGCGCCAGCTGCAACACGTAATGCGTGCGCGCCTGAAGAAATCGCTGTCGGCCGCCAACATCGCCAGCGAGGCGATGGAACTGCAGCAGCTGCTGCGCGATGGGCCGCGCAAACTTTCGGACATCATGGCGCTGCTGGCCGAGAACCGCCTGCAGATGAAGGTGACCGGCCTGGAAGAATCGCGGTTGATGGAGAACCTGCAGAAGATCGCCAACCGCGTGGCTGCCGGCATCATCAGTGCCGCATTGATCATGGCTGCGGCGATGATGATGAAGATCGACACCGGCTGGCACCTGTTCGGCTACCCGCTCATTGCGCTGATTCTGCTGTTCATCGGCGTGGTGCTCGGCCTTGGCATCGTGACCAGTGCATTGCTGTTCGACCGTCGTGCGCGGGCACGCGAAGAACGCGGGCATCGCTAGCGCATCAGCGAAAACCGCCGTATTCATGCGGTTTTTAATGCAATCCAACGAACCCTTTCACGCGCGTTTTACCTTCTGAGCGCGATTGCGCGCGTGTTATTTCAACAAACATTTCAGTCAGGTTCGTGCATGCACTATCGGGTCATCGGCCTGTCATGTGCATGTGCTTGTGGCAGCGTCGGTCGGATGGACACGCGTCGGTACGACGTCCATCACCACCACCCCGTCACTGCCGAAGCTGCCTATGCTCTGGATACTGCTGCTGTCGTTGTTGCTGCTGTGCTGGTTGTTCCTCGCGTCCGACAAGTGGGTGTGGTGGAAGGCTGGTGCGTTCTCGCTGCTGCTGCTCATGCTCAGCGCGTGGTGGCTGATCGACAAGCTGTCCGGTGATGGGCTCAATGCCGCCACCCTGTACCACCTGGGCGCCGACATGGAAGGCGCCGGTGTCTCCGATTTCAAGGGATATATCGCCGGCTTCATCGTACTGGCGCTGGTCTCGCTGCTGCCGCTGTTCGCCACACGGGTGAAGCGCTGGCGCCAGTCCGGCCACGGCGGTGCCTGGTTCGCCGGCTTCACTGCAGTCTGGGTGGCCACGATCCTGATCAGCCCGCTGGCCCGCGACGGCCAGCGCCTGTACCAGCAGCTGCGCCCGGTCGACTTCGCCCGCATCGCGCCCGAATACCAGGTGCCGACTCAGCCGCTGCAGCGCCCGCGCAACATCGTCTGGATCTATGGCGAAAGCCTGGAACGCACCTACCTGGACGAGAACGTGTTCCCGGGCCTGATGCCCAATCTCAACCGTCTGGCCACGAAGTCGCTGGACGTGCGCGGCCTGGCCTCGGCTGAAGGCAGCGGCTGGACCATCGCCGGTCTGGTCTCGTCGATGTGCGGTGTGCCGCTGACCACCTCCCAAGGCGACGAGAACAGCATGGACCGCATGGGCAGCTTCCTGCCCAAGGCCGTGTGCCTGGGCGACTACCTGAAGCAGCAGGGCTACACCAACCACTATCTGGGTGGCGCCAACGGCCAGTTCGCCGGCAAGGGCCAGTTCCTGGCCAGCCACGGTTTCGATGAAGTACACGACCTGGCGTGGTTCAAGCAGCAGAAGAAGATCGGCCGCATCCACTACTCGGCCTGGGGCGTGCACGACGACGTGCTGCTGGACACCGCCTACCAGCGCTTTGAACAGCTCTCGCGCGCCGGCTCACCGTTCATGCTCACCACGCTGACCATGGACACCCACCATCCGGCGGGCCACCTGCCGGTGTCGTGCAAGGGCGAGCGCTACCAGAGCCAGTACGGCAACATCAACATGCTCAATGCGCTCAAGTGCAGCGACCGCCTGATCTCGCAGCTGGTGCAGCGCATCCAGGCCAGCCAGTACGGCAAGGACACGCTGATCGTGATCGCCTCCGACCACCTGGCGATGCCCAACGATCTGACCCACATCCTCACCCGGCAGAAGCGTGAGAACCTGCTGCTGTTCCTGGGGGAAGGCATTGCCCCGCAGCAGCTCAGCGCCGAGGCCGGCACCACCCTGGATTCGGGTGCGACCCTGCTCAGCCTGCTGGACCCGAACCTGAAGACGATGGGCTTCGGGCGTTCACTGATCGATACCCAGCGCGCGCCCAGCGCCAGCGTGGCCACCCAGCGTGATGGCGGCCGCGATTACCCACAGTACCTGGCCTTCGCCCGTTCGCTGTGGCTGGGCGAACCGACCCGCGAGCTGAAGATCGACGGCGATGACCAGGTGGTGGTCGGCCTGCAGCACGTGCAGCCGCCGGTGCTGCTGGAGTACGACAAGGACTGGGGGTTGAAGTCGGTATACCTGGAGAACACCTCGCGCCAGTTCGACGATGCCAACCCGGACAACACCCTGGCCTACGTCGACCGCTGCACCGCGTTCGAGGACGGCTCGGCCGACGGTGACTGGTGCGCCCTGCTGGTCAACCGCGACAACGGCATCAAGCTGTACCGCGACAACGACCTGCGTGGCGGCATCGCGGTGGATGCACCGCTGGACGCGTTCCAAGGCCCGCGCCCGAGCGTGCGCCAGGCGCACATGATCACCCAGAAGGGCCGCCGTACCCGTGCCGGCCAGTACATGCTGCAGCTGGTGGCGAGCACGCGCCCGGATCGCGGCTTCTGGATCGAGGCGGTGTCCTCGCAGCGCAAGGTGGTGCTGGCGCAGCAGTGGGTGCAGCCCGATGCCAACGGCAAGATCAACGTGTCCTTCGGTCTGGACCACGAAGTGGATGATCTGGAGATCCGTGCGTGGTTGAACCACGCCGAGAAGCTGGCGGTGGACACATTCGCACTGGTGCCATCCCGCAGCCGGCCGCGAGGATAGGGTTCTTTGCAGGGCTGCGCCCTGCACCCGCGGTAGTGCCGGCCGCTGGCCGGCAACCTCAGAAGCAACAGCAACAGCGTGCATTCCGTGGTTTGGCGGGGCGGTGGCGGAGTGCGGGGACGCCGCAAGTACGTCCCTGTAGGCTTGGCAGCCGCTTGCTCGTGTGCGCAGTCCTGCGCACACGGCAAGACCCGGGTTGGGCGTCCTGCCCAACCCGCCCGAGGCATGCCTCGGGCCCATGCGGCTGACACCCCGCACTCCGCCACCGCCCCACCTTTGACAGATTCCTGTGGCTGTCGGTAGGTGTCGACCTTGGTCGACACTTCTGTCAGATATCGAAATCAATCTTGGTTCAGATCCGTTTTCCGGAGGAAAACGGATCTGAACCAAGAGTATTTCCAACAGATCGCGGAAATCTGTCGAAGGCGGGGTGGGTCCAGTTGCGGGGGCGTGAGCCGCATGGGTCGGGCGCATGCGCCCGACGGGTTGGGCAGGACGCCCAACCCCGGTCTTGCCGTGTGCGCAGGACTGCGCACACGAGCAAGCGGCGACCGAGCTTACATGGGTGAGGGCGCTTTGCTTGCGAAGCACTGCTTCGCAAGCGCCCGAACGCACAGCCGCCAGCGGCTGGGCCGGGCCCCGGAAGGGGGACTTGCAGCGCCCCCCGCAACCGGACCCACCCCGCCATCCCACGGAATGCATGCTGTTGCTGTTGCTTCTGAGGTTGCCGGCCAGCGGCCGGCACTACTGCGGATCGCGGGTGATGTGGATGTCGGTCGGGGTCGACAGCGGAATGTTCCGCTCCGCCAGGATCTGCAGCAGGCTGAAGTACAGATCGCTGCGGGTGGCATACACCTGCCGCGGGCTGGCCACGTACGCGAAGCTGTTGATGGTGATCTGGCCACCGGCAATGCTGTCGATGTAGACCGTCGGGGCCGGCTGCTTCAGCACGTTGGTGTGCGCGGTATACGCATCCAGCAGCGCCTGCCGCAGGTTGCCGACATCGGTGCTGGGCGGCACCGCGAACTGGATCTGGATGCGACCCTGGTTGTTGCCCATCGTCATGTTGCGCACGGTCTTGGTGACCAACTCGGAGTTGGGCACGATCAACGTCGACTTGTCGCCTACCTGGATCTCGGTCGAACGCAGGCTGATGCGGCGGATGTCGCCCTCCTGGTCGCCCAGCTTCACCCAGTCGCCGATCTTCACCGGACGCTCGGCCAGCAGGATCAGGCCGGAGACGAAGTTCTGTGTGATCACCTGCAGGCCGAAACCAATACCCACCGACAGCGCGCTGACCAGCAGTGCCAGTTTGCTCAGCTGCAGGCCCATCGCGCTCAACGCCCAGATCACCGCGATGATGATGCCGACGTAGCGGGCAACCGTACTGACCGAATTGCGTGCGCCCAGGTCCAGTTCGGTCTTGGGCAGGTAGGTGTCGGTCAGCCAGCGCTGCACCAGCTGGGTGATCGCCAGGCCGGCCAGCAGCGCCAGTACTGCCATCACGATCCCCGCCGGTGCCAGCTTGGTGCCACCGATATCGAATCCGGTCGTGAACAGTGAAGTGAATCGCTCCACCACCGCACCGATGTTGCCGAACGGCGCCACCAGGGCAAGCAGCGTGAGCAGCACGACCACGGTACGCAGCGCCGCCGACAGCAGCACGCCGGCCTGCTCCAGCCGCGACACGCTCAGGCCGGTACTGAGCAGGATGGTCTGGCCCACTTTGCTGTCGGCGTTGAGCATCCACGTGCTCAGGTCATCGACGAATTTGAACAGCAGCGTCGCCGCCAGCACCACGATGCTGCCGCCGATCAGCTGCTGGTTCACGAATTTGGCGAAGTTCAGGTAGCCCAGCAGGGTGGCGATGATGGCCGCCACCACCGCGACATTGCCCGCCACGCGCGCCAGCACCAGCCAGCTGCTGCGGCGCACCGGCGTACTCGGGCCCTGCCCGTCGGCCTGCGCCTCCAGCTTGGCCTCGGCCTCGGCGGTCTGCCGGCGATGCAGGCGCGCCAGGGTCACCAGCATCGCCATGATCAGGCCCAGGTAAGTCAGCGCAATCAGGCCATCCAGCGCCACCGTGGTGACGTCGCTGGTACGCGTGGCCTGATCGAGGGCGACCAGCACCGTGCTCAGCCAGGCCAGCGCCGCCGCGCCCCACGCGTACTTGCGCAGCTTGAGCGCGGCGGTGTCATCCAGATTCAGCAACCGCCACGACGGCCGCTTGGGAACCAGCATGCAGGCGCTGAGTGCCGCAATGAACGCAGCGCGGAACGTTGCGGTCTCCAGCCCGTCGGCCACCACCTGCAGGCGCGGCGCAATCGCATTGATGGCATCCAGCGCCGCCATCAGCACCACCACGGCATAGCCGGGCAGCAGCGTGCCCACCAGCAGCAGCCACATGGCCAGGCCGGAGCGCCGCAGGCGACCGTCCGGCGCGCGCTCGGACTCCGCAAAGCGCCGCCCCAGCTTGCGCAGCCACAGCCGCAGCGGGAACATCATCACCAGCGCGGCCACCAGGCCCAGCAACGGCGTGCCCCAGCCATTGGCCCGGACGCCAGCGACAAACGTATCGCGCCCCTGCTCGGCCAACGGCGCGACGCGTGCGATATCGATCGGCAGGCGCTCGGCAACCTTGCTCCACAGCGCGGGCGACAACGGCGAGGCAACCTTCTGCCCCAATTCTTCGGTACGTTGCGCGGCGCGCTGCTGGTCGATGTCGGTCGCCAGCTGCTGGGCGCGCACGGCACTGGTCTTGGCCTGCGCTACCGACGCGGCCAGTCCGTCGCGTTGTTTGTTGATGCTGCGCCGTTGCGCAGCCAGTTCGGGCGGCTCGGTGGTGCCCTCGGCAGGTGTGCCCAACTGCGCCAGCTGTTCGTCGAGGCGATCCTTTTGCGGCTGCAGCGCCTTTTCCAGCGCCTCGGCATCCCGCCGCGCTTTCGAGGCATCCTCGGACAGCATGGCCAGTGTTTCGATGGCCGCGGCATCGCCACGCTTGCGGTCGACTTCCTTCAGCTTCGCATCGATATCTGCCAGCTGCTGCTTCGGCGTGGGCTCATCATCCTGTGCCAGCACCGGCGCGGACAGCAGGAAGGCGCTGCACAGCAGCAGGGCCAGCCAAGGGCCCTGTGCACGGATCGATCGCAGGAAAGAAGACAAGCCAGCCACACCGGTTCGCGCGGACCACCGCGCCTGCGCGCGACTATACGGCAGAGGCGGTCAAGGGCGTATGGGCGGCCCTGGCAACGTCGAGCATCAGTACTTCAGCCGCAGCTCTTCCACGGCCGGCTGCTGCAGCGCGTACCAGTCCTGGAACTCTTCCTCGGTGATCTCATCGGGCGCATACACCGCCACCGGGTGCCAGTCGTGGTCGGTCGGCAGCGGCTGGCGCGGGCCGGCGCGCAGGCTGTAGGCCACGCCTTCGTAGTCGACCAGGTCATCGACCTGCGGCCATTGTTCGCGTGCGAACGCGGATTCACTCTTCAACAGGATCACCTGGTACATCGGCACCTCCACCTCGGTTGGATCAGGAAAACACGGCGCTGGCAGCAGGATACCGCCACGCCGGTGACAACGGGCGCTCCGCCGGGGCGACGGAACGTTCTGGACACGGCCATCGCCCCGGCTTCACCCGCCCATGGCAAGGCCATCGGCATCGTGGAGGCCCACCCCTGCCACGACCACCGATGACCGAGCACCCGCCGCTGAAGACCGTCGCCGACCTCAAACTGCCCCGCTACCTGGGCACTTGGTACGAGATCGCGCGCCTGCCGATGCGCCACGAGCCGGAAGGCTGCACCGACGTGTCGGCGCACTACACCCTGCTCGACAACGGCAACGTCGGCGTCACCAACCGCTGCCGTATGGACGGCGAGGTCGAGGAAGCCACCGGCGAGGCCTGCGCCGTCGACAACGACAGCGCGCGCCTGGAGGTGAGCTTCCTGCCCAAGGGCCTGCGCTGGTTGCCGTTCGCCAAGGGCGACTACTGGGTGATCCAGGTCGCTCCGGACTACAGCGTGGCGCTGGTCGGCAGCCCGGATCGCAAGTACCTGTGGCTGCTGGCCCGCGAACCGCAGCTGGACGCTACCGTGCAGGACCATTATCTGGCGGCCGCCCGCCTGCAGGGCTTCGATCTGTCCGAACTGATCCAGACCCCGCATACCGGCCGTCCCACGGCCTGATCTACGGGCAATGGTGGACGCCAACCGACTCCGCCAATGACGTTATCCCCCATCGCGACACTCATCAGCAGCAGGCAAACTTCTGGTTTAACCAGTCCCCGAGAGACATGGAAGAGCAGCCATGGAATATCACCTGACAGAGGGACAGCTCAATGGCCCGGCTGAAATGTCGGCCATTACTGGTCTGTCAGCCCGCGTGGGAGTGGCACTTCCCGAGAATTACCTTGAATTCCTTAGGGCGCACAACGGCGGCGAAGGATTTATTGGTGACAACTACATTGTCTTCTGGGAAGCAGAAGAGGTCATCGACTTCAATCGTGAGTATGAGGTTGAATCATACGCGCCGGGCATATTCCTGTTCGCTTCGGACGGCGGCGGGGAGGGCTATGGATTCGACACACTGGACGCAGCAATGCCGGTAGTGCGGATTCCATTCATTGGCATGGAACGTCAGTACGCCATCCCGGTAGCGAGTGACCTTCCCGACCTGTTCGCTCGATTGCTTGTAGATCAGCCTGCGGACGAGCATGAAATCGATCCGGCGAATTGACGCATGGACCTCAAGAGTGGCTACCCGTGGTGGGCGGTACGCAATGGATTGATCCAGGCGTTTCCGCCATTGGAAAAGGATCTGCGCTGCGACGTGCTGGTGGTCGGCGGCGGCATCACCGGTGCGCTGATTGCCGACGAACTGTCCCGGCATGGCCACGACGTGGCAGTGATCGAGCAGCGCGATATCGGCTGGGGCAGCACCGCTGCCAGCACCGCGTTGCTGCAGTACGAGATCGATACCCATCTGCTGGAACTGGCGCAGCGCCATGGTCAGGACGCCGCCGCGCTTGCCTATCGGGCGTGTGCCGAGGCGATTCCGGCCCTGGGCGACGTGGCTCGCGGCCTGAAAGACGTTGATTTCCAGCGCATGGACAGCCTGTACCTGGCCAGCCGCCATCGCGACGTGCCGCGCCTGATGGCCGAAGGTGAGGCACGGCGCGGAATCGGCCTGGATGCCCGCTGGCTGGGCCCGGAGGCACTGCGGGAGCGCTTCGACGTGGACGCCGGCGGTGCCCTGCTCACGCGCCAGGCGGCGCGGGTCGATCCCTATCGCCTGACCTATGCGCTGCTGCAACGCGTGCGCCGGCGCGGCGGCAATGTGCATGACCGTACGGTACTGCACACGCTCACGCCCAGCGCGCGCGGGGTAACCGCCCTCACCGAGGACGGCGCCACGATCCACGCCCGCCACGTGGTGCTGGCAATGGGCTATGCCAACCAACGCTGGCTGCATCAGCGCGTCGCACGCAACCGCAGCAGCTACGCCTTCATCACCGACCCGATCGATGCGGACGTGCTGGGCCGGCTGCGCAACACGATGGTGTGGGAGAGCGCACGCCCGTACCTCTACCTGCGCGCCACCGGCGACCGCCGCCTGCTGGTGGGCGGGCTGGACGACGCCATCGACATTCCCGCCCGCCGCCACAGGCGCGTAGAGCGCAAGGCCGACAAGCTGATGAAACAGCTCCAGCACTGGTTCCCGCGGCTGGATCCGGTGCCCGCCTTCTCCTGGGCCGGCACCTTCGCCGAAACCGCCGATGGCCTGCCTTTCTTCGGCCCGCACGATCAGTGGGGGCCACGGGTGCATTTCGCCATGGCCTACGGCGGCAACGGCATCACTTATTCGATGATCGGCGCCCAGCTGCTGCGGGCCCGGATCGAGCGGCGCAGGCATGCGCTGGAAGGGCTGTTCGGGTTCGGGCGGCTGTGACCTGCAGCCAGGCATGGCCTGGCTCTACCCCAATCCGGCGCCGACAGGCATCATTCAAGCAACCCCTGCTAGCGTCGGCCTGTACCGCCGCGTGTTGCGTGGCCACCTGTCCGCTGGAGCGCCGTCATGATCCGCCCCCTGACCCTGCTGCTGTGCCTGGCCCTGCCGGGAACCGTGCTGGCCCAGTCCGCCGCTGGCGCCACCGCGCCGCAGGCCGCCGGCCTGGACCTGACGCTGCCGCAGGCGCCGATGCGCTACCTCAACGACCCGGCCCTGCAGCAGGACCCGCCGGGCACGTACTACGGTGACAAGAGCGGCCCTCGCGTGCACGACGACGCGAAGATCGCCGACGTCACCGACGACAAGGTCAAAGTGTCCGGCAGCTTCACCACCGGCATCGGCTATTCCAAGAACGGTGGCAACAGCCACTACAACGCCGCCACGCTGAACCTGAGCAAGAACTACACCACCGATGAAGGCAAGACCCACGGGGTCAACGTCAACATCCACGTGAGCGAAGGCAAGGGCCCGGGCTTCTACGGCCCGTACGGCGGCTACTACGGCCGCGGCCCGGGCTACTGGGATTACCCGCCGCCGTTTGGCTGGTAAGCGCCGCGTCGGGCCTGGGCCGACCAAGGTCGGCCGCTACCGCTGCGTACGCTTGGTAGGTGTCGACCTTGGTCGACACGCTTTCTCCCCGTGTGCCGGCCAGCGGCCGGCACTACCAGCAGGTCAATCCAGCCAGCCATCGCGCTCGCTGTGCAGGATGCGGCCGTCATAGCCGCTCAGGCGCACGTCCACCTTCTGGTTGCGGGCATTGCGGGCTTCCAGCGACCAGGTCGCACCATCGCGTTCCAGCGAATGGATTTCGCGCAGGCCATGCGCCTGTGCACGTGCCAGTACCTGCTCGGTGGTCAACAGCGCGCGGCCGCTGTGCTCGTCGAAGATCTCGCCGGTCTTGGGGTCTACGTAGACCTCGCTGAAGCGGCCATCGGCGCGGCTCACGTCAGCCTCCCACAGGCCATCATCGCGTTCGATCTCATGGATCTGGGTGTAGCCGGCCTTGCGCAGGGTCTGTTCGACCTGGGCCATGCCCAGCGGTGCAGCCTGTGCGGCCGGTGCGATGGCCAGCAGAGCAACAGTGGCGAGGGTGAGCGACTTCAACATGGGGGTTCTCCTGTTCGTGTTCGTGTTCGTGGCCGGACCATCCCGGCAACGCCACAATGCACCCCGTGGTTAACAGCTCCTTAGCCGGCACTGTTAGCCAGCTGTTAGTCAGCCCCGGCACACTCACGCCTGTTCCTACAGCCCGCCCTGCGCCCCGATGCTCTCCACCCTGCCCCTGCTGCTGGCCCTGGCCAGCGCCCCGACCGCCGCCGCACCGGCACAGGACCCGGCGCAGCAGGTCGCGCGCCGTGCCGTGCAGCAGGGCCGCTACGTACCGCTGGAAAGCGTGGTCCGCGATGCACTCAAGCGCTTTCCGGGCCAGCTGCTGGAAGTGGAGCTGGACGATGGCGTCTACGAAGTGGAGATCCTGCGCGGCGACGGCGTGGTGGTGGAGCTGGACTATGATGCGCGCAGCGGAAAGCTGCTGAAGACGGAGCTCGACGACTGATGCGCATCCTGTTGGCCGAAGACGATGCCGCGCTGGCACAGCGCCTGGTGCCCCTGCTGGAACAGGCCGGCTACGTGGTGCACGTGGTTGCCGACGGGCGCGAGGCCGAGGAGATCGGCCAGATCGAGGACCTGCAGGCCGCCATCGTCGACCTGGGCCTGCCCGGGCTGGACGGACTGAGCGTGATCGAGCGCTGGCGCGGCAACGGCCGCAGCTTTCCGGTGCTGGTGCTGACCGCACGCGGGCGCTGGCACGACAAGCTGGCTGGGTTCGATGCCGGTGCCGATGACTATCTCACCAAGCCGTTCCAGGCCGACGAACTGGTGCTGCGCCTGCGCGCCCTGATCCGCCGCAGCCACGGCCACGCCAGCCCGCGCCTGCACTGCGGCCCGCTGCAGCTGGACGTCAACGCCGGCCGCTTTGAACTGGATGGGCAGGCGCTGTCGCTGAGCCCGCAGGAGTTCCGCCTGCTCAGTTACCTCATCCACCACAGCGGCCAGGTGATCGGCCGCGACCGCCTGGGCGAACAGGTGTTCGATGGCGGCCACGATCCGGACTCCAACGCACTGGACGTGCTGCTCGGGCGGGTGCGCCGCAAGCTCGGCATCGATCTGATCCAGACCGTACGCGGCCAGGGTTGGCGGCTGGCCGCGCCGTGAGCCGGCAACCCTCGCTGCGACGGCGCCTGCTGCTGGCTGGCGGTGTCGGCCTGCTGCTGGTCTCGCTGCTGGCCAGTGCACTGCTGGGCGAGCTGTTCAAGCGCAGCGCGCGCGATCGCTTCGACCATGAACTGCAGCAGGACATGCTGACCCTGCTGGCGCAGGCCGAAGTGGATGCGGACGGACAGCTGCGCCTGCGCCAGGAACCGAATGACGCACGCTTCCAGCGCGTGTTCTCAGGTGCTTACTGGCAGATCGCCGGTGCCGATGGCCGTGTGCTGCTGCAATCGCGCTCGCTGTGGGATGAAACGCTGCCTGCCACGGCCATGGGAGCGGCCACCCGCAATCTGGCTGGACCGCTGCAGCAATCCCTGCGCGCACGCGTGCAGCAGGTGCGCCTGCCACGCGCCAACGAACCGTTCGTGGCCGTGGTCGCAACCGATCGCAGCGCGCTGGATGCAGACGTTGCCGCGTTCCGCCAGCGTACTGCCATCGCGCTGGGTGTGTTGGTCGCGGCGTGGCTGGCGGTGCTGGCCAGCCAGGTGCACTTCGGATTGCGTCCATTGCATCGCCTCGGTGCACAGCTGGAACGGGTGCGGCGCGGCGACGCGCAGCGCATCGATACACAGGGGCTGGGTGCGGAGGTCGCACCGCTGGGCGAGGAGCTCAACGCGCTGCTGGAGCATCAGCAACGCATGGTCGCGCGAGCGCGCACCAGTGCACAGGATCTGGCGCATGCGCTGAAAACCCCGCTGAGCGTGCTGGCCACTGAGGCCGACGGCGACGGCGCGGACTGGCGCGCCACCGTACGCGAGCAGAGTGCGCGTATGCAGGCCAGTGTCGACCGTTACCTGGCCGCAGGGTTGGCCGCCGACCATCGCCAGCGCACCGACGTGGCGGCAGTCGCACAGGCGATGTGTCGGCTGATGGCACGCGTGCATGGCGAACGTGGCATCACGTTCACGGCGGCTGGTATCGATCCGGCGCTGCAGTTCGCCGGTGCCGGTGCGGACCTGGAGGAAATGCTGGGCAATCTGCTGGACAACGCTGGCAAGTGGGCGAAGCAGCGGGTGGACGTCACTGCAGACACCAGCGAAGGGCAGTTGCGCATTGAGGTACGCGACGACGGCCCCGGGCTGGCTGCAGACGCGCTGGAACAGGTCACCCAGCGTGGCGTGCGTCTGGATGAGCGCGAGGGCAGCAGTGGGCTGGGGTTGGCGATTGTGGGTGATATCGCTGCCAGTTATGGCGGGCGATTGGCACTGGCAAATGCACAGCCGGGATTGCGGGCCACGTTGTGGTTGCCGGTGGCGTGAGGCGGCCAACCTGACGGCGGGTAGTGCCGGCCGCTGGCCGGCAACCACGTGGTCACCGGGAACACCGTTCGCCGTGCATCCGGTAGGTGTCGACCTTGGCCAACCCAACGGCGGGTAGTGCCGGCCGCTGGCCGGCAACCACGTGATCACCGGGAACGCCCTGCGGAAGCCGGCCAGCGGCCGGCTCTACCAAGCGCCAATCCGACCGGTCGCCGAGCACCCGGCAGGCGCCGACCAAGGTCGGCATCCACCCAGCATCAACGGTGATGCATCCACCAGCAATCAATCGCGTCCAGCACGATGTGGATGATCAAGCCGATGCCGAACAACCGCGTTTTCTTCGGCACGCACAGCCCCGCATAGACCGCAATCGCCGGTGCGGTGTGCAGCGGGTGGAACCCGATGCTGCAGCGGTTCGGTGCATAGATCGGATCGGCCAGCAGGTGGTCCAGATCGATGATCCAGCCCAGCAGCATCAGCAGCCACGCCGAGGCGAAGCGCTTGCGCCAGAACAGCCATGCCAGCAGGGCTGGCACGGCGGCATGCAGGAACAGGTGGAAGATCGCGCGCGCGCTCATCGGGACCGGTAGCGCCGGGCCATGCCCGGCGTTCCCGTTTACCTCAGACCAGCGGTTCGTCGGACAGGTAGGTGTAACCGGTCAGGCCGGCCTCCAGCGCCTCCGACAGCTCCTGCGCACGTTCCGGCGACAGCTGCGCCTCGGCCACGCGCTGCGCATAGGTCGCACGCAGTTCGTCCAGGCGGTAACCCACGTAATCCAGCATCACGTCGGTGGTGTCGCCGCGGCGCTGCTGGGTGATGGCATAGCCATCGGCATCGGCCAGCACTTCCACCGCATCGGTATCGCCGAACAGGTTGTGGATGTCGCCCAGGATTTCCTGGTAGGCGCCGACCATGAAGAAGCCGATGCGGTAGCTCTCGCCCGGCTTCATCTTGTGCAGCGGCAGCGAGCTGTCCAGGCTCTCGTTCTCGACATAGGTTTCCACCATGCCGTCCGAGTCGCAGGTCATGTCGGCGATGATGCCGCGACGGTCCGGGGTTTCGTCCAGGCGCTCGATCGGCACGATCGGGAACACCTGGTCGATCGCCCACACGTCCGGGATCGATTCGAACACGCTGAAGTTGACGAAGTACTTGTCGACCAGGCGCTCGTTCAGTTCATCCAGCACCGGGCGATGGCTCTTCTCGTCATAGCTCAGGCGCGCACGCACGCCGTGGGCGATGGCGTAGAACAGATCGTCGATGCGCGCACGCTGCGGCAGGTCGATCTGGCCCAGCGCGTAGCTGGCCAGGCCTTCGGCGTGGAAGTGCTGTGCTTCCTGGAACAGTTCCACCGCCGGACGCACGTCCAGCTCGTCGTGGATCTCGCGCAGGTGGCGGATCGCCGCCGGCTCGTCGTCGTGCTGGTCCGGCACGCGGCCTTCCTGCGCCTCTTCCACTTCCGACACGTTGGCGATCAGCACCGCGTGGTGCGCGGTCATCGCGCGGCCGCACTCGGTGACGATGCGCGGCGGGGTCAGGCCGAATTCTTCGCAGGCATTGGCCAGCGGCTGCACGATGTTGCTGGCGTAGGAATGCAGGCCGTAGTTGATCGAGCAGAAGCTGCGCGAACGGGTGCCTTCATAGTCCACGCCCAGGCCACCGCCCACATCGACGTGGGTGATCTTCGCGCCCAGGCGCGACAGCTCCACGAAGTAGCGGGTGGCTTCGCGCATGCCGTTGGCGATGTCGCGCACGTTGGAGATCTGCGAGCCCATGTGGAAGTGCAGCAGGTTCAGGCAGTCGGCGTACTCGGTGTCACGCAGCGACTTCCACAGGTCCAGCAGCTGGCGCGGCGACAGGCCGAACTTGGCCTTGTCGCCACCGCTGTTCTGCCACTTGCCGGCGCCCAGCGAGGCCAGGCGCATGCGCACGCCCAGGCCCGGCTTCACGTCCAGCGCCTTGGACTCTTCCAGCACCAGCTTCAGTTCGGAAGGCTTCTCGATGACGATGAAGGTCTGCAGGCCCAGCTTGCGGCCGATCAGGGCCAGGCGGATGTATTCGCGGTCCTTGTAACCGTTGCAGACGATCAGCCCACCCGGGCGCGACAGCGCCAGCACGGCCATCAGCTCGGGCTTGCTGCCCGCTTCCAGGCCGAAGCCTTCGCCGTGGTGGCTGGCCAGGGTGCCGGCCACGCCGCGGGTCTGGTTGACCTTGATCGGGTACACGGCGGTGTAGCCGCCGCTGTACTCCCAGTCCTGCTGGGCCTGGGCGAAGGCCGCCTGCAGCTTGCCCAGGCGCTGGCCGAGGATGTCCGGGAAGCGCACCAGCAGCGGCAGCTTGGCACCGGCCGCGCGCGCAGCATCGACCACCTTGGGCAGCGACACCACCGGGCCGTCCGCCCCGGTCGGTCTCACCACCATGTGCCCGGCCTGATCCACGTCGAAGTAACCGTCCGCCCAATGCGGGATCGAGTAGGTCTTGCGGGCTTGGTCGAGGGACCAATCGGTCATTTCAGTCGGCCTTGTTGGCAATAAAAGGGGGGGGCATGATAACGCCTATATGCCCACAGGTTCGTTATCATGCGCGCCCGCGCCCGTGACAGGTTCCAACCTGAACAGGCCGATCCGTCCGGATGTGGCATCTGTGCCACGCGGCCCCGCCCGCCAGCCCGGCTCCACCCCTCCGAACAGGACTGTTTTCCAATGACTGACAGCAACAACTGGTACATCGAACACTTCGAGCGCACCGGCTCGGCCATCGGCTACCGCATCACCGGCAAGCTGGACGAGGTGCAGTCGCCGTTCCAGAAGATCGAGATCTTCCAGACCACCGACTGGGGCAACCTGATGACCATCGACGGGGCCATCATGCTGACCAGCAAGGACAACTTCTTCTATCACGAGATGATCAGCCACCCGGTGCTGTTCACCCACGCCGCGCCCAAGCGCGTCGTGATCATCGGTGGCGGCGACTGCGGCACCCTGCGCGAAGTGCTCAAGCACACC
Source organism: Stenotrophomonas sp. 86156_Sma (assembly GCF_056481625.1). Taxonomy (NCBI): domain Bacteria; kingdom Pseudomonadati; phylum Pseudomonadota; class Gammaproteobacteria; order Lysobacterales; family Lysobacteraceae; genus Stenotrophomonas; species Stenotrophomonas sp. 86156_Sma. Next base: position 4,701,697 of record NZ_CM151157.1, read on the forward strand.
GGCGTGGAGAGCGTGACCCAGTGCGATATCGACGAGCAGGTCACGGTGATGGCGCGCAAGCACTTCCCGGAACTGTGCGACTCGAACGACGACGCCCGCGCCGAGCTGCTGTTCGACGACGGCGTGGCCTACATGGCCAACTGCCCGGCGGGCAGCGTGGACGTGGTGATCGTCGATTCGACCGACCCGGTCGGCCCGGGCGAAGGCCTGTTCAACAAGGCCTTCTACGAGAGCTGCTTCAAGGCCCTGAAGGACGACGGCATTCTGGTGCAGCAGTCCGAGTCGCCGCTGATGCAGCTGGACCTGATCAACGAAATGCGCACCGAGATGGGCAAGGCCGGCTTCGGCTCGTTCAAGACCCTGCCGTTCCCGCAGCCGTGCTACCCCACCGGCTGGTGGAGCGTGACCATGGCGCGCAAGGGCGACAGCAGCTTCGACTTCCGCCAGGCCGACTCGGCCGCCAAGACCTTCAACACCCTGTACTACACCGCCGCGCTGCACACCGGCGTGCTGGTGACCCCGCCGTTCGTGCAGGCGGCGCTGAAGGGCTGATCGGAAAGCGTGCCAACCAAGGTTGGCACCTACCATTGCAAAAGAAAAACCCGCGCTGGCGACAGCGCGGGTTTTTTCATGTTCCGGTAGTGCCGGCCGCTGGCCGGCAACCGCATGTAACGATCAAAGCGCCCAGATACCCGCAATCACCGCCACCACCAGGCCCCACTTGATGACCTGATACGCCACCACGCTGCGCTCACGCAGTGCCTTGGCCTTCAGGCGCACCTTGTAGACGCTGCCGAAGGCCTTGTTGACGCCACCGGTCGGGTCACCCGGCAGGTTCGGCGAGGCACCACCGGCCAGCAGCGTGGCCGCCACCGCGCGGTTGAACAGGCCCGGCAGGCCGAAGCGCAGCGGGCGGGCGATGTCGCAGAACAGGATCACGCGATCATCCGGCGTCTCGTTGTGCGCGTGGTGGATGTAGGTCTCGTCGAACATCATCCACTCGCCGTCGCGCCAGCTCTTCTTGATGCCGTCCACTTCGATGTAGCAGCCGTCGTTGTTGGGCGTGGCCAAGCCCAGGTGCAGGCGCAGCGAACCGGCGAACGGGTCGCGGTGCGGGCGCAGTTCGCTGCCCGACGGCAGCTGCGCGAACATCGCCGCGCGCACATCCGGCAGCGACTCCAGCAGCGCGGTGGTCTTGGGACACATCGCCTTCGCCGACGGGTGCGACGGGCCGTACCACTTCAGGTAGAAGCGCTTCCAGCCACGGCGGAAGAACGAGTTGAAGCCGGCATCGTTGAACGTGCTGGAGGCGGCGATCTTCTGCGCATCGCGCAGCGCCAGCGCCTCATCGCGGATCATCTGCCAGTTCTGGCGCAGCGGCTCCAGCTGCGGGAATTCCTTGGCCGGGTCCAGGAACGGCGTGGTCGGCACCTTCGAGAACATGTACATGACCACGTTGATCGGGGCCATGAAACTGGAGTGGTCCAGCAGCTGGCGCGACCAGCGCGCGCGGACCTTGCCACGGAAGTGGATGTACAGCACGCAGGCGACGAACAGCGCTGCAATGACGATTTTGATGATCAAAACACTTTCCTCCAGCCGCAGCCGGAACGGGAATCAGGGCGATGCACGGCCTGGCGGCCAGCACCGGTGGGGACCGCGGCAGGGGACGGGGACGTGCCAGGAAGGGGCGGCCGCCGATGTCGCGAATTAACAGCTTATGGTCGGCAGGCCGTGCGTCGGGGTCAAGCTGGACGTGCGTGACGTTCAGCGGGCCGCGGATGAACGAGGCAGAGCGAAATGCAACCTATTGATTCTGAAAGAACCACCGGCCAAGTGAGACAGAATTGTCCGATTGGGCGCGACGAACTGTTCCAGCCACGACCCCGACATTTCTCCGACAAATCGTGGAATAGCGAACTGGCGAGTACTAAAATTAACGAAAACTTAGTAACTCCCTGTAACACCGGTTCGCTTGACGCTTTGCGCCACCCACCGGGTCGTCCGAGACCCCGACATGTATCTTCCTGCTCCCCCCCCTCCTCCTGCGGCGATGACGCCGCCACCCCGCTGCTGCTCAAGCGCGGCGAACGCTTCCTGGCCCCCGACGTCTACCGTACCTGCCTGGACGGGCGCGAGGCGGTCATCAAGGACTATTCCCGCTACCGCGGCACTCCCGTTTCGCTGATCGCCCGGCTGATGGTGCGCCGTGAAGCCCGCATGCTGCAGCGCCTCGGCGGCTGGAAGCATGCCCCTGCACTGCTCGGCACCCTCGGTGGCCTGGCGCTGGGCATGGAGTTCATTCCCGGCCAGACCCTGAGCACCGCGCAGGCCGTGGGCAATGAAGTGTTCGAGCAGCTGCAGCACGCGCTCAGCCGCCTGCACGCCGCCGGCATCACCCACAACGACCTGCATGGCACCAACGTGGTGGTCAGCAGCGGCGTACCGGTGCTGCTGGACTTCACCTCGGCCTGGCGGGCCCCGCGTTGGCTCCGCCGCAACCCGCTGAGCCGCCAGATGCGCCGCAGCGACATGAAGAACCTGCTGAAGATCCGCCAGCGCGTGACCGGCCAGGCGCCGAGTGCCGCGCAGGCCGCACTGGTGGCCGACCCGGGTTGGGTGGCCGCCGTGCGGCAGGGCTGGAAGCGGTTCTACAAGTGGGCCAAGCGCCGGTAGATGCTTTGCTTTGGTAGGGGTCGAGCTTGCTCGACCGCTTTACCGCTCTTTGTAGAGTCGAGCTTGCTCGACTGAAGCGCAGAGCAGTCGAGCAAGCTCGACTCTACAAAGAGCAAGCCGAGCATCGGCTCGGCTCTACAACATCCCGCCGAACGGCTTACAACGCGTCCGCGTCCAGTTCACCGGTACGAATACGCACCACACTGCCCAGGTCGTACACGAACACCTTGCCGTCACCAATCTTGCCGGTGCCGGCCGCCTTCACGATGGCCTCAACCACGGCCTCAACCTGGTCATCGGTCACCGCCACTTCCAGCTTCACCTTCGGCAGGAAATCGACCACATACTCCGCGCCGCGGTACAGCTCGGTATGGCCCTTCTGGCGACCAAAGCCCTTCACTTCCGTCACCGTGATCCCGGTGACCCCACGCTCGGCCAGCGCTTCGCGCACGTCGTCGAGCTTGAACGGCTTGATCACCGCCATGACCATCTTCATCGTCTATCTCCTGTCTTCCGGCGTGGAGGATAGCGCCTGAACGCGGCCCGTGCGAAGCCGCTGCCGCCTGTCCGGGCGATGGGTGCCAGCAGTATCCTTGTGCCCGAATGGCCTGCCCGCGCCGGATGCACGGGCCCACCCCCACGGAGCACCCCATGATCGACCTGAACCACATCGATGACCTCGCCCGTCGCCTCAGCGACCTGGTGCCGCCGGGCCTGCGCGAATCGCGCGAGGAACTGCAGGCCACCTTCAAGAGCGCGCTGCAGGCCGGCCTGGCCAAGCTCGACCTGGTCACCCGCGAGGAATTCGAAGTGCAGCGCGCCGTGTTGTTGAAGACCCGCGAAAAGCTGGACGCGCTGGAAACGGCCGTGCGCGAGCTGGAAGGGCGCGGCGCCGCAGAATGAAAAAAGGAGGCGCACCGCGCCTCCCGTTTACAGATTATTTCCCGGATGGGGCCTTGCAGCAAGGCCCACCGGGCGCCCTAGACTCGCCGGTCTGTCGATCCGGCAGGACAAGCAGGGGCAGCAGCGATGGCGCAGGACACCGAATGGACACCCGTTTCGCATGACACCTGCGACCAGGTTGCCGGGCCGTTCTATCACGGCACCCGCGCTGATCTGGCGGTGGGCGAACTGCTGAGCGCGGGCTTCAGGTCCAACTATCGCGACAGTGTGGTGATGAACCACATCTACTTCACCACGATTGCCAAGGGCGCCGGGCTGGCTGCGGAGATGGCCCGCGGTGAAGGGCGGCCGCGCGTGTATGTGGTGGCGCCGACCGGGCCGTTTGAAGACGATCCGAACGTGACCAACAAGAAGTTTCCCGGGAACCCGACGCGGTCGTATCGGAGTGCGCAGCCGTTGCGGGTGGTTGGGGAGATTGTTGAGTGGGAGCTGTACGACGCGGAATTCGTTCGGCAGTTGAAGGCGTTTGTTGCTTCGGGGAGTGGGGAGATCATCAATTGATGGAGGAAGACGCCGACGGGGCACGTCGGCGTCTTCCTATCAACACGCTCGTGTGGCCCTTATCCGCGAATCGTGCCACACGGCATCTCATCCTCCAGTCGTCTCATCGCGGCGACCGCACCGGTATCACCTCAATCCGCAGGCTGTCCCTGGTCAGGGCAACCGATTCCGGATGAATCACCACTCCGCCCGGCTTCCCGTGTCGAACCCGCCGATTCCTTCTGCCGAGGAATCCGAAGATGCCAGCACCACCATCAGCACCTAGCTGGAGCGCATCATCGACCCAATGACGAACGCCGCAGTCAGGCCCGCCCAGGACAGTACCGCCACGACAATCAGCAACACCTTCCGATGCATCGCCTGCGCCTCATGCCGATATGGCGCCTTGCGGTCGTACGGCCTGATCAGCCCCAACAGCTCGCCAGAGACGGTCAGCGCTCCCAGCAGCAACAGGGCAAGCATGCAGAACCCGAACAGCGTTCCAACGCCGCTCACCCGGGCGGCGTCGGTTGCGGCATCGGAATGACCGGCAAGGGCCTCGAAGAACGTCCCCACCCAGCCGGCCAACAGCCCGGCCAGGATCCCGACGAACCCCAGATGGCTGAAAAGATGCACCCAGAAGCGGGCTGGAAGTTTCATCACGAGAGGTCCTTCATCCAGTCAGAAGTAGTGGGCCGGCCACCAATTGAACACATCAACCCGCATGTGTGCCCATCAGTGCTCGAGGTGCGTCTTCAGCTCGTTGGAATCCCTGCGCAGCAGATACAACGCCACCAGGAATGGCCACAGCGAGTTGATCGAAGAGAACAGGCGCTGGGTCAGCCCTCTGAAGCCCTCCGGATCCGCGCCGACCAGGTTCAACCAGAGGTAGACGATGCTCGCAATGCTCACCAAAGCGGTCACGGCGTACGCCCTTCGGTTGGCAGACCACGCGCTCATCTCGATGTGCGACATCGCAGGTGCAATGATGTTTGCGATACCAATGGTGTAGAAGCCGTGCATCGGATGGCCCATGGGCCAGAGCCCGTTGGTCAGCATGGAGACGCCAAAGATCATCCAGCAGATCGCGCCTACGGCAATCCGGCGACCGGACTCCCGCCACACCCCGATGGAGAACGCCACGAAGCCCACGCCGGAGCCGATGGCGGCAACCCTGCCGCAAACGCTTGCGATCGTTGGCGCCTGCAGCAGCTCGCTGGCGTGCTGTACAAGCGGGTTGTAGCCCGGCGCGAACACGGCGGCAACGCTGGTCCAGAACAGGAACCACGGAAGCGGGACCAGACCCGCAGACAGAAGAAGTCGATTGCGGCGTAACACGTGCAGTGATCCTTGTTTTGGCCTGCGCCAGTGGGTGGAATCCGTTCAAACGCCGCAGATCCTTCCTGCTCCGCGCAGGACAGTTCCGGGTGACTACAGCAGTAGTCAGATTCTGCGTGACGTCCTACAGGGTCAATAGGCAGAAAGTCACTCATCCTTGGAGGCGAAGTACGCGGCCCATCAGCGGCCGTCGCACCGGTTCCTTCGCCTTGGCGATCACACATTGCCGTCGGCCCGATGCTGTCGCATTTGCCGCGCCTTGCATCTCTGGCGGAAGGTTCTGACGACTCCGTTACAGAAGTGCCGTTCCGCCTAGCACGCCAAGGCTCTCGCCGCTTCCGGTGCTATGCGACAATGCCAAAAGCGTCTCGGGTTTTGGCGGCATTGACCCCTACCCGTTGGCATTCCGAACAACAGCAGGTAATCGTTACTGCGCCACCGTGCATCGGTGGTCGGGACTCGAAAGCCCGTTTTGTTGGGAAGTAGTTTGCGCTTGCCAGCCGGCACCACCGCGCGTGGTGCCGGCTGGCAATCCGTCTGCCGGCTATGGCGGGCGGGGCGTGGGGGTCTTGTACCCGCCGGTTCCCAACATCCGGTTTTCGAGCCACGCTCTGCCCGCCACCTTTATCGGTGGCGGCTTCCGCCTGCTTGCACGGAGCCCGTCATGACCACGCCACACTTCCGGCCCTGGACCCGAACAGCCTCATCGCCATCCTGCACGCCATCGGCGCGGGCGCTGCGGCCGACGGCCAGCCCTGGCCCGAGCGCCATCACCTGCGCAGCCGGCAAATGGCGTTGTCCGACGCCGACTGCGCGCTCACCGGCCAACGCATCGTGCAGGAGATCCTGCTGGCGGCCGAGCGCACGCGCCAGAACGGTGAGCCCGAGCAGTACGTGGGCGACCGGGTGATGGAGGGGCTGGTGATGGCCGATCTGGCGCTGACCGCCTACATCCACGAGCGAATGCGACCCAAGGACTGAGCGCGCTTATTGCGCGGAGTTTTCTGCCTGTGTGCGGGGTGACGAATGAAGATGCACGGCCTTGCCGCTGCAGCGGTGTGCATCGCGGTGATCGGCGCGATGTGGTTGGAGTGGCCCGAGCCAGCGGGCGATCAGGTGTGGGCCTACCAGAAGCTGCGGCCGGCCGATTACCGCCAGCTGCGCAGTGATGCGCTCGGCTTCGTTACCGCGAAGGCATACGAGGGCTTTGAACTGCACGCGCGCCATGCCGGAGCGACGTCCTTCGAGATCCGGTGCAAGGGCGTGCTGGTGATGGACGTGGAGAATGCGCCCTCGCGCGTGCTGATCCGGATGTCCGCAGATGCACTTACGCGGGCGCCGGATATCGAACGCCTGCGTCTCAGTTTCGAGCGATGGTGGGACTACCACCAGAGCCAGGACGGGTTGCTGGTGGAGAGTGCAGGAACCTCGTGGATCGAAGCGCTGTTTCGACGCTTCAATGAGTACGTGCCTGATGAGCAGCGTTGTTTGTTGAGGACCGCGGGCCGCCCTTGGTCGTAATCCCTCTAGCCACTTCGCCAGCGACTCACAACGTCAGCCCGCGGAGTGCCCGTCGCGCCATCAAGCGTTCTCTGTCTACCCTCCGCAGATCATCAAATTGGGCTCCGTCGCATTAAACGAATTGCGACGCCGTCATCGATCAGATTCGCTTCCGGCCAGAGGCTGACCTCTCCGGGTACTCGACGAACCCGGCACCACACGTAGCAATCCTACCGCCCTGTGATCCTGGCCTGATGCTCGAGCATCAGGGGCAGCGCCGACATCATGGGCGGTCCGTACTAGCGGAAACGGAGCCGTCCTCCCTCAGCCGGACGCTTACATAAACATCTGGCGGAGGTATCTGATTGATCGAAGCCCCCGCGGGAAGGATCTCCCAACTGGTGACCGAGCCGCAGACTGTTTTATGAGTCAACCTGCGACTATCCAACGCCCGTCTGGAAAGCTCGGCAACAACCACTTCAGGTGGGTGGCGATCAAAGCCCTTGTCGGCAGTGCAGGTCTTTCCACTCTGACCCATGGGATACGTTGAACTCTCCACCTCGTCCCTGCACCCCAGCAGACCCAGGATGAGCGAGAGGAGGGTTAGTACCCGAATGCATCGCATTGCCGGTTACTCCTTTCTTCCACTGCCCTGTTATACGCCTTGTCTATCGCAACTCCTCCGAGTCGCCATCGCGTAGCCGTAAGGAACGGTGCTTTGGCGCGAGCACTGGCCGGATGACAGACCCGTCCGGGTCAGGCGCTGCGCAGGATCGCCACCGGCGCTTCTTTGGCTGCTCGTCGGGCCGGAACATAGGCTGCGGCCTGGCCCAACAGAAGTACGGTCAGCACGCCAATCGCGAGAAATGGCGTCTCGATCCTGGCTACCTCGTAGTACCGGGCCACGGCCATGTTCAGGCCGATGGCCAGTGCGGTGCCGACAACAGAGCCGGTAGCGGTGAGAATCAGGTTCTCCACCAGGAAGTACCGCAGGATGTCGGATTTGCGGGCGCCCAGTGCGCGCCGGATACCGATCTGCCGATACCGCTTGCGGACCCAGAAGCTGGCCAGTCCATACACGCCCGTTGCGGTTACCACCAACAGCGCCAACCCGGAGCTCAGGAACATGATCGCCATGGTCTGATCGTGGCGGAAGTAGTCGGCGCGCAGCTCGCGGAATGAGGTGCTGCGGGCGATGGTGCGGTTCGCATCGCGTTGCGACAGCGCGGCCTCACTGGACGCAATCACGTCCGCCACTCGCCCATCCGCGGCACGGATGGCAAACATCACGCGAGGCCCGTCCGGAATCAGCGGCAGAATGAGTGACATGTCATTGTCTGCATCGGTCTTCAGGACAGGTCGGGAAAGCGTCTTGACCACGCCGACCACCTGAATGGGATGCTGCGCGTCGGCATACAGGAACTTGCCGACGGCGCCGCCCTCCGGAAACAGCTTGTCCGCCAGTGCCTGCGACACAACGGCCTCGCTCGCCTTGTAGAGCCCGGCATAGTCGGCGCTGGCCTCCATCGGCACGAATGCTCCCGCAGACAGGTCACGGCCGGCAACAAGGGTCAGGCCCAGCACCTTGGCGGCAGGCGACGATGCCGTATAGACAGTCGGTTCGGCCTCTACGATGCCGGAAATGTCATTGCCTTTAAGCGGCTTGTTGGTGAACCCGGCCGACCAATTGTGCTGGGCAAGCGGAAGTGACTCTGCTGCGATTACCTGTTCGACGCCTGGTTGCTGGCGGATGGCCTCCAGGTCGGTCCTGATCGAGGCTGCAGGGTTGGCTGCTGCAGGCCCCAGGTATTCGGTCTCGATGACGCCCAGGTTCGCCTCTTCCAGGCCCGTCTTGTAGGTGAGGGTTCCCAGCCGCTCGGACAGCAGAAACGCAAGGTTCGTCACGCACGCCGTGGCAACCAGCACCTGCACCAGGAGAATGGACGCGATGAAGCGGTTGCGGGTGAGCGCGCGGACGATAAGGGGGACTTCTGCAATGCTCATTCTGACGCCTTGATCTGCATGGCCAGACGGCCTGAGGTAGCGCGCAGCGCAGGGAAGAACGCAGCGATGACACTGGAGACACACGCCAGGCCCACGGTGAGAGCGGCCATGCTCAGATCCATGTTGGCCAGCGAGGCGTAGTCTTCCGGCTGCATCCGCACAAGGTAGAGGCCGGCCTCTGCAACGATCAGCCCTACCGCGCCGCCCAGGCCGCCGATGATCAGTGCTTCGGTGCAGAGCTGATAGATGACGTCCTGCCGGCGCGCACCCAGCGCCCGACGGATCGATATCTCATGGGAACGGCGGATGAAGCGGGCGAAGATCAGGGCACTCATGTTCAGCAGGCAAACGATCAGGAAGCCCAGGCACAGCGCCAACTGCAGCTTTACCTCGTTGGGGATGATGCGATGCTCGACCAGGAAGTCCCTCAAGGACACCATGCGCGGCGTGGTTGTCCTGTCAAACCTTCCGGCCTGCTGCTGTGTACGTGCGTAGTTGCCCAGGAAGCGCTCGTACTGCTCGACACTGGCCGCGTCAGGCAACTCGGCCCAGAACTGGACCCATGATGTGCGGGCGTCCTGCAGGCGATTGAGGGGCTTGTCACTGCTCCATGAGAAGACGCTGCTGGACACCGCCATCTGCATTTCCGCTGCAACACCAATCGGGATGAAGAAGTCTTCGCGCCCCTTGAAGACATCCTGCTGAAGGTCCGTATAGAACCGGGGGCGCGGGCTCCACGGACCGGCGACACCGACCACCCTGAATGCCTGGCCGCCAAGCCGGACGGTGGCTCCCACCAGGCCTTCACTGCCCAGACGAGCAGCCAGATCCTGGCCCAGCACGACAACCCGGGCGTGGGCAGCATCATCTTCACGCGTCCAGGCCCTGCCCTGCGCCATGGGAATGCCAAACATGGCGAACGCATCTGCAGTGACATACTGCCCTTGCGTGAAGAATGGAATCTGCACGCTGCGCTGCGCATCCACCAGCAGACGGGCAGACGCCAGTGCGGTCTGATGGGAGGCGGGGGCCTGCCGAAGCAGGTTCTGCGCATCCACCCAGGTGAGAGCCACGCGCGGGTCCATGCCCGGCCTGACGTCGTAGGACGTGGGAAGCGCGTCAATGAAGGGGTGATAGAGATGCTCGCTCCGCCCCGGCAGTGGATCCCACGTCATTGTCCGCACGACAGTCAGCATTGTCATGCTTGCGCCGATGCCCAACCCCAGCGCCAGGATCAGCGCTGCGCTCATCCCCTTGGTTTCCATAAGCCTGGTGCGGGCCAGCGCAAAGTAATAGCCGAACATATACATCTCTCTAATGCAGGAAGGTGGCCGCAGTCGGAATCACGTCCACCGGTTCAATCGAGATCCACGCCGTGCTGTTCTGCGCCCTATCGCAGGCTTCCAGCAGATGCATCAGCCGGAAGCGCGAGCGTTGGACCATACGCAGCAGCGCGTCAATGTCCTGCTCGCTGCGATCCTTGATGAACGCCCTGGGTATCTTATTCTGATTCAGGGCGTCCACAACGGCCTCCAGGGTCAGGTAGCTGAGCCGCTGGGTGGAGGCACTGTCGATGAAGATCGAAGCGCTTTCCGCCATGCGCGGCAGAAACGCCGCCAGCAAGGCTTGGATGCTGTCCTGGGAGTGGTTGAAGTCGGAGAAGACCATATCTATTCCGCCGTCAAAGGCGGGGGCCTGGGCAATCTCGGCAAAGCCGATCTCCTGCCAATTGGCGACAACGTGATTCTCGACTCCGGCCCACTGGAATACGTGCTGCAGGAAAGCGGGATAGTCCTGCCCCATCTCCCGCAGTGAATCGGCAAGCGGCCCCTGCAGGCCCTCGACAAACCTGATGCCTGGCTCACTGGAGAAGTGCGAGCCATTATCGTAGGTGTGAATGACACCGCTGCCGTTCTCCCGCAATGCACCGGCCATCCAGGCCGCAGTGACGCCAAAGCCGGTGCCCAGTTCGACGACGATGCGCGGGCGGGTCCGCTTGACCAGGCTGTACAACAGTACGCACAGGTCCTCGCTTCCGTAGACCCAGCCCATGGACTCGCGCAGCGAGCTCAGCTTCTCAAGCAGCATTCACACCCCCGGCGCCGCCGGTAAGCAACCACGCGTCCAATGCATCCTGCACAGCGGTATCGACGGCGACGGAACGAAGGTAGGGCGAGAATGCGTGGAAGGTGACTGCCTCGTCCGTCACGTACAGGAGCATCTCTCCTGCTTCGGCACGGAAGGCCTGTGCAGCTGCTCGCGTCAGCTGCCCGCACACAGCATCATCGACCTCAACGCTTCCACGGGGAAAGTGGATTCCGTTGTAGTCCCGCCCAAGGAACCAGGCGATCACGGGGACGCCCTTCGGCCTGGACACGTGGAACTGATGCCTGCGGCGCTCTTCGTCATCAAGCTGCCGTTCCTGTCGCCAGTCAAAAAGCGACCAGACCGACTTCTGCATGGGGTCCTCGATGCGGGACAGGTCTGGTTCTTCGTAGCCAAAGCTATAGGCGAAGTCAGGCGTATTCGCCTCGGGAAGAGCGCGTTCGAGTTCAAACCACTGCACATTCAGCGGGGCCAGACACCGGGATACGCCGCGCGTGCCGGTGTCGTGACAGAGGCTCACCCCCAGCGCCAGAAGCGGCTGCAGGCGGATATGGAACCAGCGGGCGTCCACTCCGTGCTCGGCCAAGAACCGTTCGACCTGCGTTCCTTCCAGAGAGAAGACCCGGTTCACCACTTTGGTTCCGCGGAACAGACTCTCAAGATGCGCACCTGGGCTCAGCCGGAGAACCTCAGGCCAGGGTTGACCCTCCATTACTGGTATCAGCTCATCAATGTGTATGGCGGGGACACCCGTGGCCAGCGCCCGCAGCGCGACCGGGTCAAGGTGATCCGCGTAGATGACGACTGTTCTGCTCATTGCTGCCACTCCCCGTATCGATACTGACGCTTCATCTCGGCCTGCATCTGATCGATCATCTGCCCGACCTCGCCATTGATGGCGTCCTTGGTCATCAACCGACCGCTCAGATCCTGCTCGATCAGGAAGCCGGCGGCGCAGACGGCCAACCTGCGCTGGACGTGGCGCTTGGCGGCTTCACCCAGGCCCGGAGAAATCTCAAGATGACGCTTGAGCAGGCGATGACACACGTAATAGACGAAGACCGCGTGGATGTAGGAGGAGTTGGGAATGGGATTGCCGGACCACGGAGACACGACACGGTGCTGGTAGTCATTGGCAACGAAGAACCCGTTGGCAAGCTCCCACGCGGCCAGATAGTTGTGCGTGCTTTCATGCATGATGCTCTCCATGCACGCCTCAACCAGAAGCTCAGGGTTATGCGTGTTCAGCAGCCGAATGGAACCCGGCTGCCTCGGCACATGCTCGGAGCCGTAGCGGCCGGCTTCATCGGACGTGACTTCTGCCGACTTGCGCACGGTGATCCGCCGGACGAAGTTGCGGATGAGAAGGCCGTACATGGGTTCTGACCGATCAATCGCCGCCAGCGCCTCTGCCAGCTTTCGCGAGACATGCTCACGCTCCGCATCGGTCAGCGGCAGGCACGGTTGGCTCAGCACCCCAGAACGCGGCTCATGGTGCCGCGCTGGCGGGCTCTCGAGGTCCAGCGCGATACAGTCACCCAGCTTCGGCAACTGCCGAAGGGTCCACACGCCCGTGGCATCCTTTTCCGCAACGCAGTCTCCAACCGGGCTGTAGAGCTGCCACTGCCGCGCCTCTCTCAGATATCTGCCGGTCCGCCCCTGCGCCAGCTCGGCGATCGACTTCTCCCGAGCGATTATGTCGTGCAGCGCGCCAAGCGCGCGGGCCTGTTCCTCTGCCCTCTCCTGCTCGTCAGCTCCGGCCTCCAGCCTGTCCTTCCGCGCGGACTCCAGGCACAGATACTGCTCGCAGAATTCGGAACTCAGCAGTACGCGAGCCTGGCGATCGGACCCGATTGACTGGTACATCTGATGCATGGCACGAGCCGTCGTCCCGTACCGCGGATCGGCAAGCACTTCCTGAAGTCGCGCTTTCATCCTGCGCAGTCTTGACCACAGAATCCCCTCGACGACGGCCTCCATATGCTCCGTCGTATCCGCGATCTCCATCAAGCAGGCCGGGCTGCTCACGTCGGGAGTTTGCAACTGGGTAATCGCATTCACTTTTCTGCTCCATGCAGTGCTCGCCGTCCTTGCCACCTACGACTGTCCGGCACCGACTTGTAATGAGGATTACTGCCACATGATGGGCAGACCCGCAATCGAGCTGCTGTGCAGAGCACAGCAGCTCGAATCACCATTGCGTCTGCGTGCAGGTGACCACCAGCGGCAACAGGCCGCCGGCTCGCCTGCTTCCGGCCTCAGACGTTGAAGCGATCGGCAGACATCGCGGTCTGTTTCTCGATGGCCGCTTCATGGTGGTGGTGCGAGCCGAAGGAGTCGTCGTGATGCCCCCCGGCAACCAAGGCCTCCAGACGATTGTCCGTGGCGACCTTCTCGAACTCGTCCATCGACAGGTCATTGACGACGGTCAACGACGTTGCGCTTTCAATTGCCGGCTCCAGCTGGGCGCCAGAAATCGGCGATGCGACAGCCCCACCGACGGCCGCACTGCCGATTACCAGCATGGTGAGCGCAGAAAGAGTTTTGGCCGTGCTTCGGTTGTCTTTCATTTCCAGTTCCTTTTGATCGGGTGGGCGAGCTCAGACGTCGAATCGCGAGTTGGAGATGGCAGCGACGGATGCCATTTCCTTCTTGGTGGCCTCGTGATGGTGGTGGGACCCGATCGAGTCCGAATGGTGGCCGTCTGCCAGCATCTGTTCCTGGGCAGTGGAGAACTCGCTGTTGCGAAGCAGGTCCAGATCAGCCTCGATGGACGTCAGGGCCTTCAGTTCAGCACCCGCAGAGGTCACCTGCGAGTGAGCCGGTGCCGCCGACGCTGCTGCGGTGCCCGCAATTATCAGCGTAAGAGACGAGAGGGCCTTTGCTGCGATTCGATTGCTCATTGAAACACTCCATGTAATCGGTTGGAAAAACAAGCTCCCCGCAGTGCAGTACGAATCCGCACTGCGGACATCGATTACAGGCAGACACATTGCATTCACGCAAACGTTACGCTGTGTCGTGCACAGCACAGCATAATGCGACTGCTCATTTTCGTGGTTGATGAACCTTGTTTGACTCTGGGGTGACAATTGAGCAGACTCTAAGCCAACCTCCTCACCAGGGTCGCGTCGCGAGTCAGGGGCTCTATATGGATATGGAATTCGACACGCTCTCTGCCCGGATCCGCTTTGCCCGGATCAGCAGCGGTTTGTCGCAGACCGACTTGGCCAAGGCGCTGAGCGTCAACCGCGCTACCGTCGGACACTGGGAACGAGAGGAGAGTTTCTCCCCTACGATCGACCATCTGCAGGGCATGGCCCGCATCATGAATGTGAGCGTGTCCTGGCTTGTAGCCGGCGAGCAGATGAAGCGCACCGGTGAGACCGTTGGCACACGCTCGAGCCTTGAGGCCAGGATGGTGGAGCTTTCAAAACACCTTCCGATGTCTTTCCTGCTTCACCTCCTGGCGCTGATGGAAAGCGCAGAGACGTATATCTAGTACGTGCAGCTGGCACGCGGGGTCTCATGGACCTGGGCCAACGATCTCTTCAGAGAACTAACAGGACACGGCCGGGAATCTGGCTCAGACGTCAAATCGAGAGTCCGACGGGATTGCGACGTCCGTCAGATTGCGAGTGTCAACGCCCGTATCGTGGTGAGGATGACACACGTCAAGCGAGTCCGAATGGTTGTGGGCAACCAGAACCCCGTCCTGGTGAGCGGAGAATTCGCTGCTGCGAAGTACATCCAGGTCAATCGCCGTCAGGGCATTCAACCCTGCTTCTGCAGTGTTCACCTGCGAATGAACTGGAGCGGCCGACGTCGCCGCAGTGCCCGCGATGATCAGCGTGAGGGAGGAAAGTGCCTTTCCTGCAATTCGATTGTGCATTGAAACGCTCCGTGTACTTGGTTAGGGACATTTTCAGTTTCCGAGCGCACCTGCATTCGGACAAATGTCGCGCTGTGCTTGGCACAGCGGACTGGTCGGCACGTTTTGACGAGATTCCTTCCTAGACCCGCGGGCAAGAACATGACTTGCCTGTCGAACCCAAGGGTGTTCTGCGAACACGAATCCATCGATGTAGATCGACGAAACCGTTTTCGGAATCGATAACATGGGCACCATCAAGTACCTCCGTTGGCACTCACCCCCGCCAAAGGAGGTGCTCCTGCCACCCTTCAACAGCCCCGAGGCTTATCATTCGAACTTCGTTCGTCAGGCCAGCCGAGAGACGGGCATCAATCCGGGTTCCCAGGCAGCGTTGTGAAGCGTGGTGGTTCATTACCTTACGACCAGGTTAATGTCAGCTTCCGGCCAAGAGCGGACTCTCGCAATGCCTCGAACAGACCCAACCACGAATTTGCCTGGCCTGGAACGAAGTATCGGGCCGGCACTACTTGAACATCTCCAACAGATCCTTGTCTTCATGCCGCTGCTCCCACGTGGAGAGAAAACAGAAGCTAACACCACTTCGCATGGCAGCCTTCTGGAACCCGGCCAGTTCTTCCTTCGTGACCGGGTACTCAACCGGATCAAAGTGCAGAATCCCCCACGGCTTGACGAGAGAGAACCCAGGCAGGAGTTCCGAGAAGATCGCCTTGAGCAGGGGCCGGATACTCGAAAAGTCCTTGATCGGGCCCGCGCGATTGCCAAGGGCGTGACACTGGCGACGGATGGTCCTGTCTCCACCGACCAAGCGCGCAATAAAATGGTCCTGGTGCACCTGAATGTAGATCAGCTGGCGACGGAAAATCCTCATCCTCATCTCAACTCCGCACGCTCAGTAGTCGTCCATGTGCCTGCATGCCGTTCCATCAACGCGCCGGCTGCGCCGTCAGCACGCTTGAACCCCTGCGCACCAAGTACAACGCAACCAGAAACGGCCACAGCGAGTTGATCGACGAGAACAGGCGCTGTGTCAGCCCCCTGAACCCATCCGGATCCGCTCCCACCACGTTCAACCAGAGATAGACGATGCCCCCGATGCTCACCACAGCGGTCACGGCGTACGCCCTTCGGTTGGCAGACCACGCACTCAGTTCGATGTGCGACATCGCCGGTGCAATGATGTTTGCGATGCCGATGGTATAGAAGCCGTGCATCGGATGGCCCATGGGCCAGAGACCGTTGGTCAGCATGGAGATGCCAAAGATCATCCAACAGATCGCGCCTACGGCAATCCGGCGGCCGGACTCCCGCCATACCCCGATGGCAAACGCCACGAAGCCCACGCCGCAGCCGATGGGGGCAATCCTGGCGCAGATGCTTGCAATCGTTGGTGCCTGCAGCAGTTCGCTGGCGTGCTGTGCAAGCGGGTTGTAGCCCGGCGCAAACACGGCGGCAACGCTGGTCCAGAACAGGAACCACGGAAGCGGGACCAGACCCGCAGACAGAAGAAGTCGATTGCGGCGTAACACGTACAGTGATCCTTGTATTGGCCTGCGCCAGTGGGTGAAATCCGTTCAAACGCTACAAGACCGTCCTGCTGCGGGCAGTGCAGCCCCGCGTGACTACAGCGGTAGTCAGATTGCGCGCGGCACTCGGTAGGTTCAATAGGCAGGAAGTCATTTAAACCATCCAGCCGGTGTCGCAGCGGTTCGGTTGCATGAGCGATCACACATGCCCAATGGGCGAGTGCTGTCGCATTTGCCGCGCCTGGCATCTCTGGCCGAAGGTTCTGAGGACTCCGTTCCAGAAGTGCCGCTGCGCCAAGCACGCCAAGGCTCTCGCCGCTTTCCTCGCTATGCGACAATGCCAAAAGCGTCTCGGGTTTTGGCGGCATTGCCCCCTCCCCCTTGGCATTCCCAACTACGTCAGGCAACTCTGGTATCGCCACCGAAAACGGGTGGCCGGGCCTCGAAAACCCGAGCTATTAGGATGTTGTTTGCACTTGCCAGCCGGCATCACCTTGCGTGGTGTCGGCTGGCATTCCGTCTGCCAGCTATGGCGGGCGGGGCGTGGGGGCCTTGTGCCCGCCGGTTTCTTCCTAATAGCCCGGTTTTCGAGCCACGCTCTGCCCGCCACCTTTATCGGTGGCGGCGTCCGCCTGCATGCACGGAGCCCGCCATGACCACACCGCACTCCCCGCCCCCGCGCCCGATCCAGGAAGCGCCGTCACCCGCGCCCGCGCCCGCGCTGGACCCCAACAGCCTCATCGCCATCCTGCACGCCATCGGCGCGGGCGCCGCGGCCGACGGCCAGCCCTGGCCCGAGCGGCACCATCTACGCAGCCGGCAGATGCAGTTGTCCGACGCCGACTGCGCGCTCACCGGCCAGCGCATCGTGCAGGAGATCCTGCTGGCGGCCGAGCGCACGCGCCAGAACGGCGAGCCCGAACAGTACGTGGGCGACCGGGTGATGGAGGGGCTGGTGATGGCCGATCTCGCGCTGACCGCCTTCATCCACGAGCGGATGCGACCCAAGGACTGAGCGCGCTTACGGCGCGGAGTTTTCTGCCTGTGTGCGGGGTGACGAATGAAGATGCACGGCTTGGCCGCTGCGGTGGTGTGCATCGCGGTGATCGGCGCCTTGTGGGTGGAGTGGCCCGAGCCCGCGGGCGATCAGGTGTGGGCCTACCAGAAGCTGCAGCCGGCCGATTACCGCCTGCTGCACAGTGATGCGCGCGGCTTCGTGACCGCGAAGGCCCAGGAGGGCTTTGAACTGCACGCGCGCCATGCTGGGGCAACGTCCTTCGAAATCCGCTGCAAGGGCGTTCTGGTGCTGGACGTGGAGAACGCGCCCTCGCGCGTGCTGATCCGCATGCCCGCCGATGCACGGTGGCGGGCGCCGGACATCGAGCGTCTGCGCACCAGCTTCGAGCGCTGGCTGGATCTGCATCAAAGCCAGGGGCGGTTGCTGGTGGAAAGCGCGGGACCTTCGTGGGTTGAGGCGCGGTTTGGGCGCTTCAATGGGTTGGTGCCTGATGAGCAGCGGTGTCTGCTTGGGGGCGAGTAAGACACGCTAGGCAAGCAGACTGTTGCGGATTGCGAATCTGGACGCTGCCATCAGTCACTGGCCAGAACTCCCTTAGCCACTTTGCCAGCAATCCGAGGTAGATACCCACAGGGCGCCTGTGCATGATGCTGAACTTGGATTCCCTCGCCTCCGTAACCTTGCTCACCGCGCCGCTGGCACGGGCTGCGGTCTAACCCTCACTTGACTCGGATGCCTGACTCTTCGAAAGCTCATGTCCTGTAGCCGCAGCTGAAGTCCGCAGGGCACGCTCAAAAGCCTCTAGAAGGCCGCCAAAGTTTGTGGGCACCAAGACGACGGGCTTACCCGAGCTCGGAGTAAAGCCCAACAGTGCGTTGACTTCTACGCCGGGGTCCACGTTGTGATCGTGCGCGGCAAGCACCGCCGCCAGATACTTCCGCATGCCCTCGCCGGTTACACCTGTTCCGTGCGAGAAAAGGTCTTCGGATCTGTGCGGGAAAGGAGTCGAATCGGCTTCGGTGAGATACTCGTACGCCCGGACAAAGCCCAGTGAGCCCCTGACAAAGGGCATCCTGTGGGGCGGATAACCGTCTACTCGAGCATCGTCAGTGGCCACCACGTACTGTTGGATTGTAATGTCGTCACCTTGTAACCAGCACGCAAAGTGCGCATAGGCAGACAGCTCGGCGAGATCATGATTGGCCCATAGTGCATCCATCAGATTTTTTCGAGCCGGCTTCTTATGGGCCTCCTCGAAGAACCCGCGCCTTTCACGCTTGAACTCCATCAGAAACCATCGACCTTCCTCTCCCTGACCGATCAAATCACCGATGAGGTGGTCAAGGAAAGATTGTGCTGTTGCAAGCAACCGCGCGCCGACCCGACCAACCTCAGCGTCTTTGTAGCCCCAGGCATACAGGAACAGCCCAAGTGCGTTGTTCTCGTGAAGCATCTGGTCATGCCCTCCTTGGTCGCGGCTTTGTCACGACTCTAGCAAGGAGGCGATGAAAATGCGCGTCGCAATGCTGCCGCCCGCGCGAACCCGCCATCGCTTATCACCGGGATACCCTCAGTTAAGCAGGCCGTACTGGATCCAGGTGCGGTTTGGACGCGTCAAAGACCCGGGGGCCGCTGAACCGCGATGTCTATTCAAGACGCCGGGCAACCCTTGACCAGAATCCCCCTAGCCGCTCGGCCCAAAATCCCCGATATCCCACGCGGAGCACCTGCCGCACCATCAAGCGTCTTTCTGCAGGAACCCACACATGAGCCTGGCGCTGGTCCACAGCCGTGCCCGCGCCGGGGTCGACGCCCCGCTGGTGCGGGTGGAAGTGCATCTCTCTGGCGGCCTTCCTGTCACTCAGATCGTGGGCTTGGCCGAAACCAGCGTGCGCGAATCTCGCGAGCGCGTCCGTGCCGCCCTGCTCTGCGCACGCTTCGACTTTCCGCAGCGCCGCATCACTCTGAACTTGGCGCCTGCCGACCTGCCCAAGGAGGGCGGCCGCTACGACCTAGCCATCGCGCTGGGCATTCTGGCGGCCAGCGGCCAGGTCGATCCGCAGTCGCTGCTGCAGTACGAATTCCTGGGCGAGCTTGGCCTGACCGGTGAACTGCGGCCGGTGGCCGGCGCGCTGCCGGCGGCGATTGCGGCGGCCGAAGCCGGACGCATCCTGGTGGTGCCGCCGGGCAATGCCGCAGAAGCTGCTCTGGCCGAGCACGCCGATGTGCGGGTGGCCCGTACCCTGCTGGAGTGCTGCGCCGGATTGGGCAATCCGCGCCTGCTGCCGCCCGTGGAACGCGTGGACACGACGCCATTACCGCTGCCGGATCTGGCCGACGTGCGCGGGCAGGCGCATGCGCGGCGTGCATTGGAGGTCGCCGCTGCGGGTGGGCACCATCTGTTGCTGATCGGTAGCCCTGGCTGCGGCAAGACGCTGTTGGCTTCGCGCCTGCCCAGCCTGCTGCCAGACACCGAGGAAGCCGAGGCGCTGCAGCTGGCGGCGATTGCCTCGGTGAGTGGTGAGGGGCTGGATCCGCGGCGCTGGCGGCAACGGCCCTTTCGGGCACCACATCACAGCGCCAGCGCGGCGGCGCTGGTGGGTGGCGGCAATCCGCCCTGCCCCGGTGAAATCTCGCTGGCCCACCATGGAGTCCTCTTCCTCGATGAACTTCCAGAGTGGAACCGCAGCGCGCTGGAAACCCTGCGCGAGCCGCTGGAATCCGGCCACATCCGCATCGCCCGCGCGGCGCGCAGCGTGCAGTATCCCGCGCGGTTCCAACTGATCTCACTAGTGCCTGCGGCCCGTATCATTTAAGACATTTTTTCCTTTTGTTTCATATAGATAGAAAAATGACTGCTCATTTAGAGTGGTCATACAGCATGAGATGACTGCCAGCATCGCTGATGAACTACCGCACAACAGATGCATCACCTCTACAGCTAACGTCGTCTTGATCACGACGAACCAGCCATCTATCCAACGTTGCAGGCTAATGCCCAGCGTCGCGGTGCGGAGCTGCTCGGATCATTTGTGATGGATTTCCCCTTCCAAGCCCAATGACGCCGTGAAATCCATCGCCGGCGCCTTCCCTATAAGGCTTATTGCGGCAGGGCATAGAGGCCCAGTAGTCACTGTTGTCCCCTTCATTGTTTATAGGTCCTGAAGGGGTCACACCACGTTGTTCACTACCAGCCACCACGTGTCGTTGAAATAGAATGCAGACGTGCGGCCGGCAGGCAGTCGGCTGCCAGACCGTCGACCGAAGCGAGGCTGTTAGGCCTCCCTCGCACCGAACGGTCGAGATGACATGAGCATCGCCCGCCTATGTGGGCCAACTATTTATTCAATCGGCGCATCGCTGAGGGTGCGGTGAGTGAAACGGGAGTAGCATGACTCATCTGCTCCCCCAGGCCAGAGGGATGATCTACCCAATCGCCAGTGACGCCACCAGCCTGGAAGGACCTGCTCTGCGCGCGTTTACGAAGATGGCAGAAGTTTGGAAACTAAGCGCTCATGAGCAGTCGGCAATCCTGGGTAGGCCCATCGACGTTGCTTGTGCACAGCTAGAGGCGGGAGTGACTGACGGCCTTTGGCCAGAAACACTCGAGCGAATCAGCTATGCGCTCGGCATATACCAGGCACTGCACATCCTCTTCCCTGATCAGCAGCAAGCTGACAGCTGGCTACGACGCCCCAACAGCGCAGCACCATTCAAGGGGACCCCGGCCTTGGCCTTCATGTGCTCTGGTCAACTCAACGACCTTGCCACTGTTCGTGACTATCTAGAGGCCCAGGGAATCGCCGCCTCCCTGACAGCTCCGACGACGTCCAGCAGTCTGTGACCGAGCACCGCTAAGAAAGTCGGGACTATAACCACCACCTCGTCACAACCACCAAACCGCATAGCCGATACGTGAGACGAACGAAGACGATGGATCCTGTTCATTTAGCAGTCTTTGATGGCTTACCTTCTGTGCCCGCCAGGCCTGTCCAGAACAAATTCTTTCCAAATCCAGTCCAGTTGGCATCGTTCTTAAGAGCCGCGTAAAGTTCTGTAGAGACAGGATAGTCCACTGGGGGATGGAGCATGCCGATCGAACGTATTGTTATCGATAACTTCAAGTCTTTTCGTCACCTCAATCTGCAGCTCAATGCGCACATGAACCTTGTGGTTGGTGACAACGAGGTGGGAAAGTCCACCTTGCTGGAAGCGATCCACGCAGTAATAACTGGGCAGCTGTATGGTCGCAACCTCACCTACGAGCTCACACCCTATCTTTTTCACCAGCCAACGGTGAGGGAGTACTTAGCGGCTCTGCGCGCAGGAACGCCTGCGTCACCGCCCAGGATCTCCATTGAAGCCTATTTGGGGAACGATCCCGCGCTGGCGTCCTTGCGCGGCACCAACAACTCATTAGGTCTAGACAGTGCAGGCGTCCGATTGCTGGTCGAGCTTAGCGACGACTATCGCGAGGAATTCAACGCCTACCTGCAGCAACACCAGGGCGCGACCAGCCTCCCAGTGGAATACTACACGGTGCGCTGGTACTCCTTTGCCAACAACGGCGTCACCGCTCGTACCATCCCGTTCGATTCAACTATCATCGACACCCACGGTATCAAGACACTGTCCGGAGCCGATCGCTATATCGCCAGCATCATCGAACAGGCGCTTACCCCAGCGCAGCGCGTTTCGCTATCTTTGAGTTTTCGCCGCATGCGGCAAAGCTTCTCGGAAGAGGACGACGTGGCCGCCATTAATGCTTATCTCACTCAGCACACAGGAGACATCAGTCACAAAGCACTGACGGTTGGCGTGGACTCTTCACCGCGCTCAACGTGGGAAACAAGCTTGTCACCGTACCTGGATGAGCTTCCTTTCACCCAAGCTGGCAAGGGTGAGCAAAGCGCAGTAAAGATGAAGCTGGCTATGCATGCTGCAGGGTCGGCGCATGTACTGCTAATCGAAGAGCCGGAGAACCACCTCTCGTTCTCTGGCATGAGCCAGCTGATTGACAAGATTTCAGCGCTCTCCACGACGCAGCAGGTGGTCATCGCAACCCACAGCAGCTTCGTTCTGAACAAGCTGGGCGTGGACAACGTGATCCTGTTCAGCGCCCAAGACCAGATGAAACTGGATCAGTTGCCGCATGATACGCACGATTACTTCATGAAGCTTCCTGGTCATGACACGTTGCGACTGATTCTGGCCAAGCAGGCAATTCTGGTGGAGGGCCCGTCCGACGAGCTGATCGTGCAACGTGCCTACTTTGATCACCACGGCGTAGCGCCATTGGCGCGCGGCGTGGACATCATCTCGGTCAAATCACTGGCGTTTAAACGCTTCTTGCAGATTGCGGAGCGCCTGCGTATTCAGGCCAGAGTCGTCACCGACAACGATGGTGATATCGCGCTGGTGCAAGAGCGATATGCCGACTTCCCCAATGCCATCTACTACGATTCTGACGAGAGCGCCCCATCGTTGGAAGAGCAACTCATTAAAGCCAACTCATTGGACGAGCTGAACACCGTGCTGGTCAAGTCATTCGCCGACGAGGTGGCGTTGCTCAAGTACATGAAAGGTCACAAGACCGATACGGCCCTAGCCATTTTCAACAGCCCCCATTCGATCACTTTCCCGGACTATGTCCAGCGTGCTATCGCCTAACCGAGTACTGCTTTCGGCAGCCGGCTCTGGCAAGACTACCTTGCTGGTTCGCCAGGCATTGGAGCGGCCACAGCGCCGCGTCGCTATGCTCACCTATACCTTGGAGAATCTCGAAGAGATCCGACGCTCATTCGAGGCCCCAACCGGCGCGGTGCCTGCGAATGTCACGTTGTATAGCTGGTACGGATTTCTGTTACGCGAGTGCATTCGACCCTATCAGGCGGCATTGTGCCGCGAGCCAAGGGTCGAATCGATTCTGTTTGTTGAAGGACGGACGAACAACCGGGCACCCCGCTCGCATGTAGGCCGCCACTACCTGTCAGGCGACCGGATGTATTCGGATCGGGCTTCCGATTTCGCCGTTCGGTGCGATGAGCTCACTCAAGGTCAGGTCATCTCGCGCTTGGCGAACATGTACGACGAAGTGTACGTTGATGAAGTGCAGGACTTGGCTGGCTACGACCTAGATCTTATTGAGCGCCTGTTGAAGAGCCCGATCGGCGTTACGCTAGTGGGCGACACGCGCCAAGCGACCTACGCCACCAACTACGCGCCTCGGTACAGCCAGTTCCGCGGACCGAACTTGGCGACGTTATTCCAGCTTTGGGAGTCGCAAGGCCTGTGCCAGATCGATCACCGCCTCACGAGTTTGCGATGCGTGCAGGCCCTGTGTGATCTGGCCGACGCGCTCTATCCGCAGATGCCCCGGACCCAATCAGGCAATGATCAGTTGACCGGTCACGATGGCATCTACCTTGTCGCGCCCGAGCATGTCACTGCGTACATGCAGGAATTTGCCCCGACCGTGCTGCGGCATGACCGACGGCAGGCGTGCGACGGCCTACCAGCGATGAACTTCGGTCAGTCCAAGGGACGCACCTACAGCCGGGTCCTCATCTTCCCTAATGGGCCTTTGACGCAGTACCTGCGCACTGCAGATGCGTCACGCATAACGGCGCCACCTAAGTATTACGTGGCCTTTACCCGGGCGAGGCAGAGTGTGGCGTTTGTGTATAACGGCACGTGCGCGCTTCTGGGCCACCAGCTCTATACGCCTCAATCCTAAACGCCTTAGCGGAGCGGTAGCTCGCAGGACACGCAGCAGACCTCGATTCCGGACAGGTACGTCCGGAGATGGGATCGCCGGCCAGACACTTGCATCCTACAAGAATAGTTGTAGGATTTAGACATGAAAGATGATTCCGCCGTCCTCGCACTCTCTGCGCTCGCCCAGTCTGATCGCCTAGCTGCATTCAGGATGCTGGTTCGTGCTGGCCCGGATGGCATGCCCTCCGGCGAAATTGCGGAAGCTCTCGCGATCGCGCCACCACGCATGAGCTTTCACCTCTCGACCTTGGAGCGAGCTGGCCTGCTGCGCTCGTGGCGAGACGGGCGGCGCGTGCTGTACGCCGCTAGCTATGAGCACATGCGCCAACTGCTCGCGTTTCTGACTGAGGACTGCTGCTCCGGGACTCCCGAGATTTGCGGTGACCTCTTCAAACTCGCCCGCCCATGTACCTCGGAGACCTGCGGATGAGCCTTATTCAGCCCTTCAACGTCCTGTTCCTATGCACGGGCAATTCTGCGCGATCGATACTGGCGGAAAGCGCCCTGCGGAGTATTGGCGATGGCCGTTTCAACGCGTTCTCTGCCGGCAGTCACCCCAAGGGCGAGGTCCACCCGCTGGCGATTGAGACGCTGCACGAGGCCAACTACCCGGTCGAAGGCCTGCGGTCCAAAGCATGGGAGGAGTTTGCCGCGGCAAGTGCCCCCCGCATGGATTTTGTCTTCACTGTCTGCGACCACGCTGCTGGCGAGGCGTGCCCACTGTGGCCCGGGCGACCATTGACGGGGCATTGGGGTATCGAGGATCCCATCCGCGAAGCTCACGGGGAAATGTGGCAACGCGCCGCCTTCCGAAAGGCGCTGATGTACCTGGAAAACCGCATCCGAGCCTTCGTCGCGCTGCCACTCCATACGCTGTCTCGAGCAGCATTGACAGCGCAAGTCTGCGCAATTGGCCAGCTCGAAGGCACTTCGTTCTCCCGACCAGACATTGCTTGAGGGATCCATCATGACACTAACGATCTATCATAATCCGGCCTGCGGCACGTCCAGAAACGTTCTGGAAATGATGCGCCAGTCGGGCGAAGACCCGCAGGTCATCGAGTACCTGCAGTCACCGCCGACGCGCGAGAGACTTGTCGAACTAATTGCCGCAATGGGCATCACGCCTCGCGACCTCCTGCGCAAGAAGGGAACGCCATACGAGGAGTTGGGCCTGGACAACCCTGGCCTCACCGACGACCAGCTGGTGGACGCGATGATGGCTCATCCCATTCTCATCAACCGTCCAATCGTGGTCTCCGACCGTGGCGTTGCATTGTGCCGACCGTCTGAGAAAGTGCTCGCACTGCTGGCGAACCCCGTGTCTTCCTTTACCAAGGAAGATGGCGAGATCGTTACAACCGGGACGTCACCGTGATTGATCGCATTGCGGCAGATCTGCCAAACATCGACCCCACACAACTTGCGCCGATCGACGTAGACGCCCTCATCGGGCTTGGCGACCCGATCCATCCACCGCGGATGCTCATCCTCTACGGCTCACTGCGTGAACGCTCCTTTTCCCGCCTGCTCGCAGAGGAGGTCGGTCGGCTTCTACGCTGGTACGGCTGCGATGTGCGTATCTTCGATCCGCACGACTTGCCATTGCCCGACGGCGCGTCTCCCGATCATCATAAGGTGAGCGAACTTCGCGAGCTCGCGTACTGGTCCGAGGGCATGGTCTGGGTCAGCCCTGAGCGTCACGGCGCCATGACCGCCATTATGAAGGCTCAGATCGATTGGATACCCCTGGCCGACGGTGCCAAGCGACCGACACAGGGCAAGACTCTGGCCGTCATGCAGGTTTCCGGCGGCTCGCAGAGCTTCAATGCAGTAAACCAGCTACGTGTACTTGGCCGATGGATGCGAATGGTCACCATCCCGAACCAGTCATCCGTGGCCAAAGCCTTCCAGGAGTTCGATGAGGCCGGGCGCATGAAGCCATCGGCCTACTACCAGCGTGTCGTTGACGTATGCGAGGAGCTAGTGAAGTTCACCTGGCTCGTACGAGGACGCGCAGCCTACCTCGTTGATCGCTATTCCGAGCGCGTTGAGAGCGCCGATGAGCTTTCCAAGCGCGTCAATCAGCGCTCTATCTGACTTCCAACGGTGGGTTACATGCTTGCTCTCGCGATTTTTATCGTCACTCTTGTTTTCGTGATCTGGCAACCTCGCGGGCTTGGCATAGGCTGGTCGGCACTCGCCGGTGCCGCCGTTGCTTTGGCCACTGGGGTTGTCGGGTGGAACGATGTTGGAACGGTGTGGGGAATTGTCTGGGATGCAACGTTCACCTTCGTCGCTCTTATCATCATCTCTCTCATTCTCGACGCAGCCGGTTTCTTCGCGTGGGCCGCCCTGCATGTGGCCCGTTGGGGCGGCGGCAATGGTCGGAAGCTTTTTCCGCTCATTGTCCTGCTGGGAGCTGCAATTGCTGCAGTGTTTGCCAACGACGGCGCGGCTCTTCTGCTGACTCCGATTGTTCTTGCGATCCTGTTGCGCTTGAATTTCCCGCCTGCCGGCGCGCTGGCATTTACGGTCGCCTGCGGATTTATCGCCGATACCGCCAGCCTTCCGCTCATTGTCTCCAACTTGGTCAACATCGTTACAGCGAACTTCTTTGACGTGTCCTTTGGGCGCTACGCCGCGATCATGGTGCCGGTGAACCTGGTATCGGTCGGAGCTACTTTGATCGTCCTATGGCTCTGGTTCCGGCGCGACATCCCCAGTAGGTATCCAGTCCAGGATCTAGAAGCGCCCCGCGACGCGATACGCGACGTGGCAGTTTTTCGCGCAGCGCTGCCTCTTCTAGTACTGCTACTGATTGCGTACTTCGTAACCGGGCCGCTCGGCGTTCCTATTGCTTTGGTGACGGGTGCAGCTGCACTAGTGCTGATGGGTATTGCAGGCCGCTGGGCGACTGGAGGCCGGGGCGCCACAATGGCTGTGACCAAGATCCTGTGTGACGCACCCTGGCAGATCGTGCTGTTCTCGATCGGCATGTATCTAGTCGTCTACGGACTGGGTAATGCCTGGCTGACTGACGCGGCGAGTGCAATCCTAGAGTGGTTGGCAACGCAGGGTAGCTTCGTGGCAACGATTGGTACGGGCTTTGCGGTCGCTGCTCTCGCTTCCATTATGAACAATATGCCTGCGACACTGGTCGGTGCGCTTGCTATCGATGGGGCGAACGTATCGACGGCCACTCGCGAGCTGATGATCTACGCCAACGTCGTGGGCAACGACCTTGGTCCCAAGCTGACCCCAATTGGGTCGCTAGCGACCCTGCTGTGGTTGCATGTCCTTGCCGGAAAAGGCCAACGGATTACGTGGGGGCAGTACATGAAGGTAGGGCTCATCCTGACGCCCCCCGTCCTGCTGACCACGCTCATCGCGCTTTGGATTTGGCTGCCGTTTACACGATAACTGCGTAGGCACTCAGGAGAGTCGCAGCGATCACAATTTCTTCAATGGCGCCGTCGTGGGTCGCGGCGGCGCCGGCCCAGGGTCGTTGAAAGAAAGCACTGCCTGCTCGATGCCGAATTGATCGAAAAGTACCCGGGCGATCACAGCGTGGACCACGTC
The DNA here is from genome assembly GCF_056481625.1 of Stenotrophomonas sp. 86156_Sma. Classification (NCBI taxonomy): domain Bacteria; kingdom Pseudomonadati; phylum Pseudomonadota; class Gammaproteobacteria; order Lysobacterales; family Lysobacteraceae; genus Stenotrophomonas; species Stenotrophomonas sp. 86156_Sma. Next base: position 4,729,559 of record NZ_CM151157.1, read on the forward strand.
AAGGTCCGCCGAGGGGGCAGCGACAGTGATCGTGGCCACAATCGCGCGGCCAGTTGCCGGGCCTGGGACCAGCCGCAGGCCGTCTACTGCTTTCACGCTCGGGTCCGTGAACATCGCTGCCCGGACCTCTTCCAAATTGATCTCGTTCATGAGGTTGAAGGATCTTGGATGGCGCCATCGCCACGGCTGCCGCGGCCGCGATGTAGCCAGCGGTATAGCACCGGCAGGACCAACAGCGTCAGCGCGGTCGAGGACACGATACCGCCGATTACGACCGTGGCCAGCGGCCGCTGTACTTCAGAACCAGCGCCTACGTTCAAAGCCATCGGCAGGAAACCAAGGGAAGCCACCAGGGCAGTCATCAAGACCGGTCGTAGTCGCCCCAGGGCGCCATCCCGGACAGCATCTTCGAGGGCGTCGCCTTGCTCACGCAGTCGGCGGATGAAGGCAATCATGACCAAGCCATTGAGTACTGCCACGCCCGAAAGCGCAATGAAGCCTACGCCCGCAGAGATTGACAGCGGAATTCCGCGTAGAGCCAAGGCGATTACGCCACCAGTCAATGCCAAGGGAACGCCACTGAACACGATGGCGGCATCCTTGGCCGAGCCGAAGGCCATGAACAGCAGGGCGAAGATCAGCGCCAATGTGACCGGGACAACTACCGCCAAGCGCTGGCTGGCCGAGATCAGCTGCTCGAACGTGCCGCCATAATCGATCCAGTACCCCTCTGGAAGCGGTACATCCTGGCCGATGCGGGTACGCAGATCGCCAACGAATCCGCCAAGATCACGCTCACGCACGTTGGCGGTGATCACCACTCGACGCTTGCCGTTCTCACGATTGATCTGGTTGGGCCCGCGCTCTACCTGTATCTTCGCCACTTCTCGTAGTGGAACAGTGCGAGGCCCACCGTTGGCACCAGCGGCTACACGGCTGGACTCATCGATACTGGTGCTCTCCGGCAGTGGAATGGGCAGGTCCGCAAGCACAGCCGGGTCTTGCCGCAGCGATTCGGGCAAACGCACCACCAAGTCGAATCGGCGGTCGCCCTCGATCAGCTGGCCAGCGACGCTACCGCCGATGGCGGTGGCCACCGTGTCCTGCACGTCACCCGGATTCAATCCATACCGCGCCAATGCCGCTGGATCTGGCGTGATGGTGAGCAGTGGTAGGCCAGTAACCTGCTCGGCCTTGACGTCTTCGGCGCCGGGGACCCCGCGCATGACGCGCTCGACTCGGCTGGCCAGGCGGGTCAGCTGGTCAAGATTGTCGCCGTAGACCTTGACCGCAACGTCCGAGCGAACGCCGGAGATCAATTCGTTGGTGCGCATCTGGATGGGCTGAGTGAACTCGTAGTTGCTACCCGGGATCTCCTTGGCCGCCGCCTCCAGCTCTTCCACCAGCTCGGCCTTGGGTTTGCGCGGGTCGGGCCATTGGTCGCGGGGCTTGAGCATCAGAAAGGTATCGGCCATGGAGGGGGGCATCGGGTCGGTGGCCACTTCGGCGGTGCCGATCTTGGAGAAGATGTTGGCCACCTCCGGGAACTGGGCCAAGCGCTTCTCCAACGTTTCCTGCATGGCCACCGACTGCTCCAGACTGGTGCCGGGGATACGCATGGGCTGCAAGGTGATGTCGCCTTCATCCAAGCTCGGCACGAACTCCGAGCCCAACCGGGTGGCCAGCACGCCACACCCCACCACCAGCACGGCCGCGCCTGTCAGCACTACGACCCGCCGCCGCAGCGCCCACTCCAGCAGCGGCGTGTAGCGGGCACGTGACCAGCGCATCAAGCGGTTGTCGTGCTCGGCCACACGGCCGCGCAGGAAGGTGGCAATTGCCGCCGGTACGAAGGTCAGCGACAGCACCATGGCACCGGTCAGGGCCAAGACCACCGTGATCGCCATCGGGTGGAACATTTTTCCTTCCACCCCGGACAGCGCGAAGATCGGCAGGTAGACCGCCGCGATGATGCCTAGACCAAACAGACTGGGGCGAATCACCTCAGCCGTGGCCGAGGCGGTCAGATCAAAGCGCTCTTCGTCATTGAGCTGGCGGCCCAGTGCGTGCTGCGCCTCCCCAAACCGGCGCAGACAGTTCTCGATGATGATCACCGCCCCATCCACGATCAGGCCAAAGTCCAGGGCGCCCAAGCTCATCAGGTTACCCGACACGCTGCCACGCACCATGCCGATAATGGTGAACAGCATTGCCAACGGGATCACTGCCGCGGTGATCAACGAAGCGCGCACATTGCCCAGCAGCAGGAACAGCACCACCACCACCAGCAGCGCGCCTTCGATCAGGTTCTTGGACACCGTGCCAATGGTGCGATCCACCAGCGCGGTGCGGTCATAGACGGCCTTTGCATGCACGCCAGCGGGCAAGCTGGCGTTGGCGGCGTCCAGCTTGGCCGCGGCTGCCTGGGAGACTTCCCGGCTGTTTGCGCCGAACAGCATGAAGGCGGTACCGACCACGACCTCATGGCCATTCTGGGTCGCCGCACCCGTGCGCAGCTCCTTGCCTTCGCCTACGCTAGCGACGTCGCGGACGCGAATGGGCACGCCATCGCGCCGGTCCAGCACGATGTTCCCAATCGCGTCCAGATTGGCCAGCTGGCCGGGCACGCGGACCAGAAATTGCTGGCCGTTGCGCTCGATGTAGCCGGCACCGATGTTCTGGTTATTGCGCATGACCGCTGCGACCACATCGTTCAGCGTAAAGCCCAGTGCCACTAACTGGGCCGGATCCGGGGTGATGTGGATCTGCCGCTCAAAGCCACCGATTGTGTTGACCTCGGTCACTCCAGGCGTGGTGCGCAGCTGCGGCCGGATCACCCAGTCCTGCAGGGTGCGCAGGTCCGTGGCGGTATACGGGGTGCCGTCGGGCTTGCGGGCGTTGGGCTCAGCCTCCACGGTGTACATGAAGATCTCGCCCAGGCCGGTAGAGATGGGACCCATCTCTGGGTCCAACCCTTCGGGCAGCTGAGATGCGATCTGCTGTAGCCTTTCGGCGACCTGCTGGCGGGCAAAGTACAGGTCGGTGCCGTCTTTGAAGACGACAGTGACCTGGGAGAGTCCGTAGCGCGACAGCGAGCGGCTGTAGTCCAGCTTTGGTAGCCCGGCCATGGCCGTTTCAATGGCGAAGGTCACTCGCTGCTCGGCCTCCAGCGGCGAGTAACCCGGGGCCTGGGTGTTGATCTGGACCTGGACGTTGGTGATGTCGGGCGTGGCGTCAATGGACAGGTGACGGTAGCTCCACACGCCCAGTGCGACTAGCGCAGCGGTGAGCACCAGCGTCAGCCAGCGGTGGCGGATGGACAGACCAATGAGGCGTTCGAGCATGGCGGGCCTCATTCCTCTTCCACAGTGGATTTTTCGATGTCGGCCTTGATCAGGAAGCTTTGGGCCACCACCACTCGTTCACCCGCCTTGAGCCCTTCCAGCACTTCGGCGCGTTCGGCGTCACGGCGCCCCAGCTTGATCGGCCGGGTGTGGTACGTCTCGCCCTGCTGCACGTAGACAACGTCCTGGTCCTGTGCGGTCTGCAGGGCGGTGATCGGAACCACCAGCGACGCCGATTGGCGATCCACGGTGACCCGCGCCTTGACCGCTGAACCCGGCCGCCACAGCCCATCGGTGTTAGCTACGGTTGCGCGGGCAATAGTGCTTTGGCTGGCAGTGGCGGTGCCGGGCAGGACGCGCTCCAATGTGGTCTGCGCCGTGACGCCATCACTCAAGCGGGTGACCGTCACCGGCACGCCGGCACCGATGTGCTGGGCGTCGGCGCCGAAGATGTGCAGGTCCACCCACAGCGTGGACAGGTCGGCTACCTCGAACAGCGGGGCGCCCTCAGGCGCCGACATGCCCACGGCGGCCGTACGCGCCATGACCACGCCATTGATCGGCGCGGTAACGGTGTAGTTGGTCAGGCTGAGGTTGCTCTCCACTGTCGCGAGCACCTGGCCGGTGCGTACCTGGTCACCCACGCCCACTCGCACGGAACGGACCGGTCCGGGGAAGCGTGCAGTGACCTGCGCGATGCGCCCATCGATTGGGGTCAACAGCCCCTGCACCTCATGCTCATCGGCAATCTCACCGGGTCCAGCCGGCGCGACCTGGATTCCCGCCGCCTGCGCAGCTTTGGCCGAGATCTCGGTTTCCAGCGGCGCTTCCTCGTGCTCGCCGTGCTCTTCGCCCTCAGCGGCGTGGCCTCCTTCGGATGCTTCGTTGGGGGTCGACGCGTTGCAGGCCGCCAGCATCAGAGCCATGCCCAGTGCGGTCCAGGAAAAGCGATTCATGGGGTCTCTCCAGTGGAAGCGGCAGCCGGCGGCGTGACAAGCGCCTGGCCGGTCAGTCGTTGAATTTCGATCAGGGCGCGCTGCGCATCCAAGGCGACGTCCAGCTGTTGCTGGGCCATGGCGGTGCGTTCGGACTGCAACTGTGCCCATTCCAGGTAACTGATCGCCCCAGCACGATAGGCACGCTCAGCGGCCTGCTCGGCTCGGGCCAGCTTCGGCAACACGTCGTCGTGCAGGCGCGCCACCTCGGCCTGTGCCACGGTGTAGCGGCCATGGGCTTCGACCAGCGTGGAGTACAGCGACAGGCCCTTGGCCTCGCGCTCGATCGTCAGGACCTGCAGCTCGGCTTCGCCGGCTCGAATCTCTGGCTGTGCGCGGCTGCGGCTGCCCAGCGGCATGGATAAGCTGGCGACCAGCGCGGTGTCATCGGTCTCCTGTAGTCGACGCACTCCGAGCTGCCAGGACAGGTCCGGTGAGGCCGCTGAACGCGCCAGCTGCAGGCGTGCCTGCGCGATCCGGCGGGCGTCGGCAAACTGCGCCAATTCCGGAGTCCGTTCCAACTCATCGGCCAGCGTCTGCATGGAGGCGATCGCCGGCAGGGCCATCGGATCGGCCGGGACCACTTCGAAGGTGGGAGTACGTTCGCCCCACAAAGCAGCCAGATGCTGACGAGCAGCGAGTCGCTGTTGCTCGGCCCGATCACGCTTCAGCTCGGCCCGCGCAAGCGCTGCCTGCGCGGTGAGCAGCACCGACTCGGGTGAGGCGCCGGCCTGCAGGCGCTGCCTGGCGGCGACCACGGTTCGCTGGCGCTGGCCAACATCGATGTCCGCTAGGCTTCGTTGCCGGTCGGCACCAACGACAGCCAAATAGCGCTGCGCCGTCTCGGCTAGCAAGTCCAGGCGCCCGGTCTCGCGCTGCACGGCCAGCGCATCAATCCGGCTTTGTGCCAAGGTACGGCGGGCTTCGAGCTTGCCGCCGCGCTCCAGCACCGAACTCAGGCTCAAGGTCAACTCGGCGCTGTCCAAGCCACCGGCCGCGCCCGTGCCCAGCGCGTTTTCGACCTCGGCACCGAGCGTCCACGGTGGACGCTGCATCGCCTTATCTCGCTCGGCAGCGAGGACAGTGGCTCGCGCATCGACCAGACGCAGCTCCGGATGGGTTTGGGCTACGCGTGCAAAGGCATCGTCCAAGGTCATCAATTCGGCCGCCACCGCAGGCATCGCTGCTGTGCCCGTTAACAGCAACGCGGCCAAGGCCGCCCATCGCACAGACATGGAAGTACTCCGAAGGTTCTTGAGATCACAGGGATCGGCCTGCGCCTACATGCGTCACCCGGCAATTGGCGGTCGAAAGGGCGCGACCTGATGCTCATACGCATCTGTACGCGTTTCGGCCTCGATTTCAGGCAAATCCCGGCCGACAGCCAATTTCGCCAGCAGCAATCAGCGCAGGGAAAATCCCAGCTGGCCGCCCGCGGTCATGCAGGGGTCTTGCGCGCGTCGGCGCGTGCCCGGCGCGCGTCGCCCAATATTTCAAAGGCTTCCTTCATCACGTAGAGGCCGATAAAGGCACCGATTACGAAATCTGGATATGGACTGGCCAGCCACCACACCAGTAGGCCAGCCAGGATCACGCCCACGTTGGCTACCACATCGGCTCGGGTGAAAAGCCACGTTGCCCGCAGATGTACTTCGCCAGACTTCAGTGGCGCCAGCATGCGAAGGACCGCGAGATTGACCACTAGCGACAATAGAGCCGTACCGATCATCCACCCGCTTACCGGTTCAGCCCCGTGGAGTACGCGGCGGCCGACCTCGACCAGCACGCCAACGCCCAGAATCAGCAGCACGCTACCGCTAACCCAAGCAGCGTTGGCCTTGAAGCGCGCCGTCCGACCGATAGCGACCAACCCAATGGCGTAGGCCGTGGCGTCGGAGAGCATGTCCAGTGCGTCGGCAAGCAAGCCGGTGGAATGGGCGATCCAGCCGGCAATGCCGCCAATCACCGCCATTGCAGCGTTCAGTGCCAGAGCGATCCACAGCACGCGCCGTTCCTGCGCGTTCTTTGCCTCGTGGTGGCAGCCGCAATCACTCATCGGATCTTCTCCATCGCAGGGGAGCCGGGCCGGCGCGGTCCGCTGGCATGGCAGGGTCCATGAGGGTAAAGTCCGTAGCTACTACGGAGTCAAGCCTACTACGAATGAAAATCAGTGACGCTGCCGCCGCCAGCGGGTGCCATCTGGAGACAATCCGCTACTACGAGCGCATCGGCTTGCTCCCGAGGCCGGGACGATCAGGCAATGGTTACCGGGTCTACGGATTGCCGGACATTGAGCGCCTGCGCTTCATTGCCCGCGGTCGGGACTTGGGTTTCAGCCTGGAAGAGGTCCGTAGCCTGCTGCAGCTGGCCGGCGACGAGGGCCTGTCGTGCGTGGATGTGGATCGTCTGGCCCGCAGCCACTTGTCCGACATTCGCGCCCGGATGGCAGACTTGCAACGTATGGCCAACGAGCTGGAACGGGTAATCGCCAGTTGTCACGGCGGACAGCGAGCTGAGTGCACCATCCTGTCGACGCTGCGCCGGCCGGCTTCCGAGGACTCCCTACGTAAGGAATCGAGCAAGAGCGCTACCTAGGCGCCCGTGGTCCAAAACCTATGCCTTTCGCAGTCCGACCGGTCGACGGTGTCAGTTGCCTGTAGCTTGGCTGCCCGGACCTGGACTCCAGGCGCGTATGAAGTCCTCCTGCTCACGCGTCTCGATCGCACCCGTCCTGACCTGACGAACCATGCTCATGGCCTGCTCACCTGTGGCAGCCGTGCCTGTTTCTAGAAGCAACAAGCACGCTACGGTGCCAGCTCGTCCTAGCCCGCCCTTACAATGAACAACTGCGCGGCTTCCGCGCAACAATTCACGACTGAGTGCTGGACCCAGCTCGCGCCATGCCTCCAAGAAAGAACTGTTCGGCGCTGCGCCGTCTACGATTGGAAGTCCGTACCATTTGATTCCCTGCGCCATCGCCCGCTTTGGCAGCGCGGCAATCCTAAGCTCATCGAACTCCCATGGCTCAATCAGGGAGATCAAGTACCCCGCGCCCCACCGGCGAATCGCGCAAAGATCCACGTCAATGTCACGACTCCATGGCCCCGTCATCGCGGCCTTCTGAAACTTCCCTGGCGCGAAAGTTACACCTACTGCGCCTCCACTGACTCCGACAGCGATCGTGGCGATATGCAGAGGATGTGTGTGACTAGTTCTGAACATTGTCGATCCCTCATCGCGGCAACTAAGAGAGCCACAGCGCAGCGGCGACCACCCATGCCTCCTATGCCGATCCTTGAGCTAAACATTCCAGCCGACCTAGTGGTGCCGCCCTGCCGAGCAGCACAGCAAAGGTGATCCTTTTGTCAGTTGCAGGCAACAAGTACCAGTAGGCTCACGCTACATGCGTACCAGTAGGCTCACGCTGCATGTGTACCAGTAGGCTCACGTGTTGGACAGCGAGAGTGTCCAGGAGCAAGGTGTACACACGCTCCTCGCTAGAGACAACACATGAAGCCGAGCATTCTGGCATTGGACCTCGAAGGGACACTCATTTCCAATGCGATAAGCCAGATTCCAAGACCCGGCCTCTGTCGGTTCTTGGAGGACGTCCGATCGCACTTCAGTCAGCTCATGATGTTTACGACTGTGCCGGAAGAGCGCTTTCGCAGCATTGCCGATTTGTTGGTTCGTGAAGGAAGCGCGCCTCCGTGGTTCGCGAGCCTTGAATACATCCATTGGACGGGCAGCACGAAGGATCTACGCCTAGCCACACCAAAATTAGGCGCGGCCTTGCTGCTTGATGATCATCGCCCCTATGTACACCCAGGACAGGAGCATCTGTGGGTTCAGATACCTCTGTTTGCGTCTCCCTACCCGTCAGAGGACGAGGGATTAGCGATCGCGCTTCGACTCCTGCTCGATCGCATCCACGCAACGGGCAATTTCACTGAAGCATCTCTCCAAGAACAGCTAAAGCCACAGGCAGAAGCAACGGGCGCACCACGGCGTTCAGACGCCTGCTCATCGGCCCAGAAGATCCTGTCCGACGCCGCCGTCAGGCGAGATGAACTTGCCGCACAGTGGCATAGCGCCGCCGAAGTCAGTTCACAGCTCGGCCCGTCATTGACCAATGGTAGCGGCCTAGCCGGTCAGCTGCGCAGAGCCGGCCAGCTACTCGGGGTCTATGTAACGAAGCCTGTGCCCGGCTATCGCTACCCAGACTGGCAGTTTGGTGAAAATGGCGAACCCGTTGAATATTTGGCAGAAATCCTGTCAGTACTGCGTGCACTCGATCATTTCGAGATCGAGCCGGACGGGCTATTTCGCAGCACCGGATGGAGTGAGGCAGAGTGGTTTCTCTCACCGCACGCTCTGCTCAACGGCATGCCACCTGCCGAAGCCCTGACCTCTGATCCAGCTCGCGTGCTGCGGGCGGCCCGTACCGAGTTCGGGCAAGAGGACTCATAGCGTCCCCGTCAATCGACTTCGCTCAATGCACCCAAATCGCAGCTTGGAGACCGATCAATGGCAAGCGTTACGCCGGAATCGTAATAGTGATCAACTGACCACCAGCAACAGAAGGAGCAGTTCGCCCCTGATAACCGGGCGTTGGCCATCGCGCCTTAGCGAATTGGAGGGACGCGCATCGCCCTCCACTCAGACATCAAAAGCGAGCTTGCCTCTGCAGCACTCATGCCAAGGGCCGAGGTGAGCCTGAGGTACTCGAGCAAGTCCAATCTCCGGGCACCGGCCTCAATGGAAGAGATAGTTTGCTGCGGCCAATCCAAGTGCGAGGCAAGCGATACTTGGCTAATTCCCATAGCCTCCCGTCTCGCCCGAAGCTGCTCTACGAGACGCCGGTATGCTTCTTGGTAGATCGTCTTGGTTGCCATTCCGCCCGCTCGAGGAAGCGGACAGCAATCTATGGCCCAGTGCCGAGTTACATGAAAATCATGTAGACAGTGCAACTGGCTGGTGGGTAAGATCGCTCACTGGTGGGAGCCCTTGGAACTGAGTGCGCCATGGACTTGATCAACTGACCCTATCGACTGCAAGGCCAGACGTGGCCTCACTGGTCGCGTCCCTTGGACCGTACTACTCGTGCCTGTGGTGTGCACTCGAAGACTCTGTTACAAGAAATGCCCCGGTCGCCTCAGATGACGGGCCTGTGTGGAGTTTGCTGCGAAACCTCCAGGCGGCGGGAGTACTGCTGACCGAGACCAGCGATTCACCATCCACTCGAAGGTCCCTTTACCACCCTTTCGCCTGGACATACTCTCCGGCGTGGGAGGCTCTCCCAAACCTTCGCAATGCGCTGGCAGTTGCACTAAATGGCTGGCAAGGGCCGGCCCATACAGAAGCTCGCGTCGCTCTGTGGGGGCGGCTTGTCAACGACGAGATATCCGCATACTTGGCGAACCTTCTTCGACGGCACCGAATAAGTCCTGAGCGAGCAAACGGAGTCATCGCAATGCAGGAGAGCCCATGGTTCAACCTCAGCTCGGGCAGACGGCGATATGTCGCATGGTCGGGGATGCGTGTGGCAGCTAGTGTCATGTTGCAGACTGAGATGAACGAAGAGGCCGCCATGCAAGCACTTTGTAAAGAGATGCAGATCAGATCGCGATGGCTTCAGCGACGGGAGCAAGAAGCAAGACTCGGCCCGAGGGAGTTCTCCTTCTTGCCCAACGCCGACTGGCGCAGACCTATAGCTATTGAGGTTGCGCTAGGGAGCCTCTTGGGATCGGACAGTGACTACTGGACGCTTTGCCCTTCCGCGATACGTCTTACACATGCCGCAAGTTCTCGTCGCTAAAACGTTCCAGCATGCGCCTGCTGGCTTGGCCTAGCGCACAGCCGAAGGCGGAGGCGGGCCGCGCGGCACCGAAGACCCCACACGTCGTGGGTCAGAGCTCCCGCCAGCCGATCAGCGCGTGGTTGAGAAGCAGCGATCTACCTCAGACGCTGAAGGGTAGAGACATCCTCGGGTGAGAGCAGTTCCTCCCCAGTGGCGCTGTTGAAGACAGAGCGATCTAACCGAAGACCGAACCGACTGAGATGGCGCTCGTCCAATAACTTCTGTATCAACTCGGATACTTCGGTGTCGGATGGCCTCTCCTGCGCTCCAGCGACCAAGTCAAGGGAATCTCCTTCTCGCGTCCCGGAGATGAGCGCCTGCTGGAGCGAGACTGGCCTAAGGCCACGCAGTGTCTGTGAAAGACCAATCACCATCTGCTCGCTCACGCTGAGCCTTTGCTCCAGCGACCGTACGTATGCGGCAACTGCCGTGTCGTCTGAACGCGAGGGATCAGCAGTGGCTGGCATCCGCAGATCTAGCCTAAGCTCCTCGGACCTTAGCTCAATGTAGATAGCCTTGAGCGGCTCCTTGGAACGGTTGCGAACGATCGACGCAGCTGACGGTCCGCCAAACGTTTCCGTGCAACGCCTTCCAACCTCCGCAATGAAGATCGGAGAGCGCTTGAATGTTCCGCCAAGCTTCTTGTGACGACGTGCCTCTTCTGCGATCTCATTACAGACTGACCTAATTCGGTCAATTGACTTTTTCAGCCGAACGTCAATCCCGGGTTTAGTGCAGATGTACTCATACAGAAGTTCTGAGCTTTCCCATTGATCTTCGACTTGGTCAGTCATGCGCCTTCTTCCCTAGCAGTCTCTCACCGACATCTTCATCCCACGTCACTGCAGACGATGCACCAGCTTGTAGCATTGGCTTGAACGCATCTGCGACGCTCGCCAAACTCGCCGCGAGTACAGGGTCAACCATTGCGTCAACGGATTCATAGACGTTCTGAATCCGTCTGTAGGCGTCTGTGTCCGTGCAGTTATAGTGCATCCGGAAGAGATTCTGCATCGCCTCGGCAACCACGGTGGTTGTCGCGCGTCCAACACTGTCCGGAACGCCAAGCAAGAAGGGATCGATGCCACATTTGGAGAGCACCACGTTGATGATGGAGTTGAGCTCCAAGACAGGCCCCATGTTCTCCTGTCCAGCGTTGAGGATATCTGAACTCTGCGACAACTCCTTCAAAAGCTGGACATGATTCGTCACAGTCGCCGATACCTGAAAATCTTCGCGAGGCGCGTCACTCGTCAGAGCCTGAGCTCCTCCTTGAGGAGCGATTCGTTCCGTAGCTGCAATGCTCTTCTGAAGAAGCTGATACCGTGCCCACCAGTCAGAAAGCTTCGGCTCGATGTGCGCATCTATTTCCTCGATTCTAGCTTGAGCATTCACGTACGCCTTCGATCCAACAGCAGCCTGACGCTTCATCGCGTAGCAATTTTCGCGCTCCAGGCCGAGACGGCGAAGATCGTACATGAGCTCATTGCAGCGGTGAGCCTGCCCGTACAGGAACGCGGTTCCGGTCAAAAAGAACTTGCAGTTCCCACAGCTCCTGGCTCCGCCCTTTACCGGCCCTCCCAGCTCATCACCCTCGCTGCACTTAGCGCCGGGGCAGATTCCATCCCCATACCAAACCCAACTTCCTGACACATGCTTAGCCGCCTCTATCCCGACTTGGCTTTCGGTCAGGAAGTCGTTTGACATGAGAAGCCGCGTGAATGCGTCCTGACCGAATACCTCCTTAAGAAGCTCGGGAGAGAGCGATTCGCCTGACTCGAGACGCTCCATCAGCTGGCGGGCATCGTCCCGCCCAGAGTTCGACTCAGAACGATGCTGATAGGCATGTAGCCTGCGGCGTATCTCCCGGGGATCTGATGCCTCATAGTGCAGTGTCATCGCGATCGATGCATGACCCGCTATGTACTTGCTGATGATCTCTACCGGAACGCCCTTTAGATACAGCGATGTAATCCCCGAGACTCGGAGGGAGTGAAGGTCGTGAATAGCCCTCTTCGCGTCCGCGCGGCCTCCCGATCTCTGAGTGAGAAGCCGTAGCGGCGTTCCTCTCCTGCTCCATTCGACCTGAGCTTCCCCGCACAACAGTACCCAGAGAGCCTCCATCTTTGCCGACGATACTGGTCTATTGCCACCTGCGAAGCTTGAGGCATCTCGAAACAGCACGTGAAATCCCGGAAGGATGTCGACAACATTGGCTTTGATGTTGAGATCATCATCCGACAGCCTCAACTTCTCCGTATGAAAAATTGTTGCGGCAACCTTGCACCACTCCCGCTGGATATCAAGGATGGAGTAAATCTCCGCGTCCGGCCAGGGAATAGTGAATCCGCGAAAATCTTCGGGATTCCACATCTGCGTCTTGTTTGTAGTGACGTAGATGCCAATCTGATCGTTGCCCGACAGCACGTCATTCGTTAGGGGACGGAAGACACCAAAGCTCCTAGAGATTTCAGCGAGCGCCGAATCGTTCTCTACAAGCCTCGCCGCGCGCATATCCCACACGTACTCGTCGCCCAGACCAGAGTCGAGCCACCTGACCTGAAATCCGCGAAGTGGCAACTCAAGCATCAAATAGATCGCAAGCGCACGTGTAGGCTGCCATATCTCAATTCGGCCCCCAGGCAGACTGCGTTCATATGGCCACTTTCCGCTATGTGCTCCATCGACCACGATCCAGTCGCGCCTGAGGGAGCTCTGTGACTGCGGCCAGCCAAACGTTGGGACACCGCTGCCATCGCGATCAAGAAGCAGTTCTCGGCAGAACTCCAGCACGTCCGTCCCGACAGCAGAGCGATGAGTCCGTCGTGGGGCGGCCTGCTTCCAAATCCAGTCACCTTCTGCAACTGGGTTATCAACTCGCAAAGACCCAATCAATCGCTGATCGAGCGCAATCGCGCCCAAGTTCTCTTGCCTGTTGAAATCCATTACGCGGTAAAGCTGGCGCATTGCGCCTGTCTTGGATGCTGCTCTTAAAGGACCGGGCTTCTGCCTGGTCGTCTTTGTGACGTAGTTATCCAAGTACTCTCGAAATGAACTGCCATCACGGTCTTGCCCATCATTCCGTACCTGCTTGTGGTCAAGTGCCTGAGGAGATGGCCACGACTCCAAAGTCATAAGCCAACGGAAGAAGTGTCTAGCATCAGTGTACTGCTGAGGGGTGTACGTCTTGTACTCCGACGCAAACATCCGCTCATACAGCTCCGTCCAAATAGAGAGTCGGGCATCTTCGCGCAGGACCCACTCAAGTGACCGAGTGCGAACTTCCCCAAACACCCTGGATCGAGGGGGAACTGGAAAGCTAGCTGAGCCGTGCACCGATTCGAAGCTTACTCGGAGAAGCTCCCACCATTTGTAGGACGCGAGCTTGAAATCACGAGTTGCTGTCAACAGTTCAGGTGATATGTCACCGATGTCGCTGCAATTAGTCGAAAGGAGAAACCATGACAAGTACAGATTCTGAGTTGCATCCGCCCGCTTGCCGAGCGCCTTGATTTCAAGGGTGCAAACGCGCCTGAACAGTTCGTTCGGGAAAAGATCAGGATCCTGAAGAACTTGTACCAGAGAACCGCTACGGATGGTTAGCCCTGTCTCAGCTTTAGCCTCTGCAACCAAGGACTCTGTCATCGCGAGAGAGTAAAAAATAAGGCCGCGGCGCCAGAGCGTTGTCAGGATCAGATGGACGATCTTCTTGAATGAGGATCCAGCGATCAGCTCTTTCCGTATACCCGAGTACTTCTGACCTCTCGCTGCCGGCAGGGAAAGGAGAGAGATGAGTTGATCCACCATGGCCAGAGGATCTTCGCAGCTGAACACAGTGCTCAGACGCAAGTCGACTTTCTTAATCCGACCCTCCTGAAAAGCAACTCGGACCCCTGCCAGATCTTCCGGCTGTATGCGACGCCACAGTCGGATCTGGTCGTCTTTGCTGAGAAGCGCTAGCGCCTGGGAGAGACTCTGGCCCGACTTCAGTTCTAGTTGATCACCAATCGCGCGTAACAACCAGGTTTGGCGCAGGTAATGGAGCGTACCAGGCGTGCCGTCCTCTGATGCCTTGAAGTCAAAAGCACGAATGACATTCCTATCCTCCCGAAATTCCGTCATCGAGCTTGTAAGCTTGAGGACTATCGAACGCTCAACCTCTACACCGACATCGCGCCACTCGATTGGCGAAATCGTTCCCGTAACGACGAACTTATCCGGACATGCGTTGAAGACGATCTCGCAACTGCTGCCCAATCCACGATAGTGCTGTAGCTGAGAAATGTCCTGTGTAACGTGATCGAGCTGTGTCACGGCTTACCCCAGCTGCTTGGGAATTCTGGCCTCGCGTATGGAATTCTGCGGATGTCAGTTCCCGAGATCCTCGCCCTGACAGAAGCGGCGCTGACATGGTAGTAGGTATCTGTGCTGACAATCGAGCTGTGGTGCATCATCCTCATCAGCGTTTCTTGAGGGATCTGAAGTACGTCAGCGGCATAGAAGCCATAGTGGTGGCGACATGCGTGCGATCCTGCCCTTATCCCTACACGCCTGAACGCTCTATCAACCAGCTCGTGTGCGCACGAAAGACTCAATGGTTGCCCATAGTTCAATGCTCCATTACGCGTGGTGTTGAAAAAGAGATACGGGTGGCGAAGGCGCCCCGTCCTGAGCAATGACTTGTGATCATCGAAGTACGCTTCAAGGCAGCGGCGAAAATACCTGCCCGTGATGCTCTCCTCCAGCCAGAAAGCATATCTGTTTGCGGAATCAGCTTCGGTCAGAACCATTCCCTTCCACCCTGCAAACTCACGATGTCCCCTTCCCAGTTGGCTTCGCGGGAGGCGCTTGTACACCCTTGCGAGGAAGCCAGACCTATCCTCTGTAGTCGACGACACGCAACTCCCATTCTCGGGATGCTCAAGGCGAATCTTCGATGCACCCGTTTCGCGAAACAACTCGACAACGTCATTGACATACAGATGCAGTGGCTCAGAGATGCGAAGTCCCGCATAGCCAAGCAGCAGTAACAACATCTTGTCTCTTGGCGACCGTGCCCCATGCTCTACCGTCTCTATCATTTCCGCCGGCGAGAGATGCTTCGCCCGCATAGCCGCCTTGTCACTCTCGGTCATTCTGCGATTTATCGTCGGAGCTGCTTTGCTTCTTCGTCGGCGTACTCCTCTCAGATGGACGAGCGCATCGCTCCGGCCAGCTTCGCGGGCAGACCGATAGAATCGAGCGACCTTGACTAGGGCATGCTCGTCCGGATTGAACACAGGGGAGTCGTGCAGCTTGGCCACAAACCTGGAGTAGCGATCCAGCGCCCGGATCTCTTCGCTCACAGTTGAGATTCGGACCCGCCTCCAGTAGAGGCCCGTTGGGTCTTCACCGGCAATCCAAGTGCCGCGAAATCTAGCCTCGGCATACTCCTGCACGAGCACGTACAGATCACCGGTAAGCGGAGCCTCGCCGCCGCACTTCATTTGGCAGAACGCGTAGAACGTACCAACGGCCCGAAGGTGAGCCTCGATCTTTGAGTCACTCCAATTTTCCGAGCTCAGCGCTCGCGCCCATAGAGCCGCTGTTGCACTTGGAAGACCGTTTTTCAGAAACAAGAAAGGGAACAACCCACCTTGTCGTTCCACGACAGGGATATAGATGATACGCCAAGGGCGATATGGCAGCGGCTCCGAACTCATCTCCGGGGGACTCGGCTAGCAGCACCCCTAATTTATGGACTCCCAGCTTCCCTCGTCAAGCTTCGCGTTTCGCCCTAAATGACATCAGTGAACCCCCCACTAAGTGGCAGCGATGAACCCTTGCCCGTGTGGCTGGGCCGGTGACCGCAGCAACCGCTGCCTGTGCAGCGATGAGCGCATCAACCGCTACCGTGCGCGCGTCTCCGGCCCGCTGCTGGACCGTATCGACCTGCATATCAGTGTGGCGCGTATGGACGCAGTGGAGTTGCGGGAGAGCACGCCACTGGGTGAGCCCAGTGCATCGGTGCGTGAGCGGGTGGAAGCCGCCCATGCCCGGCAGCAGGCACGTGGCGCGCTCAATGCACATCTACCGCCGGCTGCGCTGCGTGCCTGTACGAAACTGAGCGAGGGCGATCAGGATCTGTTGGAGCAGGCGATTGAGCGCCTGCAGCTTTCTGCGCGGGCGATGCACCGGATTGTGCGGGTGGCGCGCACGATTGCTGATCTGGCGGGTTGTGAAACGATCCAGACGGCGCATCTGGCTGAGGCGATCGGTTACCGGCAGTTGGATCGGGGGAAGCCTTAGAAATGCCGGGCGGGTTGGCTCTTGGTGGAGTCGACCGTTGGTCGACTCGCGTGCGAAGCGCGGCCTTCTGTGAAGTAGATGCAAAGAGCGGTCGACTAACAGTCGACCCTACCAAGGGCAGGCATCACGCAGCGGAATCCACCCGCCCACGCTTCGCCAGCAACGCCACCCGACGGCTGACCAGCGCGTGCAGCTCCGCCAGCTCCGACGCCCGGTCAGCCGTCATGTTCCCGCCGAACAACACCCGCGACAACGCCGCCTCGTCGCTGTCGTGCGGGTGCTGCCACCGGTCCCGGTACACCTTCTGGCACACCAGCCAGGCCAGCCGCAGCCCCCCACCGGGCAACGGACGGACCACGCGCTCGTAGACGTGCCAGAACTGGTACTCGGCCTGCAGGTCGATCACAGGCGCCACGGACAGCGCCTGCCGGGGCCGTCCCGGGCTCCGGATGCCGAACAACGGTGATCGCGGGTTGTACTGAGCCATGTAGACAGGATGACCCAGCAACATTGTGGGAACCTTGCGTCGCCGCCAGAAAATCGCTGTTGATTGCCCAAGGGGGGCCAGGTGGGTTTGGGGGGACCGCCAGGTGCATCCACGCATGGCGTGGATCTACTTAGAAGGTCATCGAGGTGCTGAACATCAGCTGCCGGGGCGCGCTGCGCTGCAGGGTCTGGTAATCCCCCGAGAACGACGAGCCGGCGATGGTGGCGGTGCCGATGTTGTGGCGGTTGAACAGATTACTCACGTCCAGCCGCAGCTCCAGGCCCGGCACGGCGCTGTCCGCACCGAAGCGGTAGGCGGCATAGGTGTTGACCTGCCAGAAGGTCGGCACGCGGATGTCGTTCTCGTAAGTGAAGGGCTGGCGCAGGTAGGAGGTGCTGGTGGCACCGAAGCGCCAGTCACCGAAGTGGGCGGACAGGTCGCTGACCAGCGAGATCTGCGGGTAGCCCGGCTGGGCGTTGCCCTTGATCGGGTACACCGTGTCGCCCACCACGAAATCGCTGTCGTAGTACGAACGGGCCACGGCCACGCCCTGGTAGAACTGCAGGTGGTCGGTCAGGTCGGCGGTGATGCCGAGGTCGGCGCCGATCACGTGCATCTTCGGCATCAGCCGCACCGTGTTGATCTGCGCGAACTGGGTACCAATGGCCGCCGACAGCAGGCGGTTGCGGATGTCGTTGTAGAACACGTCACCGGTGATCGTCAGCCGGTCGAAGCGATGCGACGCGCCGACGGTCAGATTCCAGTTCTTCTCCGGGCGCAGCGTGCCGGCCACGCGGTCGAACTCTTCCTGGTCGGTGATGGTCCACGCCGAGGCGGTGTAGCCGATGTTGCCGCGCTGCGCCACGCGATAGCCGTTCATGGTATTGGCCAAGTCGATGAAGGCGTCGGTGGATTCGGTCGGGCTCCAGAACAGCGAGACGTGCGGCAGGAAGTTGCTCTTCGCGCGCAGCGTGCCGTTCACCGGGCGATCCTTGGCATCACCCAGGCCGCCACCGCTGGTGCGGAAGTCCACGGCCTTGAAGCCGACACCCAGCTTCAGCGTGTCGTTCAACACGATGTCGTCCTGCAGGTAGAACTGGCGCGAGCGGGTCACCCAGCTCGATGCGTTGTCGGTCTTGAACGCGGGGCCATACACATCGAACGGACCGGTGGCCTTCAGCGGCGGGCCCTCGCCAAGCAGCGGCTGCTGGTACCACTCGGTCTTGGCCGCGGCCTTGCTCTTCTCCTGCCAGAAACCGGCAGTGAAGGTGTGCGCGCCGGTCTCAAACTGCAGGTTGAGCATGCCACCCAGCCGATTCACACGCGGCGTCTGCACCTGTTCGGAGAACGGTGCGTCGTTGGGCGACGGCACGGTCGGGTCGGTCAGCGTGGCCTGGGTGTGGCTGTTGGCGTTGTACAGCTGCACGTTGCCGCTCAGCGCCGGGGTGATCTGGAAGCGATGGTTGATCGAGGACACGCGGTCGCGGGTGATCTGGCCAGTGTCGTACGGGATAAGTTCGGACAGCTCACCGCAGGTGTAGGCGCCGCAGGATTTGTCCGCATTCTCCGGCGAGGCCACGTACCAGGCCCACGCGTAATCCGGATAGAAGATGTCGGCCTTCCAGCCCAGCTTGCGGATCATGTCGAAGGAAATGTTGTTGTAGCCCCAGACCTTGGCCTTGCTGTCAGACAGGAACACGGTGAAGTCGCCCCAGGCGACGTCCTGCTGCAGCTTCAGGTCGCCGCGCAGGAAGTTCTGGGTGCCCTCGCCCTGGTACTTGTCGGCGGACACGCGCTGCAGGTCGACCAGCACTTTCGGGCCATGCTCGCCGAGCTGGCCGCTCTGCCCGGACACGGTGGTGACCAGCGTGTTGTTGCTGCCCACGCCCTGCTTCACGCGCAGGCTGGGCGTGTCCTGCAGCTCGCGCAGGCGGTATTCCAGGCTGCCGCCGTTGACGCTGCTGGAGAACACACTGACCGGTGCGCCACCGGGACTGACCGTGATCGCGCCGATGCCATCGGGCACGCCCACGTTCACCACGCTGGTGCCGGTGAGCGAGAGGAAGCCGTTGTCGTTCAGTGGCACGCCTTCGAAGGTGATGCCCATTTCGTTCATGCGGAAGCCGCGCACGAACAGGCTGGTGGCCGAGATATCCAGGCCAAGCCCGTCGGTAGCGGTGTAGCTGGCGCCCGGCACCTGCTTCAGCATGGCCAGGCCGTTGTTGCCGGTGACCATCGCGTCGAGGTCTTCGGCCTTGATGATGTAGCGGTTCGGACCGATCACCTGGGTGGGCGCAACGGCGGCGCCGCGCGGCGTGGCGATGACCTGCAGCGCGTTCAAGGTGGTGGGGGTGTCATGCGCGGCATCGTGCGTTTCTGCGGCGTACGCAGGTGCGGTGATGGCCGCGATGATGGCCAGGGCGAGGCGCGTCGTGGGTGGGGTGTTCATGGCAGTAAATCCGTGTGCAGGGAGAGAGCGGCGCAGGCGCACGCCCAGCGCGTTGCAGCACCGGTGTCGGCGCCCTGGCTGGAGATGCGGTTGCGTTGCGGGAGTGACGGCGCGGTGCGCGCCGGTCAGCAGACGAAGGCGATCATCTGCCGTGGGATTCGGTGGGGTGATTTCGACGTGCGAAATTCTTGCATCGCACTGCCGCATTCGCCATTGCGCCGTGGTACAGCGCCGATGGCGATGGGGATGGGCGGGCTATACGTGGGTATAGCCCCGGCGTGGTGGAGGCTGACCTTGGTCGGCGCTTGCCGTTTGCGTGTGCCAACCGAGGTTGGCACCTACCAGGGCATAGGGACGCGTGGCTACTGCAGGACGAAGCGCTCGATCGCGCGCGCCACGCCTTCGTCGGCGTTGCTGGTGGTTTCAAACCGCGCCACCGCCTTCACCGCGTCGATGGCATTGCCCATCGCCACACTGGTACCGGCGTACTGCAGCATGGTCAGGTCGTTCTCCTGGTCACCGATGGCCATCACGTTGGTGCGGTCGATGCCGAGGTGCTCGGCCAGCTTCTGCAGGCTTGGCCCCTTGCCGGCGCGATGATCGAACACTTCCAGGAAGAACGGTGCGCTCTTCAGCACTGCGAAGCGCTCGGTCAGTTCGGCGGGCAGGCGCGCGATGGCGGCATCCAGCACGTCGGGCGCGTCGATCATCATCAGCTTGATGAAGGACATGGACGGGTCCATGTCGGCCACGCGGCGATACGACAGCGGCATCCGCGAGAGATGCGAGTCGGCCACGGTGTAGTAGCTGATGTCCTGGTTGGGCGTGTACATGCGCTGGCTGTCCAGCGCCTGGAAGTGCACGCCCAGGTCGCGGGCCACCTGCTCGCAGAACAGGAAGTCGTCGAAGCTGAGCGGATACTCGACCACGGTTTCGCGCGTGCCGATGCGCTGCACCAGGCCACCATTGCAGGCGATGCAGTAGTCGTCGTCTCCGGTGATGCCCAGCTCGTGCAGGAACGGTGCCAGGCCGGGAACCGGGCGGCCACTGGTCAGCACGATGTGCACGCCCAGTGCGCGCGCCTGCGCGATCGCCTGCTTGGCCCGCGCGGTGAGCGTGTGGGTGGGGTCCAGCAGGGTGCCATCCATGTCGATGGCGACCAGTTCGATGGTCGATTGCCTGCGGCCCATGTCCATTGCGTTCAACTCGTGCGGGGCACGCCAGTTTACCCCCTCATGCCCGGTTCACCTCTTTGCCCACGTTGGCCGGGATACTGCGGGAGCCTGTGCGTCCCCCACCGCAGGACGGCCCGCTGACCGCCCTTCCCTGGAGAACCTTGCGACGCATGACCTACCGTGCCCCCGAAACCAACGACAGCGCGCCCCTGGCCCAGCAGATCGAGCAGATGATCGACGAGCTGCCCGGCGACCAGGTGAGCGTCGGCACCCTGCTCAGCGCGCTGGGCGATGAGGGCCTGCTGCTGATCGTGATCCTGCTCTCGGCCATCTTCATCATCCCGGTGTCGATTCCCGGGCTGAGTACGGTGTTTGGTGCCTCGATCCTGCTGATCGGCCTGAGCCGGGTGCGCAACCGCCCGCTGTGGGTGCCGCAGAAGCTGGCGCGCCGCGAGATCGCCACCGACAAGCTGAAGGCCAACCTGGGCCGTGCGCTGAAATGGGTGCACCGCATGGAGCGGCTGTCGCGGCCGATGCGGCTGGCGGTGATAGTGCGCTCGAAGAAGATGATGCGCCTGAACAACCTGATGCTGGTGTTCGCGACCCTGCTGCTGATGGCGCCGGCCGGGCCGATTCCCTTCAGCAATACATTGCCGGCACTGGCCCTGATGTCCTTTGCGATCGGCTTCATCCAGCGCGATGGTGCGGCGGTGGCGGCCGGTTACGGCTTCGTGGTGGCCACGGTGGTGTATTTCGGCGTGCTGCTGGGCGGCGTTGGGTTTGCTGCCGAGTCCGTGTTCAGCGGGCTGCGCGCGGCGCCTTCGGAAGTGTAGCGCCGGGCCCAGGCTCGGCGGCTTATGGCTTTTTGTAGAGTCGAGCCATGCTCGACTGCTGCTGGCAAAAGCAGTCGAGCATGGCTCGACTCTACAAGGGCCAGATCCAACGCAGTCGAGCAAGCTCGACTCTACAAGGCTACTTGGCAGACACCCGCCACACCACGTCGCCCACGTCGTCGGCCACCAGCAGTGCGCCCTCGGCATCCATCGCCATGCCTACCGGTGCGCCCATCAAGGTCTTCTCGTCCTTGGAGGCGAAACCACTGACAACCGTCTGCGGCCGCCCGGTCGGCTTGCCGTCCT
Source organism: Stenotrophomonas sp. 86156_Sma (assembly GCF_056481625.1). Classification (NCBI taxonomy): domain Bacteria; kingdom Pseudomonadati; phylum Pseudomonadota; class Gammaproteobacteria; order Lysobacterales; family Lysobacteraceae; genus Stenotrophomonas; species Stenotrophomonas sp. 86156_Sma. Next base: position 4,751,296 of record NZ_CM151157.1, read on the forward strand.
TGAACGGCACGTAGACCACTTCGTAGCCGCTCAACGGCGAGCGGTCCCAGCTGCCGTGTTCGCCGATGAAGGCGCCGCCGTGGTACTGCGCCGGCAGTGCCTGGCCGGTGTAGAACAGCAGGCCCAGCGGTGCCACGTGCGAGCCGATGGCGTAGTCCGGCGTGATGGCTTTCGCCACCAGGTCCGGCCGCTGCGGCTGCACGCGCTCGTCCACGTGCTGACCGTAGTAGCTGTAGGGCCAGCCGTAGAAGCCATCCTCCTTCACCGAGGTGAGGTAATCCGGGACCAGGTCGGCACCGATTTCATCGCGCTCGTTCGCGACTGCCCACAGCTGGCCTGTGCTCGGCTCCCAGTCCAGCCCGGTTGGGTTGCGGATGCCCGACGCAAAGATGCGGCTGCCACGGGTGGCCACGTCCACTTCCAGCACCACCGCACGGCGGTACTCGACGGCCAGGCCGTTCTCGGTGATGTTGCTGTTGGAACCCACGCCCACATACAGCTTGCGGCCATCGCGGCTGGCCAGCAGTTCCTTGGTCCAGTGGTGGTTGATGGTGCTGGGCAGGTCGGTGAACTCACGGCCCTTGTCGGACATGCGGGTTTCACCAGCCACGTAGTGGTACTGCATGATGTTGCCGGTGTTGGCCACGTACAGCGTGTCGCCGATCAACTGGATGCCGAACGGCGAATGCAGGCCTTCGATGTAGACGTGTTGGGTCCAGGTGTTCGTTCCCGGCGTGCGGCGCAGCAGGGTGACCCGGTTGCCGCCCTTGCCGGCCTTGCCCGAGCGCGCCTTGACCTTGCCGGCGATCCACTGCTTGGGCGTGGTGACCGGTTCTTCGCCGGGGCCATTGCCCTCCACCACCAGCACATCGCCGTTGGGCAGGGTCAACAATCGCCGCGGATGCAGCAGGTTGGCGGCGATGCGTTCGATCTTCAGGCCCTCGGCCACCGTGGGTGACTGGCCCTCGGCCCAGCCCACGCCGCGCGGCACCTGCATCGGCGGCATCAGGAAGTTCTTCGGTGCCGGCAGCGGCGGCTGCGCACCGGATTGGTCGGTGGGGTGGTACTCGGCCTTGCCCGCGCAGGCCGACAGCATCACGGCCAGCGCCAGGGCGCCCACGGTAGGCAGGATGTGCTTAGCCATGACGACCTCGCTGCAGCACCGGCGGCTGCAGTGACAGCAAGATCAGGCCCAGTGCGATCAGGGCCACGGTCAGCGCCGACAGGATCGTGCCCGGCACCGCGACGGCATAGGCATCGCGGCTGTGCACGAAGGCGTTCCAGATGGCCAGCACGACCGCGACCAGGTTGAGGAAGAAGTCGATGCGGTCGATGCGGGTGGCGGTGCCGTTGCGGCGCCAGACCGCGAACAGGTTGATCAGGCGCGGAATGATGGCGATCAGCAGACCGAAGGTGATCAGCCAGGCGGCGGCCTTGCCCCACATCACCTCGGCGCTGTTGAGGTAGATCGCGTCGAAGATCAGCGCGCCGACGAAGAAGCCGAAGGGTATCGGGTTCAACAGGCTGAACAGCGTGGTGCCGAGGCCGCGATGGGCCTGGGCCAGAGGGTTGACCATCATCGTGCTCCGATGCGGAAGGGTGCACGGGCTGTAGTAGCACAGCCGGATGTGAGGGCGCGCGATGATGCCGGGTAGATCCACGCCATGCGTCGATACGCGTGCCAACCAAGGTGGGCACCTACCAGATGCGGGCCGCTGCAGTCGTCATTACCCCACGGCATAAGCGTTTGTGACGCAATAGGCACATCTGCAGATTGGGAGTGTGAAGAGGTAGGGGGTTGTTCGTTGTGTCGCGTTTGGCTCGTTGCGATGGGGCAGTCCCGCCCCGCCGTCCTGCCATGCCGATTCACAACAGAAGGATTCGTGTATGAAGCGACACACGCAACGCTCCGCGCCACCGCGCTCCGCGCGCCTGGCCCTTGCCACTGCCCTGGTGCTGGGCAGCCTGGCCGTCACCGCCCAGGCCCAGCAGGCCGATCCGCTGGCCGGGCGTCAGTGGCATCTGCTCAACACCGGACAGACCGTACTGGGCGATACCCTGCCGGTGGCTGGCAACGATCTCAACGTGGATGGCCTGTTCCGCAATGGCATCCGTGGCCAGGGCGTCACCATCGCCATCGTCGATGACGGCCTGCAGATCGCACACCCGGACCTGGCCGCCAACGTTGCGGCGGTCGCCGGCAAGAACTTCGCCAACCAGAGCAACAACCCTTCACCGTCCAATCCGGACCGCGACAATCACGGCACCATGGTCGGCGGCATCGCCGGTGCAGTAGGTGCCAACAACCTGGGCGTGCGCGGCGTCGCCTCGGCGGCCACCCTGAAGGGCTTCAATTTCCTGGCCTCCAATGCCCAGGGCAATTCGAACTCCAACATCGAGTACTCGTGGTGGGATGGCGCCGAAGTGGCCGACGTGGGGGTCTTCAACAACAGCTGGGGCTCCAGCCCGGGCAACCCCAACCTGCCGCTCGCCTATAGCCAGAACGACATCGCCGCCTATGAGCAGGCCATGTCCGGCACCCGTGGCGGGCGCGGTGGCATCTACGTGAAGGCCGCCGGCAACAATCACAACAACGGTGCACGCTCGGATGGCACCGACATCTGCTCGGCAGACACCAAGAACCGCAACACGGGTTGCATTCCGGCCGGTCGCGACCCGCGTAACAACCTGTTCAACGTGATCACCGTTGCCGCCGTGCGCGCCGATGGCGTGCGCTCGTCCTACTCGTCCACCGGCTCGGCGCTGTGGGTGTCCGGCTTCGGCGGTGAGAATGGTTGGCAGCGGCAGGTCGTGCCGGGGCAGCTGGCGATCCGCTACGATCCGGCCATCCTCACCACCGATGTCACCGGCTGCGCGCAGGGCAGCAACAAGAACACGAGCCTGCGCAACACTTTGGACGGCGACCAGTCTGCCATCGACAGCACCTGCAACTACACAGGCAAGATGAACGGCACCTCGGCGGCCACGCCGATGGTGTCGGGCGTGGCGGCACTGCTGCTGGAGACCAACCCGAACCTGTCCTACCGCGATGTGAAGTACATCCTGGCCACCACCGCCACCCGCACCGATCCGAACCGGGCAGCGGTGACCCACTCCGACGGCCGCGTGCTGGTGCCGGGCTGGACGGTGAATGCCGCCGGCCGTGCCTACAGCAACTGGTACGGTTTCGGTGTGGTCAATGCAGCACGCGCGGTACAGGTCGCAGAAGACTTCCAGCCGCTGGGTGCACTGGTGGATAGTGGCTGGCGCAACACGACGCGTACCGTGGCCATCGGCAATACCTCGGCGGCCGCGGCGCGCCTGACCTTCCAGCTCGCCAACGGTGCACGCAACATCGAGAGCGTGCAGCTCGGCTTCCGCGTCAACCACAGCAACACCCGCCAGCTGCAGTTCGTGCTGATCTCGCCCAGTGGCACCCGCAGCGTGGTGCAACCGGCATTCACCGCGATCGGCTCTGGCCTCAACGGTGTGCAGCGCAACTTCACCAACTGGGACCTGCTGTCCAGCAATGCCTTCCTGGATGAGAACGCCACGGGCACCTGGACGCTGGAAGTCACCGACCTGGGGCAGGCCGCGAACGCTGCATCGCGTGGCAACCTCGAATTCTTCAAGATCCGCGTTCTGGGGCACTGATGATGAAGACGACCATTCTGTTGAGCACCCTCGCCCTCGCGGCGATGACCACCACCGCCTGGGCACAGAGCTCGGGCCAGACACCTCCGGCGAAGACCTTGTCGACCGTAGACACGCAGCAGTTGAAGGCGGAGGCCACCGGCCGTTCGTTCAATGTGGGCGGCTCGCGCTTCCAGCTGGCACCGTCGGCAACCGTGCAGCCGGCCAGCGGCGGCCAGTTCCGGATCACCACCGGGGCTGATGCCAGCGCGGCGGCCGTCGGCACCCGCAGCAAGCGGTCCACGGATGCGTCTACCGGTGTGGCCGCACGTGCGGATGCCGGTGCCAGCAAGTTTGCGGCCGCTGTCTCCAACGATGGCGCGCCGGTCGTGGCGACCTCGCGGGTCAAGGTGTTCTTCACCGATGCGGCTTCGGCGCAGCGTGCGGCCACCGCCACCGGCGGCACCGTGGTGAAGGTATCCAAGGCCTCGGGCCGCGCGATTGTGGAGTATCCGTCGGTGAACGCGGCACTGGATGCGACCACCAAGCTGCTGTCGACCGCCGGCATCAAGGCTGCCGAGCCGGACGTGGTGCAGTGGGAAGAAAGCAAGTAAGGCGTTGAGTGGTGCCCCCGGCCGGTTGGCTCTCCTGGCCGGTCGGGGGATTGGTGTATGGGGGGTGTGCCGACCAACGGTCGGCACCCACCGGATTCATGCATCACGTGTCGACCAAGGTCGACACCTACCGGGCTTGAACCGGAATTACCGGGCGGCGAGCGTGTCGCTTTGCTTGAGGTGGCAGCTGGCCAGCGGGCCGTTGCCGGCGGCCGGATGGCCAGGCTCGAGCAGCAGGCGCTGCACGTCCGAGAACAGCTTGTCCACCGGCATGCCGTAGGGCGCGAACAGGCGCAGACGGCCTTGGCGATCAAACACGTAGCCGCCGGCGATATGGCTCATGGTGTAGGTCTCCGGCACCGGGCCGGGTTCCTTTTCGTAGAACGCCTTGAAGTCGCTGGCCATCGCGGCCAGTTGCGCTTCGTTGCCGACCAGTGCGATCGCCTTGGGGTCGAAGGCTTCCACGTAGGTGCGCGCAACCTCCGGCGTATCACGCGCTGGGTCGACACTGACGAACACTACCTGCAACTGGTCGGCATCCTTGCCCATCAGGTGCTTGACCTGGCTGAGCTCGACCATGGTGGTCGGGCACACGTCCGGGCAGCTGGTGAAGCCGAAGAACAGGTAGGTCACCTGCCCCTGCAGGTCCTTCGGCCCACGCACGGTGCCGTGGCTGTCGGGCATCGACCACTGCTGGCCGAGTTCTTCGCAGGCGATGTCCTTGGAATAGAAGTCCATGCGCGACTGCGCACTGCAGCCGGCCAGCAGGCCGATGGCCAGGCCTGCCAGCAGCGGCAGGCGGAAACGGGGAGAGAACAACGAACGGGCAACAGCAGCAGAGCGCTTCACGGGTACCACCAACGCAGACGCGGGCGGGGTCTCGGTCAGGCCTGCCCGTGGGGGAAAGAGGACGGAGGTGCCGGGGTGATCGCGCGGTCCATGCCGATCACCCCGGCCACGGTCAGTTGATCATCATGTGGTAGTGCATGCTCCAGATGATCCAGACCGACAGTGCGACGACGATGAACAGGATCACCAGGGTGAACACGAAGCTGGCCAGGTTCCAGCCGCCTTCGGACTTGCGGTCCATGTGCAGGAAATAGACCAGCTGCACCAGGATCTGCGCCACCGCGAAGCCGACCAGCAGGAACAGCGTGAGCGGCCGCGACAGCACCGGGTTCATCACCAGCGCGAACGGCACCACGGTCAGCAGCGCGCACAGCACGAAGCCGATCAGGTAGGACTTGGTGGAGCCGTGCGCATTGCCGGCGCGCGAGGTTTCGACGTGGGCCATGTCAGAAGGCTCCGATCAGGTAGACGAAGGTGAAGACGCAGATCCACACCAGGTCCAGGAAGTGCCAGAACAGGCTCAGGCACGACACGCGGGTGATGTTGGTCGGGGTCAGGCCGCGGCGGTAGACCTGGTGCATGACCACCGCCATCCAGATCAGGCCGCTGGCCACGTGCAGGCCGTGAGTGGCGACCAGCGCGAAGAACGCCGACAGGTAGGCACTGGTGCTCGGGCCCGCGCCTTCGTGGATCAGGTGCGAGAACTCGTAGATCTCCATGCCGATGAACGAGGCACCGAGCACGAAGGTCACGCCCAGCCAGCGCAGCACCGCCGAGGTGTCGTGGCGATGCATCGCCAGCACGGCCTGGCCGTAGGTGATGCTGGAGACCAGCAGCAGGAAGGTCTCGGCCATCACGAACGGCAGCGAGAACAGCTCCTTGCCGGTGGGGCCGCCGGCGTAGGCGGTGCTGAGCACCGCGTACGAGGCAAACAGCGAACCGAACAGCACCAGGTCGGACATGAGGTAGACCCACATGCCGAACACCTTCATGCCGCCCTGTTCGTGGCCATGGTCGTGCTCGTGGTGGTCCTCGTGCGCCTGCGTGTCGCTGGCCAGCTCGGGGCGGGTCAACAGGTTCATGCGCGTACCTCCTTCAGCTTGGCAAGGTTGGCCGCTTCGGTGCGCGCCACCTCTTCGGAACTGACGTAGTAGTCCACGTCCTCGTCGTAGGACCGCACGATCAGGGTGACGATCATCGCGATGAAGCTGGCCGCGGCCATCCACCAGATGTGCCAGACCAGAGCGAAGCACAGCACCAGGATCCAGATGTTGAGGATCAGCGGCACGCCGGTATTCTTCGGCATGTGGATTGGCGCGTACTTCTTCGGCGGCGGCGGCAGACCACGCTTCTTCGCTTCGTGGAAGGCATCCAGCTCATCGGCCTTGGGCACCACGGCGAAGTTGTAGAAAGGTGGGGGCGACGGCGTGGCCCATTCCAGCGTGCGTGCGTTCCACGGGTCGCCGGTCAGGTCCAGGTTGCGCTTGCGGTCACGCACGCTCACGTAGATCTGCACCAGCATCAGGATGATGCCCACGAACACGAACAGTGCACCGATGAAGGCGGCGATCAGGTACGGCGTCCACGCCGGGTTGTCGTATTGGTTCATGCGGCGGGTCATGCCCATGAAGCCGAGCATGTACAGCGGCATGAAGGCCAGGTAGAAGCCGATCACCCAGCAGGCGAACGACCACTTGCCCAGGCGCTCGTTGAGGGTGAAGCCGAACACCTTCGGGAACCAGTAGGCGAAGCCGGCCAGGTAGCCGAACAGCGCGCCGCCAATGATGGTGTTGTGGAAGTGGGCGACCAGGAACAGGCTGTTGTGCAGCAGGAAGTCCGCGCCCGGGATGGCCAGCAGCACGCCGGTCATGCCACCGATGGTGAAGGTGACCAGGAAGGCGATGGTCCACAGCATCGGCACGCTGAACTCGACGCGGCCACCGTACATGGTGAACAGCCAGGTGAAGATCTTCACGCCGGTGGGGATGGCGATGATCATCGTCATGATGCCGAAGAAGGCATTGACGCTGGCACCGGAGCCCATGGTGAAGAAGTGGTGCAGCCAGACGATGAACGACAGGATGCCGATCGCCAGCGTGGCGCCGACCATCGACTTGTAGCCGAACAGCTTCTTGCGCGCGAATGTGGCGGTCACTTCAGAGAAGATGCCGAACGCCGGCAGCACCAGGATGTACACCTCCGGGTGGCCCCAGGCCCACACCAGGTTCACGTACATCATCGGGTTGCCACCCAACGTGTTGGTGTAGAAGTTGAAGTCCAGGTAACGGTCCAGGGTGAGCGCACCCAGTGCCACGGTCAGGATCGGGAAGGCGGCGATGATGATCACGCTGGTGACCAGCACGGTCCAGGTGAACACCGGCATCTTCATCAGGGTCATGCCCGGCGCACGCATGCGCAGGATGGTGATGAACAGGTTGACGCCGGTCAGCAAGGTGCCGATGCCTGAAGCCTGCAACGCCCAGATGTAGTAGTCCACGCCCACGCCTGGACTGAACTCGATGCCCGACAGCGGCGGATAGGCGACCCAGCCGGTCATGGCGAATTCTCCAACGCCCAGCGAGATCATCATCAACGCGGCGCCGACCACGAAGATCCAGAAGCTGAAGGCGTTGAGGAACGGGAACGCCATGTCGCGCGCGCCGATCTGCAGCGGCACGATGATGTTCATCAGGCCGACCACGAACGGGGTGGCCACGAAGAAGATCATGATCACGCCGTGCGCGGTGAAGATCTGGTCGTAGTGCTCAGGTGGCAGGAAGCCGTCACTGCCCGGGCCAGCCGCGGCCAGCTGCGCGCGCATCATCAGCGCATCGGCAAAGCCGCGCACCAGCATGACCAGCGCTACCACCACGTACATGATGCCGATCTTCTTGTGGTCCACGGTGGTGAACCAGTCACGCCACAGCGGGCCCCACAGCTTGAAGTACGTCACCGCGCCGAGCAGCGCGAGGCCACCCAGCACCATGGCCGCCAATGTGACCACGACGATCGGCTCGTGCAGCGGCACGGCCTCCCACGTCAATTTACCCAACATGTTCGTTACTCCTGGGAAACCTGGGCACCGCCGGCAGCGCCCGCCGGGGTCGCAGCAGCGGTGTTCTCACCAACGCCGATGAACTGGTCGATGACCTTCTTGAACAGCAGTGGTTCAACACTGGAGAAGTGCTGCACCGGTGCGTTCTTCGACGGTGCGGCCAGCGCCTTGAACTGCGTGAAGCTGAGCGCGTCCGGCGCGCTGCGCACCTCGGCCACCCAGCGCTCGAAGTCTTCGTTGCTGCTGGCGGTGGCGATGAACTTCATGTTCGAGAAGCCATGCCCGCTGTAGTTGCCGGACATGCCACGGAACTGGCCGGGCTCGTTGGCGATCAGGTGCAGCTGCGTGCGCATGCCGGCCATCGCGTAGATCTGCCCACCCAGCTGCGGGATGAAGAAGGTGTTCATCGTCGAGTTGGAGGTGATGTTGAACGCGAGCGGGCGGTCGACCGGGAAGTTGAGCTGGTTGACCGTGGCGATGCCGAGGTCCGGATACACGAACACCCATTTCCAGTCGGTGGCGATCACGTCCACGTGCAGCGGCTCACCGGCCACGTCCAGCGGCTTGTACGGGTCCAGCTCGTGGGTCGACTTCCACACGATCACCGCCAGCACCGCGATGATGATCAGCGGCACGCCCCAGACCACGATCTCCACCTTGGTGGAGTGCGACCAGTCAGGCATGTATTTCGCTTTGGTGTTACCAGCGCGGTAGCGCCAGGCGAATACGAAGGTCAGCACGATGGCCGGTATCACCACGATCAGCATCAGGCCGATGCAGATCAGGATCAGGTCGCGCTGGGCGAGCCCGACCATGCCCTTCGAATCCAGCAGCACCCAGTCACAGCCCGACAGGCCGACGCAGGCCAGGGCGACCAGCGCCAGGCGGATGCGGTTCCAGCAGATATTCATTGGAGGTCAACCCTGTTGAAGAAGCGCGCTTGACCGGCTCGCCTGCGCGCAGCGCCCGGGCGTGGAGCGGCTACACTGTGGGTACGAGGTCGCCTACAAGCAGGCGAACCACTCCAATCAAGCCCATACAAGATACATCATTGTATGGACCTGTGCATCTGCACGTATGGAAAAAACTGACCGATGACGCCACCTGCCGCCGGCCGCCGCCTGAAACACCCCAATCGCACCTGGGTTCGCCCCTTCCGCGAGGGCGCCGGCCCGCTGTACCTGCAGATTGCCCAGCAGGTGCGCGAGGCGGTGGATGACGGCGTGCTGCGCCCGGGCGACCGCCTGCCGCCGCAGCGCGACCTGGCCCAGCAGGTGGGCGTGGACCTGACCACGGTCACCCGTGCCTTCGCCGAGCTGCGCCAGGCCGGCCTGCTCGATGCGCAGGGCGCCGGTGGCACCTTCATCGCGCTGTCGGCCGGCAACCGCAGCACCTCGGTGGACCTGAGCATGAACATCCCGCCGCTGCTGGGCAGCGCGCCGTTCGCACAGGGCATGGAGGCCGGCTTCCAGCACGTGGGCCAGCAGCTGGGCCAGGGCGAACTGATGAGCTATCACGTCGGCGCCGGCACCCCCGAGGACCGCGCCGCTGCGGTGCAGTGGCTGGCGCCGATGCTGGGCACGGTCGGTGCCGACCAGGTGGTGATCTGCCCCGGCGCGCAGACCGCGCTGTGCGCGCTGATCCTGGCCCGCACCCAGCCGGGCGAGCTGATTGCCGCCGAGCAGCTGACCTACCCGGGTCTGCTGGCTGCCGCGCGGGTGCTGCAGCGGGGCGTGGTGCCGGTGGCGATGGACGCCGAGGGCATGCTGCCGGAGGCGCTGGAGGAGGCCTGCCAGCTGCGTCGCCCACGCCTGCTGTACCTGGTGCCGACCATCCAGAACCCGACCACGGCAACGATGTCGGCACAGCGCCGGCAGGCGCTGCTGGCGGTCGCGAAGCGCCACGATCTGACCGTGATCGAAGACGATCCCTACTGGTTGCTGGCCGGAGACGCCGCGCCACCGCTGGCCGCACACCGCGATGCCGGCTGCCCGGTCTATTACATCTCCACCCTGTCCAAGTGCCTGGCCCCGGGCCTGCGCACCGCCTACCTGGTGGTGCCGGCCGGCGAGCCGATGGAACCGGTGCTGGATGCGCTGCGCGCAATCGCGCTGATGCCGACCCAGTCGATGGTGGCGGTGGCCTCGCAGTGGATCCGCAGCGGCCAGGCCCAGGACATGGTGCAGCGCTTCCAGCAGGAACTGCGCGAGCGCCAGGCCATTGCCGCCCGTTACCTGCCGGCCCGCGCCCAGGCGCATCCGGCCGGCCTGCATGTGTGGCTGCCGCTGCCGCCGCGGCTCGACCAGTACCGGTTGATCCAGGCCGCACAGGAGCAGGGGCTGGGCATTGCCAGCTCCGATGCCTTCAGCGTGGAAGAACCGCCACCGGGCAATGCGATCCGCCTGTCGTTGGGCGGCGCGGTCGACCAGGGCGCGCTGGCCGGGGCGCTGGCCAAGCTGAACGAGATCCTGTCCGAGGCCCCCGAGGCACGCCACAACGCCATCGTCTGAACGGGGCGCATGGCGCTTTATCCATACAAGATGATATTTTGTATGCAATGTATGGATGAAGGGACGTGCATCGATGCGCGCCGAGAAACTGAAGTTCCACCTGGTGATGGCCGGGTGCGGCGGCTTTGTGGTGCTGATGCTGGCCGCGCTGGCCTGGGTCTGCCTGCAGCCGCAGACCGTGGATGTGCAGGCCGCCGAACGCCACGCCATCGAGCAGTGCGTGCAGCGCAGCGAGGATCCGTCGCGTAGCGAGATCCAGCGCCGCGCGCAGGCCGATTCCTGCCGCGAGATGCGCAAGCAGTACGTGCACAAGTTCGGCCGGGAAGATTCCTGATGGGCGCAGCCGCGCCGCGTCGCCGCTGGCTGCTGCCGACGATGATCGCCCTCGCCTGCCTGTTCATGGCCGGCGTGGCAGCTGCGTTGTGGCAGTACTTCGGCTACAGCGCGCAGTCCACCTTCACCGAACAGGCCATCGTCTTCGACGATTCGCAGCTGCGCCTGCCGGCCGACCTGGCCGGTGATACCGGCCGCATCCGCGTGGTGCATTTCTGGGACCCGGCGTGCGCGGTCTGCAACCGCGAGACCGGTGCGCACCTGAGCTACCTGATCAGCATGTACCGCCGCGCCGGCATCGACTTCTATGCCATCCGCCGCCCGGGTACGCAGGGCGAGCTGCCCGAGCCACTGCGCAACAAGGTGATCAACCTGCCGACCATCGACGGCATCGAACACATTCCGGCCAGCCCCGCCGTAGCCATCTGGGATCGCCAGGGCCACCTCGCCTACGCAGGACCGTACAGCATCGGCATGGTCTGCAACTCGGCCAACAGCTTCGTCGAACCGCTGCTGGACAGACTGGTGCGCGGCGAGACCGTGCGCCCGAAAGGACTGCTTGCCGTGGGCTGCTACTGCCCCTGGCAGGCCAAGCGCTGAGGACGCGCAATGACATCACTGACGCTGGCCGGCGTGGCCGCCGCAAACAACAACGGCGGTCACCTGTCCGAACCGACCGATGGTTATGGACAGGCTCCCGCCGTTGGAAGCAACGATACGCCCCGACATGCTCCGTACATGCCGCGACCGGATGTCGCAGCCCCCGAATGGGTGCAGGACGTACTCGCGCACAGCGGGCCGATCTACCTGCGCATCGTCAACTCGCTGGAACGCACGGTGCGCCGCGGTGGTCTCGCACCGGGACAGCGCCTGCCTTCGCAGCGCGTGTTGGCGCAGCAGCTCGGTATCGACCTGACCACGGTCACCCGCGCCTTCGATGAAGCACGCAAGCGTGGCCTGATCGAAGCGCGTGGACCACAGGGCAGTTTCATCGCACCGCCCAAGGCCGGCTTCGACCAGGTGGTAGACCTGAGCATGAACGTGCCGCCGGTGCCCGACGCCGATGCGCTGGCCGAGACGCTGCGGCGTGGCGCGGCCGCCGTACTCGCACGCAGCAACGCACCGAACCTGATGACCTATCACCTGGGCGGCGGCAACCCCACCGACCGCCACGCAGCGGCGCGCTGGCTGCAGCCGATGCTGGGAAAGGTGGACGATGCCTGCCTGCTGCTGACCGAGGGTGCACAGGTGGCGCTGGCGTCGATCCTGGTCAGCCAGGGACGCGACGACGACGCGATCCTGTGCGATGCGCTGGTCTATCCGGGCCTGCTGCAGGCGGCCGCCGCACTGGGCCGGCGCCTGCTGCCGGTGGACAGCGACGAACACGGCATGTGCCCCGATGCACTGGCCCGGCTGGCACGCGAAAGCGGTGCGCGGCTGGTCTATCTCAATCCCACCTGCCAGAACCCGACCGCACTGACCCTGCCGCTGCATCGGCGCGAAGCGCTGGCGCGTGTGCTGGAAAGCGAAGGCCTGCTGGCGATCGAAGACGATCCTTATTGGCATCTCGCCGAAGAGGCGCCGACACCGCTGGCGGCACTGGCACCGCGCCATGTGTTATACGTGGCGACGCTGTCGAAGGTGATCAGCCCCGGCCTGCGCACCGCCTTCGTGCGTTGCCCGAGCGCGGCGCATGCCGAGGCGATGACGGCTGCACTGCGGGCAACGCGGTTGATGGGCCATCCGCTGGTCTCGGCGCTGGCCAGCCAGCTGTTGCTGGATGGTTCGGCGCAGTCACTGCTGGCGCAGGTGCGCACCGAGGCGCGCGAGCGCATGCGCATGGCGCGCTACCTGCTGGCGCCGTCGATGCTGCAGCGCGCCGAAGGCCTGCATGCGTGGTGTCGGATACCGGCACCGTGGACCGATGCCACCCTGGTGCGTACCGCACAGCTGCAGGGGCTGGCGATCGCGCCGTCATCGGCATTCTGCCCGCCGGGGGTATTGCATCAGAGTGGCGTGCGGCTGTCGCTGGGACTGGCGGCGGATCGACGGCAGCTGGAAAGTGCGCTGCGGAGGATCGACCGGTTGTTGTTGTCGGATGCGTTGCCGGCGATCGAGCGGTAGGCCTGGTAGTGCCGGCCGCTGGCCGGCGGAAGATTTCCCGGCACGGACGGAATGTGCCAACCAAGGTTGGCACCCACCAAAGCAGAGTCAGGCCAGGGCGGAGAGCGCCTGCACCAGCGCGTCCATCTGCTCCGGCCGGGTGAACACCGACGGTGTCACCCGCACGCACGCGCCGGACTCCAACCCGTCGCGATGAGTAGTGAACACGCGATGCTCATCCAGCAGGCGCTTCTGCAGCGCGATGTTGTCGGCCACGCTGGTACGCCCGCGCAGGCGGAAGCTGGCCAATGCACTCGCCAACGCCGGATCCGGTGAGGACAGCACTTCGATATGTGCCATCTGCCGCGCCGGTACCGTCCAGCGCTCGCGCAGGTAACGCAGGCGCGCCTGCTTGTTGGCTACGCCGATACGCTGGTGCAGGGAAATCGCTTCCGGCAGCGCCAGGTAGGCGGCGAAGTTGACCGTACCGGTATGCACGCGGCTGCCCACGCGGCCGTCGTCGGTCTCCCCCATGTACGGGTCAAGATCGGCCACACGGCCCTTGCGCACGTGCATCGCGCCGACGCCCACCGGCGCACCGATCCACTTGTGCAGATTGATGCCGACGAAATCAGCCTTGAGCTGCGGCACCGCGTAGTCGATCTGGCCGAACCCATGCGCCGCATCGACGATCACGTCGATACCACGTGCACGCGCACGTTCGGCGATCTCGGCCACCGGCAGCACCAGCCCATGACGATGGCTGACCTGGGTCAGCAGCACCAGCTTCAGACGCGGCAACAGCGCGAATGCGTCCTCATACGCCTGCAGGATCTGCGCGTGGTCCGGCACCGCCGGCAGCGCGATACGCTCGACCTGCACGCCGCGACGCTGCTGCAACCAGCGCATCGCGCCGATCATGCTGTCGTAGTCGATGTCGGCGTACAGCACCTGGTCGCCGGGCTGCAGGCGGTTGTAGCCGCCAATCAGGGCCAGCATCGCCTCGGTGGCACCACGGGTCAGTGCGATTTCATCAACGCCCACGCCCAGCAGCTCGGCTACCTGCCGCTGCACCGCCATGTACTGCACCGGAAACTCACGGCGGCCATACCACGCGTTGCCCCGGTTCACCTCGGCGGTGTGACGCTGGTAGCTGACCAGCGTCTCGCGGCCCATCGCGCCCCAATAGCCGTTCTCCAGGTGGTTCACATCGTCGGTGATGTCGAAGTGGCTGGCCACGGAGGCCCAATAGCCTTCATCGCGGGCCAGCACGTCCGGCGCCTCGGTCGTTGCGGGAATCTGCATGGGCGCAGCGTAGCGCGTGGCAGCCATGGCGGGCAGTGAAGACAGTGCGGCTGCGGCCGGCAGCAGGGTGCCGGCACGCAGCAGGGAGCGGCGCGTGCGGTCCATCAGAAGCTCAACCGGTACTGCGCGTACAGGTTGGCACCATCGGTGTCGTACGGCGCGTTGCGCGAGTAGACCAGGCCGCGGCTGGCCTGGAACACCGCCTCATCCGGATAGCGGTCGAGCACATTGTCTGCACCCACGCGCAGGCTGTGGTGCTCGTTGATGCGATACCCCACGGCGAGGTCGAGGAAGCTCATCGTGCCGAAGCGCTGGTAGATGTCGCCCACCGCATTGCCGCTGGCGTCGGTCCAGGCACCGTAGTAGCGCATGCGTGCCATCAGCGACCAGGCACCGATGTCCCAGCTGCCAGTGAGGCTGCCCTTGTGCTCGGGCAGGCGGTCTTCGAACAGCACGCGCTGGGTTTCGTTGGTGGCCACCGAGGTGCTGCCGTTGTCCACGCGGGTGCGGTTGTAGTTGTAGGCCAGGGTCAGCGTCATGCGACCCGCGCCGAGGTCGCGCAGGTAGTTGCCGACCACGTCCACGCCGGTGGTGGTGGTATCGAAGTCGTTGGTGAAGTAGTTCACCGAGGTATAGCCCAGCGGATTGGGCGTACCGGCCGGAATGGCGAAACTGGCCGACTGGCTGAAGCGGTCGGTGAGCTTGATCTGGTAGACGTCGACCGAACCGGACAGGCCCAGGTCGGTGCGCCAGGTCAGGCCCAGCGACGCGGTACGCGATTCCTCCGGCTTCAGCGGCCTGGCACCGAGCAGCTGGGCCAGCGGATCGTTCGGCGACAAGCGGCCACTGGTGAAGATCTGCAGGGTGCGCGTATCCAGGCCCTGGGTGGTGCTGGTGGTATTGAGCTGCGCCGGTGTCGGTGCGCGGAAGCCGGTGGACACCGTGCCGCGCAGGGCCACGTCCGGGGTGATCGCGAAGCGTGCCGACAGTTTGCCGTCCAGCGTGCTGCCGAAGCTGGAGAAGTCCTCGTAGCGGCTGGCCGCGCCGATGCTCCAGCGCTCGCCCAACGGCACTTCCATATCCACGTAGGCCGCCTTGCTGCGCTGGCTCCACTGCCCGGCCTGGCTGGCCGAGAAGCCCGGCGCGCCGTTGGAATTGGCTTCCAGGCCAGCGGCAGCGCCCGGGCCCACTGCGTACGAAGCCGGATCACCGGCACGCACCTGGTAGGTCTCCTGGCGGAACTCGCCACCAAAGGCGACGTTGATCGGCTTGGACAGCGCAGCCACATCCCACTCGTAGTTGAAGTCGGCGTTGGCGTTCTTCTCGGTCTGGGTCAGGCGGCCGAGATCGAACGCGGTCGGGCTGGCCGGGCCGAGCGAGGCGTTGATGGAGTTCTTCAGGCTGTAGTCGATGGCGTTGCGGCCATACGAGGCGCTGACATCCCAGCGCAGCTTCGGCGTGATCTCGCCACGCAGGCCACCGACCAGCTGCAGGTCGTTCTGGACGTTGCCGTACTGCGGGCTGAAGCCCACCGGATAGATCGAACGCAGGTTCCAGCCGGGGAAGATCGCCGTGGTGCGGTAGGCACCGGTGGTGGTATCCGGATTGCGCCAGTTGAAATCGCTGACGCCATCGCTGTGGCTGTACAGGCCGAACGCGTACAGCTCCAGCGTGTCGTTGGCATTGGCCTTCACGTTGAAGCCGACGCGGCGGCTTTCCAGTTCCGGTTGGCCCCAGCGCTGCACCGGGTTGGGTACGTCCAGCTCCGGATGCGCAGCCTGGAAGGCGATGGCATCGGGGCGCTGGCGGGTGCGCGAGGTGGCATCCGAGTTCGAGGATTCGGCGAACAGCACCAGGCTGCCGTAGTCACCCAGCGACCAGCCGGTGCGTGCACTGAAGTCGCGCGAGGCGCCATCGCCCTGTGCGTACTGCGAGTAGCCGGCAGTAATCTCGGTACCGGGGCCATCTTCGAGAATGATGTTGATGACGCCGGCGATGGCGTCCGAGCCGTACTGCGCCGACGCACCATCGCGCAGCACTTCGATGCGCTTGATCGCACTGGTCGGAATCTGTGCGAGGTCGGCCGCCTGCGCACCACGGTTGCCGAGCAGCGCGCTGCGATGGAAGCGACGACCGTTGACCAGCACCAACGTCTGATCCGGCGACAGGCCACGCAGCGTGGCCGGGCGCACGAACACCTGGCCGTCCGCCATCGGCAGGCGCTGCACCACGAACGATGGCACCAGCTGCGCCAGCACGTCCTTCAGGTCGGTGGATTCAACGGACTTGATGTCTTCCTTGGTGAACACGTCCACCGGCGCCAGCGTTTCGAACTGGGTGCGGTTGGAGGCGCGGGTGCCGGTGACCAGCATCGCATCGAGCTGGGTGGGCGCCGTACGGCTGCTGCCTGCGGCATCGACCGCATCGGCCTCCGCTGCAATCGCGCCTCCTGCGCTGGCCATGGAAAGGGCAAGGAGGATGGAACGCGAAAGCTTCGAACGATGCACGGCAGGGCTCCGGGAGGACACGACAGGGCCAGCACCTGCAGGGATATCGCAGGCCTGGACAAGGCGCGCAGTCTCGGCGCGATCTGTGAAGGAGCCATGACGTCAGTGCGACAGCTTGATGCCGCTTGAGCGCAAGAACTGCTAAACGCGCTGCCTGCCGATCCGCTACTGTGCCCGGCATCGGAATCGGGGAACGGCTGGATGAGCGCGGCAGGCAAGGCGTTGTGGTACATCGAAACCCATGCGGACCAGCCGTTGGCACTGGCCGATATTGCCGCCGCAGCGGGGCTGTCGCCGTTCCATCTGTCACGCCTGTTCCAGGCCCGTACCGGCACCTCGGTGGTGCGTTATCTGCGGGGACGGCGCCTGACCGCTGCCGCGCAGCGGCTGGCCAACGGGGCGGGCGACATCCTGCAGGTGGCACTGGGCGCGGGCTACACCACCCATGCCGCGTTCACCCGCGCCTTCAGCGAGCAGTTCGGGCAGACCCCGGAGCGGGTACGCGAACAAGGCACCGATGGGCTGGCGCTGGTGCAGGCGATCCGCGTGGACGATGCGCCGACTGCCTGCGGTGAAGCGCCGCGCCTGCTCGATACCCCTGCCTTCCAGGTCGCGGGTATCGGCATGCGGCATACCCGCGACAGCGGCGGTGCGATACCCGGACAGTGGGCGCAGCTCAACCGGGAATGGCCGACGCCGGCACCGATCAGCTTCGGCGTGTGCTGCAACAGTGATGACGATGGCGGCTTCGACTACATCGCCGCACTGCCGGCCAGCGCGGTGCCGAGCGTACCTGCGCACTGGCAACGCGTGGACATTCCGCCGCGTCGCTACCTGGTGGCCTGGCACGGCGGGCACATCTCGACCATCCGCTCGACCTGGTTCTGGCTGCTGGATCACTACCTGCCCGGCTCCGGGCTCAGCCTGGCCGACGCCCCCGATCTGGAACGCTACGACATGCGTTTCGATGAGCACAGCGGCAACGGCGGCGTGGAAATCTGGCTGCCGGTGGAGTGATCTTCGAGCGCGGCACCCACCGTAACGAATCGTTGCGCCCGCGGTGACACCCACGCAATCCCGCCAGGTCTACACTCGGTGCATGCGCTCCACGGAGGATCGATCATGCGCCTGCTTCACCTCACCCTGCCGGTGTCCGACGTCACCACCGTCGCTGCATATTTCCACGATGTGCTGCAGCAGCGCGTGGTCGGCAATCACGTGCACATCGGCTGGAGCACGATCGAGCTGAAGCCGGCGGGTGATCATCCGGTCGGTGGCGTGCACCTGGCCTTCAACGTACCGGACAACCGCTTCAGCGAGGCGATGACCTGGTTGCGTGAGCGCACGCCGCTGCAACGCAATCCGGCGGGACTGGACTACTTCGCGCTGGAGAGCGGCTGGCAGTCGCAGTCGGTGTACTTCACTGGCCCTGACGGCCTGATCCTGGAACTGATCGGCCGCCGCCGTTTGCCGGCCAGCGCGCGCGAAGGTGCGTTCCACGGCAGCGAACTGACCTGCCTGAGCGAAGTCGGCCTGCCCAGCCACGATGTCGACGCTGTGCGCGAACAGTCCAGCCTGCGGTTCGGCCTGCAACCGATCAGCCCGCCTTCGCCGCAGTTCGCGCCGATGGGCGACGACGAGGGCCTGCTGATCGTGGTCGCTGCGGATCGACGCTGGTTCCCCGAGCAGAAGGACCTGCCGAACGCGCGCGGCTTGCAGCTGCAGGTCGGCGACGTGGCCGGCCCGGGTGTTGTGGAGGACGCCTCGCTCGGCTGGCGGGTGCAGGCGACCTGAACTACCAGCTGCCGGACGCGCCGCCTCCGCCGCTGCGGCCGCCGCCTCCAGACCAGCTGCTGGAACTGCTCGACGACGAACTCGACGAGGACGGCGAACGGGACGACGTGCGTTCGCGGGATGATGAAGCCCGGCCGCGTGCGCGCTCGCCCGGCAGCATGGTGAACAACCATACGAAGTACAGCAGTACGCCGCACACCCCGGACACGATCATCGCCAGCAATCGTGGATCGTCACCTTCGGCTCGATGGATGGCCAGCAACGCGCCCACACCGTAGCCCAGGGTGAGCAGCACCAGCACCGTCATGCGCACGATGAAGCTGCTGCGGTTCTTCTTCCAGCGTGTGCGGCAGGCCTGCACCAGCAGGAACACCATCAGGGCAACAACGCCCGCAGCGACCTGCAGCAGCAGGTGCCGGGCCAGGCTCGGTGGCAGCTGGCCACGCAGCAGCGCCTGCACAAGGAAGAGCACGCTGAGCATCAGCATCCCGCACAGCACGATGCGCACACCTCGGCTGCGGCGCCAGCACCAGCCCAGCAGGGCCGCCACCGGCACACCCAGCGCCAGCACGAAGCACAGGCCCGGCAGCACATGGCGTGGCAGCAGCAGCGCCACGGAGAGCACGCCCGCACCCACAACAGCGGTCACCAGCATCGGGCGTCCCCAGGCCGGCAAGGTCGGCCAGGTTGGTTTTGGTGCCGATGCATTGGCGGCCAGTGCTTTGCGCCGCCGCTCCCGACGGTTGCCGCTGAAATCGTCCTCGGTCTTCGCCGGCGGGAGGGGCGGCGGCGAGCGCCACAGCCCGGCCAGGAAACCGGCCAGCAGGATCAACGCCACCACCGAGTCTGCGGGTCGCCAGTCCGCAGGCAGCACATTGCTGGCCGACGGTTCTTCCCATGCCGGCAGGTCCTCGCCATCGATCAGCGCCACCATGATCGTCGTGCCATCGAGCACGCCCTGGTCGACATCGCCCTCACGGAAGCGCGGCACGATCGCGTTGTCGATGATGCGAGCGGCGTACGCGTCCGGTAGCGCTCCTTCCAGGCCATAGCCGGTCTGGATGCGCACGCGGCGGTCCTGCACCGCCACCAACAGCAGCACACCATCGTCGACACCGGCGCGACCCAGCTGCCACTGATCGAACACCCGCTGTGCGTAGGCCTCGATGCCCTCGCTGCCAACACTGGGCACCATCAGCACCTGCAGCTGTGCTCCTTTCCGCGCCTGCAGCTGCAGCGCCTGCGTGCGCAACGTGGCGCGGGTGTCGGCGGACAGCGCGTTGGCGGCATCCACCACCGGATCGTCCAGCGCAGGTATCGGGGTGACCGCCGTCGCTGCCATCGGCAGCAGGCACAGCAGCAACAGCAGCCACACGGTGGCGATCGCCTGCTGCATGGGGCGCGCCGGGTTCACGTACCCTGCCCTGCCTCGATCCGCGCATGCAGTGCCTGCAGCTGTGCCGCCGTCTGGTTGAACACCTGCAGATCGGCATCCACCAGGGCCGCCCAGTCAGGCGCGTGCCCCAGCAGTTGCGCCACCTGCTCGCTCGGCGCGCGGTCGAAGCCCTCGCCAAGCACGGCAAGATAGCGCTCACGGAACCCTTCGGGGTCGCGCTGGTCCTGCACGTACAGCTGCACGGCCAACAGCCCCGCATACAGGTAGTTCACCAGATAGTTCGGGTCTTCATACATCAGGCGCTTGGCGATCCAGCTGTTGCGCAGCTGCGGATAGCGCTCCGGCTGCTGGCCGAAGCGCGCCAGCACCTGGCCGGTCAGCGCATCCAGATCATCGGCGGTGCCCAAGGTGCCCGCGGCCACGCCCCGATAGATCGACTGCTCCAGCTGCGCTTCCTCGGAAGAGGTGAACAGCTGCAGCACCATGTCGTCCAGCAGCGATTTCAGGTAATAGGCTTTGGCGCGCGGATCCTCTGCCTGCTGGTACAGCTGGTCGCGGAAGCGCAGCTCGTTGTAGATCGCGAACGCCTCGGTCAGCCACTGGCTGCCATTGCGCTGCAGCGGCGACGCATGACCGCGCTGCATCCACTCGCCGTGCACGGCATGACCGGCTTCATGGGCGATCTCGACGTCGCTTTCCAGATCACCACGGCGCAGGCCAACGAACAGCATTGCCGGCACACCAGGAGCGCTCACCGGGAACGCGTCCTGGCTGCGGTCACCACGTTCGGTGGCCAGATCCATGCGCTGGTTGGCCGGATCGAGCAGCGCGCGCAGTTCGGCGACGTACGCCGGCCCCAGGTGCTGCATGGCATCGGCGGCGTTGTCACGCAGCTGCGCCAACGTCAGCACTGGTGGCGTATAGCCGGCATCGGGCACGGTGGTATCCCAGATCTGCGGCGCGTCGATGCCGGATCGCGCAGCGTGGCGCAGCAGCATGTCCTGGTAGGCACGGCGGTCCCCAGCGTGCCGTTCGATCGCCACCAGCGTTGCATCCACTGCGGCAGTATCCAGGCCCATGCGCTGGTAGCCATATGCCGGCGCCGAGCCGTCACCCTGCAGGCGTGCGGCGGCGTCATTCACCTGCACCAGCCCCAGCAGCACCGAGGCCATCGGCTCACGGCGCGAGTGCAGCCCCTGCCAGTAGCCCTTCCAGCCGGCCTCGCGCAGGGCGCGGTCGGGCTGCTGGGCCAGCAGCTGCTTGTCGCGTCCGGTGTCCCAGTGACGACCGCCGTGCTCGATCTGCGGATACTCGGCGCTGCGCAGGATCTGCCCGCGCAGGCGCGCGAAGCTGTCCAGCGCCGGATCGGCCAGTGCCTCCACGGCCTCATCCAGCGCGGCGTTGGCCGGGGTGGCAGCCTCCTTCAGCGCCCGAGTGCGCAGGAAGCCATACGGTGCTGCCCACGCCGCATCTGCGGGCGCCTCGCGCAGTGCGGCGCGACCACTGCGAGCGATGCGGCTGCACAGCCCCGCTGCCTGCTCCATCGCCTGTGCCGGGCGAAGATCGCGCGCGTTGCGGGCGGACTGCAGATGCAGGTAGCCGAGATGACGCAGGCACTGCGCCTCCAGCGCCTCGGCCTGCTGGAAGCGTTCCGCCGGTGCGAGGGTGGACGCCTGTTGCAGGGCCTCGACGCGCTTGCCCAGCGCGTCGCGCGCGGTCTGTTCGGACGCGGCGCTGGCGAAGTAGGTGCGGTCATCGGCATGCACCGACTGTGCCTGCGCGCCGCTGAAGGGGGCTATCGCCAATACGGCGGCAATGGCGGCGGTGGTGGTGCGCTTCCTGAAAGCCTGCATCGGCGTCTCCCTGCCTGGACCAGGGATCGAGCCTAGCAGCCGCCGGCCCGCCGCGCCTGTGCCGGATCAGCCATCAGATCGACTCATCCTCACGCTTGACCAGCGTCCAGCACGGCGCCTGCGCGAAGGTGTAGGTCTGCTGGTCGCTGCTGTCCGGCGTACGGATCTGCACCTGCCGCTGTCCATCGGCCAGGGGGCTGACCTGCATTTCGCGGCCCTGCCCGGCCAATGCGGCGGGATCAGGCATCACCGGCCACTCGACATCGGCCCGCGCCAGCCGGCTTTCCACCTTGCGCGGTTCCGGCTCGGCCTCGGCATCGATGTAGCTGTCCAGCAGCGGATCGGCGGTGGCTTTTTCCTGCAACGCGATCTCGTTGCCGAAATGCTTCAGGAACGTATCGAATTCCGGGTAGAGGCATTCACCGCGTGCAGCCACAGCTGTGGGCTCGGCGGGGTGGTCGCCGGCGCCGCTGCGGCAGGTGAGGCTTCGGTCGCGGTATGCGGTGCCTGCGGCGCTGGCGTGCAGGCAACCAGCACCACGGCGCAGGCGAGCATCAGCACTGCGGCAGAACGGTATCGACACATGGGCTCATCCTGAATCCGGTCCGGTCGCTCCATGCTACCGCGCACCCTACAATTCAGGCATTCCGCCTGTCCGAGAGTCCTCATGCATCGCCTCCTGCTCCTGATCGGCCTGCTGCTGCCCGCCCTGTGGCCGGCGGTGGCGAGGGCCGTCGATGTCCACGAAGGCGACCTGCTGTTCGTCACTGCCGGCCGCAGCGGTCTCAGTGCGGCCATCGACGATGCCACCGGCAAACAGGGCGCGCCCAGCTTCGATCACGTCGCGCTGGTCGCTTCCGCGCCTAAGGGCTGGGAGGTATTGCATGCAGACGAGAAAGGATCGCGCCGGCAATCGCTGGTCGAATTCCGCCAGGAAGCGCGCGCCAAGCAGCGGCAGATCGTGGTCTATCGCCTGCGCGCGCCGCAGCAGGCAGCGATCAAGGATGCGGTCGCGACCGCGCGCACGATGCTGGGCAAGCCGTACAACACGTCGTATGTGTTGAACGAGGACAGCTACTACTGCTCGGACTTCATCGAACGCGCCTTCCGTGCGCACCACGTATTCGCATTGCAGCCGATGAACTTCCGCAACCCGCAGACCGGGGAGATCGCCCAGCACTGGGTGGATCTGTACCGCGGCATGGGCATGGAGGTGCCGCAGGATCAGCCCGGCACCAATCCGAACGACATGTCGGCGGCGCCGGTGCTGCAGCGCATCGGGGTGCTGGAATAAGCGAAGCCCCGCGCAAGGCGGGGCTTCACCGGCCACTCCGCATGCGCGGCGCGGTCATTCTTCTTCGTCGTGGCCGCCCTGCTGCTGGTTCTGGTTGCGCTTCTGCTGTTCCTGCTGCTGTTGCTGCTGGTCACGGCCACGACCCTGCTGCTGATCCTGCTGGTTCTGCTGGCCCTGCTGCTTCTGGTTCGGGTTCTGGTTCTGCTGTGCCATGTCCGATCTCCAAAGCCACTCGCGGAATGCGGTGGACGTGGCCATCGTCTGCAGCGAATGGTTAATCACGCGTGGGGGGGCGGCTACATCTGTGTGTACGCGTGTGAATGAACGCGCGGAAGCCCTTGTGGCACAAGCGGCTGAAGGATTCATGCGGGATCGGCATGTGCTCATGCCATCTTCAGCCCGCACGCATTCATGGCGTTCGCGGCCGGAAACACGCGCTGAACCAGGTTGGCTTCCCGGCTCACGCAGGGAAGCCAACCCTGCATTCAGGGCATCACCGGCGGCACATACGCCAGGGTCATGCCCAGCAGCCACAGCAGGCCCAGCACCAGCGGGATGTGCACCAGCAGCTGGATGAAGGTGAAGCCCACGATGTCGCGTGCCTTCAGGCCCAGCACGCCCAGCAGCGGCAGCATCCAGAACGGGTTGATCAGGTTCGGCAGCGCTTCGGCTGCGTTGTAGACCTGCACCGCCCAGCCCAGGTGTGCCTTCAGTTCGTTGGCGGCCTGCATCACGTACGGCGCTTCGATGATCCACTTGCCACCGCCGGAGGGCACGAAGAAGCCCAGCACCGCCGAATAGACGCCCATCACCAGCGCGAAGGTATCGGTGCTGGCCACGTGCACGAACAGGCTCGACAGCCGGTGCGCCAGTGTCTGCCCGTCGCCGCCAGCAGCATGGGTGAGGATCATCGCGATGCCACCGTACAGCGGGAACTGGATCAACACGCCGGTGGTGCTCGGTACCGCCTTGGCCACCGCATTGAGGAAGCTGCGCGGGCGCCAGTGCAGCAGCAGGCCCAGCGAAATGAACATGAAGTTGTAGGTATTGAGGTTGGCGATGGCGGTGACCACCGGCTTGTTGGCGAACTCGTTGAACAGCCAACCGAACGCCAGCAACGAGAGCAGCACAGTCAGCAGCGGGCTGTACTCCAGCCATTCGCCCGGGCGCGTGCGTCGCTGCAGCGGCTCCGGCTCGGCCTGCGCGGCGCCCGGGAAATCCTCAGCGGTACGCGCACTGCCGGCAGCCGGTGCGGTCAGCCAGGCGATCAGCAGCGAAACCAGGATCAGCACCGAGGTCAGCGCGATCGACTGCCACAGGAAGATGGTTTCGGTGAACGGCAGAACGCCGGTGATCTCGACCAGCCCCGGCGGCATGCTGGCCGGGTTGGCCTGCAGCTGCGCGGCCGAGGAACTCAGCCCCATCGCCCACACCGCACCCAGACCGAGATACGCCGAGGCACCTGCCGCGCGGTAGTCCATGCGCAGTTCGGTACGGCGCGCCAACGCGCGCACCAGCAGGCCGCCGAACACCAGCGAGAAGCCCCAGCTGAGCAGCGAGGCCAGCATGCTGACCAGGCCCACGTACACCACCGCACCACGGCCGGTGCGTGGTACCCGGGCGAGGAAATCGATGAAGCGTGCGACCACCGGTGCAGTGGCCACGGCATAGCCACCGATGACCACGAAGGCCATCTGCATGGTGAAGGGAATCAGGCTCCAGAAGCCATCACCGAAGGCGCTGGCGGTGGCCTGTGGGGTCGAGCCGAAGCCCATCGCCGCCAGCGCGACGATGACCACGCCCAGCACCGCAAACACGTACGCATCGGGGAACCACTTTTCCGCCCAGGCGGCCGAGCGCAGCGCAGCGCGCGCCATCCAGCCGTCCTGTACTGCTGCCGTCGAGGCCATCGCCTACCCTCCCAGGTTCGATGGATCGATTCTGGGCGGTGGGGTGCGGGCTGTCTGCCACCTATTGGTCGTAGGTGGCGGAATGGTAGTGCCGGCCGCTGGCCGGCAACTTCGGGATCGCGCACGGGTGCAGCCGGCCAGCGGCCGGCTCTACCAGATCCAAGCGTCATCGCAGGTGGTGGAAGGCGGTAGTGCCGGCCGCTGGCCGGCAACCTCGGGATCGCGCACGGGTGCAGCCGGCCAGCGGCCGGCTCTACCAGATCCAAGCATCATCGCAGGTGGTGGAAGGCGGTAGTGCCGGCCGCTGGCCGGCAACCTCGGGATCGCGCACGGGTGCAGCCGGCCAGCGGCCGACTCTACCTCACCTTGGGCTCAACGCAGCGCCAGGTCCACGGCAATGCCGGCGAACAGCGCGGCACCCACCCAGTTGTTGTGCAGGAACGCCTTGAAGCACGGGCCGCGCTCGCGGTTTCGGCAGATCCAGAACTCGTACACCACCAGAACGGTGGCCACCGCCACGCCGGCCAGGTAGTACCCACCCAGCCCGCCGCGTACGCCTACCAGCGCCATGGTGGCCAGGAACAGCGCGTACAGCACGCCCTGGATGACCAGGTCGAGGTCACCGAACAGGATCGCAGTGGAGTGCGAGCCCATCTTCAGGTCGTCCTCGCGGTCGACCATGGCGTACCAGGTGTCGTAGGCGGTGGACCACAGGATGTTGCCGGCATACAGCAGCCAGCCCAGCAGCGGCACCTCGCCCTGCACGGCGGCGAACGCCATCGGGATGCCCCAGCCGAACGACATGCCCAGGTAGACCTGCGGCAGATGGGTATAGCGCTTCAGGTACGGGTAGCTGGCGGCCAGGAACACGCCGATGAAGCTCAGGCCGATGGTCAGCCCGTTCAGGGTCAGCACCAGGCCGAAGGCCACCAGCATCAGCACCGCGAACAGTGCCAGCGCGGCACGGCCGCTGATTGCGCCCGTGGCCAGCGGACGGGCCTTGGTGCGCTCCACATGCGGGTCGAGCCAGCGGTCGGCGTAGTCGTTGATGACGCAACCGGCCGAACGGGTCAGCCACACGCCGGCAGTGAACACGAACAGCGTCCATAGCGGCGGCAGGCCGCCCGCAGCCAGCCACAACGCCCACCAGGTGGGCCACAGCAGCAGCAGCGTGCCGATCGGGCGATCAGCGCGCATCAGACTCCAGTAATGCCGCCAGCGCGGCGTCGCCGGCGACTGCGGCGAAATGAGGGGGGTATCAGCCATGACGATAGGATACTCCTGCCCCTCTGGCAGGGCTTTGCCCATGGGGGGAGATTTGTTCGGCGAAACTGGATAGAATGCCGGTCCCGCACCGCTTCATGGCGCTGCGTTGCCCGCTCCGGCACTGGTCGGTGGCGCGGCGGTTCTACAACGCGCCCGTAGCTCAGCCGGATAGAGTAGTGGCTTCCGAAGCCATTGGTCGGGGGTTCGAATCCCTCCGGGCGCGCCATCTTCCCCTGCTCGTACCCGTCACTCCGGGCCTCTCGCTTGCGCTTCTACGTCAACGCGGCTCAGGAGCGAACGGCATCGAGCGATGTGCGCAACCTTGAAGATCGCGCACGACGATGGAAAGCTCCTGCCCTTTCTGCACCGCACCGGGCAGGAAGGCGCCCTTGCCGTCGTACAGGAAGGTTTCAATCTCACCACGTGCAATCACCAGGTCCGCAGCCGGCGGCTTGAGCTCTTCCAGAACAACACTGAAGGGACGCCAGGCAAGACCGTGTTCGTCGCGGATATCGGTCGATACCGCGTGTGCATGCGCCTGCCGATCCACGCTGGCCAGTGGCAGTCGTAGTGCCTGCGATCCCTCCGTACTGATCTGGAACCTGCCAAGGACCACGGCATCCACAGTTTCACTGCCGATGTAGGTGATCGTGGCCTCGGGGCACTGCACGGCATCGGCTGGGTGCGATGCACACGCGGCCAGGCTTGCGGTCAGGAGGGCAATGATCGGCCGGATCATGGGCTGGCACCTGGCACGTCGCTACCCTGCCCAGCGTTTGCAGCAGCGCGCGTAGTGGAAGCACCCGGCCTGCGCGCGTAGCTGTAATCCGGATCGGGGCAGGCGCGCATGATCGGACTTCGTGCGTGCCTGATTACGCCGGGGAACCAGCACAACGCCAGCACCACGGCCCAGATCACAGCCAACCAGAACCATCGGCCCAAGGCACAGGCCCAGATCATGGGCAATGCAGCCAGCAGCACGATGATCTGCGTATACAGCAGGTGGAACGTGTGCAGGCCCAAGCGGGGATCCGAGCGCAGCACCACGCCACATTCCCTGCATGCCGTCTTCGCCTGCCGTCTCGATGCGGAAAGCAGCGGAAACCGCTGCCCGGCAGCGCCGCACAGTGGACAGGTGAAGGTCAGCAGGCGCATCAGGCAGCTCCTCTCTGTCGATTGACATCAACTGTCCGGCACGAAGCCGAGCCTAGCATGGGCGTGGCAGGGGGGCGCCACAAACAGCAACACCGGGCGATGCCCGGCGTTGTGTTCAAAACCAGTCGAGCATGGCTCGACTCTACACAGAGCAGATCAGTACTTGCCGTCAAACGCGAAGATCGGCTTACGCTGCTTCCACGCACCAGCGGTGAAGTCCGGGAACTCCAGCGTCTGGAAGCTGTTGGCGATCGACTGCTCGCTGAGCGGCGTGATTGCACTCCAGGTCACGGCGTCATAGATATCGATCGGCATCGGTGCCTTGGCCTTCAGCGCCTCGACAAACGCATGGATGACGAACCAGTCCATGCCACCATGACCAGCGCTGGCAGCGGTCTCGGCATTCTGCTTCCACAGCGGGTGCTCATACTCGTCCTGGTACTTCTTGAACTCTTCCCACTGGTGCGGCGGGCTGCGGCCTTCGATGTGGATCGAATGGTTCACATCCATCCACAGGCCCTTGGTGCCCTGCACGCGGAAGCCCATCGAGTACGGGCGCGGCAGCGAGGTGTCGTGCTGCAGCAGGATGGTTTCGCCGTTCTCGCAGGCCAGCGTGGTGGTCACGATGTCGCCGAGCTTGAACTTCACCTTGGTGCTGGGATGCGTGGTGCCGCCACTCTTGGCCACGGTGTATTCGTGCAGGCCGCGCGCCTTGGTCGCGAAGGCGTTGATGTGGGTGAAACGGTTGCCACGGTTGATGCCGGTGTACATCGCGCACGGGCCGATGCCGTGGCTGGGGTAGAGCTCACCATTGCGCTCCACCGAGTGTTCGGTGCGCCAGCGCGCTTCGCTCCAGCCCTTGGGGCCGAATTCCACGCCGCTGTCATACGGCTGGTTCGGGTCGCCGGAATTGAACTTCACGCCGCGCAGGTCGTGCTGGTAGCCGGCCTGCAGGTGCACCAGTTCGCCGAACAGGCCCTGGCGCACCATCTGCAATGCGGCCATCACGTCGCGGCGATAGCAGACGTTCTCCAGCAGCATGTACGGGGTGCCGGTGCTCAGCTGGGTCTTCAACACGTCCCAGTGGTCCTGCAGGGTGATGCCGGCCACCACTTCGCAGCCCACGGCCACGCCGGCCTGCATCGCGGCAATCGCCATCGGCGCGTGGTACTCCCACGGTGTGGCGATGATCACGCCATCAATGCCCTTCTGTTCCAGCAGGCGCTTCCAGGCATGGGTGTCGCGGTCCTGGCCGTAGGTCTTCGGGGCCGGTTTGCCGGCCTTGCTGATCATCTCCACGGCGCGGCCGAGCATGATCGGCTCGATATCGCAGACGGCGACCACCTCGACGTCGTCGCGGCGCACCAGTTCCTTCAGCAGCACCAGGCCACGCATGCCGGTACCGATCATGGCCAGGCGCACCTTGCGCCCGCGTGCCCAGGCCGGGGTCTGCGGCAGCAGGCTGCTGGCGGCAACAGCGGCACTGGCCGCGATGAATTCCCTACGCTTCATGGCAAACATCTCTCCTCTTGGCAGCGTGCCGACCGAAGCCGGCACGCCAGGTCACGCAAACGGAATTACTTGAACCGGTAGCCGATGGTCACACTGTAACCACGACCGAAGATCGTTGCGTAGTCACTGGAGTCACCCAGGAAGCTGTTCGGGTCGTAGAACGGCAGGCGGTTGAACAGGTTCTTGACCGTGAAGCTCAGATTCCACGCATCATCCGGGCGCCAGGTGACGCTCATGTTGGCGGTCCACCACGACGGTGCACCATCACACTTGCTCTTCTGCAGGGCCAGGTAGCCGCCGGTGCAGGTTTCCTTGTTGTTGCTCACCTCATCAACCTGGTCGGTGGCCCACTTGGTGCCACCCACGTAGTTGACGAACATGCTGGTGGTGACCTGCTTGTAGGTCCAGTCGGCATTGAGCGTGGCACGCAGGCGCGGGTTGTTGTAATAGCCCACCACATCGCCGTAGTACCAGCCGTTGGCTTCATCCATGTAGAAACGGTTGCGGTTGGCGATGGTGGCGGCCAGGCCGATGTTCAGGTTGCCCCAGTCCCCCAGCGAGAAGCGGCTGCGCGCATCGATATCGAAGCCGTCGATCAGCGTCTTGCCACGGTTCTTGTACTGGCCCACCACGCTGGCCACGTTGCCGGCGGAATAGCCTGGCAGTGCCGACGGGCAGTTCACGCCGCTGGCCGGGTCGGCACACATCGCCGCCAGCTGCGCCAGGTTGGCACGGTCGCTGTCGGTGATCGGCGAACGCGACGAGGAGATGATGTCTTCCATGCGGCGGTAGTCCGGCGCGACGATTTCATTGTCGCGATAGATGAACCAGTAGTCGGCCGACACCGACAGCCAGGTTGCCGGCTCGTAGACGAAGCCGAGGGTGGCGATCTTCGCCTTCTCTGGCTTCAGGTCCTTGTTCGGCTGGGTCATGCGGGCCACGGTGCGGCTGCAATCCACGTTCAACAGGTTCTTGCCCAGATCGACATCACCCGGCCGCTGCGACTTCAGCAGCAGGTTGGCGATGGCATTGGTCTCGTTGCAGCGCAGCTCGTCGCGGTAGCCGCCCAGCTGCGCGAACACGCCGCCATTGCCGGATTCGGCCAGGCTCGGTGCACGGAAACCGGTCGAGTAGGTACCGCGCAGCATCAGCTGGTCGAACGCCTGGTACTTGAAGCCGATCTTCGGCGCGACGTTGGCGCTGAAGTTCGGGTACTTGTCCACGCGCACCGCCGCGTCCAGTTCCAGCTTGTCGGTGATCGGTGCCACGGTTTCGGCGAACAACGCGTAGGTGTTGCGCTTGCCGTCGAACCAGGAGCCGCCCTGCTGGGTGATCAGGCCGTTGGCCGCATCGGCGTTGCCCGGGGTGTAGAAGGTCTCACGGCTGGCATTGAAGCCGAACGCGGCGCGCATCTCACCGGCCGGCAGCTGGAACAGCGGGCCTTCGATCTTGCCGTCGAGGGTGTGCAAGCGGGTCCACGACTGGATGTCGAAGGTCGGGAACGCTTCACGGATCAACGCAGCGTTGGCTTCGCTGATCTCGCCGAACTTGTACGCCGGGTGGTCGGAGATGATCACGCGGCCGGTGGTCGGATCGACCGAGTACGGGCCGAACGCCTTCTCGAAGCCCTTGGTGTTGACGTTGATCGTCTGGTACGTGGTGGAGTGGGTACCCGCGCTGGCGAACGCGGTCTCCCAGTTCCAGTCACCCCTGCTGCCACGCGCACCGGCCAGCACGCGGTAGCTCTTGTCGGTGTTGCGCTGGCCGAAGTAGTTGGCGCCGGCATCCTGCAGCAGGTAATTCAGGCCGACCACGCCGCCCATCATCGCCTTCATTTCCGGGCTGGCGTGGTTGTACTCGTTGTTCGGGCCCAGGAACGGGTACAGGAACTGGTTGACGGTGTTGCCAGTGTTGCGCGAGAACCAGCTGGTCGGGTTGCCGGTGGTGGTGCCGTAGGTGCGCGGCGTACCGCCGTTGGCGCGCAGGTCGATGTCGGTGTAGGTCGCCTCGGCGAAGATCTCGGTGCTGTCACCGACCAGGAACGTGCCGTTGAGGTAGGCGGTGTTGCGCTCGGACTTGGCGCCGGCATCGATCTCGTTGTTCATCCAGGTTTCCCAGACACAACGCGGACCGGCCGCTTCACTGGTCAGCACGTTCTTGCAGCCCGGCGCAGCTTCCTGCACACGACGGCCGGTGACCGGATCGAAGGCGAAGTAGCTGCCCGGGTTGAACTCGCCCGGCCTGCTGCCCACGCCCAGGCGCAGGTTGTTGAGGTAGTTCGGATTGTTGACGTAGTACTGGTCGGGCCGCTTGTCGTAGAAATCGCTGAGCGGGATCGCGTCGCGGCGGTACATGTTCACCGCGCCGTAGATGTTGAAGCGGTTCTCGGCCAGGTCACCGAAGCCGGCGGTGATGCTGGCCTGGCGTTCGCCGTAGGAGTCGATGCGCGAAGAGGTGTCGTTGGTGAAGCTGACCTCGGCCCCCTGGAAGTTGCGCCTGGTGATCACGTTGATCACGCCGGCCACCGCGTCGGTGCCGTACACCGCCGAGGCGCCGTCGGTCAGCACTTCCATGCGCTCGATGGCCGCGGCCGGAATCGCATCGATGTTGACGAACTGGGTCTGGAAGCCGGCCGGTGCACCGTAGTACGACAGGCGGCGACCGTTCAGCAGCACCAGCGTGCCCTGGGCACCGAGGCCACGCAGATTGGCCTGCGAGGCACCATCGGAACCGGTGAACAGCGAACGCGCGTCCTGCTGCGCCGGGCGGGCGGCCGGCAGGTTGTCGAGCACCTGCAGCAGCGTGCGCGCACCCATGTTCTGGATGTCCTGCTTGCTGATCACCTGCACCGGCGAGGCGGTTTCCACGTCGGTGCGGCGGATGTTGGAACCGGTGACCTCGATGCGGGCCAGGTCGGTGGCCTTGTCCTTGCTCTCCTGGGCGAAGGCAGGAACGGCGACCGACAGCAGCACGCCGGCGATGGCCAGCGACAGCGGAGCGATCGAACGACAGGGGGGGCGGTGGTGGCGGGCGGGCAACATCGGGGTTCTCTCCTGGCAGGGGTGCAGCGCAATAAGTGAGCGCGTGGGCGTTCGGCGGGCAAAACGCTCCCGGGCCACGGCCACGAGGGCCGTAGTCGGAATGGGCGGGGGGAGGAGCGGTGTTACGAGGGGGTCATGGGGCGACGATGCTGGCGGAGTCGCCCTCCTGGCCGATCAGTACGGCATTGGCCCAGTTGGCGCAGACCTGGGCGGGTTGACTGCCCTGCGCACCCAGCGTGCGCAGGCTCAGGGTGGAAAGGCCTCGGATGTCCAGCTCCGGCTTGACCACGCCGGGTGCCTTCACCAGGCCGCTGTCATACAACAGGCGGTTGTCACCCCAGACCTGGAACTGCAGGCCACCGGCGGTGCGGCAGGCGTCGTCGATGCCGAGGTCGGCACGCAGCAGGTGCCAGCCGCCCTGCAGGTGCAGGTCGATGCGGCTGTTGGCGCCGACGCCCAGGCCACGGCGGAACTGCAGGCCGTTCATGCGCATGCCGGCGTCGCCACGGAAGGACTGGTCGGTGCGCACCTGGCTGGCCAGCGCGGCCGGCACCGGCAGCTCGGAGAGATAGCGCTGCCGGGCCGGTCGCTCCGGTTCCTGGTGTTCGAGGATGTGGAAGGTGGACAAGGCGATCGGGCCGACGTCGCGTGGCTGCAGTGCATCGAATGCGCGGGCGCTGCCCTGTGCGGCGGTGACCATCGGGTCGGTGCTGCTGGCGCCGTCGCCTTCGGGGTTCTGCACGCTCAGCACGCGGAAGCGCAGCAGGCGCCCGGCATGGGCCGGGAACGCGATGCGCTGCACGCCCTCCTTCAACTGCAGGCGGCCACGTGCGATCGGCTCGCCCCACTCGCCATTGCTGTCGCCCAGGTACACCTCGTAGTCGCGCACCTGGCCGTGCTTCCAGTTCTTGTCGTTGCGCGGCGCGATGTCGATGCCGTCGATCATCCTGCGCTCGCCGAAGCCGATCACCCACTCATGCGCACCGGTGCGCACGGCCTGGTTGCGCACACTGCGGAACCATGTGGCCGGATCGTCGTCGAAGGCATTTTCCAGCGCATGGCCAGGCTCTTCGGCCGGGCGGTTGACCACCAGCAGGCTGTCGGCCGGCAGTTCGCGGCCCAGCACCGGCGCAGCCGGATAGGCATCGTCGGCGGCCGCAGCGGCCACCGCGAAGTCCAGCTGCAGTTGCAGCGGCTGGCGGATGTCCTGGGTGGCGGTACGCACGTGCAGCGTGCCACGGCGCTCCTTGGCATCGAAGTACCAGCCTTCAGCCGCACCGTTGAACGCCGCCGCATCGGCCAGCGCCGGCAACGCGCGGCCACCGGCCTGCACCGCACGCGGTGCCTGGCGGCTGAGCACGCGCAGGCCATAACGACGCTGCGCCAGCTGGCCGTTGTACTGGCCCTGCACCGGATCGATCTGCACCTGCACCGGGCCACTGCCCTGCGCCGGCGCCTGCACGCGGATTACCTGCGTGCTCGACTCACCCTGCTGGTAGCGGCGCGTGTTGCCATCGTCTTCGTACAGCGTGTACTGCGACTCGCCCTGCGGGTACAGGTCGAACGTCACTTCATCGAGAGGCTTCTCGCCATCGAACAGCATCGACGGGTACATCGGCAGGATCGCACCGGCACGCACGAACACCGGCAGCGTGGCCAGGTCCACCTGGCGGTCGAGCTGGCGGCCATCGGCGGCGGCCTGCACGCGGCGGCCGTCCCAGTAGTCGATCCAGCCGCCGGCCGGCAGATGGATGTCGCGGCGCCAGCCACGGCTGGCGGCCTGGCTGCGGTACACCGGCGCCACCAGCAGGTCGCGGCCGAGCAGGAACTGGTACTTGTAGGTTTCATCCTGCGCATGCGGGTCGCGCGGGTTGTCCCACATCAGGCCACGCACCGGCGGTGCACCGGTCTGCGCAGCCTCGTGCACCAGCCCGTACATGTAGGGGGTCAGGCGCATCTTCAACTTCAGGTAATCGCGGTTGATGCTGCGGTAGGGCTCGTCGTACCACCACGGGTGCTTGCGCGCGTTCGACGACCAGCCGCTCATGCCCATCAGCACCGGGGTGAAGGCCTTCCACTGCAGGTCGCGGGTGAAGGTCTCGGCGCTGCCGCCGAAGATCGCATCGACGTCGCCGCTGGCGTAGGCCATGCCGGACAGCCCCGAACCGACCAGGGTCGGTACGTGCCAGCGGATGTAATCCCAGCTGCTGCTCTGGTCGCCGGTCCATGCCACGGCATAGCGCTGGATGCCGGCCCAGCCCATCACCGTCCACAGGAACGGGCGCGAATCGGAATTGTCGAGGATGCCGTTGAATGCCTGGCGGTTGGCGTCCATCGCGAACTGGTAGCCCTTGCCGGTCCAGGCCACGTCCAGCTTCTGCACGCGGCTGCCGGCCTTGCCCACTTCCCAGGCGATCTTGTCGACGCCGTTCTCGGTCCACAGGCCGGTGCGGAAACCATACTTGGCCAAGCCCTTCACCGTTTCCGGCAACTGCTTGTAACCGCAGCCGTAACCATCATTGGGCAGGATCCAGCCACCGGGCATGTCGTGGGCGCGGTACTGCTTGGCCACGCTGTCGATCACATCCGGGGTGGTGCCGGTCGGGCCGTCGCTCCAGCCTTCGGGCACGGTGCCGGGCTTCTTGCTGTTGTCGCCGTCGTTGTAGCAATCGGCATCGCCGTAGGACAGCGCCCAGCGCGCGACCATGTTGGGGCGGCCGGTCAGCTGGGTGTAGCGCTCGATCAGTTTCGGCAGGTCGGCGCCGACGAAGTAGTACGCATCGAAGCGGTCTTCGCGGTGCAGCAGCGTGGCCTGGTCGGCCTCGCGCAGATCGTAGCTGCCATCGCTCCAGGTATTGCGCAGCATGCCCCAGCCACGGCTGCTCAGCAGCATCGGCGCCGGGCTGGGGCGGTCGCCCTCTTCCCAGCCGCCGGAGTAGGACACTTCCAGCTCGCGGCCCTTGAACTGGTAACGGCCGTTCTGCTGGCCGCCACCGTAATAGCCTTCATTGGCCTGCGAGGACAACACCTGCACGCTCTGCGTGGCATCCAGGTCCAGCGGCTGCAGTTCCTGCCACAGCGCGGTGGGCTGACCGTTGTCCAAGCGCTCCAGGCGCAGGCGCAGCGGTTGCCGCTGCACATGCAGCACCAGCGCATCGGTGCGTACGCGGATTTCCTGCGCGTCTTCTTCCAGCTGCGCCTGCACGTTCGCCTTGGGCTGCGGCAGCACGATCGGCGCGGCCTTGTCGCCGGCGCCGGTCAGCGTGCCGTTGCGGCCGGCCT
The DNA here is from genome assembly GCF_056481625.1 of Stenotrophomonas sp. 86156_Sma. Classification (NCBI taxonomy): domain Bacteria; kingdom Pseudomonadati; phylum Pseudomonadota; class Gammaproteobacteria; order Lysobacterales; family Lysobacteraceae; genus Stenotrophomonas; species Stenotrophomonas sp. 86156_Sma. Next base: position 4,786,708 of record NZ_CM151157.1, read on the forward strand.
GCACGCGGATGATGTCGGTGGCCGGCAGTTCGATGCGGATGCGCGCGCCCTTGTCGGTCTGCAGATCCCAGCCCTGCACGCCGTCGCGGCTGGCGCTGGCGCTGACCGAACGCAGGTTGCCGACCGGCTCGGCCCGGGCCGGCATGGACGCCAGCATCAATGCCGGCAACAGGCCCAGCATCAGCGGCGAGCGACGAACGCAGATTTCCACGCGGACTCCCAACCCGTTCACCGGGCGTTTCGAAAGCGATTGGGCCGACTCTAGGGCAGCGATTCGAAAGATGTCAACAAATTGAAAGGAAAAAGGAAGATATATTCCATTGAAACGAAAGTTGTTGCGCCGCAATACTTTGTGTAAGCGCTTGCAGGCTCCTGTTAAGCATTGTGCGATACGGCATCTGGCCCTTCCTTTCGTTTTTCTGGGCGCCTCGTGGCGAGAAAAGTCACTTCGCCATTTTCTTTCTTTTTACTTTCGCTATTTGACATTTCGAAAGAAAACACAGATGGTGCGCTGGCCCAACTGGAACCTCCGAATGGACGTCACCCTGCTTTCCGATGTGTCCGCCTGGCAGCGCCTTGGCGGAGCCGATACCGCTACCGAAATCGCCCAGCAGCCTGCGCTGTGGGAAGCCCTCGCACAGGACCTGTCGCGTGCCCGCGACCGCCTGCAGGCCTTCCTCGGCGACAGCCTCAACGATCCCAACCAGCGCGTGCTGTTCACCGGCGCCGGCAGCTCCGGCTTCATCGCCGAAATGGTGGCCGATGCCATCAACGCGCAATGGCAGGCCGATGTGCGCGTGGTGCACACCACCAGCCTGCTGACCCACCCGGCGCTGTACCTGCAGCGCGACCGCCCGACCCTGCTGGTCTCGTTCGGCCGCAGCGGCTCCAGCCCGGAGAGCGTGGCGGCAGTCGACCGCGTGCGCAGCGACGTGGACGACGCGCGCTTCCTCGACATCACCTGCAATGCCGATGGCGAACTGGCCCGACGTGGCGCCGGCCGTGCCGATACCTGCACCCTGCTGATGCCCTCGGCCAGCTGCGACCGTGCCTTCGCCATGACCAGCAGCCTGACCTGCATGCTGCTGGCCGCGCTAACCGTGTTCGATCGTTCGCCGTGGGATGCGCGCGTGGCGCGCCTGAAGCAGATCGCCGCGCTGGCCCGCGAAGGCCAGGCGCAGTGGGATGCACCGGTGGCCGCGCTGGCACAGCGCCCGTTCAACCGCATCATCTACCTCGGCAGCGGCCCGCTGGAAGCGCTGGCACGCGAGTGTGCGCTGAAGGTGCTGGAACTGACCGCCGGCCGCGTGCTGGCGCTGGCCAACACGCCGCTGGGCTTCCGCCACGGCCCGAAGTCGACGCTGGACGGCAACACCCTGGTGGTGGTGCTGCGCAGCGTGCAGCCACTGGCGCGCCGCTACGAACAGGACCTGCTGGAAGAACTGCGCCGCGACGGCGTGGCCGGCCAGGTACTGGCGATCGGCCCGCATTCGGACATCGGTGCGGACGACGAGTACACCCTCACCGTACCGGCACTGGATGATCCGTGGCTGGCACCGGTGTGGCTGGGCTTTGCGCAGCTGTTCGCGCTGCAGCGCTCGGCCGCACTCGGCCTGACCCCGGACAATCCGTTCCCGGATGGCACCGTCAACCGCGTGGTCAAGGGCGTCACCATCCACCATGGCTGAGCTGATCGCCCACGCCTGCTACGGCATCGACATCGGCGGCACCAAGATCGAGCTGGTGGCGTGCGATGCGGCGATGCAGGTCACCTGGCGCCGCCGCGTGGCCACGCCGCAGGGCGACTACGACGGTTTCCTGCAGGCGGTGGTGACCCTGGTCGCCGAGGCCGACGCCGCGCTGGGCCGCAGTGATGCGGCGATCGGCATCGCCCTGCCCGGCGTGCGCGACCGCCGCAGCGGCCGCCAGCTCAGCGCGAACGTGCCGGCGTTGACCGGCCACAGCGTGGCCGCCGACCTGCAGGCACGCCTGCAACGTCCGCTGCATTTCGGCAACGACCTGCAGTGTTTTGCCCTGTCGGAAGCACACGGCGGTGCGGCCGACGGCTATCCCAGCATGTTCGGCGCCATCCTCGGCACCGGCGCGGGTGGTGGTTTCTGCCTGCACGGCCGCCTGCTGTCCGGCTTCAACGGGCTGGCCGGCGAATGGGGCCACTGGAGCGTGCCCGGTCATCTGCTGCAGCGCCACGGCCTGCCGCTGATCGACTGCGCCTGTGGCCTGCAGGGCTGCGTGGAGCGCTATGTGTCCGGCAGCGGCGTGGCGATGATCGAACGCCACCTCGGTGGCAGCGCCGCAGATGCCAGCGCGGTGATTGCATTGGCCGAAGCCGGCGATGCCCGCGCACGCAAGGCGCTGGACATCCATCGCGACCTGCTCGGCCACAGCCTGGCGGCGCTGGTGCTGGCGCTGGACCCGCACGTGATCGTGCTCGGCGGCGGTCTTTCGCAGTACGCGCCGCTGTACGCGCACCTGCCCGCCGCCATCGCCGCCCATCTGTTCAAGGGTGTGCAGGTGCCACCGATCGTGCCCCCACGCTTCGGCGATGCCGGTGGCGCACGTGGTGCTGCCCTGCTCGCCTGCCAACCCTCGTTTTCCTGATGTCCGGAGCCTGACCATGTCCCCGTTGCAGACCCTGCTTGCCTCCCACCGCGCCGGTGCCAACGTCGGCCTGTACAGCGTCTGCTGCAGCAACGAGCAGGTGCTGCGCGCGGCCATGCACGTGGCGCTGGCACACGGCACCGTGCTGCTGATCGAGGCCACCTCCAACCAGGTCGACCAGTTCGGCGGCTACACCGGCATGACCCCGCCGCAGTACCGCGATTACGTGGGCACGCTGGCCGATGAGGAAGGCTTCCCGCGCGAACGGCTGATCCTCGGCGGTGACCACCTCGGCCCGAATGCCTGGCAGAAGCGCCCGGCTGCCGAAGCGATGACCCACGCGCGCGTGCTGATCGAGGCCTACGTCGCCGCCGGCTTCCACAAGATCCACCTGGACTGCAGCATGTCCTGTGCCGATGACCCGGTGCCGCTACCCGATGCCATCGTCGCCGCGCGTTCGGCCGAGCTGGCCGAGATCGCCGAACGCACCGCCGCCGAACACGGCCTGCCGCCGCCGGTCTACGTGATCGGTACCGAAGTGCCGATTCCCGGTGGCGAAGCCTCGCTGGCCGAAGGCCTGCAGGTGACCACGCCGGCCGCCGCCGCGCAGACCCTGGCCATCCACCAGCAGGCGTTCGACACGCCGCAGCTGCGCGATGCGTGGCAGCGCGTGATCGCGATGGTGGTGCAACCGGGCGTGGACTTCGACCACAGCAGCGTGCACGAATACGACGCGACCGCCGCCAACACGCTGGCCGGCTTCCTCGAACAGCAGCCACGCATCGTGTTCGAAGCGCATTCCACTGACTACCAGCGCGAAAGCGGCCTGCATGCACTGGTGCGCGATCACTTCGCCATCCTCAAGGTCGGCCCGGCGGCCACCTTCGCCTACCGCGAAGCGCTGTTCGCGCTGGCCGCGATCGAGGCCGAGCTGCTGCCGGCCGCACAGTGCTCGCACCTGCCGCAGGTGCTGGACGAGGTGATGGTGGCGCAGCCGAAGTACTGGCAGTCCTATTACCAGGGCGATGAGGCGGCGCTGCGCCTGCTGCGCAGTTACTCCTTCAGCGACCGCTGCCGCTACTACTGGGGCGAGCCGGCGCTGGTGCAGGCGGTGCAGACCCTGTTCGCCAACCTGGAACAGCACGCGCCGCCGCTGGTACTGCTCAGCCAGTACCTGCCGGAGCAGTACCGCGCCGTGCGCGAGGGCAGCCTGGCCAACACCCCCACCGCCCTGGTGCAGCACCGTATCGGCCTGTGCCTGGGCGAATACGCCCGCGCCTGCAGCGCCAACCAGGCCGGCCCCCGCACGCAGAATGCGGGCTCGGCTGCCGGCGTTCCTGCGAACGGCTAATCTCTACCTTTTCCCGCGAAATCGAGAATGGCCATGCGCAACACCCGCTCCCGCCGGCAACAGATCCTGCAGCTGCTGATCGAGCATGGCTCGGTGCAGGTGGCCGATCTGGTCGAGCGCTTCGGCGTGTCGGCGGTGACCATCCGTGCCGACCTGACCCACTTCGAGTCGCAGGGCCTGGCCAACCGTACCCATGGCGGCGCCACGCTCGTTCGTACGCCGCCGCAGGAACAGGACATCCACGAGAAGGACGCGCTGAACCTGCCGCTGAAGGAATCGATCGGTGCGCGCGCTGCGCGCCTGGTGCAGCCCGGCGACAACATCATCATCGACTCCGGCTCGACCACGATGACCCTGGCCCGCCACCTGCGCGCGCATCGCGACGTGACGGTGATGACCAACGGCCTGAATATCGCCTGGGAACTGGCCAATGCCGCGGGCATCACCGTGCTGCTGACCGGTGGCCTGCTGCGCCAGCAGTCGCTGTCGCTGCAGGGCAGCCAGGCCGAGGCCAGCCTCAATTCGTACAGCTTCGACACCCTGTTCCTGGGTGTGGACGGCCTGGACCTGCAGTTCGGCCTGACCACCCACGATGAAGCCGAAGCCCGCCTCAACCACCGCATGGTCGAGCGCGCGCGCCGTATCGTGGTGCTGACCGACGCCTCCAAATTCGGCCGCGTCAGCCTGCACCGCATCGCCCTGCTGGATCAGATTCACGCCATCATCACCGATGCAGGCATCGACGATGCGACCCGCGAGGGACTGCAACGGCTGGGCATCGAAGTGATCATCGCCGAGCCCGCCGCATGACCGACACCCGCACTCTGCATGGCCGCATCCTCACCCCGCTGGGTTGGCGGCGCGGCCACGTCCACTTCGATTCGCAGGTGCGCCAGCTGCAGGTGGATGACCACAGCGGTGCTGACGACCTGCTGCTGCCGGTGATCCTGCCCGGCTTCATCGACCTGCATGTGCATGGCGCGGCCGGCGTGGACCTGATGCAGGGCGGCGATGTGGCACGCACCATCGCCCGCACCCATCTGCGCTTCGGTACCACCACGCTGCTGGCGACCACCATGACCGCCGGGCTGGACGAGATCGAGCACGCGCTGCAGGGCGTGGCCGCCACCATGGCGGCACCCGATGCAGACGCCGCCAGCATCGTCGGTGTGCATCTGGAAGGACCGTTCATCAGCCCGCAGCGTCTGGGTGCGCAGCCCAACCGCACGATCGAGGCGACGCTGGCACTGGTGCAGCAGTTGCATGCATTGGCGCCGATCCGGGTGATGACGCTGGCTCCGGAAATCGGCGAGCACACCGTGCTGATTCCTGCGCTCTCGGCAATGGGAATCCGCGTGCAGCTCGGCCACAGCGCCGGCACCTACGAAGAAGGTGTTGCTGCCCTGCAGGCTGGTGCCTCCGGCTTCACCCACCTGTTCAACGGCATGACCGGCGTCGATCACTATCGCCCGGGCATTGCAGCGGCGGCGTTGGCACATGCGCAGTACGCCGAGATCATTCCCGACCTGCAGCACATCCACCCCGGCGTGATCCGGCTGGCCGCGCGCGCGATTCCGCGCCTGTACGCGGTGACCGACGCCACTGCCGCCACCGGCATGCCCGACGGCGAGTACGCGTTGGGCGAGCAGCGCGTGCACAAGTGTGGCGGCTGCGTGCGCCTGGCGACCGGTTCGCTGGCAGGTAGTGCTCTGACCATGGACCAGGCGCTGCGCAACCTGGTGCGCGTCGGCCTGGAGCTGGCCGATGCCTCGCAACGTGTTTCCACCTTCCCGGCGGACTACCTGGGCCTGGACGATCGCGGCCGCATCGCGCCCGACGCCCGCGCAGACCTGGTGGTGCTGGACGCCGAACTGCGCCTGCAGCAGGTGGTGGTGGGCGGGCGCGTAGTTGATTTGAACGCCGCAAACGCCTGACGTGCCGCCGCTCCTTAACGCCGGAAATGCCTGACGCACCGCCTTTGTAGAGTCGAGCTTGCTCGACTGCTCTGCCGCGCCCCGCACGGTCAGTCGAGCAAGCTCGACTCTACGAAGGCAATCCGCACCGAAACGCCTCCTGGAATATGCCGATGACTGCAAGCACCGCTCCGCGCTGGCCCGTACGCTACCTGCTCTTCATCGGCGGCCTCGGTGGCCTGCTGTACGGCATCGACATCGGCATCATCGCCGGCGCCCTGCCCTACCTGGAGGCAACGGCCAGCCACGCCTGGCAGCTCAGCAGCCAGCAGCTCGGCTTCGTCGTGGCGGCAGTGCTGCTGGGCAGTGTGTTGTCCTCGCTGTTTGCCGGCATGATTGCCGACCTGATCGGCCGCCGCGGTGCGATGCTGCTGGCCGGCCTGCTGTTCACCGCCTCGATCCCGATCATGGCACTGGCCTCCGGCTACACGCCCCTGCTGCTCGGCCGGCTGCTGCAGGGCATCAGCGGCGGCCTGATCGGCGTGGTGATTCCGCTGTACCTGGCCGAAGTGCTCAGCCCCGAACGGCGCGGCCGCGGCGCGGCGATGTTCCAGCTGCTGCTGACCATCGGCCTGGTGCTGGCGGCACTGATCGGCCTGTACCACGCCCACGCCGTGGATGCCGCCGCCGAAGCCGTGCGCTCACTGCCGGTCGCGCAGCAGGCGCAGGAGCTGTTTGCGGTGAAGGACCACGCCTGGCGCACCATCTTCTGGACCTGCCTGGCGCCGGGCCTGCTGTTCTGCGCCGGCATCTTCTGGCTGTCAGAATCGCCGCGCTGGCTGGTGCGCCGCGGTCGCATCGATGATGCGCGCCGCAGCCTGCAGCGCGTACTGCCCGCTTCGGAAGTGGAGCCGACGCTCGCACAGATCCAGGCGCCGGAATCGAGCAGCAGCAGCGGCAAGCGCGACCCGCTGCTCAGTCGCCGCTACGTGGTGCCGTTCCTGCTCGCCTGCGTAGTGCTGGCCTGCACCCAGGCCACCGGCATCAACTCGGTGCTGGCCTACGCGGTGAACATTCTCAACCAGGCCGGCCTGTCCGGCTCGGTGGCCAATGGTGCCGATGTGGCGATCAAGCTGCTCAATGCGGTGATGACCGTGGTCGCGCTGCTGCTGGTCGACCGCAAGGGCCGCAAGTTCCTGCTGATGCTCGGCAGTGGCGGCATCTGCGTGGCCCTGCTGGCCGCCGCCACCCTCTTCTTCCAGGCCGAACGCGGCCGCACCGACGTGCAGCCGCAGCTGCAGGCGGCGGTCAGCGGCGACGGCCTGCAGCTGGTGCTGGATGATGCGCAGTGGCAGCGCCTGAGCAATGGCATCGACAGCCAGGGCCGACCGATGCAGCTGACCGTCTCCTACGCCTACGGCGACTTCACCAATGTGCGCGCCCTGCGCAGCGACAACCTGACCGACCGCGAGCTGCGCATCGAGCGTGCCGGCACCGTGCAGCCGGACAGCGTGATCGGCGCGTTCTTCCGCAAACTTCATCTGAACCCGTTCGCCGACCCGGCCAAGGCCGCGCAGGCACCGCTGCGTATCGAGCAGGCCCGCATCGGCCCGGTGCCGCCACCGGCACACGGCTGGGCAGTGGCCGCCTGCATCCTGGTGTTCGTCGCATTCTTCGCGGTCGGCCCCGGCGTATGCGTGTGGCTGGCGCTGTCGGAGCTGATGCCGAACCGCATCCGCTCCAATGGCATGAGCATCGCGCTGCTGATCAACCAGTTCGTGTCGACCACCATCGCCGCGATCTTCCTACCCACAGTGGGCCACTACGGCTACGCCAGCATGTTCGTGTTCTGGGCGGCGTGCACCTTCGTGTTCTTCCTGGTGGCCGCGTTCTGGCTGCCGGAAACCAAGGGCAAGTCGCTGGAAGAGATCGAAGCGCGGTTCGCCCGGTAGCGGTCGACCTGGGTCGACCTCCCCGCGCAGCGCGGGTTCATGGCGCGCCCGTCATTCGCCAGTGATGTACTTCGCCAGCTCCCGCGCTTCGGCAACGCTGGACAACCCGCTCAGCATCATCGATTCGCCGAACGGCCCCTGCACCGTCGCCACCATCAGCACGCGGCCATCCACGCTGATCGCCGCACGCTGGCCCACCAGTGCCGCGGTGCCATCGTGGATGCGCTGATGCGCCTCCGGCCGATAGCGGATCTGCAGGCCCGGCTGCTTGCCTTCATCCAGCACGTAGCGCACATCGGCAATGTCCGCGCTGCTCGCAATCGGCGGCTCGCGCAGGGCCAGGGTTTCGCCCTGCCACTGCGCCGGCGTACCCTTGCCCGCCGCATCGACCGCACTCAGGCGCACATCCACACCGGGGCGTGGCGCATGATCCTTACCTGCCAACGCACCGGGCGTAGCGCCCGGCATGCATCCGGTCAGGGTCAACGCCATGCCCAGCAACAGGGGAAGCGCAGCCCTCACTTCAGCTTCCGCAGCTTGAACGCCACCAGCACCTGCAACAGCCCGTACAGCAGGCTGCCGATGCCGATCCACAGCGTGGTCACCGCAACGCCCGCATACGGGTTGGCCGCGAACAGCAGGCCCAGCACCACCGCCAGCACGCCACTGAGGATCAGCAGCCACTCGCCCTGGATCTGCTTGCGTACGCGGATCGCGAACACGATGCGATAGACGCCGGCCACCAGCAGCCATGCCGCCAGGAACAGCACCAGCACGCTGGCGGTGGCCAGCGGATTGATCACCGCCAGGATGCCGAAACCCAGCGAGGCGATGGCATACAGCGCCAGCCAGCCACGCGAAGCACCGCTGCCGCCGCTGACCAGTGCGAACAGGCTGATGACACCTTCAACGATGGCCATCACACCCAGCGTCCATGCCAATGCCATGGCTGCAGACAGCGGCCAGCCGATGGCGACGATGCCAAAGCCCAGCGCAACCAGCCCATACAGCAGGAGGATCCACCAGCTGCGCCCAACCGCCGACAACAAGGGAGACAAGGGGGAATTCATGGCCACTCCTTCGATCCGGAACCGGGCTCATCCTAGCCCCTGGTGATGAAGAGGGCGATCACGGCGCCCGCGCGCAGACCCATACCCGCACCTCGTCCGCTCCCACCCACCGCAGCGTCTCCGCAACCTCCATCACCGTCCTGCCGGTGGTCATCACATCGTCCACCACTGTCAGTCGCGGTGGCACCGGACCACGTACATCGAACGCATCGAACAGGTTTTCCCTGCGCTGTTCGGCCGTACGCTCGGACTGCGGCGCGGTATGCCGCCGCCGGTACAGCCCCTGCCAGACCGGCATCGGCAGCAGGCGGCACAGTTCTGCGGCCTGGTTGTAGCCGCGCTGGCGCAGGCGGCGCCGGTGCAGCGGTACCGGCACCAGCGGTAGGCATGACCACGGCGGCGGTGCGCGCTGCATCAACTGCGCCAGCAGGCGACCGGCGGCGAGATCCTGATGGAACTTGTAGCGCACCAGCAGCTGGTCGACCGGCGGCAGGTACAACAGGCTGGCATGGGTGGCGGCCTGCGGTGGCGCTTCCTCGCGGCAGCTGCCGCAGACGATCAGGGCGTTCCCAGGTAACGGGAGCGCGCAGCGCAGGCAGGCACGGCCAGCCCAGGGCAGTCCGGCCAAGCAGGCATCGCAGAGATCGAGTCCATCGTGGCCCGGGTCGCCGCAGACCAGACACCGCAGTGGCAGGAGCACGCGAAGCAGCACTGCGGGCCAATCCGCCGGTAGAGGGAGGTAGGCAAGAGGCATACCCCAACCTGCCCGCGCAGCGATGCCGGAACCATCACCGGCAACCACACCGGACGGTCAGGAAAGCGGACGCAGTGCCGTCGGCCGTCTCATCGGGTCAGTCACGCAGGGATGCCCGCCAGGCCACCAGAGCGGCGGCGGCGCGCTGGGTCCTGTGCTCATCCGGATTGACGCCCATCTCATTGCGCGCCATGCCGGCAAGGGCCACCCACAGTTCCTGTTCGCCTGCACCGCGCAGCAGCTGGGACTCGATGCGATCTGCGTAGGCGGCGTACTCGCCACGGCAGTCCGGATTGGCCTGGATGCCTATTGGATCCCATACATAGTGCAGGACTTCATCCACCGCTCGGCCCAGTGCACCGCGCCTGCGGTCTGCCGCCTGGCGGACCTCCTTCCAGTGTGGCGTGTTGTGCAGTGCCTCGAACGGCATCGGCACCGGCGACAACAGGTAGGAGATGCCGTCTTCGTCCTGCTTGACATGCCAGACGCCAACACCGACATCCGCCATGTGCTCGGACAGCGGGAAAACGAAGGCGGGCAGCCACAACAGCTCGATGCGGCCATCTCCCTGCCAGCCCAGCGCGGTGAACATCCCGGCTGCGATCTCCCGGTAGGCCTGCGCGGCAGGTTCGCCGACCAATTGCCCCGGATCCAGCATGAACACCCGGTTGTCGATGTACTCGACGACGCTGCCATGGAACTCGCGCAGGCGCTCGGGCGGGTAATCGATGACCTGTTCAGGGGCGATGGTGTAACTCACTTCGTGAAATCCTTTCCGCTGGAAGGCGAGTGTGGCGCGACGACGGGCATCATCAACAACTCCGCCAGCCCGCGATAGATGGGCACCCGGCACACCAGCCCGGACACGCCACGTGCGATCAGCACCGTGGCCAGGATCGGCAGCAGCAGATCGCCGCTGTCAGTCAGCTCCAGCGAGATCACCGCCGAAGTCAGCGGCGCCTGGGTGACGCCGGTCAGATAGGCGCACATGCCCAACAGCACGAACGCACGCGGATCCACACCCGGCATCAGCACCGCGAGGTTGTGCCCAAGGCCGGCACCGACCGCCAGCGCCGGCGAGAACAGGCCACCGGGGATGCCCGCCACGTAGGACGCCAGATTCGCCAGCAGCTTCATCAACCCGAACTCGTGGCCCACCATCGCCTGCCCCTGCACCAGGCTGCGCGCCTGCTCGTAGCCGGTGCCGAACGCGCCTTCACCGAAGACCAGGGCGAGCAGTACCACCACCAGGCCGCAGCCTGCGGCCAACAGAACCGGATGCCGCTGGCGCAGTTGCCCGAGCCAACGCGGGCGGCCCGCCGCACTGGCCAGCACGGCGCGCGCGAACAAGCCTCCCAGCAGACCCGCCACCACACCGCACAACAGGATCGCCAACCAACCCTGGCCTAGCGGAAGCCGCGCGCTTACATGGCCGAAATAGGTGTAGTTGCCCAGTAGGCCCAGCGACACCACGCCGCCGACGATCACCGCGGTCAGCAGGGTGCCGGAGAACCGATGCTCGAAACGGCCGCTGAGCTCCTCGATGGCAAAGACGATACCGGCCAGCGGCGTGTTGAACGCCGCAGCGATGCCCGCCGCGCCGCCCGCCAGCAGGAAGTGCGAGAGCTCGCGTGGATCCTTGAAGCCGAACCAGCGGCCGAACAGGTACATCAGGCTGGCACCCACATGCACCGTCGGGCCCTCGCGCCCGACCGACGCGCCACCGAGCAGCGACAACGAGGTCAGCAGCAGCTTGCCCGCCGAGACCGCAGGCGAAAGATTGATCTTCCGGAACGGCTCATCGGGCTTGTCCAACGCAGCGATGACCTGCGGAATGCCGCTGCCCCGCGTGGGCTTCAGCACGCCCGCGGTCAACCAGGCCAGCAGCGCGAAGATGCCCGGCGTGAGCAGCAGGGCCCACCACGGCGAGTGCGAGGTGATGCGCTGGAACAGATGGAAGGCCGCGTCACTGGCCTTGGCGAACAGGATGGCCACCAGCGCCACGGCCACGGCGCCGCCCCAGAGCGCGGCACGGCGACGCCAGGCCTCGCTGAGAACCAGCGCGGTGATGCGGCCGCGGAGGCGATGGAGATCGGTCATGGGGCAGAGTCTGCGCGCCAGCGCTTTGGTTGGGCAGCGGGTACTGTGGCCGAAGGCCTTGCAGGATGTGGTGAATACGCTCACGCGCCGGGAACCGCATGCTTTGGCAGCAATGGCACGCCGTCCCACATGCGTGAAGGCCGGCCGATTCCTGCCGGGTGCGTCCACCGCGCCTCGTGGAGGTAGCATTGCAGCCGCTGCCCTCTGGGGAGAGGTGCAGCTCCGCCGGCAACGAAAGGCCGCCACCGCTCGTCATCGCGGTAGCGCTTGCCAGCACCTGCGTGCCGACATCTGCGTGAATTGCTTCGTTCTCGACATCCTCAATGACAATGGAGTGTGAGATGAATGCCTACGACCCGCTGGATCACATCATCCATCTTCGTGATGGCACGCTGCAGGAATCAGACCTTCGCCGGATTGTCGGTCGCGCGCTGCAGGCCAGGTCACCTTCCGGAATCGTCATCCATGTACATGGCGGCCGCGTTTCGCAGAAGCGTGGACGGCGCATCGCAGAAACCCTGCATGACCCCTATGTGCGGGCACAGGCCTACCCCTTGTTCTTCGTCTGGGAAACGGGTGACATCGAAGCTCCGTTGAACAACCTGGGCGAGATCCTGGGTGCAGTACTCGCCAAACTGCTCTTCAGGAAAGTCCAGGACAAGATCCTAGAAAAGCTCGGCGGTGAACAGGCATTCACGCCCGGCATGAAGATCCTCAACGCCGCGCCACCCGACGAGGAGAGCCTTTCGTCAGATCTCGCGCAGGAATTCGCTGATGATCCCGAGGTGAACCAAGCCATTGCCGAGGCCCGTGACGATTACAGGGAGGCGACGCTGGCGCCCGCCAACAAGATGCTGGCACACGAACCGCCAGCCGAACGCGCGGCCATCGTCAACGAGCGCACGGCCAGGGAACTGTTTGGCACTCCGTCACCCAACAAGGCCATGGCATTGAATTGGATCGCGCTGGCCATCAAGGTGGCCAGACTGGTGATACGCGTATGGCAGCGCCAGCAGAGTGGTCGAGGGCGCCCAGGCGCCGTCTCTGCCGTGATCGTGGAAGAAGTGCTGCGTGAGTTCTATCTCGATGACGTGGGGCGCATCGGCTGGTGGAATCCCATGAAGAAGGACGCACAGGATTCATTCGACGGCCCCGCATCGGGTGGCGTCAGATTCCTGCGCGAGCTGCACAGTCAGTTGCAGTCCGAAGCCTCTGTTCCCCGCATCACGCTCGTCGGCCACAGCGCCGGCAGCATCTTCCTGTGCGAGCTGTTGGACCAGGCGGCGCAGATCCTTCCGGATCTGAAGTTCGACCTTATTCTCGAAGCGCCTGCGGTGACGTGTCGTCGGTTCGCGCGCGCCATCTCGAAGCACGAGGACCGAATCGGGAGGTTCCGGCAATTGGCGATGAGGGATGCCGACGAAGCCAACGAGCGCTCACTGTTCTTTCCCGGTTCGCTGCTCTACATCGTGTCCAACATCTTCGAAGATGCTGCCGATGAGCCTCTGCTCGGCATGGAACGCTTCTTCACCCGGGAGAACGTCTATCGCAACTCTGCGGCGTGGGCAGACATCTCGGCCTGCCAGGCGTTCTTCGCCCGGAAGGGAGAAAGCGCGGTGAGCTGGTGGACCCTTGATGACCTCAATGCCGACCAGCGCGAAGGTTGGGGCCACGGCTACTTCGATGACGGTCCCTTCATCCTCGGCAAGGTGACCGCGCTGATCAGCGAAACACCGCACACGCCTTGATGCCGATCGCTTTTCGCGCTCGACGACAGAAGCAACGCTCCGGGCGGGATCGCCCGGAGCGCAAACACTGTAAACCATGCAAACATGAATATTGTTGACAGCCTGCGCGCGCCCACCCACACTGCCGCCCTCGCTCCACTCGTACCCAAGGTCCCGCCATGGCTGCTGCCATCCGCCACGACTGGCAACACGACGAACTGCAGGCGCTGTTCGATCTGCCGTTCCCCGAGCTGCTGTTCCGCGCCGCAGCGGTCCATCGCGAGCATTTCGACCCCTCGCAGGTGCAGGTCTCCACGTTGCTGTCGGTGAAGACCGGCGGCTGCCCGGAAGACTGCGCGTACTGCCCGCAGGCGCAGCGCTACAGCACCGGGGTGAACGCGCAGAAGCTGATGGAGACCGATGCGGTGCTGGCCAAGGCACGCCAGGCCAAGGCCGCCGGTGCGTCGCGCTTCTGCATGGGTGCCGCGTGGCGTTCGCCGAAGGACCGCGACATTCCGAAGGTGGCGGCGATGATCGCCGGGGTGAAGGCACTGGGCCTGGAGACCTGTGCCACGCTGGGCATGCTCAGTGGCGAACAGGCACGTGCGCTGAAGGACGCCGGCCTGGACTACTACAACCACAACCTCGACACCGCGCCGGACTACTACGATTCGATCATCCACACGCGCCAGTACCAGGACCGCCTGGACACGTTGGAGCACGTGCGCGATGCCGGCCTGAAGACCTGCTGCGGTGGCATCGTCGGCATGGGCGAGACGCGCGCGCAGCGCGTCGGCCTGCTGCTGGCGCTGGCCACGCTGCCGGCACATCCCGATTCGGTGCCGATCAACAAGCTGGTGCAGGTGGCGGGTACGCCGCTGCACGGCAGCGCCGAGCTGGACCCGTTCGAGTTCGTGCGCATGATCGCGGTGGCACGTATCGTCATGCCGCGCTCGATGGTGCGGTTGTCCGCCGGGCGCGAGGCGATGAGCGACGAACTGCAGGCGCTGTGCTTCCTGGCCGGTGCCAATTCGATCTTCTATGGCGACACGCTGCTGACCACGGGCAACCCGGAAAGCGAACGCGACCTGGCCTTGTTCGCACGCTTGGGCCTGCAACCGATGGCGGTGCAGGTGGATGCCGAGGGCCACGACCACGGTGGCACCGTGCACGCCGATATCAGCGCCGATGCACCCGGCTGTGGCTGCGCTCACACGGCCTGAGACGGGCCGCAAGCAGGCGTCGCGGCAACGCGCTACCCTAGCCGCCCCGTCGTCGCATTCAGCCACCATGGCCCGCCCCGACCTGACCGCCCGCCTCCACGCCCAACGCGCCCTGCGCGATGCCCAAGGCCGTCGCCGCACGCGGCGCACGGTCACCCGTCGTGATGGCGTACGCCTGGAAGTGGACGGCCAGTGGCTGACCGGCTTCTGCAGCAACGACTACCTGGGCCTGGCCCAGCAGTTCAGCGTGGTCAACGCGTTGCAGGACGCCGCCGCACGCGAAGGCGCTGGCGCCGGTGCCTCGCACCTGGTCTGCGGCCACCACGCCCTGCACGAGGCACTTGAACGCGAAGTGGCCGAGTGGCTGGGCTATCCGCGTGCGCTGCTGTTCGGCAGTGGCTTCGCCGCCAACCTAGCGGTTCAGCAGGCACTGCTGAGCGAAGAGAACGACGTCTGCGTGCAGGACAAGCTCAACCACGCCAGCCTGCTCGATGCGACGCGGTTGGCCGGTGCACGCCTGCGCCGCTATCCACATCTGGATGCGGAAGGCGCGATGCGTCAGCTCAAGCACGCGCCCGATGGCGCGGCGATGCTGGCCACCGATGGTGTCTTCAGCATGGATGGCGACATCGCACCGCTGCGTGCATTGTCGCTTGTGGCACGCCTGCAGCAGGCGCTGTTCTACGTCGATGACGCGCACGGCGTGGGCGTGGTCGGTGATGGCCGTGGTGCCGTGGCCGCCGCCGGGCTGGGCGTGGACGACGTACCGCTGCAACTGGTCACGCTGGGCAAGGCACTGGGCGGTTCCGGTGCACTGGTGCTGGGCCGCGACGACCTGATCGAGCACCTGGCCGAGACCGCACGCCCGTACATCTACACCACTGCGGTGCCGCCAGCGATGGCCGCTGCTGCACTGGAAGCAGTGCGCCTGGCGCGTCGCGACCACTGGCGCCGCACCAAGCTGACCGACCTGATCGCGCTGTTCCGCAGCGAAGCCCGTCGCCATGGGCTGGACCTGATGGCTTCGGAAACGCCGATCCAGCCGCTGCTGTGCGGCGATGACCATACCGCCGTTGCGATGTCCACGACGCTGGAACAGGCCGGCTGGCTGGTCGGCGCGATCCGCCCACCGACGGTGCCGGAAGGCAAGGCACGCCTGCGCGTCACCCTGTCCGCGCTGCATACGCCGGAACAGGTGCGTGGCCTGGTCGAGGCCATCGCCAGCGCGCGCGACCGCGTGACCCTGGCCGTGCGTGAAGCCGCGCCACCGCCGCTGCCCGCTTTTGCCTGAGTTCCGTGTAGTTCCCCATGCATATTGAAGTCACCGGCCGCGGGCCGGACCTGGTTCTGATCCACGGCTGGGCCCTGCAGGGCGGCGTGTTCGCACCGCTGGTGCAGCGCTTGGCAGACCAGTTCACCCTGCACCTGGTCGACCTTCCCGGGCATGGCCACAGCCGCGACGACACCACGCCGCTGCGCCTGCCGTTCGTGGTCAACGCGATTGCGGCGGCGACGCCACCGGCGGTGTGGTGCGGCTGGTCGCTGGGCGGATTGTTCGCGCTGCACGCGGCAGCGACGCTGCCGAAGGTGCGTGGGCTGGCGATGATCGCCGCCACACCGCGCTTCGTACGTGGCGAAGATTGGCCGCACGCGGTGGAACCGGCCGTGTTCGAGCAGTTCGGGCGTGAGCTGGCCACCGATTTCGCCGGCACCCTGGAACGCTTCCTCGCCCTGGACGTGATGGGCTCGGCGCACGCCCGCGAGGAGCTGCGCACGCTGCGCCAGCGCCTGGTCGAGCGCGGTGCACCCACCGAACGCGCGCTGCTGGAGGGCCTGCGCCTGCTGGAAAGCACCGATCTGCGCGGCGCACTGCCGACGCTGGGCAAACCCAGTCTATGGATCGCCGGCCAACGCGACCGGCTGGTCTCACCGGCGGCAATGCAGGCCGCCGCGGCACTGGCCCCGGGCGCGCAGGTCCTGACCATCGCCCATGGTGGCCACGCGCCCTTCCTCGGCCATGCCGACGAGGTCGCCGCCGCCCTGCAACACTTCGTTGCCGGCCTGTCACCGGCCGATGGCGGACAATGAGCGCCTTCCGAATTCCGCAGGATTGACGCATGGATCTGGGTATCAATGGCCGCTGGGCACTGGTCTGCGGCGCAAGCAAGGGGCTGGGCCTGGGCTGCGCGCGTGCGCTGGTGCGTGAAGGCGTCAACGTGGTGATCGTGGCCCGCGGTGAAGCCGCCCTGCAGGCCGCCGCTGAAGAGCTGCGCGCGCTGGCCGGTGCCGCCGAGGTGCGCGCGGTCGCCGCCGACGTCACCACCGAAGCCGGCCGCGTCGCGGCGCTGGCCGCATGCCCGCAGGTGGACATCCTGGTCAACAACGCCGGTGGCCCGCCGCCCGGTGATTTCCGCAATTTCGAGCGTGACGACTGGATTGCCGCGCTGGACGCCAACATGCTGGCGCCGATCGCGCTGATCCGCGCCACCGTCGACGCGATGATCGAGCGCGGCTTCGGCCGTATCGTCAACATCACCTCGTCGGCGGTGAAAGCCCCGATCGATATCCTGGCGCTGTCCAACGGCGCGCGCAGTGGCCTGACCGGTTTCGTCGCCGGCCTGTCGCGCCGCACCGTGGCCCACAACGTCACCATCAACAACCTGCTGCCCGGACAGTTCGACACCGACCGCCTGCGCGCCAACTTCGCCCACAGTGCGGGCAAGGACGGCGACGCCGACGAAGTGGCCGAACGCCGCCGCCAGCAGATCCCCGCCGGCCGCTTCGGCACACCCGACGAATTCGGCGCCGCCTGCGCCTTCCTGTGCAGTGCACAGGCCGGTTACCTCACCGGGCAGAACCTGCTGATCGACGGCGGCGCCTACCCCGGTACGTTCTAAGAGACTTTCGCAATGCCGTCCCACTTCGATGCCCGCCACGTCCGCCGCGCGTTCGCCCGTGCCGCCAACAGCTACGACGCCGCCGCCGCCCTGCAGCGCGAAGTGCAGTCGCGGCTGATCGAATCGCTGGACTACCTGGAGGCACGCAAGCCCGAGGTGGTGCTGGACATCGGTGCCGGTACCGGACACGCCAGCGCGCTGATGAAGAAGCGCTGGCCGAAGGCGCAGGTGATCGCGCTGGACGTGGCGCTGCCGATGCTGGACCAGGCCAAGCGCCAGGCCGGCTGGTGGAAGCCGTTCCAGCGCCTGTGCGGTGACGCCGCCGCGCTGCCGCTGGCCGACAACAGCGTGGACGTGATCTTCAGCAACCTGTGCCTGCAGTGGGTGGACGACCTGCCGGCGGTGTTCGCCGGGTTCCGCCGCGTGCTCAAGCCAGGTGGCCTGCTGGTGTGTTCCACCTTCGGCCCGGAAACCCTGATCGAACTCAACGAGGCATTCGCCGCCGCCGATGACCGCCCGCACGTGAGCCGCTTCGCGCAGATCGCCCAGTTCGGCGATGCGCTGATGATGGCCGGCTTCCGCGACCCGGTGCTGGACCGCGACCTGTTCACCCTGACCTACGACGACCTGCCGTCACTGATGCGCGAACTGCGTGCGATGGGCGCGACCAATGCACGGGTGGACCGACGCCACACGCTGACCGGGCGTGGCCGTTTCGCCGCTGCGGCAGCGGCGTATGAACCGATGCGTCGTGCCGACGGCAAGCTGCCCAGCAGCTGGGAAGTGATCTATGCGCACGCCTGGGCACCGGACCCGGGCGCACCGATCCGCGAAGGCGGGCATGACGTGGCCTCGGTGCCGGTGTCGGCGATTCCGATCCGGCGCAAGCAGACCTGATCATCCGGTGGTGCCGGCCGCTGGCCGGCAGCCTCACGATTCCATGGTGGGCATCTGCCGGCCAGCGGCCGGCACTACCGCAATCCACACCGCACGCGAATCGCTCCGGTAGGTGCCAACCTTGGTTGGCACACCCCATCAGATCGCGGTGCCGCCAGCAGTGTGCCGACCAAGGTCGGCACCCACCCAAATGCAGGCTTCCGCCTCAGGTATTGGCCGGCGAACTCAGCGGCGGGCGCACCAGGTCGCGGTGGAAGAAATAGATTTCCTGCACCAGGAAGCGCCAGCTGGTGTGGAAGCTGCGGAAGCGCGTGCTGGGCGTGGACGAGGCCAGCGCATCGATGCCCAGCGCCTTGCTCAGGCGCAGCGCGCGCGCCATGTGCAGCGGATCGCTGACGATGATCACCCGGTGCAGGTCGCGCTGGTCCATCAGCCGCTTGGCTTCAACCAGGTTCTGCACGGTATTGCGCGAGGCGGTTTCGATCAGGATCGCATCGTCCGGCACGCCATGTTTCAGCGCATAACGCCGCGCCACCTGCGATTCGGAAAAACGCGCACCGGTGCCACCGTAGCCGCCGGTGAAGATCAGCAGCGGTGCGTACTGGGCCTCGTACAGGTCCAGCCCATGCCGGATACGCTCTTCGAACACCGGTGACGGTTTGGCGTCATAGGCGGCCGCACCCAGCACGATGATGGCGTCGGCCTTGGCGGCCTGGTCACGCTCGCCGACCCAGACGATCCAGGCAGTCACGCCCAGCAGCCAGATCACCAACAGGACAAACAGCCGCCACAGCCAGCCCAGCAGGCCGGTGCGAGGCCGCTGCCGGTCGCGGCTCACGGCGCGCCCCAGCGCAGCGCTGGCAGGTCGACGTTGCCGCCGGACAGCACCAGGCCCACGCGCAGTCCGGCGAAACGTTGCGGCTGCGCCAGCACAGCAGCCAGCACGGTGGCCGAGGACGGCTCGACCACCTGCTTGAGCACCTCCCACAGCAGGCGCATCGCGGCCATCGTCGCCGCGTCATCGACCACGATCACCTCGGCACCGGCCGCGCGCAGCAATTCGAAATTGGGCGCGCCGATCAGGGTACGCAGGCCATCGCAGATCGTGTCCGGGGTGAACGCGTCCTGGCGCTCGCCAGCGGCCAGCGAGCGCGCGGTATCGTCGGCACCGGCCGGCTCGGCCAGCACCAGACGGGTCTGCGGGCTGGCGTGCTGCAGCGCCAGCGCAGTGCCGCTGGCGAGGCCGCCGCCGCCCACCGGCACCACCAGCACGTCGAACGGGCCGTCGCTGTGCAGCAGTTCCAGGGCGGCGGTGCCCTGCCCGGCCATCACCGCCGGATTCGTATAGGGATGCACCAGGGTCGCGCCGGTGTCGGCCTGCACCTTGGCGCAGGTGGCCTCACGGTCGGCAATGGTCGGCGGGCAGTGCCAGAGCGTGGCGCCATGGCGCGCAATATTGGCCAGCTTGGCCGCCACCGCACCTTCGGGCACCACCACGTGACAGGGAATGCCCCGGGTACGTGCGGCCAGCGCCAGGGCGGCGCCGTGATTGCCGGAGGAGTGGGTGACCACGCCGGCACTGGCGGAATCAGACTCCAGCGACCACACCGCGTTGCAGGCACCGCGGAACTTGAACGCACCACCACGCTGCAGGTGCTCGGCCTTGAAGGCCAGCTGTGCCCCGGCCAGCGCATCGAGCGTGTGCGAGCGCAGCACCGGGGTCACGCTGGCATGCGGGGCGATCCTCGCGGCAGCAAGCAGGACGTCGTCGGCGCGGGGCAACAGTGAATCGCTCATGACGCAAGATTAACGTATGCCCCCGCGCTGGCGACCGGGACACAGGTCATGCCAGCATGCAGCCCTACGCCTCCATTCATCCTGGCCGGCGGAATTAAGGGCCGATTCAACGCTGGCGCCCGAAGCTGACTGCACACCCGTCCTCTGGGGGGACCCACCATGAAAATGCGCCTGATGCTTGCCGGTGGCCTGTTGCTGGCCCTGACCGGCTGCACCACCTACGACTATGTCGGCGGCGGCCGCAGCGGCAGCTACTACCACGGTGCGCCGTCGGTGGAATACCGCTACCCGGCCGGCTATCCCTACAACTACGGCCCCTACTACGGTGGCTATGGCGGCTACTACGGCGGCTACGGCAACCCGTATTACTCGCGCCCGATCTACCGCCCGCCGCACAACCACCGCCCGCCGCCGCGTCCGGGCAATGGCGGCGAGCACCGTCCGCCGCCGCCGTCGCGTCCGTCGTACAACGGGGGTTCGCCGTGGCGGAACATGGACTCCATGCGCCGCCCGCCGCAATCGAACGCCCAGCCGTCAGCGCCCCCGCCGCAGGCCCGTCCGGCACCGGCACCGAGTGCGCCGAGGATGAACGGTTCCCCCTGGCGCAACATGGATCGTGCGACGCAGCGCACAGTTGAGCGCTGAACCGTCTTGCATTTCACACGGTCTAAGCCGCAATCTACGCGGACAGTGACGGCCCGCGTCACAAAGTGACAAAAACGACACGGGCCGCCGCAAAAAGCTCTACGTCGATATCCGACAGGAACATCTGGATCCCCCCTGTTCCGGCCCTGTCGGATGTCGGCACCTCTGAAAACAGACGGCCCCGCAATGCGGGGCCGTTTGTTTTGTTGGGTCGCCAACCGGCGAGGGCCCCAGCATCAGTAGCTCCACGCCATGCGTGGATGGCGCCTTCCCGACAACCGCAAAAAAACAGGGCCGGACAGTCCCCCGACTGCCGGCCCTCTGCTCCCCCACCGTGCGCCTGTACCGGCCCCTGTTCCAATTCCGGTCACGGGCGCCTACGGCGCCAGCCACGGTGGGTGCTATTGGGTTATCTGCAAAAATCCTGCCAACTTTAGGGCTGATTTCGACGCCGGCCGGCCGGCACCGACGTCCCGGCCCCGAATGGCGCTAAAATCGCCACCCCGGCGCCGCCCCCGGTCCGCGCCCGCCCCCAGCTGAACAGCCCCCCATGAACCCGTCCTTCCATCGTTACGACGTCATCGTCATCGGCGGTGGCCACGCCGGCACCGAAGCCGCGCTGGCCGCGGCCCGCACCGGCGTGCGCACCCTGCTGCTGACCCACAACATCGAAACGGTGGGTGCGATGAGCTGCAACCCGGCCATCGGCGGCATCGGCAAGGGCCACCTGGTCAAGGAGATCGACGCGCTGGGCGGTGCGATGGCGCATGCCGCCGACCGCGCCGGCATCCAGTGGCGCACGCTCAATGCCTCCA
Organism: Stenotrophomonas sp. 86156_Sma; assembly: GCF_056481625.1. Taxonomy (NCBI): domain Bacteria; kingdom Pseudomonadati; phylum Pseudomonadota; class Gammaproteobacteria; order Lysobacterales; family Lysobacteraceae; genus Stenotrophomonas; species Stenotrophomonas sp. 86156_Sma. Next base: position 4,808,468 of record NZ_CM151157.1, read on the forward strand.
AGGGCCCGGCCGTGCGCGCCACCCGCTGCCAGGCCGACCGCAACCTGTACCGCATGGCGATCCGCGCCATCGTCGAAGGCCAGGCCAACCTGACCGTGTTCCAGGCCGCCGTGGACGACCTGGTCATCGAAGGCGACGCCGTGCGCGGGGTCATCACCCAGACCGGGCTGCGCTTCGATGCCGAGGCCGTGGTGCTGACCGCCGGCACCTTCCTGGCCGGCAAGATCCATGTCGGCCCGACCCAGTACGCCGCCGGCCGCATGGGCGACCCGCCGGCCACCACGCTGGCCGCGCGGCTGCGCGAGCGCCCGTTCCAGGTGGACCGCCTGAAGACCGGCACGCCGCCGCGCATCGATGGCCGCTCGCTGGACTACAGCGTGATGGACGAGCAGCCCGGCGATTCGCCGCGGCCGGTGATGTCCTTCCTCGGCTCGGTGGACGAGCATCCGCAGCAGGTCAGCTGCTGGATCACCCACACCACCGAACAGACCCATCAGATCATCCGCGACGCGCTGCACCGTTCGCCGCTGTACAGCGGCCAGATCGAAGGCATCGGCCCGCGCTACTGCCCGTCCATCGAGGACAAGGTGGTGCGCTTCGCCGAGAAGGCCAGCCACCAGATCTTCGTCGAACCCGAAGGCCTGGGCATCGTCGAGATCTACCCCAACGGCATCTCCACCTCGCTGCCGTTCGACGTGCAGCTGGAGATGGTGCGCAGCATCCGTGGCTTCGAGAACGCACACATCACCCGCCCCGGCTACGCGATCGAGTACGACTTCTTCGACCCGCGCGGGCTGAAGGCCTCGCTGGAGACCAAGCTGGTCAACGGCCTGTTCTTCGCCGGCCAGATCAACGGCACCACCGGCTACGAAGAGGCCGCCGCGCAGGGCCTGCTGGCTGGCCTGAACGCCGCACGCCAGGTGCGCGGGCTGGACGGCTGGTGCCCGCGTCGCGACGAAGCCTACCTGGGCGTGCTGGTGGATGACCTGATCACCCACGGCACCAACGAGCCCTACCGCATGTTCACCAGCCGCGCCGAGTACCGCCTGCAGCTGCGCGAGGACAATGCCGACCAGCGCCTGACCCCGACCGGCCGCGAAATGGGCCTGGTGGATGATCGCCGCTGGAGCGCGTTCGAGACCAAGCAGGCCGCCGTCGCTGCCGAGCGCGCACGCCTGGGTGCGCTGTGGGCAACCCCGGCCAATGCACTGGGCCGCGAAGTGAACGAGACGCTGGGCGTGGCGGTCAGTCGCGAGACCAACGTGCTGGACCTGATCAAGCGCCCCGAGCTGGATTACGCCAAGCTGATGCAGGTGCCCTCGCTGGGCCCGGCGGTGGCCGATGGCAAGGTTGCCGAGCAGGTGGAGATCGGCGTGAAGTACGCCGGCTACCTGGACCGCCAGCGCGAGGAGATCGAGCGTCAGCAGCGGCACGAAGCCACGCCGATCGCTGAAGCCTTCGATTACGCGACCGTGCGCGGGCTGTCGGCCGAAGCGCTGCAGAAGCTGGAGCGCGTACGCCCGCAGACCATCGGCCAGGCACAGCGCATTCCGGGCATGACCCCGGCAGCGATCTCGCTGCTGCTGGTGCACCTGGAGCGCGCACGCCGGGGACGCGTGGCATAACACGAGCGCGATAGATGCCATCCACGCATGGCGTGGATCTACTGCAATGCTGCGCGCGATCCGCTGTTCCGCATACAGCATCGGCTACAGCTACGAACCGTAGCGGGTAGTGCCGGCCGCTGGCCGGCAACCGCAGAACTCCAGACATGACCTTGAGGTTGCCGGCCAGCGGCCGGCACTACCCTGCGGTGCGCGCGCGGCGTGCAGACCACGCAGGTATCATCGTCGTGAACGCCCTGATTTCCGGAGACTTCGATGAACCCGCTGCGCCCCTTCCGCGACAAGATGCCCGTCCTCGGCGAACGCGTGTACATCGATCCGGCCTGCACCATCATCGGCGACGTGGAGCTGGCCGATGACGTGTCGGTATGGCCGGGCACGGTCATCCGCGGCGACGTCAACCATGTGCGTATCGGTGCACGCACCAACGTGCAGGACGGCACCATCATCCACGTCAGCCACCACAGCCCGTACAACAAGGCCGGCTACCCGACCCTGATCGGCGAAGGCGTGACCGTCGGCCACGGCTGCATCATCCATGCCTGCACGATCGGCGATTACAGCCTGATCGGCATGGGCGCCTGCATCCTCGATGGCGCCCGCGTGGAGCGCCATGGCTTCGTCGGCGCCGGTGCGGTGATCGGCCCCGGCAAGGTGGTGGGCGAAGGCGAGCTGTGGGTCGGCAACCCTGCACGACCGGCACGCACGCTCAGTGACAAGGAGATCGAGGCGCTGCATTACTCGGCCGACCACTACGTTCGGCTGAAGGACGAATACCGGGGCTGAGCCCCCGTCGCTGCCATGCGGCTCTGCTAAAGTCTTGGCCCGACCAGGACCTGTCGAGACCCCCATGCCTGTGGCTGCCCGCCGGAGAGGACTCCGGCGCCCACAACGAAGGCCATCGTGCTGATGGCCGCACCGATGCTCGATACCTACCGCGAGGTGGTGACGCCGGAGGGTGTGCCGCTGCAGTTGCCTGCCGCCGGCCCGGTACCGCGGGCGATGGCCTGGCTGGTCGATCTTGGCGTGCGCATCGCGGCACTGGTGCTGGTGTCCATTCCGCTGGCGCTGCTGGACAAGTTCGGCTCCGGCCTCTACCTGGTGCTGATGTTCCTGGTCTACTGGGCCTACCCGATCGTCTGCGAAGCGTTGTGGGGGCGCACGCTGGGCAAGCGTGCGCTGGGGCTGCGCGTGCTGTCCCGCGATGGCGCGCCGGTAGGCTGGATGGCGGCGATCACCCGCAACCTGCTGCGCACGGTGGACATGCTGCCGTTCGGCTATGCGCTGGGCCTGATCAGCAGCCTGTTCGATCCGCATGGCCGCCGCCTTGGCGACCTGGTGGCGGGCACCGTGGTGGTGCACGCACCCGCGCTGTACCTGCCACCGCCGCCGACCATCGACAGCGTGCTGGCCCCGCCGCAGCCGCTGCGACCAGAGGAACAGGCTGCGTTGATGGCCTTCGCCGAGCGCGCGCCACGGTTGTCGGCGGCGCGCCAGCAGGAGCTGGCCGGTATTGCCGAGCCACTGACCGGCACCCATGGCCAGGTCGGGGTGCTGCGCCTGTATGCGATGGCCAACTGGCTGCTGGGGCGGCGATGAAGCAGGAACAGTTCGTCGCCCGCTACCAGCAGGAATGGCAGGACCTGGAGCAGTGGCTGCTGCTGCGTGCTGGTGCCTCACGCCGCACGCGCCGCAAGGCCAGCGGCCTGGCACTGGACGACACCACCTTCCCGCAGCGCTACCGGCGGCTGTGCCAGCAACTGGCGCTGGCCCGCGAACGCGGCTACAGCCCGCAGCTGGTGCAGCGCCTGCAGCAGCTCATGCAGCAGGGCCACAGCGTGCTGTACCGCACGCCGCCGACGCGCTGGCGGGGTGCCCTGGAGTTCCTGGTGGCCGATTTCCCGCTGCTGGTGCGCAGCCAGGCGCGCAGCATGTGGGTGGCGCTGGCGATGTTCGCGCTGCCGGCGGTGGCCTGCTTCGTGCTGGTGCAGGTCTATCCGGACCTGATCCACATACTGATGGACAACCGCCAGATCGCCGAGATGGAGCGCATGTACGATCCCGCCGCCGAGCGCCTGGGGCGTGACAGCGGCACCGACTGGATGATGTTCGGCCACTACATCATGAACAACATCAGCATCGCCCTGCGCACCTTCGCCAGCGGGCTGCTGGCTGGGCTGGGCACGCTGCTGGTGCTGTTGTTCAACGGCGTGATCATCGGTTCGGTGGCCGGTCACCTGCAGCACATCGGCCATGGCGACCCGTTCTGGCGCTTCGTGGTCGGCCACGGTGCCTTCGAGCTGACCGCGATCGTGATCGCCGGCGGTGCCGGTCTGCAGCTGGGCATGAAGCTGCTGGCACCCGGCCGGCGCAGCCGCCTGGATGCACTGGTCGAAGGCGGCCGCATCGGCGCACGGCTGTGCCTCGGCGTCGCCTTCATGCTGCTGGTGGCCGCCTTCATCGAAGCCTTCTGGTCCTCGCTTGCCGAAGTACCGGCGTGGGGCAAGTTCAGCGTGGCCGGTGTGTTGTGGGCCGGCGTGCTGCTGTGGCTGTGGCGCGGCGGACGTGGAGGCGGCCATGCGCATTGACCGCCTGGACGTGGCGCTGCGCGCCCGCAGTGGCTGGGAAGCGATGGAGCTGGGCACCGCCCTGTCCCGCCGTCACGCGCGTGCGCTGTGGGGCAGCTGGCTGCTGGCCAGTGCACCGCTGTTCGTGATCTTCAACGCGCTGGGCTGGTGGCTGGATGCCTTCGGCTGGGCCTGGCTGGCGATGTGGTGGTGCAAGCCGCTGTTCGAACGCGCGCCGCTGTACGTGCTGTCGCGCGGCATTTTCGGCGAGCCGGTCGGCACGCTGGCCGCCCTGCGCGCGCAGCGCCACTGGGGCAACACCGGTTTCTGGGGCTACCTGGGCTGGCGTCGCTTCAGCGTGCTGCGCAGCCTGTGCCTGCCGGTGAACCTGCTGGAAGGCAACACACCGGGCCAGCGCGGCCCACGCCGTCGTGCGGTGGCAGCCGGCGCAGCGGGCGCGGCACTGGTACTGACGGTGACCTGCCTGGCGTTCGAAGCCGCGTTGGTATCCGGCGCGATCGGTGCGGTGTTCATGTTCATGCCACTGGAGCTGATGTCCGAATCGTGGCGTGCGGCGTGGGACATGATTGGCAAGGACACGCCGGCATGGGCACGGCTGGGCTTCAACCTGGCGTGCTGGCTGGCCTCGGTGCTGATCGGCCCGTTCTTCGTCGGTGCGGGCTTTGGCCTGTACCTGAACCGTCGAACGCAGATGGAAGCCTGGGACGTCGAAATCGCCCTGCGCCGCCTGCGCGAGCGGCTGCTGCCGGCAGCATCGACGCTGGCGCTGCTGCTGTGGCTGGCACTGCCGCTGGTGTCCGCACCGGTGCATGCGCAGGACGCGCAGACGGTCGCGGAGCAGGCAGGCGATGCCGAAGAGGACGAAGACAGTGCGGAAGAACCGGCCACCGCGGCCAACGACCCCGCCAATACGCCGGCAATGATCTTCGGTACAGCGCCGGTGGACACCGCCGGTTTCCGTCAGGCAGTGAACCGCGCCTATGAAGACCCGCTGCAGCGCCCGACCCGCCAGGTCACCCGCTGGAAGCCGATCGAGCAGGCCGAGGAAAAAAAGAAGGAAGACAAGCAGCTGCAGCGTGACACCAACAGCAAAGGTGAACGCAAGGCGCGCAAGGACGGCATCGCCTGGCTGGCACGGCTGGCCGAATGGGGCCTGTGGGGCCTGCTCGGCATCCTGCTGCTGGTGCTGCTGCTGACCGCGCGGCTGTGGCTGCCATGGCTGCGTGGCAGTGGCCGGCGCAAGGCCGACGTTGCACCGAAGGTGCTGGAGGAGCAGGTGGAGTTGCCGGTGGTGCTGCCGCCGGACGTGGCCACCCAGGCCGGCCTGCTGTGGGACCAGGGGCGGCCGCGGCAGGCGCTGGCCCTGCTGTACCGCGCCAGCGTGCGCACGGTGGGCGAGCGCAGCGGTATCGCGCTTCCACCCGGTGCCACCGAAGCGCAATGCCTGCGCGCATCGCGACGCATGCCCCAGGCCAGCGACCGTGACCTGTTCGCGCGCATCGTGCGCATGTGGCAGTACGCTGCCTACGGTGGCCGCCTGCCCAGCCGCGCCGATTTCGATGCGTTGGCCGATACCCTGCGCCAGCAGTACGGGTGGCAGGCATGAGTCCGCGCCTGTTCTGGTCGCTGCTGCTCGGTGCATTGGTGCTGTTCGGCGTACCGCTGACCATCCTCTACCTGCGCACGCACGAGCGGGTGACCGAGACGATCCGACTGCCGCCACAGGGCGAGGCCGCCTACAACCCGCTGTACGTGCTCGGCCAGGCCCTGCGCGCCGATGGCATCGACGTGCATTCGCGACCGCGGCTGGAGTTGCAGCAGATGACGCTGGGGCGCCACGACACGGTGGTGCTGCTGCAGGACAGCAGCGAACTGCCGCCGCCCGTCGCCAGCGCACTGCTGGACTGGGTCGACGATGGCGGTCACCTGCTGGTACGTACACCGCCGCCGGCCGAGGACGATGCCGGCAGCACACAGGGCCCCCTGCTGGACCGGCTGGGCGTGGACAGCCTGTTCCAGCGCAGCGACTGCCAGGCCTTCCATGTCGACGACGATCCTGGCCACGTCGAATTCTGTGGTGGCCGCCGCTTCACCCTGGGCTTTGCCGCCAGTGCGCAGGCCGAACGCCGCTGGGGCACTGATCGCGACCTGGTGTTCGCGCGCCTGCGCCACGGCCAGGGCAGAGTGAGCGTGCTGGCCGACATGGAGTTCATGCGCAGCGAAGTGGACTCACCGGCAGCGCGCCTGGCGTCGGCAGGTGGCGGGGCCAGCGACGGCCTGCACGACGCGTCGCATCGCGACCTGACCCGCTACCTGCTCGATCCGAACTATGGCAAGGGTGCGGTCTGGCTGGTCTATGCCAGCCGCCCGCCGTCGCTGTGGTCGCGCATGTTCTATCAGGGCTGGCCGTTGTGGGCACCGTTGCTGCTGGCCCTGCTGGGCTGGCTGTGGGGCCGCTCGCAGCGCTTCGGCAGCCTGCTGCCGTCGCCGGTGCTGGAACGTCGTTCACTGCTGGAGCACGTGCGTGCCAGTGGCGAACTGCTGCTGCGCTTCGGTCACGGCATACGCCTGTACGAGGCCGTGCTCGCCCTGTTCCTGCACCGCCTGCGCCTGCGCGCACCGATTGCCGCCGCACTGGATGGTGCGCCGCGCGATCAGGCCATCGCCGAGCTGCTGAAGTGGCCGCAGGGCCGCGTCGCCAGCGCGCTCACGCCCCCACCGCCGCACGATTCCTCCGCCCTGCGCGAGCGCATCCGCTTGCTGCTCCAGATGAGATCCCTGCTATGACCGAAGTCCCCGAGCTGCCGGCGGCTGCCAACGCCCGCCTGATCGAACGCGTCGATGCCATCCGCGATGCCGTCGGCCACGCCTTCATCGGCCAGGCCGATGTGCTGGACCAGATCCTGGTGGCGCTGCTTGCCGGTGGTCACGTGCTGATCGAGGGCGTGCCCGGGCTGGGCAAGACCCTGCTGGTGCGCGCACTGGCACAGGCCCTGGAGCTGGATTACGGGCGTGTACAGTTCACCCCCGACCTGATGCCCAGCGACGTCAGCGGCCACGCGGTGTACGACCCGAAGAGCGAGAGCTTCAAGATCCGCCGCGGCCCGGTGTTCACCAACCTGCTGCTGGCCGACGAGATCAACCGTGCACCCGCCAAGACCCAGTCGGCGCTGCTGGAAGTGATGCAGGAAGGCCAGGTGACCATCGAAGGCAAGGCCTTCACCCTGGCGCCGCCGTTCATGGCGCTGGCCACGCAGAACCCGCTGGAGCAGGAAGGCACCTACCCGCTGCCGGAAGCACAGCTGGACCGCTTCCTGCTGAAGGTGCTGATCGACTACCCGCAGCTGGAGGACGAGAAGCGCATGGTGACCGCGATCACCAGCGGCCGCGCCGCCAGCGATTTCGACCTGAGCCAGGTGCCACGCGTGCTCGGTGCTGGTGAGCTGCTGGAACTGCAGCGCGCCACTGCGGCGATCACCGTCGACGACGAAGTGATCGACTACGCGGTGCGGATTGTGGCAGCCACAAGGCAGTGGCCGGGTATCGCGGTCGGCGCTGGCCCGCGTGGCAGCATCGCGCTGGTGCGTGCCTCGCGCGCGCAGGCGGTGCTGGCCGGTCGTGATTTCGTCACTCCGGATGACGTGCGCGACATCGCACGCCCGGCGCTGCGCCACCGCATCGCGCTGGCCCCGGAACTGCAGATCGAAGGCCAGGACGCCGACGACGTGCTGGGCGCGCTGCTGGCCAAGGTGGAAGCGCCGCGCCGATGAGGCCGGCCCCGCTGCTGCTGGCACTGCTGCTGGCCTGGGCTGCCCAAGGCGGCCTGGTGCTGGGCGGTCTGCTGCCGCGCTGGAGCTGGGCGCTGGCGGCGCTGGCGATTGCCGTGCCGGCGCTGATGGATCTGTGGCGCCAGTGGCGGCGTCCGTCGCCGCAGGTGCAGCGCGAACTGCCCGAAGCGCTGGCACTGGGCGTGCGCCGCGAGGCTGCACTGCGGCTGCAGGCGGACGCACCGATGACGGTGCAGGTGTTCGACCTGGTGCCCGGCGGCTGGCCGCTGGAAGCGCTGCCGCAGCGCGTGCGCCTGCAGGCCGGCAGCGCCTCCACGTTGCACTACCACCTGCAGCCGCTGCAGCGTGGGCACTTCCGCTTTGAAGGCGTGCACCTGCGCATGCGCTCGCCGTGGCGCCTGTGGTGGCAGCAACGCACGCTGCCACCGGCGCTGGACGTGCGGGTCTATCCGAACTTCGTCCCGCTCACCCGCTTCGCCCTGTTCAGTGCCGACCAGGCCTCGCGGCTGGTCGGTGCGCACGTGAAGCGCCGCCGGGGTGAAGGCACCGACTTCCACCAGATGCGCGAGTACCGCATCGGCGACAGCCTGCGCCAGCTCGACTGGAAGGCCACCGCACGCGCGCGCAAGCTGATCTCGCGCGAATACCAGGACGAGAAGAACCAGCAGCTGCTGCTGATGCTCGACAGCGGTCGGCGCATGCTGGCCAGCGAAGGCGGGCTCTCGCACTTCGACCATGCCTTGAACGCCTCGCTGGTGGTGGCTTACCTGGCGTTGCGCCAGGGCGACGCCGCCGGCCTGTTCGCCACCGGTGGCGAGCGCCGTTGGGTGGCGCCGCAGCGTGGCATGGGCACGGTCGAGCACCTGCTGCGCGCCAGCTACGACCTGCAGCCGCGCGCGGTCGCCACCGACTACCTGGCCGCCGCCACCGAGGTGTCGCTACGCCAGCGCCGGCGGGCGCTGGTGATGCTGGTCAGCAACGTGCGCGACGAGGACATCGAAGACCTGCTGGCGGCGGTGCGCCTGCTGCAGCAGCGCCACCTGGTATGCGTGGCCAGCCTGCGCGAGCGTGAGCTGGACGGCGTGCTGGACAGCGAAGTGCAGACACTGGAAGACGCCACCCAGGCCGGTGCAGCGGCGCTGTACCTGCAGCAGCGCGCGAAGGCGCATGAGGCGCTGCGCAGCGAGAAGGTGATGGTGCTGGACGTCACCGCCGATGCCCTGCCCGGCGCACTGGTGGAACGCTACCTGGCGGTGAAGCGCGAAGGGCTGCTCTGATACCAGCGATCGCTCTGGTGGGGGCCAACAACGGTTGCCGGCCAGCGGCCGGCACTACCCCTGCAACAACCGACTCACCGCTCTGGTAGGTGCCAACCTTGGTTGGCACGGAATCAACGGCGCCGACCAAGGTCGGCCTCTACCCACAGCGGTTGTTCTACGACGGGCGATGGTTGCCCACGCCGGCCCGTGGGCGCCGCACCGTCATCAGACGTAGATCCGCGTCGGTGCCTCATCAACGATCGCGTGTGGCACGAAGCGCGCACTGTCGCGGGTGATCGCGCTGTCGTCCTCGCGGATGCCGATGCCGCAGGCGTGGTCACCCACCACCCAGCTGCCGATCAGCGGGTAGCCGCCTTCGAAGCGGGTCAGCGGATGCGCACGCTGGATGATCGCCGGGCCGTCGTAAGGCCCGTCGCTGCGCTGGGTGCTGCCATCGGCCAGGTGCATCTCGATGTTCGCGCCTTCGCGCGAGAACAGCGGCTTGCGCACCCAGCCCGAGGCCAGCGTGCTGCCGTCATCGAAATGCGCTTCCAGCAGGTTCGGATGGCCCACGTTGCGCTGCCACAGCAGCGGCAGGATGCCCTTGTTGCTCAGCACCGCCTTCCACGCCGGCTCCAGCAGCTGCACGCCCGAGCCGGGCAGCGCGCGGCCGAACTCCTCGGCCATCAGGTCTTCCAGTGGGTACAGCTTGAACAGCGTGCCGATCACCGAATCGTCCAGCGCGGTGAAGCGTCCGTCCTCGGACAGGCCGATATCCTCGATGGCGATGGCCTGGCCATGCAGGCCGGCCTGCGACGCACAGTCGCGCAGGTAGTCGACGGTGCCGCGGTCTTCTTCCGAACTGCCCACGGCGCTGAAATACAGCGGCGGCGGCAGCTGCGTGGCCAGTTCGCCGAAGCGTTCGACCAGCGCTTCGTGGATCGCGTTGAACTGGTCGGCATGCTGCGGCAGGCGACCGGCATTGCGCTGGTCTTCCAGCCATTGCCACTGGAAGAAGCTGGCCTCGAACAGCGAGGTCGGCGTGTCGTAGTTCAACTCGTACAGCTTGGCCGGGCCGGTACCGTCGTAGGCCAGGTCCAGGCGACCGTACAGATGCGGCTGGCGCTGGCGCCAGCTGTCGGCGATCCAGTCGCGGTAATGCGACGGAATCGCCAGTTGGTCCATCAGGCGTTCGCTGCCGATGACATCGCCGACCAGGTCCAGCGCCATCTGGTGCAGCTCGGCGCTGGGGTCTTCGATGTCCTGCTCGATCTGGCGCAGGGTGAAAGCGTAATACGCGCTTTCATCCCAGTACGGCTGGCCGTCGATGGTGTGGAAGCGGAAACCCGCCTCTTCCGCGCGTGCCCGCCACTGGGCACGCTCGGCAATCCGGATACGCTGCATGGGTCGATCAGCCGCCGTAGCTGCCGCTGGTGCTGCGGCGTGCGCTGGTGTTGCCGAAGCCACCACGGCTGGCGGTGACCGCACGGTTCGGTTCGCTGGTGACCGGCGCCAGGCCCGCCTTGCCGGCGCCGATGCCGCTGGCGGTGTTCAGGCCACCGGTACCGCCCGGTGCCGGACGCGCCCAACCGGCGCTCTTGTCCTGGTAGGCCGGCGACGCCGCCGGCGCCTGCGGGGCGAGGCCGCCGCGGTTGCTCAGCATCTGCGACATGAAGAAGCCCATCATCATCGGGCCGATGAACGAGGTACCGGCCGAGGTGTGCTGCTGCACGCACTGTTCCGGCTTGTAGTCCTTCTCGCAGGCTTCCTTGCTGGCGTACTTCGGCGCAGCATCGGCGGCCTGCTTCTGCGCTTCGGCGAAGGCATTGCGGCACGACGACGGATCGCCGGTGGCCTCGGTGCAGGCCTCCACCGAGGTGTACAGGCCTTCCTGCACCTTCACCTCCGGCTCCTTCTGGCAGGCGGTGAACAGCAGCGGCGCAGCGCTCATCAGCAGCAGCGCGGTGGTGCGGGAACGTTTCATGGCCTCATGCCCTGTCGACGGATCAATGCCCCAATGATGCCAAATCCGGACCAGCAACCGGAATCGGCAAAGTCCGAAAGATGAACGGACTTTCATTTTCGTCGTTCCCCATCATCCACGCATGGCGTGGATACATCGTGTCGACCAAGGTCGACACCCACCAACAGCATTGGGAAAGTGTCGAAGGCGGGGTGGGTCCGGTTGCGGGGGCGTGAGCGCCATGGATGGCGCGACCGAGGCTACATGGACGTACTTGCGCCGTCCCCCGCAACCGGACCCACCCCGCCATCCCACGGCTAGGCCAGCTGTTGCCGTTGCTTCGGCCGTTGCATTAGCACTTGCTTCGGCAGGTGCAGGGCGCAGCCCTGCCGAATCCTACCCGGTGGTTGCAGCAGCAACCGAAAAAATTGGCCATGATCGGGCGACCCCCACGTTGTACGGCCCGCCCGTTCCGCCAGCCATGCCTGAATACCGCTCCCGCACCTCCACCGCCGGCCGCAACATGGCCGGCGCCCGCGCCCTGTGGCGTGCCACCGGCATGAAGGACGGCGACTTCCACAAGCCGATCATCGCCATCGCCAACTCCTTCACCCAGTTCGTGCCCGGCCACGTGCACCTGAAGGACCTCGGCCAGCTGGTCGCGCGCGAGATCGAACAGGTCGGCGGCGTCGCCAAGGAATTCAACACCATCGCCGTGGACGACGGCATCGCGATGGGCCACGACGGCATGCTGTATTCGCTGCCCAGCCGCGAGATCATCGCCGACGCCGTGGAGTACATGGTCAACGCGCACTGCGCCGACGCGCTGGTGTGCATCAGCAACTGCGACAAGATCACCCCCGGCATGCTGATGGCCGCGCTGCGCCTCAACATCCCGGTGGTGTTCGTCTCCGGCGGGCCGATGGAAGCGGGCAAGACCAAGCTGTCCGAGCACAAGCTGGACCTGGTCGATGCGATGGTGGTGGCCGCCGATGACAGCGCCTCCGACGAGAAGGTCGCCGCGTTCGAGCGCAGCGCCTGCCCCACCTGCGGTTCCTGCTCCGGCATGTTCACCGCGAACTCGATGAACTGCCTGACCGAAGCACTGGGCCTGTCGCTGCCGGGCAATGGCACCACGCTGGCCACCCATGCCGACCGCGAGGCGCTGTTCCGCCGCGCCGGCCGCCTGATCGTCGAACTCTGCCACCGCTGGTATGGCGGCGAAGACCCGAGCGCGCTGCCGCGCGGCATCGCCACCCAGGCCGCGTTCGCCAACGCGATGACCCTGGACATCGCCATGGGCGGTTCCACCAACACCATCCTGCATCTGCTGGCTGCCGCGCAGGAAGCGGAGGTCGACTTCGACCTGACCCACATCGACGCGCTGTCGCGGCGCGTCCCGCAGCTGTGCAAGGTGGCACCGAACACGCCGAAGTACCACATCGAGGACGTGCATCGCGCCGGCGGCGTGTTCGGCATCCTCGGTGAGCTGGACCGCGCCGGCCTGCTCGAAACCACGGTGCCGACCGTGCACAGCGCCAGCCTGGCCGACGCGCTGGAACGCTGGGACGTGGTGCGCAGTGACAACGACACCCTGCATACCTTCTTCAAGGCAGGCCCGGCCGGCATCCCCACCCAGGAAGCCTTCAGCCAGGCCACGCGCTGGCCGACGCTGGACGTGGACCGCGCCGAGGGCTGCATCCGTTCGCTGCAGCACGCGTATTCGCTGGAAGGCGGGCTGGCCGTGCTGCGCGGCAATCTGGCCATCGATGGCTGCGTGGTGAAAACCGCCGGCGTGGACGAATCGATCCATGTGTTCCAAGGCCCCGCGCGCGTCTACGAGAGCCAGGACGCCGCCGTTGCCGGCATCCTCGCCGACGAAGTGCAGCCGGGCGAGGTGGTGGTGATCCGCTACGAAGGCCCGAAGGGCGGCCCCGGCATGCAGGAAATGCTGTACCCGACCAGCTACCTGAAATCGAAGGGGCTGGGCAAGCAATGTGCGCTGCTCACCGATGGCCGCTTCTCCGGCGGCACCTCGGGCCTGTCGATCGGCCATGTATCACCCGAGGCGGCCAGCGGCGGAACGATCGGCCTAGTCGAGGACGGCGACCGCATCCGCATCGACATCCCGGCCCGCCGCATCGACCTGCTGCTGGATGAGGCCACGCTGGCCCAGCGCCGCGCCGACGCCGATGCCCGGGGCTGGAAACCGCGTGCACCGCGCCCGCGCAAGGTCACCAGCGCGCTGAAGGCCTACGCGCTGCTGGCCACCAGCGCCGACAAGGGCGCCGTGCGCAACACCGCCCTGCTGGGCGATTGACCGCCATACGGTCGTGCCGGCCGCTGGCCGGCATACGTACCGTGACAGCCCACATCGATGAGGCTGCCGGCCAGCGGCCGGCACTCCCCATCCTGATCCGTTATGGTGGCCCAGGAAGTCACCAACACGGAGGTTGCGATGATGTTGCTTTCCTTTGCGCTGGCCGCTGCCATGGGCATGTCAGCAGAGCCGCCAAAAGCACCGGACTGCCGCTACGACCGTGCAGCGATGCTGGCGATGGAACCGGATGCGTTCGATCAGGACCTGGAAGGTGGCTGGCGCACGCTGGCCGACCGCGGCTGCCACCGTGAAGCCGCTGATCTGCTCGCCGCCTATGCTGCGATGCCCAAGGCTGCGGGCAACACCATGATCCTGTGGCATGAAGGCCAGATGCGTGCCGAGGCGGGCCAGTACCCGCAGGCGGTGGCGCTGATGCGGCGCACCTACAAGCCCACCGGCACCGACCCCGGTTACTGGAACGCCTACGTGGACGGCACCATCGCCTTCCTGCAGCGCGACCGTGCAGCGCTGGAAAGGGCGCGTGCAGCACTGATTGCGATTCCCACGCCGGAGCAGATCGCCGGGGCGCTGAAGGATGGGCGCTATCACTTCACCACCGCCGGCGGGCAGAAGGTGGATGTGCCATGGCCGCCCAACCTGGACGTGCTCGATGGCTTCCTGCGCTGCTTTGATCGCGATTACCACACTGCGATGGGCAACCAGGCCTGCCGGAATCCGGAAGGCGGTTGAGCGACAGAGTGCGTGGTGGGGTCAGAGCCTTTCCTTCGGAAGGGACCCGACCCCGTGTCAGCCGATCACGCGCTTGAACGGCGGCAGCGCGTCGATGATGCGCTTGCCGTAGCGGCGGGTCAGCAGCCGCGAATCAAGAATGACCACGCGGCCGGTGTCGGTGGAGGTGCGGATCAGGCGGCCGGCGAACTGGGTCAGCGTGCGCAGCGCATGCGGAATCGCGATCAGGTTGAAGGCATTCAGCCCGCGCCCCTCGAACCACTCGCTGAGCGTGGCGGTCTGCGGGTCGGTCGGCACCGCGAACGGCACCTGGGTGATCACCACCGTAGTGCAGGCTTCGCCCGGCAGGTCGAGCCCTTCGCCGAACGAGTTCAGCCCGAACAGCACCGAGCCCTCGCCTGCCGCCACGCGCCGCAGATGCTCGTCGATCAGGCGGGTCTTGGACATCTCGCCCTGCACCAGCACCTGCTTGCGGCGCGCGGCCGACATCAGCCCGGCCACCTTCTCCATCTTCCAGCGCGAGGTGAACAGCACCATCGAGCCCTTGGCCCAGTCCAGCTCGGTGTCGAGGTAGCGCGCCACTTCGCGCGGGTGGCCTTCGCGGTCGTCCGGCGTGACCGGGAACTTCGGCACGACCAGCTCGGCCTGGTTGGGCAGGTCGAACGGCGACGACAGCGAGACCATCTCTGCCTCTTCCGGAATGCCGTTGTCGATCGCCAGCGACTGGAAGTCGCCACCGCCGGTCAACGTCGCCGAGGTCATCACCACCGAGTCCACTTCATCCCACAGCAGCTTGCGCAGCACGTGCGCGGCCGACACCGGCGAGCCGTGCAGCACCAGGTCGCCGTCGCGGGTGGCGGTGACCCAGCGCGCCATCGGCGGCGCGCCATCCTTGTCCTCGCGGCGCCACGCCTGCCACAGGTTGTACTGCTGCTCGATCATTTCCAGCGCCATGCCCAGGTTGCGCTGCAGGCGCTCGCGCGCGGCATCGTCCGGCTTGCCCTTGGCCACCTGCGCGGTGGCGGCATGCGCCCAGTTGTAGAGGCTGCGGGTATCGTCGGCCAGGGCCTCGATCGGCTCGCGCCAGGCCTCGGGCAGGCGCCCGTTGGCCGCGCGCCACATCGGCTCTTCGTCCGCCGGTGCCGGCATCCACACCCGCTCGATGTGATCGCGGAACGCGCGCAGCTGCTTGGCGACGTTGCTGGCGACCTCGATCGCTTCGTTCGGCAGCAGGTTGCCGAGACGGTCCTTGTCGACCGCGCGATAGGCACCGGCGATCAGGATCTGCAGGCGGCCGGTGCGTTTGGCCATCTCGTCCAGCGCCAGGCTGGCTGCACCCTGGTCGATCGCCACGCTGCCGATGTGATGGCCTTCGTCCAGCACCAACAGCATGTCCGACGGCGGCGCGATCAACGGCTGGCCGTTGTCGCTGTCACCGATCGACAGCGCCGACAGCAGTAGCGCGTGGTTGGTGACCACGATCTGCGCATCGCGCACCGTGTTGCGCGAACGCAGCACCGCGCACTGCGCCGAATAGGCGCAGCGGCGCCCGGCACAACCCGAAGCCGGCGTGGTGATGCGGCTGCGCAGGCCGGGGCTGATGGTCTCCGGCGCGTTGTCGATGTCGCCATCCCAGGTGCCGCCGGTGAAGGCGTCGGTCAGGCGCTTGGCGATGTCCATCTCGATCGGCGCCAGCGGCCGGTCGAACAGGGGTGCGTCATCCTCGAACATGCCGCCCTGCGAACCCTCGCCCTGCGCCTCGGCAGCATTGCGCGTGCACAGGTAGCGGGTACGGCCCTTGGCCAGCGCCACGGTCGCTTCCAGGCCGGTGGCCTTGAGGAAATTCGGGATATCGCGCTCGACCAGCTGCGACTGCAGCGCTACGGTGCCGGTGCTGATCACCAGCTTCTTCTTGCTGGCCAGCGCGATCGGTACACCTGCGGTGAGGTAGCCCAGGCTCTTGCCGACGCCGGTGGGCGCCTCGACCACGCCGACGCCGCCACTTTTCGACAGCGCACGCGACACCACACCGATCATCTGGCTCTGCGAGCGGCGGGTGGAGAAGCCGGGAGTATTGGCCTGCAGCGTCGTGTACGCCTTGCGGATCGCGTCCTTCAAGGCGTCATCGAGCGTGCGCGGAGCGGCGACGGTTTCGGTCACGCCGGGAACTACCGTGGCTGGATCAGGCCGGTCATTGTCGCATGGCCGGCCGCGTTCACCGTCGCTGGCACCCTGAACGGGCCAGCGACGACGCCAGGCGGCGGTCACGGTCCGATGGGCGGACCGCTCAAGGGCCAGATACGCCGGGCATGGCCCGGCGCTACCGGTCAGGATGCCGGGATCGTGCGGGTACGCAGCAGGCGCACCAGCGCCCACACCAGCAGCACCACGCCGATGGCCTCGACCATCGCCAGCGCGAAGTGCACCACGCCGAAGATGGCGCTCATGCCCGAGATGGCGCTGAAGTTGCCACTGCTGACCAGCCACATCGGCAGCATGCCCGCCGCCAGGCCCCCCAGGCTGGACAGCAGCAGCAACAGCAGGCCGACCAGCGCGCCGGTGCGGGTGGCATCGCGCGGTGCGCCGACCACCCAGACCAGGCCAATGCACAGCGCGATCAGCACCGGCAGGCGCACGCCGACCATGCTCAGCACGGTCACCATCAACGTTGTGCTGTCCATCGATCAGTCCTCGCCGGCCAGCACGGCCGAGCCCTGCCGCAGCGACTGGTAGATCCCGTCGGTCTGCGGGCGCACGCCGTGCCACTGCAGGAAGCTCTCGGCCGCCTGCTCGACCAGCATGCCCAGGCCATCCACGGTATTGCGGCAGTTCGCTGCGCGCGCCCAGGCCAGGAAGGCGATGGCGGCCTCGCCGTAGTTCAGGTCGACGGCGGTGGTCATCGAGTTGACCAGCGACAGCGGCAGCTTGAACTCGACGTCGCGGTCGCGGCCGGCCGAGGTGGCGTTGACGATCAGTTCGAAGTCGCCCAGCTCGCGCAGGTCTTCCCAGTAGCGGCTGATCGCGCGGCCCGGTTCGCCCATCGCGTCGATCAGTTCATCGGCGCGTTCCGGCGTGCGGTTGACCACCACCAGCTCGGTGATTCCAGCATCGAGGAAGGCCGGAGCGACGCTGCGCGCGGAGCCGCCGGCACCGATCAGCAGCATGCGGCGGCCACGCAGGTCCAGGCCATGGCGGTCGGTCAGGTCACGCACCAGGCCGATGCCGTCGGTGGTGTCGCCATGCCAGCGGTCGCCCTTGCGCAGCAGCGTGTTGACCGAGCCGGCGCGGCGCGCACGCGCAGTCAGCGTGGTGCACACCGAGAACGCGGCTTCCTTGTGCGGCGAGGTGACGTTGGCACCGACACCGCCGTCGGCGGCGAAGGCTTCCAGGCCGGCCAGGAACGCATCCGGGGCCAGGTCGATCGCGCGGTAATCCACCGCGATGCCTTCCTGGCGACCGAACGTCGCATGGATCTGCGGCGACTTCGAGTGGGCAACGGGGTGTCCGAAGACGGCGTAACGGTCGGTCATGGAATCCTCAAGCTGGCTAGACTGATGCTCTTTCGTGCACGGACCCGGATGATGCGCATCACCCCGCCCCTGCTGGTGCTTGCCGCCAGTCTACTCTCTGCCCCCGTGGCGATGGCGTTGAACGAGTACGGCATCGAAGGCATGGGCGTGGTCTCGACCCGTGCCGACGAGGGCCGCGCCACGATCAGCGCCGATGGCCAGCGCATCGTTTTCGCCCGCCGTGGCGAGGCCGGTTGGGGCCTGTGGGAGGCGCGCGTGGTGGACGGCCGCTGGCAGCAGGCGCAGGCCTTGCCGGTAGGCGTGGCCGGTGAGGTCCGTGATCCCTACTTCAGCCGCGACGGCCGCTGGCTGCTGTTCGCGGCCGGCCGCGAGGGCAAGCTGGCGCTGTATCGGGCCGCGCTGGCCCCCGATGGCCAGCTGGGTACCGCGCAGCCGCTGGCGGGCGACGCGGGCCGCCGGGAAGAGCGCGGGCCGGCCCTGAGCGCGGATGGCAGGCAGCTGTTGTTTGCCCGCCAGCAGGGCCGTGGCGCCGGCTGGGACCTGTTCGTGGCGACGCTGGATGCGCAGGGACTGCGTGGCCCGGCCAGCGCACTGAGCGCGTTGAACAGCGCCGACGACGAGACCGACGGCGACTGGCTGGGGCATGACGGCGCCGTGGTGTTCAGCCGCGGCAACGGCACGACCACGCAGGTGTGGAGCAGCGGCTGTGCGTGGACCGGTGCGGCGCTGCAGCCATTGGGACTGTCGTTCAACCAGGCCAGCGGCTGGACCGGCGCGCCGGTGATCGACAACGCCAAGCCCGGCGAGATGATGGTCGCCAGCAGTGCGGCGAAGGCACCGCGTGCCGGTGGCGTGGACGTGTACCGGTTGGCGGTGCCGAAGGTGGTGGCGGTGGCCGGGTGCCTACCGGGCGCACGGTGACGGCAAACGCCAACCAAGGTTGGCGGCTACCAGAACTGAGAGTCAGCGCGACAACACCTTGGCGCGCAACTGCTCGTACTCCACCTCGCTCAGCTGGCCGTTGTCCTTGCGCTGGTTCAACGCGGCCAGTTCGGCCTGCACGCTGTCCGGCAGGGCCTGCTCACGGGCGACATGGCGGGCGGCGGAGAGCTGCTCCGGCGGGCGCTTGCCGGCCCGCCAGGCCGCGATGAAGACACCGACGATGATGGCGCCGAACACCAGCGTACCGATGCCCCAGATCAGCCATTGCATCCATCCCAGTTCGGGTCCCATCGCGTAATCCTCCGTCTATCGTGGCGCTATTGTCAGCGCTCGCGCAGCCATCGCGCCACCTGCGGCGCGAAATAGGTCAGCACGCCATCGGCGCCGGCCCGCTTGAAGCCCAGCAGCGACTCCAGCACGCAGGCGCGCTCGTCCAGCCAGCCGTTGGCGAAGGCGGCCTTCATCATCGCGTACTCGCCACTCACCTGGTAGGCGAAGGTCGGCACGCCGAATTTTTCCTTCACCCGGCGCACCAGGTCCAGGTACGGCATGCCCGGCTTGACCATCACCATGTCGGCGCCCTCTTCCAGGTCCAGCGCGATCTCGCGCAGGGCCTCGTCGCCGTTGGCAGGGTCCATCTGGTAGGTCTTCTTGTCGGCCTTGCCGAGGCTGGCGGCGCTGCCCACCGCATCACGGAACGGGCCGTAGAACGCCGAGGCGTACTTGGCCGAGTAAGCCATGATGCGCACGTTGATGTGGTTGTCGGCATCCAGCGCACGACGGATCGCGCCGATGCGGCCGTCCATCATGTCCGATGGCGAGACGATGTCCACACCGGCCTCGGCGTGCGATACCGACTGCTTGACCAGCGCCTCGACGGTGATGTCGTTCAGCACATAGCCCTTGTCGTCGATGATGCCGTCCTGGCCGTGGGTGGTGTACGGGTCCAGCGCCACGTCGGTCATCACCCCCAGTTCCGGGAAGCGCGACTTCAGCGCGCGGATCGCACGCTGCGCCAGGCCGTCCTCGGCCCACGCCGCCGACGCGTCCAGCGACTTCAGCGACGGGTCGATCACCGGGAACAGGTCGATCACCGGAATACCCAGCTCCAACGCTTCTTCGGCCACCTTCAGCAGTTCTTCGATCGACAGCCGCTCCACGCCCGGCATCGACGGTACTGCGGTGCGGCCGGCCAGTTCGTGCACGAACACCGGGTAGATCAGGTCGTCGGTGGTCAGCGTGTTCTCGCGCATCAGACGGCGTGAGAACTCGTCATGGCGCATGCGGCGCGGGCGGTAAAGCGGGTGGGACATGGCAGGCTCCGAGGAGTGGCTATTGCAACAGGTAGCCCTGCGGCAGCAGGGGTTCGGGCAATGGGCGTTCGCCGAGCGCGTCGAGCTGGTCGATCTCGATCGTGCGCACCAGCGCGTCCAGCGGCAGGTCGTTCGGCTCCAGGCCGAACGGGTCTTCCATTTCTTCGCCCAGCTGGTCCAGGCCGAAGAAGGCATAGGCCAGCACCGCCGACAGCACCGGCGTGCCCCAGCCCAGCGAACTGGCCAGGCCGAACGGCAGCAGCACGCAGAACATCCACGCGCAGCGGTGCAGCAGCAGGGTGTAGGCGAACGGCAGCGGTGTGGTGAGGATGCGCTCACAGCCGGCCTGGATCGACGACATCGCGTGCAGGCGCTCTTCCAGCTGGGTGTAGAGGATCGGGTCGAGGTCACCAGCGCGCAGGGCCTGCGCCAGTTCCGCAGCGATCATCGAGAGCAGCGCGTCGGGCACGTTCTCGCGCTGCCCGAGTTGTTCGCGCTGGCGCTTGTCCAGCCACGGCAGGGCCATCAGCGCCACGATGCGCCCGCGCAGGCGACCGGCCAGTGCATGGGCGAAGGCGGTGGTGAGGTAGGCGATGCGGCGGCGGCGGCCCGCGTCATCGGCCAGCAGCAGGTTCACCTGGCGGGCCAGCGAGCGCGATTCGTAGACCAGCTGACCCCACAGCTTGCGGCCTTCCCACCACCGGTCATAGCAGGCGCTGTTGCGGAAGCTGAGGAAGATCGACAGCACCAGGCCAAGCAGGGTGAACGGCGTGACCGAGACACGCTCGATGCCGGTCGGTGGCGCCAGTTCCACCACCGCAGCCACGGCAATGGACAGGATCAGGATGGCCAGCACCTTGGGCGCGATCGCTTTGACGATCGAACCGCGCAGGATGTAAAGCAGTTGCCAGCCGTGGGGGCGGGGTCGGATGATCATGGGGCAGCCGCGCCGGGCGCGGATTCACAGGCACGCGGGGGGCTCGCGCAGCCATTCATTGTACGCCCCTGCCCGGCCATGGGCCGTGCGCCTGCGACGCCCTGTCGCACCCGGGTGCGGGCTCAGATCACGCCGCCACCCAGGCCGAGCCGGAGGATGCCCACCACCACCACGATGCCGTTCAGCACCAGCCCGGCCCAGGCCCGGCCACGCTTGCTCGGGTGGGTGAACAGGATGCCGAGCGCGGCGATGACCGCGCCCACCGCAGCGAACGGGATCAGGAACCAGTTGCCCCAGCCCAGCAGTGGAATCAGCGCCAGGATCATCCACAACAGCGCCAGTACGCCCCACAACAGACTGATCACACCCATGCCGCTCTCCCGCAGTTGGTTCCTGCCCCAACCATAGACGTTCCCGCTGCCGCCGCCTACTGCCATTGGCGGGGCTGTCACCCCCGCCGTGCTAGCGTGCTGCCGTGCGTGCCCTGGCCCGGGTGTTGGCGCCGATTCAGAGTGGCCCGCCGATGATCGCAACCAGTCCTACAGGGGTCGTGCCATGAACATCCGTTGGGCCGCGTTGGCGGCCATCCTGCTGGTCGCCGCTGGCTGTGCCAGTACCTCCAAGGTGATGCTGGGCCGCGCCCGCGCACCGATCGATCCGGCGCTGGTGCAGATCTATTCGACGCCACCGGCCGGTTCCCAGGAAATCGCCCAGCTGGAATCGGCGTCCGCCGTCGGCTTCGGCACCCAGGGCCAGACCGATGCCGCCGTGGCACGCCTGAAGCGTGAGGCCGCCGCGCTCGGCGCCAATGGCGTGGTGTTGATGGGCGTGGGCAGCAGTGGCTCGCCGGTGGGCATGTCGGTCGGCGCCGGCACGTTCGGCTCGCACGTCGGTGGCGGCGTCGGCATCGGTATTCCGACCACGCAGAAGCGCGCCGCCGGCGTCGCGATCTGGGTGCCGAATCCGGCACCGCCCGCGCGGTTGCCGACACAAGTGATTACGCCGCAACCGCAGCGGTGACCCGAGAGGGTCACCGCCGGTAGTGCCGGCCGCTGGCCGGCAACCTCAGGAATCCTCTCTGCCCAAGGGAAATGCCGGCCAGCGGCCGGCACTACCCCTGCAATAACCGACGCATCGCTCTGGTAGGTGCCAACCTTGGTTGGCACGAAACCCACAGCGCCGACCAAGGTCGGCATCTACCAACGGCGATTGCCGGCCAGCGGCCGGCACTACCCCTGCAATAACCGACGCACCGCTCTGGTAGGTGCCAACCTTGGTTGGCACCAAACCCACAGCGCCGACCAAGGTCGGCATCTACCAACGGCGATTGCCGGCCAGCGGCCGGCACTACCCCTGCAACAACCGACGCTTCGCTCTGGTAGGTGCCAACCTTGGTTGGCACGAAACCCGCGGCGCCGACCAAGGTCGGCATCTACCAACGGCGATTGCCGGCCAGCGGCCGGCGCTACCCCTGCAACAACCGACGTATCGCTCTGATAGGTGCCAACCTTGGTTGGCACGAAACCCACAGCGCCGACCAAGGTCGGCATCTACCAACGGCAATTGCCGGCCAGTGGCCGGCACTACCCCTGCAATAACCGACGCATCGCTCTGGTAGGTGCCAACCTTGGTTGGCACGAAACCCACAGCGCCGACCAAGGTCGGCATCTACCAACGGCAATTGCCGGCCAGCGGCCGGCACTACCCCTGCAATAACCGACGCACCGCTCTGGTAGGTGCCAACCTTGGTTGGCACCAAACCCACAGCGCCGACCAAGGTCGGCATCTACCAACGGCGATTGCCGGCCAGCGGCCGGCACTACCGGTGATGCTCAGCGCTTGTACTTCGGCACGAAAACCTTGTTCACCGCATCGGCCAGCTGGTCCGGCGGCAGCAGGCCCTGGTCGAGCAGGAAGTTGTTGAACGCCAGGCGGTCGAACTTCGCGCCCAGTGCCAGCTCGGTCTGCATGCGCAGTTCGAGGATGCGGGTGTAGCCGTAGAAATAGCTGCCGGCCTGGCCCGGCATGCGCACCATGTAGCGATCCAGTTCCTGGGTGGCCATCGCCTTGGACAGGCCGACCTGCTCCATCAGCACTCGCTCGCCGTTGGCGCGGTCGGTCAGGCCGAGGTTGAGCATCGGGTCGAGCATCGCGCGTGCGGCGCGCAGCAGGCGGAACTGCAGGGCGATCATCTGCCCGTCCAGCGGCTCGTACGGCACCATCTCGGCTTCGGCATACAGCGCCCAGCCTTCCACGTTCACCGAATTGAACGCGAACATCGTGCGTGCCAGCGAGACGCCGCGCTCGACCATGGCGGTGAACTGCAGCTCGTGGCCGGGGCGGCCTTCATGCGCGCTCAGCGTCCACGCCGCCGCGCCGAAGTTGAAGTCGTCGTACTGCGCACCCGGACCGGCGGCCGGATTGCCCAGCGGCAGCACGAAGGTGCCCTGCTGCCCGGTGTTGTTGACCAGCGGCGCCGGCAGGAAATGCGGCGCCGGGCTGGCGGCGCTCTCGGCGGCCGAACCCAGTCGCATCTGCATGGCACGCTTGGGCACGTCGACGATGGCGTGCTCGCGGATCAGCGGATCGATCGCGTCGATCACCTTGCGGTAGTGGCCTTCCAGATGATCGTCGGCGATCTTGTCGGCCTTCAGCGCGCGGATCACCGCCACCGGGTCGCTCGGGTCGGCCACCTTCAGGCCCTTGTCCTTCGCCACCAGCGGCGCCAGCTGCTGCATCGCCGAGCGGGTTTCCATGAACTCCAGCTGCGCGCGCTGCATCAACAGCTTCGGATCGATGTCGATGCCGACCTGCTTGAGCTGGTACGCGTACAACGGTGCCGGCAGGCGTGCGTCGGTGCGAGCCTTCGGCAGCACGGTGGTGCGCGTCCAGCTGGCGTAGTCCTTCATCTGCCCGGCCAGCGCCTTCATTGCTTCATCGGCACCGGCGATCTGGTACTTCTTCAGCAGCGACTCGATGCCGGTGATGTAGGTCTCAACGTTGTCCAGCGACTGCTGCACTTCGATCTTCGTCGGCTGCAGCAGGCTGCTGTCCTTCAATCGCTCTTCATAGCGCTGGCGTGCCAGCGCGGTGAACGCGGTGCCGCCGGGCTGCAGGCCGGCATAGGCCTTGAGGCGGTCGATCGCCTTGGCCCGGCGCTCGGCCGGCACCTGGTCGGACAGCAGCAGGTTGAGGCCGCTGAACACCGTCTGCGGCGCATCGCTCCACGGCAACAGGTACTTCTCGTTGAGCTCGCTGCCTTCGATGTTCTGGCTGGCGGCGTGGATCATGATCTCGAGGTCCTGGCGGACATTGGGATCCTGCTCGGTGGCCAGCTTCGCCTTCAGTTCGTCGCGGGCCTTGGCCATCGCGGCGCGGTAGCGCTTGCCGTTGTCCGGGCCGAGGTCGGCCACCTTGTCGTCGTATCCGGGAACGCCGAAGAAGCCGGTTTCCTCCGGCTGGAACGGACCCTGCGCATCAAGCAGGATCTGCGCCAGTGCATTGCTGCGGGCCACCCAGGCCGGGCTGGCAGGAGTGGCGGCCTTGGCGGCGGGTGCAGCCAGCGCCGGCGGTGCGGACAGCAACGGAGCGGCAGTCAGGGCCAGGGCAACAGCGAGCGCAATCGGCTTCATGGGACACTCCAGCAAAGGGTTGCCCGCAACTTACGCGCTCACGGCGATGGCGACAATCGGCTGGAGGTCACGGGGGTTGGCGAGCGCAGGATGCATGTGCTCCGTCCGTGATCTGAACATCTGCAGGATTCACAGTCTCTCCAACGGGGTAACAGCCTGCCTGACACCCCGATCTCCCGCTTTATGGCCAAGGATAGAAGTCGGCAATCATCTGGCGGGTTTCGTTCAAGACCCTGACATTGTGGTGGGTCTTTTCCGTGCCGGCAGGCAATCCGTTGTGACTGAGGTCAGGTGAAGACCACAGGTTCACTCGGTGACATGGCACGCCAGAGCACTCGTAGGACATCACAGTTCTCCAGCGATCAGGCACATTATCCGGCGCCTGATAGCCATGCCCGTAAGAAAATCGTGGCGGACTGATCGATGCATTTGCGGGCTCATGATCGGCGCCGAACAGGTGTCCAATTTCGTGGGCGAGACTGCTGGTACTGGCCCCCAGGCAGTTCCGCTCTACAACCGCGAATGCCGTTTCCTTCGTGGCAAGCAGCCGTTGCGCCTGTCCGCAGAACGACAGTGACGAACCTGTATCGATAATCATCAGCACGATGTCTGCCTTGGCAACATCGCGGACCTGATGCATGAAGCCCAGCGCCCCCCTTCTTCCGGCCATGAGATCATCCAGCGTCTGGGTTACACCGGTTTCCCGGTAGCCGGGGAGTGCGTTCCCCGCACGCTCGAGTTCGATCTGGATTCCGCTGTCAGAAAAGCCCTTGTTGGCCAAGCACACGGCCTTCCGCATTTCCGCAAAGACCTCTTCCCGATCAGTCCCAATCGCGGCGGTTCCATAGCCAAAGAGGACACGAACCGTTGATTTTCCGGCGGGTAAGTATTCGGCTGAAGCGGCTGCACCAGGCACCGCAGGGCTGACATCCCGTACCGGTGCCTCTCGTGGAAGCCTGCGCAGATCCTTGCGGATCAGCACGCTGCCTTGGAGTTCGTACCGGAGGCTGCCGATGTCGAAAATGGCCTGCAGTCGCCCGTCAGAAGCCTCGGAAACACGCACCATCCCTTCCACATCTGTACATGGCGAGGAGGACGATGCGGTTACGCCAGCCCAACGGAGCCGGCTGGGCATGGTTCCGGATGATGTTCCGCCATTCTGGACAGCCAGAGCGTGGACCGGATCCGGCGCGTCACCTGCCGGGTAGCCTGCAACGCGTTCCAGCCGTACTGTCATGTCGAAAAGGTCGACTTCGATCGAATCGCCGGAAAGTGCCTCTGGATGAACGTCAACGCGACGAACCCAGTCTACGATGCTGCCCTCGTACTGCCTGCGCAGCTCTGGTCCGGGGTCCCATCCCCCAGCAGGTATCTGCACGAACCGGCTACCCGTCTTCGCAACTGACGGAAAGATGCTGAGCAGAACCAGCACCAGGCAGAAAAGAGCACGTTCCATGATCCACCCGCAATGTCGCCGCCACATGGCACGATGAAAGCTACGTGTTGACTCCACATCAGCGGGAGACCGCCATCACATGGACAGTGGGCGGCGTGGGATCTGGGCTGTACACGACAGATTTTCGCCACAATTCTCCAGAGATGGTGCGCTTTCCGGCCCTGAGTTTCCGCCTGGATACCTCAGCGATCTCCAGCCAGATGGCAATCCCGACACCTATCAGGTTCGCACGCACCTGCATTCCTTGTGCGGCATCAGAACGGGCTTCACAGTCGCCGATTCTTCACTACCCCTCACGGCGGTGGCGACGATCGGCAGGAAGTCGTGGCGGAATTGATATTCGACCGGGCGCAGGGGAAATCTGCCACTCGACTCGCTCGCGCAACTCGGGGCCTTCAGGCGCCTTGTAGGGAGCAGTCGACAAACAGGAGGCTCTGAACAGCCGCCCTTACCCGGCCGCGCGACCTGCGGTCACAGCGCGGCGGTCAGCGGGCATTCGCCACGCTCACGGCAGGCCTGCAGCTCGCACTCCCCCGCAGCCTCGTCGTCATCCAGTGCAGTCAGGTCGAAGGTCTGCTTGTCTTCGGCCAGTACATACATCACCGGGTAATCCCAGACTTCATCGCGACGGCTGCCCTGCACGAACAGCCGGCCGTGCGCATGCGGTCCTTCCAGGGCCACGGTCAGGCCGACGTCGCGCTGGCCGTTCATCGCGGTCTGCATGCTGCCCAGCGGCATCGATTCGGCACGCAGCGGCTCGCCGAAGGCTTCCACCAGTTCGATGCTGCATCCCGCGCGACGCATTGCTTCGCGCATCGGCGGGCTCTCGCGTGCCGCCTCGCTCCAGCGCAGCACGCTCCAGGCCACTGTGCCACCGGCGCCGGCCAGCACCAGCAGCACGGTCAGCGGCATCGCCCAGCGCCAGTGGCGGCACCACCAGCCGGCGGGCTTGGGGCCATGGGTGGGAATCGGCGGTGGCAGGGTCATCGGCGGGCTCCTTCCCGTTCGTGCATCAGGGCTTCAGGCAGCGCCCCAGGAAGGCTTCGGCCACGCGGTAGCGATGCAGGGCATCGGCGCCGGACAGGCCGTGCTTGGCACCCGGATAGGTCATCAGTTCGAACGGCTGTGCACGCTTCTGCAGCGCACTCATCAAGCTGGTCGAGTTGGTGAACAGCACGTTGTCATCGGCCATGCCGTGGATCAGCAGCAGCGGCGAGCGCAGGCCGTCGATATGGGTCAGCACGCGCGCTTCGCGGTAACCCGCTTCGTTGCGCGCCGGCAGATCCATGTAGCGTTCGGTGTAGTGGCTGTCGTACAGGCCCCAATCGGTCACCGGCGCACCGGCCACGCCACAGGCGTACTGGTTCGAGGCCTTGGCCAGCAGCATCAGGGTCATGTAGCCGCCGTTGGACCAGCCCTGCACGCCGATGCGCGCCGGGTCCACCCACGGCTGCTGCTTGAGCCAGGTCACGCCACGTAGCTGGTCGGTCACTTCCACCGTGCCCTGCTTGCCATACAGCGCGCCACCGAAGTCACGGCCACGGCGCGGGGTACCGCGGTTGTCCAGCGAGAACACCACATAGCCCTGCTGGGCCAGGTACTGGTTGAACAGGTGATCACCGCGGCCGGGCCAGCTGTCGGTGACGGTCTGGCTGGCCGGGCCGCCATACACGTACACCGCCACCGGATAGCGCTTGGACGGATCGAAGCCGGCCGGCTTGATCAGGCTGTAGTTGAGCGGGGTCTTGCCGTCGGCCGCGGTCAGCGTGCCGAACTCGATCGGGCGCTGTGCATCGCGGTAACGCGCATACGGATGCTTCGGGTCCGCCAGATCGTTCTCGAGCAGGGTGGCGATCTTCTCGCCATTGGCGCGGAACAGTTCGATCTGCGGCGGCGTCGTGCTGTTGGACCAGCTGTCGACATAGACGCTGGCATTGCGGGCGAAGCTGGCGCTGTGCATGCCCGGTGCCTTGGACAGGCGCTGCGGCTCACCGCCCTGCAGCGACACCGCGTAGATCTGGCTTTCGCGCGAGGTCTCGATGCCGGCGCGGAAGTAGGCCTTGCCAGCCTTCTCATCGACCGCCAGCAGTTCGTCCACCGGCCAGTTGCCGTGGGTCAGCGCGGTGGCCTTGCCCTTGCTGTCGATGCGGTACAGATGCTGGAAACCGGTGCGCTCGGACGACCACAGCACGCTGCCGTCATCGAGGAAACGCAGGCTGTTGTGCAGCGGCACCCAGGTCGGGCTGGTCTCGTGGGCGAGCACGCGCTGGCGATTGGAATCGAGCGCCACTTCCACCAGGTCCAGCTGCTTCTGGTCGCGCGACTGGCGCTGGAAGCTCAGGTGCTGCGCATCGCGCCAATCGACGCGGGCCAGATAGATGTCCTGTTCCTTGCCGAGGTCGACCCAGCGCGGCTGCGCATCGGCGGCCGGTGCGATCACGCCCAGCTGCACGCGCACGTTGGCGTCGCCCGCGGCCGGGTAACGCTGCTCGATCACGTCGGTGCGGTCGGCGTAGACCTCGTAGCGCTTCTGCACCGGCACCGGTGCTTCATCGATGCGGGCGAAGGCGATGGCCGAATCATCCGGCGCCCACCAGTAGCCGGTGTGGCGGTCCATTTCCTCGTCGGCGACGAACTCGGCCACGCCGTTGCCGATGGTGGTGCTGCCGTCGCGGGTGAGCTGCAGCTGCTTGCCGCTGGCCAGGTCGATCACCCACAGGTTGCGGCCGCGGATGAAGCTGACGAAACCGCCCTTGGGCGACAGCTTGGCGTCGGTGGCGAAGCCTTCACCGTGGGTCAGCTGGCGCACGGCCGCCGCCCCCTGCTGCTTGAGGTCGTACAGGTAGAGTTCGCCGCCCAACGGGAACAGCAGGCGCTGCGCGTCCGGCGACCACTGGTAATCGACGATACCGGTCATCGCGGCGATGCGCTGGCGCTCGCGGCGGGCCTTTTCCTCATCGCTGAGGGTCTCGGTGCCGGGCAGCACCACCTTCGAATCCACCAGCAGGCGGGTCTGGCCGCTGCCGATGTCATAGGTCCACAGGTCCAGCTGGTTGCGGTCGCTGTCCTTGCCGCGCAGGAAGCTGACCTGCGAACCATCGGGGGCGACCTTCGGCTTCATCAGGGTCGGGCCGGAAAGCGGCAGCGGGCCGGTGATGGCTTCCAGGGTCAGCTTTTCAGCGTGGGCGGCGGTACTGGTGGCGAGCATGAGGGCGAGCGAAGCGAACAGGTGGCGCATGGAGGATCCCGGCAAACGGCAGGTCCGCCACCGCGATGGACGCGGGGCGGTCAGCCTCCATCCTAACCAAGCCGGTGCGGGAAGGCAGCATGACCTTCTGCCCATGAGGCATGCCGACCAACGGTCGGCACCCACCGTTCCGGGTCAACGCTGGCCGAACAGGTGCTTGCGCTCTTCGTCGCTGAGCGGCTTGCCGGCGTTGGGGTTCACCTGCTGGCGCAGGGCATAGGCGCGCTGGGTGGCCGGGCGTGCAGCAATCACTTCGTGCCAGCGCTTGAGGTTCGGGAACGCGGCGAAATCCACCGGCAGCTTGTCGTAGGCACCGATCCACGGGTAGCTGGCCATGTCGGCAATGGTGTACTCGTCCCCGGCCAGGAAGGCGTGATGGGCCAGGCGCTTGTCCATCACCCCGTGCAGGCGGCGCACTTCGTTGTCATAGCGCTCGATCGCATACGGGATCTTCTCCGGCGCATACACATTGAAGTGGCCCATCTGGCCGCTCATCGGACCCAGGCCGGCCATCTGCCAGAACAGCCACTCCAGGGTGGTGACGCGGCCGCGCGGGTCGCTGGGCAGGAACTGGCCGGCTTTCTCGGCCAGATACAGCAGGATCGCGCCGGACTCGAACACGCTCTGCGGGGCGCCGCCATCGGCCGGGGCGTGGTCGACAATCGCAGGCATCTTGTTGTTGGGCGAGATCGCAAGGAATTCCGGCTTGAACTGGTCGCCCGAGCCGATGTTGACCGGATGGATGCGGTACTCCAGGCCGGCTTCTTCCAGCAGCAGGGTCACTTTGTGGCCGTTCGGGGTGGGCCAGTAATACAGGTCGATCATGGCGGCGGCTCGGGGTGCGGAAAGGAACCTGAAGTCTAGTGCGAGAGTTGGGTTGGCACCGTCACGACGGGCCGGTAACCTCGCCTCTCCCCCGCAACGCAGCATCCTCCGCATGAGTGCAAACCGCCCGCCGCTCTCCCCGCTGTCCACGCTGATCTTCGCCTCGCGCTGGCTGCAGCTGCCGCTGTACCTGGGCCTGATCGTGGCGCAGTGCGTCTATGTGTTCCTGTTCGGCAAGGAACTGTGGCACCTGATCTCGCATTCGGCCTCGATGGGCGAACAGCAGATCATGCTGATCGTGCTGGGCCTGATCGACGTGGTGATGATCTCCAACCTGCTGGTGATGGTGATCGTCGGTGGCTACGAGACCTTCGTCTCGCGCCTGCGCCTGGAAGGCCATCCGGACCAGCCGGAATGGCTGAGCCACGTCAATGCCAGCGTGCTGAAAGTGAAGTTGGCAATGGCGATCATCGGCATCTCCTCGATCCACCTGCTGAAGACCTTCATCGCCAGTGGCGCGCTGGGTGGCATCCCACTGTGCACGCCGGAGCAGATGAGCGTGGCCGCCGCCAACATCGGTGTCGCCCGCTGCTCGATGCTGACCCAGGACGGCGTGCTGTGGCAGACCATCATCCACTGCGTGTTCATCCTGTCGGCGATCGGTATTGCCTGGACCGACAAGCTGATGTCCAACAGCCACAGCAAGTCGCACGACCACTGATGCGGCAACCGGCAGCGGTCCTTCGCCGCTGCCCCATCCCGGCCCCTCCCCCTTGTACGCGGCGGTGGCCGGGATGCTAGATTGCACCCTCGCCGTTGCCGGCGGTGGCGTCGGGAAACGTCATCGTTCCGCGCCCGGACCACAGGTCCTGGCCATGCGTATCAACGATTTACGTCACGTCGTCTTCTAGAGGGGAGCAGGATGTCGCACGTCTCAACGATCACCGCCGCGCGCCGGTGGCTGCCGGTTGCTTTGGCACTGGCGCTGGCCGCCTGCTCGGGAAAGGAAGAATCTGCAGCACCGGCCCCGGCCGCCGCACCCGCCACCGCTGCACCGGCCGCACCGGTGGTCGCCGCCAAGGTGCAGTCCATGGGCACCGAACAGCTGCGTGAATCGGCCAGCCAGGCACTGCGCGAGAACCGCATGTACGCGCCGGCCGGCGACAACGCCATCGAGTACTACCTCGCCCTGCGCGACAAGACACCGGACGACGCGTCGGTGAAGAGCGCGCTGACCGACCTGCTGCCCTACACCCTGATCGCCGCCGAGCAGCACCTGGGCCGCGAGGACTACACCGAGGCGCAGCGCCTGGTGGCACTGATCGAGAAGGTGGACGCCTCCGCTCCCGCCCTGCCGCGCCTGAAGGAAGGCCTGGCCAAGGGCGTGGAAAATGCGGCCAAGCGCAGCGAGACCGAAGCCGAGAAGGCCAGGAAGGACGCCGAAGACCGGACCAAGCAGCAGGCCGAACAGCAGCGCCTGACCGAGCAGCGCGCCAAGGAAGCCGATGCGGCCAAGCAGATTGCCGCGCAGCAGGATGCCGCACGCCGCGACAACGAGCGCCAGGAGGCGGAGCGCCAGGCCGCGGCCCGTCGCGATGCCGAACAGAAACAGCAGCAGGCCGCCGCCCAACAGGCCAGCGCCGCACGCCAGGCAGCCGCCGCGGCAGCTCCCACCCTCCGCCCGGTCAGCACGCCGGCGCCGCGCTATCCGGCCGAGGCACTGCGTTCGGGAACGTCGGGCGAAGTGCTGGTGGAGATCACCGTCGGTACCGACGGCTCAGTGGTCAGCGCCCGCGTGCTGCGCGCGACGTCGGGACGGACCTTCGACCGCGAAGCCCTGAACGCGGTCAAGCGCTGGCGCTTCGAGCCGGTCAACGCGCCGGTCACCACCCGCCGCACCCTGGTGTTCGCACCGGGCGGCTGACCGGCAAAAAGGGGACGGAGGGGATTAAGTCGTTTCTGCCACCTCCATGACGCCAAGGCCCGGTCCGTCCGGGCCTTGTCCGTTTCAGGCCGCGCCATCAATCAGGCGCTGCAGGGCCGGATCGCGCGCGGCCAGCACCTGGAACAGGCCCAGCGCATGCAGACCGGGCAGCAACGCACGCAGGTCGGCTTCGGCAGTGGCGCGGGTGGCATCATCGCTGGTGGGATCCTGCCAGGCACGGACGCTGGCCAGGAAGGCACCGACGCTGCCCTTGCGCACGGTGAGGCCATTTACCTGCACCTCGTTCTGATGGTCCGGAAGAATGTCCTGTGGCTGCATGGGGAAGCGCTCCATTGAAGTGGGCTCCAGTGTCGGGGCCCGGACGCGACGTTTCTGCCGTATAACTGCCAATCGATATGGCAGATCAGACAACCACCGCATTGATTGACCCGGCACTGACCAATGCCGCCGACGGGCCTGCGTTGCTGGGGGCGCAGCTGCGCCTGCCGGGTCCGCGCCGCACGGCACGCCACCAGCACGCCCGCGGGCAGCTGCTGGGTGCACATCAGGGCCTGCTTCGGATCGAGGTCGGCGACCTGCACTGGCTGCTGCCGGCGGGTCATGTCGCCTGGATACCGCCTTCGCTGCCCCACGCACTGGCCAGTACCAGTGCGTTCGACGGCTGGAGCCTGTACTTCAGCGCGCAGGCCTGCACCGACCTGCCTGCAGCCCCTCGCATCTTCCAGCCGGGGCCGCTGCTGCAGGCCGCGGTGATTCGGGCGCTGCAGTGGCCGCATGTTCCACTGGATGCCACACAGGCACGACTGGCCGGTGTGATCGCCGATGAGATTGCCGCCAGCAAGCCTCTGCCGCTTGCCCTGCCACAACCGCGCGACCGTCGCCTGCGACGGATCGCTGCCGCACTTGCACGTTCACCAGACGATCTTCGCAGCGTCGAGGACTGGGCGGCCGCGATTGGACTGTCCAGCCGCAGCCTGGCGCGCCATTGGCTGGCCGAGACCCACATGACGCTGAGCCAATGGCGGCAACGCCTGCGGGTGCTGCTGGCACTACCACGCCTGCTGGCGGGAGAGCCGGTGATCAGCGTCGCGCTGTCGATGGGCTACGACACACCCAGTGCCTTCATCGCCGTGTTCAAGCGCGAGATGGGGGTGACGCCTGCGCGGTATGCCGGCGGTTGACGTATTCAACGCTCCCGCTGTCTTTCCTCGCGACCTAAACTGCGGATTGATCTCAAAAGGAAGACGCATGAAGTATGACGACGCCAGCTGGCATTCCGACGGTGACTTCCCCGCGGATCTTCCGGCTGAAGCCGGTGCCACCCACATTGGCATGTACCTGGCCTGGCTGTTGTTGCAGGGCATGGCGGACGAGGAACTGGCTGATGACATGCAGGACGAGCTGGAAGCCTTGACCCGGCGCACGATGACACCGGGTCAGTTCCTTCTGGTGTGCGATGGCAAGTTCGTTGACGAGATGATCAACGACGAGGCGAACGCATTCACGCTGGGGTACTACCAGGCCGATGATTGCCTGTACCCCGACGATTACATCGAGCTGCTCGCGGATGATCTCCCGTCGCTGTACCACGTCGCCGATACCTGGGAGAACTTCGACCGACTGGCACCGGTGATCGCTCAACGCTTCGCTGCTTGGCAGGCAGCACAGGCCTGAAAAAGAGAGGCCCGGAATGACCGGGCCTCGTTTCATATCCGCCGGGCACGGCCCGGCACTACCAGTGGCAGTCAGCCCGAGATCGCCAGGCGCTCGTTGTGGTAACGGCGCACGGCGGCGAACCACAGCAGTGCGGCCAGGCCGAGGCTGGCACCGAGATAGATGGCCCAGACCGACGGCGTGATGGTCTCGTGGCGGATCACCTTCAACAGCATCTGGTTCTGCGACAGGAACGGCACGGCGTACTGCCACAGCTCGCTCTTCAGCGGATAGGCCACCAGCGCGTAGCCGGGCATCATCGGCAACAGCATCAGCCAGGTCATGTGGCTCTGCGCTTCCTTCATGCTCTTGGCCGCGGCCGACAGGAAGGTCAGCAGCGAGGTGCCGATCATCAGCATCGGCAACATCACCAGCAGCATCTGCAGCATCGAGGCGACGTTCATGTTGAACTGGCGGCCGATGTTGCCGGGCGCGATCTGTGCGCTCACCTTGAACGCCACCAGGGTCAGCAGCAGCGATACGAACCCGACCACGCAGGCGGCGGCGATCTTGCCGCTGACAATGGCGCTGCGCGAGCCGGGCGTGGCCAGCAGCGGTTCCAGTGACTGCCGCTCGCGCTCGCCGGCGGTGGCATCCATCACCAGATAGGCGCCGCCGATGAACGAGGTCAGCGTGAGCAGCACCGGCAGCAGCATCGACAGGATCATGCCGCGCTTGGCCTCGGCACTGGCCAGGTCCTGGCGCGCCACATCCAGCGGCCGCGCCACCTGTGCGTCGATGCCGCGCGCCATCAATCGCAGTGCCCCCACCTGGCCGTTGTAGGTGGCCAGTGCCGCCTCCAGACGTGCGCTGGGCACTTCGGCGGCACGACGGGTACTGTCCTTGATCACCTCCACCAGCGCCGGCTTGCCATCGGCCCAGTCCTTGCCGAAGTCATCGCTGATGCGCAGCGCCACGTCGATCTCCTGGCTGCGGATGGCCTCGGCCAGGTCCTTCGGTGCAGGTGCGGTGTTCAGCCCCTGCGCGGCGAGGAAACGCACCAGGTTGGGGGCGTTCTCCGCACCGATGGTCGGAATCTGCAGCGGCTGCTCGATCTGGGTGCGTACCCGGCTCTCGGCCAGCTTGCCCATGCCCAGCAGCAGCACCGGGTACAGCAGCGGCCCGAACAGCAGGGTCAGCAGCAGCGTGCGGCGATCACGGGAAAGGTCGCGCAGTTCCTTGCGCATCACCGTCATCAGGGTCGACATCATGCTCATGCGTGCAGGCCCTCTTCGCTGCCGATCAGTTTCACGAACGCGTCTTCCAGGTTGGATTCGCCGGCTTGCGCACGCAGTTCATCGGCGCTGCCGGCAGCCATCACCGTGCCCTTGGCGATGATCACGATGTGATCGCACAGCGCGGCCACCTCCTGCATGATGTGGCTGGACAGGATCACGCAGCGGCCCTCTTCGCGCAGGCCCAGCAGGAAGCGGCGCAGTGCGCGCGTGGTCATCACGTCCAGACCGTTGGTCGGCTCATCCAGAATGACGTTGCGCGGGTCGTGCACCAGCGCGCGGGCGATCGCGGTCTTGGTCCGCTGGCCCTGCGAGAAGCCATCGGTCTGGCGGTCGAGGATGTCACCCATGTCCAGGGCATGCGACAGCACTTCGATGCGTTCGCGGATGCGCTCGGCCGACAGGCCATGCAGCTCGCCGAAGTAGGCGATGTTCTCGCGCGCGGTCAGGCGCTTGTAGACGCCACGCGCATCGGGCAGCACGCCAAGGTGGCGGCGTACTTCCACCGGATTGCGTGCGGCATCGACACCATCGACGCTGATGCTGCCCTGGTCCGGGGTCATCAGCGTGTACAGCATGCGCATGGTGGTGGTCTTGCCGGCACCATTGGGGCCCAGCAGGCCAGTGATGCGGCCGTCCTCGGCGCGGAAGCCGACGTTGGAGACCGCCTGGATGCGGCCGGTGCGGGTGTCGAAAGCCTTGTGCAGGTTGTCGGCGACGATCATGGTTCCCATCCGTTGAACGAGGTGAACGCCGGCACGTAGCTCAGCGTGTCCAGGCAGCCGGCATCCAGCGCCTTGGCATCGGTCTTGTCGATGAACTGGCCGAGCAGGCGCGGCATGCAGCCGGCACTCAGCGTGCCGTGGCCCTGGCCGCGGGCGACCAGCGCGCGGCCATTCGGCAGGCCCTTGAGGACCTGTTCGGCATAGCGTGGTGGCGTCACCGGGTCGAGTTCACCGGACAGCAGCAGCGCCGGTACATCGCTGCGCAGCGGCACGGCATTGGCCGCTGGCGCCGGCTGGTGCGGCCATACCGGGCAGGCCGCGAAGAAGGCACTGGCCACGTCGTTGCCGAACAGTCGCTCCGGGTCCTCGGCCGACGCCTTGTAGCGCGGCGCATCCTCGCTGCAGATCACCGACCACTGCATGCCTCGGTTGATCTGGAAATCCATGCTGCGGTTCGCACCGCGTGCCAGCGACGCCAGCGGTGCATAGCGGCCATGCGCGGCTTCATCGAGCACCAGCGGCAGCAGCGAGGAATACTGCGGCACATAGGAGAAGGCGAACGCCAGGCCGATCACGCTGTCCGGACTCAGCACATCCTGCCGGGTCTGGTTGGTTCCGGGGTCGCGATACTCCACCGAGACCGGCGCACGGCGCAGGGTCTCGACCACGCTGCGCAGCTGCGCGCGGGTGTCGGTCGGGAAGCGTTTGCTGCAGGCGGCATCCTTGCGGCACTGCGCCGACTGCAGGGCGATTGCATCCTCGAACGTCGTGGCGAAGTCGCCGCCCACCACCAGTTCATTGGGCACTACGCCATCGATGACGATGCTGCGGGTGTGCTGCGGATAGGCACCGGCATAGCGCTGGGCCACGCGGGTACCGTAGGAGCCGCCGACCAGGTTGATCCGGTCCACGCCCAAGGCCTGGCGTACCGCATCCAGGTCGGCGATGGCTTCGGTGGTGGTGTAGAAGCGGGCATCGGCACGCCCCTGCAGCGAGGCCGCGCAGCGCTGCGCGTAGTCGCGCAGCGACGCCTCGGTGGGAGCGGCGTCCTCGTCCATCTGCAGGTCCTTGCCGTCCGCGCCGAGGCAGCTGAGCGGGTTGGAGCCGCCGGTACCCCGCTGGTCGACAAGGAAGATGTCGCGCTGCTTGCGCACCTGGCGCAGCGCGGTATCGACGATGACCGCCACTTCGCTGGCCGCCTGGCCGGGGCCACCGGCCAGGAAGAACACCGGATCGGGCTGGCTGGAGCCGCTGCTGCCCGATTCCAGCCAGGCGATGCGCAGGCCAATGCGTCGGCCATCGGGCTGGGCCCGGTCCTCCGGCACCTGCAGGGTGGCGCACTGCGCTTCCACGTTGGCGCTGGCGCCTTCGGTGGACAACGTGCAGGGCTGGAAGTCGATCGTGCCGAAACGGCGGCTGGGTGCATCGCTGGCGCTTTCAGCGCCGGGTGACGGTGACTGGCTGCAACCGGCAAGCATCAGGCTGGCCAACGCTGCGGCCAACGCGAGGTGGTGTCTTTGCATCGTGCTCGTTTCCCCTGGAGGACGTTCCTGGCAACCACGACGGGCTGCCGCGGAAGATGTGACTCAACTTACACGGGCACGGCGTCGTCGGCGATGGGCAGACGCGAAATCTCCGCCGGCGTGGCGCAGGCCAGGCGGTCGCGGCCTGCGGCCTTGGCCCGGTACAGCGCCGCATCCGCCGCTGCCAGCAGCGTGGACAGGTCGCCGTGGCCGTCGTCCATGGCCAGGCCAATGCTGGCGGTGACCGTCACCGGCCCGGTACCCAGCCGCGCCGGCTTCTGCTGCAGAGCGGTACGGATCGCCGCGGCCCACGCCATCGCTTCACCCTGTGTGCTGCCGGCCAGCACCAGCACGAACTCCTCGCCACCGTAGCGGCCCAGCAGCGTGTCGTGGCCCTGCAAACCATGCTGCAGCAGCGCAGCGAAGTGACGCAGTACCTGGTCACCGGCCAGGTGGCCCCAGCGGTCGTTGATCTGCTTGAAGTGATCGACGTCGACCAGCAGCAGGGCCAGCGGCCGGCCCTGCCGACGCAGCCGCTGCAACTGCGCCTGGCCATCGGCCAGCACCGCGCTGCGGTTGAGCAGCCCGGTCAGGCCATCGGTGCGTGCCGCACGCCGCAGATCGACCAGCATGCGCTCGACCAGCAGCAGTACCATCGCGAAACATCGCGCCAGCTCCAGCATCACCCCGGCAATGTAGGTGACGAACATCGGCGTGCCGGTGCGCATGATGTCCTCGCCGGCATCGGGCGCCACCGGCAGGAACAGGCGCACCGTGTACAGTGCCGCCTCGGCCAGGAACACCGCCGCCGCCAGACGGCAGCTGGTGCGCTGCTGCACGGGGGCATGCCGCAGCAGCAGCCATGCGATCCAGCCATCGACCAGCAGCGTGAACACACTGAACACCTGCAGGCGCACGCCCAGGTCCGGCCAGAGCACCAGGAAGGCGAAGATGCAGGCCATGAACGCGGCTGCCATCAACAACGGCCGCCACAGCGGCAGCGGCTGTTCCAGATGCAGCGCCACGCCGCGCAGCATCAGCACCGCGCAACCGGCCATCGCCGCATTCCCGGCCAGTATGGCCGGCGCCAACGGCAGGTAGGGGCGCAGCGCCAGCAGGGTCACGCCCAGGGTCAGCAGCCACAGGCTGGCGGTCCACTGGCGCAGCACCGGTTGCCCGCGCAGCACGACCAGCAGCAGCGAGAACCCCACGGCGATGCCGATGCAGAGCAGGAAGCCAAGCACGGTGATGGTGGGGAAATCCAGGGACATGCGGCGCTCGTCGGCCGGGGCGGCGCGCGCATCTTAGCGCCTTGTGGTGCGATCCCCGTGGCACTGCCTGGCCCGATGGCGATGCCGGGTCTGAAAACGGCGAGCATGACGGCCGGTGCGTGCGCAGAATCCGGGGAAAACCAAGGAGACGCCCATGCATGCGTGGTACCTCGGTGGCCTCGACCACCGCCCCTTCCAGCACCTGTTCGAGAAGAGTGACACCGCGCTGGCTGCGCTGGGCATCCAGCGTCGCTGGGCCGGCGAAACAGGAGGCCATCCCTGCCGGATCAGCCTGAGCGATCCGCCCAGCGGCAGCGAGCTGCTGCTGTTGTCCCATGTGCACCTGCCGCTGCACTCGCCCTATCACGCCTCGGGCCCGATCTTCGTGCAGCGTGGTGTAACGCGCTGCGTGCTGCCGCCGGGTGAGGTGCCCGCCTATGTACAGCGCCGTACGATCTCGTTGCGCGCCTATGACCAGGCTGCATTGATGCTGGCCGCAGAGATCAGCGCGGGCACTGATGTTGCCGCCCGGCTGGACGCGCTGTTTGCCGACCCTGCCGTGGCCTTCGTGCAACTGCACAACGCGGCCCACGGTTGCTTCTCATGCCAGGCGGATCGAGTGGGTATGGCGTCGACGTAGCAGGATCTCCACGACGTGATCGATGCCACGCCGAAGACGTGATGGTCAACGCATCCGTTCAGTCCCGCGTGAAGCCTGCGGGAAGGGCTTCACACCCCCAGTCACGGATCGGCGCTTCGGTGGTTCCGCCCCTTGCATCGCGACTCGATACTCGCTGTGGTGCCGCCGAAATTCCGCCGTGCAGCGCAGCTCCTGCGGTCACCGTTCTCTTTCGACGACCACAAGGAAGCGCCATGTCATTCCGATCCACACCGCTGTTGCTGGCCACCTCGTTCGCCGCTGCGGGCCTGTGCCTGGCCGGCAACGCATTCGCCCACGGCACCATGACCACGCCGGTCAGCCGCGTTTATGCCTGTTTCCAGGGCAATCCGGAGAACCCGACCAACCCGGCCTGCGCCGCCGCGAAAGCGGTAGGCGGTTCGCAGGCGTTCTACGACTGGAATGGCATCAACCAGGCCAATGCCAACGGCAACCACCAGGCCGTGGTGCCCGACGGCAAGCTGTGCAGCGGCAACAACCCGACCTTCCGTGGGCTGGATGTAAACCGCAGCGACTGGCAGACCACACCGATCCAGCCAGACGCCAACGGCAAGTTCACCTTCGTGTTCAAGGCAACCGCGCCGCACGCCACGCGTGACTGGCGCTTCTTCGTCACCCGCGACGGCTGGCAACCGGGCAGCCCGCTGCGTTGGGCCGATCTGCAGGAGTTCTGCACGCTGGGCAACACGCCGCTGTCGGCCGATGGCACCTACAAGCTGCAGTGCACGCTGCCACAGCGCAGCGGCCAGCATGTGATCTACAACACCTGGCAGCGCTCGGATTCGACCGAAGCGTTCTACACCTGCATGGACGTGCGCTTTGAAGGAGGCGGTGGCAGCACCCCGCCCGCAGCGCAGTGGCAGGATGCCGGCCCGGTCACCGCGCGCGGCGAGCTGCCGGTCGGCACCACCCTGGCGTTGCGCGTGTTCAACGCCAACGGCAATGACGTCGAACGCGTGGAAGCGACCCTGGCCAGTGGCCAGACTGCGGCCGCGCAGTGGCCGTTGGCGCTGGCCCGCAAGGTCAATACCAGCGCCCAGCACGCACGCGTGGGCGTGCTCAGCAATGGCGTGATCACACCGACGGCCTCGGCCACCGCCAACCGCGTGTACCTGAAGGATGGCAACCGCTTCCAGCTCGATACCCAGGTGCCCGACCCCGGCACGCCATCACCGGGCGGTGATTTTGACCACGTGTATCCCGCCGGTATCGGCAGCTACGTGCCGGGCCAGACCGTGGTGAAGGGCGGCGACGGCAAGCTTTATGCCTGCCGCCCGTTCCCGGAAGGTGCATGGTGCAACGTCAACGCCGAAGCCTACCGGCCGGGCGTGGGTGCAGCATGGCGCGATGCGTGGATCGCGTACTGAGGCAGTGATGCGGGAGGCGGTGCACAGTGCACCGCCTTTCGCCCGGATGGCGGCACAGTGAGCACCGTGTTGCAGATCGAACACAGCCGCCATCGATTTCAAACTTGTCCGATGTTGCCGACGGCCCTGCATGTGAAGACTGCGCGAGGTTTCCCACACTTCGCAAAGGAGTTCCTGCATGCACCTGTCCCACCGGGCAGTCCTCGCTCTGTCCGTCGTTGCCGGCCTGGCCCTGTCCGGCAGCGCCCTCGCCCACGGCACCATGTCCAAGCCGCTCAGCCGCGTGAAGCAGTGCCACGAAGGCAATCCGGAAAACCCGACCAACCCGGCCTGTGCCGCGGCCAAGGCCATCGGCGGCGCGCAGCCGTTTTATGACTGGAGCGCGATCGCCCACGGCAACGCCAATGGCAACCACCGCGACCTGGTGCGCGATGGCGAGCTGTGCAGCGCCAGCATCCCCAAGTACCGCGGCCTCGATCTGAATCGCAGCGACTGGCCGACCACGCCGGTGCGCGCCGATTCGCGTGGCCGCTACACCTTCGAATTCCTGGCGCCGGCGCCGCACGCCACCCGCGAGTGGAAGTTCTACGTCACCCGTGACGGTTGGCAGCCGGGCAGCCCGCTGCGCTGGGCCGACCTGCAGGAATTCTGCACCCTGGGCAACGTGCCGCTGTCCGAAGGCGGTGTCTACAAGCTGGACTGCCCGCTGCCCAAGCGCAGTGGCCAGCACATCATCTACAACACCTGGCAGCGCTCGGATTCGCAGGAAGCCTTCTACACCTGCATGGACGTGCGCTTCGAAGGTGGCGGTGGCGTGGTTCCGCCGCCGCAGTGGCAGGATGCCGGCGCGGTGACCGCCAATGGCGCACTGGACGTGGACAGCACCGTGACCCTGCGTGTGTTCAATGCCAACGGCAACGACCTGGAGCGCGTGGAAACCAAACTGGCCGCTGGCCAGACCAGCCCGACGCAGTGGCCGCTGGCCCTGGCCCGCAAGGTCAACGCCAGCGCACAGCACGCGCGCGTGGGCGTGATGAAGAACGGCGTGATCACGCCGGTCGCCTCGGCCACCGACAACCGCGTGTACCTG
Organism: Stenotrophomonas sp. 86156_Sma; assembly: GCF_056481625.1. NCBI lineage: Bacteria > Pseudomonadati > Pseudomonadota > Gammaproteobacteria > Lysobacterales > Lysobacteraceae > Stenotrophomonas > Stenotrophomonas sp. 86156_Sma. Next base: position 4,850,191 of record NZ_CM151157.1, read on the forward strand.
AAGCCGGGCAACCGCTTCCAGCTGGAAACCCAGGTGCCGGGGCCGGGCCCGATCGATCCGGTCGATCCGCCGGGCGGCGACTTCGACTTCGTGTATCCGGCCGGCCTCGGCAGCTACAAGCCGGGCGAGACTGTGGTGAAGGGCACCGACGGCAAGCTGTATGCCTGCCGCCCGTTCCCGGAAGGCGCCTGGTGCAACATCAATGCCGATGCCTATCGTCCGGGCACCGGCTATGCGTGGCGCGACGCCTGGATCGCGTACTGAGGCAGGACACCGGGGGCGGCGTGATGCCGCCTCCGTTTCATGGGGTTGCCGGCCAGCGGCCGGCACTACCCTGACTTACTTGCTGCTGACGTACTTCTCGCGGCGGATCTGCGGGTTGCCCAGGCCCGCGGCCTTCAGCCGTTCGGCACAGGCATCGACCATGTCCGGGTTGCCGCACAGGTAGGCGATGTCGGTGGCCGGGTCCGGGGTGAAGCCGGCCAGCGCCTGCTGCACGTAGCCGTGCTGCACGTCCGGGTGCGGATCAGCCGGCAGTTCGCGCGACAGGCATGGAACATAGCGGAAGTTCGGGTGCTTTTCGGCGAAGCTGTAGAAATCTTCGCTGTACAGCAGCTCACCCGGGCTGCGCGCGCCCTGCAGCAGCACGATCTGCACGCCGCGCTCGGCCATGGCCGTTTCCAGCAGCGGCAGCATCGAGCGGTACGGGGTAACGCCAGTACCGGTGGCGATCAGCAGGTAGCGGGCGTTGTGATCACCGGGATTCAGGCAGAACCGGCCATAGGGGCCGGACGCACTGATCTGGCCGCCCTGCTCCAGCGCCTCGAACAGGGCCGTGGCGGCGCCGCCGGGTACGAAACTGACCGCGATATCCACCGCCTCGCCCGGGCCCAGCGCGTGGTCGTGGATGGTCGCCAGCGAGTAGCTGCGCTTGGTTTCGGTGCCGTCGGCGTAGCTGAAATGGACCTGGATGAACTGGCCGGGCTGGAAATCCAGCGGCTGTCCATCGTCACGCACGAACTGGTAGTGGCCAACGGTCGGGGCCAGCATGCGGCAGCCGACCAGCTTGAGGGGGAATTGAACAGGCACGACTTTTCGGGACAGTGTGTAGCCGGGGCAAGCCCTCGGGGTCTTCTATAATAGCCCCTCCCCGCCCCTCTCCAGCGCCAGCCCATGGGCGCGAAGGCTTCGAGCTTGGCATCCCAGAACGATATGGCGCCCGCCCTGCGCGTGCGCGACCTGCGCAAGACCTATGACAACGGCACCCAGGCCCTGAAGGGGGTTTCCCTGGAAGTGGCCCCGGGCGACTTCTTCGCCCTGCTCGGCCCCAACGGTGCCGGCAAGTCCACCCTGATCGGCATCATCAGCTCCCTGGTCAACCTCAGCGAGGGCCAGGTGGAAGTGTTCGGCAGCGACCTGGTGCGCAACCGCAGCGCCACCATGCGCCTGATCGGGCTGGTGCCGCAGGAAATCAACTTCAACCTGTTCGAAAAGCCCTTCGACATCCTGGTGAACTACGCCGGTTTCTATGGCGTGCCGCGCGAGGAAGCCGAGCAGCGTGCCGAAGAGGAACTCAAGCGCGCCCACCTGTGGGAAAAGGCACAGGTGATGAGCCGTACGCTGTCCGGTGGCATGAAGCGGCGGCTGATGATCGCCCGCGCGATGATGACCCGCCCGCGCCTGCTGATCCTGGACGAGCCGACCGCCGGCGTGGACATCGAGATCCGCCGCGACATGTGGCGCGTGCTGAAGGAGATCAACGCCGCCGGCACCACGATCATCCTCACCACGCACTACCTGGAAGAAGCCGAGTACCTGTGCCGCCACCTGGCGATCATCAACCATGGCCAGATCGTCGAGCAGGGGCCGATGCGCACCCTGCTGGCCAAGCTGGACGTGGAAGGCTTCCTGCTGGACATCGACGGTGACCTGCCGGCGCAGCTGCCGGTGATCGAGGGCGCGACGCTGACCGCGCCGGACCCGCACACGCTGGACATCGACATGCCGCGCGCAATGGACCTCAACCGCGTGTTTGCCACGCTCAACGAGTCCGGTATCCGCGTGCGTTCGATGCGTACCAAGAGCAACCGCCTGGAGGAGCTGTTCGTGCGCCTCACCGGCAACCTGGAGAAGCCTGCATGAGCACCACCGAGCTGACCGACGGCCAGCGCAACCGCGTCGCACTGATGACCATCGTGCGCCGCGAAGTCGCCCGCATCATGCGCATCTGGGGCCAGACCCTGGTGCCGCCAGCGATCACCATGACCCTGTACTTCCTGATCTTCGGCAACCTGATCGGGTCGCGCGTGGGCGACATGGGCGGCTACACCTACATGCAGTTCATCGTGCCGGGCCTGGTGATGATGAGCGTGATCCAGAACAGCTACGGCAACATCAGCTCCTCGTTCTTCGGCGCCAAGTTCGGCCGCCACGTGGAAGAGCTGCTGGTCAGCCCGATGCCGAACTGGGTGATCCTGTGGGGCTACGTGGCCGGTGCGGTGCTGCGCGGGCTGATGGTGGGCGTGATCGTGCTGATCATCGCGATGTTCTTCACCCCGGTGCGCATTCCGCACCCGCTGGTGATGCTGACCACGGTGATCCTGGGTGCGACGATCTTCTCGCTGGCCGGTTTCATCAACGCGGTGTATGCGAAGAAGTTCGATGACGTGGCGATCGTGCCGACCTTCATCCTGACCCCGCTGACCTACCTGGGTGGCGTGTTCTATTCGGTGACGCTGCTGCCGGGCTGGGCCGAGGCCGCCACGCACGCGAATCCGATCTTCTACATGGTCAATGCATTCCGCTATGGCCTGCTGGGCAGCAGCGATGTGCCGCTGCCGGTGGCCTACGGGCTGATGATCGGATTCGTGGTGGTGCTGACGGCGCTGGCGCTGTGGCTGCTGCGCCGTGGCGTGGGCATGCGCAGCTGAGGGGTGCCTGCAGGGCCTGCGGCCCTGCACCTGCACCTGCAGTGGTAGTGCCGGCCGCTGGCCGGCAACAGCAACAGCCAAGGCGGAAGCATCACGAGTTGGGCGGGGCGGTGTGAGGGTGCAGGACACGCCGTAAACCCGTCCGTGGGGGCTCGATGGCGCCATCCATGGCGCCAACGGTCCTGCACCCCCACACCGCCCCACCCCTGACAGTTTCCAGTCGCTGTTGGTAGGTGTCGACCTTGGTCGACACGGTAGATCCACGCCATGCGTGGATGAAGCGTTCCTGTAGAGCCAAGCCGATGCTTGGCTATTTTCGTTTCGGATTACGGCTAGGCTGTGGCGATGAAGATCACTTCCATTGCGTTGGACAAGGCCGTGTCGGATGGCCCGATCGATGCCTTCAGCCATGTCCTGCTGAGCGATTCGCCCATGCTGGATGAGGTGCTGGATTGCCTGGCCTCGCTGCACGTGGCTGATCCCCTTCATCGTTATCTGTGCACGCTCGACGATGTCGGCCAGTGCCGCTACACCAGCATGCACGCGTCCGACGACGAGCGCATCGCGCTGTACGAGGACGAAGACCCGGCGACGCTGGAAGATGCGTTGGCGGCACGCGAGCGGTTGCTGGCGCACGTCGTCGCGCAGCTTGAGCATTCCACGCATCGGCTGCAGTGGACAGCGCTGGCGGGTACGTTGATGTGCAGCGACGAGGACATCGAGGCGCTGGTCGCTGCCAATGCGAAGCCGGATCTCATCATCGATGACGTGGTCTGCGTGCAGCAGGTACCCGTAGCCAGTGACGACCTGCTGATTGCCGCCCTGCCCAACGGCTACTTCAGCGCGGACTGGGACATCTTCCAGAACCACGCCCTGATCCGGCATCTGCAGGAGCGCTACGACTACCGTCTGTTCGGACTCGGCGCATCGTGGCTCGGTTTCCAGCGCGACCGCGCACCGTCGCCTGCAGAGGCGAGCGCGTTGGTCGCGGACCTGCAGCGCATCTACGCGGCCGGAACGCACGACACGTGGGCACAACTGGCTGCAACGCTGGCCACCCGCACCACACTGCTATTGGGCTACACCGAAGACTTCAGCGAACAACTACCCTGAGCACCGCTCTACACGAGCTCGCGCAGCGAGCGACCCGCTTCCGCCTTCGCTTCTGATCTGCTTTCCGTGGTGGCCGCGCCCGGAACATGTCCGTGGCCGGGCGGGTAGGTTGCGCAGGGGCGTGAGCCGCATGGATGCGGCGACCGAGCTTACAGGGACGTACTTGCAGCGTCCCCTGCGCGGCCTACCCGCCCGGCCAACCCCAATGAACTGTGCTTTCCGCGAACCACCACGAGGGGCTCCGCCGTTGGCCGCAATCTCCGGCACAATCGCACTCCTGATTCCCCAGAAAACGGTGAACGTGCAATGCGCATCCTGATCCTCGGCGCCGGCGGTACCGGCGGTTACTTCGGTGGTCGCCTGGCCCAGGCCGGCGTAGATGTGACCTTCCTCGTGCGCCCCGCACGCGCCGCCCAGCTGGACCGCGATGGACTGGTCATCCGCAGTCCGCTCGGCGATGCCAGCTTCCCGGTGCAGCACGTCACCGCCGACGCCCTGCCCGCGCTTGCCGCACAGAAGCCGTTCGACCTGATCATCCTCAGCTGCAAGGCCTACGACCTGGACAGCTCGATCGATGCCATCGCTCCGGCCGTGGGCGCGAACACCACCGTGCTGCCGATCCTCAACGGCCTGCATCACTACAACGCGCTGGACCTGCGCTTCGGCCGCGACGCTGTGCTCGGTGGCCTATGCTTCATCAGCGCCACCAAGGCCCCCGACGGCGCCGTGCTGCACCTGGGTAAGCCGGCCAAGCTCACCTTCGGCGAGCGCGACGGCGGTGCCATCTCCGAACGCGTGCGTGCCTTCGCCGCCGCCTGCGCGCGGGCCAACCTCGATCACCTGGCCAGCGAGCACATTGGCCAGGAACAGTGGATCAAGTACACGTTCCTGACCGCGCTGGCCGCCGCGACCTGCCTGCTGCGCGCGGATATCGGCAGCATCGTCGCCACCGATGATGGCGAGGCGATCGTGCGTGGCCTGTACGACGAATGCCTGGCCGTGGCCGAAGCTGCCGGTGAGCCGATTCCCGATGCTGCGCAGGACACCGCACGCGGCACCCTCACCCAGGCCGGCTCGGCACTGAAGGCTTCGATGCTGCGCGATCTGGAAGCCGGCCAGCAGGTGGAGGCAGAACAGATCGTCGGCGACATGCTGGCGCGCGCGCGCAAGGCCGACCAGGAAGCTCTGCTGCTGCAGGTCGCCTACAGCAGCCTGCAGGCCTACCAGGCACTGCGCGGCGCGTGAGCGATACGACGCAGGCCAACGCCCTGCCCGCGCGGGTGTTGATCCTCGGCATGGGCTGGAGCGGGTGCGTGCTGGCCACGCATCTGCGGGCGTTGGGCGTACACGTGGCCGGCACGGTGCGCGACCCGGCGTCGGCACCGCACGATGGCCTGCTGCGCCATCAGCTGCGAGCTGACATACCACCGTCGCCCGCCCTGCTCGATGAGATCGCGCAGGCCGAGGCCGTGCTGTGCAGCGTGCCGCCCGATGCCGAGGGTGACCCGACACTGCGTCTGCTGCTACCGGCACTGCAGGAAAGTCCGGCACTTCGCTGGGTGGGCTATCTGTCATCCACGTCGGTCTATGCCGATCGGGCCGGCGGCTGGGTCAACGAGACCAGCGTGGCCGATGCCACTGAAACGTCCGGCATGCAACGCAGACGCGCCGAGGACCAGTGGCGTGCGCTGGCGGAGCAGCGCGGTATCGCCTCGGCGGTATTCCGCCTGCCCGGCCTGTACGGTCCCGGACGCAATGCCCTGCTGCAGCTGGCACAGGGACGTGCGCGCCACGTAGTGCGTCCTGGGCTGGTGTTCAACCGACTGCACGTGGATGACCTGGCAACGGTCGTTACCGCATCGATGCAGCGGCCGCGTGTGGATGGGCTGTATCTGCCGGCCGACGACGAGCCGGCACCGCCGCAGCAGGTACTGGCCTTCGCCGCGCAGCTGGGCGGGTTTGCGATGCCACCTGCCATGCCCTGGGACGATCCGGCGCTGAGCCCGACACTGCGGCGCTTCTACGAGAGCAGCAAGCGCATCGACAGCACCGGTACGCGCGAGGCGCTGGGCTGGGAGCCGAGCTTCCCGACGTATCGGGAAGGGCTGCGCGGGCTGCTGGAAGCACTCTGACCCGCTTGTAGAGTCGAGCTTGCTCGACTGCTTCTGCACGGCAGTCGAGCAAGCTCGACTCTACGACGCAGGGCCGCCGCGACGAAGGGAATCAATCCGCGTCCGGCAGACGGAAGAACGCACGCGTCGCGGCAGTTGCATTCGCGGCGGTCACCGCCACGTCTTCACCACGGTCACGCGCCAGTTCTTCCACGATGTGCGAGAGGAACATCGGTTCGTTGCGGCGGTCCTTCGGCATCGGCTTCAGCGTGCGCGGCAGCAGGTACGGTGCGTCGGTCTCGATCATCAACCTGTTGACCGGAATGTTCTTCACCAGTTCGCGCAGGTGCGCGCCACGGCGTTCATCGCACAACCAGCCGGTAATGCCGATGTACCAGTCCTGGTCCAGGTAGTCGAACAGCTCGTCACGCTCACCGGTGAAGCAGTGCACCACTGCCGGGCCGATGCGACCCTCGAAGTTCTTCATCTGTGCCATGAAGTCGGCATGCGCGTCGCGCTGGTGCAGGAACAGCGGCTTGCCATTGTCCGCGGCCAGCTGCAGCTGGCGCTCGAACGCACGGTGCTGGGCCGGGCGCGGCGAGAAATCACGGAAGTAGTCCAGCCCACACTCCCCCACCGCCACCACTTCCGGGTGCGCATGCAGCGCGCGCATCTCGGCATCGCATTCCTCGGTGTATTCCACAGCGTGGTGCGGGTGCACGCCGGCGGTGGCATACAGGAAACCAGGATGCTGCTGCGCCAGCTGCACGGCCAGCGGCGAGTGCTCGCGGCTGGCGCCGGTGATGACCATCTGCACCACGCCGGCCTGCCGTGCGCGGTCCAGCACGGCGTCGCGGTCACGGTCGAAGGAGTCGTGGGTCAGGTTGGCGCCGATATCGATCAGGTGCATGGTCATCGCGGGGGAAAAGTGCCCGCGCATTGTACCTGCGGCTGCCGTGGCCCTTTATCCTTTGCACATGAACGCCCCGCTCTTCCCGATTTCCCCGCTGTTGCCACAGATCCAGCAGCATCTGGCCGCGCAGCCGCGGCTGGTGCTGGAGGCGCCGCCCGGCGCCGGCAAGACCACCCAGGTCCCGCTGGCGCTGCTCGATGCACCGTGGCTGCAGGGGCGGAAGATCATCCTGCTGGAACCGCGCCGGGTCGCCGCACGCAGCGCCGCGCTGTTCATGGCGCGGCAGCTGGGCGAAGAGGTGGGCGGCACGGTCGGCTACCGCATCCGCTTCGAGAACAAGGTTTCGGCACGCACCCGCATTGAAGTCGTCACCGAAGGCATCCTGACCCGCATGCTGCAGGACGACCCGATGCTGGAAGCGGTCGGCGCGATCCTGTTCGACGAGTTCCACGAGCGCCACCTCAGTGGCGATCTGGGCCTGGCGCTGGCGTTGGACGTGCAGGCACAGCTGCGCGATGACCTGCGCCTGGTGGTGATGTCGGCGACGCTGGATGGTGAGCGCCTGGCCCGCTTCCTCGATGCACCGCGGCTGAGCAGCGAAGGCCGCAGCTACCCGGTGGCGATCAGCCATTTCCCGGCGCGCCGCGATGAGGCGCTGGAACTGCAGGTGCGCCGCGCGGTGCAGCAGGCCCTGGCTGAATATCCCGGTGACCTGCTGGTGTTCCTGCCCGGCCAACGCGAGATCGCGCGGGTGCAGGCCGGGCTGCAGGAATCGCTGGATGCGGGTGTTGAAGTGCTGGCCCTGCACGGTGAACTGCCGGTGGAACAGCAGGCGCGGGTATTGCAGGCGTCCAGTGATGGCCGCCGCCGCGTGGTGCTGGCCACCAACGTCGCCGAGTCCTCGGTGACGCTACCCGGCGTGCGCGTGGTGATCGACAGCGGCCAGGCACGCGAGCCGCGCTACGACCCCAACAGCGGCTTCACCCGGCTGGACGTGGTGGCCATCGCGCAGGCATCGGCCGACCAGCGCGCGGGCCGCGCCGGCCGTGTCGCCGAGGGCGTGGCGTGGCGGCTGTGGCCGCAGTCGCAGCGGCTGGAGCCGCAGCGCCGCGCCGAAATCGATCAGGTCGAGCTGGCCGGACTGGCGCTGGAACTGGCCGCCTGGGGCAGCAGCGACCTGCGCTTCCTCGATCCGCCACCTGCCGGCCCGATGGGCGCCGCCCGCGAACTGCTGCAGCGGTTGGGCGCATTGTCCAGCAGTGGTGCGATCACCGCGCTCGGCCGTCGCATACTGGCGCTGGGTACGCACCCACGGATGGCGGCGATGCTGCTGGCCGCGCCCGATGCACGTTCGCAGGCGCTGGCCGCCGATCTGGCCGCGCTGCTGGAAGCGCGCGATCCGCTGCGCCAGGGCGGTGATGCGCTGGCCGCGCGTTGGCGTGCGCTGGCGGCATTCCGCAATGGCCGCGCACCGGGCGACGCCAACCGCAGCGGCCTGGCCGCGATCGATGCCGCCGCCAAGCAGTGGCGTCGCCGCCTGCGCTGGGAGGCCGCACCACCGGCCAGCATCGAAGCGCACGAGCTGGGTGACCTGCTCGCACATGCCTTCCCCGACCGCATCGGTGTCCAGCATCCCAGCGATCCGCTGCGCTACCTGCTGGCCAACGGTCGCAGCGCACGCCTGCACGAGCTGAGCGACCTGCGTGGCGAGCCGTGGCTGGTAGCCAGTGAACTGCGCTTCGGGGCACGCGACGCGCTGCTGCTGCGTGCCGCACCGGTGGACGAGGGCCAGCTGCGCAAGGCGTGGCCGGAGCGCTTCGTGACCGAGGACGTAGTGCGCTGGGACAGCGAGCGTCGCGCCCTGGTGGCACTGCGCGAGACCCGTTTCGACCGCATCGTGCTGGACAGCCGCTCGGCCGGCCGGGTCGATCCGCAGCACGCCGCACAGGCGCTGACCGACGCGGTGGCCGAACTCGGCCTGCAGGCGCTGCCGTGGACCGAAGGCCTGCGCCAATGGCAGGCACGCGTGGAGTCGCTGCGGCGCTGGATGCCCGAATTCGGCCTGCCCGACTGCAGCGACGACGCCCTGCTGGCCACGCGTGCGCAATGGCTGCAGCCCGCGTTCGCCGGCAAGAGCCGCCTGGATGCGCTGGACGAGTCCAGCTTCGGCGAAGCGCTGAAGTCGCCCCTGGAGTGGTCACAGCGTCAGCTGGTCGAGCGTCATGCACCGACCCGCATCACCGTGCCCTCCGGGCTGGAGCGGCCGATCACCTACGCGCTGGACAGCGAGAGCGGCGAACCGCTGCCGCCGGTGCTGGCGGTGAAGCTGCAGGAACTGTTCGGCCTGGCTGACACCCCGCGCATCGCCGACGGCCGCGTGCCGCTCACCCTGCACCTGCTCTCGCCCGGTGGCCGCCCGCTGCAGGTCACCCAGGACCTGCGCAACTTCTGGGAAAACACCTACGCGGAAGTGAAAAAGGAAATGAAGGGCCGCTACCCGCGGCATCCATGGCCGGATGACCCGTGGACGGCGACGGCCACCCATCGGGCCAAGCCGCGCGGGACCTGACCAGTGGGGCCGGCTGCGGACCCTGCCTGATCCTGAATGGCTGCGGTAAAGTCACGCCACGTGTGACCTCGACTGACATACCGTTTACGGGCAACACGCGACACTGGACTTCGACCCGAGGCAAAGGACCCCCGCATGAGCAAGCTGACCGTAATCACCGACCGCGCTCTGGAGCGCGCCCTGGAGCTGGCCCACACCGCCGGCGATGGCCTGAAGAGCGCCGGTGGCAGCCTGCGCAATGCGGACTGGATCAAGACCGGCGCCGCCATCGGCGCAGTGAAGACCGGCGGCAAGGCCGCAACCAAGTTCGTGCGCCGCAATCCGGCAGTGGCCGTGGCCGCCGCTGCGGTCGGTGTAGGCCTGCTCGGCTACGCGCTGTACCGCAAGCAGCAGAAGAAGAAGGCCGCCAATGGCCACGTGGTGAATGGGCAGGCGCAACGGATCAACGCACGTGACCGCCGCAACGACACCGTGGTGGACGAGCACAGCGATATCGGCAGCGACGCCTGAGCCTGCCGGGGTCGGATCCTTTCCACAGGAAGGACTCTGACCCCAAGGCACTACATGAGGGCCGGACACCGGAAGGTATCCGGCCCTTTCTGCATCAACCGATCTGCAGCCACTGCCCCGGCTGCAGGTCGTCCAGCCGGTAAGGCCCCATCGACACGCGGACCAGCCGCAGCGTCGGCAGGTTCACCGCCGCGGTCATCCGCCGCACCTGCCGGTTGCGGCCTTCCCGGATCGTGATCGCCAGCCAGGCGTCGGGCACGGTCTTGCGGAAGCGCACCGGCGGATCGCGTGTCCACAGCGACGGCGCCGGATCGAGGCGCTCGATCTTCGCCGGCAGGGTCGGCCCGTCATTGAGCACCACGCCGTCGCGCAGCTGTTGCAGCTGTTCGTCGCTGGGCATGCCTTCCACCTGCACCCAGTAGGTCTTGTCAGCCTTGTGCTTCGGATCGGTCAGCTTGTGCGCCAGCGTGCCGTTGTCGGTCAGCAGCAGCAGGCCTTCGCTGTCATGGTCCAGGCGACCGGCGGCATACACGCGCGGCGGCAGGCCGAACCCGGCCAGGGTCGGCCGCGGTGGCACGCTGCGGTCGGTGAACTGGCAGAGCACGTTGAAGGGCTTGTTGAAGGCGATCAGCATTGCGGGCACGGCAGTCGGCGGGTGGGGCATTGTCCCATTCCCGCATCGCCGCCGCGATCACCACTCAGCCGAAGACCTTCCTTTCCATCAACAGCGCAACGAGCACCACCACGGCGCCGCACGTGGCGGCAGCGTTGGCGCGATACCGTAGCCGCGCTACCGGTGGGCAGGCCCTGCGCGCACGTTCGTCCCACAGGCAACCCACGAGCAGCACCGCAAAACCTGCCGCCGCCACGAGATCATGCACGTGACCCGCATGGAACACGAAGTCGTACAACCGCGGCAGCGCCATCAATGCGAAGGCGAAGTACAGCACTTTCTTCAACAGCACACTCCATTGGTGGCAGCGCCGGGCATTGCCCGGCCGCTACCCATTCCGCCCAACACCGCGCTGCGCGCTCACCAGGCACGGCCCGGCGCCCCGCTTTACGGCTTGATGAAGCGCAGGGTCATGCGGTCGCTTTCGCCGATCGCCTGATACTTCGCATCATCGGCCTTGTCATGCTGGTTGGTCGGCGGCAGCGTCCACACGCCGTTCGGGTGGTCCTTGGTGTCCCGCGGGTTGGCATTGACCTCGCTGCGCGCGTCCAGCTTGAAGCCGGCGGCCTCGGCCATCGCGATCACCTGCTGCTGGCCGACATAGCCGGTGTCATCGTCGTCGACCACGTCGGCCTTGGCGCGATGCTCGACCACGCCGAGCACGCCGCCCGGCTTGAGCACGTTGAAGAAGCCCTGGAACATGCCCTGCGCCTGGCCGGCCTTGCGCCAGTTGTGCACGTTGCGGAAGGTCAGCACCACGTCGGCTGAACTGGCTGGGCCGAACACCGGCTTGGCCGGATCGTAGGCGACCACGGCGGTCTTGCCGAACTGTGCCGGTGCACCGGCGTACTTCTTTTCCAGGCTGTCGCGGCTGCGCTGCTGGTAGTCACGGCCGCGGCCCTCGGGCACCGCCATCGGGTCGACCACGGCGGCAACATAGTGGCCCTTGTCCTGCAGCAGCGGCGCCAGGATTTCCGAGTACCAGCCGTTGCCGGGGGTGATCTCGATGACGGTCTTTTCCGGCGTCACCTTGAAGAACGACAGCGTCTGCGCCGGATGACGGAAGCCATCGCGCTTGACGTTGTTGGCATCACGGGTCGACGCCTTCACCGCCGCATCGATGGCCGGTGACACCTGGATCTTCGCCGGTGCCACCGTGGCCGGTGCGGCGAACGCGGGAACAGCGGCAAGCAGGGCCGAAGCAAGCAGCAGGCGGCAACCACGCAGGGACGAAGCAGGCATCATCGGAGCGACTCCAGCGGAAGATGCGGCGAGACTAGCAGCCGCGGCGTCCCAGGTGTTCACAAAACGTTAGCTGCGTGCGTATCGCGGAACACTGTTTTGTGGTCACCGCCGCAGCACGGTCACACAACGCGTTTTATTCTGGAGCACTTCCCCCAAGGAGTCCGTGCCCATGACGGCAACCCGCGAACTGGGCCGTTCCGGCCTGCATGTACGTCCGCTCGCCTTCGGTGGCAACGTGTTCGGCTGGAGCGCCGATGAGAAGGCCAGCTTCGCCCTGCTCGATGCCTTCGTCGATGCCGGCTTCAACCTGGTCGACACCGCCGATGTGTATTCGGCCTGGGTGCCGGGCAATGCCGGCGGCGAATCGGAAACGCTGATCGGCAAGTGGTTTGCCCGCAGCGGCAAGCGCGACAAGGTGGTGCTGGCGACCAAGGTGGCCAAGTGGGCCGAGCGCCCCGGCCTGACCCCGGACAACATCAACGCCGCGGTGGAAGATTCGCTGCGCCGCCTGCAGACCGACGTGATCGATCTGTACCAGGCCCACGAGGATGACGAGTCAACGCCGCTGGAAGCGACCCTGGCCGCATTCGGCCGGCTGATCGAAGCCGGCAAGGTGCGTGCGATCGGTGCGTCCAACTACAGCGCCACGCGCCTGGCCGATGCGCTGAAGGTATCCACCGACTACAAGCTGCCGCGTTACGAAACCCTGCAGCCCGAGTACAACCTGTACGACCGCGCCGGCTACGAAAAGGAACTGGAACCGCTGGTGCAGCGCGAACAGATCGGCGTGATCGGCTACTACGCGCTGGCCAGTGGCTTCCTCAGCGGGAAATACCGCACGCCGGCCGATGCGGCCAAGAGCCCGGCGCGTGGCGAGAACGTGGTGAAGCGCTATCTGAATCCGCGTGGCCTGCGCATCCTGCAGGCACTGGATGACGTGGCCAGCAAGCACAGCGCCAGTGCCGCGCAGATCGCACTGGCATGGCAGATCGCACGGCCGTCAATCACCGCGCCGATCGTCAGCGCCACCAGCGTCGAGCAGCTGCACGATCTGCTGGCCGCAGCCAACGTGTCGCTGAGCGTGCAGGATGTCGCGCAGCTGGATGCCGCCAGCACTGAAGCTTGAGACCCGGTAGTGCCGGCCGTTGGCCGGCATTGCACAGTCCGGTAGGGCCGGCCGCTGGCCGGCATTGCGCGGTAAAGAAGAAAATAATTGAACAAAATGGTTGCGCACGAATAAATCGTGGTTTATCGTGCGCACCTCGTTTCAACAACCACTGGAAACTTCCCTTGAACGCGCATTCCGTCGCCATCGCCAAACTGCTGCCATGCCTGCGCATGGACGTGCTGGCGCGCGCGTTCGGCAAGGAAGTCCAGCTGACAACGGCCTGATACCCGCTCTGCGGAGATCGGCCACCCCGATCTCCGAGGCTTGACGACGCCCTCGGAACGCAAGTCCCGGGGGCGTTTTCGTTTGCGTCGGCACAAGGACCCGCGATGCCAGAACTGCACCCCGCGCGGCAACCCGCCGCTCACTGACCCAGGTTTTTTCCGCCCCGCCGAAGGATTTACTTCGCGCGAGTTGCGACGCCTGGACATTATCTGCATCGCACCCAAACATTATCGCTCGCGATAATGTCGGTGGCCTGCACCCTCGATTCTCCAACGGTCCCGTTTCCACCACGGGCTGGTGCGCGCGGCGTTGCCGTGGCGTATGCCGGAGGTCGCGGACATGCCATCGCCTGGATCGCCTGCTGGAAGCAGGCATCGGTTCGCCGGTACGCGGTTCGATTCCGCGCGGTCCCCAACTGGATAGCTCAGCTTGGTCAGAGCAACGGATCCGTAATCCGTCTGTCGTGGGTTCGATTCCCACTCCAAACCACATGACCTGTCACGTCATGACTTGAAGCAACACCCGGGGCGCAAGCCCCAGCGGCCACCGCCGCCGTCCACAGACAACGCCTTCGGGCAGGAACGTGGAAGGCAACGGACCGCACGCCGGGCCCCGGCCCGCCGCCACTGCCAGCCACGTTCCGCACCGGTGCTGCCTGCCGGGAACGACGATGGCAGCAGTGCCGGTGCACCGAAGGCTCCGCGCGTGGACCGTCCGCCGATGGCCGCCCTCTTCCGCTGCCTGCACGTGGTGTGCAGGCGGCCTCGCCACGACCTGATCGGCCCGGGTCATGGCGATTCATCCGCAACGGGTCGAACCACCAGAGCCATACAAGGAGAGACTCCCATGTTCTGGACCATCAAGGTCGTGATCGGCGACGGCGAGCGCGGCCTGGTGTATCGCAACCGTCGTTTCCAGCAGATCCTGCTGCCGGGCGTGCACCGCCTGTCGCCGTTCGGCGGCCGTCCGCATGTGGACATCCACACCGCATCGAAGGGCGCGGCCTATACCGGCAGCGACCAGGACAGCCTGATCGAAGCGCTGGGCACCGAGCTGGACACGCACTTCGTGCTGGCCAACGTCGGCGCCAGCGAGGTCGGCCTGTTGCTGCGCAACGGCCGGATCGATGAAGTCCTGCCGCCGGGCAGCCGCCGTCTGTACTGGCGGGGTTCGGTCGACACCCAGGTGCGCGTGATGGCGCTGGGTGACGAGCCGCGCATCCCGGCGGACGTGCAGCAGCGCCTGGGCCAGCTGGGCGTGCTGCCGCGTGTGGCAGTGATCAGCACCGTGCCGAGCGAGTCGGTCGGCCTGCTGTTCATCGATGGCACGCTGCGACAGACGCTGGACGCCGGCCTGCACGCGTTCTGGAACTTCAACGGCAACGTGTCGGTGGAGCGTGTGGAGCTGCGTGCGCGTTCGCTGGACGTGTCCGGCCAGGAACTGCTCAGCCGCGACAAGGTGACCCTGCGGGTGAACCTGGCCGCGACCGTGCAGGTGGTCGACCCGGTGCGTGCACACCGCACGCTCAGCAATGCCGACGAGTTCGTCTACCGGCAGCTGCAGTTCGGCCTGCGCCAGGCGATTGCCGCGCGCAGCCTGGACGAGCTGCTGGGTGACAAGGCGGCACTGGACGGCGAGATCGCCGCCCATGTGCAGGCAGCGATCGAGGGCCACGGCGTGCGGCTGCTCGGCGTGGGCATCAAGGACGTGATCCTGCCGGGTGAGATGAAGGAGATCCTCAACGGTGTGGTGCTGGCCGAGAAGCAGGCCCAGGCCAGCGTGATCCGCCGTCGCGAGGAGGCCAACGCCACGCGTTCGCAGCTCAACACCGCAAAGCTGATCGAGGACAACCCGGTGCTGATGCGCTTGAAGGAGCTGGAGGCACTGGAGAAGGTCACCGAGAAGATCGACAAGCTCACCGTGTTCGGCGGCCTGGATGGCGTGCTGAAGCAGCTGGTGACGATCAGGTAGGGGTCGCGGCGGCGCAGGGACGCGCCGCCGGCCCATCAAGGACAAACACGAAGACATGGACACTCAACACAACTATCAATGGCTGCACGCCGAGGGCACCACGCCGATCAAGGGCTGGGTCAACGGTGTGCCGCTGGAGGCGCAGGCGCATGAGCAGCTGCGCAACATCGCCGCGATCCCGTTCGTCGGGCCGTGGGTGGCCGTGATGCCGGACGTGCACCTGGGCAAGGGCGCGACCGTGGGCTCGGTGATCCCGACCCGCGGTGCGATCATCCCGGCCGCGGTCGGCGTCGACATCGGCTGCGGCATGGCGGCGGTGCGTACCACGCTGCGTGCCAACGACCTGCCCGATGACCTGCGGCAGCTGCGCAACAGCATCGAGCGCAGCATCCCGGTCGGCAACGGACGCGGCGGCGAGCACCACCGCATGCCCGACAGCATCCATACGCGGCTGGTGCAGTCCGGGCTGGCCGCCGGTCTGGAGAACATCAAGGACAAGCACCGCAGGATCCGCACCGACAAGCTCGACCGCCAGCTGGGTACGCTGGGCGGCGGCAACCACTTCATCGAACTGTGCCTGGACGAGACGGACACGGTGTGGGTGATGCTGCACAGCGGTTCTCGCGGCACCGGCAACCTGATCGGCACCTACTTCATCGAGAAGGCGCGCGAAGAGCTTGCGCGCCGTGTGCTCGGCTTCCACCTGCCGGACAAGGACCTGGCGTTCTTCATGGAAGGCGAGCCGCTGTTCGATGACTACGTCGAAGCAGTGTCGTGGGCGCAGGACTACGCCCGGCAGAACCGCGAGGCAATGATGTCGCGGGTGCTGGCCGAGATGCGCCATCGCCTGCCGAAGTTCCAGCTGGCAACGATGGCGGTGAACTGCCATCACAACTACGTGCAGAAGGAGACGCACCACGGCCAGGAACTGCTGGTGACGCGCAAGGGCGCGGTCAGCGCGCGCGAGGGCGAGCTGGGCATCATTCCCGGCAGCATGGGCACGCGCAGCTACATCGTGCGTGGCAAGGGCAACGCGGACAGCTTCCACAGCTGTAGCCACGGTGCCGGCCGGGTGATGAGCCGTGGCACTGCGCGGCAGCAGATCACGCTGGCCCAGCACCGCGAGGCCACCGCGCATGTGGAATGCCGCAAGGACAGCGGCGTGCTGGATGAGTCGCCGGCCGCGTACAAGTCGATCGACGATGTAATGGCCGCGCAGCTCGACCTGGTCGACGTGGTGCACACGCTGCGGCAGGTGCTGTGCGTGAAGGGATGATGGAACGGTGCCGGCCAAGGCCGGCACCTGCTCGACGGGCACGGGCGAATGGATGCCCGGGATCCGTAGAGTCGAGCTTGCTCGACTGCTCTTCCACGCCATGCGTGGATGAAACGGCGCCGACCAAGGTCGGCATCTACCAGAGCAGCACGTCGCGTCGGGGGTCAGCGTGGCACGCTGTCCTCGGCCACCAGCGCATGATGCACGCCGATCCCCGCACGCACGCCCTCGGCGGTGGCCAGGGTGATGTTGCCGACCGTGGTCGCATCGCCTGCGGCGTACACGTTCCGCACCGAGGTCTGCTTCATCATGTCGACCTCGATCAGCACCCCCAGCGGGCTCTCGACCAATGTGCACCCCAGCTGCTGCACCAGCGGCGTGGCCATCGCCTGGGTAGCCGGCACGAACAACGCACGCTGTGCGATACGGCGTCCGTCGGCCAGCTCCACTTCCAGCCAGGTCGGCTGGTCGCCCTGCACACCCAGCACGGGTGACGTCTCGATGTGCACGCCACGCTGCTGCATGGCGGCGCGTTCCTCATCGGTGATCTCCAGACCCATGCTGAAGAACGTGACATTGCCCCAGTCGGCGAACAGCGGCGCCTTGCTGGCGGACATCGGATGGCCGCCGAGCAGGCCGATGGCACCACCACCGACTTCATAGCCGTGGCAGTAGGGGCAGTGCAGCACGGTGCTGCCCCAGCGCTCGGCCAGTCCGGGCAGTTCCGGCAGCTGGTCGGCGATGCCGCTGGCCAGCAGCAGCTTGCGCGCGGCCAGCACCTGGCCATCGGCGGTACGCACTTCCACGCCTTCGGCGGTGGTGCGGGCGTGCTCCACTTCGGCATGCACCGAACGCACCGTGGGGTAGTCCAGCAGCTGCTGACGCGCGGTCTTCAGCAGCTCGGCGCCACTGATGCCATCCAGCCCCAGCACCCCGTGCGAATGACTGGCGAAGCGATTGCGCGGTGAACCGGCATCGATGACGGTGACCGGGCGACGGGCACGGGCCAGGATCAGGCCGGCGGCAATGCCGGCGTAGCTGCCGCCGACGATGAGCACATCAGGATTCATGGTGACCTTCCAGGGAACGGTGATGGGCAAGATGGCGGGCGAAGTCGGCGCCGAGCTGGTCCAGTGTGGTCGCCTGCAGGCGCTGCTCAAGCAGCCGCTGCGCCTCGCGCGCGCCTTCGAGCAGGGCGCTGTTGACCAGCTGCTGGATCGGGCAGCCACCGCCGGAATCGCGAGCGCCGACCTGGACCAGCGGCGGTGCTCCCACCGCCAGATAGATGTCATGCAGGGTGATCGCCGCGGCATCGCGTGCCAGCAGGCTGCCGCCGCCGTGACCACGGGTGCTGCGCACCAGGCCGGCCTTGTGCAGCTGTGCCAGCAGACGACGGATCACCACCGGATGGGTCGGCAGGCACGACGCCAGCTGTTCGGACGTGCGCGGGGCGGCATGGCCGACCAGATGCGCCATCACGTGCAGGGCGTCGGAGAGTGGGTTCGCGGATTTCATGTAACAACATTAGTTACATTTAATTCCTCTGTCGAGGGTCTGCTTTCGTTCCATATGGACACATCTGTCCTATGAAACATCTCCTTCACATCACTAAACGAAACGCGAATGTGATGCGCATCTCACTTCAGGGTGTGCGCATCGGGTCGATACCGCAGTGCCCCTTCCCGAGAGTCCTTCCCCATGAATGCGTCTGTCCGTGCTCCGCGCCTGCAGTCCAAGCTGCTCGGCGCGGTTTCCGTTGGTCTGGCGGTGGTCCTGCTGTGTGCTCTGGCCGGCCTGGCCTCCGCCTGGTTGAAGTTGTCCACCGAGGTTCCACCCGAAGTCGCGCACAGCCGCGATGCCGAACGCCTGCAGCGCGAGTTCCGCGGCCAGGTGCAGGAATGGAAGAACGTGCTGCTGCGCGGCCACGACGACGCGTTGCGCCAACGCCACCTGGACGCCTTCGACAGCGAGGGTCGTCTGGTCGAGCAGCTGGCCAAGGGCCTGGTCAGCAGCCCGGATGCACGCACGCGCGAACTGGCGCAGGCCTTCATCGGCCTGCATGCGCAGCTGCAGCAGGACTATCACGCGGCGCTGCAGGCGTTCGCCGAGGCCAGCTACGATCCCGCCGCCGGCGACAACCTCGTGCGCGGCAAGGACCGCCCGGTGGCAACCGCGCTGGATGCGTTGAGTACGCACGCCACGCAGGTGGCCGAAGCGGCGGTAGCGGCCCGTTCGCAGCAGGCGCGGCAGACGCTGCTGCTGTGCGCGGCGCTGACCGTGCTGGCCGCCGTGCTGCTGCTGATGGGCCTGGGCTGGTGGCTGCGGCGTGCGGTGGTGCAGCCGGTGCTGGCGGTGGAAGCCGCTGCGCGTGCAGTGGCCGCCGGTGATCTGCAGCATGTTGTGCAGGTGCGCAGCCGCGATGAGATCGGTCGCCTCGCGCAGGCCATGCAGGCGGTGCAGTCCACGCTGCGCGGTGTGCTCGATGCACAGGCCACGATGGCACAGGCGCATGAAGCCGGCACCATCAGCCACCGCATGGATGCCAGTGCCTTCCCCGGCGCGTTCGGCACGATGGTGGCCGACAGCAACGCGCTGGTCGATGCGCACATCCAGGTAAAGATGCGCGCGATCGCGATCATGGGGCGCTACGCCATCGGCGACCTCAGCCAGGACATGGAGCGGCTGCCGGGCGAGAAGGCCGTGATCACCGACGCACTGGATACCGCCAAGGCCAATCTGGGCACGATCAATGGCGAGATCCGCCGCCTGGCCGAAGCCGCCGCCAGGGGTGACTTCAGCCAGCGTGGCGACAGCGCGCGCTTCGAGCATGACTTCCGCGCGATGGTCGACGGCTTGAACCGATTGATGCAGACCACCGAACTGAACCTCGGCGAGGTCTCCAGCATGCTGCGCGCGATTGCCGATGGCCGCCTCGGCGCGCGCATGCATGGCGATTTCCAGGGCGTGTTCGCGCGTATCGCCGGCGATGCCAACACCACCGCCGCGCAGCTGGCGACCATCGTCACCGACATCAAGCACGCCTCCGGCAACATCCACACTGCGGCTGCAGAGATCGCCGCCGGCAACAATGATCTGTCGCGCCGTACCGAGCAGCAGGCGGCCAATCTGGAAGAAACCGCCGCGTCGATGGAAGAACTGACCTCCACCGTGCGCCAGAACGCCGAGCACGCACGCCAGGCCAACCAGCTGGCGATCGGCGCGCACACGGTCGCCTCGCAGGGCGGTAACGTGGTCGGCCAGGTGGTGACGACGATGAGCGCGATCGAAACCTCGTCGCGGCAGATCGCCGAGATCATCAGCGTGATCGATGGCATCGCGTTCCAGACCAACATCCTGGCGCTGAACGCGGCAGTGGAAGCCGCGCGTGCCGGCGAGCAGGGCCGCGGCTTCGCGGTGGTCGCCAGTGAAGTACGCACGCTGGCGCAGCGCTCGGCCGCGGCCGCGAAGGAGATCAAGGCGTTGATCGAAGCCTCGGTTGAGCAGGTCGGGCACGGTGCACAGCGCGTGCGCGAGGCCGGTGACACCATGGCCGAGATCGTGGCATCGGTGCAGCGCGTCACCGACATCATGGCCGAGATTTCCGCGGCCTCGCAGGAGCAGAGCGCGGGTATCGAGCAGGTCAGCCAGACCGTGATCCAGATGGATGGCACCACCCAGCAGAACGCCGCACTGGTGGAGGAAGCCAGTGCCGCCGCACGCAGCCTGGAACAACAGGCGAACCGCTTGATCGACGCGGTGGATGTGTTCGATCTGTCGACTACAACAGCGGCGAAGGACGCGTTGGCGCGTGCGGCCTGATTGATCCGGTTGCCGGCCAGCGGGCGGTACCACCCGTGCGATGTGCCGGCCGCTGGCCGGCAGCGTCCGCCGCCACATGGGTAGCGCCCGACCGTTGGTCGGGCGACGGCAGGATCAGTGCGGACCAACGGTCCGCACCCACCAGAGCGGCCGCGCCCACCGGCGCGTGCGGTAGTGCCGGCCGCTGGCCGGCAGCGTCCGCCGCCACATGGGTAGCGCCCGACCGTTGGTCGGGCGACGGCAGGATCAGTGCGGACCAACGGTCCGCACCCACCAGAGCAGCCGCACCCACCGGCGCGTGCGGTAGTGCCGGCCCCTGGCCGGCAACCTCAGCGCACGTAGTCGCTCTGCGCCATCGCGTCGGCCAGGTAATCCACGAACGAGCTGATCCGCGACGACACGGCGGTGTTGCGGTAATACACCGCATGGATCGGCTGGTACACATCCAGCGTCTGCGCCGCCAGCACCGGCACCAGGGTGCCGGCAGCACGGTCGCGATCGGTCACGAAGTCGGACAGGCAGGTGATGCCCACACCTTCCACCGCCAGCCGGCGCAACGTCTCGCCACTGGACACGGCGATATCCGGCCGCACCAGCAGCAGCCCATCCGACTCTCCGGGCAGCGGCCAACGGTTGAGTGATTCCGGCTCGTTGAAGCTGACCAGCGTGTGCTGGCCCAGCGCGGCGACGCTGGCCGGTTCGCCGTGCCTGGCCAGGTAGTCCGGGCTGGCCACCAGCCGCAGCTGGCAGCGGCCCAGCAGCCGCGCATGCAGGGTGGAGTCGGCCAGCGGGCCGATCCGGATCGCCAGATCGGTGCGCCGTTCGAGCAGGTCGATGTAGCGGTCGGAGCTGTTCAGTTCCAGCTGCACTTCCGGGTAACGCGCGCGATAGCCGGCCACCAGCGGCGCGATCACGTGCAGCACGAACGGCATCGCCGCATCCACGCGCAGGCGCCCCGCCGGGCGTTCGCGGCGCGCCGCCATCTGTTCCTCGGCCGATTCCACCGCATCGATGATCGCGCGCGCATGGCGCAGGAACGCCTCGCCCTCGGCAGTCAGGTGCAGGCGGCGGGTGGTGCGGGTCAGCAGGGTGATCCCCAGCTTGTCCTCCAGCCGCCCCAGCGCGCGGCTCACACCCGAGGGCGTCTGCCCCAGCTGCTCGGCGGCAGCACTGATCGAACCGCTGTCGATCACCGAAAGGAACGCCTGCATTTCATCGAGAGTGGTCTTCATGCCCCTATTATTGACTGCACGGCAATAGTGATTGGCGTGAAGACCGGTTTTTCAGCAAAGGTCGGCGGCGCAGACTGCACAGCCTCTTCCTCCTGCTGGACCCTGTCATGATCCGTGGCATTCCCCTCGCCCTGCTGGCGTTGACCCTCGGTGCCTTTGCCATCGGCACCACCGAATTCGTCATCGTCGGCCTGATCCCGACCATCGCCGGCGACCTGCAGGTCAGCCTGCCCTCGGCCGGCCTGCTGGTCTCGCTGTACGCGCTGGGTGTGGCCATCGGTGCGCCGGTGCTGACTGCGCTGACCGGACGCGTACCGCGCAAGCAACTGCTGGTGGCGCTGATGGTGTTGTTCACGCTCGGCAATGTCGTCGCCTGGATGGCACCCGGGTATACCTCGCTGATCATCGCCCGCATCCTCACCGGCCTGGCGCACGGCGTGTTCTTCTCGATCGGCGCGATCATCGCCACCGCCGTGGTGCCGAAGGAGAAGGCGGCCAGCGCGATCGCCATCATGTTCACCGGCCTGACCGTGGCGCTGGTGACCGGCGTGCCGCTGGGCACCTTCATCGGCCAGCATCTGGGCTGGCGCGCGACCTTCCTGGCGGTGGCCGGCCTCGGCGTGGTCGCCCTGATCGGCGCGCTGCTGTTCGTACCGCGCAACCTGCCGCAGAGTGCGCCGGCGAGCCTCCGCCAGCAGCTTGCCGTGCTCGGCCAGCCACGCCTGCTGCTGGTCTATGCGATGACCGCGCTGGGCTACGGTGGCACCTTCCTGGCCTTCACCTATCTGGCGCCGATCCTGCAGGATGTCACCGGCCTGCCGGCCAACGCCGTGAGCCTGGTGCTGCTGGTGTACGGCGTGTCGGTGGCGATCGGCAACCTGTGGGGCGGGCGCATGGCCGACCGCTTGGGTCCGGTGCCCGCGCTGAAGCGCATCTTCGGACTGCTGGCATTGGTGCTGTTCGTGCTCACGTTCACTGCCTACAACACCTGGTTGATGCTGCTGACGGTGCTGGCGCTGGGTGCGGTGGCATTCGGCAACGTGCCCGGCCTGCAGGTCTACGTGGTCAAGCAGGCGCAGCGCTATGCACCGCAGGCCACCGACGTGGCATCGGGCCTGAACATTGCCGCGTTCAACGTCGGCATCGCCATGGGCGCCTCGCTGGGTGGCCTGGTGGTGGAGCACATCGGCCTGATGCATACCCCATGGCTGGGCGCGCTGGTGGTCGTACTGGCCTACGCGCTGACCGTGCTCAGTGGCCGCCTCGACCGCCGCGATGGCGTCGACCACCGCGCCGACGGCATTGCCGCCACCGCGCATTGATCCATGCAATGCACCGTTGCCGGCATGCATACGGTGCCTGTCCTACCCTCTTCCCTCTGCTACTCCCTTCCCCCGTTGGAGCTTCCCATGACTGTCCCCGCTTTCGGTCTCGGCACCTTCCGCCTCAAAGACCAGACCGTGATCGACTCGGTGCGCAATGCGCTGGAGGTCGGCTACCGCGCCATCGATACCGCGCAGATCTACGGCAACGAAGCCGAGGTCGGCCAGGCCATCGCCGAGTCGGGCGTGCCGCGTGATGATCTGTACCTGACCACCAAGGTGTGGATCACCGAGTTCAAGCGCGATGCGCTGCTGGCCAGCCTGCGCATCAGCCTGGAGAAGCTGCGCACCGACCGCGTCGACCTGGCGCTGATCCACTGGCCGTCGCCGAATGACAAGGTCGACGTGCCGATGGAGGAATACCTGCCGGCACTGGCCGAGGCCAAGGCGCAGGGGCTGACCCGCGAGATCGGCATCTCCAACTTCACCATCGCGCAGACCCGCAAGGCGATCGAGATCCTCGGCGCCGAAGCCATCGCCACCAACCAGATCGAGATCCACCCGTACCTGCAGAACCGCCTGCTGGTGAAGTTCCTGCAGGACAACGGCATCCACATCACCGCCTACATGAGCCTGGCTTATGGCGAAGTGCTGAAGGACCCGGTGATCCAGGCCATTGCCGGCCGTCACCAGGCTACGCCGGCACAGGTTGCGCTGGCGTGGGCGCTGCAGCAGGGCTTCTCGGTCATTCCGTCGTCGACCAAGCGCGAGAACCTGGCAGCCAATCTGGAAGCAGCGGCCGTGCGCCTGACCGACGAAGACATGGCGCAGATCGCCAAGCTGGATCGCGGCCATCGCCTCGCGAATCCGGAAGGGATTGCCCCGGCCTGGGATTGATCCCAACTGCGGTTACGTATCGGAATCGTAGGTGCCGACCTTGGTCGGCACTGGCCTCTGGTCAGTCGATGACACATCGTGCCGACCAGGGTCGGCACCTACCAAAGGCAGAGCTATCCCTCGCCTTGCAGCAACCACCCACGCATCGCCGCACTCACTTCGTCCGGCTTCTCCATTGGTGCCAGGTGCCCGCAATCGGGCACCACCACCAGCTGCGAGTGCGGCACCAGGGCATGCATCTCCTCGCTCACCGCCAGCGGCGTGATGCGATCGTTTGCGCCGCAGACGATCAGCAGCGGATCGCGGTAGCCGGCCAGCACATCGTGGCCATCGCGGCGCTCCAGCGCGCTCTGGCGCAGGAACACTTCGGCGCCCAACCGCGCGGTCATGTCGCGCACACGCTGCACCAGCACGTAGTCGTCCAGCCGCGAGGCATCGATGTAGCTGCGCATCAACGCGTCACCGAAGCCGTGGAATTTTCCCGGCAAGCGCACGCTGGCACGTTGGCTGCGGCGCTGCTCGGCACGTTCCGGCGAATCGGCATGGATCGAGGTATCGATCAGCGCCAGCTGCAGCACGCGCTCGGGCGCGATGCGCAGGATCTGCTGAGCGACGAAGCCGCCCAGCGAGAAACCTGCCAGCGCAAAGCGCTCCGGCGCCTGCGCCAGCACGTCCTCGGCTACGCCCTGCAGGGTTTCGCCGCGAGTCTGGTCGCCCACCGTGCAATCGGCGATGTCGGCAAGATCAGCCAACTGTGAGCGCCACAGCTCGGCATCGTTGAGCAGGCCGGGTAGCAGCAACAGGGGGATACGGTCGGTCATGGGGGTATTGTCGCGCCATCACGGTGACGGAGCCATGCCGCAACGGGCGGTTGCGTTGTAGAGTCGAGCCATGCTCGACTGCGCCACAGCCAGTCGAGCATGGCTCGACTCTACAGAAAGCAACGACACGGACGCGACCATGGCAGACCCCTACAACAGCGGCTCCCCTTCCCCGCCCGCGCTGCGCTTCGACGATGCGCTGGTCACCACCGCCTTCGAGCTGCCCGGCCATCGCGTCGTGCGCAACCTGGGCGTGGTCCGCGGCATCACCGTGCGCTCGCGCTCGATCGTCGGCAACTTTCTGGGCGGCATCCAGACGATCTTCGGCGGCAACATCACCATCTACACCGAACTGTGCGAGCAGGCCCGCGAGGAAACCTACCGCGACATGGTCAAGCACGCGCGCCAGCTCGGTGCCAACGCCATCATCGGCATGCGCTACGACGCCACCGACGTGATGACCGGGCTGACCGAGGTGCTGTGCTATGGCACGGCGGTGGTGGTGGAGCCCCTCCGCTAACCTGGCCGTAGAGTCGAGCTTGCTCGACTGCTTCCCGATGGCGACAGTCGAGCAAGCTTGTATGTTCCTCCCGGCTCCTACGCGGTATGTAGGAGCCAGGGTGGAGGGACCGTCAAGCATGCATCTGCGGATACTAGCCGACAGACGAGTCGAGCGATCCCCATCCCGCACACGAACGTCGATAAAGGATCGTACGGCCCCCAAAGGGGATCGTCGATGTAGGCAAGCTAACGTCGGTGCGGTACCACCCCAGCCCCTTAAAGATAGCTGGGAGCCGTACAAATGTCTGATTCTCTCGATATTGGCGTGGACGTGGACTCCAAGGAGTTCGTACCGGCAGTGGCCGACCGCAAGGCCGGCGACAGGATCGCCAACACCCGGGCCGGCATAGCCCAGTGGCTCAACACCTTGCCCCAGCGATGCCGGATTGGCATGGAGGCGACGGGGCGGTACTACGAGTTGTTGGCTCGGATGGCTGGCCAGGCAGGCCACGTTGTCTATGTGATCAATCCACGTCTGATCAAGCACTACGGCCGGGCGACGGGCTCGCGTGGCAAGACGGACGCCATGGACGCCGAAGCGATCGCCCGATACGTGAAGAAGGAGAACGATCGCCTGCGTGAATACGTACCGCGTACCGATGAGCAGCAGCAGATGCACGATTTGCTGCGCAAGCGGCAGACGCTGGTAAAGACACGCGCGCGGCTGGAGCAATCCTTCGGGGTAAGCAAAAGTGCCCCCGGGGAGCTGTCAGATCTGTTCTGCGCTCTGGCTGGGACGCTGTCCGAGCTGGAAAGCGAACTGCAGCGCTTGGGTCGCGATGGAGAGCATGGCACGCTCTACAAGCGCCTGTTGACCATCCCTGGTATCGGCCCCGCTGTCGCCGCTCACCTGATCTACTACATGACGCGCTGGCCGTTGGCCAACGCCAACGCGTGGATCGCCTACACGGGCCTGGATCCCCGGCCCAACGAGTCTGGCGGCAGAACGGGACGGCGTCGGCTGTCCAAACAGGGCGCGCCAGTGCTGCGCCAGATGCTCTACATGGCCGCCATGGGGCTCAAGCGGTGTCGTCGGGGGCAACCGCTCTACGACGAGCTGTCAAAACGCGGTCACCCCAGCACCGCCGTCTTCAACATCCTGGCCAGAAAGCTGGCCAGGATCGCCTGGGGTGTCTTCAAAAGCGGCCGGGACTTCGATCCGGCCATGCTGAAGGTGGGTCAAGCCTGCTTCCAGCAGGCTTGACCACGAACATAGGATCTCGACTCTACAAGTCCGGTGCCGGCACCTCGACCTGCTGCACCGGCAGGGTCACCATCATCACCGTCGGGTCATCCGGGTCCAGCTTGGTCTTGAAGCCCAGGCTCTGGCACATCGCCAGCATGGTGCTGTTCTCGCGCAGCACCTGGCCTTCGACCACGTCCAGGCCCAGCCACTTGGCGTACTCGATCATGATCGCCATCAACCGCCAGCCGATGCCGTGGCCCTTCAGGTCCGAACGGATCAGGATGCCGTACTCGCCACGGTGGTAATCGGCATCGGCGTGCAGGCGTACCGCGCCCAGCATTTCGCCGCTGCGCGGTTCGATCGCCACCAGCGCGATCGAGCGCGCGTAATCGAGCTGGGTCAGGCGCGCGATGAACTCGTGGCTGAAGTGCTTCACCGACTGGAAGAAACGCAGGCGCAGATCCTCGTCACTGACGCGGGCGAAGAACGCACGGAACAGTGCGTCGTCCTCCGGCCGCACCGGGCGCACGAAGGCACGGCCGCCATCGGACAGCTCGATGGTGCGCTCCCACTCCTTCGGGTACGGGAACACCGAGAAACGCGGATGGCCGCGGCCCTTGTGCAGGATGCGCGACGGCGCCACCGCCACGCGGGCGTCGAGGGCGAGGATGCCCTTGCCGTCGACCAGCAGCGGGTTGATGTCCAGCGTGCGCACCTCGGGGATATCGGCAGCCAGTTGTGCCAGCTTCACCAGCGCCAGCGCCAGTGCGCGCTCGTCAGCCGCCGGCACGTCACCGTAAGCCTTGAGGATGCGCGAGGCGCGGGTCTGGCCGATCAACTCATGGGCCAGGCGCAGGTCCAGCGGCGGCAGCGCCAGTGCCTTGTCGTTGATCACTTCGACGGCAGTGCCGCCGCGACCGACCACGATCACCGGGCCGAACGTCGCGTCATCGGCGATGCCGACGATCAGTTCGCGCGCCTTCGGGCGGACGATGGTCGGCTGTACCAGCAGGCCATCGATGCGTGCATCCGGCCGCAGCTGGCGTGCGCGCGACAGGATCGCGTTGGCCGCGCTCTGCACCGCAGGCAGCGTGGACAGGTTGAGGCGCACGCCATCCACTTCCGACTTGTGCGGAATATCCGGCGAGAGAACCTTCAGTGCGACCGTGGCACCGCGCTCCAGCAGCGGCTGCGCCAGGTCCATCGCCTCGTGCGCATCGCGCGCATGCATCACAGGTGCGGAGGGAATGCCATAGGCCTTGAGCAGTTCATGGGTGGCCAGCGGGTCCAGCCACTGCTGGCCGTTGGCCAGGGCGGCATCGACCAGTGCGCGCGCGGCGGCCGTGTCGACACTGAAATCCTGCGGCAGGCTGGGCGGCGTTTCCATCAACGCGTTCTGCGCTTCGCGGTAGCGCACCAGGTGCTGGAAGCCACGTACTGCCTCCGCCTCGGTCGGATAGGTCGGCACCCGCGCCGCGTTGAGCGTGGCGGTTGCCTGGTCATCGTTGCCCAGCCACACCGCGAATACCGGCTTGTCGCGGTGATGGCGCGGGCGCAGGCCCAGCGTGCGGGTGAGCGCTTGCGCGGCGTCCGCCGATGAGGTGAACGCGGTCGGCACGTTCACCACCATCACCGCGTCATTCTCGTTGTCGGCCAGCAGCGCTTCGATGGCTGCGGCATAGCGGTCACCATCAGCGTCAACCACGATGTCCACCGGATTGCTGCGCGACCAGCCCTGCGGCAGCACCGCGTCGAGTTTCTCGATGGTGCTGTCGGACAGGTTGGCCAGCGTGCCACGCAATGCGATCAGCTGGTCCACCGCAAGGCGACCCACGCCACCACCGTTGCTGAGGATGGCCAGGCGGCGACCGGGGAACGTCCCCAACCGACCCAGCGATTCGGCGGCGGTGAACAGCTCGTCCAGCGCCCCCACGCGCAGCAGGCCGGCGCGGTTGAAGGCAGCACCGTACACATCATCGGCGCGGGCCAGGGCCTGCACATGGGTATCGCGGCTGCCCGGCTGCACGCGCTCGGCACGGCCGGACTTCACCACCACCACCGGCTTGGCACGCGCGGCGGCACGCGCGGCCGACATGAACTTGCGCGCATCCTTGATCTGCTCGACGTAGAGCAGGATGGCGCGGGTACGGTAGTCGGTGGCGAAGTAGTCGAGCAGGTCGCCGAAGTCGACGTCCATCGTGTCGCCCAGCGAGACCACGGCGGAGAAGCCGACCGAGCGCGCCACACCCCATTCCACCAGCGCCGCCGCAATCGCCGAGGATTCGGAGATCAGCGCGAGGTCACCGGCCTGCGGGAAGTGCGCGGCGATGCTGGCATTGAGCCGCGCATGCGGTGCGATCACGCCCAGGCAGTGCGGGCCAAGGATGCGCAGGCCGTGCTTGCGCGCCACCGTTTCCACCTGTTCCGACAACGAGCCCGGGCCTTCGCCCAAGTGCGCGGTGAGGATGATCGCGGCCTGCACGCCGCGTTCGGCGGCGGTACGCACTACCTGCGGCACGATCGCCGCCGGTGCGGTGATGACGACCAGGTCCGGTACCCAGTCCAGATCCTTCAACCGCTTGATCGTGCGGATGCCATCGATCTCGGCATGCCGCGGGTTGATCCAGGCCACCTTGCCGGGGAAGCCAGTGCCACGCAGGTTGCGCATCACCGCGCGCCCGGCCGAACGCTCACGCGGACTGCCGCCGATCACCGCGACCGACTGCGGACGGAACACGGACTGCAGGTGGTAGGTACTCATGCGCCTACGGTACCCAAAAAAGGGGACGGAGGGGATTAAGTCGTTTGTGCCTCATGTGCCTTGAACGACTTAATCCCCTCCGTCCCCTTTTTGTTCTGCATGCCGACCAAGGTCGGCACCTGCCGGAGCACGGTGGTTCCGGCCTACAGCAGCGTGCCGTGCAGGATCATCGCGGCGATGCTGAAGTAGATCACCAGGCCGGTCACGTCCACCAGGGTGGCCACGAACGGCGCCGAAGCGCTGGCCGGGTCGAAGCCGAGCCGTTTCAGGATGAAGGGCAGCATCGAGCCGGACAGCGAGCCGAAGGTGACGATGCCGACCAGAGCGGCGCCGATGGTGATCGCCAGCAGGATCCAGTGCTCGCCGTAGTCGTGCAGGCCGCCCAGCTGCCAGATAACGATACGCACGATGGCCAGGCAGCCAAGGATCGCGCCCAGCACCATGCCGGTGGGCACTTCGCGCAGGGCCACCTTCCACCAGTCACGCAGGCGCAGTTCGCGCAGTGCCAGGCTGCGGATCAGCAGCGAGGTGGCCTGCGAGCCGGAGTTGCCGCCCGAACTCATGATCAGCGGAATGAACAGGGTCAGCACCACGGCGCGCGCCAGTTCATCCTCGTAGTGCTGCATCGCGCTCGCGGTCAGCATCTCACCCAGGAACAGCACGCTCAGCCAGCCGGCGCGTTTGCGCAGCATCTCGAAGAAGCCGATCTGCATGTACGGCTTGTCCAGCGCTTCCATGCCGCCGAACTTGTGCGCGTCTTCGGTGGATTCCTCGATCAGCGCATCGAGCACGTCGTCCACGGTGACGATGCCAAGCATCTGCTGCTGGTCGTCGACCACCGGGATCGCCAGCAGGTCGTGGCGGCGGATCAGCCGCGCCACTTCCTCCTGGTCCATCAGCGCATCCACGGTCACCGGCGGATTGACCTGGGCCACATCCAGGATCGATTCCTCGGGCAGGCCGGTGATCAGCCGGCGCATGGTCACTACCTGCTGCAGCTGCTGGCTGGCTGGGTCCAGCACGTAGATCGCGTACACCGTCTCGCGGGTGCGCTCGACCTGGCGGATGTGCTGCAGGGTCTGCGCCACCGTCCAGCTGGCAGGCACCGCCACGTACTCGGTGGTCATCAGCGCACCGGCAGTGTTCGGTGGGTAGCTGAGCAGCTTCTGGATGGCCTGGCGGGCGTCGGTGCCCAGCAGCGGGATCAGCCGCGCGCGTTCTTCCTCATCCAGCTCGTGGACGATGTCGGTGGCGCGGTCATCGGCCATCAGGCCCAGCAGCGCCGCAGCCCGCGCCGGCGGCAGCGCGGCCACCAGTTCGCCACTGCGGTGCAGCTCCGGCGCTTCGAGCATCTTCACTGCACGCGGCAACGGCAGCGCCGCCAGCGTTTCCGCGGCGCGGGTCAGTTCCAGCGTATTGAGGAATTCCACCGCGTCGGCGGTGTTGTAGTTCGCCAGCGGTGCGGCCAGT
This sequence comes from Stenotrophomonas sp. 86156_Sma, assembly GCF_056481625.1. NCBI lineage: Bacteria > Pseudomonadati > Pseudomonadota > Gammaproteobacteria > Lysobacterales > Lysobacteraceae > Stenotrophomonas > Stenotrophomonas sp. 86156_Sma. The sequence goes on from NZ_CM151157.1 coordinate 4,880,964, forward strand.
GCGGCGGCATCGGCCACCGAGCGCAGCAATTGCTTCTGGTTCATCGGTTTTGCCTTGTGGGGGTGCGACCTCGCGCAACGCCAACGCAGGCAAACCGTCCCGATGTCAGGCGGTGGCCATCGCTGGCGTCGAACGAGGTCGACTTCTACTGTCGCTGGACATGGGTTGGGGACTCCGGGATGCGTGTGCTGGAGGACGCGCCGCCAGCGGCGGGCAGTCTGGACCCGTGGGCCATGCAGGTCAACCCGGCAGCCTTGCGCAGGGCGCCTGCCCGGCAGGTTGTTCTCGTGCATACACAGGCCGGCGCGCATAATGACGCGGTGGCACTCGCCTCCCCCTTCCCCCACCCGAACGGACACACCGCGGGCTTCCCCGATGACCAAGTACTCCCATGCATAGCGGTGGTCTGGAACTGGCCCTGGTGCTGCTGCTGGCGGCGGTCATCGCCGTGCCGGTGTTCAAGAAATTCGGCTTCGGTGCGGTGCTGGGCTATCTGGCGGCCGGCGTAGTGCTGGGCCCGGACGGGCTGGGCTTCGTGCAGGATGCCGACCGCATCCTCGGCGCCGCCGAAATCGGTGTGGTGATGCTGCTGTTCGTGATCGGGCTGGAGCTGTCGCCGGCACGCCTGAAGGTGATGCGGCGCTCGGTGTTTGGTGCCGGTGCGGCACAGGTGGCGCTGTCCGGGCTGGTGCTGGGCGGCCTGCTGCTGCTCGACCATTTCCAATGGAAGAGCGCACTGGTGGTGGGCGTGGCGCTGGCGCTGTCATCCACCGCGGTCGGCCTGCAGCTGCTGTCAGAACACAAGGCGATCAACAGCGACCATGGCCGGCTCGGGTTCGCCATCCTGCTGTTCCAGGACCTGATCGCGATTCCGCTGCTGGCGGCCATCCCGCTGCTGGGCGGGGTAAAGAACGAGACCCTGCGCTGGGAAGACGCCGCCGTTGCCCTCGGCGCGCTGGCGGTGGTGATCCTGTGCGGGCGACCGGTGCTGCGCAAGGTGTTCGGCATCATCGCGCGTACCCGCAGCCCGGAAGTATTCACCGCGACCGCACTGCTGGTGGTGCTGGGCACCGCCTGGTTCATGCAGGAGGCCGGCCTCAGCCCCAGCCTGGGCGCGTTCCTGGCCGGCGTGCTGCTGTCCGATTCGGAGTTCCGGCACGAACTGGAAGCGCAGATCGAGCCGTTCAAGGGGCTGCTGCTGGGCCTGTTCTTCATTGCGGTGGGCATGGGCATCGACCTCGACCGCATCGTTGCCGAGCCGTGGCTGATCGCCGCCGGCGTGGCGATCCTGCTGGTGGTCAAATTCAGCCTGCTGTACGTGATCGGGCGCATCGCAAAGCTCAGTTCACGGCACTCGCTGCTACTGGGCAGCGTGCTGTGGCTGGGCGGCGAGTTCGCCTTCGTGGTGTTCAACGAAGCGCAGCGCGCGCACCTGCTGGGCAACGCCAACCATGACCGCCTGGTGGCGATCGTCGGCCTGTCGATGGCGATCACGCCACTGCTGATGATCGCGCTGCTCAAGCTGCTCGGCCAGGAGAAGGCAACGCCGCGCGAGGCAGCCGAGGCCGACAAGGTGGCGCCGGACAACCGGCCCAAGGTGCTGATCGCCGGCATGGGCCGCTTCGGCCAGGTGATCGCGCGCCTGCTGACCGCGCAGAAGGTGCCGTTCGTGGCGCTGGAGGCGAACCCGGACACCGTGGCCGACCTGCGCCGCTTCGGCAACCAGCTGTACTACGGCGACCCGACCCGGCCGGAGATGCTGCGCGCGGCCGGCGGCGAGCACATCGATGTGTTCGTGATCACCGTGGACGACCCGGAGACCAACCTGCGTGCGGTGCGCATGGTGCGCCGGCTGTATCCGGACGCGAAGGTGCTGGCGCGCGCACGCAACCGCCAGCACGCGTGGCGCCTGATGGACATGTCGGCCGAACCGTTCCGCGAAGTGTTCGGCACCAGCCTGGAAATGAGCGGGCGCGTGCTGACTGCATTGGGTGTTGCACCTGAAGTGGCCGAACGCCACGTGCAGCGCTTCCGTGAGCACGACGAGCAGCTGCTGCGCGACCAGTACCTGGTCTACGACGACGAGGCCGCGGTGATCCAGACCTCGCGCGATGCACGCAACGACCTGATGCACCTGTTCGAGGCCGACGCGGAGAGCGACGACAAGTAGGCGTGCCGACCAACGGTCGGCACCCACCACAGATTGCGGTAGTGCCGGCCGCTGGCCGGCACCATTTCCAGGGATCAGCCGTTGTCGCGCAGGAACCGCGCCATCGACGAAACGCCCGGCACGCGCGGTTCGAACTCGCCGGCCACGTCGATGAAGCCGCGCATCACCGCGATCTCGCGCGGGCTGCGGTTGAGGCTGTCGCGCACTTCCGGATCGGCACCGGCGCGCAGCAGGCGCTGCACCAGCAACGGCAGGCCATGCAGGGCGGCCAGATGCAGCGGGCCGAAGCCGCGCGGATCACGCACGTCCAGGCTCACGTCCTCGTCCAGCAGGCGCTCCACCGCGGCCATCACCACCTGTTCGTCGCAGGCGGTACCCGGCTCGGCACGCGCACCCAGCAGCAGCAGCAGCGGCGTGACCGAACCGGCGGCGGCCTGGTCCGGTTCGGCACCGGCCAGCAGCAGGGTGTCGAGCAGGGCCAGCAGGCGCGAGCGGTCGCGGGCACTGAAACCGTACAGCGCGGCACAGTGCAGCGGGCCCAGCTGCTGCGCGTCACCGGCATGCACGTCGGCACCGGCGGTGAGCAGGCGCGCGACGATGTCCGGCAGGCCCAGCGCCGAGGCCAGCATCAGCACGGTCACGCCGCCCGGCAGGCGGTGTTCCAGCTTGGCACCGGCGTCGAGCAGGGCCGAAACGATGTCCACCTGGCGCATGCTGACCGCCGCCGACAGCGGCGTCGCACCACTGGCAGCGGCGTGCTGCGGATCGGCGCCGCGTGCCAGCAGCAGGTCGGTTACTGCCAGATGGCCACCACCGGCCGCACGCAGCAGCGCGGTGCAGCCCTGTGCGTCGACTGCGTCGACGGCAAATCCCAGATCGATCAGGCGGCGCACCGCATCGACGTCACCGGCCATCGCAGCGGCCGGCAGATCGGCCTCGCGCAGGGTGCGGCGCGGCAACGGCCACACCCGCCAGTCGAGCCAGTCGGCCAGGTCACGGCGACCGATCGACAGCGCCACGCCCAGCGGCGTCTGGCCGTCGGCGGCACGTGCTTCCGGCGAGGCACCGTGCTGCACCAGCAGCTTCAGCGCGCCTTCGCGGGCCAATGCGGTGGCCAGATGCAATGCGGTCATGCCATGGCTGTCACGCGCTTCACGATCGACACCGGCCTTGAGCAGGGCCTGCTGCAGGCGCAGCCAGCCCAGGCGCACTGCCAGCGACAACGGCGGGTCACCCGCCGGCGAGGCCGCGAACGGATCGGCACCACGTTCCAGCAGTTCCAGCGCCAGCTGCTCCAGGCCGCGGGCGGCCTGATCGTGCTGTGCGCAGGCGGCAAGGAAGCGCGCCAGGCCACCGCGTCCGGCCGGCGACAGGCCGCGCTGCAGCATGACCTGCAGCGCCGGCACCGCATCGATGCCGCGCGACAGCAGCGCGAACATAGGCGTGTCGGAGCAGGCGTCACGCACGTAGGGATCGGCGCCGTGGCCCAGCAGCCAATCGACCGCACGCGGCTCCAGTGCCAGTTCCGGATCGAGCAGCAGGCCACCCAGTTCTTCCGGCTGGCACAGCTTGGCCAGCGCGGCCATGCCATCGGTGTTGCCGAAGCCCAGCGCTTCGCGCAGCAGGGTCAGCGGCGGACGGTCCGGCAGCAGGCCACTGGCGCTGGCGGCTTCGCCGCGCTCGGCCAGGCCATCACTGACGGCGGCCGGCAACGGATAGGACGGGTCCAGCAGGGCCACAATCGCCCAGCGACCGGCTTCGGCGGCGTAGTCCACCGCACGGCGGCCAACCGGATCGGTGGCGTCGGCGGCGATGCCCAGCTCGACCAGACGCTTGATCAGCAATGGCGAGACATCCTCGGCCATCGCCGCCAGCTGCACCGCATTGCGGCCTTCGCCGTCCACCGCAACCAGATCCGGCTTGTGCGGCAGCAGATGCTCGACCACGGCAGCGCGACCGGCACGGGCCGCTTCCAGCCACGGCGTACGGCCCAGCGCATCGCGCGCTTCCAGATTGGCACCGGCACCCAGCAGCACGCCGATGATCTCGACGTGGCCAGCCAGTGCGGCCTCATGCAGCGCGCTGCGGCGCTGGCGATCACGCGCGTCAGCCCGCGCCTTGTGCTTGAGCAGCAGCTGCACGCCGGCCGGATCGTCGTCTTCGGTGGCGGCCGCGGCCAGCAACACCGGGGTGCCTTCGGCCGGTTCGCTGCGCGCACCGCGTTCGAGCAGGAAGCGGGCCAGGCGCCAGTTGCCGACCTGGCAGGCCACGGCCAGCGGCGACCAGCCCTCGTTGTTCAGCGCGTCGACTTCGGCGGCGGCATCGCGCAGCAGCGCGGCCACGCCCGGGTCGGAACTGCGCGCCGCATGGTGCAGCGGGGTGTTGCCATCGCTGTCGATGGCACGCGAATCGGCACCGTTGGCGAGCAGGGTCATCACCGCTTCGGGGCGGCCGTGCCAGCTGTCGCGGGTGGCGGCCAGCAGCGGGGTCATGCCCCGGTGCGGCGCATTCACATCGACGCCGCGGGCGATCAGTTCGCGCAGCAGGCGCAGGTCCGGCAGCACCGCCGCCAGCACCGCCAGGCTGCGCTGGTCGCGCCAGTTCGGGTCCGGCAGCGCATACGGATCGGCACCGGCCTGCAGCAACTGCAGGCCCCGGTCGATGCGGCCATGGCGGGCGGCTTCATACAGCGCCGGAGTCAGTTCCTGCGGCGCCATCGCCTCCAGCGGCGTGGTTTCGACTGCGGCGGCGAACATCGGTTCGTGCTCGTTGCTGGCGGTGGCCAACGGGCTCGCACGCAGTGACACCAACGGCGCCGGTGCCACCCGTTGCAACAACAGGTGCAGCAGCGGCGACAGCACCAGCACTGCCAGCGTGGCGGGCCAGCGCGCGCCTTCCGGCAACAGGCCCGGCCAGGCCGGCAGCACCACCAGCGCGGCCAGCGCGATCACCAGCGCGGCGACACCGAGACCGCGCCAGGCGGTCAGGTCGCGTCCGGCCAGCGCCTGCCAATGCTGGGCGAGATTGCCATCCAGGCGTTCGACATCGTTCCACAGCGGCCAGGTGCGCCAGGCCGCCAGCAGGCCGGCACTGACCAGCACGCTCAGGCCCAGCACCGCAGCCAGGCTGCCGCTGTCGCGCAGCGCCGCCAGCGGCCAGGCCAGCAGCAGCGCCAGCAACAGCGGCGCTGCCGTCCACAACGCCAGCAGCGCCGGCAGGTCCTGGCGCGCGACGATCTTCAGCGGCAGCAGCGCTCGGCTGCGACGCCACCACGACACACCCAGCGCGAACGCCGGCTGCGCCAGTGCCGCAAGGATGGCGCCCGGAACGCCGCCCACGGCGGCGCCCAGCGCCAGTACGGCACCCACGGCGAAGGCGATCGACAGGGCGCGCGGACGGGACGTGTCAGTCATAGTGGCGCGGCATCAGGCTGGCCACCGATGGCGGCACCTGCAGGTAGAACCCGCGCTCGCTCATTTCGCTGCGGACCTTGTCCGGATCGGCCTGGGCCAGGCGGCGCTGGGCATCCAGCGCCACGTCCAGGACGAAGGCGAGCGTCCCCAGCGAGGTGAGCAGCGGCGCAGGCAGCGCGCTGAAATCATCGCGACGGGGAACGTAGACGTAGGTATCCGGCTTGAGTTGGCTTTTATAGACGTAGGCGTGCATGTCCGCGGGACGATAACCCGGGAAGAGCCATGATTGTGTCGGAAAGCCGACACCGGGGAAAGCCGTCAGCCGACGATGGCGGCGTGATCGGCGGCGTTTCCCCGGCGGGATTCAGCAATGTGGCGGCGGCGTTCAGCCAACGCCGCCGCCACACGGGCGCTTACTTGACCTTGGCGTAGGTGCCCTTCAGCGCGACACCGGCGAGGATCGCACCGGCATAGCATTCGTAGTTGGTGCTGCTCTTGAACTCGTTCTTCTTGTAGTAGCTGACGATGTCGACCACGGCGTTGGCGCCGCGCGACTTGGCACCGTCCTGCAGCGCGCGCAGCGCCGACAGCGCGACCCAGCGGCAGGCCTCGGCATCGCTCTTGTTGGCGGCGTTGGTCTTCTTGTTGGTCACGTCTTCGCCCAGGCGCTGCTGCACGCTGACCGGCTGGCCGGCCAGGTAGAAGCGGACGCTGCCGTCGATGCCGGCGTCCTTGGCAGCCTGCGAACTGACCAGTTCCTGCAGGGACTGCTCCACGCGGGTATCGCGGGCAGAAGCGGTGGAGGCCAGGGCCAGCAGTGCGGTGGCCGTGGCGATCATCAGGGTGCGGCGCATCGGAACATCTCCTTGTCGAGGGTGCGGGTAGGTTGCGGGAACAGCGGCGGTGGGGCGGTGGATCACTCGCGCCAGCGGCGGAACACCAGCGAGGTGTTGATGCCGCCGAAGGCGAAGTTGTTGCTCATCACGTACTCGGCCTGCAGTTCGCGGCCTTGGCCGGTGATGAAGTCGAGCTGGCCACAGCGTGGATCGACCTCGGCCAGGTTCAGGGTGGGCGCGAACCAGCCGGCGCGCATCATCTCGATGCTCATCCAGGCCTCGAACGCACCGCAGGCACCCAGCATGTGGCCGACGTAGCTCTTCAGCGAGCTGATCGGCATGCGGCTGCCGAACACCTGCGCGGTGGCCTGGGTCTCGGCGATGTCGCCGTGATCGGTGGCGGTGCCGTGGGCGTTGACGTAGTCGATCTGTGCCGCGTCCAGGCCGGCATCCTCCAGCGCCAGGCGCATGGCCTGGGCCATGGTGTCGGCACTGGGCTGGGTGACGTGCTGGCCATCGCTGTTGGTGCCGTAGCCGACCACCTCGGCAAGGATGGTGGCGCCACGTGCCTGCGCGTGCTCCAGGTCTTCCAGGATCAGCGTGCAGGCACCCTCGCCCAGCACCAGGCCATCACGGCCGGCATCGAACGGGCGCGGCGTGGTCTGCGGCGCATCATTGCGCACGCTGGTGGCGAACAGGGTGTCGAACACCGCCGCGGCAGTGGCATCGAGCTGCTCTGCACCGCCGGCCACCATCACCGTCTGCTTGCCGCTGCGGATCGCTTCGTAGGCCGCGCCCACGCCCTGGCTGCCCGAGGTGCAGGCACTGGAGGTGGTGTAGACGCGCCCGGACAAACCAAAGAACACACCGATGTTGACCGGCGCGGTGTGGCTCATCATCTTCAGGTAGGTGGTGGCACTGATGCCGTCGGTGGTGAATTCGTTGAGCATGCGGCCGAATTCACCGGTGGCCTCGTGGCTGCCCGAGGACGAGCCGTAGGCCACGCCGGTGCGGCCACTGCGCAGCACCGGGTGCTCGTGCAGGCCAGCCTCGCGCAGTGCCACCTCGGTGGCGCGCACCGACATGATTGCGACCTTGCCCATCGAGCGGGTGGTCTTGCGGTTGTAGTTCGGCGGCAGCTCGAAGTCCTGCGCCGGCGCGGCCAGCTTGGTGTTCAGGCCAGCGTAGACATCCCATTCGGGCATCGTGCGCACGGCATTGCGGCAGCTGCGCAGGTGCGCTTCGATGGTGGGCCAGTCGTGGCCGAGCGGACTGATGGCGGCCGCACCGGTGACCACCACGCGACGATCGGCAGCCATCAGAGCATGCCTCCGTTCACCGAGATCACCTGGCGGGTGATGTAGCCGGCCGGCTCGGACAGCAGGAACGCCACCGTGGCCGCCACTTCGTCGGGATGACCGACGCGGCCGGCGGGAATCAGCTTGAGCGCGTGTTCGATCACTTCATCGTTGAGCATTTCGGTCCCGATCAGGCCCGGGGCCACGCAGTTGACGGTGATCCGGCGGCTGGCCAGTTCCAGTGCCAGCGCCTTGGTGGCACCGATGATGCCGGCCTTGGCGGCACTGTAGTTGACCTGGCCGCGGTTGCCGGCCAGCCCGGACACCGACGACAGGGTGACGATGCGGCCCGGCTTGCGCCGCCGCACCATCGGCATGATCAGCGGATGCAGCACGTTGTAGAAGCCATCCAGGTTGGTGTGGATGACCTGGTCCCAATCCTCCGCCGACAGTGCCGGGAAGGCGCCATCACGGGCAATACCGGCATTGCAGACCACGCCGTAGTACGCGCCGTGCGCTTCGACATCGGCCTCCAGCGCGGCGCGTGCGGCCTCGCGGTCGGCTACGTCGAACGCCAGCACGCGGGCCTGCTGGCCCAAGGCCTGGATCTCGGCCATCACGGCCTGTGCCTCTTCCACGCGGCTGCGGCAATGCACCACCACGTCGAAGCCGTCGCGCGCGATGCGCAGCGCGATGGCCCGGCCGATACCCCGGCTGGCGCCGGTCACCAGCACGCTTCGATTCCCTGTCATGCCTGTCCACTCTCCAGATAGGCCATCGCGTCGGCCGGTTCGAACACCGACACGTTGGCTGTCGCCCATTCGTCCTCGCCCGCCAGGATGCGGCAGGCGAACATCCCCAATCCATTGTCACCCAACAGCTCGCAGCGCGCCTGTACGCGCAGCCGCGAACCGCTGGGGAAGCTGCTGCGCGCGCTGCTGTAGCGGCGGCTGCCGAGCAGGAAGCCCAGCTGCGGCGGCTTGCCGGCCGCACGCGCGCGGCAGCCGGCCCAGGCCGCGATGGCCTGCGCCATGTATTCGATGCCGACCCACGCCGGCACTTCGCCGTTCTCCACGAACAGGCCGGATTCGGGCACCACCAGTTCAGCCTCGAGGGTGTCCTGGTCCCACTGCGTGATGCGCTCCAGCAGGCACATGTCCTGGCGGTGCGGCACCACGTCCTCGATCGCGTACAGCGTGTTCATCGACGCTCCAGTGCCAGCACGGCATTGCTGCCGCCGAAGGCGAACGAATTGCTCAGCACCCGCCGCGGCGCCTGCGCCAGGCAGGAGCCCGGCGCGACCAGCGGCAGCACCGGCAGTGCGGGGTCGGGCACGCCGTCCCACCAGTGCGGCGGCAGCTGCTGCTGTGGGTTCTCGGCCAGCAGGATCCAGCACAGCGCCGCCTCGATCGCGCCCGAGGCACCCAGCGTATGGCCGGTCAGCGGCTTGGTCGAACTGGCCGGCACGCCGTTGCCCAGCACCTGCGAGACCGCCAGGCTTTCCATCGCATCGTTGTGCCCGGTGGCGGTGCCATGCAGGTTCACGTAATCCACTTCGTCGGCGCCCCAGCCGGCGCGCAGCAGCGCCTGCTGCAGGGCGTCGATGGCCCCCATCCCCTGCGGATCGGGGGCGGACATGTGATGGGCATCGGCCGATTCGCCCCACCCGGCCAGGCACACCGGACCCGGCTCGCGGGTAAGCAGGAACAGCGCGGCGCCCTCGCCGATGTTGATGCCGGCCCGGTGCTGCGAGAACGGATTGCAGCGCAGGGCCGACACCGATTCCAACGCGCTGAAGCCGGCCACGGTGAAGCGGCACAGCGAATCGGCACCGCCGGCAATCACTGCATCGACGATGCCGGCGCGCAGCATGCGCGCGGCCGACATCAGCGCCTTGGCGCTGGACGAGCAGGCGGTGGACAGGGTCCATGCCGGCCCGTGTGCACCACTGCGCTGGCGCACGAACTGCGCGGCGGTGCCCATTTCCTGCTGGGCGTAATCGAAGCCCTGCGGCCACCGGCCCTGTTCGGCGTGGCTGCGCAGGGCCTGCTCGGATTCACCAATGCCCGAGGTGCTGGTGCCCAGCACCACCGCCACACGCTCGGCACCATGGCGGGCGATCGCGGCGGCCACCGCTGGTGCGATCTGCGCCAGTGCCACGTCCAGCAGGGCGTTGTTGCGCCCGCGCAGGGCCACCGGCAGGTCCTCCAGCGCCGGCAGCGGCGTGCGCACCTCTCCCAGCGCCAGGGTACGCCCCGGCAGCAGGCTGTCGTTGTCGCTGAGCCCGCCCGGCACATCGGCGAACATCGCCGACGCGACCGCGGCGCGGCCATCGCCGAGCGCACAGACCACGCCCAGGTCGTTCAGGTAGATCGGTGCACTCATCGGTCCTGCCCGGCCATGTCGATCGATTCGATGCGCAGGGCGTAGCCTTCGGCGCGGTTGTCCAACTGCACGCTGCCATCGTCCAGGCGCTGCAGCTGCAGCCACACCGTGCCGTCGCGCGACAGGCTGCGCTGCCGGCCGTCATCGCTCACCTGCCAACCGGCCGGCAACGCGGCGGCAATGGCCGCGGTCGGCCACAGCGCGAACTGCAGGTCATCCAGCACACGCTCGGCACGTACCTGCGGCGGCAGCCACGGCGCGCGCTGCTGGGTCAGCTGCTGGCCGTCCCACTGCAGGCGCACGCCGGTCTGGCCCATCGCCTGCACCGCCAGCTGCACCTGCTGCGCATCGGCTTCCAGCAGAGCATCCAGGTCGCGCTCATGCGTACCGAAACGGAAATGCAGCTGCTGCTGCAATGCCAGCGGCGCCGGCAGGCTGGCCGGTGACAGGCGCAGCGGCGGCAGCTCCACCAATGGCTTGGGCATGCGGCCGGCACAGGCGGCCAGCAGCAGGCACAGCAGCACGGCCGCGGTACGGGCGATCAGGCGCTGCACAGCTGCTCCAGCACGCGCATGCGGCGGCCGCTTTCGTCGGCCACATACGGGTTGTTGGTGTCCCAGGCGTAGCCGGCCAGGATGGAACTGATCATGTCGCGTACTTCGGGCTGCTGCTGCGGGTGGTAGATGATCTTCTGGAAGCCGCCCTCGTACCAGCTTTCAACGAAGCGGCGGAAGGTCTTCACGCCGGCACGCAGCGGGATCGAGAATTCAGCTTCCCAGTCGACGGTTTCGCCGGCATAGCGGCGCGCCAGGCATTCGCTGGCCAGCTGCGCGGACTTGAAGGCGATGGTGACGCCGGAGGAGAACACCGGGTCAAGGAACTCGCCGGCATTGCCCAGCAGGGCGTAGCCCGGGCCCCACAACGAGCTGACATTGGCCGAGTAACCGGTGATGCGGCGCACCGGCAGCACCGCCCATTCGGCGTTGGCCAGCAGCCGGGTCAGGTTGGGGTCCTCGCCGACGATGGCCTGCAGCTTCTGCAGGTCGTCGCCTTCGTAGCGTTCGAAGAACGACGGCTCGGCGACCACACCCAGCGAGCAGCAGCCGTTGGAGAACGGGATCGTCCAGTACCAGACGTCGATGTGCTCGGGATGGGTGGTGATCAGGATCTTGTTGCGATCGAAGTCCGCTTCGGCCGGAATGTTGTCGCGCACGTGGCAGAAGATCGCGCCGCGCACCGGGAAGTTGGATGGCGACTCGAGCTGCAGCAGGCGCGGCAGAAGGCGCGCGAAGCCTGATGCGTCAAGGATGAAATCGGCCTCGATGCGGTACTCGCTGCCGTCCGGGCGGCGCACGGTCACCACCGGCTGCTCGCCCGGCTCGACCGCAAGCACTTCATCGCCGAAGCGCAGCGTGGTGCCCATGCGCTCCGCGCCGCGCGCCAGCACGTTGTCGAAGTCGGCGCGCTGCACCTGGTAGGTCGTGCCCCAACCCGGCGAGAACTTCTTCCTGAAGTCGAACGCGGTGCGCGCCTCGCCATGCACGAAGGCGGCGCCGTTCTTGTGCTGGAAGCCCGCTTCGACCACGTCCTGCAACAGGCCGGCAGCCTCGATGTACTCCATGCTCTGCGGCAGCAGGCTTTCACCGATCGAGAAGCGCGGGAACTGCTGGCGCTCCAGCATCAGCACCTGGCGGCCCTGCTGGCGCAGCATCGCCGCGGCCACCGAGCCGGCCGGGCCCGCACCGATGATCAGGATTTCAGTACGTTCGACAGCATCCACAGCAGTATTCATCGGTGCGTCCTTGTTGCTCGATCAGGTGGAAAGAAGGAAGTCGGAAGACAGGTTCAAGCTGGCGGCAGGTCATGTGGCGGCGGCCGGAACAGCGGCGAGATCAGCCAGACCAGGCCGATGCCGAACAGCAGGGTCAGGCCGAACGCGCGCAGCGCCGGGGTCTGCGACAGGCCCAGCAGGCCGAACGACAGCCAGGTGCTGGCCGCGCCCACGCACACTGCCAGCCAGGCGCTGGCATCGCCACGGTGCTCGATCAGGAAGATGCCGTAGTCGATGCCCATGCCCAGCAGCAGCATCAGTGCCAGTACGTTGAACAGCTGCAGCGGTTGGCCGAACAGACCCAGCAGGCCCAGGGTCAAGGCACCGGCAATCAGAGTCGGCGCGAACACGCGCCAGGCCTGGCGGCGGTAGCGCAGCCACAGCGCGCCGAACACCAGCGCGATGCCGACCAGCAGCAGCCCACCCATCAGCTTGCGGTAGTGGCCCAGCAGCGTGGAGAAGTCGGCAGTACGGTCCACCCAGCGCACGCCCGGCAGGCCTTCGGCCGCACCCTGCAGGGTGGCCAGCGCATCGGCGCGCGACAGGTCATCGACCATCACCACGCTGATCATCTGCCCACCGACCTCACCCACCCACAGGTGACGGAACGGCTGCGAGGCCGGCGAGGCCAGGAAGGCTTCGGCGCTGAGTGGTGCGGCCGCGAACTGCGGTCGCTGCAGCGGCTCGCCCACGGCCTCGGACACGGCCGACAGCACGCCGGGTTCCACCCTCGCGGTCAGCGCGGCATCGGCCTGCTGGCGCGACGGCGACGGCAGCCAATCGCTGATCGCGCGATAGCCACCAATGCGCTTGTCGTTGGCCAATACACGCAGGCGTTCGGTCAGCGCTTCTTCGCGCTGCAGCAGCTGCGCGGCATCGGCACCCTGCACCAGGTAGAACTGCGCCGGGCTGGGCATGCCCAGCAACTGGCTCAGGCGGATCTGCTGCGCCATCAATGCCGGCGGCGACGACTGCAGGCTGCGCAGGTCGTCGTTGCTCTGCAGGCGCGCGATGCCGATGGCAGACAGTGCCAGCGTGATCACCACGAACATCGTCACCGCGCGGCAGCCATGCAGGCGCGGGAAACGCTCCAGCGTGTTGCCCAGCCACTGCGAGAAGCGGGTCTGGCGGATCTCGCCACCATCCAGCCACGGGAACCAGAAGATCACCGTGAGGAAGGCGGCAGCCAGACCCACCACAGAAAACAGCGCCATCTGGCGCAGGCCCGGGAACGGGGCCAGGCCCAATGCCAGGTAGGCCAGCGCACTGGTCAGCAGGGCCAGCCACAGGCCAGGCAGCAGATGCCGCAGCAGTTTCCAGCGACGATCGGCCGGCTCGGCCTGGCGCGAGGCGAACCAGTGAATGCCGTAGTCCTCGGCCACGCCCACCAGCGACGCACCAAACACCAGAGTCAGCACGTGCACCTTGCCAAACACCAGCACGGTCACTGCCAGCGCCACGCCACAGCCGATCAGCAGCGAGGCAGCCACCAGCAGGATCGGCCGCAGCGAGCGGAATGCCAGCCACACCAGCAGCAGCACCGCCGCCAGCGACCCCCAACCGATGGTGTTGATCTCCTGGTTGGCCTGCACCGCGGCCGCTTCGGCGTGCAGTGGCACGCCGGCATGCAGGATTTCCAGCTCCGGCGCCGCTGCCTTGGCGGCCTGCCCGGCGCGTTCCAGCAGGCCATCGAGATGGCGCTCGCCGTCGAGCTGGAACGCCGAACCCGGCGTGTCGAACTGCAGCACGGCCCAGTGCCTGCCCTCGGCTTCAAGCAGGCCGTCATCGCCCAGCCGCAACCCCGACCCCTGCGCCTGCTGCTGCCACCATTGCGGCCACAGCGACAGCGGATCTTGCCGCCAGTCGGTCAGGCGCGGCGCGCCCATCGGGCCGTACAGCGCGGCCAACGCCTGCTCGGCCAACGCGGCCGGTTCGCTGCCCTGCAGCTGCTCGCGCTGGGCCGGTGTCAGCAGGCGGTCACGGTACGGCGCGTAGAACGCGCGCGCCTCATCGAACCAGCCTTCGATCGAGCCGCTGGGTACCAGCAGGGCGTGATCGGCGTCCTTGGCCATGGCCGCGGCAAAAGCCGCCTGCGCACGCTTGGCGGCGGCGCCGTCCTTGCTGCCCAGCAGCACCACCACCTGCCGCGAACTGCCATCGGCAATGCGCCGGGTGACATCGCTCAACAGGCGGTCGTGTGCATCCTGCGGCAGCAGGGCGAGGATGTCGGTGTCGATCCGCGATTGCTGGCTCCACAGGCGCCACTGCTGCGCGCCCATTACCAGCAGCAGCAGCAGCCAGGCGATGCCCAGCCAGTGCCACCAGCGCCGCAACCGGTCCGGTGCGTTCGATGCCGCGGTCTCACTCAAAGCGGCGGGCCTCGTCGGCATTGAGCGTGGCCGGCGTCTCGCTCAACGCGCTGAACTGGATCTGCGTGCGGTCCTTGTTGGCCTCGACGATCTCGACCTGGCGCACGTAGCGGTCACCATGCAGGGTCAGCGACTGGAACGCCTTGGCCAGCATCGCCGACTTCGGCGTCAGGCGCAGTCGCCAGCCCTGCCCTTCACGGCTGGCCGCCACGTTGAACTGGCTGGACAGCGCCTGCACGTCGCCACTCATCAGCGCGAACATGATCGCGTTCACCGAACGCATCGCCGGTTGCTGCCGTGCATCGAGTTCGACGCGGGTGCTGCCATCGCGCTGGCGGCTGAGGATGCGGTCGGCGGTGACCACCACCTCGGAGGGGAACGGCTTGAGCGTGGACCAGATCACGCCGTGCTGGCGCGCGACCACGAACCGGCCCTGCGAGCGCAACGGGTTCTTGAAGCCGCTGACCTGCTTTTCCTGGCTGAACTGGCCGCGCAGCACGTCCGGCCGCGCCACCGCGTGGGTGATCGCATCGATGGCGGGGTCGGCCGCCTGCACCTGCGGTGCGGCAACGAACATCAGCGCGCACAGCAGCACGCTCGGAAGACGGGCAAGCATGTTCACGGCGCAGGCACTCCCAGGCGTTCCCACAATACCGGCGGGCACTGGTACAGCATTTCCTTGCTGGCAGCGTCCACCGCAACCTGGATGGTCATCGCGCGGGTCAGCACCTGGCCGCTCTGCGCATCGACGATCTCGTACTCGATCTTCAGCCGGTTCTCCCATTCCACGATGCGCGCGATCACGCGCAGGGCCTGGTTGAACAGCAACGGACGCACGTACTTCACCCGCGCATCGACCACCGGCCACAGGTAGCCCGATTCGAGCATCTGCGGGTAGTCGTAGTCGTAGCGGCCGAGCAGCGCGCAGCGCGCGATCTCGAAGTACTTGAAGTAGTTGCCATGCCAGACCACGTTCATCGGATCGCAGTCATGGAAGGCCGGGGTCAGCGAAATCTCGCCGGCCCGTTCGATTGCTTCATTCACCGGCATACAGCTCCCAACGTTGCGCGCGGATCTCCACCAGCAGTTCCCGCAGTTCGCGATCCAGCGCGCGGTCTTCTTCAACCAGGGCGATGCGCTGCCCCAGGTCGGCGTACATGTCGGCCAGACTGCCATGCAGCTGCGCGTTCAGGCCAACCCGTTCGCGCAGCGCCAGGCCCTGGCGGGCGGCGACCAGCATCGCGGCCACCACCTGTTCAGTCAGCTCGATCACGCGCAGGCAATCGCGCGCGGCAATGGTGCCCATGCTGACCTTGTCCTGGTTGTGGCATTCGGTGGAACGCGAGAACACGCTGGCCGGCATGGTCTGCTTCAGCGCTTCGGCGGTCCACGCCGAAACGCTGATCTGCAGCGCCTTCAGGCCATGGTTGATGGCCGCGCGCGGGCCGGTGGCCGCCGACAGGTTGGCCGGCAGGCCGTGGTTGTAGCGGGCATCGACCACCAGTGCCAGCTGCCGGTCGAGCAGATCGGCAAGGTTGGCCACGGTGTTCTTCAGGGTGTCCATCGCCAGCGCGATGTGGCCGCCGTAGAAATGACCGCCGTGCAGGATACGCTCGCCGTCGGCATCGATCAGCGGGTTGTCGTTGGCGCTGTTCAGTTCGGTTTCGATCAGCTGGCGCAGGAACGGCAGGCTGTCCTCCAGCACGCCGATCACGTGCGGTGCGCAGCGCAACGAATAGCGGTCCTGCAGGCGCTGTTCATTGCGCGGCGGACGCTCGCTGTGCAGGTCGCTGCGCAGGCGCGCGGCGATGCGGCCCTGGCCCGGGTGCGGCTTGGCGGAGAACAGGGTTTCGTCGAAGTGATGCGCGTTGCCGTCGCTGGCCAGCACGTTGAACGCAGTCAGCCGCGTGGCCATGCGCGCCAGTAATCGGCGCGCTGCCAGGCCAGGCAGGCCAGGCCGGTCATCACGGCGGTACCGTTCATGATCGCCAGGCCTTCCTTCGGCCGCAGCTTCAGCGGGGTCATGCCGATCTTCGCCAGCACATCCGCCGCCGGCTGCACGCGGCCGTCGTGCAGCACCTCGCGCTCGCCGCACAGCACCGCGGCCACGTACGACAGCGGGGTCAGGTCACCGCTGGCACCCACCGAGCCCTCGGCCGGAATCATCGGCAGCACGTCGTGCTGCAGCAGTGTGGCCAGGCCTTCCAGCAGCGGCACACTGACACCGGACATGCCACGCACCAGCGACGCCAGGCGCGCGGCCAGTACCGCACGGGTCTCGACCGGGTCCAGGTAACGGCCCAGGCCACAGCCGTGGTAGGTGTACAGGTGGTGCGGCAGCTCAGCCACCAGCGCCGGCGGGATGTTCACCGTGCACGAGTCGCCGTAGCCGGTGGTCACGCCGTAGATCACGCCGTCCTCGCGCAGCAGGCGGTCGAGGAAGTCGGCACCGCGCTGGATATGCGCGCGGAACGCCGGCGCGTCGCTCAGTGCGGCCTCGCACTGGCGCTGGGCCAGGGCAACCACGTCTTCAATGGTCAACGGTGCATCGCCAAAGCGGCACACGGGTACGGCGTCAGTCGTCATGCGGAGCCTGATCCCAGAAGGGGAAGAAGTTGAACCAGTCCAACGGGGACTGGATGACCTGGAGTTCCAGCCAGCGCGCGAAGCGCTGTGCCTGTTCGGCCAGCGCGGCATCGCGCGAGCCACGTGGCAGCGCGATGCGTTCGGCGAACTGTTCAAACGCCACGCGATAGCCCTCGCCCTGGTGCAGGCAGGCCATGGTGTAGACCGGGCAACCCAGCGCGGCGGCGAGCACATAGGCGCCGATCGGGAACGGCGCGCGGTGGCCAAGGAAATCGGCGGTGACGCTGCGGCCGCCCTGCACCGGCGTGCGGTCGCCGACGATGGCAACGAAGCCACCCGCCGCCACGCGCTCTGCCAGCATCACCGCCGTGGCCGGGCCCATTTCGGTTACCTGCACCAGCTCCACCGCCGCCAGCGGGTCCAGCCGCTGCAGCAGGCGGTTGAAGCGCTGCGCATGCGCGGTGTGCACCAGCACGGTGATGCGGAACCCCGGCACCTGTTCGGCCAGTACCTGGCACAGCTCCAGGCAGCCGATGTGCGCGGTGAGGATCAGCCCGCCTTCGCGGCGCGCGATCTTCTCCAGCACCAGGTCGCGATGCAGGTGGATGCGTTCGGCCGGATAGCGCCCGCCCAGGCCGAGGATCTTGTCCAGCATCGTATCGGCGAAGGCGAAGAAATGGCGCAGGCTGTCACGCCGGGTCGGCGTGCGGCCGAGCACGCCGCTGTATGCCTGCAGCCGCTGCAGGTACTGCATCGAGGCCTGGCGGCCGACGCGGTTGCCCAGCCAATGGCAGGCCACCACCGGCCACACGCACAGGCGGAACGGCCAGCGCCCGAACCAGCGGTGCACCCAGCACAGGAACAGCACGCCGGCCACCGAGGTGGATTCGCCGATGTCGGCCCAGTGCGGGGCCCCCTGCGCGGCCGCCATTTCAGCGCTGCCCCCGCAGGCGGCGCCACAGCAGGCGCGGTGCGCGCCAGAGCATGCCGAAGAACAAGCGGGTGTGCATGCGGCTGATGCGCACGTTGTCGCGCCACACATCGAAGTGCGAGACGCCATCGGATGGATAGGTCACGCGCGTGGCCAGGTGCTCGACCGGCAGGTGCCGCCAGTACAGGCGCACCATCACTTCGGTATCGAAATCCATGCGCCGGCCGATGGTTTCTTCACCGATCAGGCGCAGCACCGGCGGCAGCGGATACACGCGGAAGCCGCACATGGTGTCGCGCAGATGCAGCGACAGCGTGTTGATCCAGACCCAGATGTGGGTCGCGTAGCGGCCATACAGGCGCGCCTTGGGAACGCTGGCGTCGTAGGCCGGAATGCCACAGATCACCGCCTCGGGATGGGCGCGCGCCGCTTCGATGAAGCGTGGCAGATCGCGGGTATCGTGCTGGCCGTCGGCATCGATCTGCAGCACGTGGCTGTAGCCTCGCGCGCCGGCTTCGGCGAAACCGGCCAGCATCGCCCCGCCCTTGCCCTGGTTGACGTCCAGGCGCAGCAGGTCGACGCCCTGGCGCTGTGCCAGCGAACGCAATGCTGCCGCGCACGCCTCATGCGAGCCATCGTCGATCAGCAGGCATGGCAGGCCGGCGGCCTGCACGCCGTCGACCACCGCCGCGATGGCGTGCTCGTGGTCGTAGACGGGAATCACCACCAGTGGCGCGAACGCGGCACCGGCAACGGCCGGATCAGTCCGCATCGGCGAAGACCACTTTGCCGCTGGCATGCACGCCGTGGCTGGACGTGTAACGGAAGGCCAGCACGTTGCGTGCGGCATCCCAGTCCAGCTGCAGGGTCAGCTCATCGCCCGGGCGGGCCACGTGCTGGAACTTCACCGCATCCATGCGCAGGAACACTGCCGGCATGGCGAACACCTGGCGGCCAAACCGCACCGCCCAGTCCAGCTGCGCCACGCCGGGCAGGATCGCCGCCTGCGGGAAGTGGCCCTGGAACGGCCGCAGCGCCGGGTCCAGAGTCATCCGCAGCGTGGCGCTGGCCGCATCGCGGTGATCCCAGACCGGCACCGGCATCAGCGGCTGGAACAGCGCTGCCAGTGCCGCCTGGGTGACTTTGCCCTGTGCGTTGATCGGCAGCGCCGGCACCAGCCGCCAGCGGCGCGGTCGGGTGACCGCGTCATGCGCATGCGCCAGACGCGCGCCGAGGCGCTGGCCCAGCGCGCGGCGCGCGGCATCACCGCCCTCCAGCAGCGTCGGGTCAGCCGGTACCACCACGGCGGCCAGCTGCTCGCGCTGCCCGGGCAGCACCAGCACGCGCACGTCATCCACTTCGGCGTCTTCGCGCAGCGCGCGTTCCAGCGCATCCAGCGATACGCGGCGTTCTTCGATCTTGACGATGCGGTCGGCGCGCCCCAGCAGGCGGAAGCGGCCATCGGCCAACGCTTCAACGCGGTCCTGGGTACGCCACCAATCCGGGGTTTCCAGATGTGCGGAGGCCACCGCCAGGCAGCCCTCCTCGATGCGCCACTGCACGCCGGGCAGCGGCTGCCACGGCGGCAGGTCGGTGTCCCAGCGGCGCCAGGCGATGCCGCCGGTCTCGCTGCTGCCATAGACCTCGGTCGGTGCCACGCCGAGCCACTGCCGCACCTGGCGTGCGGCTTCTTCCGGCAGCGGGCCACCGGAGGAGAATACCGCGCGCAGGCGGCCATGCAGGCTGGCCCAGTCGAGCTGCTCGGGCAGGCGCTTGAGGTGGGCCGGGGTCGCGACCAGCACCGTATCGGTACCGGCCAGCGCACCCACCAGATCTTCGTGGAAGAACCGGCGTGGATGGATCAGGCGGCCGGCAGCCAGCGGCCACAGCACGCGGAACAGCAGGCCATAGATGTGCTGGTGCGACACCGTGCCATGCACCTGCACGCCTTCCAGCTGCGTGCCGAACGCAGCCTGCAATGCGTCCACCTCGCGCGTCAGCTGGTCCATGCGCTTGTTGATCGCACTGGGCTGTCCGGTGCTGCCGGAGGTGAACACGCACAGCTCGCAGGCGCGCTCGTCCAGCGCCTGAAGACCCTCGTCCGGTGCGGCGTCCAGCGCCGCCAGCGGACGATAATCGGCGGACACGTCGCCTGCGAAACCACTCACCTGCGGCTGCAGCGCCTGCAGCGTGGCCGGCAGATTGTCGGCAGCCAGGAACACCCGCTTGCCGGCATGCCAGGCACCGAACAACGCAGCGGCAAAGGCCACCGCATCATCGAAATACAGGGCCCAGTCACGGCCTTCGGCCGCCGCAAACGCGGCGCGCCAGGCCAGTACGCGCTGGCGGAAGCGGGCGTGGTCGATCACCTCGCCATCGCAGACGCCAACGCTTCGATGCGGCCGCGCCTCCAGCAGCAGTCGGTCCAGGGCAATCCACTCAGCCATGCGCGTGCGCCGCCTTCACCCGCCGCCGCACCAGCCACTCACCTGCGAACAACACGCCCATCATCACGTACGCCAACAATCCGTTGTAGAGCATCCAGACCCGGTCCGACGCGTACAGCGCGGTCAGCAGGGCCAGGCTGCCGTTGAGAACGAAGAAGCCGCACCACACCTGGGTGACGCGGCGGGTATAGGCCACCGCGAACGGGGGCAGGTCCGGTTCCTGCAGCCGTGCCAGGCGTTCCACCAGCGGCGGGCCGAAACGCAGGCTGGTGCCGAATACCGCCAGCATCACTGCGTTGACCAGCGCCGGGTACAGCTTCAGCGGCAGGGCCTGGTTGAGCACAGTGGCCAGCACCGCCAGCAGGCCGGTGCCGGCGGCCGCAGCCCACCACAGCGGCTGGCGCGTACTCAGCGCGCGCAGCAGGGCCAGGGTGAACAGCAGCAGCGACAACCAGCGTGGCTCGAAGCGGCCCATCGCCAGGTACACCAGCACCGGGTAGGCCAGCGAGATCGCAGCCACCACGACCGTGCGTGCGCGTGCCATGGTGGAGCCGCCGGCGCTGCGGTCAGGCGGCTGCCTGGTCCGGCAGCAGCCTGTGCACCACATCGACGATGTCCTGCACGGTACGCACAGCCTTGAACGCTTCCGGCTGCAGGTTGCGGCCGAGCAACGGCTTCAGCTGAACGATCAGGTCGACCGCGTCGATGCTGTCGATGTCCAGGTCGTCGTACAGGCGGGCCTCGGGGGTGATCCGGGCGGTTTCGATCTCGAAGCTGTCGGTCAGGATGCTGACGATGCGTTCGAACAGTTCATTCTTGGTCATGGCAGGTCCTGGCACCGTTACGACTGGCGGGCGGCGACGAACTCGCCGAGCGCGCGCACGCTGGAGAAATGGCGACGGGTTTCTTCCGAATCGGCCGAGAGGCTCACACCGTACTTCTTCTGCAGCGCCAGGCCCAGCTCCAGCGCGTCGATCGAATCCAGGCCGAGGCCCTCGACGAACAGCGGCGCGGTCGGATCGATGTCCTCCGGCGTGATGTCCTCCAGCGAAAGGGAGGAAATGATCAATTCCTTGATCTCGTGCTCAAGTGCTTGCACGGGGCGGATCTCCAGACAGGTCGAAATAACGAGAAAGGTGCTCGGTGACGCGGCGTGCTGCCAAGGCATCCCCCCTTGGCGAGTCGTCTTCGGCCAGAAATGGCGCGATCGGGATATCTTCGCCGATCTGCAGCCGAACGTGAAAGCGACGTGAGGGGACACGATACCACTTCTGCCCCTTGGTCAGCGTTGGCGGGCTGCAGGTGATCCGCACCGGGGTGACGTCCAGGCGGCCCCGTACGGCGATGTTGGCGGCCCCGCGCTGCAGCCGTGGCGGCTGCCCGGGCACGCTGCGGGTGCCCTCCGGGAAGATCACCAGGGTGCCGCCGGCATGCACCGCGGCCACGCAGTCATCGACCAGGCCGGCGCCATCGTCATTGGAGATGTAGCCAGCGGCCCGTACCGGACCGCGCATGAACGGGTTGCAGGCCACGGCCCGCTTGACCACGCAGTCGGCGTTGGGCAGCAGCGAGATCAGGCAGACCACGTCGATCAGGGTCGGGTGATTGGCCAGTACCAGCAGGCCGTCGCGCTGCAGGCGTTCGCCGCCCTCGATCTCGTACGTCATCACCCCCAGCCCGCGCATCAGCCGCAGGTGGCTGGCGAACGCGACCTGGACCACGCGCCGGGCCCGGCGGCGGCGGACCACCGGGTCGCGCATCAGCAGCAGCACCGGCATCACCAGCACGCCCAGCAGCAGGCCGCCCAGGCCAAATGCGACAAAGCTCAGGCCGGTGCCAAACACCCGCCAGGCATGGTCGAGGCGGCGCAGCAGCTCAGCCACGGCGGCTCCAGCGCCAGCGCTGGCCGTGGGCCACGTGTTCCAGCGCCGGCGCGCCGGACAACAGGAACCGGTGCAGGTCCAGCGCATGCGGCAGCAGGCCGGGCGCAGTGCTGGCCTGGGCGTCGGCCGGCTGCCACTGCAGCGACAGCGTCGGTCGGCCCTCTGCCGGGGCGGTCAGGCGCCAGCACCAGGCAAAGAACGGGTCGGGTTCGTCGGCGAACGTCGCGTAAATTTCCGGAAGTGGCGACTCATAGACCACCACCCGCACCTCGCGGGCACCGTCGGCCAGCAGGCCGACGGCCTCCAGGCAAGCCGTCTCCACCGTGGCCTGGCCCGCCGCCAGCGCCAGGTAGTTGCCGCGGTGGCCGCGGGCGATGGAATACAGCGCGGCAATCGCGTTGTGCACGGACAGGCCGAATCCGGTCGGCGACAACGGCTGGTCGCCGACCAGCGCGCCCAGCAGGTCCATCGAACGGGCCACGTCGCCGTGGCGGCTGGCGAACACCAGCGGCACGTCACTATCGGCGCCCTGCCCGTCCTCGCACCAGCACGCGGCCTGGATCGCCATCCGGCCCAGCCGCTCGATGCGGCGGCGC
Organism: Stenotrophomonas sp. 86156_Sma; assembly: GCF_056481625.1. NCBI lineage: Bacteria > Pseudomonadati > Pseudomonadota > Gammaproteobacteria > Lysobacterales > Lysobacteraceae > Stenotrophomonas > Stenotrophomonas sp. 86156_Sma. The sequence continues at coordinate 4,903,709 of NZ_CM151157.1, forward strand.
TGCATCGCCGGCACTTCGGCCAGCGCCGGCGTGTCTGCGCCGTGCGGCAGGTACGGCGCATCGGCCCAGCCCAGCCACTGGCTACGCTCACTCAGGCCGGGCGCCCAGGCGGCCCAGTCGACGATGGAGAATTCGATCATTTAGCGATGGTGCTTCAACGGGAGAACGATAGGCACGAGCCATTACGGCGACGCGCGGCGGCCCCCCGTTCCTGCAGCCGTGCGTCCGTCCAGGACGTCGCCGGCTGCCCCCCTGGCCGCCGGAAAGGAGCGCACGCTAGCACGTCCCGCGCAGGGTGTGCAGGTTTCACATTTCCCAACACGGGGCCCGGCACCGGCAGGCCCCGTCTTCAATCGATCAGTGGTAACCGGTGTCGGCGTGCACCTTGCCGCGGAATACCCGGTAGGACCACGCCGTATAGCCGAGGATGACCGGCAGCAATATGACCAGCCCGACCAGCGTGAAGCCCAGCGACGACGCCGGCGCGGCGGCCTGCCACAGGGTCATCGACGGTGGCAGCAGATAAGGCCACATGCCCAGCACCAGGCCGAGGAAGCCGAGCACGAACAGGGCCAGGCTGAGCAGGAACGGCGGCAGGTCGCGGCGCGGGTGGGTGGCACTGCGCCACAGCGCGGCGGCCACCGCCAGGGTCAGCAGCGGCACCGGCGACAGCCACCAGAAGTTGCCGTCGCTGAACCAGCGCGCCATCAGGCGCGAATCGAGGAACGGCAGCCAACTGCTGACCAGGCCCATCGCCGCGATCACCGCCACCACCAATGGCCGGGTCATCTGCCGCGCCAGCGCCTGCACGCGACCTTCGGTCTTCAGGATCAGCCAGGTGCTGCCCAGCAGCGCATAGCCGGCCACCAGCGCGGCACCGGTCAGCATCGCGAACGGGCTGAACCAGGCAAACGGCCCGCCCTGATAGACACCGTCCACCAGCGGGATGCCCTGCACCAGGGTGCCAAGGATCACGCCCTGGGCAAACGTGGCCAGCAGCGAACCGAGGCCGAACGCCACGCTCCACAACCGGCGCGATCGATGCGCCTTGAAGCGGAACTCGAAGGCCACGCCGCGGAACACCAGCGCCACCACCAGCAGCAGCACCGGCAGGTACAGCGCCGACAGCAGCACCGCATAGGCCTTGGGGAAGGCCGCCAGCAGGCCAGCGCCACCGAGCACCAGCCAGGTCTCGTTGCCGTCCCAGATCGGCGCGGCGGTGTTCATCATCAGGTCCAGTTGTTCCTCGTCCTCGGCGAACGGGGCAAGGATGCCGATGCCGAGCACGAAGCCGTCCAGCACCACGTACATCAGCACGCCGAAGCCGATCACCGCGAACCACGCCACCGGCAGCCAGGTCATCAGGTCCATGTCAGCGCTCCTCCAGCGGTTCATCGGCGGCCGACAACGGACGTGCCGGGGTATGGCTGCCATGGTCCAGCGACGGCCCCTCGGCATACGGCTGCGGCCCGTGGCGCAGGATCTTCACCAGGTACCAGATGCCCCAGCCGAACACGAAGGCATAGCCAACCACATAGACACCCAGCGACAACGCCGTCATCCACGCACTCTGCGGGCCGACCGCATCAGCGGTGCGCAGCACGCCATACACCACCCACGGCTGGCGCCCCATCTCGGTGACGAACCAACCCGACAGCAGTGCGATGAAACCGCTGGGCAGCATCCAGTTCCAGCCGCGCAGCAGCCACGGCGAATCCAGCAGCTTCCTGCGCCACAGCTGGAAAGCCGACACCCAGGCCAGCAGCAGCATCAGCGTGCCCAGCCCAACCATGATGCGGAAGGCGAAGAACACCGGCGTCACCGGAGGCCGCTCGCTGGCCGGCACCGAGGTGAGCGGATCGAAGGTGCCGTCCAGGCTGTGGGTGAGGATGACGCTGCCCAGCTTCGGGATGGCCACTTCGAAGTCGTTGCGCTCTTCCTTCTCGTTCGGCAGCGCGAACACCACCAGCGGCACGCCCTCGCCCTCCTGGGTTTCATGCCAGTGCGCTTCCATCGCCGCGATCTTCATCGGCTGATGCTTGAGCGTGTTCAGGCCATGCATGTCGCCGACGAAGATCTGTACCGGCACCGTCAGCGCCGCGAACGCCACCGCCGCGATCAGCATGCGCCGTCCGGCCTCGACATGTGTGCCCTTGCGCAGGTACCACGCGCCCACGCCACCGATCACGAAACAGGTGGTGATGAACGAGCCCAGCGCCATGTGCGCCAGGCGATAGGGGAACGAGGGATTGAACACCACCTGCCACCAGTCCACCGGATGCACGATGCCGTTGACCATCTCGTAGCCGGCCGGTGTATGCAGCCAGCTGTTGGACGACAGGATCCAGAACGTGGAGAACAGCGTGCCCAGCGCCACCATGCAGGTGGAGAAGAAATGCAGGCGCGGCGAGACCCGGCCCCAGCCGAACATCATCACGCCGAGGAAGCTGGCTTCCAGGAAGAACGCGGTCAGCACCTCATAGGTCAGCAACGGACCGATGACCGTGCCGGCCACCTCGCTCAGCCGCGGCCAGTTGGTGCCGAACTGGAAGGCCATGACGATGCCACTGACCACGCCCATGCCGAACGACACGGCGAAGATCTTCTGCCAGAAGAAATACAGCTCGCGCCACACGGGCAACTTCGTGCGCAGCCACCGCCATTCGATGAAGGCCAGCCAGCTGGCCGTACCGATGGTGAAGGCGGGGAACAGCACGTGGAAACTGATGACGAATCCGAACTGGATCCGGGACAACAACAACGCGTCCAAGGGACGCCTCCTGCCTGTGACCGGTGGGATACCGGACCACTTTAGGAGGATTTCGTTAAGGTGGGATGCGACCGGGTGACGCGCTGCTTCACTTTGTCGCAGGGAAGCTGGATGACAGGATGAACGGGCTACAGGGGCTTCAGCAGGGTCAAGGGCGGCTCCTTGGCGATTCGCAGGGCCCGGGGTACCAGTGCAGTCAAGCAGGCCGCCATCACCAGCACGACAGCGCTCGATATCGATAACCACAGTGAACCTGTGATGCCATCCTGTGGCGGCCCTATCCACTGCAACGACAACGCGCCGAGCAGGGCGCCCAGTGTGGTGAACAGTGAAACTTCGAACATGATTTCGGCAAAGATCACTGAGCCGCGAGCACCGAGTGTCCGTCGAACCCCAATGGAGTGCCGGCGCCGATCAAGCCAGGCGCCTACGACTCCGGAAACCCCGGCCATCAGTACACCGAGAACGATGGCCGTCATGACCGCGAGCACGGTCGTAGCGAAGCGATCAGCTTTGACGTAGGCGTCGCGATATCCCGCCAGCGTCTCGACACCGGTCGAATTCACGATCCGATAGGGCCGCTGCAGCGCATCGACAGTGCGATCAAGCGATGAACGATCAACCTCCGACTTCCACTTCGCCAGATAATAGCGACTGGCGCCCGTGGGAAGGCCAGGAAGCAGCGCCCACTGCGAGTCCCGCTCATTGCCTCCTGGTGCCGGTCCAGCAACAGACGCAAATACGCCCACGATGACCCGGCTGCTGCCGGGGCCGAAATACAGGTGGCGGCCAACAGCACTCTCCGTTCCGAACAGACGGGCAGCCAGCGCTTCACTGATCAGCACTACCGGAGCACCTTCAGCCATGTCGTCCTCTGTGGCATCCCGTCCCAGGACGATTCCCGCGCCCAGCATCGCCAGCAAGCCAGAGCTGGCAGTTGCCACGGGAATGCGATCACATCCAGCAACGTCTGTCGTACCCGCGTTCATCGAGTACGCCATGGCCGACTCGCTGGTGCACACGCCGTATCGATGGGCTCTTCCCCCGAACGGAACAGCGTCGCTCACAACCGTGTCCTGAACACCGGGCAGCCGGATCGCGGACAGGTCTGCCCGCAGCACTGCAGCATCAGCGCCTTCTTCGACATCCGAGACCCTGACCACACCAATCGATACTGCGTCCCGGATGCTGCGGGTGTTCAATCTGGCGAAGCTGTCCAGCACAGATTGCAGTGCGAACGCACATGCCAGGCTTGCAAGCGCAGCCTGCACTGCAAGCAGTGCGGCGCTTCCCAGATGTCGTCGAGTCTCCCTCATTGATTCGAACATTTCAGGCAGCCCCCTTCGCGAAGGCACTCGACAGTGAGCTGACCCTGCAGATTTCAAACGATGGGACCAATGAACAGAGCAACGTCGTGACGACTCCCAGACCAGCCGCCATCAGCATTGCCCCGGCATGCATCGCTGTTATCGCGCTGGGCAGAACGTCTCCCGCAGCAACCACCCGGATTCCCAGCGTATAGGTGACGACAGCGAGCGCACCGCTTGCGACGCCCGCCGCGATGGATTCCCACATGAGCTGGATGAACACGTCTCGGCGTCGTGCTCCCAGTGCACGTCGTATCGCGAGCTCCCGCCGACGGCGCCCCAGACTGAAGCTCAGCAGCGCCGCCGCGTTGACGATGCACACGCCGAGCAGGATCAGCGACAACCGAAGCTGCATCCTGGCCTGCTCCGGAACCAATCCCAGCCTGTCCAGCCAATCCATCAACGGCCAGAGTGCCACCTGCTGGGTGCCTGGCTCGATCCGAAGCCCCTTTTCCTGCGCATAGGCATTCAGATTCGCGCGGTAAGCGGCGACATCATCTGCGGTGGGCAGCCACGCCCACAATTGAAGCCAGGAAACATTGGCCCCTGCAGGATCCGTGTCCTGGTCACCACCCCAGATCGCCGTCCCGTCCACAACGGTCAGCTTGTCTGCGATTGCGGTTTCAAGCGGCAGGTAGATCTCGTCAGGCTCCACAAACGGTCTGCGCGTGAGGTCTCCCTGAAACATAGGCACCGGATGCCAATCCTCCGCGACACCCACCACGGTATAGGTGCGTCTGCCCAGGTCCAACTGATGACCAACACAGCCCTGTGCACACTCGCGCTCTGCGAGCACACGCGACAGAACCACGATTCGACTCGCAGCATGCCCCTCCTCGGCGGTCCATGCGCGCCCTTGAACAACGGCAATGCCGAGGACACTGAAGACTTCGGACGTGGCGAACCTGGCGCGCAATCTTGCGCCGGGCTCTCCCGGCCGGGAGAGCGTCACCGCGCCCCCTGCCATTGCTGCCTGCTTCCACGTCCGGCCTTGGTTCAGAAGCACCTTCGCGTCTGGCCAGGTCAGTGACTGACCAGGATCCGGAGAGCCACTGCGCAGTGCATCTGGACGCGCGTCAAGGTAAGGGCGGAACAGTGCCGAGCTCCGGCCTGGAGCGGGATCCGACGATGCCTGGAGAACAATGGAAAGCATCACGGTGGTGATCCCTACCCCCGCACCCAGCATGAGAGCGATTGACAGATGAGTGCCGACTCTCTGCTTGAATCGGGCAAGCGAAAGCTGGACGTAGTAGAGCATCATCCAACTGCATCCGGCATTGGCTTACTCGCGCACCTGTCCACGTGATTCTCACTCCATGCCTTTGGAAGCTGATGGTTGAGAATCTCTGATTGTGAAACTTCGCCTCAAGTGGAGACATGGGATTTGCAACTTTCCTCAGGAAACACACGCAGCTCGTAGGTCCTGGATAGAGCCACCGACACTGATGACGAGACCGAGGTGACGGAATCTGACGCGGAAGACCAACTGTCGATTTGCAGACAACGCCCGATGCCTGGCCATCTGATCAGGTGTTGGAGGAAAAAGCGTCCAGAATCAGGTGCAGGCGTCAGCGTTCTTCTAGACCCAGAAATACCAGACAGCTGCCGCCACCAACGCCCCCAACAACACCACCTGCACCACCACATAGCCCACGCCACTATCGCGCGATTCAGCGGCAATGCGCTTCTGCAGCGCCTCGCTCACATCCGGCGTCTCTTCCTGCTGCGTCTGCTCACGCAACGCCTGCGCCAGCGCGCGTTCTTCCGCATCGCGAGGGTCGGTCGATGGGCTCACAGCAGTTCTCCGGCGGCGGCATGCCGCGTCAGTTCCTGCTTCAGGACCTGGCGCGCGCGGTGCAGGTGGCTCTTGATGGTACCGCGTGCCAGCCCGGTCACCTGCTCGATCTCGACCAGGTCGAAGTCCTCCAGGTAGTGCAGGCCGACGATCAGGCGCTGCGGTGCACTCAACCGCTCCAGCGCCACGCCAAGATGGCGCCCCGCCTGCAGCGCCTCGCTCAGTTCAGCCGGCCCCGGTCCTTCATCGCCGATTCCCAGTTCCTCCGGCACCTCCACCGCCACCATCCATTGCGCCTCCAGCCGTCGCCGGCGCAGGTGCTGCAGCGCGGTGGTGTAGGCCACCCGGGAAACCCAGGTGCGCAGCGAGGATTCAAAACGAAAGCGGTGCAGCTGGCGGAACACGGCCAGGAAGGTCTCCTGCAGCAGGTCGGCCACCTGATCGCGGTCGCCCACCATGCGCCCGATCACATGTGCGCAGGTGCGCTGATGTGTCTCGACCAGCTGCGAAAACGCCGCCTGCGAGCCATCGATGATGGCCCGCACCAGGGCCTGGTCCGCATCCAGCGGTGCGGCGGGTGCCGCCGTCGCCGCTGCATCGTGGCGGCGACGGCCCCGCAGTGCCGACAATGCTTCGCCGAGCAGGCTCATCTGCGGGGCGCCCCCTGTGCCCGTGACATGGGCCGGCTCAGCCCTTGCGTGCGGCGGGGCGGGTGAAGTGCCAGGCCAGCAGCTGGCCCAGGCCAGCACTGCCGACCAGCGCGGCGGCGGCACCGAAGGTCAGGTCACGGGCACCGATGGCTTCCAGCAGGGCCATGGCCAGCGCCAGGCAGACCAGGCTTATGCCCCAGCGCAGCGCCCCCTGGCGGCGGCGTTCTTCTTCCAGCACGGCCAGTGAGCGGATCACTTCCTCCGGCACGTGCGGGGCCACCAGCTTGCTGCGGGCGCGGGCATCGGCAATGGCGTGGATCGCGTAGGCGATGCAGATGAAGAGAGTGATCGGGATCAGTTCCTGCATGGTCGGGCTCCTGTTCGGTGGATGATGCGGGTTCAGGAGAATGGATGCGCGAGGCCGGCTACCGGTTGCACCACTTTGCCAATCCCGCTGCCATGACCTGTGGCCCCTGCCCCGGGCCCTTGCGGCTGCTACGCTTGGCCGGTTTCCTCTTCTGGTGCCGTCCGCCCATGTCCCGAGTGCTGCCCCTGTCCCTCCTGCTGTCGGCCGTGCTGGCCGCACCGGCTGCGCATGCCGCGCCGACGCCGATCACCATCGAACAGGCCATGGCCGACCCGGACTGGATCGGTCCGCCGGTCGAGAAGGCCTGGTGGTCGTGGAACAGCCAGCAGGTGGAATACCAGCTCAAGCGCAGCGGCAGCCCGGTGCGCGATACCTTCCGCCAGCCGGTGGCGGGTGGCGTGGCCGCACAGGTGGCCGATGACCAGCGCGGCACCCTGGACGTGGCCGAGCCGGTCTACGACCGCAGCCGCAGCCGCAGCGCCTTCGCCCGCAATGGCGACGTGTTCGTGCGCGACCTGCGCAGCGGCGCGCTGACCCAGCTGACCCGCAGCAACGAGCGCGCGGGCAACGTGAACTTTGCTGCCGACAATGGCGTGATCTGGCGCGTTGGCCAGAACTGGTTCCACTGGACCGCCGCCAGCGGCGTGCAGCAGGTGGCCAGCCTGAAGGCCGAGAAGGATCCGCGCACGCCGCCGAAGGCCGACGTGCTGCGTGACCAGCAGCTGCGCACGCTGGAAACCCTGCGCCGCGACCGCGACCAGCGCGAAGCACTGAAGGACCAGGACCAGCGTTGGCGCCAGGCCGACCCGACCCGCGCGCCGGGCCCGGTGTACCTGGGCACCGACGTGGAGATCGCCGACAGCGTGCTGTCGCCGGACCTGACCCGCCTGATCGTGGTGACCAAGCCGAAGGACTTCGATGACGGCCGCGGCGGCAAGATGCCGCTGTACGTGACCGAGTCGGGCTACGAGGAAACCGAAGACACCCGCACCCGCGTCGGCCGCAACGGCTTCGAACCGCACACCCTGTGGTACGTGGACGTGCGCACCGGCAAGGCCGAGAAGGTCTCGCTGTCCAGCCTGCCCGGCATCAGCACCGACCCGCTGGCCGAGCTGCGCCGCAAGGCCGGCAAGGATGCGCTGAAGGGCGACCGCAGCGTGCAGGTGATGAGCGACTTCATGGGCGGTGGCATCCGCTGGAGCGCCGACGGCCAGCAGGCCGCGGTGATGCTGCGTGCCAACGACAACAAGGACCGCTGGATCATCAGCGTCAACGCTGCCGATGGCCGCGTGCAGAACCGCCATCGCCTGACCGACAACGGCTGGATCAACTGGGGCTTCAATGATTTCGGCTGGATGGCCGATGGCCGCACGCTGTGGCTGCTGTCGGAGGAATCGGGCTTCTCGCACCTGTACACCCAGGCCGGCACGGCCAAGCCGCAGGCGCTGACCAGCGGCAAGTGGGAAACCTCGGCGCCGGTGCCGTCGGCCGATGGCAAGGGCTTCTACTTCCTGTGCAACCAGCAGGCCCCGCATGACTACGAAGTCTGCGCGGTCGATACCGGCAGCCGCCAGGTGCGCGAGCTGACCAGCCTCAACGGCGTGGAAGACTTCTCGCTGTCGCCGGACGGCCAGCAGCTGCTGGTGCGCTACTCCGGCGCCTACCTGCCGCCGCAGCTGGCCGTGCTGCCCAGCACCGGTGGCCAGGCCCGCGTGCTGACCGACACCCGCACTGCCGACTACAAGGCACGCCAGTGGATCCAGCCGAAGTTGGTAGCGGTTCCGTCCAAGCACGGTGCCGGCGTGGTCTGGGCCAAGTACTACGAGCCGGAGAACAAGGAAGCCGGCAGGAAGTACCCGATCGTGATGTTCGTGCACGGTGCCGGCTACCTGCAGAACGTGCACCAGCGCTACCCGGCCTACTTCCGCGAGCAGATGTTCCACAACCTGCTGGTGCAGAAGGGCTACATCGTGCTGGACATGGATTACCGCGGCAGCGAGGGCTACGGCCGCGACTGGCGTACGGCGATCTACCGCAACATGGGCCACCCGGAACTGGAAGATTACAAGGATGGCCTGGACTGGCTGGTCGACACCCAGCAGGGTGACCGCGACCACGCCGGCATCTACGGCGGTTCCTACGGCGGCTTCATGACCTTCATGGCGCTGTTCCGCTCGCCGGGCACCTTCAAGGCCGGCGCCGCGCTGCGCCCGGTGGTCGACTGGCACCAGTACAACCACGGCTACACCAGCAACATCCTCAATACCCCGGACATCGATCCGGAGGCGTACCGCGTGTCCTCGCCGATCGAGTACGCGCAGAACCTGCAGGACAACCTGCTGATTGCCCACGGCATGATGGATGACAACGTGTTCTTCCAGGACTCGGTGAACCTGACCCAGCGCCTGATCGAACTGCACAAGGACAACTGGTCGATCGCTCCGTACCCGCTGGAGCGCCACGGCTACGTCCGCGCCGATTCCTGGCTGGACCAGTACAAGCGCATCCTCAAGCTGTTCGAGCAGAACCTGAAGTGAGCAACGCCGCGGCCACGATCCACATCGTGGCCGCGGTCATCCTGGATGACCGCGGCCGGGCGCTGGTGGTGCGCAAGCACGGCGCTGACCGTTTCATCCAGCCGGGCGGCAAACCCGAAGCCGGCGAAGCACCGCTGCAGGCGCTGGCCCGCGAGCTGGACGAGGAACTCGGCGTGCAGCTGTGCACCGATGCCTCCATCGCGCTGGGCACGTTCCAGGACTGGGCGGTGAACGAGCCTGGCCACCGCGTGCAGGCCCAGGCCTGGTGGGTGCAGATGGACGGCATGCCACAGGCACGCGCGGAGATCGCCGAACTGGCCTGGGTGCCGCTGCAGCCACCGCACGGCCTGCCCTTGGCACCGCTGAGCGAACACCATATCCTGCCGGCCGTCGCCACCCGGGTGACGGCCCGCTGAGCGCGCGGGCACCGATTGCAAGGACACCGGATGTCAATGTCGATCCCGCCGATTCCTTCGCTGGTCCAACCGACCTATCACGCCTGGGTGCGCCCGATCGCACACGCCTCGTTCTGGCTGTCACTGCTGCTCACGGTCTACTTCGTGATGCAGGGACTGCTGCTGTGGCCGCTGCACAACCTTCCGATCTGGCACCTGGCTGAGAGGGAAGTACAACTCCAGCACCTGCACAGCCTGATCTGGCTTCTGGCGCATCCGGTGGCCGCGTCGATGATCGTCGCACTGCTGTGCCTTGCCTCGACACTGGCCAGCTGGGGACTGCTGCGCGAGCGCAGCTGGGGCCTGTGGAGCTTTGTGGCCATCCTGCTGATGAGTGCATTGACCAACTTTGCGATCGCCGGGTGGCTGGACGTGTTCATGCGCGACGTCATCCCGTTTCTCTCCGACGACGCCGTCCTGCAACAGGAACTCCATCTGAAGCGCTGGTTGATCACGCTGACCATGGTGGCCATGTCATTCGTACTCCTCGGCCTGCAGGGTTGGCTGGCCTGGCGACTGCTGCGACCAGACATCCGCTCGCGCTTCCACTGAGCCACACCCCCTTTTCCGCACGACAAGGACCGTCGCATGCGCTTGCTGACCCTTCTCCCCGCGCTGCTGCTGTTCGCCGCGCTGCCTGCCGCCGCCGATGCGCTGCGCTGTGGCGAATACCGCAGCACCGACGGTGGCATGGCGCTGATATTCACATCACCCAGCAGCGGCTACCGCCGCGACGACGGCAGCGAGCCGGAGCCGCTGTGGGTCGATCGCAGTGCGGCGCAGGCCCGACTGGTCATGCTCGACGATGGCGTGGCACTGCCGGTCCGGATCAGCGCCGATGGGCAGCGCATCGAAGACGACGTGGTGGTCTACACGCTGCGCCAGTCCCGGGGCTGCGCCAGCGAACCCGCCGCGATTGCCGGCAGCTGCCGCGCCGCCGGCAGCCACTGCATTGCGCAGCTGCCCGCGGCTTCGCCCGGCCAGATCCAGCGCGCGTGCAGCGAAGGCGTTGGCGCGGGCTGCTCGGCGCTGCTGCGACAACTGCGGGATGACAGCCCAGCGAAGGCCACCGACGACGTCGGTGCCACGGGCTTTGATCGCCCGCCTGCCTGCCGCGAACACACGCCCGGGCATGACCCGCAGGCCTGCGAGGCGCTGACCAATGATGCATTGGCTGCCGCTATGCAGCGGGTGAATCAACGCCTGCTGCAGGAAGACGAAGACACACTGGATTCGCCGCTTCCGGCCGCTGTACGCGATCAGCTGCAGCAGAGGTGCCTGCAGCACCGCAGTGGCCGCTTCTGCGTGGAAGTGGCCGCGCAGCAATTGAACGCGCTGGAACCTGCGTTGGCAGTGCAGGCCCTGCAGGTGGCCTGCGATGCGGGCCGCGTCAGTGCCTGCGAACGTACTGCACCGCTGCGTGAACTCGGCACCGACCTGCGCCTGGTTCCGCTGCAGCAGGTGCCGTGCGGCCGTTACCAGGCCGACGGTGGCGTGATCGACATGCTCGACTTCGGTGATGGCGCGCATGCCCGCCTGCATGAAGGCGCCGTCCAGCTGCAGCAGAACGGCGAAACCCTTGTGCTGCGCCAGCTCGGCAACGGCGACCTGCTCGGCATGGATACCCAGACCGGCTACCAGCGTTACCGGCCACTGCCCGACGCGGCACAATGCACGCCCCCGCGCGAGGGCCAGGGTTCGCCGTAGCGCCAGGAGCTTCCCGTTCGATCGTCAAGGAGACGACATGCATTCACCCGCACCGCGCCGCCGCTGGCTGGCCTGGGCCCTGCTGCTGGCCGCGCCGATGGCCGCCGCACAGTCACCACAATGCGGCCTGTTCAAGGCCGACGAAGGCAGCGGCACGCTGCGCATCAGCTCACCGAACCGCGGCGAGCAGAAGCACTTCGGCAGTGCGCCGTCTCCGGTCGCGTTCCAGCAGATCGACGGAAAGCTGCAGCTGGTGAACCTGGAGTACGGCCTGCCCAGTGCGCTGCAGGTGCGCGATCGTGGCCGCACGGTCGAGGTGGATGGCACGGTCTACCTCCTGCAGGCCCCCGCACAGTGCGCCGCAGCCGCCACGCCGGCTGATGGCAGCTGCCTGGCCGATGCGGCCGTGTGCTTGGACAACCGTCGCGAAGCGACCCCGGCCGCGCTGGAAGCAGGGTGCCGGGAAGGCGTGCCCGGCATGTGCCTGCAACTGGCCGATCGTTGGCACGAGGAGGCCAAACCCACGGTCGAGGCCGATCCCGCCCTGGCAAAGGCAGCGCTCGACGCCGCCTTGTCCGGTATCAAACTCCCCGCCGCCTGTGACAACGGTGGCTTCGAACAGGGAACCCCGGCGTGTGCCGCCGCACTCGAGGCCGACCCGGCGGCGCAGGAGCAGCTGGTCAAGGCCGCGATGACGGCCGCCATGACCGAAGCCATGGTGACGATGACGGCGCCGACCGTGCCGGTGATCATTCCAGCTGAGCGGCGGCAACAGTTGTTGCGGTTGTGCCGCGAGGTAGCGCACGGCGGCTTCTGCACCCGCGTGGCTGAGCTGTCCTGGGACGCGGGAGATCCCCAGCAGGCGGTGCAGGCCCTGGCTGCAGCCTGCACCCCCGGCAATGACACCGCCACCTGCGAGCGCCTGCCGGCGTTGCAGGCAGTGGGCGCATCGCTGCGACCGCAGCCCGCAACTGCATTGCCCTGCGGCAATTACCGGTCCGACGGCGGCCTGATGGACACGCTGGATTTCGGTGACGCCGGCCTGGTCGGTGTGGGCTGGAGCAGCCATCTTCGCGCACGCGTCGAAGCGGGCGACATCCGCATCCATCACGACCGGGACGGTGACTTCGTGCTGCGCCCGCTGCCCGGCGGCCAGTTGCTGGGCCTGGATAACTGGACCCGCTTCCAGGTGTTCGTCCCCACCGGCGAGGGCCCGACCCGGTGCAGTGCACCGAAGCAGTTCAAGGTGCTGCCACTGCCGCAGGATTGCCCGCTGGCGCTGGCCAACGAGGGCGGTGCCGAAGCCTGCTGCGCGCAGGGCAAACTGCAGGGCTGCAACATTCTCGGCAACCGCCTTGCGCTGTCCGGCGACTGGCTGCAGGCTGCCGGGCACTACACCACGGTCTGCCGCGCCGGCGTGCGCGAAGGGTGCGAGAACCTGGTGACCGCACAGGGCAACGGCGCGGAACTGGACGCACGGGCAACCCTGGAGCAGCTGTGCAAGGCCGACCGTAGTGGCCTGCATGTGGCCTGCGACGTGCTCGGCACCCAGAACTGGGAGCTGATCACGCTGGGTGGTGCTCTGCAGAAGGCGGTTGACGAGGCAGCCGTGGACGACGCTCCGGCGCCGCGCAACTCCAACCGCAAGCGCTGAGCCGGCCAGGGCCTGCCCGCAGCTTCGGGCGGGCCCTGCGGTAAAGTACGCGCCATGAACGAATTCGAGCGCGTGCGCGCCTATCTCACCGACCTGCAGGACCGCATCTGTGCGGCGATCGAGGCCGTCGATGGCCAGGCCCGCTTCCAGGAAGACCTGTGGCAGCGTGCCGAGGGCGGTGGCGGGCGTACCCGCGTGCTGCGCGACGGTGCGGTGTTCGAGCAGGCCGGCATCGGCTTCTCCGACGTGGCCGGCAGCCGCCTGCCGCCATCGGCCTCGGCCAACCGTCCGGAACTGGCTGGCGCCTCCTGGCGTGCCACTGGCGTGTCGCTGGTGTTCCACCCGCTCAACCCCTACGTGCCGACCACGCATGCCAACGTGCGCTTCTTCCAGGCGCAGCGCGACGGCGAAGTGGTGGCCAGCTGGTTCGGCGGTGGCTTCGACCTGACCCCGTTCTATCCGTTCGACGAGGACGTGCAGCACTGGCACCGGGTCGCGCGCGACCTGTGCGCCCCGTTCGGCGACGAACGCTATGCCGCGCACAAGCGCTGGTGCGACGAGTACTTCTTCCTGCGCCACCGCAATGAAACGCGCGGCGTCGGCGGCCTGTTCTTCGACGACCTGCACGGCGACTTCGAGCGCGATTTCGACTATCTGCGTGCGGTCGGCGATGGCTTCCTGGATGCCTACCTGCCGATCGTGCAGCAGCGCAAGGACACCGCCTACGGCGAGCGCGAGCGAGAGTTCCAGCTGTACCGACGCGGCCGCTATGTGGAATTCAACCTGGTCTACGACCGCGGCACGCTGTTTGGCCTGCAGAGTGGTGGCCGCAGCGAAAGCATCCTGATGAGCCTGCCGCCGCGGGTGCGCTGGGAGTACGGCTTCACCCCGGAAGCGGGTAGCGCCGAGGCACGCCTGGCCGATTACCTGGTGCCGCGCGACTGGCTCTGACCTTCCGGCGCCACGCCTGACGCGTGGCGTCTTCTCCTGCCTGTGGTGCGCCCTGCACCGGACAGGTCCTGCTTTGCCTCCTTCAAGGATGACCCCATGCCTGCTGCTGTTTCCCTCCGCCCCCGCGCTGCGGGCTGGCGCTCCCTGCTGTTGCTCGCACTGGCCTCGGCCAGCCTGCCGGCTGCCGCGCAGTCGATGGCCTGCGGCACCTACAAGGACAGCGACGGCACTATCACGCTGACCATCGAGAGCGAAGGCCACGCCTTCCTGTCCGGCCCCTACCAGGCCACCGAGGAGCTGCGCATCGCCCGCCAGGAAGACGTGCTCGGCACCGGCAACCTGTCCACGGGACGCCTGGAAAACTGGTTCTTCTCGGACAACGACCGCACGATCAACACGCCCTATCGCGAGTTCACCCGTGAGCACGCCGCCGCCTGCAGGACGATGCCCGAGCCCATCGAAGATGGTTGCGTGATGAACACCTCCGAGTGCCTGGAGGCGCTGCCGGAGGCCGCACCGGTGAAGCTGCACGCCTGGTGCGTCGAGGGCGTGGGCGCGGCCTGCTCCCAGCTGTTGGAGACCTACCAGCAGCAGGCCAAGGACGCTGCCCCGGCGCCTGCACGGGCCGAGCCGCCGAAGCCGGAGATCTGCAAGGAGGATTCCGCATCCTTCAACGCCGAGGGTTGCAGGGCGATCGCCGAGGTGGTCGGGCTGGAGATGATCGGCAAGTCCCTGCTCGGGCTGCAGCATTCGGTTGATCCCGTGTTGCCGTCCGCGCAGCTCGATGAGCTGGCCACATTGTGCCGGCAGCAGCACGGCGAGACCTTCTGCGCCGACGTTGCCGAGGTGCTGTGGAGTGGCGGGCGCCTGTTGCAGGCCCACGAAGCGCTGCAGCTGTCGTGCGCGCAGCGCGCGGACGGCGTGGCCTGCGGCCGCGCCAAGGCGCTTGCCAGCCTGGCCGCTGCGCCGGTCGCTTCACTGGCTCCGGTGCCGGCCACTGCGCTGCCGTGTGGGAGCTATGAAGCCGAGTACGGTGTGCTCTCGCAGCTGCGCTTCCTCGATGGCGGCCTGGTTGAGGCCGAGGGCCGCGACCAGCGCCTGCGCGCGCGCCTGCAGGACGGCCGCATCCTCATCCGTCCCGATGTCGGCAGCGACTTCGTGCTGCAACCGCTGAAGAACGGAAACCTCGCCAGCGTCGACGGCGGCAACCGCTTCGCCTACTACGAGCGCAAGCCCGCCGCAGGCAATGCCAGCTGCACGCCGCCGGTGGCGTTTGTGGAGATCCCGCTGCCACTGGATTGCCCCACCCTGGCACGCAAGGACGGCGCCAAGGCCTGCTGCACCGAGGGCAAGCTGCTGGGCTGCAAGGTTGCCGGCGAAGCCCTGTTCGAGGCCGAGAAATGGGCCGCGTCGCTGCCCTACTTCGAGACGCTGTGCGGCGCCGGTGTCCGCGAAGGGTGCCTGGCATTGGCAGCGGTGTATTCGCATACCGCCGACCCGAAGATCCCGCAGGCCATGGCGGCGCTCTGCGCGAAGGATGGCAAGGGCACGCATGTGGCCTGTGATGTGGACGCCACCCGCAACTGGCCGGCACTGAAGGCCGAAGCCGCGCTCTGAGGCTCATGCACCTGTAGAGCCGGGCGCAAGGCAGCCGAGCATGGGCTCGGCTCTACAGGGTCAGGTGCTCTTCCTGGGGATGATGGTGATGTGCCCGTTGATCTCCAGCAGGGCCAGCTCGACATCCTCCACGCCCAGGCAGCCCTGCTGGCGCATCGCGGCCTCGAAATCGGCGCGGGTGACCTGCTCACGGCGCAGAACGGCGTCGAACAGGCGCCCATCACGCGCGATCACTACCGGTTCTCCTTCCACCAGGCGCTCGATGCGCCGGCTGCGGGTACTGACCCAGCCCACCCCATAGTTGAGCAGGATCAGGGTGGCCGCCAGCAGCAGGCCGCCGCCCAGCGAGGTATCGGTACCCAGCAGCGCGTTCTGCACCGCGTTGCCCAGCAGCACCACCAGCAGCACGTCGAAGGGGGTGATCTGCCCCAGCGGACGTTTGCCACTGAGCCGGACCATGCCCAGCACCACGACGTAGACCACCACCGCGCGCAGGATGAACTCCCACCACGGCATCGCCAGTGAGAACAGATCGGGCATTGCGGGTTCCCCTGCGGAGCGGTGGCCCAGCGTGGCGCAGGCCACGTCATCTGGCAACGGCACAAATAAAAAGCCCCGCTGACCAGGGGGAGGTCAACGGGGCCGGGGAACGGGCACTTGGGGAGGAGTCCCCGTTCCGAGATCTGCTCCAGGGGATGGGAGAGATCCACAACAGGCGTTGCGCCTGTCGAGAGTTATAGAAGCACTCCGAACACTAACGGTTCGTGAAGGGGCCCAATTTAATGAACCTCCATCAGGGCAACATTCATGATCGAGTCAGAAACCTCTGACGAATGAACGAATTCACGTCGTTTTCGGCCTGAAACACCCTCAGTGTGCTTCGTCCCAGTTGTTGCCGATGCCGGTATCGACCACCAGCGGCACCCGCAGTTTGGCCGCTTGCGACATGCGCTCGACCACCTGCAAACGCAACTCCTCGACGAAACTGCTTTCGGTTTCGAACACCAGTTCATCGTGCACCTGCAGGATCATCCGTGCCGGTGCGCCGCTGTCACGCAGCCACTGGTCCACGTCCACCATCGCGCGCTTGATGATGTCGGCGGCGGTGCCCTGCATCGGCGCGTTGATCGCGGCGCGCTCGGCACCGGCGCGCAGGCCCTGGTTACGTGCATGAATGTCGTTCAGGTACAGGCGGCGGCCGAACAGGGTTTCCACATAGCCCTGGTCGCGGGCCTGCTGGCGCATCCGCTCCATGAAATCACGCACGCCCGGGTAGCGGCTGAAGTACAGCGCCACGTAGTCCTGCGCCTGGCCACGGTCGATGCCCAGGTTGCGCGCCAGGCCGAAGGCGCTCATGCCGTACATCAGGCCGAAGTTGATCGCCTTGGCCGCGCGGCGCTCGTTCGGGGTCACTTCCTCCAGCGTGCGCCCGAACACCTCGGCGGCGGTGGCGCGGTGCACGTCGGCGCCCTGCTCGAAGGCACGCACCAGGCCCGGGTCCTCGGACAGGTGGGCCATGATCCGCAGCTCGATCTGCGAATAGTCGGCCGCCAGCAGCTGGAAGCCCTCCGGGGCGATGAACGCGCGGCGGATGCGGCGGCCATCCTCGGTGCGGATCGGGATGTTCTGCAGGTTCGGGTCCGACGAGGACAGGCGGCCGGTGGCGGCGCCGGACTGGTGGTAGCTGGTATGCACCCGGCCGGTGTCCGGGTTGACCATCTCCGGCAGCTTGTCGGTGTAGGTGCTGCGCAGCTTGGCCAGGCCCCGGTAGTCCAGGATCACCCGCGGCAGCTCGTGCTGGTCGGCGATCGCCTCCAGCGCCTCTTCATTGGTGCTGGGCTGACCCTTCGGGGTCTTCACCACCGCCGGCAGCTTCAGCTCATCGAACAGCACCGCCTGCAGTTGCTTGGGCGAATCCAGGTTGAAGCTGCGGCCGGCCAGCTCGGTGGCCTTCTGCTGCGCGGCCAGCATGCGCGAGGACAGGTCCTGGCTCTGTCGGCGCAGTTCGTCGGTGTCGATCCGCACGCCATTGGCTTCGATGCGGGTCAGCACCGGCACCAGCGGCATCTCGATGTCGCGGTACACGCTGTCCAGCGCCGGCTCGGCCAGCAGCTGCGGCTGCAGCGCGTGGTGCAGGCGCAGGGTGACGTCGGCGTCCTCGGCCGCATAGCGGCTGGCTTCGTCGATGCCCACCTGCGAGAACGGAATCTGCTTGGCGCCCTTGCCGGCCACGTCCTCGAACTTGATGGTGTTGTAGCCCAGGTAACGCAGGGCCAGTGAATCCATGTCGTGGCGGGTGGCGGTGGAATTGAGCACGAAGCTCTCGAGCATGGTGTCGTCGTGGTAGCCCTGCACCTCCACGCCGTGGCGGCGCAGCACATGCAGGTCGTACTTGCCATGCTGGCCCAGCTTCTTCTTCGCCGGGTCCTGCAGCACCGGGCGCAGTGCGTCCAGCACCTGCTGCATCGGCAGCTGCGCCGGCGCGCCCGGGTAATCGTGGCCGACCGGAATATAGGCGGCCTTGCCCGGCTCGACCGCCAGGCTGATGCCCACCAGGCGCGCACGCATCGCGTCCAGCGCATCGGTTTCGGTATCGAAACTGATCAGCTCCGCCTGCTGCAGGCGCTCGACCCAGGCCTGCAGCTGCTCGGCGGTCAGCATGGTCTCGTATTCACCCGGTGCGGCCAGCGCCGGATCCAGCGTGCCGGCGGCCGGGGCCTCGGCGCTGCCACGGGCGAAGCCGGCGGCGGTGCCACGCAGGCTCGGCGTTGCTTCGCTGGCGGCCGTCGGCGCCGGCAGCGGTGCACCCAGCTCCTTCAGCGCCTGGGTGAAGCCGTAGCGCGCATACAGCTCGGTCAGCTCCGGCACGTCCTGCTCGCGCAGGGCCAGCGTGGTCGGGCTGGCGTCCAGCTCCACGTCGGTGCGGATGGTCACCAGCTCGCGGTTCAGCGGCAGACGCTCCAGCGCGGCGCGCAGGTTCTCGCCGATCTTGCCCTTCATGGTCGGCGCGGCCGCCATCACCCCGTCCAGGTGCTGGTACTCGGCCAGCCACTTGGCGGCGGTCTTCGGCCCACATTTCTCCACGCCCGGCACGTTGTCGACGGTGTCGCCCATCAGCGCCAGCAGGTCGATGATCTGATCGGCGCGCACGCCGAACTTCTCCATCACTGCGGCATCGGAATCCATGCGGCTGCCGGTCATGGTGTTGACCAGCTCGATGCCCGGGCGCACCAGCTGGGCAAAGTCCTTGTCGCCGGTGGAGATGGTCACCTTCAGGTCCTGCGCCACGCCCTGCAGGGCCAGCGTGCCGATCACATCGTCGGCTTCCACGCCGGGAATGCGCAGGATGCTGATGCCCAGCGCTTCGACGATGCGGCACATCGGCTCGACCTGGCTGCGCAGCTCATCGGGCATCGGCGGGCGGTTGGCCTTGTACTGGTCGTACAGGTCATCGCGGAAGGTCTTGCCCGGCGCATCGACCACGAACGCCACGTAGGCCGGGCGCTCCTTCAGTGTCGAGCGCAGCATGTTGACCACGCCGAACAGCGCGCCGGTGGGTTCACCCTGTGCATTGGACAGGGGCGGCAGCGCGTGGAACGCGCGGTACAGGTAACTGGACCCGTCGATCAGGACTAATCTGCTCATGGGTCGATTCTACGCGCCCGTGCCTGCACTGCGACGACACGGCACAGCCGCGGCGATGGGGCATAATCAAGGCTCTTTCCAGGCAAAGGCCCCCGCCGATGAAGACCCTGATGCTGGCTTCCCTGCTCCTGCTCGCTGGCTGCGCCAGCATGGGTGGCGCGGGCGCTCCCCCGGTGGACGTCAAGGGCGCGGATGTGTCCAAGCGCACCATGGACAACGGCGATGTCATCGAGGAATACCGCGTGTCCGGCCAGCTGCGCATGGTCAAGGTGACCCCGTCGCGCGGTGCCCCGTTCTATATGTACGACAAGAACGGCGATGGCCGTTTCGACAACGACAAGGACGGCGTGTCGCCGGTGTACTGGAAGCTGTACAGCTGGTGATGTGACCGGGGTCGGATCCCTGCGATTCAGTAGATCCACGCCATGCGTGGATGGGCCCCTGCCGGCCCTACAAAAGATGACGCCGGCGCGCATCCTGCGGCCGGCGTCGGGTCCCCTCCCCGGGAACGCTTGTATCAGCGGATGACCAGCACCGGCAGCGTGCTGCGTGCCAGCACTTCAGCGGTCTGGCTGCCCAGCAGCACACGGGTCACACCACGGCGGCCGTGCGAGGTCATCACGATCAGGTCGCTGTTGCGCTCGCCGGCAGTCTCGATGATGCCGTCAGCCGCATAGCGGTCCAGCACGTGCACCGGATTGGCGGTGATGCCCTGCTCGGCCGCCTTGGCCAGCGCCGGCTGCAGCACCTTCTGCGCGCCTTCCTCGCGGTCGGCCTTGTACTCGGGGCTGTTCATGTAGCCCACGCTCCAGCCCATGGCGTCGTACATGCCGACGGCCCACGGCTCGGAGACAGTCACGATGTCGACCTCGGCGTTGAGGTCCTTGGCCAGCTCCAGGCCCTTGGCCAGGCCCTTGTCGGCCAGCTCGGATCCGTCGGTGGCAATCAGGATGCGCTTGTACATGGTGGGGCTCCGTAGCGATCTGCCAGATGGGAACGACACCATTGCACACCGGATGTGCAGGCCGTGCCTTGAGCAGAATCAATCCGGCGCCGTGCAGGGGCGTGCGCACCGCCCGCTTGCACGCACCGGTCAGGCGGCGCATGCTCGGCGGGCGGCGCACTGCCGCGCCCAAGGACGACCGACATGCAGGACAACAAGCCGCCCGTCTGGAGTTCCCAGAAGTCCATCATGGTCGCCGCGATCATCGCCTTGGCGGTGCTGTTCGGCGGCTACCAGATCGGCAAGGACATGGCGCTGCGCGACAACGCCCGGCAGTCAGCCGGCCGATAACCTGCTGCCGTAGAGTCGAGCTTGCTCGACTCTACAGCGCCCCAATCTTCAGGCGATCTGCACCACGCGTGCGTTCTGGCACAGCGGATAGCTGGCCACGAATTCGGCAATCGCATCACGCATCGCTTCGAAGGATTCGCCGTACATGTACAGCGCGGTCTCGGTCGGGCCCTGCCACCAGCTGCAGATCTCACCCAGGCCATCGATGCGCTCGGACAGCTGCTCGAACACGTGGTTGGAATCGCACTGCTCGTAGACCTCGTCCGGCAGGGTCAGGCCATCCAGGTAGATGCCCAGGCCCTCGGTCACGCCGAAGCCTCGATCAGCCTCGCCCGCACCCTGCAGTTGCGAACCCTTCGGCGCGCCCAGCTGCTCCAGCAGGTCGATCAGCTTCGGCACGCCGGCCGCATCGACCAGCGCCACTTCGATATCGCCGTATTCGACCTCGCCGAGGTCGGACATCGCGGTGCCGCCGCCGGTCAGCTCGCCCACTTGGGCCGCCTGCAGCAGCGCATCGAGCGGATCCTCGAACAGTTCGTGGCGATGCTCGGGCTGCAGCTTGGCGTTCAACTTCACGGTGACGTGCAGCGTGGGTTCGGTCATCGGGGCGTTCCTGGAAGATGTCAGGCCCCATTGTAGAGTCGAAGGTAGCGGCAGGAGCCGCTGCCAACGTCGCTTGCGACGGCCCGAAGGGTGCCGGTCAGGACGACCGGCATAGCTTGCTCGACTGCCTTTGTAGAGTCGAGCCGTGCTCGACTGCCTTTCCCACCAGAAGCAGCCGAGCATGGGCTCGGCTCTACAACAGCCCGTCAACGCAGGAACGGTGCCACCTTGCGCTTGAGCAGCTCCACCAGCACCGGGTCCATGTAGTCGTAGTCGTCGGGGATATCCAGACAGATCACCCGCTTGCCGTTCAGCCATGCCTTGTAACGGCTGGACAGACGGTTGCGGTGCGCCCTTTCCATCACGAAGACCAGGTCGGCCCACTGCAGCAACTCGGGGCTGAGTACTTCCTCGGCGTCGGCCAGCAACCCGGCTGAGGCGGTCTCGATGCCCGGCCAATCGGCAAATACCTGCTCGGCGGTGGGGCTGCGCAGGCGGTTCTGGCTGCAGAGGAAGAGCACGTTGCGGGTCATGCCCGCAGCGTATCGGGGTCGGACTCCTTTTCCAACGGAAAAGGGCTCTGACGCCAACCGGGTGCTTTCAGACAAGCTGCATGGCCGGAAGACCTTCAGCAAACCATTATGTGCCTTTCCACCATCCAGATGCCCATGATCACCAAGGATGACCTGTTAACGACGTTCGCAGAGGTAGCCGAGGCCCACGGCTGCTACTTCAGCAGGTACGTAGTCGCGACCTACACGCTCTATTGCTGCATAAGGAATGCCAAGGCACATGACCTCGCGATCGCGTCCAAGAATGTCGATGATCCGGAATTCGCTGCCAGCGTTGTGCTGAACGCACCGCACAATCTTTCACATGATGGGCCAACGATCTTCGAGATTCCACCCAACGCCTACGGGTTTACCCATGCGATGGCGGTTCCCAGCACGTATCACGGGCTTCTGAACCGAATCGAGAAGCGCACGGGTCTGTTCCTGTGCCTGCCGATCTTCCAGTGTGAGTTCAACGGCAACGAATCAGCAGAGGATTTCAAGTGGTCCACACATCACATCGTTGACGTCAACAACTGGCAAAGGACCAGGCAGCCGAAGATAAGCGTGTACTTCGACAATCCCCGCACTGGCGGCGGAACGGACAAGGGCGGCGCCATCGTGAGCCTGGAGACATTAATTGCCGAGATCGACAACCTCAACGGCATGGGCAACGGCTTCATCGAGATCACCAACTACCGCGGCGAGGTGATCGAGGTGCTGTCGCCGGCGGAAGGCCACTATGTGTTGATCCGCAACCGCCAGGATGAAGAAGCGATGGATCGCGCGAGCGTGATTTCCGCGGTGGAGAAATTCACCTCAGAATGACGCGCCACCGCTTTCGTACAGTCGAGCTTGCTCGACTGAACGCGCAAAGCAGTCGAGCAAGCTCGACTCTACAGGAGAGATTCTCCCCTCCCCGACGGTGATCAGATCACCGTCAGGTTGGCATACGCCATCACCAGCCACTTGCTGCCGGCATCGGCAAACTCGACCTGCACGCGGGCGTGGGCACCGTTGCCTTCGTAGTCGGTCACCATGCCTTCGCCGAACTTGGGATGGGTGACCAGCGCACCCAGCTTCAGCGGCGGTGCCTCGATCGAGGCATGGCCCATCACCCGGCTGGCGCCCATCGAGGCCGGCCGCGAGACCTGCACCTTGGGGCGGACTTCGTGCAGCAGCTCACGCGGGATCTCGCGCAGGAAGCGCGACGGCAGGCTGTAGTTGTCCTGACCATGGATGCGGCGCGATTCGGCGTAGCTCAGCACCAGTTTCTGGCGTGCGCGGGTGATACCCACGTAGGCCAGGCGGCGCTCTTCTTCCAGCCGCCCGTTTTCCTCAAGCGAACGTGCGCTGGGGAACAGGCCTTCTTCCAGGCCGGCCAGGAACACCAGCGGGAACTCCAGGCCCTTGGCCGAGTGCAGGGTCATCAGCTGCACGCCTTCCTCGCCCGCCTGCGCCTGGCCCTCGCCCGCCTCCAGCGCGGCATAGGCCAGGAATGCGACCAGCTCGTCCATGTCCTCGCCCACTTCCTCGATATCATCGGCGCGGCGCACGAAGCGCGAGGCCACCGAGACCAGTTCGTCGAGGTTGTCGGTGCGCGATTCCGAGTCCAGCGCGTTGCGGCTTTCCTTGCTCCAGTGCTCGCGCAGCTGCGAGCGGGCCAGCACGTGGTCCACGCGCTCGGCCAGGGTCATGTGCAGGGTCTGCGCCTGCAGCTCGTTGACCAGCACCAGGAAGCCGGCCAGTGCATTGCGCGCACGTGCGGCCAGCGCGCTGCCCTGGGTGACCAGCATGGTCGCTTCCCACAGCGAAATACCCTGCGCGCGCGCCTCGCGGCGCACTTCGTCCAGCGTGCGGTCGCCGATGCCACGGGTGGGCGTGTTGACCGCGCGCTCGAACGCCGCGTCATCGTTGCGGTTGGACAGCAGGCGCAGGTAGGCCAGCGCATCCTTGATTTCGGCACGTTCGAAGAAGCGCATGCCGCCGTACACGCGGTACGGCACCTGTTCGCTCAGCAGCGCCTCTTCCAGCGCGCGCGACTGCGCGTTGCTGCGGTAGAGCACGGCCACTTCGGTATAGCTGCCACCGTCTCGCACCCACTGGCGCGCGCGCTCGACGATGTAGCGCGCCTCGTCCATCTCGTTGTACGCCGCGTACAAGTCGATCGGCTCGCCGTCGCCGCTGTCGGTCCACAGTTCCTTGCCGATGCGGTCCGGGTTGTGCGCGATGACCGCGTTGGCGGCGCCGAGGATGTTGGCCGTGGAGCGGTAGTTCTGTTCCAGGCGGATGGTCTGCGCACCCGGGAAGTCGCGCAGGAAGCCCTGCACGTTCTCGACCTTGGCACCGCGCCAGCCGTAGATGGCCTGGTCATCGTCACCGACCACGAACACGTGGCCGGAATCGCCGGCCAGCACGCGCACGAAGGCGTACTGGATGGCATTGGTGTCCTGGAACTCGTCTACCAGGATCTCGCGGAAGCGCGCGCGGTAGTGCGCCAGCAGCGCCGGGTTGTCGCGCAGCAGCTCATGCGCGCGCAGCAGCAGCTCGGCGAAGTCGACCAGGCCGGCGCGGTCGCAACGCGCCTGGTACTCGATGTAGGCCTGGCGCATGGTTTCCAGCCAGGCGTCGTGCGGCTCGGGCTGGATGTGCTGCGGGCGGCGGCCTTCGTCCTTCTGCGCGTTGATCCACCACGCGATCTGCTTGGCCGGGTACTTGCCGTCGTCCAGTTCCAGCGCCTGCACCACGCGCTTGACCAGCCGCAGCTGGTCGTCCGAATCCATCACCTGGAAGCCTTCCGGCAGCTTCGCGTCCTGCCAGTGCAGGCGCAGCAGGCGGTTGGCCAGGCCGTGGAAGGTGCCGATCCACATGCCGCGGCTGCCGTTGGGCAGCTGTGCGTCGATGCGGTGGCGCATTTCGCCGGCCGCCTTGTTGGTGAAGGTCACCGCGAAAATGCCGTGGGTCGGCACGCCATCGACTTCATGCAGCCAGGCGATGCGGTGGGTGAGTACGCGGGTCTTGCCGGAACCGGCACCGGCCAGCACCAGGTGGTGGCCGGGGGGAGCGGAGACGGCTTCGCGCTGGGCCGGGTTCAGGCCATCAAGCAGGTGGGAGACATCCATGCCCCCATTTTACGGCATCGCCGTCGCGGCTCCTGCGACCACCTGGGTTGCCAGTGCCTGCGCCTGCTGACGCAGTTCAGGCACCGCCAGGCTTTCCCACAGGCTGCCGATGCGCAGGCTGCCGAGCACGCCCAGCCGTGCCTGCGGCTGGCCACCGGCGGCGCGCAGGCGATCGCCCGGCACCGTGCTGTCCAACCCCAGTCCATGCGGGCCGGGGCGTGCCAGCCCATCGGCCTGCAGCTGCTGCAGCAACGGATTGCGCAGTGCGCTGGCGCGGGTCTCCACGCCGGTGGCGTTGATCACCCCGCTGATCGTCCACTGCTGTTCATTGCCCGAGGCATCGCGGCCGGACAGCTGCAGCGCATTGCCGTCGCGCCAGACGCGTTGCAGGCGGGACCGGTGGATACGCAGCTGGCCGCTGTCCTGCAGCGCCTGCAACTGCGCATCCACTTCTTCGGCGATGCGGTGGCGATGCACGTCCCAGTAGCGCACCACATGGCGCAGGAAGCGGCGCTGGTCGGCCTCTTCGAGGCTGCACCACAACGCCTGCCCGTGCGGGCGGATGCGGTCCATCACTCCCTGCCACGGCAGGCCGTCGGCCTGCGCCTGGCGCGCGAACCCGCGCAACGCGCGCAGGCGCTGGCGCAGGTTCATCGGCAGCAGTAAAGCCGGATCGAACGTGGGCAGGCCACCGTGCGCGTGCGGCAACGGCAGCAGGCCATGGCGCGAGATCACATGCAGCGGGCCGCTGTGGCCGGCGGCGACCAGCGCCAGCACGGTGTCGGCCATGCTCAGGCCGGAGCCGACAATGGCTACAGCCTGTTCGCCGGCCAGGGTGCGTACGCCGTCGTAGTCCCAGGCCTCGATCACATCATCGGCAGGCAGCGCCTCGGCACCGGCCACGGGCAGCGGGCGCATGCTGTTGCCGGTGGCGAGCACTGCCTGCGCGGCGTGCAGCGTGTGGCCATCGCCGAGTGTCAGCTGGTAGCCGTGGTCATCCGGCTGCAGGCCCAGTACCGGCTGCGCGATCACCTGCAGCTGCGCCGGGCTGGCTGCGGCAGCTTCCTGCAGGCGCTGCTGCAGGTAGGCGGCAAAGAAGTGGCGGCACACATAGCGCTCGCCCAGCACCTCGCGCGCCTCGCCCGGGTAGGCATTGGCGGCCATCAGGTAGTCGAGGAAATCGCCGGGCTGATCGGCAACCGCACTCATCTTCGCCGCCGGCACGTTCAGCAGGTGCTCCGGCCACGGCGTGGCATAGGCGATGCCCTGCGCCAGCTGCGAGGCGGGTTCGAAAATGGCCAGCGCCAGCGGCGTGTGGGCCTGGCGCAATACCTGGATCGCCACCAGCACCCCGGCCGCACCACCACCGATGATTGCCAGGTCCAGTTCGCCATTACGCGGTGAATCAGTCATGTGCCGATTGTAGGCCATCGGCGATGACAGGCCGGATTGCCGAAATGGGCGGCCGGCATTGCCTTACATCAACGCATCGGCCAGCCGTGCGATGCCTTCGCGGCTGCGCCGCCACGTGGGGCGACTGCGCCACTGCTGCAGGTCCAGCTGGCGCGATTCACGCAGGTAGCCATCCTCGATCTCGCACAACTGCTTCACCAGCGCGCGGTCGTAACAGATCAGGCCGATCTCGGCATTCAGCGCGAACGAGCGGATATCCATGTTGATCGAGCCGAGCACGGCGATGTCCTCGTCCACGCTCATGTGCTTGGCGTGCAGGAACTGCGGTTCGTACAGGGCGATGCGCACGCCACAGCGCAGCAGCTCGTCGTAGTACGCCTCCTGCGCCCACGAGGTCAGCCGCTGGTTGTTGCTGGCCGACAGGATCAGCTGCACCTGCACGCCGGACAACGCCGCAATGCGCAGCGCGCTCAACGTGGCTTCGTCCGGCACGAAGTACGGCGTGACCATCACCAGCCGCCGCCGCGCCAGGTGGATCAGTGCCGCGACCGCATCACGCGCGTTGCTGTACGGGTAGGCCGGGCCGCTGGGCAGCAGCTGGGTGGCGATGTCATCGCTGCACTCGGGCACATCGGCGATCACGTCCAGACGCTGGCCGGTTTCCATGTACCAGTCGCTGGCGAACACCGCTTCCAGATGCGCCACCGCCGGGCCACGCACGCGTGCCACCAGTTCGCGGTTCGGGTGGCCGGGCACGAACTGCGGGCCCGCCAGGTTCTGCGAACCGACGTAGGCCACTTCGTTGTCGATCACCGCGATCTTGCGGTGGTTGCGCAGGTCCATGCGCCCGCTGCGGCGCCAGCGCAGGCCACCGGGCAGCATCGCGCGCACTTCGATGTCGCGCGCCTGCAGGCGCTTGCGATAGGCGCGCAGACCGCGCTTGGCACCCACCGCGTCGAGCAGCACGCGGCATTGCACGCCACGTGCTGCGGCACGCTGCAGTGCCTCGACCACCGCCTCGCCCACCGCGTCGTCAAACATCAGGTAGTACAGCAGGTGCACGCGGTCTTCGGCCTGGTCGATGTCGGCGATCAGCGTGTGCAGCGATTCGTCGTAGTCGATGAGCAGGTCGACCGCGTTGCCGTGCACCGGCATGAAGTCGCCCTGGCGCTGCACCAGCGGCACGATCTCGGCGCTGGCGGTATCCGGCTGCGGGGTCCAGCGCAGGCGATGCTGCAGCGCCTGTTCCTCGCGGATGACCTGCGAGGCCTCGGCTTGGCGGCGGATGCGTTCTCGCGACAGCCACGGGTGGCCGAACAGCAGGTACAGCGGCAGGCCCAGCAGCGGCACGAAGCCGACCAGCAGCAGCCAGCTGCGCGCCGCGCCCGGCGTGGTGCGGGTGGGGATCCAGCACAGCGCGACCAGCCGGATGAGCCAGTCGATCAGCAGCAGGTACGAACCCAGCAACCACTCGAACAGCATCGCGTCGCCCGTCGGGAGGTGATGGGCCATTCTGCCCAGCGGGGTGTGTAGAGTCGAGCCGCGCTCGACTGCTTTGAAGCAGTGTGCCAACCAGGGTTGGCACCTACCGGGTGAGGGGACAGCGTGTCGACCAAGGTCGACACCTACCGGGGGCGGGATAGGTGTGCCAACCAAGGTTGGCACCTACCGGGGGAGTGTGCCGACCAACGGTCGGCACCCACAGGCACCCACAGGCCCCACCGTCGGGCATGAAAAAACCCGCCACAAGGGCGGGTTTCTTCGCGGGGACCAGCCATCCTTGCGGATTACTTGATCTTGCCTTCCTTGTACGGGACGTGCTTACGCACGACCGGATCGTACTTGGAGAATTCCATCTTCCCCGGGGTGTTCTTCTTGTTCTTGTCGGTCGTGTAGAAGTGACCGGTACCAGCGGTCGAAATCATACGGACCTTATCGCGCTTGCCTGCCATGATCGTCTACTCCTCAGACCTTTTCGCCGCGCGCACGCAGCTCAGCCAGAACGGAATCGATGCCGTTCTTGTCGATGGTGCGCAGTGCATGCGCGGAAACACGAAGCTTCACCCAGCGGTTTTCGCTGGCAACCCAGAAGCGGCGCTCATGCAGATTCGGCAGGAAACGACGACGGGTCTTGTTGTTGGCGTGCGAGACGTTGTTACCCGTCTGCACTCGCTTGCCGGAAACCTGGCATACGCGGGACATTGCGCACCTCGATAGTAAGTTGTGTCAGCCCGTAGCCCGGGAGACGGCGGCCTCGATGGTTGCCCACCACACGTCAAGAGAATCAAAGGGTTACGCTGGCGTTGGGCGGCCGGGGACGTGCTCCCGGAGGCGCCGCCCGGTAGAAAACCGGACACAGCGAGCCGCGCATTATGCACGGGTTCAAGCACTTGCGCAAGTTACCCACAGGCCGGGACTGAACCGGCAAGGCCGGGAGCCCGCCAACCGGCATACTGGCCCGGTTCACTGCGGAGCTTTCCATGCGGCTGCTGGCCCTGACCTACGGAACCGAAGGCGATACGCGTCCGATGGCCATGCTCTGCCATGGGCTGATTGGCGCAGGCCACGAGGTGACACTGCTGGCCGATGGCGGCACGCTGGGCAGCGCGCAGGCGCTGAATGTGCCCCATGCGTCACTGGAAGGTGATATCCATGACGAAGTGGTCGCGCTGGTCTCGCGTGGCAACGGTGTTGCCGCCGCCAGTAGCGGACTGGCACGGATGGCGCTGCAGCATGTCACTGGCTGGATGCGGCAGGCGGACGCGGCGGCCGAGGGTTGCGACGCGATTCTGACGGGTGGGCTGGCGGCCTTTGTCGGCATGAGTGTGGGCGAACGCCGGGGTCTGCCGGTGATCGGGACCGGCATGATTCCACTGACCCCGACGCGTGCCTTCCGCTCCCCGTTCCTGCCGCCGGGACGCTCGCCGGGCTGGTTGAACCGGGCCAGCTATGGGCTGGTCAACGGCCTGATCTGGCGCCAGTTCCGCCAGCCGATCAACGAGGCCCGCAAGCAGCTGGGGCAATCGCCGCGCCGCTCGCTGTGGTCCGGCCTGCCGATGCTCTATGGCATCTCGCCGCAGCTGCTGCCGCCACCGACGGACTGGCCGGCCGACCACATCGTCTGTGGCCAATGGCGGTTTCCTGATGCGCCCTGGACGCCGCCGGCCGATCTGCAGGCCTTCCTCGACGCCGGACCGCCGCCGGTCTATCTGGGCTTCGGCAGCATGACCGGCTTTGATCGCGAACGCGTGTTGCCGGCCCTGCTGCAGGCGTTGGCACCGCGCCGTGTCCTGCTGTTTCCCGGCTGGGTGGGACTGCCTGCGATGCGCTTGCCCGATTCTGTCTTCGTCCTGGGCCCGACCCAACACGAAGCGCTGTTCCCGCGTTGCGCATTCGCCATCCACCACGGTGGCAGCGGCACCACGCATTCGGCCTGCCGCGCCGGCATTCCTTCACTGGTGATGCCGTTCGCCGCAGATCAGTTCTTCTGGGCCGATCGCCTGTATCGGTTGGGCGTAGCACCGGCACCGTTGTCACCGAAGCGACTGGATGCAGCAGCGCTGGCAGCAGCCATCACCTTCGCTGCAACCGAAGCAACACGCGCACGCGCGGCGGCCCTGGGAGTGGCGATGAGCAGTGAGGACGGGGTGGCATGTGGCGTGGCAATGATCGAGCGCTGGTTGCGGCCGATGTAACGGCGACCAGGCCTCAGCGCAGATGCGGAATCACCTGGGCCAGTAGATGGGCATCCTTCAACGCGCCGTGCAGGCCGCGCTGGCTGGGAATGCGCAGGCGCTGCAACACATCGTCCAGTTTATTGCCCTGGCCTGGCCAGCGCCCGCGCGCCAGCTTCAGGCTGCAGGTGATGCGGCAATGCTGGGCCAGCGTGCCGGGGATGCCAGCCAGGCGCAGCTCGTTGTCCAGGAAGCCCACATCGAAGGTGGCGTTGTGCGCGACCATCTCGCTGCCACGCAGGAACTCCAGCAGCTCGGCGGCCTTGCTGGAGAACAGTGGCTTGCCCACCAGCATCGCATCGCTGATGCCGTGCACGCGCTGCGCGCCCCAGTCCACCTTGCGCTGCGGCTGCAGGTAGGTGTGGAACTGGCGGCCGGTGAGCTGGCCATCGATCAGTTCGACGGCACCGATTTCGATCACCCGGTGCCCCAGGCGGTGGGAGATGCCGGTGGTTTCGGTATCCAGTGCGACGATGCGGCTCATCAGGGTGTGCGTTCTCCAGTACGTGCAGCCGGATTTTCGCACGCGACCGATGCACTCACCCCAACGCTTCCACCACCCAATCAATGAACACCCGCAGCCGCTGGCTCATGTGCCGGTTCGGCGGGAACATCACATGCATCGGCATCGGTGGCAGCTGCCAGTCCCGCAGCAGCGGCAGCAGCTCACCACGCGCCACGTGCGGTTCGGCCATGTAGCTGGGCAGCGCCACCACGCCCAGCCCCGCCAACGCAGCCGCCAGATAGGCGTTGCCGTCGTCGAAGCCGACCGTATAGCGGCCCTGCACCTCGACGCGCTCATCGCCACGCTGTGCAGTGAACACGCGGGCGCGGCCACTGCGCGGGCTGAGGAAACCGACCATGTGGTGATCTGGCCCTTCCAGCGCGCGCGGGTCGGTCGGCACGCCGAAGCGCTGCACATAGCCCGGGCTGGCGTGGAAGCCGATCGGCAGCGCAGCAAGCGGCCGCGCCACCAGCGCCGGGTCGGCTGGAGTGCCACCACGGATCACGCAGTCGACGTTGTCGGCGATGACATTCACCTCGCGGTCACTCACGCCGATGTCCAGCTGGATCTCCGGGTAGCGCGCCTGGAAATCCGGCAGCGCCGGTACCAGCCGCAAGCGCGCGTACGGCCCGGGCACATCCACGCGCAGGCGTCCGCGCGGTTGGGTGGCCGCGTCGCCCAGCCCGCCCTCCACCTCTTCCAGCTCGGCCAGCAGGCGGGCGATGCGCGGGTAATAGGCCGCGCCATCGGCGGTGACGCTGACCCGGCGCGTGGTGCGGTTGAGCAACCGCAGCCGCAGGTGCGCCTCCAGCTGCTGCACCAGCTGGGTGGCCGTGGTGCGGCTGATCTGCAGGGTCTGCGCGGCGCGGGTGAAGCTGCCGGTTTCCACCACCCGGGCAAACGCCCGCATCGCCTCGAAACGGTCCATGGTGGGTCATGATTGTTTGGAAATGGCAATCAATCTAAGCCGATAATCGCGGTTTATCCAGACAGCGCTGGCGCGGAGGATGGCGTTCTCTCCCACGGGTTCCTTCCCATGTCACAGCGCGATGTCGTTTTCCCCGCTGGCCGCCAGGCCCTGTACGAGCGCAACCGCTACTCGCCCGCGATCCGATCCAACGGCTTCCTGTTCGTTTCCGGCCAGGTCGGCAGCCGCGAGGATGGTTCGCCTGAGCCGGACTTCGAAGCGCAGGTGCGCCGCGCCTTCGAAAATCTCAATGCGGTACTGGCTGCCGCCGGCTGCAGCTTCGATGACGTGGTCGACGTGACCGTGTTCCTGGTCGACCCCGAGAAGAACTTCGAGAAGGCCTGGGCGATCGTGCCCGAGTACTGGGGCGAGGCGCCGCACCCGACCCTGACCGGTATCGGCGTGACCTGGCTGTACGGGTTCCAGTTCGAGATCAAGGTGATCGCGAAGCTGCCTGCAGACCGGTAGTGCCGGCCGCTGGCCGGCGATGGCAGGCGATTGCCTGCGCTCGTGAGGTTGCCGGCCAGCGGCCGGCACTACCCAGACGAAGAGCACTGCCCCCGCGCGGCCATCATTCCGCAGCAAATTCCAGTGTCCGACGCCAACGCAATGGCTTGGTCGCACGCGCCGGGTCAGGGCCGAACTGGCTCAACCAGCCAGCGGCCATTGCACGGGCACGCAAGCGTTCGCCAACGCCTTCGGCGACTTCCACTTCAACGCGGGTTACCTTGCCTTCGGCATCCACGTCCAGCACCCAGACCAGCTTGCCCACCCATTCGGCCGCCGGGACGGACGGGTCGTAGTTCGGGCGGCCAGCAACGTAGGGGCCGTCGTGCCCTAGATACAGCGGAGACTCCTCCAAGCGGTGATCGACACGAACGGCGGCTTTGCCGGTCCGGCCGTCGCCAAGAACGGCATCCACCGTCCACGTGCCGGCCGTCCCCGCAGTGCCAAGGTCCGCTGGGAAACAGGTCTTGCGGCCACGGAAACCGTCATGCCGGACCTGCGAGATGCGAACGCCATTGGCGTCGCGAATGGTGAGTTCCAATCCGCCCACATCGGCGTCTTCTCCACCGGCGGCAACGCAGATGCGGTGGTCGTGCAGTCCATCGGCAACGAACTGGTAGGCCACTGATCGCGCGATGGCGTCCGCGGGTGTCGGCGACCACAGTAACTCGACGTAGACGTCATCCGAAGCCTGGACAGCGGGGCTGACCAACACCATCAGCAGCCCAACAGCAGCGACGCGTGCGTTCATCGTTCCCTCCCTGGTGACGAATCCCGATCGTCACCGAAGGCGTTGCAAGGTGCAATGGACCGCCCGTGCAAGGGCAATCCGCAGTGCAGGACGCCACCTGAACGGGAGGTTCCGACGAATTCCCGAGGTGGCCATTGATATTGTATCCGGCGAAAACCGCTTGCTAGCCTCCCTTCCATGCGCCGGATCACCCGCCAACTGCGTACGTACCTGATGATGCTGCTGATGGCGGCATTCGTGGTCGTGCCGGTGGCCGACGCACTGGTGTGTGCGGTGGAACCGCATGCCAGCAGCGCCCATGTCGAATCCCTCGCGGACGACGCAGGCGGTGACAGCGACAGCGACAGCAAGCACACGGGTGCCTGCACGCATAACCACTGCCACCACTCCACGCTGAGCCTGCCGGCGAACGATTTCGCCGCTTTCGGTACGCCGCTGCCGGCGCGCTGGATGAATGCCGGCGACGTGGCGACCTATGCGGTCGCCCAGGATGAATTGACGCGTCCCCCCCGGGCGTGAGTTGAGCGCGTCCCGCGATTGCGGGCTCCCGTTTCACTCACAACCGGAATCCCCCTATGTCGATCCTGACACCTCGGTCGCCGCGCGCGGCCGGGCTGGTCGTCGCCGTGTTGCTGGGCCTGGCCCCGGCGACATCGGTGATGGCGCAAGCCGCCCCTTCCTACGACACCCTGCTTGAACGCCTGGACCAGCTGCCCGGTACCCGTGTGGGTACGGCACTGGCCGAGGCCGCCGATGCGCGTGCCGACCAGGCCCGTGCGTTGCCCAATCCTTCCCTCTCCTACTCCGCCGAAAACGCCTGGGGCACCGGCTCCTATGGCGGCATGGGCAAGGCCGATACCGTGCTCACCCTGTCCCAGCCGCTGGAGGTCTGGGGCCAGCGTGGCGCGCGTGTCCGTGCCGCCCGCGCCGAGGCACAGGCCGCCTACCTGCGTGGTGCCCAAAGCCGCAGCGACGTGGCCAGCCAGCTGGCGGTGGTCTATGCACAGGCGGAAAGTGCACTGCGCCGCTACAGCCTGGCCGAAGAGGCACTGACCCTCACCCGCGACGACGCCAACGCCGTCAACGCGATGGTCAAGCAGGGCCGCGAGCCGCAGCTGCGTGCGGTGCAGGCGCAGAGCGAGGTGGCCAACGCCAGCGCTGCGCTGGATGAGGCACAGGCCTTCCGCGACGCCGCGCTGGCCCGCCTGGCTGGCGCCGCGCTGCTGGATGCACCGGTGCAGTCGATCGACAACAGCCTGCTCGACCGGGCCCCGCCGCTGCCGCGTGGCGCCACCGACGTGGCACTGGCGGTGCGCATCGCCGAAGCCGAAGCCGATGCGGCCGGCAAGCTGGTCGACGTGGAGCGCAAGCGCGCCCTGCCCGACCTCAGTGTCACCGCCGCACAGACCCGCTTCCGCGAAGGCGGCGAGCGTGCCTACAACCTCGGGGTCAGCCTCAGCATCCCGCTGTTCGACCGCAACCGCGGGGGCATCCGCGCCGCCAATGCCGACCAGCGCGCGGCCGAGGCCCGCCTGGACCAGCAGCGCCGCGACAGCGAGGCAGCACGTCTCTCCGCCGTAGCCGGACTGAAAGCCGCCGGAAGCCGGACCCGCGCAGCCGATGAAAGCGTGGTCGCCGCCGAAGAGGCGTATCGCCTGGCCCGCATCGGCTTTGATGCCGGACGCATCTCGCAGCTGGAACTGCGCAGCACGCGCAGCGCCCTCATCGCCGCCCGCGGCACCGCCGTGGATGCGCGCCTGTCGCGCGTCGGCGCCGAAATCGATCTTGCCCGCCTTGAGGGGCGCGCACCTTTTGTGGAGGCCAAATGACTCTCTCCCGTACTTTCCCGCTGATCGGCGGCGTGCTGCTGACCATGCTGCTGGCCGGCTGCGCTGGCAACGCGCAGACGCCTGCCAATGAAGACCCCGCTGCGGCCAAGGCCGGCACCGACGATGGCCACGGCCATGCCGCCGACAGCAAGGAGGCCAAGGCGGAAACCGCGAAAGCCCCCGCCGACGCCGATGAAGGCGTGGTGCAGCTGACCCAGGAACAGATCAAGGCCTCCGGTATCGAAGTGGTCGCGATCGGTCGCGGTGGCGGTGGCTCGACCCGGCTGTCCGGCAGGGTCGAGCCCACCGTGGGCGCCCGCGCTTCGGTTGCCTCCACGGTGACCGGCCGCGTCGAGCGCGTGCTGGTCGCGCCGGGCACGGCGGTGAAGCAGAACCAGGCACTGGCCATCGTGGTCAGTGGCGAGGCCGCGGTGTTCCGCGCCAATGCGCTGGCCGCCTCGGCCGAAGCAGAAGCCGCGCGCCTGGCCTATGGCCGCGACAAGGCGCTGGTCGACCAGGGCGTGGTCGCCCGCCAGGAAATGGAAACCTCGCGCGCACGTTCGCTGGCGGCACAGGCCCAGGCCGCCGCCGCGCAGGCCCAAGCCGCCGCCAACGGTTCGCCGGACAGCAGCGGTCGCGTGCGCATCACCAGCCCGGTAGCCGGCATCGTCGGCAACGTGCAGGTCACCCCGGGTGGCGTGGTCGCCGCCGGCAGCGCGGTGGCCGACGTCGCCGACCCGACGATGAACGAGCTGGTGTTCACCGCACCGCCGGCGCTGGCCGCGCAGGTCACGCCGGGCATGAAGCTGGAAGTGAGCGTGCCGGGTGGCAGCTTCACCGCCACCGTCACCGGGTCGGCCGCCGATGTCCGCCAGCAGGGCGGCGTCGCGGTGATCCGTGCCACGCCGGTGGATGCCGCGCTGCCGCCGGCCGGTTCGCCGGTATCGGCGGTGGTCGTCACCGAAGGCCAGGATGGCTCGCTCAGCGTGCCCGCCGATGCGGTGCAGAACGTCGATGGCAGCAGCGCGGTGTTCGTCGCCGTCGAAGGCGGCTTCAAGGCGCAGCCGGTGCTGGCTGGCCGTCGTGCTGGTGACCGTATCGAGATCCTCGGTGGGCTGACCGGCAACGAGCGCATCGTCGGTGCCAACGCCTTCCTGCTCAAGGCCGAGCTGGCCAAGGGCGAAGCCGAGCACGGCCACTGAGGAGGCGACCATGTTCAAGCTGATCATTGAAACAGCGGTTCGGCACCGCTGGCTGGTGGTGTTCATGGCGGCGCTGATCGCTGCCGTGGGCCTGTTCCAGCTGGGCAAGCTGCCGATCGACGCGGTGCCGGACATCACCAACCGCCAGGTGCAGATCAACACGGTGGCACCTGCACTGACCCCGGAGCAGATCGAACGGCAGGTGACCTACCCGCTGGAAACCGCGCTGGCCGGCATTCCCGGCCTGACAACCACGCGTTCGCTGTCGCGCAATGGCTTCTCGCAGGTCACCGCGATCTTCACCGATGCGACCGACATCTACTTCGCCCGCCAGCAGGTGGCCGAACGCATGCGCGAGGCATCGGAAGACCTGCCCGATGGCGCGTCGCCGATGCTGTCGCCGGTCACCACCGGCCTCGGCGAGGTGCTGATGTGGACGGTGGACTTCACGGCGTTCGATCCGGCCAGGCTGGCCAAGCCCGGTGAAGCGGGTTGGCAGGCCGGCGAGGCCTACCGCACGCCGGAAGGCAACCTGCTTCGCACGCCGGAAGAACGTGCCACCTACCTGCGCACCGTGCAGGACTGGATCATCGCGCCGCAGATGCGTTCCAGCCCGGGGCTGGCCGGCGTCGATACGGTCGGCGGCTACGTCAAGGAATACGGCGTGCATCCGGACAGCGCCAAGCTGGCCGCGCACGGCCTCGGCCTGGCCGACCTGGTCACTGCCCTGCAGCGTTCCAACGTGCAGGCCGGTGCCGGTTTCGTGCAGCGTGCGGGCGAAGGCCTGGTGGTACGTGCTGACGGCCTGGCGCTGACCACCGACGATCTGGCACAGGCCCCGGTAGCCACCCGCAATGGCGTGGTGGTACGCGTGTCCGATGTGGCCGACGTCGACCTGAGCCGCGCACCGCGCCTGGGTGCGGCCAGCCGCAACGGCCATGAAGCTGTGCTCGGCACCGCGCTGATGATCGCCGGCGGCAACAGCCGCACCGTGGCGCAGGCAGCTGCGGCGCGCCTGGAACAGGTGAACAAATCGCTGCCGGCCGACATCGTGGCGGCACCGGTGCTGGACCGCAGCGTGCTGGTCAATTCCACCATCAAGACCGTGGCCAAGAACCTCACCGAGGGCGCGCTGCTGGTGGTGGTGGTGCTGTTCCTGCTGCTGGGCAACCTGCGTGCGGCAACGATCACCGCGCTGGTCATTCCGCTGTCGTTCCTGTTCGCAGTCATCGGCATGAACCGCTTCGGCATCAGCGGCAACCTGATGAGCCTGGGTGCGCTGGACTTCGGCATACTGGTGGACGGTGCGGTGATCGTGGTCGAGTCGACACTGCTGATGCTGGGCCAGCGCCGCGCAGAACTGGGCCGTGCGTTGACCGCGATGGAACGCCTGCGCGTGGCCGCCGATTCGGCGATGAAGATGGCGCGCCCTGCGGCCTTCGGCCAGCTGATCATCCTGCTGGTGTTCGCGCCGATCCTTACCCTGGAAGGCGTGGAGGGCAAGACGTTCCACCCGATGGCGGCCACGTTCATGCTGGCCCTGATCGGTGCCTTCATCTTCTCCTTCACCTTCGTGCCGGCGATGGCCGCACTGCTGGTGCGCGAGCCGAAGGTGAAGGACGGCGATGCACATGCTGACGATGGCGAGCACGAAACCAAGCTGATCCGCGTGCTGCGTGCGCGCATCGAACCAGTGGTGCGCAAAGCCGTGGCGCATCCGCGCACGGTGCTGGCCGGTGCGGTGATGATGGTGGTGGTGGGCATCGGCTCGTTCTCGCTGCTGGGCCGCGAGTTCATGCCGACGCTGGACGAAGGCAACGTGGCGATGCAGGCCCTGCGCGTGCCGTCGACGTCGCTGGAGCAGTCGCTGGCGATGCAGCTGGCGCTGGAAAAGGCGATTGCCAAACAGCCGGAAGTGGAAACCGTGTTCTCACGCACCGGTACCGCCGAGGCAGCGATCGACCCGATGCCGACCAACATCTCCGACAGCGTGATCGTGCTCAAGCCACGCAAGGACTGGCCGGATCCGAAGCTGGGCAAGGACGCGCTGGTGGCACGCTTCGAAAAGCTGGCCGGGCAGCAGCTGGGCAACAGCTTCGAATTCAGCCAGCCGATCGAGCTGCGCTTCAACGAGCTGATTTCCGGCGTGCGTACCGACCTGGCGGTGATGATCTTCGGCGATGACTTCAGCCAGCTGCAGAAAGTGGCCGACCAGGTGGCGTTGAAGCTGCGAGCGGTGAACGGTGCGGCCGACGTGCGGGTGGAACAGATCTCCGGCCTGCCCACGCTCAACGTGGCCATCGACCACGTGGCGGCGGCGCAGTACGGCCTGACTGCCGCGGACGTGAGTGATGCGCTGTCCACCGGCATTGGTGGCACGGCGGCCGGCAAGATCTTCGAAGGTGATCGCCGCTTCAACGTGGTGGTGCGCCTGGACGATGCCTCGCGTAATGATCCGGACCAGCTGGCTTCGCTGCCGATTGCCACGCCTGCGGGCCTGGTGATTCCGCTGTCGTCGGTGGCCCGCATCACGGTGAGCGAAGGGCCGAACCAGATCAGCCGCAACAACGGCAGCCGCCGCGTGGTGGTGCAGGCCAACGTGCGTGGCCGCGATCTGGGCGGCTTCGTCGGCGAGGCACAGGCGGCGGTGGCTGATGTTGCGTTGCCGCCGGGCGCCTACGTGACCTGGGGTGGCCAGTTCGAGAACCTGCAGCGTGCGGAGAAGCGGCTGGCGACGGTGGTGCCGGTGGTGTTCCTGCTGATCGGCAGCCTGCTGTTCATGGCCCTGCGCAGCGGCAAGGAAGCCATTCTGGTGTTCAGCTGCGTGCCGTTGGCGCTGGTCGGCGGCATCCTCGCGCTGCTGCTGCGTGGCATGCCGTTCTCGGTGTCGGCGGCGGTCGGTTTCATCGCCGTCTCCGGCGTGGCCACCTTGAACGGCCTGGTGCTGATGCAGGCGATCCGCGAGCGCCTGGATGCCGGTGACCTGCCGCTGCAGGCGGCGATCAACGGTGCGTCGAGCCGCATCCGCGCGGTGCTGACCACGGCACTGGTGGCGATCGTCGGCTTCATTCCGATGGCGATCGCCAGCGGTTCCGGTGCGGAAGTGCAGAAGCCGCTGGCCACGGTGGTGATCGGTGGCCTGATCACCGCCACGGTGTTGACCCTGCTGGTGCTGCCGACGTTTGCAGCGCGGGTGGCCAAGCCAAGGGCGGTGGGCTGAAAGACCACGGGGTCGGATCCTGCGATCCGACCCCGTTTTCCGATCCCTGGTAGTGCCGGCCGCTGGCCGGCAATGTCGAACGTTTGCGGTGCATGCGGGTTGCCGGCCAGCGGCCGGCACTACCCTTGCACGGTCAGGCCTTCTTGCGTTCGGCGATGTAGGCCTGGATCTGCTGTTCCAGCACCGGCAGCGGCACCGAGCCCTGCTTGAGCAGGGTGTCGTGGAAGCCCTTGATGTCAAACTTGTCGCCCAGCTCCTTCTCTGCCTGCGCACGCAGGCGCACGATGGCGATCTCCCCCAGCTTGTAGCTCAGCGCCTGGCCCGGCCAGGAAATGTAGCGGTCCACTTCGGTGGTCACTTCATGCTCGCTCAGCGCGGTGTGGTCACGCAGGTAGGCCAAGGCCTGCTCGCGGCTCCAGCCCTTGCTGTGCACGCCGGTGTCGATCACCAGGCGCGTGGCGCGCCACATCTCGTAGGTCAGGCGGCCGAAATCCTCATACGGGGTTTCGTAGATGCCCATTTCCACGCCCAGCTTCTCGCAGTACAGCGCCCAGCCTTCGCCATAAGCGGAAATATAGGCGTTGCGGCGGAACTCGGGCAGGTTCTTCTGCTCGGCGGCAATGGCACCCTGCAGCGCGTGGCCCGGATCGGATTCATGCAGGGTCAGCGCCGGCAGGTTGTACAGCGGGCGCGACGGCAGGTTGTAGGTGTTGAGCCAGTAGGTGCCCATGCCACCGCGGCCGGCGGTCCAGAACGGCGCGATGTCCGGCGGCACCGGCACGATGGTGAAGCGCGCGCGCGGCAGCGTCATGTACTTGCCCAGCTGGCCATCGGCCCGCTTGGAGATCCATGCGGCGCGCGACAGCAGCTCTTCCGGGGTCTTGGCATAGAACTGCGGATCGGTGCGCAGGAAGGTCAGGAATTCGGCGAAGCTGCCCTTGAACTTCACCTGCTTGATGATGTCGTTCATTTCCTTCTGGATGCGTGCGACTTCATCCAGACCGATGCGATGGATCTCGTCCGGCGACAGGTCCAGCGTAGTGTATTCGTGGATCTGCTGCTTGTAGTACGCCTTGCCGTCCGGCATCGCTTCGGCGGCCAGCGTGGTACGCGCCTGCGGCACGTACTCGCTGACGAAGAAGGTGCGCAGCTGCTGGAACGCCGGCACCACCTTGCCACTGATCGCTTCCCGCGCCTGCGCCTGCAGCCTGGCCTGCTCGGCGGCCGGGATGCTGTTGGGCAGCTTCTTGAACGGCGCGTACAGCGGCGACTCGGTCGGGTCTTTCAGCTCGGCGACGGTGGCGATCGACACCTCGCGGCCATCGAGCACCGCGCGCGGCACGCTGAAACCTCGCTTCAGGCCGGCGCGCATGTTTTCGGTCTGCTGGCCGAAGTAGCGCGGCACATCATTCAGGCGGGCGATGTAGTTCTGGTAGTCCTGCACGGTCTTCATCTCGCGCCGGGCCATGAAGGACAGGTTGGACCAGAACGAGGAGTCGGCGTTGAACGGCATCTCGTAGCCGCGCAGACGCGTTTCTTCGGCCAGGTTGAACACCTGGTCACGGTAGATCGCGTAGTTGACCTGGTTGTCGGGCGACAGGGTCTTCGGGTCGATCTTCTTCAGTGCAGCCAGGGTTTCATCCCACACCTTCAGGCGCGCCTGCTGCGCGGCCGGGCCGACGTCGGGCATGCGGGTGGCATTGGCCGGAGCGTCCTCGTCCTCACTGGCCTCGCCGCCGCCCTCCTGGCGCCACTTCCATTCCTTCTCGTACAGCGCGCGGAAGGCGGCATCGGCGGGCGATTCGGTGGCCACGCTGGCCGGTGCGGCGGCGGCGGGCGGTGCGGCCAGGGCTACGGCGGGGGTGGACAGGGCGATCAGCAGGGCAACGGCAAGACGGGTTTTCACGAGCACAGGTTCCCGGGAAGGCAGACCCCGATGATGGCACCGCCCACGGCCCGTGGCATGGGACGAAGGTCCTGCCTGCACCGCAGACCGGGGCCCCGGTAGCGGCCAACCTTGGTTGGCGCTGGATTTCCCCGTGTGCCAACCAAGGTTGGCAGCTACCAGGCACGGTAGCCAGGCAAGCAGTAGATCCACGCCATGCGTGGATGGGCCGGGCCCGGATACAGATATGCCGACCAAGGTCGGCAGCTACCGGATGAGGCCCCGAAGACCTAGTGGCTGGCCTTGTCCCGCTTCCAGCCCCGGTGCTTGATGTCCAGCTGCAGGCTGTACAGCGCGGTGAACGCCGGGAACAGGTTCTGCAGCACGCCCACCGAGTCCTGCTTGGCCGAGAACAGAAAGTAGCTCAGCGTCATCAGGCTGCCGACCACGCTCATGTACCAGAACAGGCGTGGGATCACCGGCTTGCCCGCACGCTTGGAGGCGATGAACTGGACCAGCCAGCGGCCCCCGAACATCAGCGCGCCGGTATAGCCGATCAGCTTCCAGCCGGTCACATGCAGGCCGGTCCAGTACAACCAGGTCAGCGGCTGGTCGAGCCAGTGCAGCTCCAGATCCATCAACGCTCCTCCACCGCGGTGCGCTTGCTGCGGGTGATCAGCCAGGCCACGCCACGCAGGTCACGGATGCCGACCAGGGCGCGGCCGAGGTTGTTGTACTTGGAGACACCGGCGGTACGGTGGCGGTGGTTGACCGGCACGCTGGTGGTCTTCCAGCCGGCGCGCTGCATCAGCGCCGGCAGGTAGCGGTGCATGTGGTCGAAATACGGCAGGTCGAGGAACGCGCTGCGCTCGAACAGCTTGATGCCGCAGCCGGTATCGGGCGTATCGTCGCGCAGCATGCGTGCACGGATGGCGTTGGCCCACTTGCTGGCCCATCGCTTGCTGCCGCTGTCCTGACGGTTGACGCGCCAGCCGGCAAACAGCTTCACCTGCGCCTCGGCCGCATCGCGCGCCGCCAGCAGCTTGGGAATGTCGGCCGGATCATTCTGCCCGTCGCCATCCAGGGTCGCGATCCACGGCGCACGTGCGTGCTTGACGCCGGTGCGCACCGCGGTGCTCTGCCCGCTCTGGTTCACATGGTGCAGCACCCGCAGTTCCGGGGTGGTCGCCTTCAGGCCCTGCAGCACCGCCAGGGTGTCATCGCGCGAGTGGTCGTCGATGTAGACGATCTCGAACGGAAGCCGCCCACGCAGTGCGGCGGTGATTTCGGCAACCAGCGGGGCGACATTGTCGCGTTCGTTGAACACCGGGACGACAACGGAAAGCTCGGGTTGGCTCATAAGGCACTCGGCCAAAGGGGGACAAAGACCGCGCATTCTCCGAAGCCGAGGTTATCCGAAGATGAATCCGGCTGTGTGAGGATCCCTCCTCAGGCGCGGTCGCCAAAATACTCGCGGCACCACTGCACGACGGGGGGCAACCCTGCTTCGATCGGGGTCACCGCGTCGAAGCCGAATGCGTCATGGGCGCGCCGGGTATCGGCCATCGTGCGCACCATGTCGCCCGGCTGCATCGGCTTGTAGAGCTTCTGCGCGGGGCGACCGGCGGCCTGCTCGATCACGCTGATGAAGCGCTCCAGCTCGACCGGCGTATGGTTGCCGAGGTTGAACACCCGGTGCGGTACCGGACCATCGGCCGGATGCGCGAGCGCGCCGAGAATACCGGACACGATGTCGGAGACATGTGTGAAGTCGCGCTGCATGCGGCCTTCGTTGAACACGTCGATCGGCCGCCCGGCCAGCACCGCGCGCGAGAACAGCAACGGTGCCATGTCCGGCCGGCCCCACGGGCCATACACGGTGAAGAAGCGCAGGCCGGTGGCATGCAGGCCGTACAGCTGCGCGTAGGTGTAGGCCATCAGCTCGTTGGCCGCCTTGGTGGCCGCATACAGCGAGCGCGGCTGGTCCACGCGCTGGTCCTCGGAGAACGGCGGCGTGGCCGAATCACCGTAGACCGAGCTGCTCGACGCATACACCAGATGCTGCACGCCACGGTGGCGGCACAGCTCGAGCATGTTGACGAAGCCGACCAGATTGCTGTCGACGTAGGCCTGCGGATTTTCCAGCGAATAGCGCACGCCGGCCTGTGCAGCCAGATGGATCACCGCGGTCGGCTTCACCTCGTCGAACAGCGCCGCCAGGCCTTCGCGATCGGTCAGGTCGAGCGTGCGCAGGTCCAGCGCCGGGCACAGCGCGGCCACGCGGTCGCGCTTGATCTGCGGGTCGTAGTAGTCGTTGAAGTTGTCCAGGCCGACCACCGGCTGGCCCGCCTCCAGCAGCGCGCGGGCGGTGTAGGCACCGATGAAGCCGGCAGCGCCGGTAAGCAGGATGGTCATGGCAGGGGCCCGGAAGCAGAAATTCAGGCCCCTGATGTTACCGGTCTCAGAACAAACCGAAACGCTTCC
Organism: Stenotrophomonas sp. 86156_Sma; assembly: GCF_056481625.1. NCBI lineage: Bacteria > Pseudomonadati > Pseudomonadota > Gammaproteobacteria > Lysobacterales > Lysobacteraceae > Stenotrophomonas > Stenotrophomonas sp. 86156_Sma. Next base: position 4,947,291 of record NZ_CM151157.1, read on the forward strand.
TGGCGACGTTGACCCGGCCCGGCTCGATCACATCGTTGATCTGCTTCGCATCGAAGCGGTCGAGCAGGGCGTCGGCGCCCTTCTTCAGCTTCAGGTCCATCTCTTCCGGATACAGCGGAACCAGGCTCATGAAGCTGATGGTCCTGCCATCCTCCAGCTCCAGCGTGGCGAAGTCCTCCGGAGCAGTCACCGGCATCAGCACGATGGCACCGTCGAAGCCTGCTCCGGGCGCATAAGGTTCGCTGGGATGGCCGTTGGGAATGGTGTGGCCGAAGCCCAGCCACGTGTCGTACTCGTGCGGCAGCCGCGCCATGCCCTTCAGCAGGCGCACCGGCCAGTAATTGCGCTCGTCCTCGAAGGCGTCCTGGGACATCGGCCAGTCGGCCGGCAGGGTCACCATCAGCTCCATGTAGCGCGGCACATCCGCGTCCACGTCGGCGGGCACGGTCATCGGCAGGTCGCTCATGCCGGAGGTGACCAGGCGCAGGTACGGGCAGTGGTCATTGGCCGGCACCACGTGCACGTCAATGTGCACCAGGTCGGAAATGAGTTCGTGCAGGACCGTCGCGATCGGTCCGAGATGGCGCTCGATATGGCCGCTGATCGCTTCGATGTGCTGCTCTTCGCCGATGGCGAGCACAAAGTCCTTTTCGCGCCGGTGCCTCAGTATCTGGGTACCGTCCGGGCTGACGTCCTCGTACTCGTATTCGTTGCTCATGTCCTGCTCCCTGGATGAGGCCACGGGCCGGAGAGCAGTGCATCCCCCGGCGCGCGCGGCGGTGCGTTCCCTGTCAATTACAGGACGCGGCAGGAACAGGCCGCCCCCCTGTCTTTGCGCCGGGCTCAGCCCTGGCGCGTACGCAGCTTTTCCAGCACGCCGTCCAGGGTATCCAGGTCGGTGTAATGGATGATCAGCTTGCCCTTGCCACCGCGGCCGTGGCTGATCGCCACCTTGGCCCCCAGCGATTCGGACAGCTCGGTTTCCAGCGAGGCGATGTCGGCCTGCTGCACCTTCGGCGCGGCCGCCGGGCGGTTGCTCGGCACCTTGCCGGCGGCGAAGGCCTGCGCACGGCGCTCGACCTCGCGCACCGACCAGCCTTCATCGGCCGCTTCCTGCGCCAGCTTGCCAGCCAGCTCGGGAGCCAGGGTCAGCAGCGCGCGGGCGTGGCCCATTTCCAGGCGGCGGGTTTCCAGCAGCAGGCGGATTGCCACCGGCAGCTCCAGCAGGCGCAGCAGGTTGGACACCGCCGCACGCGAGCGGCCGACGGCCTCGGCAGCCTCGGCATGGGTCAGGGTGAATTCGCTGATCAGGCGCTGCAGCGCTTCGGCTTCTTCCAGCGGGTTGAGGTCTTCGCGCTGGATGTTCTCGATCAGCGCCATCGCGATGACGGTGCGGTCTTCCAGCTCGCGCACCACCACCGGCACTTCGTCCAGGCCGGCCAGCTGCGATGCGCGCCAGCGGCGCTCACCGGCGACGATTTCGTAGTTGCCTGCCGGCAGCTGGCGCACCAGGATCGGCTGGATCACGCCCTGCGACTTGATCGAATCAGCCAGCTCGGAGAGCTTGCCCTCGTCCATCTCGCGGCGCGGCTGGTACTTGCCCGGCTGCAGCTGGCCGACCGGCAACTTGCGCAGCACTTCACCCGGCAGCGGTTCGATCACCGCGGTGGTGGCCTGCACCTGGCTGACCGCGCCTTTCGGGCCCAGCAGCGCGTCCAGGCCACGGCCGAGGCCTCGCTTCTTGGCTGCCGGCTTGCTGCTGGTCATCAGACGGTCTCCACGGCCTTGGCGGCCTTGTTGCGTTCGTTGTTGCGGCGGATGATCTCGCCGGCCAGGCCCAGGTAGGCCACGCCACCGCGCGAGGCGCGGTCGTAGCCGACGATGCTCTGGCCATGGCTGGGCGCCTCGGCCAGGCGCACGTTGCGCGGCACGATGGTGCGGAACACGCGGTCGCCGAAGTGCTCGGTGAGCTCGGCCGACACTGCGTTGGCCAGGTTGTTGCGCACGTCGAACATGGTGCGCAGCACGCCTTCGATCTCCAGCGCCGGGTTCAGGCTGGTGCGCAGCGCTTCGATGGTTTCCACCAGCGCGCTCAGGCCTTCCAGTGCGTAGTACTCGCACTGCATCGGCACGATCACCGAATCGGCGGCGGCCAGCGCGTTGAGCGTCAGCAGCGACAACGCCGGCGGGCAATCGATCAGGATGTAGTCGTACTCGTCGCGGATCGGCGCCAGTGCGCGCTTCAGGCGCTGCTCGCGCTCGCTCTGGCCCATCAGCTGGATCTCGGCGGCGGTCAGGTCGATGTTGCCCGGCAGCAGGTCGTAGCCTTCGGCCGTCTGCACGCGCACATCGGCGGCGCTGGACTCGCCCAGCAGCAGATCGTAGGTGGAGGAGACCAGCTCGCGCTTGTCCACGCCACTACCCATGGTCGCGTTGCCCTGCGAATCCAGGTCGACCAACAGCACGCGCTTGGGTGCGTTGGCCAGGGAAGCGGCCAGGTTGACGGCGGTCGTGGTCTTGCCGACGCCACCCTTCTGGTTGGCGATGGCGATGATGCGGGCCATGCGGGTGTGCCTCGTCGACGTGTGCTGGGACCGGTCATTATGCGTACAACCGGGCCCTTGCGGAAATCGTGGATCGCCAACCTCTTGTTCCACAAGGGGCTGGCGACGGGAATCAGGGACCTGTAACAGTGACCAGGTGGCGTTCGCCGGCCAGGCCGGGCACGCTCAACGGGGTCACCTCGCGCACCTGCCAGCCAGCCGGCAGCTCCGCGATCTCTTCATGCGGGTAGACGCCCTTCATGGCCAACAGCACGCCGCCGGGGCGCAACAGATGGCCACCGACGCGGACGATGCCGGCCAGGGTGTCCATCGCACGCGCGGTCAGCTGGTCGTAGTGGCCAGCTTCGTCCAGCGCCTCGGCGCGCGATTCGGCCACGCGGGCATTGCCCAGACCGAGCTGGCGCACGGCCTCGCGCATGAAGCGCGCCTTCTTGCCGTTGCTCTCCACCAGGGTGACCTGCAGGCCCGGGCAGGCGATCGCCAGCGGGATGCCGGGCAAGCCGGGACCAGTACCGAGGTCGGCCAGGCTGCCATCAGCCACGAACGGCTGCATCGCCAGCGAGTCGAGCAGGTGGCGGGTGACCATCTCCTGCGGATCGCGGATGGCGGTGAGGTTGTAGGTGCCGTTCCAGCGGTGCAGCAGGGCCAGGTAACGCAGCAGCGGCGGCGCCAGCGCGGCGTCCAGGCCCATGCTGGCCAGGCCCTGTTCCAGCGTGGCAGCCACGCTGGCGGGAAGTGGGTGTTCGCTCATGCCGCCATTATCGCCGGTTTTGCGCGCTGATTCCCCGCTTCAGTGTGGATACCAGGCCAATGCCGCACGGAACTGGCCGGTGGCCTGCCATTCGTGCAGGTGCCAGCGCGCGGCCTCGCCCAGTTCCGGGTCGCACCAGCGCAGGTGCAGGGCGCCATCGGCCCCCGGTGCCAACTGCAGGCGGTGCAGGCCGAACGAGATGCCCTGCCCGTGCGCCTTCAGGATGGCCTCCTTGACGCACCACACGCGGAAGAACCAGTGCTCGCGCCCGGCCTCGTCCAGGCGTTCCAGCCAGGCCACTTCCTCGGGGTGGAAGAAGCGCTGCACGATTTCCAGAAGACGCGGCCGCGGGCGCAGCAGTTCCAGGTCCACGCCCAACCGCACGCCCTCGCCCAGCGCCACCAGCAGCACCTCGCCGCTGTGGCTCCAGCCGGTGCCGTAGTGGGCCAACGCGCCGCTCAGCTCCGGCCGGCCCTTGTCATCGCGGACCAGCGGCAGCGTGTCCGGGTCGGCGCCCAGCGCCTGCGCCAGCACCTGCCGCGCCTGCGGTTCGCCGCGGTGGCCCGGCACGTGCGGGCGCCGCCAGACCGTCACCGGACCGAAGCGCCACGGGCCGTCGAGGGTGGCTGGCAGGCTCATCCGCACGCGCCCATCACGCAATTCCACGACGGGTTCACGGCCGTGCGCGTCAACTGGTCACAGTTCCCCACCGGAGGTTCGATCATGGGCATCATCATCTGGCTGATCGTCGGCGGCATCGTAGGCTGGCTGGCCAGCATCATCATGAAGCGCGATGCCCAGCAGGGCATCATCCTCAACATCGTGGTCGGCATCGTCGGCGCGCTGATTTCCGGCTGGCTGTTCGGCGGCGGCATCAACGAAGCGATCACCATCCGCACCTTCCTGTTCTCGCTGATCGGTGCGGTGATCCTGCTGGCGATCGTCAACCTGTTCACCCGCAAGAGCATACGGTGATCTGAGGGTAGTGCCGGCCGCTGGCCGGCAGACGTTTCAGAACGGGCCCGGCAATCGTCGGGCCCCGTTCTGTAGAGTCGAGCTTGCTCGACTGCATGGGAGATCAGTCGAGCAAGCTCGACTCTACTTCCACCCATGCCGGCGCGTGGTCACTCGGGCGCTCCCAGGTGCGCGGCTCACGATCAATGCCCGAGGCGACCGCGCTACCCTTCAGCGCATGGGAGACCAGGGTCAGATCGATGCGCAGGCCCAGGTTGCGGCGGAAGCCAGCGGCACGGTAATCCCACCAGCTGAAGGTGCCCGCCTCGTCGTTGTGCAGGCGGAAGCCATCGTGCAGGCCCAGCTGCAGCAGCTTGTTGAGCGCGCCGCGCTCGGCGGTGGAGGTCAGGATGTGGTTCTCGTTCCACACCTCCGGGTCGTGCACATCGCGCGCGTCCGGGGCGATGTTGAAGTCACCCATCACGATCAGCTTCGGGTGCCGCTGCAGTTCTTCGGCGATCCAGGCATGTACCGCCTCCAGCCAGCGCAGTTTGTACTCGTACTTGTCGGTGCCGATGTCCTGGCCGTTGACCACGTACAGGTTGATCACCCGCAGGTCGCCGAAGGTACCGGCGATGACGCGCTTCTGCTCGTCCTCGAAGCCGGGAATACCGATCTGCACGTCCTGCGCCGGCTCACGCGACAGCAGCGCCACGCCGTTGTAGGTCTTCTGGCCGGCGAACACGCTGCGGTAGCCCGCGGCGATCAGCGCCGAATCGGGGAACTTGTGGTCCTCCAGCTTGGTTTCCTGGATACCGACGATGTCCGGGCCGAAGTCCTTGAGCCACTGCTCCAGGTGCGGCAGGCGGACATTGAGCGAATTGACGTTCCACGAGGCGATCTTCATGGGGGCCATTCTACCCGGCCCAGGTTTGGTAGACGCCAACCTTGGTTGGCGCATGGGGTTCACGCGTGCCAACCAAGGTTGGCACCCACCGGAAGGGGCGGCGCGGGTTGGCACCCACCGGTAGTGCCGGCCGCTGGCCGGCAACCCCATGAACCGTCGGCAAGACCCTGCAGTTGCCGGCCAGCGGCCGGCACTACCGAAGCAGCAGCTTCAACAACCCCGCAATCTTCGAATACGGCGGCCGCAGCCGGTCACTGGCAGCCCAGCGCGACTGCCACAGCACCGGCAGCCGCTTGCTCATCGCATCGAACCCGGCCCGCCCGTGGTACGCACCCATGCCGCTGGCCCCCACCCCGCCAAACGGCAGGCCATCGGCGGCGAAGTGCAGCAGCGTGTCATTCACCGTCACCCCACCGGCCACCACCTGGCCGAGGATGCGCTCCACCGTCGCCGTGTCATGGCTGAAGGGATACAGCGCCAGCGGCCGGTCGCGCGACAGCACGTCGGCCAGCGCCGCATCCAGATCCGGGTACGCCCGCACCGGCAGGATCGGCCCGAAGATCTCCTCGCGCATCAGGTCCAGGTCGTCCGGCGGGTCCAGCACCACAGTGGGCACCAGCAGCCGCTCGCGGTCGGCGCGCGCCTCATCCACCTGCGCCAACGGAATCACCGGCACGCCACGTTCGCGCGCCTGCGCCAGATAGCCCTGCAGGCGCCGGTACTGGCCTTCGTTGATGATGCGCGTGTAGTCGCCTGCATCGCTGAAATCGCCGTAGCGCTCGCGTACCTGCTGCTGCAGCGCCTGCACGAACTCGCGCTGGCGCGCGGTGTCGATCAGCACGTAATCCGGCGCGATGCAGGTCTGCCCGGCGTTGAACCACTTGCCGGTGGCCAGCCGTGCGGCGGCCTTGTCCAGCGGGAAATCGCGGCAGACGATGGCCGGCGACTTGCCGCCCAGTTCCAGTGTGACCGGCACCAGATGCTCGGCGGCGGCGGCCATCACCTTGCGGCCAACGGCCGTCGAGCCGGTGAACAGCAGATGGTCCAGCGGCAGCGACGACACCGCCGCGGCCACATCCGCCCCACCCTGCACCACCGCCACGCGATCGGGCGGGAACACACTGGCCAGCAGATCGGCCAGGAACGCGCTGGTGCACGGCGTGTGTTCCGAAGGCTTGAGCAGCACGTGGTTTCCGGCGGCGATGGCGGTAGCCAAAGGCACCAGTGCCAGCGTGACCGGGTAGTTCCAGGGCGAGATCACCCCGACCACGCCCAGCGGCGTCGGCCGCAGCTGCGCGCGTGCCGGCCAGAGTCGCCAGCCAGCGCCCACCCGCTGCGGCTTCGACCAGCGCCGCAAGTGGCGGCGCAGGTGGTCGATGGCCGACAGCACGCTCATGCCATCGGCCAGCTTCGATTCGGTGTGAGCGCGGTGGCCGAAGTCCTCGGCGATGGCCTGGGCCATTTCGTCCAGACGCGGCTTCAATGCCTCGCGCAGGCGGCGCAGGTCATGCTCGCGCTGGTCCAGTGACGGGCGCTGCGACTGCCAGGCGCTGCGCAGGGTGTGCAGGATGGCGGGGAGCTCGGTCGGCATGGTGGTGGTCATGGGCCGACTATACGGCGTGCTGTGCAACGCAATGGTAGTGCCGGCCGCTGGCCGGCAGCCCCATGGATCTCCGGCAGACATCGTGTATTTGCCGGCCAGCGGCCGGCACTACCAAAAAGAGGGCCGCGGTCTGCACCGCGGCCCCTGAAACCCGGTGGGTGCCGACCGTTGGTCGGCACGCCGGTTACTTGGTGATATCCACGTCCTTGGTCTCGCGCAGGAACAGGCCGCCGATCACCACCGACATCAGCGCGATGCCGATCGGGTACCACAGGCCGTAGTACAGGTTGCCGGTACCGGCCACCAGCGCGAACGAGATCGCCGGCAGGAAGCCACCGAACCAGCCGTTGCCGATGTGGTACGGCAGCGACATCGAGGTGTAGCGGATACGGGTCGGGAACAGTTCGACCAGGTAGGCGGCGATCGGGCCGTAGACCATGGTCACGTACAGCACCAGCAGCCACAGCATGAAGATCGTGCCGGCGTAGTTGATGCGCGACCCATCAGCCTTGGCCGGGTAGCCCGCGGTGGTCAGTGCCCCCTTCAGCCCGGCACCGAAGGCATCGGCCTTGGCCTTGCCTTCTTCCTTGGTCAGGCCCGCGCCTTCATACGAGGTGACCTGGCTGCTGCCCACGCTCACCATGGCCAGCGAACCTGCAGCAGCCGGCTGCACGTCGTACGGCACGCCGGCCTTGGTCAGCGCAGCGGTGGCGATATCGCAGGAGCTGGTGAACTTGCGCACGGCGACCGGATCGAACTGGAACGAGCAGGTGTTCGGATCGGCAATGACCAGGGCCGGCGAGTTGGTACGGGCTTCCTCGATGGCCGGGTTGGCGAAGTGGGTCAGGCCCTTGAAGATCGGGATGTAGGTGACGGCGGCCAGCAGGCAGCCGGCGAGGATGATCTTCTTGCGGCCGATACGGTCGGACAGCCAGCCGAAGAAGATGAAGAACGGCACGCCCAGCGCCAGCGCGGCCGCGATCAGCAGGTAGGACGTGGTGGCATCGACCTTCAGCATGCTGCTCAGGAAGAACAGCGCGTAGAACTGGCCGCCGTACCAGACCACGGCCTGGCCGGCTGCGGCACCCAGCAGGACCAGCAGCATCAGCTTCAGGTTGCCGCCCTTCAGGCTGTCACGGAACGGGGTCTTGGAGCCCTTGCCTTCGGCCTTCATCTGCTGGAACAGCGGCGATTCGCTCAGCTGCAGGCGGATCCACACCGACACGCCCAGCAGCACGATCGAGACCAGGAACGGAATGCGCCAGCCCCAGGCTTCGAAGGCTTCGTTGCCGAGGAAGTAGCGGCACGCCAGGATGATCAGCAGCGACATGAACAGGCCGAGCGTGGCGGTGCACTGGATGAAGCTGGTGTACAGGCCGCGCTTGTCGTCCGGCGCATGCTCGGCCACGTAGGTGGCGGCACCGCCGTACTCACCGCCCATCGCCAGGCCCTGGGCCAGGCGCAGGATGATCAGGATCACCGGAGCGGCGAAACCGATCGAAGCGTAGTTGGGCAGCACGCCGACCAGGAAGGTCGAGATGCCCATGATCAGGATGGTGACCAGGAAGGTGTACTTGCGGCCGATGCGGTCGCCGAGGCTGCCGAAGAAGGCTGCGCCGAACGGACGCACGAAGAAGCCGGCAGCGAACGCCAGCAGGGCGAAGATCATGCCTGTGGTTTCATTGACGCCACTGAAGAACTGCTTGGCGATGATGGCCGCGAGCGAGCCGTACAGGAAGAAGTCATACCACTCGAAGACCGTACCGAGGCTCGAGGCGAAGATTACCTTCTTGTGGCCCTTGGTCAGGGTGCCCGCTTTATGGGCGGTGCTGGGTGTACTGGACATGGGACGCTTCCCCTCCGAAGCAAACGTTGTTGGTGGGTGCCGAACGTTAGTCGGCACTCAATTCGGTGGATGCCGACCTTGGCCGGCACCCCATCTCGGTAGATGCCGACCTTGGCCGGCACCCCATCTCGGTAGGTGCCGGCCGCTGGCCGGCACGCTCTTAGAAGCTGTACTTCGTGGTGAACTGCAACCGGGTGATGTCACCCTTGTTGCCGTTCTCCACTTCGCGACGGCCGTACATCAGTTCGGCGCCGATATCGACCTTGGGCAGCGGCGAATAGAAGATGTTGCCGCGGATGCTCTGCACGCTCTTGGTCACCAGCGGGCCGAGGATGCTGTCGTTGTCGTAGTCGCTGCGCGCATAGATCAGGTTGGTGCGCAGCTTCGGCGAGAACGCATGCCGCCAGCCCACGTAACCGGCCAGCACGCCGGTGGGGTTGAGCTCGTCGCGGGCCACGTCGTAGGCGCTGTCGGCGGTGATGCCCAGGCCGATGTAGCGGGCGATGCCTTCGCCGCCGGTCAGCTGGTAGTGCAGCGAATCGCTGTCACCCATCACCCACTTGCCGCCCAGTGTCAGGCCGCCAGCCACCTTGTCGGCCTTGGCGCCGGTGGCCTGGTTGTCCACCTTCAACTGGCGGACGATGCCGCCGACACCGAAGGTGCCCCAGTCACCCTTCCAGCCATAGCGCAGGGTCAGGTCGGGCAGGCTGCCACGGTCGGAGTTGGCGCTGGTGTTGGTCCAGGCGCCGGTGACCGGGTTGCGGGTACCGGTAAGGGTGGTGGTTTCCGGGTTTTCCAGCGCGACGCTGAAGCCACCCTGGGTGTAGCGCACCTGGGCCTGGCGCACGAAGATCACGCCGTCGGTGGGGCCGACGAAGTCGACCGCTTCCGGCAGCGACGCCGCATCCATGAAGTTGGACCAGGTCTGGCCGGCCATCCAGTTGTTCCAGTACATGTAGGCGTGGCGCAGGGTCACACCGTAGGTATTGGTGGCGGTCTGGTTGCCCAGCGAGTTGCCGAAGAAGTCCATCTCGAAGAACGCACCGGCCTTGTTGCCCGACTCGCTCACGTTGTCGATGCCCAGGTTGAAGCGCGAGAACTTGGCGTGGGCATTGAAGTCGGTGCCCGAACGCTTGCCGCTGCCGCCGGCGCCTTCCACCGGGGTCTGGCCCGGCAGGTACAGCGAGCGGCCGGTGGCGTCGTCGGCCAGCTGGCCATCGCTGGTCTGGGTGGCCAGGAAGTCGGCCTTGATGAAGCCGCCGATCTTGACCGTGGTACCCGGCGCGGCGCCCGGGGTGATGGTGGTGACCTGGATGGGCTGCTTGCCGGCCGGCACCGAAGCAACCGGCTTCTGCCCGGCCTGCACCGTGCGCACTTCGGTCACCGCCTGCTGGGTCTGGCTGATCTGGGTCTGTTGTTGTTGCTGCGAAGACAGCAGCAGCTGGACCTGGCGTTCCAGTTCGGCAACGCGTGCTTCCAGTGCCTTCTCTTTGGCGGTCTCAGCGAACGCCATGCCCGGTGCGACCAGGGCGACCAACAGGCAGGCCGCCAAAGGTGTGCGCACGGCTTTCAACGTACGGTGGCTCATGTTGCCCTCTCTCCCAAGTGGCAAGGTGATGCCGCGCGTGGGGCACGGTCGAGCCGAGACTGCGGGGCGATTATGTATAGCGGCTATTCGCCATTGGTCGAACCCGGCCCTGCTGGGCGCTCACTTTCGACCATGGTCTAACCAGAGTGGTGACGCGGCCGGGGGTGGATGGGGCAAACTGAAGGGGATCGGTCGCTGCGATGCTGCGACCGCACATACAAAGTCAACGTGCAAGTGAGGGTGCCATGGCTGATATCTACCCCGTCGATCCGCAGTTCGCCGCCAAGGCACGCATCGACAAGACGTCGTACGAACAGCAGTACCAGGCGTCGGTGACCGACCCGGATGGTTTCTGGGGCAAGGCCGCCGAGCGCCTGCAATGGATGCGCAAGCCGACCAGGATCAAGAACGTCAGCTACGACCTGTCCGACTTCCACATCAAGTGGTTCGAAGATGGCGAGCTCAATGCCAGCGTGAACTGCCTGGATCGCCAGCTGGAAACGCGCGGCGACAAGACCGCCCTGCTGTTCGAGCCGGACGGCCCGGATGCACCGGCCCAGCATGTGACCTATCGCGAGCTGTACGAGCGCACCTGCCGCCTCGGCAATGCGCTGCGCAACCTCGGGGTCAAGAAGGGCGACCGCGTCACCATCTACCTGCCGATGATCGTCGACGCCGCCGTGGCCATGCTGGCCTGCGCACGCATCGGTGCGATCCACTCGGTGGTGTTCGGTGGCTTCGCGCCGAATTCGATCGCCGACCGCGTCAGCGACTGCCAGAGCAAGCTGATCATCACCGCCGACGAAGGCTTGCGCGGTGGCCGCAGGATTCCGCTGAAGGCCAACGTCGATGCCGCGCTGAAGCTGCCGGGCACGAACACGGTTGAAACCGTGCTGGTGGTGCGCCACACCGGCGGCGCGGTGGACATGCAGGCCCCGCGCGACCGCTGGTTCCACGATGTGGTGGACAGCCAGCCGTCCACCTGCGAACCGGAACGCATGAACGCGGAAGACCCGCTGTTCATCCTCTACACCTCCGGCTCCACCGGCAAGCCGAAGGGCGTGCTGCACACCACCGGCGGCTACCTGCTGTACGCGGCCTACACCCATGAAGCGGTGTTCGACCTGCGCGAGGACGACATCTACTGGTGTACCGCCGACGTGGGCTGGGTCACCGGCCACAGCTACATCGTGTACGGGCCACTGGCCAACGGCGCGACCTCGCTGATGTTCGAAGGCGTGCCGAACTATCCGGACACCTCGCGCTTCTGGAACGTCATCGACAAGCACAAGGTGAGCATCTTCTACACCGCCCCGACCGCCATCCGTGCGCTGATGCGCGAAGGCGAGGAGCCGGTGAAGAAGACCTCGCGCGCGTCGCTGCGCCTGCTTGGCAGCGTCGGCGAACCGATCAACCCGGAAGCCTGGCGCTGGTACTACGAAGTGGTTGGCGACAGCCGTTGCCCGATCGTCGATACCTGGTGGCAGACCGAAACCGGCGGCATCCTGATCTCGCCGCTGGCGGGTGCGATGGACCTCAAGCCGGGGTCGGCCACCCTGCCCTTCTTTGGCGTGCAGCCGGCGCTGGTCAACGCCGATGGCGAGATCCAGGACGGCCCGACCGAGGGCAACCTGATCATCCGTGATTCCTGGCCGGGCCAGATGCGCACGGTGTACGGCGACCACCAGCGTTTCATCGATACCTATTTCCGCACCTACCCGGGCAGCTACTTCACCGGTGACGGTTGCCGCCGCGACGAAGACGGCTATTACTGGATCACCGGCCGCGTCGACGACGTGATCAATGTGTCCGGCCATCGCATCGGCACCGCCGAAGTGGAAAGCGCGCTGGTCTCGCATCCGAAGGTGGCCGAAGCGGCGGTCGTGGGCTTCCCGCACGACGTCAAGGGCCAGGGCATCTACGCCTACGTCACCCTGGTGGCCGAAGAGGCCCCGAGCGATGAGCTGCACAAGGAGCTGATCGCCTGGGTGCGCAAGGAGATCGGGCCGATCGCCACACCGGACCACCTGCAGTGGGCACCGGGCCTGCCGAAGACCCGCTCGGGCAAGATCATGCGCCGCATCCTGCGCAAGATTGCCGAAAACGCGCCGGACCAGCTCGGCGACACCTCGACCCTGGCCGATCCGTCGGTGGTGGCGTCGCTGGTGGACGAGCGCAAGGTGCGCTGATGGCGTGACCGCAGGCGCAGGACGCGCCAGGGACGTGGCCGGGAGGAGGGACCCGGCCGTGTCCGACCCGTCCTGCACCTGCCATCACGTCGCTCTTTTTCCTGATCGATAAGCTCGACCAATGACCACCCTCCTGATTGCCGATGACCACCCGCTGTTCCGCGAAGCCCTGCGTGGGGCGGTACAGCGGGTCATCCCCGGCGTGCAGCTGTTCGAAGCCGACAGCGTGGAAGCGCTGTATGCGCTGGCCGACCAGCACAACGACGCCGACCTGGTCCTGATGGACCTCAACATGCCCGGTGCGCAGGGTTTCAACGCGCTGGTGCACATGCGCTCGCTGCATCCGCACCTGCCGGTGGTCGTGGTGTCCGCGCGCGAAGAAGCCACGGTGATGCGCCGCGCGCTCGACCACGGCGCGCTGGGCTTCATTCCGAAGTCTGCGGATTCGGACACCATCGGCCACGCACTGGGCACCATCCTCGATGGTGAGACCTGGGCGCCGCCGGAAGCGCACAACGTGCCGCCCACCGGCAGCGAGGAACGTGAAGTCGGCCAGCGCCTGCGCGAGCTGACCCCGCAGCAGTTCCGCGTGCTGCAGATGCTGGGCGCCGGCCGCTTGAACAAGCAGATCGCCTACGATCTCAACGTCTCTGAAGCGACGATCAAGGCCCACGTCACCGCCATCCTGCGCAAGCTGGGCGTGACCAACCGCACCCAGGCCGTGCTGATGGCCGGCAAGCTGGCGATCGACGACGACGCCATCGTGCTGCCGCCGGAAGAAGACTGAAGGTAGTGCCGGCCGCTGGCCGGCAATCCCCTGAAACGCGCGACATCATCTGAACCCGCATTGGTAGGTGCCAAGCTTGCTTGGCACGCTTTTGACGTTGCACCTGCCGGCCAGCGGCCGGCACTACCCGGCACCGCTGCGCTCACGATATAGCCATCGCTATACAAACCAGCCCTGCCTGCGCGTTTCGCTGGAAATGCACCACGCGCGAATCGCGATGCTAAGCTTCGCGTCCCCTTGGGGAGTAGCCGGATTCCTTCGCAGGAATCGTCCACGTCAACATACTCGGCCAGTGCGCCGTGGCGTGGACAACCATGATGGTTGGCGAGACCAGCGGCCCGCGCGCGCAACGTCAGGTTGGGCGCGAGCGCGAGCCGTGCGTCCGTCCTTGCCCGACCTCAGCCGCTGTCCATGTCCCCCATTTCGATCCTCCTGATCGGCTTCGCCATGTCCACCGATGCCTTTGCCGCCGCAATCGGCAAGGGTGCGGCCATGCGCAAGCCGGTGTTCCGCGATGCACTGCGTGCCGGCATCATCTTCGGCGTCATCGAGGCGATCACGCCCATCATCGGCTGGCTGCTCGGCCGCGCCGCGCTGCAGTACGTCGAAGCCTTCGACCACTGGATCGCCTTCGGCCTGCTCGGCGCGCTGGGCATCCACATGATCTACAACGGCCTGCGCCCGGACCGTGCCGAGGACGACGAAGACCCCTCGCAGCATCACGGCTTCTGGAAGCTGGCGCTGACCGGTTTCGCCACCAGCATCGATGCGATGGCGGTGGGTATCGGCCTGGCCTTCATGGACGTGCATATCGGCGTGATGGCAGCGGTCATCGGCCTGTGCACGCTGACCATGGTCACTGTCGGCATCATGCTCGGCCGCGTGCTGGGCAGCATGGTCGGCAAGCGTGCCGAGATCATCGGCGGCGTGATCCTGGTGATCATCGGCGCGACGATCCTGTACGAACACCTGCACGGCCTGGGGTAAAACGCCGAGAGCGAGCGATTGCGTGGTTGCCGGCCAGCGGCCGGCACTACCTGACGTCACATCCACGCATGGCGTGGATCTACTGCGCATCGCGCAGCGCGCCCAGGAAGGCGCGCAGCGAGGCCGGCTTGATCGGCTTGGTCAGCACGCGGTAGCCGCGTTCGCGCGCCATCCGCTTCAGCTCGTCGCGGCCATCGGCGGTCAGCAGTGCGCCCGGCAGCGGGTAACCGGCCGCCTCGCGCAGCGCTACCAGCGCATCCAGGCCGTCCATGCGGTCGTGCAGGTGGTAATCCACCAGCATCACCTGCGGGCGCTCGGCGATCTTCTCCAGCGCCTGGTCGACGGTGGCCGCGGTGATCACCTGCACCTGCCAACGGCCCAGCAGTGCGCGCATGCCGTCGAGGATCTCCTCGTCGTTGTCCACGCACAGCACACGCAGGCCCGCCAGCGAATCGCTGCGTACTGGCGCGGCGACGGTCTGTGCGGGTGTGGCCAGCTCGGTGTAGCCCGGCAGCGGCGCCACCCGCGGCAGGATGATCGAGAACATCGAGCCCTTGCCGACCCGGCTGCGTGCGTTCAACCGATGGTCGAGCAGGCGCGAGATGCGCTGGCAGATCGACAGGCCCAGGCCCAACCCCTGTTCGCCCCAGTCGAATGGTTGCTGGTAGCGGTGGAACTCGTCGAAGATCTGACGCATATGGTGCTCGGGAATGCCGGGGCCGGTATCCCACACCTGCAGTTCCACTTCATCGCCGCGTTGGCGCACGGCCAGCACGATGCGGCCCTGGCGGGTGTAGCGCAGCGCATTGGCCAGGAAGTTCTGCAGCACGCGGCGCAGCAGGCGGCGGTCACTGCGCACCCATGCCGGGCGCGCGAACAGGTCCAGGCGCAGGCCACGGCCGGCGGCGACGGGAGTGTACTGCGCGGCCAGTTCGCGCATCAATGCGCTCACGTCGAACTCGCCGATCACCGGATGCAGGCCGCCGGCATCCAGCCGCGACACATCCAGCAGGCCATCGAGCAGCTCTTCGGCCGCACGCAACGAAGCGTCCACACGCTCGGCCAGATGCTTCTGCTCGTCACTCACGTGATCACTGTCGCGCAGTGCCGAGGCGAACAGGCGCGCCGCGTTCAACGGCTGCAGCACGTCGTGGCTGATCGCCGCCAGGAAACGGGTCTTCGATTGCTGCGCGACCTCAGCCTCATGCGAGCGCTCGGCCACGCGCTGCTCCAGCGTCTCATTGGCTTCCAGCAGCGCCTTTTCCGCATGCTTGTAGTCGGTGATGTCGTTGTAGCTGGTCACGTAGCCGCCACCGGGCAGTGCCTGGCCGCGCATCTCGATCACCTTGCCGTCGCTGCGGGTGCGCTCGAACACGTGCGGTGAGCCGGCGCGCATGTAGCCGATGCGGCGGTTGATCTGCACTTCGATATCGCCCTCGCCCAGCTCGCCGCGCTCGGCGTTGTAGCGGATCAGGTCGGCCACCGGGCGGCCCACGTAGAGCATGCCGTCGGGGTAGCCGAACATGTCCTGGTAGCGGCGATTCCATGCGGTCAGCCGCATGTCCGGATCGACCACGCTGACCCCGGCGCTGATGTTCTCCAGCGTGGTCGACAGGATCTCGCGGTTGAAGCGCAGTTCCTGTCCCGCTTCGTCCAGCACCGCCACCACTTCACCCAGGTCCATGCCCGAGCCGCGCAGCAGGCTGGTCAGCAGCAGGCGCGCCGATGCCGCACCGATCGAGGCGGCCAGCAGGCGCTCGGTGAACTGCACCCACGGACGGTCGGCAGGTGCCGAGGATTGCAGCTCACGGCCCAGTGACTGCGCCTGTTCGAAGAACGAACGTCGCGCATGGCGTTCACCCACTACGCGCGAAGCCAGCGCCAGCAGATCGCCCACATGCACGTGACCCGGCCAACCACCCGCCACCGACGGGCGCTCGGCATATGGATCGAGGAACGGCGCGGCGCGAAGCCGCTCATCGACACCGGGCCGCCAGCGCGCGGACACCAGCATCATCGTCGCCGCGTTGACCAGCAGCGACCAGAACGTGCCGTGGGTCAGCGGATCCCAGCCGGTCATGCCGAACAGCTGCTGCGGGCGCAGCCACTCGATGCCGAACGGGCCGTGCTGCACCCAGCCAGCATCGACCCAGCCGGCCATCGTCATCGCCGGCAGCAGCAGGGTGTACAGCCAGGTGGCAAAGCCGAGCAGCATGCCCACCTCGACGCCGCGCCGGCTGGCACCGCGCCAGTACAGGCCGCCGATCAGGCCCGGCGCAAACTGCGCCACCGCTGCGAACGCCATCAGGCCATACGAGGCCAGCGTGCTGTCGTTGCTGCTGGTGCGGTAGTAGCTGTAGGCCATCAGCGCCAGCAGCAGGATCGCCAGGCGGCGGATCCACAGCACGCGCGAGGCGACGTCGGCGGCCTCCTGGTGGTCACCGCTCCGGCGCAGCAGCACCGGCATCACCAGATCGTTGCTGACCATGGTGGCCAGCGCGATGGACGACACGATCACCATGCCGGTGGCCGCCGAGAAGCCGCCCACATAGGCGATCAACGCCAGCGCATTGCGGCCTTCGGCCAGCGGCAGGGCCAGCACCATCGAGTCGTCGGCGACGCTGCCGCCGGTACCGAACAGGGTCACGCCGGCGGTGGCGATCGGCAGCACCATGCCCGAGATCAGTACCAGGTAGCCGCCGAACATCCAGCGCGCGCGGCGCACATCGCGCACGTCACCGCACTCGACCACGGCCACGTGGAACTGGCGCGGCAGGCAGATGATGGCGAGGAAGCTGAGCAGGGTCTGCGAGATGAAGCCCACCGGCGGCAGACCGGTGAACAGCGTATGCACCGATTCAACCACCGCGTCGGTGCGGTTGCTCAGCCACAGGTAGGCGAACACGCCCACGGCCAGCATCGCCAACAGCTTGATCACCGATTCGAAGGCGATCGCCAGCATCATGCCGTGATGGTGTTCGGTGGCATCGACCTGGCGGGTACCGAACAGGGTGGCGAACAACGCCATCAGCAGCGCCACGTACAGCGCGGGATCGGTGAAGAAGCCAGTGGGGCCGGTGTTGCCGGTCAGTACCTGCAGGCTCATCGCCACTGCTTTGTACTGCAGGGCCAGGTACGGAATGATGCCGATCAGCGCGATGATCGCCACCAGCGCCGCCAGCCGCCGCGAGCGGCCGAAGCGCGAAGAGATGAAGTCGGCGATGGACACCACGTTCTGGCTGCGTGCGATCAGCGCCAGGCGCTCGATGATGCGCCAGCCGAACAACAGCAGCAGCAGCGGGCCGATGTAGATCGGCAGGTAGCCCACGCCGTTGCGCACGGCGGTGCCGACCGCGCCGTAGAACGTCCACGACGAGCAGTACACGGCCAGTGCCAGGCTGTAGACCACCGGCCGCAGCCACGGCCGGTCGGGGTACATCGGCCGACGGTCACCCCACCACGCCACGCCGAACAGCAGCGCGGCATAGGCAACCGAGACCAGCAGCAGGATCCAGCTGGAGACCACGCGCGCGTTTCCGTCAGGACAGGGGCCAGTAGATCACGACCGTTGGTCGTGAGGGTAGGTCACGACGGTGGGTCATGGCGGTGGGTCACGACCGTTGGTCGTGACGGAGGCATCCATGCCCACCAACGGTGGGCACCCACCAAAGGAGGTGGGCACCCACCAGGAACCGGCCTTATTCCGCCGGCACGCCCATTTCCTTCAGCAGTTCCGGCGCCGGGTAGACCTTGGCCAGCAGCCAGCGCAGGTAGCGCATGTCCACGTGCACGGCGCGCTTGTAGCGCGGGTCGAACCACCAGCTGGCGCTGACCGATTCCCAGTTGCTGTCGAAATTCAGGCCGATCAGTTCGCCCTTGGCGTTGAGCACCGGCGAGCCGGAGTTGCCGCCGGTAGTATCCAGGTTGGTCAGGAAGTTGACCGTCTGGGTCTTCAGCGCCGGGTCGGCGGTGCTGCCGAAGTCACCCTTGGCGATCGCGGCCAGCAGCGGCTTGGGCGCATCGAACGGATAGGCGTTGGTGTTCTTCTCGACGATGCCGGCCACGGTGGTCACCGGCGCGTAGGTCACGCCGTCGCGCGGATGCAGCGCTTCGACCTTGCCGTAGCTGATGCGCAGGGTGCGGTTGGCATCCGGGTACACCGCGCGGCCCTGCTTGGCACGCCAGGCGAATAGCGCCTGCATGTAGGCCGGGCGCAGGCGCAGCTGCTCGCCTTCGCGGGTCTTGCTTTCGTTCTCGATGCGCAGCTGCGCGGCCACCAGCGGGCCGGCCACGGCGATCAGCGGATCGGCAGCCAGCGCCTTGCCTTCGCGCGCAGCAGCGAAACGGGACAGGCGCTGTGCCTCCTCACCCAGCTGGGTGCCGGCGTACAGGGTGTCCAGTGCCTTCGCCAGCTGCTCCGGGGTACGGCCGAAGGCCGTATCGAACTCGGCCACGCGCTGCGCGTCCGGCAGCTGCTGGTAACGGGTCAGCAGGGTGGTCAGCAGCGCCTTCTCGACCTCCGGCGCGTAGCGGCGCTGGACCTGCTTGAGCACGCCTTCGATCATCGCCTGGTCGCGCTGCTGGAAACCACTCTCGCGCTGCGCGTCCGGCTTGGCGGATTCGATACGCAGGCGTTCCAGCAGCAGCGCCGAGCGCAGCAGCTGGCTCTGTGCGGCCATCTGGTCCAGCAGCAGGTCACGCTCGCCCACCGCCGCGCCCTGCGACAGGTTGGTCAGCAGCGCCTTGATATCGCCCTGGTACTTGCGGTCGGTGGCAGCCAGCATCGCCGTCTCGTCGGCGGCACGCTGGGCCTTGGCGTCGCTGCGCAGCAGGCCTTCCAGCTCACCGGCGGCGCGCTTGCGGTTGTTCTTCAGCGACTGCAGCTGCGAGGCGTAGCGGGTGCGCGCCTGCGCGTCCTTGGCACTGGCGGCCTCGATGGTGTCAATCATCTGCTGGAACACCGATACGCGGCGCGGCAGCACGGTATCGATCTGGCCAGCGAATTCGGCCGCGGTACGGTGGCGATAGGTGATGCCCGGGTAACCGGCCAGCATCGCGTAGTCACCTTCCTTCGGACCTTCCACCGACATCTGCAGGTGCGCCGGCGCCTGGTAGGGCACGTTGTCCTTGCTGTACGCGGCCGGCTTGCCGTCCTTGCCGACATAGGCGCGCAGCAGGGTGAAGTCGCCGGTGTGGCGCGGCCACATGAAGTTGTCGATCTCATCGCCGTAGTTGCCGATCGCACGCGGCGGCGCATACACCAGGCGCACGTCGCTCAGCTCCAGCTGGGCAATGCGGTAGAAATCGGTGCCGTAGTACATGTTGGCCACCGAGCAGCGCACGCTGCCGTCCTTCTCGCACTCGGCCACGATCTGCTTGCTGGCCGCATCCACGGCATCGAAGTAGGCACGGCCGGTCTTGCCACGCGCCTGCGCCAGCACCTGGTCGGTCACCTTGTCGAAGCCGACGGTGACCAGCACGCGGAAGTCCGGGTTGGCCGGGCGCTCGTCGGCGCGGTCCCTGGCGATGAAGCCACCATTGATCAGGTCGTGCTCGGGCGAGCTGTTGTACTGGATCACGCCCATCGCCACGTGGTGGTTGGTCAGCAGCAGGCCGTCCGACGATACGAACGAGCCGGTGCCGCCACCGGCACGCACCACCGCGCTCAGCGGCGGTGCGGTGACATTGGCCAGGTCGGCCGGATTGCCCTTGAAGCCTGCGGCCTGCAGCGGCTTGGCCAGCTCCGGCAGCTGGGTCGGCATCCACATGCCTTCATCGGCGTGGGCGCCGGCGGCGAGGGTCAGGCCCAGGGCCAGGGCAGTGGGAAGGGCTTTGCGTGGTGACATGGGGCAATCCGGTACGACAGAACAGCCCGGGACCATAGCCGCTGGGGGCGGATGGGGCAACGGCCGATGGTTGGGGGCGTCGTGCACTGTAGTGCCGGCCGCTGGCCGGCAAGCCACGCAACTCGGGAGATACGGTGCAGTTGCCGGCCAGCGGCCGGCACTACCGCATCGTTACTTCTCCCGCCGCCAGTTGATCGACCCACGGTTTTCCACCGTGCTCGATTCCACTTCCACATCGAAGCCGCGACGCAGCAGGTACTTCAGCGTGATCACCGAACCGGCACCGACCAGCGACACGCCGTAGCCGACGTACAGCTTGGGCGAGATGTACTTGCCAACGCCGATCACCGAGCCACCCAGCGCGCGCGACTGGCTCACGCCGGCATCGTCCAGGCCCAGCTTGGCACCCAGCTGCGAGGCCAGCAGGCCGCTGCCGGCCGACAATGCCGCCGAGGCCGCATTGACCTGCTGCGTCTGGTCGCTGCTGGCGCCGGTCAGGCTGCGTCCCAGCACCAGATAAGCCAGGGCTTCGGACTGCGACATCGCCGGATCGGACCACACGTCCGCACGCGGCTGCTGCGCACGCCCGGTCACGTCGATACCAGCAGTGACATCACCGATCCGGCGCTCGGCACGGATGTTGATGCGCGGGTCGGACACCGCGTTGTAGTTCCAGGTGAGGTTGCCGCGGGTGATGGTCAGGTCCTGCCCGTACGCCTTGTAGCGGCCACTCACTTCCAGCCCACCATTGGCGGTCATTTCGCGGCCAGGCTTGGCCCAGACCTGCATCTTGCCGGTCAGCGCGCCCTTCAGGCCGAAGCCGGTCATCTTCACCTTGTCACCGAGGCTGACCGTCAGCTCCATGTCCAGCGGCGAGGTACGCGACTCTTCCGGATCGGCCGGGTCGAGCACCACCACGTCTTCGGACACCGAGGTGCCGCGGTCCAGGCGCTCCAGATCGATGTCGGCCTCGGGCACGTGCACGGTGCCACGCAGCTCCATCGCGGCCTTGGCCAGGGTGAAGTCGAGGTTGGGATTGGCGACGATGCGCAGCTCGCTGGTGTTGGACAGCAGCACGTTGTCGCCGTGGATCTTCAACTGCAGCGGCTGTGCATCGCCGAACCACGACAGGCCACCATCCACGTACAGCGTGCCCTGGCCGGAGTTGGCCTGCGCGGTGATCTTGGCCGAACCATCGGGCTGGGCCACGAAGCTGCCCTTGCCCTGGTCGAAGGTCAGGCCCAGCGCCGGGAATTCACCCTTGAAGTTGCTCAGCTGCGCGTCACCGCCCAGCGACGGCTGGCCACGCGTACCGCGCAGGCTGACGTGGCCTTCGATCAGGCCGGTCGGTCGCACGATGTCCGGCGAGAACAGCTCCAGCCAGTACAGCCGCGACATGTTGAGGTAGAGCTCGCCGTTCAGCGGTGCGCTGGCTTCCCAGCCGGTCTGCATCCTGGCGTCGACGAAGCCGTTGCCCTGGAAGCCCATGCCCAGGTAGCCCTTGATGCTGGCCGGGGTCATGTCGAGCTTGAGCGAGAACTGGTCGTAGCGCACCAGCTCGCCACGGGTGGTGTCCCCCACGGCATTGCGGTTCTCACCCAGGCGCACGCCGCCTTCCTTCGAGCGCACTTCCACATGGCCTTCCCAGGCGTTGCCGCGCGGGCGGATCTGCGCATCCAGGCTGACATCGCCACGCAGGTAGATGCGACGGCCGGACTGTGGCGGCAACCACGGCTGCACCAGCGCCAGTGGCAGCGCATCACTGCGCACCACCAGGCCTTCGCGCGGCCAGTTGGCCTGTGCGCACAGTGTGCCGTTGCTGGCGGCGGCCAGGCAGGCTTCGCCCAGCGTGTAGGTGCTGCCGTTGATCGCGAACGCCGCCGGTGCACGCAGCGACCAGGCATCGCCCTTCACCGGTGCGATGCGCAGCGCGGCCAGCTCGCCGCGCCACTGCGCGCCCTGCTGGCGCACGCTGCCCTGCAGCTCGATCGCGCCCATCTCGTTGCGGGTCTGCGCGGCCAGGCGCAGGTTGGAGACACTGCCCTGCGCATCCACATTCAAGCGTTCCAGCAGCATGCCGGCATTGACCTGCTGGCCCTGGATCGCCAGCGTGCCGCTGTCGCCACGCCACGGCAGGTGGCCCTTGATGCTCACGCTCTCGGCGCCGTAGCCATCCCAGTTGAGGTTGTTGCCGACCAGGTCGGCGGTGATGTCCGGCGCATCGCGCGGGCCCTTCACCTGTACCTGGCCACGCAGGCCGCCATCGGCGCCCGGCAGCAGGTCACTCAGCTGCAGCGGTTCGAAACGCGCATCGATGTCGAGGCGGTCACCGACCTTGCCCGAAGCGGTCACCCGGCTGCTGCCCAGCGACAGCTTCAGGTCACCCTGGCCCTGCGCGCCCTGCAGCGCGAACTTGCCCTGCGCGTCCAGGTTGCGCTGACGCAGCACGCCCTTCAACGACGGCAGATCGACCGTGGCTTCCAACGTGCCGGCGGTACCCGGCGGTGCGTTTGCCGGCGGCGGCAGCTGGCGGCCCTTGGAGGCCAGGTTGCCGGACAGGCGGCCATTCCAGCCCGGCACGAAATAGCCGGGGTCGAAGTCCTTCAGCGTGGCCTTGGCATCCCAGTCCAGCTGCGGTGCCCACGCCACCTGGCCTTCCACCTGCAGCTGGCCACCCGGGGTCTGCGCCTGCAGCTGGTGGATCGACGCGGCCTGATCGTTGCCGCGCACATCGAAGTGCAGCTGTGCCTTCTGCGCGTCGCGCTCGACCTCGGCGCGGCCGATCGCCGCCCAGGCCTTCAGGGTACCGGCCAGGCCGAAGCGTGCTTCCTTCAAGGTGACCGGCACCGGGGCGCTGCCGGCGGTGTTCGGGTCCGCCGCTGGCACGTAGGTCAGGTCATGTGCGACCACCGAGAAGTTGAGCTTCTGCTGGTCTTCCTGGCTGAAATCAGCCGTGCCCTCCAGGCGGGCTTCGCCACCGAGGCCCTTCACCAGCAGCGGTGAAACCTTCAGCACCTGGTCCTGCAGCGACACCACCGACGGTGCCAGTTCCAATTCCTGATCGCCCTGTTTCACCTTGCCACGCAGGTTGGCGTTGCCGCCCTTGCCGGCGGCGGTGAAGTCCAGTGCCAGCGGCGCGATCGCCGAGCTGGCCAGTGCCGGCGACAGCAGCGCCAGATCCAGCTCGTCACTGCGGATGCTGGCGCTCCAGCTCGGATCGGTGCGGCCATCGAACACCAGCATCGCGTGCAGCGGCTTCGGCGCGCGCCCGGCTACGGCCACTTCCATGTGCGACAGGTCACCGCGGGCGACCAGGCCGACGGTGGCGGCCGTGCGGCCACGCGGCGCCGGCAGCACCGCGGTGACGGTCACATCGGTGTCGTAGTCCTTGGCCGGGATGTAACGACCCTGGGCGGTGAAATTGCCCATGTCGCTGTCCACCACCAGTTTGTGTGCCTGGAACTCGCCATTGGCGATCTCGATGCCGCCGCGCACGCGACTGATGTCGATCACCGGCTCGTTGGCCTGGCTGATGCGGAAGCCGTCGATGGCGATGGCATCGGCCTGGATCGCCAACGGCATTTCGATCTGCGGCAGCGAATCGGGCCACGACGGCAGCTTGAACGGCTCGTCACTCTTGGCCAGGTTCAACGTTGCGTTGGTCAGCTCCAGCTTGTCCAGCAGCAGCTTGCGGCCCAGCAGCGGGCGCAGGTCCGGCTCCAGATGGGCGCGCTCGGCGTGGAAATGGATGTCGTCGTAGCGGAAGTCGACGTTGTACAGGGTCAGCGGACCGGCCACCGGGCCGTCCACCTTGTCCCAGGTGAAGCTGGCGCCCACCGGCAGCCGTGCCACCACCTGCGCCAGCAGCACGTCACGCCCGGCCACGGTCTGCAGCAACCAGTACACCGCCAGCAGGGCCAGCAGCACCAGGCCCAGCACGCCCACACCGGACCAGGCCCAGAAGCGGCGGCGGCGGTAGAAGCGCACGCGCGGCGGCGTGGTCGGGTTCGGAGTGGGTGCGGGCGTACTCACAGGTCCGCTCCGATGTTGAGGTACAGCTGGAACTGCGAATCCGGGTTGTTCAAGCCATGCGCGATATCCACGCGCACCGGGCCCACCGGCGATTTCCAGCGCACGCCGAAGCCGACGCCGGTATGCAGATCGATGGTGTTGTCGAAGGCGCTGCCGGTATCGACGAACACCGCCGCACCCCAGGGGCCACCATTGAAATAGTGCTCGTACTCGGCCGAGCCGATCACCAGGTTCTTGGCGCCCAGCGCGTACTTGTCCGGTGCCGGGGTCCGCGGGCCCACCTCGCGATAGGCATAGCCGCGGATGCTGCGGTCACCACCGGCGAAGTAGCGCAGGCTGGGCGGCATGGCCACCAGATCACTGGTCCAGGTGGTGCCACCCTCGCCGCGCAGGATCAGGCGGTTGCTTTCGCCCACCGGGATGTACCAGCGCAGCACGGCATTGGCCTGCACGAAGCTGGTGTCCGAACCGGCACCCTCAACGCCGGCACGCATCGTCGCAGTACCGCTGATGCCCTTGCGCGGGAACAGTTCGTCATCGACGTTGACGTAGTCGGCGACCATCTGCGGGTACACCAGCGTCGACGTGTTGTAGACCGCGTCGGTGAATTCGGTGCCGGAGGCATAGCGCCAGCGCTCGCGCAGCGCGTTGATCGAGGCGATCGCGGTCCAGTGTTCGTTGATCTCGCCGCTGCGGCTGGCGATCAGCTTGAAGTTGCGCAGGTCGATGTAGTCGGTCTGCTCGTCGTAGGCGCTGGCAGCGAAGGTGTACCAGCCATCAAGCCAGTTGAAGGCCGGAATGCGGTAGCTGGTGACCAGGCTCTTGCGCTTCTGCGCATAGTCCAGCTGCGTGTTCATCTTGTGGCCGCGGTTGTTCAGCCACCGCCGTTCGATGCCACCGCGCACACCCGGGCCACTTTCGCTGCCGTAGCTCAGACCCGCGGTGTAGATGGTGCGCTTGGCACGGGTCAGCTTCACATCCACCGGCACTTCGCCGTTCGCATCGGCCTGGTCGGGCCGCGGCTGGATGTCGATCACGCTGAAGTAGTCCAGCTTGGTCAGCGACTCGCGCAGCCGGTCCAGCTTGCCCTCGTGGAAGTAGCTGCCCTGTTCCCAGTACACCAGCGGATCGAACAGCTTGTCGACGAAGTAGTCCTGCTCGAAACGCACCGGTCCCATGTTGTAGCGGCGGCCGCTGTCCCAGGTCAGGTCGATGTCGGCGGCGTTGTCGGCACGGGTGATCTGCACCTGACGCTGGGTGTAGTCGGCATCGAAATAGCCACGTTCGGCCAGGCGGCGGGTGACGGTGATCTTGCTGGCTTCGTACTGCGTATGTTCGAAACGCTGGCCCTTGCGCGGCTTGAACGCGGCCAGATCGTCCTGCAGGTACTGGTCGTACATCGCCGGTCCGGTGATGTCGATGTGCTCGCGGCGGACGGTCACCGGGGTGCCCTTGTCGACATGGATCAGCACGCGCACGTGCTCGTCCTCGCGCGGCGCCTCGACCTTGATCACCGGGTTGTAGTACCCGAACGGTTCCAGTGCCTGGCGGGTCTGCCGCTCGGCCTGTGACAGCAGGTACTCCAGGCGCGATTCGCCCTGTTCCTTGCCGATCGTGTCGTACAGCGACAGCGATTCCTGGATGTTCTCGATGATTGCGGCGTCGTCGCCCTTGTCCAATCCCTTGATGTCCACCTTGTCGATGGTGCCGCGCGCGTGGGCCACGGAGGTGGCGGCCAGCGACAGGACCATCAGCGGCAGGGCGTATTTCTTTGGCTGCATGCGGCACAGCATACCGACCGAAGGTGACGATGCGAAATGCATCACGTCATTGGGGATCGGTTGTTAAGTGGCGGTCAAAATACGCGCCTTTGTGGCGATCGTCGTGATCGCAGCCGAGGATGCCGGCATCGTGCGCGATGCCGGCAATGACCCCGATGGACATCCGCCAGCGGTGATCCGGTAGTGCCGGCCACTGGCCGGCAACCCACAGATCGATCCGATGCGCGGTGGCAATGCCGGCCAGCGGCCGGCACTACCGATACGGGCGTCAGCTCGACAGATGCTCGATCGCTGCCACCTTGCCCAGGCGCTCGCCCAGCATCGTCAGCAGCGCCAGGCGGTTGCCACGCAGCGCCGGATCCTCGGCATTGACCATCACGCCATCGAAGAACGCGTCGACCTGCGGGCGCAGGCGTGCCAGGCGCGCCAGCACAGCCACATAGTCCTTGTGCTGCAGGCTGGCGCCGGTGTCGTCGATGGCCGCGGTGACCGCTTCAGCCAGCGCGCGCTCGGCGTCTTCCTGCAGCAGCGCCGGGTCGATCTGGGCCGGGATGTCGCCTTCGGCCTTGCGCAGGATGTTGCGGATGCGCTTGTTGGCCGCGGCCAGCGCCTCGGCTTCCGGCAGCGCAGCAAAGGTGCCGATCGCATCCAGGCGGCGGTCGAAGTCGTACAGCGAGGCCGGCTTCAGCTCGGCGACGGCGTTGAAGTGCGTGGCCGGCACGCCCTTGTCGGCGTAGTAGCCCTTCAGGCGGTCGAGGATGAAGTCGTACAGCTCGCCGACATCGGCCTGCACGTTGCGTGCGGCCAGGCCGGCGTTGGCGCTGGCCAGCAGCGCGCGCAGGTCCAGCTCGAAGCCGCTTTCGATGATCGTGCGGGCCAGGCCCAGCGCGTTGCGGCGCAGGGCGAACGGGTCCTTGTTGCCGGTCGGCTTCAGGCCAGCGGCGAAGCCACCGGCCAGCGTGTCGACACGTTCAGCAATCGCCAGCACCTTGCCCAGCGGCGACAGCGCGATGTCGTCACCGCCGAAGCGCGGCTGGTAGGCCTCGTCGATGGCCAGCGCTACCTCCTGCGATTCACCACCGGCCACGGCGTAGTGGCGGCCGGCGATGCCCTGCAGTTCCGGGAATTCGTTGACCATGCGCGACTGCAGGTCGTTCTTGGCCAGCTCGGCCGCACGTTTGGCCTGCGCGGCGTCGGCGCCGACCTGGGGGGCGATCGCTTCGGCCAGAGCGGCCACGCGCGCCACCTTGTCGGCCACGCTGCCCAGCTTGGCCTGGTAGGTCACGGTTTTCAGGCCGTCGCCCATCGACACCAGGCCCTGCTTCAGGTCCTCGTCGAAGAAGAACTTGGCATCGGCGAAGCGCGGGCGGATCACGCGCTCGTAGCCCTTGGCCACTTCGGCCACGTCCTTCGATTCGATGTTGGCGATGCCGATGAACTTCTCGGTCAGGGTGCCAGCGGCATCCAGCACCGGGAAGAACTTCTGGTTGATCTCCATCGTCTCGATCAGCGCTTCCTGCGGCACCGCCAGGAACGCGCGTTCGAAGCTGCACAGCACTGCCGACGGCCACTCGACCAGGTTCACCACCTGTTCCAGGTTGTCGTCGGTGATGCGGGCGCTGCCGCCAGCCTTGGCCGCAGCGGCCTCGACCTCGGCAACGATGCGCGCACGGCGTTCGCTCGGGTCGACCAGCACGAACGCGGCACGCAGGGCTTCAACATAATCCTGCGGCTGGGCCAGCGACACCGCCTGGTCGTGGTGGAAACGATGGCCACGGCTGACGCGACCGGCCTGCAGGCCGAACAGCTCGGCTTCAACCACGTTGGCACCGTGCAGCAGCACCAGCCAGTGCGCCGGGCGCGCGAAGCCCCAGGCGTGGTCGCCCCAGCGCATCGGCTTGGGAATCGGCATCGCCGCGATCGCCTCGCGCAGGATCTCCGGCAGCAGGCTGGCAGTGCTCGCGCCCGGGGTCACCGCGCGGTGCACGAAGCGCTCACCCTTGTTGTCGGTGGTCTTCTCCAGCGCGGTCCAGTCGATCCCGGCCTTGGCGGCGAAGCCCTGCAGGGCCTTGGTCGGCTGGCCTTCGGCATCCAGCGCGATGTTCAGGTACGGGCCCAGCACTTCGCTGTGCTGTTCCGGCTGTTCCAGGCCCACGCCCGGCAGCAGCACGGCCAGGCGGCGCGGGGTCGACAGTGGACGCGCATCGCCCAGCTCGAGTGCGACGCCGCGCTTGCGCAGGCCGTCGACAACGCCATCGAAGAACGCCTGGGCGAGGCCCGGCAACGCCTTGACCGGCAGTTCCTCGGTGCCCAGTTCGATCAGCAGGGGGGACAGTTGGCTCATCGTTTCAATCCTGTGGTGGGGGCGCAGCGCGCGACGCGTCCGGCGCCCCGGAGTAAGGGGGGAGCGGCCGTCAGGCCTTCTTCGCGCCCGGGAAGCCCAGCTTCTCGCGCTGCTCGTAGTACGCCTTGGCCACCGCCTGGGCCAGCGCGCGCACGCGCAGGATGTAGCGCTGGCGCTCGGTCACGCTGATCGCGCGGCGCGCATCCAGCAGGTTGAAGGTGTGGCTGGCCTTCATCACCTGCTCGTAGGCCGGCAGCGGCAGGTTCACTTCCACCAGCTTCTGCGCTTCACGTTCGCAGGCGTCGAAACGGTGGAACATCTCTTCCACGTCGGCGTATTCGAAGTTGTAGGTGCTCTGCTCCACCTCGTTCTGGTGGTAGACGTCGCCGTAGGTCACCGGCTGGCCGTCCGGGCCGTAGGTCCAGACCAGGTCGTAGACGTTGTCGCAGTTCTGCAGGTACATGCACAGGCGCTCGAGACCGTAGGTGATCTCGCCCAGCACCGGGCGGCACTCCAGGCCACCGGCCTGCTGGAAATAGGTGAACTGGGTCACTTCCATGCCGTTGAGCCAGACTTCCCAGCCCAGGCCCCAGGCGCCCAGCGTCGGCGACTCCCAGTTGTCCTCGACGAAACGCAGGTCGTGCACCAGCGGGTCGATGCCCAGTGCCTTCAGCGAATCCAGGTACAGCTGCTGGATGTTGTCCGGCGCCGGCTTCATCGCCACCTGGTACTGGTAGTAGCGCTGCAGGCGGTTCGGGTTCTCGCCGTAGCGGCCGTCGGTCGGGCGCCGCGAGGGCTGCACGTAGGCCGCGTTCCAGCTTTCCGGACCGATCGCACGCAGGAAGGTGGCCGGGTGGAAGGTACCGGCGCCCACCTCCAGGTCGAGCGGCTGGATGAGCACGCAGCCCTGCTGGGCCCAAAACTGGTTCAGGGTCTGGATCAGGCCCTGGAAGGTGATCGGAACGGTCGGGGTCGCGGACATGCGGACGATTCTTGGCCGGCAAAGGGGGTGCGCTAGTATAACGGCCGACCTGCGGGGCATTCCGTACCCGGGAGGAGCAGGCAGATGGAACATCGGCTGCCGGTCGGCACGCCCGGCGAAGCGGGCGACGTCGCGCTGCCTTGGGGACGGCTGCATTTCGAGCAGATTGCCGCAGCCCTGATTGCCGATGGCCTGGTGGCCGAGCAGGACCGCGAGCGCATGCGCTTTTCCGCGCAGGGCGCGCGCAACGCGAGTGAAGTGCACCCGCTGGTGCTGCTGTCCAACCTCAAGCTGGCCGCCAGCGGCGGTGGCGAACTGACCCTGGAGCGCCTCACCGAGTGGCTGGCGCAGCGCACCGGCAGCCGCTACCTGCGCATCGACCCGACCCGGGTCGACGTTGCCGCCGTCACCGCGCTGGTCTCCCACGCCTACGCCCGCCGCCACCGCTTCCTGCCGCTGGCGGTGGATGCCGAGCGCGTGCTGGTGGCCACCAGCGAGCCGCTGGTGCAGGAGTGGCGCCGTGACCTGCAGCACCTGACCCGCCGCCGCATCGAGCTGGCGGTGGTCAATCCGCTGGACCTGCACCGCTACACCATGGAGTTCTACGGGGTGACCCGTTCGGTGCGCGGGGCCCGTGGCGACGTGCGCGGCGAGGCCAGCACCACCCTGCCCAGCTTCGAACAGCTGGTGGAGCTGGGCCGCACCGGCGACGTCAATGCCGACGACCAGCACATCGTGCATATCGTGGACTGGCTGCTGCAGTACGCCTACGAGCAGCGCGCCTCGGACATCCACCTGGAGCCGCGCCGCGAAATGGGGCGCATGCGCTTCCGCATCGACGGCGTGCTGCACAAGGTGTTCGAGGTACCGCCGGCGGTGATGACCGCGGTGGTCAGCCGCATCAAGGTGCTCGGCCGCATGGACCTGGCCGAACGCCGGCGCCCGCAGGATGGCCGCATCAAGACCCGTTCGCCGGGCGGCCGCGAGGTCGAGATGCGTCTGTCGACCATGCCCACCGCCTTCGGCGAAAAGTGCGTGATGCGCATCTTCGACCCCGATGCCGCGTTCAAGAGCATCGACCAGCTCGGTTTCAGCCCGCAGGAGGCCGCTGGCTGGAATGCGCTGGTGGAGCGTCCGCACGGCATCGTGCTGGTGACCGGCCCGACCGGCTCGGGCAAGACCACCACCCTGTATTCGACGCTGAAGCGCCTGGCCACGCCGGACGTGAACGTGTGCACGGTGGAGGACCCGATCGAGATGATCGCGCCCGAGTTCAACCAGATGCAGGTGCAGGCCAACATCGACCTGGATTTCGCCAGCGGCGTGCGCACGCTGCTGCGGCAGGACCCGGACATCATCATGATCGGCGAGATCCGCGACCTGGAAACCGCGCAGATGGCGGTGCAGGCCTCGCTGACCGGCCACCTGGTGCTGTCCACCCTGCATACCAACGATGCGCCCTCGGCGGTCACCCGCCTGCTCGACCTGGGCGTGCCGCACTACCTGCTGGCCAGCACCCTCAACGGCATCCTTGCCCAGCGCCTGGTGCGCACGCTGTGCCCGCACTGCAAGCAACCGCACAGCCTCGGCGCGGCCGATTGGGCGGTGCTGGCTGATAGCCATGCCGCATATCCAGATGCCGCCACGCCCTGTCGGCCGGTCGGTTGCCTGGAGTGCCGGCGCACCGGATTCCTTGGCCGCATCGGCCTGTATGAGTTGCTGCCATTGGGCTCGCGGCTGCGCGGGCAGATCCGCGCCGACATGGATCTGGCCGGTTTCAGCCGGGCTGCGCGGGCTGAAGGCCTGCGAACCCTGCGCCAGGCCGGGCTTGAAAAGGTGGCGCAGGGGCTGACTACAATCGAGGAAGTCCTGTCAGTCCTGCCGCCCCCGGATGAACCCAGCCCCGTTCCTGATCCTTGAAACCGGCCGCCCGGTACCGTCGCTGCGCCGCTACGGGCGCTTTCCGCACTGGATCCGCGTCGCCGCCGGGCTGGAGGAACATGAGACGGTGGTGGTCGATGTCGAACACGGTGGCGCCCTGCCCGATCCGCACGGTTTTGCCGGGGTACTGGTGACCGGCTCGGCCGCCTTCGTCACCGACCACGCCGAGTGGAGCGAGCGCAGCGCCGCATGGCTGCGCCAGACCGCCCACGCTGACCTGCCGGTGTTCGGCATCTGCTACGGCCACCAGCTGCTGGCGCATGCGCTGGGCGGTGAGGTGGCCTACAACCCGGCCGGGCGCGAGTCCGGCACGATCGAACTGGAGCTGCAGCCACAGGCGGCACAGGATCCGCTGTTCCAGGGTCTGCCGCAGCACTTTGCCGCCCACGCCACCCACCTGCAGACCGTGCTGCGCGCACCCGACGGTGCCGAGGTGCTGGCACGCTCGCCGCTGGATGGCTGCCACGCGTTCCGCTGGGGGCGCCAGGCCTGGGGCGTGCAGTTCCACCCCGAATTCGCCACCCACCACATGCGCGGCTACGTGCGCGCCCGCGCCGACTGCATCGGCCGCCACGGCGGCTGTGCGCGCAGCATCGAGCGCGCAGTCAGCGCCGCACCGCTGGCCCGCCAGCTGCTGCGCCGCTTCGTCCGCCAGGCGCGGCTGTCTTCAGCCCAGCCGGTGGCAAAACAGGGATAATCGGCGGCACGGGCAGCCGCCCGGCCCCCTCCTGTCCTTCCCGGATGTCCATGAAAGAGATTCGCAAGCTGCCGGCCTCGGCGGGCGCCCAGTGGTTGCTGGATACGTTCTCGCTGTATCGGCGTGCGCCGCTGCAGCTGGCCCGGATCGGCCTGGCCTGGCTGCTGGTGAGCTGGGTGGTCACCCTGTTGTCGACGCTGATTCCCGGCGCCGCCGGCATGGCCGTGCAGCTGATGACCCTGGCCATCTCGCCGATCATGTTCGGCGGCATGCTCTACGCCGTGGGTGAGATCGACGAAGGCCGCCCGGGCCTGTCCTCGCACCTGCTGCAGCCGATCCGCGACCACCGCGTCAGCCACCTGCTGGTGCCGCTGGCGATCCAGGTGCTGGCGGTCCTGCTGCTGGGCGCGCTGTTGTTCATGATGATCGGCCGCGAGGGCTTCACCGCCTTCAGCGAGGTCATGACCAAGATGGAAGAGATCAGCCGCAGTGGCCAGCAGATCAAGCCGGAGGATGCGGCCGCACTGGTCGCCAACCTGCCGGCCAAGCGCATCGCGCTGTGGATGCTGCTGGTGTTCCTGAGCGCGGTGGCGCTGTCGCTGGCGATGTTCACCCAGCCGGCGCTGGTGGTGTTCGATAAGCAGAGCGGCATGCATGCGCTGCGCCTGAGCCTGCAGGGCTGCATCGAGAACATCGGCGCGATGTTCGTGTTCGCCGTACTCGGCCTGATCGCCGCGTTCTGCATGTACATCCTGTTCGTGATCGTGATCCAGATCGCGATGCTGATCGGTGGCCCGCTGGCCGCCGCCTTCATCGCCCAGCTGGTGCTGACCACGGTGCTGATGCCGCTGTATGTCGGCGCGGTCTACGCCGCGTGGAAGCAGATGTTCGTGCATCGCGGCAGCCGCGCGGCCCCACCGATCCCGACCACGCCGACCTCAAGCGACGTGTTCCACGCCTGACGGAAAAAGGGGACGGAGGGGATTAAGTCGTTTATGCCCAGTGTGTGCAGCTAACGACTTAATCCCCTCCGTCCCCTTTTTTTCTTTCAGGCGGCGGGTTTCTTCACTACCGATGACGGCACCAGCCAGCGTGCGGCGTGGATGCCCAGTTCGTAGAGCAGGCACATCGGAATCGCCAGCATCAGCTGCGAGACCACGTCCGGCGGGGTCAGCACTGCGGCCACCACGAAGATGCCGACGATCGCGTAACCGCGGCCTTCCTTGAACTGCTGCGGAGTCACCCAGCCCAGCAGCACCAGGATCACCATCGCCACCGGCAGTTCGAAACTGCCGCCGAAAGCGAAGAAGATCGCCAGCACGAAGTCCAGGTAGGCGTTCGCATCCGGAGTGATCGCGATCACGTCCGGGCTGAAGGTGGTCAGGAAGTGGAACACCGCCGGCAGCACCAGGAAGTAGGCAAAGGCGCAGCCGGCGTAGAACAGCAGCACCGACGACACCAGCAACGGCACCGCCAGGCGCTTCTCGCGCGCATACAGGCCCGGGGCGACGAACGCCCACAGCTGGTACAGCAGCCACGGCACCGCCACGAACAGGGCGACGAAGAAGGTCAGCTTCAGCGGGGCGAAGAACGCACCGGCCGGGTTGGTGGCGATCATCGTCTGCCCGTTCGGCAGCTGCGAGACCAGCGGTTCGGCCAGCGCGTTGTACAGCTTCTGGGTAAACGGCAGCAGCGCCAGCAGCACCACGCCCAGGCCCAGCAATGCGCGCACCAGGCGGCCGCGTAGTTCCACCAGATGTTCGACCAGCGAGCTTTCGCCGAAATCCTGTTCACTCATGGCTGGCGCTCCGGGCTGCTCTGCGGCGGCGTCGCACCGGCTTCAGGGGGTGTCGCCGGCGTCGGCTCGGGAGCAACGCTCTCCTGTGCCGGCGCATCGGTGTCGGGCACGGCGCTCATGTGCGGCGGAAGATCTGCGGGCGCCGGCGCGCGTACTTCCTGCGCCAGCGTATCGCCCTGCTGCTGGGCCTCCTGCGCTTCGCGACGGATCGCTTCACCGCTGGCGCGCAGCTGGTTCTCGGTGTCCTGCATGCCCTGGCGCACATCCTGCATCTGCCGCTTGATGTCCTCGGCCTGCAGTTCGCGCTCCAGTTCCTGTTTCACCGAATCCCACTGATTACGGGCACGTCGCACCCACAGGCCGGCGAAGCGGGCCGCCTTGGGCAGGCGCTCGGGACCGAGCACCACCAGGGCGACCACTGCAATCACCAGCAGTTCGCTGAAGCCGATATCAAACACCGCGACCGCTCCGGATCAGCGAGCGTTACGGTCGTGCTCGTCCTGCGCGGCGCGCGAGGCGTCCTGGCTGCGCGATTCATCGCCCAGCTGCGCGTTCGGCTTGTCCTCGTCGCGCATGCCCTTCTTGAATTCCTTGACCGCCGAACCGAGATCCTTGGCGCCACTGGTCAGGCGCTTGGTGCCGAACACCAGCAGGACGATGGCCAGCACGACCAACCAATGCCAGATGCTGAAACTGCCCATAAAGACGCTCGTTACGTTAGTGATCAGGCTGTCGAGCATAGCGCACCGGGTGTTAGCCGGCGCGCGTGACGAAAGTCAGTTTCCGCCCAGCGTTTCCGTGCGGATTTCGCCGTCGTTGACCGGCTGGAAGCCCTGCTGCTGCGGCGGCGGGTTCTGCGGCACGTTCTGCAGCGGTGCGGTGGTGGCTTCGGCCGGGGCGGCCGGCGCTGCCTGAACAGGCGCCGGAGCAACCGCCGGGGCCGCTGCCGGGCGCGGCGCGCTACCGCCGTTGCCGCTGCGGTTGTTACGCGCGGCGTAGGTGGCCTCTTCCAGGCGGTCGCGGAACGTGACCACATCCATCGACGGCGAACCGGCCGCGCGGCCTTCGAAGATCATGCGCGGCGTGGTGTTGCTGCCGTAGGCGTCCAGATTGGCGGCATCGTCGATCTGCAGCACCGCACCATCCAGGGCGACACCGGCGAACAGGCCGCGGGCGCGCGACCAGGACCAGATCTCGGCCTTCAGCTGACCGTCGGTGGCGGCGGCGGCATTGCGGCCGACCGGGCCGGCGGCGACACCCGCATCGGCGCCCAGCGTGAACTTGCCGTTGACCAGGTTGTCCAGGCTACGGTCGTTGCGGAACACCAGCACCACATCGGAGGACTGCACGCCGGCCTGGAAGCCGATGCTGCCGCCGGTGAGCTTCACGAACACCGGGTTGGACCAGGCACCGTTGGGCATGCGCACGGACATCAGGCCGTGGCCACGACGACCGCCAATGACCAGACCGGCCTTGATCGTGTCGGGAATGACGATGACCGCGCGGCCTTCGTCGAGCAATTTGTCCGGAATGCCCTGTTCAGGGATTTCCTGGATTTCAGCCAGCACGCGCACGGCATTGCGGGCACGCTGGTCTTCCTGCGGTCCGGCCATGGCCTGGCTGGACAGCAGGCTGGCGGCGATCAGCAGGGCTTGGATCGGGCGACGCATGGCAGGCTCCAGAAGTCAGTCCATAGGAAGATATAGCAAGTGACTGAAATTAGTAGTGTTGTCATGAATCCCCAATGAGCGTTCCCTGCTCACATTGATGCGCGCTATGCCTGCAATCCGAACCCTGCATCCCGGCGCGGCACCGGATCGGCGACAATACCGCTCATGCTCGACGCACCCGATACCGCCGTGCTGGCGGTCAACCTAGGCACGCCCGAGACGCCGACGGCCCCCGCCGTACGCCGTTACCTGGCTGAATTCCTGTCCGACCCCCGCGTGGTCTCGATCCCGGCACTGCTGTGGCAGCCGTTGCTGCGCGGACTGATCCTGCCGCTGCGCAGCAGCCGTTCAGCGGCCAAGTACGCCCAGGTGTGGCTGCCGGAGGGCTCTCCGCTGATGGTGCATACGCGCCAGCTGGCGCAGGCCATGCAGGCGCTGTTGCCGACCCTGACAGTGCGCCATGCAATGCGCTATGGCGAACCGGCGCTGGCCAGCGAACTCGACCGGCTGGCGGCCGACGGTGCGCGCCGCATCGTGGTGCTGCCGCTGTACCCGCAGTACTCCACCACCACCACCGCCTCGGTCGAAGACCGCGTCGATGCCTGGCAGCGCCGCAATCCGGGCGTGACCGTGAGCCTGGTACGCGACTATTCGGTCGATCCGGGCTGGGTCGACGCCGTTGCCGGCTCGATCCGCCGCTACTGGGAACAGCACGGTCGTGGCCAGAAACTGATGTTCTCCTTCCACGGCATTCCGCAGCGCCTGGCCGATGCCGGCGATCCGTATCCGCAGCGCTGCGAGGCCAGTGCGCAGGCCATCGCCAAGGCGCTGGAGCTGGGCAGGGACGACTGGCAGATGGGCTATCAGTCGCGCTTCGGCCGCGAGCGCTGGCTGCAGCCGTATGCCGAGCCCAGCCTGTGGGCGCTGGCCGAATCCGGCGTGAAGCAGATCGACGTGGTGTGCCCGGGCTTCGCCACCGACTGTCTGGAGACGCTGGAAGAAGTGGCACTGGGCTTCACTGAAACACTGGCCGAGCGCGGCGCGACGATGCGCTACATCCCCTGCCTCAACGCCGAACCGGAGCACGCGCGTGCGCTGGCACGGCTGGCCGTGGCCTCGCTGGCATGAGTCTGCAACCGTTTGAACTGGAGGTCGGTGGCGCGCGCGTCGCCGGCCTGCGCAACCACGGTGACGGCCCGCGCGTGCTGGCCCTGCATGGCTGGCTCGACAACGCGGCCAGCTTCGTGCCGCTGGCGCCGCACCTGTCGTCGTTGCAGCTGGTGGCCATCGACCTGCCCGGCCACGGCCACAGCGCGCATCTGCCGGCCGGTGCCAGCTACACCACGGCCGCCGCCATCTGTCACGTACTCGACGTCGCCGACGCGCTGGGCTGGGACCGTTTCAGCCTGCTCGGCCATTCGATGGGCGCCGGCATCGCCAGCCTCACCGCCTCGGTCAGCGACCGTGTCGAACGGCTGGTGGCGATCGAAGCACTCGGCGGCCTGCGTGGTCCTGAGGAAGAAACCGCCAACCGCCTGCGCGAGCATGTGAATGCCACACGCGCACTGGCACGCAAGCAGCTGCGCGTGTTCCCCGACCTCGCCGCGCCGATCCGCGCGCGGATGATGACCAATCAGCTCAGCGAGCGCTGTGCACGGCTGCTGGTCGAGCGCGGCGTGGAGCCGGTCGAAGGTGGTTACCGCTGGTGCAGCGACCCGCGCCTGATGCTGCCCACTGCGATCCGCCTCAGCGAAGGCCAGATCGACAACCTGCTGCAGGCCATCGCCTGCCCGACGCAGGTGATCTACGCCACACCGGCGCAGTCGTACTATCCCGAGCCGATGCGCAGCGATCGCCTGCAGCACCTGCGCGATGGCCGTCTGGCGGTGTTTGCCGGCAACCATCACCTGCACATGGAAGACCCGGAACAGATCGCGGGCGTGATCCTGCACTTCTTCAGCAACGGCAACGCCGGCTGAGCAAACGTATCCGCGCGCTTCACTCCGCGCGTTTGCGGCCGATACATCAGTTGCGGGCCCCTGCGTCCGCAGCACGCAGGTCCGGTCGGGTCTGCGGCGTGTGTCTGGTTCTGCAAGGAAGTCCGCATGCCCGCTCTGCTGCACCGTCACCCACAGGATGTGGCCACGGTGTCCCGTCTCCGCGTCGCTGATCGCGCCGCATTCCCCGAATTCCCGGCTCGCGCCCTGCTCACGCACTCCTGCGTGCGCCGCGGCGTGGCTGTTGTCGTTTGCTGATCCAGGAGTCGCCGATGTCCGTTGCATCCTCCCGTCCCCCCGATACCGCCCGCATGCCGCATCTGCAGCAGCTCGCGCGCCGCGCTGACCGTCGACTGCTGATCGGCAGCGCGGCGTTGGCTGTGGCTGGCCTGGTGCTGGCCCTGCGTGGGCCCCACGTACCGGGCGCTGCGTTGGCCGCGGCCGCCGTACTGCCCGCCCTCTGGCTGGCCGGTCCACAGGCGGGCCGGGCCGTCGCCCGCAATGGCCTGGCATTGCTGTTGTCGCTGCAGCTGGCCTTGTTGTGCGCGATCGTCAGCCTGTCACCGGCATTGCCGATTGCGCTGTTGCTGGGCGTGCTGCTCAGCCACCGCGATCGCCTGCCGGTATGGCTGGCCGGTGGTGTTGGCACCCTCGCCCTGCTGGTACCGCTGCTGCACGGCGCAGCCGTGGGACCGATGTTGCTGCAGGCGGGCCTGTTCGCCAGCCTGACCGTGTTCCTCGGCCAGGTCGCGCTGCGCCTGCGCCAGCAGACCGAGGCGCTTGGCCACGGCCCACGCCGCCTGGCGGCACTGGCGCGCGATATCGCGACGGGCACCGATCTGAGCGCACATGCGGATACCGCGGCCTATGCACCCGGTTCGCTGGCCCATGCGCTGGCCGATACCGCCCGCCACGTGCAGGCGCAGCGTGGGCGCGAGGCTGACGCGCATGCCGAGAATGCGCAGATCCGCCAGGCGCTCGACGCCTCGCGCACCGCGATGATGATTGCCGACAACGACCACGTGATCCGTTACGTGAACCGCTCGGTGGTGGCCCTGCTGCGCAACCAGCAGGCAACACTGCGCCAGGCCTTCCCCGACTTCGACGCCGAGCGCCTGGTCGGCAGCAGCATCCACCGCTTCCACGCCAACCCGGATCGCATCCGCGCGATCCTCAACGGCCTGCAGGTCACGCACAACGGCAAGGTCCAGATCGGCCCGGTGCACTTCGCGCAGGTGGTCACCCCGGTGTTCGATGCGCAGGGCGCGCGCCTGGGCTTCGCCGTGGAATGGCATGACCGCACCCATGAACTCGCGCTGGAAAACGCCGTGGCCGGCATCGTCGCAGCGGCAGCGGCCGGTGATCTCGACCAGCGCCTGCAGGCCACTGAAGGTGCCAGTTTCCTCGATGGGCTGACCGGTGGCATCAACCAGCTGCTCGATACGCTCGGCAGCACCGTCAACGAAGTGCGGCAGATGCTCTCGGCACTGGCCAATGGCGATCTGGACCGGCGCATGCACGGCGAGTATCACGGCGCTTTCGCTGCCATCCAGCGCGATGCGAATGCCACGGCCGGTCAGTTGGCACGCATGGTCGGTCGCATCCAGGAATGTGCGGCGTCGATCAGTACCGCCGCCAGCGAGATTGCCGCCGGCAACGGCGCGTTGTCCGAGCGCAGCGAGCGCCAGGCCGCGCACCTGCAGGAGACCGCAGCATCGATGGAGGAACTCACCGCCACCGTGCGCCAGAACGCCGCCCATGCGCGTGAGGCCAGTGCGTTGGCAGCTTCCACGCAGAGCGCTGCCAGTGACGGCAACACAGCCATGCAGCGGGTGGTGAATACCATGCAGGCCATCGAAGGTGCCTCGAAGCGGATCGGCGACATCACCGGCGTCATCGACGGCATTGCCTTCCAGACCAATATCCTGGCCTTGAACGCAGCCGTGGAGGCGGCACGCGCCGGCGAACAGGGCCGAGGCTTCGCGGTCGTGGCCAGCGAGGTGCGGGTACTGGCGCAGCGCTCTGCGGCGGCGGCCCAGGAGATCAAGAAGCTGATCGACGAAGCCGGCCGCCAGGTGGGTGAGGGTGCCCAGCTGGTAGCTGACGCCGGCCAACGCATGCAGGGCATTGTTGGCGGCGTGGAGGATGTCAGCCACCTGATGCGCGAAATTTCCGCGGCGTCGCAGGAGCAGTCGATCGGCATTGAGCAGATCAACCAGACCGTAGTGCAGATGGATCAGGCCACACAGCAGAATGCCGCGCTGGTGGAGGAAGCCACCGCGGCCGCACGCGAGCTGCAGAGCCAGGCCGGCACACTGACCGAAGCGGTTTCGGTGTTCCGCCAGCAGGAACCGCGCGAGGTCTCGCAGGCCGCCTGATTCGGGCCTTCAGTTCGATCCTGATCAAGACGGCGCCCGCAGGGCGCCGTCTTTTTGTTGCGTAGGCCTTGCTGCCAGTAGCTGTGATCTCTCTGTAGGTTGTTCATCCGGGACATCTTTGGAAAATGGTGGTTACCACACCGTTCCAGCCCCCAAAGAGCCCGGATGAACAATCATAAAAATGCCCGTTTGACGCCGTTTAGTCGAGCGCTTCTGGTCCGCCGTATCCTCCACGAGGGCCTACGCCCGGAAGAAGCAGCTCAAGCGTGTGGCGTAAGTGTGCGTACGGCCTACAAGTAGCTGGCCCGATTCCGCCAGTTCGGGGCACCGGGCCTGGAAAACCGCAGCTCACGGCCTCACCAGACGCCGCATGCCACACCTGCTCCGGTAGTCGAGCAAATCAAGGAGCACCGCCGTAAGCGGCAGACCTACCTGACCATCTCCAAGGCGCTGGGGGTCGGCCACAGTACGATTTCAAGGCTGATGCGCGCCCACGGCCTCAATCGGTTGTGTCGGCTTGATCCGCCCAAGGAGGTCATCCGATACGAATACGATCAGCCCGGAGGGCTGCTGCACTTGGACATCAAGAAGCTGGGCAACTTCCAGCGGCCAGGGCACAGAACCGATGCCAAGCGCAGGGGAAACGCCGCCGGCGGTGGCTGGGGCTACGTCCACGTGGCCATCGACGATCACTCCCGGGTCGCCTTCAGCAGCATCCACCCCAACGAACAGGGCGAAACCGCCTGTCAGGCGTTGCTGGGCGCTCTGGGGTACTACGCCAGCCTGGGAATCACCTTCAAGCGGATCCTGACCGACAACGGTGCGTGCTATCGCTCCACTGCATTTGCCAAGCTGCTCAAATCCCTTGGGATCAAGCACATCAGAACCAAGCCCTACACGCCGCGGACCAATGGCAAAGCCGAGCGCTTCATCCAGACCAGCCTGCGCGAGTGGGCTTACGCCTGCGAGTACGCATCCTCGGACCAGCGCAATTCCGTGTTGAACCAATGGCTGCACTACTACAACTGGCACCGTCCCCATATGGCGATCGGCGGCCAGCCACCTATCTCAAGAGTGCCGCTGAACAACGTAGTGGGTTTACACAAGTAGCTGCCAACCTTGGTTGGCGCCGTGGTTCCTCACGGAGGGCATCCACGCATGGCGTGGATCTACTGGTAGTGCCGGCCGCTGGCCGGCAATCACAGCCACGCGCACTGTCTGGGCCTGCTGCCGGGGTTGGCACCGATCTTTGCAGGGACAGCCCATCCACGCACGGCGTGGACCTACTGTTGGTCCGGCTGCACTCGGTAGACGCCAACCTTGGTTGGCGCTGTGGCTGCCCGCGGAGAATATCCTCGCATAGCGTGGATCTACCGGCCGCTGTGCAGCCACGGCAGTGCCGGCCAGCGGCCGGCACTACCCGCATTTCGCGCGCACAAAGAAAAACCCCGCTGCGTAAGCAGCGGGGTTTTGGGTGTAAACCCTGGCGATGACCTACTCTCGCATGGCTTGAGCCACACTACCATCGGCGCAGCTGCGTTTCACTTCCGAGTTCGGGATGGGATCGGGTGGTTCCACAGCGCTAATTTCACCAGGGAGGCGGTTGGAGCGTCGCCATCCGATACAGCTGGATAAGGCGCCTGCCTCTCGTAGTTCTTGTGACGTAGCGTGCACTTGGATGCTCTTACGACGCTGTCGTAAAGCCAAGGCAACTTGAGGTTATATGGTCAAGCCTCTCGGATCATTAGTATCAGTTAGCTCAATACATTGCTGTACTTACACACCTGACCTATCAACCACGTAGTCTACATGGTTCCTTCAGGGGGCTTGTGCCCCGGGAGATCTCATCTTGAGGCGCGCTTCCCGCTTAGATGCTTTCAGCGGTTATCGCTTCCGAACATAGCTACCCGGCAATGCCACTGGCGTGACAACCGGAACACCAGAGGTTCGTCCACTCCGGTCCTCTCGTACTAGGAGCAGCCCCTCTCAAATCTCCAACGCCCATGGCAGATAGGGACCGAACTGTCTCACGACGTTCTGAACCCAGCTCGCGTACCACTTTAAATGGCGAACAGCCATACCCTTGGGACCGACTACAGCCCCAGGATGTGATGAGCCGACATCGAGGTGCCAAACACCGCCGTCGATATGAACTCTTGGGCGGTATCAGCCTGTTATCCCCGGAGTACCTTTTATCCGTTGAGCGATGGCCCTTCCATACAGAACCACCGGATCACTAAGTCCTAGTTTCCTACCTGCTTGATCCGTCGATCTTGCAGTCAAGCACGCTTATGCCTTTGCACACAGTGCGCGATGTCCGACCGCGCTGAGCGTACCTTCGAGCTCCTCCGTTACTCTTTAGGAGGAGACCGCCCCAGTCAAACTACCCACCATACACGGTCCCCGACCCAGATAATGGGCCCAGGTTAGAACGTCAAGCACGACAGGGTGGTATTTCAAGGATGGCTCCGCTGCAGCTAGCGCCACAGTTTCATAGCCTCCCACCTATCCTACACAGACGAACTCAACGTTCAGTGTAAAGCTATAGTAAAGGTTCACGGGGTCTTTCCGTCTTGCCACGGGAACGCTGCATCTTCACAGCGATTTCAATTTCACTGAGTCTCGGGTGGAGACAGCGCCGCTGTCGTTACGCCATTCGTGCAGGTCGGAACTTACCCGACAAGGAATTTCGCTACCTTAGGACCGTTATAGTTACGGCCGCCGTTTACTGGGGCTTCGATCAAGAGCTTCGCCTTGCGGCTGACCCCATCAATTAACCTTCCAGCACCGGGCAGGCGTCACACCCTATACGTCCACTTTCGTGTTTGCAGAGTGCTGTGTTTTTGATAAACAGTCGCAGCGGCCTGGTTACTGCGACCCTCTTCAGCTATAGCTCGCACGAGCCACCAAAAAGGGTGCACCTTCTCCCGAAGTTACGGTGCCATGTTGCCTAGTTCCTTCACCCGAGTTCTCTCAAGCGCCTGAGAATTCTCATCCTACCCACCTGTGTCGGTTTACGGTACGGTCTGCGTAAGCTGAAGCTTAGGAGCTTTTCCTGGAAGCGTGGT
>NZ_CM151157.1:5000000-5057593 GCF_056481625.1 Stenotrophomonas sp. 86156_Sma
CCAGGCTGCACAAGCCGTCGGTGCCAACCAGGCACAGATCGCCTCATGGATGTGGGCACTGGGACTGGGCATGGGTGTCACCTGCATCGGGCTGTCGCTGCGCTATCGCGTGCCGGTGGTGACCGCGTGGTCAACCCCGGGCGCGGCGATGCTGGTGGTCGGTGCAGGCGGTGCCTCGCTCGCTGAAGCCACCGGTGCATTCCTGCTCGCTGCGGTGCTTGGCATGCTGGCAGGCTTCTCCGGCATCTTCGCCCGGTTGATGCAGCGGGTGCCGATGGCGCTGGCCGCCGGCATGCTGGCCGGGGTGCTGCTGCGCTTCGGCCTGGACGTGTTCGTGGCCATGAACACCCAACTGGTACTGGCGCTGGCCATGTTCGCCACCTGGCTGGGCGGACGCCGCCTGTTCCCGCGCTATGCGGTCATCGCCACCCTGCTGGTCGGCATCGCGGTGGCGGCCAGCCGTGGCCTGCTGCACGCACAGCAGGTGCAGCTGCAACTGGCGGTACC
Organism: Stenotrophomonas sp. 86156_Sma; assembly: GCF_056481625.1. Classification (NCBI taxonomy): domain Bacteria; kingdom Pseudomonadati; phylum Pseudomonadota; class Gammaproteobacteria; order Lysobacterales; family Lysobacteraceae; genus Stenotrophomonas; species Stenotrophomonas sp. 86156_Sma. The sequence continues at coordinate 5,000,508 of NZ_CM151157.1, forward strand.
GCAATGGGTGACCCCATCCCTGTCCTGGACTGCAGTGGCTGGCATCGCCCTGCCCCTGTTCGTGGTCACCATGGCCTCGCAGAACATTCCGGGCGTGGCGGTGATGCGCGCATCCGGCTACGACGCCCCGGTGTCGCCGCTGATCGGCTGGATCGGTGTGGTCAATACGCTGCTGGCACCGTTCGGTGCATACGCACTGAACCTGGCGGCAATCACCGCAGCGATCTGCATGGGCCGCGATGCGCATGAGGACCCGGCACGACGCTATACCGCAGCGATGGCGGCAGGCGCCTTCTACATCATCATCGGATTGTTCGGTGCCACCGTGGCGGCACTGTTCGCCGCCTTCCCGAAGGAACTGGTGGCCTGCGTGGCCGGGATCGCGCTGTTCGGCACCATCGCCAACAGCCTGGCCAGTGCGCTGGCAGTAGAGCGGGACCGCGAGGCGGCACTGGTCACCTTCCTGGTCACCGCCTCGGGCGTCTCACTGGCCGGCATCGGCTCGGCGTTCTGGGGCCTGGTGGCCGGTGCGCTGTGCCTGCTGGTGCTGCGGCCCCGCCAGGGACGCTGACCTGCCCTACCCCGCCAATGCGGCGCCGACGGTGCTCAGCACCACCGCGATGACGATGGCGATCAGTGTGGCGACCACGCTGGTGCCGCCGCGCGCGGTCAGCTCGCTGCGCAGCCGTGCGTCATCGCCGCCGGTGACGGCACGGGCCTGGGCGATCAGTCGCTGGCAGTGTGCCAGGTACCAGCTGTTGCCGAAGATGCCGGTGGTGATGCTGAGCGCGAAGGTGATGACCAGTGACAGGCCATCCGGCACATCCAGCAAGGTCTCCACCACACTGATCAGCAGCAGCAGGCCAGCCCACATCGCCGCCAGGCGGTACATCTTGCGGTACATCATCCAGATCAGGCCGAGCAGGAATGCCGGCCAGTGCCAGGTGCCGCTGCCCGTGGCGATGCCCTGATCCAGCCGCCAGCGCTGGCGATAGATCGGGAAGTTGCCACCGACCACGCTGGCGTACAAGGCCATCTCGCCCTCCAGCCCGGCAGCCGCAGCCACATCCGGTGCAGCGACCGGCGCACGATAGGGGTCGGACGGATCGCCGACACTCGGCGCGATGCCCTCAGCCGCGGGCGCTGCGTCGATATCCAGGACCGGAGCCACCTCGACCTGCGTTGAGGCCTGATCCAGCTCCGCCAACGGCCGCCACGAGGGCATGCCCTCGCACCAGAGCAGCGTTCGCGCCGTGACCGTCCCTTCCCGCTGCAGCTGGCGAAGACCGGCCAGATCCACCGGCCCACTGCTCTGCCTGCCATTGGCGTACCACCATTGTGCTTCCTGCATGTTTTCCGTCCTTGCTACTGCATCGACAAACTGAAACCGCTGCCAGCGCCTACAGCCCGGTACTGGCCAGGGTCTGCACCAGCTGATGGCGCTCACCCGGCGCAAGCGTAATCTGCTCCGGGCCTGCGTTGGCCACTTCCAGGCAAACGTAATCGTGCCAGCCATCGCCGACATCGGCCATTTTCGCTGCCGCCTCCGCACCGGGATTCCAGGCCACCAGCGTCTGGCTGCCTTCGCTGCGGATCTCGATCCGCCGCTGCAGTACGGGATCACGCAGCACGTAATGGCCGCCGGCACCGGTATAGATGCGATCGCTGCGACCGGGGTCACGCGGATCGCGCAATGACCACGGTCCCTGTTGCAGGCGCAGCTGCGCATAGTCCTCGTACTTGTCCAGGTACTGCAGGCCATCGAGGCCCTCGACCTCGACCTGGTTGGCATCGCCCACCCGGAAATAGCTGTGCAGGGCCTGGGTGAAGGTCACCGGCGAGGTTCCGGTGTTCTCGGTGACGAGCTGCTGACGCAGCTGGCGGCCGATGCGCAACTGCATCTGCAGGCGCAGGCCGGGATCGGCGCAGGGTGCAGGTGCCAACTGCAACTCGACCTCACCGTCATCGCTCTGGCTGGCCTGCAGAAGCTCCCAACGCGCGGTGCGCACCAGGCCATGCGCGGGCACATCATTGTTCTGGCCCTGGCGGCCGAACCACGGCCAGCACACCGGGACGCCACCGCGGATGGGCGTGGGCAGCTCGGCGCGCGTGGGCGAAAGCCACAGTACATCGGGCCGCCCATCGGGAATGAACGACAGCAGCTGTCCGCCGAACACGCTGATGACCGCCGTCGCGCTGGGGGTGCGCACGTGCCAGGCCTCCAGCCCGTGATACAGGCCGCTGCTGATGTCCGGATCCGACTGCATGCGATGACGCTCCTTGAAGACCGCGGCGATGATGTCGCGGTCAGCGTGCCTGGGGCAAGGCCTTCTGCGCAGCGGGTGCGATGGCGGCCGCCTCTTCCTGCAGCGCGCGCAGGATGCGTTGGCCGGCACGCCCATCGGCGTTGGCCCAGCCCAGGCGCTGCTGCTCGGACTGGATCGCGCGACGGGTGGCGGTACCGATCATGCCGTCGGCGGTACCGATGTCGTGGCCACGCGCCAGCAGCAGGGTCTGCAGCTGACGGCGTTCATCGCGGCCGATGCCGGGATCATCCGTCGGCCAGGCGGTAGCCAGCCCGTTGCCGCCACGCAGCTGGTCGGCCAGCGTGGCGATCGCCAGCGCATAGCTTTCGGCGGCGTTGTAGCTGTAGATCGCGTCATAGTTGCGGAACACCAGCAGCGCCGGACCCTTGATCCCTGCCGGCAGCAGCAGGGCGGCGCGCGCATCCGCCGGCAGGTTGGCCGGAGCCAGCACACTGCCATCAAGCGCGGTCAGGCCCTGCGCACGCCAGTCGGCCAGGGCGCGACGCTGGGTACGTCCGGCCTGGCTGGCGTTGAAGCCAGCGGGAACAAGAACTTCCATGCCCCACGGCTCGCCACTGCGCCAGCCGGCACGCTTGAGGTAGTTGGCAGTGGAGGCCAGCGCATCGGGAATGCTGCCGACCAGATCGCGGCGGCCATCGCCATCACCGTCCACGGCGATGCGTGCGTAGGTGCTGGGCATGAACTGCGTATGCCCGAAGGCACCGGCCCAGGAACCGGTGAGGCCCTGTGCCTGCAGGTCGCCGCGGTCGATCAGCTTGAGCAGTGCCAGCAATTCACCGCGGAAGAAGGGTTGGCGACGGCCGGCGCAGGACAGCGTGGCCAGTGACTGCAGCAGGGGGCGCTTGCCGAACACGCGGCCGTAGTCGCTCTCCACGCCCCAGACCGCGACGATGGTGGCCGGATCGACGCCGTACTGCGCCGACACTCGATCGAGCAGGTCGCGATGCTGCTGCAGCATGGCGCGACCATCAGCCACGCGCTGGCGATCGACCAGCGCGGCCAGGTAGTCCCAGATCGGCGTGGTGAATTCCGGCTGCGCGTCGAGCAGGCCGAGCACGCTGGGGTCCGGGGTGAGGCCGGCGGTGATTTCGTTGAAGCGCTCGGCGCTGATGCCCTGGCTGGCGGCCGTGGCCTGCAGGCCCGTCAGGCAGCGGCTGAAGGCCGGATCGACGCTGGCATCCGGTGCTGCAGGCAGCGCGGGGGGCGAGGCGAGAGCGGCCGCCAGGCCGAGGGTGGTCAGAATGGGCATGGCGTCCTCCGTGTTGCCGTTGCACGGCCATCTTAGGGGTAGCGGTGCTGCAGAACCTGAAGGGGTACCGGCTGGCCGGCCGCCCTAGATGGCACGCAGCAGGCGCATGCCGTAGGCGGGACTGTCGGCATTCCCGCGCTGCGTGACCTGCAGGCCCGCCTGCTGCAGCAGCGCCTCGAAGCTGTCGTCGGTGTACTTGTGGCTGTACTCCACACGGATCGGTTCGTCCGCGGCGAAGTGGAAGGTGCGGCCGTCCAGATGCACATCCTGCGCCCAGCGGCTGACCAGATCGGTTTCGATGCGCAGCCGCGCGGTGCTGTAGCAGGCACGGTGGTGGAAGCCGTCGAGGTCGAAGTCGCTGCCGATCTCGCGATTGAGCCGGGCCAGCAGGTTGAGAGTGAACGCGGCGGTGACGCCCTGCGCGTCGTTGTAGGCCGCTTCGATCAGCGCCGGGTCCTTGTGCAGATCGATGCCGACCAGGGCCAGGCCGTCGCGGCCCATCGTCTGGCGCATCGCCCGCAGCAGTGCGACCGCGTCTTCGCCTTCAAAGTTGCCCAGCGTGGAACCGGGGAAGAACAGCAGCCGTCGCGCGGGTTCGCGCTCGGGCATGGGAACGGCGACGGGGCGGGTGAAGTCGGCACAGACCGGCAGCATCTCCACCTCCGGCAACGCCGGCGCCAGATGATCGATGCTGGACAGCAGCGCGGCCCGCGAGATTTCAATCGGCGTATAGGCCACCGGGTCGTGAAGTGCGGCCAGCAGCAGCGCGGTCTTGCGTCCGCTGCCGCTGCCCAGCTCCACCACGTGCAGACGCGGGCCAACGCTGCGGGCGATGTCCGGCAGCACACGCTTCAGCAGGGCCAGCTCGGTGCGCGTGGGGTAGTACTCGGGGGTCTGCGTTATCTGCTCGAACAGGCGCGAGCCACGCGCATCGTAGAAGTACTTGGACGGCAGCTGGCGCGGCATACGTGAGAGTCCGGCCACTACGTCGGAGAGGATCTGCTGCCGCCCGGGGGTGAGATCGGTCAATGCCTGCAGCGCGTCATGCACGGTGCTCATGTGAGGTCCCTGGCCAGGCGCAGCCCGGAGAACTGCCAGCGCGCCGGCGGCATGAAGAAGTTGCGGTAGCTGGCGCGCACATGGCCGCGGGGTGTCGCGCAGCTGCCGCCACGCAGCACCCACTGCCCGCACATGAACTTGCCGTTGTACTCACCGAGGTTGCCGGCGAAGGGACGGAAGCCCGGATAGGCGCCATACGCGCTGTGGGTCCACTCCCAGACATCGCCGAACAGCTGCCGTATTCCACTGCCCTGCGCTGCCAGCGGGTGCAGCCGGTCGTCATCGGCGAAATGTCCGCGCAGCGGCTGCGACGCAGCGGCGGCTTCCCATTCGTACTCGCTGGGCAGGCGCGCGCCGGCCCAGCGGGCGCAGGCATCAGCCTCGTAGTAGCTGAGGTGGCAGACCGGCGCGTGCGGATCCAGCTCACGCCAACCGCCGAGGGTGTATTCGCGCTGCAAGGCGTCATCCCAGTACAGCGGGTGCTGCCAGCCCTCGGCTTCGCGCAGCGCCCAGCCTTCGCTGAGCCACCAGCGCGGTTCGCGGTAGCCGCCGGCGTCGATGAAGGCCCGATACTCGGCATTGCTGACGGGACGCTCGGCCAATGCGTGCGCGGGGAGCAGCACGCGGTGCGCTGGCGATTCGTTGTCGTAGGCGAACGCGGCCTGCTGCGGCCAGGCTGCAGCACCGACGGTGACGATGCGCTCGGGTGATTCGATCCAGCCCTGCGCACTGGCAGCGCTGGTGGCAGGCTGCAGGTCCTCGCGGTAGGCGGGCTGCAATGGGTTGCACCAGAACGCATGCTTGATGTCGGTGAGCAGCAGTTCCTGGTGCTGCTGCTCGTGCTGCAGGCCCAGCTGCAGATGTTGCAGTGCCTGTTCATCGAGATCGCCCGCCGCCAACCGCGATTGCACCTGCGCATCGACCTGCTGGCGGTAGTCGCGCACCTGCTGCAGCGACGGGCGCGACAGCAACCCGCGCTGTGGCCGCGCATGCGCCGGACCGATGCTCTTGTAGTAACTGTTGAACAGGTAGTCCCAGGCCGGGTCATGCGCTGGCGCGGTGCCGAAACCCGCCAGCACGAAGCGTTCGAAGAACCAGGTGGTGTGAGCCAGGTGCCATTTGCTCGGGCTGGCGTCAGCCATGCTCTGCAGCATGGCGTCCTCGGCGCTGAGCGGCGCGGCCAGCTGCAGGCTGCGCGTCCGTACATGGGCGAACTGGCGGGCGAGATCGTGCTGCGGGGCAGCGACGGCGGCGGGTACGCTGTCCATGTGGGCAGCATCGGCGCTGGGCGGTGAGTGCGACGTCATGGTTCGGCGTCACTTCGTTCACATGGATGAGCCTGCCGCATTCAAGAAGCCACCACGAACGCCGCTAACGGCAATGCTGCGGCCGCGTCGTCACCGCGCTGGAATTCCTGCTTGCCCCTGCATCCGCTCCGCCAGCCTGCGCATTACCTGTTCGTGCTGCCTGCCGTGCTGGTTGCCGTGGTGGTGTGGACCGCATTGGATACCGCAGACGTGGCCAGCCCGGCGCAGCGCATCCTGCCCTGGCTGCTGGCCTGCCTCGGTGCCGGCCTCGCCCTGCTCTACCACCAGGTGCGCACGTTGTGCCTGCTGATGGTTGTGGCGGTGATGTTCGCGCTGCTGCACCAGGACGTCGCTGGCTACCTGCGCAATGGCCATGTCACCACGCTGACACCGCTGCGCTTCCACGCCATCTCGGCCTGGTTGCCGCTGTTGTCTGCCGGCCTTGCGTTGTGGCCGGAGCGCGGACGGCGGCGCCAGGACCTGCTGCTGCGCGGTATTGCCAGCGGCACCGCGGTGATGATCTTCCTGCTGCTAGCCACACAGCAGCCGCGCGGCATGCACGATCTGCTGTCGAACCGTCACTGGGCCTGGATTCCCGCCGACTGGAACGCGCTGGCGCAGCTGCCGGCGCTGCTGTTCCTGCTGGCGACCGCAGCGTTGGGCTGGCAGGCGTGGCGGCATCCTCGGCCACTGCACACGGCGATGCTGCTGGCCCTGCTGTGCCTGTGGTGGATGCTGCCGCGGATCTTCCTGCAGCCGGTGCTGCTGCCGGCGCTGAGCAGCGCCGCCCTGCTGCTGATGCTGGGCGCGATGCTGCAGGAGTCCTTCCACATGGCCTTCCGCGATGAGTTGACCGGCCTGCCGGGGCGACGGGCATTCAACGAGACCCTGCAGCGGGCACGCGGCATCTACAGCATCGCGATGGTGGACGTGGACCACTTCAAGTCATTCAACGACACCCATGGCCACGACACCGGAGACGATGTACTGCGCCTGGTGGCCTCGCGGCTGGCGCGGGTGGGCGACGGTGGCCGTGCATTCCGCTATGGCGGTGAGGAGTTCGCGGTGGTGTTCCTGGACCGCCCTGCGGCGGCCTGCATGGATGCCGTGGAGGCGCTGCGGCAGAGCATCGAGGAGACCCGCATGCAGCTGCGCGACCGCAGCACCCGCAGCCGCGATGACGAAGCCGGCCGCCAGCAGCGCGGACGCGGTGGCAGCGGCCAGGTGGTACAGGTGACAGTGAGCATCGGCCTGGCCGACAGCCATGTGGATCCGCGCCCGATGGCAGTGGTCAAGGCCGCCGACCAGGCCCTGTATGTGGCCAAGGACGGCGGCCGCAACCAGGTGCGCGCGCACGGCGGCCAGCGCGTGCTGGCTGCGCGCAGCGCGTAGGGCTCAGGCCGCGTCGAAGTAGTACCAGCGGCCGTCGATGCGCTGGAAGCGGCTGTGCTCGGTCATCTTGACCGCACTGCCGCCGCCGACGCGATAGCGCGCGGTGAAGCGGACATCGGCGCTGTCAGCACCGGTGACGGTGTGCTCGTGCACGGTCAGGCCCAGCCAATGGGTACGCTGGCCGGGTGCATCATCCAGCGTCAACTCGGCCGGACGCGTGTCCGGATGCCAGCTCTGGCGCAGGTAATCAGCCAGACCGCGCACGTAGGCGCTGTATCGCGAACGCATCAGGCGCTCGGCATCGGGCGCGGCTTCACCGGCGTGGAAACGGCCGCAGCAGGCGGCATAGTCGGCGGGAAGGCCACAGGGACAGGGATCGGCGGGTTTTCGGCTCATGCCGGCATTGTCGCCGGGTTGCAGGGATTGATCCACGCGCGGCACGGGCCAGCTGAAGCAGGACAGGCGTATGCTGTCGCGCCCCCACCTTGATTGATCGCCGTGCTGGAACTGGTTCCCCCTGAGTTGTGGTGGCTGGTGGTGATCGCCTTCATCGCCGGTCTTGTGGATGCCGCCGTGGGTGGCGGTGGCCTGGTTCAGCTGCCCGGCCTGTTCACGGTGCTGCCGCAGCAGACGCCGGCGATGCTGTTCGGTACCAACAAGTTCAGTTCGATGTTCGGTACCGGTGCGGCTGCCTGGCGCTATGCGCGCAACGTGCGCTTCCCGTGGAAGCCGGTGCTGTTCGCGGCCGGCACCGCCTTCATCTTCTCCTTCGCCGGGGCCACTGCGGTGAGCCTGCTGCCCAAGGACGCGGTGCGCCCGCTGGTGCTGGTGCTGCTGATCGCCATGCTGGCCTACACGTTGTGGAAAAAGGACTTCGGTGCGCTGCACCGGCCGCAGGAGATCGGCCGCCGCGAGCTGGTGATCGCGCTGGCGATCGGTGCAGCGATCGGCTTCTACGATGGCTTCTTCGGGCCGGGCACCGGCAGCTTCCTGATCTTCCTGTTCGTGCGCTTCTTCGGCCTGGATTTCCTGCGCGCATCGGCGGCATCGAAGGTGGTGAACCTGGCGACGAATGTTGCGGCGATCTCGTTCTTCGTGCCGACCGGCAACATCCTGTGGTTGTTCGCACTGCCGATGGCGGCGGCCAACATCATCGGATCGGTGGTGGGCACGCGGTTGGCGCTGAAGGGCGGCACGCCGTTCATCCGCAAGCTGTTCGTGGGGCTGGTGGTGGTGCTGATCGCGCGGATGGCGTGGGATACGTTGCGCGGAGCGTGAGTGCGGTTGCCGGCCAGCGGCCGGCACTACCGGGTCATGAACCCCGCCCATGGGTAGTGCCGGCCGCTGGCCGGCATTCCCATTCAATCGGCCGGGTCAGGCCTCCGCTTCTTCCGGTTCGTTGGCCTGCTGGCGGCTGCGCTCGGGCAGCTTCAGGCGCTTGCCTTCTTCGTCGTACTCGATCAGCAGCACGCCGGAGTCGTGGCGGCCGCTGATTTCGACGAAGCAGGCGCCACCGATGAACGGCTCCAGCGTCATCACCGACTTCAGCGGGGTGGCCACCACCATCTGGAAGCCGAAGTTGTCGAAGATGTTCATCGCCAGTGCGGTGAACTCGTTGTCGGCCTTGTCGAAGGCTTCGTCAAGCACGACCGCGGCGTAGCTGGGCAGCTGGCTGTCGGCGCCGCCGAGCTGGTAGCGCAGTGCCGCAGCCAGGCAGGTGGTGGCCAGTTTCTGGCGCTGGCCACCGGACTTGCCGGCACCGCTGCGGTAGATCTCGACCTGCTGGCGCGTTTCCGCATCCAGCTCGACGCCGATGAACTCCACGTGCATGCGCACGTCCAGCACCAGCTCGCGCCAACGCTTGTCCTCGCCTTCCTGCGAACCCAGGCGGTTGACCAGCTGGCGCAGCACGGTGAACTGCGATTCGGCCAGCTCGCGCTGCTCGGTCTGCTGCTGCGACAGCACCTCGCGCAGCTGCAGGTGGAACTCGCCGACTTCCGGCAGGCGGCGGTCGCTCAGTTCGATGGTCAGCAGCGTGCCACGGTTGAACGGCACCTGCTCCAGGCTGGCGTTCACTTCGTCCAGGCGCTGGCCGATCGACTTGCGGGCCTCTGCACTGTGGCGCTGCAGGGCCAGCAGGTTGTTCTTGCTCTGGTTCTGCAGCAGATCGAAGAAGCGCTCTTCGTGCTGCGGCAGGCCGTCGCGCTCCAGGCGTTCGAGGCGGGCGAGGAAGTCTTCGGCCGAGGCCACCGATACGGTGAAGTCGCCCGATTCCTCCGGCCACTGCTGGATGAAGCGACGGAAGCAGCCGATCAGCTGGTTCTCGATGCGGTTGAGGTCCTGCTGCGAGGACGACAGCTGCTCGTTCAGCGCGTTGCTGACCTGGCGCATGTGCGCTTCCAGCGTTTCCAGGCTGAGCGGGCCCTGCTCCTGCAGGCGCTCGGCGAGGCCGGCTTCCTGCTCCTGGGCCAGGCTCGGCAGCACCAGCGCACGGCTCTGCTGGCGGGCGCGGTCGAGGCGATCGCGCTCCTTGACCAGCTGGCCGCGCTCGACGCGGACGTCCTCATAGGTGCGGCGGGACTGCTCGATGTCGGCGCGCACGGCGTCGATCTGCTTGGCCAGCTTGGCCAGATCGGCATTGCCTTCGCGCAGGTCGCGCAGGGTGGCCTCGATGTCGCTCAGGCGCTGCTGCGGAGCGGCGATGTCGATCTCGTTCCAGCTGATGCTGACCAGTTCGTGGCAGGCCAGGCGGCGCTCGTTGTCGCGGTCGCGCTGGCCGCGCAAGCGTGCGATGTCGGTCTCGCAGCTGGCGATGCGCTTGGCCAGTTCCTGCGCCTCGCGCTCGAAGGCGCCCACCTTGTCGTGGTTGTTGAAGCCGAGGATCCAGCGGCGGCGGTCGCCCACCGCACTGCGGTCGTCCTTCTCGAAACGGTCGCCCGGATGCTTGACCTGGCCTTCGCGGGTGATGCCGCGGTCGACGTTGCGCAGCTGCTTGGCATCCACGCACTCGTAGTCGAAGCGCTTGCCGAGCTCGCGCCGCAGCCAGCTTTCGAACACATGCTCGCGCAGTTCCAGCTTGTGCAGCAGCGACTTCGCCGACGGCTCACGCGCGAACGCATCATCGTTGCGGCGTACGCGGTAGTAGGTGAAGCGCATGCCCAGATGGGTACGGTTCACCCACTCGGCAACGTCGTTGTAGTGCTTGTCATCGACCAGCAGCGACAGCGCGAAGCCGCCCAGCACGCGCTCGATGGCGCCCTGCCAGCCCTGCTCTTCCGAGCGGACCTGGATCAGCTCGCCGACGAACGGCAGCGCCGCTTCGGCGATGCCGGTTTCCTCGGCCAGGCGTGCGCGCAGCTTCTGCATCGGCGCCGGGATGTTGGAGGGGGTGCGCTGCATCGCTTCGAGTTCGCTGCGCACTTCACCGAAGCGGCGCTCGTCATCGCGCTTGCCGCCGAGGCGATCGCTGATCGCATCGTCCAGTGCCGCCGAGGCACGCTGGCGGTCCTGCAGTTCGTTCTGCGCACGCTCGACCAGCTCGGCGAAGCCATGGGCATCGTCGGGCAGTTCGGCCTGCAGCTGCTGCGCCGCTTCTTGGGCCTGGTCACGCTTGGCCTTGCGCCGGTCGCGCTCGGCTTCGGCGCGGCCCTGCTCGCGTTCCAGTTCCTCGATGCGTTCACCGCCCTGCTGGCGGCGCTGCAGTTCCAGTTCGGCCAGGCGCTCGGTGTGGTTGTCGAGTGCGGCACGGCGCTGGGCTTCTTCGCCGAGCAGGCCACGGTCACGCACGTCCATCTCGCGCAGGCGCGCTTCGATCAGCGCCTGGCGGCGGCTTTCGCGGAAGCTGTCGACGCCGAGCTTCAGGGCTTCGTCGTCGCCACGCTGGCGGTGCATTTCCTTCAGGTCGTTGTAGTAGGCGCGTGCCGGCAGCAGGGTTTCCACCTGGCGGCGAGCGGTGACCACGGCCTGGTGCGCACCATCGAGCTCGGCGAAGTCGCTGACCAGGCGCTCGGCGGCGTCGAAGGTCTTCGGCGTGTCGAGCATGAAGTCGCGCAGGAAGACGTTGAGGTCGCCCAGGTTCTTCGCCGACTGCGTCTTGTGCAGCAGGCGCAGCGCCATCTCGTTGTCGATGCCGAGCAGGTCGCGGAAGCGCTCGGCGTAGCCGGAGAAGGTGTCGAAGTGGTGCAGGTCGGACAGCTTCTGCTTGAGCTTGCGCAGGTCCAGGTCGAAGCCGCCGAGATCCTTGGCGATGTCGAACGGACGCTCGGCGATCATGTAGTGCTTGCGCACGTCGCCGGCCGAGGTGCCGTTGCCGGAGATCCACAGCAGGCGCACCAGGCTGACCACGCGGCCATCGCCGGCGCGGTACTCCAGCACCAGTGCGGTCCAGGTCGCGCCCTTGCGCAGGTACTGGGTAGCGATTTCGCCGGTGCCGCTGTCCTGCTGGTCAGCCCACGCGCCACGCACGTAGGACACCAGGTTGCGGTCGCGGCCGCTGCGCTCGGCTTCACGCGCGGCGGCGTTGAAGTCGACGATGGCCGGCGGCGTCAGCAGCGCGGACATGGCATCGAGCAGGGTCGACTTGCCCGAGCCGGAACGGCCGACGAACAGGAAGCCGCGCTCGGCGATCGGCACTTCGGTCAGGCCGTTGAAGGTGCCCCAGTTGTGCACCTGCAGGCGGCGCATGCGGAACTGCTGCAGGCGCGGGTCCGGCAGGCCTTCGTTGAACAGTGCGGGAGTGTGCTTGGAGATAGCCATGCGATGATCGGGTCTCTCAGGCCTCGGCGGCCGGGGTTTCGCGCAGCTGGCGGTACACCGCCGAAAGCTGGGACACGTCTTCGGCGGAGAACAGCAGCTTCAGCGCCGGCGAGACTTCGTGGCGGTCTTCCTGGCCGCTGAGGCGGGTCAGGATGTGGTTGTCCTTCATCTTCTGCACCGCCGAGGCGACGCGGCGGTTGAAGCCGGCGCGGTCGGTGGACAGGTTCTTCTCGTAGATGGCCAGCGCTTCGGCCATCTCGGCGTCGGCGACCACCGCGCGGTTGCCGCGCGCATCGGCCTCGGCCAGCTGCTGGCGCAGGTACAGCAGCAGCACCGAATCGATGAAGGTCAGCGGCGAGGTGCGCAGCAGCACCGGCGCATCCACGTCTTCGGTATCGGCCTGGCGGGTGAACGCCACGCCGCTGTCACGGTCGAGCACCAGTTCCAGGAACAGGTCCGCCAGCGACGAGCGGATGGCCGCCTCGCTGCGGATCAGCGCCGGCCACAGCTTGGCGTGGCGCAGCTGGTCGATGCTGGGGCCGATCAGCAGCTGGCACAGCGCACGGCGCGCATCCAGCGGCAGGCGCCCGGTATCGCCGAGGTAGTACACGTCGTTGCCACGGCGGGGCTGCGCCACGGCCGCCACCGGCTCGGCTTCGTAGGCGTCTTCCGCCACGTCGGCCTGCGCTGCGTCGATGGGATCTTCATGCCAGCTCATGGCGTCTCTCCTGGGTGAACCAAACCAGCGGGATGCGGGCGCGACGGACCTGGCCGTCGCCACCACGCCATTCGGCAAGCTCCTGCTCGCCGGCGACCACGTTGCCGAAGCGCGTGCCCAGCGACAGATAGCCGATGACGCTGCCAAGACCCTGCGGCGCCTCGCGCTGCGACAGGGCTTGGGCGATGCTGAGCCGCGGCTGTGCATCGAGCAGGTCGTGCAGGTCGCGGCGCAGGGTGCGGAAGTCGATTTCGGACGAAGCGACCAGATCGCCGACGCTTTCCAGGCTGATCGCGGCCGCGTCGTTGTACTCGACGTTGCCATCGACCTGGGCGCTGCGTGGATCGTGCAGCCTCCACTGCGACCACGAGCGCAGGCGGCTGGTGGTCAGCTGCAGGTCACGGCCGATGCCGCGCTGTGCGGGGAACTCGTCGCGCAGGGCCAGTGCTTCGGACTGTGCCTGCTTCAGCAGCTGGTTGAGGCGGCGCTGTTCCAGGTAGCCACGGCTCTGCACGAAGCCACGCAGGCTGCGCGCGAAGTTCTGCAGCACATCGTGCACCTGGCCACCGCGCTCGAGCATGGTGCTGGTAAAGCCGCGCAGGAAGTTGCGCTCGTTGCGGTCCAGGCGGCGCGCGAAACCACGCGCCAGCACCGCTTCCAGCGCAGCATCGAGCTGGGCGCTCTGTTCGGCGTCGTTGAGCAGTCGCCAGAACGCCTGGAAGCTGCGGCCGGCATCGCTCTCGCCGATCACGTCCACGCCTTCGAACAGCTGCGACAGCACATCGCCGCGCTCGCCCTCATCGTCGATGATGCGTTCGCGGAAATCACGGTTGAGCTGCTCGAAGTCGTCGCGCACGCGGCGGAAGTCCTCGGTCAGCTCGTCGGCCAGGCCGATGATCTGGCGCGCACGTTCCAGCGCGCGCTTGCCATCCAGCGCGATCACACGGCCGGCACCAACGCGGGCGATCTCGGCGTCGATGCGGTCGCGCTCGTCGCGCAGCGCCGACAGGCGCGCATCCGGATCGGACTCGGTCTGCGCGGCCAGCTGCGAGAGCTGTTCGATGACCAGCGCCAGCCGGCTTTCGGTGGCGGCCACGCGGGCCTGCTCCAGGCCGTCGGCGAAGCGGATCGCCTGCAGTGCCGCGGTCGACAGCTCGTACTGCTCCTGGTCTGCGCCTTCGGGCAAACGGCGTTCCAGCCAACCCTGGGCCAGCCAGTGCGCGATGTAAGCCTGCGCGGTACGCGGCAGGTCGCGCGACAGTTCGTCGCCGTTGAGCTGGTCCAGCGCACGTTGCAGGCGCTCGTTGAGCACCGACGACGACAGCGTGCGCTCGCCGTCCATCAGCAGCCCCTGCAGCAGGCCGATGATTTCCGGAGCGTGGTCGGCGGCGAGCAGCTTCCACTGGGGCTGTTCGCGCAGATGGCGGTAACGGGAGATGCGTTCGCGATGCTTCATGCAGCGAAAGAGGTCTGTTGGGCTGACAGGGACGAGCCGCCACGCACGGCTGCCGCGCGGGCAGCCGTGGGCATGCCGGCCCACAGCGGCCGGCGGGGTGCGGGCAAGCGGCTCAGCGCTTGCCGCCCACTTCGATGAAGCGCAGGAACTCGGCGCGGGTACGCGCGTCGTCGCGGAAGCTGCCCAGCATCTTGGAGGTAACCATGCTGACGCCGCGCTTGTGGATGCCGCGGGTGGTCATGCATTCGTGGGCGCCTTCGACGACCACGCCGACACCGATCGGCTGCAGCACATCCTGGATGCACTGGGCGATCTGCGCGGTCATCTTCTCCTGCACCTGGAAACGGCGGGCGTAGGCTTCGACGACGCGGGCCAGCTTGCTGATGCCCACCACCTTGCCGGCCGGCAGGTAGCCGACGTGCACGCGGCCGATGATCGGCGCCATGTGGTGTTCGCAGTGGCTTTCGTACTCGATGTCGCGCAGGACGATCAGTTCGTCGTAGCCGGCCACTTCCTCGAAGGTCCGCTCCATGTAGGCGCGCGGGTCGTCGCGGTAACCGCTGAACCAGTCGCCATAGGCTTCGGCGACACGGCGGGGGGTATCCAGCAGGCCTTCACGGGACGGGTCCTCACCGGCCCAGCGCAGCAGGGTGCGCACGGCATCCTCGGCCTGGTCCTGGGTCACGTCGCCCTGCGGGGCGGCCTTTTCGTTGTTCTTGCTCATTGCGTACAGCGTCCCGAACGGGGGGCGAGCATCGTACCCGACCGGGGGGTGGGTCGTCCTGTTGGGACGGTTCATCGGGGGGTCGTTGTTGGCGCGTCGTTGCTGTCGGCCTGGAGGGGGAGAGGGGGCTGCGCAGGACACGCCGTAAACCCGTCCTTGGGGGCTCGATGGCGCCATCCATGGCGCCAACGGTCCTGCGCAGCCCCCTCTCCCCCTCCCTGACAGTTTCCTGCGGGCGCGGCCGGACCGCCCGAAAGCGGGGTCAAAAGCTGGGGTTCATGGCTTCGGAAACGGCTCGCGCCGCTGCCCTGGTGGGTGCGGACCGTTGGTCCGCACTGCTTCTGCCTTTAAAGAGCCAACCCACCGCGCCCGCGGGGTGATGGGCGGGCAGCCGGGGCCGGGCGGGGCAGGACCGTCCGCGGCATGGGCCCGAGGCATGCCTCGGGCGGGTTGGGCAGGACGCCCAACGCCGGTCTTGCCGTGTGCGCAGGACGCGCACACGAGCAAGCCGCGGCCGAGCTCCCAAGGATGGGTTCACGGCGCGTCCTGCCCCGCCCGGCCCCCGCTGCCCTACCCGTAGCAACGTGGCGCAACGCTTTCCTCACTACACCCCGCCCATTCAGAAAAACCCATTGATAGGAATGAAATTAGTAGTATCCTATCTATCTCTTATGGACCGACCCCTCGACGAACGCACCGTGCTGCAGATGCAGCTCAGCTCCGGCCTGCTTTACGCAGGGCGGCAGTGGCAGCGCCTGGCCGACAGCCGGCTCGGCAGCTACGGCATCTCCACCGCCTGCACCATGCCGCTGCTGATGATCGGTCGCTCCGGCGGTGGCATCCGCCAGGTGGCGCTGGCCCAGCAGCTGGGCATGGAGGGTCCTTCCCTGGTGCGCCTGCTGGACAAGCTGTGCGCCAGCGACCTGGTCCGCCGCGAGAGCGACGCCAGCGACCGCCGCGCCAACCTGCTGTGGCTGACCGACGCGGGACACGCACTGGTCAGCGAGCTGGAAGACCAGTTGATCGGCCTGCGCCAGGACGTGTTCGGCGAGCTTTCCATGGATGAACTGCACGCCGTGCTGAAGGCATGGCGCCTGCTGGCCGAGGCCGCCGACCGCATCACGTAAGAGCGCTGCCCCCGAATACCGCCGCTGCCGTGCACACGCCAGCGGCTTTTGCCCGTTGCTGTTGTTTCGTTGTTCCTCCCCTCCCCCACCTCGCCCCCGCCCCTGCCGATGCCCGGTGAATTCAGTCTCCACGGAGTGTTCGTCCCGACCCTGCTCGGGTTGATGTTGTTGGCCTATCTGGTCAACAGCGGCCTGCACGCGCTGCTGCAGCGTGCCGGCGCCTATCGCCATGTCTGGCATCCGGCGCTGTTCAACCTGGCGCTGTACGGAATCGTGCTGGGCCTGCTGTTCCACCTCCTGCGTTGGATGCAATCGTGAACAAGATCGTGAAGAAGACCCTGCCGGTGCTGCTCACCAGCGCAGCCGTGATCGTCGCCCTGCTGGTGCTGCGCCAGCTGTGGGTCTATTACATGGATGAGCCGTGGACTCGCGATGCCCATGTCGGCGCCGACGTGGTGCAGGTGGCGCCGGACGTATCCGGGCCGGTGGAAACGGTGCAGGTGGCCGACAACCAGGCGGTGAAGAAGGGCGACCTGCTGTTCGTGGTCGACCGTGCCCGTTACCGCATCGCGCTGGAGCAGGCCAAGGCCAGCCTGGGCGAGCGCCAGGCCTCGGTGTCACAGCTGCGCCGCGAGATCGGCCGTGATCGCAGCCTGCAGGACCTGGTCGCCGCCGAGGACGCCGAAGTGCGCCGCGCCAAGCTGCAGGCCGCACAGGCCGCGCTGGCCACCGCACAGGCGGCGGTCGACCTGGCCGAGCTCAACCTGGGGCGCACCGAGGTGCGCGCACCGGCCGATGGCCGGGTCAACGACCGCACCATGCGCGTGGGCGACTACGTGGTGGCCGGCAAGCCGGTGCTGGCGCTGCTGGATACCGGCTCGTTCCGCATCGATGGTTACTTCGAGGAAACCCGCCTGCGTGGCGTGGCCCCGGGACAAGCCGTGGACATCCGCCTGATGGGCGAATCGACCCCGCTGCGTGGCCATGTCGAAAGCATCGCCGCCGGCATCGAGGACCGTTACCGCAGCAATGGCAGCACCCTGCTGCCGAACGTGACCCCGGCCTTCGACTGGGTGCGGCTGGCCCAGCGCATCCCGGTGCGCATCGCCATCGACGAGGTGCCCAAGGGCGTGGAACTGATCGCCGGCCGCACCGCCACGGTGACCGTGGACACCGGCCGCCATCCGCACAACGACAAGGCCGGCACCGCGCCGACACAGGCGGGCCTGTGAACGCCGCCCTGCCCCGTCTCGGCCTGATCGTCGCGCTGGCCAGCCTGGCCGCGTGCAGGACCGTCGGCCCGGACTATGCATTGCCGGAGGGCTCGGCGTTCAAGCGCCCGCAGGCCAATGCCGCCTTCATCGATACCCAGAACCCGCAGATCGCCGCCAACCAGGCGCTGCCCGACCGCTGGTGGTCGCTGTACAACGACCCGGTACTGGATGGCCTGATCACCCAGGCGCTGCGTGACAACGTGGAGCTGAAGGCCGCCGATGCGCACCTGCGTCGTGCGGCGGCGGTGTACGAACAGGCGCTGGACGCCGGTGGCTTCGAGTACGAGGCCGAGGCCGGGGTCAGCCGCGCGCAGCTGTCGGCCGAATCGTTCCTGCAGGAACACGAGCTGCCGGTGATCAACCTGGCCGATGGCAAGTTCGCGGTCAGCTACCAGTTCGACCTGTTCGGCAAGCTCAAGCGCGGCGCCGAAGCGGCCCGTGCCGACGAGCAGTCGGTCGCCGCAGCACGCGACCTGGCCCAGGTCAGCGTGGTCGCGCAGGTGGCCGACAGCTACCTGGAAATCTGCCACGCCAACCACGAGCTGCACGTGGCCGAGCATTCGCTGCAGCTGCAGCAGCGCAGCCGCACGGTCACCGAGCGCCTGATCGCGGCCGGCCGCGGCACGCCGCCGGAACTGGCCCGCGCCAATGCCCAGGTGGCGCTGCTGGAAGCTGCACTCCCGCCGCTGCAGGCGCAGCGCTCGGCCGCCGCCTATTCGCTGGCCGCGCTGCTGGGGCAGACCCCGGGCCAGCTGCCGGCCGGTGTGATCGACTGCGCGCACGCCCCCAGGCTGGCGCAGCCGCTGCCGGTCGGTGATGGCCGTGCACTGCTGCAGCGTCGCCCGGACGTGCGCCAGGCCGAGCGCAAGCTGGCCTCGGCCACGGCGCGGATTGGTGTCGCCACCGCCGAGCTGTACCCGGACATCCGCCTGGGTGCCTCGCTCGGTGCCGCCGGCCTGCTGGAGGACTTCGGCACGCCGATGACCCAGCAGTGGTCGATCGGCCCGCTGATCTCGTGGACGCTGCCGTCCTCGGGCACCCACGCGCGCATCCACGCCGCCGAAGCCGGTGCTGATGCCGCGCTGGCCGAGTTTGACCACACCGTGCTGCAGGCGCTGCGCGAGACCCAGACCGCGCTGGACCGTTATGCGCAGGACCTGCGCCGGCTGCAGTCGCTGCGCATCGCGCAGGAGCAGGCCGCGCTGGCCGCCGAGCAGAACCGCCGGCTGTACCAGGGCGGCCGCACGCCGTACCTGTCCAGCCTGGATGCCGACCGCAGCCTGGCCACCAGCGATGCCACCCTGGCGGCCGCCGAAGCGCAGGTCTCGCGCGACCAGATCCACCTCTTCCTGGTGCTGGGTGGCGGCTGGCAGGCCAGCGCCGCCGCGCCCAACGCCTCGACCGCAGCGAAGTAAGCCATGAACGCGCTGACCGACCGCCAGGCCTGGCTGTTCTCGATCAAGACCTACCTGGCCGCGGTGGCCGCGCTGTACATCGCCATGGCCGGCAACCTGTCGCGCCCGTACTGGGCGATGGGCACGGTCTACATCGTCAGCCAGCCGCTGCTGGGCCCGACCCGGGCCAAGGGCGTGTACCGCATCGTCGGTACGCTGGTGGCGGGCCTGGCCACCCTGCTGGTGCTGCCGGCGCTGGTGGAAACGCCGCTGCTGCTGAGCGCGGCGATGTCGATCTGGCTGGCCGGCTGCCTGTTCATGGCCCTGCTCAACCGCGGCCCGCGCGGCTACGCCTTCCTGCTGGCCGGTTACACGACGGCCTTCATCGGCTTCCCGGCGGTGACCTCGCCGGAAACCATCTTCGACACGGTGGTGGCACGCAGCGAGGAGATCATCCTTGGCACGGTGGTGGCAGTGCTGTTCGCGTCGCTGCTGTTCCCGGCCTCGGTACGCCCGATGCTGCGCGCGCGCATCGGCAACTGGATGGAGGACGCTGCGCAGTGGTGCCGGCAGATCCTTGAACGTGGCCGCGCGCATGCGCCGCGCAACCGGCTGGCCGCCGACCTGGTGCAGTTCGAGGCGCTGATCGAGTTCCTGCGCCGTGATGATCCACGCCATGCCGGTTCGGCGGTGTCGATGGAGCGCCTGCGCGAGCGCATGCTGCTGCTGTTGCCAGTGCTGTCCTCGATTGCCGACCGCCTGAGCGCGCTGCGCAGCGATGGCCAGGCCCTGCCGGAAGGACTGCCGGCACTGGTCGACGATATCCATGACTGGCTGGACGGGCCGACCAACGCCAGCGAATACGCCCGCCTGCGCGCGCGCATCAGCGCACTGAAGCCGCAGGTGGACCGCGACCTGCAGCACCTGCAGCTGGCCAGCCTGCTGCTGCGCCTGGAGGAACTGGTGGACCTGTGGCAGGACTGCCGCACGCTGCAGCACGCGATCGACCACGGCACCGCGCCGCTGGACCGCGCGCACTACCGCATCCGCACCGAACGCGTGGCCGCCGACAAGCACGTCGACTACGGCATGGCGCTGTTCTCCGCGCTCAGTGCCGGCGTGGCGCTGATGAGCTATTGCGTGCTGTGGATCGCGCTGGGTTGGGAAGGTGGTGGCAACGGCGCGATGATGGCCGCGGTGACCGCTGCATTCTTCGCTGCACAGGACGACCCGGCACCGAGCATGGTGTCGTTCCTGGTGTGGGCGATGGTCGCCTCGGTGGTGGCCGGTGTGTACCTGTTCGGCGTGTTCCCGGCGGTGCACGACTTCGGCCTGCTGGCATTGGTGCTGGCGGTGGCGTTCCTGCCGCTGGGCTTGATGCTGCACCACCCCAAGAGCGCGCTGTTCGCGTTGCCGTTGACGGTGAACCTGGCCGCGCTGCTGAGCCTGCAGAACACCTACAGCGCCAACATCCAGACCTTCCTCAACTCGTCGATTGCGATGTTCATCGGCATTGGCTTTGCGGTGGTGATGACCCGCCTGTTCCGTTCGGTGGGTGCCGAGTGGACTGCACGCCGCCTGGTGCGGCAGGGCTGGACCACGCTGGCCGAAGCCGCCGAAGGCCGCGGCCAGCAGGACCGCCAGCGCTTCGCCGCGCGCATGCTCGACCTGCTGGGCCTGCTCGCACCGCGCCTGGCGGCGACGCCGGAGGGCAGCGACATCGCCTCGGTGGACATGCTCAACGAGGCGCGCATCGGCCTGAACATCCTGCAGCTGCGTCGCGCACGGCTGGAACTGCCCGAGCGCAGCCGTGAAGCGGTCGAGTACATCCTGGAAGAAGTGGCCGTGCACTACCGGCGACAGATCGCCGCGCGCAAACCGATCGTGGCGGCCGAAGCGCTGCGTGAGCGGTTGGATACCTCGCTGGGCCGGGTCGGCAGCGTGGCCGCCTGCAAGGCGCGCGACGAGGCGCTGATGGGCCTGATCGGCCTGCGCTTCGCGCTGTTCCCGGAGGCGAAGGCGTTGGCGCCGGGGCTGGCGGATGCCGACGCGCCGTCCATGTAATGCGATCCGCCGGGCATGGCCCGGCGCTACCATCGTCATCCGGTAGCGCCGGGCCATGCCCGGCGGCCTTTCGCCCCGACAACAGGACGGTTCCATGAGTTACGACATGATGGTGTTCGAGGCCAGCACCGCTCCACGTGAGACCGCGGCCTTCATCGCCTGGTTCGAGAAGCAGACGCAGTGGAACGAGCGCCACGAGTACGACGACCCGGCGGTGAGCAGCCCGGCGCTGCAGGCGTGGTTTGCGGAGATGGCGCAGGAATTCCCGCCGTTGAACGGCCCATTGAGCAACGACGATGACGAACGTGCCGAGGTGACCGAGTACAGCATCGGTAGTCAGGTGATCTACGGCGCGTTCGCCTATTCGGTGGCCGAACGTGCGCACGGCCGCGTGCAGGACCTGGCCGAGAAGCACGGTGTGGGCTTCTTCGACGTGAGCGCTGATGAAGCGGCGATCGTTTTCCCCGATGGCCTGGTACTGATCGCGTAATGAACGTGGCGGCAGGGCTCCGCCCTGCACCTGCCGAATCAACGTCAACGGCAAAAGCCTGCACTCCGTGGGTTGGCGGGGTGGTTCCGGTTGCGGGGGACGCTGCAAGTACGTCCATGTAAGCTCGGTCGCCGCATCCATGCGGCTCACGCCCCCGCAACCGGACCCACCCCACCTTCGACAGCTTCCTGCGATCTGTCGGCACGGCGTTCTGCTCTGGTGGGCGTCGACCTTGGTCGACACGGTAGATCCACGCCATGCGTGGATGAACGTCGGAATGATCGAAGTACGCTTTTGTAGAGTCGAGCCATGCTCGACTCCATGGCCCATCAGCCGAGCATGGCTCGACTCTACAGGGGGCGCATCGCGCCCGTTTCAGAACAATGTGCCCTGCACCGTGGGCTGTTCAATACGCGCCGGTGCTTCGGCCACCGCTTCCGCACCCAGCCGCCAGGCCAGGCCACCCAACCGGCTGGCATGGCGCTTCAACGCCGCCTGCAGCACGTCGGCGCTGCCGGCCACATGCAGCACCCGGCGGGCGCGGGTCAGGCCGGTGTAGACCAGTTCGCGTGACAGCACACGGCTGTCCTGGCGTGGCAGCTGCAACCACACTTCATCGAACTCCGAGCCCTGTGCCTTGTGCACGGTCATCGCGAAGGCGCTTTCGTGCGCGGGCAGTGCGGCCGGGTGGAAGGCGCGTGGCTGGTCGACGCTGTCTCCGGGGAACCAGGCCACCATCGCGCCGCTGCCATCGCGCAGGCAGATACCGATATCGCCGTTGAACAGGCGATGACGGTAGCTGTTCTCGGTGACCAGCAGCAGGCGACCCTGGAAGTAGCCGGGGGTGTTGCCGGCCAGCAGCTGTTCGATGCGGCTGTTGAGCCCGCGCGCGCCCTGCGGGCCTTCGCGCAGTGCGGTCAGCACGCGCAGGCGCCCGGCCTGCTGCAGGGCAAGCACTGGATCGGCCGCGTCGGCCAGTGCACGCCAGTGGCCCAGCAGGTGCTCGCGCTGGCCACGCAGCGGATCGGCCTCGCCTTCGTGGAAATGCACGCCGGCCAGGTCACCACTGCGCAGCAGCTGCAGCACGGTGCTGCTGTCTCCCTCGCGCACGGCATGCGCCAAGGGGGCGAGGTCCAGCGCATCGCTCTGCCGGTAGCCGCGCTGCAGCTGCACGCGGCGCCCGGCGAAGGCGCGTGGCGCGGCCTGCGGCAGCAAGGTGCACGGCGCCAGCAGGCCGTGCAGCGCCTGCGCATCGTCGGCGCGGGTGCCGATGCCATCGCCACTGGCACGCAGGATCGCGCTGAGCACGTCACCGGCTTCGACCGACGGCAGCTGATCGGGGTCGCCGAGCAGGATCAGCCGGGTGCCGCTGGCGATCGCATCGACCAGCTTGGCCATCATCGGCAGATCGATCATCGAGGCTTCGTCGACCACTACCACGTCCACCGGCAGCGGATTGTCGGCGTGGTGGCGGAAGCGCGGTGAATCGGGAATAACGCCGAGCAGGCGATGCAGGGTGGTGCCGGTACTGGGCAGCGCCGTGCACAGCGCCGGGTCCAGTCCTTGTTCCTGCAGGCGCTGCACGGCCACGCGCAGGCTCTCGGCCATGCGTTCGGCGGCGCGACCGGTAGGCGCGGCCAGCGCCACTTCGGGCAGCGGCTGGCCAGCGTGCCGGGCCTGTGCGGCCAGCAGCAGCAACAGGCGCGCGATGGTGGTGGTCTTGCCGGTGCCGGGACCGCCGGTGACCAGCGCCAGCGGATGGCGCAGGGTCACGCCGGCAGCGCGTGCCTGGTGATCCTCGCTGCCCGATGCCTGCGGGAACAGCTGCGCGAACAACGGTGCCAGCGCGGCCATATCCGGCGCCGGCAGCGGATGCCGGCCGATGCGCTGCAGCCCAGCCGCCAGCTGACGCTCGTACTCGCGGTAGCGGCGCAGGTAGAGCAGGCCGTTTTCCAGCACCAGCGGCGCATCCTCGGCGATGGCATCGGCCTGCTCCGGCGTCGCCACCCACGGCGATGCGCGCAACTGTGCCAGCCAGTCCTGTGCGGCAGGCCACTCGGATACGCCTTCCAGCAGTCGCTGCGGTTGCGCCGGATCGAAACCGGCGTGGCCCTGCGACACCGCCAGCGAGGCGAGTGCGGCCGCCACTGCCACGCTGTCAGGGGTGTCCTCCCGCAAGCGTTGCAGGCTGGTCGCCAGTGCGTGATCGAGAGTGCGCAGCTGGCCGTTGCGATACAGCTCCTTCAGCAGGCTCATGCACTGGCTCCACGGGCACGTGCGACCAGTTCGGCCTGGGCCTGCTCGCCACCGGCGAACAGCGCATCCAGCGCATCCACCAGTGCCAGCGGGAAGCGGTCCACATGCACGCCGTTGCCGGCAGCATCCAGGCCGCGACAGAATAGGTAGCGGATGCCGCCCATGTCGCGCTCGTAGTCGTAGGCCGCACCCAGGCGGAAACGCAGCCAGCGATGCAGGGCCACGGTGTAGATCAGCGCCTGCAGGTCGTACTCGCTGTGGCGCATGGCAATGGCCAGCAGGTCCGGGCTGTAACCAGGCAGGCGGTTGGACTTGTAGTCGAGCACGTACCAGCGCCCGTCGCGCACGTAGGTCAGGTCGATCATGCCGGTCATCAGCCCTTCCAACCGGCGGCGCTGGCCGAAGCCGCGTCGCGTGCTGGAAACACCGTGCGCATGCAGCACCTGCAGCAGCGCCGGCACCGTGGTCGGCTCGATGGCGAAATGGAAGTCGATTTCCGCGCGGCGCTCGCCTTCACCCAGGCTGTGCAGCGCGCCGCCTTCGGGTAGCGGCACGGTGAGCGTGTGGCCGACCAGCGGCACCAGTACGGACACGCCATCATCCAGATCGACGTCAGCATATCCTTCGTCGTGCAGTGCCTTGCGCAGCACCTCGGCCTGGCCCTCAGGGGCTTGCAGACCTGGCTGCCAGTCACCCCATGCGGCGAAGTCGACGTTCTCCATCGCTTCGTGCAGCACGTTGCCGAAGCGACTGCCCATGAAGCGCGGGTCGACCGGTGTGCTGTCCTCGGCTGCCGCGGCGGGCTCCGGCAGCGCCGGTTCCAGTGGCAGCTCGGGGCCGGCCGGTTCGTCGGCAGCGGGCGCCGGCAGCTCGGTGGCGGCGGCTTCGATATCACTGCCCGCGCCGGCATCGGCGTGGGCCAGCTGGGTGAAGCTGTACACCCACCAGTCGTGCGGGACGCGCCGGGTCAGGGCACGCACCGCCGGAAGGTCGCCTTCCACTTCGGCCGCCAGCTGCGGCAGCGCGGCCGCTGCCTCACTGTCATCGATGTGCACATCGGCGTGCGCGCGCAGCGCCTGCAGGTCACCCAGCAGCGGCGCCAGCCGCGTCTTGCCGAGCCCGGCCAGATCACCCACGGCGATCCACAGCGCATGCTCGGCACGGGTCAGTCCCACATACAGCAGGCGCGCATCCTCGGCGCGCTGCTCGCGCTCACGTTGGTTGCTGGCCGCTTCCCAGGCTTCGTCCTTGTCCAGCTTCCAGTGCAGCTGGCGCTGGCCATCCACATGCACCGTGCAGTGCGACGACGTGTTCGGCGCGCCGCCGTCGATGCCGACGAACGGCAGGAACACCAGCGGGTACTCCAGGCCCTTGCTCTTGTGCAGGGTGATGATCTGTACCCGGCGCGCATCCGATTCCAGGCGCAGCAGCTGCTGCTCGTCATCCTGGTCGGCGCTGGCCATCTGCCCCTGCAGCCAGTCCAGCAGGCCATGCATGCCCAGCGCCTGCGCCGAGGCTTCCTGCAGGAGTTCACCCAGCTGCAGGTAATTGGTCAGGCGGCGCTCGCCATCGATCAGCGCCAGCAGGCGTTCGCCCTGTGCGGCACAGACATCGGCGATCACCGCGAACGGTCCGCCGCGCTGCCAGCGCTCGCGCCAGTGCAGCAGCTGTGCCTGGAACTCGCGTTGCAGGTCGCCCTCGCGCTCCATCGCCGCGATCGCGCTGGCGCGTTGACCGAGCAGGACAGTGGCCAACGCTGCACGCAGGCGGCCTTCGTCAGCCGGTTGCAGCAGCGCCAGCAGCAGCGCACGAAGATCGCGCGCTTCAGCGGTGGCGAACAGGCTCTGCTTGCCGGCTGCCACGGCGGGAATGCCGACCGCGGCCAGCGCGCGCTGCACCAGCGTGGCCTCGCGATGCGAGCGCACCAGCACCGCGATATCACCGGGTTGAACCGGGCGTCCACGCAACACGGCATTGCCCGCACGCGCCTCGACCAGGATCTGGTGAATCGCAGCCACGCAGGCCTGGGTCGCGGCATCACGCGAGGCGTCCGCACTCATCGCCTTGTCACCGCCACTGCGCAGCACGCGCAGGGTGAGTGCCGTGGCGGCATGGCCATCACGCTGGTAGTCCTCGTCGATGCGCACGCCACCGGGCCGCACCGGCTCGAACTGGATGTCGCGTTCGAGGAAGGCGTCTTCGCCACCGTTGTCGTACAGCGCCTGCAACGCGCGCAACACAGCCGGTCGCGAGCGGAAGTTCTGGTCCAGCACCGGCGCCTGCTGCGCCACCTGCTTGGCCTTCAGGTAGGTGTGGATGTCACCGCCGCGGAAACCGTAGATCGCCTGCTTGGGGTCGCCGATCAGGAATAGTGCCGGCGCCAGGCCGAGTTCGCGCACCTCCGGCGAATCGCCGAACACGGTGTGGAAGATGCCCCACTGGCGATCGTCGGTGTCCTGGAACTCATCGACCAGCGCGATGCGGTACTGCGCACGCAGTTGTTTCACCAGTGTCAGCCGTTGCGGGCCTTCCAGTGCCAACGCCACGCCATCGATCAGATCGTCGTAGGTCTGTACCCGGCGCGTGCGCTTCAGCGCCTGCAGGCGCTGCGTGGCTTCGGCGCGAAGCGCGTGCAGGAAGTTCAACGCGGTACCACGCAACCAGGCATCGCGTTCGGCCAGCAGCGCGACATAGCGCGCCAACGGCGCCTGCAATGGCGACGATGGCGTGCGATCGGGGAATTTCTTGTTGGTCTTGTCGGCCAGCACCTCCGGCAGCAGTGCCGGCAGGCGCTCGCTGGCCAGCAGCTCGCGCGGGTCGCCGCGCTCAGCCCAGGCCAGCAGCTGTCGGCCCAGCGGGTGCAGCCAGCCCAGCTTGTAGGACACGCCGTTGATCCACTTGTTGTCGACCGCATCGCAGAGATCGATGAAGAACTGCTCGCCATGCTCGCGCACGCTTGCGGACAGTGCTTCCGCCGCACTGTGCAGGGCCGGGTGTGGATCGGCCAGTGCCACCGGCTGTGGCAACGGGTGCAGTGGCGGCGTGCCCAGCAGCGCGCGCAGATCAGCGGCCAATGCATCCGGGTTGGACCACAGCCAGGTCAGCGGCTCCAATGTGGCCGGGTCATTGGCATGCACGCGCCATAGATCAGCGGCCAGCTCCTCCAGCAGTTCACGATCGCTGGCCAGCAGTTCCGGCGGATCAAAGGTGTGGCCGCTTTCCAGCGCATGCTCGCGCAGCACGCGGGTGCAGAAGCCGTGGATGGTGAAGATGGACGCCAGGTCGATTTCGTCGGCAGCCACCTGCAGGCGGCGCTTCAGTGCAGCGGCGCTCTCGGAGCCGCCCTGCAGATGACGCTGCAGCACGTCGCGGGTCAATCTCGCGTCGGGTGCTTCACCCTCGGCCGGTTCCAGATCGACCAGGCGCGCGGCCAACGCCAGGCGCTCACGGATGCGCTTGCGCAGTTCCTGGGTGGCAGCGTCGGTGAAGGTCACCGCCAGGATCTGGCCGATGCGCAGGCCCTGCTCCACCACCAGGCGGGTGAACAGCGTCGCCAGGGTGAAGGTCTTGCCGGTACCGGCGCTGGCCTCGATCAGGCGGATGCCATCCAGCGGCAGGGCCAGGTAGGGATCGCCCGCCATACGCTGGGTTTCCTGATCAGCGATGGCGGTGTTCATGCGTTGCCCTCCTGGCGTGCTTCGGTACCGAGAGTGCGGCCTTCGCGCACCGCGCTGAAGACCACCTGGCTGTTGCGCAGCAGCTCGGCATAGCTGGCATCGGTGGCAAACGGGTCGGCACCGCGCAGCAGCAGCTGCCAGGCGTCGCTGCTGGATTCACCCCAGCTGCGGTCGCTGCCATGCCACTGCCTCCAGCCTTCGCTACGCTGTTTTTCTGCCGGCGCGTTGTACAGCACCCAGCCGGTATACGGGGCAAAGCGCAGCGGCTCACGCAGGCCGCGCTGGCGCAATTGCAGCAGCGCACGCAGCGCGGCGCGTGCAGCGGGGGCGCTCAGTGCTGGCAGCACATGCGGGCCGGGCCCGGCGTCACCGCCATCGTGGAACTGCACCAGCGGCAACGCATCGCCGGCGGCGTTGGCCAGCAGCCAGTCCAGCCCCTGGCGGATCACTGCATTGCCATTGAGCGTGCCGGCGCGCAGGCGCACCAGCCCTTCGGGATGCCGATCAGCCACGCGGCCGTGCAGGCGCACGCCGTCGATGTCCACTTCGTAGCGACGGCTTTCCAGCGGTTCGCCCTGCATCCAGCCCAGCAGCGCACTGGCATATGGACGCGTCTTCAACTGCTCCACCTCGAACTGGCGCTCGCCCAATGGACCCGACGGCAGCAGTCCACGCGCGCGCAGTCGCGGATACAGCGGCTCGGAATCGCCGCTGAGCGTGGCGCGCACCACGGCCGCCTGCACGCTGCGCTTTTCCGGGCCGCGCGATGACAGCACCAGCGGTTCCAGGTCATCGACCTCCTCGACATCGTCGGCCAGGCGCAGGCCCAGCGACTGTGCGAGGAACTGTCCGGCCGGATCGCACAGGAAACGGCGCAGGGTATCGAGCGCGACCTCGTCCTCCACCGCATCGTCGAGCGGCGGCGGCAGCGGTGCGTCGAACCAGGGCTGCAGTCCACCGCGCTGGCCGGTGAGGCGACCGGCCGCCGGATGCCACTGGCGGCGATAGCTGAAGCGGCGTGGGTCGCCGTCACCGAACGCGGCGGGCGAGAACGGCTGCAAGGCATGGCGCACGGTGAAGTCGCGGACCGCCGCAGGCGGATCGAGGTGATACGCAGCGGCGGCATCGATCAGTTCACTGACCAGCACCGACGGCTCGCGCACGCTGCCATCGCGCGGATCGGCACCGAGGTAGCTGAGGTAGAACACCTCCTGCGCGGCGGCGAACAGCTGCAGGAACAGGAAACGGTCGTCTTCGCGGGTGGAGCGGTCGCCCGGTCGGCGGCGCGGCGTGTCCAGTTCGGCGGTGAGCTGGTTGAGACCGGCCGCCGGGTCACGGCGCGGGAAATCGCCATCATTGAGGCCCAGCACGCAGATCACCCGGAACGGCAGCAGGCGCATCGGCACCATGCGGCCGAAACTGATGCCACCGGTCAGCAGCGGTGCGCGCGTATCGGCCTCGCCCAGCGCGCCGGCGAAGTGCGCACGCACCACCTCCGGCGGCACACCTTCCGCGAAGCCGGCCTTGGCAGCATCCTCGGCGAACTGGTTGAGCAGCTTGCGCAGGCGCTCCAGCGCGCGCTGGCTGTTGGGTGAAGTCGGCGCGGAGGGCAGCAGTGCATCCAGCAACGACAGCAGGCGCTGTCGCCATTGCGCCGGGGTCAGCAGCTCGCCGAGGCGACGCTGGTAGATGGCCAGCACGCGCAACAGGCGCAGCAGCCGGTCCAGCGCGTCCAGCGCGCCGCCTTCCAGTTCGATCCACGGTGCGACACCGGCCAGGTCGGCCTCGCTGCCGGTGGCATGGCCGAGCACCAGGCGATCCAGCGCGAACTGCCAGGTGTAGGCGTCGTCCGCCGGCGCCTGGTGCTGGTGGCGGTGCTTCGCATCCAGGCCCCAGCGTGCACCGGCCTGCTGCAGCCAGCCATGCAGGCGGTCGAAGTCCACCGCTTCCAGCCCGGCCGCTTCGGCCAGCGGCGCGCTGGCCAGCAGGTCCAGCACTTCATTCAGGCCAAAGCGCGAGACCGGCAGGCCCAGCAGGTGCACGAACACATCAGCCAGCGGTTCACCGGCCAGCGGGCTGCTGTCGGCCAGCGCATAGGGGATGTGCTCCTCCTCGCCACCACGGCCGCCGAACACCGCTTCCAGGTACGGCACGTAGGGATCGATGTCCGGCGCCAGCACCGCGATCTCGCGCGCCTGCAGCGGCGGGTCGAAGCGCGGGTCCTGCAGCAGGCTGCGCAGCTGGTCGTGCAGCACCTGCAACTCGCGCAGGCGGGTATGGCAGGCGTGTACCTGCAGGCTGGGGTCGTCGCTGCGCAGGCCGTCGCGCAGCTCACCCGAGGGCAGTGCGCGGCGGTGGAACAGGTCACGCTGCAGGCGATGCAGCAGGCTGTCGGACAGGCCGCCTTCGTCCAGGGTCGGCCGGGTGTCGTCCTCCGGATCGGAATAGGCGGCGATTTCGCCGGCCGGGTGCACCACCTCGTAACTGCCCAGCACCGCCATGAAGTCGCGCCCGGCCGCGCCCCAGGCTTCCAGCAGGCGGTTTTCGCCGGCTGCTTCGCCGAAGGGATCGGGCGCGCCGCTGCGCAGGCGCTCGGCCAGGGTCTGCAGATCGCCCCAGTACGACTGCACCGGGGTGGGCATATAGAAATGCAGCTCGCCAACACGTGCCTGGGTGGCCATCACCCGCAGCACATCGGGCGAGATGTTGAGCGTCGCGAACGCAGACATGCGCGGTGGCAAGCCCTTCGGCAAGGGTTGGCCGGCCCCTTCGAAACGGTCCAGGTATTCCTGGATGCGGCGCGCGCGGTAGTCGTGGCCGTGGGTGATGGTGCGCCACAGGATCGCCTGCGGATCGGACGGATCGGCACCGGCCGCCCAGCGCAGCAGCCAGTCGCGGCGCCACGCCTGGTACTTCTCGAACACCGAGGCCAGCTCGCCAGCCAGCGCCCACGGCTTCAATGCGTCATCGCCGGCAAGATAGGACTGCAGCGCGCGCATCGGTGGCTGCGCCAGCAACGCCGGGTCGCGCAGGGCCTGGTACAGCTTCCAATGCAGGCCGGCCGCGTCCAGGTCGTCCTGCTCGCCGCTGACGTTGGCCTTCAGCGCGCGCGCCACGAACTCACCCGGTGTGAGGAATTCGAGGTTCGCAGCCACACCGAACTCGGCGGCCAGTGTCGCTTGCAGCCAACGCCGCATCGCTACCTGCGGGATCAGCACCACTTCCGGTGCCAGCAGCGGCTGGCCAGGAACGGGCGCACGCACATTGCGCGCCAGCAGCGCGGCCAGCACGTCCAGGGAGTTGGAATGGTAGAGGCGGAAATCGCTGCCTGGGTCACTCATCATGCACAGTGTGCAGGACAGCAGGCAGTATTCAATGGTTGGGCCGCGAGCGGTACGGATTGTTCCGGGACGCCAGCCGATTGTCCCGGCCTCTGCCGAGGCTTGTCGTGCAACAATACTGCACCGTCCAGTCTGCTTATGTTCAGCCGACGGGCCCGATCCTTCGATGTCTAAAAAACGTTAATGGTGCCCATGTCGGCTTCCGCCTCCAGTCTGGTGCAGTTATCCAACGTCCGCATCGACCGGAGCGGACGCACGATCCTGCGCGACGTGTCGCTGCAGGTGCCCAAGGGCAGCATCACCGCCGTTCTGGGTCCGTCCGGCAGCGGCAAGTCGACCCTGCTGGCGGCGCTGACCGGCGAACTGCGCCCGGTCGCCGGCGAGGTCACCCTGTTCGGCAAGCCGATTCCGCATGACAGCGGCGCGCTGCTGGAAATGCGCAAGAGCGTGGGCGTGCTGCTGCAGGGCAACGGCCTGCTGACCGACCTGACCGTGGCGGAAAACGTGGCGCTGCCGCTGCGTACGCACACCCGCCTGCCGACCGCCGTGCTGCGCCGGCTGGTGCAGATGAAGCTGCATTCGGTGGGCCTGCTGGCCGCCGCCGATGCCTGGCCGCGCGAGCTGTCAGGTGGCATGGCGCGCCGCGTGGCGCTGGCCCGTGCACTGGCGCTGGACCCGCCGCTGATGATCTACGACGAGCCGCTGACCGGGCTGGACCCGATCGCCTCGGGGGTGATCATGAGCCTGATCCAGCGCCTCAACCACAGCCTGGGCCTGACCAGCATCATCGTCAGCCACCACGTGCACGAGACCCTGCCGATCTGCGACCAGGTGATCGCGATCGCCAATGGCGGCATCGTGTTCCAGGGCACGCCCGAGGCACTGCAGTCCAGCCAGGACCCGCTGCTGCGGCAGTTCCTGCACGGCCAGCCCGATGGCCCCATCCCGTTCGATGCCGCGCCGCGCGCGAGGGTCGCCTGATGCCGTTCGTTCAAGCCACCCGCTCGCTGGGTCGTGCCGGCCTGTTCTCGCTGACCGTGCTGCGCGGTTCGCTGCCGACCCGTGATTTCCTGGCCGAGTTGACCCGCGAGATCTACAAGATCGGTGCGCGCTCGCTCCCGATCATCGCCGTCGGCGGTGCCTTCGTCGGCCTGGTGCTGACCCTGCAGGGCTACCGCACGCTGACCACCTTCGGTGCGGCCGACGCACTGTCGACCCTGCTCGGGCTTTCGCTGTACCGCGAGCTGGCACCGGTGCTGACCGCGCTGCTGTTCATTGGCCGCGCTGGCAGCTCGATCGCCGCCGAGCTAGGCCTGATGCGTGCCACCGACCAGATCAAGGCGCTGGAGCTGATGGCGATCGACCCGGTGGCCAAGGCGGTGGCGCCGCGCTTCTGGGCGGCGGTGCTGACCGTGCCGCTGCTGACCGGCATCTTCTGTTCGCTTGCAATCAGTGCCAGCTACTTCGAAGCGGTGCACGTGCTGGGCCTGGACAATGGCGTGTTCTGGTCGGCGCTGCGCAACAGCGTGGACTTCTGGGACGACTTCGGCGTGGCAATGCTGAAGTCGGCGATCTTCGGCGGCACTGCCGCGCTGGTTGCCGCCTATGTGGGTTTCCACGCCGAGCCGACCATTGAAGGCACTTCGGTGGCGACCACCCGTGCGGTGGTCAACGCTTCACTGCTGGTGCTGATGTTCAACTTCGTGCTGTCGGCAATGTTGTTCACCTAACCCCTCCACCGGCGGTGCGCAGGCGCGCGCGGCCACAACGACTCGATCAGGTAATCCACATGGCCATCCGCGGTCCCAGACTCGAATTTTCCGTCGGCGCCTTCCTGCTGCTTGCCCTGGCCTCGCTGATGGTGCTGGCCGTGGCCTCGACCAACCAGCGCTGGAGCTGGGGCAGCGAAGGCTACGACCTGAAGGCACGCTTCTCCCAGGTCGGCCAGCTGCGCAAGCAGGCGCCGGTGAAGATCGGCGGCGTCACTGTCGGCCAGGTCGCTTCGATCGACCTGGACCCGGTGAAGTTCGAATCGATCGTCACCCTGCGCATGGACAGCAAGGTCAAGGACCTGCCGGCGGACACCTCGGCCGGCATCTTCACCAGCGGTTTGCTCGGCGAGAGCTATATCGGTCTGCAGCCGGGCGGTGATCCGGACGTGCTGAAGGCCGGTGACGAGATCGTCTTCACCCAACCGGCGGTGGACCTGATCCAGCTGGTCGGCAAGTACATGTTCAGTGGCGGTGCCGGTGGCGGCGCTGCTCAGAAGCCCAACGATGGCGCGCAGGCGCCTGCAACGGAACCGCAACCATGAAGATGAAACTGATCCCGGCCCTGCTCGCCTCGGCGCTGCTGGCGGCCACCCCGTTCCTGGCCCAGGCCCAGGCCGCTGCGCCGGCCGCTGCCGCAACGCAGAGCCAGGCCGGCAAGGTGGTGATCGATGCCAGCAGCCGCATCCTGTCCACGCTGCAGCAGCGCAAGAGCGAGTTCACCAGCAACCCGGCCAGCCTGCGCAGCTACATCGACAGCGAGCTGACCCGCACCTTCGACCGCGACTACGCCGCGCGCCTGGTGCTGGGCCCGCACGCCCGCGGCGCCTCCGACGCCGACATCAAGCTGTTCGCCGATGCCATGGCCGACAGCCTGATGCAGCGCTACGGCTCCACCCTGCTCAACATCCAGGGCAAGCCGAGCTTCCGCCTGAAGGGTGAAAGCCCGCTGCCGGGCAATCGTGGCGTGCGCGTGAGCACCGAACTGGTGCGCGCCGGCAACGAACCGACCCCGGTCGAGTACTGGATGCGCAACGTGAACGGCCAGTGGAAGATCTTCGACGTCAACATCGAAGGCATTTCCTACGTGCAGACCTTCCGCAACCAGTTCGACACCCCGCTGCGCCAGAAGGGCATCAAGCAGGTGGCCAACGAACTGCACAGCGGCAGCATGCAGGCCGGGCCCGCGGGCAATGGCAAGTAACGCACTGGCGCTGCTGGAAGGCGACACCCTGCGCCTGCGCGGGGTGCTCGACCGTGCCGCGGTGATCGCACTGTGGCCGCAGCTGCAGGCCCTGCCGGCAAAGCTGTCACGGCTGGAGCTGGGTGAGGTCGAACGCGTGGACAGCGCCGGCCTGGCGCTGCTGGCCGAGCTGGCCGCACGTGCGCGCAAGAGCGGTCACCCGCTGGCAGTCTCCGGCGCGCCGGCCGGCTACAACGAGCTGAGCGCAGCCTACCGGCTGTCGCCCGACCTGGATTTCAACGCTACTTCTGCTGCGAGCTGACATGAACGTCGTACGCACTTTCCCCCTGATCGTCCTGGCCACCGCCCTGACCGCCTGCGCCGGCAAGCCCGCACGCAGCGATGCGCCCGCAGCCAGCACCGTGGTCCCGGCCAGCACCATCGCCGAGGTCTCTGCCGCCACCGCCGATACCGCTACGGTCGATGCCGCACCGGCAACAGCCGTGGTTGCCGCACCTGCGCCGGCCACGCCGCCATCCGCACCGGCCCGCAGCGCCGACACCGATGCGGCCAGGGCCGCGGCGGCGACCGCACCCGGCGGTGACGACGACTTCGATGCCCTCTACGGCGGTGCCGGCAACACTGGCAGCGCGGCAGCCTACGATCCGTGGGAACCGTTCAACCGCAAGGTGCACACGTTCAACAACGCGGTTGACCGTGGCATCGCCCGCCCGCTGGCCACGGCCTACACCCACGTGGTGCCGCGCTTCGCCCGCACCGGCGTCAGCAACTTCTTCAGCAACCTGCGCGCACCGGTGACGATCACCAACCAGCTGCTGCAGGGCCGCGGTGCCGATGCGTGGGACAGCCTCGGCCGCTTCCTGATGAACAGCACGCTGGGTATCGGCGGCCTGTTCGATCCGGCCAGCAAGGCGATGGTGCCGCGTCGCAATGAGGACTTCGGCCAGACCCTGGGTGCCTGGGGCTGGCGTCGTTCGCGTTACGTGGAACTGCCGTTCTTCGGCCCTCGCACCGTGCGCGATGTGTTCGGCCTGGCCGGTGACATTCCGCTGTCGCCGATCCGCCGCATCGAAGAGGACAAGATCCGCATCGGCCTGCAGGGCATGCAGCTGGTCGATACCCGCGCGCAGCTGCTGGCGATCGACGACCTGCGTGACACCGCCGTGGACGAGTACTCGCTGGTACGCGATGCGTGGATGCAGCGCCGCAACTACCAGATCGAGAACGATCTGCGCAGCAAGCGCGACCGTGGCCACGACGATGCCAATTCGCCGATCCCGGTCGATGCGATGCCGATGCCGCAGTGGACGCACTGAGTCCGGTCTGCAGCGCATGAAAAACCCCGCCTCGGCGGGGTTTTTCTTTTCCGGTAGGTGCCAACCTTGGTTGGCACGCTTTCCTCAGGCTGCCAGCGCTGCCTCGATGGCCTCGCGCAGGCGCGCGTCATCGGCAGCCACGTCCGGGGCGAAACGCGCGATGACCTTGCCGTCGCGGCCAACCAGGAACTTCTCGAAGTTCCACAGCACCGCCGGTGCTGCGTGGATCGGGATCTCCTTGCTGGCCAGGCGCTCACGCAGCGGGCCTTCGCCGATCGACTGCGGCTGGGCGGCGGTCAGCTGCTGGTACAGCGGATGGGTATCGTCACCGGCCACGCTGATCTTGGAGAACATCGGGAAGCTGACGTCGTAGGTGAGCTGGCAGAACTGCTGGATCTCCGCCTCGCTGCCCGGCTCCTGGCCGAGGAAGTTGTTGGCGGGGAAGCCCAGTACTTCCAGACCCTGCGCGTGCTTTTCCGCATACAGCGCCTGCAGGCCTTCGTACTGCGGGGTCAGGCCGCACTTGGAGGCGACGTTGACCAGCAGCAGTACCTTGCCCTGGTAGTCGGCAAGCGAGGACGGCTGGCCGTCGATGGTGGTGAGGGAAATGTCCTGGATCGGGGTGCTCACGCGGGGCTCCGGCAACAGCGGGGAATGGCCCACCAGCATAGCGCCGCGCGATGGCGGTAGTGCCGGCCGCTGGCCGGCAATCGTGCGACCGTTCGCAAGGGTTCATGCGGTTGCCGGCCAGCGGCCGGCACTACGATCAGTCCACGCAGATCGTGCCCTGCGCCTTGCCGTCATCAATGCGCTGGCGGCAGCCGAAGTTCTGGCGCACATCGCGCTGGCAGGTACCGGTAGCGGCGCTGCCAGCGGCCACCTCGGGACCGGCCAGGCACTGGCCCGTGCAGTCGCTTTTGCGGCTGCAGGCCTTGTCGGCATCGGCATAGGGAATCACGCACTGCTCGCGCTGCAGCCGGCCGAGCCGCTGCAGGCTGCCACCGGCGGCCTGGCAGTCGACGTCGCGCGCTTCGCGATACGCCTCGGCCGCTTCAGGGCTGGTGGCTGCGGCAGGTGCCGCGGTCGTATCGGCAGCCGGTGGTGCGCTGCTGCAGGCGGCAAGCAGCGCGGTCAGGACAAGGCTGGTGAAGCGGCGCAGGCGCATGACGATACCTGATCGAGGCGGACAGGCCGCCAGCATACGCATCGGCGATGCAGGCGGCGTGTCAGCGTGGCTCAGGCCTCGTCGCCGTCACTGCCTTCCTCTGCTGGCAGCGCGTCCGGCAGCAACTGGCGGCTCTGCTCAACCGGCAGCGACTCGACATCCCTCAGCTTGCGGGCGATCGCGCGGGTGCGCACCCCGGTCTGGTCGATCTGCTTGCTGGCCTGGTCCAGCTTGGCCTTCACGTTGTCCAGCACATCGCCGAACTTGCCGAACTCGGTCTTCACCGCACCCAGCAGGCTCCACACCTCGCTGGACCGCTTCTCGATGGCCAGCGTGCGGAAGCCCATCTGCAGGCTGTTGAGCAGTGCGGTGATCGTGGTCGGCCCGGCGACCACCACGCGGTGGTCGCGCTGCAGCAGATCGACCAGGCCGGGGCGCCGGATCACCTCGGCATACAGGCCTTCGGTAGGCAGGAACATCACCGCGAAGTCGGTGGTGTGCGGCGGCACGATGTACTTCTCGCAGATCGACTTGGCCTGCACCTTCACCGCACGCTCCAGCTGCGCACCCTGCACGCGTACCAGTTCGGCGTCACCCTGCTCCTGTGCGTCCAGCAGGCGCTCGTAGTCTTCGCGTGGGAACTTGGAGTCGATCGGCAGCCACACCGGCGTGTCGTCGCTGCTGCGACCCGGCAGGCGCACGGCGATGTCGACCATCTCGCCACTATCCGGGCGTACCTTCACCCCGCGCGCGTACTGCTCCTGGATCAGGGTCTGCTCGAGGATGTTCTCCAGCTGTACTTCACCCCAGCTGCCGCGCGTCTTGACGTTGGTCAGCACGCGCTTGAGGTCACCCACGCCGGTGGCCAGCTGCTGCATCTCGCCGAGGCCGCGCTGCACCTGCTCCAGGCGCTCCGAGACCAGTTTGAAGGACTGGCCAAGGCGTGTTTCCAGGGTGGACTGCAACTTCTCATCCACCGTCACGCGCATCTGTTCCAGCTTCTGCGCATTGTCGCTCTGCAGCGCGCGCAGCTGCTCTTCCAGCGTCGTGCGCATCTCGGCGATGCGCTGCTCGTTGCGCTGGGTCAGTTCCTGCAGGCGCAGGCCAAGGCTTTCAGTCAGGCGCTGCTGCGACTGCGCGCCCTCCTCGCGGCCCTTGCGTGCATCGTCCACCAGGGTCTGCCGCAGCGCGCCGAGCTGGGTATCGGTACGCCCGGTGAGCTCCTGCAGCTGCTGGCCAAACGCATGGATGCGGGCTTCCTGCTGCTGGCCAAAGGTCTCCAGCTGGCCGCGCAGCTCCTGCAGCCGCTGTCCCATCAACGCCGCGCCGCGCTGCTGGCTCTCGGCCGCTTCGGCGCGCGCCTTGCGGGCATCTTCGCCCAGCGCTTCGCGCAGCAGGTCCAGGCGCTGGTCGGTGCGGGTGGACAGATCGGTCAGCGCGCGGGCGAAGCCATCGAGCTGTTCGCGCAGCTCGCTGCGCCCGGCCCGCGCCTCCTCGCGCACCGCCTGTTCCAGGCGGTCATGCGGCGGGCGGCGCAGCAGGGCGACCAGCTGCAGGATGAGCACGGCCAATAGAAGGCCGCCAATGAGCAGATATTCGGTTTGCATGGGGCAAGTGTAGGCTGGCCGAGTCTCAACTGCTGCGTCAGGACCATGGTCGTCCTCTACGGAAAGCCCACCTCCATCAATGTGCGTAAAGTGCTGTGGCTGCGCGCGGGGCTGGATCTGCCCCTGCACCACGAACCGGCCCCCTCGCCGGACCTGCTGGCCACGCTGAACCCCAACCGGCAGGTGCCGGTGCTGCGTGATGGCGACTTCGTGCTGTGGGAATCCAACAGCATCTGCCGCTACCTGGCCGCGCGCGCCGGTCGCGAGGATCTGCTGCCACATGCAGCAAAGGACCGGGCCCGGGTGGAGCAGTGGATGGACTGGCAGGCCAGCGACCTCAACAGCGCATGGCGCCATGTGTTCATGGCGCGCGTGCGCCAGCATCCGGACTATCCGGATGACGCCCGTGCCGAGGCCAGCCTGGCGCAGTGGAACAGGCTGATGGGCGTCCTTGATGCACAGCTGGCCACTACCGACGGCTACGTGGCGGGCAACACCTTCACTCTGGCCGACATCGTGCTCGGGCTGTCGACCCAACGCTGGTGCAGCACGCCGGGCAGCAAGCCGGTACTGGCACACGTAGATGCCTGGTTCGAACGCCTGCGCCAGCAGCCCGGTTTCGCCGAGTACGTCGACAACGGTGTGGCCTGAGCAGTGGCTTCTGCAGCTGTTGGCAGGTGTCGACCTTGGTCGACACGGCTGATCCACGCCATGCGTGGATGAAGCGCTGTAGAGCCGGGCGCAGGCTCGGCTCCACAGGAAAAACCGGGCCTTACCAGCCTTCCAGCACGATCTTGCCCTTGGCGCGGTGGCTCTCCAGCAGCGCGTGGGCACGCCGCAGGTTGGCCGCGTCGATGCGCCCGAAATGCTCGCCCAGGGTGGTCTGCAGCACGCCTGTGTCGATCAGCTCGGCCACCCGGTTCAACAGGTCGTGCTGGCGCTGCATGTCGGCGGTCCTGTACAGCGGCCGGGTGAACATCGATTCCCAGTGCAGGGACAGGGCCTTGCGCTTGAGCGCCATCACGTCGACCTGGCCGGGATCATCGATCAGCCCCAGCTGGCCCTGCGGCGCCAGCAGTTCCACGATCTGCGCGTAGTGCTGGTCGGAGTGGGTCAGGCTGGCCACGTGCTGCACCTCGCTGATGCCGAGCCGCGCCAGGCCCTCGGCCAGCGGCAGGCTGTGGTCGATCACATGGTGTGCGCCCATTGCGTACGCCCAGTCCTGGGTATCCGGACGCGAGGCGGTGCCGATCACCGTCAGTTTCGTCAGCTTCCGCGCCAGCTGCACCAGGATCGAACCGACACCGCCGGCAGCGCCGATCACCAGCAGGGTCTGGCCTTCGCCACCGCCCTCGGGGATGCGCAGGCGGTCGAACAGCAGTTCCCAGGCGGTGATCGCGGTCAGTGGCAGCGCGGCGGCGGCGGCATCGTCGAGGCTGGCCGGCTTGCGGCCGACGCTGCGTTCGTCCACCAGCTGGTACTCGGCGTTGCTGCCCGGGCGATCGATGACGCCGGCGTAGTAGACCGCATCGCCGGGCTGGAACAGGGTCACCTCGCTGCCCACCGCGTCGACGATGCCGACCGCATCCCAGCCCAGCACGCGCGGGCCATCGGTGGTCACGCCGCGACGGACCTTGGTGTCGACCGGGTTCACCGCCACCGCGCGTACCGCCACGCGCAGGTCACGCGGGCCGGGCAGCGGCAGCTCCAGTTCGATGTCGATCAGGGCCTGGGCATCATCGATCGGCAGGCCGGCTTGGGTGTAGGCAATGGCGCGCATGGCAGCGGTCCAGTGGGGAAGGAGGCGACAGGTTGCGCCGCACGCGCTCCCGCAGAAAGGCGCAGAATCGGGCAGCACTTTCACTCTGGCAATGAAGATGATCCGCTTCGACGATCTGCAGCTGTTCGTCCGCACTGCCGCACTGGGCAGCTTCTCGCAGGCGGCGCGCGAGGCCGACCTGCTGCCCGGACAGGTCGCCGCGGCGGTGGCGCGGCTGGAACGCGAGCTGGACCTGCGCCTGTTCGTGCGCACCACCCGCAGCCTGCGCCTCACCGGCGAGGGTGCGCTGTACCTGCCGTATGCGCAGGAGGTACTGGCCACCCTGCGCGAGGGCCAGGCGCGCGTGCAGG
This sequence comes from Stenotrophomonas sp. 86156_Sma, assembly GCF_056481625.1. NCBI lineage: Bacteria > Pseudomonadati > Pseudomonadota > Gammaproteobacteria > Lysobacterales > Lysobacteraceae > Stenotrophomonas > Stenotrophomonas sp. 86156_Sma. The sequence goes on from NZ_CM151157.1 coordinate 5,040,309, forward strand.
GCGAGGACACCGAGCTGCACGGCACCCTGCAGCTGTCGGCGCCCTCGGACCTCGGCCGCAACCTGCTGCTGCCCTGGCTGAGCGCCTTCCGCGCTGCGCACCCGCGGCTGCGCCTGCACCTGCGCCTGTCCGACGAGGTGGCCGATGTATTCCGCGACCCGGTCGACGTGGCCATCCGCATCGGCCACTTCGACGACGCCAACTACGTCGCCCTGCCGCTGCTGGAAGGCAATCGACGCGTGCTGGCCGCCTCGCCCGGCTACCTGCAGCGGCGTGGCACGCCCACCCGCCTGGAGGATCTGCGCGAGCACGACTGCCTGGTCTATCAACTCAACGGCCGCGCCTACGATCGCTGGTCATTCGAGGTCGACGGGCGTCGCAGCGTGATTCCGGTGCGCGGTCCGCTGGTCTGCGACGACGCCGATGTAGTGCGACGCTGGGCCGTGGCCGGCGAAGGCATCACTTACAAGTCCTGGCTGGACCTGCGCGAGGACGTGCTGGCCGGGCGCCTGCAGCTGCTGCTCGATGGTGTTGGCAGCAGCATCCCGCTGCAGCTGGTATGCCCGCACCGCAAGCAGTTCTCGCCAGCGGTACGGCAACTGCATGCGCAGCTGCGCTAGCACCTGCAACCGCTGCTGTCTGGCATGCCCACTGGCCTCACCCGCCCCCTGTCGCCAACGGCGGCACTGGCCGACAATGGCGGCCCCCCGTAACAAGAGAACGCCGCCATGCCGTGGATGGGCATCCAGGACCTGTGGACGTTTCTGGTCGCCGTGCTGGTGTTTCTCGCCCTGCCCGGCCCCGGCACCTTCACCCTGCTGACCGCCACCGGCCGTGGCGGCGTGCGTGGCGGCTACACCGCGTTGGCCGGCCTGCTGGTCGGTGACCAGATCCTGATGTGGCTGGCGCTGGCCGGCGTAGCCGCGCTGCTCAAGGCCAACCCGCTGGTGTTCCACGCGGTGCAGTACCTCGGTGCGGCCTACCTGGTGTGGGTGGGCATCAGCCTGCTGCGCACACCGAAGCACGAGAGCGGCGACGCCGGCCCGATCCGCATGCAGCCGGGCCGCTACTTCCAGCAGGCGATCCTGGTCAGCCTGCTCAACCCGAAGGCGATCCTGTTCTACATGGCCTTCCTGCCGTTATTCATCGATCCGAAGGCACACCAGGGCATCGCCACCTTCGCTGCGCTGGCCGGCATCATTCTGGTGGTCAGCATCGCCTACTGCTCGATGCTGATCGGCGTGGGCAACCTGGCCCGTCGCCGCCTGATCCAGCACCCACGGATCAGCGATGCGCTGCGCCGTGTGGCAGGCCTGTTCCTGGTGGGGTTCGGCATCCGGTTGGGGCTGAACGGATGAAACCCTGGCCGACGGCGATGGGCGCCCTGCTGCTTCTGGCCAACACGACCGCCCCGGCGGCCACCGCACAGGATCATCGCTGCCTGAGCGGCGGCCGCAATGACGGCATCCATCTGGAATGGCGTTGGCTGGATGACGGCCAGGCCGACGTTCGCTATGCCGGGCAGCGCGAACGCCTGCTGCTGCGCCGGGTTTCAATGGAGACCACGGTGCTGGCCGAAGACCGCCCCTACCAGTTCGACAGCGTCTGGGAAGAGCGCATCAACGGGCGCCTCAATGGCCGCTACCTGCTCAGCACGCAGGGCGCGCTGGTGCTGGACCTGAGCTACGAGCGTAGCCGCGACGGACGTCGCACCACCTTCCACGATGACGTCGAGGCCTGGCAGGAAGACGGCTGCCGCTGGCCCGGCAAGGTGGCCGAGTGAGCACCATGGACGACGACACCCTGCTGGAGCGCAGCTGGGAATATCGGGAGGAGACGCTGTACCGGCGGTTGTTCGGCGATACCGGGCCGGGGATCTATCCGATCGACATGGATCTGCTGCGCAACGTCTTCAAGCAGGACCAGATCGACCCGCGCTGGCTGCATGTCGGCGTCAATGCCTGCCCTCCGCACGGTGATCGAAGGCACTGGATCTATGTCAGCTCCGGCCTGTCCAACCCCTGGGAAGGGCGGCACGAAGATGGCGATTCGGGGTTGGGCATCGAACTGATGCTTGAGACGCAGGAAGAAGCGACCTGGGCACTGACCACCTTGCGCTGGTTCACCGCGTACCACCTGCTGCTGTGCCACTCACGCATGCCCGGCAATCCGTTGGCGCCATGGGACCGGCTGAAGCTGGGGGGGCCGGTGGATCACGCAGGGAGCATGCTGCAGGCGGCCGTCTTCGTTCCGTCGTTGCATTTCCCGGGACCCCAGCAACTGCCATCGGGACGATTCGACTTCCTGCAGCTGCTGCCATTGACCCTGGACGAGCATGCGTTCGGCCGCGCCCAGGGCTTCGAAGTGCTGGTGGCCCAGTTGAGAACCCAAGGTGCGGCGCCGGTGGTCGATCCGCAGCGGGTCAGCATCGATCTGGCCCCTGCTCTCACGCTTCAAGCGCCTCCCGGCTCGCCTTGAGGGATCGAATCATTTCGAATCCTGCCGGCATTTGTGCCGATTCCGGCAGAATGCTCGGAGTACAGCCGCGCCGGTGACGCATCTGACCCTCGCATGACCCCCGTCAGTGGTAATGCTGCGCTGCGTTCGGTCACACTCGGGAACTTGTCGTTCTTAGTCACCCCTTCCGAGGCCTGCATGTCCCTGTTCCGGCGCAAGTCCCTAGATTCCGTCACCGTCCACGAAGCCGGCAGGCGCCTGATCCCGACGCTCAGCTGGCCGCACCTGATCGCGCTGGGTATTGGCGCCATCGTCGGTACCGGCATCTACACGCTGATCGGCGTCGGTGCCAACCTGGCCGGCCCGGCCGTGCTGATCTCCTTCGCCATCGCCGGTGCGGTGTGCGCCTGCGCGGCACTGTCCTACGCCGAGCTGTCGACGATGATGCCGGCCGCCGGCAGTGCCTACACCTACAGCTACAGCGCGCTGGGCGAGGTGTTCGCCTGGGTGGTGGGCTGGAGCCTGATCCTGGAGTACTCGCTGGTGGTGAGTACGGTGGCGGTGGGCTGGTCCGGCTACTTCGTCGGCTTCCTCGAATGGGTCCACACCCAGTTCGGCTGGAACGTGCACCTGCCAGCGTGGCTCGCAGCCGGCCCGCACGTGGAAGGCGGCATGATCAACCTGCCGGCGATCGTCATCACCTGGCTGGTGGCCGGCATGCTGATGGCCGGCACCAAGGAAAGCGCCACCCTCAATGCCATCCTGGTGGTGTTCAAGCTGATCGCGCTGGCCATCTTCGTGGCCGTGGCCCTGCCCGCCTTCGACAGCGCCAACCTGCAGCCGTTCATGCCGTATGGCTTTGCCAAGTCGATGGGCCCTGATGGCGTCGAACACGGCGTAATGGCGGCGGCAGCGATCATCTTCTTCGCCTTCTACGGCTTCGATGCGATCTCCACCGCCGCCGAGGAAACCAAGAACCCCGGCCGCGACCTGTCGATCGGCATCATCGGTTCGATGATCGGCTGCACCATCGTCTACGTGCTGGTGGCGCTGGCCGCGGTCGGTGCGATGAGCTACGCGGTGTTCGGCCATAGTGCCGAGCCGCTGGCCCTGATCATGCGTCAGCTGGGCCATCCGACCGCGGCGATGGTGATCGGCGTGATCGCGATCATCGCGCTGCCGACGGTGCTGCTGGCCTTCCTGTACGGCCAGAGCCGCATCTTCTTCGTGATGAGCCGCGATGGCCTGCTGCCGCGTGGCCTGTCCAAGGTCAACGCACGTACCGGCACGCCGGTGGCGACCACGCTGTTCACCGCGGTGGTGGTGTCGGCGCTGGCCGGTGTGGCCCGCCTGGACGAGATCGCGGCGCTGGCCAATGCCGGCACCCTGGCCGCGTTCACCGCCGTGGGCATCTGCCTGGTGGTGCTGCGCCTGCGCGAGCCGAACCGCGAACGTACCTTCCGTACCCCGCTGGCCTTCGTGGTTGGTCCGCTGGCCGCGCTGGGCTGCATCTATCTGTTCCTCAGCCTGCCGCACAGCACCCAGCTGTACTTCCTGCTGTGGAACCTGGCCGGCCTGGTGCTGTACTTCCTGTACAGCCGCCGCCACGCGCTGATCGCGAAATAACCGGATCACCGGTAGTGCCGGCCGCTGGCCGGCACCTCGCATCCTGTTGATACGGGCAATGCCGGCCAGCGGCCGGCACTTCCGCAGGGCGGTCAACCGCCCTGCTTTGCAGCGTAGTCCTGCGCCTGCCGCATCACCCGCAGCAGGTTGCCGCCCCAGATGCCGGCAATCTGCTTCTCGGTATAGCCCTTGCGCAGCAGCCACGCGGTGATCTTCGGCAGCTGGCTGACATCGGGCAGGTCGCTCAGGCCACCGCCGCCATCCCAGTCCAGGCCGATGCCCACGTGCTCGGGGCCGACCACCTTGAGGATGTGCTCGAAGTGGGCGAAGAAGTCGTCGAGGCTGGCATGGCGCACCGGGTGCTCGTGGTCCAGCGCCTGCTCGGCCTTCAGCAGGGCAACGCCCTGTTCGATGCCCATGCCTTCCCAGCCACCCAGCTGCTTGCTCAGCGCTTCCTCGGCCTGCTTGCGCTCGGGCGTCTTTGCGGTGTCGATCAGGTAGCCGCCATAGGCGTTCACCTGGATCACGCCGCCGGCCTTGGCCAGCTTGCGCAGGCGCGCGTCATCCAGATTGCGCGGGTGGTCGTAGACCGCCTTGGCCGAGCTGTGCGACAGCACGAACGGCACCGGCATCATCGCCAGCAGGTCGTCGAACACCGCATCCGAGGCATGTGACTGGTCGATCACGATGCCCAGCTTCACCGCCTGCCGCACCAGGTCCTTGCCGGCCGGGCTCAGGCCTTTCCACTCCGCACCCTTGGGATCGGTGGCCGAATCGGCAAACTCGTTGTTGGCGAAGTGCACGGTGCTGAGCAGGCGCAGGCCGGCGCGGTGGTAGAACGACAGCAGGCTCGGGTCTTCCACCAGCGGGCTGGCGTTTTCCATGCTGATGTAGACCACGCGCTTGCCGGCGGCCTTGATCCGCGCCGCGTCATCGGCGGTCAATGCCAGCGCGAAGCGCTCGGGGTTGGCCGCCAGCATTTCGCGGATCTCCAGCAGCCGCTGCAGGCCATGGTCACGCTCGGCGAGGTGCGCGGCGGGGCTGCGGTCGCCCTGATCGGTGTAGATCGCCCAGAAGCCGCCGTCCAGCGCACCTTCGACCATGCGCGGGTAGTCAACCTGCGAAAGCGCGTTGCGGTCGTGACGCTGCTCTATGTCGAAGCCGGTTCGGCCGAAATTGGCCGGCGTATCCAGGTGGCTGTCGAGGGTGACCAGGCGCTGCTGCAGGGCCTTGGCGCGCGCCAGCTCCTGTGCGCTGAACTCGATGGCATGAGCCGACAGCGGCGCGCACAGCGCCAGGGCAAGCACGACGGACAGGTGGCGCAACGATGGCATGGGCTCTCACCGGCAATGGGAAGAGCCCGACCATAGCGCTGCGGCCCGCGGATTTGTAGAGTCGAGCTGCGCCCCCTCATCAATGGAGCGCCACTTTCACGAACGCATCGCAATGCGCGGAAAGTTGACCGCCGGGCAGTGGACATGATTCATGCCCGGCGAACGCAGAAGCGGACCGTCAGTCCACCACGCGGCAGAACACGGCCTTGAGGTAACGCGATTCCTGCACGTGGGCCATGAACGGATGGTCCGGACCGGCGCCGGCCACCTTCAGGATCTGGATCGTGCGGCCGGAGAAATAGGCCGCGCGGCGCAGCATGTCGAGGAACTGGTCCTCGGCCACCAGGCCGGTGCAGGAGAACGTGGCGAACAGGCCACCGGGCTTGACCACGCCCAGCGCCAGCTTGTTCATGTCCAGGTACTTCTTCAGCGCAGTGATGACCTGGTCGCGGTCGCGGGTCATCTTCGCCGGGTCCAGGATCACCACGTCGTACTGCTCACCGCGGTTGGCGGCGTCGCGCAGCCACGGGAAGATGTCGGACTGGACGAACTTCGGGCGCACGTTGTTCAGGCGCGAATTGCCCTTGGCGATCTGGATGACGTCTTCATCGATGTCGATGCCGACCACTTCAGTGGCACCACGCGCCGCTGCGTACACGGCGAAACCGCCGGTGTTGCAGCACAGGTCGAGCACGCTCTTGCCTTCCACCTGCTGGCTCAGCCACTCGCGGTTCTCGCGCTGGTCGGCAAAGAAGCCGGTCTTGTGCGCACCGGCCGGGTCAGCGCGGAACTTGATGCCGTACTCGGTGATCACCGCCGCTTCGGTGGTGGTGTTGCCGTGGAAGTCGAAGCTTTCCTGCTTCTGCACGTGCTCGTCGGCGAAGCTGTGGAAGCGGCAGCCCGGGAACTGCTCGCGCAGGGCGTCGTAGATCCACTCGCGGTGGCGGAACATGCCGGCGGCGAAGAATTCGACCACCACCAGATCGCCGTAGCGGTCCACCACCAGGCCGGACAAGCCATCGCCCTCACTGTGCACCACGCGCCAGGCGTCGGACACCGCGTCGAGCTTCAGCACCTCACGGCGCAGCGACACCGCCTGGGCGATCTTGCGCGAGAACCAGCCGGCATCCACCGGCACGTTCTGGTCGGTTTCGAGGATGCGCACGGCAATGCGCGAGTGCCCGTTGTAGAACCCGCGACCAATGAACTCGCCGTCGATGCCGACCACGTCGACGATGGAACCGGGCTTGGGCCGGACGGTCGGCTTCTCGACCAGTTTCTGGAAGATCCACGGGTGGCTGGAACGCCACGCGTTCTTGAGGCGGACAATTGGAAGGGGGGTATTCATCCACCTATTGTAGCCGGGGGGCGCTTTCGTAGAGTCGAGCTGGCGCGACGGGCGTTGCTGAACGGCCCGGGCAAGGCGTGCCAACCAAGGTTGGCACCTACCAGGGCGGGCCGGCCGGCGTGCCAACCAAGGTTGGCATCTACCAGGGCGGGGGCCCCGGCCACCCGGCATTTGACGGCAGCCCGGCCAGGCCGCAGAATCGGCGCCAGAAGGGGAGTAGCTCCCAGACGTTGTCGCCGTCATTTCGAGCCCGCAGGCTCCGGTGCAACGGCAGTTCCAGCCGACTGGAACTGCGAGCGAGACCTTCGCCGTACTGGCGAAGCTCTGTCCCTGGATCCCCCTCCCGATCCTCCGTTGCAGATCCTCGCCGTCCGGCCTGGCATTCATCTTTCCAACGGACATTCCCAATGCAGACGATCGGTAACGTGTGGTTGTGGGGCGGCTTCGCAGCGGTGGTGGTCATCGCCCTGCTGGTCGACCTCGTGTTGATGCGCCATGGTGGGCCGCACAAGGTCACCTTCAAGGAGGCCCTGTGGTGGTCCATCGGCTGGGTCGCGCTGGCCCTGCTGTTCAATGCGGGCCTCTGGTACTACCTGAATGAGACCGCCGGCCAGGTCGTGGCCAACAAGGTCGGCCTCGAATTCCTGACCGGCTACCTGGTCGAGAAGGCGCTGGCGGTCGACAACATCTTTGTCTTCCTGATGATCATGAGCTACTTCGCGGTGCCGGAGGAGCAGCGCCAGAAGGTGCTGATCATCGGCATCCTGGGCGCGATCGTGCTGCGTACGGTCATGATCTTCGCCGGCAGCGTGCTGATCACCCAGTTCCATTGGCTGCTCTACGTGTTCGGCGCCTTCCTGCTGTTCACCGGCTGGAAGATGTGGTTCGCCGCCGGGCAGGAGCCGGACCTGGAGGCCAACCCCGCCCTGCGCTGGATGCGCAAGCACCTGCGCCTGCTGCCGGATTACGCCGGCAACGCGATGAGCGTGAAGCGCGACGGCGTGCGTTGGTTCACCCCGCTGTTCGCGGTGCTGATCCTGATCGCGGTCACCGACGTGATCTTCGCCGTGGACAGCATCCCGGCGATCTTCGCGATCACCACCGACCCGTTCATCGTGCTCACCTCCAACGTGTTCGCGGTGCTGGGCCTGCGCGCGATGTTCTTCCTGCTGGCCGGCATGGCCGACCGCTTCCACCTGCTGCCGTACGGCCTGGCGCTGGTGCTGGGCTTCATCGGCATCAAGATGATGATCATCGACCTGTTCAAGATCCCGACCCCGATCTCGCTGGGCGTGGTGGCGGTGATCATCGCCGCTACCGTGGTGTTGAGCCTGAAGTACCCGCCGAAGGAAGGCGAAGGCCAGGCCTGAGCCTGACCCGCTGGATGGCGCGGCCGGTGGGATTGTCCCGCCGGCCGTTTCCACTCTCCCGCGGCGGTGGCCTTGGTTTCGCGCCAACCACCGCCATTGCTGAGGTATGAACAACAACGCGCCCCTGCCCGCTGGCGACGTGCCGGCCCCCCGCAATGACCGCTCGCGCATCCTGCGGGCGTTCAATGTCAGCCTGGCCGCCGTGCTGGTGCTGGTGGCCGTGTTCGCCCTGCAGGGTACGTTCGACTGGCGACCGTGGGCGGTCGCGCCACTGGAAGCCAAGGGCCTGCTTGGCCTGATCGGCGGCCCGATGCTGCATGCCTCGGTCGAGCACATCGCCGCCAACAGCATCGCGATCCTGATCCTCGGCACGCTGGCCGGCAGCGTCTACCCGAAAGCCACCGTGCGCGCCCTGCCCCTGCTGTGGCTGGGCTCGGGCATCGGTGCGTGGATGCTGGGCAATCCGGGCAGCGTGCACCTGGGCGCCAGTGGCGTGACCCACGGCCTGATGTTCCTGCTGGCCAGCCTGGGCCTGCTGCGCCGCGATCGCGCGGCCATCGCCACCGGCCTGATCGGCATGCTGTTCTACGGCGGCATGCTGATGACCATCCTGCCGCACGCCGATGGTGTGTCCTGGCAGTCGCACATGGGCGGCGCCTTCGCCGGCATCATTGCTGCGCTGCTGTTCCGCAACGCCGACCCGCTGCCGCCGCGCCCGCGCTACAGCTGGGAAGACGAAGAAGAAGACGTCGAACCGCTGGCCGACGACGAGCTGGAGCCGCCGTCACCGCAGCGCGTGCCGGTGCTGTGGCAGCCGCGCGAGGGCCAGGACTACGTGGTGATCCCGTTCCGTCGGCCGGAAGACCCCCGCGGTTGAGGTGACCGGTAGTGCCGGCCGCTGGCCGGCAACCTCATGAACCGGTAGTGGCCGACCTTGGTCGGCACTCCTGGCGTGTGCCAACCAAGGTTGGCATCTACCAGAGCCCGTCAGTTTGCCGCATTCCCCGCCGTGCCCATGCCATCCACCGCCTGCCGGCCCAGCGCCGGGTCATCGGTGAAGAAGGCATCGATGCCGGTAGCCAGATAGGCACGCATCTCGGCAATCGAACCCTCGGCATTGCGCGCGTTGTCGGCGCCCTTGCGCAGGTTGCTGGCCTGGAAGTGGTTCTCCGGACGGAAGGTGTACGGAATCACCATCAGGCCCACTGCATGTGCGTCCTGTACCAGCGTGGTCGGAGTGCTCAGCGCGCCCTTGGCGTCCAGCGGAATGATCGAGCGCAGTTCCGGGCCGATGCTGTCGGCGTAGCTGGCGATGTCCTTCAGTCCTGCCGGCGTCATCATCTGCGCGTAGGTCAGCTTGCCACCGGCCTTGGCGATGTCGGCCGGCTGCGTATCGCCTTTCCACAGTAGCTGCAGCAGGCGGATGTTGCTGCCCCGCCCGATCTTGCCGCGCAGGTAGCGCAGGTTGGCGGTCTCGAACGACTGGATGGTGACCGGGCCCACGTTGGTATAGGCATTGCCGCGCAGCGCGGCCAGCAGCTTGTCTTCCATCGGCAGGCCGATCGACTGGAAGTAGGTCGGATGCTTGATCTCCGGCACCAGGCCGATGCCGCGGTTGGCACGGCCGGCCTGCTGCACCAGGAAGGCAAGGATCTCGTCGAGGCTGGCAATGCGGAACTGGCCATCGTAGGCAGTGCTGCGCAGTTCCGGCAGGCGCTCACGCGCGTACAGCGTCTTCAGCTCGGCCAGGGTGAAGTCTTCGGTGAACCAGCCATCGACCTTCTGCCCGTCGATGACCTTGCTGGTGCGGCGGCTGGCGAATTCCGGATGCGAGGCGACATCGGTGGTGCCACTGATCTCGTTCTCGTGGCGGGCCACCATCACCCCGTCCTTGGTCATCACCAGGTCCGGTTCGATGTAGTCGGCGCCATCGGCGATGGCCTGCGCGTAGGCCGCCAAGGTGTGCTCGGGCAGCAGTGCGCTTGCCCCGCGGTGGCCATAGACCGACACCTTGTGCGCGGCCGGGGTGGAGGATTCAGCACTCATGGCCACCGATGGTGCCACGGCCAGCGACAACAGCAACGCACAACCCCACGACTTCACTGCGACTTCCCCAAGCGGTATGTGATGGGCGTCAGTATGCGGCGGCAATGTGACAGGCGGGGGACCCCATGGATCCGGTAGTTGCCGACCTTGGTCGGCGCTCTGCCAGCCGGCGTCCATGACCCCGGACGCCCTGTGCCAACCAAGGTTGGCACCTACCAGAGCGAAGGTTGGCGCCTGCCAGAGCATGAGCCGAGCGATTGATCGATGACGGGGTCAGAGATCCCTTCGGGGATCTGGCCCCGACCTTACTTGCCGATGCAGAAGCTGGAGAAGATCCTTCCCAGCAGGTCATCGGCACTCATCTGCCCGGTGATCTCGCCCAGCGCGTCATGCGCCAGCCGTAGTTCCTCGGCGGCCAGTTCCAGGTGCTCATGCGCCAGCTCACCATCGGCGCGCTGCGCATGTTCCTGCGCGCGCTCGATCGCATCCACATGGCGCGTGCGTGCGGAGAACTCGCCGTCCACCTGCTCGCCCGCCCCGGCCGAGGCAATCGAGCGCAGGCGCGCGTGCAGATCTTCGAGTCCGGCGCCGGTGGCGGCCGAAACGAACACGCGGTTCGGATCGTCCAGCGTCGGCAGCGCCGTCAGCAGATCCGACTTGTTGTGGATGTAGACCTTGTGCGGCACCGCCGCCACGGCGCCGCCCAGCGCCGCTTCGCCGGCCGCCGGATCGCGCGCATCCAGCACGATCAGCGCCAGGTCCGTACGCTCGATTTCCACATGCGCGCGGCGCATGCCTTCGCGTTCGATGGCGTCGCCACCGTCGCGCAGGCCCGCGGTGTCGACCAGGGTCAGCTCCAGGCCGTCCAGGCGGATGGTCTCGCGCAGGGTGTCGCGGGTGGTGCCGGCGATGTCGGTGACGATGGCGCGTTCGCTGCCGGCCAGCGCATTGAGCAATGAACTCTTGCCGGCATTCGGCGGCCCGATCAGCACCGCATGCAGGCCATCGCGCAGGCGTCGGCCGCGCTCGGCATCCCGCCGCAGCAGGGCCAGGTCGCTGCGCGCCTGTTCCAAGCCACGGCGCACCTGTGCTCCACCGAGGGTATCCAGCGGTTCGTCGGCGAAGTCGATGGCCGCTTCCACATGGATGCGCAGCAGCACCAACTGTTCGACCACGGCGTCGATGCGGCGCGAGAACACACCATCCAGCGAACGGCGTGCAGCGCGCGCGGCACGGTTGTCGCCCGCGGCGATCAGGTCGGCGATGGCCTCGGCCTGGGCCAGGTCGAGCTTGCCGTTGAGGAACGCCCGTTCGCTGAACTCACCCGGGCGCGCCTGGCGCGCACCGAGCGCGATGCAGCGCGCGACCAGTTGCTGCAGCAGCACCGGGCTGCCATGGCCCTGCAGCTCCACCACCTCTTCGCCGGTGAAGCTGTTCGGTGCCGGGAACCACAGCACGATGCCATCGTCGATGACCTCGCCGTCGGCATCACGCAGGCGCGCGTAGTGCGCGTGGCGCGGACGCAGTGCAGGTGCACCCAGCGCATTGGCAATCGCTGCAGCGCGCGGGCCGGACAGGCGCAGCAGGCCGACACCGCCGGCGCCGAGCGCACTGGCGATGGCCACGATGGTGTCGGTGCGGATCGCGTCGTTCATGGCTCAGAGTTTCTCCAGCTGCGCACGCACCTGCGCCGCGCCGCTGCCCTGCGGCTGCAGCGCCAGGTAGGTGGTGTAGGCCTGTTTGGCCTTGGCCTTGTCGCCGGCGTTGAAGTAGGCGTCGCCCAGGTTGAGATAGGCCACGGCGCGCGAGGGGTCGATCTTCAGTGTGTTCTCCAGCCAGCGCGCCGCTTCGGCATAGCGCTGCTGGCGGTAGTAGACGAAGCCGAGGTTGTTGGCGGCCTGGGCGAAGTCCGGGCGCAGCTTCAGCGCCTCGGTGAACTGGGCTACCGCTTCGTCGTACTGCTTCTCGCGGTACAGCTGCAGGCCGCGGTCGTTGGCCTGCTGCGCGCGCTGGCGGTCGGATGCCGGGCCGGCGGTGGGCACCACCAGCTTGGCCTTGCCACCCTGCAGGTCGGCCACGGTCACCGGCGCCTGGCTGCCCTTGGCCTCGCTGGCCGCATCCACCTTGTTGTTCAGCGCGATCGCATCGGCGGTCAGCTGGCGCGTATCGGCGTTGAGGAATTCCTGGCTGTCCGGCACCTGGAACACGAACTCGCCGCCCTGCGAACCGGGCAGGCTGCCGAAGGCCGGGGTCTGGTGCGAGACCGCCGAGACCGCCGGCGCCACGTAGGCGGCCAGTTCGGTACCGGTGATCAGGCCATCGCCGTTGAGGTCGCCCTTGCCGGCCAACGCCTGCAGCAGCACCCAGGTGAACACCGAGTGGCCGTTCGGGCCGGCATCGGCCACCTGCTGGTCGGCACCACCGGCGGTCAGCATCTGACGCGCGCTGCGGCGGGCGTTCTCGCGCAGGAACGACGACGACGAGGGGCCGCCACGGGTCAGGCCCAGGCCGCTGTAGCAGGCATCCATCACGAACATCACATGCTTGGCCTGCATGCTTTCGGCGATGTTCTGGATGTCGGTCATCGCAATCGCGTCGGTGGCGAATTCCTTCGGGTCCGAATCGACCGGGATGATGTAGCCGAGGTCGCGCCCGGAGGCGAGCTGGCGGGTCGCGCCATGGCCGGCGAAGAACACGAACACGCGGTCGTTCTTGCCGGTGCGGTCGTCGGCCAGGCGGTCGTGGAAGGCGGCCAGGATGTTGTTGCGGGTGGCCTGCTCGTTCTTCAGCACGATCACCTGCGAGGACGGGAAGCCGAACTGCCCGGTCAAGGTATCGGCCACTGCCTGAGCATCATGGCTGGCGTACTCCAGCTTCGGCCACTTGGCGTAGTTGTCGATGCCGACCACGATCGCCCACGACTTCTCGTAGCCGGTGGTGACGGTGGCGGCACCGGCGTCGCCCTTTCGCGCACGGGCGACGGTGAAGTCGCGGCCATTCCAGCCGGCGAAGTGGTAGCCATCGGCGATCAGCCGGTCGAGGATCTGCGGCAGCGCCTTCACCGCACGGTCGTGGATGTCGTGGAACAGGATGATGCCGCGCTGTTCCTTGTTCACCTGGTCGAGCACGCGCTGCACGATCGACTCCGGTACCGGGTCGGCCCAGTCCATCGAGTCGATGTTCCACATGATCGACTTCAGCCCGGCCTCGTTGAGCAACTGCAGGCCTTCGGCGTTGCGCGCACCATACGGGAAGCGGAACAGCGGCGCGCGCTTGCTGTCGACGTCCTTCAGCAGCGTGTCGGTGTCGAGTACCTGTTGGCGCAGCGCATCCCCGGTGGTGCGCGACAGCTGGGCGTGGGTCAGGCTGTGGTTGCCGACCGCATAGCCCTCTTCCATCAGGTTGCGGCTGATCTTCGCCATCGGGCCCAGGCTGACCTTGCCATCGGCCTCGACCTTGCCCAGGTTTCGGCCCACTTCGAAGAACACGCCCGGCACGTCGTAGCGCTTGAGGATGGCCACCACTTCATCGGTGTAGGCCTTGTGCGGGCCATCGTCGAAGGTCAGCACCACGGTCTTGGCCGGCAGGTCGCGGCCGAAGATTTCGCGGTCGCTGTCCTTCATGGACATCGGGTACGGCTCGATCACCCCGTAGTCGCGCAGGATCGCTTCGCGGCTGTAGTCCTTGTGCAGGTGCGCGATGTAATCGTCCCACTTCTCGCGCTTCAGCTCGATGGCGCGGGTGCGCTCGAAGCGGCTGAAGATGCGGGTCAGTTCCTGGTTGTAGTTGCGTTCGATCTCGTCGAGCGCCTCCAGGTCCTCGCCGATGCGCTGGTGCAGCTTCACCGCCGGCAGCGACGAATCGGTACCGACCCGCTCATGCAGATCACGCAGCACTTCGCGGAAGGCCAGGCGGTCGGCATCGAACAGTTCCGGCGCGGACTCGATGTAGTCCAGCACGGTACCCAGGGTGGCGAAGCGCTGCGGACTGGAACCGCGCAGCAGGGTGTCGAACTGCGCGGCGATGGCCGTACGTTGCTCCAGGCCGTCATGGAACAGCTGCTGGCCCACACGCGTGGAGGTGCCGCGGTCGGCGGCCGACTGCTGTTCTTCGTCGGCCAGCAGCACGATGATCCGACGGTAACCGTCGAGCTGCTTCTGCAGCGCAGCCAGCAACGGCGCGGCGGCCGGGTCGGCGGCGGCCGCGGCCTGCGCGCTGGGCTGGGTCACGCCGGTTACCGGTGCCTTCGCGTCCTTGTCGCCACAGCCGGCAACGACCAGGGTCAACAACAGCGAGGGCAGGAACAGGCGGAACGACGACGCACGCGGCATGGCGGACTCGATGGATGGAGGAACGGTGTGCCGGCGATTCTAACGCCGCATGCGAAAAGCCCGCCTTGCGGCGGGCTTCTGCGGGTCGGTCGGGGCTCAATGGCAGTCGACCAAGGTCGACTCTACAAAGCCGGCGACCTGCCGGTCGGATTACTTCTTTTTGACCGGGGCCGGGGCGGTGGTGGCCGGGACTGGCTCGCCGCCGTGGCGCTTGGTCATCCACCACTGCTGCAGCAGGCCCAGGCCGCCGTTGACCACCCAGTACAGAACCAGGCCGGACGGCATGAAGGCCATCATGACGCCAAACACCAGCGGCATGAACTGCATCATCTTCTGCTGCATCGGGTCCATGCCCGGTGCCGGGGTCAGCTTCTGCGTGAACCACATCACCGCCACGTTGATCACCGGCAGGATGAAGTACGGGTCGCGTGCGGTCAGGTCCTGGATCCAGCCGAACCAGGGCGCCTGGCGCAGTTCGACCGATTCCACCAGCACCCAGTACAGGGCGAAGAAGATCGGCATCTGGATGAGGATCGGCAGGCAGCCGCCCATCGGATTGATCTTTTCCTTCTTGTACAGCTCCATCATCGCGGTCTGGAACTTCTGGCGGTCATCGCCATAGCGTTCCTTCAGCTGCGCGATGCGCGGCTGGAAACGACGCATCTTGGCGCCGCTCTTGTACTGGGTCGCCGACAGCGGGTACAGCACCAGCTTCAGCAGCACCACCAGGCCGACAATCGCCCAGCCCCAGTTGCCGACCAGCTTGTGCACCTGGTTCAGCACCCAGAACAGGCCCTGGCCGATCACCGCCATCATCGAGAAGCGGCTGTAGTCGACCACGCGGTCCAGGCCCGGCACGTCTTCCTTGGCAATCAGGTTGACCAGCTTCGGGCCGACCCACAGGCGGGCTTCGGTGCTGGTGGACTGGCCCGGGGCCACGGTGAAGGCCGGGCCACGCGCTTCGATCAGGTCACGACCG
Source organism: Stenotrophomonas sp. 86156_Sma (assembly GCF_056481625.1). NCBI lineage: Bacteria > Pseudomonadati > Pseudomonadota > Gammaproteobacteria > Lysobacterales > Lysobacteraceae > Stenotrophomonas > Stenotrophomonas sp. 86156_Sma. Next base: position 5,055,800 of record NZ_CM151157.1, read on the forward strand.
GCCACCTGCGACAGCACGTAGTGTGCGGTCTGGTCCTTCTGCGGGATCCAGGCGGTGAAGAAGTGGTGCTGCAGCATCGCCAGCCAGCCGCCGGTGATGTTCTGGTTCAGCGTGCCGTCTTCCAGGTAGTCCTTGAACGCACGACGCTGGTACTTCTTGTCGTTGTCGTACCAGGTGGCACCGTTGAAGCTGAAGGAATCCGGGTTGGTCATGCTCCGTGACAGGATGGTCGGGGTGCGGTCCAGGGTGCGGTAGACGTAGCCGTTCCACGGCGCGGCGCCGGCGTTGCTGACTTCATCCTTGAAGCGCACGGCATACTCGTTGCGCGAGACGGTCAGCGTGCGCTTGATGGTCACGCCGTTGTCGGCGGTCCACACGAACGGGATCTGCAGCTCGTTCTGGCCCTTGGCCAGCACGAAGTCCTTGGTGTCACCGACCAGCTTGAAGCCGTCGGCGCCGGGGACCGGGGTGTTCTTGTCTTCGCTGGCCCAGCCACTGATCGCGCTGTACGGGTGCGCGGGGTCTTCGGTCAGCAGGCGGACCGGCGGGCTGCCTTCGTCCTTGGTCTGCGGGAACTGCAGCAGCTCGGCATCGAGCACGCGGCCGCCGTCGAGCACCAGGCGCAGCACGTCGGTGGTGACGGTCACGCGCTGGCTGGCCGGGGTGGCGCTGGCCTGGGCCTGCACGGCGGCCTGCACGGCGGCCTGGCCGGGGGCACCCGGCACCTGGGCGCTGGGGATGGCGCCCGGGGTTGCGCCCGGAACGCTTTGTGCGGCGGCCGGGGCCGACGTGGTCGTCGGTGCCGGGGTCGGAGCAGCCTTTTCACGGCTCCACTCCATCCACAGCAGCACGGCCACCATCAGCCAGGCAAAAATGAGGAATACGCGGGTCTGGTTCATCAGCGGACAGGCTCGGCGGGGCCGGGACGCGATGCCGGCTCGGTCAAAGAAGGAGTTGCGATGCCATCAGGCGGCGGCATTGTGCCGTCCACGCCCGGCGTGGGCAATGCACGCAGGCGACGCAGCAGGCGCAGGAAGGCCTGGCGGATCTCGTCGTTGCTGGCGGAACGCGCAGCACTACGAGCCACGACGACAAAGTCGCCTGGCTGGATATCGGTACGTGTCTGACGCAGGATGTCGCGCAGGACGCGCTTGATCCGGTTACGCCCGACGGCGTTCGGATCAACCTTGCGGGAAACCGCCAGACCCAGCCTGGCCGGCCGGTCAGCCGGCAGCCAGTGCAGGGTCATCAGCGGATCGGACACACGGCGGGCGCCGTTGAAGACCGTTGAGTATTCGGCACGCGTGCGAACCCGCGCAGAGCGAGGGAATCGCTTGCGCGGGTCTGCAGTATTCACTGTCGAAGGGATTGCGTCTGCCGCGATGTGCGGCATGGCAATCAGGCGCTCAGGACTTTGCGGCCCTTGGCGCGGCGACGCGACAGGATCTTGCGGCCGTCAGCGGTCTTCATACGGGCACGGAAGCCGTGGTCGCGCTTACGCTTGAGGTTGCTGGGCTGGTAGGTGCGCTTCGTGGCCATTGGGGGCCTCTCGTATGAATGGGACGGAAAGAACCGGAAATTCTAGAGAGGTACCCCGCCCCAAGTCAACCCCTGGCAGCTACGCGAATTCACTGGGCTGTGCAATAGCTGTGGATGTTTTTGTGAATAAGTAGGGGACAAGCATTCCGAAGGCGGGCGCTCGGTGGTAGTCTGAGCCATCCATTTCCCCCCTTTCCGGCCTGTGTTTGGGCGCCTTGTCGCGTCCATGCCCCGGCCACCGGACGATTATTGCTG